>NZ_KB375285.1 GCF_000314675.2 Afipia broomeae ATCC 49717 | reverse complement strand
GCCGTCGCCGGCCCGCCACCAGCTCCCTGACCGCGCGGTGGGTGCCACTGCAGCGGTTTCTGGTAGCCAGACTTTCATTGATGATCGTCATCGCGGGAGCACTTTTCGGTGGTGCAATTAACGATCTACGGATGATGGATCCAACCAACAAGGAGGAATAACCAATGGTGAAATCGTTGTCGTCAAACGGCCGGCCGGCCCTCGATGTCGTTAGTCTCGTTGCCGGTCTCGGTCTTCTGCTGTCGCCCTGGTATCTCGGCTTCACCTCTGACGCCTATGCCGCCTGGAATGCCTGGATCATCGGCGCAGCAATCTCGGTAATCGCGGTTTCAGCCCTTCTTGCGTTCCACGAGGCCGAGGAGTGGATCAACGGGGTGGCTGGCCTGTGGGCACTCGTGGCGCCATGGGCCCTCGGTTTCTCGGCCCTGACGGGCGCCATGTGGGCCCACGTAATCGCCGGCGTCGTGGTGGCCTTGGCTTCGGGCGCCTGCATTTGGTTTGCCCACAACCGTACTTGGTCCGCTGTATGACGAATTGCCATGCTCGGCCCGGCTCATTCCGGGCCGAGCTTCAGGCGTCCCGTCTGACCGCAAGCGGAAAGGACGAAACCGGTCGTAGAGCTATCATGGGGGTATTCATGAGCAAGAGAGCCACAGTCGTACATCGGTCGATCATTGTTCTCTTTACGATCTTCGTAGCCGCGGTGGGCATTCCCCCCAGCGCCTTTGGACAGGTCGTTCCCGGATTGGCAGGGCAACTTCCTACGCTCGCGCCTTTGCTAGAGCGCGTTACGCCGGCGGTGGTCAATATCTCCGTCATCTCGGAAACGCCGACCGCCTCCAACCCACTCTACAACGATCCATTCTTTCGACGGTATTTTGACCTTCCGGATCAGCCGCCGGCCCAGCAGCGCATGAGCGCAGGGTCGGGCGTGATCGTGGACGCCAGCAAGGGTTATGTCATCACCAATCACCACGTGGTGGATAATGCTGGCCAAATCACGGTGACGCTCAAGGATGGCCGCCGACTCCGTGCAGAGCTTGTCGGATCCGATCAGGCCACGGACATTGCCCTTCTCAAGGTGGAGAGCCGAAACCTCGTATCCTTGGAGATAGCCGACTCCGATCGTCTCAAAGTCGGCGATTACGTTGTCGCCATTGGTAATCCGTTTGGCCTCGGTCAGACGGTGACGTCCGGCATCGTCAGCGCCCTTGGGCGCAGTGGGATTAACAATGAGGGCTATGAGGATTTCATCCAGACGGACGCTTCGATCAATCCGGGAAACTCGGGAGGTGCGCTAATTACGCTCGACGGCAAGCTCGCCGGAATCAACACAGCAATCCTGAGTCCCGCCGGTGGCAACGTTGGCATAGGTTTCGCCGTGCCAAGCAACATGGCGCTGGCTGTGATGAACCAGCTGATCGACCATGGCGAGGTCCGTCGAGGTAGGATAGGGATCGGCATCCAGGATGTAACCCCCGATCTCGCGGAGGCGCTTGGCCTAGGGGACCTGCGCGGAGCGGTGATCAGCAATATTGAGGCGGGGTCGCCGGCCGAACATGCCGGGTTCAAGGTTGGGGATGTCGTGACCGCTGTAGACGGCCGTGCCCTTCACAGCTCCACAGACTTGCGTAACCGGATCGGCCTCACACCAGCCGGCTCGAACGTCAGGCTGTCGGTCGTGCGAAACGACGGTAGGCACGACATCAGTGTGCGGATCGAAGGAGCGCAGCGGGCCTCGTCGCAATTGACGGGAACGCCTTTTGATGGGGCAAGCTTGCGAAACGCCTCCGCCGAGGAGGCGCGGGAGGTTGGCGCAGGAGGGGTTGTCGTGGAGAGCGTCGCTCCGGGAAGCCGGGCCGCGCGCGCTGGTCTGATGCGCGGAGACATGATTTTGGCGATCAATCGCACGCCGGTGACATCGATCAATGATGTCCGTCGCTGGACCGCCGATCGTAAGAGCACCCTCGCCGTCGAACTTGTACGCAACGGCGCGCGTACGCTTCTGATCATCAGGTAATCGGAGCACACTGAATGGAGATGGACAGGAAGACCCAGTTCAATATTTGGTACTGGATCGGCGCGTTCTTTTTACTGATGGCGTTTCAGTACCTTTATGCGACCGCCACTCAAGTTGCTCAAATTCCCTACAGTCAATTCGAGACTTATGTTCGCGATGGCAGGATCGCGGAGGTGGCAGTATCGGACCGGTTTATCCAAGGGCGTTTCAAGGAGCCCGTCGAGGGCCGGTCCTTCTTCATCACTACGCGCGTCGAGCCCGACCTTGCCCGCGAGCTTCAGCAGCACGGTACCGTCGTCAGCGGCCAGATCGAGAGCACATTCCTGCGAGACCTCCTGTCCTGGGTTGTCCCCGTCGTAATCTTCCTTGGCATCTGGATGTTCATGCTCAAACGGGTGGGTGGCGGCATCGGTGGTGGGCTGATGCAGATCGGCAAGTCCAGAGCAAAAATCTATGTCGAGAAGGACACCGGCGTCACCTTCGAGGACGTCGCCGGCGTCGATGAGGCCAAAGATGAACTCAAGGAGATCATCGACTTCCTAAGGGATCCCCGCGGGTACGGCCGGCTTGGCGGACGCATGCCGAAGGGCGTGCTGCTCGTCGGTCCGCCTGGTACGGGTAAAACGCTGCTGGCTAAGGCCGTGGCCGGCGAGGCCGGCGTGCCCTTCTTCTCCATCTCAGGTTCTGAGTTCGTCGAGATGTTCGTCGGCGTAGGCGCAGCGCGGGTGCGCGATCTGTTCGAGCAGGCGCGTGCCAAGGCGCCCGCGATCATTTTTATCGATGAACTCGACGCGCTCGGCCGCGCGCGAGGCCTCGGACCTCTTGTGGGTGGCCACGACGAGAAAGAACAGACGCTTAACCAGTTGCTGGTCGAGCTCGACGGTTTCGACTCGTCGACTGGTCTCGTTCTTTTGGCAGCGACCAACCGCCCGGAAATCCTTGACCCTGCCCTGCTGCGCGCCGGCCGCTTCGACCGCCAGGTCTTGGTCGACCGGCCCGACAAGGCCGGCCGTATCCAGATCCTGAATGTGCACCTGAAGAAAGCCAAGCTCGCGTCCGACGTCGACGCGGATAAGATCGCCGCACTCTCGCCCGGTTTCACCGGAGCCGATCTGGCCAACCTCGTAAATGAGGCGACGCTGCTGGCAACCCGGCGCAAAGCCGATGCAGTGAGCATGGAAGACTTCAACAACGCCGTCGAACGCATCGTTGCAGGGTTGGAGAAGCGCAACCGGCTGCTCAACCCGAGAGAACGCGAGATCGTCGCCTATCACGAGACAGGCCACGCGCTGGTCGCCATGGCGCTGCCTGGGGTCGATCCGGTTCACAAGGTTTCAATAATCCCACGTGGGGTGGGCGCCCTTGGGTACACGATACAGCGCCCGACCGAGGATCGCTTCTTGATGACCCGCGAAGAGTTGGGGAACAAGATGGCGGTCTTGCTTGGCGGAAGGGCTGCCGAGCACATCATCTACGGCCACCTTTCAACGGGCGCCGCCGACGATCTAGCCAAGGTTACTGATATCGCGCGCGCCATCGTCACGCGATACGGCATGACCGAAAGGCTCGGCCACGTGGCCCTTGAAAGGGACCGCCGCTCATTTATTGGAACCGATCAGCCCTACTACGGTCCGGAGGAACGCTCCTACTCTGAGAAGACGGCCGCCGAAATTGACGAAGAAGTGCAGCGCATCGTGGAAGAAGCCTTCGCAAGGACCGTCAGCCTGTTGCAGCAGCGACGCGAGTCATTGGACCGGGTGGCCCGGACGCTGCTCGAAAAAGAGACTCTCGAAGAAAGCGAACTCACCGAGCTAGCGGGACAGACGTCCCCTAGAGAAGGCACTCAAGTACGCACAGTTGGATGCTAAGCGGCGGTTGCACGCGAAAAGTGAGAAGGACCGCGCAGCGAGGGCGGCAAGATCATGCGTGACGGAGGTTGCGTCATAGGGTCGGTTCGGTATCGGTCTATAAAATGGAGGACTTCGTCGATGACCTCGGGCCTCCATGGCTTCTCAATAGCGCCCAAGGCGCACGCAAAATCCCCCGGGATGGCCTCCGGATTAGCGGTCACAAAAACCACAGGCGTTTTCGTCTCCCTAACAACCGCCGATGAAATACTCGCACCCGAAGGCCCGTCACGAAGATTGACATCAACGAACGCCAAGTCGGGCGAAGTTTGCAGCGCCGCTACGAGGGCCTCGGTTGCGTCTGCGGCCGTTCCTACAACCTCGTGCCCGCGTCGCTCGAGCATGGTCTTCAGATCCAACGCGAGAAGCCAGTCGTCTTCAACAACCAGGATGCGCAACGGTTTCATTGCACTTCCTCCACCCGACACTGTCATGGGTCTAAATCGCCGACATAGTGGTCCTTGCCATTCCGGCTATTTAACGGCCGTCATTTCTACTTGGTTCCCCCCGTCGAAGAGACGCGGACGCTTTCGCGATGCGTCGACGCCCGCCCGCAGGGGGCAAGGTGGGTCGCAAGGGACACCTGACGAGGCAAGCCACGGCGTGAGCACCTATGCGAGCGATTGCGACGCTTCATGCGCGGAGAGCGATTTCTGATGGCTGGTCACCCGGGAGATGGTCCCACGCCACGTGTTCTTCGATTGTTCATAGCCGACGGAACCCCGGGTGGGCGAAGGGCGCTCATCAGTCGAAATCGCCTCGCAGCTGCGCTCGACGAGCACAAGTGCCGCATCGAAGTCGTCGACGTTCTAACGAGCCCAGAAGCCGCGGAGAGTGCTGGGGTTCTCGCAACCCCGACGCTTTCGGATGACTCAGCAACACCGCCTCGTCGAATTATTGGTGACTTCAGTAACGTCGACCAGATCATCGCGTTCTTTGGGTGCCCACGAAAGGAAAAACACCGATGACATCCCGCTCGCGTGATGGAGAGGCCGTCGGCGACGCCGCGGGTGGCGTGTTCGATCACGCTGCTTATTCAATATGACGAACAATCTCACGCCCTCCGGATCGACAGGCGAACGCCTGGAGATCGATGACTGCGACAGCCACTTTGGCCTCGCGCCCTCCTCGTTTCGTCTGCTCGTGGAGAACACGGCTGACGGAATACTGCTCGTCGATCCCGACGGAGCCGTGCTCTATGCCAATGCGGCAGCGGCCAGGATTTTCGGCCGACGCAGGCGCGATCTTCTTGACGTGTCGCTCGGCCGTCCCATCGTTGAAGGAGAAGCGACCGAGATCACAGTTAGGCGCCCCAACCTGAGTCCGGCTCAGGTGGAGCTCAGAGTTGTGGAGGTGGAATGGAACAGCGAGCATGCCCTGCTCGCCAATCTGAGGGACGTGTCCTTGCAACGCGCCAATGAACAAAGACTGCGCGAACTTCAAAAACTGGAGGCTCTCGGTAAACTTGCGGCTGGCATAGCTCACGACTTCAGGAATCTGATCATGGTTGTCCAGGCTGGACTTCGGCTGATCGGCTCAAAGATACGAGAGGGCGGCCCACCTGAAGATGTGGCGATGCTCATTCAAGAGATTATGCAGCGCACGCACAACGCCGAGGCGCTCACCGGGCAGCTGCTGACGTTCTCGCGAAAGCAAGTCCTCGCACCAAAGCTCGTCGACATCAACGAGCGAATCTTGTCGATCGCATCCATCCTCGGACCAACCCTCGGTAGGGGGATATCAATTCGGACGGAGCTGGACGACAATGTCGGAACCCTAGAAATTGACTCAGACCAGCTCGACGTCGCCTTGCTTAATCTTGCTGTTAACGCGCGAGATGCGATGGACGGACGCGGCACGCTCTCGATTGCAACTGGCGTTGTGGCCGGCGGAGTCGCCAGCAGTTCACATATGATCCGCATCACGATCACGGATACAGGCGTTGGCATGGACGCCCAAACTAAGGCGAGGGCCTTCGAGCCGTTCTTTACAACGAAGGGCGACGGAAAGGGCACGGGGCTCGGACTCAGCCAAGTGTACGGGTTTGTCGTGCAATCCGGCGGGCAGGTCCGCATTGACAGTGAGCCCGGGGCTGGCACCCGCGTGAATTTGTTCCTGCCGCGGAACCCGCCAGACCCTGACCCGCCTGCGGGCGAGTGAGAGGGAAAGGTTGATGGCGCCGGCACCCGCCAAATATCGTGACTCACGAGGGCTGAGATCAATGAGGAAGCCGCGAGCGGGCGATAACGCTGTCGATCGTCAGTGCAAGTCTCGTGCGAGAATGCTTATCTTTTTCGTTGCCAACCGACCCCGACCGGAACCATGCCGCAGCACCAAACAGAACTTATCACAATGCTGGCGCTCGGAGTCGTGCTTGCCTTCGGCTTCGGACTGGCCGCGCGATTCTTGCGCCTGCCGGCTCTGATCGGCTATTTGCTTGCCGGAATCGCGATTGGTCCGAATACACCCGGCATTGTGGGCAATGTCGAGTTAGCGCGCCAGATGTCGGAACTGGGCGTCATCCTGCTGATGTTCGGCGTGGGGCTGCATTTCTCCCTCAACGATCTTCTCGTCGTGCGTCGGATCGCTGTGCCAGGCGCGATGATCCAGATCGTGACCGCAACTCTCATTGGAACCCTCGTATCGAGGGCATGGGGCTGGAATTGGAGTGCGGGCCTGGTGTTTGGCCTTGCCCTTTCAGTGGCAAGCACGGTGGTGCTGCTGCGTGCGCTGGATGAAGTAAGTCTGCTGGACTCCCCCAATGGCAGGATCGCCGTCGGTTGGCTGGTCGTCGAGGACATCGCCATGGTGTTGGCCTTGGTAGTGCTCCCCGCGTTCGCGGCACCGGTCGGCGCGGACGCCCCGGGCCACCCTCGGATGGATGGCGCATTCTCGAGAAGGCGCTCACATTGGCCCGGACGAGAGCGAGGAGGTCGATGTAGGCCTTGCGCTCGCTCAGGCGCAGCGCCTGCTTCAGCGTTACGGTTTCCAAAGGATCGTTCGTCCGCCGCTAACGCCGGGCTAGCGACTATTGGGGCCGGACCGGGAACCTCGAGAGTCAAGCACCGGCGCGGCCCTTTTTGCACGCTGGAACGATCATCCCTTCCGGTGAAACCTTGGGCGGCGACCCCGTCTCGGCCGATGGGCGGTCGGGCTTTTGGTCATGCCCCAGCGCCGACAAATCGCGAAATAACTGACGGTCATCAGTGCCAATCCGGCGGAGAGTCGCCACGATCCCTTCAACGTCAGTAAAGGGAGTTGGCAAATGCTCGCCTATCCAGGAAATGCGGGGCGCACGTTCGATCCATTTCGGCAGATGCGACTCGTGCAACAGGATGTGAAGCGCGTGATGAACAACCTGCGAGCCCCCACAACGTCTGAATTTCCCCCAATCAATATTTGGACCGGCCCCGACGGCGCCGTGATCACTGCGGAGATTCCTGGCGTCGCTGCCGATGACCTCGACATCGCGGTCCATCAGAACACCGTAACCCTTCGTGGAAAACGGGACATCGACCCGGTCGCCGAAGGCGCGGTTGTTCATCGCCAAGAGCGCGTTGCGGGTTCCTTTGCCCGCAGCCTCGTCCTTCCGTTCCGCGTCGATGGGGAGAAGGCCGCCGCAGCGTTCCGGAACGGGCTGCTTCGGCTCGAGCTCCCTCGCCCCGACGCTGATCGCCCTCGCAAAATCGCTATAAGCCGGACTTGAAGGAGACCCGTCATGGCCGCTCAGGACACCAGCATAAGCGAGGCCGCCGAAGCCACACGAGATGCGCCGGTCTTCGTCCCTCCAGCAGATATAATCGAGGACCAGTCCAGCCTGTTGATGGTTTTAGACCTCCCCGGCGCCGATCCCGAAAGCCTCGATGTGACGCTCGACAAGCGGCTCTTGCGGATCGCGGCGCGCTCGGTGCCGAGCCGCCCCGAAGGCTACACACTGCAGCACGCCGAGTATTGGGATGGCAATTACGAGCGGAGTTTTGTCATCTCAGAGCCAGTCGACGTGGCAAAAATCGAAGCGATTTTCAAAGACGGCGTTCTGCGGCTGACGCTGCCAAAGGCGACGCCGGCGCCGGCTGCCAAGATTTCCGTCAAGGCGGCGTGAGGCGACGATGAAAATCACCGACCTCATTCCTTGGAGCGGCACCGGGCGGGACGTGGGTCCGCAAACGGGACCGGTGGACCCGCTTCGTGCGCTGCAGCAGGACATTGACCACGCATTTGAGCAATTCTGGAGGGTGCTGCCATCGCCATTTCCGGAGTTCGCACCCTCCGCACCCGATTCCGTCCGGCTGGATGTCAGCGATAGCGACAAGGCGATAACGGTCACCGCTGAATTGCCTGGCCTCTCTGAGGATGACATCGAGCTTTCGATCAGTGAGGGCTCTCTGACGATCCGCGGCGAAAGGAGTACCGACCGAAAAACTGAAGACGGAGGACTCATCGTTCGCGAGCGAACATACGGCTCCTTCCAACGCACCCTGCAGCTTCCAGACAGTGTCGATGCCGACGCGGCAAGCGCGACATTCAAGAACGGTATATTGACCATCAAGGTCCCGAAAACGGCTGAGTCCATCGCCAGTATTCAACGCATCCCTGTGCAGGCGGGTTAATATCGCCGCTCCGAGCCCCACCCGCCTTGCCTGCCCGCCATCCTCCCCCGGGGTGGCGGGCACTTTTGTGACCGCACGAGCTCATCATTGGCCGGCGGTGATCCCGGTGAAATTCCGGATTCCGCTCCTGCCTGGTTTGCCGGATGAAGATCGAGATCGACGACATTGGAAATGACCGGCCGGATCGTGCCGCCCATAGCGGAGGTGTCATGCCAACATGTGCCATTGGCACGGATAACGACGGCACCGTTACCTCCGCCACGGAGCGACCAGCGGGGCGGCGCATCGTCGAGTGATGAAGGCGAAATGCTCATGGGTCACGAGCCGTAATTTAAGCTGAGACATTATCTCGGTCTGTTGCGGATTGATCGCCAAGACGCTATCCAGCCGGTGTCGGAAAAGGCAGACTTGGTTTGGTAAGCCCAAGTCCTTTCGGTAACGAAAGCTCTGGTCTTTGGCCTCGTGTCGGAGATCCCCACGACGAGCATGGGACGCTCCCCGGCGTCCCGATTGTTCGTCCGTGAGGTCGCTCATTCGAGGAACGCTCCGGTCGAACGTGATCGACACAGGAGCGTTTCATGCCCAATTCCCAACCCATCTACGAAGTCGTAATCGCCGGCGGCGGCCCGGTCGGGCTCTTCCTTGCCTGCGAGTTGCGTCTCGCAGGCGTCTCCGTCCTTGTCCTGGAGCAGGCTGCCGATCCGCTGTCTCCTTTGAAGGCATTGCCGTTCGGAATGCGCGGTCTGTCCGCGCCGACCCTTGAGGTCCTCGATCGCCGCGGCCTGCTCGACGACGTCAGGGAGGCGAGCCAAGCGAACAATGCCTCGGGCGCCACCAAGGCCTTCGCGCATTGGATGCAGCAGCAGCGCCGGCCTGCCGGCCATTTCGCCGGCATCCAGTTCTTTTACGAGGACATCGACGTCTCGCGGTGGCCGTACCGGCTGCCAAGTCTGGCCGGGGTCAATCTAGCCGTGGACATGCAGTCCCTGGAAACCGTCCTCGCTGCCCGGGCGACCGCAATGGGGGCGGAGATCCAGCGTGGCGTCGGCGTCGAAGCTTTCGAGCAGACCGACAACACCGTGATCGTCCGCGCTGGCGGCCAGACCTTCCGCTCGCGATGGCTAGTGGGCTGCGATGGCGGGCGCAGCGCCGTGCGCAAGGCTGGCGGCTTCGAATTCGCCGGCACCGATCCCGAATTCACCGGCTACTCGGTCGAGGTGGAACTGGCAAACCCGGAGACGCTCCGCGTCGGACGCACCTATACCCGGACGGGCATGTACACCTACGCGCAGCCCGGCACGATCGCGATGGTCGACTTCGATCGCGGCGCCTTCCACCGCACACAGCCGATCACGATGGAGCACGTGCAGGTTGTTTTGCGCCGGATCTCCGGCGCCGACGTCACCTTGACCACCCTCCGGCTCGCGACCACATGGACGGACCGAGCCCGCCAGGCGACGGCCTACCGCAACGGACGGGTGATGCTTGCCGGCGACGCCGCGCACACGCATTCGCCGCTGGGCGGTCAGGGTCTCAATCTAGGCCTCGGCGACGCAACAAACCTGGGCTGGAAGCTGGCGGCCACCATCCATGGGCGCGCCCCGGCCGGATTGCTCGATAGCTATTTCGCTGAACGCCATCCCGAGGGCGCGCGGATTCTCGACTGGTCCCGCGCTCAGGTCGCGCTTATGCGCCCTACGCCGAGCACCCGAGCGCTCGAATCTATCATCCGCGATCTCATCGGAACGCGTGACGGCGCGACCTACTTCGCCGAAAAGGTATGGGGCCTGTCGCTGCGCTACGATCTCGGCGGCGGTCACCCTTTGGTGGGCCGGAGCGCTCCCGATTTTACGCTGATTGATGGAACGAGGGTCGGGAAACTCCTGCAGGACGGCCGTGGCCTGCTGCTGGATTTTGCTCCAGGCGCGCCGCTGCGGCCGCTGGCCGACCGCTGGCAGAGGCGGTTCAACTATATTTCGGGGGACGCCGAGAACCGGCTGGGATTACGCGCCATCCTCATCCGTCCCGATGGTATGGTTGCCTCAGCGATTGAGAGCGCCGCAGACGATCAAGGCGTTCGCCAGGCGGCCGAGCGCTGGTTTGGTGAGCCTGACGGGCCGCCTAGCTAAGTCGTGCTGCGCGGCATGGCGAAGATGCGATCGAGTTCAACCAGATCTGCCGGGGCAAGTCGCAGATCGAGCGCGTCGCGGTTCTCCCTCACATGCCGTACGTTTCCTGCTTTCGGAATCGCGACAATTCCGTCCTGTCTCAAGACCCAGGCGAGGGCCAGCTGGGCGCGGCTACAGCCGTACCGCTCTGCCGCGCGGGCAAGCCGCCCGTCCCTAGCGAGATGACCTCCGCAGATGGGAGAATGTGCCATGATCGGAACACCCCGCTCCCTGCACCATGGAAGAAGGTCGCACTCGATGTCTCGCCGGCACAGATTGTAGGCGATCTGATTTACCTGCACCAATTTTCCCACGGGAATGGCCGCGAGGTCCTTCAAATCGCGGATGAGGAAATTTCCGACACCCCAATAGCGTATTTTTCCGGCGCTTCTGAGTGCCTCAAAGCCGTCGAGCGTTTCGGCGAGAGGGACGTTGCCTCGCCAATGCAGCAGAAAAAGATCAATACGGTCCGTACGAAGTCTTCTCAGGCTGCGTTCGCAAGACGTAACGACACCGAGGCGGGAAGCGTGGTGCGGATGAACCTTGCTCACAATGAACACCTTCTCGCGCTGCCCGTCGATCGCCTCCGCCACCACCTGCTCTGCTCCACCGTCCGCATAAGACTCCGCGGTGTCGATTAGCGTCATCCCGAGATCGATGCCCGTCTTCAACGCGGCGATCTCGTCGCGAGATGAACCGCTGTGCTCCCCAATTCCAGCTGTGCCTTGTCCGAGCACCGGTATAGCCTCGCCCGCCGGCAAGGTGGTCTTCCTGCTCGCTGACATGGGGTTTCCTAACTGGCACGGTGACAAGAGCGCGCACAAATTGAGGCTAACTGATCTCGTAGGGCTGGGAACTGACGACCGTCACGCTGGGTTAGAGACGGCGCCCGCGTGTATGGGTATTTTTGAGGACTGACTGCGCCTACGACCCTCGCCCGACATGTGGGAATCCCTTATCGTAAGAACCCGTAATGGCAGGTCTCGGCAGATGACGGCGGCAGGATCTGAGTAATAGTCTACGAGCGAACGCTCCGAGCCGGCAGATCACGCGCACTGTTCGGAGGTCGAATGCTCGGTACTCACCAAATAGTTGCGATGCCCTGGACCGATTGCGAATTCGACGCAACGATCCCATGCCTTAGACTGCCTCGATGATCACCTTTAGCGCTCGTGTGTCCGCAGCCTTCGAGAAAGTGTCATATGCATCAAGGATATCGTCGAGCTTAAAACGATGGGTAATCAACTGCTTAGGATCGATCTTTCCGGATCGTACCGTCTTGAGCAACATAGGCGTGCTGACCGTGTCCACTAAACGGGTAGTGATGGCGATATTATGAGACCAGAGCTTCTCGAGATGCAGGTCGTGTTGATTTCCGGCGAGAAGTGACCCTGGATTTCCACTGAGAAGTGACCCGGGGTGATGGTGGTCTTGGGTCAGGTTGCGGTCAAGTTTCGGGGCTTCTCCTTTGAGGGTTTGGGTGGTTTGGTCGAGCTGGCTCTGAAGCGGAAGCTGTCGTTTCCGGTCTCCAGGATATGGCAGTGGTGCGTGAGCCGGTCGAGCAAGGCCGTGGTCATCTTGGCATCGCCGAAGACCGTGGCCCATTCGGAGAAGCTGAGATTGGTGGTGATGATGACGCTGGTGCGCTCATAGAGCTTGCTCAGCAGGTGGAAGAGCAAGGCGCCGCCGGAGGCGCTGAACGGCAGATAGCCGAGTTCATCGAGGATGACGAGATCGGTGTGGACGAGGCGGCCGGCGATCTGTCCAGCTTTGCCCTGGGCCTTTTCCTGTTCGAGGGCGTTGACGAGCTCGACGGTGGAGAAGAAGCGGACCCGCTTGTGATGATGCTCGATGGCGTGGACTCCGAGAGCCGTGGCGATGTGGGTTTTGCCGGTACCCGGACCGCCGATCAGGACGACGTTGTGTGCGTCGTCGAGGAACTCGCAGCGATGGAGCTGGCGGACGAGCGCCTCGTTGACCTCGCTACTGGCGAAGTCGAAGCCGGCGAGGTCGCGATAGGCCGGGAAGCGCGCGGTCTTGAGCTGGTAGGTGGTCGATCGCACCTCCCGTTCGGCGGTCTCGGCCTTCAAGAGTTGTGCGAGGATCGGCATGGCGGTCTCGAAGGCCGGTGATCCCTGTTCCGTTAGCTCCGTGATGGCCTGGGCCATGCCATGCATCTTGAGGCTGCGCAGCATGATGACGATGGCTCCACTGGCTGGATTATGACGCATGGCGCGCCTCCCTGGCTCGGCGCAGGGCGTCATAGCGCTCGACGTTGGCCTGAGGCTCAGTGGTCAGCGTGAGGGCGGGGGGAGCCGGGATCGTTGGCGTGCTCAGCGGCGTACCGTCGATCAGCCGGTGCAGCAGGTTGATGATGTGGGTCTTGGTCGGCACGCCGGCCTGAAGGGCGAGCTCTACGGCCGTGAGCACGACCTGCTCATCGTGCTGGAGGACCAAGGACAGAATCTCGACCATCTCGCGGTCACCGCCTGGCCGCTTGAGCAAGTGCTGCTGCAGGGATCGAAACGCGGGCGGCATCTCAGCGAACGGCGCGCCGTTGCGCAGGGCACCGGGCTTGCGCTGGACGACGGCCAGATAATGCCGCCAGTCATAGACGGTCCGGCTCAGACGATCATGAGAGCGAGCGAACACTCGGCGATGCTCGCAGATTGCTTGCCCTTCAGCGACGAGGACGATCCGGTCGGGATAGACCCGCAGGCTCACCGGACGGTTGGCGAAGGAGGCCGGCACGCTGTAGCGATTGCGCTCCAGATGAACGAGGCAGGTCGGGGAAACGCGTTTGGCGTGCTCGACGAAGCCGTCGAACGGCCGCGGCACCGCCATCAGGTGCCGGATCTCCTCGCTCCAGACATCGGCGATCGAGCCGGGCTGCGAGCCGTGCCCGGTCTGTGACCACAACTCCCGGCACCGGGTCTCCAACCAGTCGTTCAGAGCTTCCAGGGAGGGAACGTTCGGCAGGGGTTGCCAGAGCCGATGACGGGCATCCTGTACGTTCTTCTCAATCTGCCCTTTCTCCCAGCCGGAAGCGGGGTTGCAGAACTCCGCCTCGAACAGGAAGTGGCTCACCATGGCCGAGAAGCGGATGTTGACCTGGCGTTCCTTGCCGCGGCCGACCTTGTCGACGGCCGTCTTCATGTTGTCGTAGATGCCCCGCCGTGGCACGCCGCCCAACACCCGGAAGGCGTGGTTATGGGCATCAAACAGCATCTCGTGGGTCTGGAGCAGGTAGGCTCGAAGCGTGAAGGCCCGACTGTAGGACAGCTTGACATGGGCGACCTGGAGCTTGGTGCGCTCGCCGGCAATGATCGCCCAATCCTCCGACCAGTCGAATTGGAACGCCTCGCCCGGCACAAAGGCCAGCGGCACGAAAGTACCGCGGCCGCTGGTCTGTTGCTCACGCAACCGGGCAGCCTTCCAGTCCCGGGCAAAGGCCGCGACCCGATTGTACGACCCCTCATAGCCGAGGGTCACCAGATCAGCGTGCAGCTGTTTGATCGTACGCTTGTGCTTGCGCGACTTGCCGCTCTCGACCCGCAGCATCGCTGCGAGCTTATCGGCATAGGGATCGAGTTTGCTCGACCGCTCGGGAAGATGAAACCGGGGTTCGACGCTGTCCGCCCGCAGGTACTTGCGCACGGTGTTCCTCGAAAGGCCGGTGCGGCGGGAGATATCCCGGATCGAGAGGTGATCCCGGTAATGCCAGCGTCGGATGACGCTCAATAACTCCATGTCGATCACTCCGCTGTCCCCCGCGATGCCGCGTGAGACGTGGTGAAAACATGGGTCACTTCTCGATGGAAAAATCCGTGCCTGCCGGGTCAACTCTCAGTGGAAATCAACACTTTACTCATAGGATGTGCTGTCGCGTCTTTGCATTGGTAGCAATAGCGGGCGTCGGGAGTACCTCCGTCCCCGCGGCGTCGTGGGTTCACGCCGGAGGGTTGCATCAATGAAATGCAGGTCTGCCATACGGGTTGAGGCGCGGTGAGATGACCACTCTTGATGACGAAGAAATTCTCGAGACCCGAAGGGTGCGCGAGGTGGCGGGTGTGTTTCACAAATCGGATGTCCTTGAGGACACGATTGAATCCCTTTTGCTCGCGGGCTTCGACCGGTCAGACGTGGATATCATGGGTGAAGTTGAAGCCGTCAGACGCCGTCTCGGCCAGCTCTATATTCCACCAGAGGAGCTTGCCGATGTGCCGGGAACACCGCGCCGTGCATTCGTCGCGCGAGATGACCTCGCATTGGCGACCGCAGGTGTCGCTGGAATTCTTTTCTATGTCGGCGCGGCGGCCACAGTCATGTCTATCGTCGCTTCCGGAGGAAGCCTTGCGGTTATAGCAGCGGCTGCGATGGCCGCCGGGACGGTTGGAGCAGGTGTCGGCGCCGCAGCGGTGCGGCTGCTCGGAAAAAAGCAGGCGGAGGAACTCGATCTCCAGCTGATGTCAGGGGGAATTGTGCTCTGGGTGCGCGTACGAACGGCGGAAAAGGAAGCGGAAGCGCAGGAAATCCTAGCAAAGTTTGGCGCTGAAGCGATTCGTGTTCATGAGATAGATATCGCGAAGCGCCTCGAGGACGTTCCGCTTGCGAATGTCCACCCGGACCCCTGGCTCGAAAAGGACGTGCGGGGTTAGGAGACCGGCTCCCGAAGCGCCAAAGCGCGGACCTGTTCATGGCGCAGAGGACACATCCGCCAGACTGGAACGATGCGTTCCCGCCGAATAGGAGAGGCAGCAATCGGCCGGTTGTCAGCTGTCAGTTCCCGCGGTGCGAGCGCATTTTGCCGTTGGCCCGTGAAAGCACGCCGTCGCCGTCGACCCGACTATTGTCCCTGCATGGCAAGAGTGCCGCAAGACTGACGTCCGTCAACGTCGATGGTCTCGGGTGAGATCATAATTCTCAGCACGGATTAGACCGAGGTTCTCGAGCTACGGAGACATAGTATGGCAGGCAAGGTGATTGGTATTGACCTGGGTACGACCAATTCCTGTGTGGCAATCATGGAGGGCTCGCAGACCAAGGTCATCGAAAATGCCGAGGGTGGTCGCACCACGCCCTCCGTTGTAGCCTTTTCGAAGGAGGGTGAGATCCTCGTAGGGCAGCCGGCCAAGCGGCAGGCCGTCACAAATCCCGAAAACACCATCTTTGCGATCAAACGCCTGATCGGCCGTCGCTACGACGACCCCATGGTCGAGAAGGACAAGAAGCTGGTTCCATATAAGATCGTTCGGGCGGATAACGGCGATGCCTGGGTGGAGGTGCAGGGAAAGAAGTATAGCCCCAGCCAGATCAGTTCTTACATACTCGTGAAAATGAAGGAGACCGCCGAAGCATATCTCGGCGAAAAGGTCGAGAAGGCAGTCATCACCGTTCCCGCATATTTCAATGATAGCCAGCGCCAAGCAACCAAGGACGCTGGCAAGATCGCCGGACTCGATGTTCTGCGCATCATTAACGAACCGACGGCCGCTGCGCTCGCGTATGGTCTCGACAAAAAGAAATCAGGCACGATTGCGGTTTACGATCTCGGGGGCGGTACGTTCGATATCTCGCTGCTGGAGATCGGCGACGGCGTGTTCGAAGTGAAAGCCACCAACGGCGATACGTTTCTCGGCGGCGAAGATTTCGACCAGCGGATCATTGATTGGCTCGCGAGCGAATTCAAGAAGGATCAGGGAATTGATCTGCGCAACGACCGTCTTGCGCTTCAGCGTCTACGTGAAGCGGCGGAGAAGGCAAAGATCGAACTCTCATCGGCCCTGGAAACCACAATTAGCCTGCCGTTCGTCACGGCTGATCAAAACGGCCCAAAGCATCTTGAGATCAAGCTCCGGCGGGCCAAGCTGGAAGAGTTGGTCGATGAGCTGATTCAGCGCACCGAAAAGCCATGTCGGGACGCAATGAAGGATGCGAAAATCAAGGCCGAGAAGATCGATGAGGTCGTGCTCGTGGGCGGTATGACCCGCATGCCGAAGGTCCAGGAGACAGTGGCCGATATCTTCGGCAAGGAGCCGCACAAGGGCGTGAATCCCGACGAGGTGGTCGCGATCGGCGCCGCCGTTCAGGCCGGCGTGCTGCAGGGCGATGTCAAGGATGTGCTGCTTCTCGACGTGACCCCGCTGTCGCTTGGCATCGAAACGTTGGGGGGTGTGTTCACGCGTCTCATCGAACGCAACACCACCATTCCGGCTAAGAAAAGCCAGATCTTCTCCACCGCCGAGGACAACCAGACTGCGGTCACGATCCGTGTCTTCCAGGGCGAGCGCGAAATGGCAGCCGACAACAAGCTGCTTGGCCAGTTCGATCTCGTCGGGCTCCCCCCGGCGCCTCGCGGCCTCCCGCAAGTCGAGGTCACTTTCGACATCGACGCCAACGGAATTGTCAACGTCTCGGCTAAGGATAAGGCGACTGGCAAAGAACAACAGATTCGCATCCAAGCGTCCGGCGGTCTGTCACAGGCTGACATTGAACGCATGGTCAAGGAGGCAGAGGCGAACGCGGAAAGCGATAAGAAGAGGCGGGTCCTGGTTGAGGCGAAGAATCTGGCGGAAGCCGAGATTGCCGCGAGCCAGAAAGTCCTAGATGACTCCAGGGACAAGACCCCCGCCGCCGATGCGAGCGCGCTTGAGAAAGCGATTGAAGACCTGAAGTCTGCGGTCGGCGCGGACTCGGTCGCGGATATCGAAGCCAAGACGAAGGCGCTGCGGACGGCGACATCGAACCTCGGAGCGAAGGTCCACGACAGCGCCGCCGGCGGCCCAGGTGCAGAGGGCAAGTCCAGCGATGAGGTCATCGATGCTGACTTTGAGGAAGTCGACGATGAACAGGGCAAACGCCCGCGACAGTCGGGCAGCGAAACGCCATAGAGGCATGCGCATCCGCTCCGGTACTTCTCCTGCTAGTTCCGACGAGGGCGCCCACGGAGGGCCCGCGAGCTCGCTCGACGCGTTGACGCGCCGCGGCCGCCGCTTGGGATAGTTGGTCCTTGCGATTTGCGCGGCCATGGAATCAGAACACGTCTACGGAGACGGAGTCGTGCCTAACGATCCAAGTTAAGGGTCTGGAGATAGGCGCAAAACATGTCCGCCATGGCCTGTGCGAACTCTTCGATCCACCGCCGTTTGAGGCCTTTCCGAAAAGCTTTTTCCAGCTGCGGTCAGCTACGCGATCGCCCAACCAGATCACGTGGATGTCGGCGACATCGTGATCTGACCAACGGTGCCCAACTGACTGCACATGGACGTGGTCCAGGTGACGGCTTGGGGCTCCGCGCGGCATAGCCCCTCACCCTCGATCCGCCGTGTCAAGCGACGAACCGCTCAAACCACTCGAGCATCAGCTTGGGGTTGGTGGGCAGGTAGTTGTAGCCGTCGAAGCGCCGGTTCGTGCCGTCGATCCAAATCAGGTCCTTCTGGTCGGTCGGCATGGCGTCAAAAATCGCCTGCACATCAGCGGGCGTCGTCAGCGTGTCGTCGCGGACCTGAAGGAGCAGCGTCGGGATATCTACCGCGGATGCGTACTGCGGCATGTCCATGTCCTTCAGCTCCATGCTGGTCGCACGGCGCAGAGCGTCGGCGACCTCCGGCAGGGCGTCCGGCATGCCCATGTGGCCCAGGATCGTGCGGTAGAAGGAGCTGAGCGAGATCGGCTGTGGCGCGACGATGGCCCGGACGCCGTCGAACTCCTCGCGATGCTTCTCGATGCGATCCGCGCCCAGAAAGCCGTAGCGGCCAGCGTTGATAGCCCGGAATCGGCGTCGGCATAAAAATCAGCAGTCCGACGCAGCCAAGCGGAATAGCCCGCGCCTAGACATGAGCAAAGGAGAACTCGGCCTTGCAAATGCGCCACGCCCTGTTGCCCATCCTTGTAGGAATGTCCGCCATGAGCAGCATCGCCGAAGCCGCGCCTCGTAACCAGGTCGTCGGCACATG
Source organism: Afipia broomeae ATCC 49717 (assembly GCF_000314675.2). Classification (GTDB taxonomy): domain Bacteria; phylum Pseudomonadota; class Alphaproteobacteria; order Rhizobiales; family Xanthobacteraceae; genus Afipia; species Afipia broomeae. The sequence goes on along the minus strand of NZ_KB375285.1, from coordinate 109,393 downwards.
GCGTATGGTTGCGGCAGAAATTGAAAGGGATGGCAAAGTCGTACCCGCCTACGGGCAGCGGCCAAGTAGAATGCTGATTTTCGCGCCGGACATGCACTACGTCGAGGTGCTGACTGATGGCGATCTGCCTCGTTTCGCGTCCAACCTGCGTGGCCAAGGTACTGATGAAGAAAACCGCACCGCAATGGCGACGAGCATCGGCATGTTTGGCTCATATACGGTCGATGAGAACGGTGATTTCGGCGGCGATCGCGTTGAAGGTTCGACGTTCCCAAATTGGGTCGGAAGTGTACGAACGCAGAAGGACATACGCATCGTGGTCAACGGAGACCAGATGACAAACTACTTCACCCGTCCAGATGGTACAAAGATCACCATCATTTTTGAGCGCGCAAAATAGCGAATGGTTGACAAGACAAACGCGGATTGGACGACCCCGAGCTGCAACAGGGCGCGAGCCGCTCCTATGCACGCGATTCAGAGTAGTGCCGCTTCTTCGCGTCCAGACGTAGATGCCCCCGATGACTTTCGCAGCTTCAGTCCGAGCGTGATGAGGACGACCCCAAGGATCGCGGCATAGATGCCGAGCAGCCAGCCCAGTGCGAGGAAGGTCTCAAACGGCCGCGTTACCAGAAGCCAAATGACGAGTATGCTGAGCGCGACGGAAAGAAGGCCGCTGATAAACAGCCAGACCTCGCCCTTAATCTCGTTTCTCAAGCGAATGGCCGCAGCTATTTCAAACACACCGGAGAGCATCGACCAGAACGCAATGCTCACCCATAGAAACGTTGCAAGCACCAGCGTGGCGACAAACGGCGATACCACCACGATAATGCCGGTCAAGACGCCAAGCGCGCCGCTGAAGGCAAGCCATCCCCATCGTTCCTCCTTACGGATCCGTCGAATGGCGGAGACGAGTTCGAACGCGCCGTCGACGAAGGAGTACGCACCGAATACGAGCGTCAGCGCGAGCAGAGAGTCTGCCGGCATTACGAAAGCGATTACGGCGATGATTAAAGCCAAAGCTCCGCGGAGTACAAAGACCCACCAGTTTTTTTGCAACGTGCAGATCAGAACTCCTGTTGCAGGCAGGGGAGGCGTGTCTTGGTTCATGTCGATTTCCTTTTTTGGATCGTCCTGAGGTTTCCCGGTGGGTTTAGCCAAGACTCTGCGCGGGGTTGCCCCATCCGCGGGGAGTGGGAGTCGCTTGGCCGGCCGTATTGCCGCTAGTTCCAGAGTACATCCCGCGGATGGGCCCGCTCGGTCCTCGCATGCAGCTCCGCCACCTCCTCCGCTTCGAGCAGTGTTTGCCGCTCGAAGCTATTGGGAGGTCTCATTCCACCCGGAGCCAGAGTCCGAGCGAAGTGCTGCTCAAGCTGCGGGCGGCCGAGCCGTGTACGAATTTGCGGACGGGTGGAGGCGTCCCGGTCTGCCGAGCCGACGTTGCATCAAAACAGGTCTGAGACCTGCTTCTTGATCCTGTCGAACCAGCCCTTGCCGCTCTTCCCACCACTTGACTTCTGTTCGATCTCTTTGATCTGCTCGAATATCGGCTCGAAGTCCGCCTTCTTGCCGTAACCCAAAGCCTCCGCCATTCTGATCTGCTTCCGGGCTTCGTCGAGTTGCGCGGCGAGCGATTTGTTGCCCTCTTCCGAGCGCTTATCGTCTTCCGCGAGCTTTTCAGCATCTTTTAAAAGAACCTGCGCGCGCAGTACGGGCAGTGGCACGGCCACCTCCGTAATGACCAGCGTGTTCAGCGCCGCCTGAAGGGTGTCTTTTGCTTCATCCACCTTGCTCTTGGCGATGAGGCCGGCCGCGGACTTGATCGCCGTAGGATAGGCAGCGAGTGGCAAATTCGTGGTCTGGAACACCACCTCGCTGGCGAGGTTACTGACCAACGGGCGTGCCTTTTGAACTTCTCCGTCGCCGAGCAGTCTCCGCGCCTCCTTGATCGCGTCTTTTACGGCATTGGGATCCGCGTATAGATCGCGGATGACGACCCCGGTGTCCACCGGCGCTAGTGCGAGCTTGGGGTCCCGCGCCAGGATAAGTTCGAGCTTCCCGGTAGCGACTTCAAGCGCCTCGAGGGCCTCTTGTGTCTTCTTGTCGCCGAGCAGCGCCAATGCCTTCTTCGTTTGGTCGAGCGCTGTCTCGGCGTCGACGACGATCTTCTTGCGTTCTTCGTCTGCCCGTTTGGCGACGTCAGCATCCACTTCGGGTTGTGCTGACTTCGCCGTCGGCGATTGCTCCTGCGCCGGGTTCGCCTGAGACTGAGACTGTTCCTGCCCACGGGCTGGAACCCCATGTGCGGCGACCAGGCTCAACGCCGCCGCGGAAAGCAGTATACTTTTAAGATTGGTTGTCATTGATGATCTCCCTTGTTGCAGCGTGGTTGAATCAGCGCGGGCTCACGGTTGCACCGGCAATCGCTACGGATCTGCACATCGGCCTCAACCTGATGCGTCAGGTCCAGCTCACGGGCCCTTTCTCTTGGCGGGCAAGCGCCGCGGAGCTGTCGGCAGACAAAGAGCATTGATGGCAACTCCGCCTCCGACCGACACTGACAATCGACAGTTTTTCGCGAGATACGGCGCTCGAAGCGCGGACGGCTGTTTCCGAAGGACCGCTCACGCGGCGTGACAGGGGCGCCCCACGGGTTGCAGCCAGCCTGCCCATGAAGGTCGGACGTTTGTTTTCCTGCCAAGTGGCGGTTCGTCGCGTGAGCAGCTTCGTGCTGAATCGGCGTCCACATCGAAAACTGACGCCTGTCAGCGCGCGCCACCATGCCCGGCGTAGCGTGGTTACGCCGTAAGTTGCGGAGGACCGACCAGGGGCCGCGCAGCGCGGCCATGCTCAATTGGCAGAAGGAAATAGAACAATGAGATCTGACAGTGACATCAAGCGCGACGTGGAATTCGAGCTGAAGTGGGACCCCGACATCGACGCCACCGACATCGGCGTTGCGGTCAAGTCCGGCGTCGTGACGCTCACGGGTTTTGTCCGCAGCTATCTGCAAAAGTACGAGGCAGAGCGAGCGGCAAAGCGTGTGTCCGGCGTCCTCGGCCTGGCGAACGACATCGAAGTACGGCTGCCCTCCGAAAGCCAGCGCACCGATCCCGAGCTCGCGCGCGAAGCCGTCGCCGCGATCAAGACCGAGCTTCCTTACGCGCACGAAAACGTCAAGGTGTTGGTGAAAACCGGCTGGGCGACGCTGGAAGGCTCCGTCGAATGGGATTACCAGCGCACACGCGCCGAACGCGCGGTCCGGGCCCTGAAAGGCATAAAGGGCATCTCAAACCTGATCACGCTGAAGCCGCGCGTCGCCCCGGCCGAAATCAAATCGAAAATCGAGGACGCCTTCAAGCGCAGCGCCGAGATCGACGCCAATCGGATCGTTGTGACGGCCAGCGGGGGGGAGGTCACGCTCACCGGCACGGTTCGCTCTTGGGCCGAGCGCCAAGAAGCCGAGCGGGCCGCATGGCGGGCACCAGGGGTCACGAAGGTCGATAACCGTATCACCATCGCTCCTTAAACCGGCGCACATGAGACAGCGGAGGGCGGAAGTGTGCACTCTGCTCTCCGCTTTATCGAAAGGTTTCGCGTCAAGGGGAAAGCGACCAATCGTGACTCTGTGAACAGCCAGGCAAACGCGACAGAAATCCTAAGCTAGAAGCCATTCTTGCGAACGCATTTCCCCGGTGAGACAGGGGCGAACGTGCGCAATACCGAACAAGAGGCGGCTCTACCGCAAGCATATAGTTTCCAATCAACCCGAGTTAGTTGTCTCGACGCGAGCTCGCACGTCGTATCCCATCCGATCATCCGAAACCCAACTCTACCGACGACCTCCGAACGGAACGCTGGGAGCTATCGCCAAGGGAGATGCACAAAATTTGGAGGAGCGCAGGTGCCGGACCGATTCTACCAAACAGTGGGTTTCATTGAAGCCGTCGAGAAAGCGCAGAGCGCGATCGAAGTGGAAGAGTGTCTGCTCGCATTTGCTGCAAGTTTCGGCTTCACATCTGTTTTTGGCGGTATTGTTCCGTTGCGCCCCGTTCCGCTGGACGAAATGCCTTCACGCATCTTGTTTCAGCGGTTTCCAGAGGGGTGGGCGGAGCGATACAACGACAACGGCTATGTACTTCGTGATCCCATCGTCTCTCGATTGATATATGATCGGGCACCCTTTGCGTGGGCTGACGCCTATAAAACCGATCGTGAAAGACAGAACGTCAAACTCATTAGTGGAGAGGCGTCCGAGTTCGGGCTCCGGGACGGCTACGTCGTGCCGATTCCCACGATCGAAGGTGACGTCGCCGCGGTGTCTTTCGGTGGCCCGGCGTACGCTGTGGAGCCAAGTGAGGTTGCGGCGCTTAATTTCGCCGCAAGCTACGCGGTCGGGAGCTATCTGCATCACAGAATCGCACGCAGGCGACTGTCTGCAGCCTTGACGCCGCGAGAGTCGGACTGTCTCGTGTGGGCGGGTGAAGGAAAAACGGATTGGGAGATTTCGGTTATTCTAGGCATCTCCCGCGCAACGGTTTTGAAGCACGTTGCCGCCGCGCGGGAGAAGCTCGGAGCGGTAAACAAGGCGCACGCCATTGCGACGGCGATCAGAATCAAACTCCTCGCGTAAGCTCATGGCAGCGTCTGAGAATTGATAAGACGCACGGCTCAGCGAAATGAATTTAGCGACGTAAGGGAGCTTTTGAGACTGTAGCTGCGCGGGCTCTTAGAAGCATCTAGCGTCCCTCGCGGCGCGCTCTCTAGCCGCCTCAAAGCCTCAGCGCTCTTCTCCGAACTCACTATGTAGATCTTTAAGGGTCTGCTCTGCCTGGCGAAGTCTGGGTCCAGGTGCGTCTACTACGATATTGATCATTGCCGCGAAATCGTCAGCCTCGTCCCGCCTCGCCGCAGCAAGGATATCCCGCACATTGCAGGTCTCTCCTGAGGGAGCGGGGGGGCCAGCGCCGAGCTCGAGAGCCTTGCGGGGCTGCGGCGCCGGCGCCGGCGCCGTGGTCAGAACAAGGGGCGCACGGGCTTCCTTTGCGGCGGCGCTGGGCCTCTTCGCCTTCGGCGCACTGGTTTGAGCCGGCCGGCGGGGCGAGACTTTGCCAGATCGCGCCGGTGCGCGGGCAGCGGCCGCCTCCGTTGGCTCCAGATGTGACGTGTCGGGACCGGGGTTAATCGCTCCCTGAAGGGATTCATCCTGCCAGACCCGCAATCTGGGCAGAGGCGGCGGGACGCTTCTCGCGCGCTCGTAATAGCCGCGATATGGCTTGTCCAAGTAGTGCCTGATCTTGGTCAGCTCGAACGACGGAGAATTTTTTACCATCAAGATGGAAAGGCGCGCCGACATTTCCCGTAGCTCGAGCGGGCTGCGCAGGGGGCGCGGTGTGTAGTGCGGCGACCAGACTCGGGGCGCGAAGATGCCCTGGCCCGGCCGCTGGATCGGCGTCTTATAGACCTGCGTGGTCTCACCAAGCATTTCGGAAACGAAGTCCGAAGTCTCAAGATCGTTGATCTGGATGAACAGCTTGATCTGCGAGCCAGAGACTGTGGTGATGCGGGTGTTCTTGCCGTAAAGCTCGTCGAGCTGCGCGAGGTCCTGCATGACGATTGCCATCCGGAAGCCATATCCGGCGCTGATCGTGATCTTGGAAATCAGCGAATCCATTCGGCCGACGTGATAGAACTCGTCGAGCATCAGCAGAACCTGATGCGGCTCGTCGTCGCCGGGAATCTTGACCATTAGAAGGTCGTGGATTTGCTGGAACAAGATGCGAATGAGCGGCCGGAAGATTGAAAGCTCGGCGATCGTGCATCCGATGAAGATTGTCATCGGCGTGCGCCGCAGCTCCCGGATGTCGAAGTCCGAGGTTTCCGTCGCGGCCGAGATGAGACCGTTGTTCCAAAGGCTCATCGCCATGTTGACGTTGAAGACCGCGCTGTTGCGCGTCTCCGGCTCGAGCGCGATGTATTGATTGAAGCTGTCGACCACCCATGTCGGCAGATTTTGTCGCTCGGTGCGGACGATGGCCCGCAGCACCGTCGAGATGTCCTTCCCGGTGGTCGTCATACGGGCCACCGTGCGCATGTGCTGAGCGCCCTCGATCAGCGGCGAGGAAAGCACATAGCCGATCAGGGCGGAGAGCAAGAGCCGACCGGCGCCGGCCCAAGTGTCGTCGGCCTTTTCTGGAATGACGAAGGAGGCGACCACGAGACAGTCGGTAGCCATGCGCTCGTCGCGGCGCACGAAGTCGAGAGGATTGTAGCGGTGTGTGTCGTTCGATCCCGGCGAGAACATGAAAACCTTATTGCCCATCGCCGTGCGATGGTTGGCGAGGGCCTCGAAGTTCTCGCGCTTCGGGTCGAAGAAGACTGCCGAACCTTGCCACACATAACCATTGGGCAGGACGAAGCCCGTCCCTTTGCCGGACCGCGATGGTCCGACCACGAGGATATGCGCAGGTTCGTCGGAACGGATGGTGACACCACTGAGCAATCCGAGGACGATTCCACGTTTGCTGGTCAAACCCCGCTTCGCCGCTTCCATCAGATTGCCGAAGCGAGCCGCGCCGTACGGCATCTGTCGACGGTTGATGTAGGCGAAGAGCGCGCCGGCCAGGCCAAGGGCGACCACTGCGGCGGCGGCGTATCCGGCACGGATGAGTGCCTCGGCGCGCGTCGGCGGATAGACCAGCCGCTCATAAAAATGACGCCATGCCACCAGGAAAAAGTCGGCGGAGCGGTCGGCATTCTGCATCGCGAACAGCGCCCAGCGGCTGGCGCCCTCGCTCGGGAACCGGTGGGGCGCCCAGCGCAGCGCGACCACCACCTCATACGCCAGGCTCCACAACAAGCAGAACGCCAGAAGCACGAGCAGCCCGATGCCGATGCGGAATGCGATGATGCGGCTCATCGGTCATACCTCGCGGCGTGCTCGCGTCGCCAGTCGGGCATGCGCGAGAAATAGATCTCGGATGTGCCGCGCCAGCCGCCAACCTTGGTTTGTTGAACCACGATCGGAAGAACGGACTTGATGTACGCGATGATCTCGTCACGCCGCAGACCAAGCCCGGCCTGCATCACCATCAGCGCCAGCTGTTCGAAGGCGCCGGCCGAACTGTCCGCATGGACCGTCGTGATGCTGCCGGGATGTCCCGTATTGATCGCGCGCAGAAACGAATAGGCTTCGGCGCCGCGGATCTCGCCGAGAAAAATGCGGTCCGGACGCAGCCGCATGGAAGCCTGCAGGAGCATTTCGACCGTAACTCGGGCTTCGCCCTGGTCCCCCTTCGAGGCCACCAAGGGAAGGAAGTTCTTCTGGATCGGATTGACCTCACGCGTGTCCTCGATCGTGATGATGCGCTCGTCGGCCGGCACTTCCTTGAGTATCGCGTTCAGGAACGTCGTCTTTCCGGAGCTTGTCCCTCCCGAAAGCAGGATCGAATATCGACTGACAACGGCCAGCTTGATAAAGTCCTCGATGCGGCCCGCGTCGAGATGCTCGCACAGGCGGCGATCGACGTCGGACAAGGCGCCCTCTTCGGTCATCGCGACCTTGTCGAACGATCCCATGCGGCGATAATCGTCGAGCCGCATCTCCTTGATGACCTGCTTGCGGATGGCAAACGCACCGCCCGAGGTCGTCGCTGGGGGAATGACGCCTTGGAAGCGCTCCCCCGTTGGCAAGGCCGCGGACAGAAGCGGATGTTCTTCGTTGACGCTTTGCCCCGAATGACCCGCGACGCGCTCGGCCAAGTGGCGGATCGCGTGTTCGCTGAGCGCTGGCACCTCGTGCCTTTCCATCGCCGATTGTCCAAACCGTTCGACCCAGACTTCCCCAGGCCCATTGGCGCAGATCTCGACGACCTGATCGTCCTCGAGCCAAGGTCGGATCGGCTCCAGCGCGCGATCAATGAAGACCGTCAGGCTTCGCGCCACTACGCTCACGCTTCAGCTCCCTGAGGGCTTCCTTGACCGGATCGGGATACAGTGCCGAGAAATCGAGATCGCGCCGCACGAACACGATGATCCGCGTTCCCTGGTCGAGGTAAATCGTCGGTGGAATGTTGATCGAGTTGCGCAGGGCCTCCTGAGCGATGTTGGTCAGAGTTTGGGAAATGTTCTGTGCGGCGATCTGACGGGCCTGCAGGGAAAGCTGGTTCTGGTTCACGCCGGTTTGGGTCTGCGTCACGACGCCGGTCACGGGGTCGGTGGTCGTGATGACCGTGCCGTTGCCATAGCCGTCGGTGTTTTGTCCGTATGCGCTGAGGAATTGTGCTCCCCCGCCGACCAGCGACAGCACGATCGCCGAGCCGAAGCGCTCGAGATAATGATTGTCGACGAAGCCAGCGTTGCCGGCACGGCCGAGCTCGTCGGCGCCGTTCGAACCGAGTTGCACCGACACGCCGTCGGACCGCAACATCCGGGTCCAGACGATGAAGACCCGGGTCTGGCCCTGGGCGATGCCGGACCGATACTCGCCGATCAGGCGGCTGCCCGACGGAATAAGCACGCGTCGGCCGTCGAACGACCAGACATTCTCGGTCACGACAGCTCGCACCATGCCGGGCAGATCGCTCTCTACGGCCGTTTCCAGCACGCCGCGGATCAGCGTGCCCTGCGCCACCAGCGCGTCGATGCGGTCGTTCTTTGATGCGCGGGCCACTTCGACCCCTGCGGCGGAGACCGATGCGAGGAAGCGCCTATTGGGATCGTCTTCGTTGCCTGCCGCACCACGAGGTCCGTCCTCGCCATTCGTAGCGGCGGCCGCCGAGGCGTTGTCAGCGATCACCTGTGGCGCGCGCAGCCGCTCCCAGCGCCGTCGCTCTTCCTCCTGGCGTTGCCGCTCGAGCTCCGCGAGCCGCCGCGCCTCGTCATCGTTGGGCGGTGCCGCGACAAGGGGCGGTTCCGGTGCCGGCGGCGGCGGCAACGCCAGGGGCGGTGCGACCGGAGGAGCAGGCGGAGCGGGTTCGGGCGGCGCCGGCGGCACGACGATCGTGCCCTGATCGGTTTGGGGACGGGGCGTCGAAAGCGACGGCGCCGGAAACTGGGTGGTCGTGAATTCTTCTTTGTCCGGCGTCGTCAAAGTGGGAGTCCGGCGGGCCAGCGATCCGTAGATGAGCCAGGCGGCAATCGCCAGCGCCCCAAGCGGTATGGCGATCTTCAAGAAACCGCCGAGAGCGGTTCGCCCCCGGGCGACAGAGCTGGCGGCGGCCGCCTCGAGCTCCAGTGAACGATAATCGTCGGCCGTCGGCATGCGCGCTCAACCTCCCGAGGCGGTGGCCGTGCCCACGCGCTGCGGCGCGTAAGGCTCAAGGCCTGTCGGCTCATGCACGTTGGTCAGACGGCGGTTGAAGATGCAGGTCGATTCCTGGCCGTTGCGCAGGGTCCATTGCGCGGAGACCTTGTCGACGACGACATAGGGTCCCTCTGTCCGGAAATTGACGAGGCTCTCATTGCGATCCGCGTCGACGATGAAGATCGCCGGTGTCTCGCCCTCGAACCGAAACCAGGTCTTGGTGCCGTCGTCGAAGACGGCGACCGGCTTGTTGGTGGAAGACCCCTTGTAGCCGTAGTTGCTGTTGGCGTTCGCGATGTTGAGCGCTTTCAAGTTCGGATTGGCGGCGCGCTCCTTGGCTTCGGCAAGCAGCCGGGCGCTGGCTTCGTCATCCGGGAAGCGAAACCGCACGGCGTAGATCTGATTCGATGGCGGGCGCGTGTTCGAGCGCAGCAGGAACGAGTAGACTCGCTTGTCGGTCACCACGTTGAGATTGGATTGCGCGTTCTTCTCCACGGGTTTGATGAAGATGATGTCGCCTTTTCGGTTCGGCTCGACGCGCCAGGCAATGGAATCGCCGAGCGCCAACGTCTCGATCTTTTCGTCAGGCTGCAGCTGGATCATCGTCGACGTGCCGTAGGTGGCGTCGATTGCGGTGACGTTGTCCCGGTTGTAGACGACGTCGCGCACACGCGGGTCGAGGCGGCCGGGGCGCGGCGTCGATTCGGCAAGCGCCGCGCCCGTCGACAGTAAGAGGGTAAGAAGCGCAACAGCGGACGGCCGCATCATGGCTGCTGCCCCACGCTGCGCGGAGATGGCGCCGATTCCTGGTCACGCCGATATTCGAGCACCTGGAAGCCCAGCGGATTGTCGAAACGCCATTCGTTGCGCATGGGCGCGGACGTGTAACGGAAGCGCACCAGAGAAACCCAGTGCCGAGTCACGATGTTGGTGGCCGACTTTTCGTCGGTGGAGAAGCGGACCAGAGCGGTGCGGTTGTTCGGAAAGGTCACCGACTTGATGGTGACGCTGACCTCGGTGTTCGTCCCGTAGATCTTCACCGGGTTATTGGGATTGGCGGGCGAGTAAATCTCGGTGAGTTCGCGCGCCGCGTCTCCGGCGGCGAGGAGTTGGGCGAGATCAAAATTATCCTTCAGCGCCTTCGGATCGTAGGTCTCGCGCGCTTTGATGTAGCGCACGACATTGAACATCGTGACCGCCTCGTCCTGCGTCAGCGGTCCCTCCGCGGTCGGTCGCTTGACCTCGACGAACCCCGTCGTTTTGTCGACGACGACCATATAAGGCTCGTAGGTCTTGAGTGGCACGAGGAGCGCCAGCACGGCGAGCGCGGTGACGGCAACCATGGTCATCACGGTGGCGACGATCCAGGCTAGCGCGCGCGAGTTGCGGTTGCGCCGGGCGATATCATGCTCCCAAGTTGCGCCGTCGGCATAATAGCGCGGATCAACCCGGTCGGACTGGGTCGTGGTATCCGTCACGGTCTTCCTCCCCCGCTCTGCGCGGGCGGTACGCCGGAGTTGCGGAGTTGGTCGGCGAGCCGACGGAACTCTGCGGACTGCGTCCAGCTCGCGGCGCGGAGGCCGACGCGCGCTCTCTGCCGCGCGGCCAGCTCCTCCCGCCGCGCCATCGAAGCGGGGTTGAACGGATTGCGGAAGGCGAGGCGCGCTCGGTTGGCGGCCGCCCCCATCCGGTAGCCGGAGGCCGTGGCCAGGACCGCGCCGAGCCGGGGCGCGAAGATCGGGACGCCACCTGCGATAGCGGCCGCCATGTTATTGATCTGGCTCAGCAGGAGGATGCCGATGATGGCGAGCAGCACCACCGGTCCGATTGTTGCCCATGTGGCAGACTTGCTGTTGGCGACGCCGTTCAGCGTGTCGATCGATTGCTGGATCAGCGAGACATAGAAGGCGAGGAAGGCGTATACGAGCACCTGCACAAGGAAATACTGCGCGAGTGAGCTCATCCAGCCGCTGAAGAACCGCGACGTGACGCCGAACAGAAGCAGGATGATGAATAGCGGCGCCAGGGCAAGCAGAAGCCACATGAACATCTTCGACAACACGATCAGGAAGATGGCGAAACCGATCAGGATCGCCATGACAACGTAGAAAACGGCGGCGAAGATGTAGGGTCCCCAATTGGTAATGCCGGCATTCTGTAGAAACGCCTCGGTCGCGCTATTGGTCGTGTCCCACATGTTCTGCAAGGCCGACTGGACGGCGTTGACCGAGGTGAGATTGGCCGAGGTGCCGGTATTGTTGGCGGAAGTGACGGCGCTCAGCAGCGCGTTGCCGATGGCGGAAGGACCGTCATTCAGGATCGTATACACGAAGGTTTGGAATTCTCCCCAGCGGGTCGCCAGGACATAGATCATCATCGCGCGAAAGAGCCGGAAGGCATAATCCGTCGGGCCGCCGCTGGCCGTGCCCTGCCAGATCCCGACGCCCCAGAAGATTACGTAAAGCGTCAGGAGCAGACCGGCGACGCCGGTTGTCCCGCCCGATGTCGCCGCGTTCGCGAGGGCCTGATATGCCGTCGAAACGTAATTCTGGCCAAGCTGGTCGACGGATTGCAGTAGCGAAGTGATATTGAAATTGTTGGCCATCGCGCTCCTCAGATCGGCCGCATCGGGCCGCAGGCGTCAACGGCCTCAACCGCGGCTCGAGCGGGCGGCGCGGGAGGGAGCTGCGCATAGGCCAGCGGCGCGCCGCCCTCGTCGGGTGAACACGGCGCTTTCAGCGGCTTATAGGCACAGCCGCCGAGCGCGAGCGTGAGTAGTACGCTGGCCATGAGGAGCGATACCGATCTCACTGCGGCGGCGCCTTGGGTTGCGTGAATGTCATGGCCCGCGAGGCGGATTCCGCGGCATCGTTCCGGTTGGGGGACGTTTCAGCGGTGCTCGTCGCCGGCCATGAGGATGGACGGAGCGCGTAGCGTCCGACCGCGACGCCCACGGCGAGCGCAACCACGGCTGTCGCGATGACAATGGCCTTCGACATGGGGGTCCCCCAGATGTTGTGTTGCGCCGTCCCGCGCGGCGTGCGCGAAAGCTTTTCGCGGCTCGCCGCCCGCTCCGCTACTGAGTGAATTTCATGGCGCGCGCCGCGGCCGACTCCGCCGCGATGCGATCGAGATTGGCCTGGTTCGCCGCAGCGGCTGCATTGTTCGCAACCCCGTTCAGTTCATTGATCGTCAGGCCGGTCTGAACCTGCACCTGGGTATTCTGATCGATGCTGCCTTTCAGATCCTGCGCCTGGCCGATCTGCTGGCCGCCCTGCTTGAAAGCGCTCGATCGCTGCTGCACCGCGCTCTGTGTCGAGTTGATGAGCCCCGAGAGCGTAGCGGCGACGTTCACGGAACTCTTGTAAGCCGTGTCCACGGGGTGGCTCTGGCCGCTGGTGAGACCGGTGATCGTCTGTACGAGCTGCAGGCCATTGATCAGAGTCGACACGATGTTCTGCGAATTCGAGCCCATGCCGGCGAAAGACAGCGCCCCGCCCGAGATCACCGATCCGAGGGAGGGCGCCTGCGCCATGGAGAAGCCGCCGCCGAGGGCCATTTGTGCGAGCGTTCCTTGCGCCTGGGACGAGCGATCGCCCGTCACCGCTTGCAGCGTCTTCTGGGTGAACTGCATGATCTGCTGATCGGCGGTCAGGATCTTCTGGGTGCTGGTTGCGATCTCCTGGGCCTTTTGCAGGTTGGCGTTGTCGATGACCGGGACTTGCGCCAACGCTGGCGACAATTGGGCGGTCACGATGACGGCGATGAGGGCAAGGATGGTGCGCATGAAAATCCTCCCTAGCGCGTGTCGTTGTTGATCGCGGCCAGCGCCGCGGCGACGTCGGCCACGGTCAAGCCGGGCCCGGTCGAAGCGCTGTCGTTCGTCGGTGTGCCTTGCGCCTGTGCGAGGTAAAAGATGACGTTGCCGTCGGTGTCGACGTAGCGGGCGCTGACGCATCCAGGGTCGGGGTTCGTGCCCGGCGGTGTGGTCGAGCATCCCGTCGGCGTCCGGCAAGGGTCAGTCGGCGAGCCGGTCCCGATCATGCCCGCGGGACAGACCGGACCGGAGGCGGGCCGTCCCCCCATCACCGTCGCCGCCCGCATGCCCCCGGCCGCCCGGCTCATGTCGCTCGTTCTGGCGAGGTTGAGCGCGTTCAGGGCGGTGACCCAAAGGTTCGTCGAATCAATGACGCCGTTCCAGGCAAGGTTGTTCTGCAGCCGCGCCGCGCTGTTCATGTCCATCGCCGCCATCACGGTCGAGCCGGTGCCGACCTGCTGGCCCGCGACCTGAAACCCTGACTGCGCGGCGCCAAGCGTCGAGCGACTGGCATCGAGACCGGCAACGACATTGCCGCTCGATTGAAACAATGTCTGGCTGTTCAGCGCGCCGCCTTGCGCCCCAGGATCGGGAGCGGCGGGCATGTCCGGCGCATAGGAGCGAAGGGCCTGGCTTCCGGCGCCCGCCTGCGGCTTAACGGTCGGATCGGTGACGTTGGCCTTCTTGCCCGTGGTCACCGCGCATTTGACGCCGCTATTGGCGTCCTTGCGCTGCGTCGTCACCGGTACGAGTTTGACCGTCGTGCTGGCTGTCAACGAATGTTGGCTGAGCTGTGCTGCGTCGTCGACCGGGATGGCCGCGTGCGCCTGGGTGGCCAAAGCCGCCGCCGCGACAATGATCAGGATGGTCTTCATGAAGGGTCTCTCCCCAGGAAGATCGGCAGCCACACCGCTGGATCGTCGCCAACGCGCGCGCGCAGCGCGTCGAGCTCGGCCACGGTCTCGGTCCGACCGGACAGCACCTTGATGAGGTCAGGCATGCTCGACAGGTTCAGCCGGGCCACGACGCTGTCCCGGCCGTGCTTGATCAGGAAGGACCGACTTTCGGGGACGGTGCTGCGAATCCAGTCGACCTCGCGGCCCGAAAGGCGGAAAGCCTGACGATAGCTCTCGTCGTCGGCTTTGGGATTCGGAAAGAAGATGTTGGTGCTGGTCTGCTCGATCAGCGTGTTGGACGCGCGTGAGCGGACGATATCGGCCGCAGATTGCGTGCCGAAGCCGATGATGCCGTTCTGCTTGCGGATCGTCTTCAGCTTATCGCGTATGAAGAAGGCAAAGACCTCGTCGTCGAGCAGCCGCCAGCCTTCATCAAGAAAGATCATCACCGGATCGCCCGTGAGCAACTCCTCGGTGCGGTGGAAGATGTACATGAGCGCGGCGGTGCGAATGACGGGATCGTCGAGGACGCGCGTCATGTCGAAGCCGAAGATGCTCGAAATCGAGAACTGGTCCTCATCGTTGTTGAACAGCCAGCCCCGCTGATCCGGCCGCATCCAGCTTTCCAAGCGCGCGAGGAGATCCCCCTCCCCCGCCCGGATGCGACCGCGCAGCAAGGTCGAGAACGCCTTCAGCGTCCGCCCGTCCGGACCCGCTGAAAGCGCCGCTGCGATTGCGTTTCGGATCACCTGCTCTTCGGAAGCGCTGAGATCGCCGCCCTTGGCCGGACGCAGCATGAAGGCGAACAGCTGGTACAGAAACTCGCGGTTCGCTGCCGAGTCGGGCAGCGACAGCGGATTGAACCCGGTGGGCTCGCCGGGAATGAGCGCTTCATATTGACCGCCGAGAGCGCGAATAAAGATCTCAGCGCCACGATCCTTGTCGACGAAGACGAGTTTGGGGCGCGGCTGGATGCGCTGCGTCTGCGCCGCGATGAACGATAGAAACACGGTCTTGCCCGACCCGGTCGGCCCGACGACGGTGAAGTTGCCGATGTCACGAACGTGGTGATTGTAATAGTAGGCCGTCTGCGACGTTGTCTCGAAGACCGAGATTGCGGGGCCCCAGTGGTTGCCGTCGGGGCGCCCGCTCGGATAGTTGTGCAGCGAGGCGAAGCCGGCGAAGTTTTTCGACGAGATCACAGCCTTGCGGGCGATATAGGCGAAATTGCCCGGCAGCTGCGACCAGAACGCCGGTTCGCAATTGAGGTCTTCGCGCACCCAGATCACCGACCGATCCGTCAGCGCGGCACCGGCCGCTGTCACGGCCGCGCCTACCTCGGCGAGATCGCGGCCGAGGCACATCACCGTCATGTGGTGCTCGCCATAGATCGCCTCGGAAGCCATCAATTCGTCCCGGGCCTCGTCAAGATGCTCCGCGACGATCGAACCGGCCTCGTCGGACATATCGACTTGCCGCGACACGCGATCGATCTGCTTGGCGGCGACCGGCCGATCGACGATGGCGAAGGTCTGGGTGGCGATAAATTCGTGCGGCACCCGCAGGAGATTGTCGAACGAACCGGGACCACTTTGCGCCGGATATTCGCGGATCGAAATCATCGCGCCGAAGCGCGTGTCGTCGCGGCTGGCGCCGCGGATCTCGATGGCGTTGCGGCCGAAGAAGAGACGCTTCGTCGAGAGCGCGTCCGCAAGGTCCATGCGGGGCAGATGCATCGGCCGCGGTAGGCCGCCGTTCACGATCTGCACGAGGAATTCCAGCGGCTCGGAGAACCAGATGCCGTCGCGCCGGACCACGCCGAGTTGCCGCGCGCCATAGGCGGCCAGGTTCTCGCGAACCGCCGTCGCGGCATCGCGCAGCTCGTTGAGGGCGGTCTGAATGGCCACCGACTCGCCGGCCTCGTCCTTGCGGCCGAGAGCCTTCGTCATCAGGACGTCGAAGGTTCCGGCCTGGCCCTGGAGCGGACGGCGCACGATCGTGAGATAGATGTCGTTGACGAACATTCGACGCTTCGACAGGGAGGCGTCGTAGCGCTCGTCGATCTCGCGGCACAACGCGTTGTCGAAGGTCGACGCGATCCGTGGTTGCACCTCGCGCCGGACGATGTGCGCGGCGAGCGCGAAGCGCGAGTTGGCGAGTGTGCGGACGATGTCGTTGCGGCCGAGCAGACGGGCGTTGACCTCGCTCATGTCGGATGTCTCGAACGAGTAGCCGTCGAGCTTCAACACCGTGAGGAGCAGGCCGTCTCGCGTCTTGAGGATGTGATCGTCGACGTGGCGGGTATAGGGAATGTGCGACGCCACCGGTCGCTCACGGCGGGACACGGCGCCGAAGGTGAGCTCGTCGAGAAGGGCGCGGGCGACCATGGCAGCCTCACGGGGCGTAGCTGTCGGCGCCCCAGAAGGAGCGCGAGCGGGGCGGACATCTTGTCGAGCGGACGAACAGGATCTCGAAGATACGGTCGTCGCGAAGAGTCATCACGTAGCCGAACAGATGGAGCGGAATCGCGACCAGCAGCATGAAGAGATTGTGGGTGACAAGGAAGCACACGCTCGAGACCACGCCGTTGAACATGAAGTACATATACGGCACGCCCATCAGCGTCGGCGCGCGAGTGAGGGCTTTGACCAGCGGGGTGATAAGCGGATCATCGAGCTCGGCTTCGGTCATTGGCCGACCGCCGACTGGAAGAATTGGACGATTTGCGCCGAGCCGAACACCAGAACGATGCCGAAAATGACGCTACCGGCGATGCCCCACGTCAGACGGCCGGACCAGGCGAACAGACCGCACGCGATGACGGCCAGTGTCGCCAGCGCGGTGGCGATCGGGCCTGTCAAAGCCTGAACCAACTGCGTGAGCGTGGATTGCACGGGTTGCAGCGTCCCGCCCGACTGTGCCGCGGCGTCGACGACGCTGAGCGCCACAAGGCTCAGAGCGAGGGGCGTGCGCGAAATCCATCGAGTCATCTAGTCCTCCCTGTCAATCGACGTGCAT
The DNA here is from genome assembly GCF_000314675.2 of Afipia broomeae ATCC 49717. Lineage (GTDB taxonomy): Bacteria > Pseudomonadota > Alphaproteobacteria > Rhizobiales > Xanthobacteraceae > Afipia > Afipia broomeae. The sequence goes on along the minus strand of NZ_KB375285.1, from coordinate 92,355 downwards.
GACGAAACCATCGTTCCAATGCCTTCCGGCTTGGGGACGCGCCGCATCGGGCCGCGTGGCGAGTTCGACGACGTCAGGCTGGGCGGACGCGAGAGCGCCAGCGCCGCGAGGATCCGGCCAGCTGTAGAAATCGTTGATGACTTGGGCGACGAACCGAACGGTCTCGGGATAGGGAGGAACACCACGGCTCTTGGCGACGGCTTCCTCGACGGCGTTGTAGGCCGCGAGGATAAAGAACGGGTTCTTGTATTTGTCTTGGAGGCTGCGCAGGAAGCGGATGCCGCCGCGCACGTTATCGGCGGGGCTGCAGAGGTCGACGTTGAAGCGCTGCGCGGTCTGCGGAAGCAGCTGCATCAGGCCGAACGCCCCCTTTCCGGAGAGCGCCATCGAGTTGTACTGGCTTTCGCTCTTCGCCACCGACTGAGCGAATTCGGGCGAGAACTTCTCCTCTGTGGCGATGCGTGCCACCAGCGCTCGCGCCTCGTCGGGCGCCATCGCCTTCGCGCCGCCGCACGGCCGCGCCGCTTCATTCGCGTCGAGGCGGAATCGCGGCGTGTCCAGTGGAATGACGCGGCCGGAGGCATCGACGGTCGCGAGGTGCGAAACGTTCGCTGCGTCCTGAGCGTTTGCGCCGGCGCAGGCCACCATCATCCCCAATCCGATCGCCGCGATTCGCTTCGACATGCCCCTAGGCTCTCCACTTTTCAATAGACAATATATTAGATGTTGTTACCTTGGCAACAGGTTAGTGAATGACGTCCCCAGCTCGATCCGGAGGGATGGAATGAAACGCTGCTCAGTCCTGCTGGCCGGCCTCAGCCTCGGCCTCGTGCAACCCGCCCCACCTGCGGCGGCGCAGGACGCTTCGTTCGGGTGCAAGGTCTTGCTGTGCGCGGCGGCCAGCAATCCGGGATGGTCCAGCATCCCCTACTGCGTGCCGGTCATGCAGGAACTGTTTCGCCGGCTCGCCCGCGGCGGCGGCTGGCCAACCTGTTCTGAAGGGCATGCCAGCGGCCCGGGCTATGAGCCTTACGAAGCCTGTCCGGTAGGCCTAACACCGGTCGCAGGCTTGCCGGGCGGAGAAACATCGCCATCCGCCAACGGAGAGCTGTGCGCCGATCTGTCCAAGCCCGAGCGCATGTGCTCAGGAAGCGATGGCGGTTGCACGACGACCTATCCGACGACGCCGCGCCAGCGCCGCAGCGAGCCCTACTACGTCGACATCAGCTCGGCCAACGGCGTGCAGCGCTTCTATTTCTCGCTGCAGGGCTACTAGAATGGGCCGGGCATGGCTGATGGCCGCGATTCTGGCCCTGCCACTCACCGCAACAAGGGTAACGGCGCAATCCGCGTCGCCCTGGTTTCCAGTTCCAGCGGACGCCATCTATCTGACAGGCGACAGCTGGTCGGCCGGCGACGTGACCTATCGTCTTTATGGCGTCCAGGCCTGCCTGCGTGACACGAGCTTCACCAACGGCCACGGCCTCAAACGCGACTGCGGCGAGGCTTCGCTCGCCATGCTTGTCGCACTGGTTCGCGATCTCAGACCGCAGTGCTACGACGCGGCCGAATCGCCGCAGCTGCGAACCGTCTTCGTGTTCTGCCTAGCCAGCCCGAGCAAGGGCGCCGCGGCGGGCTCACGCATCGATCTCGGCACAGCTCTGATTTCAACCGGCTTCGCCTTCGCCGCGCTCAAACCGGACGGCCAGCCGGTTCACGCGCCGTACTTCGTGGCCCAGCTTGTCGCCCAGAGATCCAAGGCGGGATTGTGGGCGTTCGCCGACCTCCCCGATCCGAACGCGATCATTCTGCGCGCCCTGCGGCAGGCTTCGCCTGCTCCCGCGTCCGGGATGCCAGGAGCAAACCCAGCGACCCCATAGGACTCAACGTCAGCACGAGGAGCGACCATGCGAACCACAAATCTCTTCATCGTCCGTGGCTTTGTCGGGCAGGCGCCGAAGGCGTTTAACAAATCCGCCAAGATCCACATCGCGACCGACCGCGGGTGGACTGACGCCAAGGGCGAGCGGCACGAGGAGACCGACTGGGTAACGGTCAGCGTCCTCAATGAAAAAGCCGCGGCCTGGGTCATCGCCAATGTCGCGAAAGGCGATCCGGTCTATGCCGAATGCCGCATCGCCGACGGCTCCTACAAGAAGGACGGCGAGACGATCTACACGACCGACATCATCGCCAACGTCTTCCACAAGCTCGATCTCGGTGCGCGCGACGATGCCGCGGCGTGACACCGTGTTTCTCGCCATCTCGCTCCTGGCGGCCGCGACGACAACCAAGGCTGGCGCGCAGCCGGCCGATCGGAACGAGGGCATTTACGCGCCGCAGCTGCCGCTTCAATCGCCGCCGCTGCGGGTCGAGGTCATCAATGGGGTGCGGTTCCGCGATATCGAGACGGGCGCGGCCTACCGGCTCTACGGCATTGATACCTGCGCGCCGGAGCAGACCGCGCGCTTGGGCAGGCAGCCCTGGCCGTGCGGCACGATGGCGACATCGTGGCTCGTCACGGCGACCCTCAACGCCTGGCTCGCCTGCAGGACATTGCGGGACGAGGCGTCAGAGCACCTGGTGCGGTGCGCCACGGCGGGCCATCCCGACATCGCTGCCGATATGTTGCGCGCCGGCATCGCCGTAGCGCTCCCCGGAACGGACAGGGACCCGGCGATCCGTGCCTACGTCCAAGCCGAGCAGGACGCGCGCAAAGCCTATCGGGGGCTCTGGTCGAGTACATTCCAGATGCCCTGGGAGTGGCGTGCCAAACGCCCGGCCGCGCCGCCGCTCGCCCGGTTCGAGGCAACGCCATGAGCCGTACCGCCGTCGTTCTCTCTCTTCCCATCATGCTCGTGCTGTCAGCCTGCGCCGCGCCGCAGCCATGGCCGGTGACGGACTATGGGCCGCCCGCGCGCGAACCGATGTACACCCCCGCCGCCGTCAAGCCCGGCCGTCTGGAATATGCCCCCGATCGGTCGACGTTTGCCCCCATCCTTACCGAGCGTTTTCCCTATCCGACCCAGCCGGAGGCGAACGCGGCCTATCGTCGGCTTCTCGCCGGCTCTGCCCGGGAAGGCAACTTCCCCGCATCGGTGTGGCTGTTCGGGTGCAAGCCGGGCGCGCTGGACGAACAAACCGCCCGTGTGATCCGCTACCGCGGTCCCGTCGTCCATTGCGCGACGGATTTTCTGGACGGCAGTGGCCGTCGCCTTCGCCGCGAAGCGGTAAATTTTTATTACTACGGCGACGTCTGGAACATGCAGCCCGTCTACCCGCCGCGCAGCGTGGTGCCATGGCGCAATCGGGAGCGTTCGCCGAAGGATTTCTGGCGGTGGCTGCCCGGCCGCGACCGCTACGAATAGCAGGCGGCACAATGCGCGCGGCAAGGCAGTTGAGTCATTATATTAGATGTTGTATTAAAGGCACATCGCCGGCCTTTCGCAGCTCTGCCATTTTTGTCCTGGCGATGGGGATCGCAGGGATGATGAACACCCAAGCCCGCGCGCAAACGGTGACGCCCGATCCGGGGACGTGGCGACCGATGGCATATGCGGATCTTCAGCTGCCCTCTCGCGCGACCGCCACCTACACCGACATCTGGAAGGACGCGATCGAACGCAACAACCAAGGCTATCGGCAGCGTGGGGATCATCGCTTCGCGGGCGGCAATGCGCCCGTCACCGAAGCCCATTTCGTCATCTGGAGCCGCGGTCGTTCCGTTGTCCTCAGTATCCTCAACACGGCGATTGGATGCACGATCAAGACCGCAGTGCCGCAGGCGCGCGCGACGGTGAAGCTCTGCCCCATGCGGATTGCGATTTACGAGGGGATCCAGGTGCGCACTCTCGAGGGCGGCCGCGCTTGCTTCCTTGAGCTTGAGCCAGGCGCATCGCCCGATCCGACGGTGTCCGCGGCCTATGCATCCTACGACGTTCCGAACCGGACGTTGAAGACGGGCATGATCGTCAACCATAACGCTGTCGACGGCTGCTCGCTGGATGTGCCGCTGAACCGCCGCGACGCTGATTGAGGAGAACAATAGAAATGCACTTTCGGATGATCTGTCTGCTTGCTGCGACCGCCCTTGTCGGCGCGGTGCCAGCAGCCGCGGCCGACGCGGCTTTCAGCTACAAGACCTCGTATCGCAACGTGACCCAGGACCCCGACAAGGTCTGGACGGGTGATGCGCTCGCGGCCGGCTCGTCCGGCACCGTGACCATTCACGAATATGAATTGCGCACGCCGCGCGGCGACTTCTTGATCTCGCAGATTTGGAACGACGACTGCACATCCGGCACCTGCCCTACCCGCCTTGTGCGCGTCGCCCCCCATCAGCAGCCGACCGTCCTGGTCGACGATATGATGCATCAGATCGTGCCTCCTGATGATCCGCGCTTCGCCGCGATGGCCGCCGACAAGGCGCAGGCGGCGTTCGCACAGCGTCCCTTCGCGTTGACCGACGACGGGAAGACGCTCGTCAACGGCGATTTCACCTTTGCGATTCCGGAGGGCAAGCCATGACAGCGCGCGCTGTTCGCGGCATCCTGGCCGATGCGGGTCTCCTGCTGTGTCTGTCGGGGGCGGCAGCGTTCGCCGGAGAATCAGCCGCCAATCTTACTGCGGCGGGCATCCCGTCGAACTGTGCGGATTTCGCTGCGAAAGTGTCCAGCAGCGAAGGAAATTTCGGCACCACAAATCAGTTCGGCTGCCTCGGAGCATTCCAATTTTGCCCCGGCACCTTCGAACGCTATTACAGCGGCAGCGCGCAAAGCTTTCTCGACGATCCCTCCGCCCAGGTCGCCGCCTGGACCCGGTACGAACAGAATGAGTGGTCGAAGGCGCAGAGTAACGGCATGACCTCGCTGATCGGACAGCAGGTATGTTACGGCGGCCACTGCGCCACGATCGACCAATCTTCCATCCTCATGGCCTGCCAGTTCGGCTGCGGCCAGCGCGGGAAGCTCGCGAACTACGCTGCGAGCGGCGACTGCAATGCCCGCAACGTCAAGGATGGCAACGGGGTAAGCGTGTGCAGCTACCTCATCCGCGGCGCCGGATATGACGCCTCCTGCTTTACCGGAGACCAGTCGGCGGTTTGCCAGCAGACGCCGACCGGGCCGGGCGATTTTCCGACCTCGACCGGTATAGCCGCCAATCCGCCACCGCCATCGACAGCGTCGATCATCGTCAATCCGACAGACGTCTAGGTACCGCCCAGATCAGTTTTTCTCGGAAGGGTCGCGGATGATCCAGGGAGCAAAATAATTGAGTTCCTCCTCGGTCGAGGAACAGAGATCTCCGCCACGATAATGAGCATGAACCATGGCCCAAAACACAACCTCGTCGGAGCGCCCGGCGAACAAAGCTTTTTGCAAGGTGCGACCGATCAGCGTCACCGCCCGCGAATGTTCATATCGGGCGTGAAGTTCGTGAGCGATGATCTTGGTATCCGCAGTTCTTATCATAGAATAACTCCATGCTGATACGGACCATCACGCAACTGACGGCCAGTTAGACATCGGCAGCACCGACTCGTTGGAGCCTCGTGCGGCCCGGATTGTTTCAAGGGTCTCGCGGTTGAAGGACATGCGCAGGGCAATAACTTCGTCGCGGCCAATACGCTGGGGAAAACCGAGTGATCGGACGAAGAACCGCAATTGCATCGCGATTAACATCAACCGCCAGTCGATCGCGACCGTGACTGTGTCAACCTGATGCTCAATGCCCCATTCGACGACGCCTTGGGCGAGTTCGAGAAAGGGACTGTCACCGCGCGGTCGGTGTTCGCGATAGCTACGCGCAACGCTGAAGCGTGTCCACTCGAACACATGTTCGCCGCGTGGCGGCGTGTGCCGGCACAGATCCGTCAACACATCGCTCAATAAATGCGGGCGAGTGGTTGGTAACAGCCGCTGATAGCCGACGATCTCCTCGTCGCGCAGACAGATGTGATGGATTGCATGCCGATCGTCGAATCGATCGCGCTCGCGACCGCCCGGCTGGCGCAGTTCCTCCCAGCCCTTTTCTTCGACAAAAATTGAATGCCGAAACCGAAAGGCGCGGTCCATCAATGTCTCGTATCGACCGACGTCCGAGCCTGGAATGACCATCAGCATGAAATGCACCTCGACCAGATGACAGAGCCGAGTTGGTCATGTCCATCGCCAGCGCGGTATGGGCACAAAGGTCCATTGCAATCAGACTAGCGCGCGCATTGTCTGTTCTTGGAGATATTTCAATAAATGAAAAAACGAAACGCCTATTAGTACGGCGACTCTTCGGCGGACTTAGCTCAGGTGCGATCGCGGCGACACTATCATCGCTATAAAGGTCGCCAGGTCATCTGCCTTTGTTCTTGATCCGCTTCTGGTCGTGCTAAGATTTCGACCATGAAACCCGCCGAATAAACACGGCGCTAGCCAATAACGCTACGCCGGGGCATCACAAAGCCAGATTTTGCACCACGGCCCCGTTCTTTGCGCCAATCAATTCTTTCGTCTTCGCGGAACCGCTCCACAAGACGCGTGAAGAGGAAGCGAGGTTTTTGCCCCTGACGGCATGTAGCCCAGTTCGTCGCAGCGTTCCCGAAAAGTCATCCGCCGCCGCTCGTTTTGCGCCTCGGCCAATTCGCACTGGATGCCGTGCTCTTCGTCGGTGAGACCCTCGGGGCGGCAGACCGAGCAGGTGCCGAGGTGAAAAACCCGTTCCCACTCCACCAACGCCTGCACATAGGCGCGATGAGCCTCAATCGTGCGCGATTCAAGAGAAGTGCGCCCTCGCGCCTTGGCCCTGATCACTCGATCCTCCGTGGGGAGGTGCCTGCGGTACGCCCCCGCAAACGAACCCTCTCTGACTCTTGGTGATCGGGGAGTTCGAAACCGTGCTAGACGGCCCTGTGGCCTTTAGTTCGGGTGAACCTGTTGCATACGCCACAGGCTCCCCGACCATAAGGTCAAGGAGTGCGGTGCCGTGTCGGCCGGCACCAACCGCTAGCAGGGGTTTCGACGCCCCAGGGCAGCGCGTACTGCCCCACTCGACTCATAACCGTTCGTTCGCTCGGCTTCTAGATCAATTTCGGTAAACCATCGATTGCCAGGCAAGGAGCGTTCGCGTCGTCCGATGAGTCTGAAACTTGAATTCGTCGATTGTGTGTGATCTCCGTCGCCGCCGCTGGCGAGCGAGAGCGCATATAGGCCGCAAGACGGACCTACCGCGTTCGCCGACTTCGCCACCACACCAGACGCCCGTTCGCTCGCGTCCACCCAAAAGGCCGCCGGGCTTCGCTGATCTCGGCTTCTCATTCCGCATGCCAATTCCGACCAGAGCGCAGGTTGCCGGCAAAGTACGTGGTGCCTGTTTTTTCGAATTGGTGATCGATGCCGCTGGCGCGTTGCTGGATGCAAGGGAGGCTTCGCCGCGGTCGAGATCTCGGGCCGCGACGGCTTGCCAGCGCGCCCTTGCATCCGGCACGCTTCGCGGCAGACGGGCGCCGTGCCCTCGGGATAAGGCGAGGCAGGTCAACCGAAGAAAGGACCGGGGTATGTGCGATGCGCGCCCGGTGAAGGCGATGGAGAAAAAGGAAATCGAAGAACTGCGAAGCAAGGTCGGTTGCGCCGCGCTGCTTCAACAGGACGGCTGGAAAATCGATCTAAAGGAGAGCACGCGGCGCGCCATGAAATTCCGCCGCGATGCCAATATCATTATCGTCATTCACAACGATCGCGGCTGGTTTGACCCGTTGTCGACCGCGAAAGGCGACGTGTTTGATCTCGCCGAGCATCTCGGTGCGCAGGGCTTTCCCGAAGCCTGCGCATGGGTCGCGTCCCTGGTCGGGTTCGTGCCCACCCCGCTCGCGTGGCAGCGCGAGGTCCGGTCCTCCCCGCTTAGCTCCATCGCCGACCGCTGGGCGCGTCGGAGTCTCCCGCGGTCGGGCTCGGCGACCTGGCGCTATCTCACCGAGACACGCGGGCTTCCCGATACGATCGTCGCCGTGGCGGTCGGCCAAGGCATGGTCCGCGAGGGGCCGCATGGCAGCATGTGGGCGGCTCATCGCAGCGAGAACGGCATCGTGGTCGGCTGGGAGGAGCGCGGCCCCCAATGGCGCGGATATGCGACCGGCGGGGCCAAAGAGCTGTTCCGGCTCGGCCCGTCGGCCGCCGCGCGCGTCTGCATCACTGAAGCGGCGATCGATGCCATGAGTCTCGCCGCGATCCAGGTCATGCGGCCCGATACGCTCTACGTCAGCACCGGCGGCGGCTGGTCTCCTGCGAGCGAGGATGCGATCCGCCGCTTAGCGGCACGGCCGAACACGCATCTCGTCGCGGCGACCGACAACAATCGCCAGGGTGATGTCTATGCCGAGCGCGTCCAGGCGATCGCGGTCCAGACGAGCGCGACCTATGCACGCGCGCGACCGCGCGCCGGCGATTGGAACGAGGACCTGAACCTGCTGCTCGCCCGGCTCGCTGAGCCGCTTGCGGCCGCCGGCTGACCGACCCGCTCTCAACCCTACCGCTCGAAGGGTCGACGAAGCGGGCAAGAGGGTATCGGCGGAAAGAGGCAATGGCGTCGCTGCCGCATGCCCGGCCGGCGCGTCAAGGGGGGCTTCGCCCGCTTGGCCAGCGGCCCTTGACCCGCCGGACCGGAGAGGCGGCCGCCCCGAGGGTGTCTTCAACACCCGAAGGGAAGGACGACTCCGATGCCCATCTTCACGATCGAAACCACCTATCGCCTGCCGGTCTATCGGCAGCGCAATTACGAGGCGGAGAGCCTCGCCGAGGCCTGCCGGCTCGCCGTCGAGGACGACGACTGGGACAACGAGAAGCACGACTACGAGACCGCCGGCGAGACCTATGTCACCGGCGTCTGGGAAGGCCGCGACAGCGCCTATAGGGGCCCGTCCGTGCTGGTCCCATCGCACTATCGCGAGACCGTGCAGCGCAAGGCCGATCACTTCGAGGTGCTGCTCGGCCTGGTGAAGGTGCTGAGCGGCGCCGAGGCGTCGGATCGCGCCTATTGGCAGGACCGCGCCGTGTCCGCGATCGCCAAGGCCGAAGCCATCCTCGCCGGCGCCCGCGATCCGGACTGATCCGGCGCCGGCATCCACCATCCCCGCAATCACGCCCGGCCCTGCCGGGCTTTGTCATTTTCAGGAGGCCGACATGGCCAGCTACTTCGTGCCGACCGTCGTGCAGACGACGATTTCCAACCCCGACATGACGCCGCTCGAGCGGCTCGTGCTCTCGCATATCTTCGAGGCCGAGCCTGATGGCGACGGGCTCTATTTCTTCGCCGAGGAAAGCCCCGCCGAGTGCATCGAGGTCGACGCAGCCGAGCTGCGCGCCGCGCACCGGGATTCGGCCGGCGTCGACTGCGTTCTCGACTCCATCGCCGCAGAGCGCCTGGCGGAGACCGCCGATGCCGACACCCACATCGAGCTCGACCTATCCATGACGTCATGGGCGACGATCTTCCAGGACATCGTGCGGCGATCGCCAACGCTCGGGGAAATTGTCGTGACGTCGGCGTTCACCTGCTCGCGGATGCGTCCGGACGGATTCGGCGGCATGGCCACCCTCATCACCGCCGACGCGATCCGATCCTGCGCGACCGACGAGATGATCGCGCAATTCCGCGACGAAGCTGCCGCGGCGGCCGCGCCGCCCAGCCATGTGCTCCTGCGTTTCGACGAAGCCGAAGTGCGCACGATGATCGGCGAGATCATCGCCTTTGACGGTGCGCTGACGCGCCTGTCGCCGGATGCGGTGAGCGACGACGACATCCACGCCGCGAGCCTCGCCGCCGTGGCCGCCACGGATCTCGCGGAGGAACGAGGCTCGGCGCTCTTCAAGGCCGCGCTCGGCGCGATCGGCAATGCCGAGCGGCGTCTCGCGGAGGAGCAAAAAGAAGGGAGGAAAGAAGAGGAATGAAGGCGCGATGCCGCATGCCCGGCCGGCGCGTCAAGGGAGGCTTCGCCCGCGTGCCGCGGCCCTTGACCCGCCGGACCGGAGAGGCGGCCCGCGGAAAGGCGTGATGAAGGGCTGAAATGATGAGGGATCAGGCGATCGCTCGCGCTTCGGCCCGCAAGGCTGAAAGGAGCCGCCATGCACGCCGTCCCGACAATCCGCAAGGTCTTCCAGGGCGTCGCCACGCGCCGTGAGATGTACCGCATGTTCAATCGCCATCGCGGTGATCCCGCATACAGCGCAGGCGACTGCGCGCAGCTCTTCGCCGGAGAGTGGTTCGAGATCGCCGAGGCCGAGCATGATTACATGCTCGAGATCCTGCCGCCGCTGTTCATGCGCGGCGATCTGTTCGCGCTGCGCGAGTTCATGACGGACAGCGTGACCAGCATCTTCTTCGCACTCGTCATCGACGGTCGCCAGCGCTGGTTTCACGGCTATTGCGACCTCTCCGATCGCGCGTCGCCCGATCGGATGAAGGCCGCGATCATCGAGCGCGAGTCGCGGCCGGTCCGCGCCATGACGCGCGAGGAGCGGCTCGAGCACATCTGGTCGAGCACGCATGACGACTATCGCGGCTATGCCGGCGAACGCTGGCCCGCCTCCATGCGCGGCCGCCGCACGGTGCTCGTCTATGCCGGCGGGCACGGCACCGTGCTGAAGCTCCTCGACGAACTCAGCGACGCCGAGATCGCGGCGAAGCTGCCGGTTCAGCTCCGGCATCTGCCCGAGACGATCGCGGCCTAGCCCCGCGCCGTCCTCTTCGACCTGCGAACAGCCCGGCCGCATGCCGGGCTTCGCATTTCCGCAGCCGGCCGATCGCGCCGGCTCTCCCGTCAATCCCGCAACGCCGTGCCGTCCGCCGCCCTCCGCGGCGGCGGCGCGGTCGCGCGCGCCCAGCAGAAGGACTTTCCCAATGGCGCAGGACGACCCTTTCACCCTCGACCTCTTCGGAAACACGGCGCTTTCGTCGGGCCTCGGCCTCGGCGTCACCGCCTTCGCTGCCGACATCACCGGCGATGACGATCCCGACGATGATCCGCCGCCGCCGCCGTCCCCCGCGGCGCCGGCGGCCGCATCGGCGCGGCCCGCTCGACCCGGTTCACGCAAGCGGGGCGCCAATTTTCATCTCGCCGGCGACCGCGGCCTGGCCAGGGGCTGGAAGCAGCGCGCCCGCGACAGCATCGCGGCCGTGCGGCTCGCTGCAGAGATCGAGGCCGATGAACGGCCCGCTACGCGCGACGAGCAGGAACGGCTGATACGCTTCACTGGCTTCGGCGCCTCTGAGCTCGCCAATGGCGTCTTCCGCCGCCCGGGCGAGACCGGCTTCACGAAAGGCTGGGACGAGATCGGCGCCGAGTTGCAGGACGCCGTCGACGATGCCGATTACGCCTCGCTGGCGCGCTGCACGCAATACGCCCATTTCACTCCCGAGTTCATCGTCCGCGCCATCTGGGCGGGCGTGCAGCGGCTCGGCTGGCGCGGCGGCCGCGTGCTCGAGCCCGGCATCGGCAACGGCCTGTTTCCCGCGCTCATGCCGGAGGCGCTGCGCGACGTTAGCCATGTCACCGGCGTCGAGCTCGATCCCGTCACGGCGCGCATCGCCCGGCTCCTGCAGCCGCGCGCTCGCATCGTCACCGGCGACTTCACGCGCACGGAGCTGCCGCCGCGGTTCGATCTTGTCATCGGCAACCCGCCCTTCTCCGATCGAACCGTGCGCTCGGATCGCGCGCTACGCTCGCTCGGCCTGCGACTCCACGATTACTTCATCGTCAAGGCGATCCGGCTGCTGAAGCCGGGCGCTCTCGCAGCCTTCGTCACGTCGCATGGCACGATGGACAAGGCCGATGCCGGCGCGCGCGACGAGATCGCGAAGCACGCCGATCTCGTCGGTGCGGTCCGGCTGCCCGAAGGCAGCTTCCGCGCCGACGCAGGCACCGACGTCGTGGTCGACATCCTGTTCTTTCGCCGGCGCAAGCATGGCGAAGCCGAAGGCGACCTGTCCTGGCTCGATCTCGAGGAGGTGCGCGACGCGACTGCGGACGAGGGCGCCATTCGCGTCAATCGCTGGTTCGCCAGCCATCCCGACATGGTGCTCGGCGCACATGCGCTGACCTCCGGCCCCTTCGGCGAGACCTACACCTGTATGCCGAATGAAGGCGACGACCTCGCGACCGCGCTCCCCGCCGCGGTCGCTCGCCTTCCCGCCGCTCTCTATGACGGCGAGCCGGAGCCGATCGACTTCGAGGCGGAAGACGAGGTGTCGTCCACGCAGACGACAGGCGCTACGGGTCTTACGGCGCGGGAGGGAAGCTACCTCCTCGATAATCGGCACGGCCTGATGCAGGTCCTCGACGGCGGTCCCGTCGCCGTCGCGGTGCGCAAGGGCCGCAGCGCCGAGGGCGTTCCGGAAAAGCACGTCCGCATCATCAGCAAGCTGATCCCGATCCGCGAGGCCGTGCGAGAGGTTCTGAAGTGCCAGGAGCTCGACCGGCCGTGGAGGGACGCGCAGGTCAGGCTGCGGATCGCCTGGTCGAATTTCGTGCGCAGCTTCGGCCCGATCAACGCGACCGTCGTCTCCACGACGGAGGACCCGGAAACGGGCGAGGTCCGCGAGACGCATCGCCGTCCCAATCTGCAGCCCTTTCTCGACGATCCCGATTGTTGGCTCGTGGCGTCGATCGAGGACTACGACCTCGAATCCGATACGGCGCGGCCGGGCCCGATCTTCACCGAGCGCGTGATCGCGCCGCCGGCGCCGCCCGTCATCACCAGCGCGGTCGATGCGCTGGCCGTCGTGCTCAACGAGCGCGGCCATGTCGATCCCGACCATATCGCGGAGCTGCTGCATCGCGATGTCGAGGACGTGATTGCCGAGCTCGGCAGCGCCATCTTCCGCGATCCGTCGGACGGCTCCTGGCAGAGCGCCGACGCCTATCTCTCCGGCGCGGTCCGCTCGAAGCTCGTCGCGGCCGAGGCCGCGGCGGCTCTCGATCCGGCCTATGAGCGCAATGTCGCGGCGCTGCGCGATGTGCAGCCTGCCGATCTTCGGCCCTCGGACATCACGGCGCGGCTCGGCGCGCCGTGGATTCCGGCCGACGACATCATGGCCTTCGTCAAGGAGACGATGGGCGCGGACATCAAGATCCACCACACGCCGGAACTGGCGTCGTGGACGGTCGAGGCCCGCCAGCTCGGCTGGATCGCCGCCGGCACGTCGGAATGGGGCACCGACCGGCGGCACGCCGGCCAGCTTCTCTCCGACGCGCTCAATTCGTCCGTGCCGCAGATCTTCGACACGATCAGAGACGGCGACAGCGAGCGCCGCGTCCTCAACGTCGTCGACACCGAGGCGGCGAAGGAGAAGCTTCAGAAGATCAAGACCGCGTTCCAGACCTGGATCTGGAGCGATCCGGATCGCACGGATCGGCTGGCGCGGGTCTATAATGATCGCTTCAACAACATTGTGCCGCGCGCCTTCGACGGCTCGCATCTGAAGCTGCCGGGCGCATCCGGCGCCTTCGTCCTCTACGATCATCAGAAGCGCGGCATCTGGCGCATCATCGCCGCGGGCGCGACCTACCTCGTCCACGCCGTCGGCGCCGGCAAGACCATGACGATGGCGGCCGCCATCATGGAGCAGCGCCGGCTCGGCCTGATCGCTAAGGCGATGCTCGTCGTGCCCGGCCATTGCCTGGCGCAGGCCGCGCGCGAATTTCTGGCGCTCTATCCGAACGCCCGCATCCTCGTCGCCGACGAGACCAACTTCAGCAAGGATAAGCGCGCCAGATTCTTGTCGCGGGCGGCGACCGCGACCTGGGACGCCATCATCATCACGCACTCGGCCTTTCGCTTCATCGGCGTGCCGTCGGCTTTCGAGCAGCAGATGATCCAGGACGAGCTGGAGCTCTACGAGACACTGCTGACCAAGGTCGAGAGCGATGACCGCGTCTCGCGCAAGCGTCTCGAGCGGCTGAAGGAGGGGTTGAAGGAGCGCCTGGAGTCGCTCGCCACGCGCAAGGACGATCTCCTCACCATCTCGGAGATCGGCGTCGACCAGATCATCGTCGACGAGGCGCAGGAATTCCGCAAGCTGTCCTTCGCCACGAATATGTCGACGCTGAAGGGCGTCGATCCCAACGGCTCGCAGCGCGCCTGGGACCTCTATGTGAAGTCCCGCTTCATCGAGACGAAAAATCCCGGCCGCGCGCTTGTGCTTGCGTCGGGCACGCCGATCACGAACACGCTCGGCGAAATGTATTCGGTGCAGCGCTATCTCGGCTACGCCGCCCTCCGCGAGCGCGGCTTGCACGAGTTCGACGCCTGGGCCTCGACCTTCGGCGACGTCTCGACCGAGCTCGAGCTTCAGCCCTCCGGTAGATATAAGCCGGTCACGCGCTTCGCGACTTTCGTCAACGTCCCCGAGCTGATCGCCATGTTCCGGTCCTTCGCCGACGTGGTGATGCCGGAGGACCTGCGCCGTTACGTGAAGATTCCGGCGATCTCGACCGGCAAGCGCCAGATCGTGACGGCGAAGCCGACGCCGGCGTTCAAGCGCTACCAGCTCCAGCTCGATGCGCGCATCAAGGCGATCGAGATGCGCGACCGTCCGCCGGAGCCGGGCGACGACATCTGGCTCTCCGTCATCACCGACGGCCGCCATGCCGCGATCGACCTTCGCCTGGTCGACCCGGACAACGACGACGAGGCGGACAACAAGCTGAACCTGATGATCGGCAACGCGCTGCGCATCTGGCACGAAACGGCCGCTGACGCCTACGTGCGTGCCGACGGCAAGCCCTATGAGCTGCCCGGCGCCGCGCAGATGATCTTCGCCGATCTCGGGACGATCTCCGTGGAGAAGAGTCGCGGATTCTCGGCCTATCGCTGGATCAGGGACGAGCTCGTCCGCATGGGCGTGCCGCCAGGCGAAATCGCCTTCATGCAGGACTACAAGAAGTCGGAGGCGAAGCAGCGCCTGTTCGGCGACGTGCGCGCCGGCAAGGTCCGCTTCCTGATCGGCTCCTCCGACACGATGGGCACCGGCGTCAACGCGCAGCTCCGCCTGAAGGCACTGCATCACCTCGACGTGCCCTGGCTCCCCTCGCAGATCGCCCAGCGCGAGGGGCGGATCGAGCGCCAGGGCAATCAGCACGACGTCATCGACATCTTCGCCTATGCGACCGAAGGCTCACTCGATGCCACGATGTGGCAGAACAATGAGCGCAAGGCCCGCTTCATCGCGGCCGCGCTGTCGGGCGACACCTCGATCCGCCGTCTGGAGGACCTCGGCGAAGGCCAGGCCAACCAGTTCGCGATGGCGAAGGCGATCGCATCGGGCGACCAGCGTCTGATGCTCAAGGCCGGACTCGAAGCCGACATCGCGCGGCTCGAACGGCTCCGCGCCGCCCACATCGACGACCAGCATGCGGTGCGCCGCCAGCTCCGCGACGCCGAGCGTGACATCGAGTTCTGCATGCGGCGCATCGCCGAGATCGGCGAGGATATTGAGCGCCTCACACCGACGAGCGGCGAGGCCTTCGCGGCGATAATCGCCGGCAAGCGCCATGTCGAGCGCAAGGAGGCCGGCCGCGCGCTGATGAAGGAAATCCTGACCCTCGTCCAGCTTCAGCAGGAGGGCGAGAGCATCATCGCATCGATCGGCGGCTTCGATCTCGAATATTCCGGCGAGCGCTTCGGCCGCGACGGCTATCGCTACGGCACCATGCTGCTCCGCACCGGATCGGAATACGAGATCGAGCTTCCGGTCACGGTGACGCCGCTCGGCGCGATCTCGCGTCTCGAGCATGCGCTCGACGATTTTGAAGGTGAACGCGAGCGCTACCGCCAGCGCCTCGCCGACGCCCGCCGCAGGCTCGCCTCTTACCAGTCGCGCGACAACGGCAATTTCGCCTTCGCCGTTGAGCTGGCAGAAAAGCGCCGGCAATTGGCGGAGGTGGAGGAAGCCCTGGCGAGCGATGTTGAGGGAGGCCGCGAACAGGCCGCCGCGGCATGAAGATGAAAAGGTGATGAGAAAGGCCCGCTCGCAGATCGGCCAGGCCGGCAACGCTTGAGCTCAACCGCCGCCTGCGCGAGCCCGGCCCGTCGTCCTTCGCAGGGCTGTTAGCCCCGCTCGTCCGGCCGGGCAGGGCTGCTCGGCCGCAGTTGTGCCGGCCCGACCGCTCCGCGGGCCGGGGGGTGTCTTCGGAAAGAAGACGAGGAAGGGCCGCGAGGCGCGGTCCGCCAACCCCGAAAAGGAGCATCCCATGTATCTCTTGAAAGTCGATCCGCGCGCGCTCGTCGAGAATCCCGACCATTCGCGCCAGACCAAGTCGACGCCGCAGGCCGACGCGCTGTTGCTGGCCTCGATCAAGGCCGTCGGCATCGTGCAGCCGCCCGTCGTGTCGCAGCAGGCCGATGGCGGCAACGGCTTCCTCATCAACGCCGGCCGGCGCCGCGTGCGCCTCGCCATCGCCGCGGGCCTCGAGGAAATCGACGTGCTCGTCGATGACGCCGCGAACGACAACGGCGCCATGCGCTCCTTTGTCGAGAACATCGCGCGCGAGCCGCTGAACCCGGTCGATCAGTGGCGCGCGATCGAACGCCTTGTTGCGCTCGGCTGGACGGAAGAGGCGATCGGCGTCGCCCTCACGCTGCCGGTGCGGCAGGTCAGGAAGCTCCGCCTGCTCGCGAATGTGCTGCCGGCGATGCTCGATCATATGGCCAAGGGCGACATGCCCGACGAGCGTCAGCTCCGCACGATCGCGGCGGCCTCGCCCGACGAGCAGAAGGAAGTCTGGAAGAAACACAAGCCGTTCAAGGCCGATCCGCAGGTGTCGTGGTGGAGCGTCGCGCAGGCGCTGACCAAGGCCCGCATGTACGCACGTCATGCGAGCTTCGGCGACGACCTCGCCCAGGCCTACGGCATCCAGTGGGTCGAGGACCTGTTCGCGCCGGCCGATGAGGATAGCCGCTACACGACGGACGTCGAGGCCTTCCTCGGCGCGCAGCAGGAGTGGATGGCGGCGAACCTGCCGAAGAAGGGCATCATCGCCGAGGCGACGAACTATGGCGAGGTGAAGCTGCCGCCGAAGGCCGAGCGCGTCTATGGCAAGCCGTCGAAGAGCGATTGCACGGCCATGTATCTCGACCGCGACGGCCGCGTGCAGACGGTGCATTACCGCATGCCCACGGCGAAGAAGCCGAAGGGCAAGGGCGCGTCCGCCGGCACTGATGCGGCGGATGAGACCGGCGCGATCTCGAAGCCGCGTCCGGACGTGACGCGCAAGGGCGTCGAGATGATCGGCGACTTCCGCACCGACGCGCTGCATGAGGCGCTCGCCCGTGCGCCGATCGAGGACGATGCGCTGATGGCGCTGCTGATCCTCGCCTTCGCCGGTCAGAACGTCTCCGTCGCGTCCGCCAGCGCCGGGACCTATTACGGCAATCGCCGGATCGCTCGCCATGCGGTGAACCTGTTCGATCAGGAAGGTCAGCTCGTGCTCGACAACGACGCGCTCCGCGTCGCGGCACGGTCGATCCTCGCCGAGGTGCTGTCGTGCCGGGAGAACCGTACCGACAGCGGCATCGTCGCGCGCGTCGCCGGCGATGTCGTCGGCGCCGACAACTTCCTGCCGAATATGGGCAGTGACGACTTCCTGTCGTGTCTGTCGCGCGTCGCGCTGGAGGGCTCGTGCAAGGATACGCCGGTCCTGCCGCGCCAGAAGGTGAAGGACACGCGGGCCGCCCTGGTCGAGCACTTCAAGGAGGGCCGCTTCGTCCATCCGGCCGCGTTGTTCGCCCCGGACAGGACCGCGCTCCTGAGCTGGATCGCGTCGAACGCCGTCGCCGAAGACGACGAGTCCGACGAGCCGATCGAAGACAGCGAGGATGGCGGCGAAGCCGCTGACGACGAGGCCTTCCGCGAAGCCGCGGAATAGCGCCGACCTTCTTCTCTCCCGAACGACCGCCGCCGCCGGCCCATGCCGGCGGCGGCTTCATTTCCACCATCCGCAAAGGAGGACATCATGTCCGCACAGTTGATTTATGACCTCGCGCCGCTTGGCTCGATCATTCGCTTCTCCGACGGCGCGCCGCGCCCGCCGGAACGCCATCGCAGGAAGTTCTCCGCCTGGGAGAACAACAACAGCGCTGGTCGCCTCATCCGCAAGCAGGCCGAGCGCCGGGCCGGCAATACGGTCATCGGCGCAAGCATCACCTTGCATGCAGGCGACTATGGCAGCGCCGGCGTCGTGGTGCTCCGTGTCCACCGGACGTTTTCGGTCGACAGCAGTCTGAAGTTCGTCGTCACCGAACGACCGAAGGTCGGTTCGGTCCAGGTGCTCGACCGGCCGGGCGACGACGGCGAGCTGGTCTATCTCGCCAGCCATCGCGGCGACGCGCAGGAGTGGCTGACGCGGCATGGCTACCCGAACGCTGTGCTGCGCGAGATCTCGGCCGACGAGGTTGCCGCCGCCGTCGTGGAGGGGAGGACGGCCGCATGAGCACGACCGCACCCTCCACCACGATGATCGCGGATTCTGCGACCGCATTTCCGCCGATCGCGTTCGGCCGCACAGCAGAGGGCATTCTCGTCGCCTGTGTCGCCGACACCGCCTTCGCCATGCTGCCGGCGCGCGATGGCCGGCACTATCTCGCCACCGGCTGGCGCATCGGCCGGCCGATGGCCGAATGGAAGCGATCCGACTTTTACGGTCATGCCGGCGAGCTCGCCGACGAGGTGGCGTTCCGCTGCAAGGTCGCGGAAAACGCGGAGCATCAGCGCGAGAAGCGCGCGCTCGGCCGCCGCGAGATCGGCTCCACGGCGAATACGCCGTGGGGCCGCTCGCAGGGCGCGGCCCTCTATGCCGAGGGTGTCGTCTGCCATTCGACCGCCGGTCATGGCGGCTTCCACCTCTCAGCCGAGCGCAATCGCAAGGTCCATTCCATGCTGCGGTCGCGCGGCGGCTGGTACGAGGAAGATGCAGGCTGGGCGATCGTCGCGCTCACCTTCCCGCATCTCTTCACCAGCTATGAGCGGCGCTGCGCCGAGCGCACGATCAAGGATAGCTG
This sequence comes from Afipia broomeae ATCC 49717, assembly GCF_000314675.2. Taxonomy (GTDB): domain Bacteria; phylum Pseudomonadota; class Alphaproteobacteria; order Rhizobiales; family Xanthobacteraceae; genus Afipia; species Afipia broomeae. The sequence continues at coordinate 73,315 of NZ_KB375285.1, read as the reverse complement.
GCCGGACGCCTGGGAAGCGATCTTCGGCACGATCCTTCAGCCCGGCGAGTCTCTTGAAAAGGATCGCCGCGCCTTCGAGCAGCGGCACGCCGACGACTGGATCGTCGTATCGGCGATTACATCGGATCAGCAGCCGGGCTTTGTCGAAGTCGTCGCCACGCCCGGCGGCCGCCGTGGTGCGGGCACCGAGGAACGGCGCTTCCTCGTGCCGTCCGGCGAGTACCAGGTCGGACGCTTCGGCTTCGTCGTCGATGAGGCGCGTCATCCGGTCCATTCCGGCCCGTCGAGCTTCATCGGCTGGCAGGGGAGGGCGCGATGACAGCTTCCCCGCAACGCATCGCGCAGCTCTCGCGCATGGAAGAGGCGCGCCGCCAGACGCAGCGCCAGCTCGACATGATCGACCGGCAGATCATCCGTCGCATGACGGCGCTGATTCCACAGCTCGGTCGCAAGCGTGCCGCATATCGCCACGGCAAGCCCGCCGATCCGAGCGCGTTCCTCGAGCGCTACCGCTCGAACCTCGCCGCCATCACGGCCGAGCGCCAGCCCGAGATCGACGCCCTGTCGCGCAAGCTCGCCCGGCAGGATGCGGCGATCGAGGCATTGCGTGAACGCTGCGGCGCCGGGCCATGCGGGTCAAGGCCGGCTCAGCCGGCAGACGCCGCCGCTGTCGAGGATGGCAGGCGCGCTTGTCGGCCGGGAGAGCAGCGCGGCGGGCTGATCTAGCCGCATCGCGCGTCATCGCCATGCGCATGCAAGCGGCACGGCGTGTCGTGAGCGTGGTGATCGGCGTGGCCAGGTCCATCCTTTCCGGCATCGCCAACCCGGCCCGCACCCTGTCGGCCCGCCCCTCGGGTTTGCTGCGGTCTACGCCCCCGGCGGTCCGCTTCAAGACCAAGCCGCAAGCGGCCGGAGCCCGCCAATCTCGACAAGGCCCGGCCGCGGCCTGCGCAGGGCTGGAGCCCCGCTTGTCCGCAACCGGACCTCGCTCGCCTGGCGGCTTCCGGGTCTTGAAGCGGCCCTCGTGCCGGCGGCGCCGGGCGACCGCACCCGAAGGGGGTCCGGCAGGGGCCGGATCGACCCCGACGGCGCAACCAGGAAAGGACACTCCCATGACCAAGACCGCTCGCGCATCCCGCCCCAGCGCCCGCGTTGTCCAGCTTCGCCGCGGCACCACGGTCGAAATGATCCGGCTCGTCTGCCCCGACGCAGCGCAGGCCACCCGCATCGCCGAGAGCTTCGGTCTCACCATCCTCGACAGTGACGGCATCCGCGATCTGCATCAGCGGCTCATCACCGAGACTGCGGACGTGCTCGGCGAGGGCCTCAGCGAACGCGCCATGCAGATCCACCTGCAGCGAATCGTCGGCTCCTATGTCGGCTCCGCCCACGGCGCCGGGCAGTTCTACAGCCGGGCCGTGACCGACGCCCGCGAGGCGACGGCGCGATTGGCCAACGACGCCCGCGACGAGGACCTCGACGGACCCGTCGGCTTCGACTCCGCGGCCCAGCGCAAGCGCGAGTTCGCCGCCGAAGTCGGGGTGCAGGCGCACGCCCTGCGCATGGCGGCCGAAGGCGCGATCGCCGCTTACGAGCACGTCGTCGGCGAGAGCTGGAAGCCGTTCGAGCGTCAGCCCGAGCATCCCGGCGAGACCGTCAGCCGCAAGGCGGCCGAGGTCCAGATGGCGGCATTCGAGTGATGCCGCCGGCGGGGCTTCGGCCCCGCCTTTCTTCCTCTCCGACCAATTCCGGCCGGTCCTTCGGGACCGGCTTTTTTCATGTCGCGCAGCGCGGACGCGAAAAGAAGGGCGGAAAGGAGAAATGCGGGCGGCCATCGCCGCCCGTCTCGGCTTTCGGTCCATGCTCCGGCCTGCGCGGCAGCGCAACGGCGTGGCCGTCCTCCACTGACGTTCCGGTCCGGCGCGTCGCCAGTCATCTCGCTCATGAACCTCAACCGGATGCGCGGCCGTGCGGGCCTCCGCGGCGGACCGCCGTGACGGGCCGCGATGGGCGCGGCCTCCAACGGAGGTTCGAATCATGACTGGTAAGGAAACAAAGTCCCGCGTCGACGTCTATGCGCGGATCACAGATCGCATCGTCGCCGACCTGGAACGCGGTGTTCGCCCGTGGATTCAGCCGTGGAGCGCCGCGAACGGCGCCGGACGCATCACGCGGCCCCTGCGCCACAACGGCCTGCCCTATCAGGGCATCAATGTCGTACTGCTCTGGTCGGAGGCCGTGGCGCGCGGCTTCGCCTCGCCGATCTGGATGACGTTCAAGCAGGCCCTCGAGCTCGGCGGCAATGTCCGGAAGGGTGAGACCGGCACGACCGTCGTCTACGCCAATCGGTTCACGAGAACGGAGACCGACGAGCATGGCGACGAGGTGGAGCGCGCGATTCCGTTTCTGCGCGCCTACGCCGTGTTTTGCGTCGACCAGATCGAGGGCCTGCCGGAGCGCTTCTACGCCCGGCCGGCGGCGCCCGCAGCGCCGGCGCAGCGCATCGCCCATGCCGACGCATTCTTTGCCAACACCGGCGCCGTCATCCGGCACGGCGGCGACAAAGCGTTCTTCGCGCCATCGCTCGATCTCATTCAGATGCCGCCCTTCGACTCGTTCCGCGACCCGGAAAGCTACTACGCCACGCTGGCTCATGAGACGGTGCACTGGGCAGGCGCGGAGCACCGGCTCAACCGGGATCTCTCGCGCTATCATAGCGACCGCAGTGAACGCGCTCGCGAAGAGCTGATCGCGGATCTGGGCGCTTGCTTCGTCAGCGCCGATCTCGGTATCGTCCCCGAGCTTGAGCCGCGCGCCGATCATGCGAGCTACCTCGCATCCTGGCTCGCGGTCCTCGCCAACGACAGGCGCTTCATCTTCTCGGCCGCCGCGCACGCGCAGCGGGCCTGCGCCTATCTGCATGGTCTGCAGCCGCAGGCGGTGACTGTGCCGGAGGCGGCCTGATGCTCTCCGATCCAGCCTTTGACTGGGGCTGGCATTCGTCATTCAATTGCATTACATTTCCTTGGAAAGGAGGCGATCATGGCCACAAATGCGCTTGTCCAGACCCGAATCGACGCTGACGTACGAGACCGCGCGTCCGCCGTGCTCGAGGGCATAGGGCTCACGGTGTCGGACGCCGTGCGCATCCTGCTCACCCGAACCGCCAATGAAGGCGCGCTTCCGCTGGAACTCGTCACCAACAGCGAGGCGCATGACGCCTGGTTCCGGATGAAGGTGCAGGATGCGCTGCAGGATACGCGCCCCGACGTGCCTGACGAGCAGGCCGAGACCCATTTCGCCGCGCGCCGCGCGGACGCCCGGCGCAAGGCCGCCGGCGGATCGTGAAACTCGTCTGGTCGGCCTTCGCGCTCGCCGATCGCGACGGCATCTTCACCCATATCGAAGCGGACAATCCGCGCGCGGCGATCGCCGTCGACGAGCGGATCGCCACCGCAGCGCGCCGCTTGGTCGACTTTCCGGAGAGCGGCCGTCCCGGCCGCGTCGCCGGCACGCGCGAGCTCGTCATCACCGGCACGCCCTATGTGGCAGCCTACGCCGTGACCGCTGAGACGATCCGAATTCTGCGCGTCCTGCACGGCGCCCAAAGATGGCCGGATGAGCTGCCGCAAGGCTGAGCCGGCATCATCACCCCTTTTTCTGGGGTGGCAGTTGGAGGCTGCGAGGCAGATCGTAGGGCAGCCGCGGCGACATCATGCTTCTGGATGAACGAACACCGGCGATTTTCTCAGCCCCGCCCGCAAAGGCAAAGCCCTTCTCGCGTCCCGATCGCCTCACCTCAGACGCGATTCGCTCAACCGCTCTTGACTCTCGCCCCAACAACACAGAACAAATAGAGAACATGATGCAAGAGCCATCGCAGGAGGTCAAGGATCAACGTGCGGCCGCAGCCCGCCATAGAGTCGTTGCGCGCGCAAATCGAGAAGATCGAGGGTCGAACCCCGCGCGCGAAATCGGTGCTTCCATTCGGAATCGCCGAGGTGGACTCACGACTTCCCGGCGGAGGGCTGGCACTCGGCGCTCTGCACGAGGTGGCGGGCGGCGGATTCGGCGCCGTTGACGGCGCGGCCGCAGCCCTCTTCGCCGGCGGCGTCGCAGCGCGGACGAAAGGCAAGGTCCTGTGGTGTATCACGCGCCCAGACCTTTTCGCGCCCGCACTTGCCCAGGCAGGTTTGCCGCCCGACAGGGTGATCTACGTCGAGGCGGGTGACGACAAGTCGCTTCTCGCCTGCATGGAGGAGGGTCTTCGTCATGGCGGACTGGGCGCCGTCGTTGGCGAGGTCGCGCGTCTCTCGATGACTGCGTCACGGCGACTCCAACTCGCCGCTGAAGGAGCCGGTACGATCGGTATCGCGCTCCGGCGCTGGCGGCGCCAGACCGAGGCAGCCGATTTCGGGCAACCGACCGCAGCCATGACGCGCTGGAGAATTTCGGTGTTGCCCTCGTCGCCGCTTCCGGTTCCCGGTGTGGGCCGTCATCGATGGCTCGTCGAATTGATCCGCGCCCGCGCGGGCGAGAGTGCAGATTTCGAGTTGGAGGCTTGCGATGACACGGGTTGCCTCGCTCTTCCTGCCGAGCTGGTCGACCGACCGGCTGCGGCGGAAGGGCGGCGACGCGGCGCCTCCGCTTGAGGCCCCGCTCATCCTGATCGGCCGGGAAGGAAGCCGGCGCGTGGTGGTGTCGGCGGATGCCGCCGCGCGAGCGGCCGGCCTGCGGCCTGGCATGGCGGTCGCGAAGGCGCAGGTCCTCGTACGGGACTTGCTCATCCAGGATGCCGATCCGGTCGCAGATTTCGAGGCGCTCGAGCGCCTCGCCTTATGGGTGCTGCAACGCTTTGCCCCCATCGTCGCGGTGGATGGCGACGACGGCATCGTGATCGACACCACGGGCGCCGACCATCTCCATGGCGGTGAAGAGGCGATGCTCGATGCGCTCGTCGGGCGCCTTGCCATGTCCGGCATCGCCGCGCGGGCCGCCGTCGCCGACAGCTGGGGCGCCGCGCACGCCTTCGCCCGCTATCTCGCGCAGCCAGCTTTCGTGGCAGCACCCGGGCATGGGCCGGCGACGGTCTCGCCGTTGCCGCTGGAAGCGCTGCGCCTGCCCGCCGCCACGACCCACGATCTGCGTGTGCTCGGCTTCGAGTGGATCGGGGACCTCCTATTGCAGCCGCGTGCGCCGCTGACGCTTCGTTTCGGTCCCGAGCTCGGGCGGCGGCTCGATCAGGCGATCGGCGCGGCGGCGGAGCCGATCGATCCGGTTCGGCCGGCCGATCTCATCGAGGTCCGGCGCAGTTTTGCCGAACCGATCGGCGCCGCCGAGACCATCGCGCGTTACATCAGCAAGCTCGTCGTCGCGCTGTGCGAACGCCTTGAGGAAATCGACCTCGGTGCGCGACGGCTAGATCTTCATCTGCGGCGCGTCGACAACCAGCGCCAGGCAATCCGCGTCGGCATGGCTGTGCCCGTTCGCGACGCGAAGCGCCTCACCCGCCTCTTGTGCGACAGGATCGAGACGATCGATCCCGGCTTCGGCATTGAAGTCCTGACCCTCGTCGCAAGCATCGCCGAACCATTGGTCCGCAAGCAGACCGTCAGCGCGCTCATCGAAGAGGCCATCCCCGATGTGTCTGACCTGATCGACACGCTGGCCAACCGCGTCGGTGAGCGCGCCATCTACCGCGCGGCGCCGCTATCGAGCGACGTGCCCGAGCGGGCCGTCGCTCGAATTCCTGCGATGGCGCCCGATACCGGCGCCACCTGGCCGGGCCATTGGCCGCGACCGGCCCGCCTGCTGCCGCGCCCCGAGCCGATTGAGACCGTCGCGCTCTTGCCCGACCATCCGCCGGTCACTTTTACCTGGCGTGGTATCCGCCGCCGTGTGCGACGGGCCGACGGGCCCGAGCGCGTGTTCGGCGAATGGTGGAAGCGTGATGCCGAACTCGTCGCGGTGCGCGACTATTTCCGGCTCGAGGACGAGGCCGGCGAGCGATATTGGGTGTATCGCGCCGGCGACGGCGAAGACGCTGCGACCGGATCGCATCGCTGGTTCATGCACGGGGTGTTCGGATGAGCACCCATCGCTATGTCGAGTTGCAAACGACATCGCACTTCAGCTTCCTGCGCGGAGCCTCCTCGGCCGACGAGCTCTTCGCCCAGGCGGCGGTGCAGGGCATCGAGGCGCTCGCGATCGTCGACCGCAACAGCCTCGCCGGCATCGTGCGCGCACACGAAGCTTCGAAGGCAACCGGCGTGCGCCTGATCGTCGGCTGCCGCCTCGATCTCTCCGACGGCATGTCGCTCTTGGTCTATCCGAGCGACCGGTCCGCTTATTCGCGGCTCTGCCGATTGCTCTCGCTAGGCAAGCGACGCGCCGGCAAGGGCAAGTGCAGCCTCGGATGGGCCGATGTCGTTGCTTACGGCGAGGGCCTCATCGTGGTGCTCGTGCCGGACACGGCCGATGATGATTGCCGATTGCACCTGCGCCAGCTGCACGACGCATTCGCCGATCGCGCCTATATGGCGCTCACGCTCCGGCGCCGGCCGAACGATCAACTGCGGCTTCACGCGCTCTCGAACGCCGCTGCGGCCGCGAAGGTCCGAACCGTCGTGACCAATGACGTCCTCTTCCACGCGCCCGATCGCCGGATCCTGCAGGACGTTGTCACATGCATCCGGCACAACGTCACGATCGACGCGCTCGGCGATCGGCGCGAGCGGCATGCCGATCGCTTTCTCAAGCCGCCCGAGGAGATGCATCGCCTCTTCACGCGTTACTCCGACGCTTTGGCGCGCACGCTTGAAATCGCCGATCGCTGCCGTTTTTCGCTCGACGAGCTCGCCTATCAATATCCGGAGGAGCGCGACGATCCTTCGCTCTCGCCGCAGGAGACGCTTGAAAAGCTCACCTGGGAGGGCGCGGCGACGCGCTATCCCGAAGGGCTGCCCGACGAGGTGCGCGCTGTCCTCCAGCACGAGCTGCGCCTCATCAACAAACTCGACTACGCGCCGTATTTCCTGACGGTTAACAGCATCGTCAGGTTCGCGCGCTCACGCGACATCCTGTGCCAGGGACGCGGCTCGGCCGCGAATTCCGCCGTCTGCTACGTTCTCGGCATCACCTCGATCGATCCCGGACGCAACGACCTGTTGTTCGAGCGCTTCGTCAGCGAAGAGCGCCGCGAGCCGCCCGACATCGACGTCGATTTTGAACACGAAAGGCGAGAGATCGTCATGCAGTGGGTGTTCGAGACCTACGGCCGCGATCATGCCGCTCTGTGCTCGACCGTGATCCGTTATCGCACGAAAGGCGCATTGCGCGATGTCGGCAAGGCGCTCGGCCTGCCCGAAGATCTGATTTCGTCGCTCTCCGGCCAGGTTTGGGGCTGGTCCGAGGAAGGCGTTGAAAATCGCCATGTCGAGGAGCTCAACCTCAATCTTGCCGATCGACGGCTGCGATTGACGCTCGATCTCGCGCGCCAGCTCATGGGCGCGCCACGACATCTCTCACAGCACCCCGGCGGCTTTGTCTTGACCCACGATCGGCTCGACGATCTCGTGCCGATCGAACCGGCGAGCATGAAGGACCGGCAGGTCATCGAGTGGGACAAGGACGATATCGACGCGTTGCGATTTATGAAGGTCGACGTCCTCGCCTTGGGCATGCTCACCTGCATGAAGAAGGGTCTCGATCTGCTCGCGCACCACAAGGGCGTCGAGCTCGACCTTGCGACGATTCCTGCCGAGGATCCTCGTACCTACGCCATGATGGCCCCTGAACATTAAAGGGGCACAGATATACGGTAGAAAGTTCAGATCACGAACAGCGACGGGCTTCCGCGCCACAGTCGAAGGTCGTAGAAGGGTGGAACTTTGCCGTTCGTCTCGCCCATCGGAACGAGACGCCATTCACAACACAAGCACCTAGGTTTGAACGCGGAAATGAGACATTTGCGGATGTAACAACCTTGCCGCAATGCAGCATCGTCCGCCTTGCACGCGGCGAAGGGTCACTTCACTGACGGATAGAGTCACAAAACCTTCGCGACCTTGACATCGAAGTGTCATCCACGAGCCCTACTGTATTGCGAAACGCAATCTCTGCGTCATTCACATTACAGATGGTGATCCATGAAGCCCAGCGATGCCGAGACCGACCGCAAATACGTGTTGCGGCTCAGAAATGTCGGTGTGACCTATTCAGGCGGAGTGGTGGCGCTCAGATCGACCACCCTCGATTTCTTCCAGCGCGAGTTCTCCGTTTTACTCGGCCTGTCGGGTGCGGGGAAATCGACACTTTTGCGCTCCCTGAACCTCCTTGTTAAACCTACCTCCGGCGAGATTGTCTCATCGGATTTCGGTGTCCTTGGCCCGACCGGCGCACTCCGCCAGCACCGGCGCCGAACGGCACTCATTTTCCAGCACCATCAGCTGATCGAGCGACATACGGCCCTCGCCAACGTCCTCACCGGCCGACTCGGCTATCACAATACCTTGCGCAGTTTCTTCCCGCTGCCCCGCGCGGACCTGGAACTGGCTCTCCACTGCCTCGAGCGCGTCGGTCTGGCCGACAAATCCATGACGCGTGTCGATCAGCTCTCTGGCGGCCAGAAGCAGCGTGTCGGGATTGCCCGCGCGCTGGCGCAGCAGCCCAACATCATTCTGGCCGACGAGCCTGTCGCCAGCCTCGATCCCGCCACCTCGGAGAAGATCCTCGAACTGCTTCGCCAGGTGTGCAAAGAAGACGGCATCACCGCCATCGTGTCGCTGCACCAGCTGGAATACGCGCAGCGCTTTGCAGACCGGATCATTGGCCTTGCCGGTGCACATGTTGTGTTTGACGGCGCTCCTGATGAGCTCAATGACGACAATTTCGCCGCGATATACGCCGGGCACCGCCGTGAGCCAATCGCACCCAGCCGGACGAGTAACCCCGCCTACGCCCAGCCACCGTTTACGCCTGAGATGGAGATGTCCCTATGAACCGCCTGCTGAAATTTGCCATTGCTGCCGCCCTTGCCATGGGGCTGGCAGCGCCAGCCCACGCCGCCAATCCGAATCCAGAGACTTTAAAGGTCGCACTGTTACCGGATGAGAATGCGTCCGAGTTGATCAAGCGCAATCAACCGCTCAAGGACTACCTCGAGAAGGAACTGGGCAAGAAGGTCGATCTGGTTGTGACAACAGACTACTCGTCGATGATCGAGGCAATGCGTTTCGGCCGGATCGACATAGCCTATTTCGGTCCGCTCTCGTACGTGCTTGCCAAGGGCAAAGCCGATATCGAGCCGTTTGCGGCAATGGTCAGCGACGGCAAGCCGACTTACCGCTCTGTCGTCATTGCCAACGCGAATGCCAATGTGAATTCGCTCAGCGACATCAAGGGCAAGAAGGTCGCTTTCGGCGATCGCGCTTCCACCTCCAGCCATCTGATTCCGAAGACGTTGATGGCGGAAGCCGGTGTCGTGAATGATCGCGATTACCAGCAGCACTTCGTCGGCAGCCACGATGCGGTTGCGGTGAATGTCGCCAACGGCAATGCGGAAGTCGGGGGCCTTTCCGAGGTGATCTGGAAAACTCTTCTTGAGAGAAAGCTCGTCGACGCAGGCAAGGTCAAGGTCATCGCCTACAGCAAGGAATATCCCCAATACCCGTGGACGATGCGCTCCGACCTGAAGCCGGAGCTGAAGGACAAGATCCGCACCACTTTCGTGAACCTGAAGGACCCCGCAGTTCTGAAGAACTTCAAGGCGGACGGTTTCGCCCCGATCACGGACAATGATTACGACGTGATCCGCGATATGGGAAAGTTGCTTGGAATCGACTTCGGAGCGATGTGAGGACGTGATGACGACGCTCGGCGCAACCACAATCAACACAACAAACCATTATCTCGATCAGTACAGTCGGGCGTGGATCCGGCAGTCTGCCCAGGTTGCTGCGGTACTCGCTATTGTGCTGGTTGCATTCTGGTATGTTGGTCTTCTGGATTTCGGGACCCTGGCAAACGGGGTTCCGGCCATCTTAACGCTGGCCCGCGAGGCGATGCCGCCGGATTTCACCAATGCGCGCGCGTGGCTCAAGCCGCTGGTGGACACCTTGGCAATGAGTATTGCCGGAACGGCAATAGCGGTGCTTCTGTCATTTCCGCTGGCTTTTCTTGCTGCCCGGAACACGTCGCCGCACACGATCGTATTTCATGTCGCCCGTACCCTGCTAAACGCTCTTCGCTCGGTCCCGGAGCTGATTATGGGCATCATTTTCGTTGCTGCCGTAGGCTTTGGTGCTTTACCCGGCGTTCTGGCATTAGGCCTGCATTCGGTCGGTATGGTCGGCAAGTTTTTTGCGGAAGCAATTGAGCATGTCGATGAGGCCCCCATAGAGGCTGCGCGCGCCGCAGGTGCAACTCCGGTTCAAGTGTTGTTCCACGCCGTCCTGCCACAAGTGTCATCGCAGTTCGCAGACGTATCCGTCTATCGCTGGGAATATAACTTCCGCGCATCCACGATAATGGGAATGGTTGGCGCAGGCGGTATTGGGTTTGAGCTGATGGGATCGCTTCGAATCATGTTGTATCAAGAAGTCAGCGCCATTTTACTCGTCATCCTGATAATGGTGACAATCGTCGATGGCCTGAGCGGCTATTTGCGGAAGAAATTCAAGTAAGGACCGGCCATCGTGAAACCGCGCGTCGTCATCACCCACAAAGTGCATCAGGAAACCTTGGATCTCCTCTGTGACCATTGTGAAGTCACTCCCAATCAAACTATGGAAACCCTGCCCCGCGAAGAGATTCGCCGCCGTGTCGGCACGGCGGATGCAATGATGGCCTTCATGCCGGACTGGGTCGACGCCGATTTCCTGGCAGCTTGCCCGCAGATGAAGGTCATCGGCGCGGCCTTGAAGGGCTACGATAACTTCGATGTCGCGGCCTGTACGGCCCGGGGCATCTGGCTGAGCATCGTGCCTGACCTCCTGACCGTGCCGACGGCTGAGTTGGCCATCGGCCTTACCATCGGCCTCACCCGCAAGATGATCCAGGCCGATGCCAGGGTCCGCTGCGGCAAATTCGCCGGTTGGCGGCCGGAGTTTTTCGGCCTGGGCATCGCGGGGTCCGCCATTGGTATTCTCGGAATGGGGGCGATTGGGCAAGCCATCGCCGAACGGCTGAATGGCTGGGGCGCAACGCTGCTATACAACGACCGGGTGCCGATCCCAGCACCCGGCGGCGAAGCTCGACCTAGTGTTGCTCGGCGCAGCCTGGAGGAGGTATTATCCGAATCCGATATCGTCATCCTGGCCCTGGCGCTGGCCCCAGACACCATCCATCTGATCAACGACAGGACGCTCGCCCTGATGAAACCAGGCGCATACCTCGTGAATCCATGCCGCGGCTCTGTCGTGAGCGAAGCTGCTGTTCTAACTGCGCTCACCAGCGGTCAGCTCGGCGGGTATGCCGCCGACGTGTTCGAGCTGGAGGATTGGGCTCGCGAAGACAGACCGCGGGAGATCGCTCCGGGCTTGCTGGGTCACCCAAACACGATGTTCAGCCCGCATATTGGCTCTGCTGTTAAGAAAGTTCGCTTGGCAATCGAACTGCGCGCTGCAGAAAATATCCTGCAGGCCCTTTCGGGTAAGCCGCCAATGGATGCCGTCAACAATCCGAGACAAGTGGCTTAGATCGGCAATGCTGAATCTAGTATGGGTGCGGACATTTCTGGCCCTGGCGAAGCATAAGAGCTTTCAAGCGTCCGCAGAATATCTTCGGATCGCTCAGCCGACGGCCTCATCACATATCCAGAAGCTTGAGGAGCAGCTGGGTGTCCTGCTATTCCATCGCTCCCGAACGGGGTGCGAGCCGACGCGGGAAGCGATGAACTTTCTGCCTTATGCCCAGAGCATCCTTAGGGTTAACGAGCGTGCACTCGCCGCGGTCTCTGGGGAGCGCACGCGGATCGGTGCCAGTTCCAATATCGGAATCTATCTGCTGCAGCCCTATGTCCGGTCATATCTGGAAGGCCGCGATCCAGCGGCTTTTGATATGGTGATTGACCGCAATCCGTCCATCGTCGAGAAACTGGAGAATGTCGAAATAGATGTGGCCGTGTTGGAATGGTGGGACAACCGCGACGGCTGCCAAGTCGAGCGCTGGAGAAGCGAGCCCGTCGTCGTCATCGTTCCGCCCGATCATCCATTGGCGTCTCAAGACCACATTGATCCGGTTCAGTTATCCGCATTTGAGCTTCTCGGCGGCGAACCTGGCACCGGGACCGGGCGGATGCTTGCGAAATATTTCGGCGATCACGCTCAAATGCCGCGGGTTTCCCTACAGTTGGGTAGCACCGAGGCTGTCAAGCAGGCGGTAAAGGCTGGAGTTGGCATCTCTCTAGTTCTGGCGTCAGCCGTATCGGACGAGGTGCGGGCCGGAAGCCTGCGTGCCTTACCCTTCCCTGACCCGCCGCTACGAAAGGACCTGTTTGTCGCTTGGCGCACCGGCATTTCGGGCATGCCTATACCGGCCTTCGCCCAGCATCTATTGAACGCTCACTGCAATGAGACGGTATCCGCTCGCTGACGTCAGCGCCTCTCGAATCGGCTACATGCGCGTTTTGTTGGTCATGAACGCGTATTTCGCACGGTCTAAGCGGTCGCTCAACCGGTTCGATGATTGAGTGAGGAGCTTAAATGCGACGTCAAAGAGCGTGGGTACAGGCGATCTGTTTTCGCATGCGCTCTGCGGTCAGCTGAAGGCGGCCCAGCTCCATCAACCCATGTCATGGGTTCGTGTTTCTTAGTCGATCTGGCTAGCTTCTCCTGTGGCGAATGTCCGCAAAGTGGCAACCAAGCCGCCCTCGGCAACCAATCGAAAGCGCAGAATTCCACTCCACCGCGACGTTCCTGCCCTCTGCCGGAAAAGGCCGCAGTGGCTCATGGCTTGCCGTACAACTTTCTCGAACCAAGGTCCGAAAGGGGTCCGGGAGCGGCCGGAGAAGGCACGAAGCTGTCCCCCTCGCATACTTCAGGTTTCGCGCTTGCGACGACTGAGCAGCTTTTCACCATCGGCTCTCAACTCGCCTTCTGGCCCGACAAACCGGTAGAGCGTCTGCCGGGTAATTCCGAGTTCGGCACAGAGATCGCGCACCTTGGTTGCCGGTTGTCCCATGGATGCGGCGGCAAGCCGCAGCTTGGCTGGCGTCATCTTGAAGGGGCGGCCGCCGTTGCGCCCTCGGGCGCGGGCTGACGCCAGGCCTGCCTTAGTCCGTTCGACGATCAACTCACGTTCGAACTCAGCCAGCCCGGCGAAGATGGCGAATACCAGTCGGCCGTTGGTAGTGGTGGTGTCGATCGATGCGCCTTCGCCAGCCAATATCTTCAGACCAATGGCGCGTTTGGTTAGATCGCCGACCAGGTTGACCAGATGACGTAGATCACGGCCGAGCCGATCCAGTTTCCAAACCACGAGTGTGTCGCCAACACGCAGCGCCTTCAGGCATGCCTCAAGACCGGGTCGGTCGTCGCGGCGGCCCGAGGCTGCATCCTCATAGATATGGTCAGGCAGAACGCCGGCCCTGATCAGGGCGTCGCGCTGCAGGTCGTGGGCTTGACTGCCATCAGCTTTCGAGACCCGTGCGTATCCGATCAACAATGTCATTTATACGTCCGTTTGTGTGACATTCTTCATTTGGTCGCGCCAAAGTCTGTAGATTGTCACATAACCCGTCTTGCAATGTAAGCTCCATGAACGGTTATCTCCGATCTTTTTGTGACGAACGGAGTACCCATGCCCCGCCGGATGATTTTGACGGATGCCGAACGGCAGAATTTCCTTGCTCTTCCCATTGATGACGACACTCTGATCCGGCATTGGTGCCTCGATGACGATGATCGCCATCTTATCGAAACTCGACGCCATGATGACACTCGGTTGGGATTAGCGCTTCAGCTCTCTGCTCTTCGTTATCCCGGCCGCCTGATTCAGCGGGGGGAAGTCATCCCTTCTGTGGCGCTGTCGTTTCTGGCCGAACAACTCGGGATCGAGCCAGAGGCACTTTCCACTTTTGCACGGAGAGCACCAACCCGCTATGAGCAGCTCGCCATCCTGCGCCAGCACTATGGCTTCACTGAACTGTCACACCCGTTGCGCGCCGATCTGCTTGCATTTGCACGCGGCATTGCGATCGCTTCGACGAAAGACAAATTTGTCGTTGCAACACTGGCTGACGAGATGCGGCGGAGGCGCATCATTATTCCCGGCATTACCGTGCTCGAACGGTTGGCGGGGCAGGCTTGCACTGAAGCCGAGGAGGCGCTGTATACCGATGTCGCCGGAAGATTGACGCCGGACCTTGTTCTTCGGATGGAAACATTGCTCGGCGCGGGACGACGCGCAAAACAGAGCGGCATATCCTGGTTGCGAGAACCTCCCGGTAAAGCCGGGGCAACGGCCATGCGGGGATTGATAGATCGACTGGAGGCCGTGCGTCATGTCGGTGTCCCCAATGATGTGCTTCAAGCGATCCCGGCTCACCGTGTTCGTCGGATGGCACAGGAAGGTCGTCGTCTGACTGCCCAGAATTTTGAGCAGATGCGGCCAGGCCGCCGTCACGCGACATTGGCCGCGTTTTTTCTGGAAATGGAAATAGCACTCACCGACGCGGCGATCAGCATGTTCGAGACGTTGATTGGCAAGAGTTTTCGGCAGGCAGAGGCAGCCCGTGACAAGCAACTCCTCGAAACCGCATCGTCGGCGACATCCGCACTCGATTTCTTCGTCAATTTTGGCGAAGCCATAACCGCCCAACGCGAAGCTGGGCTTTCTCTTGATGAGGCGGTGACCACTGTCGCGAGCTGGGAAGAGCTCATTCAGGCAACAGCTTCGGCGAAGGCAGTGAGAAGGCCTCGCAGCGAGGATGATTTGATCACCTACCTGCCGGCTCAATATGCTCGCATCCGGCGGTTCGCGGCTGCATTTCTGGCCTCGTTCACCTTTGAAGGAAACCGCCGAAACGTACATATCATTGAAGCTATTGTGCAGATGGAAACTGCCTGGAGGAAAGGGGCCAGATCAAACGATCGGCCCTGGATCCGCAAGGCGTTGCTGCTGGCGAATGCGCGATGGCGCAAGGAAATCGTCGGCGCTGATGACGTGATCGACCGGAAGATGCTGGAACTCTTTCTCATCGTCGAGCTGAAAAACAGGATTGCCGCCGGCGACATATGGATCAGGGGTTCCCGCGCCTACCGCGCACTCGACGAGTACATGATCTCGCACCAGACGTTTGCCGTCATCAAAGCCGAGGCCCGCATTCCGGTCGCGATTCCGATCGATGTCGAGACCTATCTCGCCCAGAAGGCCGACGCTCTGGATCAAAAGCTGCGTGAGGCGACACGTCGCCTGGAAACTAGTCGAGGCGATACCCGCATCGGCGCAAAAGGATTGCGGGTCCCAGCGGTCAGAAGCACGGAAACCGAAGCCGCAATCGCGTTCGCAAGGCGGGTGGCGACAGCCATGCCGCCAATCCGGTTGACGGACCTTGTGGCCGATATCGACCGGATGACCGGCTTCAGTTCGTTATTCGAGCACCTCCAGACCGGTCGGTCACCTTCCGATCTGCGGGTGTTCTATGCGGCGCTGATCGCCGAAGCCACAAATCTCGGCTTCTCGAAGATGGCGCATGCCTGTCCCGGCATCACGCGCCGCCAGCTACAGCAGATGGCAATCTGGCATTTTCGCGAGGAGACATTCGCTCTGGCGCTCGCCAAACTGGTTGAGGCTCAACACTCTGCCCCGTTCTCAACAGTGTTCGGCTCGCACGCTGTTTCCTCGTCGGACGGACAACATATCCATCTTGGCGACGGCGGCGAAGTCGCAGGCGGCGTCAATGGCAGGTATGGAAACAACCCGATTATCAAGCTCTACACCGCAATCTCTGGTCGCTACGCGCCCTTTCATACCAAAATCATCGCCGCAACGGCAAGTGAAGCCGTTCACGTGCTTGACGCATTGCTGGAAACCGACGCTGGCCTTAATATTGTCCGACACCACGTCGATGGCGGCGGCGTCAGCGATCTTGTATTCGCCCTCTGTCATGCGCTCGGCTTCGCATTCGTGCCGCGCATCCCCGATCTCGACGGGCGATGCCTCTACGCCTTCGGACTGGCCAAACAATACGGAATTCTTCAGAATGTCATGGGTGACCGGATTGACGCCGATCTGATCCGGACGCATTGGGATGATATCTTGCGCCTGATGACCTCGCTACGCACGCGCACCGTCAGCGCCTCGCTCATGCTGAAGCGATTGTCGGCGACAACGAGGCAAAGCGGTCTTGCCCAGGCGTTGCGCCAGATGGGACGGATTGAACGAACCCTCTTCACCCTCGACTGGATCAACGACGAGCAATTGCGAAAGACAACTACCGCTGAATTGAACAAGGGCGAAAGCCGGAACAGCCTTGTTCGGGCAGTCAATCTTCATCGTCTCGGCCGTTTCCGCGATCGCAGTCAGGAAAACCTGTCGATCCGGGCATCCGCTCTCAATCTGGTTGTCACCGCCATCATTCACTGGAACACAATCTATATCGGCCGCGTCATCGATGCCCTGCGCAGTGCAGGACAGGCTATCCCGGATCATCTGCTGTCCAGCCTGTCGCCTCTCACATGGGAGCATGTGAACCTGACCGGCGATTACCTCTGGGAAGAAAAGCCGGCTCTCGACAAAAACGGGTTCCGAGCCATCCCGTTCAACCCATGATCCGCCTGCCGTATATCTGTGCCCCTTTAATGTTCAGGGGCCATGATCAGGAAGGCCGATACGCTCGGGACGTTTCAGATCGAAAGCCGTGCGCAGATGTCGATGCTTCCGCGCCTAAAGCCGCGAACCTATTACGACCTTGTCGTCCAGGTGGCGATCGTTCGGCCTGGCCCGATCCAAGGCGATATGGTCCATCCCTATCTTCGCCGCCGCGAAGGACGCGAGCCCGTCCATTATCCCAAGCCCGAGCTCGAACAGGTGCTCGGAAAAACCTTGGGCGTGCCCCTGTTTCAAGAGCAAGCGATGCGGGTGGCGATCACCTGCGCGGGCTTCACGCCCGGCGAAGCCGATATGCTGCGCAAATCGATGGCCACGTTCAAGTTCACGGGCGGGGTCTCATCGTTCAGGACCAAACTGATCGACGGCATGGTCGCCAACGGATACGAGCGCGATTTCGCTGAGCAGACGTTTCGCCAATTGGAAGGGTTCGGTTCGTATGGATTCCCGGAAAGTCATGCAGCTTCGTTCGCGTTGATCGCCTATGCGAGCGCCTGGCTGAAATGCTGGCATCCGGATGTCTTCTGCGCGGCTTTGCTCAACAGCCAGCCCATGGGTTTTTATGCGCCGGCGCAGATCGTAAGAGACGCGATCGGGCATGGCATCGAGGTACGGCCGGTCTGCGTCACGGCCTCGCGCTGGGATTGCACGCTGGAGCCAACCCGCGACGAAAGCCGCTTTGCGGTCAGGCTCGGCCTGCGGATGGTTCGCGGTCTCGCCAATGGCCACGCCGCCCGGATCCTCGCGGCCCGCACCGATAAACCCTTCGCCTCGGTCGACGACCTCTGGCGCCGCTCCGACGTGCCGCAAGCCGCACTCGTTCTCCTGGCCGAGGCAGATGCATTTCGGCCGGCCCTCGGTCTCGCCCGGCGCGAGGCGCTGTGGGCGATCAAGGCTCTCAGGGACGAACCTTTGCCGTTATTCGTGGCCGCCGCGGCGCGCGATCACGGATCGAGCGCCGAGCTCAACGAACCCGCGGTGGCGCTGCGATCGATGAAAACGGGCGGCGAAGTCGTCGAAGACTACCGGCATGTCGGCTTGTCATTGCGCAGTCACCCGGTCTCGTTTCTTCGCAGCGACCTGCATCGTCGGCGCATCGTCTCCTGCGCGGAGGCGATGGAATCGCGCGACGGCCGCCGGCTCGAAGCAGCCGGCATCGTCCTGGTCCGCCAGCGGCCCGGGTCAGCGAAGGGCGTGATGTTCATCACATTGGAGGACGAGACAGGCATTGCCAACCTCGTCGTCTGGCCGAAGGTCTTCGAAACCAATCGCCGCGCCATCATGGCGGCGAGCATGATCGCCGTGCACGGCCGCATCCAGCGCGAGGGCGACGTGGTTCATCTGGTCGCGCAGCGGATCGTCGACCTGTCGGGCGAGCTGGCCAGCGTCGGCGAGCGCGAGGCCAGCTTTCCGCTGCCTTACGGTCGCGGCGATCAGGTCCGCAACGGCGGTTCGGCCCCCGATCCACGCGAGCGGGCGCCGAGGGCGGTGCGAACGCGCGACATCTATGTGCCAGACCTCCATATCGACACCATCAAGGTGAAAACGCGAAATTTCCACTAGCGGCGGCCGCGAAACTAAATCCGTTTCACAGTTGAAAGCATTCGAGGGCCGATCAACAATACCGCTGCAATTACCATAAGGATCGGAAATCAACGCAACGGACCGATCCAGCCCCAGGGAGATGCAAATGGCCGACGACAAATCGAAACGAGGCAATGCCGACCGTCGGCGCGTCGCCGGCGGCGAAGGGTACGAAGTCAGTTATTTCGCCAAAAAGCACGGCATCACGAAGGACCAAGCCGAGGGCCTGATCAAGCGGATCGGCAATGATCGCAACAAACTCAACGCAGCCGCCGAAAAGCTGAAGAAATAAACGCAGCGCGGCGAAAGGCTGTTCATCCAGGACAGTTACGCGATCAAAGGACAGGTCGTTCGATTATGGCGACGACGCCCAAAACAAAAGCAAGATCGACCGCACGCGAGACGAAGTCTTCGTCGGCGCGAACATCCGCGGTGGCGCCGGCATTCCGTCCCGTTCAGCTCGCTACGCTGGTCGACGCGGTCCCGGCCGGCGACCGCTGGATTCACGAGATGAAATATGACGGCTATCGCACGCTCGTCGCCGTCGGCGGGGGCGAGGCGCGTGCCTATACCCGTTCGGGCCTCGACTGGTCCGGCCGCTTTCCCTCGATTCTCTCCGATGCCCGTAAGCTCAAGGTCCGCTCTGCTCTGATTGACGGCGAGGCGGTCGTGCTCGATCCCGAGGGGCGCTCGAATTTCCAGAAGCTGCAGGGCGCGCTGAAGGGCGCGCCGGCGAGCATCGACTATTTCGCGTTCGATCTGCTCGAACTCAATGGGGATGATCTCACCAGCCTTCCCCTTCTCAAGCGAAAAGCCAAGCTCAAGGACATTCTTCCCGCGAAGGGCACCCACATCCGCTACTCGGATCATATCCAGGGAAACGGCGAGAGACTGCTCAAGAGCTTTTGTGCGGCCGGGCTCGAGGGTGTCGTCTCTAAGCTCGCCAACTCGCGATATGTCGGCGCACGCGCCGGCAGCTGGGTGAAAACCAAATGCATCAAGCGGCAGGAATTCGTCATCGCCGGCTGGACGCCGTCCGACAAGAGCCGCGCCTTCCGGTCGCTCATTCTCGCCGTCCATGACGGCGGCACGCTGCGCTACGCCGGAAAGGTCGGCACGGGCTTCGATACGGCCGAACTCGCGCGCCTGATGAAGATCATGGCGCCACTCGAACAGAAGGCAGCGACGGTCGAGGCACCACGCGCCGAGGTCCGCGGCGCGCATTGGCTGCGGCCGAGGCTCGTGGCCGAGATCGCCTATACCGAGATGACCAACGAGGGAACGCTTCGGCACCCCAGCTATCTCGGGCTGCGCGAGGACAAGAAGCCCGAGGCCGTCGTGCTCGAGACTGAGCATCACGCCGCCGAACTGCCGGCGCCGGCGACAAGCACGGTCGTCATCACAAGCCGCGACCGCGTCATTTATCCGGAAGCCAATATCACCAAAGGCCAGCTCGCCGACCACTATGCGGCTGTCGCCGAGATCATGCTGCCCTGGATCGGCAGCCGGCCGATCAGCCTTGTCCGCTGCCCACAGGGCCGCGCAAAGCAATGCTTCTTCCAGAAGCACGATGCCGGAAGCTTCGGCGAGACGGTTCACCACATTGGGATTGTCGAGAAGGATGGCCACGAAGAGCCCTATCTCTATATCGACGATGCCGATGGGCTCATGACCTGCGTGCAGATGGGAACGATCGAATTCCATGGCTGGGGCGCGCGTATCGAAGATGTCGAGAAGGCGGATCGGCTGATCTTCGATCTCGACCCCGATGAAGGGCTCGATTTTGAGGCGGTTCGCGAGGCTGCCTTCCAATTCCGCGACATCCTGAAATCGATGGGCCTCGAGACGTTTCCGATGGTGACCGGCGGCAAGGGCGTGCATGTCATCGCGCCGCTCACGCCGAAAGCCGAATGGCCGCAAGTCAAGGACTTCGCCTATCGCCTCGCGCAGGCGGTCGCGCAGAACGATCCGAAGCATTTCACTGCGGCGCTTGCAAAGTCCCGGCGCAAGGGGCGCATCTTCGTCGACTATCTGCGCAACCAGCGCGGCGCGACAGCGGTCATGCCCTACAGCGCCCGCACGCGCGCCGGCGCCTCGGTTGCCGCGCCGATAAGCTGGGGCGAGATGAAGACCATCGACTCGCCGGCGCATTTTCACATCGGCGATGCACCGGAGCTGGTGCGCCGCACGAGCTCCAAAACCCTGGCAGGCTGGGGCCGTGCCGAACAAGTTTTGCCCGATATCTAATCCATGAAAATCGCGACCTACAACGTCAATGGCATCAATGGCCGCCTCCCCGTTCTCCTGCGATGGCTCGCACAATCGCAACCCGATATCGTCTGCCTCCAAGAGCTGAAGGCGCCGCAGGAGAAATTTCCGGACAAACCGATCCGCGATCTCGGCTACGACGCGATCTGGCAGGGGCAGAAGAGCTGGAATGGCGTCGCCATTCTCAGCCGCGTCGGACAGATCCACGAAACCCGCCGCGGCCTTCCCGGCGATCCCGACGACAGCCACAGCCGCTATATCGAGGCAGCCGTCAACGGCATCCTGATCGGCGGACTCTATCTGCCGAATGGCAATCCAAAGCCCGGTCCGAAATTCGATTACAAACTTCGCTGGTTCGACCGGTTGATCGCGCATGCCGGCGAACTTCTCGCCACGGGCCAGCCGGTGATGCTCGCAGGCGACTTCAACGTGATGCCGACCGATCTCGACGTCTACAAGCCCGAGCGCTGGCTCGACGACGCTCTCTTCGCTCCCGAAGCGCGCGCAGCCTATTTCCGGCTACTCGAACAAGGTTGGACCGACGCGCTCCGTACGCTCCATCCCGACGAGGCCATCTACACCTTCTGGGATTATTTTCGAAATGCGTTTGCACGAAATGCCGGGCTGCGCATCGATCATCTGCTGCTCAGCCCGCCGCTTGCCGAACGCCTCGTCGACGCTCAGGTCGACGTTGCGGTACGCGGATGGGAAAAGAGCAGCGATCACGCCCCCGTCTGGATCGAGCTTGCGGATGCGACGACATCCGCGAGGCGCGCAGCGCCCCGTCGGCGCGTGACGCCCGTCCGCGCTTGAGGCGTCGTCAACCAACCTGTGCGACAGACAATGTCCCCGCAGGCAGCGGCTTGATCAGCGACTTCGCCGAGATCGCGGGATTGAGCCAGTCAGCCCACGCGGAGCGTTCAAGAATGACGATCTGCCGATCGTGGTAGGGCTTGATATCGGGCCCCGGCTCCATCGTCAGCATCGTGTAGGCCTCTCCGACATCCTTGGTGTCACGCCAGATTCCAGCGATGCAGAAGATCGCCTCGTCGCGCTTCGTGAAAAGCCATTTGTCCTTCTTCTTCTTTCCCTTTTCCGCCGGATCAGTAAACTCGTAGAACCCATCCGCAACAATGAGACAGCGGTTGCTGGTGAACTCGCGACCATCCGAGCGGAAATTATAGACCGGCCGCTTGTTCTGGCCGGGCCAGCTCCACCGGCGCTGCACCAGGTCGGCTTCGTCGCTCGCGCCTTCGACCGGGCGGATGATCGGACCCATGTCGGTGATTTTAATATCTTCGCGAGCCTCGATGTTCGGCGAGCCTTCGCTGAACCGGATTTTGATCTTGAGATCGGCGAAGTCCTCGACGATCGAGGCGACATCCACCATCAGCCGATAGTCATTGCACATCGCTCCCCCTTTCCTGGCATTGCACTGGCGTGGTGTTCCTATTATGTTCTAAAATGCCATGACCGTGAAGGCCTTCAATTCTGATGCACCACTCGACGAACGCCGCGTCATCGTTCGACGCTCCGGCGACGAGGTCGAGATGGTCGAACTGCCGTGGGGCCTGAAGCCGGGCGAGACCGGCGCACGCCCCTGCACCGTCGTACGCGGCGAGGGGCGAACCTTTCCCAATCATCGTTGCCTCGTCCCGGCCACCGAGTTTCGCCATCGTAGCAATGGTAAAGACTACAGCTTCAGGCTTGCGAATGGTGACTGGTTTTATTTTGCCGGAATTTGGCGGCCGGCGACGCGCGACTGGCCCGAGGCCTATGCGATCATCACCATCGAATCGAACGGCGATATCGCGCCCTATCACGACCGCCAGATGGCGGTGCTACGTCGAAATGAGCGTATGGGCTGGCTCGATGCCATGCGCCCCGAGGCGGACATCTTGTGTCCCCTGCCGGCCGGAAGCTTTCGTGTCTCTCGTTTTCACTACGCCCGCGACCAATCCATGCTCGCGCTTTGACGACGTTGTGCCGTGGCAACGGAGTCGGACATCATCCAGCGCAAGATTATCCATGTGGACATGGACGCCTTTTATGCGTCGGTCGAACAGCGTGACGATCCGCACTTGCGCGGACGACCCGTTGCCGTCGGCGGGTCGGAGGCGCGTGGCGTCGTCGCGGCAGCGAGCTACGAAGCGCGTGCTTTCGGTGTTCGCTCGGCGATGGCATCGATCACGGCCAAGCGCCGGTGTCCCGACCTCATCTTCGTGCCACCAAGATTCGATGTGTACCGTGCGGTGTCGGCGCAGATCCGCGAGATCTTCGCCGAACATACCGATCTGATCGAGCCGCTCTCACTCGACGAAGCCTATCTGGACGTGTCGGAGAACAAGCACGGCATTCCGATCGCGAGCGAAATCGCGACCATCGTCCGCGCGCGCATCAAGGAGGTCACGGGCCTCAATGCCTCCGCCGGCATTTCATATTGCAAATTCCTTGCGAAGATGGCGAGCGACCTCAACAAGCCGAACGGCCAGGCCGTTATCACACCCAGCAAAGGCCCATCTTTCGTCGAGGCGCTCGCGGTGAAGAAATTCCACGGCGTCGGGCCTGCGACGGCGGAGAAGATGGGCCGGCTTGGCATTCACACCGGCGCTGATCTCAAGGCGAAACCGCTGGCCTTCCTGCAGCAACACTTCGGAAAAGCGGGAGGCTGGTACTATCGAATTGCCCGTGGAATCGACAATCGGCCCGTCGAGCCCGATCGGCCGCGCAAATCGATCGGCGCGGAAGACACTTTTCACACCGACCTGTTCGACAGCGCGAGCGTGTATTCTGAAATCAGCGCTCTTGTCGCGAAGGTTTGGCGTCTCTGCGAAGCGAAGCAACTGCGGGCGCGCACGGTGACGCTGAAGGTGAAGTACGCCGACTTCCAGCGGATAACGCGAAGCCGCACCGTCTCGCAGCCGTTTCAAAGCGCGGCGCAAGTCGACGAGCTATCGCGGGCGCTGCTCGATCCCTTGTTCCCGGTCGAGAAGGGAATCCGGCTCGTCGGCGTCACGGTCTCCTCGCTCGAAGACGCGGCCGAAATCTCTGAAGGGCAACTCGCGCTGCTCTAAAGTGCGAAGGCGCGAAAGCGCCGGCTGAAACGCTTCCGGAGGGAGAGCGTGGCCGTTGGCCGCGCGGTCCCGGTTGGGATCGGCAGCCCGCCTGCCGGCCGGGGACGATCTGGATCGGCGATTGCTGCGGAGTGTGACGGCGGCCCATCGCGGGAAGCCGCGGCGTTCCCAGCAGCTTCCGGCGAGGGAAAAGGACGTAGCACACAGGTCGTCTTGCCCGCCGCGAACCAATCCCGCTCTTCAGCGATGGCGTCCTGGCCCTCCTCCGGATCTTCCACGATCAACCCACAAGGGGTCGGCTAGCAAGCTGCCGCCACTGCGGCTGCGCCTTCGCGGTGATCGCGACCGGAGGCGGTCCATCGAGGAGCCATCGAGCGGGAATTGGCCCGCTCCGGATGGAGCCTTCGAGATGTCGCACGATCTTTCACTTGCCCAGAATCACGCGTTCCAGCTTGCCCGCACCCTCATGGTCCCGGTGACGCTCTTCAAATCCGGCGATGCCTATGGTGCCCTCCCCTCCGACGAGCTCGACGACGCCGACGATCTCGAACTGATCCACGAATTCGACCCCTACGAGCGCGGCCCGGCTCACTGAGCCGGTTGCGCTGGCGCCGAGCAGCGCGGTGCCTCGACTATCGGCAGAGCCGATCCCGCAGCGCGCTGCAGAACCAAGAAAGAATGGGCCAGCCATAACGTCGAGCCACGGCCATCTCTCTCTCATTGATGGCCGATCATACCGGCAGTCGGGCCGCGTCAAGGACGCGCGGTTGCCCCCAATTTTCCGCCGCTGCCCGTTGGGCGCCGTCAGAAAATCGGCACCCCCGCGCGCCGGCTCTGCCGGTCGCCTCGCGATCCCTGACCCGTCCCTCCAACACCTGGTGCGTGCCTCCGTCATCGAGACGAAGGAGGTTCATATGGAAGACATTCGTGACATCTACGCCGAAATCGCAGAACTCCGCGCTGAGCTTGCGCATTGCATCCTGACGCGCAGGGAGCGCCGCGAAACGCAGCTGCGGCTTGTTCAGGCGCTCACCGAAGCCGACCATCGGCAGCGCGAAGCGGAGGTGACTTAGGCTCCTTATTGTGTCGGCGCTGGCACCGGGTGTTGCCGCATCCGGAAGGAAGCGCTTCCGTCTCTCGGGTGAAGGCCCCGCCTCTCGGCGGACCCGTCGTCGATTAAGTGTAGAGGTGGCGGGTCAGAGCGACACGCAGGAGCCAGCCTTCGCCATCCGGCCAGCATGTCAGGTGTTGTGGGTGTGGAGTCTGGATTGTCGAGTGGGACGGCCGAGAAATCGTGCGAACCGGACATCGCGCGCCGGGCGGCCGCGGTGCCGCGATATTCGCGCGAAGGCGGGTGGTCGCGGAGCCCTTGCCGGAGACGGTTGCGGTCGGCGCGATCGACGCCGGCCTGAAGGGGCAAGTGCACCGTGATGTTGCCGTCGAATGCGATAACGGTGTCGATATGTGAGCCTGTCATCATTCCCGAGGTGTTTGCGAAAGCCACCCCCAACACGAGCCCGATTGGCCTGGTCTGACCGAAGGACGAGCACGCAAGCGTCCTCTCGATCTTGTCCCCGCAACGTCCTGCGACGACTTTTTTCCGCCGCCTTCGGCTTTGCATCGCGAGACAAAAAAGCCGTCTCCGGCCGCCTTCCACTGCGTTGCAGCCCTTCGGGTGCGGGTCGATCGCCTCCGGCCTCACGACCGCCATCGGGTCGCGATGGGCGCGGCCCTGAAACAAGGGAACGAGACAATGGCTAACATCGGCACCTTCACCTCGAACGGCAACGGCTTCACGGGCACCATCCGCACCCTGACCTTGAACGTCAAAGCTCGGCTGGTCCGCATCGAAAACCCCTCCGACAAGGGCCCGCACTTCCGCATCTTCGCCGCAGCGAATGCCGAGCTCGGCGCCGCTTGGCAGAAGCACTCCGACCAGACGGACCGCGACTACCTCTCGGTCAAGCTCGACGATCCGAGCTTCCCCGCCCCGATCTACGCGACCCTGGTCGAGGTCGAAGGCGAGGAAGGCCTGCAGCTGATCTGGTCTCGGCCGAACCGTGACTGACCCGGGCGACGAGCGGGCCCCGCCGTGAGGCGGGGCCTTCGCCATGCTCGAGTCGCGCCTGGCAGCCGCTAGTTGCGATCTGCAGCGCCAACATCGTGATAGCCACGCCGCCTTTTTGCACGCTCAAGCTGGCCTAGAGCGACGGAGGCTTCCTCGGGCTGGTCGAAGGTCTCCATCATCGACTGGCCGGTGGGCCCGATGCGCCCCCAGTTCCGGATGACCGACGCGCCGCCGAACAGCGTCGGTTGAAGCGCGAGCGCGTAGAAGCGCCGCATGTTTCGGGCCGGCTCGACGCGATGCAGATGGAGCTGTTCAGGAACCTCGTTGGCCATGACGTGAGTCTCGCTTCCTTTAGAAGCGGCGTCCAACGCCTTTCATGAATCAATCTGCGCTGACCGATTCATCAGCCTGATCAGTCAGTCGCACCAGTTTCGACGCGGGCCGCCCCAAGGGCGAGCGAGCCCTTCGGCGATCAATGGCGCGCCAAGCGAGTGGCCAGCCCGCCTTACCACGCGCAGCTTGCAGCCTAAACGGTCTTCGTCCCGGTCCGCGGCGACGAGAGAGAACGGACCGGCATTGAGTAAATCGAGGAGTCTGCGCTTGGCCGCCTCTCCCTTCATCCGCTCTGTCTCGCAGTGCGGCGGGCTCAGTTCGGGAGCATCGATATCCGCTATGCGGATCTTGACCCGCAGATGCCAGAAGGTGTCGCCGTCGACGACGCAGGTCGCGCGCCGCGCTTCGCCGCATATCGAGAACGTCGCCGCAAGGCTGTCCGGATAGGAGGCGGGCAGCGGCCGTTGTGTCGGACTGGCCCGAAAGGGTGGATCCGAGGCGAGCGTCGTCGCCGCAACCAGCAGCATTCCCGCGGCCAGCATCATCTCGGTCTTTATGAAACTTCTCCCTTGATCGATCGAAGCCGGCGATCTCCTCTAGTCTCGGGTCCTTGCTGGAATGTCGATCATGCAGGTCAGACCCTGGAGGCATTCGCCCTTGCGCTTGGCTTGGGCGATCAAGATTTTGGCGAGCCGCCTGCGGCGGACGGCTCTATTCGCTTCGCTCACGGAGCCCGCAGGCGGTCTCCGCCGGGTCCGGTGACGATCCTCTCGCGAGACCATTTAAGCCGAGGTCAAGCCGATGCCCCTTTTCGGCGGCCTTACGGCGCGATCGCCTCCGATCAAGTACGCACCCATCGGGGTCGCGATGCCCGCCGCCCGAGAAGGGCTACGTTTATCGAGGTCGAATGCCGGACAGCCCTTCGGTCATCTGCTCTCGTCCGAACCGCGACTGAGACGCCACGTAGAAGGTCCCGCCGTGAGGCGGGGCCTTCCCAGACAAGTCAGCGACGATGGCCAGCGTTGGATCGGCAAGACACCGACGGATGCGGCCCGTGCCTTAGGCGGCCGGTAGGTTGGTCAAAATCGCCACTGCGCTGGCTTATGCCTGCGCAGGTTCGGGATGAACAAAAGCTCCACCCCCGCCGATTCTTGGCGGTATGGTGGCCAGAGCGGGACAAGGCGGCGGATCGTCGTCGTCATCGCGCCGGCGGCGGGATACGATGCGAGACCATTTTCTCAGCGCGGAGCGGCGACGCCGCTCCGGCGGCATATGCCCCAGCCCAAAGGCTGGGTTCGTCGAAAGCGTTAGGCTGTCGAATGTGTCCAGCGCCTTCAGAGCGCGCAGAATCTCGTCCACCTCGACAATAGAGCCATCCTCTAGCTGACGCAGCGATGGAGAGCCCGGAACTGCGCGGGCGTCAGACGCCCAGGAGGCTAACAGGGCCCGCTTCTCAGCACGGCTCATCTCCGGATCATTTATAACGTCATCAGGCTGCTGGAATATCGGATGTCCAGCGCCGCGGCGTGCTTTATGGCGATCAATGTTTGAAAAGCTGCTATATTCAGTCATCTCCGTTTCTCCGCAATTCGTGACACCCGGATAGATCGGGAGGCAAATCGCAGGGTTTAGGTTTGGTCGACGGGCTCAGGCAGCTTTGCGCTGCGGCTCCGTATCCTGGCTGATCTGCTTCGTCTTGCCGTTGTCTTCCGCCGATGGGGCGCTGCGCGTCGAGCCGATGGCGATCCGGCGAGGCTTCAACTCCTCGGGAATCTCCCGCACCAGATCGACCGACAGCAGGCCATTCTCCAACGTAGCATTGGCGACCTTGACGTGGTCGGCAAGCTTGAACGCTTGTTTGAAATCGCCGATCGCCAACCCTTGGTGAAGAATCTGCCTATTCTCCTGGCTCGGCCTTTTCTGTCCCGTCACGATGAGCTCAGGACCGTCCTGGGTGAGCTCCACCTCATCCGGGCTGAAGCCGGCGATTGCCATGGTGATGCGGTAGTCGTTGTCGCTCTTCTTCTCGATGTTGTAAGGCGGCCAGTCTGAGCGCACGCTGGTATCGAGCATGTCGAGAAGGCGATCGAAGCCCACCGTCGAGCGGTAAAGGGGCCTATAATCGAAGCTTCTCATAGCCATATCCTCCGTAAAGCAACATGGATTACAAGCAGCGTCACAGCGTCTCTGCGACGCCTATTGGTCGGGCCGAAGCCCCGACGCAGAAGGATTTGGGAGAACCAAAAACTCAGTTCAAGAGAGCAAACCGAGATTTTTTGAACGATGTTTACGTTCAAGCAGCCGGATCGATGACGTCGGAGCGGATGCCGTAAACTACACCCTCCGACGGCGAGCCGCCGTCCGAATGGGCTCGACAAACGACACACTCAGCCCCGCCGCGAGCCCGGACGGCCTTGCCGCTTCGCTCATCAAAGCGCCCACCATCTCGAATCAGGCGCCGTCCCAAGACGCGGCTTTGGGATTGACGTCATTTTACCGCCAGGACGATCTTGCCTTGAATGTGCCCCTTGGCAGCTCGCTCGTGCGCAAGCCGCGCGTCGGCAAGGGCATAGGTGCTATCGAGGACGACCCGGATCGTGCCTGCAGCAAGCAAGCTTCCAATCTCCGCCAGCTGCGCGCCACTCGACCGGACCTGAGTCGCCGAGACCGTGACGCCCAGCTTTTTCGCATCCTCCGCGCCGGTGAAGCCAAGAGGAAAGACAGGAAACAGTGCGCCGCCCGGCTTCAGCGTGCGCAAAAACCGTCCGGTGCCGGGTCCGCCCACGGCGTCGACCACAAGATCGACGTCATGCGCCACGTCCTCGGGAGGCGTCTTGGTGTAGTCGATGAACGCGTCGGCGCCGAGATCGCGCAGAAGCGCCTCGTGCTTGCCCGACGCCACGGCGATGACATGGGCGCCTTTCAGCTTGGCGATCTGCACCGCGAAATGTCCGACGCCGCCAGCCGCTCCATTGACGAGAACGGTCTTGCCTTCCAACGGTACCGGCACATGCGGATACGGTTGTAGCGGGTTGGGCGCGTCGTGCCCCAGATCGACCAGAAACTGCCACGCGGTGAGCAGCGACATTGGCGCCCCCGCAGCGTGCGCATGGTCGATCCCGGCCGGCTTGATCGCGACTTCGGAAGCCGGCACGCTGACATACTGGGCGTAAGCCCTGCTGTCGCCAGCGAGGCCCGAGGGAAATCGGACCATCGAATAGACCTCGTCACCCACGGAGAAACCTTCGACATCGCCGGCCACGGCCTCGACGACGCCGGAGATGTCGGTCCCGAGGATGAGCGGGAACGACACCCGCGGCTGCCATTCGGGCGGAAGCATCTTGTAGCCCTCACGCAGATACCAGTCGGGTGGATTGAGGCCGACGGCGTGAACCCGGACCAGCACTTCGCCTGGCTTCAACTCAGGCTTCGGGGCATCCTCATAGACCAGCACCTCGGGACTGCCGAACGCGTGCTGCCGGATCGCCTTCATTGTATCGGTCATCATAATCTCCTTTCGCCGTTCGGTGCTCAGACAGCGATATAATTCCAGTCCCGGCATTGATAATCTGCTCCAATGGCGCTTCAATAGTGCCATGAAGGAACAAATGCTTTTGGAGCGGTTGACCGGCCTGATCGCGTTTGCGCGTGCTGGCTCGATGGGTAGCTTCACCGCCGCTGCGCGCTCCCTGTCGATCTCGCCCTCGGCCGTCAGCAAGAGCATCCAACGTCTTGAGCGGCATCTGGGGGTTGCGCTCTTCACCCGCACGACCCGGTCGCTGGCGCTCACGGCGGAGGGTCGCGATCTGCATGAGCGAGCGCTGCGGCTGCTGGGCGAGGCGGAAGCGATCGAGCAGGCGGCGATGAGCGCGCGCTCGGAGCCGTCTGGCACCTTGCGGGTGGCGGCGTCGCTGCCGATCGGACTGCATGTGATCGCGCCCGCTCTGCCTGCGTTCCGAAAGCGTCATCCCAAAGTGACGGTCGATCTCAGACTGACTGACCGGATTGTGGACATCATCGAGGAAGGCATCGACGTCGCAATACGCATCGGCGATCTTGCGGATTCGCGCCTGTTGTCGCGGAGCCTTGCCCCGTATCGACTCTGCTGCTTTGCGTCACCCGCTTACCTTGCGGCGCGCGGCGCGCCACAGCACCCCGACGATCTGGCGGGGCACGACCTCGTCAACCTCCGCTATCAGAACACGGGTCAGAGCTTTTGGTGGCCCTTCCAGATTGGCGGCGAGGAGATCGAATTGGCGCCCACCGCCGGCATCGTCATCGACGTGAGCGATGCGGTCGCCGTCACGCTCGCGGCCGGCGGCGGCATCGGCATCAGCGCGACCTTCATCGCAGCGCCTTATGTCGAGCGCGGCGCGCTTGTCCCTGTGCTTGCCGCCTTTGCGGTCGAGCGACACAACATCACGGCCGTGTGGCCCGAAAGCCGCCGCGCAAATCCTGCCGTGCGTGCTTTCCTGGACCTGTTGCAGGACGTTTTCCAAGAGCGGCTGACGGCCACGGCGAGCCTGTCGGAAGAAGGGCGCCACGCTGCCGGCCCACAGGCGACAGCGAACGGTTCTTAGGGACGAACATCGCGATAGACGCTAACCCCTACTGCGGCCCACATGGGTATACTGCTGGACGGGTAGCCCAGCACTACCGGCTTGGTTATCCACGACTGCGAGGAGCAGGCCGAGCGCCTCGATGGATCCCGGCGCTCGCTTTTTTGCGGCCTGCTCGGGAGCGGTGTTTTGTTCGCAAAGCTGTCAGGCGACCTCCCGTCTCACCTCGGCCTCGTCAAGGCGATGTAACCGAGCCGTCGGGCACACGCGTTGAACGATTTCGCAAAGGTGCTGGTGATGCGTGAGGTAAATCACCTGGCCGACCTGGGCCATTTCCGCGAACAAGCGAAATGCCTCCTCCGCGCGGAAATCATCGAACGTCTCCATGATATCGTCGGCGACGAACGGCACCGAACTGCGAGCGCGGGCAAACTCGTGATAGCCGGCGACGCGTAGCGCGAGGTAAAGCTGGAAGCGCGTGCCTTTCGAAAGCTTATCGGCGGCCTTCGAACCGCCCTCTGCTGAAATCGCAATCAGCGTATCGCCGTCCTTGCCGGGCTGGGCGATGAGGCCGGTATAGGCGCCGCGGCTGATGGTTCGGAACGCCTCCGACGCACGCGCCATCATCGAACTGCGATGGCGCTCGCGATAGCTGGCGAGCGCCTGCTGCGTGGCTGAGATGCCGGCACGTAGTTGCAGATATCGCGTGGCGCCATCCTCAATCTCGAGCAGGGTCGTCCGTCGGCGCTCCTCGATGATGGCGACCCTGGCGTCTCCACCGATCGCCTCGACCCGATCCTCGGCGGCGGACTTCGCCGCGAACAGTTCATGACAACGCTTGTCCTGGTCTTCCGCTCGGGTCGTCAATTCCGTGAGCTCGGCCTCGAGTGCCGGCCTGTCCGCTTGATCGAGCGCCGCCTCCGCACGCTGGATATCCGATGCACGAAGAGCCTCGATGATATCCTTTTCCGCCTCACGAGCTTGGTTCATGAGGTCGGTTCGTCGCTCGATATCGGACAGCTTCCGGGACACCTCCTCCAGAGAGCCAACCGCGAAAAACGCCGTCATCCGCTGCTTCTGTTCGTCATGAACGGCTTGCGATTCTGCAAGCTCACGCTGGCGCGCTTGTGCCTCCCCGGTCCGCTGCGTCAGGCTGGAGCGCTGGTCGCGGGCCGCCGTGGCACTCCGGACCGTTTCGACGACACGCTGGGCCAGCTCCAGGACGGCGTCGGGACCCGGTTCAATCCCGAGAAGCCCCGTGAGTGCCGCAACCTCCTCGCTGAACGCGAGCTGGTCCCGTTCCATCTTGTGGATGCGGTCGAGAAGGGCAGCACGCTTCTCAATGGTCGGGGAAAGCTCAGTGATCGCGGCGAGCACCTCGCGCACTGCGCCGACCGCCGGGGTCTCGGGTCCCTCGCCGAGCCAGCATCCACGGCATTCCGCCGCCCACGCCTCTGCCCAGCCCTTCTCGTCCGATGTGGCACGCTCCGCGGCGCGTTCCCGCGCAACAACATCTCGGCGACGCTCGTCGAGCTCGACTTGGAGACGGCGCAGTTCGGCTTCCCGATCGAGCGAGGTTTGGGCCATCCCGAGCACGGCATCAAAGCTCGCGTCAGGAGCCGGCGCGAGATCCGCACCCGCCATCGCGGTCGTAAGCCGTTCGGAGGCGGCCGCCGCATCACGCTCAGCAGCAGCAATGTCCCGTTCGGCGCTCTGTAATGCGGCACGCGCCTCAAGCGTCTTTTCCCGCCGGCTGATCCACGCCTCAAGCTCCGCAAGCGACAGTGCCTTGGGGAAGCAGGCGGCTATCACGCCGGCCTCTGCGATGACCTCGGCGTCAATTGCCCCTAAGGCCGCATCGGCTTGTTGGGCGAGTTCAACGGCGCGCGTCAGATCCGTCTCCGCGACGGCAAGCGCCTGTTCGGTCTGATGCAGCTTCGCGAGCTCGCCCATGTGCGAGAACCGCCCTGCAGTCACAATGTCGTCGTGGCGCAAGACGGCTTCGAACGTATCTGCAGAAGCTGTGTCGAGCGCCCGACGGTGCGCGGCCCAAGCCTGCTCACGTTGCGAACGTACTTCCGCGGCTTCGTGATCTGAAACAACGCCGGTCGTCGATGCGAAACTGGCCTTCTCGGCTTCGAGACGCCTGACGATCGTGGTCAGGCGTTGCACCTCTGCATCGCAGCGGGACTTTGCCGACACTGCCTCCCCGCGGGTAACCTTCCAATTCTGCAGCGTATCCGGGCTCGGGCAATTCATGGCGACTAATTCATCGCCGGTGCCCTGCCAGGGACGAAGTGCGACGAGTCGGTCATTGAGCGCATCAAGGGCAGCCGCACGATCGCGCTCCGCCAGCCGGCGACGAACATGATGGTCCGCTGAGCGAAGTGCTTCGATCACGACGGCCAGCTCTGCAAAAGCGCGCTTTCGCTCCGCCTGGACCGTAGGGTCAGCACCGCCCTCGGGCAGCTTCGCCGCAACGTCATCCAGCCGGCGCCGCGCCTCGGCAAGCTCGTCGGATGCGTTCCGGCTGGCGGCCTTGATCCCCGAATAAGCTTC
The DNA here is from genome assembly GCF_000314675.2 of Afipia broomeae ATCC 49717. Lineage (GTDB taxonomy): Bacteria > Pseudomonadota > Alphaproteobacteria > Rhizobiales > Xanthobacteraceae > Afipia > Afipia broomeae. The sequence continues at coordinate 40,043 of NZ_KB375285.1, read as the reverse complement.
GACCAGATCGCGCAGTCTGCCGATGGTCGCGGAGCTCAACACAAGCCGCTTGGGCTCGGTCTCTTCGGGCCGCTCGATGCGCTGAAGAATTCCGGCGATAGCCAAGTCGAGCTCGCGCAACTGCAGGCGTCGCTCAGGAAGATCCTTTTCAGCGGTGACGTACCGTGCGCGCAGGTCGACAAGCCGCTCTACGCGGTCGGCAGTCCGCAAGGCTGTCTCGTCCACGATGACGGCCCGACCCTCGTCGGCAAGTTGGCCTATCTCGTCGGCAACCGCGCTGATTTTGACACCAAGCTCGATCTCCTGCTTTTGGAGCCGCGGCACTTCGGCTACCCACCCCTGCGGTGCCTCCGGAATATCCGCCAAGGGTGCGACCCGTGCTCGAATGCCCCGTAGAGCCGTGAGACGCGGTAATGCGGTGAGATAGCCCCGGATCTCATCGACGCGCCGCTGGACCTCGGCTCGTTCCTTGACCGCTTCATCGTATTGAACGGTTGCCCGGTCCCGGGTGTCCACCAGCCGAGCGTGATCCGTGGCTAGTGTGTCAAACTGCTCGCGCTCAGCTTTGAGTTCGGCGAGGCGCGACTTCAAATCCGCGAGTGCTCCGGACCTAGCCCGGTATTTGTAGAAGCTGTCAGCATCTGCCGTCAGGTCGACCAATCTGTCGCTGAGGTGCGAGAGGCCTGCACTGGCCGAGAACAACAATTGGCCGAGATCCCCCTTGCTTGCAAGGATGCTCTCGCCGCCTTTTTCGAGCGTTTCATCATCGAGCGAGAACATGGTCCGATAGGCATCCCGCTCGATGCCGCCGAGTTCGCCGCGGATCGCGGCTTCTGGAACGCTGCGATCATGGCCGTCGACCAGGCTGTTCTGCGAGCGTTTGAGACGTGCGAACTCCCTTGTCTCCGCTCCGATATCCAGAGCGGCGCCGATGCGCATGGTCGGATAGGGGTGAAGGAAGTTGAATGGGCTCTGCGAACCGATCCCGAACAACAGGTCCAGGAAGGCAGCAAACGCGGTTGATTTTCCCGCTTCGTTTGGTCCGTAGATGATATGCAGGTCCGGCTGTCCATTCACCCGCTCGCCGAAGTCGATTCTGCGATCGGTGAATTTGCCATATCGGGTCAGGTCAAGGCGGCGAAGTCGCATGCATCACGCTCCTTCGCCCGGAGCTTCAAGACGTGCCATGACGCCCTCTGCGCCGTCGCGCGCCAGCTGGGCGACCGCCTCCCGGAAAGACGCCTCGTCCTTGCCGAAAATGTCGCGACATTCCTGCGGCAACTGAGCCCTGATCTCTTCGGCGATGCCTGCAAGTTCATTCTGAAAGGCCGCGGAATCGAGGACGTCGTCTTCGATCAAGCGATGCAGCTCCCTGAGCGGGTCGCCCGATGTCTCGCTCCGCTGTTCTCCGGGACGGCATGCGATTTCGAGCTGCTCGACCCAGCAGCTGCCGATCACCGAAGCCCGGTCATCGGCCTCGGTTTTCAGCAAGTCGCCGTCGCGTCGAATGCGCCATGCCAGCGGCGTCGCACCAGTCACTCGCACGCGAGCGACAAGGTGCTCTGCCCGGGCAGCAGCCCGTTGGTTCTCGAGCGCGCGCGTCACTGCGGACACCAGCTCGCGCCAATCGTCCATTCCCGTGGCATCGACGGACACGCGTTCGAACTGCGCGACACTTGTGACGCGCTCCTCAAGATGGATCGAGCGATCGTCCGAGATGGTGACGAGCGTCACGGATTTCGGCCCGGCTTCGTTGATGTCACGCCCCTGCGGCATGCCGGGCATCACGATCGCGCAGGTGCCTTCGGTCGCCGAGCGCTTGTGAACGTGGCCGAGCGCCCAATAATGAAATCCTGACGCCTGTAGATCGGCCGGGCTGCACGGGGCGTAGAGGTCATGGCCGGGAGCGCCGCCGAGGCTCGTGTGCATGATGCCAATATTGACCGCCCCATCCACGACCGGCCGATAGCGCCCCAGGAGGCTTTCCGGGGCATGAGGTTGAGCAAAGCTCAGGCCATGGACGACGACGGGGACGCGTCCGGGCGCGCGATCGATCGCGATAGCCTCCCCTCGCCCGCCGAAGATCTTCACGGAATCCGGCAGCACCAATTCCTTGGTGATCTTCGACAGCGCGTCGTGGTTGCCGCGGATGATGAAGACACGAATGCCAGCCTGGTCCAGGCGCCGGAGCTGCTCGGCCAGGAAGCGGGCCGTTTTCATCGAGGTCTGATCGCCATCGTAGAGATCGCCGGCGATCAGCAGCGCGTCGACCTGCTCGTCCAGGCACAGATCGATCACCCGGACGAAGGCGCGCCGGGTGGCGTTACCGATCAGCTCAGCCAACTCGGAATGCCGCAGCGCAAGCGAGCGCAGCGGTGAATCGAGATGAATGTCTGCGGCATGGACAAATCGATACGTCACCCTCGCCTACCCCTGCATTTATGGCTTGCTCGCATTGGGTGGACCTTACGCGCCGGTCAATCGGCGTGATATTGAAATCGCCGAGGAACGCCGGGATAACCGCGAAATTCACAGAAACAGGGGGAGAATGATAACTTTGTCTACGCGATAGGCCTCTAAATTTGAACCCGTAGCCAGGCGGGAAGTCTTTGAGATCGCGTTAGATTTCGGGGCAATTGCCGCAATCCTTCTGTACCTATACTCGTGTGACGTCGTATTGACATCCAGAACAAATCGAGAGCTTGGCATGGCGCGCGACAGATGGTACCGCAATATCAAGCTTACAGGCAGATTTGTTATCGTGTTTCGCGATATATGATCCGATGTCTCGGACGCTGCTCCCTACACGCTGCTCGATTGCAGCATGATGTGACGGCCTATGCGACGCGTAGGAGTGCCTGTAAGCCTTCTTTCTTCGGTGCTTCACGTTGAGCCTCACGGATCTTCGCGCCACGCGAACCAGACACGAAGTGGCAGCGCTGCTGCGCTATCGCCCAAGCGCCGTGTCGTTCATCGTCCACGCAACGCCGCCGGCGGCCCGCTACATCACCTTCGATATTGCGAAGCGAAGCGGCGGTGTCCGCACCATCGATGCGCCGAACGACCGTCTGAAAGGGCTGCAACGCAGCCTTTCGAAACTGCTTTATGAATGCCTGCGCGAGATCGAAGCAAAAGATCCTCGCCGCAACAAACTCTCCCATGCGTTTCGTCCCGGCGCTTCGATCATCAGCAACGCTAAGACGCATCACCGGCGTCGCTACGTGCTGAACCTTGACCTGAAGGACTTTTTTCCGGCTTTCAACTTCGGCCGCGTTCGCGGCTTCTTTCTGAAGAGCGAACACTTTCGTCTTGCGGAGCCGGTAGCAACGCTTTTGGCTCAGATCGCATGCAAGGACGGAAAGCTGCCGCAGGGCAGCCCGTGCTCGCCGGTCATCACTGAGTTGATGACGCACTTTCTCGATATCCGGCTGGTGAAGCTGGCGGCGAGGCATAAATGCACTTACACGCGCTACGCGGATGACATCACAATCTCCACGAACCAGCGCGAGTTCCCATCGGCGCTAGCCGAATTGGACGGGGCCGAGTGGAAGCTCGGCGAGGAGCTTGTGTCGCGCATCAATGACGCCGGCTTTGAGGTGAATGACGCCAAGACGCGCATGCAGCTTCGCGGAAGTCGGCAGATGGTGACAGGGCTTACCGTCAACGAGAAGGCCAATGTAGCGCAGACATACTACAAGCGGGTTCGCGCGACAGCGCATCGCTTCCTGACAACGGGGGCATATGAACTCAACGGGGTGGCTTGCAACTCCGTGCCGCGCCTGGAAGGCATGATCAATCACATCTATCATGTGCGCGAGCGGCAGATCGACATTGCGATCGCGAACGAAGGCAACAAAGAGAAGCAGCATAAGCTGCACGCCGAGCGCACGAAGATGAAGAATGAGTGGCCCTCGGCGATCCGCGTCGTCTACTACGAACTCATTTTCTTCAAAAGCTTCATCAACCCGCCGCGGCCGTTGATCATCTGCGAAGGGCCAACCGATCCTGTGTACCTGAAGAGCGCCATCCGGCGGCTTGCTGCCGCGCACCCACTTCTTGCGTCAGTCGTGGGAGGCAAGCCTGAGCTGAGGGTGAATTTTTTCAAGTATTCTGATCAGGCGCGTGACTTCCTTCAGCTGCGAGGGGGCTCCGGCGATTTGCTGCGCTTTCTGATTTCCTGGAAGGACGCCTTTAACCGCTACGAGTTTCGCCCGGCCGAGCATCCGGTCATCGTTCTCATCGACAACGATGATGGGGCGAAAGAGATTTTCAGCTACCTCAACAACAAAAAGAACTATGGCCTAGATATCGCGTGGGACAAGCATGACCTGTTTTTCCATCTCCACGGACCCCTCTATCTGGTGAAGACGCCGGCGCTCGGCGCGAACCTCATGTCTTGCCCCGAGGATTTCTTTGAACCTGCCGTTCTGGCGGAAAAGCTCGACGGCAAATCCTTCAACAAGGAAAACAAGATCAATCCCGCGACCGAGTATGGAAAAGCTGTGTTCGCAACGCGGGTCGTGAGGCCAAGGGCCGGGTCGATCAATTTCGCCGGTTTCACCCCATTGCTCGAACGGATCGAGGCCGTGATCCGGGACTATGCGGCACGAAAGGCCGCGGCGGCGGCTCCAGTGCCAGCGATCGCAGCCGCCGCTCCCACGCCGTGACGTTGCGATGGTGGGCTTTCGCTGGGTGTAGAAGCGATGGGACGATTTCGGAGTCGCGTTAGCTGCATAGCTAGGTTCTCGCGACCGATGAGATCCCAGAATCAGATTGCTGGCACTTGGTAGAGTGAAAAGCCCGCGGGCAGCGAGGCCGATCTCCAATCCATCGCAATAGCTACGCTGTAACGCGCGCGGGTGAGCGCAACATAAAACTTTGCTCGGCTTTGTGCCGCCAGCTTGCTGTCCGGATCGGCAAGCCATTGCTTCATCGGATCCGTTGGCAGGATCACGACGTGGTCGAATCCACGTCCCTTGGATTCTCCAAAGTTCACCGCCTGCGACGACGGGTCGACGCCCCTGCTGGTGACCTTGTCGCGCAGCTGCACGGGTCTGACGGTCGCCAGATAATGATCATAGTCTGCGATCCTCAAGATGAATACGCCAGCGCTGGCCGGCAGAGGGCGATGGCACGAGGCACACTCGCAAGCCTGAGTGGCAGCAAACCCGGGGAATAGCCGTGACGACACCGCACAGATGGCCTCGCTGTTACGGTGCGATCGGTTCAGGCTTACCTCGTCAATCTCGATCTTCAGCTTTTTGGGCAGCGACCGTAAAAAGTCTGCGATGCCGCCGTCGGCATATTTTGCGAAGCGGCGCTCGTTATGGGTCAGGTAGGTCACCTGCCGAGGATCGCCAACCATCAGCAGGCGGACCGGGCTTCGCGCCAGCGCTTCGATGATGTCGAGATCATAGCCAGCGAGGTCCTGGACTTCGTCGATGAAAACGTGAGGGAACACCCGGCTCAGCCTGTCGACGACCGCGCCGCCGCTCTGCTCGTTGCATCGGATCACCAACTTGGACAGCTTGTCCGAGAAGACCTGTCCACGCCGATCAAAAAAGTGGTTTGCGATGTCTCCTTCGGGCCAGGTCACCGCGATGCCCCGGCTGTTGGTGTAGCGAATGGCCGACTGGGCTTGGACCAATGCCATGCCTTTGACCAGAAATTCAAACACAGCACCCTGAAACGGCTTCACGCCATGGGTAATCAAGAGACTGAACCAGGTCATGATCACCACGTTCGACGGAACATGGCCAACGACGTCGAAAAATTTCTGGCGGATCTCCGCCTCGTTGGATTCGGTGTAGGTGGTGATCAGGACCCGCTGGTCCCTAATCTTAAGTGCCTCTTCGACGAGGTAGGTGGTCTTGCCGGAGCCGGCTGCCGCGATGACCAGCCTATTCTGGCCAATCACGGCGCGATCGCCCGGGTAATGTAGTCAGGATAGGTAATCGCCGTTTTCGAACTGAAGATGGCCAGTGCACAATCGGTTTTGTTGGCGCGCATATGAAGGTGGAGTTCATCGTCTGTCTTGGCAGCGGTCCCGAGCATCTTGTTTAAGGCTTCTCGACCGTTCGCCTTCAAGATTTTTGGCTCAAGCGTGTTGTAATTGAAGGGCTTTTCTTTGACCGTCAGCCCACCCGTGTCGACGTCGGGGTCGAAGCAAATCCTGATCGACGGTTGGCCATCGAACGCGGCGTACTTCTTCTGCACTGCAGCGGTGTCGCCGTCGTTGTCGGTCACCACGGCCGCCGGGATTTTCAACGCCAGCGCTAGCTCGAGGAAGCGCAGGAAGGCCGTACCGACCGAGATGACGTCAATCCCGTCCTGAATAGGCAAGCGCCCGCCATTGGCGTCCATGTAGGCCCGCTGGACCACCAGTTCGTCGGAGTCGCCTTCCACCAGGATCGCCTTCTTGGCCAAAGCCAGGCGCAAGGTGTCGTACCCTGCAAGTTTCTTGAAGAAGTCGCTGGCCTGCAGCTCCGAAATCCGGACTACCTTGCCCTCGCGCAGCACGATCAGATGGTCGAGGCCGAGCTTGTTGGCCACGAAGCTGCTGTGGGTCGAGATGATGATCTGCTTCTCGCCGTGCTGGGCAGTTAGGTCAGCGATCAATTCGTTGAGCCGAGCGTGCGACAGATGGTTTTCCGGCTCCTCCAGCAGGATGGCCGTGGCCTCGGCGTTTTTCTTGGTGCTGAGGGCGAGCTTAGTTTTGATCACGCACTGCTCACCCTTGCCGATGTACTGGAAAGGGATGAAGTCGATGTAGGTCATCAGACTGCTTTCCCAGGCGGTCTGGGACGACAGATCGACAGAGATGGAGACGGACTTCTGACTAATTTTCGCGGCCTTAGTAATCCGATCGTTGATCAGCTTCAGGTTCTTGTCCTCGACGAAAGCCTCCTTCAGCTTTCGGTGCGCCTGCGAGATCGAAGCGCGCTCGGTCTCCTCCAGCACGTCACGGATGATCCGCGAGACATAGACGTCGGACCCGTTTTGAAGCCGGGCGCTGGATGAATCAATCAGCGCGGACTTGATCGGAATGTTGCGCGAGGTGATCCCCTTGCGCGCGAACGACCGCATGGTCGCAGCATAGTATTCTACGGGAATGGAGGTCAGCTCCCCGGCCGCCACGATCGCTTCGTAGGGACCCTTGTAATTCTCCTCGTCGAACTCGACGCGATATATCACGCCGCTTGCCTTAATCTTCTCGGAATTCCCGTCGCCCTCGAGCTCGGCCAACTCGCTCGAGTCTCCCGAGAAGAACAGCTCAATGGTGATCGCCGGCGGCGGTAAGGGTGACCCGGTCTTCAGGCTGGCGACGTACTTCTGCTGCGCGGCCAAATTAAAGAGGTAGCTGGTCAGATCGTTTTTGAGCGGGCGGCCGTTTAGCATCCCGGTCAAGCCCAAGTGGATCGCCTCCAGGATCGTGGTCTTTCCGGACTCGTTGCCGCCGACGATGACGTTCAGGGCATCGTTGAGCGCGAGAGAAAACGTCTCCTCATAGCACTTGAAGTTGGTGATCTTTACCTTGGCGATCTTCATGCGCCCTCGATGCTGAGTTCGTGAAACGCCGCACCCGCGAATCGCGACATAGGCGATATTATCACCACTGGCCAATCCGACGGGTCGTTCAATCTAGGCGATCATCCTCATCAACGAGTCCGCCGGGAGCGATGGGAATATCCCCCGCCAACAACTTTTCCTTGCTGAGCAGGCCGGCGTCCTCAAGCGCTTCCATGTCCGGCAGGTCGCGTAGCGTGTTGAAGCCGAAGTGCGACAGGAAGCCGTTGGTCGTCACATAGGTGTAGGGCGCGCCCGGCTGCGGGCTGCGAGGTCCGGCCGCGATGAAGCCGAGGCCGCGCAGGTGGCCGATGGTGTCGCGACTGACCTCCTTGCCGAAGAACTGCGACAGCTCGCTGCGGGTGATCGGCTGGTAGTAGGCGATGCAGGCGAGGATCAGGTTCTCGGCCTGCGACAGGGACTTGTCGGCGCCGCCGCCGATTGCCGTCCGGATGGTATCGCCGAAATTCTTTCGGGTGCGGTATTGCCAGCCGCCGGCGACGGAAACGAGCTCGTAGGGCCGGCCGCGCAGCTCGTCTTGGATGTCGTCAATGATTAGGTCGAGATTGCAATCGCGGCCGACGACGCGCGACAGCACCTCGCGCGTCACCGGCGCCGGCGAGGCGAAGATCACCGCCTCGACGCGGCCCATCCATTCGCGCCAACGCAGTTCAGGCGGCAGGTCCGCGAGGTCGAGGTCGAGATCCGTCTTTGCGCGCGCCCGCCGTCCCATGTCAGAGCCCGTACAATCGGAAGGTCGGCCGGCCGGTCAGCTCGCGGACGGCGCCGAGCGCCACCAGGCGCTCGAACAGGCGGCGCATGCTGCGGTCGCTCGCGGTCTTGCCGGCGCCCGCGGGCTGCGCATCCTCCATTATCAGGATCGCCACCATGGTGTCGGCGTCCTTGCCGCGCAGCTTCGGCGCCGCCGCCAGCAGGCGATCGGCGCGCCGCGCCAGCTCGACATAGAGATCCGCCGCGCTTGCAGCCGCACGCGCATAGGCCTGGGCGCAGGCCCTCGGCCAGGCTTCATCCGCCACGTTGGATTTCACAGCCACGCGCAGATCGCCGCGGCGGATCTGGCTCGCGATCAGCGGCACCGCCATCGGCCATTTCAGGCGCTGGGCGAGCATCATGTCGGCGAGCCACAGGGCAAGCGGCTCGCTTTGCGGCACGAAGCGCAGGCTGGCCGCCGCAATCTCTGCGGCGGCCGCGACGGCATTCCCCTGCCCGGTCATCAGCTTGTCGGCCTGGGCGACGACATCCTCGAGCGCGTCGCTGAAGCGCACCTCGAACAGCGCCGACAACCGCAGGGTCCAGTCTTTCGACGCCATGGCGCTGCGCTCGCCGAGATGCCGCCAGGCTTTCAGGATGCGCCCGCCCGGGCCCGGATCGTCACCGTCGCGGCGCAGATACCAGGCGTCGCGCAGCGCCGCCTCGTCCTCGGTGCGTCCGCCGTGCCGGGCCAGCACCGCGGCGTTCGACAGCGACAGCCGATGCCGCCACAATGATCCCAATGGATGCTCGCTGCGCGCGATCGGATGGATCGCGGCGAGCGCGGCGCCGGCCGAAAACATCGCGTCATCAACGCTCTCGGACGTCACGCCCTGCCGCACCCAGCCCGGAAACGGCGGGAAGGTCGGCGGGGCATCGGGCATGAGTCGCGCGCGTGAGGCCATGATCGAGCCTATCTCCACGCGGCGCTTTTCGCCACCCAAATCGCACAAAACCGCCGCGCCTGTCGGAAAATAAAAACGACCGATAATGTTGCATTATCGGTCGTTTTGCTCTTTATATAAAGAATGGCCCAAAACGTCGAGCAGAAGCCGAGAAATTACGTCGATCGACCCTCCGGACCGTCCCACGGCACGGGGCCAACGGCTGACGTTTCGGCGGCGCGGCCGTCGGCCGAGCTCAAGGACGACCTGCCGGATATCATCGACGTGGTCATGGAGATGGGAAAGATACCGGAGGAGCCGCCGGCGGAAGCCGAAGCCCTCCGCTATGGCTCCGGGCGTTCGTCGTTCGGAAAGCCAAATCGTTGGCTTTCCGCCGGCGATGCCGACCACTCCTCACCCCCTCCCCTTCCGGTCGTGTCGAACCCGCGCCTGCCGGCGCATCTCGACGCGCTCGCCGATCGGGCGCGTGGCTATGTCGAGGCGGCGAGTTCAGCCAACACGCGCCGCGCCTACGCGGCAGACTGGAAGCATTTTACCACCTGGTGCCGCCGGCAGGGCGTCGAGATGTTTCCGCCCGATCCGCAGGTGGTCGGCCTCTACATCACCGCATGTGCGTCCGGAAAGGCAACAGGCGACAAGAAGCCGAACTCCGTGTCGACGATCGAGCGCCGGCTCTCCTCGCTGACGTGGAATTATGCGCAACGCGGCCAGGCGCTGGACAGGAAGGATCGCCACATCGCCACGGTCATGGCCGGCATCCGCAACACCCACGCCTCCCCTCCCCTTCAGAAGGAAGCCATCCTCCCGGAAGACCTGATCGCGATGCTGGAGACCTTCGACCGCGGCACGCTACGCGGTCTGCGCGATCGCGCCATGCTGCTGCTGGGCTTTGCTGGCGGTCTGCGCCGCTCAGAAATCGTCGGTCTCGACGTTGCCAGGGATCAGACCGAGGACGGACGCGGTTGGGTCGAGGTTTTCGACAAGGGCGTTCTGGTGACGCTACGCGGCAAAACCGGCTGGCGCGAGGTTGAGGTCGGTCGCGGCTCGTCTGATGCCACCTGCCCGGTCGTTGCTCTGCAGACTTGGCTGAAACTCGCTCGCATCGCCCATGGCCCCCTGTTCCGGCGCGTCACCGGCCAAGGCAAGGCGGTGGGCTCTGAGCGGCTGAACGACCAGGAGGTGGCACGGCTGGTCAAACGCGTCGCATTGGCCGCTGGCGTCCGGGGCGACCTGTCGGAAGGCGAACGGGAGCAAAAGTTCGCGGGGCATTCGCTGCGCGCTGGCCTCGCGTCCTCGGCCGAGGTCGACGAACGCTACGTGCAGAAACAGCTCGGCCACGCATCCGCCGAGATGACTCGCAAATACCAGCGCCGGCGAGATCGCTTCCGGGTCAATCTCACCAAGGCGAGCGGGCTGTAGGGCCAAAACCCCCTCCCCTTCTGTGCCAGCTGCATCTAGGCATCACATAGGCACGACAGGTAGTTACGAATGAGTTCCATGCCAAAGTCTGATACAGTGGGGCTGATGGAATTTCTAGGAAACGAAGACGAATGAAACGGGCGGGCAACAATCCGAAAAGGCGAGTGGCACCTCAAGATCTATTGTCCGACGGCGCAAAGGAGGAGCTGGCTCTTCGCGCGCGCTATATCGGCAGCGGTCACCACAAACGAAATCCCGCTGACTACGGCCTTGAGCGTACAAATCCACGCCCCACGAAATCACTATGTGATCTTCTTCGAACTGTGCCACTGGCGGAGGCACAGGGACTCTTGCAGCAGGGAATTAACCTCGGAATGGTAAGCGAGCTTGCCTTTGACGGCTTCCCGAAGTTTATCTGGTCCGTGGACATGGAAGGTGAAGTTTATGAGGCCAAGACGGATCCTATGACCACAGGAGTCTATCACGGCTATCGCCTCGAAGAGGAGGACGATATGCGTGACAACGTGAAAGCGATTTGGAAGCAGAGATGCCAGCCAGCTGGACGATAGCGGCGGATTGGGAGTCGCTCGACGTAGGCTCGCCGGAGGAGCGGGCCTGCTTTGCCGCGCTCGGCATCAAGGCCCAAGGCATTTGGTTGACTGAGGGAAACGACGTCCTGGCCAACCGTCTTCGTCAGTCGCCCCTGCTTTCCGCCTATCACCTAGCCGAATGGCTTGCCTGGAACTGGTGGCGGCTGCGTTGGGAGCCTCGTTCCAACGCCTACGACTGGCCGTACGCTCACCGTATGGCAACTATCGGATCTGGGTATATCTGGCCAAATATTACGATATTCTCTGATGGGGAGCGGATCGCACTTATTTCCAAACCTACAACCGAGCGTCCGCAAACTCCGTTCCGATACATCGCTGACCACGCTGGGATCTTGCCCGCGAGCGAATTCGAGTCCGAACTTGATCTTTTCATTGGTCAAGTGATCGAACGGTTGGATTGGGCATCGATATCTGGAAGCAATCTTCAGACGATTTGGGCCAGCGTTTGTGAGGAACGTCGGGTGCCCGAGCTTGCTCGCGCCCGCAAACTCGAAGCCCTACTAGGAAGAGATCCAGACGCCGCCGAAAGCGGGGTCGTAGAACACCTTGTAAAGGACATCGCTGACCTAGGTGCGTCGGCCGTCGAGGAACTCGCAGCGGAACATGGTCAGAGCGGAAAGATCCTTACGGGCAATCATCTCCGCGATGTTGCCACGAGCTACGGCTTTGACGCTGCTCCGAAGGACGTAGCGCGCCTGCCTGCTGAAATTGGCTTACGTATCGGTGGGCAGATACCAGCCTACCGAGTTGGTGCATCGGCGGCTCGTGCGCTGCGCGAACAGGAGCGGTTGGGCGAAAAGCCAATTTCCAGCCGCAAGCTTGCTGAGATCGCAGGCGTTGATCAGGCCGTAATTGACGATCGCCGAGGCTCGCCTGATATTTCTTTTGCGCTGGATGAGGTTCACAAAAATGCGAGCCGAGTGGTGTTGCGCTCCAAATGGCGCTCCGGTCGGCGGTTTGAGCTCGCGCGGCTCCTTGGTGATCGTCTAGCTCGCCCCCCCATTGGACGCCTGTTGCCAGCTACGAAGGCATACACTTATCGCCAGAAGATGCAGAGGTCCTTTGCTGCTGAGTTTCTTAGCCCATTTTCAGCGGTCGATGAGATGCTGGCTGGCGACTACTCCATGGAAAGCCAGCAGGACGTAGCGGAACACTTCGATGTATCTCCTTTGACGATCCAAACTTTGCTGATGAATCATGGCCGCGTTGAAAGAGACGCTTTCGATACGGAGCTCGAATCCGCCGCCGCGGCGTAGCGAAGTGCTTCAGGCTAGATCCTTGGCTCGATGATTTATGACTATCGATAACCACCCCTTATCGATAGTGTTGGACGTCCGAACGCAAATCAGCGATTCTCGCGCTCCAGAGCCCCGGAAAATCACGCCCGCCGGGCCTCCGATCGACCAGAGGACAGCGCCGCTGCCAGCCCCCTGCCCTCTTCCGGACGCCCGCGGCCGCCGCCGGCGGCCGTCACTCGGTACGCGGCACGCTTTGATGCGGCGCGCTGGTCGCGACCTCGCCCCGGGCGATCGCGACGAAACGGCGCTTGACCTCCGCGAACAGGCCCGGTGTCAGCGCGCCGTGGTAGCCGCTCTCGGTGTCGACGGCGCGCAGGTCCGGCCCGGGCCAGGCGAAGCGGTTGCTCTCGGTCAGCACGATCCACGAGCGTTCGGCGTCGAGCCGCAGACGTCCCTTGACGTCGGCCGGGATCTCGATTGCGTCGGCCGGATTGGTGGGCGGCGTGTGGGTGATCGGCAGGACGCGCACGATCGGCGCGCCCTCCTCCGTCGTCATGACGATCGCCAGCACCAGGCAGGGCCGGTCCTTGTCGCCCTCCTCTCGGCCCTCGCGGTGCTGCCAGTCCCACAAATAGGCGTAGCGAAAAATCCAGCCGACGCGGACTGTTCTCGCCCATGCCTTCCTTGGCGAGGTGCTTGAGAGTCGCGACGTTCGTCGCGCATCATCTGTGGGATCCCGCGCAGCGCGCGATCGACTTGCGCCATGGCATGCCAGCCGACGTCGCTGGCGAGCTGCGCGCCGAGGGCCTGCTGCGAACCGAGGGACCGCACGCGCCGAATACGGTGAGGCGGCGCCTTGCCAGCTGGGGGACGCTGCACCGCTGGAAGGGGATCGACAGTCCGCTCAGCGCGCCGAGCCTTCGTTCGGCCGTGCGTCTGGCTGTCCGCGCTTCTCCGCGGCCGCGCCGCCGTAAAAGCAAGCGCTCGGTAACGCGAGACGGCCTCGATAAGCTGGCCGCAACCTGCGCGACCGATCGGCTCGCCGATACGCGCGATCTCGCGATCCTGCTGCTGGCGTTCGCGTCCGGAGGCCGGAGGCGGAGCGAGGTGGCGCGGTTGCGTGTCGAACAGCTGAGCGACGAACCCGGCGTTCCGCTTGATCCGCTTGATCCGAAGTCGCCGACCTTGCCGTGCGTCTCGATCCAGCTCGGTCGCACGAAGACCGGCGATGCTGACGAGGCGGGCAGAGTGTTCCTGGTCGGCCCGCCCGTCGAGGCGTTACGCGAGTGGCTCGAGCGAGCCGATATCCGGAGAGGCCCGATCTTCCGCGCGATTGACCGTTGGGAGGCTCTTGACGAGCGAGCACTGACGCCGCAGTCCATCAATCTGATCGTCAAGCGACGCTGCGAGATCGCGGAGCTTGATCCCAAGGAGTTCACGGCGCACGGGCTGCGGGCGGGATATCTCACCGAGGCGGCGCGCCAGGGCATCGGCTTGCCGGAAGCGATGCAGCAGTCGCAGCATCGGTCGGTCCAGCAGGCGGCGAGCTACTACAACGAGGCGGAGCGCGCTCAGGGCAGGGCGGCCCGGCTCGGTGTTTGAGTAGCGGCTGATGAAATGAATGGCTTGAGTTGTCCGCGTACAACTCGACGCAGGTCAGCCTCGTCAGGCTTCGGCCCCCTCTGTCTGGCGCGAATATAGGCGGGAGCTCGCACAAACAAGTGCCGGTGTACCGTACGGCGCGGCGTTGAACGCTCCCCGACTCGCGCCGCGCGCGCGTTAAGTTGTCCGCGTACAACCCAGTCACGTGAGGTGCGACAGTTCGTGCAAGGGCAAACATACGCTCTTAAGCGCGCCAAAGCCGAATTCCGCCTTGGTTGAGACCATTCCGTTAACTTCTCATTAACCCATTAATCCTTGCAGCAACGAAAGAATCGGGCATAACTTGGGTTCAACGCTTTTTGGGCCGACCTGCTCAGAAAACCGCAGATGCAGAGAAACCGATGCCCGCTACGCTTCTGCCGAAAGACAATGCGCCTCGCGATCTCAGGTCGTTGATCAACGCCGATGCGGCGGAGCTGTCAATGCGGCTTCGCGCGAGGCAGCTTGAGGACTTTCCCCCGGAGGCGAAAAAGACGTTGCGTCCGTTCTCTCCATCCGAGGCGGCGCGTTTCATCGGAATAGCCGACGGCTATCTCCGTCAGCTCGCCTCTGAAGGGAAGGGGCCCGATCCCCTTCCCAATGGGCGTCGAATGTATTCGCTTGAGGATGTCGAGGCGCTACGCCAATCGCTCGACGCTTCTGGCAAGGGCGGCCGCCGCTACACGCCTCGCCGCAGCGAAAATGAGAAGTTGCAGGTCCTCGCGGTGATGAACTTCAAGGGGGGAAGCGGCAAGACGACGACATCGGCCCATCTGGCCGAATACCTCGCCTTTCGCGGATATCGTGTGCTGGCTATCGATCTGGATCCTCAGGCGAGCCTGACTGCACTCTTCGGACTGCAGCCCGAACTCGACGTCGCGGACAATGACACGATCTATGGCGCCATTCGGTACGACAGCGATCGCCGCGAGATGGCCGAAATTGTGCGGGCTACCTACATTCCCACGCTTCATTTGATCCCCGGTCAACTCGAACTGATGGAGTTCGAGCATGAGACGCCGAAGGCGTTGATGACGCGGCAGGACGGCGGCCAGATGTTCTTCGCTCGCATCGGTGAAGCACTGGCGCAGGTGAGCGATGCCTATGACATCGTCATCATCGATTGCCCGCCGCAACTCGGGTTCCTGACCCTCTCGGCACTCTGCGCCGCGACAGCTGTACTCATCACAGTCCATCCTCAGATGCTGGACGTAATGTCGATGTCTCAGTTCCTGAACATGACCGCTGGCTTGCTCGATGTCGTCGCCAATGCAGGCGCGGCGACTGACTACGACTGGATGCGCTATCTGGTCACGCGATACGAACCGAGCGACGCGCCCCAGACCAAATTGGTGGGCTGGATGCGCTCGATCTTGGGTGAACGAGTTTTGACCCATCCGATGGTCAAGAGCACGGCCATCGCCGATGCCGGATTGACCAAGAACACACTCTACGAGGTCGATCGGAAGGGCTTCTCCCGTCCGACCTATGACCGTGCGATTGAATCTCTCGACCTCGTCAACGGTGAGATCGAGGGTTTAATTAGGCAGGTCTGGAAGAGGGTCTGAGCATGGCTCGGAAGATAAGCTTCGACCACGTGCCCAGCGAGCCACAAGCGTCGCAAGAACCTCCAGCGCGACTGTCGGCCAACCAGGTCCGGCCGCTTCTGGGCCTGGACCGGCCGCTCAAGCAACCGGGCGCGCTCGGTGCGATCTCGCAGAACCTCGGCGGGATCAAGGAGCGAGCGGATAGGGCCGACGAGTTGGAGAGACAGCTGCTCGAGGGGCAGACGATCGTCGAGCTCGATCCGGCCCTCGTCGACGATTCCTTCGTACCGGACCGCATGGAGGCGAGCGCGGCCGATGAGGCGGCGTTCCAAGAGTTGATCCGCGAGCACGGTCAAAATACGCCGATCCTCGTTCGCCCGAGCCCGGAGAATTCAAGCCGCTTTCAGGTAGCCTTCGGGCACCGGCGCCTACGCGCTGCCCGCTCGCTCGGAAGAAAGGTGCGGGCGGTGGTCCGCGCTCTGAGCGACGAAGAGCTGGTGGTCGCCCAAGGCCAAGAGAACAGTGGTCGAACCGACCTAACCTTTATCGAGCGAGCCCGCTTTGCCGCGCGACTCGAAGAGCGCAAGTTTTCGCGCGAGACAATCATGGCGGCGTTGAACGTCGACAAGGCTGCGCTATCGCGACTCATTGCGGTTGCGACCCGCGTCCCCACCGAGGTCGTCGAGGCGATCGGCGCCGCGCCTGGCTATGGCCGCGTTCGATGGCAGGAGTTGACCGATCTCCTTGATGGCGACGGCAATCGACACCGCGCCATCGCGCTTGTGAAGGAGGAAGGGTTCGCTGACCAAGACAGCGACAAGCGGTTCGAAGCACTCGTCGCAGCGTTGCGCACCAAGGCGGCGCGGGCGCGGGCGGAAAGCTGGTCGGCGGCCGACGGCACGCTCGCAGCGAAGGTTATGCGAACCGGCAAGAAGCTCAGTCTGACTTTCGACGACCGCGTAGCCCCGCAATTTGGCGAATTCGTTCGCGAGCACTTGCAAAGGCTCTACGACGAATACCGCGCCGCGTCCGGCGAGGACTGAAGGAACACCCACCCGGAATGAGCCGGCTGGGCAGGTGCAATCTGGCTCAGGAGAAACCTAGGCAAAAGAAAAAGGCCCCCGAAACGTCACCGTCCCGGAAGCCTCTGTCTTAGTTTGGCGACTGATAGAGAATCACTTCCGCGAATCGCAGTCAAGTGTCTCATGCGAGACGGCGCCGTTTTGGCGAGCAGATTTCCTTTGCCCGAACGAGGCAAAGACATGGAACCCTATCAATCAACGACGCCCTTCGGGCGGCGATCGCTGACGCTTGCCCATGTGGCAACACAGATCGTCGCGTCATCCCGGCCGCCTGAGAAGGTCGTGCACAAGTGGAAGATCTTCCAAGCCATCTGCAGGGCACGGCCGAGCCTCGGCGTGACAGAGCGAGCGCTGTCGGTCTTGAACGCGCTCCTCACCTTCCATCCCGAGACGGCGCTGACGGGCGAGGACGACCTTGTCGTTTTCCCCTCGAACCAGCTCCTGTCACTGCGCGCGCACGGCATGCCGGCGTCGACGTTGCGACGCCATCTCGCGGTCCTGGTCGACGCGGGCCTCGTCATCCGGCGGGACAGCCCCAACGGCAAGCGCTACGCGCGCAAAGGCGCGTCCGGCGAGATCGAGCTGGCGTTCGGATTCGACCTCTCGCCGCTTGTTGTCCGCTCGGAGGAATTCGAAAGCCTGGCAGCCGCCGTGGAAGCCGAGGCGCGCGCCGTTAAGCTCGCGCGGGAACGCATCACGCTGTGCCGGCGCGATATCGCCAAGATGATCGCGACCGGTCTCGAGGAGCGCGTGCCGACGCGCAGGGGAGGGCAGGGGCCTGCAGACTGGGCCGAGGTGCACGCCGCCTTCCGCTCGATCGTCGAGGGGGTTCCGCGCGCGGCGACGCGCACGCAGCTCGAGGCGGCGGCGGAGGAGCTATCTCAACTGGCTGACGACGTACTCAACCTCCTGGAAAGACATATAAAAACACAGGATATGAGCGCCAATGAGTCCCGAAATGAGCGCCATATACAGAATTCAAATCCAAACCCCTTAATTGATCTTGAACCTGGCTTTCGAGGAAGCCGGGCGGCGAGGGCGGTGCCAGAACCCCAAACGCCGAGGATTGCGGAAACGGCCTATCCGCTTGGAATGGTATTAAACGCTTGCCCGGACATCTCCGACTACGCCAAAGGCGGAATTTCGAACTGGCGCGACCTGCTGGCGACCACGGCCGTTGTGCGCTCGATGCTTGGGATCAGTCCCAGCGCCTGGGAGGAGGCGCAAGCCGTCATGGGCGAAATGCAGGCCGCGGTGGTTGTCGCGTGCATTTTGCAGCGCGGCGCGGCAATCCGCTCCGCCGGCGGCTATCTGCGCGGTCTGACCGAACGGGCCAAGGTCGGAGAATTCTCGCTCGGCCCAATCCTGATGTCGCAGATAAACGCGCAACTGCGCACGAAGCGATCCGCATGATGGCGCGGGCGACGTTGGCAGAAGGCAGGCCTCGCCAGTGGTTCGATCGGCCGTCGGCATCCCGCGTCGGCGAGGCCGCTGCCGCTGGGCGGATCTCGGGTATTGCGCTCCCGGCGTTGGCGCGGCGGTCCTGCCGTCGGATCCATCGCAGGGCGGTTCGCCGCTGCCGCTCGATCCGGCCGTGGTTGATTTTCCTGGTCGACCCCGATCCGTGCGGCGCTTCCTTGCTAACCCTCGGTCCTTGATGGGCAGGCATCGACATCCCGGTCTTCCGTACCGCGAGATGGGCACGGCGTGTGGTCCAGGTAGCACGACGACGATTGCTCCTCTCTACAGGTCGGGCGGCGCTCCCGGTTGCATGGCTGGATTCCTATGGCCGTCGCCGGCACGGCGGTCCCTACGCCCGAGAATTTTCCCCTGCCGGATCACCCCGCGAGCGGGGCCCCGACCGGCATTCCTCGCGCACGCGCCAGCGGCGCCAAAATTCACGGCCTGACGGGACGCAGCGCTGCGCTCGCCCTTCGCCCGCGTCTCGCGGGCTTCGGCTCTGTGCCGTCTTCCCGGCCATGACGGATCGCCATCGCAACGGGGCGCAGCCCCACAAGATGGAGAGAGACTATGCGCAACATCGCCGAATTCACCCTCATCGGCCACGTCGGGACCATCAAGCACGTCGGCAAGACAGTCCGTGTTACCGTCTGCGTCAACTATCCCTTCAAGGATAAGGGCGGCGAGTGGAACGACGACCAGCACTGGAACGAGGTCACGATCTTCACCAAGTCGATCCAGGGCTACGTGAACGAGCACGTCAGCAAGGGCGACCTCGTCCACGCGCGGGGCCGCCTGCGGCAGAACAGCTACGAGCGCGACGGCAAGCGGATCTACACCGTCGACCTGATCGCCCTGGAATTTGGCCGCCTCGCCCAGGCCGCTGAGCGCTCAGCCGCATAACCGATCCAGTGGGGAGGCGAAAGCCTCCCCACCTTTTCCATCAATCTTGAGCAGTTGGTCGCCGCATCGAGCGCCGGCGCCGTCAGGAAGGAAGCTTTCGCGATCGCGTCTGACGTGCCAAGGCGCGATCGGCGCGATTTTTCTTGCTGATCGCCGACGTCAACTCGTCGTAATCGACACCGCTCTTCTTGAGCGCGCGCCGTGCGTCCGACACATCGAAGCCGAGCAACTCAAACACGCTCATGTTGAGGCTCGAAGCGATCCTTTCGATCGTACGCAAAGTTGGATTCCCGATGCCGCGGACGATCGTATAGTAGGTCCCGCGCGCCAGCCCGGTCTTCGGCAGGAATGCTTCCATGCCGCCATTTTCGATCTCGAGCTGCTGCAGACGGATGGCCAGCATCTCATTCAGCACCGAATGATCGACTGGCTGAGGCTTGCGAACAGGCGACATGGCGAAAGGGCTTTCGGACAAAACTCCGCATCCGATTCACCATACATTACGTCTGAAGTCTAGTATATTGGACGTTGTCAATCCTACCGTAAATTCTTTGAATATGCGCTTCCCTTCATCGAGCCGATTGAGTTGCCCTCGTGCCGACGGTCCGAGGTCCGCTTCCGCAACAAGGTCAGAGGGTCGACGCCCGCTCGTTCCGCGATGAGTTCAATGTAACTAAGGCTTGGATTCGCTGCTGTCGTCATCAGGTGGAAGTAGCTTGATCTCGGGATCCCTAGGCTTTTCGCGAACTCTCCACGGGTTAGCTGTGCTTCGAGACGCAGTGCTTCGAGCCCCGACTGAAACGCTCCTATGAGCAAACATCCCTTCGCTGCGTGATCTGCTTTGCGTCGGCATGACTTCTCAGCCATGAGCCTTCCCTCCGAACGATGATCCGAACGATACCCATGCCGCCGCAGCCTACATATTGGACGGCCGGCTAACATTCAATATAATGTACTGATCTGATTCAACCAGGAGAAGTGCGTTCAGACAAAGAAAAACCCGGCAGAGCCGGGTCTCTCAAGAGGGTCAGCGGGCTGGCGACGGCAATCGCCAGCGAGGCCTCCAAACGCAAAGGCATCCTAGCTCGCGCGATCCGACAGTTCAAGAGACTCAGCGTTTTCACGCCACGGTCTTTGTTTGCCACGCGCTCTCGCAACGAGAGGACGCGAATGCAGATGCTTGGCTTCAATCCTATCGCCCCTTTTGGATGCGGCGCGCTGTCCCCGGCCGCGCTTCGGATTCAACGCGACGTTCGGCAGTGCCAACCCGGCAAGGCCTGCCACAAATGGAAGACGTTTCGCCACGCATGCGAAGCGAAGGCCGCCCTTGCCCTTTCCGATCGCGCGCTGACCGTCCTGAATGCGTTGCTGAGCTTCCACCCGGACACGGTGCTCACACTCGGGTCCACGGATCTCGTCGTGTTTCCATCAAATCGCGAGCTCTCGCTACGCGCCCACGGCATCCCTGCGTCGACCTTACGTAGGCATATTGCCGCTCTTGTGAAATCGGGTCTTATCCAGCGTCGGGATAGCCCAAATGGCAAACGCTACGCTCGGCGCGCAGCAGGCGGCGACATCGAGCTGGCATTCGGGTTCGACCTCAGCCCGCTCGTGGCGGCTGTCGACGACCTTGCGGAACTCGCCGCTCGCGCTGTCGAGGAGCGACATGTTCTCGATGCGCTGCGCGAGCAGGTCACGCTCGCGCGCCGCGACATCGCAAAGATGCTCGCGCTGGGTGTTGAACGGGGCGTCGATGCCGACTGGCCAGCACTGCACCACGAATTCCTGGGGCTGATCGACGGCCGACCACGCACGCCGTGCCGCGCTGCCCTCGAGCCGCTCGCCGCGGCGCTGGTCGAGCTGTCGGGGCGGATCCTCGAAATTCTTGAGAGTCATATCGAACCCACAAGGCCAATACGCGAACCGTCCGCAAATGCGTCCATAGCAACGAACCCGACGCCGAAAGCCGGCGCCGAAAGCGCCAGCAATGCATTCCAGCCCGACATCGAGCGCGATGTCGCATCAGCAGTCCCTGTCCGGCTCGTCGCCGAGACGTGTCCTGATTTTGTGGACTACGCCCGCCACGGGCTGCGAACGATACGGGACGTGGTGGACGCCGCCGTCATCGTGCGCCCGCTTCTCGGCGTCAGCCCAAGCGCGTGGGAAGAGGCCTGTGCTGCAATGGGGCAGGGGCCGGCGAGCGTCACCTTGGCGCTGATCCTCCAGCGCGGCAACGGCATCAAAAATCCCGGCGGCTACCTCAGGACGCTCGCCCGGCGTGCGGCAGCCGGCCAATTCTCTATCTGGCCTATGCTGATGGCTCTCCGCGGCGCGCAACGTGGAAAGGATCCAGCAGAGATGAAGACACCTGCAGGACCTTCCTTCCCGGACGACAGCGCGTAGCAGCGATTCGTGCTTCGTGACGCCTCTTTCACAATGGCGACTACGAGTCGTCGGCGGGCGGCAATCGACCGAGCCGCTTGAAAAGATCATAGAGGGCGCGGTCGACGATGCGCAGCGGCTGCGTGCGTTGCTCGGCGGCAAGCTGGCGGAGCACCAGGTCGATTGGATCGGGAAGGCGAAGCGCGTAGGGCCGCGACGAGGCGCGTTCGCCATAAGCCTCGAACGGATTGCGCTCGCGATTTCGTGGTGGCCGCTCCCCTCGCTTGGATGAGATAGAATTGGCGGCTTGCGATGGCGATCTGCCTGGCGCCGGCGCCGGCGTAACGGGATCGTCGTAGGCAGGAGTGACGACCACGGGCTGAAGGACAGCTTTTTGAGAGGCCGGCGCGACTGCGCGCTGGGCGCGGAACGCATCGCGGGGAAGGGGAGGCCGGTCAGACTTCTCGCTGGGAGCTCCGTCGCTCATGCGACCGGCTCGCCGGTCGCCGCGCCCTGGCTCGCTGCGAGCAACTCGCGGACGACCTGATCGGCATTGTAGCGGGCCTTGCGCACCGACTCGTCCCTGTCGCTCATCTGGTAAAGCGTTCCGAAGCCGCTTGTCATCGTGCGGTAGGTCACACGCCGGTAGAGCGCCGTCGAGCAGACCGGCACGTGCTCGGAGTCGAGGTAGGCCACGACCTCGCGGAGGGGTCGCGTGTTGCGGTCGAGGCTGTCGTATTCATTGAACAGAACCCGATGCTGGCTCATCGGCAGCTGTGCCGCGGCGGCGTGCTGCTCGAGATTGCGAAGGGTCCGCACGACCTGCGACGCATCGAACGTATGTACCTTGCACGGCAACACGACGAGGTCGGCCCGGAGCGCCGACTGGATCAGTACCTCGCCGTAATAGCCGGGCGTGTCGATCACCACAACGTCGTAACCGGCCAGGCGTTCGACGGCTTGAACCAATGCGGATTCGTCGGGGGCGCGGACCAGATCGACGCCCTGCGGGCTCAACCCCCGCGCGACGGAGGAAGCATGCCACTGGTATGAAGAGCCCTGCGGATCGGCGTCGACGATCGCGGCGGAGTAGCCATGCTTCGCGAACTCACCAGCGAGAATGATCGCAACCGTGGTCTTGCCGCTCCCGCCTTTTGGGTTCGCCACTGCGAATATACTCGGCACCGTCAAGCCCTCCGTCGCTCGCTCTAACAGAAATCAACATACAGTATAATATACATGCGGCTATGCTGCAATTCGTCATTCCGGAAGTACCGGAAAGCCTTGATGCGGTGTTCAGGTGATGCGTTGATACGGCATTGTCGTTCTAGCGAGTTGCCGTAGTGCGTGATGTCGCCAATGCGGTGCTGGCGGAGCGCATTCGTGCGGTAGTGCATTGTTGTCGGAGCAATGCGTTGCAGTGTTGCGCTGTTACGGTAATTCTTCATTGCGGTCTTAACGTGGGCGCTGTGCGCCAAGCGGGCCTTCGGGTTCAAGGGACGGCTGTCCAGGCGCGAGCGCTCTTCATGCGCGAAGTCTTACATACGGTTTAATAGATATTGGTTGACAAGATACCGGTTTGTGGGCCAAACCGGGGGACGGCTGCTGAACGCAGCCGAAGGGCGCTGACGCGCCTTCGTGGTCATCGGGTCGATGCCCACGCCTTGGCTCCGGCCTAACGGCCGCCGAGCCTTGCAAACGGAAGGGAAGGGGAGAGCCGATGGCCCGCTCCGAGAAGGCACCGCGACGCAAGCCGAGGCTTCGGACCGAGCTGTCGGAGCTCGATGAGCAGCGGCTCCAGGAAGCCGTCGCGCTGTTCGGATTGCCCAAGGCCGAGGTCGTGCGCCGGTTGATCCGCGCATCGGTGCAGGCGGGTCCTGCCCTGTCGGCCGAGAATACCCGCGCCGTCGTCCAGCTTGCGAGCCAGGTCCGCATGGTCGGCCGAAACCTCTCGCAGGTCCTCAAGGCCATCCATCGCGGCCAGGCGGTCCGGATCGAAGACACCGAGCCGGTGTGGCGCGGCCTGCACGAGATCGTCTCGGCGATCAACGACGAGCTCACTGAAATCACGATCGCCTATGGGTCCAAGCTGCGACGCGAGGCCCGACTCTCGTTGCCGGCCGAGCTCTCTGGACGGGAGTAGCGATGAACCGGGACGCGCAGATCGCCTGGTGGGTTGAGCTGGTCGAGGCCGCGCGTCGCGCGGTCAGTGATGCCGGCGAGACGCGGCGCCGGCGATCGCTTGGTCTCGACGACGAGTTACGCGCCCGTCGCGGTCGCGTCGCGCCGCTCCCCAAGGCGCCGACCGCGCAGGAGATCATCCGCGGGACGACGATCACCGGCGGCCGGGATGAGGAGCGGACGCGGCTCCTGCCGACCTCGGCCGGCGGTGGCGGAGGCGGAGGAGGGACGTCGGCACCGTCGGGCTCGAAACCCGGTCAGGTCGCGGGAGGCGGCGGTCCTGGCGGGGGAGGCGCGCGCGCGGCGGGGCAGGGCGAGGCGGTCGGCCGGGCTCGTCAGCTGGCGGCCGGCTACCAGCCCGCCGTGATCAAGGTGGTGTCCTATGCCCGTGGAGTCGCCCGCGCGACGGCGACCGGCCAATATGTTCAGCGCGAGGATGTCGCGCTCGAAACGTATGACGGGCGGATCCTCGCCGATCGCCAAGCCGTCGCCGACGAGATCAAGGCCTGGTCGACCAACTTCGCCAAGCGGGCCGAGAGCCACGACGTCGGCGCCGTGCGCTTGTCCCTGCAGGGGGTGGCCGACACGACCGAGGGCAGGGAAACCTACGAGAAGGCGATCGCGGCGGGATTCGAAGGCCACCGGTATGCTTATCGCCTCGACGTCACGCAGAAGGGCGAGCTCGAAGCGCGCATCGTCACAGCAATGGCTGGAGCGGGCAAGGAGCGCTTCCGGGTTCGGGAAGAGCGCGTCGGAGAAGAGGGCAGGGGTTTCACCCGGAAGCGGCTCGATCTGGCGTCGGAAGCGCGCGCGAAGGAGCGGATAACGGTAGCCACCGGCTTGGCGCCGGACGCAATCGCCATCGCTCCGGGCGCCACGAGCCATGGCCGCGACGGCGTTACCTATCGGCTGAATAAGCTGATCGAGAAAGGGCCTGCGATCGACGATCGTGGCCGCGCGATCGCCAATGTCGCCGAGACCAAGACCGCGGCGCGAGAATGGGGAGCCACGCTCCGCTCGCAATCCTCGCGTGATACCATGCATCTGATCGTGTCGGCGAAGGCCGGGACGGACGTTGGCGCGCTGACGCGGGCTGCCCGCGCGTTCTTGCAAGATCGTTTTGCCGATCACAAGTTCATATTCGGCGTCCACACCGACAAGGAGGCCGACGGCCATGTCCACGTCCACGCCGTCGTCGCGGTCAAAAGCGAGTCCGGGCAGAAGCTGCATCCGAGCCGAGAGACCTTCAGCGAATGGCGCCAAGTCTATGCCCAGCATGCGCAGGCGGAAGGTCTCAAGATCGTCGCGACATCCGCACGCGAGCGCGCGTCGTCGCAAAGCTACGGCCCCAAGGACAAGGCGATCGTCGAAGCGGCGGATCGGCCGCGGCCGACACGAGAGGCAAGCGATCGCGCCTATGCCGCGGATCCAGCCAATCGGCGGCTCATCGACAATGCCCGGCAGCGGATCGCGGTCGCGCGGACAAATCCAATTCGCTTACCCCTGAGGGCGCAGGACCTGAAGTTCGTTAACGAGGGCGTTCAGGCCTGGCGGACGATTGTAACCGAGCAGCCGGCGAACGCGCAAGCAAAGGACATGCTCGAGCGCCTGCTCATGGCCCAGACTGTCGGGTCTATCGTGCAGACGATCGGGAAACGCGTGGAGCAGCTGACGAAGGAGAACCCGACCATGGCAGTGACATCGGAGCAGATGGCAAAGGATCTGCGCCTCATGAACGACGCGGTATCGCGAACGAGCGACCTGCTGCAGGGCGAGACGAAACAGCAATTTCGCGAGGCCTCATCGCGATATCTCGAGACGCTCGCAAACCGCGTCGACCTGCAACGAGCTTCAGAACACGGCATCCAGCAGATGACGCGCGCCGAAGTCGAGGCGATCGCCGGTGCCAATGCCGACAGGCTCATCGAGCGGGCGAGCGGAATTCAGCAGCGTGAAGAGCGTGAGGCCGCTGCGGCCGCGAGATTGGCAGATCGCGCGATTGCCGCTGAGCGTCGGGAGGAAGCCACGGCCGGCATCGACCCGACGTCCCAGCGCGAACTCCGCGCCGAGCGGGCGATCGTCGCCGGCGCGCAGAAGTCAGCAGCGCAGGAGACGCGGGAAGCGGCGGCGGCGCGCGAGGCAGCAGCATCGCTCGCGCAACATCCTGCCGACCGCCTGTCGCCGACGCTACTTCAGAGCGATGCGCTCGCGCAGCTGCGTGCCGAACAAGAGCAAATCATTCGTGAGATCGAAGCCAGCGAGGGGGCCCAGGCTCAGTCGACGAAACCACAGCGGATGACGTAGTTATCCAGAAACGTCGGACGGCACGAGACTACCATGTTCTCGCGCCTGGCGCCGCGGCAAGGTCTAAAATTGGCGACGAGATCTGCGAGACGTTCACCTCCGGCCAAAACACGCGATTGTTCCGACTGATCCCCGAGACGACCGCTAAGATGCGCCGGATCCTCGATCCCGGCTGGGTGCTCGAGCTCGAAGCCGGTCGAGAAGCCGGCTGGTGACGGTGCCGGACGAGAGGAGACGGGAGACTATGGAAGCTCCGCCCCGTAGAAAGCCTCCCCCTGGATCTGCTCGCCGTGCTCGTCGAAGATCATGAGTTCGCAGGCCCGGTGCCGCTGTCCGTTCAGATCGGCCTCGTAGATCACGTTGAGCTCTCGTCGGACGGGATCCCATGTCGCGCGGTCGAGTGTGAACGCAAGCGCGGTCAGCTTGTCGAGTGCCGAACGCCAATAGTCGGCGAGGGCGGTTTTCCCTTCAATGCGAGACGAGCCGACATATTTGGCTGCGACCGGACTGAGGAAGACGGCATCGTCGCGGAAATGACTCAGCACCACTTCGAGGTCGCGTCGGTTCCATGCTCTGATCCAGCCCTCGGCGAAAGCCATCATAGCGTCCCGCGTCATAACCACGTGTTGCTGTATAGGCGCCACAGCTTCTGGCTCGTCTCGTTCGCTCATGCGCTAAGCCTCGCGATCCATGCTCCCCAGAACAGGCTCGAGAAGAAAAGTCGCGGCGGCTCGAAGCCGGTCTCGCCGAGCAGGCTTTCGACCGCGGCGTCCGACTCGGGCGGATCGGCGCCCTGCAGGATCTTGCCGCGCTTCGCCTCGACCTCTTCCCGTGACGCGCCCGCCATCCGCCAGCGCTCGCCCCAGGCCTTCAGGAAGGGCGGGTTTTCGGCATAGGCGCCGCGATTGCAGGCGAGAATGAGCGTACCGCCGGGGTGAAGCCGCGCCGCGACCGCGCGCAGCATAGCAAGCTTCGCCTCGCGTCCGCGAAGATGATGGAGAACGCCCATAACGGTCACAGCATCGAAGCGGTTGGCTTCCGGCAGTTCGTCGACATAGCCGGAGTGCCAGGTCGTCAGATGGCTAAGACCGGCGGCCTCGACGGATGCAATGGCCCCGGCCAGCATCGGCGGGGAGGGATCGACCGCAAGGAAGCGCCAGCTCGGCCGAAGCTTGCCGGCGACGAGGATCTCCTGCGCCGTTCCGCCCGCGCCGACGACCAGGATCCGTCGGTCCAGGCTCTCGCCGAGATCCGCCGACAGGAGACAGGCGGCAAGCTCATGGCAGGCGTCGTAGCCGGCGAGCGCGATACGGCTTTGCTCGGCATATTCGCCGGCGCGCGTGCGGTCGAATTTGGCGGCGGATGTGGTCATGATCCTCAGGCTGCCGCAGCTTCGATCAGCGTGATGTCGAGCAGGAATGAGCCGTCCGGCTCGATTGCAAAATGCGCTCGCGTCTCGGTGGATGCCGCCGCTTGAAGCGCCCGGATTGCCTTGACGTTGTCGGCAGGTGTCCGCATCCGCGCCGTCCAGACCGGGAAGTCCATACGCAACTGCCAGCTTCGTGACGAAGTAACGGTGAAACCGACACGATGCAGCGCCGCCATCCATTCGCTCACGCTGTAGTCGCGCACATGCGAGGTGTCGCGCAGCAATTCGACGGCCTGCAGATGGGTATCGAAGAGCGCCGGCCCGGGCGAGCAGGCGTCGATGAAGATGGCCGGAGCGCCGGACTTCAGCACGCGGCGAGCCTGTCGCAGGCCGCCGTCGAAATCCTGCCAGTGATGTGCCGAGTAGCGGCAGGCCAGGAAGTCGAAGGCAGCATCGGGGAAGGGCAGGCGCTCGGCCGGCGCCTCGACGGTCTCGACGTTGGAAAGACCTTTTTCGCGTGCCGTGTCTGCCACCGCGGCCAGCATCTCGCGCGAGAGGTCAGCGGCGGTAACCCGCGCCGCGTGACGCGCCATCAGGTAGGAGACATGGCCGCCGCCCGTGCCGAGGTCGAGCGCATGCCGGGGCCCGTGCTGCGCAACGATGGCGTCGAGCGCCTGGAGATCGGCGCCCTGCGCGTGAACGACACTCTCGACATAAGCCTTGGCGCGTGGCCCGAACTGGGCCTCCACGACGCTATCGTGATATTTTGCCATGAGCGTATCCTGCGAAGTTCGGTCCCCAGCATGCGCACTATTGAAACTGTTACAATATAGAGTTTTATCCTATTATCATTTCCGCCATGCTCGGATCCGACCAACGCCGCCTTCTCGGCGATTTCGTGCGCGCCCATCGCGAGCGCGCCAGACCTGCCGTTGCGGCCGGCCGCCGCCGGACACCCGGCTTGCGGCGCGAGGAGCTCGCAGCGCTCGCAGGCATCAGCATCACCTGGTGCGCATGGATCGAACAAGGACGTCCGGTACAAGCCTCGCCCGAGACACTGGGGCGGCTGGCCGAGGCCTTGTCGCTGACACGGGCGGAGCGCGCCTATCTGTTCGAGCTCGCCGACCGGGTCGATCCCGACGATTCTGCCGGTCTCGCCGAGGCGGCACCGGCGTCGCTGGTCGCTGCGGTCAAGACCTTCGCGCATCCGGCCTATGGTCTCGATCGCCTGTGGAACGCCTGTTGCTGGAACGAGTCCGCCGCCAGTCTGTTCTGCGGCTGGCTCGATGGCGACCATCAGCGCAACCTGCTGCGGTTCGTCTTCATCGAGGACAAAGCCCGCTCGCTGATTCCGCAATGGCAGGATCGCGCGCGCCGGCTTCTGGCGGAATTCCGCGCCGATTTCGGCCACAATTTTCGCGATCCCCGCGTCAAGCAGTTCATCGAGGGGCTCAAGGCGGAGAGCCCGCTCTTTGCGCGGCTGTGGAACGATCAGGACGTTCAGCACCGGATCGGCGGAACGCGAACCTTCGATCATCCAAAGCTTGGGCGCCTCAGCTTCGATCAGCACAGCTTCAGCTCAACGGAACGTCACGACTTCAAGCTGGTGCTGCTGGTGCCGGACCCATCGGCAAGCGGGCGATCGCGATCGTTGGCGAGAAACCCTGGATGAGCGATCGCCCGGTTCATCAGTGGCGCCGATCCGCCGCCGCCTCGATCACGCGATCGCGGCGAGTTCGCTCGCGGGGTAGTCGATGTATCCCTTGATCACGCCCTGTTGGAGGCTGTCCGGATCAGGTGTCGCCAATTACAAACAAGAGGCACTTGAACGCTAGCCAGCGGAAACTACGTGTCTCTGGGCCCACAATTGGGACCAACATGGAGAAAACAGGACACCAGTGTAGGGTTAGATTGAGATGTCTTCCGCCAACGATATCACCCCTGCTTCAGGTTCAATTCGCGACACGTCGGAAGAATGTGCAGCGTCCGCTGTGTCCCTGTGGCAAGCAAGCCTGCACGGTGATCGGGACGCCTTTCAGCGACTACTTAATCCGCACCTTGAGGAACTGCTTGCTGCCGCGGGGCGCGATCTTCGGTATCATTGTGCAATCGGCGACATTAGGCAAGACGAGATCTCCGCCGAGGAGTTGGTGGGCGAAACCCTTCTTCGCGCGTGGCGCGATCGCCATCGTCGGCCCCATTCGCTGGATATTCGGCCCTGGCTGCTCGGTCTCCAATTCCGCGTTCTGACGCGCATCGTTCGGCAGGAGCTCCTACGGCGCGACTTGGCCTCCGTCTCGCTCGAAGCGCCGGCTCCCGCAGAGCCGATCTACGACGATGACGAGTCATTCTGGGAGTGGTATCAGCCGGACGAGACGCTACGATGGGAGGATATCGTAGCCGTCGACGCCACCGCCGGAGTGGAAGAACCAGAACTCTTCGATCGCGGCGTGCCAGGGCTTTCGCCGCTTGCGAGGCAAGTGCTGATCTTCCGCCATGTTCATCGCTTCACAGTCGGGGAGGTCGCATCCAGCCTCGGGTTACCCTCCCGCCGGGTTTCCGAGCTTTGGCTTGAGGGGCACGCTGTCCTGGTAGGCATAAAAAGGGACGACCGCGGCGCGAACTCGGATTGACTGGACTCTGCGCGCGTCAACCCCGAAATTGCGAGATCGTGTCACCGGTGCGGCGCGCGTGAAGGCCGAGGACCGGAGCATCTCCCGGCCTGACTGATACATGGTGGTGCTCGAGCCTTTCGCGTCAGGTGCTGGAAATGTCCGAGAGCGCGGAAGCGGCGGTTTCGACGAGCGGTCCCCGGGCGCCGATCACTCGGATGAAGCTGCGCAGTCCACGCGGTCTTCGATCTCGAAGGCATGCGTCTCGACCCACCGATCGAGTTCACGGATGACGCTGCTCAGCGAGAAACCTAAAGGCGTGAGCGAATATTCAACCCGAGGCGGCACCTCCGAGTAGCTGGTGCGCTCTACCAAGCCGTACTGCTGGAGACGGCGTAGCGCCTGAACGAGCATCTTTTCTGAAATACCGCCGATGCGCCGGCGCAGTTCTGCGGTGCGGTAGGTGCGTTCACTGAGCGCGTGCACGACGAGCAGCGTCCATTTTTCCGCTAGCAGAGCAAGCACCTTCCTTGCCGGACAATCGGCAAGAAACACATCGCAGCGGAGTTCACGGAAAGCAGAGATTTTTTCCATACTTACCTCCGGGTACGTACTTCTTCGGAAGGAGGTATGGGCACATCTCTTCGCGCGCAAGATGCCGCGCCACTTGGGTGCGGCGTCTGACGATAAAGGAGATGCGAGATGAAGTTACTTTCGATCTTGATGGCAGCTGTCTCGGCTTCCATGCTGCCCCTGCCCGCTGCTGCTCAGGAACGGCCTATCGCCATAACGGAGCAGTCCGTCCAGGCACCCGGGTTCTACCGAGTGATGCTCGGCGATTTCAAAGTTACGGTTCTCAGCGACGGAACGACCGCGGTGCCGTTCGGCGACCTACTGCATGGCGCAGATCGCGCCAAGCTGTCAGAGATGTTCCGGCGAGCCGGCGAGCCGATCGATCGCGAGACCTCGATCAACAGCTATCTGATCGATACCGGCGACCATCGCATCTTGATCGAAGCAGGCGCGGGGCGTCTCTTCGGCGACTGCTGCGGCCGCCTTCCCGCGACGCTGAGGGCGGCCGGCTACGGGCCGGAGATGATCGACGCCGTTCTGCTCACGCATGTCCATGGAGATCATTCAGGGGGCCTCACGCTGGATGGTCGCCGGGTCTTCCCAAATGCCGACATCTATCTGGCGAAGGGCGAACTCGACTACTGGCTGAGCGATGCTGCAAAGGCCCGCGCAAAGGCAAGCCAACAGAAAATGTTTGAGGAGGGCCGTGCCGCGCTGACCCCATATCAGGCAGCTGGCCGGCTCCGGACGTTCACCGCGCCGACCACTTTGTTTCCGGGCATCCGCGCCATTGCCGCGCCCGGTCATACGCCGGGCCATAGCTTCTATGAGGTCGAGAGCCGCGGCCACCGTATGCGGGTGATTGGCGACATCATCCACGCGGCCGAGATCCAACTGAGCCGACCCGATATCACTATCGACTTCGACGCGGACGAGAAATTGGCGGCGAAGACCAGAGTGGCCACCCTGGCTGAGCTCGCCAGCAAGCACGAACTAGTTGCAGGCCCGCACATCTCCTTCCCCGGACTAGGGCATATGGTCCAATCCGGGGCTGCCTATGCGTGGATGCCGATTCCCTATTCCACTGCCATTCGCCAAGTCGGGCAATGACATTCGACGCTTCTCCGCGTCGTCGCCACGCGGCCAGCGGCGGCGCGGCATTCTCATCGGACGGTGCCGTCGAGCACGGCGCGGTCTGTGACCGGAGGAGACCGGGGGCGCCGGAGTTCAAATGTCGGCCTCCCACTTCCACCTTAAATCACCGCGCCGGTGCCCGCGCCGGTGGCGGGAGCATAAGCGGTTCCGTGAGTTTGACGATTTGCTTTTGCCCCTCGTCGTCAACGACCTCCATGCTTGTAAGGCCGGTCGGCCCCTCGTCAACGGTCACACTGCGCGGCTTACGGATGAGGTGATCGAGGCCCTCGACGGCGACTTCGAGAATGTCGTCTTTGGGGTCGTAGGTAATACCAACGATTGGCACCCATTTTGTCGCGATCTGGTCACCGAGCGTCAATGCGGCAACCTCGATCTGCGCACGCTTTCCCTCCAATCCCTTTGACACGCGATCGCAGTACGATTGCCATTCGCTTTTCGAAAGTTGATGCACGGCCATTCAAGATCTCCTGTTTTCAGCGGCAACTCGTGCCAAGAACTCTAAAGTCACGACGCGAGCGCCGGTGTGCAACGAGCACGGCTCGATCCCCCGAATCCCAAAGCATGACCTGGAATTCTTCGGCGCAATGCAGGGGCTGCGATCCATAGCGACGATGATGTCGCTGGGACACGCAAGTCCGAGTGGAGCTCTCCCTCTGAATTCCCGGGCATTCTCCGAAAGCGGGGTGGGCTTTCAATATTGTGCCGCGTTTAATTCCGCGATGAACTGACGACCGTCATTGCCTCGGCCGTGTGAATCGGCGAGGCGGGATATTCGGGAGCAGCCATCGCCACATCACCTGGTCGGGGACCGGTCTCGCGTTAACCGCTAAGCCACTTATATCGTGAGGCGACATTCAGACCCGATTGACTCGTCATGGAGTGTTGGATTGAACGAAGATCCGTACAGAGTGCTGGGTGTCGGGAAGAACGCCAGCCAGGACGAGATCCAAAAGGCTTATCGCAAGCTCGCGAAGAAGCTTCATCCGGACCTCAATCCTGGCAACAAGCAGGCCGAGGAGCAGTTCAAGGCAGCATCTGCCGCCTACGACCTGCTGAGTGATTCCGAGAAGCGTGCGCGTTTCGATCGCGGCGAGATCGATGCCTCCGGCCAGGAACGTCCGCGGCAGCGCTACTATCGCGACTATGCGGGCGCGGCCGCCGGGGACCATCCTTATGCGACGGCGGAAGGTTTCTCCGATTTCAGCGATGATAGCGACCTTTTCTCCAGCATTTTCGGTCGGGGTGGACGCTTTAATTTGAAAATGCGTGGCGAGGATGCGCGCTATCGCCTTCCAGTAGAGTTCCTTGAAGCGGTCAACGGAACGGTTCGCCGTGTCACCCTAGCTGATGGCTCAACTGTCGATGTGAGCGTTCCGCCAGGCGCGCGGGAAGGTCAAATGCTAAGGCTCGCGGGCAAAGGGAACCCTGGCGTCGGCGGGGGGCCGCCCGGCGACGCCTTCATCGAGATCATCGTCAATCCCCATCCCTTCTTCACGCGACACGGAGACGACATCCATCTGGAGCTCCCGATTTCGCTAACCGAGGCCGTCCTAGGCGGAAAAATCTCGGTCCCGACCGCTACTGGAGCCGTGACAATGAGCATCCCGAAGGGCTCCAATACGGGCACCATCTTGCGCTTACGCGGGAAGGGCGTTTCGCGCCACGACGGCTCGCGCGGTGACGAATATGTCAAACTCAAAGTCGTACTGCCCGACAAGCCGGACGCAGAGCTCGAACAGTTCGTGCGGGGATGGGCCGTCGGCAAGGCCCAGGACCCGCGAAGCGGGATGGGAGGATGAATGCTGGATTTCAATGAGTTTCTAGTGCGGGTGCAACTTAGTGAGGACGTAATCGAGGCGTGGGTCGCAGAAGGATGGTTGCGCCCCCGACGGACGGGGACAGGACCGGCTTTCTCTGAGATCGATGTTTCGCGTGCTCAGCTGATACAGGACCTTCGGGACGATCTTGGTGTGAACGAAGAAGGCGTCGCGATCATACTTGACCTAATCGACCAGATGCATGGGTTGCGAAAGACGTTGCGCGAATTATGCGGAGCAATTGGGATACAGCAGGCTGATCTGCAGCACCGCATCCTTTCAGAGATGCGCAGCCAGCGGCCGATTCAGCTTAAGGGGCCAGAGCGGTAATGACGGAACGAGCCGCATCGCGAGGCTTCCGGTTGAACGCTTAATCTACATCAGACCTATGTCGCGGGGGTAAGCAATGAAACTGCTTGAAAGGTTTGATATAAATACCGCTGGATGGCGCTTAGCGAGCACCTACGAGAGATTCGAGCAAGTCGTCGTCTTGATCCTGACCGGGTTGATCATTGTCGTGATCGCTTCGGCAGTTTGGCATCTCGCGGCGAAAGTGCTGTTCACCCTCATATTATCGAGTTTTGATCCAACCGATCCCACCGTTTTCCAAACCGTCTTCGGAATGATTCTGACGGTTATCATTGCGCTAGAATTTAAACACTCGATCTTAATAATGGTCCGACGTCAGCAGAGCGTGGTGCAGGTCCGTACCGTAGTCCTGATCGCGATGCTGGCCGTCATTCGGAAGTTTATAATACTCGATATTTCCGCAACCACGGCGGCCCACGTGTTTTCTCTAGCTGCAGCGATCGTCGCGCTTGGTTCCGTGTATTGGCTTGTTCGCGATCAGGATCGGAAAGATGAAGTCGACAAGCAGGAAGCCAGTCCAACCTGATCGGGTCTCCGGTCCCCCGGTGCGGAAGGACATTGCTCCTTCTAAAGGGGCATCCCCCAGAAGCACGCAGGCGTGTGAGAATTGACGGTCGTCAGGGCGGCCCCCTTTCGTCACGGGCAAACTACCGGATGGGCGGCCGGCAGAGGAGGCGACCGCCGCGCAGGTCCAAGACGGGTGCATCGGGAGCTAGCATGTCATCGCCACACAGCAAGGAAGATGAGCTTGTCGCCACTGACGCTATAGACGCTGCAACGTTGCTAGCTGAGAACGCCGCACTTCGAGATCGATTGCTGCGAGCACTAGCAGAAGCTGAAAACGTTCGGCGACGGGCTGAGCGAGAGGCTGAGGAGACGCGCAAGTTTGCGGTTGCGGAGTTCGCGCGAGAGCTGCTGCCTGTCGTAGACAATCTCCAACGCGTAATCGATGCCAAGACGGCCGCACCAAGCGAGCCCGGCGATGCGTTGACGGAGGGCGTGGCCACCACCTTACGGCTCTTTCTCCAAACGCTTGAGCGCTTTGGAATTAAAAAGATTTCGGCTCTCGGGACGCGTTTCGATCCAACCATTCATGAAGCCCTTATGGAAACGGCCGATCGGTCGCATCCGCCAGGAACGGTAACGAACGTCCTGGAGGACGGTTTTACTATTGGCGGACGTCTTCTCCGACCGGCGCGGGTGTCGGTGGCCAAGGAGCAGGCCGATGGCTGACGTCGTGAGCGAAGAGAATTCTGCTGGACCACCGCGCGATCTGGCACCGCCGGAGTCGCTCATCCCAAGTCCGAAAAGACATTGCTTTGTGCCCCAAGGTTGGCCGAACCCCAGAGCGCCTCTGGGCTCAAGAGAGTCCTCCGAAGCAAAGCGCTCTGCAGAGCAAACCACGGAAATGCTGTGGTAACGCTCATATGCGAGATGAAAACGATGTCGAGAACTGTCAGTGTCAACTTGAAGCGTCCGTACCGTATCCTGTGCAACGAGAATAATTACCTGCGTGTTGGGTACAAGATCTTACACGAAGTCACGTCGGGGCGTTTCGACAGACGTCACGCCACCTGCTGGTGAAGTATCATGCTGTCTGTGCTCCAAGGAGCTGCCGTGTCGCTTGTCGTCCTGACGGGAGGATCAGTACCGAATTATAGCGCTGAGCGCTTCTGTCGTGGGATCGCGGAGCTTCTTCACGACCCTGACTACCGGCAGCCATGCATTGCACGCGAGCGTGAGGCATTCGATAGCCTGAAGGGATCATGGTCAAAGTTCGACGCGCGGGATCGCTCCCGTTGCGTCAGCCTTAGCTCGCTGGGTGCCACGCCCAGCTATCTGGAACTGCTCGCCTGTCTCGAGACCGCACAGGAGATCCGGGAACGGGAGGCGCGGGAGCACCTGTTGCAACGCGGTCGTCGTCCTTGACGCGCCGTGGCGCCCGCAACGTCTGCTTCGAGCCGATGGCGACGAATCGCTGGCTCCGCCTTAAGTTTCGATTCACGCGGCCTCTGCGATGCGCGAAACGCCCGGCCCGAGCAGCCGAGACTTTAATCTCGGCTGCCGGTCTCCTTCATGGAACGCCGTTCAACGGTAGCCGGCACGGCTCAAGGCCCAATCGAGTTCACGCAACGATGGTTGGACGAGGACCTGGCCCCCGATCGTGACCGTCGGGCTTCCGATCCGGCCACCCGCGATCCATTCGAGCTGGGTTCTTGCTTCTGGATGGGCCTCCCAGTCGATGAATCGATAGGGTACCCCGGCGCGATCGAGATGCCGGCGCACCATCATTGTAATGCCGCACCATCTGCTGCCGTAAACCGCTACATCTGCGGTCTGTGGCCGCCTAACAACGGGAGAGTACGTCGACGCATACATGGTGAATCCTCCTCAAGCTGCCTTGGGAGTTGCCAGCCGATCCAGCGCGTCGAACAGCTCGTAGATGTCCGGCACGTGCTGGAGTTTGGGTGACACTTGGGAGTGGCGAATGACCCCATTCTCATCGATGACGTATAGGGCTCGTTCAGAGAATCCGTCAGCCTCGCGCCAGACCTTATAACGCCGGGCAACATCCCCTTTCGGATTGAAGTCGGCCAGCAGCGGGAAGGTCAAGCCGCGCACAGCTGACCAGGCCCCGTGGCTGTACAGGCTGTCGACGGAAATCCCGACCACATCGGCGCCACGTTTGCCGAACTCATCGAGCTCGTGCTGATAGAGATCAAGCTGGCGACTGCAGCCTGGGCTCCAGTCGAGCGGATAGAAGGCGAGAACGACACGACGCCCTCTATAATCAGACAAGCGCACGGTCCGACCATTTGCATCAGGGAGCGCGAAGTCGGGCGCTTGTTCTCCCACGGCAAGCGGCGTGCTGAGCGCGTCACCTTCCATCGCGGGTGCGTGCTCATGGAGGTCGACAATGTCCTCGATGGTGGGTCCCGACCGGGATTGGTTCCCGCTGCCTAACGTCTGGACTCGCCAGAGCTCCTGAACCATCCCGTGGAGCAGCGAAAGCGCCTTCCTTTCGGCGCCGTCCGGTAACTTCGGTGCGAGTGCGGCGAAATCGGCTTCGAGCTGCTCAATACGGCTCGGCCGGACATTCAACTGACCAGTGTGGCTGTCCATAGCTAAACCTCTTCAATTAGATCCTTTCCGTTGGTTGACGAAGTGCCGTGGTTGTCCGCCGGCACCACGACATCGATATAAGTGCGGTCCACGGCACATGCCAATGAAGCAGCCCGAGGAAACAACGCAATTTCTGACCAGATGTGACGGCAAGACGTCTTGTACAAGGAGACCGAAGATGACGGAGAAACGCCGGGTCGTATGCCCGAACTGCGACAGTATCAACGCCGTACCGACCGATCGGCCGGCCGAGGCCGCAAAGTGCGGGCGTTGCCACGCCAAGTTATTCCAGGGCCTTCCAATCGATCTAAGTTCCGAGCGATTGGAGAGGCACGTCGCGAATTCAGACATTCCGATTGTGGTAGATTTTTGGGCTCCCTGGTGCGGCCCATGCCGTGCGATGGGGCCAATCTATGCACAGACTACGAAATCGATAGAGCCCAGGGTTCGGTTCGCCAAGGTGAATGTTGACGAAAACCCCCAGGCTGCGGCGCGATATAGCATCCAGGGGATTCCGGCTTTGGTGGCCTTTCGGGAAGGCAAAGTCGTGGCGCGTCAGGCGGGCCTGACAGATGCCCAGGCGCTCCGCGGATGGGTGGAGCGGCTGGCGGCCTGATCGGGTAATAATAGGTGTCAGAAAAGTGACCGTGCCTCTTGAACCGGTAACGGGTTGAACTAAATCACCGAACGCCGGCTGCCACCGTCGGGGCCGGCAGGATCGAGTGGCTGAATCGCCTCATCGATCTGGAATCGATCTTGTATCCATGTTGCTCAAAGGGAGAATGTGGCTATGAGCACTACGTTTGATCTATCTCCGCTGTATCGGTCGAGCGTCGGCTTCGACCGGATGCTTAACAGTCTCGAAAATGCCGGTCGCTTCGCGACAATCGATGCTTGGCCGCCCTACGACATCGTCAAGACAGGTGACGACGATTATCGCATCGAGATGGCGGTGGCTGGATTCACCGAAGACGAGCTGACCGTCACGCAGGAGCAGAACATGCTCATCGTTGCAGGGCAGAAGTCCGGCGAGGACCAGAGCGGACGATATCTGCACCGAGGCATTGCGGCTAGGTCTTTCCAGCGCCGCTTCGAGCTTGCTGACCACGTGAAGGTCGCAGGCGCGAGCCTAGTCAATGGTCTGCTGACGATCAGCCTGCAGCGCGAAATCCCCGAGGAAATGAAGCCGCGCCGCATCGCGATCGCGACCACTGACGGGATGGCGAAGGGTAACCGCGATCAGCCCGAACCTCACAAACTAGCCGCCTAAAGCTTCTGCCAGAGGTGGTTTCTTCACGGCGCTGGACGGTACGTCCGGCGCCAACGGCAGAACTTTGCAAACCAGCTAAGAGAAAGGAGAACAATCATGAGTGTCCGTGACCTTATTCCGTGGGGTCGCAATAACAATCAGACCCCTTCTGTTTATCGTGACGAGGATCGAAATCCGTTCCTTTCGTTGCATCGCGAGGTGAACCGCCTGTTCGACGACGTGTTTCGGGGCTTCGACAGCCGGCTGCCCGCGTTTGGTTCGCTCTCGTCGTTCGCCGGCAGTTGGCCAAGCGTCGAAATCTCCGAAACTGACAAGGAGATCAAGGTGACGGCCGAAATCCCCGGCCTCGAGGAGAACGACGTCGAGGTTCTGATCGATGACGGCGTGCTGACACTGAAAGGCGAGAAGCGTTCCGAGACCGAGGACAAGGAGAAACAGTTCTCCGAACGCTTTTATGGACGTTTCGAGCGCCGCATCCCCCTCGGGGTTGAGGTCGAGGAGGACAAGATCGACGCGCGCTTCAAGAGCGGTGTGCTGAGCATCGTGCTCCCCAAGAGCGCCAAGGCCCAGTCGCAGGTGAAGCGTATCGCGATCAAGAGCTAACGTATATCGCGTCGGTGGCGGGCCAGCGGGCCGCCACCGACGAGATCCTTCGCCAAATTGGGAGGGATAGCAATGACGGAGAATATCAGACACACCTTGAATACTGGATCGGTTGGACCGACGCGGTCACGGTTCACTAACGACAACCGCGCGTCGCCACTATCGATGGGGCGCTCGTTGTTCCCCGAAGACGCGGTCGCGCACATTTACAAGCCGTCCCGCTCGGTGGTGACGTCGGGTACGGCTCGCACGAAGGGCTGGAAGCTGCGCTTCGAGCCGCGGAGCGCGCCTTTCATCGAGCCCCTCATGGGCTGGACGGGCAGTGAGGATACACTGACTCAGGTCGAGCTCAGCTTTCCGACTCTGAAATCAGCGGTTCATTACGCGGAGCGGCAAGGCTTGTCCTATGTCATCGAGAGAGGGCGGCAGGCCCCCCGGCACACGAGCACGCCAGGGGCGCACATGAACCATCCCTTCTCCGACGCGACGCTGGCGAAGCTTGGGCTGTCGCACCTGCAGCGAAAGTACGGACAGGCTATGGAGGACGCCGCGAATCGGAACGATCCTGCGGGTCCGGAAACATGGGCGTCGCCAATGGATGTCTTGGCGGACGCGGCGCTGTCGCTAGAGGCCAAACGATCGATTCTAATGAACTGGGCTTACACCGAGTACTTGATCGATCTGGCGACGAACGAGGGCATGCCCGAGAACAATCGCCCGACGCGACTAGATGAGGTCGAACAGGCGTTGCTTGCGCTCGAATGTCGCGTCGCTGCGGACGATGCCCGCTCGAAACGAAAGGTCGCGTGAGGTGCGGCCATGGACCCATTCGTCATCTTCGATTGCGAGAAGGTCCTGCGGAATCGCTTCGCGCTGACGGTCGTCGCCGCAGCGCGGAGCAGGGCGCTCAAGACGGGGAGCGCCCCTCTGCTCAAGCGGCCCACCACGGACGTCGTCGACCTCGCCCTGCAAGAGATCGCCGCCGGCGTCTTCACGAGGGACGAGCTTGACCTGTGCCAGCTTGACCGCAAGCCCGCGCGGTCGCTGCCGTCGCCGGCCCGCCACCAGCTCCCTGACCGCGCGGTGGGTGCCACTGCAGCGGTTTCTGGTAGCCAGACTTTCATTGATGATCGTCATCGCG
>NZ_KB375284.1 GCF_000314675.2 Afipia broomeae ATCC 49717 | reverse complement strand
GCTTGACCCGGACGTCTGAAGAGCCTCACCGGAACCACCGGTGATGCATCTCCATGGCTGATTCTGAGACAGGATCACAGAGTCAGGATAAGGCGCGGTGGGCGGTCAGCCCATATTGCAGGTTGATGCCGGCGAGCGCGGCGGGGAGCTGCCGCAGATAGGCGGCCGGCGCGCCGACCTGGCTCGCGAGCTGACCGAAACTCCAGTGCGTCGGAGCGATGGGCTTGTCGGCGCCTGGTAGGATCAGGGCAAGCCGTTCGGGATCGGTGCGGCTGGCTTCGACATGGATAAGCGCGGATTCGACAACGCGCGTTCGGCTGCGCTCGGTGCGCTCGCGGACGGTCCGGCCGAGTTCGGCGAGCGAGAGATAGCGCTCGTCGTCGGGTCGCGAGAACCACTCCGAGGAAACCCGACCGATGCGCTCGCCGCGGTTGATGTCCACCTTCCAGCCGCCACTCACGTCGCGCCGGGCATCGAGAACCTGCATGTTCATGGGATCAAACTCCATGACGGGCGCCGGAAGACTCTCTCCCGACCCTCAACCCGTCACGGAAATCCGGTCCACACTCTCACTCTAATGAGGGCGTTGCGGGGTCTCCCCGCAGAAGGGGTCGGCCGAGACCCTGGGCTCGGCCGCAGGGGAAGGCTTTCCCCTCCAGGCCCCCTCTCAATCGCTGGCCCTTCCAGTCGGTTTGGGGGAGATTGAAAACTGTCAGAAAACCGCATATATTTCTGACAGGAGAAGTGCCGTGCAACGACTGACCGAACAGATTCTGGCGCACACCGAGGGCTTGCCCGAGGGCGCTCCGATCGCGGCGAAGAGCCTGCTCCATCTCGGCAATCGCGCCGCGGTGGATCAAGCCTTGTCGCGACTGGCTGAACGTGGCCGGCTGATGCGTGCCGGGCGCGGCGTCTATCTGCGCCCGGTTTCGAGTCGGTTCGGCGTCCGCGCGCCCTCCGTCGAGAAGGCCGTCGAAGCCCTCGCGCTCCAGCGCGGCGAAACCATCGTGTCGAACGGTGCCGCGGCCGCTAACGCGCTCGGCCTCACGACACAGGTGCCGGTCCGGTCGGTCTATCTGACATCGGGCCGTAGCCGGACGATGAATCTGGGCCAGCAGGTCGTCGAGCTGCGGCATGCGCCGCGCTGGCAGTTGGCGCTGGCCGATCGGCCCGCCGGACAGGCGGTGCGAGCGCTCGCCTGGCTGGGGCCGGAAAAGGCAGAAGCCGCCTTGATGACGTTGAAGCGCAAGTTGCCGTCTTCCACGTTCGGCGAACTCGTCGCGGTCGCGCCCCAGCTACCGAGCTGGCTCGCCAGGACGGTCGGCAAAGTTGCATACGGCCGAAGGAGCCATTCTCAGGTGGGCGGCCTACCTATTTAGATTGTCCGAAATTTGTATATTTATTTCGGACAATCCACTTGGTTCGCGTCCGAAAAAGGACTACAATTTTCGGACATGAACACCGACTCGCCCGATCTGAAGAAAGCCATGCTCGAGCGCATCCGTGCGGATGCGCCACGCAAGGTCTGGACGCCCAGTGACTTCGTCGATCTCGCCTCGCGGGACGCGGTCGATAAGGCGTTGCAGCGGCTGACGAAGGTCGAAATCCTTAGGCGGATTGATCGTGGGCTCTACGATCAGCCTGGCTTCAACAAACTCACCCAGAAACCCAATCCGCCTGATCCGCGCTCAGTCATCGACGCCGTCGGGCGACGTGACCAAACCCGGATGCTTGTCGACGGCATGACCGCGGCGAACGATCTGGGCCTAACTGACGCCGTCCCCGCCAAAATCGTGGTGCACACCGACGCTCGGCGCCGCGCGATCAAGCTCGGCAACGTAACGATCACCTTCCGTCCAACCGCGGCCAGCAAGCTATTCTGGGCCGGACGACCAGCGATGCGCGTCGTCCAAGCGCTTCACTGGCTGCGCGATCTCCTGGTTCGTGAAGGAGAAAGTGATCAGGTTAGGCGCAAGCTCGCCAATCTTTTCGAAGATCCCACGGTGGGACCGCCCCTCAAAGCGGATCTCACTGCCGGTATGACAGCTCTTCCGACATGGATGTGGGTGTTTCTCAAGCCGCTCGTTGAAAGCGACGCCGGCGTTCGTCGTCGGCACGTCGATGATGATCGTGATGATGCTGATCATGATCGTCATCAACAAAGAACGGCGGACGATGCCGATGATCAGCGTCATGCTGCCGTCGCCCGGCCCAAGCGAAAGCCGCTCTCCCCGCAGAAGGCACAAACTGCCAAGCGCGGTGCAGCCCGGGCGGTGAAGACATGAATCCGGCTTTCGACGAGGTTCTCGCGGCCGGGTCGGACGCGATGTTGAGCGCCTTCGATACGACGGCGCTACGCCTCGGCACGGCGTCTCAGAATATCGAGAAGGACTTCTGGGTCTGCTGGACGCTGGATGCCTTGTTCAATGGCTTGAAAGAGGGCGGACCCCGCCTCCTCTTCAAAGGTGGAACCTCCCTGTCCAAAGGGTTTGGTTTGATCAATCGCTTCTCCGAAGACATTGATGTCACGGTGTTTCGGGACGACATCGGCGAGCCGGCGACCATCGAGGAGCTCGAAGCGCTGAGTAGCAAAAAGCGCCGGGCGCGCCTCGATGCGATCAAGGACGCCTGCCAAGCCTACATCAACGGCCCGCTGCGGGCTGAGTTGACGCAGATCCTGCAGGACCGGCTTCAGGCTGCCGGCCTCGATGCCGGCGCGGCCCGAGTGGAAGCCGATGACGCTGATCCCGACGGGCAGACGCTTCTGATCTGGTATCCCGCGGCGACGCCGCGATCGGATTATGTGCGGGCAGCGATCAAGATCGAGTCGGGCGCGAAATCCGCGCTCGATCCGAACAGCGAAGTGCCGATCAAACCCTATGTCGATGATGATCTGCCGGCGCTCGACCTGACCGTGCCGGCCGTCCGCACGGTCGATCCGGAACGTACCTT
Source organism: Afipia broomeae ATCC 49717 (assembly GCF_000314675.2). Classification (GTDB taxonomy): domain Bacteria; phylum Pseudomonadota; class Alphaproteobacteria; order Rhizobiales; family Xanthobacteraceae; genus Afipia; species Afipia broomeae. Next base: position 1,014,185 of record NZ_KB375284.1, on the reverse strand, counting down.
CTGGGACAAGGTTGTCATCCTCCATGGGCTGCGGCGCTGGTTCGACAAGCGCGGCGAGCTGCGCGGGGGCGGCCAACGCGTTTCCCGTCACTATTATGACCTGCACCAGCTCGCCGCGGCCCGCGTCGGCGCCGCCGCCATCGCTGATCCGGCGCTCGGTGCGGATTGCGTCGCGCACGCCCGGATGTTCTTCAATCGACCGGACTTCGATCTCGCGAGCGCTGCGCCTGGCTCGTTTGCACTCGCCCCGCATGACGCGATGATCGAGCAACTGCGCGTCGACTACAGGGCCATGCAGGGCATGATCTTTGGCGATCCACCGGATTTCGAGGCGGTGCTCGACAGCATCGGCTCGCTCGAGACGCGTCTCAACAAGAAGGGCGATACGGGAGGCGGGGCCGCGCGATGAACCAGTTGGAGGGAGCTTTCGACACCGGGCAAAAGGCAGACGCGCGTGGCGCGGGCGAAGCGATCGTAACCCCGCTGCGCAAACGCCGCCTCAGCGGCGAACTCTACGAGCGCGACCCGAAGATAGAAGCCCTCATCGCCGAATTGGCAGTCCTGCCGCGTGATGGCTTGATCGCCAGGGCGGAAATCACCAAGCGCTCGGACCCGGGCTACGTCCCGAGCGAATGTCTCGTTTACTTCATTCGCGCGAGCCGTCGCGACAACAACGAGGTGTGGTTCGAGCGCCTCTATCGGATCTTGACCGAACGGGTGCTGCGCAGTTTGCCCAGGGCGGAAAGCTCCGATGGAAAGACGGAATCGCTGACGCGCGGGGTCGTGCGCGACAAGGTGTTCGGCCGGTTCGTCGAGCTCTTTTCGGCGGACCGCGCCGCCTACGACGAAAAGGTCGACTACTTCGAGGTGCGCTTCGATGGCGCGCTAGCGAGCCTGCGGCGCGATGCGCAGGAAAAGGCCTGGCGCGACGAAAACCGTTCCCAGCCCCTCGAATATGACGAGGAGAGCGGAGAACTGTCACCGGAGGTCGAGGCGGCCGCAGGGACCCACGATCCCTTCGCCGTGTCGGATTTCGACGACCCGTCTTACCGGTCGCGCCTGGATGCAGCGATTGAAGCTCTACCGACAGAACAAAGCAGGATCATTCACATGTTGAGACAGGGCTTCCCCATCGACTCCAAGGAGCCGGACGTCATGACCATCGCCAAGGCTTTGGGCCGCTCCGAAAAGACCGTCCGAACCTACCGCGACAAGGCCTTCGCCGCCCTGCGAGCTGCCATGGCCGACGGAGACGAGCGGTGAGCCCCGGCGGCGGACGTCCATCCCGCGAGGCCGTGCTCGACGCGTTCGCGGTCGAGAGCGAGCCTGGCCGGTCGACCTTGGAACGCTATCTGCGGCTATACCCGGAATATGCCGGGGAGCTCATCGACCTCTCGCGCGAACTCAGCCGCGAGGCTTATGAAGATGCCGCACCCCTCTCTGCTACCGATCGGGCGCTGATCGACGCTGCCTGGTCGCAACACGCGAAGGTTATGCCGGCGGCAGCAGCCGACCCTTTCGCGGCGCTGACGGTCGATGACTGGCGCGCCGTCGCGCAGCGTCTGGACGTGCCCCGGCAGGTCGTGACCGCACTGCGCGAACGGCGGGTCTCTCTCGTCAGTATCCCGCGACGCTTCCTGGCGATATTGGCGGATGCGATGCGCAGCTCTGTCGCACAGTTGGAGTCGTCCTGGGGGCCAGCGCACCTGATTGTCGCGCGCAGCTATAAGGCCGACAGCAAACCGGTGGCCGGCGAGCAGGTCACCTTCGAGCAAGTGCTGATCGATGCCGGCGTCCCGGCCGAGAAGCGCGCCCGGCTGTTGGCGGAGGCGGACTGACATGGACAGTGTGGAGCTCGCCAGGCAAGTCGCCGCCGAGCTTCACGCTCGCCTCGTTGCATCCGGCGCCGATCCCTGGTCGCCCTATGACTTTGCTGTCGCCGAGGCCAAGCGGCGGGGGATTGATGTCGAACGGACTGCCGCCGGCGCAGCCGTCCTCAATGGCGGCCGCGCGACTTTCGTCGCCGCCGACGATCTGATTCTTCACGAGAATATGGGCTCTCCGTTCGAGCAAGCTTTCCTCGTGGCGCATGAGATCGGCCATGTCGAGCTGGGCGACGATCCTGGTGGCGAAGCGGCGCCGATGATTGATCCGGCACGCCCGGCCGAGCCCTCACCAGTCGGAATGGATCGGGTTGTCGATTATGGACGCCGGCAACGCCGCGAAGTCCAGATGGACCTGTTCGCGCGCGAACTGCTGCTTCCGCGCACCGTCGCGCGGGCGCTCCATGTCGACCAAGGGCTCGCCGCGTCCGCCATCGCCGCGAAGCTCGGCGCGCCGTTCGAGGTCGTCGCGCAGCAGTTGTTCGATGCTTTGCTGCTGCCGCCCGTGCCTCCCGCCGCGACTGCGGCGCATGTCGAACGGCCGCTCAATCCGCTGCAAGCGGCCGCTGCGGCGCATCGCGGCGAAGCCTATCTGCTTGAGGCGGGGCCTGGCACCGGCAAGACGCAGACGCTGATCGCGCGCGTCGAGGGCCTTCTAGGCGAGGGCGTCGATCCACGGCGCATACTGCTGTTGACCTTTTCGAACAAGGCAGCGGGCGAGATGGCCGAGCGGATCGCGCGCAAGCGGCCCGAGGCTGCGGCCGCGATGTGGATCGGCACGTTCCATGCCTTCGGCCTCGATATCATCCGTCGTTTCCATGCGGAGCTCGGCCTGCCGAAGGACCCGCGGATGATGGACCGGACCGAAGCGGTCGAACTCCTCGAGGGGGAGTTCCCGCGGCTTAGGCTCGCGTACTACCGCAATCTTTACGATCCGACCCAGATCATTGCCGACATGTTGGCCGCCGTATCGCGGGCGAAGGATGAGGTGGTCGACGCCGAAACCTACGCCGCGCTCGCCGACGCCATGCAGGCGAAAGCCCAGGACTCGGATGCGCGCGAGGCGGCGGAACGCGCCGGCGAGGTTGCCCGCGTCTACGCGGCCTACGAACAGCTCAAGCGCAACGCGCATTGCATCGACTTCGGCGATCTTGTCGCCTTGCCGGTGCAACTGCTCGAAAAGGAGGCGGCCATCTGCGCGGCGCTGCAGGCGCAATATGATCATGTCCTGGTGGATGAGTATCAGGACGTGAACCGCAGCAGCGTGCGGCTGCTGAGCGCACTGCGGCCCGACGGCCGCAATCTCTGGATGGTCGGCGACGCCAAGCAGTCGATCTACCGGTTTCGCGGTGCCTCATCCTTCAACATAACCCGGTTCGGCAAGGAGGACTTCGCCGGTGGCAATCGCGGTCGATTGAAGCGTAATTATCGTTCGGTGCCGGAGATTGTCGCCAGCTTCTCCAGTTTCGCGATCACGATGCGCGCCGGCGATGCGGATAGTGGCCTCGACGCGGACCGCGACGCCAATGGACATAGGCCCGAGTTGCGCACGGTCCAGCGCGCCGAGCAGCAGCAGGTCGCCCTGGCCGACGCTATCGAGGAGCTGCGGCGTGACGGCTACGCCTATCGTGACCAGGCGGTCCTGTGCACCGGCAACGAAAAGCTGTCGACGATCGGGCAGGACCTGGAACGGCTCGGCGTGCCGGTCCTCTTCCTGGGAAGTCTGTTCGAGCGGGGTGAGGTCAAGGATCTCCTGGCTCTCCTCTCGATCCTGGTCGATCGGCGCGCCATGGGCCTGGTGCGCATTGCCTGCTGGCGAGACTTCGCCACCTCCTTTGCCGATGTGGTCGCGGTCTTCGACCATCTGCGGGCGGCCGAGCACGCGCCGGCGGGCTGGCTGCGGCATGGCGAGGCGATCCCCGGTTTGAGCGACAGGGGGCGGCAGACCGTTGCCAAGCTCGCGACTGCGCTCGATGGTTTCGATCAGACGGCCTCGCCCTGGACCGTGCTCGCGACGCTGTTGCTCGATCGCACACGCATCGCCGCGCGCCTGGGCGCGTCGGAGGATCTCGCCGACCGCACACGGGGCATCGCGATCTGGCAATTCCTCAACTTTGTGCGGGTACAACCGGCCGGACGCGGGCTGCCCATCACGCGCCTGCTCGATCGTGTGCGCAGGCTCGTGCGGCTCGGCGACGACCGCGACCTGCGCCAATTGCCGGCGGCCGCCCAGCATCTCGACGCCGTGCGGCTGATGACCATCCATGGCGCCAAGGGCCTAGAGTTCGGTGGCGTCCATATTCCTGGGCTTAACAGCGACACGATCCCACGCACGCCGCCGGCGCCGCCCTGTCCGGCGCCCGACGGGATGATCGCGGGGGCGGAGGGCAGTGCGCTGGAGGCGTTCCGCGCAGGTCAGGCCGAGGAGCAGGAGTGCCTATTTTACGTGGCGCAGTCGCGCGCCCGCGATCGCCTGATCCTTTATGCGCCGACCGAGAAGAGTAACGGCCACAACCGACCGCTTTCGCCATTCCTCGACCGTCTCGGGGCGACCTTAACACGCCGTTCGCTCGTGCCGGCACGGCCGCTTCCCGTGGCCGCGGAAGCTCGGGATATCGATTTGGTGGTCGACGGACGGCTGCGGTTAGGCGCCCCGCAGATCGCTCTTTATGAATCCTGCCCGCGTCGCTTCTTCTACACGCATGTCCTGCAGGTCGGCGGCCGGCGAACCGCGACCGCCTTCATGCATCTGCATGAGGCGGTTCGCGTGGTGGTCGAGGCGGTGATCGCGTCGGATGGACCCGTGTCCGAGCAGGCGCTGCAAGATCGCATCGATGCGGCGCTCGCCGGCGAGGGGCTCGGCGAGCACGGCTATCGCGCGGAATTCCGCGATCTGGCGCTGGCAATGCTGCGCTTCTTCCTGGCGAACCGCGCCGAAGCAGTCCCCGAAGCGCCGGTCGCGCTCAGCCTCAGTTTCGGCGGCGAGGAGATCATCGTTCGGCCGGACGAGGTGCTGGTGCGGCCGGACGGCATCCGCGCCGTGCGCCGCATTCGCACGGGTCACATGCGGTCGGCCGAGGGCAAGGATGTCGGCGCGGCGGCGCTGATGCTGGCGGTCAGGCAGTCCTTTCCCGGCGCGGTCGCAGAGCTCGTCCATCTTTCCGACGGCGAGGCACATGCGCTTGCCTTGTCCGATCGGGAGCTGAAGGGGCGCAAGGACAAGCTCGCAAAGTTTCTCGGCGACATCCGCGCCGGACGGTTTCCGGCCGAGGTTTCGTCGCGCACCTGCCCGAACTGCCCGGCCTTCTTCATCTGCGGGCAGACCCCCGACGGCCCCTTGCAAAAAAAGTTCGTCTGACCTTACCGGTCGGCCTCCCTCGCTCCGATTGGACCCTTAGAGCCGCGGCGCTGCCTCGGCCGAACCTAAGGACCCAATCTTATGAACACCGAAGAACTTCTTGATTACGACGATCTCGGCAACGCCCTGCGCGAAGGCCGGGCGTTGCGTCCGGCGCGGGGGTATCGCTTTCTCCTCGCGCAGGGCGATCTCAACTTCCAGTCCCGTGTGGTGAGCGATCCCGTGCCGCTCGGCCGCCAGTTGCTGGAAGCCGCGGCACTCGACCCGCGGGACGGTTACAGCCTCATCGCGATCCTGCCCTCGGGCGATTTCGAGGATGTGAGGCTCAACGAGCCGTTCGACCTGCGTGAGCGCGGCGCCGAGCGGTTCATCGCCTTCCAGACCGACCGCGACTTCAAGCTGACCCTCAACGACCACGAGCTGCTCTGGGGCAAGCCGGTCATCAGCGGCACGGTGCTCTACGGCCTCGCCAAGCCCGGCGAGGGGGAGGCCGTCTTCCTCGAGGTTCCCGGCGGTGAAGATCGCCTGATCGAGCATGGCGAGCTGATCGATCTGGTCCAGCCCGGCATCGAGCGGTTCATCACCGCGCGGCTGACGTTCGAGATCATCGTCAATTCGCGGCCGCGCACGGTGAACGCCCGCACGGTGACGTTCGAACAGATCGTCCAGCTCGCCTTCCCGGGCCAGCACGAACCCAACGTCGTCTTCTCGATGACCTATCGGCACGCGGCGTCGACGCCGCCCGCCGGTGAGCTCGGGGTTGGCGGCTCCGTCGACGTCAAGAAGAAGGGCACGGTGTTCAATGTCACGCGCACTGTTCAGTCGTAATCCGGACCTCAAGCGGCTGCGGGACGAAGGCTACTTCGTCCAGCAGCAGGGCGGGTATCTCGTTATGCGCGAGGTGCCGTATGTCGATGCGCGCCGGGAGGTGCGCATCGGCACCCTCATCTCCAGCCTCACGCTGGCCGGAGATCAGACGCGCCCGCCCGACACCCATGTCATCCACTGGGACGGCGATTTCCCGTGCCACGCCGACGGCAGGCCCATCCAGGGCATCTCGCATGCGGCCGGCGCCTTCGATCTCGGCCACGGCCTGAAGGCGACGCACAGCTTCTCCAGCAAGCCAGACGGCGGCTACTCGGACTACCACCACAAGATGACGAGCTACGCGAATATCCTCGCGGGCCCGGCCGCAGTGCTGAAGTCCGGCGCGACGCCTCGCACCTTCCGCGAACCGGAAGAGGAGGAGGACAGCGTCTTCAACTATGTCGAGACCGCCTCCGACCGTGTCGGGATCGGCGTCCTGACCGAGCGACTCGTCAACGAGCGGGTCGCCATCATCGGCGTCGGGGGGACCGGCGGCTACATCCTGGATTTCGTCGCCAAGACGCCTGTCCGGGAAATCCGGCTGTTCGACAGCGACGAGTTCCTGACCCATAACGCGTTTCGCGCGCCGGGCGCTCCGAGCCTGGAGGAATTGCGGGAAGCGCCCAAGAAGGTCGAATACCTGAAGCGCATCTACAGCCGGATGCACCGGAACATCGTGGCGCACGATGTCGCGCTCGGCGTCGACAACATTCACCTTCTCGACGGCGTCACCTTCGCGTTCCTGTCCCTCGATGCGGGTGACGCTAAGCGGCTGATCGTAGAGAAGCTCGAGGCGATCGGCGCCGCGTTCGTCGATGTTGGCATGGGGCTCGAGCTCGACGAGGGGTCGCTGGGCGGCATCCTGCGCGTCACCGCCAGTACGCCGGAGAAGCGCGATCACGCGCGGCAGCGCATTTCCTTCGTCGGCGGCGGCGCCAAGGACATCTACGCCTCCAACATCCAGGTCGCGGATCTCAACGCCCTGAATGCTGTCCTCGCGGTCGTCAAGTGGAAGAAGATTCGCGGCTTCTACCGCGACCTCGAGCGCGAGCATCACTGCACCTACACCACCGACGGCAACATGCTGATCAACGGGGATCTCGCGTGATACGGCACAAGCGACTCGAACATCGTTTCGTCGAACACATCCCTGAGCGCCTTGAGGCAGGCATTCTCTATGTTTCGATGGAATATGCCACATCAGCCCACAGCTGCTGCTGCGGTTGCGGCGAGGAGGTCGTCGCCCCCTTCACGCCGACGGACTGGAAGATGACGTTCGATGGCGAGACCGTCTCCCTTCGGCCGTCGATCGGCAATTGGACGCTGAAATGCCGGTCACACTATGTGATCGACCGCAGCAAGGTGATCGAGGCCGGCCCCTGGAGTGACGAGCAGGTCGAAGCCGAGCGTCGTCGTGACCGCGCTGCCAAAGCGCGCTTCTACGGGCAGACGCCAGCGATCGAACTTGCCGTTCAGCCCGCTCCCGTCAAGGCGGCTCCCGGCTTCTGGCGCCGCGCCTGGCGTTGGCTATCTGGCAGATCGTGACGATAGGCCCGACGGCAGGTTGCCGTCGGGCTATCCCGCTTCGGAACGCAGCGCAGCCCTAAGAGACAAATCAAGAACATCTATCAGGAGCTTACACGGTCTTCGCCGAAATCCTTGTGCAAGGAATGACCGACACACCATATATTGATGTTAGGCATGGGGCGATCTCCTAGCACGTGCGCGTCTCCACTCATGGTGGTGGGGACGTGGGCGAGCTTCTTGCGACCTCCTCCGGTGCCTGGCGAGGACAGATAGGCATCGAGAAGGAGCGTGGAGAATGGATGCTACCGAATTCAAGCCCGGCGATCTTGTGCGGGTGAAGTCAGGCGGGCCGATCATGACGGTCGAGCAGGTCGGGAAGACGGCCATGCTGGAGGAGGATGCCGTCTGGTGTGTCTGGTTCGAGAAGGTGGGCAACAAGCAGGTCGCGCGGAAAGACACGTTCGCGCCGGTCGTGCTGGAGAAGGCTGAGAAGCCACGAGCCGCGTTCTCCGTCGGCGTCGTTCGGGCGTAGCGTGGTGCCTCATGCCGTTTCGCGGCCTGTTCATCGGCATCGACCGTTATAGCTCGACCGGCATTGATGAGCTGACCTGCGCGCGTCGCGACGCGACGGCGCTGGAGGCACTGTTCTTCGACACGCTGGGCGGCAGCACAGTCTTGCTGGCAGATGCGGAGGCCACGCGGCAGCGGATTGAGGACGCATTTGCCGACCTGGCCGGCTGCGGCCCCGAGGATACGGTGGTGATCGCGTTCTCCGGCCATGGGTCGGAGACACATGAGCTCGTCACCCACGACGCGAATCCAGATGATCTCGCCGGCTCCGCGATCCCGCTCGAGCTGTTGCAGGAATGGTTCTCGCGGATACCGGCAAAGCGCCTGATCCTGTTCCTCGACTGTTGTTTTTCCGGCGGCATTGGGGCGAAGGTTCTGCACGTCGATGCGAAGCCGCGCAGCCTTTTGTCCGCCGAAGCGCGCCTGGCTCAGCTTGGCGGCGCTGGTCGGATCATCTTCACCGCCTCCGCGGCGACCGAGCCCGCCTATGAGCACCGCCGGTTCGGGCACGGCTTTCTGACCCACTTTCTGCTTGAGGCGCTATGTGGCGCCGAGGAAGTCGTGAGCGGCGGCAAGCTCTCGCTCTACCGCCTCCTCGAGCATGTCACGAGCCGCGTCCGGGCGGCCGCGCTGCAGGGCGGCAAAGAGCAGAACCCGACCATGCGCGGGAGCATCGACGGCGATGTCGCGTGGCCCGTGTTCGTGCCGGGCGCTAAGTATCGGGCGGCCTTCCCGGCGCGTCTGCCTGCCAAGGTGACGTCCGATCTTGCCAGCCTCTCGTCGGCCGGTTTCCCCGACGCGCTTGTCACCGCCTGGGCTGGAGCGATCCCGTCCTTGAATGCGCTTCAGATCTCCGCCATCACCGACTTCGGCGTGCTGGACGGCGAGAACCTGGTGGTGTCGGCCCCGACATCCTCGGGCAAGACGATGGTGGGCGAGCTCGCGGCGCTCCGGAACGTGCTGGATCGCAAACGGGCTTTGTTTCTGCTGCCGCTTAAGGCCCTTGTGGCAGACAAGCGGCGGCACTTCGAGAGCGTCTATGGCGGTTTCGGGGTCCGCACGGTGGAAGCGACGGGCGAGACGGACGACATCGCGCCTCTGCTGCGGGGCCAATACGATGTCGGTCTCCTGACCTATGAGAAGTTCGCCGCGATCGCGCTGACATTCCCTCATGTGCTGGCGCAGGTCGGCGCGATCGTGATCGACGAAGCGCAGATGATCGCCGACCGTGGCCGCGGCGCGAATCTGGAGTTCATTTTGACGCTCATCCGGATGCGCCGGCGTGAGGGGATCGAGCCCCAACTGATCGCGCTTTCGGCTGTGATCGGGGACACGAACGGCCTTGAGCAATGGCTCGGCGCGCGGCTCTTGCGGCGCACGGAGCGGCCCGTTCCGCTTGAGGAGGGCTTGTTGCTCGGCACCGGGCATTTCCGCTTTCTTGACCCGGAGAATGGCAATGAGCAGGTTGAGGGGCCGCTCGTTCGGCGTCTTGTCGGCGGCAAAGGATCCAGCCAGGATTGGATCATCCCGCTGGTGCGCAAGCTTGTCGCCGAAGGCCAGCAGGTGATCGTGTTTCGCGAAACCAAGGGCGAAGCCCGCGGCTGCGCCAACTATCTCGCAGAGTCGCTCGGATTGCCTCCGGCTGCCGAGGCGCTGACGCAGATGCCCGGCGGCGATCCCTCGCAGGCCAGCGCCGACTTGCGGAGCGCGCTGGGGCGCGGCGTCGCTTTCCACAACTCGGATCTCGACCGCGAAGAGCGGCGCGTCATCGAGGAAGAATTTCGCCGTAGCGGCTCGGGCCTGCGCGTCATCGCAGCCACGACGACGCTGGCGATGGGCGTGAACACGCCCGCGTCATCGGTCATCATCGCCGGCTTGAATCATCCCGGCGACGAGCCCTATTCGGTAGCCGAATACAAGAACCTAGTCGGTCGCGCGGGAAGGCTTGGCTTCGCCGAGAAGGGAGCTTCGTATCTGCTGGCGCTCGATCCGCGCGCCGAGCATGATCTGTGGTCGCGATACGTGACCGCGGAGCCGGAAGACTTGGTGTCCCGCTTCCTCGACGGTACAACCGACCCACGCTCCCTGATTATCCGCGTCCTAGTCGCGGCACAACGAGCGGCCGGCGAAGGCGTGCCGAGCGAGGAGATTGTCGAATTTCTGGAATCGAGCTTCGGCGCGTTCCAAGCCCGGCGCGCCCATAGCGCGTGGCAGTGGAGCCGGCCGGATCTGCTTTCGGCCCTAGCGGATTTGGAACGCCACGGCCTGGTGCAGAAGAACGCTACAGGCGCGTATGAATTGACCAAGCTGGGCCGTCTCGCTGGCGAAAGCGCGGCAGAGGTCGGGTCCATCGTCGCGCTCGTAGATTGCCTCGGCTCGCTTCAGCCCCAAGAAATCAGCGATCCCGTCCTGATTGCCGCAGCTCAAACGACGGTCGAGGTCGATCAACTCCTTTTTCCGATCAACCGAAAAAGCACGCAGAAAGAGCCTCAGCTATGGCCCAACGAGCTGCAGAGGCAGAATGTGCCGTGGCACGTCCTGAACGCGCTTCAGCGCGGGACAACAGAAGATCATCAGGCGACCCTGCGTGCGAAGAAGGCGGTCGCTTGTCTTTTGTTCGTGTCCGGTCGTGCCATGAGCGAGATCGAGCGCGTGCTGACGCAGTTCGGTGGTGCGTTTGGCGGCGCCGCCGGCCCCATACGCGCGGTCGCAGCGCGGACTTGCGATCTGATGCCGGTCGCGGCTCGCGTCGCCGAGATCCTGCACCCCACGCTCGATCTCGGTGACCGTGTGAGACGTCTGGCGATCCGGTTGACATATGGCGTGCCCAGCGCCGCCGTCGACCTCGCCCAATTCGCTGGAGCCGATTTGCTGCGGGGCGACTATTGCCGCTTGGCCGCCGCGCAGCTCTGTGAGCCCGAACAGATCGACGCCGCAACTGATGACCAAATTCTGGCATGCGTGGACAAGGACAGGCGCAAGCTTGCACTTGTCCGCGATGCGGCGAAGCGCGTTGCCAAGCGTCGGGCCGAAGCGGTGGCGCCTTCCGCCCCGATCCTTGAAGTATATGTGCCCTAAATTGCGCGCAACGGGGGCGTGAGGCGATTGCGTCAGATGCCCCCTCTGCGAGACGTTCCTGCCTCAGAAAGTCTCCAATGCTGGCGGAGCCAATGCGGCAGCGGGCGATCAAGCGGTCGAACGAGACAACGCGCCGCTACGGCTGCGCTCGGTGTGCAGGAGTGTCAGGATGGTCTGCCGGTTCGGAGCAAATGACCTGGTCGCCGATGGCGCCAAACCGAAGATCGTCGATTTCTTCAAAAAGCTTTTTCGACTGCATCGTGGGCGGCGATGAATTGCTCGCCGACCAGTGGCTGATCGCAAGCCTCAAGCTGCCAAGCGACGCTCCTCGTCCTCGGCTTCGTTCCCCGGCTCTCCAACCGCTTTGGTCAGGAAGAGGTCAAGCGCAGCTCGACGAGAATCACGATCCAATGCGTAGGCCGTCTGTTTGAATTCGATCCCCTCGAGTAGCCCTTGGATGTAACCGGAGATCGTGTCGGCGGCCATGATGAGCGCAGTGTCGAGCGTGTGAATGTATTTGCTCGTCACCGAGCCCTTGGAGTGGCCGACGAGCGCCGCGATGGTCACCTCGGTGAAACCGAGATCGTTGGCGATGCTGGCAAAGCTGTGACGCAGGACATGCGGGGTGACGCCGGCGAGCGGACTGTCGCTGAAAATCTGTTCCCAATGGTTCGGGAAGCTGCCGAACGCATGGTCCTCGCCCTGACCTGGGAAGACATAGGTGCCCGCTGCGGTCTTGCGCCGTTCCTCCAGATACTCGACGACGGGCAATCCGATTGGACGAATGGACTCACCTTCCTTGCTGTCCACCAGGCGCATGCAGCTCGCGTCGGTGTCAGCTTCGATCCACATTAGCGAGATCATTTCCGAGCGGCGGCAGCCGGTGAGCGCGATCTGCCGGATGATGTCCACGGTCATGGCGTATTTTTCGTTCGCCGCGGCATCGCGAAGCATTTGCCCGAGGGTGCGATACTCCGCCTCGGTCAGCCTACGATTCCGAACATTGTCCTTGGGCTTCTTGATGCCGTGCGCCGGATTGACCTCTATAATCCCAGCATCGACAGCGTAGGTGAGGATTCCGCCCAATAGGCCGACGGTGCGCGTGGCGGTGCCCGCGCCACCACGAACAATGGCCTTTCCTCGCAGCTTTTTCGTCTTGACGGCGACGCGCGTCTTGCCGGCCATGATGTCCTTCAAGACCTTGTTGATGTCGGCCTTGGTGAGATCCTTGACCCGGCGCGCGCCGATCAGCGGGATGATGTGCCGCTCGATACGGCCAGTGTCGGTGACGATGGTGGTGGGCTTTTTCGGTCGCCCGCCCTTACCCAGAATGAGGCCCGCGTTCAGATCAGCGGTATAGAGGGCGCAAAGCTCCTTGACCGTGATGGCCTTGTGATCGAGCTGACGTTCTTCGGAAGGGTTGTCGCCGCGCGCGACGCGCCCGAGTTGGACCTTCGCTTCTTGCCGGGCTGTCTCCGGCGTCCACACGCCATGCAGGCCGATGGTGTAGCGTCGCGTGCGTCCAACAGCGCGATATTGGATGAGGTAGCTGCGCTTGCCGGAGGCGAACACGCGGAGGCCGAAACCGGGCAGTTCGTCGTCCCAGATAAAATAGTCCTTCTCGCGAACATCGGCAGCGTCCACGATCCGCTTGGTCAGCTTTGCCATGAGGTGTTCCCCTCGCTAGTGAGGGGCTGCTTCCGCGGAAGCACCACGGAAGCAACCGGATGGATATCGGAGCGAAATTCTGGATAGACAGTTCGGCGCGGAAATACGAATTGTCTAGTATCTTCAGTTACATATCGCATTGTAGCGTGCCCTGTCGTGCATTTAGGATAGGCAGGCTAAATTGCTCCGAAGGCAAAGGTCACACGTTCGAATCGTGTCGGGTGCGCCATTCTTCACCAGACCCCGACCTATCCTGTCATGACCGCGAAAAAGTCGGACGCGCTTTTGGCGCGCCGCATGCGTTCAAGCATGCCGGCGGTCTTCAATGTCCGGGCGACAAGGGCCAGTGCGGTCAGTTGATCGGCCTCGGGCGGCGGCGGGAGCAGCAGCATAAACACCAGATCGACCGGCTTGCCATCGATCGCGTCGAAATCGACCGGCGGCTTCAGCCGCGCGACGAGGCCGTAAGGCCGTTTCACCATCGGCAAACGCGCATGTGGTATCGCAACGCCATTGCCCATCCCGGTTGATCCAAGTTGTTCGCGTTTCAGAAGCTCGGACGCGACATAGTCCGCCTGCAGGCCGAGGCTTGAGGCCGCCTTGCGCGCCAGATCCTGCAAGAGCTGCTGCTTGGTTGGCACGCGCAGATCGATGACGACATCGGCCGGAGCGAGAAAGTCGGAAATCTTCATGAGTGATCCAGGAGTGTACGACGTGCGCCGGGATGTGACGCTATTTCAGTCCGGTGCACGCAGCCGGTAGCCGATGCCGGTTTCGGTCAGAACATATTGCGGCCGTTCCGCATCGCCTTCGATCTTCTGCCTGAGCTGCCGCACATAGACGCGCAGATACTGCGCGTCGGTCAGCTCGTCCCACAATTCGTGCAGAAGAAACTTGTGGGTGAGCACCTTGCCGGCATGCTGAACCAGCACGCGCAACAGATCATACTCTTTCGGCGACAGCTTGATGTCTTTGTCGCCGACCTTGACGATGCGCCGGACCAGATCGACCGACAGATCGCCAGTGCGGAAAACCGGACGTTCGCCATGAACCTGCAATTGATGACGCAGTGCCGCCCTGATGCGCGCGAGCAATTCATCCATGCCGAACGGCTTGGTGACATAATCGTCGGCGCCGAGATCGAGCGCCTGAACCTTGCCGGCCTCGTCGCCCCGGCTGGACAAGACCACAATCGGCACGCTTTCGTTGCGCGCGCGGATCATGCGCAAAAGATCATGGCCCTGAATGTCGGGCAGGCCGAGATCGAGAATCACAAGGTCCGGCTTGTTGTCCAATAGCTCAAGCGCGGTCTTCCCGTTCGGCGCATCGAGAATGTCATAGCCCTGCGTGCTCAGGCCCATCCGCAACAGCTTGCGGATCGGCGGCTCGTCATCGATCACCAGAATCTTCAGCGGCGCGGGGCTCATGCGGCGGTATCCAGTGTTTCGGTGATTTTGGGAATCGGAAGCCGGATCGTCAGAACGGCGCCGCTGCGATCCGTCCGGTTCGCCGCCGAGATGGTGCCGTGCATGGCTTCCACAAATCCGCGCGAGATGGCAAGCCCAAGTCCGGTGCCCGGCCGGACATGATCGCCCTTCTGCACGCGGTAGAACTTGTCGAAGATGGTTTCCAGTTCATCGGGCGGAATGCCGTCGCCCTCGTCCAGGATCTGGAGACAAACCGAATCGGTTTCGCGCCAGCTTTGAATCCGGATCTGACTTCCGGCTGGCGCATACTTCGCCGCGTTGTCCAAAAGATTGAACAACACCTGCTCGAACAGAACAGCATCGATATCCAGCATCGGCAGATCGGCCTGCAATTCCAGATCGACACGGTGCCGTATCAGAATCTTGCTGGCCCGCCGCAGTGCGCTGCCGACAACTTCGCCGAGATCATGCGGCGCGGAGTTCGGCACAATGGCGCCGGACTCAAGCTTGGTCATGTCGAGCAGGTTGGCGATGAACCGGTTGAGGCGCTCGGATTCATCGATGATCGTCGCGAGCAGATCGCCCTTCTCCGCGTCGGTCAACTGGCCCGACAGATCGCGCATGGTGCTCGCAGACCCGAGTACAGACGACAGCGGCGTCTTCAGATCGTGTGAGATCGACGTGAGCAATGCAGACCGCAGCCGGTCGGTCTCGACCACGCGCTTGACGTGATCGATATCTTCCACGAGCCGCACGCGCTCGATCGCGAGCGCGCCCTGATCCATCAATGCGTCCAGCAGGCGGGTCTGATCCGGCGTGAGGATCGGGCCAGTACGATCGTCGTCGATTCCGATGACGCCGATCGGTCCGCGGCCGGTGCGCATCGGCAGAAACAGCCGCTTCGCGCCGGGCAGGGTGTCCGAGCCGCGCCCCGCCGGACGATCATTGCTCCACGCCCAGTTGGCCGCCGCGAGATCGGCCTGATCGAGTTCGTCTTCGGGCGGATACCCCGCCTTGACGGCGATGCGACCGTGCTCTGGGAGCAGCAGCACAACGCGCACCTTGAGCATCAGCGCTGTCTGGTACGCCGTCGCCCACAACACATCGTCCAGCGTCGCCGTTCCGGCGAGCTTTCGGCTGAACGAATAGAGATACTCGGTCGTGCGCGCCCTGCCCGTCGCCATCACGGCCTGGGTCCGTACCCGCGCCGCAACGTTGGAAACAATCATTGCGATCAGCATGAAGAAGAAGAACGCCGCAACATTGGTCGGATCGGTGATGGTGAACGTATAGACCGGCGGAAGAAAAAAGAAATTGTAACACAGCGACGCCGCGACACTGGCGACCAGCGACGGAAACAGACCGAACCTGACCGCCACAGTGACAACGACAGTCAGGAACACGAGATCGACATTCTCGATGCCGAGAAACGGAAAGATCAGTTCGCTGATTCCGAGGGCGACGGCGACAAGCCCCAAAGACCAGATATACGGCACCGGGTCGGCGGCTTCCGCGCGCTCCGCCGTTCGCACGCCCTTAGCCGCGAATGTCTCCGGATCGAGCTTGTCGCCGGCGATGACATGGATGCTGATATTGCCGGCGCGCCGCACCAGATCGTGAACCACCGAACCGCGCACCAGTTCAAACCACCAGGAACGGGTGGCCTTCCCGATCACGATCTGGGTGACGTTGTTGGCCCGCGCGAAGGTGAGAATGTCGTCGGCAATGCGGCGTTCGACAGCCGGGATCGTCAGGGCATCGGCACCCAGCGCCTCCGCAAGCCGCAGCGTGGTCGCAATCCGGTCGCGCTCGGCATCGCTGAGCTGCAGGCTCCGCCGGGTTTCGATGCAGATGGCCGTCCAGGGCGCATGCAGCCGGTCCGCGAGGCGCTTGGTATAACGGATCAGGCCGGCGGCCCGCGGGTCTTCGCTGACGCAAACCAGAATCCGCTCGCCCGCAGCCCAAGGCCCCGAAATCGCATTGGCCTGCATGTGATTGAGCAGTTGCTCGTCGACACGCTCGGCGGTCCGCCGCAGCGCCAGTTCGCGCAGCGCGGTCAGATTGCCCGGCGAAAAGTAATGCTCTAGCGCGCGCTCGGCCTGCTTGGGAACGTAGACCTTGCCTTCCTTGAGGCGCTGGATCAGATCGCCCGGTGTCAGATCGACCAGTTCGATGTCGTCAGCACGGTCGATGATGGAATCGGGCACGGTCTCGCGCACGCGCACGCGCGTGATCTGCGCCACGACATCGTTCAGGCTTTCGATGTGCTGGATATTGACGGCGGTGTAGACATCGATGCCGTTATCCAGCAGTTCCTCGACATCCATGTAGCGCTTCGGATGGCGGCTGCCGGGCGCGTTGGTGTGCGCGAGCTCATCGACGATGGCGAGCTTCGGCCGCCGCGCCAGCAGCCCGTCTAGATCCATCTCGTCGAGGGTCTGGCCCTTGTAGGCCAGCGCCTTGCGGGGAAGGATTTCAAGACCGTGCAGCAGCGCCTGCGTTTCCAGCCGGCCATGGGTCTCGACCACGCCGACCACCACATCCACGCCGGCCTTCACCTTGGCATGCGCGCTTTGCAGCATCTCGTAGGTCTTGCCAACGCCGGGAGCCGCGCCAAGAAAAATCTTGAGACGGCCGCTGCCGTTTTCACGGCGGGCCGCCTCAAGCAGCGCTTCCGGCGAGGGCCGTTGTTCAGGATCGCGGATGGTTGCCATCAGACATGCAGGTTACTTCGCC
Source organism: Afipia broomeae ATCC 49717 (assembly GCF_000314675.2). Taxonomy (GTDB): domain Bacteria; phylum Pseudomonadota; class Alphaproteobacteria; order Rhizobiales; family Xanthobacteraceae; genus Afipia; species Afipia broomeae. The sequence goes on along the minus strand of NZ_KB375284.1, from coordinate 997,071 downwards.
GCGCGATCCAGCGCCAGATTGAGCGCAAGCACATTCACGCGCGGCTCGCCGAGCAGCCCTGCAAAACGGCCTTCCACTTTGTCGTTAACCAGTTTGCGCACTGCATCCTCCGGCAGCTTGCGCGCGGTCGCGACCCGAGGGACCTGAAACAGCGCGGCTTCCGGCGAGATGTGGGGATCGAGGCCGCTGCCCGTGGTCATGACCAGATCCGCCGGGACCGGCACCGATGGGTTCTCCGCCTTCAGCTTGGCGACATCCTCGCTCATGCGGTCGCTGAGCGCCTTGCTGGTCGGGCCGAGATTCGAGCCCGATGAATTCGCGGCGTTATAGGGCGCCGGAACGGTCTTGGTCGAATCCGCGGGATCCGCCGCCGTCGTCACGGACGGACGGCCATGGAAATACTTGTCTTCCTTGAACTCCTGCCCGATCAGAGCCGAGCCGATCGTCTTGCCGTCCTTCTCGATCAGGCTGCCCTGCGCCTGATACGGAAAGATCGTGCCGGCAATACCGGTGATGGCGAGCGGATAGGCCAGGCCGGTGATGAGCGTGAGGCCGACGAGAATAAAGAATGCGGGCCGGATTTCTTTCAACATGGTGTCTCTCCTTCGAGCTTCTTGCGCACGATGCTCCCGAAAGCCGGTGGTCCGGCTTTCGGGATCATGCGCTAGGCGAGATGCAGGGCAGTCACGATCAGATCGATCGCCTTGATGCCGATGAACGGAATGATGATGCCGCCGACGCCATAGATCAGCAGATTGCGGCTGAGCAACGCGCCAGCTCCGATGGGCTTGTAGGCGACGCCTTTCAGCGCGAGCGGAATCAGCGCGATGATGATGATCGCGTTGAAGATGATCGCCGACAGGATCGCGCTTTGCGGGCTCGACAGGTTCATGATGTTGAGCGCCTGCAACTGCGGATAGAACGCGAGGAAGATCGCCGGGATGATGGCAAAGTACTTAGCCACGTCGTTGGCAATCGAGAACGTGGTCAGCGCGCCCCGCGTCATCAGCAACTGCTTGCCGATTTCCACGACCTCGATCAGCTTGGTCGGATTCGAATCGAGGTCGACCATGTTGCCGGCCTCGCGGGCCGCCTGCGTGCCGGTGTTCATCGCCACGCCGACATCGGCCTGCGCCAGAGCCGGCGCGTCATTGGTGCCGTCACCGCACATCGCCACCAGCTTGCCTTTGGCCTGCTCGTCGCGAATGAGCTTCAGCTTGTCCTCGGGTGTCGCCTGGGCGAGGAAATCATCCACGCCCGCTTCGGCGGCGATGGCCGCGGCGGTCATCGGATTGTCGCCGGTGATCATCACGGTGCGGATGCCCATGCGGCGCAGTTCGGCGAACCGCTCGCGGATGCCGCCCTTGACGATATCCTTGAGGTGAATGACGCCGAGCAGCCTGCCGTCACGCGCGACCGCCAGCGGCGTACCGCCCGATTTCGCGATCTCGTCGGCAATCGTCTGGATTTCCCGGACAGTGTCGGCGCCGATCGCCGGAGCAATCGCACGAACCGCGCCGCCCGAGGCAACCGCCGCGCGCGGTCCGCCGTTGACATAGTGCAGGATCGCATCAACCGCGCCCTTGCGAACGGATGAGCCGCCGGCATCGACGCCGCTCATGCGGGTTTGTGCCGTGAACGGAACGAAGGTGGCGCCAAGCTCGCCCATGTCGCGGCCACGGATGCCATACTTCTCCTTGGCCAGAACAACGATAGAGCGGCCTTCAGGCGTCTCGTCGGCGAGCGACGCAAGCTGCGCAGCATCCGCAAGCTCCTGCTCGGTCACGCCGTGCACGGGACGGAACGCCGTCGCCTGGCGATTGCCGAGCGTGATGGTGCCGGTCTTGTCGAGCAGTAGCGTGTCGACGTCGCCCGCGGCCTCGACCGCGCGGCCGGACATGGCGAGCACGTTGAAGCGCACCAGCCGATCCATGCCGGCAATACCGATGGCGGACAGAAGCGCACCGATGGTGGTCGGAATCAGCGTAACGAACAACGCCACCAGCACGACCACCGACACCGACCCGCCGGCATAGGCGGCATAGCTCGGGATCGTGACCGTCGCGAACACGAAGATGATGGTCAGACCCGCAAGCAGGATGTTGAGCGCGATCTCGTTCGGGGTCTTCTGCCGCTCGGCGCCTTCGACCAGCTTGATCATGCGGTCGATGAAGGTCGAACCCTGCGCCGCGGTGATGCGGACGCGGATCCAGTCGGACAGAACCTGCGTGCCGCCGGTCACCGCTGAACGATCGCCGCCCGACTCGCGGATCACCGGCGCCGATTCGCCGGTGATCGCCGCCTCGTTGACCGAGGCAACGCCTTCGATGACTTCGCCGTCGGACGGGATGTTGTCACCCGCCTCCACCAGCACGATGTCGCCGACCTTCAGGCTGGTGCCCGGCACCAGGCGATAGGTCCGGTCCGATCCCGAGCCGGTCAGCAGCTTGGCCTGGCTTTCGGTGCGGGTCTTCTTGAGCGACTCGGCCTGGGCCTTGCCGCGGCCTTCGGCGACGGCTTCCGCGAAGTTGGCGAACAGCACCGTGAACCAGAGCCACAGAATGATCTGGAAGGTGAAGCCGAGGTCGTCGCCGCCGGTCAGCAGCGCGCGCAGAAAGATAACCGTCGTCAGCGCGGCAACGACTTCAACCACGAACATCACCGGATTTCTGACCATCGCCCTCGGGTCGAGCTTGGCGAAAGCCGACCAGATCGCGGGCAGGACGATCTTCGGATCGAGCATTGCCGATCCCGTCGTCCGCTTTTGCAGTTTCAAGGTTTCCATGAGTGTCACTCCAAAAGGGATCGATCAGAACAGGGTGTTCGCGGTCATCGCCAGATGCTCGACGATCGGCCCGAGCGCGAGCGCCGGGAAGAACGTGAGGCCTCCAACGATGAGGATCACGCCGACAACCAGCCCGACGAACAGACCGCCTGTTGTGGGAAGCGTGCCGGCGGATGGCGGGATCGACTTCTTCTGTGCAAGCGATCCGGCCAGCGCCATGGCGGGCACTATCATGAAGAAGCGGCCGACCAGCATCGCGCATGCCAGCGTCAGATTGTAGAACAGCGTGTTGCCGGTGAGGCCGCCGAACGCCGAGCCGTTGTTGCCGGTCGCGGATGTGAAGGCATAGAGCACCTCGCTGAAGCCGTGCGGCCCCGCATTGGCCATCGAGGCGACAGCCGACGGCAGGACGACGGCGACCGCGGTCCAGCCCAGATACATCAGCGGCAGGATCAGAATGGCGAGCATCGCCATCTTGACCTCACGCGCCTCGATCTTCTTGCCGACATATTCCGGCGTGCGGCCGACCATCAGACCGGCAACGAAGATCGCCAGCACGACGAACAGCAGCATGCCGTAGAGACCAGCGCCGACGCCGCCGATGATCAGCTCGCCGAGTTGCATGTTGATCAGCGGGATCATGCCGCCGAGCGCGGTGAACGAATCGTGCATGGCGTTAACCGCGCCGCAGGAGGCCGCAGTGGTGACGACGGCGAACAGCGCCGATGCCACGATGCCGAAGCGGACTTCCTTGCCCTCCATATTGCCGCCGGACAGGCCGAGCGCATGCATGATCGACGTGCCCGAGGCCTCCGCCCAGTAAGTGACGGCGACGCCGGCGATAAAGAGCACGCCCATCACGGCCAGAATGGCCCAGCCCTGGCGCTGGTTGCCCACCATGCGGCCGAACACGTTGGTGAGCGCCGCGCCGATCGCGAAGATCGAAAGCATCTGCACGAAGTTCGACAAGGCCGTCGGATTCTCGAACGGATGTGCGGCATTGACGTTGAAGAAGCCGCCGCCGTTGGTGCCCAGCATCTTGATCGCAATTTGCGATGCGACCGGACCCACAGCGATGGTCTGTTTGGCGCCCTCGAGCGTGGTCGCGTCGACATAGGCGCCGAGCGTTTGCGGAATGCCCTGCCAGACCAGAAACAGCGCGTACACAACGCAGATCGGCAGCAGCACGTACAGCGTGGTGCGGGTGACATCGACCCAGAAATTGCCGACGGTGCGCGCGGACGAGCGGGCGAAGCCGCGGATCAGGGCCACGGCGATTGCGATGCCCGTCGCGGCCGACAGGAAGTTCTGATGGGTCAGACCGAGCATCTGGGTCAGATATGACAGCGTGCTCTCGCCGCCGTAGTTCTGCCAGTTGGTGTTGGTGATGAAGCTGGCGGCGGTGTTGAACGACAGATCCGGCGCGACGGCGGACTGTTCCATCGGATTGAAGGGCAGCACGGCCTGGAAGCGCATCAGCACGTAGAGAATCACGAAGCCGCCGACGTGAAAGAGCAGCATCGCGACCGTGTAGGTCAGCCAGTGCTGCTCACGCTTCTCATCGACGCCGCCGATCCAGTAGAGCCCCGCCTCAACAGGGCGCAGGATCGGCGAGAGAAACGTGCGCTCGCCATTGAAGACGCGCGTCATATAGCCGCCGAGCGGCTTCACCAGCGCGACGATAATCGCGCAGAACAACAGAATTTGAATCCAGCCAATGACAGTCATGGTCGTGTGCTTTCGTGAAATTGCGCGCCTGTTCGCTCAATGAAGCGGCGCTTAGAACCGTTCAGGCCGCAGCAGCGCGTAGGTCAGGTAAACCAGCAGCCCGGCGGAAACGACGCCAGCGAGTGCGTAATCGAAGATCATGATCGTTCTCCCTCAGAGTCTGTCGCAGGCGTAGGCGTAGCCCACCGACAACACGAAGAAGCCCAATCCGAGGGCCAGCATGATGATGTCCAACATTGAATGCTCCTTGGCGGTGCGACGGCACCATCGATGCGGGCGCTGTCTCGTGCGTCTCAACCGAAGCACGAGCACATCCCGCAGCTTCTGCACGGGATGGAATGGCATCAGCGCCATAGGGTTTCGAGATGGGCGGGAACGCGACGTTATAGGAATCTTATAAAGGCTCCGTGGTTTCCGTTGCGCCGCTGCAGCAGCGGCCGGCCGGCGCCGCAAAGGCCCTATATGATCCGAACAGCAATAAGGGGAGCGTCACGATTGCTCTGGATTTGGCCGGGATTGCTCTATGACTTTGCCGGGACCATTGCTTGTCGTGGTGACGGGGGTCGCGTCGGAAGCCCTTTCCACAAATCATGCCGCCCGTCCGGTTCAACCGGCTTCAGCTTCGATTCTGGCTGTGGACGACAAGGCCCAACGGTAGCGGCGAAAGCCTGTTTCAGGCGGCCGCTGCCCATCCGGTCGAGATGACGCTGCAGAATGGCAGGGCTGGTTGCGTGCTGCGGATTGGCGATTGCGTTACAGAGCTCAACGCTGGTCTTGCGAAAGAAACTGAAGCCGGCTGATCGCGTGTCCCGCCCGTCGATCTCGGTCGCGATTGCATGGACTGCCAGTCTGTCGTTGTGGTCCAATGTGACTGCAAATCGCAGCAACGCCAACAGCCAGGACTGAACCAGCTTCTCACTGCGCTCGCCGGTGTCTGTCATGCGCTTCAGCCGCAGTTCAACGACTCAGGCCTCGCGCCGTTGCAGGCCAGCGCTACGGCCCGCGCAACCTCCGCTTTTGCCGGCTCTGTCAATTCAACAAGCGGCAGACGGAGACGGGGCGACATCAGGCCAAACAGGCTGAGCGCATACTTCAGCGGAGCGGGAGTAGCCTCCCGCAGCAATGCATCCGTCAGTTGCCCGATCCGGAATGCGGAGTGCCGCGCAAACCGCAATTCATCCTGCTTGCAATTGAGATACAGTTGCCGGCAGAGTTCCGGCACGACGTTCGATGTCACCGACATGCATCCGTCGCCTCCGTGAACCAGGAAGGCTGGCGCGGTCCTGTCGTCTCCCGACAGCAGCCGGAAATCCGGCCGAACCAGCGGCCGCAAACGCAACGGGCGCGCAACATCGCCGGTTGCATCTCTCACGCCGATGAACTGATCCGATTCCGCAAGCCGCACGAGAGTGTCATCCGCCAGCTCGCGGACCGTTCGGGATGGAACATCGTGCAGAATGATCGGCAGCCGCGTCGAATCCGCGATGGTCCGGAAGTGGGCATAGATGCCTGCCTGCGTCGGCTTGTTATAGTAAGGCACCACGGACAGCACCGCGTCGGCGCCGTCCGCCTCGGCCCGCCTTGACAACTCAATGGCCTGGCTCGTCGAGTTGGAGCCCGCGCCGGCAATAACCGCCGCACGGCCACGTGAAGCCCGGACTGCGATACGAACAAGAGCCGAATGCTCCGGCAGCGACAGCGTGGAGTCTTCGCCAGTCGTTTCTCCGACCACAAGCGCTTTCGCGCCGGCCGCGATCTGACGCTCGCACAATTGCCTGAACGCGGCCGCGTCGATTTCGTCGTTGTCGCCGAAAGGCGTCGGCAGATCGCAGATGTAGCCAGCTAACCAGGGAGCCGGATGGTTCATCCTCGAAGGCATTTTTTACGCCGCCTTGACCATGTGGCTGAAACCGTGCCGGTGCGCCGCGAGCACGAACTGCCGATGGCATTTCACACCCGCCTGGATTCGAAAGCCGAGTTGCTCCAGCCTATCCCGAACCTTCAGGCCAAGGCCTTTCTCACAGGAATCAATCACGACGGCGATCGTCGCGTTCGCACTCAGAAAATGAGAAATCTGGGTCAACGCGGTTTCAAGGGCGTGAAGCGAATGTTGACCGACGACGAGTCCAATCGAATATTGCGCCCGTGGCACACAGGTGAGTGTCGTCGCGACCCGGAAATAACCCCGGCGCCGCAGTTCAAGATCGATTTCCGCACTCTCGCTGCCGGCGACGGCAATCCGGTGAAGGCTGGACGGGCGTGTGAGTTCGATCATGGTTCGGATGATCTGCTCGCGCGCGGGATCTGATACTGGCTTAAGCATTGTCATGTCCGGACTGGCAGGGGGTTGAAACGATGCCTCACGCGGCCCGCCGCTGAGCGGCGCTTTCGTCGTTGGCGCGTGCCGGCGCGAGATCGGAGGAGTGTGGCGTCCGGCCCATGTCGATCTCGAGTCCATTTGGTGCCGTCACCACGGCCTCGGGCCGGTGGCCATTCTCGAACAGTGCATATCGGATCGCCTCGGCGCGGTTAATGAAAAGGCCGCCGAAAAGACCGTGCTCTTCCTGGGCAACCCAGTTGCCGCGACTGTTTTTACCGACAAATACAAGTCCGGAGCGACACGACGGAGGTTCAGTCTGCTTCACGATTCGTCTCCTGATGAGAGCTTTGTTGGAGAGATGGGGAACTGCCTGAGGGCAATCCTGTGGAGTTGCACTCCGCCAATATCCGATCACCGGCATATGAATTCGAGAACAGAGCCATGGCTGTCTCATAGGGAAAGTAAAGTGATGGAGGCCGGGGATTGCGAGTTGCGGGTCAGGAGCCGCCCGCCTGATTGATGGTCAGCGTCAGGCAGTAGAGGGCGCCATAAGCGGCGCCCTCATCCCAATGCGTCAGCGTCGAACCCAGCGGCAATTCTCTGCGCAGTATCGCGGCGAGGGTGCAGAGGACCGTCGAGAACCACAACAGCGCCGCAAGGCTCCTGCCGAAACCGACACTTCCCAGCGTCGCGAAGACGCAGAGGACGACGATCCGCAAACAGAACCGGACAAACACTTGCGCGGATATCGCGCCGTTCGGCGTGTTGGATGACTGCGCCATGTTGGAAGCGTTTCTTTGGATCCAGCCCGAACACCTTCACGCAGCGACCGCGATTCAGGTGAAGTTCTCGCAGGACACTGAAGGCTGCTGCGGCGAGACACCAAGACCTGTGGGACGGCGCGCGTCTTCGACAATTTCGCCATCGCGCCTCTTTGCTTCGACGAATGCCTTGAGCAAAGCCAGCGGCAGCTCGGAATGGCTGGTCTCGACTGCCTGATCCAGCCAATCAGGAAGATCGCGCTGGAGGGAGAGCGCGCAGTGCCATTCACCCTCGTCATACACCAGGCGACGCAGCCTCCATCGCGGCAGTTCCGTCTCCATGAGCATCACGACCGCGTCAGTCCAGGCGCCGGCCTCTATCAGCTCGCGCAGATGCGCAGCGGCGCGGCCCTGACCCGAAACCGGAAGGCGATCGCAGCATTCCGCGATGATCTCCGACACGAGACCGGCCGTCACCACATCGGTGGACTGCAAGCGATCCACGGCTTTGCCCAGCCGTTCTGCGGGCGTGAGATGGAATAACATGGCGGCCTCCTCTCGATAGCGACCACGCATGGTCACGCTATCCAGATGAGCGAAACGTCATTGGAATTCGAGAGGGAAGCGCCGCCGCGAATATAGCCATCTCATAGGATTTGCAGGCGCTCGATATAGGCGGCTCATCGACAGGCGCGCGGCCGTCAGATCTGCCAGAGTGCCCGCGATGTCGGGAAACTCACCTCCGCAAGCCGCACCGCGTCCTCGTTCTGGTCGAGGGCGACATACTGGCCCTGCCAGTAGGTCAGCGCCGGCTTGCCCCGCGAGACCCGCAAATCGAGCACGCGCCCGATCACGATGGCATGCGAATGGCGCTCCACGACATGCTCGACCTCGCAGTCGAACGCGGCCAGCGCGCCGGCCAGCAACGGCACGCCGGAAACGAGGCTGATCCACTCAGCGCCGGCAAAGCGCTCGGCGCCCTTCAGCCCGCCGATCCCGGAAAACCGCTCTGCAATATCGATGTGATCGGAGCTGAGAATGTTGACGCCAAACACACCATGCCGCTGCACCAGCGGCCACGAAGATGCCTTGCGGTTGATGCTGACGATCAGCGTTGCCGGTTCAACCGACAGCGACGAAACCGATGTCACGGTCATGCCGGACAGATCGTTGCCCCGTCCCGCCGTAATGACACTGACACCACCAGCGAGCGAGCGCATCGCGTTCCGAAAATTGTCGGCCGACGCCTCGAGCCTGCTTTCACGAATATTGCGGACAATCGAATTCATGACGGCCTCATGCGCCGGCCAGTTCGCCGGTCTCCTTGAGCAGTTCGCGCAGAATGCTGCCTTCCAGTGCCGCGAGCTCCGCCGAGCCGCGCTGGCGCGGGCGCGCCTGATCGACATCGATATCCTGCGCAATCCGGCCGTCATCGATCACCAGGACACGATCCGCCAGGGCCACGGCTTCCGACACGTCGTGCGTCACAAGGATCGCGGTGAACCCCTGATCGCGCCAGACACGCTCAAGCAGCCGCTGCATCGAAATCCGCGTCAGCGCATCGAGCGCGCCGAGCGGCTCGTCGAAGGCAAGAACCCGCGGATGGCTGACCAGCGCACGCGCCAGTGCCACGCGTTGCTTCTGTCCGCCTGAGAGAACCGCCGGCCACTGGTCCCGCTTGTCATCGAGACCGACCTCGACAAGTGCCTCGTCGGCGCGCGTCTTCGCGTCGGTTGTGTCGCGATCGCGGCCGAGCCCGACTTCGACGTTCGATAATACCCGCGCCCATGGCAGCAGCCGCGGCTCCTGAAACATTACACGGACATGATCGCCGGGGCTGCCTTCATGATTGCCGAACTCGATCGTGCCCCCTGTGGGCTTATCGAGGCCCGCGATCAAGCGCAGCAGCGTGCTCTTGCCGCACCCCGACTTGCCCACGATGGCAACGAACTGCCCCGCCGGGATGTGCAGATCGATCCCGCGCAGCACCTCGTTACTACCGAAGGACTTGCGAAGGCCCCGGATCGTCAACGACAGCGCCCGGGACGCAACCGGCTCGCGTTTGTCTTCGCGAACGAAGGCCGCGCGGCGGATCAGTTCTGCGGCCTGCAAACTTTCGGCACTCGATGGCACAAGTCGAACCAGTTGCTGCATGAGAGCCTCAATGTTTCTGGAATGCCGGGTGCCAGGACAGCGTGAACCGCTCCAGCACGCGTGCGGTTGAATCCGCCACCTTGCCGAGCAAGGCGTAGATCAGAATGCTAAGGACGACGACGTCGATCAGCATGAACTCGCGCGCCTGCATCGCCATGTAACCGAGCCCGGACGACGCCGCGATGGTTTCCGCCACAATCAGCGTCAGCCACATGATGCCGAGCGCGAAGCGCAGGCCCACGAAGATCGACGGCAGTGCCCCGGGGAAGATCACGCGGCGGAACAGTTCGCCGTTGCCCATGCCGTAGATCCGGCCCATTTCGATGAGCTGTGGATCGACGGTGCGGATGCCGTGGAGCGTGTTGAGATAGATCGGGAAGAACACGCCGAGCGCGACCAGAAAGAGTTTCGCCGACTCGTCGATGCCGAACCACAGGATCACCAGCGGAATCAGCGCGAGATGCGGCACGTTGCGCACCATCTGCAACGTGGTGTCGGTGAGCTTGTTGCTGAGCTGCGACAGGCCATTGGCCAGCCCGAAAATGAACCCGATGCCGCCGCCGATCAGAAAGCCGACGCTGGCGCGCCAGAAGCTGACCCAGATATTGCGGACCAGCTCACCCGACAGCAGCAGCTTCCACCCCGCCACCGCCACATCGGACGGCGCAGGCAACACCCGTGCCGACACAAATCCGGTGACGCAGGCCACCTGCCAGACCAGCAGAATGACGAGCGGCACGATCCATTGCGTCAGCCCGTCGGCGCGCGGAATGCGGAAGCTGCGCGAACGCGCTTGTGACAGGGTTTCTGCGAGACTCATGACGACGAGGCCTGCTTCTGGGGACGGAAGTCGTTGCCGATGGTCTCGCCGAAGGGCCCGGTGTTGACGCGCAGATGTGGAACACTGGACTGGTTCAGGTTGAGCAGCGGGAACACCAGTTCGGCGAAGCGATAGGCCTCTTCGAGATGCGGATAGCCGGACATGATGAAGGTATCGACACCGGCGTCCTGATACTCCTTGATGCGCGCCGCCACCGTCTGTGGGTCACCGACAAGCGCCGTCCCGGCGCCGCCGCGCACCAGGCCGACACCGGCCCACAGGTTCGGGCTGATCTCGAGCTTGTCGCGGCGCCCGCCGTGAAGCTGCGCCATGCGGTGCTGACCGACAGAATCCATCCGCGAGAAGATCTTCTGCGCCGCGGCAATGGTGTCATCGGTCACGTACCGAATAAGTTCGTCCGCCGCCCGCCACGCTGCCTCGTTGGTCTCGCGCACGATGACGTGCAGGCGAATGCCGAAGGTCAGCTTGCGGCCTTTCTTGGCTGCCGCGGCCTTCACTTTCGCAATCTTCTCGGCCACCTGCGCCGGGGGCTCGCCCCAGGTGAGATACTTGTCGACGGTGTCGACCGCGACATCGATACCGGCGTCCGACGAGCCGCCGAAATACAGCGGCGGGCGCGGCGACTGCACCGGCTCGAACAGCAGCCGGCCATCCTCGATCGAGATATGCTTGCCCTGAACGTTGACGGTCTTGCCGGCGAGCAGATCGCTGTAGACGTTCAGGAACTCGCGGGTCACGGCGTAGCGCTCGTCGTGATCGAGGAAGATGCCGTCGCCCCTGTTCTCGACCGGATCGCCGCCGGTCACGACATTGATCAGCAGCCGCCCGTTCGACACCCGGTCCAGTGTCGCGGTCATGCGCGCCGCGACGCTCGGCGACTGCAGACCGGGACGCACGGCGACGAGATAACGCAGCCGCTCGGTCCAGGGCGCGACCGCGGACGCGACCACCCACGAGTCTTCGCAGCTTCGCCCGGTCGGCAGCAGGACACCGAAATAACCGAGTTGATCGGCAGCCTGCGCGATCTGGCGCAGATAGTTGAAGTTCACTTCGCGTCCGCCGGTGGTGGTGCCGAGATAGCGGCTGTCGCCGTGGGTCGGCAGAAACCAGAGAACGTTGGCAGGAGTCGTATTCGCACTCATGATCCGGACTTTCTTGCAACGTCGGAAATCTTGATGGCTTTCGGGATCAGGCCGAGGGACAGAAACGTGTCTGCAACCTGCTGCTGCTCGGCAATCACGGCGTCGTTGATCGGCTTGATGCCATAGGACTGACGCTTCAGCGCCAGTTCGAGCACCGGCACCGGCAAGCCCACCGACGGACTGAGCTGCTCGGCAACCGCCTTGATGTCACCCTTGGCCCAGTCGTCGACTTCGCTCAGTTGCGCCAGCACCAGATCAACGACCTTCGGATCGGCGGCGAGGAATTTCTGCGACGAGAAATAGAACTGGTAGTTCGAGACAATGCCGGTGCCGTCCGCGAGCGTGCGCGCCTGCGTCGCCACTTCCGCCGCTGCCTGGAACGGGTCCCAGATCACCCAGGCATCGACCGCGCCCTTCTCGAAGGCTGCGCGGGCGTCAGCCGGCGCAAGAAACACCGGCGTGATCTCGCTGTATTTGACGCCGGCTTTCTCCAGCGCCTTCACCAGTAGATAGTGAACGTTCGAACCCTTGTTCAGCGCGACCTTCTTGCCCTTCAGATCGGCGACCGTTTTCAGCGGGCTGTCTTTTGGAACAAGGATGGCCTCGCCTTGCGGCGCAGGCGGCTCATAGGCGACGTACTGGATCGGCGCACCGGCGGCCTGCGCGAAAATCGGCGGGGCTTCGCCGGTATTGCCGAAGTCGATCGCACCGACGTTGAGCGCTTCGAGCAGCGGAGGGCCGGACGGGAATTCGGTCCAGACAACGTTATAGCCCAGCGCCTTCAGCGCGGGCTCGAGCGAGCCCTTGCTCTTCAGCAGCACCAGCTTGCCGTACTTCTGGAAGCCGATGCGGACGACCTTGTCCTGGGCCTGTGCAGACGTGACCGGCAGGAGCGCTGCAAGAGACAACGCGACCGCGGCGGAGGCCGCCAGAGTGAGATTCGTAAACGCGCGGCGTGTGTGCATGGATATATCCTTGTGAAGGAGAGCGGCTGGAGATGATGACGCGTCAGGTCTGCGGTGACTTCCAGACAATGTCCCGGACAGCGATCCGCTTCGGGATCAGTCCGAGTTTGTGGAAACGATCAGCGACACCCTGCTGGGTCTCGATGATCCCGTCGGTCACCGGGCCGATGGCGAACGAGGCGCGGCTCGCGGCCAGGGCTTGAATCTCGAGCGGCACGCCGGTGATCTCGTGCAACGATTTTGCTACCGCATCGCGATTGTTCTCCGCCCAATGCGCCGCCACCTCCAGACCCGCGATCACGTCGCGCAGCGGCCCCGGCTGCCTGTTGGCAAAGTCGCGATTGGCGATGAAGAAGGCGTTGGTCTTTGCCACTTCATACGCATTGATGAGAATGCGGGCGTTCTGCTTCTTCTCACCGATGGCAAAGTACGGATCCCACACCGCCCATGCATCGATGCTGCCGTTGGCGAAGGCCGGACCGGCATCCGGCGGCGTCAGATAGACCGGTGTGATGTCTTCATAGGTGAGCCCGACCTTTTCGAGCGTCTGCACGACAATGTTGTGCGCACTCGACCCCTTGGTGAACCCGACGCGCTTGCCCTTGAGGTCCGCAACCGTACGGATCGCTGATCCGGAAGGAACCAGAATGCCCTGCCCGTTGCTGATCGGCGATGCCGCGGCATAAACGATGTTGGCGTTCGCAGCCTGCGCGAAGATCGGCGGCGAATCTCCAACCGCACCGAAATCCGCGGCGCCGTTGCTGATCGCTTCCAGCAGCGGCGGCCCCGATGTGAATTCGATCCATTTGACCGACACGCCGCTGGCAGCAAACCGCTTCTCAAGAGTTCCCTGCTGACGCGCAATCACAAGAACGCCGGTTTTCTGATAACCGATGCGAACTTCCTTCACCGCCGTCTGCGCGCGCGACACACCCTGCGATGCTGCAACGGCAACGGCCGCCGTAGACAGTTTCAGAAATTCCCGTCGCTTCATTCCAGATCTCCAGCACAGGAACGCGCATATCGCCGCGTCCTTGGTCTGGAATGATGATCACGCGAATTGGGAGTGTCGAGTGCTCTGGGAAAATAGCGATGCCCGCGCTGTCGTCATGCGCGCGCTCAATACGAATGTTTCAGGAAGCGCACTGAACGCAGATTGATTTTCTGCACCGATTTTCATCACGCCGGTGTGAGCCAAACAAACCACAGCATTGAAGTCCCCGACCCCTCATGCGCGCACAACAAGCAACAATTTGTCGTCGCGCATTCATTTCACGCCACCGTTGAAATTGAGAATGAAACGCGCGGCGGGTATCGGAACTTTGGCAACTCATTGTCCGGCTTGTTTCCTACAGTCTCTTGCCAGAGGCCGTCATGATTGCGCTTCCCAAGCAAGGTCAGCGGATCACCCCATGCCAAGGATCAAGAAACGATGACTCAACGCTTCAGATTATCCGGTTCCAGATTGCTTTCCGGCGCACTCACCGCCGCATCGATCATGCTCGCAGCGACAGCATCGACCGCGCAGGACAAGCCCGCCGATCAAATCCGTATCGGCTTGCAGAAGTCATCGACATTGATCGCGGTTCTCCGCGCCAACCGCGAATTGGAAAAGGCGCTCGCGCCGCTCGGCGTGAAGCTCTCCTGGCATGAATTCTCCAGCGGCCTTCCACTGCTGGAGTCGCTGGGCGTCGGCAATCTCGATTTCGGCGCGGATGTCGCCGACACTGTTCCGATCTTCGCGCAGGCAGCCGGATCGAAGCTCGCTTATGTCGCAGAAGAGAGCGCGTCGCCCGCCGCGCAGGCGATTCTCGTAGCCAAGGATTCGCCGATCAAGACGCTGGCGGATTTGAAGGGGAAGAAGGTCGCGGTGACCAAGGGCGCCGGCAGCCACTATCTGCTGCTCGCGGCGCTTGGAAAGGCCGGATTGAACTTCAAGGACATCTCACCGGCCTATCTCGCCCCGGCCGACGGACGCGCGGCGTTCGTCAGCAGCAACGTCGATGCGTGGGTGGCGTGGGACCCGTTCCTGACCAGCGCGCAGCGGCAGTCCGGCGCACGGGTTCTCAGCGACGGCAGCGGCGGCCTTGCAAGTTACAAGCGTTACTATCTTGCCTCGGAAACCTTTGCGGACCGCCGCAGCGACGTGCTGAACATCGTGTTCGCCAAGCTGCGCGAGACAGGACAGTGGGTGAAAGCCAATCCGAAGGAAGCCGCCACACTGCTGGCCGGACTGTGGGGTATCGACGCTGCGACCGTCGAGGAAGCCAACAGCCACCGCAGCTACGGCGTCGGCGCTGTCACGCCTGCGGGCCTCACCGAGCAGCAGAAAATCGCCGATGCTTTCCTGGGCGAAGGTTTGATCCCGAAGAAGCTGGATACCGCCGCGGTCAGGATCTGGACGCCACAAGCCCCATGATGTCCTGACGACTCACGACGAACGCTTCGCCGCCAATGCTGCTCCGACAATCTTCAGCACCTGCGGCGGAACTTCACGCGGAGCGTTCAGATCACCGTCGTCCGGCAGGTCCGGCACCAGCGTCGGCTGCGGCATCAACGAATGACGAACGCAATTGCGGCCGTCGGACTTTGCGCGGTAGAGCGCGGCGTCGGCGGCTTCGACCAGCCGCCGCCATGCAAACTGTCCGAGATTGCCCCTGGCGACACCGAAGCTCGCCGTCACGGTCAGCACGGCGCCGCTGGACAGAACGATCTCGTTGGTTTCCAGCGCGGCGCGAATTCTCTTTGCCAGGGCGTTCGCTTCGCTGAGATCGTGCCCCGGAATCAGGATGACGAACTCCTCGCCGCCAAAGCGGGCGAAGATATCGTTCTGGCCCAGTATCGGGCGGAC
The DNA here is from genome assembly GCF_000314675.2 of Afipia broomeae ATCC 49717. Lineage (GTDB taxonomy): Bacteria > Pseudomonadota > Alphaproteobacteria > Rhizobiales > Xanthobacteraceae > Afipia > Afipia broomeae. The sequence goes on along the minus strand of NZ_KB375284.1, from coordinate 981,524 downwards.
CCGCCGCACGGTCTCTTTAAGGACATGATCGCCTTCGAGATGACCATAGCGGTCGTTGATCGATTTGAAATGATCGATGTCCATGAGAATCAGGCAGGCGCCGTCCGCCATCACCTGACTGCTGGTGTGACTTTCGCCGATCATGTCGAGCGCGCGGCGATTCATCAGCCCTGTCAGACCGTCGGTCTCCGCCTGCTGCTTGAGCTTCTTTGTCAGCGAGGCGCGCTCGGCCAGACTGTCGCGCAGAATCGCGATGGCGTCGAACAGCCGCCGCATCTCGGTGGCGTCATGATGCGGCTCCGGATAAGGCACGGTGGGCCGATCTTCCGCCAGCACGATCACGGCTTCCCGCGCCCGCATCAGCGGACCGAACACAAAGCGCTGGGCTGCAATCAGCAGGCCGACCATAATGGCAAGAATGACTGTCGTGATGGCGATCGTCACCACAAGGGTCGCAAGGGCGCCGTTGCGCAGCGCGGTCAGTCGCTCGATGGTGACGTCGAGAAAATCTCCGCGCAGACGCTCGAGCGGCTTCAGGGTGTTGACGAAACGGACGGTGAACTCGTCGGCCGTCATGGAGTAATTGCCGGATTTGCGGCCCTCCGCGATCAGGCCATCAAGAATGCCAAGGCCCTCGCCGAAAAACATAAGTTCAATATCGCCAAGATCAGACGCCAGACGCGGATCGTGAATACCGATCACCTTCTGATTTCCAGCCAACCGCCACAGTTCGAGGATGCGGCCACGCGTCCTGTTGCTGTCGACAAGATGCTTTAGCTGCAACGGCTGACTGACGGCAATCGGCGCCATGATCTGCGACGCGATCCTGCCGCCAAACTCGCGCAGTTCGCCGAATATTCGCCCGATCATCACCGGCGCGGCCAGTTCGGGATTCTGCGCCGTCAGATCGCCGGCTTTCCATACGATGACGGATTGAAAGATATCGACCACGTCAAACATCCTCTCGATGACGGACTGCACGTCTTGCAGACCGCGGCGATCGCGCGGAATGGCCGCGACGCGATCCACCTCCTGCCGACCCTTCTGAAGCTGCGCCTTCGTCGGAGCGAGCAATTCCCCAGGAACACCGGCGTTCGTGGACAATTGATCGAGAATCGCGTCCGACCGCGCGCGGAATGCGGTGAGACGTTCACGCAGCGCACCGTGCTCCGCGGCGGTCGCACCCAGCACGCTGTTCGACGGCCCGCGTTCGGCCGAAAGAAGATTGGCGGTATCGAGGATGAGCCGGAAACTCTCCAGCCCGCGGAGATTCTGCCGGGCGTGCCGATAATCGTCGAGCGACTGGCCGATCACACTGATGGCAAGGATCGCTGTGCAGATGAGCGCTAGCCCTGTGCCGATCAGCAGCTTGCGGCGCAGGCTGTAATCGCCGCCGCACGGCAAGCAGCGCATGAACTGGAGTTTGACCCGCTGCAAAGCTGCTCGGAGATAGCTGATGGACCGGGGGGTCATCGTTCTGGCTGGTCCTTCACAACGACATTTCTGCGTTCGCTGCCATAGGCGCATGGGGGAATTTCATTTGAGTAAAATGACACGGTTAAGATTGCGTCCAAAATGACAACGCCGCTGAAAAGCGATTGCTTTCATGAAAAAATACCGCGCAAACACGGGCAGTGGCATTGCGTCTGCCTGCCTGTTTCGAATGCGTTAGGGGAAAATTCAGCTTAACACATCGCGCCGTGTATAACAGGCGACATCATCGATCATGCGCGTCATCTGCGCACGCGAACGCGCGTGCCGCCACAATGACGGCGCGCGGTGCGATCTTTCGATTCAGGAACGAGGCGTGCGGCGGGGGCGAGGCTGCTGGATGCCTTGGCCCGTTTGGGACAGCCAGTAATTCGGCTGGCAATAACTGCCGGTTTCCGACACCGCGGTCTGACATTGCTCCAGCGTATCGTATCGGCAATCGCCGGGCCCGCCTCCGGTATTTCTGCAAAATGGATAGTCTTTCGCCGTGGCCGGAGCCGCGCCAAATGCCGAAAGCGCAGCGAGAGCCACCGCGGCCAAAATGATCTTGTGCCCATTCATTGCTCGTAATCTCCGATCCAGGTCTATTTGCGCGGATCAAGCGATCCTCCAGCGTCGCTGTACGGTCAAGAAACGAATGTGTGAGCATGAATGATAGAGCAACTGAAGAAAATTGAGGCTAGAGCCGCCGGATGATCCGGCAACATGCGCTTGAACAGCGCGATCATCCGCTCGGCTTCTTTCGGCTTGAGGGTGATGGCGTGGCGGACCGCCGCGGCAATCAGTGTCATGGTCAGACGGGCGGTTGCCGCCAGTGTTGCGACATCACGTCGCGGCGCGCGACGTCTCCGACCATGTCCGCATGACCGCGGCAACCGGCCGGACGATTGCCTCGGCCGCAGCCAGCGTATTGTTCGTGGCCGCTCTTGTCGCGCGCTGAAAGCGTTGACCGAACCGATGAAACCCCTTGTATGATGACGGCTTGAACGCCCGGTCATACGAGGGTTGGCATGCGCAAGGTTATCGAATTCGACGACGGGACCTACCAGGCTCTCGTGCAACTTGGCCGCGACCGGATGGCGACGCTTCAGGAACTCGCCGATGAATCCTTCGCCGACCTGCTGAAGAAACACGGCGTGCCGAAAGACCTGCGGGAGGCATTGCGCAGAAGCGTCAAGGCTTCCGCGCCCGCCGCGAAGCGCAAGAAGAAAACCGCGCGCCGCAAATGACGCCGGCCCGCGACAAAAATGCAGGCGGCCCGGTGCTCATCACCGGATGCTCGAGCGGTGTCGGCCATGCCGCCGCGAAAATCTTCCGCAAGGCAGGCTATGAGACGTTCGCCACGGCACGGGATATGTCCGCGCTCGATGACCTCCGCGCGCTCGGCTGCCGCACACTGGCGCTCGATGTCACCGATGAAGTAGCGCGGCGCACCGCGGTGGAAGGCATTGAGCGCGAATTCGGCGCGGTCGGAATTCTGGTCAATAATGCGGGCTACGGCCAGTACGGTCCGCTGGAAGAGATTTCGCTCGACGCGCTGCGGCTGCAATTCGAAACCAACGTCTTCGGCGGCCTCCGACTGTCGCAACTGGCGCTGCCGGCGATGCGCCGCGCCGGGCATGGCCGGATCGTCAATGTCAGCTCGGTCGCAGGACGCGTCTCCTCGATCGGCGGCGGCGCGTATCACGCCACGAAATTCGCCATCGAAGCGCTGACCGACGCTCTGCGCCCGGAGGTCGAACCGTTCGGCATCGACGTCGTCAATGTGCTGCCGGGTCCCATCGCCACGCGCTTCGCGGCGACGCTGCTGAAACAGATTCCAGATACCGGGCCGGACAGTCCCTATGTCTTTTTCAAGCAGCGGCTCGCAGCCTACATGCGCGATTTCCTCAACCCCGAGAAACTCGGAGTGATGTCCGCAGAGACTGTCGCGCGCATCGTTTTCAAGGCTGCGACGGCGAAACATCCGCACACGCGCTACAGTGTCAGCGTCGTCGCCCATCTTGGCCCCATTGGCCGCGCTCTGACGCCCGACCGCGTGGTGGATTTCATGACGCGTCGAAAGGTGCCGGTCTAGAAGCCTTAGGACGATCAACCGCCACGGTCGATCCGCTTCAGCAGCACGAGCAGGCACGCCACGACGCCAAGCACAACGGCGAAACACCCAAGCCCGATCAGCACGGCCTTGAAGACAAATTCGTCTCGAAAGATCCAGGCCGCTATCCAGCACAGCACGGTGACCGACGGCGCGAAAATCAGAATCGGCAGCAGCGCCTTTTCCAGATTTTCCCGCGTCCGGACACCCCTGTCCTCTCGTTTACCCGTCATTGCGCCAGATTGCGGGAGCGGCTGCTGCCGGTCAATGATCTGAAGCAAGCCACCGCAGCAAACAAAACCGGAAGCATCCGTAACGATGCCTCCGGTTTTCCGGGATTTTCAGATGTCACGCGCGGGTCAAGCCCGCGCATGATAATCTCGCCATCGAACCAACGGTCACGCCTTCTTCATGCCGGCCTTCACTGCATCTGCCGTGATCGGCAGCGAGCGAACGCGGGCACCGACCGCGTTGTGAATGGCATTGGCCAGAGCCGGCGCCACCACCGTCACCGCAGGTTCGCCGACACCCGTCGCGGGTTCGCCATTGGCGATGACGGCAATCGCCACCTCCGGGATCTGGCTCATCCGCATCGGGGTGTAGGTGTCGAAGTTGGTCTGCTCGATCGCGCCATCCTTCATGGTGGCCTTCTCGAACAGCGCCAGCGACATGCCCCACAGCGCCGCGCCCTCGACCTGGGCGCGGATGCCGTCCGGATTGACCTGGGTGCCGACATCGGTGGCCACGGTGAGTTTCTTCACTTTCACCTCGCCGCTGTCGTTCACCGCGACATGGGCGACACACGCCGTCCAGCTCGCGGTGGCGCGTTCCTGCGACGACACGCAGGCGACCCCCATGCCTTCACCCTTCGGCAGCTTCTTGGTGCCGTAACCGGCGAGACCCATCGCGGCCAGCAGCGTGTTGCGCAGCCGCTGCGCGCCGCCGGCATTGGCGCCGGCGCCGTCGAGCATGTCGATGCGGAATTGCGCCGGGTCTTTCCCCGCCGCCACCGCGAGCTCGTCGAGCATGCTTTCCACCGCCCAGAAGGTCCAGCCGGGAGCCACCGAGCGCAACTGGCCCGACGGCGTCGCCGACTGCGCCAGTTCGTTGATGATGGCGCGGACATTGTGGTTGGGCACCGTATAAAAGAAGTCCGCGCCGTTCACCGTGAAGGCATCGAGCGCGCCCTTCTTCTCGACATCCGGCGACAGGAACGCCGGAATGCCCCATCGCTTGGTCGGCCAGGCGCTGACAACGTCATGATTGAACGCCACCAGCTTGCCGCTGTCGTCGAGACCGGCCTTGATCTTCTGGAAGGTCAATGGACGCGAGAAATCCATGGTGGTGTCGTCCTCGCGCGAGTAGATGACCTTCACCGGCTTGCCGACGGCCTTCGCTGCAAGCACCGCCGGAATCAGCATGTCGCCGTCGAGACGCCGGCCGAAGCCGCCGCCCAGCCAGGCCTGATGCATGACGATGAACTTCGGATCGACACCAAGCGCACCGGCCGCGATCGCGCCCGAGCGGGTGGCGAACTGATTGCCGGTGTAGACATGCCAGATATCGCCCTTCAGTTCGGCCGTGGCATTCATCGGCTCCATCGGCGCATGGATGTTGATGTTGGTGGTGTATTCCGCCTCCATCACCTTCGATGCCTTGCCAAGCGCTTCCGCCGTATCGCCGTTCTTGACAAAGAACAGCCCCGACGTGTTGTCGGCCTGCAAACGCTTGGCTTCCGCCAGCAGGGATTCGCTGGAGACCTTGGCATTAGGCCCGTTGTCGTAGGTGACCTTGAGCGCCTCCGCTGCCTTCTTGGCGTTGGCATAGGTGTTGGCCACTGCCACCACCCAGCCTGTGGTGGTGCCGGTCTTGTCGTCCAGCGTCACCGCCTTGATGAAGCCCGGCACCTTCTTCGCCGCGCTGTCATCCACCGACTTCACCGTCGCGCCGTAGCGCACGGGCGGCATCACGATCTTGCCGTAGACCATGCCGGGCAGGAAAGTATCGATGCCGTACTTCGCCGTGCCGTTGGTCTTTGACGGAATATCGATCTGCGGGATCGACTGGCCGACCAGCGTGTACTGATCCGGCGTCTTCAGCTTGAGCGCTTTCAGTTCATCCACCGAGAACTTCTTGGTCGCCTTGCCGCTCTTCACGATCTCCGCGAAGGTCAGCGACTTCTTCGACTTCGGATGCGAGATCGTGGAATCGCGCACCACCAGTTCACCCGCCGGCACGCCCATGATTCCTGCCGCAGCTTCGGTCAACGCAATGCGGCCCGCGGCACCCGCGCGGCTCATGGCGTCGAAGTTCATCATGGTGCTCCACGAGCCGCCGGTGATCTGCGCGCCAAGAACCGGATCGTTGTACTTCGGATCGTTGGAGGCGAGTTGAACCCGCATGTCCTTCCAGCTTGCGCCAAGTTCTTCAGCCACAAGCTGCGCCATGGTGGACGCGATGTGTTGCCCCATGTCGGCCTTGCCGCAGGTCACGGTGACGAGACCGTCCGGCGCGATGGAGTACCACACGCTTGGATCGAATGCGGCGGGCGCGGCCAGCGCGCTCGATCCCGGAACGGATGCAAAGCCGAGCGCCAGACCCGCGGCGGAGGTGCCGACAATGAACGAGCGGCGGCTGAGATCGGTCGATGAATTGACCTTGAGGTGCTTGTTCATGTTGCCCTCCGGTCGGCTGGCGCGTTGGACGCGGTGCGCATATCGTTGGCGGCCCGCATGATGGCCTTCTGAATTCGCGAGTAGGTCATGCAGCGGCACAGATTGCCGTCCATGTGCGCGACCACTTCATCCTTGGTGGGATTGGTGTTCTTGGCGAGCAGCGATGCCGCCTGCATGATCTGGCCGGACTGGCAGTAGCCGCACTGCGGCACCTGCTCGAGAATCCAGGCCTTCTGCAACGGATGATCGCCCTTGGCGCTCAAGCCTTCGATGGTGGTGATCTTCTTGCCGGCGACTTCGCTGAGCGCGGTCTGGCAGGAGCGCACGGCTTCGCCGTTGACATGAACAGTGCATGCGCCGCAAAGACCCGCGCCGCAGCCGAATTTCGTACCGGTCATCTGGAGTTGTTCGCGGATAACCCAGAGCAGCGGCGTATCATTCGCCGCGTCGACGGACACATTCCGTCCGTTAATGCTGATCGTCGGCATTTTTGCGTTTCCCCGCCGGTGCACGACATCGCTTACGGCGATGACTCACATCGAGGTCGTCCGCCCGCCACGCACCGGTCAGAAGCGAGCGGGCGGAAGCATGATCGGGTTTTCAATCGCTGGCAACGAAATTGGAATCGATCAAAACAAAATGAGGCGCATGGCTGCTTCTTTGTGCAGCGCGACATGCGATTCAAATTTGTGACGTTATGAGGAGCCGGCCGTGCGCTGCGGAATCGTCATCGCAGCGATGCCCACGATGACGCAAACAAGACCGATCCAGACAGTTGGCGACAGCGTTTCGCCCAGAGCCACCACACCAAGCCCGACACCCAGCGGCACGCGCAGATAGGCCTGTGCTGTGGTGCCGACCGATCCCAGCGTCTGGATCAGCCGGAAATAGATCACAAAGGCGAGCGCCGTGGAAAATGCCGCCAGCGCAATCCACGCCGCAACAGAGGCCGCCGACGGCGTCAACGTCCATGGCCGGTCGACGATGAGGCTGAGCGGCGTCAGCATGACCGCGCCGCAGATCATCGATCCGGCGGCCGGCACCATCGGATCGAGCCCGTTGAAATTGCGCCCGAACAGCGCGGCGGCACCAAACATGACCGCAGAGAGCACCAGCGCAAGCTGGGCGATGACATCCTGTCCCAACCCGTTCAGCGCATCGACGCCCACCACGAGACAAATTCCGGTGAGACCTGCCGCCACACCGAACGATTGCCGCAGGGTGGGACGCTCGTGACGCACGAATAGCAGCGCCAGCAGGAACGCGAAGATCGGCGCGTTCGAGCCCAGGATGGTCGCGAGGCCTGCGCCAACATGGGTTTCCGCATAGGCGATCAGCGTGAAGGGCACCACGCTGTTGAGGCAGGCCTGAATCATGAACCGCTTCCACACCACCGGATCGCGCGGCAGGGTTATGCCGCGCAGGCGCATGATCGCCAACAGGATGCCGCCTGCGATGAGCGTACGCCCGGAAATGAAGGTCAGCGGCGGAATCGTCTCGACGCCGATCTTGACCAGCGTGTAGGCCGCGCCCCACAGCGTCGCCAGCAGAACCAGCAGCACCAGATTGGTCGCGGTGCGCGATCGTGGCGTCTCGATGGCGAGGGTCATGTCGGCCTATAACGTTCTTTTCCAAAAGTATCGGTTAGCAATGACTCACCTCTCCCGTGGGGAGAGGTCGGCACGCAAAGCGTGCCGGGTGAGGGCGTAGAATCTCTCGATAGATTGAGATCCCCTCACCCCAACCCTCTCCCCGCCGGGGAGAGGGAGCACTTTTCGTTCGTAGCCAGATACTTGCTCATATCAGACAATCGTTGTTTCGATGCGGGTCGAAGTTTATCCGCCGCGCAGCAGATTGGAGTATTGCTCCGGCACTTCGATCGGAAAGCCAAGGATCGCCGCCGACAGCGCCTTGCCGTAGTTGTCGAGGCTGAGGCTGCGCGAGACGCCGCCGCCGAGCGCACCCTCCGCGACGAAATTCAGGGCCGCCAGATTGTCCGCCTCATAGCGCGTAACATCGCCCTTGATCGCGCCGCGATAGAACGACTTGAACTTTGCCGCAGTCAATTGCGCTTTCAGCAGCGGGTAAAATTCGTCGCGATAGGCGATCACCGCGATATTCGACGTGTTGCCCTTGTCGCCGGACCGCACATGCGCCACGCGCTCAAGTTTGATCAGCATGGGTCAGCTCTCATACCAGGTGATGACCGGGGCGACCTTCTCGCGCGGCACCAGAGTGGACCACACGCCGATGATCTCGCGGGCGCGGTCCTGATGCGGCACCCGCTTGCCGGTCATCCCGACGCCGGACACCGCCATGCCGTCGATCTCGCGGCCGACTTTCAGGGCTTCCTCGCGCGTCTTGCAACGCGCGGCGACACGTACCGCGATTTCATAGGGCTCCGGCGCGTCCTGTGGCGTAGCCTCGCCATGGATAGCGTTGACGCCAAGGAAATCGATCCGCAGATCGTCTGCCTTGAGATCAACGATGCGAAACCGCTCTTCGAGGATTGTCTTCGCCAGTTGCGCACGGCGCAGCGCGCCGGGGCCGGCATAGAAGAACATGTCCTCGCCGATGAAGCCTTCCATGCAGCCCATCGACACTTTGAGTGTCGCTGTCCGCGGCTTGCCGCCAATGTTGCGGACCCGCATGCGGTCCGGACCGGCCTGTTCCAGCGCAGCCGTGGTGAAATCGACCACAACGTCCGGTGTGATGTAGTTCGCCGGGTCGTGCACCTCGTAGAGCATCTGCTCTTTCACTGTCATGGCGTTGATCGCGCCGCCGGTACCCGCAACTTTCGCGATTACGGCGCTGCCGTCGCTCTCAACCTCGGCAATCGGAAAAGCCAGATCCCACGGATTCGACACATCCTTGAAGCCGGGATCGGCGAAATAGCCGCCGGTCACCTGGGCGCCACACTCAAGCAGATGCCCGAGGCCGCTGCCCGCGCCGAGTTTCGCAAAGTCATCCGCGCGCCAGCCGAATTCGTGCATCATCGGCGCGAGAAACAGGGACGGATCGGCGACCCGCCCGGTGATGACAATGTCCGCGCCCTGCCGCAAGGCTTCGGCGATGGGCTCCGCGCCGAGATACGCTTCCGCCGAAATGATCTCCGATGCGATGGAACTGACCGGCGCACCGTTTTCCAGAATGGTGCCGCCAAGCTTTGCGATCCGGTCGGTAATAAGACTGCCGGAAACCGCCGCCACCTTCTTTCCGCGCGCGCCGTGTTCGCGCAGCAGTTCGACGATGCGCTGCGCCGCGCCGTCCGGATTGATCCAGCCCTGATTGCTGATGATCCTGGTGCCGCGCTTGAGACAGCCCGGCAGCACCGCTTTCATGCGGTCGTCGAGATAGGTGTCATATCCGGGGAACGACGGATCCCGCCGCTTGCGCACCTGCGCCGCCGAGACGGTCGCCTCCGCCATGGTCTCGAAACAGAGATAATCGAGATCGCCCTGCTCGGCGTTGAGTTTCGCCGGCTCGATGCGGTCACCCCACCACGCCGATCCCGCGCCTATCCGCAAACCCGACAAAAAGTTGATCCTTCCCCGGAGTTTTCTTGAACCTTCCGGCTTGCCTTGGGCAGCAAACCGAAGAACACTTTGTCCATGAAACTAGTGTTGTTCGCCCCGCTTGTCGCCATCGCTCTTGTGCATACCCCGGTGGATGCGCGCGCGGAGCGGCTGCCGCCTTCTCCCTTCACCACGACGCTGTCCAACCACACGCCGCTGGTGTTCGGCATGAGCGTGGAGGACGCGACCGACGCCCTGGGACAGCCGCTGAGTTATGTGAGCGGGCGGCCCGGCGACGAGATTTTTCTGGTGATCCGCAATGTCGGCGCGCGATGGTCGTTCCGCGACGACCCGCTTTATCTGCAGTTCCGCGGCGGGCGCCTCACCGGCTGGAAGGCCGACTGGAGCCGCAACTGGATGTGGCGATAAGCCTGCATCCTATTCGCCGTAGCATTTCCGATATCTGATGGAAGGACGTCCGCATGGGACAGACGATCACGTTGACCGCCTCGGATGGATTCAAGCTCGGCGCCTATCGCGCCGATCCGGCTGGCGCACCGAAAGGCGCGATTGTCGTGATCCAGGAAATCTTCGGGGTCAATTCCCACATCCGCAACATCTGCGACCGGCTGGCGAACGAAGGCTACGTTGCCATCGCACCTGCGATCTTCGATCGCATCGAGCCGGACTTTCAGTCGGGATATTCGCCGGATGAAGTCGCGGTGGCGCGGAAATTCGTCGCCAGTCCCGATTGGCCGGCGATGCTGCGCGACACGCAGGCCGCCATCGACGCGGTGAAAGACATCGGCCCGGTCGGCATCATAGGTTTTTGTCTCGGCGGCAGCATCGCCTATGCGGCCGCAACGAAGCTCTCGGGCCTGAGTGCTGCTGTCGGCTATTACGGCGGCGCCGTGGTCCGCTTCGCCGATGACAAACCCACCGTGCCGACGCAGTTGCACTTCGGCGAGAAGGACACCGGCATTCCCTTGAGCGATGTCGAGATCATCAAGGCGAAGCGGCCTGAGGTCGAGGTGCTGATTTATCCCGGCGCGCAGCACGGTTTCGGCTGCGACGAGCGCGCCAGTTACGACAAGCCGAGCTCGGATCTCGCCTGGCAGCGCAGCCTGGCGTTCTTCAGCAAGAACTTGAAATAGAGACGTATCAGAACCAGCGTTCGGCAACCGAGATGGTGTCGCCGGGCTTTAGGAAGGTGCCGGGCGGCACCACCGCCTGCGCCGCGCCGCCTTCACCAACGCGGGTCAGCTTGATGGCCTTGCGCTCCGCGCGCGGCGTGAAGCCGCCGGCGATGGCAACCGCGCTCTCGACCGTCATGTTGGGCACGTAGGGATATTGGCCGGGTGCGGTGACTTCCCCAAGGATGAAGAACGGCCGATAGCTCTCGACTTCCGCCGCCACATACGGCTCGCGCAGATAACCCCGCTTCAGCCGCGCCGTCACGGCAGCAGCAAGCTCGGCGGGCGTCAGTCCGCGCGCAGGCACCGAGCCGATCAGCGGCATGGTAATCGCTCCGCTGGCGCCAACCGCATAGGTGTTGGTGAGACCTTCCTGGCCGTAGACCACGATGCGCAATTTGTCTCCGGCGTCGAGCCGGTAAGGCTCATCGACCGGCGCGTAGCCGGTCGTCACAGACGCGGATGTCTGCATGCAGCCCGTCAGCGCGAGCGCACCAATAACGACAGCGATCAGCGATAACCGCGACGCACGCATCAAACGCTCCGGGCCTGCCCTCGTGACGAGAGACAGGCCCGGTTTGCAGCATTTATGGTTAACAAAGGGTAAGCGCGGGGTTAGTTGCGCATGATCTGATCGGAAAACCGGTTCACACTTTGCCGGATCATGCGTTATGCGCTCACGCCCACTCCAATCGGGCACGACACGCCGGTTCCACCGAGGCCGCAGTACCCGGCAGGATTCTTCGCCAGATATTGCTGATGATAGTGCTCGGCAAAGTAGAACTCGCCGGCCGGCTTGATCTCGGTGGTGATCGAACCATACCGCTTGGCGTTGAGCGCCTTGTTGTAGGCATCCTTCGAGGCCAGCGCCGCCTTCGTCTGCGCGTCGCTGGTGGTGTAGATCGCCGAGCGGTACTGCGTGCCGATGTCGTTGCCCTGGCGCATGCCCTGGGTCGGATCGTGGCTTTCCCAAAACGTCTTCAGCAATGCGTCGTAAGACACCTTGTTCGGATCGAACACCACCAGCACCGCTTCGGTGTGGCCGGTGCGGCCCGAGCAGGTCTCTTCATAGGTCGGGTTCGGTGTCGACCCGCCGGCATAGCCGACAGCGGTGACATAGACGCCGTCCATTTCCCAGAACTTGCGCTCGGCGCCCCAGAAGCAGCCGAGACCGAAAATCGCAGTCTCGAAGCCGGCGGGATAAGGGCCCTTCAGCGCGTGTCCGTTGACGAAATGGGTCTTGGCCGTCGGCAGCGCGGTCGCGCGGCCCGGCAGGGCATCGGCGGCGCTTGGCAGATCGAGGGGCTTGCGGGAGAAGAACATGGCGTGCTCCTTGCGGGTTCGCGTCTCTATATATGGGCCTGTACGCAGCAATTGTCAGAGCGTTACGCGCCGCCTGCTCATCATATGTCCGGCATCACCCCTTGAAATATGCGCGAACCCATTCCCGAAATTTGCTCGCCAGGCGAATTCGCCTCACTCAGAATGCTGTTCAATTTCGTGAGTAACCGATCAGCGGCTTGGAGGGGCGGAACAGCAGCATCAGGAGAATACCCAGAATCCCGAGGACCGCCCAGGCCGGCTGGTTGAGCAGAAGCTTCATCACGCTGTTCCAGAGCAAGGGCGAAACTCCTTCGACCAGGGTCTGAAACGACTGCTGGCTGGCCTGGTTGATGTCGTTCCAGAGCTCGCCGAGGCGCGTAATCCGCAGGGTCTGGTCGGCAATGGTCCTGGCCCCGTCGTAAACCAGCGACAGGAAGCCGATAACCAGCAGAAACAGCCCAATCAGACGAAAAAACCCACGGATCATCACTCACCCCATTTATTTCAATCACTTCGCCGGTATCGGCAGGGCCTCCCGCCGGACCCGGAAACCCCAAAATGGGCCCGGAAATCGTTGACGGTGCAGGCCAGTATCCCTATAAGAACCCGCAACTGGCGGCGGGCGCAATCCTGCCGCCGATGTTCTTTGAGAGCGTGTTCTTTAAGCAAGCTCTTTGAGAAGAACATTTTCAGGACCACCGATTTTCACCCATCATCGGCCGAACGGTCGATAGCGATCAGCCCGTCGGCTCACAACGACAGCCGCGGTCTGACGGACCGAGAGAAACCGAGAGACCATGGCCAATACCACTTCCGCCAAGAAGGCGACTCGCAAGATTGCCCGCCGCACCCTGATCAACAAATCGCGCCGCACCCAGATGCGCGGTTCGGTTCGCAATGTCGAAGAAGCGATCAAGAAGGGCGACCGCGCCGCCGCTCTCGAAGCGATGAAGAAGGCCGAGCCGGATCTGATGCAGGCCGCGCAGCGCAACATCATTCACAAGAACAACGCGAGCCGTAAGGTATCGCGCCTGACGCATCAGATCGCCAAGCTCGCCAAGTAAGTTCCACAGCGCGTTTGTCCCGAAAAAACTGACCGTCAAAAAGACGATATGCAAAAGCCCGGCGAACGCCGGGCTTTTTCTTTTTGCAGTTGCACGATGAACACAGACGTTCCCCGATGCGCGGCGGCACGCCGACACCGTTCATGACATGCGCACTGACAGCACTTGCGGTGCTTGCGATGTTTCGAAAATGCAAGCGCGATGACGCACCGACTCCAAACCACGAGCAGGGGTTACCCTGCTCTGCCGATCACAAAAAAACACGCGTGACGAAGGCCTTATCGGCATAGTGAGCGACAGCAGTTGGAAAACGCATGGGTCGCCTGATCAATCTTAAATTATTTATGAAGGAAGTTTTGCCGATTGCTCGTTTTGTGACAGTTGTCCGACTTTTCGAATCTCCGCACAGATTCAAAACCTTGCTGTTTTGTCATGAACCACTCGGTGTTTCGCATCTGCGGCAAGTCGCGCTTTGAGCGCGCGATGCGAAATCAATTTCGTTGCGAGCCGCAGCGCCTCGTGTATTTCTTATTACGTCGCGTCGCCCACGGCTCTCTTGATCAGCGCGGTTTGAGACTCTTGGGCGGGCATGCAGTTAAGGTTGGTCTGCAAGTCAGTGGCACTTTCCTAGCGATGGTTGGGCGCGGACTCACGATTTGTGAGAACGGTCCTCTGTGTGAAAATTTCTCCGCCGCGGCGACCGGAACTTTCCGGGCTCCGCGTAACAAAGCGAGAAATCCCGCAGAGGAAAAACCCCACCAGCTTCGAAGGCAGGGGATAGGTTTGGACGGGCGAAACGAAGCGGCGGCTACGGCCTGATCAGTCAACTGATCGGGCGAAAACAAAAGATTAGACCAGATCAAGGCGATAACAACTTGCCATGGTTTTCCCGTGGCAGGAGGGGGAATTTCTATGTCCAGCAGTCAGAGCAGGCACAGCGACTTTACAGCAATCATTTCCAGCAAGTTCATTTCAGCGACCACTCCAGCCGCGCCCTGCGGTCCGCCACCCCATTCCAGTCCGCGCTAACGCGACACACGTCTTCTTCCCAAAGCTGAGCAATGCCCGCGGCGATCGGCGCCGAACGGCGGAGCGTCTGCAAACGACGGAAGAAACGCATGTCAGCGGCAGACATCATCACGGCTCTCGCCGGATCACACCTCAATCAGAAGATCAGAACGCAAATGACAATCTCGGCAGAAACAATTCCGACAGGCATCGAACTGGCAGACATCGAACGCGATCAGTGGGCGCGCTTCAAAGGACGGCTGCGCACGAATGTCGGCGAGGATTTCTACACGAGCTGGTTTGCCCGCATGGACCTCGAGCGCATCCATGACGACTGCGTTCACATGACGGTTCCGACCAAGTTCCTCAAGAGCTGGATTCAGGCTCACTATGCCGACCGGGTCCTCGCCTGCTGGCAGTCTGAAGCACCGAGCGTGAAGCGCATTGAACTGACGGTGCGGACCGCGATGCGTTGTGCCGCGCCCGTGAAGGACGCCAAGGCGCCGCTGGGCCAGCCCCGGCCGGAGCTCGGCAATGGCGCAAGCCGCCCGGCGCCGGAACTGCGCAACACCGCGACCGCGCCGGTGTCGGCGAGCCACGATGCGCTCGGCGGTTCACCGCTCGACCCGCGCCTGACATTCGCGACCTTCGTGATGGGCCGCTCCAACACGCTGGCACATGCTGCTGCACGTCAGGTGGCCGAAGGACGCCGCGGCGACAGCGTGATGTTCAACCCGCTCTATATTCATGCCGGCGTCGGCCTCGGCAAAACCCATCTGTTGCAGGCGGTCACCTGGGCCGGGAATTCCAATCCCGAGCGCAAGGTGCTGTATCTGACCGCCGAGAAATTCATGTACGGCTTCGTCGCCGCGCTGAAATCCCAGACGGCGCTCGCCTTCAAGGAAGCGCTGCGCGGCATCGACGTGCTGGTGATCGACGACCTCCAGTTCCTGCAGGGCAAGTCGACGCAGTCGGAATTCTGTCACACGCTGAACGCGCTGATCGACGCCGGGCGTCAGGTGGTGATTGCCGCCGACCGGCCGCCGTCCGATCTGGAAAGCCTCGACGACCGCGTGCGCTCGCGGCTCGCTGGCGGTCTCGTCGTCGAGATGGGTTCGCTTGGCGAAGAACTGCGGCTCGAAATCCTGAAGTCGCGCGTGTCGGCCGCGAAGGCACATCACGCCACCTTCGACGTGCCGATGCCGGTGCTGGAGTATCTCGCGAAAACCATCACCCATAACGGCCGTGATCTTGAGGGCGCGATCAACCGTCTCCTTGCTCACAGCAAGCTCAACGCCACCACCGTGACGCTTGAAATGGCGGAACGCGAAGTCCGCGATCTGGTCCGGCCGATGGAGCCGAAGCGGGTCAAGATCGAGGACATCCAGCGCGTGGTCGCCCGCCAGTACAATGTCAGCCGCTCGGACCTCCTGTCATCGCGCCGGACCGCCAATGTGGTCCGTCCGCGTCAGGTCGCGATGTATCTGGCAAAGACGCTGACCCTGCGCTCCCTGCCGGAGATCGGACGCCGGTTCGGTGGCCGCGATCACACCACGGTCCTGCATGCGGTCCGCAAGATCGAGGCCTTGGTCGCCAAGGATGTCTCCCTCTCCGACGAGGTCGAACTGCTGAAGCGCCAGCTTCAGGAGTGATCCAGCCGGGATGGCTTGGAAAAACCTGAGATAACAAAGGGGGAAAGCCGCCTTCCGGCGGCTCTCGCCCTTGCGCTTCCCGCTCAACCGCGCCACCTTACGGTCCCCCGTGGACCCCGGCGAAACTCCCGTTTTGCCGGTCCGCAGGGTTCAGTCGCCGCGGCGTGCTGTCCAGCCGTCCGGCACCTCCAATAACGATACGGACTTGGGATCGGGCGGAATTGTCATGAAGGTTACCGTCGAGCGGGCGCAACTCCTCAAATCACTGAGCCACGTTCATCGCGTGGTCGAACGCCGCAACACAATTCCGATATTGGGCAATGTGCTGATCCGCGCCGACAAGTCGCGCCTCAGCCTGAAGGCCACCGACCTCGATCTTGAAGTGACCGAGACGCTGGCGGCGGAAACCGGCACCGGCGGATCGACCACCGTTCCCGCCCACATGTTCTACGACATCGTGCGCAAGCTGCCGGACGGATCACAGATCGTTCTGGAAGGCGACGGCGATCGCTCCGTGCTGGCGATCCGCGCGGGACGCTCGCGCTTCACGCTGCAGACGCTGCCGGAAAGTGACTTTCCCGATCTTGCCGCCGGGGACATGACCCATTCGTTCACGCTGGCCGCCGCTGACATGAAGCGGCTGATCGACCGCACCCAGTTTGCGATCTCGACCGAAGAAACCCGCTACTATCTCAACGGTATCTATCTGCACGCAGCAGGCACCGCCAAGGCCGCGACGCTGCGCGCGGTCGCGACCGACGGCCATCGCCTCGCACAGGTCGACCTGCCGTTGCCGAAGAGCGCCGACGGTATGCCGGGCGTGATCGTGCCCCGCAAGACCGTGGGCGAAGTGCAGCGCCTGATCGAAGACAACGAGGCCGAGCTGAAGATCGAGCTGTCGCAGGGCAAGATTCGCTTCACCATCGGCGATGTTGTGCTGACCTCGAAACTGATCGACGGCACATTCCCCGACTACGGCCGCGTCATTCCGCAGAACAACGACAAGGAACTGATCGTCGACAAGAAGGATTTCGAGGCGGCGGTGGACCGCGTCTCGACGATCTCCTCCGAGCGCGGCCGCGCCGTCAAACTGGCGCTGTCCGCCGGCAAGCTCGTGCTGTCCGTGACCAATCCGGATTCCGGCAGCGCGACGGAAGAACTCGAAGTCGAGTACGCCGCCGATGCGCTCGATATCGGCTTCAATTCGCGCTACCTGCTCGACATCGCGGCGCAGATCGAAGGCGAGGTCGCGGTGCTGCGGCTGGCCGATCCCGGCTCGCCCACACTCGTGCAGGACAAGGACTCCAAAGGCGCGCTTTACGTGCTGATGCCGATGCGGGTGTAAGTTTGCTGTTATGACGTGAATGCACTTTCCCCTCTCCCCTTGTGGGAGAGGGTGCCCGCGATCCGACAAAATTGAAGATCGTCATTGCCGGGCTTGACCCGGCAATCCATCATCTTCGAATGAGTTATTGGGTTTACATCCTTGCCAACAGGCCGGGCGGCACGCTGTATGTGGGCGTCACCAACGATCTGATACGCCGCATCTACGAACACCGTGAAGGACTCGCCGAGAGTTTCAGCAAACGCTACGACGTTAAAACGCTCGTTTATTTCGAGCAGCACGACACTATCGCTGCCGCACCAGCGCGAAAAAAACATCAAACACTGGTCG
Organism: Afipia broomeae ATCC 49717; assembly: GCF_000314675.2. Lineage (GTDB taxonomy): Bacteria > Pseudomonadota > Alphaproteobacteria > Rhizobiales > Xanthobacteraceae > Afipia > Afipia broomeae. Next base: position 963,833 of record NZ_KB375284.1, on the reverse strand, counting down.
CGCGAGTGGAAGATCGATCTAATCGTCGCACAGAATCCTGATTGGAACGATCTTTATAGTGAGATTGTCCGCTGATGCGGACGATGGATTGCCGGGTCAAGCCCGGCAATGACGATCGACATCTGTTGTGACGTTCTCAGGACTGCTATCTAGCGCACCATGACCGTCTCCCGCATTCTCCGCCTCAGCCTGACGCATTTCCGCAACTACCGTGCGGCGAGTGTGGAGACGCGCGGCGATGTCGTGGTGCTGGTCGGCCCCAATGGTGCGGGCAAGACCAATTGCCTGGAGGCGATCTCGTTTCTTTCGCCCGGACGCGGCCTGCGCCGCGCCACGCTTGATGATGTTGCGGATATCCAGGGCGACGGCTCATGGGCGGTGTCCGCCGAGGTGGAAGGTGAACTCGGCCTTGCGACGCTCGGCACCGGCATCGATGCGCCCCGTGCCGACGGCGCGTCCTCGCCCCGCCGCGTGCGCATCGACCGCGAGCCGGTGACCTCCGCGGCGGCCTTTGGCGATCATCTGCGCATGGTGTGGCTGACGCCCGCCATGGACGGCCTGTTCATGGGCGCGGCCTCCGAACGTCGCCGCTTTTTCGACCGTCTGGTACTGGCGATCGACAGCGAGCATTCCAGCCGCGTCTCGGCGCTGGATCGCTCCCTGCGCTCAAGAAACCGGCTGCTGGAAGACCGCAACTTCGATGCGCACTGGTGTGACGCCATCGAGCGTGAAACCGCGGAACTCGCGGTCGCGGTCGCCGCCCAACGCGGCCAGACATTGCAGCGATTGAGTTCGATGCTGGCCGCGCGCGGCAGCAAATCGGTGTTTCCGTCGGCGCTGATTGCACTCGACGGCTGGATGGAGAATGCGCTGCTGAGCGAGACCGCCACCGCCGTCGAGGACCGCTACCGCGACATGCTGCGGGAAAGCCGTGCAAAAGACGCCGCCGCGGGGCGCACGCTGAACGGGCCGCACCTGACAGATCTGCAGGTCATCTACGCGCCCAAGAACATGCCGGCGCGCGATGCCTCCACCGGCGAGCAGAAAGCGCTGCTGATCGGCCTTGTGCTGGCCCACGCCACTCTGGTCGCCGAGATGACCGGCATCACGCCGCTCCTCTTGCTCGATGAAATCGTCGCCCATCTCGATCCCAATCGCCGCGCCGCGCTGTTCGACGAACTCGCCGCCCTCGGCGCACAGGTCTGGATGACCGGCGCTGATCCGGTCGCATTCACGGATATCGGTGCGCGCGCGGATATTTTCGACGTCGAGGCGGGGACGGTGAAACGGCGCGCGCGCGGCTGAATCAGGCCGCGATCTCGCCCCCAAAAGCCCTCCCGCAGGCTGCGCGAATCAAGCTTTTCCACAGCCCCGAAAATGCCTCTTCGGAGCCTTGAAAAACAGCCAGAAAATCCTATCTAATCAACAGCTTGCAGGACGCCACTTTGTCCTAGGAGCTTGTCTGTTTTCATGGCACAAATCGACAATCGAAGGCGCATTTTCCGCGACCCGATTCGATCTCTCTGCCGAACCATTTTCGAAGGCAACTCATGACCGAACCAGCCCGGCAAACCAGCGCCGAACCTGTCTCCAATCCGGGTGCGGAATACGGCGCTGAATCGATCCGCGTGCTGAAGGGTCTCGACGCGGTTCGCAAGCGGCCGGGCATGTATATCGGCGACACCGATGACGGCTCGGGCCTGCATCACATGGTGTACGAAGTCGTCGACAATGCCATCGACGAGGCGCTTGCGGGCCATGCTACCCGCGTCGAAGTGATCCTCAATCCAGACAACTCGGTGACCGTACGCGATGACGGCCGCGGTATCCCGACCGACATCCACAAGGGCGAGGGCATTTCGGCCGCTGAAGTCATCATGACCCAGCTTCATGCCGGCGGAAAATTCGACCAGAATTCCTATAAGGTCTCCGGCGGCCTGCACGGCGTCGGCGTCTCCGTCGTCAACGCGCTATCGAGCAAGCTGGAATTGCGCGTCTGGCGCGACGGCAAGGAACACTACATCCAGTTCAAGCACGGTGATTCCGTCGCCCCGCTGGAAGTCGTCGGCGATGCCAATGGCAAGCGCGGAACTGAAGTGACATTCCTCGCCTCGACCGAAACCTTCACCAATGTCGAATACGATTTCGCGACGCTGGAGCACCGCCTGCGCGAGCTGGCGTTTCTGAATTCCGGCGTCAACATCACGCTCTCTGACATGCGTCACGCGGTCGAAAAACGCGAGGAACTGTTCTACGAGGGCGGCGTCGAGGAATTCGTCAAATATCTCGACCGCAACAAGAAGCCCGTGGTGCCGACCCCGATCGTGATGCGCGCGGAGCAGAACGGCATCAGTGTCGAAGTCGCGATGTGGTGGAACGACAGCTACCACGAGAACGTGCTGTGCTTCACCAACAACATTCCCCAGCGCGACGGCGGCACCCATCTGGCGGGCTTCCGCGGCGCGCTGACGCGTCAGGTCACCGGCTATGCCGACGCCATGGCGAAGAAGGAAAAGATCGCGCTGACCGGCGACGATTGCCGCGAAGGCCTCACGGCTGTGCTCTCCGTCAAGGTGCCAGATCCGAAGTTCTCGTCGCAGACCAAGGACAAGCTGGTGTCCTCGGAAGTACGCCCCGTGGTCGAAAACGTGCTGAACGCGGCGCTCTCGGCCTGGTTCGAGGAACATCCGTCGGAAGCGAAGACCATTGTCGGCAAGGTGATCGAGGCCGCCTCCGCGCGCGAAGCCGCGCGCAAGGCGCGCGACCTCACCCGCCGCAAGGGCGCGCTCGACATCGCCTCGCTGCCGGGCAAACTGGCCGACTGTCAGGAACGCGATCCGGCGAAGTCCGAACTATTCATCGTCGAGGGGGACTCCGCAGGCGGCTCCGCCAAGCAGGGCCGCAACCGCGAATTCCAGGCGGTTCTTCCATTGCGCGGCAAGATTCTCAATGTCGAACGCGCGCGCTTCGACAAGATGCTTTCATCCGAGCAGATCGGCACGCTGATCACGGCGCTCGGCACCGGTATCGGACGCGACGACTTCGATATCTCGAAGCTGCGCTATCACAAGATCATCGTGATGACCGACGCCGACGTCGACGGCGCGCATATCCGTACGCTGCTGCTGACGTTCTTCTTCCGGCAGATGCCGGCGCTGATCGAAGGCGGGTTTCTCTACATCGCCCAGCCGCCGCTGTTCAAGGTGACGCGCGGCAAGTCCGAGCAGTACCTCAAGGACGAACGCGCGATGGAGGATTACCTGATCGAGACCGGTCTTGATGATTGTGTTCTGAAGCTGTCATCGGGCGAGGACCGCAAGGGCCGCGATCTTCAGGCCCTGCTTGAGGACGCACGCGTCATCCGGGGCATCCTGAACAGCTTGCATAGCCGCTACAATCGCACCGTGATTGAGCAGGCCGCGATCGCCGGTGTGCTCAGCCCTCATGTGATCGGCAACATCGAGACCGCCAACCAGGCCGCCGACTACATCGCCAAGCGCCTCGACGCGCTGGCCGACGAGGTCGAACGCGGCTGGGTCGGACGCTTCACCGAAGGCGAAGGTTATTTCTTCGAGCGCACCGTGCGCGGCGTCAAGGATGTCGCCATCATCGACGACGCGCTGCTCGGCTCCGCCGAGGCGCGCAAGCTCGACGAATATGCGGGACGGCTGCAGGAGGCTTATCCGCGCAGCGCCGTGCTCCGCCGCAAGGACACCGAAACGCCGATCCACGGACCGGTCAGCCTGTTCGAGGCCGTCACCGATGCCGGACGCAAGGGCGTGACCTATCAGCGCTACAAAGGCCTCGGCGAAATGAACCCGCAGCAATTGTGGGAGACGACGCTCGACGTCAATGCCCGTTCGCTGCTGCAGGTCAAGGTCAAGGAAGTCGACGCCGCCGACGACATCTTCACCAAGCTGATGGGTGATGTCGTCGAACCACGCCGCGAGTTCATCCAGGACAATTCGCTCGACGCCAACGTGGACGTTTGATCCTTGTTCGATTGACGTCCACGATCGCCTGAGACGTGCACCGCATCGCCACGTTTCATCCACATCCGGGCACGATGATCGGGCTTGATGCGCACATGGACCGTGGTCCATAAGCCGCTTCCCCCTTGCCGCGACTCGATTGCCGCGGCGATCTCTCCTGGTTGAAGGATCCGGCGTGGCCAAGACAATTTCCCAACAGATTGCAGACGAACTCGGCGTTCGCGAAGCGCAGGTCGAAGCCACGATCAAGCTGCTCGACGAAGGCTCGACCGTGCCTTTCATCGCGCGCTACCGCAAGGAAGTGACCGGCGCGCTCGACGATGCGCAATTGCGCACGCTGGACGAACGCCTGACCTATCTGCGGGAGATGGAAGCGCGGCGTACCACCATCCTCAATTCGATCCGCGAGCAAGGCAAGCTCGACGCCGCTCTCGAAGCGGCCATCATGGCGGCAGACAGCAAGGGCCGCCTTGAGGACATCTACCTGCCGTTCAAGCCCAAGCGCCGGACCAAGGCGGAAATCGCCAAGGAAGCGGGCCTCGAGCCGCTGGCGGACCTGTTGCTGACCCAGCCCGCAAACGAGCCGCATGCCGCCGCCGCGCCCTTCGTCGATCCCGACAAGCAGGTGGCTGATGCCGCCGCCGCGCTTGAGGGCGCACGCGCGATCCTCGTCGAACGTTTCGCGGAAGACGCCGACCTGATCGGCGCGCTGCGCGAAGAGGCGTGGTCGAACGGCGTGCTGACGTCGAAGCTGCGCGAGGGGAAGCAGGAAGCCGGCGCCAAGTTCAGCGACTATTTCGATTTCAGCGAGCCGCTGCACAAGCTGCCGTCGCATCGCATCCTCGCTGCGTTCCGCGGCGAGAAGGAAGAAATCCTCGACCTGCAGATTCTTCCCGAGCCGCCGGCGGCGACGCCTGCTGCTGTGAGTTCGTACGAACTGCGCATCCGGCAGCGGTTCTCGATCTCCGACCAGGGACGCCCCGGCGACAAGTGGCTGACCGAGACCGTGCGCTGGGCGTGGCGAACGAAGATTCTCATTCACATCTCCATCGATCTGCGCATGCGGCTGTGGACCGCAGCCGAGGAAGAGGCCGTTCGCGTCTTTGCCGCGAACCTGCGCGATCTGCTTCTTGCCGCGCCTGCGGGAGCGCGTGTCACCATGGGCCTCGATCCGGGATACCGCACCGGCGTGAAGGTCGCTGTGGTCGATGCCACCGGCAAGGTCGTGGCGACCACCGCGATCTTTCCGCACGAGCCGCAGCGCCGCTGGGACGAATCGCTCGCGATCCTCGGAAAGCTCGCGCGCGAGCATCACGTGGAACTGATCGCGATCGGCAACGGCACGGCATCACGCGAAACCGACAAGCTCGCCGGCGACCTGGTGAAGCTGCTGCCGGAACTGAAGATGACGCGCATCGTCGTGTCGGAAGCCGGCGCATCGGTTTACTCGGCGTCTGCTTATGCCTCCGAGGAACTGCCCGGTCTCGACGTGACGCTGCGCGGCGCGGTGTCCATCGCACGCCGGTTGCAGGATCCGCTGGCCGAACTGGTCAAGATCGATCCGAAATCCATCGGCGTTGGGCAATATCAGCACGATCTCGGCGAGGCAAAACTCTCGCGCTCACTCGATGCCGTGGTGGAAGACTGCGTGAACGCGGTCGGCGTCGACGCCAATACCGCCTCTGCGCCGCTGCTGGCGCGCGTCTCCGGCATCGGCACGGGCCTCGCGCAGAGCATCGTCCAGCACCGCGACGCCAATGGCCCCTTCCGTTCGCGCAAGGCGCTGAAAGAGGTGCCGCGTCTCGGGCCCAAGGCGTTCGAGCAGTGCGCCGGCTTTCTGCGCATCACGGGTGGCGACGATCCGCTCGATGCCTCCGGCGTGCATCCGGAATCCTACCCTGTCGTGCGGCGCATCCTCACCGCCACCAAGAGTGACATCCGGGCGCTGATCGGCAACGCTGAAATCCTGCGGCAGGTGAAGCCGCAGAGCTTCGTCGACGAAACCTTCGGTCTTCCGACCGTCACCGACATTCTCCGGGAGCTTGAGAAGCCGGGACGCGATCCGCGGCCCGCGTTCAAGGCAGCCGTGTTCATGGACGGTGTCGAGAAGGTCAGCGATCTCAAGCCCGGCATGGTGCTGGAAGGCGCGGTGACGAATGTCGCGGCGTTCGGCGCATTCGTCGATGTCGGCGTGCATCAGGACGGCCTTGTCCATATTTCCGCGATGTCGCGCACCTTCATCAAGGACCCGCGCGATGTGGTGAAGCCGGGCGACATCGTGCGCGTCAAGGTTCTGGACGTCGACGTTCCGCGCAAGCGCATCGCGCTGACGCTGCGTCTCGACGACGAGATCGGACCGGCCTCCGATCGCACTGCGCGCAGCGCCCCGCGCCAACAGGAGCGTCCCCTGTCAAAGTCCCAACAGCGGGCCGCATCGCAACCGGCCCCTTCGGGCGGCGGCGCACTCGCGGAAGCCCTCAAGCGCGCAGCGGAGCGGCAGAACGGCAGAAAATAGCGGCGGCCGCGAAACGCCGCAGCCTTGGACCATGATTTTGTCAGGCTGCGGTGCTACTCAGTCATCATGGCCAGCGTCGAGACAACACAATCAGCCCGGATCGCGGCCCGCAATCCGGTCGCGACCGAGTTTATTGAAACCATCAAGCTCGCCCTGCCCATTGCCCTGACGCAACTGGGACAGATCGCCATGATGACGACCGATCTCGCGCTGATCGGACGGCTCGGCGACACTGCTGTCGCTGCGGCGTCGCTGGCGCATACGGTGTTCTTCGTCGCTTTCGTGATCGGGATGGGACTGGTGTCCGCCGTGGCGCCGCTCGCAGCTCAGGCGCTGGGCGCACGTCAGCCGCGCACGGTTCGCCGTGCGCTTCGCGTCGGCCTGTGGGCCGCACTGCTGCTGTGCGTTCCGATGATGATGCTGCCGCTGTTCGGCGAGAAGATACTCCTGATGCTGGGTCAGGCACCGGAAAATGCCCGTCTTGCGCAGCGTTATCTGCTCGGCCTCGCGCCGGGCATGGCGCCCGCGTTATGCTTCATGGCGATCCGCAACTTCATGGGCGCAGTCAACCGGCCCGAGCCGGGCCTGTGGATCACGCTGGCTGCAATTCCCGCCAATGCCGTGCTCGGCTACTCCTTGATCCACGGCCATTGGGGCATGCCGAAGCTGGAATTGCTCGGCGCGGGCGTCGCCACGACCACTGTGAACTTCGGCATGTGCGCTGCGGCGCTGTGGTTCACCTACAGCCAGCGGCCGTTCCGAAAATTTCACGTGCTGGGACGGTTCTGGCGGATCGACTGGCCGCTCATGCGCCAGCTTGTCATCATCGGCGCGCCGATCGCGGTGTCATTCCTGCTGGAGTACGGATTGTTCTCCGCCGCCGGCCTGCTGATGGGGCTGATCAGCACGACCGCGCTCGCCGCGCATCAGATCGCGCTGCAGATCGCGGCCATCCTGTTCATGGTGCCGTTCGGCATTGGCATGGCCGCGACCGTGCGCGTCGGGCAGGCGCTGGGGCGCGGCGATGTCCCAGCGATCCGCCGCGCCGGCGTGGCTGCGATTGTGCTCGGCATCATCTTCATGACGACAATGACGCTTGCCGTGATCGTTGTGCGATTTGACCTTGCGGGATTTTTCTTCGGCAATACCAAGCAAGGCCTGGCTGCGATCGAACTCGCCGCCACGCTGATGCTGGTCGGCGCAACCTTCTTCATCGCCGACGGCATCCAGACCGTGGCCGCCGGCGCGCTTCGCGGTCTCAGCGACACCCGCATCCCGCTGCTGCTTGCGGCCATCAGTTACTGGCTGATCGGTTTCACCGCGGCCTATGGGCTCGCATTCTGGACTAACCTGGGCGCGATCGGAGTCTGGATCGGCCTGTCGATCGGAACCGGCATCTATGCCACCCTGCTGGTATTGCGCTTCCGCGGGCTGACCCATCGGTTGAGAGTTGCGACATGACCTCCCATGCCATCAGCATTCGGGACTTTGAACCCGACAGCGGCATGAAGGCGCTTCTGCCGGGCGCGCAGTTCGGCGATTGCTTCGTTGTCACCGTGACCGATGAGACACTGGATGCACGTCAGGCCGCCGAACGCATGTTCCTGCGTCAGGCGAAATGGATCGCTGGCCTGATGAAACTGCGCAATCTTATGGTGACGCCATTCGGCCTCAAGCGGCCCGCCCATCGAAAGGCCCTCGCCAGGGAGTCCATCGGTCCGTTTCCCGTCATCAGTGAAACGCCACAGCGTTTGGTGGCGGGCTTCGACGACAAGCACCTCGACTTCCGCATAGTCGTCGACGTGACCGGAGGCGCCGGCGGAAGACAGGTGTCCGCGACGACACTGGTGAAAACCAATAACTCGCTCGGCCGGGTCTACCTCACCATCATCATGCCGTTTCACCGCATGATCGTCCCTGCCATGCTGCGGAAGATCTGACACGCGTCGCACCGGCCTGCAGGCGCCTCAGGGTTTCATCCAATCCAGCGCCTGCTGCATCGGCACCGGCGAGACCCTGACAAACCCGGTGAACGGGTGGTCCATATCGAAAACCAGATTGATCGCAATGGACACCGACAGGGCTGCGAGAAAGAGCGCAGCAATCACCGTGCCCTGGAACGGCGCGAATATTCCACGGCAGAAGAAAAGAACGCTGAGCCAGAAGACCCCGGCGAACAGAAACGCGCGCGGCGACCGATTGATCTGCTGAACGGACAGCAGACGGCTGGTGCGCTTCAAATCCCCGATGAGTTCAAGGGCATTCCTGCGGCCCTCGACATGAACTCCGTTCGCCGGAGCAAACAGACGAAGATCGGATTCGATTTCGTCGAGCAGCCGCACGGATTCTGCGGCATCCCTGCTGGCGGCCTCGGCGTCACGATCGGTCCATAGCTGATCGATCTTGTGCGCCGTGAATGTGCGCAGCATCTCGCGGATCTTTGCGGCATCCTGACCGAAATGCATAAGCTCGCGGTCGAGCAGCGTCAGGTTGGCGCTGAACTGCTGAACCTCCTGGTTTCGCAGATCGAAGCTCGCCTTGGTGTTGGCCACAAGAAGGCCAAGCACCAGCGCTGCCAGCAGTGAGACAACACCCATGATGTTGTGCACCGTCTTGCCGGTCAGATCCGACAGATGATCTGCAGGCAGGAAGCGGCGAAGCGCAAAGCCCAGCATCGCCGAGCCAAAAATGAAGATAAAGGCAATCAGGCCCGCGCCAGTGAACATGGCCGTATCAACTGATGAAATTAATCCGATAATCGGCGGCAAAGGTCATCCGCAAGCCGTCGGATGTCAAGGTGGCGGGCATGATGCGTCATGGGTTGAACGCGCGGCACAGGATGCATAGTCTGCCGTCCGGCAAAAAGGACAAACAACAATGGCGAATGAAACCGCAACGCTGGCCGCTTACGTCGCAAACCTCAGATATGAAGACATTCCACCAAAGGTGCTGGAGCGCGCCAAGGCGCTGACCCTCGATTTTCTGGGCAGCGCCGTGCGGGCGCGCAGCGAGGCGGAATCGACGCCGTCGCTGCTGGCGATGCTGGCGACCCTCGGCCTCGACGGCAAGGGCGATGCGACCGTGTGCGGCGATGCCAAAACCTATACGCCCGCCATCGCCGCGCTGCTCAACGGCGCGCTCGGCCACTCGCTCGACTTCGACGACACCCATGCGGATTCCTCGCTGCATCCGAGTGCGCCGGTGGTGCCCGCCGCCTTCGCCGTCGGCGAGATTGTGGAGGCCAGCGGCCGCGACGTGCTGACAGCCATCGTCGCGGGCTATGAGGTCTGCTGCCGCCTCGGCAATGCGCTCGATCCAACCTCGCATTACGCAAAAGGCTTTCACCCCACCGCCACCGCCGGCACCTATGGAGCCGCGGCCGCGGCGGCAAAGCTTTACAAACTCAGTGCAGATCAGATCGTCGCAGCATTCGGCGTCTCCGGCAGCCAGGCCGCCGGCTCGTTGCAATTTCTGGTCAACGGCGCCTGGAACAAGCGCTATCAGGTCGGCGCCGCTGCGATGAACGGCGTTGTCGCCGCCTCGCTGGCCCGCGAGGGATTCATCGGCGCAACGGAATCGGTTGAGGGCAAGCACGGCCTACTGGTCGGCTACAGCGATAACGCTCATCCGGACAAGGCGACCGCCGGTCTCGGCAAAATCTACGAGACCATGAAGATCGGCGTGAAGCCCTATCCGAGTTGCCGCTACACCCACGCCGCCATCGACGCGCTGATCGCCATGCGCCGCGAGCACAATCTCACGCCGGAAAACATTAAAAGCGTCGAGATCGGCCTGCACCGCAACGGCATCACACTCACCGGCGATGCCGCGACCAAGCGCCATGCGCGCAGCGTGGTCGGCGGACAGTTCTCGATGTACTTCACCGGTGCACTGGCGCTCGATCAGGGTTCGTTCGGCTGGGACGATTACAAGCGGCTCGGCGATCCCGCCATCGAGGCGCTGGCTGACAGGATCGAGGTCGTGCAGGACCCCCGGCTGGAGGGCAAGAGCCATCCGTTCGGCGCGCGTGTCAGCATCGAAAGCGGTGAAGGCACCTTGGAGCGCCTGATTCCAGATCCATCGGGCGAGCCGTCATCGTTTCCCGATGCGGCGGCAATGCAGCAGAAGTTCCTGCAACTCGCGCGGCCGGTGCTCAACGAGCGCGCCGACCGCTTCGCCGACGCCATCCTGTCACTCGACAAGTTCGACCGCATCGGCCGCGTCACGTCGCTCGCGCGGCTTTGAGTCGCATCAGGCAACCTGCGGATCAGGCATTCCCAAACGAAAGTCTGGGCCGGACCGTCTGGAATCGGTCGCATTCGCTGTCTATCATCGGCGGATGATGCCTGACTGCGCAGGAGCAAGCTGACGAATGGCGACGCTGGGACTGGACCGGGCCTCCTTGAGCAATCTGCTCTCCACGCTGACGGAGCGGGGCCGGAGCCTTCTGGGCCTCTCCAATGGCGCGCGGGCGATGTCGCAGGCCGAGTTGATCGGGCTTGGCGAAACCTTGCTGTCGCGGCGCGGCGAAGCCACCGGCGTCGCGCTCGCCAACACGCTGCTTGCGGGTTACTCGGCTGCGAGTGAAGCCGATCAGCTCGCCTTCCTCAATGCACTTGCCGATCTGTTCGGGCCGGACATGAACGAACTGAATGCGGCACTCGCCGTGGTGCGCGACAAGGGCACGACGCCCGATGCTATTAGCAAACTTCTCAAAGCCGCCGAGCCGCGCCGCCAGGAATTGATCCGGCGTCTCAATCTGGCGCCGGGCGGCACCGCATCGCTGGTGCGCATGCGCGAAGCGCTGCTGACGCATATCAAGGATCATCCCGCGCTCAAACACGTCGACAGCGATTTCGTTCATCTGTTCGCGTCGTGGTTCAACAGGGGCTTTCTCGTGCTGCAACGGATCGACTGGACCACGCCTGCGAACATTCTGGAAAAGATCATCCGCTACGAGCAGGTCCACGCCATCTCCAACTGGGACGATTTGCGCAGCCGTCTCGCGCCGTCGGATCGCCGTTGCTACGGCTTCTTCCATCCGCAGCTCGTGGATGAGCCGCTGATCTTTGTCGAGGTGGCGCTGACTCGCGAGAGCCCGGCGGCGATCGCGCCGCTGCTCGATCTCACCCGCGCGCCAATCCCGGCGACCGATGCGACCACAGCGGTATTCTATTCGATCTCGAACACGCAACGCGGGCTCGGCGGTATTTCCTTCGGCAACTTCCTGATCAAGCAGGTGGTCGAGGAGATCAAACGCGAACTGCCGAATGTGCATACCTTCGTGACACTTTCGCCGGTTCCGGGATTCGCTGCCTGGCTGAAGCGCGAACGCGCGTCCGAGACTTCGCCGCTGCTCGATGGGGCGTCACGCGCCATCCTCAACGCACTGGATACGCCGAACTGGGCCGACGATCCCGACATCGCCGAACAGGTCAAGGCCGAGCTGCTGCCGCTGGCGGCTTACTACTTCATCGAAGCCAAGGGTTCGCGCGGGCATCCGCTCGATCCCGTAGCGCGCTTCCATCTCGGTAACGGCGCACGGCTGGAGCGGCTGAACTTCCTCGGCGACCGCTCCGAAAAGGGCATGCAGCAATCGTACGGGCTGATGGTCAATTATCTTTACGCGCTCGATCAGATCGAAGCGAACCACGAAGCCTTTGCCGAAAAAGGCCAGGTTGCATCGTCGTCCACCGTTCGTAAGATGCTGCCAGCACGCGCGCTCGCGGAGACATCCGCAAGCGCGTAATAAAACTCCATTGATGCAAGGAGACGCGCTATGAGCTGGATGCCATCGAACGATCCGATCCTCGGCGACCCGCAGACCTGCGACGCGCTCGACCTCATTATCGTGCCGCGCACACGCGATCTCGGCGACGGCTTCGCTGTCCGCCGCGCGCTGCCGCACGGCAAGCGGCAGATGGTCGGCCCCTTCATCTTCTTCGATCACTTTGGACCGGTGCAGTTCGTGGCCGGCAAGGGCATGGACGTGCGCCCGCATCCGCATATCGGGCTCGCCACCGTCACCTATCTGTTCGACGGCAGCATCATGCATCGCGACAGCGAAGGAAATATCCAGGAAATCCAGCCCGGCGCGATGAACCTGATGACCGCCGGGCGCGGAATCGCGCATTCCGAGCGCACGCCGGACGTGCAGCGCGCCAGCGGCCAGCAGATGCTCGGCCTGCAAAGCTGGATCGCGCTGCCTGCGGGCAAGGAAGAGATCGCGCCGTCGTTCCAGCATTTTGGCGCCGACGTCCTGCCGACGGTTCAGGACACCGGATTCAAGGCGCGCATCATCGCCGGTTCATCGTTCGGCGCAAAATCGCCGGTCGAGATGGTTTCGGAGTGGTTCTACACCGAGGTGGCGCTGGACGAGGGCATGCGCGTGCCGCTCGATGCGGATCACGAGGAACGCGCGATCTATATCGTCGACGGCGAGATCGAGATCGCCAATGAAAAATATGAGGGACCGAAGCTGTTGATCTTCCGCCCCGGTGACCGGATCACCGTGAAGGCCGTGCGCCCGACGCGGATGATGTTTCTCGGCGGCACGGCGCTGGAAGGCCCGCGCCACGTCTGGTGGAACTTCGTGTCGTCGAGCAAGGAGCGCATCGAGGAAGCGAAGGCCGACTGGAAAGCCGGCCGCTTCGCCCATGTGCCCAACGAGCACGAATTCATTCCGCTGCCGGAGTGATCCTCAGAACACCGTGTAGCCGCCATCGATCAGGATGCTATCCGCGGTGTGATACGATGACGCCTTGCTCATCAGGTAAACGGCGATGCCGCCGAAGTCCGACGGTTCGCCGAACCGGCGCATGGGAATGCGCGGCATCACATTCGCGACGAACTTGTCGTTGGCCATCAGGCCCTGCGTCATCTCGCTCTTGATCCAGCCCGGCAGGATCGCGTTGGCCGTGATGCCATAGCGCGCCTGCTCGACCGCGAGCGCGCGGATCAGCGCATTGATCGCAGCCTTCGTCGCGGCGTAATGCTCGTTACGCGCCGTGCCGAACAGTGACGCCATGCTTGATGTCGCTACCAGCCGGCCGAAGGCATCGCCTTTTGCCGCGCGTTCCGTCATGTGCCGCGCAGCCGCCTGGAAGACATGAAACACGCCATCGAGATTTGTGGCGAACATCTTGCGCCAGTCCGCTTCGGTGCGGTCGATGAAGGCCTGACGTCCGCCGCCGCCGATCCCGGCATTGGCAAAGCAACCGTCGACGCGGCCGAATGCATCCAGCGTCGCCTGCATCGCAGCTTTCACCGATGTCGCATCGGTGACATCGCAGATGCGCGCCTCGGCCTTGCCGCCCTTGCCGGTGATCGAGGCCACCGCCCGCGCATTCTTCTCGGCGTTGCGTCCCCAGATCGACACGGCGCATCCTTCCGCCGCCAGCGCCTGCGCGATGCCAAGACCGATGCCGCCATTGCCGCCCGTCACCACCGCCACGCGGCCGCTCAGATCGAAAATGCCCATAATCGCTTCATCTCCGTTGATCTCGTTTGGCGGCGACATTGGCCAATCGGCCGCGCAAAATCAAACCGCCGCGACGACGGAACGGCTCTTTCGCCATGCGAAACTAAAATTCGCAGCGCATGGCAGACCAGACATTGTTGCCATGCTGTGCCGTTTACAGCCAATTCGGTTTCCGAAATAGTCGCTGCGAAACGGACGCGGCAACGCTTGCGGACGTCACGCTCAATCAAAATCATCAAGCGAGGAACGCATGCAGTTCAAACATTGCAGACTGGAATTCGACGGACCTGTCGCCACACTTGTACTCGATCATCCTGAGGTCATGAACGCGGTGTCGCCGGACATGCTCGCCGGTCTCACCGAGGCGATGGATGCGATCGACGAGAAGCGCGACGACATTCGTTGCCTCGTTCTCACCGGCGCTGGCAAGGCATTCTGCACCGGGGCCAACCTTCAGGGCCGCAACGATCAGAGCGGCAAGCGGCCGAGCGCAGGCACGACGCTTGAGACAGCGTTTCATCCGTTCCTGCGCCGTCTGCGCAACCTGCATTGTCCGATCATCTCATCCGTGAACGGCCCGGCTGCCGGCGCAGGCATGAGCTTCGCTCTGATGGGTGACGTCATTGTTTGCGCGCGGTCGTCGTATTTCCTGCAGGCGTTTCGCCGCATCGGCCTGGTGCCGGATTGCGGATCGACCTGGATCCTGCCTCGGCTCATCGGCAAGGCGCGCTCGGTCGAGCTGTCCTTGCTGGGCGAGCGGCTTCCCGCCGAGAAGGCGCTGGAATGGGGACTGGTCAACCGCGTCGTCGATGATGCGGCTCTCGCCGAGGAGACCAGGAAGCTTGCCCATGATCTGGCCAACGGCCCGACCGTGGCGCTGTCGCTGATCCGCCGGCTTTACTGGGAAAGCGAGAACAATTCGTTCGAGGAACAGCTCGACCTCGAACAGCAGTTCCAGCGCGTTGCCGGACGCAGCGAAGATTTCAAGGAAGGCGTCGGCGCGTTCCTGGAAAAGCGCCCGGCCAAGTTCAAGGGCCGCTGATCTGTCAGCGCAGAGAAGATGTTCGAGGCAACCAGGCTGCGCTGAAAAACAGCGCAGCCTTTTTGCTGCCGCCGGAACACCCGGAATATCTCATTTTGCGCAAGGACCAGCTGCAAATGCGATTGTCATAAAAATCTCTTTTACGTCAGCGTTGTCGTCGTCTAGGACTGGCTCGCCTCCACCCATGGATGTCACGCGTGGCCTTTCCCTCCGTAAGCCGAGTTCCAAGCCCTCATGTGAAACTTCGTGCATGGCTGAATGATATCTTCGCCAGCGCGGCGCCTGCGGTCCTCACGGTGTCCTTCGGACTGTCCTATTCGGTTCTGATTTTCTCCGGTCCGCTGTCCGAATATCTGCCCTACGGGATCGCGGCGACCTTCATCGCCACGGCCATCATCGCCATCGTGGTCGCGCTGGGCAGCACCTTTCCCATCGCAGTTGGGGGCCCCGAAACGTCCACAGCGGCGGTGACCGCCATTCTGGCAACCTCGGTGGTCGAACACATCACGGCAACCGATCCGTCCGCGCACTTGCTCGGCCCCGTGCTTCTCACGCTGTCCGCCGCAACCATCATCACCGGCCTGGCGTTGTGCAGTCTGGGGCTGACCCGGATCGGCCGCGCGATCCGGTACGTGCCTTATCCCGTGATCGGCGGTTTCCTTGGCGCGACAGCGCTCCTGATCGCCCTCGGCGGCGTTCGCGTCATCACGAACATGTCCTTGCGGTTCGACAACCTGGCATCGTTCGCTGACCCGATGACGATGTACGAACTTCTCGCAGGCATCGCGCTGGCGTTCACGATCTATCTGACGTGGCACCGCTCGCGCAATCCGCTGGCGCTGCCGGCGCTGCTGATCGCCGGCGTGGTCGTGACCCATATCGTGTTCAACTTCGCAGGCGTCTCGCTGGAGCAGGCGCAGGCCCTCGGCTGGACATTTCAATCGCTGCCGCGCGCGACGTTTTCCCTTCCGTGGCATCTGGGTGATATTGAAAACTACCCATGGCAGGCCGTGCCCGGGCTGATCGGCAATCTCATTGCGGTGATTTTCGTCACTGCGATCAGCACGCTGTTCAACACCACAGGTCTTGAAGTCGCGACCAGCCGCGAAGCAAACCTCGAACGCGAACTGAATGTCGCGGGAGCTGCCAACATCCTGTCGGGACTGTTCGGCGGCTATGCGGGGTGCATCTCGCTCAGCCGGTCGCTGCTCAATTTCAACGGCGGAGCCACCAGCCGCCTGTCCGGGCTGATGGTCGCTGTGATTTCGGTGCTGATGCTGGTCGCCGATCCGGCGCTGCTCAGCTTCATGCCGAAATTCATTCTCGGCGGCCTGCTGATCTATCTCGGCGTGGACCAGCTCAACCGCTGGATCATCGAATCGCGTCGGCGGCTGTCCACCATCGAATACCTGTCGCTGCTGGCGATCATCTTCATCATCGTGAAGTGGGGTTTTATCGCCGGCGTCCTGATCGGAACCATCATCGGCTGCGCGACATTTGCACTGAGCGCATCCCGCATCAGTTCGATCAAATTCGGCTTCAACGGCGCGGAGTACCGCAGTTCGCTCGATCGCTCGCAGAACGATCTCGCGCTGCTGGCCGCCCATGGCAAGGAAATCCACGGGCTCAATCTGCAGAGCTATCTGTTCTTCGGTTCGGCCAATCGCCTTTATCAGCATGTCAAGATGCTGCTCGAACATCATCCCGAGTGCCGCTATCTGGTGTTCGATTTCAAGCTGGTCACCGGGATCGATTCATCGGCCGCCTACAGCTTCGCCCAGATCAGGCGTTCGGCGATCGAGAACGACGTGAAGCTCGTTCTCGTCAACCTGCCGCGCGCAGCGGAAAAAATGCTGCGGTCGGGAGAGTTTCTGGCCGGCGACATTCTGGTCATGCCGGATCTCGATCATGCGCTGGAGTGGTGCGAGAACGAAATCATCGCCCGGCACAGCGGGCTGGAGCAGGAAGAAGGCGATCTGCAAGGCTGGTTCGCGGGAATTCTCGGCAATGATCATGATGCCGCTGAACTGGCGCGCCGCTGCGAACGCCTCGAAGTCCGCGCTTTCGAGACCATCGCGCGCGCGGGTGAACCGGCCGACTCGATGCTCTTTATCCTCAACGGCAGGATCGGCGTCATCGTTGACGCGGGCGGGGGCCACAGCACGCGCGTCCGAAGCCTCGGCCGCCATACAACGGTTGGGGAAATGGGGCTTGTCGCACGCCAGCCGCGCAGCGCAACGATCCGGGCGGAAACCGACAGCGTGCTTTACGTGCTGCGCGCCGATGCGTTCAACGCGATTACTGCCAGCAATCCGGCCCTCGGCCAGAAGCTCCTGACCTATTTCATGTCGGTGTTGGCTGAGCGGCTCACTTTCGCCAGCCGCATGATCGGCGTGCTGCGCCGCTAGGCGTCAGGCGACGTGACTCATGAAGGCCTCGCGGCGGCCAATCATTCGTTCCGCGGCGACCTTTGCATCTTCACGCGTCGATGTCGCGTAAGTGCGGTATTCGAGATCGAGCGACGTTGCGGAATCGCGCTTGCCGAACCAGGATGCGAATGATTTCGGCCCCGATGTAATCGACGACAGCGCGAGAGCGAGGTTGTCGGCAGAGTCGAAGGCGAACAGCGCTCCGGATGAGGCGTGCCTGACTTCAAAAATTCCCGGCCCGATCGGCGCTTCGAGTTTTTCGCCGCGCGCAGCCTTCGGGTAACGTTTCCACTCGCTCCAGGTTGAAATCATGGTGACCTTCCGCCGCGACCTGCGCGTATCTCTTTAAAAAACAAACGTCCCTGCCCGCACAGCGGGAAAAGTTCCAACGAACGCAACAGGCAATCGTTCCCGCCGAAAATCGTCTTTTGTCATATGGATGCGGCCTCAAGCCCTTCAAGGGAGAAACGCGGTTAACCGGTAGTCACTCGATCGTGAACAGTTGCCGCTAGACCGGCAGTCCGGCCGCCTGCGCCAGCGCCTTCAGCGACGTTTGCGGACGCGCGCCGATGTGCTGGATCACCTCGGCGGCGGCGAGCGCGCCAAGCCGGCCGCACTGTTCATGGCCAAGACCGCGCACCAAACCGAACAGGAAGCCCGCGGCGAACAGATCGCCCGCGCCCGTCGTATCCACCACCTGCTTCACCGGATATGCCGGAACCGCCGTCACCTTGTCCTTCGCAGCAACCACGCAGCCCTTTTCGCTGCGGGTGACCACGGCGAGCTGGGCGTCATTGCGCAACTGACCCAGCGCCTTGTCGAAATCCTCGGTCTGATAGAGCGAAGCCAGTTCCGTCTCATTCGCGAACACCAGATCGACCGTCCCGGTGCGGATGAGATCGAGGAACTCATCGCGGTAGCGGCCGACACAAAAAGCGTCCGACAGAGTGAGCGCGACACTGCGCTTGTTGTCATGCGCGATCTTCGAGGCTTTCAGAAACGCCTCCTTCGCATTGGCCGGATCCCACAGATAACCTTCCAGATAGACGATCGAGGACGCCGCAATCTGGGCAGGGTCGATGTCGGCGGGGGAGAGATCCTGCGCCGCGCCGAGATACGTGTTCATGGTTCGCTCGCCGTCCGGCGTCACCAGGATGTAGGAGCATCCGGTCGCGGGGCCGTCGGTCGCGGCCGCGGTCGTGAACGCCACATTCGCGGCGCGGATGTCATGGGTGTACATGCGGCCGATCTGGTCGTCCTTGACCTTGCCGACATAAGCCGCCTTTGCGCCGAAGCCCGCCACGCCGAAAATCGTATTCGCCGCTGAACCGCCGGACATTTCGGTGGCTGGGCCCATGGCCTGATAAACCGCAGCGGCGCGCGCCTCGTCGATCAGCGCCATCGATCCCTTGGCCATGCCGTGCTGAGCGAGAAAGGCATCGTCGGTTCGCACCAGGATATCGAAGATGGCATTCCCGATCCCGAGAACGTCGTATGTCGCTGCGGTCATTAATGATATTCCTGCTGGAAGGGAGCAAAACCGGCAAAAGCTGGTATTTCAGGGAGGGATTGGAGGGCCGGTTCCAAGGTCTTTGGAGCAACCGGCGACCTATCACGACAACGCGCCCGCCAGCAAGCATGTGATCCGCAGAATAGCTCGATGATCCGTCATATCCTGACCATCTCGACCGGCACGCTGGCGTCGCGAACGCTGGGATTCATGCGCGACGCCCTGATCGCGGCGCTGCTCGGCGCCGGATCGGTCGCGGACGCGTTCCTGGTGGCGTTCCAGTTCATCAATGTGACGCGCCGTTCCTTCGCCGAAGGCGCGCTGAACGCAGCGCTGATCCCTCATTATCTGCGCGTGCGGGAAACCGAGGGTACTGTTGCCGCCGCCGCCTTCGCGGGACGCGTACTCGGCAGCGTCAGCCTCATCCTGATCGGTATCGCGCTCGTCCTGACGGTGCTGATGCCGCTCGTCATCGCGGTGCTTGCCCCCGGCTTCGTCGGCCGCGAGACTTTGGAGTTGGCCATCAAAGACGCCCGATTGATGATGCCGTACTTCGCGTTCGTCGGCCCATCTATCGTGATGATGGGCGTGCTGAACGCCGAGCATCGCTTCATGCTGACCGCATTCTCGCCGGTGCTGTTCAACATCACCATGATCGTTGTGTTGGTCGTGCTGCTGGTCTGGCGGCACGATCCGCTGTTCTCGGCGACCGTGATCGCGGGCGCAGTCGGCGTCGCCGGATGTCTGCAAATGCTGATCCTCGTTCAGCGCAGACCGTGGCGCGACGGCATCGCCACGCCGATACGCATTTCATTCGACCCGCAAATCCGGGGGTTTCTGCGCAAGGGCATTCCCGGCATGGTGGCCAATGCCGGGCCGCAATTCCTGATTGTCGGCGGCGCGATCATCGCTTCGAATTCGCCGGCCGCGGTGTCGTGGCTTTATTTCGCCAACCGCCTGATCGAACTGCCGCTCGGCATGGTCGGCGTGGCGATGGGCACTGTGCTGGTGCCGGAGATGACCCGCGCGATCCGCGCCAACGACAAGGACGCGCTGATGCAAGCCGAGTCACGCGGACTCGAACTTGCGACCGCGCTGGTCATGCCGGCGACCATCGGCCTGATCGTCCTGAGCCAGCCGATCATCCGCGTGCTGTTCGAGCACGGCGCATTCACCGCGGCGGATACCATCGCCACCGCACGGGCGCTGGCGATCCTTGCGCTCGGCCTGCCCGCGCATGTTCTGGTGAAAGTGCTGGCTCCGGCTTTCTTCGCCCGCGAGGACACCAAAACGCCGCTCGCGGCAACGCTGTCTGGTATCGCGGTCGCCGTGATCTGCGGGCTGTTCTTCGGGCATGCCTATGGTGCCAGCGGCGTCGCGGCCAGCATCTCGCTCGGCGCATGGTTCTGCGCCGGCGTGCTGGGCTGGCGAGGCGCGACGACATTCGGATTTTCCCTCGACGCCATTTCGCAGCGCCGGCTGCCGCGGATCGCGATCTGCGCCGCGGTGATGGGCGCGATGCTGTTTCTCGCCGAGTCCTTTGTGGCGCCGGTGACGGCAACGGCTGGCTTCGCGGCCCAGATCACCATTCTCGGCGGACTGGTCGCGGCGGGCGTTTCGTTTTACGGCCTGCTGCTGGACCTGTTCGGCGTCGTGAGCTGGGGTGAGGCAATCAGCAATTTGCGCGATGGCGGCTTGCGCGAGTAGCGCCTGCATGGCTAAAGACGCGCGTACACGGATCGGCTGCCGGACGGCGGCACAGGAACAGTAAGATGGCTGCAAAAGAACTGGTTTTTTCGGGCGTCCAGCCGACGGGCAATCTGCACCTCGGCAACTATCTCGGCGCCATCGTCAACTTCGTGAAGCTCCAGAACACCCACAACTGCATCTACTGCGTTGTGGACCTGCATGCCATTACCGTCTGGCAGGACCCTGCCGAGCTGACCCGTAACATTCGCGAGGTCACGGCGGCGTTCATCGCCGCGGGCATCGATCCGAAGAAGCACATTGTCTTTAACCAGAGCCAGGTCTCCGAACATGCCGAGCTCGCCTGGGTGTTCAACTGCGTGGCGCGGCTCGGGTGGCTGAACCGCATGACCCAGTTCAAGGAGAAGGCCGGTAAGGATCGCGAGAATGCATCGGTCGGGCTATACGCCTATCCGAATCTGATGGCGGCCGACATTCTGGTCTATCGCGCGACGCATGTTCCGGTCGGCGAGGATCAGAAGCAGCATCTAGAGCTGGCGCGTGACATCGCGCAGAAGTTCAACAATGACTTTTCCGAGTCGATCGGCGCGCACAATTTCGGCGAGAAGTTCTTCCCGCAGCCGGAGCCGCTGATCACCGGACCTGCGACGCGCGTGATGTCGCTGCGCGACGGCACCAAGAAAATGTCGAAGTCGGATCCGTCGGACTATTCACGCATCAATCTCACCGATGACGCCGACGCGATCGCGCAGAAAATCCGCAAGGCGAAGACCGACCCGGAGCCGTTGCCGGGCGAGGAGGAAGGCCTGAAGAGCCGTCCCGAAGCCGACAACCTGGTCGGGATCTACGCGGCGCTGTCGGGACAATCGCGGCCGGACGTGCTGCGCGAATTCGGCGGCGGACAGTTCTCGGGCTTCAAGAGCACGCTGGTGGATCTCGCGGTCGCGAAGCTCGGGCCGATCGGTGCGGAAATGAAGAAGCTGACGCAGGACGCCGCTTATGTGGATTCGGTTCTGGCCGACGGGGCGGATCGCGCGCGCGTCATCGCCGCCGAAACCATGGATGCGGTGAAGGACATCGTCGGCTTCATCCGCAAGACATAAAACTGTCTTCCATCCTGCGAAGGCCATGCCTGAATGAATCCGGGCATGGCCTCGTGCGCCTCCGGACAAACCAAATCGAGTTCCGTCAAGCCTCTTCTCACCTTGTCGGCGCGCCCTCGCGCATGGCAGCATGATGCCGGTCATTAAGCTGCGCGTATTCTTCTCGCAAACCGGTGCCCACTTTTGCGGAATACGCGCGAGGGACATGCATGAGCAACCAGCGACGAAGCTACGAACAGGGCCACAAGCCGAAATGCCTCGTCGTCGTTGACGACACCGCGGAAGGCGACCGCGCGGTGTACTACGCAAGCCGCTGGGCGCTGCGTGTCGGCGGCGGCGTCGTGATGCTGCGCGTCATCGAGACGGAAGACCGCAACCAGCAATGGCTCGGTGTCGCCGACATCATGCGCGCGGAAGCCGAGGAGATCGCGAACGCGGCGCTCGACCGCGCCTCGGGCCGCGCCAACGGCATCGCAGCCATCACGCCGGAGCGTGTCATCCGCGAGGGCGATCCCGGCGAGCAGATCATCGACGTCATCGATAACGATGTCGACATTGCCATGCTGGTGCTTGCGGCCAGCGCCGGTGCGGAAGGCCCCGGTCCGATCATCACCATGCTGGCGAAAACCGCCGGCACATTTCCGATCCCGATTACCGTCGTGCCGGGCAATCTCAGCGACCTCGATATCGACGCGCTGTCCTGAATTGTCATGGCCGGGCTCGTCCCGGCCATCCCGATAATGAGACATAGTGCCCAGTTCATCGGGATCACCCGGACAAGCCCGGTGATGACACCGGGGAGTTTCCCCACCCCGGAACAGCCGCCATGCACCTTGATCGGGCTGTTTCAGGCGCCATCTGTGCTATAGGAACCGCTCACTTAACCCCGTTCGCGCCGGCCTTGAACCGGCGATGCGCCGGAGAACCAGATGTTTATCCAGACCGAAGCGACCCCAAATCCCGCGACCCTGAAGTTCATTCCCGGCCGCCCCGTGCTCGACAGCGGCACCATGGAGTTCACCGACCGTGACTCCGCCACCCGCTCCCCGCTGGCCGAACGCCTGTTCGGTGTGCCGGGCGTGACCGGGGTGTTCTACGGCTCGGATTTTGTGACCGTCACCAAGGACGACAGTGACTGGCAGCACCTCAAGCCGGCGATCCTCGGCGTCATCATGGAACATTATATGTCCGGTGCGCCGCTGCTTGCTGACGGCCAGGTTGCCGACGGAGATGCGCCCCACGCCGAGGAATTCTTCAGCGAGGCCGACACCGAGACCGTCGCGGTCATCAAGGATCTGCTCGAAACCCGGATTCGCCCGGCGGTCGCCAGCGACGGCGGCGACATCACCTTCCGCGGCTTCAAGGACGGCATTGTCTATCTCGACATGAAGGGCTCCTGCGCGGGCTGCCCGTCCTCGACGGCGACGCTGAAGCACGGCATCCAGAACCTGCTGAAGCACTTCATCCCGGACGTGGTCGAAGTCCGGCCGATGTAAATTACCGAATTTTCCAAAAAGGCCTTGGGGCAAGCGCCGAACCGCTTGCCCCTTTGCTTTTTCAGCGGCACGTTGCCGCCAGCTTTGCCATCTTACCGGTCCCTGAATGATCGTTCTCGCCATCGATACCGCGCTGGACTACTGCGCTGCTGCCGTGCTCGATGCCGCGACGAAAGCGGTCATCGCGCAGGAAACGCTGGAGATGAAGCGCGGCCATGCCGAGGCGCTGATGCCGCTGATCGCACGTGTCATGACCGCGTCAGGCCTGAGCTATCTCGAACTCGACCGCATCGCCGTCACCACCGGCCCCGGCAGCTTTACCGGTTTGCGCGTCGGCATCTCGGCGGCGCGTGGCATCGGCCTTGCCGCCGACAAACCGGTGATCGGCCTCACCACGCTGGCGGCCTATGTCGCGCCTCTGGTCGCGGAGAAGCAGGAGCATCCGATCATCGCCGCGATCGATGCCCGGCATGACCATGTTTACTGTCAGGTCGTCGCCGGCAACGGGTCGGCCTTGATGCGCCCGGCTGTGATGCCGATCGAGGAAACCTTCGCGGCCTCACGCTTTGGCGCGTTGCGCATGGTCGGCAACGCGGCGCAGTTGCTGGCGGATCGCTGGCCGCGAAATGTTCCGGCACCTGTGCTGGTCGACCCGAAACCCGGTCCCGATATTACCTGGGTCGCATGGATCGGCGCAGGGACCGACCCAGGCGCGGCGCCGGCGAAGCCGTTTTATTTGCGTGCGCCCGACGCCAAGCCGAAGGCTGGTTACGCGCTGCCGGGTACACGGACGTAGCCATGCCGCGCGTTCCCGCATTTCTGTCCCGTGTGTTTCCGAAACTGTTCGGACGCGCCGACGCCACGGTCGAGCCCGCAAATCTCCGCGATGCGCCGCGTCTCTCACAACTGCATCGCGCCTCGTTTCATCGCGGCTGGGGCACGGACGAATTCGAACAGATCCTGATCGAGCGCAATGCCCTCGCTCACCGGCTGCGGCTCGGCGGATCGACCATCGGATTCATCGTGTCGCGGACCGCTGCCGACGAAGCGGAGATACTCTCCGTTGCGGTCGCACAAAAGCACCGCGGGCGCGGATTCTCGCGCGACCTGCTGCGCACCCATCTCGGACATCTTGCGGGGCATGGCCTGAAAACCGTGTTTCTCGAAGTCGAGGAAAACAACCGTCCTGCCCGCGCCTTGTATGAACGCGCCGGTTTCCGCGTCGTCGGGCGCCGCGAACGGTACTACAAGGACGCCAGCGGCGAACAATTGAACGCCGTGGTGATGCAGCGAGACTTGTCGTAAGCTGCGGCTGGTGGCAAAACACCGCTCTATCCACCGGAACCTCGCAAGATGTCGTCCTTGAAGCCCGTGCCCACAGGCAAGCACACGGATATCGAAAAGCGTTGCGCCGCAGCCGGCATGCGCATGACCGAGCAGCGCCGCGTCATTGCGCGCGTGCTCGCTGAGGCCATGGATCATCCCGACGTCGAGGAACTTTACCGGCGCTGCGTTGCAGTCGACGACAAGATCTCGATTTCGACGGTCTATCGCACCGTCAAGCTGTTCGAAGACGCCGGCATCATCGAGCGTCACGATTTCCGCGAAGGCCGCGCCCGCTACGAGCAGGTGCCGGAGAGTCATCACGACCATCTCATCAACCTGCGCGACGGCAAGGTGATTGAATTCACCTCCGAGGAAATCGAAAAGCTTCAGACCGAAATCGCGCGCAAGCTCGGCTACAAGCTGGTCGATCACCGGCTGGAGCTTTATTGCGTGCCGTTGGACGAAAAGACTCGGGACGACGACAAGTCTTGAGCACTCCGTCCCCTTACGACCTCGTCATTTTCGATTGCGACGGCGTGCTCGTCGACAGCGAAGCGCTGGCGTGCGTCGTTCATGCCGAGGTGCTGACGGAATACGGCTACGCGATTTCCGCCGAACAGGTGCACGAGCGTTTCCTCGGGCGTTCGGCGCGTGAGGCAAGGCTTGAAGTCGAAAGCGAACTCGGCCGCGCCTTTCCCGACTCGTATACCGCGCAACTGCGCGCCACGATCGACCGGGTGTTCGGAGAACAGTTGCAGCCCGTTCGGCACATCTTTGAGGCGCTGGACCGATTGTCCCGGCGCATCTGCGTGGCGTCCTCCGGTACACCGACACGCATTCGCAGCAGCCTCGGCACCACAGGCCTCATCGGCCGCTTCGATCCGCATCTGTTTTCTGCGATGCAGGTCGAGCGCGGCAAGCCTGCGCCGGACCTGTTCCTGTTTGCCGCCGCGCAGATGGATACGCCGCCAAGGCGATGTGTCGTGATCGAGGACAGCGTGCCCGGCGTCACCGCCGCGCATGCCGCGGGAATGACCGTGATCGGATTTACCGGCGGCAGCCACTGCCGGCCCGGCGATGCCGACCGGCTGCGGGCGGCCGGCGCGAACATTGTCATCGGAGATATGCGCGCATTGCCCGGTCTGATCGAACCGAGCCTCGACCACGCTGAAATAAGCGCCATTTAGGCGCGCGATTAGGTTCGCCCCTGAAAACCCCACCAGAACAAATAGATAGACTCTATTTGGCGCGTTCTGAACTACCACCCGGTCGCTGGATTTCGCCGCCCTTTATCTATATTTGAAGCGAGCGCGTATTCCGCAGAAGGGGGTACCGGTTCTGCGAACGGAATACGCGCTAAGTTATAATTAGGAGCGTTTCTTCGGCTAACCGGCCGGAAAACGCTCTCTGGAGCGGCCCGGAGCGCCGCCAGACCCAAGGTTTCGATGACCGCGCCGCGCAAGCTGCACATCAAGTCATACGGCTGTCAGATGAATGTCTACGATGCACAGCGCATGGTGGACACGCTCGCGCCCGAAGGATTCGTCGAGACGGCAAATGCCGACGACGCCGATCTTGTGATCCTCAACACCTGTCACATCCGAGAGAAAGCGTCCGAGAAAGTTTATTCGGAACTTGGGCGCCTGCGCACCGCAAAGGACGAGGCCGCGCGCAACGGCCGCGAGATGAAGATCGCAGTAGCGGGCTGCGTCGCGCAGGCCGAAGGCAGCGAGATCATCCGCCGCGCACCGGTGGTCGATGTCGTGGTCGGCCCGCAGAGCTATCATCATCTGCCGCAGCTGCTGGCAAAGGCAAAGACCGATGGCCGCGCCGTCGAGACTGAATTTCCGGTCGAGGACAAGTTCGCCTCGCTGCCCGATCCAAAACCGGCGATGATCCGCGCGCGCGGCATCTCGTCTTTCGTCACGGTGCAGGAAGGCTGCGACAAGTTCTGCACCTTCTGCGTGGTGCCTTATACGCGCGGCATGGAAGTGTCGCGTCCGGTCGCGCGCATCGTCGACGACGTCAAGCGCCTCGCCGATAACGGCGTGCGCGAGATCACGCTGATCGGCCAGAACGTCAACGCGTTTCATGGCGAAGGCGAGAACGGCAAGCCATGGTCGCTCGGCCAGCTTCTGCATCGTCTTGCGGACATTCCGGGCATCGTGCGCCTGCGCTATTCGACCAGCCATCCCCGCGATGTCGACGAGGCGCTGATCGAGGCTCACCGGGACATTCCCGCGGTGATGCCGTTCGTGCATCTGCCGGTGCAATCCGGCTCCGACCGCATCCTGGAAGCGATGAACCGCAAACACACCGCTGCCGATTATGCCCGCACCGTGGAGCGGTTCCGCAAGGTGCGTGAAGACATTGCATTTTCATCGGATTTTATTGTCGGTTTTCCCGGTGAAACCGAGGAAGACTTTTCGGCAACACTCGCGCTGGTCCGCCAAATCAGCTACGCTGGCGCCTATTCGTTCAAGTATTCGCCCCGGCCCGGTACACCGGCCGCGGACATGCAGGAGACGGTCACGACCACTGTGATGGACGAGCGATTGGCGCGGCTCCAGGAGTTGATCGACAGCCAGCAGGCTGCCTTCAACGCGGCAGTGATCGGCAAGACGGTCGATGTGCTGTTTGAGCGCGCCGCGCGCAATCCCGGTCAGATCGTCGGCCGCACCGCTTACCTGCAACCTGCTCATGTCATGGCGTCGCCCGACATCATCGGCCAGGTGCTGCCCGTCGCCGTCGAGAGCCTCGAACGCTACAGCCTGATCGGCGCACTCGCCGGGGCGGACGTGTCTCCCGTCTCGTCACCTAAAATTTCTCAGCCCGCCAACACTTCCTTGTCAGCCATGACCACCGGAGCCTGAACCCTTGCCAAAAAGCGCATCGGATTCGCCGACACTCGCCCCTGGCCGCAAAAACGACCGAGACGTTCCAACACCGCACGAAGCCCAGATCGTCGTCGCCTTCGACGATAACGGCGCCGCCTCCGCCCTGGTCGGTCCCTACGGACAAAACCTTGCTCTGATCGAACGCCGCCTCGGCGTCGTCGCCGACTCGCGCGGCAACCACATCACCGTCGCCGGATCGCGCGACGGTTGTGACGCCGCGCGGCGGGTGCTCGAAATGCTTTACGAACAGGCTGTGCGCAGCCAGGACATCGCGCAAGGCGATGTCGAAGGCGCGATCCGCGCCGTGATCGCGCAAGGCTCACTGTTCGAATTCGATCCGAAGACCGCGAAGTCGCAATTCGAGGAGATCAATCTGCGCAAGCGTCCGGTTCGGGCGCGCACCGCCGCTCAGGATTCCTACATCCGCGCATTGAAGCGGCACGAACTGGTGTTCGGCATCGGCCCCGCCGGCACCGGCAAGACATGGCTCGCAGTGGCGCAGGCCTGTCAGTTGTTCGAACGCAAGGAGGTCGACCGCATCATCCTGTCGCGCCCCGCCGTCGAAGCCGGAGAACGGCTTGGATTCCTGCCCGGCGACATGCGCGAAAAGGTCGATCCATATCTGCGGCCGATTTACGATGCGCTGTACGATCTGATGGATTCGCGCATCGTCGAGCGCGGCCTGCAAAGCGGCGAAATCGAAATCGCGCCGCTGGCCTTCATGCGCGGCCGCACCCTGACCAATGCGGCCATCATTCTGGACGAGGCGCAGAACACTACGTCGATGCAGATGAAGATGTTCCTGACGCGTCTTGGCGAGAACAGCCGCATGATCATTACCGGCGATCCGAGCCAGGTCGATCTGCCCAATGGCCAGCCGTCGGGGCTGGCGGAGGCCGCCAAGCTGCTCGATGGCGTCGAAGGCATCGCCCAGGTGAGATTCCAGGCGCAGGACGTCATCCGCCACGAACTGGTGGCGCGAATCGTTGCCGCATATGAAGGCGTGCCGAAGCAGCCCACGGGCAAACCTTGACGCACCAATGAAACCGAACGGCCAAGCGCCAATTGCAACCAAGATTTTGACATGACGTCCGCCGATAGACCCGCGACCGAAGTCCTCGTTACCGCCGACTGCTGGAACGGCGAACGCGGTGTGGAGACGACGATCCATCGCGCCATCGAAACGGCGGCGTCCATGGTCGATGCCGATACCGCCGACGCCGAACTTGCGATTATGCTGACCGACGATGCCGGCATCCGCACGCTCAACAAGAACTGGCGCGGCATCGACAAGCCGACCAACGTGCTGTCGTTTCCTGCACTACAATCGGAGCGCGCTGACGACGACGCGCCGCGCATGCTTGGCGACATCGCCATCGCCTACGAGACCACGCGCTTTGAGGCCGAAGCCGAACACAAGCCGTTCGATCACCATCTCAGCCATCTGGCGGTGCACGGATTTCTGCATCTGGTGGGCTACGATCACGAAAACGATAAAGATGCCGAGATCATGGAAGATCTCGAGCGTGATATCCTGGCGCAGCTCGGGATCCCCGATCCCTACGCGCACGACGATCAGGTGAACTAGGTGTCCAATTCTCTTGCCGACAAATCCGACAGGGATCGCTCTGATACGCCGCGATCGGGCAATCTGCCGGTGTCCGTGCAGCAGGGCGAGGTGCTGCGCCCGTCGTCGGAACTCTGGCTCATGCGTGCGCTGCGCACGCTGTTCGGATGGAAAGCGGGATCGGCCCGCGCCGATCTCCAGGTGGTGCTTGATGCCACGGCACCGGATGAAACCAGCTTCACCACGATCGAGCGCACAATGCTGCGCAATATCCTGGGCCTGCACGAGCGGCGCATCGCCGACGTCATGGTGCCGCGCGGCGACATCGTCGCGGTCAAGCGGGATATTTCGCTGGGCGAGTTGATGAGTCTGTTCGAAAGCGCGGCTCATTCGCGTCTGGTGGTCTACAACGACACCCTCGACGATCCCGAAGGCTTCGTTCATATCCGCGACCTGCTCGCCTTCATCACAGCGAAGGCGAAGGTTGCGGACGAGGTCAACGCCAAGCGCAAGAAGCCGTTTCCGGCGGGGCTTGATCTGCGTTCGGTCGACCTGCGCATGAAGCTGTCCGACGCCAACATCATGCGCAAACTGATCTATGTTCCGCCATCGATGCCCGCCATCGATCTGCTGGCGCAGATGCAGGCGACGCGCATCCATCTGGCGCTGGTGGTCGACGAGTACGGCGGCACCGACGGTCTGGTGTCGATCGAGGACATCGTCGAGCAGGTGGTCGGCGAGATTGACGACGAGCACGACAGCGACGAGACACCGTCCGTGGTCCGGCAATCCGATGGATCGTTCATCGCCGACGCGCGCGCCAGCCTGGAAGACGTGCAATCCGTGGTCGGAGAGGAGTTCGACACCGGCGAAGCTGGCGAGGATGTCGATACGCTCGGCGGCTATCTCGTGACGCAGGTCGGCCGCCTGCCGGTGCGCGGTGAAATCATTTCCGGACCGGGCGAGTTCGAGATCGAAGTGCTCGACGCCGATCCTCGCCGCGTCAAACGCGTGCGCATTGGAACGCAGAAAGACCGCTCCAATCTGCGTCATCGCGAGTTGCGCCGCAGGGAAGCCGCGAACGATGCCGCGCAGGCCCAGGCCAACGACAACACCAATCCGGCTTCATCCAGCGACGGCGCCGGCAATCGATGAAGTCCTTCCGCGCGCTCATCTCCGGGATCATCCTGTCATGGGGATGGACGCGCGCGATGATCGCGCTCGCCGCTGGCGCCCTGTCGGCGCTGGCGATGGCGCCGTTCAACGCGTGGCCGATTTTGTTTCTGACAATTCCGGTCGCGGTCTGGCTGATCGATGGCGCGGGCGCCGGACGCCTCGGCGGCATTCCCGCTGCGGCGATGAGCGGCTGGTGGTTCGGCTTCGGCTATTTCGTGGCGGGACTTTATTGGGTCGGTTACGCCTTCCTCGTCGACGCCCAGACTTTCGCGTGGCTGCTTCCGTTCGCGGTGATGGGCCTGCCGGCAGGACTGGCGTTGTTCATGGCCTTCGGCTTTGCGCTTGCCCGGCTGATCTGGGCACCGAATGCGTTTCGCATTCTCAGTCTCGCCTGCGCGCTCACGGTCAGCGAATGGCTGCGCGGACATATCCTGACAGGCTTTCCCTGGAACGCATTCGGCTACGCATTGACCGAGCCGCTGGCATTCGCGCAAAGCGCGTCGCTGGTCGGGCTGTGGGGTTTGACGTTTATCGCGGTCGCGGTGTTTGCGTCTCCCGCAGCGCTGATCGACGATCCGCACGTGACGCGCCGCCCGTGGATTCCGCTCGTTGTCTCACTCGTCCTGCTTGTCGCGATGGGTGGCTACGGCGCAATCAGGCTCGCAAACCAGCCGACGCAATTCGTCGACAAGGTGAAGCTGCGGCTGATGCAGCCGAACCTGCAGCAGGATGTGAAATTCAACTACGCCGCCAAACAGATGGTGATGGAGAAGTATCTGTCGCTGTCGGATCGCGCGACGGGTCCGCAATCGAGCGGCGTGCGTGACTCCACCATCCTGATCTGGCCGGAATCCGCGTTTCCGTTCTTCCTGGCGCGCGAGGCCGACGCCATGGCGCAGATCGCGAACCTGTTGCCGCCTGGGACGGTGCTGGTGACGGGTGCGATCCGCCCGCCAGATCAGCCTGCCGGAACGCAGATCACCCGCGCCTACAATTCGATTTATGTCATCGATCACGATGGAACCATCCTGTCGATATACGACAAGCTGCATCTGGTTCCATTCGGTGAATACCTGCCGTTTCAGTCCGCGATGGAAAAACTCGGCTTCGTGCAGATCACCAAGGTACGCGGCGGTTTCATTCCGGGCGACCGGCGGCGGACCATGACGGTACCGAACGCACCGCGCATGCTGCCCCTGATCTGCTATGAAGCGATCTTCCCGGGCGACATTGTTCCCGGCGACGATCGTCCCAACTGGATCGTCAACCTGACCAACGACGGATGGTTCGGCATCTCGACCGGCCCCTATCAACATCTGCAACAGGCCCGGTTGCGAGCGATTGAAGAAGGCCTCCCCATCGTACGCTCTGCGAACACAGGCATCTCCGCCGTGATCGATCCGTTCGGCAGGATCGTTACGCAATTGGGACTTGGCGCCGAGGGCGTGCTCGATTCAGCGTTGCCCAAACCAGCGTCCCCGACGCTGTTCTCCCGTGTTCGCGATATTCCGGTGGCACTGGCGGTCGCATTGTCGACTGTGATCGTTATTCGCCGCCGCGCGAAACAAAAGCCCTGACGTCACCGTATATGTTCTGATGCACGGCATTTCTGGACATGTGTCCAGACTGTCAAACCTTGTTCGATGGGTTCAATCGGCCTCAATGCGGTCACAGGGTTTAACCTAAATTCTTCATCACGGGGGCGACAAGGATTTGACGATGCTGGCGCAAGAAGCGTATTCCGGTCTGGTCATCGCCGACAGGTTCACCATCGTTTTCCAAACCCTGCCGATGACGCGGAGCTCTTAGATGACCACCAAGGCGCCCAATCCTGTTGACAAATATGTTGGCAGCCGCGTGCGCATGCGCCGGATCATGCTTGGCATGAGCCAGGAAAAGCTCGGCGAAGCGCTCGGCCTGACATTTCAGCAGGTGCAGAAATACGAAAAGGGCACCAACCGCATCGGTGCAAGCCGGCTGCAACAGATCTCCGACATTCTTCAGGTGCCGGTCTCGTTTTTGTTCGAAGGCGGCCCGGCCGGACCGAACGCGCTGGCAGGATTGAGCGAAGCGCAATCCCCCGCCTACGTTTCGGATTTTCTCGCCACCTCCGAAGGACTCGCGCTGACGCGCGCGTTCACGCGCATCACGGATGCCAAACTCCGCCGCAGCATCGTGGAACTCGTCGAGCAGATGGCGGCGCGCGAACAGCCCGACCCCACATAAACCTGCGGACCCCGCAGCGCCGTGGATCGGCAACGTTGCCGGGCGTGTCCATGACCGGATTTCAACCAGATCGCACCCGCGATGAACGATAGATTGCCCAAGCCGGTGAATGCGATGTCAGCGAACGATACGACCTCCTCACGCGGGCACAATATCGAACACGGGCACGGATCGTTTTTCGGGCGGCGCAAGGGCCACAAGCTCCGCAATCACCAGGCCGATCTGATCGAAAATCTGCTGCCGCATCTCGCACTCGATCCTGCTCACGCGGACGCCTCCGATCCGGGCGCGCTGTTCCAGGCACCTGTCGACGAAATGCGTCTCGAGATCGGATTCGGCGGCGGCGAACACCTGATCGCGGAAGCGCTCGCGTTTCCGCGGACCGGCTTCATCGGCTGCGAGCCGTACGTCAACGGCATGGCGAAAATCCTGGCGCAGATCGAAGCGCACAACATCGCCAACATCCGCCTGTTTGCAGGCGACGCCGCCGAGCTGCTGGCATGGGCGCAGCCATCGAGCTTTGCGCGGATCGATCTCATTCACCCCGATCCGTGGCCGAAGCGGCGGCACTGGAAGCGCCGCTTCGTGCAGGACGCAACCATCGCCGAGATGTCGCGCATCCTGAAATCAGACGGCGAGTTCCGCTTCGTGTGCGACATCGATGACTACTGTGCATGGACCCTGATGCACATGCAGCGCTCTGCGGACTTCATCTGGACAGCAGAGCGCGCCAGCGACTGGCAGAGGCCGTGGCCGCACTACACGATGACGCGCTATGGACGAAAGGCCGACCGCGAAGGCCGCAAGGCCGCCTATCTCATCTTTCGGCACGTGAGCTCTTAGGCCGGCAAACCCTTGTCGCGCAGCCGCCAGAAGGTCAGAACGCGCTGCGCCGTCGCGAGCGACAAACGCTCGTAGTTGATCCGGGCTTCCTCAATATCTGGACCGGAGGGCGTTCGTCCCGGACCAAGCCGCAACACCACCAGCGCCCGCACGGTGGCCCATTCCAGCCCGATCGATTTTCCCAGAAGCAGAATGGGATCGTAGCGATCACCGAGCATCAGCTGATGGACCACCGACAGCCGCATTCCCGTCAGCGCCGCCAGTCCCGCAATCGATTCCTCGTATTTATGCAGCTTGGCGAAGCCGAGCAGCGCCGCCTCGTTGAGTTCTCCCGCCTGATGCAGCGCCAGAATGGCGCGCTGGGCCGGCTGGAAATCGCGGGTCTGCGGCGCTTTCGGCACACCGGAAATCTCGATCATTGCCTGATTGATCGCCGCCTTCTGTTTCGGCTTCGCCGTATCAAACATGCGGCGGCGGACGAGATCGACCGATTTCGCCAGCAACTGTTTCAGCGACGCGGCCGGAAGGTCCTCGCGCTGGCCGACAGTCAGCGCCAGCATGCCATCGTCGGTCGCGCGCTTGACCAGTCCCGAATAGCCGGACTCGGAAAACTGCGCACCATTGTTGGCCGCGACGCTGCGCACCACTTCGCGGTCACCGCGGCGGACGATCACATCGGTCACGGTGGGAGACAATGTCGGGCGCCCTGAAATCGCGGCCAGATGTTCCTGGCCCTTGGCGCGGGCGATTTCGACGAGTGTCGGATCGTCGAGCAGCGGCGATCGGCTCAGGATCGGACCGGCAATCTTGATTTCATTTTCGTGGGCCAGTTGCTTCACCAGCGTCGGCGGGGCGTTATCCAGCTTCGACAGCCGCTCCGCCAGTTCCACACGCGTTTCGATTTCGGTGGCCGGCACCAGACCAACCAGAATGTCGTCGAACAGCGCGACATGCCGGGTCTCGAAATGCGCGGCACCTTGCAGGAAAAGGTCGGAAATCCGCGCAATCGCCGCCGCCCGCTTTTCAGCGGAGCCGTTTTTGACGATCTCATCGAGTTCGGGAATAAGCGAAAAGGCAGCAGCCATGCGGGTCTCTGGTCGCTACTGGCGCGGCGGTCTACCGTGCGCCTGGAAGCGTTGGCGACTGTAGGTAGGCCAGATGAATGAACGGTTAGCCGGAAAGATCGCTTTGAGGACAGCTGCTTGAAATGAGTTCGCGCTGGCGTCCGGACTTCCGCCGTTTGGCTGTAAGCTTATACATCCTTTCGATAAATCGGAGCTTTGCCAGCAACAAAACGGGTTCCGCAATCGTTTCCGGCCCGCGGGAAGCCCTTGCCGCACAGGCCAAAAACGTCTATATCCGCCGCAACTGATAAATTCTCATACGCACACGTAGGAGAGTGGGCCCCCCGGGACCCGCTCTTTTTTATTACCTGATGGCCCGTGCCGCATGCAGCAGCCGGCCGATAACCATAAGAGCACTCTGATCCTGGACATGAGCGACCCCACCGACGTTGCCGTTGATGCCGAACTGCTCGCCGAACCGCGCCTTGTGGTCGAGCCGGGCGTCGGCGCGCGCGTGGCCGCGGTTGCGACGCCTGTCTTGCAGGGCATGGGCTATCGGCTGGTGCGGATCAAGGTCACGGCCGAAGCGGGCTGCACTGTGCAGATCATGGCGGAGAAGCCCGACGGCACCATGCTGATCGAGGATTGCGAAGCGATTTCGAAAGCGCTGTCGCCGGTGATGGACATCGCCGATCCGATCCAGCGCGCATATCGGCTGGAAATCTCATCCCCCGGCATCGACCGGCCGCTGGTCCGCCGCACCGATTTTGAGCGTTATGCCGGGCATCTGGTGAAAATCGAGATGGCTGTGCCTCACGAGGGCCGCAAACGTTTCCGCGGCAAGCTTGGCGGCGTCGAGGGCGACGGCATCAGGATTATTCGCGACGACGCTCGCGCCGATCAGGAAGCAAGTGTGTTGCTTACGATGGAAGACATCGCCAGCGCGAATCTTGTTCTGACCGATGAATTGATTGCGGAATCCATGCGCCGGGGCAAATCGGCTGCACGCGAGATCAAGGAAGACCTCGGCCTCGCGCCGCCTCCGCCCGAACACGCGAAGAAGGCCCGCGCCGAACTGCCAATTTCGAAAAGTTACAAGCCGAAACCAAAGCCGAAAAAAGCCGCGCCAAAGAACACCAAGGAACACCGCCTCGCCGCTGAAGCGAAAAAGCGAGCAGGCAAATCGGATCACCACGAAGGAGACTGAGCCATGGCCGCTGTCAGCGCCAACAAACTCGAATTGCTGCAGATCGCCGACGCCGTCGCACGCGAAAAGTCGATCGACCGCTCGATCGTGATCGCGGCGATGGAAGACGCCATCGCCAAGGCGGCCCGCGCCCGCTACGGCTCCGAGACCGATGTGCACGCCGAGATCGACGCCAAGAAGGGCGAACTTCGGCTGTCGCGCCACATGCTGGTGGTCGAACAGGTCGAGAATTCGTCGAACCAGATCTCGCTGAAGGACGCGCAGAAGGCTAACCCCGGCGCGCAGATCGGCGACACCATTGCCGACACGCTGCCGCCGCTGGAATACGGCCGCATCGCCGCCCAGTCCGCCAAGCAGGTGATCGTGCAGAAGGTGCGCGAAGCCGAGCGTGACCGGCAGTATCAGGAATTCAAGGATCGCATCGGCGAGATCGTCAACGGCGTCGTCAAGCGCGTCGAATACGGCAGCGTCATCGTCGATCTCGGCCGCGGCGAAGCCATCGTGCGCCGCGACGAAATGCTGCCGCGCGAAGTGTTCCGCAACGGCGACCGCGTCCGCTCCTATATCTTCGATGTCCGCCGCGAAACCCGCGGACCCCAGATTTTCCTGTCGCGCACCCATCCGCAGTTCATGGCGAAGCTGTTCGCGCAGGAAGTTCCTGAAATCTATGACGGCATCGTCGAGATCAAGGCGGTGGCCCGCGATCCGGGTTCGCGTGCGAAGATTGGCGTAATTTCACGCGATTCGTCGGTCGATCCGGTCGGCGCCTGCGTCGGTATGCGCGGCTCGCGCGTGCAGGCCGTGGTGAACGAACTGCAGGGCGAGAAGATCGACATCATTCCGTGGTCGCCCGATATCGCGACCTTCGTGGTCAACGCGCTGGCGCCCGCCGAAGTCGCGAAGGTCGTGATCGACGAAGATCGTGAGCGCATTGAAGTCGTGGTGCCCGATACCCAACTATCACTTGCGATCGGCCGCCGCGGGCAGAACGTGCGTCTTGCGTCGCAGCTCACCGGCTGGGACATCGACATTCTGACCGAACAGGAAGAATCGGAGCGCCGTCAGGCCGACTTCGAGAATTCCACCCGCGTCTTCATGGAAGCCCTCAATGTCGACGAAGTCGTCGGCCAGTTGCTGGCATCCGAGGGCTTCGGTTCGGTCGAGGATCTGGCGCTGGTGGACCCACGGGAACTCACCAGCATCGAGGGCTTCGACGAGGAAACCGCCAACGAGCTGCAAAGCCGTGCCCGCGAATATCTTGAACAGCTCGAGGCAGAACTCGAAGCGAAGCGAAAGGAACTGGGCGTGGAAGACGCTTTGACGACTGTGCCGGGCGTAACCGCCAAGATGCTTGTGAAATTCGGCGAGAACGACATCAAGACCGTCGAGGATCTGGCCGGCTGCGCCACCGACGATCTGGTCGGCTGGGTTGAACGCAAGGATGGCGAGACCACCAAGCACGCCGGCATTCTCGACGCCAACGAAACGTCGCGCGAAGACGCGGAAGCCCTCATCATGCAGGCCCGCGTCGTCGCCGGCTGGATCACCGAAGCAGATCTCGCCAAGCCGTCCGAAGAGGCAGCCGCCTCCGAAGACAATTCGGCTCAGGCATAAAGTGTGATGCGGTTTTCGGACAACATCATGCTTTTCAAGAGCTAAGGAAATGACCCGCGCATGCTTGCCATCGCTGATCACGCAGATCTCGACAACGGACCCCGGACAAAAGCCGGGACCGAGCGGATGTGCGCGGTCACGCGGCAGGTTGCGCCGATCGATGATCTGATCCGCTTCGTCCTCTCCCCGACCGGTGAAACCGTTCCCGACCTGAAGCGCAAGCTGCCGGGGCGCGGGCTATGGGTGTCGCTGTCCCGCGCCACCGTGGCGGAAGCCGCCAGGCGCAACGTCTTCGCGCGCAGCTTCAAACGTGACGTCCAGGTGTCGAAAACCCTGGCCGACGATGTCGAGCGCATGATGGTCCGGGGAGTGTCCGAAGCCCTCGCCATGGCCGCGAAAGCGGGCCAGGTCACGTCAGGATTTTCCAAGGTTGAAGGCGCCATCGAGGGGCGGCAGGCGGTGGCCCTGATCCACGCCACGGACGGCGCTCCGGACGGAATCCGCAAGCTGAATGCCAAACTGGCCGCCGTAATGCGGGAAAACGGCGGGGAATCAGCCGATTTCCCCGTTATCAGCGTCCTGACCACCGATGAATTGGATTTGGCACTCGGGCGGGCAAATGTGGTACATGCTGCCCTGCTCGCGGGCCCGGCAAGCAAGACCTTCCTCGCACGTTGCCAGACGCTCACCCGGTTTCGGGGGACGGATGGCGGTCACGATGGCGGGATCGACAAGAACAATTAGGGCATTGCCGTCAGATGCGGCATGCGAGCAACGAACGAGATTAGGACTGTTGAATGGCTGATACGAAAAATCCTGGCGATAAGCCGCTGAGCGTCGGTGCGAAAACTCTGTCGCTGAAACCGCGCACAGAGACCGGCGTCGTGCGCCAGAGTTTCAGTCACGGCCGCACCAAACAGGTGGTGGTCGAAAAGAAAACCAAGCGCCGTCTGGCCGGCGATCCCGCGCCCGCGCCCGAAGCGGCACCCGCCGCGCCGGCGCCTGTCGCAGCGCCTCCGAAGGTAACGCCGCGTGCGCCTGAGCCCGCGCGTCCACCCGCGCGCAAGTCGGGTGTCGTGTTGCAGACCCTGACCGAAGACGAACAGAGCGCCCGCGCCAGCGCGCTCGCCGATGCACGCTTGCGCGAAGAAGAAGAGCGCCGCGCGGCGGAAGCCGAAGCTGCACGCCGTAACACCAAGGAATTCAAGGAACAGCAGGAGCGCGAAGCCGCCGAAGCCCGCAAGAAGGCCGAGGAAGAACGCCATCGCGCCGAGGAAGAAGCCAAGGCCCGCGCCGAACGCGAAGCCAACAAGCGCAACGAAGCTGCCGCCAAGGCCGCGGCGCCCGCCACCACCGCGCGCACGACGGCTGCAACGCCTCCGGCCCGTCCGGCCGCTGTTGCCGCCGATGGCTCCGACGACGATGAAGCTCCGCGCATGGTGCGCCGTCCAGGCGGCGGTCCGGCACGTCCCGTCATTGCGCCGAAGCCGGCTGCCAAACCCGGACCCGCGAAACAGCGCGGACGTCTCACCCTTTCGACCGCGCTGAACGCCGACGATGTGCGCGAGCGTTCGATCGCCTCGTTCCGCCGCCGCACCCAGCGCCTCAAGGGCCACGCGTCCAACGAGCCGAAGGAAAAGCTGATCCGCGAAGTCACGATTCCCGAAGCCATCACGATTCAGGAACTCGCCAACCGCATGGCCGAGCGCGCCGTCGATATCATCCGCCTGCTGATGAAGCAGGGCGCGATGCACAAGATCACCGACGTGATCGACGCCGACACCGCGCAGCTGATCGCCGAGGAAATGGGCCACACCGTCAAGCGCGTCGCCGCGTCGGACGTGGAAGAAGGCCTTTTCGACGTCGCAGAAGATCACGCCTCGGACACTACCCCGCGTCCGCCGGTCGTGACCGTCATGGGCCACGTCGACCACGGCAAGACCTCGCTGCTCGACGCGCTGCGCCACGCCAACGTGGTCAGCGGCGAAGCCGGCGGCATCACCCAGCATATCGGCGCATATCAGGTCACTTCGCCCGAAAGCGGCAAGAAGATCACTTTCATCGACACGCCGGGCCACGCCGCGTTCACCGCGATGCGCGCCCGCGGCGCCAAGGTCACGGATATTGTCATTCTCGTCGTTGCGGCGGATGATGGCGTGATGCCGCAGACGATTGAAGCGATCAACCACGCCAAGGCGGCGAAGGTTCCGATGATCGTTGCGATCAACAAGATCGACAAGCCGGATGCGAAGCCGGAGCGCGTGCGCACCGAGCTGCTGCAGTACGAGGTTCAGGTCGAGTCCTTCGGCGGCGAAGTCGTCGACGTCGAAGTGTCGGCCAAGAACAAGACCAATCTCGACAAGCTGCTGGAAATGATCGCGCTGCAGGCCGAACTGCTCGACCTGAAGACCAACCCGGATCGTCCGGCTGAAGGCACCGTGATCGAAGCCAAGCTCGATCGTGGCCGCGGTCCGGTTGCAACCGTGCTGGTTCAGCGCGGCACGCTGCGGGTCGGCGACATCATCGTGGCCGGCGCGGAAATGGGCCGTGTCCGCGCGCTGATCAACGACCAGGGCCAGACCATTCAGGAAGCTGGTCCGTCGGTTCCGGTCGAAGTGCTCGGCTTCA
The DNA here is from genome assembly GCF_000314675.2 of Afipia broomeae ATCC 49717. GTDB lineage: Bacteria > Pseudomonadota > Alphaproteobacteria > Rhizobiales > Xanthobacteraceae > Afipia > Afipia broomeae. The sequence goes on along the minus strand of NZ_KB375284.1, from coordinate 924,011 downwards.
ACGGTCCGCCGGAAGCCGGCGACCGCCTCGCTGTCGTCGAGAACGAAGCCCGCGCCCGTCAGGTCACCGACTATCGTGCTCACCAGAAGCGCGAGAAATCCGCAGCCAGCAACGCCGGCATGCGCGGTTCGCTCGAGCAGATGATGTCGCAGCTCAAGACCACGGGCCGCAAGGACTTCCCGCTGGTCATCAAGGCCGACGTGCAGGGCTCGCTGGAAGCCATTCTGGGCTCGCTCGAGAAGCTCGGCACTGATGAAGTCGCTGCGCGCATCCTGCATGCGGGCGTCGGCGGCATTTCGGAGTCCGACGTGACCCTGGCGGAAGGCTTCAATGCCGCCATCATCGGCTTCAGCGTCCGCGCCAACAAGGAAGCGGCGGCGCTGGCCAAGCGCGACGGCATCGAAATCCGCTACTACAACATCATCTACGATCTCGTGGATGACGTGAAAAAGGCGATGTCCGGCCTGCTCGCGCCGACGCTGCGCGAAACCATGCTCGGCAACGCGCAGATCCTCGAAGTGTTCAACATTTCGAAGGTCGGCAAGATCGCAGGTTGCCGCGTCACCGACGGCAGCGTGGAACGCGGCGCCAATGTGCGCCTGATCCGCGACAACGTCGTCGTGCACGAAGGCAAGCTGTCGACACTGAAGCGCTTCAAGGACGAAGTGAAGGAAGTGCAGTCCGGTCAGGAATGCGGCATGGCCTTCGAGAACTACCAGGACATGCGCGTCGGCGACGTTATCGAGTGTTATCGCGTGGAGACCATTCAGCGCTCCCTGTAAGTCCAAGTCTTACGGGCGCGTTGAAGGGATATTGCGAAATCTGACGTTCTGCCCGGCCCAAAGCGCGAAGCATGTCTTCGCGCCGAAGGTGCCGGGCACCGCGTCTTGAAAGATTCAGCAACGCTACAACCGCAATGGCCGGGATGCAGACCAGTTCTGCCCGGCCATGGCGATTTTTGATTTGAACAAGGACGACAATGGCACCTCGCAAAAAGGACAGCGACCCTCGCGGCGGCACGACCGGCGCCTCGCAGCGGCAATTGCGCGTCGGCGAAATCATCCGCCACGCGCTTGCGGACATTCTCGCTCAGGGCGGCGTGCACGATCCGGCGCTTGAAGGTCACATCATCACCGTGCCCGAGGTGCGGATGTCGCCGGACCTCAAGCTCGCGACCATCTATGTAATGCCGCTCGGCGGCCGCGGCATCGAGGACGTGATCGCAGCGCTTGATCGCAACAAGAAGTTTCTCCGCGGCGAAGTCGCGCATCGCGTTAACCTAAAATTCGCTCCTGATCTTCGCTTTCGCGTTGACGAACGATTCGACGAAGCAGAACGGATCGAGAAATTACTGAGAACACCCGCGGTTCAAAAAGACCTCAAGACAGATTCGGACCAAGACTGATGAATGTGACGACCCCAGACCGCGTGATCGAACAGCAAACAGCCGATTCGAACGCGCCTTCCGAAAATAAATTTTCCGGTGCTGCGGCGAGCGGCGCGCGGCACAACGATCCGCGCCAGCAAGGCGGCAAGCAACGTCAGCAGGGCAACCAGCAGAAGCGCGACCGCCGCGACGTCCACGGCTGGGTGATTCTCGACAAGCCGATCGGCATGACGTCGACCCACGCCGTCGCCGTGCTCAAGCGCCTGTTCAATGCCAAGCGCGCGGGCCATGCCGGCACCCTCGATCCGCTCGCCTCCGGCGGATTGCCGATTGCACTCGGCGAAGCCACCAAGACCGTTCCGTTCGTGATGGATGGCCGCAAGCGCTATCGCTTCACGGTGCAGTGGGGCGAGGAGCGCGACACCGACGACACCGAAGGCCGGGCCACCCAGACCAGCCCTGCCCGGCCTTCCGTCGAGGCGATCCGGGCGTTGCTGCCGCAGTTCACCGGAACCATCGAACAGATCCCGCCGCAGTATTCGGCGATCAAGATTCAGGGCGAACGGGCCTATGACATGGCCCGCGACGGCGAGGTGGTCCCGCTGCAGCCCCGGCCGGTCGAGATTCACGAATTAACCCTTGTAGAACAACTAGATGGCGACCGCTCGGTGTTCGAGGCCGAATGCGGCAAGGGCACCTACGTCCGGGCACTGGCCCGGGATATGGGCCGTCTTTTGGGCTGTTTTGGTCATATTTGCGCGCTCCGGCGCACGATTTGCGGGCCTTTTACCGAAGCGGACATGATTCCGCTGGCAGATCTGGAGGCTTTGTGCGATAGAGCCGCGTCTGGCGAGGGCAGCCTCGCCGACGCGCTTTTGCCCGTTGAGACCGCGCTGGACGACATCCCGGCACTGGCCGTCACACGGGCGGATGCCGCAAGGCTCCACCGGGGCCAAGCGGTTTTGTTGCGCGGACGGGATGCGCCAATTTCAAACGGCACAGTCTATGCCACCGTCGGAGGAAGGCTTCTGGCCCTCGCCGAGATTGGCAATGGCGAACTCATCCCCAAGCGTGTGTTCAACCTGACCGGGCTGACAGCTCATCCCGGCCGCAAAGAAGGTGTTTGACGATGTCGATTGCCGCAGAACGCAAAGCGGAAGTCATCAAGAAGAATGCAACCAAGACCGGTGACACCGGTTCGCCTGAGGTTCAGGTCGCGATCCTGTCGGAACGCATCGCCAACCTCACCGAGCACTTCAAGAGCCACGTGAAGGACAATCATTCGCGCCGCGGCCTTTTGAAACTCGTCTCCACGCGCCGCTCCCTTCTGGACTACGTCAAGAAGAAGGACGAGGCCCGTTACAAGGCGCTGCTCGAAAAGCACAACATTCGCCGCTAAGAAATACACGCGCGCAGGTTTGCGCGCGTTTTTGCATGGCGTGTGAATACGTCATGTATTTCCAACGCGTGGTCCTCTGAAATGTCCACGCGGCGTGTCCAGCAGCAATCCGGCGGCTGGGCGATAACGGGTAACATGCCCGTACCATCGAAAGGATGGACGCCATTCCAAACCTGAAGACCATGGCAGGATCGCCGGACGCTGACGCCGCATTCACGCGCGGTCAGCGTCCCGCAATCTTGCGCATGGTTTTTGTGTTTCAGGCGTCCGTTCTTTCGTGAACCCATGAAAGACGAAGACAATGTTTAATGCTCATTCAGTCGAGATCGACTGGGGTGGACGTCCACTCAAACTCGAAACCGGCAAGATCGCGCGTCAGGCCGACGGCGCCGTTGTCGCCACCTATGGCGAGACCATCGTGCTTGCCACCGTCGTCGCCGCCAAGACGCCGCGTGAAGGCGTCGACTTCCTGCCGCTCACCGTGGACTATCAGGAAAAGACCTACGCAGCCGGCCGCATTCCCGGCGGCTACTTCAAGCGCGAAGGCCGGCCCACCGAAAAGGAAACGCTGGTTTCCCGCCTGATCGACCGCCCGATCCGTCCGCTGTTCGTTGACGGCTGGCGCAACGAAACCCAGGTCATCGTGACGGTTCTGTCGCACGACATGGAAAACGATCCGGATATTCTCGCGCTGGTGGCTTCCTCCGCTGCGCTGACCCTCTCCGGCGCACCGTTCCAGGGCCCGATCGGCGCAGCCCGCGTCGGCTTCATCAACGACGAATACGTTCTCAACCCGACGCTCGACGAGATGGCCGACACCAATCTCGATCTCGTCGTCGCCGGCACTGCCGACGCCGTTCTGATGGTGGAATCGGAAGCCAAGGAACTGAACGAAGAGATCATGCTCGGCGCCGTGATGTTCGGTCATCGGCATTTCCAGCCGGTGATCAAGGCGATCATCGAACTGGCCGAGAAGGCCGCGAAGGAGCCGCGCGAGGTTTCTTCCGTGGACAACAGCGCCATCGACAAGGAAATGCGCACCGTCGGCGAGGCCGAACTGCGCAAGGCCTATGCCATCCCGGTCAAGCAGGATCGTTACGCGGCCGTCGGCGAAGTGAAGAAGAAGGTCATGGACCACTTCTTCCCGGAAGGCCAGGAGCCGAAGTACGACAAGCTGCGCGTCGCCGGCGTGTTCAAGGAGCTGGAAGCGGACGTCGTTCGCAACAACATCCTCGACACCGGCAAGCGCATCGACGGCCGCGATGTGAAGACGGTTCGTCCGATCGTCGCCGAAGTCGGCGTGCTCCCCCGCGCCCACGGCTCGGCGCTGTTCACCCGCGGTGAGACCCAGGCAATGGTTGTCACCACGCTCGGCACCGGCGAAGACGAACAGTACATCGACTCGCTGTCGGGAACGTACAAGGAGCGCTTCCTGCTCCATTACAACTTCCCTCCCTACTCGGTGGGTGAAACCGGCCGTCTCGGCGGCACCAAGCGTCGCGAAATCGGCCACGGCAAGCTCGCCTGGCGCGCGATCCATCCGGTCCTGCCGGCACATCACGAATTCCCGTACACGCTGCGCGTCGTCTCGGAGATCACCGAGTCGAACGGTTCGTCATCGATGGCGTCGGTCTGCGGCGCTTCGCTGGCGCTGATGGACGCGGGCGTTCCCCTGAAGCGGCCGACCGCGGGTATCGCGATGGGCCTCATTCTCGAGGGCGACCGTTTTGCCGTGCTGTCCGACATTCTCGGCGACGAGGACCATCTCGGCGACATGGACTTCAAGGTCGCAGGCACCGAAAACGGCATCACGTCGCTGCAGATGGACATCAAGATCGCCGGCATCACCGAAGCGATCATGAAGCAGGCCCTCGCCCAGGCGAAGGACGGCCGTATCCACATCCTCGGCGAAATGGCGAAGGCATTGACCAATGCCCGCGCCGAGCTCGGCGAGCATGCGCCGCGCATCGAAGTGCTCCAGATCCCGACCGACAAGATCCGTGAAGTGATCGGCACCGGCGGCAAGGTGATCCGCGAGATCGTCGAGAAGACCGGCGCCAAGGTCAACATCGAGGACGACGGCACCGTGAAGGTGGCGTCCGCCAACGGCGAATCGATCCGCGCGGCGATCAAGTGGATCAAGTCGATCGCGTCCGATCCGGAAGTCGGCCAGATCTACGACGGCACCGTGGTCAAGGTGATGGAGTTCGGCGCGTTCGTGAACTTCTTCGGACCGAAGGACGGTCTGGTTCACATCAGCCAGCTCGCCGCCAACCGCGTGCAGAAGACCTCCGACGTCGTCAAGGAAGGCGACAAGGTCAAGGTCAAGCTGCTCGGACTCGACGATCGCGGCAAGGTTCGCCTGTCGATGAAGGTGGTCGATCAGGAAACCGGCGAGGACCTCGAAGCCAAGCAGAAGGCCGAGGGCGTTTCCGCCGCCGAGTAATTGTCTCACAAACCCGTGTGACGACCCGAAGGGGCGGCATTTTGCCGCCCCTTTTTGTTTGCCTCATGCGAAACTCGTTTTGTGTCCGCAGCGTAGCCCTGTGATGGCTCGGCTGCATTCGCACCGGATCGCACCACGCTGCCAAATCAGGGAGACCACCATGTCATCGATATCCCGACGCCATCTTATGACCGCCGCCGCCGGGCTTACGGCCTCTGTCGCTGCACCGCGCATCGTGTTTGCGCAGGCTGCACCGGCTCCCGCAGCCCCTGCGGCCGCACCCGCCGCTGGCCCGTTTGTCCTGCCGCCCCTTACCTACGCTCCGAATGCCCTCGAGCCCCACATCGACGCCAAGACCATGGAAATTCACCATGACAGACACCATCAGGCTTTCATCACCAACCTGAACAACCTGGCGAAAACAAATCCGCAGCTCGGCACAACCGCGGTCGAAAATATCCTCGGCAACATCAATGCGCTTGATGACAGCATCAAATTTGCCGTGCGCAACAACCTCGGCGGCCACGCCAATCACACCATGTTCTGGCAGATCATGGGGCCTGACGGCGGCAAGCCTGAAGGCGAAGTGCTGGCAGCGATCGACAGGGATCTCGGCGGCATGGAGAAATTCCAGACCGAATTCAATGCCGCCGGCGGACGCCAGTTCGGCTCCGGCTGGGTGTTTGTGACGGTCACCAAAGACGGCAAGCTCGCCATCGAGACCCGTCCCAACCAGGATAATCCGATGATGGACGGCAAGCGCGTCCTGATGGGCAACGACGTCTGGGAGCACGCCTACTATCTCAATTACCAGAACCGCCGCGCCGACTATCTCAAGGCATGGTGGAACACGGTGAACTGGAAAAAGATTTCAGAGCGTTACGCCGCAGCGAAGGCCGGCACTCTCGGGGTGTAACTTCTCAAAGCACGTCAATTTCAAACAAAGGGGCGGCTTTTCAGCCGCCCCTTTTTCAATTCATGACCCTATCATCTGAAAACAGTAGGTTCCGGCGAGGCCGCTTGATCAGAATTACTTATCTGACCGCAAAGAAAAAGCGACTGGACCTGATGCTGGAATTCTTCCAAAGTTCGGCCGGAACGGTTCACGATTGTACCGTCGCCCACAGCGAAACGCCCCAGCAACAGCGAGCGCATTTCAGAGGCCTGAGAGCAATCCGGTCCTGGGCGGCACATCGGATCAAACCGGCGAACCAAAAATCACAGACGATCGGAGAAGAACATGGACGCAAAGACCGACGAAAAGGGCTTGGGCAAGTGCCCGGTCAACCATGGCGCAGGCGGTGGCACCCAGAGCAGTGCCTGGTGGCCCAACCAGTTGCGCGTCGACTTGCTGAACCAGCATTCGTCAAAGTCCGATCCGCTGGAAAAGACGTTCAGCTATCGCGAAGAGTTCGGCAAGCTCGACTACGAAGCGCTGAAGAACGACCTGCGCAAGCTCATGACCGACTCGCAGAGCTGGTGGCCCGCCGACTTCGGCCACTATGGCCCGCAGTTCGTCCGCATGTCGTGGCACGCAGCCGGCACCTACCGGCTGGCCGATGGCCGTGGCGGCGGTGGCCGTGGCCAGCAGCGCTTCGCTCCGCTGAACTCCTGGCCCGATAACGTCAACATCGACAAGTCCCGCCGCCTGCTGTGGCCGATCAAGCAGAAGTACGGCCAGAAGATTTCATGGGCGGACCTCTTGATCCTCACCGGCAACGTGGCGCTGGAAACCATGGGCTTCCGCACCTTCGGTTTTGCTGCCGGCCGCGAGGATGTCTGGGAGCCGGATCTCGACGTGAACTGGGGCGCGGAGACCGAGTGGCTGAAGCACCGGACTCTCGACAAGTTTCCGGCGCCGCTCGGCGCAACCGAGATGGGTCTGATCTATGTGAACCCGGAAGGCCCCGGCGCCAACGGCGATCCGCTTTCGGCCGCTGCGTTCATCCGCGAGACCTTTGCCCGCATGGCCATGAACGACGAGGAAACCGTTGCGCTGATCGCCGGCGGCCACACCTTCGGCAAGACGCACGGCGCAGCCCCCGAGTCGCACAAGGGACCGAACCCCGAAGCCGCGGGCCTCGAAGAGCAGGGCCTCGGCTGGACCAGCAACTTCGGCAGCGGCTACGGCGCGGACGCCGTCGGCAGCGGCATCGAAGTGACCTGGACCCAGACGCCGGCCCAGTGGAGCAACTTCTTCTTCGAAAACCTGTTCAATTATGAGTGGGTGCAGACCCGCAGCCCCGGCGGTGCGATCCAGTGGGAAGCCAAGGACGCCGAGGCCGTCATCCCCGATGCGCACGATCCGACGAAGAAGCGCAAGCCGACCATGCTGACCACCGACCTGTCGCTGCGCGTCGATCCGATCTACGAAAAGATCTCGCGCCGCTTCCTCGAAAACCCGCAGGCCTTCGCAGAAGCCTTCGCACGCGCATGGTTCAAGCTGACCCACCGCGACCTCGGCCCGCTCTCGCGCTACCTCGGACCGGAAGTGCCGAAGGAAGTGCTGATCTGGCAGGACCCGGTGCCTGCCGTGAATCATCCGCTGATCACCGATGCCGATGCAGCTGCACTCAAGGCCAAGATTCTGGCCACGGGTCTGTCCGCATCCGAACTGGTCGCTGCAGCCTGGGCTTCAGCCTCGACCTTCCGCGGCGGCGACAAGCGCGGCGGCGCCAACGGTGCGCGCGTTCGCCTTGCGCCGCAGAAAGACTGGGAAGTCAACGACCCGGCGCAACTCGCCAAGGTGATCGCGGCTCTTGAAGCAATCCATAAGGAGTTCAACGGCGCGAACTTCGGCGGCAAGCAGGTCTCTCTCGCCGACCTGATCGTCCTCGCCGGCAATGCCGGTGTCGAACAGGCAGCAAAGGCAGCCGGTCACAACGTCACGGTGCCGTTCACGCCAGGGCGCACCGACGCCTCGCAGGAGCAGACGGATATCCACGCGTTCTCCGTCATGGAGCCGCTTGCCGACGGCTTCCGCAACTATCACAAGGCGGGAGCTGCACTTGGTGAAGTCGCCCTGATCGACAAGGCGCAGTTGCTGACACTGACCGCGCCGGAAATGACCGTGCTGATCGGTGGCCTGCGCGCCATCAACATCAACACGGGCGGCGTCAAGCACGGCGTCCTCACCGACAAGCCAGGCACGCTGACCAACGACTTCTTTGTCAACCTGCTCGATATGCGCACGCAGTGGAAGTCGATCTCGGACGATCAGAGCCTGTTCGAAGGACGCGACCGCAAGAGCGGCGAGGTCAGGTGGACCGGCACACGCGTCGATCTCGTGTTCGGTTCGAACTCGGTGCTGCGCGCGCTGGCCGAGGTCTACGCCAGCGCGGATGCAAAGGAGAAGTTCATCAAGGACTTCGTCAAGGCATGGACCAAGGTGATGAACGCCGATCGCTTCGATCTCGCGGACCAGCCCAAGACGCTGCAAGCTGCGGAGTAAGCCGCGCCTGACGACAGAACGGACAAAGCCCCCGCGATCGCATCGCGGGGGCTTTTTCATTGCGTCTTCGCCGGGAGACAATCCTGCTATGAATTGGCTATAACGTAGAAAAAATCAGGGAGGCTCGAAATGATGAAGCTTTACTGGTCGCCGCGCTCGCGCTCGTTCTCCGGCCTCTGGCTGATGGAAGAGACCGGTCAGCCCTACGAGCGGGTGCTGACGGACATTTCCACCGGCGCGCAGAAGACACCCGAATTTCTCGCCGTCAATCCGATGGGCAAGGTGCCCGCGTTGAAGGATGGCGATGTCTCCATTGCGGAGGCTTCCGCGATCTGCGCCTACGTCGCGGATTGTTACCCTGAAGCGAAACTGGCGCCTCCCATCGGCGATCCGCGCCGCGGGAAATATCTGCAATGGCTGTTCTTCTCGCCGGGCTGCATCGAGCCGGCGCTGATCCAGATCTTCACCAAGCTCGATGTGCCCAGTTCAACCGCGGCCTGGGGCAGCGCGACACAGGTGTTCGATGTCCTCGACGCCGCGCTTGAAAAAGGCCCCTATCTGCTCGGCGAGACATTCTCCGCCGCCGACATCATGATCGGCTCAGGACTGAATTTCGCGGTCAGGCTGTTCAAGATGGTGCCACCGCGTCCGTCATTCGATCGTTACATCGATGCCTGCGCGGCACGGCCCGCGTTTCAGCGCGCGGAGAAAATTGCCGCTGGGTAAGATTTCGGATTCGGAACGCTAACCAGGCACGACGCGCGGATCGACGTCCTTCGCATAGTCGACGCCGTCGAGACCGAACCCGAACAGGCGCAGGAACTGACTCTTGTATTCCGGCAGGTCAGCCAGTTCGCCGAGCGTTTCGGTGGTCAGCAAAGGCCAGCGGCGCAGCACCTCTTTCTGAACGCCGTCCGAGAGTTCCCAATCGTCGAGCCGAAGACGCAGCGCATCGTCCACGTCGGCATCGGGACCGAGGCGGGTCCGGAACAGACGATCGATCTGTTCGATACATCCTTCATGAAGCCCAAGCTGCTTCATGACCTTGAACAGCACCGTGCCATAAAGAGGCACCACGGGAATCGCCGAGCTCGCCTGCGTGACCACGGCCTTCAGCGCGACAACGCGCGCCGAGTCGCGGCCGAGCCGGCTGCGGATCTCGTCCGCCTTGCGGTCGAGATCGACCTTGGCGCGGCCGAGCGTGCCCTTCCAGTAAATCGGCCAGGTCAGTTCGCTGCCGATATAGGTGTAATTGAGCGTGCGGAAGCCTGGCGCCAGAACGCCTGCATCCGCGAGCCGGTCGATCCAGCGCTTCCAGTCATCGCCGCCCATCACCGCGACCGTCGCCGTCGCTTCATCCTCCGTCGCGGGCGCAATGACGGTCTCGTAGACCTCGCCGCTTTCCGTGTTGAGGGTCTTGATCTCGACAGGGGCGCCGAGCGGCTTGATCGCCGAACGATACGTGACACCCGTGTCGGGGTCCGTCCGCACCGGGGCGGCCATGCTGTAGACCAGAAGGTCGAGCTGTCCGAATTTTTCGCGCACACGCTCGATGAAGGCATCCTTCAATTCGTTGGAGAAGGCATCGCCTTCCAGCGTGACAGGAGCCCGGCCGATTTTCCTGGCTTCGATCTCAAACGCGCGATTGTTGTACCACCCCGCGCTGCCCGTCCTGGTCGCCGTAGGCTCGCGCTCCAGCGACACGCCGATGGTGTCCGCGCCTCCGGCGAAGGTCGCGACAATGCGGCTCGCAAGACCGTATCCCGTCGAGCAGCCCAGCACGGCGACACGCTTGGGACTTTGAGCAAGCGTGCCCTGCTTGAGAACGTATTCGATTTGCTCGTGAACGTTTTTGGCGCAACCTTCGGGATGTGCCGTCGTGCAGATGAAGCCTCGCACGCGCGGTTCGATAATCATGCCCACCCCATTCCAAATCGTTGCAATTGTTCTGCCGGCCTTTCCTTCAAGCGCAGAAAGGCAGAAACGAAATCACGCATCCAGACGCTTGAACACCAATGTTGCATTGGTGCCGCCAAAACCAAATGAATTCGACAGCACTGCGCCGATCTTGGCGCCGTCGATGCGCTTGCGCACGATCGGCATGTCGGCAAACACAGGATCGAGTTCGGTGATATTCGCGCTTTCGCAGATGAAGCCATTGTTCATCATCAGCAGCGAGTAGATCGCTTCCTGCACGCCGGTTGCGCCGAGCGAATGACCGGTCAGCGATTTGGTCGCCGCGATCGGGGGGCACTTGTCGCCCGCGCCGAACACATTGCGGATGGCATTCATCTCGGGCGGATCGCCCGCAGGCGTCGATGTCGCGTGCGGGTTGATGTAGTCGATCGGGACGTTCACGGTCGACATCGCCATTTTCATGCAGCGTTCGGCGCCCTCGCCTGATGGCGCAACCATGTCGTAACCGTCGGACGTCGCACCGTAGCCGACGACCTCGCCGTAAATACGCGCCCCGCGCGCCTTGGCGTGTTCAAGCTCCTCGAGAACGACAACGCCCGCACCGCCGGCGATGACGAAGCCATCGCGGCTGATGTCGTAGGCGCGCGACGCGGTCGCCGGCGCATCGTTGTATTTCGACGACATCGCACCCATCGCGTCGAACAGCACGGACATGGTCCAGTCGAGATCCTCGCAGCCGCCCGCGAAGATGATGTCCTGCTTGCCGACCTGAATGGTCTCGTAGGCATTGCCGATGCAATGGTTGGACGTGGCGCAGGCCGACGAGATCGAATAGTTGACGCCCTTGATCTTGAACCAGGTCGCCAGTGTCGCGGACGCTGTCGACGACATGGCCTTGGGGACGGCGAACGGGCCGACGCGTTTCGGTCCCTTGGTGCGGGTGATGTCGGCGGCGTCGACGATGGCGCGCGCGGACGGGCCGCCCGAACCCATGATGATGCCGGTGCGCGGATTGACGATATCGGACTCTTCGAGGCCCGCATCGCGGATCGCCTGCTCCATCGCAACGTGATTCCACGCAGCGCCCTCGCCGAGAAAACGCATTGCACGACGATCGACCACATCCGCAGGATTCAGAGACGGCCTGCCGAAAACCTGCGACCGGAAACCAAGCTTGGCATAATCTTCCGAATGAGTGATGCCCGGCTTGGCTTCATACAGACTCGCAAGCACTTCCTGAGTGTTGTTTCCGATGGAAGAGACAATGCCCATCCCCGTGACCACAACCCGCCTCATGATACCTCGCCTTTAGTTGCTGCGCTTTGACCTCTGCGCCTTCGACTGCCCGCGCCCGCCCACGGGGCCGGCAACTTAGAAACCCATCTTCGGGAGTTTATCAATCCTGCATCACGTTCCCGGCTGCAATGCGGCATCTCGCGGGAGCAAGCCCACTTTCAAATCCTTCGCGCGATAGAAAAGTTCGCCATCGGCCGAAAGGGTGCCATCGGCAATGCCGAGCCAGAGCTTTGAGCGCATCACGCGCTTGACGTCGATAGTGTACACGACCTTGGTGACGTGCGGCAGAACCTGACCGGCGAACTTGAGTTCGCTCAATCCCAGCGCACGGCCGCGGCCCAGCCCGCCGGACCAACCGAGAAAAAAACCAACCATTTGCCACAGCGCATCGAGTCCAAGGCATCCGGGCATCACCGGGTCACCTTTGAAATGGCAGCCGAAAAACCACAGGTCCGGCTTCACATCGAGTTCGGCGCGGATCAGACCCTTGCCATACTCGCCGCCGTCTTCAGTGATCTCGGTAATCCGGTCGAACATCAGCATCGGTGGTAAGGGAAGCTGGGCATTGCCCGCTCCGAACAGCTCGCCCCGGCCACAGGCCAGGAGTTCTTCGTAGGAATAGCTGTTCTGGCGGTCTTTCATCTGGATCCCTTGTTTTGGCATGCCGGTCCTGCGGCAGGCTTGCCGGACCTCTAACATAGGCACACCGGGGGTCAAAGTGGGCGTAACCGCCCGATTCGAGGCCATTTTTACCCGGAATTGCCGACCGCCAGTTGCGAAAAACTTGCATGTAACTGCATCCTTTCCTATAGTCCTCGCAACAAGCCTTCTCAGCGGGCGGTTACTGGCTGCCCCGATGTGTACGAGTGACCTGATGGATGACGTAACCACCGAGAACAAGCACGGCGAGCCGCACGGGCATCATGGGCATGCGCCGGCACTCACGGGATGTCCGTGGCATGACGTCAACGAAATGTTGCAATCGGTCGGCCTGCGTCCGACCCGTCAGCGCATGGCGCTGGGCTGGCTGCTGTTCGGCAAGGGCGGACGCCACCTGACCGCCGAAATGCTCTACGAGGAAGCGACCCACGCCAAGGTGCCGGTGTCGCTCGCCACCGTTTACAACACGCTCAACCAGCTCACCGAGGCCGGCCTGCTGCGTCAGGTCAGCGTCGACGGCACCAAGACCTATTTCGACACCAACACCAGCGCGCATCATCACTTCTACATGGAAGGCAACCACGAGCTGGTCGATATTCCCGACCCGAATCTCGTGTTGCAGAAGATGCCCGACGTGCCGGAAGGCTATGAGATCAGCCGCATCGACATGGTCGTTCGACTGCGCAAGAAGCGCTGAGACGATCGTTATTGTCTTGAAAATGCAATCGCCGGGCCCTGCCCGGCGATTTGCTTTTGAAGGTCAGTTGACCTTCTCGTCGGCATAGACGCCCCACAGCCGCTGCTGCTCGATCCAGCCGTCGTAACCGCTGCCGGTGACGCGGCACCAGCCGTTGTTGCACCGCTTGACGGTCACGACCACGCCGGCCTGCAGCCTGGCCGCGACCGCGCTGTTTGCATCGGCGCTGTCATAGATCGGCGCGAGATCGTCCTTCTTCTTCATGGTGACGACCGCGGTGCGCTTGCCCGACAGCAGCGAATGATAGACCCAGCCTTCCGCGCCTTCCGAATCGCGCACACGCCGCCAGTTCTCGAACTCGGCGGTGATTTCCACCGGCAGACCGGAGCGGGTGTAGATCCAGGTCACATCCTGATCCTTGGTCGGCCCGGCGCGGACATTGACGTGATCCGACTTCAGGCTGACATAGCGCGGCACCGGCAGGCCGCTCGCCGTCGCCACGGCATCCTTGTCCTTGGCAGCAAAGCCGGGCGCACATGACGCGGCCCAGAGCGCACAAATTCCCGCAAGTGACGCAAAATTCCGAACAAAACCCATAACAACGTTCCTTCGTGCGGCCCCCAGCGCCGCTTCCCGCCGTCCGTGATGCCCGCGGCATTTCCTGATCGCCGCTGACCGCGCTCTCAGGAACCTCGAGAGGGCTTTGGAGACCAACCACGCCCCTTGGGGTTCTTGTCTTGGCGCGGCCTTCTGCTAGAGAGGGACCACGGCCAAGCGTCTGAAAAGCTGCGAAAAGCTCACCGGACCGACAACGGATTTCTACCTTCGAACAGGCCGGTTAATGTGAACTGAACGGCCGGACCAAACTGTCCGGAAACGGTGACTCCGCTCAATATCGAAGGGCCTCTGGAAGAATGGTTGCGGGTAAGAAAAAGCCTCTGGTGGTGGTCACGCGAAAGCTGCCTGACAGCACCGAAACGCGCATGCGCGAGCTTTTCGACACCCGGCTCAATCTCGACGATACCCCGATGACACCGGACCAGCTCGCCGAAGCGATCCGCACCGCCGATATCTTGGTCCCGACGGTGTCCGACGAGATCACCGCGGAGCTTCTGAGCCAGCCGGACATCCGCCTCAAGCTGATTGCGAACTTCGGCAACGGCGTCGACAACATCGACGTGGCTGCGGCGATTGCGCGCGGCATCATGGTCACCAACACGCCGAAGGTTCTGACCGAAGACACCGCCGACATGACCATGGCGCTGCTTCTCGCCGTGCCGCGCCGCCTCATCGAGGGCGCATCAATCCTGACCGAAGGCAAGGACTGGCCGGGCTGGTCGCCGACCTGGATGCTCGGGCATCGGATCGGCGGCAAACGCCTCGGCATCATTGGTATGGGCCGTATCGGTCAGGCGCTGGCGCGCCGCGCCCATGCCTTCGGACTGCAGATCCACTACCACAACCGCCGTCCCGTCGCGCCCCAGATCGAAGAAGAGTTGGGCGCAACCTATTGGGACAGCCTCGACCAGATGCTGGCGCGCATGGACTTCATTTCGGTGAACTGCCCGCACACCCCGGCAACGTTCCACCTCCTGTCGGCGCGGCGGCTCAAGCTGATCCGCAAGGACGCCTACGTCATCAACACCGCGCGCGGCGAAGTGATCGACGAAGCGACGCTGACCAAACTGATCGAGGACGGCGAGATCGCGGGTGCCGCGCTCGACGTGTTCGAGAACGAGCCGGCGGTGAATCCGAAACTGGTGCGGCTGGCCAAGGCAGGCAAGGTCGTGCTGCTGCCGCATATGGGATCGGCCACCATCGAGGGCCGCGTCGAGATGGGCGAAAAGGTGATGATCAACATCCGCACCTTCCTCGACGGCCACAAGCCGCCGGACCGCGTGCTGCCGGGTGTGGCGTAAGCATGGCTACATACATGTCATTCCGGACGGCCCGCATGGCGGGCTGATCCGGAATCTCGAACAGTTCATCGGAAACAACTTCTGGATTCCGGGTTCGCTCGCAAGCTCGCGCCCCGGAATAACATGCTGGGACTATTTATGCGCTGACAGGTCGACGATGGTCGGCTTGTCGCCGTTCAGCGGATTTGACGGATCGCGCGCGTAGCGCAACGTCTCGAACCGCATCGCGCGGGCATCGATCATCACCAGCCGCCCGACAAGGCTTTCACCGAAACCGACGATTTCGCGGATCGCTTCAAGCGCCATCATCGAACCGAGCACGCCGGCGAGTGCGCCCAGCACACCGGCTTCCTCGCAGGTCGGGGTGGTTCCCGGCGGCGGCGCCTCCGGAAACAGGCAGCGATAGGTGGGATTCATGTTGCCATTCGCGTCCGCCCCGTGGGCACGGATCGTCGTCAGTGAGGCATCGAACACGCCCAGCGCCCCGGCGATCAGCGTTTTCTTCGCGAGGAAACATGCGTCCGACACCAGATAGCGCGTGGCGAAATTGTCGGAGCCATCGACCACCACATCGTAGTTTCCGATCAGGTCCAGCGCATTGGCCGCGTTCAGCCGCACCGCATGAGTGCGCAGCGTGACATGCGGATTGAGCGCGCGAATCCTGTCCGCCGCACTCTCCACCTTCGGACGTCCCACATCCGGCGTGGCATGAATGATCTGGCGCTGCAGATTGGACAGCGACACCGCGTCGTCATCGACCACCCCAAGAGTGCCGATCCCTGCCGCGGCAAGATACATCAGCGCCGGAGCCCCGAGACCGCCAGCGCCGATCACCAGCACCCTGGCCGCTTTCAGCGCGGCCTGGCCGGGGCCGCCGACCTCGCGCAACACGATATGGCGCGCGTAGCGCTCCAGTTCTTCAGATGTCAGCATCCCGGTATCCACGTCAGCCGCTGCTTCCAGATATTTTTGCCGAACAGATCGAACCGCGGCGGCGCTGTCGCGGACAAAGATCATTATACTGGAGCATGATCTTGTCCGAAAACCGGTGTCCACTTTTCGGGATCATGCTCTATGCTCAAGTGGGCTTATTACCAGCTACGAGACCAATCATGAAATTGCCGCTCGTCATTTCCGCGATACTGGCGGCCCTGCCCGGCTCCGCCGCCGCACAGACGCCGGCCAAGCCGCAACCCGCTGCCAAACAGGCGCCGGCGCAGATCAAGCCCAAGCCGGTGACGACCGTGCCGGTCCGCCCGGCGGTACAGACCCCGGTCGATACTGCCAAGGCGATGGAGCAGGCCGAGCGTCTTGCCATCCAGTCGGATCTGGCCTGGGTCAGCCTCTACAACGGCGCCATCAATGGCGAAGCGAGCGACCGGATGGTGGCCGCCATCAAGGCCTTCCAGAAGGACCATGGCGCCAAGGAAACCGGCGTGCTGAACGCGCAGGAGCGCAGCGCACTCACAGCGGCCGCAAGGAAATTGCAGGACAATGTCGGCTGGAAGATCGTCAGCGACGCGACCAGCGGCGCGCGCATCGGTCTGCCGTCAAAGCTGGTGCCGCTCATGGTCAGCGACGTCAACGGCACCAAATGGTCATCCGCCACCGGCACCATCCAGATCGAATACGCACGCCGCAGGGAAGCCGGCGCGACCACCGCGACTGTCGCCGCCAGCGAGAAAAAGCTGAACGCACGCAAGGCCGACTACAGCGTGGTGAAACCGGATTTCTTCGTGCTCTCGGGCACACAAGGCCTGAAGAAATTCTACATCCGCGGCCAGACGCGGGGCGATGAAGTCCGCGTTCTCACCATCCTCTACGATCAGGCTACCGAAGGCACGATGATCCCGGTCACGGTGGCGATGTCGAGCGCGTACAATCCGTTCCCCGGCAACGCCATCGCGCAGATCAGTCCGCCGCCACGCAAAAAGGTCGAATATTCCACCGGCATCATCGCCAGCGCCGACGGCGCGATCGTCGCGGACCGCCAGGCGACCGACGGCTGCATGACGATTGCCGTGCCGGGTTATGGCAACGCGACACGCATCGCCGACGACGAGACGCGCGAACTGGCGTTGCTGCGGATCTACGGCGCGAGCGGACTGAAGCCGCTGGCGATGGCCGGGAATGGCACGACGAAATCCAATGTCAGCATCACCGGCATTTCCGATCCGCAGAACCAGGGCGGGCACAATGCCGTGACCAGCGTCGCCGCCGTTGCCGCGCCCGTCGGCACCGACATCACGCTGTCGCCCGAGCCCGCCGTCGGCTTCTCCGGCGCCGCAGCCATCGACAGCGACGGCAAATTCGCGGGCCTGACGCGGCTCAAGCCCGCGGTCGTGGCGGGACCAACGGGCACGCCTCTGCCGTCGCAGGCGCTGCTTGTTTCGGCGGAGGCCGTGCGCGAGTTTCTGAAGGCGAAAGGCGTCGCCATTGCATCAGGCGCATCCGATGCCAAGGCCTCGGTGCTGCGGCTGGTGTGTGTGCGGAAGTAATCCGGTTACCGACCCTGCGATTGCTATGCATCACTGGGTTTCTCGGCTCAAACCGGGCCATGCGCGGCTTCGTCACAGTCTCGCCTTATGCGCCGAAGTTCGTCACCGTTTTGACATTTCGTCCGCGCGGCGATTCCGAACTCAATTCAGGGTCGCGGCGGCATCACTTCTGACAGGTTGGACACCAGAACGTCGAGCGTCCGTTCTGCGTGAAACGCTTCACCGTGCCCTTGCACCTGGGCGTCTTGCAGGGCTCGCCCTCGCGGTCGTAGACCAGAAACGAATGCTGGAAATAGCCGAGTTCGCCGTCGGTCTGGCGATGATCGCGGAGCGACGACCCGCCCGCCTTGATCGCCGCGTTGAGCACAGTGTGGATTGAATTCACAAGACGCCTGGCATGATCGGTGGGGCCGCCCCTGCGATCCGCCAAGGTAGAAGCCTGCCGCTTCGGCGACAGGTGCGAACGAAACAGCGCTTCGCAGACATAGATGTTGCCGAGTCCGGCGACCACACGCTGATCCAGCAGCGCTGCTTTCAGCGACGTTTTCTTGCCTGCGCAGGAGTGTGCCAGCATCGCGGCGTCGAATTCGTTGCCGAGCGGCTCGGGACCGAGACCGCGCAGCAGCGGCTCGGCTTCCATGTCGGTGCGGGGCACGATTTTCATGTAGCCGAAACGGCGCGGATCGTTGAACGAGATCACGGCACCCGACGCCATGTGAAACACCACATGATCGTGAGTACGGTTCTCGCTGCGCGGATAATGAAAATCGCCCGGCGTGCTCTCGCCTTCCGGAAGCATCACACGAAACGACCCCGACATGCCGAGATGCATCAGCAGCACGTCGCCGCTGTCCATGTCGGCCATCAGGTATTTCGCACGCCGGCCGAGGCCGCTGACCACCTTGCCTTCGAGGCGCGCGGCGAAATCCTTCTGGAATGGAAAGCGCAGGCCATCGCGGCGCGTCTCGACACGCGCGATCCGCTGCCCCTCCATCACCGGCTGCAAGCCGCGGCGAACGGTTTCGACCTCGGGTAATTCAGGCATCGGACATGCTCACGCCGAGGCCTTATCGGCTTCCCTGAAGGTGATGTGATTGGAGAACGGATCGTATACGGTCATGGTGGTGGCGCCCCACGGCTGCTTCTCGAGGCCCGGGCGCATGTAGTTGTAGCCTTTGGCGGCCAGTTCGGCGTGATATTCGGCAACGCCCACGGTATCGATGGTGATGTGCACGCCGGGCGAACCATCGCCATGATGCTCACTCAGATAAAGCTGGATCCCCCCGCGCGAGATCCCCATGAATAACGGCAACGTCGGCTCGAAACGGTGCTCGAAATCGGTCTTGAAGCCGAGATAGTCGAAATAGAATTCGCGCGCCTTGGCGATATCGAACATCCGCAGGATAGGAATAACTCGGCTGAATTCGATCGGCATCGGCACTTCCTGGGCGGCCTGTGTGTTAACCCTGAGTCCGCGGCTTTCGGTCCGCGCGTGCATGCGCATGGTATGTAGCGCGCTGCGACGCGACACGCTATGGTCCCGCCGCAAAAAGCCGCCTGGATTGGAAGAGTATGGAACGGCCTGACGGAACGACGCATTTCGGCTTCCGCGATGTGGAGCTTGGCGAGAAGCAGACGCTGGTGAACGAGGTGTTTCACAGCGTGGCCAAGCGCTACGACCTGATGAACGACCTGATGTCCGGCGGCATGCACCGGCTCTGGAAAGAGGCGATGATTACCGCACTCAACCCCCCGCGCTCCGATGCGCCGTTCGCGCTGCTCGATGTCGCCGGCGGCACCGGTGATATTTCCTTCCGCGCAGCCAAAGCTGCGGGTCATGGATTTCAGGCTACCGTCTGCGACATCAACGGCGAGATGCTTGCGGTGGGCCGCGAACGCGCGGCGGCCCAGCATCTCGATCATCAGGTCTCGTTTGTCGAAGGCAATGCGGAAGCCCTCGCCTTCCCGGACAAGAGTTTCGACGCCTACACCATCGCGTTCGGCATCCGTAACGTGCCGCGCATTCCCCTGGCGCTGAGCGAAGCCTATCGCGTGCTGAAACCCGGCTCGCGGTTTCTGTGTCTTGAGTTTTCATCCGTCGATGTGCCGGGCCTCGACCGGATCTACGATCTGTTTTCGTTCAACGTGATCCCGCAACTCGGCCGTGCGGTCACCGGGGACGCCGAGTCCTATCGCTATCTGGTCGAATCGATCCGCCAGTTTCCGAAACCTAACGCCTTCGCCGACATGATCCGCGCCGCAGGTTTCTCCCGCGTCAAATACGACATCATGTCCGGCGGTATTGTCGCCCTCCATTCAGGCTGGCGTTTGTGATTTCTGCCATCACTCATACCCTGAGGCTGGTGCGGGCGGGCTACGTGTTCGCGCGCGAAGGCGTGTTCGGCTTCGCCGATCCGTCTACGATGCCGCCGCAGGCGCAGTTCGCGGTCCGCATGGCGCGGCTGATCGAGCGGCGCGGCGCTGCCACCAGCGGCCGGCTGTCCCGCGCCCTGACGCGGCTCGGCCCGACTTACGTCAAGCTCGGCCAGTTTCTCGCCACCCGTCCCGACGTGGTCGGCGTGACCATGGCGCGCGATCTTGAGAACCTGCAGGATCGTCTGCCGCCGTTTCCGCAGGCGCAGGCAGAAGCGGTGGTTGCCGATGCCTTCGGGAAGCCTCTGGCGCAAGTGTTTGCGAGCTTCGGCGAATCGGTCGCCGCCGCGTCCATCGCACAGGTGCATCGCGCCGAGGTGGAGAAGGACGGCGTCCGCAAGACGGTCGCGGTGAAGGTGCTGCGGCCCAACGTCGGCGGCCGGTTTCGTCACGACCTCAGCGACTTCATGTTCGCAGCGCGCAAGATCGAGGCGATTTCCGTCGAGGCCCGGCGACTGCGCCCGATCGAGATCATCGATACGTTGTCGCGGTCGGTTGCAATGGAAATGGACCTGCGGCTGGAAGCAGCCGCGCTCTCCGAGATGGCGGAAAACACCCGCGACGATCATGACTTCCGCGTGCCGTCGGTGGACTGGGATCGCACCAGCCATCATGTGCTGACGATGGAATGGATCGACGGCATCGCGCTGAACGATCGCGCCAGGCTCGAGGCCGCGCAGATCGATCTGCCGGATCTCGGCCGCAAGGTCATCCAGAATTTCCTGCGGCATGCGCTGCGCGATGGCTTCTTCCACGCCGACATGCATCCCGGCAATCTGTTCGTCGACGACACCGGACGGCTGGTTGCGGTCGATTTCGGTATCATGGGGCGGCTTGGCCTGAAGGAGCGGCGCTTTCTCGCAGAAATTCTTTTGGGCTTCATCACGCGCGACTATCGGCGCGTCGCCGAGGTTCACTTCGAGGCGGGTTATGTGCCGGCGCATCACTCCGTGGAGAATTTCGCGCAGGCCATCCGCGCCATCGGCGAGCCGATCCACAATCGCGCCGCCGACGAAATCTCGATGGCGAAGCTGCTGTCGCTGCTGCTCGAGGTCACCGGCCTGTTCGACATGCGCACCCGCCCCGAACTGATCATGCTTCAGAAAACCATGGTCGTGGTCGAGGGCGTGGCGCGCGGATTCGATCCCAAGCTCGACATCTGGACCACCGCCGACCCGGTGGTCCGCGAATGGATCGCACGCAATCTCGGACCTCTCGGCAAGATCGAGGGCGCGGTGAACGGCGCCGGCGACCTCGGCAAGGTGCTGGCCGGACTGCCGGCGATTGCCGCGCGGTCGGTCGCCGTCCTCAACCAGTTCGATGCCGTGACCCGCGACGGGCTCGTGCTGGCTCCCGCAACGGTCGAAGCCATCGGTAAGGCCGAAGCCAGACGCACCCGCTGGCAGACGATTGCCCTCTGGGTCATCGCCCTGACTTTCCTCGGCATTCTCTGGAGCATTCGCCAATAATGATGGCATTGCAGTCATGATTTGATTGCAATGCTATCATTTGCTACGGTCGCCTTAGCCTGAGGGGACCGCGCTATGGCCAGTTTGACCGTCCGCAAGCTCGATGACGACCTCAAAGCCCGCCTCCGGCTGCGCGCGGCCAGGGCCGGCCGCTCGGTCGAGGACGAGGTGCGGATGATCCTGCGGGAGGCAGCGGAAAGCCCGATCGCAGCATCCGTAAGTCCTGCGCGCAGCAGCGCCCCCCAGACCCATCGCAGCCGGGCACCGGAGGTCAAAGGCCGTCCCCGGGTCACCCTCATCATCGGAGGCGGCATCGCCGCCTACAAGGCGCTCGACCTGATCCGCCGCCTGAAAGAGCGCGGAATCCACGTCCGCTGCGTAATGACACGTGCCGCGCAGCAGTTCGTGACCCCGCTCACCGCCGGGGCGCTGGCGGATGAGCGCTGCTACACAGACCTGTTCGACGCCCAGAGCGAGTTCGACGCCGGGCATATTCGCCTCGCCCGCGATACCGATCTGATCATTGTTGCGCCCGCCACCGCCGACCTGATGGCCAAGATGGCGCAAGGCCACGCCGACGATCTCGCCACTGCGATCCTGCTGGCGACCAACCGGCAGGTTTTAGTCGCACCCGCGATGAACCCGCTGATGTGGGCCAACGCCGCGACCAAACGCAATGTCGCGCAGCTCGCGCGCGACGGCGTCGCCTTCATCGGCCCGAATTCCGGCGAAATGGCGGAGGCCAACGAGGCCGGCGTCGGGCGCATGTCCGAGCCTCTGGAAATTGCCGCCGCGGCCGATGCCATTCTCCGCCCGCCAGCCACCGGCCCGCTGGCCGGAAAGAAGATTCTCATCACCGCGGGCCCGACCCATGAGCCGATCGATCCGGTTCGCTATATCGCCAACCGGTCCTCCGGCAAGCAGGGCTTTGCCATTGCTGCGTCCGCCGCGGAAGCCGGCGCGAAGGTCACGCTCGTGTCAGGTCCGGTCGATCTCGACGATCCTGCCGGCGTCCGCGTCATTCGCGTGGAATCCGCGCGCGATATGCTGGCGGAAGTGGAGCGTGCGCTGCCGGCGGATATCGCGATTTTCGCCGCCGCCGTGGCCGACTGGCGTGTCGCCAACGCAGGCGAGCAGAAAATCAAGAAGACTTCGGCGGGCATGCCGCCGCTGCAACTGGTCGAAAATCCCGACATCCTGGCGACCATCTCGAAGCTCAAGCAAAACCGGCCTCAATTGGTGATCGGCTTCGCGGCCGAGACACAAAATCTGATCGAGAACGCGACCTCGAAGCTGAAGCGCAAGGGTTGTGACTGGATCGTCGCCAATGATGTGTCGCCTGCGTCCGGGGTCATGGGCGGCGATCGCAACACCGTCCACGTTCTAACCTTGGACAAAGCGAATGTTGCTGTTGATTCCTGGCCGGTGATGACGAAAGAGGAAGTCGCCGACGCCCTCGTGGCAAAAATCGCCGACACTCTTGGACAATCATCCACATGACATCTGCCATCACTGTCGAGATTCAACGCCTGCCTCATGCCGAGGGCCTCGCATTGCCGGCCTATCAGAGCGCGCATGCCGCCGGCCTCGACCTGCTCGCGGCGGTTCCTGAAGACACGCCGCTGACGATGCAGCCGGGACAGCGCGCTCTGGTGCCGACGGGACTCATGATCGCGGTTCCGCCGGGCCATGAGGCGCAGGTGCGGCCCCGCTCCGGCCTCGCCTTCAAGCATGGCGTGACCGTCCTCAATTCGCCGGGAACCGTCGATGCCGACTATCGCGGCGAAGTTTCGGTGCTTTTGATCAATCATGGCGACGAGCCATTCACGATCCGCCGCGGTGAACGCATCGCACAGCTTGTCATCGCCGCGGTGACACAGGCAAATCTGGTGGTCGTCGCAGCGCTGACCTCTACCGATCGGGGCAGCGGCGGATTTGGTTCCACCGGACGGTAAATCGATCCCTCGTTAGAGGCGAATCGCACCGCACAATCGCTGAACTAGCCATTATTTTGCAGCGCGATTCACGTTCACGGTCTGGACTCTTACCCGGCGACTCCTGTTGAGGATATTGTCGTTCGATTCGTGTGCGGGCGGTTGGGATAGATCATGTCAGGCGTGATCGAGGGGATGCGGCGGACCTTGCTGTCGTGCACTTCGATTGTGCGCGGAGGTGCAATTGGCCTTGGCGCGTGTCTTGGCGCGACGGCCCTGTTCGGGGCTGCGCCCGCGTTTGCGCGCGACGGGTTCATCGACAACGCACTGTCGCTGTTTGCGAACCTCGACCGGCAGGAAATTGCGGCGCTCAGCGTCGCGGCAGCAGTCCTCGGATTCTCGGTGGTCTCGGCGATTCTCTTGATGCGCACTCGCCTTCGGGCCGCGCGGATCGAATCCCGTCTGCTGTCGGACAACCAGGCACTCCAGCTCGAAGCCGATCGGTTCCGCGCGCTGCTGTTCGCCGAGCCACAGGTTCTAATCTCCTGGGCTGCGGGCGGGGATCGTCCTGACATCAGCGGCGACGTGGCGCTGCTGATGCCGCACGGCACGGACCATTTCAATCCGCAGCGAATTCTTGCATTCGGAAGCTGGCTGCTCCCCGAGCAGGCGCTCGCGATGGATCACGCCGTCGACAAGTTGCGTGAGGCAGGTGAGGGCTTTCAGCTCAACCTCACGACCGCAACAGGGCGCACCATCGAAACGATGGGACGGGCGATCGGCGGGCAGGCTATCGTCCGTATTCGTGAACTGTCCGGCGTGCGGATGGAACTCGCCGAGATCAACATCCGGCACAATCAATTGCTGGAAGAGACCGGCGCGCTTCGCGCATTCGCTGCGTCGGTTCCCCTGCCGGTCTGGGCCCGCCGCAGCAACGGCACCCTCCATTTCGCCAACGCCGCCTATGCGCAGGCGACCGATGCGAGTTCGGTCACCGACGCCATCGAGCGTAATCTCGAACTGCTCGATCATGACGACCGCGCCACCATGGCACGCGCGCTGGCGGAGAGAAATGTCTTCGAGGCGCGCGTTCCGGTGGTGACCGGCGGCCAGCGCCGCATCCTCGATATTCACGCACTGAATGTAAGCGGCGGCAGCGCCGGAATCGCAGTCGATGCGACAGAAGCCGCGAGCCTGCGCGCTTCCCTGGAGCGGATGGCGGAAGCCCACCGGCGCATGCTCGATCAGCTCTCGTCCGGCGTAGCGGTGTTCGACGGCTCACGGCGATTGACGTTCTATAACGATTCCTATCGCCGGCTCTGGGACTTCGATCGCGCGTTCCTCGACGACAATCCCGATGATTCAAGCGTCATCGACCGGCTGCGCGTCGCGCGCAAGATTCCCGAGCAACCGGACTTCCGCGCCTGGAAAAACAAGCTGTTCGAAGCCTACCGCGCCATCGAGCCGGCGAAAGACACCTGGTATCTGCCGGACGGACGCGCCCTCAGCGTCGTCACCACGCCGAATCCGGAGGGCGGCGTCACCTATCTGTTCGACGACGTCACCGAAAGCCTCAAGCTGGCGCGGCAGAACGACGGCCTGATCCGCGTCCAGCGTGAAACGCTGGACAACCTGTCGGAGGCCGTCGCGGTGTTCGGCAGCAACGGCCGCGCGCAGCTGTTCAATCCGCCGTTCGCGCGGATGTGGAAGCTGTCCCCCGAAGCCCTGGCACAGCAGCCGCATATCGAAACCATCGAAAAACTGTGCCGGCCGCTGTTCGACGACAACGCGACGTGGCAGATCCTGCGCGCAGCCATCACCGGCATCGACGAACGCATTTCCGTCCCGCTCAAGCTCGAGCGAAAGGACGGCAGCGTGATCGACTGCACCACCATGCCGCTGCCCGACGGCGCGACCATGCTGACCTTCCAAGACGTCACCGATACGGTGAATGTCGAGCGCGCCCTGCGGGAGCGCAACGAAGCGCTGGAAGCCGCCGACCAGATGAAGGTCGATTTCGTTCATCATGTCTCTTACGAACTGCGTTCACCGCTCACGACCATCATCGGCTTCGCGCACTTCCTCAGCGATCCGTCGACCGGACCGATGACGCTGAAACAGAGCGAATACCTCAGCTACATCACGACCTCGACCAACGCCCTGCTCGCCATCATCAACAACATTCTCGATCTCGCCACCATCGACGCCGGCGCGATGACGCTTAATCTCGGGCCGGTGGATGTGCAGAAGACTGTCTCGGATGCCACCGCAGGCATTCAGGACCGGCTCGCCCGTGAACAGATCCGTCTTGATGTCGAGATTGATCCTGCGATCGGCGACTTCGTTGCCGACGAGCGCCGCATCGTCCAGGTGCTGTATAACCTGCTGGCCAACGCCGTCGGTTTCTCGCCGCAGAACAGCACCGTGACCCTGCGCGCCCGCCGTAGCGATTCAAGCGTGGTTTTCTCGGTCTCCGACTCCGGTCCCGGCATTCCGGAAGACGTCCGGGACAAGGTGTTCGACTGGTTCGAAAGCCATGCCAATGGCTCGCGCCATCGCGGCGCGGGCCTCGGCCTGTCGCTGGTTCGCTCGTTCGTCGAACTGCATGGCGGCAAGGTCCATGTCGACTCGGTCGTCGGCAAAGGCACGACAGTGACCTGCGAATTTCCCGTCGATCAGACCTATCGCAATGCTGCTGAATGACCGATTTCTCGACATTCCATGTCGCGCTGGCGAATGAGGCCGCAACCGGCCATTTGATGGCGGACCTCGCGCTGCTGATGAGCGCAGGCGACGTCATCACATTGTCCGGCGACCTCGGCGCCGGAAAGACCGCGGCCGCCCGCGCGCTGATCCGTTATCTCGCACAGGACGACGAGCTTGAGGTCCCGAGTCCGACCTTCACGCTGGCGCAGACCTACGACCTCCCGTCGTTTCCGCTGCTGCATGCCGACCTCTATCGCGTCAACGATCCCGACGAGCTGGAAGAGATCGGATTGTCGCCCCTGCCGGAAGGCACTGTGGCCTTGATCGAATGGCCAGAGCGCGCACCAGACATGCTGCCGCCTGACCGGATCGACATCGCGTTCAGCCACCGGCCATCACTCGGCACCAGCGCGCGCGCGGCCGAGATCACGGGATTCGGCAAACAGGCTGCGAAGGTCGAACGTCTGGCGGCGCTGCGGCGTTTTCTGGAACTCTCAGGCAGTCTCGACGCCAGGCGGCAGCGTATGCCGGGCGATGCCTCAACGCGCTCCTATGCACGGCTGATCAAGAACGACCAGTCGGCCATTCTGATGAATTCGCCGCGCCGTCCCGATGGTCCGTCGCTGTATGACGGAAAATCCTACAGCGAAGCGGTCCATCTCGCCGAAGACGTCAAGCCGTTCGTCGCCATCGCCAATGGACTGCGCGAGCGCGGCTATTCGGCGCCCGCGATTCATCATGCCGATCTGGATGAAGGCTTTCTCATCACCGAGGATTTCGGCCGCGTCACCTTCATTGAAGGCGATCCGCCGAAACCGATCGCCGACCGCTACCAGACCGCCGTCGATATGCTGGCGGCGTTTCATCGGGAACCGTTGCCGGAGGTGCTGCCTCTCGCGCCGCACCTTGATTATGTCATCCCGCCATTCGATGACGATGCGATGATGATCGAAGTCGGCCTGATGCTGGAATGGTATCTGCCCGACAAGGGCGTGACGCTGTCGAGCAACGTGCAGGCCGATTTCCTGCTGATCTGGCGTGACCTGCTGGCGAAGCTCGCCGACGCGCCGCGAACATGGATGTTGCGCGATTTTCATTCGCCCAATCTGATCTGGCTTGAACACCGCAAGGATATCGGCCGCGTCGGTATCCTCGACTTTCAGGATACGGTGATGGGTCCGGCGGCCTACGATCTCGTGTCGCTGTTGCAGGACGCGCGGATCGACATCCCGGAGAAAATCGAGATCGCGATGCTGACCCGCTATGCCGGTGAGCGGCGGGCCGCGGACACGACCTTCGATCCAGCCGCCTTTGTGCAGCAATATGCCATCATGTCGGCGCAGCGGAATACACGGCTGCTGGGGACCTTCGCGCGGCTGAACCGCCGCGACGGCAAGCCGCAGTATCTGCGACATCAGCCGCGAATCTGGACGTATCTCAACCGGGCCCTCGCCCATCCCTCGCTTGAGACCTATCGGGAATGGTGCATGGCCCATGTCCCGCCCCCAGCGACCTAGGCAAAGCCGCCACTTGAGGCCATTGCCTTTACCGGTTGTTAGCCAGCCCTCTCGTAATTTGGGTTCCGACGACTGTGCGACGCTCAGCCCCGGCGATGCAACGCACGACATCGAAAGCAGCGAGCGGAGTAACAATTAATGGCAACGGAACGACGCGTGGGCGACCGCGTGGTTTTCGAGCGCGGTTTTGCAGCTCACCTGATGGGCATTGACGGAACATGGCGGCGCAACTGTCTGGTCGAGGATATTTCCGAGACCGGTGCCAAGCTGACCGTCGAAGGCTCAGTCGAAGGCCTGAACCTCAAGGAATTCTTTTTGCTGCTGTCCTCGACCGGCCTGGCATACCGCCGCTGCGAACTGGCCTGGGTCAATGGTGAGCAGATTGGCGCGGGCTTCCTGAAGCCGGATGCCAAGAAAAAGCCTGCACGCCGCTCGGCCGGCTCGCAGATTGTGGAAGTCTGATTGCGCCCCGGGGGCCGGAACTGCCGCCACCCCGTGAGTCGCACCGATGTCACAAAGTGCGACTACAGCCTGAGCAGCCAGCGCGCGGCGCCGATTCGGATGCTATGCTCGGCATCCACCCGACCTCGCAACCGGTCCTGAAAGGGACCGCCGCGAACCAGTTGAGATAAACGCGCCGATGCCTGCCAAACCCGTCTCTGCCATGGTTCTCGCCGCCGGTCTCGGCGTTCGGATGCGGCCGCTGACGGACAACATGCCGAAACCGCTGGTATCGGTCGCCGGAAAACCGCTGCTCGATCATGTGCTCGACCGGCTTGCGGAAGTCAGCGTGACCACCGCCGTGGTCAACGTCCACTATCTCCCCGATCAGATCGTTCAGCATGTCAAAGGCCGCACGGCTCCGCGCGTCATCATCTCCGACGAGCGCGACGTGGTGCTCGGCACCGGCGGCGGCGTTGTGAAGGCGCTGCCCTTGCTGGGCGACGCGCCGTTCTACCATCTGAACTCGGACACGATGTGGATCGATGGCGTGCAGTCAAACCTGGCCCGTCTCGCCGAGGCGTTCGATCCGGCGCGGATGGACATCCTGCTGCTGATGGCGCCGACCTCGCACAGCATCGGCTACTCTGGCTGCGGCGATTACGCCATGCTGACCGACGGCGCGCTGCGCAAGCGCAAGGAGCACCAGGTGGTGCCGTTCGTCTATGCCGGCGCTGCGATCATGTCGCCCGCGATCTTCAGGAATGCGCCCGCCGGCGAATTCTCTCTGACCAGGATATTTGACGCCGCCAACGAACAGGAACGGCTGTTCGGACTGCGGCTTGACGGCCTGTGGATGCATGTCGGCACCCCCGATGCGGTACAGGCGGCCGAAGAAGCACTGCTCGCCAGCGTCGCCTGAAGCCGGGTCAAGACTCCCCTCGTTCCCCTTCCGCGTGCCATGATGCCGCCGATCGCGAATCGGGTAGTTCATGCGCGTTTTCAATGTTCCCTCCTCTGCGCCGTTTCTCCACACGGTTATCGCAGCGCTTGTCGACGGCCGGCTCGTCGAGGGATTTGACGCGCGCACGAATCCCGAGCGACTGGCCGACGTCACGCTGTATCTGCCGACCCGCCGCGCAGGCCGCATGGCGCGCGAAGTATTTCTCGATGTGCTGCAAACCGATGCCGTGGTGCTGCCGCGCATCGTCGCGCTCGGCAGCGTCGACGAGGATGAACTGGAGTTTTCCGACGATGGGCAACTTGGCGGCCCGGATGCATCCTTGCTTCCGCCGAAACTGGACGATCTCGAACGCAGACTGACCCTGGCGAAGCTGGTGGCAGCATGGGCCAAGGTTCAGCCGTCGTCACTCGTCGTCGGCAGTCCTGCTTCGACACTCGCGCTGGCCGGCGATCTGGCACGGCTGATGGACGACATGGTGACGCGCGGCGTCGGCTGGGATGCGCTCGACGGCATTGTGCCGGATGACCTCGATATCTACTGGCAGCACACGCTGAAGTTTCTCAAGATCGCAAAGGAAACCTGGCCGGATTATCTGAAAACCATCGACCGGATCGAGCCTGCCGCACGCCGCGACATGCTGATCGCAGCGGAAGCAAAACGCCTCAGGGCAAAGCAAAAGGGGCCGGTGATCGCCGCGGGCTCGACAGGCTCGATGCCGGCAACGGCTAAATTCCTGCACGCCATTGCACAGCTCCCGCAAGGTGCGGTGGTATTGCCCGGCCTCGACACCGATCTCGATGACGCTGCGTGGGACTCGATCGGCGGCACCGTCGCTGCCGGCGATCTCATCGCGACACCCGCAGCCTGGAGTCATCCCCAGGTCGCGCTGCACGGCCTGCTTGCCCGGTTCGGCATCAAGCGGCGCGACGTCGAGCCGCTCGCAGCATCTGCTCCCCATGGCCGCGAGGTGCTCGCATCCGAAGCGATGCGTCCTGCGACATCGAGCGAGCAATGGCACGCACGGCTCGGCGACAAAGCTATTGCGCAGCAAATCTCATCCGGCATGGAAGGCGTGACGCTGATCGAAGCCGCCAATCCCGAGATGGAAGCGCTGGCGATCGCGGTGGCAATGCGCGAGGCGCGCGAAGAAAATCTCACCGCAGCGTTTGTGACGCCGGACCGCGCGCTGGCGCGCCGTGTGATGGCGTCGCTCGACCGCTGGAAACTCGAATACGACGACTCCGGCGGCGATTCCCTGATGGACACGCCGGCCGGCATTTTCGCACGGCTTGCCGCGCAAACCGCCGCGGAGGAACTGGCGCCTCCGGCATTGCTGGCGCTGCTGAAACATCCGCTGTTCCGGCTCGGTCATGCGCAGGGTGCCTTTGCAAAGACGATCGGTGACCTGGAGCTGGCACTGCTGCGCGGGACGCGGCCTGCTCCGGGAAGCGCCGGACTGAAGCTGGATTTTGCAACCTTCCGTAACAACATCGCCGAACTGCATCATTCAGATCCAAGGCGAACACTGTCCTCAGCCGATCTCGATGCGGTCGGAAGACTGATTGAACAATTGTCCACCGCGCTGTCGCCGCTCGAAGACATCCAGCGCGGCAAGCCGCACGATCTCATGGACTACGCCGTTCGCCACTACGACGTCATCAAACGCCTGTCTGTCGACGACACAGGCAACCCAGTTGCGTTCGACGGCCCCGACGGCAGCGCGCTGTCGAAAGCGTTTGACGATCTGTTTCAGGTGAGCGCGCCAACGAACAGCGAGCAGCCTTCGCCAAGCGGACTCGTGCTGGACCTCAGCGATTATCCCGACGTGTTCCAGACCGCTTTCGGAGACCGCATCGTGCGGCGGCCGCAACTGGCGGCATCGCGTCTTCGCATCTATGGCCCGCTCGAAGCCCGCCTCACCGAATGTGACCGTGTCATTCTCGGCGGACTTGTCGAAGGCGTTTGGCCGCCAGCACCGCACATCGATCCATGGCTGAGCCGCCCAATGCGGCATCAACTCGGTCTCGATCTGCCGGAGCGGCGCATCGGACTGTCGGCGCATGACTTCGCGCAATTGCTCGGGACCCGCGACGTCATCCTGTCTCGGGCCGCAAAGGTCGGCGGCGCGCCTGCGGTGGCGTCGCGCTTCCTGCACCGGCTCGAAGCTGTGGCCGGAGCGAATTCGTGGAAGGACGCCACGGACAAGGGCGCAACCTATGTCCGCTACGCCAATGAGCTGGACCGGCCCCAGCATGTCATGCCAGCGCCGCGGCCGGAGCCAAAGCCGGATGTCGCGCTGCGTCCGCTCAGGATGTCGGTCACCGAAATCGAGGACTGGCTGCGCGATCCCTACACCATCTACGCAAAGCGGATTCTCAGACTGACGCCTCTCGACCCGGTGGACATGCCGCTGACTGCGGCTGATCGCGGCTCCGCGATCCACGAAGCGCTTGGCGAATTCACGGGTCGGTTCGCAACCGAATTGCCGGACGACATTGCCGACGCCCTGCGGAAGATCGGCCACAAGCACTTCGCGCCCCTGATGGAGCGACCGGAAGCGCGCGCGCTGTGGTGGCCGCGATTTCTGCGCATTGCCGACTGGTTTTCCGGCTGGGAAGCGCGGCGGCGGCTGGATGTCTCCCGCGTCGATGCTGAAATCCGCGGCGAGATTCCCCTTCAGCTTGGCAACGGACGCACGTTCGTTCTCTCGGCCCGCGCCGACCGCATCGAGCATCGCACCGATCACACCTACGCCATCCTCGACTACAAGACCGGCCAGCCGCCCAGCGCCAAGCAGGTGCGCCTCGGCCTGTCGCCCCAATTGACGCTGGAAGGCGCAATCCTGCGCAAGGGCGGATTTGAAACCATTCCTGCGGGCTCCTCGGTCAGCGAACTGGTCTATGTCCGGCTCAGCGGCAACAATCCGCCTGGCAAGGCGACTGTTCTGGAATTGAAGGTCAACAAGAGCGATCCGCCGCAGCCGCCCGATGACGCGGCCGATCAAGCGCTGCAAAAGCTCGAAGGTTTGATCCGCACGTTCGAGAACAAGGATACGCCCTATCGCTCGGTCGTGCTGCCGATGTGGGAAAACCGCTACGGCAACTACGACGACCTGGCGCGCATCAAGGAATGGTCGGCCATCGGCGATGGCCAAGAGGACATCGAATGAGTTCGCCTCGCCCCGACATTCCCGACGCCGTGCGCGATGCGCAGGCGCGTGCCTCCAATCCGGAAGCGTCAGCCTTCGTCGCGGCCAATGCCGGATCGGGCAAGACCCACGTGCTGGTCAACCGCGTCATCCGGCTGCTGCTCAACGGCGTACCGCCGGAGAAAATTCTCTGCATCACTTTCACCAAGGCGGCCGCTGCCAATATGGCGCAGCGCGTGTTCGAGACGCTGGGCCGCTGGGTGACGCTGCCGGACCGTCAGCTTGATGAAGCAATCCGCACCGTGGGCGCGCCGCTCAATGCCCGCGCCCGCCTGCGCGCACGAAAGCTGTTTGCCAGCGCCTTGGAGACCCCCGGCGGCCTGAAGGTTCAGACCATTCACGCGCTCTGCACCCGGCTGCTTCAGCAGTTTCCGTTCGAGGCCAATGTGCCCGCGCGCTTTTCGGTGCTCGACGACCGCGACCAGAACGACATGATGGAGCGCGCCAATCTTGCGGTGCTGCTTGAAGCCGCCCGCGCGCCGGGCAGCGAGACTGGACGCGCCCTCAACATTGCGATGTCGGCAGCCGCTGATGTCACGTTCAAGGACGTGGTGCGCGAGGCCTGTCTCAGCCGCGACCACTTCATGGCGTGGTCCGACAGCACTGGCAGCCTTGACGCGGCAATGGCCCAGATCACGGCCGTGCTCGGGGTCAGCGCCAATGAGCGAATTGAGGACATCGAGCGCGAGATCGTCGATGGACCGAATCTGCCGCGCCGCGACTGGCCTGCGATAGCCGCGGCGTTCGATGGCGGCAGTCCTGCCGATATTTCCCAGGCCGAGCGCTTCCGGATCGCCGACGGCCTGACCGATCGCGCGCAGGTCGAAGCCTATCTCGATGTTTTTCTCACCGAGACAAAGGGTGTCATCGGCCCACGCAAGACGCTGATGACCAAAGCGCTCGCCAAGCTGCAATCAGTCTTCGCCGCACGGCTGGATACGGAGCAGACAAGAATCGTCGCTCTGGATGAAAAGCGCCGCGCGGTCATGCAGCGTGACCGCGCCTATGCTCTTCTTGTCATCGCCAGCGCAGTCGCTGCAAACTACCGGCGGGAAAAGCGCGAGCGCGGCCTGCTCGACTACAACGACCTGATCGACAAGACCTACGAGATGCTGACCAACGTCTCGTCCGGCTGGGTGCATTTCAAACTCGACCGCGGCATCGACCATGTGCTGATCGACGAGGCGCAGGACACCAGCCCCCGGCAGTGGGACATCATCGAGCGTCTCACATCCGAATTCACGTCCGGCGCAGGCGCGCGCGACGGCATCAAGCGCACGATCTTCGCGGTCGGCGACGAGAAGCAGTCGATCTTCTCGTTCCAGGGCGCAGCGCCGCGCGAATTCGACAGCCGCAAGCGCGATATCGAGAAGCGGTTCAAGGGCGCCGGGCTCGCCTTCGAGCCGGTCTCGTTCAAGCATTCGTTCCGGTCGGGCTGGACGATCCTCCAGTCCGTCGATTTCGTGTTTCGCGACCCGGCAATTTACAAGAGTATTCACGCAATCGAGAACGCACATCCCATTCACGACGCTCTCAGCGATGCCGCACCCGCGCTGGTCGACCTGTGGGACATCGAATATCCCGACACGCGCGACGACATCGAAGGCTGGAGCGCCGCATTCGACCACATCTCCGAGACAAGTCCCGAGGTGCGGCTGGCGCGGCGCATTCAGGCCGAAATCAAATCGCTGATCGCAGCCCGGACCATGACCGGTCCGCGCGGCAAACGCCGGCCGCTGCGTTATGGCGACATGCTGGTGCTGGTGCGGCGGCGTGGCAGAGCCTTTGACGCCATCATTCAGGCGCTCAAGCATGCGGGCCTCCCGGTCGCCGGCGCCGACAGGCTGAAACTCACCGAGCATATCGCGGTCATCGACCTGATGAATCTGGCGGATGCCCTGCTGCTTCCGCGCGACGACCTCGCGCTGGCGACCGCACTGAAGAGCCCGTTGTTTGGTCTCGATGATGACGACCTTCAGATCGTCGCACCTCATCGCAAAGGCACATTGCGCGATGCTCTGACCGAGCATGCCAAGACCAGCGAGAAATTCTCGGCTGCAATGAGGCGGCTGGAAGATTGCGAGCGGCGCTTCGCTCATGAGACACCGTTCACCTTCTATGCGTGGCTGCTGGGCGGCGATCGCGGCCGCGCGCGCATTCTCGCGCGAATGGGGCCAGAAGCAGACGACGCGCTCGACGAATTCCTCGAACTCGCGCTGACCTATGAGCGCAAAGCGCCCGCCTCGTTGCAGGGCTTCATGGCATGGCTGCGCGCCGCCGACACCGAGGTCAAACGCGACATGGAAATCGCGCGCGACGAAATCCGCGTGATGACAGTTCACGGCGCGAAAGGATTGGAAGCCCCCGTGGTGTTCCTTGTCGATACCACCACCTCGCCCGCGGACACCCAGCGCATGAACCTCATTCGCATGCCGCAGGGCAACGCCGCACCGAACGCGCCTGCGGTCGTGCTCTGGGCCGGCAAGAAGGCGAACGATCTTCCCGCGGTCGCGGCCGCGCGCGCCGCCATGAAGGACGATACCGAGGATGAATACCGGCGGCTGCTGTATGTCGCCATGACACGAGCGGCGGATCGCCTGATCGTCGGCGGTGTGCTGCCGGGTAACATGCGGGCGGTGCGGCAACTGTCCTGGTACGACCTGATTCAGAAAGGCCTGACCCATCCTGACCTCGGCCTGCAATGCGAAACCATCGAAACGGGCTTCGGACCGGTGAAGCGCTATTCGCGGCCACAGGATGTGCAGCCGCCTGCGGACACCGCAGCGCCGATCCAGGAAATGCTCGCGCTGGAACACTTCCCTGGCTGGCTGAGAACCGATGCACCGAGGGAAACGCCTGCGGATATCCTGCTGCGTCCATCCGATGCCGCAGAGAACGATACCGAAGGACATGCAACCGTAACCGACGAAACGCGCCTTGCGCGCGAGCGAGCGCTGAAGCGCGGAACGCTGATCCACCGGCTGCTGCAATCGTTGCCGGACGTCGCCACTGAGCGACGCGAAGGTGCGGCGCGCGATTTTCTCCAGCGCAATG
Source organism: Afipia broomeae ATCC 49717 (assembly GCF_000314675.2). Taxonomy (GTDB): domain Bacteria; phylum Pseudomonadota; class Alphaproteobacteria; order Rhizobiales; family Xanthobacteraceae; genus Afipia; species Afipia broomeae. The sequence goes on along the minus strand of NZ_KB375284.1, from coordinate 888,615 downwards.
CGCAGCAATGGTTCACGGATGACGAGCGCACCGCGCTGGCGCGGCAGGTCACGGCGCTGATCGCAACGCCCGCATTCGCGCCGCTGTTTGCCGAGGGCAGCCGCGCCGAAGTCTCGATCGCGGGCCGCGTGGCGAGGCGCGGACGGCCGCCCGCGCTGGTGTCGGGGCAGATCGACCGTCTGGTGGTGACGCCGGATGAAGTGCTGATCGTCGACTACAAGACCAACCATGCTCCGCCGCAGGCCGCCGCCGAGGCACCGCAGGCCTATGTCCGGCAGCTAGCGCTTTATCGCGACGTTTTGCAGCGGCTCTACCCCGGCCGGCCGGTTCGCTGTGCATTGCTGTGGACAGAGACGGCCGCCTTGATGGAGATTCCGGCCTCCGCGCTGGACGCAGAGCTGCAATCGCTTGTTTCCTGAGCGTCACCTGCCATCCAACCTTCGTCGTGGTCGGGAGCTAACCCCTTGAATCGGGACCGATTCCCGAAGCCCCCGCTTCGCAGCCGATGGAACACGTCCCGGTGACCAGCCTTGACCGCGCAAGGGTGCATTCATAGGTTGATCCTACGTTTTCAGGGCGCGATTCTCAGATCCCGCGCCTTTCATCCAACGAGGCAGATCACATGAGTGTGGGTAAGGTTTCGGACACCGATTTCGATGCGGAAGTTCTCAAGGCGGACGGCCCCGTGGTCGTCGATTTCTGGGCGGAATGGTGCGGCCCGTGCCGCATGATCGCGCCCGCACTCGACGAGATCGCCGGCGCCATGGGCGACAAGGTCAAGATCGTGAAGCTCAATGTCGACGAGAGCCCGAAGACCGCTTCGAAGTACGGCGTGATGTCGATCCCGACCCTGATGATCTTCAAGGGCGGCGAGATGGCGTCGCGTCAGGTCGGCGCCGCGCCGAAGGCCAAGCTGCAGCAGTGGATCACCGCTGCAGTCTGATCGTTTTCTCTTTGAGGTTTGACAAACGGCCTGTGCAAGCAGGCCGTTTTCTTATGCGCCATCCTATCTGATCCAGCCGGTCGCCAGCGCGTTCGCCAGGTCGGGATGACCGTTCTGCCGCGCCAATGACGCCATCGCCTCGTGGTCATACGGCACATGGCGGAATGTCACATGCCATCGGCCTCCGCGCTGTTCGAGGATCGCATAGCGCGCATCGGGCGACCCTGCCTCCATCATATGGCGAAACGGCACGATGTCGCGATAGCCGGGCGATCCCACACTGCCGGGATTGACGATCATACGTCCGTCGCCAAGGCGCACTGCCCGCGCGACATGCGTATGCCCGCACAGGATCAGCGACTGCGGGATCCCTGCGGCAGCTCGCTCTATATCCGCGATGGCCGACATGCAGACCGTCCCGTCGGGCCGGACAGTTTCGAGCCAGTAGGTTTCATCGTTCGACGGTGTCGCGTGGCAAAGGTAAACCGCATCCTCGACCACCTGCGTTGACGGAATATTCCGCAGCCATGCGAGATGACCCGCATCCAGTTGCGCGTGAACAGGCCGATCCCACGATCCCATCTCTTCCGGCGTTCTATCGATCAGATAACGATCATGATTGCCGAGGATATGGACGGCATCGAGCGCCATCAGCATGTCCATTGTCCGCCGCCCATCGAGCGGCCCGCTCGCCATGTCGCCAAGATTGATAATCCTGTCGATCCCTTGCGTGCGGATATCAGCAATCACAGCCTCAAGCGCGAGAAAGTTGCCGTGAACATCCGCAATGGCTGCGAAGCGCATTCTCAGGTTTCCAGCTATTGCGGCAACGTCCCGTTCTCCGCCAGCACGTGGCCAGCCAGATACAGAGAGCCGGTGATGAGGATGCGCGGCGGCACGTCATAGGCGAGTTTGGCTATGGCGCGCAGCGCCGCCTCGACGCTTGACGCCGTCTCGACCCGCATGCCGAGTTGCCGCGCGCTGTGGGCCAGCACATCCGGCGGCATGGCATTGTCCTGATCGGGAATCCTGACCGCGATGATATGACGGGTCTGCCCGGCGAAGTTGGCGAGAAAGCCTCCGGCGTCCTTGTTGCCCATCATGCCCGCGATCACCACCAGGGGACGCGACACCCGCTCCTCGAGATCGCCGAGCGCGGCAGCCGCCACGCGCCCGCCATCGGGATTGTGACCGCCGTCGAGCCACACCTCGGCGTCCTTCGGCCCGGCATCGACCAGTCTGCCCGAAGTCAGCCGCTGCATCCGCGCCGGCCACTCGGCGCGAGCGATACCTTGCTCAAAGGCCGAAGGTTCAAGTTTCAGGGACTCGATGGCTCGCAGCGTTGCAATCGCAAGACCGGCATTATCGAACTGATGCCGCCCGAACAGCCGCGGGGCCGACAGGTCCAGCAGACCGCGCTCGTCGGAATACACCAGCCGTCCGTGCTCGACGTTGACATGCCAGTCCTGGGTCGCCGCATGCAACGGCGCACGGGCGCGCTTCGCGGCCTGCTCGATCACGGCGGTTGCTTCCGCCGTCTGCTCCGCGCAGACCACCGGAACGTTTTTCTTGATGATGCCCGCCTTCTCGGTGGCGATCTTGATCAGCGTATCGCCGAGAAACTCGATATGGTCCATGCCGATCGGGGTGATGACGCCGGCCAGCGGCGCATCGATCACATTGGTGGCGTCAAGCCGTCCGCCGAGACCGACCTCCAGCAGCACAACGTCAGCGGGATGTTCTGCGAACAGATGGAATGCCGCGGCGGTCTCGATCTCGAAAATGGTGATCGGCTCGCCGCCATTGACACGCTCGCAGTGATCCAGCGCGTCGCGCAACTGATCGTCGGTCACAAGGACCCCGCCGCCCACCTTGCCGAGGCGAAAGCGCTCGTTGAAACGCACCAGATGCGGAGAGGTGTAGACGTGAACGCGCAGGCCCGCCGCTTCAAGGATGGCGCGCAGGAACGCCACCGTCGATCCCTTGCCGTTGGTGCCGGCGACATGAATGACAGGCGGAATACGCCGCTCGGGATGATCAAGGCGATCAAGGATGCGCCACATCCGGTCGAGCGTAAGATCGATGCGTTTGGGATGCAGCGACACCAGACGCGCAAGAATGTCGTCGTAGGAGCGCGATGGTTCCCTGGCCGCAGGTGATGTCACGCGGGCGACGCAGACGCAGGCAGATCGATAGGCAGCGGCGCGGTGCGCGCTTCAAACCCTTCGGCAGCCGGCGCCTTCGTCAGCAGGCGGCAGAGCCGCGCCAGTGTCGCGCGCAGCTCATGGCGATGCACCACCATGTCCACCATGCCGTGTTCCTTCAGATACTCGGCACGCTGGAAGCCTTCGGGGAGCTTTTCGCGGATGGTCTGCTCGATGACGCGGGCGCCGGCAAAGCCGATAAGCGCACCCGGCTCGGCAATCTGCACGTCGCCCAGCATCGCGTAGGACGCGGTGACGCCGCCGGTGGTCGGATTGGTCAGGACCACGATATAGGGCTGACCAATCTCACGCAGCATCTGGATTGCGACTGTGGTGCGCGGCATCTGCATCAACGAGAGAATGCCTTCCTGCATTCGCGCGCCGCCTGAGGCTGCGAAGATGATGAAGGGCGACTTCTTCTCGACCGCGAGTTCGAGGCCCTTCACGACGGCCTCACCGGCCGCCATGCCGAGTGAACCGCCCATAAAATCGAAATCCTGCACGGCAACGACGACGGCGTTGCCTTCAAGCTTGCCGTAGCCGACCTTCACGGCGTCGTTCATGCCGGTCTTGGTGCGCGCATCCTTGATGCGATCGGCATACTTGCGCTCGTCGCGGAATTTCAACGGATCGGGCGTCACTTCAGGAAGCGCGACATCGTACCAGGTCTCGTTGTCGAAGATCGATTTCAGCCGCGCGGTCGCGCCCATGCGCATGTGATAGTTCGAGCCGGGAATCACGAACTGGTTCTGCTCGACATCCTTGTAGAACACGAGCTGTCCGGAATCCGGACACTTGATCCAGAGATTCTCCGGCGTCTCGCGCTTGAGAATGCTGCGAATCTTCGGCCGGACAACATTGGTCAACCAGTTCATGACGGGCTCCGTCTCGGTGAAATGGATATATGGACGTCCGGGCCATAACCAGCAACCCGGCTTTGCCCAAATATAGCTCTTGGCAAGCGCGCTATTCCGCCGCCTGTTTTGCGCCGCGCACGCCCTGCGCCAGCGCCGCTGCAAGGTCTGCCACTGCCGGAACTGTCTTTGGCGTGGCGCGGCCCTCCGAATCCAGCGTCGCACGCAGGGCGTCGATCAATGCCGAGCCTACCACGGCACCATTCGCCGCCTGCGCGATGCCGCGCGCGGCGTCCGCTGTGCGGATGCCAAAGCCGACACACACCGGCAACTGGGTATGACGCTTGATGCGGGCCACAGCGGCCGAGACCTGTGCGGTGTCCGCGCTCGCCGAGCCAGTTATGCCGGTGATCGAGACGTAATAAACGAAGCCCGAGGTGTTCGCGAGCACGGCCGGCAGCCGCTTGTCGTCGGTGGTCGGCGTGGCAAGGCGAATAAAATTCAACCCGGCCTTCATCGCGGGGATACAAAGCTCGGTATCTTCTTCCGGGGGAAGATCGACGATGATCAAGCCATCGACACCGGCGGACTTTGCATCCGCAAGAAACTTGTCGACGCCGTAGATGTAGATCGGGTTGTAGTAACCCATCAGCACGATCGGTGTGGTGTTGTCGCCCGCACGGAAATCGCGAACAACGCCGAGCGTCTTCTTCAGCGTGGTGCCCGCCTTCAGCGCGCGCAGACCCGCCGCCTGAATCGCGGGACCATCGGCCATCGGATCGGTGAACGGCATGCCGATCTCGATGATGTCGGCGCCGGCCTTCGGCAGTGCCTTGACGATCTCGAGCGAGGTGGCCAGATCCGGGTCGCCGCACATCACAAAGGTGACGAAGGCCGCGCGGCCTTCCTTCTTCAGTTCGGCGAAACGTGTGTCGATGCGCGTGGTCACTTCTTCTTGCCCTTCAGAATATCGCCGACCTGCGGCACGTCCTTGTCCCCGCGGCCCGACATATTGACCACCATAAGATGATCCTTCGGCCGCTTCGGCGCGAGGTCCATCACTTTCGCAATGGCATGCGCCGGCTCCAGCGCCGGGATGATGCCCTCGAGCCGCGACAGCAACTGAAATGCCTCCAACGCTTCATCGTCGGTCGCCGACAGGTACGTCACGCGGCCGGTCTCATGAAGCCAGGAATGCTCCGGGCCGATGCCGGGATAATCGAGACCTGCCGAAATCGAATGCGCGTCCTGGATCTGGCCGTCGTCGTCCATCAGCAAGTAGGTGCGATTGCCGTGCAGCACACCGGGACGCCCGCCCGCGATCGATGCCGCATGAAGCTGTGTCAGACCATGACCCGCGGCTTCGACGCCGAAAATCTCGATGCCGGGATCGTCGAGGAACGGATGAAACAGCCCCATCGCATTGGAGCCACCGCCGATGCAGGCGACCAGCGAATCCGGCAGGCGGCCTTCGGCCTCCATCATCTGCGCCCGCGTCTCGGTGCCGATGATCGACTGGAAGTCACGCACCATCATCGGATACGGATGCGGACCCGCCACCGTGCCGATGCAATAGAACGTGTCCGCGACATTGGTCACCCAGTCTCTCAAGGCATCGTTCATCGCGTCCTTCAGCGTGCGCGAACCGGACTGCACCGGCACCACCTTGGCGCCGAGCATTTCCATGCGGATCACGTTCGGCTGCTGCCGCTCGACGTCGACCGCGCCCATATAAACGATGCATTCAAGTCCGAAGCGCGCGCACAGCGTCGCGGTGGCGACGCCGTGCTGGCCCGCACCGGTTTCCGCGATGATGCGCTTCTTGCCCATGCGCCGCGCGACCATGATCTGGCCGAGCACGTTGTTGACCTTGTGCGAGCCGGTGTGATTCAGCTCTTCGCGCTTGAAGTAGATCTTCGCGCCGCCGAGATGCTCGGTCAGGCGTTGCGCAAAATACAGCGGCGACGGACGGCCCACATAGTCCTTCAGATAGCCGTTCATTTCCTTCTGAAACAACGGGTCGGCCTTGGCGTCCGCATACGCCTTTTCCAGATCGAGGATCAACGGCATCAGCGTCTCGGCGACATAGCGTCCGCCGAAAATGCCGAAATGCCCGCGGTCGTCGGGGCCGGAACGGAAGGAATTGGGAAGTTGAACGGTCATACGCTGCTCGCAATCCTGGAAGATGTCATCGCACGCTCCGCCTCACGCGCGGCGCGGATGAAGGCACGGATCATATCGGGGTCCTTGATGCCCGGCGCGCTTTCGACGCCGGACGAGACATCGACGCCATTCGCGTGGGTAACACGAACAGCCTCGGCAACATTGCCGGCATTGAGCCCGCCGCCGACCATAAACGGAATTGCCAGCTTGATGTTTTCAAGCAGATGCCAGTCGAACGGCACGCCAAGGCCGCCAGGGCGGGTGGCATCCTTCGGCGCACGCGCATCGAACAGGATGCGGTCGGCCACCGCCGCATAGCCCGGAAGCTCCGCGAGATCGGCGGCCGTCGCCACCGGCAGCACCTTCATCACGGGCAGTCCGAATTTCTGCTTGATGTCCCGCACCCGCGCGATGCTCTCGGAACCGTGAAGCTGCAGCAGTCCCGGCTGCAATGCCTCGATGCAGTTTTCCAGCGACGCGTCGTCCGCATCCACGGTCAGCGCCGCCTTGACGGCGCGGCCCTTCGCCAGCCGGCCGAGCTCGCGTGCGGTGCCGAGGCTGATGTGACGGGGCGACGCCTCGAAGAACACGAAGCCTACCATGTCCGCGCCAGCGTCCAGCGCGACCTCAAGGGTCTCGCGCGTGGACAGGCCGCAAATCTTTACCGCGAATGACATGGTCTCATGACGTGGTTGGGCCGCAGATCGGCGGCCGGAAAACAGGCTTTGGAACAGCCGGGCGGGTTCTACAACGCCGCGCCCTGCTTGTCTCGCCCGATGACCAGGTAAGAGGGGGTCAGGCCGGGGCTGGCGCCGACCGGAACCTGGCTTTCGCCGTTTCGCGACGAGGCCAGCAGCCGCTCGCGCATTTCAGCCAGTTCGGCGCGGGCATGGCGCGCATCCGCCTCATGCTGCCGGGCCGCCCGGCGCCAGCGATGCTGACCGAACCAGGTCGCGATGCCTCCGGCGATCACCCCAAAAATAGCAACGGCGATGATGACGACGAACAGCGGCAGCGAGACGCCCAGCGCCGGATCGCTGGAATTGAAGGGGTCGAATGAGAGGGTGACGACGTGGCGATTGGCGACGGCGAACACGACAAACAGGATCGCAAGCGGCAGGATCACCAGGGCGTTGAAAATCTTGCGGAGCATGGTGCGCTCTCCCAGAGTGGCCGTTCGCAAGTCGGCATCATTCCCGCTGCCGGTCGGTTGCGCAATTGCGAACGGAAATACAGACGCGGAACATCCCGGCGGTTCGAAGAAACGGAAGCAACCGCCTTAGAACGATTGTATGGACCGGCCGGCTCAGGTCGCCGCCGCCGGATCCCCTGCGTTATCGCGGTTCAGCCGCTCACGCATTTCCTTGCCGGTCTTGAAGAACGGCACGCTCTTCTGCTCGACGGGAACGTGCGCGCCGGTACGCGGATTGCGGCCCGCGCGCGCAGGGCGATGCTTGACCGAAAAAGCCCCAAAACCGCGCAGTTCGACGCGGTCACCGCGTGCGAGCGCTGCAACGATTTCGTCGAGAATTGCGTTCACGATGTTCTCGACATCCCGCTGATAGAGGTGCGGGTTATGCTCGGCGATGCGCTGAACGAGTTCTGATTTGATCATTAGGATGCTGTGCCCGTAACGTGCGGATAGACATTTCCGTGAAAAAGCCTTGAACTGTCAAGTCGCTAATTCAAAGTGTGACAAGGCTAAATCGCGTGACAAACGTCCAGTTTCGTTGTTTCAGCGGCAACCGCAATGCGGCGAAGAACGGCTGAAACCGGATTCATGACAGTCAATTCGACGATGACGGCTGCCACAGCGCCAGCATGCCATCGAGACCGAAGCGGTCGACCGCCTGGGTCACGCCGGACTGCTCAAGCTGGCGCGAAATCGCTCCAAGCCCGACCGCATCGAGCGCAACAGCCGCAGTTGCCCGCAGGAATGTCATGTCGCCAAAGCGCGGCGCGAGCTTGAAATCCTTCACGGGAACATCCGCGCCGACCTTCTTTTGTGCGACGAGCCATGCCACCGCGGTTTTCTCATCGCCGAGCTGATCCACCAGCTTCAGATCGACCGCCTGACGGCCCGTGAACACACGGCCATCGGCCACGGTCTGCAATGTCGCGTCATCCATATTGCGCCGATCCTTCACCAGTCCGCGGAACCAGGCGTAGGAATCCTTCACCAGCGCATCGAGCGCAGCACGCGCCTCCGGACTGGTCGGCTCATAACCATTCGGCGCGGCCTTGAGCGGCGACGACTTCACCTCTTCAACCTTCACGCCGACGGTCTTGAGAAGATCGGACACATTCGGAATCTGAAACAGCACGCCGATCGAGCCGACCAGCGACGTCTGCTGAGCAATGATCTGGTCCGACGCCAGCGCGGCGATGTATCCGCCCGATGCAGCAAGCCCCTCCACCACCACAACCATCGGCTTCTTCGCCTTCAGGCGCATCAGCGCATCGAAAAGCTGCTCGGAGCCCGCCGTCGTGCCGCCCGGCGAATTGATATGCACAATGACAGCGGCGGCCGATGATTTTTCCAGCCGCTCGAGCGCCTCGACGCGGGTCTGATCGCTGCGAATCAGTCCGTCGATCTTCACGCGCGCGATCGCGCTCGATCCGGTAATCGCACGGCTCGCCGGCGAGGCCAGCACACCGACTGCAACCACCGCGGCAATCACGCCCAGCGCAGCCACCACACGCCAGAACGTCAGCTTGCGGCGAATGCGGCGGCGATCAACGATCACATCGGAATCGAGCGACATGGAATTTCTCCTCGGGCAAACCGTATTTTGCAAAGACCACGAAGGCGGCCAGCAGGAAAGTTATCCCGCGCTTTTGCGAGTGCAGCCTTGAGACGTGGTTACCTCATTACCTCAATTGCGATGTAAATTGAAGCCAACAAGCGCGCGATCGCACGCGCACATTATGTGAGCAGCCGCTCGCCGTCGTGACCGGCGATCCTGAGTGCCTGCACATGACCCTGCACGCCGTCTGCAATCGCGACCGGCACGAAATGCTCGGTGCGCCCCTGAGTCGCGCTCTCGATCAGCACATGGCGGGTGGCTCCCACCTCCGACGCAAGCCTGCGGCGCAGCGCAGTCTCCCCGCTCGCCCGCAGACGCGCGGCGCGATCCTTGATGACACGGCCATTGACCTGCGGCATCCGCGCCGCCGGCGTACCGGGACGCGGCGAATACGGAAACACATGCAGGAAGGTAAGCCCGCATTCGTCGACAAGGGCCTGCGAGCGCGCAAACATCTCATCGGTCTCAGTCGGAAAGCCCGCGATGATATCCGCGCCGAACGCGATGTCCGGCCTCAATCGCCGCACCTGCTCGCAGAACGCAACGGCATCGGCGCGCGTGTGCCGCCTTTTCATGCGCTTAAGAATGAGATCATCGCCGGCCTGCAATGACAGATGCAGATGCGGCATCAGCCGCTCGTCCGTTGCGATAACGTCGAGCAAATCGCGATCCGCCTCGATGGAATCGATCGACGAGATGCGCAGCCGCTTCACGTCCGGCACATGCTTCAGGATCTGCTTCGTCAGCGTCCCGAGTTTCGGAGCACCCGGCAGATCCGCGCCATAGCTCGTGAGATCGACGCCGGTCAGCACGACCTCGGCGTGCCCGGCCTCCGTCAACGCGCGGACCTGATCGACCACCACGCCCATGGCAACCGACCGCGAATTGCCGCGGCCATAGGGGATGATGCAGAAGGTGCAGCGATGATCGCAGCCGTTCTGTACCTGCACGAACACGCGCGGCAATCCCGCCTGAAACCCGGCAACCAGATGCGGGGCCATTTCGGTGACCGCCATGATGTCCGAGACGGCGATCTTCTTCCCGCCACCCTCGAATGCCATGCGGGTATCGCGCCATGCCGCTGCGTGCATCTTGTCGTCGTTGCCCAGCACCCGGTCGACTTCGTCCATCTCCGCAAACATCGCGGTCTGGGTCTGCGCCGCGCAGCCGGTGACCACGATCCGCGCATCGGGCCGCTCCCGCCGGAGTTTGCGGATGGTTTGGCGCGCCTGCGCGACGGCCTCGTTGGTCACCGCACAGGTGTTGACGACGACGGTGTCCTGAAGGCCCGCGCTCTCCGCCTCGCGGCGCATCACCTCCGACTCGAATGCGTTCAGCCGGCAGCCGAAGGTGACGACATCGACGGCCATCTTTAAGCAACGTTGGCGAACAGCGCCGGATCGAAGCGGCCTTCAAACTCGAATGCCGCGGGGCCGGTCATCAGGACGTGATCGTCCTGCGCACGCCATTCGATGGTGAGTTCGCCGCCGGGCAGCGTCATGTGAACGGTGCGCCCGGTCCGCTTCAGCCGTGCCGCAGCCACCGCCGTTGCACAGGCCGCGGAGCCGCAGGCCTTGGTCAGGCCCGCGCCGCGCTCCCATGTCCGCATCACGATATGATCGCGGTCGACAATGTGCGCGAGGGTGATGTTGGCGCGATCCGGAAAGATCGGGTGATTTTCGAGCAGCGGTCCGAACCGTTCGAGGTCGTAAGCATGGATATCCTCGACCCAGAAGATTGCGTGTGGATTGCCCATGCTGACCACCGACGGCGAATGCAGGATCGGCGCGTCGATCGGCCCGATCTGCAATTCGATGTAGCGGGTGTCGCGGAATTCCTCGGCCAGCGGAATGTCCTGCCAGCCGAACTTCGGCACACCCATGTCGACGGTATAAAGATCGGGCGACGGACCCTGCCAGCAATTCAACAGGCCCGCGCGGGTCTCAAAGGTCAGTGCGTTCTTGCCGGTTTCCTCGAACACCTGCCGCGCGACGCAGCGCATGCCGTTGCCGCAGGCCGCGGCTTCCGAGCCGTCATTGTTGTAAATGCGGATGAAAGCGCTGGTGCCCTGAACGCGCGGCGTATGCAGCACCATCAACTGGTCGTAGGGCACGCCCGCGGGGGACGCGACGGCCCGCGCCTCATCGGGGGTAATGGTCGCGGCAGAATCGCGCAGATCGACAACGACGATCTCGTTGCCGATGCCGTTCATCTTGGCAAAGCTATGGTTGGCGAGCGTGCTCATGATCCCCCGCTATATGGCGAATGACAGGCGACTTGACCAGAGCATCGGTGCTGCCTCGCGATTGCCCAGTTTGGAACGCATGCCAGTTCCGAGCGGTTCGTGGTAACCTGTGTCCGCTTCGCCGCCGGACAACATTTACCCCGCTGACGCTTCGGAGACCATGAATGACGAATACCCGCGTAACCGTTTTGGTCGCCATGGCGCTGGTCGTCGCGGCAGCAGTCTGGTTCAAGCTGCCGATGGGGTCGGTTACGGGTCCGGTCCAGTCACCCCCGTCCAACACCGCGGCCACGGCGGTCCCTCCGGCGTCCCCGGCTCCGGCGACTTCGGCTGCACCCGCAGCGCCTGAGACAACAGCTCCGGCCGCGCCTGCGGCGCCCGCCTCAACGGCAACCCCGGCATCTCCGCCAGCGCCAGCCGCAGACACTCCGCCGACGACTGCGCAAACACCCGCAGCGCCGGCAACGTCTCCGCCTCCCGCGGCAGAGGCTCCCGCGGCTCCCGCCGTGCCGAATGTGAAAACTGCCGATCCCTTCGGCGAGCAGCAGACTTTAACCGCGAAGAAAGTCGTGATCCTGCGAGGCAGCGCGACCTGGGACAATGCGTTCGAGACGCTGGTCGGGTCCCTGAAAACGCTATCGGGCTTTTTGGACAAGCAGGGCATCAAGCCCGGGGGATCGTCCCTGATCGTCTACACCTCGACCGACGATGCGGGCTTCACCTATCAGGCCGAAATTCCGGTCGAACAGGATCCGAAGAACCTCGCCAAGGGCATGAGCATCGGCACGTCGCCCGAAGGCCCGACGCTGAAATTTGTCCATCGCGGTTCGTACGACAACATGGACAATACCTATGAGGCGATCACCAACCACCTCGATGAAAAGAAACTGGAGGCCAAGGACACGTTCATCGAGGAGTACGTCACCGATCCATTGACGACGACGGAAGACAACCTCGTCATCAATGTCTACGTCCCGCTCAAGTAAAACTACCGCTCAAATAAAAAACTGGAGTTTCATAAATGCGTGCCCGCACCGTTATCGCCGCGATCGCCATCGCCACCATGGCATCGTCCGCGTTCGGACAGTCTCTGCCGCCGACGGTCTCCGTCACCGGCGAAGCCTCGATCTCCGTGCCGCCGGATCTGGCGCAGATCGACAGCGGCGTGACCACCGAAGCCAAGACCGCGCGCGAGGCTTCTGAGGCGAACAACAAGGCGATGGGCGGCGTCCTGCAGGCGCTGAAAAACGCTGGCATCGCCGAAAAGGACATTCAAACCTCGCGCCTGTCGCTGTCGCCGCAGAGCACACCGGGCCGCAATCCCAACGCGCCATTCCAGATCACCGGTTATCGCGCCAGCAATCGCGTCACCGTGACCATTCGCGACATCGCCAAGGTCGCGGATACTATCGACGTGCTGGTAGGCTCCGGCGCCAACGAGATCAGCGGCATCAGCTTCATGGTGTCGAAGGCGTCGAAACTGCTGGACGACGCGCGCTCCGAGGCCATCGCGGACGCACGGCGCAAGGCTGAAATCTATGCAAAGGCCGCCAACATCTCGCTCGGCGCGCCGATCAGCATCTCGGAAGAAACCGCGCCGGGTCCTGTGCCGTATCGCAAGATGGCGGCAGATATGGCCGCGTCCGCGCCAGTGGCGCAGGGCCAGGAAACGCTGCGTGTCTCGGTGAGCGTGTCTTACGAGCTCAAACCGAAAGCCCAGTAAAACCGGCTAAATCTCGAACACCTGACCGGGCTTGAGCGCGACAAACCTGTCGCGCGCAACGCCGGCGGCATCGAGCGCCGTCGCAAGATCATTCACCGGCGCGTCGATGGCTTCGTCCGTGAGCTGAAACGTGCCGTGATGATGCGCCAGCGCCATCTCGGCTCCGCAATCGGCGAGCGCCTTCACGGCATCCTCGGGGTTCATGTGCTGATCGCGCATGAACCAGCGCGGCTCGTAGGCGCCGATCGGCAGGATCGCCGCGCGCAGCGGCCCGTGCGCCTCGCGCACGCGGCGAAAGTGCGTGCCGGTGCCGTAGCCGGAGTCGCCGACGAGGTAGAGTTTCCCGGCCGGTGTCTCCAGCACGAAACTCGCCCACAGCGCCTTGTTGCGATCGAACAGTCCGCGCGCGGTCCAGTGGCGTGTCGCCACCAGGGTGACAGCGACACCGTTGCCGATCTCAACCCGCTCGTTCCAGTCGAACGCTTCGGCGCGGATGGCCCTGTCGTTCGACGTCATCGTCACATCGTTGCCGAGCGGCGTGATCACACGCGGCGAGAATTTCGCGGCGAGCCGTGACAAGGTTCGCGCATCGAGATGATCGTAATGTCCGTGCGACACCAGCACCACATCGATCGGCGGCAGCTTGTCGAAATCGATGCCGGGATCGTTGACGCGTTTCGGACCTGCGAAGGCCACCGGCGATGCGCGCTCCGACCACACCGGATCGACCAGAATGTTGAGGCCTGCGGTCTGGATCAGCCAGCTTGCGTGGCCGACATAGGAGAACCGCACCTTGCTGCCGTTGACCTGCGGGGGCGGCGTATCGGCATACGGGCTCGGCGCGCGTTCCGGCCATTTTGCCGCCTGCTTGGTGATCTGCCAGCGCAGCACCTCCCAGAGCTTCTTCGGCGGCGAGCCGTCGGGGTCGAAGAAATAGGTTCCGTCGAAATGATCGGAGGGCGGGCCGGCATAGGTTTTCATGCGGGAAATCCATACGGACGGGAGGCCCACCGCGACCGCGGCACCGGCAAGCAGGCCAAAAAGGCGGCGACGGGTGACGTTCATGGGGTCCAAAAGGCCGGAAATGGCCTGCCGGGCAACAATTAGGTTCCCGGAAGGGACAGTGCAACCCGCCCCAGAATCAGCATTTTTCGGTCTTTTCTTGACTTTTCGGCCTTTGGGCGGTTTAACCCCGGCACTTCTCGGAAAGACGTTCTTTTCGACCCGCCGCCCGGCACCGGATGCCGGAGGCCAACGCCCGACAGCGCTGTGCGCCCTCGGGCGCAGTCGTGTTTGGAATTTCATCTCCTTCGGGAGCAACAGGTAAGGCCGCGATGTTCGACAATCTGTCGGAACGACTTGGAGGCATACTCGACCGGTTGACGGGGCGCGGCGCGCTCTCGGAGGCCGATGTCGATGCCGCCATGCGCGAAATCCGCCGCGCCCTGCTTGAGGCCGACGTCGCGCTCGAAGTGGTTCGCTCCTTTACCGAGCGGGTGCGCGAGCAGGCGATCGGCGCCACCGTCGTCAAGTCGGTGACGCCGGGCCAGATGGTCGTGAAGATCGTTCACGACGAACTGGTCGCAACCCTCGGCTCCGAAGACCAGCTCATCGACCTCAATGCGCCCGCGCCCGTCGCAATCATGATGGTCGGCCTCCAGGGCTCAGGCAAAACCACCACCACCGCGAAGCTGGCGCGCCGATTCACCCAGCGCGACAAGAAAAAAGTTCTGATGGCGTCGCTCGACGTCTATCGCCCCGCCGCGCAGGAACAGCTCGCCGTGCTCGGCCGCGATCTGTCCATCGAGACGCTGCCCATCGTGGCAGGCCAGAAGCCGGTGCAGATCGCGCAGCGTGCGTTGCAGGCCGGCAAGCTCGGCGGCTACGACATCGTGCTGCTCGACACCGCGGGCCGCACCACCCTTGACGAAGAGATGATGACGGAAGCCGCGGAGGTGAAAGCCGCCGCGAAACCGCATGAAATCCTGCTCGTCGCCGATTCTCTCACCGGTCAGGACGCCGTCAATCTGGCGCGCGCATTCGATCAGCGTGTCGGACTCACGGGCATTGCGCTGACCCGCGTCGACGGCGACGGCCGCGGCGGCGCTGCGCTTTCGATGCGCGCCGTCACCGGCAAGCCGATCAAGCTGATCGGCACCGGCGAAAAGACCGACGCGCTGGAAGACTTCTATCCCTCGCGTATCGCGGGCCGCATTCTCGGCATGGGCGACGTCGTCTCGCTCGTTGAAAAAGCAGCGGCGCATATCGACGCCGAGAAGGCCGCGCGTGTCGCCGAGAAGATGCGCAAGGGCAAGTTCGACCTTGCCGACCTGCGCGACCAATTGCAGCAGATGCAGACCATGGGCGGCCTCGGCGGCCTGATGGGCATGATGCCCGGCATCGCCAAGATGAAGAACCAGATCGCCGCCGCGAACCTCGACGACAAGGTCGTGAAGCGTCAGATGGCGGTGATCGATTCCATGACGCGCGAAGAGCGCAAAAATCCCGACATCCTCAAGGCCAGCCGCAAGAAGCGCATTGCCGCCGGCGCTGGCCTCAAGGTCGAGGAAGTCAACAAGCTGCTCAAGATGCACCGGAACATGGCCGACATGATGAAGGCCATGGGTCAGGGCAAGCGCGGCCCGCTCGCGGGCATGGCGCAGGCGATGGGCTTTGGCGGCAACGGAATGCCGTCAGCCGACGCGATGAAGGAATTGGCTGCGAAGATGCCGGGCGGAATTCCGCAAGGTGCGCCATCGCTGCCGAAAGATTTTCCAAATCTTCCAGGATCAGGCCTGCCGGGTCTTGGAAAACCAACACTGCCGGGCCTCGGCGGATTTCCGGGGATCGGCAAGAAGAAATAGCCGAACAGTTTTCACGACATTCAAACACACCAACGGAGAACTAAATGTCAGTCGTTATCCGCCTCGCACGCGCAGGCACCAAGAAGCGTCCGGTCTATCACGTCGTCGTCGCCGACTCGCGCTTTCCGCGCGATGGCCGCTTCATCGAGCGTCTCGGCCACTTCAACCCGCTGCTGCCGAAGGACAACGAGACCCGCCTCAAGCTCGACATGGACAAGGTCAAGGCCTGGCTCGCCAAGGGCGCGCAGCCGTCGGACCGCGTGATGCGCTTCCTCGACGCCGCTGGCGTGAAGAAGCGTGAGCCGCGCAAGAACCCCGAGAAGGCCGTGCCGCGCAAGGAGCGCAAGGCCAACGCTGAAGCCGCCGCCAAGGCATAAGCGTTCTCATGACAAAAGCAGCGCAAATCTGCGTTGCAAGAATCGGCGCCGCGCACGGTGTGCGCGGCGAGGTGCGGCTGTGGCCGTTCACCGAAGACCCGATGGCGGTGATCGATTACGGGCCGCTCTCGACCAAAGACGGCGTGCGTCAGTTTGAAGTGGTGCGCGCCCGGATTGCCAAGGATCATCTGGTTGCAGTGCTCAAGGGCATCACGACCCGCGAAGATGCCGAGCGCATCAATGGCCTTGAGCTTTATATTTCCCGCGACAAGCTGCCCGAGACGGACGAAGGCGAATACTATCACGCCGACCTGATCGGACTGCGCGCGCTCGATCCGGCAGGCACCGCGATCGGCAAGGTGCTCGCGATCCATAATTTCGGCGCCGGCGACATCATCGAAATCGCGCCGCCGCAGGGGCCGACATTGCTGCTGCCGTTTACCGACGCGGTGGTCCCGACGGTGGATCTCGCCGGCGGCCATGTGGTGATCGTGATGCCGCAAGAGATTGAAGGCGATTCTCCGTCCGACGCGGACATCTGAACCGGGATACCCGACCATGTGGCGCGCCACCGTGCTCACGCTGTTTCCGGAGATGTTTCCCGGCCCGCTCGGCATCAGCCTTGCGGGGAAGGCGCTTGCGTCGGGCGTGTGGGCACTGGAGGCCCGCGACATTCGCGACGCCGCCACCGACAAGCATCGCAGCGTCGATGATACCCCGGCCGGCGGCGGCCCCGGCATGGTGCTGCGCGCCGATGTGCTGGCAGCGGCGATCGATGCCGCCCGGAGTGCCCCCGAACGCCCGCGCCTGCTGATGAGCCCCCGCGGTACCCCCCTGACCCAGAAAAAGGTCATGGAACTCGCTTCCGGGCCCGGCCCGCTGATCGTCTGCGGGCGCTTCGAGGGGATTGATCAGCGGGTCATCGAGGCCCGTGGGCTCGAGGAAATCTCTCTGGGGGACTATGTCCTCTCCGGGGGAGAAATCGCTGCCCTGGCCCTCATAGACGCCTGCGTGCGCCTTCTGCCGGGGGTGATGGGGAAGCTAAGCTCTGGAACCGACGAGAGTTTCTCGGACGGACTACTGGAATACCCCCAGTATACCCGGCCGCAGGAATTTGAGGGCCGGACCATCCCGGACGTGCTGGTGTCCGGCGATCACGCCAAGGTCGAGGCCTGGCGGCGGGCGCAGGCCGAGGCCCTGACCCGAACCCGGCGGCCGGACCTCTGGGCGACCAAGACCGTTCAAACGGCCACTCAAAACATCGCACCCGGCGTACGAAAAGACACGACAAAAGGGTGACAACCGGACGGCTTTGGCGTATAGCACCGGCCAATCCGTGCAGATGCTGGATACGAATTTCCGCGCAGCCCCTTCCGGGCGCGCCGCCGATGGAGTTTTGCGATGAACATCATTCAGGAGCTCGACAAGGAGCAGCTTGAAAAGCTTTCCGCCGGAAAGACGATTCCGGATTTCGGACCGGGTGACACCGTGATCGTCAACGTCAAGGTTGTCGAAGGCGAGCGTTCGCGCGTGCAGGCCTATGAAGGCGTCTGCATCGGCCGCAACGGCGGCGGCATTCACGAGAGCTTCACCGTCCGCAAGATTTCGTACGGCGAAGGCGTGGAGCGCGTGTTCCCGATCTACTCGCCGATGATCGACTCGATCAAGCTCGTGCGCCGCGGCAAGGTGCGTCGCGCCAAGCTGTATTACCTGCGCGGTCTGCGCGGCAAGTCGGCGCGCATTGTCGAGAAGCAAGACAACCGTCAGGCTGCTTCGGGCGAGTAATCGCTCAACTTTCGATGATTTAAAAAAAGCGCGGTGCATCACCGCGCTTTTTTATTTTCGGTAACGGAGCCGGCAGCGCCTACTTCTGCGTCAGCGGCCCGTTCATGATCCAGCGATGGCCGAACGGATCGCGCAGGATCGCGGTTCGCGTGCCCCAGAACGAATAGGTCGGTGTCACCTCGCCTTTCGCACCGAGCTTGGTGGCGCGCGAGAAGACTTCGTCGACTTCGTCGGCGGTCGCGAATTCGAGACTGACCGACATCGTCACCGGCTCGCCGGGCAGCGGCATCCGCGCGGTGCCGAATTCGGGAAACGCGTCGGAGAGAAACAGCGCGCCGCCGTTGATCTCGAGTTCGCAGTGCAGGATGCGCAGGCCGTCCATCGCAGGCATCAGCGCTTTCTGCTTGGCATCGAACGCCGCAGTGTAAAAAGCGATCGCTCCGGCGGCAGGTGAGACGGTGAGATAGGGTGCTACCGGCGGGCGTGCGGTCATTGTGCGATCCTGCATAGGCTATTATGTGGTCAGGATACTTTCCCCTGTCCTGTTAAGCGAGTAAAAAGGGCGGAGGCGATTACAAGCGGCCCCAAAGGCCTGCAAACACCAATTCGGACAACCCAAAATGGCCAAAGCGACCACTCTCTACGACAAGATCTGGAATGACCATCTGGTTGATGAGCAGCCCGACGGCACCTGTCTGCTCTACATCGACCGCCATCTTGTCCACGAGGTCACGTCGCCGCAGGCGTTTGAAGGATTGCGCAATACCGGCCGCAAGGTTCGCGCGCCGCAGAAGACGCTGGCCGTGGTCGATCACAACGTTCCGACCACCGATCGCTCGAAACCCAATCCCGATCCGGAAAGCGCCGAGCAGATCGCGACACTCGCCGAGAACGCACGCGAGTTCGGGGTCGAATACTTCAACGAATACGACAAGCGTCAGGGCATTGTGCATGTGATCGGCCCCGAGCAGGGCTTTACGCTGCCCGGCACGACGATTGTCTGCGGCGACAGCCATACCTCGACGCATGGCGCGTTCGGCGCACTTGCGCATGGTATCGGCACGTCCGAGGTCGAGCATGTGCTCGCCACCCAGACGCTGATCCAGAAGAAGGCGAAGAACATGCGCGCCACCGTCGACGGCAAGCTGCCGGACGGCGTGACCGCAAAGGACATCATCCTTGCCATCATCGGCGAGATCGGCACCGCGGGTGGCACCGGTTACGTGCTGGAATACGCCGGCGACGCGATCCGCTCGCTCTCGATGGAAGGCCGCATGACGGTCTGCAACATGTCGATCGAAGGCGGCGCGCGCGCCGGCCTCATCGCGCCCGACGAAAAGGCTTACGAATTCCTCAAGGGCCGTCCGATGGCGCCGACCGGCGCTGCATGGGAAGCCGGGCTTCGCTACTGGGATACGCTGCGCACCGATGAGGGCGCACACTTCGATCACGAGATTCGTCTCGACGCGGCCAAGCTGCCGCCGATCGTGACCTGGGGCACCTCGCCTGAGGACGTCGTGTCGATTTCAGGCTTTGTGCCGGATCCTGCCAAGATCGAGGACGAAGCCAAGCGTTTGTCCAAGCAGCGCGCGCTCGACTACATGGGGCTGAAGCCCGGCACCAAGATCACCGACATCAAGCTCGACCGCATCTTCATCGGCTCATGCACCAACGGACGCATCGAGGATCTGCGCGCCGCCGCGAAGGTCGTCGCCGGTCACACCGTCAACGGCAACCTCAATGCGATGATCGTGCCGGGCTCGGGCCTTGTGAAGGAGCAGGCCGAAGCCGAAGGTCTCGACAAGATCTTCATCAAGGCCGGTTTTGAGTGGCGTGAGCCAGGCTGCTCGATGTGCCTTGCGATGAACCCCGACAAGCTCGCACCGGAAGAGCGCTGCGCCTCGACCTCGAACCGCAACTTCGAAGGCCGCCAAGGCTTCAAGGGCCGCACCCATCTGGTGTCGCCCGCGATGGCCGCGGCCGCTGCGATCGCCGGACACTTCGTCGATATCCGCGAATGGCATTCGACCTGAACCGTTCGCATCGCTATCGACCGGTCAAATAAAAACAGGCGCTCTTTCGAGCGCCTGTTTTGTTTTGCTGGCACCGGATTTACCAGCCGAAGCCGATGCTGAGGCCCGGTCCATAGAAACGGGGACCGCCATAGCCGTATCCATAGCCGCCGTACGGATAGCCGTAACCATAAGGCCGGTAATAGGCCGGCCGATAATAATAGGGGCGATAGTACGGACGATAGCCGTAACCATAGCCGTAATACGGCCTGTAGTAGAGCCGGTAATATGGTCGATAGTACGGTCTGTAGTAACGCGGGCCGTAATAGCCATAGCGCCGATAATAGCGGCGGCGCGCGCTGACATCCGTCGGCTGGGCTTCCGCCGGCCGCGCGTCACGCGATGCCGTTGTGGCCGGTGATGCGGCGCTCGCAGGCGCAAGCGACATCCAGCCGGCAATCGAAAGAGCAGCGGCAACCGCCGCGGCTCCCACAAGCTTTCTCATTGCAGTTCTCCTCCAATCGTTGCTCGACACGTTAAAGATAACGCGCATCACCGATTTACGTTCATCCATCCGCCAATGGCCTGCGTTAGCCCTGCGAACCAGACAGGGCCGTAGCGGTGGCCCTGTCTAAATAAGGATGACGTCGAGTTTGGAGCAAGATCATGACGCGCGGATTTGATCAATTCCGGTCAAACCCCATGGTGATCGAAGCTTTAACTTAATACCAGTGATGGCGACGATGATGCCGCCAGCCGTGGTGATGGTGCCAGCCGTGATGGCGGCGCCAACCGTGGTGACGATGCCAGCGGTGGTGATGATGCCGACGCCAATGAACTTGCGTCGTCATGGGCTCGGATGCCTGCCTGGCGGATGAACTCGCAGCCGGATTCATCAGCGACAGCGCCTGCGCGCCGCCCGTGGGCACCGCAACCGCGAGCAGCCCGGCGACGGCTGCGAGACCAAAAATCGTTCTGACATTCATCTTCATGAACATTCTCTCCTCATGAGCTGGAACGAATTCCGGCGCGTGTTTCTGTCCGAAGTTCGTTTGCATCAGGCTAAGAAGGAGGATGTGAATGCGTGCTGAATGTCTGCGCCGCATTGATGAACAGATTTGCTCGCGCGGCATCGCGCCGCAAGCGACGATGACAACTGGTATCGACGGATTTTGTGCGACGGTATTCGCCGACGACGATCGGCACATTCAGAAAAAACTGAACCGCTCGCCGAAAGTCAGCCGCTCCAATAGCAGTTCATGCGCGGCACGATCACCGTTCCGCTCGGGCGATACTCCTGCTCGTAGTGCGCATTGCAGACGCGCTTGGAGTTCGGACCGGGATAGTTCGAGCCGCGATAAATCCGGATGCGGCGCGGCGTGCGGCGAATGACCTCACGGCTCTGCGCGGAAAATTCCTCGGCGGTCAGCCCATGATGGACAGCCGTCGAAGCAGATTGAGCCTGCGCCATACCCGGCAACGCCCATACAATCAGGCCTGCAAAGAGGCCCATCAGAATGGCCGAAATCCCTGCCCGCGTCATGAAGCGCCGTCCCGTATCCATAAGTTCAATCGATGGGCGGCAACGTCTCCGATTGAGGCGCGCCCGTCAACACCATGAACACGCAAATTGAGGGGGAGTTCAGCGTCATGCCACCCCCCTTTGAAGCGCTCTTCGAAACCCTTGGCCCCGGTGGACAAGCCCTTTAAACAGGAGCGATGTGGCCAACTGCAAAATCCCCCACCCTTGAAGACATGGAAGCGATCGCGCATGACGCCTTCGCGCGGCTGCCAAAACACTTTCGCGATCTCTGCGAGGGATTGATTATCCAGATCGATGACTTCCCAACAGAGGACGTTCTCAAGGAGATGGGGGCCGAGAGCGAATTCGATCTGCTCGGTCTCTTCCAGGGGGTCGGGCTGCCATTTCGCTCAAGCGGCGATATTACACCCATGCCGAACATGATCTGGCTCTACCGCCGTCCCATCCTCGATTACTGGGCCGAACACGACGAAACTCTGGGTCATGTTGTGACGCATGTTCTGGTGCATGAGATCGGCCACCATTTCGGCCTCTCAGATGACGACATGGAAGCGATCGAGGCGGCCGTCACCTAATCCGTGGCGCCGGTTTTCGGGACACGAGCGGCTCGCGTTCACAGATGCCGCCCCGGATCACCGCAGCCGACGTGCAATCCCGCGCCGTGGCGAATACGCAGACGGGCCTGTCGCTGCCGAAATCGCGTATGCACCACATCTCAGCATGAGCGCCGCCCAGGGGCATCAGCAAAACCATCATTCCCGCCAGAAAAACCAGCTCCGGCAGGCGGCCGCAGCGCATGGCGTTCATGATGTGTCCTCCCTCAGCGCATAGCCTTGACGGCGATGATGGTATATTTAGAACAGCTCAAATTGCATCCGGTTCACGGGAACATCATGGACAAGTTTACGACACTCGAAGGCGTCGCGGCGCCCCTGAAGATCATCAACGTCGACACCGACATGATCATCCCGAAGCAGTATCTCAAGACCATCAAGCGCACCGGCCTCGGCAAGGGACTGTTCTCTGAGCAGCGCTACAAAGACGACGGCAGCGAGAATCCCGATTTCGTGCTCAACAAGCCGTCCTACCGTAAGGCGAAGATCCTGGTGGCCGGCGACAACTTCGGTTGCGGCTCGAGCCGCGAGCACGCGCCATGGGCGCTCGGCGATTTCGGCATCCGCTGCATCATCTCGACCTCGTTCGGCGACATTTTCTACAACAACTGTTTCAAGAACGGCATCCTGCCGATCCGCGTGTCGCACGAAGAACTCGACAAGCTGTTCGACGACGCCGACCGCGGCTCCAACGCCACGCTGACAGTCGATCTTGAGAAGCAGGAAATCCGCGGCCCCGACGGCGGCACGATCAAGTTCGAGATCGATCCCTTCCGCAAGCACTGCATGCTGAACGGGCTCGACGACATCGGCCTGACCATGGAAAAGGGCAAGTCGATCGACATGTTCGAGGCGAAGGAAAAGGCCGAGCGCCCGTGGCTGTAATTCAAAACGAATTGATAGACTAAGTCATGGCCGGGCTTGTCCCGGCCATCTACGTTTTGGGCTTCTCGGACAGGTAAGACGTGGATGCCCGGGACACCCGGGCATGACGATCTCAATGTTCCGGACTTCAGCTCGCCTTCAGCGCGGCAATCGCATCCGCAATCGCAATGGTGCGCTTGGCCATCTCGACGTGCAGACGCTCGACCATCTGGCCATCAAGCTGAACCACGCCCTTGTTCGCGTTCTCCGGCAGATCGAACACACCCATGATCCTGCGCGCGCGGGCAATCTCTTCCGCCGGCGGTGTGTAGGCGGCATTGGCGGCATCGATCTGGCCGGGATGGATCAGCGTCTTTCCGTCGAAGCCCATGTCGCGGCCCTGCGCGCACTCCTTCGCGAAACCGGCCACGTCGCTGATGTCGTTGTAGGGACCGTCGAGAATCTCAAGGCCATAGGCCCGCGCCGCGAGAATGCAATGCGCGAACAGCGGCAGCATGGCGACGCGGCCCGGCAGCATCCGCATCCGCGTCTCGCGCGCGATGTCGTTCGGTCCCATGACAAATCCGGCAAGACGCTTGTCGCCGTCACGCGCGGTTGCGGCAATCTCTTGCGCCGACAGAACGCCAAGCGGGGACTCGATCATCGCCCACAGCACGATGCCGGGATCGGCCTTGAGCGTGCGAAGGCGCTCCTCCAGTCTCTTGATGTCGGCCGGACGGGAAATCTTCGGGACCAGAATCCCGTCAGGCTTGGCATGAGCAGCCATGGTCAGATCGTCTTCCCACCATGGCGACTCGAGATTGTTGATGCGGATAATGATCTCACGCTTGCCGAAGCCTCCCGCGGCGACAGCTTGCGCGATCTGATCGCGCGCCATCGGTTTGGCGTCGGGCGCCACCGAGTCCTCAAGGTCGAGGATGACCCCATCGCAGGGAAGGTTCCGCGCCTTGTCGAGCGCCCGGGCATTCGAGCCGGGCATGAACAGAACACTGCGGCGCGGGTGGATCATGGTCTGGTTTCCATTGGGGAAGCACCCTGAGTAGCATTTCCGTCCCGCGCCCGAAAGGCTTGTTCGGATTGCTCTCCTAGGTTAGCCACCAGTGTCCTGAATCCGCAGTTGGTCTCGCGGCACACGCCACGGCGAACTCTGGATTTCAAAAAGGGCGCTGGAAAATGATGATGCCAGCTTGGTTCGCAGGTCCACAGACCGGGCGGACCGAGAAAACGTTGCGGACTAGCGAACCAACCTGAGACGATTTTGCGAGGCTCCCCATGTCACCGTTTCCCGAACACCTGCTCGCCGGATACCAGACTTTTGTCACCCAGCGCCTGCCCACCGAACAGTCGCGCTACCGTGAATTGTCGCAAAAGGGGCAATCCCCCGAGGTGATGGTGGTCGGCTGTTGCGATTCCCGCGTTTCGCCGGAGGTGATTTTCGATGCCGGACCGGGCGAACTGTTCGTCGTTCGCAACGTCGCCAATCTCGTGCCCGTGTTCCAGCCTGACGGCAACGCCCACGGCGTCTCGGCCGCGCTGGAATATGCCAATCAGGTCCTGAAGATAAAGCACATCGTCGTGCTGGGGCATGCGCAGTGCGGCGGCATTCGCGCTTTTGTCGATGACAGCGCGCCGCTGTCCCCCGGCGACTTCATCGGCAAATGGATGTCGATGTTCGTCAAGCCAGGTGAGACGGTCTCGCAGCGCGACCACGAAACGATGCAGCAATTCGTCACGAGGATTGAAAAGGCGGCGATTCTGCGCAGCCTGGAAAACCTGATGACATTTCCGTTCGTGAAGAACCGCGTCGAGAGCGGCGAGCTGCAGCTTCACGGCGCCTATTTCGGCGTCGCGGAAGGCTCGCTGTCCATCGTCGACCAGAGCACGAACGAATTCAGCCGCGTCTATCACAGCGCGCTGGTGTCCTGAGCCGAGCACAGGCCGGCTTAATGGCCGGCCTTGTTCGACGCCCCGTGATCGCCGAGCCTGTCCGACCACACGATCAACAGGGTCGAGACGACAAACACGAGATGGATTCCGGCGAGCCAGGCGAGCTTCTGGGCGTCGAATGCCACATCGATATTCATGAACGCCTTGAGCACCTGAATCGCCGAGATCGCGACGATCGAGGCCAGCAGCTTCTGCTTCAGCCCGGCGAAGTCGACCTTGGTCATCCATTCCGGCCAGTCGGGATGGCCGCGCGGATCGATCCGCGAGACGAAATTCTCGTAGCCAGAGAACACCACGATCAGAACCAGATTGCCGGTCAGCGACACATCGATCAGCGACAGCACGCCGAGAATGATGTCGGATTCCTTTGCCAGGGTGGCGTGAGCGATAAACTCGACCAGCAGCGCAACGAACTTAAACAGCAGCACGAGGAGACTGATGACGAGGCCGAGATAGAACGGCGCCATCAGCCAGCGGCTGTTGAACAGCAGGGATTCGAATGCGTGCTCCGCACGCTTCAGCTTTGGATTTGGCCGGTATTCCGCAGTAGAGGGCCGGTGCTCAGATGGCTCGCTTGTCATCCTGATTCCCGGCCCCGTTTTTCTGCTCACATCAGGCGGCTCAGGCCGCCTTCTTTTTCGGCTGCAACAGCTTGCGGTTGACCAGGCATTCCGCGATCTGAACGGCGTTCAGCGCGGCGCCCTTGCGCAGGTTGTCCGAGACGCACCACAGCACGAGGCCGTTCTCCACCGTCGCGTCCTCGCGGATGCGGCTGATGTAGGTGGCGTCCTCGCCGGCGGATTCGTACGGCGTGACGTAGCCGCCCGGCTCGCGCTTGTCGATCACGAGACAGCCCGGCGCAGTACGCAGAATGTTGCGTGCTTCATCGGCGGAGATCGGATTCTCGAACTCGATGTTCACAGCTTCCGAATGGCCCACGAACACCGGCACGCGCACGCAGGTGGCGGTGAGCTTGATTTTGGGATCAAGAATCTTCTTGGTCTCCGCCATCATCTTCCACTCTTCCTTCGTGTAGCCATCCTCCATGAACACATCGATCTGGGGGATGACGTTGAAGGCGATCCGCTTCGGGAATTTGTTATTGACCAGTTCGTCGTTGGTGTAGACGGCCTTGGTCTGCGAGAACAGTTCGTCCATCGCATCCTTGCCCGCGCCCGACACCGACTGATAGGTCGAGACCACGACGCGCCTGATCTTCGCCGCATCATGCAGCGGCTTCAGCGCGACGACGAGCTGCGCGGTCGAACAGTTCGGATTGGCGATGATGCCCTTCTTGCGGAAGTCGGTGACCGCATCGGCATTCACTTCCGGCACGATCAGCGGAACGTCCGGATCCATCCGCCACGTCGACGAATTGTCGATCACGACAGCGCCCGCGGCTGCGATCTTCGGCGACCATTCCTTGGACACCGCGCCGCCGGCCGACATCAGGCAGATATCGACATCGCTAAAATCGTAATGTTCGAGCGCTTTGCATTTCAGGGTGCGGTCGCCATAGGACACTTCGACGCCCATGCTGCGGCGGGAGGCCAAAGCGACCACCTCGTCAGCGGGAAAACTGCGTTCGTCCAAGATGTTGAGCATCTCCCGGCCCACATTGCCGGTCGCTCCAACTAGCGCAACCTTGTAACCCATCGTTGACTCTCCGAAGAAAAATGCCTCGCCCTCGCTGTCTGTAGAAAGGGAAGAGGCAGCGCTTCTATGCGAAAAACGGCCCAAATACAACGCAGAAGCAACTGCGGGGGCAGGTGACGTCAAGTGGCAGGAGGGTCTTCGCGACCATGACCACGGCGGAAGCTCGTTCCCGTTATCACAACGGAACAGAACGTCCGCCGAGTCAGATATGAGCCCGATCCTGCTCGACCAGCCCCTGCCGAACATGTCAGGAATTCACCCGGCGCTGCGCAGCTTTGCGGACGAATGCAGCGCGGTCGCGGTGCGTATCCTGGCCTATCTCTGCGGCCTGGCGGTGCTGGCGGTCCTTGCCGTGGATCTGGTGTCCACCGAGCCGGGCGCGGCCGAGGCTGGCCTTCCCGTGCTTCCAAGCTGGACGCAGGCCAGCAGGCCGCATCCGGCCTTTGCCATCAGCAAGCTGGATTTGTCTGACAGAACAGATGCTTATGAGATCTTGCGGCATCCCGAAGGCGGCCGCAAGGACATCCTGCGCTGGGCCGCCCATGCCGGCGAAGCGCCCACGGCAGAAATCGAGATTTACCGCCCCGGCGGCGAACTGGATGCGTTTGCGGCGGCTGATGCCGATGTCGCAGTCCGGATGGCCGGAGGACGGGCCGCCGAGGTCGAACCTGCCGGCTTCGTGGACACCAAATTCGGCCGCCTCTCCCTGCTCCGATTGAGCGGGGCGGCCCTGCCTGCCAAACAGAACTGCCTGGGCTTTGTGAAAACCTTTTCCAGGCCGAGCGTCAGGGTGAGCGGATGGTCGTGTCAGGCCGATTCGCTGGCCGCGCAGCGGGCATTTCTCGGCTGCACGCTGAACCGGCTGACCCTGCTGTCGGCGGGGAACGATCCGAAGATGGCCGAACTGTTCGCGCGCGCAGAACTGAAACGCGACACCTGCAACGCAATGACGGCCACTGCTTCCGCAAACTGGATCGTCTCCGGCGAGGCTCCGCAATTACGCGGCCCGCTCACACAGGATTGAGACGATCAATCGGAAACATTGCCTCTCGGGAATTTTGAAATGTCTTTCGATCACAACCACATCTCGACCTTCGGCACCTACGCCGGGAAGATGGTGCGCTATTCCTTCTACGCGGTCGGGACTATCGTGCTGGCGCTTATCGGCATGGTCGTTATCCGCGTCACAAGCTTTTTCGATCAGCCATCCAGAGTGAGCACCAAGGCATCGTTCCAGATCAATTCGCCCGAACTCACGAGGCTGTCACCGACCGCCAACTCGGCGCGATTCAACGCGGGCTGGCAGGAAATCCTGCAATACGGCCAGGTTTACGATCGCAACACCGACTTCACGCTGGTTGTGAACATGCCGGCCAATCCGGATACGCCGGTGGTCCGCGACTATTCTTATGAAATGTCGAGCCTGCGGCCGCTGCTGCGCACGGCCTATACCGGCTCCAGCACCTACTACGATCTCCAGACGCGCTTCGGCGCGGTCCGCGCCGCGAATTTCCAGATCGACTCGGACGGCCAGATCAAGCTCTGCGTGTCCTATCTCAGCCGCTTCGACACCACCGCCGTGTATCTCAAGGGCTGGTACTGCGAAGCCAGCGGCGCGCGTCCGAACTTCCACACCCTGGCCTGCATGATCGACAAGATCACATTGAAGGGTGTGCTTCCGACCGCCGCCGCGCAAACCTTCTTCGAGGAAGGAATGAAGCGTTCGGCACGTTGCAGTGCCGAGCCGGTCTCGCAAACCACCGACACCCGCCCGGCGCGCCCGCCTCGCCGGCTCTGAAGGCTGGAATCGCGCCTTTTCCGCCCTATCTCTCAAGGGAGTGACGATCCTCCGGCAAGTGTGGCCCATTCGTCCTTGTGGGGGAGCAATGGAAACGGGTATGGTGCGACGCAATTGGGAATGTGACGAGGATTCAATGGCTTTGAAGTACCCGGGCGCCAAAACACTGGCGATTTTGCTGGCCACGGCCGCGATCGCGACCGCCGGACTCGGCGTTAGTGCCGCCGATGCCCAGACCCGGAAGCGCGTCGTGGTGGAAGACCCGACCTATGACGGCGCACCCCGCAGGGCGGAGAACCGCGTCTATCAGCGCGGCCGGACCCGCGTTTACGTGACTCGCCGCTCGTGGCTGGATGCCGGTACCGAGGTGGTGCCCGGCGAGCGCAAGTTCACCGACTACGCCTTCCCGCCCGGCTACTCCTACGGCCAGCAGATCGACCGGCTCTACACCAGCCGCCGCCCGCTCGGCGACCAGTGGGACACCGGCACACCGTTCCCGTTCCCGCTCTACTGATTTCCGGTACCTTGCCCAACCAAAATGCCCGGCCTGAGCCGGGCATTTTTATGCGGATTTGCATACGGCAAAGTGGTGACGAACTTCGCCCCAAAGGGCGGGACTGTGGCAGGGCGCTTTGCGGCCAATCGGGAGAACCGCCCCCCCCCGGATGCGCTTTTGCACTTTGCGTCCGCCCGCCCCCGGTCTAGAGTTCCTGCATATTTTAACGTTTGCCGGACTTTGATTTTCGAGGCCGCCTTGCGCATGCGACGCTTGCTTCTCGTATGGACTTTCCTGACAGCCGCGCTGACACCGGCGCTTGCCGAGAAGCGCGTCGCACTGGTGATCGGCAATTCCGACTATCAAAACGTCGCGCCGCTCACGAATCCCTCCAACGACGCCGCCGCCATCGCGGCCATCCTGACGAAAGCCGGTTTCGATACCGTCGATGCAAAATCGAATCTGTCGGGCATCGAAATGAAGCGCACGCTACGCGAGTTCGGCAACAAGGTCCGCGATGCGGATGTGGCGGTGATCTACTATGCGGGCCATGGCATCGAGCTTGAGGGCACGAACTATCTGATCCCCGTCGATGCGAAACTCGAAATCGATACGGATGTTCTCGACGAAGCGTTTCCGCTCGACCGTTTCATCGTCGCGGCCGATCCGGCAAAGCACCTTCGCCTCGTCATTCTCGATGCCTGCCGCGACAACCCGTTCAACAAGACGATGAAGCGCACCATCGGCTCGCGCGCGGTCAACCGCGGACTTGCGAAAGTGGAGCC
Source organism: Afipia broomeae ATCC 49717 (assembly GCF_000314675.2). GTDB lineage: Bacteria > Pseudomonadota > Alphaproteobacteria > Rhizobiales > Xanthobacteraceae > Afipia > Afipia broomeae. Next base: position 858,914 of record NZ_KB375284.1, on the reverse strand, counting down.
GGCCAATCCGAACACACTGATCGCGTTCGCCGCGAAGGCCGGTTCGACCGCTTCCGACGGCGAAGGCAAGAACAGTCCGTTCGCGACCGCCCTGGTGAAACATCTCGTCAAACCGGGGCTCGACCTGCGCAAGGCATTCGGCTTCGTGCGCGACGATGTGCTGAAAGTGACGAACAACAAGCAGGAGCCGTTCGTCTATGGCTCGCTCGGCGGCAATGACGTGCCGCTCGTGCCTGCCGTCGCCGCTGCTCCAGTCGCGCAACAGACGGATCCGAATTCATCCCTGCGCCGCGATTACGAGCTTGCAGAACGGGTCGGCACGCGCGAGGCATGGGACTACTTCATTGCGACCTACCCGGACAGTTTCTACGCCAAACTGGCGCAGGCCCAGCGCAACAAGCTCGCCGCCGAGGAAGCACGCCTCGCCGCGACCGAGAAGGCCAAGACCGCGCAGGAAGAACAAACACGCCTTGCGATAGAAGGCGCGAAGAAAGCCGAACAGGACAAGGCCGCAGAACTTGCCCGCAAGGCCGAGCAGCAGCGCGTCGCGGCTGAGCTCGCGAAGAAGGCGGAGGAAGCCAAACTGGCCGAAGCGGAGAAGGCCAAGGCTGCGGCGCTTGCAAAGGCAGAGGAACGGGCGCGTGCCGCCGCCGATAAAAAAGCTGCCGAAGATGCCAGGGTGGCCGACGCTGCGCGCCTTGCCGCTGAAAAGAAAGCCGCTGAACAGAAGACCACCGAACAGAAAGCCAGCGACGACAAGCCGATCGGACCTGTCGCCGCGCTGACGCCGGATCAATCCGCACCGAAGCCGGATGCGCCGGTGATTGTCGCCGACGTTCCAAAGCAATTGCAGATCGAACTGAAGCGCGCCGGCTGCTATGCCGGCGCCACCGACGGCAATTGGACCGCAGCAGCCCAGAAATCACTCGACCTGTTCAACAAGAACGCCAAGACGAAATTCGATATCAAACTCGCCAGCGCCGATGCACTTGACGCGGTGAAGGCGAGGCAGGGCCGCGTGTGTCCGCTGGTCTGCGAATGGGGCTACAAGGCTGACGGCGACAAGTGCACCAAGATCACCTGCCGCGTAGGCTATGAAGTCGGCGACGACAACACTTGCGAGAAGATCGAAGTGAAGAAGAAGCCGGAGCCGGTGGCAAAGCGCGAGGAACAACCGGCGTCCAGCAAGAAGCCCGAGTCAAAACAGTCTTCAACTCCGCCCTGCAGCATGGCCGCAGGGACCAGCTTCACCGCCCTGTCGGGCACATCAAATCCATGTCCGCCGCGCGAAGCGAAGCCGGAAGCTTCGAAAGAGGCCCTCTACGCACGCTGCCGCGCCAAATATGGCGCGGCAACGTATGCAAGCTCAAACAATGGTGCGCACAACGGCTCATCCGGGGGCAACTTTGCCGCCATCGAAACGTGCGTCGCTCGTGGGGGAAGCTGACCTTACGCCGTCAGCGCGTCCAGTTCCTTCACAATCGCCTCGCCCATCTGCGAGGTGGAAACGATCGTCGCGCCGTCCGACTTGAGGTCCGCGGTGCGCAGACCCTTGGCCAGCGTCGCGGCAATCGCAGCGTCGATCATGTCGGCTTCGTTCTGCAAATCGAACGAGTAGCGCAGCGCCATCACGAACGACGCGATCATCGCAATCGGATTGGCCATGCCCTTGCCGGCGATGTCCGGCGCCGAACCATGCACCGGCTCGTACAACGCCTTGCGCTTTTTGGTTTTCGGATCGACTTCGCCGAGTGAGGCCGACGGCAGCATGCCGAGCGAGCCGGTCAGCATCGCGGCGATATCGGACAGCATGTCGCCGAACAGGTTGTCGGTGACGATCACGTCGAACTGCTTCGGCCAGCGCACGAGCTGCATGCCGCCGGCGTCAGCCAACTGATGCTCAAGCTCGACGTCCTTGTATTCGCGCGCATGCACCTGCGTCACGACTTCCTTCCAGAGCACGCCGCTCTTCATGACGTTGTGCTTTTCCATCGACGTCATCTTGTTGCGGCGCTTGCGCGCGAGGTCGAAGGCGACACGCGCGATGCGCTCGATTTCATACGTGTCGTAGACCTGGGTATCGACGGCGCGCTTCTGGCCGTTGCCGAGATCGGTGATGGTCTTCGGCTCGCCGAAGTACACGCCGCCGGTCAGCTCGCGCACGATCATGATGTCGAGGCCTTCGACAACCTCCTTCTTGAGGCTGGAGGATTCGGCAAGCGCCGGATAGCAGATCGCCGGGCGCAGGTTGGCGAACAGCGCCATGTCCTTGCGCAGACGCAGCAGGCCGGCTTCCGGACGCGCTTCATAAGGAACGTCCGCCCACTTCGGTCCGCCGACCGCGCCGAAGATCACGGCGTCCGCGGCCTGCGCACGCGCCATGGTCGCATCGGTGATCGCGACCTTGTCGGCATCAAAGCTCGATCCGCCGACCAGACCGCTTTCGGTCTCGAACGAGCAGGACCCGTGCTTGTTCAGCCAGTCGATGATGCGCTTCACCTCCGCCATCACTTCGGTGCCGATCCCGTCGCCGGGGAGAAGGAGGAGTTTGTGCGATGCCATGATCGAGTTGCCTTGAATGTTGATGTCTGCGCCTTGCGCCGACTTGCTAAAACGCCATTGCAGAATTGGCAAGACACCATTGCCCTGATCTCATTGGCCAAGCCGGTCGGAAACTGCCACATGTACGGCTCCCGCCGGAGCTGAGCTTCCATGAGATCGCCCGACCCAGCACCTTTCGCGCGCCCGATGCGCATGATCCTGATCCTCGCGCTGGCGCCGGCCATCGGGCTCGGGATAGGACGCTTCGGCTACACGCTGGTGCTGCCGGACATGCGCGACTCGCTCGGCTGGTCGTATTCGACCGCCGGCTTCATGAACACGATCAATGCCATCGGCTATCTCGCCGGCGCGCTGGGCGCGGCCGCTTTCATCCGCCGCGTCGGGGTGTTCCGTTCGGTCTGGATCGGTGCGCTGGCCTGCGTCGTCTCACTCGGAATCTGTGCGCTGTCGGGCAATGCGCTGGTGTTCGGCTTCGGACGCCTGCTGTCGGGCCTCGGCGCGGCAACGACCTTTGTCGGCGGCGGCACGCTGGCTGCGACCATCGCGCAATCGCGGCCGATGAAATCCGCGCTGCTGCTGAACCTGTTCTACACCGGCCCCGGCACCGGCCTCATCGTCTCGGGCCTCGCCGCTCCGTTTCTATTGCAGTACTTCGGTCCCGGCTCGTGGTGGATCGTGTGGGCGGCGCTGACCATCATCTCGGCCCTGATGATGATTCCGCTGATGCTCAATCCGATCGACGTCGCGGCCAGCGAAACATCGGCCGCATCGTCACCGGTGTCACTGCGCCCGATCGCGGTTTATCTCGCCGGCTATTTTCTGTTCGGCGCGGGCTATATCGCCTACATGACGTTCATGATCGCCTATGTCCGCGACGGCGGCGGCGGAGCGGCGGCACAGAGTGCGTTCTGGTGCCTGATCGGATTGATGTCGTTCGCAGGATCGTGGCTGTGGCGCGGCGTGATGGCGCGCGGCAACAGCGGCACGACCATCGCGATCATGATCGCCGTCACCTGTCTCGGGACATTCATCGCGCAGTTGGGCACGTCGCCGCCGCTGCTGATGGCGTCGGCCTTCGTGTTCGGCCTGTCGTTCTTTCCCGTGGTGGCCGCCACCACCGTGTTCACGCGGCTGAACTATCCGCCCGACGCATGGGCCAAAGTGATCGGCATCATGACCATCACCTTCGGCCTCGGCCAGACGCTCGGCCCGTTCGTCACCGGCGCCATCACCGACGTGATGGGCCTGTCCTACGCGCTGCGCGTTTCCACCGCCGCACTGGCGCTCGGCGCGATCCTCTGCGCATTCCAGCGGCCGGTGAAGGCGATGTAACCGTCATTCCGGACGGCTCGCAAAGCGAGCCGATCCGGAATCCACATATAACGAAGATGGATTCCGGGCTCGCTCGCGCTGCTCGCGACCCGGAATGACACTGTTAGTTGCGAACGCTCATCCAGCCGGGGTCTGCGCCGAACGACTGCGCCGGAACATCCCGAGCAGCCGCTCCAGCTTCGATCCCTTCTCAGGCGTGACTTCACCGTCACGTTCGTTCTTCGAGAAGAACTTCGTCACCGCGACGAAGAACACCGGCACCATCAGCAGCGCCAGGACGACCACGGCAATCATGCCGCCCATCACCGTGGTGCCGAGCGCCTGCTGGCTCTTGGCGCCGGCGCCGGACGCGATCACCATCGGCAGCACGCCGCAGACGAACGCGAGACCGGTCATCAGAATGGGGCGGAAGCGCAGATGACACGCTTCCATGGTCGCCTGCATCAGCGGCGTTCCTTTCGCGCGCAGATCCTTGGCGAACTCGATGATCAGAATCGCGTCCTTTGCCGCGAGGCCGATGATCGTGATCAGCGCCACCGTGAAATAGACGTCGTTCGACAGGCTGCGCGACATCGCCGCCACCACCGCGCCGAGAATGCCGAGCGGCACCGTCATCAGCACCGCCAGCGGAATGGTCCAGCTCTCATAGAGCGCGGCCAGACACAGGAACACGATCAGCGCCGAGAGCGCGAGCAGGAACGGCGCCTGCGAGCCCGACAGCTTCTCCTGCAACGACTGACCGGTCCACTCGAAGCCGAAGCCGCGCGGCAGCTTCGCGGTGAGCCGCTCCATCTCCGCAATCGCATCGCCCGAGGTGTAGCCGGGCTTGGCCTCACCGGAGATGCGCACCGACGGATAGTAATTGAAGCCGACGATCTGGGTCGGGCCGACCGTCCATTTAATGGTCGCGAACGATGACAGCGGCACCAGATCGCCACGGCTGTTCTTGACGTTGTATTTCAAAATGTCCTGCGCATTCATGCGGCCGATGCTGTCGGCCTGCACGATGACGCGCTGCATGCGCCCGCGGTTCGGGAAGTCGTTGACATAGGCCGAGCCGAGATTGGTCGAGATCGTGCTGTTGATGTCGGCGAAGGTGACGCCCTGCGCCGCCGCCTGTTCGCGGTCGATCAGAAGCTGGACCTGCGGCGCTTCCGGCAGGCCTTCGGCATAGACATTCTGCAGCACCGGGCTCTGCTTCGCAGCGGCGAGCAACTGCTCCTTCGCCTGCATCAGCGCGGCATAGCCCTTCTGCCCGCGATCCTGCAGACGGAACGAGAAGCCGGACGAGTTGCCGAGGTTGTCGATCGGCGGCGGCTGCAGCGCCGAGACCTTGGCGTCACGGATCGATTTCATCGAATTGTTGATGTCGGCCACGATGGCGGCCGCGGAATCATTCGGCCCGCGCTCCGACCAGTCCTTCAGCGTGACGAACGCCTGCGCCGTGTTCTGGCCCTGGCCTAAGAAGCTGAAGCCGGTGAGGAAGGTCACGTCCTCGATGCCGGAGCGCTTCGCCAGATACTGCTCGACCTTCTCGACAGCGGCCTGGGTGCGATTGAATGACGAATCCGAAGGCGTCTGCACGTCCACGGTGATGAAGCCCTGATCGTCCACCGGCAAAAAGCCGCCGGGCAGACGCGAGAAGCCGAACACGAGGCCGCCAAGCAGCACCGCATAGAGAATCAGCAGCCGCCCGGTGCGCTGGATCGACCAGCCGACCACGCGGCCGTAGCCGTCCCGCGCGCCGTCGAGCCGCTTGTTGAACCAGCCGAACACGCCGGTCTTCGCATGGCCGTGGCCTGCCTTCACCGGCTTGAGCAGCGTCGCACACAAGGCGGGCGTCAGCGACAGCGCCATCAGCGCAGAGAACGAGATCGCGGCCACGATGGTCACCGAGAACTGGCGATAGATGATGCCGACCGAGCCGGGGAAGAACGCCATCGGCACGAACACCGCGACCAGCACCAGCGTGATGCCGATGATGGCGCTGGTGATCTGCGACATCGCCTTGCGCGTCGCCTCCTTCGGCGACAGTCCTTCCTCGGACATGATGCGCTCGACGTTCTCGACCACCACGATGGCGTCGTCGACCAGAATGCCGATCGCCAGCACCATGCCGAACATGGTCAGCATGTTGATCGAGTATCCGAACATGTAGAGCGCGGTACAGGTGCCGAGCAGCGCGATCGGGACGACGATGGTCGGGATCAGCGTGTAGCGGAAGTTCTGCAAAAACAGGAACATCACGATGAAGACGAGGATCACCGCCTCGATCAGCGTCTGCACCACCTTGGAGATCGACGCCTTCACCACCGGCGTGATGTTGTAGGGAATGTCGTAGGTGATGTTGGACGGGAAGAACTTCGACAGTTCATCCATCTTCGCCTGCACCGCGCTGGCGGTGGCGAGCGCGTTGCCGGTCGGCGCGAGCAGCACCGAGAGGCCGGCAATGGCCTTGCCGTCCTGCCGGGTGGTGAACTGATAGCCCATGCCGCCGATCTCGATGCGCGCGACGTCGCGCAGGCGAACGGTCGAGCCGTCCGGATTGGCCTTCAGCACGATGGCGCCGAACTCGTCGGCGGAGGTGAGCTGGCCCTTCACCAGAACGAGCGCGGAGATCGCCTGATCCTTTCGGCTCGGCTCCGCGCCGACACTGCCGGATGCCACCTGCGCATTCTGTGCGGTGATAGCCTTGGTCACGTCGTCGGCGGTGAGGTTGTAGCCGATCAGCTTGACCGGATCGATCCAGATGCGGAGCGAGCGCTCGGTCGAATACAGCGTGGCGCGGCCGACGCCGGGAATGCGGCGGATTTCGCCGAGCACGTTGCGGATCATGAAGTCGCCGAGGCCGACTTCATCGAGGCTGCCGTCGGTGGATTTCAGGGTGATGATCTGCAGCACCGCGCTGGAGGCTTCCTCGACAAGGATGCCCTGCTGGATCACCGCGCGCGGCAGGCGTGCTTCGACGCGCTTGATGCGATTCTGCACTTCCACCGAGGCGAGGTTGGAGTCCGTGCCCGGAACGAAATTGGCGATGATTTCCACCTGACCGAGGGAGTCACTGGTGGATTCGAAGTTGAGAATGCCCGAGGCGCCGTTCAGCTCTTCCTCGATCAGGCGTGTGGTCGAGTTGTAGAGTTCTTCGGGCGACGAGCCGGGATAGCTGGTCGAGATCGAAATCGAAGGCGGCGCGATGATCGGATACTGCGCGATCGCCAAGAACGGAATCGAGATCAGTCCGATCAGACAAATGAACAGCGCCACCACCCAAGCGAAAATCGGGCGGTCGATAAAGAAGGCGGGCATGGTTCGGTTCTCTCGGTCTGGTTTCGGAGGCGGAACGACGACCGCCAAAAATATTCAACGTGAATTGACTTCACCTCATCCAACCGGGAGAGGGACAGGATTCGTCATTGCGAGCGCCGCGACGAAGCCGTCCAGTGTGTCTGGATTGCTTCGCGCCTCTCGCAATGACGATCGAGGCTGCTAGCGCACCTGGTCAGACGCGCTGGCCGACTTATCGAGCTGGCGGCCGGTTTCACCGGAGACGCGCCAGTCGCTGGCCTTGACGGCATCGCCGACGGCGAACTTCTGGAAGCCTTCGACCACGACACGCTGGCCCGGCTTGAGGCCTTCGGTAATCAGCCACTGGCCGTCAACAATGCCACCGGTACGGACCGGCTGGGCGACAATGCGGCTGTCGTCCTTGACCAGAAACACTTCGCTGGCGCCGGATGAATTGCGCTGGACCGCCTGCGGCGGCACCACGATGGCATCGGGGTCGCGGCCCTGCTCGATCTGAACGCGGACAAACATGCCGGGCAGGAGTTCGCGCTTCGGATTCTTGAATTCGCCGCGCAGGGTCACCTGTCCGGTGCCGGCATCGACCTTGGCGTCGGAGAACAGCAGCTTGCCGTCGAGCGGATAGATCGAGCCGTCGTCGAGCACGAGGCGCACCTTGGCGGCATCGGGCGAGACGGCGTCAAGATCGCCGCGGTCGAAGTCGCGGCGCAGCTTGTTGAGCTCGTTCACCGACTGGGTGAAGTCGGCGTAGACGGAATCGATCTGCTGAATCGTCGCCAGCGCATGAGCCTCGTTCTGCACCACGAGCACGCCTTCGCTCAGCAGCGCCGCGCCGATGATGCCGTTGATCGGTGCCTTGATGGTGGCGTAGTCGAGATTGAGACGCGCGCGCGACAGGTCGGCGTTGCGCGCGGCGAGATCCGCCTTGGCCTGCGCCAGATTGGCGACCGCGACTTCATTGGCGGCCTGCGAGGCGGCGTTGCTCTTGGTCAGGGTTTCGATGCGGATGGCATGCTGGCTGGCCTGCAACAGCGCCGCCTCGGCCTTGGCCAGCGCGGCTTCCGCCGCCTGCAATTCGACTTCAAACGGCTTCGGATCGATCTGGTAGAGCGGCTCGCCGGCCTTGACCTCGCGGCCCTGCTCGAAGGTGCGGGAGAGGATGATGCCGGACACGCGGGGGCGCACGTCCGCGACCCGCAGCGGCGCGATGCGGCCCGGAAGCTCGCGGATGATCGCCTGCGACGATGCCTTGACGGTGACAACGCTAACTTCGGGGGGCTCGGGAGGCTGCGCGGAGGCGACGCTCTGATCGTTGCAGCCGGAGAGCAGAACCGCAGCCCCAAAAAGCAGGGCCATTGAAGTCATCGCGTTGGGACGCGGGGGCATATCGTATCCTTCTTATTTCGCATAACCGGAAACCAGAACGACCGGGACCAACCGCTGAAAAGCGACCCGATGCACGATCCTTGCTGATTGTCCTCAGCATGAATTGTGCCGGTGTGCATCGCAACATCCCGACGGGGTGACCCGATGTCGCGGCCTTCATAAGCCACTGTTTTTAAAGATGTTAACAGCCGTTAAGACTGCTCACGATTACGTCAGCGGCGTGTGAGCGCCTGACTGCCTTGAGGCAAAAGGATGCAGGGGCGGCAAATGCCCGCTTTCGCGGCAAGGGCGACTCAAGCCCGCGTTTTTCGCATAGGTGGTTGATACATGGCGGGAAACTGGCCCCGCCCTAGCTGCCGCTGAACGAGTTGTAGCCCTGGTCTTCCCAGTAACCGCCCTTGTAGTCGTTGGTGACTTCCAGGGAGATCACATACTTCGGGTTCTTGAACCCGAGCTTGGTCGGCACCCGGATCTTCATCGGATAGCCGTAGGCGCGCGGCAAAATGTCGTTGTCGAACTTGAACGTCATCTGGGTCTGCGGATGCAGCGCGGTCGCCATGTCGAGGGGTGAATTGTAGCCGTCCATGTCGGCGCAATTGAACCAGACATATTTCGCGCGCATGTCCGCGCCGACCAGTTGCAGGAAGTGACGCAGCGGCGTGCCGGTCCAGCTTCCGATCGCGCTCCAGCCTTCCACGCAGATGTGCCGCGTGATCTGCTTTTCCTGCGGCAGTTGGTAAAGCTCATCGAGCGTCCACGACTTCTTGTTCTCGACAAGGCCGCGCACCTCGAGCTTCCAGGTGCTGCCGTCAACGTCAGGCGCATCGGCGAGGGCGTAATAGGCATTGAACGGGAACGGCCGCGTGATCGCGCTCTCGGGAAATGTCGGCGCCAGCGTGTTCGGATTGAACAGCTTCGCCTGAACCGCGTCGTTGAATTTCGAGATCTGCGTCAGCATCGATTCAGCCGAGAAGCTGTCGGTGACGTCGCAGCCGGTCAGCAGTGTCAGCGCGCCGAGGCTGGCGCCGCCCGAAATGAAGCGGCGGCGGGTGAGATCGGGCATCAGCTTTGCCGCGTCCCTGACCAGCAACTGCTTGTCGACGCCGGGAATCAGAAGTTTGCGCATACGGCCCATGATGGTTCTCCTTGGAGCATGACCTGATCCGAAAACCGGTGCCCACTTTTCGGAATCATGCCTACTTGCCGATAATCATCGCGCGCAGGCTCTTCGGCACCAAAAGCGCCAGCGCGACGTGGACCACAAGGAATCCGACAATCGCCGCCATGCAGAAGAAGTGGACATAACGCGCCACGTCGTAGCCGCCGAACAACGCGGTGAGCCATTGCAGTTGTACCGGCTTCCAGATCGCCAATCCGGACAGCACGATCACAATGCCGACCACGATGATGCCGGCATAGAGCAGCTTCTGCACGTAATTATAGGTGGTGAGATCGGCGTGGGACAGCTTGCCGGTCAGCGCAGCCCTGGTGTCGCCGACAACGCCATCGACGGTGATCGGCAGCAGCTTCCTGCGGAAGCGTCCGGTGACAAGGCCGAGGGTGAGATAGACAAGGCCGTTGACCATCAACAGCCACATCGCGGCGAAATGCCATTGCAGCGCGCCGCCGAGCCAGCCGCCCAGCGTGATCGAATGCGAGAAGCGCAGAAAGCCGAACAGCGGCGACGCATTGTAGATCTGCCAGCCGGACATGATCATCAGGACCATCGCCACCGCGTTGATCCAGTGGACGATCCGTACCCAGGCGGGCTGAATGGTTTTCGACCTCACGGCCTGTTCGGCCGGACGATCTGTGGTGGCGATGCTGGACATGAGCGTTTCCGGTTTCACGATGTCACAAACACCATACGGGGCATTCTAGACCGTGTTACGCCCCGCATCGCAAAATTCGCAGCGACGAACACCACGATGGCCGTTCACAAAACCGCGAGGCAGGCCCGCGCGGCCCGGCTATTCGATGATACGGAACCAGGTGTCCGGCTCGCTGTCCGTTTCGCTGCCGGGCACAGCTTCGCGGTCACCGGCCGATAGCTTGTAAATTTGCACTTGCACGTCTGCGATCAGCAGTTCGGTGCCGGCCAGCGCCTGGCGGACACACTCGTCCGAGTGAGCATCAACCGGATTCTCAAGAAGCTTCTCGAATCTTTCCTTGTCCCGGTTCAATCGCGCGAGGATCTCACCGAGAACCTCCAGCTGTTCGCCCATCTGCGGCTTCGCGTCGAAGTGACCATAGGATCAACGCGATGCCGATCGGACCCGTTCCATAGCCCGAAAGGGCTATGCCGCGGGTTCGGCTGCCAAATCAGGGCCGCCGCCTCTCCCCGCACGGGGGAGAGGCGCAGAAGCGGGCCTTTGGCCTTACGACGCCGGCATCAGCACCGAATTCACGACGTGGATCACGCCGTTCGACTGGTTGACGTTGGAAATGGTCACCCGCGAAGTTCCGCCCTTGGCATCGACGATGGACACCTTGCCACCGACATTGCGCACCGTCAGTTGCTCGCCCTCCACCGTGGTCAGCTTCTTTCCGTCGGTGAGATCGGCAGCCGCAAGCTTGCCCGGCACGACGTGATAGGTGAGGATCTTTGTGAGCGTCGCCTTGTTCTCAGGCTTCACCAGCGTCTCAACAGTGCCCTTGGGCAGCTTGGCGAACGCCGCGTTGGTCGGCGCGAACACCGTGAACGGTCCGGGGCCGGAGAGTGTATCCACGAGGCCCGCGGCCTTCACCGCAGCAACCAGCGTGGTGTGATCCTTCGAGTTCACCGCATTCTGGACGATGTTCTTGGACGGATACATCGCAGCACCGCCGACCATAACGGTCTTTTCCTTGGCCTGAACCGGCGCGACAAAAGTCGCCGTCATCATCAGCGCGCTGAACACAGCCGCCGACATCAGTGCAGAACGCGATAAGGTGTTGGACATGAATCGTCTCCGTTGATGGTGAAACCGGCAACTGGGCCGGGCGTGAAATTTCCGACGGACCGTCATCTCTTCAGAGGAAAAGATCGTATCGCCGTCGTGTGCGATTTACGGGCCGTGGGTTGTTTGGTTTCAGCAGTGCACGTCTCAGACTTCACGAAGTTGCGATGTGACGCGCGGCAAACCACCGCAGAGCAACGCGCGCAAAAAAAGCGAGCCGGATTTCTCCGGCTCGCCCGTCGCGCTTCCGATCGCGTTTCTTGGGACAGACAAATGCGATCGACTGCGACGTCGGTGAGAACGTCTGTTATGAGTTCGATGACGACTGCGATTAAGACTTCGGCATCAGCACGGTGTCGATAACGTGAATCACCCCGTTCGACTGGTTGACGTCGGCGATGGTCACGGTCGAGGTGCCGCCCTTGGCATCGGTCAGCGAGACCTTGCCGCCGGAAGCCTTCACGGTCAGTTCTTCACCTTCCACGGTCTTCAGCTTCTGTCCGTCCTTGAGATCGGCGGCGTTCAGCTTGCCCGGCACAACATGGTAGGTAAGGATCTTGGTCAGGGTCGCCTTGTTCTCAGGCTTCACCAGCGTGTCGACGGTGCCGGCCGGCAGCTTGCCGAACGCGGCGTTGGTCGGCGCGAATACGGTGAACGGGCCTTTGCTCGACAGCGTATCGACAAGACCCGCGGCCTTCACGGCGGCGACGAGCGTGGTGTGGTCCTTCGAATTCACGGCGTTCTCGACGATGTTCTTCGATGGATACATCGGCGCGCCGCCGACCATCACGGTCTTCTCGCCGGACATTTCGCTCTTCATCATCTTGTCCTGCGCCTGGACTGGCGCGGCCACAACGGCGGTCAAAGTCAGCGCGCCGATCGCGGCGGCGGACAACAGAGCAATACGCTTGGACATGTTTGGACTCCCGGTGAATTGGAAATCCCGGCAGACATCCGCCGGGCATGGCGGCAGCGCAGGCTTATGGAGGATCGACCGCGCCGCCGTTATCCGAGCTACGGAAGCCGGGACGAGGCGTTTCAGGAAATAAATTTTCGGGAGTTTGAAACTTTTCCGGATGGGATACGTGGGGCGGGGTGGCAAAAGCGATGCGCTCCCTCTCCCCGCTTGCGGGGAGAGGGTTGGGGTGAGGGGCAGATTTCGATTGGAACAATTACAGTCCCCCTCACCCGGATTGCTTCGCAATCCGACCTCTCCCCGTAAACGGGGAGAGGTGAAGGATGCAATGACGACGACGATCACAACATCGTCGGTGTCACAAAGCTGCGGTTGTGCGTCGGCGAGATCAGGATCTCGTTGATGCAGACGTGCGCGGGCATGCTGGCGACGAACGCGATGGTGCGGCCGAGATCTTCCGGCTGAAGCATCTTCGCCATGTCCTCGGCCGACGGCGGCACCGGCCGCAGCTTCAGGATCGGCGTTGCGACCTCGCCGGGTGAGAGGCAGCACGCGCGCAGGCCGTTCTTGAATTCGTCCATGTTGAACGAATGGGTCAGCGCCAGCACCGCGTGCTTGGTGGTGGTGTAGGCCGGTCCGGTCATCTTCGACACATGACGGCCCGCCCATGAGGCGACGTTGATGATGACGCCATCCTTCTGCGCGCGCATCGCCGGCAGCACCGCACGCATGCAGTACATCACGCCGCTGAGGTTGATATCGACCAGCTTGTCCCAGCCTTCGGTGGTGATGTCGTCCCAGCTCCGCTTCGGCACGTTGACGCCGGCGCTGTTGACCAGAAGATCGATCCGCCCGTGTTTGGCGACGATCTCTTTCGCCACCTTCTCGGCATCCGCGGCGCTTGAGACATCCAGCACGATTGCCTCGATCTTGCCGCCGGATTTGGCGATGCTTGCGACAGCCTCGTCGAGCACATCCTTGCGGCGTCCCGAGATCACGACCGTCCATCCTTCCTTGGCGAGTTCCTGTGCACCGGCAAGACCGATGCCGCTTCCGCCTCCCGTGATCCAGGCCACACGTTTCTTGTTATTGCTCATGCCGGTTGTCTCCGTTGCTGCGCGTTGTGGTTTTGGTGTACTCAAAACCGGAAAATCCGATCTCTCGATGGAAATGTTGCATGAACGCCGCCGCGAACGCCAACCTGTTTTCTCGCCTGTTCGACGGGCCAGCAGACACCAGCAGGCTTGCCATCGAAACATCTGACGGGACGCGTATCAGCTATGCCGATCTGATCGCGCAGGCGGGACGCGTCGCGAACGTCATCGTCTCGCGCGGCGTGAAGCCCGGCGACCGTGTTGCAGCGCAAACCGAAAAGTCGGTCGAGGCGCTGGTGCTGTATCTGGCCACCGTGCGCGCCGGTGCGGTGTTCCTGCCGCTGAACACCGCCTACACGCTGAACGAGCTTGAATATTTCATCGGCGACGCCGAGCCGTCGCTGATCGTTTGCGATCCGTCGAAGGCCGACGGCATCGGCAAGCTTGCCGCCAAATCCGGCGCGACAGTTGAGACGCTCGATGCCGACGGCAAGGGCTCGCTGAGCGATGGCGCGGCAAAGGCCGCATCCGATTTCGCGACCGTCGTGCGCGCCGGCGATGACCTCGCCGCCATTCTCTACACCTCGGGCACCACCGGCCGCTCCAAGGGCGCGATGCTGACCCACGATAATCTGGCGTCGAACTCGCACAGCCTTGTCGACTACTGGCGCTTCACGCAGGACGACGTGCTGATCCACGCGCTGCCGATCTATCATACGCATGGCCTGTTCGTGGCGAGCAATGTCACGCTGTTCGCGCGCGCATCGATGATCTTCCTGCCGAAGCTCGATCCCGAACTGATTATTAAGCTCATGCGGCGCGCCACCGTGCTGATGGGCGTGCCGACCTTCTACACCCGGCTGCTGCAATCGCCGAACCTGACGAAAGACTCCACATCGCACATGCGGCTGTTCATTTCGGGCTCGGCGCCGCTGCTGGCGGAGACCCATCGCGAATGGTCGGCGCGCACCGGCCATGCGGTGCTCGAGCGCTACGGCATGACCGAAACCAACATGAACACATCGAACCCCTACGACGGCGAGCGCGTGCCGGGTGCAGTCGGCTTTCCGCTGCCGGGTGTCTCGGTGCGCGTGACCAATCCGGAAACCGGACAAGAACTCGCGCGCGAAGAAATCGGCATGATCGAGGTCAAGGGTCCGAACGTGTTCAAGGGCTACTGGCGGATGCCGGACAAGACCAAGGCGGAATTCCGCGCCGACGGCTTCTTCATCACCGGCGATCTCGGCAAGATCGACGATCGCGGCTACGTCCACATCATCGGACGCGGCAAGGATCTGGTGATCTCCGGCGGCTTCAATGTCTATCCGAAGGAAGTCGAGAACGAGATCGACGCCATTCCCGGCGTCACCGAGTCGGCTGTGATCGGCGTGCCACATGCCGATTTCGGCGAAGGCGTCACCGCGGTCGTGGTCGGCGACAAGAAAACGCCACTCGATGAAGCCAGGGTGCTGCACGCGCTCGACGGACGGCTGGCGAAGTTCAAGATGCCCAAACGCGTGATCTTCGTCGAAGACCTGCCGCGCAACACCATGGGCAAGGTGCAGAAGAACGTGCTGCGCGACACCTATTCAGAAATCTACAAAAAATGACACGTTTGCAGAACATGGTCCGGGCCGCCGCACGCCACATCATAAGGGCTGATGCCATCATGCCGATCGTGCTTCGTCCGGCCCGCAGCGAGGACTTCGCCTTTTGCGTCAAGCTTTATCTCTCCGCGATGGCCAACATCATCCGGGATTTGAAGCTCGACGTGACGCGGCAGGAGGAAAACCTGCGTCATCTCTGGGAGGCGGATCAGGTGCAGGTCGTCACGCTCGATGGGTGTGACGTCGGCTGGATTCAGATCGCGGTGCAGGACTCCACGCTCCATCTGGAGCAGATTTTCGTCGACGCTCCGTTCCGGGGACGCGGCGTCGGCACCCGGCTGATTACCGATCTGATCGATCAGGCGACGCGCGCGCGTCAGCCGATGACACTCGCCGTGGTGCGCAGCAATCGCGCCTTGAAACTCTATGAACGTCTGGGCTTCCGCATCATCGATGAGGATGACCGGAAGTTCTACATGAAGCGCGAGCTAGCGCGCCCCGCGTAACGTTCCCTCTCCGCTCATTCCCGCGAAAGCGGGAATCCAGTTCTTTGCCCTGGGTCCCGCCTGCGCGGGGACGAACGGAAAATGGAATCGATCTGGCGACGATCCGTCAGTAGCCCGTCGCAAGGCTAATCACGAAGCGCGAGCTGACTACCAGCAGATAGATCCCGAACGCGACTTCGAGTTTTCGCTTGGTCATGAAATGCGCCACGCGCACGCCGAGCGGCGCGACCAGAAGGCTTGTCGGCATCACCAGCAATGCGCCGATCAGCGAGATGTATCCGATCGCAAACGGCAGTTGTAACGCCGCCACTTCGGGAAAGCGCGCTGCCGCGGGCCATCCTGCATAGATGTAGCCGATCGCGCCGGGAATCGAGATCAGCACCGCAAGGCCCGCCGACGTGCCGATCGCCTGATGGATCGGGCGGCCGTAGAACGTCATCAGCAGGTTCGAAAACAATCCGCCGCCGATTCCCATCAGCGTCGAGAGCAGGCCGATGAAGAAGCCGTAGGCGCGCATGAAAATGCCTTTCGGCATTTCCTCCCCCAGCCGCCAGTTCTCCTTGCCGAGCAGCAGCCGCGCCGCCGCGGACCAGGCGACGCCGACGAACACATACTTGAACAGCTTCTCCGGCGCATAGCGCGCGATCACGCTACCCAGCATGACGCCGAGCAGGACCGGCACCGCCCATTTCACAAGGATGTCCATGTCGACACTGCCCCGCTTGTGGTGGGCCTGCCATGAGCGGATCGACGTCGGGATGATGATGGCGAGTGACGTGCCGATGCAGAGCGGCATCCGTGCATCCAGCGGCACGCCCGCGATCCGGAAGCATTCGTACAGAACCGGAACCAGCACCGCGCCGCCGCCGATGCCGAAGATTCCGGCGAGGAACCCGGCAAGCGCACCGGTCACCACCAGCAACAGAACAAGTTCAAGCAGTTGGGAGGTATTGAGGCCGGCGATCATGCAGCGATCTCGCGTGACGGGATGTGAGGGCTCTTTACCCGCTGCATGACAGAAGGTGAATCATGCTTCAGATAAGACGGCCGATACCTCTGGTATACGAAAAACAGGTATACCAGAAGGGCTAAAGCTCATACCAAACAATGTTTTGCGATTCATAGCTTGATCGATTCTGCGTTGCGCTCGTTCCACCTTCTCCGTAAATAGAAGCCCTCTAAGAACCCGGTCCCCGCATAAAAAGACGGCACTTCCTTGTGCCGCAAACCGTTAAAGTCGCGCATGGCACCCAGGATCGACCGTCCGCTTTCACCCTTCCTGACTTACCGCTGGACGCTGACGATGGCGATGTCCATCGTTCACCGCATCACCGGCATCGGCCTTTATGTCGGAACGCTCCTGATGGCGTGGTGGCTGATCGCCACTGCTTCCGGCCCCGGCGCCTACGCCAATATCCAGGGCTTCACCTCGAGCTGGATCGGGCGCGTCATCGTGTTCGGATACACATGGGCGCTGATGCACCACCTGTTCAGCGGCATTCGTCATCTTGTCTGGGATCTCGGCTACGGCTTCTCGCCGACCGAGCGTGAATCCCTGACCTGGGCGGCCCTGATCGCCGGCATCGCCGCGACGGTGCTGATCTGGATCATCGCCTACGTCGTGGGAGGCGGACGATGAGCGCACACGGCCACTCGAATTCATCGATCCGCACCGCGCTCAAGCGCGTCCGCGGTCTCGGCTCCGCCAAAGGCGGAACCTCCGACTTCTTCCGTCAGCGCGTCAGCGCGATCGGACTGGTGCTGCTGATCGTCCCTGTGATCGTGGTCATCATGTCGCTGCTCGGCCGCAACCAGGCCGGCGCCGCGCAGATTCTCGGCTCGCCGCTGATCGCGATCATCATGATCCTCTTCATCATCGCCAGCGTCTGGCACATGAAGATCGGCATGCAGGTGGTGCTGGAAGACTATCTCACCGACGAAAAGATCAAGCTGGTCGCGATCATCGCCAACACCTTCTTCTGCATCGCTGTCGGCCTCGCCTCGATCTACGCTATTTTCAAACTGTCCTCTGGAGTCTGACGCATGGCCGCGAACGGCAAGAGCGCGCCCGGCGCGAACGGTCAAGCCTATCCGATCGAAGATCATACCTATGACGTGATCGTCGTCGGTGCCGGCGGCGCGGGTCTGCGCGCGGTGGTCGGCTGCTCGGAAGCGGGCCTGCGCACCGCCTGCATCACCAAGGTTTTCCCGACGCGCTCGCACACGGTCGCGGCGCAGGGCGGCATCTCCGCTTCGCTCGGCAACATGCATCCCGACGACTGGCGCTGGCACATGTACGACACCGTGAAGGGGTCGGACTGGCTGGGCGACCAGGACTCGATCGAGTACATGGTGCGCAACGCGCCCGACGCCGTCTACGAACTCGAACACTGGGGCGTGCCGTTCTCGCGCACCGAAGACGGCAAGATCTATCAGCGCCCGTTCGGCGGCATGACGCTGGATTACGGCAAGGGCCAGGCGCAACGCACCTGCGCCGCATCCGACCGCACCGGTCACGCGATGCTGCACACCATGTACGGTCAGGCGGTTCGCCATCAGGCCGAGTTCTTCATCGAATACTTCGCCATCGACCTGATCATGGACGATCAGGGCGTCTGCCGCGGCGTCATCGCGCTGAAGATGGACGACGGCACGCTGCATCGCTTCCGCGGCCAGACCACCATTCTCGCCACCGGCGGCTACGGCCGCGCCTATCTCTCCTGCACCTCGGCGCACACCTGCACCGGCGACGGCGGCGGCATGGTGCTGCGCGCCGGCCTGCCCTTGCAGGACATGGAGTTCGTGCAATTCCATCCGACCGGCATCTTCCCGGCGGGCTGCCTGATCACCGAAGGCGCCCGCGGCGAAGGCGGCTACCTGTCGAACTCGGAAGGCGAGCGCTTCATGGAGCGCTATGCGCCGTCGGCGAAGGATCTCGCCTCGCGCGACGTCGTCTCGCGCGCGATGACCATTGAAATCCGCGAAGGCCGCGGCGTCGGCAAGGGCAAGGACCACCTGTTCCTGCATCTGGATCATCTCGATCCGGCGATCCTGCACGAACGCCTGCCGGGCATCTCGGAATCCGCGAAGATTTTCGCCGGCGTCGACGTGACGCGCGAACCGATTCCGGTGCTGCCGACCGTGCACTACAACATGGGCGGCATCCCGACCAACTTCCACGCCGAAGTCGTGACCAAGAAGGGCGGCGACGACAATGCGATCGTGCCGGGCCTGATGGCAGTGGGCGAAGCGGCCTGCGTGTCGGTGCATGGTGCCAACCGTCTCGGCTCCAACTCGCTGATCGACCTCGTGGTGTTCGGCCGCGCTGCTGCTCTGCGCTGCGCCGAGAAGCTGACGCCGAACGCACGGCAGCCTGAACTGCCGGCGAATTCCGCCGATCTCGCGCTCAGCCGCCTCGATCATTTTCGCAACGCTTCGGGCGGCACGCCGACCGCGAAGCTGCGCGATAGCATGCAGCGCGTGATGCAGAACAACTGCGCGGTGTTCCGCACCGGCGACGTGCTGAAGGAAGGCCAGGAGCTGATTCACAAGGTTTACGGCGGCACCGACGACATCGCCGTCACCGACCGTTCGCTGGTGTGGAATTCGGACCTGATCGAGACCCTCGAATACGACAACCTGATTTCCCAGGCCCTGGTGACGATGGACTCGGCTGCGAACCGCACCGAGAGCCGCGGCGCCCATGCGCGCGAGGACTTCCCCAACCGCGACGACAAGGAATGGATGAAGCACACGCTGTCGTGGAGCAGCGACAAGGGCAAGACGACCCTCGATTACCGCCCGGTGCACGATTACACGATGACCAACGACGTTCAGTACATTCCGCCGAAAGCGCGCGTTTACTGACCGCCGTATAGAATCAAGCGAACAAACGAAGGTTCGAGACCATGGTTCAGTTCACACTGCCGAAGAATTCGACGATCTCGGGCGGCAAGGAATGGCCGAAGCCGGCCGGCGCAACCGAGCTGCGCGAGTTCAAGGTGTATCGCTGGAATCCGGATGACGGCAAAAACCCGGGCATCGACACCTACTACGTGAACACCCACGATTGCGGGCCGATGATTCTCGACGCGCTGATCTGGATCAAGAACAACGTCGATCCGACGCTGACCTTCCGCCGCTCCTGCCGCGAAGGCGTCTGCGGCTCCTGCGCCATGAATATCGACGGCCAGAACACGCTGGCCTGCACCCGCGCGATGGACGAGGTCGAGGCCGGTCCGATCAAGGTCAATCCGCTGCCGCATCAGCCGGTGGTGAAGGATCTCGTGCCGGATCTGACCAATTTCTATGCGCAGTACGCCTCGATCGAGCCGTGGCTGCACACCACGACCGCGACCCCGCAGAAGGAATGGCGGCAGTCGCCGGAAGACCGCGCCAAGCTCGACGGTCTCTACGAGTGCATTCTGTGCGCCTGCTGCTCGACCTCGTGCCCGAGCTACTGGTGGAATTCCGACCGCTTCCTCGGCCCGGCCGCGCTGCTCGCCGCCGATCGCTGGGTGAAGGATTCGCGCGACGAGGCCACCGGCGAACGCCTCGACAATCTGGAAGACCCGTTCCGGCTCTATCGCTGCCACACCATCATGAACTGCGCCAAGGCGTGCCCGAAGGGCCTCAACCCGTCGGAAGCCATCGCCGATCTCAAGGCGAAGATGGTCGAGCGGCAGGTCTGAAGCCTGGAGCCTTTCTGCGCTGAAATACAAACGCCCGCTTTCCGAAGCGGGCGTCTTGCTTTTTGGGAAACCAATCCACGGAATTCAGTACCAGTCAGGATGCGCCGCGCGGATTTCTCTCTTGTTTATGCGCTACATCACATAATTCCATTTTATGCTAATTAACGCATAAATCATACTTATGTGCTAATTTGCATATTAATGAATTATCGGATTTGGCGCATAATGCTGGGCGGAGGATGATCATGACCGATGTCGCGCGCACCCCTAGTCAGCTTGGCAATCTGATTCGCCGCGCCCGCAGAAAGCGCGGGTTGAACCAGTCGCAGCTCGGCGACCTCGCCGACCTCCGTCAGGAGACCATTTCGCTGATCGAGATGGGCCATCCCGCGGCCAAGCTGGAAACCCTGCTGTCCGTTCTGGCCGCGCTTGATCTCGAATTCCGAGTTGCCCCGCGCGGCAAGGACAGCGAGTTGGACATTGAGGATATTTTCTGATGCCTCGGCGTCCCGGTCATCAGCCGTTGCGCGTCCTGCTCAACAATCGCCTCGTCGGTGATCTTCGCAAGGACGCGAGCGGTGCAATCAGCTTCCAGTACAGCCAAAGCTGGCTGAACTGGGAGCATGCGCTGCCGATCTCACTCTCCATGCAATTGCGCGAGGACAGCTTTCGCGGCGCGACAGTCGCCGCCGTGTTCGACAACCTGCTGCCGGATTCAGATGCCATCCGCAAACGCGTCGCCGAAAAAGTCGGCGCGGCCGGAATGGATGCCTACAGCCTGCTCGCCGCCATCGGCCATGATTGCGTCGGCGCGCTGCAGTTCGTCGCGAGCGACGACGAACTGGAATCCGCAAAGCCCGGCGCCGACCTCACCGGCGAACACGTAGATGATAGTGCCATCGAGAAGCTGCTGAAGGGGCTCGTTCAGGCACCACTCGGCCTTTCCCGCGACGACGACTTCCGGATTTCCGTTGCCGGCGCGCAGGAAAAGACCGCGCTGCTCTATCACGAAGGCAAATGGCTCAAGCCGCACGGCACCACACCCACCACCCACATCCTGAAGCCGCAGATAGGCGAGTTACCCAACGGCATCGATCTCTCCAACAGTGTCGAGAACGAATTCTACTGCCTCAGGCTGGCAGCCGCGTTCGGCCTCGATGTTAACAAGGCGACGATCGAAACATTCGGCGGAAAAAAGGCTCTCGTGATCGAACGCTTCGACCGGCGTTGGACGCGCGATGGACGGCTGCTCCGCTTGCCGCAGGAAGATTGCTGTCAGGCGCTGTCTGTTCCTCCGACCCGGAAATACCAGAGCGATGGAGGCCCGGACCTTACCGCCCTGCTCGATCTGCTCAAGGGCAGCGACGATCCCGCCGCCGATCGCGCCTCACTGTTCAAGGCGCAGATCCTGTTCTGGCTGATCGGCGCCACCGACGGGCACGCCAAGAACTTCAGCATCTTTCTCGGCCCGGGCGGGCGTTATCGCCTGACGCCGCTCTACGATATCCTGACGGCGCAGCCCAGCCTCGATTCCGGTCAGATTCAGCGCAAGCAGATGAAGCTTGCGATGTCCGTCGGCAACAAGCGCCACTACCGGATCGACGAGATCGTCGGACGTCATTTCGTGCAGACGGGAGAAGCCGCAGACCTGCCGAAATCCGTGATGCGCAACTGCGTTGAGACCATGATCGCCGGCGCCGCCGAGGCCCTGGATCGGGTGGAAAACGAATTGCCTAAAGGTTTTCCGGGCGCGATTCATCAGTCCGTGAAGGCCGCCGTCATCCAGCGTCTCGAAACGCTGAAAGGTTCATTGGCGAAACTGGATTGAGCAGAAGCCGCCGCATCATTGCTGAGGAACAGCGGCCTGTCCGGACAGCCGGTCAGGCCGCTCTCCTTTCACATGCGATAACGCCGATCAAAACCCATCCACATCGATCACGGCCTGCGCAAAATCCTTCGGCGCTTCCTGCGGCGGATTGTGGCCGACGCCGCCGGTCAGCAGCCGGTGCTGATACTTGCCGGTGAATTTCTTCGCATAGGCTGCGGGTTCGGGATGCGGCGCGCCGTTGGCGTCGCCTTCGATGGTGATGGTCGGCACGGCGATCACCGGCCCCTGCTCCAGCCGCTTTTCCAGATCGTCGTACTTCGCTTCGCCCTCCGCAAGGCCGAGCCGCCAGCGATAGTTATGGATCGAGATCGCGACATGATCGGGATTGTCCAGCGACCTGGCGCTGCGCGCGAAGGTCTCGTCGCTAAAATTCCATTTCGGCGAGGCGAGTTGCCAGATCAATTTGGCGAAGTCATGCGTGTATTGCTGATAGCCGAGGCGGCCGCGCTCCGTGGTGAAGTAGAACTGGTACCACCACAGCAGTTCAGCCTTCGGCGGCAGCGGCTTCTTGTTCACCTCGCGAGAGCCGATCAGGTAGCCGCTGACAGACACCATCGCCTTGACCCGCTCCGGCCAGAGCGCCGCGAGGATGTTGGCGGTGCGCGCGCCCCAGTCATAACCGGCGACAACGGCTTTCTCGATCCTGAGCGCATTCATCAACTCAATGATGTCCATCGCCAGCACCGCCTGCTGGCCGTTGCGCGGCGTGTCGGCGGAGAGAAACGTGGTGGTGCCGTAGCCGCGCAGATGCGGAACGATGACGCGGTAGCCCTTCGCCGCCAGCAGCGGTGCGACCTCCGCGAAGCTGTGAATGTCGTAGGGCCAGCCGTGAAGAAGCATCACGACAGGGCCGGCGGCGGGACCGGCTTCGAAGTAGCCGGTGTTCAATGTCCCGGTGTTGATCTGCCTGATCGGTCCCATCGGCGCCGAAGAAGCGGACGAGGTGGACGCCGCTACGGCTTGTGCGTGGGCGGACTGGATCAATCCAAGCCTTGATGCGGCGAGTGCGGCTGCGCCGGTGCCTGCGGCCTGAAGGAAATTGCGTCGGTTCGCGTTGACGAGGCCGGACATGGAAGTCTCCTGTTACATCGCTGTCTGAGTGAAGCGGTCAATGATGGCTTTTCGCCGGAGTGGCCCGCCGGTCGCGCGGGCGGGCCGCTCCGATGATGTGACGGTCCGGTTCAGACCAGATTCAGTTCGACGTTGATGTTGCCGCGCGTGAGCTTGGAGTATGGGCAAATCTTATGAGCGCCATCCACCACCGCGCGGGCGACCTCCCGATCGAGACCCGGCAGGCTGACATTGAGCCGCGCCTGCAGGAAAAACTCTTCTCCCGTCTTGCCGAGATCGACCTCGGCATCGACAGCGAGATCGGCAGGCAGCTTGACCTTGAGGCCGCCGGCCGCGCGGTTCATCGCGCCGATGAAACAGGCCGACCAACCCGCCGCGAAAAGCTGCTCGGGATTGGTGCCGGGGCGGTTGGAGCCGGGAGGCGACAGCTTGAGGTCAAGCTGGCCGTCGGCCGAACGGGCAGCGCCGTCGCGGCCGCCGGTGGTGTGGGTCTTGCCGGTGTAGAGCACCTGGTCGATCTGGGTCGTCATAGCTAGGTCCTTCGGTTGAGGTGTTGGTAGATCGCATCCGATCTAATCGGATGCGGTGTAAATATTCCACCCGGCCTCGAAGTCAACCCTTCCGATTTAATCGCATCCGATATATATGGGTCCGAAGGATCACGTTCCCGTGTGTCGAGGAGACCGGCCATGACCGTCGCAAAAGCCAAACAGGCGGCTTCCAGAGCCGCAGCCCCGAAAGCCGATCCAAAGCCGGACCCGAGGCTGCAGGATTTCCTGTGCTTTGCGATCTATTCGGCCAACCTCGCCTACGGGCGGGCCTACAAGCCGATCCTCGACGAGCTTGGCCTGACCTATACGCAGTACATTGCAGTCGTCGCTTTGTGGGAAGACGACAACCAGACTGTCAGCAGTCTCGGCGAGAAGCTGTTTCTGGAATCCAACACGCTGACGCCGATCCTGAAGAATCTCGAAGCGATGGGTTATGTCCGCCGCCAGCGCGATCCCAGGGACGAGCGCCAGGTCCTGATCAGCCTGACCGATGCCGGCCGCCGTCTGCGGGAGAAAGCCCTGCCGATGAATCTGGTGAAGGAATCGGCGCTGGCACCCGACGATTTCGCAAAACTGCAAAAGGCCGTGGTCGCGCTGCGCAGCAATCTGATCAAGAGCACCAAGGGCGCGGCAAAGTAGCGCCTTTCGCCGGATACTGCCTTGAAACAACGCCAATCCCGCGCGATGAATCCGTATGGACGTATCGTCACGGCTCGAAATCATGAACTGGCTGACCGGCGCGGGTCTCGCCGGCGTTGCTGAAACAGACCTCGTCCGCGGCTTCTGCGAGCGCAGCAGGGCCGCCGGACTGGAGCTGTCGCGCGGCATCGTGTTCATCGACACCCTCCATCCGGTTTTTGAAGGCCGGGGCTTTCGCTGGAGCGACGTCGAATCGAACGAGAGCGATCTGTTCGAATACCAGTCGACCAGCGAGGGCGAAGCTGCCGAGAACTGGCGGCGCTCGCCGTTCTACACCATGCTTCAGAACGGCCAGAACGAGCTCTGCATCGACGACAATGACGAGCATTTCAGGATGACGACGAAGCTTGTTGGCGACGGCCACAAGCACTTCGCGACGTTCATTCACCGGTTCGGCGATGCCGGAATCATCGGCGAAATGGACTGCGTCTATTCGCTCTGGTGCATGCGCCGCGAGAACGGGTTCGATGAGGACGCGCTTGGCGCGATGCGCGATCTCGTGCCGCTGCTCGGGCTGGCGGTGAAGTCGGCCGCGCATGCCCGCATCGCCCGCACCATCGGACATGTCTATCTCGGCCGCGATGCCGCCGAGCGTGTGCTGAGCGGGCGCATTTCCCGCGGCGTCGCCGACCGCATCAACGCGGTGCTGTGGTTTTCGGACCTGCGAGGCTCGACCCGCATCGGCGAAGGGATGGACCCCGCCGAGTTCATTCCGTTTCTCAACGACTATGCCGACGCCGCAATCGGCGCGATCCATGACGAGGGCGGCGACGTTCTCAAACTGATCGGCGACGGCGTGCTGGCGATCTTCAATGAGGACGACATGGGCGCGGCGCGGCGCGCGGCATTGCGTGCGGAGAACCAGTTCAGAAAGAACATTCAGGTCCTCAACAAGCGGCGCGCGTCCGAAAACAGGCCGGTGACCTCGGCCTATGTCGGCCTGCATGTCGGCGAGGTGTTCTACGGCAACATCGGCAGCGAAGAGCGGCTCGACTTCACCGTGGTCGGTCCCGCAGTCAACGAGGTCAGCCGCATCGCCTCGATGTGCCGCTCCGTCGAACGGGAACTGCTGGTGTCCTCGGCTTTTTTTGACGGCCTCGACGCGCCCGGCAACGGACACTTCGTCTCGACCGGACGCTATGCGCTGCGCGGCATCGGACGGGCTCAGGAATTGTACACCATCGACCCCGGAATCAGGGCCGATGGACAGGCGGCCAGCCGGTTCGAGCGGTATCTGCAGGATCGCGGATAGAATTTTTGATCCGGCGCTTCTCGGTTGATGCAGGTCAACGCATTCTCGCCGAGATGCGGCACCATGGGTGCATGCCTGTCTCCCTGATTTTGGGCTTTGCCCTGTTCACTCTTGCGATGGCGAGTTCGGCCGTGAACCCGGCAAAGGCGATCTCGGCCGCCGAACTGCGCGGGCGGACCTACGCGCAAACCAACTGCGCACGCTGTCATTCGATCGACCGCCATTCGCCCAGTCCGCTGGCCATCGCGCCGCCGTTCCGGACACTGCACACGAAGTATCCGCTCGACACGCTGGCCGAGGCGCTCGCCGAAGGCATCGATACCGGCCACCCCACCATGCCGAT
This sequence comes from Afipia broomeae ATCC 49717, assembly GCF_000314675.2. Taxonomy (GTDB): domain Bacteria; phylum Pseudomonadota; class Alphaproteobacteria; order Rhizobiales; family Xanthobacteraceae; genus Afipia; species Afipia broomeae. The sequence continues at coordinate 832,774 of NZ_KB375284.1, read as the reverse complement.
GTTTACCCTCGAGCCCGATCAGATCAACGATCTGATGTCGTTCCTGAAAAGCCTGGAATAGCGGCCGCATGCCCGGATGGCCCCGATCATCGCCCCGCGCCGGCCTTGAAACGGCGGAGCAGGTGCGCGATGACAGGCCCATGAACAGCACATCCCGCGACGATCAAAAGCCTTTCGGCACCTATGCTCCCAATGCCCTGCAGCGCGCGGTGATCGCCGCCGCACACGGCTCCGGCCTCAAGCGCGGCGCATTCCGGCCCTGGCTGTCGCGCCTCGTGCATCTGTGCGGCTCAGGCCCAATCGATGCGACCTATCAGGGCGCATCGTTCCGGCTGCATCATCTGGCGAGCGGCACCGAACGCGGCGCGCTGTTCAACCCGGACTACAATCTGCCGGAGCTGGATTTTCTGCGCGAGCACGCGCCACCGGGCGGCACCTTCGTCGATGTCGGCGCCAATGTCGGCACCTATGCGGTATCGCTGGCAAAGCATGTCGGCGAGCGCGGCCGCGTCATCGCCATCGAGCCGCATCCGGTGTCAAACGCTCGTCTTGCCTTCAATGCCGCCGCCTCGAAGCTGACAAACCTCACGCTGGTCAAGGCCGCTGCGGGTGACACCGAAGGCGAGCTGATGATCGAGACCGACGGCGACAATCTCGGTGCCAGTCACATCTCCACCACCGGCGGCATCAAGGTGCCCGCGCATCGTCTGCTGACGATCCTGCGCGACGCCGGCGTCACGCATGTCGACGCGCTCAAGATCGACGTGGAAGGCTATGAAGACCGTGTGCTGACGCCGTTCTTCCGCGAGGCGCCCGAGTCGCTCTGGCCGCGCGCGGTCGCCATCGAACATCTCGAGCACAAGGACTGGCTGCACGACTGCATCAAGGACATGACCGGCCTCGGCTATGGCATCGCCGGCAAGACGCGCAGCAATACGCTGCTGGTGCGGAAGCAATAGCCACAATCACATCTCATTGCGAGGAGCGCTTGCGGCGAAGCAATCCCGTTACTGCTGTTTCAAAGCACGGATGGCTTCGCTTCGCTCGCAATGACGAAGCCTATTTGAACGCGGGCAACACGAGGATCGCGACACTGACCGCCATCGCGACGGCGAATACCATCGAGCGCGCGGTCGGCTTGTTGAAGATGTACAGCAGCGCGTGTGCGATCCGCAGCACGATATAGAGCACCGCGAGCACATTCACGGTATAGACCGGCGCGCCCATGGTCAGCGCAATCACCACCGAGACCGCGAAGAACGGAAACGTTTCGAGCGCATTCTGATGCGCGGCATAGGCCCGCCGCTTCTTCGGCGGCAGATTGTCGTAGTCCTCGCGCGGATAGCGGTTGTCGCTCTCGACCCCGAACCTGGCGTATTTGCCCAGCGCATACGGCATCAGCGCGGCGATCAGAATGCACCAATAGGCGAGCGGCATCGAAAGTCCCCCGAATATCTGTTCCCTCTATCTCCGTGGCTTCACCGCTCGCTGTCAATACGCGGGAACCCGCTGTCTTCGCATTGTCCGCAACGGAACATAGCTTTGCTCCGTTCGTTGCCTCCGCTGAACAGCTTGCGAGTCAGGGAGTTTCAGGAATGGCAGCGACAGACGACACGGCCCGCGTATGGGATCTTGCGGAGAAAATTTCGGTTGCCATGCTGGCGACATGGGACGGCAGAAACCCGCATGCGCGTCCGATGAGCGCGCATATCGCGCGCGACGAGAACGCGTTCTATTTTCTGGCGGACAAACGTCACCACAAGGACGAGGACATCAGGAAATTCCCGACCGTGTGCCTCGCCTTCGCCGACGCCAGCGACCACAAGTATGTATCCATTTCAGGTGAAGCTTCGGTCTCCAGCGATCGCGCCAAGATCAAGGAGTTATGGAGCGCGTGGGCGAAAGCGTGGTGGGACTCCCCTGACGATCCGAATGTCTGCGTGCTGAAAGTCGTCCCGACGGAGGCCGAATACTGGGATACGCCCGGCAAGGTGATCAGTTCGATCAAGATGGCGGTCGCCGCCGCGACAGGCAGCCGTCCCGACATCGGCGAAAACCGCAAGGTCGCAATGTGACAAAACGATTGTCTCAGATCCCCGGCGAGCCGCAGGAGATTCCGCCCGCGACGCCGGGGATGCCCACCGAGCCGCCGGTGGAAAGTCCGCCCGGCAATCCGCGCCCCGAAGTCCCGCCGCCGATGCATGATCCGGTCGAGCCGGATGCACCGCGCGAGCTTCCTCCCGACGCGCCGGATGAGGCGCCGGTGAAAACGCCGCAGCGATGATCTGCGGCACAGCTTGTGGTGCAGCGCAACTGTGCTTGGCAGATCCGCATTTTGCAGCGATAGATTCGAAGCGTATCTTAACGTCCATTCATTCTCGGCGAGCTGATTCGCCGTGCGATGTGAAATAGTTCCAAGCGTTCTGGCTTCGCCACATTACCGCCTAATCACTCATCACTGTTCGTTACTCACTTCGTTGCGACGGGCGGCAGCTTCATCGCTGCTTCACTTTCTTCACACCCCAGAGGCCTCATGAAGAACATTCGACTCATTCTGATGACGACAACAGCGATCGCTGCGATTCAGCTTTCGCACATCCCGGCTCATGCCGAGACGTCGTCGATCGTCATCGCACAAGCCGCACCCGCGCCGACCGATCCGAACGCACCGAAGGCTCCGCCGAAGGCAGCTCCGCCCGCACCTCCGAAGGCTGCACCGGCACCGCCGCCTGCCCCGCCGAGGGCTGCACCGCCTCCACCACCCGCTCCGCCGCGAGCCGCTCCTCCTCCGCCGCCGGCACCGCCGCGCGCTGCGCCTCCGCCGCCGCCCGCTCCGCCGAAGGCAGCTCCGCCTCCACCACCCGCACCTCCGAAAGCAGCTCCACCACCGCCGCCGCCTCCGGCTGCACCCAAGGCTGCGCCTCCACCGCCACCGGCTGCTGCGCCCAAGGCACCTCCGCCACCGCCGCCTGCTCCACCAGCAGCAGCTCCGAAGGCCGCTCCGACACCACCGCCTGCACCGGCAGCTCCTCCCGCTGCACGCCCGGCAACACCTCCGCCGCCAGCTCCAGGCGCCGCACCTGCGCCGTCGGGCGGAGCAACACCGCCGGCCGGTGCGCCATCGGCCGCGCCCGCGCAACAGCGTCCACCGGGTGCGCCTCCGGTCGCGCCTGGCGTGCGTGATGTGACACCACCGCGTCCTGACGGCGCGCGTCCGCCTGCACCAAATGGCGCTGCGCCGACGCCTGCGACCCCGCCGGCTGCAACGACTCCTCCGGCTCCAGGAGCGACGCCTCCGACAACTCCGGGTGCAACGCCTCCTGCGACGCCGGGAGCAGCGCCCGGTGCGACACCACCGCCAGCGCCGGGACAACCGGGCTTCGGTGATCGCCGCGGCCAGCGTCAGGGCCCGCCTCCGGGTCTTCCCCCCGGCACGCCCGCAGCACCGGCGACGGCTCCCGTTGCCGCGCCGCTGCCGCCTGCGCCCGCGGTTCAGGCCACGCCGATTCCGGTCCAGCAGCCCGGCACACGTCCGGTCGGACGGATGGATGATTTCCGCAGCCAGCGTCAGCAGTCCACCGAAGGCGGACGCACAATCATCCGCGAACCGGGACGCGTCATCGTTCAGGATCCGAACGGACAGTCCTTCGTCCGTCACAACGACGTCGATCGTTTCCGCTACGGCGCGCGCGACGTTCGTGTGACCCGTGACGGCAGGGATACGCGCACCGTTGTCGTTCGTCCTGACGGCACGCAGATCATCACCGTCAACGATGAACGCGGCGGCCTGCTCCGGCGTATCCGCCGCGACCCGCGTGGCCGCGAGGTGATCATCATCGACAACCGGCGCGGACCCGGCTTCGGTGCTGGCCTCGCCGCCGGTGTGGTTGCCGGCGCCATCGGCGGCTACTTCGTGTCGCTGCCGCCGCCGGTCCTTCGCATTCCGGAGAACCGCTACATCGTCGAGGCAGAAGACGCATCGCCCGAACTGATCTACGACACCATGATCGCTCCCCCGGTCGAGCGGATCGAGCGGCCGTATTCGCTCGATGAAATCCGCTACAGCCCGTCGGTGCGTCAGCGCATGCCGAGCATCGATGTCGACAGCATCAACTTCGAGACCGGGTCGTGGGAGATTCCCCCGGATCAGGTTGGAAAGCTGCAGGCCATCGCCGACGGCATCAACCGTGCGATCCAGCGCAATCCGCAGACGGTGTTCCTGATCGAAGGACATACCGACGCGGTCGGAAGCGATGTCGACAACCTGTCGCTGTCGGATCGCCGCGCTGAATCGGCGGCCACACTGCTCACCCAGCAGTTCAACGTGCCTGCGGAAAATCTCACATCGCAGGGCTACGGCGAGCAGTACCTGAAGGTGCCGACGGACGGACCGGAGCGGCGCAACCGCCGCGTCACCATCCGCAACATCACGCCGCTGCTCAACGGCGGCCAGGCCTCGCTGCCGGCACCGCCGGCGGGCACCGCGCCGCCGCGCCCGCGCTGAGTCGAATGATCTGAAAAAAACGGCCGGGAGATTTTCCCGGCCGTTTTTGTTTGTGGTGCATGCTTACTGTTTCGGTTGCCCAAGCCCCAGCGCATCCGCAATCACGCGGAACACCTCGGTGTTGTCCATCGAGCCGCGCACCCGATCGCTGCCCGGACCCGTCGCTGTGAGAATGACGTCCTCGCCGGAGTGAACGCTGGCGCCCATCATCGCCGGAAGATTACCGAGGCGCAGCATCGCGCCGGGCAACTCCTTGTGCTTCTCGTTGGCCTTGAATGTATTGGCTTCGTCGCCTTTCACGGTCGGCTCGTTGGGATGATCGAGCTTCGGGCGCAACGTCTCGTAGTGATCGGGCAGGCTGGCGGAGAAGATCGCCAGACGCCGGCTGACATCGATCCGCGCCGGATAACCCTCCGCGTCCGGCGCGGGATAGTTCGGGAAGCCCGCCTTGTCGTAGACGCCGACCCGCTCGCGCAGCGGCGCGTTCGGCAGCGTGGACATGTCGTCGTTGATGGTGCCGACCAGCGCATTGGGATGATTGTGGTCGGCAACCACGAGGATCAGCGTGTCGTCGCCGCGCTTCGCCGACCACTCGCGTGCAAGCCGCACCGCATTGTCGAGCATGATCGTGTCGTAGACCGCGCGATCGAAATCGAGCGCGTGGGCATACTTGTCGATCAGCCCGGACTCCACCATCAGGAAGAAGCCGTTGCCGTTCTTTGACAGGACATCGAGCGCGGCCTGCATCTGCTGCGTCAGGTCGGGCTGGTCCGGCGATTTCGCAACGCCGCCGCCCTTGAGGAATTTGCGATCCAGCACGCCGTCCATGTTGCCCAGCGCAAACAGGCCGAGCAGCTTGCGCGTATCGGCCTTGTTCGCCGACGCGGCGAGTTCGGTGGCGGTCGCCGCATAGACGTAGCCGGCCTCCTTAAATTTCGCGACATAGTCGGTCTCGTCCGCGCGCTTCGAACCCGGCGCGCCCTTCGGCAGGAAATTCGCGAGCCCGCCGCCCATCAGCACGTCAGGACCTGCCGCAAAGAACTGTTCGACAATGTCGTTATAGGTGTTGCGGCGGCGCGTGTGCGCGACCATCGCAGCGGGGGTCGCATCCTCGACTTCGGTGTTGGTGACGATGCCGATGCCCAGATCGAGCTTGCGCCGCACGAGGCTGGTGATGGTTTCCACACGCGGATCGTCGAACGGATTCGCGGTCCGGTCGGCATAGACACCCATAGCATTGACCACCGCCTTGTGACCGGTGGCGAATGCGCTGGCCGCATTGGCCGAGTCGGTGATGATCGAGTCCGAGCCTGCCGTCGCCACCAGCGCCATCTGCGGCATGTCGTCCATGGCGAGCTTGCCGAGGCTCTTGCCCTGCGCGATGCCCTTCGCCAGCAGCCGTGCAGCCACGCGATGCGCCGGCGACAGACCGTCGCCGATAAAGAGGATCACGTTCTTCGCCTTGCGTGCGCCGGTGCCGAACACATTCCAGGTCACGGTGCGGGAATTGACGCCATCGCTCGCAACCACGGTGTACGCACCAGGCGTATCCAGCGTTGTGCCGCGCAGCACAAGCGCCGACTGGTCCTTGTTGTCTTCGCGCTCGATAAAATCGGGCGAAGCCTTGAGCGCCGCTGCCGCATCCTGACCGTTGATGGTGACGCGCACCTTGTCCTGATCCACTTTCGCGGCGAACTCCACCTTCAGATCGAACCGCGCACCCGACAGGATGTCCGCGCGGTCGATCGGATAGATCGTTTGCGCAATTGCGCCGGTGTTGCAGGCCACTGCGGCGACAGCCGCGATAATCAGATGTCTCATAACGATGTCCACGTAAGGGTCGGGCGCGCGAGCGCGGAAATTATGAGCGCAAGATGACGGCTTGACTACAGGGTGCGGCAAAATGAAAAGGCGGACCGAACGGCCCGCCCTCGCAAAATTCATGCAGATGAGCTGCGTCTCAGCTCTTGTCGCTGTCGAGCTTCGGAATATTCGAGCCCTCGCCGGCCGAGAGCAGACCGGTCCTGGTGTAGAGATCGAGCTTGCGGCGCGTGTCGGAAATATCGAGGTTGCGCATGGTCAACTGGCCGATGCGGTCGCCCGGCGTGAACGCCGCATCCTCGACCTTCTCCATGCTGAGCCGTTCCGGCGCATAGGTCAGATTGGGACTCTCGGTATTGAGGATGGAGTAGTCGTTGCCGCGGCGCAGTTCGAGCGTCACCTCGCCGGTGATCGCGCGCGCCACCCAGCGCTGCGCGGTTTCGCGCAGCATCAGGGCCTGCGAATCGAACCAGCGCCCCTGATACAGCAGCCGGCCAAGCCGCATGCCGCTGATCCGGTATTGCTCGATGGTGTCTTCGTTGTGGATGCCGGTGACGAGACGCTCATAGGCGATGTGGAGCAGCGCCATGCCCGGCGCCTCGTAGATGCCGCGGCTCTTCGCCTCGATGATGCGGTTCTCGATCTGGTCGCTCATGCCGAGACCATGACGCCCGCCGATGGCATTGGCCTCATAGAACAGCGCGACAGCGTCGGTGAACGTCTTGCCGTTCAGCGCCACGGGCTGGCCTTCCACGAAGCGCACCGAAACCTTCTCGGCCTTGACGGCGCAGTCGTCGCGCCAGAACGGAACGCCCATGATCGGATTGACGATTGCGATGCCGCTGTCGAGATGTTCGAGATCCTTGGCCTCGTGCGTCGCACCGAGGAGATTGCTGTCGGTCGAGTACGCCTTCTCCGCGCTCATCTTGTAGGCGAAGCCGTGCGCCGTCATGAACGCCGACATTTCCGCCCGCCCGCCCAGTTCGTCGATGAACTGCTGGTCGAGCCATGGCTTGTAGATCTTGAGGTCCGGATTGGTCAGCAGTCCGTAGCGGTAGAACCGCTCGATATCGTTGCCCTTGTAGGTCGAGCCGTCGCCCCAGATGTTGACGCCGTCTTCCTTCATCGCGGAGACGAGCATCGTGCCGGTGACGGCACGGCCGAGCGGCGTGGTGTTGAAATACGCGATGCCGCCGGTCGAGACGTGGAACGCGCCCGATTGAATCGCGGCGATGCCTTCGTGAACCAGTTGCGTGCGGCAATCGACGAGGCGCGCTTTCTCGGCGCCGAACTCCATCGCCTTGCGCGGGATCTCGTCGTAGTCGGCCTCGTCCGGCTGGCCCAGATTGGCGGTGTAGGCGAAGACGCGCGCGCCCTTCTGCTTCATCCAGAGCAGCGCAGCGCTGGTATCGAGCCCGCCGGAGAAAGCGATGCCGACATTTTCCCCCTTGGGAAGGTTTTTCAGAATCGTACTCATGGGAATTCCCTTCGGGAGATTTCATTAGGGCGGTTTGGATGCACGGCTGGCAAGCCTCACCAGACCGGCTTTCTATAGAAAGATTGGCGGACGATGGGAAGATGAGGCACAGGGCCTCAACAAACACAATCGTCATCACCGGGCTTGACCTGGTGATCCATCAAAACGTGAACTTATTCAAAAAGATGGATTGCCCGGTCAAGCCCGGCAATGACACTCAGGCAGCATCATGCGCTGACCGGCCTCGGACGCTCCGCTAGGGCTGCGGAACGGACGCAGCGTTCGCGGACGCGTCCGCACCCGGCCTGATGCGCGGGGTCTCGCCGACATCGCGGCCGAGGTGCTTCTGCCGCCAGCGATAGCCCGGCCATGCGAAGCGCGTCAGCCAGGCGTCGATGCCGTAGTCGGTCAGCCGCGTCGACGGCCAGCGGTAGATGAAGGCATAAGCCAGCCAGATCACGATGAACGACACAGTGCCGGAGAACAGCACGTCGGTTAGAAAGTGGCCGCCGAAGGACATGCGAAGACCGCCGGTGAACACACCGAACGCAGTGGCCGCGACATAGGCCAGCGGACGCCACTGCGGCGGCGTCAGCGCGGCGGGCGCATAGGTCCAGAATGCAGTCGCGCCCTCGCCGGAGAAGAACGAGCAGTTCTTCGGGCATGCGCCGCGCGGGTCCCACCACGCCTTGAATTCAAGCGGCCCGTTGAACTCCGTCACCACCACCGGACGCGGACGGCCCCAGTAGCCCTTGAACACGATGTTCGACAGCACGATCGCCGAGAGCAACATCGTAACGATCAGAAACACCATGGCGCGGCCGGAGATCATCAGCGGCTTCACCGGACGGATCAGCTTGACGATCAGCGACACCAGCGCGGGCATCACCAGACCCCACGCAATCCACATCGCGCCGTCGCGGGCGATCGCGGCCCACGTGCTGGATTTCAGCGGAAAGCTTTTGGTCGTCGCGTCGTAGAAGAATGCGGCAACTTTCAGATCGAGTTCGGGATAGAGGCCGAACAGCAATCCGAAAACCACCGAGATCGCGAGCGCGATGTAGAGTCCGGTCCGGTTCATGGCGGGGGTTTAGCCGAGCCGGCAGGGGAATAAAAGTGGCCACACGCCGCATTCCGGCGGCCTCCCCCGATCCGTGTTAAGCTTTAAAACAGCACTGCAAAAACATGCCTTCAAAGCGGGAGCCTCCCAGGACCATGCCCAAGCCCGTTCTGGATTTCTGGTTCGATTTCGCCTCGGTCTATTCGTTCCTGTCCGCGACACGCATTGCGCCGCTGGCCGATGCCGCAGGTGTTCAGGTGCGGTGGCGGCCGTTTCTGCTCGGGCCGATTTTCGCGACTCAAGGCATGACGGATTCCCCGTTCAATCTGTTTCCGTTGCGCGGCAAGCACATGATCCGCGACGTGAAGCGCAGCGCGGAGGAGATCGGCGTCGGCTTTCAGTGGCCGAGTGTATTTCCGCAATCGGCGGTGCTGGCGAGCCGCGTCGCACTGGTGGGATTGAAAGACACGTGGGGCGAGGATTTCAGCCGCGCGGTGTTTCACGCCGAATACGCCGAGAACCGCGTCATCTCCGAGCCAACCGTGATCGCCGACATCCTGACAAAAATCAAAGTGCCGGTGGATGCGACCTTCGCCAGCGCGCAGGCCGACGAGATCAAGACGGAGCTGCGCGAGCTGACGGCGGAAGCCCAGAGGCGCGAGTTCTTCGGTGCGCCGACATTCACCACGCAGGACGGTGAACTGTTCTGGGGCAACGATCGCCTCGAGCAGGCGCTGCGCTGGGCGAAGAAATAATTCCCGTCATTGCGAGCGAGGCGAAGCAATCCAGCTTCGGTATCAGTAAGATTGGATTGCTTCGTCGCTGCGCTCCTCGCAATGACGAACGAATCCGGCTTACCGCGGCAGGGGCGGCAACGGTGGCGGAGCCGGCGGCGACGTGCGCCACGCACCGGCATTGCGGCCAGCGATCATCCAGTAGATCACGCCGCCGAGAATCCCCGCGCCGACCATCACTTCGAGATGCCGGCGGATGATGCCGTTGAAGGTCATGTTCACGGTGTCGAACGGGATGAAGGCAAGATAGCAGCACAGGCCCGCGAGGCCGCCTGCGACAGCGTAGGCAAGAATGTGCCGGATCGAAAACGCTTCGGTGACCAGCGCCATGATCAGGGCCGGCATCAGCGCGAACCCGCTGACAAGGATGAAGCCGAATCCGAGAATGAGATTGATCGCGCCCTGATCGAAATCGAGCGATACGTCGCTCATCTCCGGAAAGAAGATCGCGTAGATCACCACCGCGCCCGCCACGAAACACGCAGCGAGAAATCCGAAGAAAATTGCGAACAGACGTCCGATCACTGCCATGGGGAGCGATCAATAACCGTATGGAACGGAGTTACGGCCTGCAACCAACCAGTAAACATAACCTGCTACTGCTCCTGAGGCTGGATAGATCAACAAATTGATTACATCCCAACCGACAACAACTCCTAAGCATAACAAAGCTACACCAACGCCAATTGATATGTAAGCCACCGAAGAGCGCAATCCTGCAAGCTCCGCGCTTATCGCAACAATCAGGCCGGGGATAATGGTAAAGAGCAACACGAACGGAGTGAGACCAAGCGTCGCTGGCAAAATGAACAGAAGCACTTTCGAACTGGTCTTCGGCTCAACAAGCATGATCATGACAAAATGAAAAATAGCGATCGCAAGAGACGCGGCGAATAATGCGCAGACATAGGCCAGAAGAATACGGCCAAGCCTGTACGCTCTCACGACATTCAATCCGTCATTGCCATGGCGCGCAGCGCCTGACGTTCGCGTGCGGACAGTTTCTCGGTCTCGGACTTGAGCTGTCCGCAGGCGGCGAGGATGTCGCGGCCGCGCGGGGTGCGCACCGGCGACGAATAGCCCGCGTTGAAAACATACTCGGAGAATTTTTCGATCTGCTCCCAGTCCGAGCATTCATACCTGGTGCCCGGCCACGGATTGAACGGAATGAGATTGATCTTGGCCGGAATGCCTTTCAGCAATTTCACCAGCAGCTTGGCGTCATCCAGCGAATCGTTGACGCCCTTCAGCATCACATACTCGAACGTGATGCGGCGCGAGTTGGATGAGCCGGGATAGGCACGGCAGGCGTCCAGCAGTTCCTTGATCGGATACTTCTTGTTCAGCGGCACCAGTTCGTTGCGCAGTTCGTCGCGCACCGCATGCAGCGAAATCGCGAGCATGACGCCGATCTCGTCGCCGGTGCGCGCGATGTTCGGCACCACGCCCGAGGTCGACAGCGTGATGCGGCGGCGGGAAATGCCGATGCCTTCGTTGTCGGAGACGATCAGCAGCGCATCGCGCACGGCGTCGAAATTGTACAGCGGCTCACCCATGCCCATCATCACCACGTTGGTGACGAGGCGGTTGCCGTTCGGCGTCTCACGGTCGATCCAGTCATTGAGGCGATCGCGCGCCACCATGACCTGTCCGACGATCTCGCCGGCGGTGAGATTGCGCACCAGACGCTGGGTGCCGGTGTGACAGAACGAACAGTTGAGCGTGCAGCCGACCTGCGAGGAGACGCAAAGCGTGCCGCGATCGGTTTCGGGAATGTAGACGCACTCGACTTCGTGCGGACGCTCGGAGGCGTGACCGCTCGGCAAACGCAGCAGCCACTTGCGGGTGCCGTCGTTGGAGATCTGTTCGGCGACGACTTCAGGCCGGTCGACGGTGAAATGCTGCTCAAGCTCCGCGCGCATATCCTTCGACACGTTGGTCATGTCGGCGAAGCTTTGCGCGCCGCGCACATACATCCAGTGCCAGAGCTGCTGCACGCGCATCTTGCGCTGCTTTTCCGCCACCCCGATCTCGCCGAGACGCTGCGCCAGTTCCTCGCGCGACAGCCCCACCAGCGAGGGCTTCGCGGGCGGCACGTAGGTTTCCAGCGCGGTTTTTTCGAGGACGCCTGATTCCTGAATGCTTGGCGCTTCGGTCATGGTCATATCGATACGTGTCTCGGGGAAATGGCCGCGGCACGGGGCCGCTTGCACCGGAACCCGCGGTCCCGTGACCCGCTATATAGAGGCAATACCGGCCAATTGCGACCGTCTTTGCGGTATGCCGGGGCTACCGCCGGCACTCCTGCGCCAGCTTGTCCAGCGCCTGGGCCAACCCCTTGAGCGGGAACGTGTCGATGGTTTCGGTGCCCTTGGCGGAGACACCCTTGACGACGGCGTCCGCGCCCTTGCGCAGGGCGTCCACCAGCCGGTCTTCCTCGGCCGCATTCTTGATCCAGAGCCCGTCGCCCTGAGAGTACATCGCAAAGCGCGAGCCGCCGACTTCGACCGAACCTTCGGAGCCCGGCTTCAGCGTATAGCCGATCATGATCGACACTTCGTTCGACACCTTCTCGGCAGGGCGGGTCGAGATGAATGCGTAGGACGCATCGCGCGGACGGTTCGGCGGATTGGTTTTCGACGACGATGGCTTGGCAAGCGCGAAGCACACTTTCTTGCCGTTCGGTGTCGCGGTGTAGGCGCCCCAGGTGCCGAACTGGCCGATCAGCGACGGCTCGGCATTTCCGGCGGCGGGTGCGGGTTTTGCGGGCGCGGCGCTCTTCGGTGCAGCTTTCGCAGGTGCAGCCGCTTTCGGCGCGGGCTTGGCGGCTTTGGGTTGCGGAGTTTGGGCGGATGCAAAATTTGCAAAGCCGACAACCGGCAGTGCCGCCACCAGAATTACCATCGCTCGCTGCAAGGACATCACCAAAACTGGTTCCTTCAATATTGTGACTGCAAGATGGCTCGCACTTCCGCGGGGACGTGCAATAGACCCCAAACGGCTTGTTGGAAAGTTAACCCGCCACCGCTGCGCTTTGCCGCATCCGCCCTGAGCCTCCCGGCCACAGACCGGGATGGCGGCGGACCGCGGTGTCTTTCCGAAAGCCCAGTGTTTCAAACATAGTTACATCCCGCAAGCATCATCGCCAGTCCGCAATTGCGATTGTAGCGCCGTGCCAAATCCGGCAAGAAGTCGAGCCATATCCCGTCCTACGAACTCTTCAGGTGTCTCGATGAAAGCCATTCTCTGTTCGGAATACTGCGGCCCCGACGATCTCGTCCTGAGCGATATTCCCGATCCGGTTGCGGGTCCCGGCGAAGTCGTGATCGCGATCAAGGCAGCGGCGCTGAATTTCTTCGACCTGCTGATGATTCAGGGCAAGTACCAGATCAAGCCGCCGTTTCCGTTTTCTCCAGCAGCGGAAATCGCCGGCGTGGTCGAGAGCGTCGGCGCGGGCGTCACCGATCTCAAGGCCGGCGATCGTATCGCTGCGTCGTGCGGACATAACGGCGCGCGCCAGAAGATCGCTTTGCCGGCAAGCGCCTGCGTGAAGATTCCGGACAACCTCGACTTCGACCGCGCCGCGGGCGTCATCGTGATCTACGGCACCGCGCTTCATGCGCTGGAAGACCGTGCAGATCCAAAGCCCGGCGAAACCCTTGTGGTGTTCGGCGCCGCCGGCGGCGTCGGCCTTGCGGCCTGCGAACTCGGCAAGGTGCTGGGCCTGAAGGTGATCGCCTGCGCCTCAAGCGACGAGAAACTTGAGTTCACGAAAAAGCACGGCGCCGACCTCACCATCAACTACGCCAAGGAAGACCTGAAGGAAGCGCTCAAGCGGATCGGCGGCGAGAAGGGCATCGACATCGTGTTCGATCCGGTCGGCGGCAGCTATGCCGAAATCGGCGTGCGCTCGCTCGGCTGGAAGGGCCGCTTCCTGGTGATCGGTTTCGCCGCCGGTGACATTCCGAAGATTCCGCTCAATCTTGCGCTGCTCAAGGGCTGCGACATTCGCGGCGTGTTCTGGGGCGCGCACATGAAGCGCGAGCCGAAGCAGGGCCGCGCCGCGCTTGAGAAGCTGATGACGTGGGCGGCCGAGGGCAAGATTTCATCCCACGTCGACAGCACCTTCCCGCTGGAGAAGACCACCGAGGCGCTCAAGGTGCTTGCCGAGCGCAAGGCCATGGGCAAGGTGATTTTGCATCCGTAGGTTCAACGCAAAGACGTGTCATGCGCGGTCTTGACCCGCGCATCCATCATTCTTCTTGAAAATTTTCAAAGGATGGATTGCCGGGTCAAGCCCGGCAATGACGTCTCGCGATTAAATCACGCTTCTTGGTTTTCCAGCCCGCGCGCCATCGCCTTGCGCGCGGCCTCGCGGTGCTCCGGCGTGATGTGGCTCGCCACCATCCGGATCGTCGTCGCCAGCACCGCGGCATCGTCGGTAAAACCGAGCACCGGCAGCATGTCGGGCACGAAGTCGAACGGCAGCACGAAATACGCGATCGCGCCCAGCAGCGCGACCTGCACATGGCGCGGCGTCTCGCGGTCGAACGCGCAGTAATAGGCGGCGAGCAAATCCTCGGCGAACGGCAATTTGGTCGCAACGCGCTTGAGCTTGAGCCAGAAATTCCGGCGCACGCGCTCGGGATCTTTCGCGAGCTTTTCAGCCCGTTCAAAATGCGCCGTGTCGTCGGAGATCATGGTCAGTTCCTCACGGTTGCGCTCTGCAACCCGCACGCATCACATAAGAACCGCATACGCCCCTGCAAGACGTCATTGCGAGGGGCCCTTGCGACGAAGCGATCCAGCTTTCTTGCCCGTAGCCGTGGATTGCTTCGCGGAGTTTATCATCGGGCCGGCGAAGCCGGACCCGTTGGCCCGCAATGACGGCTCAGCCCGCAATCCTGTCCATCGCTTCCGCGAGCGCGATGTCGCGCGCGGTCACGCCGCCCGCATCGTGGGTCGAGAGCACGACCTCAACGGTCTTGTAGACATTGCGCCATTCCGGATGGTGGTCGCTTTTTTCGGCCACCAGCGCGGCGCGGGTCATGAACCCGAAAGCCTCGTTGAAATCCCTGAATGTGAACGTCTTCGCAATGGCGTCGCGCCCGGAGACATCCGACCAGCCCTTGAGCTTCACAAGCGCAGCCCGCCGCGCCTCTGCCGATAGCCGTTCAACCATGCGATCCTCCCCATTTCCGAATATTACGGTTCCTTAAGCACCCGCCTCGGCCTACCCAACGTATACCCGCAACAATGGGTCCGCCGGTCACGGAAAAGCCGCTCTCGGGCCGCTAACCATGCCGAACATGGAACCTGCGGACAGGCCCGCAGTCTGATATAATGGCGGCAGACGCCTGGAGGCGCGGTAACCCATGGGCTTCAGCGACATGTTTACCCGATCGATGGCTATGGAGGCACCCCGGTCGCCGGGCTCCACGCCGCCCCGGCCGCACAAGATGAAGGCCATGCTGATCGTGGTCGCTGCGGTGCTTGCTATCGTGGCCGCTGTCGGCGGAGCGACCTACTGGCTCAATCGCCCCATTCATCTGCGGATCGCCGTGGGGCCTCCGTACAGCGATGACGTCAAGGTCATCCAGTCGCTCTCACAGATCTTCGCGCGGGACCGGAAATATATCCGGCTGCGCCCGATCATCACCGACGGCACGTCCTCGAGTGCGGCGAGCCTGAACGCGGGCACGACCGACCTCGCCGTCATTCGCGGCGATATCGAGCTGCCGAAAGATGCGCAGGCGATCGCCAGCATCCGGAAGAACTTCGCGGTGTTGTGGGCGCTGAACGGAAGCAGCAAGAAGGGCGCCATCAAGAAGATCGAGCAGCTTGCCGGCAAGCGCATCGGCGTGATCGGCCGCACCCAGGCCAATGTCAATCTGCTGAAGGTGATACTGACGCAATCCGGCGTCGACCCCGAGAAGGTCCAGGTGGTGCAGTTCACCACGACAGGTTTTGCCGACGCGATCAAGAATGAAAAGATCGATGCGTTTCTCGCCGTCGGCCCGCTGAACAGCAAGATCACCGCCGACGCCATCGCCGCCACGACGAAGGGTGGCAAGGAGCCCACCTTCCTGTCGGTGGAAACGGCGGATGCAATTGCGCAGAAGTATCCGGTCTATGAGTCGGGCGAAATTCCTGCCGGATCGTTCGGCACAAAGCCCGCGCGGCCCGACGACAAGATCGATACCATCACGTTCGCGCATCACATCGTGGCGCGGAAATCCCTGTCGGAAGCCACGGCCGGCGCGCTGACTCGCCAGTTGTTCTCGGTCCGCCAGACCATCCAGGGTGAGTTCCCGCAGACGGCGAAACTCGAAACGCCCGACACCGACAAGGACGCCGCGATTCCCGCGCATCCCGGCGCAGCAGCCTATGTCGACGGCGAAGAAAAAACCTTCCTCGACAGATACAGCGATTACATCTGGGGCAGCCTGATGGCGTTGTCCGCGCTGGGCTCCGCCGGCGCGTGGTTCGCGAGCTACTGGCGCAAGGACGAGCGCGTCACCAATTCCAACCTGCGCGAGCGGTTGCTGGAAATGCTGACGACGGCGCGCAAGACCACGTCGATCGACGAGCTTGATAGCATGCAGGCCGAAGCCGACGAGATCATGCGCGAGACCCTGCACTGTTTCGAGGACGGCGCGATCGAGGAAGGATCGCTGACGGCGTTCAGCATCGCGCTCGAGCAATTCCACAACGCAGTGGCGGACCGCAAGACGTTCCTGCTCGACATGGCGTCAAACACTGCGCCGCCGGTGCGCAGCCACGTGGCCTGAACGGCGCTACACCGGGTCGCGCCACCTGCGCAATATCGCCAGCAAATCTTCGCGCAGATATGGCTTTCTGAGCACCGGATAATGCTTGAACATCGGCGGCATGCTGGCGGGTCCGGAATATCCCGTGACGAATGCCAACGGAATCATCTGCCGTTTAAGCTGTTCTGCGACGACAAAACTCTTTTCTCGATTCAATCCGACATCGAGCAGCGCAAAATCCGGCGCACGTTCGGCAATCAGCTTCAGCGCACCGGCGACGTCGCGCGCGGTCCGCACCGACGCCACGCCAAAGCCGGTGATGGTTTCAGCGGAGTCCATTGCGATCAGCGGATCGTCTTCGACCAGCAGAACATCCCTTGGCAGATCGGATTTTGGCAGATCAGCAGGACTTGCAGCCGCCGGCCCGGGTGGGTCGATCGAGTTCATGAGTCACGTCCGAGGATGGGTTGAGATACGTCCGCTGGGACCCCGGTCATGGCGCTCGAAAGCCGTCATTCCTGTTCCCGGATGGAACCGAACACATAATCACCCGTTACGTCTGTGCACTTTTGAACACAAGCGCGCCGGAACCTGCGCTACGGTGACGCTCGGCGAGGGGACCATGACACGACAACTGGCAGCGGTCAGCGACGGCCGCCCATTCAACAATCTGCTCCGTCGGTTGAGCGCCGGAGATTTCGCGCTCATCGAACCATTCCTGGAATCTGCGGACGCCAAGGCGGACGACCTGCTCTACAATCCGGGCGACGACGTCCAGATCGTGCACTTTCCGTGCGGGCCGAGCCTCGTGTCGTTCCTCGTGGCGAACGAGGACGGCCGCGATGTTGAGACCATTCTGGTCGGACGCGAGGGTGCGGTCGGCGGCATTGTCAGCCTGGGCTATCTGCCGGCCTACACGCGCATCACGGTCAAAGTCGCCGGCCCCTTCGTCCGGCTGCGCGTCGCAAAGCTCGATGCCGCCAAGACCCAATCCCCAACGCTGCGTTATCTTTTCGCGCGCTACGCCGACTGCATGCTGGCGCAGATCTTTCAGTCCACCGCCTGCAATGCGATCCATTCGATCGAGCAGCGTACGGCGAAGTGGATCCTGTCGGCGCGGGAGCGGACCGGCGAGGACCTTGTTCCCCTCACCCACGAGCAGTTATCGACCATGCTCGGTGTGGGACGAAGCTACACCAGCCGCGTCATCCAGGCCTTCAAGGCGGAAGGCATTCTGGAAACCCGCCGCGGCGCCATCCTGATCCGCAACCCGGACGCCCTGGCGGCCCGGTCATGTCTTTGCAACGACGCCGTCAAAGCTCATTTCGACGAAGTTCTGCGCGGGGTCTATCCGGACGAGACGAAGGCGACGTGACCGATCGATCGAGCCCCGTCATCGCTCTGTAACAATGCTGGATAGGGCCGATGCGGCCCTTTGGGGCATCAACCTTGACCCCAAAATGGCCCGATAAAATGCCGTTCGGGCCGTTGTTTTTCGGCGAATTCTGACTATATTGCGCCGCAATGAGTGCCCGTGTGCCCGGTTCTTTTGAACCGGGCACCGCGTTTTTTGGGCGGGTGGTTCGATTCTGACATTTGCATCCCGTTCCCTCGACTCTCTTGCAAATGTCAGAATCAAAGAACCACCGGCAAAAATAACATGCTCGTGGAGCTTTGGATTTGACATTCGCCGAACGAACCCGCCGCACGACGGGTCGCGAATGTCAAATCCGCACCACGAGCGCGCACGACGACATCGGACCTGCACTCAGCCGCCTTTGCGGCGCCGCGCCCCATAGCTGGAAGACTTAAGACACATGAATTTGCGAAACATCGCCATCATCGCCCACGTCGACCACGGCAAGACCACGCTCGTCGACAAGCTGCTCCAGCAATCCGGCACCTACCGCGAGAACCAGCGGCAGGTCGAGCGCGCGATGGATAGCAACGATATCGAACGCGAACGCGGCATCACCATTCTGGCCAAGTGCACTTCGGTCGAGTGGGAAGACACCCGCATCAACATCGTCGACACGCCGGGCCACGCCGACTTCGGCGGTGAGGTCGAGCGCATCCTGTCGATGGTCGACGGCGTGATCGTTCTCGTCGACGCCGCCGAAGGCCCGATGCCGCAGACCAAGTTCGTGGTCGGCAAGGCGCTCAAGCTCGGCCTCAAGCCGATCGTCGCGATCAACAAGGTGGACCGCCCCGACGCGCGCGTCACCGAAGTCGTCAACGAAGTGTTCGACCTGTTTGCTGCACTGGATGCCACCGACGAACAGCTCGACTTCCCGATCCTGTACGGCTCCGGCAAGAACGGCTGGATGGGCAACAGCGAGACCGAGAACGACAAGGGCATGAAGCCGCTGTTCGATCTCGTCATCAAGCATGTCGCGCCGCCGGTGGTGGAAGAAGGTCCGTTCCGCCTGCTCGGCACCATCCTCGAAGCCAACCCCTATCTCGGCCGCATCATCACCGGCCGCGTCGCCTCCGGTTCGGTGAAGCCGAACCAGTCGGTGAAGGTGCTGTCGCGTGACGGCAAGGTCGTTGAAACCGGCCGCATCACCAAGATCCTTGCGTTCCGCGGTCTCGAGCGCCAGCCGGTCGAACTCGCCGAAGCCGGCGACATCGTCGCCATCGCAGGCCTCACCAAGGGCACCGTCGCCGATACGTTCTGCGATCCCACGGTCGAGACACCGATCCAGGCGCAGCCGATCGATCCGCCGACCGTGTCGATGTCGTTCATCGTCAACAACTCGCCGCTCGCCGGAACCGAAGGCGACAAGGTCACCAGCCGCCTGATCCGCGACCGTTTGCTGCGCGAAGCCGAAGGCAACGTCGCGCTGCGCGTGGTCGAAGCCGCCGACAAGGATTCGATGGAAGTCTCGGGCCGCGGCGAATTGCAGCTCGCGATCCTGATCGAGAACATGCGCCGCGAAGGCTTTGAACTCTCCGTGTCGCGTCCGCGCGTCGTGCTGACCAAGAACGAGGACGGCCAGATTCTGGAGCCTGTCGAGGAAGTCGTCATCGACGTCGACGAGGAATTCTCCGGCGTGGTCGTTCAGAAGATGAGCGAACGCAAGGCCGAGATGATCGAGATGCGCCCGTCCGGCGGCAACCGCCTGCGTCTGGTGTTCTACGCGCCGACCCGCGGCCTGATCGGCTATCAGGGTGAACTGATGACCGACACGCGCGGCACGGCGATCATGAACCGCCTGTTCCACGACTACCTGCCGTACAAGGGCGAAATCCAGGGCCGCCGCAATGGCGTGCTGATCTCCAACGAGCAGGGCGAAGCCGTTGCCTACGCGATGTTCAAGCTGGAAGACCGCGGCCCGATGATGATCGAGCCGGGCTGGCGCGTTTACCGCGGCATGATCGTCGGCGAGCACACCCGCGAGAACGATCTCGAGATCAATGTGCTCAAGGGCAAGCAGCTCACCAACATCCGCACCACCTCGAAGGACGAAGCGGTGCGCCTGACGCCGCCGATCCGCATGACGCTGGAAAAGGCACTGGCCTATATCGAGGACGACGAGCTGGTCGAAATCACGCCGAAGTCGATCCGCCTGCGCAAGCGCCATCTCGATCCGAACGAGCGCAAGCGCGCCGAGAAGTCCAAGGAAGCGCTGGTCGGCTAAGACGGCCCGCCTCTTTCCAAATCTTGATGATGCCCGGCCTTGTGCCGGGCATTGTCGTCTTATAGGTCGGTTAGACTGAAGTCATGAATGGCCGGGACAGGCCCGCCAGAAATACCGGACCCGGGTCTCGAATGCCCCTTCCCTCCGACATCGATGTTGCGATCATCGGCGCCGGTGCGGCCGGCCTTGCTGCCGCGCGCACGCTGGAAAATTCGGGGCTGTCCGTTCTCGTTCTCGAAGCGCGCGAGCGCATCGGCGGCCGCAGCCAGACCGTGATCCTGCCCGGCGACATCGTGTTCGATGTCGGCTGCGAGTGGCTGCATTCCGCCGACAAGAATCCGTTCGTGGCGATCGCGCGCGATCTCGGCTTCGAGATCAACGAGACGCGTCCGCGCTGGCGCGAGCAGAGTCTCAACGCCGGCTTTCCGCCGCAGGCCCGCGAGGAATTCCTCGCGGCGATGGACGCCTTCGATGCCCGTGTCAGCGCGGCGTCCGATCTGCCGGACGATACGCCAGCCAGCAAATGGCTCGAACCCGGCAATCCCTGGAACGCGCAGATCAATGCGATCAGCACCTACATCAACGGCACCGAGCTCGATCGCGTCTCGACCTATGACTTCGATGCGTATGAAGACACCGGCATCAACTGGCGGGTGCGGCGCGGCTATGGCGCGCTGATCGCGGCCTATGGCGCGCCGTGCCCGGTGGCGCTGAATACGAAGGTGACGCTGATCGATCATTCCGGTGCGCGGATCCGGATCGAGACCTCGCAGGGAACGATCTCCGCACGCAAGGTGATCGTCACCGCACCGACCGACCTGATCGCCAATGAATCGATCCGCTTTCATCCCCCGCTGCCTGACAAGGTGAGCGCTGCAGCCGGCCTGCCGCTCGGCCTCGCGGACAAGGTGATGCTGGCGCTGGACGATCCTGAATCGCTGCCGAGCGACGGGCATCTCTATGGCGCGCTCGATCGTGTCGGCACCGGCAGCTATCACCTGCGCCCGATGGGCCAGCCCTGCATCTCGGGATTTTTCGGCGGCGCGTTCGCACGCGGACTTGAGGATGCCGGAAGCGGCGCGCTCGCGGCGCAGGCCATCGATGAGCTCGTCATGCTGCTGGGATCGGACTATCGCCGCAAGCTGAGGCCGCTCGCGGAAACCCGCTGGGCGCACGATCCGTTCGCGCTCGGATCGTATTCCCACGCGCTCCCCGGACATGCCGATGACCGCGCCGTACTCGCCGCCCCGGTCGATGACCGGCTGTTCTTTGCGGGCGAAGCGACCTCGCCGAACTTCTTCACCACCGCCCACGGCGCGCAGGAGACCGGCGTGCGGGCGGCGGGGGAGGTGTTGGGCAGGAGCGCGGCTTAACGCGTCGCGACGTCGCGTTATTTTTTCTTCGCACTCACGCCCTGCACGACAGGCCCCGGCAAATTCAGACCCGCGGCATTGGCGAGAATCGATTCCATCATCCCCTCCTCCCCCGCTTCCGCGAGCCAGTGGCCTTCCTTGCCGAACGGCGGCAGGACCTGAAAATCCACCTTGCCGTCGCCGGCTTCGATGAAGGCATCGGCCATTTTTTTTGAGAACTCCGGCGGAAAATACGAATCGTTTTCCGCCACCAGCCATGTCACCGGCACTTTGGCGTCCTCGCCGAATTCCTTCGCTGCGGCGATGAGTTTCTCCGGCGCGCAGATGTTGTTCGCGCGATCATCCTTGCGGCCGCCGCGCCCCGGCGCGAACACGACGATCGATGAAATGCTTTTCGGACTCTGATCCGCCAGCGCCAGCGCGCCCCAGCCTCCCGCCGAATGCCCGACGATCACCGATGCGTCCTTGCGGATGAATGCCTGCGTGCGCATGAAATTGAGCGCGGCTGTGATCGCTTCGGCTGTCGAGCGCGCGGACATCGCATATTCGGCGTTGTCGCAGCCTTCCTGGTCTTCGAGATAGGGGCCGCCGGTCTTGCCGTGACCGAGCCGCTGCGGCACCAGCACGGCAAAGCCGCGCGCCACCAGCGCCGCGGCCAGCGCCGGATATTCCGGCTGCGGCATCTGCGCACGCGCCAGCCGGTTTTGCGTCGAGGCATGGGCGATCACGGCGAGACGAAACGGGCCTTTGCCGGCGGGGCGAAACAGAACCGCTCGCGAAGGTGTGATCTGGTCCTGCGTCGGCACCAGCCATTCCTGACGCCGATTCGGCGCTGCTTCGCCGCCTCGCGCGCTCAACTGATTCTCGCCCCAGACGGGTGTTTGCGGCAAAAGACCAACCGCAAGAAGCAGGGTGGCCACCTTGAACAATGCGTTTTTTGTCATCTGCGGCGATCATTGCCCGTCGCCGACAGCCAAGCCAAGCGGTTTACCGCATCATCCTGTCCTCTTTCGGTACAACCCGGCCTTGGACCTGATGCAAAAAGCTCACATATTAACCGATAATTAACGATGGACCTTGAAGGCGGGGCCGCGAGTTGCTTTGATTGCACCATGAGCACGATCCTTATCGAAGTCCGGCCAGCCAAGGCCTCCGATGCGTCAGCAGTCGCTGCGACGCACGATGAGGCGTGGCGCGCGGCCTACCAGGGAATTATCCCCGGTGCCGAACTCGAAAAGCTGATCAACCGCCGCGGCCCGCAATGGTGGGATTCCGCGATCCGAAAGGGCAGCCGCGTCAGCGTGTTGTCGTTCGGCGACAAGGTCGCGGGCTACGCCAATTACGGCCGCAACCGCGCCCGCAGCCTGCATTTCGAAGGCGAAATCTACGAGCTTTACCTGCGCCCGGAATTCCAGGGCCTTGGCTTCGGCCGCCGCCTGTTCACCGCCGCCAAGCGCGATCTGATCCAGAGCGGGCTGAAAAGCATGGTGATCTGGGCGCTTTCGGACAACGAGCCGGCGGTCGAATTCTACCGCACCCTCGGTGGCCGCATGGTCGCGCGTTCGTCGGAGCGATTCGGCGGCAAGTCGCTCGACAAGGTCGCGTTTGCCTGGACTGCGTAATTCGCGTCCCGACGTCCTGAGACCAGTCCTTTTATCCTTTTGGCTAGTCTTTTCGGGCTTCCAGCCCCGCTCCCGATTGGCTAACCAGCGAATTCGACCGAATCCAACCCAAGGCCTGTCATGCGTATCGACGCGATTTCCCTCGGAAAAAATCCACCCCACGAAGTGAACGTCATCATCGAAGTGCCGGTCGGCGGCGAGCCGATCAAGTATGAGATGGACAAGGAGGCCGGCACGCTGGTGGTCGACCGCTTCCTCTACACGGCGATGCGCTATCCGGGGAATTACGGCTTCATCCCGCACACCCTCTCCGACGACGGCGACCCCTGCGACGTGCTGGTCGCCAACACCCGCGCCATCGTGCCGGGTGCCGTGATCGCGGTGCGCCCGGTCGGCGTGCTGTTCATGGAAGATGAGGCCGGCGGCGACGAGAAGATCATCGCAGTGCCGACGTCGAAGCTGACCCAGCGCTACGACAAGGTGCAGAACTACAGCGATCTGCCTGACATCACCCTGCAACAAATCCAGCATTTCTTTGAACACTACAAGGATCTCGAACCCAACAAGTGGGTCAAGGTGCTGCGCTGGGGCAATGCGGACGACGCCCGCAAGCTGATCGTCGAAGGCATCGAGCGCGCCAAGAAGAAGTAAGCGCGCCAGTGTCCCGTATCCGACGTTCGCTTCAATCTGCAGCGCTTTCCGAGCGAACGTCGGATACGAAAGGACACTGGAAAACTATGATTCTAGTGATCCTTTGGTTCTGACATTCGTAAAAGTGCCCGCAAAGATTGTGGTACGAATGTCAGAACCGGATCACTAGCAGCGGGGGATTCAAACGATGCGCCGTGCAATCAGAATCCTCCGCAACATCATTCTCCTCCTGATCGCGGCCGTCGTCATTCTCGCAGCCGTTCTGGTTGCGAACGCCTGGCGAAAATCCTCGCAGCAGATCGCGGTCAGTCCGGTTGAGCCCGTCACCATCGACGAGCAGGCAGCGGCGCAGCGGCTCGGAGCGGCGGTCCGGCTGCAGACCATCGCCAGCGTCACCGATGCCGATCAAAGCGCGGACGCTTTCCGCGCGCTGCATGACCTGATCGCCGCAAGTTTTCCGGCGTTTCATGCCGCCGCCAAACGCGAGATCGTCGCCAATTACAGCCTGCTCTACACATGGGAGGGCAGCGATCCGAAGGCCGCGCCGATCGCGCTGCTGGCGCATCAGGACGTGGTGCCGATCGCGCCGGGCACCGAAGGCGACTGGCAGGTGCCGCCGTTCAGCGGCGAGGTGAAAGACGGCTTCATCTGGGGCCGCGGCTCTTGGGATGACAAGGGCAATCTGTTTTCGATGCTAGAAGCCGCCGAGCAGCTTGCGAAGGAAAACTTCCGCCCGAAGCGAACGGTCTATCTCGCGTTCGGACATGACGAGGAAGTCTCCGGCAAGCGCGGCGCAATGGCGATGTCGAAGCTGCTGCAATCGCGCGGCGTGCGTCTCGATTTCGTTTTCGATGAAGGCCTGCTGATCACAGAGGGAATTCTCAAGGGCGTCGCCAAGCCGGTCGCGCTGATCGGCGTCGCCGAAAAGGGTTACGTCACACTCGACCTGTCCACCACCGCAACGCCGGGCCATTCGTCATTGCCGCCGCGCGACACCGCCATCGGCAAGCTGAGCGCGGCGCTGACACGGCTGGAGAAGAAACCGTTTCCTGCCTCCGTCAGCGGCGTGATGCGCGAGACCTTGCAAACCGCCGCACCCGAAATGGATTTCGGCAGCCGCGTCGCGCTGTCGAATCTGTGGCTGCTCGAGCCGCTCGTGCGCCGTCAGATGGAGAAGACCGCGCAGACCGCGGCCGCGATCCGCACCACCACGGCGATCACGATCTTCAATGCCGGCAACAAGGAAAACGTACTGCCGGGCCGCGCCGAGGCCACGGTGAATTTCCGGCTGCTGCCGGGCGAGACCGAGGAGAGCGTGATCGCCTACGTCAAATCGATCGTCGCAGACGATCGCGTCAAGGTGACACCGAAGCCCGGCAACACCAACCCGCCGCCGGTCACATCCACCGCCAGCCCGAGCTATCAGGCCGTGAACCGGACGATCCGCGAAATCTTTCCTGATGTTCTTGTGGTGCCGGGCCTGATGGTCGCGGCGACGGATTCGCGCAACTATCTCGACGTCACCGACAGCATCTTCCGGTTCTCGCCGGTGCGCGCGACAGCGGAGGACCTGAAGCGTTTTCATGGCACCGACGAGCGGCTCAGCGTGAAGAATTACGCCGACATGATCCGGTTCTACCGGCGGCTGATGCAGAACACCGCGAGTCCATAGCCCTCCCGCTGACCGGGTATTTTGGAATCCGGCGCCCGGCACGCGTTGACGCCGCGGGCGGTTCGGATAGTTTACCCTGATACCGCTGAGGAGTTGCTTCGCATCATCCCATCCAAGCCCGGGGGAAATACCGTGAAGAATAGCCTGCGAGCGATTGTTGCTGCCGCCGTCATCGCCAGTCTGGGTTCAACGCACGTGCTTGCACTGAACTCCATGAGCGGAATGCCGCGCGAGCCTATCTCGAAGGCCGGCATGTGTGCCAAGGCGAACCATGGCGTCCACATTCCCTATCGCGGCTGGCGGACGAAAAATCGCCTCGGCTTTCTCACATGCATGTGGTGGTAGCTTGCTTTCGCAAGCTTATCGCAGATAACGGCGAACTCGCTTACACGCTCGGCGGCTTGAGACCCTTGATCGCGCTGGCGGCGCGCAGCGTGTTCACCAGCAGACACGCCACCGTCATCTGGCCGACACCGCCCGGCACCGGCGTGATCGCGCCGGCAACACCGAGCACTTCCTGATAGGCGACGTCGCCGACCAGCTTGTTCTTGCCGTCCGCGCCCGGAATGCGGTTGATCCCGACATCGATCACCGTTGCGCCCGGCTTGATCCAGTTGCCCTTGACCATCTCCGGCTGTCCGACCGCGGCGAGCACCAGATCGGCGCGCTTGCAGATATCGGCGAGATCGCGCGTGCGCGAATGCGCGATGGTCACCGTGGCGTTTTCGTTGAGCAATAATTGCACCAGCGGACGGCCCACCAGATTCGAGCGCCCGATGATGACGGCGTTCATGCCTTGCAGCGACGCATGAACCGTTTTGGCGAGAATGATGCAGCCGAGCGGCGTGCACGGCGTCAGCGCGGGCAAACCGTTGGCCAGCCGCCCGGCATTGATCGGGTGCAGGCCGTCGACATCCTTCGCCGGATCGATGGCGTTAATCACCGTCTGCGTATCGAGGCCTTTCGGCAGCGGAAGCTGCACCAGAATGCCGTGAACAGCCGGGTCTGCGTTGAGCTTCGCGATCAGCGCCAGCAGATCCTTCTGCGGCGTATCCGCCGGCAGCTTGTGTTCGAACGACGCCATGCCCGCGGCCTCGGTCTGCTTGGCCTTGTTGC
Source organism: Afipia broomeae ATCC 49717 (assembly GCF_000314675.2). GTDB lineage: Bacteria > Pseudomonadota > Alphaproteobacteria > Rhizobiales > Xanthobacteraceae > Afipia > Afipia broomeae. Next base: position 806,273 of record NZ_KB375284.1, on the reverse strand, counting down.
GGACATAGACCTCGGAGGCGGGATCATTGCCGACCAGAACCACGGCCAGTCCCGGTGTGAGGCCATGATCGCGTTTGACGCGCCCTACTTCGTCCGCAACACGGGCGCGCAGGTCTGCGGCGATGACTTTTCCGTCGATAATCTTGGCCGGCATCGGTGTCTTTCGTCAGGAGTCGGTTGTCTTCGTCAGAACCTGCAGGGCATCGCCCAGCTTTTTCGGATCGCCATCCACCGCGACCTGCTTGAGACGCGAGGTCACACCGGACAGCACACGCACATGGCTTTTCGGCACATGAAGCGCCTTGGCGAGCAGTTCGGTCACTGCGCGATTGGCTTCGCCGCCCTCGGCGATGGCGCGCACCCGGACTTTCACAACGCTGCGGCCATTGGCCAGTGTTTCAACGCCGTCGATCGCGTCCAGTCCGCCGCGCGGGGTGACGCGCAATGAGATGCTGACGCCTTGAACCGAGAAACGCCAGGGGAGAGTCAAGGAAGGCTCATGCGAGAGATGGAACGGGGACGCCTCGCGGTCAGATCACGTTCGGGTAGATGTAGTAGGAAATCACGCGCTGGATGAACATGATGATGAGAATGACGATGATCGGCGAAATATCGAGACCGCCGAAATTCGGCATAATGTTCCGGATCGGCCGCAGCACCGGCTCGGTGATCTTGTAGAGGAACTCCGCCACCGACGCGACGAACTGGTTGCGGGTGTTCACGACGTTGAAAGCGATCAGCCATGACAGGATGGCCGAGGCGATCAGCAGCCAGACGTACAGGTCCAAAACGATGATGACGATGTCGAGAATGGCGCGCATGGCGTTGCTGGTGTCCCGTATCCGGCGTTTGCTTCATTCCGCAGCGCCTTCCGGGCAAACGTCGGATACGGCGCGCTGGAAATGACCTCCGCCTCAATACCGGTTCGCGGCGGCGCAAACAAGGGAGGTTTCCGGCCCAAAGCCCGTGAAAACAGCGCTTTTCGCCGTTCTTGACTTGGCCATGATCGGGATTGTAAATGGCCGCTCTTGTCCGCCGCCGCCGTCACCGGCCCGGCCGATCAAGGGGCCATAGCTCAGCTGGGAGAGCGCGTCGTTCGCAATGACGAGGTCGGCGGTTCGATCCCGCCTGGCTCCACCAACATTCCCAAGCCGTTATTCCAAAGCTGCCGCCTCAAACCTGCTGTCCCAAACCTGCTGCCCAAACCTGCTGCCCAATGGGTTAGACTACGCCTCAGATGAAGCGTGTCCCCGATAACACGCGCAACGAATGGGGCCGACATGAAAACCGAAAAATTTCAGTTTCCGGGCTCGGACGGGCAGTTGCTGGCCGCTTCCCTCGATCTGCCGGACGGCGTGCCGGTCGCCTATGCCCTGTTCGCGCATTGCTTCACCTGCGGCCAGAACGTGCTGGCGGCCAAGCGGATCGCCGAAGGGCTGGCGAAGCACGCCATCGCCACGCTCAGATTCGATTTCACCGGGATCGGCGCCAGCGAGGGCGAATTCGCCAATACGACGTTTTCGTCGAACATCGGCGATCTGGTGCTGGCCGCGGACCATCTGCGCAAGACCCGGCAAGCGCCATCGATCCTGATCGGGCACAGCCTCGGCGGCGCGGCCATTCTGGCCGCCACGTCGATGATCCCCGAGGCGAAATGCGTCGCCACCGTTGCCGCGCCATCGGACCCTTCGCATGTCACGCACTGGTTCAAGGATCAGATTCCGGAGATCCGCGAAAAGGGCGAGATCGAAGTTTCGCTGGCGGGCCGGCCGTTCCGCATCAAGCGCGAGTTTCTCGATGATATCGCCGAGCACAAGCTCACAGAGACCGTCTCGAAACTTCACAAGCCGCTGCTGATCTTCCATTCGCCCACCGACGACACCGTCGGCATCAACAACGCGACCCATCTGTTTGTCGCGGCGAAACATCCCAAGAGTTTCATTTCGCTCCCCGGCGCGGATCATCTGCTGTCGCAGAAGCGCGATGCGGTCTATGTCGCGGACATGATCGCGGCCTGGGCGACGCGCTATCTCGACGCCGCCGCCCCGGCGGAGGCGGCCTCTGCAAATCCTCCCGCAGGCGTCGTCGTGGTCAGCGAAACCGGCGCAGGCAAGCTTCAGAATGTGATTGCGGCCGGCAGGCACCGCGTGCTCGCGGACGAGCCTCTGGATGTGGGCGGCATGGACAGCGGCCCCGGCCCTTACGACTTCCTGCTCGGGGCTCTTGGCGCCTGCACATCGATGACGATGCGGCTCTATGCCGAGCGGAAATCGATTCCGCTTACGCGCACCACCGTGACACTGAAGCACAGCCGCATCCACGCCCAGGACTGCGAGGAGTGCGAAACCAAGGAAGGCATGATCAGCAAGATCGACCGGACCATTGCGATGGAAGGCAATCTCGACGCCGAGCAGCGCAAGAAGCTGATGGAAATCGCGGACAAGTGTCCGGTGCACCGGACGCTGACGTCCGAGATCAAGATCGTGACAAGCGCGGTGGAGTAAAGCCACGTCACATCGATCTATATCGAGGTAACCCCCACCCCGGCGCTATGCGCCGAAGGGGGAGTGAGAAAAAGACACTCTGCGTCGACAGCGTGCACCATCCCTCCCTTCGATGGGGAGGGTGGCTGACCTTGGGTCAGCCGGGTGGGGTAACTGCTGAGCTGTAATGAACCAAGCGTGAGGAGCTATTTCGACGGCACCTTGGCGCGCCGCGACCGCGACAGGTAATCGACGGTTTCCGGCCGGTCCCTGAGCCAGCCGGACCAGCGCTTGAGGATTTTCACCATCCGCTCCGGCTCGACGCCGAGCTGGGCCATCGCGACGCCGCCGTTCACCGACTCGCGGTATTCCGCGATCAAGCCGTCGCGCACAATGAACCGGCTCATGCCGTCGATCACCACGAACTGGCCGGCGAACTGCGGCACGGTTGAGGTGAAACTCGACAGCGACCACGCGTAGCCCATGTCGCCGTGACAGACCGGATCGAACATTTCCCAGCGATAGTCGTCGCCTGCATCGCGGTGGAACAGATGCTCCATCATGTGTGCGATCTCGGCGCGGCCTTTGTGCGCGCCGTAAATGTAGTCGTGGTAGACGGCGTCTTCGGTGAAATGCGCGGCGAAACGAGCGCCGTCGCCGGACTCCGCAGACAGCGTGAAATCGTTCAGCAGCCGCGCGAAGCTGTCGTGATCCATGTCACTCGGCCGCGAGCGACGCGATCGGCGATTGCACAGGCGGCGGGCGGTGCAGCCAGCCATCCAGGAAGGCCGTCAGCCACGCACGCTCCGCAAGATCGTGAACCATACGGCCGGTGAAATGCTCGGTGCGCGACTGCGCTCCCGGAAGCGACATGCGATCGTGTCCGCGCGTGGTCCAGCGATGCAGCATCGCGTGGGTCACGTCGGGATGAAACTGAATGCCGAAGCATCGCCCGGTGCGATAAGCCTGCACCGGAAAATCATCGCCCTCGGCCAGCAGCTCTGTTCCTGCGGGAAGCTCGAAGCCTTCACGGTGCCATTGATAGACATGATCGGGCCAGTGCGAGCAGATCTTCCGGCCAGCGGCGGTCGGACGGATCGGATAATAGCCGACCTCGGCCCGGCCTTCGGGATGTGGCGCGACCTTGGCGCCAAGATGCTTGGCGAGAATCTGCGCGCCCAGGCAAATTCCGAGATACGGACGCTTCTCTTTGAGCGGCACCGCGAGCCAGTCGATCTCGCGGCGGATGAAATCCTCGTTGTCGTTGGCGCTCATCGGCCCGCCGAACATGATCGCGCCGGCGTAGTGATCGAGAGTTTCGGGCAAGGCATCGCCGAACACCGGGCGGCGGACGTCAAGGGGATGGCCCATCGCGCGCAGCGCGTTGCCGACCCGTCCGGGAGTGGACATCGGCCCGTGCAGAATGATGAGCACCGGAAGCGCCGTGAACCGGCCGCACGTTGTCAGGCCGAAACCGCTTGGTCGATCATCATCAAGCCGCAGCATCGATTCGTCTTTTCAATCCCCGGCGGAGGACAAGCGTCTCTATTGAACGCCGAAATTGAAAATATTGTGTTGCCGCGGCCCCGTCGAGCCGGGATTTCGCGGATGTGCCCTGCGCAGGGGATTTGGGGTGGATCAGCGCTTCTGCTGCACCCGCGCGACCGAGGCCAGCACCAGGCTGCGAGGCGCGAAACGGAGCATGAACGGGATCATCCGGACCCCGACGCCCGGAAGCACCAGCCGCTTGTTCGACATCAGCCCGCGATAGCCGGCCCGCGCCACCGCCGCGGCGGAAACGTTCAGGACCGCCGAATCCAGTCCCGGCTTGAAACCGGCCACACCCTGAAATTCGGTCGGCACGGTGCCCGGACACAATGCCGTGACCCGGACGCCCTTCGGGCCCAGCTCGCCGCGCATCGCCTCGGTGAACGACAGGACGTAGGCCTTGGTGGCGTAATAGACCGCCATTCGCGGGCCGGGCAGGAATGAGGCGATCGAGGCGACGTTGAGAATGCCGCCGCGATGACGAACGAGGCTGTCAGCGAAGCGCAGCGTCAGGTCGGTCAGAACGCGGACATTCAGATCGACCATTGCAAGCTGCTGCTCGCGGTCGAGATCGAGGGCTTCGCCGAACAAACCGTAACCGGCATTGTTGACGACGGTGTCGACCTCGACATCCATCGCCTTCAACTGCGACGCGATCTGCTCGCAGGCCCCCGTCACGCAAAGATCGCTAGTGATGAGGGCCGGCCGCGGATGTCCGGCGGCAGCGATCTCGTCCGCGAGAAGCTTGAGACGATCGTCGCGGCGCGCGACCAGTACGGTGTCATGGCCATTTGACGCAAAGATGCGCGCCAACTCTGCGCCGATGCCCGACGAGGCACCCGTGATCAACGTGACGCGTTTGGTCATGAATGCATTTCAGTTGTCTTGAGTTTCAACAAGGAAAGAGTGCGAAGAAAAATCGTGCGGAGAAAAAATTCTATGTCGCTTCGTCGGGCGTAAGCCGGCTGTCGGCGACACGATGCTTGAGATTAAGACGGTCACGCTGGGAAATGCCGAGCAGGTCGGCGGCGCGCCAGACAATATTGTCCTCGAATTCGGTAACGTGGCCATCGGCAAAGACAAGCTCCCACATCATCTCGATGATGCGAAGCCGGCCTTCCTCGTTGACCGAACGCATGATGATGCTGGTGAAGTGATAGAGGTCAACCGCCTCCCCTTCGACCAGGGTTGCATCGGCGATCAGCTTGTCGGCCGTTCCGGGATCGAGATCGAAACGGTATTCGAGCAGCGCATGAAGCTTCCGCTTCTCGGTCTCCGATGGTTCGCCATCAAGGGAGATGACGTGGATCAGAAGCGCGGTCGCCGCCAGACGGTAGTCATTATCGGCGAAGGTGCGATTCTCATGGCCGGCGGGGGAAACGACGTCCGAAATGAAGTGGCGTAATTTGTCGAGCATCAATCTCTGCTATCGAAACGGGACCTGATCAAAGCATGATCCCGAAAAAGCCGGACCGGTTTTCAGATGAGATCATGCCCGAATGAAACTTTAAGGCACAAAATCGTCAGGTTCTATGGCCTGAAAATGAAACTCTGGCAATCTTGGCCGGGTTCCCGGGCGGCGCTCACCGCGAATTGCCCGCAAAAGGTGGGGACTTGCGCGGAAACGGGCGGGTTACGACACAGAGCTGTCATGGAATCTCGTAAATCACCACTTTGTCGGCGATTCCGCGCAGTTCGACGCTCTTTTCCGCCGGGGTAAGTCCCGCCTTGCCGAGCAGCTCCATGACCGCGGCCGATTTTACCACCGGGCCGGTGGCGTTGATCGCCCGCTCGGTCGCCTGACCCTGCACCCGTGCCGCGATATTGACGGTCTGGCCGAAATAATCCTGGCGATCGTTCAGCATCACCGCCAGACACGCGCCTTCGTGGATGCCGATCTTGACCAGCAGATCCTTGGTCCCGCGCTGTTCGTTCAGCTCATCCATGGCCTTGCGCATGCGGATGCCGGCCGCGACCGCCTGCTCGGGGCGGACGAAGGTCGCCATCACCGCATCGCCGATGGTTTTCACCACGGCACCTCCCTCGGACGCAATGATCTCGAGCAGCGCGCGGAAATGCGCGCGCACCAGATCGAACGCTGCCAGATCGCCGACCCGCTCATAGAGCGCGGTCGAACCCTTGAGATCGGTGAACAGGAACGTCAGCGACGTGATCTTGAGACGCTGGTCGATGCTGAGATTGTCCGCCTTGTAGAGATCGCGGAAGGTCTGGTTCGCCAGGATTCGTTTCGCGGTAACGATCGGCTTGCGCTTGCCGAGCAGATCATGAAGCGCTTCGCCTGCGACCCACACCGAAGGCAGTACGCGGTTCCTGGACTGGTTTTCCAGCGTCAGCCGCAACGGCCCCGGACGCATCTCCACGGTCCCGGTCGGCGCGTGCACACCGTCGAATGTCAGCGATGCATTCTGCTTGTCCTTTGTCGGCTCGCCCTTGACGTCGAGGAACAGCGCCGAATGGGTCACCGGCTCGAACACGATCACGAACTCCGCCGGCAACTGCAGCGACAGCACGGCCTTTTCGCCCGGCGCGAGTTCGACCGCTTCCAGCGTGGCCTCGTTCACAAGACGGCCGAACGAATCCTCGTTGATGTCGATCCCCGAACTCCAGAAAATCTGCCGCCAGTAATCCCAGCTCGGCAGCGTGTGCGGATCGTGCGCCGCGATCCGGCGCACCCGCGGGCTGACCGTGAATGCGACCTCGACCTGATCGTCGATCGACGCCTGATAGCCAGCGGCGCACAGACCGCAATGATAGTCCTCGGGCTGAAGCTGCTTGAGGGTGTCATGCGCGCCGAGCACACCGCTGCATCCGGGGCACAGCACGTTCCAGGTCAGATCGAAGATGCCGATCTGCGAGGCGTGGAGGAACCCTGAGATCACCTTTTCTTCGGCAAGGCCTGTTCTGGCGGCGAATTCGATCAGATTGATCCGGTTCAGCTCATGATCGGCGCCGGTCTCGACCAGCGTCTGGATCGCATCCGCCACCTTCGGATCGGCGGTCTGCTTCAGGGTCGCGTACAGAGAATTGAAGTCGGTCATGGCCGCAGTTTACGGCAGATCGGCCGGGTATCCAAGTAATGCCTGCGATGGACTGGCCGGGGACTTGCCCCGGCCGATCACGTTTTCGCGTCAGCTCCCGTAGAGATAGTTCGGCAGCCACAGGGTCAGGCCCGGCCACAGATACATCAGCACCATGCAGATGATGACGATCAGCATGTATGGCATCATGCCGCCGAAGATCTGGTTGAGCGTCACATGCGATGGCGCGACGCCCTTCAGATAGAACGCCGACATCGCCACCGGCGGCGACAGGAACGCCGCCTGCAGGTTCACGAACACCAGCACGCCCCAGAGGATCGGATCGATCCCGAAGTGCTTCAGCATCGGCAGGAAGATGGGCACGAAGATCACGATGATCTCGGTCCATTCCAGCGGCCAGCCGAGGATGAAGATGATGGCCTGCGACAGGATCATGAACTGAACCGGTGTCAGATTCAGCGACAGAACCCAGCTCTCGAGCAGCGCCTGACCGCCGAGGATCGCGAACACCGCCGAGAACAGCGCCGAGCCGACGAACAGCCAGCACACCATCGATGTGGTTTTCGCGGTCAGGAACACCGCTTCCTTGGTGCGCTTCCAGTCGAGCGTGCGCGCCTGGAACGCGAGCAGGAACGCGCCCGCCGCACCCACCGCCGCGGATTCCGTCGCCGTGGTGATGCCGAGCAGAATCACGGCGAGCACCACCGCGGTCAGAATGCCGAGCGGCATCACCGACGAGATCAGCAGCCGCAAAACCTCGAACTGCTCCGCGCCCATGGTCCAGTAGTAGTAGAGCAGGATCAGACCCATGATGCCGCAAGTGAACGCGAAGTACGTGTAGAACGCCTGCGGCGGTCCGGCTTCCGCGGGCGCGGCAGTGCCCTGGCCGCGCAGTTCGGCATTGCCCATTTCCTGAAGGGTTTCCGGCTCGCTCTTCCGCTCGTCCGAAGACGCGCCGCCGAGTTCCTGCAACTTTTCCTCCGCCGGCTCTGCGGTGGACGGCGCCGACGAACCAAGCTGCTGACTGATCGCCGCCGATGGCGCGGGCGTATCCGGCTGCTGATGAATCACGACGTACCACCATGCGGCCCACAGCGTCGCCGCCGTGAGCACCAGCGGCACCAGCACGTAGCCGAGATTCCTGAGCAGCATGCCGTAACTGACGCGCACGCCATCCGCCGTAATGGCCATCGCCCTTGCCGGGGACACGGCAGCGGTCAGCAGCGCCGGCAACATCTTGTGCGAGTAGGATTTTTGCAGCTCGCTGATCCAGGGCCGGACCGGAACGCGCGTTTCCGCCTCCGGCAGCTTCGGCGCGATTTTCGGATTCAGCAGCGCCCAGCCGATGATGTAGACGAGATACAGGAACGCCAGGAAGAAGCCGGGAAACATCGCCGCGGCATAGAGCTTGACCACCGACTGGCCCGCGACCGCGGCATAGACGATGATCATGACCGACGGCGGAATCAGAATGCCGAGCGTGCCGCCCGCCGTGATAACGCCGGACGCAAGCTTCACATCGTAACCGGCCTTCAGCATCGGATTGAAGGCGATGACGCCCATCAGCACCACGACCGCACCGACCAGACCCGAGGCAATGCCCCAGAACGTGCAGACGATCAGCGTCGCCACCGCGAGCGAGGCAGGCACGCGGCGGAACGCGAGCTGGATCGAGTAGAACATCTTGTCCACCAGCGCGCCGCGCTCCATCACGTAACCCATGAGGACGAACAGCGGGATGGAGATCAGGACGTCGTTGGTCATCGCGCCGTAGGTGCGCTGGACCATCAGGTCGAAGATATGGTTGTCGGCCCAGGATTCGCCCGCCCGGTGATAGGCGAACAGGCCGAAGAACATGCCGAGGCCCATCAGGGTGAAGGCCGTGGGGAAACCCATGATGATGACGACCACGATCAGGCCGAGCATCAGGAGACCGAGTGCGGGATCGCTCATTTCGACAGGTCTCCGCCCATGCCGCGCTGACGCGCGCTTTCCTCAATGTCCTGCGCCTTCTCGATCGCGATTTTCCGCGACTCCTCGTCGACGTATTCGCTGTTGGCGAGCTGCTCGCCGACGACATCGATTTCGGACACGTCCTTGAGACGGCTCGGCCATTCCCCGGTCTTCAGACAGATCACACAGCGCATGATTTCGGCCGCGCCCTGCAGCAGCAGCAACGCGCCCGCCAGCGGAATCATGAATTTGAACTGCCAGACCGGAGGCCCGTCGGCGGTGACGTTGGAGTGTTCGTTGATGCGCCAGGAGTCGGACGCGTAGTCCCAGCCCGCATAAACCAGCGCCGCGATGCCGGGCAGAAAGAACACGATATAAAGGACGATATCGAGCGATGCCTGCCGGCGCGGCTTCATCGAACTGTAGAGAAAATCGCCGCGGACGTGGCCGTTCTGCGCCAGCGTGTAGGCGCCGGCAATCATGAACAGTGTGCCGTACAGCATGTTCGAGACGTCGAAGATCCACGCCGTCGGCATATTGAGAATGTAGCGCTTGAAAACTTCGGCACAGACAAGAAGCATAAGTCCGACAATCAGCCACGCCGCGGCCTTGCCGGTCCATGTACTGATGCCATCGATTGTATGCAGAACGCGTTGCGCACTCATGGGAGGCCATCACCTGTAATGAAGAAGGTCGGTGCAACAGTGGAAACGATACGAAGCATCATCCGGGGTTGCCATTCCCGGATGATGCCGTACTCGTGCTGATGATGGGGTCAGGTCTTCTTCTTGGCGTTCGGCCCGAAGTAATGGTTGTAAGCCAAACGCCGGCTGACGACCGTGTCCTGCTCCCACTGGGTTGCACGCTTGGCAAACGCCAGCTGGGATTCAACGATTTCCTTGAACAGCGGGTTTTCCGCCGACTTTTTCTCGGCGACCTGATCGAAGATTTCGAGCTGCTTCTGCAAAACCGAATCCGGTGTCTTGTAGAACTTCACCTTGTCCTTCGACTGCATCTCCTCGTAGTCCCTGGAGTAGCGGTCGATCGCCTTCCAGGCCATGTCCTGTCCGGCCGCTTCGGCGGCGTTGTCGAGGATCGCGCGGATCTTCGCCGGCAGCGCGTTGTACTTGTCCTTGTTGAACATGATCTCGAACTGCTCGGCGTTCTGGTGATAGCTCTGCAGCATGCAGACCTTCGAGACGTCCGGGAAGCCGAGCACGCGATCCGACGAGGCGTTGTTGAATTCCGCGGCGTCGAGCAGGCCGCGATCCATCGCGGAGACGATTTCACCGCCGGGCAACGCGTTGACCGCGGCGCCCATGCCTGTGAACACGTCAATCGAGATGCCGACGGTGCGGAACTTGACGCCCTTGAGGTCGTCGGCCTTGGTCACCGGCTTCTTGAACCAGCCGAGCGGCTGCGTCGGCATCGGTCCATACGGGAACGAGACGACGTTGGCGCCGATCGAATTGTAGAGCTTTTCGAGCAGCTGCTTGCCGCCGCCGTACTTGTGCCAGGCGAGCAGCATGTTGGCGTCCATCGCATAGCCCGGACCCGAACCCCACAGCGCCAAGGCGTTCTGCTTGCCGTAGTGATAGGCGAGCACGCCGTGGCCGCCATCGAGCGTGCCCTTGGACACGGCTTCGAGCAACTGGAAGGCCGGAACGACTGCGCCCGCGGGCAGCACTTCAATCTTGAGATCGCCACCGGTCATGTCGTTGACCTTCTTGGCGTAGTCCTGCGCGTATTCGTGGAAGATGTCCTTGGCCGGCCATGTGCTCTGGAAGCGCATGTTGGTTGGCCCGGTCTGCGCGAGAGCGGGCGTCGCAACCGTAGCGGCTGCGCCTGCGGCGGCAACCTTCAGGAAGTTGCGGCGGCTGGAGGTCTTGTCGCTGGAAGTCTTGTCCTTGTGTCGTTTCGTCATGGCGTTCTCCCCTGCTAAGCCCGTTCTTTTTGAACCGGCCTTTTTTGATTGATGGCAAGACAAAGGCTTGCGGGGAGATTTGGCAAGAATGATCGGATGAATGCGACTCTTCGACGCGGCAGCCGTCGATTCTCTCTACGACTTTGGAATGAGGCCGCGTGTGGATAGTTGATGCCGCGCCTTGATCCATCGCGCCGCAATACACCCCTCACCGCGCGCGAACGAGCCGACGTTTCAATCGCGCCGCACAATCCTGAACATCGGCGAGCGGTCCGGCTGCGTCGTCACCACGCCGACCGGCGTCACCGGATCGCGGTCGAGCAGTTCGACCTTGAAGGCGCCGATCAGTTTCGCCAACGCCAGGGTGGCTTCGGTTAGCGCAAACTGCGCGCCAATGCAGACGCGCGGCCCGACGCCGAACGGCAGGTAAGCGAAGCGATCCGGCGGCGGACTGCCGGGCAGGAAGCGCGACGGCCGGAAGGCATTCGGCTGGTCCCAGAGCTTTTCATGCCGGTGCAGCAGCCATGGCGAAATCAGCACGATGTCTTTGGCGGCGATGTCGGCGCCGGGCACTGTGTCGGGGCCGGAGGCCGCCCGCACGATCAGGAATGCCGGCGGATAAAGCCGCATGGTCTCGTCGAGCACGGCGCGGGTAAAGGTCAGCCGCGTCACATCCAGCGCGCCGGACGCCAGCGCGGCTTTCGCCTCGGTGGCAAGTTCATCCTGCGTCGCCGGATCGAGCGCCAGAAGATACAGCGACCAGAACAGCGCCGTCGCCGTGGTTTCATGACCGGCAAGGATCATGGTGGAGACCTGATCGCCGAGTTGTTCGTCGGTGAAGGCTTCGCCGGTTTCCGGATCGCGCGCCGCCACCATGAGGCCGAACAGATCGTGCGGCGCATCGCAGCCCTTGTCCGCGCCTTTGGCGCGGCGCTCCGCGATCAGCTTCTGCATGAAGCGCGTCCACCGCCGCCGGAACAGCGCGCGGGAAATATCGCTCGGGCTCGGCCAGCCCAGCGGCAGCAGCAGATCGAAGAAGCGCGGCTGCGCGAGGCGCTCACCGTAGTCGTTGACGAAGCCCCGCAGCGCCGGGCCGTGCCTGTCGATCTCGAACGAGAACATCGTGCGCCCGGCAATATCGAGCGCCAGCCGCTGCATGGCCTCGCGCAGATCGACCGGCACACCGGTCTGCGCCCGTAACACGTCGATGGCATCGTCGGTCGCCGCCAGCATGTGCGGAATGAGCAGCGGAATGGCCCGCGGTGCGAAGGCCGGCGCCAGCGTGCGGCGCTGGTTTTTCCAGGCCTTGCCCTCGGCCAGCAAAAGGCCCTCGCCGAGGATCGGCCGCAGCACGCGGAAGGCGGCGGGCGTGCGGGTATAGTTTTCATAGTTCTCAACGAGCACATGCCGGATCGCGTCCGGCGTGTTGAGAATGAAACTGCTGCGCCCGAAAAACCGCCCTTGAACGATATCCTCTTCGTAGGCGCGCGGTCCCCAACTGGCGATGGCGTTTTGCCGGATCAGGGCGAGACGGCCGAGCGGCGACAGATCGTCCGGCGCGAGCGGAGGCCGCGGCGGGACCAGCGGCGGGCGCTGCATCGGTGCGTCAAGGACTTCGGCGATGCTCATGCGTCACCCTTCTGTTCGACAGATCATCAGCCTGAACTGTGGCACGTTCCGGGCACAATCAATGGGCGTCATTATTCCCGCTCGTCCCCGCGAAGGCGGGGACCCAGGCTCCTGAAGGTCTGGATTCCCGCGTTCGCGGGAATGAGCGGAGAGAACGGGTTTCAATTCAGATTCAATTTGCCGTTGCGCCCGACGCCTTGACCACCTCCGCCCACTTCGCGCGCTCAGTCGCGATGAACGCCGTGAACTGGTCCGGTGTCATTGGCGACGGCACCGCGCCGATGTCGGTGAGCCTGGTCACCGTGTCCGGCATGTCAAGAATGCGCTTCACTTCCGCCGCCATCCTGTCGACGACCGGCCGCGGCGTGCCGGCAGGTGCGAACAGTCCGTGCCACGAGGTTGCATCGAAACCCTTCAGCGTATCGGCGATCGGCGGCACTTCCGGCGCGGTCGGGGAGCGCTGCAGACTGGTCACGCCCAGCGCGCGCACCGTTCCGGCTTTCGCCTGCGGCCACGCCAGCGTGATGTTGTCAAAGGCGAGATCGATGTGGCCGCCGGTCAGGTTTTGCATGATCTCGTTGGATGAGCGATACGGCACATGGGTCATCCGGGTGCCGGTCGCGATCTTGAACAGTTCCGCCGCAAGATGGATCGAGGTGCCGACGCCGGACGAGCCGTAGTTCAGCTTGTCGGGATTGGCTTTCGCATAGGCAACGAACTCGGCGACGTTCGTCACCGGCAACGCGTTTTTCACAACCAGCATGTTCGGCAGCCGCGCGATCAGCGAGACCGGCTGGAAGTCCTTCGCGGCATCGAACGTCAGATTCGAATAAAGCGTCGGGTTGATCGCATGGGTCGAGACGGTGCCGAGCAGCAGCGTGTAGCCGTCGTTCGGCGCCTTCGCGACAGCCGCCGCGCCGATATTGCCGCCCGCGCCGCCGCGATTTTCAACCACGAAAGGCTGGCCGAACGTGATCTGCATGTGGCTGGCGATGAGCCGCGCGAACAGATCGGCGGTGCCGCCGGCGGTGAACGGCACAATGATCGTGACGTTGCGCGACGGCCAGGCGTCCTGGGCGCGGCTAGGCGCGGCGGTCTGGAGCAAAAGGCAAAACGCCGCGAACGCGGCGGCAGCAAGACGCATGGTGGTTCTCCCTGAGTGCGCGCTCATGACGCCGGATGACGGCTGCCTGACCGAGCTTGTTTTGTGCCGCCATTTCGGCACAGGCCGATGGCAAGCGCAATGCCGCCGGAACCCGCCGGAGCGCAGTCCGCGGGCTGGGCAATCCGGCGCGGCTTGCGCAGAGCTGTCATGAAAAGTGCTTTCCGGCTTTGCCGAGACTTGATATTTCACATGTGAAATATATAGGGGATGACATGACGACCGACCGTCGGCTGATTTTTCTGATGACCGTGGGTTATCGCAGACTGCAGCGAGGTATCGAACAGCACATGCTCGCGGAAGACGGCCTGACCTCGGCGCAATCCGGGGTGCTGTTCTTCCTCGGACGGAACGATGGCGCGCTCATCGGCGAGATCTCCGCTGCGCTCGATATCGTGCCGTCCGCCATCACAGGTCTTGCCGACCGGATGGAGCGAGCGGGACTGATCAAACGGAAACGTGACGGTGCAGATGGCCGCGCACAGCGCGTTTATCTGACCGAGACGGGAGAGAAGATTCGCAAACGCGCGGTGGCACGCGCGCATGACATCAACAGCACGCTGACAGACGGTTTTACGGACAAGGAAATCGACGTGGTTTCGCGCTGGCTCGTGAGCCTGCAGACGAAATTTCCGAAGGACAGTTCCTAGATTCGATATGAAAGGAAACGCAGACCATGACTGAATTCGTAAAGAGTGAACTTGCGGACGGCGTGCTGACGCTGACCCTGGCGCGTCCGGACAAAATGAATGCCATCACCAACGCGATGTATGCCGCTCTCGCGGACGCGCTGGAAACCGCCGAAAAGGATCGTGCAATCCGCGCGGTTGTGTTTCAGGGCGACGGCGATCACTTCACCGCCGGCAACGACATGGGCGATTTCGCCGCGCAATCGAAAGATCCCAGCATCGTCGCCCACTCACCCCGGTTCATCACAAACCTCGGCATCGCGACCAAGCCGCTGATCGCTGCGGTGCAGGGCAACGCAGTCGGAATCGGCACAACAATGCTGCTGCATTGCGACCTTGTTTACGTCGCGCCGACCGCCCGGCTGATCACGCCGTTCGTGAACATCGCGCTGGTTCCCGAAGCGGCCTCGACGCATCTCCTGCAGGGACGAATCGGTTATGCCCGCGCCTACGAGATGTTCGCTCTGGGCGAACCGATGAGCGGCGAAACCGCAGTCTCGCTCGGCCTTGTCAACGCAGTGGTTCCTGTCGAGGAACTGCGCAAGAAGGCACGCGAAGCCGCGCTCAAACTGGCCAGGCAACCGGCCGGATCGCTGTCGCACACCAAGGCGCTGATGCGCGATACCGCCTTGATCACCGCGCAGATCAATCGTGAAGGCGCCATTCTCAAGGAACGGCTCAAGGGCCCCGAAGCGCGCGAGGCGCTCACCGCATTCGCCGAGCGCAGAAAGCCCGACTTCAGCAAGATCGCAGGCTAAACCCGACGGGCTGATCACATCGTGGTCAGCCCGGACGTGTTGTCGCAACTGATGGCGCGGGCCGGCCGGTCCGCTATAATGTCCACCGGGAAAGCGTTTTAGTAACGGCGCCGGTGGACAATGACACACGCGATAGTCGGAATGGACCTGATGCTGGCCAAGCAGTCGGCCGTCGATGCACAGGGTGCGTTGCGCGACACACTGATCGGCGGTGTCGAATTTCGCCCATCCCGTCCGGTCTCGCATGACGACGGCTATATGTGCGAGGTCGCCCGGACAAACTGGGACATCATCAAATCGCCGATCGTCCAGGTTCACGTCACCACGACACTTCCCGGCCGCGTCCGTGCCTGGGGCCTGCATCGGCAAACAACCGACCGGCTGTTTGTTGTGTCGGGCCTGGTGAAGATCGTCGTCTTCGACGGCCGGAAGGATTCTCCGACATTCGGCAGGCTCAATGAATTCATGGTTAGTGAACGCAATCCCGGCCTTCTCACGATTGCACCCGATCTGCACCACGGCTGGAAGAACATCGGCGAGACCGAAGCTGTCATCATCAATATGCCGGACAGAATGTACAATCACGAAAGCCCCGATGCGCTCGACCTGCCATGGGATTCCGAGGACGCTGCCGAGACGGTGCCTTACCGTTGGTAAATCGTCCAGCGATTACCGTCGTCATCCCGACCTACAACTGGAGCGCGGCGCTTCGCTGCGCCATCCGTTCGGTACTGCTGCAAACCGAGCAGAATTTCGAAATCATGGTTGTTGGCGACGGCTGCACCGACGATTCGGCGGATGTCGTCGCCTCGTTCGGCGATAGCCGCATCCGCTGGCACAATCTCGACCGCAACTACGGCTCGCAATGGGCCGCGAACAATTACGCGATCGAACACGCGGCGTCGGACTGGATCGCCTATCTCGGCCACGACGACATCTGGTATCCGACACATCTCGAAGCGATCCTGCGCGCGGCGCGGGAGCATGACGCCGAAGTCGTCACCAGCGTGATGGCGCTTTACGGTCCGCCGGAGTCGGGCGTCCGCGGAATCGCCGGCCTGTTCGCGTCCGGCAGCTACTCGGCCGGCGATTTCGTGCCGCCGTCCGCATTCGCCCACAAGCGGTCGATCTACGGCGATGGCATCAAATGGCAGGATCCCGCCTCGGTGACAGTGCCGATGGATGCGCTGTTCATGAACCAGGCGGCGATGGCCGCGAAGCGCTTCGCCTCCACCCGCGAACTGACATCGTTCAAGTTCAACGCCGCATGGCGGCGGGACTCCTACAAGATCAAGTCAACCGATGAGCAGCAGCGCCTGCTGGAACGCATCCAGTCGCAGCCCGATTTCCGGTCCCGGGAATTCATCGACATCATGGATGCCGTGGTCAAAGGCAAATTCCTGAAGATTGAAATGCCGACACAGAGCGTCGAGCCCGGCTCGGCGGTGCGCCTCAATCGCAGAAACAAGGGATCCGACAGCCGGTTCGCTGCATCAGAGATGCAGCGCATCGAGCGAAAGGTCGCATTCAATCTCGATCGCCAGAACATGCCGTTCGAGTGGCACGGCATCGAGAAGCATCTTCGTTACAAAACCTTTCGCTGGAGCGGCCCGAGCCGCCGCTCCACCATCGACCTGCCGGTGCGTTTCGAGACCGACCTGCTGATCCGCATCGTTGTCGTCAAGTCTCTGGTGCCGCCCGAGACCATTCGCGTTCTGCTGCGGGACAAGCCGCTGCAAAGCCAGATCAGGAAAAAACTGTCTGGCGGTTTTGTCATCGAGGCCGTCGCACGCGTTACGGATCTTCCGCCGTCCGATCGCGATTTCGGGATCACCCTTGAGGTCGATGCGACGCGCCGTCCCTGCGATCTCGGCATGGGCGAAGACGACCGGTGGTTAGGGGTCGGTGTTGCGCGCGTTGAACTGGAGCCGCTGACGAAAGGTTAAGCCGTCATCGAAATATCCGACACACCTGTTCAGCCGTGCTAGACTGATCCAAACAACCAGACACAGGCAGACCATGAAAAAACCACTCACGCTCCCCGAAGAAGAGCCGCGGAAGATCCAGCGCGCAGACATTGCACCCGCCGAAGGCTTTACGCTCGTGGTCGATGGCCACTTCAAGACGCAGTATAATGATGAGGCGGCTGCCAAGAAGGCCGCGGCCGAACTGCTAGGCCGGTACAAAATGCTGCAGATCGAGATTTATGACGCGGCAAAAAGAGAGCGGACGAAATTCTCGTAAGCGAACTGCCATTCCGCGCGAAGACGCACGGAACCTTTGAGGCGCCCAACGATTCTCCCGCAGGAGATATCTCAATGGGCCCAAGATTAAGCCGCAAGGCAGTTCAAATCGAAAACTGGGCGACCGATACTCTCTTACGCGCCAACCTGATCGCGGCATGTCCCGACCACGGCTATATGCGGTTGCGTTTCAATCACGCGGCGCTCGACTATGCGCACGCGCTTGCCGAGCATTCGCCATTTCCTGGAATCAGTGCGGGGCGGGCTCGGGAAGCAATCGACGAGGTGCTGGACGGCCTCTCAGACGATTGTCCGGACTGCGATTGATTTGAGAATCGAGCGGCCTTGTCTTGACGCCGGCATCAGCCAATGAGCCAGACGCCCTTGTGAATGTCGAAGCGCACGAGGCCCTCGTCACGCATCTTCAGCAGCAGCGACTGGCAATCTTCCTGATTCTTGATGTTGACGCGCTTCATCACGTCGAAAATCTTCAGCGGTTTCTCGCGAAGGGCGGCCAGAATCTTCTCTCTGTCAGTCATTGTTGTTCCCTTGCGCCGTTATGGCGGTCAGCCGAATTCTTTTGCGGGATAGCGCCGGACCCCTCCTGTGAGAGACGGGCGCCGGGCAGGCGAACGCCCACGCGAGCGAGTCCAATGTGCTGCAAGATGCTGGAAAGAGTGGTGCCGCCTATAGGATTCGAACCTACGACCCCCTCATTACGAATGAGGTGCTCTACCAGCTGAGCTAAGGCGGCAAAACGCGAAATCGGTATCCGCACCTGATACTGGCCAGCGCCCCGCTTTGCAACATGGCGGGGCGTTTTTGTCAGGCTGGATCAGGTCCGTGACGAAAATGCCATCGACTTCCTAATCAACTGACAAGACGGGACAAAAATCCCTTCCAGCCGCCTCGCTGCGCCGGTTCCGGCTGGACCGGATCGTCGAATTCCTCGTCCCTGGCCTCGTCGGCGACGCCGGGATCGTCCGGGGCGCGCACAATCGGGATGACGGCCGGGATCCGCGGCGCATCCGGCTTCTCGATCTCGCGCCGGGGCCGAAACACCGGCGGCGGCACATTGGCGATCACCGGCGCGGCTGGCGGCGGAGCGGCCTGCTCCACGGGCGCAGGAGCCGAAGGCACAGGCGCGGGCTCGTTATCCTGCAATGGGACAGCCGGTGGCGGCAGCTTGACCGCCGGACCGGCTTCCAGCGCCGGCGGCAATGCAGGCTCATCGGCCACCTCAGCCTCGAGCACCGGCGCTTTCTCCGAAGGGAGAGCCGCAACCGGAGTGAGCCACTGGAATGCGTCGAGACGTCCGGTGACGGGCGACACCGGACGCCAGTGCTCGGATACATAGCCATCGGCGGTCCATGCCGGATCGAGCGCGGCGCGCACCGCGCGCTGCATCCAGACACGCGCGCTGCCGCCATCGCCATGCTCGGCCCGCTCCAGCTCAGCCATGAGAAGGGCGACCCGCTGGGTCGGCGCCTCGATAAAAGGCGCGAGCGCTTCCCGCGCACGGGCGAAATCGCTGGAGTCGATGGCGGCACGCGCGACCGCAAGCGCGCCTTCGATATTGCCGGGCGATCTGGCTGCGAGTTTCTCAACACGCGCCAGGCGCTGCACGGCGGAGTCGCCGAGCCGCACATGCGCGTAAGCATCCGCAAGATCGGGATGCGGCTGCGCGGTCCATGCCGTCTCGATCACCTGCATGGCGCGGCGGGTCTGATTGTTCTCGCTGAGAAACTTTGCCGCGAGAGTCGCGGCGGGCACCAGTGTCGGTGCGAGCTTCACCGCTTCAGTGATGCTGGCGCGCGCACGGTCGCGATCGGAAGTTTCAAGATCGAGCGCCCGCGCGGTCAAAAGAACGCCGCGCTGCCGCTTGTAGGGCGCAGGATCGATCAGCCCCGCCGCCAGATTGTTTTCGAGAATCTTCAGCGCGCCGTCCCAGTCGCCTTTGCTGCAACGGAAGCCGAGCACGGCGTGCGACGCCCATGCCGAGGCCGGCGCGGTCTTCAGGGCTTCTTCGGCCAGCGCCACGGCGGCGTAAGCATCGTCACGGCGCTGCGCCTCGACGAACAATCCGCGCAAGCCGAGCAGCCGTGTGTCCTTGCGTTCCGCCATGGCGTGAAACGCGCGCTGCGCGCCTTCGCGATCGCCATCGAGCTGTGCCGACTGCGCATGCAGCAGCATCGCCAACGGATCCTGATGCGCCAGACGCCTGGCGACATCGGCATGGCGGCGCGCCGCGAAATGATCGCCGGTGCCGATTGCGATCAGGCCCTGGGTGATGGCGTTGCGTCCCTTGGCGTGACGCCGCTCGCGGCGGAGCCGCCGCAAGCGCTCGGGCGCATTCAGGAAGCTGCGGACGATCGCCCAGACCAGCATCGCGGCGAACACGATAAGCACCAGCGCCAGCACAAGCACGGGCAATGACGTGTCGATGCGCCAGGCATTCCACGACAGCGTGACGTCGCCGGTCTGATCGGCAATTACGGCAGCGCCGAGCGCGACCACACCGACCAGAAACAGAAAGAGAATGATGCGGATCATGAAACTGCCTATTTCGAGATCGAGGCCAATGTTTCCATCGTGAACTGCTCAAATGCCGCCCGGGCCTTGTCGCGGCCTTCGACCTTTGCGATCCATGGCCGCACCGGGACGCGATCCGACGGCGGCAACTGCAGCAATTCCCGCTTCGCCTCGTTGAGATCGCCGCGCTGCGCGGCGGCCGTTGCCCGGGCGATGATGCCTGTAGGGCCGCTGGCCAGCGCGTCGGTGCGCTGAATGCGCACCAGCTTTGCAAAACTCTGCTGAAGACGCTCCACGATACCGGACGGCGCGGGCTGCGGGTCGGGCTTCGGCGCGAGTTGCGGCAACAGCGCAAGCAGTTCCTTGCTCAGCGCATCGTCCGTGGGGAGACCCGCCGTCGCGAAGCCATCAAGCGCCCTCAGCGCATCGGCATCACCGGCAACGGCACGCGCGGCAGCAAGCTCGGTGGCATAGGGCAAGCCACGGGTCACGGCTTTATCGAGGTGGATCAGCGCATCGAGCTTGCGCACCTTCGGATCTTCGGCAGGCGGTGCCGCAGCCGCCGCACTCAGCGCCGCAGTCGCGCGTTCGATCCTGGCAATGCGCTCTTCGATGGCCGCGGTGTCGACGGCGGGTGCTTTCGCTTCGCCGCCCATGACGCCTTGCGGCGCTGCGGACCTGAGCTCGCTGATCGCGGCGGCCGTCTTCTCGTTCTGCCCGCGCACGGCGGCGATATCGCTGCGCAACGACGCCAGCGATTTCTCCACTGCGTCGATACGCGCGATGATCGCAGGATCGGCAACCGGACGCGCCGCAGGTTTTGCCGCATCCGATTCGACCTTCGCGATCCGTGTGCCCATAGCGGTGATGTCGGCCTTGTTCGCTGCGATCCCGTCCGTAAGCGGCGCGGTTGAAACGGGTGCGGGTTGCGGAGGCCAGCCTGCGAACGTGGCGGCACCGATCGCAAGCAGCGCGGCCACCGCACCCGCCACAGCGGACAGAAACACCGAAGACGCCCGTGATGGATTCGAAGATGCCGCAGCAGCAGATTCAGCAGACGGATGCGACGGCTGTTCGGAGTGATCCGGCTTTGGCGCGCCGGCATCTGCGTCCGGCGTGTCCGGCGCAGACGGACTTTCCGATACCTCGGAAGCGGTCAGTTCGATGGTCGGCGGG
This sequence comes from Afipia broomeae ATCC 49717, assembly GCF_000314675.2. Taxonomy (GTDB): domain Bacteria; phylum Pseudomonadota; class Alphaproteobacteria; order Rhizobiales; family Xanthobacteraceae; genus Afipia; species Afipia broomeae. Next base: position 785,117 of record NZ_KB375284.1, on the reverse strand, counting down.
GGTCGTTTGGCGGCATCGCTACCGGACGAAGTGCCGGCCTTGTCCTGCTTGTCGTCGTCCATCGGAACTCACTCCTGTCACGCTCGCGCAGACTCTAGCAGATTCTGCGAACGCCGCTCGCGTCCAGAAGCACTCTGGAAGGTTACCTGCCGGTTACCCGAAAGCTAGTTGGACGATGCTTTGAGCGTCCTGTCCAGCACATCGAAGATAGCATTCTCATCCGGCGTGCGCGCCACCGCCACCTGCATTGCGCCGGCTTCGCGAAGCAGGCCCGCCACCGTCTCGGAGATGCAGCATTGTGGCAGCGCGAGGGCAGAAATCTCGACACCGTCCGCCCGTGCCGCATCGAGATAGGCCCGTGCGCTGCGCCGGGAATAATGCAGCACCGCATCAATCCCGCCCGCGCGGAATGCGTCGCCGACATTCGCAGCAAACCCGGTCACAGGGACCATCCGGTAGGTCGTATGCGTCACCACCGTGAAACCCCGCCCCCCAAGATCGGCGGGGAGATCGTGTGCGAGGTCGGCGCCGGCGAGATAGCAAAGTGTGGCGCCTGGTTTGAGCGTCTTGATAACGAGATCGACAAGCGATTGCGCGTTGCCCTGCGCACTCGCGGCGTCGCGAAAGCCCGCCTCCCGTGCGGCATCCGCGGTGTGTCCGCCGACCGCGAAGGTTGGCAGTCCGAACAGATGCATCCGGGAGGGATGATCCAGTATGGCACGGATCGCATTGGCGCTGGTCACGATCACGGCGTCATAGGCCGCGTCGTCTTCGTCATGAAACGGAATTTCCTCGAACCGCAGCATCGGCGACAACAGTGCGTCATAGCCCCGCGCCCGCAGGGCGGCCGCCGTCCTCTCGTTATCCGGGACCGGTCGTGTCACAAGAATGGCCATTCAAGATGCTCCGCGCGGGCAGATGCTGTGCTGAATCACGATAGCCCGCCTGACGATTCCACGTTATGAACCCCTTGAATGACACCTAGGTGGCGGATGACGTTTTGCCCTGCGCGAGGCCAATGCCTATGTAAGGGAAACGCCGGATCGGCAATCAAAGCAAGAGCAGAAGAAGCAGGAACTGAAATTGGCAGGCAAGCTGGTGCTGGGGATCGAAACCACCTGCGACGAAACCGCCGCCGCCGTGATCGAACGGCAGCGCGACGGGTCGGGGAAGATTCTGTCCAACATCGTGCGCTCGCAGATCGATGAACATGCGCCGTTCGGCGGCGTCGTGCCGGAGATCGCCGCCCGCGCCCATGTCGACATGCTCGACGGAATTATCCGTGCGGCGATGAAAGAGGCGAATGTCGGCTTTAGCGATCTCAGCGCCGTCGCCGCAGCCGCGGGCCCCGGCCTGATCGGCGGTGTGATCGTCGGGCTCACCACGGCAAAGGCGATCTCGCTGGTTCACAACACGCCGCTGATCGCGGTCAATCATCTCGAAGCGCATGCGCTGACGCCGCGCCTCACGGTGCCGCTGACATTTCCCTATTGCCTGTTTCTGGCGTCGGGCGGCCACACCCAGATCGTCGCGGTGCTCGGCGTCGGAAAATATGTCCGGCTCGGCACCACGGTCGACGACGCGATGGGCGAAGCTTTCGACAAGGTCGCGAAGATGCTCGACCTGCCCTATCCCGGCGGACCGCAGGTCGAACGCGCGGCCGCTCACGGCAATCCCGATCGCTTCGTGTTTCCCCGCCCGATGGTGGGACGGCCCGACGCAAATTTCTCGCTGTCCGGTTTGAAAACCGCGGTGCGCAATGAGGCCACGCGCCTGATGCCGCTCGAGCCGCAGGACGTCGCGGATCTGTGCGCCGGATTTCAGGCCGCTGTGCTCGATCTCACCGCGGACCGGATCAGTGTCGGGCTGCGTCTGTTTCAGGAAAAATTCGGCCCGCCCCGCGCGCTGGTCGCGGCCGGCGGCGTCGCCTCGAATCTCGCGATCCGCAATGCGCTGCATGACATCGCCGCCCGCGCCCAGACCATGCTGATCATTCCGCCGCCGGCGCTCTGCACCGACAACGGCGCGATGATCGCATGGGCAGGCGCAGAGCGTCTTGCGCTTCGGATGGTGGACGCGATGGAGACTGCGCCCCGCGCACGCTGGCGGCTCGATGAAACCGCATCGACGCCGGCAAAGTTCGCCAACACGCGTGCACGACACTGACATGATCGCACATCAAAGCATTTCGATTGTCGGCGCCGGCGCATGGGGCACAGCACTCGCGAACGCCGCGGCCCGGGCCGGACGCGATGTCGTTCTCTACGCCCGCGACGGCGCCGCCGCCGCGACAATCTCGCAAACACGTGAGAATCCGAAGCTGCCCGGCATTCAGCTTGCGAAGACGATCGCCGTCACCAGCGATCTCGCCGAAGCCGCGAAAGCCGGCGCGGTGCTGCTGGTCACGCCGGCACAAAGCCTGCGGCAGGCGGCGACCGCGCTCGCGCCGCATCTCGCATCGAATACGCCGGTGATCGTCTGCGCCAAGGGAATCGAGCGCGGCACACATCGGTTCATGACGCAGATCGTCGCGGAGGTTGCGCCGCGCGCCGTTCCCGCAATTCTGTCGGGGCCGAGTTTCGACGTCGATGTCGCGCGCGGACTGCCGACGGCCGTCACGCTCGCAACTGGCGACGAGCAGCTTGCGAAAGCGCTGGTTCAGGCACTCGGATCGGCGACATTCCGCCCCTATCATTCGACGGATGTGCGCGGTGTCGAGATCGGCGGCGCGGCCAAGAACGTGCTGGCGATTGCCGCCGGGATCGTGGCCGGCAAACAGCTCGGCGCATCGGCGCTGGCGGCGCTGACCACCCGCGGTTTCGCGGAACTGATGCGGCTCGGCGTTGCCTGCGGCGCCAGGCCCGAGACGATCGCCGGATTGTCGGGGCTCGGAGACCTGCTGCTGTCCTGTTCCAGCTCTCAATCGCGCAACTTTTCCTACGGCATTGCGCTCGGACGCGGCGAGACGCCGCCGCGCGGCAAATTGGTCGAAGGCGAATTCACCGCGCCCGTCTTGATTGAACTCGCCAGTGAAAAGAACATTGAAATGCCGGTGGCCAGCGCGGTGGCGGCGGTTCTCGGCGGCGCCCTGACCATCGATGAAGCGATCGAGATGCTGCTGACACGGCCGTTCAGGGCCGAGGGATAAAGGGATGCGGCGAAGCATCGCTCTTATATGCCTGACCTTTCTTGTCGCCTTAGCCGCTTTTATAGGGGCGGAATTTCTCCAACTCGGACGCAAAGCGCCCGATCTTGCTCCCGCCGGAGAACGAGCTACTCGGATCGAGGTCGATAAGGCAGCGAGACAGCTTAAACTCCTGCGCGGGAACGAGACGTTAGCTGTCTACAATGTTTCGCTCGGGTCAGCCCCTATCGGACAGAAATCCCGCGAAGGCGACGGGCGCACGCCAGAAGGCACGTATTCGATCGAGTTCAAAAACGAACGCAGCCGGTTTCATCTTGCGTTACGCATCTCATATCCCAGCTCAGATGATCGAAAGTCCGCGCAGCAGTTGGGCGTATCGCCGGGGCGCGATATCATGATTCATGGACTGCCTAATGGACTTGGTTGGCTAAACCGCCTCCACTTGAGGCGGGACTGGACAGACGGTTGCATAGCCGTCACCAACACCGAGATGCATGAAATCTGGCGCTTGGTTTCAACAGGTACTCCCATAGAGATTAGACCGTAGGAAACTCCATGAACTACTGGCTCGTAAAGTCCGAACCATCCACATGGTCGTGGGATCAGCAGGTCGCGAAAGGCGCCAAAGGCGAAGCCTGGACCGGCGTGCGCAACCACACCGCAAAAGCCAATCTCATGAAAATGAAGAAGGGCGATCTCGCGTTTTACTATCACTCCAATGAGGGCAAGGAGATCGTCGGCATCGTCGAGGTCATTCGCGAGCACTATCCCGATCCGACCGACAAGACCGCCAAGTTCGTCTGCGTCGACATCAAAGCCGACAAGCCGCTGAAAAAAGCCGTGACGCTGGAAGCCATCAAGGCCGACAAGAAGCTCGCCGAGATGGATCTGGTGAAATACTCGCGGCTGTCGGTGCAGAGCGTGAAGCCCGACGAATGGAAGCTGATCTGCAAGATGGGCGGAGTGTGAACGCGCCCGTCGTCGCCGACAAGGACGCGTTCATCCGTGCCAACACACGGCTGCGCGCGGTGCCGCTGACGCCGGAGATTGCGCTGCTGCTGGCCGACGAGGCCGTGCCGCTCTGGCACAAGACCGAAGAGGAAATCGGCGAGGCCGGATTGCCGCCGCCGTTCTGGGCCTTTGCATGGGCCGGCGGTCAGGCGCTCGCGCGTCATGTCCTCGACAACGCGGATCTGGTGCGCGGCAAGACCGTGCTCGACCTCGCCAGCGGATCGGGCCTTGTGGGCATCGCCGCGATGAAGGCCGGCGCAGCCTCGGTGACCGTCGCCGACATCGATGCATTCGCCTGTGCAGCCGCGGCGCTGAACGCCGCGGAAAACGGCGTCGCGCTGTCGACATGCCAGGATGATCTGCTGGGGGAGCCGCGCGGCGGCCGTTGGGATGTCGTGCTGGCCGGCGATATTTTCTACGAACGCGACACCGCGCAGCGCGCGTTCAATTTCCTTTTCGGCCACGTTGCGCGCGGCGCAACCGTGCTGATCGGCGACCCCGGCCGCAGCTACCTGCCCCGCGACAAATTGCGCCGCATCGCGGACTACAGCGTCCCGGTGACCCGCGATCTGGAGGACGCCGAAATCAAGCAAACTGCGGTATGGAGCCTGCTGCAGCCGGCCTGAAATCCGGTGTCATCCCCTTCATATCCTTTGGGAAATCCGAGGTCCGACAAAAGTCCTAGTTGCCGCAGCTTGTCGCTGCTGTATGCACAGGCGCATAATAACAAAACAAGAAGAAGCTGCGCGCATGTTGCGACGCGGACGGCCTGCGTGGAGGAAATGAGGAAGCCATGTCCGATAAAATTTACGACGTATCCGCCGAATGGGCGAAGCGCGCCTTTATCGACGATGCCAAGTACCGCGAGATGTACGCGCGTTCGGTCAAGGACCCCAACGGCTTCTGGGCCGACGAAGCCTCCCGCCGCCTCGACTGGATCGAGCCTTTCACCAAGGTCGAGAACGTCTCGTTCGCGCCGGGCAACATCTCGATCAAGTGGTTCGAGGACGGCGTCCTGAACGCGGCCTATAACTGCATCGATCGTCATCTCGAGACGCGCGGCGACCAGGTCGCGATCATCTGGGAAGGCGACGATCCGTCGGAATCGAAGAAGATCACCTATCGCGAGCTGCACGACGAAGTCTGCAAGATGGCCAACATCCTGCGGCTGCGGAACGTCAAGAAGGGCGATCGCGTCACCATCTATCTACCGATGATCCCGGAAGCGGCCTACGCGATGCTGGCCTGCGCGCGGATCGGCGCGATCCACTCGGTGGTGTTCGGCGGCTTTTCGCCCGACTCGCTGGCTCAGCGCATCAAGGACTGCAAATCCAACGTCGTCATCACGGCCGACGAAGGTCTGCGCGGCGGCAAGAAGGTGCCGCTCAAGGCCAACCTCGACGCGGCCATCGCCAAGGTCGGCGGCGTCGACTGGGTCGTCGTGGTGAAGCGCACCGGCGGCAAGATCGACATGGATCCGGTGCGCGACGTCTGGCATCACGAAGCCGCGGCGATGGTCGATACCGATTGTCCGGTTGAGCCGATGAACGCGGAAGATCCGCTGTTCATTCTCTACACCTCGGGCTCGACGGGTCAGCCCAAGGGCGTGCTGCACACCACCGGCGGCTATCTCACCTTCGCCTCGATGACGCATCAGTACGTTTTCGACTATCACGAGGGCGACATCTACTGGTGCACGGCGGACGTGGGCTGGGTCACCGGCCATAGCTACATTCTGTACGGGCCGCTCGCCAACGGCGCCACCACGCTAATGTTCGAAGGCGTGCCAAACTATCCGGACAATTCCCGGTTCTGGAATGTGATCGACAAGCACAAGGTCAATATCTTTTACACCGCGCCGACCGCGATCCGCGCCCTGATGCAATCCGGCGACGATCCGGTGAAGAAGACCTCGCGCGCCAGCTTGCGCCTGCTCGGTTCGGTCGGCGAGCCGATCAATCCTGAAGCGTGGGAGTGGTATCACCGCGTGGTCGGCGATGGCCGTTGCCCGATCGTCGATACCTGGTGGCAGACCGAGACCGGCGGCATTCTCATTACGCCGCTGCCCGGCGCGATCGCCCAGAAGCCGGGCTCGGCGACAAAGCCGTTCTTCGGCGTGGTGCCGGAGATCGTTGACGCCGACGGCAAGGTTCTCGAAGGCGAGGCGCAGGGCAACCTCTGCATCGCCAAGTCCTGGCCCGGCCAGATGCGCACGGTCTACGGCGATCATGCGCGTTTCGAGCAGACCTACTTCTCGACCTACAAGAACAAGTACTTCACCGGTGACGGCTGCCGCCGCGATGCCGACGGCTATTACTGGATCACCGGCCGGGTCGATGACGTCATCAACGTGTCGGGTCACCGCATGGGCACCGCGGAAGTCGAAAGCTCGCTGGTCGCGCACGATGCGGTGTCGGAAGCCGCCGTGGTCGGCTATCCGCACGACATCAAGGGTCAGGGCATCTACGCCTATGTGACGCTAATGAAGGGCGTCGAGCCGACGGAGACTCTGCGCAAGGAACTGGTCGCGTGGGTGCGCAAGGACATCGGTCCGATCGCCTCGCCCGATCTGATCCAGTTTGCCCCGGGCCTGCCGAAAACGCGTTCGGGCAAGATCATGCGCCGCATCCTGCGCAAGATCGCGGAAGACGAAGCCGGCGCCCTCGGCGACACTTCGACGCTGGCCGATCCCGCCGTGGTGGACGATCTGGTGCATAACCGGCAGAATAAGAAGGCCAGCGCCTGACGCTGGGGTCTGCCGCTGGGGGATTCATGCGAACGCGCCTCGCTCGTCTGATTACGGCGATCCTGATCGTCATGCTTTGCGTGACGATCAGATCCGGCACATCCGAGGCGGCAAATCTCGGCGAAGCCTGCGGCGGCGCGGCGAACATCACCTGCAATTCGGCGCTCTGGTGCCAAAGGGAAGGCGGGCAATGCAAGGCCGCCGATGCGCCGGGCACATGCGACAAGGCGCCGGCCTTCTGCATGCAGATCCACCGGCCGGTTTGCGGTTGCAACGGCAAGACCTACGCAAACGACTGCGAGCGCCAGAAGGCCAAGGTGCAGCTCGACCATACCGGCGCATGCCCGAAGCCGCCGAAGGAAAACGAGCCAAAGGCGGTGAAGCCGAAGTCAAAGACGCCGAAGAGCGGAAAACAGCAATAATCAGGCCCGGGAGACACCGGCATGGATCGCAGGACTTTCCTCACGAGCACTGCGTCACTCGCACTCGCCGCAACCGCGGCGCGCGCCCAGCATCAGCATACACCGCTGCCGCAGGCTCCGCCGTCATCCGAGCCTTTCACCGGCCTTCGCACCAACGCCCCGCACCACATCTCGCCGGACGAACAGGCGCAGCGCGTGACGGAAAGCCCTGCGCCGCAGGGCGTGCCGGGCCGCTGGGTGACCCGCGCAGCACTGCCGCTGCCCCGCAGCGAGATGGCGTGGGCCACCGAGTGGGCGGGACGTGCGCATATCGTCGGCGGCTACGGTGAAGGCCGCGTCGATCGCACCTATCATCACATCTATGATCCGGCCAAGGATGTCTGGTTCGATGGCGCGCCGTTGCCGCGCGGCGCGAACCATGTCGCGGTCGCGGCGGATGCCGGACGCGTCTACGCGCTCGGCGGCTTCATCGAACAGAATCGCAATCCCGATCACAACGCCTACGCCTATGACGTCGCAGCCAATCGCTGGGACAAGATCGCGCCGCTGCCGCGTCCGCGCGGTGCAGGCGCTGCCGTTGTGTTGAACGGCCGCGTTCACTTGATCGGCGGCGCGTCGGAACCAACCATGGAACGCGCAAGTGTCGGATGGCACGAGGTCTACGATCCGACGACCGACAAATGGATGACGCTGAAAGCGCTGCCCGGCGCACGCGACCATGTCGGCTGTGTCGCGTACAATGGACTCATTCACGTCATCGGCGGACGCTTCAATACGTTCGAATACAACACCGGGCTGCATCATGTGTATGTGCCCGACCGCGATACCTGGGAGACGCGCGCGCCATTGCCGACCACGCGCTCCGGCCACGGGCTTGTGGTGTACCGCGACCGGCTGTTCGCCATGGGCGGTGAAGCCGGTCTCATCTCCAAAGGCCAGATCACGCAGGGCAAGGTGTTCGGCCAGATGGAAAGCTACGATCCGGCCACGGACAAGTGGCAAAGCCATGCGCCGATGCCGACACCGCGTCATGCCGTGGGCGCTGTGACCATCGGCGACTGGATTTATGTCGCGGGCGGCGGCGCCGTCACCGGCGGCGCGGTGCAGTCTGCGGTGCACGAAGCCTTCACTCTCGGCTGATCACAGGCGAAAATCTTCGCTCACAAAAATGTCACCATCCCCGGTGCCTTTAGGCGCGGGTGTTGTTTCCCGGGCATTTACTTTGCCGCCGGAATTTTCTTCTTAAGGTCGCGTTCGGTCCGCCCGTGGGGCTCGTGGAAACCGCCTGTTGAAGCCTTTGCCCCAGGCTGGCGCATCGAAAAGGGTTCCGCGGTCCTGCCCGGATGCCTGCACCGTTCGGAAGCATTTTGGAGGTTGGAATGTTGCGTCAACTCGCGGTGGCTTTCACCGTCACCATGGCTATCGGCCTGTCAGGAACCGTGGCCAGCGCCGCGCCGTCGGTTGTGGCTTCCCCCAACGGCTATGCGCCGGGAACCATCGTGGTGAAGACCAACGAACGCAAACTCTATCTCATTCTCGGCGAGGGCCAGGCGCTGCGCTACCCTGTCGGCGTCGGCAAGGCCGGCAAGCAGTGGGCCGGAGCCACCCGCATCGATGGAAAATATCGTCAGCCTGCATGGTCGCCGCCTGCGGACGTCAAGCGCGACAATCCGAGCATTCCGGATGTCATTCCCGGCGGCTCACCGTCCAATCCGATGGGCGTCGCCGCCATGACGCTGGCCGGCGGCGAATATGCGATCCACGGCACCAACCGTCCGAACTCTGTCGGCGGCTATGTCTCTTACGGCTGCGTGCGGATGTACAACCAGGACATCAGCGACCTGTTCGAGCGCGTCGAGGTCGGCACGCCGGTGGTGGTCACCTCGCGCTGATCGTCAAAACATTCCGATGTGAAAAAAGCCGCGTCATGACGCGGCTTTTTTATTGACCGGCGATGTCTCCGACCGTCATTGCGAGCGAGGCGAAGCAATCCACTCTTGAGAGAGAAGCTGGATTGCTTCGTCGCTACGCTCCTCGCAATGACAACTGGAAACTCTTACCCACGCCGGCTCTTATCTGGCGGACAGCCAACACCAGCCGCCGCGCTTGCCGCCCTGGTACTGGCGCGCATGACCCGATGCGAGCAGTGCCGCTGAGACGCTCGGCGTTCGCCGCGTAGCGGCGTCGGCGACGACACGGCCGTTGTATTTGTCGGGACCGATATTGAAGATCGCAACATCGCCATCGGCGAGCAGCGCACGTAGCGCCTCACCGGAGGCTTCCGCCATCCGTAATTCCTCGGCGCACGCGCCTTTCATTTCAGGCGCATCGATGCCGCGAAGCCGCACGCGCGTCGTCATCTCCAGCCCCGGCCACAGATGGACTCGCGCCTCGAATGTGTCGCCGTCGACCACGCGCACCACCTCGACGGGATGGCGCACACCGGGATTGCCGTCACGGCTCCATGTCGGAGGTGCGGGCTGTTGGGCCGGGCCCGATGCGGACGGATTCGCGGACGCGGTGGACGAGCGCGCCCGTGGCAAATGATCCCTGAGCGGAACCACGGTTCCAGTTGCGATGCCGACGACAAAAATCAGGCCAAGCAGCCAGGGCGGTGAACCGTGGAATGGATGCCGGGATGCCCGATGAAGTGACCGATCTAGGAACATATGCCTAGAATAGGATCAAAAGGACCCTGGCCGCAAGAGCGGAACCGGCGCATCCGTAGTGATGCGTAGGGCTAGAAATCCGAACAAAGCCCTTTGTGTTCCCAGTCCCCGTATCGGGTCGGCTCCAGCCCCTTGGGGCCCTGAACCTCTTTCGCGCGAGAGCTATTGTCCTGCGCGGCCCTGGTTCGCCGCTCCTCCGCTTCCGCGAGCGCTCGCTGCGCTTGCGGGGACAGCGCTTTGCGCGGGGCGATCGTGTTGCCAACGACAGGTTCGGAACGAGTTTGATCATGGGTCATGGCTGACACTCCCGGTGGTCAGAGCCGAAATCAATCTAGACCGACAGCGCGTTCGATCAAGACCCTGCGGCCGATGCAGTCTGACGCCGCCGAGCCGCCTGTCCGTGAGCCAGCTCACATTTCCCAAGATGTTTCAGACAAGACGATTCAGAGACAGACCAATTCTTACATTTGGCATATTCCGATGCCACGACGATACATCCGGTGCGGCGATTGTCGCGTTCCTCCCTGCCAGCGAATGTTTTTTCACACATGAAGCCTTCGAGATTTGTCCCGCCCACCGAGGTGCCCGGCCTCGCAGCGCGCAGGATTGCTGCCGATATTCTCGACGGCGTGCTGCACAAGCACCGCATGCTTGACGATCAGCTCGACGGTCCCGGCGCGCATCCCGGATTGAAGACGCTGGCGGATCGCGATCGCGCGCTGATGCGCCGGCTGGTTGCAACGATTCTGCGGCGGCTCGGCACGCTCGGCCACATCCTCTCACGGCTGCTGGATCGCGGCATTCCGAGCGATGCGCCGCGCGCGCAGAGCGCATTGCTGATCGGCGCGGCGCAAATCCTGTGGATGGATGTTCCCGATCATGCCGCCGTCGACCTGTCGGTGCGGCTCGTGCAGGCGGACCGGCGTGCTGCGAAGTATGCCGGCCTCGTCAACGCGGTGTTGCGGCGCTGCGCGCGTGAGGGCCAGCCGCTGATCGACGAAGTCAAATCGCAGATGCTCGATCTGCCGCCGTGGCTGGTCGCGCGCTGGATCGCGGCCTATGGCGAAGAAGCAACGCGCGCGATGGCCGCCGCCATCAGCGTCGAGCCCGCGCTGGATCTCACAGTCAAGTCCGATCCCGGCGGCTGGGCGACGCGGCTGCATGGCGAGACACTCCCCACCGGCACCGTGCGCACGCTGCTGCACGGGTCGGTTACCATGCTTCCCGGTTTCAACGAAGGCCAGTGGTGGGTGCAGGATGCGGCCGCCGCGATACCGGCCCGGCTGTTCGGTGATGTTAAAGACAAGACCATCGCCGATCTGTGCGCGGCGCCCGGCGGCAAGACCGCGCAACTGGTCCATGCCGGTGCGAAGGTCACTGCGGTCGACCGCTCGCCCAATCGCATCGCGCGCCTGCGCGAGAATCTCTCTCGGCTTTCGCTGGAAGCGGGTACCGCGGTGGCGGATGCGCTCGAATGGCAGCCGGCAGGCGAACTGTTCGACGGCGTGCTGATCGATGCGCCCTGCGCCGCAACCGGGACCATCCGGCGGCATCCCGACGTCGCGTGGCTGAAGCAGGAAGCCGACATCGGCGCGCTCGCCGCCGTGCAGAAGCGCATGCTGCAAAAGGCGGCCACACTGCTGAAGCCTGGTGGAACTCTGGTCTATTGCACCTGTTCGCTTGAGCCCGAGGAGGGCGGGCAGGCCGTCGCAAGCGTCCTTGCGGCCGAATCGGGCCTGCGCCGTGCACCGGTCGGGCGGGATGAAGTGGCGGGACTGGACGAAATTCTCACCGCGGACGGCGACATCCGCACCCTGCCCTCGCATCTCGCCCATGCCGATTCGCGGCTCGGCGGTCTCGACGGCTTCTACGCAGCCCGTCTCATCAAGTCCTGATTCGAATCCCGGGCCGCATCCGATTCGCAAGCCGCCAAACGCGCTCTTGATCCACATGCCAGCGGTCAATGGGGCATCCCGGGGTTGCGTCGGGGGTGCCTTACAGGCATTTCCGGACTACAAAGAGTCGCGGAGATTCCCTCACGGCATGGCGTGCTCGTCGCCGGCGTGAGTTTCGGGGGAGGAATGCTCCGTTTTGTGGGGAACGGTCACGTTCGGCGGCGGCTTTAATCGGGCCACCGGCGTGATTCAGGACAAGGGCGCACGTGGCGGTCGCTTACCGACGACGCATCTCGTCTCTTTTGCTGGGCCGCGCGGCGCGGAACGTACTCGCACGCGCCAGCGGCAAGTCTGTCGCGCTGTCGCGCTTCTGGCCCGGCCGCACCGACCGGCTGCTGATCGCGCCGAATGATCTTCGCACCGTCGATGCCACCCGCGCTTCCGAAATCTATGCCGGGCGTTTTGTCTTCGCAGGAAAGATCGTCACGTCGCACGGCCGATCGATTTTCGAACTCGATCCGCCGTCGGAAGACTGGGAAGCCAATCTGCTCGGATTCGGCTGGCTGCGCCATCTGCGCGCCGCGGACTCCGCCATCACCCGCGCCAATGCCCGCGCCCTGATCGACGACTGGATTTCAAAGCCGATCCGCAAGCGCGGCGTAGGCTGGCGCGCCGACGTGCTGGCGCGGCGGGTGATCTCGCTGCTGTCGCAGGCGCCGCTGGTGCTGAACGACGCCGACGGAAAATTCTATCGCCGCTTCCTGCGCAGCCTCACGCGCGAGATTCGCTATCTGCGCTACACGATGGTCGATATTCCGGACGGCGTACCGCGTCTGCAGGTGCTGATTGCATTGTGTTATGCATCGCTGTGTCTCGCCAATCAGGCCAAGCACATCCGAACCTCGTCGCGCAAACTGTCGGAAGAGCTGCAACGGCAACTGCTTCCCGACGGCGGACACATTTCGCGTAATCCCGGCGCGCTGATCGAGCTGCTGCCAGATCTCTTGCCGCTGCGTCAGACCTTTGCCGCCCGCAACATCGCGCCGCCGCCGGCGCTGCTGAACGCCATCGACCGCATGATGCCGATGCTGCGTTTCTTCCGCCATGGCGACGGCAGTTTCGCATTGTTCAACGGAATGAGCAGCGCGCCATCCGGCCTGCTCGCGACATTGCTGGCCTATGACGACACCCACGGCATTCCGATGTCGAACATGCCGCATTCGGGCTTCCAGCGCCTTGATGCCGGCAATACCGCCGTCATCATGGACACCGGCGCGCCGCCGCCGCCGGCGGTGAGCCGCGACGCCCATGCCGGCTGCCTGTCATTCGAATTGTCGTCCGGCACGGGACGCATCGTTGTCAATTGCGGCATCCCCGCCACCGGCCGCGACAACTGGCGCGCCTTCGCGCGTTCAACCGCTGCGCATTCGACCCTGATCTGCCACGAGACCTCGTCGTGCCAGTTCATCGAGTTGCCTGCGATGAAGCGGATGCTGCAGGGCGCGCCGATCGTCAGCGGGCCATCCAATGTCGGTGTGTTCCGCGAGGCGGCGAACGACAGTATTCAACTGACCGCAACCCATGATGCTTACGCGCGTCAGTTCGGCGTGGTGCATCAGCGCAGCCTGACACTGTCCAGCGACGGCAGCCGGCTCGAAGGCGAAGACACCTTGCTGAACGCCTCAGGCGCATCGACACGCAACAAGCCCGACGATTACGTGCTGCGGTTTCATCTGCATCCGGCGGTGAAGGCCAGCCGCCTCTCGGATGCCCGCGGCGTGATGCTGGTGCTGCCCAACCGCGACGTGTGGACATTCGAGGCGGTCAACGACAAGGTCGATCTGGAAGACAGCGTCTTTCTGGCGGGCTCCGACGGGCCGCGCCGCACCGCCCAGATCGTGATCCGCCAGAACCGGAAGGACTCGCCGAGCGTCCGCTGGAGTTTCACCCGCTCTTCCGCCTCGGCAGCGGTGACCAATGCCCGCCGCGACGCCAGGCGCGAGCCGGAATTGCCGCTGTAGGATCGGCCACCCTGCCGCGTCGTCTCAGCGGCGCCGGAACAGCGGGTAAAAGCGGCATATTTGCTGCGAAAAGTGCGTGGATTGGAGGTTTTGCCCGACAGCAAACCATGCTACCCGGCGGGCAACACCTATCCGAACCAGGACGCACCTTATGGCTGACCACCCGCGCCGCGTTGCGCGCGCACTTCTCTCCGTTTCCGACAAATCCGGCCTGATCGAATTCGCGCGCGCGCTCGCCGGTCACGGCATCGAGCTCGTCTCCACCGGAGGCACCGCCAAGGCCATTGCCGATGCCGGCCTCAAGGTGCGGGACGTGTCGGACCTGACCGGTTTCCCCGAAATGATGGATGGGCGGGTCAAGACGCTGCATCCGAACGTCCACGGCGGATTGCTCGCGATCCGGGACAACGCCGATCACGCCCGCAGCATGAAGGATCACGGCATCGCGCCGATCGATCTTCTGGTGGTCAACCTCTATCCGTTCGAGGCGACAGTGGACAAAGGCGCCTCCGAGGACGATTGCATCGAGAACATCGACATCGGCGGTCCGGCCATGATCCGCGCCGCGGCGAAGAATCATCACGACGTCGCCGTCGTCGTTGAGGCATCCGACTATCAGGCCGTGCTGGATGAACTCAACGCCAACAAGGGCGCGACCACGCTCACCCTGCGCAAAAAGCTTGCGCAGAAAGCTTACGCACGAACGGCCGCTTACGATGCTGCGATCTCGAACTGGTTTGCCGGTCAGCTCAGGATCGATGCGCCGGATTTCCGCGCCTTCGGCGGCAAACTGATCCAGGCGCTGCGCTATGGCGAGAACCCGCATCAGCAGGCATCGTTCTACAAGACTCCCGACCGCCGCTTCGGCGTCGCCACCGCGCGCCAGCTTCAAGGCAAGGAGCTGTCCTACAACAATATCAATGACACCGATGCGGCCTATGAGGCCATCGCGGAGTTCGATGCGAAGCGCACCGCCGCCTGCGTCATCGTCAAGCACGCCAATCCGTGCGGCGTCGCCGAGGGCAAGGACCTCGCCGAAGCCTATCGCAAGGCGCTGGCCTGCGACTCGACCTCGGCCTACGGCGGCATCATCGCATTCAACCGCACGCTCGATGCGGATGCCGCCAATGCAGTGGCCGGCATCTTCACCGAAGTCATCATCGCACCGGACGCAACCGAAGAGGCCATCGCCATCATCGGCAAGCGCAAGAACCTGCGCCTGCTGCTGGCCGGCGGCCTGCCCGATCCGCGCGCAGCAGGATTGACCACCAAGACTGTCGCAGGCGGTCTTCTGGTGCAAACCCGCGATAACGCAGTGGTCGACGACATGACTTTCAAGACCGTCACCAAGCGCGCGCCGACCGGCGCGGAGCTGAACGATCTGCGCTTCGCGTTTCGCGTCGCCAAGCACGTCAAGTCGAACACGATTATTTACGCGAAGGACCTCGCCACCGTCGGCATCGGCGCGGGGCAGATGAGCCGGGTGGATTCGGCGCGCATTGCGGCCCGCAAGGCCGAAGACGCCGCAAAGGAATTGGGATTGGCTGCGCCGATGACCAAGGGTTCGGTGGTGGCGTCCGACGCATTCTTCCCGTTCGCCGACGGCTTGCTGGTGGCTATCGAAGCCGGCGCGACCGCCGTGGTCCAGCCGGGCGGCTCGATGCGCGACAATGAAGTGATCGAAGCTGCCGATGCCCATGGCATCGCCATGGTCTTCACCGGCACGCGGCACTTCAAGCACTAAACCGGAAGCGCCCGAACCGACTGGGCCCTCACCCGCATCAGCAGGGTAAGGCCGCCTGCGAAAAACAGCACCAGAATGGCCATTCCGGCCTTCTGGCTGTCTGCGACATCGGTGACGATCCCGATCAGCAACGGCCCAAAGAACGACGTGACTTTTCCCGTCAGGGCAAACAGTCCGAAGCATTGCGTGATGCGCTCTTTCGGCGCGAGCCGGATCAGCATGGTGCGCGACGCTGCCTGCATCGGGCCCGCGGCAAGGCCGATCAGAAACCCGAGCGCGAGATAGGCTTTCTCCGCGGGAGCGGCAAAGAGCGGTCCGTTCGGCACCGGCGGCGTCACCGGAATAAAGAAGATCGCATCGCGATCGATCAGAAGAATTGCCGCGACGGCTCCGAGAAGAATGACCAGGCTGCCCGCGACGACCGCTTTCGGTCCGAGCCTGTCATCGAGCCGGCCGCCGAGCCACGCACCGATGGTGCCGGAGATCGCCAGCAGAATGCCGAAGGTACCAATCTGAATCGTGTTCCAGCCGAAAGTGCCCGCGGCGTAAATACCGCCGAATGCGAACAGCGACACGAGACCGTCCATATAGATCATGTTCGCGATTAGAAACGCGAGCATGGAGGGTGTTTTCGGCAATCGCACCAGCGTCTCACGCAGTTCGCGCAAACCTTCGCGCACCGCGCCGCGGGCCGGTGTCTTCGCCGCGTGATCGGGCGTGAACAGAAACATCGGCAGCACGAAGATCACGAACCAGACCGCGGTCAGCGGCCCGGTGAGCCGGTCGCCCTGAAACGTCGCGGGATCGAGACCGAAGATCGGCGTGAGACCGAACAGCGTTTTGCCCGTGACCGGATTTGCAGCCATGAAGCCGAGCACGAGGATCAAACTGAGAATTCCGCCGACATAGCCGGTGGCCCATCCGGTGCCTGACAGTCGCCCGATGCGTTCCGGCGGCACGAGTGTCGGCATCATCGCGTTGTTGAACACCGTTGCGAATTCGACGCCGATGGTCGCGATCCCGTAAGCGATCAATAGCGGGACGATGATCGACGGATCTCCGGGTTTGCCTATCCACATCAGCGACGAACCGATCACGAGAAGCGTGCCGAACGCCGCGATCCACGGCTTGCGGCGGCCGCCGGCATCGGCGATCGCGCCGAGCACGGGCGACAGCAAGGCAATGACGAGACCAGCCGCCGCGGTGGCATAACCCCAGCTCGATTGTCCTGCGACCGGATCGGAGGCAACGCGCGAGGCAAAATACGGCGCGAATACGAACGTGGTGATCAGGGTGAAATAAGGCTGCGCGGCCCAGTCGAACAAAATCCAGCCGAAAACCGCCGAACGCGGCGGATAAGTCTGCGGCGACACGTTTGCGTGACTGTTATGCGCCGGAAGAGCTTGAGCCATTATCGAATTTCCTGCCGAATCAACGCGGACATTGTCCGTCGTCGCCGCAAAACCATATAGTGCAGCGGTTCAATTGCCATCGCGTTTTTACCCAGTGTCCTGAATTCGAAGTTCACTTCGTCGAGACGCGGTTTGCCGGAGAAGCCCATGAGCCTGTTTACCCCGTGCCGCGCGCTCGTCTTCTCAATAGGCGCAATCTGCCTGCTGATTGCGCCCACCGTCGCACAGGATTCCCGACACGGATATTACACAGCGCCTGCGCTCGAAGCCGTTCGCCCGGTTGCCGCGAAAAACGGCATGGTTGTCGCACAGGAGAAGATCGCCGCTCAGATCGGCCGCGATGTTCTGGCGCGCGGCGGCAATGCTGTCGATGCCGCTGTCACCACCGGATTCGCCATGGCGGTCACCTATCCGCGCGCAGGCAATATCGGCGGCGGCGGCTTCATGATGATTCATCTGGCGAGCAGCAACGAGGATGTCGCCATCGATTATCGCGAAAGCGCACCGGCCGCCGCCACGCGTGACATGTTTCTGGGCGACGACGGCAAACCCGATATCAAGAAATCGCGCGATCAGGCGCTCGGCATCGGCGTGCCCGGCACCGTTGCAGGACTCGCGCTGGCGCTGGAAAAGTATGGCTCCGGAAAATTCAAACTGGCAGACCTGGTCGCGCCTGCGATTGCACTGGCACGCGATGGCTTCGTGCTCGCGGACGACACCGCCGACACGCTGCCGGACTGGCATCGGCGGATGGCAAGATGGCCCTCGAGCATAAATATCTTCTCGCGTCCCGACGGCACGTCGCTGCAACCGGGCGACCTTCTGACGCAAAGCGATCTTGCGGTCACGCTGGAGGCGATTGCCGCGCAGGGTGTGAGCGGTTTTTATGACGGACCGGTTGCCGAAAAACTGGCTGCCGGAATTCAGGCCGCGGGCGGCATTATCACGCGCGACGATCTCAAAGCGTATCGGCCGATCGTCCGCACGCCGATGCACGGCACCTATCGCGGCTTCGACATTGTCTCGATGCCGCTGCCGTCGTCCGGCGGAACGGTGCTGATCGAAACGCTGAACATTCTGGAGGGTTACAAGCTGCGCGAGATGGGGGCAGGTTCGATCGATGCGCTGCATGTCTCCATTGAAGCGATGAAACGCGCCTACGCCGACCGCGCGCGCTATCTCGGCGATCCTGCTTTCGTCAATGCGCCCACGTTCCAGTTGATCGGGAAAGATTACGCCGCCAGGCAGCGCGCCACCATCGACCTTGCGAAGGCGACGCCCTGGGGCGAAGCAACGGCGGCCGCGCCGCGCGAGGGCAGCAACACCACCCACTATTCGGTGGTCGACAAGGACGGCAATGCCGTCAGCAACACCTACACGCTGAACTTCAGCTACGGCGTCGGCCTCGTCGCGGACGGCACCGGCGTCCTGCTCAACAACGAACTCGATGACTTTACCGCAGCGCCCGGCGCATCGAATGCTTACGGGCTCGTCGGTTTCGAGGCCAACCTGCCCGGCCCCGGCAAGCGGCCGCTGTCATCGATGACACCGACCATCGTGCTGAAAGACGGCAAACCGGTGCTGGTGACGGGTTCGCCCGGCGGCAGCCGGATCATCTCGGCAGTGCTTCAGGTGCTCATCAATACGATCGACTTCGACATGAATGTCGCCGCCGCAGTGTCGGCACCACGGCTGCATCATCAATGGCTGCCGGACGAGGTCCGGGTCGAGCAGGGATTTTCCGAGACGACGCTTGCTGCGCTGCGTGAGCGCGGCCACCGGGTGATCGCACCACTCGGCCAAACCTCGGCCAATTCCATTGCCGTCACGCCCGATGGCCTGCTCGGCGCGCCCGATCCCCGCACCCGCGGCGCGGAAGCCGCTGGTTACTAGATTCATTCAGGCGTGCGTTCCTTCATTTGCCTGATGACAGGTAAGATGATCCGCGTAGAATTTGCCGCACAATAAAGAGCATGAAGCTTCGCGCAATGCGGCGAGCGCGGGGCGGCAAACATGGCCGCGGATATGGGGAGCAACCATGACGAACGTTCAACCGTCGGGCGCGATTGAAATCGCGCCGATCGAAGATACCAGCCTTCTTGCCTTCTACCGCGACATGAACAAGCCGGAGCGGCGGACCTTCTGGGCCTGCTTCGCAGGCTGGTCGCTCGACGGCATGGATTTCATGATCTATCCGCTCGTCATCGGCACCATCATCACGATGTGGAAGGTCGATCCGGGCACGGCCGGTCTCGCCGGCACCGTCACGCTGCTGGCTTCGGCCATCGGCGGCTGGCTCGCAGGCTACCTCTGCGACCGCATCGGCCGCGTGAAGACGCTGCAGATCACCATCATCTGGTTCTCCTTCTTCTCGCTGGTCTGCGCCTTCGTGCAGAACTTCGATCAACTTCTGGTGGCTCGTGCGCTGCTCGGCCTCGGCTTCGGCGGCGAATGGGCTGCGGGCGCCGTGCTGATGGGCGAAGTCATTCGCCCGCAGTATCGTGGCCGCGCAGTGGGATCGGTGCAGTCCGGATGGGCCGTCGGCTGGGGCCTTGCCGTGCTGTCGCAGGCGCTGCTGTTCTCGTATCTGCCGGCGGACGTTGCCTGGCGCTGGATGTTCGCGATCGGCGCATTGCCGGCAATTCTGGTGTTTTTCCTGCGCCGTTATGTGGAAGAGCCGAAGGTCGCCGCCGAAACATTGGCGAAGCAGAAAGTCTCCGGCGACAGTCCGGCACTTTGGGAAATTTTCTCGGGCTCCATTGCGAAGACCACGATCCTTGCCTCGCTCGCGGCAACCGGCTGTCAGGGCGGCTACTACGCCATCACCTTCTGGGTGCCGCGCTTCCTCACCACCGAACGCAAGCTCTCGATCGTCAGTTCCACCGGTTATCTCGCGGCGCTGATTATCGGCTCGTTCGTCGGCTACCTCGTCGGGGCGTGGCTCGCCGACCGGATCGGACGGCGCAACCTGTTCCTGACATTTTCGCTTGGCGCGATGATCGTCGTTCTCGCCTACACGCAATTGCCGCTGACCAATGAAGTGTTGTGGCTGCTGGGCTTCCCGCTCGGCTTCTTTGCCTCGGGCTACTTCTCCGGCATGGGGGCGTTCCTGACGGAGTTGTTCCCGACACGGCTACGCGGCTCGGGACAGGGCTTTTGCTACAATTTCGGACGCGGCATTGGGGCGCTGTTTCCGTTCCTTGTGGGCTGGCTCTCGACATCGACATCGCTCGGCAACGCCATCTGCATCTTCGCGGTGCTGGCCTATGGCCTGTTCTTCCTCGCAGCATTCGCGCTGCCGGAAACCCGCGGCCGGATACTTCACGCCGATGCCTGATCCTATCAACTCGTCAGCAAAAGAGGCCCCGGCTTGTCCGGGGCCTCAGCCCCATCAAAGCGGGCCGACACGCTTCAAGGTCCCGCGCGGGGCAGTCGATACCCACGCCCATGTGATCGGCCTGCCGCCGGATTATCCGTTCATGCCAGGGCGCAGCTACACGCCGCCGGAGGCGACTGCGCGCGATTACATCGCCATGCTGGATGCCACCGGCATGACCTACGGCGTGCTGACGCAAGTCAGTGTGCACGGCACGGACAACCGCCTGATGGCAGATACGCTGCGCGCGCATCGCCAGCGTCTGCGTGGCATCGCGGTGATCCCGCTGGATTGTCCTGAGAAGGAACGCGCGGCGCTGAAAGAAGCAGGTGTCGTCGGCCTGCGCATCAATGTGCTGTATGGCGGCGGTATCGGCTTCGAGCAGGTCGAGAGCTACGCATCATTGTGCCGCGAGATGGGCTGGCACCTGCAATTCCTTGTCGATGCCCGGCAGTTGCCGGAGCTTGCATCGCGGCTGTCAAAGCTGCCGGTGCCATTCCTGATCGATCACATGGGACACTTTCCAACCACAAGCGGAATCGAGAACGAAGGATTCAGGACGCTGATGTCGCTGGTGCGTGATGGCGCCTGGGTGCGGCTGTCCGGTGCCTATCGCAACACCGTCGAAGGCCCGCCCTATCGCGACACGATTCCCTTCGCACACAATCTTGTCGCGGCCGCGCCCGATCGCTGCGTCTGGGGATCGGACTGGCCGCATGTCGCCAACTGGGGCGTCATGATGGGCGTATCGGATCTGCTTGATCTGCTGGCCGACTGGGTGCCGGACAGCACGCTGCGCAACCGCATTCTGGTCGATAATCCGCAGCGGCTGTTCGGATTTCCGCCCGTGCCCTAGCGCCCAAGTACAATAGCGTCATTGCCAACGAAGCGAAGCAATCCATCCTTGCGCCGCCAAGCTGGATTGCTTCGTCGCTTTCGCTCCTCGCAATGACGAAAAATATCCCCGTCTTACCGTCCGACCTGATACGGCCCGCCTTTTTCCAGCGCGCGCTGATAGGCCGGGCGCGCGTGAATACGTTGCAGCCAGGCCCACGCCTTCGGCGAGCTTTCATCGAGACCGGCGCGCGCCGACGCGGCTTCGAGCGGAAAGCTCATCTGGATATCGGCGGCGGTGAACTCGTTGCCCGCGAACCATTCGCTCTTGCCAAGTTCGCCTTCCCAGAACGCGATGTGCTGCTTGAGCTGCGGATTGACCAGCGTGTTGAGCATCTTGCCGAACACCGGCATCAGCAGCGGCCGCATCAGCGCCGGCGCGCGCTTCGGGGCCAGCGTGAACAGCAGCTTCTGAAGCAGCAGCGGCATGGCCGAGCCTTCGGCGTAGTGCAGCCAGTAGGTGTAGCGCAACCGCTCCGGCGTTTTCGGCGGCGGGATCAGACGGCCATTGCCATAGGTGTCGATGATGTATTCGACGATGGCGCCGGATTCCGCGATGGTGTTGCCGTTGTCGGTGATGACCGGCGACTTCCCGAGCGGATGAACCGCGCGCAGCTCCTTCGGCGCGAGCATCGACGGTTGCCGCTGATAGCGCACGATCTCGTAAGGCACGCCCAGCTCCTCCAGCAGCCAGAGCACACGCTGCGAGCGGGAATTATTCAGATGATGAACTGTGAGCATGAGGCGCCGGTCATGGTTCGTTGCGGGGCATCAGTGGTGACAGCCTGTCCTGAGAAAGTCGAGACGGAATTTTACCCGGATTATATTGACAGGGCATTTTTACCCGGGTAAATACTCGCCGTCGATAACGTACAAGGATGGCCCATGCCCCCCCTGCCCGCCGTTATGATCGCCTTCGAGGGCAGCAGATGCCTGGGTCTGGGCGACCCTCACCTTGTCGCAACAAAGACCAAGCAGGCGCTCGAAAAAAACGGCGCCGCCCAGTTCATGATTTTCGACGCGGCAACCAGCCGGCCTGCCGAAATCGATTTGCGCGGATCGCTGGCCGACGTGCAGAAGCGGGTTGCACGCCGGATGCCGGTTCAGGCCGATGAGACGACAGCGGAAACTGCGCCGCGCGGACCGGGCCGGCCCAAACTCGGCGTGGTCGCGCGCGAGGTCACCTTGCTGCCGCGGCACTGGGAGTGGCTCTCGCTCCAGCCGGGCGGCGCTTCGGTCGCGATTCGCAAACTTGTCGAGGAAGCACGGCGCGCCAACGCGGCGAAGGATCGCGCACGCGAGGGACAGGAATCGTTGCATCGTTTCATGACGGCGATGGCCGGCGATCAGCCGCATTACGAAGAGGCGTTACGCGCACTCTATGCAGGCGAACAGAAACGCTTCGAGACTGCGGTGTCCAGATGGCCCGCCGACGTGCGCGATCACGTCAAACGGCTTGCCGCAGTTGCATTCGGGGCTGCGTAACAAACTCTCAATCGAGAGTCTGCTGTTCGATCGAAGGCAGTGCGAGCTTCGACGGGTCTGCGCCGGGTCCCGGATGCACATGCACTTCCTTGGCGGACAGCGGCTCGTTGCAGACCGAGCAGGTCATCACCGGATCGAAGGTGTGGCCGCAAGTCTTGTGCTGGTGAAGCACCGGTCGGCCGCGCTCATCCGCCATGTGAACGTCGCCCCAGTGAACGATCGACATCATGATCGGATGCAGGTCCAACCCCTTCTGGGTCAGGATGTACTCGTAGCGCTTCGGACGCTCCTGATAGGCCACACGGCGAAGCACGCCCTGGCGTACGAGTTTCTTGAGACGCTCGGCCAGCAGGTGCCGCGTGATGCCGAGCCGCGACTGAAATTCATCAAACCGCCGGATGCGGCGGAAACAATCGCGCAAAATCAGCAGCGTCCAGCGATCGCCGATGACGGACACCGTGCGCGCCACCGAACAGGCCTCGTCTTCAAGGGATTCCCACTTCATATCGCATCTCCGCGATGAATCAGCTGTCCATTCTGATTTGATATTTACTATACCTCCATCGTGGATGGATTTGAAGCCCGGTGTTTGTGCATCGCAGCACATTGCACCAGCTCACTTCTCATTGACAGTTCTATATCAGAACCCTATTGGTCGAAGCGAGAGAGGTCCGGATCAGAACCGGCCCAGCGCTTCAACCAGCGAAAAATCAGACCAAAGGGAGACGAAGCGATGCTGAGGAGATCTGCACTCAAGGCCACCGTGGCGGCCCTGTTGCTTGCCGGGCTGTCCGCTCCGGTCGCAGCAGCCGACGCGCCAGGGGTGACGGCAACCGAGATCAAGGTCGGAGCAGTCTTTCCCTTCAGCGGCCCGGCCTCGGCGCTGGGCGCGGTCGGAAAGGCGCTGATCGCCTATGTCAACGTCCTCAACGAACAGGGCGGCGTGAACGGGCGCAAGATCAATCTGATCGCGATGGACGATTCCTACAGCCCGCCGAAAGCTGTCGAGCACACCCGCAAGCTGGTGGAATCCGACGAAGTCGCCTTCATGTTCTCGACTCTCGGAACGCCGAGCAATCTGGCCATCGCGAAGTATCTCGCCGCAAAGAAAATTCCGCAGGCCTTCATCGTCACCGGCGCGACGCGTTTCACGGACTACAACGAATACCCGATGATCACCACAGGGCTGCCGAGCTACGACACCGAGTCGCGGGCCTATGCGCGTTATCTCGCCAAGGAAATGCCTAACGCCAAGATCGCCATCCTTTACCAGAACGACGATTTGGGTAAGGACTTCATCGCGGGCTTCAAATCCGAACTGAAAGAGGCTTTCGACAGCAAGGTCGTGACCTCGAGCTATGAAGTCAGCCAGCCCACCATCGATTCTCAGATCGTGTCGCTGAAGAGCACCGGCGCGACCGTGATGCTGTTCGCAGGCACACCGAAATTCGCGGCGCAGGCGATCCGCAAGACTCACGAATCCGGCTGGAAGCCGCTGTTCATCACCAACCTGATCTCGAGTTCGATCGCCGCGGTCCTTGCGCCCGCAGGCCTCGATATCTCGACCGGCGTGATGACCGCAACCTATCGCAAGGATCCGGACGATCCGAAATGGGCCAGCGACAAGGGCGTCCAGATGTACCGCGCGTTCATGGAAAAGAACATGCCGGGCGCGGATCTGGCCGACAGCAACTACTTCACCGGCCTGCACCAGGGCGTCATTCTGGAAGCAGTGCTCAAGCAGTGCGGCAATGATCTGTCGCGCGAGAACATCCTCAAGCAGACCCGCAACATCAAGGGGCTTGCACTGCCGATGTCGCTGCCCGGAATCGTCGTCAACACCAGCGCAACCAACAACAAGATGTACACCCAGCTCAATCTTCAGCGCTGGAACGGCAAGGCGTGGGATCTGGTCGGCGGCCTGATCAACGACGACGCGAAGTGATAATCTGAACGGCGCGGCAGAGCCTGCCGCGCCGCGACAACAGCAAACCCTCTGTTAACAGGAGACGGACCTTGGCCAAGAGAAATGCGACCGTGGCGGTCATCGGCGCCGGCGACTATATCGGCGCCGAGATTGCGAAGAAGTTTGCCTCTGAAGGCTTCACGGTATTCGCCGGCCGCCGTAACGGCGACAAGCTTGCACCGCTGGTGAAGGAAATCGAGGCCGCAGGCGGAGAGATCCACGCCCGCTCGCTCGATGCGCGCAAGGAAGAGGAGATCGTCTCATTCATTACCGACGCCGACAAGCATGCGCCGCTTGAAGTCTGCATCTTCAACATCGGCGCCAACGTCAATTTTCCAATTCTCGACACCACCGAACGCGTCTTCCGCAAGGTGTGGGAAATGGCCTGCTACTCCGGCTTCCTGGCCGGGCGCGAAGCTGCGCGGGTCATGCTGCCGCGCGGCAAGGGCAACATCTTCTTCACCGGCGCAACCGCCAGCCTTCGCGGCGGATCCGGCTATGCGGCCTTTGCCAGCGCCAAATTCGGCCTGCGCGCCGTGGCGCAAGCGACCGCGCGCGAACTCGGTCCGCAGAACATCCACGTCGCTCACCTCATCATCGATTCCGGCGTGAATACCGAATGGGTCCGTCAGCGGCGTATCGAAGCCCATGGCCCCGGCGCACTGGACGATCCCGATCTGTTGATGCCGCCGTCGTCGGTCGCGGAATCCTACTGGCTGCTCTACCAGCAACCGCGCAGTGCCTGGACATTCGAACTCGAGATCCGCCCGTTCGGTGAGAAATGGTAAGCGCATAGCTGCCGAGCATCACGCCGGCGTGAGCCCTGCTTGCGCCGGCGCTGTCATTTGAGCAAGGTTCGCGCGCTTATCCATTGGGCCTGAGCCAACCCGAAAACCTGTTTCCATTTTTCGGGACCTACCCAACACTCAAACGAAGTGGATCTGATTATGCGCATACTCGTTATCGGCGCCGGCGCGACAGGCGGATATTTCGGCGGCAGACTTTTGCAGGCAGGCCGCGATGTGACGTTTCTGGTGCGCCCGAAGCGTGCCGAGCTGTTGGCCAAGAACGGCCTCGTCATCAAAAGCCCGGTCGGCGACGTCACGCTCAGGAACCCGCCGACCATTCTGGCGGAAAAGATCACGACGCCATTCGATGTCATCATCCTGAGCTGCAAGGCTTACGACCTCGACAGCGCGATTGCATCCTTCGCCGCCGCCGTCGGCCCCGATACCGCGATTATCCCGTTCCTCAACGGCATGAAGCACCTCGACGTGCTGGATGCGAAATTCGGGATCGACCGCGTCATGGGCGGACAATGCCAGGTCGCGGCGATGCTCGACGCGGAGGGCGTCATCCATCAGCTTACGCCAATGCACGCGATGT
Organism: Afipia broomeae ATCC 49717; assembly: GCF_000314675.2. Taxonomy (GTDB): domain Bacteria; phylum Pseudomonadota; class Alphaproteobacteria; order Rhizobiales; family Xanthobacteraceae; genus Afipia; species Afipia broomeae. Next base: position 758,945 of record NZ_KB375284.1, on the reverse strand, counting down.
CCTTCGGCGATCGCGGCAAGCCCAAGGGCGATCGCGCCAAGCGTATCGAGGCGACATTGCAGGGCGCGATGTTCGACGCCAAGGCCAGCGATGTCATCACGCAGGAAATGTACGAGAAGTGGGTGTTCCTCGCCACGCTGGCCGGGGCGACGTCGCTGATGCGCGCGCCAACCGGGCACATCACCGCTGCGCCGGGCGGCGAACAGTTCATCCGCGGCCTTCGCGCGGAGATCGCCTCGGTGGCCGACGCTGCAGGTTATGCGCCGCGCGCTGAATTTCTGGAGCGCACCGGCGGCCTGCTGTTCGCACCGGGATCGCAGATGACGGCATCGATGCTGCGCGATATCCGCAGCAATGCGCGTATCGAAGCCGACCAGATCATCGGCGACCTGATCCATCGTGCCGAAACAAACAAGAAGGGTGCACTGAATGTGCCGCTGCTGCGCATCGTCTACACCCATCTGAAGGCGTACGAGTCGCAACTGGCATAAGCGCCAGCGTCCTTGGATCACCAAAGCAAAAGGCCGGGTCAAACCCGGCCTTTTTTCTTGTTATCGTTGCTCATTTCAAGGCAAGCGGCTTTTCCTCATCGAGGAAGTTCATCAGTTCGCGGAAGAACTGCATCCGGTTCTTTTCCATCATCACCGTGTGGGTGCCTTCGCTGATCTCGATCAGCCGCCAGTACGGCGCGTTCTTGAGCTGCTTGACGTAGTTCTGCGCGAGATAGCTCGGCAGATCCGCATCCCATTCGGCATGCAGCACAATCACCGGCACCGTGATCTTGCCGGGATCGAACAGCGCCTTGCCGGCCCCCCAGTAGAGCTGGGTGTCTTCCACCACACCGTTCGGCGCGCGCAGCATGCCGGGATTTTTCGTCACCGAATCCGGATCGGTGGCCCAGGTCGCATTGGCCCACGCGTCGAACACACCGGGCGGAATGAGATCGGCCTTCTTGTTGTCCGGCACGTCCTTCAGCCAGCGTTCCTTGGCCGACTCCTTCGAGACAAGACGATACGCGCCAAGCTTCGGCCACTGCGCCGGCGGCGGTTCGGTGCGAATCCACTGTGGCGCGTAGAGCACGAGGCGGTTGACCTTGGCGTTGTTCTCACTGGTGTAGAGACCGACCGTCGATGTGCCCCACGACCAGCCCATCACATTGATCTTGGAGACGCCGCGCTTCTTGAGAATGTAATCCACCGCCGTGCCGAAATCCTTCGCGGCCACGCGCGTCTGGACGATGGGCTTGTTGTCGCCGGGCGGCTGGCTCATTTCCGGCGGCCGCGACGAGCGGCCATAACCGCGGATATCCACCAGATAGACGTCGTAGCCGCGCGCCGCGATCAGATCCATCATCGACTTGCCTTCGATCGGCAGATCGAACGCGGTCTCGGACGGATAGGTCGCGCCGTGGACGTAAAGCAGAATTTTCTCGGGTGCGAATTTCTTCTGGCCCGCCGGATGCTTGTTGCGCACGAACAACTGGATGCCGGCATCGCCGGTCGGAATCATGGTGTCCGACGTCTCGAGCCTGACGTCTTTTGCCTGCGCTTTCACGCTGGCAAAGATTGCCACCGTGGCGAGACACGCCAAAGCAGCCCACGAAAACTTGCTGACCATATAAGTCCTCCCGCCGACAACGCGGCACTTTTCTTGGTTATGATGGTTAGTCCGGTCTGCGTTCGATAATGAGGGCAGATCCAACAGTCGCGAGAGTGTTGTCGAACATATCTGGCTCATTTCCGTTATTGATAATCAGGCCCGCCTGATCGTCGCCCGCCAGATTAACGGCCCAGTGCGGACTGCCTCCGGCATAAATTTCCTTGTCCAGCAGCAGCGCCTGCAAGTCGTACAGATGAACCTTGTTGTGGGTCAGCAGAACGTATCCGTTCCGCGCTGACTCGCGGGACTTGGCGGGCCAGTCGTTGCGGTTGGGGTCGTCGACAAAAAATACCACGCGCTGATAGCGCTCGGTCTTGAGTTCGCTTTCCGAGATTCCGCGCTTGCCGCCTTCTTCAATAATTCGCGGGCCAACCTGAACTGCGTCGCGGCACTTTCCAGCCCGCGCATTCAGACTCGTGATGTCGTTCGACGTGAAAAGCACGGGGACCACTGCGTCATAGCCCTTGTAGTGCTCGCTATCATGCAGGCAGAAAATCGCGCTGAATGTCGGCTTGTTGACCAAGGGGTAAAGCTGCCTGCCGTTGATACGAAGCAAACCGATCTGGTCGGGACGGCGCTGACCCGCGGCCCAGCCCGCGGGTGCGACAAAGAGCGGTTTGTCCTTGCTGTGCCCCAGCACGCCTTCAAGGCTGTAGCTCAACAACTCCGCCCGCTGTTCGCCGTTCACAACGAACTTGGCAATGCCGTCTTTGACATCCCGTCCCGCCGCGACCGTCTCTGACGTTCCCGCAAGCTTCAACCTCGTGTACCCGAGATGAAAGCGCACTGCGGTGAATTTGATCTCCGCGCCCGAAGACGTTTTGAAGACGGCATTCCTCAGAGCGGCGGTGTATTGATCAATCGGCTGCCATTTCAGTTCGCCGGACTGCGCCTGAAAGGCCGTCGAATAATAAAGTACGCCCGCAACGAGTCCGCGAAGCATCCATGTCGTCAACGCCCGATCGTGCATCGGCACTGGCCCTGAATTTCAAATATTCTTCTTTGACACCAGTACGATGCCCGACACGTCGTAATCGTCGTTCTTGCCGAAATTGTAGGTCACGTCGCCCGGCACGAATTCGATGTAATGCACGTTCTGGGGCCGTGGATCTTCCGGGGCCGGACGGCCGCCCGCTTCCTTGGCGTCGCCATTCCCGACAGGCATGACTTCCTCGAGCGAGGTGTGAATCAGAAAATCAGTGACACGAAGTGAATCTTTCGAATCGCGGATGGTCGGCCTCACTGCGACACCATCGACTTTCATGGTGACCGGAAACTTTTGCGTCGCTAGGTAGACCGTCACCTTCACTTCGTCATCGCGGGTCGCATAAAAATAGAGTCGGCTGAGGGGCCGCTGCTGAGCAATAATCTCCGCGCCCTTGAAACGGAAAGAATAGCCGTAAGGCGCATTGAAGCTGGCGCGCGCGCGAATCTCGTTGACCGCCTTGGTCAGGGTTTCGACCTGATGTCTCAGGTCGTCGACTTGTTTGCTGTCCGCGGCTTGTTTGTTGTCGGGCGCCGGTTTGTTGTCCGGCAGAAGCGTGACCGGCGTCGGCGCTGTGCTCTGCACGACGATCGCGCCCGCCTTGCTGTTGCGGACAACATCCTCGATGTACTTGTCGATGCGAGGGCTCAGAAGATAGATGCAAGCGCCGCCTACGGCTCCGGTGGCGCCGAGAATGCCCGCCATCGATGCAATGCCATTTTGAATGCTGGCAAATTTGCCCGGCTTCTTGGTCTCGCTCGGAACCTCGGACATTTGCGCCCCCATAGAGCTTTCGGGAGGCTAGCGCGAAAGGTACATCGCTACAACTATCGCGATAAGCCAGTCTTTTCGTATCGGGTGTGACCGGTTGAGGCTGGGTACAGCGCCACAAACGACAAAGCCGCCTTGCGGCGGCTTGTCATTCGACGGCAACGATCCTGTCGTAGCTGTCGGCCAAGATTCTCAATCGAGAATTTCTGGAGCGGGCGAAGGGATTCGAACCCTCGACCCCGACCTTGGCAAGGTCGTGCTCTACCCCTGAGCTACACCCGCATCAGAATTGGCGGGGCGCAAAGCGCGCCGCCGGGCAAAGCTATGCCAAATGCCGCCATGCAATGCAACAGGGCTAATCCTTTATTCCGCATGCCCGGTTCCGGCAATTTTGGGCCAAATCGATGTTTTTCATGGGCCTTTGCGGTCTGTCGCCCAATTGAAAATCTGCCAAAAGACCTCCATCTGTGGGTTTGCGCCGTTCCTGCCCTGACGGCCACCCGGGCCGCGCGGGAATTCGCGCCTTCTTGCATATCGGCCATTTTCACTGCGGCGGATCGAAGCTGCCGGAAAATGCCCCGATCGTGCTAGAAGCGGCTCTCTTCCATACGACAGGCGGCAGACGAGGATCACGTGACCATAGTCGAGCAAGGCAGCGGACCGGCGGCGATGACGCCTCCCGACCTCATCAAGGACACCACGACCCAGACCTTCGTGAAGGACGTCATCGAGGAATCGAAGCGCCAGCCGGTTCTGATCGACTTCTGGGCGCCGTGGTGCGGCCCCTGCAAGCAATTGACCCCAAGCCTTGAAAAGGCCGTCCGTGCCGCCAAGGGCAAGGTCAAGCTGGTCAAGATGAACATCGACGAGCATCCGGCGATTCCGGGACAGATGGGTATCCAGTCGATCCCCGCCGTCATTGCCTTCGTCAACGGCCAGCCCGCCGACGGCTTCATGGGCGCGGTGCCTGAAAGCCAGGTCACGGCGTTCATCGACAAGCTGACCAAGGGCATGCCTTCGCCGGAAGGCGACATCGCTGAAATCCTCAACGAGGCCGAGGCCGCAATGGCGGCCGGCGATGCAGCCACCGCCGCCTCGATTTACGCCGAAGTGCTCGGCGTCGACGCCACCAATCTCACCGCGCTTGCCGGTCTGGCGCGATGTTACATCGCAACCGGCGCGCTGGAGCAGGCCAAGCAGACGCTGGCTTTGGTGCCGGAGTCCAAGCGCAACGATGCCGCGATCTCCGCGGTGCAGACCATGCTCGATCTCGCCGAACAGGCCAAGGCTGTCGGTCCGGTGACGGAACTCGAACAGAAGGTCGCCGCCAATCCGCTCGATCATCAGGCGCGGTTCGATCTGGCCGTCGCACTCAACGCCGGCGGCAAGCGCACCGAGGCCGCGGGCCATCTGATGGAGATCGTCAAGCGCGACCGCAAATGGGACGACGACGGCGCGCGCAAGAAGCTGGTACAATTCTTCGAAGCATGGGGACCGAACGACGACGCGACCGTGGAAGGCCGCAAGCGTCTTTCAACGATCCTTTTCTCCTGAGGATCTCTACGGAATTTCCGTACGACTGATGTGAGGGAAGCGGATGCCGATCAACGCCGAATACCGTGGGCCCGCCGATCTGCCGAAAGTCATTCCGGTGTTTCCGCTGCCCGGAGCGTTGCTGCTGCCGCGCGGCCAGATGCCGCTCAATATTTTCGAGCCGCGTTATCTTCAGATGGTGGACGACGCATTTCGCGACGGCCACCGCCTGATCGGAATGATCCAGCCTGACGTGACCCATTCGCAGAGCGGCGAACGGCCCACTCTGTTCAAGGTCGGCTGCGTTGGACGCATCACGCAGCTCGCCGAGTCCGGTGACGGGCGCTACATTCTCGAACTGACCGGTATCGCGCGCTTCACGGTGCTGGAAGAGAAGACGGTTCTCACGCCCTATCGCCAATGCCGCGTTGATTTTGCCGCGTTCATCGACGATTTCGTGGCGCGCAAGGGCGAAGAAAGTGTCGACCGCCAGGCGCTGCTTCAGGCGCTTACGCTGTTTCTGAAAGCCAATCAGCTCAAGGTCGATTGGGAAGGCATCGAAAGCGCGCCCAATGAGGCGCTCGTCAACGCGCTGGCGATGATGTCGCCCTATGGGCCTGCGGAGAAGCAGGCGCTGCTCGAGGCGCCGGACCTCAAGACCCGCGCCGAGATCCTGATTGCCGTGACCGAAATGGATCTCGCCAAAAAGCAGACGACCGGCGATCCGCCGTTGCAGTAACGGCTCGATCGCGCCCTAGTAGCCCGCGATCCCGAGCGCGACCACGCCGCTCAGCAGCATCCATCCGAAATGACGCCCGTGTGTGGCGTAGGCATTGGCCAGCGCCGCAAATCCGAACACCACCGCGAACGTCGCCACGATCCAGTGACGCGCGACCTCCGACGCCATATAGGGCGCAGCAATCAGCAGCACCCCGCCGCCGATCCACGCCAGCGTCCCCGCCTGCCAGACCAGCCGTATCAGCGTCCGCAACCGCGGCGGCTCGATCGCCGCACGCGCGAACACCTTCGTCTCACCGAGCACACCGTGAACCAGCGCCACGACGATCGCGAGCGCCCCGGAACATTGCAGAAGCAAATCGCGCATCACACTGTCCCCACAGGTCCGCCATACATAACTGTATGGCGACGATGCGCCGGCTGCTGGCATCTGTCAATACAGTTATGTATGTTCACCCGAACATCCGGAGACGTCTGCGTGACCTCTGTTCCGCTTTCCGCCAACGACTGGCTCGATCAGGGTTTGAAAACGCTGACGCAAAGCGGCTATACGGCGCTGAAGGCCGAGCCGCTGGCGAAAGCCATGGGCGTCTCGCGCGGCAGTTTCTACTGGCATTTCGCCGATGTCGGCGCATTTCACACTGCCCTGCTCAAGCGCTGGCGCGAGCTCTCGACCGAGCAGATCATCGCCAATCTCGAGCAATCCAGAAATCGCGAGGCGCCTCTCAACGTGCTGCTGCGCGACGCGTTCAGTAGCAGGCTTCCCGTCGAGGTCGCAGTGCGGAGCTGGGCCACGGTCGATCCGGCGGCCCGCGCTGCGGTGCAGGCGATCGATAAGCGCCGGCTTTCCTATATCGAAAGCCTCCTGACAGCGGCGGGATGTCCGCCGGAGGCGGCACGTGCGCGTGCGCAAATTCTCTACTGGGCGTTTCTTGGCTTCACGCTGTCAGACAAGCCCTTGCCGAAACAGCGCCGGAGCGAATTCCTCGACGAGCTGATGAGGATCGCCAACGCCCCGGCTTGATAAGCTGATCGCTCTTTTCAACCCGCAACGGATTGATGCCGACAATCCGCCGGGATACTGACGGGCCGTTTTCATTCATGGTTTCAGGAAAATCCAATGCCGACATTGATCGCCCGCATTCTCGACTGGCCCTATTTCGCGCTGCTCGCACGCATTGTTCTGACATTTCCGTTCTGGGGCAGCGGCCTCTCCAAGCTGATCGATTTCCCGGGCGGCGTCGCGGAGATGGCGCAGTACGGCCTGAAGCCACCGGTGCTGATCAACTGCCTGGTGATCTTCACCCAGCTCGGCGGCTCTCTGCTGATCATCGCCAATCGCCGTGCCTGGTCGGGCGCAGGCGCTCTGGCCATTTTCACGTTGCTGACAATTCCGATTGCCCACGACTTCTGGAATCTGAAAGGCGAGGCCGCGAAATTCGAATTCTATGTCGCGGTCGAGCATATCAGCCTGATCGGCGGATTGATGCTCGCTGCCATCCTGTCGCGGCAATCGAAATACAAAGGCGCGTAGCCTTGCTGCGACCACGCCAATAAGAAAGCGCCGCAAAGAGCGGCGCTTTTTCGCGTCAGCAAATATCGTCGAAAGAATTACGAAGCGCGGGTGGCTTCCCAGCGGCCCGAACACGTCATGCTCGAGGATTTGCCGCTCCACTGGCCGGAGCCGGAATTGGCCGAAAGCTTGCCGCTGCCGCTGGCCTTCTGATCGCCGCGCGCGATGGTGACATTGACGGCGCCGGCATCGCCGACATGACCGGAAATGTCGAAGCTGCCGTCACCCGAATAGCTGACACGGCCACCCTCGACCCTCACGGGATAGCTGTAGGCCGGATCGCAATTGCCGGACTGGGTGATGATGGTGACCTTCCACGACCCGTCGAACGAGGAGCCAGCCTTGGCCGAAGTGGCGAGCACGATAGCCGCCGTGAGCAGCGCCGCCGCGAAGGCGGCCAGGGCGAACAGCCGGGCGGCTGGATTCAAGGACAAAGCAATCGTCTTGGCGCGCACGGCCATCTGTGTATCCCTTGCGTTGGGTGGGTGCTGGGAGGGGTATAGTCACAATGTGGCAAGACTTCTAGCGCGATGCAGCATCGCCGGATGTAATCGGTTTATTTAGGTATTATAATAGGTTGTCAGCGATGCGCCTCCCAGCGCCCGCTGCACCTGGCGCCATTCAGAATGCCGCTCCAGCGGCCCGACCCGGAATAGCCTGCCAGCCGTCCGCTGGCCCGGCCGGAGGAGGCGCCACTGGAAATCGCCACATTGACTCCGCCACCACCGCTGATGCGCCCGTTGATGGTGGCGCCGCCGGTCGAAACGATCCGGCCGCCGCTGATTTGGAGCGGAAAGCTGTAGGCGGCATCGCAGTTGCCGGCTTGGGTGACAATGATGACCGTCCAGGGACCGTCGAATGAGGCGGCTTGGGCGGCCGATCCGGCCAGGAAGGTTGCGGCAGCGAGGGCGAAAGGAACCGACCGCTTCAAAACGCTGAAAGTCATGGACTGGCCTTCCATCTGAGGGCGCGCTGAGGTCTTGGGAAATAGTCGCTGAAAGGGCTTCCTTCGTTCAAGAGGCGCCGTTAATCGTTGCCAATCCGGCAATCCTCTGCCATAAGCCCAACCTTCGTCGCCCGGCTGATTAAGGGCTGCCGTGGCGACGCCAGTGCCGACTTTGTCCACACGGGACTAAGTTGAGCATTTTCAACGCTCTAACGAGCATTTCAGCCGCCAGATCGCCTTTCGGGGCGGTTTTTTGTTGCGGCAACAGGAGAGCAAAATGCCCAAGCTGAAGACCAAGTCAGGCGCCAAAAAGCGCTTCAAAGTAACCGGGACCGGAAAAGTGGTGTCCGCCCATGCAGGCAAGCGCCACGGCATGATCAAGCGGACCAAGAAGCAGATTCGCCAGCTCCGTGGCACGCGGATTCTGTTCAAGACCGACGGCGACAACGTCAAGAAGTACTTCTTGCCGAACGCCTAAAGCGGTTCACCGGGCCGCCTTCGCGCGGCCGCCTGTTTTCACTTTTCCAGATGAAGGACATGCATCATGTCTCGCGTTAAACGCGGCGTCACAGCTCACGCCAAGCACAAGAAAGTCTACAAGGCCGCCAAGGGTTTTTCCGGCCGCCGCAAGAACACCATCCGCGCCGCCAAGGCCGCCGTGGACAAGGCGGGCCAGTATGCCTTCCGCGCCCGCAAGCTGAAGAAGCGCACGTTCCGCGCGCTCTGGATCCAGCGCCTCAACGCGGCCGTGCGCCCGTTCGGCATGACCTACAGCGTGTTTATCAACGGCCTCGCCAAGTCGGGCGTCGTTGTGGACCGCAAGGTGCTGTCGGATCTCGCGATCCACGAGCCGGCGGCGTTCCAGGCGATTGCTGAAAAGGCCAAAGCCGCTCTCGCGGCGTAAGCTTTGCCCCTCTTGCACGAGGCCGACACGACCGGAGCGTAACAACGCTCCGCTGCGTTCGGCTGGGTGACATGATCCCCGCCGGACGGTTGAGATGAAACCGTTCCGATGGGGCTTTCTGCAATGTCCGACCTCGCCAAACTCGAAACCGAAATTCTCGGCGCAATCGCAGCCGCTTCCGATGAGGCTGCGCTGGAGGCCGTACGCGTCGGCGCTCTCGGCAAGAAGGGTTCGATCTCCGCCCTGCTTGCGACCCTCGGCAAGATGTCGCCGGACGAGCGCAAGACCGAAGGCGCGAAGATCAATCTCGCCAAGGACAAGGTGACCGAGGCGCTGACCGCGCGCCGCGACATTTTGAAGAACGCCGCGCTCGACGCACGGCTGGCATCGGAAACCATCGACGTCACGCTTCCCACGCGGGAGACGCCCGCCGAGCAGGGCCGCATTCATCCGCTCTCCCAGGTGATGGACGAACTCACCGCGATCTTCGCCGACATGGGTTTCTCGATCGCCGAAGGCCCGGACATCGAGACCGACGAATACAACTTCACCAAGCTGAATTTCCCCGAAGGTCATCCGGCGCGGGAAATGCACGACACATTCTTCTTCAATCGCAAGGAAGACGGCTCGCGCCCGCTGCTGCGCACGCATACTTCGCCGGTGCAGGTGCGCACCATGCTCTCACAGAAGCCGCCGATCCGCGTGATCTGTCCGGGCCGTACCTATCGTATCGACAGTGACGCGACCCACACGCCGCAATTCCACCAGGTCGAGGGCCTTGTGATCGACAAGGGCTCGCATCTCGGCCACCTGAAATGGATTCTAGCCGAATTCTGCAAGGCGTTCTTCGAGGTCGATAACGTCAACATGAAATTCCGCCCGTCGTTCTTCCCGTTCACCGAGCCGTCGCTGGAAGTCGATATCCAGTGCCGCCGCGACAAGGGCGAGATTCGCTTCGGCGAAGGTGAAGACTGGCTGGAGATTCTCGGCTGCGGCATGGTGCATCCGAATGTGCTGCGTGCCTGCGGCATCGATCCCGACGTCTATCAGGGCTTTGCCTGGGGCATGGGCATCGATCGCATCGCGATGCTGAAATACGGCATCAACGACCTGCGCCAGATGTTTGAGAGCGATACGCGCTGGATCAATCACTACGGCTTCAAGCCGCTGGATGTCCCGACGCTGGCGGGAGGGTTGTCGTCGTGATCGCATTTGCCGAGAAAGTGTGGCTCACACTTAGCCCCTTTCAGCCGCAGATATTGGCTTTTGCCTTTACTTTAGCAGGTACACTGATCGCCTATTTGCTGCGCGCTCGCGTAAAATTAATCTATGGGTTCGCGAATAACAGCTTTCATCAATTAAAAGCTGACCAAGGACCTGTGGTGGTTTTTTGCGAAAAACATTACGTTCAGAACGCCGGAAAAAAGCCAGCAGAGAAAGTAGAGATTGTCTTCTCGTGCAAGCCCAGCGAAATAACCGTATATCCCCCTCGGAGCTTCGAACAGACAGACGGACCGGACGGTCAGATGATGCTGGCTATTCCTTACCTGTCTCCGGGTGAACTCGTCATAATTGATACGATCCACGTGAATAGCAGGACTGCTGAGCTTCGGGCAGTTCACTGTCCCGAGAATGTCGGCAAACGCGTCGAGTTTTGGGTTCAGAGGAAGTTTGGCCGACTATTCAACCTATTCTGGATCGCGATGGCCTTCCTAGGTCTATTCTATGCCATTCAGCTCTTAATTGCTTTGATCGCTACGTTCGCGAAAGCCGCATCATGAAATTCACCCTCTCATGGCTAAAAGAGCATCTCGACACCGACGAGCCGCTCGAGAAGATTGCCGACAAGCTCACCATGATCGGGCTTGAGGTCGAGCACATTGAGGACAAGGCGAAGGCGCTGGCGCCGTTCGTCATCGCCAAGGTGATCTCCGCCGAGCAGCATCCGAACGCCGATCGCCTGCGCGTCTGCATGGTGGACTATGGCCAGATCGCGAAAGGCGAAAAGCCGCTGCAGGTGGTCTGCGGCGCGCCGAACGCGCGCGCCGGCCTCATCAGCGTGTTCTCACCGCCCGGCACCTACATCCCCGGCAAAAACATCACGCTAAGCGTGGGCAATATTCGCGGCGTCGAGAGCCACGGCATGCTGTGCTCGGCCGCCGAACTTGAACTCTCCGAGGATCACGACGGCATCATCGAGCTTCCCGCGGACGCGCCGGTCGGCAAGCCTTACGCGGAATGGGCCGGGCTCGGCGATCCGGTGATCGAGATCAATCTCACGCCCAACCGTCAGGACTGCACCGGCGTGCACGGCATCGCGCGCGATCTCGCCGCCGCCGACATGGGCAAGTTCAAGGACAAAGCCCCGAAGCAAATCAAGGGTGAATTCCCCTGCCCCGTGCAGGTAAAAATCGAGGACGAGAAGCTGTGTCCGGGTTTCGCGTTGCGTCTGGTGCGCGGCGTCAAGAACGGCCCGTCGCCGGAATGGCTGCAAAAGCGCCTGACCTCCATCGGCCTGCGTCCGATCAATGCGCTGGTCGATATCACCAATTTCATGACCTTCGACCGCGCGCGGCCACTGCATGTGTTCGACGCGAGGAAGGTGACGGGCAACCTCACCGTGCGTCACGCCAAAAACGGCGAAACCATTCTGGCGCTCGACGGCAAGACCTACACCCTCGACGACACGATGTGCGTGATCGCCGATGAGCATGGTGTCGAGTCGCTGGCCGGCATCATGGGCGGCGAAGCGTCCGGCTGCGACGCGAATACGACCGACGTGCTGATCGAATCCGCGCTGTGGAATGAAATCAACATCGCCCAGACCGGCCGCAAGCTCGGCATCAATTCCGACGCGCGCTATCGTTTCGAGCGCGGCGTCGATCCGGCCTTCATGGTGCCGGGGCTCGAGATGGCGACGAAACTTGTGATGGACCTGTGCGGCGGCACGCCGTCGGAGATCGTTGTCGCAGGCGCGACCCATGGCGACGATCGCATCATCGAATTCCCGCTCAACGAGGTGAAGCGTCTGGCCGGCATCGAGGTGCCGTTCCCGGAAATGAAACTGATTCTGGGCCATCTCGGATTCATGGTCGCAGGCACCGGTCCCGTGGTGAAGGTCGCGGTGCCGTCGTGGCGCAGCGACGTGCACGGCAAGGCCGACATCGTGGAAGAGATCGTGCGCATTGTCGGCGTGGACAGCGTGCCGCTGACGCCGTTCGAGCGCGGTGACGCGCCGCGCAAGCCGGTGCTGACCCAGCTTCAGCTTCGCACCCGCCGCGCTAAGCGCGCGCTGGCCGCGCGCGGTATGCTTGAGGCCGTGACATGGTCGTTCGTCTCGAGGACGCAGGCGGAATTGTTCGGTGGCGGGCAGCCCGAACTCACGCTGGCCAACCCGATTGCATCGGATCTCTCCGACATGCGCCCTTCGCTGATCGCGGGCCTCGTCGCGGCGGCACAGGCCAATGTTGATCGCGGCTTTCCCGATGTGGCGCTGTTCGAGGTCGGTCAGATCTTCAAGGGCGACAAGCCCGAAGACCAGTTCATGGCGGCAAGCGGTGTGCGCCGCGCGCTGGCCTCGTCAAAGGGCATCGGCCGTCATTGGTCGGGCAGCTTCACCGTCGATGCGCTGGATGCCAAGGCCGACGCGCTCGCAGTCCTCGCGGCAGCAGGCGCACCGATGCAGGGACTTCAGATCGTCTCCGCAAAGGAATCGAAGAATTTTCCGGCATGGCTGCATCCCGGCCGCTCAGGCGCGATCCAGATCGGGCCGCAGAATGTGCTCGGCTACTTCGGCGAGTTGCATCCGCGCGCGCTGGAAGCCCTGAAGGCCGACGGCCCGCTGGTCGCATTCGAAGTTATCCTCGAGCGCATTCCCGACGCCAAGGCGAAGCCGACCCGCGCCAAGCCGCTGCTGGAACTGTCGCCGTTCCAGCCGGTGTCACGCGACTTCGCGTTCATCGTCGACCGCAGCGTCAAGGCGGCCGACATCGTGCGCACCGCGCAGGCTGTCGACAAAAAGCTGATCACAGGCGTCACCGTGTTCGACGTCTATGAAGGCAAGGGCATCGACGACGGCAAGAAATCCATCGCCATCGCCGTCACCCTGCAGCCGCGCGAAAAGACCCTGACCGATCAGGAGATCGACGCGGTCGCCTCCAAGATCGTCGCGGACGTGACCAAGAAGACCGGCGGCACGCTGCGCAGCTAAGGTCCCCCTCAGCGCGGCCAGTTCAGGCTGCGCCCGCCCGGCGCGGGTGGCTCCGCCGTTGCGCGCGATTGCGCGCGTTTCGGTTTTTTGCCGGATTTCTCCGCGACCGGCGCATCTTTCAGCACACCGATCTTGCGCAGGGCCGCGTCCGCGGCGCGCTCGCCGGAGTCCCATGCGCCGCCAACCGTGCCCCACTGGGTTTCGTGCGCGGCTTCGCCGGCGAAAAACAGACTGCCCAGCGGCTCCATCAAAACCTTCCGTGCCGGCTGGCCGCCGGGCGAGGCCGCCGAAATCGCTCCATAAATGTACGGCATGTCGTTCCAGCGTGTCGCCGTGGTGCGCTTCGCAATGTTCTTGACGTCCGCGCCAAATAATTTTGTCAGCCATTCCTGCGCGAATGCCACCATCGCGGCCTCGCCGCGCGCCGACAGTTCAGCGCCGAATGAACCGGCGACATCGACCTGACACAGCGACGAGCCGCCAAGGTTGGCGAGCAGGAATCCGGTCGAGCGGTCGGTGCTTTGCTCGATCACGATATCGTCGCGCGACAGCCCAAGCGGATTGCCCGCCAACTCCAGCGCAATGTGATCGTAGCTGCCGAGCGTGAGCTTGGACGCCGCATCCTGCTGGCGCTTCGGCAGGTCGGGCGCGAACTTGATCTTTCCCGACAGCAGCGCGTTGGTCGACGCCGTCATGATGACGGCTCTGGCGGTGATGGTGCCCGCAGATGTCTCGACCTGCGCATCACGCCCGCTCCATGCAATACGCGTCACCGGCGTCGAGAGCACAACGGGAAGGCCTTCGCCGAGTTTGGCGATCAGCGCGCCCAGTCCCTGACGGCAGGCCGACGGTCCGTCGCGCTGCGCCATGGCGACAAGATCAAGCGCCGACAGATCTTTCAGATCCTTACCGGTGGCAGCGGCGCCGAGCAGGAAATCCGTGGTGCCCGCCCATACACCGAGATCCCTCGGCAGCCCCGCGGCGGCGGGCATATCGGCCTTGCCGCGCACGGCATCGCCCATGGCGCGATTGGCGCGGACCAGCGTGGCGAGAAAATCTTCGCTCTCGCCGGCGCGCGCATTGCGACGGCCGATCCGGATGCGCTGGCCGCGCGGCGCGGGAAGCATGTCCATGCCGACATCGCGCGCCAGTTTTGCGACCGGACTGGTCTCGGCGTTGTAGAGCCAGCGCGCGCCCCGGTCGAACGGCACATCGAAGGCCGTTGCATCGGTGACGCAGCGCCCGCCGATGTTGGGCGCGGCTTCGATCACGACCACCTTGCGGCCTGTTGCAGAAATCCGGCGCGCGGCGGCAATGCCGGCGGCACCGGCGCCGATCACGACAATGTCAGCATCGCGCGGCAGGGGAGCCGCGATCGCGCGGGCTCCGAAGGGTGAGAGCGCTGCGAACGCCGCAGAACCGGCCAGAATATTGCGCCGGGTAATTGTCATGTCATGGTTTCCGGAATTCGACCAAAAGCGAGAACATCCCAGCGTGGTGGTTCACAAGCCCGCACCACGTGCGCTGCAGCTTCTTATGCGGACTTGCGAGCCGAAACCATACTGGAATCATATATTTGCTGGTGTCCTTCGAATCTGAGGCTCGCTCCGGCCGTGCCGCGCAATTCAGCGAACTTCGGATTCGAGACACCAGAACTTGCCGCATTGGAGGCCTTGCGGCAACGGTCATGGTGAATGTTTGATGAGTGGCAGGCTTGACGCATGAACTAAATTGAAATTGCTTTCGACAACAATAAGCCAACAAGAAAGCGGCCCGAATGCGCCGCTCGGGGGGAAGAACACCATGGGCTTCGTACTCGATACTGTCGGCAAGATCATTGCCGGTTACCTCCAGAAAGAGGTTCCGGGCTATGAGCCTTTCACGCCAAGCGATCCGGAGCGGCTCCGCGGCCTGATCGAGGCTGGCGACGTGCTGCTGGTCGAGGGCAACAATCGCGTCTCCGGCATCATCAAGTATCTCACCCAGTCGACATGGTCCCACGCCGCGCTGTATGTCGGTCCGATCGATGGCGCGAACGAGGCCGATGGCGAACCGCATGTGCTGATCGAGGCAAATATCGGCGAAGGCGTTACCACCGCGCCGCTCTCGAAATACTATCCCTATCATACCCGCCTCTGCCGTCCCGTCGGTCTGTCCTATGAGGATCGCACCACGGTCTGCCGCTACGCGATCAATCGCGTCGGCTTCGGCTACGACACCAAGAATATTCTGGATCTGATGCGCTATCTCATTCCGCTGCCGATCCCGCAGCGCTGGCGGCGGCGCATGATCTCGCTGGGTTCGGGCGATCCGACCAAGATCATCTGCTCGGCGCTGATCGCGCAGGCTTTCGGCGCGGTGCGCTATCCGATCCTGCCGAAGATCACGCAGGCCGCGAGCCGCCAGGCGCGCCGCGAAATCCTGCACATTCGCGATTCCTCGCTCTACATGCCACGCGACTTCGACATCTCGCCCTATTTCGAGATCGTCAAGCCGACCATTGTCCGCGGATTCGACTACACGGCGCTGCACTGGGCCGATACGACCAAGCCGTCCCCGGAGGTGGCGGACGAAACCGATCCCTTTCCAGAGGGAGTCTTCGAGACGTCGGAAGCACCGCTCGCGCCTGTTGCGCCGTTTGAGCAGGATTCGCCGAAAGGCGAATCGGCGCGCGAACTCGCAGCCTGAGCCGGAATCCGATCTCGAGCGCTCTGGCTAGTCGTCATTCCGGGGCGCGAGGATTCGCGAGCGAGCCCGGAATCCCTAAATTATTTCCGATGAACCCTTCTGGATTCCGGATCAGCCGCGATGCGGCTGTCCGGAATGACAGCTTAACTAAAAAATTTCCGCGTGAGAACGCCGCCTGCCGATCCCGCCACTTGCCGAACCCATTTGCCGTATCTAACTGGGTCTGGTTTTCTTGGGGTTCTTTCGGAGGGTTGCCCATGCTCGACGCCGCGCTCAAGGCGTTGTCCCAGATCCTGTCGCCGCCGATGCGTTCCATCCTGTGGAAGTCGGTCGGTCTGGCGCTGGTGCTGATTGTCGTCGCTGCGGCGGCGCTGCAACGGCTGCTGAGCTGGCTCGCAGGATCGGGCGGACTATGGGCCGAGACCATGGTCGGCTCCGATTATCATACCCTCATCAGTATTCTCACATGGATTGTCTCGATCGCCGCCGGCCTCGGCGTCGTGGTCGGCGCTGTGTTCCTGATGCCCGCGATCACCTCGCTGGTCGCCAGCGTGTTCGTCGACGACGTCGCCGACATTGTCGAGCGCGAACACTATCCGGCGGAAAAGCCGGGCAAGGCGCTGCCGATCGGCCTCGCCATCACGGAAGGCTCGAAGACCGCGCTGCTGACCGTGCTGGTCTATCTGATTGCACTGCCGTTCGTGCTGCTCGCGGGTGCCGGCTTCATTGTGTTCTTCATTGCCACAGCGTGGCTGCTCGGCCGCGAGTATTTCGAACTCGCCGCGATGCGCTTCCGCACACCGGAGGAAGCCAAGCTGCTGCGCAAGCAGAACGGCGCGACCGTCTTCACGGCCGGACTGTTCATTGCCGCCTTCGTCTCGATCCCGATCGTGAATCTGGCGACGCCGCTGTTCGGCATGGCCTTCATGGTCCACATGCACAAGCGGCTGTCCGGCCCCCGGCCCGAGCTGCTCGAACCGGTGCGGCCAACGCGCGTGCCGACGGCCTGAGCTAGACCGGCACCGTCTTCTCCGGCCACCGGCACAGATCGTTGATGATGCACGCCTCGCAGCGCGGCTTGCGTGCGACGCAGGTGTAGCGGCCGTGCAGGATCAGCCAGTGATGGGCGTGGCGTGCGAACTGCGGCGGCACGATCTCGAGCAATCCCAACTCAACTTCGAGCGGTGTCTTGCCGGGCGCCAGTCCCGTGCGGTTGCCGACGCGAAACAGATGGGTGTCGACGGCGATGGTCGGCTCGCCGAACGCGATGTTGAGCACGACGTTGGCGGTCTTGCGTCCGACCCCCGGCAGCGCTTCCAGCGCGGCGCGATCGCGCGGCACCTGGCTGCCGCGCAGCGCGATCAACTGTTCCGAGAGGGCAATGACATTCTTCGCCTTGGTGCGATAGAGGCCGATGGTCTTGATGTAGTCGCGCAGCCTCTCCTCGCCGAGCACCACCATTTTCTCCGGCGTGTCGGCCACCGGGAACAGATGCCGCGTCGCCTTGTTGACGCCAACGTCGGTCGCCTGCGCCGACAGCGCCACCGCCACCAGCAGCGTATAAGGATTGAGGTGTTCGAGCTCGCCCTTTGGTTCGGGGTTGGCGTTGCGAAAGCGGGTAAAGGCTTCGACCACCTCGGCCTCGGTCCAGGGCTTAAAATTTGTTGGCTTAAACTTTGTTGGCTTAAGCTTGCCTGGCTTGAGCTTCGGCTTGGTCGCCTTTGACACCCGTCCGGCCG
The DNA here is from genome assembly GCF_000314675.2 of Afipia broomeae ATCC 49717. Taxonomy (GTDB): domain Bacteria; phylum Pseudomonadota; class Alphaproteobacteria; order Rhizobiales; family Xanthobacteraceae; genus Afipia; species Afipia broomeae. The sequence continues at coordinate 741,199 of NZ_KB375284.1, read as the reverse complement.
GACTTGCCTTGGATTTTGAACGGGACGTGATCGCCTTTTTTGCCATGTTCCCGGTATAGTGAGGTGCCATGGATGAGCGCAACGATTTTGATCCTGAGCAGATCGCGGACGCGCCGCTGTTCAGCGCACGGCTGACACCCCATCGTTCGCTCAGCCGCCACGGCTTTCTGGTGCTGATGGGATTTGTCATCGCCGTCAGTTTCGTGGCCGGCATCATGTTCCTGATGATGGGCGCGTGGCCGGTGTTCGCCTTCTTCGGGCTCGACGCGCTGATCATCTATTGGGCGTTCAAGCTGAACTTCCGCCGCGCCGACGCCATCGAAGACATTGTCGTCACGCCGTATGAAATCCGCGTCCGGCGTATCAGCCATCGCGGGCATGTCGTCGAATGGACGCTCAATCCGCTGTGGGTCCAGCTCGAGCAGAAATCGCACGCCGAATTCGGCATCGAGAAGCTCTACCTCGTCTCGCGCGGACGGCGACTCTCGATCGGAAGCTTTCTCGGCCCGGATGAAAAAGCAAGCTTCGCCAAAGCTTTAACGACGGCGCTCCAGGCCGCCAAACGCGGGCCCACGCTCAATCCGGTCACCTGATCGCTCACCCCGAACCGCAGGCAGGAATCGGGTGGTTGAACCACCACGGACGGCCTAGATCCGCATCATGATGGACACCGCATAACGGATGCCGCCATGATGAACACCGCGATGAAATCCATGCTCACCGATCTGAAACTCGCAAAGCCGTCCAAGCAGGGCGCGGCACTGCGCGACTACGATTCGGTGCGCCGCGCCATCGGATTCATCTCCGAGCAGTGGCGCACCCAGCCGACCATCGAGGCGATGGCCGACGCCGCGCATCTGACACCCGATGAACTGCATCATCTGTTCCGGCGCTGGGCGGGACTGACGCCGAAGGATTTCATGCAGGCGCTGACGCTCGACCACGCCAAGCGGCTGCTGCGCGATTCCGCCAGTGTCCTCGATGCCGCATATGACTCCGGTCTGTCCGGTCCGGGACGGCTGCATGATCTGTTCGTGACCCACGAAGCGATGTCGCCGGGCGAGTGGAAAAAGGGCGGCGAAGGCATGACGCTGCGCTACGGCTTCCATCCCTCGCCGTTTGGCATGGCGGTGATTATCGCCAGCGAGCGCGGGCTTGCAGGTCTGGCGTTCGCCGACGAAGGCGAGGAAATGCCGGCGCTGGCCGATATGCAGCGGCGCTGGCCGCTGGCGACCTACATCGAATCGTTCGCCGAGACCGCGCCTTTGGCGAAACGGATTTTCGATTCCTCGCAATGGCGCGAAGACCAGCCGCTGCGCGTGGTGCTGATCGGTACCGACTTCGAGGTCCGGGTCTGGGAAACGCTGCTGAAGATTCCGATGGGCCGCGCCACCACCTATTCGGATGTCGCGTGCAAGATTTCCTCACCGAAGGCGTCGCGCGCGGTCGGCGCAGCCGTCGGCCGGAATCCGATCTCGTTCGTGGTGCCGTGTCACCGCGTGATCGGCAAGAGCGGCGCGCTCACCGGCTATCACTGGGGCATCACGCGCAAGCGCGCAATGCTCGGCTGGGAAAGCGGACAGGCGGCGGGCCTGTAATTACTCCCCCTCCCTTGGTGGGAAAAGGGTTCTTGTCCCGGACGCGGTGCAGCGCCCTTGCGCTGCTCCGCAGAGCCGGGACCGTAACAGACTCAGCACTTGCAACGGTCCCGGTTCAGCAGCGCATCACAAGAGTGCTGCGCTGCGCCCGGGACACACATTCAGCAATGACGGCCCTACCCCGCCAGATCCTTCACCGACGCCACGGTCGAATCCGGGTTGAGGCGATAGACGACCGGCGCGCCGGTGCCGAGCTCGCGCTTGAGAATCTGGTCCGGCGTCAGCTTTTCCAGCACCATGATCAGCGCGCGCAGCGAGTTGCCGTGGGCTGCGACCAGCGTACGCTGGCCGCGCAGCACGCAGGGCAGAATCTCCTGCACATAGTAAGGCAGCGTCCGCGCCAGCGTATCCTTCAGGCTTTCGCCGCCGGGAGGCGGCACGTCGTAAGACCGCCGCCAGATCAGCACCTGCTCCTCGCCCCACTTGGCGCGGGCGTCGTCCTTGTTGAGACCCGACAGATCGCCGTAGTCGCGTTCGTTCAGCGCAAGATTGCGCGTGATCGGAATCCCGGTCTGGCCCATTTCCTTCAGCGCAAGATCGAGCGTGGTCTGCGCGCGCGTCAGCACCGAGGTGAAGGCGACATCGAAGGTCAGTCCCTGCTCTTTCAGCTTGCGGCCGGCGCCGATGGCTTCCTTGACGCCAAGTTCGGTGAGACCTGGATCTTTCCAGCCGGTGAAAAGATTCTTCAGGTTCCATTCGCTCTGGCCATGACGCACAAGCACGAGAAGACGTTCGCTCATTCTTTCGATTCCGATTTCGCTGATGAATTCAAGATGTGCCGATGCCGAGCACATCGGCCATGGTGTAGAAGCCGGGCTTCTTGCCCTGCGCCCACATCGCCGCCTTCAGCGCGCCGCGTGCGAAGATCATGCGATCTTCCGACTTGTGCGCCAGTTCGATGCGTTCGTAGGGCCCGGCGAAAATCACCGTGTGATCACCCGTGGCGGTGCCGCCGCGCAGGGTCGCAAATCCGATGTCGCCCGGAATACGCGCGCCGGTATGACCATCACGCGCGCGCACCGACCGCTGATCGAGATTGACGCCGCGGCCATCGGCGGCCGCCTGCCCGAGCAGATAGGCGGTGCCCGACGGGGCATCGATCTTCTGCCTGTGGTGCATTTCAAGAATCTCGATGTCGAAATCCTCGTCGAGCGACTTCGCCACCTGCTTGACCAGCGCCGCCAGCAGATTGACCCCGAGGCTCATATTGCCGGACTGAACGACGATAGCCTGCGAGGTCACGCTCTTGATGACTGCGTTGTCCGACGCCGACAGGCCGGTGGTGCCGATGACATGAACAATGCCGCGCTGGGCCGCGATGGCGACATTGGCGATGGTCGCGGCCGGCACGGTGAAATCGAGGATTCCGTCGGCGTTCTTCGACAGGGTCCAGAGGTCACCGGACAATTCGATCCCGTTCGGGGCAAGCCCCGCCAGTACGCCGGAATCCTGACCCAGCAGTTCGGAGCCCGGCGCCTCCAGCGCCCCGGCCAGCGTAGCTCCCGGGGTTTCGGCAATGGCGCGGATCAGGGCCCGCCCCATCCGGCCACCGGCTCCAGCAACGATCAGGCGCATATCGGCCATTTCCAGCCCTCAAAACCCGTTTCAAAACTTGCTTTTGGCGGTATAGCGGCGCCAAGCCACGGCGGCAACCGCACTCCGGCCCGCGCGACGGCCTGCAGAAGTCATGCAAAGGTCACGCGCGCAGCCTATTTCAGAGACCACCCGAAGGACGATCACCATGCGCTTCCTGCCCGCCCTTTCCGCGCTGACGCTCATGATCGGCGCCTCGTTGATGCCCGCGGCCGCCGCCGAGCACATCGGCGGCGACAACGCGTTCTCATTCGTGGCGCTCGGCGACATGCCCTACAACCTGCCGGAGGACTATACGAAGTTTGACCGGCTGATCGCCGCGGTCAACGCGCTGAAGCCGGCCTTCACCTTGCATATGGGCGACATCAAATCCGGCGGGATTCCGTGCAGCGACGAGGTCCTGAAGAAATCCTACGACCAGATCCAGACCTTCGAGGGCGCGCTGGTTTACACCATCGGCGACAACGAGTGGCTCGACTGCCATCGCAAGGCTGCTGGCGGCTACAATCCGCGCGAGCGTCTGGCGAAACTGCGCGAGATGTTTTTCGCAACGCCCGGAAAATCGCTCGGCAGGGCGCCGCTCGATGTGGAAAGCCAGGCGTTGCTGATGCCGGAATTCTCAACCTATGTGGAGAACACACGCTTTGCGAAGAACGGCGTGATGTTTTTCACCGCGCATGTGCCCGGCTCGAACAACGGCTTCGAGGCGCAGGACCCCGATGCGGCGCCGGAGTTCTTCGCCCGCGACAAGGCCAATGTCGCCTGGATCAATGCGAGCTTCGCCAAGGCAAGCGCCGATAACGCCAAGGCCGTTGTGATCTTCGTGCAGGCGGAGTTCGACGAGTCGCGCTTTCCTAATGGCGCGATGCCGCGCCAGTCCGGCTTTATCAACACACTCGACGCCATTGAGGCCGGCGCGAAAAGCTTCGGCAAGCCGGTGCTGCTGATTCACGGCGACGAACATTATTTTTCAATCGCGCCGCTGCGCAACAGCAAGGGCAAGCCGATCCCCGGCGTCAACAAGCTGATGGTTTACGGTGACACCCTGGTCCACGCCGTGCGCGTGGTGGTCGATCCCGACAGCAGCAACGTGTTCGGATTCATTCCGCTGATCGTCCCTGAAAACGGGATGGGGAAGTAGCAGCAGTCAACGGTCATCGCGACTCTCGCCGTCATCCTGAGGTGCCGTAGCGAAGCGGAGGCCTCGAAGGGCGACGGCGCATTACCTTGTCATCCTTCGAGGCTCGCAAGTGCTCGCACCTCAGGATGACGGTTCGGTTTTTATCTCGTGGAGCCTACGGCTGTTCGCCGTCGTAGCCTTCGATAATCACGATCTCGCCCTCGGAATGCGGGGCGCGCGCTTTCACGAGAGCGGTGTATTCCGGCGAGTGATAGCAGGCGAGCGCGGTCGCGTAGTCCTTGAATTCGAGCACGACATTGCGCGAGCGCGCCGGGCCTTCGTGGGCCTCGTGGGTGCCGCCGCGCACCAGAAACTTCGCGCCATATTTCTTGAACACCGCGCCATTGTGCGCGACATAATCGCGCCGATAGGCATCGAGGTCATGTACATCGATCCGCGCAATCCAGTAACCCTTGGCCATTGCTGTCTCCTTTTTATTAGCCGCCCGCCTGCGCGATTTCGGAAACGATCGCTTCCGCCGCCGCCTTCGGATCGGCGGCTTCCACCACCGGCCGGCCCACCACAAGATAATCCGCACCGGCAGCGATCGCGCGGCCAGGGGTCATGATACGTTTCTGATCGCCCGCCGCGCTGCCTGCGGGGCGAATGCCCGGCGTCACCAGCGCCATCTGCGGACCGACAATGCCGCGCACGGTGGCAGCCTCTTCGCCTGAACACACAAGGCCATCGACGCCGAGAGTCTGTGCCTGCAGCGCGCGCGCTTCCACCAGATCCGATACACCGAGCCGATAGCCCGCCGCGTGCAGATCGTCCTCGTCGTAAGAGGTCAGCACCGTCACCGCGAGTATCTTCAGTGACGATCCGCGCGCCTCGACCGCCGCCTGCATGGTCTGCGGATAGGCATGCACCGTGGCGAAGGTCGCCCCTAACTTGGCAATGCTCTCGATGCCTTTGGCTACCGTGTTACCGATGTCGTGCAGTTTTAGATCGACGAAAACCTTCTTGCCGCGCTCCGCGAGTTTCGGCACCAGCGCCAGCCCGCCGGCGTAACCAAGCTGGTAGCCGACCTTGTAGAAGGTCACGCTATCACCAAGTCGCGCGATCAACGCTTCCGCCGCCTCGACGCTGGAGAGATCGAGCGCAACAATCAGCCGGTCGCGGGTGTCAACATGTGCTGGCTTCATGCGGTCTCACATCATCTGCTGGGCGGTATCGATCAACTGGCGCAGGGTTCCGCGCAACAATTCGGCATCGGCCGGATCCTTCAGGCGGTCCATGTCGTCGAAGGCCTGATCGGCAAACGACAGTCCCATCTGCTTCGGGACCACCGTCGCGCCGCAGCCCAGCGCCAGAATCTGGCGCAGCGCCATCAGCACACGAAGCCCGCCGAATTTTCCGTCGGACGCCGCACCGATCGCAAAAGCGCGCTCGCGAAACACCTGACCGAACGTCTCGTTACGGTCGCGCACCCGCGTCACCCAGTCGATGGCATTCTTCAAAAGCGGCGGCACCGACGAATTATATTCCGGGCTGACGATAAGGACGCCGTGATGTGCGCCAATCATGCGTTTTAGATCGACGGCGTTGGCCGGTACGCCGGACTTCAGCTCGATGTCGCCATCGTAGATCGGCAGCTGATAGTCAGCGAGCGAGATCAGCGTGACATCGACATCGAGCAGCGCCAGTTCCTTGACAGCGACGGCGGCAAGCCGTGCGTTGACCGAGCCGGTGCGCAGCGAGCCTGGAATGACGAGGATTTTCAGTGCGGCCATGATGTCCCTGTCGCCTTCGGACAGGGCGAAGGCGCGACAGGTTTATAGCTTGGCGAATTTCGGGACGCAAAACGCGGCGGTCGGGCAGCATCAGCCCTTGCGGTAGACCCAGACCCGCGCGGGAGGCAGGTTCATCCAGACCCGCTCCGAAGCCTGGGTGTGAATTCCCGGCAGCGATTTCGGGATCGGCGGCGCCACCGAGTAGGTGAACTGAATGAAGGGCGCGCCCGGCTCCATCTTCTGGAAGGCATCGCGCATCAGCTTGAGGCGGACCAGCATCGGTTTGGTGACCAGCGGCAGCCCCGAAGCCATCGCGGCCGCAGGCTCTTTCCAGTCCGCCAGCGTCTGGTCGAGGTTGTAGGCATCGCCCTGGATGACCGTCGCCTGCGGATAGCGTTCACGCAGCAGCGCGCAGAAACCCGGATCGAACTCCACCAGCACGAGGCGTTTCTCGGCCACGCCGTGCGCGATCAGCGCGTCGGTGATCGCGCCGGTGCCGGGGCCGAGCTCAATGACGGGACCGGTGGAATGCGGATCGACGTAACGCGCCATCGTGCGCGCCAGCGCCTTGCTGGAAGGCATCACCGCACCCATGTGCAGCGGCTTTTCAATCCATGAGCGGAGAAAACGGACTTCGTCATCGAGACGAAGCGGCTTTTTCAACGCGCGCGCAGTGGATTGGGGAGCCATGATACTTCCAACGGAGCCCCAGGGCGGGGCGAGGCGTCAAATTTCCTTCACAATGGGGTATCGACGCAAGCAAAAAGAAGCGGGCGCGTCGCGCGGGGCCCTATGGCGAATTGGCGCGGGTTCCGAAGAAGTCCTTGACCATCTTGAAGAAACCAGCCGCTTCCGGCTGCGTGTCGCCTGACGACAGCTTTTCGAACTCCGCCAGCAGTTCTTTCTGCTTTTTGGTCAGATTTTGCGGCGTTTCGACCACGACCTGAACGTACAGGTCGCCCGTCTGCCGGGAACGCAGCACAGGCATGCCTTTGCCGGCGACACGGAAGCGGCGGCCGGACTGGGTGCCTGACGGCACATTGACCTTGGTCTTGCCCTTGTCGATGGTCGGCACGTCGAACTCGCCGCCCATCGCGGCGGTCACCATCGACACCGGAACGCGGCAATGCAGATCGGCGCCGTCGCGCTGGAAGAACTTGTGCGCCGCCAGCGACAGGAAGATGTAGAGATCGCCCGCAGGACCGCCCTGCACGCCCGCCTCGCCTTCGCCAGCGAGACGGATACGGGTGCCGTCCTCGACTCCCTGCGGGATGTTGACCGACAGCGTGCGCTCCTTCTGAACGCGGCCCTGTCCCGAACAGGACGCGCACGGCGTCTCGATCATCTGACCGCGGCCCTGACAGCCCGGACAGGTGCGCTCCAGCGTGAAGAAGCCTTGCGCCTGGCGAACGCGGCCAGCGCCGCCGCACATCGAACAGGTCTTCGGCTTGGTGCCGGCCTTGGCGCCGGTGCCGGAGCATGTCTCGCAGGTCACCGCGACGGGAATGTTGATCTGCGCGGTCTTGCCGGAGAATGCCTCCTCCAGCGTAATTTCCATGTTGTAGCGCAGGTCCGCCCCGCGCTCGCGGCCGCCACGGCCGCCGCGCTGTCCGGCCATGCCGAACAGGTCTTCGAAAATATCGGAGAAAGAAGACGCAAAGCCCGCGCCGAAGCCGTGCGCATGGCCGTTGCCATTGCCCTGCTCGAACGCGGCATGGCCATAGCGATCGTAGGCGGCACGCTTGTTGCCGTCCTTGAGGATCTCGTAGGCCTCGGAGATTTCCTTGAACTTGTGCTCGCAGGACGGGTCGCCCGGATTCTTGTCCGGGTGCCATTTCATCGCGAGCTTGCGGAAGGCCGACTTCAGGCCGGCTTCGTCGACAGAACGTTCGACTTCCAGTGTCTCATAATAGCAGGCCTTAGACATGGCTGATCTGTGTCATGCGAGTCTGGATGTGTGAGTGGTTCGGTTCACCACGAAAGGCCTCCCCTTGAAGGGGAGGCCGGTCGTGTACAGTTACGCGGACTTCTTGTTGGTCTTATCGTCATCGACTTCGGTAAACTCGGCGTCAACGACATCGTCCTTCGCAGCATCCTTGGCGGCGTCCGCCTCGGCCTGCTGCGTGTACATTGCCTCGCCGAGCTTCATCGAAGCCTGAGCGAGGGTATTTGTCTTCGTCTTGATGGCTTCTGCATCGTCGCCCTTCAGGGCTTCCTTCAGATCCGCCAGCGCGTCTTCGATGGCCTTGCGCTCGGGCTCGCCGACCTTCGCGCCATGCTCGGCCAGCGCCTTCTCGGTGGAATGCACCAGTGCGTCGGCATGGTTCTTGGCGTCGACCGCCTCGCGGCGCTTCTTGTCCTCGGCCGCATTGGCCTCGGCGTCCTTGACCATCTTTTCGATGTCGCTTTCCGACAGTCCACCGGACGCCTGAATGCGAATCTGCTGTTCCTTGTTGGTCGCCTTGTCCTTCGCCGACACATTGACGATGCCGTTGGCGTCGATGTCGAACGTGACCTCGATCTGCGGCATGCCGCGCGGCGCCGGAGGAATGCCCATCAGGTCGAACTGACCGAGCATCTTGTTGTCGGCCGCCATCTCGCGTTCACCCTGGAACACGCGAATGGTGACCGCGCCCTGGTTGTCCTCGGCGGTCGAGAACACCTGGCTCTTCTTGGTCGGGATCGTGGTGTTGCGCTCGATGATGCGGGTGAACACACCACCCAGCGTTTCGATGCCGAGCGAGAGCGGCGTGACGTCGAGCAGCAGCACGTCCTTGACGTCGCCCTGAAGCACGCCCGCCTGAATCGCGGCGCCGATGGCAACGACTTCATCAGGGTTGACGCCCTTGTGCGGCTCCTTGCCGAACAACTGCTTCACGACTTCCTGCACCTTCGGCATGCGGGTCATGCCGCCGACCAGAACGACTTCGTTGATCTCGGCTGCCGAAAGACCGGCATCCTTCAGCGCCTTGCGGCACGGCTCAATGGTCTTCTGGATCAGATCGTCCACCAGCGCTTCGAACTTCGCGCGGGTGAGCTTCATGGTCAGATGCTTCGGACCGGAAGCGTCCGCCGTGATGAACGGCAGATTGATTTCGGTCTGTGTCGTCGACGACAGTTCGATCTTGGCCTTTTCAGCGGCTTCCTTCAGGCGCTGCAACGCGAGCTTGTCGTTGCGCAGGTTGATGCCCTGCTCCTTCTGGAATTCGTCCGCCAGATAGCCGACGAGGCGCATGTCGAAGTCTTCACCGCCGAGGAACGTGTCGCCGTTGGTGGACTTCACTTCGAACACGCCATCGCCGATCTCGAGGATCGACACGTCGAAGGTGCCGCCGCCGAGGTCGTATACCGCAATGGTGCCGTTCTTCGTCTTGTCGAGACCGTAGGCGAGCGCTGCCGCCGTCGGCTCGTTGATGATGCGCAGCACTTCAAGGCCGGCGATCTTGCCGGCGTCCTTGGTGGCCTGACGCTGGGCGTCGTTGAAATAGGCCGGAACGGTGATGACCGCCTGATCGACCTTCTGGCCGAGATGAGCTTCCGCGGTCTCTTTCATCTTCTGAAGAATGAAAGCGGAGACCTGCGAGGGCGAGTAGGTCTGGCCGTCGGCCTCGACCCAGGCGTCGCCGTTGGAAGCCTTAACGATCTTGTAGGGGACAAGCTTCTTGTCCTTTTCGACCGTCGGATCGTCGTAGCGGCGGCCGATGAGGCGCTTGACTGCGAAGATGGTGTTTTCCGGATTGGTAACAGCCTGGCGCTTGGCGGGCTGGCCGACGAGGCGTTCGCCGTCGTCAGTGAAGGCAACGATGGACGGTGTCGTCCGCATGCCCTCGGCATTCTCGATAACTTTCGGCGATTTGCCGTCCATCACGGCAACGCACGAATTCGTGGTGCCGAGATCGATCCCAATGACCTTTCCCATGGTCCTCTAGTCCTTCTTTTTGCGGCAGGTTGGCTGGGCCCTGACGGCGCACCAATCCAAACCCCCAATATCAAATGTTCGCGACGTCGCGACGCTCCGCCTCATATAGGAGGGGGGCATGGGGCCGCAAGGACCGGCCCTTGTAAACAGCCGGGAAAATGAATTTTTACGCCCGCCACAGACCCGCCCTCCGGGCACGGGAAGCAACGGCGAATGCGTCAATTTGCAACGATTCGGGCCTTGATCTGTTGGCCCGGCGCGGAAACAGTCAGGGCCTCGAAAACGAGACCATCCCGCCGTGCCCAACCATCGAACGGCCTCAATACGACATCAGTCAGGCTTCATGAAAACAATCGTCCGCCTTCTCGCCGTTGTCTTTATCGCTGTCGCATCTCCGGCCCTGGCCGCCGATCCGGTGTTCCCATCGGGGGCACGCGTCGGGCTGGTGCCCGCCGAAGGGCTCACCGTGGCCAAGGATTTTCTGGGGTTCGAATCCGCGGATCAGAAGGTCAAGGTCGGCGTGGCCGAGATACCTCCGGCAGCGTTCGCCGCAGTCGAAGCCGCTGTGAAGGAGGGCAAGCCCACAACCACAGGATCGAAGCCGGAAGCTTTCGAAACCGCGGCCGGCAAGGCGTTCATCACGTCCGATACCGGCAAGGATGGCGCGACCACGATCAAGATGTACTCGGTCATCATCTCCGGCGAGAAATTCACCGGCTACATCATCGCGCAGGCCCGCGAGGATGCCGCCAAGCCTCTCTCAGATGACGCCATGCGCAAGATGTTCGCCTCTGCGACACTGCGCAACGAAGTGCCGACCGAGGAACAGCTCAGCCTGATGCCGTTCAAGATCGGCGAGCTCAGCGATTTCAAAACCGTTCGAACCCTGGCGCCGCGCTCGTCGATCCTGCTGACCGACGGCACCGAGGACACCACGCTCGATGGTGCGCCCTACATGGTGATCGGCCTGACGGCGTCTGGTCCGTCCTCGCCGGAAGATCGCGGGCGCTTTGCCCAACAGGCCGCCGCCGCCATTCCCGGCATTCGCAATGCGCGCATCATCTCGAACGAGCCGATGCGGATCGAAGGCACACCCGGATTCGAAACACGGATCGAAGCCGTGGCCGGCAAGAACGACACGCCGGTGACCGTGGTGCAGTGGCTGAGATTCGGCGGCGGATCATCGCTGCGGATTATCGCAAGCGCGACCCGCGAGGAATGGCCGAAAGCGTTCCCGCGATTCCGCGCAGTCCGGGACGGCATCGACCCGCGTTAGCAGACGCTAGTTCTTCGCGCCGCCCTTGGAGACAGCGACCAGCGCCGGACGCAGCACGCGTTCGCCGATAGTGTACCCGCCCTGCACGACCTGCACGACAGTGCCCGCCGGCACCGAGGAATCCGGCACCTCATACATCGCCTGATGGAAGTTCGGATTGAACTTCTCACCGAGCGGTTCAAGCTTCTGCACGCCGTTTTTCTCAAGCGCCTTGTGCAGCGACTTCTCGGTCAGCTCGACGCCCTCGATCAGCGCCTTGAGGCCGGGATCGGCGGCTTCGCGGGCTTCCATCGGCACGGCATCCAGCGCGCGCTGCAGATTGTCGGCGATGTCGAGCACGTCGCGCGCGAAAGCCGTAATGCCATAGGTCCGCGCGTCGGCGACTTCACGCTGGGTCCGCTTGCGCAGATTTTCCATCTCCGCGAGCGTGCGCAGCATCCGGTCCTTGGCCTCGGCCACCTCCTTGGTGAGCGCTTCGACCGAACCCTCCTCGGGATCGTCGGGCATCACGTACGGCTTTGAGACCACGGGCTCCTTGTCGTTCGCCGGTTCCGGCGCCGACGCGTCCTGCGGTTCCTTTTGCCCATTGGAATTGGCCATTGCTTACCCTTTTCAGCAAATCGTCGTCGTCATGTGGGATTGTTAGCCCGCATATCGTGCTTTAGAGGCGGAAAATCAAGCGCAAACGCACTACTTGCCGATCAGCTGGCTGACGATCCGGGCGGCGTAATCGACTGTCGGGATGACCCGCGCATAGTTCAGCCGGGTCGGGCCGATGACGCCGAGCACGCCGACGATATGACCCGCGCCATCGCGATAGGGCGCGATGATGGTCGAGGAGCCGGACAGTGAGAACAGCTTGTTCTCGGAGCCGATGAAAATGCGCACTCCGTCGGCGCGTTCCGCGCGGCCAAGCAGATCGATCACGCCTTTCTTGGCTTCAAGATCGTCGAACAGCAGCCGCACCCGCTCGAGATCCTCCATCGCATGAAGATCTTCCAGCAGATTGGCGTGACCGCGAACGATCAGTTGCCGCTCGTCGCTGGCGCCGCCGGACCAGCTCGCAATACCCGCCGCGATCACCTTTTGCGTGAGTTGATCGAGCTCGCTGCGTCCCGCCGTCAGCGCGGCTTCGAGTTCGCTGCGCGCCTCCGCCAATGTGCGCCCGCGAATCCTGGCGTTGAGAAAATTCGAGGCTTCGGTCAGCGCCGACGACGGCACGCCCGGCTGCAGCGTCAGCACGCGATTTTCGACCTGGCCGTCTTCGGCCACCAGCACGACCAGCGCCTGCGTCGGTTCCAGCCGCACGAATTCGATATGCTTGAGCCGCACATTCGACTTCTGCGTAAGGACCACGGCGGCTGCGCGGGTCAGACCCGACAGCCGTGTCAGCGCTTCGCTCAGCGCGGCTTCGACTGACGTTGCTCCGCCGACGGATTTAAGCTGGCTTTCGATCGATTGCCGCTCCGGCTCGGTCAGATCCCCGACCTGCATCAGCGCATCGACGAAAAAGCGCAGGCCGAGTTCGGTCGGCAGCCGGCCCGCGGAGGTGTGCGGCGCGTAGATCAGTCCCAACTGCTCGAGATCCGACATCACGTTGCGCACCGAGGCCGGAGACAGCGGCATCGTGATAAGGCGCGAAATGTTGCGCGAACCTACCGGCTCGCCAGTGGCCAGATAGCTCTCGACGATCTGGCGGAAGATATCCCGCGACCGCTCGTTGAGCTGCGCCAGTCCGGCGTTCGGCGTGATCAGATGGCCTATCGGGTCATGGTGGGCCAAAATCGGGCTCCAAACGGGTTGTTCCTGCTACAATTGTCCATGCCGCGGGACGATGACAAGCCGCATTCTGCGAACATCCTTATCTTCCCTTGCCGCTGCGGTCCCAACCCCCTAAAAGCAGCGCCAAATCAGGATTTTCCGGAATATCAGGAGGTTTTTCATGCGGCCGAGCCGTCGCGCGCCCGACGAACTGCGCCCCGTCACGCTGGAACGCGGCGTGGTCAAATACGCCGAAGGTTCCTGCATGGTAAAATTCGGCGACACCCATGTGCTCGTCACCGCCACGCTGGAAGATCGCCTGCCGCCCTGGCTCAAGGGACAGGGCCGCGGATGGGTCACCGCCGAATACGGCATGCTGCCGCGTGCCACCCATGAGCGCATGCGCCGTGAATCCGCTGCCGGAAAGCAAAGCGGCCGCACCGTCGAGATCCAGCGCCTGATCGGCCGCTCGCTGCGCACCACCGTCGACCTTGTTGCGCTGGGCGAACGCCAGATCACCGTGGACTGCGATGTCATTCAGGCTGACGGCGGCACACGCACCGCGTCGATCACCGGCGCATGGGTCGCGCTGGCAGATTGCCTGCAATGGATGAAGGCGCGCAACATGCTCAAGAACGACAACGTGCTGCGCGACAACGTCGCCGCGATTTCCTGCGGCATCTACAACGGCACGCCGGTGCTCGACCTTGATTACGCCGAAGACTCCGAGGCCGAGACCGACGCGAACTTCGTCATGACCGGCGACGGCCGCATCATCGAAGTCCAGGGCACCGCCGAAAAGACGCCGTTCTCGCAGGAGGAGTTCCTCAACCTGATGGCATTGGCCAAGAAGGGCATCGCCCGGCTGGTCGACCTGCAAAAAATGGCGGTGGCGTAATTTTCCCGCTTCCGCTCGCACCCGTCACGGATAACCATTGCGCATGAGTGATCATCGCCGAATCACCGGCCGCCTTGTGATCGCGACCCACAATCCCGGCAAGCTTGCCGAGATGCGCGAACTGCTTGCGCCCTACGGCGTGGAGGCGGTGTCGGCGGCAGAACTCGGTCTCGCCGAACCGATTGAGACCGGCACGACGTTTCAGGCCAATGCCCGCATCAAGGCCGTGGCCGCGGCACAGGCAACGAAACTTCCGGCCTTCGCCGACGACTCGGGCCTCGCAGTCGATGCGCTCGATGGCCAGCCCGGAATCTATTCGGCGCGCTGGGCGGGAGAGGACAAGAATTTTCTCGCAGCGATGTCGCAGATCGAACGCCTGTTGCAGGAGCGCGGCGCGAAGGAGCCCGCACAGCGCAAGGCGCATTTCGTCTCCGCGCTGTGTGTGGCGTGGCCCGACGGACACCTCGAAGATGTGGAAGCGCGCGTCGACGGTACGCTGGTCTGGCCGCCGCGCGGCACCGCCGGCTTCGGTTACGATCCGGCGTTTCTGCCGGACGGCCACAGCCGCACCTTCGGCGAGATGACCAGCATCGAGAAGCACGGTCTGCCGCCGCACGGAATGGGACTTTCCCACCGCGCCAAGGCCTTTGTGAAACTCGCGGAGATGTGCCTCAAATGAGCGCTGACGCGAAACAGGCCTTCGGTGTCTACGTCCACTGGCCGTTCTGCCTGTCGAAGTGTCCCTACTGCGACTTCAACAGCCATGTGCGCCACGCGCCGATCGACGAGTTTCGTTTTGCGCGCGCCTTCGAGCGCGAGATCGAGACCACCGCCGCGCGCGCGCCAGGCCGCGAGGTCACCTCGATCTTCCTCGGCGGCGGCACGCCGTCGCTGATGCAGCCGCAGACGGTCGGCGCGATTCTCAACGCCATCGCGCGGCACTGGCGCGTCGCCGGCGATGTCGAGGTGACGCTGGAAGCCAATCCGACCAGCGTCGAGGCCACGCGCTTTCGTGGCTACCGCGACGCCGGCGTCAATCGCGTCTCCCTCGGCGTGCAGGCGCTCGACGATGCCTCACTGAAAGCGCTGGGACGCCTGCACACCGCACGCGAGGCGCTCGACGCGGTGGCCATCGCGCGCTCGGTATTCGACCGCTACTCGTTCGATCTGATTTACGCGCGGCCCGACCAGACGCCGCAGATGTGGGAAGACGAACTGAAGCTCGCGGTGGCGGAAGCCGCCGAGCATCTGTCGCTGTATCAGCTCACCATCGAGCCGGAGACGCCGTTCTTCGGTCTGCATGCCGCCGGCAAGCTCAAGATTCCCGACGAGGCCGTGGCGCGCGCGCTCTATGACGTGACGCAGGATGTTTGCGCCAAACTTGGTCTGCCGTCCTACGAGATTTCAAATCACGCGCGGCCGGGCGCAGAGTGCAAGCACAACCTCGTCTACTGGCGCGGCCAGGAATATGCCGGCATCGGCCCCGGCGCGCATGGCCGCCTCGATATCGACGGAATCCGTCACGCCATCGCGACAGAGAAGCGTCCGGAAACGTGGCTGATGCGTGTCGAAGCGCAGGGCCACGGCGTGACCAGCGACGAACTTCTCAACAGCGAGGAGCGCGCCGACGAATATCTCCTGATGGGGCTGCGCCTGGCGGAAGGCATCGATCCGGTGCGCTATCGCGCCCTGTCAGGCCGCGCGCTCGATCCGAGGCGAATCGAAATCCTGCGCGACGAAGGCGCGATCACCGTCGATCCCGACGGACGCGTGCGGGTGACGATGCAGGGATTTCCGGTGCTGGACGCCGTGGTCGCGGATCTCGCCGCGTAATCACAACCCGATCGCTGTCACTCTGAGGTGCGAGCCGCATCGCGGCGAGCCTCGAAGGGCGACGGCATTTCACGGGTCATCCTTTGAGGCTCGCAAGAGCGAGCACCTCAGGATGACGGCGTGATTTGCGTTGAAAGAACCTACGCCCCAAAACTCTTCGGCGATCCGGCAACGATCTGTCCACCGCTCGGGCCGACACGCATCACGGCAAGGCCGCGCTCATTGGTGCCGTCGCTGCGAAACCGAAACAACCCGTCGATGCCCGCAAAGCCCGAAGGATTGGTCAGGACCTCCGGCGAAAACCGCTGGCCGCCCTGTGTGCGGGCGAGCGCAGCAACCAGCGCTACGCCGTCATAGGCGAGGGTTGCGGTGCGGACCGGATCGCCGTTGTATTTCGCACGGTAGCGCTGGGAAAAGCCGCGGAAGCCGGCCGGGTCAGGCGCCGCGTAAAGCCCGCCGCGCAGATTGGCATTTGCGAACACCCGGGGATTGTCCCACAGACCGGTGCCGAGCAATTGCAGGCGCTGGAGATTCACACCGGCCGCGACAAGTGCATCGGCGGCCATGGGCAAGGCGTCACCATCGTCGGCAAGCAGCAAGGTGTCCGCATTCTTGAGCGCCTCGGAAATCGTTGTCGCGGTCGCGCCGATTTGCGAACGGTCCGCGCCGTATTTTTCAAACGCGGCAATGCGGCCCCCCCGGCGCGGGACCGCCTGCTTGAAAGCGGCTTCGACCACATTGCCGTAAGCATTCTCCGGCAGGAAGGCGGCGAACGATCTCTTGCCGGCACCCGCCGCATACTCAACGATGCGATTGACGTCCGACTCAGGCAGAAAGCTCAGAAGATAGACGCCGCGTCCGGCAACACTCGAGTCGGTCGAGAACGCGATCATCGAGATGCCGCGATTGCGCGCCGCCTGTGCAGCGGCCGGAACCGACTGGGCGAACAAAGGCCCCAGAATAATTTCGGCGCCCTCGTCGACGGCCTGCTGGGCACCTTGCTGTGCGCCCTGCGGAGTGCCGTTGTCGTCCTTGATCAGAAGCTGGATGTTCGGGTTCTGAAATTCTGCGAGCGCCAGTTCCGCGGCATTGCGCATCGATTGCGCGGCGACGGCGGCATTGCCGGACGCCGACAACGGAAGCAACAGCCCGACCTTGACCTGGCCGCTGCCCACCGCCGCCGGTTGCTGGGGTGGACCGGCCGGCTGCTCGCCGCCGGAGAAAGGAGACTGCATGCCGCTTCCGGCGCATCCGGCGATGAGCGGCGCCCCCAGAATCAGGCCGACAGCACTGCGGCGGGTCGCGCCGGTGCGGGGAGGCTTTGGAGTGAACGGCGCAACCATCATTAACTTCCGGGTATCGATCCTCAGACACGTCTGGAAGAGGATTCAGGCATATTGTCGGCTATAGGCCAGCCGGATCAAAGGCTTTTTGCATACTCCCGCACAACCGGACATGAACAGCTATTGCAGGTGCGAACAAGACGAGACGGCGCTTCGGCGCTAGATTGTCCCAATGCGCACCAAACCATCCTCCGCTTCATCCCCTGATTCCGACAGCTCGGCCCGCAGTTTCGCGGTGGCAGGGCAACTTGTGCATGCGCCCAAGGCCGCACCCGGCCTGTATCTGGTCGCGACGCCCATCGGCAATCTCGGCGACATCACCCTGCGCGCGCTGGAGACACTCGCCGGCGTGGACATCATCGCGTGCGAGGACACACGAATCACGCGGCGGCTGATGGAGCGTTTCTCCATTAATGCGACGCTCAAGCAATATCACGAGCACAATGCAGAACAGGCAAGGCCGAAGATCCTGGACGCGCTGGCGCGCGGATCGTCCATCGCACTGGTGTCCGATGCCGGAACGCCGCTGATTTCCGATCCGGGATTCAAGCTTGTGCGCGAGGTCAGCGCAGCGGGCTTTGCGGTGATCGCGTTGCCGGGTCCGTCATCGGTGCTGACGGCGCTCTCGATTGCAGCGCTGCCGACCGACCGGTTTTTCTTCGAGGGCTTCCTGCCGTCGAAACAAAATGCACGCCGCACCCGCCTCGCCGAGCTTGCGCGCATCGACGCAACATTGGTGATGTTCGAGAGCGGCGCACGGGTGCAGGATTCTCTGCAAGATCTTGCTGGCGTCATGGGCGAGCGCGAAGCCGCGATCTGCCGCGAAATGACCAAGCTGCATGAGGAAGTGCGCCGCGCGCGCCTTTCCGAACTCGCGGCGATTGCCGACACGCTCGAGACGCGGGGAGAATTCGTGCTGGTGGTGGGTCCGCCCGCCGCCGATGCAGGAGCGATGAGCGACGACGCGCTCGACGACCTGCTGCGGACATCGCTGGCGCGCGGCAGCGTCAAGGACGCCGTGGCTCATGCGGTTGAAGTGTCCGGGCGGCCGCGCCGGGAAATCTATGCCCGTGCCCTCGAGCTCTCAAGGGATGGCGATGACGCGGGATAGCGATCCGCCGCCGCGAACGCTCAAGATGCGTGGCACCATTGCGCCAACGAATTCAGCGCCCGAGGACCGCACAGCAAAGCCTCCCTCGCCCGCGCGGGTCGCGGCCTTTCAGACCGGAATTTCCGCCGAAAGCAAAGCCTGCGTTTACCTGATCGCCAAGGGCTATCGCATTCTGGCCCGGCGCTTCCGGACGCCGTATGGCGAGATCGATATCGTCGCACGACGAGGCAGCCTGCTGGCCTTTGTCGAGGTCAAGGCCCGCGCTTCGCTGGACGATGCGGCCTATTCCGTTACTCCGCAGCAGCAGCAGCGCATTGTCGCAGCCGCGCAAGCCTGGCTGATGACGCATCCCGAGCACACCAATTTCGACATGCGGTTCGACGTCGTTTTAATCGCCCCGAAACACCTGCCAAAGCATCTGATGGCGGCCTTCGATGCCGGCATCTGAACAGCAGGGTTGCGTGCAAAACCTCTGGCAACGGAAGCTGAAATCGCACAGATTGCCGCCGCAACGAACAATGGCCGGGTTTAAATCATGAAGCTGAAAGTCGCCGTCCAGATGGACCCCATCGCGCGGATCAACATTCGCGGCGACTCCACATTCGCGCTGCTGCTCGAAGCACAGAAGCGCGGCCATGCGCTATCCTATTACACACCCGAAAAGCTGTCCCTGAAGGGCGAGCAACTGGTCGCTAGCGTTCAGCCGCTGACCGTGCGCGATCAGGAGGGTGACCACTTCACGCTGGGCGATGCGAAGCGCGTCGATCTGGAATCCTTTGACGTGATCCTGCTGCGGCAGGACCCGCCGTTTGATCTCGCCTACATCACCACCACGCATTTCCTCGAGCGCATTCATCCCAAAACGCTGGTGGTGAACAACCCGGCCAGCGTGCGCAACGCGCCGGAAAAAATCTTCGTGATGGAATTCGCGGACCTGATGCCGCCGACGCTGATTTCGCGCGACAAGGACGAGATCAACGCCTTCCGGGCCGAGCAGGGCGACGTGGTGATGAAGCCGCTGTACGGCCATGGCGGCGCTGCGGTGTTTCGCATCACGCCGAACGACATGAACTTCGGTTCGCTCTACGACATGTTTTCGGTGACATTCCGCGAGCCGTGGGTGATCCAGCGCTTCCTTCCCGAAGTGAAGCATGGCGACAAGCGCATCATCCTTGTCGACGGCGAATTCGCCGGCGCCGTGAACCGCGTGCCGGCCGCAGACGATCTGCGCTCCAACATGGTGCGCGGCGGCGCAGCGGCCGCGACCGATCTGTCGCCGCGCGAGCGCGAAATCTGCGAACGGCTGAAGCCCGCGCTGCGCGAGCGCGGCCTCCTGTTCGTCGGCATCGATGTGATCGACGGCCACCTGACGGAAATCAACGTAACCTCGCCGACCGGCATCCGGGCCATCGCCCGGCTCGGCGGCCCCGACGTCGCGGCCAGGATCTGGGACGTCATCGCCGCCAAACGCGCGTAACAACCCGATGACAGCTTAATCAATTGCTGACCACCTTCTGCCAATCTGGCGGTGGGGGGAGTGTGCCAATGCCGGATACGCGGTATGCGTGCACCGAAACGGGCTGACCAATGGCAATTGAAGTCTTCAACGGCACCTCGATTCCGCGCGAGCTGACCACCGCCGCGATGGAATTCCTGTGGGTCAAGTGGAAAACTCTCAACGATACCAATGATTTAAGCTTGCAGCGACTGACCGAGGAATGTTCCTATCAGTTGCGCTCCAATTCCATTCACCTGCTCACCATCAACGACGACTTTGTCTACATGTACGTGGGCGAGTCGGTTCAGGCTAACGCCAGCGAAAGCCTGGCAGGCAGCCTGCTGTCGCAGCAGATCAACCCCCTCAAGCGGGAATTCGCCGACGTCTATCGTCAGGTGGCCAAGCGCCTCACACCGGCCTTCGTTCGCTTTACCGCGACCTGGTCGCAAACCGGCCAGCTCTGGCAGCGCCTGATCCTGCCGATCAAGGTCACCGACGGCGCGGTGATTCTTGTGGTCTATTCCGAGCTGATCAACCATCAGACCGAGATCTACGATCACCTGTTCCGCACCGCGCCGGACGCGATGATCATCGCCTGCCCCATCACCAATGACGCCGGTCACGCCATCGACGGCTGGGTCCTGATGATGAACGACCGCGCGCGCCATCTCTTGAGATTCGACGGCACCATCGGCAACCTGCGCCTCACCCAGTTGCCGCAATTCGCCGGGGTCGACATCTGGGGCCGGCTTTACGCTCCGAAATCCGCGGCCGCCGCAACACCGGTGACCACTGCGGACTTCAATGTCGACATCATGCGTTTTCCGCATGTGTTCGGTCTTCGGATTACGCCGAAGATCGACGACAGGGACGCGACGCTGGTTCCGAACAGCAGCGCCCACGGCGCCAGTCAGCACGCCTGATTTTCAACATCCGATTTGAAGCCGGCATGACTTCCGCGTGACGCCGCGCGTGCGCGCTTGTGCATGGCCGTCCTTGCCAGCGCCCGGAAACGGGGCTCATAATCGCAGTTGCGACGACACGTGGCCAACAACAAAATTCAACGGAGGAATGCATGACGCTCGATGTTTCGCGACGATCTCTCCTCGCTCTCGGTGCCGGACTCGGCGCAAGTCTTGGCGCAAGCCTTGGCGCGACAATGATGAGCGGCGCTGCCATGGCGCGCGCGCCAAAGCTCGGCACGCAGGCTCCCTACTTTCATCGCTTCAAACTCGGCGAGGCCGAAGTTACGGTGGTGTCCGACGGGCCGCTGCCGCTCGGCGATCCATCCGGCACATTCCTCGGCGTCCCGAAGGAAGACGTGCAGAAGATGCTGAGCGATAATTTCCTCAGCCCCAGCAACGTCATTCTCGAACAGAACGCGCCGATCGTGAATTTCGGCGAACGCATTGTCCTGTTCGACACCGGCATGGGCACGTCGAAACTTTTTGGACCGACCACCGGGCGTTTGCAGAAGAGCATCACCGAAGCCGGCCTCAAGCCGGAAGATATCGACGCGATCGTTTGCTCCCATGCGCATGTCGACCATATCGGCGGCATCGTCGATGAAGGCGGCAAGCCGCTGTTTCCGAACGCGCAGGTCTACATCAGCCAGGCGGATCTCGAGTTCTGGACCGACGAGAAAAAACTGGACGGACCGCTCAAGGACTTCATCGCTCACGCGCGCAAGAACCTGATGCCGGTGCGCGACCGCATCGTGTTCTTCAAGGACGAGCAGGAATTCCTGCCCGGCGTCACGGCAATCGCCGCGCCCGGCCACACCTTCGGCCACCATATGTTCATGATCCAGTCGGGTGGAAAGTCGTTCGCATTCCTCGGTGATCTCACCCACCATCAGGTGCTGCTGCTGGAGCGGCCGAAGATGGAATTCGCCTATGACTCCGATCCGAAGATGGCGGCGGCAACGCGGGTGAGGCTGCTGGACACGATCGCGGCCAACAAGACGGCCGTGATGTCCTATCACTTCCCCTGGCCGGGCTACGGCCATGTGGTGAAGGCAGGCGATGGCTTCCGCTACATCCCCGAACCGATGATCATGAATCTCTGAGGGTTTTGGCGGCAGCGGGTCTCCGGCTCGCTGCCGCTAGCCATTCCGGCCACGACCGGCAGCATGTTCCCTAAATGTTCTTGCGCTTCAGAAAGTTCCTGCTAGGGTTGTGGCGGGGGCGAGGGAGCAATGGTTCAGCGCGTTTCCACGGTGGCGTTTGAAGGCATCGAAGCCCGCGCGGTGGACGTGCAGGTCCAGGTCGCGCCCGGACTGCCCGCCTTCGCCATCGTCGGCCTGCCGGACAAGGCGGTGTCGGAAGCCCGCGAACGGGTGCGCTCCGCCCTGATCGCCTCGGGCCTCGCCCTCCCCGCCCGGCGAATCACCGTCAATCTCGCGCCCGCCGACCTGCCCAAGGAAGGCAGTCATTACGACCTCCCCATTGCACTCGGGCTGATGGCCGCGATCGGCGCGATCCCGCCCGATGCGCTCAATGGATTTACGGTGCTCGGCGAACTCGGGCTCGACGGCTCGATCGCGCCTGTCGCGGGCGTGCTTCCCGCAGCGATCGGAGCCAACGCGCGCGACGAGGGACTAATCTGCCCCGCGGCCTGCGGCGCGGAAGCAGCATGGGCCAGTCCCGAGATTCAGATCGTCGCGGCGGCATCGCTGATTCAGATCGCCAATCACTTCAAGGGTACACAGGTCCTGTCGCGTCCGCAGCCGAAGATCACCGAGCGCCAGACCACGCTGCTCGACCTGCGCGACATCAAGGGCCAGGAAAGCGCCAAGCGTGCGCTGGAGATCGCCGCCGCCGGCGGACATCACCTGTTGATGATCGGCTCGCCTGGTGCAGGCAAGTCCATGCTGGCGGCGCGGCTGCCCTCGATCCTGCCGCCGCTGTCGCCGTCCGAACTGCTCGAGATTTCGATGATCGCATCTGTCGCGGGCGAAATCGAAGGCGGCGCATTGACGGCGCGGCGGCCGTTCCGCGCGCCGCATCACTCCGCAAGCATGGCTGCGCTGACCGGTGGCGGCATGCGCGCCCGGCCGGGCGAAATTTCGCTGGCGCATCACGGCGTGCTATTCCTCGACGAACTCCCCGAGTTCGATGCACGCGTGCTGGATTCGCTGCGCCAGCCGCTGGAGAACGGCGAGGTCGCGGTCTCCCGTGCAAATCATCGCGTGACCTATCCGGCGCGGTTCATGCTGGTGGCGGCGATGAACCCGTGCCGCTGCGGACACGCCTATGAACCCGGCTATTCCTGCAAGCGCGGCCGCATCGACCGCTGCACGGCGGATTATCAGGGCCGCATTTCCGGTCCGCTGATGGACCGCATTGATCTGCGAATCGAAGTGCCGGCCGTCACCGCCTCCGACCTGATCCTGCCCGCACCGGCGGAAGGCTCCGCTGAGGTTGCCGCGCGCGTCGCGGCGGCCCGCGCCATTCAGATCGCACGCTATGCGGCCCTGGGCCTGCCGCACATCCGCACCAACGCGGAAGCGCCGGCTGCCGTGCTGGAAGAGATCGCGCAGCCCGACGCGCAGGGGCAGAAGCTGCTGCGTGACGCCGCCGAAACCATGCGCCTGTCGGCGCGCGGCTATCATCGCGTGCTGCGGGTGGCGCGTACGCTGGCCGACCTCGATGGCGCGGACACCATCGGGCGGCTTCATCTCGCCGAGGCCCTGTCCTACCGCGCGCTGGCTGAAGATTTACGCCGCGCGGCGTAGCTCATATCGGCGCCCGCAAACCCTTCAGTAACGATCTCTCTTTACACTTCAAAAACCATAAGCCGCCCTGTCGTGGCGGCTTATGGCGGTAAACAGTGTTGTGAGTGGCGTCCCATGTTGCGTGTCAAGATCCTGGCCTCGACCATTCCGCTCTTGCTGGCCGGCGTGGTCGCCGGCGGTGAACTGATCCCGAGCGCAAGTCCCTGCATCGCGCTTGGCCGCGCATCGATGCAGATCGCAACCGCGCCATGGCAAAATCCGCTTCACGTCAGCTTCACCGATGATCCGGAAGTCGCCACCGTGCGGGTTCAGATCGTCGACAACCCGGATCTCGCCGATTTCACCGTGATCGACGGGGCGCGGACCGCCGAAGCCGACAGTTGCATGGTGACGCGCGAGACGACATTCGTCAGCATCGCCGACCACGCCACCCATGCGGACCCGGTGATCTATCTGTCGCGGGAGCCCGGCGCGGATTATCGCGTCTTCGTACAGTCGCGCGCCTTCAGCACGCGGGAGGCCGCGGCACTTGTTGTCGGCGCCGGAGGGCGCGTGCGCATGGCCGAGCGGTCGATGTGAGGCGTTAACGTCTCGTTAGCCACGTTTGGATCGCCGCCGGCGATCCGCGCGCGCTTCAAACTCTTCGAAACATCCCCAACACATTCTTGCGCGGACTTTCCTCACGCACGATCTTAACCGCGGAGCGGACACCAATGCTGCGAGCCTTGCGCATCCGATCCCGGCTTCGCCGTTTTAGCCGACGGCATCCCTGGATCACCCTCACGATCCGCTCCGTGATGATTTTCTCCGCGGCCTTCGGCGGCGCTTACGGGTTCATCACGGGAAGCCGCAGCGAGACCTACGATCCGCATAGCTTCGCCCTCGGCGCGAGCTTCCTGTTCGCGCTGGCCTGTCTGGCGCTTGCGACACTCAGCATGCGGATGCGCTGGCTGCGCAAGAAGATGCGCAAGATCGAGCTGCATAACGAAGCACTGGCTGACCGCAACTGGGAATTGAAGGGCGCCGAGGAACATGCCCGCAGCCTGTTCGAATCCCAGAGCGACCTGATCGTTCTGCGCGACAGCGACGGCCTGATCACGTCGGTCAATGACGCCTACTGCGCGCTCGCGCGCAAATCGCGCGAAGCCCTGATCGGGACTCGCTTTGCATTGCCCGTGCTGGAACAGGGCGCTATCGCAATCGAGCCGAGTGGCACACGCGTTCACGACCAGAAGATCGACAGCGCGATGGGTCCGCGCTGGATCGCATGGCGCGAGGGCCTTGTGCGCAGCGATGCCTATCAGCCCGCCGACCTGCAATGCGTCGGCCGCGACGTGACGGACCGCGCCGAGACCGAACGCGCGCTGGCCGAAGCGCGCGATCTCGCCAACTCCGCCAACCGGGCGAAATCAAAATTCCTCGCCATGGCGTCGCACGAGATCCGCACGCCGCTGAACGGCATCATCGGCATGAGCAACCTGCTGCTCGACACAGAATTGACCCCGGAACAGGCGACCTACGCAAAGGCCGTGAAAACATCCGGCGATGCCTTAATGGCGCTGATCGACGAACTGCTCGACTTCTCCAAGATCGAAGCGGGCAAAATCGACCTCGAGTATCGGCCGTTTACGTTGGCAGCGATGATCGAGGAAATCACCGAGCTGCTCGCGCCACGCGCGCAGGCCCGCAAGCTCGAGATCGCATCCTATGTAGATGAACGGCTGCCCGCGGAAGTCATCGGCGACGCCGCGCGGTTGCGGCAGGTGCTGCTCAATCTCGCCGGCAACGCCATCAAGTTCACTTCGGTTGGCGGTGTCGCCCTGATCGTCGAGCCCGGCATCTGGCCGGGTGAAGTCTCCTTTCTCGTGCGCGACACCGGCATCGGCATCGCGCCGGAAGCGCAGCAAAGAATCTTCCGCGAGTTCGAGCAGGCCTCCGAAGGCATCGCGCGAAATTACGGCGGCACAGGTCTGGGACTCAGCATCAGCGAGCGCATTGTCCGGCGCATGGGCGGGCGGATTACGCTGGAAAGCGCCGAAGGCGCCGGTGCAACATTCGCGTTCTCGATCCCGCTTGCTGTGGCGGAACCCGGGCACAGTTCCGCCTCGCCCTTCCTTGCGCCCGATCTGACCGGCAAGTCCGTCATGCTGGTCGCGCCGCAGACCATCGAAGCCTCTCTGATCGCGCGGCGGCTGGGACGCTGGGGTGCGCAGACCTGCACGGTCGCGGACGCCGACATCGCGCGTGCATTGCTGCCGGAGCGGTCGTGGTACGCGGTCCTGGCCGATTGCACCGGCAGCGACACCCGGTTGCAGGATTTCGCAGCAGCGGCCTCACATCACGCAACGCATCGGATCGCTATGTTTACGCCCTCGGCGCGGCGCGACATCCCGACCGGCATCATGGCGTTGTTCACCGGCTATCTGGTGAAACCGCTGCGCGCGACGTCATTGGCCGCGCGGCTCTCGGCGTCCGGTGCAGCGCTGGTGCCGGAACTGCCCGGTGACAACGAGCCTGCGATTGAGCCATCGAGCATCGTCTCTCCGCAGACAGTCGCGCCGCGTGCACTCTCGATCCTCGTCGCGGAAGACAACGAGATCAACGCACTCCTGATCCGGTCCTTGCTGACGCGCATGGGCCACCGCGCGGTCATCACCACCGATGGCGAGCAGGCTCTCGAATCGTGGATCGCCGCCGACGGTGCGGGCACGCCCTATGACGTGGTGCTGATGGATATCCAGATGCCGAAGCTGGACGGCATCGCGGCGACAAAACGGATTCGCGCGCTTGAGGCGGAACGCAGCCCGCGGCGCACGAAGATTCTCGCGCTGACGGCGAACACCCTGGTTGATGATCGCTATGCCTGCTTCGAGGCGGGCATGGATGGTTTTCTGGTCAAGCCGCTCGATCGCGACAAGCTGATGGATGCGTTAGCGGCCATTCCTGCATCGCGCGCGATTGTTGCCTGATTTGCATCGCGCCGTGCGCGGCGCGATGTCATAAATCCGTATCACGACCATGATTATTGGTGCCTCAGGGCTGCGCTTGGCGAATCAATGCGCGCAGCCGCGAGGAAGCCATGAGCGGCAATAAACCGGCGCTGACGAAGCCGGATGCGAATTCCAGAACATTTGAGCGGCAGGCCGTTCGAAGCCCGCTTGAAGCGTTTCGCCAAAATCCGCTGGTTCAAATGCTCCGGCCTGCTCATGCGAAGTCGGCCGCGACGACGGCTGCCACCTGGCTGATGCCAAACCTTATGCATTCAAGCCTGCGCGGCGAGGCCGTGCCGGAGATGATGCAACCTGCGCGTCTCGGCAAGATCGGCGCGCTGGAAGTCCGTCTTGCGCAGACCAAGAGCGACGTGAAGCGCGCGCAGAAGCTGCGCTACAAGGTTTTCTACAAGAACGGCTCCGCTATCGCCGATGCCGCCACCATGCTGGCGCAGCGTGACAAGGATGCGTTCGACAAGATCTGCGATCACCTGCTGGTGGTGGATCACGCCGCCAAGCCGACCATGAGCGGCAAGCAACCCGTGGTCGGCACCTATCGCCTGCTGCGCCAGGACGTCGCCGAAAAGCATGGCGGCTTTTACACCAACGATGAGTTCGACATTTCCGGCCTGATGCAGCGCCAGGCAGGCTTGAAGTTTCTCGAGCTCGGCCGCTCCTGCGTGCTGCCGCCCTATCGCACCAAGCGAACCGTTGAGCTTTTGTGGCACGGCGTGTGGAGTTACGTGCGCCGGCACAATCTCGATGTGATGATTGGCTGCGCCAGCTTCGAGGGCACCGATCCGGACCGGCTCGCGTTGCCGCTGTCGTTCCTGCACCACTTCGCGGCGGCGCCGGAAGGCTGGCGCGCCAGCGCGCATCCCTCGCGCCGGGTGGAAATGAATCGCATCGCGAAAGAGAACATCGATACCAAGGCGGCGTTGCGCATGTTGCCGCCGCTGATCAAAGGCTATCTTCGGGTCGGCGCCTTCGTTGGCGACGGCGCGGTGATCGACCACCAGTTTGGCACCACGGATGTACTGGTTGTCATGCCGGTGTCGGCCATCTCCGGCCGTTATCTCGATCACTTCGGCGCCGACGCGACGCGTCACGCGGCATGATCCACCTGACTGTCATTGCGAGCGCAGCGAAGCAATCCACTCTTGGGAGAAGCTGGATTGCTTCGTCGCTCCGCTCCTCGCAATGACGAAGAAAACTCTGCCTACAGCCGCCGCAACTGAACGTCCTCGATGATGTGGTCACTGCCCTTCTTCAGGATCAGCGTCGCACGCGGCCGGGTCGGCAGGATGTTCTCTTCCAGATTGACAAGGTTGATGGTGGTCCAGAGCTCAAGCGCCCGGTCGGTCGCTTCCTTGTCCGACAGCTTCGCATAGCGATTGAAATAGGACCGTGGATCGCGGAACGCCGTGTCGCGCAATGTGAGAAAGCGCTCGACATACCATTCGCGCAGGATCGGCTCCTCAGCATCGATATAGACCGAGAAGTCGAAGAAATCCGACACATAGGGCACGGCCTTGCCGTCGCGCGGCAGGCGTCCGGTTTGCAGCACGTTGACGCCTTCCACGATGAGAATGTCGGGCCGGTCGATTTCGACTCCCTCGTTGGGAATGATGTCGTAGGTGAGATGCGAGTAGACCGGCGCGCGGACAGGTCGGCGACCGGCCTTGATGTCGGACAGGAAACTGAGCAGCGCGGGGAGATCGTAGCTTTCGGGAAAGCCCTTCTTCTGCATCAAGCCTTCGCGTTCCAGAATCTCGTTCGGAAACAGAAACCCGTCGGTGGTGACGAGATCTACCTTGGGCCGCGGTGACCAGCGCGCGAGCAACGCCTGCAGCACGCGTGCCGTGGTGGATTTGCCCACCGCCACCGACCCGGCGACGCCGATGATGTAGGGCATCTTGCGGTCCTCGATGCCGAGGAAGTGACGCTGCGCAACGAACAGGCGCTGCGCAGCCGCGACATAGAACGACAGCAGCCGCGACAACGGCAGATAGATTTCCTCGACTTCCTTGATGTCGAGGCGATCATGCATCGAATGCATCCGCGCGATTTCCTCGGCGGTCAGCGTCATGGGCATGTCGTCGCGCAGGGCGGCCCACTGCGCGCGCGAGAAAACGCGGTAGGGATTGTACTGAACCTGGTCGGCTCTCACATCCATGAGCCATTCCCTCCTGTCCGGAATCCGCGTGTCCCCGCGGGGGGCCGGAATTGAACTAATCGCGCTTGCGCGCAGCTTTCTCTTCGAGGCCCGACATCTGCGTCCGTTGCGCCAGCGCATCTTCGACATCCGAAAAACTGATGCCGCGCGATTTCAGCAGCACCAGAAGATGGAAGACGAGATCGGCGCTCTCGGCGATCAGATGATCGCGATTGTTTTCAATGGCGGCGATCACGGTTTCCACCGCCTCCTCGCCCAGCTTCTTGGCGCAATGATCGGGGCCCTTGTCCAGCAGCTTGCGGGTATAGGACGTATCTCCCCCCGACGCCGCGCGGGCATCGATGGTGGCTGCCAGATCATGGATCGTAAAACGGCTCATAAAGCGCCTTCTATCACTTCCGTACCCCGGTAGGGAGCGCAAAGAGTTGATCGGATTCAGGTATTTGGCATACGGCCGGTTGCCTTCCCGAAACGAAGCTCATGGATCAAGCCGCATCGGCAATCCCGCGCGAACCATATGGTCCTTGGCCTGACGAATGGTGAACTCGCCGAAATGGAAAATCGAAGCGGCCAGCACCGCGGTCGCGTGTCCCTCGCGGATGCCCGCGACCAGATGATCGAGATTGCCAACGCCGCCGGAGGCGATCACCGGAACCTTGACGCTGTCGGCGATGGCGCGGGTCAGATTGATATCGAAACCCTGGCGGGTACCGTCGCGGTCCATCGAGGTCAGCAGGATTTCTCCCGCGCCCAGCGAGACCACTTCCTGCGCGTATTCGATGGCGTCGATCCCGGTCGACTTGCGGCCGCCATGGGTGAAAATCTCCCAGCGGTCCGAACCGGTGCGTTTGGCGTCGATGGCGACAACAATGCACTGGTCGCCAAATTTCTCCGCGGCTTCCTTGACGAATTCGCGCCGGGCGACCGCGGCCGAATTGATCGACACCTTGTCGGCGCCATAGGTCAGAAGCGTGCGGATGTCGTCCACGGTGCGCACGCCGCCGCCGACGGTCAGCGGCATGAAGCAGGCTTCCGCCGTCCGCCGCACCACATCGAGAATGGTGCCGCGGTTCTCGTGAGTCGCTGTGATGTCGAGGAAGCAAAGCTCATCAGCGCCTGCCGCGTCATAGGCAATCGCGGCCTCGACCGGATCGCCCGCGTCACGCAGATCGACGAAATTGACGCCTTTGACGACGCGGCCGTCCTTCACATCGAGGCAGGGGATCACGCGAACCTTGAACATCGTTGCCCTGCCCTTAAGCCGCCGCCCGCGCGTTGCGGATCAGCGTCAATGCTTCAGCCGGATCGAGACGGCCGTCGTACAGCGCACGGCCCGAGATCGCGCCTTCCAGCTTTCTGGCGCGAGGCTCGAGCAGCGCCTTCACGTCCGCAATGGACGCAAAGCCGCCCGACGCAATCACCGGAATTGAAATCGCCTCGGCCAGCGCAACCGTCGCGTCGAGATTAAGCCCCTTGAGCAGGCCGTCGCGCGCAATATCAGTGAAGATGATCGCCGCGACACCGGCATCCTCGAACCGCTGCGCGATGTCGAGCGCAGTGACGGTGGACGTTTCCGCCCAGCCCTCAACCGCGACCTTGCCGTCGCGCGCATCGAGACCCACAGCCACCTGGCCCGGGAATTTCTTCGCGGCTTCTTTCACCAGCGCAGGATCGCGCACCGCGGCGGTGCCGATAATGACCCGGCGAATACCCTTGGCGAGCCACGCCTCGACAGTCGCAAGATCGCGGATGCCGCCGCCGAGCTGCACCGGGAATTTCACAACCTTCAGCATCGCCTCAACGGCCTGCGCATTCATCGGCTTGCCGGCGAACGCGCCGTCGAGATCGACAACGTGAAGATATTCGAAACCCTGCGTCTCGAAGGTTTTCGCCTGCGCAGCGGGATCGAGGTTGAACACGGTCGCGCGCGCCATGTCGCCCTGCTCGAGGCGCACGCACTCACCGTTCTTGAGATCGATCGCGGGAAAAAGAATCACGGCTTCCACTTCAGAAAATTGGAGATCAGGGCGAGACCGAAGCGCTGGCTCTTCTCGGGGTGAAATTGCGTGCCGATCGCAGTGTCCCTGGCGACGATCGCCGTCACCGGCCCGCCGTAGTCAGCGCGCGCGACGACATCGGCTTCATTCGCCGCGTTCAGGTGATAGGAATGCACGAAGTAGGCGTGGCGGCCCTTGTCGCCGAGCGGAAGCCGCTCCAGCACCGGATGTTCGCGCACCAGATCGAGCGTGTTCCAGCCCATGTGCGGAATCTTCAGGTCTTCCTCACGCGGCGTGATCTTCACGACATCACCCGAAATCCAGTCGAACCCCGGCGTGGTGACGTATTCCTTGCCCTGGGTCGCCATCAACTGCATGCCGACGCAGATGCCGAAGAACGGCCGCGCCTTGTCGCGCACCGCTTCCGTCATCGCATCGACCATGCCATCGAGCGCATCGAGGCCCTTGCGGCAATCCGCGAACGCGCCGACCCCCGGCAAGACAATCCGATCCGCGCGAAACACGGTTTCGGGATCACGCGTCACGACGATCTTCTGCGGCTGTTCCATGGCGCGCGACGCGCGCTCGAAAGCCTTCGCCGCCGAGTGCAGATTGCCAGAGCCGTAATCGATGATAGCAACGCTCAACGCGGCGCTCCGGATTCAGGAAACAGACCAATGATGCCTTGCGGCTGCGAAATCGACGCGCGCGGCAGTGGGGGCGGTGACGACGGGCTGCTGCGCGCAGTTCTTGCATTCCAGCGTTCAAAGAACCGCCGCTCGGCGGCTTCTTCCGAATCCGCGGTGACCACATCGAGCTGACGCCATTTGCCGCGTGACAGCTTCCAGCGGCGCAGCGATCCGGCCTCAAGCCCGACCAGCAATGCGATGACAGCCATCACCAGCAAACGCGCGCCCGATCCGACGCCGGCAGCCGACATTGCGATTTCAGCCACGATCATCAGCGCGATGTAGCCGAGCAGCGCCAGCCACAGCCGGTGCCAGATCAGCCAGAAGATCGCAGCGACGAAAGCCCAGACATAAAACCCGTCGCGCACGAACACGAGCTTTTCCGGCGCCGTGCGGACATCGACGCCGTAGCTCGCCGGAGCGTGAACCGTATAAACCGCCATGATCGTTCTCCGGAACCTCGTTCGGCACGATCCGGCAAAGATCGTGCGTCACTTGCAGGTCCAAAAGTGAAGTCCAGCGCATGACCGGCATGCGCTTCAGGTCAAATCAGCCGCCGAGCGTACCCTTGGTCGAGGGAATTTCGCCCGCGGCGCGCGGATCGATCGCGACCGCGGCGCGCAACGCACGCGCCAGGCCCTTGAAGCACGACTCGGCGATATGATGGTTGTTCTCGCCGTACAGCGTCTCGACATGCAGCGTTATGCCGGCGTTGATCGCAAAGGCATTGAACCACTCGCGCACCAGCTCGGTGTCGAACTCGCCAATCTTGTCGCGCGGGAACTCGGCCTTGAACACCAGCACCGGCCGCCCCGAAATGTCGATCACGACGCGCGACAGCGTTTCGTCCATCGGCATGTGGATACTGGCGTAACGGGTGATGCCCTTCATGTCGCCGAGCGCCTGCTTCACAGCCTGCCCGAGCGCAATGCCAACATCTTCCGTGGTGTGATGGTAATCGATATGGAGATCGCCGTCGGCCTGAACGGTGATGTCGATGCGCGAATGCCGCGCCAGCAGATCCAGCATGTGGTCGAAGAATCCAATGCCGGTCGCGACATTGGAAATGCCGGTCCCGTCCAGATTGACCGACACCATGATGTCGGTTTCTTTGGTCTTGCGCTTGATGGTGGCCGTGCGCATGAAAAGTGCTCTCCAGAAGCCGGAAGTCGCGCCCTTTTAACAGGCACATGACGCCTTCGCTACTGCGGGATGACGCGATTTTTGTCTGAGTTTTCATATATGGTGACCGGAATTCGCCGCCCCGGCAGGTCGATTGCAACCGGCGGCGCCAGTGCCTAGATCAGGCCGTCAACGAGGTTTCTATGCAAGCATCCCAGCCCGAAATCTGGCACGGCACGACGATTCTCACAGTCCGCAAGGGCGGCAAGGTGGTCATTGGCGGCGATGGGCAGGTCTCCATCGGCCAGACCGTCATCAAATCCAACGCCAAGAAGGTCCGAAAGCTCGGCAAGGGCGATGTCATCGGCGGCTTCGCCGGGGCCACCGCCGACGCCTTCACGCTGTTCGAGCGACTCGAGGCCAAGCTGGAGCAGTATCCCGGCCAGCTTACCCGTGCGGCGGTCGAACTGGCGAAGGACTGGCGCACCGACCGCTATCTGCGCCGCCTCGAGGCCATGATGATCGTCGCCGACAAGGACGTCTCGCTGGTGCTGACCGGCACCGGCGACGTGCTGGAGCCGGAACACGGCGTGATGGCGATCGGATCGGGCGGCAACTACGCGCTGGCTGCGGCACGCGCGCTGGCCGATTCCGACCAGGACGCCGAGACCATCGTGCGCCGCTCGCTGGATATCGCGGCCGACATCTGCGTCTATACCAACCGCAACGTCACCCTCGAAACGCTGAGCGCATGAGCACCGCGGCAGACCAGGCGGCTTCGCCCGCAAGGTCGGGACTGTCGCCGCGCCAAGGATTCATTATCGCGGCAGGGCTGCTTCTGCTGCAGGCGGCAATCCTCTACGGCATGGGCCGCGTGCCGATCTGCACCTGTGGTTATGTCAAGTTGTGGCACGGCGCGGTGCTGAGCTCGGAGAATTCGCAACACATCACCGACTGGTACACGTTCTCGCACATCATTCACGGCTTCCTGTTCTATGGTCTGACATGGCTGCTGCTGCCGCGCGTGTCCTGGATCGCGCGCCTTCTGGTCGCGATGCTGATCGAGGGTGGCTGGGAGCTTCTGGAAAATTCGCCGATCATCATCGAGCGCTATCGCGCCGGCACCATCTCGCTGGATTATTACGGCGACAGCATCGTCAATTCGGTGTCCGACACACTGGCCATGATCGCGGGCTTCATTGCCGCGCGGAAACTGCCGGTGATCGCAACGGTGCTGATCGCCATTGTGTTCGAGATCGCGGTCGGCCTGCACATCCGCGACAACCTGACGCTGAACATTATCATGCTGATCCATCCGTTCGATGCGATACGGCAATGGCAGAGCGGGCCGCCGATTATCTAGACCTGCGGCTGCTTGCGATACCTCTTCTTCAACAATAGCTAAGAGCCATGACAGACTTCTCCCCCCGCGAAATCGTTTCCGAACTCGACCGCTTCATTGTCGGACAGGGCGACGCCAAGCGCGCGGTTTCCATCGCGCTGCGTAACCGTTGGCGGCGGCAGCAGCTCACCGGAACGCTGCGCGAGGAAGTATTGCCCAAGAACATCCTGATGATCGGGCCGACCGGTGTCGGCAAGACCGAGATCGCGCGGCGGCTCGCCCGGCTGGCCAATGCGCCGTTCATCAAGGTTGAGGCCACGAAGTTCACCGAAGTCGGTTACGTCGGCCGCGATGTCGAGCAGATCGTGCGCGACCTCGTCGAGGTCGCAATCATGCAGACCCGCGAACGCAAGCGTAAAGATGTGCAGGCGCGTGCGCAGCAGGCCGCTGAGGAACGTGTGCTCGATGCACTGGTCGGCGCCAACGCCAGTGCCGCTACGCGCGATTCCTTCCGCAGGAAATTGCGCGCAGGCGAACTGAACGACAAGGAAATCGAAATCGAAACCCAGTCGTCCGGCGGCTCGCCAATGTTCGAGATTCCGGGCATGCCGGGCGCGCAAGTCGGCGCGATCTCGATCGGCGATATCTTCGGCAAGATGGGCGGCCGTACCAAAACGCGCCGGCTCAGCGTCGCGGATTCACACGAAATTCTTGTCAACGAGGAAAGCGACAAGCTGCTCGACAACGAACAGGTGGTGCAGGAATCCATTCAGGCCGTCGAGAACAACGGCATCGTGTTCCTCGACGAGATAGACAAGATCTGCGTCCGCGATGGCGTACGCGCCGGCGACGTCTCCCGCGAAGGCGTGCAGCGCGACCTGCTGCCGCTGATCGAAGGCACCACCGTGTCCACAAAGCACGGCGCGGTAAAGACCGATCATATCCTGTTCATTGCGTCGGGCGCCTTCCACATCGCCAAGCCGTCGGATCTGCTGCCGGAGTTGCAGGGCCGTCTGCCGATCCGCGTCGAGCTGCAGGCACTGACCCGGGACGACATGCGCCGTATTCTCACCGAGCCCGAAGCGTCGCTGCTCAAACAGTATGTCGCGCTGATGCAGACCGAAGGCGTGACCCTCGACATCACCGACGATGCGATCGACGCGCTTGCCGATATCGCCGTCGCGGTGAACTCAACCATCGAGAACATCGGTGCGCGGCGTTTGCAGACGGTGATGGAGCGCGTGCTAGACGAAACATCGTTCCACGCTCCGGACATGACCGGTCAGACCATCACGATCAACGCCGATTATGTGAAAAAGCATATCGGCGATCTGGCCAAGAACACCGATCTCAGCCGGTTCATCCTGTAATCGGCCTACCGCGCCCGGCGGACGCGCACATAAAGCGCGCCCTCACCGCCATGGCCGATATGCGCTTCCTCAAAGCCGATCACTAAGCTGCGGAATTCCGGCAGCCCAAGCCAGTGCGGGACCTGACGGCGGAGCACGCCGCGCTCCGACTCCGGTCCCACCGTGCGGCCCTTGCCGGTGATGATGAGAACGAAGGCCATGCCATTCTCCTGCGCGTGATGCAGGAAGCTCAACAGCACGCGGTGCGCTTTGGTCTGCGTCATGCCGTGCAGATCAAGCCGCGCGTCGATCTCCTTCCGGCCGCGTGAAAGCTGCGAGCGCTCACGCCGCCCGAGCGGCGCAAGCGGCGGCGGCGCTGGCGGAGCGGCCGGAATCTTTCGATGCATCGCTGGCGATTTCGGTGCCGGTGCCAGCTTCGGAGCGACCGGGGATTCGTCCAGCGCTTCTGCGGAAGCCTTCAGCGAACGCGGCCTCTTGCGCAGCGGCTTCGCCTGTTTCGCCACGCTTTCCCACAGTTCGACCTCTTCGCGGCTGAGCGCGCGCTTTCGTCGGGACACAGGCGGTGGATCGAGATTACGCGGACGTTTCATTGGCGATGACGAGTGCGCCGGTGATGCTTTGAGCGGCGCGGCGTATCGGATTTCACGGTTGCCGGTGTTGCTTCAGGCGCAGCCTTGGGACGCGCTTCGGGCAACGGCACCGCCTGAGCGACGGGCGCGGCTGTTGCGGCAGGGGGAGTTGGAGCGGCTGGCTGCTCTTTGGGTGCAGCAGTCTTGTTCGTATCGACTGGCGGATCCTTGGGCACAGCCTTCGGCTCAGTCTTTGCTTCGGTCTTTGATTCAGTTTTGGGCTGCTCTTTCGCAGCTTCCTTGACTGTTTCCTTAGGCGCGTCTTTAGCGGCTTCCTTCGGTGTCTCCTTCACCGGCTGCTTCTCGGGCTCGGTCTGGGGAAAAAGTTTGGCAATGGTCGCCGACGGCCGGTCTTCCGGCAGCGGCATGGTCTTGCCGCGCGCAACCGGATCGAGACTGTTCGGCAGCAGCATGACGAAGCGGGCGGGATTCTTCAGGCGGCCGGCGACGCGGCCTGCATCGGCGCCGGCACCAAAATATATGTCCGCGCGCGCCGGACCGATGATCGCCGAGCCGGTGTCCTGCGCGATCATCAACCGGCGGAACGGCGTGTTCGATGTGTCTGACTCAATCGGCAGGTTGCCTTCGATAAAGAATGGCGTGCCATAAACGTGCAGCGACTTGTCGACCGCGATCGAACGCCCCGCCGTCAGCGGCACGCCCTGCGCGCCGACCGCCTCGTCATCCGCCCCGAGCTTCACCTCACGAAAGAACACATAGGAGCGATTCTGCCGACGCAGTTCCTTCGCGGCGTCCGGGCTCTGCTCCATGTATTCCCTGATCTTCTGCATCGACATCTGATCTTTGGGAATGATGTTGCGTTCGATCAGGATGCGGCCGACGGGCATATAGGGAAAGCCGTTATGTGCATCATAGTTGATGCGCACGACCGAGCCATCCTCGAGCTTGACTCGTGCCGAGCCTTGAATCTGGATGAACAGCAAATCGGTCTGGCTCTTCAGCCACACAACTTCGAGCCCGCGTCCTGCGATCGCACCGTCTTCAATCTCGGCGCGGTCGTAATAAGGCACCAGCTTGCGCCGCCCGATCTTGCGGAACACCTGACCCTTGTTCGGCATGCTGGAATTGGCCTGCGAGTATCCGCGCACGAACAGGTTCGACGGCCGCCGATAGACCGGCACGTTGTACACATCGGTCTGGACCCGCGAGCCGTCCACGATCGGCTCGTAATAGCCGGTGACAAAGCCGGCGTCCTCACCGATCCGCGAAATCAGCAACGGCGTGAAATTCTTCTCGAAGAATTCGCGCGCCTTGGCGCTGTCCGAAATATCCTCGGCTCTGGCGGCGATGCAGGAATCGCGCAGCGACGTGCCGAGCGCCTTGCTCTCTGCGAGCGGAGCCTTCTGCGCTGCAATCGGCTTGCAGCTTGCACGAAACGTCTTGAAGGCGGGGAGCGGATCGTCGTCGGCCCAACCGGCGACCTCGCTCCATTTCAGCGGCGCGTACTGAGCGCCGGGAAATTCAAGCGGCCAGACAACCGGTCCGCGTCTTTGATGTTCATGATGTTCGTGGGAGGTATGGCGGCTCGCTCTCGCCTGGGCGTCCGCGATAACAAAGGCGGCGGCACAAAGTCCGGCCGCTCCCGCTTTCAGCCACGCGCCAAAACGCCCGGCTCGTGCACCGGGCGCAGCAACGTCGTTACTGTCCGCTTTCCGTCCCAACCAGCTTCCAGTTCGGATCGCGCGACGCGATGTCACGGGCGAATGTCCAGACATCTGTGACATCGGTGAGCTTTTCCGCATTGCCATCGACGACGGTGCCGGCCTTGTCGCGCGTGACCGAAATCATCTGGGACACAAACCGGACGGTGATCTGGGCGGACCGATCGCGCGTTTCCGCGTTGACGATCTCGGCCTTGTCGATCGACGCGAACCGGGTCTCGACCTTTTCGCCGCGCTGCTCGCGTTCCTTGATCGCCGCCTCGAATCCTTCATAGACCTCGGACGACAGCAGATCCTTCAGCGTGCGCCGATCGCCATTGGCGAACGCGAGCACGATCATCTCATACGCGCTCTTGGCGCCGCTGATGAAATGCTGCGCATCGAATGACGGGTCTGAAACCGCGATCTGATCGAGACCGCGTGCAAGCGCTGATCCGGATTCGGCAATTCCCTTCCACCGGTCAACCGCGACCGCAGGTTCGGCCGATGGCGCCAGCGGCGCCTGATCGATGGTTTTGCCGGGCAGCGGCACGACATTGTCGGACATGCGCGCATTGCCCCGCGCCGGCAGGTCGAACGGCGGACGTTCGTCACCGGTGCGCTGTCCCAATACGTTGCGCAGCCGCAGGAAGATGAAGACGGCCAGAGCCAGAAAAATGATAGTGTAAATATCCACGTCGCTTCACTTTCTGATCGGTGCTTCACGCAACCCGAAAAACAACCCGGATGGCGCACCAACGAATTTACCTGTCACATGTAGGCACGAAACCCGGTCCAGCCAACACCGCCATATGCCGCGCTTTGAAGCGCCCAAAAGACAGGGTTTGGGGCATTCACGGCGCCTGTTTCGCTTAATTCTACCCGATCCAGCGGTCAGAGCCAGCCGAAACGCAACAGAATGAGGCCTATCGTCCTTGTCGAATGAGGCAAGGCTATGATAGCCACTCGCCCCAACAAAGGCCTGTCCCATTCCCGAAGCGGACGTTTCCGCCGCCAGAGCCTTTTTCGCAGGCAGTTCCCGGACCGGATAGCTCCCTGGGCGATTCCGCTTCCACCTTCTCGGAGAGATCTACTCATGACCAACGGCAACGGTGCACCTCTCGAGAACGCGGCCCCGCCCCAGTTCAACGTCCTGGCGCAGTACATCAAGGACTTCTCGTTCGAGAATCCGAACTCTCCGGCTTCGCTGGCGGCCCAGGAGAAGCAGCCCACCATCAACATTCAGATCAATGTCACCGCGAACGCGGTTGCCGAGCATGACTTTGAAGTCGCGCTCTCCATCGAGGGCAAGGCCGAGACCGACAATCTTGTGCTGTTCGCCTTTGAACTGATCTATGCCGGCGTGTTCCGCATTCAGAACGTCCCGCAGGACAGCATGCACCCGTTCATCATGATCGAGTGCCCGCGGCTGCTATTCCCGTTCGCCCGCGAAATCATCGCGACGTCGGTGCGCTCGGGTGGCTTCCCGCCGCTGATGCTCGACCCGGTGGATTTCGTCGGCCTCTACCGCCAGAACATGGCGCGTCAGGCCGAACAGCAGCAGCAGGTCAAGCCGAGCTAAGGCTTGAACCGGGCTTAGGGCTCAGCGGCGCACCTTCGCGCCGCTTCAGGTTTCCTTGGAAAATTCGTTCCAGACCGGCGTGCCGCCCAGCGTCGCGACGAAGGCTGTGTGTGCGGCGACATCCGCTTCGGTGATGCGCGGCGCAAGCGGAACTTCGCGCTGCCGGCGCGGTGCATCGGTCTGTCCCGTGCTGAACGACTGGCGCGTTTCCGACAGAATAAGCTGCGACTGCCGCGCGCCGATCAGATCGATATAGACTTCCGCCAGCAGTTCCGCGTCGAGCAGCGCGCCGTGCTTGGTGCGGCGGGAATTGTCGATGGCGTAGCGCGAACACAGATCGTCGAGCCGGTTCGACACACCGGGATGTTTGCGGCGCGCCAGCGTCAGGGTGTCGACCAGACGGTCTCGCGGGATCGCCGCCCGCGAAACCTTGGTCAGTTCCGCGTTGATAAAGCCGATATCGAACGACGCATTGTGAATGACCAGCGGCGCGTCCCCGATGAATGTCAGGAAATCATCAGCCACCGCCGCGAACAACGGCTTGTCGGCGAGAAACTCACTCGACAGCCCGTGCACCGCGAAGGCTTCCTGCGGCATGTCGCGCTCGGGATTGAGGTAGACGTGGAACGTCTGCCCCGTCGGCATGCGGTTGATCATCTCGACACAGCCGATCTCGACCAGCCGATCACCGCGCAGCGGATCGAGGCCTGTGGTTTCGGTATCGAGAACGATTTCGCGCATGAATGTGAGAATGCAGGTTGGTTTAGCGAATCAGCTTCGGCGTCTTGGCATTTTAACGACTTCGCGGAGAATTTCACCGATCTGCTGCCGCACCGGGTCCAGGCCGTGGGATGTGTCCACCACAAAATCCGCCCGTTTGCGCTTTTCGGCATCGGGAAGCTGGCGCGCCAGAATGGCATCCAGCTTCTCGGGAGTCATGTTGTCCCGCGCCAGGATACGTTCGCGCTGGATCTCCGGCGCGGTGGTGACAACCACCACCGCATCGACGCGGTTCTCACCGCCGGTCTCATACAATAACGGCACATCGAGCACCGCCACCGGCGCACCGGACTTTTCCGCATCGCTGAGGAACCTGAGCTGATGACTGCGCAGCATCGGATGCACAATGGTCTCAAGCTTTTTCATGGCATCGGCGTTGTTCACGACCATGGCCGACAGCTTTTGCCGATCCACCTTGCCGTTCACCGTACTGCCCGGAAACGCCGCTTCCACCGCCGGCGCAGCCTCACCCTCATAGACCTTATGAACCGTGGCGTCGGCGTCATAGACCGGCACTCCAGCCTCCTCGAACAGCTTCGCGGTGGTCGATTTCCCCATCCCGATCGAACCGGTCAAACCCAGCAGCAGCATCGTCACTTCTTTCATCAAACAGCCAGCAGGTTGCGGCTGCGCAGAAAACCAAGCAGCGGCAGCAGCGGCAATCCCAGAATCGTAAAATGATCGCCTTCGATGCGCTCGAACAGGTGCACGCCGGTGCGTTCCAGCTGATAGGCGCCGACACTTGCGGTGATCGCGTCGCCGGCCTCATCGATATAAGCGGCGATCTCGCGCTCAGTCAGGGCCCGCATCGTCATGCGCGCCACACTGACATGGGAAAACAGCGGCGCACCGTCCTTTGTCACGCTGACCGCACTGTGCAATTCGTGGGTCTGCCCGGACAGCGTTGCGATCTGCGCCGAAGCCGCGGCGCGATTTGCGGGCTTGCTGAAAAGCCGTTCGCCCAGCGCCAGCGTCTGATCCGCCCCGACCACATACCGGCCCGGATGCCTGAGAGAAATAAACTTTGCCTTCTCGCCGGCAAGGAGCGCCGCGATCTCACCCGGATTTTTCAGACCTGATTCGTCCTGGATGGCACGTTCGTCAATGTCAGCCGGGATGGTCTCAACGGCGATACCTGCATTCGCAAGCAGGCTTTTTCGCACAGCACTCTGCGACGCCAGAATCAAAGGTTGCCGTTCACGCCAGACAGTCACGTTTGCGATGCCTTCTGACGCTGGCGATCGGCAAAGAGCTTCATGATGGCCGCGGCGGTTTCCTCGATGGAGCGCCGTGTCACATCGAGAAGCGCCCAGTCGAACTTCGCGCTGAGTTTCCGGGCAAACGCAACTTCCTCGGTCACGGCCTGACGATCGATATAGGTATCGTCGCCGGTCTTGCCGATGCCGAGCAGGCGATTTTGCCGCACCTGTATCAATCGCTCTGGTGTCGCATGAAGGCTGACCACAAGGGGATTCTTCAGCGTTTCAAGCTGATGCGGGATTGGAATTCCGGGCACCAGCGGAACGTTGGCGGTGCGAACGCCGCGGTTGGCAAGATAGATCGAGGTCGGGGTCTTCGATGTGCGGGAGACGCCGACAAGAACCACATCGGCCTCCTCCAGCCCTTCGACGTGCTGCCCGTCGTCATGCATCATCGTGTAGTTCAGCGCGTCGATCCGCTTGAAATACTCGGCGTTGAGGGTGTGCTGCGCGCCGACGCGGCGCGAGGTTTCGGTGCCGAGATAGGCCTGAAACAACTGCATCACCGGACCGATGATCGACAGGCTCGGAATATTGATTTCCTGGCATTTGGCTTCAAGCCGCTCGACCAGATCCTTTTCCAGCAACGTGAACAGCACGATTCCCGGCGCTTCCTCGATTTCCGCGAGAACACGATCGAGCTGCTTCTGACTGCGAACCAGGGGATAGACATGCTCCACCGGCGAGACGTTGGAGTATTGGGCAGCCACTGCACGCGCGACGGTGATCAGCGTTTCACCGGTCGAATCGGAAATCATGTGGAGGTGAAAATAACTGCCGGTGGTAGGCGCCATGGCGTGTCGAACCCGTTTCCGCTCAATCCGGCGGCTGTGAATCGCTGTGAATCCCTGTGGGCATATTGGCCTCGCTCAGGCACCCGTCGGCACCAGCCGGGATAACTCGCCTATTCATTCACAGCGCTGATTTCGGGATGAAATCTAACCTTCACTTCGATGGTAGCGGGGTTGTGTGGATTTGTCTTGGGATAATGGCGGGCCAACAGCAGGCAAATGCTTGAAACCATCGGCGTA
The DNA here is from genome assembly GCF_000314675.2 of Afipia broomeae ATCC 49717. GTDB lineage: Bacteria > Pseudomonadota > Alphaproteobacteria > Rhizobiales > Xanthobacteraceae > Afipia > Afipia broomeae. The sequence goes on along the minus strand of NZ_KB375284.1, from coordinate 699,032 downwards.
TTTTCCACGGCTCTCATAGAGACCAGCAGCGGGTACAAGCCGGCGGCTTGTGGACGAACACTGGATAAACACTGGAGAGAAATGCGCGAGCGCTAATCACGGCTACACTTAATCAAACTTAAGAATCTAAAAGGATTCTTTAAGGAAGTGGTGCTTGCGGACAGACCCCTTCTCGCGTCATCTACCGATGCTGCTCAACCCACCGAGCAGAAATTGGTTCCTGCCCGTCGAAACTGGAAAGACCGGTTTCGTGGCAACAATAAGCTCAGCAGAGAAGAAGACGCGATGTACGAATGGATCAAGGCGCTGCATGTGATCGCCGTGATTTCCTGGATGGCAGGTATGCTCTATCTGCCGCGTCTGTTTGTTTATCACTGTGAAGCTGAAATTGGATCGAAGCAGTCCGAGACATTCAAGGTGATGGAGCGGCGATTGCTGCGGGCGATCATCGATCCGGCGATGATCGTGACCTGGCTGGCCGGTTTATGGCTGGTCTGGCAGGGTGGCTGGTATGTTTCAGGCTGGTTTCACGCAAAATTCCTGCTGGTGCTGATTCTGTCGGGCGTTCATGGATTTTTCGCAGCCCGGGTGCGGGATTTCGCCAGTGACCGGAATACCCGAAGTCAGAAATTCTACCGTATTATCAATGAAGTACCGACTGTCCTGATGATCGGAATTGTCATTCTGGTGATCGTCAAACCGTTTTAGGACAACGCGTTGCCAAATGAAGCGGCAACGACCTGCTTGCGAAGACCCGGACGATTTTCTATATTCTTGTCATCCCACCGAACGCAGGCGGATGTGGTTGAGTCCCGGTCTCATTGTTGGACCGGCCGCCACATCAGGTTCGAAGCCTCCCGGCACCTTCCTCGCTCAAGACCTGCGGACTTCTGATCGCGTTTTTAGTCCGTATGTCGTCAGCAGGCTGAACCTTCCGCTCCCCTCCCCTCTCTTTTTCTCCACATGCTCCACAGGACAACCCCAATGCGGGAAATCAAACTACAGGACCTCAAAACCAAAACTCCGGCGGAGCTTGTCTCGTTCGCCGAAGAGCTTGGGGTCGAAAATGCCAGCACCATGCGCAAGCAGGAGCTGATGTTCGCCATTCTCAAGCAGCTTGCGATCCAGGAAACCGACATCATCGGTGAAGGCGTCGTCGAAGTTCTCTCCGACGGTTTTGGATTCTTGCGCTCATGGGACGCCAATTACCTGCCCGGCCCCGATGACATTTATGTCTCGCCATCGCAGATCCGCCGCTTCGGATTGCGCACCGGCGACACCATTGAAGGCCATATTCGTAGCCCGAAGGAAGGCGAACGCTACTTCGCGCTGCTCAAGGTCAACACGCTGAACTTCGAGGACCCCGAGAAGTCCAAGCACAAGGTCAACTTCGATAACCTGACGCCGCTGTTTCCGGACGAGCGTTTCCGTCTCGAACTCGATGATCCGACACGCAAGGATCTTTCGGCCCGCGTCATCGACATCGTCGCTCCGATCGGCAAGGGCCAGCGCGCGCTGATCGTCGCGCCTCCCCGCACCGGCAAGACGGTGCTGATGCAGAACATCGCGCATTCGATCACCGCCAATCATCCGGAATGCTATCTGATCGTTCTTCTGATCGACGAACGTCCGGAAGAAGTCACCGACATGCAGCGTTCGGTGAAGGGTGAAGTTGTGTCCTCGACCTTCGACGAGCCGGCGGTGCGTCACGTTCAGGTCGCCGAGATGGTGATCGAAAAGGCCAAGCGTCTGGTCGAACACGGCCGCGACGTGGTCATTCTGCTCGACTCGATCACGCGCCTCGGCCGCGCTTACAACACCGTTGTGCCAAGCTCCGGCAAGGTGCTGACCGGCGGCGTCGATGCCAATGCGTTGCAGCGCCCGAAGCGTTTCTTCGGTGCCGCACGTAACATCGAGGAAGGCGGATCGCTCACCATCATCGCGACGGCACTGGTCGATACCGGCAGCCGCATGGACGAAGTGATTTTCGAAGAGTTCAAGGGCACCGGCAACTCCGAACTCATTCTCGACCGCAAGGTTTCGGATAAGCGCACCTTCCCGGCGATCGACATCTCGCGCTCCGGTACGCGCAAGGAAGAGCTCATCACCGATCCGCAGTTGCTCAAGAAGATGTACGTCCTGCGCCGCATCCTTAATCCGATGGGCACCATGGACGCGATCGACTTCCTGCTCGACAAGCTCCGCAACACCAAGAACAACTCAGAGTTCTTCGACTCGATGAACACCTAAGAACTTCTGACCGCCAGCAGCGGTCAGCTTGTTTTGCGATGCCCGGCCCGTCAGTGCGAAGCACGTCTTCGTATCGATGTGCCGGGCATTTGCATTTTCGGCCTACCACGTCAGGATGATTGCGCTGCTCGCATCGGCACAAGCTGCGGCAGCAAGGGAGGTTGTGTCTTGTCGTTAAATCCCAGTCTTCCGCTCGGCGCTGCTCTGCCCGGCTGGACGCGCCGTGCGTCGCCGCAACCGGTCACGATCGATGGCCGCACCTGCCGTATCGAACCGCTCGATGTTGCGCGTCACGGTGACGATCTGCTCGCTGCATTCAGAGACACCGATGAAGCATCGTGGGTGTATCTGTTCATCGGTCCCTTTGCGGATGACGCCGGCATTCTGACCTGGCTAACCGAAGCTGCGAACAGCAAGGATTACATTTACAGCGCCATCATCGACCGCGCGTCGGGACGCGCCGGTGGCGTTTGCGCGTTCATGCGGCCAGATCCCGCCAATGGCGTCATTGAGATCGGCAGCATCCATTATGCCGACACACTCAAACGGACGCCGGCCACTACCGAGGCGATGTATCTTTTGATGCGCTATGTGTTCGATGAGCTCGGCTACCGGCGTTACGAATGGAAGTGCAATTCGCTCAACGCGCCATCGCGCCGCGCCGCGCTGCGGCTCGGATTTCGCTTCGAGGGAATTTTCCGCAATCATCTGGTGGTCAAAGGCCGCAACCGGGACACGGCCTGGTTTTCGATTCTCGACAGCGAGTGGCCGGCACTGAAAGGCGCTTACGAGAGGTGGCTGGTGCCGGAGAATTTCGACCGGGACGGGAGGCAGCGCGTGTCGCTCTCGGAGATGATGATCGCAGCGCGCGGATGAACTTTGATTGTGCATCGCAATATGGAAAATTATTGCGGTAGACGCTGCAACATATTGCGTCGCAGCAATCATAGAGTCACGGCCTTCGGGGATTTTTCGTTGCCTGCCGGACGGGTGTCCGACAAATAGGCATGCATTCCGCTGACCAGACCATCTTCGCCCTGTCGTCCGGCCGTGCCCCGTCGGCGATAGCCATCATCCGCGTGTCTGGCCCGCAGGCGAGGGCAGCGGTTGAGCGGCTGTGCCGGAAACTGCCGACACCCCGCGTGGCGCATCTTGCGACTTTGCGAGACCTCGACGGCAGCGCCATCGACGAATCGGTGGTGCTCTGGTTTCCAGGTCCGGGCAGCGCGACCGGGGAAGACGTCGCAGAATTTCATGTCCATGGTGGACGCGCCGTCATTGCTGCGATGTTCGATGCGCTTGGATCTATCGACGGCTTGCGTCCCGCGGAGCCGGGCGAGTTCACGCGCCGCGCGTTCGAGAACGGCAAGCTTGATCTGACCGAAGCCGAAGGTCTCGACGATCTGATCCACGCCGACACCGATCGTCAGCGCCGTCAGGCGTTGCGGCATCTGAAGGGTTTGCTTGGCGTGCGCGCCGAGACCTGGCGGCAGCAGATCATTGAAGCGTCGGCGCTGATCGAAGCGGGGATCGATTTCTCGGACGAGGGCGATGTGTCGGCAGAGCTTGTCGCGCCGGCGCTGCGCAGGATCGCAGCGCTCAAATCTGAAATCGAAGAAACCCTTTGTTCATCGGCACAAAGTGAACGCCTGCGCGAAGGTCTCACGGTTGCGATCGCCGGTCCGCCCAACGCCGGTAAGTCGACGCTGCTCAATCGTCTTGCGCGGCGCGAAGCTGCGATTGTTTCGCCGCATGCCGGCACCACGCGCGATGTGATCGAAGTCCATCTCGATCTCGACGGCTATCCGGTGACGCTGATCGACACCGCAGGTGTGCGCGACACCCATGATCCGGTTGAGCAGGAGGGCGTGCGCCGCGCGCGCGATCGCGCCCGCACATCCGACCTGGTGCTGTGGCTTGTCGATGCCAACGACAAGGCCGCGCCGTCGCCGCAGAACGAAGGCGACCACGCGCCGGTCTGGATCGTCCGCAACAAGGTCGATCTGGTTGCGGCGAAGGGCGAGGGCGGGGCTGGGGCGCAGTTCGACATTTCCGCCGCGCAGGGCGACGGCGTCCCGGAGTTGATCGCGGCGCTGGTGGCCTATGCCCAGGATTACTTCGGGGCGGGCGAAATGGCGCTGGTCAGCCGCGCCCGGCACCGGACATTGCTGCGCGAGACCGTGGCGGCACTGGACCGGGCAGGGCGCTCGGCCGGAAAGGGAGAGGAGCTTCTCGCGGAGGAGCTACGAATCGCGATTCATTCATTGGGCCGTTTGACCGGACGGGTGGATGTCGAGGACATCCTCGATGTGATCTTCCGCGAGTTCTGTATTGGCAAGTAGGCCACTGGCCGACTGAGGTTCTGGTCGGCCACTGGACCTGTTTCACGTGAAACAGGCGGCGGAACCTTTCATTGTTTCACGTGAAACACGTCAGATCGATTTCCGTCTTTCAGCTTTCGCACCAACGCGATAGAAGTCTGACCATGCAGACATTCGACGTCATTGTGATCGGAGGAGGCCACGCCGGCTGTGAAGCCGCGGCGGCGTCCGCGCGCGCGGGTGCCAAAACGGCGCTTGTGACCCATCAGTTTGCAACCATCGGCGCGATGTCCTGCAATCCTGCCATCGGAGGCCTGGGAAAGGGCCATCTGGTCCGGGAAATCGATGCTTTGGATGGCCTGATGGGCCGGATGGCCGATCAGGGTGGCATCCAGTTCCGGGTCCTGAATCGCCGGAAGGGACCGGCTGTGCGTGGTCCCCGTGCCCAGATCGACCGTAAGCTTTATGCGGCGGCGATGCAGGCGGAAATCCGGGGCACGCCCAACCTGACCGTGATTGAGGGCGAAGCCGACGAGCTTTTGCTGTCCGATGGCCGAATCTGCGGGATTCGTCTTGGCGATGGGCGGGAATTTGCCGTTGGCGCTGTGGTCGTGACCACCGGGACCTTCCTGCGAGGGCTGATTCATCTCGGTGAGAAGAACTGGCCCGCAGGCCGGGTTGGGGAAGCGCCGGCGATGGGTCTATCCAAATCCTTTGAGCGAGCCGGATTTATCCTGGGCCGTCTCAAGACCGGGACGCCGCCGCGGCTCGACGGATCGACGATCAACTGGTCGGCGGTGGAAATGCAGCCCGGAGACGATCCGATCGAGCCGTTTTCGGTGCTGACCGACCGGATCATGACCCCGCAGATCGAATGCGGAATCACCCGGACCACCAACGCGACCCATGAGATCATCCGGGCCAATGTCCATCGCTCGCCGATGTATTCCGGCCAGATCAAGAGCTCCGGGCCCCGCTACTGCCCCTCCATCGAGGACAAGATCGTCCGGTTTGGCGACCGCGACGGACATCAGATCTTCCTGGAGCCGGAAGGGCTGGACGACACCACGGTTTATCCCAACGGCATCTCGACCTCGCTGCCGGAAGAGGTCCAGCAGGCAATTCTGGCGACCATTCCGGGCCTCGAGCAGGTGAAAATGGTCCGGCCGGGCTATGCCATCGAATACGACCATGTCGATCCGCGCGAACTGGATCCGACCCTCCAGACCAAGCGCGTGCCGGGCCTTTTCCTGGCCGGACAGATCAACGGCACCACCGGCTATGAAGAAGCCGGTGCGCAGGGTCTCGTGGCCGGATTGAATGCCGCGTTGCTGGCCAGTGGCGCTGAACCGGTCGTGTTCGACCGCGCCGACGGTTATCTCGGCGTGATGATCGACGACCTGACCTCGCGCGGGATCACCGAACCGTACCGGATGTTTACCTCCCGGGCCGAATACCGTCTGACCCTCCGGGCCGACAATGCCGATCAGCGCCTGACCGAACGGGGCATTGCCCTGGGATGCGTCGGCAGCGAACGGGCAGGGCGTCACGCTGCCAAGATGGCCGAACTTAACACCGCGAAATCACTGGCGAAATCCCTCTCCGTAACACCGAACGAGGCCGCAAAGCACGGTCTGATGCTGAACCACGATGGCCAGCGCCGGACAGCATTCGAGCTGCTGGCCTATCCGGAGGTCGAGTGGGCCAGCGTGGTATCGATCTGGCCGCAGCTTAACGGGATCGACCCGAAGATCGCCGTCCATCTGGAGATCGATGCCAAGTACGACGTTTATCTGGCGCGCCAGGCCGCCGACGTGCAGGCCTTCCGCCGCGACGAAGGTCTGGTGCTGACCGATGTCGATTACGGCGCCGTTCCGGGCCTTTCAAATGAGGCCCGGCAGAAGTTGGAGAAGGTTCGGCCCCGGACCATCGGGCAGGCGGGCCGGATCGAGGCCATGACTCCGGCAGCGCTGGCAATTCTCGCGGCCTATCTCCGCCGTGAGGGACGCCGGTCGGCCGTCGCGTCGGCCTGAGGCATCCCATGGCCAAACCGGCCCCCATTTCCATCCCGGCTTCGGACAAGGCGGCGGCATTGGCGCTCACGCCTGTTTCACGTGAAACAGAGGCACGGCTCGATCGCTATGTCGATTTGCTGGTGGCGTGGCAGGCCAAGACCAATCTCGTCGCGCCCTCCACGCTTCCGCAGCTTTGGACCAGGCACATTGCCGACTCGCTCCAGCTTCTGGATCTCGCGCCGTCGGCAAGACGTTGGCTGGACTTCGGCAGTGGCGGTGGTTTTCCCGGGGTGGTTCTGGCCTGCGCGATGGCGGAGCATGAAGGTGCGTCCGTCCAGCTTGTCGAACGAATCGCCAAGAAGGCGGCGTTCCTGCGCGAAGCGCTGCGGGTCACCGGCGGCGCTGGCTCGGTTATCCTCGCCGACATCGGGGATTATGTGGATAGCTCAAAGGCGCCGATAGATTGCGTCACAGCGCGCGCGGTCGCTCCACTACATATATTGCTGGGCTATGCAGAACCTTTGGTGAGCCGGGGCGCGAAAGCACTCTTTCTAAAGGGACAAGATATAGAGTCTGAATTGACGGAAGCTACTAAATACTGGAATATCGAGCCCATTTTGCATCCCAGCCGCACAGGCGGACACGGCTGGATCGTCGAGCTCAACAGGATCGAGCGGCGATAATCGTCCGGCAGTAACAGGTACAAGGCGGCCAGGCACATGGTTGGCATCGGCGGAATTTTTGAGGACGAAAACGGCGCGGCGACGGGCGAGCGGGGTCATCCCCGGATCCTGGCGCTGGCCAATCAGAAGGGCGGCGTCGGCAAGACCACGACCGCGATCAATCTCGGGACTGCGCTGGCTGCCATCGGCGAGCGGGTGCTGATCGTCGATCTCGATCCGCAGGGCAACGCGTCGACCGGTCTGGGCATCGATCGCCGCAACCGCAGCTGCTCGACCTATGACGTGTTGGTCGGCGAGGCCAAGCTGCGCGAGGCGATCATCCCGACCGCGGTGCCTCGCCTGCACATCGCGGCTTCGACCATGGATCTCTCGGGTCTTGAACTCGAACTCGGCACCACGCGCGACCGCGCGTTTCGTCTGCGCGACGCCATCGCCGATCTCAACGTCAATGTCGCGCCGGACACCGACTACACCTACGTGCTGGTCGATTGCCCGCCGTCGCTCAACCTCATCACCGTCAACGCCATGGCGGCGTCGCATGCCATTCTCGTTCCGCTGCAGTGTGAGTTCTTCGCGCTCGAAGGTCTGTCGCAGTTGCTGCAGACGGTGGAGCAGGTGCGCTCGACGCTCAACCCGACGCTGTCGATTCACGGCATCGTGCTGACGATGTTCGACTCGCGCAACAACCTGTCGAACCAGGTCGTCGCCGATGTGCGCCAGTTCATGGGCAAGAAAGTTTACGACACCATGATCCCGCGCAACGTGCGCATTTCCGAAGCGCCGTCCTACGGCAAGCCGGTTCTGGTCTACGATCTCAAGTGCGTCGGCAGCGAAGCGTATCTGAAACTCGCAACTGAAGTCATTCAGCGCGAGCGCGAGTTGCGCACGCATTGATCCTGCGACGTGAATGCTGGCGGCGATGAAGATCGCCGCACCGAAAAGTTTGTGAAGCAGGAGTGCGTGAGTTGAGTGCGAGGGAAGCGGCAATGGCCGAGGAGCGTTCGCGACTGGGTCGCGGTCTTGCAAGTCTGATCGGAGATGTTGGCGGCGAGGCGGCGCATGTCGACCGTCCCGCCCGCACGCCGCGACGCGTTCCGATCGAATTTCTGAAAGCCAACCCGCGCAATCCGCGCCGGACTTTTTCCGACGAAGAACTCAATGAACTGTCGGCGTCGATCAAGCAGCATGGCGTAATTCAACCGATCGTGGTGCGGCCGGTGAAGGGCGCGCAGGATCGTTTCGAGATCATCGCCGGCGAGCGGCGCTGGCGCGCGTCGCAGCGCGCCGGTTTGCACGATGTGCCGATCGTCACTGTCGAAGTGAACGACAGCGACGCGCTCGAAATCGCGATCATCGAGAATGTGCAGCGCTCCGACCTGAACGCGATGGAAGAAGCGCAGGGCTATCACGCGCTCGCCGCGGAGTTCAAACGCAGCCAGGAAGACATCGCCAAGATCGTCGGCAAGAGCCGCAGCCATGTCGCGAACATGATGCGCCTGACCAAGCTGCCCGATCAGGTTCAGGCCTACATCGCCGAAGGCAAACTGTCGGCCGGTCACGCGCGCGCGCTGATCGGCGTGCCGGATGCCGCAGCCGCGGCAAAGCGAATTGTCGAGGAAGGTCTGAACGTGCGTCAGACCGAAGCGCTGGCGCATGAAGAAGGCGTGCCGGAGCGCGGCGCCCAGAAGGCGCGCGGTGGCGGTTCTGCCAAGGTCAAAGATCCCGACACCATCGCGCTCGAAAAGCGGGTCAGCGATGTGCTCGGCCTGAAGGTCAGCGTCGATCACCGCAATCCGGGCGGCACGGTGCAGATCAAGTACACCGATCTCGATCAGCTCGACGAGATTTTGCGGCGGCTGGAAGCAGGCAAGTAACTGCTTCGGCAAAAGATGTCATGGCCGGGCATAGCCCGTCGAAGACGGGCGCGAACGCCCCTTTGTCCCGGCCATCTCGACCAATTGAGCAGAGTGCCTTGGTAATCGGGATCACCCGACAGGCCCGGTGATGACAACCGAGTAACGCTACCCTCGCCGCCGCGTATTCACGGCAATTGCAAGCAGCGCACGCTGTGCAATGACTTCCGCCAGCGACGACTGCTTGCGCATGTCGAACGCCGCGTCGGCCAGTTGCGCCATGACCCGGGCCATACGCTCGGAGCTGGTGTTGCGCAGCGCCGTTTCGACCAGCGTCTTGCGCGAAAAGTGCAGCCGCGGAAATCCGCTGTCGAGTGCTTCAAGTTCGCTGCGGCCCTCTTCGATCGACAGACGCGCCTTGTGCAGCAGCGCTGCGTGGCGCTGCGCCGACATGATAATCAAGCCCGGATAGGTGCCTGCGGCCATCGCTTTGGCGAAGGCCGTTTCGACATCGGCGGCACGTCCCGCAAAGGCATTGTCGACGATCGGATCGAGCGCCAGGCCAGATGCGTCGGTCACGATGGCGACCACGTCATCGAGTGTGACCTCGCGCTGACCATGGGCGTAAAGCGCGACTTTCCGAATCTCGTTGCGTGACGCCTGCCGGTCGCCGCCGAGCAGCGACGTCAGCGCTGCGCGCGCGTCCGGCGCAATCTTCAGATTCGACAGCCGCAGTTCGTCGTCGATCAGCTTCGCAAGATCGCGCTCGGTGTCGGCGTAGCAGGCGATGGCCACGGCGGTCTTGGCTTTCTCGCAGGCTTTCCTCAGCGGCGCATCCGGGCGCAGTTCGCCGGCCTCGATGACGATGCGGCAATCCTTCGGCTGCATCTCGGCCAGCGTATCGATGCCGCTTGCGAAGCTGCGCGAGCCGGCGCGAATCCGGATCGCGCGGCGGCCGCCGAACAGCGGCACAGTCATGGCTTCGTCAACCAGCCGTGACGGCTCGGCGGCGAGTTCGTCGCCGTCCATCCTGACCAGGGAAAAAGGATCGTTCGGATCGTCCACGGCCGATGCCATCAAGGCGTCGGCGCGCTCGCGCACGAGGCCAGCGTCGGGACCATAGAGCAGGATGATCGGCCGCGATGGATCGGGCCGGGCCAGAAACGCGTCGATTTCTTTCCCGCGAAGCGCGACCACAATTATCTCAGGGCTGAGTGTCGATCAGGTGCCGGCGATGAAGAACGATGCGAGACGCTGGCTGATATTGTCGGCGATGACCTTGGCAGCGCGGTCTTCGGCGTCACGCAGTCCGCGCGAGCGGGCGAAGCGTTGTGCCTGTCCCGGAATGTCATAGGACACGCGCGAGAAGGTCGTACCGGTCAAGACCGTCTTGTCGGTGGCGTTGTCCTTCAGCTCATAGGTCGCATCGATGCCGTAGTTTTCGATGTCGGGCCGGGCGGTGGTGGGATCGACGATGATCGACAGGCGGGATGTGGTGAGCCGCATCACCAGACGGTGGGTTGGCGGTCCGCCGACGGCACTGCCGTACATGTTGAACATCAGATTGTTGCGGATCTCGACACCAAGCCGCGCCTCGCGTGAACCGTTCGGCAGGTTGAGCGGGGGAACCTCGACGCCTTGCAGCTTCTCGCGCAGGGCCGATCCGCCGGTCGCGCTCCGCTCGCCGTACATCGGCTGGAAGCACCCGGCCGTCAGGGCCGCAAGGGCAGCCACGGCGATGAGCCGGACAGCGATGCGCTTATCAAACCACGACATTCACGATCCTCTGCGGAACGATAATGACTTTTCGGGGAGATTTCCCGTCCAGTGCCGATTTTACTGCATCGAGTACCAAAACGGCAGCCTCAATTTCCCCATTTGAAGCATTTCGGGCGACCGTGACATCCGCGCGTTTCTTGCCATTAACCTGCACCGGGAGCGTAATTGTGTCATCGACCAGCAATTTGGCTTCGGTTTCAGGCCAATTTGCCTCCGAAACCAGTTCCTGATGCCCCAGCGCCTGCCAGCATTGCTCGGCCAGATGCGGCATCATCGGGGAGATCAGCCGGACCAGGATGTCGAATGCCTCCCGCGCCGCCGCTGCGACGGCGGGGTCGGTCTGCAGGGATTTCGCCGGCCCGTCGACGACGTCGCCCAGCGCGCCGACGAAGGTATAGAGCTTTGCGATCGCGGTGTTGAACCGCAGCCGTTCGATCGCGGTGGAGACATCCGCAAGGGTGCGGTGCGCGATGCGCCGGAGCGCCATCGCGCCGTCGTTGTTTTCCGGGATGGCCGTCCCCGGCTTCGGCAGAAGCGGAGCGGCGGTATTTACCAGCCGCCAGATGCGCTGGACGAAACGGCCGGCGCCCTGCACGCCTTCCTCGCTCCAGATCACGTCGCGGTCGGGCGGCGAGTCGGACAGCATGAACCAGCGGGCGGTGTCGGCGCCGTAGGTGCCGATGATGTCGTCGGGGTCGACAGTGTTGCGCTTCGACTTCGACATCTTTTCGATCGGGCCGATCTCGATCGGCTCTTTCGTCGTCAGCAGTGTCGCACTGCGCTTGTCGCCGACGGTCTCGATGCTGATCTCGGCCGGCGAGGCAAAGGTGCCGTCCTGCTTCTTGTAGGTTTCGTGCACCACCATGCCTTGCGTGAACATGCCGGCGAACGGCTCGTCCATGCCGATGTGCCCTGTTGCCTTCATCGCGCGGACGAAGAAGCGGCTGTACAGCAGATGCAGGATCGCATGCTCGACGCCGCCGATATACTGGTCGACCGGCATCATGCGATCGACGACATTGCGTGTCGTCGGCGCGTTCTCGTTCCACGGGTCGGTGAAGCGCGCGAAGTACCACGACGAATCGACGAACGTGTCCATCGTGTCGGTTTCGCGTGTCGCCTTGCCGCCGCATTGCGGGCAGGTGACGTGCTTCCAGGTCGGATGATGATCGAGGGCATTGCCCGGCTTGTCGAAGGTCACATCCTCCGGCAGCACGACCGGCAAATCCTTGTCCGGCACCGGCACCACATCGCACGTCGGACAATGAATAACCGGGATCGGACAGCCCCAGTAGCGCTGGCGCGAGATACCCCAGTCGCGCAGGCGGAAGTTCACCTGCCGCTCGGCGACCGGCGTATTGCCGCGCGTTGCGCTCTCGAGGCGCCTGGCAACATCTTCCTTCGCCTCCGCGATGGTCATGCCATCAAGGAAACGCGAGTTGATCATGCGGCCTTCGCCGTCATAGGCGGTGTCGGTAATGACGAACGATTTCGGATCGACGTCCGGCGGACAAACCACCGGCGTATTTCCGAGACCGTATTTGTTGACGAAATCGAGATCGCGCTGATCGTGCGCGGGGCAGCCGAAGATCGCCCCGGTGCCGTATTCCATCAGCACGAAGTTGGCGACATAGACCGGCAGCTTCCAGTCCGGATCGAACGGATGCACGGCCTTGATGCCGGTGTCGAAGCCCTGTTTCTCGGCGGTGTCGATGATTTCCTGCGCGGTACCCTGACGTTTGGTCTCGGCAATGAATTCGGCGAGCTTCGGGTTTTTCGCCGCCGCTGCCTGCGCGAGCGGATGATCCGGCGCAATCGCCATGAACTTGGCGCCGAACAGCGTATCGGGACGCGTCGTGAAAACCTTGAGTTCGTTCTCGCCGCCGGGGGCAGTCGCCGGGTCGAGGGCGAAACGGATCAGCAGGCCTTCGGAGCGGCCGATCCAGTTGCGCTGCATCAGCCGCACCTTGTCGGGCCAGCGATCGAGCGTGTCGAGCGCGTCAAGCAGATCCTGCGAGTACTTCGTAATCTTGAAGACCCACTGATTCATTTCGCGCTGTTCGACGACGGCGCCGGAGCGCCAGCCGCGGCCGTCGATCACCTGCTCGTTGGCGAGCACGGTCATGTCGACCGGGTCCCAGTTGATCTTGCGCTTTTCGCGCTCGGCGAGCCCAGCCTTCATGAAATCCAGAAACATCTTCTGCTGATGTTTGTAGTAGCTCGGATCGCAGGTCGCGAATTCGCGCGACCAGTCGAGAGACAGCCCCATGGTCTGAAGCTGCTTCTTCATCGCGGCGATGTTCTCGTAGGTCCATGCCTTCGGCGCCACCTTGCGCTCGATCGCGGCATTTTCGGCCGGCAGGCCGAAGGCGTCCCAGCCCATCGGATGCAGCACATTGTGGCCCTTGGCGCGCATGTAGCGCGCGACCACGTCGCCCATGGTGTAATTGCGGACGTGACCCATGTGGATGCGCCCCGACGGATAGGGGAACATCTCGAGCACGTAATATTTCGGCCGGGGATCGTCGTTGCGCGTGGCGAAAATCGCCCGCTCGTCCCAGAGCTTTTGCCAGCGTGGCTCGGATTCGCGGGCGTTATAGCGTTCGGTGCTCATCGGATGGGTCGTCTGCCAAAGGGGGATTCAGGAGGCGGCAGACTAGCCACAAAAGACCGCGAGGGGTCAACGCTTTAGGCGCAAATATGGCCTGCGCGGCCCTTAGCCGGCTAGGGAAACCGGCCGATCGGCAGGCAGGATCAGGCCGTGTTCGACCACCGTGTTCCGCCCCCGGCGTTTGGCCGCATACAGCGCCGCGTCCGCGGCCTCGATCAGATCGTCTTGCGGCTGGGCGCTGCCCGGCGTGACCGTCGCGATGCCCACGCTGACGGTGACGTGCTTGAAATCGCTGGTGACGTGCGGAATCGTCAGTTCTTCGATTGTTGTGCGAACTTTTTCGGCCACCTGCAGCGAGCGGGCCGCACTGCTGTTCGGCAGCAACAAACAGAATTCCTCGCCGCCATAACGGGCTGCGAAGCCGGCATAGGCATCCGCGATTGTCGACAGCGCCTCGCCGACGCGGCTGAGGCAGGCGTCGCCTTCGGGATGGCCGTAGGTGTCGTTGAAAAGCTTGAAATGATCGACGTCGATCATCAGCAGCGAAAGCCGGGTGTCGGATTGCAGTGCCTTCATCCACTCGAATTCGAGCCGGCTCTGGAAGCCCCGGCGGTTGGCCAGCCCGGACACCAGATCGAGCGATGCGATGACGGTGAGCCGGTCGTTGGCGGCGGCCATTTCGCGCTCACGCTCGGAGAGTTGTGACGCCATGGTATCGAACGCCCTGGCGAGCGGAATGAACTCTCTTGGCAGCGAGGCATTCGATGCCCTCGCCGAAAATTCGCCGCGGCCAAAACGATTGGCGGTTTCTGTCATCGCGCGGAGCGGCCGGATGATGAGGCGCTCGCCGGCGAACCAGGCACCGAGCAGCGTCGCGAGAACCACGATTGCAAGCTGGATGTATGCAGTCCGGATGTCACGGTTGATGTCGCTCAGCATCAGGGACTGATTGACGCTGACAATCATGCGGGCCTTTGTGCCGGTAACCCGCGCGAACGATACGGCCTTCTTCTCGCCATCGGCCGATTCGAAGGAGATCGATCCATATTCGCGATCGAGATTGATTTCACGCAGCGTGACCGCTTCCAGCAGCGAGGTGTCCTTAAGCTTCTGCCCGATCAGATTCATGCTTTCGGGTGGGGACGCCAGGATCGTTCCCGCGCCGTCGACAAGGACGACCGATACGCCCGAACGTCCGCCGCGATTCACCAGCAGCTGCGACATCCATTTCAGATCGATCGCAGCGATGACCACCGATTCCTGCCGGCCGTCCACCGCCGAAACCGGATACGCCGCAATCATCGTCGGCAGGCTGGTAATGCGGCTCGGGATGAAGTCGCTGAGAACGAAATCGTGAAGCTCACGCGCCTTGAGGACATAATCGCGGTCACTGAGATCAAAGCCGACGATGCTTTGCTTTGTCGAGCAGTCGATCTTGCCTTCCGGGCCGATGATCGAAAGGTTTCTGATCCACGGCAGATCGACCCGCATGCTGGCGCGCATCACCGCGCAACCGCGGCCCTGCTGGGAACCGGCGGCATAGATGTAGGCGGAGGATTTCACAACGGCCTGCACCGTCGATATGATTTCGCGCTGCGCATCGGCGGTATGTTTTGCGAGCTCGGAGAGTTCGTTTGCGGCCTGCATCATCTGCCTGGAGCGCGAGTCTTCCAGCAGGCGGACGCGGTCGAGCATCAAAGGCACGACCAGAATCAACGCCAAAAGCACAAGACGGGCACGAATCCCGAATAGCGCCTTGAGTTTTGACGTGTTGCGGCCGAAGCTGGCGATTGACATCAGTATTCCCTTGCCCCACGCCAACACTACAAAAAAGGGTTCAAGGACCCTTTTTTGAATTCGCTAAAATTCGAATGATCCTTAATTTGAAGGCAAGTTTACATCGATGGCTGTGGATAATATGCCGCCGGTAACATCTGATTCACCAAGCGGTCTCGCCGGGGTGGAGCGCGAGATTTCGCGCGCATGCAAGGACGCGCGCCGTGATCGCTCCTCGGTGACGCTGGTTGCAGTGTCGAAGACATTCGATGGCGACGCCATCGCGCCGGTGATCCGCGCCGGTCAGCGTGTGTTCGGTGAGAACCGCGTGCAGGAAGCGAAAGCCAAGTGGCCGCCGCTAATGGCCGAACATTCCGGTCTTGCGCTTCACCTGATCGGGCCGCTGCAATCGAACAAGGCCAAGGAGGCCGTCGCGCTGTTTGACGCCATTCATTCGGTGGACCGCGCCAGTCTCTGTGAGGCACTGTCGAAGGAAATCGTTAAGCAAGGCCGTCATCCGCAACTGTTCGTTCAGCTCAACACCGGCGAGGAGCCGCAGAAAGCGGGGATCGCCCCGGCGGATGCCGATGCATTCATTGCGAGATGCCGCGACGTCTACGGTCTGCAAATTTCCGGACTGATGTGCATCCCTCCGGTCGAGGATCCGCCTGCGGCGCATTTCGCGCTGAACGCCAAGATCGCAGCGCGCAACGGACTGAAATTGTTATCGATGGGGATGAGCGCGGATTTCGCCACCGCGATTCAGCTCGGCGCAACCCATGTGCGTGTCGGCTCCGCGATCTTCGGAAAGCGGTAGTTTCTGCACGAAGAACTCCATCGTCATTGCGAGGAGCGCCAGCGACGAAGCAATCCAGCTTTTTGCTACAGTGGATTGCTTCGCTTCGCTCGCAATGACGAGTAGCTTGCAATGTCACCGATCACGATCTTCGTCTGCGGTCCGATCCGTTCCAGCAAGCGCAGCATCCCACTGCGCGTCAGCCCGACGCAGCCGGCGGTTGGCGAGAATTTTTCGCGGGCGAGATGCAGGAAAACCGCGCTGCCCCGCCTCGCGATGCGCGGCCGGGTGTTGTGGTCGATCTCGATGATGAAATCATAGAGATGATCCTCCCGCGCCAGCCGGTCGCCGTCCTCGCCGGGCGCGCGTTTGACCGCGCGATTGTAATGCCGGTCGGCGGGATTTTCCGACCAGGCGTCCGCAGGGCCGATCGCCCGGACCGGAAGATAGGTTCGCGGCCGGGGGTGCCTGTCGGCGCGCCACCACAGCCGCACCGGCCGGAATATGCCGCGGGGTGTTCCGCCATCGCCTTCGAACTTGTTGGCCTTGATTCCGCCGCGTCCAAGCGCGACCGGTAGGATATGGGTGCCCGCCACCAGCCAACCCTGGTTGGGCCGGCCGGCGGCAGCATGAACCCGGACAGCGGAAAGCGGCCGATCACGCAACGGTGTTCGATAAGCCCTTGGAAAGCCTAGATTTCCCATAATTGGTTCCCGTGACTGCGTACAACTCCGGCTTGCGCTTTCGCCTGCAAATGCTCTATTTCGCCGAGGTTCTTCGAGATCGCTCTCCGGACCCTCTATATACAAGCCGAATTTTAAAGGACTGGATGCAATGGCCAACGCCCGCAAGATCCTGATCGTGGACGACGACACCGATCTGCGCGATGCCCTGGTGGAGCAGTTGTCGCTTCACGAGGAGTTCGAGGCATCCGCCGTCGATACCGGCGCAAAGGGCGCGCTGGCGGCGAAAAGCAACTCTCCCGACCTTGTGCTGATGGATGTCGGCCTGCCCGACACCGATGGCCGCGAGGTGGTCCGCAGCCTGCGCAAGGGCGGCTTCAAGTCGCCGATCATCATGCTGACCGGCCACGACACCGATTCGGACACGGTTCTCGGGCTCGAATCGGGCGCGAACGACTATGTCGCGAAGCCTTTTCGATTCGCCGTGCTGCTGGCCCGCATCCGTGCGCAGCTGCGCCAGCATGAAGCCAGTGAAGACGCGGTGTTTTCGGTGGGTCCGTACAGCTTCCGCCCGGGCTCGAAGATGCTGACCGGCGCCAATGCCAAGAAGGTCCGGCTCACCGAGAAGGAAACCGCGATCCTCCGTTTCCTTTACCGCGCCGGGCAGATGCCGGTGTCGCGCGAGACCCTGCTCCAGGAAGTCTGGGGTTATAATTCCGGGGTGACCACCCACACGCTGGAAACGCATATCTATCGCCTGCGCCAGAAGGTGGAGAAGGACGCCGCGAATCCCGAAATTCTTGTGACTGAGTCTGGCGGCTATAAGCTGGTGCCATGAGGCGAATCAATCGCCGATCCATCTCGGCGCCCTATGGCTATTGAAGACGACATCGCCCTGTTTTCGCGCGTCCCGACACTGAATTTGTTGGGCGCGGCGGCGTTGCAGGTGCTTGCGATCGGCGCCGAGCAGCGCGATTACGGATTCGGCGAGCGGCTGTTCGAACAGGGCGATCCTGCGGATTCCGGTTTCATTGTTCGGCACGGCGCGTTTCGCGTGGCTTCGGACGATGGTCATGAAGCCATTGCGGGCCAGAACGTTCTGATCGGCGAGCTCGCGCTGGTGGTTCCGATGGCGCGGCCGGCGACGGCGACGGCTCTCGAACCGTCGTCGGTGCTGCGCATTTCGCGCAGCCTGTTCCAGCGTGTGCTCGAAAGTCATCCCGAAGCGGCACGACGTCTGCGCGATGATTTCGCCGCGCGCACCAACGCGGCGGCGGGGGCAATGGTCCGGGTGACCGAGACGCTGCGATAGTTTTATCGCGTCCTATCCCAAATCACACATCAAGCACCGCCGTGACCGGCACATGGTCTGACGGGCGCTCCCAGCCGCGCGCGTCCCTGGTGATTTTGAAATCACGAACGCTGTCGCCGAGCGCCTGTGAAACCCAGATGTGGTCGAGGCGGCGGCCCTTGTTCGCCGCGCTCCAGTCCGCGGAGCGGTAGCTCCACCAGGAATAGACTTTCTCGGATAGCGGAATTCGCTGCCGCGCGACGTCAATCCAGTTGCCCTGCGCCTGTATGCCGAGCAGCTTCTCGCATTCGATCGGCGTATGCGACACGATCTTCAAAAGCTGTTTGTGGGACCAGACGTCATGCTCGTGCGGCGCGACGTTGAGATCGCCGACGAGAATATGCCGGTCGGCGGGCTTCGGATGCAGCGGCTCGCAGTCGCGCATCTCGTCGAGGAACGAGAGCTTGTGCTCGAACTTCGGATTGAGCGCGGGATCGGGAATATCGCCGCCGGCAGGAACATAAAAATTATGCACGATCAGCGGGTCGGCGATCTGCGCCTTCGAGCCGAACGCCACCGAGATGTGCCGCGAATCGACCTTGCCGCAGAACGTGCGCACGTCGCTCGATTCGAACGGAATTTTCGAGACGATGGCGACGCCGTGATAACCCTTCTGGCCGTTGAGCGCGACGTGCTCATAGCCGAGCCGCTTGAAACGCTTCAGCGGGAATGCGTCATCGATGCATTTGGTTTCCTGGAGACACAGCACATCGGGCCGCACCGCCTTGATGAATTTCGCGACCAGATCGATGCGCAGCCGCACCGAATTGATGTTCCAGGTTGTCAGGGTGAAGCGCATGGGAAACGTAAAGCACAGGACGCGCGACGAGGAAACGTCATCCTGAGGTGCGCGCTCTTTCCGTCGCCCTTCGAGGCTCGCACCTCAGGGTGACGGCAACGACCTAGTTGTTCGAGTTCTGATAGTTGGTGAAGTCGATCTTGAACATCGAGGGATCGAGCTTCTTGGTGGTGTCGAGATTGTAGACCGCGACGGTGGTGTCGTATCCCTGCGGATCGGTGACGGTCCATTGCTTGAGCTGATTGTCCTTGGCCCCGATCATCAGCATCAGCCGGCTGGTCCCGACCAGCGCCTGCTTTTCCTCGATGGTGACGCTGATGAACATGTTGTCCGAGGAGATGCCCACGACATTGGTGTCGCGCAGCAGATCGATGCGGTCGGACAACAGGTAGCGCAATGGCGTCTGCGACAACGGATAGACGTCTTGGGTCGCGAGCCTGCGATCCAGCACGACCACCGATGTGCCGTCGGCCACCAGCGCGATCGGCGAGGGATCGTCATACTCGAAACGGATCTTGCCGGGCTTCTGGATATAGAAATCGCCGGTCGTGCGTTTGCCGTCGGGACCGACCTGCACGAAATTGCCTGAGACGTTCTGCAACGACGAGAGGTAAGTGCTGACCTTGCCGGCCAGCGCCTTTTGATTGGCGTCGAAATTCTGGCTCGGCGTCCCGCCGCCGAACAGGCTGCGCAGATCCGGAATGATCGGCGTCGGTGGTGCCGACGTGGCGGGTGCCTGCACCTGCGGTGGGGGGGTATCGCCGATGCGGGCTTTCGGTGCGGGCTTTGGAACAGGAACAGCCTGGGCCAGTGCCGATGGCATCATGAGGCATGCCGCGATCGTTGCCGCCAACGCTGCCATGGGCACTTTCATGGGCACTTTCGCGACCGAAACAGGATGTGTGGAGCGCCGGGGCCCGCAGAACGGCTGATTGCGATGGAATTTTCTCAACGGTCCGTCCTGTGGATGCCTTGTGATCTGTCCGCCGGGGCTATCCCGAAGCTATGGCGATTTCGCGGCTGCGAATAGCGGGGATTTAGCCAAATCGTTCGTCTTCCTCGGCCACCAGAATCTCGCGTTTTCCGGCGTGATTGGCCTGCCCGACGATGCCTTCCAGCTCCATCCGCTCCATCAGGGTGGCGGCGCGGTTGTAGCCGATCTGCAGGCGGCGCTGGATGTAGCTGGTGGAGGCCTTGCGATCGCGTTTGACGATCGCAACCGCCTGCGAGAACAGGTCGCCTTCGCCGCCGTTGGCGCCCATGCTCGTGCCGTCGAATACGGCGTTGCCGTCCTCGTCGGTTTCCTCTTCCGCGGTGACCGCCTCGAGGTATTCAGGCTGACCCTGCGACTTGAGATGACGGACGATCTTCTCGACTTCCTCGTCCGACACGAACGGGCCGTGCACGCGGCTGATGCGACCGCCGCCTGCCATGTAGAGCATGTCGCCCTGGCCGAGCAGTTGTTCCGCGCCCATTTCGCCGAGCAGCACGCGGCTGTCGATCTTCGAGGTGACCTGGAAGGAAATACGCGTCGGAAAGTTCGCCTTGATGGTGCCGGTGATGACGTCCACGGACGGGCGTTGCGTCGCGAGAATGACATGGAGACCCGCAGCGCGCGCCATCTGCGCAAGGCGTTGCACTGCGCCTTCGATGTCCTTGCCCGCGACCATCATCAGGTCGGCCATTTCGTCGACAATGATGACGATATAGGGCAGCGGTTCGAGCTCGAGCTTCTCTTCCTCGTAGATCGCCTTGCCGGTTTCCTTGTCAAAGCCGGTCTGCACGGTGCGAGTCAGTTCCTCGCCCTTGGCCTTCGCCTCGGCGACGCGCGTGTTGTAGCCATCGATGTTGCGCACGCCGAGCTTCGCCATGTTCTTGTAGCGCTGCTCCATCTCGCGCACCGCCCATTTCAGCGCGACCACAGCCTTCTTCGGATCGGTCACCACCGGCGTCAGCAGATGCGGAATGCCGTCATAGACCGACAGTTCGAGCATCTTCGGATCGACCATGATCAGGCGGCACTGGTCCGGGCGCAGGCGATAGAGCAGCGACAGGATCATGGTGTTGATGCCGACGGACTTGCCCGAACCGGTGGTGCCGGCGATCAGGAGATGCGGCATGCGCGCCAGATCCACGATCACAGGCTCGCCGCCGATGGTCTTGCCGAGGCACAGCGGCAGCTTCGCGGTGCTCCCGGTTGCTTCCTTCGCCGTGAGTAGCTCCCGCAGATAAACGGTCTCCCGCTTGACGTTGGGCAGCTCGATGCCGATGGCGTTGCGCCCGGAGACGACCGCGACACGCGCAGAGATCGCGCTCATGGAGCGCGCGATATCGTCGGCAAGGCCGATCACACGCGAGGACTTGATACCGGGTGCGGGCTCGAGTTCGTAAAGCGTCACGACCGGTCCCGGGCTGGCTTTTACGATTTCGCCGCGCACGCCGAAATCCTGCAGCACGCCTTCGAGCGAGCGCGAGTTTTCTTCCAGTTCGTCCTTGCTCAACGTGAGGCGGTCCGATGCTTTCGGAGCGGCGAGAACGGAAACCGGCGGCAGAACGAAGACACCCTTGCGGCCGGACGACTTCGGCTCTGCGCGCTTGCGGGCACGCGGCGCGGGCTCCTCGTCTTCCTCTTCTTCCTCTTCTTCCTCTTCTTCTTCCTCGTTCTCTTCGTATTCGTCTTGCGGCACCAGCGATGGAGCGCGCCGTCCGCCGCCGAGGCTCGGCTCCATACGCTCGAACGATGCTGAGCGGCGCGATTCCGTGCGTCCGACCAGCATCGCGAAGAAAGCAGAAAGCGCCCGAACCACGCGTGTTTTTGCGCTCATGGCGGTATGAACGATCCAGCCGAGCGAGATCGAACGGCGATCGTCCTCTTCGAAATCCTCTTCATCCTCGATCATCGGCGGCCGGGTGCGTTCGACGATCTTCTCCTGCGCGCCCGCGCCGCATGCGAAGACGAAACTTCCGATCATCGCGGCAAACAGAAGGACGCCGAGCACGATGCGGTAGATCAGGCCGGGCGGACCGAACACCACCGCCGGGAAACGGACCAGCGCGTCGCCGACAACGCCGCCAAGTCCGGTCGGCAACGGCCATGCGCCGCTGCGCGGCAGGCAGCTTGCGAATCCCGCGGCGATCACCGCGCACAGAATCCAGCATGCGATCCGCAAGGCTTCGCGGTCGAAATGACGGTGGGTCACCAGCCGCCAGCCCCAGATCGCCACCGGCAGGATCAGCATGATCGCGCCAAGGCCGAGAATCTGCATCAGCAGGTCGGCGCCGATCGCGCCCGGACGGCCCATCAGATTGCGGATCGGACCTGAGGTCGCGTGGCTGAGGCTGGGGTCCTGCACCGACCACGTCATCAGAGCCGCGGCAACAACACACGAGAGCGCGATGACGCCGAGACCGGCGAGTTCGCGCAGGCGCCGCGCCAGCATCTCGCGCAATGGATCGGAGATCTGGCCGACGATGGGAATGACGCGTTCGATCGCTGGCATGGTTTTACGAGCCCCGAGCTTCGTTCAGGACGTCGACCATACGGTGCAACGCCTCAGCCGTTGTTTCACTGTCCTGCTGCACCAGGGCGACGCGGATATATCCGTTGCCTGGATTGCTGCCATCGGCCTGCGGCCTCGCCAGATAGCTTCCCGGAATGACGCGCACGCCGCCTTCCTTGAAAAGCTTCACCGTCGCCGCTTCGTCGCCGCCGTGGGCCGAGACATCGAGCCAGATGCAGAAGCCGCCCGCGGGCCGCCGGTAACCGAAGCGGTTGCCGAGAATCTGGTCCGCGAGATCGAACTTGATCCGGTAGAGCCTGCGGTTCGCATCGACATGAGTCTCGTCGCCATAGGCGGCGACGGCGACATGCTGCAGCGGGACCGGCACCTGAGGCGCCGCGACATTGCGCAGTTCATGAAAGCGCGCGAGAAAATTCCTGTCGCCGGCAACGAAGCCGACGCGCAGGCCCGGCAGGTTCGATCGCTTGGACAGCGACTGGAACGCAACCACGTTGGCGAAGTCGTTTCCGGCGGAGGCGAGCATGCTGCCCGGCGCTTCGCCGGTGTAGATTTCGGAATAGCATTCGTCGCTGAGCACGATGAAGCCGTGACGGTCGGCGAGCTGCTTTACGCGGTCGAAGTAGGCGCGCGATGGCACCGAGCCCTGCGGGTTCGCAGGCGATGCCAGGTAGAAGGCGACGGTGCGGTCGAGGGTTTCGGCGCTCAGGGAATCGAGATTGGGCAGAAAGCCGTTCTCGCGCGTGGTCGCCAGAAACACCGCTTCGCATCCGGCGGCCCGCGCACCGGCCGCATAGGCGGGATAGAACGGATTGGGCATCAGGATCGCGGGCGTGCCCTTGCGGGGGCTGACATAGCGCGCGGCGGCGATCGCTGCGAAAAACAGCCCCTCGCGGCTGCCGTTGAGCACCAGAATTTCGGTTTCGGGATCGATGGCCTTGGCCAGGGCGAATCGCCGGGAAACCCAGGCGGCGGCGGTCTTGCGGAACGGCTCGATGCCCTTGGCAATCGGGTAGCGGCCGAAGTCGTTGATATGGCTGGCCAGCACCGGTCCGACAAAGCCGGGCACCGGATGCTGCGGCTCCCCAATTGACATATTTATCAATGGCTTGCCCGGCGTGTAAGGGCTCAGCAGCTCGGTCAGCCGGGCAAACGGCGAGCGCTCGCCGTCTTGGGCGCCGGCGGCGGAAGCCGAGCGGGAAGAAGCGGTCATGGCCATTCGAAAAACGCCAGCACTAGTAAGGTCCGTCGATCCCGCGGGTCGGTCAGGGGGCCACGCAGGACTTGATCACGTCACCATAGGTGCGGCGAGGTTAAGACGCGATTAACCATCGCGGCGCGGGCTTAGTTTGCCGCCCTTTCCGGGCACTGATCTTACCCCGGAAACCGGCCTCCTTTTCAGGACGCAGCGGCACAAAAAGTAAGGGCCCCAGCTTGCGCTGGGGCCCTCCGACGGACGGGGCATTGCCGGGTTTGTGCCCCAACCGTTGTTCCTGAGCTCGCTTACATGTTGTAGGCGCGCTCGGTGTGGTCGGTGAGATCCAGACCTTCGCGCTCCTGCTCGACCGGAACGCGCAGACCGACGATCACGTCGACGACCTTGTAGATGATCGCTGAACCGATGCCCGAGAACAGCAGCGTGGTGCCCACGCCCCAGCTCTGCGAGATCATCTGAGCGGCCATGTCGTAGTCGCCCACCTTGCCGGTGACGTAGTCCATGACGCCGGTGCCGCCGAGGGCCGGGTTGACCAGAATGCCGGTGCCGAGAGCGCCGACGATGCCGCCGATGCAGTGGACGCCGAACACGTCGAGCGAGTCGTCATAGCCGAGCGCGTTCTTCACAACTGTACAGAAGAACAGGCAGACGACGCCGACGACGAGACCGAGCACGATCGCGCCCATCGGACCTGCGAAGCCGCAAGCCGGAGTGACGGCAACGAGACCCGCGACCGCACCCGACAACGCGCCGAGCACTGACGGATGGCCCTTGATCATCCACTCCGCGAACATCCAGGACAGCGCCGCAGCAGCGGTTGCCAGGAAGGAGTTGGTCATCGCGAGAGCAGCGCCGCCCGAGGCTTCGAGGTTCGATCCGGCGTTGAAGCCGAACCAGCCCACCCAGAGCAGCGAAGCGCCGATCATGGTCATGGTCAGCGAGTGAGGAGCCATCAGCTCCTTGCCGTAGCCGGTGCGCTTGCCGATCAGGAGAGCGCCGACGAGACCTGCGATGCCGGCGTTGATGTGCACCACCGTGCCGCCTGCGAAGTCGAGGGCGCCCTTCTTGAACAGGAAGCCGCCGTCAGCCATCACCTCGTCGAGTTTCGCCTGTGCTGCAGTCTTTGCAGCGCCGTCAGCCGCGGCGGCCAGTGCCTTGGCTGCATCGCTGATCGCGTCCGGTCCGGCCCAGTACCAAACCATGTGGGCCATCGGGAAGTAGATCAGCGTCACCCAGAGCGGGATGAACAGCGCGATCGCTGCGAACTTCATGCGCTCGGCAAAGGCGCCGACGATGAGGGCCGGCGTGATCGCGGCGAAGGTCATCTGGAAGCAGAAATAGATCATTTCCGAGATGTTGGCATCGACCGAGAACGTCGCCGCCATCGAGTCAGTGGTGATGCCGGCCATGAAGGCTTTGGAGAAGCCGCCGATGAAATCCGAACCGCCGGTGAATGCGAGGCTGTAGCCGTAGAGGGCCCAGATCACGCAGACGATGCAGACGGTGTAGAAAACCTGCATCAGCACGGACAGCATGTTCTTGGAGCGGACGAGGCCGCCGTAGAACAGCGCGAGGCCCGGGATGGTCATCAACAGCACGAGAACTGTTGCGGTCATCATCCAGGCATTATCGCCCTTGTTGATGGTTGGCGCGGCGTAGGCGGCTGTCGTAGCGAAGAGGCCGACGGCGAGAGCTGCCAATCCCGCGCTGGTGGGACGCTTGAACGTCATTTGTTTGTACTCCTGATAAGATGAGGTTTGCGCGAAATCAGAGCGCCGCGTCATCGGCCTCGCCCGTGCGGATGCGAACCGCATGGTCGAGATTGATGACGAAGATTTTGCCGTCGCCGATCTGGCCGGTCTTTGCAGCGCCGGTGATCGCTTCGATGGTCTTGTCGACTTGGGATGAGGCGACAGCGACCTCGATCTTGATCTTGGGCAGGAAACTGACGGCGTATTCAGCGCCGCGGTAGATTTCCGTGTGGCCTTTCTGACGGCCATACCCCTTGACTTCCGTCACCGTGAGACCGTGAACGCCGATGGCGGTCAGGGCATCGCGGACCTCTTCCAGCTTGAATGGCTTGATGATGGCCATAACAATTTTCATGGATACTTCCCCGCTTGGGCCCGGTCGTACGGACCGGGCGTTCTCGACTGAGGGTCACCGCGCGAAGAAAGATCACTCCACGGGCACCAGCCGGGTCCCATAGAATCAAATGCCGTGCCAACACCGCCAAATTCCCTAACGATTTATGAATCCAAGGGTTTTTGGCTTTAGAGGGGGTGCGGAGAAATTGGGCTATTTTGTCGCGCCTAAAAGAGCGACAGGGGTGCCAAAAACATAGGCACACCAGACCGCCGACACATTCGTGCCCATCAGACAAGCAAAAGGTATCTAAGCCCCGACAGCCGAGGCCAAATCCAAATGGGGCGATTTATTGGAGCGCTTCGCCGTGCTGGGTGATGTCGAGGCCTTCCACCTCGTGCTCGTGCGGAACCCGCAGACCGGCCAGCATGTCGACGACCTTCAGCAGCACAAATGTCATCGCGCCGGTCCAGACGAACACCGCCGCCACGCCATAGGCCTGGATCAGCAGCAGCTTGGGATTGCCCTCGATCAGCCCGGCGCTCCCGCCGATGGCGGCGGTGGCGAACACGCCGGTCATCAGCGTTCCCAGCAATCCGCCGATGCCGTGAATGCCGAACACGTCGAGCGTGTCGTCATAGTTGAAGCGGTGCTTGAGGCTGGTGCAGGCCCAGAAGCAAACCGCGCCGGCCACCACGCCGATCACGATGCCATGCCAGGGCTCCACGAAGCCCGAGGCGGGCGTAATGGTGCCGAGTCCGGCCACGGCGCCGGAGATCATGCCGAGCACCGAGGGCTTGCGCCGCGTCAGCCATTCGATCGCGGTCCATGTCAGTGCGCCGGCGCAGGCGGCCAGATGCGTCGCGAGGATCGCCATCACGGCGCGCGAGTTGGCCTGCAAGGCGGAGCCGCCGTTGAATCCGAACCAGCCGACCCACAACAGGCCGGTGCCGATCACCGCCAGCGAAAGATCGTAGGGCGCAAGGTTCTCGGTGCCGTAGCCGCGGCGTCGTCCCATCACAACGGCTGCGACCAGACCCGCGGTGCCGGCACTGAGATGAACCACAAGGCCGCCGGCGAAATCGAGAACGCCGGCCTGCGCGAGAAAGCCGCCGCCCCACACCCAGTGTGCGAGCGGAATGTACACGACCGTAAACCAGCCGATGCAAAACAGGACATAGGATGAGAAGCGCAGGCGGTCCGCGACCGATCCCGCCACCAGCGCGACGGTGATGACCGCAAAGGTCATCTGGTAGATGACGAACAGCGCTTCGGGAATGGTCTTCGCTGCACTGCTCACGCCGTCCATCGTCATGCCGGCCAGCAGAAAGCGCTCCAGCGTGCCGAGCCATGCGCCGTCGCCGACAAACACCAGACTGTAACCGTAGATCACCCAGAGAATGGAAATCAGCGCCACGGCGATCAGGCTTTGCGCCATCGTCGCCAACACGTTCTTCTTGCGCACCATGCCGGCATAGAACAGCGCGAGACCCGGGATCGTCATCATCAGGACGAGCGCGGTCGCCGTGATCATCCACGCGGTATCGGCGGCATCGATCCTGGCCGTTTCAGCAAGGGCTGGCGTCGCAGACGTGACAGCGATGCTCACAGCAGAAACCGCGGTCGCAAACTGTGCGACCGCACGCGGCAATCTCAACATGGTAATCCCCCCGGCTCGTGTGGTGGTTCGCAAGTCCGCATCATTTCTGCAGCACATGGTGCGCGCCGAAAAATGAAGCGAACTTCGGATCAGGACACTAGGAAGACCTTGCGGCGTCTTGCACGCGCCGCTGCAGTCGTGATGCGTATTCCAGAAAATTAAAGGGCGTCGTTGTCGGTCTCGCCGGTGCGGATGCGGACGGCGTTTTCGATCGGCGTGACAAAAACCTTGCCGTCGCCGATCTGTCCGGTGCGTGCACCGGCGGTGATCGCCTGCACCGCCTTGTCGGCAAGGTCGGCCCCGACCGCGATCTCGATGCGCAGCTTGGGCAGGAAATTCACGATGTATTCGGCGCCCCGGTAGATTTCGGTGTGCCCCTTCTGACGGCCGAAGCCTTTCACCTCGGTCACGGTCATGCCGTGCACGCCGATGGCGGTCAGGGCCAGACGGACCTCTTCAAGCTTGAAGGGTTTGATGATGGCGGTGATAAGCTTCATGGCAGCTCTTCATCCCTTAAAGTTCAGCGCGGCAGCGCCACGAGTCTTTACTCGGGCCCGTATCAATCCGCCACCTTTTTGGGCAACGGGGCAGAAAAATATGCAGGGCCGATTGAAAACCGTTGCGGCAAAGCGCGGTCCGTTTGTAGCATTCGCAATCTCGGGGGCTGAGACCGACTGCCATTCATCTGATGCCGCAGGATTTTCTCGCGGCTGGTCCGGCGCCTCATTTTCCCAAGAACAAAGGAAACGCCATGCCGGGCCGATCTTGGTTTGTTGCCGCCGGAGATAAGCAGGAAGGCCCGTATTCCGAAGACGAGTTTCGCGATCTGATCGCGCGGGGGAGTGTCAGGGCCGACACCTATGTCTGGGCCGACGGCATGCAGGACTGGAAATACGCCGGCGATATTCCCGGGCTGCTTTCGACCGGTGTCGCGCCCCCGGCAATTCCCCGCCCGGGCGCATCGCTCCCTTCGGCCAATGGCGATCCGTCCGGCGGAACGTTTTCAATCAATATCGGCATCTGGGAGATGCTGGGCCGCGCGCTGGTTTTCGTGATCGGATTCCTGCTGGTCATTCCGGCGCCATGGGTGGCGGCAAGTTTCTATGGCTGGATTGTCTCGCGCATTCACGTGCCGCAGCGGGGTTATCTCGGCTTCAGCGGAAAGCCTCTCGACATCTGGTACGTGTTTGTCGGGCTGGCGCTGATGACATATGTCGGCGGCGCCAGCGGCATTCCCTACCTGAGCTACCTCTTGTTTCCGGTTCAGGCGTATCTGTCGTGGATGACGGTACGCTGGCTGACGGCGAACATCACATCCGAAGGCCGTCCGCTTCAGCTCAGTTTCGACGGCAGCCCGTGGATCTATATCGGCTGGTACCTTCTGATGGCGGTGTCTTTCATCTCCATCATCGGCTGGGCCTGGGTGGTCGTCTACTGGATGCGGTGGATTTGCGCCAACATCAGCGGCACGCACCGCGCCATTTCGTTCAACGCGACGGGACTTGAGGTGCTCTGGCGAACCCTGGTGTTTTCCATCGGCTCGGTGCTGATCATCCCGATTCCGTGGGTGATGAGCTGGTACACTCGCTGGTACGTGTCGCAGTTCTCCGCTTCGGAGCGGCTGGCGTAACACAACGCGATGATGCGTTAGCCAGCGTCGGTTTCTTTCAGTCAGGCATGATCTGATCCGAGAACCGGTTTCCGCTTTTCGGGATCATGCCTGAACCGGCTTTTCCTTGCGCTCGCGCACCGAGCCTTCCTGCGCGACGGAGGCGACCAGTGTTCCGTCCTGCTTGAAGATCAGCCCGCGCGTCAGGCCGCGGCCGCCCTGCGCGCTCGGAGAGTCCTGGCTGTAGAGCAGCCATTCGTCGGCGCGGAACGGACGGTGAAACCACATCGCGTGATCGAGGCTCGCGGGCATCATGCGCTGATCGAACAGCGTGCGGCCGTAACGCGCCATCACCGCGTCGAGCAGCGAGAAGTCCGACGCATAGGCCAGCGCGCACATGTGCAGCGCCGGATCGTCGGGCAGCTTGGCGACGGTGCGAATCCAGATATGGATGCGGCCGTCGTCGATCTTCTGGCCGAAGTAGCGGCCGAGTTCGACCGGGCGCAATTCAATCGGCCGGTCTGATTCATAGTAGCGGCGGATGAACTCGGGCATCTCCTTGAAAATCGGCTGCTTGGAGACTTCCTCCGCTGTGAGTTTTTCCGGCGGCGGAACGTCCGGCATCTTGTCCTGATGATTGAACGAGCCTTCTTCCTCGGCGTGGAACGACACCATGATCGAGAAGATCGCTCGCCCATGCTGGATCGCGGTGACGCGCCGCGTCGAATAGCTCTTGCCGTCGCGCAGCCGCTCGACCTCGTAGATGATCGGAATCTGCGGATCGCCGGGCAGGATGAAATAGCAATGCAGCGAATGCGGCAGCCGCTTCTCGACATTCTCGACGGTGCGGCAGGCCGCCACCATCGCCTGACCGATCACCTGCCCGCCGAACACGCGCTGCCAGCGCGTCTTGGGGCTCGTGCCGCGAAACATGTTCACTTCGAGCTGTTCGATATCGAGGATCGACAACAGATCAATCAGGCTTTTCGACATTCACGATGTTCCGATCTTCGGCATGCAGACACGACAGGGTGGTTTCCGGTCGCCCGCAAACCCTGATAAACAGCAGCGGGTCCATGTTCCGGTCCCATTCACAGGGCATATTTCCCTTATGGCCGGGTTTGAGGCAAGGGCGGTTGAGAGATACCGGGGTAGCATGTCGTCACAACGAAGTATCGTGATCGGAGGCGGCGCATTCGCCGGTCTGGGGCTGGCGCTGGCGCTGCGGCAGGGCCTTGGCCCCGATATTCCGATCATCGTTGCGGATCCTGCTTTTGCCATGCGGCCGAGCCGCGATCCGCGCGCATCCGCGATCGTTGCCGCCTGCCGGCGGCTGTTCGAGGTGGTCGGCGTCTGGGATCAGGTCGCCGAAAGCGCCCAGCCGATTCTCGACATGGTGGTGACCGACTCGAATCTTGAAGACGCCACGCGGCCTGTGTTTCTGACATTCGGCGGCGAGGTCGAGCCCGGCGAGCCGTTCGCGCATATGGTCGAGAACCGTCACCTGACCAACGCGCTGGCAACACGTGCGGAAGCCCAGGGTGTCGAACTGAGCGCAGTCGCGGTCTCGAGCTACGACTCGAATGCCGAGGGCACCCGCGTCACCCTGAGCGATGGCCGCATCATTGATGCAAGTCTTCTGGTCGCCGCCGACGGCGCGAAATCGAAACTGCGCGAACGCGCCGGCATCGCGACCCACGGCTGGGATTACGATCAGTCCGGCATTGTCGTCACGGTCGGACACGAGCGCGATCATGGCGGCCGCGCCGAGGAACATTTTCTGCCCGCGGGTCCCTTCGCGATTCTTCCGCTGAAGAACAATCGCTCATCGCTGGTCTGGACCGAAAGCCGCCGCGAAGCCGCGCGCATCATCGAACTGCCCGACAATGAATTTCAGGCCGAACTCGAGCGGCGGTTCGGTCTGCATCTCGGCGAGGTGAAGGCGCTCGACAAACCGCGCGCATTTCCGCTCGGCTATTTCGTGGCGCGATCGTTCATCGGCGAGCGGCTCGCGCTGGTCGGTGACGCCGCCCATGTGATTCATCCGATCGCAGGGCAGGGGCTCAACATGGGCCTGAAGGATGCGGCGGCGCTGGCGGAAGTGATCGTCGATGCGGCGCGACTCGGCATCGATCACGGACAGGCCGATGTGCTGGAGCGCTATCAGCGCTGGCGGCGGTTCGACACGGTGGCGATGGGCGTCGCCACCAATTCGCTCAACATGCTGTTCTCGAACAAGTCTGCGCTGCTGCGGACGGTGCGGGATATCGGGCTTGGTCTTGTGGATCGCGTGCCGCCGCTGAAAAGCGCGTTCATCCGGCAGGCGGCGGGATTATCCGGCGAGGTGCCGCGGCTGCTCAAGGGCGAAGCTCTGTAGTTGCGTCATTGCGAGGAGCACTTGCGACGAAGCAATCCAGTTTTCTTTCTGGTTCAAACGTGGATTGCTTCGCTTCGCTCGCAATGACGAAGAATCATCCGGCTGCCGCTTTCGCCAGTTGTTCGCCCATCAGGCGGTGCAGCAGATTGATCGCCTTCAGCGGGCGGACCATCACCTTGAAATGCGTGATCTGACGCCCGTCATCGCTGAACGTGATGATGTCGACGCCATTGATCTTGATGCCTTCGACTTCGTTCTCGAACTCCAGCACCGCGCCGTTCTCGTTGCGCCATTCGCCGAGATACTTGAAGCCGGGGCCGCCGAGCACGGATCCTGCGCTGGCCAGATACTTGAAGGTGATGTCCCGTCCGCGCTGCGGCGTGTGGACGACCGGACTTTCGAATACGGCATCGGGGTGAAGCAGATCCCACAACGCCTTCTCGTCATGAGATTTGATGAAGTCGTGCCAGCGGTCGAGAGCGAAGGGTCGCATCGGGCGTCTCCGGTGTCGTTATGGACAAGGCATCGCTTCAGCCGGCGATGCTCCTAAGTAGCGAAGGCTGCGCTTAGTCAATCCGCCGCGCTTCTTCCGGCAGCATGATCGGAATGCCGTCGCGGATCGGATAGGCGAGCTTCGCGGAGCGCGAGATCAGTTCCTGCCGCGCACTGTCGAACTCCAGCGGGCCCTTGGTCTGCGGGCACACCAGAATTTCCAGCAATTTGGGATCGACACCGCTTTCGGGTCGTTCAGCCGGCGAGGTCGTCATGGGTGGCTCCAGAACTGTACGTGACTTTGCGCAGTGTATCACACCCGCGGCGGGCCGGATCAACTTCTGCGGAAACGAAAACGGCCCGTCGGTCATCCCGGCGGGCCGTCAGCATCCATAACATCGATGCGAAAGTGCAACGTTCGTTAGCGCGGCGCCAGAACCATGACGACCTGACGGCCCTCAAAGCGGGCGTCCTGTTCGACCTTGGCGACATCGGCAACGGCGGCCTTCACCTTGTCGAGCAGCTTGGTGCCGATTTCCTGATGCGCCATTTCACGGCCGCGATAGCGCAGCGTGATCTTGACCTTGTCGCCTTCCTCGAAGAACCGCAGCATCGCGCGCATCTTCACGTCGTAATCGTGATCGTCGATCATCGGGCGGAGCTTGATCTCCTTGATCTCGACGACCTTCTGCTTCTTGCGGGCTTCGGCGGCTTTCTTCTGCGCGGAATACTTGTATTTCCCGTAGTCCATGATCTTGCAAACGGGAGGATTGGTATTCGGCGAAATCTCCACGAGATCCATGCCGGCTTCCATCGCCATCTTCACCGCGACCGCCGTTTCGACGGTGCCATGGTTGACGCCGGTCTGGTCGATCAGCTGAATGGTGAGATTGCGGATTTCATCGTTGGTGCGCGGCCCGTCTTTTGCTGCGGCGGGCGGGGCTCTGTTGGGACGGCGAATGGGTAGTCTCCGATGTTGTTAAAGAAGCAATCATTTTGAAGGATTAAGGCCTGCCGGGCAAGCACGACAACGCCGCGGGGCGCATTTTCCGAAGCGTTGCCGCAGGACATCGGGATCGGCCATAAAACCGTAAAATGCCTGACAAATAACCGGCCCGGCGCTCTCCGCAGCCCGCTTCACATAGAGGTATGGCGTCCGGTTCGCAAGCGCGCTCAGACACCTGTGCGTTGACGGAACGCGTCGTCGGCCTCCATAACAGGCAGTGGAGCGGATTTGACATTCGCGGCAACCCAGCCCGCAGTTCGCATCGCGAGTGTTAAATCTAAAGCTCCACTAGAGACTTAGTAATCCCCCAGCGGTCCCTTGATTCTAACATTCGCAAGCCTGCCCGGTGAAATGGGATGCGAATGTTGGAATCGGACCACTGGGACGGGGCAAAATTTCATGACGCAGACATCCAACGGTTCCGCTGTGCCGGAGCTTGGTTTCATCGACGTGGGCGATGCCGGCGCGACGCGGCGCATCGCGGTTCGCCGGCGCCCCGGCGCCCTGCCGGGCGTGTTCTGGCTCGGCGGCTTCAATTCCGACATGAAGGGAACCAAGGCGCAGGCGCTCGATGAATGGGCTGCCGAATACGGCCGCGCCTGTGTGCGGTTCGATTATTCCGGTCATGGCGAATCTTCAGGCTCGTTCGCTGAAGGCACCATCGGACGATGGCACGAAGAGAGCCTCGAAGTGTTCGATGCCTTTTGCGAAGGCCCGCAGATCGTGGTCGGCTCGTCCATGGGCGGCTGGATGGCGCTGCTGCTGGCGCGCGCGCTGGCCAAGCGCCGCGGAACGGCCTCACGGGCGACGCTCGCGGGGCTGGTGTTGATCGCGCCGGCGCCGGACTTCACGGAAGATCTGATGTGGAAAGGTTTCTCCCAGGAAATCCGCGACCAGATCATGACCAAGGGCGTGTGGCACCGGCCCTCCGACTACGGCGAGCCATATCCGATCACCCGCAACCTGATCGAAGAGGGCCGCAACCACCTGCTGCTCGGCGGTACCATCGATGTCGGATGCCCGGTTCGTATTCTGCAGGGCGCGCAGGACCCGGACGTGCCGTGGCGTCACGCCTTCGCGCTGACCCATTGCCTGCCCAGCGACGATGTGGTGCTGACGCTGGTTCAGGATGGCGACCATCGCCTGTCCCGGCCGCAGGACATCGCGCGCATGCTGAGTGCTGTGAGCGAATTGTCGAACGGATAGGCGTGCCATCAGGCCAGAGCGGCGGCCCACTCGCTTCGCACATGTTCATCGGCATCATGCGACCGCGCGGCGAGTTGGGAAAATTCCTCGCGCGGCAGCAGGCGTGACAGCGCCCACACCGCGGCGCCGCGCACCAGCGGACTCTCGTCGTCAAGCAGACGGCGGGCTTCGGTCCCCAGCGACGTATCGTTGCTGTTGCCGATTGCGGTCAGCACATTGCGCAAAAATCTGTCGCGGCCGATTCTCTTCACCGGCGATTTCGTGAACATCGCGCGGAACGATGCATCGTCGAGTTTCGCCAGCTCGGCCAGCGCCGGCCCGCGCAGTTCATCGCGCGCGGCGAGTTTTGCCTCGTGGCCTTCCTGCGCGAACTTGTTCCATGGGCACACGCTCAGGCAATCGTCGCAGCCGTAGATGCGGTTGCCGATCGCTTCACGGTATTCGTGCGGGATCGCGCCTTTATGCTCGATGGTGAGATACGAAATGCATTTGCGCGCATCGAGGCGATACGGTGCGGGAAATGCGTTGGTCGGGCAGATATCGAGACAGGCCCGGCACGATCCGCAGTGATCGATATCAGTAGCGTCGCGCGGCAGATCGAGCGTGGTGAAGATGGCGCCGAGAAACAGCCACGAGCCGTACTCGCGCGACACGAGATTGGTGTGCTTGCCCTGCCAGCCGAGGCCGGCGGCCTGCGCCAGCGGCTTTTCCATCACCGCGGCGGTGTCGACGAACACCTTCACGTCACCGCCGGCGTGGGCGATCAGCCAGCGCGCCAGCGTCTTGAGGCGCTTCTTGATCAGGTCGTGATAGTCGTCGCCGCGCGCATAGACTGAAATCGCGCCGCGGGTCTTCTGGCCGAGCAGCGCCAGCGGATTTTCATCCGGCCCGTAATTCATCCCGAGCATGATGACCGAGCGCACGTCGCTCCACAGCACGCGCGGACTGGCGCGGCGTGCCGGCTCATTCGCGAGCCACTCCATGTCGCCGTGCGACCCGGCATCGAGAAAGGTCTGCAACCGCTCGCGCGCGCCTGCGATCGCGTCGGGATCGGTGATGCCGATGGTGCCGAAACCGATGGTGCGGGCTTCTTCAGTCAGCGCGGCCTTGATCGCGACCGCGTCCACGGCGTGCGCCGTTGTCAGAAGTCGAGATCGATGTAGTGCGCCGACGCCGGGACGCCCGCCATCCACTCGTTCAGCAGTGGACGGAACGACGGGCGGGATTTGATCCGCACGTACCACGCCTTGGCTGCGTCGTCCTCGTTCCATGGCACATCGCCCAGATAGTCGATCGCCGACAGATGCGCGGCGGCGGCAAGGTCGGCAAATGTCAGTTGATCGCCGGCGAGAAAATTCCGCGTCCGTGCCAGCCAGCCGATATAGGCCAGATGATAGCGCACATTTGCCTTTGCCGCGCGCAGAACATCGGTGGATGGCGCGCCGCCGCCGTGCTCAGGCTTCATGAACCGCTTGTAGACGCGCTCCGTCACCAGCGGCCCGCTGGCCTCTTCGAAAAACTTGTCGTTGAACCACGACATCAGACGCCGCACCTCGATGCGGTCGTTCATGGCCCGCGGCAGCAAACGGTGATCGCCCAGCGGGGCGCCATGGATCTCGTCGAGAAATTCGGCAACCAGGCCCGGCCCCGGCATCGCGGGCGTGCCTTCGGCAATCAGAACCGGTGTGTCGCCTGCCGGATTGAGCGCGAGAAAGGCTTCGCGGCGATCCCAGACCAGTTCCTCCACAAGCCGCGTGTCGAGCCCGTGTTCGCCGAGAGCAAGGCGCACGAAACGGGACCGCGGACAAAACGGATGATGGAACAGCGTGAACATGAAGCTTTTGATAGTCCGGTTAGGTTTAACAAAGGGTCTCGAAGGGAGGTTAACGCGTCAGTGGCCGCGGAAACGGATTACGAACTTCGGACAGTGAGTACTCGGTGCCGAAGCCTGATAAGCAGGCAAAAGGCCATTTGCCAATCCTCAATTTCACGGATTTGCCGTTGCGGCAACACGACGAATGGGCGACAAGAACGCGGGTTGAGGAACCCTCCATCAGTTCGGATTGTCCCCAGATGTTAGCTGATCTTTTGAAGGCCCTCGTTCTCGGTATCGTCGAGGGCGTGACCGAATTCCTTCCCGTCTCGTCCACAGGACATTTGCTGCTTGTGGAACGATTCATGGATCTGGATCGGGATAATTTCTGGAAGACCTTCGCGGTGATGATCCAGCTCGGCGCGATCCTCGCGATCCTGGTGATCTATTTCGGCAGGCTGTGGCGCGTGGCGCTCGGCATGTTTTCCGATCCGGCGGCGCGGCGGTTCGTCATCGGCGTGTTGCTGGCGTTTTTTCCCGCGGTGGTTCTCGGGCTGATTTTCGGAAGTTTCATCAAGAGCGTGCTGTTCAACCCCTGGGTTGTCTGCTTCACGCTGATCGCCGGTGGCGCTGTGCTGCTGTGGGTCGATCAGCAGGATTTCAAACCGCGCTATCACGACGCAATGGCGTTCTCGCTGCCGATGTATCTCGGCATCGGCGTCGCCCAGTGCGCGGCGATGATTCCCGGTGTGTCGCGCTCGGGCGCGTCGATCGTCGCGGCGATGCTGTTCGGCGCGGACAAGCGTTCGGCCGCGGAGTTCTCGTTCTTTCTCGCGATCCCGACCATGGTCGGCGCGTTTGTCTATGATTTTTACAAGAACCGCGCTGACATGACGATGGATCACGGGTTGATCATCGCAGTCGGTTTCGTGGTGTCGTTCATCACGGCGATCATCGTGGTGAAGACATTCCTGGACTATGTCACCCGCCACGGCTTCGCGCTGTTTGCATGGTGGCGCGTGATCGTCGGCTCGCTCGGCCTGATCGCGCTGGCGCTCGGGAAGTAATTCGCCCGAGCCCTTCACGCGTCCTTGTGCGCGAACTGTCCCGTTTTACGGTAGCGCCAGAGATAGGACGGCGCGACGGCTTCGAGCGAGTCGGGTGTCACGCCCAGGCCCTCGAGCGTCAGCCCCGCGGCCTTCGCAGCTTCCGACACGACATTGTCGCTGCGCAGCAGTTCGACCTGATCCGGCGTCAGCTTCATGTCGCCCGGCGCAAATTGCAGGAAGAACGCCTGGAACTTGGCGAGCGCGAACGGCAGCGACACCAGCATGGTATCGCGATAGGTGATCTTCACGATGTCCTCGATGACTTCGCGCATCGTCATCACTTCGGGCCCGCCGAGTTCATAGGTCGCGCCCGGCCTGGTCTTGCCGTCGACCGCATCGGCGACGGCATTGGCAACGTCGCCGACATAGACCGGCTGCAATTTGGTCAGCCCGCCCCCGATCAGCGGCAGCACCGGCGAGATGCGGGCGAGGCCGGCAAAGCGATTGGTGAACTGATCTTCGGGGCCGAACACGACCGAGGGCCGCAGAATCGTTGCTGACGGCGCAGCCGCAAGCACCGCGGCTTCGCCTGCGGCCTTGGCGCGCGCATAGCGCGAGGTTGAATTCGCATCCGCGCCGATTGCCGAGATATGCACCACGCGTGCACCGATCTCGCTCGCCGCGCGCGCCACGGCCTCTGCGCCCTTGGCCTGGACCGCTTCGAAGGTCTGCGCGCCGCTCTCGGACAGAATGCCGACCAGGTTAACGATCACGCTTGCGCCGCGCGCGGCGGCCTGCACCGAGGCCGGATAACGCAGGTTGGCCTGGACGGCGTGAATCTGGCCGACTCTGCCCAGCGGCTGCAGGTGGCCGGCCAATTCCGGCCGCCGGACCCCGACCCGGATGCGATAATCCCGTTTGGCAAGCGCCCGGATCACATGCCGGCCGAGAAAACCCGATCCTCCGAAGACCGTGACAAGCGTATCGATGGGGGCTGACATGGGCTGGTTCCTGCGCAAATAAACGAAGCGGGACGGCGGCCCCGCCGATTTCCGCGATACGCCATCATCCTCGCGCTGTACAGGCCATTCCGGTGGCTTCATGGCGTTTTCGAGCGACGCGGCGGCCGGTTCGCGTCAACGAAACGCACCAGGACGACGGCAATTTGACAAGCGCGCGCCCTGTCCTTAGTAACCGCACCCAATGCCCAGGTGGCGGAATTGGTAGACGCGCTGGCTTCAGGTGCCAGTGGCTTAACGGCCGTGAAGGTTCGAGTCCTTTCCTGGGCACCACTCGCTCTCAAGCGATCGAAATCTCGATTGCATAGGGTCATTGGTCCGCTAACCGGTACACAAAACCGGGACACGGTAACCGGGACCTGTCGCATCGCGCATCTGCAAGGACTCCGACTCCTCCTTGTGGAATTTCAGAACGCGGACCCCCTCAGACGTTTTGGGCAGGCTGGACACTGACCGGGTGTTGCTTGTGTTCGAGCGGTGGATGGGCAGTCCGGGGTTTCAAGCAAACGTCCGGATCGGAGACGAAAAAACCCCGCGCATATGATGCCTGTCAATGTGACTGGCGGCGAAAAAGGGGAAATGTGCCGGATGATCGCACAACTTCCCTCTGACAAGATGCCGCCGCCGCGCCCCGAAGGCGTGCGGCAGTTCCAGCGACTGTTTCGCGAGGCAGCTGGTCTCAACTTGGACAAGGCTGACCTCAAGCGCTACGAGGAGTTCATCGATCACAGGATTTATCGGCTGTTACTGCGCGCCGAGGCCAACGCCAAAGCTGGCAGCGACGTCCTGATCGAGCCCTGGGATCTCCCGATCACTGCGGGGCTCCAGGAATGCATCGAGCAATTTCGAAAAATGGATGAAACGATAGAGCTGGCGCCGATTCTCGACCGCCTCGCTCATCGGCCGCCGCTGCAATACAGCTATAGCGACGAGACAGAAGCAATGCTGCCGGACATTGCCGGAGGACTTGGCATCGCGCTCGCAAGAGCATTGAAGATCATCGAGCCGGATCTGAAAAATCCGCAGACCAGGCAGTGGGAACTTGGCTCGCGGATCTTCGAGCTGCTGCTTTAGCGGCGCACCGAATTCTGCTGGCGTTCGCGCATCGGTATCGGGTTCATCTGACGGGTGATCGGATTTATCGATCTCGGCAGGGTGGTGTCTCAGTTTGAATTTTGAGGACCTGACGGAGGGTCGCTTTCGCGCGCCCGGTCCGAACTGGCGCACCTGCATCCCGGCGAGGCGCGCGTGAGCGAGCCCGGCGTTCTCTATCGAAGGAGAGAGTCATGAAAGCCGTCGGATACTACGCGCCGGGGCCCATCGACCGGCCGGACTCGCTCGTCGACATGGAGCTGCCGACGCCGACGCCCCGCCCGCGCGATCTGCTGGTCCGCGTCAAGGCGGTGTCGGTCAACCCGATCGACACGAAAGTCCGCTCAAGCGCCGCCCCGGCGCAGGGCGAAGCCAGGGTGCTCGGCTGGGACGCCTCCGGCGTGGTGGAGGCGGTCGGCGATCAGGTGACCCTGTTCCGGCCCGGCGACGAGGTGTTCTATGCCGGCGCGCTCCAGCGGCCGGGGACTAACGCAGAGCTCCACGCCGTCGACGAGCGGATCGTCGGGCCCAAGCCGCGATCGCTCGACTGGGATGCGGCCGCGGCGGTGCCGCTCACCGCGCTGACCGCCTGGGAGCTGCTGTTTGACCGCATGCGCGCGCCCTATGGTGAGAAGACGACCGGCGGCGTGCTGCTGGTCATCGGCGGCGCCGGCGGCGTGGGCTCCATCCTGATCCAGCTCGCCCGGCTCCTGACCGGCCTGACCGTCGTCGCCACCGCCTCGCGGCCCGAAACGATCGCGTGGGTCCGCACCATGGGCGCGCACCACGTCATCAACCACCGCAAGCCGCTGAATGACGAACTCGCGGCGATCGGCGTCGGAAAGGCCGACTATGTCGCGAGCCTCACCGCCAGCGACCGGCATCTGCTGGCAATCGCCGAACTGATCGCGCCAGAGGGCGTCATGGGCCTGATCGACGATCCCACGACGTTCGACATCATGCCCTTGAAGCGCAAGAGCGTGACCGTGTGCTGGGAGCTCATGTACACCCGCTCGATGTTCGAGACCCCCGACATGGTTGCGCAGCACCGCATCCTCGAAGAGGTGAGCGCGCTGGTCGACTCGGGCTTGCTGCGCACGACGATGACCCGGAGCGCGGGGCCGATCAACGCGGCCAACCTCAAGAAGCTGCACGCCCTCCTCGAAAGCGGCGAGGCGATCGGAAAGGCCGTGCTCGCGGGCTTCTGAGACGCAAAGCCGGTTATGACTCGTCCTTGCTCTGTGGCGCTGACGAGATTGTCCTGAGGGCTCAGGTCGATGCAGTCGCAGCGCGCCTGTTATGGCGTCCCGCCATACTTGGATGAATCATTATAGGAAACGGGAGCTTCGCCGTGGCCGATCCGGTAACCACCCGGCACGGAATCGTCACGATAGAGGTGCACGCCGCCTGGGGTAACGAAGGCCGGCACGGCAGCCTGGCTGGACCGAAAGACGTGCTGCGATTTGGCGTGATGATGCGCTCGTGTGGCGGCGTTGCCAGAGGTGCACAGAACGATCAAAACGAATAAGGCTAAACCTGAACGCATTGTATTTCTCCAATCGTTGACCCAGCCCACACACGGTATTTTGGGGCGCACCGTCCGGTGGCGTCCTCAGTGCCGTGAATATCTGGTGATCGGGAGACTGCGGTAAAGCTCACGCCAGGCGATGCAGCAAGATCGGCGCGTTCCGCAGCAAGGCCGGCAAAACGTGTTCCCTGGCCGGAGCGGCGCATGCACGTCTTTGACCAACTGGGACAGGTCGGCGACCGCCGAGGATCGGCGGGCGCGGTTAAGCGGAGCAAATTGGGCCCGTCCTCCCCCTCGTCGGCAAGGGATTTGGGCGGTAGTTTAGGCCCGTCGATTCGACCCATCTGCAAAGGTTTTTACAGACCATGACCATCCGCCTGCATCGCGGCGACTTGCCGGATCTTTCGCGCTACACGCAGTCGGTGGCGATCGACACCGAGACGCTGGGGCTTAATCCGCATCGCGACCGGCTGTGCGTGATCCAGTTGTCGAACGGCGACGGCACCGCGGACGTGGTGCAGATACCCGCCGGTCATACCGATGCGCCAAATCTGAAAAAGCTGCTCGGCGATCCGAAGGTCACCAAGATTTTCCATTTCGCGCGGTTCGATCTCGCCGTGCTGTTTCATGCGTTCGGCGTGATGCCGGAGCCGGTCTACTGCACCAAGATCGTCTCGCGTCTGGTCCGCACCTACACCGACCGCCATGGGCTGAAGGATCTGGTGCGCGAGGTGCTCGGTGTCGATCTGTCGAAGCAGCAGCAGTCGAGCGACTGGGGTGCGGCGTCACTGACCGATGCGCAGCTTGCCTATGCGGCGTCCGACGTGCTGCATCTTCATGCGTTGCGCGAGAAGCTCGACGCGATGCTGGCGCGTGAGAACCGCGAGGCGCTTGCCGCCGCCTGCTTCCAGTTTCTGCCCACGCGCGCGCGGCTCGACCTCCAGGGCTGGGAAAACGACGATATCTTCGCGCATTCATAATCTGGCCTTTTGCAGCTTAATCTCGCCATTTGCA
This sequence comes from Afipia broomeae ATCC 49717, assembly GCF_000314675.2. GTDB lineage: Bacteria > Pseudomonadota > Alphaproteobacteria > Rhizobiales > Xanthobacteraceae > Afipia > Afipia broomeae. Next base: position 657,431 of record NZ_KB375284.1, on the reverse strand, counting down.
GCGAAGTTTGCCCGGTTTCCGTCACTTTTTTGCTCTTTGCCAAGTGCTTGGTAAGGCGGGACAAATGCCGGGCTGCAAAAAGGCGCGTCATTGCGTAGAATGACGGCGCTATCCCGGCGCTTCGGAGCATATTTTGTCGGTTCAGAGCCAGAGCTATCAGGCTGGAGCGGATGCGCGCTATGCGAAGGCGCGGCGTCACAGCCGCCGCGTGCGCCAGATGCGTCTGGCCGTGCCGGTGATGGTCGCCGCGGCCATGCTGACGATCATCGGCATTTCGCTTTTCAACCCGTTCAGGATTCTTTCAAAGCTGCCGATCGACATTGGCAAGCTCGGAGTCTCGGGCACCAAAATCACGATGGACTCGCCGCATCTTGCCGGCTTCACGCCGGACAATCGTCCCTATGAACTCTGGGCCAAGTCGGCGATCCAGGACGTGACCAAACCGAACCATGTCGAGCTGAACGAACTGCGCGCGAAAGTTCAGATGGAAGACAAAACAGGCATCACCATGGATGCGCGCACCGGGCTGTTCGATACGAAAACCCAGTTGCTGGATCTGAAGGACAATATCTTGTTGCAATCTTCCACCGGTTACGAAGCGCGGCTGACGCAGGCCACCGTCGATATCGGCGGGGGCACGGTGTCGTCGGATGAGCCCGTGGCGGTGAAATTGCTGAACGGAACGCTCGACGCCCAGCGTCTCAGAATAACCGAAAACGGCGCGTTGGTGCGCTTTGAGGGCGGCGTCTCGATGATCCTGATACCGGAAGAGCCGAAGGATGCGCCGGCGGCTCCCGCACGTGATGCTGCTGCAAAATGATTTTTGGGATGATGAAGATCTACACCGGTCCCGAGGCTAAGGACGTCATGCGCGCGGTGACCCGCGCGCTGTCGGTCGGCGTACTTGCGGCTGCCCTGTGCACGCCGGCCGCCGCGCATGCGCAAAGTTCGGCGACGGGTGTGCCCAACGCGATGCAGGGTTTTTCACAGAACCGCGACAAGCCGATCCAGATCGATGCCGCGTCGCTCGAAATGCGCGACAAGGACAAGGCGGCGACATTCAGCGGCAATGTGAAGGTCGTGCAGGGCGACACCACCATGCTCTGCAAATCGCTGGTCGTATTCTACGATAGCAACGAGCCATCCGGCGCCAAGAAGACCGCCATGAAATCCGCAACACCCGGGCCGACCGGAAGTTCGTCGATCAAGAGGCTGGAGGCGCAGGGCGGCGTCGTCGTGACGCAGAAGGATTCGACGGTCACGGGCGACAAAGGCGTCTTCGATATGCGCGCCAACACCGTCACGATGCACGGCAATGTGCTGCTGACCAAGGACAAGAACGTGCTGCGTGGAGATCGTCTTGTCGTCGATCTCACAACCGGTGTCTCGCGGGTCGAGTCGAACAGCGGGCGCGTGCAGGGCGTCTTTCAGGCCGCTCCGAGCGGATCGCCGGGAGGTAACAATTCAGGCGGCGCGCAGCCGTCAACGACACCCAGCGCGCCTGGAAAGCCGCTTAAACTCAATGACTTGGCGAATCCACGAAAGCGCAACAGTTGAACCGGAGACAGCAAGCCTGTATCACCCGGCCCCTGAACATTTGGGGATGGGCAACACGGCTCCGGTCCATCATGCTCAGGCAACAACCCAAAGGCTGATTTAAGCGGGCATGGTCGATCTCCTGCGCATCTTTCGTCGTCGAGGCCCGGCGCGTGGACGGCAGGGCTTTGCCCGTTCGCAACAGGACGGCTTGCGCCAGGACATCACGGCGTTGGCGGCGCGCATGGGCGACATCTTCAAGCCGGCTGCGGGCGAGAAACCTCTGGCGGCACGCGAGAGCGCGCCGGTCCGGCGCGAAGCGGTGGCGGCAATTCCGCGCGATCCCCAGACGCCTGCGCCTCAGGGATCCTCCGCATTCACACATGACGCGCCGCCCATTCCGCGCAACCTGCCGCGCGATCCTGCCAAGGAGCAGCCGCGCAGCCGTGCAGCGTCCAACGGCGCGGCACCGCGCGCGCAGCATTCCGGGTATCTTGCGATTCACGGTGTCGAAAAAAGCTTCGGCACGCGCAAGATCGTGCACGGCGTCAGCCTCTATGTCCGGCGCGGCGAAGCCGTCGGCATTCTCGGCCCGAACGGCGCCGGCAAGACCACCTGCTTCTACATGATCACCGGCCTCATCAAGCCGGATCGCGGTCGCGTCGAACTCGACGGCCACGACGTGACGCAACTGCCCATGTACCAGCGTGCGCGGCTCGGCATCGGCTATCTGCCGCAGGAGGCGTCGATCTTTCGCGGGCTGTCGGTCGAGAACAACATTCGTGCCGTGCTCGAAGTGGTCGAGCCGGACAAGCGCAAGCGCGAACGCGAACTCGATTCGCTGCTTGAGGAATTCAACATCACGCGTTTGCGGAAATCGCCGTCGATCGCGTTGTCCGGCGGTGAACGCCGGCGTGTTGAAATTGCCCGCGCGCTGGCGTCGCGCCCGAGCTACATGCTGCTCGACGAGCCCTTTGCGGGCATCGATCCGATTGCAGTCGGCGACATTCAGCAACTGGTGCGACATCTCACGGCACGCGGCATCGGCGTTCTGATTACCGACCACAATGTGCGCGAGACATTGGGTCTGACCGATCGGGCTTACATTGTTTACGCGGGGGAGGTGCTGACCGAGGGGAGCCCGGACGACATCGTCAACGACCCTGACGTGCGCCGTCTCTATCTGGGCGAAGAATTCCGGCTCTGATTCACCCTGATCCGGGATTGGTGCTCCGCTGGGCCGGTATCCCAAATTTTCGAAACGTCAAGCCGTGTACAAGCTCACAGGAAAGATATAAGCAAGAAACGGACCAACTTTTGGACCGGATCTGGTTTTTATGGCTCTGACGCAGAGATTAGAATTCCGCCAGTCGCAGTCGCTGGTGATGACGCCGCAGCTGATGCAGGCGATCAAGCTGCTGCAACTGTCGAATCTCGATCTCGTGGCGTTCGTCGAGGATGAGCTTGAGCGCAACCCCCTGCTCGAGCGGGCGAATCAGGATGGCGCTCCCGATCACGGTGAGCCCGCTTCCGGGCATGCCGAGGGCGGCGGCGGGGATTTTTCCGACAATGCTGAGTTTTCCTCAGGCCCGGACGGCGAACGGTCTTCTGACGGCTTTGAGGCCGGCGCCGAGGAGTGGATGGCTCCGGATCTCGGCACCCGCGCCGAGATCGAGCAGACCCTCGACACCGGCATGGAGAACGTGTTCCCGGAGGAGCCCGCGGACGCCGCCGCGCGCAATGCGCAGGATGCCGCGCCAACTGCCTACACCGAATGGGGCGGTGGCGCCTCGAATGACGACGACTACAATCTCGAAGCGTTCGTTGCCGCGGAGACGACGCTAAGCGGACATCTCGCCGAGCAGCTCGCGGTTGCATTCCCTGATCCTGCGAACCGCATGATCGGGCAGTACCTGATCGATCTTGTCGATGACGCCGGCTACGTGCCGCCCGATCTTGGTGACGCCGACGAGAAGCTCGGCACCTCGCGCGAAGCCGTCGAGGCTGTGCTTGCGGTTCTGCAGAAGTTCGATCCGCCAGGTGTGTGCGCGCGCAGCCTGAGCGAATGTCTTGCGATCCAGTTGCGTGAGCGTGATCGTTACGATCCCGCGATGCAGGCACTGGTTGAAAATCTCGATCTGCTGGCGAAGCGCGACATCGCGTCGTTGCGGAAGATCTGCGGCGTCGATGACGAAGACATCGCCGACATGATCGGCGAAATCCGCCATCTCGATCCCAAGCCCGGCCTGAAGTTCGGATCGGCCAAGACGCAAAGCGTCGTGCCGGATGTCTATGTGCGTCCGGGACCGGACGGCGGCTGGCATGTCGAACTCAACAGCGATACGCTTCCAAAAGTTCTGGTCAATCAGGTCTACTATTCGCAATTGTCTAAAACCATCCGCAAGGATGGCGACAAATCCTATTTCACGGATTGCCTGCAGAACGCGACGTGGCTGGTGCGCGCGCTCGACCAGCGGGCGCGGACGATCCTGAAGGTCGCCACCGAAATCGTTCGCCAGCAGGATGGCTTCTTTACGCAGGGCGTGGCGCATTTGCGTCCGCTCAACCTGAAAGCCGTCGCCGACGCCATCCAGATGCACGAATCGACCGTCTCGCGGGTGACCGCGAACAAGTATATGGCGACCAACCGCGGCACGTTTGAACTGAAGTATTTCTTCACCGCGTCGATTGCATCGGCCGACGGCGGGGATGCGCATTCCGCCGAAGCTGTGCGGCACCGCATCAAACAGCTCATCGATGCGGAAAGCCCGACGGCTATTCTCTCGGACGACACCATCGTGGAACGTTTGCGTGGCGACGGCATTGATATAGCCCGTCGAACGGTAGCGAAGTATCGGGAAGCTATGCGTATACCTTCGTCCGTGCAGCGCCGCCGCGACAAGCAGAGCATGCTGGGTGCCGCGCTGACTTCGGCCGCCCCGGCCGTGGACAGATCCCGCGACACAGCTACCGCTTGACTGCGCCACCAAGAAGCGGAACGCTCAAACATCCGAACTGCCAGTCCGAAAGTGAGGTAACGTCATGACACTCCGGGTCTCTGGAAAGAGTATCAGCGTCGGTGAAGCCCTGCGTGATCGCGTCAGTGAGCGAACGGAAGAAGTTCTCCGGAAATATTTCGACGGAAATTACTCGGGCCACATCACGCTCAGCAAGGATGGTTTCGGCTTTCGTACCGATTGCTCGCTTCATCTGGATTCGGGAATTACGCTGGAGGCGGATTCCATGGCCGCCGACGCTTATGCAAGCGCGGACCAGGCGCTGCTGCTGATCGAGAAGCGTTTGCGCCGTTACAAGAGCCGCCTGAAGGATCGCTCTGCGCGCAAGGCGCATGCAGCCACCGCAGCGCTGTCCGATCTGAATGGTGCGGGATATGGCGGGCCGGGTCTCGACGCGCCGAGCTATGTGATCGAAGCGCCGTCCGACGACGACGTCACCGAATTCAATCCCGTCATCATCGCCGAGGCGGTGACGTCCCTGAAGCGTTTTTCGGTGAGCGAAGCGGTCATGGAACTCGATCTGACCGGGGCCGCGGTGATGGTTTTTCAGCATGGCGGCAGCGGCCGGGTGAACGTGATATATCGGCGCCCGGACGGCAACGTCGGCTGGGTGGACCCTCCGGCCGTTGCCGAGCAGGTTCGCCATTGACGCCCAGGGCCAGCCTAACTATGGTCCGCCGCCTTTCAGGGCGCGGGCCATGGTTCGGTTCGAAAGGGCCTTGACGCCACCCGGTCAGAGACCGATTTATTAAGTACACCAACGGCTTAAATTATCCTCGGAACGCTCCATGACGATTACCGATCTGGTCGCACCGGAGGCGATTCTTCCTGCTTTGAAAGTCAACAGCAAGAAGCAGGCGCTTCAGGAACTCGCGGCACGCGCCGCCGTCCTGACCGGACAAAACGAGCGGTCGATTTTCGAGGTGCTTCTCCAGCGCGAGAAACTGGGAACGACGGCCGTCGGTTACGGTGTGGCGATTCCTCACGGCAAGCTGCCGAAGCTCGACAAGCTGTCGGGCCTGTTCGCGCGTCTGGATCGTCCGATCGACTTTGAAGCGATGGATGGCCAGCCGGTCGACCTGGTGTTCCTGTTGCTGGCTCCGGAAGGCGCCGGTGCCGATCACCTCAAGGCGCTGGCGCGAATTGCGCGGCTGCTGCGCGATCAGGACATCGCCAAGAAGCTGCGCGCATCGAAGGATGCGCAGGCACTTTATTCGGTGCTGGCGCTGCCGCCGGCAACGGCCGCCTGAGAAACAGAGCTTCGGTCCAGGCGGCCCAACGCGCGCACGGCAACCTGTTGTCAAAATCCCACGGCTTCAGCCATGTGTTCGATCCGCGGTGGGCGCAAAGCCGCCCCTCCATGGATCGGAGGCGGTCGGTCGTCTTCGTCGTCAAGCCGGCGCAGAGCGCCAAGGATGTCCTTCAACGGGATTGTATCAGGCGAGCCGGGTAACTGGCGGAGCCAGGGGTTGTCCCTGACGGCGAATGCATCCGAGGCCCATGCCGCGAGCACGCAGCGCTTCTCTGCGGAGGAGAGAACGGGGTTCTTAAGAACCTCCGACGGATGACTGAAAGTTGCGGCCAGAAGTGAATTTGCATGAATGTCGAAACCGGTTTCACGAACGTTCATGGTCGCCTCCTATTGCTCCTTTCTGTTCAAGACGGCGCCGAAAAATCTAGAGCGACCGACACGCCTTTCAAGGCGACGTTCAAAGAATTTTTCGAGGGGGGTCTTGAAACCCATCGGATATTTTCTAGTTTTTTCCTCGCCGTTTATCGGCCCGGGTGCCCTTCGGGGGCCCGGAGGAGACGGGCATCGGAGGTGTTCGGTGCTCGCTTATATCCAACTTGCTCAGTGGAGGATTTGGCTATGAGAACTTCTTACGATTTCACCCCGTTCTGGCGATCATCTATCGGCTTCGATCGTCTGTTTGACCTCGTCGATGCTGCGCAGCAGCAGGCTGAGGCCCATTACCCGCCTTATAACATTGAGAGACTGGGCGACGATCAGTACCAGATCTCCCTGGCGTTGGCGGGATTCCGCCCCGACGAGATCAATGTTACAGCCGAGCAGAATGTGCTCACTATTGAAGGACGGAAAACGGACGAAAAGCGCGAGTATCTCTACCAAGGGATTTCCGAGCGCCATTTCCGCCGGCAGTTCAACCTCGCAGACTACGTGCAGGTAAGAAACGCGTCCTTCGACAACGGACTTCTGCGCGTTGAACTGGTCCGGGAGATCCCGGAAGCGATGAAGCCTCGGCGGATCGCCATCAACGGCATTTCAAATATTCAACAACTCGACTCAAAGGCCGCCGCATAACTCCGGGCCGCCTTTAGTCCGATGTGGTCCCCGCTGGTTTGAACTGGCGGGGCCCCGCTTCTCTCAAATGAAAGGAAAGATGGAGGACCGTCGTGTCGACGATGATGGTTGATGAAAAACTTGCCCGCATACGATCGCGGACCAGCAACATTCAGCGATATCGTCGCTTGCTGAAGACAGAACTCACCGAGATAGAGCGTTGCTTTGTTCTGAAGCGACTATCCGAAGAGCAGGATGCGTTGGCGAAACTAACCGACGAGACCTTTCCTCTGCCCATCGGGCCTTCGAGATCCGGGAAGACTATCTCGGCTTCTCTTTAATTGGTGGTCTATGGTCGGCAGTGTCCACGACTACTTGGTGCGAGGCCATCAAAAGGTCATCGGCCACTACAAATTCCTGCTCAGGTCGCCAAGCCTTTCACCCTCCGAAAGGGAGCTATTACAATCTCGGTTAGCAAAGGAAGAAGAGGAACTGGGTGCACTGATCGAGTCGGTCTGGAAAACCAGTAATCAAGCAGGCTAAAACTGGAGCTGTTGCCATGGCGGTGTTTACGAGCAGCTTGAAGAACCTGCGAGATTGTCCGGTTTCGTGACGGTGGCAACTCGATCCGACAGTGGAGCGTGTATCAATAAACAAAAGCGGCAGCGCTCGCCGCGCTGCCGCTTCGTTCCGATCGTCGCATCACTGCGCGGCTTGCGCCGGTTCAGTGAAGGCTGACGGTCTCCAATTCGTTGCTCCATGCATTTGCGATTGCCGCTTCGCGGCTGTCGGTGAGCATGATCGGCGTGCCGTCAGCGGCGTGAAGCGCGAACAGCTTCAGGCCGGGCGCGATCTGCGGCGCCTGCGGGAAAAGTCCCGGCACGTCTTCCGAGCGAATCTGTTTGACGTAGGCGATATGGCCTTCGCCCAAAGTAGCCAGCGCCTCCAAAGAGACGGCGGGTTCAAAGATGACACTACCTTCAGTCATGGTCTCGACTCCTTGCAGTTGTTAAGCGGTCGAGTCCGCTACTCGTTCCATTATTCGTGCTCATTGATGGCTATCGTCTTAACGACCCGTTCAGGCTCGGGACGAGCCAGATCGATCGACAGCAGGCCGTTCTTCAGGTCTGCGCCGATGACATACATCCCGTCGGCCAGCACAAAAGTGCGCTGGAAATGACGCGCGGCGATGCCGCGATGGATGTACTGCCGGGTCTTGTCGTCCTGCTGGCGGCCCCGGATCACGAGCTGGTTTTCCTCAGTGGTTACATCAAGTTGGTCGCGGGTAAATCCTGCGACCGCCAGCGTGATCCGCAGGCGTTCAGGCTGGCCGTCATCACGGCCGCACCGCTCGATGTTGTAAGGGGGATAACCGTCTGCACCTTTCACGACGCGATCGAGCGCACGCTCAATCTCGTCGAATCCCAAAAGGAACGGACTCGATAGCGAAGGAACACGAGACATTCACAAAGTCCTCTCGAAGCGACTTTGGGTCGGAGCCCTTGCGGCACTCCTTCCTGGGTTCCCGGCAGCCTTGCGGCCTGCCGGTTGAAGCAAATATGGCGATGTCCCTTGCGTTGTTCAAGAACCTCTAACTGCCTGTAAACAGGGGAAAATCGGGCTAGCCCGCCAGCCGGCTGCGGCCGTCGGCACTGAACAGGTGCAGTTTATCCCGCGCCGCGGTGACCCTGATTCGCTCGCCAACGGCGGGCGCGGCTTCTCCGGGCAGCCGGACGATAATCTCACCAGGAGGCAGTTCGCCCGGCTTGGCGCTGACGGTTGGCCCCGCGCCGTCGCGCGCCCTCGTGCCATAGACGAAGGTTTCCGCGCCGACCCGCTCAATGGCGTCGATCACGAGTTCGAGCGCCAGCCCTCCCTGCGCCGGACCGGCCATTGCGAAGTCTTCCGGGCGCACGCCCAGGATGGCGTCGCCGGGCACCTTGATCTGCAGCGCATCAAGCAATCCGCCGAGATCGTTCGTCCTGACCGACAGCAGATTCATCGGCGGCGCGCCGATGAAGGACGCCACGAAGGTGGTGGCCGGCTTGCGATAGATGTCGAGCGGCTTGCCGATCTGTTCGACCACGCCGCCGTTCATCACCACCAGAATATCGGCGAGGGTCATCGCCTCGAGCTGATCGTGTGTGACGTAAATCGATGTGGTCTTGAGGCGGCGTTGCAGCTTGCGGATTTCGACGCGCATCGCGATGCGCAGCTTGGCATCAAGATTCGACAGCGGCTCGTCGAACAGAAACACTTTTGGCTGCCGCACGATGGCGCGGCCCATGGCGACGCGCTGGCGCTGGCCGCCCGACAGTTGCCGCGGCTTTCGCTCCAGCATTGGCGTGATTTCGAGAATCTGCGCAGCCTCGCGGACGCGCGTATCGATTTCCGGCTTCGGCATGCCGCGGTTGCGCAGGCCGTAGGCCATGTTGTTGTAGACGGTCATGTGCGGGTAGAGCGCGTAGTTCTGAAACACCATGGCGATGTCGCGGTCGGCGGGCTCGATCTCGTTGACCACGCGGCCGCCGATATCGATGGTGCCGCCGGTGACAGTCTCAAGTCCCGCCACCATGCGCAGCAGTGTGGACTTGCCGCACCCGCTGGGCCCGACCAGCACGCAGAACTGTCCGTCGCCGACCTCGAAGTTGATGCCCTTGATGGCATCGACCCCGCCGGGATAGGTCTTGCGGACATCGTGCAGAACGACGTTGGCCATCTTGATTCCTACTTCTCGGTCTCGACCAGACCGCGCACGAACAGTCTTTGCATCAGGATCACAACGGCCACCGGCGGCAGCATTGCCAGCACGGCGGTTGCCATCGCGAGCTGCCACTCCGCGAGCTCGTCGGTGGTCGTCAGCATTTTCTTGATTCCGGTCACGATGGTCTGCATCGAGTCCTGCGTGGTGATCAGCAGCGGCCACAAATACTGATTCCAGCCGTAGATGAACTGGATCACGAACAGCGCGGCGATGGTGGTGATGGACAGCGGCAGCAGCATATCTTTGAAAAACCGAAATGGGCCGGCGCCGTCGATCTTCGATGCCTCCAGAAGCTCTTCCGGAACGGTCATGAAGAACTGCCGGAACAGCAGCGTGCCGGTGGCCGAAGCGATCAACGGCAGGATCAGCCCCGCATAGGTATCGAGCATCTGCAGATCGGCGACCACCTTGTAGGTCGGATAGATGCGGACTTCGACCGGCAGCATCAGTGTGACGAAGATGATCCAGAACGCGGTCTTGCGGAACGGGAAGCGGAAATACACCACGGCGAAGGCCGACAGGATCGAGATGCATATCTTGCCGACCGCGATGCCGATCGCGGAGATGAACGAGTTCATCAGCATGTAGCCGACCGGCTCGCGGCTGGTGCGCGAGCCGCCGATAAAGATCGCCCGGTAATAATTCTCGAGGGTATAGCTGCCCGGCGACAGCGGCATGTTTCCGTTGACCACTGTGGCCGCATCGTGCGTCGAGGCGATCACGGCGAGGTAGACCGGGAATACGACAATGAAAACGCCGAAGATGAGAATGGCGTAGGCGACGAGATCGCGCAGCGGACGATGCTCCACCATCAGTACTGCACCTTGCGTTCGACGTAGCGGAACTGAACGGCGGTCAGCGCGATGACGATCACCATCAGCACGACGGATTGCGCAGCGGAGCCGCCAAGATCGCCACCGAGGCGTCCATCCGCATAGACCTTGTAGACCATGGTCGTGGTCGCGCCCGCGGGACCCCCGCCGGTGACCGCGTCGATGATGCCGAACGTGTCGAAGAACACGTAGACGACGTTCACCACCAGCAGGAAGAACATGGTCGGCGACAGCAACGGAAACACGATGGTCCAGAACCGGCGTAGTGGACCTGAGCCGTCGATCGCTGCGGCTTCCAGCACACTTTTCGGAATCGCCTGAAGTCCGGCGAGGAAGAACAGGAAGTTGTAGGAAATCTGCTTCCAGACCGCGGCCATCACAACAAGGGCCATGGCGTGATTGCCGTTCAGCAGCGGATTCCAGTCAAAACCGAAGGCGCGCAGCGGCCTCGCCAGCGTGCCGAGCGAAGGATGGAACATGAAGATCCACAGCACGCCCGCGATCGCCGGCGCGACGGCGTAGGGCCAGATCAGAAGAGTCTTGAAGGCAGGCGCCGCTTTCAGGTTCTTGTCGGCCTGGGTTGCAAACAGCAGGGCGATGCTGAGTGAGAGCAGGGCGACCAGGGTCGAGAACACCGCAGTGGTCAGCATCGCCTTGTAGTATTCGGGCTGTGCGAACAGCGCCTCGTAATTTTCCAGACCGACGAATTCCGACGCAAGGCCGAAGGCATCCTCACGCTTGAACGATTGCCAGACGGCCTGGGTGGCGGGCCAGTAAAAGAAGATGAATGTGATCGCGAGTTGCGGCGCGAGCAGCAGATAGGGCAGCAGTCTGTTGTTGAAGGTAGCCGACTTTTCCATTCAGGAAACTCTCCCCTTCCCCCGCGCGTGCGGCGGGAAGGGGTTGGACATTGAAGCTGGGACGAGCACGGAGACTTACTTCGCGGTTTTCTCGAATGTCCGCAGCATGGCGTTGCCGCGGCTCACGGCGGAATCGAGCGCATCCTTGGCGGTCTTCTGGCCGGCCAGCGCGGCCTCTAGCTCTTCCGCCCAGATGTCGCGCATCTGCACCATGTTGCCGAAACGAAGCCCGCGCGAATTCTCCGTCGGCTCCTTGTTGGTGAGCTCCTTCAGCGGCGTCTGCAGCGTCGGATTCTTCTCATAGAAACCATCCGCCTTGGTCTTCTCATAGGCTGCCTTGGTGATCGGCAGATAGCCGGACTCCTGATGCAGCCTGGCCTGACGGTTGGTGTCGGACAGGAAGGCGAAGAATTTTGCGACGCCCTTGTATTCGTCGGGCTTCTTGCCGCCCATTACCCAGAGCGATGCGCCGCCGATGATCGAATTCTGCGGCGCGCCGGCAACATCCGGATAATACGGCATCGGTGCGGAGGTGAACTCGAACTTCGCAGTGCCCTTGGCGGTTGCGTAGTATCCAGACGACGTCAGGAAAAGAGGGCATTCGCCGGACCCGAAGCGGCTTTCGCTCGCATTGGCGCGGCCGGAATAGTCGTAGGTCTTGTCTTTCTGAAGGTCGATCAGGTTCTGCAGATGCTTGATGTGCAGCGGCGAGTTGAACTTGAGCACGGTGTCGAAGCCGTCGAGGCCGTTCGCCTTGGTGCCGATCGCCACATTATGCCAGGCGGAAAACTGCTCGATATGCGCCCAGGATGCCCACGCATTGGAAAATCCGCAGGTGGTGTATCCGGCCGCCTTGAGCTTTTTGGCGGCGTCGAAAACCTGCGGCCAGGTTTTCGGAATCTCCGCGATGTTGGCTTTCTTCAGCGCGTCGAGATTGACCCACATCACCATCGAAGACGAGTTGAAGGGGAACGACAGCATGTCGCCTTTCGCCGTCGAGTAGTAACCGGTGATCGCTGGGAGATAGGCCTTCGGATCGAAGGGCTCGCCCGCGTCTTTCATGAGTTGGTAGACCGGCTTGATCGCGCCCGTGGCGCTCATCATGGTCGCGGTGCCAACCTCGAATACCTGAATGATGTGCGGCGCGTTGCCGGCACGGAATGCGGCGATACCCGCATTCATGGTGTCGGGATAACTTCCCTTAAAGGAAGGGACGACCTTGTAGTCGCTCTGCGAGGCATTGAAATCAGCCGCGAGCTTGTTGACGATGTCGTTGTTGCCGCCGGTCATGGCGTGCCACCATTGAAGCTCGGTGACGGCCTGGGCGGGCGTTGCAAAAGCAAGGAGGGTGGAAGCAGCCAGGCCAAAGCCCATCTGGCGGATTGTCATCGATCGTTTCTCCCTGAAGCCGTCATCATCGTTGCGCGGTAACAGCGCCGGATGACGTGCACGTGACGCGGAATGGTAGTCGGGGAGGGCCGCCGGAGGGAAGCCCTAAATGATCCGGGCCCGATGCGGATATCGTTCAATAAAAGAAAACGGGCGGCGGTGGTGACAACCGTCGCCCGGTCATTTGCAGCCTTGCGCGGTGTTATCGCTTCCGCTGATTGACCACCACGCCGGCGGTCTTGAGATCCGCGATCTCCTTTGCCGAGTAGCCGAACTCACCGAGAATCTCGTCGGTGTGCTGGGCGAATTTCGGCGGCACATGGCGCAGGCTGGCCTTGGTCCGGTCGAACCGGATCGGCGAGGCGACGCCTTTGTACCAGTCCTTTTCGATCACATCGCCGCGAGCCTTGGTATGCTCGTTGGACAGCGCTTTGTCGACCGACTGCACGGGACCGGCCGGCAGTCCCGCAGCGAGCAGGCGACGGCAGAGCGGCTCGCTGTCGAAATCCTTGAGGATGTCGACAAGCACGGCACGCAGTTCGTCGCGGTGTGCGATGCGGTCGCGGTTGCGGGCGAAGCGCGGATCGGTGCCGAGTTCGGGACGCCCCAGCTCCTTCATGAGCTTGCGGAAAGTTCCGTCGTTGCCGACGCCCATGAAGATGTTGCCGTCGCGTGCCGGGAAAACCGCATAAGGCACAAGGTTCGGATGCTCGTTGCCGGTCAGCGCCGGCGGCTTGCCATGCATGAAGAAGTTTGCGGTGTGCGGATGCATGATCGCGAGACCAACCTCGTAAAGAGTGGTCTCGAGAAACTGTCCCTTCCCGGATTTCGCGCGTTCGGCCAGCGCCATCAGGATGCCGGTGGCAGCATAGAGGCCGGTCGACATGTCGACGAGTGCAACGCCGATGCGCGTCGGGCCGCTCTCCGGCGATCCAGTCGAGGCCATCAGGCCGACCATCGACTGGATGATCGCGTCATAGCCAGGATGGCCGCCGTGCGGCCCGTCAGCGCCGAAGCCGGAGATGCGACAGTGAATCAGCCTGGGGAATTTCGCGCGCAGGAAATCGTTGCCGATGCCCCACTTGTCGAGCGTGCCCGGTTTGAAATTCTCGATCAGCACGTCCGCCGTCTCGAGCATCTTCATCAGCACGGCGCGGCCGCCGTCGGAGGCGAGATCGAGGCCGACAGAACGCTTGTTGCGGTTGGTGCCGATAAAATAAGCCGCATCATCGTCGTGGAACGGAGGGCCCCAGTCGCGGGTCTCGTCGCCGGCCGGTGGCTCGACCTTCACAACATCCGCGCCGTGGTCGGCGAGGATCTGTGTGCAGTAGGGACCACCGAGCACGCGCGTCAGATCGATCACGCGGAGTCCGGCCATTGCCCCGGGCGCGGTTTGGGTTGTCATTGAGTCAGCCTTCGATGAGCAGAGAATGAAAGATGCTGCTGCAGCGATGCAGCGTGCCGTCACATTGAAAGAATTCGCAACGCGCCGTCAATATCGCGGCCGATGAGGCATCCATGCACGCGCGCATGCTGCGCTGCCGCGTTGTTCAGTGAGCGAACGTGGCGCGTGAAGGTTCAATTTCGCTGATCGAAATCTTGAGGTTGGTGGAGCCAGGCGGGATCGAACCGCCGACCTCTTGCATGCCATGCAAGCGCTCTCCCAGCTGAGCTATGGCCCCGAACACCTCACCGCACTTTGGGGAGTGCGGCGAATTACCTTTTCAAACCTGTCCGGCTTGAGCGCGAAGCAGATGTCCGCTTCGCGAATATGCGCCAAAAATCACACTTGAGAACTTATCTCAAGTCTCTTCATCGCCCGAGACATCGCCGATGATATCGGTGACGTCTTCGTCGTCTTCCTCGTCCTCGGCGATGAAGGTCGAATCATCATCATCGTCGTCGGCAAGGGTTTCATCGACCTCGATATCGTCCTCGGATTCCGGCAGCACGGCCTTGACCTTGCCGCTGTTCTCTTCGGCGTCCGCCTCTTCCAGCGAGACCAATTCTTCCGACTCCGCGGGCTCCGGCACGATGCTGGCCGCGTTTGCCGCAGCGGCGCGTGCGGCCGCATCGGCGCGCGTGCGTGGCGGAGGCACCGGCGCGATCGGCACGATCTCACCGGTGTATGGCGAAATCACCGGGTTTTTGTTGAGGTCATAGAACTTTTTGCCCGTGGTCGGGCAAATGCGCTTGGTTCCGAGATCGGCTTTGGCCACGGTTTATAGTCCTGAGAATGTCTTGAAAAAGCGGTGCTTCACTTGGCTAGTTGCGCCGCTGCTGTCAACCCCGGTTTGAGGGATAAATGACCGGCCCGTGACGTCCTGTAAACCCCGTGGTAGGAGCCGCTCTGCATTGAGGAAACGCAATCTTGTCCCATTCCAACCAACCAACCCCGCTGGAATCGCGGGCTACGGGCCCTCTCAGCGGCCGCGTTCGCGTTCCGGGCGACAAATCGATCTCTCACCGGGCCCTGATTCTGGGCGCGTTGGCTGTGGGTGAAACCCGGATTTCCGGACTTTTGGAAGGCGAAGACGTCCTCAATACCGCCAAGGCCATGGCCGCGCTCGGCGCAAAGGTGGAACGCACCGGCGAGGGGACCTGGTCGGTCCGCGGCGTCGGGGTCGGCGGCTTCAAGGCGCCGGACGCGCCGCTCGATTTTGGCAATAGCGGCACCGGGTGCCGCCTTGCCATGGGCGCGGTGGCGGGATGTCCGGTCGCCGCGACATTCGATGGCGATGCGAGCCTGCGCAAACGGCCGATGCGCCGGATTCTCGACCCGCTGGAACTGATGGGCACCCGCGTCACGTCCAGCGCGGAGGGCGGGCGGCTGCCGATGACGTTGCAAGGCGCGCGTGATCCGATTCCGGTCACCTATCGCACCCCGGTTGCCTCGGCGCAGATCAAGTCGGCGGTGTTGCTGGCGGGATTGTCCGCGCCAGGTGTCACGACCGTGATTGAGCAGGAAGCCAGCCGCGATCACACCGAACTGATGCTGACGCATTTCGGCGCGCAGGTGGTGACGACGAAGGAGGGCGCGCACGGCCGCAGGATCGCACTCACGGGGCAGCCTGAATTGCGCGGCGCCGATGTGGTCGTGCCGGCCGATCCGTCATCCGCAGCGTTTCCGATTGTCGCTGCGCTGATCGTGCCGGAGTCCGACGTCACGCTGACCGACATCATGACAAACCCTTTGCGGACAGGGCTTTTCACGACATTGCGTGAAATGGGCGCTTCCATCGAGGAGAGCCATCAGCGGGGCGATGCCGGCGAGCCGATGGCGCAATTTCGCGTGCGTGCGTCGCAACTCCGCGGCGTAACCGTGCCCCCGGAGCGCGCGCCGTCGATGATCGACGAATATCTCGTGCTTGCAGTTGCCGCTGCCTATGCGGAAGGCGTCACCACCATGCGCGGCTTGCAGGAATTGCGCGTCAAGGAATCTGATCGGCTCGAGGCGACTGCGGACATGCTGCGCGTCAACGGCGTCGAGGTGGAGATTTCCGGTGACGACATGATCGTCGTGGGCAAGGGGCACGTGCCCGGCGGCGGCCTCGTCGCCACCCATATGGATCATCGCATCGCGATGTCGGCGCTGGTGATGGGCGCAGCGTCGGATGCGCCGGTGAAAATCGACGACACCGGATTCATTGCAACCAGCTTCCCTGATTTCATCCCGATGATGCGCGGCCTGGGAGCGGATTTTTCATGATCATCGCCATCGACGGTCCTGCCGCTTCCGGAAAAGGCACGCTCGGCAAGCGTCTCGCCCATCATTACGGGTACCGCCATCTCGATACCGGCGTGATTTATCGTGCGGTCGCCTATGCCTTGCTGGAGGCTGGGTCCGACCTGAGCGACGAGAAGCTGGCCGTTGCGGCGGCCATGGAACTCGACCCGGAAAAGTTCGGCAATCCGGTCCTGAAAACCCAGAAAGTGGGTGACGCGGCCTCGGTAGTGTCGGCAATTCCCAAGGTCAGGGAAGTACTTATCAATTTTCAGCGGCAGTTTGCGGCCGATCCGCCGGGCGCCGTGCTGGATGGCCGCGATATTGGAACCGTGATCTGCCCGGATGCCGATGTGAAAATCTTTGTCGTGGCAGACCCCCATGTCCGGGCCCGCCGGAGGACCCTGGAGGCCCTTGCCCGGGGCGAGGCGGCGGACGAGGCGGCGGTGCTGGCGGATATCCTCAAGCGCGACGAACGCGACCAGAACCGGGCTACAGCGCCTTTAAAAGCGGCTCCGGATGCATACTTGCTGGATAACTCTCAGTTGGATATAGAGAGCGGCGTCCGGGCTGCCATCGACATTGTCGAGGCCGTTCGAGCGGGCCGGCCGAGGGACTAATCAACTTTATCATGTCCCTGCCGTCATTGGAGGAATGCCCGCTCCCGGTTTTCTGAGGTCGATCTTCGTCTCAGCTCCGGACAGCAGACCATGCGCTTTCCAGGCGCAGCAATCCAATTTTGCACCGTATCGTTCGTGCAGGCACACGCCGGCCCGCTGTCGCAACTCCTCTTTGCGGAAGCGGTCGTCAAAGGTTGCGGACCTTTGACACTGGATGCGCGATACGCCCTTAACCCCGCTGCCGGCATTCCGCATTTGGAGAACAAATGGCTTCGACTGCTACTTCATATAATCCTTCCCGCGACGATTTCGCGGCGATGCTCGACGAGTCCTTTGCAGGCGGCAATCTGCAGGAAAGCTCCGTCATCAAGGGCAAGGTTGTTGCAATTGAGAAAGACATGGCCGTCATCGACGTCGGCCTGAAGACCGAGGGCCGCGTGGCTCTCCGCGAATTCAACGGCCCGGGCCGCGAGAGCGACCTCAAGGTCGGCGACGAAGTCGAGGTGTTCCTCGACCGGATCGAGAACGCACTCGGCGAAGCCGTGCTGTCGCGCGACAAGGCGCGCCGCGAGGAAAGCTGGGGCAAGCTGGAGAAGGCCTTCAACAACAACGAGAAGGTTCACGGCGTTATCTTCAATCAGGTCAAGGGTGGCTTTACCGTCGATCTCGACGGCGCTGTCGCCTTCCTGCCGCGCTCGCAGGTGGACATTCGTCCGATCCGCGACGTCGCACCGCTGATGAACAATTCGCAGCCGTTCCAGATCCTCAAGATGGATCGCCGCCGCGGCAACATCGTGGTGTCGCGCCGCACGGTTCTCGAAGAGACCCGCGCCGAACAGCGTCAGGAACTGGTGCAGAACCTCGAAGAAGGTCAGGTCATCGACGGCGTGGTCAAGAACATCACCGATTACGGTGCGTTCGTTGATCTCGGCGGCATCGACGGTCTGCTGCATGTTACCGACATCGCATGGCGCCGCGTCAACCATCCGACCGAAGTGCTCGCCATCGGCCAGACGGTCAAGGTGAAGATCATCAAGATCAACCACGAGACCCACCGCATTTCGCTCGGCATGAAGCAGCTGCTGGACGATCCATGGCAGGGCATCGAGGCGAAGTATCCGCTGAACTCGCGCTTCACCGGACGCGTCACCAACATCACCGACTACGGCGCATTCGTCGAACTGGAGCCGGGCATCGAAGGCCTGATCCACGTTTCCGAAATGTCGTGGACCAAGAAGAACATGCACCCCGGCAAGATCGTTTCGACCTCGCAGGAAGTCGAAGTGCAGGTTCTCGAAGTGGATTCGGCCAAGCGCCGCATCTCGCTCGGTCTCAAGCAGACCATGCGCAATCCGTGGGAAGTGTTCGTCGAGAAGTTCCCGGTCGGCTCGACCGTGGAAGGCGAAGTCAAGAACAAGACCGAGTTCGGTCTGTTCCTCGGCCTCGACGGCGAAGTGGACGGCATGGTCCATCTGTCCGACCTCGACTGGAAACAGCCGGGCGAGCAGGTCATCGACAACTTCAAGAAGGGCGACATGGTCAAGGCCGTGGTGCTCGACGTCGATGTCGAGAAGGAGCGTATCTCTCTCGGCGTGAAGCAGCTTGAGGGCGACCCGTTCGCAGAACCAGGCGACGTCAAGAAGGGCGCCGTCGTGACCTGCGAGATCATCGAGGTGAAGGAAGCCGGTATCGAAGTTCAGATCACCGGCACCGACTTCACCACCTTCATCAAGCGTTCTGAACTCGCCCGCGATCGCGGCGACCAGCGCGCCGAGCGCTTCGCAGTTGGCGAAAAGGTTGACGCCCGCGTCATCCAGTTCGACAAGAAGGCGCGCAAGGTGCAGGTCTCGATCAAGGCGCTTGAAGTCGCTGAAGAGAAGGAAGCCATCGCGCAGTACGGATCTTCGGATTCGGGTGCGACGCTGGGCGACATTCTCGGCAACGCGCTCAAGAAGCGCGACAAGTAAGCGCCTCGTCGCTTAAACCAATCAGGGCTCCGGATTTTCCGGGGCCCTTTTTGTTTGCAGATGCTGTTTCGTTTATTCGGCTGAGTGAAGCTCAGGAACAGCCGCTTCCTCGCCATTCCATCCGCAGGCCTTGAGCCGCTCATGCAGATGCGCTGGCACCGGCGCGATCACGCGCACCGGCGGCTTGTTCTTCGACAGTGGAATCACGATCTCGCGCGCGTGAAGATGCAGCGACGGTTCGCCGAAGCGCGGCCCGTTGCCGTAGATGTTGTCGCCGACGATCGGCCAGCCGCTCGCGGCGCAATGCACGCGCAGTTGATGCGTGCGCCCGGTGATAGGTTCCATGGCAAGCCAGGTCAGGCCGTCGCCACGACCCATGACCTTCCACGTGGTCCTCGATGGCAGCCCATTCGGGTCCGGCTTTTGCCACCAGCCGCGTTCAGCGTCCAAACGTCCCAGTGGAATATCGATTTCGCCTTCGTTTGCATCGGGGCTGCCTTCGACCACGGCCCAATAGGTCTTGTCGATCTTGCCGTGCTTGAACAGCAGGCCGAGCGATGCGGTCGCCTTGCGATGGCGTCCCAGCACGAGACAGCCCGACGTATCGCGGTCGAGCCGGTGAGCCAGCACCGGCGGGCGCGGGAGGCCGTAGCGCAGGGCATCGAACGAGGCTTCGAGATTGGGGCCGCCTTTCGGGCCCTTGTGCACGGCGATCCCGGCCGGCTTGTCGATCACCAGCATCAAGCCGTCGCGGTGAAGCACGCGGGCCTGTATTTCTTCCGGTGTCGGTTGCGGCGTATCCATTGGTATCGAGCGACTTTCGTTTGTAGCCTGAACCGGGTAACACACCCTCCTCATGAGTGACAGTCCGCAGGATCAACCGAAACAAAGCTGGTGGAAGCGGCTTTCCGCCGGCCTCAAGCGCACGTCGAGTTCGCTCGGCACGGCGGTGGCCGATCTCGTCACCAAGCGCAAGCTCGACCGCGCCATGCTCGATGACATCGAGGATGTGCTGCTGCGCGCCGATCTTGGAACCGAGGTCGCAGCGCGCATCTCGGAGGCCGTGGGCAAGGGACGCTACGACAAGTCGGTGTCGGCGGAAGACGTGACCAATATTGTCGGTGCCGAGGTCGAGAAAGTTCTCGCGCCTGTTGCCAAGCCACTGATGATCGACGCCGCGCACAAGCCGTTCGTCATTCTCGTGGTTGGGGTCAACGGTTCCGGCAAGACCACCACCATCGGCAAGCTCGCCGCAAAGCTCACCTCCGAAGGCCGCAAGGTGATGCTGGCTGCGGGCGATACCTTCCGCGCTGCCGCCATCGAGCAGTTGAAGGTGTGGGGCGAGCGCAACAAGGTTCCGGTGGTGGCCCGCGCGCAGGGCTCGGATTCGGCAAGCCTTGCGTTCGAGGCAGTGGAAGCCGCGAAAGCGCAGGACATCGATGTGCTGCTGATCGATACCGCCGGGCGGTTGCAGAACAAGACCGAACTGATGGTCGAGCTTGAAAAAGTGCGGCGCGTGATCGGCAAGGTCGATGCCTCTGCGCCGCATGCCGTGTTGCTGGTGCTCGATGCGACGGTCGGTCAGAACGCGCTGTCTCAGGTCGACGCATTCCACAAAGCGGCGGGCGTCACGGGTCTGGTCATGACCAAGCTGGATGGCACTGCGCGCGGCGGCATCCTGGTGGCGCTGTCGGAGAAGTACAAGCTGCCGGTGCATTTCATCGGCGTCGGCGAAGGGATCGACGATCTCGCGCCGTTCACCGCGCGCGATTTCGCTCGCGCGATTGCAGGACAGGACAACTGACCATGGCCGTCTCGGACAAACCCGCGCCGCATCCGCTGTTCAAGCTCGCGACCGAACTCGGCCCGCTGGTGATTTTTTTTGGAGCCAACGCGAAGTTCGGGCTGTTCGTCGCCACCGGTGCATTCATGGTTGCGATCGTCGCGGCGATTGCCGCGTCCTACATTGTCACAAAGCATGTGCCGTTGATGGCAATCGTCACAGCCGTCATCGTGCTGGTGTTCGGCGGGCTGACGCTGTTCTTCCACGACGAAATGTTCATCAAGGTCAAGCCGACCATCATCTATGCGCTGTTTGCCGCCACGCTTGGGATCGGATTGTTGATGGGCCGTTCCTTCATCGCGATCATGTTTGACCAGATGTTCAACCTCACGCCACCCGGCTGGCGGCTGTTGACCATCCGATGGATGTTTTTCTTTGCGGGCATGGCGGTGCTGAACGAGATTATCTGGCGCACCCAAAGCACGGATTTCTGGGTGTCGTTCAAGGCGTTCGGCGTGATCCCGATCACCGCGATCTTTGCCATGGCGCAGACGCCACTGATCAAGCGCTTCAGCATCGCGCCTGCGACCGACGAGGCCAGCGACATCGAGCGCGGCGATATTACGAAGGGTTAGTATAATCCGTCATTGCGAAGAGCGTCAGCGACGAAGCAATCCAGCTTTGTTTCCAAGAGTGGATTGCTTCGCTTCGCTTGCAATGATGAAAAAGAAAAACGCACCGGCATTGCCGCCGGTGCGTTTCGCTGGATCGTGTCACGAAGAGCAGGATTACTTCTGCTTCGCGATGATCTTGTCTTTGATTTCGGCGTAGGTCTTCTCAGGCACGATCTTCTTCTGCACGAGTTCGTCCTTGCCCTTGTACGGGCGGCCCTTGATGATCGCGGCCGAGTAAGCGTCGCCGATGCCCTTGAGCGCCTTCAGTTCATCCGCGCTTGCCGAATTGATGTCGAGCAAGTCGGCCTTCGGGGCTGCCTTGGTTTCCTTTGCAGCCGGAGCCATCTTGTCGGCCTTCGGTGCGGGAGCCATTTTCGCGGGCGCCATCTTGTCGGACCCGGCCGGCTGGGTCGCCTGCGAGAACGACGGCGAGGACGCGAGCAGGCCGAGCGCAAGGGTCGCGGCAGTCAATGAAGCAAGTTTCATATAACGCATGGGTGTCCCTCCAGGACAGTGATTGCAACACGCATAGCGTATGTTCGAATTCGTGGCTGCGCCATGGCTCCAAAATGAACGGCAGATAAAAGCGCAAAATTATTTTCTGTGGCTGCCGACCCCAATCAGGGTCTGGCGCGCAGTGCTTTCTCGATCTCTGCCTTCAGCAACCGCTCGAAATTCTCCGGCGTCACCGGTCCAATCAGCTTGTAGGAAATGGTCCCGTCGCGGCCGATCACGAACGTCTCCGGCACGCCGTAGACGCCCCATTCGATCGACGCCCGGCCATTGGCGTCGACGCCGACGGCATTGAACGGGTTGCCGTAGCGCCCGAGGAAGCGCCGGGCGTTGTCCTGCGCATCCTTGTAGTTAATGCCGATCATGCGGATGCGCTTGTCCTGCGCGAGCTGCAGCAGTAGCGGCGCTTCATCGTGGCATGGCACGCACCACGAGGCCCAGACATTGACGACACTGACCTGTCCCTTGAACGCCGCGGGATCGAGGCCCGGCACCTGTGCGTCGCCGGCGATCAGCCCTTCGAGCGGAGGGAGACTTGTCTGCGGCGCGGGGCGGCCAATCAAGGCCGATGGAATCCGTGCGGGATCGCCCGACCCGAGCCTGAACCAGAACAGCCCGGCCAGCACGACGAAGGCGACCAGCGGCAGCGCCACCAGCCATGAGCGGGATTGCCGCCGCTTTGCGCCCTCATTGCTCACGATGGTTTGCCGGGCGGTTGCGCCGAGCGGCGGGTGATGCCGCTGGCTTCGAGTTTACGCAACGTCTGCGTCTGGCGCCGGAAGTCGAGCGCGATCCAGGCGATGAGGGCCACGACGACGAACGCGACCAGCGCATAGGATGTGACGATGAAGGAGGCGTATGGACCGAGCGACGTGAGAAGGGACATCGTGGTCACGCCGCCTGCCGGCTGGCTTGCATCATCTGCAAGGTGCGCACCCGCCGCCGCAGCACTTCATTGCGCATCGCAGCCAGATGCAGTGTCAGGAACAGCAATGAGAAGGCGACGGCCATGATGAGCAACGGGATCAGAAAGACGCGGTCCATGCTCGGACCGCCTGCGCGGATCACCGACGCCCCCTGGTGCAGCGTGTTCCACCAGTCGACGGAAAACTTGATGATCGGAATATTGATCGCGCCGACCAGCGTGAGGATCGCGGCGGCACGCGCCGCGCGCGAGGGATCTTCCACCGCGCGCCACAGCGCCATGATGCCGAGATACATCAGGAACAGGATCAATACCGAAGTGAGCCGCGCGTCCCATTCCCAGTAGGTGCCCCACATCGGACGGCCCCACAGCGAGCCGGTGACCAGCGCGAGAAATGTAAAAGCTGCGCCGATCGGAGCGGCAGCCTTCGCGGCAACATCCGCCAGCGGATGCCGCCACACCAGTGTGCCGAGCGCGGCCACGCTCATGACGCCCCAGACGAACATTGACAGCCACGCGTTCGGCACGTGGATGAACATGATCTTCACCGTCGCGCCCTGCTGGTAGTCGTCAGGCGCCATGGCTGATTGATAAAGGCCTATTGCGAGCAGGATCGCGGTCGCTGCGGCCAGCCAGGGCAGCACGCGCTCGGTCAATGCGAGGAACCGTGTGGGATTGGCGAGGTCGATGAGGCTCATGGCGTTCCTGATAGTCGCGACAGGCGCGGCAGGCAATGCGCGCGAGTGGTACCGCAGCGCAGTTCCGCGAGAGTTGATCGGGCGCAATATCGCATCAGTCGAGGCCCTGCCGCAGGCTGGCCGCGGCGGCGAACGGGCCAACCACAAGGCTGACCAGCGACAGCGCGCACAGGATCGAGAACGGCGTGCCGAATGAACCGGGTTTGTCGATCGCCGCATTCGAGGCCGCGACGCCGAAAATCAGCACCGGTATCGACAGCGGCAACACCACCACCGCAAGCAGCAATCCGCCGCGCCGCAGGGTCACGGCCAGGGCAGCCCCGATCATGCCGGTAAATGTCAGCGCGGGTGTTCCGACCAAGAGTGTCAGCGCGACCGCGAACGTGGCATCAGCGTCGAGATTGAGCAGGATGCCGATGATCGGCGTTGCCACGATCAGCGGCACGCCGGCCGCCAGCCAATGCGCCAGCGCCTTCGCCGCGCAGCTCAATTCCAGCGGTATGCGGCTCATCACGATCAGATCGAGCGAACCGTCGTCCTGATCGGCGGTGAACAGCCGATCCAGTGTCAGCAGGCTTGCCAGCATTGCGCCGAGCCAGAGAATGGCGGGGCCGATGCGCTTGAGCAAAGCCAGATCGGGGCCGAGGGCGAACGGCATCACCACCACGACCGAGACGAAAAACAGCACGCCGATCAGCGCGCCGCCGCCGGCGCGCAGCGCAACGGCGATGTCACGGCGAACGAGTGCAGCGAGCGCAGTCATGCTGCGCTCCGGTTTTTCAGGAAGCGTTCGCCCGTTATCGCGCGTGCATTACCCCCCTCCCTGTCCCTCCCCCGCAAGGGGGGAGGGTACGAAGGAGGCGCGAGCTTCGCCATGCTGACAACCCGGATAAGCGTGTCCAAAAATTGCGACGCATGTCGGACAGCTCCCTCCCCCCTTGCGGGGGAGGGATGGGGAGGGGGGTAGATACAAACAAGAAAGCTGCGATGAAGCGCCTTCATCCTGCACCGCCGATCCGCAATTCGCGCGTGGGAATGCCGAGCGGTCCATGGGTTGCGGCGAGAATGATTCCGCCGCTGCGCAAATGAGCGCCCATCAGATCGGCAACCATGGCCTGACCGGAGGTGTCGAGCGCGGAGGTTGGCTCGTCCAGCAGCCAGACGGGGCGATTGACCGCGATCAGCCGGGCAATCGACAGGCGGCGTCGCTGTCCGGCCGACAGAAATGCTGACGGCAGATGGGCGGCATGGCCGAGGCCGACGGCCTCGAGGCTGGCGGTGCCGTCGATGGCCTCGCCGCCGAGGAAATTCCGCCAGAAATCGAGATTTTCCAGCACCGTAAGAGACGGCTTCAGCGCGTCGCGGTGGCCGAGGTAATGCGCCTGCTCAGGCAGCGTCAACTCTGCCTCGCCCCCCTCCAGCGTCATCGCACCGCCTGCGGCCGGAAGCAGCCCCGCGATGATCCGCAGCAGCGACGACTTGCCGGCTCCGTTGATTCCGGTCACCGCCAGCGCCTGCCCCGCAGGTACCTCAAAATCGAGACCGGAAAAGATGCTTCGCCCGCCCCTGACGCATTCCAGACCCTGACCTGTAAGCCTCATAATGGATTGACCGATGGCTTGTGACAGGGCGCTGCGGTTCCAGTCGTTGCAGGCATGAGAAGCGGACAATCCATAGCGGGTGTGGTGGACAGACTGGAAAGATTCTATAAAACCGGAACTTGGTGCAGCACACAATCAGCCGCCGGAAACAGCACGGTTCAACCCTGATTCCCTCGCTCTTGACGGTGTCCCGATACCTTTTGCCGGGTGTCTCTAACTTTTTGAACTGGGATCGTTCACATGCCCTCACTCGACAGCTTTAAGTGCCAGAAAACCCTCAAGGTCGGCGCCAAGACGTACGTGTATTACAGCCTGCCTGCCGCTGAAAAGAACGGCCTCAAGGGCATTTCGAAGCTGCCGTACTCGATGAAGGTGCTGCTCGAGAACATGCTGCGCAACGAAGACGGCCGCACTGTCACCAAGGCGGACATCGTCGCGTTCTCGAAGTGGGCGAGCAAGAAGACCCTCGAACACGAAATCGCATTCCGCCCCGCGCGCGTGCTGATGCAGGACTTCACCGGCGTGCCTGCGGTGGTCGATCTCGCCGCCATGCGCAACGCAATGAAGTCGCTCGGCGGCGACGCCGAAAAGATCAACCCGCTGGTCCCCGTCGATCTGGTGATCGATCACTCGGTGATCGTGAACTTCTTCGGTGACAACAAGGCCTTCGGCAAGAACGTCGCGGAAGAGTACAAGCAGAACCAGGAACGTTACGAATTCCTGAAGTGGGGCCAGAAGGCGTTCTCGAATTTCTCCGTGGTGCCGCCCGGCACCGGCATTTGCCATCAGGTCAATCTCGAATATCTGGCCCAGACGGTCTGGACCAAGAAAGAGAAGATGACCGTCGGCAAGAAGACCGCCACCTTTGAAGTTGCCTATCCGGATTCGCTGGTCGGCACCGACTCGCACACCACCATGGTCAACGGTCTTGCGGTTCTCGGCTGGGGCGTCGGCGGCATTGAAGCCGAAGCCTGCATGCTCGGCCAGCCGCTCTCCATGCTGCTGCCGGATGTGGTCGGCTTCAAGCTCGAAGGCCAGCTTAAGGAAGGCGTCACCGCGACCGACCTCGTTCTCACCGTCACCCAGATGCTGCGCAAGCTCGGCGTGGTCGGCAAGTTCGTCGAGTTTTTCGGCGCCGGCCTCGATCATCTCTCGGTTGCCGACAAGGCCACCATCGCGAACATGGCGCCGGAATATGGCGCGACCTGCGGCTTCTTCCCGGTCGACAAGGCCGCGCTCGATTATCTCAAGACCTCGGGCCGTGCTTCGGCGCGCGTCGCCCTGGTTGAAAAGTATGCCAAGGCGCAGGGCCTGTTCCGCACATCGAAGTCGCCGGATCCAGTGTTCACCGAGCTGCTGACTCTCAATCTCGCCGATGTGGTGCCCTCGCTTGCCGGTCCGAAGCGTCCGGAAGGCCGTGTCGCGCTGCCGACGGTTGCCAGCCTTTTCGACGATGCACTGACCAACGAATACAAGAAGCCGACGGATCACAATGCGCGCTTCCCGGTCGAGGGCCGCAAGGAAGATCTGGGCCACGGCGATGTGGTGATTGCCGCTATCACCTCCTGCACCAACACCTCCAACCCCAGCGTGCTGATCGCTGCGGGTCTTCTGGCCCGTAAGGCCGCTGCAAAGGGTCTCAAGGCGAAGCCATGGGTGAAGACCTCGCTTGCACCGGGCAGCCAGGTGGTTGCCGGGTATCTCGCGGATTCCGGTCTGCAAAAGGATCTCGACAAGGTCGGCTTCAACCTTGTCGGTTTCGGCTGCACCACCTGCATCGGCAATTCCGGCCCGCTGCCGGAAGAGATATCGAAGGCTATCAACGACAACGGCATCGTTGCCGCCGCCGTGCTCTCGGGTAACCGCAACTTCGAAGGCCGCGTCTCGCCCGACGTGCAGGCGAACTATCTCGCCTCGCCGCCGCTGGTTGTCGCCCATGCACTGGCCGGTACGGTGACGAAGAATCTCGATGTCGAGCCGATCGGCACCGGCAAGGACGGCAAGCCCGTTTATCTGAAAGACATCTGGCCCACCACGAAGGAGATCAATGCCTTCATCAAGAAGTACGTCACTTCGACGATCTTCAAGAAGAAGTATGCCGACGTGTTCAAGGGCGACACCAACTGGCGCAAGATCAAGACCGTGACCAGCGACACCTATGCCTGGAACATGAGCTCGACCTATGTGCAGAACCCGCCGTACTTCGAGGGCATGAAGATGGAGCCCGAGCCTATCAAGGACGTGCTCGATGCGCGCATCCTTGCGATGTTCGGCGACAAGATCACCACCGACCACATCTCTCCGGCCGGTTCGATCAAGCTGACCTCGCCCGCCGGCAAGTATCTGTCCGAGCATCAGGTGCGGCCCGCCGACTTCAACCAGTACGGTACGCGCCGCGGCAACCACGAAGTGATGATGCGCGGCACGTTCGCCAACATCCGTATCAAGAACTTCATGTTGAAGGGGGCCGACGGCAACGTTCCCGAAGGCGGTCTGACCAAGCACTGGCCCGACGGCGAGCAGATGTCGATCTACGATGCCGCGATGAAGTATCAGGCCGAGCAGGTGCCGCTCGTGGTGTTCGCCGGCGCCGAATACGGCAACGGCTCGTCGCGCGACTGGGCCGCCAAGGGCACGCGCCTGCTTGGCGTGCGCGCCGTGATCACCCAGAGCTTCGAGCGCATCCATCGCTCCAACCTCGTCGGTATGGGCGTGCTCCCGCTGACGTTCGAGCAGGGCGAGTCGTGGCAGTCGATCGGTTTGAAGGGCGACGAGAAGGTCACGATTCGCGGCCTTCAGGGTGATCTCAAGCCGCGTCAGAAGTTAACGGCGGAGATCGTGTCTTCGGACGGCTCGCAGAAGCAAGTGTCGCTGCTTTGCCGTATCGATACGCTCGATGAGCTTGAATACTACCGGAATGGCGGCATTCTCCAGTACGTGCTGCGCAATCTGGCCGCGTAACATGCGGTCTGGAAACGCATCCGTGAACAGCCTCACCGCGAAGTGAGTAGCGAGCTACCAGGGGGCGGCCTATCAAGGGGCCGCCTTCTTGGTGAGGAGGCATCATGCATCGTGGGGGCAGACGGGATGTCTGATTTGCCAGTTTCGATACCGACAAGGGCCGGTGCAATCGCCTCGCGGCTGTCGCGCACGCTGGGCGTTTGCGCGATCTTTACCGTCATCACACCGGTATGCGCAGATCCGCGCGCAGTCGTTGAACTCTTCACCTCTCAGGGATGTTCGTCTTGTCCGCCCGCGGACAAGGTGCTCGGTGAGCTGGCGCAGGATCCCTCTGTGATCGCGCTCAGTTTGCCGATCGATTATTGGGATTATCTCGGCTGGAAGGACACGCTGGCGGATTCGCGGTTCAGTGCGCGTCAGAAAGCCTACTCGCATGCACGCGGCGACCGCGGCGTCTACACGCCACAGGCCGTCGTCAACGGCACGACAAATGTTCTTGGCAGCGATCGCGCGGCAATCGAGAACGCCACGAAGAGGACGCAGAACAACGACGGCGTGATGTCGGTCCCTGTGACGATGACGCAGTCTGGCGGGCAGATCAAGGTATCGGTGGCGGAAGGTAGCGGCAGGAGCGGTGAGATCTGGATTTGCGCCGTGTCGAAAGCGGTTCCGATCACCATCTCACGCGGTGAGAATCGCGGACAGCAGATCACGTATCACAACGTGGTGCGTAACGTGCTGAAGGTCGGTGACTGGAACGGCAAGGCGGGCAGTTGGTCCGTACCGCTCGAAAACATCACGCGCGATGGCGTCGATGCCGCAGCGGTCTACATTCAGGACGGCAATCGCGACAAGCCCGGCCCGATGCTCGGTGCGGCCTTTACGTCGCTGAACTGATTCAAAAAATTTTGGATGATGCGGTGCCGGCAGCGATTGCTCGCGGCTGCACGGTCGTCTCTCAACGAGATCGCCAAAACAAAAACGGCCAGCTTGCGCCGGCCGAAGGATTGGGGATCCAGTTTACTGCGAAGAGTTAGACCCGATCCTGACGACCCCGGGGGGCTGGGGGCTGAGGAATCCGGTGCCGAAAGGACCGGGTCAACGCAGTTTCCTTTTGATCGCAGCCCAGCACGGCGGGGGATGGGCCGAATTCGGGCGGCATTATGATTTTGCCTGACGTCCGCGTGATGCCTTTGCTCCTGAAACGGACAGCGGATACGCCTGAAATCAGACTTGCAGGCGTGGCCAGACGGGGCGATCATGTCACCTGCGTGACAGGAGGCGCCGATGAGTTCAATGTCGGGCGATATCGATCCGAGCGAGAGCAGGGGGCTGGAGCGCAGCACTGCGCCGCTCCCGCCCCAGACCGTAACGTTCAATCGCGTCGAACTTAATCGCATTCTCAATCTCTACGGACGCATGGTCGCCGACGGTGAGTGGCGCGACTATGCGATTGATTTTCTGAAAGACCGCGCGGTGTTTTCGATTTTTCGCCGCGCGTCGGAGGTCCCGATCTACCGGATCGAAAAGGACCCGCGGCTCGCCCGCAAGCAGGGTGCGTACAGCGTGATTGCCGCCAGCGGACAGATTCTGCGCCGCGGCCATGAGCTTGATCGCGTTCTGCTGGTGATCGATCGCAAGCTCGCGCTGGTTTGATTAATCTTTTGGCGTCGTCTCGCCGCCCTCGCCCAGGGCGCGCTGCATCATCACCGTGTCGAGCCAGCGGCCGAACTTGAACCCGACGCTGGGGTGCGTGCCGATCATTTCGAATCCGGCGCGGGCATGGACGCCAATCGAGGCGGCGTTGGCGGAATCACCGATCACGGCGATCATCTGCCGGTAGCCGCGATCTTCGCAAGCGGCAATCAGGTCCTGCATCAGCCGCGTCCCGATGCGCCGTCCCTGCGCCGCAGGATCGAGATACACGGAGTTTTCGACTGTGAACCGATAGGCCGGACGGGGCCGGTAGGGTCCGGCATAGGCATAGCCGACGACGATGTCTTCCATGACCGCCACCAGATACGGGAAGCCGGCCGCCGCCAGTGCTTCGTAGCGTCGTGTCATTTCGGCAAGATCAGGCGGGTCGAGTTCGAAAGTCGCGGTGCCGTGGAGAACCGCATGCCGATAGATCGCCGTGATCGCGGGGAGGTCGGTGACGGCAGCGGGCCGGATATGAAGCTGGGGCATGTCGATCGCAGAGAATGGTGCCGGAGCGGTGAAGCCCCGCAGTCCTATCAGCGAAGGACCGCAAAACAAAAGCCCCGGCTTTTGGCCGGGGCTTTCAAGAGTTCACTGATCAGCCACGATCAGATCTAGTCGCGCTGTCCAAGGAGCTGCAGCAGCAGCGTGAACAGGTTGATGAAGTTGAGGTAGAGCGACAGTGCGCCGGTGATTGCCGCGCGCTCCGCCACGTCGCCACCCTGGCTGGCGTAGCCGTAGATGTAATCGTTCTTCAGGCGCTGGGTGTCCCAGGCGGTGAGGCCGGCGAACACCAGCACGCCGATCACCGAGACGATGAACTGCAACATCGTGCTGGCGATGAACAGGTTCACCAGGCTGGCGAGGATGATGCCGAACAGGCCCATCATCAGGAACGATCCCATCCCGGTCAGGTCACGTTTGGTGGTGTAGCCGTAGAGGCTCAGCGCACCGAACGAGGCCGCCGTGATGAAGAACACCCGCACGATCGAGGTGTGCGTGTAGACCAGGAAAATAGACGACAGCGAGATGCCCATCAGCGCCGCGAATACCCAGAACAGAAGCTGAGCGGTTGCGGGCTTCAGGCGGTTGATGCCGAACGAAATGGCGAACACCATCACGAGCGGCGCGAGGATGAACACCCACTTCAACGGGCTGACAAACATCGCGACGCCGAATGACGTCAGGTACTGCTTGCCGATCCGGCCGGCGGCTGCGGAAGCGTCGGGCGTGACGGCGCCCATGTACACGCCGAGAGCGGCAAGGCCAGTGATGGCCAGGCCGATCGCCATGTAGTTGTAGATCTTAAGCATGTACGAGCGCAGACCGGCATCGACGGTCGCGGCGTCAACGCGCCCGGCGGCCCGGCCGAAAGGTGACGTATAGTTGCGGTCCAAGTCCGACATGGTCGAAACCCCGTGGTTGTCTGGCGAAAGCGAAGGGTCTGCGCCGCCAGCTATAAGTTTGTCCCAGAACCCCGATTATGAGCCCATCCCTGGATGGTATCAATTCGGATTCTGAACCCGCTCGGTATGTGGGAAACTAACACACTCGACGCAAGCATGGGCGCGCGGCTGAATGTCGCAAAACCTGCTATTTCGCTGCTACAAATTGTCATAAGTTTCGCAGCACGGTAGCGGGCTTTTGGTTAAGCGCCAGTAATGTTCCGGCCAGCCCGAGCCCCACTGTAACGGCAAGCGCTGCCAGCACCACAAGGGCGGCACTGCCCGCCTGCCAGACGAAGCTCAGGGTCATCAGCCGGGTTACGATCTGCCAGGCTGCGATCGATCCGGCCGCTACTCCGAACACCGCCGTGGCCAGTCCGATCAGCAGATATTCCAGCGCATAGGCCCCCAGCAGCCGCGCCCGGGTGGCGCCGAGCGTCTTGAGAATCACTGCGTCGTAGACCCGGTGCCGATGCCCCGCGGCGAGCGCGCCGCCCAGCACGAGGATGGCCGACACGAGGGTTACCGAACTGGCGCCCCGGATTGCCAGCACGAGATTGGTCACGACCTTTCCAATTGAATCGAGTGCCTCGCGCACCCGGACGCTGGTCACCATCGGAAACGCGGCAGCGACCTCCTTGATGAGCTTCGCATCGCTTGCGGGTGTGGAGGTGGCCTCCGTCAGGGTCGCGATATCGGTATGGGGTGCGCCGGCGAAGGCTTTCGGCGAATAGACCAAGACGAAATTGATGCCGAGACTTTGCCAGTCCACTGTCCGGAGATTGCTGATCTTCGCGGTGATGTCGCGGCCGAGCACGTTTACGGTGATGTCGTCGCCGACCTTGATGCCGAGACCGTCGGCGATCTTCTTTTCCAGCGAAACCAGCGGCGGGCCGCTGTAGTTTTCGTCCCACCAGGTGCCTTCGACGACTTTCGAGCCGCGTGGCACTTCGCCGGTGTAGGTCAGGCCGCGGTCGCTTTGCAGCACCCATGCGGCATCGTTCGAGGGCTTGAGGTCTTCGGCCTTGATCCCCTTGGCGGCGACGATGCGTCCGCGCAGCATCGGCACGGTTTCCACGTTGGCTTGCGGGGCTCTCTGTTTCAGGAAGTCGCCAAACCGGGTGGCCTCCGCGGTGGGAATATCGATGAAATAGAACGAGGGCGCGTGCTCGGGCAGCGCCGCCATGAACTGCCGCCGCAGGTTGCCGTCGATCTGGGTGATTGTGACCAGCACAGCGAGGCCGAGTCCGAGCGACATCACGACCGAGGGCGTCAGAGCGCCGGGGCGATGAATGTTGGCGATGGCAAGCCGCAGCATCGTCAAGCGCGGACGCGGCAGATTTTTTGCCAGCGTCATCAGCAACGACGCGATGACGCGCAGCACGGCGAACACGGCGACCGACGAGACGACGAACACGGTGGCAACACGCTTGTCGTAGGCGAGGCCGATCGCAACCGAGACCAGTGTCGCGATGACGGCAGCCATCAGCACGAGATAGCGCCGCCGCGGCCAATGGAATTCCGATGTCACGCCTTCGCGGAACAGCGCGGCGACCGGCACGTCATGGACACGGCCGAGCGGCCATAATCCGAATGCGAGCGCGGTCAGGAGGCCGTAGAGAAACGACAATGCCAGTTCGCCGATATGGAATGTCGCTTCCACCGGAAGCGGCAGGATCTTTCCGAACACGCCGACGATGATGAAGGGAAGCGCCGCACCGATGGCGAGGCCGATCAGCGATCCAAGGATCGCCAGCACCATCACCTGCGTCAGGTAAATCGTGAACACCTCGCGGCCGGTGGCGCCGAGGGCCTTGAAAGTCGCGATCACATCGCGCCGCTCATCGAGATGGCTCTTGATGGCATTGGCGACGCCGACGCCGCCGACCAGCAGAGCCGCGAGTCCGACCAGGGTGAGGAACTGTGTGAAACGGGTGATGCTGCGCTCGAGCTGCGGCGAGGCATTGCCGCGGCTGCGGACCTCCCAGCCGGCTTCCGGGAGGACTTTCTGCGCTTCGTCGATCAGGGATTGCGTTGCACGATCGTCGACCGAGGTATCCGGGAGCTTCACGCGATAGGTCCAGCGCACCAGCGTGCCGGGTTGCAACAGACCGGTGGCGCGCAGCGCGTCTTCGCTGATCAGGAATCGGGGACCGAGGCCGACGCCGCCCGAGAGCTTGTCCGGCTCGGCTTCCACGACGCTGCGAATGTCGAACGTGGCGTTGCCGACAGTCACCCGGTCGCCGACCTTCAGGCCCAGCCGCGCCAGCATGATAGCGTCGGCGCCTGCACCGAATGCGCCGTCACGCTGCGCCAGCAACTCGCTCATCGGCATGTTCGGCGCGAGGGTCACGTCGCCGAGCATCGGATAGTTCGCATCGACTGTTTTCAGATCGACCAGTGTGAACTCGCCTTTGGCCGAGCGCGCCATCCCGCGCATGATCGCCGCGACCGAAATCTTGCCGCGCGCATCAAGGAAGGCGCGTTCCTCCCTGGAGGCCTCGCGCTGAATGAGTGCGAAGGACACGTCGCCGCCGAGCAGCGTGCGGCCCTGATGGTCCAGTCCTTCGCTGAGGCTTCCGGCCACCGATCCAACGCCGGCAATCGCCATCACGCCGAGCGCAATGCAGGCCACGAAAACGTAAAAGCCGCGCAGGCCGCTTCGCAATTCGCGCAGCGCGTAACGGATCGCCAGTGCCAGGGAGCCGCTGCGCGGTGCGGTGTCCGCAATTTCGCTCATCGCGATGCCGTCTCGATCCAGTGCCGGTCTGTGGCTGGTCCGTCGATGCGGCCCGAGCGCAATCGCACTACACGGTCGCAGCGCTGCGCCAGCGCGGCGTCGTGTGTCACCAGAACGAGGGTCATGCCGCGCTCGAGATGCTTGGCGAACAGAAGATCGACGATCTGTTTGCCGGTGGACTCGTCGAGATTGCCGGTGGGTTCGTCGGCCACCAGGATGGCGGGATCGGGCGCCATCGCGCGCGCCAGTGCGACACGCTGCTGTTCGCCACCCGAGAGCTGCGAGGGATAGTGGTGCAGTCTCTCGCCGAGACCGACGCCGGCAAGTTCCTGCGCGGCACGCGCATTCGCGTCGGCGCGGCCTGCGAGTTCAAGCGGCACCGCGACATTCTCAAGCGCGGTCATGGTCGGGATCAGATGAAACGACTGGAACACAATGCCGACATGGCGGCCACGGAATCGTGCGAGGCCGTCTTCGTCGAGGGCATTGAACGAGACGCCGTTGACCACCACCTCTCCGCTGTCAGGACGTTCAAGCCCCGCCATCACCATCAGGAGTGTGGACTTGCCCGATCCCGACGGTCCGATCAGCCCGACGGCTTCACCGGGCGCGACCCGTAGGTCGACATCCTTGAGGATGTGAACGCGTGCGGCCCCGCTGCCTAATGAGAGATTGACGTTGGAAATGGAAATGGTGTCCGGTTCGAGACCGGCGCGCTTTGAGGGTTCAATGAGACTGTCCATGGATCATTCATATGGGGGTTTCGGCGGCGCGGTCGAGAGGCTCTTGCGTGTGTTCATCGTCGCAGCAACGGGGGCAATGATGGCGATGTCGGGGCCGGCCTCGGCTCAAACGGCTTCTGTCCAACCAGATGTCAAAGATGTGAAGCCGATCAAGCTTGCCGTTCTGGGCGATTCCCTGACCGCGGGCTTTGGCCTTCCGGCCTCGGCGGCGTTTCCGGTGCGGTTGCAGAAAGCCCTGAGCGAGAAGGGCATCGCCACCGACGTCCATAACGCGGGCGTGTCCGGCGACACCACGACCGGCGGGCTCGCCCGGCTCGACTGGTCGATCCCGCCCGGCACGGAAGCTGTGATCGTGGAGCTCGGCGCCAACGACGCGCTGCGCGGCGTCGATCCCAAAGTGGCGCGCGGTGCGCTCGACGACATCCTGACGAAACTCAAGGCGCGCAACATTGCCGTCTTGTTGTGCGGAATGTATGCGCCGCCAAACTACGGCGCGGAGTACACAGCAAAGTTCAACAGCATTTATCCCGAACTCGCCGAGAGCCACAAAGTCCCGCTGTATCCGTTCTTTCTCGATGGTGTGGCCACCGAGGCGAAGCTGACGCAGCCGGACGGACTGCACCCGACAGCGGCGGGTGTCGACGTGGTGGTGGAGCGGATTTTGCCGACGGTGGAGGCTTTTCTGAAGGACCGTGCGTCGCAACTGGGCAAGCCCTGAGGAATTATCGTTCGATCACGCGATGGTCGCTTCGCACTGTCATCGTGCTGCGGTAAAAAAGACCTCAGGTGATTCGTGATCCTCTTTTGCATCGAGGAGATTCGTGATGCCGCGCTTGTTCACCGGGCTGGAAATCCCCCCGGATATCGGCCAGACGCTCTCGAGCTTACGCGGGGGTCTGCCAGGCGCCCGCTGGATCGATCCCGAAAATTATCACGTCACGCTACGCTTCATCGGCGATATCGATGGCCCCGCGGCCAACGAGATCGCTTCGACGCTTGAGCGGATCAACCGCAAGCCGTTCGAGGTCGCGTTGCAGGGCCTGTCCAGCTTCGGCGGCAAGAAACCGCGGGCGGTCGTGGCATCGGTTGTACCAAGCCGCCCCCTGATGGAGTTGCAGGCGGAACTGGAGCGGCTGATGCAGCGGTTCGGTTTCGACCCCGAGGGCCGCAAATTCATCCCCCATGTCACGCTCGCGCGGCTGCGCGACGCCTCCAATCAGGACGTGGCGGACTATCTTTCGGTGCGCGGCTATTTCCCGACCCGCAGTTTCATGGCCTCCCGGTTCGTGCTGTTCTCGTCACGGGCGTCGGTGGGCGGTGGGCCATATGTCGTCGAGGATGCCTATGCGCTGAGCGCATAGAGAGCTTTCGGCACCTTTGTAGTCTTGCATTTTCCGTGTCGTTCTGGCCGGTAGCGGGCCATGAACGCTCCGACTCCCGCCACGTTCCGCCGGCACTATCAGGCTCTGGTTGCCGCTGGCACCATCGAAGCCGATCCGGCGCAGGCACAGGCTGTGGAGGCCTTCTCCGCGCTCGAAGCGAGACTGGCGGGCTACCGTCCGGGCCGTGGCGGAGGGCTGCTGCAGCGCCTGTTCGCCGACAAGGATGCGGTCCCGTTGCGCGGTCTCTACATCCATGGCGAGGTCGGGCGCGGCAAGACCATGCTGATGGACCTGTTCTTTAACGACAGTCCGGTCGCGCACAAGCGCCGCGCGCACTTTCACGAATTCATGGCCGATGTTCATGAGCGGATACACGGCTTCCGCCAGAAGATCTCGCGCCAGGAAATTGCCGACACCGATCCGGTGCGGCTGACCGCGCAATCGATTTTCGAGGAAGCGTGGCTGCTATGCTTCGACGAATTTCACGTCACCGACATCGCCGACGCCATGATCCTCGGGCGCCTGTTCAGCCGGCTGTTTGAACTGGGGACCGTGGTCGTGGCGACATCGAATGTCGCGCCGGACGATCTCTACAAGGGCGGTTTGAACCGCGCATTGTTTCTGCCGTTTATCGCGCAACTGACGGATCGGATGGAGGTGTTGCGGCTCGATGCGCGCACCGATTTCCGCCTGGAAAAACTCGCCGGCATCAAGATGTGGCTGGTGCCTGCCGATGCGAGCGCGGACGCCGCACTCGACAAAGCCTGGACCAAACTCACCGGCGGCGCCTCGGATCATCCGCGCGACATCACCATCAAGGGTCACGTGCTGCACGTTCCGCATTCGGCGCACGGCGTCGCGCGATTTACGTTCGCGGACCTGTGCGAGAAGCCGCTTGGCGCATCGGACTATCTGCGCCTTGCGCATGATTATCACACGCTGATCATCGACCGGATTCCGGCGATGCAGTACCCGCAGCGCAATTACGCCAAGCGCTTTATCACGCTGATCGACACGCTTTACGACAATGCCGTGAAACTGATGGCGTCGGCGGAGACCGATCCCCTGTCGCTTTACACCGCGACCGAGGGGGTCGAGGCCAACGAATTCAAACGTACCTCGTCGCGGCTAATTGAGATGGGCTCGGAATCCTACCTCGCGCTGCCTCATGGCCGCAGCGACTCGTCCGCCAGCGGTTCGACCACCGGCCTGGTGGAGACCTGAAAAGGGTTCGCTTTATGTTTCGGCTCAAGACCTTTCGAAAGCCCAACAAGAAAGCAGCCGATATTGCCCTCGTATTGGGCGGTGGTGCGCGATTGAGCGAACGGCGACTTGAACGCTTGCCGCGAAAGGTCTAACCAGCCTCCCAGAGTTTTCCCACCCTCTATACCGTCGACATCAAAGGACAGATTTCCCATGGCGCGTGACAAGATTGCTTTGATTGGTTCAGGTCAGATCGGCGGCACGCTCGCCCACCTCGTTGGGCTCAAGGAGCTGGGTGACGTGGTGATGTTCGACATCGCCGAAGGCATCCCCCAGGGCAAGTCGCTCGACATCGCACAGTCCTCGCCGGTTGACGGCTTCGACGCCAACTTCACCGGCGCGAACTCCTACGAAGCGATCGAAGGCGCCAGCGTGGTGATCGTCACCGCCGGCGTGCCGCGCAAGCCTGGCATGAGCCGCGATGATCTTCTCAGCATCAATCTGAAGGTCATGGAGCAGGTCGGCGCCGGCATCAAGAAGTATGCCCCCGACGCCTTCGTGATCTGCATCACCAACCCGCTCGACGCGATGGTCTGGGCGCTGCAGAAGGCCTGCGGCCTGCCGCAGAAGAAGGTCGTCGGCATGGCCGGCGTACTGGACTCCGCGCGTTTCCGCTATTTCCTCGCCGACGAGTTCAACGTTTCGGTCGAAGACGTCACCGCCTTCGTGCTCGGCGGCCACGGCGACACCATGGTGCCGCTGACCAAGTACTCCACCGTCGCCGGCATTCCGCTGCCTGATCTTGTGAAGATGGGCTGGACTTCGCAGGCCCGTATCGACGAGATCGTCGATCGCACCCGCAACGGCGGCGCGGAAATCGTCAACCTGCTCAAGACCGGATCGGCGTTCTATGCGCCGGCTGCGTCCGCAATCGCGATGGCGGAAAGCTATCTGCGCGACAAGAAGCGCGTGCTGCCCTGTGCCGCCTATCTCAACGGCGAATACGGCGTGAAGGACATGTATGTCGGCGTTCCGGTTGTCATCGGATCGAAGGGTGTCGAGCGTATCGTCGAGATCGAGCTGACCGGCAAGGACCGCGAAGGTTTCGACAAGTCGGTCGGCGCCGTGCAGGGTCTTGTTGACGCCTGCAAGAAGATCGCGCCGGATTTGCTCGGCAAGTAAGGCAGCACACTGTCATCAGCGTGTGATCCGCAGATCGTTGCTTCGGGTCACACGCTGAAATTTCTTCCGTATCTTCTTCGATCCCTTCTTTGATCTCTGGGGCCATTCATGAATATCCACGAATATCAAGCCAAGGCGGTGCTGAAGGAATTCGGTGTGCCGGTATCGCGCGGCGTGCCGATTCTCAAGGCGTCGGAAGCGGAAGCTGCAGCCAAGGAGCTTGGCGGTCCGTTGTGGGTGGTGAAGAGCCAGATTCATGCCGGCGGCCGCGGCAAGGGAAAATTCAAGGAAGCCTCGGCCGGCGACAAGGGCGGCGTGCGTCTCGCCAAGTCGGTCGATGAGGTCAAGGAATTCTCCCAGCAGATGCTCGGCGCAACGCTGGTGACCATCCAGACCGGCCCGTCCGGCAAGCAGGTCAACCGCCTTTATCTCGAAGACGGCTCGGACATCGAGAAGGAATTCTATCTGTCGCTGCTGGTCGATCGCGAAACGTCGCGGGTGGCGTTCGTGGTGTCCACCGAAGGCGGCATGGACATCGAGAAGGTTGCGCACGATACGCCCGACAAGATTGTGACGTTCTCGGTCGATCCCGCCACCGGCATCATGGGCCATCACGGCCGCACCGTGGCGCAGGCGCTCGGCCTCAAGGGCGATCTCGCCAAGCAGGCGGAAAAGCTGGTGGTGCAGCTCTACACGGCGTTTCTCGCCAAGGACATGGAGATGCTGGAGATCAATCCGCTGATCGTCTCCAAGCAGGGCGAGCTGAAGTGCCTCGACGCCAAGATGTCGTTCGATTCCAATTCGCTTTATCGTCATCCGGACATCGTCGCGCTGCGCGACACCACAGAAGAAGACGCCAAGGAAATCGAGGCGTCGAAGTATGACCTCGCCTATATCGCGCTCGACGGCACCATCGGCTGCATGGTGAACGGTGCGGGCCTCGCGATGGCCACCCTCGATATCATCAAGCTGTATGGTGAAAGCCCGGCGAACTTCCTCGACGTCGGCGGCGGCGCGTCGGAAGAGAAAGTCACGGCGGCGTTCAAGATCATCACCGCCGATCCGAACGTGAAGGGCATTCTGGTCAACATTTTCGGCGGCATCATGAAGTGCGACGTCATCGCGCGCGGCGTTATCGCCGCGGTGAAGACGGTTGGCCTTCAGGTGCCTCTGGTGGTGCGTCTCGAAGGCACCAATGTCGAGGAAGGCAAGAAGATCATCAACGAGTCCGGCCTCAACGTTCTGTCCGCCAATGATCTCGACGACGCCGCGCAGAAGATCGTCAACGCCGTGAAGGGAAAGTAAGCCGATGTCCGTCCTGATCGACAAGAACACCAAGGTCATCTGCCAAGGCTTCACCGGCAAGAACGGCACCTTCCATTCCGAAGGCGCGATCGCCTACGGCACCAAGATGGTCGGCGGCACCTCGCCGGGCAAAGGCGGCACAACGCATCTCGGTCTGCCGGTGTTCGACACCGTCTCTGAAGCGCGCGAGAAGACCGGCGCCGACGCGTCGGTGATCTATGTCCCGCCGCCGGGCGCGGCTGACGCGATCTGCGAAGCGATCGATGCGGAAGTGCCGCTGATCGTCTGCATCACCGAAGGCATTCCGGTGCTCGACATGGTGCGCGTGAAGCGCTCCCTGTCAGGCTCGAAGTCGCGGCTGATCGGGCCGAACTGCCCGGGCGTCGTCACTGCCGGCGAATCCAAGATCGGCATCATGCCCGCCAACATCTTCAAGCCTGGCAATGTCGGCATCGTCTCGCGCTCCGGCACGCTGACCTATGAAGCGGTGTTCCAGACCACCCAGGCCGGGCTCGGCCAGACCTCGGCTGTCGGCATCGGCGGCGACCCGGTCAAGGGCACCGAATTCATCGACGTGCTCGAACTGTTCCTGGCGGACGAGAAGACCAAGTCGATCATCATGATCGGCGAAATCGGCGGCTCAGCCGAAGAAGACGCCGCGCAGTTTCTCAAGGACGAGGCCAAGCGCGGCCGGTCGAAACCGATGGTCGGATTTATCGCGGGCCGCACAGCACCTCCGGGCCGCCGTATGGGCCATGCCGGCGCCATCGTCTCCGGCGGCAAGGGCGATGCCGAATCGAAGATCGCAGCCATGGAAGCTGCCGGGATTACGGTCTCTCCGTCACCTGCACGGCTTGGAACGACTCTTCTCGAAAGGTTGAAAGCCTAGTTCAGTCCTTGGTTCTTTTCAGCGCGAAGTTTTGCCCTAAATAGGGTAAAAGGTGCGGCCCATATACGATGCCGATACCAAATCGGGCGATTTCTCCCGATTTCCCCGCGCGATAGCAATCATCAGGACGCAATCATGTCTCGCCAGGACGCGAATGCCAATTTCGCTCTCACTTCCTTCCTCGACGGCGCCAACGCCACCTACATCGACGACCTCTACGCCCGCTACGAGAAGGACCCGTCCTCGGTCGATCCGGACTGGGTGGAATTCTTCAAAAGCCTGAAGGACCAGCCGTCGGACGTTGTGAAGAACGCGCAGGGCCCGTCCTGGGAAAAAGCCAACTGGCCGGCCACCCCAAATGACGATCTGACCTCTGCCCTCGATGGCAATTGGGCGCGGGTCGAGAAGGTGGTTGGCGACAAGATCGCAGCCAAGGCGCAGGCCACCGGCAGCAACCTGACTTCGGCGGATATTCATCAGGCGACGCGCGATTCGGTCCGCGCGCTGATGCTGATTCGCGCCTACCGCATGCGCGGTCACTTCCACGCCAATCTCGATCCGCTCGGCATT
Organism: Afipia broomeae ATCC 49717; assembly: GCF_000314675.2. GTDB lineage: Bacteria > Pseudomonadota > Alphaproteobacteria > Rhizobiales > Xanthobacteraceae > Afipia > Afipia broomeae. Next base: position 616,107 of record NZ_KB375284.1, on the reverse strand, counting down.
GAAGGCCAGAAGGATCACGAAGAACTCGATCCGCGTTCGTACGGATTCACCGACGCCGATTTTGATCGCAAGATTTTCCTCGATCACGTGCTCGGCCTTGAGACTGCAACGCTGCGCGAGATCGTCGCGATCTGTCAGCGCACCTACTGCCAGACGCTGGGCGTCGAATTCATGCATATCTCGAATCCGGCGCAGAAGAGCTGGATTCAGGAGCGCATCGAAGGCCCGGACAAGGAAATCAGCTTCACCCGCGAAGGGCGCCGCGCCATTCTGATGAAGCTGATCGAAACCGAAGGTTTTGAGAAGTTCTGCGACATCAAGTTCACCGGCACCAAGCGCTTCGGTCTCGATGGCGGCGAATCGCTAATTCCTGCGCTCGAACAGATCATCAAGCGCGGCGGCAATCTTGGCGTCCGCGATATCGTGGTCGGGATGCCGCATCGCGGCCGTCTCAACGTGCTCACCCAGGTGATGGGCAAGCCGCATCGCGCGCTGTTCCACGAGTTCAAGGGCGGTTCGGCCAATCCGGATGAAGTCGAAGGCTCGGGCGACGTGAAGTATCACCTCGGCGCCTCCTCGGATCGCGAGTTCGACGGCAATAAGATTCACCTGTCGCTGACCGCAAATCCTTCACACCTTGAGATCGTCGATCCAGTGGTGCTCGGCAAGGCGCGCGCCAAGGAAGACCAGAACGGCGATCCGCCGGATCAGCGCATTTCGGTGCTGCCGCTGCTGATGCATGGCGATGCGGCCTTCGCCGGTCAGGGCGTGGTCGCCGAGTGTTTCGCGCTGTCGGACCTGAAGGGCTATCGCACCGGCGGTTCGATCCACTTCATCGTCAACAACCAGATCGGCTTCACCACCTATCCGCGTTACTCGCGCTCGTCGCCGTATCCGTCCGACGTCGCCAAGATGATCGACGCGCCGATCTTCCATGTGAACGGCGACGATCCCGAAGCGGTGGTATTCGCGGCCAAGATCGCGATTGAATTCAGGCAGAAGTTCCACAAGCCTGTCGTCATCGACATGTTCTGCTATCGCCGCCACGGTCACAACGAGGGCGACGAGCCGGGGTTCACCAACCCGGTGATGTACAAGAAGATTGCGACCCACCCCACCACGCTCGATCTTTATGCCAAGCGGCTGATTGCCGACGGCGTGATAACCGAAGGCGAAGTCGAGAAGGCCAAGGCCGACTGGCGTGCGCGTCTCGACGCGGAGCTTGAGGCCGGTTCAGGCTACAAGCCGAACAAGGCCGACTGGCTCGACGGCAAGTGGGCCGGCTTCAAGTCGGCTGAGGTCGGCGAAGATCCGCGCCGCGGCAATACCGGCATTGCGATCGATGAACTCAAGGACATCGGCCGCAAGATCACCAAGGTGCCGGACGGTTTCCGCATTCACCGCACGGTTCAGCGCTACCTCGAAAATCGTCTGAAGACGATCGAGAACGGCGAGGGCATCGACTGGGCGACCGCTGAAGCACTGGCGTTCTGCACGCTGCTCAAGGAAGGTCATCGTGTGCGTCTCTCGGGGCAGGATTCCGAGCGCGGCACGTTCTCGCAGCGGCACTCGGTACTGTTCGATCAGGAAGATGAAAGCCGTTACACGCCGTTCAATCATCTCGGCGACAATCAGGGTCACTACGAGGTCATCAATTCGCTGTTGTCCGAAGAAGCGGTGCTCGGCTTTGAATACGGTTACTCGCTCGCCGAGCCGAATGCGCTCACGATCTGGGAGGCCCAGTTCGGCGACTTCGCCAACGGTGCGCAGGTCGTGTTCGACCAGTTTATCTCATCGGCCGAACGCAAGTGGCTTCGTATGTCGGGTCTCGTCTGCCTGCTGCCTCACGGCTATGAGGGCCAGGGACCGGAGCACTCTTCGGCGCGTCTGGAGCGCTTCCTGCAGATGTGCGCCGAGGACAACATGCAGGTCACCAACCTCACGACGCCTGCGAACTACTTCCACGCCTTGCGCCGTCAGCTCAAGCGTGAGATCCGCAAGCCGCTGATCATCATGACCCCGAAGTCGCTGCTGCGTAACAAGCGCGCGGTGTCGAAGCTCGAGGAGTTCGCGACGAACACCTCGTTCCATCGCATCCTGCTGGACGATGCAGAGGCGGGCGGCGAATTCAAGCTCGCCGAAGACGGCAAGATCCGCCGCGTCGTCATCTGCTCGGGCAAGGTCTATTACGATCTGCTCGAAGAGCGTGAGAAGCGCGGCACCGACGACATCTATCTGCTGCGCATCGAGCAGCTCTATCCCGTGCCGCTCAAGGCGCTGGTGCAGGTGCTTGAGCGTTTCAAGAAGGCCGAAGTGGTCTGGTGCCAGGAAGAACCCCGCAACATGGGCGGCTGGCATTTCATCGAGCCGTATCTCGAGTGGGTGCTCAACCAGGTCGGCTCGGCGCACAAGCGCCCGCGCTATGCCGGGCGCGCTGCCGCGGCCGCAACTGCTACCGGTTTGATGTCGAAGCATCTCCAGCAATTGAAAGCATTGCTCGAGGAAGCTCTCGGTTGATCCATTGGATGCCCGCATATCGCGGGCATTTCCATCCAGTACGATTTGATTTGAGGCGCTGACGGCACAGGAAGCCGTTCACGACGCAAGGGGAAAGAGAAATGGCTGAAATTCGCGTTCCGACATTGGGCGAGTCCGTCACCGAGGCCACTATCGGCCGCTGGTTCAAGAAGGCCGGCGATGCTGTCGCTGTCGACGAACCCTTGGTCGAGCTCGAAACCGACAAGGTCACCATCGAAGTGCCGGCGCCGTTCGCGGGCACCCTCGATGAAATTATCGCCAAGGACGGTGAGACCGTCGCAGTCGGCGCGCTGCTTGGACAGATCACGGCAGGCGCAGGCGGCGCCAAGCCCGCCGCGGCTCCGGCCAAGGCTGCTGAGCCGCCGAAGGCTGCCGCGCCCGCCGCCGCGCCCGCGCCCGCACAGAAATCCCCACCCGCCGACGCGCCGCAGGCGCCGTCGGTGCGCAAGCTCTCCGCTGAATCCGGGATCGATGCCTCGACCGTTCCGGGCTCCGGCAAGGATGGCCGCGTTACCAAGGGCGACATGCTGGCCGCGATCGAAAAGGCCGCCTCGCTGGCGACGCCGCTCAATCAGCCCGCCGCCGCCGTGCAGGTGCGCGCGCCGTCGCCTGCCGACGATGCCGCGCGTGAAGAGCGCGTGAAGATGACGCGTCTGCGCCAGACCATCGCGCGCCGCCTCAAGGAGGTGCAGAACACCGCGGCCATGCTCACGACCTTCAATGAGGTCGACATGACCAACGTCATGGCCCTGCGTGCGCACTATAAGGATGCATTCGAGAAGAAGCATGGCGCCAAGCTCGGCTTCATGGGCTTCTTCACCAAGGCTGTCGTGCAGGCGCTCAAGGACGTGCCCGCCGTCAACGCCGAGATCGACGGCTCCGACCTGATCTACAAGAACTACTATCACATCGGCGTCGCGGTCGGCACCGACAAGGGCCTCGTCGTGCCGGTGGTGCGCGATTGCGACCACAAGTCGATCGCTGAGATCGAAAAGAGCATTGCTGACTACGGCCGGCGCGCCCGCGACGGTCAGCTCAAGATCGAAGAGATGCAAGGCGGCACTTTCACGATCACCAATGGCGGCATCTATGGTTCGCTGATGTCGACGCCGATCCTGAACGCGCCGCAGTCCGGCATTCTCGGCATGCACAAGATTCAGGAGCGGCCCGTCGCCATCGGCGGAAAGGTCGAAATCCGCCCGATGATGTATCTCGCGGTCTCCTACGACCACCGCGTTATCGACGGCAAGGAAGCCGTGACCTTCCTCGTTCGCGTCAAGGAAAACCTCGAGGATCCGGCGCGCCTCGTGCTGGATCTGTAAGCCGATGCATCTGCCGCCCGAATTCCTCGCGTTGTTCGGTGTCTTCGTGTTGGCGGCAATCGCGCCGGGCGCGGACTTCGCCTGCGTCCTTCGCGAGAGCGTGAGTTTTGGGCGGCGGGCGGGAATCGCGTCGGCCATCGGTGTCGGGTCAGCGATCATGGTCCATGTCGCCTATACCGTGACCGGTGTGGGCCTGATCGTTGCGCAGTCGGTCCTGATCTTCACCATCGTGAAGTGGTGCGGGGCGGCTTATCTGGTTTATCTCGGCGTCCGGTCGTTGACGGCGAGCGGCCGCTCACCTCAAACGCTCGACAGGACTGCCACCGCTCCCACAGGCGGCGCGCGCAATATCGCCACGTCGTACGGCGTGGGCTTCCTCACCAATCTTCTGAACCCCAAGGCGACGCTGTTTTTCGTCTCGCTGTTTGCCACGATCGTTTCGCACGAGACGCCTGTGATGACGCAGTTCGCGTACGGAGCCGCACTGGCCGTATTTCTTGCGGTGTGGTTCAGCTTTGTCGCGGTGTTCTTAACGACGCGCTCGATGCGCGCGGGTTATGAGCGGATCGGACACTGGATCGACCGTGCGACGGGGCTGGTTCTGATCGGACTGGGTGTTCGAATCGCTCTTCAAAAAGCAAACTGACGTTCGTACGGGGGATTGGTTCTAATGGATAGCGTCGCCATCGTCACCGGAGGAAGCCGCGGCATCGGCCGCGCGACTTCGCTGGCTGCGGCGAAGCGCGGCTACAAGGTCGTGGTCGGCTATGCCAGCAACAAGGCCGCTGCTGACGAGGTCGTCGGGAAGATTGAAGCCAGCAACGGCAAGGCCATCGCGGTGAAATGCGACGTCGGCAATGAGGCCGACATTCTCGATCTCTTCAGGCAGGCGGACGCGTTCGGCAAGCTCGGCGCCCTGGTGAACAATGCCGGCGTGGTCGATGCGACGGCGCGCGTCGATGAAATGTCCGCGGCACGTCTCACCCGCATGATGAATGTCAATGTCGTCGGCAGCATTCTGTGCGCGCGCGAGGCGGTGAAGCGGATGTCCAGCAAGCACGGCGGCAGCGGCGGTGTGATCGTCAATCTCTCGTCCGTGGCCGCGACGCTCGGCTCGCCGGCGCAGTATGTCGACTACGCCGCCTCGAAGGGCGCGATCGATACGTTCACGGTCGGACTCGCGCGTGAAGTCAGCGCCGAGGGCATTCGCGTCAACGGCATCCGCCCGGGGCTGATCGATACCGAAATTCACGCCAGCGGCGGCGAGCCGGATCGCGCGCACCGGCTGGCCCATACGATACCGATGAAGCGCGTCGGTACCGCGGACGAAATCGCCAATGCCGTTGTCTGGCTGATGTCGGACGAGGCGTCATATGTCACAGGCACAATCGTCGATGTTTCCGGCGGCCGATAATTTTCACTTCCGAGTACAGGACAATTCTCATGGCTTCTTATGATCTCATCGTTATCGGCACCGGTCCCGGCGGTTACGTCTGTGCGATCCGCGCGGCGCAGCTCGGCATGAAGGTCGCGGTGATCGAGAAGCGCGCGACCTTCGGCGGCACCTGCCTCAACATCGGCTGCATTCCGTCCAAGGCGCTGCTGCAGGCCTCGGAGCGTTTCGAAGAAGTCACGCACATGCTGCCGAAGATGGGCGTCAATGTCGGCAAGCCGAAGCTCGATTTGCCGACCATGATGAAGTTCAAGACGGACGGCGTCGACGGCAATACCAAGGGTGTCGCCTTCCTGTTCAAGAAGAACAAGATCGACCCCTATGAAGGCACCGGCAAGATTCTGGGCGCTGGCAAGGTCGAAGTCACCGGCAACGACGGCAAGACGCAGGTGCTGGAGACGAAGAACATCGTCATCGCCACCGGCTCCGATGTCGCGAAGCTCAAGGGCGTCGAGATCGACGAGAAGCGCATCGTATCTTCCACCGGCGCTCTGGTGCTTGAGAAGGTGCCGGAGAAGCTGCTGGTGATCGGCGCCGGCGTGATCGGGCTCGAACTCGGCTCGGTGTGGCGCCGCCTCGGCGCGCAGGTCACCGTCGTCGAATTCCTCGACCGGATTCTTCCCGGCATGGACGGCGAGGTCGCCAAGTCGTTCCAGCGCATTTTGGAAAAGCAGGGCGTTGCGTTCAAGCTCGGCGCCAAGGTCACCGGTGTCGATACGTCCGGCAAGGTGCTCAAGGCCAGCGTTGAGCCGGCCGCGGGCGGCGCGGCGGAAGTGATCGATGCCGATGTCGTGCTGCTGGCGATCGGGCGCACGCCTTACACCGAAGGCCTTGGTTTGAAGGACGCTGGCGTCGAGCTCGATCAGCGCGGCCGCGTGCAGACCGACGGTCACTTCCAGACCAACGTGAAGGGCATCTATGCCATCGGCGACGTGATCGCCGGACCGATGCTGGCGCACAAGGCTGAAGACGAGGGCATTGCCATCGCTGAAATTCTCGCGGGGCAGGCCGGTCACACCAATTACGATGTCATCCCGAGCGTGATCTACACGTTCCCGGAGGTCGCGTCCGTCGGCAAGACGGAAGAAGAGTTGAAGCAGGCCGGCATCGCCTACAATGTCGGCAAGTTTCCGTTCACCGCGAACGCCCGCACCAAGGTTAACCAGACCACGGACGGCTTCGTGAAAATCCTCGCGGACGCGAAGACCGATCGCGTTTACGGCTGCCACATCGTCGGCGCCGAAGCCGGTGAAATGATTCACGAAGCCGCGGTGTTGATGGAGTTCGGCGGTTCCGCGGAAGATCTCGCGCGCACCTGCCACGCTCATCCGACGCGCTCGGAAGCGGTCAAGGAAGCCGCGCTTGCGGTCGGGAAGCGCGCTATCCATATGTGATGGTGGACCGGCATTCAGCCGGTCATGAGGGATGAGAATCCATCATGCGCCGGCTGCTTCGTCCACTCTGGGTTCTGCTCGCGCTGATCTTCCTGGTCGAAGCGTGGCTGTGGGATCGCGTCGAGCCGGTTATTGCGCGCGTTGTCGCGCTGATTCCGCTGCCTCGGCTCAAGGCATGGCTTGCCGATCTTATCGAGCATTTGTCGCCGGGCCTGACGCTGATCGTGTTCGCGGTGCCGGTCATCGTTCTGTTCCCGCTCAATTTCGTCGCGGCATGGCTGCTGGCGCACAAATACTTTGTTTGTGCGACCACGCTGATTGTTTTTCAGAAGGTTCTTGGCGTCGGCATCGTCGCGTTCGTGTTCGATGTGACGCGCGAGAAACTGTTGCAGATGGCCTGGTTCCACAGGCTCTATGAGCTTGTGCTCGATCTGCGCTTGCGGGCGCTGGCTATCGTCGCGCCGTTCAAGCTCGCCATTCAGCACTGGATAAGGCACGTTCGCCGCCGCGTTTCGCCCGGCTTCATCGCACGTCTGCGCCGGCGGATACAGGCGTCGCGTTCGTCGTCGTGAGGCGATTCGCAATGTGACAGCCCACACGTCCCGTCGCACCGAGAACCAGGCACTGCATCGGTGCTACATCAGGTGTACGGCATGGGGTGCGAACAGGCCGATTGCGGTGAAGGCAAGTCCGGCGATTGCAAGCAGACCTGAAACCCACGCCAGTGCGACCATGCCGGTGATGATGGTCGCCGAAGCGAGCACGATTCCGATCTGGAATGCAGCGGAAGCCACCTCGTAGTGGTGATAACGCGCCATGGCGAGATCGCGGGCATGCTCGGCCTCCTTGGCGCGAGCGGCGAGCTGTTCGGATCCCTCGCCGGTTTCCGGCTCGGAACGATAGCGCGCGGCGGTCTTGGTCCAATCGTCGATCTGCTTGGCCAGCGCGGCCTTCTGGGCTTCGTCGCCGGACAGGCCGAGGCTCAGCTTGGCATGCTCTGACACCGACTGCACCACCGTGCGGCGGATGCTTTTTGCCTGGAAAAAGGCCCACAGGTTCGAGGCTTCGACGTTCTTGCTGATGGATTCGGTCTGGGCGCCCTTGCCGAGGGTTTCGGACAGCGCGAGGAAAAGCGCGATCACCGCGATCAGCAATGCGATCTTCTTGTTGGAGCCGGAGGCGTGCTCGGCGTGCTCCGCGTGCTCCATGCTTTCATGTGCGCCCATATTCGGTATCCCTCCCGGTCAAAACGAGCGCAACGATTGACCGAACTGCGGTCTGCGCGCAAGGGTATCGTTATGAGCTGGCAGGACAAATCTGGCGCGACAAATTTGTGTCAGGCCATCACCTAGGCTCTCGGATGGGCCGTCTTGTAGACGTCGAGCAACCGGTCGGCATCGACGCCGGTGTAGATCTGCGTGGTCGAGAGCGACGAGTGGCCGAGCAATTCCTGGATCGCGCGCAGGTCGCCGCCGCGTGCCAGCAGATGGGTAGCGAAGGAATGTCGCAGCGCATGGGGTGTCGCGCTGTCGGGCAGTCCGAGTGCGCCGCGCAGCCGCTCCATCGTCAACTGGATGATGCGTGGTGAGAGAGGGCCGCCGCGTGCGCCGACGAAGATCGCGCCATCCTGTGCAATCATGTGCGGGCACATCGCGACATAGTCCTGAATCAAGGCGAGTACATTTTGCAGCACGGGCACCATGCGGGTCTTGTTGCCCTTGCCGGTGACGACGATCACATCGCCCTTGCCCGGCAACGGCACGTCGCGCCGCTTGAGCCCGAGCGCTTCGGAGATGCGCAGGCCCGATCCGTAGAGCAGCGCCATTACCGCAGCGTCACGCGCCCAGATCCATGGTTCGCGGTTTTCGCCGGCGCGGATGTCTGCGTTGGTCATCTGCCGCGCCGATGTCATCTGGATTGGTTTCGGCAAGCTCTTGCCGATCTTCGGCGCGCGGATCGCGGACAACGCGCCGACCTTGCCCTTGCCTTCGCGTTCGAGAAAGCGTCCGAATGAGCGCAGGCCGGCCAGTGCGCGCATTAAAGATCGTCCGCCAATATCGTCGGCCCGCCGTGACGACATGAACGCGCGCACGTCCGTGGCCTCGATGGAGGCGAATTGTTTCAGCGTGACGAGGCCGCCCCAGTGCTCGCTCAGAAAGGTGAGGCACTGGCGCAGGTCGCGCGCATAGGCTTCCAGCGTTTTGGGCGACAGCCGCCGTTCGGCACGCAAATGGGACAGCCAGCGCGTGATTTCGGCCAGCAGATCGGGAGCGACGCAGGTAAGCTGCGCGCCTTGCGGGCTGGCTTCGGTTGCGGGGACGGCTTTGACCATCATATGTCTCGCGATACCCATGTCTGAGATACCTGCGCTTGACAGGAATCGGTTTATCGCACCCTTTTCCTTATTCACCCCTTAATCCGGACCCCTTTGGCCATGGCAAGACGAGTTGTCGACGTCCTCGTCCCCGTGGCCCTGAACCAGACCTATTCCTATCGCGTTCCCGACGGCGTCGAGCTGAATCCCGGCGACGTGGTCAGTGTTCCGCTGGGGGCGCGCGATGTCACGGCGGTGGTCTGGGCGGACAATCCGAACCCCGATCCCCGGCTGCACAATCGCCTGAAGGAGACCGGCGAAAAGCTCGACGTGCCGCCGCTCAAGCCCGAGCTGCGCAGCTTTGTCGACTGGGTCGCCAACTACACGCTGTCCGCGCGCGGCATGGTGCTGCGGATGACGCTGCGCATGGGCGAGCATCTCGGGCCCGAGCGCGTGCGCATGGGCGTGCGGCTGGTCGGCGCGCCACCGCAACGTATGACGGTCGCGCGGCGCCGTCTGATCGACGTGCTGTCGGACGGATTGCTGCATTCGAAATCCGATGCGGTCAGAGAAGCCGGCGTAAGCGCCGGCGTGATCGACGGCCTTGTCGACGAAGGAACGCTGGTTATCGAGCCGCTGCCGCGCGATCTGGCGCCGCCATCTCCGGACCCCTCGTTCGCTGAGCCGGATTTTTCGCCGGAGCAACGCATCGCGGCGGACGCGATGAAAGACCTCGTGTCGAAGGACGAGTTTCAGGTCGCGTTGCTTGACGGCGTGACGGGTTCGGGCAAGACCGAAGTCTATTTCGAGGCGGTCGCCGAAAATATCAGGCGTGGCCGGCAGACGATGATCCTGATGCCGGAGATCGCACTGACCGGCCAATTCCTCGATCGGTTCAGCGCGCGCTTCGGGGTGCGGCCGATCGAATGGCATTCGGAACTGACGCCGCGCACCCGCGCGCGCAACTGGGCTGCGGTCGCGGCGGGCGATGCGCCGGTGGTGGTGGGTGCGCGGTCCGCGCTGTTTCTGCCTTACGCCGATCTCGGGCTCATTATCGTCGACGAAGAGCACGACCAGGCCTACAAACAGGACGAAGGCGCTCACTATCACGCACGCGACATGGCGGTGGTGCGTGGCTCCATCGCGAAGATTCCGGTCGTGCTGTGTTCGGCGACGCCCTCGGTTGAGTCCGAAGTCAACGCACGCAAGGGCCGCTATCGCCGCGTTGCGTTGCCATCGCGGTTCGGTGGTCAGCACATGCCGCAGATCGAGGCCATCGATCTTAAACGCGAGGGGCCTGCGCGCGGGCGGTTCATTTCACCGCGTTTGGCAGAAGAAGTAAAAATCGCAATCGAGCGTAGGGAACAGGCGCTGCTGTTCCTGAACCGCCGCGGCTATGCACCGCTGACGTTGTGCCGCGCCTGCGGACATCGCTTCGCCTGCACCATCTGCGATGCCTGGCTGGTGGATCACCGGTTTCGCCAACGACTGGTCTGCCATCACTGCGGCTTCTCGATGCCGCGGCCGCATCAGTGCCCGCACTGCGGCGCCGAGGAATCCCTCGCCGCCATCGGTCCCGGCGTCGAGCGTTTGCAGGAGGAAGCTGCGAATCTTTTTCCGGACGCGCGCACCATGGTGCTGTCGAGCGATCTCATCATAGACATCGAGACCATGCGCTCGGAACTGAACGAGATCGCGGAAGGGCGTGTCGATATCATTATCGGCACGCAACTGGTGGCGAAGGGACATAACTTCCCGCGTCTCAATCTCGTTGGCGTCGTCGATGCGGATCTGGGTCTTGGCAACGGCGATCCGCGCGCCGCCGAGCGCACGTTTCAACTGCTCAATCAGGTGATCGGCCGCGCCGGGCGCGAGCAGGGCCGGGGTGTTGGGTATTTGCAGACCCATCAGCCGGAACATCCGGTGATGAAGGCGCTGGTCGCTTCGGATCGCGAGGCATTTTATGCCAGCGAGATCGACGCGCGCGAGCGTGCGCTGTATCCGCCGTTCGGGCGATTGGCGTCGCTGATCATTTCAGCAGGTGATCGTCCGACTGCGGAAGGTTTCGCGCGCAAACTTGCATCAGCTGCGCCGCTTGACGAGCGCGTCCAGGTGCTTGGCCCCGCCGAAGCCCCGCTCGCCGTCATCAAGGGCCGTTACCGGTTTCGGATTCTGGTGAAGTCGGTGCGCAGCATCGACCTCTCCGCCTATATGCGGGAATGGCTGGCGGCAGGTCCGAAGACGAAGGGCAATCTGAAGCTCGAGATCGACATCGATCCGCAGAGCTTCTTGTAACCCCCATGAAAAAGGCCGGCGCAACTGGCGCCGGCCTTTTCAACTCAAAGTCACGCTACTCAACGCAACACGTACTCAACGCAACGCTTACTGAACTTCTGCGACCACGTGTCCGACACCGCGACCGGTGAGACCGACGGCCTGAGCCGCGCCCTTCGACAGATCGAGCACCCGGCCCTTGATGAACGGGCCGCGGTCATTGACCGTGACAACCACACTGCGGCCGCCATGGGTGACCTTGAGCTTGGTCCCGAACGGCAAGGTGCGATGGGCGGCGGTCATGGCGTTCTGGTTGAAGCGCTGGCCCGAGGCAGTCTTGCTGCCGGACTCGTTGCCGTAATAGGAGGCCTTGCCGGAAAAGCTGCGGCCGGAACTGATTGAGGCGTTGGCGTCGCGCCAAGACTTTTCATGAGAAGATTTGCGATGGCCGGCTTCGCTGGCTGAGGCTGTGAGCGCCAGCATGCCGACGGCGATCAAAGCGATGGAGGCATTCCGATTTTTCACGGGTTGCCCCGGCACGCGCTTGATAGCGTCGATCATATAGTTGTCCCTCGTTCTGGTATATCCATCCGACGTCTGGCTAAATCGAGCCAGCGTTTACGTGGCCGGATGGATCATCCCATAATGAGGCATAAGCGCGGCGAGAGATTTTGTTCCTTAAATCCTTGCGTATTCGTCTGATACGTAGAAATAGCCTTCTTCATTATTCCATTACTGAAGATATAGAAGCGTATAAGTAACATATACTTTTCAATACTGTAGAGTTCACAAAATTGTAGGCTAGCTGAAGTAAACGCAAAATTGCCCAAATGGTTTCCCGCATGCACATTTTGCAATGCTGCATGCGTAAAACGGGCGGCTTGTTAATTTTGGAGCTTCATCGCCGGTGAGCGGGCTTTCCGGGCGAATTCAGTCAGGCCGGCGCACAATCACGCCGTGCCAGCCGAGGCCGCGATAGGTCTCGTAGCCGGGGGTGGCGTGGAACGCGACGGTCGTGCCATCGGACCGGGTGTAAAACCCGTGCGACTGGTTCCCGGTCTCGATCTGAAAATGCTGGTCCAGGGTGCTTGTCCCCTCCGAGGACGCGATGACCCTGCGATGTGCGTCCACCAGCAGCACGGCGGTCCTGGTCTTCTCTTCCGGTTCGATGCGGACGCCGCGGACAATGGTCTCAGCCTGAGGCGCCCAGTCGAAGTGAATCGCCAGAACGCCGAGGGGAGCGCCATGGCTTTCGCCTCCGGTCCGCACGGATGCCGCATAGGTCGCGACCTGCGCGCCTTTCAGGCCGGGGGCGACGCTGATGTCGCCGACAGCATACTCGTCACCGGACGTCAGCCGAGAGGCCTGCACGAACCATGGCTCCTGCGAGACATCGAGCCCCGCGACCGAATAGCGATCCGGCCGTCCATTCGCGAGCACCTTGCCGTGCAGATCGCAGAGCCAGAGATCAAGATAAACGGTATAGGCATTGAGGATCACGCCGAGCCGCTTGGACGCATAGGCGGCCGATTGCGGCGTCACGTTCGCCGCGCAATCGACGACGGCGCTGTCGGTGGCCCACCACCGCACATCGCAGGTTCGCTCATAAAGATTGCGATCGATAATCTCGATGGCATTCAGCGCAAGATCGACCATGCGCGTTCCCATCGCTGCATTGGCCATGGACTGGGTGTGAGCGCTCAATGAATCGATCTGCGCCGTAAGCTCTTTTTGCAATTGCTCGGAAATCAGCCCGACATTGGCGGCGATTTCGCGCACCTCGGCTGCGACCACGGAGAATCCGCGGCCATGAGTGCCGGCGCGGGCACTTTCGATCATCGCATTCAATGCGAGCATGCGAAGCGAACCGGTGACGCGCTGGATGCCGCTGATCTTGTCGGCCGCGCTGGTTCGCAGGTCGTTGGTCAGTTCAATGAGTTCGGAAATGGAAACGGGGTTTTCGCCGGCGCGCGGGCCGGCTGATATTGTTTTTGGAAGCGGCATTGCTCACCACGTATTGCTTCACGAGCCGAAGCCGTGACGGGCCGGCGCCATTGCCGGTCCGAATCGCTGTTGTGCGATGCGCAATGATGACGGATCGTCATATAAGTACAATCGCGCATTCAATAAATTATTCATTTATTCCAAATGGTTAGCCGCGGTTTGTGCTGCTTTTCTATGCTTCCGGACTCAAAATTGGGCAACCGGCGGCAATCCCGGATGCACGGGGTTCGGGCGCAATGAGAGCGTCAATATCTGAGGACGAGGCACAGACGTTGCGGCGGCCGGGTGGAGCGCTGTGTAGCAAGCACAAACGCTCAGGAATTCTGTCCGCGCGCAGCAACGAGTGTGACGCGAGGCGTGCGACAAACCGGCACCACCAAAAATGCGTTCGCAATCGCCGTCATGTTGCACCTGCGCGCGCCCTATGTTAGCAAAACCGCGATTTTGGGCTGCTGGGTAGATCGCTCCGGCCAGAAATCGAAGTCCCGCTTGAATTCCAAGGACTTGGATCGCTTGGTGTCGTGCCTGACGCCGTTCTCCAGCGATGGTCGTTTCCTTGGTCATTCGATAGCTAGAAGAGATTTTTGTGGCAGCTGAAGATCCCTCAGTATCTGGCGTGTCCGGCCGTTATGCGACGGCCTTGTTTGAACTGGCGCGCGACCAGAAGTCGGTCGATGCCGTGAAGGCTGACCTCGACAAGTTCTCCGCCCTGCTTGCCGACAGCCCCGATCTTCTGCGGCTTGTGCGCAGCCCGGTGTTTACCGCCGATGCGCAGGCCAAAGCGCTTGGCGCCGTGCTGGACAAGGCCGGCATCAGCGGCGTCGCCGCGAATTTCCTGAAAGTCCTGACTGCCAATCGCCGGCTGTTCGCCGTGGCCGATGTCATCAGGGCTTTCCGCGCGCTGGTCGCCAAATTCAAGGGCGAGGCCACCGCGGAAGTCACCGTCGCCGAGCCGCTCAGCGATACCAATCTCGACGCTCTCAAGGCCGCACTGAAATCAGTGTCGGGCAAGGACGTCGATCTCAACGTGAAGATCGATCCGTCAATCATCGGCGGGCTTGTCGTTAAGCTCGGCAGCCGCATGGTCGATAGCTCGCTTCGCACCAAACTCAATTCGATCAAGCACGCGATGAAAGAGGCAGGCTGATGGACATCCGCGCCGCGGAAATTTCCGCAATCCTCAAGGACCAGATCAAGAATTTCGGCCAGGAAGCCGAAGTCTCTGAAGTCGGTCAGGTTCTCTCGGTCGGCGACGGCATTGCCCGCGTCTATGGTCTGGACAACGTCCAGGCCGGTGAAATGGTTGAGTTCGAGAACGGCACGCGCGGCATGGCGCTGAACCTTGAAAGCGACAACGTCGGTATCGTTATTTTCGGCGCCGACCGCGAGATCAAGGAAGGCCAGACCGTCAAGCGCACCCGCGCCATCGTCGATGCGCCGGTCGGCAAGGGGCTTCTCGGCCGCGTCGTCGACGCGCTCGGCAACCCGATCGACGGCAAGGGCCCGATCCAGGCGACGGAGCGCAAGCGCGTTGACGTCAAGGCGCCCGGCATCATTCCACGCAAGTCGGTGCACGAGCCGATGGCCACCGGCCTCAAGGCGATCGACGCCCTGATCCCCGTCGGCCGCGGCCAGCGCGAGCTGATCATCGGCGACCGTCAGACCGGCAAGACCGCGATCGCGCTCGACACCATTCTCAACCAGAAGCCGCTCAACGTTGCCGGCGCTTCGGAAGGCCAGAAGCTGTATTGCGTGTACGTCGCGATCGGCCAGAAGCGCTCCACCGTCGCACAGTTCGTGAAGGTGCTCGAAGAGCAGGGCGCGCTGGAATATTCCATCGTCGTCGCAGCGACCGCGTCGGACCCCGCGCCGATGCAGTACCTCGCGCCGTTCACCGGCTGCACCATGGGCGAGTACTTCCGCGACAACGGCATGCACGCCGTTATCATCTATGACGACTTGTCCAAGCAGGCCGTCGCCTACCGCCAGATGTCGCTGCTGCTGCGCCGTCCGCCGGGCCGCGAAGCTTATCCGGGCGACGTGTTCTACCTGCACTCCCGCCTGCTCGAGCGCGCTGCGAAGCTCAACGACGACCACGGCAACGGCTCGCTGACCGCGCTGCCGGTCATCGAGACCCAGGCCAACGACGTGTCGGCCTACATTCCGACCAACGTGATTTCGATCACCGATGGCCAGATCTTCCTTGAAACCGATCTGTTCTTCCAGGGCATCCGTCCCGCGGTGAACGTCGGTCTGTCGGTGTCGCGCGTCGGATCGTCGGCCCAGACCAAGGCGATGAAGAAGGTCGCCGGCAAGATCAAGGGCGAGCTCGCGCAGTACCGCGAAATGGCGGCCTTCGCGCAGTTCGGCTCCGACCTCGACGCGTCGACCCAGCGCCTGCTGGCGCGCGGTTCGCGCCTGACCGAACTTCTGAAGCAGCCGCAGTTCTCGCCGCTGAAGATGGAAGAGCAGGTCGTGGTGATCTACGCCGGCGTCAACGGTTACCTCGACGCTATTCCGGTCGCCAAGGTGCGTGAGTTCGAAGAAGGCCTGCTGTCGCTGCTGCGCGGCAAGCACGTCGATCTTCTCAACGCGATTCGCGACTCGAAGGACCTGTCCGACGATAGCGCCGGCAAGCTCAAGGCCGCGGTCGAAGGCTTCGCCAAGACGTTCGCTTAAGAAATCATCGCCGCGCCGATCCTTATCGTGCGCGGCGAATTCGGGGTTGCGATCCGGCGTTCGGCTGGATCGTCAGGGTGAGATAAAGAATGGCGTCTCTCAAGGACATGCGTGTCCGCATCGCCTCCACCAAGGCGACGCAGAAGATCACCAAGGCCATGCAGATGGTTGCGGCGTCGAAATTGCGCCGTGCCCAGACCGCGGCCGAAGCGGCGCGTCCCTATGCCGAGCGCATGGACGCCGTGATCAGCAATATCGCGGGCGCAGCTTCCGGCTCGGGCTCTGCACCGGCGCTGCTGACCGGCACCGGCAACGACAAGGTCCACCTGCTGCTGGTCTGCACCGGCGAGCGTGGTCTCTCCGGCGCGTTCAACTCGTCCATCGTGCGCCTGGCGCGTGAACGGGCGCTGTCGCTGATGAACCAGGGCAAGGACGTCAAGTTCTTCTGCGTCGGCCGCAAGGGCTATGAGCAGCTCCGCCGTCAGTTCGACAAGCAGATCGTCGAGCATGTCGAGCTGCGCTCGGTGAAGGTGCTCGGCTTCAAGAATGCCGAGGACATCGCCAAGCAGGTGATCGCGATGTTCGAGGCGGGCGACTTCGATGTCTGCACGCTGTTCTATTCGCGCTTCAAGTCGGTGATCGCTCAGGTTCCGACCGCGCAGCAGATCATTCCGCTGGTGCTCGAGGAAAAGGAAACCTCCGGCGCGGCCGCGATCTACGACTACGAGCCTGCCGAAGACGAAATTCTTTCGAGCCTGCTGCCGCGCAATCTCGCGGTGCAGATTTTCCGCGCGCTGCTCGAAAACAACGCGTCGTTCTACGGCGCGCAGATGAGCGCGATGGACAACGCGACCCGCAACGCCGGCGACATGATCCGCAAGCAGACGCTGATCTATAACCGCACCCGCCAGGCGATGATTACCAAGGAACTGATCGAAATCATCTCCGGCGCCGAAGCCATCTGAGCCGACCGCCGCCCAGACCGAGTTTTAAGGAGACTATCCCATGGCATCACCCGCCAATCAGACCGGACGCATTTCGCAGGTTATCGGCGCCGTCGTCGACGTGAAGTTCGACGGCTATCTGCCGGCCATTCTCAACGCCATCGAAACCACCAACCAGGGCAACCGTCTGGTGCTCGAGGTCGCACAGCATCTCGGTGAATCCACCGTGCGCGCGATCGCGATGGACACCACCGAAGGTCTGGTCCGTGGCCAGGAAGTGAAAGACACCGGCGCGCCGATCAAGGTACCGGTGGGTGCCGGCACGCTGGGCCGCATCATGAACGTCGTCGGCGAGCCGGTCGACGAGCAGGGCCCGATCAAGGCCGAAGGCGACCGCGCCATCCATCAGGAAGCGCCGCTCTACACCGACCAGTCGACTGAAGCCGAAATTCTCGTCACCGGCATCAAGGTCGTCGATCTGCTGGCGCCTTACGCCAAGGGCGGCAAGATCGGCCTGTTCGGCGGCGCCGGCGTCGGCAAGACCGTGCTGATTCAGGAGCTGATCAACAACGTCGCGAAGGCGCACGGCGGTTACTCGGTGTTCGCAGGCGTCGGCGAGCGTACCCGTGAAGGCAACGACCTCTATCACGAGTTCATCGAATCGGGCGTCAACAAGAAGGGCGGCGGCGAAGGCTCGAAGTGCGCCCTCGTGTACGGCCAGATGAACGAGCCTCCGGGCGCGCGCGCCCGCGTCGGCCTCACCGGCCTGACCGTCGCAGAACACTTCCGCGATCAGGGCCAGGACGTGCTGTTCTTCGTCGACAACATCTTCCGCTTCACCCAGGCAGGCTCGGAAGTGTCCGCTCTGCTCGGCCGTATTCCTTCGGCGGTGGGTTATCAGCCGACGCTCGCCACCGACATGGGCGCGCTGCAGGAGCGCATCACCACCACCAACAAGGGTTCGATCACCTCGGTGCAGGCCATTTACGTTCCGGCCGACGACTTGACCGACCCTGCGCCGGCAACCTCGTTCGCCCACTTGGACGCAACGACCGTGTTGAACCGTGCGATCTCTGAAAAGGGTATTTATCCGGCGGTGGACCCGCTCGACTCGACCTCGCGCATGCTCTCGCCGCTGATCGTCGGCGAAGATCACTACCAGACCGCGCGTCTCGTCCAGCAGGTGCTGCAGCGCTACAAGTCGCTGCAGGACATCATCGCGATTCTGGGCATGGATGAACTGTCGGAAGAGGACAAGCTGACCGTGGCTCGCGCCCGCAAGGTCGAGCGCTTCCTGTCGCAGCCGTTCCACGTCGCTGAAATCTTCACCGGCTCGCCGGGCAAGTTCGTCGATCTCGCCGATACCATCAAGGGCTTCAAGGATCTCTGCAACGGCAAGTACGATCACCTGCCGGAAGCTGCGTTCTACATGGTCGGCACCATCGAAGAAGCCGTTGAGAAGGGCAAGAAGCTCGCAGCGGAAGCGGCGTAATCACGATGGCGACCTTCCACTTCAATCTCGTATCGCCTGAACGAATCGCCTTCTCGGGCGAAGTCGAGCAGGTCGATATTCCCGGCGTCGAGGGCGATATCGGCGTG
The DNA here is from genome assembly GCF_000314675.2 of Afipia broomeae ATCC 49717. GTDB lineage: Bacteria > Pseudomonadota > Alphaproteobacteria > Rhizobiales > Xanthobacteraceae > Afipia > Afipia broomeae. The sequence goes on along the minus strand of NZ_KB375284.1, from coordinate 597,586 downwards.
ATGGCCGGGCATTCGCCGCTGGTCACGACGATCCGTCCTGGCGTCATGACGATTACCGCTGGCGGCAAGCACGAGAAGGTCATCGTGCTCGGCGGCCTTGCGGAAATCTCCGACAAGGGCCTCACGGTTCTTGCGGACACCGCGACGGCGGTGGCTGAGCTGGACCTGGCGGCTTTCGCCGACAGCATCGCTCAGATGGAAGAGGATCTGAAGGAGAAGGAAGGCACGGTCCTCGATCAGGCGATCGAGCGGCTCGACCACTTCAAGACCATTCAGCGGCAGGTCGTCAATTCAACCGCGATGCATTGAACGTCTGGTTGATCGGAAACGTAAAAAGCCCTGCAACGCAGGGCTTTTTTTGATTCGGGCGACAGATTATTTTCCCGCGAATTTCGTGAATTCCTGAACCACGCGCTCATAAACCGGGCGCTTGAACGGCACGATCAGCTCTGGAAGATTCTTCATCGGCTCCCAGCGCCAGTCGATGAACTCCGCCTTGTGACCGGCGGGTGATGCGACATTGATCTCGCTGTCCTTGCCGGTGAAACGCATCGCGTACCACTTCTGCTTCTGGCCGCGGAAGCGGCCCTTCCAGGCCCGTCCGGCCACCGTGCGCGGGATGTCGTAGGTGAGCCATTCGGAAACTTCGCCAAGCTTTTCGACCGATTGGGCGTTGGTCTCTTCGTAGAGCTCGCGCTTGGCGGCGGCCCAGGTATCTTCACCACTGTCGACGCCGCCTTGCGGCATCTGCCAGACATGAGTCTGGTCGACATGTTCCGGGCCGCTGATGCGGCGGCCGATGAATACAAGTCCTTCTGGGTTGATCAGGGTAATCCCTACGCAGGTCCGGTAGGGCAGATCGTCGTAACGCGCCATACTGCTAAAGCCTTTGATCCCCGACCGGTATCAGCACCAATCGCGCCTTGTTCTCTTGTTTGCGTGACCATGCCGGGCGATCAGTTCCGATCACGGCGGCCACTTAGCTTGATTTTGGTTTCAGCATGGCCGTTGTCAACGGCACCAGCGCGATCCCGCGGCCCTCCAGTTGTTTGGCCCAGGTTCCGATGCGCTCGATTGAAATCGGCAGCGCCGATGCGACCCCCACGGCTGTTCCGCGCTCTTTCGCCAGTGTTTCCAGCCGCGCCAGTGCCCGGTCAATCTCCGCCGGCGTCGGCACGGTGTCGATGCCGACATCGGCTTTCGCGAAGGGCATCGACTGGCCTTCCGCGATCACGCCAGCGACGCTGCGCGGCGCGCTGCCGTCGTCGAGCCAGGCGAGGCCGCGCTTTGCGGCTTCCTTGACGATCGGCTGCATCGCCGTATCGGTTGCGACAAAACGCGATCCCATGAAATTGGCGATGCCGACGTAGCCCTGAAACCGGCTCATATGCCAGGCGAGGCGGTCAACGTTCTGCTCGGCGGACAATGTCGTCAGCAGCGTCTGCGGGCCGGGATCGTTATCCGGATAGTCGAACGGCTCCATCGGAACCTGCAACAGAACCTCGTGCTTCTGTGCGCGGGCGCGTTCCACCAGCTTGCCGGGGTCTGAGCCGTAGGGTGTGAAAGCGAGCGTCACGGCACCGGGAAGCTTGGTGATGGCATCGGCGGTTTTCGCGGCGCCGACGCCAAGGCCGGAGATAACGATTGCGACCACGGGCTTCTTCGCGGCGACGGCGCGCTCGGCGTCGCCGCCTGCCGCATAGGCGCGGAAGGATTTCAGCCCATCGGCGGCGACCGGGATCATGCCGTAGCGCGAGCTTTCCAGCAGCTTCGGATTGACGCCCGCGATCATGGCCGGCGGCGCATCTGCCGCCGCTGCGGTCTCCGTGCCGCCCCCCACAATCACGCTTTGCCGGGCGCCGCTGGAGCCGTCGATGATGGTCACGGTCTGCTGTCCTGCGGCAGGTTCCTTAGCGGCTTCCTTGGGTGCTGTGGGGTTAGCGCTGGCCGGTTTCGCGGCGGTCTCTGCGGGAAGCTTGGCGGGATCGTAGGACACCTTCGCCAGCGGCTCGCCGCCCATCGGATTCTGGTTGAAAATTGCGAAGCCGAGAAAGACCACGAGAAACAGCCCGAACAGCCCCGCAATCGCCTGCGGTGCCGTGAACGGAAGCCGGTATCGCCGCTTGCGCGGCCGGTCCTGTCCGAGCGGGGCGCTCAGATCGTCGGTGGTCACTGCCCTCAACCCTCGCGAATCAATCGCCGAATCCTATCACGGCCCCGGTACGGCGGGCCGCAAAGGCTTGGGTTCCGCAGCGATCAGACGGCGGACAGCCAGCAAAAAGGGCGGCCCGGAAGGCCGCCCTGATCGAATTGAGATGTTCGCCTGCGCTTTAGTTCGCGGCCTTGTTGGTGGCCTTGTCGATCGGAGCAGGAGCCGAGGTGGTCTGCTTGATGCCGTGCAGGAGGTCCGCAGCCATCTTCAGCGCCTTGTCGTCCTTCGCATCCGGCGGCACGTAGGATTGCGATCCGGTCTCTTCCTGACCTTCGGCCTTGAGATGGCCGCGCAGCGAGGCTTCGCCCTTGGTGTCGGTCTTCGACTTCAGATCCTCCGGCACATCCTGCAGGACTTCGATATCCGGGATGATGCCCTTGGCCTGAATCGACTTGCCCGACGGCGTGAAGTAACGCGCAGTGGTCAGCCGCAGCGCGCCGTTACCGGAGCCGAGCGGAATGATGGTCTGCACCGATCCCTTGCCGAACGAGCGGGTGCCGAGCAGGGTCGCGCGCTTGTGGTCCTGCAGCGCACCGGCAACGATTTCCGACGCCGATGCTGAGCCGCCGTTGATCAGCACGATCACAGGCTTGCCCTTGGCGAGATCGCCGGGCTTGGCGGTGCGGCGCTGGGTTTCCTCGGCGTTGCGGCCCCGGGTCGAGACGATTTCGCCGCGATCGAGGAATGCGTCGGACACCGACACGGCTTCTTCAAGCAGGCCGCCCGGATTGTTGCGCAGGTCGAGAATGTAGCCCTTGAGCTTGTCCGAACCGATCTGCGTGGTCAGGTTCGCCATCTCGCGCTTCAGGCCTTCGGTGGTCTGCTCGTTGAAGGTAGTGATGCGAATATAGGCGATATCGTCGCTCTCGACGCGCGCGCGCACCGAACGCACGCGAATGTTGTCGCGCGTCAGCGTGATATCAAGCGGCTTGTCCTGGCCCTTGCGAATGATCTTGAGCTTGATCTTGGTGTTGACCGGACCGCGCATCTTCTCGACGGCCTGGTTCAGGGTCAGGCCCTGCACCGCTTCATCGTCGAGTTGAGAAATGATGTCGTTGGCCATGATGCCGGCCTTGGAGGCCGGCGTCTCGTCGATCGGCGACACAACCTTGATCAGGCCATCTTCCATCGTAACTTCGATGCCGAGGCCGCCGAATTCGCCGCGCGTCTGTACCTGCATGTCGCGGAAGCTCTTCGCGTCCATGTAGCTAGAGTGCGGATCAAGGCCGGTGAGCATGCCGCTGATCGCGGTCTCGACCAGCTTGCTGTCGTCCGGCTTCTCGACATAGTCGCTGCGGACGCGCTCGAATACATCGCCGAACAGATTGAGCTGACGGTAGGTGTCTGACGACGCGGCACGCGCCGTCGATCCCACCAGAGCCGAGCGCGGCTGGGTGAGAAGGAGTGTTGCCGCTGCGCCTGCTGCGACGCTGAGGAGAACCAGGGAAGTCTTGCGCATCATCCGCGAACCTTTTGGCCTTCACTTGCGGCCCACCATGGACCAGAATCGATTGGAGCGCCGTCTTTACGGAACTCGATGTAGAGCACAGGCTGGCTGGACGCAGCCGCCAGAATTGACGCGACCTGAGACGTGGTCCCCATCGTCGCGACCGGTTCTCCAGTTAGAACAAACTGCCCGATCGTGACCGAAATACGTTCCATACCGGCGATAAGCACATGATACCCGCCGCCCGCATTGAGGATCAAGAGTTGTCCGTAGCTCCGGAACGGGCCGGAGTAAACAACCCAGCCATCACAAGGTGTTGTCACCTGCGCGCCGGGCCGGGTGGCGATGGAAATGCCCTTTTCCTGGCCTCCGGTGCCGTCAGAACCGCCAAAATTGCGGATCCGGGTGCCGTTAACCGGAATTCGCAATAAGCCCTTTGCGGAACCGAAAGCTATGGCCGGGCTCAGCCGCCCCGGGTCCTTCAAGGCCCCGAGATCGGGCTTGCCGTTGAGAGAGGCCGGCGTGCCTTTCAATTCGGCCGTCGCGGCGGCCTTTGCGGCCGCTTTGACATCCTGCTCCATCTTGGCGATCAGGTCCTGAAGGTTTTCGGTTTGCCTGGACAGCGCGATCGCGCGCTGCCGCTCAGCTTCCATATCCTTTTCGGCCTCTGTCTGTGTCTTTTGCCGTTCCTGCACCAGTGCCGCGAGCCGTGTGCGATCGTCATTCAGCTTGTCACGATCGCTGGCGAGCCGGTCGCGCTCTTCCGAAATATTTTTGCGCAAGCTGACCAGTTCGCCCAGATCGCTGGCAAGCTTGGCCGCGCGCGCGCGCATCTCCGGGACCACAGCGCCGAGCAACATCGCGGTGCGCAGCGACTGCAGCGCGTCTTCGGGTCTTACAAATAGCGCCGGCGGTGCGCGGCGTCCGGCGCGCTGGAGGGCGGCGAGCACCTCGGAAATTTCATCGCGGCGCGATTCGAGTGAGGCGCGAATCTGAAGCTCGCGCGCATCGAGCGGGCGCAGCCGGCCTTCGGTGTCGGCCATCTTGCCTTCAACGTCGCGCACCTGCGAGGCAATGCCGATCAGTTGCTGGTTGAGTTTGGAGCGGTCCTGACCGATGGCGGCAATGTCGGCCTTGAGCTTCTTCTCAAGTTCGGCGGCTTTCCTCTGCTGCTCGCGCGCAGCTTCCAGCTCCTGGGTACGCTGCTTGATTGCTTCAGGATCGGGCGCGGCAACCTGTTTGGTTGTGCCCTGCGCGAAGGCCGGCGCGATGCCTGCGATATGCAAAGTGGACGCCACCAGCGACAACGGCAAAACCGCTCCGCACGTCAGCCGGCGCAGTGTTGGCGAGCTTGCATAACCTGTCGCGTCAGTCACGTGCGGTTGGGTCTTTCATGCGCGTATTTCGCAAAAGTCGGCACCGGTTTTGCGAACAGAATACACGCGAGGTTATACTATGGGCGATGATATGGGTGGCCGGATAAAATCGTCGCGGCCCGGTAAATCTGTTCCAGCAGCATGACGCGCACCATCTGGTGCGGCCAGGTCGCCTTGCCAAACGCAACGCTCAGTTTCACCTTGCGCCGCAATTCGGGCGAAAGTCCGTCCGCCCCGCCGATTAAAAAAACAGCGGTTGGAACCGATTCGTCGCGCCAGCGGCCAAGATGGCGCGCGAATGTTGCGCTGTCGATGGTTTCGCCGCGTTCGTCGAGCGCAATGATGGACGATTTGTCAGGAATCAGTGCCGAGATCGCCGCCGCCTCATCCGCCATGCGAGCGGCGGCGTCACGCGCGCGGCTTTCCGGAATTTCATGGATCTCAAGGCTGCGAAATCCGAGCTTGCGGCCGATGTCGTCGAACCGCTCGCGGTAACGTTCGGCGAGCTCCCGTTCCGGGCCTTGCTTCAGGCGGCCAATGGCAATGACGACGATGCGCATGGCGCGCAAACTAACATGCGCGCAAGCACATGAACACGCACAGGCTCACCGCTTATCAGCGGGCCCTTGCCGCCGGTTTGTCCGAGGTCCACATCTTTTCGAGATTGTAGAACTCGCGGACTTCCGGCCTGAACACATGAACGATCACGTCGCCGGAATCGATCAGCACCCAGTCGCAGTTGGGCAATCCCTCGATATGAGGGGCTGCGATTCCGCTTTCCTTGAGGCCTTTCGCGACATTCTCCGCGATCGCGCCGACATGGCGGTTGGCCCGCCCGGAGGTCACGATCATGTAGTCGGTGATGGAGGATTTGCCGCGGAGGTCGATGGTGATCGTTTCTTCCGCCTTCATGTCGTCAAGGCGGGAGAGGATCAGGCTCAGCGTCTCGTCGGCGTCAGGTCGCGCCTTCAAGACGGGGGCAGGCGTCGCTTCAGCAAGAGGCTTCGACAAGGCTGCCTTGGACAATACAGATGTGGTCAGGGACCATTCCTTTCACTGTATCGCGAGCGCCGAATCCCGGCGCCCACCTTCATCATACGCATGTGGGGTTAATGGTTTCAATCTTCCAGATATCGAGCCGATAATTTGCGCTTTGCTGTTGCCGGAAAACGTCATTGCGAACTGGCGTCCTTCCAGCTTCCGTCCGGGTTCCGCAGCCGGGTCGAGGACAGGCTGGATTTCAGGCCGGTGAGGAATGTCCAGGCCGGCGCCCGTCGGCTCGCCAGTGTTCCCGCGCTTCGCTCGTCGATGCGATACGGCATCAGCGTCTGTGCGGCAGTGGATGAAAGGGCGCGGAAGCTGTCAGGCGGGCGGTCGACCACGGCGATTGGAACCATGCTGGCAATGTGCTGCCAGTTTTCCCAGCGGTTGAACTGCGCGAGATTGTCAGCGCCCATGATCCATACAAAGCGTACACCGGAGCAGCGGCGCCGCAGATACGAAATCGTGTCAGCAGTGTAGCGGGTGCCGATGACGGTTTCGAGACAACTGACGGCGATGCGCGGATGGTTCGCGACCTTCTGCGCGGCGATCATGCGTTCGCGCAGCGCGTGCAGCGAGCCGTTGTTCTTGAGCGGATTGCCGGGCGACACCAGCCACCAGATGCGGTCGAGCCGCAGCCGTTTCATCGCGAACAGGCTGATGGCGCGATGCGCCTCGTGCGGCGGATTAAACGATCCGCCGAGCAGGCCGATCCGCATGCCGTCGGCATGAGGCGGAAGGGCGCGGGGCAAAGAGATTGCAGCGTTCTCGGGCACGTCGCTCACGGGCGCGCAAGTCACGGACGTGTCTGTCCCGTGCCGTGAACGCGATACTTGAAGCTGGTCAGTTGCTCGGCGCCGACCGGGCCGCGTGCGTGGAATTTGCCGGTGGCGATTCCGATCTCCGCGCCGAATCCAAACTCGCCGCCGTCGGCGAACTGCGTCGAGGCATTATGCAGCACGATGGCGGAATCGACCTCGTTGAGGAATTTCTCGGCGGCCTTCGCGTCTTCGGTGACAATGGCGTCGGTGTGATGCGAGCCGTAGCGCTCGATATGTGCGATGGCGTCGTCGAGGCCGTTCACGAGTTTCGCCGAAATGATGGCGTCTTCGTATTCGGTGGCCCAGTCTTCGTCGGACACAGGTTTCACGCGTGCATCGGCGCGCTGAATGTCTGCGTCGCCGCGCACCTCGCAACCGGCGTCGAGCAGCATCGTCACCAGCGGCTTGAGCTGCGTGTTCGCAGCGGCCTTGTCGATCAACAGTGTTTCGGCTGCGCCGCAGACACCGGGACGGCGCATCTTGGCATTGAGCACAACGGTCTTCGCCATGTCGGGCGATGCCGCCTTGTCGACATAGACGTGATTGACGCCTTCGAGATGGGCGAATACGGGCACGCGTGCTTCGTCCTGCACGCGGGCGACGAGATTCTTGCCGCCGCGCGGCACGATCACATCAATCGCGCCATTGAGGCCGCCGAGCATCAGGCCGACTGCCGCACGGTCGCGGGTCGGCACCAGCGAAATTGATTGTTCGGGAAGTTCGGCCTTGCGCAGGCCCTCCACGAGGCATTGATGGATTGCACGGCACGACCGGAAACTGTCCGAGCCGCCGCGCAGAATGACGGCGTTGCCGGACTTGAGGCACAACGCGCCGGCATCGGCCGCGACATTGGGGCGGCTCTCGAAGATCACGCCGACGACCCCGAGCGGCACGCGCACGCGTTCGATGGTCATCCCGTTGGGCCGTGTCCAGCTTTCGGTGACAATGCCGACGGGATCGGGAATCGCCCGCACCACATCGATGCCGTCGGCCATCGCCTTGATGCGCGCCTCATTGAGCGCGAGACGATCCACGAACGCGCTGCTCATTCCACCGGCTTTCGCCTCGGCGACGTCTTCAGCGTTGGCGGCCAGAATCTCTTTGGCATTGGCGCGAATGGCTGCGGCCATGGCAGCCAGCGCAGCGTCCTTCTGCTCGCCTGGGGCAAGCGCCAGCGTGCGCGCGGCGCGGGAGGCACCGGCGCCGAGATCGGCCATCAGCGCGGTCAGGTCAGGTGCGCCATCAAGAGCTTTGAGCGGAGCGGACATGGTGGTCTATGTGGGGTTGAATGCGGGTTAAGGCTATGCCCTAGCACAGAAATTCGGACCCGGCGAGCCGCCGGGAACATGGCTGCCCGGCGGGATAGGCCAATGGCCGAGGGACAGCACGCTAGGCCATTGGCCGTGCTGGGGCTTTACCCGAGCGTCGTTACTTGGCGCTGTCGGTGCCGCGCGGGCCGCCGACCACGAGGTCGTCGCGATGGATCATTTCCGCACGCCCGCTGATGCCGAGGATTTGTGCTGCGTCCGAGGACGAGCGGCCCTTGATCCTGTCTGCATCCTCAGCGTCGTAGGCGATCAGGCCGCGGCCGATCTCATGGGTATCGGGGCCGCGCACCACCACGGCGTCGCCGCGTGCGAACTGCCCTTCGACCCGGATCACGCCGGCCGGCAGCAGGCTCTTGCCGGCGCGGAGTGCCGCGACGGCCCCAGCGTCGATGGTGAGCGTTCCCTTTGGCTCGAGCGAACCGGCGATCCAGCGCTTGCGCGCGGTGACGGGATTGGCCGGGGTGAGAAACCACGTGCATGGCCCGCCGTCGGCGATGGCCTGCAACGGATGCTCGATCTTGCCCGATGCGATCAGCATGTGCGTGCCGGCGGAGGTTGCGATCTTCGCGGCCTCGATCTTGGTGCGCATGCCGCCGCGTGACAGTTCGGACTCGGCCGCGCCGGCCATCGCCTCGATATCGGCAGTGACGGATTCGACGACAGGAATCAGTTTCGCGTTCGGATTAGCTGACGGCGGCGCAGTGTAGAGACCGTCGATGTCCGATAGCAGGATGAGAAGATCTGCGCTGGTCATGGTGGCGACGCGTGCGGCGAGACGGTCGTTGTCGCCATAACGGATTTCGTTGGTGGCGACGGTGTCGTTCTCGTTGATCACAGGCACCGCGCGCCACTCGAGAAGTTTCGAGATGGTCGAGCGCGCATTGAGATAACGCCGCCGCTCCTCGGTGTCCTGCAACGTGACCAGAATCTGTCCGGCGCCAATCCCGTAATGGCCGAGCACGCCGGACCAGATGCGGGCGAGTTCGATCTGGCCGACGGCCGCGGCGGCCTGGCTTTCCTCAAGCTTGAGCAGGCCGCTCGGCAGCTTCAGGCGGCTCCGCCCGAGCGCGATCGACCCCGACGAGACGACCAGCACATCCTTGCCGGCCTGATGCAGCTTGGAGATGTCGGCGGCGAGCGCGGCCAGCCATGACGCGCGGACTTCGCCGGCGCTGGAATCGATCAGCAGCGACGATCCGACCTTGACGACGATGCGGCGAAAATTCTTGAGTTCGGGATTCGACATCGGAAAATCAGCGTGTGATGGGCTTAAGTTGAATTGCGAATGAGAGCGTCAGCGGCCGAGCGGTGTCCAGCCTGACGGCTGCTCCGGCTCCGGGTCCGCCGGGCTCTCAGTCGCCTTCTTCGCTTTCGCCGATACCGGCGCTTCGCCGATCACGGACAACAGCGCGCGCAATGCTTCCGGCACGCCTTCGCGCGACACGCTCGAGAGCAGCAGCGGCGTCTTCTTAGCCGCCCGCTTCAGCCGCGCCTTCTGGTCCTTGAGATGCTCAGGCGTGACCGCATCAATCTTGCTCAGCGCAACGATCTCGATCTTGTCGGCGAGATTCGCGTCATACGCTTCCAGTTCTGTGCGCACGGTCTTGTACTCTTTGCCCGCATGCTCCGATGTCGCATCCACCAGATGCAGCAGCACACGGCAGCGCTCGACGTGACCGAGGAATCTGTCGCCGAGGCCCGCACCTTCATGCGCGCCCTCGATCAGTCCCGGAATGTCGGCCAGCACGAATTCGCGCCCGTCGATGCCGACGACGCCCAGCTGCGGATGCAGGGTGGTGAACGGATAGTCTGCGATCTTCGGCTTCGCCGCGCTGACGACGGAGAGAAATGTGGATTTACCGGCGTTGGGCAATCCGACCAGACCAGCGTCCGCGATCAATTTCAGCCGCAGCCAGATCCAGCGCTCCTCGCCCGGCAGGCCGGGATTGGCATTGCGCGGCGCACGGTTCGTCGAGGTCTTGAAATGCGCGTTGCCGAAACCGCCATTGCCGCCCTTCGCCAGTACAAACGTCTCGCCGACCTCGGTGAAGTCATGGATCAGCGTCTCGCGGTCCTCGTCGAAGATCTGTGTGCCGAGCGGAACCTTCATCACGATGTTCTTGCCGTTGGCGCCATGGCGGTCCGAGCCCATGCCGTTCACGCCCTTCGGCGCCTTGAAGTGCTGCTGGTAACGATAGTCGATCAGCGTATTGAGGCCGTCGGCGACCTCGACGATGACGTCGCCGCCGCGTCCGCCGTTGCCACCCGATGGGCCGCCGAACTCGATGAACTTCTCGCGACGAAATGCCACGCAGCCGTTTCCGCCGTCGCCGGAGCGGATGTAGACCTTGGCTTCGTCGAGAAATTTCATCGTTTTTCCATTGCGCCGCAATCGGCAAAAGGCCCGGTTTGCCGCGTCCAATCGCGTCCCGGGCATATGCGGCAATGTATGCGCCATGGGTGCGCGAGCGGCAACCGATTCATGCGTAATATCGCACCAAAGGCTGCATTTGCGGCGGTTGCGGTAAACGTCCCGGCCTCCTAAACAACCCGTCCAGCCGCATTTTGGTCCCAATCACGCCCTGCGACGCAGCATGTTCGCAAAAATCTCGGCAGACGCCGGCAACCGCTCGGCCGCGCTCGCGGGCATCGCGCTGATGCTGCTGGCGGTCTGGATGTTTTCGTTCGGCGACGCCATCGGCAAGTTCATTGTCGCGACCTATTCGGTCGGCCAGCTTTTGCTGCTGCGTGCGCTAGCGAGTCTCGCGCTGCTGTCGCCGGTGATCTGGCGCCACCGCAACGCCTTCCGGACCATTCAGAGGCCCGGACTGCAAGTCATCCGGGTGGCGCTTTCGACGCTGGAGGTTGCGGCGTTTTTCGCCGCGTCGGTCTATCTGCCGCTTGCGGATGTCATCACCTACTATCTTGCGGCGCCGATCTTTGTGACCGCTGCCTCCGCGATCTTCCTCGGCGAGAAGGTCGGGTGGCGGCGCTGGAGCGCCATCGTCGTTGGCTTCATTGGCGTCGTCATCGCGCTGCGTCCGTCCACGCAGGCGTTTAGCTGGCCGGCGATGATTGCGCTGGCGGGCAGTTCATCCTTCGCAGCGCTCATGATCATCACGCGTTCGCTGCGCGGCACGCCCGATGTCGTGCTGACAACGGCGCAGTTCTGCGGAACGCTTCTGTTCGGCGTGATCGTGGCGCCGTTCGGCTGGATCACGCCGACCCTGCCGGATCTTGGGCTTTTTGCGCTGGCGGGCTGCATTTCCATTGTGGCCGCGCTCGGCGTCAACCGCTCGCTCAAGCTCGCTCCCGCAAGCGTGGTCGTCCCCTACCAGTACACGATGATCATTTGGGCCGTGATCTTCGGCTACGTCGTGTTCGGCGATGTGCCCTCCATCGCGATGCTGGTGGGCGCGGCGGTCATCATCCTGGCCGGGCTCTATATTTTCCTGCGCGAACGCGACCTCGTTCGCGAGGAGCCGGTCGTGGTGCCTCCGCCCGGATGAGCTTTTCATTGCAAAGCCTGCGAGGGGCCGCGCCGCGATCATCCACGCTGGCGGGCATTTTGTTCATGCTCGCGGCCATCACGATATTCTCGCTGGTGAATGTCTTCAGCAAGGTGATGGTTGCGACCTATCCGCCGGCGCAGCTCTTCTTCATACGCGGATTTGCCGCCATCGCGACGCTGATGCCATTTCTCGCGCGCGACAATTTCGCGGCCGTACGCCACGTGCCGCGGCCCGGCTTGCAGGTGCTGCGCATGGCGATGTCCGTCGCCGACGGCATGCTGTTCTTCACGGCGATCAAGTATATCCCGCTGGCGGATGCCACAACCTGCTATCTGGCAGCGCCGATTTTCGTCACGGCATTCTCCGCGATTTTTCTGCGCGAGCAGGTCGGCTGGCGGCGCTGGACCGCCGTTGTCGTGGGATTTGTGGGGGTCATCATCGCGCTGCGCCCCACTGGCGCAGCCATTTCGTGGCCGGCCTTGATCGCGCTGGCCGGCTGTCTGTGCCAGTCGGTATTTATGATCGTCACGCGTTACGTGCGCGGTACGTCGAGCTTCTTTCTCGCCATGACCCAGGTTGTGGGCTCGTTTGTCTTTGGCGGAATCGTATCGGCGTTCATCTTCCTTCCGCCGACATGGCTGATCGTTGTCCTGCTACTGATCAGTGGCACGGTGAATGTTGTTGCCGTGCTCTGCCTCAATCGGTCGCTGATCCTGGCGCCGGCCAGTGTCGTGGCGCCGTTTCAGTACACGATGATCGTATGGGCGGTTGTGCTTGGATTTCTGGTGTTCGGTGACGTGCCGTCGCTGAACACCATAATAGGGGCGACCGTCGTGGCCTGTGCGGGAATCTATATCTTCCTGCGTGAGCGCGCGGTCATGCATCGCGAGCCTGAGCCCAATCCGCCCACGGCGGTTTAGTGCATGATCCTCCCGGCGCTCCGGAGAGGATCATGCCTTGTCGGCTCACCGCCGCGTTGAGTTGTGCCAGTTCTTGATCGACGACCACACGGCGCGCTCGAGCTTGAAGCGATCGACCGGTGTCGAAGATCCGAGCGCCAGGAAGCGGTGCAGTTCGACGCCGGTCCACTGGAAGCCGCACTTCTCCAGCACGTGACGCGAGGCCGGGTTCAGCACGCGCGCGCCAGCCAGCAGTTCGTCGATGGCAAATTCCTCGAAGGCGTAATCGATCACGGCGCGCGCGGCTTCCGTGGCAAAGCCCTTGCCCCAGTGATCGACGCCAAAACAGTAACCCAGTTCCGGCGCGTTCTCGTCTTCCCAACTCACGCCGACAAGCCCGATCGCGGTACGCTCGCGCTCGACAAGGAAAACGGTATCGACAGTGCCTGCGACGGTGTTCACGAAGCTGATGGCATCGTCCAGCGAGTAGGGATGCGGCACGCGGCGCAAATTAACGGCCACACGCTTGTCACCGACGACATGCGCAATGGCTTTTACGTCCGCGAGCGTCGGCTGACGCAACACCAGCCGATCGGTCTCGAGGACGACGGCTCTTGATTCCAGCAAGATGGGCGTTGGCTTTTCCAGCAACATGACAAGGCTCCTTCATGTGCCCGTCCCCAACAGGCGCAAACGAAAAGGGGAGGCCGGTTTACCCGTCTCCCCTTTCGAGCCTTCTGGCGCTCTGCCGGTTCAACGAGACCCGGCAGACGCGATGTGTCTACCGTTTATTCAGCCGCTTCCGCCATCGGAATAACCGAGACGAAAGTGCGGCCGTTGGCTTTGGCGCGGAATTCGACCTTGCCTTCGATCTTGGCGAAAAGGGTATGGTCCGTGCCCATGCCCACGTTAAGGCCGGGATGCCAGGTCGTGCCGCGCTGACGGGCAATGATGTTGCCCGGAATCACGTGCTCGCCACCGAACGCCTTGACGCCAAGGCGCTTGCCAGCTGAGTCGCGTCCGTTGCGCGAAGAACCGCCTGCTTTTTTGTGAGCCATCGCTCCGTCTCCAAACTTGTGTCTAGTGTATAGACCGATTCCTTGACGGAATCATTTCACTCTTTGTCGCTCTTTGCCTTCGGTGCTGCCTTCTTGGCGGGGGCCTTTGCGGCAGCTTTCGGAGCTGCCTTTTTGGCCGGAGCCTTCTTCGCAGCCTTGGCGGGAGCATCACCCTCGGCGGATGGTGCTTCGACCTTCTTTTCCTTCTTCGGGCGCGGGCCGACGCTTGGGGCCTTGCCGTCGGTCAGAATCTCGGTGACGCGGATCACCGTGATTTCATCGCGATAGCCGCGCTTGCGCTTCGAATTCTTGCGGCGGCGCTTCTTGAAGGAAATCACCTTCGGGCCGCGCTTGTGGTCGAGCACTTCGGCCGCCACGGATGCGCCGCTAACGAACGGAGCTCCGAGAACCGGCGTATCGCCGCCCACCACCATTACTTCGCCAAGTTGCACGATCGTTCCGACATCGCCGGCGATCTTGCCAATCTCGAGCACATCATCCGGAACGACACGGAACTGCCGGCCGCCGGTTTTGATGACTGCGAACATCGTTTTTTTCCTTCGTGTTCGATTCCGATGCTCGGATGAAATCCGGCCCGGCTTCTTATTCAGTCGCTATGGGTTCACCGCGATCATCATGTGATCATCGCGAAATCTCTGCGCGATCGGGGCTGCTCTCGTATCGGAGCGGTCCGGCCGGTCGCACAAAAACAAACGGCGCGAGAAATCCCGCGCCGGGTTGCGGGTGTTATAGCCGCAGAAGACCACGAGTCAAGAAAAAGCAGCCCGAAAATGGGCCTTTTCTGAGCTATTTGGCTCGATTTTCCGGTGTTTTGAGCCTCCGCGAGCGCTGCGGCAACCCGACCCCGAAACAATCCGGTTCCCCGGTGGTTATACCTCGCAACAGTTAAGGGGCTTCCGGATATGGCTGAAGACACGCTGACGACCGCCGGCATTGGTAAACATGGGGCGGCGCGCCTGCCGTCCGTGGACATCGACAGCTACAATATCGAACTCAAGGACGAGGATGGCTTTCTGGGGGACCGCGCCAGCAAGGGCGCGTTTCAGGACATCCTCGACAAATGGCGTAAGCCCTTGAAGAAGAACGGCGGCGATCCGTTCGGCGGCAAGGCCTCCGAAGATATCAGCAAAAAGCAACTCGACGAGATTCTCGGCGGCGATGACGCCGAGGCGGCCGCGCTGGTGCATAGCGCCATCGAGGAATTTGCGCAGGAACTGGCTTACGTCACGGGGCGCTTCCTAAAAACCAAAGCCTGGGACAAGACTGAGGCGATCATCGTTGGCGGCGGCTTCCGGCAAAGCCGGATCGGCGAACTGTCGATCGCGCGGGCCGACATCATTCTCAAGGCGGAGGGCGCGAAGGTGAGCCTGATCCCGATCCGCTTTCATCCAGATGAAGCGGCGTTGATCGGCTGCGCGCACCTTGCTCCGTCATGGATTTTCGAGGGCCACGATAGCCTTCTTGCGGTTGATATCGGCGGTACCAACATCCGGTGCGGCGTGGTCGAAACCCGCCAGAAGAAAACGCCGGATCTGTCGAAGGCGTCGGTCTGGAAGTCCGAACTCTGGCGTCACGCCGATGATGAGCCGACCCGTGAGGGAGCGGTGAAAAAGCTGGCCGGAATGCTGAAAGAATTGCTGAAAGAGGCCGAGAATGAGGGCCTGAAACTGGCGCCCTTTATCGGCGTCTCGTGTCCCGGTGCGATCAATGCGGACGGGTCCATCGAGAAGGGCGCGCAAAACCTGCCGGGCAATTGGGAGAGCAGCAAGTTCAACCTGCCAGCCAGCCTGATCGAGGCGATCCCCAGCATCGGCGATCACGACACCGCAATTCTGATGCATAACGATGGCGTGGTGCAGGGCCTGAGCGAAATTCCCTTCATGCAGGACTACAAGCGCTGGGGAATTCTCACCATCGGCACCGGCCTCGGCAACGCGCGCTTCACCATGCGAAATCCGAAGGAAAAGAAGAAAGGGTGAGGCTCGCTCGGCGGGGATTTGGAGCAGGCTGACACGGTAGCGCCATCGTGGCGGCGCGTCGGAATCCGGATGGCGTGAGCAGGGATGAGAACGGAAGCCGGGACCTTCGGCATGGCCGTCTCCCATTCTCACGCTTGAAAAAGCAGACAGCGCCTTGTCTGGACCGGCATCCTCGCATAGAACTCGCCCCGCGACCCGGCGTAAACCGCCGTTTTGGTACCTGGAGAGGTGGCAGAGTGGTCGAATGCACCGCACTCGAAATGCGGCATAGGTGCAAGCCTATCGGGGGTTCGAATCCCTCCCTCTCCGCCACTTCAGTCCCTGAATGGGCACTGAGTTTACGCTACCGTTCGCCACAAGCGCCTGAAGCAGCCGAGACTTCGATCCCATGATGCGGACCTCGCCATCGGCGACCTCGACGCGCTGGGCGAGCGCGCGGAGATGGTCGCGGCGGTAGCCGCCGCCTTCAAGCCGGATGCGCTGGCGCGCGGCGCGGGCAAACTTGCTGAGCATCTGCGGCGTGACCGCCTTGCTCCCTGAGTTCTGGAGCATGGCCTGGGCGCGCTCGGCATCGGCCTTCGCCTGATCGCGGATGGCCTTGAGGCCGTCGATGCGGTCCTTGAGCGCCGGGTCGTCCAGGTCGGCGACGCCCGCCTCGATAGCGTCGTAGAGCCGCTTGAGGCGCGCTTCGGACTCTGCCGCTCGCTTGTTCAGTTCGGCAATGTGCTCGCGCTGACGCTCGCTGCGCTCCTGCCTCCGGTCGAGCACGGCGGCGAGGATCGTTTCCAGCCGCTCGGGCTGGAGCAGACGGTCTTCGAGATGGCTGGCGACCAGATCGTCCAGCTTGTCCATCGGCACCGCCATGCCCTCGCAAGCGGTCGGCCCCTGCCGGGCTTTCATGGAGCAGGCGTAATACCGATAGCGCCCGCCCTTGCCGGTGCGGATGGTCATGGCCCCACCGCACTTGGCGCAGTGGATCAGGCCGGTAAGAAGGGTTGGGCCGCTGATGACGGCGGATGGCGTCACTGCGGGATGGCGGGCCTTGAGCAGCGCCTGCACCGCGTCAAAGGTCTCTCGGTCGATGATTGGCGGCACCGGCACGACGACGATCTCGCTGATGGGTTTCAATTCCTTGCTCTTGGACCGTTTGTTGAACTCGTGCTCGCCCATGTAGGTGCGGCGGGTCAGGATGCGGTGGACTTGGCCGATGCCCCAGCGCCCGCCGTCGCGGGTGAAGATGCGGTTGCGGTTCAGATGGCTGACGATGTTCTTCACGCCCATCTGGCCGTGGTCGCCATCGCCGTGGAGCGCAAGCCGGTAGATAAGCCGCACCGTCTCCGCGTGGAGCGGGTCGATCTCCAGCTTCTTCTTGGTCTTCGCGCCGCGCTGCTCGGCCGCGACGACGCGGTAGCCGATGGGCGGCAGCGAACCGTTCCAGAAACCTTGCCGTGCATTCTCCTTCAAGGCGCGGATGACGTGCTTGGCGTTTTCCTTCGACTGATATTCGTCGAACAGCGCCATGATCTGCCGCATCATGACGTGCATCGGATCGTCGCCCATCTCCTGCGTGATCGAGACGAGCTTCACCCCGTTCTTCGCCAGCTTCCTGACATAGAACTCCAGCTCGAAATGGTCGCGGAAGAAACGGCTGAACGAGTGCACCACGACCACATCGAAGGGCGCGGGCTTCGACGTGCCCGCCTCGATCATACGCTGGAACTCGGGGCGACGGTCGTTGGTCGCCGATGCGCCCGGCTCCACATAGGTTTCGACGAGCTGATAGCCGCGCGAGGCGCAATAGGCTTCGCCCTGGCGCTTCTGATCGGGGATGGAGACATCATGCTCGGCCTGCCGCGCCGTCGAGACGCGCAGATAGAGAGCGGCGCGCTGCGGTACGGTCATGGGCAATGCCTCCTTCTCAACTGTTGTTCCGGCCCGAGCGGTGAGGTCGCATGACTCAGGCCGCGCTCTGCAACGGGCGTGCGCGCTTGATCCGCTCGCGCTCCTTCGGCGTGTTCATCACCTCCCAAAGATCGCTGCGCCGCTGCACGTTGAGCCAGAAGTCGGGGCTGTTGCCGAACACACGGGCCAGGATCAGGGCCGTCGCCGCCGTCACGTTTCTGCGGTTGCCGCACAGTTCGTTGACATGCTTGCGCTGAACGCCCATCGCCTCGGCGAGCGCACCCTGCGTCAACCCCATCGGCTGCATGAACTCTTCGGTGAGGATTTCGCCGACAGTCGCCGGCTTGCGCTTGGTGGTCAGCATCTTTGCCTCGCTTTCATCGGTAGCTGTGATCGTCCAGATAAATTCCGTCCGCCTCGCCGCGCACGCCATCCCAGCGGAAGATCAACCGCCATTGCTGGTTGACGCGGATCGAATGCAACCCCGCCAGATTGCCGCGCAGCTTCTCGAAGTGATTGCTGGGCGGTACGCGCAAGTCCTGATCGGTCACGGCGTCGTCGATCATCTGGAGCTTTCTGAACAACCGGGCTTCGAGATCGGCCGGGATGTTGCGGGAGCGGACATCATCCACAAAGAAGGCCCGCAACCAGTCATCCCGAAAGCCTACGATCACAGGCTCACTCCAACGATGGGAGTATGTACCACACTATAACTCATTCCGCAATAGGGGATGTTCAAGCGTCCGGCCCAAACAGTTCGTCGAACAAATCGCCGAACCATCGCTCGAAGACCTCGATCTCGGCTTCCGTCACCGGAACGGGATCGGGCCAATCGTCGGTGACGGTCCATGTGGAGAGGTCGTGTTTGGGCGGCCTGCCGGGGAACGGCCACGGATAGCCTAACAGCGCTTCAAGCTGCTCCGATGCTGTCGGCGGCTTGGCGCCTCTGCGATGCGGCGCGGTGTCTGCCCGATCAGTCATTGAAGTCAGACCCGCTTCGCGGTCGCCACGCCACGGGATCGGCGACCCAGCGGTCGATGTCGGATTCCCTCCAGCCGGCGCCGTTGATGCTGATCTTAATCCGGGGCGGGAACGTGCCCTCGGCGATCTTGCGGTAGATGGTGGACCGGGACAGGCCGGTGCGGGCGAGAATGGTTTTCATGCGGACGATACGGTCTGGTGCGGGCATGGCTTCGCTGCCTCCTGCCGGGTTTTACTGACGATTGCAGAGACCAGACAGACCAAGGATTTCTTGTTGTGCAAGAGTGATTTAGGCGTCGTAGGGCTGTGGGGTATAGGCGGCGGAAAATAGGCGGTGTTAGAGTCCGATGCCCCGGCCTATGCCGAGGTCGATGCCGTGGCTGAAGGCGAGTTCCCGACCAAGGCTGCGGCCCGAGTCGATCCCGATGCCGAGGTCTCTCTTGCGGCCTTCGAGGATGGATTCAAGCTGCGGATCGCGTTCGAGACTCTTTGCCATGTCGCCCATCGCCGACCGCGTGGCCTTGTAGCCGGACATGTCGCCCGCTTGGTACTGGTGCTGGCTGGCGCGGTCGAGGCTCCGCCAACGCTCCACGAAGCGGTCGGCGCGGCGCTGCGGATCGGTGCGCAGCTCGGTCTCGAGCTGTAGGGCGCGGATCGCGCGGGCGGTGCGTCCCGTGGCCGCTTCCGAGGCAAGTTCCGGGCTCTTCTTGTAGGCGGCCTCGGCATCGTGCGAGCCATGGGGCCGCACCTCCTCGAAGACCTTGCGGGCTTCTTGCAATTCCTTCACCTGCTCCGGGCTGGCATTGCCGCCCCGCTCCTGCACCTCGAAGATCGCATCCACGGCGCGGGCATGGCGGATGAGCGCCTTGGTCCGGGCGCGGCGCAAAGCCTTCTCCGGGTCTGCCGCATTCTCCCTTTCCAGCGCCGCCCGTTCCGGCTCCTGCCCGCCATCGGCAGGCAGGCGCAGGCCATCGAACATGCCGCGCACCTTCTTGGGAACCTGCTTGACGATCTCGACCACCCGCTCCACGCGCCCGCGGAAGGTGATGCCGCGCCGCTCGGCGTAGCTCTGTGCCGGCTCGTAATCTGACGCCATGTCCTTGGCGCGGTCGCGCGACAGGGTGCGGACAAGCCTATTCTCGTCAGCGAAGTCATCGCGGCCATAGTGCAGGTCCATGCTGTCGCGATGGCGCGACAGGGCGACATAGCTGCCGTGAGCATCCAGGCCCGGTGTCGCCAGAACATGCGTGCGGTCCACGGTCATGCCCTGCGCCTTGTGGATGGTCGCGGCATAGCCGTGGTCGATGCGGTCGTAATCCTTGAGGTCGAAGCCAACGGAACGGCCATCATCGGTGAGCACGGTTATGCTCTGCGTGCTGACCTGTTCGATGGTGCCGAGCGTGCCGTTCTTGACGCCAAGGCCGCGCTCGTTCTGAAGGAACATGACGCGATCTCCGCTGGCGAAGCCGCGCTCACCGCGTTCGACCACCAAGCGCACGTCATCGCCGAGATCGCCGGCTTCCCGCATCCGTTCGCGCGCGGCCTCGTTGAGGGCGCGAACCTCGTCGTTGGTGTGGGTGAGTATGATGCGGCTGCGGTCAGGCGACGCCTGCCGGTCGCGATCCCAGCGGTCGATCAGATCATCGCGCGCCCGTTCGCGTGACGCGGCCTCATGCAACATGCCGTGACTGTCATAGGCATGGATCGCATCGCCGGTTCGGCCGGTCGCCAGATCGCGCGTGGCGTCGCGCTGCCAGTCCTCCCGCTGGCGGCGCACCTCGCCGATCTCCGCCCCGCCGTGGCGCTCGAAGATCGAGCGGAACGCCGCGCCGGCCTCGATGGATTGCAACTGCTGGGGATCGCCGACCAGCACCACCTTGGCGCCAGCCTCGGCGGCATGGGACAGCACGCGCTCCAACTGGCGCGTGCCGACCATGCCCGCCTCGTCGATGACAAGCACATCGCGGGAAGTGAGCACGTCGCGGCCCTGTCCCCAACCATGTTCCAAGCTGGCGATGGTGCGTGATGCGATGCCCGATCCGCTTTCCAGATTCTCGGCGGCGATGCCGGACAGCGCCACGCCCCGGACTTCATAGCCAGCCGCTTCCCAGGCTTCGCGCGCCACGCCCAGCATCGCGCTCTTCCCCGTCCCGGCATAACCGACCACAACGCCCAGATCGCGCCCGTCCGTGATATGCGCCAGCGCCTCGGCCTGCTCTCCCGAAAGGACAAGGCCGCGCGCTTCCGCACGCGCCAGCGCCGTTTCGCGGTCTCTGTCGCCGACCTCATGGCGCTCCTTCTCCGCCATGACTTCGGCGGCGCGGTGCAGGCGCTGTTCGGTCTCGATCATGTCGCGGGTGGTGAAGCGGTCCTCGCCCCGTTCGTCCCTGCCAAGTTCGACCAGATCGGGAGCGCCACGCATCGCGCCCATGACCTCGTTGAACTGGTCGATCCCGTCACTGTGCCGGTGCGCGAACATCGCCATGTCGCGCCGCGTGAAGGTGGATTGCTGGTGCGTGATGGCGTCCAGCGCGATGGAAGGATCGGCGATGATGCGGGCGCCGTTGTTGTGCGCGATCTCGCGGTGCATTTCCGCGCGGTCGGCGGCCTCGATCCCTTCGCCTTCGATCCGTTGCGCGGGCGCGCCGATCTGGCTTTGCGGCTCCAGCGCGATGCCCTGCGCCTCAAGGCTGCGATGGTCGATGCGCGCGTCGATGTCGAGTTCGGCCAGCCGCTCGTTGGCCAGTTCGGCCCAGCGTTCGCGCCAACGCTCGACCATCTCGGTGCGGTTCCACTCCCGCACCTTCGGGCCGAAGCCGTCCTCGTCCACGGATCGCATGTTCAGCATGACATGGGCGTGAGGCTTGGCCGTCCCATCCTCGGCCATGTCCCAATGCACATTGAGGTCGGCGATCATGCCCTGATCGACAAATTCGGACTGCACGAAGTCGCGGGCCAGTTCGATGCCCTGTGCTTGCGTCATCTCGCGTGGCAAGGCGAACTCCACCTCGCGGGCAAGCTGGGCGTCCTTCCTGACCTCGAACGCCTCGACATCGTTCCAAAGCCGCTCGCGGTCGCGCCATTGTTCGGGCGCATCTTCCGGCAGCATGACCTCGGAATGGATGACGCCGCGCTTGTTGGAGAAGTCATGGCTTCGCTCAAGCCGGTCGTCGCGCAACCGCGAGGCCGAGCGGTAGGCGGCGGAGGCCACCGCGCTGGAGCCGGACTTGCGGCCGATGACCTTGACGTGAAGATGAAAGATCGCCATTGCGATCCGAACATCACCACGGCGAAGCGCACGTCGGAACGACGTATAAGCGCGCCCTCGAAACTAATTTCTCGGGACTGCTCGCGCCGTTCCAGCCCGTCCCGGCAACCTTACAGCATTCTGGCAGGCCCTCAACTATCATCGCTCCATCAACAGCTTATGGAGGACATGATGCGCAAGCCACGGGACTTCGACGCGGAACTGAAGTCGCTTGAAGACAAGGCGCGAGACCTGAAAGCCCGCAAGGTGCAGCAGCTTGGCGAACTGGTCATCTCGACCGGCGCCGACGCCCTCAGCGCCGACGAACTGGCGGGCGCGCTGATCGTGCTGGCCGAAACCAAAGACGCCGGAAAGAGGGAGGCATGGGCCAAGCGTGGCGCCGCGTTCTTTCAGGGCCGGTCGCGGCGAGCTGCATCAGCGTCTGACCGCGACGCGGGCAGCGCTCAACCGCAACCGGGCCGCGCGCAACCGGCATCTGGCGGCGCGGGCGCGGCATGACATGCGCGCCTGGCAGGTGGAGCGCCGAAAGCGCACGCGACATCTGATCGAACTCGGCGGCCTCGTCGTCAAGGCCGGGATCGTCGACCTGACAGGCAACGACCGCGCCATGATCTACGGCGCGCTGCTCTGGATGGCCGACAAGCTGCAAAGCGATCATGGCGAACAGGCCCGCATGCTCTGGGCCGAAAAGGGGAAAGAAGCGTTCGCAGCGCAACGGAAAGAAGAGACGCCCACCGTCGCGCAAGGGCACCATGGTCGGGCATGACCGATGGGGGGCATCAGCGCCGAACACACATCAGTCACTGTTCTCAAACCGAGATTTGGACCGAAAATTCAAATCGTAGACTGACGACGATGAGGGTGATGTTTTCAAGTCTTGTGGCGATGTGATGGACGACACAATAGCCTTTCCTTAAATCCTCTTGAGCGCTGGCGCCTTGCGTTCAAGCCAGCGCGCTTCGGCGACGCTCGGCTCGAGCGCAAGGGCTTTGCGGTATGCGACCAGCGCCGCGTCAGTTCGGCCAGTGCGGGCGAAAAGATCGGCCCGTACCGCGTGATAGGGAAGAAAGTTTTCAAGAGATTGTGACGCGAGCGATTCGACTTCGCACAGTGCGGCAGCGGCGCTTACGATCTCGGCCGGTCGACCGCTCGGTTCAGCCGCACGATCAGGTCGTCGCGCAGTTCCAGAAGCTGATCGTAGCGACAGAACGGCTGCCCAGGGCGGCGGTTCCTTCAGACCCCGCCGCGAGCACCAGGTGCGCTACAACTGGGCCGGCAAAATGCGCGAAACCGATGGGCCAAGCGTCCTCGCCTTGATCAGCGCGGCGTCCGCTTCCGCGATTAAGTCGCGGCGCCAAAGCCCACGATAGAGCCGTCTGAGCTTCTTGAGGTTCATCGAGATACCCTGGCGCTGGAGCATCACATGGATGCGCCTGTAGCCGAAGCGGCGGCGTTCCGACGCCATCATCTTCATCGCTTCCCGCAGACTGGCGTCGTCAGAGCGAACGGACCTGTAGCGCACGCTCGAGCGGTCCACCGCAAGGACTTCACACGCCCGCCGCTGGCTCACACCGTGCTCCGTGCAGGCATGCGCCACGGCCTCCCGCTTCGCGGCGGGCGTCAGCATTAATGGGATGGTCCGCCCCGTCTCCCCGCCTCATTCTGATGAGGCAGAGTCCGATAGAAGGGAGCAGCAAATGGCCATCCGCAACAAGCCACACGATGCCGCTGTGTTCGGCATCGATCTGGGCAAGAACCTCTTTCACGACTGCGGCCTCGACGCCGCCGGCACACCAGTCCAGCGAGCAACCTTCCGGCGCGAGACGCTCGTGCAATTTTTCGAGCGCGCAGCTCCAACCGTCGTCGGGATGGAGGCGTGCCCCGGTTCGCAATGGCTGGCGCGTAAGCTCCAGGCGATTGGGCACACGGTTCGCATCGTGCCGGCGAAGTTCGTGAAGCCCTACATCAAGAGCAACAAGAACGATCAGATCGATGCCGAGGCTATCGCTGAGGCGGTTTCGCGTCCGACGATGCGCTTCGTCGAGGTGAAATCACCCGAGCAGGTCGACCTCCAGGCCCTCCACCGGGTCCGTGACCGTCTTGTCGCGCAACGGACCCGCGTGATCTGCCAGATGCGGGCCTTCTGCCTCGAGTACGGGATCGCGATGCATCAGGGTGCTGGCCGGTTCAAGTCTGACTTTCCCGCCGTGCTGGCGGACGAGAGCAACGACCTGACGCCAGCGATGCGGCGTCTGCTGGCAAGCCTGTTCGAGGATGTCAGGGGGCTCGAAGCCCGCATCGCCGAGGTGACGCGTGAGATAGAGGACGTCGCGGCCACGGACGACACCGCAAGGCGCCTGATGACAATCCCGGGCATCGGCCCTCTTGCGGCCACAGGGCTTCTCGCGGCGGCCGGCAAGGGAACGCAGTTCCGCAAAGGGCGCCACATGGCCGCCTGGCTCGGGCTTGTACCTCGTGAGTACTCCACCGGCGGGAAAACGACGATGCTGGGGATCAGCAAGCGGGGCAGCTCGTATCTGCGTCGCCTCTTCGTTCATGGTGCGAGATCATGCCTGCTTCATCTCGACCGCACCCGGGACCGCCTCGGCGGCTGGCTCGACGGGTTGCAGAAGCGAATGCACAACAACAAGGCCGTCGTGGCGCTTGCCGCCAAGATGGCCCGAGTCGCCTGGGTGGTGATCACCAAGCCGGGCACAATCTACGAGCGGCGGGCGCCGGCCTCGGCCTGACGACCGTCCTCGACCAATTGCGAGGTTCGGGAAATTGATGACGAGACAGTTGATCGGCGCACCGTAAGCCCTGGGCAAAAAAACGGGCCTCCAGCCCGAAGCCAGTTATTCGGGAACGGCGTGCGCATCTCATCATGGCCTGGCCGCAACAGCGGCCCACTCGCGAGAGGCCGGATACATTTATGCAAACTGTTCGACATCGGCTTAAAGGCTCTTGCAAGGATGGGGCGGGTCATACATTTTTTGCGGCAACATCCTTCAGGATCGCGTTGTCGAGCATCGCCTCGCCCAACAGCTTCTTCAGCTTGACGTTCTCATCTTCCAGCGCCCGAAGCTTGCGGGCGCCGAACACGACCGCAAAGATCTTGATCCAGTAACGATAGAGATTGGCATATACTCCCCGTCCGGTCGTCAGCCACAAGGCTTCCAGGACCATCAGATAGCTCGCCAGGCCGATCGAAAAGGCAGGGAAGATGAAATGGAACGACACCGGAAACGCGAATTGCGCGCGAGCGAGAATTACCGGATCAAGATAGCTGGTCATTTCGCCCTCTTGACGGAACTGGCACATGACGTTGCGTCAAAGATGGCTTGGGCGCGATCAAATCCAGGAAGGCGCGCTGGGCGCGCGTCATGGAGAATTCCTTGTGGCGCAAGGCAAAGAAGCGCCGTTTGGGCAAATCGAGCTTCACCTGCACGAGGCTTCCTGCCTTCAGTGCGTTGCTGACCACCAGGCCGGACACGACGGTGACGCCAGCGCCGGCCTCGACGGCGGAGCGGACGGCTTCATTGGAGGGCAGTTCGAGAGATATCGCGAGGTCTCGTGGTGCTAGTCCGAATTGTGACAAGGTGGTTTCGAAGATGGCGCGCGTGCCGGAGCCATGCTCGCGCAGAACCCAGGGGCCGACACCGAGCTCGGCCGGCTGTCGCCGGGGATCATGGGCCCACGCGTGATCCGGCGGCACGACGAGAACCAGCTCATCCTCGGCGAATGGCGCGACCGAGACAGACGGGTCGTCGATCTCGCCCTCGACCAGCCCTAAATCAGCCAAGCCTTCATTGATCCGTCGGGCGACGCCATCGGTATTGTCGATGGTGAGAGTGATGGCCACGCCAGGAAACTGCGACCGAAAGCGTTTGATGAACGGCGGAAGCCAGTAATTCGCAATGGTCTGACTGGCTGCGATGACGAGCGAGCCGCGGGTCAGATCGGCAAGATCCGTCAGGACCTTCTCGGCAGCATGGACACGGGCGAGCACCGCCTTCGCTTCGCTGAGAAACAGTCGCCCGGCCTCGGTCAGAACGATGCGGCGTCCAACGCGATCGAAAAGCTTGGTTGCATAACGAGCCTCGAGCGCGGCGATCGCCGCGCTCGTGGCCGATTGCGTTAAGTTCAGATCGCGCGCGCCCTGCGTGACGTGCTCCCGCTCGGCGACGGCGACGAAGATCCGCAGTTGTTCGAGGGTCATCGGAAGGCTCTCAACTCGTCATCTTCACAAGCATCAAGCTGAAGCTCGCGATGAACAGGAAGGATGCAAGACCGAGCAGGAAGGGCCGAACGCCTTTAGCACGCAGCTTGCGAAGGTCAGTCTCCAAACCCATGGCGGCGAGCGCCATCGAGAGCAGGAAGGTCGTCACCATCACAATGATCGTCTTTGCCTCTACGGGAACGGTCACCACGCTATTGACACCAACGAGCGCGATGAAGCCGAGAACGAACCAGGGCATCGGCGGCTTGGCGCGCACGTAGCCATGGCCATGCTGTTCTGCCCTACGCGCCGCCAATAAACCCAAGGCGATAACCACCGGCGCCAGCATCATGACGCGCGACAATTTGGCGATCGTGCCGAAATCACCGGCCTGCTTGCCGTCCTGGAATGCCGCGGCGACGACTTGCGCGATCTCGTGTATCGACGCGCCCGCCCACAGACCGTAGCCGTGTGGGTTGAGATGGAGCAGCGCCGGCAACAGCGGATAGACAAACATCGCGATCGAACCAAAAACCGTGACGCAGGCGACGGCGTAGGCAACGTCCTCGTCATGAGCCTGAGTGACCGTATTGGTGGCAATAACCGCCGACGCGCCGCAGATAGACGTGCCGGCCGCGATCAGCTGCGCGAGCTTGCGCTCCACCCCGATTAGCCGGCCAAGCCACGTCGTGAAGACAAAGGTTGCAATCAGAGTCAGCACAATGACAGCGATGCCGGTCGAGCCGACTTCCGCCACCTGCGTTGCGGTCAACTGGAGCCCGAGCAGGATGATGGCGAGACGCAGGATCTTGCGCAGCGAGAAGGTCACTCCGCTTTTCGCGCGCACCGGCGTGCCGACGACATTGTTAAAGAAGATCCCGATCAGGATCGCCAGGATCATCGGGCTGAAAGCGGCAACGCCTGGCACCTGCCGAAGAGCGAACGCGGCTCCGGCGACCGCGGCGGTCAAGAAAAGCCCCGGCCAGACCGAGGCTGCGCGCGGCGGCTTACCTTCGATCCTGTGAGGATGAAGGCGGCCCGGTGGCAGCAGTTCCGGTTGGTCTTCATATTGCTGTCGAGCGAGTGCGGTCATTGTGTTGTCCCCTAATGGCCCGGGAGCAATCACACGAGCGGATCAATCGATCCAACGCATTGTTTTTGTCGTTTTGTTCGCCTGTGTCGAACGATTGGCCATCACCCGTCTCGCCGCGGAACAGAGACCCCACCATCGAGGGTCTTATAAACCGCCTCGGCGATCGGGAACAAACGGTCGCGATCCGAAGCTGCCGAAACCGCAAATCCGTAGCCCTGGTCAAGCCAGGCGAAGGTAGAAACGTCGCCTTCTTTCCAGAACCGGAAAGCGGTCTCCCCAGTCGCCGCGGCGCGCACATAAACGGTCAGACGCGTGCCGTTGTCATCGTCATACATCAGCATCGCCGCAGCTTCGCTCGCCGCCGGGAGGACCCGGCCGCCCATCAGACGAAAGCCGAACCTTGAAAGATCCGGAACACGAAGCGGCCGCCCCAGCCGCTTTGACAACCATTGGACGAGGTGAGCTTCGTCCGACGCACGCACCTCGACGGGATGGTTCACCTCGACGACAAAGGTGCGGTAGGCGGCAACGGCGTCGCGGGTAACGGCGACCGTCGGTGGCATCTCAACGGGCGCCGTGCCCCGCGCAATCCATCCCGCCCCGCCACCCAGGGTCAGTAAGAAGGCGGCCGCGATACCGTTTCGCAGCCAAACGCCGCGTTTGTGCCGACGCGAAAGGCGGATATTAGCGACCCTCAAGCGGGACGGGATTGGCTCGGTAAATTTGCCTGCAAGCTGACGGCGCAGCGTCTCGCGCTGATCACGGTCCTCCGCCAGCCGGGCCGCGAGTTCCGGATGATCCGCAAGGTAGGCATCGACTTCTGATCGCCGGACCTCGCTCTGGCGGTCGTCGACATAGGCCTGCAGATCGTCTTCGCCGATCGGAAGGGGCGTATTCGTCATTTGACCCTCCGAAGCGGGGTTACGCGCGAACCGCTCAGCAATGCGCGCAGTCCTTGTCGCGCACGAGACAGGCGAGACATGACGGTGCCGACCGGCACCGAAAGCACTCTCGCCGTCTCCTCATAGGACAGGTCCTCGACCCCGATCAGCAGAAGGATCGACTTATGATCCTCGGGCAGCCTTTCGAGCGCCGATAGAACGTCGTTCATCTCCAGCTGATCGGTCTGGTTTGGTGCCACGCTCGGCATTATCGACTCGTCGAGACGAACGCGAGTGCCCCGACGCTTCTGTCGATGATAGGAATTGATGTAGAGATTTCGAAGCATCGTGAACAGCCAGGCCCGCAGGTGACCGTCGTCGCGGCGCAGATACCAGCGCGACACGGCCCGCTCAAGACAGTCCTGCACCAGGTCGTCGGCGGCGTCATGGTCACGGACGAGCGCGTAGGCGTACCTGCGCAAGGCAGGAATCTGCGGTTCGATCAGCTTGGCGATCTCGTCCAACCCTTGAGCTCCTCATCCATTCGGCGAGGACGCCGGCACGGCATACCTCGCCGAACAGATCATCGTGAATCGGGGTCAGTAGCTCGCGTTCGGATTGACCTGCCAGATCTCGTCAGCGAGTTTCCCGTCCCTGTAAAGAAGAATATACCGCACCTTCACGGTATTCTTGCCCGTAAAGACCACATCGGCGGTCACGGTGGCTCCTTTGGGATTCGCCGCCTCACTGAGCGCCGCAATCGTGGTTTTCTGATCGCCCTGCGCTCCGGCAAACTTCGTCCAGACCTCCTTGAGCTTGTCGGGGCTCGCGTATGTCCCGTCGAGAGGTCCGCCGACCCAGTGAAGGGTGGCGGACGGCGCATAGGCGCCGACGACCGCCGCGACGTCGCCCTTGGCGATGCTGGCGATTCGGGCCTTGGCCATGTCTTCAGCGGGACCGGCAAAGGCCGGGGATGCGGCGATTGCCAGGGCTGCGGCCGCAACGGCGAGAGTGGGTAGGCGCATGAAGAGTTCTCCTTGAACGGGGTTGACGCTCTAGAGACAGCTCCGCCGCCGGCATATTCCATGACCGAGCAAAAAATCTCCTTCCCGCTCACGGTCTCGTGTTCACGAAGATTGCGCGCGAGGGAATAATCGCGTGCCGGCACTGTCTCCCTCTCGTTCAAAGGAGACACTGGCATGAAACCAATTCGAACATTTCTCCTCGGCCTTGTCGCGGCGAGCGCCATTGCCGGGGCTGCTGCTGCCGACTTACACCAGCATGGCGCGACCTCACATGCAGACGAAACAACCTTCAGCGCCGTAATGGATGCCGCGATGGCGAGAATGCACGACGCCATGATGGCCGTAAAACCGACGGGCAATCCGGACCGCGATTTCGCGGCGATGATGATTCCTCATCATCAGGGCGCGATCGATATGGCCGAGATCGAGCTCCGCTTCGGTACGGATGAACGGCTGCGTCGGCTGGCGCAGGGAATCATCGTCGAACAGCGTCAAGAAATTGCGGTGATGCGGAAGATCCTCAGCGAGCCGACCTCAGCATCGACCGCAAAGCCCTGATCGCACCATTCCCAAAACTCAATCCTAAAACGAAGGAAACGGTCATGAAGTCACTTCTCACACTTGCCATTCTGGCGTCGACCGCGATCCCGGCCTTTGCCGGTCAGGCGCCCGGATCCGCCGAAGCGCCCGACATCGCGGTCAGCAGCCGCGACCGGTTCTACACCTCCGACCAATTCTCCAACACCGTCTCGGTTGTCGATCCCTCCACCAACGAGGTTCTCGGTGTGATCAAGCTGGGCGAGCAGACCCCGGCCAATTTGAGCCCGCTTTATCGCGGGCAACTCCTCGTCCACGGCATGGGCTTCTCCCCCGATCACAAGACCCTCGCCGTCATCTCGATCGGCTCCAATTCGGTCAGCTTTATCGATACCGAGTCGAATGCGGTCAAACACGTGACCTATGTTGGGCGCTCGCCGCACGAAGCGTTCTTCCGCCCGGACGGCAAGGAAGTCTGGGTGAGCGTTCGCGGGGAAAACTATATCTCGGTTCTCGACGGACAGAGCTTCACCGAAACCGGCCGGATCACGGTTCCGAACGGTCCGGGCATGACGATCTTTTCTCCTGACGGACGCTATGGCTATGTCTGCTCGAGTTTCAGCCCTGAAACGGTCGTCATCGACACGGCGACCAAGGAGATCGTCGGACGGGTCAAGCAGGAAAGTCCGTTTTGCCCGGACATCGCAGCCACGCCCGACGGGCGCCAAGTTTGGCTGACCCTGAAGGATGTCGGCAAGGTCATGGTGTTTGACGCCAAGCCTCCGTTCTCCGTGTTCAAGGTCATCGATACGGGACCGATCACCAATCATGTCAACATTGTTCGCAATCCCAAGGGCCAATTCGCCTATGTCACGATTGGCGGCCTGAACGAAATCAAGGTATTCGACACCTCGGACTACAAGCAGGTTGCGACCATCCCGGTCGGGTCGCTGCCACACGGCTTGTGGCCGTCGGGGGATGGCAGCCGCGTCTATGTTGGTCTCGAGAATGCCGACGCTGCCACAGTCATCGATACGGCGACCAACAAAGTGATCGCCACGATCCCGATAGGTCAGGCGCCGCAGGGCGTCGCCTATGTTCCCAACGCGGTCGAGAAGGGCGATGGCCGCGCCAACCTCCAGCCGCTCGCCGCAGCCAACAAGCCGACGCAACTGGTCTTGACCGGGATCAATGGAAAGGGTGTGACCCAGGTTTCGCTGTTTGACCAGGGGCTCGTTCAGGTTCTCCAGGCGGCGGCGACCGGCCTGGAGCCGAAGAAGCCCTATGTTCTGGCCCTTTCGCGTGACGCCGAGGGACAGGGCGCTCTTGAGCCGCTCGCCAATTTCATGAGCAATCCCGCCGGCGCGGCGATCGTCAATGCGGTTGGCCCGCTGCGCACGTCTGTCGAGACCGGCGATGCCTCTGCGCGGCGATATCTTGTGATTGCGGAGGGCGCGGGCGCCAAGCCGGGCGCAATTGTGCAAGTTCAGAAACTCCAATAGTTGCTAATCGTTCGCTTTTGCCGAACGGAACGACGAAACTAATGCGTTGGATCGATTGATCGGACTCATCCATCTTCTCCCAAGAACGAAACGCAGCGGCTCGCGAGAGCCGCTGCCCTCGGAAGGAGACCGATCATGGCTACCATTGCACTTCGAACGACAACAACTTTCCCGGCTGAAACACCACGAACCGCATCGGTCGGGACCCCCGAATATGCAAAGACGGATCCGACCCCCTATCTGCTACCGGCGACGCGCGTCCATCCCATCGCGATCGCGATCCCGCTTCTTGCCTATGCCTGGCTGGGTGTTGCCGCGTGGCTTGCTTTTGCCGGCGGCGAGACATCCCTGATCCTCGCGGTCATTTTCGTGCTCAGCGTGATGTATTTCGGGCTGCTCGTCGGCGGCGCCGTCATGGGGCGAAACATGACCCCCGAACGCCAGCAGGATCGCAGCGTTCGAGAGTTTCTTGACGGCGAGGTTGAGATTGCCACCGGACGGATAACCGGCCGCGAGGCCATGATGCAGATCGCCATGATGCCGGTGGCGCTCGCAATCGGCGGCACTGCCATCATCCTGTGCGCCGTTTGGGCGGGAATTTGAGACCAGACCTGACCATGGGAAGGAGTAAACTGATGACCGGGCACGTAAAACAGATCGCCGTGACAGGAGCTGCGGGACAGATCTGTTATTCCCTGCTATTCCGCATTGCCAGGGGAGAGCTCTACGGCCCGCGCCAGCCCATATCTCTGCGGCTGCTCGACCTTCCCCAGGTTCAGCCGGCGCTTCGCGGCGTCGTGATGGAACTTGAGGACGGCGCGTTTCCCCTGCTTGCGGACGTCGCCGTGACCGACGATGCGAGACTTGCGTTCCGCGACATCGATGCTGCGATTCTGGTGGGTTCGCGTCCGCGGTCCAAGGGGATGGAAAGGCGCGACCTGCTTGCCACCAACGCCGAGATCTTCAGACTGCAAGGGCGGGCCCTGAACGACGTCGCCAAACTGGACGCGAAGGTGCTGGTGGTTGGCAATCCGGCAAACACCAATGCAATGATCCTGAGCGAGCACGCGCCTGAATTTCCTTCCGAGAATATCACATCGATGATCCGCCTCGATCATAACCGCGCGCTGGCCCAGCTCGCGCGAAAAGCGCTGGTCGGGCTGGAGGAGATCAAAGGACTGGTCGTATGGGGCAATCACTCACCGACCATGTTCGTGGATTGGTCTCATGCGACAGTCGCCGGCCGACCGCTTGCCGACATCGTCGCTGACCATGACTGGTATCACAAGACACTGATCCCACAGGTCGCCCGCCGTGGGACGGCCGTCATCGAAGCGCGCGGCGCCTCCTCCGCGGCGTCGGCGGCGAATGCCGCTATCGATCACATGCGCGACTGGATCAATGGCAGCGGCGGCGACTGGGTCTCGATGGGACTATGCTCGGACGGCTCTTACGGAATTCCCGAAGGTCTCTTTTGCGGCAGTCCAGCCATTTGCGCCGAGGGGCAATATGCCCGCGTGGCAGACTTGAAGATCCGTGGATATGCTCGCGTGATGCTGGATCGAACCGTTGCAGAGCTGATTGAGGAACGCGAGGCCGTCCGCGCCCTTGTGAGTTGAGACTCTTCGCATTGGATCAAGGTGGATAGAGACGCCTCGGACTTTTTTCTCTTGTTGCGGCGCCGTCGAGCCAACAAGCCCCACGCGGCGAGAGCATCAGGGCACCTTGTTGCCGTTCGCGTCGAACCGCTTCAAGTAGGCTAACAGGTCAGCCACCTTGCCAGGATCCTTCACGCCTGCAAACGCCATCTTCGTGCCAGGAACTTTTGACCTCGGGTTCATGATGTAGGTAGAGAAGCTGTCGTCGGTCCAGGTGATCCCTGAATCCTTCATAGCCTGGCTGTAGGTGTACCCTTCGTAAGTCCCCGCCTTCCGACCCATGAGGCCGTTGAGCACAGGACCGACGGCGTTCTTGGCATTCGGTCCAACTTGATGACACGCGCGGCATTGCGCGAAGACTTTCTCACCTGAGGCCGCATCCTGGGCGTAAGCATCGGACGCGACACCGGCCACAGCAAGCACGAGCAAGATCGTTTTCACAAAAGCATCCTTATTTAAGCGTCCTCGATGTTGCCTTGCGCGGCAAGCCGCGCAGGACAGCATTCTCAATATGTATTTGAGAGATATTCTATAATGGCTTTGGCGTCGTTTTCTTCGATCGGAGCCTTGTAGACCTTGATCATCTTGTGAACCTCCGCTTCCCAAAACGCTTTGCCCTTCTTCGGAGGCTGGTAATTGATGTAGTCGGCCGAATGGCAGGCTGCGCAGTTGTTCTGGGCAGCCTCGAAACCGGGGCCAGATCCGGGCCTGAACGTGGCTGTCTCGTCCGGGAGCTGATAGGTCTTCGGCGCAGCCAGCGCCGCACCGGCCAAGGCTACTGCAAGGAAGCTCACCGAAACGATTTTAACTTTGTGTCTCATGGTTTCCTCCCTATGCTGCAACGATGCGTGTGTGTTCGACGACGTTGCGCATGTAGCCTGCCGGATTCCATAGCGGCTCCATCGGTTGCGACTGGCCGATCCGGTTGACCGCGCGGACCATCAGAGTGTGAGCGCCCTTTTGGAGAGGTATCGTCATTTTCCACTCACGGAAGGAGTACTTGCCGAGGTCTTCGCCGAGCGACGCGGCCTGCCAGGATTTTCCACCGTCTGCCGAGACCTCGACGTCGCTGACGCCGTAGCCGCCATCGAAAGCGATTCCGCGCAAAGCAAGCTCGCCCGCCTTCAATTTCGCCCCGTCCTGAACGCTCGTGATGAAGCTGCGCACGTCGAAGCGATTGATCGGGACTGTCGCAGTGGGTGCCTTGCCGGGCTCCGTACAGGCGCATGCATTCGCGGGGATGCGATAGGCGGTGTCCATCCAGAAGCTTTGGAACGGCTTGTCGAGCACCGTGATTTCGTTGAGGTGCTTCACCCAGTAGGTGCCATAGAAACCGGGCACCACGAGGCGCAGGGGATAGCCGTTGAGCCAAGGCAATTCGGCGCCGTTCATCTCATAGGCGAGCATGACCTCGCCATCCCGCGCGTGGTCGATATCGAGCGCCTTCGCGAAATCCGGCGTATCCGGCACGACGGGACCATCGAGACCGCCGAACGAAACCTGAACCGCGCCCGCTTGCACGCCGGCCTTGTCCAGCACGGCCTTGAGAGGTACCCCCTTCCATCGCGCATTTCCCATCAGCCCGTTGCCGGCTTGTCCGCCGCCAACGCGGGGCTCGAAGAACCCGCGGCTGTTGCCCGAGCATTGGTGGACAGCGACCAGCTCGACCGCGTCAAAGCGGGATTTGAGGTCCATCAGCGACAAGGACAGCGGCTTATCGACCTTGCCCTTGACCTCGACACGGAAGCTCTCCGGATCGATTTCGGTCGGGATATCCGCAAGATGGTAGCGCACGAAGAAGGCATCGTTTGGCGTGATCAAGCCGTCATTGTAGACGCTGAAGGGCGTCTCGAGCTGAGGCGGCCGGGTCGTCAGCCTGATCAGAGGCCGCTTGCCCGGATAGGCGACGAGCTCACGGTCGCCGTTGGCGAAGGGCAGAGTCACGGTTTCCGCGGCGAACGCCGTGAGTCGTGCCCCCACGGCAAGCCCCGCACCGATTCCTAAGGCCGTACCGCCCGCAGATTTCAGCATCTGCCGTCTGTTCAACATCGCGCTCCTCCCTAAGAGACATTCCTTGTTTCATCAGTAGAGACGGACAGCCCCGGACTTTTATTCCCTCGCCTCGACACACCATCCTAAACCGCGCACGCCTTTCCGACGGTCTCCGTCGCGCGCAAGGCAATCTCCTGCTCGTCCGTCGTCGGACCACGCTGCCGCACCAGTTCAGCGACAATCAGCGCCAGGCGGTCGAGCCTGTCCGGATCCATGCTGTGGCTCATGATCGCGTACTCCGCCCCGTCAGACCGCCAGGCGCGAATGAGCATGCCGCCCGGCTCCCGGCCCTCCCGGATAGTCGTGTCGCCCCCGCGCGACGGCGTGATCGATAGACCGAGCCGGCATCCGTGAGGGCCAACGTAACCGCCAAAGACCCCATGGCCCTCCACCACTGGTTCCGCCGACAAAAACACCAATCTGAGGTTCGCGGCGGACAAGTCGGGCAATGTTCCCATAAATCGCGAAGCCAAAGCGAACTCGATAGGAGCGTCTTTCGGAGGGAGGGACTGATCGGAAAGCCATTCGAGATGGATAGCATCGGCCGCGTCTCTGGATGCATTTTCCCCCGCAGGCCCACGCCAAAGGAGAGTGCTGCCAAGGACGACGGCGAGCAGAATAGACGCTGCTACAGCCATGACGCGCAGGGACCAAAATCCGGCAAATGTCCGGAGCGCAAGCGGCGGTGGCGCATGCGATGCAGGGGGCATTTCTCTCGCCGTCGCCCTGAGCTTGCTCAATGTGGCGACGCGCGCCGCCAGGCCATGATCGCGGGCCACAGCGTCAGCGACGAGGGCCGCTCGTCGGGGATCAAGCTCCTGATCGACATAAGCGTTCAGAATCTCCCAGGTCATGGTGTCTGGGAGACTCTCGGATATCGGCTTTTCATCTGGCATGGCGTCTGTCTGTCGCAATGGGGCGAATGTTGTCGGCCGTAATCCGGTCGAGCAGCGCCGCCCGCGCACGGCTCAAGCGGCTCATCACAGTCCCGAGGGGAATATCGAGTATTTCCGCGGCCTCCACATAGCGGAAGCCGGCAAGATCAACGATCTCGATGATTTCGCGATAGACCGGCTCGATCTGTGCAACAGCCTGCCGCACGGTAATTTCAGCGATCAACCTGTCATCGTAATTCCAAACGGTTCCGTCCAATGGTTTGACTGCAGAATCGTCACACCGCACTTTGGCGCGGCGGAAATCATCAATCCAGGCGTTTCGAATAACCTTGAACAGATATATACGGGCGGCAATTTCGTCGCAGGGGGGCGAGGCGCTTGCAAGCGCTTTCACTGCACACGTCTGCACCAAATCTGAAGCGGATTCCCGGTCGCCCGTCAGGCGCAGGGCATAGCCCCAAAGGAGGCTCCAATTCTTCAACAGGTGCTGTTCAATGCGTCGAAGCAATCGCTGTTCACCATGTCGTCTCTGCGCCGATAAAGCCGGACTGAACCCGTGAACGGTTCTCAATCATAGCAGCCTGCAGAGGTTACTTCCATCGCCGAGCTTCTGACAGGGCCAGTGGATCAGCGGCCGATGTCGAAACAGCCGCATCGACCGCAGATGCGAAGCCGCGCCGGTATTGATCGAACGAGTGAGGTCACGAGTGACGCCGACGTCTTGCCTCGCGCGCTACT
Source organism: Afipia broomeae ATCC 49717 (assembly GCF_000314675.2). Taxonomy (GTDB): domain Bacteria; phylum Pseudomonadota; class Alphaproteobacteria; order Rhizobiales; family Xanthobacteraceae; genus Afipia; species Afipia broomeae. The sequence continues at coordinate 561,140 of NZ_KB375284.1, read as the reverse complement.
GCCTCGACCAGGGTCGCGAGGCAGCCACGGAGAAGCACGCCCTCACCCAGCAATGGCTCGACGCGCAGCGTAAGGAAGAGGCCGGCTACGATTGCGACAAGCACCAGAGTCGTCGTGGTCAGGCTGGCATCGGCGAGAAACATCCCGAGCAGTTCCTTAGCGACTTCGGAAATGATGCTCATCGTGCGATTTCCACCGTTTATGGAGCATGCCGGCGTGCCGGAGATCTGGCGCAAGGCACGCACGAAGCCTGAGATGGCGCTCGAAGAGATCGATCGGCTGACGGCAGTGGGCGTGCGGTTTGGAACCGTGCTTGCCGATGCCGGCTATGGCCTCTCTGCGCCGTTCCGTCAGGGGCTCAGCGCACGCAAACTTCTCTGGACCGTCGGCATTCCCAGGCACCAGAAGGTCTATCCGATCGATGTCTCTCTGATCTTTCCGGTAGCCGGCCATGGTCGCCCGCGCAAAAACCCGATCCCCGACACGCTGTCGATCCCAGCCGAGACAATGTTGGCCGATGCGTCCTGGACGAGCTTGAGTTGGCGCATCGGGACGAAGGGGCCGCTGGAGGCCGCCTTTGCCGCCACGCGCATCCGGGTCGCCGACGGCGAGCCGCAGCGCATCCTCGTCAAGGGGCAGCAGCACATGCCCGGCGAGGAAGCGTGGCTGATCGGTGAGTTGAGATCGTCCGGCGAGCGCAAGTACTATCTGTCCAACCTGCCAGGCGACACCGAGCTGAAGACGCTTGCGGCCTCCATCAAGGCGCGTTGGGTGTGCGAGCAGGCACATCAGCAAATGAAGGAGGAACTCGGTCTCGACCACATCGAGGGCGGCAAGGGCTCCACCGACATGCGCTGATGACCATGATCGCCTATGCCTTCTTCCAGCACCGGCGCCTGGCCCAAGCCAGGCGGGAAAAAAGAGTCCATCGCGGACCGCCTCAACCGAGCCTGCCGGCCGTCAGACGCGCCGTCATCGCGGCTCTCCTACCAAAGCCGCCGCCAGAGCGATGTCCGCACTGCCGCATAAGGTTTCGAGGGAGCCATCGATGAAACTGCCAAAGTAGTGCTTGGTCGCATGGCGCAGCGATGCAGAGCCGAACATATGCCTTATGCCTTGCACGAAGTCTCGTCGTTCGTGGCGCCGGGAGCGGCGGTATTTTCCAAAGTGTCGGTCCGTCCCACAGGCCAAATACACTGGGTCGCCCCGCCGGGGCCGATCATCCCGCCTCCACCAGGCGGATCACCTGCGCCAGATGATGATCGTTGATATCTCCATGACAGGGAACCTCGCGCCAGATGGGGGGCTGGGTACCTGGGGCGCGCTAGGTCACCGACTCATTATGTCGCAACCAGATGCGGATTGAGGCGAGTTTGACGAGAGCGAGGTAGTTGTCGTCGTGCTTTTCGAAGCGTGTGGCGACGGCCCTGAAATGCTTGAGCTTGTTGAAGAAGCGTTCGACCAGGTTGCGGTAGCGGTAGAGCCAGGGGCTGAAGGCCGGGATGTTTACCCGGTTCGGCATGGGTTTGATGTTGGCCCAGGCGCCGCGCTCGGCCATTTCCACTCGCAGGGCGTCACTGTCATAGCCTCGGTCGGCGAGCAGGATCTGGTTTGCGCCGAGGCTGTCCAGCAGATCAGCAGCACTGCGACCATCATGCGCCTGGCCTTCAGTCAGCTTGAGCGCGATGGGGTTGCCGTTGGCGTCCACCACGGCGTGGATCTTGGTGGTCAGTCCGCCGCGCGAGCGCCCCATGCATCGGGCAGGAGTGACGTCCCCAGCGACGGCTTCCGCCGCACCCCCTTTTTGACGTTGGCCGCGTGCTGATGAACGCGGATCGACGAACTGTCGATCATCTGCAGGTCGCCATCATAGGCCCGCGAGACAGCCGCGAACAGCCGATCCCAGACACCGGCCTTCCGCCAGCGCACAAAGCGGTTGTAGCAGGTCGTACACGGCCCGTAGCGCTCAGGGATGTCGGCCCAGGGAGAGCCGGTGCGCAGCCGCCAGAAAATCCCATTGAGCACCCTGCGGTCATCGACACGCGCCACACCCCGCGGCTTGTTCGGCAACAGCGGCGCGATGATCGACCACTCGAAGTCCGTGATCTCGTAGCGACGTGGCTTCATGGCAGCACCTCCGGCTACCTTGAATCAGCCAACGCCGCGTCGGCGCTACAGTTTTATGGGTTGATGACCTAAAGAGTACCTTGGGTGGAGATAGCGCAAACGTAGTGATCATCACTATCGGTCGCGGCCCGCCAAAATCCGCTGAAAACGCCGCAAATTCAAATTGTATCTATGAAATAAGGCTTTCCGAAAATGCCCGGTGGTACACAAAAGTGGTACTCACATGGGACGTCGGATGATCGAGCCTTGGAAGCATCCCAGAAGCGAAATTCTATGGTTCAGGCGACGCATCCCGAAGCAGTTCGTGGAGATGATGGGCCGCCGCGAGATCAAGTTCTCGTTGGGAACGCGCGACCCTGACGAGGCGCGATTGCGCTGCGCGGAGGAGAACCTGAAGCTCGAGCGGATGTGGCGCGAACAGGTCAAGCCGCGTCCCTTCGGCATCCGTCTCGACTACAAGGACGTGGTGGCGCTCGCGGGCGAGTTCTACGAAGAGAAGATCGCCGGCCACGACAGAAATCCGGGCAAGGCTGAGGAATGGGAGGCCTCCATCGCGCGCGATCGTGAGCTCAGGCGGAGGAGGTCGTTTCCGCTCACGCCCGCCCAGTACCGCCAGTGGCTGTACGGAAAGGAGGCCGACGCGTTTCTTTCCCGCAAGGGCATCACTCTCGACCTCGCCACTCACGATGCGTTCCTCAAGGAATTTGCCGAGGCGAATTGTCAGGCCGAGCAGGCCCTGGCGAGAAACGCCGCCGGCAACTTCAGCCCCGATCCCAACAAGGACAGATTTCCGAAACGGTCGGGTCCTTTCGCGACCAAGCCCGTCGGGGAGCTGTGGGAAGAGTTCGTCAAGGACCGCAGGATATCCAAGGCGACCCAGAAGAAATACAGGGCCTATCTCGACGCTCTGACGCTGCGCATCAAGACGGACAACATGGCCGCGGTCACCGAAGGTCATCTGTCCGAATGGGTCGACGAATTGAAGGGTAAGCTGGCCCGCAAGACGCTCAAGGAGGGCTACGTCGCCGCGCTAAAGTCGTTCTTCGGATGGGCCATGCGCAACAAGAAGCTTCCGGCCAATCCGGCCGCCGATCTCTACGTTGAGATGCCGGCACAGGATCCGCCGAAGAAGCGCGGCTTCACGAATGCCGAGGCGCGCATGATACTTTCGGCATCGCTCGCGCCCTTCAGCGAGTTGATGGCGAAGGAGAACGTCGCGGCGCGCAGGTGGGTCCCGTGGTTGTGTGCCTACACCGGAGCGCGGGTCAACGAAATCACGCAGATGCGATCGAGGGACGTGATGGTCGTCGACGGCCTCGACTGCGTCCGCATCACACCGGAGGCCGGCACCGTCAAGGACGCCAAGGAGCGCATCGTTCCGCTGCATCCGCATCTGATAGACATGGGCTTCGTCAAGTTCGCCCGTTCCAGACCGAAGTCGGCGCCGTTGTTCTATTCGCTTGAGAGGCAGCGGGGGAGCGACCGTAAGAACCCGACATATGCCAGCGTGGGCAACAAACTGGCCGAGTGGGTTCGCAATCTGGGGATCACGGATCCCCGTGTCGCGCCGAATCATGGGTGGCGTCACCGCTTCAAGACGGTTGCCCGGCGCGCCAAGATGGACCGCTTCATCGTTCATGTCATCCAGGGGCACGCCATCAAGGCGGTCGGCGACGACTACGGTGAGGTCGAACCCGAGGTCATGTACTCCGAAATCGTCAAGCATCCGCGATACGACGTCGTGGCGTCCGGGTCCACGGATCGGCGACGTAGGGGACCCGGCCAGGCTAGGTGAACGAACAACTCGGCCGATCATGGAAAGGCTTGTCTGAACGCGTTGGCGTTCAGATCTTCGCACGCCCATCGAGCATCAGCTCGCATGGCGCCCTTAGCGCTTCCGCTTGACCGCCTTCTTTGCCGACGCCGGCGCGCAGCACGCCACGGTGTCGTCGGCGACCAGGTTGCAGAGCTCCGGATGCCCGTCGCAACAGTCGTTGACCAGGAACGCGATCACCGACCGCATGTCCTGCTGCAGGGTGCCGGCAACGGCATCCTCACCATCGCGCGCGGCACACTGCCGCTCACGATCATCGGACCCGACAACTACGCCTACCGGCTCGGGTTGATCGGAGCGCCGTCCCGGATCGCCCAGCCGCTGGCGCCCCTCGCGTTCGGACTGCTGCTGGAACCCTTGGGCCGCGGCGTGGTGCTGGTTTCGGCAGGCCTCAGCCTCTCGGCGTTGGTTGCCCTGCTGTTGCAGCAGTCGATCGACAATAATTGCAACTCGTTGCGGCTTCCAACTGTCGGCGATCGTCACAACGTGAGGCCGTGCCACCCCGACCAACCGGTGTAGAGGCCGACCAGCACGATCAGGACGGCGGAGACATAGGGCGCGCGGTGAGCGAAGCGGCTGAACCCGCTCCAGTGCCGCTCGACGTGGCGAATGCTCAGGGCGGCGGCGACCCCGGCCGACACCATGGTGATGGCTAGACCGATTCCGAAGCAGAGCACCAGGACGAAACCGAGCGAGAACTGCTTCAACTGGATGCAGAGCAGCAGCACCGTGATCGCGGCCGGACACGGGATCAGGCCGCCGGTCAGACCGAACAGCACGATCTGCGGTGTTGTCACGGTTCGCCCGGCGAAGCGCTTGCGGATGTCGGCGGCATGGGCCCGCGCGTGGGCGTCGTTTTGCTCGTCGAGATCCATGTGGTCGTGAGCGTGCTCCTCGAACAGCATTTCGGCAGTGTCGCCGGCGAGCATAACGCGCGCCTTGAATGCGTGCGGTTCCGGAATCTCGTCGACGCTCTCCAGACGCCCGTCGCGCTCGGCGAAGGCGAACGTCTGCTCGGCTCCGTCGGGGCGTGCCGTCGTGAGCCGGATCATGCCGGCGGAGGGCAGATCACCGGCCTCGCTCCGGATCCGCCAGCGCGGCGGGACCCCGTCCTCGAAGACCTCGATCGACAGAGTGCGGCCGGCCAGCGTGACGACCTGCGGCCCGACGTGGTGATGGTGCTCCTCGGTCTGCTCTCGCCAGGTGCGCCAGATCATCCATGCGGCGACGCCGATGATGACGACGGCGGATGCCAGTTGCAGATACGCTTCGCTGCGCTCGCCGGATAGGTCCTGGCCGAAGTAAAGTCCGAGGAGCGCGACCGCCCAAACGACGGCGGTGTGCGAGACGGTAGCCGACAAGCCGAGAAGCACGGCTTGGAGGACCGTGCCGCGGATGGCGACGATGAACGCCGCCATCATGGTCTTGGAATGGCCAGGTTCGAGTCCGTGGAGCGCGCCGAGCAGTATAGCGCTGGGAACGAACAGCCACGCGTGCGCACTGCTCTGTTGGAGCAAAGAGGCCAGGTCGCTCATGTCATTCACTTCAGATAGGTTCGGACGACGTCGATCAGGTCGGCGGCGCCCTTGGCCTTTTCCGGATCCTTCTCGGAAGCCGGGTCAACCACGTGGTGCCGGATGTGGTCCTCGAGCAGTTCCGTCGTGAGCCCGCCGACGGCGCCGCGCACCGAGGCGACGAGCATCAGCACGTCCGTGCAGCCGAGTTCGGCCTCAAGCGCGCGTTCGACCGCCTCCAATTGGCCCTTGATGCGCTTGACGCGCGCGAGCAGCTTCGACTTCTGTTTGATCGTGTGCATGCTAATAATGTAGGGGGGTACCCTATATTTGTCAAACGGGACCTCGTCATGTTCAGGATGCCCTCCCTTTCCGCCCGCACCGCACCGGACCGGGCCCCCGGGCCAAGGCACGCCTTAGCGGCCAAATGCTCATCAGCGGGGCTGGAACCGCCGGCTAAGGCGGCCTTGCAGTCCGCTGCGCGGTCCCGTTTGGGAGCTTTGGCTCGACGGGCCGAGCCTCGACCCGCTACCGAGCTGCACGATTCTGCTCGCGACTTCCCGCTGTCGAAGAGAGTGCCATCCGGCATTCGTGAATGAGCCGGGCTTTTCATCAGTTCGTAGACATGGGATGATCGAGCATGGACTTTCGTCGGCTCATGAATCTGGCCCTCGCTCTGTTTGTGACCGTCGGTCTGGCGGTGGCGCCCCTTGCCGCTCGGGCGAAGGCCGCGCAACCGCTTCGCGGCAGCGCGACCGAGATGTTGATGTCGGCGGACATGCCCTGCTGTCCGGATGAACAGAAGAGCAAGGACTGCCAAGACTGTCCGCTCATCGCAATGTGCGTGCTGAAGACGGTTCAGGCTGGCCCAGCCTCGACCGAGGCCTTGCCGCTGCCGCACGCGATCCGGACGACCCACGCGGTTCGGGACGATGTTCTCGCCGACGGGCTCAACCGTCCGCCACCCGATCATCCCCCTCGAAACCTGGCCTGACCGGCGCTTAGTCGCCGGTTGCTGCTGCGCGCCTCCAGGCGTGCAGACGACGCATGCCGTCTTGCGACGGGATCCAGGACAAACGAGGATTTGAAGAAATGAAGACGTTCACTCTGACGCGCGCCGTCCAGGCGGCGCTGATCGCTGCCGTCGTGGGCGGCACAAGCTCAGCCGCACTGGCCGATATCAAGGACTACAAGTTCGAGCTCGTCGACCAATCCGTCCAGACGGGACCGGACAAGGTCATCACGGTCCGGCTGCTGAACACGAAGACCGGCAAGCCGGTGCCGGACGCCGTCATCTTCGCGATGCGCCTGGACATGGCTCCGGACGGCATGCAGGAGATGGCGACCAAGGTCGTGCCGGTGCCGGGCACCGAGCCCGGCACATACAAATTCAAGGCGACGTTCGGCATGGCCGGCCGCTGGCAGCTTTCGCTTGGTGCCAAGGTCCAGGGCGAGACCGGCACAGTCGAGAACAAGCTCGTCATCACGGCGCAGAAATGAACCGCGCCGTTCTCGCAAGCGCCGCCGCCGCGTTGATCGCGGCAGCTGGCGCGGGGCTCGTCGCCGGCGCGCAGCGGCGGCCGGTGTCTGCGTTGCCCGTGGTTACCCACGCTGCGGCGGAGGAAAACCGCGCGCCGATCTATTTCCAGGATCCGGACGGCAAGCCGTCGTACTCGCTGACGCCGCGGAAGACGCCGGACGGCCGCGACTACCGCGCCGTTCCTGCCGGCGCCGATGTCGGTTTCGACGAGGACGCTCCGGCGACGATGCCGTCGGCGGCGGTGACCGGCTCCGGAGAGCGCCGGATCAAATACTACCGCAATCCCATGGGCCTGCCCGACACGTCGCCGACGCCGAAGAAGGACTCCATGGGCATGGACTACATCCCTGTTTACGAAGGCGAGGATACCGACGACGGCTCCGTCAAGTTGTCGCCCGGCAAGCTTCAACGGACCGGAGTGAAATCCGAACCGGTCGTCCGGCAGCCGATCAAGTCGCTGATCCGGGCACCGGGGACGGTGCAGGAGGACGAGCGTCGCATCTCCGTCGTGTCGCTGCGGTTCGAGGGTTTCGTGGAGAGCGTGGCCAACGTCACCACCGGACAGCACGTTCACAAGGGGCAGCCCCTCATGAACGTGTTCAGCCCCGCGCTTTCCAGCGCGGCCGCCGAATATCTCTCGGCCATCAACTCAGGCGCGACCGGCCCGGCGCTGAAAGGCGCCCGCCGCCGGCTGGAGAACCTCTCCACACCGGAGCCGGCGATCAAGGAGCTTGAACGCACGCGCGAAATCTCCCTCTCCATTCCTTGGCTCGCCCCGCAGGATGGCGAAATCCTCGAGCGCAACGCGGTCAACGGAATGCGGGCCGGACCCGGCGACGTGCTGTTCAGGATCGCCGACCATCAGTTAGTCTGGGTGCTCGTCGACATCGCCGAACGCGATCTCGCGCAGGTGGCGGTCGGAACAAAAGTCATCGTGAAGCCGCGCGCGCTTCCGGGCCGGACTTTTGCCGGTGATGTGTCGCTGATCTACCCTCACCTCAACGCCCAAACCCGCACCGCCCGCATCCGCATCGAAGTGCCCAATCCAGATGAGGTGCTGCGGCCCGAGATGTATGTCGATGCCGAAATCGAAACAGGCACGCCCGGCCCCGTGCTCGCGGTGCCGGAAAGTGCCGTGCTCGACAGCGGCAGTCGTAAGGCCGTCCTGATCGACAAGGGCGACGGTCGTTTCGAGCCGCGCGACGTCAAGCTTGGCCGCCGCGGCTCGGGACTCGCGGAGATTACCGACGGCGTCGCGGAAGGCGAGACCGTCGTGACATCTGCAAACTTCCTGATCGATGCCGAGAGCAACCTGAAGGCGGCGCTCAAGGGCTTTGCCGAAGGAGCGAAGCAATGATCGCGCGTCTCATCGCCTGGTCGGCCCGCAACCTGCTGCTGGTGCTGTTCGGCACCGGATTTGCCGCAGCGGCCGGCATCTATGCGCTGGTCCATCTGCCGCTGGACGCCATTCCGGACCTCTCAGACACCCAGGTCATCGTCTACACCGAATACCCCGGCCAGGCGCCCCAGGTCATCGAGGACCAGGTCACCTATCCATTAACGACCGCGATGCTGACGGTGCCGAAGTCGAAAGTGGTCCGCGGCTTTTCGTTCTTCGGCGTCTCGTTCGTCTACGTCATCTTCGAGGACGGTACCGACATCTACTGGGCGCGCTCGCGCGTGCTTGAATTCCTCAACACCGCCACCTCGCGCATTCCCGCCGGGGTGACGCCCACCATCGGTCCGGACGCTACCGGCGTCGGCTGGGTCTATCAGTACGCCGTGATGTCGAAGGAGCTTAATCTTTCGGACACACGCACCATCCAGGACTGGAACCTGAAATTTGCGCTGGCCAAGGCCGAAGGCGTCGCGGAAGTGGCGAGCGTCGGCGGCTTCGTCAAGCAGTACAACGTCATCCTCGATGCGCAGCGGATGCGCGACCTCGGCATTACCATGCAGAAGATGCGCGAGGCGATCCGCGCCAGCAACGCCGACGTCGGCGGACGGACCGTGGAGCTTTCCGAATTCGAGTACGTCATTCGAGGCAAAGGCTACATCAAGTCCATCAATGACCTCGGCGACATCGTGCTCAAGACGAACAACGGCACCCCGGTGCTGCTGCGGGATGTAGCCCGGGTCGAACTCGGTCCCGACGAGCGCCGCGGCATCACCGAACTGAATGGGGAAGGCGAGGTGGCGAGCGGCATCGTGCTGCAGCGCTTCGGCGTCAACGCGCTCGACGTCATCGAGAACGTCAAGAAGCGCTTTAGGGAAATCGCCTCCAGCCTGCCGAAATCGGTCGAGATCGTGCCGGTCTACGACCGCTCGAACCTGATCTACGCCGCCATCGACACGCTCAAGCACACGCTGTTCGAGGAGAGCGTCGTCGTCGCACTGGTCTGCATCGTGTTCCTGCTGCACGTCCGCAGCGCGTTGGTGGCGATCCTGATGCTGCCGGTCGGCGTGCTGATGGCGTTCAGCGCCATGAAGCTACTCAATCTCGGCTCAAACATCATGAGCCTGGGCGGGATCGCAATCGCCATCGGCGCCATGGTGGATGCGGCAATCGTGATGATCGAGAACGCCCACAAGCACCTCGAACGAGCGGAGCCCGGCAAGTCGCGGATAGATATCCTGATCGAGGCGGCGGCGCAGGTCGGGCCGGCGCTGTTCTTCAGCCTGCTGATCATCACCGTGTCATTCATGCCAATCTTCACGCTGGAGTCCCAGGAAGGACGGCTGTTCAGTCCACTGGCCTTCACAAAGACCTTCGCCATGGCCGCCGCCGCTCTGTTGTCAGTGACGCTGGTGCCGGCGCTGATGGTGGTCTTCGTCCGCGGACGGATCATCCCGGAGCACAGGAATCCGATCAACCGCTTCCTGATCTGGATCTATCGGCCTTTCATCAAGGGCGTCATGCGCGCCAAGACGCTGGTCGTGATCCTCGCTCTCGCCGTGCTGGCCGCAAGCGTTTGGCCGGCCCGCCAACTCGGCACCGAGTTCATGCCGAACCTGAACGAGGGCACGCTGCTCTATATGCCGACGACATTGCCCGGCATCTCCGTCACCAAGTCCGCCGAACTGATGCAAACCCAGGACCGGATCATCCGGTCGTTTCCGGAGGTGGCGTCGGTCTACGGCAAGGCGGGCCGCGCCGCGACCGCGACCGATCCTGCGCCGTCGGAAATGTACGAAACCGTCGTCAACCTCAAGCCGAAGCAGGAGTGGCGGGCCGGCGTGACGATCGACAGCCTGATCGCGGAGATGGACAAGGCGCTACAGTTCCCTGGCGTCTCTAATGCCTGGACCATGCCGATCAAGGCACGCATCGACATGTTGTCGACGGGCATCCGCACGCCAATCGGCGTCAAGGTGATCGGCACCGATCTGGTGGTGATCGACATGCTCGCAAAGCGGATCGAGCAGGTACTGAAGGCTGTACCCGGTACCTCCTCGGCCTACGCGGAGCGCGGGATCGGCGGCTACTATCTTGAGGTGACGCCGGACCGGGCGGCACTGGCGCGCTACGGCATCATGGTCCAGGACGTCCAGGATACGATCGCGGCCGCGCTCGGCGGCCAAACGGTGACCACGACGGTGGAGGGTAGGCAGCGTTTCACCGTCAACATGCGTTACCCACGCGATCTGCGGGACAATCCGCATGCGATCGCCAACGACGTATTGGTGCCGATGCCCGCCGGCGGGGCCGTGCCGCTCGGCGAAGTCGCCAAGGTGACCCCGGCGCGGGGGCCGACCTCGATCCGGACCGAGAACGGCCAGCTGGCGACCTACATCTACGTCGACATCCGCGACCGCGATCTCGGCGGCTACGTCACCGAGGCGCAGCGGACCGTGCAGGCCAGCATCCAGTTCCCGCCGGGCTATTACGTGATGTGGAGCGGCCAGTACGAATATCTGGAGCGGGCCACGGCGCGGCTGAAGATCGTCATCCCGCTGACGTTGATGATCATCTTCCTGCTGCTGTATCTGAACTTCCGCTCGGTCACCGAGACCATGATCGTGATGCTGTCCTTGCCGTTCGCACTGGTGGGCGGGCTCTGGCTGATGTGGTGGCTCGGTTTCAATCTGTCGGTCGCCGTCGCCGTCGGCTTCATCGGGCTCGCCGGCGTCGCCGCCGAGACCGGCGTCGTGATGCTGATCTACCTCAACCAGGCCTTTGCGGAGATCAAGTGCCGGCGCGAAGCCGAGGGGCGCGCGCTGACGCGCAGCGATCTCTACGACGCCATCATGGAGGGTGCGGTGGAGCGCGTCCGTCCCAAGATGATGACGGTGGTCGCAATCATGGCGGGTCTGCTGCCGATCATGTGGAGCACCGGTGCGGGCTCCGAGATCATGCAGCGCATCGCGGTGCCGATGATCGGCGGCATGGTCTCCTCGACGCTGCTGACGCTGATCGTGATCCCGGCGATCTTCGGCTTGGTCAAGGGTTTCGGTCTCCCCGAAGGCGACGGCTCGGATGAATCCCCGTCAGCAAGGGTCAGAGCCGTCGAGAGGAGACCGCGCCACGTTGCGGAGCCAGCAGAATGAGGTGATCCCGGTGGGTTCGTAGGTTCATCGCAAAGCGCCTCCTTGGGATCCGATGGAGGCCGCCAAATCGAGCTAGGCGCTGTAACCCGGGGATCGATTCTGTCGAACTACTAGAGACCAGAGATGAAAAGTCCCGAACTGGAGTTGAAGGCGCTGATGTTGGCGAGCCTCGGCGGAGACGCGGCCGCGCATCGCGCGCTGCTCGACAGGCTCAGCCGTCATCTGCGCGGATACTACAAGCGGCACCTGGCGCGGAGCGGGCGCAGTGCTGAGGAAGGGGAGGATCTGGTGCAGGAAGCTCTGCTTGCGATCCACCTGAAGAGGCATACCTTCGACGTCGAATCGCTGTTCACGCCCTGGGTACACGCGGTCGCGCGCTACAAGCTCATCGATCACATGCGGCGCAACCGGATTTCGCGGACAAGCGTCCCGATCGACGACCATCGGGATCTGCTGGCGACGGACGACGACGCCGCCATCGAGAGTACGCGCGACCTGGAACGGCTGCTAGGCAGCCTGCCGGAAAAGACCCGCCAAACGATCGAGGCCGTCAAGCTCGAAGGCAAAAGCGTGGCCGAAACTGCCGTGCGCTACCATATGTCGGAATCGAACGTGAAAGTCACCATCCACCGCGGGTTGAAGGCATTGGCCGCTCTTGTCGGGAGGGGAACGGGCGCATGAGAACCGAAGACCTGATCGACGTCCTCGGACGCAGCACCCACCCCGTCGACCGGACGCTCGTCCGCCGCAGGTTCGCCATGGCCTTGCTGATCGGCGGCGCGTTCGCCGTCTGCGTCGCAATCGCTCTGCTCGGAACGCGCCCCGACCTAGCTATGACGGCGCGAACGGCGGGGTTCGTCGCCGTCAAGGTTGGGTTCGGCGCGGCGATCTTCTCGCTTGCGGCGTTCTATCTAATGCGGATCGCACGGCCGGGAGGCGAGAGCAGGATATCCCTCGTCGTGATGGCGGCGCCCTTCGCTGTTGTCGTTGCAATCGCGGCCGCGGTGATGGCGGGCGCTCCTGCTTCCCACTGGGACCGGATGGTTGTGGGAGACGAATGGGTAGAATGTCTGCTTTCCATCCCTCTGATAGCCATCGTGCCGTTCGTGGCCGTGATCTGGGCCGTCCGCAGGGCTGCCCCCACCGATCTCGCCGGAGCCGGCGCATTCGCCGGCCTCGTCGCCGGGAGCATCAGTGCGATGGCGTACGCGCTGCACTGCACCGACGACTCGCTGCCGTTCGTCGCCGTCTGGTACGGCGGTACGATCGCGCTCTGTACTCTTGCCGGCGCTCTGTCGGGCCCCCGATTATTGAAGTGGTGATAGTGAGCGTCACGTCGTCGTGATCTTGTAACCGCGGTTGCGAATCCCGCGAACTCCATTGTGAAGCGCACGTCGAGTGCGTTTTTCAAGGAATGGAGCCGGACCATGAAGAATTTCATCGCGACGACGTCGCTCATATTGCCGCTCGTTGCCGCTGCGGTCGCAGCACACGCGGGCTCGACGATTACCGACAAGAGCTACTGGCCGAACGAGGCCAGGAAACCGCAGGTGGACACGACGCGATCCAATCCGAGCGCGGCCTTTGCTTCGGGGGTGTACGTGCCAAATTCGTCGGCGCCGATGAGGCCCGGCAATGCTTGGCGCTATCAGGGCGGGCCGAAGGGCCGTTAAGTACCCGTTCGCAGAGCGCGAACGGGACCGTCCGTCTGAGGCCGCAGCGCAAGTCAGTGAAGGTTTCATGACCACTCAGCCGTCTCACGTTTACGGTCGGCTCGCAGATGGCCTGAGGAGTTCTACGCTTGGGAGGCGTGCCTATGCGTCCGGTGAGCCTCTCTGCAGGAGGCCATCGTCCCGCAGCGGGGCAAGCGCGAGTTCCTCGAGACCCTCGCGACGGATTACGGCGCCGCGCGGTAGCGACGGCCTGTTGCCAACTAGACGCGCCGCGCCAACTCCCTGTAGACGTTGCAAACATTGTCATGGCGTGTGCCATCGGGATTTGCTAATCCCGTCGAATGGACATCCAGATCGGTCAGAAAAAGCCAAGAGGGAAGGCCCGGCGCATCCGCCGGGGTTTTCTGATGTTTCTGGCGGCCACCTATCTCTTTGTCTGTTTCGGCCAGACCATCTCCTGCGCGGACGAGGTTCTCGCCGATATCACGATCGCGACCGCCATGGACAAGGCGGATACGCAGGACGGGGATGGGTCGCAAGCTCCCGTCTTGGTGAAGCACTGTCCGATGTGTGCGCCGATGGTAGCGCCCGTTTCGGCATCCGTGCTGCAGCCCGATTCGGCGGTCAGCCGGTTGGCCTTTGCGCCGCCCAGCTTCCATCTCGGAAGCCACGGGCATCTCGATCCGCCGCCCCCCAAATCGCTCACCTGATAATCGCAGCCGCGCGCGGTGAATTGCCGCCGCAGTCGTTCTCGATTCAGGTCGATCGTTCATGTTTTTGCATAAAGCGGTGCTGCGCCTTGCGTGCGCAGTGCTTGTCCTCAGTTATCCGGCCCACGCCGCGGAGCATGGTTCGCGTGCGATTTCGCTCGTTCAGGCGCTCCAGCGTGCCCTGGCCGCCAACCCTCGCCTGACGGCCGCCGAGCGCGATGTCGGCATTGCCGGCGGGCTTCGTGTTCAGGCCGGTGCTCTGCCCAATCCGGAAGCCTCCTTCGAGCTCGACAATGTGCTGGGATCAGGCCCGTACAAGGGCTTCCGCTCCGCCGAAACCAATCTGCAGCTCAGCCAACTCGTCGAACTTGGCGGCAAGCGGGAAGCCCGCATCGCGGCCGGCGAGGCTGGTGTCGGCACGGCCGTCTGGCAGCGTCGGGCGACGCGGTTGGAGGTACTCTCCGAGACCGCGATCGCGTTCATAACCGTCGTCAGCGCGCAGCGGCGCATCGAGCTGTTCGACGAGCAGATCGCCGGTCTCGACTCGCTGATCCCGTTGCTCCAAAAACGCGTGCAGGAGGGTGCATCGTCTCCCGCCGAGACTCTGCGGGCGCAGGTCGCGGCCGACCTGTTTCGGGTCGAACGGGAGCGCGCGAAGACACAGCTCGCCACTGCGCGACGGGATCTGGCGATCCTGATGGGAGACTCCAGCCCGCGCTTCGGTCCAGCCGTGGGACGCTTGGCCGACATCGGCCGGCCGCCGCCTTTCAAGGCCGTGATTCAAGCGATCGAAGCCAATCCACAGTTGATGCGCTGGACCGCAATCACGGCACAGCGGAACGCCGAACTGATCATCGCGCGTTTGAAGGCCGTTCCCGACCTCCGCCTTTCGGCGGGATGGCGCCACTTCCAGGACACCAACGACAACGCCGTGCGGCTCGGCGTCTCCGTCCCATTGCCGGTCTTCGATCAGAACACCGGCAACATCATCGCCGCCCAGGAGAGTCTGGCGAAGACCGACGCCGAGCGGACGATCAACAAGCTGGTGCTCCTCAGCATAGCCGGACGTGCCTACGACACCCTTACCGGCGCTCTGGCCGAGCTCAAGCTTCTGCGATCCTCCGTTATTCCCAACGCGCGCAGCGCCGGCGAGACGATCCTCAGCGGCTATTCCCAGGGTCGGTTCACGCTGCTCGAACTGCTCGATGTCCGGGGGTCGTTGTTGCAGGCGCTGCTGCGCGAGCAGGAAGCCCTGCAGAACTTCCATATCGCCGTGGCGACGATCGAAGGCCTGGTCGGCAACCCGTTTTCGCTCACACGCGAGAGTTCAAGACAATGAAGAAATTCGTTCGCTATTCAGTGTTCATTCTGGTCGCTCTGTCGCTGGCCTACGCCGGCTACCGGATGCTCACTCCTGCGGCCACGAAACCGACTACGGCCGAAAAGGTCGAAAAGGAGGAGCACGCCGACAGCGTTACGTTGAGCGACGCCAAGATCGAGACCGCAGGAATCGAGCTCGCGAAAGCTTCGGCGGGTGTGCTGCGAGACAGTCTGTTGCTGAACGGCATCGTGCAGCCGAATCAGGAATCTTTGGTTCAGGTCACTCCACGCTTTCCCGGCATCGTGCGCGACGTGCGAAAGCGGATCGGCGATCGCGTTCAGAAGGGCGACGTCCTTGCGCTGATCGAAAGCAATCAGAGCCTGACGCAATACGAACTGAAAGCTTCGCTCGCGGGTACGGTGATCGATCGTCAGACTACTTTGGGAGAATATGCCTCCGAACAGAAGCCGGCGTTCGTCATCGCCGACCTGTCGACGGTGTGGGTCGACTTCTCCGTCTATAGACGGGATCTGAAGCGCGTCAGCGTCGGCGACGAGGTGTTCATCGATCCTGCGGACGGCGGAGCCCCTATCGAGGCCAAGGTTTCATACCTTTCGCCTGTCGGCAGCAGCGATACGCAGAGTGCGATTGCTCGAGCGGTGGTAGCGAATTCGGAGCAGCGGCTGCGTCCCGGGTTGTTCATCACGGGCAGGCTGACCTTATCTGCCAAGACAGTGAACGTAGCAGTGAAATCGTCGGCGCTGCAGATCTGGGAAAATCGTACCGTCGTCTTCGTCCGCAATGGCGAGAAGTTCGACGCCCGGGACGTCGAAATCGGCGCCCGCGATCCGGAACTCGTCGAGATCACCTTTGGCGTGCTGGAAGGCGACGTTTATGCGGCTCGGAACAGTTTCATCATCAAGGCGGAGCTGGGGAAAGGATCGGGCGACAATGACTGATAACGCTACGATGACGTTGGTCACCGCTCTCATCAGGCCGCACATGGAAGGCCACGTGGTGCGAGCGCTACACGACTTGCCGGATTTCCCGGGCTTCACATTCGATGAGGTGCGGGGACAAGGAAGAGGTCGTGGACAAGGAGGCGCTTACGTCTCGACCGATACGGATCTGACGTACCACCAGTTCCTCGAGCTGCGGCTGGTTTGTCGGGCTGAATTGGCCGATGAGATTTGCGACCGCATCGCTTCTGCCGCCTGGACCGGCCGCAAGGGGGACGGTGTCGTATTCACCACGCCAGTCCGTGCATTTGGTCGCATCAGGGAAGTCGGTCGACGTACGGAGAAGCGCGATGCTTGACGCGATTCTTTCCTTCGCAATCCGCCAGCGCTGGCTGGTTATGATCGGCGTTCTGATCATGGCCGCTTTCGGCGCCTGGAATTTCACGCGACTCCCGATAGACGCTGTTCCGGACATTACCAACGTCCAGATCCAGATAAACAGCCGGGCACCCGGCTACTCGCCCCTCGAGGTCGAACAGCGCATCACGTTCCCGGTCGAGACCGCGATGGGAGGACTACCCCGTCTGGAGAGCACCCGCTCCCAGTCCCGCTACGGTCTGAGCCAAGTCACCGTCATCTTCAAGGATGGCACCGACATCTATTTCGCCAGACAACTGGTCAACGAACGGATCCAGCAGGTCAAGGACCAGCTTCCTCCCGGCATAGAGACGGCGATGGGGCCGGTATCCACGGGGCTGGGTGAAATCTATCTGTTCACGGTCGAAGCGAAGCCGGAGGCGCGCAATGCAAACGGCGATCCTTACACTCCGAGCGATCTGCGTACGATCCAGGACTGGATCATCAAGCCGCAATTGCGGAACGTGCCCGGCGTCATCGAAGTGAACACCGTCGGAGGCTTCGAGAAGCAGTTTCATGTGCTGCCGGATCCGGCTCAGTTGATGGCGTACAAGCTCAGTTTCCGCGACGTCATGACGGCGCTTTCGTCGAACAATGCAAATGTCGGCGCCGGCTATATCGAGCGCAATGGCGAGCAATATCTCGTCCGTACGCCGGGGCAGGTTGCGAACATCGACGAGATCCGGGAGATCGTGATCGGATCCAGGAACGGGTTTCCCGTCCGGGTTTCCGACGTTGCCGACGTCAAGGAAGGCAAGGATCTGCGCACAGGCGCAGCCACCGTGAACGGCAAGGAGGTCGTGCTTGGCACTGCCATGCTGTTGATCGGCGAGAATAGCCGGACGGTCGCCCAGCGCGTCGCAGCCAAACTCAAGCAGATCGGCCGTTCGTTGCCGGATGGTGTGGTCGCCCGGGCCATCTACGACCGGACCCGCCTCGTCGAAGCAACGGTGGCGACCGTCGAGAAGAATCTGATCGAAGGCGCCCTTCTCGTGATCGTGATTCTGTTCATGATCCTCGGCAACTTCAGGGCGGCGATAGCAACGGCGTTCGTCATTCCGCTTTCGATGCTGTTCACCGTCACGGGCATGGTGGAAAACAAGGTCAGCGCCAATCTCATGAGTTTGGGTGCGATCGATTTCGGCATCATCATCGACGGTGCCGTCATCATCGTCGAGAACTGCTTACGCCTCTTGGCTGTAGAGCAGCATCGATTGGGCCGGGTCCTGGACCGCCAGGAGCGATTTGAGACGATCCTGACGGCATCCCGGGAAGTCATCGGTCCAAGTCTGTTTGGAACGCTGATTATCGGGGTGGTCTACATTCCCATCCTGACCCTTACCGGCGTCGAGGGGAAGATGTTCACGCCGATGGCCTTGACCGTGCTGATGGCGCTGACGGGCGCCAGCATTCTGTCCTTGACGTTTGTGCCGGCGGCCGTTGCCATCCTGGTCACCGGCAAGGTTTCCGAGCACGAGAATTTCTTCATGCGGGGCGCCCGTCACGTTTACACGCCGCTGCTCGCCGCCTCCATCCGCAACAGGTTCGGCGTCGCCTTGATCGCGGCTCTGCTGATCGTTGTCTGCGGGATCGCTGCTTCCAGAATGGGGGGTGAATTTATTCCGAGCCTCGACGAGGGCGATGCTTCCATGGAGGTCGTGCGCATCCCGGGAACGAGCCTGACGCAGTCGGTTGAGATGCAGGCCATGCTGGAGAGGCGACTACTGAAGCTGCCCGAAGTCAAGGAAGTATTCGCGCGCACCGGCACTGCGGAAGTCGCGACCGATCTGATGCCCCCTTCTACGTCGGACTGCTATGTGATGTTGAAGCCGCGGAAGGAATGGCCAGATCCCGAGAAACCGAAGGCGACGGTCGTCTCCGACATCCAGCAGGCGTCCGCAGATGTCCCGGGAAGCATCTACGGAATTTCGCAGCCGATCCAGCAGCGCATGAACGAACTGATATCCGGCGTCCGCAGCGACGTCGGCGTCAAGATATTCGGAGACGATCTCGACATATTGGTCCAGTCCGCGGCGCGTGTGCAGGCGGTGCTGCAAAACGTCCAGGGGTCGGCCGACGTCAAGACCGAACAAGCTGCGGGGCTGCCCGTCCTTACGATAAATCTGAATCGCCAGGCGCTGTCGCGCTACGGGATCAATGTTGGCGACGTCCAGAACCTCGTCGAGATAGCCGTCGGAGGAAAGAGTTCCGGGATGGTGTTCGAGGGTGACCGGCGCTTCAACATCGTCGTCAGGCTTCCGGAGCATTTGCGGTCGGACATCGAGGCGATCAGATCGTTGCCGATCCCGCTGCCGCCACTCGAAAGTCAGGTAAAGGCAACGCACGCTCTGTGGGGCAATTCGCCCCTCGCGCAAATCCGCTACGTGCCGTTGTCGGAACTCGCCAAGATCGATCTGGCGCCCGGACCCAATCAAATCAGCCGCGAAGACGGCAAACGGCGCATCGTCGTGACGGCGAACGTGAGGGGTCGCGATCTGGGATCTTTTGTCGCCGACGCCCAAAGACAGGTCGAGCAGAAGGTGAAGCTGCCGGCAGGTTATTGGATCGGATGGGGCGGCCAGTTCGAGCAGTTGGTGTCCGCCACGCAACGCCTTACGATTGTCGTGCCGATCGCGTTGCTTCTGATCTTTTTGCTGCTGTTCATCAGCTTGGGTTCGATGCCCGATGCGTTGTTGGTATTCAGCGGTGTTCCGCTTGCCTTGACCGGCGGAATCGCCGCGCTTCTGCTTCGTGGGATCCCCTTGTCGATCAGCGCGGGCATCGGCTTCATCGCGCTTTCGGGCGTGGCCGTGCTCAACGGCCTGGTCATCATCACTTTCATAGAGCGGCTCCGTAGGGAAGGACATGCCCTCGTCGACGCCGTCCGGGACGGCGCTCTCACACGGTTGCGTCCGGTCCTGATGACTGCACTGGTCGCTTCTCTTGGCTTCATTCCGATGGCGATCGCCACCGGCGCGGGTGCGGAAGTGCAGCGGCCGCTGGCGACCGTCGTCATTGGGGGCATCATTTCATCGACCATCCTCACGTTGCTGGTGTTGCCGGCTCTCTATGTCCTGTTCAGGCGGGAGGACCCGGAGAATGGTGAAACCAAATCGCCGAATCAAAATGGAGCACAATCATGAAACGCGCTTTGCTGTTGATCGCTGCCTTGTCATTCGCTGTCCCGGCTATGGCCGAAGATTACGAAAAAGGCCCCAACGGAGGTCTGATGCTCGATGTGGCCGGCGTCGACGCCGAAATGATGACCTCCGGAAATACGGTCACATTCAACGTCTACGTGCCGAACACGCCCAAGCCGGTCTCCACCAAGGGCTACTCCGGCGCCGTCCTCATCGCGGGCGGCGGGGGCCGGGAGACCGTGACGCTGACGCCCCAGGGCGAGAATTCGCTCAAGGGCGATGCGAAGAACCCGATAGCGGCGGGCGCCACGATCACGCTCACCATCAAGACCGCCGAAGGAAAGTCGGGTCAGGCGAAATATAAGAAGTGAGGACCGAGGGCCGATGTCGGACGGACATCGAAGGATCTGGCGCGCCGGCGGTCCGCCGGCGGTCGTGGCGCTGCTGACCGCGGTGGTCCTCGCGGCCGATATGTCGCGCGACGTCCGGGCGGAGCCACTGAAGGCGACGATAGTCGGCCTGGGCGCGGCGACATGCCGGCAGTTCAACGACGACGTCAGATCGAACCCGCTGATCCGGAGAGACTACATGGCTTGGGCACAAGGGTTCATGAGCGGCATCCTGTCGAGCAGACCGCCGGGCGTGGACGAGGGACTCGATCTCGCCCCGCCGACGTTCCCCGTCCTGCGGCAACTGGACTTCCTCGGCGACTACTGCGCGCGGAACGCCTCGCTCGATTTCTCGGACGGCGTGGCGGCCCTCTACAAGCGGCTTCGCCAGGAGGGAAAGACATGAAACGGTCGGAGTTCAAGACCCTATCGCCACAGCGAAGGAATTGGTGATGAAAGAAGTCGGATCGGGCGCAACAATGCGATTCCAAGTGGAGGGGATGGACTGTTCCTCCTGCGCGACCAAGATCGAGAACGCCGTGCGGCGGATGCCGGGCGTCACCGACGTATCCGTTTCGGTTGCCGGCGGCACCGTGACGGTGGGACACGACGCAGACGGCATCGACCGCGACGAGGTCCGGAATCGGATCTCTGGCTTGGGTTACCGCGTGGCCCGCGCCGAGGGCGACGGCCTTCAAGGCGAGGAAGGGACGGCTGCCCGTTCGGGCGACGAGGATGCCGCCGCCTGGTGGCGCACTGGAAAGGGAATGCTCGCCATCGGATCGGGCACCGCTCTGGCCGCGGCATTCGCGTTGGGCAAGGCCTTACCCGTCACCGAGCACTGGGCTTTCCTGGTCGCGATGCTGGTCGGCCTTGTTCCGATCGCGCGCCGCGCCATAGCCGCCGCGCAGGCCGGAACTCCTTTTTCGATCGAAATGCTGATGTCGATCGCAGCGGTGGGCGCGGTGATCATCGGGGCGACCGAGGAGGCGGCGACCGTGGTATTTCTGTTCCTGATCGGGGAGCTCTTGGAAGGCGTTGCCTCCGGACGCGCCCGTGCCAGCATCCGGAGCTTGGCGCAACTCGTTCCGAAGACGGCCCGCCTGGAATTGGACGGGCAAACAAAAGACGTGCCTGCCGACAGCCTCCAAATCGGAGCGACGATCCAGGTCAGGCCTGGCGACCGCGTTCCCGCCGACGGCACCATCCTGTCGGGAGAAAGCGCGGTCGACGAAGCGCCGGTCACCGGCGAGAGCACGCCGGTCCGGAAGGGTCCGGAAGCAAGCTTGTTCGCCGGCTCGGTCAATGGCGACGGCCTGCTGAGGGTGCGGGTGACCGCCGCAGCCGCCGACAACACGATTGCGCGCGTGGTGCGCCTGGTGGAAGAGGCGCAGGAATCGAAGGCGCCGACGGAGCGCCTCATCGACCGGTTCTCGCGCTACTACACTCCAGGCGTGGTCGCGATGGCCGCTTTGGTCGCGATCGTTCCTCCGCTCATGCTCGGCGGGGAATGGATCGGCTGGATATACAAGGGGCTCGCTATTTTGCTCATCGGCTGTCCGTGCGCTCTCGTCATCTCGACGCCGGCCGCGGTCGCAGCGAGCCTTTCCGCAGGCGCTCGACGAGGTCTGCTGCTGAAAGGCGGCGCGGTTCTTGAGCAGATCGGCCGGATCACGGTGGCATGTTTCGACAAGACCGGCACCCTGACCGCCGGCAAGCCGCAGGTGACGGACATCTTCGGCTTCGGCTGCAGCGAGGCGGAAGTCCTGCGGTTCGCCGCCGCGCTGGAAGCCGGATCGAACCATCCCTTGGCGACGGCCATCTTGGCGAAGGCGACCGAGCACCGCATTTCTCTACCTCCGGTATCGGTCTCGAAAGCGGTCGGGGGGAAGGGCGTGTCGGCTACGGTTGAGGAAACTGCGGTCTTTCTCGGATCGCCGCAAGCCGCTGCGCAATTGGCACCCTTGACGCCCGAACAGAACGCGCTGATCGCGAGCCTCAACGACGAAGGCAAGACGGTTTCAATCGTCGTCGTGGGCGACAGGATTGCCGGCGCAATCGCGATGCGTGACGAGCCGCGTCCGGATGCGAGGAGCGGGCTCAAGCTTCTAACCGATGCGGGCATCCGGACCGTGATGCTGACGGGGGACAATCGGCGCACCGCGAACGCGATCGGTCAGGAATTGGGTATCGATGTCGAAGCCGAGCTGCTGCCCGAGGACAAGCAGCGGATCGTCGGGCGTTTCCAGCAGGCTGGCTGGTCTGTAGCCAAAGTCGGTGACGGCATCAACGACGCACCCGCATTGGCAGCGGCGGACGTCGGCATAGCGATGGGAGGGGGCACCGACGTCGCGCTGGAGACGGCCGACGCTGCCGTACTGCACGGTCGGGTCGCCGATGTCGCCGCCATGGTCGATCTGTCGAGAAGAACCATGTCCAACATACGGCAAAACATCGCGGTCGCGCTCGGGCTGAAGGCCGTTTTTCTGGTCAGCACGGTCGTCGGTCTGACCGGCTTATGGCCTGCGATTCTCGCCGACACCGGTGCGACTGTTCTGGTGACGATGAACGCGTTGCGATTGCTCCGCCCGTCTACGACCGCGCCATCCGGATCAGGGGCAAGTCGAGCCGCTCTTTCCTCGCTTGTCTAGCAGACGAAAAGGACACCCATGCTTTCTTCCTCGAGCCGAAGGGTCATCAGGAGCCGCTTGCGTCGAGCGTTGTTGCACGTGGCGATCGTCTCAGTTGCCTTGGGGCCGGCAACGGTTGCGTTGGCAGCTACCGGGGACGCCGGCGGGGCTACGCGTTTCGACCTCACATTATTGGTCCGAATCGTGGTCGCCGTCGCGCTGGCTTTCCCGATCGGATGGGAACGCGAATTTCGCGGCTCCGAGGCCGGCGACCGCACGTTCATGCTGGTCAGCTTGGGAGCAGCCGCGTTTACCGCCGTTGGTGTCGAGAACTTTCCGGCGACCGCGGAGAAGATCATGGCCGGTGTCGTCACCGGCGTCGGCTTTCTCGGCGGCGGAATGATCCTCAAGGACGGCGGCAACGTGCGAGGATTGACCACGGCGGCGGCCATTTGGGCAGCGTCGGCGGTCGGGATGCTCGCTGGTATCGGCGAACTCCTTATAGCCGCGCTGGTGACGCTCTTGGTCGTCCTGATCCTTGAATTGCAGTTCCTGCCCGTGATCGGGCGCCTCGACGCGCGGCGCTGGCGGCCGAAGGAAGCCGATCAGAAAGTCAACGGTCATGAATTCTGAGCGGAGCCGGTACTCCCTGCCTGAGCGGAGCGAACGTCCTTGAAGCGCTTCTCGATCCTCATTGCGATAGCAGCGTCTGCCGCGCTTCCGGCCCTGACCTTGAGGATGCTTCAATGGCAACCTGACCCGGTCGTTGAAACCGCGACCTTCGGCGTCGCGATCCTCGCGGCCGGATTTCTCTTGTCGTGGGGAGCGGAAGCGGCTGAAAGGCACATTGCTCAGGGTCTGATCCTCGCCGCCGTCGCCTTGATCACGGTCCTTCCGGAATATGCGGTGGACATGTACTACGCTTTTCAGGCGGGCCAGGCCGGCCCGGGGTCGCCGTACGTCCATTACGCCGCTGCCAACATGACCGGAGCGAACCGGCTGCTTGTCGGTGTCGCATGGCCGCTTTTGGCGCTGCTGCACTGGATGAAGGACCGGCATCGCTCCATCGAACTGACAAAGGACAATGCGATCGAGGTCTCTTTCCTTTTGCTCGCCAGCCTTTACGCGTTCGTCATTTTGTTGAAGGGCAGCATCACCCTTATCGATTCCATCATGTTGGTGGCAATCTATGGAGGATATGTCTGGCGTGTCCGCAACGTGGTGAAGAGCGAAACGGCAGACGAAGAGGAAGAGCCAGGACCAGCCGCCGCCCTCGGCGAACTGCTGCCTCGGATTCAGTGGATGATTATGGCAGGGCTTGGCCTCGCCGCGTGCGGAATTATTCTCTTGAGCGCCGAGCCTTTCGCGGAAGCAATGATCAATGCGGGTCGCGCCCTTGGTATCAACGAATTCCTCCTGATCCAATGGTTGGCGCCGCTCGCGAGCGAAGCACCGGCCGTGTCTGTAGCCATCTTGTTCGTTCTGAACGGTCGGGCGTCAGGCGGACTGGTCACCATGATCAGCGACAAGGTCAATCAGTGGACGCTCCTTGTCGGCATGCTGCCGCTGGCAGTCAGCGTCGGCGCCGGCGGCGTGACGTCGCTGCCGTTGGATGCCCGACAGCTTGAGGAGTTTTTTCTGACCGCTTCGCAGTCGCTGTTCGGCGTCGCGCTGCTGATGCGATTGCGCTTAACTTTGCTGTCAGCGGCCGCACTGGCGTTGCTTTTCTTGGTCCAGGTGGGCTTGGCCTACCACTTCAAGGACGATGAACCGCGCACGATCGCCACTCTGACCGGCCTGGCATGGATCTATCTGGCGCTTGCTTCTGTCCTCTTCATACGAAACGGCCGCCGATTGCTGGAAATAATCCGATTCACCGTCCGACCGTCTGTCGCGTCGGCGACTTCCGGCATTCGATCGAGCGCAGGCGAACGTGAACGTCACGAAACCATCGATGCAGTAGGGCAAGTTTCGGCGAAAACGCGTTGAGATATTGGAGGCGGTCGTCGTGTCGGAGAAAAGGTCGGACCGCCGGGTGAGGGTGCTAAAGGCCGGAACAATCGCCTTCGGCGGAGCCGCCATCGATTGCATCGTCCGCAATCTGACGGCCTCTGGCGCGCTGCTTGAAGTGGAGAGTCCGGTCGGCATTCCACATCGTTTCGTCCTGGTCATTTCGTCGGAAGGCGTCTCGCGATCGTGTCGGTTGATCTGGGCCTCCGAACGACGTATCGGGGTCCGCTTCGATCGAACGGGCGAGGCCGCACCGGGGCAAATAGGAGGGTGCGCCTGATGAAATGGCCTCGATGCATTTCGATGACAGGTGTGCTTCTGCTGTTCGGGTCGCTATCGGCATGTGGACTGGCGTCGGCCCGCGGCACCATGGCCTCGGAAAGACCATGGGCATCCGAGCACATCGAAGGGCTGCCCGGCGACATTCGCCGCCACGTCCTAGGACATGCCAAGGCATGCGGCAATCCGGCCGCCGCGACCCACTATTTCTCCGTATCGATCGAGGCCTCCGGACTGCGCTTTCGGGCGCAGCATTTTGAGGACTTTTCCTGCGCACGGCGCTCTTTGGTGTGTCGCCCGCACGGCTGCCTCCACGAGGTGTTCGTGGAGGATGGAAGACACCAGCGGCTCGTATTCGCCATCTACGCACGCGACGTGACGTTGACGAACGAGGGCGGGATCGCTGGCATCGACGTGGTCGACGCCGCTGGTGTCAGAGCCTTTGTATGGAACGGCCGTCGCTTCGCTCCACTGAGAACTCCGAGAACGTCGCGGTAGGTCGGAGGAACGACCGCGTCGGCGGTGGACAGGCGCTGTGCGCTTCGAACGTCTTCTCACCGCGAGCCTTTCGCGCGCGCTGCTCTGCCGCGGTGCGCATGATGTCCGCGACCCGGCTGTCGCCCGACATCCGCGCCGCAACAGTTTCGGGTTATTGCTTGGGCTCGCGGTAGCGCAGGCCGACGCCCTGATGGCCTTCGAACAGAAATTCGATGCCGTGCCTTTCGAGCGCGCTGCGCAGCTTCTCGACGATGCGATCCGTGCGCGGTTCTTCCGAATTCTCCAGACGGATCACCGTCCGCTTTGCGACCCCGGCCTCCTTGGCCAGCTGCTCTTGGGATAGGCCAACCCAAGCGCGGGCCGCTCGAATTTGGAAGATATTAACCATGTTTTGGCACTTTTGGTGACAATGTGAATGGGATGTGAGAAGGTACTTCCACGTTCAACCGAAGGAGCACCTGATGACACCGACCTCTCTCGACGCTACGCCTCTCGTCTCGCGGGTGGCGATCGCCCGCGCCTCGCGCGCGGTCGTCGCCAACGCCATGGCCGGCGACTTCCCCGTAGATCCGGTAATCGGGCCGGATTGGTCCAAGACCTTCTCGATCATCAACAGCGTCGTAACGCGTCATGGTCTGTTGCTCCAACGTACCCTCGCAGACTCGCTCGCGGCGAGCGGCCGGTTCGAGGTTCTGACCGAGGTGCCGCTGCCGGTTACGGAAGCGGCGAACGACCTGCTGACCTCGAAGAACTCCGCCCGCGATTTGGCCAAAATCCGTTTGCAGGCCGATTCGAAAATCAGCCGCATGGTGAAGATCGATCTGATCGTTGTCGATACGGAAAGCGGTTGGGCCGGCGCCTACGACGTCAAGCGCGGGAACGCGGCGACCCGGTCCGGCAAAAGACATCCCATCGAGCACGGCTTGCTCGCCGCGCGTCTCGTTCTGGCGTCGTTCCTTGCGAAATGCGGGTACGAAGGCATCCGCTCGGTGACGACCGCCGTGATCGACTATTATGGCGCTTCCGGTTTCAGCAAGGAGCTGAAGCTGACGAGGGACGAACTCGACGGTCACTTCGGGGTGCCGGTGGTGGCCACCGTCGACTCGATGACGGTCGAGCTGCAGCGTGCGCTGCACTCCGAAATGAGGAATCTGCTGGTGCCGGCGATGGTCAACTTGCCCCACGAAGCGGAACAGGTCATTTCGGACATCGTCGTTCCCGGCCCTGCGGCGGAGACCTTGCACGCTGAGCTCCGCGAAAACACCCTCGGCCGCGTGCTGAACGCTCGCCCCACCGGTCCCGGACCGTGGCGGGCGCGCATGACCTAGCGAGCGCGTCGACCTCCATTCGATCCAACCGAACCGGCGTCCGGAAGGGGCGCCAACGCGCCCTCGAGCGCGAACGGAGAAGGCATGTCCATGGTTAAGATCACAACGACCGGGCGGCAGATCCTCGACGAGACCGCCGCCATCATCGCCGCCGCGCCCACCGTTTACCCGTTTCGCCTGTGGCGGACGATCCCGGCGGCGGATTACGACCTGTTCCGCAGGTTGGCCGTGGCTGCCTATGTCGCCGAGTGCGCGACCGGCGACGTCGAGTGGCGGCGGGCGATCGCGGGAGATGCGACGTGCGCGATCCGCATCGCGCTCCGCATGGAGGTGCCGGACGAGATCACGTTTCCGGTCGATGCTACGATGACGCTGCTGATGTACAGCGCGCTCGACGGCAGTGCGGCAGCCGGGCTCGTGCTTGCCCACCTGCTGCGCCGGATGCCGATCGACGCGCCGCTCAAGCACCGCCTCGCGACCTCGTGGCTGGTCCGCAACCTCGGACTGGCGTGCCCCAGCATCGCGCGGCCGCGCCGCCGCGCCGCCGCAAGCCGGCCCGCCGCTGCGGCATCCCTCGGCCGATCGGAGTGTGCGTCGTGAAGATCCAGATCTTCTCCGACCTGCACTGCGACGTCGCACCGACGAAACCGATCGTTATCGGGAACGACGTCGAGGTGGTGGTGGCCGCTGGCGACATTGCGGAAGGTGCGAAAAACGCCCCGGCGTTCGATCCGATGCTGATCGTCGAGGTCGGCGCATGACGGCTTTTCAGGGCATTCCCCCCGGCTGCGCGCGCAAGCCGCCGTTGCACGAACGGGCGCAGCCGCCACCAGCGTCGGCGCCGATCCCCCTCGGCACCTTCATCGTCGTCGCGACCGCAACCGAGAACTCTCCATGCTGACCGAAAACTTCCCCTTCCTGCTTCCCGGCAACGTCGGAAACCTTCCGGCGACGCTGCGCCGCCTGGCCGACGACCTGGACCGTGTCCACGCCGGCACCGCCCCCACCGCCCGCGAACTCGCGGGCGCGCCGCTGATCGTCGATTGGCGCTGCGCCCTGACGCCCACCGGCCTCGGTCTGGCGGGTTTCGTCGCCGGCCACCCCCTGCTCGGCACACGCTCGGCGCGGACCTCGCAGCTCTGGGCCGCCGACGCCGGCGGGCGCTGGGTGCGGACCCTCACGCGCTACTACCGGCTCGGGATTTCCGCCGACCGCCGTCCGCTCGACGAACCCACCGGATGCCATGGAGGCCATGGTGAGTAGGATCGCGACCCCGCACGGCTTGCGCGGCGCGGCGAGCTTCGTCGCCGCCTCCGGCTCCGGGCACGCGCCGGCCCATACGGTGGCTTTGTCCGATGCGCTTCTGGCGCGCGGCCGCGCCGTGCTGCTCGAAGGCGCGTTGCCGTCGGTCGCCGATGCGCTGTGCATGCTGGGCCCGCCGTTCGGCGACGGTGTCGGTGCCGTCGGGCGGCTGTCGCGACGCTGGCCGACGCAGCCCCTGGTGCACTCCTACGACGCGCGCGGAGCCCTCGACGACGTCTCCGCCGACGAGCCGGATTTGGTCGGGCTTCGCGACGTGCTGAAGCGCGATTTCGCGCTGGCGCCGCGGGAGGCTCGGGCACCGATCGGCAATGCCGTCGTGGAGCTCGACACGGCGTTGGCGTGGACCGTCGGCGGGGCCGGCGGCGTGGGGCTCGCCGGACTTTCAGCCTGCCATTCGCGGCGCAGTCCCGGTTCCGACGAGCGGCTGCTGGCGGCCGCGGCCGCGCTCGCGTACGCAGCGGCCGGCGCCAACCTCCACGGATTTCCCGCGTACGGACGCTGGGGGACGACCTCCGGCCTGATCAAGGACGACGTCGTCGCCGGCCTCGTCGCGACGACCCGGGCGGTTCTGCGCGTGTTCGCCGGCCGCCACGTGATCGGCGACGCTTCGGCGACGGCGGGCTCGGCGACGAACCCTTCCGGCCACGCCGCGGTCCTGGCGCGCGATGCTGGCGACCCGCTGCGGGCGGTACCCGGCCGGCTGCCCTTCGTCGACACCGGCACCGCGGGCTTCGCGACGTTCGCATCCCTGATGTGTCCGGGCCGTGCCGCCGGTTATTCGTCCGAGGCGGCGCGACGGGAGGAGCAGCGCCGGGACTACGCGGCCTGGGCTGCCGACGTCCTCGTGACGCACGCCGAGGCGCTCCCGCTCGTCGACGGGTTGATGCCCTTGATCGAAGACATGGCGGCCGGACGGCGCTTCTCCGCGCCGGGCCTGACCGAGACCATCGATGAGTTGGAGGCGCTGTCGCCGCCGGACGACCCCGACGACCCGATGACGCCGGGCGTGTCGGACGTCGTTCGCGCCGTCAGGCTGCGGCTGAATCTTTATGCGGCCCATCTGGGTGATGCGACGGCCGCCGCCAGGATCGCCTCCTGGGCCGCCGGCTTCGCGGTTGCCCGGATCGGCCGCATCGCGTTCTGGTCGATGATGGTGGCTTCGCTGGCCTGGGCCGAGCGTTCCTCCATCGTGCATCCGATCGCGCTGTCCCCCGGACCGGCGCTGCGGCTCCCCGACGTCGACGACGTGCTGGCCGAAACCGTGGCGTCCCGCCTGGACGACGTCGCCGCCGGCCTCGCCCACGCCCTCGGAACGGTTGCGGTGGTGCGCGAGGACGGCCCCGAGGGCGACGCGCACGGCTTCGCCGGTCTTTGGCGCCGGTCGGTCGCGACGCCGCCGGAAACGCGGCGCGTCATGGTGGCGCGCGCCGACGCCGTGGCCGGGGCCCGGAACGCCGCTGGCAGCGACGCGATCGTGGTGGTGCGCTCGATCGCTGACGGCAAGAACAATGCCGCGCGGGAGATGCAGGCGGAGTTCAAGGGAATGGTAGGCGCGCCGGTGCCCCTGGTGTTCACCAGGAACGTCCAGCAAGCCTACCGCAGGCTGGTCGCGGAGGCCCCGCACGCGCGCGCGATCATCGACGTCATCCTGCGCGACACCGCCGGTTCGCGGACCACCGCCTGGCGACCGACGGTGCTCGTCGGCAAGCCGGGCTCGGGCAAGACCCGGCTGTGCTTGCGCATCTGCCAGGAGCTGAACATCCCCCACAGGGTCTTCGGGTGCGGCGGCGTCAGCGACTCCTCGTTCAACGGCACCTCGCGCCAGTGGTCGACCGGCCGCGCCAGCGTTCCGCTGCAGCTGGTCCGGCAGCACCGCGTCGCGAATCCGGCGATCATCCTCGACGAGATCGAAAAGGTCGGCGTCGGCCGGCAGAACGGCAACTTGGTCGACGGCCTGCTGACGATGCTCGAGCCGCTTAATTCGTCGAACGTCTTCGACATCTACTTGGAAGGCGAGGTCGACCTGCATCGGGTGTTGTGGCTGGCGACCGCGAACGACGCGGCGGCGTTGCATCCGGCCCTGCTGGACCGCTTTCGGATCCTTGAGATGCCCGATCCGCGGGCCGAGGACCTGCTTGCCGTGCTGCCCGGCGTGACGTCGGCCGTCGGCGAACGTCGCGGTCTGTCGCCCCAGTGGCTCGCGCCGTTCGATGCGGTCGAGCTCGAGCTCATCGCCGATCTCTGGCCGGGCGGGTCGATCCGCCGGCTGGCGCGCGTCGTCGAGGCGGTCCTGGACGCCCGCGACGACCCGCGGCGCGCGAATTGACGATGTGATCATGGCCATCGTCCTCACCACGTTGCCGATCACCGCGCGCGAAGTGGAGGCGCGGCCCGGCGTGGCGGTTTCAGAACGGAGTATGTTTTCATGACCAAGCACACACGACCCGACCGCGTCCGGACGAGGCCCGATCCCGCGCAATGGCATGAGGACGAGCTGCTGACGCTGGGCGAGGCGGCCGCGCTTTATTGGCCGGACGGCCCCTTGACCGAGACGACGCTGCGGACTGCGGCACGCGACGGTCGGCTGCCCATTTCGCAGATCGCCGGAAAGTTCTTTGTGACCAAGGCGGCGCTGCGATGTCTGACCGTCTGTAAACCTCTTGGCGAGGCGCATCGTTCGCCGGCGCCGGTAGCCGCAACGGGTGACCAGGGATACTTGGCGGATCTTGCGCAAGTGAGCGAGATGCGGCGCCGTTCGAAAGAGGGCGCCTCGGTGCGTTGACCGCAATATCTGGCGGTTCGCTATTTCGCGAAGCGCCCGAAAGGACGCGCCCCGAACAGCGACGCGTGGTGGCGGGCGTAGCCGGCGTTAGGGTGCCTCGGAGTGGCGTTGCGCGGGAAGGACGTGGATCCGCGCCGGGAGGGGGCTCACCGCGAGCCGTCGCCGATGACGAAGCAGCCGGCCGGGAGCGGTGCGGGGCCCGCCATGGCGGGAGAAGGGAAGGCCTTCCGGCACCGTGGCCGTCCACGCGGCGGCCGAGACCGGACTGCGCGTTGCCGGAGAGGCGGACGCGCTGTCGAAGCCGGCGAGGGACGGCGGCCGCCTTGGCCTTGGCGTCGGCCGGCGGGATCGCCGCGATCGCGCTCCGGACCGCCCGGCGGCGAACTCCTTGCCTCACACTTTGACGACCGCGCTGCCGTCGGCGTCGGCCCCGATCCGACGGTCGTCGGCGCCGCTGCCCCACCGCCGAACGCCGTGCCGTGCTCTTCGTCGAAGCCGATGTCGGACCTGATGCTTCCGCGGTAGCGGTAGTTCGGCAGCGCTTCGTCGCGGGATCTCCACCGAGGCCGACACCACCGTCGGCGCGCCGATCTCTCGAGCCGATGTCGGCTGGACGCGTCCTGTTGCATCGAGGCCCGGCCAGCTCCGGCGAGCTCGCTTCACTCCAGGAGCCGGCGTTCCTAATAAGCTACTGATTTTGCTACTAAAATTAACGAAACCGGAGTTCCGGTCTCAGCAATGGTTTTGGCGTTTTTTCTACACCATGATACCTTTTTCGGCCGTTCCGGGCCTGTTTGAACCCGTCTGAACCCGCCAAAACGCATTATTTCGCTTCCGATTTCTTCACGCAGATACCCCGATTTTTGGCTTTTTGCCGAAACCGCGTTTAAATGAGGCAGGAATGTGGCAAGGCTCGTCGGCTGCGGTCGCGCGGCCGCGGGCGGCCGCCACCGCGCCGCCTCCGGCTCCCGGCAGACGGGGATGATTATTGCGTGAGGGCGTCGAAGCGGCCGGTGCGGTCGGGGGCCGGCGGCCCGGACGGCTCGACCACCGTCTCGACGGCGCCCTGCGCCGTCACCCGCGCCACCCCGACGGAGGCCGCGCCGAACGCGCCGAGCAGCGCCGCGGCACGCGCGACGGAGGCGTCCGGCGTCGAGGGCGAGAACGCGAAGAAGAAGCGCGGATAGAACGTCGCCAGCACCAGATAGGCCGGAAACACCCCCTCGAAGTACCGCAGTTCGGACTCCTCGCGTCCGTCCAGGATGAACAGCTCGACGCCGGCGAGCCGTCGGTCGGGTCCTGCCTTGCCAAGGATCTCGAATCCTTGGTGGGCGGTGTAGAAGCGCGTCGCGGGACGCCGGCGCAGCGACGCCCCCTCTCCCCAGCGCTCGCCGGCCCACGGCTCCAGCGCCTTCAGCATGAAGGCGGCCTTGAGCTCGCGGCTGCGGATCGCGGCGAGGCCGCGCGCGACGCTTCTTTTCGAAGGCCGCTCCTCCTTCGGCGGCTCCTCGAACGGCTCGAGCTCGGGCGCCGGAAGCTCGGTCAGCCGCTTGCGGAGCTGGTCGAGGGTGACCGCGCCGGCCTTCAGCTCCAGAAGCGCCGTCATGCCCCGCTGCGGATCGAGATCGTGGATCCTTGCCGCGACCTCGGCCGCGTTGAAGACCCGGGAGATCAGCGCGTCGCGGGCCAGGCCCTCCGAGGCGGCGATGGCGCGGAGCCGGTCGAGCAGCACGACGTAGCGCCGCAGCACGCCGGGGGACAGCCGGGTGGCCTCGGCGGCCGCCGTCCGGAGCGCGGGCAGGTCGGCGTCGGACGCCGTCGCGAGCGCCCGCGAGAAGATGTCGCCCAGCACGAACCACGGTTGGCCGCCGTCCCGCGCCGACGACATCTCGCGGCGCAGATCTTGGAAGTCTTTACCGGACGTTAACGCTGCTGGCTCGGTCACGCCCCGCTCCTGTTGACTCGTAGAAGTTCAAAAATGTAATCTGCTAATTCAGAAGTTAACGTCATGATACCTCTAAATCAGAAGGTGACCAAGTGAATCAGCATAACCCGCAAACGTCAAACGCCGCGACCGCGCCCACCGACGCTTTGGGGGCCGGACGCGGCCTCGCATCCCCGGCCGCCGGCGGCGAACCCGCAGAATTGCCGGCGGGCGAGGCCCTCGAAGCGTCCCGGATCGCCCGGCTCGTGGCCGTGCAGTCCGCCATCCTGGCGTCGTTTCCGTCGCGCCCGACGCTGGCGCTCTCTTTCCCCCGCGTGTCCCGCACGTCGCACCCGCTGAAGCTCTTCGGCCGGCGCCCCCGCGACGCGGTGGCGGGCGCGAGCCGGGGCGATGTCGCCACCGGCGGGCCCGGCGACGCCTCGCCCGATGCGAACGGGCCGGCGAAGCCGATCGTGCCGCACCGCCTTCGCCGTGCGGTCCGGGCGAACCGCCCCGTCAGCTCCCTCACGCCGGACGAGGTTGCGGCGCTGATGCGCCACTTCCGCACCGGAGACGCGCGATGAGCAAGGAGACGATCATGCCCGATGCCGCCGCGATCTATCGTTCGGCCGACTTCAGGCGGCGCGTTGCAGACGCGCTCGGCCACGACGCCGAGCAGGTCGCGCTCGCCGTCGAGGGCCTGGTGCAGGCCCGCCGCATTCCGTTCGGCGGCGGCATCGCCCCGGACGTCGCCGTCTGGGCCGACGCCGCGCGCATCGTCGCCGCGCTCGCGGCGGCACAGGCGGCGCCGGCATCGGTCGTGCCGATCGCCGAGCGCATCTGCGCCATGCCGCACCGGTCGTTCGCTCCGCGCGGCCCCGCCGAGCCCCTGCGCACGTTCGGCGCCGACCTCGCGAGCCTGCTGCGGCACCGCCGCGCGGTCGTCGCCGAGGGCGGCTTCCCCGTGGTTTCGGTGGCGTGGAGCCGTGGCGCGGAGGCGCTCGGGGGCAGGATCGACTTCGCGGAGTTCGGCGGCCCGAAGCGACGCTACTGCGACAGGTGGCCGCCGGTCGCCGACCTCTCGTCGCACGCCCCGCCGGCCGCAATGAAGCTGCGGTTCGCGTCCTCCTCCCTCGTCCGGTTCGGCGACGTCACGGCCGAGTGCGTGCTCGGCGCCGAAGCCGTCGCCACTGCCTGCGGAGAATAAGCCCATGAGCAGCATCATCGACACCGCGATCGCGCGGCAATCGGACGTCTACAGGTCCGCGGATTTCCGGCGGCGCGTCTTCGAGCATGTCGGCCAGGATCCGAGCGACGTCGCCATCTGCACCGATGCGCTCCTCGCCGCCGGTCGCATTCCGACGCCGGACCCGGCCATGCCGGAGGAGGCGGCCGTCTGGGCCGACGCGGCGAGCCTTCTCGCCGCGATCGCCGGACGGCAGCGCCGCCCGGCATCGGTCGTACGGACGACGACGCGTATCTGCGCGCTGAAGCTGCAGTTCGACGTCGGCCCTCGGCCCGCCGCCGGGCAGTCGGCGCCGTCCGCGACCTTCGGCCTCGCGCTCGCCGATCTGCTGCGCCGGGCGCATGCCGGCACCAAGCCTCTCCTGCCGGACGCCGCGCCTCTGGTCGCGGTGATGTGGAGCGAAGGCGGCGCGGCGCTGTTCGCAACGATCGACCTGTCGGGCGCCGGCGGCGGCAAGCGGCTCTACTCGGATGTCCGGCTGCCGGCGCCGCCCGACGGCGACTGGGATTTCGTCCGCCTGCCGAACGTCGGCGGGTCGCTGTTCTCGTCGTCGTCGATCGCCGGCCTCGGCGGCATCTTCGGCGCGGCGCCGTCGCTGGCGGCCGCGCAGGCCCGGAAGGAGCGGTCATGACCCGGACGCGAACTGCGCCGAAGGACGCCCACCTTCCGCTGATCGGCTATCGCGAGATCGAGGCCGGCAAGATCGAGCTCGCGCGCGCCATCTTCGCGGTCGCCGAGGACGAGGGCCGGTCCGCGATGCAGGTGCTGGACAGGCTGAACCGGTTCAAGTTGGCGGACGAGCCGCTGCCCTATCTGGCGGTGCGCGAAGACGCGGCCGAGGACGGTTCCTGTCGGCGCGTCATCGTCGTGCGGCACAACCTCGCGCACGCCCGCGTCGAGGAGAGCACCGAGCTCGACGCCGGCGACCTCACCACCGAGGACCTCAAGGACCCGGAAAAGCGGCCGCCCGCCGCGAACCTGGAGCTGGAGGAGTATGCCGAGGACCGGCGCTTCCGGCGTCAGGTGATGGACGCGCCGCGCGACATCCGCATCTCCACGGTCGTCCTCAAGTACCTGAAGCTGCGCGATCCGGCGAATATGAGTCCCGGCGCCAAGGAGCTGCGCGAGTACGAAGCCCGCCGCCACGGCGAGACCAGCCCCTGGACCGGCTTCGTCAACGCCACGAACTTCGGGACCCAGCTGATCGGTTTTCTCAAGAACATGACGGTGGGTCAGATCACCGCCACCCTGGGTCAGAACTACAAGGACCACCTGCAGGGCAAGCCCCGGATGCGGGGCGGCACGGACGAGGAGGGCCGGACCATCGAGTTGCCCAAGGACTCGACGGTCGACGCCCACCTCTCGCTCCTCAACGTGGCGCTCGGCTGGTTCGTGCGCGAGTACCGCGCGGCCGTGCGGGTCGAGTTCGACAAGCCGGTCGTCGAACGCGGCGATCCGATCTGCCTGACCTGGGAGGAGGTGCGGCGGGCGATCATGTTCTGCCTCGGCTACGTCTGGGACGGCGCCGGATACGCCACCGAAAGCGTGTTCCGCGACGGCAAGTGGCAGGTGGTGCTGGTGCGGCGGCCGCTCGCCGAATACGAGATGTATCTGCCGGTGGTCCGGTTCCTGCTGATCTATTTTCTGACCGGCACCAGGTTCAAGGCCATCCTCAAGCTCGGCTGGGTGCCGCTCAACTTCCGCGGCTGGATCGATCTCGACCGCGGCTGGATCTACCGGAACGGCCGCAAGAGCAAGCGGCACGCCGCCAAGCCGAAGGAGCAGTCGCAGCTGCTGCCCGTGGTGAGGATGCTGTTCGCGAATTGGTTCGCGCACGACGAGAGATCGCGGATTGCCGACAAGTGGGCGATCCGCCCGTCCCGGCGCCGCAAGCGGGCGCGCGGGACCGAGGACGTCGAGGAGAAGGGATTCTTCGTCGTGCACGACGGCTCCGGCAACCCGGTGCCGCTGAAGCGGATGCAGGAGCTCATCACCGAGGTGTTCGCGAAAGTCGGCATCGACGCGACCGGTCACAAGCTGAAGGGCGGCGGCGTCACCACCTACCACGACGCCGGATTCAGTCTCGCCCAGATCTCCTTCTGGTTCGGCACGACCGAGCGGGTGCTCGACACGCGATACCGGAAGCTCAAGCAGGCCGAGGCGACTTTCGGGATCCGGCCGGCGCCGCCGGATCCCGCCAGGATCACGCTGTCGCAGTTGCTCGATCCCCACCGCCGGCTCGGCCCGGTTCCGCGCAGCGCGCCGCAGCCGGAGGCCGTCATCGACCTGCTGGCGGTGAAGGCCGGCGCCCGCCGCGCCTGCCGGGCGCGCCGGTAATTTCCTTACCGCCATCACCAGCCACCAAGGAGTAGTCATGCCAAGAAAGCGAAATCGTCTCCGCCGCGCCCATTCGGAGCCGCGTCCGGCGCGCCGGCGCATCGATCCCCGACTGACCGTCGGCGACATCGTTGTTCTGCTCCTGTGCGAAACCTGGGCGGCGGTCGGCATCGGCGCGCGGAACGGCGCCATGGCGGCGGCGATCGCGGTCCTGGCGGCGACCGCGCGGATCGGTCCGAAGGCCGCCAGGGACATCCTGCTGGAGGACTGGATCGCCGGGACCTTGACGGTGCCGACGCGGACCGGGCGGCGAGTCCCGATCCTGTTGCCGCTCGCCCGCGAGGTCGTCGCCCGCTACCTCGAGCAGCGACCCGAGAACGCGGGACCTTGGTTGTTCGTCAACGGTGAGGGCAATCAACTTCATCACAACGACATCGACCGGACGTTCGCCGCGTTGGGGCGCAAGTGCGGCATACCCGGCACGCGGCTGCCGACCAGGTGTCTTCAGTTCTTCGATCGGTCCTTCGACGGAGAGGACGAGGACCGCGCCGCCGTGGTCGCCCTGTCGGGCTGGCGCGACCGAACGATCGACTCCGAGGTCGCGCGCGCCGACGTCGACGAGGCGGCCCGCGATGCCGACCGCCTGCGCGCGGTGCTGGAGGACAACCACGAACTGGCCGGCCCCGCAGGGCGCTTTCTCGGCGCCCGTGGCATCGAGTACGCGGCCGGGACGCGGACGATCTTCGTGTCGCAGGACCGGGTCCCGCTCAAGAAGTCCCCGGCGATGACGACCGATCCGGTCTGCATCGCGCTCGCCGCCGTCTCCTGGCCGCGACGGGGCAAGAAGACGCTGCGGATGGAGCTCAAGCGCCACCATTTCGATCACGTCGACGGCCTGCGTCGCGCCGGGCGGATCCGCCTCGGCGAGATGGCCTACCTGTTCAGTTGCGCGCCGCGCACCGTGAACGGCTGGATCTGGGCGAAGGCGGCCGCGGAGAAGACGCCGCAGCGGCTCGCCGAAGAGGCCCGCTGGCGCGAGGAAGCGCCCGCGATGTACCTGGCGCGGCCGCGCGGCCAGACCCCGGCGCAATTCCACGTTCGGCTGACGGACGAACATCACTGCACCGTGCCGTTCGTCTGGCTGCTGAGCGTCCTGCAGCAGGCCCGCGTGCTCGGTCGGCGCCCCCGTTCGAAGGCGGTTCGGTAAGTCCGTCCCGATTTTTTCGGCGCCCTCCTAGATGCGGTCGGAGAAGCGGTCGTAGGCCGTGATCCGCCGCATCGGCAGATCGACGTCGCGCCGATAGATCTCGTTCCGCAGATGCGCGAGCTCCTGCTCCACCGCGCCGTCGTCGACGTCGATGTACCATGCCTTCGGACCTGCTCCGCCGTCGCCGTTCCAACGGTAGCCGCGCCGCTTGAGATGGTCCTTGACCGCGAACGGAGAATTTTCCGCCCAGATGCGGCACGTCGGCCGCCGCGCTTCCTGCAGCAGAATATTCAATCCGGTCCGGCCCGACTTCGGCAGGGGCGCGGCGAGAAGCTCGATCGCCGCCAGGCAGTCGGACACCGCGCGGTGTCGGTCGTAGAAGAATCCCGCACCCATCGCGAGGTAGCCGAGCTTGGTCCCTTCGAAGCCCTCGCCCGCCCAATCGACCTGGCTCATCGAGCAGGCCCAGGCCTTGTGCGCGAACACGTCGCTGAAGCGCTCGAGAAAGCGGCGATCGAAGGCGGCGTTGTGGGCGATGACCAGGTCTGCGGCCGTCGCGCCGTCGGCGAAGGCCGCGACCTCGGCCGGTTCGATGTGCTTGCCGGCGACGGCTTCGTCGTTGATCCCGGTCAACGCCGTGACCGCGGCCGGGATCGGGCCGGCGGGTTGACGGAGCCGGTCGAATGCCTCCCCGATACGGAATATCCGACCGTCGAGCCCGTACGTGAAAGGCACCATGGCCAGTTCGATGATCTCGTCGTGCGAAGGGTCGAGCCCGGTGGTCTCGACGTCGACCAGAAGCCCGTTCCGCTTCGGCGATCCGTCGTCCATCGAGAGCTCGCAACGCGGCGCAAGGCGCCGCAGGATCCGGTATCGGCCGGTCGCCTGCAGCGCGTCCGCCATGGCTTCGTGATCCGGGAGGACGTCCGTGGCGGACAGTGCTTTCATCTTCGTTGTCCTGACCATCGCTTCATGTTGTCGGCGGTGTGCATCGAATGATTGAATTGCCGCATCTCTTCGCGCATCTGCCGCGGCAGCACGCCTTGGAACGACATTCTCACGCTTTGATGGAATTGGCACCAAAAATGCCAAAATATGGTTAACAGAGCTCTTTTTCCACATTTGGTGAGGTGTTTCATCCCTTCTTGGCTCCATAAACGAGATCCGCAATGAGCTTTAGGGACTTCCGGGCCGGCCGATTTGCCGCGCATTCGACGATCGAACGGTTACAAGCCGGCATTCTCAGACGCAGGACGCGGATTTCGGACCGTGCCGGCGTCCCGTGGCTCGAGCCGGATGAAGTCGTGAAAGTCACATGCCTGCGCGGGAAAAACGACGCTGGGACGCTGGTGCGTCGTCCACCCGCGGGGGCGTTCAGGACGCCGCCGTGCCCGTCGGCTAGACAACCTCTGCTTGAAGCGTCGGGCTGAAGACCGATGGCAGGATTTCCGGTGCATCGGTGGATTCTCGCCGACGCCGGCGCAGGTGCGGAGTATCGAGACGCGGTCGCGTCCATTGGGCGAGGTCCGGATCATGGCCGTGATTCCACCGGACAGCGTCAGCGACAGCCGAGATCGCAGCCATCGCAGCATCCGGCCTTTTCATCGGACAGGTTCATTTGTCTGAACTCATTGCCGGCCGACTCGAAGCGCCGCGACCTGGTCCACGCCAAAATGGGACGCCACCGGGCGAGCTCTATCGAGCGCTATCGGCTTCAGCCGTACCGTCCGGCCGCCCACTCGCACCACTGGTAATGGATCGGGAACGGAACGTAGAAATCGGTCGTGATCGCCGGCGGCAACCCGTCGCGGAAGGAGATATTCTCTTCCAGCTTCTCTATCAGGCCCCGCGCGAGCAGGCGGTCCAGGGTCCTTTTGGAGCACCTGGTCTTTTGGTTGACGGCGATTGCTTCGAAGGCGTTCACTTCGGCCCTCGTCATGCCATCGCACGGGTGCTTGGTCTTCATGTCCAAAATCTCCATCGTACGGGCTGCAATGCAGCCTTCCTCGCTGCGAACCGATTCGGGTCGAGGTGCCATCATCCGCGCAGCACGCGCTCCAGAATGGCGTCGACCGGTCGCGACAGCAGGGCCTTGAGCTTGTCTGGGTCGAGAGCCGCGCGAACGTGCCGAAGGACGGCCCCCGTCTGTCGGTAGCGCCGCGCCAGGCAGTCGTAGACTTCGTCGCCAGGAACGTAATCCGGGTCGGGATGCCGCAGGGTTTCGGCACACCAGAGCAGCCATTCGAGCGGATCGATGCCTTCCAACGGCGTGGCGTAGTCCGGGATGAATCCGCAGCGTTCCGCCATCTGCCGTTCCACGAAGGCGACCAGCTCTTCGTCGGTTCGGGGATGGTTCAAGCGACCGTAGAGGCCGCTCTGGCGGTAGCCCCCCACGGTGATCGTGAGATCGAGGCCGAAGGTTTCGTTCAAGAAAGCGCGAATTTCCTGGGCGTAATCGGTGGCGATCGCGAGCTGCGCCCTTGCGTGATCGATGGAGCGGCTCACGACATGGAGCAGTGTCTCCCGATCGAGCGCGCTGTCATTTTCGGCGGCGGTCTGGGTTGCGATCTGGACGACGGACCTGCGATATTCGACCTCCCAAGAAGTCTCACGAAATCCGACGAACAGCCTGAAGGGCTGTCCTTGCTTGTTCGTCTGGCCGCTTTGCACGCTGCTACTCCGAAGCTCGATCTGTTCGACGATCAATATGCGTCGACGTTCGGCGCCAATGGAAGAGAAACCAATTTCGTCAAAATGACTAAATGTGGAAACCGAAATTTCTCATTCGTTGCACGACCTTGAGCGGAGCGAGTTGCCATCATTGACCGTGTTCGGACAAGAAATGGTGCGGTGGGAAGTTTGTTTCGCAGCCAAACGCGCGGACAGCGCGCCAAGTTTGGTTCGGATCGAACGGTGCGATGGGGTCGGGGCCGCTCGACCCGGCCCTCCCGCTCCACGATCGGAGAGCGCCGGGTTTGAAGGATTGCGCGCAGAGCGTGCTTCGCTGGACAAGGCGGACGACTTGGCCAGCCTGATCCTGTTCTATGACACAGGTGACCTCAGCCTGCTCGCCGAGGTCGTTGCGGATGGCTATGTCGCCGCTGCTCCGTCCTACGCTGCGGCTGTTGCTGTGGGCAGGCAGCCGCGTTCGGCGGAGTTGGGCGAGCGCCAGGGCATCGAGAGGGCGACTCGGTCGCTGTTGAGGCAGCGATCGAACGGGTCGAACAGCGTCGACGAGGAAGTGTCTCGCCGTTTTCCGCACGTCTCGGCTGAGGACAAAGCAAGTCTTGCGGAAAGCATCGATGGCGCTCTCAAGGCACTGAACGAGGTGACGCCCCCGCTTGGGAGGTGGCGCCGGAGGTCGCTGCAAAGTACGCCGAAAAGCGGACCCTTGCGGAGCAATAGAACTCCGGATTTGGTCGCTGAGCCGCACCACGAGTTCGAGCGAGGACGATCGTGACGGTCTGCATCTTGACTCTCACCATCGCCCCCGGCGGCGAGCGACGGAACATGCGTTAACCTCCGTCGGCCTCGGGGAGGCAGCGTCCTCGCGGGACTAGACGATCTCAATGGCAACTTCCTCCGAGGATCTTGCGAAACGCTCCGCCGCGAAAGGCTGGCGAACGTCGCTCCCATTCAGTCGGGTACGTTGGCCAATTTGTTGATATCGTCGGCGTCCTGCGAATTCTTGAGAAGGCTCCCCACCATTTCGTAGGCGCGCGTGATCTCGGTCAGGCGCATCATTTCGCGCGCGCTCTGCACGTTGGATTTTTCGATCGCTCCGCTGACGATCTTGCTAGTCGAAGCAGGCGCGGGCTTTTCCTCGGATCGCAGCAGGCTCGCGCCTACAGGCTGCAAGAACTGCGGGCGCTCGAAGCGTACCAGCCGCAGGCGGCCTAGAACCCGTTGTTTGGTGCCGACCACGCCGTCCGGACCGATGCTGATCGGATCGTTCTTGTCGGATGGTTGCAGGGCGCCATCCCTGCCGAGCACCGGGTGCCCGTCCTCGGTGACAAGTCTGCCGCGGGCATCTGTTACGAAGGCGCCGTTGCGCGTGTAGCGTTCACCTTGCTCCGTCATAACGACAAAATAGGCGTCGCCATCGATCGCGAGGTCGAGCGGATTGCCGGTCGCCTGAACTGGACCTTGCGCGCCATGCGTGAACACGAAACGGGGATCTGGAAGCGACAGTGGGCGCTCCTGCTTGCCGGATTCGTCGACACCGTGTCCCGGCTTGAGGTACTCCCGAAAAGAAAGCTCGCGCGCTCTGAAGCCGTTCGTGTCGACGTTTGCAACGTTCTGGGCGGTCACGTCCAGTTTTCGTTGAAGTCCGATCAGGCGCGACAGGTGAATTAATGTGGTCTCGCCCATATCGTTGTCCTGCGAGTGCTCGGGCGGTCTGCCGCTCTGTGCGATACCGACGATGAGCCGGTTCGCGATCCGAGGTGACGATTCCCCTTTCGCCATCAGTTTTTTATCAAAGGCGCCGAAGGCGTCACGCCGAATGTTTTTTCGCCGACGTGTAACCTATTCGACTGTGCGCTCGAA
Source organism: Afipia broomeae ATCC 49717 (assembly GCF_000314675.2). GTDB lineage: Bacteria > Pseudomonadota > Alphaproteobacteria > Rhizobiales > Xanthobacteraceae > Afipia > Afipia broomeae. Next base: position 518,856 of record NZ_KB375284.1, on the reverse strand, counting down.
CTAACGTCAGCCTACCCGCTGCAATCAATTTATCGGCGTGCCCGTATTCATCGGCGATTGCGAGCAAATGCGAAGTTGCTCGGGTGGCTTGGTTTGAGGAGAGTTTGGGCCTAAGCTTCTGATTCGCGAAAGCCGCCGCCGGGAGACGTTGAAGCTTGCTGACGCGCCTGACCAAGGCCAAGAGATCGAGGGCAGGCAGGCTCCTTGCCTTGATCTATATGCTTTGCGTGCTTGCGCCGTCGCTCGCATTTGCCTTCTCGGATGGATCTCGTGCCGCACCGTGTCTGATCGAGGACGAGCATGCGATGGGAATCGTCCACGACCACGCCGGCCATTCCGCTGTGCATGTTCATGCCGACGGACACGCTCACGATCGTTCGGCGTTCGCGCAGGTCGACGAGAGCGGCGTTTGGTCGACCGAGTCCGGCGGCGATCCGGTTGCGCCGGGCGACCATCCTAAATCGTCTGGCGGGCGGTGCTGTGGAATGGTTTGCGTGACAGCGCTACCGGCGACATTCGCTGAACTGACCGGTCCGTCCGCGTTGACGTCCCGTTGTGAACCCGCGAGGCATCCGCGCATCGCGGACGACGCTCCCCCCGCGCTCTACCGCCCTCCGAACGTTTGAGCTGCGCGTAGCGACGCAGTGCGGCGCCCGCTATGAGCGCGCGCGAACCATCGTCCGTTTGAGGGGAAGCAAGTTTGCTCTGCCGTCCGGCTGCGCTCCGTCTTCGCCGATGCCGGGATGACGACGGTTACCGGCGTTGTCGCAAGCACCATCAAAAGAGTCGTGACTGCAGATGCGATATCCAGAGGTCGACAATATGACGCCAGCTTCAAGGCGAATTGCACTTTTCATCGATGGCCCGAATTTCCATGCGACATCCAGGACTCTTGGTCTCGAGGTCGATTACAGGCGCCTGCTGGCGGAATTCGGACGGCGCGGCACCGTACTGAAGGCTTTTTACTACACCGCTATCGTCGAAGATCCGGATCACTCGATCCGACCGCTCGTCGATTGGCTGGACTACAATGGCTACACCGTGATGACAAAGCCCGCCAAGGAATTCACCGATTCCTACGGGCGCCGCAGGATCAAGGGCGACATGGATGTCGAACTTGCGGTCGGTGCGATGGAGCTCGCCGAGCATCTCGACGAGATGATCCTGTTCTCCGGGGATGCCGACTTCCGTTCGCTGGTAGAAGCGGTCCAGCGTCGTGGCGTCCGCGTCACCGTCCTGTCGACCATCCGCAGCAATCCGGGAATGATCGCGGACGAGCTGCGCCGCCAAGCCGACGATTTCATCGAGCTCGAGGACCTGCGGATCGCGGTCGAACGCAATCACAAAATGATGTCCAATGCGGGAAGCAAATGATCGCTTTTCCGTACGACTCCTTCCTGACCGTCTGGCTCGTGCTCGCGGCGGCATCGTCCGGCTACGTCGAGTTAGATCAGTTCGCCGGAAGTCCAGGACCGACCGTGATGATGTGGGTGCCACACTCATCCCGCTCTCCATGGGGCCATTTGGACTTCCGCTCGACGTACCCGCCAGGCCGCGACCGGATGAACATGAGCACTTCACCTCGATGCGGAGGCCGGCATGATCGATGAGCGGAGAACCTTCTCGCGCCAGCGGGTCCTAAAACCGGCCACGATCTCCTTTGGCGGCGGCGCCATAAGCTGCGCCCTGCGGAACGTTTCGCGGACAGGGGCATCGTTGGAGGTCGATTCCCCGATCGGAATTCCGGAGGCGTTCGACCTCGTCATGGACAACTCTAGGCGGCCATGCCGCGTCATCTGGCGAAGGGAAAAGCGGATTGGCGTGCGCTTTCAGGACCGCAACGAATGACGGGGCCCGGCGCCCGAGGGCGGAAGCGCAGCGAACAACGGCGGGGTGGCGATGTCCGGGGAAGCTTGGATAGGCGATCTCGCACGACACTGGAAGGCCGATCCGGGCGGGACGTATCCGGCGTGGCTCCTTTGGGCGGACAGGCTGAACAAATGACCATTTGGCGCCGCTTGCAGCATGTCATCGCCGAAATCGGGACGGACACGTTCGGCAACGCCTGCGTACGAGGATCGTCCCGGAAACCGTCTTGGATTCCATCGCCGAGCAGCGGCAGGTCCTCGCAGGCGCGGACCATGCGTTCATGTGAAAGCCGAGACTCCGGATGGCGGACATCTACGACAACCGAACGAACCAGACCCCTTTCGCCCGCTTTCTCGATACCTGTCCGAGCTGCGATGGCAAGGCGCTCATGCTCGGCGCCGTTCGCGCTCTCGATCGCGTCGGGGTCGAGGGGGTCGGCCCCGCTGCGACCGACCTTTTGCGCTTCCTCCACGCCTCGCGGGTGCCGCTTTTCGATACGGCGATCGTCGAGGTTCCAACGCTCCGCCGGGGCTGGCGTCGAGCTTGGCGGACAGCGGCAATCCATCGCGCGCTTCGCCGAGAGGCTCAAGGCCGCTCGGCCATCACCCGACCGTTCGTACCTGGCAGCGCGGCTCCTTCCTCCGCTGCCGAGCCTCGAAGCCCATCGGCGAGACAGCTAGTCAGTCCGGAGCGCGGCTAATGACGGGTACCGAGGTCATCGAAGCCGCCAGGGACGCCATTCTCACGGTGGTCCTGATTTCCGCGCCCCTACTGATCGCGGGCACGATCGTGGGAGTCGCGGTCTCGTTGTTCCAGGCCCTCACGCAGATCCAGGAAATGACCTTGACATATGTCCCGAAGATCATCGCGACGTTCGTCGTCTTTCTCTTCGCGCTCCCGTTCATGGCGGACGCGTCGCACCGGCAATTCCTGCGCGTCGTCGCGCATATTTCCGGAGTCGGCAAAATGGGTGCGGAGCTACGATGCCTCGACATCCGATTCTGCACCACGGGAGATTTCGATGGCCTGCGCGGCGCAGGTCGCAACAACATAGGCAAACGATCTTGAGCGCATCCACCGGACGGAACGTGGTGGGCATGCTGTACGCGGCTCTCATTTCATCGACAGCGTTCGCAAACGAGGTGCCCGCGCTACTCGTTCACAAGGATCCGAATTGCGGATCCTGGTCGAAGCGGGTCCAACATCTCAGGGGTCGACGGTCTGCCCGAACGACCGCCGGAGCATCCTCCTCGCACTTGACTTGGTCGGCGTTCCCCGAGCGCGGCTCGGATGTCGCGTCGGCCGATGCGCGCGCGGGTCGACACCTGCCGTTTGAGCGGCAGATCGGAAACATGCGAGGAATGTCAGAGATGGAATACTTCGACCTAGCGCGATCGTTTGCGTGCGCCGCAAATGGCGGTCGCGTACGACACGACGAGCTACACTGCGGCCGAACGTGCGCTTCAGATCGTATCGCAGCACCGGCCGTAACCGGATCGACCGCGTGAATGAATATCAGCATAAGATAGGCCCCTCCGCCATTGAAGCGGAACTCAAGGCTCTGATGCTTTCCAGTCAGGACGGAAATGCCGCCGCTCACCAAAGATTGCTCAAGCGGCTGAGCCGTCATTTACGCGCCTACTACAAGGGCAAGCTGGGTAGGGTGGGGCGGGGCGCGCAGGAGGCCGAAGATCTGGTTCAGGAAGCGGTATTGGCGATCCATATCCAACGACACACCTATGATCCTGAGGAGCCGTTGACTCCCTGGGTGCATGCGATCGCACGCTACAAACTGATCGACTTCCTGCGGCGGACGCGGGCATCCGTGGCCGATGTGCCGATCGACGAGGCCAACGAGGTCACGGCGCACGACGACCACCTTGGCGTCGAAAGCAGTTTCGATGTCGGAAAGTTGCTGAGCCGGTTGCCCGAAAAAATGCAATGCGCCATCCAAGCTGTTAAGATTGATGGATTGAGCGTAGCCGAAGCGGCACTGAAGTGTGGGATTTCGGAATCGGGGGTGAAGGTCGGCGTGCATCGTGGCCTCAAGGCGTTGGCGAAATTGATCGCTCAAGGGACGAAAACATGAATACCGACGAACTGATCGCTGCGCTCAGCCTGGTCGTCGAGCCGGTCGATCGCCGGCGGGTCGACCGTGCCGTCGGTGTCGCCCTTGTGGTCGGGACGCTTGTGGCGGTTGTCGGAGTGCTTGTCGGGCTCGGTGTTCGCGACGATGTCACGACGCCGCGCGCTGCCGTCTTCCTTGCAATGAAATTGGCATTTGCTCTTTCCACCGCAGGTGTGGCTTCCGTTTATCTGGCGCGAGCGGTACGACCCGGTGGCGAGAGGAAAGTCTCGTTTGGTCTGGCGGCAATCCCCTTTGTGACGATGATGCTGCTCGCTGCCGTCAGCCTCGGTCAAGCGCCCAGCTCACACTGGGATAGGATGGTCTTGGGAAGCGAATGGCTCGAATGCGTCCTATCCATCCCGATTATCGCGATTGTGCCCTTCGCGCTTGCCATTTGGGCGGTGCGAAGAGCGGCACCGACCAATCTGGTCCGTGCCGGCGCCTTGAGCGGCCTTGTTGCGGGTGGGGTGAGCTCGATCGCATATGCGCTTCACTGTACCGACGATTCCCTGCCGTTCGTCGCGATCTGGTATGGCGGCACGATCGTGCTGTGCACGCTGACAGGCGCGATCCTGGGGCCGCGATTGCTGCGCTGGTGAGAGGACGAGTCCGGCAATTCACCTTGAGGTGAAGTCAGTTGCAGCCGGGGCGGGCGTTTCAAATTCGTTGTTGGAGCGCAAGGAGCGTTTCATTCGAACAACGATGGAATCGACATGTTTTCCAGAGCCGTTATCGCGATCTCATTCCTGGCGATGCTCTCTACGATCAAGCCAGGCCGAAACGACCATATCGGACAAGCGCTATGGCCGAACGAAGTCAAGCAGTTCGCGCACGACGGGATGGCGATGTTGCAGTTAGGCCCATATTCTGCATTCGCGCACGATCGGACGGGAGAGCACCTCTTGCCCACCAATCCGGCGGCCCGGTCGCGCTACCAAAACGGTCCGAAACCGCGCTAGTCCACGAGCGTTTTCTTGACGAGAACCTCGCTTGCGGTGGGCGGCGAGAGACGCCGACGTTTTTTCGGCGCTGGGAAGACGGACGGCCTGTCGGCGGCCGGGCGGATCTAGATGTTCTCAGCTATCGAGAACCTCGCCGTCTTGGTGCTTTGCGAGCCAGACGTCTTGGATGACTGTGGGCCGGTCGACCCCCTGCTTTTTCAATTCGGCCTCAGGCACGTTCTGCATAAACGTGAGCGAATACACGCGGTGGTTCCCATCGAGAATACTGAGGCCCGTCGCGATGGGCATCGTGACCGGAGACCGAGGAAATCGGCCGTTGAGAGCCAGATAATTTAGGCACGACTCAAATCGCTCCTTGCTGTTGTCGCCGCCGTATCCATTCTCGACGCCGAGAACGAGGGCCATGAACATTGAGTTCATGATCTTTCGGGAATTCACCGAGAGTTCGTCGAAGCTGCAGTCACGCTGTTCCAGTGACCAAGTAACCTTCTGCCACCAGAGGATCGGCTTGACGATGATGTACTGCCATCGATGGCCGTTGAAGGGCACGGGTGGAGGCCACCCCATGCCCTCTTGCTTCGCCAGATTCAGCAGCCACTGATCCAAGACGTCATCTGGCCAATCCGGAAGGTCGGCCTTGAGGTCAGCAAGAGCAACCATCCGGAAATCCCTCGCTCACTTGTTTTCAGCACGTGCTGGGTCGCTGCATGCTGGCTTGCGGTGCTGTCGCCGTCGATTTCAAACGGTCGTCGCTGGGTCCGGCGCATCTCCGGCCCAGGAATATACAGCTTGAAGTCGTCAGGATGCGCAAGGGCATCCGGACGATGGCGCCGCTGCCAGCGAGAGAAGTGCCTGTCAAAGACTAGGACGGCACTTCTATCGATCTCCGCCACATTGTGGATCGCGGCTGCGCTCCGCGTAGGTAATTGTGGATGGCGGTGGCGGCAATTGCCCCCTGTCCGACGGCGACGCTGATTTGATCCAGGCCGCAAACAACATCGCCAGCAGCGAACAGTCCCTCGACGGACGTGTGTTGGTGTTCATCCGTAACGACACAACCGTCGTGATCGATCTTTGCCCCGGCGTTGCGGGCGAGCCCGGAGCGCGCATCGCTCCCGAGAGCGGAGTATAGCGTATCGAAAGAGTGACGCGCGCCGCCTTGTAGAACCAAGGCACGGACACGACCTTCTTCGATGGCAACGGCGCCGATCGGCTCTTCGACGACCTTGATTCCCGAAGCCGCAGCGTTGCGTTGCTCCTCCTCTGAAAGCCCGAGCTTCGCCCCTAGCGAGAGGAGAGTGATATCGGACGTGTAAGTCTTCAAGAAGAAGGCCTCGTTCAGGCCGCTCGACCCCTGACCAAGCACCCCGACCTTCTGGCCAATCGCTTCGTAGCCATCGCAAATTCCACAGTGGCGGATCAGTCTTCGTCGGATTGCCCCTTCCAGGTCGGGCAGACGTGGCTCCCTGTCGACCACGCCGGTCGCCAGCAGTATCGTTCGGGCCGCCAGGCGTTCGGTGACGAGCGTGGCGACGAACACGCCTCCTTCTTGGCGCTCCAGGCTGGAAACCGTGCTCGAAAGGAAAAAGGCGTCATATTTGAGCGCGTGAGCTCTCATGCGTTCCAAAAGCGCGATACCGCCAATACCATCCGGGAAACCAGCTAGATTATGTGAGGTTGGAATCAGTGCCGCGCGACTTGCGCCATCGTCGACGAGCCGGCAATTCCGACGGAAACGAGCCAAATAAATTGCGGCGGCAAGACCTGCTGGCCCACCTCCGATTATCAGGCAATCGAGTGGTGTGCTCTGCACTTCAGCGGGCTTCATCGCGATTTTCTTCTTGCGGTTTGCGAGCGGGGGCCGATTGGGACGAAATTGTCTCGGAGGTGCAGCGTGATGCACGGTCGCGCCAAGTGGTGGCAGCCCAGCGGAGGTGCAAGTGCGAGAAGTCAACCAAGCTCAAGCCGCTCAAATAACGTGCCAGGCCTGTCCGGCCGAGTTGTCGGAGCCCGCCCAAGTACCTGCTTTTGATCCGCGCTGATGGGTACAGACGAGCCGATCGGGTTTGTACCCGTCATCATGGTTCGCCAAGCGACACGCGATATTCGAACGGCTGGACCGGCACGAGGCCATAAAAGAGCGCTCTCGCGCATTGATTCTTCCTTCCATGTCGGGAGAAATACGAATGTCCCGGTATTCATGACTTCGAAGACCGATTGAGATCGGTTACATATTCACGTCTAAGTGAAACCGGTGCCGATGGAGCCATCACGGGCCGAAGCGCGTGCCGAGTGCGGTCATAGCGACTGGCCGAAAGCGGGTCAGAGCGCCCCTCCCGGATCGCGGCCCTGAAATGCACCCCATCGGCTATCAGCCTCCGGATCTGCGTCAGCATGACCAGGCCATTCTGCACGGCGACGCCCGATAGCGCGATGAATCCGACGGCCGCCGAGATAGAGAACGGCATTCCGCGCAGCTAGAGAGCGGCGATGCCGCCGGTTAGGGCGAGCGGAACCGCGCTAAAGACGAGAGCCGCGTCCCGAGCCGAACCGAGCGCCCCGAACAGCAGCATGGAAATCAGCGCGAAAACGCCGGGCACGACGAACGCGAGACGCTGGCGCGCAACGGCGAAGTTTTCGAACTGACCGCCCCAGGCGAGATAGCTGCCCGGAGGCAGCTTCACCTGTTCGGCGACCTTCGCCTGCGCCTCGGTGACCAGCGAACCGATGTCTCGGCCCCGAACCTCGGCCGTCAACACTACGCGGCGCTTACCGTTCTCACGACTGATCTGGTTGTAGCCTACCGTCTGCTCGGGAAAGCAATGACCCGTAGCGGGATGGACGACGCGGGTACGTTCGGATTCGCCTGCGGGAGTGGGACCGGCAGTTCCTCAAGCGAGGGGATGTCGTCGCGCAGCGCGTCCGGGAGCCGCACGACGATCTTGAAACGGCGGTCGCCTTCGAAGACGAGGCCTGCGTCGGTCCCGCCGATCGCAGTCGCGATCAGATCCTGCACCGACGCTAAGCTCAGGCCGCGTCGTGCGATCTCGCCCTTGTCGATCTTGATCTCAAGGAACGGAAGACCTTGATGGACACGTACGCGACCCGCCCCGCGTCGGGCACGATCGTGCTCGGGACGGTCACCGGTCGCGCGATCGGAGACGGGCCGGCCTGCCGCAGTTCGATGCCGGCGCGCTTGATCTGCGCATCGTCCATCGCGATGACCGCCGGCTTCTTGGCGTCGGATTGGACCCGTGCGGGCCCGGCCGCGGCCACGATGGTCGACGCTGCGAGCACGACGCTCAGGACCGCGAGGCGGTTCGGTATCATCGCGAACTTCGTCATCACAGGTAGCGCGAGATCGCCTTGAACTCGGCGAGCACGTTCTTGGCCGACTTGCCGGATCCGCCGTTGGCGGCGGCGTCCAGGCAGTTGTCGACGTGGTCGTGGATGAGAGCCTTCTTCGCCTCCGAGACCGCCTTCTCGACGGCGTGAAGCTGCTGCGCGAGGTCGAGGCATGGGCGCCCCTCGGCGAACATCGCGATGACCTTCTGCAGGTGACCGTCGGCGCGCTTCAGGCGCTTGACGATGTCGGGGGACTTTCGTGGACGTGCGTCTTGCTCATGTTTTAAAATCCTATCCCCCTGGAGGGGATAAAGCTTGCCATCATTTCCGGCTATGCTCAGGACAGGCCGGCCGGTACGACAAGTCGACGCGGTCGCCGGCCTGCTCCGGGCCTGTCAGATCATCAGTTCATGCCAGCCTGACCAGCCGGTATAGAGCCCGACCAGAACGATCAGCGCGGCCGAGAGATAGGGTGCGCGATGAGCGAAGCGACTGAAGCCGCTCCAGTGCCGCTCGACGTGCCGAATGCTGAGGGCGGCGGCGACGCCGGCCGACACCATGGTGATCGCGAGACCGATGCCGAAGCATAGCACCAGCACAAAGCCGAGGCTGAACTGCTTCAACTGGATGCAGAGCAACAGCACGGTGATTGCCGCCGGACACGGGATCAGCCCGCCGGTCAAGCCGAAGAGGATGATCTGGGGCGTATTTACCGTCTGTCCCGCGAAACGCCTGCGGATATCGGCGGCGTGGGCGCGCGCATGCGCGTCCTCCTCGTCGCCGAGGTCCATGTGACCGTAGTTGTTCTCCTCGAACACGATCTCGGCTGCGTCCCCGCCCAGCACGACACGAGCTTTGAAGGCGTGCGGTTCCGGGATCTCCTCGATGCTCTCCAGATGGTCGCCATGGTCTGCGAACGCGAAAGTCTGCTCGGTGCCGTCCGCGCGGACCGTCGTCACGCGGATCTCGCTTGTCGGGAGGAACTGACCAGCTTCGCTCCGGATCCGCCAGCGAGGCGGGGTGCCATCTTCGAAAATCTCGATCGACACCGATCGTTCAGCCAGCGAGACGAACTGGGGCTCGACGTGGTGATGATGGCCGGTCGCCACGTTCTGCTCCCGCCATGTGCGCCAAGTCATCCAGGCGGCGATCCCGACGATGATGAAGGCCGAAGCCAGTTGCAGGTAGGCCTCACTTCGTTCCCCGGACCATTTCTGGCCGAATTGAAGACCGGCGAGAGCGATGGCCCAGACGACGGCGGTGTGTGAGACCGTCGCGGACAGCCCGAGGAGTACGGCCTGGAAGACGGTGCCGCGTATCGCGACGATGAAGGCGGCCATCATGGTCTTCGAATGGCCGGGCTCGAGCCCGTGCAGCGCGCCGAGCAGGATCGCGCTGGGGACGAACAGCCATGCTTGTGCGCTGCTCTGCTGCAGCAGGGAGGCCAGGTCGGTCATGCGGTTCACTTTAGGTAGGTTCGGACGACGTCGATGAGGTCGGCGGCGCCCTTGGCCTTATTAGGATCCTTTTCGCGATCCGGATCCACGACGTGATGACGGATGTGGTCCTCGAGCAGTTCGGTGGTCAGCCCGCCGACCGCGCCGCGGACGGAGGCGACCAGCATCAGGACGTCCGCGCACCCGAGTTCGGCCTCCAGCGCGCGTTCGACGGCCTCCAACTGTCCTTTGATGCGCTTTACCCGCGCCAGGAGCTTCGACTTCTGCTTGATCGTATGTCCCATCGGCTAATAATATAGGGGGGTACCCTATAAGGCGTCAAGCCGAGGAAGTCGCCGGCGGGCGGACGGAGGCGGGACCTTGAACGAGCTGCAACGCGTACCGGCTTTTTGGATGGCGGCACTTGGTGCTCTGCTGGGCAGCTTCCTTCTGCTTTGTTCGGCCCTCGAGGCCAATTCCCGGAGCAGCGGCGTTGTCAGGGACGATCCATGGAATCCCCATCACATCGACGGGCTGCCAGCCGAAATACGTCGGTACATCGCGACGATCTGCAAGGGGCCGCCCGCCGCCCAACATGATTTCGCGACCTACGCCCCGCAGGAGAAGCGATGGCGTATCAACCTCGAATACCTTCGGTGCGATGGGCTGAGCAGCTATCGCCGGGGTGGTCAATGCTTGGACGTCGATTTCGTCGAAGCGGGCTCGCGCTTTCGTATTGCCAGCAAGCGATACAGAGACTGCGGTTTCTGAAGGCGTCTGTCAGAGACCCGTATCGGGGTGACCCGACCTTCCCCTCCCGTGCCGGCAGAGACCAGTCGCGGCGTTCGCGAAGCGCACTATTTCGACCTTCCTTGGCGCGACGGTCGGTGTGACCGTTACGGCGAGGTGGGGCGCCCACCGCCGACCTGCAAGGGAAGACCGGTATCGTCAGACCGAAGGCGCTTGCCTTTGTCTGGCCGACGCTCAAGGGATGTAAGCGGCCCGACGATGTGACCAGGGGACCTGCCGCGGGGTAGGGGGCCAGACGTCGTCAAGGTATCTTTCGGTCCCCCGGACGATCTTTTGCGCCACTTTCAACCGCTTTCAAAAACGCTAAGAGAACTGGCGCCCGAGGATGATTTTTCGGCGGCTTCGCTACCGCAAATGTGCGATTGCCGGCAAGCGAGCGTCCAGAAGAGAGCACTGACAATGTTTGCGATAGTCGTTTGCGTCTGGCATCCCGAGACCGATGAGCTTCTCTTCGAAGGCGCGAGCGCGAGTTTGAGCATTCGAGCAGTCCAAGAAGTGGTTGGGCCGAGTTTTCCGGAAAATCCGGAGCTGATGGCCGCCTACCCAGTGCCGGTTGGACCCGGGCGGGCGCTTCTCCGCATGATGGGAAAGAAATTCGACGGCGAAGGCGAGTTCCAGGTTTCCCGCGAACCTCTGAAGGCAGCCGTTGTTTCCGACAGACGGCATTAGCCGGGGGACGGCGGCGGGTCGCTGCGGGCGACCTCGGTTAGTGGCTGGCAAGCCGGGCCGACTGGTGGCAAGTTTGCAGCCAGCCGAAGCGCTATGCCGTCAGGGTCTTTAAATTGCGTAGCACTACGGCCGCGCTTTCCTCGCGCGACAGGCTTTTCGCCGTCGCCAAATGCCTCACAGTTTGCCCGACATCCCGCGGGCGGGCAGGACCGTCACCCTGAGATGTGAACGGGCCGTCGGTTTCCGTTAGGAGGCGATCGATCGGCAGACCGGAGACCAGCGCCCGCCCACGATCCGTCATCAGCATCTGACTGTTGATCGAGAAGTAACAGCCGAGGTCCGCGGCCCGCCTTGCGTCGGCGGCCGATCCCGTGAACCAATGAAAGACGAATTTCGCGCGCCCCTCCGGAACCTCTTCCTCGATCAAATCGAGAACTTTGGCAGCTGCCCGCACGCTGTGAATCGACAGTATCTTGCCGCCCACTTGGGCGCAGGAGCGCAGAACGCGTCGAAAAATTTCCGTCTGACGGGGCAACGACGAAAAGTGGCGAGGACCCGCGTCGAGCCCGACCTCGCCGACGTATCTCGTTTCGCCGAGAAGCCTCTCCCAAAGATCGATTTCCCGCCAACGCTCGGCCACCAACTGCGGATGCAGTCCGAGCGCGGCTCTGACGTATTTCGTCGATGAGGCCAATTTGCTATTTCGCGGCCAGGCCTTCGGTGTCGTAGTGACCGCCAGCGTGAAGATCCCGAGCCGGTCGCTCTCGGCGACCAGCTCTTCGAACTCCGGATACAGGTCGAGGTGGCAGTGAAAATCGACGAGCCTCATGCCGTCATCTCGGACTCCGCCGCCGGTGAAAACGTCGCTACATCGCGTAGCAATTCGCCGACTTCCGCGATACCCCGCGAATAAACTTCGGCGAGCCCGTCGAGGTGGGCGATATCCTCGAGCAGCGGTCCCGGCTTGTGGATCAATACGCGGGCGAGTTCGGGGCGTCCGGCGAGGCGCGAGACGGCGTATTGGAATGCCCGCACCTGCTTGCCTTCCGCCGCCTGCGTACTCAGCTGGTGCTGGTGGATATCGACCCGGTACCCGGTGGGATCGTTGCCTCGACCCCATGCGTAATCGAACGCGGCTTGGCGGATGATGCACGGAACGCAATGGCCGCAATGGGTATGCCGGCCGGCCGCCGACTTCACCCAACGGCCAGCGGCAGGGTGGGCGCAGGAGAGGGACCCGCCGGCGAGCTCGCGTAGGAGATCCGGATTGAGGCAGTTTTCCATCATCTCGCCTTTGGTCTTGTCCCAGTACCTGTTGACGATCACGCCGTCGATTCCGACTTGCGAGAGCAATTCGTTCCAGCGCCGCATGTAGTAGGGGTGGGTCGTACGGGTGCTCAAGGATCCCAGCCTGACGGAATCGAGTGGGACGTTCAGGGCGATCAGACCGTTCTCCGGAACATGGAGCGAGAAGTGCCGCGCCAGTCCTGAACCGGCCATCGCGGCGAGGGCGATGAACAGGAAGGATCGGCCACGGGTACTTTCCTCTCGGCCGACGTCTGGTAAAACCTTGTCGGTGAATGTCATTCCCAAGCGGACGCGCCTCGGTTCGCCATTGTCGTTCCGGTACGCGGAAACAACGTCCAGAAACAGGTCCTTTTGAGGCTTGCTGATCGCTCCGTCGCCTCCATGGCTCACGAACAGAGGAAAGGAGCCTTCTTGCAGACGATCGATCGCGCCGATCAGACTGTCCAGTCCGCCCGAGAAGAGGGCGACCCCGTCGAACCCGTGTTCCTGGAGACCCTCGACCGGGCGTCTGACGAAGTCGGCTAATCCTTCCGGGCGAGGCCTGAACGAGACCGTCCAATGGTCGCCGGTCAGAAATCTGAGCATTTTTTCGAGAAGCGCGCGCTGCCCGCTCCATAGTTCGGGATCGGACACCGGCACGCAGATACCGAGTTCGCGCGTCCACGCGTCCTGCGACGTCTGCACGCGATTGATCCGCGTGTCGGCGGCATGCACCATCGCCGCGAGAACGAGGACATCGACGCCGACTTCGCGCGGGTAGACGCCGAGCCGTCCGAGGCTTCGGATGACGCCGCCTATCCCGTACCCCAGAGTCCGATTGCCGCTCAGGAGGTCGACACGGAACTGGGCTTGCCAGCGGCCTGTGAGATCCGGCGCCTGGTCTGCCGGCCCCATATGACCGATCAAAGCATATGCCGTCATCAGGCGATCTCCTCTTGGGCTTCCGCCGCGAAGTCGTCGTCTGCTCCGGAATCGCGGTCGTCCACGTCCGGACCCTCCAACAGGACAATCGAGCGTTCATAGATGTCGTCGATGGTCGAAACGATGCGGTCGACGGGAAAGTTTTCGCCGGCCTCCGTCATTGCGTCGTTCACCTTGCCGCGGATGTAGTCGTTGATCTGCTGTTCGACGCTCTGGACGGACGCGACGTCGCGCGGAATCGCGACGACCTTGTTTCCGACCGCGTTGAGCAGTCGGTTCTGGATCGCGTTGGTGATGAAGGAGGCCAGGAACGATACGGTGGTCTCGGGAGAGGGACGTTCTAGATCCGCCTGTGCCTCGCTGATCTCGGCCAGTGCCTTGATGTAGGCCTCTCTGGCGAACGACTCGTCGAGTTCGCCGCCGGGTTCGCAAATGACATCGACCAGCGCGGCATAGATGTCCTGAACCGGCAGTGTCGCCAACTGCGCGAAGCCGAGACGGCGAACTGTTTCCTGGATGCCCGCGGTACCGGCGGTGGAGAGGATCCGTCCCAAGCTTCCGGTAGCGCTGCGTTCCGCCGCCATGCGCTGCGTCGCCCGACGCGCGCCTCCGCTCGACTTGCCGACGAACGACCGGACCGCGCGACGCAGATTCCGATTGGTGCCGCCGCCGCGTCCTCCGCCGCCGCCAGTGCCCCCGCCGGACTTGGCGAATTTGAAGAAGTTGCTGCGGGCGCTCTGGAAGCGATTCGGCGCAGGCGCGTCGCCGTCGTCCGAGCCCCCGGGATTTCCGTTGCCGGGGTTTGCGTTGCCCAGGTTACCGCCGGCCGGGTTCGCGCCGCTGGGATTCCCGTTTCCGGAGTTGGCACCGCCGGGAGCGCCCGGCGCACCCGGGCCACCGGGGGCGGCGGCACTGGGCGCAGGAGGGCGGGGCGGGGCGGGGCCCGGTCCGGCCCCACCGACCCAGTCAGGCACGAGCGGATTCCGATTGTTGCCGCCGTTGAAGGGATTAGACGTTCCCATGGGCGCGGCCCCCTCTCGCTGGCTTCTTCGGCTCCAGTTCGGTCCGCAACAACGGGTTCTTGGTGGCTTTCCTCCACTTCTCGCGGAGGGTCTCGATGCGGGCCTTCGGCGCCGTTTCCGTAACGAAGGCATGTCCGGCTGCGACCCACAGACCGACGCGGTCGGGCGGCAGGGCTTCAAGGATGTCGACGTACCGGCCCTGCAGGGGTGGGTGAGCCTCCACGACCACGGCGACGCCCGGAATAGCCGCCGGTCGCACTTCGAAATTCGACGCCTCTCGCACTTTCGTGCGCAGGGCATCGAAGAGCAGGACCGCTTCGGTGAGATTGAGATTCTTGACGTCGCCGAGGGCGCCCTTGGCCGACATCTCGCCGCCGAGCAGCTTTTCCAGAAGCGCCACCAGCTTGTGTGGCAGGGGAGCGGCGGCGCCGAGATAGTTTTTCCTGTCCTTGATCACGAAGAGGTACGGCTTGAGCGAAGCCGCGCCGAGATCCGGCTTGACCGCCGCCCAACGCATGACGTCGGGGCGCGTCTTCCACTCGTCGATCACAGAGTTGCCCCCTTCGGACGCCGCAGCTTCTTCTCCGCTCGCCCGCGTCGGGTCGGTGCCGCCGGTGGCGATCTTTTCGATCAGCGCGATCTCAGGACAGATGCCGTCCTCCGAACTCGCCGCCGTCGTGGCCATGTGATCGAACACGGTGGGATGGAGAAACATCTCGGCCAGCATCACCTTCGCCAGGCGAGGTTGTTCGATAGCGTCGCCGAAGCCTCGCTCTTGCGCGACCGCAAGCCTGAGCGCGAGCGCGTTCAGGAAGCGTTTGATCTGCCGCGGATTGCCTTTCGTGCCGGCCGCCAGCACGGGGCTCACGCGATCGGCCAAATTCAGAGCGTCGACGATCTCGTCGAACCGTTCTCCGACCGCAACCTTGATCGCGTCGTGATCGATCCCCTTGCCCTCCCATGGCTTGCCCAAGGCAGCCCTGCCGAGGGCCAGCAGTTTCACGAACTCCGGCGATTCCTCGCCGAGAGCCCGGCCGAGCAGGAGCAGCGTCACGTAGATTCCGGTCTCGGTCTCGCCGAGCGCCGGAATGCGGAACGGCACCTGCAACAGCTTTTCCAGGTAGGACCGCGTGTAATTCGGTCCGGAGTCGCGAGCGTTGTTCGCTGCGACGTCGATCTCCGGCAGGTTCTTGAAGTGATCGCGGACCGCGATCTCGATCATGCCTTCGTCGGCGCCGACGATGAAGGCGGTCTTGTCCCACAGCACAAACAGCCGGATCGCCTCGAGCGTTTCGATCGCAGTCTGCGGCAGGCAGCGGTCGAGGTCGTCGATCAGGACGACAAGACGCTTGATGCCCGCCTTCTTGATCAGCTCCTTGTACGCCTCCCTAAATTCCCTGATCTCGGTGGGCACGCTGCGTCCGCTCGCTTCGTCGCCCTTCTCTTTCTTGAATTCCTCGATCTGCTTGACGGCTGCTTCGCGCGCGTCCTTGTCGGTCACGACGTTCTTCACGTATTCGACCGCGGAGCCGACGAGGTCGTCGAGTCCGAGAACCGGGATGCCGGTGACGGCCGTCACAGCCAGACCGCCACCTTTCTTGGCGACCTTCAGCCAGTCGACGCTCTTCAGCACCCGTTTGACCTCGTCGGCGGCTTTCGTCGCCAGAGAGCGCTTCTCGATGAGACCGTTCACGACGCCTTCGATCAGTGCGATCTTGGCATCTTCAAACCCCTGAAATTGCCAGCCGCTGAACTTCAGGCATAGGACGTCGCCACCTTCTGGGAAGGCGGCCTCGACCATCTCCAGCACGCTGGATTTTCCGGCGCCCCAGTCGCCGTGGACGCCGATCGTGACCGCGGAATCCGTCGTTTCGCCGATCAGCCGGACGATGGTTCGCGCGATAGCCTCGTTGTTGAGGAAATCGACCTTGGTCTCCTGATCGCTCAGATAGCCGAGCGGCGTGACTTTACCGGTGGTCACGAAGCCCTCCCTCTCGCAGTGCAGCGGACGCCGCCAAAAACCGTTGGTTGTAACGCGTCAACTAAGGTTTTCGGTAGCATTGCGCAAGTTGGCGATAAGTATTGTCGTAGGCGGGGCAACGTCCGCATCGTTTTCCACACTGAATTTTGTATCGATAGGGCGACGCTATCCGAGTTCGAGCCTAGGATCGCGCGACGTTTGTTGGCATTCATCGGGTATGGCACATGAGGTCGGACGGCGCTCAGAGTCGCATCAGGCATCCAGAACCTCTCTGTCCGCATGCTCCCGCCACTCAGACGTCTTGGACGACGGCAGGGCGATCGATCCCTTGCTTCTTCAATTCCGCTTCGGGGACTCTTTGCAGGAAGTTGAGCGAATAAACTCGATGATTCCCGCTGAGATACTTAGACCTGTCGCGATCGGCATCGCGAGTCTGGAGGATCTTGTTGGGAATGCTGCTGCTGCTCGCCGGACTCAGAACCGCTTGGCGGTCAGGATGAGGTCGTCGCCTCCGGACGAATTTTCCGGAAGGTCGTCGATCTCTCCGACCGCGATCCAATCTTGCGGGTCTCCGGATACGCGCATCATGTAGTCGTTGCCCGCCATCCCGACGAGCACGCCGGCGTAGGCCTGCCCTGCGGTCGTTGTAGCAATGTAGAGGTCGTTCCAAGGGACCGAATTCGACTTCTTGAGGAAGTTTAACGCTTTTCTGAGCGCCCTCACCCTTCTCGGATCGGATATCTCCTTGAACAGGCGCTTGGCTCCGGCCACGTCGCCGTCGATTCCGGCGACGCTGACTTCGATCATGCGCTCTTTTGTAACGACGTCGAATGCCAGTTCATGGCCGGCGTTTTCGGCGAGGGCGCTAAGAAAGAAGCGTTGCGCTCTCCCGTTGCCTTCCCTGAAGGGATGGAGATTGTTGATTTCGACGAAGAGCTCGGCTGCGGAGTCGGTGAAATCGCCCGGGTTCAATCCACGCAATTCGTTCTTCCGGATTAACGTACCGAAAATCCGGTCGGCTTCAGCCTTGATCTTTGAGCTAGGCGTGAACTGCTTTGGGCTTTCGTCCGAGTCCGAGTATGCCGCCTTACGCAAGTCGCAACTTCTGGGCTTTCCGGCCCATTCATAGACATCTTGGAAAAGATAGCGATGGATCTCGCTGAGCTTGTTGAAGTCGAAGGGAGCGCTCGGTCGTGTGCGGGCCAGAACGGTCTGCCGGAGAGAAACCAGCTGGTCTTCTCTGCGCAGAAGCTCCGAAGGATCGTCGGTGCCAAGCCTGTTTTGAAGAGTTCCGTTCGGGAGCAGGTACGGATCAAGCACCCGGGCCGAACCTTTTCAGGCCCTGCTCGATCAATTCGTCATCGTCGATCTCCCCGCGCGCCCACTCATTCATCAATTCTTCGGTTTCAGGCAGTACGTGGCCGCCCTCGATGACGGTGTTGGCCACCGCGAACCGAGCGGCTTTGGAACGAGCTTCGAATTCGGCCTCGGCCTTCTTCGTCTGTTGCTGCCGGAAGGCGATCAGATCCGACATACGAATGCGATGATGTGCTCCGACCATGCGAGCGTTCAGGTCACCCTGCTTGATACGCTGAACGACGGTAGGGCGCGAGATGCCGAGCAGGTCGGACGCCTGTTCCGGCGTCACTTCCGGATCGTCGGCGAACAAGCTGACTTGTCGGCTCCCTTCAATGAGGCCTGCCAGGTCTCTGATGACATCCACCAGCCCGTCAGGCACTACGACTGCCGACTTTCGGCCGAGAGTGGGTTCGAATACGAGCTTGACTTGGCCGATTCCCCCGCCACCAGCTTCGGCGAGAAGATCCAACAAGCCTTTTGCCGAAGACCGCTCTTCGGGAGCGACGACGTGCGTCTTCAATGCCGTAGCGACCATGGGTTCACCCTTCTCATCTGAAATATCTGAAAGACGGTGCTTTTTGTCAAGCCAAAATCTCGACCCTGAATCCGAAGTCCGGGTGGGTTTTCCCCTTCAGGTCCGTATAGTTAACCCAACCTTCCGATAGAAGGTCGCCCAGAGCCCCTCCTGCTTCCGAGCCGGCTTCACGCCGGCCGCATCGAGTTCCTTCTCGACCACCAGGTGATGACATCTCTGTTGCCTGGCGAGCACGAACGGGGGAGCGAATTCGGCTTCGAACCACTGGACCTCCGCGGTGGTCACGTTGACCGTGGGACAGAGCGTGCCGGTGCGGTATCGACGCCGAGCAGATTCAGGCAGCGGTGGTGGGTGATCTCGCCGTCCCGCGAGGCTTGCAGCGCTTCGTGCGCCCGAGCGGGTAGGGCATCACAGCTCGCTCAGATCGTCCGGTAGGTCGCCGAACTTCCGGATCAGTTTGGCGTCGCCTAAATCGCCGGTGGCCGGATCTCCGGTGCGGCTGGCCGCGACCGCGCCGGCGCAGCCGGGTTTCCGCCAGAGCGCTTCGGCTCGCATCACGGCGGTATTGGCGCTCAGGTACTCGACTGCCTCGCCGGCCGCGACCCCGTCGTCGGCCAGAACGACCGGCAGCGCCACTTATAGGTCACCTCTGACCCCTTTTGCCTCCGTTTAGTTTCCGGTGGCCTGCATGTTGCTCGGCACGCCTTGGCAAAAGAGACGCCCCTGCAAGCCCGGGGAGGGGCGCACGCCAACGTTTTTGGGGTGCTTGGACGCAGACGTCAGACTGGACCGGCGTCCCAGCGCGCCAGTCGAACGAAATCGTGAAAATCGCAAGACTGCTCGGGGCAGACGACGCTGGGATGCACAGTGCCGTCGGCATCGACCGAATGGCCTTTCAGAACGATGCCGTGCCCGTTCGGACAGGAGAATTCGGCCTTGAAACGGCGGATCGTCGTTGGGTGGCAAGCCTTCCAGTGCATCGGCGGGACCTCCCCGGCGCCGGCGTAGCGCGGAACGTTCAGTCTGGGCCGCCGCCAGCGGTCGGCCTCAGGCTGAGAAGGCGGGGTCTGCTTCCCGAAGATCAGCGACAAGAGCGATCGCAGCCATTGCAGCATCAGGCTCGCTCTCCGAATAGGTTCATCAGCCGAAACGTCATCGCCTGTCGACTGACTTCGTAACGCCGCGCAAGAGTTGCGACCTGCTCTTCGTCTTCGATATCGAGCGTCAGCTTTCTGGCGTCGCGCAGCAGGAATTCGCGCGGCATCAGAAGTTCGGCGGCGAAGGCATTGGCCTCGATTTCCTCGACATCCTCGGCCTTCGACGACGCCCCCGATCGAAGGTTGACGCGGAAATGCTTGTCCACGCGGACCTCGATGCCGTCGTGAAGCAGGAGATGGCCCAGTTCGTGGGCGATCGTGAACCTCTGCCGTTGCTCCGGCTGCTCCTTGGCGACGGCGATGACCACCATCTGGTGCTTCCGGATCAGCAAACCGGAAATTTCGTTGTTGAAGTCGCGATACTCCATCACTGCGCCGGCGGCCTTGGCCAGGCGCTCGACGGGGACCGCCGGACGTTCGATGCCGTTCTCGGCGAGAAGGTCGGCCGCACAGCGGCGGATGCGGCTGTAGCGCGGGCGCAGCGGCCTCACCGCTCACCTGCCTTGACCAGGGTGCGCTGCAGGTAGGCCGTCACGGTCGGCATCCGCCTGAGCTCGCTCGGCTGACGGACTACGGGCCGCGTCTCCGCGTCGATGTCCGCGAGAAGCGTCTCCATGGACACGCCGAGCGCCTTGCACAAGCCCTGAAACTGATCGATCAGCAGGCGCTGGCGCCCGCGCTCGATGTTCGTGACGGACGTGCGGGACAGACCGAGACTCTCTCCGAGCTCGGCCTGGGTCAGCCGCAGCTCCTCGCGGCGACGTCGGATCGAATCGCCGAGCTTCGTGTAGAAATCGTTGGGTGTGATCATCTCATGGTCGCGGTGGCGGATGGCGCCGAATCGTCCCGCATTCGCAGGCCGAAGTCAACCAGGTTGACATCGCGTAGGGGTACGACGTTGACATAGTTTGCAGTTAGTATTAATGTCCCGGGAATCAACCCTCGTCTGGAGAAAGCCATGACGGTTCTCGAACATGCAGTCGAACATCCCGGCCATCATCATGCCGACAAGCCGGTCGCGGTGGCCGTCATCACGCCGAGCGGATTCTATCCGGATGCGGACGACTACAACCGCTCGCATCGCGACGAGATCGTCGCGCACGTCCTCGAGCGCGCGAAGGTCAAGCTCGAACTCACGAACACCGCCGACTGGGTGGCCGAGGTCGAGAACCGGCCGATCGATCCCTCCAAGACCTTCGGCGAGAACGGCCTGCACGGCATCGTCGAGATCGAGTGGCACAAGCCCGAGGGGGGCGGAGGTGCATCCGGCAGCCTCTAAGGCCAAGTTCGACGCCGAGATCGCGCTGTTGACGCCGGACTATCTGCGGGTGAAGCGGTGGACGCTCTGGTCGGCGGCGTATCCGTTGCTCGATCTCACGATCGAGGCCAAGCGGCCGCTGCGCCTTCGCGTCGACTGCGACAACTGGAACGAGGCGCCTCCCTCGGTGGCGCTTCTTTCGCCGGAAGGGGCCTTCCTGACGGAAGCGGAGGTCCAGCCGCTGGCCGGCTCGATCTTCAATCACTCGGCGCATGAACAGACCGGCCGGCCGTTCGTCTGCATGCGCGGCGTGCGCGAATTCCACACTCATTCGAGCCATCGTCACGAAGTCTGGGACACCTACCGCGCCGAAGAGGGAAACAACATTCTCGGCATCGTCAGTCAGATCACGCGCGCGCTGCGCAAGATCGTCGGCGCATGACGGTCCGTGTCCCCAAGGAGATCGTCGCGCGCACGATCGACGTCCTGCGACGCGGTGGCGCCGTCGAATGCGAAGCCGTCGTGCTGTGGCTGGGCCGCGGGCCCCGCGGCGCGGAGCGCATCGAGGAGGCGTACCGTCCGGACCAGATCGCCGAAAAGGATTTCTTCCGCATTCCTCCGGCGGCGATGAAGGATCTCATGGCCCACTTGCGGCGCACCCGGCTGCAGGTAGTGGCGCAGGTGCATTCCCACCCCGGCAGGGCCTTCCATTCCGAAGCCGACGACGAATGGGCCATCGTCCGCAATCGCGGCGCCTTGTCGCTGGTGGTTCCCCGCTTCGGCGCCGGCGCCACCGTTGCGAACTTCATGGACCAGACCGCGATGTACCGCCTTTCCGACGACGACATGTGGATCGCGGTTCCGGACGAGGACGTGCCTGACGTCGTGGAGGTCGCATAATGCTGAACGCCGCCGAGGAAAATCGCAAAGCCTTGGCCAGCCTGCTCGGCATCGACGAGGAGGAAGCCTCGGAGAAGCTGCAGTCGAAGGTCGCCGTCACCGTCGCCCACCCCGGAGCGGCTGCCTTCGCCGCCGATCTGTCGCAACTGATCGGAAAGACGCTTCAGATCGCGGATGGCGGGGCGTCTCCGGATATCGAGATCGCGGTCGGCGGCCCTGCCTCCACCGGCGCGCCCGTCAGGCTGGTCGCCTCGATGCGCGACGACGGGCTGACCGTCGGCGCCGCGGTCGAGCGGCCCGAATGGTCCGCGGTCCCGCGGTTCAACGAGCGGATCTGCGCGTGCTACGCCGCCGGCGTGGTTGTCGCCCGCGCGATCGGGAGGGCGTCCCCCGATCCGTTCGGCGTCGGATTTCGCGCGCTCGGCATTCCGTCGCGCCACTCGCCGATCGTATTCGACGACGATGTTCTGGCCGGATGCGGCGGCGTCGGGACGGCTTTTCTGTGGGCGCTCCAGGCCGTGCGGACTTCCGGGCGCCTCACCGTCGTCGACGGCAAGAACGTCTCGGACGGCAATCTCAACCGGTGCTTCTTCTATGAGGCGGAGGATGTCGGCGACCCGAAGGCCCGACGACTGGTCGCGCGGGCCGCGATCGGCGACACCGTCCTTGAACCGTTCGTCGGCACGTTCCACGATCTGCTGCGCAAGCGCGGCCGCATCCGCCGCGTCTTCGTCACGGTCGACAGCCGCCCCGGGCGGCGTTCGATTCAGGCCGACATGCCGTTCGAGGTCTTCGATGCCTCGACCACCGACGTCACCGCGGTGGTCGCTCATCATCACAGGCAGCCCACCGGATATGCGTGCCTTTCGTGCATCTACCCGCACATACCCGAAGAGGACGCGCGCGACCGCGACGTCGCCGCTCTGCTTGGCCTGACGCTCGACCAGGTCAGGCGGCGGATCGTGGATGTCGACACCGCCGCCGCGCTGTCCCGCAATTTCGGCGCGCCTGCCGAGACCTTCCTCGGCAAGTCGATGGACAGTCTGGCCAAGGCGCGCTGCGGCTCCGCGCCGGTGACCACGGGGGGAGGCAGGCAGGCGCTGGCACCCTTCGCCTTCGTGTCCAGTCTGGCGGGATGCCTCATGGTGCTGGATCTGATGAGAAGCCAGTCTCCGGACGAGGCGCCGCCGTCCAACTATCTGCAACTCGATCCCTGGCGGCCGCCGACACCGGTGCGCAGGCTCAAGGCACGACGCGATCGCTGCGAGTTCTGCGGCGATACCGAACTGAAGGCCGTGTTCGCCGCGTTGTGGGACCTTCCGGTCGTTCCGTGACCGGCCTCGCGGGGCGGCGGTTCCGCCATCATGCGCTGTTGATGGTCTTCTCCAGGTCGGCGATCCGCTTGAGAACATAGTCGAAGGTCGGCGGCGGATCGTCGAACATCATCGGCGCCATCTTGCGATAGTCGGCGCGTAGATCGGCGATCCGGTCCGGATGCGGCGAGAGCCGCACGGTACCGGCCCGGGCGGTGTCGTAGCTCGCCCAGGCCGAGCGGAAGAACACCGATTTGTGGTCGGCGACCTGCTTCAGCAGATCCGCATCCTTCATCGCTTCCTTGCCCTCGTCGGTTTCCGCCAAGGTCGCGAGGTCGTAGTAGTGCCGCGAAAAATACTGCGGCGTCGCCGATCCGAGGTCGCGGTGGTGTTCGGCGTGAAGGGCGGTCGCCTTCTCCCAGAAGGTGCGCCGCAGGGCCAGGACGTCGACGGTGCATGCGGGCTCTTCGAAGAGGTCGGGAAACTCTTGGGCGGCGTACGACTCGATTTGCCGCTTTTCGGTCGGCCAGGGATCACCTCGGGCGCCGAACTCGAGCTTCACCCTCCGGCTCATGTACGCGAAGCCCGCGTAGTCCTTTTCCGAAAGGCTCGCCGGATACTCGAAGATCAGGTTCTGCGAATTGCCCGGCTCGATATCGAGGCTCCAGCCGGCCTCGTCGGCCGGGCCCAACTCGCCTGCGACGGCCGCGGTCAGGTCCGGCAGCACCACGGTCGCGATATGTTTTTCGACGTCGGCGACCAGGTCGTCGATCAGCCGATCGGCCTTCTTTCTGGACGACGCCTCTTCCGGATTCCGTTCGCCCTCATAGCCGAGATCGGCCCGGTCGAAGGAAAGGTCGATATCCTCCGAAAAACGGCGGATCGCGCCGTAGGCCTTCGAGAGCGAGGTGCCGCCTTTGAAGACGAGACCGGGCGAGTCTTCGCCTTGGATGCCGAACAGGCGCTTCAGCGTCCAGCACACCCAGAAATCCTTTTCGATGATGGCGTTCGCCAGGCCGCGGGCCGCGCCCGCCTCGTTGAAGAGGGCGGCGCGGTCCGCCGCCTGCGTTTTGGCGACCTTGTCCACGGATCAAGCGGCCGTCCGCTGCAGGATCTGGTCGATCGCGGGCCGCATCCAGGCCGGCGCCTGCTTGATGCCGTTGGCCAGCGCACGCCGGTCGGAATCCTTCAAACGCGTGGCCGCGGCATCGACCACGGCTGCGGCAGAGTCGGGCCCCAGATGGCGCAATGCCTGAACGACGGTGCCGGCCATGCTGCCCGGCGCGATCAGATGCTTCGGCGAAGCGTGGCGGACGTCCACGGTCCGCTTGCCGAGCACGACGCGGCGCGACGGACCGTCCGTCAGATACACGCTGCGCGCCGGCACCTGCGTGGACAGCCCGAGCGCGTTGGCAGCCTGAGCGCCCGTCATCTGCAGATTCGATCCGGTCTCGCGCGCGAAAGCTTTGGCGACCGCATCGGGAGCCGGCGCCAAGTCGCCCAATCGCGCATGGACGCGGGGATAATCGTAGAGACCATGAGCAATACGGCGAAGCCGCTTGTCCTTGCACAACCGGGAAAGGGCCTGATCCACCGCAGCGCGGTTGCCGAAGCGTATGAAATCCGAAGGCGTGAAGACGCTGCCCGGGCCTCTGGCTCGAACGTGTCGCAAGATCCTGTCCGCTACCGAATTCATGGTTCCGCTCCTCTGCGTCAGAAAATATGGTAAGTTTTTCTGACATGCAAGTATTTCCGTACAGAGACGTACATCAACAAAATCAACCAGGTAAACAACGCCTTTCCGTACAGATGGTTGCAGATGAAAAAGACCCGCATCAGGCCCCTTGACGAAATCGAATGTAAGATTATCTTACCATTCGTCAGATAGGGAAAGGTCAAATGGAACCCAAACAACTCGTCGACGCGCTCATCGCGATCATCGGGCAAATCCAAACCGACAGCGAACTGGAATGCCCTCCGCTCACCGGAGCGACCAAACCCGTCGGAGCCGTCCCGGAATTCGACAGCAAAGTGTGGCCCGTCGCGACGACGATCCTGGCCACCGAGATCAACGTTCCGATTCCCGATGACGTCAACATCTTCATCGACGAGACGACGAAGGCGCCGCGTTCGATCGAGGAAATCGCGGTGTTCGTGTGCGAGCTCCAAAAGAAGCAGGGCGAAAAGCAAGCAGCAGCATGACCGATCAGGATTCGAACAAACGCGGTCAGATCGCCGAACGTCTCAAGGAAGCGCGGAAGCTCGCCGGCCTGTCGCAGGGGCATGTCGCCCGCATCCTCGGGCTACATCGGCCTTCCGTTTCCGAGATCGAGGCGGGCAACCGGCGGGTCTCGGCCGACGAACTGGCGAAGTTGGCCGGCCTCTACGACGTGAGCGTCGCCTGGCTCCTGCGGGAAGTCCCCGACTCCGTCGATGCGGAAGACCCGCGCCTCGAACTTGCCGCCCGCGAACTCTCCAAGCTCAAGCCGGAAGATCTCCAGCGGCTGCTCAAACTGCTCGCGGTCATGCGGAACGATAAAGACGAGGGGGGCGACAGTTGATCATGATGCAGCGGACGAACAAGCCGAACGTGGATCGGCGGGCGTTGGCGATCCAGGCGATGCAGGCCGCTGCCGCCACGCGCGCCAAGGCGGGCGTCGGTCAGTCGGGACCGGTGTGCATCTACGGCATCTGCGAGACGCTCGGCGTGAACGTGCGCTTCAACTACATCAACATGGAAGGGATGTATCAGCGCGGCGCCCAGCCGCGCATCCATCTATCGGCGCGACGGCCGCTGCCGCGGCGCGCGTTCAACTGCGCGCACGAACTCGCGCACCACGTGTTCCACCATGGCACGTCGATCGACGAACTCCGCGAGGACGCGAAAGCGAAGCCGTGGGAGGACCCCAAGGAGTTTCTCGCGGACACGTTCGCGGGCTTCATGCTGATGCCGACCATCGGGCTACGGCGCGCCTTCAAAGCCCGCGGCTGGGCGCCGGCGACGGCCACTCCCGCGCAGATGTTCATGATCGCCTGCGAATTCGGCGTCGGCTACAACACGCTTCTCACGCACCTCTCGGTCGGTGTGAACATGCTGGCGCTCGGGCGGGCCAAGATCCTCAAGCGAACGACGCCCAACGCGATACGCGCCGGGCTGCTGGGCGCACTCACTCCGGATCCGCTTTTTCTCGCCGACGTTCATCGCGTCTCGCCGACGCTCGACGCGGAGGTCGGCTCGCTGCTGCTGCTGCCGCAGCATGCCGAGGTCGGTGGCGATGCGCTCGTCCGCGAACGCGACATCGAGCACGGCCGCGTCTTCCGCACGGTGCGGCCCGGCATCGTCCGGGCGACCGCCGGCGATTGGGCCACCTTCGTTCGAATCGCGTCCAAGGAATACGTGGGACTGGCCCAATACCGCCATTTGGAGGATGATCCTGATGAGTAAGTCAAATTCGCACGCCGACGAACCGACGATCATCGCCGACACCAACCTTTCCCGCGCATGGGCGCGTCTGTTCCTTCAGATTTTTGACAGCCGTCGGACCGAGCTGTCGCCGCTGACCTTGAGTCTTACTGGCTTCGACGCCGACGGTGGCGCCGCCGAGACGACGAGCGTCCGCGGAGCCCTCGACCAGACCCTCAAGCTCAAGAACAAGATTTCCGTCGACACCGTCGCCTTCACGATCTTTCCCGACAGGTTGTGGAAGATCGCTCGAGGCGATCGAAGTCGGCTCTTTTCGCTGTATACCGGAGCCTTTCCGCGCTACGTGGCGATGAATCGCGCGGCCAACGGACGGGGACTCTACTTCGAGCGCATGACAAATTTCAGCAAGGCGGTGCCGTGCGACGGCAATCAATTGGAATTCATCTTGTCCCGCTACAACGAGAGAGCGGGCGTCCGCGACACGATGCTGCAGGTGGCCATCTTCGATCCCGCCCGCGATCACATCAAGACGGCCCGTCTTGGCTTTCCGTGCCTCCAGCACCTCTCCTTCGTGCCCACCAAGGAGGGACTCGTCGTCAACGCCTTCTACGCCACGCAGTATGTGTTCGACAAAGCCTACGGCAACTACCTCGGTCTCGCCCGGCTCGGCGCGTTCATGGCTCATGAGATGGATCTTCCACTCGCGCGTCTCAACGTCACCGTCGGCGTCGCCAAGCTCGATGGCGTCAGGAAGACGGACGCGTCGCTGGCGCCCCTGATCGCCGTCGCGCGCGCCGCGGTCGAGCCGCCGCCGGTTCCTTCGAAGTCCCCGCGTCCGAGCGTAAGCGCGAGGGGAGCTTCGGCTTGAGGGGTAGGGCGCGTAAATCGCCGGCGGCGGAACTGCGCGGCGGAACGACGAAACCGAAGGTGCCGCCATCGCCGAGCAAGCCGCCGCCATCGCCGCTCGTCTTCCGACACCTGGCTCCCGCGAAGGTTTCCGAGGTCTATGAGAGCTACTGGCGCTTTGCCGCGGAACGACAGGCGGTGTTCTTTCGCAGAACCCGCGCCGAGGCGAGTCCGTGGACGCAGGATGCCGTCATCTCGACCTACAAGTTCACCAACGCCTACCGAGCCTCCGACCGCGTCAGCCAGTATCTGATCCGGAACGTCATCTACCGCGAGGATCTGCCGAAGACCCCTTCCGAGGTTTTCTTCCGAATCCTGCTGTTCAAGCTGTTCAACAAGATCGAAACCTGGGAGCTTCTGGAAAGCGCGCTCGGTCCGATCACCTTCGAAAGCTATCGTTTCGACCGCTTCGACGAGGTCCTGACGCGCGCGAAAGCCGCCGGCGACCGGATCTATTCCGCCGCATACATTATGCCGCCGGGAAGCGCCGCGTTTGGCCGGCCGGCCAAGCATCAGAACAATCTGCTGATGCTGGAGCGGATGATGGAAGATCGCCTTCCCGATCGTCTCGCACAGGCTCGCTCGATGCAGGACGGGTTCGAGAAGTTGAGGTCGTATCCGACGATCGGCGACTTCCTGGCCTATCAGTTCGTCATCGACGTGAACTACAGCGAGATCACCGACTTCAGCGAGATGGATTTCGTCGTTCCAGGCCCGGGTGCCCGCGACGGCCTGCGCAAGTGCTTCGTCGACCCGGGAGGCTTGAACGAGCCCGAGCTCATCCGCGTGATGGCCGATGTTCAGGAGCGTGAGTTCGAGCGGTACGGACTGGACTTCGAAACCTTATGGGGTCGCCGGCTTCAACTGATCGATTGCCAGAACCTTTTCTGCGAGGTCGACAAGTATGCGCGCGTCGTTCACCCGCAGGTCATCGGGAAGACCGGCCGGACACGGATCAAACAGAAATTCCAGCCGATCTCCGAGCGGATTGATCCGTTCTATCCGCCGAAATGGAAGATCAACGACAAGATCCGGACGATCGCATCGAAGGTGCGGGCGACCGGATAGCGAAGGAGCGTAGCATGGACTTCGAGACGTATCAGAAGGAAGCGCTGCGCACCGATCGCGTGCCGGCACACGGCGACGACGACGTGGCTTCCCTCATCGTGCCGATGCTGGGTCTCGCCGGCGAGACCGGGCAACTGCTGAGCGAATACAAGAAGCACTTACGCGATGGCGAAGCCCACCGGCTTTTCAAGGAGCGCGTTTCCGAGGAGCTCGGCGACCTCATGTGGTACGTCGCGAACGTCGCCAGCAAGTTCGGGCTGGCGCTGGACGACGTGGCCGTGGCCAACCTGGAGAAGACCCGCGGCCGTTTCCTTTCCGACGATGCCGTACTTGATAGTTTCGATGCCGATCTTCCGGACGTCGAACGTCTGCCCCGCAGATTCGAGGTCCATCTCATCGACAGTGACGGCGCCGGACGGCAGCGCGTCCGCGTCGTCATCGACGGAGAGCCTTTCGGCTCGGAAATGACGGACAATGCCTACGACCCGGACGGTTACCGCTTTCACGACGTTTTCCACTTCGCGTATGCCGCCGTGCTCGCATGGTCGCCAGTCACGCGGGCGTTGATCCGTCGGAAACGAAAAAGCAGGCCGCTGCTCGACGAGGTCGAGGACGGTGGCCGGGCTGCCGTGATCGAGGAGGGGGTCGCCGCGCTGGCTTTCGACTACGCCCGCCGGCATCGGATGCTCGAAGGGGTGGGGCGGCTGGATTTTCAGCTCTTGCGGACCATCAAGGACATGACCTCGCATCTGGAAGTCAACCGGCGCACGACCGGCGAATGGGAGCAAGCGATCCTTGTGGGCTTCGAGGTCTGGCGCGCCGTCCACGCCGGCCGGGGCGGGCGGATCGCGGTCGATCTCGACGCTCGCCGCATCGACTATCTCGGCCCCGCCGAAGGGAGCGCGGCTTGAGCCCCGTCGCCCAGCGCTATGGCGCTGGCGATGGCCATGCCGCCGGCGTGGCTGATGCTCAGCCGCCAACCGGTGACGCCGAGATCTCGCGCGGCCAAGGCGGCCCCTCCGTCCAAAACCGCTTCCGGAGGCCCGCCGGGTCGGCGTCGAACCACGACATCCTTGAACGCTACGCCGGCGCCGAAACCTGTGCCGAGAGCCTTCAGCACCGCTTCCTTGGCGGCGAAGCGGCCGGCCAGCCGTTCGACCCGCTCCGGCCCGTCTCCGATCTCGGCGATCTCCTCGGCTGTGAAGCAGCGCGGAAGGAGGGGATCGCGAGGATCTTCGATCCATCGGCGCAGCGCTGCGACCTCGACGAGATCAATTCCATGTCCGAGTATGATCATCTTCAGAGTCCGCTTGGGTCACCATCGTCGGAGACGGGGCCACCGGATGGCGGCTGGACGTGACAATAACCATAAAATCACGCGGGGAAATCGGCCATGACGAGCGAAGCGGGACCATTCTGGAGCGGTGAAACGCTGACCGAGCGCCTGCCCGACCTGATCGCGCCGTTCTCTCCGGATCGGATCGATTGCGCGGCGTACACCTTGGCGGTCGGACCCGAAGTGTACGTGTCTCCAAACGATCAGTCCGTCGATCCGACCACTGTGACCGTGCGCAAACTCGCCGAGGGCGAAGCCTTCACCATTCCGCCCGGACAGTTCGCATTCCTTCTGTCGGAGGAGATAGTGTCGGTGCCGGCGGCCGCGATCGCGTTCATCTCGATCCGGGCCAGGATCAAGTTCAAGGGCTTGGTGAATGTGTCGGGATTCCACGTCGATCCCGGCTACCGTGGCCAGTTGACCTTCGCAGTCTTCAATGCCGGGCCGGTCCCGATCCACATCAGACGCGGCCAGCCGATTTTCCTTATCTGGTTCGCCCGCCTCGATCGGGAGACCGCTTACAAGAAGGACGGTCCGGTTCACAAGGGCATCGACATCGAAGCCGTGACCTCGGTGGCCGGCGAACTGCAATCCTTCGCGGGCTTGTCGAAGAAGCTGAAGGATCAGGACAAGTCCCTCGGCGACCGGATCCATGCCATCGAGCGCGAGCAGACCTATTACCGCGGCATCGGTGCGCTCGTTCTCGCGATTGTCATTGGTTTCAGCGTCAATTGGCTCAAGGATGCGATTGCCGCCAAGCCGCAGGGCCAGCCTTCCGTCGCCGCACCGGTGTCCCCGCCCCCAAAATGAGGGAAGCAAATGCGTCGCTGAGCGTGCGATCGGTTTTCAAACCGAGATGAGTCGGACCTGCGCGCCAAGCGGAATTCGTATTGGGTGGCTTGGTCGTTTCACCTTGCCTCTCGGCGCGGATGCGGACCATTCTCAACCCGCGCCCGCGAGACCTGTGCTTTCGGAAGGGTTGCAAACCCCCGGAAAGTGGTACACAAAAGTGGCCGCACAACCGAAACCGGGTTTTCGCGAAGCCTTAATTTTCAGGGTTTTCGGCGTCAGTCGATGTGATAGGCGGGAATCCCTCCCTCTCCGCCAACAACCTCCCGGGGCATCAGCCCGACCCCGTTCGCAATTGACAAAATGTCGCTCTTTGGCTGTACTTGAGGCCATGGGGAAAGCGATCTCCCCACAAGGCGACATGCCCAAGAATCGCGTCCAGTTTTTCAACAAGGACGCATCATGTCAGCTATCAATGCAATTCCCCCCGAAAAGCTCTCCCGTTTGATCGGCACGCCCGCGTGCCCCATTCTCGTCGACGTCAGGACTGACGAGGACTTCAAGGCTGATCCGCATCTGATACCCGGCGCGAGGCGGAGCGATTATGCGCAAGCCGCCGCGTGGGCATCGGCATTGTCCGGCCAGGCCGTCGTGGCAATTTGCAAGAGAGGGCAGAAACTCAGTGAGGGTGTTGCAGCATGGCTTCGTCATGCTGGCGCTTCCGCCAATATTCTTGAAGGCGGCATCGAAGCCTGGGCAAAAGAAGGTCTTCCGTTGGTCCCTGCTTCAAAGCTCCCTGATCGAGATCCGCAAGGCCGGACGGTCTGGGTAACCCGCTCGCGCCCCAAGATCGACCGGATCGCCTGCCCGTGGCTGATCCGCCGCTTCATCGATCCATCGGCGGTGTTTCTGTTCGTGGCCGCTTCGGAAGTTGAAGCCGTCGGAGCGCGCTTCGGAGCTGTTTCATTCGACATTGAGAACGTGTTCTGGAGTCATCGCGGCGAACTGTGCACGTTTGACGTGATGATCGAGGAATTCGGACTCGAGACCGCGCCGCTCAAGCGTCTGGCGACGATGGTTCGGGCTGCGGACACGGCCCGGCTCGATCTCTCGCCCGAGGCTCCCGGTCTGCTTGCGGCGTCGCTGGGCCTGTCGCGAATGTACTCCGATGACCTGAAACAGCTTGAAGCCGGCATGGCACTGTACGATGCATTCTATCGCTGGTGCCGGGACGCAACCGACGAAACCCACAACTGGCCATCGCATAAGGCAAAAGTGAAGTCATGACCGACGCTGCCGCAACGTCTTCAATCTCCACGGAACGAAGCACACCCAGCTTCCCCACCCTGGGGGAGGCTTTCTGGGTCTGGCTGCGGATCGCCTTGCTCAGCTTCGGCGGCCCCGCCGGGCAGATCGCGGTCATGCATCGCATCCTCGTCGAAGAGAAGCACTGGGTTTCGGAGAGCCGGTTTCTGCATGCGCTGAACTACTGCATGCTGTTGCCGGGTCCTGAAGCGCAGCAGCTTGCGACCTATATCGGCTGGCTGATGCATCGTACGCGCGGCGGCATTATGGCCGGCGGGTTGTTCATTGTGCCGGGCGTCATCGCCATCATGGCGCTGAGCTACATCTATGCTGCGTTCGGCAATGTGGCGTTTGTCGCTGCGCTGTTCTTTGGCCTTAAGGCGGCTGTTCTGGCGATCGTGATTCAGGCCGTCTTCCGCGTCGGCAAGCGGGCGCTGAAAAACCGTGTGATGCAGTGGCTGGCGGCCGCCGCGTTCGTGGCGATCTTCTTTTTCAATGTGGCGTTTCCCGTGATTATTCTGGCGGCGGGGCTGATCGGGTTTTTCGGCGGCCGCGCAGGTCTTGCCGCGTTCGCAGCGGGTGGCGGGCACGGCAGCGATAAGTCCACCGCGCTCGTGGATAGTCTGCTTGGCGATGAGTTGCCGCTACACGCGCGCCCGAGCGTGGCGAGTTCCCTGCGTGTCGCGGCGGTCTGGCTGCTGCTCTGGCTGATCCCGGTGGCGTTACTCTTTCTGCTACTCGGACATGGCAATGTCTTTACGCAGATCGCGGTGTTTTTCAGCAAGATGGCCATGGTCACGTTCGGCGGGGCCTATGCCGTGCTGGCCTACGTCGCACAGCAGGCGGTTGAGAATTATCACTGGCTAAAACCGCACGAAATGCTGGACGGCCTCGGCATGGCGGAAACAACGCCGGGCCCGTTGATCATGGTGCTTCAATTCGTGGGCTTCATGGCCGCCTTCCGTGATCCCGGCACGCTGCCGCCGATGATCGCAGGAACGCTTGGCGGCCTGCTGGCGACCTGGGTGACGTTCACGCCATGCTTCCTCTGGATATTCCTTGGCGCGCCGTTCATCGAAACCATGCGTGGCAACAAGGCGCTTGCAGGCGCACTGTCGGCCATCACGGCGGCGGTGGTTGGCGTGATTTTGAATCTGGCGATCTGGTTCGCCGTCCACACGGTCTTCCGCGCAACGTTTCCGGTGCAGCGCTTCGGGCTGTCGTTCGATGCGCCGGTGCTCACCAGCGTCGACCCATGGGCGCTTGCGCTTTCCGTCGCCGCGGCGGTTGCAATATTCCGCTTCAATGCCGGAATGTTGCAGACCCTTGCAGCCTGCGCGGCGGCAGGCGTTGCGCTTCACTTCGCCGGGTTGCTTGGATAAACCCGGTGAAGAAGCCCTCGATTATTTCCGCTGCCGCGCGCTTTCGAGCAGCGTCATGCAGGCTTCTAGACAAGCCGCAGCAATCGTCCGGCCCAAGGGGCTCGGCTTCTTGTTCAGGAGCCGATGCATCACCACGCCGTGCAGCATCATCATAACAGGATACGCGACGTTCGCGGCCCTGCTTTCGTCCACACCGGCGCGCACGAGATGGGCGGTGTATCGTTTGATCTCGGCCCCCTGTGCATCTGTTGTGACACGCTCCATCCAGCCGCGCCCGTAGAGCAATTCATAATCGCGAGGGTGGCTGGTGCCGAATTCGAGATGCCGCACGCACGCGTCCCGGAAGTCGCGCGATTTTCCGAGATAGGCCGAGAAGCGCTGAAAGGCGAGCGTGCGCAATGCCTTCAGCAGCGCCTCCCGGTCGGCGAAATAGCTATAGACCGTCGGCGTCGTGGTCGCCGCTTTCGCCGCAACGCCGCGGATCGTTACCGCTTCCTCGCCGCCTGACTGCCACAGGGCGTCGGCGGCCTTCAAGATTTTGTGAGGTAGCTCCGGATCGGCAGTTCGTGGCATCGGGTCCTATTGCTTTTACATTGTATAAGTTATACGTCGTCTAAATAATAACCCATCCCCAGGAGCAGGCAAATGGCCCTTCCCCCCAAACTGATCGGACCCACGATCTCCCTGATCACCGGCCTCATTACCTCGACCAGCATGTCGTTCATCGGTCTCGCCTTGAACTATGGCTTCCAGCCCGATTTCGCGGCCCGTTGGCTGAAGGCCGCGGCAACGAGCTACGTCGTAATCGTACCGATGTTGATGATCCTTATCCCGCCGATCCAGCGCTTCGTCATGCGGCAGGCCGGAGTGCCGACGCGCTAACGTATCGCCCCAGTTCGCATCGTTGAACGTAATCCAAGGTCAGCATCATGACGACGAAATACAAACTCGACAAACCGATCCTCGTGACCGGCGCAGCCGGCGCCATAGGCGGCGTCGGCCGCAACGTCACCGAATTCCTGCTCGCAAAGGGGCACAAGGTGCGCGCCCTGGTTCGGCGTGAGGACGAACGCGCCGACGTCCTGCGGCGGCTCGGTGCAGAGGTCGTAAAAGGCGACCTGACAAACCTCGACTCGATGCACCGCGCCATCGAAGGTTGCGGGCGGATCTATTTCGGAATGTCTGTCTCGGCGGCTTACCTGGAAGCCACGATCAACACCGCTGCGGTGGCGCGCCACCACGGCGTCGAGGCTTTCGTGAACATGTCGCAGATGACGGTCTCGCAAATGAGTATCAACGAGAGCACCGAGAGTCCTCAGCACAAGCTGCATTGGCTCGCGGAGCAGGCTCTGTCCTGGTCGGGACTGCCGGTTGTCACGGTGCGGCCGACAGTCTTTTTCGAAGGCTTCTTTCTTGTCCTTGCCGGCGTCAGCGTGCGGGCCTCGGACGCGTTGATGCTGCCGATGGGAGGCGGCAAGATTTCGCCGATCTCTGCAGTCGATGTGGCAAGCGCGGTGGCAGCGATCCTCGACGACCCCGCACCGCATATCGGACAGATCTACGATCTGACCGGGCCGGAATCTGCCGATCTGGACTATTATGCGCGCATTTTCTCAGAGGCGCTCGGCAGGCCCATCCGATATCGCGATGTCCCGCTCCCGGCGTGGAGCGAGGGTCTTCGGCAGGCGCGGTTTCCTGAGCACGTCGTCAGCCATCTTTCGGCGATGGTCGAGTTGACCCGGCAGGGACGTTACGATCGCATGACGGACACCATGCGCAAGCTCACCGGCAAACCACCAACGAACATGCGCGACTTCGTGAAGCTCCATGCGGCTGAGTTCAAGCCGCGGGAACCTGCGCATTCGTGAAACTCTCAGCGAGCGTGACGCTTTAACCTGACGGGCTTCCCGGACGAGCCCGTCAGTGATGCGCGAGGCGGATGATCGCCAGGCGTTAAGTTTTACGCGCCTTTGCGGTGCTTCTTTTTCTTCGGCTTCTTGTTGAACGTCGGCCTCTCGACATCGGGCCAAGTCTGGCGGTCGGCTTTCTTGCCGGGCTTCGGGCCTTTGCTGCGCGGAGGCGGACCCTCGAAGCGGCGGGCATCGTCCCGCTGAGGTTTTCCGCTGTGGCTGGGTTTGTCGTAGCGTGGTTTGTCCTCAAAGCGCGGCTTGTCGTCGTAACGAGGTTTCGCGTCGTAACGCGGCTCGTCATTACGGCGCGACTTGGCGCCGAGATCCTTGTCCTTGTGCGGCGGCTTGCGCGGACGTTTTTCAAACGTGCCGCTGTCGCCCTGTGGTCCGTTCGGCAGCGCCTCGATGCGGATATTGTCTTCCTTATCGGGGCGCTTGATCTTCGCAGCGAATTCATCGGCGGCGGTTGCCGAAATCTCGAATTCGGTGCTGCCGTCGAAGATACGAATGGCGCCGATGTCCTGTTTGCCGATTCCGCCGCGGCGGCAGATCATCGGCAGCAGCCAGCGCGCTTCGGCGTTCTTGTTGCGGCCAATGGCAGCGCGGAACCAGACGCTGCCTTCCGGCATCTCGCCCCGTGATTTCGACTTCGCGCGCGGTGCGCGGTCGTCGCCGCGCGGCTCGCGGCTGTCGCGTTTTGCCCCGCGATCCTCGCGCGACCCTCGGTCATCGCGTGATCGGCCACCCTGGCCGGGATCGAGAATGTCTTCAGGCGAGGGCAGGCGCGAGCGATAGAGCCGCGCCAGCGCCGCTGCGATGTCCTCAGCCGAACGCTCGGCGAGCAGTGCGCGCGCCAGAACGAGATCGTCTTCGGTGGTCGCTTCACCAAACAGCGCGTCCTGCAGCATACGCTGCTGATCGAGCGCGCGGATTTCCTCTACGGTGGGAGACGTGCCCCATACCGCATCGATGCCCGCCATGTTCAGCAGCAATTCGGCGCGTCGTTTGCGTGCGGGGATCACGAGCATCACGCTGATGCCCTTCTTGCCTGCGCGTCCGGTGCGGCCGGATCGATGCTGAAGCACTTCGGGATCGTTCGGCAGGTCGGCATGAATGACGAGGCCCAAACTGGGCAGGTCGAGGCCGCGCGCCGCAACGTCCGTGGCGACGCAGACCCGCGCGCGTCCGTCGCGCAGGGATTGCAGCGCCTTGGTTCGCTCGTTCTGTGTCAGTTCACCGGACAGCGCGACCACGGAGAAACCGCGCTCAAGCAGCGCGGCCTGCAAATGGTTTACCGCGTTGCGGGTATTGCAGAACACGATCGCGCTGGCGGACTCGAAAAACCGAAGCACATTGACGACGGCATGTTCGACGTCGCCCGGCGCGATACGGATCGCGCGATACTCAATATCGGCATGGCCGCCGTCGCCGCCAGCCACTTCGATGCGGAAGGGGTTGTTCTGATATTGCTTGGTGATGGAGAGAATCGTGCGCGGCAGGGTCGCGGAGAACAGCAGCGTGCGGCGGGTGTCCGGCGTGGTCTCGAGGATGAATTCCATATCCTCGCGGAAGCCGAGATCGAGCATCTCGTCGGCTTCGTCGAGCACGACGGCTTTCAGTTCGGAGACGTCGAGGCGCTTGCGGCGGATGTGATCGCACAGCCGTCCCGGCGTACCGACCACGATGTGGGCGCCGGCCTCGAGTTCGCGCTTCTCGCGCTGCGGGTCCATGCCGCCGACACAGGACACGACGCGCGCACCGGCATAGGCGTAAAGCCATTCCAGTTCGCGATGAACCTGCAAGGCCAGTTCTCGTGTCGGCGCAACGATCAATGCGAGCGGCGCACTAGCTCTCGGCAGGCGGTCGGCATCGCCCATCAGGTCGCTTGCGATCGCGAGCCCGTAGGCGACGGTCTTGCCCGAGCCGGTCTGGGCCGACACCAGAAGATCGCGGCCGATGGCATCGGGCGCGAGGACGGCGGTCTGTACCGGAGTTGCATCGTTGTAATTGCGCTCGGCCAGGGCGCGGGCGAGCGGGGGGCTTGCGGACAGGGATTTCACGTTGAGACCTTGGCTGGCGTTGCCGCCATGAATGAGAAACGCCTCAATGCACGCACGACGCGCGCATCCGGCAGTTTCAAAGAAATCGATGAATTGGGGGTGCTTTAGGCCAGTTTTGGTCAAAGAGCCATCAATAAGTGCGGTGTCTGCCATCGGAATAAGGCCATTCCGCGATCTCGCTGCGCCGGGAGGAACTATTCGGCCGTGGGCTACTTGTGCTCCCCGAGAATTCTTAACCGGGAGATTTAGATATGAAGAGAACCATAGTTGCTTTGGCGATGATTTCTGCGAGCGCGCTCATTCCGGCCGCAGCATCGGCTCAGGGTGTTCCGGGCGGCGTCGAACGCGGGGCTCGCGAGGGCGAACGCGTGGGCGGGCCGGTCGGGGCGATTGTCGGCGGGACCGTTGGTGGTGTTGTCGGCGGCGTGGCCGGCGTTCTCGGCGTCGATCAGCGCCCGCGCTTCCGCAGTTACGTGGTCGAGCAGCGTCGCCCATCCTATCGGTATCAGAACGACCTCGCGGTCGGTGTCGTTCTTCCAGAGGAAGGCGTGACCTACTACGACGTCCCAGAGGAGTATGGCGTCCGCGATTATCGCTACACGGTGGTGAACGACCGCACGGTGCTGGTCGATCCGCGGACCCGTCGCGTGGTTCAGATCGTCGACTAATTTAGACCCTCGTAGAACACAAAGGCCGCCCCTCAGGGCGGCCTTTATTTTGCAGACGGACTTGTCAGCCCGCCGCGGCAACTGCGCGCTGCGCCATCACCTTGATGAGGTTGGCGCGGTAAGTGGCCGAACCGTGGATGTCTTCCATCAGCCCGTCAGCCGAAATCGTCACGCTGTCGATCGCGCCAGGGGACCAGTTGGCTTTCAGTGCTGCCTCGATGGCCGGGACGCGCATCACACCGTTCTGTGACGCTCCGGTCGCGGCAACGCGCACGTCTCCCGATTTGGTCTTGGCGACGAAAACGCCGGTGAGCGCGAAGCGCGACGCCGGATGGCGCATCTTCGAATAGGCCGCCTTTGCCGGAATGGGGAAAGAGACTTCGGTGATGATCTCGCCGTCCTCCAGCGCCGTGGTGAACAGGCCCTGGAAGAAATCGTCGGCCTTGATGCTGCGCTTGTTGGTTTTCACCGTGGCATCGAGCGCCACCACGGCTGCGGGATAGTCCGCTGCCGGATCGTTGTTGGCGATCGAGCCGCCGATGGTTCCGCGATAACGAACCGCGGGATCACCGAGCACCGAGGTCAGATGCACGATGGCGGGGATTGCCTTCTTCGCATCCGCGCTGGTGAGGATGTCGTAGTAGGTCGTCGCCGCCTTGATGACGAGCGCGTCGGCGGTGGCCGATACGCCGACCAGCGCAGGGATGCGGGCGAGGTCGATCACATCCGACGGCTGGGCAAGGCGCTGCTTCATCACCGGCAGCAAGGTGTGGCCGCCGGCGAGATACTTCGAATCGGAGCCTTTCTTGAAAAGGGCCACGGCGTCATCGACGCTTGAAGGACGGTGATAGGTTGTCTCGTACATGATGCGTCTCCCCGTCCTTACTCTGCGGCCTGTTGCTGATGAATGGCGTGCCACACCCGGTCGGGCGAGGCCGGCATTTCGAGCTTGTTGTTTCCGATAGCGTCGGTGATCGCGTTGATCACCGCGGGTGTTGAGCCGATGGCGCCGGCTTCGCCGCATCCCTTGATGCCGAGCGGATTGCTCGGGCACGGGGTCATGGTGTGCGACACCTTGAACGAGGGCAGGTCATCGGCGCGCGGCATGGCGTAGTCCATGAACGATGCCGTCACGAGCTGGCCGCTCTTGTCGTAGACCGCGCCTTCGAGCATTGCCTGCCCGATGCCCTGGGCGAGGCCGCCGTGAACCTGGCCTTCGACGATCATCGGGTTGATCAGGCGTCCAAAGTCGTCCGCCGCGACGAAGTTGACGATGTCGGTCTTGCCGGTGCCGGGATCGACGTCGACCTCGCAGACATAGGCGCCGGCGGGGAACGTGAAATTGGTCGGATCGTAGAACGCGGTTTCTTTCAGCCCGGGCTCCATGCCGTCCGGCAGGTTGTGCGCGGTGTAGGCGGCGAGTGCGACCATCGGCAGCGCGATCGCCTTGTCGGTGCCGGTGACTTTGAATTCGCCGTTCTCGATGACGATATCGTTCTCGGAGGCCTCCAGTTGATGCGCGACGATCTTCTTCGCCTTGGCTTCGACCTTCTCCATCGCCTTGACGATGGCCGACATGCCGACCGCGCCAGAGCGTGAGCCGTAAGTGCCCATGCCGAACTGCACCTTGTCGGTGTCGCCGTGAACGATCGACACCTGACCGATCGGAATGCCGAGACGGTCCGCGACGACCTGGGCAAACGTCGTCTCATGGCCCTGTCCGTGGCTGTGCGATCCGGTCAGGATCTCGATGGTGCCAACGGGATTGACCCGTACCTCGCAGGATTCCCACAGGCCGACGCCAGCACCGAGGCTGCCGACGGCTTTTGACGGCGCGATGCCGCAGGCTTCGATGTAACAGGAGAAGCCGATGCCGCGCAGCTTGCCTTCTGCCTTCGCCTTCGCCTTGCGGGCAGGGAAGCCGGCATAGTCGATGGCTTTCAAGGCTGCGTCGAGCGAGGCGTTAAAGTCGCCGGCGTCATAGGCCATGATGACCGGCGTCTGATGCGGGAAGCTGGTGATGAAGTTCTTGCGCCGCAGTTCGGCCGGATCGACCTTGAGCTGCCGCGCCGCGGTTTCCATCATCCGCTCCATCACGAAAGAAGCTTCGGGACGGCCCGCGCCGCGATAGGCATCGACCGGCGTGGTGTTGGTGTAGACGCTGACCACCTCGGCATAGATGTTCGGGATGTTGTACTGGCCCGACAGCAGCGTGGCGTAGAGATAGGTCGGCACCGACGACGAGAACAGCGACATGTAAGCGCCGAGATTGGCGTGGGTCTTCACCCGCAGGCCGATGATCTTGTTGTCCTTGTCGAAAGCCATCTCGGCCCTGGTGATGTGATCGCGGCCGTGTGCGTCGGTGAGGAACGCCTCGGTGCGGTCTGATGTCCATTTCACCGGCCGGCCGGTGCGCTTGGAGGCCCACAGCGCCACCATTTCCTCAGGATAGATGAAGATCTTTGAGCCGAAGCCGCCGCCGACATCGGGCGCGATCACGCGCAGCTTGTTTTCCGCCGCGACATTATAGAACGCCGACAGCACGAGGCGCGCGACATGCGGATTCTGCGATGTTGTATAAAGAGTGAAATGCTCTTCCGCGGAATCGTATTCTGCAACCGCCGCGCGCGGCTCCATCGCATTCGGCACCAGCCGGTTGTTGGTGATGTCCATCGCCACAACATTGGCGGCCTTCTTGAAGGCCTCGCCGGTGGCGGCTTCGTCGCCGATGCTCCAGTCATAGATCACGTTGCCCGGCGCTTCGGGATGAAGTTGCGGCGCGCCGGGTGCGATGGCTGAGCGGATATCTGCGACCGCCGGCAGTTCCTGGTAAGTGACCTCGACGGCTTCCGCCGCGTCGCGCGCCTGATTGCGGGTTTCTGCGATGACGACTGCGACGGCGTTTCCGACGAAGCGTACCGTTTCCGGCGCCATCGCCGGCCACGCACCCATTTTCATCGGCGAGCCGTCCTTGGAATGGATCATCCAGCCGCAGATCAGATTGCCGATCTTGTCATCGACAAGCTGCTGGCCGGTCAACACGTCGACAACACCCGGCATGGCCTTGGCGGCGTCGACATTGATGCTTTTGATCTTCGCGTGGGCGTGCGGGCTGCGGACGAACGACGCGTAGGTCATGCCGTGGAGGCGGACGTCATCGGTGTATTTGCCCTTGCCCGTGATGAAACGCTTGTCTTCCTTGCGCGTGACCCGTGCGCCAATACCTTCAACACTCATAATCCCGACCTTTCCATAAGGGCTGCCTTGATCGCGCGAGCAGCGCGGGCAGTTGCACATCTGATTATTGGGTCGTCGCTGCGGATCATTCCGCGGCGGCGGCAACCTTCATGCGTCCGGCGGCGTCGAGCACCGATTTGACGATGTTGTGGTAGCCGGTGCAGCGGCAGATGTTACCTTCCAGCTCGTGACGAACGGTTTCCTCGTCGAGGCCGGCGGGATGGCGCTGCACGATGTCGATGGCGCTCATGATCATGCCCGGCGTGCAATACCCGCACTGAAGGCCATGATTGTCACGAAAGGCAGCCTGCATCGGATGCAGGGTATCGCCCTTGGAAATGCCCTCGATGGTGGTGACGTTGGCGCCGTTGGCTTGGCCGACCAGGGTTGTGCAGGATTTAACCGCGCGCCCGTCGATGTGAACGATGCAGGCGCCGCACTGGCTGGTGTCGCATCCGACATGCGTGCCGGTAAGCCCAAGATGGTCGCGCAGCAGGTGGACCAGCAGCGTTCGATCCTCGACGTCGGCAGACACCGCCTTGCCGTTGACGGTCAGTTTGACTGTAGACACAAGCACCTCCCAGGTTATTCCGAAGTGATTTTCAGAAAACGGTTTTTGTAATTGTTCTAATTAACAACCGGCGCGCAAAACTTTGCAACGCCGATTTTCGTCGAGGATGTCATTGCACGATCATCTGAGCGTGAAACGCGTCGCGTGTTCGATGCGCGATGTCTCTCGGTGTTGATCTCGCAGATGCGAAAGGAATTGTCCGGTGACGGCTAACTTTGGATTGCGATGGCATGCCCAATCTCTCACCAGTCCTCAGCGGCTCATCGTCATTTGCCAGATTCAATTTTCAAACAGCATGCGCGTGGGGGTTGCTCCATTCGCGCCAACGAAAGGCGTGCACATTCGTTCTCGCGCATCGCGCGAGGCCTG
Organism: Afipia broomeae ATCC 49717; assembly: GCF_000314675.2. GTDB lineage: Bacteria > Pseudomonadota > Alphaproteobacteria > Rhizobiales > Xanthobacteraceae > Afipia > Afipia broomeae. The sequence goes on along the minus strand of NZ_KB375284.1, from coordinate 476,858 downwards.
CCTCGTTCGCGCCCTCAATATGAGGGGCATGGAGCGCCGCGAGGCGCACCTTTGTGTTGTTTCGCTTCCGGCATCGCGTGCGAGGCGATGGTCTTCCGGAAGCGCATCGCCTTGCGGCGCTCCATTGCGGCGATTTTGGGTGAGGGGACCGTACTTCCGGGTGCGGACGGGGGAGGTTACTCGACCCCTGATCCGGACGGCTTTCGCCGCCTTCGTCCGCTCCGCGTCCAGCCGGCGAACGGCAGAGCCACATAGTTGGCCCGGACGGTGACCCCAGCCTCCCGGACGCGTGTTTGCGAGACACGCGCGCAGGCGCCGCATCCTGCTCCGCTTCAAAGCGCCCTCGAGAAGCGCCCCTCACGAACAGGACATGGCGAACTTAAGAGAGGTTGAGAGCGCGGGGACGCGTATCCCCATCACGAAATGTTTCGAGGTCGGATTTCCCCACTTGTCATTCCGGGGCGCGCGTTGCGCGAGCCCGGAATCCATCGCGGTGTTGGAGAAATGGATTCCGGGTTCGCGCGAAGAGGCGCGCCCCGGAATGACAGAAACAACAGTTGTATCGCTCTGCTTGATCGTGTCCCTGCATTGCCACGGCGTGCGGTGGTTATGGGTCCCCCTTTCGCACCACCCCGGAATCCACGGTCACGACACAGAATTCCGCAATCATGGATTGCAGGCCTGCACCAGGCGCCTCACCCTGGAATGACTGGTGAGATTATTCGCGAAACGCCCGGAATGATGAACGGCCCTGTCGCGTGATCGGCCGGCGGTTCCAATTGGAACCTCCTTCCCATGTCGGTGTTGTCTGGATGGGCGGCGGCGGGTTTACCCGCCATCCGGCGGTCAGGTGTGGACGGGCGGTTCAGGCCTTGCCGTTGAAATTGTTGCCGTTTCGGGGAGGCGGGATTGCAAGGTTCCAGAGCCATCCCGCAGCGGCTGCCGCCTGCCATCGCCGGTTACGGCGTCCAATCGAAAGGTCGAGAGTGAAACCGGTGAAAAGGACGGCGGGATGTCAGTTTTGACAAACATCCAGATGTCCCCGGCACAAGTCTCGCAGCAAGGAAGCGCTCCCGTTTCCGCCGCGCTCGCAAAGGGTGCCGTTGAGACCGATATTCCCGCGCGGCTGGATTCGCTGCCATGGGGCGGCTTTCATACCCGCGTCATCGCGGCACTCGGCATCACATGGATTCTCGACGGGCTCGAGGTCACTCTTGCCGGGGCATTGTCGGGTGCATTTAAAAGCAGCCCGGTTCTGAAATTCAGCAACACCGACATCGGTATTGCGACCAGCGCCTATCTTGCCGGCGCAGTGCTCGGCGCCATCGGCTTCGGCTGGCTGACCGATCGCATCGGGCGCAAGAAACTGTTTTTCGTCACGCTGGCCGTTTATCTCACGGCGACAGCGGCAACAGCCTTCTCGTGGAATCTTGCGAGCTTCGCGCTGTTTCGGTTCATCACCGGCGCGGGGATCGGCGGCGAGTACACAGCGATCAATTCAACGATTCAGGAACTGGTGCCTGCGCGCTATCGCGGCCGTACCGATCTGATCGTCAACGGCAGCTTCTGGATCGGCGCAGCCATCGGCGCGGTGAGCGCGATTGTGCTGCTCGATCCCGCCGTGATCGATCCTGAACTGGGTTGGCGGCTGGCATTTCTGACCGGCGCGGGCCTTGGTCTGGTCGTATTCGTGATGCGGTTATGGATTCCCGAAAGCCCGCGCTGGCTGATGATTCACGGTCAGCCCGAGCGTGCCCTGAAAATCGTCGCGGATATCGAACGTGCGGTGCCCGGCGGCGGCAAACCCGATCATCCGTTGCCGAAGATCAGGCTGACGATGCGGACGCATACACCGCTGCGCGAAGTTGCCGACACCCTGTTCCATACCTATCGTAGCCGCTCGCTGGTCGGACTGTCCCTGATGGTGGCCCAGGCGTTCTTCTACAACGCGATTTTCTTCACCTATGCTTTGGTTTTGACAGATTTCTTCGCTATCCCCGCCGCGAACATCGGCTGGTACATTCTGCCGTTCGCCGCCGGAAACTTTCTCGGGCCGCTGCTGCTCGGATCGTTGTTCGATACCGTGGGACGGCGCACCATGATCGCGCTGACCTACAGCGTGTCCGGTATTCTGCTTGCCGTGTCGGGCTACCTGTTCTCGATCGGCGTGCTCACTGCGCAAACCCAGACGATCGCCTGGATGGTGATCTTCTTCTTTGCGTCGCCGGCGGCCAGCGCCGCGTATCTGACCGTGAGCGAAACCTTTCCGCTCGAGGTCCGCGCTCTGGCCATCGCGCTGTTCTATGCGATCGGCACCGGCATCGGAGGCGTCGCGGGGCCGGCGCTGTTTGGAGTTCTGATCGATACCGGCTCGCGCGGCAGCGTGTTCGCCGGTTACCTGCTCGGATCGGTTCTGATGGTTGCCGCTGCGCTCATCGCGTGGCGCTACTGCATCGATGCCGAGCGCAAATCACTTGAGGAGGTTGCGCGGCCGCTTGCTGCGCAGAACAACTGATGGATCATCGCGTGATTGAAAAAATCCCGGCAACGGGCGCGGGCGACATGTTGTCTGCTCCGGCGGGAATTGTGCCGGACCTCGACCAGACGGCCCTGTTACTCGACATCGACGGCACCTTGCTGGAGCTGGCGCCGACGCCGCGTGATGTCGTGGTGCCGCCAAATCTGGCAAGCACGCTTCAGGCGCTGCATGATCGGCTGGATGGTGCGCTGGCGCTGGTCAGCGGCCGCTCGCTGACCGATATCGATGTCATCTTCGCGCCGCTGCAGTTTCCCGCAGTCGGCGGTCATGGCGCCGAAATGCGGCTGTCGATCGAGAACGAGGCGGTGGCGTCGCATGCGCCGCCGATGGACAACGATCTGAAAAAACGGTTCATCGCGATCTCGCATCTCAGTCCCGGTATTCTTTACGAGGACAAGGGTTACTCGATCGCATTGCATTACCGGCTGGCGCCGCAGTTCGAGCGAACGATCTACGAAGCCGTATCCGCAATCCGGGCCGATCTTCCGCAGGCGCCGATCGAGGTGTTGCCGGGAAAGTTCGTGTGCGAGATCAAGCCCGCGGGTTTCACCAAGGCGACCGGTGTCCGCGAACTGATGAGTCATGCGCCGTTCTCCGGCCGCAATCCCATCTTCATTGGTGATGATGTCACCGACGAATCCGTGTTCGCCATCATGCCGGCGTTCCGCGGCGTATCATTCTCGGTGGGCCGCCGCGCTCACGGGGTCGACGGGCAGTTCAGGGCTCCGAAGGACGTCCGCGCATGGTTGACACACTTGCTTGATGACGAGGCGATGGCGGCGCAATGAATATTCCCAAGGCAATGACGAAGTCCCAGATTGAAGCAGGCGCGAAGATCGACCATGGCCTCGATCTGGCGGTGATCGGCAACTGCAAGACCGCCGCGCTGGTCGATCCGACATCGCGGCTGGTGTGGTGGTGTTTCCCGCGCTTCGATGCCGATCCGGTGTTCTCGCGCCTGGTTGCAGGCGACGAGGAGAAAGGTTTCAGCGACGTCGTGCTGGACGGCATGGTGGAATACAAGTCCGACTACGTCCGCAACACCGCCCTGGTTGAGACCATTCTGACAGATGCCAAAGGCAACGCGGTCCGGATCACGGATTTCGCGCCGCGCTTCCGGCAGTACGGCCGCATGTTCCGGCCGCCGCAGTTGTTCCGGATCATCGAGCCGATTGCCGGATTGCCGCGCATCACCATCCGTGTCCGTCCCACGCATTCCTACGGCAAACCGCTGAAGCGAAGCTCGCTCGGCAGCAATCACATCCGCTATGTCGAGGAAGAATCCACGGTTCGCGTCACCACCGATGCGCCGATCGCGATGATTGAGCATGAAACGCCGTTCGTGCTGACGCGGCCGGTGCATATGGTGTTCGGCCACGACGAGCCGTATCCCGGTGATCTTGCGGCGACCGCGACCTCCTTCGCCGAGCAGACGAGGGCTTACTGGCTGCACTGGGTGCGGCGCCTCTATATTTCCTACGACTATCAGGAAGCGATCATTCGCGCTGCGATCACGCTGAAGCTGTCGAACTTCGAGGAGACTGGCGGAATCATCGCTGCGCACACCACATCGATCCCGGAAGCGCCGGGTTCGGGTCGCACCTGGGACTACCGGTTCTGCTGGCTGCGCGACGCCTATTTCGTGGTGAAGGCGCTCAACCGCGTCGGCGCGACCCAGACGATGGAGGACTTCATCGGCTTCACGTTGTCGATCGCGGCCAACGCGGACGGGCCGCTGAAGCCGGTTTACAGCGTGGTGCCGAACCTGCCGCTCGACGAATGGATCGCGACCGATCTCAAAGGGTACCGCGGTGACGGTCCGGTGCGCATCGGCAACGCAGCCGTCGAACAGAGCCAGCATGACACCTATGGCAGCGTGATCCTCGCCGCCTTGCCGCTGTTCTTCGACCGCCGTCTGCCGACGCCGGGTGGCGAGAAGCTGTTTCGTCTGCTCGAGGATCTCGGAGAGAAGGCCGCAAGCGTCGCGCTGCAGCCGGACGCCGGCATCTGGGAATACCGCGGCCGCCAGCGCGTTCATACCCATTCGGCGGCGATGTGCTGGGCGGGCGTCAACCGCCTCGCCTCCATCGCCACACGTCTCGGTCTGCATGATCGCGCGGCGTACTGGAATTCGGTTGCCGATCCGATTCACAAGGAGCTGCTCGACAAGGCGTGGAATCCGAAACGGGAAGCGTTCACCGCAGCCTTCGGATCGGACGATCTCGACGCCAGCGTCTTGCTCCTGCCGGATCTCGGTGTGTGTGAGGTCGACGATCCGCGTTTCATCAAGACGGTCGCGGCGATGGAGCGTGAGCTTCTGCGCGAGAAGCACATGATGCGCTACGCGGCAGAAGACGATTTCGGATTGCCGGCGACGGCGTTTCTGATCTGCCGGTTCTGGCTGATCGATGCATGGTGGCAGCAGGGACGACGCGAGGAGGCGCGCGAGGCATTTGCTGATGCGCTGTCGCATCGCAATCGCTACGGGTTGTTGTCAGAAGATATCGATCCGAAAACCGGCGCGCTGTTTGGAAATTTCCCGCAGACCTATTCGATGGCGGGATTGATTCTCACCGGCATGAAACTGTCGCGGAACTGGGAAGATCGCTACTGGCGCAGTTAGTGTTGCTGCTATTGGAAAGCTGAATCAGATTCTTTTTCATCGCGAGGAAATATGAAATACGCGACGGTATTTTGCATGGATACGCGTCGCGCGATTCCGAATGTGTCAAGACTAGGCAAATCGTTTTTAATCGGCCACGCTTCACGCAATGGAACTCGGTTCCATTTCTTGCCAACAAATTCGACGTCAATCGGTCTGAAGGATGGCGAGGAACCATATTGATGAACAAGCGTTGTTTTTGCGTTTGCAGAACTAGGGAGGGCACCCTGTGGATCTCGTCGTCGTCTCCAATCGGGTCGCACGCGCAAAAGCAAATGAGCCAATGACCGGTGGACTGGCAGCAGCGTTGCTGCCTGTGGTGGAAAAATCAGGTGCAATCTGGGTCGGTTCGTCCGGCCGCGTTCGTGATAATCTATCCAAGGATTCTTTCGCTGAAATCGAATCGCTTGGCGCAGGCGCGCTGGCGCTGCTCGATCTTCCTGCTGCGCATTACGGCGGATATTACGAAGGTTTCGCGAATTCCGCGTTATGGCCCGCACTTCATTCCCGCAACGATCTGATCCGTGTCTCGCAGGATGACTATCAGTCCTATCGAGAAGTGAACGCCTTCATGGCGCGCGCGCTGATGCGCTTCAACAAGCCGACGGCCGCGTTCTGGATTCAGGACTATCATTTCCTCACGCTGGGCGCGGAGATGCGCGAGCTTGGCGTCCGCAGTCCGCTGGGCTTTTTTCTCCATACGCCGTGGCCGGCGCGCCGCGTCTTTGCCGGCGTTCCGCATCACCGCGATCTGGTCGAGGCCATGCTCGCCTATGATCTGATCGGCTTTCAGACCGAGGACGATTGCGAAAATTTCACCGCCTATCTGCGCGCGGAGATCGGCCTCGACGTCGAGGACGGCATCGTCACGTCGCGGTTCGGGACCTCACGCCTCGCGGTATTTCCGATCGGCATCGATGTTGACGGTTTCGCAGCGCAAGCCCAGCGCGCGGCGTCGCATCCGGACGTGTCGCGGCTGCGCAAGAGCCTTCACGGCGAACGGCTCGCGATCGGTGTTGACCGCGTCGATTACTCCAAGGGCTTGGTCAATCGCATCAGCGCGTTCGATCGCCTGTTTGAAATCCAGCCCTCGCTGAAGCGGTCGGTCTCATTGCTGCAGATCGCGACCCCGTCGCGCGGCGGCATCCAGGCTTACAGCAATTTGCAGGACGAGCTGTCGAAGCAGGTGACGGACGTCAACGGGCGCCATGGCGAGGTGGACTGGACGCCGATCCGCTATCTCAACAAGGGTTTCAGCCAGACCGTGCTTGCGGGGTTCTATCGCGCCGCACAGGTCGGCGTGGTGACGCCGCTGCACGACGGCATGAATCTCGTCGCCAAGGAATATGTCGCGGCCCAGAATCCGATCGACCCCGGCGTGCTCGTTCTGTCAAAATTCGCCGGCGCCGCGAATGAACTCGACACCGCGCTGCTGGTCAATCCGCACGACATCGACGGCATGGCGCGGACCATTGCCGTGGCGTTGTCGATGCCGGCATCCGAGCGCCGGATGCGGTGGGAGGCGATGATGACCAAGCTGCGTGCCGGCACCATCCATCGCTGGTTCTCCGACTTCATCGAGGCGCTCGAAAACGCGCATGTGGGGGCGGGGCCGAGCATATTGCCGTCGGTCGTTCGTCCGTTGCGGGTCGCCGGCGCGCCGCCTATGGGAGATGGCTGTATCCGCGAATCGACGCGTTTTCAGCCCCGGCCTATGGTCAATTAGCCTCAGAACTTCAAATATTTACGGAATATTTCCGGTGAGCGCCCGCGCTCTCTTGCAAAACGGCGCGGGCCCCTTCATGACAGGCGCGTGGAGAGGTGGCCGAGTGGTTGAAGGCGCACGCCTGGAAAGTGTGTATACGGGAAACCGTATCGCGGGTTCGAATCCCGCTCTCTCCGCCAGCTCCGAGAGTTCGCCTTTTGGCGCTTTGCTCTCGTCAACGAGCATTCGCCTGAGACCATAACCAACCGGGCCACCCTGGCGAAACCCGTGTTCAATCAAACGGCATTGTCAGCAAACACTTTGACCGGGAGTTCGCGGCTATACTCCCGGCCAACACGCGCCTTACGTTCTTCAGCAGAATGGAGCCGTCAGTCACCAACGTGACGTGATAACCAGCTCCATTACGTACCGGCCGGTGGATTCGATGCAGGTATTGGCAATGAGACCGATGAGGATAACTCTCTCGATACCATGTTTCGTAGCATCGCCGAACATGCCAGGCAGCGCGGACTGGCGGCTTTTGGCGTTCGGCAAATGAATTTCGGACATTTCCTATAACGGTTTGGCGTCGCCACTTCCGTCAGGACGACCAGAACTGCTTGGAGGAACTATCATTCGTTAAGCTGTGCAGATTACCGTCCCGTCAGATTCAGGGGAGGTGCACTTGTCCAGCGATACGAATGAGGACCTGCGTCTGCAGGCCCTCCGCCGATACGATATTCTCGATACCGCACCAGAGGAAACCTTTGACCGAATCACCCGGATCGTCGCGGCGGCCCTGCGGGTTCCGATGGCTGCGGTGTCACTGGTCGATGACCACAGGCAGTGGTTCAAGTCGCGAATAGGGCTGGCAGCCACAGAGACTCCCCGAAGCTCTTCCTTTTGTGCCCACACGATCTTGGCAAACGGCGCCATGGTCGTGACCGATACGACGCAGGATTTACGTTTCAACGGCAATCCGCTGGTCCTGGGCGATCCCCATATCAGATTTTATGCCGGCTATCCGGTGGTTTCCTCAGACGGGGTGCCGCTCGGCGCGGTCTGCGCCATCGACACGTCGCCGCGGGACATTAGCCCTCAGGAACTGGGGCTGTTGAAAGACCTGGCCGCTCTCGTCAACGAGCAATTGGAACTACGGCTCCTGGCCTCGATCGATGGCCTGACAGGCGCACTAAGGCGCAAGACATTCCTTAACATGTGCGAGCGCGAGCTACTGCTGGGTCGCCGGGGCAAGACGCCGAGCAGTTGTCTCATGATCGATGCCGACCACTTCAAGGCGATCAACGATCAGTACGGCCACGACGTCGGCGATCAGGTGCTCAAGGCCTTGGTGGATACCTTTAAAGCCGGGTTACGCGCCACCGACATCGTCGGTCGCCTAGGTGGAGAAGAGTTCGGCATATTCCTGCCCAGCACCGACCTGGCCGGATGCGTCGAAGTCGCCGAACGACTGCGTGGTATGGTGGAAAGCCTTGAGATCACCACGGCAAATTTGTCGGTCACCGTCAGCATCGGTGCTGCCGAAGCGGCGGCGACGGGCGAGGACATTCTCGGCCTGCTCCACAGAGCGGATACAGCCTTGCTCAAGGCCAAGCGGACGGGACGAAATCGCATTATCACCGAATGTGACTCGGAAACTTTATGTTGCGGATCGTCGGCGGGCTTCTTCACCCCCTCACGCAGCCTCGTCGGATGAACACCGAGGTCGTCTGCGGCCAGGCGTGCGACACGCCCCGCTCAAGTTTGCTCGATGCCTTTCAAGAACCGGGCGGCGCAAACATCATTCCAGCGCGCATGAGAATCGGCCCCCCGAAATCCGCAATGACCCCCGGATTGCGATAGCAGCCGAACCAGTTTTGGATTCCTGTCCCACTTGTATTGAAGATAGGCCTCGCTTGGGACGATCGGATCGTTAGCCGCGTAGATCACGAGCGTAGGGACAGCGATGTGCTCCAGAAATGAAGCGCACGATGAGCGTGTGTAATAGTCCTCCGCACCGCTAAAGCCGTTACGGGGTGCGGTGAAAGTCTGATCGAAGTCCCAGATGGTGCGCGCCGCGAGAGCCGCATTGCGCTCCTGCTTTGAAAGCTCCGCGGCGGGCTTGACGCTTTCCGTTCTCAATTGGGAAAGGATCGCGAACTGAAACAGCGCGTTGTCCCACCGCATGAACCGGCGCGACACGGCCGCCAGATCGAGAGGGGAAGAGACGGCAATGGCTGCTCTGAGAGGCGCTGATGAGCCGCGCTCGCCCAGAAATTTCAGCAGCACATTCGCGCCGAGGGAAAAGCCCATCGCTGCGATTCCGTTGGATCGCAGATCGGCCGGCACCATCGAGACCAGATGGACGAGATCGTCGGTCGTGCCGGCATTGTACTGAAGCTTGCAGAGCGGACGCGACGGACCGGCGCCCCGCAGGTTGGCGCGCAGGACGGGATAGCCGAGATTCAGGAAGTAAGCCGCCGAGCGTAGAATGTAGCTGCTGTCTTCGCTGCCGCTCACGCCATGAATCAGCAGGACGACGCATCGGTCGATGGTCGGGCGCTCCGGACGATGGAGCATTGCAACCAGGGTGTCCCCGGTGCCGTCCAGAACGGGTGCGAACAGTTGCTCGCTTGGATACCGGTCGAGGTCACGCGGACTTACCGTGGGGAGTGCGCCGGCGATGGTCTGAAGGTAACCGCCCCACCAGGGGGCGCCCGCTTCAAATCCTGGAAAATCGGGTTGCGTTGAAGCCTCGCGTGTCATCGAACTGAGCGTCATGTGATGCCCCCGGATGCGGTGCGTGCTGTCACGGCTTATAGTCCGCAAGTTATCGCCCGCGTCTGAACAATCCGCAATATCGTCCTGTCCGGTGATCCGCGGAATTGGCCCACAGCCTGAATGCTGTTCTGACGTTCTGCGGACGTCTATTGTCGGACAAACGTGGACTTCGCACCGTCTATTGCGTCATAAAGAATTCGGTATCGGCCATGGCGAGCACCCGATGAAACTTTTCCAGATCTCAATCACTGTGTTTGTGCTGGCCGGAATTTCCCCGGGCTTCGCAAAGGTGGAGCAATGCCGCTTCATCGATTCGAAGCCGGACCGGGAAGCCTGCTACGACCGTCAGGCCAGGGCGCTCGCCGCCAAAAGGGCGGAAGCTGAGGCGAAACCAAAGCCGGTGGATTCGTTACAGGAAATGAAGGCGGAGGACGAAATGCTGTCTCGCCGGCTGAAGAGCATCTGCCGGGGATGCTGAAGGCGGCTGGGTTGCGGGCTGGATGATCGTCCCGGAAACTCCCCAGGACGCGCCGTGCTCCCCGTTATGCTTAACCTTTCCTTTCGGAATCGGCCCCCGCCGTGTCTTTTTTGTCACGTCGAAAGACAAAGCAACGGCGGGCTCCCTGTGCCGGAACCGATCCGGCCCTCTGTACATTTCTCATTAACTGGGGGGCCAATAGGGTTCGCCCAACTCAACATGGGGAGAAGAGAGATGGGTCATCGTTTCGCACTGGCAGCTTTTTCGGCTGCTTTGCTTGCTTCAACTGCTTCATTCGCCGCTGACATGGGTCCGCGCACCTACACCAAGGCGCCTGTTTACGCGCCTGCGCCGATCTACAACTGGACCGGCTTCTACGCTGGTGTGCACATCGGCGCTGCTTTCGGCGGCGACAACGGCTTCACCACCACCGACCCGACCCTCGTCGGCAGCAACCGCGACGCAGCCTTCCTCGGCGGCGGTCAGATCGGCGCTGACTACCAGTTCGCTCCGAACTGGCTGGTTGGTATCGAAGGCCAGATTTCCGGCCTCTCGAACAGCGACCGTACTTTCACCAGCGGCGTGAACTCGTTCCGTGACCGTTCCGACTGGCTCGCTTCGGTCACCGGCCGCCTCGGCTACACCTGGGGTCCGGGCCTGATCTACGCCAAGGGCGGTGTCGCATTCCGTGACGACAACGGCCTCGCCGCGACCGCTGGCTTCCTGCCGGCTGTGACCGATCGCAAATCCACCGGCTACACCGTCGGCGGCGGTCTCGAATACATGTTCGCTCCGGCCTGGTCGGCGAAGGTTGAGTACCAGTACTACAACTTCGACACCACCAACGTTGCCTACACCAACGCTGGTGCTCGCGCCCTCTCCTACACGGACGACATTCACACTGTGAAGGTTGGTCTGAACTACCGCTTCAACTGGGGTGGCCCGGTCGTCGCGAAGTACTAAGAGATACCAATAATTTCTCCAGACAACTTAAGGCCCCGGTTTCCCGGGGCCTTTTTTGTTGGACGTCGAAAGGTATCGAACGCATCCGCTGCCTGGAGGCCGGAGCGATCAGGCCTTGTTCGGATTGATGAGAAACTTCTCGCCCGTCGCCCGCTTCGCATAAGCTGCAATATTCGAGAGCTGCAGCGCTTCCTGAAGCGACACGACTTGCGTGTAGTGACTGGCAAATGTGGTCTTGAGTTCGGCGGCAACGCGTTCGCGCAGCTTCTGCGCTTCGGCTGGTCCGATTTTTTGCAGGAACGGAAACAGCAGCCAGCCGCCGATGCCCCAGGTCATTCCGAAATTCCGGTTGATCTCGGTCGGGCGCATGTCGAGGCCGCCGTAAATATAGACCTGCTTGTGCACGGTCGATCCGTAGCGGCTGTACACTTTCGCGGTCTTGTTGGCGGCAACTTCCATGCAGCTCAGGATCTGGCCCGCCAGCTTGCCGCCGCCGATCGCATCGAATGCGAGCGTCGCGCCGGTTTCCACCAGCGCCTGGGTCAGATCGTCCATGAAAGTCGCGGCGGTGGAATTGCAAACGTGAGTCGCGCCGAGCTTGCGGAGAATCTCTTCCTGTTCGGCGCTGCGCACGATGTTGACAAGGCCGATACCGTCCGCGAGGCAAATCTTGTTGAGCATCTGGCCGAGATTTGACGCCGCAGCGGTATGCACGAGCGCCTTGTGTCCTTCCCGCCGCATGGTCTCGGTCATGCCGAGCGCCGTCAGCGGATTGACGAAACTCGACGCGCCTTCTGCTGCTGTCGTTCCGTCGGGAAGCACCATGCAGTCGGCGGCCTTGATGCAGCGGTATTGCGCATACATCGCGCCGCCGATCATTGCGACCATCTTGCCCATCATCGCCTGCGCCCTGCTGGAGCTTCCAGCCGCGACGACGACACCGGCGCCTTCGTTGCCGACGGGCATCGATTCATCGAGCCGCCCCGCCATGGCTTTCATCAGCGGTTCGGGGACGGATGCAGTCACGACGACACTATCGCCGGCACCGGATGATTTGGCCGTCGTCATGTCCGCGGTACCGACAAGGAGGCCAAGGTCGGAAGGGTTGATCGGCGAGCCTTCGACCCGGACGATGACTTCGTCGGCCGCCGGCTCCGGAATCTTGACCTTGACCAGCGACAGTTCGAGTTCACCGCTCTTCTTGATCAAAGAGCGAAGCTCAAGTCCCTCGAAACCCATGTTGATCTCCCGTGACAATTACGTTCTTGTTGAAAAGCTTCAGTTACGGCTGCACTTTGCGCTGGATTGAAGCCCGCAGGCAATGAGGGGATTCAAATATAAAATGTTTGGCGGCCGCAGCTACATGAGCGCTTTCCGGCCGCGTCTTGCGGGGGCGCGATGCGTTTTCTGACGCTGAAATACTTCAACGCAGTTGCAAAGCTTGGTTCGATCCGCAAGGCAGCGGACCGGCTTCATGTCGCGCCGTCAGCGGTCAGCAGGCAGATCGCGCAGCTCGAGCATGAGCTCGATGCGGTGCTTTTCGAACGTTCCAAAAGCGGTGTGCGGCTCACCGCGGCCGGCGAAGTTCTGGCCCGGCAAAGTCATCGCATCTTCCGCGACCTCGACCGGGCACGTGCTGGGATCGATGATCTTCGCGGCCTGCGCCGTGGCGACGTCAGCCTCTGGGTGATCGAAGGTTTCGTCACCGGCTTGCTGCCCAATATCCTCGCCGACTTCCAGCGCCGTTATCCGGCTGTTGCGTTCAAGGTTCAAACCGCATCGACCGATCGGATCACCGAGGCCTTGCTGGAAGACGAGGCCGACATCGGCATCACCTTCAATGCGTCACCGCGCGCCGAGATCGAAACCATCGCGGAGTTTCCGGAACCGGTTTCCTGTCTGGTCGCGCGTGATCACAAGTATGCAAATCGCAAGAGCCTCAGTCTGGACGAAATCTGCAAGGAGCCTCTGGCGCTCCCCGATCATAGCTTCGGTATCCGGCAGTCGTTTGAGCGGACCGTCGCAAAACACAAGCTGAATCCACGGGTGCTGGTCACGACGAATTCGCTGGAACTGACCAATACGATGGCCGTGACCGGCCAGTTCATTGCTTTCAAGCCGGCGATGGCGGTGATTACGCAACTCGGATCAGGCCAGCTTCGCGCGATCCCTGTGGCGGACACTGAACTCGCATCCGCGCGATCCAGCATCAGCGTGCACCGGGACAGGCCGCTCTCTCGCGCGGCGCAGGAATTTCTCAAGCTTCTGACCACGACGATCAGGGCGTCAAAGGCGAAAACCCGGAAATAGGGGTGTTGCCTTTTTTGCAGGATCGCATGACAGATTCTCGACTTTTAACAACGATAAATGCTCCCTAGCCTGCATAAGCGAGCTTTCGGAGCAGAAGATACGGTTCTGTCGCGATGAACTGGAAAATCCATCTCCGGAGAGGCTTCATCTTCCCGTCGCGGTTGCCGGCGCGGCCATCCCACAAGGAGACCATGGAACATGACTTCGCCTAAACCTGAAGCGACATCGCTTGCGACGCCGACCCGCCGGAGCTTGCTGATAGGAACCGGTGCGCTCGGCATGGCTGCGGCATTTCCGATGCCGGGCATCGCGCAGGGCCGGACCAAGGTGGTTGTGTCCGAGGCCATCCATATCGCCCTCTATACCCCGCTCTATGTCGCGATGCGCAAAGAGATGTTCGCAAAACAGGGCCTGGACGTTGAGCTTTCCACCGCGGGCGGTATTGCGGTGCCTGTTTCCGTGCTGCTCGCCAACCGGGCGCAGTTCGCGCTGACCGGCACCGGCATGTCGGTCAACTCGACCCTCGAAGGCGGCAAGATGAAATGCATCGCCAAGGTCGCGGGCGGTATTTCACTCTTCGCGATCGCGAAGCCCGGCCTCAAGATCAATTCGCTGGCTGATCTGAAGGGCAAGACCATTGCGACCCTGCGCTTCCCGTCCAACACAATCTCCACACCGACTTATCTGATGCGCAGCGTCGGCGGGTTCGATCCGAAGGAAGCAGGCGTGAATTTCCTCGAACTGCCGCCCGGTGCACAGGCCGCCGCCGTCAAGGACGGCCGCGCCGATCTGGCGATCGCATTCGACTGGGACGCCAGCATCGGCGTCACCCAGTTCGGGCTGGAGGTGGTCTACTCATTCGCTGACATTCTCGGGCCGATCGCCTTCTCGTCCGTCTTCGTCACCGAGCCGTATCTCAAGAGCAACGGCGAAACGGTTCAGAAGTTCTCCAATGCGCTCGCGGAGGCGATGAAGCTGCTGCACTCCGACCCGAACGCTTTCGAGGAGGTCAGCCGGCAGGAATTTCCGACCGTTGCGCCGGAAGTCGTGAAGCTCGGCGCGAAGAACTTCATGACCACCAAAAACGTGGTGCCACGCAACCCGGTCATCACCAGGGAAGACTGGGATGCGATCATGAAGCACGAAAGCGGCGCGGGCACGCTCAAGAAGACACTTCCCTACGAAGACATGGTCGATACGACGTTCGCCACCAAGGCGGCGTCCGACTTTGGCCTGAAAAGCTGACCTCAAAAGCGAACATAACCATGACTCTGCCTCAGACGTTGCCGCGTCACGACAACAGCCTTGTGCTGGGCGCCAAGCCGGACGAATTCCCTCTCTCGCCTGATGAGACCGCGCTCATCGTTGTCGACATGCAGAACGCCTACGCGTCGCCAGGCGGCTATCTCGACCTTGCCGGGTTCGATGTGACAGGCGCCAAGCCGGTGATCGCTGCCGTGGCGGAGACCATCGAAATCTCGCGCAAGCTCGGCTTTACGATTGTCTTTTTCCAGAACGGCTGGGATGCGGAAAAACAGGAGGCCGGTACACCGGACTCTCCGAACTGGTGGAAGTCGAACGCGCTGAAAACGATGCGTGCGCGGCCGGAACTCGACGGCAAGCTCATCACGCGCGGGACCTGGGACTACGAGCTGGTTGAAAAGATCAAGCCGCTGCCCGGCGAGATCGTTCTGCCGAAGCCGCGTTACAGCGGTTTCTCCGGCACCCAGCTCGACGGCATGCTGCGGGCGCGGCGGATTCGCAATCTGGTGGTGGTGGGCGTCGCCACAAACGTCTGCGTGGAATCCACCATCCGCGATGCGTACTTCCTGGAGTACTTCCCGGTCATGGTGAAGGACGCAACGCTCCAGGCCGGTCCGGTCTCCCTGCAGGAGGCCACGGTCTACAACGTCGAAACTTTTTTCGGCTGGACCACCACGGTCAGCGAGCTGCGAAGCTTGACCAACCGCTGACGTTTTCTGTCCCATCAATCATAACGATTCGCCAGGAACCCAAGGAGCCCGATATGCCCCGTAAGCCAGTTATTCCCGCCGGCTCGCCGCCGCCGATGGCGCCTTATTCGCCGGGTGTGGTTGCGGACAACATCCTCTATGTCTCCGGCGTGCTGGCCATGGATGGCAGCGGCAAGACCGTGGGTGTCGGCGACGCAACGGCGCAGACCCGTGCGGTTCTGGAGTCGATCAAGAGCATCGTCGAGGCCGCCGGCGGCACGATGGCCGACGTCACCATGAATTCGATCTTCCTCAAGGACCTCGGCGATTACGCCGCCATGAACGCGGTCTATAAGGAGTTCTTTCCGAGCGAATTCCCGGCGCGCTACTGCATTCGCGCGGATCTCGTCAAACCCGAATTCCTCGTGGAAATCGCGTCCATCGCGCATCTGCCCAAGGCCCGCTGAGCATGGCGGAACAGGCACAACAGCGCGGCCTTCTCATTTCGCCGTGGCTGCTGATCCTGCTCGGACAGATCGCGCTGACGGTCGGCTTCCTTGGTTTGTGGGAGATCGCCATCCGGGCCGAATGGCTGCCGGTCTATCTCTATGGCCAGCCGAGCGGCATCGCGAAGAAGTTCGTCACGCTTCTGGCGGACGGAACGCTGGTGCAGTCCACCCTCGTCACCGGTCTCGAATCCCTGATTGGATTCGTGATCGGTTGCTTTTTCGGCAGTGTCGCGGGTCTCGGACTGTGGCTGACTCCGCGGTTGGCACTCATGCTGCGGCCGTTCATCGTGGCAGCCAACGGCCTGCCCAAGATCGCGCTGGCGCCGCTGATCATCGTCTGGTTCGGCATCGGGATTGAATCCAAGATCGCCATCGCCGCGATTATCACATTCATCGTGTCGCTGATGACCGCCTATAGCGGTGCGCAGGAGGTCGATCAGGATCTGATCCGCCTGATGCGGTCGCTCGGTGCGACCCGGTGGCAGACCTTTCGGAAGATCGTGGCGCCGGCCACCATGCCCTGGATCATCTCGGGCCTGCGGCTGAATGTCGGATTCGCCCTGATCGGCGCGGTGGTCGGCGAATACATCGCCGCCAAGCAGGGGCTCGGTTATCTCGTCTATTACGCCGGGACGCTCTACGACCTCAACGCGGTCTGGGTGGGCCTGTTCGCGCTGATGCTGCTGGCGCTGGTGCTCGACTACAGCGTCACGCTGCTCGAACGGTGGCTCAGCTACTGATGCCGCTCCCAACGACAAGACACGTGCAAGAACAACGGAGAGTTTGATGCCGGTAGCTCAGGTGAACGGAACCGAGATCGCTTACGAGGTGATCGGCAAGGGCGAGCCCGTCCTGCTGGTCGCCGGCATCGGCGGCGCAGGAAGCTATTTCAAGCCGAACATCGAGGCCATCGCCGCGAAACATCAGGTCGTGCTGCACGATCATCGCGGGACCGGCGGCTCGCGTCAGGACCGCATCACTTATTCAGTCCCGCAAATGACCGACGACATGGTCGCGCTGATGGACGAACTGAAAATCGAAGCCGCGCATATCGTCGGCCATTCGACCGGCGCGGCGATGGCGCACGACATGGCGCTGCGCTTTCCGTCGCGTATCAAGAGCGCGGTTCTGTATGCGGGATGGGCAACCTCCGACGCTTACTTCAGGCGGTGCTTCGAGGTCCGCAAGCGCGTTTTGCAGACAAGCGGTCCGCTGCATTACGTCAAGACCACGCCGCTGTTTCTCAATCCGCCGTGGTGGGTCAGTGCAAACATCGCGCGCCTTGAAGCGGAGGAGCCCGCGGCGGCTGCGGCGCTGGCGCCGACGGACATCATGCTGAGCCGCATCGAGGCGATCTGTTCGTATTCGCCGGGCGAGGAACTGCGGAAGATCACGTGCCCCTGCCTGATCACCTGTTCCAAGGACGATCATCTGACCCCGCTGTTTTATTCGGAGCGGATGGCGAAGTTGATGCCCAAGGCCGACACCTTCTATTTCGAGACCGGCGGCCACGCCGTCTCGGTGGTGCTGCCGGATCAATTCAACGCCGTCGTGCTGTCGTATCTCGACGCGGTAATTGCCGGGCGCAAATGGCAGGCGCCAGAATTGACCTATCCGGAGATCGCCTGATGGCTGATGCAGCCGCTGCC
Source organism: Afipia broomeae ATCC 49717 (assembly GCF_000314675.2). Classification (GTDB taxonomy): domain Bacteria; phylum Pseudomonadota; class Alphaproteobacteria; order Rhizobiales; family Xanthobacteraceae; genus Afipia; species Afipia broomeae. The sequence continues at coordinate 459,310 of NZ_KB375284.1, read as the reverse complement.
ACCGGAGACGTCCTGACCGCCCATGAGGTGGGCATGGTCTTCAACGCCGAGAGCGCGAATCCGGTTCGCGCGCTGGGCAACATCTCCTTCGGTCTGCGCAAGCGCGAGGTGCTCGCCATCGTCGGACCGTCGGGCTGCGGCAAGACCACCCTGTTCAATATTATCGCGGGGCTGATTTCGCCGACCATGGGCAGCGTGTCGGTCAACGGCGTGCAGGTTGCGGGCGCCAAGGGCCACGTCGGCTACATGCTGCAAAAGGACATGCTGCTGCCCTGGCGCAGCGTGCTGGACAATGTGACGCTGGGTCTGGAAGTGCGCGGTGTGGCGCGCGCCGAGGCCGAGGAAATCGCGCATCGGCTGATCACATCCTATGGCCTCGGCGGTTTCGAGAAAGCCAAGCCCGCGACGTTGTCCGGTGGCATGCGCCAGCGCGTGGCTTTCATGCGAACGCTGGCGTTCGATCCCGACGTGATCCTGCTGGACGAGCCGTTTTCAGCGCTGGATTTTCAGACCCGGCTGCTGCTGCAAGGCGAGGTACAGCGGATTATCCGCGAGCGCGGCAAGAGCGTGATTCTGGTGACGCATGACATTGGGGAAGCGATCACCATGGCCGACCGCATCGTTGTGATGACCAACCGGCCCGCGACGGTGCGCAGCCTGCATACCATCGAATTGTCTGCCGCCGAGCGCGACCCGGTGACCATTCGCACCAACCCGCTCTACAACGAGTACTTCAACCGGATCTGGTCGGAGCTCGAGATCAGGCGCGAGGTGTAAGCTGGGCAGGATTTCATGCCCAGGCCGCCTCATGCCTTTGCCGCGCCGCTGAGCCGCACACGATCCGCCCGCGAACGCTGGGTGACGAAATCAATCACTGCACGAACAGCCGGCAGATCGATCAGGTCCGGATGCGCCAGCAGCCAGATGTCGGAAATCCCGGCGAGCTTGTCCGGCGCGACGCGGATCAGGTCATCGTGGGCATCGGCGACGATGCAGGACATCGCACAAATCCCGACGCCGGCGCGGACCGCCGCCAGCATGTCGGCCTGCGATGAGCAGCGCATCACCACGGTCGCTTCCCGCGCGACATGATCGCTCCAGCGTCCGAGTTCGGCGTTTGAGGCACGGTCCGCGAAGCCGACGATATTGTGACGCTTCCAGTCGTCGCGATGCTGGGGCAGGGAATGGCGCGCGGCGTAGTCGCGCGAGGCATAGAAGCCGACGCCCAGCCGCGCGATCTTGCGGCCGACCAGGTTCTCGTCGCCGCTCTGATAAATGCGCAGCACGATATCGGCCTCGCGCTTGCGGACGCTGACGGGGAACGGGTGGGTGACGAATTCGATCTGAACGTCGGGGTGGGTCTCGATGAAGGACGCCATGTGCGGCATCAGCCAGTAGGCCGCCAGCGTCGGGCCGATCGAGAACTTGACGAGGCCGCGTGCTTTTGCGCCGGTGGCCGAGACCGCTGCTTCCGCCCGCAGTGCAGCGGCTTCCATCGCCGCGGTGTGCTCACGGAAGCGGCGGCCCTGCGCTGTCAGCGTCAGCCCGTCATTGGAGCGGACGAACAGTTTGGTCCCGAGCTGCGCTTCGAGGGCCGCGATCTCGCGGCCGACCGTGGGATGGCTCGAGCGCAGCCGCCGGGCCGCGCCGAGATAGCTGCCGGATTCGGCAACGGCGATGAAGGTCCGGCAAAGATCCCAGTCCATCTGTTCAATCCTGAAGCTGCGACTGTTCAATATTGGACATTGGGGGCGCCGGTCAAGATGTTATCGTTGCTCACATTCAAACAGGACAAATCCGATGCCGCTTCCCGCCTCGCTCAATGGTACGCTTGAACTGCCGGTTCTCGGCTCGCCGCTCTTTATCGTGTCGGGTCCTGAGCTGGTGATCGCGCAGTGCAAGGCCGGCATCGTCGGCTCGTTCCCGGCGCTGAATGCGCGGCCGGTCGAGAAGCTCGGCGAATGGCTGACCCAGATCGAGGACGAACTCGGCGAATATCAGGCGCTGAACCCGCAAAAGAAGGTCGCACCATACGCGGTCAACCAGATCTGCCACGCCTCCAACGACCGTCTGATGAAGGACATGGAAACCTGTGTGAAGCACAAGGTTCCGGTCATCATCACGTCGCTGCGTCCGCCGTCCGAAATCGTCGATGCCGCGCATTCCTATGGCGGCGTGGTGTTTCACGATGTCATCAATGTCAAGCACGCGCGCAAAGCCGCGGAGCAGGGCGTCGATGGCCTCATCCTAGTCTGCGCAGGCGCGGGCGGGCATGCCGGAACGCTGTCACCCTTCGCGCTGGTGCGGGAAGTGAAGCAGTGGTTCAAGGGCACCATCCTGCTCTCCGGCGCGATCTCCGACGGCTGGGGTATCGCGTCGGCGCTCGCGCTCGGCGCGGACATGGCCTACATGGGCACGCGCTTCATCGCGACCGTCGAGGCCAACGCCGATCCCGCCTACAAGAAGGCGCTGACCGACTACGCCGCGCACGACACGGTCTACACCAACCTGTTCACCGGCGTTCACGGCAACTACCTCGGCCCTTCGATCGCTGCTGCCGGCCTCGATCCAGACAATCTGCCGGTTGCCGACAAGACCAAGATGAACTTCGGCTCCGGCGGGAACATGAAGGTCAAGGCCTGGCGTGACATCTGGGGCTCGGGACAGGGCATCGGCCAGATTTCCGATATTCCGCCGGTCGCGGAACTGGTCGAGCGGCTGAAGACTGAATTCGCCGAAGCGCGAGGAGATTTCCTGATGCGCGCAAGCGCCTGACGGAAAATGGGGCACGCGCGTATAAGCGCGGCCCACCACAAGAAAACAAACAAATCAGGGAGGAGACACCATGAAGGCCTTATCACGTCTTGCGACGGCCATGCTGACGCTTGCCGCGTGCGGAATCGCGCAGGCACATGCGGATACCAAAGGTGAAATCCGCATCGGGCAGACCTTGCCTTACAGCGGCCCGCTGTCGGGCTTCGGTATGATCGGCCGGGTGCAGGAAGCGTATTTCGAGAAGATCAATGCCGAAGGTGGCATCAACGGCCGCAAGATCAAGTTCATCAGCATGGACGACGCCTACTCGCCGCCGAAGACCGTCGAGCACACCCGCAAGCTGGTCGAGCAGGACGAGGTGCAGGTGATGTTCGCCTCGCTCGGCACCGCGACCAACAATGCGGTGCATCGTTATCTCAACGGCAAGAAAATTCCGCAGTTGTTCGTTCTCAGCGGCGCGACCAAGTGGGCCGATCCGAAGGGCTTCCCCTACACCATGCCGGGCATGGCGGCCTATGCCTCCGAGGGCGTGATCTACGCCAAGCATATCCTGGCGACAAAACCGAATGCGAAGATCGCCATTCTCGCGCAGAACGACGACTTCGGCCGCGACTATGTCAGCGGATTCAAGCGCGCGCTCGGTGACAAGGCCGCGACCATGATCGTGGCCGAGGCGAGCTATGAGGTGACTGCGCCGACCATCAACTCGCAGCTTGCCACCTTGAAGGCATCCGGCGCCGACGTCCTGTTCGGCGTGGTGCTCGGCAAGTTCACGTCGCAATTGATCAAAGGCATTGCCGAACTCGGCTGGAAGCCGGACATGACGTTCCTGCCGACATCGGCGGCCTCGATTTCGTTCCTCGCACCGGCCGGACTGGAGAATGCCGTCGGCATGATCTCGTCCAGCAACCAGAAGGACGTCAACGATGTGCAATGGGCGAACGATCCCGGCGTGAAAGAGTTCTTCGCGTTCATGAAGCAGTACATGCCGAATGCCGACCTGAACAACTCGAACTATTCCGCCGGCTACCATTACGCCCAGTTGATGGTTGCCGTGCTCAAGGCCTGCAAGGACGACTTCAGTGCCGAGAACATCAAGCGCCAGGCTGCTTCGCTCAAGAACGTCGAGCTGCCGCTGCTGTTGCCGGGCATCACGGTCAACACCGGGCCCGACGATTACCTGCCGTTCCAGCAACTGTTGCTGCGCCGCTTCGACGGCAAGAGCTGGGTTGGATTCGGCAAGGTTCTCGACGATCAGTAAACGTAACGAGGGCGCGCTGCGATGCCGCGGCGCGCCTGTTCTCTTTCTTCAGCCGGAACGACACCATGATTATCAGCGGCGACCGTCAGATCAGCACTCCTGAAATCCAAGAGCGCATCGCGCGGGCCGCCACCGGCTTCAAGGCGATCGGCCTGCGTGACGGTGCGCCTGTCGGGCTGATGCTGCGAAATGATTTCGCGCTTTTCGAAGCGTCGGCGGCTGCGGCGATGCTAAGTTCGCCGGTGGTGCCGATCAACTGGCACCTGAAGGCGGAAGAGGTCGCCTATATTCTGGCCGACAGCGGCGCGCACAGCCTCGTGTGCCACGCGGACCTGTTGCCGCAGATCAAGGACGGTCTGCCGAAGCGCTTGCCGCTGCTGGTCGTGAAAACGCCGCCGGAGATTGCCGATGCTTTCGGTGTGTCGCCTGAACTGGCGCGCGTGCCCGAGGGCCGGGTGGATTGGGACGTCTGGCGCGACGGATTTGCGCCGTCCCGGGAAGCGCCGGGCCGCGCAACGCCGATGTTCTATACGTCCGGCACCACAGGCCGGCCGAAGGGCGTGCGGCGTTTGCCCATGCTGCCGGAACAGATGGCCGCGGCCGAGCGGGTCAGCGCCATCACCTACGGCCTGAAGCCGAATGAAGATCAGATCATTCTGATGAACGGGCCGATGTATCATTCGGCCCCCAGTTCCTACGGCATGCTGGCATTCCGCCACGACTGCACCATCGTTCTGGAGCCGCGTTTCGATCCCGAGGATCTGCTCCAACTCATCGAGCGGCACAAAGTCACTCACATGCACATGGTGCCGACCATGTTCGTGCGGCTGCTGCGGCTGCCGGATGAAGTGAAGGCGCGGTACGATCTGTCATCGCTGCGGTTCGTGGTGCATGGCGCGGCACCCTGTCCCGTTCCGGTCAAACAGGCGATGATCGCATGGTGGGGGCCGGTGGTTCATGAGTACTTCGGCTCGACCGAGACCGGGATTCCGATCTGGCACTCGGCACAGGAAGCGCTGGCGAAGCCCGGCACCGTCGGGCGCGCGATCGAAGGCGGCATCGTCAAGATCTTCGGACCGAATGGCGAGCCCTGCGGTGTCAATGAGATCGGCGAGATATTCATGCGGCAGACCGCGATCCCGGATTTCGATTATCACCGCAAAGCCGGTGCGCGCGAGGAAGCCGGCCGTGAGGGGCTGATCAGTGTCGGTGATGTCGGCTATCTGGATGAAGACGGCTATCTGTTTCTCTGCGACCGCAAGCGCGACATGGTGATCTCGGGCGGGGTCAACATCTATCCGGCGGAGATCGAGAACACACTGATCGGGATGGAGGGCGTGCGCGACTGTGCCGTGTTCGGCATTCCGGACGACGAATTCGGCGAACGGCTGTGCGCCTGCATCGAACCTGATACCGGCGCCGCGCTGACGCCGAAGGACGTGCAGGATTATCTGCAGAAGCGGCTGGCGAACTTCAAGGTGCCGAAAGACATCAACTTCCTTGAAGCCCTGCCGCGCGAAGCCAGCGGCAAGATCTTCAAGCGCAAGCTGCGCGATCCCTACTGGGAAAATCGCCCGTCCGCGTAGCGGGCAGTCGCGTACCGGGTCCCCCTTCGGCCTGTTGAAAGTTGCGGAATTCGTCCGTTGCCGATGGCTCTGCGCTGAAATCGTGTCATGCTGCCCCGAATGAAACAGCCCGGCGGGACGAACCGCCGGCGGGGGGCGAGCGGTATGATCTCCTTGGCGCAGGGCTTGCTCGGAGCGGCATCGGGCTCGCTTGTCGGCTTTTCGCTCGGTGTGATCGGCGGCGGCGGGTCGATTCTTGCAGTGCCCCTGATGGTGTATCTGGTCGGCGTACCGAATGCGCATGTGGCGATAGGCACCAGCTCGCTCGCCGTTGCGGCGAGCGCAGCGTTCGGCCTTCTCATCCACGCACGCACCGGCACGGTAAAGTGGGGGTGCGCGTCGGTGCTCGCCGGCGCAGGTGTGATTGGAGCGTTTCTCGGTTCACTGGTCGGCAAGATGGTCGATGGGCCACGTCTGCTGACGATGTTCGCGCTTCTGATGCTCGTGGTTGCTGTCTTGATGCGGCGTCGCCGCGATCACGACGGCAACAAGTCTGTCCAGTTGAACCGGGCCAATGCGCCGGCGCTTGCCGGCGTGGGGCTTGCCACCGGCTTGCTCTCCGGGTTCTTTGGCATCGGCGGGGGCTTTCTGATCGTGCCGGCGCTGGTGTTCGCGACCGACATGCCGCTGGTGTACGCGGTGAGTTCCTCGCTGGTGGCCGTGCTGGCCTTCGGTCTCACCACAGCAACGAGCTACGCGTTCTCCGGTCTGGTGAACTGGCCGCTGACCGCGGTCTTTATCGTCGGCGGTCTGGCCGGCGGATATATCGGCGTGAAGTCAGCGCATCTGCTGGCGAGCAGGCGGACATTGCTCAACGACGTTTTTGTGGCGGTGATTTCCTGCGTCGCGATCTACATGCTGATCCGAAGCTGGATGTAACGGCGAGCCTGCCTACGCCGCGCGCCTGATCCAGACGCGGTTGTCATGGAACGCCGCGCCGCCATAGGGCGCGATCGGATCGGCGCCCGTCAGCGTGTTGATGCCGCGGCCGTCTTCATAGGCATGGTTCGGCCAGATCGATTCGGCGATCAGCACGCCGCGCCGCATGCCATCGAAGGATTTGGCGTGAAGCCGGACTTCGCCGCGCTCGTTGCCGAGGATCACCTTGTCGCCGTCGGCGATCGACAGCGCCGCCGCATCGTCGGGATGGATCATCACCGTGGGCCGCTGCTCGCGGCTGAGCGAGGTCGGCGTTTCGTTGAAGGTGGTGTTGAGGAAGTTGCGCGCCGGTGACGTGGCAAGACGAAACCTGTGATGCTCGTCGGCTTCCTCGATCACCGTCCAGTGATCCGGCAATTGAGGGAGATCGTCCACCGGGCCCGAAAGCCCCGGACTGCGGAACGGCACCGTTGGCCAGTCCGGCTTGAAACGGAATTTTCCGTCAGGCCACGCAAAGCCCTTGGTGTAATGCGCGGTCTCGAAATCCGGCTGACAATCGATCCAGCGTTCGCGCTCGAGGTTTTCCAGCGTGCCCCAGCCGGATTTTTGCAGCGTCCAGTCGATGATCTCGCGCGGCGTCATGTCGAAGCCGCGATGCTTTGCGCCAAGTCGCCTGGCGAGGCTGACGATCACATCGTGGTTGGAGCGGCACTCGCCCGGCGGCTCGATCAGTTTCGGGCCCGCGATAATGTATTGATGTCCGCCGCCCTGATAGACGTCGTCGTGCTCCATGAACATCGTCGCCGGCAGCACGAGGTCGGCAGCCTTTGCGGTCTCGGTCATGAACTGTTCGTGCACGCAGACGAATAGGTCGTCGCGCGCGAAGCCCTGCTTGACGCGGGTCTGGTCCGGTGCGACCGACACCGGGTTGGTGTTCTGGATCAGCATCGCCGTCACCGGCGGCCCACTGAACAACGCGTCGGCGTCGCCGCACAGGATCGCGCCGATGCGCGACTGGTCGAGCATGCGGATCGACGGATCGACCACATCGAGTCCCTCGATCAGCGAACGGTCCCAGTGATAGATCGCGCCGTTGTTGTGGAATGCGCCGCCGCCCTCATGACGCCACGCCCCGGTTACGGCTGCGATACAGCTTGCGGCATGCATGTTCGGCGCGCCGTTGCGTGAGCGGGAGAAACCGTAGCCGAGCCTGAAATAGGTGCGCGGCGTATTGCCCACCAGCGCCGCGAATTCCTCGATGGTCTCGACCGGGCAGCCGGTGATTTTCGAGGCCCATTCCGGGCCCCGGCTTTGCAGATGCTGTTCGAGTTCATGCGGCGCATCGGTATGCTGCGCAAGAAAATCGCGATCCGCCTTGCCGTCGCGGAACAGGCAATGCATCACCGCGCAGGCAAGCGCGCCGTCGGTACCCGGCCGCACCAGCACCGCGAGATCAGCCTGCTCCATGGTGCCGTTCATATAGACGTCGACCGCAACAATTTTCGCGCCGCGTTCCTTCCGCGCCCGCGTCGCGTGGGTCATGACATTGACCTGGGTGCTGACCGCGTTGGTGCCCCAGATCACGACGCAGTCGGACTTCGCGATCTCGCGCGGGTCCGGGCCTGCGAGCTTGCCGGTGCCGGCGACAAATCCGGTCCAGGCCGGATTGACGCAGATGGTGGAATGGAAGCCGGAGTACTTCTTGGCATGGCGCAGACGATGGATGCCGTCGCGCATCACAAGGCCCATGGTGCCTGCGTACTGATAGGGCCAGACCGCCTCGGAGCCGTACCGTGCTTCGGCCTCCAGGAATTTCCCGGCGACCAGATCCAGCGCATCGTCCCATGAAATCGGCGCGAAGGTGCCGGAGCCCTTTGCGCCGGTGCGGACCAGCGGGTTCGTCAGGCGGTCAGGATGATGAATCCGCTCGGCGTAGCGGGCGACCTTGGCGCAGATCACCCCCGCCGTGTAGCCGTTGTCCCGCGCGCCGCGCACCCGGCCGATGGTGCGCTCGTCGAGCACGTCGACTTCAAGGGCGCAGGTCGAGGGGCAATCGTGCGGGCAGGCGGTCGCGGCGACCCGTCGAGGCACAGATCCTGGCGGCACGGATTTGGGGCGGATCATTTCATTCATTGCAGCGACCTTAATCTGAGCGGGCGGACATGCAAGGTCAGGGCTGTCCTGCGGGACCATGAAAGCCCCACTTCCGGCGCATGGCGGAAAACCATTCCACGGACTCAACTCCCCATGCCGGATTGTGCTAAGCGGAACCCGCATCGGGACCGGGTGCCGCCTGTCCGGCGGCTTCGCTCGCGTCCAGTCTGGTTTGAAGGAACACCGATGAACATTCTGCCCTCCAACCTGCGCTTCGGCGCGGGCCAATCCGTCAAGCGCCTCGAAGATCAGCGGCTTCTCACAGGGCAAGGACATTTCATCGACGACAAGGCGCAGGATGGCGCGTTGTGGCTTTACGTGCTGCGCTCGCCGCACGCCCACGCCAGGATCACCGCGATCGATACCAGCGCAGCACTGGCCATGCCGGGCGTTGCCGCCGTCTATACGGGTGCGGATCTGGTCGCGGACGATATCGGCACCATCCCGACCCTGCCGATCTTCAAGCGGCCCGATGGTTCGCCGATGGCCGCGCCGCCGCGGCGTTTGCTGGCGCACGATGTTGTCCGCTTTGCCGGCGAGCCGGTCGCGGCTGTACTTGCCCCATCACGTGCCGATGCGCAGACGGCCGCCGAGGCGATCGTCGTCGATTACGAGATTCTGCCGGCGGTTGTCAGTCCGGCCGATGCGCTGGCGCCCGGTGCGCCTGTGGTCTGGCCGGATGCGCCGGACAATATCGCCGCCGCCATGAGCTACGGCGATGCGGCTGCAACGGAAGCCGCCTTCGCGAAGGCCAAACACGTCGTCTCGCTCGACATCACCAGCCAGCGTCTGGTGCCGTCCGCGCTGGAGCCCCGCAGCACCATGGCGGAGGTCGACAAGAAGACCGGCCGTCTCACGCTGCATGTCCAGAGCCAGACGCCGACCGCAACGCGCGACATTCTTTCGGATGTTGTGCTCAAGCGTCCGAAAGACAGCGTTCATGTGATGGTCGGCGATATCGGCGGTGGTTTCGGCCACAAGGTCAATCTCTATCCCGAAGACGGCATCGTTGCTTATGCGGCGACCAAGCTGAAGCGCACCGTGCGCTGGCGCGGCGACCGTATCGACGACTTCATCGGCGGATCGCATGGCCGCGATCTCACATCGACCGGCGAATTCGCGCTCGATGAAAAGGGCCGCGTGCTGGCGTTCCGTGTGCGCTCGCTCGGCGGCACCGGCGCCTATCTCACCGGCGCGGGCGTGATTATTCCGCTGGTGCTCGGACCGTTCGTCGCCACCGGCGTTTATGATCTGCCGCTGGTTCACTTCGACATCAAGGCGGTGCTCACTCACACCGCGCCGACGGGCCCGTATCGCGGCGCCGGACGGCCGGAAGCCGTGTTCATCGTCGAGCGATTGATGGATGCCGCCGCCCGGCAGATCGGCATGGACCCGCGCCAGATCCGCAAGGTGAATTACATCAAGCCGTCGCAACTGCCCTACAAGAACGCGGTCGGCGAAGTCTACGACAGCGGTGCTTTTGCGCACATGATGGAGCGCGCCTCGAAGCTCGCGGACTGGGACGGGTTCAACGCGCGCAAGAAAGCCGCGAAGAAAAAGGGCCTGCTCTACGGACGTGGTCTCACCAGCTACATCGAATGGACTGGCGGCCGTGTGCACACCGAAAAGGTCACGTTGTCGGCGACCGCCGAGGGCCGCATCGTGCTGCAGTCGGGCACCCAGGCGATGGGGCAGGGACTTCAGACCAGCTACTCTCAGATGGTGGCGGGCGCGCTCGGCATTCCGCTCGACCGCATCGATGTTATCCAGGGCGACACCGACAAGGCGACGGGCGGCGGCAGCGTCGGGTCGCGTTCGCTGTTCGTCGGCGGCACCGCCACAGTCGTGTCGGCCGGGGATCTGATCCAGAAGGCGCGCGAGAAGGCGTCGCATGTGCTCGAAGCCTCTGTCGGCGACATCGAATACGGCGATGGCGTGCTGACGGTGGTCGGCACCGACCGGCGGGTCAGTCTGTTCGATCTCGCCAAGGACGAGAAGGACTCGCGCCTCAGTGTCGAAAGCAAGGGCGAGGTGGACGGTCCGACCTGGCCGAACGGCACGCATATCTGCGAAGTCGAGATCGATCCCGAAACCGGCGTGACCCGCGTGGTGCGCTACACCACGGTGGATGACGTCGGCGTCGCCATCAATCCGATGCTGGTCACCGGTCAGGTTCACGGCGGTGTCGCGCAGGGCATCGGACAGGCGCTCTATGAAGGCGTGGTGTACGATTCCTCGGGCCAGTTGCTCACGGCGAGCTATCAGGACTATTGCATTCCGCGCGCCAGCGACATGCCGCATATCGACGTGACGCTCGACGATTCCGCGCCGTGCAAGACAAATCCGCTCGGCGCCAAAGGCTGCGGCGAATCCGGCGCCATCGGCGGGCCGCCATGCATCGTCAACGGCGTGATGGATGCGCTCAGCGACCTTGGCATCACGTCGCTGCAGACGCCGCTGACACCGGTGAAAATCTGGAATGCGATCCAGCAGGCCAAAGCCACGAAGGCGGCGTGAGTTGGGGGTTATCGTTCAGCCCACCTCTCCCGTGGGGAGAGGTCGACTTTGCGTCAGCGAAGTCGGTTGAGGGCGTAGGATCTCTCGATGGATTTAGATCCCCTCACCCCAACCCTCTCCCCCGGGGGAGAGGGAGAGCACCGCGGATGCGCCGACATTTTTACCAAAGCTGCTCTAGCCCGGCCCTTCACCGGCCGCGCGCAATGCGGTCAATCCTTCGCGGTAGGTCGGATAGGCGAGCGTGACGCCCAGTTCGTTGCGCAGCAGATCGTTTCGCACGCGTTTGCTCTCGGCATAGAACGAGCGGCCCATCTCAGTCAGGCCGGCGTCATCGAGGCTGATTTCGCGCGGCGGCGCGACTCCGCAGAGCGAAGCGGCGAAGGTGACCACATCCTGCGGCGGCGCGGGCTCGTTGTCGGTGACGTTGTAGATCGCGCCCGGCCGCGGCCGGTCGAGCGACGCATCGACCGCGCGCGCGATGTCCTCGACGTGAATGCGGTTGAACACCTGTCCGGGCTTGATGATCCGGCGTGCGGTTCCCCGCGCCAGTTGCACGAGCTGGCTCTGGCCGGGACCGTAGATGCCCGCGAGCCGGAAAATCTGTGCGGCGATGTTGTTCGCGGTGCCAAAGGCAAGCCACGCCTGTTCGGCGGCGGCGCGCTCAATCGAGCGCGCATTGGTCGGCGTCGCGGGCGTTTGTTCATCGACCCATGCTCCGCCGTGGTCCCCGTAAACGCCGATGGTTGAGAGATAGCCGATCCAGCGCAGGTTCGGCGCGGCGGCGATTTGTCTGGCGTAAGCGGCAAGCACGGGATCGCCGCCGGTGCCCGGCGGAACGGAAATCAGCAGCGCTTCGCTCCCCGCTAGATCGGCATCGATGGTGCCGTCGCGGCCGTCCGGTCCAAACACCCGCGCGGGAATGCCTGCGGCGGACAGGGCCTGCGCCTTGTCGTGCGACCGCACCGTGCCGGTCACGGTGTCGCCACGCGCGAGGCGGCGTTCGGCGATGGTTCTGCCGCTGAAGCCGAGGCCGAAGATAAACAGATTCACGAAAAGCCCTGTTCAAGAGAGGCGATGCGACGTACCTATCGGCTCAGACACCGGTTTTCAATGACGGAGCCCGCAGTTGGGCGATTACGACCCGCTCCGCGAGTATCTCTCGCAGCAGACCAAGACTGAACTCGTGCTGAGCTTTGAGGAGATCGAAGATCTGCTGGGGTTCGCGCTGCCGCGCGCGTCGCAGCGGGCGTCATGGTGGGAGAAGGAGCGCAACCCCGAAAACGCGCGCCCGCAACGGGACGCGATCCGTGACGGAGGTTATGAGGCGACCCGGCTCGCGGATGGAAAGGGCGTGCGTTTTCGCAAGCTTTCCGCCGGCCGGTTCAGGGGCTGAATCCGCGGGCTGCGAATATTCCTTGTGCGCCGCAAAATCTTTTGCATGTCCCGCACGGAGCCGATGCGAAAGTTCAATGCCCCGCGCAAACCTGATCCCGCTATAAAGGCCTCTCAAACAAGAAATAACTGGGAGCGCAATATGACATCGAAGTTTTGGGCCGCAGCGGTCGCGGCGTTCAGCCTCACAACGGCACTGCCGGCCTTCGCGCAGCAGGGCGTCAAGATCGGCATTCTCAACGATCAGTCCGGCGTCTATGCCGACTACGGCGGCAAGTGGTCCTTTGAAGCAGCCAAGATGGCGGTCGAGGAGTTCGGCGGCTCGGTGCTTGGCCAGAAGATTGAAGTCGTCTCCGCCGATCACCAGAACAAGCCGGACCTCGGCGTCAGCATTGCGCGCCGCTGGTATGAAGTCGAGAACGTCGACATGATCACCGAGCTGACCACGTCGTCGGTTGCGCTCGCGGTGCATGATCTCTCCAAGCAGATGAAGAAGATCGATATCGTGGTCGGCGCTGCGACCTCGCGTCTGAGCGGCGATGCCTGTCAGCCTTACGGCTTCCACTGGGCGTATGACACCCGCGCGCTCGCATACGGCACCGGCGGAGCGCTGGTGAAGGCCGGCGGCGACACATGGTTCTTCATGACCGCGGACTATGCGTTCGGCCATGCGCTGGAAAAGGACACCGGCGACTTCGTCACCCAGCAGGGCGGCAAGGTCGTGGGCGCGGTCCGCATTCCCCTGAATACCGCCGACTTCTCATCGTTCCTGCTGCAGGCGCAAAGCTCGAAAGCGAAAATCATCGGGCTCGCCAATGCCGGTCTCGACACCACGAACTCGATCAAGCAGGCGGCGGAATTCGGCATCGTCAAGGGTGGCCAGAAACTCGCCGGACTGCTGCTCACGGCGGCAGAAGTCCACGGCCTCGGTCTGGAAGCCGCGCAGGGCCTGGTGCTGACGGAAGGCTATTACTGGGATCGCGACGCGCGCTCGCGCAATTTCGGAGAGAAGTTCTTCAAGCGCACCGGCCGGATGCCGAACATGATTCAGGCCGGCACCTACTCTGCGACCTTGCAGTACCTGAAGGCCGTCAAGGCGGCGGGCACCAAGGACACCGAAGCGGTGGCCAAGAAGCTGAAGGAACTGCCGGTCGATGACGACTTTGCTCAGGGCGGCAAGGTGCTCGAAAACGGCCGTATGGTTCACGACCTCTACCTGTTCGAGGTCAAGAAGCCGTCCGAGTCGAAGAAGCCCTGGGACTACTACAAGGAGCTGGCGGTGGTGCCGGGCGACAAGGCGTTCCCGACCGCGAAGGAAAGCGGCTGTCCGCTGACCAAGTAAGACGACCACGATATCCGGTCCGGCTTGTTGCCGGACCGGATACGATCCTTCAATTGGCGATATTTGAATCTGTTTTCTTTAAGCATTTTCGCGGCGGTCGCCTTCTTTGCCGGGCCGCCCTGCGCTAAAGAGAGAGAATGATCCGCGCCCTCTCGCTCTGCCTTCTTGTCCTGCTCGGTGTGCCTGCCGCTGCGCAAACGCCGCCGGAGCAAAAGCCATCGACTGAACAAAAGAATACGGTCGAGCAAAGGCCGTCCGCCGAGCCGAAGCCTGCCGCGCTGTTGTGTGTCTACAACAACAGAAAATACAGCGAGGGTGCGAACGTCTGTGTGCAAAAAGCCATGATGCAGACCTGCACCGTCGATGGCGCCAAGGCTGTGTGGATCAATGTCACGGACGAACACCTCAGCAGCCGCTGCACGGCGCCTGCGCCGCGTCTCTCTAAATATCAGCGGCGCGCGATCTGGAATCGCCGGAACATCGCCCGGGAAATTTCGCCGCCGACGGATAGTTCGCCGTTCTGCTTTTATACCGACGGAAAGCGGTTCTGCGAGTAGAGATCAGTTGACCTTGTAGATCGCATTGGCCCAGGTGCCGCCGCATGTCTCCTCGCGGTTGCCGGTGCACTCGGCGTTGCAGCCATCGGACTTGCCGAATTTCCCGAAAGCGTTGCCGCAGAAGCAATAGGATGCGTCCTGCGTTCCGGCATGGCATCTCCGGGCTTTCGGCGCGTTGTCTACCACACGGGCGGAACCGCGGAAAAGAACCCGGCTGTGGCAAAAAATCGCTGTTTCGCTTCCGCCTTGTGGCGTAGACATCGCGCGCAAGAAAGCGAAGGCGAAAGACCGGAGTTAGCTGTCCATGTCCGTCCGTATCGTCGATGTCCGCGAAATCACCAAGCCGATCTCGTCCCCGATCCGCAACGCCTACATCGATTTCACGAAGATGACGACCAGCCTCGTCGCTGTCGTCACCGATGCGGTTCGCGACGGCAAGCGTGTGGTCGGCTACGGCTTCAATTCCAACGGACGTTACGGGCAGGGCGGGCTGATCCGCGAACGTTTCGCGCCGCGGCTGCTGGAAGCCGATCCGAAGACGCTGCTGAATTCCGGCGGCGACAACATCGATCCCGACAAGGCGTGGGCTGCGCTGATGTCGAACGAGAAGCCCGGCGGCCACGGCGAGCGTTCGGTCGCGGTCGGCACCATCGACATGGCGATCTGGGATGCAGTGGCGAAGATCGCCGGCAAGCCGCTGTTTCGTCTGCTGGCGGAGCGCCACAATCGCAAGGCCGATCCGCGCGTGTTCGTCTATGCGGCGGGTGGCTACTACTATCCGGGCAAGGATCTGTCGGCACTCCGCGGCGAGATGCGCGGCTATCTCGATCGCGGCTACAATGTCGTCAAGATGAAGATCGGCGGTGCATCGATCGCGGAAGATCAGGAGCGCATCGAGGCGGTGCTGAAAGAGATCGGCAATCAGGCGCAGCTTGCGGTGGATGCCAACGGCCGCTTCGATCTGGAGACCGGCATCGCCTACGCCAAGATGCTGCGCGAGTATCCGCTGTTCTGGTACGAAGAAGTGGGCGATCCGCTCGACTTCCAGCTGCAGGCGGCGCTCGCCGAATTCTATCCCGGCCCGATGGCCACCGGCGAGAATCTGTTCAGCCATCAGGACGCGCGCAATCTCATTCGCTACGGCGGCATGCGGCCGGATCGCGACTGGCTGCAGTTCGACTGCGCCTTGTCGTACGGGCTCTGCGAATACCTGCGCACGCTCGATGTGCTGAAGACCCATGGCTGGTCGCCGTCGCGCTGCATCCCGCATGGCGGGCATCAGATGTCATTGAACATCGCAGCGGGTCTCGGCCTTGGGGGCAACGAGAGTTATCCGGATCTGTTTCAGCCTTACGGCGGCTTCCCGGATGGGGTGCGGGTCGAGAACGGCCATATCACCATGCCCGACCTGCCGGGCATCGGCTTCGAGGGCAAATCCGATCTCTACAGGGAGATGAAAGCGCTGGCGGAGTAGCGTGGGCCTGCCCCTCCGGCGAAGCCGTCACGCATTGACGTGGATGAAATCCCGCAGCAGCGGATAGATTTCGGTATTCCACTTGCGGCCGCTGAAGACGCCGTAGTGGCCGACGCCGGCCTGCATGTGATGCACCTTGCGATAGGCGCGCACGCCGGTGCAGAGATCCTGCGCCGCCAGCGTCTGCCCGATCGAGCAGATGTCGTCCTTCTCGCCTTCCACCGTCATCAGGCCCATCTTCTTGATGGAGGCCGGGTTCACCGCGCGTCCCTTGTAGGTGAGCTTGCCCTGCGGCAGCAGGTGTTCCTGAAAGACATCGCGGATGGTGTCGATGTAGAAATCCGCCGGCAGATCCATCACCGCGAAATACTCGTCGTAGAAAGTCTTGATGGTGTCGGCCTTCTCGACTTCACCCTTCGCCAGATGCTCCAGCAAGTCCTTGTGCGACTTGACGTGCCGTTCGAGATTCATCGATACGAACGCGGTGACCTGAATGAAGCCGGGATAGACCTTGCGGAAGGCGCCCTTGCACTGCATCGGCACGTAGTTGATCAGATTGTCCTCGAACCACTTCAGCGGCTTCGAGGTTGCGAATTCGTTGACCTTGGTTGGCGCAATGCGCGTATCGATCGGTCCTGCCATCAAGGTGAGGCTCGCCGGGCGCGCGCGATGATTGTCCTCCGACATGATGGCACAGGCCGCCAGCGCCGACACCGACGGCTGGCACACCGCCACCATGTGAGACTTCGGGCCGAGCTGATCCATGAAGGTGATGAGATGCTCGGTATATTCGTCGAGGCCGAACTTGCCCTGATCGAGCGGGATGTCGCGCGGATTGTGCCAGTCGGTGATGTAGACATCGTGATCCTGCAACAGCGTCTGTACCGTGCCGCGCAGCAGTGTCGCGAAATGACCCGACATCGGCGCGACCAGCAGAACCTTCGGCTGGTCGGGCGCGCCGTCCTTCTTGAAATGCAGCAGCGAGCCGAACGGCGTCGCGAACGGGACTTCCTCGATCACCGGCCATTCCCGGTTGCCGACCGCCACCGGCTTGATGTCGTATTCCGGCCGCTTGTAGGTCAGCGAGCTGCGCGACATCAGTTCGA
Source organism: Afipia broomeae ATCC 49717 (assembly GCF_000314675.2). Classification (GTDB taxonomy): domain Bacteria; phylum Pseudomonadota; class Alphaproteobacteria; order Rhizobiales; family Xanthobacteraceae; genus Afipia; species Afipia broomeae. The sequence continues at coordinate 442,228 of NZ_KB375284.1, read as the reverse complement.
GCGTGGCGGCGAGGCGGCCGAACACCTTGTCCGAAAAACCCTCGGGGAGCATTTTCAGATAGGACAGCGCTGTTGAGGCCCCGTTTCGCCACGGGGCCGTCATGTCCATGGTGTTCTGATAGGTCTGGTACATCATTGGAGACATCCGGCACATTCCCTTGCTTTGTGCCATGCAAACTTGACGCCAGAGCCCCGTCAATCGGCCATTCGGACTGGCATGTCGTTTGCTGTGTGTAAAAGGAGCAAGCGCTTAAACAACAGGCAGGCGCGGGCATGACCGGGCGGAAAAGTGCGATCCGCCTCTTTGATGTGCAGGCGTTAGGAGAGCGACCATGGCCAAGGCCACGTTGACCATCAGCAGCAAGAACTACTCCTCATGGTCGCTGCGCGGCTGGCTGCTGACCAAGTTCTCGGGGCTCGAGTTCGACGAGATCATCACGGCGGCGGACGATCCGTCGGCCCGGGCGGAAATCCTTTTGCTGTCGTCGTCGATTCTGGTGCCGTGCCTGCGTCATGAGGGGGCGGTGGTCTGGGACACGCTGGCGATTGGTGAATATCTCAACGATCTCATGCCGGAAGCGGGTTTATTGCCGTCGGAACGCATTCCGCGGGCGCATTGCCGGTCGATCTGCGGCGAGATTCATTCAGGCTTCACGGCGCTGCGCTCGTCGCTGCCGGTCAACATCAAGGGGCACTTTCCCGGCTTCAAGATCTGGTCGCGGGCGCAGGCAGACATCGATCGGGTCTGCGCGATCTGGAGCGACTGTCTGGAAAAATCCGGCGGCCCGTTCCTGTTCGGACATAGGTCGATGGCGGACGCCATGTATGCACCGGTTGTCACGCGCTTCCTGACCTACGATGTGCAGATCAGCCCGTCGCTGGCTGCTTACGCAAAACGGGTGATCGCCCTTCCTGAAATGCAGGAGTGGATTGAAGCTGCGCGGCAGGAGCCGGCGGAAATCGAAGAGCTCGAGGTGGAATATTAGGCAAAGGCCCCGCGCAACTGCCTGATCGCTGGGCCGGTTGCGGCTGCGCGTGCCTGCCTGAACGGGCGCTTTCCTGGGATGCCAGAGGCGGCGCGTTGCGCGACGGCCAGGCCCCAGATTGCCGCTGGGCTGAATCCCGCACGGACTCAGCCACATCCTTGATTGCGCAAAACTTCCGCACACCGTGACCGCTCGTGATGCGGGCGCTGGCGTGGAATTCGCATGATGCATTGCAGAAGCAACTGCGCCGGCGCGGGTCGCCCGGATTGGAGGATGCTATGAATGTACATGCTGCTGTCGGTTCAAAATCGTCTGGTCTCACGCGCCCGAACGGCGCCCCCATTCGTCTGAACACGCAGAGCTTCGTCGCCATCGATCGCCACAAGGATACGACATACGAGGCGACGTATCGCCCGCAGGCGCTCTACAGCCGCGCGGACGAAGGCTTCCATGCGAACAACGAAGCCTTCCTGCTCCATGAGGTCGCGACAAATCTGCCGATCTATCTCCCGGATACAGGCCCCACCGATTTCCATCTTCATCTTCCGCCGGGCGGCTTCCAGCTCGTGCTGGTCACGTCGGGCATGTTCACCTTCGATTACGATGGGCGTTTTTACAACGTCGGCCCCGGCGCGGTGATGCTGCAAAGCGCGATCGTGCATCGTCAGCTCTTCTACACATGGTCGGGGTTGTCGACGGAGGAGAATCTGAAGACGCCGCAGACCGTGGCGCCCGATCCGATTTCGATGGGCTACTCCGGAAAATTTCTCGAAGCCTTCATTACCGATCCCACGACATTTCCCAATCCAACCATCGTGGGCCCGGATCAGATCAATGAAGATGAAACGCCGCGTGTGGCGTGGAGCCATCCGCTGCATGATCGCCCGGCCGATGCCGGCTTCTGGCTTCAGGACCCATTGGCGCTCGATGCGCTGTTCAAGCCGCTGGCGGCTGGCTCACCCGACAGTCTCATCAAGTCGGCCATGCCTGTTTATGTGCGCGATATCGGAATCGAGATTCCGAGCGGTCATCTTGTCACCGGCCACATCATCGCAACCGATCCGCGCGGCCACTCGCTCCTGCCCAAGAGTACGTCCGCAACAGCGGACGCAGCCTCTCTCACGAAGGGCGAGGTCGTGATCCATCGCGTCATTCGCGGCACGGCCGAATTCAAGGACAGTGCGGGCAAGACTTTCGAGCTTGCGGCCGGCGATGTGGTGACTGCGAGCAAGAACACCATCTCTCTCGTCGGTGTCGGCGAAAATACGCAAGTGCTGCGGCTTGGCCTTCTCAAGGGCATGGACAGTCTTCGCAGTTGGACCCCGACGCAGCGTGACGAGATTGATGGTCTGGCCGGTCAAATCATCACGGGGAGGGATGTCCGTCCTCTCCGCACCGAAGGCCAGCCGGTCGGTTATCTGTACAAGTAGGCCGTTGGCTGAACGCGTCACTCGCCAACGCCAGGCCTGTGCGTGTGATGCACACGAAACTGCAACAAACACGGAGCGTCGTCCCGTAGCGTTCTGTACATTGCGTGCTTAAGTGTTTCCGGCTGATAAACCGGGGAACACAGATGCCGACACGTGCGCGCGTTGACGAATTCATTGCAGTGGTCGAGAGCGGCGATCACGCCGGCGCCATCGAGCACTATTACACCGAAGATGCCAGCATGCAGGAGAACACTGCGCCGCCGCGGGTCGGCCGCGACAGGCTGGTGGCGCATGAGCGCGGCATCCTTGCGCAAATGAAAGAGGTCCACTCCAGGGCACTGGTGTCGGTGGTGGAGGGCGATCACGTCATGATCCATTGGAACTTCGATCTTGTTGGTCTCGATGGCAAAACTCGCCATGTCGATGAAATCGCCATGCAGGAATGGCGCGGCGACAGGATTTTCCGCGAGCGGTTCTTCTACAACGCGGCGAAGGCATAAGCCCCACGCGTGACATGACCGGCTGTCATGCGGGCGATGACGATGTCTCGCTTGACGCCGCGATCCGCATCCTGACAGATGGCGTCATTGCTGCCGGAATCGGCAGAAAAGAAGAGCGCCAAGCTCCTTCAGGGAACGCCGGACTATGAATGCACCTCACGCGGGTCCCGCCGCCGACGGGAAGATCGTCGACGAGTCATCGATCCGCTATGAGGGCTGGCCGGTCGTCGGGGTCTGCTTCCTTGTCGCGACATTCGCCTGGGCTGCCGGTTTTTATGGTCAGGGCGTCTACCTTGCCGAACTGCAACGCCTTCATGGGTGGCCGGCCTCACTGATTTCGACGGCGACCACCTGTTACTATCTGTTCAGCGCGGTTCTGGTCGTGTTCGTCAGCGAGGCGATCCGCACGCTCGGACCGCGCCGTCTTCTCATCGGCGGCATTGTGACCATCGCGGCAGGCACAGTGATGGTCGGGCAGATCACATCGCCCTGGCAATTGTATGTCGCCTATGCGCTGATCGCGTTCGGCTGGGCGGGGACCAGCCTCGCTGCGATCAACAACACGCTGGGGCTGTGGTTCGACAAGAAGCGCGGCATGGCGATCAGCCTTGCCCTGAATGGCGCAAGCTGTGGCGGTGTGATTGGCGTGCCGCTGCTGGTCGGCGCTATCGGCAAATTCGGTTTCCCTGCAACGTCGATCGGCGCAGCGCTGGTGATCATGGCGCTGGCGATCCCCGCTATCCTGATCTGGGTGGGCCGGCCGCCGAAACGCGCGATGCCGCCGGCAGATGTGTTTGCCGCCGAGCCCGCGCCGGCCGTGCGCTCGATAGCGGAGATACGACATGCTGCCTTCGGCAGCCTCTCGTTCTGGACCATCACGGTGCCGTTTTCGCTGCTGCTGGTCGCGCAGGTCGGCTTCATCGTGCATCAGATTTCGTTTCTCGATCCGATCATGGGCCGCGAACGCGCCAGCATCGCCGTGGCGCTGATGACCGCGATGGCGGTGATCGGGCGGGTCCTGTTCGGTCTTGTTGTCGATCGCATGGATCAGCGCAAGGCTGCGGCGGTCTCGGCTGTCAGTCAGGCGCTCGCCCTGATCGTGATGATCAACACCCGGAACGAAGCTGCGCTGTTCACGGCCAGCGCGGTGTTCGGCTTCTCGGTCGGCAACATGATCACGCTGCCGTCGATCATCGTACAGCGGGAGTTCAGCGCAGTCGCCTTCGGCGTGCTGGTCAGCCTGGTGACGGCGATCTGTCAGTTCACCTATGCGTTCGGTCCGGGAATTATAGGGCTGCTCCGCGATGCGTTCGGCAGTTACACCGTGCCGTTCTATGCCTGTGCGGCGCTGCAACTGATCGCCGCGGCGATCGTGCTGGTTCGTGCAAAAACGCCGAAGGCGATTTGATCAGGCTTCGCGCTCGCGCAGCAACGCCTCGACGTCGAGGCGGTGCGTGAACATCGCCAGCGTTCCGTCCGGGTGTCTTGGCCACTCGGCCTCGGGCCGGTCGCGATAAAGCTCGACGCCGTTCTGGTCAGGATCGCGCAGATAAAGCGCCTCGCTGACGCCGTGATCGCTTGCGCCGTCCAGCGCAATGCCGGCGGACAGCACCCGGTGCAGCGCATCGGCCAGCGCCGCGCGTGTCGGATAGAGGATCGCGGTGTGAAACAATCCAGTCGTGCCTTCCGGCGGCGGGCTTCCGCCCTTGCTGTGCCATGTATTGAGGCCGATGTGGTGGTGATAGCCGCCCGCGGAAATGAACGCGGCCTGATCGCCGTAGCGCTGCATCAGCTCGAACCCGAGCACGTCCTGGTAAAAACCCAGCGCGCGGTCGAGGTCCGCGACCTTCAGATGCACATGGCCGATCCGCGTACCCGCCGCAATCGGTTTGAAAGACGTCGATGCCGCCTTGGTTTCTCCGGACATACCAGGTCTCTCCGATTGTATCGATGCGCTGCTCTCATCGATGTATGACTGCCTTCCTCATGGTACAAGATCGGAGGTCTCGCCCTCGGGCAATTCGACCTGAAAGGTGTTGAGCGTCATCGACACCAGCGCGTAGTAGCCGAGCAGGCCGACCAGTTCGACCACGCCGGTTTCGCCGAGCATTTCGACGGCTTCCGTGTAAAGCAGCTTTGGCACGTTGTGATTTTCGTGCAGCGATTCGCTGAATTCGTAGACGAGCTGTGCTTTCCGGTCGTTGAAATCGGGAACGTGACGATGATTGATGGCGGCGATGATGTTCGGATCGAGTCCCGCCGCGAGTGCCATCTTCTTGTGCGCATACCATTCGTACTGCGCGTTCCAGTGCCGTGCGGTCACGAGGATGGCCAGTTCGGACAGCCGCGGACCGAGTGTGGTGTCGTAACGCAGGAACGCGCCGAGCCGGCTGGCATGCCGCGCGACTTCAGGCGCGTAGATCCATGCGCGCAGCGGCGGCGTAACGGTACCGCGTTTGCCTGAAACCGATTCTTCAAAGATGCTTTTTTGATCGTCGCTCATTTCGCTAGGCGAAAGCGTTTTCAGGCGCATGGCGGCTCCTCTGTTTTAAACGCGGCAGTGCCGAGGTATGGGCGGGGCTGTCGTGCATGGCTACCATATCGTACCGAGTGAAGCTTTCGCGCCAGCGAGATATTGAAATCCGCCAAGCGGACAGTACAGTCCGGCCCGGAAAATAAACAAAGCCGCGCCCATTGCGCCGCGGCCCATCAGCCCGAGGAACGATCGAATGGCCGATATGGAAAAATTCCGCAGCGAAACGCGGGCCTGGCTGGAAGCGAATTGTCCGCCCGAGATGCGCAAGCCGGTGACGGGAGAAGCCGACGTGTTCTGGGGCGGCCGTAACACCACGTTCTCATCGGAGCCGCAGCGCCTCTGGTTCGAGCGCATGCGCGACAAGGGCTGGACCGTGCCGGACTGGCCCAAGGAGTATGGCGGCGGCGGCCTCGATGCGGAGGAAACGAAAATCCTGCGTCAGGAAATGTCGGCGATCGGCGCGCGGCTTCCGCTGTCGAGCTTCGGCATCTGGATGCTTGGACCGGCGCTGCTGAAATACGGCACCGATGCGCAGAAGCGCGAGCATCTGCCGAAGATCGCCGCGGGTCTGATCCGCTGGTGCCAGGGTTACTCTGAGCCGAACGCGGGTTCGGATCTGGCATCGTTGCAGACACGCGCCGACGTCGACGGCGACGACTACATCATCAACGGCCAGAAGATCTGGACCTCGATGGCGAATTTCGCCGACTGGATTTTCTGCCTGGTGCGGACCGACTTCAGCGCCAAGAAGCATGACGGCATCAGCTTCATCCTGTTCGACATGACCTCGAAGGGCGTCTCGACCAAGCCGATCCTTCTGATCTCCGGCAAGTCGCCGTTCTGCGAAACCTTCTTCGACAACGTCCGCGTGCCGCGTTCGCATGTGGTCGGCACGGTCAATCGCGGCTGGGACGTCGCGAAATATCTGCTCCAGCATGAGCGCTCCATGATCAGTGAAGTGGGCGAGCGCCGCGGCGCCCGGCCCCTGGGTCAGGTGGCGGCGAATTCCATCGGCGTCGATGAGCGCGGCCAACTGGACGATCCCATGCTGCGCAGTCAGATCGCGGCGTTCGATATCGACGAGGCCGCGATGGCCTGCGCCGCCGAGCGCGCGGTCGATCTTGCGAAAGCAGGGCAGGGCCATCCGGCCTACTCATCGGCGCTGAAGTATTACGGCACCGAGCTGAACAAGCGCAGGTACGAAATCCTGATGTCGGCCGGCGGCGTCGATGCGCTGGAATGGGAAAGCGAACGCTCCCGCGAGGGACTTACGGCGCGGACCTGGCTGCGCACCAAGGCGAACTCGATCGAGGGCGGCACCAGCGAGGTGATGCTCGGCATCGTCGCCAAGCGCATTCTTGATCTGCCCGGCGCCTAAAACACTTCGTCATTGCGAGCGAAGCGAAGCAATCCATCCTTGAGCAAAGCTGGATGGCTTCGTCGCTTCGCTCCTCGCAATGACAGTCTGCTTCAACTCAGGTTTATCTGTATCGATTGGAACACCTATGGCTCTCGTCCTCAACGAAGAACAGTCAATGCTGCGTGACAGCGCGCGCGGTCTCATCAGCGACAAGGCGCCGGTGGCGCATCTGCGCAAGCTGCGCGACACCAGGGACGAAACCGGTTTCTCGCGCGAGTTGTGGAAGACATTCGCGGAGATGGGTTTCTCGGGTCTGCTGGTGCCGGAAGAATTCGGCGGCAGCGGGCTTGGCTATGTCGAGTCCGGCGTGGTGATGGAAGAAATCGGCCATACGCTGATGCCGTCGCCGTTTCTGTCGACCGGTGTCGTCGCTGCGGCAGCGTTGACGCGCGGCGGCAACGGTGCGCAGAAGTCGGAATACCTGACGAAGATTGCCAAGGGCGAGCTGATTGCCTCGCTCGCAGTGGACGAGGGCGCCAAACATCGTCCTTCGAAGACGGCGATGAAGGCCGTGCGCTCCGGCAATGGCTTCAAGCTCAAGGGCGCGAAAGCCTTCGTGGTTGACGGGCACGCCTCCGATTTGTTGATCGTCGCGGCCCGCACCGCGGGCGAGAGCGGCGATCGCGAGGGATTGACTTTGTTTCTGGTCAATCCCAGGAGCAAAGGCATCGAGATCGAGCGCACCGCGATGGTCGATGCGCACAACGCCGCGCGCATCGTGTTCAATGATGCCGAAGTGACGGCGGACGGCGTTCTCGGTGAAGTCGATCAGGGCGGCGTGCTGCTCGAAGGCATTCTCAATGTTGGCCGCGCCGCCGTGGCGTCGGAAATGGTTGGCCTCAGCGAGGAAGCCTTCACGCGCACCGTGACGTACCTCAAGGAGCGCAAGCAGTTCGGCAAGCTGATCGGTGAATTCCAGGCGCTGCAGCATCGTGCCGCGCATCTCTACACCGAGATCGAAATCACCAAGGCCGCCGTGATGAAGGCGTTGCAGACACTGGACAGCGATTTCGACGCTGCGGGTGCCGCGGTGGCCGTCGCCAAGGCGAAAGCCGGGACGACCGCGACCCTGGCCGTTCAGGAGGCCGTGCAGATGCATGGCGGCGTCGGCATGACGGACGCCTTCGACATCGGCTTCTTCATGAAGCGTGCGCGTGTATGTCAGGAGCTTTTCGGCGACAGTGCCTATCACGCCGAGCAACTGGCGCGGATGAAGGGTTACTGAGCAGGCCGCTCAAAGAAAATGGCCGGGACGAACCCGGCCATCACAACCTCTCTCAAGGAGAGTGCGCGTTACCGGATCGGCGGCGCGTACTGGATGCCGCCGGCGTTCCAGAGCTGGTTGAGGCCGCGCGGAATCTTGAGCTTCGATCCCTCGCCGACGTTGCGGTCGTAGACCTCGCCGTAGTTGCCGACGTGGCGGATGATGCGCGCGGCCCAATCCTTCGTCAGATCCATTTCCTCACCGTAGGCGCCTTCGGTGCCGAGCAGACGCATGATGTCGGGCTTCTTTGACTTCAGTGCATCGTCGATGTTCTTGGACGTGACGCCGAGTTCTTCGGCGTTCAGCATGGCGTAGATCGTCCACTTCACGATCAGCAGCCACTCGTCGTCGCGCTGCCGCACCACCGGCGCCAGCGGTTCCTTGGAGATCACGTCCGGCAGGATGGCGTGTTCGGCCGGCTTGGTCAGCCGCAGCCGCAGCGCATAGAGCTGCGACACGTCGGTGGTGAGCACGTCGCACTGGCCGGAATCATAGGCCTTGAGGACATCGTCCAGGGTCGGGAAATTCAGTTCCTGATACTTGATGTTGTTGGCGCGGAAATAGTCCGCGAGATTGAGCTGGGTCGTGGTGCCGGCCTGGACGCAGACTTTGCTGCCGTCAAGTTCGAGGCCGGAGGTGATGTTGCGCGACTGGCGCACCATGAAGCCTTCACCGTCGTAATAGGCGACGGCTGCGAAGTTCAGGCCGTACTCGGTTTCGCGCGACATGCTCCAGGTGGAGTTGCGCGACAGGATGTCGACCTTGCGATTGCGCAATTCCTTGAAACGCTCGCTCGCGTCGAGGGGGATGAACTTCACCTTGTTCGGATCGTTGAAGATCGCGGCGGCGACGGCGCGGCAGATATCGACGTCGAAGCCGGACCAGTTGCCTTTATCATCGGGGATCGAGAAGCCCGGCAGTCCGGTGTTGACGCCGCAGAGCACGGCATCGCGTTTCACGGTCCGCTTCAATGTCCGCGTATCGTATCGCTCGTACGCGATCGCGGCGGCGGCGACGGCAACCGCAATGACAACTCCGAGCGTGAGACCGGAGGCAAAGGTGCGCGGAAAAAGGGACATGTATGAATCTCGCTTCCAAGTATGCGTGCGAAAAGGAAAGAGCGTGATCGGGGGATCAGATTTCGGGCCGCTGGCGGATGATGACCTTGGTGCCGACGGGGATGCGGTCGTAGAGGTCGGTCACGTCGGCATTGACCAGGCGGAAGCATCCCGACGACACGGCGCTGCCGATGGTCTGCGGCTGGTTGGTCCCGTGAATGCGATAAACCGTGGCGCCGAGATAAAGCGCACGCGCGCCCATCGGGTTGCCCGGTCCGCCTGCCATGAAACGCGGCAGGTAAGGCTGACGGGCGATCATTTCCGGCGGTGGCGTCCAGTCCGGCCACTCCTGCTTGCGGGAGATCTTCTGCAATCCCTGCCACTGGAATCCTTCGCGGCCGACGCCGATGCCGTAGCGAAGCGCACGGCCGTTGCCCTGCACCAGGTAGAGGAAGCGCTCGGAGGTGCTGATGATGATGGTGCCCGGCGCTTCCGTTGTGCGGAAGAAGACCGCTGTACGCTTGAATTCCGGCGAGACTTCTTCGTCATCGGGAATGTATCCCGGCTGATCGCCGATGTTCATCTCGCGGCCCTGCGCGAAGGCGTGAGGCGCCGCGAACAACAGGCTGGCGGCGACCGCCGCCAGAGCGAGAGAGCGGATGATGTTCATGTCGAGAATCCCGCGTTAATTCGTGCCCCGCGCGCATCAAACCTTAGCCGTGCTCCGCTGGCAAGTGACACGCGCTCGAAGGCGGGCGACCATGCGCCGTAAATCCTTAAAATATATCCGAAAATCGGCGATCGTCCGCGATCAGTGCGGCGCGATCCAGAGCCGCAGGACGTAGGCGAAAGCGGCAACGGTGCCGGTCCCCAGCAGCCACAGCGCCGCGAACCACAGCAGACGCTGCGCCAGGGGGCGAGGCTGTTCGGGCGGCGAGGTCATACTCACCTTAATGATAGCCGCTGTCGGCGTGCACCTTGCCGCGGAACACCCAGTACGCCCACGCGGTGTAGGCAAGAATGGTCGGCACGAGGATCGCGATGCCGTAGATCATGAAGTTGAGGCTGTTGGCCGGCGCCGCCGCCTGCCAGATGGTGATGCTCTGCGGCACGATATAGGGATACATGCTGACGCCGAGACCGGCATAGGTGATGCCGAACAGGACCAGCGAGAGAATGAACGGCCGGTAGTCCTGCTTGCTCGCGAGACTCTTCAGCAGCAACAGCGTGATCGCCGCCACCGCAATCGGAATTGGCGCGGTGAAGAGGATGTTCGGCCACTGAAACCAGCGCTTCCAGTAGTCTGCCTGAAGGAACGGCGTCGCGAGGCTGACGACCACGATGGCGATCAGGGTGGCGACCAACAGGTACCAGCTCAGCCGGTAGGCATGCTCACGCAGTTCGCCGGTGGTCTTCATGACAAGCCAGGTTGCGCCGAGAAGGCCATAACCGGCGACGACCGCACAGCCCGTGAGAATGCTAAAAGGCGTCAGCCAATCCCACCAGCCGCCTGCGTAATGACGCCCTTCGACATGAATGCCTTGCAGGATCGCACCTAGCGCGATGCCTTGCGCCATCGCCGCGACCAGCGAGCCCCCGGCAAAGGCGATGTCCCAGCGGTTGCGCTCGCTCTTGGTGCGCCAGCGGAATTCAAAGGCGACGCCGCGGAATATCAGTCCGATCAGCATGGCGATGATCGGCGTATAGAGCGCCGGCATCAGGATCGCGTAGGCCAGCGGAAATGCGGCCATCAGGCCGCCGCCGCCCAGCACCAGCCATGTCTCGTTGCCATCCCACACCGGAGCGACCGTATTCATGATGACGTTGCGGTCTTCCGTTTTCGGGAAGAAAGGAAACAGCATGCCGAGGCCGAGATCGAAGCCATCCATCACGATGTACATGAAGACGGCAAAGGCGATGATGAAGGCCCAGAGTGTTGCGATGTCGAATGTGAATCCGGCCATGGCGTTCACCCCTGTCCTGCGTGAGCGGCCTGCGCGGGCGTTATGCCCGCGGCGCGGGCGGGCGTGTCCGCGCGGGGACCTTCTTCGCCATGATGCGGCGGCTCATGCATCAGTCGCAGAATGTAGAACACACCCATGCCGAACACGATGAAGTAAACCACAATGAACGCGAGCAGCGAGGTCGCAACCGCAGGTGCATCCAGCGGCGATGCCGAATCCACCGTGCGCAACAGGCCGTAAACCGTGAACGGCTGTCGCCCGGCTTCTGTCGTCACCCAGCCGGCCAGGACAGCAATGAATCCCGCCGGGCCCATCGCGAGCGCGTAGCGATGCAGCCAGCGCGACTCGTAAAGGATGCCGCGCCAGCGCGCGTAAAGACTGAACAGGCCGACGCCCAGCATCAGAAATCCGATTCCGACCATGGTGCGGAACGACCAGAACACCAGTCCGACCTTGGGCCAGTTCTCGCGCGGCACGGTGTCGAGGCCTTTCAGCGGCGCATCGAGCGAATGCTTGAGGATCAGCGACGAGGCCTTCGGGATTTCGATTGCATATTTCACCTTGGCTTCGTCCTGATCGGGAATCCCGAACAGGATCAGCGGCGCGCCGTTCGGATGGCTCTGGAAGTGTCCTTCCATCGCCATCACTTTCACCGGCTGATGCTCGAGCGTGTTGAGGCCGTGCTGGTCGCCGGCCAGAATCTGGATCGGGGCCACCAGTGCAGCCATCCACATCGCCATCGAGAACATCACGCGGGCACCCTCGAGCCGCGTATTCTTCAAAAGATGATAGGCGCCGACGCCGCCGACCACGAAGGCGGTGGTGAGATATGCCGCCAGCACCATATGGACGAGGCGATAGGGGAAGGACGGATTGAAGATTACCTTCCACCAGTCGGCGGCGACGAACTGTCCCTGCGAGTTCATCGCAAAGCCGGTCGGCGTCTGCATCCACGAGTTGGCCGACAGGATCCAGAACGCGGAGATCAGCGTGCCGATAGCCACCATCATGGTCGCGAAGAAATGCAGCCTGTGGCCGACCCGTTTGAGCCCGAACAGCATGACGCCCAGAAAGCCTGCTTCCAGGAAGAACGCGGTCAGCACCTCGTAGGCCATCAGCGGACCGATGATCGGGCCGGTCTTGTCCGCGAACACCGACCAGTTGGTGCCGAACTGGTAGGACATCACGATGCCCGAGACGACGCCCATGCCGAAGGCGACGGCGAAAATTTTCAGCCAGTAATTGAAAAGGTTGATGAAGACTTCGCGGCCGGTCCATAGCCACAGCGCTTCGAGGACCGCGAGATAGCTTGCAAGGCCGATGGAGAAGGCCGGAAACACGATGTGAAAGCTCATCGTGAACGAAAACTGCAAGCGCGCCAGAGTGATGGCGTCGAAACCCTCGAACATCGCGGACCTCCGGCATGTCCAATCCGGAAGTTTTATAGCATGTGCACCGCGATGTTGATAATCGCCGCGGTGCACAAAGTTGCATGGCTCAGGCGCAATCGCGCCTGCGGCATTTAGCTGCTGGCGTTCAGCAGCTTGCCGACGGTGCGGTCGATCTCGTCGTAGGCGCCTTCACCGGCGTGGCTGTAGACGATCCGGCCGGACTGATCGACGATGTACTGTGCCGGCCAGTATTGATTGCGGTAGGCATTCCATGTCGCGGACTTGTTGTCCTGTGCGACCGGATAGGTGATGCCGTGCCGTTTCAGTGCGGCCTGGACGTTGTTCGACGAATGCTCGAACGGAAATTCCGGCGTGTGGATGCCGACGATGACGAAGCCCTTGTCCTTGTACTTGGAATAGAGCTGCGTGACGTGCGGCAGGGTGTTGACGCAGTTGACGCAGCCGTAGGTCCAGAAATTCACCAGCACGACCTTTCCGCGCAGGCTCGCGAGCGTCAACGGTTGCGAGTTGAACCAGTTGCCGAGGCCGGTGAATTCGGGCGCAGTCGTTGTGGCTTCCGCGACTTGAACAGCGCCACTGGTCGCTGCGGCTTCATCGCTGCGGCCGGGCAATGTCGAGGCCATCAGCGCGAGTGCGGCCACCGAAAGCATTCTGGTGAAATGTCGCATGGTTCTCTCCTTGAGTTACAGGCCGGTCTGGCCGTTTGGATAAAGCTGGGTGAGCCACGCCACGGCGAGCGTGTCGTATTGAAAGTAGGTCGCGGCGGCGAACGCGATCACGATCACCCCGAAACCCTGCTGCAGGCGCGGCGCGATCCGCGCGAGGCTGCGCACGCGTGCGGTCACGGCCTGTCCGCCGTAGGCGATAACGAGCATCGGGATCGCGGCGCCGATGGCATAGGTCACCAGCAGCAGCGAGGCCCATGCGGTGTCCTTGGAGGTCGCGACGACGGTAAGGATCGACCCGAGCACAGGTCCGGCGCACGGCGTCCACACCAGTCCCAGCGTGGTGCCGAGGATGAAGCCGCCGAGCAGGCCCTGACGGTCGCGCGGCTTGGCGCTCTGCTGCGTCAGTCCGGCAAACCGGATCGAGAGCCACTCGAATGGCGCGGGCCAGATCATCAGCAGTCCGAAGATTGCAAGCAGCACGGCTGCGCCGTCACGCAGGACGCTCGGATCGAAATCGAACAGGCGCGTCAGCGCAGAGAGCGCCAGCGCAACGATGGAGAATGCGACCACGAAACCGGCCGCGATGAATGCCGGGCGGAACGGGCTTGTCTGTCCGACCGAAGCGCCAAGAAGGATCGGCAGCACCGGCAATGTGCAGGGCGCCGCGATGGTGATGACGCCTGCAAGCGCCGCGAGAAGAAGATTAAGCACGATAAGATCCGCCGAAAGTCGAAGCCGCCGCATGATGGCGCGGCCGCAAAAGATGGGTTCGGGGGAGTCTTCGGGGAGGCGGCCGGGGACGTTACCGGCGGCCGGCGTCACGTGTTCGTGACATCAGCGATCGAGGCAATCACGCCACGGAGAATGCCTCAGTGCACGGAAAACCGCATCGGGAGGGTGAAGCTCAGCGAGCTTTCCCTGATTTCAGGCGGGAACGACGGCAGCGGCTGGGCGCGGCGGATCATCGCCATGGTCTCGGCATCCAGCGCCGCCGAGCCGGACGATCTGGCCAGCCGCGCGCTCAGCACGCTGCCGGTCCGGCTGACGGTGAAGCTCAGCATGGCGACGCCCTGCTCGCCGGCGGCTTTGGCGGCCGACGGATACTGCTTGTAGCGCTGGAGATGCGCCGAGAGGATGCCATTGTAACTCGCGCGGGCAGCCTGCGCGGCGCGCGGCGTCGCTGTGGTCTGCGGCGCGGGATTCTCGGTCGGCTTCTTCGGCTTCTCGACGACAGGCTTCGGCTTCTGCTTCACCGGTTCGGGTTTGGGCTTTGGCTTCTCCGGGGGGGCAACGATCTCCGCCTTCTCCTGCAGCGGCGTCGGTGCGATCTGTTCCTCGACAACGTCCGGCTGCTTTTCGGGTTCGGGGGCCGGAGGTTCGGCCTCCTGCATCTGCGGACCGGGTGCGATGTCCTGTTGTACGGGATCGGGCGTTTGCGGCGCGGATTCCAGATCGAGCATGATCGGCTCGGACGCCGTGCCGATCGCATCCGGCATCGACGGGGTGTACAGAACAAACCCCGCGATCAGCGCTGCATGCGTCGCCACCACCAGCGCCGCCGCGAGACCCCAGCGGCGGACGTCGGATATGTCGGGTGGTCCGTGCAGGACGAGTGTGTTCATTGCAGCGAGTCTTTGCCGTCAGTTTCTTGCGTCGAGCCCGACGAGCGCGACCTTGAGATAGCCCGCGTTGCGCAGCAGGTTCATCACGTCCATCAGCTCGCCGTACGGCACGCTTTTGTCGGCGCGCAGATAAACCGGATCGGCTTTCTTGCCGCTGGTGGCAGCGTCGAGCGCCCCGATCAGCGTGGTGCGCGGAACGATGTCCTCGCCGACTGCAACCGACAAATCGGGCTTCACGGTGATGAAGACCGGCTTGTCGGGCCGCGGCGGCGGCGTCGCCGTCGAGGCCGGCAGTTCGACGCCGAGGTCGACGGTCGCCAGCGGTGCGGCCACCATGAAGATGATGAGAAGGACCAGCATCACGTCGATGAACGGCGTGACGTTGATTTCATGGGATTCGGTCAGATCGTCATCTGCACCGGCGACTTTTCCACCCAGACGAGCGCCCATGATTTTACTCCGCCGCGCGCGCAATGCGCAGGGAACGGCGGCCCTGATCGCGGCTGATGAGCAACATCACCTGCGCGGTCGCATCGCCGAGCAGCGCGCGATAGGCGGTGATCATGCGGACCAGATGGTTGTAGATCACAACCGCGGGGATCGCGGCGATCAGGCCCATCGCGGTCGCAAGCAGCGCTTCGGCGATGCCGGGCGCGACCACGGCAAGATTGGTGGTGTGCGCTTCGGAAATGCCGATAAACGAATTCATGATACCCCAAACCGTGCCGAACAGGCCGACGAACGGTGCGGTTGCGCCGATGGTGGCGAGCACGCCGGTGCCGCGCGAAATCCGCCGCGACATCGCCGCCTCGACGCGGCTGAGCCGCAGTTCGACACGCTCCTTGAAACCCTCGTCGTTGACGGTGTCCGACAGTGCTGCTTCCGCCGCGGCTGATTGCACAAGCCGGGACACAGCGTCCTTGCCGTTGCGGGCGTCACGCTCGGCTTCCATGAGGGAGATGTCATTGCCGAGAACCTTGATGCGTTTTTTCGCGCGCCGGGTCTCGTGGCGGAGTTCGAGCAGTTTCGCGACGCAGATCGTCCAGGTGATCAGCGATGCGATAGCAAGACCGATCATCACGAGTTTGACGACAATGTCCGCGCCCATGAACATGCCCCACGGGGACAGGTTGTGCGGCAGCGTGGGATTTTTCGCGGTCTGTCCCACGACCGGGGTCTGGACGGCGGGAGCCTGGGCAGGCGCCGCGATCGCGGCCGGTGCGGGCGTTTGCGCCACAGGTGCTTGCGCAGCCGGGGCCTGTGCGGGCGGTGTTGGCGAAACGGGAGTTTGCGCGAAAGCCTGCGCGATCATCAGAGACGTTGCAGCGGCAAGTAAGACCAGTGATCCGGCAGCCTTCTTGGGGTTGGTCATATGCTCTCCGCTTCTTCAAATCGCGTTTGCAGCCGACATCGGGGGAACGTCGGATTGATAGCTGTTTCGCAGTTTTCGCCGTCTTGCAGTTTTGGTCCGAAGCTCTCGCCGATAAATCCGCAGTGAGGCACTGCGGCCATAGCCGTTCGCCGAGAGGCAGGATGTACCTTCAGAATAATAAAGCACTGCGATGTCCTTGTCGCCACTGGGGACCTAGATTCTGCCGAAACTGGAACGATTCCAGATCGATCGGGCCTTCAGAATCTCACATTCGTGAACAGCCGCACGCCGAGGCCGGGCTGTAAGACCTCGGCTTTCTTGAACGAAATATGGTTCCGAATCTGCTCGTTAAGCAGGTTGTCGCCGGCCAGGCCAATGGTGAGTTCGCGCGGCCCGCTGTCGGTCCTGTTGAACGTATGCGTGTAGGTCACCTCTGCCTTGAGCAGATTGTAACCGCCGGTGGGCGTCTCGTTGAGGCCCACGTCGTTCTGCGCGAAGGCGTGCAGCAGCCCGACCCGTGTGTACCATTCGGCGTTGCGCCACCACACGCCGCCGCCAGCGCGCATCGGTGCGATACGCGGCACGTTGGTTCCGTCGGCGAAAGTCGCCCGCACGATGTCGTACTGCCCGTCGACGCCGAACATGCCGTCGCCGAGCGGTGTGACGTCAAGCTGGGCAGCGATTTCGGCGCCTCGGAAGGTCGCATCGCGCTGACCGTAGGCGACCTGCGTCAGCGGGCCGGTGGCGCCGCAGGTGGCAAAGGTGTCGGTGCAGAAATTTCCGGTGACCTGCTTGAAGATGAAGTCCTTGTAGAAGGTGTAGTAGACGCTGGTCTCGAACCGCAATTGACCCTTGGCGCGCTTGAGGCCGATCTCGGCGGTCTGCGCGGTCTCGATCTTCAGATTGGGATTTCCGATCACGAACGTGCCCGATGCGCCATCAGATCCGCGCGAGAACAACTCGGGCGCCGCAGGCGCACGCTGAACGTATTGGGCATTCAGCGTCGCCACCATGTCCCATGGCAGGTTCTTCAGCAGGCCGACGCTGGTGCTTTTCGGCGTGAAGGTGCGCCGCGCAGGCTCCTCCGAAAACGTATTGGGCGGCGGTAGAAAGTCCGCCGGGAAGGTCGGCGCCAGCCCCTTGACGATATGGTTCTCGATGCGGCCCGCGCCCTGCATGCGCAGCGTGTCGGTGAGTTGAATCTGTTCGAACGCGAACACCGCGGCGGTGTTGGTGTTCGTCTGCGCCAGCAGGCCGCCGAGACTGCCGTCGGTGCCGAGTTCGCGATGGCCGAACTGCGCGCCCCATGTTCCGGTCAGTGCGCCGATGCCGGTCGCGACCGCCGCATGGTCGAACTCGAAGCGGCCTTCCAGTTCGCGGTTCCTGATGATGTTTTTCAAGGTGTCGACGCCGTTGGCGTCGAGGCCGAGTTCGTTGTGCTTGTAGTTGCTGGCGCCGAAGGTGAAGCGAAACGCATCGATGCCGTCAGTCGGCGCGCGCCACTCGCCCTTGCTGGTCCATTTGGTCTGTTCCATGTCGATGCGCGAATTCTGCTGCGAGTCGATCGCGCCGGGGATGTGGTAGAGACTGGTGATGTGCTGGATCGCGGTGCCGATATAGCCGCCATCGAAAATGTAGGAGCCGCTGACCGATTGTCCCTCGGTGTTCAGCCCTGTGTTCGCCTGCACGCCGCCGGGAATCCGGTAATCGCCGGCGCGCCGGCCGTAAGCATCGGCATGGACCGCGACATTGCCGCCGCTGGCATCGAGGCTGACTGCGCCGTCGAGACCATTGTCTACTGATGACGCGCCGCCCTTGAAGCGCGCGCTGAAGCCATTCTCGACCGGCTTCTCCGGAATGCGGTTGTTGGTGGCGCTCACCACGCCGCCGATCGCCTGTGATCCGTAGCGCAGGGTCGCCGGTCCACGGATCACCTCGACCTTGTCGGCGGCGAGCGGATCGACCGGCACGACGTGATCCTGACTGAAGTCGGATGCGTCCTGGGTGCCGATGCCGTTTTCCTGCACGCGCACCCGATAGTCGTCGAGACCGCGGATGTTCGGGCGGCTGGCGCCCGGCGCAAAGGTCGATGCCGAAACCCCCGGCAGGCCGGAGAGAAGATCGGCGAGCGAGGCGGCGTTGCTGCGCTGGATTTCGCGGCCGGTGATCGCGGTGGTCGACTGATAGGTGTTGTCGATGACATTGACCGGGCCGCGCTGGAGGCCGTCGTCAGACGTGTTGCCGGCGGGGGCCGGTGCGGACACTGCGATTTCCGGCAGCACCTCTTGGGCCTGACCTTGGCTGATATCGGCGGCTGTGACCGATACGCAGGCCATGCCCGCCGCGGAAACCAATGATTTCAAACGCATTTCACCCCACTTAACGCTGCTCGCGGGAAGTTGATAATGCAAGTGCGAATTATTCGCAACAAGAGATTTGCGATTGATTCTCAACAGGCGCGGGACGCGGGATGGAAAAGGGCAAGCGGACCCGCGCAGCGCCGATGAATGTCCCGGCTGCCGGAAGTCCGTCCGTCCCGGATGATGGGCTATTCGGCCGGTGCAGCGTCGCCGACGGGCACAGGTTTCGCTCCCGCAACGGCATTGGTGCGCTTCATCAGCGCGCGCTGACGGCGCTGCCGCAGCCAGACCAGAATGCCGGTGATGCCGAGCACCGCCGGCATGATGCCGCTCAGGAACACGACGAAACGCCAGACCTCGCCCGAATGGCTGCCTTCATGCAGCCAGCGAATCCAGGACGCAGTCCGGTCGCCCGACAGCGGCTGGACGACACTGACGTCGCCGCTGCGATCGTTGATCATGATCGTCACCGGTTCGGCCTTGCCGTCCTCGCGGAGCCTGACGCGCCACGCGCCGGTCTGCGGATTCGGATAGAAGATCGCATCGACGGCCGAGTTCGGCCGCGCAGACGCGGCCGCGTAAATTTCCGACGGCGAACGCGCGGTGTTGGCCATCACCTGGCCTCCCGGTCCGCCGCCGCGTTGCTGTTGCGGCGTCATTGGCGCAACCGACGACAGCAGGTCGCGTCCCTGTTGCGGCCACGCCAGATAAATTCCGGTCAACGAGATCAGCGCCAGCGGAAAGCAGATCCAGAAGCCGGTCATGTAATGCAGGTTCGAGGATGTCGCCGGGCTGCGCCGCCAGACGAAAGCGCGCGACCACTGGCCGTGCCGCGGCCACCACAGGTAAAGGCCGGTGAGCGCGAGCGTCAGCATCGCAACGCCGGTCCATCCGACAATGCTGCGTCCATAGTCCGGGATCGTCAGGTTCTCGTGAAACACGTGCAGGAAGCCGAAGAACGTGTCGCGAAAGTTCACAATGCTGAGCACGTGCGCATCGTGACGGTCGATCGTCGCCGTCAGCCGCACCGGACGCTCGCCCTTTGCCGCGGGCCCGCGGAGCGCGATCGTCAGCGGCACCCGGTTGTCTTCGGGAAAGCTGATCGACATCGGCGTGAAGCCGTCGCCTGCAGCCTTTCGCGCATTTGCGATGGCGAGTGTCAGATCAGTTGGCTTCGACGGCGCCACCGCTCCGCTTGGCGTGCTCATGAACTCGCCGATGTCGTCGTGATAGACGAGCAGTGCGCCGGACAGCGCGACAGGCACCAGCAGAACGAACAGGCCAATGCCGAGCCACAGATGAATGTTGCGCCAGAGCCGCTTCAGGGATCCGCGCTGGTGTGTCGAAGTTGCTGTCGGCATTTAGACTGTTTCTAATTCAGTGAGTTTGGAGAGATTCTAAAAATACGTAACTGCAAGTGCGATGGTGCACTTCTGCGCTTGTTCTAGTCCCGCTGCGCGTCATGTTGCAATCGGCGAACGTATCTGAAGCGTCAGTTTGCAGATGTTCTAATTTCAAAGCCTTGCCCTGCAGGCCTGCATTTTTCAAAAGCTGGCTGGAAATCGCCGTTCGGATGAACGCGCGGCAATTCGAGTGTTGGGGCAAGCGATGCGTCGGAACAGATTCAATAAAATCATCAAGCCGGGAAAGAACCGGAAGCAGGATCTCGCCGCTGCCGCGCCGCTGAACGAAGCCGCATCGTCCTCGTCGTCACCCTTCATCCGCGCTTCGGTGCGCAAACCCGGACCCGCGATGTTTGGCCTCGCATCGGTGATGCTGGCGACCAACGCAATGGCGCAGGAAGCGCTCCCGACCATCGACGTGGAAACCACAGGCAATGGCGGCGGCGGTTATCAGGCGACCCAGTCGCAACTCTCGCGCATCCCGACCCCGCTGCGCGACACGCCGCAAACCATCAACGTGGTGCCGCAACAGGTGATGCAGGAGCAGCGCCAGACCACGATGGAAGACGCGCTGCGTACCGTTCCAGGTATTACGTTCGCCGCGGGTGAGGGCGGCCAGCAGGGCGACAGTCCGATCATCCGCGGCTTTGCTGCGCGCGGCGATCTTTTCCGTGACGGCATGCGCGATCCGGGCTGGTACACGCGCGATCTGTTCTCGGGCAATGCCGTCGAAGTGTACAAGGGACCGTCGGCGTTCGCGTTTGGCCGCGGCGCGACCGGCGGCGCCATCAACGTCGCGAGCAAGCTGCCGACGTTCGCTCCTGTTCCTTACATCGAAGGAACGGTCACCGGCACAACGGGTCCTGGCGTGCGTGCGGAAGTCGATGCCGCCGGCACCAAGGGCGAAGTCTCCGGCCGTATCGCGGCGCTGTATCAGGATGTGAACACCCCCACGCGCGACGATGTTTACACCCGGCGCTGGGGTGTCGCGCCGTCGATTTCGGCGAATGTCGACGACAAGACCAAGGTGACGCTGAGCTATATCTATCAGGGTGAAGAGGGCAGGCCGGACTACGGCTTCACTTTCTTGCCGACACCGGCCTACAGCGCAGCAACCGGAGTTCTGACAAACCCGGGTTATTACGGCAACGGCCAGGCGACACCGCCGATGCCGACCCCGCGTTCAACATGGTTCGGTGTCAGGGACGGCGCGTTGCGTGATATCACGCAGGTTGAAACCCATATCGCCACGATCAAGGTCGATCGCGAGATCACCGATCAGGTGAAGCTGTCCAACGCGACCCGATACATCGACAACGAGCGCTTTTCGCGCCCCACCGCGCTGCGTAACTTCGGCTTCGGTGCGAACGTTGTCGGCACCGGTGTTTGGGGGCCTCCAAACTTCCCGTTCAATGCCGATCCGAACAACATGACGATCGGGCGCGAACGCCGCGAGCGCCAGACCAATAATACTTATCTGGTCAATCAGACGGATCTCACGGCGAAGTTCGAGACATGGGGCGTCCGGCATACCCTCGCTGCGGGCATGGAGTTCACCAACGAGACCCGGTATCAAGGGCGCGTTGATCTGTGCGATCCGGCCAACGCCGCTTGCCGGGAAAACGTGATGAGCCCTTATCCGATCGGTTCTCCGACCGGCGGTGCGATCAAGACATATTTGCCGATCAATACGTCCGCAAACAATCAGGCTGTCTTCGTCAGCGATCAGGTGAAGTTTAATAAGTACTTTGAGGTGTTAGGCTCCATTCGCTACGACCGCTTCAGCACGACCTATGATGATTACAATCAGGCGCTGATTGCCAACCAGCATCTCGCGCGGGTCGATAATCTGGTGAGCTACCGCGTCGGCGCCGTGGGACATCCGACCCAGAATTCGAGCGTCTACATTGCCTACGGCAATGCCTACAATCCGTCGGCGGAGCTCGGCACGCTGACCAATGCAAGCGTGGCAAGTCTCGCGCCGGAACAGACCAAAACGATCGAGGTCGGTACCAAGATCGACGTGACCAAGGAGCTGGGTGTGACTGGCTCGATCTTCCGGATCGAGAAAACCAATCTCCGCATTGTCGATCCGGTCAATACGACTGTCTCGGTTCTGGACGGCATCGCCCGCGTTGACGGTGTCGAACTGGGCGTGGTCGGCAAGCTGTCGGACCAGTGGAGTTTGTTCGCCGGTTACAGTTATCTTCAGTCAAAGATTCTGGACACCCGCGACCTCAGCATCCTCGGTCGCGAACTCCCGAATACGCCGCACCATAACCTGACCGTCTGGTCGACCTATGCGATCACACCGGACTGGACCGTCGGTGGCGGCACGACTTACCAGTCTATGGCTTACGCAAGTCAGACCAACGTGAGCTATGTTCCGGACTACTGGAAGTTCGATGCGATGGTGGCGTACAAAGTCACGCCGAATTCG
Organism: Afipia broomeae ATCC 49717; assembly: GCF_000314675.2. Taxonomy (GTDB): domain Bacteria; phylum Pseudomonadota; class Alphaproteobacteria; order Rhizobiales; family Xanthobacteraceae; genus Afipia; species Afipia broomeae. The sequence goes on along the minus strand of NZ_KB375284.1, from coordinate 419,793 downwards.
ACATTGCAGCTCAACGTCTACAACATCACCGACAAGCTGTACTATTCGCAGTATTCCGGCGGCAACGTGGTGCCGGCTTCAGGACGCTCCGCCTCTCTGACCTATCGCTACCGGTTCGAGCCGCCGCCGGCGGCAACGCCGGTCGTCAAGTAAACGGTGAAGCCGTTATGCCCTGCTATGCGGCCGCCCCGTTTGGGCGGCCGATCGTTTGCGGGCGGCAGGTTTCTGCCAAGGGGCTTGGACGAAACGTGTTTCGGCGCTAACGAAGTCGCGTCAATGAAGGAGCCGACGCCATGATGCTGCACATCCCCAATGTGCTGACGCCCCAGCAGGTCGCGCGCTGCAAGGAGGTCATGACCAAAGCCGCGTGGGTCGATGGCAACGTCACCGCCGGACATCAGTCTGGCAAGGTCAAGTTCAACCTGCAGCTACCTGAAGAGTCCGCGGAGGCGCGCGAGCTGGGCGACATGGTGCGCGGTGCACTGTCGCGCAATCCGCTGTTCATGTCAGCGGTGCTGCCCATGCAGATCTTTCCGCCGCTGTTCAACCGTTACGATGCCGGCATGACGTTCGGATCGCATATCGACAATGCGATCCGTACCCATCCGCAGCAGCCGATCCGCATTCGCACCGACGTCTCGACGACATTGTTCATTTCATCGCCCGAGGACTATGACGGCGGCGAGCTGGTCGTCGAAGACACTTACGGCAGCCACAGCGTCAAGCTACCCGCCGGCGACGCCATCATCTATCCCGCAACCAGCGTGCACCATGTGACGCCGATCACGCGCGGCTCGCGCATTGCATCGTTCTTCTGGACCCAGAGCATGATCCGCGATGTCAGCCATCGCGCGATGCTGTTCGATCTCGACATGGCGATCATCCGGCTGAACCAGGACGTGCCGGATCATCCGTCGATTGTCTCGCTCACGGGCTTCTATCACAACATGCTTCGGCAGTGGGCTGAGGTATAGGGCGTAAGGTAATCCCGTTCGTCCCCCGCGGATGCGGGGACCCAGTTCTCGAAGAACTGGATTCCCGCTTTCCCGGGAATGAGCGGAGAGAGTTTCATGAAAGAAAAATCCCTAAGCCGACTTCGCCTGTGCCGCGACGAACGCGCGCCAGCCGCCGAACGAGGTGATGTCGCGCGCGCCTTCGGTCGCCGCGGCTTCGACCAGAAAGCCCTTTACACCAGAGCCGTCGGCGAGACGCACGGTGCCGATCGACAGCGGCGAGGGGATTGCCGCGACGAATGCGCCGAACGCCTTTGTCGGCAGTGCCCAGACCTCGACGGCAATGGCTGCCCCTGCGCCGGGCTCGACCCGCAGCATGCCGGGTTTCGGCGGCACGGTGCCTTTCAGCGCGTAGAGCTTGTAGTCGGGCGCGGTCGATGTCGCCTCGATCAGCCGCCCGCCCAGCGACAGCAGTTCATGATTGAGCGCCATGCCCGACAGATGCGCGCCGACCGCGACAATCGCCACCTCGTCGGTGCCTGGTTCTTTCGAGACAGGCGCGAGCGGCGGCTGAGCGACACCCTTCGCACCAGTTTTGAGTTTTGTGTCGGCGTGGAACACGCGCCCGATGCTGGCGAGCTGCGCATCGTGTCCGGCGGGTGCGAGCAGGGTGATACCGAACGGAATGCCGTCCGCGCGCATCGCGGCAGGCACGGCGAGGCCGCACATGTCGAGCAGGTTGACGAAATTGGTGTAGGTGCCGTTGCGGCTGTTGAGTTCGATCGGATTGGCCAGCACCTGCTCGACGGTATAGGCGGTCGGCGCGGTCGGCAGCACCATCGCGTCGATGCTCTCGAACGTGGTGCGGCTGATCTGCCGCATCGCTTCCAGCTTGTAGAGCGCAGCAAACGTGTCAGCGGCGGTGATCTTCTCGCCCTTCAGCGTGATCTCGCGTGTCACAGGATGCACGGCATCCGGATCTTTCGCGAGCAGGTCGCGGATCACCAGATAGCGCTCCGCCACCCACGGGCCTTCATAGAGCAGTTGCGCGGTCTCATAGAACGGCGCGAGGTCGAATTCGACCGGTACCGCGCCGAGCGCGATCAGCCGCGCCACGGCGGCGTCGTAACTTCTCTCCAAGACAGTGTCGCCGAAGAATTTTAACTGGCCCTTGCGCGGAATGCCGAGCCGGATGCCGGGCGGAAAGTCCGTCACCGGCCCGACGAAGCGGTCGCGTGAATAGGGATCGGCGGCGTCGTATCCGGCCATGACATTGAGTGCGATCATGGCGTCGTCGACATTGAGCGAAAAGATCGAGACGCAGTCCAGTGTGCGGCAGGCCGGCAGCACGCCGGAGGTCGACATCAACCCGAGCGACGGCTTGAGGCCGACGATGTTGTTGAGCATCGCGGGCACACGGCCGGAGCCCGCGGTGTCGGTGCCGAGCGACAGCGGGACGAGCCCTGCCGAGACGGCGACCGCCGAGCCCGAACTCGATCCGCCCGGCACGAGATCGCCGTTCACTGGATTCTTCGGAATGCCGTAAGGCGAGCGCACGCCGACAAGGCCTGTCGCGAACTGATCGAGATTGGTCTTGCCGATGACGATGGCGCCGGCCGCGCGCAGCCGCGCCACGGTGTTGGCGTCCTGCGTTGGCGTGTATGAGAACGCCGGACATGCGGCGGTGGTCGGAAGACCCGCGACGTCGATATTGTCCTTCACCGCGACCGGCACGCCGTACAGCGGCAGGGATGTGTCGCCTTTCGCCGCAAGTGCTTCTGCCTCAGCGATGGCGTCGGCCTCGTTGCGCAGACTGATGAAGACCGCGGGATCACCATGATCGCGAATGCGCTGGAAGCTGCGCGCCACAGTCTTTGCAGGTGAGGTCGTACCTGCGCGATGCGCGGCGACGATTTCGGCAACAGTCTCGGTCACAAGTCGCTTCCTGTCGTTATTCCTGGGAATTTCATTCAGCCGGTACGGCGGCAGTTTTCGGCATTGGCGCAGCCGCGCCAGAACGGGCGTAAGCGAAAAAGCCCGCAGCCACCAGAGCATAGGCCAGCGCCACGCCCGGCGTCACGGCGATGCCCACCGCCGGGCCGTGCATGAAACCGAAGAAAGTCAGCACCGCGCCTGCGGCTGCAAAGGCGGAAGCCTTGATGAAATCGCGCTCGATCACGAACACCGCCATCGCGGCCAGCACGAGGCCCGAAAGAATCGAGCCTTCGCCGAGAATTTCGAGGCCGTGATAGAGCACGCCGGTGGCGCCTAACTTCTCCATGCCGACAGCGGCGGCGCTGGTGCCAGCCGCCGTGAGCGCGCCGTCCACAAGGGTCTTGCCCCATGCGGCGAGATGCGGGGTCAGTGCCAGCACGATGGCCGGTGCGTGAGAAGCAGGCGTCGCCTGAAACGCCTGCGCGCCCACCAGCATGCCGATGTAAAGCAGGATCGGCAGGATCGCGACCACGGGCACGAGATTGAGCAGCAGCGAGATCACACCCAGCCACGCCAGCACGATCACCATCAGGCCGGTGGCGGCGGAATAGCCGATGCGCCCGCCCATCGCCTTCCAGCCGGGATGGCCGATATAGACTGCATTGATAAAGGGATTCCCCATCAGCGCGCCGATCAGGCTGACGACGCCGTCGGCGGTCAGCACGCGCGTGGTCGGATAGTGGTCGCCGGCGGCTTCGGCACTTTCCACATTGTCCATCGCCTCGACGAGGTCATAGACGCCGAACGGAATCGCGGTGACCAGAATAATGCCGATGAATTCGAAGCCGGAGAACACATGGCCGACGGCGGGGACCGGCAGCGAGAAGCCGATATTGCTGAAGGCCGCGCCGAGTTTCGCCAGACTCATGCCGCCGATGTTGAGGCCGAAGATGTTTGACCCCCACGCGATCACGGTGCCGACAAAAATCGCGACAAGGCCAGCCGGAATGTTCTTTGGATATTTCACGCCGCCGAACCAGCTTGCGAGGATCACGGCAAAGCATGTCAGGCCAATCGCCGGCGTCATGAACATCTCGAAGGCCGGGCGCATCGAGATGAAGGCGACGGAGACGCCGGCCAGCGTACCGAGCAATGCCGCGCGCGGCGTGATGCGCTGGATCCATGGCGCGATGAAGCCGCCGAGCATCAGGATGAAGCTCTGGATGAAGACCCAGGTGAGGCCCGCTTCCCATGCCTTGATCGGATCGTTGGTCTTGAGCAGGATCGGCAGCATGATGACGAAGGTGACGATGAACATGTGCGGCACGCTGACGCCCGACGGCAGCGCGCAGACGTCGTTGCGTCCGGTCTTTTGCGCGAGGCGATAGGCCAGCCAGGCGTAATAAACCGTGGAGAGACACATCATCAGTCCGAGCGCGGGCAGGATGCGGCCGAACACCAGCGAGTCCGGCATCTTGAGCACAAAGCGCAGCAGCGCCGTCAGCGTCAGCATGTTGACAAGGATGTTGGTGCCGAAGCCGAAAAAGGCGTTCCAGTCGCCGGGCGTCCACAGGACCGGTCTGCCGGAAGTCGCCGTGTCGGATGTGCTCATCGCGCGCCCCTATGCAATCATTTTCGATGGTTCGGAATTCAGTGCTTTCAAAACCTCGGAAGACGAGCTGACCCAGCCGAAGATTCCGCCTTGCGCCTTGATCATGCGCAGGCCCATCTCGTGAAATTCCGGGAAGTAGGAGGCGCAGCAATCCGCCAGCACCACGCATCGATAGCCGCGGTCGTTGGCTTCGCGCACGGTGGTGTTGACGCAGACTTCGGTGGTGACGCCGCAGACCAGAAGATTTTCGATGCCGTGTTGCTTGAGAATTTCGCCAAGCTCGGTGGCGTAGAACGCACCCTTGCCCGGCTTGTCGATCACGATCTCGCCCTTGACCGGATAGAGCGGCGGCACGATGTCGTGGCCCGCTTCGCCGCGAATGAGAATGCGGCCCATCGGGCCGGGATCGCCGATCCGCAACGACGGCGCGCCGCGCTCGATCTTGGCGGGCGGCGCATCGGACAGATCGGGCAGATGCCCTTCGCGCGTGTGAATCACCAGAAGGCCCGCTCCGCGAAACGCGGCCAGTACGTCGCTGCAGGGTTTCACCGCGCGGGTGAGCTGCGAGACATCGTTGCCGAGCGTCTCGCCGAAGCCGCCGGGCTCGAGAAAATCCCGCTGCATATCGATGATCACGAGCGCGGTCTTCGCCCATGCCAGTTCGACGGGCGCCGGTTCGGCTGCGAGCAAATTTTTGGTCGGTGGCATTCGCATCGCCTTCGTTAATCGGCGTTAACGAAGCAAGCGGTGTGCCATTGTGTACAACACACGGCGGAAGTGCATGCGCGAGAGATTGCCAATGCAAAACAAGGGTTTGGTATCAGCAGCGAGGCGCCGGCCTTTGCCAGAAGCCGCGCCTCGAATCGGCCCTGAGACCAATTTTTAGGCGGCATGCTGCCGCAGCCGCAGAGCGCGGACGGCGATTGACACGTTCTAAACTATCTGCATTATATTGCATCAGTCGCCGAAGAGCGGCAGGAGGAACTGCATTATTATTCTAAAGCATGCAGTCCCCCAGGGAGGGAAGCCAATGCCTGCGTTCGCAGTACCTGCGGCGGAAGAGATGCCGGCTGGCGCGCTCCGGGCCCAGTTATGATGGCGGCGGCCGCCCATCGTCAGGCCAGTGCGCAGGCGCTGTTCGCCAATCCCAGTATCGTGGCCGAGCGCAAGGCCGATGGCAGCATCTGGCTGAAATCGGTGACGCCGTTGCAGCCGTTCGCACGCTGTGTCGGCGACTGGCTCGAGCAGTGGGCGCGTGAGACGCCGGACACCGTATTTCTTGCGGAGCGCGGCAGTGCCGATGCGCCGTGGACCAGGCTGACCTATCGCGAAACGCTGCGGCGTGTGCGCGCCGCAGGCGCCTGGATTCTCGCGCAGGGCATGAGCGCGGAACGTCCGCTTGCGATCCTCTCCGATAATTCGGTGGACCATGCCGTGTTCATGCTGGCGGCGATGCATGTCGGCGTGCCTGCGGCGTCGGTATCGCCAGCCTATTCGCTGGTGTCGAAGGACTTCGACAAGCTGAAGAGCATGATCGCGCTGCTCGATCCCGGCGCGATTTATGTCTCCAGCGCGAAGATGTATGCGCCTGCGCTCAGCGCCATCGCGCCGCTGCATACGGCGATCGTGGTCGCGGGCGATCCGGGCGGGTTCGACAACGCGATCGCGTTTTCATCTCTGACCGCCGCTGCGGAAACGCCGGATGTCGCGCGCGCCTTCGCCGCCGTCAGCCATGACACCATCGCAAAGTTTCTGTTCACCTCGGGTTCGACCGGAACGCCGAAGGCGGTGATCAACACCCAGCGCATGCTGACATCCAATCAGGCTGCGAAAGCTCAGACCTGGCCGTTTCTCGGCGAACCCGGTCTCACCACGCTCGACTGGCTGCCGTGGAGCCATACCTTCGGCGCCAATCACAATTTCAACTGCGTGCTGCGCAACGGCGGCACGCTGTACATCGACAGCGGCAAGCCGGCGCCCGGCCTGTTCGCATTGTCGCTGGCCAATCTGCGCGATGTGATACCGACGGTGTACTTCAACGTGCCGCGCGGCTACGACATGCTGATCGCGGCATTGCGCGAGGACGACGAGCTGCGCCGGCGCTTCTTCTCGCAGGTGAAGCTGCTCTTCTATGCGGCGGCGGCGTTGCCGCAGAATCTGTGGGATGCGCTGGAGGCGCTGTCGGTCGCGACCGTCGGCCACGCGGTGCCGATGGTGTCGGCATGGGGTTCGACCGAGACCGCGCCGCTGGCCACCGATTGCCACTTTCAGGCGCAGCGCTCCGGCAATATCGGTGTCCCGATCCCGGGTACGGAAATCAAGCTGGTGCCGTCAGGCGAGAAGCTCGAGGCGCGGGTGCGCGGCCCGAACGTGACGCCGGGTTACTGGAAAGCGCCGGAGCAGACCGCGAAAGCGTTCGATGCCGACGGTTTTTACATGATGGGCGATGCGATGGTTTTCGCGGACGCAGCGCGACCCGAGCTCGGATTGTTTTTCGATGGCCGTGTCGCCGAGGACTTCAAGCTCACCTCCGGCACCTGGGTCAGCGTCGGTGCGCTGCGCATTGCGGGTATCGCCGCGCTGGCGCCGGTGGCGCAGGACATCGTGGTGACCGGTCATAACAAGGATGAAGTTCGCTTCCTGGTGTTTCCGAACATCCCGGCCTGCCGTGCGCTGACGAAACTGCCGGATGCTGATGTTGCCGAAGTGCTGCGTTCGCCTGCCGTGCGCGAGGCGGTGGCGCAGGGGCTCGCACGCCTGAAGGGGAAGGGCGGCGGCTCGTCGAGTTTTGCGACGCGCGCGTTGCTGCTGGCGGATCTGCCGTCGGTCGATGGCGGCGAAATCACCGACAAGGGCTACATCAACCAGCGCGCGGTGTTGTCGCGCCGCGCCGCGGATCTCAAACGGCTCGACGACGATGGATGCGGCGACTGGATCGGATGTCCGGCCTGATGGGCACAAGGCCGATCTTGAAACCGGCGGGTCATGCGTGCTGCAATCGGATTCAAACATAAAAACGAACGAGAGGGAGACGCCAATGTCGAAGATCATGAAGGTAAGCCGCAGGACGCTGCTGTCCGGCGCGGCGGGAGCCGCGACGCTCGCCGTGACGCCGCGCCTGTTCAGTCCCGCGATCGCGCAGAACGCGCCGCTGAAGGTCGGCCTGATGCTGCCCTATACCGGCACCTTCGCGAAGCTCGGCCAGTTCATCGATAACGGCTTCGAGCTTTACTATCAGCAGAAAGGCCTCAAGCTCGGCGGCCGCGAAGTGCAGTTCATCAAGGTGGACGACGAATCCAAGCCGGAAGCCGCGACCGACAACATGAACCGGCTGGTCGGGCGCGAGAAGGTCGATGTTGTGGTCGGCACCGTACATTCCGGCGTCGCCATGGCGATGGTGAAAGTGGCGCGCGACACCAAGACGATGCTCATCATTCCGAATGCGGGCGCGAATGACGCCACCGGCGCGCTGTGTGCGCCCAACGTGTTCCGTACCTCGTTCTCGAACTGGCAGTCGACCTATCCCGCCGGAAAGGTGATGTTCGATGCGGGCATCAAGAACGTCGTCACCATCACCTGGCGTTATACGGCCGGCGCGGAAATGATCAGCGCGTTCTCGGAGAACTTCACCAAGTCCGGCGGCAAGATCGTCGAGGACCTGACGCTGCCGTTCCCGGAAGTCGAATTCCAGGCGCTCATCACGCGTATCGCCACATTGAAGCCGGACGCGGTGTTCTCGTTCTTCGCGGGCGGCGGCGCGGTGAAGTTCGTCAAGGACTACGCAGCGGCGGGTCTGAACAAGACCATTCCGCTGTATGGTGCGGGCTTCCTCACCGACGGCACCATTCCAGCGCAGGGCGAGGCTGCCAACGGCATCAAGACCACGCTGCATTATGCCGACAATCTCGACAACCCGGCCAACCTCGCGTTCCTGAAGGCGTTCAAGGCCAAGACCGGCCTCGACGGCGACATCTATGCCGTGCAGGGCTACGACGCGGCGGCGCTGTTCGATATCGGCCTTAACGCCGTCGGCGGCGATGCCAAGGCGCAGGACAAGATGATTGCGGCGATGGGTGCGGCGAAGATCGATTCACCGCGCGGTCCGCTCTCGTTCAACAAGGCGCACAACCCGATCCAGAACATCTATCTGCGTGAGGTGCGCAACGGCCGCAACGAACTGGTGTCGATCGCGCAGGCCGCCGTCGACGATCCGGCCCGCGGCTGCAAGCTGGCGTGATGTGATCTTCGATGCGGATCACCGAAGGGCGATCCGCACACGATGTGTCATGGCCGGGCTTGACCCGGCCATCCATCTAAAGAAAAAAGTTTCAGGGATGGATTGCCGGGTCAAGCCCGGCAATGACAACCCGTTATTGTTGAAGGCTACATGCCCCGATGACGATTATGCCGGGATTTAACAGATGGACCTCGTAACCCTCGGCGTTCAGCTTCTGAATGCCATTCAGTACGGGATGGTCCTGTTTCTGGTCGCCAGCGGACTGACGCTGGTGTTCGGCATTCTCGGCGTCATCAACCTCGCCCACGGCGCGTTCTACATGCTGGGCGCCTATCTGGCCTACTGGATCGCAGCCTATACCGGCAGCTTCTGGGTCGCCGTCGTCGCGGGTGTGGGCATCGCCTTCGTTGTCGGACTGCTGCTGGAAAATGTGTTCATCCGCAGGCTCTACGGCCGCGATCATCTGGCGCAGGTGCTGCTCTCGTTCGGCCTGATCCTTGTTATCGATGAAATCAGGCAACTGCTGTTCGGCAAGGATGTTCATTCGGTGCTGCCGCCGGAAGGACTGCGCGGCGCGATCCAGCTCACCGACAATCTGTCCTATCCGGTCTATCGCCTTGCGATCTGCGCATTCTGTCTCGTCGCGGCTGCGATCATCTATTTCGTCATCACACGCACCAGGATCGGCATGATCGTGCGCGCCGGCGCGGAGAACCGCGAGATGACGCGCACGCTCGGCATCAGCTTCGACACCGTGAACCGTTACGTGTTTGCGGTCGGTATCGCGCTGGCGGCGCTTGGCGGCATCATTGTCGCACCCATCTCGACGGTCTATCCCGGCATGGGCGACAGCATGCTCATTCTCTCATTCGTTGTCGTGGTGCTCGGCGGCATCGGCTCGATTGGCGGCGCCGCGATCGGCGCGCTGCTGATCGGTCTCACCGATACATTCGGAAAAGTGTTCTTCCCGAGCGTCTCGAGCGTGCTGATCTATGTGCTGATGGCGGCGGTGCTGCTCTGGCGTCCGAACGGCATTCTCGGGCGGCGGGAAGTCTAGCATGGGCACGCAACGCGATCCGCGCGTATGGCTGGTGCCCGGTGTGCTTCTGGCGCTGGCGATTGCGCTGCCGTTCGTCGCACCGACCTATTATGTGCAGTTCATCAGCAAGGCGCTGATCATGGGCATCCTGGCGATGTCGCTCAACCTCGTGGTCGGCTATGGCGGACTGGTGAGCCTGTGTCATGCGGCGTTCTTCGGCATTGCGGGCTATGTGCTGGCGCTGGCCTCGCCGAAATACGATCCGGCCTCGCTGTGGTGGACGCTGCCGCTTGCGGTGGCCGCATCCGCCGCCGCCGCCGCAGTGATCGGCTCGCTGGCGCTGCGCACGCGCGGCATCTACTTCATCATGGTGACGCTGGCGTTCGGCGAAATGCTGTTCTTCCTGTTTCATGATTCGAAATTCGCCGGCGGCTCGGACGGCGCCTTCATCTACAACAAGCCGTCGATGATGCTGGGCAACATCACCTTGCTCGATCTGGAAAAGCCGCTGACCTATTACTTCGTCGTTCTTGCCGTGCTGGTGGCGGTGATTGCGCTCCTGACCATGATCGTGCGCTCGCCGTTCGGTCATGCTTTGGCGGCGGCCCGCGATAACGAGCGCCGCGCCCGCGCGCTCGGCTTTCCGGTGTTCCGGGTGCGGCTGACCGCGTTCGTGATCTCGGGTGCGATTGCAGGCATCGCCGGATATTTTGCCGCCGCACAGTTCGGCTTTGTCGCGCCGCAGATGCTGGGCTGGCATCTGTCGGCCACGGTACTGGTGATGGTGCTGATCGGCGGCCAGCGTTCGGTGGCGGGTCCGCTGGCCGGCGCGCTGGTGCTGATCGGGCTTGAGGAAGTTCTCAAGGCGACCACCGAGCACTGGAAACTCGCCGAAGGACTGATCGTCATTGTGATCGTGCTGATGCTGCCCAATGGCGTCCGCGATCTATTGAAGATGATCCTTCCTGCTTCAGATGCGCAATCTGGGGTGGAGTCATCAACCATCATTGCGAGGAGCATCGCGACGAAGCACTCCAGCTCTTTACCGGATGCTTCTGGATTGCTTCGCTCCGCTCGCAATGACGATGTGGTGGGAGGGCGTCATGGCTAGTCCCGACGTCGCGCTCCGGGCCGTCGGCCTGAAGAAACATTTCGGCGGTCTCACCGCCGTGTCCGATGTCTCGGTTGATGTTCACACCGGCGAGATCCACGCGGTGATCGGGCCGAACGGTGCGGGCAAATCGACGCTGATCAATCTGTTGTCCGGCGATCTGTCCGTCAGCGCCGGCGAGATCATGCTGGGTCACGACGACATCACGCGACTTGCGCCGGATCGCCGTGCCCGCGCGGGTCTGGGTCGCTCGTATCAGAAAACCACGATCTTCCCGCAGTTCACCGCGCAGGAGAATGTGCGGCTGGCGGCGCAGGCCCATGCCGCCTCGCCGCTGAAAATGTTCGGCAATGTGTTTTCGGATGCGGACGTCAACCGCCGCACCCGCGAGGCGCTGGAGCAGGCGGGGCTTGCATCGCGCGCGCAGATGACGGCGACCCATCTCAGCCACGGCGAGCAGCGGCAGCTTGAAATCGCCATGGTTCTGGCGACGCAGCCGCGCATCATCCTGCTCGATGAGCCGCTGGCCGGCATGGGGCAGTCGGAAGCGCGCAAGGTGGTCGATCTGATCGCGTCGCTGAAGAAAGGCCGCGCGGTGCTGGTGGTCGAGCATGACATGGATGCGGTGTTCGAACTGGCGGATCGCCTGACGGTGATGGCCGACGGCCATGTGATCGCCAGCGGCCTGCCGCAGGATGTCCGCACCGATCCCGCGGTGCGGCTTGCCTATCTCGGCGTTGAGGAGGACGCCGCATGAGCGCGTTGCTCGATGTCCAGAAACTCGAAGCGTTTTACGGCGCGGGCCAGGTGCTGCACGGCATCGGGTTGTCGATTGCGCGCGGCGAACAGGTGGCGCTGCTCGGCCGCAACGGCATGGGCAAGACCACGCTGCTGCGTTCGCTGATGGGACTCGTCGCGGACCGGCGCGGGCAGATCACGCTCAACGGCCGCGACATCATGCGGGCCGCGCCCGAGACAATCGCGCGCGCGGGTGTAGCGCTGGTGCCGGAGGGGCGCGGCGTGTTCGGCTCGCTGTCGGTGGTGGAAAATCTCGTGATGGCCGCGCGCCCCGGCGTCGACGGCCGCAAGGTGTGGACGCTGGAAAAAATCTATGAGCTGTTTCCGCGTCTGCATGCGCGGCGCACCAACGGCGGGCATCAACTGTCCGGCGGCGAGCAGCAGATGCTGACCATCGGACGCGCGCTGATGACCAATCCCGATCTGATCCTGATCGATGAGGCGACCGAAGGCCTCGCGCCGCTGGTGGCGAAGGACATATGGAAGACGCTTGGGGTCATCCGCAGCGAAGGCGTGGCGACGGTTGTGGTCGACAAGGATTTTCGCGCGCTGTCGCGGATCGCGGATCGCATGGTGATGCTGTCGAAGGGGACGGTGGTGTTCGACGGCACGCCGGCGGCGCTGGCGGAGAAGCAGGACCTGCTGGAGCAGCATCTGGGGGTTTAGGACCGGCATTGCGAGGAGCGCTTGCGCCGAAGCAATCCATCTTTCGAAAGTTAAGAGTGGATAGCTTCGCTTCGCTCGCAATGACGAAGCTAAGTGACGACCACCAGTCCCTTATCGCTCGCCGCGACAATATCCCGCTCCGGCGGCTGCGGCCATTGCACAACAAGTTTTCCGATCAGATCGCCGAGGCCATCTTCATCGAATGCATCGTAGAACACCGGCGTACTGGCGCGCGCGATGAACGCGTGCAGCAAATGCGCGGCGTCGTAATCATAGACGATGTCCGTCGGCACGATGCCCTCGCGCCGCATCAGGAAGCGGCGAAAGCCCGTCAGCCGCGCGCGACCATCATCTAGCGCAGCGAACGACAGCACGAGCGAGCCGTGCGGAATGCGCGGGCCATCCTGCATGCGGTCGAGCATCGGCAGCGCGTTGGCGTCAATGACGTCAGTAAGGGTGCGGAAGTCGCTCGACATATCGTCGATGTGCAGCGTGTTCCGGATCGCAACCATGTTCGCCGCGTCGAGTCCGCGGGCGCCGAGCAGATCCGCCAGTGTTTGTGCCGCCGCCGTTGCGACGGTCACAGGTGATGCGAGGCCGAGAACGCCGCTCATTGCGCGGCGACGGCGCGCGGCGCGAAGGTCAGCGGTTCCTTGGCCAACAGCGGCGCGACGGTGTCGGCGAGGCGCTTTGCCGCCTCCTCGACATCGAGGCCTGCGGTGTCGACCTGCGCCGACGCGCGCGCATAGAGCGGCTCGCGGCTGAGCAGGATGGTGCGCAGCTCCTGCATCGCGGAGCGATCGTCCGCCATCGGCCGCAGATCGCCCTGCTTGCGCACGCGCCCCATGTGCTCTTCCGGCTTGGCTTTCAGCCAGATCGTATAGAACGACGACAGCACCAGATCGAACGTGACCGGCTCGGAGACAATGCCGCCGCCGGTCGCCAGCACGATCAGCTCCTTGCGTGCGAGCAGTTGCGCCAGCGCCGCCTGCTCCATGCGGCGGAAACCTTCCTGGCCGTAGAGCGCAATGATCTCGGCGACCGAGAGGCCGTTCTGCTTCTCGATTTCCTTGTTCAGTTCGACAAAGGTCCAGCCGATTTTCTTCGCCAGCATTTTGCCGAGCGTCGATTTACCCGCGCCGCGCAATCCGATCAGCGCGATGCCGGCGAAGGTGTTGCCGCGCGCCGCGCCGTTGCCGGACAGGGCTTCCTTGGCCTGCGCGATCTGCTGCGGCGTCGCCGTTCGCATCAGATCGCGGATCACCAGCCAGTCGGGCGTTGTGTCTGCGGTCGGGATCAGGTCCTCGACATGCGCGCCCATCGCCGCGGAGACCCGGCGCAGCAGCACGATGGAGACGTTGCCCTTGCCGCTTTCAAGCTGGGCGATGTAGCGCTCGGAAATCCCCGACACCTTGGCCAGCGTCTTCCGCGACATGCCGCGCAGCGCGCGCATGGTGCGGACGCGCCGTCCAAGCTGCTCAAGGAATTGGCTTTCCGGCTCTACTTGCGGGGTCATCTCGGTTTCGACTCGTGGGCGCACCTGAAACATAATGCCGGAAAAGGTTGACAGCAAGCTCAGGCGGTGACTTTATATGAATTATAATTCTAAAACTGATCCAAGGGAGAGCGTCGTGCGGGTGAAGGGTGGACTGGGCACCGGCCCAGCGTCGAAGTCATGAGCGATTCAGGCGGCGGATACAATGCCGTGACCTACCTGCTCGACCGCAACGTCGACGCAGGGCGCGGGGCCAAGGTCGTGTTCAAGGACCCGGTGTCCGAGATCACCTATGGCCAGTTGCAGGCGCAGACGCGCCGGCTCGCCAATCTCCTGAAGCGGCTCGGCGTGCGGCGGGAAGAGCGCGTCGCGATGATGATGCTCGACACCATCGACTTCCCGGTCGTGTTCCTGGGCAGCATCCGCGCCGGCATCGTACCGGTGCCGCTCAACACCCTGCTGACGTCCGAACAGTATGCCTACGTGCTGGCGGATTGCCGCGCGCGCGTGCTGTTCATTTCGGAAGCGTTGCTGCCGGTGGTGAAGGATGTGCTCGGCCGCATGCCGGATTTGCAGCATGTCGTGGTGTCGGGTGCGAACGCCAACGGGCATCTGCTGCTCAAGGATGAACTCGCGAAGGAAAGCGATCAGTTCGCCACCGCCGCGACCCATCCGGATGAGCCCGCCTTCTGGCTCTATTCGTCAGGCTCGACAGGCATGCCGAAAGGCGTGCGTCATCTGCACTCCAATCTGGAGGCCACTGCGGAGACCTACGCCAAGAAAGTGCTCGGCATCCGCGAGGACGATGTCGGCCTGTCGGCGGCAAAACTGTTCTTCGCCTACGGTCTCGGCAATGCGCTGACATTTCCGATGTCGGTGGGTGCGACCACGATCCTCAATCCGGAACGTCCGACGCCGCAGGTGATGTTCGAACTGATCCGCAAGCACGATCCCAGCATCTTCTTCGGCGTGCCGACGCTGTTCGCGGCCATGCTCAACGACGAGGCCTTCAAGAGCGAGCCGCGCACCAAACGTCTGCGTGTGTGCACCTCGGCAGGCGAAGCGCTGCCCGAACTGGTGGGCCAGAGTTGGAAGGATCGCTTCGGTGTCGAGATTCTCGATGGTGTCGGCTCTACCGAACTGCTGCACATCTTCCTGTCCAATGCGCCGGGCGACATCAAGTACGGCACCTCGGGCAAGCCGGTGCCGGGCTATGCGGTGCGTCTTGTGAATGATGCGGGCGCGGACGTCGCCGATGGCGAGGTCGGCGAACTGATCGTCAACGCGCCCTCGGCCGGTGAAGGCTACTGGAACCAGCGCAGCAAGAGCCGGCAGACGTTTGAAGGCGGCTGGACCCGCACCGGCGACAAGTACACCCGCGATGCGGACGGACGTTACACCTACTGCGGCCGTTCCGACGACATGTTCAAGGTCTCGGGTATCTGGGTCTCGCCGTTCGAGGTCGAGAGCGCACTCATCACGCATCCGTCGGTGGCGGAGGCCGCTGTGGTGCCCGCGGAGGATTCCGAAGGCCTGCTGAAGCCGAAGGCGTTCGTGGTGCTGAAGCAGGGCGCGTCGGTCAGCGATCTCAACGGCGCACTGAAAGAGCACGTCAAGCAGAAGATCGGCCCGTGGAAATATCCGCGCTGGATCGAGGTGGTGGAGTCGTTGCCGAAAACCGCGACCGGAAAGATCCAGCGCTTCAAGCTGCGGGCTGGCGCGAAGCCCTAGCCCGTCATTGCGAGCGGAGCGAAGCAATCCACTCTTAACAAAAGAAAACTGGATTGCTTCGTCGCAAGTACTCCTCGCAATGACGAACTGAAGTGGAACGACGAGGAAGAACCAATGACCACTCTCCAGCCCTCCGGCCTGCTTCGTATCGGAGACAGCGATCTCGAATATCGCATGATCGGCCCGGCGCCGGACAAGGCGCCGACCATCGTGATGCTGCATGAAGGCCTCGGCTCGGTCGGCCTGTGGGGCGACTTTCCGGAAAAGCTGCAGGATGCGACCGGCGCGGGCGTGTTCGTCTATTCGCGCGCCGGTTACGGCAACTCGTCGCCGGCGAAACTGCCGCGTCCGCTGAACTTCATGGAGATCGAGGCGCTTGACGTGTTGCCGAAGGTGCTGGACGCCATCGGCTTCCGGCGCGGGCTGCTGCTCGGCCATTCCGATGGCGCGTCGATCGCGACGATCTATGCCGGCGGCATTCAGGATCATCGCGTGCGCGGCGTGATCCTGATCGCGCCGCATTTCATGGTCGAGGAGTTCGGTCTGGTTTCGATCAAGAAGACCAAACAGAACTACGACACCGGCGATCTCAAGCCGAAGCTCGCGCGCTGGCACAAGGATGTCGATAACGCGTTCAACGGCTGGGCCGATGTCTGGCTCGATCCGAAATTCCGCGAATGGGACATTTCGGAATCGCTCGCCTATGTGCGCGTGCCGGTGGAGATCATCCAGGGCTCCGACGATCAGTACGGCACGCTGCGCCACATCGAGATTGCGCAGGCCGAGTGCTACTGCCCGGTGGACGTGACGATCATTCCCGGCGCGGGCCATTCGCCCCATCGCGAGACTCCCGAACCCACCCTCCGGGCCGCGGCGGATTTCGCCAACCGGCTGCTGTCCCTGCATGGCGAGGGCGCCGTGGGCCAGGCTGCCTGACATGCAAAAAAGTGCATGTTGAGTGCAATATAAAGCTGGACGCGTCCCTTAACCTGCATTATTGTGCATTATAATTCAGATTTCATCCGGATCGAGAGACAGACATGGCCGCGGAAGACCGAAAACTCGCCAACAGCGCGACCTTCATCGATTTCCAGACCGAGCCATCGAAGTACCGGCACTGGAAACTCGATGTGGCGGGCGATGTCGCCACCCTGACCATGGATGTCGACGAGAACGGCGGCCTGTTCGAGGGCTACCTGCTCAAGCTGAATTCCTACGACCTCGGCGTCGACATTGAACTCGCCGACGCCGTGCAGCGGCTGCGCTTCGAGCGCCCGGAAGTGAAGGTGGTGCTGCTGCGCTCGGGCAAGAACCGCGTGTTCTGCGCCGGCGCCAACATCCGCATGCTCGCGGGTTCGACCCACGCGCACAAGGTGAACTTTTGCAAGTTCACCAACGAGACCCGTAACGGCATCGAGGATTCGTCGGAGAATTCCGGCCAGCGTTTCATCTGCGTGGTGAACGGTACCGCGGCCGGCGGAGGCTATGAACTCGCACTCGCCGCCGACCACATCATCATGGCGGACGACGGTTCGGCTGCCGTCGCGCTTCCCGAAGTGCCGCTGCTTGCGGTGCTGCCGGGCACCGGCGGGCTCACCCGCGTTGTCGACAAGCGCAAGGTCCGGCGCGATCACGCCGACTTCTTCTGCACCATCGAGGAAGGCATCAAGGGCAAGCGCGCCGTGCAGTGGCGACTGGTGGACGAGATCGTCTCCAACTCCAAACTCGAAGCGAAGGTCGCGGAGCGCGCGAAGGAATTTGCGGACAAATCCAAACGCAACGGCGAAGGGCAGGGCATCGCGCTGACGCCACTGAAGCGCAGCTTCACCGACGATGGCATTCGCTACGGCTTCGTCAGCGTCGATCTCAATCGCGCGGGACGCATCGCCACCATCACCATCAAGGCGCCGGAGAACGATCCGCCCGCCGATGTCGCGGGCATGACGGCGCAGGGCGCGGATTTCTGGCCGCTGCAGGTTGCGCGCGAGCTCGACGACGCCATCCTGCATCTGCGGATCAACGAGCTTGAAATCGCGATGCTGGTGTTCAAGTCGGTCGGCGAACGCTCTCGTGTGCTGGCCTATGATGCGTTCCTCGAAGCCAACAGGGCCAACTGGCTGGTCAATGAGATCCGTCATTACTGGAAACGCGTGCTCAAGCGCATCGATGTCACCTCGCGCACGCTGGTGACGCTGGTCGAGCCAGGCTCCTGCTTCGTCGGCACGCTGGCGGAACTCGTGTTCGCATCCGACCGCTCCTACATGCTGATCGGCGAGAAGCAGGGCGACAACCGCGCGCCGGCGGAGATCATTCTCTCGCCTGCGAACTTCGGTCCCTATCCGATGAGCCACGGCCTCACGCGGCTGGAATCGCGCTTCCAGGCCGATCCGTCGGATGTCGAAACGGCGAAGGCGAAGATCGGCGAAGCGCTCGATGCCGAGGCGGCGGAAGAACTTGGCCTTGTCACCTTCGCCCTCGATGACATCGACTGGGACGATGAAGTGCGCGTGTTCCTTGAAGAGCGCACGTCGTTCTCGCCTGACAGTCTCACCGGCATGGAAGCGAACCTGCGCTTCGTCGGGCCCGAGACCATGGAATCGAAAATCTTTTCGCGGCTCACGGCGTGGCAGAACTGGATCTTCCAGCGGCCGAATGCGGTGGGGGAAAACGGCGCACTGCAACGCTACGGCACCGGCGAGCGCGCGCAGTTCGACATGACGAGGGTTTGAGAAATTTAAATGCCGTCATTGCGAGCGAAGCGAAGCAATCCAGAGCCACATAAAGAAGCTGGATTGCTTCGTCGCTTCGCTCCTCGCAATGACAAAGAAACCTGACGGAGAGCACGCCATGAACATCATGAACGTCGACTACACCACCAAGATCCCGAACAACGTCAATCTCGCCGAAGACCGTCAGGTGCTGAAAGCGCTGGAGGGCTGGCATCCGGGCTATCTGGACTGGTGGAACGACATGGGTCCGGACGGCTTCCAGGAATCGCTGGTCTATCTGCGCACCGCGATCAGTGTCGACCCGAAGGGCTGGGCCAAGTTCGATTACGTCCGCATGCCGGAATATCGCTGGGGCGTCTTGCTGGCGCCGCAGGATGAGCAGCGCCTGGTGAATTTCGGTCAGCACAAGGGCGAGAAGGCCTGGCAGGAAGTGCCCGGCGAATATCGCGCGATGCTGCGCCGCCTCGTTGTTATTCAGGGCGACACCGAACCGGCCTCGGTCGAGCAGCAGCGTCATCTGGGTAAAACAGCGCCGTCGCTCTACGACATGCGCAACCTGTTTCAGGTCAACGTGGAAGAAGGCCGCCATCTCTGGGCGATGGTTTATCTGCTGCAGAAGTATTTCGGCCGCGACGGCCGCGAGGAAGCCGACGATCTGCTGCGCCGCCGTTCGGGCGACGAAGACGCGCCGCGCATGTTAGGAGCCTTCAATGAAGCGACGCCGGACTGGCTGTCGTTCTTCATGTTCACCTTCTTCACCGACCGCGACGGCAAGATGCAGCTCGAGTCGCTCGCGCAATCGGGTTTCGACCCGCTGTCGCGCACCTGCCGCTTCATGCTGACGGAAGAAGCCCATCACATGTTCGTCGGCGAGACGGGCGTCAGCCGCGTGCTTCAACGCACTTGCGAGGCGATGAAGGCGGCCGGAATCGAAGACCCGAATGAGATCGAGCGGGTCCGCGCGCTCGGCGTCATCGATCTGCCGACCATGCAGAAGAAGATGAATCTGCATTATTCGCTGTCGCTCGATCTGTTCGGATCGGAGGTCTCGACCAACGCCGCGAACTTCTACAATGCTGGCCTCAAGGGCCGCTTTCAGGAAACCAAGATCGACGACGATCATCGCCTGACCAATGACATCTACAAGGTGCTCAAAATGGTTGATGGCAAGATCACGCTGGTGGACGAGCCCGCGCTCACCGCACTCAACATGCGCCTGCGCGACGATTACACCGAAGACTGCGCCAAGGGTGTCGAGCGCTGGAACAAGGTGATCGAGAAGGCGGGCGTGAATTTCCGCCTGGAACTGCCGCACACCGCGTTCCACCGCCAGATCGGTGAATTCGCCAATGTGCAGGCGACGCCGAAGGGCATTATTGTTTCCGATGCCGAGTGGGCGAAGGTTCGCGACGACTATCTGCCCTCGACCGCGGACGGCGATTTCATTTCCTCGCTGATGGAGCCGGTCTCCGAGCCCGGCAAGTTCGCGAACTGGATCGCACCGCCCAAGGTGGGCATCGACAACAAGCCCGGCGACTTCGAATATGTGAAGATTGCGGCGTGAGACTCTTCCCCTCTCCCCTTGTGGGAGAGGGGGCCCGAGCAAAGCGGGGGCGGGTGAGGGGTTCTTTTAACATCGTAACCCCTCACCCGGCTCAGTTTCGCTCCGCTCAACTTCGCCACCCTCTCCCACAAGGGGAGAGGGGAAGAAAGTCGAAGATCAACCATGAATACTCCAGTCACAGACCTCATCAAGCAGCACCTGATCGACCCGGAAATCTGCATTCGCTGCAACACCTGCGAAGAGACATGTCCGGTCGATGCGGTGACGCATGACGGCAACAACTATGTTGTCGATGCGAGCATCTGCAATCACTGCATGGACTGTATTTCGCCGTGTCCCACCGGCTCGATCGACAACTGGCGTGTGGTGACGAGGGCCTATTCCCTTGAAGAGCAATTCTCGTGGGAGGAATTGCCGAAGCAGGAAGAGGTCGCCGCTGTCGCTTCGGGTGAGGGCGGCGCGGTCGAGGCGCTGGAGGATGAAGTCTCACGGCTGCTGGAAGAAGCCCGCAAGGGCCTCGGCGGCAAGCCGGTCGCACCGCATTCCGCCAGCAAGCCGACAGTCAATCTCTACAACCGTGGCAAGCCGGCGACGGCGACGGTCACCGGAAATTTCCGTCTCACCGATGCCAATGCCGATTCCGATGTGCGTCACATCATCCTGGATTTCGGCGATCAGCCGTTCCCGGTGCTGGAAGGCCAGAGCATCGGCATCGTCGCGCCCGGCACCGACGAGAACGGCAAGCCGCATGTCGCGCGGCTCTATTCGGTGGCAAGCCCCCGCGGCGGCGAGAAGCCCAACACCAACAATCTCGCGCTCACAGTGAAGCGCGAGGACAACGGCGTCTGCTCGAATTATCTGTGCGATCTGCCGCGCGGCGCGAAGCTTGAGGTCACCGGTCCGTTCGGCGCCACCTTCCTGATGCCGGACGATCCCGCCGCAAACATCATCATGATCTGCACCGGCACGGGTTCGGCGCCGTTCCGCGGCTTTACCGAGCGCCGCCGCCGCGCGATGCCGGATGCACCGGGACGGTTGCTGCTGTTCTTCGGCGCGCGGCGTCCGGAAGAACTGCCGTACTTCGGGCCGTTGCAAAAGGTGCCGGAAAAGCTGCTCGGCAAATACTTCTGCTATTCACGCGTGCCGGATCAGCCGCGTGTCTATGTGCAGGATCGGATCCGCAGCGAGATGGCGCAGATCGCCGCGCTGCTGCGTGACGACAAGACCCATGTCTACATCTGCGGATTGAAAGGCATGGAGAGCGGCGTCGATGAAGCCTTTGCGGATGCTTGCCGCGCGGCGTCGATCGATTGGTCGGCGCTGAAACCCGTGATGCGCGAAAGCGGCCGTTATCACGTCGAGACGTATTGATAGCCTCGTCATTGCGAGGAGCGTTCGCGACGAAGCAATCCAGCTTTATGAGCACGATGGATTGCTTCGCTTCGCTCGCAATGACGGGTTTCTCAGTCCGGCTGCTTATCGAGCAGCACCGTGCTGTCCGGCAGTTTCAGCCAGTGATGCCGCTGTGATGCCCAGAACAGAATTTGGGGCGCTTTGAGCGATGCATCGGCAAAACATCCCGCGGCGACAATAATGTCGTTCGGCTCTGCTTCGACATAGCTGAAGACATTGGTGCCGCAATTTGGGCAAAAATGACCCTCGTTCCAGCGCCCGGAATCGCTGCCGCCGCGATAGGCGTTGTGCTTGCCTGAAATCGTCACCGCGGCGCGCGGAAACACAGCGGCATAGCTGAACGCGCTGCCGCTGCTGCGCTGGCATTTTGTGCAACTGCAGGCATAGACACCGGATGGTTCGCCCTCGGTCGTGACCGAGAGCTGGCCGCACACGCATGCTGCTGTTCGCGCCATTGTGTTTGCTGTTACTCCCCCGCCACCGGCAGGCTGAGATTGGCGTAGACAATGCCGCCGTCCACCGCGATCGAATTGCCGACCACATAATCGCCGGCGCGCGAGGCGAGATAGATCGCGATGCCGGCCATGTCTTCCGGCCGGCCGATGCGCTTCGACGGAATCGCCTTGGCAACGCTGTCGCCATGATCGCGCGCCGCGGCGTTCATGTCGGACTCGAACGCGCCGGGGCAGATCGCGGTGACATTGATGTTGTCATGGATCAGCTTTGCGGCCATGCGGCGTGTCAGATGGATCACCGCCGCCTTGCTCGCCTGATAGGAATAGGTTTCGAGCGGATTGACCGACAGGCCGTCGATCGATGCGATGTTGATCACCTTGCCGGGCTTGTCCTTCGTGGCGGCCGCGCGCAGCGGCTTCGCCAGCGCCTTGGTGAGGAAGAACAGCGACTTGACGTTGAGGTTCATCACCTTGTCCCAGCCGTTCTCCGGGAATTCATCGAACGGAGCGGCCCAGGCCGCGCCTGCGTTGTTGACGAGGATGTCCAGCTTCGGCTCGCGCTTCATGATTTCTTCGGCGAGCTTGTTGCAGCCCTCGACTGTCGACATGTCGATGGGAAGCGCGATGCACTCGCCGTCATAGGCAGCGGTCAGTTCTTTTGCGGTTTCTTCGCAGGGGCCCGCCTTGCGCGCGGTGATGTAGACCTTCGACGCGCCATAGGCGAGAAAGCCGCCCGCGATCATCTTGCCGATGCCGCGCGAGCCGCCGGTGACGAGTGCGACGCGGCCATTGAGCGAAAACATATCCTTGAACATGATGCCTCCTGTTGCTTTGGCGGCGATATAGCGCCAGCAGCATGGAGCGAGTCAAGGAATGGCGGAAATGCGATATTCTGTTTGAAACGCGTTCTACGCGGCGTCCACGCGGCGGAAGCCGTTCCACATCGCGGTCGCGGCGCCTGACGTCAGCACCGACAGGAAGCGTGTGGTCTGGTAGTTGCCGTTCAGCGAAATGCGCGGCAGGGCCATGAGGTGGTCGGCGTTCTCGGCGAAGATCATGCCGGGACGCGTGGTCACGGCGGTTGCGAAGCCAAGCTCCTTCGCCATCGCGAACTCGCGCGCGGCTGCCGCGGCCTTGTCTCCATAAGGATAGGCAAAATGCCGCGCGGGCTTTTGCAGATGGTCCTCGATTCGCGCGCGGCTCTCTCGCATCTCGCGCAATGCGCCGGCTTCGGTTTCGCGGGCGAGATTGCAATGACCGACGGTGTGCGCGCCGATGCCGACCAGGGGATCGGCGGAAAATGACTTTAGTTCATCCCACGACATGCACAGCTCGCGCGCGATGGCTGAATCGTCCACGCCGTGCCGCGCGCACAGCGCGCTGACTTCGCGCTGCACCTCGGCGTCGCTTCCGAGCGAGCGCAGCCAGTCGTGGGTCTGGTTGAAGGCGTCCTGCTTGGCGGCGGCGTCATGCGCATCGAGCCGCAGCACCCCACCGCCGCGAACGATCTCGATCGTCTCGGCTTTGGCGACGACGCGCTCCAGCGCTTCCCACCACAATCTGCCGGTGCCTTCGGCGAAATCGCTGGCGACATAGACCGTGAACGGCGCGTTGTGGTCGCGCATCACAGGGAGCGCATGGTCGCGGTTGTTGCGATAGCCGTCGTCGAAAGTGAAGCAGGCGAAGCGGCGCGCAAAATCACGCTCAACCATCCGGCGATGCGCTTCATCCATCGACACGATATCGACATCGAGCGCGCGGACATGGGCCAGAACCTCGCGCAGGAAGTCGGGCGTGATTTCCAGATGCCGGTTGGGCTGGAACATGTTGTCGCGCGCCGGGCGAACATGATGCAGCATGAAGATGGTGCCGACGCCCGCCAGGATCGGCCGCAGCACATGGTGCGCCCCGGTGAAATACAGCGCGTCGAGGCCGGCGCGAATGACGTTGTGGCGAAGCTGCTTCATGGCGGCGGGCTCGGGCCGATGATTTCAGGAATCCGGCCCCAAGATTTGGCAGAAACCGTTGAACAAACGGTTATGCGGTTGCTCAAAACAGCCTTGGGCAGGCCCGGAACGGGCCTTCTGCATCCAGCCCGGTTCAGCGGTCATTTCCTGTTTGACACCCTGCCAAGGGTTTGTTTTGTCTCCATTCCGTCAGATGAAGGTCCGGGATGAACCGAATATCCAGTTGGGCAAGAAAATGGTGGCCGGGGTTGATTCCCTTGGGGTTCCTTTGGATCGGCGCGATCTGGACGAATACCTCGCCTCTTGAGACCGATATCGCGTCGCGGGCGACCGCCGCGCTCAAGGACACCATCCTCGACAAGATCCGCATTTCCGTGTCCGGCCGCGATGTCTCGCTGTCGGCGGACGCGTTCTCGGAAGAGGGGCGTCGCAGCGCGGCCTCGCAGGTCGAGGCCGTCGCCGGGGTGCGGCTGCTCGACGACGACACCCGCCTGATCCGCGAAGCCAAGCCGTTCGAATGGTCGATCGAGCGCGACGTGGTCAGGATCACGCTCGGTGGGAATGCGCCGTTGCCCGCGAGCAAGGCGCGGCTGGCGGACGCCGCGCGCGCCGCGGCCGCCGGTACCGAGGTATCGGACCGGATGGATCTGGCGCGGGGCGCCCCGCCGCGGTTCGACGCCGCGGCACTGCTGCTGGTCGAACAGATCGGCAAGCTCAAGGACGGCAAGATCACCCTCAGCGACACCGCCGTCAGCCTGACCGGCATGGCGCGCGAAATCGGCAACCGCGAGGCGATCCTGGCGGCGCTGAAAAATCTGCCCGAAGGCTATTCGGTGAAGGAGAACGCCATCAAGGCGCCGCCTTATATCTTCCGCGCCAACAAGGACCCGGTCGCAAATACCGTCACGCTCGAAGGGTATGTGCCTGACAACAACGTTCATGCCGCCATTGTCGCGGCGGTCGGCCGCAAGTTCTTCGCCGAAAAGCTGGTTGATAATCTGAAGGCGAGCGCCGGTGCGCCGCAGGGATTCCAGAACGCGGCGGTGGCCGCGCTTGGCGCGCTGTCGCGGGTTTCGACCGGCTCGCTGACGATCTCGGATCGTGAGGTGAAGCTGTCGGGCGATGCGCTCTATGCTGTTGCAGCGGATCAGATTCGCGGTGGCATCGGCGGTGAGTTGCCACAGGGCTGGAGCGTAAAGGCGGATGTCTCGGTCAAGCCGGTGGCCAGCGCTGTTGATCCGACGGTTTGCCAGCAACTGTTTTTCGAACTGCTGGGCAAGGCGAAGATCAGGTTCGAGTCCGGCCGCGCCACCATCGACAAGGATTCCATGGGGCTGCTCGACAAGCTCATCGAAACCGCCCTGCGCTGTCCGACCGCCAACATCGAAGTGGCCGGCCACACCGACAGCGACGGCGACAACACCTCCAATATGGCGCTGTCCGAAAAGCGCGCGCAGGCGGTGTCGGAGTATCTGATCAAGGCTGGACTGCCGCCGGACCGGTTGAAGGCCGTGGGCTACGGCAGTTCGCAGCCGGTTGCCGCTAATGATACCGACGACGGCAAGGCCAAGAACCGGCGCATCGATTTCGTGGTTAAATGAGCATGATTTATCTTGCGATGTTCAACTGGGGTTGGGTGCTGGCGTCAGCCGTGGTCGGCCTTGCAATGGGATGGATCGCGGTGGTCCATCGCGGGCGCGGCTGGTCCACGATGACGCTGCGCAAGGTCGCGGTGCTGATCGCGGCGCTCATCCTGGCGTCGGTGTTTCATCTGGCGCCGGGCCGGGCCGGCTACTGGCTCGACCTCGGTCTCGTCATGTTCGCCGCTTATGTTCTCGGTTGCGCGGTCGGCTCGTGGCTCCGCAGTCTTGTGGTCGCGCGGCACACCGCCGCAGGCTGAAGCAAGATGGCAGGCGGCCTGACACGGCAATTCCGGATGTTCGGCCATTACAATGCGTGGGCCAATGCGCGGCTCTATGAGGCCGCCGGTCGTCTCGGCGACGCCGACTACCGGGCCGATCGCGGCGCCTTCTTCAAGTCGGTCCACGGCACGCTGAATCATCTGCTGGCAACGGATCGCATCTGGATGAAGCGGTTCACCGGCGAAGGCGACGCGCCGGACCGGCTCGACGCGATCCTGTTCGACACGTTCGGTGCGCTTCGTGCGGCCCGGGTGGCGGAAGATGCCCGGATCGTCGCCTATGTTGACGGGCTGGATGACACGCGTGTTGCGGGAACGATTTCCTATCGGCGCGTCTCGAGCCCCGAGCATTTCGTGCAGGAACTGGCGCCCGCGCTGGCGCACTGGTTCAACCACCAGACCCATCATCGCGGCCAGACTCATGCGCTTTTGACAGGGCTTGGACAGCCGGGTCCCGAACTGGACCTGCTGTTTTTTCAGCGCGAGCAGATCAAATCGGCGTCATCGCGCTGACATGGTGGCGACACCGTTGCGGTGCAATGGATGGCGGTAGTGTCTCAGTATTCTTAACGTGACTTATGGCTCGCAAATGGGCTCAAATTGGCGATACCGGCTCTCGCGGTCGCCGCGCCGGTCTGCTAGGACAGCACGAGGGATAGTGCGCTTGATCGAATTTTGAGGTCTGGATGCTGGAGACACTGCGCGGGGCCATCGCGTACATGCGCGAGAAGCAAATCCTGCACAAGATTGGTGTTGCGATCAGCATCGCGATCATCGCGACCGCTTGCTACATCCTCTATCACATGCTCGAGGGGCTCGATGTCGATGACCTCTACGAAGCACTGCGCGGCACCGAAATCCGCACCATCGTCCTCGCCGGCCTCTGCGTCGCGGCCGGTTACTTCACGCTGACGTTCTACGACCTGTTCGCGCTGCGCGCCATCGGGCGCGATGAGGTGCCTTACCGGGTTGCCGCCTTTGCCGGATTCACCAGCTACTCGATCGGCCACAATGTCGGGGCCAGCGTCTTTACCGGCGGCGTGGTGCGATATCGGGTCTATTCGGCGTGGGGTCTGTCGGCGGTCGATGTCGCCAAGGTTTGCTTTCTCGCCGGGCTGACGTTCTGGCTCGGCAACGCCGCCGTGCTCGGACTTGGCGTCGCCTATCATCCGGAAGCAGCCGCCTCCATCGACAAGCTGCCGGTCTGGCTCAACCGCGTCGCGGCCATCGGTATCCTGCTTGCCCTGTGTGCGTATGTCATCTGGGTCTGGATGAAGCCGCGCGAAGTCGGCCGCGGAAGCTGGAGCGTATTTCTTCCCGGCGGGCCGTTGACGCTGCTGCAGATCGTGATCGGGATCGTCGATCTCGGGTTCTGTGCGCTGGCGATGTACATTCTGGTGCCGGATGAACCTCATGTCGGGTTCATCGTGGTCGCGGTGATCTTCGTCTCGGCGACGCTGCTCGGTTTCGCCAGCCATTCGCCGGGCGGCCTCGGCGTATTCGACGCCGCGATGCTGGTGGGCCTGTTTCAGTTCGACCGGGAAGAGCTTCTGGCCGGCATGCTGCTGTTCCGGGTGCTTTATTATCTCGTCCCGTTCATTATTTCTGTCATCTTGCTCTCGCTTCGAGAGCTTATTGTCGGTCTTCGGGCGAAGCGAGTCTCAGCGGCCCTGAAACGGCTCGACGACGCGGCGAAGTCTCCGTCGGCCAAGGGGCCGCCTCAGGGATCGCGGTCACCGGTCTCTTAGGGCGGGCTGGCGTCAGCTCGTACGAGAGCGAAACAGGTACGGCGCATGACGATGACGTCTCCAAATTCCGGTTTTGCTCCGTGGTCGGATCGGCTGCGGCGGTCGGCGATCATTCTGATCGCGACGGCGCTTGGCCTCGCGGCTTCGGTGATGTTCGGCGGCCTGACGCTGCCGCAGGCCGGACTGGTGTTTGTGGTGATCGGGGGCGCAGCGCTTGTGCCATGGCATCTGCATCAATCCGTTCCGGCGAACGAAGACTTGATCGGCGCGCGGCCCGCGGAAACGCCGGTGGTGCAGGCGCTGGTCGGCGGGATGCCCGATGCAGCCGTGCTGCTCGACCGCGCCGGGCGCGTGCTGCATTTCAACACCGCCGCCGCGCAACTGGCGCCTGCTTTGCGCAAGAACGAACTGGCGCTGTTCGCGCTGCGCTCTCCCGAGATCATCGCGGCGCTGCGCGAAGCCATCGCCACCCGTCAGCCGCAGCGCGCCAGCTATGTGGATCGCGTTCCGATCGACCGCTGGATGGAATTGATCGTGACGCCGCTGCTGTTGCCGACGGCATTCGGCGGCAGCGAATATTGCATTCTGATGACATTCCAGGATCAGACGCCGCTGCGCCGGGTCGAGGAAATGCGCGCCGACTTCGTCGCCAATGCGAGCCACGAATTGCGCACCCCGCTCGCAGCGCTGTCGGGATTCATCGATACGTTGCAGGGGCCGGCGCGCGAGGATGCCAAGGCGCGCGAACGGTTCCTCGGCATCATGCACGCGCAGGCGACGCGCATGGCGCGGCTGATCGACGATCTCTTGTCTCTGTCGCGGGTCGAGCTCAGCGCGCATGTGCGGCCCGAAAAGCTGGTCGATGTGGTGCCGCTGGTGCGTCAGGTGGTCGATGGGCTGGAGCCGCTGGCGAGCGAGCGTCAGGTTGCCATCGATGTCGAACTTCCTCACGAGCCGGTTGTCGTCGCCGGCGACAACGAGGAATTGCTGCGCCTGCTGGAAAACCTGATCGAGAACGGTCTCAAATACGGCGCATCCGGCGGACGCGTCGTGGTGTCGCTGACCGAACCTGCGCCCCATGACATCGGTGAAATTCGCCTAGCGGTGCGCGACTTTGGCCCCGGCATCGCGCCGGAGCATTTGCCGCGCCTGACCGAGCGGTTCTATCGCGTCGATGTCGGCGACAGCCGGGCGCAGGGCGGCACCGGACTGGGCCTGTCGCTGGTCAAGCACATCCTCAACCGTCATCGCGGGCGGCTCCTGATCGAGAGCGTTCCCGGTCACGGCGCGACCTTCACCGCATGCTTTCCGACGACGAAGACTCCTGCAGGCGACAAGATTGCAGCGAAAGAGTAAGGGCGATTTCAGTCCGGCGCATTTTCGCCGCACGATCACAAAGCCGCCTTTTGCGGCAAGGTTCGCCGCCACTTCGCAACAAAAAAAGCCTCATCGGATCGATGAGGCTTTTTCGCTATTTATGAAAGGATTTCCGCCTACTTCGTGCTCGGCCGCGAGGTGCGGCGGCGATCGGAGGCCGGCTGATAGGCAACGCGTGAGTGATGCGCGCAGTATGGCAGGCTGGTCAGCGACTTGCCGCCGCAGAAGAAGAAATCCGGGCTGCCCGGATCGCCGACAGGCCAGTGGCAAGTGTTCTCGTTGAGCTCCAGCAGGCTGAGGCGCTGGCTCATCGGCACCACGTTGTCATAGGCGATCGGATCCGGCTCGGCTTCGACCTCAAAGGCGTGGGCCAGCGCGGTGTTACCGCGCGACACCGGACGGCTGATCCGCATCATATGCTGCGCCGGACGCACCTTGCGCTGCCGGGGCGCCGCGGAAGACGGGCTCTTGGCCCGGCCGGAGAGACCCAGCCGGTGCACCTTGCCGATCACGGCATTGCGGGTGATGTTTCCGAGCTCGGCAGCGATCTGGCTTGCCGAAAGCCCGGCTTCCCAAAGCTTTTTCAACTGTTCAACGCGATCGTCGGTCCAGCTTATTACCGTCATCGCACTCTTCCTTTTGATATCGCGCCGGCCATTTTCGACGCGGCGTCGCGATTGCAAACCGTCCAAAATCCCTGTCGGCAGAATCCCTTAGCCCTCGCCGGTTGCATAAAAGCGACCGGGCGTTTACGCCGTACCGAAGACAATCGAGGATCAGAACCGCCGCACGAGATGTCGTACCCAACGTCAGGGATGCTACAATATGGCGTGACTCACGCGCAAGAGTCGGGCATGCCGCGTCCACATGTTCCAGCCAAAAATCAAATAAATTCGATGTTTATGCGATGCTGCAAATCGCGGCTTTCTTGACCGCGCAGGCAGTTTCAACGCTGGAACAGGTGCAAAAACGCCGGAATATGCTTCAGTTGCAGCAACAAACGGGCTGCCCTTGCGGCCCGCAGAAGGGCCCGCGTGGATTGACACAACAGGGTCCACCAATAGAATAACCGCCACGTGCCGCCTTTTTCGGGCGGCACGTTTCGTTTCCGGGGCAGGCAACTGAGCGACGAGCGCTGATGCGGTCGCGCCGCTGCTGACCCCTCACCATCGATCAGGTCGCCATGAGCCAAAGTGTCAAACCGCATCTCGACTCTCACATGTTGCCGGTTTTTGCCCGCGCCGACGTCGCTTTCGAGCGCGGCGAGGGGCCATGGCTGATCGCGACCAATGGCGACCGCTATCTCGACTTCACCAGTGGTGTGGCGGTGAATGCGCTCGGTCATGCACATCCGCACCTGGTCGCTGCCGTGCAGGAACAGGCCGCGAAGCTGTGGCACGTCTCGAACCTTTTCACGATTCCGGAAGGTGAGCGGCTGGCGACGCGGCTTTGCGACGCGAGCTTTGCCGACGTGGCGTTCTTCTGCAATTCCGGCGCGGAGGCGATGGAAGCGTGCATCAAGATGGCGCGCAAGTTTCAGGCGGTGAACGGCCATCCGGAGCGGTATCGGCTGATCACGTTTGAAGGCGCGTTTCACGGCCGCACGCTTGCGACGCTCGCGGCCGGCGGGCAGCAGAAATATCTCGAAGGTTTCGGGCCGCGGGTCGAAGGTTTCGATCAGGTGCCGCTCGGCGATCTTGAGGCCGTGAAGAAGGCAATCGGTCCCGAGACGGCGGGTGTCATCATCGAGCCATGGCAGGGCGAAGGCGGCGTGCGCGCGGCCGACCCTTCTTTCTTCCGCGCGTTGCGGCAGCTTTGCGACGACAACAAGCTCGTTCTGGTATTCGACGAAGTACAGACCGGCATGGGTCGTACGGGCAGCCTCTTCGCTTACGAGAAGACCGGCGTTGAGCCCGATAT
This sequence comes from Afipia broomeae ATCC 49717, assembly GCF_000314675.2. GTDB lineage: Bacteria > Pseudomonadota > Alphaproteobacteria > Rhizobiales > Xanthobacteraceae > Afipia > Afipia broomeae. The sequence continues at coordinate 389,122 of NZ_KB375284.1, read as the reverse complement.
CATGGCGCTGGCAAAGGCGCTTGGCGGCGGCTTTCCGATCGGTGCGTGTCTGGCCACGGCGGCTGCCGCTGCGGGCATGACCCCGGGCACCCACGGCTCGACGTTCGGCGGCAACCTGCTTGCAGTGGCCGCAGCCAACGCCGTGCTCGATGTGATGCTGGCGCCGAAGTTTTTTGAGAATGTGCAGCGTTCGTCGCTGTTGCTGAAGCAGAAACTGGCGTCGATCATCGACCGCTATCCCGACGTGGTCGATGAAGTCCGCGGCGATGGCCTGCTGATCGGCCTGAAAGCGGTTGTGCCTGCCGGTGATCTCGTCGCAGCGCTTCGCAGCGAAAAGCTGCTCACCGTCGGCGCCGGCGAGAACGTCGTGCGATTGCTGCCGCCGCTGATCGTCACCGAGGCTGAGATCGAGGATGCGGTGTCACGTGTCGAGCGTGCTTGCGCCAAGCTGACCCGAACGCCCGCGCGGCGCGAGGCGGTGTGATGAGCAAGTCTCCCCGACATTTCCTCGACCTGTTCGACGTGCCGACCAGGGACTTGCGGACGATCCTCGACGCCAGCATGGCGATGAAGAAGAAGCGCAAGGCCGGGGACATTTCCGACAGGCCGCTGGACGGCAAGACGCTTGCGATGATCTTCGACAAGCCGTCGACGCGCACCCGCGTTTCGTTCGATGTCGGCATGCGCCAGCTCGGTGGCGAAGCCATCATGCTGACCGGCGCTGAGATGCAGTTGGGCCGCGGTGAAACCATCGCCGATACCGCGCGCGTGCTGTCACGCTTCGTCGATGCGATCATGATCCGCATTCTCAACCACGAGGCGCTGGCCGAACTCGCGGCGCACGCAACCGTACCTGTGATCAACGGTCTGACCCGGCGGTCGCATCCCTGTCAGGTGATGGCCGACGTGATGACCTTCGAGGAGCATCTCGGCCCGATCAAGGGACGCACGGTGGCCTGGACCGGCGACGACAACAACGTGCTGGCGTCGTGGGCGCATGCCGCGGAGCGGTTTGGATTCAACCTTCGTGTTGCGACGCCGCCGGAGCTGGCGCCCAACAAGCTGCTGAAAGACTGGATCAAGGCGGCAGACGCGCCGGTCGTGCTCGGCACCAAACCCGAGGAAATGGTGCGCGGCGCCGATTGCGTGGTGACCGACACCTGGGTCTCGATGGGCGACAAGGAAGGCGAGCATCGCCATAACGTGCTGAGGCCCTATCAGGTCAATGAGAAGCTGATGTCGCTGGCCAACCCCGGCGCCATCTTCATGCACTGCCTGCCGGCACATCGCGGCGAGGAAGTCACCGATGAAGTGATCGACGGCCCGCAGTCGGTGGTGTTCGACGAGGCGGAAAATCGTCTGCACGCGCAAAAGGGCATTCTGGCCTGGTGCCTGCACGCGATCGGCTAGGCCTGATCACAAAACGGATTGTCGAAGGGTCGTGCTCCGCGCGAAATAGCCCTTGTTCGCGGCGTTCCGGCGGTTTCTCCGCTGGCTTGTGTTCCCGATCCACTCCCTTTTTTGCGGAACAAGGCACCCTATATTGTGCGGACACCTCGCTTGATCCATCATTGCCCTGGGGCCGGAAGTCAGACCGTCATGGTTTGTGCTTTTCGCTGCGGCAATTCGTTTCCTTGAAAAGAATGCGTCCGACATGACTCTCGAAAGCCAAATCCGTGCTCCCTCCGCAACGCCGGTGGATGATGCTGTGCTGCCCTTTGAAGTCAGCGCGCTGGACGTGCGCGGCCGGTTGGCGAAGATGGGCCCGACGCTCGATGAGATTTTGACCAAGCACGACTATCCGGCTCCGGTCGGCAAGCTGCTTGGCGAAGCCATCGTGCTCACAACACTGCTCGCTTCGACGCTCAAGTTCGATGGCCGCTTTATTTTGCAGACCAAGACCGATGGTCCTGTGTCGATGATCGTCGTTGATTTTCAGGCGCCGAACCGGCTGCGTGCCTATGCGCGCTTCGATGCAAGCAGGCTGAAGTCCGGCCAGGACTCCGCGGCGCTGCTCGGCCAGGGGCATCTTGCCATGACCATCGATCAGGGTGCCGAGATGAGCCGCTATCAGGGCCTCGTTGCGCTGGAAGGCGGCAATCTGGAAGACGCCGCGCATGAATATTTCCTCCGTTCGGAGCAGATTCCGACGCGGGTGCGGCTCGCGGTCGGTGAGGAATTCCGCAGTGGTGATGGTCCGAAACACCGGTGGCGCGGCGGCGGCATGCTGATGCAGTTCCTGCCCAAGGCGCCCGAGCGCGCGCGTCAGCCCGACCTGCACCCCGGCGATGCCCCCGAGGGCGCGGTCAAGCATGACCTGCCGGAAGACGATGCGTGGGCCGAGAGCCGGTCGCTGTTCGGTACCATCGAGGATGTCGAACTGATCGATCCCGATCTTTCGGGCGAGCGTTTGCTGTTCCGGCTGTTTCACGAGCGCGGAGTCCGGGTGTTTCCGACGCAGGCAGTGCGCGCGCAGTGCTCATGCTCGCGCGATGCCGTGGCCGGAATGCTGAAAAGTTTCACCCCGCAGGATCGCGCCGACATGGTCGAAAACGGCAAGGTGGTCGTGACCTGCGAGTTCTGCAGTTCGGTATATGAGTTTACGCCGGATGAAGCAGGCGTCGAGCCGGTGTCCAATCAGGGGGCGGCTGACTAGAGGCTGGGCCGGTCTCGCGGCTGCCCGCCTTTGGCTTATGGATGCTCTAGTTCAGCGTCCGCTTGTAGCTCGGACTGTCGAGCGAGAACGCCGGGATGTCGATATCGAACGGCTCGCCGTTTTCGGTTACCATCTGATAGCTGCCGGTCATGAATCCGGAGGGTGTCTGAAGCGGCACCCCGCTGGTGTACTCGAACCGTTCACCCGGCTCGAGTACCGGCTGTTCTCCGACCACACCCTCGCCGTTGACTTCCTGGCTGCGGCCGGCGCCATCGGTAATGATCCAGTGACGCCTCTTGAGCTGGACGGTTTCGCTCCCCGAATTGACGATGGCGATCGTGTAAGCCCAGAAAAAACGGCCGTCTTCAGCCGACGAGCGTTCGGGTAGGAAGCTCGGCTCGACGATGACTTCAATCTGGCGGGTCACGGCGCGATACATGGTGTCCGTCCACAATGGGTTGCAGAATAGCAGACCTCTCATCCCTTGCGTAGGCACCAATAATTGATGCTTGCGGCGGCCTGTCCAGGATACGACATCGTACCGATCTTTGTTTCAACAACGTTGCCATCCAGCATTCTTCCGGGCGCCGGTCCAATGGAATGCTTGCAATTTGCGGGCCGGTTTGATCTTCCGTAGGATCATGACAAGCGCCTGCCACTTCGAATGGAACCGGATGAAACGGACTTGACCGGATGACGCTCGTGACCACCGAGATGACCGATCAGGCTGTTGCGAAAGCGCCTGCTGCAAAGGCCGTTGCGCTTCCGGTTGCCGCCGGCGAACGCGAGCTGCGCCTCGATCTCTTTCGAGGTATGGCGCTGTGGCTGATCTTCATCGACCATCTTCCGCCGAACATTCTGACCTGGTTCACCATCCGCAACTACGGCTTCAGTGACGCCACCGAGATCTTCATTTTTATCTCGGGCTACACGGCGGCGTTCGTATACAGCCGCGCGATGCTTGATCGCGGCTTCGTGGTGGCGAGTGCGCGCATCTTCAAGCGCGTCTGGCAAATCTACGTGGCGCACGTTTTCCTGTTTACAATCTATCTCGCAGAGATCTCTTACATCGCGACGCGGTTCGAGAACCCGCTCTACGCGGAAGAAATGGGCATTCTGGATTTCCTCAAGCAGCCCGACGTCACGATCGTTCAGGCGTTGTTGCTGAAATTCCGGCCCGTCAATATGGACGTGCTGCCGCTTTACATCGTGCTCATGATTTTCCTGCCGGGAATCATATGGCTGATGCAGCGCAAGGCGGATCTGGCGCTGTCACTCTCGGTCCTGCTCTATGCCCTGACCTGGCAATTCGACTGGTATCTTCCCGCTTATCCAAACGGCTTCTGGGCTTTCAATCCGTTCGCCTGGCAGTTGCTGTTCGTATTCGGGGCCTGGTGCGCGCTCGGTGGCGCAAAGCGCATGGCGCGCATTCTGTCCTCGCGCATTACGCTCTGGCTCTGCATTGGCTATCTTGTGTTTGCGTTCTGCGTCACGCTGACCTGGCACGTTCCGCAGCTCAACATTTTCATGCCGCGCTGGCTGGAAAGCTGGATGTATCCGATCAACAAGACCGATCTCGATGTTCTCCGCTTTGTGCATTTTCTGGCGCTGGCGGCGATTACGGTCCGCGTGCTTCCGAAGGATTGGCCGGGTCTGAGATCGCCGTGGCTTCGCCCGGTGATCCGGTGTGGTCAGCATTCTCTGGAGATATTCTGTCTCGGCGTCTTCCTCGCATTCGCGGGTCATTTTGTTCTGGCCGAAGTGTCCGGCGGAGCATGGATGCATTTCTTCGTCAGCGTCGCCGGGATTGTCATCATGTCAGCGGCCGCATGGCTATTTTCGTGGTACAAGAGCGAAATAGGCAAGGGCGACAAACGCGCAAAAAGCGCTGATGCCGATGCCGACCTCGCCGGAGGCGGGTCATGAGAGCGTTACTGGTTGCAGGTCTGTTCGCGTCTGTCCTGATGGCTGCTCCGGCGCGCGCCGAGGACGGTCCCGGCTGTACTGTGCCCGCATATCTCCTGACGACGGAAAGCCCACTTCCGAAGGTCGCAAACGCGATCAAGACCAAGAAGCGTCTGGATGTCCTTGTGGTTGGCAGCGGCTCTTCAGCGCTACCTGGCTCTGACGGTGCGAACATGTCTTATCCGTCACGTTTGGAGTCCGCCTTGCGCGAAGCATTGGCTGGCGTCACCGTCAATGTCAGGACCGACCTGCGGCCCAAGAAAACAGCCGCGGAAGCCGCGCAGGGTTTTGGCCAGATGATCGACAAGCTGCCGGCGGATCAAAAGCCGGATCTGGTGATCTGGCAGACCGGCACGGTCGATGCGATACGCGCGGTTGATCCTGACGATTTCCGCGCCGCGTTGGATAGCGGGGTTGAGGCACTGCAGAAAGCAGGCCCCGATGTGCTCTTGATGAATCTCCAATACAACCCACGTATGGAGACGATGCTGTCGGTTGGTCCCTATATCGATACGATACGGGTCGTCGCACAGCAGCATGAAGTGCCGATATTCGACCGGTTTTCGATCATGCGTCACTGGAGCGATGCCGGCGATTTTGATCTTTTCGGTTCGGCCCACGGATATGGAATGGCGAAGCGTGTGCATGACTGTATCGGCCGGTCGCTGGCCGCGATGGTCGTGGAAGCGTCGCGCATCAATCCGGCTGAGCTCAGGATTCAACGTTGATGAATTTTTATGGTCGTTTGGCGATTGCCGCCATGGCGGGCGCTATGACGTGGGGATTACCCGCCGTCTCCCCTGTACGAGCCCAGGTGCCCGACGCGCCCCAGCAGAAGGGTCTCGGAACAAAAGCTATCGAAGCGGCGAAGACTGTGGCCAAGGGTGCCGGCGATATTCTCACACGCGTGCCGTGTCTGCCCGCCAAGGGATTGAAGGACGTTCCGGGTTCGCTGCCGCGCGTTGCGCGGCGGATCGCTGCGGGTGAGCCGGTGACCATCGTCGCTTTCGGCTCATCGACCACGGTCGGTTTCGGCACGTCAGCGGCCTACAATTATCCCAGCCGTCTTGCGGATCAGTTGCGCCGCAAGTTTCCGACCGCCGACATCAGTGTCATCAATCGCGGTATGGGCGGGCAGGATGCGCCCGAAATGATGAAGCGGTTCGATGTCGCCGTTCTCGATGCAGACCCTGATCTCGTGATCTGGCAGCTCGGCACCAACGCCGTGGTCAAGGGCAACGCCAGCGACATCGCGGCGACGGCTGCGCTGGTGGAGGACGGCATCGCGCGCCTTCAGGCCAGGGGGATCGATGTCGTACTGATCGATCCGCAATACGTTCCGGCGGTTGCCGAGAAAACCGAGAACGCGAGCCGGATGGTCAAACTGCTCGGCGATGTCGCCAAGCTCAAGAACATCTCGGTGTTTCCGCGCTTCGATGTCATGCGGCAATGGCACGAGGACGAAAAAATGCCGTTCGACAAGTTCGTGATCGGCGACGGCCTGCACATGAACGACTGGGGCTACGCGTGCTTCGCCCAGTTGCTCGGCGACACCATCATCAAGTCGGTCGGACAGGTGAAGGCCGGCGTCAACATTCCGGCCAACGTGATGACCTTCCGGCCGATGTAGGCTTAGATCGTCAGCCTGCCTTCGATGCACGTCCGCGTCTCGCCGCCGATCCAGATGTCGTGACCATCACGCGCGGCGTAAACGCGGCCCTCTCGTCCAAGCACGGTGCCTTGGCTTGCGACGTATGCAGCGGGCGCAAGTCCTGCGGACATCAGCCATTGCGCGAGACCGGCATTCAGGCTGCCCGTGACGGGGTCTTCGGTCGCGCGGTTGGATATGAATGCGCGAACCTCGAAGAAGGCGTCCTTGCCGTCGCGCAAAGGGTCCCATGGCGCGACCACGCCGAGCTTCAGGTTCCCAAGCGCCGGATAGTCCGGTTTCAGCGACAGGATTTCCGTGCGCGATGTCAGCATCACCGCCACCCAGCCGGGGCCGTTGTCGATCCACTGCGCCGCCTTGATGGCGTCCCGGCGAATTTGCAGGCCGCGCGCGATCTGATCGAGAATGTCGCTTTCGACATCGCCGGTCCGGCGCAGCGGAGGGGCGGCAAATGCCAGCCTGTTCCCGTCGCGCCTGATTTTGATGAGGCCCGCACCGCATTCCTGAACGACATGCGCCTGCCCGGCAGTATTCCCGAGGCTCAACCAGACGTGACAACTGCCGAGCGTTGGATGGCCTGCGAACGGCAGCTCGCCTGAGGGCGTAAAAATCCGCAGGCGATAATCGGCCTCTGCCGTCGTAGGCTTCAGGAGAAAGGTGGTTTCGCTCAGATTCGTCCAGTTCGCGAGCGAAGCCATGGCGTCGTCGGAAAGTCCGTCGGCGCCAATGACCACGGCAAGCGGATTACCCTTGAGCCGCTTGCCGGTGAAAACATCGACCTGCTGGAACGAAAATGTACTCATGGAATATCCAGCGCGCTTCTGTCTTAGGCTTTCTCCAGCGCCGCGTTCAGATCCTCGATCAGGTCGTCCTTATGCTCCAGTCCCGCCGAGAAGCGGATGAAGCCTTCACTGATGCCAAGTTCAGCGCGCGCCTCCGGCGTCAGCCGCTGATGCGTCGTGGTCGCCGGATGGGTGACGATGCTTTTGGAATCGCCGAGGTTATTGGAAATCCGGGCCAGCTTCAGCGCGTTCAGCATGCGGAACGCAGCCGCCTTGCCGCCCTTGACCTCGAAACCGATCAGGGTCGAACCCGCACGCATCTGTTTCTTCACGATGGCGGCCTGCGGATGATCGGCCCGGCCCGGATAGATCAGCCGCGAGATTTTCGGATGTTTGGCCAACGCATCGGCGATCGCCGCTGCGCTTTCGGTTTGCGCCTTCACGCGAATGCTCAGCGTTTCAAGGCCTTTCAGCAGCACCCATGCGTTGAATGGTGACATCGCAGGTCCGGTCTGGCGCAGGAACGTGTGGATGTGCTCCTGAATGAAAGCCTCGGACGACAGGATGATGCCGCCGAGACAGCGGCCCTGGCCGTCGATGTGCTTGGTCGCAGAATAGACCACGACGTCGGCGCCGAGCGTCAGCGGGCTTTGCCAGATCGGTGTGGCGAACACGTTGTCCACGATCAGCCGCGCGCCGCCGCGATGCGCGATCTCGGCGACAGCGCCGATGTCGACCACATCGAGGGTCGGGTTGGTCGGGCTTTCGAGGAAGCACGATTTGGTGTTCGGGCGCATCGCCTTCTGCCACTGGTCAAGATCGTGACCATCCACCAGCGTGGATTCGATGCCGTAGCGCGGCAGCAGATCTTCCACGACATAGCGGCACGAGCCGAACAGCGCTTTCGCTGCGACCACATGATCGCCTGATTTCAACGGAGCGAGGATCGCGGTGGTGACCGCCGCCATGCCGGTCGCGGTGGCGCGCGCGGCCTCGGCGCCTTCGAGTTCGATCATGCGCTGCTCGAACATCGATACGGTCGGATTCGAAAACCGCGAATACAGGAAGCCGGGGTCCGCGCCGGTGAAGCGCGCTTCGCACTGTTCGGCAGTGTCGTAGATGAAACCCTGCGTCAGGAACAACGCTTCGGAGGTTTCGCCGTACTGCGAGCGCAGCGTGCCTGAATGCACGAGGCGGGTTTCCGGGCGATAATTGCGGGTCGGGGATGGCGGCTTGCTTGGGGAAGCATTGGCCGCGGGTGTTTTGGTCTCGGACATGTGCACTCCATCGTGGCCACCTCGCGATGGACACAAAAAAACCGGCCTGGAAAATCTTTCCACAAGCCGGGATCACACTGTCCCCGGCCTGTTTAGCGAGTTATTTAACGTGGCTGCAAGCCGGCCGGCTCAAATGACCACGGGATAAGTCCTAGGCTTAATCCCGCATGCTCTTTCCGTCAAGCACCCCATCGGATAACCGATAAAATGCTTGTTTTGCTGGATCAGCCGATAGCCGAGGATTACCCCGTGGCCTTCACACTTGCCCCCGACGCGACAGGAATTCTGCCTGACCGCATGATCGCGGCGATGGCCGATGCAGGCCTGATCCTGCCGGAATATCCCTTCGTTGAAAGCCAGATCCAGCCCGCCAGTCTCGACCTGCGCCTGGGCAATGTCGCCTACCGGGTTCGCGCGAGCTTTCTGCCCGGTCCTGATATTCGGGTGGCGGACCGTATCGAAGAGTTGAAGCTGCACGAGATCGATCTGTCCGATGGCGCGGTGCTGGAAACCAACTGCGTCTACATCGTGCCGCTCTTGGAAAGCCTCGCGCTTCCGCCCAACATTCAGGCCGCCGCGAATCCGAAAAGCTCCACGGGCCGGCTCGACGTTTTCACCCGCGTGATCGCCGACGGCACACGCCGCTTCGACATGATCGCGCCAGGCTATCATGGCCCGCTCTATGCGGAGATCAGTCCCAAAACCTTCCCGGTCTTGCTGCGCGAAGGATCGCGGCTGTCGCAGATTCGTTTCCGCACGGGCCATCCTCTGCTCGATGGCGATGAACTGGAGGCGCTGCATGAAGCCGAGCGTCTGGTCGACAGCGACGAAGCCGATCTCGCCGGCGGTGTGGCCTTAAGCGTTGATCTGTCCGGTGAAGGCTCGGATGGTTTTGTCGGCTATCGCGCCAAACGCCATACCGGCGTGGTCGATGTCGATCGCCGTGCCGGATACACCGTGGGTGAGTTCTGGGAGCCGATCCGCGCGCGGCCGGATCGCAGCCTGATCTTAGATCCCGGCGAGTTCTATATTCTCGCCTCGAAGGAAGCGGTGCAGGTGCCGCCGGATTTCGCCGCCGAGATGGTGCCGTTCGATCCGCTGGTCGGCGAATTCCGCGTCCACTATGCAGGCTTCTTCGATCCCGGCTTCGGTTATGCAGGCGCAGGCGGGCAGGGCTCGCGCGCGGTGCTGGAAGTGCGCTCGCGCGAAGTGCCGTTCATTCTCGAGCACGGCCAGATCGTCGGGCGTCTTGTGTATGAAAAGATGCTGTCGCGCCCCGATGCGCTGTATGGCCAGCGCATCGCATCGAATTATCAGGGTCAGGGCCTGAAGCTCTCGAAGCATTTCCGGACCTAGCGGCCGGGTTCCGCTCTGCGAATTACGTCCCCTCGCGGCACATTTCACCCATGCCGCCATTGGCTTCCGGCCAGCTTGCCGCGGGCATCCAAATACCGGATCATTCCTGAAAACAACGGGAGCGATCCCGGCAGGGGTGAAAACGCCATGGTTGCAGCCGCAAAAACTCCGCCCGCTGAGACATCAGCTTCGACATCCGGGTTCGGTCTGATCGCGCCCGACACGTCGGGCATGAATTTCTATCGCGCCGATCCGATCCTCGCCGATCTGCTGCGCATTCATCTTCCCGCCGCGTTGTTTCAACACATCGAGCCCCATCTAGACCGGCTTGGCTCGCTCGCTGGTGGTCATCTCGATGAATGCGCGCGCCTCGCCGACAAGCATGGTCCGGTGCTGCATCAGCGCGATCGCTTCGGCAACGACCGGCAATGGATCGAGTATCATCCGGCCTATCGCGAGCTCGAGCGCGCCGCCTATGGCGAATTCGGCATCCACGCGATGTCGCATCGCAAGGGCATTCTCGGCTGGGCCGACACCTATCCGGCCGTCGCCAAGCACGCCTTCACGTTTCTGTTCAATCAGGCCGAGTTCGGGCTTGGCTGTCCGATCAATGTCACCGACGGCGCGGCGCGTCTGTTGTCGCGGTTCGGCGACGGCGCGCTGAAAGCAAAGTATCTCGACGGCCTCACGCAAACCGACATGTCAAAGCTGACCCAGGGCGGCCAGTTCATGACCGAGAAGGAGGGCGGTTCGGACGTCGGCAAGCTGACCACCAGAGCGGTGCAGGACGACGGTCACTGGCGGCTCTACGGCGAAAAATGGTTCTGCTCGAACGCCGATGCAAAGATGGTGATGCTGCTGGCGCGGCCGGAAGGCGCGGTCGGCGGCACCCAGGGCGTCGGCCTGTATCTCATGCCGCGTGAACTCGACGATGGTTCGCCCAACCACTACCGCATCGTCCGCCTCAAGGACAAACTCGGCACCCGCTCGATGGCGTCGGGTGAGATCAAGCTTGAAGGTGCGATTGCTTACGCTGTCGGCCGGCTCGATCGCGGCTTCGTGCAGATGGCCGAGATGGTCAACTGGTCGCGGCTGTCCAACGGCGTCAAGTCGGCGGCATTGATGCGGCGCGCGCACCATGATGCGAATACGGTTGCCAACAACCGCGTGGTGTTTGGCCGCCGCATTATCGATATGCCGCTGGCGCGCCGGCAGTTGATGAAGATCATGCTCGCAACCGAGCAGGCGGTGTCGATGAGCTTCGTCACGGCCGATGGATTGGATCGCGCCGAAGCCGGCAGTCAGGACGCCGCGGCATTGCTGCGCGTGCTGACGCCGACGCTGAAGTATCGCGCCACGCGCGATGCCCGAAAGGTTTGCGGCGAGGCAATGGAGATGCGCGGCGGCATCGGTTACATCGAAGAGTTCGCGACGCCGCGGCTATTGCGCGACGCGCATCTCGGCTCGATCTGGGAAGGCACCGGCAATATCGTTGCGCTCGATACGCTCAAGCGTGCGGTCGGCCGTCACGGAGCAGAAGCTGCGCTGGGCGCCGATCTGCATGCGCGGATCGACGATGCGCCCGGCATTCCGAAAGTCTGGCGCGACCGGCTTCATCACCTGACGGACAAGGCGATCGGCTTTGCCCGCGACGTGGCCGGGCGTTCGGAGAACGAAGCCGAAGCGCGCCGCGCCACCAGCACGCTTTATCATGTCGCCAGCGCGGTCACGTTCGCCTGGGAGGGCAGCCGGATTCACGCCATGCGCGGCGACGCCCGCCGGCTGTTGCTGTCGCGTCTCGTTGTCGACCACCGCCTGACGGCGCAGGACCCGTTTGCCGTTCTCTCGAACGGACGCGATGAGGCGATCGCCGACCGGCTGCTCGGTGATCGGCCATTGGCGATGGCCGATGCCGCGCAGATCATCAGTGCGGCTTAGTTCGCTGGTTTTCAGGGTGTGTAGGCGCCATGCGTGAAGCGCGCGTTGTGCCCTGCAAATTTGATGCTATGGATTTTTTGACAGGGCGGCGCTCTCTCAAAACAAAAAGATTTCCGCTCGGGAGACGATATGTCCGAACTTGGGGCCGCTGAAATTCCTGTCGTGCAGACGGACGAAAAACCGCCGCTGCCTGCTGTCAAAGGTCCCGTTAAAAACCCGCTGCTCGATGGGCCAATCCTCTCGACGCTGTTGAAACTGGCTGCTCCCAATGTGGTCGCGCTGACCGCCGGAACCTGCGTCGCGATCGCTGAGACATCCTATATCGGCCGCTTGGGCGTCGAACCCCTGGCGGCGATGGCGCTGGTGTTCCCGTTTGTCATTCTGATGATGACCATGTCCGGCGGCGCGATGGGCGGCGGCGTTGCATCCGCCATTGCACGCGCGCTGGGCGCCAACAATGCCGAGCGGGCATCCGCGCTTGCCGTGCACGCGCTAATGATCGGCATTTGTTTCGGCCTGACCTTCATGATCGGGATGCTGATCTTCGGGCCGTATCTGTTTTCCGCGCTCGGCGGCAGGGGCCGTGTTCTGAGCGAGGCCATCGGTTACTCGCAGATTTTCTTCGGCGGCGCCGTGCTGCCATGGATCATGAATACGCTGGCGGCGCTGCTGCGCGGAACCGGCAACATGAAGCTGCCGTCGGCGATCATTCTCAACTCGGCGTTCTTTCAGGTTCTGTTCGGCGGCGTGCTTGGTCTTGGCCTGGGGCCGGTGCCGCAGTTCGGCATGCGCGGCGTTGCGGCCGGCACGCTGATAGCGTTTTCGATCGGTGTCGGCATCATGGCGTGGTATCTGCTGTCAGGCCGTAGCCGCGTGAAACTGAATTTCAGCGGCTTCCGGTTTCAGCGCACGATGTTCTACGACATCCTGCAGGTCGGAGCGATTTCCTGTTTCTCGCCCCTGCAGATCGTGCTGACGGTGACGATCTTCACGCACCTGCTGGCGAATTTCGGGACCGAGGTTCTCGCGGGTTACGGCATCGGCGCACGGCTGGAATTCATGCTGACGTCGCTGGCGTTCGCTGTGGGGATCGCCTCGGTGCCAATGATCGGCATGGCGATCGGAGCCGGCCGCATCGCCCGGGCGCGGCGGATTGCCTGGACGGCCGGCGGTGTGTCGTTTGTGGCCGTCGGCTTCTTTGGCGGGTTTTTCGCTCTCAACCCGGACATTTGGGTGAACATTTTTACTGACAATGCCGCCGTGCGGGCTGCGAGCCATGAATATCTGTCGATCGTCGGGCCGTTTCTCGCTTTCGTGGGCCTTGCGATTTCGCTTTATTTCTCTTCACAGGGCGCCGCGCGCGTGATCGGGCCGGTGCTCGCACAGACCGCGCGGCTTGTATTCGTCATGGCGGGCGGCTGGTGGCTGACGTCACATGGTGCAGTCAGCACGAATTTCTTCTGGCTGGCGGCTGTGTCCATGATCCTGCTGGGTATCCTCGCCGCCGCCGCAGTTCGTTTCACGAACTGGGGAGCGAGAGGTGTAGCCATCGAGGCTGAATGAGAGCCGTCACGCGAGCACGGTCGGACGTGCGAGCGAGGCGCGGGCGAACTTCTTCGCGTTGGCGGGTTTGCCGAACAGATAGCCCTGGGCCAGGTCGAATCCCATCTCGTGGATCGCGACCAGATCGGACCGGGTCTCCACCCCCTTGGCGACGGTGCGCGCGCCGTGCCGGTCCGCAAGTTCGAGAATACGGCGGCAGACGGTCTGCTTGAGGCGGTTATCCGCCGAGCCGGTAACGAATTCCCGATCGACCTTGATTTCGACGAACGGAAAACTCTTCAGCTCCGTGAGCAGCGGCCAGTCGGTCCCGAGATCATCGATCGAGATTGCGATGTTGTGAAACCGCAGGCGCTTGGCGACATCGATCGCCAGATCGAGATTCCGGATGATCTCGAAGCCTTTGACCTCCACGATCAAGCCTCCGAACGCGGGATGGTCCGGAATCTGGCGGCAGAGATAGCTGACCAACGCCGGGTCTTCGAGAAAGCTGATCGGCAGATTGATGGAGATGTCGACGGGGCCGTGCTGATCCACGAAATAATGCCAGTCCTCCAGCGCGCGGCTGACGACAAATTCCGACAGCCCCTTGAACTGCGGGTCTCGAGCGTCAGGGATAAAGGATGCCGGAGGCACCACGCCCCATGATGGGTGACGCATGCGGATCAGCGCCTCCGCGCCGCGGGGCGCGAGCGTATGCACGTCGATTTTCTGCTGGTACCACAATTCCAGCCAGCCGGCCTTCAGCGCTTCCGCAACATCGACAGGCGGACTCGGCGGGGCTTGTTGCGGAAGCAGCGTGACCACACTGGCCCGCAGCCCATCCGCGCTGAACGGTGTGGCAAGCGGCGGCAGCATCGCAATCTGAAGCTCTTCCCCGAGTTGGCGCAGCGCGCTCACGACGATCGACTCCTTTGGGCCGATCAGCAGCACCTGGCCGTCGAATTTCCTGTCGACGATGATTTTCAGGATGTGCCCGGCCTGAACGCCATCATTTGGTATTCCGAGCAGAATGAGATCGGGCGCGTGCAGGTCCAGCAGCAAGGGCAACTCGTCGGCATTCGCGCACTCGGAGGCAACGAAGCCCAGCTCTTCGAGAGCCTCCGCAAGAAACGTGCGGATGTGTCTCTTCGCGTCGACGATGCAAACGCGCGGTGTGACCTTGCGCTGGCCGAATGTCGCGACCGTGTCCAATTCCGCGGGCTTGAAACCCCTCATGCGTCACCTCCCGTGTCCCCAGAGACGGAAGTCTTAGCGTCATGGAGTGGTCGCAAATGTGGAATTGTTGAATCATCCACTCGTATAATTCGGTAAGGTTAAAGGCGCGAGAAAGATTCAAATTTGTGCGGCATTTTCCGAAAATCCGGTCGCATCTAAAGTTGTCGATGCGAATTCGATCGTGCTGCACTCGGCGAATGCAGCATGATCATCATGAAGAGCGTCGGCATCGTCGTTGGCGACACATCCGGCCGGATAACTAGCCGTCTTCGAGCCGTTTCTTCATCGCTGCGATCGACAGATCCATTTGTCCGCTGATGTATGGCGCGATTTCGTTCGGCAGCACGTCCACGGTCCAGACAAATTTGCTGCGCCTGTCGCCATCTTCGTAAATTTGCACCGAGGCGCTGTGTTGCCTGATCCTTTCGCTGACGATGGCGTAGACAAGACGCCGTTTCGCGTCGTCGCAATCGACAAGAATCTCGCGTGCGCTCGTGCCGTTTGAAAATGTCACGAGCCGGGAGTCGCCATCCATGACGGCGTCGGTGACAAAGCCGGGCGCGAGCCGGGTATGGACTGCTCCGAAGTCGCGCACTGCGTCCCAGACATCATGCGCGGATGATGCAATCGCAAACTCTTTCTGGATCGATGCCATGTTTTCCTCCGTGCCGGTCGGGGATCACGTGCACACGGCCTCGACATTGTTGCCGTCGGGGTCGATCAGAAATGCGGCGTAGTAGGTGGGGCTGTAGTCCGCGCGCGGACCTGCGCCGCCATTGTCGCGGCCGCCGGCCTTCAGTCCCGCGGAGTGAAACGCCTTGATGGCGTCGTGGCTCGCGGCACGGAATGCGATATGTGCGCCAGACCCTTCGGGGTCTCTCGACAGATGCAGCCAGAGTGCCGGCGCGTCCTTCGGTCCAAATCCGGCACCGCTGTTGTCGCGCGAGCAGAGAACATGGCCGAGCGGTGCGAGCGCGGCGGTGTAGAATTTGATGCTGGCGTCGAGGTCTCTGACTTTCAGTCCGATATGGTCGTACATGATGATCTCCCTGTGAGGGAGATCACCCTACGGCAGCGGCCTTGAGCCGTTCTTGGAAAATCTTGCGGTCGCCGCGCGCCGCATCGCGGAACCGCCGCGGCGAAACGCCAGCGGCCCGATGGAAGGTGCGCACAAAGTTCGAGAGGTCGCCGAATCCGACATCGAAGGCGATCGATGTGATCGATCGCGCATCGTCGGCCAGCAGCCTTGCTGCATGGCGCAGCCGCGCGCGTACCAGATACTGATGCGGCGTCACCCCGAGCACATTCGAGAACATCCGCAGGAAATGAAAGGAACTGACGCCGGCAGCCTTTGCAGCCGTCTCCAGATCCACGGCCCGGTCGGCGTGGGCATCGATCCACAGTGCGCTCTCGACAGCGCGGCGGCGGTCGCGCGCGGTGGCTGGCGATGCCTTCTGGGCCTTTCCCGACGTTGCTTCGACAAAACGGTTCACAAACAGAATCGCTGCCTCATCGATCCCGATGTCGTTGTCGCCGCGTCTGGTCGCCTGGGCCAGTTCTCCATAGACCATGAGTTCTGGTGTCGGCGGCACGCAGCCGATCTGCAAGGCATCTGTCCGGACGCCCATGTCATCGGCGAGTGCAGGCGAGAGCTGGAACGACAGGCATTCATCGCCGCAAACGTGATGAGGATGCGAGCAGGTATATTCGTCGCCGGCATGACCCAGCATCACTGCCCCGGCAACCAGTTCGTGGGAACGGCCACGGGTGTCATAGCCGAAGCTGCCCTTGCGGACATAGGAGAGCGAATGGCGCGCGTGCTGTTCGAGGAACGGCTTATCGCCCGGGCCCATGTTGCACCGGTAATCGAACACGGACAGCGCCGCACTCTCAAACAGGGTGATCTTCATAGCGGGACGTTAGCCCCGGCGTCGTTGCGGGGCAATCGACAGGCCGGGGTCGAACAGCATCGGCGCATCCTCGGCGTCGCGGGTCGAAATCCGGGCGCGTTCGATAGCAAGCATGCGGAACTTGGTAGTGACGCCTCCATTGGCGGAAAACCCGCCGGTCTTGCCGCCCGCCGCCAGCACGCGGTGGCAGGGGATCACGATGGGCAGGGGATTTTCGCCGAGTGCCTTGCCCACCGCGCGCGACAGCAGCTTGTCGCCGAGGCGCGTGGCGATATCGCCATAGGTCAGCGTTTCGCCGGGGGCGATGGTTTGCGCGATGTCGTAGACGCTCCGGTTGAAGGCGGGCAGGCGATCCGTATCGAGGGCGATGAAGGACAGGTCCGTCGCTTCGCCGCTGAGTAGCTCCACCATGGCATCGCAGGCGCGCTGCACATCTGCCGGTGGCGCCATTTCCTGTGCGCCAGGTGCTTTCTGAAGCAGGCGTGCACGGGTTCTGGCATCGTCAGCTTCGGGGAGTTGCACGCCCAAAAGACCACGGTCGCCCCAGGCGACGCCGCAGCGCCCGATCGCCGTGTCGAACAATGCAAAACCAGCCGTCATGTCGCGTTCCAGTGTTTCACAGCCGCATCCCGAAACTTGGAGAATCTTGCGCTTTTCGGTCCCGTTCGCCACCCGGATCCTGCGATGCCAGCCATCTTGCGGCCTGCCGCCGGGTGTGGCTAAGGTTGGAACCGCGCGGGCGTAGTTCAATGGTAGAACGGCAGCTTCCCAAGCTGCATACGAGGGTTCGATTCCCTTCGCCCGCTCCAGCCTTTTCCCGGATAAAGCAAACAATCCACAGAGGTCTGATGCCACAGCCCCGCTTGTTCACGCCGATTTCTCTCCGCAACGTCACTGCGAAAAACAGGATCGTGATTTCGCCGATGTGCCAATACTCGGCAACCGACGGCATGGCTGACGACTGGCATCTGGTTCATCTCGGCAAGTTCGCGCAGGGCGGCGCCGGGATCGTGATGACGGAGGCAACCGCGGTCAACGCGGAAGGCCGCATTACCCATGGCGACCTTGGCCTCTGGCACGACGGACAGATTGCGCCGCTCAAGCGGATCGCCGCGTTTCTTCGCGCCAATGGTTCGGTGCCTGCGATTCAACTCGCTCACGCCGGCCGAAAGGGCAGCATGCAGCGGCCCTGGTATGGCAACGCGGCGCTGACGCCTGAGGATCACGCGCGCGGCGATACGCCATGGACCATCGTGGCGCCGAGCGCTATCCCGATGGATGATGGCTGGCTGATGCCGCACGAACTGACCGAACCGGACCTGAAGTCGTTGCGTGAGGACTGGCGTCTCGCGACGCTGCGGGCGGTCGAGGCGAATTTCGATGTGCTCGAAATTCACTGCGCCCACGGCTACCTGCTGCACGAATTCCTGTCGCCGCTGTCCAATCGGCGCAAGGATGCCTATGGCGGCGACCGCGCGGGACGCATGAAATATCCGCTGGAAATTATCGAGACCGTGCGCGCGGTTTGGCCCTCGGACCGGCCGCTGTTCGTGCGCATTTCGTCAGTCGACGGGATCGATGGCGGTATCGATATCTCCGACTCGGTTGCGTTCGTGAACGAAGCCAAGGCGCGGGGCGCGGATGTGATCGATTGCTCGTCCGGCGGATTGATGGGATCGGCGACCGCGGCGCGAATTCCGCGCGGCTATGGCTTTCAGGTGCCGTTCGCCGAGCAGATTCGCCGCGAGACCAAGGCCACCACCATGGCCGTCGGCCTCATCCTGCATCCGCATCAGGCCGAAGACATCCTCGCGGAAGACAAGACCGATCTCATTGCAGTTGGCCGCGAGGCGCTGTTCGATCCGAACTGGCCGCTGCATGCCGAACTGGCTTTGAGCGAAACCAGGGGCGAGATCGGAGACGGCACCTTTGCGTCCTGGCCCAAGCAGTACGGCTGGTGGCTGGAGCGGCGCGAGCCGGGTCTGCGTAAGCTCGACGGTCCCGCGTTGCCATTTCGCAAGGTTTAGGCGACGCTCTGCCCCATGATCCATCCGGCGGGGCGGCCATGACGTCATCGAAATCCATCAGTGTCGCGGGCGCCGGCAGCATCGGCTGCTTCGTCGGGGGGATGCTGCGCGCCGGCGGGCACCCGGTCTCGCTTTTGGCGCGCCCGCGCCTGATCGAGGATATCAACCGGCACGGGCTGAAGGTCACGAGCTTTGAAGGTATCGAGCATCGCCTGACGCCGGCCGAGATCAAACTGTCCGACGATCCCGCGGCGATTTTTGCGGGGGCGGATATCATCCTTGTCACGGTCAAGAGCGACGACACCCCGGAGATCGCGGATCTGATCGCGCAGCAGGCCGCGAAGAATGCGGTGATCGTCAGCCTTCAGAACGGCACCGGCAATGTGTCGGTGCTGCGCGATGCACTGCCGGATCACGATGTGCTGGCGGGGATGGTGCCGTTCAATGTTCTGTCCCTTGGCGATGGTCATTTTCATCGCGCCACCTCCGGAGACATCCTGCTGGAGAAGGACGATCCGGATATCGCAAAACTGCTGTCACGGCCGGAACTTGTTTTCCGCAGTGTGGAGGACATCGAGGGCGTGCAATGGGGCAAGCTGCTGATCAATCTGAACAACGCACTCAATGCGCTGTCTGGTCTTCCGCTTCGCGATCAGCTTGCGCAGCGCTCCTGGCGGACGCTGTTCGCCGACCAGATACGTGAGGCATTGGCGGTGATTAAGGCCGAAGGCATCGCTCCGCTGTCGACAACGCCGCTGCCGGCGTCTTTCACGCCGTTCATTCTGAAACTGCCCAATGCGCTGTTTACGCGGATCGCGGCATCGATGGTGAAGATCGACCCAAAGGCGCGCTCGTCGATGTGGGAAGACCTGCAGCGCGGGCGCCGCACAGAGATAGATCACCTGCAGGGCCTGATCGTGGCGCTTGCCGAGCGCCATGGTCTGAAAGCGCCGCTGTCTGCGCGAATTGTCGCACTGATCAGAAACGCCGAGGAAGCGGGCAAGGGCTCACCGGGCCTTACCCCGGAGCAGATCCGGGCTGTGGGTCAGTGCTGATTTTCCAGCCGGACGGGCTGGCGGGGCGGCGGCGACAGAGTTACGTTATCTGGGTTGATGCAAGCGCCGGGTTAGCCCGCAACTGTCTTGCCCGCGAGCCCGGTTTACAGGCCTTGCTCGGAAGAGCGGTGAGGTCGTGTTCGCGGCATAAGCCGCGCAATCATGGCGGACCAATCTGCGAGACAGGCTTCCACGGCTGGAGGCTCTCATGCATGCGGACACAATCAATCTGAAATCACATCGTCTTGTTGCCAGCGACAGGGTCGAAGGAACGCGCGTCTTCAATGCCGACGGCAGAAAAATAGGAAGCATCAAACGATTGATGATCGACAAGACCAGCGGCAACGTCGCCTACGCGGTCCTCTGCTTCGGCGGTTTTCTCGGAGTCGGCGAAGACTATCGCCCGCTTCCGTGGGCAAGCATGAAGTACAACCCCGCAATCGAAGGCTACGAACTTCTGACCTTGATGACCGAAGAGGAACTGGCGAAAGCGCCGTCCTTCGGAACCGACAAGGAATTCGACTGGGGAAACCGTGTCCGCGAAGTCGACGCTTACTGGATCGGCTTCTGACACGCGCTGCGAAAGCGATTGCTCAACAGCCCCCTGAAACGCTCGTGGTTTCAGGGAGGCGTCAGGCTGGCGCGATGTCCGGCCTGTTGCCGGGCTGACTACACGATTGCCCTGGCTGCCGCGCGCCCGGCATTGCGTCCCGAGAAAAGGCAGCCGCCGAGAAATGTGCCTTCAAGCGCGCGATAGCCGTGTACGCCGCCGCCGCCGAAGCCCGCGGCTTCGCCCACGGCGTACAGTCCCTGGATGATCTGGCCGTCATGGCCGAACACGCGTGAGTCGAGATCGGTCTCGAAGCCGCCGAGCGTCTTGCGCGTCAGGATGTTGAGTTTCACCGCGATCAGCGGCCCGAAAGCCGGATCGAGAATCTTGTGCGGTTTGGCGGTCCGGATCAATTTGTCGCCGAGATAGCGCCGCGCATTATGGATGCCCATGACCTGGGTGTCCTTGACGTAAGCATTGTCGATCTCGCGGTCGCGCGCTTCGATCTGCTGACGGATCGACGTTATGTCGAGCAGGTTTGCGGTTCCAAGCTTGTTCATGGCCGCAACAAGGTCATCGAGATTGTCACGGACGATGAAGTCGGCGCCCTTCGCCTTGAAGGCTTCGACGGGGTCGGGTGCGCCCTTGTTGAAGGCGCGGCGAAGGGTCATGCGCCAGCTCTTGCCGGTGAGATCCGGATTTTGCTCCGAGCCTGACAGCGCGAACTCTTTCTTGATGATGGCTTGCGTCAGAATGAACCACGAATACTCGTGGCCTGTCTTCATAATGTATTCGAGTTGGCCGAGCGTATCGTACCCGGGATACAGCGGCGAGGGCAGACGCTTGCCGGTTGCATCGAACCACATCGACGACGGTCCAGGCAGAATGCGAATGCCATGACCTGGCCAGATCGGGTTCCAGTTGTGGACGCCTTCAACGTAGTGCCACATGCGGTCGCGGTTGATGAGGCGCGCGCCGGCGGCTTCGGTAATGCCGATCATGCGGCCGTCGACGTGAGCCGGAACACCGCTCACCATATGCTTCGGCGGCGTGCCGAGACGTTTCGGCCAGTTCTCGCGCACAAGATCATGATTGCCGCCGATGCCGCCGGAGGCGACGATGACGGCCTGCGCGCGGAACGAGAAATCGCCGGTCTCGGTACGCGACGAACTGACGCCGCGTGGTTCCGGCGACGGCTCGAGTGTCCTGCCGCTGACGCCGGTGGCTGCGCCGCCGGTCATGTCGAGAGCATCGACGCGATGACGGAACTTGAAAATGATGCGGCCGGTTTTGGCGTGCTCTCGCGCGCGCCGCTCGAACGGTTCCACCACACCAGGACCGGTGCCCCAGCTCACATGAAAGCGCGGCACCGAGTTACCGTGGCCCATGGCGTCATAGCCGCCGCGTTCGGCCCAGCCGACCACGGGAAAAATGCGGTGGCCCATCGCCTGAAGCCAGCCGCGCTTCTCGCCGGCTGCGAAGGCGACATAGGCTTCCGCCCATTTTCGCGGCCAGTGATCCTCATCGCGATCGAATCCCGCAGTCCCCATCCAGTCCTGCAGAGCGAGGTCATGGGAATCCTTGATGCCAAGCCGCCGCTGTTCGGGTGTATCGACAAGAAATAACCCGCCGAGCGACCAGAACGCCTGCCCGCCGAGATTCTGCTCGCCTTCCTGATCGACCACGATCACGCGCTTGCCGGCATCGGCCAGTTCGTTCGCGGCCACGAGGCCCGCCAGTCCTGCGCCGACGACAATTACGTCCGCATCATTCGCCATTTTTGATTTCTCCCCAGGTTCCGGATTGAAGCGCGACGCGCAAAGCCGGGTCAACGGAAATTGCGGCCAAAAATGGCAGCGCGCGCCTCAGGTCGTTCACTGGACCACGCACGCCATGTTCCAATTCGGGATCGGCCAGTGCAGGTGCAGCAAGCCAGCAACACTGCAATAGAATCCGTCCCCGCACCGCTGTGCGATCTGGACAAAATTCCAGACTCGCAACACGCTGATGTTGCCCCGATCGATACAGGCAGGGGGCGACGGGGCCGGCAATGAAGATTGTGACGGGGTTTCTGACGGCGGTGCTTCTCCTTGGCGGAGTGGGCGCAAGTCACGCTGTGGTTCGGATTGCTGAAGACCGTGGCGGCCGGATCGGGACCTATGTCGACAAGTATCAAAGCCTCAAAGGCTCCGGTGAGACCGTTGTGATCGATGGCCTGTGCGCGTCGGCCTGCACCATCGTGCTCGGCGCTGTGTCCCACGACAAGATTTGCGTGACCTCGCGCGCCAGCCTCGGATTTCATGCGGCCTGGGACTTCGGAGCCAGCGGCCGGCCGGTGACGAACCGTGAAGCGACCCGGATGCTGTACGATATGTACCCGACGTCGATCCGGAGCTGGATTTCACGGCGCGGCGGCCTGAAGCCACGGATGATTTTTCTTCGTGGCCGCGAACTGACGAGCATGTATCGTCCGTGCTATATGGACGCCCAAGCCTCCGCACACGTCCGCTAAAGCCAAAACCCCAGATCAGGCAGACGGTTGCTCCCGGTCATGTGATCGGGCATGCCTGCGCGACACTTGCTCGCTATGGCTGTGCGCTCTATCCCATGCCCAACCCGGAACAAAGCGGCCAGCCTGATGCGGCCTGCTGCTGATTGAGGAATTTATTGCGATGGACAGGACGACCCGGCCGCTGGTGATTATCGCGGCGTTTGCCGGCAGCCTTGCGATCGGTCTGCTGGTCACGTTGTGGCTGCTGGGTGGCTTGCGCGGCGCCACTGCGCCGGCTGCGATCGGGGGGCCGTTTCGCCTGACCGATCAGACAGGACAAACGGTCACCGAGAAAAATCTCGTCGGCCGCCCAAGCATCGTCTTTTTCGGCTTCACGCACTGCCCGGATGTTTGCCCGACAGCACTGTTCGAGATGTCCGAGGTTCTGCGCGCCATGGGCCCCGATGCCGGCAAGCTGAACGCGTATTTTGTATCCGTCGACCCCGAACGCGACACATCATCGGTGATGAAGGATTACATTGCGAGTTTCGATCCGCATCTCAAGGGACTGACCGGCAGCCCGGATGAAATTGCCAGGATGATTTCTGCCTATCGGGTTTACGCCAAGAAGATTCCCCTGAAGGACGGCGACTACACGATGGATCACACAGCGCTGATCTATCTGATGGACAAAAATGGAAACTTCGTGCGTCCGTTCGATCTGAAGCGCAAGCCCGAGGAAGCCGCGGCGGATCTCAAGCGCTATCTCTGATCCGCCTTAGTCGCTCTGGTCGCGCATCCCGTCCGGTTGAGACCTCCCTACAGACATACGGGACGTTTGGGCGAGACCGTGCTCGGTCTTCTCCCAGTGGTAGGGTTCGGTCAGCAGCTGATAGAGCGCGCGCCAGGCTGCGAGGGACAGGAAAATCCAGTAGACCGGAGTGAGAGCGAGCACCCATGCTTCGCGCAGCAAGTTCCGCTTGGCAAGGCCGATCACTCCGATCACGATGGTGGTCAGATAGCCTGCCGCAATCGTCGCCAGATAAAGTTCGATGAATGGTTTGGCAAAGAATGACGCAACGCTGTCGTCAAACGCGCTCATCACACCCCGCACCAGAAGTTCGCCAAGCAGGAACGGATGCGCAAGCGCAGTCAGGACGTTTCCACCCACGATAATGTTGAGGGTGAAGAAGCCGCCAGCGCCGGCATCGCGCCAGAGCTTGCGCGGCGAGCGCATGTGAACGCTCCAGGTTTGCATCCATCCTTTTTAGTACCGTTCGGTTAAATCTCGCATCGTTCCGTTTCGTACAAATTTGCCTAGTGTTTTCAGCGCACTATAGTCCTGTGCCTGTCGCGCTTGGTTCGATTGAGTTTCGTTCGAGCCGGACAATTTGTTGCGATGGTGTTGCGATAACTTGAAAGGCTAAAGCAAAACATGGCGAGTGGATCAGGCAAGTCGCTTGGGAAAATTGTTCTGACGCACCGTTCGGTGGACGCACTTAAACCGGCGACTGACGCATATCGTGTCCCCGATCTTAGGTGCCCCGGCCTCGCCATCCGCGTGGCGCCCTCTGGTCTGAAAACGTGGGACTTCGTATGCCGAGTGCGGGGCACTTCTACGGTCAAGCGGAAGGCGCTTGGCGCCTTCCCGGCCGTTAGCCTTGACGAAGCCCGGCGGCGGGGCGGCGCCATTGGGGACGCCGCGCAACGAGGCAAAGACCTGATCGGCGAGGAAGCCAAGGCCAAGGAAGAGGCCGCGGCCCGAATGACGGTGTCCGAACTAATTGATGAATACCTAAAGCGGCGCGCGAAGGGGCTTCGCACCAAGCGGGAAATTGAGACCCGGCTGAAGCGAGCGCTGGCCCCGATAAGCAATCGACCGATCGATGAGCTTCGTCGGCGCGATATTGGCCGCCTCTTAAACGCTACTTCTGACCGCGGCGTTGAGCGAGAGGCCGAAAAGCAGCGTCAATCCGTCGGCGCTATGTTTCGATGGGCGGTCGGACAGGACCTTTTGAATGACGATCCGACGCGGGGACTGAAGCCCTTTAGTGCGGGGAAGCCGCGCGAGCGGGTTCTTTCGCCTGACGAGATCAGGATACTTTGGGATTGGATCGCGTCATCGGATCTTACCCTCGATATGCAGGACAGTCTTCGCCTGCAATTCTGCTGGGGATCGAGGATTGGCGAAGCATCGGGCCTCTGTGTCGAAGAGATTGATGTGAAGGAATGGATCTGGACGCTGCCAGCGAGCCGATCGAAGAACAAAAAAGCGCGAAGAACACCCATCGTCGGCATTGCGCGTGAGATTATCGAAGATCGGTTGGACCGGACCCGAAGGGGGCCGCTATTTATCAATGAAACCGGCGCAGCGCTCCGCTCCAACGACATCGGGTCGGCGATTGTAACTCGACGGCGACGAATACCGTTGCCGCATTTTGTTTCGCACGACATCCGCCGAACGGTTGCCACTGGCTTGGTCGATCTAGGGATTTCGTATGACCTCGTAGCCGCGATACTCGGCCACGAAGTTGGCGATAAAAACGTACGAATCCTTACGCGGCATTACGTCCGAACCGATTTTGCCGAACGCAAAAGGTTGGCGTTGGAGGCATGGGACCAGCGGCTTAGAGCCATTATCGAAGGGTCTGCCGCTAGCAATGTTCTTCAGTTTTCCGACATAGTGAGAGCCTAGTTGAAAGCGCCCGCCCGGCGTTCCAGCGCCGGGCGGGCCAAACCACACCGGACGTAGGAGGTCCGATATGGCAAAAGTCGATAAGACGATCCGGCTGCCCTATCATAGAGCGCCGTTCTATTTCGCACCGGAGTTCTTAGTCGGCTCGAAAGAATGGAGCGCTTCATTTGAGAGTTTGGCACGAAGCGTTCTGCTGCGAAAGCAGATATCCGGCTCGATTGAGCAGCGCAACGACTTCGAGATTGTCGTTGCCTTTGGACCAGTGTCACTCTCGATCGAGGCGATTTCTGGAACATTTTGGCTGGACAATTTTGAAGGAGATAACAGCCTCGCGATATGGACTGCCGGAAACCCACAAACCTTTTTGCGGAACACATTGGCGAGTTCTGGTCTACCTAGGTCTTTGCGGCCCATCATCGAAAGCGCCGTGGCTCCGTTTGTTGAAGAATTGATAACTGAAATGGATGCTCGCTTTGAGCGCGCCTTGATACTTGGATATGCTCAAATAGAAGGGCGTCTCGGATCAAGGATGGCGCCGTTTGAAATTATTGATCCGCAAGACCGGCAGCATCTTCAAATCACTGGTGAAGCATTCCGCGACGGGGTAGGCGTCGATGGCAGGTTAGACGATGCGAGATACGATACTAGCGAATGGGTTTATTCGTACTGCGTGGTACCAACTAACATAGAAATAAATCTTCTGCCGGAACGCGAGGAGGGCGTGTTTGCGGCGAAAGGCAGGATGAAGTTAGCTTCTTGCGATGGGCGTCGGAAACACGATTGGGGCAAAATCTGGAAGGCGACTGACGACGAGTATCAGCTGTTAAGGCGGCGGCCGAACTACAATCGAGCAAAGCTCTACGAGGAAGTTGCTAAGCGCTTCGAAGAGTTCCCAGTGAAATCTGAATTCTACAAGCGTCTCGATAAAAAATATCACTCCGTCTAAGCGGTTATGATCCTCGCGTTTTCCGGCATTCCGGAAGTTCATTTCTGGTAATTTTGCCGGATCGCCGGACGACAATAGCGTACCTTGAGCCTAATTCGACCTCGTGCACGGAACGGAACGCATCGACGTTCTGCAAGCAGGAGGTCATTATGCCTAGAACCGCTCATACAATCGATCAATTGATTGATGAAGGAACGCTCAATAGGACCGCGATCTTTAAAGCGATCGCTGACGGCAAGCTAGTTGCCAAAAAGCTTGGTCGGCGGACAATTGTTCTTGATGAGGACTATAGGGCGTTCCTAAAAAATCTGCCCCCGGCTCGCGAGTTGAAAGGCTCTGCGGGCGGGGCCGCCTGAACATGGCTGACCCGATACCACTCAAGCCCCCGAGGCGCAGCCCTCCGATAGCGCTTCATCGGCTAGACAACTTACCTGAGCGGCCGCCGCGGGAAGAGGTTGTTGAAGGCTTGATCGCCGTGGGCGAGATCGTGGCGCTCGTCGCGCCAGCGGGCGACGGCAAATCAGCGGTATCTCATCTGCTTCTTACCTGCGTTGCTGAAGGGCGCCCATTTCTGGGGCGCAAGGTCATGGCGGGACCTGCTATTTACGTTGCAGCAGAACGATACGCCGAAGCGTCTCGAAGATTACTCGCTATACAGCGGCGCAAAGCGCCGCTCTACCTCGCAAAGGCCAGACCAAATCTAGCCAATCATGCGGAGGTGGAAGAGCTAGCTGAACGCATTCTGCAAGTGTGCGAAAACGAAAGGTCGTGCCCCGTATTGATTGTGATCGACACGCTTGCGCGCTGCATGCCGGGCCTAGACGAGAACAGCGCGCGCGATATGGGAACGGTGGTCGAAGGTTTAACACGTCTGGCCGAGCACGTGCCGAGTGCAGCCATCCTCTTCGTCCATCATGCGGGAAAGAGCGGAAGCGATATGCGTGGTTCGACGGCTTTAATCGGTGGCGTGGACTTAGAGCTCCGCGTTGAAGGACGAGGAAAAGAACGAGGTAAGCGCCTGATCGTCAACAAGGCCAACGCTGTGTCGGAAGAGCAAGCGCTATATTTCAGGCTTGTGCCCGTTGAGTATCGAGACGCGCCGAACGCGGACGCCGAGAGCGTTATTGCCGCGGTACAGGACGATGGCGAGACGGATCAGCCGATGCCCGACAGCGGCCCGTCGCGCGACGAACGCGTTCTGTCTTTGATAGCTGAAAAAGCGACTGACAGCATCGCGGATCGACGCTCATGTCTTACTGCGGCAAGGGAGCAGGGCTTGATCGAGGGAAAGTCCGCCGATAGCACGGCTGAACAGTTCCGAAAGATCCTCGTTCGCTTGCGCGATGCGGACCTGATTGCGTTCGACGATAAGAAAATTGCGTTGGGGTCAGGGGCCACCCCCAACAGACCCAACGGCCCCCCCTAAAGGGGGGCCTAGTTGGGGTTGGGGGATTGGGCTTGGCCAATGCCCAACATGATGCCCAACAGGCCCAATTGGGGTTGTTGGGGTTGGAGCAAAGAATGGAAACACATCTACGATCAACGGATGCCGAAACGGGAGCGGGCTTAGCGCCGCGCCGGGCACCCGGTGCCAGAACTTTTAGGGACCGTACGAAAGAAGCGATCCAGTGCGGCGATAGGTCGGCCCGGCCGTTGAGGATATTTGGGATTCTGAGATTTCCACTTTAGTTTGGTTTTGGACGCAAGAAATGCCTGCCTTTGCTCGATTTCGACTTCGAAGGTGCACAATCGAGGTTGCACCGCGACTGGGTTTAAGAGCCTCGATCAAGCGCGGCCTGCGCCTATACGGCCCCATGACCTCCATCGAACTAGCGAATTTTGCTTACTGGGGGCGCTCGCCGTTCAACTCTCGATTGGGGATTCGATGGTGGTCGAACCGGTCCCAGCGATCCGCCACGCGGCGCGCGCTGGCCGTTCTGATGGCTCGTGGAGAGGTTCGCGTGAGCCGAAGGCGTGACCGGTACAACTATTACGCAGCGTGTCCGACAGAAACGGCGGCAGCGGATCGGATTCCGAAACTTGATAGGCGCGCAGATGCCCGTGGACACTGATGATCCGATCGCGCTGTTTGCGGTTGCGGAACAGCATTTTGCCGCTCTGCAAGAAATATTTCACCGGCTGGCGCGCGAACGCGCGCAGCCGCTAACTGAGGCGCGGCCCGATCGTGGCCTTTCCGATCTGATCAAGCCCGGAGAGGCGGCGAAACTAGCGAAATGCTCAAAATCCACGGTCAACCGGTGGTGCAACGACAATCCGGTAGATAAACCGGGCGGCTTTGCAATTTTGATACGTGAGCGTTGGCACATCTCGAAAGCGCCTTTCTTGGATTTTCTCGCCCGTGATCCGAAAGCGGATCCCATCGATGAGACATTTGAGCGTTAAACTTACTTCGGGTGAGACGTTTGCGCGTTTGGGCGTTTGCCGGACCCGTGGGGGTTCGATTTCATAGCCTCAATCAGATGTGAGGCTAACATGTCCCAACTTCTCCATATTGCCGATCGGGTCTTGAACCGCCCCCTCATGATCCTGCCCGATAAGCTCGCGCTGATTGCTGGCGTCCTTGACGGCCGGATCGGCATAGATGCCACGGAGCTTGCAGGGGACCAGTCTGTAAGCCCGGGTCTCCGTAAGCCTTCCCGCGAGGCGTCACAGTTTGTCGGAGAGCACGTCGCCGATCCGAAGGATCAGCGCACCCGTAAGCCCTATCGAACTACGCCAGAGGGCGTAGCGGTCATTCCGGTTTTAGGGTCGCTTGTTAACCGCGGCGGCTGGATCGGATCCTATTCGGGGATGACTTCCTACGAAGGTCTGAAGCATCAGATCAGCGCTGCCGCCCGTGACGGCGACGTAAGGTCGATTATACTGGACATGGACACGCCGGGCGGCGAGGCAGTCGGCGCCTTCGAAGTCGCTGATGTTGTGAAGGCGGCGGCGGCGAGCAAGGCCGTATACGCTGTCGTAAACGGCATGGCCGCCTCCGCCGGTTATGCAATCGCTTCGGCCGCGACGAAGATCATCACGACGTCCTCGGGCATCAGTGGCAGCATCGGGGTTGTCATGTTGCACACCGATCATTCAGGCCGATTGCAAAGAGCTGGCATCGTTCCCACGCTGATTTTCGCGGGCGCGCGGAAGGTGGACGGCAACCCGTATGAAAAGCTGACTTCCGAAGTGAAGGCCGAACTGAAAGCCGAAATTGATCGGTTCTACGATTTGTTTGTTGCCAGCGTGGCAAAGGGCCGGAAGTCAATGACCGTCGAAAGTATTCGCGCGACGGAAGCGCGAACCTTCATCGGGGCTGACGCGGTTGCGATCGGCCTTGCCGATGCTGTCGGCAGTTTCGAGAGCGCTCTGGAGGAAATTCCAAAGAAGGAGCTGGCTCCACCGAAGCCTGCACTCGTTTACAGCCAAGCCGATCTTGATCGACTAACGGCCGCGGCCCATGCAAAGGGGCGAGCGGAAGGTGAATCCACGGCGATTTCTGATGGGGGTCTGAAGGCCGCCCAAGGTCGCATCAAGCAGATACTGGCATTACCCGAAGCGCAAGGCCGCCAAAAAGTGGCACTTGCTCTCGCCGTCAGCACGTCTGTGGATCCCGAAGAAGCCGCGGGCCTTCTCAAAGGCTTCGAAACGGAAGCGCAGCAACTTCGAGCCGTGAACTCAGAAATCGGCCTCGTTGTCACCAAACCACGGAGTGCGTAATGCAAAAGAAGACCGAAATCGAATCTCGCTTGAACGAGGCGCGAGCGACGCTTGCAAGCGCTGAGGAAGCGAAGCTGCCGCTAGCGGCGCGCGAAGGCGCCGCCATTGCTTCGTCGTTGAGTGATTACGCTGGCTGGAAAGCAGAGCGGGATGCAAACGAGACCGAACTGGAACGATTGTCAAAGCTCATCGCCAACCTTGAAGCTGAGTTTGCGGCGGCCACGGAAGCTGAATCCGACAGCAACATCCGCAAACGTTACGATGCTCAACAAAAAGCAAATGCCATTCTTGCTAAGCGCATTCGAGCGGATCTGACAAAAGCAAACGACGTTTTGCTTGCGCTGATCCGCGATGTTTCAGTGGCGGCCGTCGAGGATGCGAAAATCAACGGCTGCTTGCCGGACGATCTTGTTCCGCTTGTTAGCGCTGAGCAGTTGGCCCGCGGCAAGGTAGCGATGCCGCGAAAAGATCTTGGGACTGAGAATATTTTGCTTTGGGTGAAGAACGACAACGGGCATCTCCTAGGCGACCAAGACAGCGTCGAGGATCAGGGCGAGGGGCGCGGCGTCCTGCGGACAGGCGCGGGCTGGCACGTTTGTCGTCAGCAGTTGTATCGCTCGGTTTCGTTCAATCCGGCCGAGCGCGCTGAAATACCTCAATCGCTTTTCAAGGCGGTCCGGCTACCCTTCCCGGATCGTCCTGGGTTCGCTTGGGATGGCGATCGCCTTCGTAGCGCTCGCGACTGCTTAGCGAAACTCAGCGCCCGCAACGACGCGACTACTGAACGTCCAATCGAAACAGAGCTTGTTTTCCTTCCGCATGCAGCACCGATCGCGGCGGCCACCTGACTTGGACTTTCGAAAGGAGAGGTAGCGATGGCTCGTATAATCGAAGCGCGTGCGGTGATTAGCGCCGAAGACCGCACAAGCGGCGTCTTCGACAAGATCGCAAAGAAGATCGACAGCATCGGCAAGGCCGCGAAGGCTGGCGAGCAAGTCGAGAAAATGAACAAGGCGTTGCAGGCCGTTCAGTCGCAAATGAAGACGATCGAAAAGTTCGATCTGTCTCGCGGCGGCTT
Source organism: Afipia broomeae ATCC 49717 (assembly GCF_000314675.2). Classification (GTDB taxonomy): domain Bacteria; phylum Pseudomonadota; class Alphaproteobacteria; order Rhizobiales; family Xanthobacteraceae; genus Afipia; species Afipia broomeae. Next base: position 358,226 of record NZ_KB375284.1, on the reverse strand, counting down.
CGCGACGGCGCGCAAGAACTTCCGCGAGGCGCAGGCGGAAGTCCGCAATCTCGCCCGCGAAATGGCGAATACGAAAGAGCCTTCGCGCGAAATGGAGCGCGCGTTCAAGCGCGCGCAGCAGAACGTCGCGGCCGCGAGCCGCGCCTACGAAAGCCAGAAGAACGTATTGATCGGCAACAAGCGCGCGATCGAAAGCATGGGGATCAACGTCGGGTCCGCGGCGACGCATCAGGCGCGGCTTCGATCCGCTGTCGAGCGAACCAATCAAGCGCTGCTGGCGCAGGGGCGGGCGCAGGAACGGTCGGAACGGTCTTCGGCCCGGCGGCTGGCGATGGGATCGGCCTTGGCCGCGGGCGGCGCCATGGCGGCGCATGGCGTAAAGTCCGGCGCGAAAGCGACGCTGCACACCTACCGCGAATTTGATAAGGAGCGCCGTTTCGGCAAGGCCGTTATGGGCCTGACGGACGCAGAGCAAGCGCCGCTTGTGAACCAAGCAATCCACATGGGCGCGACGACGAAGTTCAACGACATTCAGGTTTTGGAGGCGCAGCGCGAGCTTGCAGCCCGCGGCCTGAACAAAGGGCAGATTATGGGCATGATGACGCCAGCCGCGAACCTCGGCATGGCGTTGGATCTGAAGCTTCCCGATGCCGTCAAGCAGATGGAAGGCGCGCTGTTCGGCTTCAAGAAGGATATCAGCACCCTTGACGCCGCTCTGGCATCGGCCACGCGCACCGCTGACGTTCAGGTGAAGGCGGCGAAGATTTCCGGCATGACGCCGGAAGACATTACGCAGGCGTACAAATACGGCGCCACGCCTGCGCGCATGTCCGGCGTCAGCGAGGAAACGCTGCTGGCGTTCGCAGGCATTTCGAAGAAGGCCAACATGGGCGGCGACGAAAGCGGCGTCGCCTTCCGCGCGCTGATGGCGGCCGCGCAGTCGCCGACGCGCGGCGCGAAGGAAGCCATGTTGGCGAATGGGTTGAACTTCAAGAACTATCAGAAGAACCCCGACAGCCTCGCGCTGTCGCCGTTTGTCGAGAACGTCGCGGCGCAGTACGGCGTCAAGCTGAACAAGGAAGCGCAAGCCGGGCTTGGCAAAATTTTCGGCAACAAGGATCTGATTTCCGATCCGGCCAAGTTTACCCCGGCCGTTATGTCCGTGCTGGGCGACACGCTCGGCAGCGATGACGCCAAGAGCAAGCGCAGCATCGCCGGAATGGCGAACCGATATCGCAGTTCTTCGATGCAGGGCATCGATGTGAACGCGTACATCGCCGATCTGATGACGAAGATCCCCGGCAACCTTCAGCTTGCCAACGCGGTCTTCGGCGCCAAGCAGGGCGGCCGCATCGCGACCGCGCTGGGCGATCCCGAAACCTTCAAGAAGATGGTCAAGGATCTCGGCAGCGCCGACGGCTACGCGAAAAACATTTCCGACGAACGGATGGCGGGCTTCGATGGCGCGGTAAGCCGGTTTGAAGGCGCGGTGAAGAACCTCGAAACGGCTGTAGGCCGGGCGTTCGACAAGGACGGCAAGGGCGGCCTGCTGACCGACGGTATGGATTGGGCAGGCTCGGCTACCCAGTGGATGGCCGAACGCCACGGCGGGGTGTTGGCCGCGGGGGCGATCGGGCTGGGTGCGGCGGGTTACGCAGCGAAGGGCTACGGCTATTACAAGCTATTCCAGTTACTGACCACGGGCGGCGGGCTGACGGCTTCGGCGGCCGCGCTTGACGCAGCGGCCGCAGCCCTGACCGGCGCGGCAGCTACGCTGAACGGCGGAAAGGCGGTCACGGCTGCGACGGCGGCGACGACAGCAGCGGGCGTCAGCGGATGGGGCGCGGCCTCTGCTGCGCTCCCGTGGATCGCGGGCGCTGCTGGCGGTGCCTTCGGCCTTTGGGCGATGTACGATCAAACACGCCAATCCGAAGGCATGACAAGCGGCAACCGTATGCGGAAGCAGCGCGGCGGGTCGATGAATGATGCCTTCCGCCGATCGTTCAATGACGATCGCGAGCGGCTTGGGATCCCGGTGCTGGGCGACGGCAACGTAAAGGCCGAACTGACCGGCAGCGCCGACGTGAAGGGCGAAGCGACCATTACCGTCCGCGTGGAAGCTGGGACGGAATTGCTGCGCGCCGTTGAAGGAGCGAAGTCGGCGGCGAAGCTGTCGGGCACGTTGAACGCGAACGGGCCGGGATCAACCGGCCGATCATCGCCTGATGCTGGCGCCCCTTGGACGGGCGCCGGGGGGCGTTGGTAGCCGTTCGCGCCGCGACTCAGATAGGCTTTCTCATTTGGAGAAAGCCTATGGCAAAGAATATTTTGATCTTTTCAGATGGGACAGGGCAAGCTGGCGGTCTGAGGCCCGATCAAAGACTAAGTAACGTCTACAAGCTCTACAGAGCTACTCGGACCGGTCCGGACAGCAATATTGATCCGGCGAAGCAAATAGCTTTCTACGAAACCGGTCTTGGGTCTGCTGAAATCAGCGGCCCTGCGTGGCTGCGCCCCTTCACCGCAATTCGGAAGATACTGGGATCCGCTCTTGGCACCGGCCTAACAAACAATGTTGCTGACGGTTACGAGGCGATCTTGAAGTTCTACGAACCTGGCGATCATATTTTCCTCTTTGGCTTCAGCCGCGGCGCTTACACGGTAAGAAGCCTCGCAGGCGTGATGAACCTGTGCGGGGTCCCGACAAGGGATGCTCAAGGAAACCCAATACCGCGAGCCGGAAAGGCACTCCGTGCAATAGTCGATGAGGCCGTGCACACGGTATACGAACACGGCGCCGGGCATCCGCGCGCAAAATATGAAGATGAGCGCGAGGAACAAGCCCGCCGCTTCCGAGTGAAATATCAAACGCAAGATGATCCAATTGCGAACGCCCGTGGGAACATTGTTCCCTATTTCATTGGCGTTTTCGACACTGTTGCAGCGCTGGGTGTGACCGGGGTCAAGAGATTTGCGTTGCTCACTTTCGCCGCGCTGGTTGTCATTGGCCTCATCATGGGCGCAGGCTGGATCGTAAGCTCGCTGTCGCCCCTTGAGTATTGGCGCTCTGTTTTCGTTATCGCGTCAATAAGTTTAGGCACGCTGCTCGTTTTTCTCTACCGGACGCGTGTGAAAGTTATTTGCGATTTCCCTGACAAGGGGAATCGCAACTATCACTGGGCGGCTTGGCGGTTTGCATTCTACGATCGATTCCTTGACCCTCGTGTTCGATACGCGCGCCATGCGCAAGCGATCGACGAACGACGCGCAACGTTCGCTCGGGTGGGCTGGGGCAAGAACGAAGACATGAAGAATGCTCCGGCAGATTGGTTAGTTCAAACTTGGTTCGCCGGAAATCACTCGGACATAGGTGGAAGTTACCCCGAGACCGAATCCAGACTGTCCGATATCGCCCTCAAATGGATGGCACAGGAGGCCGAAGGCATTCCGCATCCGTTAATCATTGATTGGACCAAATTGAACGTTTTCCCTGATCCGTTGGGAATGCAGCATTGTGAAGTGGAAAGCGTTCGGGATATCTACCCGCGGTGGGTACCAAAGCAATTCAGACGATCTTGGGACGAAAAAGCCCGGCCGGATATTTCGCTCGCCGATTGCCATGAAAGCGTTCTGAAGCGTTTCGAAAACTCCCCAATTTTGAATTGCGGCATCGAGATGCAATACCAGCCAGAATGTTTGCGCAATGAGCCAAAGCTAGCGAAATTTTATCAGCCTTCCGTTGAGGTCGCCAAAAAATGACGCGAGCGTAATTGTTGTCGATTACTCGCACCGGCTCCCGCGGCTTCGACACCGGCTCTCATAGAGGAGAGCTTTTCTCGTTGCTTACTTTCGCTCAGATCGCGCCTTGCCGCGGCCCGTGCAAGAGCCTCGATAAACCGCGCAAGAACAGGATCGCGGTCGGCGGGTGATTCTATGCGTTGGCGGTCGGACATTCCGTCAACGATACTACGGCTCGGGCCGTCGTCGAGCGCAAGCCTTTCGGCTTCGATCTCGCGCCTCACGACAGAACGCGCAAGGGCTTCGATGAACCGGGCAACGGCCGGGTCCATTCCTTCTGGTGGTTCTACGCGGCGGCGGTCCATGAGTCAGCTCTTGTGGTCTTCGGACTAATTAACCGCTTCATTTGAACTGCATCTATCGACAAGTCCCCGCTGCCGTCATCCCACGATACCGCGGCGCCGAAATTCGAAACCGCCGCTTTCGCGAAGACCTCCGCGTCGTTTAGTGGTGCCAGGGTATCGCCACCGCTCGCGATCCATTCGGACAGATTGACGTCATCGGCAACGCCACGAACTCGCCAATGGATTCGTAACGTAGTGGGTCCAACGACGGTAACGGACTGGATCCTCGGAAGCTTGTCGTTCATTTCGGCGTTTTCGCCTTTAGCCCCACGTCAACGAGGCGACGGATCGCTTCCGGCCGGGATAGATCGTCCTCTTGCGATGCGCGCCATCGGTCAACCGCGTTGATCTGATCGGGCTGCATCCGCACCAATTGCGGCTCTCCCTTTCCCGTTGGCGCGGGTCCGCGCTTTTTCTTTGATATCACGGTTTGCTTTTTCATGATTACCGTGATATCAGAGAAATGGTTCGGCCGGAAGTGTACTTCCGGCTCTAAAGAGAGAGAACGCATTCATGCTTAAGACTGAACAACGCGATTTCACAGTCAAAGCGTACCAATCTTCCGCATCAATCATCTCGTCACCTGCGCCGCGTATGGCAGCTGTTCTCCGCACGATGGGCGTCGATCTAAAAAACGAACGCGATGTGATCCGCGTCCTTATAGGCGCGAAGTTCACCGATCGTCAGGTGAAGCGCTCAATCGATCATGCCATTGCGCTCGCGCGATGAAAACCGGTTAATAAACCGGTGCGGCGGCCTCGTCCGCCGCCGTTTGGGCCGATCATGATGCAATCCGAGCGAGAGGTGAAACGGGCGCGCATAGAACGCCTACTTGAGTTGGGTACGAGGCTAGCTCAGATGGGTCCATCTCAAGGCAGCATTGAGATCGGCCGCGAGCGCAAGCGCGTCATGGAATGGCGACATAGCGAGATCGGGGTCTGTTATCTCGCCGCGCATCCTAAAGACCCTCAGCCCTTCTCTGAGATTTCAACGCTGACGGTCAGTTGCGGTAGCCGTACCGTACTTAAAGTTCGTTGGGACGATGACGGCGTATTTCAGATAGTTTGTTTCAAGCCCGGGCAATGGGAAAGCGAGCTACGAACGCGCGCGCTCAATGCCTCACACCCAAGAGCTAGTATTGCGGCGAAACAATTATAAACGAGCAATTTGGAGAGAAGAGTGCCGACAATTTTATGCCGTGTCGTATGGGCGCCCACTTACGCAAAGCGTAACGAAGAAATATTCGCGGCCACCATGACTAAGCCGGAGAAACATGGCTATGCTAACGAGCGCTTAAACTTTGCCAACGAAAAGGGCTTCGCTTACGGCTTTGTTGAAGGGAAGGGAGATCGCATCAATCTTCAGAACCTCGGCGCGAAGGCGGGATCGGATAGCATCGACGGCGTGACGGTAATCTGGTTCGCGGCAGCCCCGCAAACCCGCCGACCGACTGTGGTGGGATGGTACGACAACGCAACGGTTTTCCGTGAGGCACAGGAGCCTAGCAATCGTTCCATACGGAAGGGGTGGAACTACAATTTCAAGACAAGATTCTCCAATGTTCATTCCATACCAGTTAAACAGCGCGACTTTGAAGTTCCGGCTAAATCGAGCCGAACTGACAAAGGGTTCATTGGACAGCGATTCTGGTTCTACCCTGAAAATTCCGATCAGTACTCGCGTTTTTTGGAGCGTTTCTCGCTATTGAGAGAGGCGCAATCCCTTCCCGGGCGACCGGAGGAAGAGAGAAAGGCATATGAAGAGGGCGAGCGGTACAAGCGAGAGGTAATCGTCAGTGCAAGGAACCCAAAGCTTGTATCAGACGCGAAAGCCAAGCTCGGTGTGAATTGCCAGTGCTGCGGCTTCAATTTTGAAAACGACTTTGGCGTGCTCGGTCGAGATTTTATCGAGGTCCATCACAAGGATCTTCTAGCGACGTCGTTAGGTCGCCGTAAAACTACGGTCGATGACGTCAATGTGCTATGTGCGAATTGCCACCGGATGGTTCATAAACAAACCCCACCAATATCATTGGATCGGTTACGCGCAATCGTACAAGATCAGAGAGCAATAGCCCGCGGGCGCAAATAGTATTGCGCTCCTTGGATTATATCTGAAAATTGAGAACTGACTTTGTTAGTTTGTTGATGGGCGGCCTCTAATGCCAATACGTCCTCGATTTCCAACGCTGAATCTCGAATCCGTCGATGAGCTGATTCAGGTTCGCAAATTGCAACACGGAGGTGGGCGGGGCGCACCGCCCAAGCTGCCCGGCGGAGAGCGTGTTGGCGCAGCAATTAACAAGAGTTGTATATTTATGCTCTCTGCGCTTCTCCAAACCTATATTGAAGAAGTGTTCATGCTGGCATCGAAAGGATTATTCAAATCCCTATCGGTTGCGTCCGCTGAAAAATCTTATCGCAATACGATCAATCGCTGGGGAAATCCAAGTGATCGAAACATCCAGCACTTATTCCTTCGCTTAGGAGCATTTGATATTTTCGAAGGATTGATGGTTCAGAAGCGAGACGCTTCCAGCATTAAGGCAGCGCTGAAGGAGCTCAACGAGTTGCGCAATCGAATTGCGCACGGCAAGCCAATGAAGGGTACGATATCTCTTCAAGAGGTAATTGGTTTCCGAGATTTTGTATCGGCATTTTCCAAAGAGTTCGCAGGCCACGTCTATAAGACCCTGCACCGCGGATAGATCGAACAGTTGACACGAGCAGTCCTTAAGCACGTCCACGTTCAGCCGCGGTGTTACCGGACAATTGACGCTGCCGGTAATTGTCAAAGCCTTCTGGGTCAGTGACTGCGGCGGAGACATAGTCAAATGTTCTGCGGCCAAGTTCGTCAATAAACCGCCCCGTCTCGTATCCCTTTTTGGCAAATCGCGTAGCGCCTGACCCTACTATTGTTAGGATTGTAGCAAGCGAAGCTACGCCGATCCAAAATCTATCGATGTCTGACATCGATATCACTGGCATGCCTAAGGCGGGAGCGAATGCACCATCAGGCGGAGTTAGCAGCCCCGCCGACCACGGCAGGTTGCTCGTGTCCTCTAATGCGAGCGTAACGGCTTCCAGCATTTTTGTTTCGACAAATCTTCTATCGCTGCGTGCTGCAAGCTCCTGACCATGTGTCCACGCGGCCCGACGTAGCAGCGGTACCCAATGCGAGACGGAGCGTAGTAGCCGGGAAGAAATCGGTCGAACGAAATACGCAACGTATCCAACGATTTTGCGATCCTTCGCAATGCGCGAAAACACCGTAGGAAAAATTGGATCTAGTTTAAAGAATAAGTAGAATGCCTGTGCCCTAGACAAGTTGATCCAAGGCGCTATGCTTGGCTGTTGATCTGCAAGTACGCGCGGCAAATCATAAGAGATGTGAAGGTAAGCCGCAGCAGCCAATCTCATAAACTTGCTGTCCAGTTTGCTCCATGCCCGCTGATAAGAAGCAAATCGGGAGTCACTGTTCCATTTCATACGCTCACGGTAGAACTCCACGATTAGACACAACAGCCAATCACTTTCCGGCGGCGGAAGACGCACCGCTTCCTCAAGCATAAGATGGGTTACTTCATCGTAGGTCGCGTCAAATGGCCTGAAATATTCTGCTGTCAGCATCGTCGTTTGGCCAAGGCGCGGCGGATAACCGAAATGCGACGCGCTTAACTTCAGCCCCTCCTACGCTGCAAAAAATTGTCATCGCTTGGTAGCGCGGCAGCCCGCAGCTTCGGCTTCCTGAATAGAACAAAACCAACGCTTGCCGTTCAACTCCATATTGATCTTCGCATACCATCGCCCGCCGGGCTGATGATAAATGCAGGCGCCGCTTCGGTTTACGTTTCCTTTTATGTCGCAGCCGGGTGCGGGCGCGCCCGCGGCTGAAACTGCCGCTAGAAGTTTAGTCTGCGCCTCGGCGGGGATTTCAGTTGAGCCCAAAATGACCGTCTTCTTGTTTCGATTACGCCAATCCCAAGGAGCGATTAATGCTCCCGCCCACAGACCTGCCTTCGCAGCTCGGGCTTCCGCTTCGTCGGCGTCGTAGATGTGAGAGTAGCGGACGAATGAAAGCGCCCATCCGTTTCGAACCATCCATTTCTGGACGTTTTCGCCGTTTACCTCGCAAGTTGCTATTAGACGGCCGAAGCGATCTTTGGCTGTGCCACGACACGTCCATGGACCATTACCGGCGTGTTTTGCGAGCTGATCTCGCGCCGCAACTCCGCAGGCCCAACGTTCACCGCTCTGACCAAGGCAGATCTGATCGGTTTCCGGGGCATCCATGCCCTGGAGCCGAATTCGGTGGGTGCCCACCTGCACCGTATCTCCGTCAACCACCTTAGCGGGGCCCGTCACTTCGGCCGATAAGGCTGGCGAAACGACAAGGATCAGCAACGCGACCGATACGTTTCGCAACATGTGGACGGCTTTCGGGGCGATTGAAGCGAATTATCGTAGTTTGACCATAGAAGCCCGACGACACACAAAAATCTAGCAGAGAATGGATGCGTTCCCCCACGTACTAATCTGCGCTAGGAAGCCGCCTCATAGTGAATTCGATCCGATCGCCGGGAAGCTCGCGCCAATTATCTACGGACGTCATGTAGGCTTCTTTCGGAAAGCGACTGAAGAACTCAGCCGCTTTTGCGCGCGCGTCGGCGCGAGACAGTGTGAAGGTCTCACGCAAAAAGCCGTCGTTGCGCTGTTTGCGCATCCGATCGGCTAAGTCGCGCGGCGTTTTCATCGCTGGCGCGATCCTATCCCGTCTTACGCGTCCGCGCGGTTGAACGCGCAGGCTTATCGGCCTTCTTGCGTTCGGCGGCTGCGGCCGTCCCCTTACCGCTGATGGGGAGCAGCATTTCCTTCTGACCGGCGACGCGCTTCTTGCCCTTCTTTGGCTTGGCGGCGGGCGGTGCCTTGGGTTCGCCCTTGAGGCTCTTACGCAACGCGTCCATGAGATCGATGACGTTGCCCGATGTGCGAGATTGGGTCGGCGCGCTAATCGTCTTACCGGCGCGCTTCTTGTTGATGAGTTCGATCAACGCGGACTCGTAGTGATCCTCAAATTTCTCTGGTTCGAACTCGCCGGACTTTTGATTCACGATGTGCCGGGCCAAGTCGAGCATTTCCTTGGTAACCTTCACGTCTTGAATGCCGTCGAAGTATTCCTTCTCGTCGCGGACTTCGTAAGGATAGCGCAACAGATTGCCCATGAGCCCGTTGCCCATCGGCTCAAGTGCAATGATGTGCTCGCGACTCGTCAAGACGACGCGGCCTAATGCGACCTTGCCCATGTCGCGGATCGTTTCGCGGATAACCGCGTACGCGTCGTGTCCAACCTTGCCGTCGGGCACCAAGTAGTACGGCCGGATGAGATAGCGCGTATCGATTTCAGATTTTGGAACGAACTCATCAATTTCAATTGTGCGGGTCGACTCAAGCGCGATGCTTTCGAGTTCGTCTTTGCTCACTTCAATGTAGGTGTCTTTATCAACCGGATAGCCCTTGATGATGTCGTCGTTCTCGACCTCATCGCCGGTTTCCGCATCCACCTTTTTGTATTTGATGCGATGCCCGGTGTTCTTGTTGATCTGATTGAAGCTGACCTTCTCCGCGTCGGAAGTAGCGGGATAGAGAGCAACAGGGCAAGTCACTAACGAAAGACGGAGGAAACCCTTCCAGTTGGCGCGGGGGGCCATCAGCAATACTCCGGTTACGCAACAGAACTGAATTGTGACTCAAGTCCTGCGCCTAGGCCAAGTTCCTGCTTGACCGAGTTCGCTTTTCGTTCCGATTAAATGTTGGTACTGGCCTGTTTTAGCCCCTAGTGGCCTAGTTTGATTTTGGCAGTGGCCTATTTTGAACTTAGAGGTTGATGCCGCCGAGCTTCGCCAGCGCCCAAGCGGTGATGAAGTACAACACCACCGTCAAGGCACAGCACGCCGCCAAAGCTCGGCCAGAAGCTAAATCCCGAACGCAGCATCGCTGGCAGAACCAGGAACATCGGCAACGACGGTAGCACGTACCAGAACGTGGATTCCGCGTGACCGGCGATCCGCGCAACGTCACCTGTATCTCGCCAAAGCCAAAGGATGCCCAGTAGCGACACCAGCGGCAGCGAGACGATCAATGCCCCAAAGGCCGGACTGCGCTTCGCGACTTCAGACACCACCGCGATGATGATGCCGGACAAGGCGCATTTGACAATGAAATAGAGCATGGCCGCTTATAACAGAAAGCTGCGGCAGTTAGGTGGCCGACCACCTAAGTCCCCGTGGCATAGGAAGCGCCCAGACCGCCTGAGTTGGCGGCCTTTTTTTCATCCGGCTGCTCAGATTCCGGGTGCGCCCGAATTTGGTTGGCAAGGGATCAAGGAACCTATGCCCCGGTAGAGGATTGACCCCGCGCCGCTATCTCGCGTGCCAAGGAGAGCTTTCAAGATGAAACGTCTAATTCTGATGGGCGCTGCAGTATGCGCGCTCGCCGTCCTGCCTGCGCTGCCAGCCTCTGCAATCCCATTTGGATCACCAGCTGCAGTTACTCAAACGGCAGGTGACACCACGCTCGTCAAGGGCGGTCATGGTCGCGGACGTGGACACATGGGCCGAGGCGGTCGTGGACATCATTACGGCTGGTCACGCGGTCGCCATCGCGGTTGGCGTTAACAAGCAACTTGGATGGAAGGCCGCCTCTATTGGCGGCCTCTTTCAATTTAGAGCGGTTGGTCATCGTCTGTAGACGGCTCGGCCTCCAGCGAAGCAAAGTCGCCCCCGCCGTATTCATCCTCGGGCGGCGGTTGGTTTGGATCGAACGCATCCTCTTTGTCTGGCCCGCGTTTGACGATCTTCAATTCATCGTCGGGCAGCGGCCGTTGCAACGCCTTGGCTTCGTCCCATGGCGCCCGCATCCAGATGCCGCGCTCTTCCTCCGTTGTCAGAATGACGGGCATCGCCTTAGCATGGATTGGTGCGACGACCGCGTTGGGTTCGGTGGTTAGAAATCCGTAGATGGTGTGATTGCCTTCTATCGGTTCCTTCTTCGTCCCACGCGTCCCGCTCCACGTCGTATAAATTCCGGCGAACGCAGCTAACGGCCGGTCGTTATCAAGTGCGAAACAAACTACATCCTTTTTGCCAGCCATACGATGCGGATTGCCGTTGGCGTCCTTCAGAGATTTCGGATTTGCCTTATCGTCGTACTCCGTAAAGCTCGTGAACGGCACCAGGCAGCGGCTTTCGGTCTTCAGCCATCTTCTCCAGTGGGGCGACCCGGTGTTGCGGATATTCGTGATTGGGGCACCGCCGAACTGCGGAGGGCTCGGCATACCCCAACGCATTCGGATTAGCTCGCGGCCGCCAATGCCATTGCGGACTACGGGAGCTTCGTTGTCCGGAAAGATCGCAGGGAAAGCGGGCAGGTTGCCGGTGAAATCCCTATCGACCTTGAACAGATCGCGGATCGCCTTCTGATTCGTAGTCATCGAGTAGAGATTGCACATTGACGCATCCGGTAGGGCTGATCAGTTGTTCCTAGCCTCAAACCCTAGTGGCATTGCTCGCTGTGTTAAAGCCGAGAGATAATGGGGCCATGGGTGGTCCTTCGCGCAGTCGCATCTTCGGCCCACGCGTTAGCGGGGCGAAGATTCGCGTTCAACACGCACGCGAGGAAGCTGCGAAGGCCATCCGTGCGCGCGACGCAGCGGAGTGCCTTCTGTGGTCCGAGCAGATGGAGGGCTACGGCGGCCCCGCGCAGCCATCTCCAACGATCGCCCAATGCCTAAATGGTGGGTATGGCTGGTTAGAGGTCAAATGCAAGCGATGCGAAACGCTAGTGAGCATTCCGTTGAAGGACGTTAGGCGTGCCCGCGATACACCGATCTGGACCCTTGAAGCGGCCTTCCGTTGCCGTCGCTGTGCAACGAAACGCTATAAGCCGTCCGTTTATCTGATCAAGCTGACGAAGCAGCGTGAGGTGGCGTTGGCGCCTTGGTATCATCCATCAGAGGGTGACGGACATTAAAGGTCTGTTCATTCGGCTGTCCCAACGCCTATAACGGTAGTCCCTCTTCCCGAAAACTGCACGAAAGGCCAAGCGATCCGTAACGAGATCGCTAGTCGAATTATGATAGCCATTGGGAACAGCTTTAGTTTTTGGACTTCGATAGTGAGGTCATTAGTAAGGCGAGAGCATTGTCTGGGGCTCCGTCATCCTTCACAATTCCATCTGATGCCGATCGGAATAAGGGCACAAGTATCGCGCTTCTGTCCGCATCAGTCAGAAGCTTTTTCCGGGTGAGCGCAAGAAACGTCATAACCATTGTCATTCGTTCGGCCGCGTCCGAAGCTAAGTGCTGATTGCTAAAGTAGACACGCAAAACGACGCGACCTATCCAAAAAACGACTGTTGTTACGACCAGGGCAAATAGACCTTCACGAACGATGATCGGTAGCGGCCACGGATCGGTACTGTTCAATTTAGGCAGATAAGCTGCTGCCTGTTGAAACGTTAGATTCAGCCAATAGAGCGATCCGAGAGCGTAGGCGATGAGAATTGCCGCAGTCGCCCACTTTGCATTTCGGTGTGATTTATATTTTCTCTCCCAATATCGAACGGGCCCCTCCAGTTGCATCCGATTTTCATAGGCAGTCCGAACAGCCGCAAGGTCATTTCGAAGTAATTCGAATTCGGACTGTCGAGTTTTCTCTGCGGTGTCAAAAGCTTCGGCGTGCGCGAGTTGCTGGTCACTAGCGGCGCTCTGAATACGCTCCCGCTGATCGTGTGACTCTTGTTCGGACAGGTCCCTTGCGTCGCGGCTGCGAGCGACCTCGTCTTGTGCTGCAGTAACGCTCGCTTCGACAGAGGCAAGCAGCGTTTCTGGCAGGCCCGCAGGAAACCCGGCGAGGATTGCAAATCCTCTTGCCACACCAATCCGATTTTCTGGAACCGACATGAAATTTGCATCGGTGTACATCAGTTGTGGCGCGTCGATCGTGGCTAGTGCAACGGCGGCCATTCGTGGGTTTTGTGACCCGAGAGCTGCGACGGCGATTGCGTCAGCATCCCGAGATGAGAGGCGTTTTTGCTCTCCAAATCGTTGCTGCAATCGCTCGCGGATTTCGTGAAATGTTTGCGAGGAGTGATCGTCCGGTTGCCACTTGTGAAGCGCTTCTCTGATGGGTGTTTGCCAATTTGCGCTGTATCGGTTGTTGGTCTCGTTCACTGGTCCATACGGGTGTCTGGCTGCTTCACTTTGCGTGAATGCCCAGAAACTGGATTCACTGTTAAGAAATGAAAGCACGTCGCTCGGCGTGTTAAAGGTCAAGGTTTGCCGGGGTGCGCGGTCGATTGAAATCGCGGCCATCTGTTATCCAATTTGAAGATTCACAATCTGATGATCCAATCGTAGTCATTTCGGAAGAGCAAGCGCGCTGGGGCAGGCGAGCGCGTTTCGACAGCCCCAGCGCGGTGCAGCAGCGTTCTCGCGGCCGACGCTGAATATCTGCAAAAACCCTCTAGGTCGGATAGACAACGCAGATCGGATGCGCGCTCCGATCCGCGGTATCGCTGAGGCCTATCCTCGGAAATTGCATAAATTTAGAGGGGTCTCGCGCGGACCGTCCTTCAACCCCGATTTGTCGATACAGAGGGTGGCACGAGCGTCCTTTCTGCTTACCGTCCGCTTATTGTCCTTAGCGAGGCAAGGCGGCTTCTTCTTCATGTGCGCGGACTGCTGTACCTTTGATCTGATCCTTGGAGAGCAATACCGTGCGCGCGCTTGTTAGGCACTCGTGCGTGCCTAAGCGGCAGTCCGATAGGCAGGCTGCCCATCCGATCATATATACCTGATTTTGAAAGAGATTTAATTCGGGTCTATTCGGCCCGTGCTTCACCTGAGCACCTACGCAAGTCATCATCGCGCCTCATCCCAACTTTATTTTTGCCGTACAGGTGCGTTTTAGGCAGGCGCCCATGCCCCCATACTCTGCTGCTCTCTGTTTGGGTCCGATAGACGTTTTCCTCTTCTGCGAGCCCTGTATGGTTTCTGGCGATGGCTTTACGCCGTACGGGAAAAGTTCTCCGAGGCATGTCAAGCAAACCCGCTTGTTCGAATCGCCGTTATTGATTCGTTACCCAAATCACTGCTTTAGTACCACCACCATCCCCGCTGCAGCCTGTCTGTCGTTAATCTAGGGGGCCTAGATCGACCCGTACATGCGATTCCAGTGGGATTATCGGAGATAACCTATGACCAAACTCCTTGACCGCGTTGACTCCGCAGCAACCAAGGGTGCAAGAGATGAGGCGGCGAAGTCGCACGCATCGATGCTTCGCATTCGTACCGGCGAGCCGCGTACAGGCAAAGGTGAACTGAAGATCCATGGCGTCCAAGGCAAGACGGTCGTCGTCCGCGTCAAGCCAAAGTAAGGCTGAGGCGGATTCACTGCCGCTTTACGCTGAAAGAGACTTCCAGCGTGAAGTCGGGACGCCAAGCACATCGCTGCCGACAGAGCCGTACCGCAGTGACTTCCGCCGAGACTATGCGCGTTTGATTCACTCGCCAGCGTTTCGAAGACTTCAGGGGAAGGCGCAGCTCTTTCCGTGTCAAGAGAACGATTTCTTCCGAAATCGAATGTCCCATTCGCTTGAGGTTGCTCAGATCGCAAAATCCATTGCGATCCGGATCAATCATAATCACGAATATTTTGCTCAAAACAACATCGATACCGATCTGGTTGAGTTTGCCGGTTTGGCACACGACCTCGGCCACCCGCCATTTGGTCATAACGGCGAGGCGGAACTTGATCTTCAAATGCTGGAATACGGTGGTTTCGAAGGGAACGCGCAGACCCTTCGAATTTTGGCTCGGCTGGAGAAAAAACAAACTGACGATTATCCGCAAAGCGATGCCAGCCCGCACCCCTTTGTGGGCGGCCTCGATCGCCGTCGCGGATTAAATCTCTCGTACCGAGCCTTGGCGTCAATTCTAAAGTACGACAAAGAAATCCCACGCAACGCCGATGCGCGCCGAAGGGCAAATAGCGATAAAAAGCCCTTCAAAGGATATTGCTTCCTTGAGCACGATCTCGTCGATCGAATTCGACAGAACGTTGCAGGCGACTTTGCTCAGGCGCCGATAAAGACGATCGAATGTTCGATAATGGATATCGCAGACGATATCGCGTACTCGACCTATGATCTTGAGGACGCCTTCAAAGGCGGTTTTTTGAGTCCACTTTCAATTATCGCGATGCCGGACACACAAAAAAATGATTTGGTCGCGCAGATCAAATCGCGAATTGACGCTGCCTATTCTGATTTGCCGGCGCAAGAACGTGAATTTACTATCATTGAGTATAACGCAACGCTTCGCGCAATTTTCTCCGACATTCTAAACATCGATAATCCAACAAGCGATGATGAAGAGATCTTTCTTGATGAATTCAATGCTGCTGTTGTCTCTGTAATTTCGACGGCTTCGGACAACCTTTGCAAAAACGGTTACTTCCGCGCCGAATTTACCTCGCAGTTAGTGGGCAGGTTTGTTCGCGCCGTGAATGTTTTAGAGCTCGATGAAAAATGTCCGGCTCTTTCGAAAGTAAGACTGGATATTGACGCTTTCATCGCCGTAGAAATCTTGAAGAGTGTCGCATTCGATGCGGTCATCATGTCTTCGCGCCTGAAGTCAGCCGAGAACCGCGGCAGGTCGATCATTGCGCAGATATTTAAGGAGCTGCGAGAGGACGATGGTTACCTGCTTATGCCAGAAGATTGGCGGGCCTTAATCGATCTCAACCCGGGTGATACCGGTTGGAAAATGCGCGCAATTTGCGACTACATCGCAGGCATGACAGATGCTTACTGCATCGAGTTCTATGATCGTATTCTGGGACGGTCGGCCCCTTCGATCCAAAAGCAACATTAGTTATCCAAAGGCGACGGAATGCGCCCGTCCCTTTACCTCTACTCGATTGAAATCCGCTCAAATCTAAGAGTATCCCCGCTCGATCTGAATTTGAGCGTCGCAGCTCTGGCAAATCAATCGGGTGTTCTCAAATGTGTATCCGTCGGCAGCGCGAAATCGATCAAGCACGGTCGGCGTCAAGGGCAGTTGATTTCTGCACACAGCACATGTTCCACTTTGGGCAACTCGCTTTTTTGCCTTAAGTTTCTTGCGCGCGGCGGGTTTGCTTCGCTCGTCGTACGTTAATTCCTTAGCTAATTTTCGGTTCAGCGCGAAGCGGAGTTCTCGATCGCCTTTGCTGGCTAAGTCAATTTTGGTTCTTGTTTCGATTAGGATCGAATTTGCTGTTGCGAGCTCGTCTTTAGAAAGTCGTCGGTTTGGCATGGCGAAATTGCTCTAGGTATTTGTTGCGACTACGTTGCGACAGCAGGCTGCCAATGTGGCTTGGTTGGGGTGAAGTTGCTGAATGCAAATATAAATCTGCGTTGTTGACATGGGCGCATCCAGCCCTTCATCCATCGCGAGCGCTGCCGTAGCCATGCCGTGAACCGTGCTGGCGCCTCTTCATAAGTCGTCGACGGAAACATCACGCAACGATACCTGAAACGCGCGAGCCGGAAGCCGAGATCTGCATCTTCGGTCACGTTATAGGGGTCCCAGCCGCCGACCTCGCGCAGCACGCTGGTGCGGAAATGATTGGACGAGCCGCCGAGCGGCAGCGGCATTTCGAAATTGGAAAAGCCCTGCAGGAAGACATCGAATTGCCCGGCGTATTCGGCGGTGAACATCCGCGGTATCCAGCCGTCTGCGGTGTTGTCGATGCAAAGACTTGCCTGTGCGCAGGCAACCTCTGGTCCATAGGTCCGGAAGACATCGAGCGCATCGCGAAGCTGGCCCGGTTCGGGGCGGTCCTCGGCATCGAAGACCGTGATGAAGGTGCCGCGCGCGAAGTTCAGCGCGCAGTTGAGGGCCTTGGGTTTTGTGCGGGGTCCCACGTCGGGTGCGATGATGACCTGCACATGCGGCATAGGTCCGAGCCTGGCGATCGCCGCGCGGGTTCCGAGATCGTCGGTCTCGATGACGAGCTTGATGTCGAGTTTTTCGGGAGGATAGTCCAGCGCACCGATGTACTGCATCAGCGGCGCGACGGATGAGGCCTCCCGATACAGCGCTGCGATCACGGTGTAGATGGGCAACTGACTGTCAGGCAGCCGGGGGCGCTGACGCCGCCGTTTGGGCGGCGAAAGACACCCCGCAAGCCGCAGACTCGTAAACAGCAAAAACCATATGGCGAGGATCAGGCCGAAGGTGTCGATCACCAGCATGGGTGCCAGCGTCAGCAGCGCAACGGGAGCCGCAAGCCGCAGAAGATGGCGGCCGAAACGAAACAGGCGGCTGCTCGAAGCTGGAACCGGTGCGGCTGAAAGCGGGGGAAAACGCGTGACGAGGTTTTCCGCTGCGGTGCGGGCCAGGATATTGCCGGATTGATTTTCGAGAAATGCGTTGAACCGTGCGGTCGACGCGAGCCGAACGCGCGGGAGAAGAGATGGATACTCCGTGATCAGCCGGATGATGCGCCGTGCGGTGTATCCGTGTGGTGCGGACACATACGCCAGTTCCCCCCGCTGCCGGATGGGAAGGATGCCGTGCCGTGCGCAGAGGTGAAGGCCGTCATGGGGCAGGAGACAGTCAGCAAGGCTGAGGTCGTCGAGGGTTTCGATTTGCAGTCCGGTATGGATGGCAAGCTGGTCGAGATATGCGTCTTCGCTGATGACACCCCACTGGATCAGAACCCGTTCAGCGCCAACCCCGATCTCGTTGCTGCGCCGCTCGGCCGCGGCGATCAGGGAAGGGGCGAACAGGTGGCGCAGGCAATCGAGCTCCACCGCTGGACCGGGCTCGCGTATCCCCGGCCGGTTGTCGTTCTGTGAGGGTGGAGGCCCCAGCAGTCCGGCGATGTATGACGTGAGATTCCGGGCGGACGCCGTCAGGCTCGCGAAACGTTGCGGCCTGGCCCCGTCAACCTCGCTTGCCCGCCCAGCCACGGCCATCAGACCGCTACCCCACGCCACAAACGCACTCGAATCCGCCTGTGAATGGTCTATAAGACCCGACACGCGGAACCCCGGGTCAATGCAACCACAGATGGTATCTTCCTTCAATGTCCAATTGCGCGGCGCTGTCCATGCAGCCGCCGGGTTGGCCGTCTGGGCTGCTCTGACGTGGTTCGTGCCGCCAGCACTCGCGCAAGGCGCTCCAGCAACCTCCCAGTCGCCTTCGCCTGCGGTCATTGCGCAGCCCGCAGCGCCTCAGGCTGTGCCAGGATTCTGGGATCCGCGGCGCCGGCCGGATCGGCCCGACCTGTCGCGTCTGACTGTCATCCGGTTCCTGACAGAGACGGACTATCCGCCCTTCAACTTCACGGGACCGGACGGCAACCCGGCCGGATTCAATGTCGATCTGGCCCGGCTGATCTGCGATGAAATCAAGGTGGCATGCACCATCCAGATGCGCCGGTTCGAGACGCTGGTGGACGCGATCAACGGTAACCGCGGCGATGCGATCATCGCGTCACTGGCTGTGACGCCGCAGCTTCGCGCCAAGCTCGATTTCAGCGATCCCTACTACCGCTCGCCCGCGCGCTTCGTGTCGCGCAAGGACGCTGTGATGGCGGAGGTCCGGCCGGAATATCTCGAGGGCAAGAAGGTCGGAGCGATCGCGGGCTCGTCCCATGAGGCCTATCTGAAGACGCTGTTCACCGACGCGCAGATCGTCAGCTTTCCGAATGACGACGCGCTTCGCCTTGCGCTGCGCCGGGGGGAGGTCGATTTCATTTTCGGCGACGCGATTTCGCTGGCGTTCTGGATCAACGGAACCGATTCCGGCGACTGCTGCGCGTTCAGCGGGGGCCCCTTCACGGAGAGCCGGTATTTCGGCGAGGGCGTCGGAATCGGGGTCAAGCGCGGCAACGACGTGCTGCGGCAGGCGCTGAACTGGGCGATGTTCCGGCTCTGGGAAAAGGGCCGCTACACCGATTTATGGCTGCGCTATTTCTCGGTCAGTCCGTTCTAACTTCTCGGATGCGGCAATGACTTTGACGCGAACGGCGAAACTCAAGCGAACCGCCGCGGCGCTTCTTGCGCTGCTGGGATGGGCGACGCTTCTGCTGCAGTATTGGCTTTTGATGCGAACCGCCGGCGTGATGGCGCTTTCGCCGCTTGAGGCCACCATCCGCTTTTTCTCCTACTTCACGATCCAGTCGAACATTCTGGCGGCCCTGGTGCTGACCGCATTTGCGATCAAGAGCGGCCCGGAGGAATGGCTGGTGCATCCGTTCGTGCGCTCCGCGGTGGCGGTTTACATCGCCATGGTTGGATTGGTTTATGCCGTGCTGCTGCGGCAGCTCTGGTCGCCGGTGGGCGCGCAGTGGATTGCAGACGCGATGCTGCATTACGCCATGCCGATCGCCTACCTGCTGTTCTGGCTGACCTGTGTGCGCAAGGCGGGGCTGCGCTGGTACGATCCGCTGCTGTGGCTGATCTATCCGCTGTTCTATCTTGGCTTCGTCCTGGTGCGCGGAAAGATGTCCGGCTTCTATCCGTACCCCTTTATCGACGCCAAGACCTTGGGTTATGCAGGTGTTGCGGCTAATACAGCCGGATTGCTGATCGTCTGCGCTGCGATTGGCATGTGTCTGGTGATGACCGGCTGGTGGCTCGCGCGCCGGCAGCCGGTTTGATTTTTGCGCGGAGATTCTTGATGTCGACTGAAATGCCTTCATCCGCGAGCGACCTGCGGGCGCTTGCCGAACAATCCAACGCCTGGCCGTTCGAACAGGCGAAGCAGATTGTCGCGCGGCTGAAGAAAAAACCCAAGGACGAGGTGCTGTTCGAGACCGGCTACGGTCCCTCCGGGCTGCCGCATATCGGCACCTTCGGCGAGGTGGCGCGCACCACCATGGTGCGCCATGCGTTTCGCGTGCTGACCGAGGACAAGATCAAGACGCGGCTGCTGGCGTTCTCCGACGACATGGACGGCCTGCGCAAGGTGCCGGACAACGTGCCGAACAAGGAGATGCTGGAGCAGGATCTCGGCAAGCCGCTGACGCAGGTGCGCGATCCGTTCGGTACCCATCCGAGTTTTGGCGAACACAACAACGCGCGGCTGCGCGCGTTCCTCGACACCTTCGGGTTCGACTACGAATTCGCCTCATCCACGCAGTACTACAAGTCGGGCCGCTTCGACGCGACGCTGCTGAAGATGCTGGAGAACATCGACAAGGTGATGGCGATCATGCTGCCGTCGCTGCGCGAGGAGCGCGCCGCCACGTACTCGCCGTTCCTGCCGATTTCGCCGCGCACCGGGGTCGTGCTGCAGGTGCCGATCGTTGAACACGATGCGAAGGCCGGTACGATTTCGTATGACGATCCGGACACCAGGGAGCGCGTCACCGTTCCGGTTACCGGCGGGCATTGCAAGCTGCAATGGAAGCCGGATTGGGCGATGCGCTGGGTTGCGCTCGGCGTCGATTATGAAATGGCGGGTAAGGACCTGATCGATTCGGTGAAGCTGTCGGGCAAGATCTGCTCGGCGCTCGGCGGCACGCCGCCGGAAGGCTTCAACTACGAACTGTTTCTCGACGACAAGGGCCAGAAGATTTCCAAGTCGAAGGGCAATGGCCTGACCATCGACGAGTGGCTGCGCTACGCCTCGCCGGAATCGCTGTCGCTGTTCATGTATCGTGAGCCGAAGGCGGCGAAGCGGCTGTATTTCGATGTGATCCCGCGCAATGTCGATGATTATCAGCAGTTCATTGACGGCTATCCGCGTCAGGACGGCAAGCAGCGCCTGAGCAATCCGGTCTGGCACATCCACGCGGGCAATCCGCCGCTGGCCGATATGCCGGTGACCTTCCAGTTGCTGCTGACGCTGGTGTCGTCATCGAACGCGGAGAACGCCGAAACGCTGTGGGGCTTCATCGGCCGCTATCGCCCGGGCGTGACACCGAAGACGCATCCGAAGCTCGACGACATGGTCGGCTACGCGATCAACTATTATCGCGACTTCGTGGCGCCGACGAAGACCTTCCGCGAGCCGACCGAGAGCGAGCGCGCAGCTTTGACCGATCTGCGCAACGCGCTGGCGCAACTGCCGCCTGAGGCATCCGCGGAAGACATTCAGAACGTGGTCTATGAAATCGGCCGCCGCGAACCGTTCCTGGATCACAAGAAGGCCGGCAAGGACGGCCGCCCGGGCGTGTCGCTCGACTGGTTCAACATGCTCTATCAGGTGCTGCTCGGCCAGGAGAAGGGCCCGCGCTTCGGGTCGTTCGTCGCGGTCTATGGCGTGGCGAACGCGATCGCGATGATCGATGCTGCGCTGAAGCGAGCGGCGGCCTAACCGCCGCCTTGGAGCCACGCATGTCGAAAGTGACGCGCGCGACCAAGATGCTTGAACAGGCCGGCGTCGCCTTCACCGTTCACACCTATGATTACGATGGCGACGCAGACCGGATCGGATTGCAGGCCGCCGAGGCGCTCGGCGAAGATCCATCGCGGGTGCTAAAGTCGCTGATGGCGCTGGTTGACGGCAAGCCGGTCTGCGTCATCATTCCGTCCGATCGCGAAGTGTCGATGAAAAAGCTCGCCGCTGGGTTCGGCGGAAAATCCGCGCAGATGATGAAACCGGCCGATGCGGAACGCCTGTCGGGCTACAAGGTCGGCGGCATCAGTCCGTTCGGACAATCGAGGCCGCCGCGCGCCGCCATCGAGGAGCAGGCGATGGCGCAGGATCTTGTCTACATCAATGGCGGGCAGCGCGGATTGCAGGTGCGGCTCAATCCGCGCGACGCGGCAAAAGTGCTCGGCGCGATTGTTGCGCCGCTGGTGGCTTGAGGCGGAGGCTTACTGGCTCGCCCAGACGATGCGCGCGATCCATTCGACGTTCTTGGCGTCGATGACGCGGTCCTTGTGCGCCGGATTGAGCGATTGCAGTTCGATGACTTTCGCGGTCCGGCGTTTCAGTTCCTTGACCATGACTTCGCCGTCCTTGGTCTTCACCACGACACGATCGCCGCGCCTGATCGGTGAGCCCGGCGAGACGATGATGACATCGCCGTCGCGATAGGCGGGCTTCATCGAGTCGCCGGAAATTTCCAGCGCGTAGGCATGCTCGTCGTTGACCGACGGAAGCCCGACTTCGTCCCAGCCCTTGCCGACCGGAAAGCCGCCGTCGTCGAAATAACCGCCAGTGCCGGCTTCGGCGAAGCCGAGCAGCGGCACCGCCTGCACCGAGCGTGCGGTGTCCTCGATGAACTGCACGAACGTGTCGACGGTGGTGCCGGTCGCGGCCAGCGCTTTCGCGACGGATTCGGTCGATGGCCAGCGTTCGCGTCCGTCCGGCGTGATCCGCTTCGATTTGTTGAAGGTGGTGGGATCGAGGCCCGCACGTTTGGCCAATGCGGATGCCGATAAACCCGCGCGTTCGGCGAGGCGATCGAGCGCATTCCAGATTTGATCGTGGGTCAACATGGGATGGCCGGATGTCTGGCCCAGCCGACCGGACCGGGCAGTGAATTTTATCAGGAACTAGGAATTATTACCTCGAAACGGGCGTCTCTGCAATGCATAGCGATCAGATGAACGCTGCCCTTGAAGTGGCCGGAGCGCGCCGATACGGTCTGCGGGGCGCTCGGCAGAGCTCCGAAAAATCTCAAATGAATTCAATAACTCACGAGAGTCCGCCCGCCGTGTCCACGATCTACAAGATTTGCCCCGCGTCGGCCTGGCGCGAGGCCGAGCGGCAGGGCGCCTTTCGCGGCAGTGCCGACGACAAGCTCGACGGCTTTATCCATTTTTCCACGGCGTCCCAGGTGGCGGGGACCGTCGCCAAGCATTTCGCAGGGCAGACGGGGCTGTTTCTGATTGCGGTCGATGCCGAGGCGCTGGGCCCGGCGTTGAAATGGGAACGCTCGCGCGGCGGCGAGTTGTTTCCGCATCTCTACGGCGAACTCGACACCGGCGCCGTGACAGAAATCCTCGACCTGCGTGCGCGCTCCGACGGTTCGCACGATATTCCGGAGCTTGCGTCGTGATCCGCGCTTTCGATGCTCTCACGTTGCCGCTGCTGCGCCGGCTCGATCCGGAGGACGCCCATCGGCTTGCGATCGGCGGGCTGCGGCTGTTGCCGCCGGCCAAGCCGCGCCCCAGCGATCCCAAGCTTGCGGTGCGTGCCTTCGGCCTGAACTTCCCCAATCCTGTCGGCATGGCCGCGGGCTTCGACAAAAATGCCGAAGCACCGGACGCGTTGCTGCGGCTGGGTTTCGGCTTCGTCGAGATCGGATCGGTGACACCGAAACCGCAGGACGGAAATCCGCGCCCGCGGCTGTTTCGCCTCGAACAGGACTCCGGTGTCATCAATAGGATGGGTTTCAACAATGACGGGGCGGAAGCCGTGCTTCGGCGGCTTGCCGCGCGCTCGCGTCTCGGCGGCATCGTCGGTGTCAATGTCGGCGCCAACAAGGACTCGATGGATCGCACGGCGGACTACGTCCGGCTGATTGAACTGTTCGCGCCGGTGGCGAGTTACTTCACGGTCAACGTGTCGTCGCCCAACACGCCTGGCCTGCGCAATCTGCAGCAGGCGGCGGCGCTGGACGATCTTCTGGCGCGGGTGGTCGATGCGCGCGAGCGCGTGCGCAAGAATGCCGGCGATTCGCCGCTGCTTCTGAAGATCGCGCCGGATCTGACGTTGCAGGAACTCGACGATGTTGTGCACATTGCCCGCTCGCGCCGGGTCGACGGCATGATCGTCGCGAACACCACGCTGGCGCGGCCCGCCTCATTGCGCGAACAGGCCCGCGCGAAGGAGCAGGGCGGATTGTCCGGGCGGCCGCTCTTGAGGTTATCAACGCGCATGGTCGCGGAAACATACGTGCGCGCCGAAGGCGCGTTCCCGCTGATCGGCGTCGGCGGAATCGATTCTGGCGGGGCTGCGCTGATGAAGATCCGCGCCGGCGCCACTCTGATCCAGCTCTATTCGTCGCTGATCTACAAGGGCCTCGGACTGGTCGAAGACATCAAGGCCGACCTCGTATCCACGCTGCGGCGGACCAGCCGCGACAGTCTCTCCGAAATCGTCGGCGCGGATGCTGCGACGATTACCGCGGAGCCGTGGCCGGACTAAGCTTTCCGTTGCCGAATGAAGCCCTGAACTGCGCGGGATAACGCAGCGCCTGCAAGCCGCCGCGCGCGACATAATGAATCAGGAGCGCGCTCCACAGGCCCGCATTGCCGAACGGCCGCAGCAGCGCCCACGCCGCGAGGAAGATCACCAGCGACAGCAGCATGAGATTGCGCATGTCGCGCGCCCAGGTCGCGCCGATGAAAATGCCGTCATAGGCGAATGCGAAAAAGCCGACGAGCGGCGCAAGAATGACAAAGACGAGATAGTCGTTCGCCACGCGTTGAATATCGAGATTCGGCGTCATCACCGCGATCAGACCCGATCCGAAAAAGAAGTAAGCGGTGCTCACGGCGAGCGCGAACACCGATCCCCACAGCATGATGAGTCGGGTTGCGGTCAGGAAGCCCTCGCGATCGCGCTTGCCGTAGGTTCGTCCGCAAATCTGTTCGGCGGCATTGGCGATGCCGTCGAGAAAGAAGGCGCTGATCAAAAGGAAATTGTTGAGTACCGCATTGGCGGCGAGCACGGTGTCGCCGGCGCGTGCGCCTTGCGACGTAAAGAAAAGAAACGCGGCGATCAGGGCCGCGGTGCGAATCAGAATGTCCCGGTTGACCGCGAACATGTGCAGGAGCCGCTCGCGGTCGAACAGCCGCTCGGTGCTGATATCGAATACACCGCCGAGCAGACGCCAGGCCAAGGCCGCGCCGACAATAAATCCGGTGGTTTCCGCCAGCACCGCCGCTATCGCCGCACCCGCGATGCCCTTGTTCAGCACCAGGACGAGCCACGCTGTCATTGCGATGTTGGCGACATTGATCAGGATTTGCAGGGCAAGCGCGGTTTTCGCGCGCGCCTGGCCGACGAACCAGCCGAGCAGAACATAGTTGCCGAGCGCCATCGGCGCGGACCACAGGCGGATCGCGAAGTATTCGCGTGCGGCCGCCGTCACAGGCTCGCTGCCTCCCATCAATGACAGGATGACAGTCCCGAGAGGTTTGCTCACGGCAATCAGCAGCAGGCCGATTGCCGCCGCGACGATAATCGCGCGAAACAGGGTTGCGCGGATTTCAACATGATCCCGCGCGCCGAGCGCCTGCGCGGTGAATGCGACGGTGCCCATGCGCAGGAAACCGAACAGCCAGAACAGGCAATCGAAAACCACCGATGCGATGGCGACGCCGCCGAGCGGGCGGGGTCACCCAGTCTGCCGATACAGGCCGTCGCGACGACACCGAGCAGCGGCGTCGTGAGGTTGGCCAGCATCGCCGGACCGGCGATGCTGAAAACCTGTGCGGTTGTGACTTTGGCCGCGTCTCTCAATCAGCGCGGCCGCTGGGTGCTGAACAGCCGCGAGATCAGCCAGACCGGGATCACGATCACCGCGCCGAGCAGGAAGTAACGCCACACGCCGTTTATGAAATCGAAGCCCAGATTCCAGATCCAGTCGATCAGCCGGCGGATGCTGTAGATGATGTTCCACGGATCGAAGCCGATCGCGGCGAGCACGACGCCGACCAGCAGCGACAGCAACACCAGCCGCAGCAGCACCGCCAATGGCGAGCCGCCGAGAAAACGCGACAGATTGTCGTCGTTCCTGGCTGGGATTTCTCTCACGTCGTCCGGCATTGTCGTCTCCTCGGTGGGTGCGCCATCGCACAATAGCACGCCACATGGGGAACTGTCTCGGTTGCGTCAATGGCCGCTGGCGGTCGCCGGAGAGGAAATCTCGCTCTCGGAGATTAACATCCGTTCAAGTGTCTCCAGCCGGTCGGCATCGCGCGGCGGCTTGTCCCACCGCAGCCGGCTGATCCGGGGGAAGCGCATGGCGACGCCGGACTTGTGCCGCGCCGAGCGCGCCAGTCCCTCGAAAGCCACCTCGAACACCAGTCCCTGATCGGGCTCGTGCACCACATGGCGCACCGGGCCGAACTTCTCGGTGGTGTGGCGGCGGACGAAGCGGTCGATTTGAATCAACTCCTCGTCGGTGAAGCCAAAATAGGCCTTGCCGACCGGCACGAGCTGATCGGCGCCATCGATGCTGGTCCAGACGCCGAAGGTGTAATCGGAATAATACGACGAGCGTTTGCCGTGGCCGCGCTGCGCGTACATCAGCACGGCGTCGATGATGTGCGGATCGCGTTTCCATTTCCACCACTGGCCTTTCGGCCGGCCCGGCAGATACGGCGCGTCGCGGCGTTTGAGCATCACACCTTCGACGGCCTCCGAATCCTCCCCGGCTCCGGCGCTGGCCGGATCGGCCCGCGCGGCGGCGAGATGGTCCCACGTGCTGAAGGACACTTGAGGCGAGAGATCGATACGCGGATCATTGAGTTGCGCCACAAAGGCTTCGAGTTTCGAGCGCCGCTCAGTGAAGGTCAGCATGCGCAGGTCGTTGTCGCCGTCACTCAGCAGATCGTAGGCGCGCAGATGAATCGGATAGTCCTTCGTCAGCTTCGGCGTCACGGATTTCCGGTTCAGGCGCTGCTGCAAGACATTGAAGGTCTGTACGCGTCCGTCGCGCAGCACCAGCAGTTCTCCGTCGAGCGCGCCGGGAAATCTCAGAGATGGCACCAGATCGGGAAAGCTCTTGGTGATGTCTTCGCCGGTGCGTGAATAGAGGCGCGTGAGGATGTTGCCGCGCTCGTCCTTCCCGCTCACGGCCTGCACGCGGATGCCGTCCCACTTCCATTCAGCGGTGAAGTCGTCCGGTGCGAGATTGGCGAAATCCGAATCCTCGATGGCATGTGCCAGCATCACCGGACGGAACGGCGCGGGATCGCGGTTGACCGGCTTGTCGGCGCGGCCTTCCAGCCACGCGAACAGATCGAGATAGGGCGGCACAAGTCCTGGCCAGATCAGTTCGACATCGTGGGCGTCCTTGTCGCCCAGCGCCGCGGCGGCGGTTTTTGCCAACCGTGCGGAGACGCCGATGCGCAGGCCGCCGGTGACGAGTTTCAGCAGCGCCCAGCGGCCGGTCTCATCCAATTCGTCGAGCCAGCGGACAAGCTGTGCAGGGATTTCGGTCTTGCCGAGGGTGTTAAAGGTGGTGACGACTTCCGTCAGCGTCGGAGGCGGCGGAGAGTTGGTAGCGCGCTTGTCGGCGGGCCACATCAGCGCAACTGTCTCAGACAGGTCGCCGACATAGTCATACGACAGCGCAAACAGTGTCGGATCGGTGCGCGCGGCAATCAGGTCGCGGATCAATCCTGCCTTGGCGTGACGAAACGACAGCGCGCCGGTCAGCGCCGCCAGCGCCCAGCCGCGATCTGGGTCCGGCACCTCGCGAAAGTAGTTTGTGATCAGCCGCAGCTTGTTGTTGCGGCCGGGCTCATAGGCAAGGCGGTCGAGCAGATGCGCAAACCGGTTCATGACGTCGCCTCTTCCGGCGCAGCGCCTTCGTCCTCGTCACCGTAGCCGACCAGATCGAGCGGCCGCGCTTTGAGGCCCTTCGACTGACACCAGTGAACCAGTGCGTCTTCCTGGCCATGCGTCACCCAGACTTCGCCTGCGCCGGTCGCGTCGATGGTCGCACATAGTCCGTCCCAGTCGGCGTGATCGGAAATCACCAGCGGCAGTTCGATGCCCTTTTGCCGCGCGCGGGCGCGCACCCGCATCCAGCCCGATGCAAACGCCGCGACCGGATCGGGAAACCGCCGCGTCCAGATGTCGGTAATGGCGGAGGGCGGCGCGAGTGTAATGGTCCCGGCAAGGTCAGCCTTCTTCACGCCTTTCGCCAGCCGCAACTCGCCGAGATCGATGCCGCGGCCCTCATAGTAGCGCGTGATTTTCTCCATCGCCCCGTGCATGTAGATCGGTGCGGTGTAGCCTGCCGCGCGGATCATCGCGATGACGCGCTGTGCCTTGCCGAGTGAATACGCGCCGACCAGATGGGCGCGCTCCGGAAACAGCGCCACCGAGGCCAACAGTTTGGCAATCTCGCCTTCGACGTTGGCGTGGCGGAAAACCGGCAGTCCGAAGGTGGACTCGGTGATGAAGACGTCGCACGGCACCACCTCGAACGGTGCGCAGGTCGGATCGGGTGTGTCCTTGTAGTCGCCCGAGGCGACGATTTTGGTCTTGCCGCTGCTGACGGCGATCTGCGCCGAGCCCAGCACATGCCCGGCGGGATGGAATGTGACGCTGACCCCGCCCAGTTTGATGGTCTCATTGTAGGAAATCGCCTGCGTGCTACCGGCGAAATTGTCGCCGTAACGGAGCCTCATGATGTCGAGGGTTTCCTGCGTCGCCAGCACTGCACCATGGCCAGGGCGGGCATGATCGGAGTGGCCATGGGTAATCAGCGCCCGCTCCACCGGCCGTACCGGGTCGATATGAAAGCCGCCGGGCTTGCAGCAAAGGCCGGCGGCGACGGGCATCAGGATGTCTTGCGGGCGCATGTGTAGTGGTCCGATTCTAACATTCGCATCGCGTCTCGGCAGGCACCCTTGCGAATGTTAGAATCAAGGGACCACTAGCAAATATAGGTTTCTAGTGGAGTTTTGGATTTGACATTCGCTTGCGGACTCGCGGGAGCAGGGAGCGAATGTCAAATCCACTCCACTAGGTTATATAGTCGCTCGGAAGCTGCATTGGAGTCTGGTAAGTGGTGAGCGGCTTCTGTTTTGGGGTTCAGATCAAGTCCATGCCTGCGTCCTTGTTCCTCTCGTCAGGAAACCTGATCGCCGACCGGCGCTATGATTTCGGACGCGACCTGCAATTGCGCGGCGATCTTGCCGCCGCAGCCGATCTGATGATGCAGGCAGCGGAACTCGAACCCGGCTTTGCTTCGGCGTGGTTCGCGCTCGGCGATCTGCGCGAGCAGATGGGCCAGCGCGACGACGCGGTGAACGCCTATCTCCGTGCCCGGGATGCCGACCCGGATGATCGCCACGGCGCGAAGCTGCGGCTGATGCGTCTTGGCGTCGA
The DNA here is from genome assembly GCF_000314675.2 of Afipia broomeae ATCC 49717. Lineage (GTDB taxonomy): Bacteria > Pseudomonadota > Alphaproteobacteria > Rhizobiales > Xanthobacteraceae > Afipia > Afipia broomeae. The sequence continues at coordinate 329,004 of NZ_KB375284.1, read as the reverse complement.
AGATCTCTCCGCCATGCCGCCGGGTTATGTGCGTGCGCTGTTCGATCAGTATGCGCCGCGGTTCGACAAGACGCTGGTGAACGATCTGGATTACCGCGGGCCGGCGGTGTTGCTGAAGGCGGTGCTGGCGGCGCGTCATGCGGCAAAGCTGCCGGCGCATTTCAAGCGCGCGATTGATCTTGGCTGCGGGACCGGCCTTGTCGCGCGCGAGTTCGGCTCACTCGCCGATGAATTTATCGGCGTCGATCTGTCGTCCGGCATGATCGAGCGCGCGCGTGACACGGGCCTCTATGCACGTCTGGATGTCATGGACATGCTGCAAGGCTTGCAGGCCGAGAGTGACGCGAGCGCAAACCTGGTCATCGCGGCGGACGCCTTCGTTTACGTACCGGAACTGGATGCGTTGCTGGTCGAGACGGCGCGTGTTCTGACGCCGCAGGGTTTGCTGGCGTTCACGGTGGAGACGCACGTTGGCAAAGGTGTAATTCTCGGTCCCGGGCTGCGCTACGCCCACGGCGAGGCCTATCTGCGCAAGGCAATTGCCGATGCCGGATTGACGCTCTGCGAGATCACCGCGGTATCCACCCGCATCGAAGCGAACGAGCCCGTACCGGGACTGGTCGTCACCGCAAGCAAGGCCTGACCGCTGCGATCAGTACTTCGCGGTCACCGGCGCATCGAAGTGGTAATTCACGCCGGTGCGGAAGATGTGATTGGTCTCTTCTGTCGTCAGGTTGTGCTGAACGCCGTTGAGATTATAGCTGTTCGATGCGCTGCCGAGATCGATGTAGAGATACTCGGTCTTCACGGTCCACTGACCGGGCTTGAACCAGTCGAACAGTTCGAGCGGCGTTTCGACGCCGGCGCCCAGCGCCCAGCCGGCGCGCACATCCTTGAAACTTGCGGTGCCGTTGATTCCAAGCGTGGTGATGTTTTCGGTCACGCGGGTCTTGACCTCGCCATAGGCGAGACCGCCGGTGGCGTAGAACAGCGTCGGGCCGACGCCGTAGCCGATGCGCGCGCGAACGGTGCCGAACCAGTCAAGCTTTTGACGATAGACGGCTGACGTGGCTGCCGTGCAGGTGAACAGGCAGCTTCGATCGGTCTCCTGGGTCGAATACTGGATGTCGCTCTCAAAACCGTACACGACATTGCCGCGCTGCCAGTTGTAGCCGGCCTGCAGGCCGCCATTGTAGCCGCGCGGTGCAAGGTCGAAATTGTTGCTGGCTGTGACGCCGGACAGGACGGTATGGGTCGTGGCATCGCGCGCGATGCCTGAACCGCCGTTGCCACCGGCGTAGAAGCCGGTCCAGTTCGCGGCAGGCGTCTGCGCAAACAGGCTGCCGTTGCCGCCAATGCGGTAATTCACGCCCGCACGGAAAATGCTCTCGCGCACCTCGGTGCCAATCACATGGGGCGTTCCACCAAGCACGAAGGCCTGGTTGATCGATCCGAGATCGACATAGAGATATTCGATCTTCGCGGTCCAGTTGCCGCCGACCGCCGCCTCGATGCCGCTGCCCAGAGCAAACCCGGCCCTCGTCTGCTCAACTGCGAAAGTGCCCGCGTTGATGCCGATGAGGCGTTCAGTGTCGCTGACCTTGACGCCGCCATAAGCGAACCCGCCGGTGAAGTAATTGAGGATCGGGCCGGAGGCATAGCCGACGCGGCCGCGCACGGTGCCGAACCAGGTCATGTCCTGCCTGAGTGCGGCGGCGCTTGGCACGCTGCAGGTCAGGATGCAGTTGGCGTGATTTTCCGTCCCGATGCCCTGAATGTCGACTTCCGCGCCGATCACCCAGTTGCCGAACTGATAGTTGTATCCGGCCTGGCCGCCGCCAACGACGCCCAGCGAGGCGAGGTTGAAGGTTTCGAACGAGCCGCCGAAGCCGAGCACATTGAGGCCGGAGCGGCCTTCGCCGCCAACAGCAACGCCGGCATTCACGCCGGCATACAAACCGGTCCAGTCATAGGTCGTCGATGCGACAGGCGCTTTCCTGAAGACAAGTTTGGCAGGAAGGTCCGCAGCTTGGGCGCTTACCGTCATTGCGACAAGCGCGGCCGCGATCAAAAACTTCTGCATGCTATTCCAATTCAAAGCCCGGTGCTGTTTAGCGGGCGGCGAGGCGTTCCGCTGTACCTTCCCGGCCACACATGAGCCAAATTGTCGCAGCGCGGCTTCACGAAATTTTGCTGGAGCTAGAGGCGGTTACGGCGCGGGCAAGCAAAATGACCCGGCCGGCGTGCAAAACGATCGGGGTGACGTCAAAACGCAAGACAGGGCTCCTGAGCACGGCAGGATGCCGGGATCTGCGTCCGACCCGGGATGAATCGCCGGAAAAAAATCAAAGGCATCGCAGAATGCTACTGGGTCAATTCAGGGAGACAACACGAAAATGAAAACGACGATGAAATCGTTCGCGGCCGGCGCGGCGCTCGCCGCTGCCGTCCTGATGGGAGCGTCCAGCGCGCAGGCCCAGAAGAAATACGATCCGGGCGCGAGCGACACCGAAATCAAACTCGGCCAGACCGTGCCGCATTCGGGACCGGGCTCGCTCTATGGCGTGATCGGCCGCACCCAGGCGGCGTATTTCCAGATGCTGAACGAAAAGGGCGGCATCAACGGGCGCAAGATCACGTTCCTGACGCTGGATGACTCGTACAGCGCGCCGAAGACCGTGGAGGCGACGCGGCGTCTGGTCGAGCAGGAAGAAGTCCTTGCGCTGTTCGGCTCGCTTGGCACCGGCCCACAGACGGCTGTGCAGAAATATCTCAACGGCAAGAACATCCCACAGCTCCTGCTCAACACCGGAGCCGGACGCTGGAACGATCCGAAGAATTTCAAATGGACCACGCCGGGCCTGCCGCTCTATCCGACCGAGGGCCGAATCCTTGCGCGCTACCTCTTGCAGAAGAAGCCGGACGCCAAGGTCGCCATCCTCTACCAGAACGACGAGTTCGGCCGCGACTATATGAATTCGTTCAAGGAGATTTTGGCGGAAGCCGGCGACAAGGTGAAGGTCGTCGCGGAGGCATCCTATGATCTCACCGATCCGACGATCGATTCACAGATGATCAATCTGTCGAAATCCGGAGCGGATGTTTTCTATAATATCTCCACCGGCAAGGCGACGTCGCAGTCGATCCGCAAGGTCGCCGAGCTTGGCTGGAAGCCGCTTCATCTTCTGGTCAGCACATCGAGTGGCCGGTCGATTTTGAATGCGGCCGGCGCGGATAATGCCATTGGCATCGTTGCCGCGAGTTACACCAAGGAAGTCGGCAGCCCGAAATGGGCGGATGATCCCGATGTGAAAGGATTTCAGGAACTGCGGACAAAATATCTGCCGAACGTCGATCAGGACAACACGATCGCGTTTCAGGGTTATTCGCAAGCAGTGACCATGGCGCGCATTCTCGAAAAGTGCGGTGACGAACTCACCCATGCCAATGTTCTGAAGCAGGCCACATCGCTGGCGGGTTACAAGGCACCGATCTTCCTGCCCGGCATCACCTACTCAACGTCTCCGGATGATTATTCGCCGATCAAGACGCTGTTCATCGGAACTTTCAACGGCAAGGACTGGGATCTGGATACAAAGCCGGTCAGCCAATAACCTAAGACGTGCGAGGGCAGGGTGGAATTTCCGCCGCTGCCCTCGACCGTGACCGCGCGACGTCTTACTTCTAGGGCGTGAAAACCAAAACCCCGGCATCGCCTGATTTGCTGCCCGAGATTTTCCAGCGCTGGTTCGCGGCGCGGGGCTGGTCGCCGCGCGTGCATCAGCTCGATCTCCTGGCAAAGGCGCGGGACAACCGGTCAGCTCTGCTCATCGCACCGACGGGTGCGGGCAAGACGCTGGCAGGATTTCTGCCGACGCTGGTGGAACTGGGCACGCCTCAGCCGAAATCCGCGAAGACGATATCGACCGGCCGCAGCGTGGTGCGCAGCGGTGGTCTGCACACACTCTATATTTCTCCGCTCAAAGCGCTGGCGGTGGACATCGCCCGCAATCTAGAACGTCCCATCGCCGATATGAAACTGCCGGTCCGTGTGGAAACCCGCACCGGCGACACGCCGGTGTCGCGGCGGCAGCGACAGCGTAAATATCCGCCGGATATTCTGCTGACCACGCCCGAGCAGCTCGCGCTGCTGCTGTCGTCCGACGATGCGCCGTATCTGTTCTCATCGCTGAAGCGGATCGTGCTCGACGAACTCCACGCGCTGGTGACATCAAAGCGCGGCGATCTGCTGTCGCTCGGTCTCGCGCGGCTGTGGCGGCTTGCGCCGCAGGCGACGGCCGTGGGCCTGTCGGCGACGGTCGCGGAGCCTGACGATCTGCGGCGCTATCTGGTGCCGCAGACCGGCGGCGTGCAGACCATGGCCGATCTTGTCATCGCGGATGCTGGCGCTGCGCCGATCGTCGAGATGCTCGATACCAAGGAGCGGCTGCCGTGGGCCGGCCACATGGCGCGTCATGCGCTCGGCGAGATTTACGATCTGGTCAAGTCTAACAAGACCTCGTTGATGTTCGTCAACACCCGCGCACAGGCGGAAATGCTGTTTCAGGATCTCTGGCGCATCAACGACGACGGTCTGGCGATTGCGCTCCATCACGGTTCGCTCGATGTGGCACAGCGCCGCAAGGTCGAGGACGCGATGGCGGCGGGCAAGCTGCGCGGCGTGGTCTGTACCTCGTCGCTCGATCTCGGCATCGACTGGGGCGACATCGATCTCGTCATCAATGTCGGCGCGCCGAAAGGCGCGTCGCGGCTGATGCAGCGGATCGGCCGCGCCAATCATCGTCTCGATGAGCCGTCGCGCGCCGTCATGGTCCCGGCGAACCGGTTCGAGGTGCTGGAGTGCCGCGCCGCCATCGATGCGGTCGCGGAGAATGCGCAGGACACGCCGCCGCAGCGCACCGGTTCGCTCGACGTGCTGGCGCAGCATGTGCTTGGCTGCGCCTGCGGCGAGCCGTTTCTCGCCGATGAACTTTACGCCGAGGTACGGAGTGCCGCGCCGTATATGGATCTGCCGCGCAAGGATTTCGACGATGTGATCGATTTCGTCGCCACCGGCGGCTACGCGCTGAAAAGCTACGAGCGCTTTGCTCGTATCAAGCAGGACAAGGCCGGCAGGTGGCGGGTCACCAATCCGCGTGTGCGCCAGAGCTACCGTCTCAATGTCGGCACCATTGTCGAAGAGCCGATGCTGAAGGTGAAGCTGGTGCGTGGCAGCAACAAGGGGGGCGGCTCGACCGGAGCCATCGCGCGCGGCGGGCGGATGCTGGGCCAGATCGAGGAATATTTCATCGAGGGACTCGTGCCGGGCGACACCTTCGTCTTCGGGGGCGAGGTCGTGCGTTACGAAGCGCTGATGGAAGACGAGGTTTATGTCTCGCGCAGCAACGACGCCAATCCCAAGGTGCCGTCCTACATGGGCGGAAAGTTTCCGCTCTCGACCTATCTCGCCGAACGCGTGCGTTTGCTGCTGGCCGATCAGCGCGCATGGAAGGGCCTGCCCGATCAGGTGCGCGAATGGCTGTCATTGCAGGCCGCATTTTCCCGTGTGCCGGGATCTCGCGAACTGATCGTCGAAACCTTTCCGCGCGCCGACAAGCACTATCTTGTCTGCTATCCATTCGAAGGGCGGCTTGCACATCAGACGCTCGGGATGCTGCTGACGCGGCGGCTGGAACGCGCGCGTGCTAAGCCGCTTGGCTTTGTCGCCAACGAATATGCGCTCGCCGTGTGGTCGCTCGGCGATATGTCGGCGATGGTCCGCAATGGCCGTCTCAAACTCGACGCGTTGTTCGATGCCGACATGCTCGGCGACGATCTCGAGGCGTGGCTCGCAGAATCCGCGCTGATGAAGCGCACGTTCCGCACCTGCGCGGTGATTTCAGGATTGATCGCGCGCCGCTTCACCGGCGAGGAGAAATCGCGGCGGCAGGTGCTGTTCTCGACCGACCTGGTCTACGACGTCCTGCGCAAGCACCAGCCCGACCACGTGCTGCTGCGCGCCGCGCGGTCTGATGCCGCAACCGGCCTTTTGGATATTCGCCGCCTGAGCGATATGCTGATCCGCATTAAGGGCCGAATCACGCACAAGGAACTCGATCGGGTTTCGCCGCTGGCGGTGCCGGTGATGCTGGAAATCGGCCGCGAAGCGGTTTATGGCGAAGCATCGGACGAGTTGCTGGCGGAGGCCGCCGAGGAACTCGTGAAAGAGGCGATGCCGCCCGATCAGGATTGACAAGAGATGCAAGGGGCGCAGGCGACAGATCGAATCCAGGCCGTCACCGTCGCCGGCATTACCTTTTTAGCTGACCTCGCCGGCGCGCTGTTCTGGGAAGACGAGCGCCTTCTGGTTGTCTCCGATCTGCATCTGGAAAAAGGGTCCAGCTTCGCGCAGCGCGGCGTGCTGCTGCCGCCGTTCGATACGGCGGCGACGCTGGCGCGGCTCGGCGCCGTGATCGCGCGGCATGATCCGCGCACGGTGATCGCGCTCGGCGACAGCTTCCACGACCGCGACGCGCATGAGCGGCTGTTACTGGACGACCGCGATGCTCTGTCCGCCTTGCAGGTGCGGCGCGACTGGATCTGGATTTCGGGAAATCACGATCCGGCCTTGCCGCGCGATCTCGGCGGGACGGTCGCGGATGAAGTCGCGATCGGCCCGATCATGTTTCGTCATGAGCCGACCGGCGCGGTTGGCGAGATCGCAGGCCATCTTCATCCCAAGGCGCGGGTATCGACGCGTGGACGCTCGGTCGAACGGCGCTGTTTTGCCAGCGACGGCGAACGTGCGGTGATGCCGGCATTCGGCGCCTATACCGGAGGCCTGAGCATTCGCGATGTCGCCTTTGCGGCGATCTTTCAGACGCTGGCTTTCACCGCACATGTGCTGGGTGACCGGAAGGTGCACAGCATCGCGGCGTCGCGCTGTTACTAAGATCTAAGCTGCTGGCTGCTGGCTGCTGGCTGCTGGCTGCTGCTGCTGGGTGCTTTTGCCTGTCTCGTGTTGCTTGGCTCGATCCCTGAACACGTCGCGGCATGGGACCTGCTCGGCATCGTTCCGGTCGCACTTGGCATCTACCTCGTTAACCGATCAGTGGTCCCATCAGCCACGGCATGATTTGATCTAACCCCTGGACTTCGGGCCGCCGACACGACAGACCTCGTGGAACCCGGCCGCATGGCGGCCGTTATCTGCCGCGGCTGGATATGGGCATGGCAAACCACAAGATCGATCATCGGAAGACAGATCATCCGGGAAGGGTGGCTCAGCACGATAGCAAGCCTGAGCCGTTCAGCCTGCGCGGCTTTCTGAAAACCCTTGGCCCCGGGCTCGTCACCGGTGCCTCGGATGACGATCCGTCCGGCATCGGGACTTATAGCCAGGCGGGCGCGCAGCTCGGTTACGGCATCGGCTGGACCATGCTGCTGACATTCCCGCTGATGGTGGCGATTCAGGAAATCTCTGCCCGTGTTGGTCGCGTCACAGGCCTTGGCATCGCCGGCAATGTCTGCCGGCATTATCCGGGTTGGGTGCTCAACATCATCGTGGCGCTGCTCTTCATCGCCAACACGATCAATATCGCGGCGGATCTGGCAGCCATGGGCGATGCGCTCAAGCTATTGATCGGTGGTCCGGGCTTTCTCTACGTGCTGGTGTTCGGTGTTGCCTCGACGGTTGCCCAGATTTTTCTCGACTACAAACGTTACAGCTCCGTGTTGAAATGGCTGACTCTCAGCCTGTTCGCTTACGTCGCTGCGCTTGCGGTGACGAAAGTCTCGTGGGGCGATGCCTTGCGCGGAATCGCCATTCCGCATGTGCAATGGACTTCGGCCTTCCTGACCACGCTGGTCGCCATCCTCGGCACGACCATCTCTCCCTATCTGTTTTTCTGGCAAGCCTCTCAGGAAGCGGAGGATCAGCGTATCGATGCGAAGAAGCAGCCGCTGGCAGAGAAACATTACGGCGCCGAGAAGGAGTTTCATCGCATCCGCGCTGACACCATTGTGGGAATGGCGTTCTCGAATCTGATTGCGGTCTCGATCATCATCACGGCAGCGGCGACACTGAATGCGGCGGGTAAAACCGACATCGAAACATCCGCGCAGGCGGCGGAAGCACTCAAACCTATTGCCGGCGCTTTTGCCGAGTTCATTTTCGCGCTCGGCATTATCGGTACCGGGTTGCTGGCCGTTCCGGTGCTCGCGGGGTCCGCAGCTTACGCGATCGGCGAGGGCCGCAGATGGCCGGTCGGTCTTGCCCGCAAGCCGCGTGAAGCGAGGGCGTTTTATTCGGTGCTGGCATTGTCGGCCGGTATCGGCATCGGTCTTAATTTCACGCCGATCAATCCGATCTCGGCATTGTACTGGAGCGCTGTGATCAACGGCGTGCTCGCGGTGCCCGTCATGGTTCTGTTGATGGTCATGGCGCGCCGCCGCGATGTGATGAGCAAGTTTGCGATCACCGGTCCGCTGTTCTGGCTGGGGTGGCTGTCGACGGCGGCAATGGCGGTCTGCGTAGTCGCGATGATCGCAGGTTTCTTCTTCTAGTCCCTGCGGAAGACCACAGACGCCAGCCATCCGGTCATGATCGCCATCATCGCGGTCGCGAGACCATAGAGCAGCCCATGATAGCGGGCTGAATTGGCGACGAACTGTTCGAAGCCGACCTTGACGATTTCAAACGCGGTTTCCGTTTTGGCGAGAACCGCGCCGTCGGCGAACAGCTTGATGTCGACCGTGTAGGTTCCGGTCGGCACCTCCGCGGGCAGCGGAATTCCGGTCCGAAACAGCGTCGGCGTAAGGAATGTCACCGCATTGGTCTGTTCGCGGTAAAGCCCGTGGTCGGTACGCAGCCGGACGAAGGCGGTTCGGAACGGGTCGCTCGCGACCGTGTTGGCGACATCCGGCCCCATGCGCTGCGGCAGCGGGAAACTGGCCATGCCGATCTGCTGCCTGCGCTGCACATCCGGCGCGGCGATGTTGTCGATCGGGCGGTTGGCGAAGATCCCGAGATAGGCCGGGACCTGAATGAACTCGCGTGAATCGACATTGATCCAGATGCCGAGCTTGCGTTCCTTGCGCCGCGTGACCATGTCGGCGCGCGGTCCGCTCACCGTCACGACGATGTCGTAGGCTGTGCCGGGCGGTTTGGATTTGCTGTCGCGTTCGATTGATCCGAACAGCACGAGTTCTTCGCCGGAATAATTCGGCGTCACCGTGATGCGGTGGTTGGAGACCGAGACAATCAGGTTCTCTGCGCCCGCAGTCATGCTCGTGGCGAGGGCGAGCAATAGCGCTGCGAAGAAGGGGAGTGCGCGATGTCTCATCCGCCAATCCCCAGATCGCGAATGGAGTAGAGTTCATTCGGCCGGATCACCAGTTCAACCGCAAAGCGGACCCCGACCGACAGGATCAGAAGCCCAAGCAAGAGGCGCAGATGTTCACCGCGGATTCGCTGGCCGGCCCGCGCGCCGAACTGTGCGCCGATCACGCCGCCCACCATCAGCACCAGTGCCAGCACCGCATCGACCAGATGATTGGTTACGGCATGCAGGATGGTTGCGACCACCATCGTCACCAGTGTCAGCGCCATCGAGGTGCCGATCACGGTCGCGGTGGGCACCCGCAGGACATAGATCATGATCGGAATCAGCAGGAAGCTGCCGCCGATGCCCATGATGGCGCCGAGAAAACCGACAAGCAGCCCGATGGCAACCACCGGGATCACGGAGAGATAGATCTTGGAGCGCTTGAAGCGCATCTTCAGCGGCAGGCCGAGTATCCATCCCTGGGCGCGGGCCCGCCGGGTGATGGCCGTGTTGCCGCGCCTTGCACGCAAGATGGCGCGCAGGCCTTCGAGGAACATCAGGGTGCCGACGGCGGTCAGCAGCACCACGTAAGACAGCGCGATGATGAGGTCGAGCTGACCGACCGATCGCAGCAGCGCGAAAATCCAGACGCCCAGCGCGGTGCCAGTGACGCCGCCGCAGAGCAAAACCATTGACAGCGCCGGGTCGATCGCGCGCTTGCGCCAGTAGGATAATGCGCCGGAGAAAGACGACGCCGCCATGTGGCTGGATACCGAGGCAACGGCGACTGCGGGCGAGATTCCAACAAAGATCAACAGCGGGGTCATCAGAAACCCGCCGCCAATGCCGAACATGCCGGACACGAATCCCACCGCCGCACCCATCGCCAGGATGAGAAACACATTGATCGGAATGTCGGCGATGGGGAGGAAAAGTTGCACGCGCGTTCGCTTGAATTTTGGCGCGGGGCCGGGCCCTCGCAGCAGTGGATATGCCGCGACGCGGGTTGTGCGCCGCGCCCCTGCTTAGCCGAAATCGTTTGCGGGCGCGCTAAAGAATCCGGCAAGCGGTCCGAAAAATGCGCAGTGTGGTTTCGGGATTGCGCCGCGTTAATGTTAACGCGAGCGCGGGGCCCCGGCGCCGCGGCTTCGGGGATTTACGGGACGCGGCTCGCGCTCTTAGCGGCCGTCTTGGCGGCCGGCTTCGCCGCTGGGGTTGCAGGCGCGGCAACGTCCCATCCGCCGGCAGGCGCGCCAACGCCGGTGGCCTCGTCTGGCTGTGCTTCGGGCACGAAAGTCTGTGTCGCGAGCTTCGCTGCGGCAAGCGACTGGGCATCGAGGCGCTTGGCGATGTCATCCCGCTTGCGGCCGGAATCCGCGTCGCCTTGGGCCGCGGCCAGGCTGAACCACTTGAAGGATTCAGCGAGATTCTGTTCCACGCCGATGCCGCGGGCGTAGAGAATTCCGAGATTGAACTGGCTGTCCGCGACGCCGCGTTCGGCCGCCTTGCGGAACCATTGCGACGCGCTCTTGTAGTTCGGTCCCGCACCGCCGCCGTCAGCGTCGAGCACCGCGAGATTGTGCATGGCCTTGGCGCTGCCCTTCTCGGCGGCCTGCAGGTAGAGGTTGCGCGCGGTCTCGACGTCTTTCTTGAGACCGAGACCCTTCTCGTACAGCGTGCCAAGACGGAATGTCGCCGGGACGATGCCGCCCTCCGAGGCGCGCTCATACCATTTCGCGGCCGTGGCATAGTCCGATGCAACACCGCGGCCTTCGGCGTAGCGCACGCCGATTTCAAAGGCTGCACCCGGCTCGCCCCTGTTGGCCGCGTTACGCAGCGCGGCGCTGCCGATCGTCTCGGGCAACTTGTCCGCGACCGGGGTCAGCTTGATCTTTGGATTGGTCTTCGGCGCGGGCGGGACTGTCACGGAAACCCGTTCACGCGGCGTGGCGATCGAGCCGGTGACATCGGGCGCAGCAGGAGCGGCAGCAGGCATGGCGACAGGTTCAGCCGGTGCCGCAGCGGGGATCGCCGGCATCTGGGGGACGGAAATGATCTGTGGGCCGCTCATCGGCGACTGGCGCGTGAGCAGCGTCGGCGACGTCATCGACGGCGTGATCGCAGGCGAAGCATCGGAGCGCGGTCCGTCTTCCGGCGCAGGCGGTGGTGCCGGCGGCGTCACGCTGGATTCGGCGGGGAGCGACGAGTTCGAACTGTCGTGTCCGCTCAGCAGGTTCATACCCATCTTGACGGTGCCGAGCACGATCACGACCACGCTCGCGCCCACCAGGAGCGCGCGGATCTTCGAGGAGATGCCGGAATCTCCGATCGCCGCAGCCTTGGCGGCGTTGCGGGCAGCATCGTTGAGCGCGGTCACGCGGTTTGGTTTCTGCCCCGTTGCCGCGGGGGGTGCAGCAGCGGCGGCCTGCGCGGCGCGGCGTGCGGCCTGAATGAAATTGGTCGAGCTGACGGGTTCTTGCTTGCTCGCGGAAATCTCGTTCAGAACGATTTCCGACGCGGCAATGCGCTCCGACGGACTGGATCCGCCGCGCGATGCTTGCACGCGGGTTCCGGGCTCAAGCGGATGATCCGGCGGCAGGCTGGGATCGATCGGGCTGCGCGGGCTTGGCGGCGGGCGCACCGATGCGGGTGCGGCGGAAGGCGCTTCCACGCGGGAAGGCGGCGCGATGTCGAGTGCCTGCGCGGCAGATTGCGCCACTTGCGGACGTGCGATGGGAGCCTGCGCCGCAGCCGGATTTGGCATTTCGGGACGCGGCACCGGCGCGAAGGATGTTGTCGGACGCGGCGGCTCCGGCGCATAAGCCTCGCGCGCGCGGGGTTCGGGCATCGCCTGTTCGCGCGGCATCTCGCGCGGTGCGGAAGCCGTTCGGGCATTGCGCAGGTCGCCCTCGATCTGAGCCAGCCGATCGACGACGTGGCCGAGCGTATTGTGAACCGCTTCGAGCGAGTCCTGCGTATTCCGGTTGGTTTCCGACTGGCTGAAACGGATGTCGGTCAGTTCGCGCTTGATGGCATCGACAAGCTCGCTGTCCATCGGAGGCGCCATGCGCAGGCCTGGATCTGCGGCTGCGCTGCTAGTGCGCTGATTTTCAAGATGACGGAGAATGTCGGACAGGCCTTCCTCGACCCGTGCGAGATTGCCGCCGCGGGTCTCGGAGGCTTCAAGCCGTTCGAGCAGATGATGGACGCGCTGCTCGACATGGCTGAGCGAAGCGGCGCTGTCGTTGCCGACCTGAAGGTTGTCGAGCCGGTCCGAAATCGTGCGGACGGCATTGTCAAAATAGACGGTGTCGCCCGCGGGCGGACGGTCGCGCTGCTCAAGCGCCGTGGTCAGCACGGCGATACGCTGTTCGAGCGCCGACAGAATGTCGTTGCTGCCGCCGGCTCGTGCGAGCTGATCGACCTTGACCGACAGTGTCTGGACATGACCGGCGAGTTCGTTCAGCGCGTCATTCGATGCGACATTCGAGACGATTACCTTGAGCGCGGCGATGGCGTCTTCAAGCTGCCGAACCGTTGCCGGATCGTGGCTGGACCGCACGATGGTGTCGATCTTGTCGCCAAGATTGCGGATTGCGTCGTCAAAGCCGGCGAGCTGTTCGGCGGGCTTGAGTGCGCGCAGTTCGCTGTAGATGTCGGACAGTGCGCGTTCGATGCCGGACAGCGCCGTGCTGTCGATGCCGCTGGACCGCGTCTCATCGATGCGCCGTCCGAGCGAGCGGATTTCGCCTTCGAGGGATTCGATCGCGCGGCGCGGCATCGCCTCGGTGATCGCCTGCCGGATCTCACTCAGCTCGCTGCGGAACGAGGCAATCGACTGCTCGATGCCATCGGGCCGGCGCAGCATTTCGATCTGGCTGGTGATCTGGGACAACTGCCGTTCGAGGCCGGAGAAGTCGGCCTGCGGCTGGATCGGTGGTGCATGGTTCACGAACGACGGCGGCGGCATCCGCGTGGACGATTGCGGCATGGCACGAGGCGCACCGTCGAGTTCGCCCTGCCGCGCAACGATTTCCGCGATGGAGAAATCCATCGGAGACAAACTGGGCGACATCGCGGGCGGCATGACAGGGGCAGTGCGGGCGGCCGGAGCAGCCTGATAGGGCGGATGAGAGGACGGAGTGCCGGCCGAGATCTGCGACAGCCGCGCGTCCAGCCGCGAAATGGCGTCGTTCAATTGCCGGGCCACGGCAGGATCGTTTTTCGGGGCACCCGGAGCACGCGACATGTGCTCGACCTGGCGGCTGATGGAGTCCAGCCGCTTGTGAATTTCGGCGACGTCCTGGGCTTCGCGGGGTGCGGCTGCGGGCGTGCCAATTGCCGAATTCAGCCAATCGCCCAAGGACATACCGGCACGGCGCGCGGAAGCTTCGGCCCTTTCGCGGACCGATGGCTCGATTCCGTCAACACTCCACGATACGCGCGCTGTCATGCCTTGGTCCGGTCTTGGCGCTGGCTCCTGCCAGTGCGCTTCAGACCCCCGCGTCCCATTGAAGAGACAATCAAATTTCGACGCGAGACGTCTGTTTCCAGCCCCGACTTTTTCGCGTTACGGTAAATACCGGGTTAATGAAACGGCTGCGGCCGGATTATTAATTCGGCCTTATGACTTTGTGGGCCGGAGGCGTCAGTTCGAGGACGGCCGGGTGAACAGGCCGCTGAGATCGCCGAGATCCGCTTCGGTGATCGTTCCATGAGCGGAATTCATGACCGACGACTGCCCGATATAGGCCCAGTAAATGAACTCCGCGCGGGGCATCGACGCCTTGGCGTCAACGCCGGATTCGCGAAGAAGTTTGGCGATATAGGCGACACGCTTGGCATCGACAGTTGAGACAACCTTGGCGGCATCGGCATCCGTGGCAGCCCATGAGCGGAAGGCGCGATCGAGGCTTCTGTCTTCCTTGAAGGCCAATTTCATCAAATAAGTCAGCCGCGCAGGTCCCGTGATCGATGAATCGATCTCGCGGACCACGCCATCCGTCGCGCGTTCTTGCCAGGTCGCCAGAAGCTGGGTGCGAAAATCGGCAATGCTCTCGAAATGCCAGTAGAAGCTGCCCCTTGAAACCTGCAGTCCCTCGGCCAGCATGCCGGTCTTCAGGGCGGCGGCGCCTTGGCGGGCAAGAGTCCGCAGCCCGTGGGCAATCCATTGCTCGCGGGTGAGGCGGTCTTTCGAGAGTGAAGATTCGGCAGTTTCAACCATGCACAAGTGTATTGACACAAAACGGCGCACCACGCTAGGCTCCGTACAGATGTGTACGGAGAAATGTGACACTGGAACTGGCGTCGGTATGAATGGTGCCCGATACTCTCGCGCCTGCTGATGACGGCGCGTATCGCGCATTTCCATGTCATGGTGAGGTCATCGACGGCAGTCCATTTGCTCAAGCGACGCATCGCCAACAATTCGCGCATCCACGTCCAATTGTGAGCCGAGAGACATTCCATGACGATCTATAAAGCCCCCGTCGAAGACGTGACCTTCCTTCTCAACGACGTCTTTCAGATCGACAAATACAACAACCTTCCAGGCTTCAGCGACGCGACGGCGGATGTCCGCGCCGCGATTTTTGACGAGGCCGCCAAGTTCGCCGAGCAGGTGCTTCATCCGCTGAACCATAGCGGCGACCTCGAAGGCTGCACGCGCCACGACGATGGCCGTGTCACGACGCCCAAGGGATTCAAGGAAGCGTTCAAGCAATTCGCCGATGGCGGCTGGATCGGTCTGGCGGCTCCGCAGGAATACGGCGGGCAGGGCCTGCCGGCGTCGCTGTCGGAAACCGTCAGCGAATTCATGTCGTCGGCCAACATGGCCTTCGGCATGTACGGCGGCCTGACCCAGGGCGCGATGGCGGCGCTTCTCGTGCACGGCACGCCGGAGCAGAAGAAAACCTTTGTGCCGAACATGGTCACCGGCAAATGGACCGGCACCATGAACCTCACCGAGCCGCAATGCGGCACCGACCTCGGTCTGATGCGCACCAAGGCGGTCAAGCAGGCCGACGGCACCTACAAGATCACCGGCACCAAGATTTTCATCTCCGGTGGTGAGCAGGATCTCACGGAGAACATCGTTCACCTCGTCCTCGCGCGTATCGAAGGCGCGCCGGCCGGCATCAAGGGCGTCTCGCTGTTCGTCGTTCCGAAAATGAAGCTCAACGCCGACGGCTCACTCAGCGGCGAGCCGAACGGTGTGTCGTGCGGCTCGATCGAACACAAGATGGGCATTCACGGCAATTCGACCTGCGTGCTGAATTTCGACAACGCGGTGGGAACGCTGGTTGGCCTTGAGAACAAGGGCATGGAGGCGATGTTCGTGATGATGAACGAGGCGCGCCTCGGCGTCGGCGTTCAGGGCCTGTCGCAGTCCGAAGTCGCGTACCAGAACGCAGCCGCCTACGCGAAAGACCGCCTGCAGGGCCGCTCCATCAGCGGCGTGAAAGCTCCCGACAAGCCTGCCGATCCGATCATCGTTCACCCCGACGTGCGGCGCACGCTGATGTCGATCCGCGCGTTCAACGAGGGCGCCCGCGCTCTTGTGGTGTGGACATCGCTGAAAGGCGACGTGGCGCATCGCTCCGACGATCCGAAGGAGCGCGAGGCCGCCGACGACCACATGGGCCTTCTGACGCCGGTCATCAAAGGCGTGCTGACCGATCAGGGCTTTGCCAACGCGGTTGCCGCCCAGCAGATGTTCGGCGGTCACGGCTTCATCGTCGAGACCGGCGTCGAACAGTTCGTGCGCGATGCGCGCATCACGATGCTGTACGAAGGCGCCAATGGCATCCAGGCGCTGGATCTGGTCGGCCGCAAGCTCGGCCGCGCCGGCGGACGTGCGATCACCACGTTCTTCAACGAAGTCGCGGCCTTCTCCAAGGAGAACGCCGCCAATGAAGCGATGAAGCCCTACATCGCGCCGCTCAGCGCGGCGGTGAAGGATCTTCAGCAGGCGACCATGTGGCTGATGCAGAATGCGATGGCCAAGCCGGACAATGCCGGTGCGGCGTCCACCGACTACATGCATCTCTTCGGTCTGGTTGCGATCGGCTACATGTGGGCGCGCATGGCGAAAGTCGCGCAGGACAAGCTGGCGGAATCCGGCGAGCAGCCCTACCTGAAGTCCAAGCTGGTGACAGGCAGGTTCTTCATGGAGCGGATGCTCCCTGAAACCGCGCTGCGTCTCTCGCGCATCAAGAGCGGCGCGGACTCCATGATGGAATTGTCTGCCGAGGCGTTCTGAGCTTTCAAGTTTCCTCGCGCCGGGCTCCGGCGCGAGGTCCTATGCAAATTCATCAATCACCGGGATTCCAGGGAGGGCGTCATGCCTGAGGCATTTATCTACGATCATGTCCGCACGCCGCGCGGCAAAGGCAAATCCGACGGCTCGCTGCACGAAGTCACAGCGCTGGCGCTGGCGACCGCGCCGCTGAAGGCCCTCAAGGAACGAAACAATCTCCAGGAAGATACGGTCGATGACGTGATCCTCGGTGTGGTCGACCCGGTCGGCGAGGCCGGCGGCGACATCGCGCGCTTCGCAGCGCTGGGCGCCGGTCTCGGCGAGGCGGTTCCGGGGATCCAGATCAGCCGCTTCTGTGCCTCCGGTCTTGACGCCGTCAACTTCGCTGCCGCACAGGTCATGTCGGGGCAGCACGAACTCACCATCGGCGGCGGCGCGGAATCCATGAGCCGCGTCGGCATTCTGTCGTCGGGCACGGCGTGGCCGGTGGATCCCTCCATGGCGGTGCCGAGCTACTTCATGCCGCAGGGCGTGGCGGCGGATCTGATCGCCACCAAGTACGGCTTCTCCCGCGATGACGTCGATGCCTACGCCGTGCAAAGCCAGGATCGCGCAGCGAAGGCGTGGAGCGAAGGACGCTTCAAGAACTCCGTGGTTCCGGTGAAGGACATCAACGGCATCACCATTCTCGACAAGGACGAGCATATGCGTCCGGGGACGACGATGCAGTCGCTCGCACAGTTGCAGCCGTCGTTCGCCGTAATGGGCACCATGGGCGGCTTCGATGCCGTCGCCGTGCAGTCGCATCCGGAAATCGAGGGCGTGAACTACGTGCACCACGCCGGCAATTCGTCGGGCATTGTTGATGGCGCCGCCGCTGTGCTGCTCGGCAGCGCCGAAGCCGGCAAGAAGCGCGGCCTGAAGCCGCGCGCCAAGATTCGTGCGTTCGCCAATATCGGCTCCGAACCTGCGATGATGCTGACCGGTCCGGTCGATGTCACCAAGAAGGTGCTGGAGCGTTCCGGCATGAAGCTGTCGGACATCGATCTGTTCGAACTCAACGAGGCGTTCGCCTCGGTGGTGCTGCGCTACATCCAGGCCTTCGACATCGACAATGAGAAGATCAATGTCAACGGCGGCGCGATCGCCATGGGCCATCCGCTCGGCGCGACCGGCGCGATGATCCTCGGCACCGTGCTCGACGAGCTTGAGCGCACCAACAAATCCACCGCTCTTGTC
This sequence comes from Afipia broomeae ATCC 49717, assembly GCF_000314675.2. Lineage (GTDB taxonomy): Bacteria > Pseudomonadota > Alphaproteobacteria > Rhizobiales > Xanthobacteraceae > Afipia > Afipia broomeae. The sequence continues at coordinate 311,181 of NZ_KB375284.1, read as the reverse complement.
ACGCTGTGTATCGGCGGCGGCATGGGCACCGCGACCATCATCGAGCGCGTTTGAGGATCAATCACATGACCTACAAGAATTTCAAGGTTGAGACCGACGCCGACGGCATTGCGCTGGTGACGTGGGATATTCCCGGCAAGTCGATGAACGTGCTGGACGAAACCACCGGCACCGAGCTCGCCGCGATCGTCGATGCGACCACCAAGGACGCAGCGATCAAGGGTGTCGTCATCACCTCCGGCAAGGAAGCGTTCTCCGGCGGCGCCGACCTGACCATGCTGGAAGGCATGAACCGCAATCACGCGGAGATGCTCAAGACCAAGGGTGAAGAAGCCGCCAACAAGTACGTGTTCGACGAAGTCTCCAGGCTTTCGCAGAACCTGCGCAAGATCGAGACCTCGGGCAAGCCGTGGGTTGCAGCGATCAACGGCCTCGCCTTCGGCGGCGCATTCGAACTGGCGCTGGCCTGTCACTATCGCGTTGCGTCGGACAATCCGAAGACCCGTCTCGGCCTGCCGGAGATCAAGGTCGGTCTGTTTCCGGGCGGCGGCGGCACGCAGCGGCTCCCGCGCATGATCCAGCCGATGGAAGCGGTGCAGATGTTGCTCAAGGGCGACGCCATCGATCTGAAGAAGGCCACGGCACTCGGCATCGTCGGCGCGGTGGTGCCTGCGGCGGATCTGATCAAGACCGCGAAAGACTGGATCAAGGCCGGCGGCAAGGCCGTCGCGCCGTGGGACGAGAAGGGCTTCAAGCTGCCCGGCGGTGCAGTCTATTCCAAGGCCGGCATGCAGTTCTTCCCGCCGGCAAATGCGATCCTGCGACGCGAGACCTACGACAACTATCCTGCCGCGCGCGCGATCATGCAGTGCGTCTATGAAGGCTTGCAGTTGCCGATGGATGCGGCGCTGCGCGTCGAGTCGCGTTACTTCTCCAAGATCCTGCGTTCGAAGGAAGCGGCGGCGATGATCCGCTCGCTGTTCGTCTCGATGCAGGAACTGAACAAGGGCGCGCGCCGTCCCGCCAACGTTCCGCCGACCAAGGTCAAGAAGCTCGCCGTGATCGGCGCAGGCTTCATGGGCGCCAGCGTCGGCTTCGTGTCGGCGCAGGCCGGCATCGACGTGGTGCTGATCGACCGCGATCAGGAAAGCGCCGACAAGGGCAAGGGTCACGCCAAGACCATGCTCGACGGCCAGATCGCCAAGGGCCGCATGAAGCAGGACAAGGCCGATGCCATCCTCGCCCGCATCACCGCTACGCCGGACTATAACGCGATCAAGGACTGCGATCTCGTGATCGAGGCCGTGTTCGAGGACCGCAAGGTCAAGGCCGAGACCTACGCCAAGGCCCAGCCGCTGCTGCGCGACGGCGCGATCTTCGCGTCCAACACCTCGACACTGCCGATCAACTCGCTCGCCGAGGAATGGAAGGATCAGTCGAAGTTCATCGGCATCCACTTCTTCTCGCCGGTCGAGAAGATGATGCTGGTGGAGATCATCGTGGGCAAGAATACAGGCGATCTGGCGCTGGCCACCGCGCTGGACTACGTGAGGCAGATCAACAAGACGCCGATCGTGGTCAATGACTCGCGCGGCTTCTTCGCCAACCGTTGCGTGCTGCGCTACATCTCCGAAGGCTACGAGATGTTCAAGGAAGGCGTGCCGCCTGCGATGATCGAGAACGTCGGCAAGATGGCCGGCATGCCGGTCGGCCCGCTCTCGCTCAACGACGAGGTTGCCATCGATCTGTCGCTGAAGATCCTCAAGGCCACCGAGGCCGACATGGGTCCGCAGGCCGTCGATCCGGAGCAGAAGGCGCTTCTGGTCGAGATGGTGGAGAAGCGCGGACGCTTCGGCCGCAAGAACGGCAAGGGCTTCTATGACTATCCCGAGAAGGGCAAGGGTCAGAAGAAGCTGTGGCCGGAATTGACCTCGCTGCAATCCAAGCATCTCGATCCGGATACGCTGGATGTCGAGGAGTTGAAGCAGCGTTTCCTCGTGGTGCAGGCGGTGGAGGCCGCGCGGACCGTCGAGGATCACGTCATCACCGATCCGCGCGAGGCCGATGTCGGCTCGATTCTCGGATTCGGCTTCGCGCCGTTCACCGGCGGCACGCTGTCCTACATCGACTTCATGGGCACCAAGAACTTCGTCGAACTGTGCCACAAGCTCGAGAAGAAGTACGGCTCGCGCTTCACACCGCCGAAGCTTCTGGAAGACATGGCGGCCAAGGGCGATACGTTCTACGGCCGCTTCGCACCGAAGAAGGCCGCGGCGTAATGGACTTCACCTCTCCCCCTTTACGGGAAGAGGTCGCCCGCATATGCGGGCGGGTGAGGGGCTCCTCACGAATTCCAGAAAGATTTGCCCCTCACCCCAACCCTCTCCCCGCAAGCGGGGAGAGGGAGAGCATCTTTGCCGCTGAGGGCGCATGGCAAAACAAAAGGCGGGATCATCGATCCCGCCTTTTTCATTCTCAAAGTTGCGAGCGCTCTTACGACGCTTTCAGCAGCCCCTCGGCGGTGAGGGCTTCCTGCACTTTCGGCCGCGCTGCAACACGCGCCTTGTAGCCAACCAGATTCGGCAGGCCCGAAATATCCAGGCCCACGCGATCCGCCCAGGCGAGCATCGTGAAGAGATAGGCGTCCGGCACGGTGAAGTGCTGGCCCATCACGTAATCCCGGCCCGTCAGCGCCTGATCGATGTACTTGAACTTGCCCATCAGGCGGTCCTTGAAGAACGCCTTGGTGTCGTCGGACAGGGCCGGCTGGAACAGCGGGCTGAAGTTCTTGTGCAGTTCGCTGGCGATGAAATTCAGCCATTCCTGCAGCTTGTAACGCTCGCTTGAGCCGTGGGCGGGCGCGAGGTTCTTGTGCGGCGCCTTGTCGGCGATCATCTGGACGATCACGGCGCCCTCCGTCAGCAGATCGCCGCTTTCCAGCCCGAGCGCCGGGACCTGGCCCTTGGGATTGACCTGGGTGTAGTCGCTACCGTCCTCGAGTTTCTTCGCCTTCAAGTCGACCCTGACCAGGTCGAACGGGAGACCGGCCTCTTTCAGGGCGATATGAGGGGACAGCGAGCAGGCGCCGGGCGAATAATACAGTTTCATGGGAGGTATCCCTTTTTAAAATTTGAACATTGGGGCATTGGCAAGGCCTATGACCGTCTCCTAAATGCAGGTATGTCAAGATTGATGCAACTGCATTTATTGGGGTAGGATCGGAAAAGCCCCAAGGCACGGACGACACCATGAAGCGCAAACCATCCACCGAAGCGACAGAGGTCTGGATCCGTCTGATGCGGGTTCAGGGCAAGGTGCTCGGCGCGGTCGAGCAGGATCTCAAGAAGGCCGGCTTTCCGCCGCTCGCCTGGTACGACGCGCTGCTCGAGCTGTCGCGCGCGCCAAGCGGTGAACTGCGTCCGGTCGAACTTGAGAAGCAGATGCTGCTGCCGCAGTATTCGACGTCGCGGCTGATCGATCGTCTGGTCGAGGAAGGTCTTGCCGCGCGGCGCGAATGCAAGATGGACAAGCGCGGCCTGTTCGTCGAGATCACGGATGCCGGACGCGAATTGCAGAAGAAGATGTGGAATTCATATTCCGCCGCGATCGAGCGGCATATCGGCTCGAAACTCTCCGACGCCGATGCCGTCAAGCTGAGCGGGTTGCTCGATCGCCTCGGATGTTGTGCGGGTGCGCCGCAGGCTGTCACTGTCACCAGAGAAGCCGTCAAAGAATCAGCCAAAGAAAACACGTCGGCGCGATGATCCTTTCTTTACCTCTCGCGGTTACGGATGCCCGCGTCCGTGGCATCCGCCTGCATCGTGCACTGACTGTCAAACCGAAGCCCCTTACCTGGATGTCCCATGGCGCGTGATCAGATCGATATGACACCGCTGGATTCGCGGGATGAACTGGTCGCTTGGCTGGAAGCCGGCGTAAAGCCGAAGTCCGAATTCCGCATTGGCACCGAACACGAGAAGACGCCGTTCACGCTGGAGGGCCACAGGCCCGTGCCTTATGAAGGCACGCGCGGCATTGGCGCTCTGCTGGAGGGAATGCAACTCCTGCTCGGCTGGGAGCCGATCACGGAGAACGGGAAAATCATCGGGCTGCATGACGTCACCGGTGGCGGGGCGATCTCGCTGGAGCCCGGCGGACAGTTTGAACTCTCCGGTGCTCCGGTCGAAAACGTGCACCAGACGTCTTCCGAACTGATGGCGCATCTGGCGCAGGTCCGCGAAGTCGCGACTCCGCTCGGAATCGGATTTCTTGGGCTGGGCATGACGCCGTCATGGTCGCGCAAGGAAATGCCGGTGATGCCGAAGGGGCGCTACCGGATCATGACCAACTACATGCCGAAAGTCGGTCAGTACGGCCTCGACATGATGTACCGGACCTGCACGGTGCAGACCAATCTCGATTTCTGTTCCGAAGCTGACATGGTCAAGAAGCTGCGCGTGTCGGTGGCGTTGCAGCCCGTCGCCACCGCGCTGTTCGCGAACTCGCCGTTCACCGAGGGCAAGCCGAACGGCTTTCTGTCGTTCCGTTCCGAAATCTGGCGCGACACCGATAACGCCCGCGCCGGCATGATTCCATGGGCGTTCGAGGACGGTATGGGTTTCGAGCGCTGGGTCGATTATGCGCTCGACGTGCCGATGTACTTCGTCAAGCGCGGCGACGACTACATCGACGTGTCCGGTTCGTCGTTCCGCGATTTCTTCGACGGCAAGAACAAGATGATGCCGGGCGAGAAGCCGACCCTGTCGGACTGGGCCAATCATCTCTCGACGATTTTCCCCGAGGTGCGCCTGAAGCGTTATCTCGAAATGCGCGGCTCCGACGGCGTGCCATGGCAGCAACTGCCGTCACTGCCGGCATTCTGGGTCGGGCTGCTCTACGACAACGACAGTCTCGAAGCGGCGTGGGACATCGCCAAGCGCTGGAATGCGCATGAGCGGCAGGCGCTGCGCGACGACGTACCGCGGCTCGGCTTCAAGGCGAAAATCGGCAACCGCTATCTGTTCGAGGTCGCCAAGGATTGCATGGCCTTGGCTCACAAGGGTCTGGCGCGGCGCGGCAAGATCGACCATCTCGGCCGCGACGAGACGCGGTATCTGGAGCCGCTGGATCACATCATGGATACGGGGCATACGCCGGCCGAGGAACTGCTTGAGAAGTTCAACGGCGCCTGGCGGCATTCCGTCGATCCGGTCTATAGCGAATACGCGTTTTAACTCAGCAAGTTACCGTCATCACGCGAATGTTGTTCCGGCATTTATCTGCCGTTCATCTGCCATACATCCGCGCGGCGATTGAATAGGCGTCACCAAAGTCATCACGCCTGTTCTCCGCTGAAAGCGATGGCATGCTTCCAATCTGCAATTTCAGATCATGCATCAGCTTTTGCGTTGCATTGGTAGCCGCGCTGGCGCTGTCGTGTCTTGTCAATGTTCAGCCAGCGCGTGCGCAGGCAAGCTTCGACCGTCCCGGCAATGATTATTTGCGGACACCGATCCCGTCGGGCGATCCAGCCCTGTGCGCTCTTCAATGCGAGCGTGATCGCCGCTGCCGCGCATGGAGCTTCAACTATCCGACGGTGAGTGACGAAAGCGCGATCTGCTGGCTCAAGAATGCCGTGCCGACACGGGTGCCGAGCAATTGTTGTGTCTCCGGCGTGCGGGGCGCAGGCGTTGTGGAGCCGCGCAACAGCGCGCTTGAGGTCGAGACCGACCGTCTCGGCGGTGATTATCGCAGTGTCGACGTGGACGTCGATCCGAAAGGCGAGACCTGCAAGACGGTGTGCGATGAGGATCAGAAATGCCGCGCATGGACCTATGCGCGGCCCGGCTATATCGGGAAATCAGCGCGCTGTTTCCTGAAAGACCACGTCAAACCGCCGCGCCGCAAGCCGGGGTTCATTTCCGGTGTGGTGCGATAGCCGGTTCCACAGCCAAACAATACTCCGATTTGGGCGTTAAGGCTGGGACCGAACCACGCCAGGAGCGTCCCGATGATGCCTGTCCGCGCCGCACCCGCCATTCTTTCGATCGTCGTGCTCACGAGCGCAGCCGCGCTCGCGCAGCGCGGGTGGGAGAGTTATGACGCCGGCCATCCGGTCACCGTGGAGGGGCCGATCCTGGTCAGCACGTTTGAGGATCCGCAGGCGACGATTTCTGTAAAGGGCGCTGACAAGATCTGGACGGTGACGCTGGCGCCTGTCTCGCAAATGATCGAGCGCGGCGTGAAGGCGGATCTTGTCGCGGTCGGGAAGAAGGTGTCGGCTTACGGATATCCGTCGAAAATCGAGATGAATGAAATGCGCGCCGAACGAATCTCGATGGACGGCAAGACCTACGAGCTGCGCTGACAAGGTCAGCGTTCGGGCAAACCCTCGAATGCCTTGAGCGCCTTTTTCGACGCCAATGTCCGCCATCGCCGCAACAGGAGCTTGCCGCGCACCTTAAGGGCAGGCAGGCCGTATCATATTCCGTCGGTGACCTCGGGCCACGTCAAAGCGAGGGCCCGGACATCATCGAACGTCATCGCTACGGGCCGGTTCAATGCACCGACGTGAACGATCGTGCGAGCCGAAAGCCGGATAGCCAGGTCCAGACCGGCTGGCTTTTCATGCCGAGGTCCCACGAGCCGACAATGGCATCAACGCGCCCGACCAGATTTTCGACCGGCAGCAATCCGACGCCGCCATCGGCGACAGTCACGCGGCTGTCGGAAGAATTGTCGCGGTTGTCACCCATGACAAACAGGTGGTCCGGCGGCACCGTGACCTCGCGGGTGTTGTCGAGGAAGCCGTGCTCTTTCAGCTTGAACAGGGTGTGCTCGCGCCCGCCCGGCAATGTTTCAGCAAAACGTGCGGCAGGTGTGACCCGGCCGTTTTCATCTTCAGCCTGACCGCGGCCGTCCGGCCGCATCGCGACCGGCTCGCCGTTGATCCACAGCCGGCCGTCGCGCATCTGCACGCGATCGCCGGGCAATCCGACCACGCGCTTGACCCAGACCTGCGATGTATCGCCGGGCCAGCGAAACACGACAACGTCGCCGCGATCGGGCAGGGCGCCGAACACCCGTCCCGTCGCGGGCAGCGCCACGTTCACCGGCAGCGATGCCGCGCTGTAACCGTAGGGATACTTCGACGCGAGCAGTGCGTCGCCGATCAGCAGCGTCGGCTCCATCGAGCCCGACGGCACATAGAACGGCTCGGCCAGCGCGCCCTTGGCGGCCATCACGACCAGAAATGCTGCAACGATCTCGGCCAGCGAGCGCATCCACGAACGGGACGGCTTTTGCGCGGCCGCGGTGGTGTCTTGCTGGTCGGACATGATCGTCTCCGTATGCCGAGGGTTTTCGAGGTCGCACGCTAGCCTGTGCCGCCGACCGTGATGCGGTCCATACGCAGCGTCGGCTGTCCGACGCCGACCGGCACGCCCTGGCCCTGCTTGCCGCAGGTGCCGATGCCGTCATCGAGCTTGAGATCGTTGCCGACCATCGAGATGCGATGCAGATCCGTTGGACCATTGCCGATCAGCATGGCGCCCTTCAGCGGCGCGCCGAGCTTGCCGTTCTCGATCTTGTAAGCCTCGGTGCACTGGAACACGTATTTGCCCGAGACGATGTCGACCTGACCGCCGCCGAAATTCGCGGCGAAGATTCCGTTCTTCACCGATGCGAGAATTTCCGCCGGATCGCGGCCGCCGGCGAGCATGTAGGTGTTTGTCATGCGCGGCATCGGCACGTGCGCGTAACTTTCACGGCGTCCGTTGCCGGTCGGCTTCATGTTCATCAGCCGCGCGTTCTGCCGGTCCTGCATGTAGCCGACAAGAATGCCGTCTTCGATCAGCACGGTGCGGTTGGTCGGCGTGCCTTCATCGTCAATGGAGAGCGAGCCGCGCTTCGACGAAATGGTGCCGTCATCAACCACGGTGACGCCCTTGGCCGCGACCTGCTGGCCCATCAATCCGGAGAATGCGGAGGTCTGCTTGCGGTTGAAATCGCCTTCGAGCCCGTGGCCGACAGCCTCATGCAGCATCACGCCGGGCCAGCCGGGACCGAGCACCACGTCCATTTCGCCCGCAGGCGCGGGGACTGATTCCAGATTGACCAGCGCCTGGCGGATTGCGCCGTCGGCGGCCGCGCGCCATGCCTTGGTTTCGATGAAGCGCGCATAGCCTTCGCGGCCGCCATACCCGGCGCTGCCGCTTTCCTGCCGATCGCCATTGCCTGCGACCACTGAAATGTTCACGCGCACCAGCGGCCGGATGTCGCGATAGCTCTCGCCATCGGGACGCACGATTTCAACCACCTGCCAGGTCGCGCCGAGCGACACGGAAACCTGCCGCACGCGCGGGTCCTTGTCGCGGACATAGGCGTCAATCTCGGCGAGCAGCTTGACCTTGGTCTCGAAGCTCTGGCCGTCGAGCGGATTTTCATCGCCATAAAGACGCGTGTTGGTATGGCCGGGCGCGGCGGCGAATGTTCCCGAATATCCGCCTCGCACGGCATTCACGGTGTCGGCGGCGCGGATCAGCGCCGGCAGCGAGACATCTGAGGAATGGGCGTAGCCGACAGCATCGTCCTTGACCGCGCGCAGGCCAAAACCCTGGGCCGTATCATAGGTCGCCTGCTTCAGACGGCCGTTGTCGAAACCGAGCCCTTCGGACTGGCGGTACTCAAGAAATAACTCGCCGTCATCGGCGCCCGCGAGGCCGCGCACGATTTCCTTGCGGACGGCATCGCGATCGAGCCCCGCGCGATCGATCAGGGACGTGGTCACGGGTACGGCGTCGGACGGATGGCTCATGAAGGAACTCCGGGATCGCGGGATTGCAGCGAGGATCAGGCCTTCAAGATAGGGACGATCATGCCGGAGGGCGAGGGGCCCGGACTATGGGCGGCTGCCTATGGCAGCTTGTCATAGCCCTCGCCGAGGCCCTTCAGGCTGAGCGGGAAGCCTATGCCTTCTTCCGGCGTCTCGAAAATAATGAAGGTCGCGGTCTTGGCGGTCTTGAGCTGGTTGAGCAGCGTATCTTCCATCACGACCTCGGCGACGCAGCCGTTGGGCAGGCAGCGCACGAAGCCGGCCCGTCCCACGTCCTTGTCGTCGAGCTTGAGGCCGAGGCCGGACGGCAGCAGCACGCCCAGCGGCGCGACCACCCGCATCAGCTTGCTCTTCTGGTCGGCGGTCTTGAGAATAATGACCGTGAGGCCCGCGTTGGAGCGGTCCTCGGCCACAACGCTTTGAATCAGGGCACATTGTTCGGCCTGCGCACCGGCGGGGGTGTCGCAGCGGATTTGCCAGTCGCCGTGGACCGATTTCACGGCTCCCTGCGCCTGAGCGGCGGCTGGGGCGGCCAAAACGGACATCCCTGCGACGATCGCAAGCCAGATCGGCGCCATCGCACGGCTGCGGATTGAGAAAGGTTGGTTTCGCACGCCCATCAGGCTCGATTCCTTGGCAATGATCTCGGCAATTCCCGACGATTCCGGCGGTTTCCCGCAGCTTGGCCCGCCTGATAGCTGGATTGACAGCGCAATGACGGCGTCTTGAGGGCAAGCCTGTTGAGGGCAAGGCCTATCGCCGGGATGCACCACCTCGCAGCCGCGAATCGGGCTTTCGCCGCATATCTGCCCGTGGGTACAACGGACAATCCAAGTGTCAAGCATTCTCCAGCCGCCGGACCGCCGGTTTTGGCCCATTTGCCAATGGGATTCAGGCTGTGCGCGCACCTTATTACGTGCATTGCGGTAGTCATGGAATTATGGTTTGAGAAGCGGGAAATTCGACGCGTTCTAACCTTTGGCCTTCGGCCGAAATCATGACCGCGGCTGATAAACAGGCTTAAGGCAGATCTCGCCGCCCGGTGGGATCGCTGGGGTGACGAGAGCAGGAGCGAGAGCGGCATGAAGATGTCGAAGGGCCAAAATGGCCGCCGAGTACTGGGTTTTGCGGTGGCTGCCACCGTGCTTGCCGCGGCCGGGGCAGCTTTCGCAGCAGGCGGGACACTGGGTCAGCCGTCGCCGTGGGAATATACGCTCCAGCCATCCGCCTCGCCGGTGATGGACAACATCACCTGGTTCCACAATTTCCTGCTCTGGATTATCACCGCGATCACGATTTTCGTCGCGATCCTGCTGGGCATCGTGGCGGTGAAGTTCAACGCCAGGGCCAACCCCGTTCCTTCCAAGACCACGCACAACACGCTGATCGAAGTGGTCTGGACCATTGTGCCGGTCCTGATTCTGGTCGGTATCGCCGTGCCGTCGTTCCGCCTGCTGTTCCAGCAGCTCGACATTCCGAAGGCCGATCTGACGATCAAGGCCACCGGCAAGCAGTGGTACTGGACCTACGCCTACCCGGATAACGGCAAGTTCGAATTCGATTCGCTGATGGTCGCCGACAAGGCGCCGCGTCTGCTGGCCGTGGACAACGAGGTTGTCGTGCCGGTGAACAAGGTGATCCGTGTCCAGACCACGGGCGCCGACGTGATCCATTCCTTTGCCATCCCGGCGTTCGGCATCAAGATCGACGCAGTCCCCGGCCGTCTCAACGAGACCTGGTTCAAGGCGACCAAGGAAGGCATGTATTACGGTCAGTGCTCCGAACTCTGCGGCAAGGACCACGCCTATATGCCGATCGCGATCAAGGTCGTGAACGATCAGGAATTCACCACCTGGGTCGAAGCGGCGAAGAAGAAGTACGCAGCCAACCCCGCGAATTCGTACGCGTCGATCGGGGCTGCTGCGCAGTAAGCGCATTGACGGACAAGGGCGGGCCGGGCGCACGGCGCTCACACCGCAAGGCTGACGGGACTGCAAGGCTTAAAGGATTTGAAAATGGCCACCTCCGCTGCAACACATGATCACGCTCATGACGACCATGCGCACGATCACCCGACCGGGTGGCGGCGTTACGTCTATTCGACGAACCATAAGGACATCGGCACGATGTACCTTATCTTCGCGATCGTGGCGGGCGTCATCGGCGGCGCGATGTCGGTCGCGATCCGCATCGAACTGATGTATCCCGGCGTCCAGCTTTTCCACGAAGCCCACACCTACAACGTGTTCGTCACCTCGCACGGCCTGATCATGATCTTCTTCATGGTGATGCCGGCGATGATCGGCGGGTTCGGCAACTGGTTCGTGCCGCTGATGATCGGCGCGCCGGACATGGCCTTCCCGCGCATGAACAACGTCTCGTTCTGGCTGCTGCCGGCCTCGTTCGCGCTGCTCCTGATCTCGACCTTCGTCGAGGGCGAGCCGGGCGCCAACGGCGTCGGTGCGGGCTGGACGATGTACGCTCCGCTCTCGACCTCGGGTCATCCGGGCCCGGCGGTGGACTTCGCGATTCTCTCGCTCCACATCGCAGGCGCCTCGTCGATCCTCGGCGCCATCAACTTCATCACCACGATCTTCAACATGCGCGCGCCGGGCATGACCCTGCACAAGATGCCGCTGTTCGTGTGGTCGATCCTGGTCACCGTGTTCCTGCTGCTGCTGTCGCTGCCGGTTCTCGCCGGCGCCATCACCATGCTGCTGACCGACCGCAACTTCGGCACCACCTTCTTCTCGGCTGAGGGCGGCGGCGATCCGGTGCTGTTCCAGCATCTGTTCTGGTTCTTCGGCCACCCCGAAGTGTACATCCTGATTCTGCCGGGCTTCGGCATGATCTCGCAGATTGTCTCGACCTTCTCGCGCAAGCCTGTGTTCGGCTATCTCGGCATGGCCTACGCGATGGTCGCCATCGGCGGCATCGGCTTCGTCGTCTGGGCGCATCACATGTACACGGTGGGCATGTCGTCGGCGACGCAGGCCTATTTCGTCGCGGCCACCATGGTCATCGCGGTGCCGACCGGCGTGAAGATCTTCTCGTGGATCGCCACCATGTGGGGCGGCTCGATCGAATTCCGCGCTCCGATGCTGTGGGCGATGGGCTTCATCTTCCTGTTCACGCTGGGCGGCGTGACCGGCGTGGTGCTGGCTAACGCCGGCGTCGATCGCGTCCTTCAGGACACGTACTACGTCGTCGCGCACTTCCACTACGTTCTGTCGCTGGGCGCCGTGTTCGCGATCTTCGCGGGCTGGTACTACTGGTTCCCGAAGATGTTCGGTTACATGTACTCGGAGACCATCGCCAAGCTGCACTTCTGGGTCACCTTCATCGGCGTGAACCTGATCTTCTTCCCGCAGCACTTCCTTGGACTGTCCGGCATGCCGCGCCGCTACATTGACTATCCAGACGCGTTCGCGGGCTGGAATCTGGTGTCGTCGATCGGCTCGTACATCTCGGCCTTCGGCGTGCTGATCTTCATCTACGGCGTGATCCAGGCCTTCGTCCGCAAGGAGCAGGCTGCCGACAATCCGTGGGGTGCAGGTGCAACGACGCTGGAATGGACGCTGTCGTCGCCGCCGCCGTTCCACCAGTTCGAGGTTCTGCCGCGCGTTCAGTAATAACGCGGCAAAGAGACATCCGCCGCGGCCGCGTGGTCACGGCGGATGAAACGATCAGGAAGTGAGTTAGATCTTGTCGATTGTCGACCATCACGCGATCGGTCTGTCGCCTCGTATCTCCGAGGCAGGCGTCGCTGATTACATCGCGCTGCTGAAGCCGCGCGTGATGTCACTGGTGGTGTTCACTGCGCTGGTCGGCCTCGTCATCGCGCCCGGTCATTTCCATCCTGTGCTGGCGATCACGTCGATCCTTTGCATCGCCGTCGGCGGTGGTGCGGCGGGTGCGCTGAACATGTGGTACGAACACGACATCGACGCCCTGATGTCGCGCACTGCCAACCGTCCAATTCCGCGCGGGCGCATCCTGCCGGGTGAGGCGCTGGCGTTCGGCCTGACGCTGGCCTTCTTCTCGGTGATGACGCTCGGCATTCTGGTGAACTGGCTGGCCGGAGCGCTGCTGGCTTTCACGATTTTCTTCTACGTCGTCATCTACACGATGTGGCTGAAGCGCTGGACCGCACAGAACATCGTGATCGGCGGCGCCGCTGGCGCGCTGCCGCCGGTGGTGGCCTGGGCCGCCGCGACGGGTTCGCTGTCGCCTGAGCCGATCCTGCTGTTCCTGATTATCTTCCTGTGGACGCCGCCGCACTTCTGGGCGCTGGCGCTGTTCCGCACCGACGACTATCAGCGCGCCAACATCCCGATGCTGCCGAATGTCGCCGGTCCCGATGCCACGCGGCTGCAAATCCTGCTGTACACCATCCTGCTGGTTGCGGTCGCAGCGTCGCCCTGGCCGCTGGGTTATTTCAGCGCGGTTTACGGCGTGACGTCGCTGGTGCTCGGCGCGGGTATGCTCTGGTATGCCGTGAGCGTGTACCGTCATCGCACCGGCAGCGCCGGGCTCCGCGCCACGCGCGGGCTGTTCAAGTTTTCGATCCTGTATCTCTTCGGATTGTTCGCCGTGTTGCTGGCTGAAGTTCTGGTGTCCGCAGCCGCGCGGATGATCTGGTCATGAGCGCGGGCATCGTCATGGACAGCAACAAGAAGCCGCAGCAGGGAATCGTCCTCACGCCGGAGCAGAAGAAGCGCCAGCGCGAGCGGTCGATCGCCATTGCGGTTGCGCTGGGCATTCTGGTGATCCTGTTTTTTGCGGTCACCCTGGTGAAGGGCCCTGCCGTCCTTCATCGGCCGATCTGACGGGGATGCGGGCGAAATGACGCAGCAACCCACCAGCAAGAAGCCTCGCATCAGCCGCGACGTCATGGTCGCATCGATCTGCGGCTTCGTCGTTGCATTCATGGTCGGCGCGTCCTACGCGGCGGTACCGTTCTACGACTGGTTCTGCCGCGCCACCGGCTTCAACGGCACTACGCAGGTTGCGACTTCTGCGCCGGAAAAATCGCTGGAGCGCCGCATCGCGGTTCGCTTCGACTCCAATGTCAGCGGCGGTCTGCCGTGGAAATTCCAGCCGGAGCAGAACGAAATCACCGTAAAGATCGGTGAAGTCGTCACCGTCTACTACACCGTCACGAATCAGGCCGCGCGCGCGACCATAGGCGTCGCCGCGTACAATGTCGCGCCTCTGACCGTCGGTGCGTTCTTCCAGAAGATCAATTGCTTCTGCTTCACCGAGCAGACGTTCGGTCCCGGCGAGAAGCGCGAGATGGCGGTTGTGTTCTATGTCGATCCGGCGCTCGCCGCCGATCGCGAATACGACGATCTCAACACCATCACGCTGTCCTATACGTTCTACCCTGTGAAAGATCCGGCACCGAAGCCGCTCGCGGCAACGGAGACGGACAAGCGCAAGGGCAATCTTTGAGTTTTCGGCTATAACGCGACACGCGCCGGATAAGACCGGCATCACGGAGAGACCACATGGCAACGGGCCAAGCCAAACACCACGACTATCATCTCGTCGATCCGAGCCCGTGGCCGGTCGTCGGCTCGATCTCGGCCTTCATCATGGCTGTCGGCGCCGTCGCATGGATGCACAAGATGTTCGCAGGCGCGCCGATCGTGTTCGGTGTCGGCACCATCGGCGTGCTCTACACCATGGCGAGCTGGTGGGGTGACGTGATCCGTGAAGCCCAGAACAAGGGCGACCATACCCGCGTCGTGCAGTTGCATCACCGCTACGGCATGATCCTGTTCATCGCCTCCGAAGTCATGTTCTTCGTGGCGTGGTTCTGGGCCTACTTCAACGCCGCATTGTTCCCGGCTGACTCGGTGCATTATGTCCGCGACGCCCTCTTCGGATGCGGCGCCGGTGTGTCTCCGGCGGATTGCAAGGTGCCGGGCGTCTGGCCGCCGAAGGGCATCGAGACCTTCGATCCGTGGCATCTGCCGCTGCTCAACACCCTGATCCTGCTGACCTCGGGCACGACCGTCACTTGGGCGCATCACGCGCTGCTCGAAGGCGACCGCAAGGGCCTGAAGTGGGGTCTGATTCTGACCGTGCTGCTCGGCGCGCTGTTCACCTGCGTGCAGGCGTTTGAATACAGCCACGCTGCGTTCAGCTTCGCCGGCAACGTCTATGGCGCGACCTTCTTCATGGCCACGGGTTTCCATGGCTTCCACGTGCTGGTCGGCACCATCTTCCTGCTGGTGTGTTTGTTCCGCGCGTACGCGGGTCATTTCACGCCGAAGCAGCATCTCGGTTTCGAGTTTGCGGCCTGGTACTGGCACTTCGTCGACGTGGTCTGGCTGTTCCTGTTCATCTGCATCTACGTCTGGGGACACGGTGCATCGACCATGGCGCATGGCGCGCACTGATTGCGCAACCGGTTCATCATTCGGGGCGGCCTTCGGGCCGCCCTTTTTCGTGATCGGTTATGTCTTGCGGACGAGCGGTTGCGGGCGTAGCGAAGGCGAATGAAAGCACGCCATGACCGATAGTCCTGCTTCTGCCAGTGTGTCACAGGCCGCGCTCCGCGGTCTCGCCTGCAAATGTCCGCGCTGCGGCGAGGGCAGGCTCTATGCAGGGTTTCTCACGCTGCGCCCGTCCTGCGATGTCTGCGGTCTCGACTACGCCTTCATCGATGCGGGTGACGGCCCGGCTGTGTTCATCATCATGATCGCGGGCTTCATTGTGGTCGGTGCCGCGCTGGTTGTGGAGATGAAGTATCAGCCGCCGTTCTGGGTGCATGCCGCGCTGTGGGCGCCGCTGATTCTCGCGACGACCCTGCTGCCGTTACGGTCGATGAAGGCGTTGCTGATCGCCTTGCAGTATCATCACAAGGCCGCGGAAGGTCAGTTGATCGGACGCGAGCTGAAATGAACCAGACACAGACAGCCGCGCCTCGTCGGCGAGGCATTTTTGGTCTCGCCTTGATCGCGCTCATCATGGTGTCGGTGCTCGCGAGCCTAGGCGTCTGGCAGCTTCGCCGCAAGGACGAGAAGCGCGCGCTGATTTCGGCGTTGACCGAGCGGCTCGCCGGTGTGCCGGGTGCGCTGCCGGCGGTCGTGGAGTGGCCGGCGCTGACACCGGCGCGTGACGAATTCCGCCGCGTCAGTTTCAGCGCGAGCTTCGAGTCCAAGCCGGACGTCATGGTCTACAGTTCCGGCTCCGCCGTACGTGACGATATCAACGGGCCGGGCACCTGGGCCTTTGTGCCCGCGCGTCTGGCGGATGGCCGCAGCGTCGTCATCAATACGGGCTTTGTGCAGAACACGATGCAGGACCGCGCACAGCAGGATCGCGCGGTGAAACCGCTCGTCACCGGAGCGCCGGTGACATTGACCGGCTATCTGCGTTTTCCGGAAACAGCCGGCACGCTGACACCGGCGGATGATGTGGCCAAGCGGCTGTGGTTCGTGCGCGACCATCGCACCATGGCAAAAGCGTTCGGCTGGGGCGAGGTCGCGCCGTTCTATATCGATCTGGAATCCCCAGCGCCGGCGTCGGGCGTCCCGAAACCGGGTCCGCTGCACGTCCATCTCAAGGACGATCATCTGCAATACGCCATCACATGGTTTGGCCTGGCGCTGGTGGTTGCCGCGGCCTTCGGATTCTGGGTCGTGGGCCAGCGCCGGAGCTAAATCATCGCAGGTGGCTTTCCTTGTGAAGCCGGATCGCAGCCGATATGGTGCGTTTCGATTTCGCCCGAGGCGAAGTTAATAATCCAACTTTATCAAAGGCTTGCTTCAGGCTTGAGCCTTTGGAGGGTCGCTTGACGAGCTATATTTCGACACGGGGCGAAGCTCCCCGGCTGGGCTTTTGCGATGTGATGCTGACCGGGCTTGCCCGTGACGGCGGCCTCTATGTGCCGGAGGTCTGGCCGCAGCTCAGCCCCGAGACCATCGCCGGATTTTTCGGCCGCCCGTACTGGGAAGTCGCGGTCGAGGTGATCCGCCCCTTCGTTGCGGGTGAAATCTCCGAAGCCGATCTCGGCCGCATGGCGATCGAAGCTTACGCGACCTTCCGTCACCCGGCGGTGGTGCCGCTCAATCAGATCGCGCCGGATCGCTTTGTGCTTGAGCTGTTTCACGGTCCGACGCTCGCCTTCAAGGACGTGGCGATGCAGTTGCTGTCGCGGCTGATGGATCACGTGCTGGCGAAGCGCGGCCAGCGCACGACCATCGTGGTTGCGACATCCGGCGACACCGGCGGCGCCGCGGTCGATGCCTTTGCCGGCCGCGACAATGCCGATCTCATTGTGCTGTTTCCGAACGGGCGCATTTCCGACGTGCAGCGGCGCATGATGACTACAAGCGGCGCGGCGAACGTCCATGCGCTGGCGATCGAAGGCACCTTCGACGACTGTCAGGGCATCGTGAAGGGCCTGTTCAATCATCACAAGTTCCGCGATTCCGTCTCGCTGTCGGGCGTGAATTCGATCAACTGGGCGCGCATCGTCGCGCAGGTGGTTTATTACTTCACGTCGGCGGTTGCGCTGGGCGCGCCTGCGCGCGAAGTCGATTTCACCGTGCCGACCGGAAATTTCGGCGACATCTTCGCGGGCTATGTCGCCAAGCGGATGGGTCTTCCGGTCCGCCGTCTGCGCATTGCCGCCAACGTCAACGACATTCTGGCGCGCACGCTCAAGACCGGCATCTACGAGGTGAAGCAGGTCCACGCCACCACATCACCTTCGATGGACATTCAGATCTCATCCAACTTCGAGCGGCTGCTGTTCGAGGCCACCGGCCGCGACAGCGCGGTGATCCGCGCATTGATGGGGTCGCTGGCACAGTCGGGACGCTTTGTGCTGAGCGATGCGGTGTTGAAGCAGGTCCGGGAAGACTTCGATGCTGGCCGCGCCGACGAAACGGAAACCAGCGCCGCGATTCGCGCTGCCTGGAAGGAAGCGGGCGAACTGGTCGATCCGCACACCGCCGTGGCGCTTGCGGTCGCCGATCAGGACAAGCCGGTCTCGACCGTGCCGAACATCGTGCTCTCCACTGCGCATGCCGCCAAGTTCCCCGACGCTGTCGAGGCGGCGTGCGGAGTGCGGCCGCCGCTTCCGGCATGGCTCGACGGCCTGATGACAAAGTCCGAACACATCAAGGTCATGAAGAACGATCAGACCGAGGTCGAACGGTTCATTCTTTCGGTGAGCCGCGCGGCCAAGCAGGGAGTCGCTGGATGAGCGTCAACATCACAAAGCTGTCTTCGGGTTTGACCGTGGTCACCGACACCATGGCGCATCTCGAAACCGCGGCGCTCGGCGTGTGGACCGGTGTCGGCGGCCGCGACGAAAAGCCCGACGAACACGGCATGTCGCATCTGCTCGAGCATATGGCTTTCAAGGGCACGACGCGGCGGACGTCGCAGCAGATCGCCGAGGAAATCGAAGCGGTCGGCGGCGATCTCAATGCCGCGACCAGCAACGAGACGACCGCGTATTATGCGCGGGTGCTGAAAGCCGATGTGCCGCTGGCGCTCGACGTGCTGTCGGACATTCTTGCCAATCCGTCGTTCGATGCCGAGGAACTGGAGCGCGAGAAGAGCGTGATCGAACAGGAAATCGGCGCCGCGCAGGACACGCCGGACGACTTGGTCTTCGAGCACCTCAGCGAGTTGAGCTATCCGGATCAGCCCATGGGCCGCTCACTGCTCGGCACGCCGCAGACCCTTGCCGGCTTCAGCCGCGACAATCTGCAAAACTATCTGTCGACGCACTATCACGGTCCCGACATGGTGGTCGCTGCCGCCGGAGCAGTCGATCACAAGAGCGTCGTCGCCGAAGTCGAACAGCGCTTCGCGAGTTTCGAGGCTACGCCGGCGCCGAAGCCGTCGCCTGCGATGTTCGGCAAGGGCGGCTCGCGCGTCATTCACCGCGATCTCGAGCAGGCGCATCTGACGCTGGCGCTTGAAGGGCTGCCGCAGTCGGATCTGTCGCTGTTCAGCTTGCAGGTGTTCACCAATATTCTCGGCGGCGGCATGTCGTCGCGGCTGTTCCAGGAAGTTCGCGAGAAGCGCGGGCTTTGCTATTCGATCTACACTTTCCACGCAGCCTATTCCGACACCGGATTTTTCGGGCTCTATACCGGCACCGATCCCGCCGATGCGCCCGAGATGGTGGAAGTCATCGTTGATGAGATGAACAACGCGGTCGAGACCTTGACCGAAAAGGAAATCGCGCGCTCCAAGGCGCAGATGAAGGCCGGCCTTTTGATGGGGATGGAAAGCTGCAGCGCCCGCGCCGAACAGATGGCGCGGCATATGCTGGCCTATGGACGGCCGCTGACGGTGGATGAACTGGTGGCGCGCATCGATGCGGTCACCGTCGAAACCACCCGCGATGCCGCGCGCGGATTGCTGAGCCGCAGCCGTCCGGCAGTGGTGGCGCTGGGTGGGGGCCGCGGCCTCGACACTGCGGTCAGTCTGGCCGAGGGCCTGGCGCGGCCGAAGGCCAAGGCGCTGCTGCACTGACGCAAGATCCCGCATGTGACGAGGTGAGCAGCGATCCTGTAAGGGCTCCGCGCTTCACTCGTCTTGTGCGCGTTCTCTTCCTCGGTCTTGGATTCGTCTTCGTTGCGCTTGGCGTGATCGGCGCTTTTTTGCCGGTGCTGCCGACAACGCCTTTCCTGATCGTGGCAGCCGCATGTTTCGCGCGGTCCTCGCCCCGGTTCGAGGCCTGGCTTCTGGAGCACGAGCGTTTCGGGCCAACCTTGCGCGCGTGGCGTTCGCGCGGCGCCATTCCGCGCAAGGCGAAGATGGCGGCGCTTGCCGGAATGATCGTGGGCTGCACCCTGTTCTGGTTTGCCGCCAATCCCGGCCTGCCGCTCACCCTCGCCGTCTCGGGGTTGATGCTGACCGGCCTTGCCTATGTGTTTTCGAGGCCGTCATAGGATCGCGACCGGGGCGGACGGGCCGGAAAACTGTGCTAGAAAAGGTATGTGGATGCGTGTGTGCATCCGGTTACGGGAGGGGTTTCGGGATGGCCCTGTTTCGCTTGCCCACGACAACGGCTCCGGCGCTCGCCCCGCGCGGACACGGGCTGCTGCTGCGCGCCCCGCAGATGCCGGATTACGTGCAGTGGAGCGAATTGCGCGAAATGAGCCGGCTGTTCCTGACGCCGTGGGAACCGATCTGGCCGTCCGACGACCTGACGCGTTCGGGATTCCGCCGCCGCCTGCGCCGCTATACCGAAGATATTGCCGAGGACAGGGCCTATCCGTTCCTGGTGTTTCGCGAGCACGACGGCGTGCTGGTGGGCGGCGTGACCCTCGCCAATGTGCGGCGCGGGATCGTGCAGGCGGGCACGCTTGGCTACTGGGTGGGCCAGCCGTATGCCGGCAAGGGTTACATGACCGCGGCTTTGCGGGTGTTGCTGCCGACCCTGTTCGGCGAGCTTAATCTGCACCGCATCGAGGCCGCCTGCATCCCCACCAACCAGTCCTCGATCCGGGTGCTGGAGAAGTGCGGCTTCGCCCGCGAGGGCCTGGCGCGGCGCTATCTGTGCATCAACGGCGTCTGGCAGGACCATTACCTGTATGGCCTGCTGGATGAGGACTTCCGCGGTTAACCAGCCCTGCCTGAGCGTGGTGTTGCGCCTTTGGTTCGCCGTCTTTGGCCTGCTATAAGTCCGCCTGATCCTTTCCTTTTTCCTACAATCCTTGGGGCCGACTGGAAGCAATGATGGCTGATGGCAGGCGTTTGAAGCGCGCGGCAGTGGCTGCGCTGGCTGTGGCGGCAGGGGCCGCGCTGTCGGGTTGCGGCGGCGGCAGCATGTTCGGCGGCTCGTCCGGCAGTTCGTCCACCGGCTCGTCGATCGGCAGCAGGTTCAACCAGTTGTTCGGGTCCAACACGCAGGAAGCCAGCACGTCATCCACCCCATCCACGCATTCGACCCAGAACAGCGAACTGACCTGTCCAAGCGTCGCGATCCGCTTCGGAGCGTCGACGCTCTCGGTCGGGCTGCCCGGCAAGCCAGCCTCGGGCAGCGATCTGCGCTACCAGGGCACGATCACACGCACCGCGCGCGACTGTAATTTGCAGGGCGGGCAGGTCACCGCGCGGATCGGCGTGATCGGCCGGATTATCACCGGTCCTGCGGGCGCGCCGCCGACCGTCGATGTGCCGATGCGCGTCGCCGTCGTGCAGGAGGGCGCACCGGAGAAGGTGATCGTCACCAAGGCGTTCCGCACCGCGGTTGCGCTCGAGGGCGACAACACCGAGTTCAGCATTGTCGCCGAGGACGTCACCTATCCTGCGCCGACGGAAGCTGCGAACGACAAGTATATTTTCTATGTCGGCTTTGATCCGGCTGCGCTGAAGCCAGAGCCTGCGGCGCGCAAACGCAAGAAATAGCGCGCGCGGGTTTCGATCAAAAAAACCGGCCTCGCATCAACGAGGCCGGCTTTTTTGTCAGAGAATGTGAAGCGTCAGTTCAGCTTGCTGCGAACGTCCTGGATGCCCTTGGCGATCAGGTCGCCGGCGACCTGACCCTTGACCGACTGCGTCATGATCGAGGATGCGGCGGACACGGCGGCTTCGGCAGCGGCTGCGCGGACATCCGCGATGGCCTGGCTTTCGGCCTGGGCGATCTTGTTTTCCGCAGTCTTGGTGCGGCGGGCGACGAAATCTTCCATCTTCGCCTTGGCTTCGGCCGCGATGCGCTCGGCATCGGCCTTGGCGCTGGCGACGATGTCCTGCGCTTCACGCTCGGCGCTGGCGCGGCGGGCACGATACTCGGCGACCAGCTTCACGGCCTCTTCCTTGAGGCGGCGGGCGTCGTCGAGTTCTTTCTGGATACGGTCGCGGCGACGATCGAGCGCCTGCAGGATAGTGCGGTGAACGCCGAAATAGCCGAACACACCCATCAGGATGACGAAGGCGACGGCGACCCAGAATTCTGCTTGGAACATCGTCGTTATCCCTTCAAGGACGCATCGACGGCGCTGTCGACAGTCTTGCTGTCGGGCGCAACGCCGGTGAGACGCTGAACAATGGCTGTCGCCGCATCCGATGCGATCGAGCGGACGTTGCCCATCGCGGTTGCGCGCGTTGAGGCAATGGTCTTTTCGGCATCGGCCAGCTTGGCCGCGAGGGCTGCTTCAAGCGCCTTGCGGTCGCTTTCGGCTTGCGCGTTCAGCTTGTCGCGAGTCTCGGATCCGATGGCCTGAGCCCGCGCCCGCGCGTCGGCGAGTTCGGTTTCATAAGCCTTCAGAGCCTGATCGGACTCGTCTTTCAGCTTCTGCGCCTCGGCGAGATCGTTTTCGATCACGCCTTCGCGGTTTGCGATGATGCCGCCGACGCGCGGAAGCGCGAACTTCGACACGATGAAGTAAAGCAGCGCAAAGGCGATCGCGAACGACACCAGCTGCGAGGCAAACGTCTCCTTCTGGAAAGGCGGAAAGCCCGCCTTGCCATGACCGTCTGCTTCGGTGTGGGCGGTCGTGCCCTTTGCAGTGCCCTGACCCGTCGCCATGAGCGTCTCCTGTTGGCGTCAGCCGCGGCTCGAGCGAGTCCGCGGCAAACGCATCATCCGGTCTGACTTAGACGGCGAACAGCAGCAGCAGCGCGATCAGCAGCGAGAAGATGCCGAGCGCTTCCGTCACGGCGAAGCCGAAGATCAGGTTAGCGAACTGGCCCTGCGAAGCCGACGGGTTGCGGAGCGCGCCGTTCAGGAACTGGCTGAAGATCATGCCGACGCCGATGCCTGCGCCGCCCATGCCGAGACAAGCGATGCCGGCGCCGATGTACTTTGCTGCAACTGGATCCATAGTGAAACTCCTTCTTGGGATGTTGGTGTCAGTGGATAAGTGAAATCCGGCCAGTGTCTGAATTCAGTGTCCGGGATGAAGTGCGTCGTTGAGGTAGATGCAGGTCAGGATGGTGAAGACGTAGGCCTGCAGGAAAGCCACGAGAATTTCGAGGCCGGTGAGCGCGGTCGTCATCGCCAGCGGCAATATCGAACCGAAGATGCCCACAGCGCCGAGCGCGCTCAGCGACGTTACGAATCCCGCAAAC
Organism: Afipia broomeae ATCC 49717; assembly: GCF_000314675.2. GTDB lineage: Bacteria > Pseudomonadota > Alphaproteobacteria > Rhizobiales > Xanthobacteraceae > Afipia > Afipia broomeae. The sequence goes on along the minus strand of NZ_KB375284.1, from coordinate 288,296 downwards.
ACCTTGAGGGTGATGTGACCTGCCAGCATGTTCGCGAACAGACGCACGGAGTGGGACACCGGCCGCGACAGGAACGAGATCACCTCGATCACCATGATGAGCGGCAGGATATAAAGCGGAATGCCTGACGGGACGAACAGCTTGAAGAACTTCAAGCCGTTCTTGTACAGCCCGTAGAGCAGCACGGTCAGGAACACCATCAGCGCCAGCGCCACGGTCACGATGAGATGGCTGGTGACGGTGAAGGTGTAAGGAATGATGCCGATCATGTTCGCAGTCAGGATGAACATGAACAGCGAGAACACGAACGGGAAGAACTTCATGCCTTCGTCGCCGACACTCTCTCTCAGAGTGTTGCCGACGAATTCGTAGGATAGTTCGGCAACGGACTGGAAGCGGCCCGGAACGAGGGCGCGCGCGGCGCTGCCGCCGATCATCAGTAGCGAAACGACTGCGACCGCGCCGAACATGTAGGCGGACGAATTGGTGAAAGCGATCTCCTGACCACCGATGTGGCCCAGGGTGAAGATCTTGTGGATCTCAAATTGATGGATTGGATCGGCCATCCACGTTCGTCTTTCATCTTTGCCGGCGTGCCGGACAGTCATACCCGCCAGCAAGCTGGCTTGAAATTCCAAGAGCGATCCCGGTGGATCCTGTCAGGAGCGATCCGACGCATCGCTGTTTGCGACGCCGGCTGCCCGCATCACGTTGATCACGCCGGCGGTGAAGCCAAGCAGAAAAAACACGATCAGACCCCAGGGGGACGTCGAAAAAAGACGATCGATGCCCCAGCCGATGACCGCTCCGACAAGGACGCCTGCAATCAATTCGGAGGAGAGGCGAAAACCCCGTGCCATCGCGGACGCGTTGGCGGAGGCTGCCCCACTTCCTGACTGATCTGTCTGGTTTTTGCGGTTATTCCGGACTTCGGAAAGCCGATGTTTCAGACGGTCGAGCCTTGCGGAGAGCGCAGCTTCGTCGGCAGGCGGTTTGTTTCGTTCCCCTTCGCCGCGACCGTTGCTGTGCGTGCCGTTCGCCATTGCTGTCGACACCCCATGCCCCGTCGCGCGATTTCAGAGAAAAACGCCCCGCCACCCACGGAAACCGCGCGGACCATACTGACGGCATACGGTCAAGTCAAGATTGCCTGATTGACATGTATCGCTTTGAAATAACTTATGAAATCGGAGAAAAAATCAGATCGCTGCGCGCACTCGCCGCACTGCGATAAATGAAATGCGCAATCGTGTGTTTGTCGGCATGGTTTTACTTGTTGTGATATGACCGGAGCTTGCCGAAATCATGCAGCCGGGAGGGCCGATGGCGCGCCAGATTGACTACTATTTTTCCATCCAGTCGCCATGGGCTTACATCGGGCATGCGCTGTTTCAGGACCTCGCGGCCGCGCACCAGTTGAAGGTCGACTACAAGCCGGTTCTGCTGATCAACGTGTTTTCCGAAACGGGAGGCTTGCCGCTGGCGAAGCGTCATCCGGCGCGCCAGCGCTATCGCATGATGGAATTGCAGCGCTGGCGCGACAAGCGCGGCCTCAAGTTCAACCTCAAGCCGCAGTTTTTTCCGGGCGATCCGCGGCTGGCCGATGGTGTCGCTGTGGCTGCCACGGTTGCCGGCCTAAACCCCGAGCCGTTTATGCGCCGCGCCTTCGCGGGCCTCTGGGAGCAGGAACTCAATCTTGCGGACCCCGCGACCGTGACGAAGCTGGCCGATGAATCGGGGTTGCCGGGCGAGAAGCTTGTCGCGCAGGCGGCCTCCGACGAGATCAGTGCGGCCTATGAGCAGAACCGTCAGGATGCGATTGCGGCGGGCGTGTTTGGATCGCCCTGCTGGGTGCTCGATGGCGAGGTTTTCTGGGGCCAGGACCGGATCGAATTGCTGGCCGATGCGTTGAAATCTGGCCGCAAGGCCTACACTTCAGACGTCTGAGACGAAACGACAGACGGCGGGTGTGTCGCGATGAGGGAGCCCATGCGTCCAGATGTCAGGTTTGCCGTAATGGCATTGGCGGTGACGGTGATGCTTGCTCCCGAGGCGCGCGCCCAAGCCGCGCCCGAGACCGAGAACGGACGGTTCACGCTGTCGCCCGTGACAGACGGATTCCTGCGGCTCGATACCCGCAACGGTGTGGTGTCGATTTGCACCAACAAGAGCGGCTGGACCTGCCGGCTGGTGCCGGACGAGCGTGCCGCGCTCGATACCGAGATCGGCCGCCTTCAGGCCGACAACAAGAAGCTGCGCGACCAACTGGCGCAGCGCGACACGGTCACCGGGAAGACCGACGCGCCGCTGGCCAAGGAAGATTCGAAGAAGAGCGCACAGGCTGCGCCAGACGGCAAGGCGTCGCCCGACGGAAAGATCGAACTGCAATTGCCGCCCGAGCACGAAAAGCTGATGGCGCTGATAGAGCGGGTCTGGGAGCGGTTGATCGATATGGCGAACCGCATGCAGAAGAAACTGTCAGAGAAAATCTGAAATTCCAGAATCCTGAAATCCAATGTCGCAAAAAAAAGGCCGCGGATTGCTCCGCGGCCGTTGTGTTTGAAAGGTCAGGCGGAGCGAGCCGCCTGACCTTCAATCGTTACTTGCTGATATCGACGTCCTTGGTTTCCGGCAGGAAGAAGAAGCCGATCACCACGGTGATCAAGGCGAAGATCACCGGATACCAGAGACCTGCGTAGATATCGCCGGTCGATGCCACGATCGCGAAAGACGTCGCGGGCAACAGACCGCCGAACCAGCCGTTGCCGATATGGTAGGGCAGCGACATCGAGGTGTAGCGGATCTTGGTCGGGAACAGTTCGACCAGCATCGCGGCGATCGGGCCGTACACCATGGTGACGTAGATCACGAGGACGAACAGCAGTCCGATGATCGCGGCCACCTGCGGTTTGAAGATATCGAACGGGTTCGACATCTTCACGATCGTCGTATTGGCAGCGCCGGGCTTCGGATAACCGGCTGCCTGGAGGGCAGCGGTCGCGCCAGCGTTCGATGCTGCCGGCGTGGTGTAAGGCACGTCGGTTCCGTTGATCTTGATCAGCACAGGCGAGCCAGGTGCGCCGGCGACGGTGTCATACTTGACCGAGGACTTCGCCAGGAAGTCACGGGCAAGGTCGCAAGGCGCTGTGAACACGCGGGTGCCGACCGGGTTGAACAAGTCGCCGCAGGCCTTCGGATCGGCAACGACCGAGACCTTCACCGTCTCGATGGCCTTTTCCAGCGCCGGGTTGGCGTTGCTGGAGATCATGCGGAAGATCGGGAAGAAGGTCAGCGCCGCGATCAGGCAGCCTGCGAGGATGATGGGCTTGCGGCCGATCTTGTCCGACAGTGCGCCGAACACGATGAAGAAGCCGGTACCCAGCAGCAGCGACCACGCGATCAGGAGGTTCGCGGTGTAGCCGTCGACCTTCAGGATCGATTGCAGGAAGAACAGTGCGTAGAACTGGCCCGTGTACCAAACCACGCCCTGGCCCATCACGCCGCCGAGCAGCGCGATCAGCACGAGCTTGGCGTTGCTCCAGTTGCCGAAGGCTTCGGTCAAAGGTGCTTTCGAGCCCTTGCCTTCATCCTTCATCTTCTGGAACACTGGCGATTCATTCAGCTTGAGCCGGATGATGACGGAGACCCCGAGCAGAACGACCGAGAGCAGGAACGGAATGCGCCAGCCCCATGCCGCGAATTCGGCTTCACCGAGAATGGTGCGGGTGAAGAGAATGACCAGCAACGACAGGAACAGGCCGAGTGTCGCGGTCGTCTGAATGAACGAGGTGTAGTAGCCGCGCTTGCCGGGAGGCGAATGCTCCGCGACGTAAGTCGCAGCACCGCCGTACTCGCCGCCGAGCGCGAGGCCCTGCAGCAGGCGCAGAATGATCAGGATGATCGGAGCCGCGATGCCGATGGTGGCAGCGTTCGGGAGCAGGCCGACGATGAAGGTCGACAGACCCATGATGAGGATCGTGACGAGGAAGGTGTACTTGCGGCCGACGAGATCGCCGATGCGGCCGAACACGATGGCGCCGAACGGGCGCACCAGGAAGCCGGCGGCGAAAGCCAGCAGTGCGAAGATGTCACGGGTCGCCGGCGGATAGGCGCTGAAGAACTGCGCACCGATGATCGCGGCGAGCGATCCGTAAAGATAGAAGTCGTACCACTCGAAGACGGTGCCGAGCGACGATGCGAAGATGACGAAACGTTCGTCCTTCGTCATGCCGCCCGCTCGTGGCGAGGTCGTAGTCATTGTGGCCATTTCAAAGCTCCCCAAACGTGTTGCTGAAAAATTCGCTTCTGCGCGCCGCTCTTTCGCCGGCTGAAAAAGTGCGAGAAGTTCGCAATCAAGGTAACATCGGCGTGAAACTCAGCCCTATAAGACTTTCGGCCAGCCAAATTGGCGGGAGGGGACACCGTGCAGTGCACAATCGTTGCGATCGGAGACCGTGAGCTTGTTGTTTTTGTTCCCGGGTTGCATGACTGAACGGCACGGTAAACACTCGGAATCCAATATCGTTGTCGGGCTTAATCAGCTATTGCATGCGGGATAAATGACCATCGTTACCAGCACACATCTCGTTGTCGCCGACGATCATCCGCTCTTTCGCGACGCCCTGCGACAAGCCGTCGCGACCGTCGTCGCGTCGGCGCGGGTCGATGAGGCGGGGTCGTTTGAGGAGTTAACGGCGCTGCTGGATCGCGAATCCGACGTCGATCTGATCCTGCTCGATCTGTCGATGCCGGGAATCAGCGGTTTCTCCGGGCTGATTTATCTGCGCGCGCAATTCCCGGCGATCCCGGTCGTCATTGTGTCGGCCAGCGACGACGCCAGTACCATCCGCCGGTCGATGGAATTCGGCGCGTCCGGCTTCATACCCAAGCGCTTTGGCGTTGAGACCTTGCGCGAGGCGATCGGCAAGGTGATGAACGGCGACGTCTGGATTCCGGCTGATGTCGATCTCTCCGCCGCGGCTGATCCTGACATGACCAAATTGCGCGACCGGCTGGTGACGCTGACGCCGCAGCAGGTGCGGGTGCTGATGATGCTGTCGGAAGGCCTGCTCAACAAGCAGATCGCCTACGAGCTTGGGGTGTCGGAAGCCACCATCAAGGCGCATGTGTCCGCCATTCTGCAAAAGCTCGGCGTCGAAAGCCGGACCCAGGCCGTGATCGCCGCCGCCAAAATCGCGGGCGGAGAGTGGAAACAGGCCGACCCGGCGAAATAGTGCCGCAGGTGCCCGCGCGCGAAACGACTCCGGCAAAAGCGGTGGATCATGATTGAAGCAGTGATTTGGGATTTTGGCGGGGTGCTGACCACGTCGCCGTTCGAGGCTTTTGCGCGGTATGAAAAGGAGCGCGGGCTTCCCGTCGATATTATCCGGCGGACAAACGCCGCGAACCACTTCGAGAATGCGTGGGCGAAGTTCGAGCGCGCCGAGGTGGATCTTGCAACCTTCGATGAACTGTTTGCCGCCGAATCGCTCGCGCTCGGCGCCGAGGTGCGGGGACGCGATGTCGTGCCGCTGCTGTCGGGCGATCCGCGTCCGGAAATGGTCGAGGCGCTCCGCCGGGTGAAGCAGCATTTCAAGACCGGCTGCATCACCAACAATCTTCCCGCGAACGCCATGGGCAGCTCGGGCGGCCGTGCGCTCTATGTCGCGGAAACCATGGCGCTGTTCGATCATGTCATCGAGTCGGCGAAGATCGGCCTGCGCAAACCCGATCCGCGTATCTATCAAATGATGGTCGCGGCGCTGGACGTCGATCCGAAGAAGTGCGTCTATCTCGACGATCTCGGCGTCAACCTGAAGCCGGCGCGGGAAATGGGCATGACCACCATCAAGGTGATCGACGCTCCGCAGGCGATCCGGGACCTTGAAGCCGCAACCGGCCTCGCGCTCGGCGATCTCGTGCGGGCGTGAGCCGGTTTATTCGGCAGCGACCATCTGCTGTGCGCGCCATTGCGCGAGCAGCGCGCGAAGCGCCGCCGGCTTGACCGGCTTGTTGAGCACGACGATTCCATCCTCGCGCGCGGCGTCGCGCACATGCGGGCTGCGGTCCGCGGTAATCAGAATGGCTGGAATTCCATCGCCGAATCGCTGGCGGATGTCGCGGATCGCCGCGATGCCGTTGCCGCGGTCGAGATGATAATCGACCAGCAATCCGGTCACGCGCTCATTGGTCGCGGCAATGGCCTCCGCTGCGGTCACCGGATCGACAGCAGCGATTACCTTGGCGTCCCAGCCGGTCAGCAGCGTTTTCATGCCGTCGAGGATGGCGCGGTCGTTCTCGATACAAACGATGAGGGTGCCGCTCATCGGCGCCTTGGACGAGATACTGGTGCCGGACATGGTCGCCGTATGGGTGGCGGTCTTCGCAATCGGCATCGTGACGGAGAACCGCGACCCGCCACTGCGGTTCGAGTCCACCACGATCCGGTGATTCAGAACCCGCGCCAGCCGCTCGACAATCGACAGGCCGAGCCCCAATCCGCGCGCGATCCGGGCGCCCTGATCGAGGCGGTGAAACTCCTTGAAGATCTCGGCGCGCTTCTGAACCGGAATCCCGAGGCCGGTATCGTAGATTCCGATCTCGAGCGATTTGCCCCGCCGGCGGCATCCGACCAGAACCCGGCCCTTGGGCGTGTACTTGATGGCGTTCGAGATCAGGTTTTGCAGCAGCCGCCGCAGCAGCACGCGGTCGGAGGAAACCGCCAGCGAGCAGGGCATGAAAGTAAGCTTCAGCTTTCGTGCCTTCGCGATCGGTGTGAACTCCACTTCCAGCGATCGCATCAGATCGCTCATGCGGAAGCTGGAGATCGACGGCGTCATGGCGCCGGAGTCGAGCCGCGAGATGTCGAGCAGCGCACCCAAAATTTCCTCGATAGCTTCCAGCGAGTCGTCGATGTTGCCGACAAGGCGGGCGTCCTCGCCGCCGTCCTGCCGTTCGACAAGGCTGGTGACATACAGTCGCGCCGCATTGAGCGGCTGGAGAATGTCGTGGCTGGCCGCGGCAAGGAAGCGCGTCTTGGAAATATTGGCTTCCTCGGCGGTGCTCTTGGCCCGCGCCAGTTCGCTGTTGAGCCGTGTCAGTTCCTCGGTGCGTTCGCGGACGCGTTTTTCCAGCGTCGCGTTGGCGCGCTCCAGCGCTTCCGCTGCTTCAAAGCTCGGCGTGATGTCGGAGAAGGTGATCACCAGCGCGCCGCCCGGCATCCGGTTGGCGCGAACCTCCACAACCATGTTGCGATCGGTCAGCCGCTCCAGATAGGGCTCGCCCTCGGTGGTGTAGGCGGCGAGCCGTCGTTGCAGCATGGCGGGATCGGCATTTGCGTCCTGTCCGTTGCTGCCGATGAATTCCAGAATCTCGGCCAGCGGAATGCCGATTTGAGAATACTGCGCAGGCAGGTCGAGAATCTCGCCGAACTGCTGGTTCGACGTGATGAGCTGCAATTCCGGATTGAACACCGCGATGCCCTGGCGGACGTGGTTGAGCGCGGTCTGCAACATCTCGCGATTGAAATGCAGGGCGGTGTGCGCGTCGTCGAGCAGTTTCAGCGCGGCCTTGGCGGACACTGCGCGCTTGCGCAGCAGGAGTGACAGCACAAGCCGCGACGACGCCGCGCCGATCGATGACGCGATCAGATGTTCGGCATGGCGCAGCAGGCGGAAATCCGCAGGCGCCGCACGATCGATGTTGACGTGGTGGCTGACGGCGAAGGTTTCGAACGACTGCTGCGCGCGTTCCGGGCCGAGATACTGGGCGACCGTGGTGAGCAGATCCTGCACCGTCACCGTCGTGCGCCAGCGCCTGAAATTCGGCGCGATTGGCGCCAGTTCGTTCGGCACGAACAGATCGGCCTGCACCCGTTCGATCGATGTCGGCTGACGCAGCAGCGACAGCACGATATAGGTCAGAAGGTTGAGCGACAGGCTCCAGAACACGCCATGGATCAGCGGGGCCATCTCGGTGCCGAGCAACGCGCGGGGACGCAGCGCCGCGATGCCGAACAGGCCTTCATTCAGCCAGATCACGCCGCGCGGATCGACGTCGGCGAAGCTCGGCAGGAAAAGCGTATAGGCCCACACCGCAAAGCCGATCATCATGCCGCCCATCGCGCCGCGCGCTGTGGCGCGGCGCCAGAACAGTCCGCCGAAAAACGCCGGCGCCAGCTGGGCGACGGCTGCGAACGAGAGCAGGCCGATGGCGGCGAGCTGCGCGTTGCCGAGCGCGTGGTAGTAGAGATACGCCATCGCCATGATGGCGAAGATCGCGACGCGGCGCACCTTGAGCAGAAAGCCGCCGAAGTTCGCCTTCCCCGCCTGCGCGGCAGGCCGCCGTTTCAAAACCAGCGGCACCACGATGTCGTTCGACACCATGATCGCGAGCGCCACGCATTCCACGATCACCATCGCGGTGGCCGCGGACAGGCCGCCGATAAACACGATCACGCTGAGCCATGTGACGCCTGCCTGAATCGGCAGGGCCAGCACGTACATGTCGCTGTCCGATGCGCCGAACGGAAAGGTGACAAGGCCGGCAATGGCGATCGGGATCACGAACAGGTTGATGGCGATCAGATAGAGCGGAAACAGCCAGCGTGCGCGGCGAACCTCGGCCTCGGTGGAGTTCTCGACGACGCTGACGTGAAATTGCCGCGGCAGCAGCATGATTGCCAGAAACGACAGCAACGTCATGGCGGCGAAGTTGCCGATCGACGGCGCGGTCTCGATGGCACGCACCGCCTCCGGCGTCTTCATGGCGCGCTCCCACAGATCGGCCGGCCCGAACATGACGAAGGTCACGAACACGCCGGCTGCGATGAAGGCCACCAGCTTGACCAGCGATTCTGTCGCAACCGCCAGCATCAGGCCGTGCTGGTGTTCGGTGGCGTCGGTCTGACGCGTGCCGAACAGCACGGCGAAAGCGGCGAGCGTAACCGTGACGATGAAGGCGATGTCGCCGATATAGGGAATGCTGGAAACGTCCTGATCCTGATTGAGGATCGTTTCCAGTGACGACGCGACGGCCTTCAATTGCAGCGCGATATAGGGAACCGAGCCGATGATGGCGATGCCGGCGGCGGTGGCGGCCACAGCCTGGCTCTTGCCGTAGCGCGCGGCGATGAAGTCCGCGATCGACGTGATGTTCTGCGACTTCGCCAACTGGATGACGCGCATCAGGAGCGGCGTGCAGAACGCGATCATCAGGATCGGGCCGACATAGATTGCGAGAAATTCGACGCTGGTGCGGGTCGCGAGTCCCACCGAGCCGAAGAATGTCCAGGACGTGCAGTAGATCGCCAGCGACAGCGGATAGATGATCGTGCCGAGGCGGCCGCGCTGAACCTGCGTCAGCCGCTCGCCGTAGCTCGCGACGACGAACAGCAGGCCGATGTAGCCGAAAGCGGCTGCGATCACGCCCCAGTCATGCAGCATCGAGTTGATCCCTGTCGTCAGGGCACGATCCTCTCCGAAAACCGGTTCCCGCTTTTCGGGACCGAGCCTTGGCCAACGCCCGGTACGACCTTAACCCGGTCCGCTGTCGCACGCACCCGGAGTGAGATGCTGTCCGCTGAACGAACAAAGTATTGGCGCGAGTGGTCGAATCAGGTACTACACGTAATGGTTGTATTACCAATATAACGCACTCAGGGGCGGATCATGGGCCAGATGCTACCTATTTGGGATGCTCCAATCGCCATCGTTGACGACGACACTTCAGTCCGCGACGCGCTATCGTTGTTGCTGAAAATCGAGGGCTTCGCCCCGGAGGCTTTTGCAGACGGGGAGTCATTTCTTGGATGGCTCCAATCGTCCACGCCGTGTTGCGTCATCCTCGATCTTCAGCTTCCCGGCCGCTCCGGTCTCGCGGTGCTGAGGCAGCTTTCCGACATCCATTTTGCGCCGCCGGTCTTTGTGATCTCCGGCCAATCCGATGTCGCGATGGCCGTGGAAGCCATGAAGCTCGGTGCGCTGGATTTTCTTGAGAAGCCGTTTTCCGCCGGCGCCATGATCGAGCGCGTGCGCGAGGCCGCTCTGTTTTATCGCCGGTCGGCCACCGGGCACATCGACGGTCTTGCCGATTTTCCGGGGATCGAGCTTCTCACCCGGCGCGAGCGGGATGTGCTGGGGCAGGTCGCCCACGGCGCATCGAACAAGGAGGCGGGACGGCGGCTCGGCATCAGCCCGCGCACCATCGAGGTTCACCGCGCGCGCATCATGGACAAGCTGGGTGCACGCAATGCCGCCGACCTGATGCGGATCGTATTATCGAATGCACCGGCACCGGCAATGGCACGGCAATTCGTCAGAGCCGTTTGATTCAGCAGCTGAGTTATTCCGCTGCCATGGGCTTGGCGTACAGCGGCAGTTCGAGTTGCTCCCAGACCTGAACCAGCGCCTCGGCGAGTCCATCGATCAGGGCATCATCGTGATACGGCGACGGCGTGATGCGAAGACGCTCCGTGCCCTTGGGCACTGTGGGATAGTTGATCGGCTGAATGTAGATGCCGTGCTCTTCGAGCAGGAGATCGCAGGCCTTCTTGCAGCGTTCCGGATCGCCCACGAACAGCGGCACGATGTGGGTGTCGCTCGACATCACCGGCAGACCGGCCGCGGTGAGAATGGCTTTCACCCGCGCAGCGCGGTCCTGATGGCGCTCACGCTCCCAGCTCGATGATTTCAGGTGCCTGATCGCGGCGGTCGCGGCCGCGCAGATCGCGGGTGGAAGCGCGGTGGTGAAAATGAAGCCCGGCGCATAGGAGCGGACCGCATCGACCACCTTGGCGCTGCCGGCGATGTAACCGCCGAGGCAGCCGAACGCCTTGGCCAGCGTGCCTTCGAGAATATCGATCCGGTGCATCACGCCATCGCGCTCGGCGATACCGCCGCCGCGCGGACCATACATGCCGACCGCATGAACCTCGTCGACATAGGTCATCGCGCCATAGCGCTCGGCGAGATCGCAGATCTTCGCCAGCGGCGCGACGTCGCCGTCCATCGAGTAAAGGCTTTCGCACACGATCAGCGTCGGCCGGCCTGGATGGGCGCGCAGCAACTCTTCGAGATGCGCAACATCGTTATGGCGGAACACGAGGTATTCGGTGCCCGACTGGCGAATGCCCTCGATCATCGAATTATGGTTCAGCGCGTCCGAGAGGATCAGGCAATTCGGAATCAGCTTCGCGAGCGTTGCGATGCCGGTCTGGTTGGAAACGTAGCCCGAGGTGAAGACCAGCGCCGCTTCCTTGCCATGCAGATCGGCGAGCTCTTGCTCAAGCTGGATCAGCGAATGGTTGTTGCCGGCGATGTTGCGGGTGCCGCCTGCGCCGGTCCCGGTGCGGGTGGCGGTCTCGACCATCGCGCCCACCACCTTGGGATGCTGACCCATGCCGAGATAGTCATTCGAGCACCACATCACGACGTTGCGCTGGCCCTTGGGCGAGTGCCATACCGCGTGCGGGTAACGGCCGGCGATGCGTTCCAGATCCGCGAAAACGCGGTAACGCCGCTCGTTATGGAGGCGGCCGAGGGCATCGTCGAAGAACTTGTTGTAATCCATCACAAAAACCCTGGATGGGGACCCGGATTACGGCAGCCGGCCCAGGGATTTACCGAGGGGTCTTCTGTCGCGCGCAGGATCTTTTTAGAGCTTTTCCAGGTTTAGTGTCGAGGCTGTTTTTGCGGTTCTTCCATGCGGCTGGCGCGGAGTTGATCGAGATCAATCCCGCCAGTCAGCGTGCGGTACCGAGATCAGGCCGCGGTGAAGCGCAGCACGCCGTCCGCGCCGACACTGGATTTCAGCCGGCCGTGGGCGAGCATGTGATTGACATGCGCGATCAGTTCGCCGGCGGCAAAGCCGGTCTGATGGGCGTCGAGCACATGCTTGTGAAACACCACCGGCACGAGTTCAGCCGAGGTCTTCGGCGATGTGCGGCATGCGTCGGCGATCAACTGGCAGCGCTCTTCGTGATGATCGGCCAGCTGCTTGATGCGGGTCTTCACGCCGTAAAACGGCACGCCATGTCCCGGCAGCACCAGCACATCGTCCGGCAGCAGGCCGGTGAGTTCTGCAAGCGATGTGAGATACTCGCCGAGCGAATTCGCATCGGGCTCGACGGCCCACACGCTGACATTCGGCGAAATCTTGCTCAGCACCTGATCCGCCGACAGGAAGATGTTGTCGGCCGCGCAATACAGCATCACCTGATCGAGCGCATGACCGCCGCCGGTGATGACCCTGAACTTTCGCGCCCCGATCGTGATCTCGTCGTTCTTCGACAGGCGGCTGTAGGAGGCCGGAAGTATCGACACCCGCGCGAGGTAGTCCATGCCCCGCCCCAGCAGCGCTTCGGTGATCTCTTCGTTCATACCGTGGCGCCGGAAGAACAGCCGCTGCGCCAATTTGCGCTCCGGCGAACCGCGATGCTGATGATACGCGGCTTGCAGGTATTCGACCTGCGACATGTGGAGCGGACAATTGAAACGCTCGACGATCCACCCCGCGAGACCGACGTGATCGGGATGCGCGTGGGTGACGATCAGCTTGGTGATCTTGAAGCCCTTGAGTGGACCTTCGAACAGCGCCGTCCATGCGGCGATGGTGGCTTCGTTGCCGATGCCGGTGTCGACCATTGCCCAGCCGTCGCCGTCAGCGAGCAGATAGATGTTCACATGGTTGAGACGGAACGGCAGAGTCAGCCGGACCCACATCAAACCGGGCGCAACCTCGATTGCCTCGTCGGGTTTCGGCGGGGTTTCGAAGGGGTAGCGCAGGCCATCGGCGGCTGCGGGCAAGGTGGCGGTCCTGGTGTGCATCGTCTCGCAATCGTGTTTTTCAGGTCCGGCTTAACGCGGCAATCGGTGCTGCGCTAGTGTCCTGACCAGCCAAAACTCACGTTTTACGAGGCGTGCCGGCATGGTTGCCATGCAGGCAGCCATGCTTTGGCGTTTCAAACAGGGTCAGGACGCGGCCGCGCCGGACACCGTGGCCGCGGCTGGCTTCGCGTCCACATGCGTATGGTTGTGCGGCTTGGCGTCGTCGAGCTTCGACTTGATGCCTAGGCGATCGAGCAGATCGGCGTCGCGCACGGTCTGCGGGTTCTTCGTGGTCAGCAGCACATCGCCGATGAAGATCGAATTCGCGCCGGCGACGAAGCACAGCGCCTGCAATTCGTCGGTCATGTACTGACGGCCGGCCGACAGGCGAACGACGCTGCGCGGCATCATGATGCGCGCGACTGCGATCATGCGCACCAGCGCGATCGGATCGGGACGCTCGGCGGTGTCGTTGACCGGCACGCCCTTGACCTCGTTCCACATGTTGATCGGAACGCTCTCCGGGTGTTCGGGAAGATTCGCCAGCAGAGCCAGCATGCCGAGACGGTCATCGACCTGCTCGCCCATGCCGATGATGCCGCCGCAGCAGACCTTGAGGCCGGCTTCGCGCGCGGAGGCCAGCGTGTCGATGCGATCCTGCATCGTGCGGGTGGTGATGATCTTGCCGTAGAACTCCGGCGAGGTGTCGACGTTGTGGTTGTAGAAGTCGAGGCCGGCATCGTGCAGCCGCTTGGCCTGTGCGTCGGTCAGCATGCCGAGCGTGACGCAGGTTTCCATGCCGAGATCCTTCACGGCGCTGACCATGTCGCAGACCTTGTCGAGATCCTTGTCTTTCGGATTGCGCCACGCCGCCGCCATGCAGAAGCGTTCCGCGCCGGCTTCCTTCGCGCGCTTCGCGGTGGCCACGACATCGTCGTGATCCATCAGCTTCGATGCCTTGAGGCCGGTGTCGTATTTCGCGCTCTGCGAGCAGTAGCCGCAGTCCTCGGGGCAGCCGCCGGTCTTGATGCTGAGCAGGCTCGCGGTCTCGACGTGATTGGGATCGAAGTTGCGGCGGTGAATGCTCTGCGCCTGGAAGATCAGATCCGCGAAGGGGAGATCGTACAGCGCCTGCGCTTCGGCGCGGGTCCAGTCGTTGCGCGGCTCGATCAGCGCATCGCGCCCGACCGAAACTCCGCCTTTCACATCCGAACCCGGCACCATGCTCATGCGCTAACCCCTTGCGTGCGAAACCCAAAGTCTCATTCTGGCGGACAGCACGGGATGCCCTGAGGCGACCGGCGTCCTTCATGTCCAGAGAGGTTACCAAGGATCATGGGGGCCCAGAAGAGTCAATCTGGGCCCGGCCGCCGGGTGAAAGCAGCTATGCCTCACGGCATAGCGCATAAACGCAATTACGCCGCCCGGATGTTGAGCAGGAAGGCATCTACCTCGGCGCGCAGCGTATCGGCTTCGCGGCGAAGTTCGTTCGATGCATTCAGCACTTCGCCGGCTGCGGTTCCGGCCTCGCTCGAGGCGCGGCTCACGCCGACGATGTTGCTCGATACTTCCTGGGTGCCGCTCGCGGCGTGCTGGATGTTGCGCGCGATCTCGCGGGTCGCCGCACCCTGCTCCTCGACGGCCGCGGCGATCGCCGTGGTGACCTCGTTGATCTCGCCGATGGTCGATCCGATGTTGCGGATGGCGCCGACCGCCGATGCCGTGACGTTCTGCATGCTGGCGATCTGGGTGCGGATTTCGTCGGTCGCCTTTGCGGTTTGCTCGGCGAGGCTTTTCACTTCCGACGCCACGACCGCGAAACCGCGCCCCGCTTCGCCGGCACGCGCGGCCTCGATGGTGGCGTTGAGCGCGAGCAGGTTGGTCTGCGATGCGATCTCCTGAATCAGGTCGACGACGCTGCTGATGCGGTTGGCGTTGTCGGCGAGACCCTGCATGGTCGTGTCGGTCTTGCCCGCCTCGGTGACCGCGTTGGCGGCGATCTTGGTCGAATTCGTGACCTGGCGGCTGATCTCCTGGATCGACGATGACAGTTCCTCGGTGCCGGCGGAAACCGTCTGCACGTTGACCGAGGTTTCTTCAGCCGCCGACGCAACGGTGTTCACCAGCGCGCTGGAATGCTCGGCAGATGTCGACATGCTCTCCGCCGTCGCCTGCATGACATTGGCGGAGGTCATCAGGCTGTCGAGCGCGGCGCGGACCTTGTCTTCGAAACTCACGATCTGCTTTTCGATGCGCGATGCACGTTCGGCCTTGGCGATACGGTCCTGGTCCTGTTCGCTGCTCAGCGTGCGCGAGCGGATCATGCTGTCGCGGAACACTTCGAGCGAGTCGGCCATCACGGCGATTTCGTCCTGCTGGCGGCCGCGCTTGACCTCGGCATTGAGATCGCCCTCGGACAGGCGGCGCATCACGTCCTGCAGGTTGCCGATGCGGCCAAGGATGTTGCGGCCGACATAGAGCCAGACGAACAGCGCCGATCCGATCAGCGTCAGCACGCCGAGCGCGAGCATGGTCGCCGTTCCCAGCGTGATCGTGTTGTTTGCCTTGGCGGCAGCGGCGTCCGTCGCGACCTGCACGTCATCGACCAGCCGCTTGATGCTCATTTCGAGGCCGCGGTTCAGCTTGCCGGTCTCTTCCAGAATTAGCCGCCCGTAATCGGCGGAATCCAGTTCCTTCTGGCGCAGCTTGAAAAGGCCGCTCTTCTTGTTGCCGAACGCCATCATCTGCGTGACGGCGTCCTTCAGCTTGTCGCCGTCGCCGGTATGACCAAGCGCCTTGAGGGAAATCTCGATGCTGTCGTACGTGACCGAGAATGCATATTCCTGATCGCTGAGCGTCTCGGCGTTGTTGGCGTTTGCAGCGGCGCTGATGTTGCTCGCGGCGAAATTGATATCTGCCAGCAGGCTGGCCAGCATATCGACGCCGCGCATGGCCTTGATGGCTTCCTTCGGCTCCGCATTCGGATTCACCAAAGCCGAATTGACGGCGGCTTTTGCATCTTCGGCCGCACTGCTGATGATGGTGACGACGGCGCTATGGGCGGCGCGGGCGGCCTCGAACTTCTTGTTGTGCTCGGCGGCGAGATCCAGCCGCTCCTTTGCGGCCGCGCGCAGGCTGTTGATGGTGTCGTCGAGCATTTTGACGTTTTCTTCCAGCGCGGACACCACGCCAGGATCGGCCTTGAGAGTCTTGATCTCCTGAAGTTTGGCCAGCGCCGCGGCCTGGACCTCTTTCAGGCCCTGGGTGCGGGATTGAAGGGTGCTTTCATCGTCAGAAGCCAGCATCGCGGGACCGCGGGCGGCGAGACTCTGGCTCAACCCGGACAACTGGAGACTTGCTGTCAGACGAGGAATGTTCTGGCTGCTCAGTTCGTTCATCATGCCGCCGAGCTGGCCAAGCAGCAGGCTCGCTCCCGCGCTGATTGCGATCGCCATGCCGGCGATGACCGCGAAGGCCAGGAAGAGACTTCCCCGGACGCCAACCTTCACGTTCGGCAGTTTGAAACGAAACAGATTTTTTCCGACCTTGAACCGCAAAGCCATAACCCCGAATCCCCCGATTCCCCGTGAAAGCACGTGCGGGCGGAGTATCGTGACGCCTGGTTAAAAATTTCGGGAATAGGGGCGTTTTCTGCCAAAAATTTCGTGCAGAGCTGCAATGCGAGGCTTTTAAGAGGGCTGGTGCTGCCAGACAGGATTGAACTGTCGACCTCTCCATTACCAATGGAGTGCTCTACCACTGAGCTACGGCAGCGAACGCCAGACAAGAAAGAGCCAGAACCGTACCGGGTACGTGAATCAGCTAAAAAGCCTTAAAGGCGCGCGTTCCTTTGCCATAAGGCAACTGGCGGTGCAAGCACGGAGCGGCCGTTCTTGTCCCAACCGCCGGAACTCAGGCTGAAACAGCCCTGGCGGGCTTGTATTTTGCCAGTTCAGGGCCGATCCGGGCGCTCATCCGGGTGCTCAATCCCTCCAGGGCCTTGAAGGGACGGATCATCACCTCGAACTCGATGATTTTCCCGGCGGAATCGAATTTCACCAGATCGATGCCTTTTAATTGCAGATCGCCGATAGTGGCGCTGAATTCCAGCGCCACATCGTGCGATCCGGCCACGAAGGTGCGGTGATAGCGGAAATTCTCGAAAATCTGCACGACCGCGCCGAGGATCAGCAGGCTGGCGGGACGCCCCGGAATCGGCAGGTGCACGAACGGCGAGCGGAACACGGTGGTTTCGGCGAGCAGCGGCCGCAGCACGTCCTCGCTCTTGGTCTCAACGAAGCGATGCCAGCCCGTGAGCGTTTCCTGCGCGCAAGGCGCAAGTCCCGGTGCGTCAGCCGTCATCACATTCTCCCCGTCAATTGCCTGCCGTATTCGATATAAAATAGTTCGTCACACCGGCGACACCCGGTCAAGGAAAGCTGCAAGCAGGCCTGTCATGACGGACGACGTCAAAAATGAGCGCACCGCCAAATCGGCCCGCCATGAGCGGCTGAAGTCGGCGCTCCGCGACAATTTGAAACGCCGGAAGTCGCAGGCTCGCGGCCGCGCCGGAATGGCGATCGTCACGCCGGATGACGATGCCAGGGCGCGGGACGATGCATCGGGCGCAATTTCGCACCGGCATGATGACGACCAATGACCGGCCGCCTTCAACCATCGCTTGATTGTTTGGCGGACAGACACGATCTAGCTTGATGAACGCGATCTCCAACGAGGGATATCGCTGATCTGTTCGAGCATAAGGATGCGTGAGATGGCGACGGACCAGGCAGCAGCAAATGGGCCGGGCGCCCCGCAGTCGGACGCTGCACGTGCGGCATTTCCCCGGTTCGAGCAGACGTTTCCGACATTGACGGAGACGGAGATCGACCGCATGCGCCGGTTTGGCGAGGTGCGTCAGTACAAGAACGGCGAACGGCTGTTCGAGACCGGGAAGGTCGGTCCCGGCATGTTCGTCATTCTGTCGGGCCACGTCTCCATTACCCAGCGCGACGGCCTGGGCCACGTCACGCCTGTGATCGAGCAGGGGCCCGGCCAGTTTCTCGCCGAGGTCGGGCAGTTGTCCGGCCGTCATGCGCTGGTGGACGGCACCGCCGAAGGCGATGTCGAAACGCTGCTGATTCCATCCCAGAGTCTGCGCGCGCTGCTTGTGGCCGAAGCCGATCTTGGCGAGCGCATCATGCGCGCGTTGATCCTCCGCCGTGTTGCCCTGATTCAAGCCGGCGTCGGCGGCCCGGTGCTGATCGGTTCGCCGTCTCTGGTCGGCGTGGTGCGGCTGCAAGGCTTTTTGTCGCGCAACGGCATTCCGCATCACGTGCTCGATCCTGCTACCGATACGGACGCGGCAGATCTGATCGCGCGCTATTCGCCATCGCCCGCTGATCTGCCGCTCGTGGTCGCTCCGGACGGCACGGTGCTGCGCAATCCCAGCGAAACCGATCTCGCCTATGCGATGGGAATGATCGGCGGTCCGATCAAGGACAAGCTCTATGATGTCGCCGTCGTTGGCGGCGGCCCCGCCGGACTTGCGACAGCGGTCTACGCGGCGTCAGAAGGATTGTCGGTGGCGGTGCTCGATGCACGGCATTTCGGCGGACAGGCCGGTGCCAGCGCCCGCATCGAGAACTATCTCGGTTTCCCGACCGGCATCTCCGGTCAGGCACTTGCAGGACGCGCCTACAATCAGGCGCAGAAGTTTGGCGCCGATCTGATGATTCCGGTCGAGGCCAAATCGCTCGACTGCTCGAAAAGCGGCGGCGCATTCGGACTGACAACCGAATGCGGTCATTTCCTGAAGGCAAAATCCATCGTCGTCGCCAGCGGCGCACGCTACCGGCGTCCCGCCATCGAGAATCTCGACAAGTTCGAGGGGCGCGGCGTCTGGTACTGGGCGTCGCCGATCGAGGGGAAGCTCTGTGCGCAGCAGGAAATCATTCTGGTCGGCGGCGGCAATTCCGCAGGGCAGGCCGCGGTGTTTCTGTCAGGTCATGCCAGCAAGGTGCGGATGATGATCCGCAGCGGCGGTCTCGCCGACAGCATGTCGCGCTATCTGATTGACCGCATCATGGCGACGCCGAACATCGAACTGATGATTCACACCGAGATCGTCCGGCTGGAAGGCGCCGAAGGCGGGCTCGAGCGTGTGCACTGGCGCAATCGCCGCACCGGCATCGAGACTGCGGGCGACATCCGCAATGTATTTTTGTTCGTCGGTGCGGATCCTGCGACCGCATGGCTGAAAGGCTGCGGCGTCGAGCTTGATCGGACCGGTTTTGTGGTGACCGGTTCGCAGTGCGAGGAAGGCAAGCCGGTCTCGGGGCTGGAGACCTCGGTGCCGGGTGTCTTCGCCGTCGGCGACGTGCGCTCAGGCTCGGTCAAGCGGATGGGCGGGGCGATCGGCGAAGGCGCGCAGGTCGTGGCCGCGCTGCATGGTTTTCTTGGCGACAAACTCGCGCAGCCTCGTTAGCCTGCGATGGCCGGACAATTCTCTGACCAAGAGACCATGACATGCCCTGCAAGCACATCGCGGAGATCAAGAATGTCACGCCGAGCGCTTTGGGGTGCGAGGAATGCCTGAAGACCGGTAGCGTCTGGCTGCACTTACGAATTTGCCGGACCTGCGGCCATGTCGGCTGCTGCGACGATTCGCCGAACCGGCACGCCACCAAACATTTCCGCGCCACCCAGCATCCTGTCATCGAAGGCTATGATCCGCCGGAAGGATGGGGCTGGTGCTACGTCGATGAAGTCTTGTTCGACCTGTCGGACCGCAAGACCCCGCATAACGGTCCGATCCCGCGTTATTATTGAACGACGTCTGCCGAGTATCTGAGCTTGCCAACCACCCTTGGATTGTCAGGATCGTGCCGATCCTCAAAAGGAACTTTTTAGCATGCTGTATTTCCGGCGAGCCATTCGCGGCGCGGCCTGCGCCGCGGCAATGGCTGCATCCATCTTTCTCGTGTCAGTCGGCTACGCGTCCGCGCAGTCGGCGCCGCAAAACCGGACCGCCGACGTCAACGGCGTCAAACTGAATTATCTGATTGCCGGCAAGGGCGATCCGGTCGTGCTGCTGCATGGCTATGCCGAGACCAGCCACATGTGGCGGCCGCTGTTTCCGGGACTCGTCAACAAGCACACCGTGATTGCGCCCGATCTGCGCGGGTTCGGCAAATCCGATGCGCCCGAGGGCGGCTACACCAAGAAGCAAATGGCGCAGGACATCCACGCGCTGGTGAAGAGCCTCGGATTTACCAAGGTCAGGATCGTCGGCCACGACATCGGACTGATGGTCGCCTATGCCTATGCGGCGCAGTATCCGGCCGAGGTCGATCGTATCGTGCTGATGGATGCCTTCCTGCCCGGCGTCGGCGACTGGAAGAGCGTCTGGCTGCTGCGCGATCTCTGGCACTTCCATTTCTACGGCAAAACGCCGCTGGCGCTGGTTCAGGGCCGCGAGCGGATCTATCTCGAACATTTCTGGAATGACTTCGCCGCCGATCCCGCAAAATCCATTTCGCAGAAGGATCGTAAAATCTACGCCAAGGCCTATGCACAGCCGGGCCACATGAAGGCGGGAATGGAGGTCTTCCGCGCCTTCGAGAAAGACGCCGACGACTTTTCGGATTTTGCAAAGACCAAGCTGCCGATGCCGATGCTCGTTCTCTCCGGCGAGAAGGCGGGAGGTGTCTTCCTGATCGAACAGGGCAAGCTCGTCGCGACCAATGTCGAAGGTGTTATCATCAAAGGCTCCGGTCATTGGCTGATGGAAGAAGCGCCGGGCCAGGTGATTCCGACGCTGGTGGATTTTCTCAACCGCTAATCGCGCAACCGGCAAATCCTGCAAAAATTTGCGTGAGCGGGCCGTCCGGAAACGGAACTTCTGTTGCGCTGCCATGCGTATCATGTAGCCTTGGATTTATTCTAACCAGGGGCGCATCATGATTTTAGGCATGTCGTTAGCGGGTTTCACCGTCCTTCATCTCATCATCAGCATGATCGCCATCGGCCTGGGCTTCGTGGTGGCGGGTGGGATGCTTGCATCGAACAGGCTGCCCGGCTGGACGCTCTGGTTTCTCGTCCTGACGATACTCACCAGCGCGACCGGCTTTCTGTTTCCTTTCACCAAGCTGCTCCCGTCGCACATCGTCGCGCTCATCTCGCTCGCGCTGCTGGCGATCGCGGTGTACGCGCTCTACGCAAAAGGCCTCGCCGGGATCTGGCGCACGGTCTATGTGGTCACCGCGATGCTCGCGCTCTGGTTCAACGTTTTTGTGCTGATCGCGCAGTCGTTCCAGAAGGTCGCGTTGCTGAACGTCTATGCGCCGACCGGTGCCGAGCCGCCGTTTGCGATCACCCAAGGCATCGTGCTGCTTTTTTTCATCGGCTTGATCATCCTCGGCATCAGGCGTTTCAAGGCGGCGTGACCCACGCTAGTGGTTCCGATTCTAACATTCGCATCCCGTTTCAGAAGGTATTCTTGCGAATGTTAGAATCAAAGGACCACCAGGGAATATAAGTTTCTAGTGGAGATCCACTCCACTTGGGGAACGGGAGCGTCGATGAAAGTCATCGTCTTCGGCGCGACCGGTATGGTCGGGCAGGGCGTTCTGATCGAGTGCCTGCGCGATCCCGATGTGACGGAAGTATTGACCGTCGGCCGCAGCGCCACCGGTCAGCAGCACCCGAAGCTGCGCGAGCTCGTGCATAAGGATTTTCTCGACTTCTCCGCCATCGAGAAAGACATCACGGGCTATGACGCCTGCTTTTTCTGCCTTGGCGTGTCTTCGATCGGTATGGACGCCGAGCGCTATCGCCATCTAACCTACGACATCACGCTGGCGGCGGCGCGCCCGCTGGCGCGGCTCAATCCGGACATGACCTTCGTCTATGTCACCGGCGCAGGCACGGACAGCACCGAGCAGGGCCGCGTGATGTGGGCGCGGGTCAAAGGCAAGACCGAGAACGATCTGCTCAAGCTGCCGTTCAGGGCGGCGTACATGTTCCGGCCCGGTGCGATCCAGCCCTTGCATGGCGTGCGGTCGAAAACGGCCTGGGTCCAGGCACTCTATGTCATGACCGGACCGCTGCTGGGTTTCCTGCATCAGGTCGCGCCGAAATATGTCACCACCACCGAGGAGGTCGGCCGCGCCATGCTGAACGTGGCCAAACGCGGTTATCCGAGGCCGATCCTCGAAATGGACGACATCCACAAGGCCGGGGCCTGATCGTTCGGGCCGGACGGCCGGAAAGCTCCCGATCCGTGCCCGGACCGACACAATTCGAGCGATTTTTCAGGTATTAAGCTTGCCTGCCGGGTTCTTGGGCGTCCGGCGCGCGGTTTCCACCCCCTCCGAAACACGCTAAAAGCCATTTTATCCGCAACAGGGCAGGTTTGGCATGGATCGCATTCGCATTGTCGGCGGCAACAAACTCAACGGCACCATTCCGATTTCCGGCGCGAAGAACGCGGCTCTGCCGCTGATGATCGCAAGCCTGCTGACCGACGAGACCCTGATTCTCGACAACGTGCCGCGCCTGGCCGACGTTGCACAGCTTCAGCGCATTCTTGGCAATCATGGCCTCGACATCATGTCGAAGGGCAAGCGTCCGGGGGACCATGAGTATCAGGGCCAGACCCTGCATATTTCCGCAGCCAACATCATCGACACCACGGCGCCCTATGAGCTGGTCTCGAAGATGCGCGCCAGCTTCTGGGTGATCGCGCCGCTGCTCGCGCGCATGAAGGAAGCCAAGGTCTCGCTGCCCGGCGGCTGCGCCATCGGCACCCGCCCTGTCGATTTGCTGATCATGGCACTGGAGAAGCTCGGCGCGGAATTGCAGATCGACGGCGGCTACGTGATCGCGAAAGCGCCCGGCGGACTTGTCGGCGCGGAGATCGATTTCCCCAAGGTCACCGTCAGCGGCACCCACGTGGCGCTGATGGCTGCGACGCTCGCCAAAGGCACGACGGTCATCACCAATGCTGCGTGCGAGCCCGAGATCCTCGATGTCGCCGACTGTCTCAACAAGATGGGTGCAAAGATTTCCGGCGCCGGCACGACGCGCATCGTGATCGAGGGCGTCAAGAAACTGCACGGCGCGCGTCACACCGTGTTGCCGGACCGGATCGAGACCGGCACCTATGCCATGGCGGTGGCGATGACGGGCGGCGATGTGCAACTCGCGGGTGCGCGGCCTGAACTGCTGCAATCGGCACTGGATGTGCTGACGGAAGCCGGCGCCACCATCACGCCGAACAATGAAGGCATCCGCGTTGCGCGCAACGGCGCGGGTATCAGCCCGGTCAAGGTCACGACCGCGCCGTTCCCGGGCTTTCCGACCGATCTTCAGGCGCAGCTCATGGCGCTGATGGCCTGCGCCAAAGGCTCGTCGCACATCACCGAAACAATTTTTGAAAACCGTTTCATGCATGTTCAGGAACTGGCGCGGTTCGGTGCGCGTATTTCCCTCGATGGCGAGACCGCGATCATCGACGGCATCGCCAAACTGAAGGGTGCACCGGTGATGGCGACGGATTTGCGCGCCTCGGTGTCGCTGGTGATTGCGGCGCTCGCGGCGGAAGGCGAAACCACCGTCAATCGCGTGTATCATCTCGATCGTGGTTTCGAGCGGCTCGAGGAAAAACTCTCGGCCTGCGGCGCGACCATCGAACGGATCAGCGGGTAATGCAGGGCATGATCCCGAAGAGTGGAAACCGGTTTTCGGAAAATATCATGCCCAATTGAAGCAACGGCGGGGGCCATGTCTCAGAACAAAACGGCTCAGCAAAATACATCCCGGCGCAAGCTGGCCGCGCTGGATGAAGACGATCTCGCGGTCATCTCCGCCCATATCCAGGATGCGGCGGTGGTGGCGGGCGACATCCTCTGGCGGCAGAGCGAGAAGCGTCTGGTCGTTGCCATGCGGCGGATGGACTGTGAGGATATTCTTGCCGGCGATTGCGTTCCGCGCCGCCTGATTTCGGCGCTGCGTTTTGACCGCGTGCTGTCCTGCCAGTCGCGCGAGATCGACATGACGGCCCCGGAACTGCCCCTGACCCTGCTTGGGCTGGAATTCCATCCGGGCAAGAAACCGGGCGGCCAGGTGCTGCTGCTGTTCGCTACCGGCGGGGTGCTTCGGCTCGAAGTCGAGTGCCTCGAATGCGAACTGGCCGATCTGGGCCCGGACAATCTGGACACCGATCCGGTCGATCAGGCCGCAGCCAACTAATCTGCCAGCGCACACAGACATTTAGCAACCAACTCGGGCGGTCCCGCTCGCGGTTTCATTCCGGGAATGTTATGGGGTTGACGGTGACGAGTGTGGCGGTTCGCAAGTCCGCAACATTTGTCAGCACGTCCATTTAGCGGACTTGCGAACCAAAGCCACACTAGAACACTAATTTCTAGTGCCCTTTTGAATCCGAAGTTCGCTATGGAGCGTGCCGCAAAATGAGGCGAACTTCGGATTCAGGACACTAGCATCGCGCCAATGACCACGCCTTTAATTGATCCCCTGCCGGACCCTGGAATGCCGATCCGCCTCACCAGCCACAGCGCCGACTTCAGCGAGCGCTTCAACGCCTTTCTCGACATGAAGCGGGAGGTTTCCGCCGATATCGACGCGTCCGCGCGCGCCATCGTCGACGACGTGGCGAAGCATGGCGATGCGGCGCTGATCGCGGCGACGAAGAAGTTCGACCGGCTGGACATCACCGCAGGTGGTTTGCGCATTACGGCGGCGGAGATCGAAGCCGCGGTGAAGGCTTGCGATACCGCGACGCTCGACGCCCTGAAGTTCGCGCGTGACCGCATCGAGGTTTTTCACAGGCGGCAGTTGCCGAAGGATGAGCGTTTCACGGACGCCGCGGGTGTTGAACTCGGCTGGCGCTGGAGCGCCATTGAGGCGGTCGGCCTGTATGTGCCGGGCGGCACCGCGGCCTATCCGTCATCCGTGCTGATGAACGCGGTGCCGGCCAAGGTCGCCGGCGTGGAGCGCGTGGTGATGGTGGTGCCGTCTCCGGACGGCAAGCTCAACCCGCTGGTGCTGGCGGCGGCGCAGCTCGGCGGCGTGTCGGAAATCTACCGCGTGGGCGGCGCGCAGGCCGTTGCGGCGCTGGCCTATGGCACGGCGACCATCAAGCCGGTGGCGAAGATCGTCGGTCCCGGCAATGCTTACGTTGCTGCCGCCAAGCGTCTGGTGTTCGGCAAGGTCGGTATCGACATGATCGCCGGACCGTCCGAAGTGCTGGTGATCGCCGACCGCACCGCGAATCCCGACTGGATCGCGGCCGATCTGCTCGCGCAGGCCGAGCACGACGCCAATGCGCAGTCGATCCTGATCACCGATGACGAGACGCTGGCGAACGATGTCGCGCGTGCCGTCGAAGCACAGTTGACCACGCTGCCGCGCGCTGACATCGCGCGCGCGTCCTGGAACGATTTCGGCGCGATCATTCTGGTGAAGTCACTGGACGAGTCGGTCGCGCTCGCCGATGCCATTGCCGCCGAGCATCTGGAAATCATCACCGCCGATCCCGAGGGCTTGAGCGCGCGCATCCGCAATGCCGGCGCGATCTTCCTTGGAGCGCATACGCCGGAAGCGATCGGCGACTATGTCGGTGGCTCCAATCACGTGTTGCCGACGGCGCGCTCGGCGCGTTTTTCCTCGGGCCTCGGCGTGCTCGATTTCATGAAGCGGACCTCGATCCTGAAGTGCGGACCCGACCAGCTTCGCGCCCTCGGACCGGCGGCGATGACGCTCGGCAAGGCCGAGGGGCTGGATGCCCATGCGCGGTCGGTCGGATTGCGGCTTAATCTGTCATGACGAGGCCCCCGACAGATGAGGACCGGGACAACCGCGTCGTCGCGGTGACGCTGGATGAAGAATCGATCGGGCGATCCGGGCCGGACATCGAGCACGAGCGCGCGATCGCGATCTACGATCTCATTGAGCAGAACCTGTTCGCGCCGGAAGGCGGTCACACCGGTCCGTTCACGCTGCATATCGGAATTACCGGCAACCGCCTGATGTTCGACATCAAGCGCGAGGACGGCACGCCCTGCGTCGTGCATCTGCTGTCGCTGACGCCGTTCCGCCGGATCGTGAAGGACTACTTCATGATCTGCGACAGCTACTATCAGGCGATCCGCACCGCGACGCCCGACAAGATCGAAGCCATCGACATGGGCCGCAAGGGCATCCATGACGAAGGCTCGCGGACCTTGATGGAGCGCCTTGAAGGCAAGGTGCGCGTCGACTTCGAAACCGCGCGCCGGCTGTTCACACTGATTTCTGTGCTGCACTGGAAGGGCGAGGGCAGTACATGACCCCGAAAAGTGTCATGCGCAAAATTTCCGGACGAGCCTGACGAATGGCGGCGCGTTCTCCGCAAGCGGTTCTGTTCATGTGCGGGCAGAACAGTGTCCGCTCTCCGACGGCAGCCTGTCTGCTGCGCCATCTCATTCCGCGCGGGCTCTACGTGCAATCCGCCGGCGTCAGCAAGGCCGATCTCGATCCGTTCGCGGTCGCGGTGATGAAGGAGATCGGGCTCGACATTTCCAATCACAAGCCGTGGACGGTCGCCGATCTGGAGGACTGGGAAGGCCTGAACTTCGATCTGATCGTGACACTGTCGCCGGAGGCGCATCACAAGGCGCTCCAGTTGACCGCGACCTCGGCCACCGAAGTCGAATACTGGCCGACGCCCGATCCGGTCGGCGTCGAAGGCCGCCGCGAGTTGCAGCTCGATGCCTACCGGCATGTCCGGGACAGTTTGCAGAAGCGTATTCGCGAGCGTTTCGCGCCGGCAGCCATCAAGAACGAGTAGGAAAAATCGTCAGAAATCGGACCCGGGCACGCCGCCGCGCTGTTGTCGGGGCCACGCCCTTCGGATAGTTTCCGCGCCCATTGACCCCTGACCGAACGACAAATCTCGCATGTTAGGCCGTCCCAAATTTGTCCTCGCCTCCGGCTCGCCACGGCGCCTCAGCCTGCTCAATCAGGCCGGTATCGAGCCCGACGCGCTGCGCCCTGCGGATGTCGATGAGACGCCAAAGCGCGGCGAGCTGCCGCGCGCCTGCGCCAATCGTCTGGCCCGCGCCAAGGCCGACGCGGCGCTCAAGTCCGTGCAGCTCGATGATGATCTTCGCGGGTCCTTCATTCTTGCTGCCGACACCGTGGTCGCGGTCGGACGCCGCATCCTGCCGAAGGCGGAACTGGTGGACGAAGCCTCGCAGTGCCTGCGCCTGCTGTCCGGCCGCAATCATCGCGTCTACACCGCGATCTGCCTGGTGACGCCGAAGGAAACCTTCCGTCAGCGGCTGGTGGAAACGCGGGTGCGGTTCAAGCGGCTGAGCGAGGACGATATTCAGGCCTATATCGGCTCCGGCGAATGGCGCGGCAAAGCCGGCGGCTATGCGGTGCAGGGCATCGCAGGTTCGTTCGTGGTGAAGATGGTCGGCTCTTACTCCAACGTGGTCGGGCTGCCGCTTTATGAAGCGACCACGCTGCTGGGCGGGGAAGGTTTTCCGGTCCGCTTCGGCTGGCTGAATGCCAGTTGATGGCGCGAAATCCGCGCCCCGCGCGAAGCCATGCCCGATCTGCGGCAAGCCGCAGGTCGAGGCCTCCAAGCCGTTCTGTTCGGAACGCTGCCGCGATGTCGACCTGAATCGCTGGCTGTCGGGGTCCTATGCCATCCCGGCGCGCGAGAGCGACGAGGACGACGATATGGACGAGCCGAAATAGGTCTTTCGGGCATTTTCCGGCCGCGCCGAAGTCCTTGAATTCGGGAGGATTTCGAGCCGCCGCCGGGCGGCGCGGTCGTCCTCGCAAAATTCGCACGGTGGCTGGACAGCGCCGCCGCGTCTCACTATAAACCGGCGCTCTCCCTCCAAGCTGTTTTGGCAGCGTTCGAGGCGGCGCCCAGGTAGCTCAGTTGGTAGAGCATGCGACTGAAAATCGCAGTGTCGGTGGTTCGATCCCGCCCCTGGGCACCATCAACTTCAAAAAGACTTTCCCTTCAAGAAGTTAAGCCCTATCAGTGAGTTGCGCTTACCCGACTGTGTAACAAGGGTGAGTAACAATGCTGTTTCGGGTGGTGCGTCCGATGAAGCGGGATGGCTCTCGCATACCGATATTCGTGCAGCGGATTCCCGCCGACGTGAAGAGCCGCGCGGAGGGGACACGTCTCGCCATTCCGTTGGGTGATGGCTTCGCGTTCGTCACCGTCAGTGTCCGCGCACAGTCCGTCCGATTCTCGCTCCGCACGGCAGACCCAAGCCAAGTCAAAAGCCGTCAGGCCATCGCCGCAGCATACCTTGAAGGCGTCTGGACGGCGCTCCGCGAAGAAGCTCCCATCAAACTATCGCATCGTCAGGCTACCGCGCTTGCAGGCGAGTTGTATCGCATCTGGGCGGACGGAGAGAATCGCGCCCGGAGCATTGCAATCGAGCAAAAGCCCGGCGGCGGTTGGCAGCCCGCTAGCGTTACGCAGACCGATGAGGAAGCTCACTGGGCCGCCATTGAGGTGATGTGGGGAAAGGTCGGAGCTAGTGGCGATCCTTCCGATCTGGAGAAGCCCCTTGGTCCGCTGGTTGATCGGTTGTTGTTGAGCAAAGGCATTGGTCGCGTCGATAGTGATACGCGCGCCATCCTCCTGTCAGCGTTTTGGATGGCATTACGGGACGCCTTTGCGAGTCGCAGGAAGAACATCGAAGGGGATTACTCCGACGATCCTAAGGCGAGAAGATTTCCACTGTGGGAAGTGTCGAACCGCGCCGTGCTTGCTCCAATCGCGCCCGGTGTTTCGCTAAAAGAACTGGTCGAGGAATGGTGGAAGGAAGCTAAGGCAGCGGGCCGCAAGCCCAGCACTTACGAAAGCTATCGCAACACGATGGCGAAGCTGGTTGTTGTTTTGAAGCATGATGACGCCAGCAGGGTCACTCCGGAAGATATCGTGCGTTTCAAGGATGTGCGTATCGGGAGCGGCGTGAGTCCGAAGACCGTCAAGGATAGCGACCTCGCAGGCCTCAAGACAGTTTTTGGTTGGGCCGTGATGAACAGGAGGATGTCCATCAATCCCGCTGAAGGCCTCACCATCAAGACCTCCAAGCCGCGCAAGCTCCGGGCCAAGGGTTTATCGCACAAAGAAGCCGCACAGATATTGAAGCATGCCAAGAATTACAAAGCCGGTGGTGAAGCGCAAAAACTTGCGGCGGCAAAGCGGTGGGTGCCGTGGCTGTGCGCCTTCACGGGCGCTCGTGTTGGCGAGATGCTTCAGTTACGGAAACAGGATGTCCGACGCGAGGGGAAGTATTGGATAGTTCACGTCACGCCTGAAGCTGGCCCGGTGAAAACCGATGAGGCGAGAGACGTGGTGCTGCATCGGCAGATCGTCGAGTCGGGCTTTCTGAATTTCGTCAAGGGATCCAACGAAGGCCACCTTTTCATCTCACCCAGCAACGACGAGCTAGGAGTCCGCAAGGCAGTGAAGACCGCGCGGAACAAGGTCAACATGTTCGTCCGCGAGGTCGTACCGGACCCGCACGTTGATCCGAGCCACGGCTGGCGTCATCGCTTCAAGACCGTGGGAATCGACGAAGGCGTCGAGATGCGCGTGTTGGATGCGATACAAGGCCATGCACCGCGTAATATCTCAGAAGGCTACGGTGAGGTGACGATCAAGGCGAAGGCAAATGCCATCGCTAAATTTCCAAACTTCAAGATATAATCTGGCGCAAGGACTATTCTTTACCCATGAGCAGCCGCAAATGATGTCCAATATTCGCAATCTCGTTTGCATCTTTGTCACGCTTGGATCGTTGTCCGCGCACGAAGCGGCCGCAGGCAAGTCTTTCAACTATGACATCAAGGGGCCGATGATCTTTCGAAGTGCGTTCAACGGCGGTAACTGCAATGGATGCGAATGGATTATCGCAGAAGGCGCGATTGAGAATGATACGCCAGAAAAGCTGAAAAAGTTTATTGATCAAAAAAAGATTCCACGTGGCTCCTCGTTGCGGCTCAATTCGCCAGGCGGGAATCTTCTGTCAGGCATAAAACTTGGGGAGGTAATTCGTGCGGCTGGACTTTTCACTTCGGTGGGAAAGACGGTCGGTGAAGAATCTTCATTTGATCCGGAAACGATCCTAGAAAAAGTGCTTGATGGCACGAGTTACGAGGTAAGAAACGGAGTATGTGCGTCCGCTTGTGTCTACGCATTTGTTGGCGGGGTAACGCGCTTCGCGGCCAAATCAAAGATCGGCATTCACCAGTTTTATGATGAGCGGTCGGTATCTGAACCGTTAGCAAAAACCGCTAGCTCAGTCGATCGTTCAGCCGATCAGTTGCTTACAGCCCTTCTTCTTGAATACATCGTGAGAATGGGAATCGATCCGCGGCTTGTAAGTTTAGCCGGTACAATTCCTCCATGGGGAGAAATGAGATGGCTGTCGAGTTCTGAGTTGATCGATCTCAAAATTGATAATTCGGAAACGTCGTTTACCCCGCTTAGCGTGGAGCCCTTTGGCGCATCCGGGGCCTACGTCGAAACGGTAAGCCGCTCCGTCTATTACACGTTCAGGCTACGACTTTACTGTCGAGGAGTTGCAGACAAAGCGTTTGTTGCTTTTCTATCAAACGAAAATCCCAAAGATGCGGAGTATTTAAGCGAAGCTTTGAGCGATATTCTCAAGAAATCCTCGATAGCGTTGGTAAGCGATAAGGGAGAGAAAGTTTTCCCCCTCCAACTTGCGATGGTGACAAGCCCAAAGGAAGCGAAACAAATGGTTCAGGCGTCGTCCATGGTTGTGGGCGCTTCGATGTACGACATTCAGAATGCAAATCGTTTGGAGCTTCGTAGCGACTTGTTCTCTAGAAACGAGGGCAATCTCGCGTACTGGCTTTCGTTCAATTTGACGGGCGATCGCCGCAAAGTCGGAATCGCAGCTCGTTCTTGCATTAAGTAAGTCATGCAGTTGGAGAGGCATGCCAATCTGTGCCTTAGCTTAGGTTGATCCACAGTGGGGGACTAACTTTAGGATAGAATGCTTGATTACCATCACCGCCTAAGGGCACTCCGCTAAGCCGCGATCTTAAAGCTCACCCCTCCTAAACCCCCCTTCCATTAGAGGAGCCGTAAGCGAGGAAATGCCCGTCAATTGGGCTCAAGCTCGACGGAAACAATCGCGCAGCGGGAGCCGGTTCGGAGAGTAAATTCGTCCTGCATCAGTTGCTTTGCGGTCTCGGCATGGGAATGGGCCACGAGAACGGCATCGTGCAGAGGGAGCGCGGTGATGCCCCGTTTGAACAGGGACGAGACCACCGCGATCAGCATGTCGCTCTCGATCCGCATCAGCTCAAAGCCAAGGCCCGTTCCGAAGAGATGGGCAATCGGAGCGTGCTTTCGTTTCAGCATGTCGATGGCGTCACGAAGTTTCATCCCAGCGGGAAAATGCTCACGCGCACCCTTTGGCCAATTCCCAAGGCGGCCGTCAGCGAACAGCATAGCGTTGAGCAGCATCTTCCATCCGTCGCGTCCGTTCCCATCGCCAGCCACATTGTAAATGTCATCCTCGGGTTGTTCGGCTTGCGCCCTCACGTAAGCTAGCCGGGGGAAAAGCTGCCGGTAGTCCACGTCTGCAATGGGCTCACCATCAAGCCGAATTCGCTCGAAGCGTTCCGTGCGGCTCGCAGACATCCAGAACCCTCCTGCGAGACGTCCGCCGTTTTGCCATGTGCCGTTGTTGAAGATACGTCTCAATGATCGCCGGTGAAGTATGACAAGCTGACCATCTTTCCCAAGGTGCACCCCAGCGCCGCCGTCCAGAACTTCTATGTCGGCATTTTGGAGCCATTTGTTGATACGATTGACCTGCCTCCGCATCAGCCTTGTTCGCGCCGTGTCCCGGTAATCAACAGGGTTGGATTGTCCCTCTGAATCCTTGCCTGTCTTCAGGATGAGAACCTCAGGCTCATCGAGCCGCTTGACCACCTTCGGATCGAAGCCTTGAAGCGGGAGGAATTTTGCCAGTCGTGTAATCGGGACGATGAGCGACGGAGCTTTCACCATTGCTGAACGTCGATAGCCGGTGCTGATCTTCCGCAGCATTCCCAGCTTCGCCATGAGATCGACTGCATCTAGAAAGTGTTGACCGAAGACCGGATTGCCATAGCGGCCTTTGGCCCAGATGAAGCCATGCGATCTTGGAACGGCGAGGGCCACGTCATCACTCATCAAGGACAGCAGCATCAGATTGCAGGCGAGGGCCTCTATGCTCTCGAAGAAATTCCTTCGCGCTATGTCTGTTCGGGCCCTCTCTCGCAAGCCGTCCGAGAGCTCCGCTTCCGCGAGATGCTTTGCAAACTCCCGGATCAAGTTCTTGAGCTCAGGCGATCTCGCGCGGTATTGAGGATCGAACCAAAGCGGTTGGAAGTGTCTTGTCATTGCACGCCGTCCGAAGCTTCCGGTGTCTGGTGCGCGAAGTGACCGGCCACGACGCTCAACATGCGCACACCACGCGGATGATACCTGATCTTTCGCGGGAGGGGGCGATGTGCCAAATCATCGTCGCGGTGCCGCAGCGCTGACACATGCGGGATGCGGGCCATAGCGTTCGACCTTGAGAGCTAGAACGCCCGGCAAGTGCTTCTCGATAACCCACTCGCACTGCTCATTCACTGCGCCGCCCAGGATGCGTAAGACCTGACCAGAGGACCTAGGAAAGGCGTGCATCTCGGTTTGGCGGGGGCGGCCTTGGGCATCGTGATAGGGCCAACGCTTATGTGTGCCGCTCGCAAGCCGATGCAGGGCCTTCGCGGTTTGCACGATTCGAAACTCTTTGGTTCGGTGGGAGCCGGGATCGTCCTCAATCAATGCGGTGATTGCCAGCGCGATAATGATGAACCGCTCGGGTTTGATTCCCGCGACTCGGAGGCGTGCCAGCGCAATCTTTGCACGCTTGGCCGCCGACATTCCTCGAAGACGCGTGGCGAGCTCGGTGGGGCCTGCCGTTTCTAGGATCGATTGTATGCCCGCGATGGCAGACTTAATGAACCTGTCTGATTCCATTCTCAGCCGGACGTACGAGCGTGCTGCCGCTAAATAAGGTTTCAACTCCGCCGCGCGGTAAGTCCCGTGCCAATGGCTGCCGTGTCGAGAGCGGTGCTCCAAATGACGACGACAGTGGAAGGCTGCTAGGCCCTTCCCTACTGCGCCGGTTGTCGGTCTACCGCAACCAAGTATCGCACATACCGGTGCACTTTGATTTGACCGCGATGCTATTCTCCGCGTTAAGGACCTAGCGGAGGATGTCCCTTGCGATCTCACGACGATCTGCCCCGCTTGTTGAGCGCGGCCTGCGCGAGTTTTTTTAACTTGATGTGCGTCGCTCGATATTCATCGGCTTGCCAATGTCGTGCAGTGACATCGAGTTCTCTTTCTTCGATAACTTCCAAAAGGCGCGCCCAGAGGCGGTCGTTCTTAATCAGCTCTCCTTTTGCATTTTTCCAACCATTGTCACGCCACTCCCCGACTAAAATGAGCCCATCGCTAACGTAGGTTTCTCTAGTGAATAGAATTATTGACGATTCCGGTTCGAGGTCTTCAACTGCCCCTATAGCGCCCGCCAAGTTTGCTCGCTTTTCGTCACTGTAGTTGCCCTGACTTATTTTGACGTCAGCATGCGGCTCAGTGCTGTCGTCCAGAGGGTGGATAAGCCAAGTGCAGGCCGACGGGCATTCAGACAAGCTGGGGCGGTCTGTCGACAAAATCCATCCAACAAAGTGACCGCGCGATAGTCGTGGCAATTGTTTTGGCCAAATCGTTCGTGTCATCATTCGTCTCCTAAATGCGCACGAGTTCGCGCTGCGTGCGACACGCAGTGTTGGCTCGGCATGTGGTTTTGGGGCGGGGAATATCGAAGCACTAACGAACGGCTTCTGTATTCGTAATGGGGTGGCTCGATTAACTATCTGAATCTTAACAAGAATATCGCGCTAGTATGGCGCATATAGTGTATTGGTTTTATTGCGTATTTTCATTTATCGAAGTTGATCCACGTTCCGGCGGCTTTTCGCGCCTTTACCCACTTCCGTCTTCCGTCTGCTTGCTTGACGCGCCTGCGCTGTTTCGACCACCGAAGCTTTCGTCGTTTGAGGCGCTTGCGCTTCATTCGCTGCTTTTCCTTTTTGGGATCGGCGAGCGGCTTCAGCCCTTCCAATTTTCGCTTGCGGTTTTTCCTAAGGTGCTGCTTCCGGCGTCGCTCCTCCTTTGTGAGATGTTGTCTTCCACCTTCTTGCTGCCGGTCTGAAGTTGGCGTGCGCATCGCACTTCTACCTACTTTGATCGTAGAATATTTTGCATCCTGATAACCTGAGTCGCTGTCCAACTAGGTAGGCCAGATGCTGTTGGGATGCCTAGGGTTGTTAGCTCCTTGGCCAGCGCGTTGGCGGAGCGAATTCCCGCTGCATCAAGTTGGTCTATTATCGCTCGAAGATCGAAAGCTCGTTGCTTCGCGTTTTCCACCCGGGTTTGGATACTGGTGGCTCTTGCTGATTCGGAAACACGAGTTCCGCGAAAGCCACCGAGCCGTTGGCCTCTTGCCTTCGCAGCAGCTAAAGCCGTCTTTGTTCGTGATGATATTAAACCCGCTTCCAACTCCGCCACAGCGACCATCTGTTGAAGAATAAAACGCCCCGTGGGGCCTTCGATTTGGGGCAAGTCTGCGAACCGAACGTCAACCCCCGCTTCCAGCAATCTCGACAAAAAACTTACGGACCGAGTTAAGCGATCAACCTTAGCCACGAGGAGAGGGAGCCGACGTAGACGCGCTGCGGCTATAGCTTGATCTAATTTGGGTCGATCATCCTTTCGACCGCTCTCAATCTCCGTAAATTCGACAACGATCTCCCCGCCAAGCGAGAGAAGGTAGCTATTTACAGCGAACCGCTGCGCCTCAAGACCGAGCCCCGACGTTCCCTGCTTCATGGTCGATACGCGATAGTATGCGACACATTTGGTAGCCATTCTGTCGTCCCTTTACGTTTGAGCCAACGACCGTTGACACAAATGTTAGGGCTCTCTGAGGACATCTCCAATGCATTCAAGTGAGTCAAATTGACTCATTCTTCCCGCGTTGATGAGACCGTTCGTGTCGGGATCGCCTGCGCTGCAAAGAGGCTCGCCCTATCAATGTAACCCCACGGGGGAGTTTATCGCGCTGCTGCTACAGGGTGACCGCTCCGCTGGGTGACCCAAAATTTTGTGGCCGGGGTTCGGATAAGCAATGGTTACGAAACAGAGGTAACGGGTACCAAAACGTCTATGAAATGGGCGCTGGATCAACCGAATTTGCGGCGAGATTTCGGAACACCAACAGCCACCGAGTAATCGGCACCGCACTTCGCATGTTCGACTGACTTCAGGCGAAGGCCACGGCCGCTAGGGCACGGGGGGAAATTGCCGAGCCGTTGCCATGAGGTGAATTCACGAACTTTCGACCCTAGCGGATATCGTCCAGGGCCTCGTCTTCCTATCTGGACAATTCACTTCCGAGAACTGCGTGCATGAGAGAGCTAAACCTGCATTTGTTGCCCTGCAGCAAAGATATTCGGGGCTACACGGTCCGATTCAACTACATTAGAGCGTGCGTACGTCGCGGGCTTGGCGCACGCATTCATATCTGCACAATGTACGAATCTGACCGCGATTATCAGCGGGCTCGTTTACGCTCAAACTTTTGCATGAGAATACACAGCAATGCGCGTGGTACCGGTTACTTCAGTCTTAGAAAAGTACGGCCTTAAAGAGCCAGGCCTTATTGCCCTTCAACCCAATCTCGATAGCTATAAGTCGCTTCTCCTACAGCCGCATGGCGAACTTGATGTGAGCCGAGATGGCGTTAGCCATAGGCATGCTGCTAAAGCCGATAGTCAGTTCTCCGCTTTTCTTCGATGTGCCCGGAATTCTGCAGCGGATATTTGTGTTACTCCTGAATACTCGATGCCTTGGTCAGTGCTTTTGGCTTCTCTGAAAAGTAATGTTTCTCCCGCAGCGGGTAAGATTTGGGTCTTGGGATGCGAAAGTATTAGCTATCAGGATCTCGTCCAGCTCAAGGTCGATAACGAAAAGTCTATGTCGATCATTTTTGAAGACTTGAGTTCGGCTCCAGGACGCTTCCTGGACCCGCTTGCTTACGTTTTTCAAGCGACGTCTTCAGACGGGGCTCAGAGGCTTGTTGTACTTGTGCAATTTAAAACCGTGCCGATGGGCGACAAAGAGAACTTCGAAGTTAACAACCTCCAACGGGGAACCACCGTTTATGTATTTGGTAATGCGGCCCGCGACATCAAGATGGCCGCTATCATTTGCTCGGACGCTTTTGCTTTTTCAGATCACGCTCAAGAACTCTACGACCGCGCATTGATAATTCACATTCAGCTGAATCCAGATCCCCGTAATCACACTTTTCGAACTTATAAAAATCACTTCCTTGACTATCAAAATGATGAGACGGAGATCGTCTGCTTAAACTGGGCGAGTGGTATTTGTCATTGGGAGAGTGAGCAGAGAATCCTATGGAAGAATATAGGCGGGAGCGCATGGTATACTAAGTCACGCCAGTGCGCGGTCGATGATGAATCTGTCAATGAGAACCACCGACGGGGACTGTACTACACCTGGCTTGAGTGCAGTCGGACCCATTCCCTCTTCTTCAATTATGATCCAAGCGTTTACGAGTTGATTTCTAGTAAAGTCTACCATTACGGCGTGAAAGGACCGATTTCTCCTAGGCTTGGCCCACGGCTGACAAGAACACTCGCTTGGAATGATGCGGTAGGCGATTGGGTCGAACAGATCGTGGTTGATGGCGGATTCGCTATTCAGGCATCGGAAGCGGGTAAGGCGAAGGCGCAGTTGCTCGATTTTGCGGATCGAAGCCCGATAGCGGCTGAGAGAGCGATAACTCTGTGTGCTGGTGACTTCGGTGTGCATCCAAGTTGGTACAACGTTGCTCACCTTTCTTCCTGCAAATTGGACGAGACGGAAGTGGTGAATAGGATCACTTACTGTCAGGATCCTAACGCAGCGCAATTCAGAGGAATTCGCTTGAGGCGGTGTGGTCAGATTTTTCGATATGTCGAGAGCAATCAGGTGCCGGAGGCGCTCTCGGATCTGAGCAAAAACCTAATCTTGGATTGGCAGTCCTCGGCACCTTACCAAAATGCGAAATCGGATCGCGGGCGAGCGACGCTTGTGAATTTCGGCGACGACAAAAGTGTAATTGAAGTAATTGCAGCCGCCAAGCGTATTGCAAATCACTTACACCAGAGTTCGAAAAATGAAGAAGATAGTCGCAATGCGAAACAGCGAATAGCGGTTTGGTACCAAGACGCCGATGGCGCAGTGAAACTACTCGATCTCAAAGAGTACACATACATCGATCGCGTTGAAAGTGGTCCTGCCTTCGATATCGCAGGAGAAGCATGATGAATTCTGATCAGCTTTTGGCGGAAGTGCAGCGGCATTTTCCAGAAGCCAAGACCACAACGGAATCCCTTATCCGGTACGAAAGAAGTCAAAATGGAAAGGCGTTTGCTATCTATCTATTCGACGCCGCAAATGAATTACCCGCCGATCAGAAGGCGCTAGACTCTTATCAGGAGAGCAGGCTCGCTCCTCAATTCTTCAAGGAGAGCGTCAATCTACAATGGAATATCTACTTCTATCTTGTGGTTGACGATGGGGTCTCGAAGGAGGATCTGCAGCAAGCGAAAGCGCTTATTGAGGCGGATCGTGCCTATGCGCGAAAATTTGTTGTCTACGCCTCCCAGATTTCAAGTGTACTGGCTCCGCCGACCACGACGGCAGTACCTAACGCGCGTGATGCCAGCGTTCTTTCGCTCTGGATACAGCGTTTGACGGAAGCGGGGCTGTACGCTGCTGTTGTAGGCGAGCAGGATCTTCCACGGAAATTGGAGAGGATCGTTAGTCCCACTGAACAATACCATCGGCCTACGCAGTCCGTTATCGATAAGCAGCGAGCGGCGCGATTGGCTAAAATGAGTCTTGTTCAATATCGGCGCTTCCCAGTCAGGAGACACTTTAGCTTTTCTGGGGTCAACCTCATCTATGGCCCAAACGCTTCGGGCAAGACGTCTCTTCTTGAAGCAATTGAGTTATTCTATTGCGGCAGAAACAATCGAAATCCGATTGCGGATATACGGTATAAGATTGAAGGTGTCCTGTCAGATGGACGAACTGAAACGGCAACTCAAAGTAGGAAGTTGCAGATCTTTCGTGATCGTAATTTAAATTGGTACGGTCAGGCCGAAGAAAAGGCGAATAATCTCTATCAAAGCTTCTCGCGATTCAATTTTTTAAATACCGATGCGGCCGTCGCAATAGCATCTTCCGCAGATGGGCTAACGGAGAATCTATCTAAGCTCCTGATAGGTCCCGATGCGGCACGAACTTGGCACGACATGGAGCGCGTGCATGAAGCCTTAAGACTAGAGTTGAAGCGCGGCAGGCAAACGCAGTCTGAACTGGAGAAGAATCTCTTCGAGATTAGACAGCACCTAAATACGGTTCAAGAATTCCAGCCTCGTTCCAAAAATCTGCAACCAAGAATGCTAGAGTTATTTAGGGAATATCGCTGGCAGTACAATCCTCCTGGACAAGAGCGAGAATTTCTATCGGCGCTCGCCTCATCTCTTGCAGAGTTTGTGTCGTTGTTAGATCAGATCGTGGCGGCTGGCTGGATTGCGTCTCCAGTAACTGCGGCTGCCGTGGATGAGTATTTAGACGAAAGCCGTGCAACGACAGATAGGTGTGAGCCGGTTTTGTCGGAGATGCAAAATGCGCTCCTTCAGCGAGCGCATTGGCAAGAAGAAATGCGGCTGGCCGCGACGACTCTCAATCTTCTTGAAAAGGCTGCAGCAATTATCGATGCAAATGTACCCGGCTTGATGAGAGAACGTACAGCCTTGGTGCAAGATCTCGACGAAATCACCGATCGGATGCCTCAAATGCCATCGGCACTGCTGGCGCGGATTGCAACTGACGGTCTTCAAGGCCAAACGCTCGATGAGTTAATCAATGCTACTCAGCGAGCTAAGTATCAAGCGGAAATTCAACTTTCAGATGCTGAAGGCGTATATCAATCGTTTAGCCGTCTTAAGGAGCAATCGGAACGATGGTTGCAGCAACTCCGCCACATCGCCTCTGAGCTCATATCTACGGCAGACGAAAGAGACGAATGTCCTCTATGCCATACGAAGTTCGCTCCCGGGAAGCTAGCGTCTCATATAGCTGGGGATCTTGATGTTTTGCAGGAGAATCTTGGTCAACAGTATTTGGCGGAAGTTCAGCGATGTTCGACTCTCTTGGATAAAATCAGAGTCGTTGAAGCAGACCATATTTGGTTAACCAACTACTGTAGACGAAGCTCCCTTGGAACGGACGTTCAAGTTCTAGAACTGCGGAACTTAATCAGCGCTCAACTTGATAATGAAGTTGTAATCCGTAATCGCCTAGCAGAAATTGACCGCAGGTTGGCCTTCCTAGCGGCGAGCGGATTAAGTTATCCTGATCTTAGCGAGATCATGGAGAGGCTCGGTGTCTATGGCGTGACCTTTGATAACGCAAATTCTGAGGAATTATCAAATGCAATCCGAAGCTGCGAGGAGCGTGCAGTAGCAGCCCGCGCTCAACTTGCCGTCAGCAATGACGATCTGGCTGGTTGCACCGATCGGCTTAGGGCCGAGTTTCCGGAAACGAATGGAAGTTTGGCAGGTTATCGAGTTGAAATTTCCAACCTCAAAGAGAAGGTGGCCACAACGGAGCGAATAAAGCGCAATTTGGATAAGCTATTTTTGCGCTTTAGGTGGCCCCGGAAAGCCCCACTATCTGATCTCATTGTCGCAGCGAAAACTGTTCAGCGGCTAGCAACCGATCTCCAACAGGCGCTGTCCGAAGAGTTGCAGAACAATCGCTTACTGCAAGAGGCGCTAGCGTCACGCGAGAAAGTTGATAAGGAGCTTCAAGCGCTGCTTCTTAAGCTGCAACGATTTTCGATTGCTTATGACGCCCTAGATAAATTGATGAAGGAGAGTTCACTTTCGTCGGAGGTGGAGAATGCTTTGATGTCGAGCAAAGCTGCCATTGAGAGGATATTTTCGACGATCCATTCTCCGCGCGAATTTTCCGGTATCGGTTCTACGTTGCTAACACTGACGAAGGCCATCGACCAATCTGAGGTGAAATTGAGCGAGGTCAGTACGGGGCAGCGTGCAGCTTTAGCGCTCGCAATTTTTCTTGCGCAGAATGCTCAACTGGAGACCGCGCCTCCGGTCATGCTTATTGATGATCCAATCGCTCACATTGATGATCTAAATTCGCTATCCTTCTTAGACTATTTGCGGGAACTGGCAATTAGAGGCGACCGGCAGATATTCTTCGCTACGGCAAATTCGAAACTTGCCTCTCTTTTCATGAAGAAATTCAAGTTTCTCGACGATGGGTTTACAACAATCTATCTCGATCGGGACGGAGTCGAACACATGGGTTACGAGGAAGGTGCGGTATAAAATTGGGGGGGTACTTGAAGAAGAAGATATTGGTGTTGAACAATGTTCGCCAAATGGAGGCGACTAAAGCTGAGATAATTGCATTCGAATTCGTAGCCCGTAGGTGCGTTTTGTCTCTGGGGCTTCCGCGTAATGGCAGAGACATAAGCCTCCGGTTTGACGTCTTATCCAGCCGAAGCTGACTGAAAGGCTTGGAATCAAAAAGATAGTGGCTAAGGAACACATGCGTCGCATAGCTGGCGCGGGTTGCGGTATTATCGCAACGAGAGTGAGGCATAGCCGGATCGACCGAAGGGTACGGGGGAAATCGGAATGCCGTCGCAACGAAGTGGCCACTCGCATTTTCGATCCTCACGGTGTTTCACGCCGGGACTCGTCACTTCAGATCCATCCGCCGGACCGGCATTCGGTGTTGCATCAAGGAGCCTGGCCTTCCAGCTCAAATTGTCTGGGCGTAGCTCACAACGAGCTCGACAATTTTTATCCGACGTGGTTTTGTTCGAAGATTATTGAAGCGTGCGCTGGGTGTGCTGTTGTCGAAAAAGAAGTTCAAGGTAATCTCATTATTCACTGGCGCTGGCGGCCTGGATTTGGGTTTCGAGGCTGCTGGTTTTTCGATGGCTGTCGCGGTGGAGTTTGATCCACTTGCTCGAAAGACAATCAAGCGCAATCGCCCGAGATGGAAGCTTCTCGCGGAAGGCGATATTCACAAGATATCTCCGAAGGCATTGAGGCTAGCGTCAGGTTTTCGCAGACGTGAAGCGGACGTGATTCTTGGTGGTCCTCCCTGCCAGCCTTTCTCAAAATCTGCTTATTGGGCTACGGGCAGCACAAAACGTCTCAAGGACGAGCGGGCGGACACTCTTAATGCGATGCTCTCCGCCGTAGAGGAGGTTCTTCCCAAAGTTGTCGTAATCGAGAACGTACGCGGAATCTCGTACTCAAAAAAAGATGAAGGGCTAAAACTTCTTCGCAGTAGATTTCGGGCTATTAACAAGCGTTGTGCAACAAGTTATGCGCCCGTTGTGGTGTGCCTCAACGCAGTTGACTATGGAGTTGCGCAGTATCGGGAGAGAATATTCATCATTGCATTTCGCGACGGCCAGAAATTCATTGCGCCCCATAAAACGCATGGCACTGATCGTCGTCGTTTTGCGACTGCTTGGGACGCTATAGGAACGTCGATTAAGAGTCGCGATCAACAACTTCAACCAAGCGGAAAGTGGGCTGGCCTTATTTCATCCATTCCAGAGGGACAAAACTATCTTCACCACACTGCGCGTGGGGCTGGACTACCGCTATTTGGGTGGCGGACTCGGTATTGGTCGTTTCTTCTGAAGCTTGCAAAGGATCAACCTTCCTGGACCATTCAAGCAAGCCCCGGACCAGCGACCGGACCATTCCACTGGGATAACCGCCTCTTGTCAGTGGGCGAAATGTGCAGCCTTCAGAGCTTCCCTAAGGATTGGATTATTGAGGGAGATTATCTCGCAGCTCGTCGGCAAGTCGGAAATGCTGTTCCACCTGCGCTTGCAGAAGCTGTGGCTCGATCAATTGCCGCCAGCCTAGAAGGAAGAACTTGTTCGACTCGCGATTTGAAGTTTTCCACTAAGTTGAAGCGACTCCCTCCACCGAAGGCGAATAGAGTTGGGCCCGTTAAAGCTCAATATCTAAAACTTGATAAAAGATTTGACGAGCATCCCGGCACAGGGAAAGGGCCCCGCGGGTTGCTCATCAAGCGCAAGCCGAAATCGAATAGTGTCCGCAAACTAAACATTCGTACGAATCGGCGGGGCCATAACGCGAACCGAAAAATCATCAACGGTCGTCGCCAAAATCGGTCGGCTGCATAAATTTCTGAGAGATTTCCATAGCATCGCGGAATCGTAATCTTCTAAATCGGATGGGATATGATCGAGCAGCGTTTCTGCGCAGACAACGATCAATCGTTCCTGAGTGCGGGAGAAGGCAACATTCGCGCGGTTAAGATTGAGAATAAAGCTAGCGGAGGCACCGATTGCGTGTGGATCGCTCTCGGTGCCCGATACTAGGATCGTTGGGCGCTCGCCGCCCTGAAGGCGTTCAACGGTATCAATAAGATCTACAACAACGGTGTCTTGGTTAAGGACTGTTCGCAACAAGGCGCGTTGGGCTCGATGCGGGGTAATTATTGCGATTGAGTCCGCAGGATGCTCGGGCGCGGCAGCCAATATTCGTTGAATGATTGAAGCTTCGACTGCATTGCTCCGCCGCGACGACCGCTCAGAGTGCACTACCAACAGAAGCCCGGTTGGCTCATTCCAGACCCTATCCCACTCTCCATTATCTTGCATCGGCTCGCGGGGGCGAACTGGGGCAAAGTCGTCAGCACCCTGCAATTCGATCTCATCGAGGTCATAAACGCGAGCAATAAGTTCTCTTATCAAGGGAGGTAGTCGAAAGGTGTACGTTAGGGCAGATTGCCGAGCTGCCGCCAAATCTAGTCCCGAGTCAGTAATAATTCTTAGTACACCTTCATATGCGCTGTTAAAAGGTTGGTAGAATTGAGCTGGCGGTCGATCTTCTGCTTCCCAGTCGTGTGCGACAATAGGAGCTAATTGTCGATTATCACCTGCAAGCATGATTTGTCCGTTGACTGTCAGAATGCTTGCCAACGACAAGAAGTGCGGGAAGAGCATCATGCTTGCTTCATCAACGATCAGAACGTCTGCTTGAAACCCGCCGGGGTGTTGTGCGAACGGTTTGCGAAGCGAAAGCTCTTGAGCCATTTTTAGAATTGCGCCGGTCGTGCCTCCGATAAGGAGCACTCCTTCTTGCATCCACCGGTTTACCTTTGTCGCACACGGTTTGGCTACGAAGTTAATGATGCCATTTTGATCCGCGGGGGGATTGCTGGAGTGAACCTGCGTCAGGATGATGGGTGATGGCTCCAAACCCTGCCGGAGAGCTTCTTGGCGATACGAGTCTGTGAAGCGGGCGATTCGTCGGAGCAATGTGTCCATAGCTTGATGGGTATTTGCTGCCATCAGGACCACCGATCCCGGGCGCAAACTGGACGCGGCCTTCGTAAGGATCGAAGTCGCGGTTGTGACTGTTTTTCCAGTGCCAGGAGGGCCTTTCAACAGCTGCACGCGTGTAGACAGTCCTTGAATTACAGCGCGACTTTGATCATCAAGTAGCCTGCTACGGATACCCGCATGTGGAACGAGCCACTCTGTTAGAACCCTTGCGAGCCTCGCTTCTCGAGCCGGAGGCACTGGAGGCTGAACTGGGATCTGTGCGTCCTGTGGTTCAAACCAGTCATAAACATGTCTCCCGTGCCCACCTCTCAGGCGAGCCTCAACTCTGCCAGCAATGAAATCCGATGGACTATCGTCAATAGTTGCAAAGTCAAATACGTCAGAGTTAGCATCCGGCTTCCAACTACCAAGGACATAGGTTGATGTTGCGCCAGGAATTGGATCGAGTTGAATTGTACCCGAAGTCCAATTCACGGATTGTACAACGCAAGTTATCCCGCCCCGAGTGAGCTGCCGAAAAGTTTGACCTCGATTGGGGTCTCCGTCCCGGGGGCTTAGGCGTACGAAGGAAGACGCGTCGACGGAACTGCGTAAAGAAAGCTCTGCTGTAGTTAAACCAAAGGGCGCTAGGTCAAAATCTGCGACGAGCGATTTATCCGAGAGAGACCTTACATTTCTAACCGGTATGGTTAGCCCAGTTTGCACCCTAGCAGCGGGAGGCTGGATGTGTGTTGTGATCCAATCGGCTACGCGTACGTGGTGATCTAACAGTAAGAAGTCGATCGCAGCTCGGGCAGTGGTGTCGATTCCAAGTTCGAACTCATTCAGGCCAGCTATGTTGAGCAGTGGTTTTTCTATCTCTGCGTTCTTGTAGCGGATCCTTTCATCGAGCCAACGCAGAGCATGAACGCGGGCAGCTTGATACGCTCTCATTAAACCAGGTCGCTCGGTAACTCGCTTATATCGCTCGATTGCCGCTTTTGTCCGTTGATCTCGAATTTGCGGATCGTCTGCTTCCGGGAGAGAATTCCAGACTGCCCTCCAATAGGGCGCAGTTAGAGAGTCATGAAATCGACTCCTGATCTCGAAACGATGCGTTGAGTTCGCGCTTCGATTATCACGAGCCCACGAACCCTCCTCTGTCATTCCGAGCGTTGACTTAAAATCAAATATGTCTTGCTCAAAGACACGATCAAGCTCGACTGGTGTACCGGAAATGCGCCTATTCCAGTGATACCGCTGACCAAACCATGTCAATGACGAGGCTACCGATAATCCTCGACCGGTCCAGCCGAGCGCGTATCGGTTGTCAATTTCTTGCTGCACGCATGAGAATATCAATTGCTCTAGTCCATCACGGCAGCCCAATAATTCTCTAAGGTGACTTAGTAATCGCGAGCCAACGCGCGTGCA
The DNA here is from genome assembly GCF_000314675.2 of Afipia broomeae ATCC 49717. Lineage (GTDB taxonomy): Bacteria > Pseudomonadota > Alphaproteobacteria > Rhizobiales > Xanthobacteraceae > Afipia > Afipia broomeae. The sequence goes on along the minus strand of NZ_KB375284.1, from coordinate 243,427 downwards.
TGCTTCAATTAGTTGAGTCATCTCAGATCGAGAGTAGACGTAAAAATGTATTGGCGCCTCCGGGGCCGCTGCCGTTTCGGCGATAGCGTCAATTAGGTCAAACAAAAACTGTTGAATTAGTTGCCTCTCGGACGCGGTATCTTCTGCGTTGGTTCCGGACCACTCCTGAGTTTGGAAATGCAGAATGTCTCTTCCAGCAACAGAGAGAGGCCTTGTATCGTATTGCGGGGCTCCCCCTTCGGCGGCTGCCCCATTGGGTTTTCGCTCAACACAAACCGGCGATGGCCGGAATCGTCCGGTCGCATCGTTCAGCTCGAATGGAGTGTGAACCTCAAAGTCACTTGTAGTGACATGGGCCGCAATTGCTCCCACTCGGTTCTCTGAGTAGTCATAGTCAACCGATAAGTAGACCCGGACTAGTCGCCGTCCATCGATCTCGTGAAGAGGTAATTGGCCAGCGCCGGAGTTCGCCAGTGGTCGAACCTGGAAATTATCCGGATCTTCATCGCCGCGCGGCAACGTAGATCGACGAGCAGAAGCAAGCGCGATAAGCTGTTCTAAATTTCTGTCAAACCCCTCTGCCTGTCGAATTCTAATCGCCGCATCATCTGTTACTTGCAGTCTTGCTAATTCATCAAGGTTGCTAATGCCCGCTGCACGAATAGCACGACAGGTAGATGGAGAAAGTCCTATTAGCTCAAGCCGACGTTCTCGTGCGCTCTCCGGGAGACAATGGACAGAAAAAACACAACTGTCGCACTTCTGATCCAGTTGAAAATCAAGCACCTCAAGGTTGCGTGCGCTTATGGAAAAAAGGAGTCCGTCGAATGCAAGCAATCGAGTAATGTCTGCAAATTCACTATCTAAGTTAAGCGCTTGAAGATCAAGAATTCGCTGTGGCTCGTTAGTGTCTTCGTCGATTCGGGCGACGCAACCCTCAACAGAATCAGCGTCGAGTACGTGATCACCAATTGTAATTGGATCTTCACGCAAGATGCGCCTTAGCATTAAGACGTAAACTGCCAGCTGTATTCTATGATAAGTACGATCTTTGCGGCTGGCCTTTCCCTCAACAACTCTGAGGCGAGGTGTCCCTCGATCCCAAAGCACTAGCAGGAAATCGATTCTTCCGCTTATCTCGAACTCACCAATCGTACCAGTTATCGAAATCTCTCTTCCGTATTTATTGGTATTCTCAGCTAATCCTTCCAAGGCAGCCCTGAACGCGGCCCAAGTGTTTTCCTCAGGAGAGCTTCCTAGTAGATCCTCGACGCCTCGATTTTGTAGCGCTAACTCCCATCGATTCTCTGCCTCCCTACCAATTTCCTGCAGAACCGGGTCAAGCGTATTAAACAAGCGCTCCGAAAAAGGGATGGCCCTAGCAAGTTCGCGGTTATTTAATCCAAGCTTGAAACGCCGTTCACAACTCTGGAATCGAATAAACTCGCCGACCTCGCTCACCCGAATTGGGATACCTGGCATCGCGTCCTCGAAATTTCATAAAATGATAGCTGGGGTCTTTCGCAAAGGGCTTATGCGCGGCATTAATTAGAGACTTGAGGCGTCGTAGCCTCTTCCATGAGATGGATTACCGAGGGACAGTTAAGTCGATCGCGATTTGCTTGAACAAAACATCCGCCATTTCATTTCGTCCATTCGGACTTTGCTTTCAAAAAATTCAACTGCGCCCAGGATATAGCCCCGTGATGTTGTAACATTCCCACGATGATTCCGGGGTGAATTCCGCAGTCATTTGCAAACTTCGTTACTTCTTGGCCGGTTGCTGGGCCCTTTGCAATAAATTCTCGCAAGCGCTTCTTGCCAACCAACAATTCCGTAGCAAAATCGTTCGCTTCCTTTTCTATCCCATCTTCAGTCCCATTTTCATCGTCGGCATAAACTGTTTTTGAGTTGTGAAGGAGGATGTGACCAGCTTCATGGAAGAACGTGAACCAAAAGTGATCGTTAGTCTTATGCCTTAGGCTTTGTTGAATGACGGGGGTCTTGCCACGTGTCCAGTAGGCCGCGCCACTTAGGCACGTCTTTGGAAGAGATGGAATTAGAACGAAAACGACGCCAGACTCAGCGCACAGACTTTTCAGCTTGGGGTGAAACTCCTCGATCTTTTCGTTTGTGAGCCCTTTAATTTTCAGGAGGATCTTTTGAAAGCGATCTTTGTTGTACTCTTCGGCTTGCTCAGAGGCGGCAACGATTTCACCGTATCTAAGCCAAGTTAGAAGCGCTTCCCGAGAGGCACGCAACTTCTTCGACCTCCGATAATGCACGGAAACGCTAGCGTATCGTTTCTGGAAAGCAGCGGGGGACGCTACGCCAAAGAGAGCTAGCAGGTCGTGGGCTTTCTGTGCAGTGCTGCCGGTTCGGCGCACCGCGCCCCATTCTGAGAGTTCTTTGACTGGAAAGGCCTTCAGCCAGGTCTCGGAGGCGGCGAGTCGCTCGACTTCAGCAAGACGCGCCTGATACAATCGATAATCAGCCTCCATTCGGAGCCAAACGTCTGCACCTATACCTAGCACGTGCTCGAACTGGATCGCAGTTTCGGGCTCAATTGGATTTTTCCCAGAGATGATTTCGCTAACCAGCTTCGGGGTACGTGCAATACGGCGAGCGAATTCAGCTTGAGTTAGCTCGTGGTGCTCAAGCTCTTGCTCAAGAAGCAATCCCGGATGAACGGCATAGTCCGGACGAAAGATCGTAGTGTCAGACTGATTCATGTCGTTCCTCAATGGTAGTCTATAATTTCAATGACGACGATCCGAGAGACTTTGTCCTTCTCGATGCCACCGTCTTCCCTACGTGGTATCGGATCGTGGTCCGCTTCAAAGACCAAGCGCTTAGGATGCACTAAATCAATCGCGAACTGTTCGTCACGATTGTTCGATAACTGGTGGCACCGGATCGAGCCCGTTGTCGGCACTCGCGCAAGATCATCAGCAGCCTGCAGAACGGCCAGGCCAGCTTTGATTCGTTTGGCCATTTGCGGACCAAATGCCTTGGTCAACGTTTTTTCGACGCTGACAGTTTTTTGAAGCTTGGCATTCGCGAATCGGATTTGCATGATGACTCCGATTCGTTACCCAATAGGTAATGGCTAGCAGGTGAGTATCAAGGGGGGCGGGCGAGATCAAGGGACATCTTCAAATGATCAACCATCGGGATGCCTTGGTCTGGGCGTGCAACAGGGGTGGTAAACATTCTTGACGTCCGAACAAAAAACGTTAATGATTTCAATGTATAACGGGTTTTGTTGCGCATCCCGCCCCTGGGCACCATTTCTCCCCACGCACGGCGTTTCCCGATCATCACGCAGATAATGCGCTATTGAGCGCATCCGTGCGTTACTTGCACTCGTCGATCGGATACTGCTGTCCGCCGCCTGAACCGCCGTAAACTGGCCCCAGAGCTGCAGCGGTGAAAGGCTTTTCATAGTCACCCCGTTCCGATGAGTACCGGAATAGACCGTGCGAGCAGATGTCTGTCGCTCACTATGCGGCTTCACTTTGCCCGTATGCGTCAAGTGGATAGATCAATCGATATCGAACCTCACGCCCTGTGCGAGCGGAAGGTCGTGGCCGAAATTGATGGTGCTGGTGACCCGGCGCATATAGGCCTTCCATGAATCCGAGCCGGCCTCGCGTCCGCCGCCGGTTTCCTTCTCGCCGCCGAATGCGCCGCCGATCTCCGCGCCGGACGGGCCGATGTTGACATTGGCGATGCCGCAGTCGGAGCCTCTCGCCGAGAGAAATTTTTCCACTTCATGCATGTTGGTTGAGAAGATCGAGGACGACAGCCCTTGCGGCACGTCGTTGTGCAGCGCCAGCGCCTCGTCGAACTCCGAATATTTCATGACGTAGAGAATTGGCGCGAATGTCTCGCGCAGCACCGGCCCGGTCTGCGCCGGCATTTCAACGAGCGCGGGCGTGACATAATACGCGGCGGGATCCTGTTTCTCTTCGACGCGCGCGCCGCCAAAAACTATTCCGCCGAATGTCCGCGCCTCCGCCAGCGTTTCCTGCATTTTCTGAAAAGCCATCTCATCGATCAGCGGACCGACGAGCACGTCATCCTTCGCGAGAGGATTGCCGATCCGGACTGATGCATAGACCTGCTTCAGCCTCCCGACAAAAGCATCATAAATACTGTAATGAACGAACAGTCTGCGCAGCGATGTGCAGCGCTGGCCGGCGGTGCCGATGGCGGCGAAGGCGATGGCGCGAACGGCGAGGTCAAGATCTGCCGACGGGCACACGATCGAGGCGTTGTTGCCGCCAAGTTCCAGAATGCTCCGGGCAAACCGCGCGGCGAGGCGCGGGCCGACCATGCGTCCCATGGCAATGGAGCCGGTTGCCGAGACCAGCGCGACGCGCGGATCATCGACCAGCAGCTCGCCGGCATCCCGCCCGCCGATCAGCACCGCCGAAAGCCCGGCCGGTATGCCGTCGAGTTTTGCCGCTGCGCGCTCGAACAGCGCCTGCACGGCGAGCGCCGTCAGCGGCGTCTTTTCCGACGGTTTCCAGATCACCGGATTGCCGCAGACAAGGGCGAGGGCGGCGTTCCACGACCAGACCGCAACGGGGAAATTGAACGACGTGATGATTCCCACGGGACCAAGCGGATGCCACTGCTCCATCATCCGGTGGTTGGGCCGCTCGCTTGCGATCGTGAGACCGTAAAGCTGGCGGGAGAGACCGACGGCGAAGTCGCAGATGTCGATCATCTCCTGAACTTCGCCCTGTCCCTCCGAAAGAATCTTTCCGGCCTCGATGGTGACGAGGCGCCCCAATGCGGTCTTGGCGCTGCGCAGTTCATTGCCGAGAACACGAACGAGCTCGCCGCGTTGCGGCGCAGGAATGGTTCGCCATTCGAGGAATGCATGTTGCGCCCGGGCGATCGCTTCGGTCGCGCTGCTGACGGTTGCGTCCAGCACGCGGGCAATCGTCTCGCCGGTGAGCGGCGAGCGCACTGCGCGTGAACCCTGGCTATAGAGATGGCGCGGAACGCCGAGATCCTGAAGAAGCAGATCGACATCGTTTGCGAGAGTCATGCTGCGCTCCGGGAAATCTCAGCTTTCGGGCGGCGGAACGAAGCAGAGGATGCCTGCCTCGGGGGTGTAGCAGAGCACCGCGCCCCCGGTCGGGTTGTTGCGTTCGTCAAGAATTCTCTCCGCCGGCACCCGGAGCCAGAACGTCGACGAGACATGCCACTTGTGGTCGACCTTGACCTCATAGCCCTGGCCATCCCGCCCCACCTCGGCGGCGCGGCAATCGGCGACCGAGCAACATTCCGCACCCGTTCCCGGCTGTCTCAAACCCTTGAACCAGGGCGCCAGTGTCGGGTCCGCATTATCGGGCGGCGCTGCATGGACCGGCGCAAGGGACAGCATGATCGCGATTGCCTGCGTCAGGAATGTTCGCATGCGGACCTCCGTCGGGACATGTGCGACCGCTGCTCAGGTGACTTCCGGGAGGAGCATCCCGCTTCCGTTCCGGATCATCAACACAATAAGCCGTCATCCCGCCGCCGCAGCGGATAGCCTGCAAACATTCCTTTTCAATACTCACTCGTGACGAATGGCCTCGATGCATGCGACATATTGCATCAGGCGTTTGTCGCCGCAGCGGTTGTTGTGCAGCACCATGTAGTTCTATTAAAGAACTTAATGATTATGCGTTGTCACGGAGATACGTCTTGCAGTTCAATCGCCGTCAAATCCTGCGCGCTGGCGCAGCCTCCGTTCTGCTGCCGGCTGCTGCGTATGCGGCGCCTCAATGGCCTGAGCGGGCCATCCGGATCGTTGTCGGGTTTGCTCCGGGAGGACAGACCGACATTTTCGCGAGAACCTACGGCGAATTCATCGGCAAGCAGACCGGCGCGTCGGTCGTTGTCGAAAATAAAACCGGAGCCTTGGGCGCGCTGGCTGCAACGGAGGTCAAGCGCTCCGCGGCGGATGGATACACGCTGCTCTTCAATACCTCCGGCGCGATGACGGTGAACCGGGTTCTGATCAAGGACCTTGCCTACGATACGGACCGCGATTTCGAACTGGTGGCCGCGATGCCGACCGGTGGTCTTCCAATGTTCGCGAGCAGCAAGCTCGGGGTCAAAACACTCGGTGAGTTTGTTCAGTATGCGAAGTCCGCGCCCCGCGTCAGCCTTGGCACGTTCGGCGTCGGATCTCCGGGACACCTGACGATCATCGAACTCAACAAGCAGTACGATCTTAAGATCGAGCCGGTTCACTATCGCGGCGAAGCTCCGATGTTTACCGATATCGTCGGGCAGGTCATCGACGGCGGCATCGGAAGTTATATCGGCGCCCAATCCGTTCTTCAGAGCGGCGCGGGAGTTGCGATCGCGGTGCCGCGCAAGCGGCTGACTGTTCTTCCCGACGTCAAGACATTCAAGGAGCAGGGGGCGACCGCTCCGCTGTTCGATCTCACGACGTATCAGTGCTGCGCCGTTCCCAAGGGAACGCCGCAAGAGGTCATTGAGCGCCTGTCCCAGATTCTCGTTCAGGGCGGAAAGAGCGAGAAGGCTCTCGAGATGTTCAAGATGTTTGGCATTGATGAAGGCGCGATGGACCTTGCGGCCACCCGTGCGCTGTATGCACGGGAATCGCCGGTCTGGATCGATCTGGCTTCGAAGATCAGCTGATTGATCGACGCTTGGTCCCGTCCCGGCCGGGATTGAGCGGTCCTGTCCGCCGATCGGAAGAACGGCATTTGCGCTTCTGCGCAAACGCCGCAAGCGCGGAGCGCGATAACGGTAAATTACCGCGCTCCGATCCCGGCTTACGCCATGCTCAGTTCGTGGCGGCCGACAACCATCCAGTGCACTTCATCGGGGCCGTCGGCGAAGCGCAGATGCCGAACGTCGGCGTACATGTCGGCGAGCGGTGTCCATTCCGAAATACCGGTCGCGCCGTGAATCTGGATCGCCTGGTCGATAATCTTGCAGGTGCGCTCGGGCACCATGGCCTTGACCATGCTGACCCAGACGCGGGCCTCCTTGTTGCCGAGCACGTCCATCGCCTTGGCGGCCTTCAGCACCATCAGCCGCATCGCCTCGATCTCGCAGCGGGCCTGCGCGATGATCTGCATGTTGCCGCCGAGATGCGCGATCGGCTTGCCGAAGGCTTCCCGCGTCAGGCCGCGCGACACCATCAGGTCGAGCGCCTTTTCAGCCTTGCCGATCGTGCGCATGCAGTGATGGATGCGGCCCGGTCCGAGACGGACCTGAGAAATTTCGAAGCCGCGGCCTTCGCCGAGCAGGATATTCTCTTTCGGCACGCGGACGTTGTTGAACCGCATATGCATGTGGCCGCGCGGTGCGTGGTCGGCGCCGAACACATGCATCGGCCCGATGATTTCAACGCCGGGTGTGTCGACCGGCACCAGAATCTGGGATTGCTGCTTGCCCCGCGGTGCATCGGGATTGGTCTGCACCATCGCGATCATGATCTTGCAGCGCGGATCGCCGAGGCCGGAGATGTAATACTTCTCGCCGTTGATCACCCACTCGTTGCCGTCGAGCTTTGCGGTGGTCGTGATGTTCTTGGCGTCCGAGGATGCAACGCCCGGCTCGGTCATGGCATAGGCCGAACGGATTTCGCCGTTCAGGAGCGGCTTCAGCCACTTTTCCTTTTGCTCCCTGGTGCCGACCCGCTCCAGCACTTCCATGTTGCCGGTGTCCGGCGCGGAGCAGTTCATGGTTTCGGACGCCAGCGGATTTTTCGCGAGCTCGACCGCGATATAGGCGTAATCGAGATTCTTCAGGCCTTCGCCGGTTTCGCTGTCCGGCAGGAAGAAGTTCCAGAGACCTTCCTGCTTGGCCTTCGCCTTCGCTTTTTCCAGCACCTCGATCTGTCCGGGTGTGAAGCTCCAGCGGTCGGTCTTGCCCTCGCCGTGCCGGGTGTATTCGACCAGCATCGGATCGACGGTCTCGCGGATGAACTTCTTGACGTGTTCAAACAGCGGCCGGACCTGATCCGACATGCGCAGATCGTTCAGTTCATCGCCCGGGTTGAGGCTGTAGTTGGTGGTTCGCGGGACGTACGCGTGAGCCTGTTTCATACAAAGTTTCTCCCATAGGTGTTTCCTTGCTGAAATTCATAAAGCACGAACGTGCCCGTTGATAGGGACGAGCAGCGTTGCGCGGCGAGCTTCACTCATCGCACGGCGGATGTGCCGCATCGCAACGTATTGCGATTGCCGCAGCTTCCTGAAAAGATCGGCGAAATCCTGAGCCTTGCCGGGAGTCTTTCGATGGTTCGATTGCGCCTGATCCTCGCGTTGATTGGCATCGTCCTGCCGATCGATACCGGCGTCGCGCAGGTCAAACCGCCGCCGAGCGAGTGTCTCGCGATCGCGAAGTCCATTCCCCGTGTCATGTTCGCGAGCCTGTCCACCGTCGCTGCGGAGAAGGGTGAGGTGACGATCACCTACGCCGGTCACTCGACCTACATCATCGAGACGCCGGGCAACGTCACCATCGCCACCGATTTCAGCGGCGCCTACACTGCGGGCAAGTCACCCAACGTCGTGACGATGAACCGCGCGCATTCGACGCACTACACCCTCAATCCCGATCCGCGCATCGCTCATGTGCTGCGCGGCTGGAACGACGGCGAAGGTCCGGCCCGTCACGCGCTGATCGTCGGAGACACCCTGATCCGCAATGTGCCGACCGACATTCGCGGCGGCTGGCGTTCCGGACCTGACACGGTGATGCAGAAGGACGGCAACTCGATTTTCATTTTCGAGGTGGCGGGCCTGTGCATCGGCCATCTCGGCCATCTGCATCATCCACTCGACGAGACGCATTATGCCGCGATCGGCCGCCTCGACATCGTGATGGTACCGATCGACGGCACCTACACCCTGTCGCTCGACGGCATGTCGGAGATCACGCGGCGGCTGCGCTCCTCCATCGTGCTGCCGATGCATCGCTTCTCGACGCCGCTGAGCGATTTCATCTCGCGGATGAACGGGCAGTTCGAGATGGACATCCGGCCGGAGCGCTCGCTGTCGGTCTCGCGCGACACGCTGCCGAAGAAGCCGACGGTCATCATTCTGGATGGGGTGTAACAGGTCTTCGATATCCGGAAGGTGCTTTCAGGATTGCCTGATTTGCCAGAATCGAAGCAGTCGTTCCGCATTCGGTCTGGTCAATTTTGCAAATTCGGTTTCCAGTTTATCCGTCAGGTTTAGCGGCATGGATTCGGGCGGATATTTGCACGCCAGAACCGCGTGGGTCGTTTGCCAGCTGAGACCCGCTCCCTTGCACGCGATCAGAAGTCCCTCGTCGCGCGGGCTTTCCATGAGGGGTTTGATGATTTCGATGGACGCCGCGCACAGAACTGAAAGGCCAGCCACAACCTCTTCGTATTGACGGTCCGCAGCGAATGCCCGCAGCTTGCCGTCGGTCAGTTCGCCGCGCTCTTTCAGAAGTTTCGTCAGACGCAGAGCAGTATCGAAGTTATGAATCTTGTTGGAGTCGCGCGCGACCTTTTCGGCGATTTCCTTGAGCGTGCGGTCGACCTCGTCCTGAAGCTCGGGCGGCATTTTGGCCATCAGCCGCGCGCGAACGGCTTCGGTGGCCCGCAGTAGGAGTTCGCGCAGGAGCTGCAACGGCAAATCGAGACGCAGGCTGGTTTTCTCGGCCAGCGCGTCATCGGTTTCGGCTGCTTTCAGCAGCGTCGCAAAGCCATGCTCTGATATTTGTGCGCCTGCGTTGTTGACGACGCTGTGCCTGACTGCCCGGTTGCCGCGATCGAGCAGGATATCGGTAATTGCAGGCTCGACATTGGCGCGTTCCGAAATCGCGAACAGGTGGCCCTGACTTTTCGTTTTTGCGATTTCAACAAGTTCATGCGTTGTCAGGCGCGTGGAGTTTGTGAGAATGGGACCGGCGACCGTAATTTCATCATGTTGCGCCAGCTTCAGGGTGATCTCGCGCGGGGAGTTGTCGACCGGAGCAAGGCGCGTGCTGAGTTGCGCCAGCGCTCTGGTTTCGACCTTCAGGATCAGATGCCCGAGTACATCGTCGAATACGCGGATCTGGTCCTCATTAAGGCGATTTGCGTCGTAGAGAAAAAGGTCGGTGACGCGACGAAGGATAGCGATGCGCTTTTCCGACGATCCGCTTTGCAATGCGGCGTCGAGTTCATCAAACAAGGATGACGCGGGGCTTTGCATGACCGGCAATCTCTTGGCCGGCATTGCGCGGACGGTGAATCTTAAAAAACAGTGACTGACTTTGAAATCGGTCCGTGAATGCCGAAGCGTATATGCACTTAAATGATGCGGACCACGTTACCGGCAAAATGGTACTTTTCGATTAATGCACGCTCGACCAACGCGATGATCTTGAAATGCTACTTCCGATTCACGTACCCCATTTGGGGTACGCATTCGTCCGCGGGTTCATTCGTACGCGGGTCAAAGAGTCAGGTGATTGGAAACCGTGCAATCGATGGTCAGAACGCCGCGGCCAGATCCTTGGCGCCCTGAAGGTTGACCTGGTTGTCCATCCGCGCATCCGTCGCCGCCAGCAGCTTGGCGACGGTGTTGTTGCGGATCGCCACCGGATTGCGCTCATAGCCGTTGCGCTGGAAGAAATTCGACGTCGGGACGACAGCGCGCATCGCCTGCGGCATCGACACCATGTCGAACCCGTTGCCGTCGCCGGTCAGGTTCATCATCTCGAGTTCGGCGGCGGTGAGCGGCGCGGTGTAGCCCTTGCGCCTGGCGAAATTGACCGAGTCCATCAGTTTCAGCGTCTGCAACAGCGGCCCGACATCGACATCGAGATTGAGCGCATGAACGGCGATGCCGCGCGGCGTGACGCCGAGTTTTTCGTGGGCGCTCCATTCATTGGGCACGGTTTTGCAGAAGGCGATCATCTGCTGGACGATCGCGGTCTTGCGCTCAAGCGCGGCCTTCTGCGGGCCTGATGCCTGACGGATCTTTTCGCCGAGGGTCTTCAGGATAAGGCCGCCATGTTCTGCGAGCAGGTCGATGGTGTTGGTGGTGAGCAACTGGTTGTAGCCGAGTGCGGTGGAGATCGCGCGGGCGCCCGGGCGAGGGCTCTCCAGTCCGGCCTGCACGTCGTACTTGCCGTTGCCGCCGGATTCGAAGCTGTAGATCCGCACAGCCTGATCTTTGGTCAGGCCGAAGCTCGACGCCACCTGCGCGTAGGCGCGCTTGTATTCGATCTCGGAGGCGGGCTTGCGGGGCGCGAACTGGAAATGCTCCTGCGCGTTGCTCAGAAAATCCGCGACGACGGGAAGCGGCTTGCGCTCTGACGGCGGCTTGGCCGGTGCCGAGGGATCGATTGGCTTTGGCGGGCCGTTATAGACCGGCGGCTGGGTCAGCACATAGTCCTCGGCGACGATGGTCTCGCCGCTGCGCCGCTTGGCGTTCCGCGCCCGCCGCTTGTCGCTGATCGATGTCCAGTAGGCGGACGCCTTTTCATCGAACGGCTGGCGCACGGCGTTGTATTCGGCAAGCTTGCGGCGGTACTCCGCCATCGCCTGCGGCGTCTGCGCGACGGAACCGGACGACAGCGTCGCCGCGAGCAGGGCGATGGAAATCCATGACATCGTCCGCCGGAGAGGTCTCACATAAACACCGCGACGTTCTGCCGGCTGACCAGCACCGGCTGTCGATCCGCATTCCACAGGGTCGTGGATTGACTGGAATATCCGCCCACCACGTTTTCGGCCTTGGTCTGGAGCAACCACCAGCCGTCTCTGGTCTCCGGCCTGTCGGTCAGCAGATCGATTGTCCAGGTCATGGTGCTCATCGGTCCTGGCCGCTCGAACAGCACCAGCGCCGCGGGCGGCGGCGCGTCGGTGAGCGCGACCAGAGCCGCGATCGACGCCGGTTTTGCTTCATCCTGATGCCGCAGCCAGATCGAAAAGTTCGGCTGCTGGCTCTGGCTGAACGGAGGGCTGCCTCCCGCGAAACGTCCCTCGAAGTGCTGGATGAAGTTCAATCCGGGAATCTTGCGGAAGAACGGCGGACACGTGTCCGGTTCCGGCACCGCAGGCGCTGCCAGGCTGCTGTATGCCGCGGCCGACGGACGGGCTGTGGCGTAGCAAAGCGTGGCCCTCGTCGCGAGGCCGGCTTCGCCGAACAGGTCGACGCCGACGAAGATCGTCGACTTGCCCTTGCGCAGAACGGCCGGCTTGATCGTGACCGTGCCGGTTGCCGGGCCGACGAACCCGAATTGTGCAGAGCGCAACGGCGGCAGTTCCCCGAACTGGCGCGCCACGCTCTCAAGGCAGAAGGCCGCGGACAGGCCGCCATAGATGGTGCGGCCCTGAAGCCAGTCCTCTGTTGCCGTGACCGAACAGGTCTCGCCGCTGACCGTTATGGTGTCCATCAGTGCGGTGAAATCGATCATCGTGCTGCGCCTGCTCCTCAAAACCGCGCCGCGAGCCGCGGGCATGGCTGCCATGATCGCTCAATCTTGCGAATCGCGCAGCAGAACTTCTCGCGCAATGTCGCTTGGACTCACCGCAGACTCAATCGGTCAGTAAAGCTGACCGAATCAAGTTATCAACAGGCGTTTGAGCGACTCTTTCGAATCATTCTCGCTTCGCGATAGGAGATGGTTTCAGATGTGACGCTTGCGTGACTGTAGCGTTCGTGTGCGGGGCGACGATCATGAACAAAATTGTTTCGCCGAAAGGTTTTGTTTCGAACGAGTTGTCGAAGTTGTTCGGCGACGTACCGAAGCCGGACCGCGCCGAGTGGGAGAAGACACTCAAGGCGCTCAAGCCGTGGCTCAGCCCGGAAAAATTCGCAGAGACCGAAGCCATTCACTGGCGCATGTTCGAGCGCGCCAACCGCTGGCACGAGAGCAAGTCGTCCTCCTCGAAGGACTGATGTTTCTGCTCGTCACTGCGAGGAGCGAAGCGACGACGCAATCCAATCCTTGCTTCTGAAGGATTGCTTCGCTTCGCTTGCAATGACGCTGTTTAAATCCCTGCCCGCGCCTCGGAGCAGCCGCGCTCACACGCCGCTGCTGGCTGGCGTCTCGATCTGCACATCGTTCGTACGGGTGCGATCCGGCGTCTCGTCCTTCCACCGCACCGATCCCAGCGGCCGTTCCAGCATGCGATGAACCTTGATCGGCTCCGGCCCGGTGTGAAATTCGATCGCGCGCAGATGCAGATCGCGCTCGGACTGGGTCGAGCGGTTGCGCTGGCGCAGATAGTCGAGCCAGGTCGGGCAGTGGTATCGCTCGGTCCATAGCTCAGGATCGGCGATGTCGCGGGAAAGAGACCAGTCGTAGGCCCCGTTGCGCTGGCGGGTCGCCTGGACTTTCAGCATGACGTCGTAGAATTCACGTGCCCGTTCGGTGGCCACGCGATACTCGACCTCGATGACGATCGGTCCGCTGCGCGGTGTGATCGACAAATTCACCTCCGGCTCGGCCAGCGCATCCACCGCGTCGTTGTTGGCGCCTTCGGTCGACGGCATGCGCAGCCAGATCGCAAGGATCGGCGAGACGAACATCACCGCACCGGCAATCATGAGCGCCTTGTCCACGCCGACGCCGTTGGCGACATATCCCCACAGCCAGCTACCGATCGCGACGCCGCCCGCGATCGCAGCCTGATACGCGGCCAGCGCGCGGCCCGCGACCCAGCGCGGTGTCGAAAGCTGCACGCCGATGTTGAACAGCGTGACCGCAATCATCCATGACGCGCCGGCTACAACCAGCGCCGCGCCGGTCAGCGCTGGCCACCGGCTGAGCGCGAGGACCCCGATCGCAACGCCCATGGTCAGCGCGCACAGGCGAACCGCGTATTCACCGCTCAGATGCGCGCGCACACTCGATATGTTGAGGGCGCCGAGCACGCCGCCCATGCCGAAACAGCCCAGCATGATGCCGTAGGTCTGGGCGCTGCCGTGCAGGATGTCGCGTGCCACCAGCGGCAGCAGTGCCAGCACCGAACCGCCCGCGATGCCGGTCACAAGTGTCCGGTAGAGCACGATACGGATCGGCGGAGAGTGAATGATATAGCGCACGCCCGACACGACCGCGCGGCGCAGCCGCTCCGGCGGCAATCGCGATGGTTCCAGCGTGCGCTGCCAGAAGTAGAGCACCACAATGAGTGGAACATAAAGCAGCACGTTGCAGATGAACGCGGCCACCGCACCCGCCGCCGCGACGATGATGCCGCCCAGCGCCGGGCCGAAACTGCGCGCGATGTTGTAGCTGATGCCGTTCAGCGCGACCGCCGAGGGCAGCGTTTCGGCGGGCACCTGCTCGCTGACCGAGGCCTGCCACGCCGGGCCGAACAGCGCCATGCTGCTGCCGATCAGGAAACAGAACAGCAGCAGACTGTGGGGCGTGATCGCGTTGAGATAGGCGAGCCCGGCCAGCGTCACGCCGCCCAGCAACCCGAGCGACAGCGCGGTGAGGCCGACGATGCGGCGGTCGTACATGTCGGCGATGGCGCCCGCCGCCAGCGACAGCAGCATGATCGGCAGCATCAGCGCAGTCTGGACCAGCGCCACCATGCTGGCCGACGATGTCATCTGCGTCATGGACCAGGCGGCGCCGACGCCGTTGATCATCAGGCCGAGATTGGTCAGCAGGCTGGCCAGCCAGATCCGCCGGAACACCGCGTGGCGCAGGGGGGCTGCAATACCGTCGGCCGACAGCAGGGATCGTTTGGCGGGCTTGTCGGTCGTCGTATTCAAAACAGAAATCCCCGAAAGAGCTGGATCATTAATGGACCGGCAGGCACGCGATATGAAGCCGGAATGTGGTCCAATGAAAGCGGCTTGAACAGGGATTTGCTACCAGCGCCACTGGCCGTCGGCCGTCCAGCGGGAGCGGTGGCCGACAAGACGCATCCAGCGGGTCACGATCTGGTCGAACCCGGTCACATAATCGCAGGCCTTGTCGCGCTTCCACTTCGCGTCGGCCCTGACATCGGCAAAGGTCTTCTCGCTCGCATAGGAATAGAGCTGCAGCGGTTTCGATGAGTCGCTGATCTCGGCGCGGTTGGCGATCAGTTCCCGGTCCAGCGTGTTGAACACCACGCATGGCGTGCTGGCGTAAGTCATCCGCAGATCGTCGGCGATGACCTTGGCGTTATCCGGCGGCTGCTCGACTTTATAGGACATCAGAAACGCGGCCGCGGCGAGCAGTGCGGCAAGGGCAACGCCGCTTAACACCGGCCAGATGAGCCGGGGACGCCTGACAGCTTCTGCTTGGTTCGGTTGCGGCATGAACTCGACGCTAGTGTCCCGTATCCGACGTTTGCCTCATTTTGCGGCGCCTTCCGTGCAAACGTCGGATACGAAAGGACACTAGCAAATGATGATTCCAGTGATCCTTTGGTTCTGACATTCGTAAATGTGTGTGCGAAAGATGTGAAACGAATGTCAGAACCGGATCACTGGTGTTGCCGACGGGAATGTTCCCCGACGCCGCAGCGGATCAAAACCTGCCACGGCGTCAGGGCACAGCGATTACTCAGGCTTGATCTTCGCGAACTCGGCGACTTTGCCCCACTTCTCTGTCTCCGCGATGACGAACGCCTGCATTTCCTCCGGCGTGTTGCCGATCGGTTCGCCGCCGAGCTTGCGGATACGGTCGATGCCGTCGGGCGACTTGATGTACTTGATGATGCTCGCGTTGAGCTTCATCACGATGTCCTTCGACACCTTCGCCGGGGCGGCCACGGTGAACCAGGCGGCCGCGTCGTAGCCCTTCACGGTTTCGCCGATCGAGGGGATGTTGGGGAGCAGCGGCCAGCGTTCCGCGGTGCTGATGGCCAGCGCGCGCACATTGTTGTTTTCTGCGAAGGGCAGAACCGCCGGCAGGTTGTCGATCATGACATGGACGCGGCCGGCCACCAGATCGGTGAGCGCCGGTGCGCTGCCCTTATAAGGGACATGCACGATGTCGATGCCGGTCATCGACTTGAACAGTTCGGTGGCAAGATGTGCCGTGCTGCCGAGGCCGGGGGTGCCGTAGAACAACTGCCCCGGCTTCGATTTCGCAAGCGCGATGAATTCCGCGACCGTTTTCGCAGGCACCTCCGGATTGACCGACATCAGATTCGGAACGCGGGCGATGATGGTGACCGGCTGGATGTCCTTGATCGGATCGTAGGGCATGTTCTTCTGAACATACTTGTTGATCGCGTGGGTGCCGGGCGTGCCGACAATGAAGGTGTAGCCATCGGGCTCGGCCTTCGCGACGAAATCGGCGGCGATGTTGCCGCCCGCGCCCGGCTTGTTCTCGACGATGAACTGCTGGCCGTAGTCTTCCGAAAGCTTCTGCGCAACGAGACGTCCCAGAATATCGGTGGTGCCGCCGGCGGCGAACGGCACGACGAACTTGACCGGGCGGTCCGGCCAGGCGGCGGCCTTCGAGGCGCGGCTCAGGAACGGTGTCGCGCCCAGCGCTGCGGCGCCGGCAAGAACCGTGCGGCGGGTGAGGTGCGCGGAAGCAGGTCGTTTCGTCATATCAATAAAGTCTCCCGATTTAACCCGCTGTGCGGGTCTTGTTCTTTGATCGCCGCTGGCCGGCCAACGCACAAGGTTCTAGAGCAAGCTCGGCGCGTTGCCTATTGTGCGACGGTTGGAGAGGAGTCTGCGAGCGTCGCGATTTTTCGCAATGCAGCAAATTTGTGTGACGGTTGTTCAGGCGCACGAACGGCCGCCCAGCCGGTTCCTCATACCTACGTCTAACTGCGAGGCAGAACGCGCCACTTCCGCTCTTCAGCGGGTTGACCGCGACCGCTCATCCGTCCACTTTCCCGCGAAATTCAAAAAGGAAGATGGAATGAAAAAGACTGTCCTTGCGGCCGCTGTTCTTTCTGTAACCGCGCTGTCCGCTCCTGCCGCTCATGCCCAGCAATTCATC
Organism: Afipia broomeae ATCC 49717; assembly: GCF_000314675.2. Classification (GTDB taxonomy): domain Bacteria; phylum Pseudomonadota; class Alphaproteobacteria; order Rhizobiales; family Xanthobacteraceae; genus Afipia; species Afipia broomeae. The sequence continues at coordinate 226,510 of NZ_KB375284.1, read as the reverse complement.
AACATTCTGACCGGCGGCACCTCCGGCGTTTATTATCCGCTCGGCGTCGCCATCGGAAAAATCTATGGCGACAAGATTTCCGGCGTGAAGACGCAGGTGCAGGCCACCAAGGCGTCGGTCGAGAATCTCAACCTGATCGAGCAGGGCCGCGGCGAACTCGCGTTCACCCTCGGCGACTCGCTGAAGGCGGCGGTCGACGGCGACGAGGAGGCGGGCTTCAAGAAGAAGCTGGAGAAGCTGCGCACCATCGGTGCGATCTATCCGAACTACATCCAGATTGTGGCGACCGCCGACAGCGGTATCAAGACGCTCGCCGACCTCAAGGGCAAGACGCTGTCGGTCGGCGCGCCGAAATCCGGCACGGAACTCAACGCGCGCGCGATCCTGAAGGCGGCGGACCTGAGCTACAAGGATCTCGGCAAGGTCGAGTATCTGCCGTTCGCCGAGTCGGTCGACCTGATGAAGAACCGTCAGCTCAACGCCACGCTGCAGTCGGCGGGCCTTGGCGTCGCATCGCTGAAAGATCTGTCGAGCTCGACCGAAATCAACGTGGTTTCGGTGCCGAAGGCCGTTGTCGACAAGATCGGGCCTCCGTTCGTCTCCGTCGTCATTCCGGCCGGAACCTATACCGGCCAGAAGGAAGACGTGCCGACGGCAGCCGTGGTGAACTATCTCGTCACCAGCTCGGCCGTGTCAGACGATCTCGCCTACCAGATGACCAAGCTGATCTTCGAGTCGCTGCCGGAACTGGCGAACTCGCATGTCGCCGGCAAGGACATCAAGCTGGAAACCGCGGCGACCGGCAGCCCGGCGCCGCTGCATCCGGGCGCGATCCGCTATTACAAGGAAAAGGGCCTGATCAAGTAAGGTCTGGTCCGGCAACGACTGTTGCTCGCGGTTATTCAAAAGATGTCATTGCCGGGCTTGACCCGGCAATCCGTGTTTTCGTCATTGCGAGGAGCGTGAGCGACGAAGCAATCCAGCTTTTACCTCGAATGGATTGCTTCGCTTCGCTCGCAATGACGAGTTGGGATATATGGGCTGAGACTCTGTAAGGCGCGGGGATTCAAGATGTTGCACGAGCACGGCACCGAAGAAAAAGTCAAAGTCGAACTCGACAATTTCGAGCATGGATTTCCCGAAGGTTTCGGTCCGGGGATGTGGGGCCATCTGGCCTACGTGATCGGAATTGCGTTCGCGGTGTTCCAGCTCATCATCGCGGCGTGGAATTTCCTGCCCAGCCAGGCGGTGCGCGGAATCCATGTCGGCTTCCTGCTGCTGCTGACATTCGGTCTGATCGCCAACTTCACCGCCAGGACCAATTTCCAGCGCGCCGTGGGATGGATCATCGGCGGCGTCGGATTTTTCTGCGGCCTCTATCAGTATCTGTTCTACGCCGAACTGATCCAGCGCGACGGCGATCCGACCCGGCTCGATCTCGTGGTCGGCACCGTGCTCGCTGTCCTGATCTTCGAGGGCGTGCGGCGCATGATGGGTCTGGCGCTGCCGTTGATGTGCGGCGCGTGTCTGCTCTACTGGTTCTTCGGGCAGTATCTGCCTGCGCCGCTCAATCACCGCGGCTATGACTTCGACCAGGTCGTCACTCATCTGTCCTACGGCACCGAAGGCTTCTACGGCGTGCCGATCTATGTGTCGGCGACCTACATCTTCCTCTTCATTCTGTTCGGCTCGTTCCTCGAGCGCGCCGGCATGATCAAGCTGTTCACCGACGTGTCGCTCGGCATGTTCGGCGGCACGCGCGGCGGTCCGGCGAAGGTGGCCGTGGTCGCCTCCGGCATGATGGGCACAATCTCCGGCTCCGGTGTCGCCAACGTGGTCACCGTCGGCCAGTTCACGATTCCGCTGATGATCAAGTTCGGCTATCGCCGCGCGTTCGCGGCGGGCGTCGAAGCCACCGCGTCGATGGGCGGCCAGATCATGCCGCCGGTGATGGGCGCGGTCGCCTTCATCATGGCGGAAACGCTGGGCGTCGACTACTCGGTGATCGTGAAGGCCGCCGTCATTCCGGCGATTCTCTACTTCGCCTCGGCGTTCTGGATGGTGCATCTCGAGGCCGGCAAGTACGGCCTCACCGGCATGAAGAAGGACGAGATCCCGAGCGCGATCAAGGCGCTGACCAATGGCTGGTTCCTGGTGTTGCCGCTGGCTGCTCTGGTGTTCATGCTGTTCGAGGGCTTCACGCCGCTGTACGCAGGCAGCATGGGCCTCGCGCTGACGGTGGCGCTGATCCTTGGCGCCAGCATTGTGCTCGGCTTTTCCAACATCGCGCTGCGCTATGTCTTCTGGATTGGCCTTGCATTGGTCGCGGGATCGCTGTTCCGCAACGGCAGCTCGGTCGACATCCGTTATGTCGCGGGCATCGTCGGCGTGCTTGTTCTCATCGCCGCACTCACGCAGGGCGGCCGTGCGACGCTCGCAGCCTGCCGGGACTCGCTGGCGGACAGCGCCAAGTCGGCACTCACGGTCGGCATGGCCTGCGCCATCGTCGGCACTATCATCGGCATGATGACCCAGACCGGCGTCGGCACCATTTTCGGAAGCTGGGTGATCGGTCTCGGCGAGAAAAGCCTATTCCTCGCGCTGATCATGACCATGCTGCTGTCGATCCTGCTCGGCACCGGCATTCCGACGATCCCGACCTACATCATCGTCGCTGCATTGGCGGCGCCTGCGCTCGCCAAGCTTGGCGTGCCGCTGATCATCAGCCACATGTTCGCGTTCTACTACGGCATCATGGCGGATCTCTCGCCGCCGGTTGCGCTAGCGGCGCTGGCTGCTGCGCCGATTGCGAAAGAGAATCCCGACAAGATCGGCTGGGAAGCGATGCGCATCGCGCTCGCCGGCTACGTGATCCCGTTCATTGCGGTCTATTCGCCCGCGCTCATGTTGCAGAACGGCGATCCGATGCAGGCGCAGCTCGGCTTCTACGGCGCGGTGGCCTATGCCTTCGTCAAGGCGGTTGTCGCCATCGGTCTGTTCGGGATGGTCGCCATCGGCTTCCTGTTCACGCGGATGACGGTGGCCGAGCGCGTGGTGTCGTTCATCGCAGCTCTGTGTCTGCTGGGTGAATTCCAGTACAGTGACTGGGTCGGCTTTGCGATCGCGATCGGCGCGGTGATCTGGCAGTGGCGCAAGAAGCCTGTGCCGGCCCCGATAGCTGCTTGAGAACCTCCTCTGAGGTGATGATGTGAGTCTGTGTCTTGCCACCGCGGGCGTCGTGAAGTCGCTGGCGGTGGCGGCCTTCACACTGTCGTGGACCCATTCGGTCGAAAAGATCGACTGGCAGGAGGACTGGCGCGTCACGCCGCAGGGACTCGAAATCATCGAGGCCCGCGTCAAGGGCTCGGGTGCGGGCATGGAGCCGCCGCCCGAGGCGCGGCTGGCCGATGGCTGGTTTCGCTGGAAGCCGCAGCTCCCGATCCTGCCTGAAGTCGCGCTGGGAAATTCCGGACTGGCGGGCGAGTGGCGGGTCTGCCGCGACGGGGCTTGTCAGGATCTGTCCGCCATTCTCGGCCGTCCGATCGGCACTGCCGTTACGACCATGAGCGTGTGCAAGCCGGATCAGGTCACAAAGGCGCTGGATGCAAAGACGCTTCTCGCGCGCGGTGACGATTTCAACATCAAGGGCGAGTTTGAGCGCGCCATCGCCGACTACGATGCGGCGCTGAAGGCCGATCCGGCGTTTGCCGAGGCGCTCAACAGCCGCGGCATGGCCTGGCGGGCCAAGGGCGACCGCCGCCGCGCGCTGTCGGATTTCGATGCCGCGCTCAAGCTCAAGCCGGACTATCAGGCCGCGCGGGCCAACCGGAAAAGCCTGTTCAGCGAGATCGAGCGCCTCGGCGCGCAGATGCCGCTGAAGGAGCCCGCCAGGAAGTAGGTTTTCTGCAAGGCCCTCAGCACAATGTCGCAGCCGTTGCCGCTTGAACTTGTGGCATCAGGCTGACAATGCTGGTGCCGACAACAAGAAAAGTCCGCTACAATTTGGCGTCCAGGAGTGATCGTAAATGAGTGCCATATCCAACAGCCGCTACGCTGAAGTTCATGCGCGTTCGCTGCGCGATCCGGAAGGCTTCTGGGCCGAGGCTGCGCGCGAGATCGACTGGATCGAGCCGGCGAAAAAGGTCTTCGATCCTTCGATGGGGCTTTACGGCCGCTGGTTCGCGGGCGGCGTGGTCAACACCTGCTACAACGCGCTGGATCGTCATGTCGCGGGCGGGCGCGCCAATCAGCTTGCGCTGATTCACGACTCGCCGCTAACCGATACTGTCACCAAATTCACCTACGCGGAGCTGCTGCATGAAGTGCAGACGCTCGCCGCCGTGATGCAGAATTTCGGCGTCGTCAAGGGCGACCGCGTCATTCTCTACATGCCGATGGTGCCGCAGGCGATGGTGGCGATGCTGGCCTGCGCGCGCATCGGCGCGATTCACTCCGTGGTGTTCGGCGGGTTCGCGGCGAAGGAACTTGCGACGCGCATCGAGGACGCCGAGCCGAAGCTCATTCTGTCCGCGAGCTGCGGCCTCGAGCCGGGCCGTATCGTCAAGTACAAGCCGCTGCTCGATGAGGCGATTAACCTCTCAAGCGTGAAGCCGCAGGCCTGCATCATCCTGCAACGTCCGCAGCAAACCTGCGATCTGATCCCCGGCCGCGATCATGACTGGAACGAACTGCGCGAGGCTGCGATCAAGGCGAAGAAGGCCGCTCCCTGTGTCCCGGCGCTGGCGACCGATCCGCTGTACATTCTCTACACATCGGGCACGACCGGAAAGCCGAAAGGCGTTGTGCGCGACAATGGCGGGCATCTGGTCGCGTTGAAATGGTCGATGTTCAATCTCTACGGCGTGAAGCCGGGCGAGGTGTGGTGGTGCGGCTCCGACATCGGCTGGGTGGTCGGACACAGCTACATCATCTACGCACCGCTGTTTCATGGCGCGACCTCGATCATGTACGAAGGCAAGCCGGTCGGCACGCCGGATGCCGGCGCATTCTGGCGCGTGATCTCGCAGCACAATGCGGTTGCGTTCTTCACCGCACCGACGGCATTCCGCGCCATCAAGAAGGACGATCCGAGCGGCGACTTCATCCGCAAGTATGACCTGTCGAAATTCCGCACGCTGTTTCTGGCCGGTGAGCGCGCCGATCCGCCGACGGTCGAGTGGGCCGAGCAGCAGTTGAAGGTGCCGGTGATCGATCACTGGTGGCAGACGGAAACCGGCTGGTGCATCGCCGGCAATCCCGTCGGCCTCGGCACGCTGCCGGTGAAGCATGGTTCGCCGACGGTGCCGATGCCCGGCTATCAGGTCGATGTCGTGGACGAGGCCGCGAAGCCGCTGCCGCCGAACACCATGGGCTCGATCGTGATCAAGCTGCCGCTGCCGCCCGGCAACCTGCCGACGCTGTGGCAGCAGGACGAGCGCTGCAAGGAAGCCTATTTCACGGAATTCCCCGGCTACTACAAAACCTCCGACGCCGGATACAAGGACGAGGACGGCTATATCTTCGTGATGGGCCGCACCGACGACATCATCAATGTCGCGGGACATCGTCTCTCCACCGGCGGCATGGAAGAGGTGCTGGCCTCGCATCCCGATGTCGCCGAATGCGCCGTGCTTGGAATCAAGGACTCGGTGAAGGGCGAGGTGCCGTGCGGCTTCCTCGTGCTCAAGGCCGGTGTGACGCGCCCCGTCGCCGAGATCGAGAAGGAAATCGTTGCGCTGGTGCGTGAGAAGATCGGTCCCGTCGCAGCATTCAAACTCGCGATCACTGTGGCGCGGCTGCCGAAAACCCGCTCGGGAAAAATCCTGCGCGGCACCATCAAGAAGATCGCCGATCACGAACCGTGGACCATGCCCGCGACCATCGAAGACCCGGCGGTGCTGGACGAAATCAAGTCGGCGCTGCAGGGCCGAACGTAACAGGAGACGACAATGAACGAAGACGTCTTCAACACCAGTGTGCGGAAGTTTCTCAAGCAGGTCGGCGTCACCTCACAGCGTGAGATCGAAAAGGCGGTCCGCGATGCGGTCGCCGCCGGGCGCCTGAAGGGCGATGAAAAGCTGCCCGCCAAAATGGTGCTCACGGTGGGCGGGGTCGCGCTCTCCTTTACGGTCGATGGCGACATCGAACTCGGATAATTCCGGTCTGATGTGCCGTTTCTGCCGCGAGGGCGCCATTGTGGGCTTGTAAATCGCGCATTCCGGACCGAAGGTCGCGGCCAAATCCGGCTGCGCCGGCAACAACAGGATCGCGGATGCCCGCAACAAAACCAGCCTATCTGCTCGCTTTCGCCGCCGCCGCGTTTCTGCTGGGAGGCTGCGCCCAGTTCGAGCGCAATACCGCGCCACAGGCCACCGTGGATGATGACGCGCTCTGCCGGGCAGAAGGGGAGCCGGGATCGCCGGCCTATGTGGCCTGCCGCAAGAACCGCGACGTCCAGAGCAGCCGCGCGTCGGGCAATTCGCGGATCGAGCGTTCCCATCGCAATCTCGCGGAAGACATGCTCAATAATCCGCGCTAAGGCTGCACGGCGATCCGGTTCTGAGAAGCAAACGCCGGATATGGGACACCAGCCGCGCCGCATGATGCCGCGCTTCACCAAGGAAAAGTCATGGCGGTCAGGGACAGCAACGGCAACGAACTGAAAGAGGGCGACACCGTCGTCGTCATCAAGGATCTGAAGGTGACAGGCTCATCCAGCGGCGTCAAGCGCGGCACCGTGGTGAAGAACATTCATCTCACCGACAATGACGGCGAGATCGAAGGCCGCACCGACAGGATCAAGGGCCTCGTGCTGCGCACTGAATTTCTCAAGAAGGCGTGATCCTGCGCGCGTTTTGAAAGTTGAACATGAAGAGTTTCGCAAAGCGATATATTCCCGGCCTTGCCGCCGCAATGCTCGTGCTGACGTTCCTGGCCTTCGAGTCCGCGCAAACCGCGCCGGCGCAGGAGCAGGGCGGTGCCTCCGAAGTGCTGAGCAAGGATGCGGTGCTGCGCGATCCCGACAATCCGGTGCTCGGAAATCCGAAGGGCGACATCACCATCGTCGAGTATTTCGATTACCAGTGCCCCTACTGCAAGAAGATTTCGCCGGTGCTCGATCAGGTGATCAGCGACGACAAGAATGTGCGGCTGGTGCTGAAGGACTGGCCGATTCTCGGCGATCCGTCGGGATATGCCGCGCGTCTGGTGCTGGCTGCGAAGTATCAGAACAAGTATGAGGCCGCGCACCGCGCGCTGATCGTCAAGGTCGGCCGCCTGACCGAAGCCGCCATCGACGAAACGCTGACACAGGCCGGCGTTGATGTCGCCAAGGCGAAGGCTGATCTCGCAACAAACAAGGCTTCGATCGATGCGCTGCTCAAGCGCAACAGCGAGCAGGCGCAGGCGTTCGGCTTCCGCGGCACGCCCGTCTTCATTGTCGGGACGTTCCGCATCCCCGGCGGCCTGACCGCGGAGCAGTTCAAGCTCGCGATCGCCGATGCAAGGAAAGCTGCGAAGGACGGAGCGGGGAAGTAGGGATTTGCTCCTGAAGCAGCTTTACAAAGCCGAACTTAATTTGGTTTTCCGGTCGCGCCGATAAAATCCGAAAACCGGGTGAGAAATTCGGGAGCGAAGCTGCGTGGGCGCGGCGCACCCGGTTTTGCATATTTCTGGCAGAAATAGACGCAAGCCTGCGTGTTGCAAGGTTTCGGCCCGCGCGCGCGTTTGAATGTGCCGGCGAGAATATTTCCATAGACCGTCGGCCCGCCGCAGCGGATGATCTCTCCCGTCGGTTCCAGTTTCACGAACCGGCGTCCCGCTTCGCAGGACTGCCCGGCGAACGATGGCTCGCCATAAAGCAGATCGTCATCCCTGAACATGTCGATACTCGGCCGCTCCGCTGCGTTCGCCAGCGAGGGCTCATAAAAGTCGCGCGCCAGGGCCGCGAACCTGCGAAACCTTTCCCGATCGGGCTCTGTGTACGCTTCGGGGAAAACCTGACCGTTGTAGGCTCCTCGCATCACTTTGGGGATGGGGACAATCCCGATCTGCGCGAGAAGGTCGCTCGCTTCCTGAAAGCGCGCGAGTGTGCTTGGGCTGGCGACGATCGACACCAGAACCGGGAAGCCTCTTGATCGAAGCAGCTCCACGTTCCGGAAAAAGGCGGAATTGTCGGACCTGTGCTCGCGCTCCTCGAAATGAAATCCCGAATTGATGAAGCTGACGCGGGCCGGATCGATACGCTCCGCGAAAGATTGAAACGGCCGGCTGAGATTGGAATTGAGCGAAATGAAATGCCGTTTGGTCAGCGCTTCGCATAAGTCGGTGAACGAAGGATAGATGCTCGGTTCACCCCCGGTGAGGTGCAGCAGCCAAGTATAACCCGTGGCATCGAAAGCCGACTGCCATTGCTGCGGCGATGCGTAAGTCTGTAATTTCTGGCCGAGCACGTCAGATGAAAAAAAGCAGTAACCGCAACGGTAGTTGCAGGTGTACAGCAAATGCCAGTCGGCCTCGATATCGTATTGCATCAAATGCCTTGCCGTGCGGCGCGAAAAACGGGTCTTGTCTGAATATCGAAACCTACCTGCTGAAGGCGGATGACGATAGTCAAAGACGCAGGTGGCCCCGGCTTGACTATATCACGATATACGGAATATAATCCTATCGCTGTTCCGGCTGATTGATCGCCATTCGGAACGGCTCGCGAAGTGACGACGGTGGAGCGCCGGGAGGCGCAGCGCCAAAGTCATTTGGCGCGCGCGGTCCTCGCAAGACCGCGCAGGCGGGCCGATCGCAAGGTTCGCCTTACGGGTGTCTCGCAAGCACCCCGGCGCCTCCCGAGGCTCCATCGCCTTCGCGCATTTGCGCGGAGCACGTCACATCTCGGACGCGTTGAATCGCGCCGCGAGATCGTGTCGGCATGTAAAGTTGTTGGCATCTGAAGATTGAATGCGGCCAAACATTCGATGTCATCCCCGCGAAGGCGGGGATCCATAATCACCGAACGAGTTTTTGTCCGCGAAGAGTCGATGCCGCTATTTCGGATCGATCGAAAAGTCAGAGAGTCTGGGTCCCCGCTTTCGCGGGGACGACGAAATTGTTCGCGGGGGCGACGAATGTGCTTGTGGGGTGCGAGCCGGTTACGGCTTGTCAGCGGGCTTGTCGAAGCACTCGGCGACAAATTGTGGCAGTTCGCGCTTCTGAATTTTCGCGATCTTCGCGGCGTTGTTGCATTCGATCAGCTTGACCTGCTCGGCACGGCGCTTTTCGGCAGCCTCGCGAAACTCCGGCGCAACCGTGCTGGGATCGACAACCTTCTCGGCGCGCGCCGGTGGGCCGCTGAAGGCGGAGCCGAGGGCGGTCAGGGCCGCGACAAGAAAAAGGAGCGTGACACGGTTGCGCATCACACTCCTATACCACTCATCCGGCGGTTAGGACATGCCCCGTCTGGGGCATGATCCCGAAAAGTGGAAGCCGGTTTTCGGAAAGATCATGCCCATTTAATAGAGGCATGATCCCGAAAAACTTATTCGTCTTCGGCCTTCTTGCCGCCGATGGTCTTCAGCTTGGCGAACACGGCGTCGACATTCATGTCGTCGCGCTGCTTCTCGGTGGTGGTGGCAGCCTCGTGCTCGGCGTCCTTGCGGGTGGTTTCGGAGGCCGGCAGCAGGGTCGCGCCGCCATACTGCGTGGCTGCGGGCTTTTCCTTGGCCGCGCGCTGCACCTCGAAATCGAGTTCGATCTGCGAGCACAGGCCGAGGGTCACAGGGTCCATCGGCGTCAGAGTCGAGGCGTTCCAGTGGGTGCGGTCGCGAACGCTGGCGATTGTCGTCTTGGTGGTGCCGACGAGGCGCATGATCTGGCTGTCTTTGAGTTCCGGATGATTGCGCACCAGCCACAGGATCGCGCTCGGCCGTTCGTGGCGGCGCGAGACCGGCGTGTAGCGCGGGCCCTTCTTCTTCTTGGCCTCAGGCAGGATTACCTTGGACTCGCCGAGTTTCAGCCGATAGTCCGGGTCGGCTTCGCCGCGCTCGATCTCCTCGCGGGAAAGCTGGCCGGTCGAAATCGGGTCCATGCCCTTGATGCCTTGCGCGGCGTCGCCGTCGGCGATGGCGCGGATTTCGAGCGGATGCATCTTGGTGAACTCGGCCACCTGGTCGAACGTCAGCGCGGTGTTATCAACCAGCCACACGGCAGTCGCCTTCGGCATCAGCGGTGCATTGCTCATGGCAAATCTCCTTTACGCTTCGCCCGCCAGATTTTTGGGGGGTAAAGCCGTCTGGTCATCGGTGATGACGGGAATTCGTCCCTATATAGTCTGCCGAGGGCGGACCATTCAATGGTTTTGATCGCCCTTGACAGAACGGGGAAGGCAGCCCCAAGTCCCCTTTATTGGTTCCGAAAACCCTTGATTCCGGCTCAAAATGACCCCTGACGCTCAAAAACCGCAGCTTTCAGTCGTGCTTTGTTCCCCCCGAGGCTTTTGCGCCGGGGTGGTCCGGGCCATCGATACGGTGGAACGCGCGCTGAAGCTCTATGGCGCACCGGTCTATGTCCGTCACGAAATCGTGCATAACCGCTATGTGGTGGAAAGCCTGCGTGAAAAGGGCGCGATTTTTGTCGCGGAACTGGACGAGATTCCGCAGACCAATGCCCCGGTGGTGTTTTCCGCCCATGGTGTGCCGAAGGCCATTCCGAACGAGGCCGACAAGCGCAATTTCTTCACCCTTGATGCGACCTGCCCTCTGGTGACCAAGGTTCATCGCGAGGCGGCGATCCATTTCAAGCGCGGCCGTGAAATCATTCTGATCGGCCATGCCGGTCATCCGGAAGTGGTCGGCACGCTGGGCCAGTTGCCGAAGGGCGCGGTCGTCCTGATCGAGACCATGGACGCGGCGCGGACCTTCCAGCCGAAGGATGCTTCCAAGCTCGCCTTCGTGACGCAGACGACGCTGTCGATCGACGACACCGCGGAAATCGTTGCCGTGCTCAAGGAACGATTCCCGGACATCGACGGCCCGCACAAGGAAGACATCTGCTACGCCACCACCAACCGCCAGCTCGCGGTGAAGAAGGTCGCGCCGCAGGTCGAAGCCATGATCGTGGTCGGCTCGCCGAATTCCTCGAACTCGCAGCGCCTGCGCGAAGTCGCCGAGCGCGAAGGCTGCAAGGTCTCCGTGCTGGTGCAGCGCGCGTCCGAACTCGACTGGTCGAAGTTCGAAGGCATCAAGACCCTTGGAATTACTGCAGGTGCCTCGGCGCCGGAAGTGATCGTCGAAGAAATCATGGATGCGTTCGCGGCCCACTATCATCTGAAGGTGGAAACCGTGTCGGCGGCGATGGAGAACGAATTCTTCCCGCTGCCGCGCCCGCTGCGGAACGACGCGGCGGAGTAAACCTCTCGGTGTGGCGGATTTGAAGTTCCTATCAATTGGCCGCGGGTCCGTTTAGGAACTTCAAATCCAAAGCCGCACCGGAATCATGATCATCCTAGTGTCCCTTTGATTCCGAAGTTCGCATTAAGGGGTACTGCAAACACATGCGAACTTCGGAATCGGGACACTAGATGGCGGTTTACACCGACGTCACCGCCGAAGAGCTTGCGGATTTTCTCGTCCCTTACGGAATAGGCGACCTGCTCTCCTACAAGGGCATCGCCGAGGGCGTGGAGAATTCCAACTATCTTCTGCACACCAGTGGCGGCTCTTTCATTCTGACGCTGTACGAGAAGCGGGTCGCCAAGGGCGATCTGCCGTTCTTTCTCGGGCTGATGGGCCATCTTGCGTCCCACAACATCACTTGCCCGCAGCCTGTCGTGAATCAGCAGGGTGAAGCGCTGGGCATGCTCGCCGGTCGCCCGGCTGCGATCATCACCTTTCTGGAAGGCGTGTGGCCACGCAGGCCGAATGCAACGCATTGCGCGGGTGTGGGTGCGGCGCTGGCGAAGATGCATCTGGCCGGCGCGGATTTCAAAATGTCGCGCGGCAATTCCCTGTCGGTGTCCGGCTGGCGTCCGCTGTTCGATCAGGCGGCCGAACGCGCCGACAGCGTGCAAAGCGGGCTGCGCGATTTTCTGCGCGCCGAACTGGATTTTCTTGAAGGCGCGTGGCCGAGTGCGTTGCCGCGCGGCGTGATCCACGCCGATCTGTTTCCCGACAACGTGTTTTTCCTCGGCGACAAGCTGTCGGGACTGATCGACTTCTACTTTGCCTGCAACGACATGCTCGCCTACGATGTCGCGATTTGCGTGAATGCGTGGTGTTTCGAGCCCGATCACTCGTTCAACGTCACCAAGGCGCGGGCGTTCCTCAATGCCTATGCCCGCGAGCGCAAGCTCTCCGCCGAAGAGCAGGACGCGCTGCCGCTGCTGGCGCGGGGCGCCGCGATGCGCTTCCTGCTGACGCGGCTGGTGGACTGGCTCAACGTGCCGCCCGGCGCGCTGGTCAGGCCGAAGGATCCGCTGGAATATGTCCGCAAGCTGCGCTTCCACCAGAGCGTGAAGAGCATGCGCGACTACGGCGTCGAGCAGTCCGGGATGGTGGCGTGAGCGACGCAAAACTTCCGCATGTCACGATCTTCACCGACGGCGCATGCTCCGGGAATCCGGGGCCGGGCGGCTGGGGCGCGATCCTGCGGTTCGGCGACGTCGAAAAGGAATTGAAGGGCGGCGAAAATCCATCCACCAACAACCGCATGGAGTTGATGGCGGCGATCTCGGCGCTTGAAGCGCTGAAGAAGCCGGCGCTGGTCGATCTCACCACCGACAGCCAGTATGTCCGTCAGGGCATCACGCAGTGGATTCACAACTGGAAGCGCAACGGCTGGAAGACCGCGGACAAGAAGCCGGTCAAGAATGCAGATCTGTGGCAGCGGCTCGATGCGGCGCTGAAGGCTCACACGGTTCGCTGGCACTGGATCAAGGGCCATGCCGGTCACGCCGAGAACGAGCGTGCCGATCAGCTCGCGCGCGATGGGCTGGCGGAAAATCGTTGAGGGTCAAGGGAAGTGTAGTTTTTCCCGGCGTCGTCCCCGCGAAAGCGGGGACCCATAACCACCGAAGGTTATCGAAGACAGGATCCTGATAGCCCGCTTAGGGAGTATGGGTCCCCGCTTTCGCGGGGACGACATCTCGTGTGTTTCGGCTCTCGGGGAAAGACGCTTGGCTCAAAGCTGCGACAGCAGGGTGTCGCCGCCGGACACTTCCACCTTGCCGGGGTTCGTCTCGAGATTGAAAATCTTCACCGTGCCGTCTTCCACCAGCATCGAATAGCGCTTGGAGCGGATGCCGAGTCCGTTGCCGGAAGCGTCCAGCTCCATTCCGATCGCCTTGGTGAAGTCGGCGTTGCCGTCCGCAAGAAAAGTCGCCTCGTCGCGCTGGTCGGTGTCGCGCTTCCAGGCGCTCATGACGAAGGCGTCGTTGACCGACACGACGGCGATGGTGTCGACGCCCTTGGCCTTCAGGGCATAGGCGTTCAGGAAAATGCTTGGCATGTGCATCTTGTGGCAGGTGCCGGTGTAGGCGCCGGGGACGGCGAACAGTGCGACCTTCTTGCCCTTGAAAATGTCATCGGTGGTTTTGACCTGCGGACCTTCCGCGGTCATGACGCGAAACTTGGACTCGGGCAGCTTGTCGCCAACTTTAATGGTCATCGGTGCTCTCCGTGAAATCGGTGCAGTGTCATAGCGCGGTTTCCGCAAAGGTGTGAACCGGTTTTGCGAATGGGAGACGCGCAATTTGCCGGCCGGCGGCTTGCTGCGGTGCGATCTCAATCCGTCTTGGGCGGCACGGCGGCGTTCACCTCATAGGCGCCGCCAGGTCCGGCGACCGTGAGCTTCAGGATCGCGCCGTCGGCAGTCGCGCCCGGAGGAAGCCCGTCGAGTTCGAAGGCGAAGCGCAGGACGCCGTCCGCCTCGCGCTGGATGAGCTTGGGGACCGGCAACGCCCAGTCCGGGGTCGGGCCTTCGGCAAAGAGCTGGACCTCTTTGTCCTTATGGGTTGCATTCTTCTCGTCCAGAGCCACGTCGACCAGCACCAGCTTGCCGTCGCGCCGGACGCCGCGGATCGCGATCGGCGTCGCGTCGCCGATCTTGGCTGGCTTCGGGACGGTTTCGAGCGCCGCGGCGATGGCGCTGTCTTCGGTGCTGGCGACGCTGACAAATGCAAGCTCGGCATTTGCCTCGACCGGGATGCAGATTTTTTCGCACACCGCGTAGCTGATCGACGCACGCAGCGTCACCGGCTTGTCAGGACTCTTTGCAATGATCCGCAGCGGCAGCAGCAACTGGTTATTATAGCCGAATGAGATTCCTCCGGCGCCGTCGGGGAATTTCATCGGTACCGGCCAGAGAATTTTGACGGAGTCGATGTTGTCGGACTTCGAAAAATCGATCCGCGGCGGCACGCCGGAATCTCCCGGCGTGCGCCAGTAGGTTTTCCATCCCGGTTGCAGCTGGAAGCCGATGCCGCCGAGCAGCACGTTGCCGCTGCGCGAACCGGCAATCAGCCGGACCGCCGAGTAGGTGTCCTTGATCCAGGGCGAGGCGTCATCCGCGCGCGCGTGCACCGGAGCGAGGCAGGCAATTGCGGCGAAGGCAATGCTGGAGACTGTACGAACGGGAACCAAGAGTGTCATCAGACGTCCTTACAGGGTGGTATCCCTGTGAACCATTGAATTGCCTGTGATCCGGTCTTTTTCGCGACCAAATGCAGCATGCTGCAACCGCGCTGCGCCGCTTGATTGACAGAACTGGCACCCAATATCAGGATGGATGGACAGTACGAGAGTCGTTGCGATGAAGGCCACGCGCAATAAGACCGAAAAGACTGCCGGTGGCCAGATCCTGGCCGAAGGCGAGATGTCGGGCGCCGGTTATCTCGACGGTCAGTTGCTGATCGCCATGCCAGTAATGGACGATGAGCGCTTTGCCCGCTCGGTCATCTATCTGTGCGCCCATTCATCTGAAGGCGCCATGGGCATCATCGTCAACCGCCCGGCCGGCAGCATCGACTTCCCGCAACTGCTGGTGCAGCTCGACATCATCAACAAGGCCGATCAGATCAAGCTGCCCGGCAGCGCCGAGGAGATGAAGGTGCTGAAAGGCGGCCCGGTCGATACCGGCCGCGGCTTCGTGCTTCATTCGAGCGACTTCTTCATCAAGGATGCGACGCTGCCGATCGACGACGGAATCTGCCTCACGGCCACCCTCGACATCCTGAAAGCCATCGCGGCCGGCGCCGGACCCAAGCATGCCATTCTGGCGCTGGGCTATGCCGGCTGGGCGCCCGGCCAGTTAGAGAACGAGATCCAGCACAACGGCTGGCTGCACTGTCCCGCCGATCCCGATCTGATTTTCGGGCCCGACGCCGAGGACAAGTATCAGCGCGCGCTCGAAAAGATCGGCATCGATCTGGCGATGTTGTCGAACGAAGCCGGACACGCCTAAGCGCAAAAACCCTTTTACGCCGTTTCGGGTCCGGGCATGGCAGCAGGCGCTGTCGTTGCCGCGGGTGGCGGTGTCGGCGTCGTGATGTTGCGGATGCTTTGCCGGCGGTTGCGTGGCTGCTGAACCTTTTCGCCGGTCAGCAGGCGGAGGCTGGCGTCGGCGTCCATCGGCTCGCCGAAGGCAAAGCCCTGCGCATATTCGCAGCCGAGCTGGAACAGCTCGACGGCGTCGGAATCGGTTTCCGCACCCTCGGCCACGACTTCCATGTCGAGATCGTGCGCCAGCGCAATGATCGACTTGAGCAGCACCGGCCGCGCGCCGCGGCTGGAGGTGCGCACGAACGACTGGTCGATCTTGATGGTGTCGAACGGGAAGCGTTGCAGATAGGCCAGCGACGAGTGACCGGTGCCGAAGTCGTCCAGCGACAGGCCGACGCCGAGTTCCTTGATCCGGTGCAGCATCTGCGCGGCGTGCTCGGGATTTTCCATCACCAGCGACTCGGTCAATTCCAGCTTGAGCGAGCCGCGCGCCACGGCGGAGCGTGACATCACGCCGCGCACGTCATGGATCAGATCGTGACGGAGCAGTTGCCGAGACGAGACATTGACGCTGGCGAAGATCGGCTGGCGCGAGCGCACGGTGCGCTGCCAGATCGCAAGCTGCTTCGCCGTCGTGTCCATCACGAACAGACCGAGCTCGACGATCAGGCCGATTTCTTCCGCGATCGAAATGAACTCCGACGGCGACATCCGGCCGAGTTTGGGATGATCCCAGCGCGCCAGCGCCTCGAAGCCCGCGATGCTGCGGTCTTCCAGCCGCACGATGGGCTGATAGAGAATGGTGATTTCCTGGCGCTCGATGGCGCGGCGCAGTTCGGATTCCAGCGCGAGACGGTCGGTCTTACGGGCGCGCATGGCGGGCTTGTAGACGTCGATGCGGTCGCCGCCGATACGCTTGGAATGATACATCGCCAGCTCGGCGTCCTTGATGATCTCCTCGGTCAGCGGGACCTGCGGATCGCTCAGCGCGAGGCCGATCGATGCGGTAAGGAAAATCTCGCGGCCGTCGAATGCGATCGGGGCCCGGATCGTCTTGCGGATGGTTTCGGCGAACGCGGTGATCCGCGTCGGCTCGTGCTCCGAGGTCAGGATCAGGCCGAACTGGTCGCCGGCCAGACGCGCCAGCGTGTCCTGCGGCTTGAGAATGCGCGCGAGACGGCGCGCCAGTGTCAGCAGGATCGAGTCGCCGACAGCGATGCCGACGGAATCGTTGACCTGCTTGAAGCGGTCGAGGTCGATCACCATCACGGTGGGACGCAGGTTCGGCGTAGTCTTGGCGAACATCGACACCGCGCCGAGGCGATCGATGAAGAGTTGCCGGTTCGGCAGGCCGGTGAGATTGTCGTGCACCGAATCGTGGAGCAGACGTTCTTCCGAATTCTTGATGTCGGTGACGTCGGTCAGCGTGCCGACCACGCGCGAGACTTCTCCGTCGGAGCCGACCACCGGGCGCGCCTTCAGCGCGAACCACATGAAGTGTCCGTCGGGCGTGCGCAGCCGGAAGTCCTGCACCAGACGCCCGCGGCGCTGATCGAGCACGCTGTCCAGCGCAGCACGGAAGCGATCCTGATCGAGCGGATGCAGCACCTCGAGCCATTTGGCGGCGGGGCCTTCCAGCGTGCCGCGTTTGAGGCCGAGCAGCACTTCGGTTTCGGGGCTGGTGAAGACCTTGTCCGCCGACACGTCCCAGTCCCAGATCAGGTCGCCGGAGCCGGTCAGCGCCAGCGCGCGGCGCTCCACGTCGGAGACGACGCCGCTGGTCGCGCCGCCGCCTGCGAAGGCATGCTGCATCACCGTGAAGCCGATCAGCATCACGATCAGCACAAGGCCGCCGAGCAGTGCAGGTCCGACGATGTCGTTGGTGACCGCGCCGGCGATGGTCATGCCGGCGGCGGCGACCCAGACCATCAGCAGGAACCAGGTCGGGATCAGCAGCACCGCGCGGTCGAAGCCGTGGGTCGAGAGATAGACGATCAGCGCAAAGCCAAACACCGCGATCAGCGCCAGCGAGATGCGCGCGATGCCGGATGCGACGGCGGGATCGAACAAGGCGAGCGCGACCAGTGCGCCGAGGAACAGCAGCCAGCCCATGGTGATGTGCGAATAGCGCACATGCCATCGCGAGAGGTTGAGATAGGCGAACAGGAACACCAGCAGCGTCGCCGCCAGCATGGCCTCGCCGGACGCGCGCCAGACGCGCTCCGCGCCGGCCGACATGTCGAACACCTTGCCCCAGAATCCGAAGTCGACGCCGATGTAGACCAGCACCGCCCAAGCCAGCGCCGCCGCGGCCGGGAACATGATGCTGCCCTTGACCACGAACAGGATGGTCAGCACCAGCGCCAGCAATCCGGAAATCCCGATGACGATGCCCTGATAGAGGGTGAACGAGTTGACCTTGTCCTTGTAGGCTTCCGGCTCCCAGAGATAGAGCTGCGGAATCTTGTCGGTGCGCAGTTCGGCGACGAAGGTGATGACCGCGCCGGGGTCGAGGGTGATGCGGAAGACGTCCGCAGTCGGGTTCTCCTGACGCTCGGGGCGGTCGCCGGTCGACGGCGTGATCGAGGCGATGCGCGACAGGCCGAGATCGGGCCAGAGCAATCCCGACGACACGATGCGGTAATGGGGCACGACAATCAGACGATCGAGCTGATCGTCGGTGTTGTTGGTGAGCGCGAACACAATCCAGTTCTGGCCGCCTTCGCGCGCACGCACCTCGATGCGGCGGACGATGCCGTCGGTGCCGGGCGCGGTGGAAACCTGGATACGGTCGGTGTCGCTGCGCTGGAATTCAAGCACGCCGGTCAGGTCGATCGCCGGCGCGTCGCTGCGGACGCTGATCGCGTCGAGCGCATGCGCCGGCTGAACGGCGGCGAACAGGATCAAGCTCAGCAAAAATGAGAGCGCTGCGGCCCGAAGCGAACTTCGATTGTGGAGCACTTGCAGCAGCGCGAAGCCTCTGATCGAGCGCAAAGTCAGCTCTCCGCGTGGGGACCAGCGGGGCTCACGAGACCCGCCGGTAGGAACGCGATAAATGCCACGAATATGAAGCAAATCAAAGGGTTTCGATGGGTTCCCCGGCCTTAAACCGTCAGCACAATTTTGCCAATATGTTGGCTGGATTCCATCCGCGCATGGGCTTTTGAGGCCTCTTTCAGCGGGAATGTGCTGTCCATCAGGGGTTTGACGCGGCCGCTGGCGAGCCAGGGCATCGCCTTGGCCTCAATTGCGCTGACCATCGCCGCCTTGTCCGCGACAGTGCGCGGGCGCAGCGTCGAGCCCGTATGGTGCAGCCGCTTCATCATCAGCTTGGCGAAGTTCGGCGTCGCCTTCGAGCCGCCGAGGAATGCGATCTGGACAATCCGGCCTTCGACGGCCGCGGCTTCATAGTTGCGGTCGATGTAATCGCCGCCGACCATGTCGAGGATGACGTCGACGCCGACGCCGTCGGTCAGCGCCTTCGTCCTGGCGACGAAATCCTCGGTCTTGTAGTTGATCGCGGCATCCGCGCCGAGCTTGAGGCACGCATCGACCTTGTCCTGTCCGCCGACGGTGACGAACACTTTCGCGCCGTGCGCCTTCGCCATCTGGATCGCCATGGTGCCGATGCCGGATGAGCCGCCGTGGATCAGCAGCGTTTCGCCCGGCTTCAATCCGCCGCGCTCGAACACATTGTGCCAGACCGTCATCAGCGTCTCGGCGACTGCGCCGGCCTCGGTCATCGAAAACCCTTTCGGCACCGACATCGCGTGGCTCTCATGGGTGAGGCAGTATTCGGCGTAACCGCCGCCTGCGACCAGCGACATCACCTTGTCGCCGATCTTGCGCTTGGTGACGCCCTCGCCGAGCGCGACCACTTCGCCTGCGACTTCGAGGCCCGGAAGATCGCTCGCGCCGGGAGGCACGGGATACAGTCCCATGCGCTGCAACACGTCGGGCCGATTGACGCCCGCCGCTTCAACCTTGATGAGAATTTCATTCGGTCCCGGCTTCGGCACCGGCCGCTGTTCAGGCACGAGCACCTCGGGTCCGCCGGGTTTGGAAATCGCGATGGCGGTCATTTGTGCGGGCAGCTTGTCCATGATGTGTCCTTGCGGCGGATGGGCGGGGAAGGAAAGATGTCAGCTATAATCGGGTGAACGTGAGGAGGGAAGCATGGCCAGCGATGACGACGACAAGCCGAGGAAGAAAGTCACCCACGAACTGGGGCAGGATCTGTCGCTGTTGTCGTTCGAGGATATCGAAGATCGCATCGCAGCACTCACAGCCGAGATCGAGCGGCTGAAAGCTGATGCCGCGAAGAAACGCGCCAGCCGCGACGCCGCCAACGCCTTCTTCAAGTCGTGAATTCGTGAACGCAGTTCCGGGACAATTGCAAAGGAACCGTAAAAAGAACCGTTCATTTACGACGTATTAAGCTTTCGGGATTATGACTGCAATTGTCCTTGTTTGGACACCGAGTGGCTCCTGTCACTCTGTTTGACGCCTCCCTGTTATCAACTTTCAAAAGCCGCCGGAAACGGCGGCTCTTTTTTTGCCGGGCTTTCTATACTTTGGCCGGGGCCCTTTTCCTGCGCCCGGCATCCCGCTGGAAACCATATCTCCTCATTGTTACGCAGCGTGGCTGGACTCTCCGTCCCGGGCGCGCAATGATTTGTTCATCATAAAAAAATCAGCGAACCAGCAGCGTGAGGCGTTAACCATGTCCGACCAGGGCGAAGCCGATCTCGTTCTCTTGAGCGAGCGGATCACAAATTCACCAGCCTTCGGGACCTTGTTCAGGGAAGGCATGGATCTCGTCGAGGAGACCGCGGCCTATCTGGACGGACCGGGTCGCACCGAGGCGAAGGCGCTCGAGCGCTCCGTGAGCCTGAGCTATGCCACCGAAAGCATGCGGCTGACCACGCGGCTCATGCAGTTGGCGTCCTGGCTGTTGCTGCATCGCGCAGTCAAGGAAGGTGAGATGACGCTGCACCAGGCCAATCGGGAGAAGACCAAGGTCAAGCTGACCGCCGCCGATCCCGGTCCGGAAGATATCGTTTCCAAGCTGCCGGCACGCTTGCAGGAACTCGTCACGCGCTCGATGGCGCTGCAATCGAAGGTGCGCCGGCTGGATGCGACAATCCACACGCCGGCCTCCGAGCATCTGGCGATCGGCAATCCGCTGGTGCCGCAAATGAACATGCTGAAGGCTGCATTCGAGCGGCGGTAAGCGTTCAGCCAGAAACAAAAAACGCCCCTGCGAAAGCGGGGGCGTTTTTGTATCGATGGCCGGAAACCTGAGAAGGATCAGTCCTTCTTGAGGAAGCCCGAAAACTTCTTCTGGAAGCGCGAAACGCGGCCGCCGCGATCGAGGATCTGCTGGGTGCCGCCGGTCCAGGCCGGGTGCGACTTTGAGTCAATGTCGAGGTTCAGCGTGTCGCCTTCCTTGCCGTAGGTCGAGCGGGTCAGGTACTCGGTCCCGTCGGTCATGACGACCTTAATTGTATGATAATCCGGGTGAATTTCGGCTTTCATGGCAAATCCTCTGGCGCCGCGCGCCCACAGATCAATGATGTTCGGGACGAATTTGGGCGCTCTATACCGCAGGAACGGCCCGGAAACAAGCAGCGACGTCATTTGCCAGCCCCTTATTGGGGGCCTATTGGAGGGCCTGAAAGCAACACGGCGGCCGAAGAATGAGTGCAGTGGAACGCGTTGAAGACCCGAGGTTGCCATCCGCGCTGGCGCGTGAGGTGGCCGCCGTCAAAGGGGTCTCTGCCAATGCCACCGGGCCTTCGCCGGACGCGCCCGAACCGGCGCCGAAGAAATCCCGCGGCGTGAAACTGCGTCCGCTGCTGGCGCTGGCGCCTTACGTGGCGCGTTATCGCGGGCAGGCTCTCGCGGCGCTGGTGGCGCTGATCATCGCATCCGCCGCGACGCTGGTGGTGCCGCTCGCCGTGCGCCGCATGATCGATTTCGGCTTCAGCCCCGAGGGCATCGCGCTGATCAACAGCTACTTCGCGGTGATGATCGCGGTGGTGGCGGTGCTCGCCTGCGCCAGTGCCTCGCGCTACTATCTCGTCATCACGCTGGGCGAGCGCATCGTCGCCGATCTGCGCCGCGATGTGTTCAAACATCTCACGTCGCTGTCGCCGTCGTTCTTCGACACCGCGCATAGTGGCGAACTGGTCTCGCGCCTGACCGCCGACACCACGCAGATCAAGTCGGCGGTCGGCGCGTCGGTCTCGATCGCGCTGCGCAATCTCGTGCTGTTCGTCGGCGCATCCGCGATGATGGTGGTCACGAGCCCCAAGCTATCCGGCATCGTGCTTGCGGTGATCCCGCTGATCGTGCTGCCGCTGGTCGCCTTCGGACGCCGCGTGCAGAAACTGTCGCGCGGCGCGCAGGACACGCTGGCAGACGCCTCGTCCTATGCTTCTGAACTGATCGGCGCGATCCGCACGCTGCAGGCCTTTACCAATGAGCGCCTCGCGGAAGCGCGGTTCGGCGGCGAAGTCGAGCGGGCCTACGTCGCGGCGCGCAACTCGACACGCGCCCGCGCATTTCTCACGGCCACCGTGATCTTCCTGATCTTCGCCAGCGTCGTGGCGATCCTGTGGATCGGCTCGCATGACGTGCTGACCAACCAGATCAGCGCCGGGCGTCTCGGCCAGTTCATTCTCTATGCGGCGTTCGCAGCCGGCGCGCTCGGCGAACTCAGCCAGGTGTGGGGTGAGATCTCGCAAGCCTCCGGCGCGTCCGAGCGGCTGTTCGAAATCCTGCGCATCAAGCCGGACATCGCCGCGCCTGCGAACCCGCGCGCGCTGCCGATGCCGCCGCGCGGTGACGTAATGTTCGACAATGTCCGGTTTTCCTATCCGACACGGCCGGATCATCTCGCAGTCGATGGCGTGTCGTTCGCGGTGAAGGCCGGCGAGAAGGTTGCGGTGGTCGGACCGTCAGGCGCCGGCAAGAGCACGCTGTTTCATCTGCTGTTGCGGTTCTACGATCCTGCCTCTGGCGTGATCTCGGTCGATGGCGTGCCGGTCCGCGAAGCCGATCCGTCCGCTGTGCGGTCGCGCATTGCGCTGGTGCCGCAGGATTCCGCTGTGTTCGCCACCAGCGCCCGCGAGAACATCCGGTTCGGCCGTCCCGACGCCAGCGATGCGGAAGTCGCGCGCGCCGCCGATCTGGCTCATGCCACCGAGTTCATTACCCGTCTGCCACTCGGCTTCGACACGCAACTCGGCGAGCGTGGTGTGACACTCTCCGGCGGCCAGCGCCAGCGGATTGCGATTGCGCGCGCGATCCTGCGCGATGCGCCGCTGTTGCTGCTCGATGAGGCGACGTCGTCGCTCGACGCCGAGAGCGAGACGCTGGTGCAGACCGCTTTGGAAGAGCTGATGAAGCATCGCACCACGCTGGTGATCGCGCATCGTCTCGCCACCGTGCTGTCCTGCGACCGCATTCTGGTGATGGAGAACGGCCGCATTGTCGAGCAGGGCACCCACGCCTCGCTGGTCGCGGCCAACGGTCTCTATGCGCGCCTCGCACGGTTGCAGTTCGAGGGCGTCTGATTTTCCCGCGAGTTAGCTGCGCTTGAACACCGGCTTGCGCTTTTCGACGAAGGCCTTCACCGCTTCCTTGTGATCGGCGGTCCCCGCGGATCGCACCATGCGCTCGGCTTCGTGATCGAGCGAGGTCAGAAAATCGTTCATCAGCGCTTCGTCGAGATTGTCCTTCAGGAAACGCAGTGCGGTGGTTGGTCCCTCGGCCAGTTTCTTCGCCCACGCAAACGCCTCTTCACGCAGCTTGTCGTCCGGCACCACGCGGTTGACGATGCCGAGCGCTTCGCAACGCTTCGCATCGATCTTCTCACCGAAGAACATCAGTTCGCGCGCGCGCGACGTGCCGACGAGGCGGGTGAGCAGCCACGACATGCCATAGTCGCCGCTGAGCCCGATCTTCACATAGGCCGTGGTGACGAAAGCGGACTCTGCGGCGATGCGCAGGTCGCATGCCAGCGCCAGCGACAGTCCAGCGCCTGCGGCGGGGCCGGGCAGCGCCGCGATGGTCGGCTTGCGGACATTGACCAGTGCGCCGGTCAGGGTGCGCTGGCGTTCCTGCAAGCGTGCGATTTTCTGATCGAGTGTCAGCTCCGGTGCATTGCTGCTACCCGGCTTGCCGCCCATGCCCTTGACGTCGCCGCCGGCACAGAACGCGTCGCCTGCGCCGGTGATGAGAAGAGCGCCGACATTCGGGTCTTCGCCGCACTGCTTGATCATGCGGCGAAGCGCCGGTGTCAGATTGTCGGAAAGCGAATTGCGCGCCTGCGGGCGATTGAGCGTGATGACGGCGACGCGGTCGCGGATCTCGCAGAGAAGTTCGTCCGTGCCGGTGTCGATCACGGTTTCGGATGAGGTCATCGCAGTGGCGGTCATGGTCGCTGTTCCGGGGTCGAGTTGGTTTCGAATTGGAACTGTGTACTCTGCCGCAGCCAATTTCCAGTGAAACCTCGCGCAACGCAGTCATGTTGCATGAGATTTTTGTGGCCATCATACGAATATCCCTCATCCGTACACAGCGGTTTCGTTCATCGATGGTTCAAGAGCAAAGTCGCTAAAAAACGAACAGGCGAGGCAAGATGACCGGGGCAGACAGGGCGTGTATGCTTGCCGTCACACGGCCACGTTAGGGTCGTTCGCCTGCTCTCATTCTTCCGCCGTTCGGCGTTTTACTGGAGATATTCATGCGCAAGATTTTGACCGTCCTTGCAGCGCTCGCGTCGCTGAGCCTCACCAATTGCGGATACAATGCGATCCAGCAGAACGATGAATCGGTGAAGTCGGCATGGTCAGAAGTCGTGAACCAGTATCAGCGCCGCGCCGATCTGGTGCCGAACCTCGTCAATTCCGTTAAGGGCTTTGCGCAGCAGGAAAAGGATGTGCTGCTCGGCGTGACCAATGCACGCGCCAAGGTTGGCGGCGTGCAGGTGACTCCTGAAGTGCTGAACGATCCGGCGGCCTTGCAGAAATTCCAGGCGGCGCAGGGCGAACTCACCGGTGCGCTGTCGCGCCTTCTTGTGGTGACGGAAAACTATCCGCAGCTGAAGTCCGACCAGTTGTTCCGCGATCTGGTTGCGCAGCTTGAAGGCACCGAGAACCGCATCGCGGTGGCGCGCAACCGCTATATCAAGGCGGTGCAGGACTATAACGTCGGCATCCGCACCTTCCCGAACAACCTGACGGCGATGGCGTTCGGCTACAAGGAAAAGGCCAACTTCACCGTGGAGAACGAGAAGTCGATTTCCACCGCGCCGAAGGTCGATTTCAACGCGCCGTCTCCGGCAGCGCCTGCCCCGGCACCCGCGCCCGCCAAGTAAGGGAACAGGGGAATAGCGGACATCCGCAATGAAAGCGGTAAAGGCGGTCATTCTCGCGTTCATGCTGTGCTGGGCGTTTGCCGGCGCGGCATTTGTTGCGCGGGCCGACGTCGCAGTGCCGCCGCTGACCGGGCGCGTGGTCGATCTGACGGGAACGCTGTCGGCCGATCAGGCGGCAAGTCTCGAACAGAAACTGAAAGCGTTCGAGGATCGCAAGGGCAGCCAGCTTGCGGTGCTGATCGTGCCGACCACCCAGCCGGAAACCATCGAGCAGTATTCGCTGCGCGTGGCCGAACAATGGAAGCTTGGCCGCAAGAAGGTCGATGACGGCGCGCTTCTGATCATCGCTAAGAACGACCGCAAGCTGCGCATCGAGGTCGGCTACGGCCTTGAAGGCGCGTTGAACGACGCGACCTCCAAGCGCATCATCGACGAGATTATCACGCCGAAATTCAGAAGCGGCGACTTCGCCGGCGGCATTTCGGATGGCGCGGACCGCATCCTGAAAGTGATCGACGGCGAGCCGCTGCCGCCGCCGAAGCCTGAAGGCGAGATGCCGGACCTGAGCGCGATCGGCGAGTATTTCCCGTTCCTCTTCATTGTCGTGCTGGTCGGCGGCGGAATCTTCCGGGCCATCTTCGGCCGTCTGCTGGGCTCCCTTATTGCCGGCGGCGGTGTCGCGGCCTTCATCTGGTTCTTCCTCGGCGTGTTGCCGATTGCCGCCATCGGGGGAATGATCGCGTTTGTCGTGACGCTGATTGGCGACACGCTCGTGTCGTCCGGCGGCGGCGGAGGCCGCGGCGGCTACGGCGGTGGATTCAGTTCCGGGGGATCGAGCAGTTCCAGCGGCGGGTTCAGCGGAGGCGGCGGCAGCTTCGGCGGCGGCGGCGCGTCGGGCAGTTGGTAGCCGAGAGCACAGCAATGGGCATCAAACGCATCGGCAAGCATCTTCTTCTCAACCGCTGGCGGGTGCGCCGCGCGTTCCCGCGGCAGGCGCTCGCGAACATCGAAAAGGCGATCAAGGCCAGCGAAGCGACCCATGCCGGCCAGATCCGCTTTGTGGTGGAAGGCGCGCTCGATGGCGTGCCGCTGTTCAGGAACCAGCCCGCCCGCGCCCGCGCCATCGATGTTTTCGGGCATTTGCGGGTCTGGGACACCGCGCAAAGCAACGGCGTGCTGATTTATCTGCTGCTCGCCGATCGCGACGTCGAGATCGTCGCCGATCGCGGCTTCAATGACAAAGTTACCCAGGCGGAATGGGAGAAGATCTGCCGCCTGATGGAAACCGAATTCCGCGCCAAGAATTTCGAGGGCGGCGTGCTGAAAGGCATTGCAGCCGTGACGAAGGTTTTGGCGAAGCATTTTCCGGCCAGCGACGCACATCGCAACGAACTGCCCGACAAGCCGGTGTTGCTGTAGTATCGCATGGCGTCATTGCGAGGAGCGAAGCGACGAAGCAATCCATGATTCAAGGATGGATTGCTTCGCTTCGCTCGCGATGACGAATAGCGGCGTCTGCGGCCTCACTCTTCCGTCATCAGCCCGACATTGCCGCCTGCGGCCGCGGTGTTGATCGTCACCGTCTGCTCGGTGGCGAGGCGCGGAAGATAATGCGGCCCGCCGGCCTTGGGTCCCGTTCCTGACAATCCGTGTCCGCCGAAGGGCTGCACGCCGACCACCGCGCCGATCATGTTGCGGTTGACGTAGACGTTGCCCACCGCCAGCCGCTCGATCGTGGTGTCGACGGTGTCGTCGATGCGCGAATGGATGCCGAGCGTCAGGCCATAGCCGCTGGTGGCGATCGATTGCAGCACATGCTCGAAATCTGCCGCCTTGTAGCGCACCACATGCAGGATCGGACCGAACACTTCCTCCGTGAGTTGCTCCGCGTTCTCCAGTTCGAAGATATGCGGGGCGACGAAGTTGCCCGATGCCGGCGCTTCGCCCGCGAAATGAACCTGCGCGGTGGCTTTCATCCGCGCGATATGCGCATCGAGACGTTCCTTCGCCTCGGCGTCGATCACCGGCCCGACCTGGATTGCCGGATCACGCGGATCGCCGACTTTCAGTTCCGCTGCGGCGCCGGCGATGATTTCGATCATGCGGTCCGCGACATCGTCCTGCACGAACAACAGCCGCAAGGCCGAACAGCGCTGACCGGCCGATCTGAAGGCCGATCTCACCACGTCGTCGGCGACCTGTTCGGGCAGCGCGGTCGCGTCGACGATCATGGCGTTGATGCCACCGGTCTCGGCGATCAGCGGCACGATCGGGCCGTCTTTCGCGGCGAGGGTGCGGTTGATCGAGCGCGCCACATCGGTGGACCCGGTGAAGACGACGCCGGCGATGTTGTCATGCGCGACCAGCGCCGCGCCGATCTTGCCGTCGCCCTGCACGAGATGGAGCGCCGAATCCGGAATTCCTGCGTCATGCAGCAGCGCCACGGCTTCCGCGGCAATGCGCGGCGTCTGTTCGGCGGGCTTGGCGACGACTGCGTTGCCCGCCATCAGGCAGGCGGCGACCTGGCCCAGAAAAATCGCCAGCGGAAAATTCCACGGCGAGATCGCGACAATGACGCCGCGTCCGCGCAGTCGCAGCGTATTGCTCTCGCCGGTGGGGCCGGGGAGCGGCAGGCCGTCGCCGAACAGCCTGCGGCCCTCGATGGCATAGTAGCGGCAGAAGTCGATCGCCTCGCGCACTTCGGAGACGGCATCGTCGATGGTCTTGCCGCCTTCGGTTTGCAGCAATGCGATGAAGTGCGGCATCCGCTGCTCGAGAAGATCCGCGGCGCGCTCCAGCGCTATGGCCCGGGTGTCGGCGGTCGTCCGGCTCCAGAAGGCGAAGCCGGTGCGCGCCAGTGCAACAGCGATCGCGGCGTCGTCCTCGCTCGCCTCCTTGACGCTGTTTGAAGGTGTCACTGCATCGTCAACCGATGTCAGCAATGCGTCCAGTGCAGCGCGCTCTCCAAACTCGATGCCTTTCGAGTTGATCCGCGGCAGATACAGTTCAGGCGGCAGCGGCAGGCGTGCGTTACGGGCCTGATCGGGCGCTGCGATAATCTGCTCCGGTCGCTGCAGCAGTGTTATGACCGGAACACTGTCATCCGCCGCCTGTGCGACGAAGGATGAATTGGCGCCGTTCTCCAGAAGCCGCCGCACCAGATAGGCCAGCAGGTCGCGATGGCTGCCGACCGGCGCATAGATGCGGCAGGCGAGATCCGGCTTGTCGGCATGAAACTGCGCATAGAGAGCGTCACCCATGCCGTGTAGCCGCTGAAATTCGAAGCTGGTATCATCGCCTGCGAGTTCGGAAATGGTTGCGACCGACAGCGCGTTGTGGGTGGCGAACTGCGGAAAGATGCGGGGGCGCAAGCCGAGCAGCTTTCGCGCGCAGGCGATGTAGTTCAGGTCGGTCATCGCCTTGCGGGTGAAGACCGGATAGCCGTCAAGCCCGCGTTCCTGCGCGCGCTTCACTTCGGTGTCCCAATAGGCGCCTTTGACAAGGCGCAGCATCATGCGGCGGTCGTGGCGCTCCGCGAGCGCATGGACGTGATCGATGACCGCCTCGGCGCGTTTCTGATAGGCCTGCACGGCAAGCCCGAATCCCTCCCAGCCTGTGAGCGAAGGATCCGCAAACACCGCGCCGATCACATCCAGCGACAGTTCGAGCCGGTCGGCTTCCTCAGCGTCGATGGTGAAGTTCATGTGGTGCGCCATGGCGCGGCGCGCGAGATCGAGCGCAAGCGGCGCCAGTTCGGCCATCACCCGCGTGCGGCTGAGCGCCTCGTAGCGCGGATGCAGTGCCGATAGCTTCACGGAGATTCCGGGACGGTCCGGGTGAGAGTTGTTTCCCGCCGTGCGGCCGATGGCCTCGATAGCTGCGGCATAGGATTCGAAATAGCGCGCGGCGTCGGCTGCGGTGCGGGCGCCTTCGCCAAGCATGTCAAAGGAATAGCGATGATGATGGGTGGGGCCATCGTCGTCCGATGCGCGCGCGAGCGCGGTATCGATGGTTTCACCCAGCACGAAATGATTGCCCATCAGCCGCATCGCCTGCCGGGTCGCGGTGCGCACTGCAGGAAGGCCGATCCGCTTGGCGATCAGCCCGACGGTGCCAAGCGGTGTCTCGCCGGGCTGGATCACCCGCGCGGACAGGCCGAGCGCCCACGCCGATGCATTGACCAGCAGTGCGCTGGACTTTGTGCGGTGATGCGCGAAGTCGCCCTGACCAAGTTTGTCCTCGATGAAGCGGTCGGCAGTGGCGGCGTCGGGGACGCGCAGCAGCGCCTCCGCCATCACCATCAGAGCAAGGCCTTCCTTGGTCGACAACGCGAATTCGCGCAGCATGTCTTCGACGCCGCCGAAGCCGCCATCTTCGGCACGCACGGCCTCGATCAGACGCGTGGCGGTGCGGTCGATGCGGGCATTCTGTTCGGCGGACAATGGCGGCATCGCGAGCAGGCGCGCAGCGATCTCGCTGTCGTCGGGCGCATAGGGTGCTGAAAAGAGTTGGCCGGGGCCAGGATTGTCGAGCATGGCATCCTCTTGGGCTGCCAAATCCTACATCCAACACCTGCCGTGGTTCGATAGACAAATTCAGAGTTTTAGCTTACAAAATACGGAAAATAGCAGAAAATTCCGAATAAATGAGCGAAACAGATAAGATCGACCGGAAAATCCTCGAAATCCTGCAGTCTGACGGGCGCATTGCCAATGTCGAACTGGCGGAGCGCATCGGCCTGTCGCCGACCTCCATCGGGGAGCGGTTGAAGCGGCTGCAACGCGACGGCTTCATTGAGGGTTACGGTGCGCGGCTCAATCCGCATCGGCTCGGGCTCGGGCTATTGGTGTTCGTTGAGGTGCTGCTCGACAAAACCACGCCTGATGTGTTCGAGCGTTTCGCAGAAGCCGTAAAACTCGCACCGGAAGTGCTCGAGTGTCACATGGTGGCGGGGGGGTTCGACTATCTCGTGAAAGCGCGTCTTTCCGACATGGCGGCTTACCGGCGGTTCCTCGGTGAGACGCTGCTCGCGCTGCCCGGCGTGCGTGAAACGCGAACTTATGCCGTGATGGAAGAAGTAAAGCGCGACGCTCCGCTGCCGGTGTGACGGAACCGCCTCACGTTCCTGCGATTGCGGAAGCGGCTGCGAGACGGCTGTTGATTGCGCGCGAAATCCGCCATAGTTCTGCTGGCCTAACTGTCAGGGTTTCCGCGTTGTTCAAACCGATTTTCCCGGCCATCGCAATCGCAGCAGCACTTGGATTCATGTCCGCGATGTCGCCTGCGTCTGCCATGCAGCTCAGTCCGCAGCAAAACGAACTCTATACTTCGGTGTCGATCAATCCGCCGTCGGCGTCGGAAATGACGGTGTGTTACGGCTTCGTCTGCCGCCGCCGCGCGATCCTCGATTTCTCGGCTGCCGACAGGAAAACGCTTGCGCAGATCCTGGCGTCCGGCAAGGCGAATGCCGTAGCCGAGCGAGCCGCCATTCAGAAGGCGGTGGTCTGGTTCGACAAGCGGATGGGGCCTGAGATCGGCACGTCCAAACGCGTGGCGCGCGCGGATATCCGCAACCGTGCCGACGCCAATAATTACGACTGCTGGGACTCCACCCGTAATGTCTCGAGTTTGCTGCTGGTTCTGCAGGAATGGGGTCTGTTCAAGCATCACACGGTTGGCAATCCGCGCTATCGCGGCAACCTTTTCACGATGCAGTTGCCCCACAACACCGCGGTGATTGTCGAGAAGGAAAGCCGGATCGAGTGGTCCGTCGACATGTGGACGACCAAGTATCTTCAGCCGCCGGACGTCATGCTCGTCGAGCAGTGGCTCAAGGAAGACTGAGCCGAAGTTGTTTCCATGCGTTGAACGTCATGCGCGGGCTTGACCCGCGCATCCATCCTTTTCAAGGAGCCTCGTTAAGATGGATTGCCGGGTCAGGCCCGGCAATGACGGTGGCGGCAGGTGGCGATTGCTTCTCACGCCTGAGCCGGCGTCTTTTTCACCTTCGCCCAGTACCTGTCGCGCAGATGCCGCTTCACCAGCTTGCCGGTGGGCGTGCGCGGCAGTTCGGCTTCGAAGTCCACGCTCTTCGGACACTTGATCGGTGACAGATGCTGGCGGCAAAACGAAATCAGCTCGGCTTCTAGCTCCTTGCCCGCGCGCGACATGTCGTGCGGCTGCACCACAGCCTTGACCTCTTCGCCCATTTCCTCGTTCGGGACGCCAAACACCGCGACATCCGCAACCGCCGGATGTGAGATCAGCGCGTCCTCGGTTTCCTGCGGGTAGATATTCACGCCGCCGGAAATGATCATGTAGGCCTTGCGGTCGGTGAGGTAGAGAAAGCCGTCATTGTCCAGATAGCCGACATCGCCGAGCGTGGACCAGCCGCGATCGTTGTAGGCGCGCTGCGTCTTGTCGGTGTCGTTGTGATAGGCGAACTGGGGTCCGCCGGCGAAATACACCGTGCCGGTTTCGCCGACCGGCAGCTCAGCGCCATCATCGTCGAGAATTTTCACCTCGCCAACCACGGCGCGGCCGACGGTGCCGCGATGCGTCAGCCAGTCTTTCGACGTGGACACCGTGACGCCGTTGCCTTCGGAGCCGGCGTAATACTCGATCAGGATCGGGCCCCACCAGTCGATCATCTTCGCCTTGACATCGGCGGGGCACGGGGCGGCGGCGTGCACCGCGCCTTTCAATGTCGATATATCGTATTTGGCGCGGACATCGTCCGGCAGCTTGAGCATGCGCACGAACATGGTCGGCACCAGTTGCGACTGCGTCACCTTGTGCTTCTCGACCAGCCGCAGAAATTCCTCGGTGTCGAACGACTCCATGATGATCGAGGTGCCGCCAAGCGCGCCGCACATCATGTTGAAGCGCAGCGGAGCCGCATGATACAGCGGCGCAGGCGACAGATACACGCTGGTCTCGTTCATGCCGCACATGGTCGAACACAGCAGCTTGAGCAGCGGATTGGGCACAAGGATGGATGGTTCGGTCAGCGGGCGCTTGATGCCCTTTGGCCGTCCGGTCGTGCCGGACGAATACAGCATGTCGTAACCGGCGGCCTCATCGGCGATCGGCGTGGCCGGCTGTGTCGCCAGTGCATCCTCCCACGAGCGAAATCCGGGATGCGAGCCGCCCACAATAAAGAACACCGGCGCGTCAGCCGCTTTGGTCACCAGCGGCGCGACGGACTCGACGCACTTCGGCGTGGTGATGACAACCCTGGCGCTGCAATCCTTGACGATATAGGCGATCTCGTCGGCGGTGAGATAACGGCTGATCGCAGTGTAATAGAGCCCGCTGCGCTGCGCGGCCCAGCAGATTTCCATGAATGCGATGTTGTTTTCCATCAGAAGCGCGATGTGGTCGCCCTTCTTCAGGCCGAGAGAGCGGAACAGTTGCGCGCCCTGATTGGAGCGGCGGTCGAGTTCACGATAGGTGACGGCTTCGCCGCTCCTCGCCATCTGGTAGGCGATCTTGTCTGGCGTCGACTGGGCGTGAATCGATGGATGAGACATGGCGCTCCCTGGGCGTTTCCTCAAAGACACCGGCGGATTGGTCCGCTCTTGGCGATAGAATTTCCGGTCATCCCCGCGAAAGCAGGGATTCATAACTCCTGAAGGGAATGAAATCGCCCGATGTAGCTTCGGGCCGAAACAATTGATTGGCAGGTGGGTCCCCGCTTTCGCGGGGACGACCGGTTCATCTTTTTTACAGACGCTCGACGATGGTCACGTTGGCCATGCCGCCGCCTTCGCACATGGTCTGCAGGCCATAGCGCTTGTTGCGCTGCCTGAGCGCATTGACCAGCGTGGTCATCAGCTTGGTGCCGGAGCCGCCGAGCGGATGGCCGAGCGCGATCGCGCCGCCGTTGACGTTTAGCTTGGCCGGATCGGCGCCGGTGTCCTTGAGCCATGCGGTCGGCACCGAAGCGAAAGCTTCGTTGACCTCGAACAGATCGATATCGTCGATCTTCATGCCGGCCTTCTTCAGCGCGCGGTGCGTCGCAGGCAGCGGCGCTTCCAGCATGATGACGGGATCGCCGCCGATCATGGTCATGTGATGAATGCGGGCAAGCGGCGCGATGCCAAGCGCCTTGAGGCCGCGCTCGTTCACCACCATGACGCCCGACGCACCGTCGCAGATCTGGCTGGCGCTGGCGGCGGTGAGCTTGCCGCCCTCCGCAATGGTCTTGACGCCGCGGATGCCTTCGATGGTCGCGTCGAAGCGGATGCCTTCGTCGATGTTGTGGATGTCGCTGGAGCCGTCCTCGCGCGTGAACTTGAGCGGAACGATCTCGTCCTTGAACGCCCCGGCCTGCGTGGCGGCAATTGCCTTCTGGTGACTCTGGTAGGAATACTGGTCGAGCTCTTCCTTCGCGAGACCATACTTTTCCGCCATCATTTCAGCGCCGGTGAACTGGCTGAACTGGATGTTCGGATATTTCTGCTGGATGTTCGGGCTGTAATAATTGCCGAAGCCGTTCTTGGCGGCCAGCGTGGCCGGAAGTCCCATCGGCACGCGGGTCATGCCCTCGACGCCTGCGGCGATCACGATGTCCATCGAACCGGCCATCACCGCCTGCGCCGCGAAGTGGAGCGCCTGCTGCGACGAACCGCACTGGCGATCCACCGAGGTGCCGGGCACGCTCTCCGGGAGCTTGGACGCCATCACCGCGTTGCGGGCGACGTTGTTCGACTGTTCGCCGGCCTGCATCACGCAGCCCATAATAACGTCTTCGATCTGGGCGGGATCGACGCCGGTGCGGTCCACCAGTGAATCCAGCACCGAAGCTGCGAGATCGACCGGATGCCAGCCGGCAAGGCGGCCTCCCTTGCGTCCCCCTGCGGTGCGGGCGGTGGCAACGATATAGGCTTCAGCCATGGTGGTGCTCCCTGATGGATTGTTTTCGGTTGGGCGGGATTAAAGGCGCGGCGCGGGATTTAGTCAATCGGTCAATTAACTCTTGAGCGCGGCCCGATCATCGGGTTAGCTGGTGGTCCATCATGTCCCGAGACCGCGCATGTCACCGACCCTGACCGCCAAAAAGCCGCGCCGGCTGCCATCGAAGCAGGTTCCCGAAAAGGAAACCGCGCCGATGAATGCAACCGCTGCGAAATTGCTGGTGGCCGCGGGCGATCTGATGATCGAGCGGAACTCGACCGAGGTGTCGCTGAGCGAGATCGCGCAGAAGTCCGGCGTGAACGCGGCGCTGGTGAAATATCATTTCGGCAACAAGGACGGTTTGCTGCTGGCGCTGCTGGCGCGCGATGCCGCCGCTGAAATGACCAATCTCGCTTTCGTGCTCGATCAGCCGATCTCTCCGACGGAGAAGATGCGGCGGCACATTGCCGGCATCATCAACGCTTATTATCGCGTGCCGTATCTGAGCCGGCTGATTCATCTGTTGTTGCATCAGGGCAGCGAGGCGACTTCAAAGGAAGTTCATCGCTTCTTTATCGATCCGCTGTTCGGCTTTGTGCGCAAGCTGCTCGACGATGGCGTGGCGGCAGGCGAATTCCGCAAGGTCGATCCGGCGCTGTTCTACATCAGCCTCAACGGCGCCTGTGACAACCTGTTCTACGGCCGCCAGATGAATGCCCGGTTTCTCGGGCCGACTGGCATCTCCGACGAAGTGCGGCGGCAGTACATCAAGCATATGACGACGCTGTTCCTCGGTGGATTGCTGACCGACAGGGCTGCCATGTCGTTTGACACGGAGAAGTCGTCGTCCGTCACCAAGGCGTGATAGAACGGTAGCAATTAAAATAATGAGCGACGCGTCCGGCCTCGAAACAAAAATGGGCGCGCCGATAAACAAGAAGACGTTGAGTTTGGGAGAAGCGTATGACGGAGCGTTCGGCTGCAACAGGACCATTGCGTGGCGTGCGCGTCATCGAATTCGCAGGCATCGGGCCGGGTCCGTTCGCATCGATGCTGTTGTCCGACATGGGCGCGGACGTGGTGTCGATCGCGCGGCCCGGACAGGGCAAGCGCGATGTGCGCGATTTCGTCAATCGCGGCCGCCGTGTCATCGAACTGGATCTGAAGAATCCCGCTGACATTGCCAAGGCACTGGATCTGATCGGCGCAGCGGATGTGCTGATCGAAGGTTTCCGCCCGCAGGTAATGGAGCGGCTCGGTCTCGGGCCGGATGTCGTACTGAAGCGCAATCCGAAACTGGTCTATGGCCGCATGACCGGCTGGGGCCAGGAAGGCCCGCTGTCGCAGGCGGCGGGTCATGACATCAATTACATCGCCATCACCGGCGCACTCGATTCCTTCCGCGCCGCCAATGGTGAAACGGTTTCGCCGCTGAATCTCGTTGGCGATTACGGCGGCGGCGCGATGTATCTCGTGGTCGGTGTGCTCGCAGGGGTGATCGAAGCCCGTGCGTCGGGCAAGGGTCAGGTCGTCGATGCTGCGATGTGCGACGGCGTCTCCAGCATGCTGACCATGTTCCACAGCATGAAGGCGACCGGGCGCTGGACCGATCAGCCGCGCACCAATCTGCTCGATGGCGGCGCACCTTTCTATCGCACTTATGAATGCAAGGACGGCGGCTTCATGGCGATCGGCGCGCTGGAGCCGCAGTTCTATGCGGAACTGCGCAAGCTCGCGGGGCTCAGCGAGGATTGTTACGACGCGCAGATGGACCGCAAGGGCTGGCCGCATCTGCACGAGAAGATGACGGCTTTGTTCAAGACCAAAACGCGCGACGAATGGGCCGCGATTCTCGAAGGCTCGGACGCCTGCGCGGCCGCTGTGCGCGGACTGTTCGATGCGCCGTCCCATCCGCATCTCGCCGCGCGCAAAACCTTCGTTAACGTCGATGGCCATTTGCAGCCCGCGCCCGCGCCGCGGTTCTCGCGCACACCGTCAAACATTCAGGGATCGCCGGCGGTGCCGCCGGTCGATGCCGCCGAAATTCTTTCGCAGTGGTCGCAAAAGACCGCGGCGAAAGCATCCTGAAGTCATCACGACTTAACAATCCGTCACACGAGGAAAACGACTTATGCAGCTCAAGGATGTTTCAGTTCTCATCACCGGCGGCGGTTCGGGTCTGGGCGCGGCAACTGCGCGCGCGATGGCCGCGAAGGGCGCGAAGGTCGCCGTCATCGACATGAACAAGGACGGCGCAGAA
This sequence comes from Afipia broomeae ATCC 49717, assembly GCF_000314675.2. Lineage (GTDB taxonomy): Bacteria > Pseudomonadota > Alphaproteobacteria > Rhizobiales > Xanthobacteraceae > Afipia > Afipia broomeae. Next base: position 190,482 of record NZ_KB375284.1, on the reverse strand, counting down.
GCCGTCGCCAAGGAGATCAAGGGTCTCGCGCTGGTCGGCGACGTCTCGGAAGAAGCGCCGGTCAAGGAAGCCATCGCGAAGGCCGAAGCCGCCCATGGCGTCATCCGCGTGCTGGTGAACTGCGCCGGCATCGGCGGCGCGGTAAAGACCGTCGGCAAGAACGGCGCCTATCCGCTCGATCACTTCTCGCGCATCATCAAGGTCAACCTGATCGGCTCTTTCAACTGCATTCGTCTCGTCGCCGAGCGCATGCAGACCGCCCCGCCGATCGGCGAGGAGCGCGGCGTCTGCATCAACACCGCCAGCGTCGCCGCCTTTGACGGCCAGATCGGTCAGGCGGCGTATTCAGCGTCGAAGGGCGGCATCGTCGGCCTGACCCTGCCGGTGGCGCGCGATCTCGCTTCGCTCAATATCCGTGTCATGACCATCGCGCCGGGCCTGTTCCTGACGCCGCTACTGATGGGCCTGTCGGAAGAAGCACAGAAGAGCCTCGGCGCGCAGGTGCCGCATCCGGCGCGTCTCGGCGATCCGAGCGAATATGCTCAGTTAGCCGTCGCCATTGTCGAGAACCCGATGCTGAACGGCGAAACGATCCGCCTCGACGGCGCGATCCGCATGGCGCCGCGGTAGGGGCCACATCGTCATTGCGAGGAGCGTAAGCGACGAAGCAAATCCATTCCTTTTTGGTTGAAGCATTCTCTGGATTGCTTCGCTTCGCTCGCAATGACGGTTGATGGTTCAAAGCGTAATCGGCCGGCGAGGGGCGCATCACAAGAATGCCCCCGCCGTTTCTCTGAGGGAGAGGCTGCGATGAGCGCGAGTGTGACTTCAAGTCTGGCCGGGACAAGCGCGGACACCGTGCCGTCGAAGCCCGCATTCCGGAAGATCGACTGGTTGCCGCGCGACATCGCGGTGGAGCGCCGGGACGACGGCGTGATCGTCCTGAAGTCCCGGTTTCCGCTCGATCCCTATGAGCCGTACATTCCGGCCTCGGTCGCGAAGTGGGCCGCCGCGCGGCCCGATCACATCTGGCTGGCGCAGCGCCGGGGCCCCGAGCGGCAATGGCACAAGGTGTCCTACGGCGAGGCCAAGAGGACCATCGATGCGCTGACACAGGCGCTGCTAGACATGAAGCTGCCTGCCGGGCGTCCGGTCGCGATCCTCAGCGGCAATTCCATCGAGCACGCACTGATGACGCAGGCGGCGATGCAGGCGCGGATTCCGGCGGCGCCGGTATCTCCTGCCTATTCGCTGATGAGCCAGGATCACGCCAAGCTGAAATACCTGTTCGGCCTTGTGAAGCCTGCGGTGGTGATGGTGCAGGATGGCCCCACCTTCGAGAAGGCGCTGGCCGCGCTCGATCTCGATGGCATCACGGTCATCCATGTCGATCGCGCGCCCGCGAGCATCAAAAGCGTGGCCTACGCGGATCTTGCTGCAACACCTGTCACATCGGCAGTTGACGAATCCATCGCGCAGATCACGCCGGACACTGTCGGCAAGCTGCTGTTCACGTCGGGCTCTACCGGCATGCCCAAGGCCGTCATCAACACGCAGAAGATGATGTGCGCCAACGCCCGCATGATGATGCAGGTGCGGCCGCGCCCCGAAGATGCGCCGGACGGTGTCTATCTCGACTGGATGCCGTGGAACCACACCATGGGCGGGAATGCGCTGTTCAATGTGGCGCTGACCGAAGGCGGCACACTGTATATCGACGATGGCCGTCCGGTGCCCGGCCAGTTCGAGGAAACCCTGCGCAACCTGCGTGAGATTTCGCCGACCTATTATGCCAACGTGCCAGCCGGCTACGCGGCGCTGGCGGCGGTGATGGAAAAGGACGATGCGCTGTGCCGCTCGTTCTTCAGGAATCTTGGATTACTCGCCTACGGCGGCGCGCGGCTCCCGGATGATCTCTACGATCGCTTCCAGACACTCGCGGTGCGCACCACCGGCGAGCGTTTTGTGTTCTACACCGGCTGGGGCTCGACCGAGACCGCGCCAACCTCCACCGGCACCTATTGGGACACCGAGCGCGTCGGCCTGATCGGCCTGCCGTTTCCCGGTGTGGAATTGAAGATGGTGCCGTGCGGCGCACAGTACGAATTGCGGCTGCGCGGCGTCAATGTCACGCCGGGATATTACGGCCAGCCTGAATTGACGCAAAAGGCGTTCGACGAGGAAGGCTTCTACTGCATCGGCGATGCCGGCGTGTTCGTCGATCCGCAGGACCCGGCGCAGGGCCTGATTTTTTCGGGCCGCGTGGTCGAGGACTTCAAGCTCACCACGGGAACATTCGTTCTTGTCGGCGCGCTGCGCACCGATGCGATCGCCGCAGCAACGCCGGTTGTTCAGGATGCGCTGGTCGCGGGGCAGGATCGTCCTTTCATCGGACTGCTGGCATGGCCCAATCTCGATTCCTGCCGCCGGCTGATCGAGGACATGAATGCGTCGATGGATACGGTGGTGAATCACCCCAAGGTGCGCGCACATATGCGCGATGGATTGCTGGCGCATAACCAGGCGTGCAACAACACGAGCAGCCGCCGCATTGTGCGCGCGATGCTGATGGCCGAGCCGCCGTCCATCGATGGTAACGAACTCACCGACAAGGGATACATCAACCAACGCGCGGGCCTGGAACGCCGCGCCGCGCTGGTCGAACAGCTTTACGCAGACCAGCCGGGGCCGGACGTGATCATGCTGGATCGATAATCGTCATTGCGAGCGAAGCGAAGCAATCCATTTTTTTGGAGATAACAAGATGGATTGCTTCGTCGCTTCGCTCCTCGCAATGACGAATGTGTTGACTGAACATGAATGAGAAAAGGCGAAACTCATGAACTTTGAATTCTCGGACGACCAGAAGCAATTGCGCGATCAGGCGCGGCGCTATCTCGCGGAACATTCGCCGCCGAAGGCGGTGCGTGCCGTGCTGGAAGGCAAGGCGCCCTACGACAAGGCGCTGTGGAAAGGCCTTGCGGAGATGGGCTTTCTCGGTGTCGCCATTCCGGAAGAATTCGGCGGCGCAGGCGCGGGACATCTTGAACTGTGTGTGATCGCCGAGGAAATGGGCCGCGCGCTGGCGCCGGTGCCGTTCTCGTCCACGATCTATCTCGCCGCCGAAGCCATCATGCTCGCGGGCAGCGCCGAACAGAAGGCGAAGTGGCTGCCGAAGATCGCCTCCGGCGAAGCCATCGGCACGCTTGCGCTGTTCGAGGGCGTCGGCAATCCGTCGCACAAGGCGATCAAGGTCTCGGCCGCGCAGGGTGCGGTTTCGGGCACCAAGACGCCGGTGGCGGACGGCGCGATTGCGGATTTTGCGATCGTTGCCGCGCGCACGGGCTCGACCGGCCGCGAGACCGACATCGGACTGTTCATTGTCGATCTGAACGGCGAAGGCGTGACGCGCAAGGCGCTCGCCAATCTCGATCAGGCGCATGGCCAGGCCGCGATCACGTTCGACCGCGCCAAGGCGGAGCCGCTTGGCGCGGCGAACGAAGGCTGGAGCATCCTGACCCGCGTGCTGGATCGCGCAGCCGTGCTGATGGCGTTCGAGCAGGTTGGCGGCGCCGACCGCGCACTCGAGATGGGCCGCGACTACGCGCTCGATCGCATTGCCTTCGGTCGTCAGATCGGATCGTTCCAGGCGGTGAAGCACATCCTCGCGGACATGTATGTCTCGGCGACGCTGGCGCGCTCCAATTGCTACTACGGCGCGTGGGCACTCTCGACCGACGCCGCGGAGTTGCCGGAAGCGGCGGCGACCGCCCGCATCAGCGCCACGCAGGCGTTCCAGCATTGCTCGAAGAACAACATCCAGGTGCACGGCGGCATGGGCTTCACCTGGGAGTTCGACTGCCACCTGTATTACCGGCGCGCCAATGTGCTCGCGCTGTCGCTCGGAAGCCTGTCGTACTGGGAGAACCAGTTGATCGACCGCCTGCGCTTCCGCAACGCTTCTTAAGAAGGATCATTCCCATGAATTTCGATGACACCCCGCAGGAAGCCGCGTTCCGTGCCGAGGCGCGCGCCTGGATACAGGCCAATGCGCCGAAGGAACTGGAAGCCGAACTGTCACAGCCGACCGTCGGCCGCATCAAGCTGAAGAACCGCGACATCCTGGAGGAATCCAAGAAGTGGCAGAAGAAGAAGGCCGCAGCCGGTTGGGCCTGCCTGCACTGGCCGAAGGAATACGGCGGACGCGGCGCGTCCCCGATCGAGCGCGTGATCTGGCAGCAGGAAGAGGGCTTCTACGGCAAGCTGGAGGGCGTGTTCCTGATCGGGCAGGGCATGTGCGGCCCGACGTTGATGGCGTTCGGCAGCGATGCCGACAAGCAGAAGTATTTGCCGCCGCTCGCCTCGGGCGAACATGTCTGGTGCCAGTTGTTCTCCGAACCGTCCGCCGGCTCCGACGTCGCCGGTCTGCGCACCCGCGCTGAAAAGAAGGGCGACGACTGGATCATCAACGGCCAGAAGGTCTGGACCACCGGCGCGCATTTCTCCGACTACGGCATCGTCATCACCCGCACCGATCCGACCCAGCCCAAGCACAAGGGCCTGACCATGTTCTGGCTCGACATGAAATCGCCGGGCGTCGTGGTCAAGCCGATCAAGCAGGCCAACGGCCAGTCGGAATTCAACGAGGTTTACTTCACCGACGTGAAGATCCCGGACTCGCAGCGGCTCGGCAAGGTCGGCGACGGCTGGAACGTGTCGCTGACCACGCTGATGAACGAGCGCATGTCGATCGGCGCGCGGCAGTCCACCGGCTTCCCCGAGTTGTTCGCGTTCTGCAACGAGCTGATGCTTGAAGACGGCCTTGCCATCGACGACAAGAACGTCCGCTCGAAGCTGGCAAGCTGGGCCGTCAAGGCCAGCGGCCTCAAGTACACCAGCTATCGTTCGATCTCGGCGCTGTCGCGCGGCGAGCGTCCGGGCCCGGAAAATTCCATCGGCAAGCTCGTGGCCGGCACCATGCTGCAGGACATTGCGATGTTCGCGATGGATCTTCAGGGTGCATCTGGCGCACTGACCGATGCGGACAGCCCGTCCGTCGGCGGCCAGTTCCAGTCGATCCTGCTGCGTTCGCCGTCGGATCGCATAGCAGGTGGTACCGACGAAATCCTGCGCAACATCATCGCCGAACGGGTGCTAGGCTTGCCGGGCGACATCCGCGTCGACAAGGATGTTCCTTTCAACGCCATTCCGACCAAGGGACGCTGAGCGCCATGCTTGCACAACCCGACAGCCGCGACATCGAGGTCGTGGAGAAGCTGCTTGCCGAGCGGTATTCCTGCCGCGCGTTCAAGCCGGACCCTGTGCCGCGCGAGATTATCGAGCGCGTGCTGGCAGCCGCGCAGAAAACCGCGTCATGGTGCAACAGCCAGCCTTGGCAGGTCGCGATTTTCTCCGGCGATGCCGTGAAGGCGTTCGGCGAGGCGATGTACAAGGCGGCGAGCGAACGCGCGCCGCCTGTCACGGATTTCGACTTCCCGCGCGAGTACAAGGGCGTCTATCTGGATCGCCGCCGCGAAAGCGGCTTCCAGCTTTACAATGCACTCGGCATAGCGCGCGGCGACAAGGCCGCCTACAACAAGCAGATGCTGGAAAACTTCCGCTTCTTCGGCGCGCCGCACGTGGCCATCATCACCAGCGACGAAGCGCTCGGGACCTACGGCGCGATCGACTGCGGCGGCTATGTCGGCAATTTCATGCTCGCCGCGCAGGCTGCGGGTCTCGCGACGATTCCGCAGGCGGCGCTGGCCGGGCATGCCGACGTGGTGCGCAAGCATCTCGGCGTCGGGGAAGATCGCCGCGTGGTGTGCGGTATTTCGTTCGGTTATGCCGACACGACGCATCCCGCCAACAGCTATCGCACCAGCCGTGCGAGCATTCCCGAGGCAGTGACGTTTATCGGCTAGATCGATCTGGATGTTAACCCGCTCATTCCCGCGCAAGCGGGAATCCAGCACTCCAAAAATGTCGGGTGGGTCCCCGCTTTCGCGGGGACGAGCGGAGAGCGGAGAGTTTATGGCGGACATGAAGGCAACCGATGACGCGGCGGCCACTGAGCAGGTCCGCCGTGTGATTATGCGCTACGCCACAGCCTGGGCTGCCGGAGACGTGCCGACAATCCGCGACTGCTATCACGAGCAGTTCACGCTCCATTATGGCGGCAACAATCCGCTGTCCGGCGTGCATAAAGGCAAAGCCGCATGTCTTGCGGTGCTGGAAGAATTCCGCAAGCGCACCCGCCGCAAGCTGCTCAGCGTCGATCACATCATGGCCGGTCCGGAGCGCGGCGCGGTTTTGGCGCGCGAGCAGTTCAGCCATGACGAGAAAACCACGGACGTGCAGCGGCTCCTGGTGTATTCGATCCTCCACGACAGACTCCATGAATGCTGGGTCTACGATCAGGATCAGGCCTTGATCGATAAACTATTATCGTGAGGATACGCCATGAGCGAAGCGCCGCTGTCGAAGAAGTTTGTCGATGTCCTCGGTCATCGCATGGCCTATCACGAGCGCGGTGAGGGCCCGCCGATCCTGTTCCTGCATGGCAATCCGACCTCGTCCTATCTCTGGCGTGACGTCATTCCCGAGCTTGAAGGGCTGGGACGTCTGATTGCGCCGGATCTGATCGGCATGGGCGACTCCGACAAGCTGCCCGATGTGAAGCCGGATACCTATCGCTTCACCACGCACCGCGATCATCTTTGGGCTTTCATCGACGCGGTGATCGGCGGAAGCGAAAAAATTCTGCTGGTGATTCACGACTGGGGCTCGGCGCTCGGCTTCGACTGGGCCAACCACCATCGCGATCGTGTGCGCGGCATCGCCTACATGGAAGGCATTGTGCGGCCCGTCGCCGACTGGGACGAGTGGAGCGAGGCGGCGACGCCGGTGTTTCAGGGTTTCCGTTCCGACAAGGGCGAGCAGATGATCCTCGACCGCAACCTGTTCATCGAGCGGGTGTTGCCCGGCTCGGTGCTGCGCAAGTTGTCGGACGCCGAGATGGCGGTATACCGCAAGCCGTTTCTCAATCGCGAGGACCGCTGGCCGACGCTGACCTGGCCGCGCCAGATTCCGATCGGCGGCGAACCTGCCGATGTGGTCGCCATCGTCGATGCCTACGCCAAGTGGATGGCGGAGAACGATCTGCCGAAGCTGTTCGTCAACGCCGAACCGGGCGCGATCCTGATCGGCAAGGTGCGGGAGTTCTGCCGCGGCTGGAAGAACCAGACCGAGGTCACCGTTCCCGGCAGCCATTTCATCCAGGAAGATTCCGGCCCGGCCATCGGCCGCGCCATCGCTAGCTGGATCAAGGACAAGCGCGTCTAGACCTTCGTTGTCACCTATGCTGGTCGTATTGCGGCAGGTCGTCGGTGATGGTGAACCAAGGCCTTCGAGCCGACGAAGATGTATGCGGTGGGACCGATAGCAGGATCGTCTCTCAGCAGAAGCATTGTCCGGCAAGCCTGCGTCTGCTTGTGGTGTCCATCAGATCTGTCTCCTGTGCCCCGCCGAATCACCGGTTGATTCGCGGCGCGCGCGGTCCGGTTCCATCTCTCTAACATTCAATGAACGCGCGCACGAACACGAGGGCGTGGTTAACCTTGCGTTAGGAAATTGCATTGCATCTTCCCGGAATGAAGTGGCGCATGATTTTTCCGCCAAGCCGCCCATACTGGCGGGTCATGTAGCTGGGGAGATTTTCAATGTGGTCCAGCCGCGAAGCCTTTGAGAACGACGTCTGCCCGGTCGGCGACGAGATGCTCGGAAGCCTTTACCGAGCCAGTGAACACGGTCTTCCTCAACTTGTGGAATCGGTGTCGGCGGATGTCAGGGCGATGCTCGCTCTGTTCTGCTACCGGCGCGCCCATCTGCACGGCATGAGCCTTGCGATCGCGGCGACATGCTCGGAACGCGATCTGGTCGAGCAAGGCGGGATCGTCGGTTCGACCCTGTTCGCGATGTCGCGGGAAGCGCCGTCGTCGGGTCCGTCGCCATCGTCCTATGGCAACCGTCGCAATATCACGCTCTCGACGAAGCCGCTCAGCACGTTCGCCCCGATTGCCGACGAAATCGACGACGAAAGCGATCTTGCGGCGATGCCGGCGTAAGCGACTTTCGCCGGCTGCGTTTCCGCGCAGCCACGATAGTGATGGTCGTCCGCAAACCGGTTGCGGTCTGAATCATTTCAGCTTTGATGCGGCCCGCGCATAAGCTTCAGCGCGTCCTCGACATGCCGCCAGTCCCTGGCCTGCTCCAGCTTGCCTTCCGCCTCGCACTCGGTCGCCCGTTGTGCGGCCTCCGCAATGGCCCGAGGACCGTGCGCTTCCATCAGTTGGCGCGCATAGTCATGAATTTCCATTTCGCGCATGGCGTCCTGCTCCCGTTCTGAGAGGTGCTGACAGTATTGACGCCGGACGATGCGACTTGGTTCCCGGATTACTGATCGCCGGGTATGGAACCGGCGATTTCCGGCAGTCCGAACCGCCGGCGCGCCATGCCGCATTCGGGATCGCCCGGCATGCAGGTGCGGCAGACTTCGGGCCGCACATCATAGATCCCGCAGGCGGTCGCGGTTCCGACCTTGCCGGTCAGGGCCGAGCACCGGTCGCCGTCGCAGCGCATACCCGACAGCCGGTCGTTGACGAACTTCTCGGGAATGAGATCGAGCGCGGCGTCGTCTTCCACTGTGAAGCGTGGCCAGTTGCTCGAATAGGAGCAGCAGGCTCCGCAGCTCTGGCAGGGATTGTCGGTTGCAGTCATGATGTCAGCGTTCGTGCATGTTGTTGTGAAGCGCAAAGGTCTTCATCCATTTCGTCCGCAAGGCGGCGCGGCGCTCCGGATATTTTTCGTCGAGAAACACGGCATCGGTCATGCGGTCGATCCGGAAGCTGCGAAAGTCCCTTCGCAATTCGCACCACGCCGCCAGCATTCGCACGGTTTCCAGATAGCCGACCGCAATCGGCCAGACCGTGCGTTTGCTCTCCCGGCCCTGCTCGTCGCGGTAATGCAGCAGGACTTTCTTGCTGGCGTAGATATGCGCCCGTAATTGCGTCATATCGATGCTGTCGGGCGTCGCGTCCCATTTCGGCGGCGTCCGGCTGGCGGGCTCGAGTGCCAGCGGTTGCAGCCGCTCGGGTATCGTCTCGACGATCTTGGCGATCAGGTCCTGCGCCGCCTTTGCCAGCACCGGGTCAGCCCGCCCGGCCACCCATTGCGCGCCCAGGACTGCGGCCTCGATCTCGTCGGGCGTCAGCATCAGCGGCGGCATGTCGAAGCCTTTTTCCAGCACATAGCCAGTGCCGGCCTCGCCGCGGATCGGCACGCGCTGGCCAATGAGCGTGGCGATATCGCGGTAGATCGTGCGTTTCGAGGTTTCCAGCTCCTTCGCAATCGCCTCGGCGGTCAGCGGCTTGCGGGTGCGCCGGAGCACCTGGATGATCTGAAACAGCCGGTCGGCGCGCCTCATTTAGGGTCTCTTATGGGTCTCTTGGGTCGCTTGCTGCTGACAGTATGGTGGCAGCAGGGGGTATCTACAAACGGGCATCTTTTCAACGCGCAAGGATGCTCCCCATGATCACCCTCTATGGCATCGGCCCCGGTTTCGGCCTCCCGGAAATCAGCCCCTACGTCACCAAGTCCGAGGTCCAGCTCAAGATGGCCGGCCTGAAATACGTCAAGCAACAGGCGATGCCGGACACCTCGCCGAAGGGGCAACTGCCCTATATCGATGACGCCGAGGAGCGGATCGCCGATTCCACCTTCATCCGTCTGCATCTGGAAGCGAAACACGGTTTTGATTTCGACGAGGTGCTCGACGAGCGCCAGCGCGCCGAAGCCTGGGCGATCGAGCGGATGATCGAGAATCATTTCAACTGGGCTTCGGGCTATACGCGCTGGCTGATCCCCGACAATTTCGCCAAGGGACCGGCGCATTTCTTCGACGGCGCGCCTGAGCACCTCCGCGACGCGATCCGCGAGGATGTGCTCGGCCGGGTTGCGGAGAACATGCGGATCGCGGGTCTCGCACGCCATACGCCCGACGAGATTACCGAACTCGGCGCCCGCACGCTTTCCGCGCTGTCGATGCTGCTCGGATGGAAGCCTTATCTGATGGGCGACAAGCCATGCGGTACGGACGCCACGGCCTTTGCATCACTGGCCGGCCTGATGACGCCGTTCTTCGATTCACCGCTGCGCCAGCGCGCGCTGGAGTTCTCCAATCTGGTCGCCTACGTGGACCGGATGATGGCGCGCTACTATCCCGAGCATCCCTGGCAGCGGTTGCTGATGGCGGCGTAACTCCAATCGTCATTGCGAGGAGTGAAGCGACGAAGCAATCCATACTTTTTTGAAGAGTGGATTGCTTCGCTTCGCTCGCAATGACAAGCTTTAACTCGCTGATTTCTGCTTCAACCGCGCTACTTCCGCCTCAAGCTCCGCAATCCGCGCGTCGCGCTCGGCAATCGCTGCCGCGACGTCGGCGGCGTCGAACTTCATGGGAATGTGCTGCGGGCAGTTGCTGTCCCATGCGGTGATCTTGAACAGGATCGCCTGTTCGGGCTTCGCCTTGTAATCCTTCGGCATCAGTGTGGCGATCAGCGCCGGATCGTCCTCGACCACCCGCGCCTCGCCCCAGATCTTGATCCGGCGGCGATTGACGTAATCGATCAGGAAAATATAGGCCTTCGGGTTCTCGCTGAGATTGCCCTGCGTGATGTACTGCCGGTTGCCGCGAAAATCCGCGAAGGCCAGCGTGGTCTTGTCGAGAATCCTGATGAAGCCCGCCGGGCCGCCGCGATGCTGGATATAGGGCTGTCCCTCGGCGTTCGCGGTCGCCAGGAAGAAACTGGTCTGCTCGCCGATGAAGGCGGCCAGCGCTTCATCGATCTCGGTGCGAAAGCCGCCGCCGTCTTCCATATGCGCGTAGCCGCCGCGCGATCCCTTGCGGGCCTGAATGGCTTTCACGGCCGGCGTAAAGGCAACGTCGCTCGAATAGGACTGGGTGGTTGTCATCTCACACCTCGTTGATTGGGCCGGCGTTCGATTGCCCGCCGGATGAGACGTAGTCCCACCCGGCGGCCTCTATGCAGACTAGGCCGCGGCGCGGCGCGACACGACAGGAAAGTCGATCTCGGTCTTCAGCGACTCGTTGACGTAGTTCGTGAACGTGTTGATCGCGACATGGGCAATGATCTCGATGATCTGCGCATCGGTGTAACCCGCTTGCCGGACTGCCTGCACGGCGTCGTCGCCGACCTGACCACGCGCGTTCGCCAACTGCGCCGCAAAGCGCACTGCGGCATCGGCCTTGACGTCGGTCGAGCCGCCGTTCCGGTTGGCGAGAATCTCATCGTCACTCAGCTTGGCGAGATTCTTGCCGAAATAGGAATGCGCCGACAGGCAGTAGCCGCAGCCATTGATCTCTGCGACAGCGAGGGCGATCCGCTCGCGCGTTCTGACATCGAGTGTGCCCTTGCCGAGCGCGCCGTTCATGCCAAGGTAGGCTTCAAGGCTGGCGGGACTGACGCCGACAAGGCGAAACAGGTTCGGCACTCTGCCGATCTGCTTGTTCACCGCCTCCAGCAGGGGGCGCGATTCCGCCGGGGCAGCTTCGATCGAGGTGGGGGTTGGGATCAGGGACATCACGTCATCCTTTTTCGTGGCGAGCCGGCCCGTTGCCGCTCGTCGTGTGAAAGATGTGTTGTTTCCTGTTTCGGGACAATTAATGGAATTGACAGTACATAATTGCACGATATGAAATAATGCCATGGACAGGATCGACGCCATGCGCGCGTTTGTTTCGGTGGCAGACCTTGAGGGGTTTGCTCCCGCTGCGCGCAAGCTTGGCCTGTCGGCGTCTGCGGTGACGCGCCTGATCGCGAGTCTGGAAAATCATCTCGGTGCGCGGCTGCTCCAGCGCACCACGCGCTCGGTGACTCTCACCGATGTCGGTGCGCGTTATCTGGAGCGGGCACGGCGGATTCTCGGCGATCTTGAGGAGGCCGAAAGTTCAGTCCAGGCCGAACGCAGCAAGCCATCGGGCCGGCTGATCGTCTCAGCGCCGCTGATGTTCGGACGGTTGCATGTCGGCCCGGTGATGTCGGCCTATCTGAAACAGTATCCTGATGTCAGCGCCGAACTGCGGCTGTCGGACCGGACGGTCAGTCTCGTGGATGAAGGGATCGACCTTGCCGTGCGCATCGGCCATCTGGTGGATTCCAGTGTGATCGCGCGTGCGGTGGGTGACATGCGGCGGGTTGTGGTGGCATCGCCGCGCTATCTCAAGGCGCACGGTACGCCGCAGAAACTGTCTGACCTCGCCGATCATGAGGTGATCCAGTTCTCGGGCAGCAGTGCGCTGGTGGAGTGGCGCTTTGTCGAAGACGGGCGCGAAATCCGCGTGCCGAATACGTCGCGCTTTGCAACCAACAGCACCGATGCCGCCGTGCTCCATGCCGAGCAGGGCGGAGGCCTCATCAGTGTCCTGGCCTATCAGGTGGCGGAATCGCTCAAGGCAGGACGGCTCAAGATCGTGCTGGCGAAATACGAACTGCCCCCGATGCCGATCCATCTGGTGTATCCGACCTCGCGGCTGCTGTCCGCGAAGGTCCGCGCGTTCATCGATCTCGTTGTAGCGCAAACTGACTGGCGGTTCGGGACGAAGTAGCGGCGAAGAGCCGTCAGATTGCAGAGGTTGTTATTGCGAGGAACGCCGCTGCGAAGCAATCCGGTTTTTCTTTCCGAGAATGGGTTGCTTGGCGGAGTTTGTAATGGGGCCGGCGAAGCGGAGCCGTTGGCTCGCAATCACGGTCGCTATTTCTTCCGCGCAATCTTGAAGGTTGCGTTGGCGCGCGCGCAAGGTTCCCCGTCGGCCGTGACCAGGCATTGCGCGAAGCAGATCGAACCGCCGATCTTCATGAAGTTGGTGTCGATCTCAAGCCACTGCCCGATATTCGCCGAACCGAGATAATCGACGGAGAGGTTGATGGTGACCAGCCCGAGAAGATTGCCGGCTTTGAGACTGCAGCTCAGTCCCATTGCATTGTCGGCAAGCGCCGCGATCAGCCCGCCATGGATCAGCCCGCGTGAATTGGTGTGTGCCTCGGCGAGGCGAAGCCCGAGAATGTAGGCTTCCGGCGTCGCCTTGAAATAGATCGGCTCCCAGGGCTCGGTGAGCGGACTGCGCCGTGGATGGCGCGCGAAGCCTGCTGGGACGGCGGCAAGTGTTTCGGTCGTTCCCATGTTTCTCTTTCAAATGCTGCACGGTTCGGTTGTCTGCATCATAAAGCCGGCGTCGCGCGCGATCATTCGAAATCAAGTTTGAAACACGATATCGCTGCGATGTTTGAAACAACGGCGGCGTACTTCACCTCTCCCCGTTTACGGGGAGAGGTCGGATCGCTCTTGCGATCCGGGTGAGGGGCGGTTTCCTTTCATTGAGGCGTGCCCCTCACCCCAACCCTCTCCCCGCAAGAGCGGGGCGAGGGGGCTGATCGTGTTTGCCTCGAGGTTTAGTACGGCAAGCCGACATAGTTTTCCGAAAGCGACATCTTCGCGGCGTCGGATTCGATCAGGTAGTTCAGCTCCGCGATCTGGATGCGCGAGCTGAATTCATCGGTGCCGGGGAATCGATGCAGCATCGATGTCATCCACCAGGAGAAGCGCTCGGCCTTCCATACCCGGCTCAGCGCGCGCCGCGAATAATCGTCGATACCCGCCGAGGATTTGTCGGCGTAGAACTCGCGCAAGGCGACGGAGAGATAGTGCACGTCGCTGGCAGCGAGGTTCAGTCCCTTGGCGCCGGTCGGCGGCACGATATGCGCGGCGTCGCCGGCCAGGAACAGCCGGCCGAACCGCATCGGCTCGGCGACGAAGCTCCTCAGAGGTGCGATGCTCTTTTCGATCGACGGTCCGGTGACGAGGTGATCGACCGCTTCCTGATCCAGCCGCCGCTTCAGCTCCTCCCAGAACTTGTCGTCCGGCCAGTTGTCGACATGGTCGTCGAGCTTGCATTGCAGATAGTAGCGGCTGCGATGCGCCGAGCGCATCGAGCACAGCGCGAAGCCGCGCTCGTGATTGTTGTAGATCAGTTCGGGCGAGACCGGCGGCGTTTCCGACAGCAGTCCGAGCCAGCCGAACGGATACACCCGTTCGAACAGCTTCAGCGCGTCCGGCTTGACGCTCTGGCGGCTGACGCCGTGGAAACCATCGCAGCCTGCGATGAAATCGCACGCCATCTCGTGTGTGGTGCCGTCCTTGACGTAACGCACCCGCGGCTGGCCGCTCGCAAAGTCATGCAGGCTCACATCGCCGGCGTCATAGACAGTGGTGAGCCCGGCCTTGATCCGCGCATCCATCAGGTCGCGGGTGACTTCGGTTTGCCCGTAGACGGTTACCGTCTTGCCGGTGGCCTGCGTCATATCGATGCGGTGACGCGCACCGTTGAACGCCAGTTCGATGCCGTGATGGATCAGGCCATCATGGTGCAGCCGCTCTGCGACACCGACCTGTTCCAGCAGACCGACGGTGCCCTGTTCGAGCACGCCCGCCCGGATTCGCGCGAGGATGTAGTCGCGATCCTTGCGCTCGAAGATAACGTTGTCGATGCCGTAGCGGTGCAGCAACTGTCCGAGCAGCAAACCCGCCGGGCCTCCGCCGATGATGGCCACCTGTGTCCGCAATCTGTGTCTCTCCTGGCCGCGCGAATATGGTTTGCGCATCGCTAAAATTGATTATACCAGATAACAATATCCGAAAAGGCCGTTCGAAGGCTGGCGCATCATACCAATGTACATGCGGAAAGCATTGCAAATGGCCGCTAACTTCTATCTGAATGACGGCAATCGAAACCGGATGGTGCACCGCAAATAGTTTCGTCGTCCGGTCAATCGTTAACGACTGTCAGAAACGTCAAAAGAGACTTTCAAGGGAGGACCACATGAAGACTTTCACATGGACCGCCGCGGTTCTTGCCGCCGCGATGGCTTTGCCGGGCGCCGTGCTCGCGCAGGACATCACCATCGGCATCAGCATCAGCACCACCGGTCCTGCGGCTGCGCTCGGCATTCCTGAAAAGAACGCGCTCGAATTCGTCCCGACCGAAATCGGCGGCGCCAAGATCAAGACCATCCTGCTGGACGACGCCGGCGATCCGACCGCGGCGACCACCAACGCGCGCCGCTTTGTGACCGAATCCAACGCCGACATCATGATCGGTTCGTCGACCACGCCGCCGTCGATCGCGATTTCGACGGTCGCCAACGAAGTCGGCGTACCGCAGCTCAGCCTCGCGCCGCTTCCGATCACGCCGGCCCGCGAAAAGTGGACCGCCGTGATGCCGCAGCCGGTGCCGATCATGGGCAAGGTGCTCTACGAGCACATGAAGAAGAACAACATCAAGACCGTCGGCTATATCGGCTTCTCCGATTCCTACGGCGACCTCTGGCTCAATGATCTGAAGACCCAGACCGGCGCCATGGGCGGCATCACCGTTGTGGCGGAAGAGCGCTATGCGCGTCCGGACACGTCGGTGGCTGGTCAGGTGCTGAAGCTGGTTGCGGCCAATCCCGACGCGATCCTGATTGGCGCCTCGGGCACAGGAGCGGCCCTTCCGCAGGCGGCGCTGCGCGACCGCGGCTACAAGGGCTTGATCTATCAGACCCATGGCGCGGCCGCGATGGACTTCATTCGTATCGCCGGTTCTTCGGCTGAAGGCGTCATCATGGCCGCTGGCCCGGTGATGGCTCCGGAAGGCCAGCCGGACAGCGCGCTGACCAAAAAGCCCGGCATGGCGCTGAACACCGCCTACGAAAAGAAGTACGGCGCCGACACCCGCAGCCAGTTCGCGGGCCATATGTACGATGCTTTCGAGGTTCTGAAGCGTGTCGTGCCGGTGGCGTTGAAGACGGCGAAGCCCGGCACGCCGGAATTCCGCGAAGCGATCCGCAAGGCGTTGCTCTCCGAGAAGGAAATCGCCGCCAGCCAGGGCGTCTATAACTTCACCGAGACCAACCGCTTCGGCACCGACGACCGTTCGCGTCTCATTCTCACCGTGAAGAACGGCAAGTATGAAGTCGTGAAGTAGTTTTCACCTCTCCCCGTTCTGACGGGGAGAGGTCGCAAGCAAAGCGAGCGGGGTAAGGGGCTAATCAATCATCCGAACTTGCCCCTCACCCCGACCCTTTCCCCGTAAACGGGGAGAGGGAGATGGCCCGGTCATCGCAGTCGTCGACTGTGTAAACGTGTCTGCGATGCCGGCATATTATTTGACGCCTGTTAGGCGAGACCCATCACAGCCAGCCCGTCGGACCTGCCGCGAATGTCACGGACTCCGAGATCGTGCAGCGGAGCCGGGAGAGGGGACTTGAACTGCTCGATCGCTGCGCGCGAGGCGACAAAGCCGCCGTCCACATTGCGGCTGAGCTCTTCCAGCCGGGCGGCGGTATTCATTACGTCGCCGTTGAACACGATGGCGCGCTTGATATCTCCGATTTCGCCGACAATGACCGGACCGAAATGCAGGCTGCCGCGGATTCTCGGCGCGACGCCGAATTCTTTCTCAAAACGGCTTTGAAGTTTTTGCAAGGTGTCGCGCATGGCCAGAAAGCAGCGCAGCGGCCGGCAATCGATCGCGCCCGAGGCTTCTGACCAGGTCACGATGATCTCGTCGCCGACATAGTTCAGCACCTCGCCCCGGCTATCGATGATCGGTCCGGTCAGGCTCCGGAACGTCTTGTCCAGAAAACTATGGATTCCAAGGCCGCCGAGGCGTTCGGCGAGAGCCGTCGAGCCTGCAATGTCGACGAACAGGACGAACCGGCTTTCCTCGACCGGTGTGTGGTATCGTCCGGTGACCAGATGGAGGAAGGCGCGCGGCCCGATGATGTTGCTGATCGCGAACAGCAGGTTCAGCGCGATTGCAAACACGGCCGAGAAGATAATGGGCGTCCAGACATTCTGATTGGGATCCGGCGTCAGGCCGGCGATCAGAACGCCGAGATCGAAATACTGCACCGGAATGATCACGGCGGCATAGAACGCGCTGCGGATTGCAAGGTTTGCAGTGAGCGGCAGGCTTCCCAGCCAGTCGCGCAGCGGTCCCGACGAGGCGAGAAGCTCGAATGTGCCGATCGCGCCGCTGATCAGAACACCGTAAATGATGCCGATGGCAAGTTGCGACGGCGAAAAGCCGACGCGGGCGACAACAAAGATGATTCCGCCAAGCGCGCCGGTTCCGAGAATTGCCGTTAAAAAACGCAGCTTTCGCTGTGAGCGCGCGTCCATGACCGAAGTGCCCCGCACGAAGATTTTGCGGACGCGAGTATCAGCCAGAACGGAGAAGATTGTTAGATGGTTTTGGCTTTCACCACAGACACGGTGTCGTCTTCGCGAAGGTCCGGCATCGGCATCAAGCGATAATGGACTCCCTCTCCCCGTCGGGGAGAGGGTTGGGGTGAGGGGGTACCAAATCCTCAATCGAAAATTCGAACCCCCTCACCCGCTCGCTTTGCTCGCGACCTCTCCCCCGTGGGGAGAGGTGAGAACAGCTCGTTCCCGCGCTACAGCCTGCTCTCTTCGCCGTGCTGGAAGCCGAGATAGCTCGCCACCACGCGCTGGTCGCCGCTGATCTCCTTCGCCGAGCCGCTCATGATGAATTCGCCAAGCTCCATCACATAGGCGCGGTCGGCGATCTCGAGCGCGGCGCGGGCGTTCTGTTCCACCAGCAGCACCGAGACGCCAGCCTGCCGCAACTCGCCGATGGTGCGGAAAATATCCGCAACGATCAGCGGCGCGAGGCCGAGCGAGGGCTCGTCCAGCATCAGCAGTCGCGGCTGGCTCATCAGGGCGCGGCCCATCGCCAGCATCTGCTGCTCGCCGCCGGAGAGCGTGCCCGCAAGCTGGGTGCGGCGCTCCTTCAGGCGCGGGAACAGCGCAAAGACGCGCTCCTGTTCGCTGGCGGCCTTTGCGCGCGGCACACGGAAGCCGCCGAGTTGCAGGTTCTCCTCGACGGTCATGGTGCCGAACAACTCGCGATGCTCGGGCACGATGCAAAGTCCTGCCGCGACCCGGTCCTCGATGTCGAGACGCGAGATCTGCTGGCCGGAGAAAACCACGCTACCGGAGAGCGGCAGAATTCCCATGATGGCATTGAGCAGCGTGGTCTTGCCCGCGCCGTTGGCGCCGACAATGGTCACGATCTCGTCGGCGTTGACGTCAAGCGAGACGCCGCGCACGGCTTCGACCTTGCCGTAGGCGATGTGCGCATTCTCGACGGACAGCAGCCTGGTCATGATGCCGTCCCCAGATAGGCCTTGATCACATCGGGGTTGGCGCGAATGGCCATTGGCGTGCCCTCGGCGATCTTGGTGCCGAATTCCAGCACGACGATGCGGTCCGCGATATCCATCACGAAGCCCATGTCGTGCTCGACCAGGAGGACCGACATGCCCTCGGAGCGCAACTGGCGCAGCAGCGCCGACAGCTTCTGTTTCTCCATGTGGCGCAAACCGGCGGCCGGCTCGTCCAGCAGCAGCAGGATCGGATCGACGCACAGCGCGCGGGCGATTTCCACGATGCGCTGCTGGCCGAGCGAAAGGCTGCCCGCAAGCTGATGCATCTGGTCGGCGAGGCCGACCCGCGCGATCTGCGTTGCCGCTTCGGCGAGCAGCGCGGCTTCATCCCTGCGGTCGAGCCGCAGCATGCTGGCGATCGCACCGGCATGGCCGCGCAGATGAGTGCCGATGGCGACGTTTTCCAGCACGGTCATGTCCGGGACCAGCTTGACGTGCTGGAAGGTGCGGGCGACGCCAAGCCTGGCGATGTCCTGCGGCGGCGCGTTGTCGACGTTGTGGCCGAGAACGGAGATCGTTCCGCCCGACGAGCGCAGCACGCCGGTGATGAGATTGAAGGTGGTGCTCTTGCCTGCGCCGTTGGGGCCGATCAGCGCCACGATCTCGCGGGCCTGAACGTCGAACGATACGTCGTTGACGGCGATCACGCCGCCGAACTGTTTGCGCGCGGCCTGAATGTCCAGCAGCGTTTCCGACGCCGGAACCGCCTTGCTGCGCGGCGGCAGCGTGGCTGCATCCTTTGGTACCGGAAGTTTTGCGGTGTCGAGTTTCAGCAGGGCGGCGAGGCGCGGCCACATGCCGCCGGGCGCGACCTGCAACAGTGCCACGAGAAGAATGCCGAAAATCACGGTTTCGAGTTGCGCCGATCCATGAAACACCACCGGCAGGAAGCTCTGCAGGAATTCCTTGAGCACGACGACAATGCCTGCGCCAAGCACTGCGCCCCAGACGTAACCCGCGCCGCCGACCACCGCGATGAACAGATACTCGATGCCGGCGTTCAGGCCGAACGGCGTCGGATTCACCGCGCGCTGGAAATGCGCATAGAGCCAGCCGGACAGACCGGCGAGCACGGCGGCATAGATGAAGACCAGCAGCTTGGCGCGCGCGGTCTGCACCCCGAAAGCTTCCGCGGCGATGTGACCGCGGCGCAGCGCGCGGATCGCGCGGCCGGTCCGCGAGTCGAGCAGATTCACCGTCAGCAGCGCGCAGACGATCACCGCGAACCAGATCGCGAAATAAATCTTGCCGGGATCGGTCAGTTGCAATCCGCCGATGGCCAGCGGCGGAATGCCCGAAATGCCGTCGTTGCGTCCGACCAGCTCAAGCTTGCTGAACAGGTAGAACAGGCTGATGCCCCAGGCGATGGTGCCGAGCGGCAGGTAGTGGCCCGACAGTCGCACGGTAATGAGGCCGAGAATGACGGCGGCGACGCCGCTGACCATCAGCGACAGCGGCAATGTCAGCCACGGCGACAGTCCGTAAGATGTGGTGAGGATCGCGGTGGTGTAAGCGCCAAAGCCGCAGAACGCGGCCTGGCCGAACGAGGTGAGGCCGCCGACGCCGGTCAGCAGCACAAGGCCCATCGCCACCAGTGCAGCCAGCCCGATATTGTCGAGCAGCACGATCCAGAACGGCGGCATGCCGGGAATGAACGGGATGACCGCCATCACCAGCGCGAACACGATCATGCCCCAACGCTGTGTCATCGCCTAATCCCCTTCCTCTTCGACCTCTGGCGTCGCCAGCGAGCGAAGGATCAGGACCGGAAGCAGCAACGTGAAGACGATGACCTCCTTGAAGTTGCTGGCATAGAACGACGAGAACGCCTCGACGATGCCGACCACCAGCGCGGCGGTGGCGGTGAGGGGATAGCTGACAAGTCCGCCGATAATGGCGGCGACGAAGCCTTTCAGGCCGATCAGGAATCCGGTGTCGTAATAGATCGTCGTAATGGGCACGATCAGGATGCCGGAGATCGTGCCGATCACGGCGGCGAGCAGGAACGCGACCTGTCCCGACAGCGTGGTGCGGATGCCGACGATGCGGGCGCCGAGGCGATTGACCGCGGTGGCACGCAGCGCCTTGCCGTAAAGCGTGTAGCCGAACAGCAGCCACAGCCCGACGATCAGGAGGATAGTGATGGCGTAGATGGCGATGCTCTGGCCGGTGAACCGCAGCGGGCCGATGGTAAAGGCGGCGGTGGCAATCGCCGGCGCGCGGAGGCCTTCAGGGCCGAAGAACACCAGACCCAGCCCCTGCAAGGCGAGATGCACGCCGACCGATGCGATCAGCAGCACCAGAACGGACGCATGGGCGATAGGCTGATAGGCGATGCGATAGAGATAAAGCCCGATCGGCGCGACGATCACGATCGACAGCAGGAAGTTGACGATCACATTGTTCTGCCGGCCCGCGAGCAGCGTGGCCAGTCCCCAGATTGCGAGCGGCAGCAGGATGTTCAGCGCCAGTGAGTGAACGAACCTGCGTCCGTTCATCGTGCTGCGCCCGGCGATCATGTCGAATGCGAACGCAACCACGCCCATGCCGAGTGCGAGCAGGGTCGTGCCGGGCACCTTGCCCGTGGCCAGCACGGCAAAGGTCAGCGCGCCGAAGGTGACGAATTCGCCCTGCGGGATCAGGATGACGCGGGTGACGGCGAACACCAGAACGAGCGCGAGCCCGAGCAGCGCGTAGATCGCGCCGCTGGTTATTCCGTCCTGCAACAGGAACAGAAGGATCGTGCTATCCAAGGCGTCCCCTCAAGCGTCGTGTGCAGACGGGTTGAAGCGCCCGGCGCACCGAAAGCGGCGGTTGAATTCCGCCGTCGCTGTTTGATATGTTTCATAACGATTATTGAGTATAATCACAAGACTTGGCCGCCTTTGAACATCGAGGCGCCCTTATAGCAAGAGCAGACCGACGACAGGAAGCGCACGATGGCTGTTTCCAGGACCGCGAGCACCGCTGCCGCCAAAGCCAAAAAGCGCCCGGCCGCGGCGCGCACGCGGACGGTATCTCCTGTCGCCCCGATCCGGATAGGGGATCTGTCGGATTTCCTCGGCTATTCGCTCAAGCGCGCACAACTTCGGATTTTCGACGACTTCATCGGCTGCGTCGCGGCGCTGCAACTGACACCGGCACAATTTTCCGTCCTGATGCTGGTGGACACGAATCCCGGACGAAACCAGACCGAGATCGCCTCGACCCTCGGCATTCTGCGGCCGAATTTCGTTGCCCTGCTGGATGAACTGGAAAGCCGGGATCTCTGTGTCCGCGTCCGCTCCAGCAGCGATCGCCGCTCGCACATTCTAAAACTGACGGACAAAGGCCGCGCGGTTCTGTCGCGGGCGCGCAAACTGATCGAGACCCGGCACGAGGCGCGGCTTCGTGAACTGCTCGGCAACGAGAACCGCGATCTGCTGCTGGCGATGCTCGGCAAGATCGCACAGGAGTTTTAAGTCGTCATTCCGGGGCGCGAGCTTTTTGCGAGCGAGCCCGGAATCCACCGACGACCGTTCGACGAACCTATCTGGATTCCGGATCAGCCCACTGCGCGGTCTGTCCGGAATGACGCCGGTGGCTTACGGATCCACCAGAATGATGCGGATGTCGTTGACGTTGGTCAGCGTGGGCCCGGTCATGAGAAGATCGCCGGTGGCCTCAAAGAACGCTGTCGCATCGTTATTGGCGAGATAGGCCTTCGGATCGAGCTTGAGCTCGCGCATCTTTGCAAAGGTGCGCTGATCGAGGATCGCACCGGCCGGATCGGTCGGATGTCCGGCGCCGCCGTCCGCGCCGTCGGTGTCGCCGGCCAGCACGCAAATGCCCGCCGTATCGGCGAACAGGCTTGCAAGTGCGAGCACGTATTCCTGGTTGGGCCCGCCGCGTCCGTTGCCGCGCACGGTGACCGTGAGTTCCCCGCCGGACAGCACCGCGAGCTTCCTGCCCTCTGCGTGCGCCTTCAGCGCGATTTGCGCATGGGCGGCGGCGACATCGCGCGCTTCGCCTTCAAGATCGGCGCCGAGTGCAACGACCTCATAGCCGGCGTTTCGCGCAACAGCCACCGCGGCATCCAGCGATTCCTGCGGCCGCGCGATGATTTTGAAGTCCGCGCGCGCGAACGCGGCGTCGCCGGGCTTGCAGCTTTCGTTGCGCGGATCGTTCAGCGCCGCGGCCACGGCATCATCCGCCTTGATTTGATAACGGGCGACGATCTCGCGCGCGTCGGCCAGCGTGGTGGTGTCCGGCACCGTAGGTCCCGATGCAATGGTTGCGGGATCGTCGAACGGCACGTCCGAGATCGCCAGGGTCAGAACCTGCGCGGGCGCGGCGGCGCGGGCGAGCCGGCCGCCCTTGATGCGCGACAGATGTTTCCGGACAGTGTTCATCTCGCCGATCGGCGCGCCGGATCGGAGCAGGCTCTTGTTCATCGCCTGTTTCTGCGCGAACGAAATTCCGTCCGCCGGTGCGACCCAGTTCGCCGAACCGCCGCCGGACAACAGCACCAGAACGAGATCGTCTTCGCCCGCCGCTTCGGCCAGTTCGAGCGTTCGCGCCGCGGCCTTCATGCCCGCTTCATCGGGAACCGGATGTCCCGCCTCGACAACCTCGATGCGTTTGGTGGGCATGCCGTAACCATGGCGCGTGGTGGCAAGCCCCGACAGCCGCGCCGGATCAATATGACCGCCGTCGAGATAGTGCCGTTCCGCAGCATGCGCCAACGCACCGGCGGCCTTGCCCGCGGCCAGACAGAGAATCCGCCCGCGCGGCGGCGGCGGCAGGTGCCCGGCAAGTATCCGGTCGGGATGGGCTGCGGCGACAGCGGCGTCGAAAATGGCACGCAGCAAAGGGCGTTTGTCGGTCATCAGGTCATCGCTTGTCATAAAAGGATTCAAGACATGGCATGATCGGCCGGACGTTAAAAGGCCCTCCGCAAGGTTATTGCGGAGGGCGGAAATGTTTTCAGAAGTGCCTGTCTGGAGCGGGGAAGTCGGATTTCCGGGCTGGAAATCCGGCTCCTTTCCTGCTGATTGTCAGCCGCCGATCTCGCCGCTGATGATCGGGCCGAACAGTTCCCAGCGCTCGCCCTTGAACTTCATCATCTGCAACTGCTCGATCGGAGCAAAGTCAGTCGGGCTGGTGTTGATCTTGATGCCCGGCAGGCCCATTTCCTGTTGCAGGTCCTTGATGCTGGCGGCCTGCTTCATGACGTTCTCGCGGGTGAGATTGTCGCCGCACATCTTCAATACATGCACCATGGTCTGCGCCGAGCTGTAGCCGTACGCGACCGACGAGTCGGCGCGGTTGGCTTCGGGGAAATACTTCGCAAGGAACGCATCGAAGTTCTTCACGCCCGGATCGTCTTTCCACTGCGGATCGGTCGGGTCCTTGCCGTAGGTGGCCGAGATCACGCCCTGCGCATTTTCAAAACCGGCAGGCTTGATGACCGATCCCGTCGATGAGGCGACGTTGTTCAGGATGAACAGCGGCTTCCATCCGAGTTCAGCGACCTTCTTGATCGACTGCGCGCCGAACTTCGGCGTGGTGATGCTGACGAACACATCGGCGCCCTTCGATTTCAGCGCGACGATCTGCGAGTCCACCGTAGGCACCGATGTCTCGTAAGGCTCTTCGGCCACGATCATCGACGCGCCCTTGGCGCCGAGACCATCCTTCAGGCCCTTCAGCACGTCTTTGCCGAAGTCGTCGTTCTGATAAAGAATGCCGATCTTGCCGTCCGGCTTTTCCTTCATCAGGTATTTCGCATAGATGATTCCCTCGCTCTGGTAGTTGGGCTGCCAGCCCATGGTCCAGGGAAAGTTCTTCGGATCGTTCCATTTGGTCGCGCCGGTGGCGACGAAGAGTTGCGGCACCTTTTTTGAGTTCATGTATTTCTGGATCGCCGAATTCGACGGCGTGCCGAGCGAGTTGAAGATCAGCAGGACTTCATCGCTCTCGACCAGCTTGCGGGCCTGCTCCACCGCCTTGGGCGGGCTATAGCCGTCGTCATAGGAGATGAAATTGATCTTGCGGCCGTTGATGCCGCCTTCGGCGTTGATCTTGTTGAAGTAGGCGGCCTGGGTCTTGCCGATGATGCCGTAGGCGGAAGCCGGTCCGCTGTAGGGCATGATGCTGCCGATCTTGATCTCGGTGTCGGTTGCGCCGGGGTCGTATTTTTTTTGGGCCAGTGCGCCGCTGCTCATCGCTGCGACAAAAGCGAAGGTCGCAGCAGCAGTGGCAAGTCGAGACGTGGTCATGGACATTATTTGCTCCCTGATTTTGTTCGTGTCCTCGGTCGTTTTTTTGAAAGCTCTTTTGGCTTTTGAGAGCTCTTGGCGGCTCGCTGTCATTCAATACCGTTTCGCCGGTTCGTTCAACGAAAAGCCCCCTGCGATAGCGTCGCAGAGGGCTCAATGTTTCATCAGGCGGAATATGAGGCAGAGCATTAAAGACTAAGATCTGCCTTTTGCAGTGCGAAGGTCCTAGCCGCCGACCTCACCGCTCATCACATCGCCGAACAGCACCCATCGATCTCCCTCGAACTTCTGCAGTTGCAGTTGGCTGATCGGTGCGAAGTTGGTCGCGCTGGTATTTATCTTGATGCCCGGCAACAAGCCGTCGATTTGCAGGTTCTTGATGCTCGCCGCCTGCTTCATGACGTTTTCGCGGGTGAGGTTGTCGCCGCACGCCTTGAGAACATGAACCAGGGTCTGCGCCACATCGTAACCGACCATCACCGATCCGTCGGCGCGATTGCCATCGGGGAAGTACTTGGCGAGGAAGGCATCGAAGTTTTTGATCCCTGGATCGTCCTTCCATTGCGGGTCGGTCGCATCCTTGGCGTAAGCCGCGGAGATGATTCCCTGCGAGTTCTCGAAGCCCGCGGGCTTCATGACGGTGCCGGTCGAGGCGCCGACATTGTTCAGGATGAACATCGGCTTCCACTGCAGTTCGGCGACCTTCTTGATCGACTGGGCGGCGAACTTCGGCGTGGTGATGCTGATGAAGATATCGACACCCTTCGACTTGAGCGCGACGATCTGCGAGTCGACGGTCGGAACGCTGGTCTCATAGGGTTCCTCGGCGACGATCATCGTAGCCGCCTTGGCGCCGAGACCGTCCTTGATGCCCTTGAGGTAGTCCTTCCCGTAGTCGTCGTTCTGATAGAGGATGCCGATCTTGCCGTTTGGCTTTTCCTTCATCATGTACTTCGCGTAGATGCGGCCTTCGCTCTGGTAGCTGGGCTGCCAGCCCATGGTCCAGGGAAACTCCTTCGGGTCGTTCCACTTGGTCGCGCCGGTGGCGACGAACAGTTGCGGCACCTTCTTGGAGTTCATGTATTTCTGGATCGCCGAATTCGACGGCGTGCCGAGCGAATTGAAGATCAGCAGGACTTCATCGCTTTCGACCAGCTTGCGCGCCTGTTCGACAGCCTTCGGCGGCGAGTAGGCATCGTCGTACGAGATGAAGTTGATCTTGCGGCCGTTGATGCCGCCCTCGGCATTGATCTTGTTGAAGTAGGCCTGTTCGGTCTTGCCGATGACGCCGTAGGCGGAGGCCGGTCCGCTGTAGGGCATGATATTGCCGATCTTGATTTCGGTATCGGATGCGCCGGGATCGTATTTCTTTTGGGCAAGTGCGCCGGTGCTTGTCGCGGCGAGCAGGGCCACGGCGGCCGAAGCGATCGCTATTCGCGAATAGATAGCTGACATTACGTTCCTCCTTGGAATCGTGTTTGTGTCTTCGTTGTGTTTTTTGATTTTTGAGCTCTTTGCGGCTCAGCAATATTCAATACCCTTTGCAGGCCCCGCACAACGAAAAGCCCTCCGCGACGGGGTCGCGGAGGGCTCGTTTTTGCGGCAGTCTGTTTCGCAGCGCGAAAGGTTAACTTCCGCCCATTCCGCCGGTGATGATCGGTCCCTGCAGCTCGTACTTCTCGCCCTTGAACTGCATGATCTGCAGCTGGTCGATCGGGTAGAAGTCGGTGGGGCTGGTGTTGATCTTCACGCCCGGCAGCAGTGTGTCGGGGACGAAGTCCTTCAGGTTTGCGGCCTGCTTCATGATGTTCTCGCGGGTCAGGTTGTCACCGGCCTGCTTGAGCACCTGAACCAGCGTCTGCGCCTGGCCGTAGCCATAGACGACCGAGCCGTCGGCCTTGTTCATGTCGGGGGCATACTTGGCGAGGAAGGCGTAAAACTTCTTCATGCCTTCGTCGTTGTCCCACTGCGGGTCCGCGCCGTCCTTGGCGTAGGCCGCCGAGAGGATGCCCTGCGCGTTCTCGAAGCCGGCCGGCTTGAGCACGCTGCCGACCGATGCACCGACGTTGCTCTGGATGTACATCGGCTTCCAGCCGAGTTCGGCGACCTTCTTGATCGCCTGTGCGGCGAACTTCGGCGTGGTGAAGCTGACGAACACGTCGGCGCCGGAGGCCTTCAGCTTGATGATGTGCGAGTCGATGGTCGGCTCGGACACCTCGTAGCTGTCCTCGGCGATGATCTGCGACGCCTTGGCGCCGAGACCGTCCTTCAGGCCCTTCAGCATGTCCTTACCGAAGTCGTCGTTCTGGTAGAGGATTGCGATCTTGGCGTCCGGCTTGGTCGCGAGCAGATGCTTGGCGTAAACGCGGCTTTCGCTCTGGTAGGCCGGCTGCCAGCCCATGGTCCAGGGGAATTCCTTCGGCTCGCCGAACTTGGTGGCGCCGGTGGCCACGAACAGCTGCGGCACCTTCTTGGCGTTCAGGTACTTCTGGATCGCGGAGTTCGACGGCGTGCCGAGCGGTCCGAAGATGAGCAGGACTTCGTCGCTCTCGACCAGCTTGCGCGCCTGCTCAACCGCCTTCGGAGGGCTGTAGCCGTCGTCATAGGTGATGAAGGTGATCTTGCGGCCATTGATGCCGCCCTGATCGTTGATCATCTTGAAGTAGGCTTCTTCCATCTTCCCGATGACGCCATACGCGGACGCGGGGCCGCTGTAGGGCATGATGTTGCCGATCTTGATTTCAGTATCGGTCGCGCCGGTGTCGTATTTTTTTTGCGCGAGCGCATGGCCGCTCGTCATCGCGAGCGCGGCGACGGCCGACACTGCCGCTACGTTGAGCTTGAGTTTGGATAACATCGTAGTCTCTCCCTGAGATGCGGTATTCCGCCTAGCGGAAATCGGCTCCGGAAAGACATTATACCCCGAGAGGCTAAAATGAGGGGTCTGATTCAGATGAACTGAATCAGACCCCTGTCACCTGGTCCGGAAACCGATTTCCGGAAGCACCATGCGCAAACAATCAGATGCCGACAAGCCTGATTTAACGTCGTTAAATCAAACTTATGGCTACCCTTAGGATTTGCTCTTTTTGCGGAACAAAGCCTCGATGTAGTAGGCGACCTGCCGGGCGCCGTGGGGCAGCAGGAAGATGACGGCGAACAGGAAGACGCCGAACACCGCGCCGGACAGGCCCTTCGAGATGTGTTCCGCGACGTTGGGCACGAACACGATGAAGGCGGAACCGACCAGCGATCCCGGCAGCCAGCCGACGCCGCCGACCACCATGCCGACGAAGATCGCGATTGCGAGCTGGATGGTGAAGCTGTCGGGAGCCACGAACTGCACCACGATGGCGCCGAGCGCTCCGGCGATGCCGGTGAACGCAGCGGAGACACCGAATGCCAGGGTCTTGTACAGCGGCAGGTCGACGCCCATCGCCGAGGCGGCGATCGGATTGTCGCGGATCGCCATCAGCGCGCGTCCGGAACGGCTTCGCAGCAGGTTCACGGCCAGGAGGTAGATGATCCCCGAGACGAACAGCGTGAAGTAGTACAGCCACATGTCCTGCGACATCTTGAGGCCGAACGGCGCGTCCGGCTTGGTGATGACGAGGCCCTGCACGCCGCCGGTCCAGTGCTCGAACACGTTCAGCTTCAGGATCTGCGGCATGGCCACAGCGAGCGCGAAGGTCGCGAGCGCGAGATAGACGCCCGAGAGCCGCAACGCCGGGAATCCGAACAGGAACCCGAAGATGAAGCAGACGAGGCCCGCGGCGGGAATCGTCAGCACATAGTTGACGCCGAGATGCTCCATCAGAATGCCGGCGGTATAGGCGCCGACCGCGTAGAACGCGCTCTGGCCGAGCGAGAACTGCCCGCTGCCGCCGGTGAGCAGATTGAGGGCCAGGATGGCGATGGCGTAGATCAGCACCATCGTCATCTGGAAGATGATGAAGTTCTTCACGAACAGCGGCGTGATGATCAGCAGCGCGAGCATCACGAGGGTCGTGGTGGTGCCGACCGTCATCGACTTCTTCGATGGCGCGGCGACCGCTGGAGCTTGCGAAACGGAGTCCTGAACGGTGCTCATGATTAAACTCGCTGTACGATGGCGCGGCCGAACAGACCGGACGGTTTGATGACAAGCACGACGATGATCAGTGCCAGCGCGATCGGAAGTTTCAGTTCGTTGCCGACGCCCGGAATGTAGGTGCCCACGAGATTTTCGAAGACACCGACCAGGAAGCCGCCGACCACCGCGCCGAACGGCGAGGTGAGGCCGCCGAGCACCGCGGCTGCGAAGCCGTACAGCAGGATGCCGCCCATCATGTTGGGTTCGAGGAACACCACCGGCGCGATCAGCAGACCGGCGATGGCGCCGATGGCGGAGGCCATGCCCCAGCCGAGCGCGATCATCCAGCTCGTGTTGATGCCGACAAGACGCGCCGATTCAGGCAGCGACGCCGCTGCCCGCATGGCAAGGCCGATACGCGTGAAGCGGAAGAAGAAGAACAGCAGCAGAAGCAGGACCAGCGTGACGCCGATCATGCCGGCCTGGTGGGTCGAGATCAGCTGGCTGCCCAGGAAGCCGGACGAACCGAACGGCGAGGGGAACTGCTTGATCGTGAAGTCCCAGGTCAGGCCCGCGACGCTGTTGAGGATCGCGAACAGTGCGATGAATCCGGCGACATGCACCAGCACCGGCGCATTGGTCAGCGGCTTGAACAGCGCGCGTTCGATGACGATGCCGCCGATGAACGAGATCACCAGCGTCAGCAGGAAGGCCGGCCAGAACGACAGGCCCCACTGCATCAACTGCCAGGCGATGAAGGTGGAAAACATCGCCATTTCGCCCTGGGCGAAGTTCAGGTGGTCGATGGCCTGATAGATCATGACCACGGCCAGCGCCATGCAGGCGTAGATCGCGCCTGTGGCAATGCCAGCCAGGACTTGGTTGGTAAACAGTTCCATGGCTTGGTCCTCAGTATCCGAGATAGGATTTGCGGATGTCTTCGTTGTTCGCGATTTCCTTCGCGCTTCCCGACATCACGATGCGTCCGGTTTCGATCACATAGGCCTGTTCCGCCAGTTCGAGCGCGAGCTGGGCGTTCTGTTCGACCACCAGGATCGTCACCTTGTGCTCGCGGTTGATGCGGCCGAGGATTCCGAAGAGGTCGCGGACGATGAGCGGCGCCAGACCGAACGAGGGCTCGTCGAGCAGCATCAGCCGGGGACGCAGCATCAGCGCGCGGGCGACCGCGAGCATCTGCTGTTCGCCGCCCGACAGCGTTCCCGCCTGCTGGGTGTGGCGCTGCTTGAGCACGGGGAAGAATCCGTACATCTGCTCGATGTCGTTCTCGATATCCTTCTTGCCGCTGCGCGAGATGGCGCCGAGCTGAAGGTTTTCCTCGACCGTCATGTTGGTGAAGGTGCCGCGGCCCTGCGGCACATGGGCGATGCCGAGCCGCACCACGTTCTCGGTGGACACGCCGGCGAGCGACTTGCCGTCGAACTCGATGTTGCCCGTGGAGCGGATCATGTTGCAGATCGCCCGCAGTGTCGTGGTCTTGCCGGCGCCGTTGGCGCCGAGCAGGGTGGTGACGCTACCCTCGTTGAGGGAGAATTCCAGTCCGTGCAGCGCCTGCACCTGGCCGTAATAGGCGCGCAGGTCCTTGATTGTCAGCATCGTGCTCATTGGTCCTTGCTCCCCAGATAGGCCTTGATGACGTCGGGGTCGGACTGCACCTGAGACGGGGTGCCTTCAGCGAGCTTCTTGCCGAAATTCAGTGCGACGACGTGATCGGCGATCTTCATCACCAATCCCATGTGATGTTCGACGAGCAGAACCGTGATGTTGCGCTGGTCGCGGATACGGCAGATCAGGTCGCCGAGAACGTAGACTTCCTCGTGATTGAGGCCGCCGGCGGGCTCGTCGAGCAGCAGGATCTTCGGCTCGGCGGCGAGTGCGCGGCCAAGCTCGACCCGCTTTTGCGTGCCGAACGGAAGACCCGAGACTTCGCGGTCGGCGACGTCGTGCAGGTCGAGATAATCGAGGATTTCATGGACCTTCGCGTTGAGCTTGCGCTCTTCCTCGCGAACCCACGGCAGTTTCACCGCATCGCTGATGAAATCGCTCTTGGTGCGGCAATGTCCGCCGATGCGGATGTTGTCGCGCACGGTCAGGCGCGGAAACAGCGCGACGTTCTGGAACGTGCGGCCGATGCCGACCTCGGCGATCTTCTGCGGCTGGTGGACCAGAATGCTCTGGCCTTCCATCAGGATCTCGCCCTTGCTCGGCTGATAAAGCCTGCTGAGACAATTGAAGAGCGTCGTTTTGCCGGCGCCGTTCGGACCGATGAGGCCGAGAATCTGGCCCTTCTTCATGTCGAACGAAACACCGTTCAACGCGATGATGCCGCCGAACACGACAGAGACGTCGCGAACCGCGAGCAAGGGGGCATTCCCCTGCGCAACCTGTGCCTGCATCATGTGTTGATGTCCACGCAAGGCCGGGAAGTTCCCGCCTGCATGTAACCGCAACGCGCGCGGTTATCCGATCCCCTCAATACGTGCAACTTTTCCTCCTGGCGGTTTCATTTTCTTGGTGTCGGCAGTTTCTTTGTTTTGCGATCCGCGCGCAACGCCGTGGGCGGGCGCGATTTCGAGTTTTCCCTTAGCACTGTCGCCGGACAGAATCCAACAAAGTTCTTTTTTCGAACTTGAAAGGATTCCAGTTTCAGGGCCGGGACGGTGTCGCCAGGCCCAGGTTATCTGGCATACCACCGCGACGGTGGCGGCTAGCGGATTCCCTCGGCAACACGTGTTACTTTTCCCCCTGCTGTTTTGATTTTTTTGATGCTCGTATTTTCTTTGGTTTGCGGACCGCGCCCGACGCTGCCGGTCATCGCGATCTCGATATTTCTTACCATCGCGACCAGGCGAGGGCCAATATCGTTCTTTAATAGAACTTCGCTGAATTTGAAGGC
Organism: Afipia broomeae ATCC 49717; assembly: GCF_000314675.2. Taxonomy (GTDB): domain Bacteria; phylum Pseudomonadota; class Alphaproteobacteria; order Rhizobiales; family Xanthobacteraceae; genus Afipia; species Afipia broomeae. The sequence goes on along the minus strand of NZ_KB375284.1, from coordinate 158,868 downwards.
CGGCGCGCCGCAGTTGAAGGCATAGGGGCCGGTTCCATCGTTCAGCTTTAGCGCAACGCCGACCGCGTGGATGTCGCTGTGCCATTCTCCGGCGGACATGGCGAAGCCGTGCTTCGCAACGCATTCGCCGGCGCGCTCGATGCCTTCGCGGACCTTCGGCCAGTTGGCGCCGGCGTGTTCCTTGATTTCGCGCATCAGGTTGGCGCGCTCGTCCTCCGGCAGCGCCCACAGATAGGCGCGGCCCATCGCCGTCGTTGCGATCGGGACCTTGGAGCCGACATCGAGCAGCACGCCGACAGTCAACTCACTGCGGCTCTGTCCGAAGTAGATCATGCTGAGACGATCGCGCGCGCCGATGGCGACCGCGCCTCCGGTCTCGCGCATCAACTGATCGCGATACGGATCGGACACATGGCGCACGCCCATGTTGGCGAGCGCGGAATATCCGAGCGCCATCGCGGCAGGTGCAAGCTGGTATTTTTCGAAACGCGGAACGGGCGTGAGATAACCGAGTTTCGTCAGCGTGTAGGTGAGCCGCGAAATCGTCGGCTTCGGCAAATTCGTTCGCGCTGCGATTTCCTGATTTCCCAGAAGGCCATCGCTTGGACGGAATGCGCGCAACACATCGAGCCCTCGCGACAACGCGATAACAAAACTGCGATCCGTCGCAGATTTCTTCGGCGGGCGTTTCATTCGTCAAACCGCATATGTGGTCTTCGTTGACAAAGGACGTGCTTCAAAATATCCCTCCGTGTCAAGATGTGGAATTTAATTCCGCACTGCGAAATATTCAAAAAACAGCGCTGCAAGGAGAGTTGTGTGAGCGAAGTGGTCAAGGTTGAACGTCGCGACGCGGTTGCAATTGTCATCGTCAACAGCCCTCCCGTGAATGCGCTCAGCGCCGCGGTGCGCAAGGGCATCGCCGACGGCGTGAAGAGCGCCGAAGCCGATGCATCGGTCAAAGCGATTGTCATTGCATGCGCCGGCCGCACCTTCATCGCGGGCGCCGACATCACCGAGTTCGGCAAGCCGCCGCAGTCGCCCAGCCTTCATGAAGTGATCGAGGTGATCGAGAATTCCTCCAAGCCGGTGGTTGCCGCGATTCACGGCACCGCGCTCGGTGGCGGCCTTGAACTCGCGCTCGGCGCGCATTTCCGCGTCGCCACCAAGGACGCAAAGCTCGGCCTTCCCGAAGTGAAGCTCGGCCTGCTGCCGGGCGCCGGCGGCACCCAGCGCCTGCCGCGCGCAGTCGGTCCCGAGCTTGCCGTGAAGATGATTGTCGGCGGCGATCCGATCGGTGCGGCCGATGCGCTCAAGAACGGCCTGATCGACGAGGTCGTCGAGGGCGAACCCGCAGTCGGCGGTGAAGCTTTCGCGCGCAAGGTGCTCGCCGAGAAGCGTCCGCTGCGCAAGCTGCGCGATGACGATTCTAAGCTCGCTGCCGCCAAGGCGGACAAGTCGATCTTCACCAACGCGGCTGCTGCGGCAAATAAGCGCAACCGCGGTCTGGAAGCTCCGCTCGCCGCCGCAGAAGCTGTCAGCCACTCGCTCGACCAGCCGTTCGATCAGGCGCTCAAGTCTGAGCGCGACCTGTTCATCAAGCTGATGAACGGCGATCAGTCGAAGGCGCAGCGCTATGCATTCTTCGCGGAGCGTGAAGCGGCCAAGGTATCTGGTGTGCCAGAAGGCACCAAGCCGCGTGACGTGAAGCAGGTCGCCATTATCGGCGCCGGCACCATGGGCGGCGGTATCGCGATGTCGTTCGCCAATGCCGGCATTCCGGTCACCCTGATCGAGACCGGCGGCGAGCAGCTCAAGCGCGGCCTCGGCGTTATGCAGAAAAACTATGAAGCCACCGCTGCACGCGGCGGCATTCCTGCCGACGCACCGGCCAAGCGCATGGGCCTGATCAAGGGCGTGGTCGGCATCGAAAACGTCAAGGATGCTGACCTCATCATCGAGGCCGTGTTCGAGACCATGGCCATCAAGAAGGACGTGTTCGGCAAGCTCGACCAGTTCGCCAAGCCGGGCGCCGTTCTTGCCACCAACACCTCGTATCTCGACATCAACCAGATCGCCGCCATGACCAAGCGTCCGCAGGACGTGCTGGGCATGCACTTCTTCTCGCCGGCGAACGTGATGAAGCTGTGCGAGATCGTGCGCGGCGAAAAGACCGCGCCTGACGCGCTGATGACCGCGGTGGCTGTCGCCAAGCGCATCGCCAAGGTGCCGGTGGTGGTTGGCGTCTGCGACGGCTTCGTCGGTAACCGCATGCTCGCCGCCCGCGGCAAGCAGGCCGAGAAGTTCCTGTTTGAAGGCGCGCTGCCGCAGCAGGTCGACGCCGTGCTCACCAAGTTCGGCATGCCGATGGGCCCGTTCGCGATGGGCGATCTCGCCGGTCTCGATATCGGCTGGCGCTCGCGCCAGGACCGCGGCATCAAGTCGGAAATTGCCGACGCGATCTGCGAGGCCGGACGCTTCGGTCAGAAGACCGGCAAGGGCTACTACAAGTACGAAGCCGGCTCGCGCTCGCCGCTGCCGGATCCTGAAATCGAAAAGCTGATCGAGGAAACCACCGCCAAGCTCGGCCTCAAGCGCCGCCAGATCGACGATCAGGAAATCCTCGAGCGCCTGATGTATCCGATGATCAACGAGGGTGCGCGCATCCTTGAAGAGAAGATCGCGGCGCGTCCGAGCGACATCGATGTGGTCTGGCTCTACGGCTACGGCTGGCCGATCTATCGCGGCGGCCCGATGTTCTACGCCGACCAGGTCGGTCTGAAGACGATCGCGGAGCGCCTGTCGTTCTACGCCAAGCAGACCAACGATCCGTCGCTCGAGCCGACCCCGCTGCTCAAGCGTCTGGCGGACGAAGGCAAGACATTCGCGTCCCTCGCCAAAGGCGCGTGATGTTATCACCGAGCGAGCTGCAACCTCCCTCTGCACCCCTCCCCCTTGCGGGGAGGGGTCGGGGGTGGGGGTATCGCGACTTCAATGTCTGCAGCTCACCCCCCTCCCTAACCCTCCCCCGCAAGGGGGGAGGGAACAGAGGCGCTGAGAGTGTCTCGTTAATCAGGATGCGCTGTCCATGACCCATCCCGGCGAACAGTACTATCCGGAGGGCGTGCGCTGGGATTCACCGATCCCACGCGGCACGCTGCCGGATTTGTTGTCGAAGGCGGCCGCGGATTTCGGTTCGCGCACGGCGATCGAATTCCGCGACCGGCCCATTTCCTTCACTGAGCTGCAAGGAATGGTGGATGACGCCGCATCGGCCTTTCTCCGCGCCGGTTATGGCAGGGGATCGTCGATCGCACTGTTTCTGGGAAACTCGCCGGATCATCCGGTGAATTTCTTCGGCGCGCTGAAATCCGGCGCGCGCGTGGTGCATCTCTCACCGCTCGATGGCGAGATCGCGCTCACCCACAAGCTGAAGGATTCCGGCGCGCGCATTCTCGTCACCAGCAACCTGGCGACGCTGCTGCCCACCGCGCTGAAATTCTTCGAGAAGGGGCTGCTCGACAGGCTGATCGTCTGCGAGGACGAGACCTGGGGCGATGTCGGCAATCCGCGGGCTGCGATCCCGGCGAATCCGGCGATCGTTACGTTCAAGGATTTCGTCAAAGGCGCGCAGCCGCCCGCAAAGTGGCCTGAGGTCAGCGCCGACGACATCGCGCTGCTGCAATATACCGGCGGCACCACCGGCTTGCCCAAGGGCGCGATGCTCACCCACGGCAATCTGACCTCGGCGGTCTCGATCTATGACGTGTGGGGCGCGAAGCAGAAGGCCGAGCGCAACACCACCGAGCGCGTCATCCTCGTGCTGCCGCTGTTTCATATCTATGCGCTGACCGTCGTCCTGCTGCGCACGCTGAAGAACGGTGACCTGATCTCGCTGCACCAGCGGTTCGATCTCGAAGCCGTGATGCGCGACATCGAAGTGAAACGCGCCACTGCGTTCCCCGGCGTGCCGACCATGTGGATCGCCATCGCCAGCCTGCCCGATCTCGACAAGCGCGACCTGTCGTCGCTGGCGTTTGCCGGCTCCGGCGGCGCCCCGTTGCCGGTGGAAGTGGCGAAGGTGTTCGAGCGCAAGACCAAGCTCGCGCTGAAAAGCGGGTGGGGCATGACCGAGACCTGTTCACCCGGCACCGGCCATCCGCCGGACGGCCCGGAGAAGCCCGGTTCGATCGGCCTCATGCTGCCCGGCATCGAGATGGATGTGGTTTCGCTCGACGATCCGAAAAAAGTGATGCCGGTCGGCGAAACCGGTGAAATCCGCATCCGCGGCCCGAATGTCACTAGGGGCTACTGGAATCGCGAGGCGGAAACCGCCGAGGCCTTCGTCGGCGACCGCTTCCTGACCGGCGACATTGGCTATATGGATAGCGACGGCTATTTCTATCTGGTCGACCGCAAGAAGGACATGATCATCTCCGGCGGCTTCAACGTGTATCCGCAGATGATCGAGCAGGCGATCTACACCCACCCGTCGGTTCAGGAAGTCATCGTGATCGGCATTCCCGACGATTATCGCGGCGAAGCGTCCAAGGCGTTCGTGACGCTGCGCGCCGGCGCCGAGCCGTTCACCATCGAGGAACTGCGCGCGTTCCTCGCCGGCAAGCTCGGCAAGCACGAATTGCCGGTCGCGGTCGAGTTCATGAAGGAACTGCCGCGCACCAGCGTCGGAAAACTCTCTCGCCACGAATTACGCAACCAGCAACGCAACCAATCTCAACAACCAAAACTTGCAACAGGAGGTCGTTCATGACCGAAGCCGTTATCGTTTCCACCGCCCGCACGCCGATCGGCAAGGCCTATCGCGGCGCGCTCAACAACACCGAAGGCGCGACGCTGCTCGGCCACGCCATCGAACAGGCGGTCAAGCGCGCCGGTGTCGATCCTGCGGAGATCGAGGACGTGGTGATGGGCGCCGCCATGCAGCAGGGCGCCACCGCTGGCAACATCGCCCGCAAGGCCGCGCTGCGCGCTGGTCTTCCGGTGACGGTCGGCGGCACCACCATCGACCGCCAGTGCGCCTCGGGGCTTCAGGCCATCGCGCTCGCCGCGCGCTCGGTGATCTTTGACGGCGTTCAGGTCGCGGTCGGCGGCGGCGGCGAGTCGATCAGCCTCGTGCAGAACGAGCATATGAACATGTTCCATGCGGTCGATCCCGCGCTGAAGGCGATCAAGGGCGACGTCTACATGGCGATGCTCGACACCGCCGAAGTCGTCTCCAAGCGCTACGGCATTTCGCGCGAGAAGCAGGATGAGTACTCACTTGAGAGCCAGCGCCGCACCGCTGCCGCGCAGCAGGGCGGCCGTTTCAAGGACGAAATCGCGCCGATCACCACCAAGATGGCTGTCGTCGACAAGAACACCAAGGAAGTCTCCTACAAGGACATCACCCTGTCGCAGGATGAAGGTCCGCGTCCCGACACCACCGCGGAAGGCCTCGCAAGCCTGAAGCCGGTGCGCGAAGGCGGCTCCATCACCGCCGGCAACGCCAGCCAGTTGTCGGACGGCGCCAGCGCCACCGTGATCATGAGCGACAAGGAAGCCGCCAAGCGTGGCCTCAAGCCGCTCGGCATCTTCCGTGGCTTCGTCGCCGCCGGCTGCGAGCCCGATGAAATGGGCATCGGCCCGGTGTTCGCGATTCCGCGTCTGCTCCAGCGTCATGGCCTCAAGATTGATGACATCGACATCTGGGAACTGAACGAAGCCTTTGCCGTGCAGGTGATCTATTGCCGCGACAAGCTCGGCATCGACCCCGAGAAGCTCAATGTCAGCGGCGGTTCGGTTGCGGTCGGCCATCCGTACGGCATGACCGGCGCGCGTCTTGCCGGCCACGTCCTGATCGAAGGCCGCCGCCGCAAGGCGAAGTACGGCGTCGTCACCATGTGCATCGGTGGCGGTCAGGGCGCTGCCGGCCTGTTCGAAATCCTGCAGTAAATCCGACAGCTTTCACCTCCCCTGAAAAGGGGAGGTGGCCAAGATAAATTCCGAACAGGAGGGTCCGATGGATCTCAGCTTCAGCAAGGAAGAACTGGCGTTTCGCGATGAAGTGCGGGCCTTCTTCAAGGAGAGTCTCCCCGCCGACATCCGCCAGAAACTGGTGGAAGGCCGCCATACCAGCAAGGAAGACATGGTCACCTGGCAGCGCATCCTGAACAAGAAGGGATGGGCGGTGCCGCATTGGCCGAAGGAATACGGCGGCACGGGCTGGTCGCCGGTGCAGCAGTATATCTTCCTCGAAGAGTTGCAGTCGGCGCCCGCGCCGTCGCCGCTGCCGTTCGGCGTCAACATGGTCGGACCGGTGATCTACACCTTCGGCAACGAAGAGCAGAAGAAGCACTATCTGCCGCGCATCGCCAATCTCGACGACTGGTGGTGTCAGGGCTTCTCCGAGCCGGGCGCGGGTTCAGACCTTGCCTCGCTGAAGACCACCGCCAAGCGCAAGGGTGATGTTTACGTCATCAATGGACAGAAGACCTGGACCACGCTGGCCCAGCACGCCGACTGGATTTTCTGCCTCTGCCGCACCAACCCCGATGCGAAGAAGCAGGAAGGCATCTCGTTCATCCTGTTCGACATGAAGTCGCGCGGCGTCACCGTGCGGCCGATCCAGACCATCGATGGCGGCTTTGAGGTCAACGAAGTGTTCTTCGATGACGTCGAAGTGCCGGTCGAAAATCTCGTCGGCCAGGAAAACAAGGGCTGGGACTACGCCAAGTTCCTGCTCGGCAACGAGCGCACCAACATTGCACGCGTCGGTATGTCGAAAGAGCGTGTCCGCCGCATCCGCGATCTCGCCTCCAAGGTCGAGTCGGACGGCAAGCCGCTGATTCAGGATTCCCGTTTCCGCGATAAGCTCGCGGCCGTGGAAATCGAGCTGAAGGCGCTCGAACTGACGCAGATGCGCGTGGTCGCCAACGAAAGCAAGAACGGCAAGGGCAAGCCCGATCCGGCATCGTCGACCCTCAAGATCAAGGGTTCGGAAATTCAGCAGACCATCACCGAACTGCTGCTGGAAATCACCGGACCGTTCGCGCTGCCTTACGCGGACGAGCACGACAAGAGCAATGAAGAGGCGAGCTGGGCGACGACAGTTGCGCCGGGCTACTTCAACTACCGCAAGGTCTCCATCTACGGAGGCTCGAACGAGATTCAGCGCAACATCATCACCAAGGCCGTGCTGGGTCTGTAACGGTTGTCATTCCGGGGCGCGCGGAAGCGCGACCCCGGGATCTCTATCAAGGCTTGCTGTGTGGATTCCGGGCCTGCGCGCTGCGCGCATCCCGGAATGACCGGCAAAGTCATCAAGCGAATGCGTCGAGCACAGGGATTGTAAAATGGATTTTGATTTGTCCGAGGAGCAGCGGCTCCTGAAAGATAGCGTCGAGGGCCTGCTGGCCGATTCCTACGATTTCGATCAGCGCAAGAAGTACGCCAAGGAAAAGGGCGGCTGGAGCAAGGCGGTCTGGAACAAGCTGGCGGAGCAGGGTCTGCTCGGCCTGCCGTTCTCGGAAGAAGATGGCGGCTTCGGCGCGGGCGCGGTGGAAACGTCCATCGTGATGGAAGCGCTGGGCCGGGCCTTGTTGCTTGAGCCGTATCTCGCCACCGTGGTGCTCGGCGGCGGCTTCCTTCGTCACGGCGGTTCCGCCGAACAGAAGGCCGCGCACATTCCCTCGATCATCGACGGCAGCAAGACGCTCGCTTTCGCGCAGCTCGAGAAGAACTCGCGCTACAATCTGGCGGACGTCACCACGACTGCGAAGAAGAAGGGCGCAGGCTGGGTCATCGACGGCGAGAAGTTCGTCGTGCTGCAGGGTGAAACGGCGGACACGCTGATCGTGACCGCGCGCACCAAGGGCGGCCAGCGCGATCGCAGCGGCATCGGCGTATTCCTGGTGCCGGCGAACGCCAAGGGCGTCACCGTCAAGGGTTATCCGACCCAGGACGGCTTGCGCGCTGCGGATATCCGGTTCGAGGGCGTCGAGGTCGGCGCGGACGCCGCGATCGGCGATCCGGAGAACGGTTTGCCGCTGGTCGAGCGTGTGGTGGACGAGGCGCGCGTCGCCCTGTGCGCCGAGGCGATCGGTGCGATGGACGAGTCGCTGAAATCGACCGTCGAGTATCTCAAGACCCGCAAGCAGTTCGGCGTTGCGATCGGCCAGTTCCAGACCTTGCAGCACCGCGCGGCGGATATGTTCGTGGCGCTGGAGCAGGCGCGCAGCATGTCGATCTTCGCCTCCATGGCCTCCAGTTTCGAGGATGCCAAGGAGCGCGAGAAGGCGGTCGCTGCGGCGAAGGTGCAGATCGGCAAGTCGTCGAAGTTCGTCGGGCAGCAGGCGATCCAGCTTCACGGCGGCGTCGGCATGACCATGGAGCTCAAGATCGGCCACTACTTCAAGCGGCTGACCATGATCGAGAGCACCTTCGGCGACACCGACTATCACCTGCGCCGCGTCAGCGAAGCGGGCAATCTGGTCTGACGCCCCTTACCTCTCCCCGTTTACGGGGAGAGGTCGGATCGCTTTTGCGATCCGGGTGAGGGGCCTTTCCTTCATCGAAATTATTCCCCCTCACCCCAACCCTCTCCCCGCAGGCGGGGAGAGGGAGCAGATCGCGGTCGTGTTACTATTTTAGTCAGCAAGCAAGAGGGGAAGACGCGGCCATGACAACCTCACCATTCGATCTCACCGGAAAAGTCGCCGTCGTCACCGGTTCGAGCCGCGGCATCGGCCGCGCTTCGGCGGAATTGCTGGCGCGGATGGGAGCGAAGGTTGTCATCTCCAGCCGCAAGGCCGACGCCTGCGAGAGCGTTGCAGAAGCCATCCGCAAGGAGGGCGGTGACGCCCACGTCATTCCCTGCAATATCTCGAGGCGCGAGGAGGTCGACGCGCTGATTGCCGGCACCGTGAAGCACTATGGCCAGATCGATATTCTGGTCTGCAACGCGGCGGTGAATCCGTATTACGGCCCGCTGCTCGACATCACGGATGACGCCTTTGACAAGATCATGGGCGCCAACATCAAGAGCAACATCTGGCTCTGCAAACAGGCAATGCCGCACATGGCCGAGCGCGGCGGCGGTTCGGTGGTCATCATTTCCAGCATTGGCGGCCTGCGCGGTTCGACCGTGATCGGCGCCTACGGCATTTCCAAAGCGGCGGACTTTTCGCTGGCGCGCAGTCTGGCCGGCGAGTGGGGTCCGAAGAACGTGCGGGTCAACTGCATCGCGCCCGGACTCGTCAAAACCGATTTCGCCCGCGCGCTGTGGGAGGATCAGGAGAATCTCAAGCGCCGTACCGCGACCACGCCGCTGCGCCGGATCGGCGAGCCGCACGAGATCGCGGGCGCGGTGGTCTATCTCGCCTCCGACGCCTCGACCTTCATGACGGGCCAGACCATCGTGATCGACGGCGGCGTCACCACGGCGGCGGTGTAACGTCTTCCTACCCTCTCCCCTTGTGGGAGAGGGTGCTGAGCGGCAAAGCCGCGAAGCGGGTGAGGGGTTTCTTACGGATGGAATGTCACCCCTCACCCGGCTCGAATTCGCTTCACTCATTCTCGCCACCCTCTCCCACAAGGGGAGAGGGGAAGAAGCGTGCTCCATATTGACGCCCGCCCGCGCAATCGCTTTCTTGGCGTTTCGAAACCAAAACGAAAAGCATTCGAGGAAACGGCATGGCGTCCCATATTCTCGCGATCGATCAAGGCACGACATCGTCGCGCGCCATCGTCTTCCGTTCCGACATCTCCATCGCCGCCCAGGCCCAGCAGGAATTCCAGCAACATTTCCCGGCGTCCGGCTGGGTCGAGCACGAGCCGGAAGACATCTGGACCTCGACGCTCGCGACCTGCCGCGAGGCGATGAGCAGGGCCAATGTCACGGCGTCCGCCATCGCCGCCATCGGCATCACCAACCAGCGCGAGACGACGGTGGTGTGGGACCGCGCCACCGGCCATGCCGTGCATCGCGCCATCGTCTGGCAGGACCGGCGCACCGCGGAGATCTGCGCCAGACTGAAAGCCGACGGCCATGAGCCGCTGATCAGCGCGCGGACCGGGCTCATTGTCGATCCGTATTTCTCGGGCACCAAGGTGGCGTGGATTCTCGACCATGTTCCCGGCGCGCGCGAGCGGGCCGAGCGCGGCGAACTGATGTTCGGCACGGTGGACTCGTATCTGCTCTGGCGGCTGACCGGCGGCAAGGTTCACGCCACCGACGCCACCAACGCCTCGCGCACGCTGCTGTTCAACATCCACACGGGTGAGTGGGACGACGATCTGCTGAAGCTGCTGCGCGTGCCGCGTTCGATGCTGCCGGATGTGCGCGATTCCTCCGCAAGCTTCGGCACCACCGTTCCTGAATTGCTCGGCGGATCGATCGCCATTCGCGGCATCGCCGGCGACCAGCAGGCCGCCACCATCGGGCAGGCGTGCTTCACGCCGGGCATGATGAAATCGACCTACGGCACCGGCTGCTTCGCGCTGCTCAACACCGGCACCACCGCGGTCGCCTCGAAGAACAAGCTGCTGACCACCATCGCCTATCAGTTGAACGGCCAGCGCACCTATGCGCTGGAAGGCTCGATCTTTGTCGCAGGCTCGGCGGTGCAGTGGCTGCGTGACGGTCTCGGTCTGATCAAGAACGCGAGCGAGACGGGACCGCTCGCGGATGAAAACGATACCATGCAGTCGGTCTATCTGGTGCCGGCGTTTGTCGGGCTCGGCGCGCCGTACTGGAATCCGCGGGTGCGCGGTGCGCTGTTCGGCCTGACCCGCAACACCGGCCCCGCTGAGCTGGCGCATGCCGTGCTGGAGAGCGTGTGTTACCAGACCTACGACCTGTGGGCAGCGATGCGCGCCGACTGGCCGGAGGCGAAAGAGACCAACACCGTGCTGCGCGTCGATGGCGGCATGACGGCGTCGGACTGGACCATGCAGCGCCTCGCCGATCTGCTCAACGCGCCGGTGGACCGGCCGATGATTCAGGAAACCACGGCGCTGGGCGCGGCCTATCTCGCGGGACTTGGCGCCGGCGTCTATCCGGAGCCCGCGCGGTTTGCCGATTCATGGCGGCTGGAGCGGCGATTCAAGCCGAACATGTCGGACGCGACGCGCACGCGCAAACTCAAGGGCTGGTCACAGGCGGTGAAGGGCGTGCTCGCCTCCGATTCGGAAGCAGACTAGTATCGCGAGGCGGAGATCACCTGATGAATCTGATCGGCCAGTACGACTCTCCTTTTGTGCGCCGGGTCGCGCTCGCACTGCGGTTCTATGGCATTCCGTTCGAGCACACGCCGTGGTCGACTTTCGGCGATGCCGAGAAGATCGCGCTCTACAATCCGCTGATGCGGGCGCCGACGCTGGTGCTGGACGACGGCGAGGTGCTGATCGAGAGCACGGCCATCCTGGATTATCTCGACGAGATATCAGGCCCGTCGCGCGCTCTGATTCCCGATTGCGCTCACGTCCGGCGCGAGGTGTTGCACATCTGCGCGCTGGCCACGGGCCTCGGCGACAAGGCTGTCAGCCTGCTTTACGAGCGTGTCTTGCGCGGCGAGGAATCGAAACGCTGGGTCGAGCGCTGCCGCTCGCAGATCGCCGGTGTATTCGCGAGCCTCGAGGAGGACCGCGCGCGGCACAAGACGCAATACTGGTTTGGTGACAACATTACCCACGCCGACATTGCGGTGGCCTGCGTCATCCGTTTCACGCGGGAAGCCCATGCCGGGATGTTCGATGCGGCGCGCTATCCGGCGCTCGATCGTCATGCGGAGACCTGCGAAGCGTTGCAGCCGTTCCAGGATATCGTGCAGCCCCTGGCGCCGCCGAACTGACACGCCAATGCGGTGGACGGAGTGATTCCGCCCACCGCTTGTTGGTTCAATTTAAATCGCGATCAAACGTTACTGGCAGATGTTCCGCGTGCCCTTGATGAAGGTGCCCGGCTGACACATGAAGCCATTTCGCGCCGCATAATTCGACGACTGCGGAATCGCTATGCCGTTGTAGGTGTAGGTGGTGTCCACATAGCCCGGACCAAAGGCGTAAGTGTCACGATAGGCATAGCCCTCGCGATACGGTCCGCCGAACGGCGCGGTGGCAATGGCGCCTGCAGTATTCACGGCACCGGCTGCGACGGCACCCGCGGTTCCCACTGCGCCGGCGGCAACGGCACCCGGCCAGAAGCCGCGGTTATCCCAGCCGCGATCCCAATCATTCCGATTGTCCACGGCGGCGGAGCGCATGTAGGCCTCGTGACGGCCGTGCATACGGGCGCTGTGCTTCATATGCTTGTTGTGCATGGCACTGTGCTTCATAGGCTTGATCTGTTTGGCTTTGTCACTCTTGCCTTGCATCGCAGCGCGCGGCTTTGCCGTGTCCTGCGCGAGGGCCGGAGTGGCGACCAAAGCGGTTACAGCCGCAGCGGCGGCGAAAAAGCTCACCTTGCTCATGATCTCTCCTTTTGTGAGGTTGAAGCTTGCGGCGCACCAACGCCTCATGCGGGAGGGGGTTCCAGGTTCTGCAACAGTTGATGTCACACGCGCGTGAGTTCCGGGAACATATCAATATAACGCGATCGCAGGCCGCGCGACATCAAGCGGTAGATACAGCGAAGTTGAATCAACTTCAGCGCGCGACGGCATCCGCCACCGGCTTGCCGTTCATCCGCAGATGCATCGCGCAGCCGCAGCCCGGGGGATGCTTGGCCAGCGGCAATTCCGCGACATCAGCCTCGTCAGACTCGGGCCGTGCATCACGCGATGGAATGTAGTTGAGGATCGGCGCCAGCCAGCGCTCGATCTCCTCCGGCGTCATCCCCTTGCGTTCGGCATAGTCCTCGACCTGATCGCGTTCGATCTTGCCGACACCGAAATAATAGCTTTCCGGATGGCTGAAATAGAGACCGGAGACCGACGAACCCGGCCACATTGCAAAGCTCTCGGTCAGTGTCACGCCTGCGGTGCGCTCTGCATCGAGCAGGCGGAACAGCGTCGCCTTCTCGGTGTGATCGGGCTGGGCCGGATAGCCCGGCGCAGGGCGGATGCCGGCGTACTGTTCGAGGATCAGTTCGTCGGTGCTTAATGTCTCGTCCGGCGCATAGCCCCAGAACTCCTTGCGCACGCGCTGATGCATCCGCTCGGCAAAGGCTTCCGCCAGACGATCCGCCAGCGCCTTCACCAGGATCGACGAGTAGTCGTCATTGGCGTTCTTGAAACGATCCGCGATCACGTCCTCGCCGATGCCCGCGGTGACCACGAACATGCCGATGTAATCGGGTACGCCGCTTGTGACCGGCGCGATGAAGTCCGACAGCGCGACGTTCTTGCGGCCTTCGCGCTTCTCGAGCTGCTGGCGCAGGGTATGCAGCGTGGTCAGCGGCCTGGTGCGCGCCTCGTCGCTGTAGAGAACGATGTCGTCGCCTTCGGCATTCGCGGGCCAGAAGCCGATGGTGGCGCGGGCGGTAAACCATTTTTCTTCAATGATACGCGCCAGCATCTTGCGGGCGTCGTCATAGAGCGCGCGTGCGGCTTCGCCGACCTTCGGATCGTCGAGAATGGCCGGGAAGCGCCCGGTCAGTTCCCAGGTCTGGAAGAACGGCGTCCAGTCGATGTACTCCGCAAGTTCTTCAAGCGAATAGTCGCTGAAGCTCTTGATGCCGATGAACGCCGGCTTCTTTGGCTGGGTCTTCGTCCAGTCGATGACATGCGCATTGGCGCGTGCGGCGTCGAGCGACAGCCGGTTCTTGTTCTGCTGCGCCTTGAAATGCGCATTCGATATCTTGGCGTAATCGGCGCGCACCTCGCGGGCATAGTCCTCGCGCTTCTCGGCCGAGAGGAGCGAGGACGCCACGCCGACCGCGCGGCTGGCGTCGTTGACGTGCACCACCGGGCCGCGCTTGTAGGCGGGATCGATCTTCACCGCGGTATGCACGCGGCTGGTGGTCGCGCCGCCGATCAGCAGCGGCAGGTCGAGCCCCTGACGCTCCAGTTCGGAGGCCATGAACACCATCTCGTCCAGCGAGGGCGTAATCAGGCCGGAAAGGCCGATGATATCGGCGTTCTCGGCCTTCGCCGTCTCGATGATCTTGGCAGCGGGCACCATGACGCCGAGGTCGATGACCTCGAAGTTGTTACACTGAAGCACGATGCCGACAATGTTCTTGCCGATGTCGTGGACGTCGCCCTTCACGGTGGCGAGCACGATCTTGCCGGCGGAATTACGGCCGTCACCGGCAATGCCGGCGGCAAGGTTGTCGGCCTTTTCCTTTTCCATGAACGGCATCAGATAGGCGACCGCCTGCTTCATGACGCGGGCGGACTTCACCACCTGCGGCAGGAACATCTTTCCGGCGCCGAACAGGTCGCCGACGACATTCATGCCGTCCATCAGCGGGCCTTCGATCACATGCAGCGGCCGCTCCACCGTGAGGCGCGCGGCTTCGGTGTCGACGTCGATGTATTCGGTGATGCCGTTGACCAACGCGTGGCTCAGGCGCTTCTCCACCGGCCATTCGCGCCAGGCGAGATCCTGTTCCTTGACCTGCTTGCCCTGGCCGCGGAATTTTTCCGCAAGTTCAAGCAATCGCTCCGATGCGCCGGGATCGCGGTTGAGGATGACGTCCTCGCAGACCTGACGCAGTTCGGGATCGATGTCGTCATAGATCACCATCTGCCCGGCATTGACGATGCCCATGTCCATGCCGGCCTTGATGGCGTGATACAGGAACACCGAATGCATCGCCTCACGCACCGGCTCGTTGCCGCGGAACGAGAACGACAGGTTGGAGACGCCGCCGGAAATATGCGCATGCGGCAGGTTCTGGCGGATCCAGCGCGTGGCTTCGATGAAATCGACGCCGTAATTGTTGTGCTCTTCGAGACCGGTGGCGATGGCGAAGATATTCGGATCGAAGATGATGTCCTGCGGCGGGAAATCGAGCTTCTCGACCAGGAGGTCGTAGGCGCGTTTGCAGATTTCGATCTTGCGCTCGAAGGTATCGGCCTGTCCGACTTCGTCGAAGGCCATCACGACCACAGCCGCGCCGTGACGGCGTGCGATTCCTGCTTCATGCAGGAATTTGTCGACACCTTCCTTCATGGAAATCGAGTTGACGATCGGCTTGCCCTGAACGCATTTCAGGCCGGCCTCGATCACGTCGAATTTCGACGAGTCGATCATCACCGGCACCCGGGCGATGTCCGGCTCCGAGGCGACCAGATTGAGGAAGTCGATCATCGCCTGCTTGGAGTCGAGCAGGCCCTCGTCCATGTTGACGTCGATGACCTGCGCGCCGTTCTCGACCTGATCCCGCGCGACCTGAAGGGCGGCGGTGTAATCGCCGTTCTTGATCAGCTTGCGGAAGCGGGCCGAGCCTGTGACGTTGGTGCGCTCGCCGACGTTGACGAACGGAATGTCGGAGGTGAGGTTGAATGGCTCCAATCCTGACAATCGCAGCAGCGGCGGAATTTCGGGAACGATGCGCGGCTTGTGCGGCGCGCAGGCCTCGGCAATCGCCTTGATGTGTGCGGGCGTGGTGCCGCAGCAGCCGCCGACCACATTGACCAGGCCGGCCTGCGCGAACTCGCCGACCAGGCGCGCCATGTAGTCCGGGCTCTCGTCATACTGGCCGAATTCGTTCGGCAGGCCCGCGTTCGGATAAGCACAAACAAGCGTGTCCGCGACGCGGCCGATATCGGCGATATGCGCGCGCAGGTCTTCCGCGCCCAGCGCACAGTTGAAGCCGATGGTGATCGGATTGGCGTGCTGCACCGAATACCAGAATGCTTCCGGCAACTGGCCCGACAGCAGGCGGCCTGATTTATCGGTGATGGTGCCGGACACCATCACCGGCACATGGATGCCGCGCGCTTCGGTGATCTCGGCGATGGCGTAGAGCGCCGCCTTGGCGTTGAGCGTGTCGAAAATGGTCTCGACCAGCAGGATATCCGCGCCGCCGTCGAGCAATCCGTTGATCTGTTCGCTGTAGGCGATGCGCAGGTCGTCGAAGGTCACGGCGCGGTAGCCGGGATTGGCGACGTCCGGCGAAATCGACGCGGTGCGGTTGGTCGGGCCGAGAGCGCCTGCGACGAAACGCGGCTTGCCGTCCTTCGCAGTCGCACGGTTGGCGGCGTTGCGCGCCAGCCTGGCGCCGTCGCGATTCAGTTCATAGGCGAGGTCGACCATGTCGTAGTCGGCCTGCGCGATGGAGGTCGACGAGAAGGTGTTGGTCGCGACGATGTCCGCGCCGGCGTCGAGATAGGCGAAATGGATGTCTTCGATCGCCTGCGGCTGGGTGAGGATGAGAAGATCGTTGTTGCCTTTGACGTCGCGATGGAAGTCCTTGAAGCGCTCGCCGCGGAAGGCCGCTTCGTCGAACTGAAGCCCCTGGATCATGGTGCCCATCGCGCCGTCGAGCACGAGGATTTTCTCGCGGGCAAGCGCGCGGAATTGTTCGGCGACCGGAGATGTTTTTTTCGTCATGGGATCACGCGGCTTTCTGCGCACCGTTGGGACGAATTCCCAGAAGGTGGCTGATGGCGAACACAAGATCCGCACGGTTCATCGTATAAAAGTGAAAATTCTCGACGCCGTGTTTGGCGAGCTTCTGCACCTGACCGGCGGCGACAGTCGCCGCGACCAGACGGCGCGTGTCGGCATCGTCGTCGAGTCCTTCGAATTTTGCCGACAGCCATTCCGGCATTGTTGCGCCGGCGCGCTTGGCGAAATTGGACGCCATCTTGAAGTTCTGCACCGGCAGGATTCCGGGAACGATCGGAATCGTGATGCCGGCGGCGCGGACGCGGTCGAGATAACGGAAGTAGAGATCGTTATCGAAAAAGAACTGGGTGATGGCGCGGGTCGCGCCGGCATCGACCTTGGCTTTCAGCGCGTCGATATCGGCCTCGAGCGTAGCGCTTTCGGGATGCTTCTCGGGATACGCCGAGACGCTGACTTCCATATCGGGATGATGACGCTTGATGCTGGCGACGAGATCGGCGGAGCTTTGATAGCCCTCGGGATGCGCGGTGTAGGCATTGCCGATGCCGCTCACCGGATCGCCGCGCAGCGCCACGATGTGGCGGACGCCGACGTCATGATAGCGCGCGACAACGTCATCGATGTCCGCCTTGGTGGCGTCGACACAGGTCAGATGCGCGGCGGGCGTGAGTTTGGTCTCGGAGAGGATGCGCGCGATGGTGGAATGGGTGCGTTCGCGGGTCGAGCCGCCGGCGCCGTAGGTCACCGAAACGAAGTTCGGCGTCAGCGGTGCAAGCCGGTTGATGACTTCCCAGAGATTGCGCTCCATCTCTTCCGTCTTGGGCGGAAAGAACTCGAAGGAAATCGCCGGACGTTTTTGCCCCTGCGATCCGGCCGGGGCGGTTGCTTCGCTCGTCACGCTTCTCAACTCCACATCTCGATGGCGGCGCGGGGCCGGAATGGGCAGCGGCCTCTGCGAACTGGGTGCGCCTTCATTCCGCCCTTTGGGCCGGACTTCGTCACCGTTTCGCCATTCCGGACAAAATATGCGAAAGACCGCGTTTCCGACAGCCCATCCGTTAGGCTTTGGCTGTGGGAAATTGCCCAATGTATGCCATTTGCCGAAAGGATGAAGGCCGCCGGCGAATGCCGTAGAGGCAAAAGATTCGATATTTTTCCAACGAAACCGGCAATTTAGCGCATTTTTCGGATAAAACAGCGTGTTTGTAGTGGGCAGATATTCATGGGCCTAATCAATCTGTCATATATTTGCCCACTCGGTTTTGGCAACCGGCTCGATGGCATGCCCGGGCGACGCGTTGTCAGGCGCCTGCGAGTGACTAATTTGGCTTCATGACCCCGCTTTCCGTTCTCGACCTTTCGGTCGTCACCACCGGCACCAAACCTTCCCAGTCGCTGCGCAACAGCATCGATCTGGCGAAGCATGCCGACCGCCTCGGCTACACGCGCTACTGGCTGGCGGAGCATCACAGTCTTTCCTCGGTTGCGAGCCCCGCGCCCGAGATCATGATCGGGCAGATCGCAGCGGCGACGCAGCGCATCCGTGTCGGCTCCGGCGGCGTGATGCTGCCGAACCACGCGCCGCTGATGGTCGCCGAGCGGTTCAAGATGCTGGAAGCGCTGTTTCCAGGCCGCATCGATCTCGGCCTCGGCCGTGCGCCCGGCACCGATCAGACGACGATGCATGCACTGCGTCAGCGGTTCGATCCGCGCGGCGGCGACGATTTCATCGAGCGCCTTGTCGAACTGACGTTATGGGAGACGCGCAACTTCCCCGACGGCCATCCCTATCACAACGTGATTGCGATGCCCGAGGATGCGCCGCTGCCGCCGATCTGGCTGCTGGGATCGAGCGACTACAGCGCGCAGCTTGCAGCTCAGGTCGGCATGGGCTTCGCGTTCGCGCATCACTTCGCCTCGCACGATGCGGCCGATGCGATGATTCACTATCGTGCTCATTTCAAGCCGTCGAACTGGCGCGAAACGCCGTATGCCATTCTTGCGATTGCCGTGATCATGGCGGAGACGGATGCAGAGGCAGACCGGCTGGCATCGTCCGCCGATCTCAATCGTCTGCTGCGCGATCGCGGGCAGTATCGCCCGCTGCCGAGCATCGAGGAGGCGCAGGCCTATCCCTACTCGGACGCCGAGCGCGCCAGCATTGCGCGCAATCGCTCGCGGCTGTTCGTCGGCTCACCGCAGACGGTGATGGAGAAAATCACGCCGCTGATCGAGACCTGCAAGGCCGACGAGGTGATGGTGATCACTGCGACCTACGATCACGATGCACGCAAGCGTTCATACAGTCTGCTGGCGGACGCGTTCGGCATCGGCAAACAGGCGGCGGCTTGAGACGGCGATTCTGTTTTGAGACGCCTTAACTCAGAGGCGGCGAGACGTACCGCCGAAAGCCGTCGCGTTCTTGCAGGTTGCCATACCAACGCTCCAGGTTCGGCATCGGCGGCGGGTTAATTTCTGTAATTCCGAACCATCGGCGCGCATAGGCTCCGAGCACGATATCTGCGAGGGTGAACTGCTCCGCCTCGACAAAGCTGCGGCTTGCGAGGTGCCGGTCAAGCATGGCCCACAGGGCAGCGACTGCGTCCACGTTCGCCTGCAAGGCGGCGCTGTCCCTCAGAGCGGGTGCCGTGCGGATATAGCCCCAGAATACAGGCCGTTCGGCCGGCTGTAATGTCGTGAGCGCCCAATCAAGCCAGCGCTCGACGCGGGCCCGGTCCTTCGGCGCGGCAGGATAAATAGAATTTGTCGGCGCATACTGGAGAACCAGGTAGCGTATGATGGCATTGGATTCCCAAAGCTGGAAATCGCCGTCCTCGATTGTAGGCACGCGGCCGTTGGGATTCATTGCGAGATAAGCAGGCTTGTCGTTGACGCCGAACTGCATTCCAGCGTCGAGTCGCTCAAAGGGCAGGTTGAGCTCTGCGCAGCACCACAGAACTTTCTGCACATTGACCGAATTGGCGCGGCCCCAAATGCGTAGCATAGGCGATTGCCTCCCGGATGCGCGTGGTTACGGCGTTTTGCGTTTGGCTGTTCGTCAGCGCGAGCGCACGTGTTTGCTTATTCCGCAGCCTTTTCCGTGAATGCGACGCGGAACGGATGCGCCGGATAGACCCCGACGATCCGCAGTTCTTTCGAGAAGAATTTAAGTTCTTCCAGTGCATAGGCGAGATTTTTGTCGTCCGGGTGACCGTCGACATCGGCATAGAACTGCGTGGCGAAGAAGTTGCCTTCCACCATGTAGCTCTCGAGCTTGGTTATGTTGACGCCGTTGGTGGCAAAGCCGCCCATCGCCTTGTAGAGCGCCGCCGGAAGGTTGCGCACCCGGAAAACAAAAGTCGTCACCAGCGGGCCGGAGCCCTGCGCGGCCCAGAGCTGCTCGCGCGCCAGAATGACGAAGCGCGTGGTATTGTGAGCTTCGTCTTCGATGTCCTCGGCCAGAATGTCGAGACCATAGATGTCCGCAGCAAGACGCGAGGCAATTGCCGCGCAGCTCTTATCGCCGCGCTCCGCGATAAGGCGCGCTGCGCCCGCTGTGTCGCTCGCGACAATCGGTTTGATGCCGAGCTTGCGGATGATGTTGCGGCATTGCCCGATGGCGTGGACATGGCTTTCAACCGTTTTGATGCCGTCAAGCTTTGCGCCGCGCGGACCCATCAATTGATGGCGGATCGGCAGAAACCATTCGCCGACGATGAACAGTCCCGACTGCGGCAGCAGGTGATGAATGTCTGCGACGCGGCCAGCCAGCGAGTTCTCGATCGGAATCATGCCGAGGCCGGCTTCGCCCGACGAGATCGCCGCCAGTGCATCCTCGAAGGTGGCGCAAGGCAGCGGCGTGGCGTCTGGAAAGGCTTCCGCAATCGCGATGTGCGAGTTGGCTCCGGGCTCGCCCTGGAAGGCGATTTTCATCGATTTGGTCATTGTGCTTTGCCTGCCAGCATTTGCCGCGCGGTCTCAAGATCGTGAGGCGTATCGACGCCCAGCGGCACCGTGTCAACCACCGTCACGTCGATCCGCATGCCGGCCTCGAGGGCGCGAAGCTGTTCGAGCTTTTCCCGGGTCTCCAGCGGCGAGGGCGGCAGGGCGACGAACCGCGCCAGCGCGCTCCGGCGATAGGCATAAAGCCCGATGTGATGATAGCGCGGGCCGTCTCCATAGGGAGCCGTCGCCCGCGTGAAATACAGCGCCCGTAAACGGGCAACGCTCAGCGGCGATCCGATGACCTTCACCACGTTCGGATTGGTGTGTTCCTCGTCCTTGGCGATCACGGCGGCCAGCGTGGCGATATCGACTTCGGGATCGGCAAGCGGCGCCAGCACGGCGCGAATGTCCTCGGCCGCGATAGTGGGCAGATCGCCCTGCACATTGATGATGGTGTCGATCTGTCCTGCACTATCGATGGTCTGAAGCGCCTCGAAAATCCGGTCGGACCCGGACGGATGATCTGCGCGGGTCATGACGGCCTCGCCACCATGCGCCGTGACAATTTCGGCGATCTCCGGTGCGTCGGTCGCCACAACCACGCGGCCGATTCGCGCGGCGTCCGCACGGCGCACGACATGGACGATCATGGGCAGGCCGGAAATGTCCAGCAAGGGCTTTCCCGGCAGCCTGGTCGCAGCCATGCGGGCGGGAATCAGCACCAGGGCGCGGGTTTCTTTCATGGGGGACGCTGGGCTCGGGACGGCCGGGTTGGCGAGGAAAATGACGGTGTTTTCAAGGGGTCGGCGCGTTTATACGGGTTGCCAGAAGGCAGGCAAACCGTTATCTCGATCCCGCTGCCTGTATTGCGCTGCACGCCTGTTCCCGGTAGCAATCCAAGGTCGCTCTGCGCGGCTAAATGTATCGACTTTCCGGCTCGGGGCCTGATCGAAAATGGACTCCTTCGAACTCAACAAGATCATGGGTGCGGTGCTCGCCACCTGCCTCGTTCTGCTCTCCATGAATATGGCTGCCAACGCGATTTTCTCGCCGAAGAAGCCAGAAAAGCCCGGCTTTGAAATCGCGATCAAGGAAGCTGAAGGCGCCGGTCCGGCTGCCGCGGCTGCGCCGAGCGAGCCGATCGAGAAACTGCTCCAGACCGCCTCTGTCGAGAAGGGTTCTGCCGCGGCCAAGAAGTGCGCCGCCTGCCACACCTTCGAGAAGAACGGCCCGAACAAGGTCGGTCCGAATCTTTACGGCGTCATCGACGACGAGATCGGCCATGGCCGTAACGGCTTCAACTTCTCCGCTGCCATGAAGGGCAAGGGCGGCAAGTGGACCTACGATGCCATCAACAAGTTCATCGCCAGCCCGAAGGGCTTTATCCCCGGCACCGCGATGGGCTTCGCGGGCATCAGCAAGGACAGCGAGCGCGCGGATCTGATCGCCTACCTGCGCACGCTGGCCGACACCCCGGTGCCGCTGCCGACCGCCAGCAAATAAGCTCGGCGCGTGACAGAAATTTAATCCTCAAACGGCCAGGTTCGCCTGGCCGTTTTGCGTTGCAATTGCTGCTATTTTTGAGCCGGACATTTCGCCGCAAAGAACGCGCCGCAACGGGCTGGCGTCATATCCAAAAACCGACATAATCGGCCAAGACGTTGCCTCGGCATCTGTTTTTCGATCAGCAACAGGAACATTCAATTTGAGCATTTCCCGACGCGATCTTCTTCAGAGCGGTGCGTTTGTTGCCACGTTTCCGATGCTGAAAGCGGCAGGGCTGGACGTGGTGGCTTCCGCGCAGGCCCAGACCGCTCCGGAATGGAAACATGCGTTGTCGCTGTTCGGCGACATCAAATATCCCGCCGACTTCAAGCGTTTCGACTACGTCAATCCGGATGCGCCGAAGGGCGGTATCGCCCGGCAGATTTCGATCGGCACGTTCGACAACTTCAATCTCGCTGTCGCCGGCGTGAAGGGAACGATCGCGCCCGCGGTCGGGCTGATCTACGAGACGCTGATGGCGCGGTCTCTGGATGAGGCGACCACCCAATATTGTCTGCTGGCGGAGTCGGTATCGCATCCCGACGATCATTCGTGGGTGATCTATCGTCTTCGCAAGGACGCGAAGTGGCATGACGGCAAGCCGGTGACTCCGGAAGACGTGCTGTTCTCGCTAGAGTCGCTGAAGAAATACAGTCCGATGTATTCGTCCTACTACAAGCATGTGGTGAAGGCGGAAAAGGTCGGCTCGCACGACATCAAGTTCACGTTCGACGCGCCCGGCAATCGCGAGCTTCCGACCATCGTCGGTGAACTGACGGTGCTTCCGAAGCACTGGTGGGAAGGCAAGGACAGCGAAGGCCGCAAGCGCGACATCGGCGCGACGACGCTGGAGAAGCCGCTCGGCTCCGGGCCCTATGCCATCAAGGATTTTGTCGCGGGCCGCTCCGTCACCTTGGAGCGGGTGAAGAATTACTGGGGCGAGAAGGCGCCGACGCGCGTTGGCCAGAACAATTTCGACGAGATGCGGTTTGAGTTCTTCCGCGACACGACGGTGTCGCTCGAAGCTTTCAAGGCCGACCAGGCGGACTGGATCATCGAGTCCTCCGCCAAGAGCTGGGCAACGGCCTATAATTTTCCCGCCGTGACCGAGAAGCGCGTGGTCCTTGAAGAATTTCCGATCAACGATTCCGGGCGGATGCAGGGTTTTGCGTTCAACATCCGCCGTGAACTGTTCGCGGACAAGCGCGTGCGCCGCGCCTTCAATTATGCGTTCGATTTCGAGGAAATGAACAAGCAATTGTTCTACGGCCAGTACAAACGCATCAACAGCTACTTCGAAGGCACTGAACTCGCCAGCTCCGGCGTTCCGGTTCAGAGAGAATTTGAAATTCTCAAGGAGGTCTACGGCGACATTCCGCCGGAAGTGATCGCCAAGCCTTACGAAAATCCGGTGGGCGGCGATCCGGAGAAGGTGCGCGATAATCTTCGCAACGCTACAAGGCTTCTGCGCGAAGCCGGCTATGAAGTCCGCGAGGGCAAGCTGGTCAAAAAAGACGGTACGCCGGTCGCGGTCGAATTTCTGCTGGATAATCCATCGTTCGAGCGCATCGTGCTGTTCTACAAGCCGTCGCTGGAGCGGCTCGGCATCACCGTGAATGTGCGTACAGTCGATGACGCGCAGTATCAGAACCGCGTGCGGAATTTCGACTACGACATCATCTCGGACATCTGGGGGCAATCGCTCTCGCCGGGCAACGAGCAACGCGATTTTTGGGGCTCGCAGGCGGCCGACATTCCCGGCTCGCGCAACACCGTCGGCATCAAGAATCCTGTCGTCGACAGGCTGATCGACAAGATCATTTTCGCGAAGGACCGTGAGACGCTGGTTGCGGCGACCAAGGCGCTCGATCGTGTGCTGCTCTGGCACTATTATGTCGTGCCGCAATTCACCTACGGGTTCTCGCGCTATGCGCGCTGGGATCGCTTCAGCCACGCGGAGCTTCCGAAATACGGCCGCTCCGGTCTGCCGGCGCTTTGGTGGTTCGACAAAGAGAAGGCCGACAAGATCGGCAAGCGTTCTTGAGCGGCCTTTCGCGGCGGCGGGTTCTGGTCCTTGGCGGCAGCGCGATGGCTGCGGCGTGGTCGCCGCTGTCGGCCATGGCTCAATCCGGCATCGAGGCCGCCCCCGATAGCCACGGCATGTCGGCCTTCGGCGATCTGAAATATCCGGCGGACTTCAAGAACTTCGATTACGTCAATGTCGGCGCACCGAAGGGCGGCGTGTTCTCGACCGTTCCGTCGTCGCGCGCCTACAATCAGTCGTTCTTTACGTTCAACTCGCTGAACAGCTTTATCCTCAAGGGGGATGGCGCGATCGGCATGGATCAGACCTTCGCGGCGCTGATGGTACGCGCCAGCGACGAGCCGGACGCAATGTACGGCTTGGTCGCGCGGTCGGTGCGGATTTCGCCGGACAAGCTGACATATCGGTTCACGCTGCGGCCTGAGGCGCGATTCCACGACGGCAGCAAAATCACCGCGAAGGACGCCGCGTTCTCCCTGACGATCCTCAAGGAGAAAGGTCATCCGATCATTCAGCAGCAGCTCCGCGACATGATCAAAGCGGAAGCTGGCGACGACGCCACGCTGACGGTCACATTCGCGGCAAAGCGCGGCCGCGATGTGCCGCTATATGCCGCGGGATTGCCGATCTTCTCGAAGGCGTACTACGACAGGAAAGCGTTCGACGAATCCACTCTCGATATTCCGCTCGGCTCCGGGCCTTACAAGGTCGGCCGCTTCGAGGTGGGACGTTATATCGAATACGAGCGCGTCAAGGACTGGTGGGCGAAGGATCTGCCGGTGTCGCGCGGCGCCTTCAACTTCGACGCCGTGCGCTACGAGTTCTACCGCGACCGCGATGTCGCGTTCGAAGGCTTCACCGGCCGGAATTATCTTTATCGCGAGGAATTCACGGCACGCATCTGGAACACGCGCTACGATTTCCCCGCCATCAAGGACGGCCGCGTCAAGCAGGAGCTGCTGCCGGACGACACACCGTCGGGCGCGCAGGGCTGGTTCCTGAACACGCGCCGCGCGCAGTTCAAGGACCCGCGCGTTCGGGAAGCCATGATCCAGGCGTTCGATTTCGAATGGACCAACAAGACCATCATGTACGGCGCCTATGTGCGCACTGTCTCGCCGTTCCAGAACTCTGACCTGATGGCGGAGGGGCCGCCGCCGCCGGAAGAGCTCAAACTGCTTGAGCCGTTCCGCGGTCAGGTGCCTGACGAGGTGTTCGGCGCGCCGTTCCTGCCCCCGATCACCGACGGATCGGGGCAGGATCGGACCCTGCTGCGCAAGGCGTCGCAGCTGTTGCAGGACGCCGGATGCGTCATCAAGGACGGCAAGCGCCGGCTGCCGAATGGCGATGCTTTCCGGGTCGAGTTTCTGCTCGAAGAGCCTGCGTTTCAGGCGCACCACGCGCCCTACATCAAGAACCTCGGCGTCCTCGGCATCGACGCCAGCGTGCGGCTGGTCGATCCGGTGCAGTTCCGTGCACGGGTCGATGATTTCGATTTCGATGTCGCGATACAGCGCTTCAGTATGTCATCGACGCCGGGTGATGCGATGCGGACGTTCTTTTCGTCACAGGTCGCCGACGTCAAGGGATCGCAGAATCTGTCGGGCATCAAGAATCCCGCCATCGATGCGCTGATCGAGCGCATCATCGCGGCCGAGAATCGCGACGAATTGCGCATCGCCTGCCGCGCGTTCGACCGCGTGTTCCGCGCCGGACGCTACTGGGTGCCGCAATGGTATTCCGCCAGCCATCGCATTGCCTATTGGGATGTCTTCGCCCATCCTCCGAACATTCCGCGTTACGCCACTGGCGTCGGCGCGCCTGACCTGTGGTGGTTCGATGAGGCAAAAGCCAAGAAGCCCGAGCAGGCCAAGCCCGTGCAGGCGAAGTAATCCATGACCGCGTATATTGCCCGCCGCATTCTGCTGATGGTTCCCACACTGCTGGGAATCCTGTTCGTGTCTTTCGTTGTGGTGCAGTTCGCCCCCGGCGGCCCCGTTGAGCGGGTGATCGCTCAGCTTTCCGGCTCGGACACCGGAGCCAGCTCGCGCATTTCGGGATCGTCCGGCGGCGATTTCGCCTCGCGGCCGCAGGCCGGGGCGTCGGCTGATGCGGTGTCTTCAAAGTATCGCGGTGCGCAGGGGCTCGATCCGGATTTCGTCAAGAGTCTCGAAAAGCAGTTCGGGTTCGACAAGCCTGCGCCGGAACGCTTCGCGCTGATGCTGTGGAATTTCGCGCGTTTCGATTTCGGCAAGAGCTACTTTCGTGACGTCAGTGTGATCCAGCTCATCAAGGAGAAACTGCCGGTTTCGATGTCTCTCGGCATCTGGATGACGCTGCTGACCTATCTGATCTCGATTCCGCTCGGAATCCGCAAAGCCATTCGGGACGGCTCGAAATTCGATACCTGGACATCGGGCATCATTATCATAGGCTTCGCGATCCCGGGCTTCCTGTTCGCAATTCTGCTGATCATCCTGTTCGCAGGCGGATCGTTCTTCGACATCTTCCCGCTGCGCGGGCTGACCTCGGACGGCTGGTCGCAATTCCCGTGGTACCAGAAGATCACCGATTATTTCTGGCACATCACGCTGCCGCTGGTTTCGATGGCGCTCGGCGCTTTCGCGACCATGACACTGCTGACCAAGAACTCGTTTCTCGATGAGATCCGCAAGCAGTATGTGATGACCGCGCGCGCCAAAGGGTGCAGCGAAACGCAGGTGCTTTACGGCCACATCTTCCGCAATGCCATGTTGATCGTAATCGCCGGCTTTCCGAGTGCGTTCATTCACGCGTTTTTCTCCGGCTCGCTGCTGATCGAGACGATCTTCTCGCTCGATGGCCTCGGGTTGCTTGGTTTCGAGAGCGTGTTGAACCGCGATTATCCGGTGGTGTTCGGTACGCTGTTCATTTTCTCTCTGGTCGGTCTTGTGGTGAATCTGATCTCTGATCTTGCCTATATGTGGATCGACCCCCGGATCGATTTCGAGGCGCGCGAGGTATGACGATCGCCCCCGTCCCGCCCGTCGAGACCACGGCCTTGTCGCCGATGGGGGAAGCCGTGCCGCCGTCGCGCCACCCGCTCGGCATATCGCCGCTCAACCAGCGCCGCTGGCGCAATTTCAAGTCCAACCGGCGCGGCTACTGGTCGTTCTGGATTTTCGCACTGTTGTTTCTTGTCTCGCTGTTCGCAGAACTGATCGCCAACGATCGCCCGTTCCTGATCAAGTTCGACGGCAAACTGTATTTCCCGGCCTTCGTGACCTATCCCGAAACCGCATTCGGCGGGGACTTTGAGACGGCTGCCGACTACCGCGATCCGTATCTGCAGAAACTGATCAAGGAAAAGAACGGCACGGTGATCTGGCCGTTGATCCGCTATTCCTACAGCACGCATAATCTCGATCTGCCGACGCCGGCGCCGTCGAAGCCGACATGGATGCTCACCGAGGCTCAATGCAAGGCGGTGGTCGAGAAGAAGGGCCTGCGCGGTTGCCGCGACCTTGAGTATAACTGGCTCGGCACCGACGATCAGGGCCGCGATGTGGTGGCGCGCCTGATCTACGGCTTCCGGATTTCGGTGCTGTTCGGCCTCACGCTGACGATCATTTCCTCCGTGATCGGCATCGCGGCCGGCGGTGTGCAGGGCTATTTCGGCGGATGGGTCGATCTTGGTTTCCAGCGCTTCATCGAAGTGTGGACCGCGATTCCGTCGCTGTATCTGCTCTTGATCCTGTCATCGGTGCTGGTGCCCGGCTTCTTCGTGTTGCTCGGAATTCTTTTGCTGTTCTCCTGGGTGTCGCTGGTGGGCCTCGTGCGCGCGGAGTTCCTGCGCGGGCGCAACTTCGAGTACATTCAGGCGGCAAGGGCACTGGGTGTCTCGAATGCCACCATCATGTTCCGGCATCTGTTGCCGAACGCCATGGTGGCGACCATGACGTTCCTGCCGTTTATCGTCTCGTCGTCAGTGATGACGCTGACGGCGCTGGATTTCCTCGGCTTCGGTCTGCCGCCGGGTTCGCCGTCGCTCGGCGAATTGTTGTCGCAGGGCAAATCGAATGTGCAGGCGCCGTGGCTCGGCTTCACCGGCTTTTTCTCGGTCGCGATCATGCTGTCGCTTCTGATTTTCATCGGCGAGGGCGTTCGCGACGCCTTCGACCCGCGCAAGACGTTCAGGTAGGCCATGTTGGATTCCATCAACCAGCCTCTTCTCGATGTCCGCGACCTGTCTGTGGCGTTCCGTCAGGGCGGCAATGAAAGTATTGCAGTCGACAAGATTTCGTTCTCGATCGAGCGCGGACAGTGCGTGGCGCTGGTCGGGGAATCCGGTTCGGGCAAATCCGTCAGCGCGCTGTCTGTGCTGAAGTTGCTGCCGTATCCCACGGCGCATCATCCGAGCGGAAGCATCCGCTTCAAGGGGCAGGACCTGCTCGAGATGAGCGAGAACGAGATTCGCGGCATCCGCGGCAACGACATCTCGATCATTTTCCAGGAGCCGATGACGTCCCTTAATCCGCTGCACACCATCGAGGCGCAGATCAGCGAAGTGATCTATCTGCACAGCGGCGTCCGCGGCGCGGCGGCACGGGCACGAACACTTGAGCTCCTCACGCAGGTCGGCATTCCGGAACCGGAAACGCGCCTCGCCAGCTATCCGCATCAGTTGTCTGGCGGACAGCGCCAGCGCGTGATGATAGCGATGGCACTGGCAAACGAGCCTGACCTTTTGATCGCCGACGAGCCGACCACGGCCCTTGACGTCACTGTGCAGGCGCAAATTCTCAAGCTACTCGCCGATATCCGCGAGCGCCTCGGCATGAGCATGCTGTTCATCACCCACGACCTCGGCATCGTGCGGCGCATCGCCGATGTGGTCTGTGTCATGAACAACGGCAAGATTGTCGAGCAGGGGCCGGTGGAACAGGTCTTCACCGCGGCCCAGCATCCTTACACCAAGGCGCTGCTGGCGGCGGAGCCGAAGCCTGATCCCGCGCCGCCGCGGCCGGAATCTCCGGTGGTGATGTCGTCCGATGACTTGAAGGTCTGGTTTCCGATCAAGCGCGGCCTGCTGCGCAAGACCGTCGGCCACATCAAGGCGGTCGATGGCGTCAGTGTCAGGGTGCGCAAGGGTGAAACGCTCGGCGTGGTCGGCGAGTCCGGTTCGGGCAAGACCACGCTCGGCCTCGCGTTGCTGCGCCTGATTTCATCGAACGGGCCGATCGTGTTTCTCGGCAAGGATATTCAGGGCCTGAAGTTCAAGGAGATGCGCCCGGTCCGGCGTGACATGCAGATCGTGTTTCAGGACCCGTTCGGGGCGCTCAGCCCGCGCATGTCGGTCGGCGACATCGTTGCTGAGGGCTTGGGCGTGCATCAGCCGTCGCTGAGCGAGACCGAACGCGAGGCGCGGGTGATCAAGGCGCTGAAGGATGTCGGCCTCGATCCCGCGACGCGCTTCCGTTATCCGCATGAATTCTCCGGCGGCCAGCGTCAGCGCATCAGTATCGCACGCGCCGTGGTGCTGGAGCCGAACTTCGTGGTGCTGGACGAGCCGACCAGCGCCCTCGACATGCTGTTTCAGGCGCAGATGGTCGATCTGCTCCGCGAGCTGCAACGCAAGCGCGACCTGACCTACATGTTCATTTCGCATGACCTGCGCGTGGTGGCTTCACTGGCGAGCAACCTGATCGTGATGCGTCACGGCAAGGTGGTGGAAGAAGGTGCCGCGGCGGATATCTTCAAGAATCCGAAATCCGATTATACGCGCGCGCTGTTCGCGGCGGCGTTCAATATCGAAGCCGCGCCGAACATCGTGCCGGATCTATAAGTCTTCAACGCAGCCGCTTAACGCTGGTCACGTCACTGCCTGCGGCCTTGATGCGCACGATGGCTGCGTCTGTCGGCTCGATGGCTGTCGCCATGTGGTGCGCGTTGGCGTGGACGATGGTGCTGCCATCGCGCACGATTGCGACATGGCCCTTCCAGAAGATCAGATCGCCGCGTTTGAGATCATGCCACTGCGACGGTGGCAACGCCGTTCCCAGAGCGCCTTCCTGCATGTCGCTGTCGCGCGGCGCGGCGATGCCGGCGGCGGCGAGCGAGGTCTGCACCAGTCCCGAACAATCGATGCCGAGGCTTGTCCTGCCGCCCCACAGATAGGGCGTGCCGACGAAGCGTTCCGCAATGGCAACGAAATCCGTCTCATTGGTGTTAAGCGGCGCCACATGCTGCGCAGGCAGATAATGCCGCTGGCTGGTGATGACGAAGCCGCCCTCGGTCTTCACGACTTCGATAAGTGCGCCGAGCGGCAGGCTTTCTACCGGCGGCAGCTTGATCGAAGGTCCCGGAAACGCGAAGGTGCGCAGCGCCGTGACTTTGTGCGTCGGTGTCGAGCGCGTCTGAACCAGTGCATTGTCGGGGAGCCATCCGACGTAGCCGTCGGCCTTGAGCTGGCCCCACACCCATCCTTCCGCATCGCGATCGTAGATGACGACGCGCTCGCCCTTCAGCGCCTCGGTGTCCAATGCTGCGTCGTGCGAGGGTTCGCGCCGGACCGGCGCAACGGGATCGAAGACTTCAAGCTCGATCCCTTCGGCGAATCGCGCCGCCGTCACCTTGCCTTCGAGATGCTTCGCGGCAAGATCAGGCCGTGCGGGTGTGAGCCTGGGGTCGCGGGGGAGATCAGCCATACCGCTCGCTCAACAATTTGTAGATCGCGCGCGCGGCCTGGCATTCGCCGCCTTCGGGACGGGCGGGCTTCGCCGAGGGCGTCCAGCCGTAGATATCGACGTGAAGCCAGCTCGTCGCGCTCTCAACAAAGCGCTTCAGGAACAGCGCGCAGGTGATCGACCCTGCGAATGCGCCGCCCGGCGCATTGTTGAGATTGGCGGTCTTGGAATCCAGCCACGAATCGTACGGCATCCACAGCGGCATCCGCCACAGCGGATCGTTCTCGGTGCGGGCATGGCGCGCGACGTCGGCTGCGAGCGTTTCGTCGTTTGTGTAGAACGGCGGCAGGTCAGGCCCCAGCGCGACGCGCGCAGCACCGGTCAGTGTGCCAAGATCAATCAGCAGATCGGGCTTCTCCTCGTCAGCCAGCGCCAGTGCGTCGGCGAGCACGAGGCGTCCCTCCGCATCGGTGTTGCCGATCTCGACATTAACGCCCTTGCGCGAGGGAAAAATATCGAGCGGGCGAAAGGCATTCCCCGCGACAGAATTCTCGACAGCAGGAATCAGAACACGCAGGCGAACCTTGAGTTTCGCATCCATGATCATCTGAGCGAGCGCGAGCACGTTGGCTGCGCCGCCCATATCCTTCTTCATGATCAGCATGCCGCTCGACGGCTTGAGATCGAGCCCACCGGTGTCGAAGCAGACGCCCTTGCCGACCAGCGTCACTTTCGGATGCGATGCGTCGCCCCACGTGATGTCGATCAGGCGCGGCGCGCGGGTCGAGGCCATGCCGACCGCATGGATCAGCGGGAAATTCTGTTTCAGCAGGTCGTCGCCGATAATGCAGCTATAGGCCGCGCCGAACTTTTCGGCGAGCGCCTGTGCGGCTTGCGCGAGTTCGTCCGGCCCCATGTCGTTGGCGGGCGTGTTAATGAGGTCGCGCGCCAGTGCCGCGGCGTCCGCCATGCGCGTCAGTTCAACCATGTCGAGGCCGTCGGGCGGGACGAGCCGTGCGCCGGGCACGTCGTTCTTGCGATAGCGATTGAACCGGTAGCTGCCGAGCGCAAAGGCAAGCGCTGCAAGCCGGGTGTCGTGCGGCTGATTCGTAAAACTGTAGGTGCCCGCGGGCAGCAGGCCGGGCAATTGTCCCGGCCGGAAAAGATCGCGCCACTCGCTGGAGGTATCCTCGATGCCGAACACGACATGGGCGAGCGATCCATCCTCCGCCGGGAGCGCGAGATACTGGCCGGGCTTTGCGGTGAAGGCATTGGCCGCTGCGAACCGCCGGGCCGCGGCGGGAAGGGTAGCGCTGACGGTGTCCCAGGTCGATTTGGTGGCAAAGGTAATGGGGACGGCGGATGAGGCGTTCTGGAAGGCTGGATGCATGGAATTCCCGGACAGGGTGCGTGACAGATGCTCACTATAGCAGCGCGGCCGCACTGCGCAGCAGGCCCAAGATCGTGTTTTTACATGTCTTTCCGATCGGGAGGCGCAGGGGCGGGCACCGTCGCCGCTCGGGGGAATTAACCAGCCATTAGGGTTAACAGTCTATTGCTGGCGTCATCCGGCTTCGCCAAACCTCGATAGCGAGTCCAAGCGTCATGCGTAATCCATCCCGTTTCGCCAGGTACTTTGGGTCCGCCGCGGTCGCAGCGCTCCTCGCGGCCAGCCTTGGCGGCTGCCAGACCGCGCGCTCGCCCGATATTACCGGATCGCTCAATGCCCGTGCCGAAGCAGGGCCGGGTGTTGCTTCGCGCGATGAGATCGAGGCTTACGGCGAACGCTACCGTGCCAATCCGCGCGACGCCGCGGCCGCGCTTCAATATGGCCAGTCCCTGCGGTTGAACGGGCAGCGCCAGCAGGCCGTTGCCGTGCTGGAGCAGGCGACCATCGCCAACCCCGGGAACAAATCGTTGCTGGCAGCCTATGGCCGCGCGCTGGCGGACAACGGAAATTTCCAGCAGGCGTTCGACATCCTGACCCGTGCCCATACGCCGGCAAATCCTGACTGGCGCATTCTGTCGGTGCAGGGAACGACGCTCGATCAGCTCGGCAATCACGAGGAGGCTCGCCGCTATTACGCGAGCGCGCTCAAGATTGCCCCGGAAGAGCCATCGGTGCTGTCGAATCTCGGCATGTCCTATGTTCTGTCCAAGGATCTGCCCAAGGCCGAGTCGGTGCTGCGCAGGGCCTATAATCGCGGCTCGGCGGATTCCCGCGTTCGCCAGAATCTCGGACTGGTGGTCGGGCTTCAGGGACGATTCGCGGAAGCCGAAACCATCGTGAAGGCAGACCTTCCCGCTGAAGAGGCGGAAGCCAATGTCGCCTATCTGAAGCAGATGCTCAGCCGCGATGGCGGCGGACGAGGTCCGCGCACAACGGCCGTGGCAGAGCCCAGCCGTTCATAAGTCACGGTTTATTTCTGTGTCTTGAGGCTGAACGATGCCGCGGCGCCTGACCGGCGCCGCTCACATCACTTCATGTATTCCGAGACCTTGATGCCGGTCGGGCCGAGAATGACCACGAACAGCACGGGCAGGAAGAACACGATCATCGGCACGGTCAGTTTCGGCGGCAAGGCGGCCGCCTTCTTCTCGGCCTCATTCATGCGCATGTCGCGATTTTCCTGAGCCATCACGCGCAGCGTCTGTCCCAGCGGCGTGCCATAGCGCTCCGACTGTTGCAGGGCCAGACAGACGGACTTCACGCCCTCGGTTCCGGTCCGCTTGGCGAGGTTCTCGTAGGCCATCTTGCGGTCCTGGAGATATGAGAGCTCAGCGGTCGTCAGCGAGAATTCCTCCGCCAGCGCGATCGACTGGCTGCCGATCTCCTGGCTCACCCGGCGAAATGCCGCTTCGATCGACATGCCGGATTCGATGCAGATCAGCAGCAGGTCGAGCGCATCCGGAAATGCGCGCCGGATCGACAACTGGCGCTTGGTAATGGCGTTCTTCAGGAACAGCATGGGCGCCTGCATGCCAAGCCATGTCGCGCCCAGGCACATGCCGATTTTCATCGCCGTCGGCTGCTGCATGTTCGAGATCACGAACACATAGAGAATGGCGCAGATCAGGAACACGATCGGCATGACAAGGCGGAAGAAGAGAAACGTGACGTAAGGCGCCTGACCGCGATAGCCGGCCATCACCAGCTTGTCGCGTGCTTCCTCCTGAGCCACCCACTTGCCGAGGTTGAAATCGTCGACCACCCGCTGGACGACCTGTTTCGGCGTCTGGCGCAGCGAAACTTTCTCGTTGCGGTTGAGCCGGTCGCGTTCGCGCTGGCGCATCCGCTCGCGTTCGCTGGCGACGGCTTTCATGCGCTTGGCCAGTCCGTCGCCGGCGAACATCGGCGCCACAACTGCGTAGGCTGCTGCTGCGGCGGCGATCGCCGCCATCAGCATCGTCATGAACCTGGCGTCGTGGAACTTTTCGATGAGAAGATCGACCATGGTTCCTCGTCAGAAATCGAAGTTGATCATTTTTTTCATGACCAAGATGCCGGTCGACATCCAGAGCACGCAGCCCGCCAGCATCAGCCGTCCGGTCGGATGGGTCCAGAGCAGTGAGATGTATTCGGGCGTCATGATGTAGACCATGAGCATCACGAGCGGCGGCAGCGAGCCGATGATGCCGGCCGAGGCCTTGGCTTCCATCGACATCGCCTGAATCTTGGCCTTCATCTTCTTGCGATCGCGAAGCACCTTCGAGAGATTGCCGAGAGCCTCCGACAGGTTGCCGCCCGACTTGGTTTGAATCGCGATCACGATGCCGAAGAAGTTGGCTTCCGGCAGCGGCATTCTGTCGTAAAGACGCTGGCAGGCGTCGCCAAGCGGCATGCCGATGGTCTGGGTTTCGATGATCGCATTGAATTCGCTGCGCAGCGGCTCCGGCGCATCGGCGGCAACCACCTTGATCGAATCGAACAGCGGAAGGCCGGCCTTGATGCCCCGGACGATGACGTCGACGGCGTCCGGCAGGGCATCGAGAAACTTGGTTTCACGGCGCTTCTTGAGAAAGCCCAGCACCCAGCGCGGCAATCCGAAGCCTGCGCCCAAGCCAAACCCAAGCGATGCGAGTGGGGGCGCGCCGGCAATATAGGACCCGATCAGAGCGGCCGCGCCGAGAACCCCCGAGCCGATCATGAACTGCTGCTTGGTCCAGCTCATGCCCGCCTGGGAGATCCGGTTCTCGATCGAAATCTTCTTGGACTCGGCGAGCCGCTGTTCAAGCTCCTTGATCGAGTCTTCGACAGCTACGCGACGCGTGCGCGACCGGTCGTCGATGCGCAATGCAGGTTCGGCGCGCGCAAAGGACTGGACGCGCTTCTCGGTCTGCTTCTCGCCGGAGAGTAGCGGATAGATGAAAACCCATGCGAGACCGCCCACCGTGACGGCGGAGAGGAAAGCCAGTGCCAGCGCCTGCATGTTCATGGGCGCTCCTATACCTCTGCAACTTCGGCGGCATCGAGCGCCGCGGCGAGCCGCTTTTCCTCATTGTAGTAGCGGGCACGCTCCCAGAACTTCGGACGTCCGATGCCGGTCGAGCGATGTCGGCCGATAATGTTGCCGTTCAGATCTTCGCCCATCAGGTCGTAGAGGAAGATGTCCTGGGTGATGATGGTGTCGCCTTCCATCCCCATCACTTCGGTGATGTGGGTGATACGGCGCGAGCCGTCGCGCAGGCGGGCTGCCTGTACAATCACGTCGATCGAGGCGCAGATCATCTCGCGGATGGTGCGCGACGGCAGAGAGTAACCGCCCATGGTGATCATGGATTCGCAGCGCGACAGGGCTTCGCGGGGATTGTTGGCGTGCAGCGTTCCCATCGATCCGTCGTGGCCGGTGTTCATCGCCTGCAACAGGTCGAACGCCTCGGGTCCGCGGACTTCGCCGACGATGATACGTTCCGGCCGCATACGCAGGCAGTTCTTGACGAGGTCGCGCATGGTGACCTGGCCTTCGCCTTCGATGTTCGGCGGACGCGTTTCGAGGCGCACGACATGCGGCTGCTGCAATTGAAGTTCTGCTGCGTCTTCGCAGGTGATGACGCGCTCGTCCTCGTCGATGTAGTTGGTTAGACAGTTCAGCAGCGTGGTTTTACCTGAGCCGGTGCCGCCGGAGATCAGCACGTTGCAGCGCACCCGGCCGATGATCTGCAGGATCTGAGCGCCTTCGGGCGTGATCGCGCCGAATTTGACCAGTTGATCAAGCGTCAGCTTGTCCTTCTTGAACTTACGAATGGTGAGCGCGGGGCCGTCGATGGCCAGCGGCGGCACGATCGCGTTGACGCGCGACCCGTCGGCGAGACGGGCGTCGCATATCGGCGAGGATTCGTCGACGCGGCGGCCGACCTGGCTGACGATGCGCTGGCAGATGTTGAGAAGCTGCTGGTTGTCACGGAAGCGGATGCCGGTCTTCTGGATCTTGCCGCCGACTTCGATAAAGACAGTGCCGGCGCCATTCACCATGATGTCGGCGATGTCGTCGCGGGCGAGCAGCGGCTCGAGCGGGCCGTAACCGAGAACGTCGTTACAGATGTCGTCGAGCAGTTCTTCCTGCTCGGCGATCGACATCACGATGTTCTTGATCGCGATGATCTCGTTGACGATGTCGCGGATTTCCTCGCGCGCGGACTCGACGTCGAGCTTTGCGAGCTGTGCGAGGTCGATGGCCTCGATCAGCGCCCCGAAGATCGTGGCCTTGACCTGATAGTAGGTATCCGAGCGCCGTGCTTCGACGACAGGAGCGGGTGTGGAGGTGCGGGCAGGCGACAGCGGCGGTGATGTGACGTTCGCCACCGCCGGCTTTGCGGCGGCCGGTGTTGTCACATGCCCACGGTCCGCGGGCTGAGTCCCCCGGCCATCGGCTTCTGATCCGCTACGCTTACCAAACACGACGGTACTCCACGCGAAAGTCTATTTGGCCCGGAGCTTTCCGAGCAGAGGTGCCAGAAACGAATTGCGCGGCTTCTTGGCTTCGCCACGGCCGGTCAGGCGCTGCGCGATCTGCAAGAACATCTCGGATGTGCGATGATTGGCGGCGATTTCCGCGATCATCTGTCCATTGTTCGCAGCTGCGCCGAAGATTTGCGGCTCAAACGGAATGGTCACGATCGGCGGGCTTTCGATAGCCTTCGCGAATTCGCTGGTGTTGATCTCGGGCCGTTTGGGAACACCGGCCTGATTGATGCAGTACAGAGGTGCCCTGTCGTTAGGCCGCGCAGCCTTCAACGTATCGAACATGTTCTTGGTGTTGCGCAGATTGGCGAGATCGGGGGTCGCGACGATCAGGATATCGTCGGCGCCGACCAGCGCGCGCTTCGTCCATCCGGACCACTGATGCGGAACGTCGAGAACGATGCAGGGCATCGTCGTGCGCAGCGTATCGAAGATCGAATCGAACGCGTCTGCCCCGAAATCGTACACCCGGTCGAGGGTCGCAGGCGCGGCGAGCAGGCTGAGATGGTCGGTGCACTTGGAGAGCAGCCGGTCCACAAAAGCCGTATCGATGCGGTCGGGAGAAAATACGGCGTCGGCGATCCCCTGGGGCGGGTCCTGATTGTAATCGAGGCCCGCGGTGCCGAAGGCCAGATCGAGATCGGCGACCACCGAATCCAGCGCCAGATCGCGTGCGATCGCCCACGCAACGTTATGCGCCACGGTGGATGCGCCCACGCCGCCCTTGGCGCCGACCACGGCAATGATCCGTCCGACGGCCTTGGCTTCCGGAACCGAAAACAGGCCGCAGATCGAGCGGACGACATCGAGCGGCGCAACCGGTGCGATGACATAGTCGCTGATGCCGCGGCGGACGAGTTCACGGTAGAGAACGACGTCGTTGACTTTGCCGATCACGATCACCCGCGTACCGGCGTCGCAAACCGTTGCAAGTTGATCGAGGCCCGAAAGGATGTCGTTGCGACCCTCGGTCTCGAGCAGGATCACGTTGGGAGTCGGCGCGGTGCGGTACGCCTCAATGGCAGCCGCCATGCCGCCCATCTGAATCTTGAGATGCGCCTTGTCCAGCCGCCGGTCTTCGCCGGCAGCCTGTACGGCTGCCGCGGTTTCAACAGTTTCGCAGAAGGCCTGGACGGACACGCGCGGCGCTGGCGCGATATGCTCCTCGGCGGCGGTCGAGGCCGCCCCGTCCTCCTGATCCTGGCGCGCGTAACTAATCATTTGCCCACTTCGCTCAGTTTGGCCTTCTCGGCTTCAGGATATGCGGTCGTCGTCGTGTTACCCTTGCGGTACTTGTCGAAGGCGACGTTGCGACGAGGTGTATAGGCCGGCGTTTCGGCGCGCGGCTGAACGAGATCGGACGGATTGTCGACCATCGCTGCAAGATTGCGCTGACTTGCGCAGCCCAGATTGTAGTACGGCCGGTTTTCGTAATAGCTCTTGTTCTTGATGGAAGGGCCGAGGTCTTCCGGCCAAACGCCGCACGGACCGGCATCCGCGACGATCCGTGGATAGTTGACCCGGATTGTCGCAAACTGCCGGGGATCGGCCGGACGATAACTCCTGACGGTGATGCCGCGCGGCGGCACACCGGCGGCAGCCAGGATGCCCTGGATCTCACGCAAGGAATCGTTCGCCACGCGTGCGTTCGGCGTATTCGCCGGCATATCGATGATGATGCCGCCGGTGCCTTCGCGTAGCCAGGTCTCGGCGACACCGGCAATATCCGAGCGCTGCGCAGCCGTGAGGCCGCCGCGGCCGGTGCCGACGAAGACTTCGGTCGTGCGGTTCGCTTCCTGAACCACGATGGGATGGCGCTGGCGGTAATCGTTCGGGATGCTGCTCGTCGGCGTATCCTGATCGGTGTGCGTGCAGGCTCCCAACGCGGCAGACGCCCCGAGAAGGGCGACCGCGACGCGCAGGCTGTGCTTGAGATTGGGTACTCGCATCGTCATCGTTACTATCCTTGTCCCATCTCAGTCGGTGATGAAGCCGTAAGTGCCGCGATACTTGCGGCCGGGCTCCGCGCGTCCGGGAACGCCGTAGATGCGGTTGATGTTGCCGAGAAGGTCCGACTGCGGGTCCGCAGCGTCGGCGAAGCCGTCGTCAGGACGCGACAGATCCTTCTGCGCGACCGCGCGGACTACGAAGGGCGTCACCAGCACCATCAGTTCGGTGTTGCGGTTGACGTAGTCGCGGCTGCGGAACAGCGTTCCGAGCACCGGCAACTGCGCCAGTCCGGGCAGCC
This sequence comes from Afipia broomeae ATCC 49717, assembly GCF_000314675.2. Lineage (GTDB taxonomy): Bacteria > Pseudomonadota > Alphaproteobacteria > Rhizobiales > Xanthobacteraceae > Afipia > Afipia broomeae. The sequence continues at coordinate 119,944 of NZ_KB375284.1, read as the reverse complement.
CGTTGATGGATTGCTTGGTCTGTTCCTGGATCAGGCCGGCCATCGCCATCGAGCCGCCCGACGGAATTTCAAGCGTGGTTTCGGCGCGGCGGGTTTTGACCGACGGAATGGTCAGGGTGTTTCCCGACTGATCGAGGGTGATCGAGTTGTCGGGCGACAGTTCGGAGACTTCGGTCAGTACGCGCAGGCTGATCCGGCCTTCGGACAGCACGATCGGCGTGAAGTTCAGGGTAATACCGAACTTCTTGAAATCGATCTGAGTGGTACAGGCCCGCGAGACTGGGTCGCAGGTATAACCCTTGGGAAGCGGGAATTCGCCGCCCGCGACAAAGGTCGCCGATTCGCCGGAAATCGCGGTGAGGTTCGGTTCCGCCAGCGTGCGGACGACGCCGGCGCTTTCCATTGCGCGCAGCGTCGCGGTGACAGCCGGAACGCGCTGTCCAAGCAGATTTGTCGCCGAACCGGCCGCGCCAACCAGACTGTTGCCGGCGACCAGCGGGCGGCCGTATGCGGTGAACGGATTGGTGTTGTTGAAGTTCACGACCGCGGTGCCGTAGTTCATCGTGGCGCTGAGATCGACGCCTAACTGCTTGATGATGTCGCGCTGAACTTCAGCCACGGTGACCTTGAGCATCACCTGATCGCGCCCGCGAACCGCGATGCTGTTCACGACCTTGTCCGGGCCGCCGGCCAGACGTGCCGCCATTTCCTGCGCCTGCTGCGCCTCGACAGGGCTGGCTGCCGAACCCGACAGCACGACGCCGTCGCCGACGCCTTCAATCCGGATATCGGACAGCGGGAACGATTGTTTCAGTGCGGCGCGGACACCGTTGAGATCGCGCGTCACCGCGATATCGTAAGCGGCAATCTGCTGACCCGACGTGTCGAAGAAAACGATGTTGGTCTGACCGACGGCGGCGCCGATGATGTAGGCGCGCTGCGCTGATCGGACCACGGCGTTGGCGATCTTGGGGTCCGCAACCAGAACGTCCTTGATGTCGCGCGGCAGGTCGATAACGACGGACTTTCCGATGCCGAGCGGCAGGAAGCGCGCATTCAACTGGCCGCCATTCGACGCGACAGCCGCGGCTGCCGGCGTGCGGTAGTCGCTCGCGATCACCGGCGACAGGGCCGGATTCAGCGTCAGCGCGGAAACCGCGGCAAACGACAGGGCACGCACCATGAAGGTCCGTACAGGTGCCTGATGTCCCTCTCGCCTCATCGTATCCGTCCTCTCGATCACTTCCGTGTCGTCATTGTCGTGGTGACGCCGTAGCGAACGACATTGACGCTGTCGCTCTTGGTGCCGTCGTCGATGTTGATGTCGTTGCGGTTGGCGTCGACCAGGCTGCGCAACGCGAGCGACAAGGTGCCCGCCTGGCGCGCACGCGCCAGCGTTTCGGCCTGATCGGGTTTCAACTCGAGGGTGGTGGTCTTGCCGACCACGACCTTCTGTCCGTCCTTTTCTCCGACTGTCTGGTCGATGGCGAGAACGCGGATGTTGCTCAGGATGATTTCAGAGTTGATGACGTCGTTTGTGCCACTGCGGCTGGCGACTCTCTCGCGCTTGGTGAGAATGACGTCGACCTTGTCGTTGGGCAGGATAAAGCCCCCGGCGCCGGTTTCCGGCGAAATTTCCGTTGAAATCGCGCGCATGCCGCTCGGCAGGATGGCCGCCATGAAGCCGGAGCCGTTGCCCTTGACGAGCTTGGTTTCGCGGATCGGTTCGCCCGCAAGGAACGGCGAACGTGCAATCGATCCCACGATCTGGGTCATTGCCTCGGGCTGGTCGTTGCGGCGGATGAAGCTGGAGCTTGCCGTCGCGGAAGGCCAGCCCTGCCATGCGATATCGTTAGGCGTGACGGTCTGACCGAGCGGAATGTCGATGCGGGCAACCAGAACGTCGGTGGTGTCCATTGTCGTTGGCGCTGCGACCGGCTTCGGATCGGAGCCGCTTGCAAGATATGCAGCAGCGCCGCCGGCGCAGACGGCAATGGCCAGGACGACAATCCGCGCGGTATTCATACGCTTTCACTTTCCACATCACGCCGCGACGGACCTGTCGCTGTGGTCGGATTTGACCAGCTAAACGTCAAAGCATGGTTAATGAGGCGTATCTAAATCGCGTTAATGAGACGTTGCCGACGTGCTGCGGCTCTCAAGTCCGCAAGTGTCACCAGCATGTTGTGTGGCGGAAACGGATTTGCCGAGTCTGAACGGCGAAGGTTCAGTGGCCGATGAAGCGGGTGAGGTCGACGGCTTTCATCCATTCGGTCTCGGGATAGATCATCAGCGCGCCGAGGGCGAGGGCGATGCCGTACGGGATGCCGCTGTCCTTGCGGTGGAGCCGTTGCAGCCATTCCTGCGAAATGAGCGAGTACGGCAGCGGCCATTGCCGGAACTGAAGCATCAGGAGCGTCAGCGCGCCGCCGAACAGGGAGGCATAGACCAGATAGCTGGCAAGCGGCGGAAACCCGAACCAGAGCCCGGCTGCGGCTGCGACCTTGGCGTCGCCGCCCCCCATCCAGCCGAAAGCGAAGCAGGCGAAGGCGATGACCAGCACTGTCAGGCCCGCCGCCACATGCATGCCGATCTCGGACAGCGGCATGCCGCTGAAACCGGCCAGAACAAAGAAGCCCGCCACCAGCAGCAGCGAAATCCGGTTGGGGATCGTCATTGTGAAGAGATCGCTTGCCGCGGCGAAGGCCATCAATGCGGGAAACAGGAAGACGCGCGCGAGATCAAGGATCATGGGTTTGCCGGGTCTGACAGATTGAGCCGCGGGAATTGGTGGTCCGATTCTAACATTGCATCGCGAACTCGCGGCCGGATGGGAGGCGAATGTCAAATCCGCTCCTCTCGGTCCGATTGAGCGACACCGCAGGCTAACCGGCAGAAATGAACAATATTAAAACGCGCCGGGCCAGATGCTGGCGATCCGGAACAGAACCGCGAACAAGGCAAGGACCAGGGCCCCACAAACCAGCCGGGTCGGCTCATCGCGGGAAAGCGACATGAAGAGGTGCCCGAAATTAGTGCGTTTCTCGGCGGGAGACGGCTTCATACGCTTTACTGGACTTCCGTCGGAATGATCCGGGCACAAAAAAGGCTTCGGTTTCCCGAAGCCTTTTCTTCATCCCGACGCGATCAATTACTTGATCGAGGCGTTGATGTTGGTGAACTTCGTGTTCAGGGTGGTGCCGAGGCCGTTCACGGCGGCGATGATTGCGAGCGCAATGCCCGCAGCAATCAGGCCATACTCAATCGCGGTGGCGCCGGATTCGTCCTTGACGAAGCGAGCAACGAGCTTGGTCATCTATAACTCCATTTGTACACGTGGCTGTAGAACTCTGGCCGTTGCGGGGGCGGAAACCACCGTGACCATGGCGTCAACCTACGCAGCAGGAATTGCAACGCAGTTAATTCGATTGCTGAAAGCCTGAGGTATCCGCATCTTCTTGCTGACGGTAAATGCCGGTTTAACGGCACTGGGCAAATTGCGGTGATTTCCCGTTGTTAAGTGCCCGGCGCGGTAAAGGCACGCGATCTTCATTCATGCGCTGTTTGCAGTTCATTCATCAATTAACGTCAGATTTGCCATGTCGGGCGCCGGCACCGCTGCGTATCGCTTTTGCCGGCTTGTACACGCCCCGGAGTAAAGTATGTCGATCAATGTCTCGCACCGTTACGCGCATAAAGCCGTAGCGCTGCGCTTTCTCGTTGCCGGTTTCCTGATGTGTCCGATCGCGACGTTCGCCGGAACCGGCGATGAATCCGTTGCGGTCTTCGTCGATCAGGCAAAGGTGGTGAAGCTGCCCGAGAAGGTTGCGACCATCGTGGTCGGAAACCCCCTGATCGCGGACGTTAACGTTCAGCCCGGCGGGATGGTGGTTGTGACCGGCAAGGGTTACGGCTCAACCAACATGATCGCCATGGATCGTGCCGGTGAGGTTCTGGCCAGCCGTTCCATCCAGGTTGAAGGCCCTGCGGACAAGATGGTCACTGTCTACCGCGGTCTGGAGCGTGAGTCTTACAGTTGCACGCCCGACTGCCAGCGGCGTGTGACCCTCGGCGACGGGCGGTCTTACTTCGAGACCGCTCTCGGCCAGACCAACGTCCTGAACAACCAGGCCACCACCGCCGGCGCGCGCCCCTGAGACCAGGCACCGGCTGATTCGTTAACAACCGGTTAACTCCGCGCCGCATGTTGTTCTGATCAGGAGCAAGCATTCGACAATCTCTGTCGTCTATTCTCGGCGGTAGTTATTTCCCGCTGCATGCCGAGGATAGCCCGATGCGCCCGCCCGCGACATCCATGAACGCAATAAACAAGGCACTGCGCCGGTTTCGCCGCGACCGGCGAGCCTCCGCCGCCGTCGAATTCGCGTTCGTCGCACCGATCTTCTTCGTGTTGCTGTTCGCTGTCATTGAGACGGCGCTGGTGTTTTTCGCTGCGCAGATTCTGGAGACAGGCACGCAGGATTCGGCGCGCCTGATGTTGACGCACCAGGCGCAGGATGCCGGCATGACCCAGGCCCAGTTCAAGCAGGATCTCTGCAACCGCGTCAGTATAATGTTTACCTGCACCGACGTTTACGTCGATGTGAAATCATACGCCGAGGGCACGACAGTCAACATCACCGACCCGATCGATGGATCGGGAAATTTCGTCAACAACTTCACCTATCAGACGGCGCCCGCCGGTAGCGCGGCCACGGTTGTCGTTCGCGCCTTTTATCAGTGGCCGATGTTCGTGACCGGGCTCGGCTACAACATCGCGAATATCGGACGCAACACGTCCAACAGCAAACGCCTCCTGGCAGCGACTGCTGCGTTCCGCGTCGAACCTTGATGGACGAACGATCATGAAGCTGATTTCGCTTTTCAAATACGTCCGCAGCGGCCGGCAGCTTGTATTCCGGTTCGGCAAGGACAAGCGCGGCGTGGCTGCGGTCGAATTCGTCTTTATTGTGCCGCTGATGCTGACGCTGCTGTTCGGAATGATCGACGTTTCAAGCGGCGTGGCCGTAGATCGCAAGGTAACGCTGACCGCGCGCACGTTGTCCGACCTTGTCTCGCAGGGCACAAAAGTTTCGTCCACGGACATCTCGAACTTCTTCAAGATGGGCAGCGCCATCATGACGCCCTATGCCGTCACGCCGGCGACGATGACCCAGAGAATCTCCGCGGTCAGCATCGATGCATCGAAGAATGCGAAGGTGGTCTGGAGTTACTCCGGCGCTGTCAGCGGCGCCAGCTCTGTCACGGTCACGACCGGCTATCCCAAGGATACAGTCATCACAACGATCCCGGCCGATCTTCTTGTCGCGAACACGCAGTTGATCTGGAGCGAGGTGACTTACACCTTCACACCGATCACCGGATACATCATCCAGACCACCGTGCCGCTGTCTGAGAACTGCTACACCCGGCCTCGCCAGTCCGACACGGTCACCTATACAAGCTGACCGCAAACGCCTTCCAACAACGTAAAACAAAAAGGCCGTGCGAACCGCACGGCCTTTGGATGTTCTGGTTCTCGTTATCCGAAACTCCCGCAGCGTGAGCCGCAGAAATTCAGTTAGCCGGCGGCGCGGAGATTGTCGGCCGACGACTTGCCCGAACGGCGATCGGCAACGATTTCGTAGCTGATCTTCTGGCCCTCACGCAGCGTTCCCAGACCAGCGCGCTCGACGGCGCTGATGTGAACGAACACGTCGTTTCCGCCATCGTCAGGCTGAATGAAACCGTAACCCTTAGTCGCGTTGAACCACTTCACTGTTCCCATGCTCACGCAGGTAGTCCTTCTCAAGATAGATATAGTCAAAGCCCACGTCTAAATGGGCTGGTGAGATCGAAATTTGGATGAGGTCGTCAGCGTCTAAACCGGCTGTACCGGTGGATAGCTATGTCGTCCGGCCGAAGATCGATATCTCAATATTACGTGAAAATGGGCCCCGAAACAATCCTGACGGGTGCGGATTTTTGATGCCCGTCCAGCGTGCTCCAGAAGCAGGAGATCGCGCATGACGCGTGCCATGCGCGATCCGTATGATGCGGAGAAACCCGCTTATCTGCGGCGAAACTGTCCGCGTGGGGGGGTGCCGCGGGGTGGACCGCCGGCGCCTCCGGGACGCTCGTCCTTGTGCCGGAAAATCAGGCGGCCCTTCTCGAGATCGTAAGGTGACATTTCGATGGTCACCCGGTCGCCTGCCAGCGTCTTGATGCGGTTCTTCTTCATCTTCCCGGCGGTGTAGGCCACGATCTCATGTCCGGCATCGAGCTGGACGCGATAGCGTGCGTCGGGAAGAATTTCGGTCACCAGTCCTTCGAACTGGATCAACTCTTCTTTGGCCATAGGGGTCTCCAAGTCCTTCTAATCAAGTTCGCTAATTCTGTCCGCGGGTCCGGTTCAGGACCGCTGCGGGCGCTGATTCCGATTGGGCTGATTTTGCGCCGGACGGCTTTCACGATGCAAGAAGGCGACGCCCTGAATACCCTCGCTCTTGCCGCCTTGTGACGGCCGGGACTGCTCGTGGCGATTGCCCTCGAAACGGTTTGCCTGCGCGGGGGCGCCTCCTCCCGGACGACGGCGGCGGCGCGGACCCTTTGATCCGGGGGCGCCATCGTTCGCACGCGGGCTATGTCCGTTGTGGCCGTGATGACCACCTGACCGTGCCGGACGGTGATGCTGCGCGGGCGCGGCTGCGGCCGGACGCTGTTGCTGTCCCGGCGTGCGGCGATCTTCCTTCGGCAGGGTGACCTTGATCAGCCTTTCGATGTCGCGCAGATAGCCAAGCTCCTCACCGCCCGCCACCAGCGAAATCGCTGTGCCGTCAGCGCCGGCGCGCGCGGTGCGGCCGATGCGGTGAACGTAGGTTTCCGGCACGTTGGTCAGGTCGAAGTTGATGACATGGCTGATACCGTCGACGTCGATGCCGCGCGCGGCGATATCGGTTGCGACCAGCGTGCGGATGTCGCCGGTGCGGAATGCCGCCAGCACGCGCTCGCGGTGGTTCTGCGACTTGTTGCCGTGGATGGCTTCAGCAGGAATCCCCGCCTTTACGAGGCCTTTCACGACCTTGTCGGCGCCATGCTTGGTGCGGGTAAACACCAGCGCGCGGTTGACCTGCTCGGTCTTGAGGATCTGCGCCAGAATGGCGGGCTTCGCGGAATGATCGACCTGGAGGACCTTCTGCGTGATGCGCTCGACGGTGGAAGACACCGGCGTCACAGCGACACGCGCTGGATTGTTCAGCATCTGATCGGCGAGATCGGCGATGTCTTTCGGCATGGTCGCCGAGAAGAACAGCGTCTGACGCTTCGTCGGAAGCTTGGCGACGATTTTGCGGATGTCGTTGATGAAACCCATGTCGAGCATGCGGTCCGCTTCGTCGAGCACCAGAAACTCGACCTGTCCGAGTTTCAGGGCATTGCCCTGTACCATGTCGAGCAGACGTCCGGGTGTCGCCACCATGACATCGATGCCGGGCATGACGGAGCGGACCTGGCGGCCCATCGGGACGCCGCCGATCGCCAGCGCCGAGGTCAGCTTGATGTGCCGGCCGTAGGCGTTGAAGCTCTCGAGAATCTGGCCGGAGAGTTCGCGGGTCGGGCTCAGCACCAGCACGCGGCAGGTCTTGGGCTGCGGCTTGATACGGTTTTCCAGCAGGCGATGCAGGATCGGAAGCGCGAACGACGCCGTCTTGCCGGTGCCGGTCTGCGCGATGCCGATGACGTCGCGTCCGGTGATCGCGATGGGAATGGTTTGAGCCTGAATAGGGGTGGGCGTGACGTAATTTTCTTCTTTAAGTGCACGCGAGATGGGATCGGCGAGGCCGAAATCCTGAAAGGAGGTCAAAAGGGTATCTTTCTATGAGTCGCGGCGCGCGCCCAGCGGATGCCGGGTGCGGGCGGGTGTCGGAGACACCCGCGTGTCTGGGGCGTCGGTTTTGGTTAGCTGAAGGGGCAAGCCAGAAACCGTAAACGGGATCAGTACACGCGGCTCGCAAGGACCCGATGATTCTCAAGGTCGTAGCGCTCATATGGAACAGGAAGACGGCGCTTTCAAGGTGAAATCGACCGGAGGGCGGCAGCAGGAGCCTGGAAACTTCGTAGGGGCGTACCTGTCGGGCCGCTTCCTGCTTGAATTGTAGACAACGCAGAGTTTTTGATTATTTTTTATGCAAATGCCGAAAGGGAGGTCAGTTTAACTGGTTGAAAAACGGGCAGGCGACATCCGGGTCGATCCGAAACTGAATTTAGACCTGCAAAATCAGAAGGTTAGGCAAATCTGTCCCATGGCATAGTTCTTGCGATTCCCTTAACGCCGGCGGCCGAAGGCCGTCGCACAGCGTTTCACGTCTGCGTCAGGGAGATGACATCGCATGACTACGCATTTCAGCAGCGTCGCAGTTGCACCGTTCAGCCGCCGTAAATGGCTGGCCGCAACTGCAGGTCTTTTTTTGGGTCTCGCCACGGTCGGCGCGGCCAAGGCGCAGGAGACCATCAAGGTCGGCGTCCTTCATTCGCTTTCCGGAACAATGGCCATCAGCGAAACCACGCTGAAGGATACGGTACTTTTCCTTATCGATGAGCAGAACAAGAAGGGCGGCGTTCTCGGCAAGAAGCTTGAGGCCGTCGTTGTCGATCCGGCGTCCAACTGGCCGCTGTTCGCGGAAAAGGCCCGCGAACTGATCACCAAGGACAAGGTGTCCGTGGTGTTCGGCTGCTGGACCTCGGTGTCGCGCAAGTCCGTGCTGCCGGTGTTCAAGGAACTGAACTCGATCCTGTTCTACCCGGTGCAGTACGAGGGTGAAGAGAGCGAGCGCAACGTGTTCTACACGGGTGCGGCGCCGAACCAGCAGGCGATTCCTGCGGTCGACTATCTCGCCAAGGAAGAGAAGGTGCAGCGCTGGGTTCTGGCCGGCACCGACTACGTCTATCCGCGCACCACCAACAAGATCCTTGAAGCCTACCTGAAGTCGAAGGGCGTCAAGGCTGAAGACATCATGATCAACTACACGCCGTTCGGTCACTCGGACTGGCAGACCATCGTGGCCGATATCAAGAAGTTCGGTTCGGCTGGCAAGAAGACGGCGGTGGTTTCGACCATCAACGGCGACGCCAACGTTCCGTTCTACAAGGAACTCGGCAACCAGGGCATCAAGGCGACCGACATTCCGGTCGTTGCGTTCTCGGTCGGTGAAGAAGAACTCGCCGGCATCGACACCAAGCCGCTGGTCGGCCATCTCGCCGCCTGGAACTACTTCCAGTCGATCAAGACGCCAGAGAACGAGGCCTTCATCAAGGCCTGGCAGGCCTACACAAAGAATCCGAAGCGCGTGACCAACGATCCGATGGAAGCGCATGTGATCGGGTTCAACATGTGGGTGAAGGCCGTCGAGAAGGCCGGTTCGGTCGACGCCGACAAGGTGATCGACGCTCTTCCCGGCACCAAGGCCAAGAACCTCACCGGCGGCGTGTCGGAAATGCTTCCGAACCATCACATCACCAAGCCTGTGTTCATCGGCGAAATCAAAGCCGACGGCCAGTTCGATGTGGTGTGGAAGACCCCTGGCCTCGTTGCTGGCGATGCCTGGTCGAAGGAGCTTGAGGGCTCCAAGGACCTGATTGGCGACTGGGTCGGCAAGAAGTGCGGCAACTTCAACACCAAGACCAACAAGTGCGGTGGTCAGGGCTCCTGAGCAGCGTCACGCGGCGTGATGCACCCGCAGCGCATCACGCTCTGATCTGAAACGACCGGAAGGCGGCGGCAGTCGCCGCTTTCCTCTCACCTCTGCCGGGGTTGTCAGGTGTTTTCCTTAGTTCTTCATCGCTGCCGTGCGGCGGCTATTGTGCTGATATTGATGATCGTCTCGGGCATGCCGGTGCTGGCCGGCCCCTTTGAAGACGCGGTCGCGCAATTCGCCAACGATTCATTTTCCGATACCGACGCCGCCGTCGGTGCGCTCGCGACCAGCGGCAATCCGCTTGCGTTTCCGATCATCGACGCACTTCAGGACGGCCGCCTGCTGGCCGATCCGCAGAGCAGAAAGGTTTTCGTCAAGGACAAGAGCGGCAAGGTCACCGACGCAGCGACCGGTGAAGCTGCGACTGCGCCATCGGGCGCCGTAGCTGTACGTCTCAACAATCGTCTGCGCCGCACGGTGGACGCCGCGCTCGGCGGACTGACGTTGCTGTCGCCTGACCCCGCGAAACGCATTCAGGCGGCGCAATCTGTTTTCAAGACCCATGACGCGGCTTTCCTGCCGGTCATCGAGGGCGCATTGCAGAAGGAAACCAACAGCGGCGCAAAGCGGGCCTTTGCCGAAGCCAAGGCCGCGATTGTGCTGTTCGATCCGAAGGTCTCCGAAGCCGACAAGCTCGATGCGATCTCGGTGATCCGCGATCGCGGCGATCAGGAAGCATTGGCTTTGCTGACAGGTTTGTCGTTCGATCCGTCGTCCGCGCTGGGGCGGACCTCCGCCGCTGCCATCAGTTCGATCCAGGGCAAGCTCGCGATCTGGGCGACGGCGCAGAATGCCTGGTACGGCCTGTCGCTTGGCTCGGTGCTGCTGCTCGCCGCCATCGGCCTTGCCATCACCTTCGGTGTGATGGGCGTCATCAACATGGCCCACGGCGAAATGGTGATGATCGGCGCCTATGTCACCTTCATGGTGCAGGAAGTGATTCGTACCCGCTATCCCGGCCTGTTCGATTATTCGCTGCTGATCGCCGTGCCGCTCGCCTTCCTTGTGGCGGGACTCATTGGCGTCGTCATCGAGCGGACCATCATCCGCTTCCTCTACGGCCGCCCGCTGGAGACACTGCTCGCGACATGGGGACTGTCGCTGGTGCTCCAGCAGGCGGTCCGTACCATGTTCGGCCCGACCAATCGCGAAGTCGGCAATCCGTCTTGGATGAGCGGCGCGTTCGAGATCGGCCAGATGACGATCACCTACAACCGGCTCTGGATTGTGGTCTTTACGATCGCCGTGTTTTTCATTCTGCTCGGGATGCTGCGCTTCACCAGTCTCGGGCTTGAGATGCGCGCCGTGACGCAGAACCGCCGTATGGCGGCTTCGATGGGCATCGCCACCTCGCGCGTCGATGCGCTGACGTTCGGTCTCGGATCGGGCATCGCCGGTATAGCCGGCGTGGCGCTGTCGCAGATCGACAATGTCAGTCCCAATCTCGGCCAGAGCTACATCATCGACTCGTTCATGGTGGTGGTGTTCGGCGGCGTCGGAAATCTGTGGGGCACCCTGGTCGGAGCATTGACCCTCGGTATGGCCAACAAGTTCCTCGAGCCGGTGGCGGGAGCGGTGCTCGGCAAGATCGCCATTCTGGTGCTCATCATTCTGTTCATTCAGAAGCGGCCGCGCGGACTCTTTGCGCTCAAGGGCCGGTCGGTGGAAGCATGATGCCGTATCTGCTCACCCGCTCGCTCAACAAGAGCGCGACGATCTTCCTGCTGATCGTGGCCGCCGTCGGCATCCTTGTGCCGCTATCCAATCTGCTGCTGCCTGCATCGTCGCCGCTGCAGGTGCCGACCTATTTGATGGCGCTGTTCGGAAAGTATCTTTGCTACGCCATCCTCGCGCTCTCGATCGATCTGATCTGGGGCTATTGCGGTATCCTGTCGTTGGGCCATGGCGCGTTCTTCGCGCTCGGTGGGTATGCGATGGGCATGTACCTGATGCGCCAGATCGGCTCACGCGGCGTCTATGGCAATCCGGTGCTGCCGGACTTCATGGTGTTTCTGAATTACAAGGCGCTGCCGTGGTACTGGTACGGCTTCGACATGTTCTGGTTCGCTGCACTGATGGTGCTGCTGGTGCCGGGGCTGCTGGCGTTCTGCTTCGGCTGGCTCGCGTTCCGTTCGCGCGTCACCGGCGTGTATCTCTCCATCATCACCCAGGCGATGACCTACGCGCTGCTGCTGGCGTTCTTCCGCAACGACTTCGGCTTCGGTGGCAACAACGGCCTGACCGATTTCAAGGATATCCTCGGCTTCAATGTGCAGGCGCAGGGAACACGCGCCGTGCTGTTCATCCTGTCCTGTATCGCGCTGGCCCTCGCATTCCTGATTTGCCGTGCCGTCGTCACATCCAAGCTGGGCAAGGTGCTGATCGCGATCCGCGATGCGGAATCCCGCACCCGCTTTCTCGGCTACCGTGTCGAGAACTACAAACTGTTCGTGTTCACCCTATCCGCCTGCATGGCGGGCGTCGCGGGGGCGCTGTATGTGCCGCAGGTCGGCATCATCAATCCTGGCGAATTCGCGCCGGGCAACTCCATTGAAGCCGTCATCTGGGTGGCGGTCGGCGGCCGTGGCACACTGACCGGTGCAGCGCTCGGCGCGATCGTCGTCAATTACGCGAAGACGGTGTTCACATCGGGTGTGCTCGCGCCGTACTGGCTGTTCATGCTCGGTGCGTTGTTCATTCTGGTCACGCTGCTGCTGCCCAAAGGCATCGTCGGCACCGTCAAGGATTGGTGGGCGGGCCGCCGTGAGCAGCTTGCTGCCGATGAGGCCAGCGCTGCGGCGGAAGACGGTGTGAGCAAGCCCGGCCTCAAACATGGTTTAGCGGAGTAGGGCATATGAATGTCATGGACACCCGCGCGACCTCGGCCATGCTCTACCTCGACGGCGTGCACGTCTCGTTCGATGGCTTCCACGCCATCAACAACCTGTCGCTGACCATTGCGCCGGGTGAGATGCGGGCCATCATCGGCCCCAACGGCGCCGGCAAGACCACGATGATGGACATCATCACCGGCAAAACCAGGCCGGACGAAGGCGACGTACTGTTCGACGGCAAGACCGATCTGACACGTCTTGACGAGACGCAGATCGCCGAGCTTGGCATCGGCCGCAAGTTTCAGAAACCGACGGTGTTCGAAAGCCAGACCATCGAGGACAATCTGCTGCTGGCGCTGAATGTCGATCATCGGGTGCGTGGCACGCTGTTCTGGCGCGAGACGCCGGATGAAAGCGAGCGTATCGAGCGCGTGCTTGAGACCATCCGCCTCAAGGATTCGCGCGACCGCCTCGCGGGTGCGTTGTCTCACGGGCAGAAGCAATGGCTCGAGATCGGCATGCTGCTGGCGCAGGACCCGAAACTGTTGCTGGTCGACGAGCCGGTGGCGGGCATGACGGACGTCGAGACCCACCAGACCGCCGAACTGCTCAAAGAGATTAACAAGGAAAAGACTGTCGTCGTCGTCGAGCACGACATGACGTTCGTGCGCGAACTGGGCGTTCGCGTCACATGCCTGCATGAAGGTTCGGTTCTCGCGGAAGGCACGCTGGATCAGGTTTCGAACAACGAACGCGTCATCGAAGTGTATCTGGGGCGGTGATGTTTCAGGCTTCGCAACATTATTTGCGTGCACCTCGAAACTTCTCCCTCCCCCCTTGCGGGGGAGGGTTGGGGAGGGGGGGTGAAACGGCGCTCAGGTTTCGCGGCTTTCCCCCCACCCTGTCCCTCCCCCGCAAGGGGGAGGGAAGGAGAATGGGAAGATCGACGGAGGCGATGCCGGCATGCTCGACGTAAAAAACATCACTCTCTACTACGGCGCGGCGCAGGCCTTGCGCGGCGTCTCGCTGACTGCCGAGCCCGGCAAGGTGACCTGTGTGCTCGGTCGCAACGGCGTCGGCAAGACCAGTTTGCTGCGCGCCATGGTCGGCCAGTATCCGATCAGGGATGGCTCGATCACCTTCGATGGCGCGGATCTTGGCCCGCTAAAGCCCTATGAGCGTGCACGTAAGGGCATCGGCTTCGTGCCGCAGGGCCGCGAGATATTTCCACTGCTGACCGTCGAAGAAAATCTCAAGACCGGCTTTGGGCCGCTCAAGCGTGAAGACCGCACCATTCCGAACGACGTGTTCTCGCTGTTTCCGGTTCTGAACACCATGTTGGGGCGGCGGGGCGGCGACCTTTCCGGCGGACAACAACAGCAATTGGCCATTGGCCGTGCGCTGGTGATGCGGCCGAAACTGCTGCTGCTGGACGAGCCGACCGAGGGCATCCAGCCCTCGATCATCAAGGACATCGGCCGCGCCATTACCTATCTGCGCAGCCTGGGCACCATGGCGATCGTTCTGGTCGAACAGTATCTCGACTTTGCCTGCGAGCTCGGCGACAATTTCGCGGTCATGGACCGCGGCGCGGTGAAGTTCACCTGCGACCGCAGCAATCTCGATCCCGCCGAAATCAGCCGCCAGATGGCGCTGTGAAGCGGGATCGCGTGACCTGAACTGGCCGGGGCGGATGCAGAGCAGGACAAGTGCCTCAGAAGCGGAGATGTTCTCTGCCAACCGAGCGGTTGGCAGGGTGAAGTTCGACGTGCATCTCAAGGACGGCGCGACGCGCCGCCGCCAGTTGCATGAAGAAGGCTCGCTCCGCGTGCGGTTTCCCTCACCGGAGCAGCAGGGTCTGTCGGCGGTGTTCGTCAACACGGCGGGCGGCATCGCGGGTGGCGACCGTTTCGACATCGGCATCGCGACCGGGGACGGGGCACATCTCACCGTCACCACCGCAGCCGCCGAAAAGATTTACCGCTCCCATGGACCAGAGGCGCAGGTGAATATCGCGCTGCGCGCGGGCGATGATGCGCGTCTGGCGTGGTTACCGCAGGAAACCATCCTGTTCGATCGGGCGCGTGTGATGCGGCGGATCGACATCGATCTGTCACAGAGCGCATCGCTTCTGCTCTGCGAAATCGTTGTGTTTGGCCGCGCCGCCATGGGCGAGGTCATGGCGCACGGCAGCTTCACCGACCGCTGGCGGCTACGGATCGGCGGCAGACTCGCTTTCGCCGAAACCATCCGGCTCGACGGTGACATTGCGGGCAAGCTGGCAAGTCGCGCGGTCGCGAACGGTGGCATCGCCATCGGAACGGCGCTGATCGTGCCCGGCGACGAGGCTGTTGTTGAGCACATTCGCGAGGTGTCCGATGCGTTCGGTGCGGAAGTTGGCGTTTCGGCGTGGAACGGATTTGCAATGGCGCGTTTCTGCGCCCAGGATGCGGCGCGGCTTCGCGCCGATATGATGAAAGTGCTGGAACGTGTGAGCCCATCGGGCTTGCCGCGACTTTGGCTTAACTAGAATTCAGATAAACCGGATACTGCCCGCATGAATTTGTCTCCTCGCGAAAAAGACAAGCTCCTGGTTTCCATGGCCGCCATCGTCGCGCGGCGGCGCCTCGAACGAGGCGTGAAGCTCAATCATCCTGAAGCGATTGCGATCATTTCGGATTTCATCATTGAAGGCGCGCGCGACGGCCGCACCGTCGCCGACCTGATGAAGGCCGGTGCGGAGGTCATCACCCGCGACCAGTGCATGGATGGCATCGCCGAGATGATTCACGACATTCAGGTCGAAGCGACGTTCCCCGACGGGACGAAGCTGGTGACTGTGCATGAACCCATTCGTTGAGGAATTCAAATGATCCCCGGTGAACTCTTCATCAAGGACGGCGATATCGAACTCAATGCCGGCCGCAAGACGGTGACGCTGACCGTGGCGAACACCGGCGACAGGCCGATCCAGGTCGGCTCGCACTATCATTTCTTCGAGACCAATCCGGCGCTGAAGTTCGACCGCAAGAAAGCGCGCGGTATGCGGCTCGATATTGCAGCGGGCACTGCTGTTCGCTTCGAGCCGGGTCAGACCCGCGAGGTCCATCTCGTGGCGCTTGCGGGGAAGCGGACGATCTACGGTTTCCGCGGCGACGTGATGGGCAAGCTGTGAACGGCATCATTTTCAAGGCAGGGGCACGTTAATGGCCACCAAAATTTCCCGCTCCGTCTATGCCGCTATGTTCGGCCCCACCACCGGCGACAAGGTTCGGCTCGCGGACACCGATCTCATCATCGAGGTCGAGAAGGATTTCACCGTCTACGGCGAGGAAGTGAAATTCGGCGGCGGCAAGGTGATCCGCGACGGCATGGGCCAAAGCCAGATCACGAACAAGCAGGGCGCGGCCGATACCGTCATCACCAATGCGCTGATCGTTGACCACTGGGGTATCGTCAAGGCCGACGTCGCGATCAAGGATGGAATGATCTCCGCCATCGGCAAGGCGGGCAATCCGGACATCCAGCCCGGCGTTACCATCGTGATCGGCCCCGGCACCGACATCATTGCGGGCGAAGGCAAGATTCTCACCGCAGGCGGTTTCGACAGCCACATCCATTTCATCTGTCCGCAGCAGATCGAACACGCGCTGATGAGCGGCGTCACTTCGATGCTGGGTGGCGGTACGGGGCCGTCGCACGGCACCTTCGCCACCACCTGCACGCCGGGGCCGTGGCATATGGCGCGGATGATCCAGTCGTTCGACGCGTTTCCGGTCAACCTCGGCATTTCAGGTAAGGGTAACGCCTCACGACCCGCCGCTCTGGTCGAGATGATCAAGGCGGGCGCCTGCGCGCTGAAACTGCACGAGGACTGGGGCACCACGCCCGCCGCCATCGACAACTGCCTCTCGGTCGCCGACGACTACGACATTCAGGTGATGCTGCACTCCGACACGCTGAACGAGTCAGGGTTCGTTGAGGACACCATCAAGGCGTTCAAGGGCCGCACCATCCACGCCTTCCACACCGAAGGCGCGGGCGGTGGCCATGCGCCGGATATCATCAGGGTCGCCGGTCTGAAAAACGTGCTGCCGTCGTCGACCAATCCGACGCGGCCATTCACGCGCAACACCATCGATGAGCATCTCGACATGCTGATGGTTTGCCACCATCTCGATCCGTCGATCGCAGAAGATTTGGCATTTGCCGAAAGCCGCATCCGCAAGGAAACCATTGCTGCGGAAGACATCCTTCACGATCTCGGCGCACTGTCGATGCTGTCGTCGGACAGTCAGGCGATGGGCCGTCTCGGTGAAGTCATCATCCGCACGTGGCAGACCGCCGACAAGATGAAGAAGCAGCGCGGTTCGCTGCCGGAAGACAAGGGCAAGGACAACGACAATTTCCGCGTGAAGCGCTACATTGCCAAATACACCATCAACCCTGCGATCGCGCATGGCGTGTCGAAGCTGATCGGTTCGGTCGAGAAGGGCAAGATGGCCGATCTCGTGCTGTGGTCGCCGGCGTTCTTCGGGGTGAAGCCGGACTGCATCGTCAAGGGCGGCTCGATCGTTGCCGCGCCGATGGGCGATCCGAACGCGTCGATCCCGACGCCGCAGCCGGTGCACTACCGGCCGATGTTCGCCGCCTACGGCAAGTCGCTGACCGCATCGTCGGTGATTTTCACCTCGAAAGCGGCGATTACGGGCGGGCTGGCCAAGAAGCTCGGCATCGACAAGAAGCTGTATGCTGTTTCAAACACCCGCGACCGCATCTCCAAGAAGAGCATGATTCACAATGGCGCGACCCCGAATATCGAGGTCGATCCCGAAACTTACGAGGTGCGCGCCGACGGCGAATTGCTGACCTGCGCGCCGGCGGAGGTGCTTCCCATGGCGCAGCGCTATTTCATGTACTAGGGTCCCCGGCCTGAAATAGCAAAATCCGGGAGGATGCCCTTGATCTACGTTGTTGCGACTTTGACCATCAAGCCTGAAACGCGTGCGGACATGATCGCTGCGGCGAAAGCCTGCATCGCCGAGACCCGCAAGGAAGCCGGAAACATCGCTTACGATCTGCATGAGAGCGTGACCGATCCCACCAAGCTCGTGTTCGTTGAGCAATGGGAAAATGCCGAGGCGCTGGTGCCGCATCGCAAGGCCGAGCACATGAAGACATTCGGACGCGTGGTCGTGAATTGCCTCGCAGCGCCGCCGAAGATCGAAGTCATCACGCCAGCGAATGTGGAAGTCCGATGATCTACGTGGTTGCGACCACAAAGGTAAAGCCCGAGCACCGCGCGGCCTATGTCGCCGGTGCGAAGGACTGCATCGCCGAGACGCGCAAGGAGAAGGGCTGCGTCGCGTATGATCTCCACGGCAGCGTGTCCGATCCGGATACGTTCGTGTTCGTGGAGCGGTGGGAAAGTCATGACGATCTCGCAGCGCATCGCCTCACGCCGCATTTGAAGGCGTGGCGCGCGCTCTCGGGCCCGTTCAAGGCGTCGCCGACCAATATCGAAGTCATTATCGGCGGCGAAGTGCAGAAGCTCACATCATGATCCGCGCGACGCAGGTTCATCCGCCCGGCAGTTGGACCGAGGCCGCCGATACGGTGGTCCTCGGTTTCGACGATCGGCACCGGCGCCGCATGGCGATGACCGGCACGCGCGGACTGGAGTTCCTGCTCGATCTGAAGGAAGCGGTGGCGCTGCGCGGCGGCGATGCGCTGGTGCTGGAAGACGGGCGGCTGGTCGAGGTGGTGGCGGCGCCTGAGCCTCTGGTGGAAATTCGCGGCACCGATCCGCATCATCTGGTCCGCGTCGCGTGGCATCTCGGCAATCGCCATCTGCCGACACAGATTGTCGGCAAGGGGCTTCGCATCCGGCGCGATCATGTGATCGAGGATATGGTGCGGGGCCTTGGCGCGCGCGTTGTCGCCATCGAAGCGCCGTTCGATCCCGAAGGCGGGGCGTATTCCGGCGGCGGTCATGCGTCGCACGGTCATGATCATCATGACCACGGCCATCATGATCATGGTCACCACGATCACGCACATCACGATCATGGTCACGGCAAGCATGACCACGATCATCACCACGGTCACTCCCATGCTCATGACCACAAATGATCGCGGTCACGATGGCATCGCCTCTGAGGCAGAGGAATCGGCTGCGCTCTTCCGCTTGATGACATGGCTGTCGCCGTCGTTTCCGGTCGGGGCGTTCTCCTATTCCAGCGGTATCGAGTGGGCGATTGAGGCCGGTGATATCACCGACAGACAGACATTGCAGGATTGGCTCGCGGCGATGCTGCTGGAGGGAGCCGGATTCTGCGATGGCCTGTTTCTGTGCCACGCCTGGCGCGCCGCCGAGGCGGGCGAGGGGCTGGTACTGGGCGAGATTGCAGAACTTGCCGCGGCTTTTACACCGTCGCGCGAGCGGCATCTGGAAACAACGGCGCAGGGCCGCGCCTTTGTCGAGATCGCCCGTTCGGCCTGGAACTGCGATACACTGGACCTGCTGTCATCGCATGTGACCGGCCCGATCACCTATCCGGTTGCCGTCGGCGTGCTCGCGGCGGGACACCGCATTTCGCTCAGCTCGACGCTGCATGCGTTTCTCCACGCCGCGACGTCGAACTGGATTTCGGCGGGCGTGCGTCTTATCCCTCTCGGACAGACCGACAGTCAGCACGTGCTCGCCGCGCTTGAAGGCGCGATCGCCGCGACGGCGGAAAAATCCTTGCTGGGTTCGCTGGACGATCTCGGCAGCGCGACGTTCCGTGCCGATCTCGCCAGCATGCGCCATGAAACGCAATACACCCGGCTGTTCCGGTCTTGAGAAAGATGTCCCTATGAGCACCAGCATGAACGGACCGTTGCGCGTCGGTATCGGCGGACCAGTCGGATCGGGCAAGACCGCTCTGATGGACCTGCTCTGCAAATCGATGCGCGAGCGCTATGAGATCGCGGCCATCACCAACGACATCTACACCAAATGGGATGCGGAGTTTCTGGTCCGCTCGGGTTCGTTGACGCCGGATCGCATCGCGGGCGTCGAAACCGGCGGCTGTCCGCATACGGCGATCCGCGAGGACGCGTCGATGAATCTTGCGGCAGTCGCCGACATGCGGGTCAAGTTCCCGGATCTCGATCTGGTGCTGATCGAATCCGGCGGCGACAATCTCGCGGCGACCTTCTCGCCGGAACTTGCTGATCTCACCATTTACGTGATCGACGTTGCAGCAGGCGACAAGATTCCGTCCAAGGGCGGCCCCGGCATCACGCGATCCGATCTGCTGGTCATCAACAAGATCGACCTCGCGCCCCATGTCGGCGCATCGCTGGAGAAGATGGACACCGATGCGAAGCGCATGCGGGGTGAGCGGCCCTTTGTCATGACAAATCTGAAAAAGAGCGAGGGGCTGGACCGCATCATCCGCTTTATTGAGGCGAAGGGCGGTCTTCGGGCATCGGTTCCAGAGAACGTTAATTGAACCGGAACTGCACACCCGTTTTCCCACAGGACAGTCCTGACGCATGGATATTTTCAGGAACGCTTGCGCGGGCGGTGTGTTAGCCCTGCATGAAGCAGTCCGTTTTCACAGCACCCGGCAGAGACTATAGCGGCATCTTTCTTGGCGCGATTCTGCTTGGAATCGTCGCAGTTGTTACTGGGCTGGCGCTGGTCGTGAGCTAGCCCAATGCTGTTTGCGTCACTCACCGGGGCGGTGGCGGATTTACCATAAGCGCCGACAGGTATATTTTCCCGCTCCGGGAACCACTTGGCAACGCTTACATTAATCCATTCGCGAGACATTCAGGCCGGGCCGGATTGCGCCCAACAACCCGGCAGCATCAGAGCACCCATGATTATCAGTTCGGTATCCGCATTCGATTACTGTTTCCACCAAAGCCGCGTTGGTTGCCGGTGGTCATTTTCATCCCCGCTTTTCGAGTAACTGCGTGCTCCGTCTCGGTTTCATCATCGGACTGATGGCGATCATCGGGCTGGTCCTCTCCGGTCTCGTAGCCATGAAGGTTTACGATCAGGAACTGTCGCTCGGCCGGAGCGACCTTGCGCGCGCGGTCGATACCCACGCCAGCCTGGTTCAGGAACGTCTGAGCGAGCGCGAATTGCTGGCGCGGGTTGCGGTCGGTCTGTTCCGGTCGCCCTCGACCAATATGGCCAATGCATTGCAGCCGCTGCGGTCGTCGATCTATGCCTTCAAGACCGATTTTCTTGTCGCAAGCTGGGTGGCTCGCATCCCGCGCGCCGATTTCGGCCGGGCCCAGAACGAACTGAAGGCTGCCGGTTTTCCGAACCCGACAATCCGGAACTTCAACGACACGCCGTTGAATCCGGAGGCGGTACCCGATCCGGCGACCGTTGTGATGGATGTCGAGCCGCAGAACGACGAAACCAAGACCTTCGTCGGTCGCATGCTGAACAACCATCCGGTGATCGCGCCGATGTTCAACCGTGCGGTGGAGGAGGACAGGCCGGTCTCGTCCGATCCCTTCGTGCTGCTGCGTACCGGTGGCCCCATGGGCATCGTGCTGGCCTCGCCGGTGCGGGCGGATACGAGCCCCACCGTTGCAGGCTTTCTGACCATATCCTATCGGCTGGCGCCGCTGATGCTCACCAATGAGGAACTGTCGCTGTTCTCGGTGGCGCTGCGTGATCCACGAAATGCCTCGGACAATCTGACCGCCGATGCGGAAGGAAACGTCAAATCGGTTCCGCTGAAACTTGATGCGGACAATCCGCCGTTGCTGCGGGTCGTTTCGTTCGGCGCGCGGGACTGGACGCTGATCTATTACGCGAAAACGAACGCAGCGACGCGTGCCCAGGAGCTGGCAGGCATTGTCATGCTGATCGGCGCAGCGCTGACCCTCATTTTCTGCGGCCTGTTCGGATACGTGTCTTACAACAACATCCGGCTCAGCCGGGAGATCCAGACCCGCATCGACTTCGAGCGGCGGCTCACGGCCGTCATCGATGAGCTCAATCATCGCGTGAAGAACATCCTTGCGGTAATTCAGTCGATCGTGACCCGCACGATGCGTCACGGCGCCGACATCGACGTTGCACGCGAACTCCTGATCGGCCGCATTCACGCCATGTCGCATGTCGTGTCACTGCTTAGCGAAAGCCAGTGGCAGGGCGTCAAACTCAAGGGACTGTTCGAGTCGCGTGCGATTCCCCATGCGGACCGCATTGCGCTTACAGGGCCGGATATCACCGTCAGCGCCCGCGCGGCGCAAAGCCTGTCGCTGCTTTTCTTTGAACTGGCATCGCATGCGGATGAGGGCCTGTCGCTGGTCGGCAAGCATCCGCATATTGTCGCGGGCTGGACGGTGTCGGACGAACCCGACCCGGTCTTTCATTTCCGCTGGGAGGAATTCAACACCAGCGCGGCGACGCGCCGCGCTGACAGCGAATTCGGACTGGTGCTTCTGGACCGGGTTGCGCCGGAAGCGCTGGGCGGTACGTCGAAGCGCTACTTCACGGATGTCAGCTACGTCTACGAACTCACGGCGCCGATGGCGACGGTGGTTGACGAAGCTGAAATGGACCGTACCGAGCGCATCGCCAAGCCGGTGAAGAAGAAGCGCTGACCCGGCCGGCAGAGGAACAAACTTTCCCGCGACGAATTAAGCAGCAAACGCTGTCACGCAAAGGAAAGTATGATGGGACGATATCTGCTGTTGTGGTTTCTCGGGATTCCTATTCCCGTTCTGATCTTGATCTGGGCCTTTGGTGGCCTCAACTGAATCGCAAACAATAAAAAGCGGCCACCTCAGGTGGCCGCTTTTTCTGTCTGTTGAGGTGACGGCCTAGCCGCCGCCTCCGCCGATGACGGCGCGAATGGTGTTGTCCGGGCCGAAGTCTTCCGCACCGTCGACGTAGAGCAGGGCGCTCAGCTTCGATCGTGCGCGATTGACGCGGCTCTTGATGGTGCCGACCGCGCAACCGCAGATGGCTGCGGCATCTTCATAGGAGAAGCCGGATGCACCGACGAGAATAAGCGCCTCGCGTTGATCCTGCGGAAGCTTGTCGAGCGCCGTCCGGAATTCCTCGAACTCCAGATGCGAACTTTGGGCCGGCTGGGACTTCAGCGTCTTGGCATAGCTGCCATCGGCGTCCTCAACCTCACGCCGCCGCTTGCGATAGTCAGAGCGGAACAGATTGCGCAGGATTGTGAACAGCCAAGCTGGAAGATTCGATCCCGGCTGGAACGAGTCGATATGCGCAAGTGCACGCAGCAGCGTTTCCTGCACGAGGTCGTCGGCGCGATCGGCATTGCCGCTCAGCGAAATAGCGAACGCACGCAGACTCGGAACGGTGGCGAGAATATCGTCGCGAAGTGAGTCAGTGAGAGGCATTAGTCCCTCCCATCTTTTGTCGGTTCTCCGGATATCTGTGAAGCCGCCTCTTGTGAATCAAGCTGACGAATCAGATCGGCAAAGCGATCCGGTACGCCTTGACGCACGACATCGTCGTACATGGCGCGCAACTGATGTCCGATCCTGGATTGAATTTCGGAATTCAGCCCTCCCGGCTTGCCCGGTGGCCTGCTTGACGGCGGCTTTTGATCTTTCATTGGCTTTATCCGTTTTTCCCCATGAGCTAACTAGCTAGAAACACGGGAGTTTTTGTCCCCCGGCGAAGCTTTAGCCCGCCTGATCCAGTCATAAACGGGGGGGTAAGCGGAAAGTTCCGACCGGGAGGAACTTTTCTCCGATTTATGCGTAGATAGTCCGAAGCGGGGGAACCGGCGGTCGCTTCAGTCGCGTTGCCGGGCCAAACCTGAATTTAAGACCGATTGGAGGGGGTATGTCTCGTTCTCAGCTCGTAGCTGAACATTTGCCACTGTTGCGGCGGTATGCCCGCGCTTTGACCGGAAGCCAGGCGTCGGGAGATGCCTATGTCGCAGCCATGCTTGAAGCCCTGCTGCAAGACCCCTCGCTGCTGGAAGAAAAATTCGGGCCGCGCGTGGGATTGTTCAGGCTTTTCACGCAGATCTGGAATTCCGTGTCCTTGAACGAGAGCGCCGACAGGGGCCCTGCGCAGGCCTCCGAACAGCGGCTTACGAATCTCACGGCGCTTCCGCGTCAGGCCTTCCTGCTGCTTTCGCTCGAAGGCTTCTCTGAGGAGGAAGTGGCTCACATCCTCGATACGGAAATCACACATGTTCGTGAACTGGCGGATACCGCCGGCCGCGAACTGGCCGCGGAAATCGCGACCGATGTGCTGATCATCGAAGATGAGACGTTCATCGCGATGGATCTGGAGAGCCTGGTCAAGAACCTCGGACACAATGTCATCGGCGTGGCACGGACCCACACCGACGCCGTTGCGCTGGCGAACTCGAAGAAGCCAGGTCTTATCCTGGCTGACATCCAGCTCGCCGACGGCAGTTCGGGGCTCGATGCCGTAAACGAGTTGCTCAAGAACTTCGAGGTGCCGGTGGTGTTCATCACCGCATATCCCGAACGTTTTCTCACCGGCGAGCGGCCTGAACCAGCCTTCCTGATCTCGAAACCGTTCCAGCCGGCCATGGTGTCGGCTGTGGCAAGCCAGGCGCTGTTCTTCCAGCGTAACTCGCGCAGCCGGCCCAAGGCGGCGGCTTCCTGAGACATCAGGCATCGAGCACCACGGAATGCGACAGAAAGCCGGAACGCGGACATCCCGTGCTCCGGCTTTTTGTATGACCGCATTCCAGCGAAAAAAAAAGAAAGGGGTGCGGTCGGCATCACCACGACCACACCCCCGTGAGCCGGTCGATTAGGGGCAGGGGGATTGACCGGCTTCGGGAATGACGCCCGTCACACGAAAGCGTTCCCGGTCGCTCAAAACTTTTTTCTCCGGCGGTGCGCTGCGGAGCCCGGAACGAAAGCCGGGCGGACCACGTTGAATCCCAAAGCCGCGATCATGCGGCATGGCAACGTAGGGGCGGCAGATGTCAAACATGGCTTCTGGAACTCTCGGAGTGGTGGCCGCGGTGCTGGCACTGGGTGCCGTGCATCTTGAAGTTTCGGCAGGAAACGATTTGCTTGGTCCGGTTCAGCGCGGCGAGGCGGCGGCGACCATGCCGGCCGGTGAATCGATGGCGGTCAACGTGGATCGTTCGGCCAAGGGCGATCGCGATCCTGTGGCGGCTGTTCCGGGCGGCGTGACGATCTCTTTCAAGGTCCCCGGCATGACCGACTCCTCGGTCATGGTGCGGATGCCTTCGGGTGACGCCGCTGAGGCCGTGCGCAAGGCTCCCTCGACAGTTGGTACAGGCAGGGGATCGTCCGCGGGGACACGCCCTGTTGCGTGCGAGCCCGTTGTAAGCGTTCTCACCGCCGTTGCGAAACAGCTTGCGCCTGGGCGCTGCATTACCTGATCCTCCGCTAAATCGGCATAAAAAAAGAGCGCCAGATGGCGCTCTTTTTTATTTTGCGATATCCCGGTTTACCCTTCCTCGGGTTCATCGTCGGGTGCTGCGCGGCGGCTCGCCATCACGCCCAGCGCAATGCCGCCGACCGCGATC
Source organism: Afipia broomeae ATCC 49717 (assembly GCF_000314675.2). Taxonomy (GTDB): domain Bacteria; phylum Pseudomonadota; class Alphaproteobacteria; order Rhizobiales; family Xanthobacteraceae; genus Afipia; species Afipia broomeae. The sequence goes on along the minus strand of NZ_KB375284.1, from coordinate 94,813 downwards.
AGTGGAATGATGCGCTTGAGTCCGATCGTTCGCACGATCTGCAAACCGGCGGCGAGCACCATAGGATCGCTGAGCGCTGTCTGCATGGTGGACTTCGCCGCCTCAACGGGCCGCTTCCTGATCTGCCGCTTGCGCACGGCATAGCTGATCGCAGCCAGTATCGTCGCCACGAAAAACACTCCGGCTCCCGCGAAGCAGGCTTGCAGCAGACCGTATTTCTGAAGCACGAAGACGAAGGCGGCCGCACACAGGAACGCCGTCGTGATGAAGAGGCAGACCGCAACGGCAATCGCCAGCGAGGTAAGCCGTAATGCGCTGCCGGTGCTCTCCCGGAAGTCATCCATGAATTTCTGAAGCATCGAGAATCCGATCAATATCCGTCAACGAAAGCATGCATCGGCGCCGCCGGCGGGGCCCGGCAGCGCCAGAAATCTGCTGACATCAACGGCGCCACGTCACGCCGATCAGAAAGCCGAGGCCGACGGCCAGGCCAACGGCGGCGAGGGGGCGCTGGGTGATCGCATCTTCGAGGGATTCCTCAAGCGTGCCGGCATACTCCTGCGCCGCGTCCAGGGCTTCGCTTCCGCGCTTGCCGACATCGGACATCACGGAATCCACCTCCGATCGGGCCTGCTTGTAGGCCCGCTTGGCCTGCTTGCGGGCGTCGCCCTTGAATGCTTCGAGAACATCCGAGATCTGGTCTGCGAGTGCTGAGATATCATTTTTCACGGCGTCTACATCCTTCTGAAGGCGTTCATAGGTGGCTTTGTCCGTCATGTTCTTCATTGCGTCTTCACCGTCGGTGCTAGACATCTAAAACTCCCGATAGCCGCATGCTCGGTGCGGAAACGCACCGCGGATGCGAAGGTTCCATCGCTTACCCCTCCGGTAACTGGGTGTCTTTGACCGGCATCAAGTGCTCCTTGAGGACGAGGCCGACGATCAGGATCGGCGACGACAGAAACGCCCCCATCGGCCCCCACAGCCAGGTCCAGAAAGCGAGTGCGATGAAGACCGCGAGCGCATTCAGCGCCAGCCGCCGGCCGATGATCGACGGGGTCACGAAATGTCCTTCGATAAAGGCCACCACAGCAAAGCCGCCTGCGGCCGCCAATCCGCCGGCGAGAGTGGATGACGTGATGACACCTACCGCGGCGAGGACGAGAAATGTTACGATCGGACCGATGATCGGAATGTAGTTCAGCGTTGCGGCGAGTGCGCCCAGACCCGCAGGGTTGGGCATTCCGGTGGCGGCACAGATCAGTCCCGTCGCGATGCCGAGGCCCATATTGATCAGCGTCACCGTCAGAAGATAGCCGCCGAGATTGCTTTCGATCTCGTTCAGGATACGCAAGACGCGCAGCCGCTCGTCACGATCGCTGAAATTCAGCACCAGGGCGCGGCGCAGGTCGGGCCAGCTTGCAATGAAAAGCACGAGAACCGCGAAGAACAGCAGGATCTCGGTGAGCGTCGGAGAGAGGAATTCCAGCGTCGGCTGGACCCATTCGATCTTCGGAAGAGAAAAAGTTGGCTCCCCGGGCGTGGCCGTTGCCCCGAACAGCATCTGCAACTGATGCCAGAACGCAAGCGGGCGGTCGAAGACGTGAAACTTGTCCTTCAGCGATGGGCCAAGCTCCGGAAGCCGCGTCGACCATTCCATCACCGGCGCAGAGATCAGCGCGATCATGAAGGCGAGCCCGGCAAAGGTCGCGGACACGATAAGGACCGCCGAGATCGATCGGGGGATTCCGTATCGCTCCAGAAATTTTGCGGCGGGGGAGAGCATCGTTCCGATCACCAGGGCGGTGACCGTGGGCAGGAAGAAGGCCCGCGCGACGTACAGAACGGCAATGACGCTGATAATCAATAATGCAACCAAAGAGAACGAAACAATGTCCGCGCGGCTCACGGCTCGAGGTCGTCGTTCTTTGCGCTCGTCCGGCGGTGTTGTCACCGCCGGATTCCTTGTCTCGCGCACCTCTCGGCGCACGTTGGCCATGGTCAGATTCTGCCGAGCAGCAGAAGAATGACCACGATCACCAGGATGGTGCCGACGATACCTGACGGGCCGTAACCCCAGTTCGCGCTATGGCCCCAGCTTGGAATGACGCCGAGCAGAATCAGAATCAAAATAATGACGAGAATGGTGCCTAGAGACATGACTAAAGTCCTCGATTTACGCCGGGGCCCACTGTCATGCTCCGGCTTCAGGGACCGCTAACCGTCAGGCAGTCCCAATGTTCCGCCGCCGCGGCTTGAACCTGCCGGCTGCCGGTTCTCACAAATCATTTCGGATGAAGCGCGTTCGGAACCAAAAGCGGTAAGCCCGCGTTCGCTCTGTATCAGCATCACACGATGCCATCGCAGAACTCGAGGCAGGTCATGACACATTCGATGCAGGCGAATTCAGTGTCTTCGAAATCCATTTCCCGGTTCTTCTCCGCATCCCTTTGCTCCGTCCGCGGTCTTGCCGTCGCGACGATTGCACTCCCGGCCCTTCTGGCGACACCGGCAATGTCTCAAACACTTGGATATGCTGGGGTTTACCAAGGATCGTCTCAAGGGACGTTCTGGTCCGACCAGCGATCATTGCCATCGCCGGACGTGACCGAGGACGATAGCGCCACGGTTCTCCCCGAGCGGCTGCAGCGCAAGATCGTCTCGTTCGAGAGCCGCGAAGCGCCCGGCACCATCGTGATCGATACCGGCAATACCACGCTCTACTACGTGCTGGGCGGCGGCCGCGCCATTCGCTACGGCGTCGGCGTCGGCCGCGAGGGCTTCACCTGGTCAGGCGTCCAGACCGTGTCTCGCAAGGCTGCATGGCCGGACTGGCATCCGCCGGCAGAGATGATCGCGCGCCAGCCCTATCTGCCGCGCTTCGTCGCCGGCGGTCCGGGGAATCCGCTGGGCGCGGCGGCGATGTATCTCGGCTCCAGCTCCTATCGCATACACGGCACCAACGATCCGTCCACCATCGGAAAGTTCGTCTCCAGCGGCTGCATCCGTCTGACCAACGAGGACGTGCAGGACCTAGCCAGCCGCGTCACGGTCGGCACCAAGGTGATCGTGCTGCCGAAGAGCAGTCGTCTCGAAGCGGGTGTGAGCAAGGAACGAGTGGTGCCGAGGGCAGGCGCGCCGAAGCCGCTTCGCGTCAGCGACACGGCGCCGCACACGTCACATAACGTCAAATTGTCCGGATTGTATTGAGCGAAAATTTGAGCATGCAGTGTAGCGGATGGACCGAGGCTGCAGGGGGCATGATGCGTCAGGGAAAGTTGTATTACCGATCGATGGCGGCTGCCGTCGCGATGGGGCTTGTCGCAGTGTCCTTCAGTGCATCATCAGCGCATGCGCGCGATTTCTTCTCCGCCTTCTTCGGCGGTGTGATGAACGATAACGCGTCAAGTCCGCAGCCATCAATGCCGTTCGCATCGCCGTTCGGCGAAGCGCAGCCGAACAGACGGGTCAACATCTATGGCGGCAGCTATAGCGGCGGATCGACGACGTACTGCGTGCGGACCTGCGATGGCCGCTACTTCCCGGTCACGGCATCTGACGGCCAGACCAAGGCGGAAGCCTGCAGAAGCTTCTGTCCGGCGACAGAAACAAAAATCTTTCACGGCGGATCGATCGACAACGCATCCAGCGATACGGGCCGATCGTACTCGGACCTGCCGAACGCTTTCCGCTACCGCAAGGAACTGGTCTCCGGCTGCACCTGCAACGGCAAGGATTCGGTGGGGCTGGCCCCCGTCAAGATCGAAGACGATCCGACCCTGCGCAAGGGTGACATCGTCGCCGGCGCGGACGGGCTGATGGTCGCGAACAGCGGCCGCCGCAGCGCCGCGCTGAATTTTACGCCGGCGCCGAAATCCGTCCGGGAGAAGTTCGAGCGGCTGCCTGTCGTCGCGGCGCAGTAAGCACGACCATGATCGTTGTTCCCTAAAGGGAACCAAACCTCAGCGGAATGGTTGACGTACCGGGATACGGGACATGGCTCTCGCACCCAGCCGAACCGATTCATGAGGGGTTACCATGTCTTTGCTTATCAGCGTCCTGATTACATTCCTGGTCGTCATTCTTGTTCTTTATCTCGTCAACCTGTTGCCGATCGACGGCCGCGCCAAGCAGATCGTCCGCGCCATCGTCATCATCATCGGTATTATTTCGATTCTGAAATATCTCGCGGTGTTCTAATCCTGAGCGACATTCTTGTCGTAAAACAAAAAGCCCCGGCGCAGTGCCGGGGCTTTTCATCAATCTGATGCGATTACTTTAACGTCTTGAACCAGTCGTCCACGTCCTTTTTGATCTGATCCTTGGCGAAGCCGTAGCGCTGCTGGAGCTTGCCTTCGAGCTGTTCGCGGCGGCCCTCGATGACATTGAGATCGTCATCGGTGAGCTTGCCCCATTTTTCCTTGGCGGCGCCCTTGAACTGCTTCCAGTTACCTTCAACGCGGTTCCAATCCATCGTCATCCTCCAGTGTTGGAAAGACCGATAACGATGGGGTGGCGTGAACGTTCCCGCTACGCCGCCTTCACGCTGCCGAGGAACACGCGAACCTCACTCTGCAATTCGTCGGACTGTTGCGACAACCGGCCAGCCGCACCAAGTACCTTCTCGGCAGCGGAACCGGTATCGGTCGCCGCCTGCCGTACGCCGCCAATGTTGGCGGTGACTTCCGCGGTGCCGGCCGAAGCGAGCTGTACGTTCTGGGCAATCTCCTTGGTTGCGACGGATTGCTCTTCGACTGCGGCTGCGATGGCGGACGCGATCTTGCTGATGTCGTTGATCGTCGTTCCGATGTTCTGCACCGCGCCGACGGCATCGCGCGTGGCGATTTGAATCTCGTCCACCAGCGCCGAGATTTCCTCGGTGGCCTTGGCGGTCTGGGTGGCGAGGCTTTTGACTTCCGTCGCAACGACGGCAAAGCCGCGTCCCGCTTCACCCGCGCGAGCCGCTTCGATCGTGGCATTGAGCGCAAGCAGGTTGGTCTGCGACGCAATGGTCTGGATCAGCGTGACCACTTCGCCGATCTTCTGGGCTCCTTGGGCAAGCGCCTGCACGGTCTGGTCGGTGCGCTGAGCCTCGGCCACTGCGGTGTTGGCAATGGTCGCTGACTGCGTGACCTGCCTGCTGATTTCGCCGATCGACGATGAAAGCTCCTCTGCCGCCGCGGCGACCGATTCGACGTTGAGCGACGCCGTTTCCGCGGCGGAAGCGACGGCGGTGGACTGCTGGTTGGTTTCTTCCGCGGTCGCCGACATCGATTGAGCTGTCATCTGCATGTCGCTCGACGCCTTCGACAGGAGTTGAACGAGATTGCCGACCTTTCCTTCGAACTCGAGCGTCAGCCGCTCCATCTGCGCGGCGCGGCGTTCCTTTGCGGAGCGCTCGTCGCGCTGCTCGGCTTCCAGCCGCTCGCGATCGATGCCGTTCTGCTTGAAAATCTGCACGGCGCGGGCCATGTCGCCGATTTCGTCCTGCCGCTGCGTGTTCGGCACCTCGGCGGCGTAGTCCTGCTTGGCAAGGCGCGTTACGACGGTGACAAGCTGAGTCAGCGGCGTGACCACACGGCGGTTGAATACGAAATAGAGGATCGCGATGAACGTGACGGCGGACAGGATGGTCATCACCTCGGCGATGTTGCCCATCCAGCGTGCGCGGTTCTGGGCGCTTTCCGCTTCGAGCCGGGCACGGGTGTTCATCTTGTTCTGGAATTCATCGAGCGGCTGCACGATCACGGCCTTGTTGCGATCGTAGTTCGTATCGAACATCAGCTTGCGGGCCTGCTCGAGATCGCCTTTCTGCACGGCGGCCATCGCCGCTTCCTCGGTCTTGATCAGGGCGTCGGAATTGGCCTTGGCCTTTTCGATCAAGTCCAGTTCAGCCTTCGGCGCGCCGAGCTGGGTCAGGCGCTGGACGACGCGGTCGCGGGTTTTAGTCTGATTTACCTCGCGCCAGTACGCGTCGTAATGCTTCTTCTCGCCGAAAATGGTGTATCGCCGCGCCTCGTTGGTCAGCAAGTCGGAGCCGGCGGCGAGATCGGCGCCCAACTGCTTGAATTCGGCCTGCCGTGCGACCGCCTGCCGTTCGGATTCGATGCTGGCGTCCGCGATCCAGAGACTGGCGCCGGTGACTGCGGCGAGGCCGATCGCGGCCATAGAGGACAGCTTCGTGGCAAGCGATGCACGCATAGAGTTCTTCTTCCTTGTTTGAAGCCTGCATTCGCGCAGGAAGGGCGGGACCGTCTTTGAGGGTGGTCAGCGCGAGGCGTGCCACCGAATCGATCATTCACGACCCGTTGTTAAGATGGCGTAAACCGTAAAACGGATGACATCGGTATACCGCTCAAACAAAAACCCCGGCGCGTGCGCCGGGGTTTTCATCTTCACGTCAATGAAGTCGGCCGATCAGCCTGCCGCTTTCGCTTCCTTGCGGCGCGCATGCAGGATGAATTCTGTGTAGCCGTTCGGCTGCTCGCGGCCCTTGAAGATCAGGTCGCAGGCGGCCTGGAATGCGACGCCGTCGAACTTCGGCGCCATCGGCTTGTAGAGCGCATCGCCTGCGTTCTGCTTGTCCACGATCGCCGCCATGCGCTTCAGGGACTCCATCACCTGATCCCTGGTGACGACGCCCTGATGCAGCCAGTTGGCGAGGTGCTGCGCGGAGATGCGCAGCGTGGCGCGGTCTTCCATGAGGCCGACATCGTGAATGTCAGGCACCTTGGAGCAGCCGACGCCCTGATCGATCCAACGCACCACATAACCGAGGATGCCCTGGCAGTTGTTGTCGATCTCCTGCTTGACGTCGTCCGGCGCCCAGTTCGACTGCGACACCGGAATGGTCAGGATGTCCGACAGCTTCGCCTTCGGACGGCTCTTCAGTTCCTTCTGGCGCGCGCCGACGTCCACCTGATGATAGTGCAGGGCGTGCAGCGTTGCGGCGGTGGGCGAGGGGACCCACGCGGTCGATGCGCCGGCCTGCGGATGCGCGATCTTCTGCGCCAGCATGTCGGCCATCTTGTCGGGAGCGGCCCACATGCCCTTGCCGACCTGGGCGTGACCCGGCAGGCCGTTGGCCAGACCGATGTCGACATTCCAGTCTTCATAAGCCTTGATCCAGGGCTGCGCCTTCATGTCGTTCTTTCGGATCATCGGGCCCGCTTCCATCGACGTATGGATTTCGTCGCCGGTGCGATCGAGGAATCCCGTGTTGATGAAGCAGATGCGCTGCGCGGCGTTCTGGATGCACGCCTGGAGGTTCACCGTGGTGCGGCGCTCCTCGTCCATGATGCCGACCTTCATGGTGTTGGCCGGAAGGCCGAGCATCTTCTCGACGCGGCCGAACAGATCGACGGTCAGCGCGACTTCATCCGGGCCATGCATCTTCGGCTTGACGATATAGACCGAGCCCTTGCGGCTGTTCTTCAGCTTGGTCTTGCCCTTCAGGTCGTGAAGCGCCAGCAGGCCGGTGACGGCGGCGTCGAGGAGGCCTTCCGGAATTTCCTCACCGGAGCTGTCGAGCACGGCATCGGTGAACATGTGATGGCCGACGTTGCGGATCAGCATCATGCTGCGGCCGTGCAGCTTCACTTCGCCCTTGCCGTCTGCCGCGGTGTAGACACGGTCGGCATTGAGCGCACGGGTCAGCGTCTTGCCGCCCTTCTCGAAGTCGGCCGACAGCGTGCCGTCCATCAGGCCGAGCACGTTGCGGTAGACCAGAACCTTGTCCTCGGCATCGACGGCGGCAACCGAGTCTTCCATGTCGAGAATGGTCGAGACGGCGGACTCGAGAATCATGTCGGCGACGCCGGCCGGATCGTCTTTGCCGATCGGGCTGTTGCGGTTGATCTGCACGTCGATGTGCAGGCCGTTGTTGACCAGCAGGATCGAGGTCGGGGAGGCGGCATCGCCCTGATAGCCCACGAGCTGGGCCTTGTTCCTGAGCGCGGTGGCGTTGCCGCTCTTGAGCTTGGCGGCGAGCTGGCCGTGCTCGATGTGATAGCCGGTGACGTCGCTGTGGTTGCCGGTTGCGAGCGGCACGGCGGAATCGAGAAACGCCTTGGCTTTGGCGATCACCTTGTCGCCGCGCGCCTTGTTGTAGCCCTTGCCGCCCTCGGACGGATCGTGCGGGATCGCGTCGGTGCCATAGAGCGCGTCATAAAGGCTGCCCCAGCGGGCGTTCGCCGCGTTCAGCGAGTAGCGCGCATTGGTGAGCGGAACCACAAGCTGCGGCCCGAACATGGAGGCGAGTTCTTCATCGACATTCGCGGTCTGAACTTCCTTTGCGGCAGGCTCCGGCAGAAGGTAGCCGATTTCCTTCAGGAAGGCGGTGTAGGCATTCATGTCGAACGCCTTGCCCTTGTTCGCCTTGTGCCAGCCGTCGATCTTGGCCTGCAGCGCATCGCGGGTGGCGAGCAGTTCGCGGGTCCGGGGAGCCAGATCCTTGACGATTCCCGCAAGGCCGTCCCAGAAGGCGTCGGCTGAAACGCCGGTGCCGGCGGTTGCTTCCTTGGCAATGAAGTCGAACAGAACAGGAGCGATCTTCAGACCGCTGGCGTCGATACGTTTCATGATAAATCCCACGGAAAACGGCGTTTTGAAACGCTGTTTTGAGGCCTCAGGTAAGGTGGTGATGGCCACGGAAAAGTGGCGTCGTGCGAAAGGTTTTAGCGCCAAAGGCGGGCCTATGAGAAGGCCCTTCCCTCGTCCGAAAGGCGTATACCACCCCGTCCGCAGGGGCCGTCAACCGCTGCGTTTCACAAGCCATTCTGCAGCGGTTAGTGGCCAATTCCGCTGTGCGGTACTTCGCTGCTGTACCGTTCCAGCGCCACCTTGATCAGGATAGTGACCAGCGCCACGGCGGTCAGCACCGTCGCGGCGGCGAAGGCACCGGCGACGTTGTAGTCCTGATAGAGCAGTTCGATCTGGAGCGGCAGCGTGGTGGTCTGGCCACGGATGTTGCCGGAGACCACCGACACCGCGCCGAACTCCCCCATCACGCGCGCGTTGCAGAGGATGGCGCCATAGACAACTGCCCATTTCACGTTCGGCAGCGTAACGCGCCAGAATGTGGTGAAGCCGCCTGCGCCGAGCGTCACCGCGGCCTCTTCCTCGTCGGTGCCCTGCACCTGCATCAGCGGAATCAGTTCGCGCGCGACGAAGGGTGCGGTCACGAACAGGCTCGCGAGGAAGATCGCAGGCAGCGCGAACATCACCTTGATGCCGAGCGATTCAAGCAGCGGCCCGAACAGGCCCTGCGAGCCGTAGACGAAGAGATAGGCGACACCGGCGACGATCGGCGAGATCGAGTAGGGCAGTTCGATCAGCGAGATCAGCAGCGTCCGTCCCCTGAATTCGAATTTGGTCACCGTCCATGCCGCCGCGAGGCCGAACAGGATGTTGATCGGCACGACAATCAGCGCCGTCAGCAGCGTGAGGAAAATGGCGTGGACCGTCGCGGGCTCCGAGAGGTTGCGCATGAAAACGCCGACGCCGGAGGAGAGACCCGAGGTGACGATCAGCACCAGCGGCGCCACCAGAAAAAATGCCGTCAGCACCAGCACGGTCCACAGCACGATCCGCCGCGTCACCGTGCCCCCGCCAACGGGGTGATGCATCCACTCGGCCTGTTCGCTGGCGCGATCGGGTATAATGGACATCAGACTTCCCCGCGCCCGACATAGCGCAGGTGCCAGGCCTGCACCGCGTTGGTGAACAGCAGCATCACGAATGCCATCAGCAGCATGATCGTGGCGATCGCCGCCGCGGCCTCATAGTTGTATTCCTCGAGCCGGATGTAGGTCAGCAGCGCGACGATTTCGGTTTTCATCGGCTGGTTGCCAGCGATGAAAATCACCGCGCCGAACTCGCCGAGGCTGCGGGCGAACGACAGCGAGCAGCCGGCAAGGAAGGCCGGGAAGATCGCAGGGAAGATGATCTTCCACAAAATCTGGAAATCGTTGGCGCCGAGCGAGCGGCCCGCTTCCTCGACTTCCGAGCCGAGATCCTCGATCACCGGCTGCACCGTGCGCACCACGAACGGAATGCTGGTGAACGCCATCGCCATGGCGATGCCGAGCGGGGTGTAGGCGACCGCGATGCCGATCTTGTCGAGCGGCGCACCGAACCAGCCGTTCTTGGCGAACAGCGCGGTCAGCGCGAGGCCCGCGACCGCGGTCGGCAGCGCGAACGGAACGTCGACCAGCGCATCGAGGATGCGCTTGCCGGGAAACTCGTAGCGCGCCAGCACCCATGCCAGCAGCAAACCGTAAATGGCGTTGAAGATGGTGGCCGCGAAGGCCATCGACGCCGTGACCCGGATCGCCGACAGCGTGCGGGGCGACGACAGGATGTCCCAGAGCTGCGCCGCGCCGATGCCCGAGGCTTTCAGCAGCAGCGCGCAAAGCGGAAGCAGGACGATCGCCCCGAGATAGAGGACGGTCGTTCCCAGCGCCAATCCGAAACCTGGGATGACCCGGCGTCGCAAATTGAATCATCCACTTCCGAAGTGAAAGAACGATCTTTCCCTGTCATTGGCGACGAAGCAATCCATCTTCCATAGACCGGTGGATTGCTTCGCTTCGCTCGCAATGACGAAAATCGCCTTATCTGTTGGCGCCGCCAAACAACTGATCGAGCTTCGCGCCGGGATTGAGGTGCTCGGCGTTGACCTTGTCCCAGCCGCCGAACTCCTTTTCGATGGTAACGAGCTTCACCGCCGGGAACTTGTCCTTGAACTTCTCGGCGACGGTCTTGTCGTTCACGCGGTTGTACTGCTTGGCCAGAATGGTTTGCCCTTCCGGCGTGTACAGGAATTCCAGATAGGCCTTGGCGAGCGCCTGCGTGCCGTGCTTGTCGGCATATTTGTCGACCACAGCCACCGGAAATTCGGCGAGCAGGCTCTGCGAGGGCACGACGACCTGATACTTGTCGGCGCCAGCGATGTCGCGGATGCCGTTGGTCTCTGCCTCGAAGGTGATCAGCACGTCGCCGGTCTGACGCTCGACGAAGGTGGTGGTCGCCGCGCGGCCGCCGGTGTCGAACACCGGAACGTTGGCGAACAGCTTCTTGACAAACTCGTCGGCCTTCTCGGCGCTGTCATACTTGGTCTTGGCGTAAGCATAGGCGGCCAGATAGGTGTACTTGGCGTTGCCCGACGTCTTCGGGTTCGGGAAGATCACCTGCACGCCGGGCTTCACGAGATCGTCCCAGTCCTTGATGTTCTTCGGGTTGCCTGCACGCACCAGGAATGCCGGAAGAGAATAGTACGGAGACGAGTTGTTCGGCAGCCGCTTCTGCCAGTCGGCGGGAATAAGCTTGCCCTTGTCGGCGAGCACCTGCACGTCCGGCACCTGATTAAAGGTGACGACGTCGGCCTCGAGGCCTTCGAGAATGGCGCGGGCCTGACGCGTCGAGCCATTGTGCGACTGGTTGATGGTGACGTCCTGGCCGGTCTTGGCTTTCCACTGCTTGGCGAATTCGACATTGACCGCCGCATAGAGTTCGCGGGCGATGTCATAGGACACGTTCAGAAGCGTGTTCGGCGTCTGCGCGTGGGCCGCGGTGACGAAGCTGAGGCTGGCGGCGAGAGCGATGAGGGTCTTGCGCAATAGAATCTCCTGTACGCGTCGAGCGGTTTCTTAAATGTTGGCGGCGAGATCGCCGAGTTCGCCGAACAGAACGCCGGTATTTGCCAGCAGCCGCTCAATCTCGTCGGCGGCGTCAGCGACCGAACGTGTCGAGGTGTCGATGGTCAGTTCGGCGTTGGCAGGCGGCTGATAGTCGTTGGCGATGCCGGTGAAGCTCGGCAGGTTGCCCGCGCGCGCCTTGGCATAGTGGCCTTTCGGATCGCGGCTTTCGCAAACCTCGGCCGGCGTGGCGACATAGACCTCGCGGAACAGGTCGTCGGCGATGCGCCGCGCCTGTGCCCGGTCGTCGCTGGAGGGAGAGACGGCGGCGACAATGGCGATATGGCCGTTGCGTGCCAGATGCGTCGCCATTTCGGCGAGGCGGCGGATGTTTTCGGTGCGATCCGTCGGCGAGAACCCGAGGTCGCCGTTGAGACCCGCGCGCAAGGTGTCGCCATCGAGCAGCAGCGGTGAACCGCCGCGGCTGAACAGCTTGCGTTCCAAGGCGCGCGCCAGCGTCGACTTGCCCGAACCGGGCAGGCCGGTCAGCCAGACCACGGCGCCGCCGTGACCGTAACGCGCCGAACGCTCTTCCGGGCGCAGTGCGGATTCGACCGGCACGATGTCGATGGGAATCGCGCGCTGACCGGAATCGACGCTGAGCACGAGGCCGCCGCCCGCGATGCGGCCGTTGACTTCGATGACAAGGCGTCCGGTGCGCGGATTGTCGGTATAGGGGTCGGCTGCGACGGGCTTCGCCAGCGCAATGTCGATTTCGCCGACATGGTTGCGGCCGATCGCGGTCGTCTCGACGCTCGCAAGCTCGCCGGGATCAACAGCCTTGTTGATCTCGACGATGGTGGCGCGGGTCTCCATGGTGCCAAGACGGACCAGAACCGACATGCCTGATTTCAGCGGCGTATCGTGCAGCCAGAAAATCCGGGCATGGAGACGGCGGGTATCGCGGGGCGTGGCGTGCGAATGCGCGATGATGTCGCCGCGTTCCAGAAACAGTTCGCGGTCGAGCGTGATGCCGACCGAGCGGCCCGCGCCTTGCCGCGCGAGCAACGGCGTCTGCGGCCAGCTCTCGACCGACTTGACCTTGGCGATCTTGCCCGCGGGCATGATCACGATTTCGTCGCCGGTGCCGATGTTGCCGGATTCGACACGGCCTGCGACGATGCGGCGGTCATCGAACTTGTAGATCGCCTGCACCGGAAACCGCAGTGCGAGCTCATCCAGCGCCCGTGCCGGGGTCAGCGCATCGAGCGCCTCGACCACCGTGGGTCCGCTGTACCAGTTGATATTGGCGGTACGTTCGGCAACGCCATCGCCGTCGCGCGCCGAAATCGGCACGATGGCGGTCGGCGTGACGCCGAGGCCGGTGAGATGCGCGGAAATCTCGTCGCTGATCTCCTTGAAGCGCGCCGCGCTGTAATCGACGCGGTCCATCTTGTTGACCACAACGGCGACCTGTTTGACGCCGAGCAGATGCAGCAGATAGCCGTGACGGCGGGTCTGGTCGCGCACGCCTTCGAGCGCGTCGATGATGAGAACTGCGGCGTCGGCCTGCGAGGCACCGGTGATCATGTTGCGCAGGAATTCGGCGTGGCCCGGCGCGTCGATCAGCACGACATCGCGCGACGGCGTGCGGAAGCGGATCTGTGTGGTGTCGATGGTGATGCCCTGGTCGCGCTCGGTCTGCAATGCGTCGAGCAGGAACGACCATTCGAACGGCATGCCGCGCCGCGCACTGACGGCTTTCAGCATCTCCAGCTTGCCGTCGGGCAGGCTGCCGGTTTCATGCAGCAGGCGTCCGACCAGCGTCGACTTGCCGTGATCGACGTGTCCGACGATGACGATGCGGACCTGAGGACGGGTCGCACTATGCGGCGCGGGGGCGATTGAAGCCTTGGACTCGATTTTGGAAACAGCGATGTTCATCGGGGCGCTCATCTAACGTCAGAGATAACCGGCGACACGAAGCCGCTCGAAGGCATCTTCGGTTTCGTGGTCGAGCGCGCGTCCGGCGCGCTCCGGCACTTTCGTGGCTTTCAGTTCGGCCAGGATTTCGTCGATGTTCGAGGCGTTCGATACAACGGGATTGGTGATGTCTTGATCGCCGAGCGAGCGGTAGCGCTTGCCGTTCTTCGACAGATAGAGCGGGATGATCGGAATGTTTTCGCGCTGGGTGTAGGCCCAGATGTCTTCCTCGGTCCAATGCAGGATCGGATGGATGCGCAGATGCGCGCCCTGCGGCGGCGAGGCATTGAAGTGGTCCCAGAATTCCGGGGGCTGATCGCGCACGTCCCAGCCGCCCTCAAGCCCGCGCGGCGAGAATACGCGCTCCTTCGCGCGCGTCGCTTCTTCGTCGCGGCGGATGCCGGCGATCAGTCCGTCGAAACCATACTTGGCGAGTGCGAGCTTCAGGCCTTCGGTCTTGCGCGCAGCAGAGCGTGCGGCGGGCGGCAGCGTCGGATCGATCTCCTCGATCGGCGGGCAGAAATCGACTTTCAGGTCGAGGCCCCATTCCTTCGCGTACTGATCGCGGAAGGCGTACATCTCGGGGAATTTCTTTTGGGTGTCGACGTGCAGCGCCGGGAACGGCACCTTGCCGAAGAACGCCTTGCGCGCCAGCCAGATCATCACATTGGAGTCTTTGCCGAGCGACCAGAGCAGCGCGAGCTTCTTCAGCCGCGCGAAGGCTTCCCGGAAAATGTAGATGCTCTGTGCTTCGAGCTCATCGAGATGGTCCATGGAAGGCACGGACAATTTCGAAGGTGTGGAAGAAGTCGCCATGACGTTACTCCATCCTGGACGCGAACGGCGCCCACGGGCCATCGGTTTCGCGGGATGCAGCGGCACTCAGACGGGACGGATCGCCATCCAGATGTGTCATGAGAAGATGCATCTCTTTTGCGCGCGGTTTGTGGTACCAAATTCTAATTTTGCGGCGCAGCGTAGAAGAAATAATTTTCTCTTTATGCCGCTTGCAAGATACATAAATAGAAAATAATTTCAGTCAACCCTGTAAATGGGGAAGCGGAGTTTCGCATGCGGTTTCTGCCGGTATTCCTTGATCTGCAAGCCGGCCCCATCGTTCTGGTGGGGGAAGGCGAGCCTGCGCAGGCAAAATTGCGCCTGCTGCTGGCGGCGGATGCGCGCGTGCGATGGTTCGCGACCGACGGCAATCATGATGTCTCGCGGCTTGATGCTGCGTCGGCCGAGCGCATTGAGCGCGCCGTGGGCGATCCGCTCAGCGCCGATCTTGCCAATGTCATTGCCATTCTCTGCGCGGGCGCCGGTGATACCGGTCACGCCATGGCGGCGCGTGCACGCGTCCTCGGCATTCCCGTCAACGTGATGGACGAAACTGCGCATTCCACATTCATCGTCCCGGCCATCGTCGATCGCGGTGACGTTGTGGTCGCCGTCGGCACCGGCGGCACATCGCCTGTTGTCGCCCGCCGTGTGCGCGAGCGCATCGAGGCGCTGCTGCCTGCGCGGATCGGCGATCTTGCGTCCTTCGCCGGACGCTGGCGCGATTCGATCAAGGCGCGGCTTCCCGACCTGGCGATGCGCCGGCTGTTCTGGGAGCGCGTGATCGACGGGCCGATCGGCGCGGACATTCTTGCGGGGCGCGTACAGGACGCCGAGCGCAAGCTGATCTCGATTCATGATCCGGTGGCGTTCGCGGCGAGCGGCGGCGAAGGTTTCGTCACGCTGGTCGGCGCGGGGCCGGGCGATCCGGACCTGCTGACGGTCAAGGCGCTGCGCGCATTGCAGGACGCTGACGTCGTATTCTACGACGACCTCGTTTCACCTGAAATTCTCGATCGCGTGCGCCGTGACGCGGCGCGGGTGCCGGTTGGCCGCCGTGTCGGCAAGCCCGGCATCGGACAGGACAAGATTCATCGCTTGCTGATCGAGGCCGCGCAATCCGGCAAACGTGCTGTGCGCCTGAAAGGCGGCGATCCCTTTATCTTCGGGCGCGGCGGTGAAGAGATCGCGGCGCTGCGCGCGGCAGGCGTGGCTTATTCCGTCATTCCCGGCATCACCGCTGGATTGGGCGCCGCAGCCCAGTCCGAGGTGCCGCTGACCTATCGCCAGGAAGCGTTGCGCATCACCTTCCTGACCGCCCACAAGGCGGAAGATGCCGGCAACGTCGACTGGTCGGCGCTGACCGATAAGAAAATGACCGTCGTGGTCTACATGGGCATGACGGCTGCGCCGACCATTCGCGAAGGCCTGCTGACCGCTGGACGATCGCCCGACACGCCGGTCGGTGTGTTCGCGCGCGCGACCCGGCCTGATGCCAAGGCCGTGGTCGGCAAGCTTCGCGATCTGCCTGCGCTCGCCGAACAGGTCGAACGCGGTCCTGCAATCCTGATTATCGGCGACGTCGTCGCTCGATCCGCCCCGTGGCGCAATGCGAACCCGGATGACCTCATCTCTGACCTGTTAATGGCTGCCGAATGACCTCACCTCTGCAACAGAAAATCAAAATCACCGGCCCGTCCATCGTCACCGCTAACCGCACCGGCGATGGAGCCGTGATCTATCGCACCGTTTCTCATGGCTGGTCGGTCAGGCTGTCCGACGCCGCCATCGTCCGGAACGCAGATGATGCGCGTGCCCTGCTCGCTGAATCCGTCGCCGATGACGTCGGCGCCGTAGGCGCCTACATCGCGCCGGTGGAGATCGGCGAGGACGGCATCCAGCCGGGCAATCTGCGCGAGAAAATCCGCCAGCAAGGCGTCACCATCGATCTTCTCGTTTCGGCCTGAGCCGCGACCCTTCAAGGCAATCGTTATGTACGCTTACGACGAACTCGACCGGACCATCGTCAACGAACGCGTCCTGGAATTCCGCGATCAGGTGGCGCGCCGTCTGTCCGGCGAACTGACGGAAGACGAATTCAAGTCACTGCGCCTGATGAACGGCGTCTATCTGCAACTGCACGCCTACATGCTGCGGATCGCGATCCCGTACGGGACACTGTCGTCGAAGCAGATGCGCGCGCTGGCGCATGTCGCGCGCAAGTATGACCGCGGCTACGGCCATTTCACCACCCGGCAGAATATCCAGTACAACTGGATCAAGCTCGCTGAACTGCCCGACGCGCTGGCGGATCTCGCCGAGGTCGGCATTCACGGCATGCAGACCTCAGGCAACTGCATCCGCAACGTGACGTCCGACCAGTGGGCGGGCGTGGCGCCAGGCGAAGTCGAAGACCCGCGCATCTGGGCCGAAATCCTGCGTCAGTATTCGACGCTGCATCCGGAGTTCTCGTTCCTGCCGCGCAAGTTCAAGTTCGCCATCACCGCAAGCGAACACGATCGCGCCGCCATCAAGGTTCACGACATCGGCCTGCGCATTCACAGGAATGCCGCGGGCGAGACCGGCTTCGAGGTGCTGGTCGGCGGCGGTCTTGGCCGCACGCCGTTCATCGGCAAGACCATCAACGAATTCGTCAGCCACCGCGACATCCTGAGCTATGTCGAGGCGATCCTGCGCGTCTACAACCAGTACGGCCGCCGCGACAACATCTACAAGGCACGCATCAAGATCCTGGTCCACGAGCTTGGCATCGAGAAGTTCAAGCAGGAGGTCGAAGAGGAGTGGGTGCAGATGCGCGACGGCGCGCTGGCGCTCGATAATGCCGAAATCGAGGATATCCGCTCACGCTTCTTCTATCCGAAGTACGAAAAGCTCTCGGACACGCCGGACGAACTGAAGAAGGCGTTGCTGAATCCGAATTTCGAGGCCTGGTACAAGAACTCCGTCGCTGAGCACAAGCAGCCCGGCTACGGCATCGTCACGCTGTCATTGAAGCCGGTGGGCGGGCCTCCGGGCGACGCCACCGCCGAGCAGATGGACGAGATCGCCGATCTCGCGGACAAGTATTCGTTCGGCGAAATCCGGGTTGGCCACGAGCAAAATCTGGCGCTGCCGCATGTCGCCAGGCGCGATCTTCCGGCGTTGTGGCGCGCGCTCGACAGGATCGGGGTCGCGACGCCGAACGTCAACCTCGTCACCGATATCATTGCCTGCCCCGGTCTCGACTACTGCTCGCTCGCCAACGCCCGTTCGATTCCGATCGCACAGGAGATCACCCGGCGGTTCGCCAATCACGACACCGCGAACCTGATCGGCCGGCTGCACATCAATATCTCGGGCTGCATCAATGCCTGCGGTCATCACCACGTCGGCCATATCGGCATTCTCGGCGTCGAAAAGAACGGCGAGGAATTCTACCAGATCACCATCGGCGGCCGCGCCGACGAGAATGCCGTGCTCGGCCATCTCGTGGGGCCTGCGGTGCCGTTCGATCAGGTGGCCGATGTGATCGAGGATATCGTCGAGGCCTATCTGGCGCTGCGCCAGCGTCCTCAAGAGCTGTTCGTCGATGCGGTGAAGCGTCTTGGCGTCGAGCCTTTCAAGGAGCGGGTCTATGCCACTCGTTAAGGGCAACGCCATCGTCACCGACGAATTCGTGCATCTTGCCGACGACGCGGAGCTTCCCGCGGACGGCGCGGTGCTGGTCTCGGCCGAGCGCTTTCTTGCCGATCCAGAGAAGGCGCTTTCGCGCAAGGACAAAACCGGCGTGATCTGGCCGAACAACCGCGACGTCGACGATCTCTTGCCATATCTCGGCAGACTGGCGGCGGTGGCGCTGGTGTTTCCGGTGTTCCGGGACGGCCGCGCCTACACGCAGGCGCGCCTGCTGCGGGAGCGTTACAAGTTCCGCGGCGAACTCCGCGCAACCGGTCAGGTGCTCCGCGATCAGTTCGTGTTCATGCTTCGCGCCGGGTTCGATGCGTTTGAAGTGAAGAAGCAGAGCGACGCCGAAGCTTTCGCCGTCGTCGCGAAGCGTTATTCGGTGTTCTATCAGCCGACCGGCGACGGCCGCGTCACGGCGTTTCACCGCCGGCTGATGCATCTGCCGGAAGGAGTGCGTTCATGACCACTGCTGCACCCTCATTCCTGTCGCAGTCTCCCGAGACACCGTCGTCATCGCTGATCGTTGCCGAAGCGGCCGAACTCGACCGCGCGCTCGCCAAGGCGTCGCCGGGAGAGATCATCGCGGCTGCCATCAAGGCTGTCGGGCGCGACAAGCTCGCCGTGGTGTCGTCGTTCGGCACCGAGTCCGCAGCGCTGCTGAAGATTGCGGCGGATGTCGATCCGGCGATCCCGGTGGTGTTTCTCGACACCGGTTGGCTGTTCGAGGAAACGCTGGCCTATCGCGATACGCTGACGAAGCTGCTCGGATTGACCGATGTCCGCACCATTCATCCGCTGAACGATACACTGGAGCGCGAGGACAAGGACCGCGACCTGTGGTTCTCCAATCCCGATCAATGCTGTTTCATCCGCAAGGTCGAGCCGCTTGCGCGTGCGCTGTCGTCGTTCGATGGCTGGATCAATGGCCGCAAGCGTTTCCAGGGCGGCGACCGCGCCGCCATTCCGGTCGTCGAAGCCGACGGTGCGCGACTGAAATTCAATCCGCTGGCGAACGCGACGCTGGAGGAACTCAAGGCGCTGTATGCAACGATGAATCTGCCGCCGCATCCTTTGGTCGCATCCGGCTTCACCTCGATCGGGTGTATGCCTTGCACCAGCCGCACGCTTCCCGGCGAGGATCCGCGCGCGGGCCGCTGGCGCGACCGCGGCAAGACGGAGTGCGGGATTCACGTCACCAAAACTTCGTAAAATTTTGCCTTCTTGAAAATCGGTATTTCCTGGAACGTTTGTCCTGCAATCCTGCTAACAATGAAATCCGGTTTCGTTGACATAACCACGCGAGTTCCAGAATTTCACGCCTTCCCTGATGGCGATGATGTCGTCAGTTCGAATGGAGTTTGAAATGGTTCGCCCCAATTCAGTGATTAGCCGTTTTCTCGTGATCGGAAGTCTGGTCTGGGCAGGCTCGGCGCTTGCCGCGGATGTGTCGCTCCTCAACGTGTCGTACGATCCCACGCGCGAGCTCTATGGTGATTTCAACAAGGCGTTCGCTGCCGCGTATCAGAAGGACACCGGCAAGAGCATCGAGATCAAGCAATCGCATGGCGGCTCGGGATCGCAGGCGCGTTCGGTGATCGACGGCTTGCAGGCCGATGTGGTGACGC
This sequence comes from Afipia broomeae ATCC 49717, assembly GCF_000314675.2. GTDB lineage: Bacteria > Pseudomonadota > Alphaproteobacteria > Rhizobiales > Xanthobacteraceae > Afipia > Afipia broomeae. The sequence continues at coordinate 75,048 of NZ_KB375284.1, read as the reverse complement.
TGGCGCTCGCCTATGACATCGATGCGATCGCGGGCAAGGGGCTGCTGAAGAAGGACTGGCAGAAGAGCCTGCCGCAGAATTCGTCGCCGTACACCTCGACCATCGTGTTCCTCGTGCGCAAGGGTAATCCGAAGGGCATCAAGGACTGGGACGATCTGATCAAGAGCGGCGTGCAGGTTATCACGCCGAACCCGAAGACCTCCGGTGGCGCGCGCTGGAATTATCTCGCGGCCTGGGGCTACGCGCTGAAGAAGTACGGCTCTGAGGACAAGGCGAAGAAGTTCGTCGGCGATATCTTCAAGAACGTGCCGGTGCTCGATACCGGTGCACGCGGTTCGACGGTGACGTTTGTCGAGCGCGGCGTCGGCGATGTGCTGCTGGCCTGGGAGAACGAGGCGTTCCTCGCGGTGAAGGAATTCGGCAAGGACAAGTTCGAGATCGTGGCGCCGCCGCTGTCGATCCTGGCCGAGCCGCCGATTGCGGTGGTCGACACCGTCGCCGACAAGAAGGGCACCCGCGCTGCTGCTGAAGCCTATCTGAAATACTGGTACACCAAGGAAGGCCAGGAAATTGCGGCGCGGAATTTCTATCGCCCGCGCGACGCAGCGGTCGGCGAGAAATACGCGGACGCCTTTGCAAAGGTTGACCTTTTCAACATCGACGACGTGTTCGGCGGCTGGACCAAGGCGCAAAAGGAGCACTTCGGTGAAGGCGGTGTTTTCGATCAGATCTACAAGAACTGATCTGATCGCGGAGTGATGGGGGCATCGTGAGCGGAGGAGCAGGACGACGACGGGCATTGCCGGGTTTTGGCCTTACCATGGGGCTGACGCTGACGTGGCTGTCGATCATTGTGCTGATTCCGCTCGCGGGCCTCTTCCTGAAGACCTCGGAATTGAGCCTGTTCCAGTTCTGGGACATTCTCACCGCCCGCCGCACCCTCAACGCGCTGAAGATTTCGTTCGGCCTCGCGTTCCTCGCCGCCATCGTCAATCTGGTGATGGGCATGGTGATCGTCTGGGTGCTGGTGCATTACCGGTTTCCCGGCCGCCGCATCTTCGACGCCATTGTCGACGTTCCGTTCGCGCTGCCGACCGCCGTTGCGGGCGTGGCGCTGACGGCGCTGTTCGCGCAGAAGGGCTGGCTCGGCGCGCCGCTGGCGGAGTGGGGCATTAAAGTCGCCTTCACGCCGATCGGCATTTTCGTCGCGATGATCTTTATCGGATTTCCGTTTGTGGTGCGCACGGTCCAGCCGGTGCTGCTCGATCTTGAAGTCGAGGTCGAGGAAGCCGCCGCAAGTCTTGGCGCGTCGCGCTGGGACATTATCCGGCGCGTGATCCTGCCAAGCCTGACGCCGGCGATCCTCACCGGCTTCGCGCTGGCGTTCGCGCGGGCCGTCGGCGAGTACGGCTCTGTCATCTTCATCGCCGGCAACCTGCCGAACGTCTCGGAAATCGCGCCGCTCCTGATCGTGATCCGGCTGTCGGAGTTTCGTTACGCGGATGCGACGGCGATTGCTGTCATTATGCTGGTCGTCTCGTTCCTGATTATCTTCACCATCAACCGCATTCAACGCTGGGCGCAAACGCGCGGCGTCGCGGTTTCGGTCTGAGCGGCGTCATGGCCACCAAACAACGCATCGCGCCCGCGTATCAGGTCAGAACCGAGCCCGCATTTGTGCGCTGGTTTCTCATCACCATTGCCGTCGGCTTCCTGACGATCTTCGTTGTGCTGCCGCTGGTGGTGGTGTTCACCGAAGCGTTCTCGAAAGGCATCGGCGCCTATCTCGCCGCGCTCTCCGATCCCGAGGCATTGTCCGCCATCAGGCTGACGCTGACCGTCGCGGTCATCTCGGTGGGACTGAACCTCGTGTTCGGCGTGATCGCGGCGTGGGCGATCGCGAAGTTCGAATTTCCCGGCAAGGTGTTCCTGGTTACCCTGATCGATCTTCCGTTCTCCGTCAGTCCGGTGATCTCGGGTCTGGTGTTCGTGCTGCTGTTCGGCGCGCAGGGCTATTTCGGCACCTGGCTGATGGAGCATGGCGTCCAGATCCTGTTCGCGGTGCCCGGCATTGCGCTGGCGACAACCTTCGTGACGTTTCCGTTCGTGGCGCGCGAACTGATCCCGCTGATGCAGGAGCAGGGCACCCAGGAGGAGGAGGCGGCGATTTCGCTCGGCGCGTCCGGCCTGCGCACCTTCCTGCGCGTCACCATCCCCAACATCAAATGGGGCATCCTCTACGGCGTTTTGCTCTGTAACGCCCGCGCCATGGGCGAATTCGGCGCGGTTTCGGTGGTCTCGGGCCATATCCGCGGCGAGACCAACACCATGCCGCTGCTCGTCGAAATCCTGTACAATGAGTACCAGTTTGTGGCTTCGTTCGCGATCGCCTCGCTGCTCGCATTCCTGGCGCTCGTCACGCTGATCGTGAAAACGGTCCTCGAAAGCCATCTCGAAGAAGGACAAACCGCAAGTGACGATTGAAGTCCGTAACATCGTGAAGAAGTTCGGTACCTTTGCCGCGCTCGATCATGTCGATCTCAAGGTCGCGACCGGCGAGCTGGTGGCGCTGCTCGGGCCGTCGGGCTCGGGCAAGACCTCGCTGCTGCGGATCATCGCGGGCCTCGACTGGCCGGATGAAGGCTCGGTGATCTTCGACGGCGAGGATGCGCTGTCCCGCGGCGCCGGCGAGCGCCACGTCGGGTTCGTGTTCCAGCACTACGCGCTGTTCCGCCACATGAGCGTGTTCGAGAACGTCGCGTTCGGTCTTCGCGTGCAGCCGCGATCGATCCGCAAGGACGAGGCGCACATCAGGAAACGCGTGAAGGAGCTGCTCGATCTGGTGCAGCTCGACTGGCTGGCGGACCGCTATCCGAGCCAGTTGTCCGGCGGTCAGCGGCAGCGCATCGCGCTGGCGCGTGCGCTCGCCATCGAGCCGCGCATCCTGCTGCTGGACGAACCGTTCGGCGCGCTGGACGCCAAGGTGCGCAAGGAGCTGCGCCGTTGGCTGCGCCAGCTTCACGACGAGATTCACGTCACCTCGATTTTCGTCACCCACGATCAGGAAGAGGCGCTCGAAGTCGCCAACCGCGTGGTGGTGATGGACAAGGGCAAGATTGAACAGATCGGCACGCCCGGCGACGTTTACGACAATCCGGCCACCGCCTTCGTTCACGGCTTCATCGGCGAATCCATCGTGCTGCCGGTGCAGGTGGCCGACGGCAAGGTCCGGCTCGGCGACAAGATTCTGAACCTCGAGCCGCGCGACGCCGCGTCGGGTCCGTCGAACCTGTTCATCCGTCGCCATGACGTCTCGATCGTACCGAACGGCAGCGGCATCTTCGAGGGCGACGTCAAGCATGTGCGGGCATTCGGCCCGACCCAGCGCGCCGACGTGGTGCTGCACAACGGCGCGACCGAGACCCTGATCGAGATCGATGCGCCGCGCGACCGCGATCTCAAGCCCGGCGACGTGGTCAGCCTTCAGCCTCGGCGCTACCGGCTGTTCCCGGCCGCGTCCTGATCGCTCTTTTCCGTCATTGCGAGGAGCGCAAGCGACGAAGCAATCCAGCTTTCCCAAGAATGGATTGCTTCGCTTCGCTCGCAATGACGGTTGGGACTGTCGCCGGAATGGAAGGTTCCCCCTAATCAACAAGGTTCCCCCTAATCAACGCCGCGTTCACCTTTCAGCCACGGTTGGTGTGCAACAAATGCCGACCATTGGTTGGGGAAGCATATGATACGCGTGGCGGGGGCCATTCTGGCGCTGACGATCCTGAGCGGCTGCGGAACGGGCGGCGAACCGTCCACCGAGCAGCCGGCGTTCTATCTCAGCATGGCCAGTGCCGGCGCGAAGCTCGACCCGAATGTCGCGGCCTCGATGATCTCCGGCTATCGGCAGAACAACGGCCTCGGCGCGGTCCAGGTCGATCCCCTGCTGATGAAGGCGGCGGAAGCCCAGTCCCAGGCCATGGGCAGCCGCAACAAGCTCGACCACAATGTCGCCGGTCCGCTGGACAAGCGCATCAAGGCTTCCGGTTTCGACGCCACCAAGGCGGTCGAGAACGTCTCGGCGGGCTATCACACCCTCGCGGAAGCCTTCTCTGGCTGGCGGGACTCGCCGCCGCACAAGGCCAACATGCTGGCCAGCGGTGTCACAAAAATGGGCATCGCGGCGACCTACGTTCCGAATACCAAATACAAGGTGTTCTGGACCCTGATCCTGGCTGCGCCGGATTCCAGATAAACCTTCTGTGACATAACCGCAATTTTCGCCAATTGACGCGGCTGCGAACTGGGGCCACCGTGCTGCAACATATCCGGGGTTCGCTCGGAGAGTGATGCATACCGAAACGAACCTCGGATACGGGACGCTAGGTGAGTGATGGCCATGGATCAGCTTTCCCCCCATAGAGAGACCGCCGTATCGATCCCCGCAGAGGCGGAGCGCGTGCTGGTGCTGCAAGGTGGTGGTGCGCTCGGCTCCTATCAGGCCGGCGCCTATCAGGCGCTCTGCCATCATGATTTCGAGCCCAAGTGGGTTGCAGGCATTTCGATCGGTGCGATCAATGCTGCGATCATCGCCGGGAATGACCGCGACAAGCGGGTCGGCAAGCTCAAGGAGTTCTGGGAAATGGTGTCGTCGGGTTCGCCGATGCCATGGGCTCCGCTGGTGCAGAGTGACCAGGCGCGCTCGGTCTTCAACGAGACCAGCGCCGCGCTGATCGCGACATTCGGCGTGCCGGGCTTTTTCACGCCGCGCTTTCCGCCGGCCCCGGTCTGGCCGCCGGGCAGCCCGCAATCGCAGAGCTATTACGACACCACACCGCTACGCGCGACGCTGGAGCGGCTGGTGGATTTCGACCGCATCAACGATCTGAAAACAAGGCTCAGCGTGGGCGCGGTCAGCGTCACCAGCGGCAACTTCCGTTATTTCGACAATGTCGAGTTCAAGAAGCTGGGCAAGAAAATCGGGCCGGAGCACATCATGGCCTCCGGCGCGCTGCCGCCCGGCTTTCCCTCCATCGAGATCGAGGGCGAGCATTACTGGGACGGCGGCGTCGCATCCAACACGCCGCTGGACTATGTGCTCGATGCTGAAACCAAAACGGATCTCCTGATCTTCCAGGTCGATCTGTTCAGCGCGCGCGGGCCGCTACCGCAGGGCTTGATCGATGCGGCCGAGCGCGAAAAAGACATCCGCTATTCCAGCCGCACCCGCTTGAACACCGACAAGGCCAAAAGGATTCACGACGCCAAGAAGGCGGTGCGTGAACTGATCGCCAAGTTGCCGGAGAGCTTCAAGGGCGATCCGTTGGTTGCGCAGCTCAACGAAGCAGCGAAAGAAAACACCATCACGGTGGTTCACCTGATCTATCGCAGCAAGACCCATGAAGCCTCGTCGAAGGATTACGATTTCTCGCGGATCGGGATGGTCGAGCACTGGGCAGCGGGTGAGCGCGATGTCTACGCTTCGATGAACCATCCGGAGTGGCTGGAGCGGCCGCAATCCGACGAAACCATGGTGATGTATGACCTGTGCGAAAGCGGGTTGCAGTATATCAAGAAGTAAACAGGAGCGAAGAATGGGTACTCTTTCCGGCAAGACGGCAGTGGTGACGGGTTCGACCAGCGGCATTGGTCTCGCCTATGCGCGGGCCTTCGCGGGCGCGGGCGCGAATATCGTGATCAACGGCTTCGGCGCGCCGGCCGACATCGAGAAAGAGCGTTCGGCCATCGAGAAGGATTTCGGCGTCAAGGCGGTGCATTCGCCCGCCGACATGACCAAGCCCGAGGAAATCGCCGAGATGATTGCGCTCGGTGAGAAGACCTACGGTTCGGTCGACATCCTCGTGAACAATGCTGGCGTCCAGTTCGTCTCGCCGATCGAGGAATTCCCGATCGACAAGTGGAACATGATCATCGCGATCAACCTGTCGTCGGCGTTTCACAGCATTCGCGCCGCGGTGCCCGGCATGAAGAAGCGCGGCTGGGGCCGCATCATCAACACGGCTTCTGCGCATTCGCTGGTCGCGTCGCCGTTCAAGTCGGCTTACGTGTCGGCCAAGCACGGCATCGCGGGCCTGACCAAGGCCGTGGCGCTGGAGCTTGCGACCCACAAGATTACCGCGAACTGCATCTCGCCGGGCTATGTCTGGACGCCGCTGGTGGAGAAACAGATTCCCGACACCATGAAGGCGCGGGGCATGACCAAGGAGCAGGTCATCAACGACGTGATGCTCGATGCGCAGCCGACAAAGGAATTCGTCACTGTCGAGCAGGTCGCAGCGCTGGCGCTGTTCCTCTGCGGCGACGACGCGGCACAGATCACCGGCGCGAACCTGTCCATCGACGGCGGCTGGACGGCGGCGTAATTATCGCCGTCATTCCGGGGCGCGAGCATAGCGAGCGAGCCCGGAATCCAGATGCTATAAGTTCTGATGTCAGACTGATCGAGATTCCGGGCCCGCGCGAAGAGCGCGTCCCGGAATGACGGTTATGTTGAGAGCGCTCTCTTCCCGAACGCGAAAACGTGGAAGCCCAGCCGCGTGCGGGTGATCCAGAACAGCAGGACCGTCTCGAACACCAGCGCGATGGAGGTTGCGGCGGCGGCGCCGTAACCGCCGAAGCGCGGCACCAGCAGCACGCACAGCACGAGGTTGACCAGGAACGCCAGCGCGTAGGCCAGCGCGCACATGTTCTGGTGACCGAGCATGTTGAGCAGCCGTTCCACCGGGCCGATGGCGGAGCGCACGATCAGGCCGATCGCGGCGACGAACATGATGCCATAACCGGCGGTGAACTGCGGCCCGAACAGCCAGAGCAGCGGCTTCCCCAGCGCCAGCAGCACGGCGGTCGCCGCGACCGAAGGCCAGAACGTCCACTTGATCGCGTGCGCGATATAGGCCGACAGGCGCTCCTTGTCGCCGGAGGCGTGATATTCGCTGAAACGGTGAGCGGTCGTCGCCGACATCGCATAGTGAATGAAGGACACCAGCGCGAGCGTCTTCACCACGGCGAAGTAGACGCCGACTTCTTCCGATGACCGGAACTGCTGCAGCACCAGCACGTCGGTGTACGACAGCAGCAGGTAGAAGCCCTCGACCATCATGATCGGCAGCGACACCTTCAGCCAGCTCTGCACATCGTAGGTCTTCGGTCCGGGTTCGACGCTGGCCTTGAGGCGGCGATTGAGAACGATCAACTGGCCGATCATGGCGATCCACACCGCGGCTGCGCTGGCGATCATCGCATCGGTCGCGCCGAGATTCATGCCGAGCGCCACCGCGCCTGCGGTGAATCCGATAATCAGCGTCTGCCGTATGATAAACTGCGGCATCAGACCCAGGCGCATCCAGTCATGGGAACGCGCGAGGCCGTCCTGGGTGTTGGCGACGACGAACGCGGGCAGGACGAGACAGCCGATGTAAAGCGGGAGCACGGTCTTCGCATCGATCGACGGCGACAGGATTGTCACCAGACCCGCGAGCAGCAGCGCGACGGTGGTCGACGCGGCCAGCGTCATCCAGCGGCTGCCCGACAGAAAGCCGCGCAGCAACGAAAGCTGTCCGCCGGCACGATATTCGGGAATGATTTTTTGTGCGGACACGGCGATGCCGAAGTCCAGCACGCTGCCCAGCAGCAGCACCCAGGTCCAGACATAGACATAGATGCCGTAGTCGGAGCCGCCCATCCAGCGCGCCAGCAGCACCTGGGAGAAATAGGCGAGGCCCGCGCTCAGCACGCGAATGAGGAACACGGTGCCCGCGAGCCGCTTGGTCAGTGAGGCTTCGGAGGTGCCGGTGAGCACATCGCGCAGCCGCGCGATCAGGCCTGCAGGCCTTGCTTCCGATGCGTTTTCAGCTTCCACCACCGCCACGGCATTCCATCCTCTTCCGCCACGCGGCGGCAGAATGCGCCTTAGCAAGGATTCGTTAAGATTTGGTGGTTGTGACCTCGCCCCGCGAGGATGGAGAAGCGAGATGATACTCCAAGCTGTCATCACCGGGCTTGTCCCGGTGATCTCGATCAGGTGAGCACGGCGCTTCGGTCATCGAGATGGCCGGGACAGGCCCGGCCATGACAATTGGGAGTCGATTTGCGCAAGGCTGGTCCTACCCCTTGAATCCACCCTCAGCCAGAAATACCGCTTCCTCCGGCGTCGTGGCTCGTCCCAGTACGGCATTGCGATGAGGGAAGCGGCCGAACTTGCGGATGATGTCGGCGTGCAGCACCGCCCATTTCAGGCTGTCCTCACCGACCGGCGCGAACAGGGTGATGCTGCGCTCCTGATCGGCCATGTTCTCGGAATGCTCGAACGGCAGATAGATAAAAGCACGCAGGGCTTTCTCGGTGCGCAAGTCACGGCCTTCCGCGATGGCGCGTGCGGCAACTGCGCGGGCGAGCGGGTCGGTTAAGAATGCGCGCGGATCATCGCGGAACATGTTGCGGGGAAACTGGTCGAGCACGATCACAAGCGCCAGCGCGCCGTCGTCGGAGTCCTGCCACGCGTCCAGCTTGCCGTCGCAGGCCGCTTCCCAGACGCCCATGAAACGGTCGCGGATTTGCTGGTCGAACGCGTCGTCCTTGCCGTACCAGCGATCGTATCCGGCGTCGCGCCAGAACGTGAGGACGTCGGAGGGGGAAGGAAGAATATCGGTCATCGTTCTCGTTTACTCCCTCTCCCCGCTTGCGGGGAGAGAGTTGGGGTGAGGGGCATCTTGAATAGCGGATTCGATCGTCTGCACGACACCTTCAATGTTTTGAAGAATGTCGTTGTTTCAGAACCGCAACACGCGATAGCCGATTTCAGAAAGATTACGATCTCGTACCGCGTCTGTGCCGGATTCGAGGTGCTGGCCGCCGTCCGCTTCTACGATTAATTTCAGTTCGCGGCAGACGAAATCGCAAACGTACCGATCGACGGGCTCCTGACGAACGAACTTGGCGCCGGAGATCTGCCGGTTCCGCAAGTGACGCCATAGTTTTGTTTCGGCGTCTGTTTGCAGGCCTCGCAATTTGCGAGCGATACCGGTGGCTTTGTGATCCGGTCCGCGCATGCGGGCTGCCCCTCACCCGGATCGTTTCACGATCCGACCTCTCCCCGCAGGCGGGGAGAGGTGAAGGATCATCGCCGCCTCAGCTCGCCGCAGCGGCGGCGGCCTTGGGCTTCTCGTCGCGCAGTTCGCGGCGCAGGATCTTGCCGACATTTGTCTTCGGCAATTCCGTCCTGAACTCGACGTGCTTGGGCACCTTGTAGCCGGTGAGTTCGGTCGCTGCGAACTTGATGACGTCCTGGGCGGTGAGGTTGGGGTCCTTCTTCACCACGAAGGCCTTCACAGCTTCGGTCGACTTCGCGTCGGGAACGCCGATCACCGCGCATTCGAGCACGCCCGGATGGCTGGCGATCACTTCCTCGACTTCGTTCGGATAGACGTTGAAGCCCGAGACCAGGATCATGTCCTTCTTGCGGTCCACGATCTTGGTGTAGCCGTCCGGCGACATGATGCCGATATCGCCGGTGCGGAAGTAGCCGTCGGCGGTCATCACCTTCGCGGTTTCTTCCGGCCGGTTCCAGTAACCCGCCATCACCTGCGGACCCTTGGCGCAGATTTCGCCGGGCTGGCCGAGCGGCACTTCGTTGCCGTCGTCGTCGCGGATCGACAGCCAGGTCGAGGGCACCGGGATGCCGATCGAGCCGGAGAACTTGTCGGTGTCCGCCGGATTACATGTCAGCGTCGGCGAGGTTTCAGACAGGCCGTAGCCTTCGGACAGCGCCACGCCGGTCACCTGCGTCCACCTGTCGGCCACCGGCTTCTGCACCGCCATGCCGCCGCCGAAGCAGCTCTTCAGCTTGGAGAAGTCGAGCTTGTCGAAGCCGGGCGTATTGAGCAGGCCGTTGTAGAGCGTGTTCACCGCCGGGAAGCTGTTGACCTGATACTTCGACAGTTCCTTGACGAAGCCCGCCATGTCGCGCGGGTTCGGGATCAGGAGGTTCACGCCGCCGGCGCGCACCGCGAGCAGGAAGCACGCGGTCAGCGCGAAGATGTGATAGAGCGGCAGCGCACAGACGATGAAGAGCTGATCGACATGCGGCGGCTTCTTCAATGCAGGTTGCAGCCATGCATCGTTCTGCAGCACGTTGGCGAGAATGTTGCGGTGGAGCAGCGTCGCGCCCTTGGACACGCCGGTGGTGCCGCCGGTGTATTGCAGGAACGCGACATCGTCGCCGGTCAGCGCCGGCTTGGCCAGCTTCAGCTTGCGGCCGGCGGCGAGCGCATCGTTGAACGACACTGCGCTCGGGATCGAATAGGCCGGGACCATCTTCTTCACGTTGCGCACGACGAAGTTGACGATCACGCCCTTGAAGCCGAGCAGGTCGCCCATCGAGCCGATGATGACATGCTTGACGCTGGTGTTCGGCAGCACCTTCTCCAGTGTGGTGGCGAAATTTTCCAGCAGCAGGATCGCTTCGGCGCCGGAGTCCTTGAGCTGATGCTCGAGTTCGCGCGGCGTGTAGAGCGGATTGACGTTCACCACGGTGAAGCCGGCGCGCAGGATGGCCGCCGATGCGACCGGGTTCTGCAGCACGTTCGGCATCATGATGGCGACGCGCGCACCCTTTTTCAGGCCCCTGCTTTGCAGATAGGCGCCCATCGCCGCCGACATTTCGTCGAGGTCGCGATAGGTGATCGACTTGTCCATGCAGATGAAGGACTTGCGGTCGGCGAACTTCTTGAAGCTCTCTTCCAGCAGTTCAACCAGCGACGGATACTGGTTGACGTCGATGTCGGCGGGTACGCCGGCCGGATATTGCTTGAGCCAGATACGTTCCATGATGACTCCCCTCAGATGTTTCCTGATGGCCCCCGTCTTGTGGCGGGGTGCTCGGGCTATGTTCTCAAGTATTGAAATAAGTATTGAGCGAAGCCGCAGGCCATAGCAAGCCTGTGCGTGGTAACGACGCACTTGAGAGGCTCTAAACGCGGGCCTCCGGCCGCTCACGCATGCGGATTTCGCAAGGCACAATCCTAGCCGGATGAGCGAGTTAGCCGCGAGGCGCGGTGTCGGGCTTTTGCTGGGCGGCGGGCTTGGCCGCCGGCTTGGCGGCGGGAGCGGCGGCAGGTTTGGCTGCCGAGTTGGCGGCGGGCTTGGCAGTTGCAGGTTTGGCCGCAGCAGGTTTGGCGGACGCATCCGGCTTCTTGTCGGATTTCGGCGCGCCGGCAGGCGTCACTGCGGCAGCCTTCGGCTTTGGGGCCGCTGCCGCCGGTTTGGCGTCAGGCTTCGCGGCGGGTTTTGCGTCCTTCCTGGCGGCCTCGGCATCCGGTTTGGCGGCGAGCTTTGCCGCCTTGGCGCCCTTCTTCCGCTTCCCCACGGACGCTGCCTGGTTGGCGGCCTCGGCGGCATCGGCTTCCAGAATGGCCGCGCCGGTCCGGGCCGGGCCGGTATAGACGATGACCGGTGTTGCGGCGGCAGCCGGCATCGCCAGCAGGTCAGACACCTTCATGGTCGGCGGCTGAAGCCCGGCCGTGAACATCGACACGCCGGCTTCATTATTGCTGCTGTTGTTGTCAGCCACGATATCCGGATCGTCTTCTTCGTTCTCGGCGCCCGGCCGCTTGCGCTTCGGTCCGCACATCTCGTCGCGCAGGTTCGGTGGCGATGCGTCGATCGGCGCCAGCGCATCGACGGTGCCGAGCGAGGGCTTCAGCCACGACAGCTTGTTGCCGCCGAAGCCGCGTTCGAGCAGTTGCGCTGCTTTCGCCGCACGCTGCGCGGATGACTGTGCGCCGAGCACGACGGCGATCAGCCGCCTGTTGTTGCGTGTCGCGGTGGCGACAAGGTTGAAGCCCGAGGCGCAGATGAAGCCGGTCTTCATGCCGTCGGCGCCGGGATAACGGCCGATCAGCTTGTTGAAATTCGCGGTCACGCGGCGGCCGAACTTGATGGCCGGAATGTGCATGAAATATTCGTACTCGGGCAGATCGCGGATGATCGCGCGCGCCAGAATGCCGAGGTCGCGGGCCGAAGTGATCTGTCCTTCCGCCGGAAGGCCGTTCGGATTGACGTAGCTTGTCTGCGTCATGCCGAGCCGCTGCGCGGTCTTGTTCATTTCGGCGGAGAAGCCGTCGATCGATCCGCCGACGCCTTCGGCGATGACAACGGCAATGTCGTTGGCCGACTTCACCATCATCATCTTGAGCGCGTTATCGAGCGTGACCTGCGTGCCGGGCCGGAAGCCCATTTTCGAGGGCGCTTGCGCAGCCGCCGTCGGTGACACGGTCAGCAGCGTGTCGAGCGTCATGCGGCCGTCCTTGACCGCCTTGAGCGCGACATAGGCCGTCATGATCTTGGTGACGGATGCGGGATACCACGGATAGGTCGCGTTCTCTGCCTGAAGCACCTTGCCGGTGTCGGCCTCGATGAGCAGCAGCGCTTCGGCCTGCGCGATGCGCGGCGCGATGACCACGATCAGCATCGCTGCAACGAGCGCAGACGCTCGCAGCGGGAGCAGCCGGAACAGGGCAGGGAGCAACGCCACTACCGGATTCCGATGTTCAAGAGCACGCCTGCGGCGAATGAAACCATGGTCTCCTCGGCGTGTTGCATGCGGGTTGAGAGCAATCGAAATCGCCAAATCAGATGCGCACAATACTTATACCGTAGCGCACCCGTCCGAACAGGGGCTTTGAGGCTCAATCAAGCATGAAATGGGCCAAAATTCGACAATGCCCACACGTTGTTCTGTCATGGCCGGACTTGGTTCTGTCATGGCCGGACTTGTTCCGGCCGTCCCGGCGGACGGGGCACTGTGCTCAATTTATCGGGATCACCGGGACAAGACCGGTGATGCACCACAACTTTATGTCCGCGAAACTGCGGTCGGTCGCACCGCCGGTTCCGGGTGAGCACCTTCCTGAACCATGAACTGCGCCCTTGCGAGCCTGGCGAAATAACCGCCGCTGGCCACCAGTTCATCGAACGTTCCGCTTTCGATCACCCTGCCCTTGTCGAACACCAGAATCCGCGTCGCATTGCGGATGGTCGAGAGCCGGTGGGCGATCACGAATGTGGTCCGGCCCTGCATGACGGTATCGAGAGCGGCGTTGACCTTAGCTTCGGTGACCGCATCGAGGGCGCTGGTCGCCTCGTCCAGGATCAGGATTGGCGGATTTTTCAGCAGCGCGCGGGCGATCGAGAGGCGCTGACGTTCACCGCCGGAGAGCATGCGGCCGCGCTCACCGGCATTGGTTTCGAATTTCAGGTCGCTGCGTTCGATGAAGTCGAGCGCCTGCGCGCCCTCGGCCGCTGCGCGCAGTTCCTCATCAGTCGCGTCGGGCTTGCCGACCCGCAGATTCTCGGCGATCGAGCGGTTGAACAGCAGCGCTTCCTGGAACACCACGCCGATATTCCGGCGCAGCGCCGCGAGCGTCATGCCGCGAATGTCCATGCCGTCGACCTTGATGACGCCCGACTGCGGATCGAACGCGCGATGCAGGAGTGCAATCGCGGTGGATTTGCCGGCGCCGGTTTCGCCGACCAGCGCGAAGGTCTGTCCCGGCAGCGCGGTGAACGAGACGTCCTCGACGGCGGGACGCTTGCCGTCATAGGAGAACGAGACGTCGTTGAATTCCACGAGGCCGGTGAGGCGGCCGGGATCGATGGCGTCGGGCCGGTCGCGCACTGCCGGCACCGCGTCGAGCACGTCGAAGAACTCGCGCAGCCGGGGCGCTTCCATGAAGACATTGTTGATGAAGCTGACGACCTGTTCGAGCTTCTGGATCAGCATGGTGGCGAAACTCACGAACATCACGATTTCGCCGACGCTGGCCTGTCCCTGACTGTTCAGAATGATGCCGACCACGAAGATCGCCAGAATCGTGATCGTGGTGGATGCGCGGGTCATCACCGCCACCAGCGCCCACCATGACAACACGGGCAATTGCGCCGACAGCAGCTTGTCGGCGACGCCGCGCAGGCCCTGCACCTCGGCTTCGACGCGCACGAAGCTCTGCACCAGCGCCACGTTGCCGAGGGCGTCCGAGGCACGAGCAGCGAGATCGCCGTAATGCTCCTCGACCTCCATCTGCAGGCCGTAGGTTTTGCGCACCACGAGCGTGGTCAGGATGGTGAAAACGACGCACAGGACGAACAGCAGGATCGCAAGCCGCCAGTTGATGTACAGCGACAGCGGCAGCAGCACGACCAGCGAGACGATCGACGCGAAATGCTCGCGGAAGAAACTCAGCCACAGCCGCCACAACGCGTCGGTGCCCTGAAGCATCACCTTCATCAGACGGCCGGAATGCGTGCCGGTGTGGAAGGTAAGCGGCAGTTGCATGATGTGTTCGAAATATCCGGTAAGAACCGCCTGCCGCTGCCGGTGTGCGAGGCGATCCGCCTGCAAGGCGACGAACGCGCTGCAGACGATCGTAAACAGTCCGAATGCCACCCACGCGCCGAGCAGCGGCCATGGTGACGTGATCGCGCCGAACAGCGTGTCCGGACTCGGCTTGCCGGACAGCACATCGATGATGCGGCCGAACAGCACCGGTTCGGCGAACTGCGCCACAGCGAGTGCCAGGTTGGCAGCAGCGAGAAACCAGCCGAGCCGGGATTCCTTGCCGAGCAATTCAAGAACGCGAATGTAAAGACGGATCAAGGGACAGCCTTAAAGTCTGGCATCAACGAAAGGGCATCATTCTAGCTGGGGATTTGTGGTGAATATAGTGTGCATTTGACGTCCGCGGGAACATGTCAGCGAAAGCATCCGCGCGCGCGGGTTCGCTCATCATCAAATGGATCGGATCGGTTACAAACGGAGAAGAAGATTTAGCGGGATGTTAGGGGGTTTCATTCAGCCTGATCGCGAGCGGGTTTGCCGTTCATATGGGTTGAAAACGTTATTGAGGGGCAGTGCCTTGCAAGCAATTTCCAGGATCCCGAGCCGTTATTATTTCGCAATTTTCGTATTGGCCTCTGCCACCCTGTCCTACCAGATCCTGATCACCCGCTTCTTCAGCGTCATGCTGTACTATCACTTCGCATTTGCTGCGATTTCATTAGCCATGTTTGGGCTGACGCGCGGAGCGATGGAGGTCTACGGCAAGCCGGAGCGCTATGCGCCCGAGCGGGTTGGCGTGGAATTCGCGCGCCACGCCTCGTGGTTCGCCATCACCGGCGTCGGCACCATGATCGTCTTCCTGTGCCTGCCGCTCATCACGCCTGTGGACTATGTGCCGGTCGTTCTGGCCATTGCGACGCTGACGTTCGTTCTTCCGTTTACCGAAAGCGGCGTGTGCATCACGCTGTTGCTGACGCGTTTGCCGTATGGCGGGGGATGGCTTTATGCGGCCGACCTGTTGGGCGCGGCGCTGGGTTGCCTCGGGGTTATCTTCGTCTTGCTCGTTGTCGATCCTGTGAGCGCCACACTGTGGATCGGCGCCTTCGCGGCCGGCGCGGGCTGGATGGTAGTGCGGAACAGCGGCGACCTGCGTACCCTGCGCCTGAGCGGCGCTGTTGCACTTATGCTCGCGCTCGCAGCGACTGCGCACACCGGGTTTAGCGTTTCCGGCAAAGGTCATCTTGGCGTCGTCTGGGCCAAGGGGGTCGAGCAGATGGGCACGCTGTTTGAGCGCTGGAACACTTACTCGCGGGTGCGCGTCACTGAGCTTGGCGAATCCGTTCCGTTCGGCTGGGGTTTTGCGCATACGCAGACAACCAGGATTGAGCAGAAGCGTCTGGATATCGATGCCGACGCCGGCACGGTCATCACCCGGTTCGACGGCGATATCAGCAAGCTGTCCTACCTCAAGGACGATGTCATCAACGCCGCCTATCTGGTGCAGCCGCAGGCCAGCGTGGCTGTCGTTGGCGTCGGCGGCGGCCGCGATATCCTGTCCGGACTCTATTTCGGCGCAAAGCGCATCTCCGGCATCGAGATCAATCCCGCGATATTTGAAGTCCTGACCGATAAATTCGCGGATTTCTCCGGCCATCTCGATCGCCTGCAAGGTGTGTCGCTGGTCAACGCCGAAGCCCGCAGCTACATCAACCATTCTTCCGATCGATACGACCTCGTCCAGATTTCGCTGATCGACACCTGGGCCGCGACGGCTGCCGGCGGCCTGACGCTCACGGAAAACCGCCTCTATACCGTTGAGGCATGGGATGATTTCTATCGGGCTTTGAATCCCGGCGGGATGTTGTCGGTGTCGCGATGGTACGATCCGAACACGCACCGCGCCGAGTTCTATCGCCTGCTGGCCATCGCATCGAGCGCGCTCCAGCGCAAAGGCGTGCCCGCAGCCGAGCTGTCGCGCCATGTGATCGCGCTGAATGTCGATAACATCGTCACTGTGATTACCCGGCCAGATGCGCTGACCGATGCGCAGTGGCAGGGCGCGCGCGAGAGGCTTACCGCGCAGGGCTTCAAGATCCTGCTGGGTCCCGATGTCACGTTCGACGCCGTTGCGTCGAAGCTGATGTCCGGCACGGCCGACGCCGCTTACTTTGCGTCGCTGCCGGAAAACATCACGCCTTCGACGGACGATAATCCGTTCTTTTTCTTTACAGCCCGCTTCGGCGATTTTGCCGCCAAACCCGCGACGGCTATCGCGAACAACAATGCCGCGATCCGCACGACGCTGCTGCTCATCGTCCTGACGCTGTGCGCCTGCGCGTACTATGTCGTCGGCCCTCTCGTCCCTCTCGCGCGGAAGATGCCGTTTTCGGAACTGGCGCCGCCGGTGGTGTACTTCTGTGCGATCGGCATGGGTTTCATGCTGATCGAAATCTCCCAGATGCAGCGGCTGATGGTTTTCCTCGGACATCCTGTTTACGGGCTGAGCGTCGTGCTCTTCACGATTCTTCTCTTTGGCGGGATCGGCAGCGCCACGGTCGGCGCGCAGGCTCCCCGGCCGGTGTCGGTTGCCGTGCGGATTGTTGCCCTGCTGACAACGCTCGTCGTCGCGGGGCTGTTGACCCCGTGGCTCACCACGTGGGCGCGATCCGAAGCAACCGAGACGCGCATTCTGCTGTCGGTGCTGCTGCTGGCGCCTCCGGCGTTCTGCATGGGAATGATGTTCCCGCTCGGACTCAGCATCTGGCGGCGTCACTCCGAGCTGCTTCCTTTCTTCTGGAGCGCCAACGGGATCACATCGATGTTTGCGTCGGTGCTGGGCATGGCCCTGTCGATCGAATTCGGCATCGCCAGGACATATGCCCTCGGCGCCTGCTTCTATGTTGTCTGCGCGCTCATGATCGTATGGAGCCGCAAGACGAACGACGTGCCTGCGGCAGCGCCAATCAGTGAAGTGGAACTGGTGCGCGGGAAAATGGAATCGGTCAGTTGACCGATTGAGTGTCGGACCCGGCGTGCCCGACTGACGATGTCGCCCTCGCGATCGGTCGAGAGCGTGGGGGAACCATCGCAAAATAGCCGACAAATCGGCTGACTCATGCCCCGCTTATTCGTATCCTCTCATTCGCCCTCGGGGGAATGCAGTACGGGGGCGTTCAGCGGGGTCAACTCCAATGCGTCTCGCATGTCGGTTTGCTGTTGCCGCGACGGCATGGTTGCTGATCGCCGGTTTCTTCTTGCTCCTCTCGACAATGGAATCGCAGGCCCAGGCGCCAGCCGGCATCTGCAAGGACTCCGCCGAGTTGACGGTTCTGCCTTCGCCGCTTGCGCCCTGGACGGGCGCACCGCTGCGGGTCATGGTCGTCACCGAGAAGCCGCTCAAGGGCGTGTTCTCGCTGACCGCGCCTGATGGACGCGTGGCGGCGAAGTCATCCGACCGGCACGGCGGCTCGCCGTACTTCTGGCTCGCCGAGATTGCCGCACCGGCTGCGGGCACCTGGCACGCGACGTTGGCGCTGAACGATGGCCCGGCGGAATGCCGCACCATCACGCGCGACATCGCCGTGAGCGCAAAGAAACCTGCGCCTGTGCCGGTGACCGCGGCGAGCTTCTGGCAGGTGCGCGGCGGCTGGAACAGCACCACGGAAACACTGTTCGCTGCCTGGATCGAAAAACTGTTCGACGCACCGCCGGACCAGGATCTGTCCTGGAAGGTGTGGCATGAAGTGCTGCACGACCGGTCGCGCAACTTCCTGTTCAATCATCTCGGCCGCGGCGAGGACAATGCGCGCTCTGGCCTTCGCCCCGACTGCGCCGACTTCGTCTATTTCCTGCGCGCCTATTTCGCTTACAAAATGGGTCTGCCGTTCGGCTATTCGAACTGCTCGCGCGGCACTGGCGGCAAGCCGCCCAAGTGCTATCAGTGGTTCGATATCGAGCATCCCGAGGTGACGCGTCCGCCGCCGCCGCCCGAACCGGACAGCGCATCGGCTGCGCCAGCGACACCGGCCGCGCCGACGCCTCGGAGTTTGTTCGCCGGAGCACAGCCCGTCGAAATGCCGGTGCCACTGCCTGTCACGCCGCCGGCGCCGAAGCGCCCGGCGACGTTCGGCGAATATCTCAAGGATGTCGGCGACGTCGTTCACACCGGCGCGGTGCGTGTGGCAGGTGCCGACGACAATACCGACTTCTACACTGTGGCGCTGACGGAGCACGCGCTGCGGCCGGGTACGGTCTACGCCGACCCCTACGGGCATGTGCTGATGCTGGTGCATCGTGAGCCGGAGGTTGATGGCAAGCCCGGCGTCTTCCTCGCCGTCGACGCCGAGCCTGATGGCTCGATCACCCGAAAGCGGTTCTGGCGCGGCAATTTTCTGTTCGTCCACGATCCTGCGCTTGGCAGTTCGGGCTTCAAACGCTTCCGGCCGATCGTGCGCGACAGGAACGGCCCGTTGCGGCGGCTGGCCAATGCCGAGATCGCCAAAAATCCGAACTACGGAGATTTCTCACTCGATCCGTCGCAGATGAAGGTCGAGGACTTTTACGATCGCATGGATGACGTGATGTCGCCCGATCCGCTCGATCCCGTGAAGGCGATGTCGGACGCCATCGCAAGCCTTCACGAGCAGGTGAAGACGCGCGTCACCTCGGTGGAAAACGGACGAAAGTATCAGGAGAAGAAACCCGGCGAGATCGCGATGCCGAACGGCCCCTCGATCTTCCAGACCACGGGAGCCTGGGAGGATTACTCCACGCCGGCTCGCGATTTCCGTCTGCTGATTGCGATCGATGTGGTGCGCGGATTTCCGGATCGCTTCGCGCGGCGGGCGGCGCGTTACGCGGTGCCGGCCGGCAAAAGCATCGAGTCCGTGAAAGGCGAGTTGCAGGGCGTGCTCGCCTCCGAACTCGCCTCGCGAAAAATCACCTATACCCGCAGCGACGGTTCGCCATGGACGCTGTCGTTGAAGGACGTCCTCGACCGGATGACGGATTTCGAGATGGCCTACAATCCGAACGACTGCGCCGAACTGCGGTGGGCGGCGCGGGACAACACCGATGAGGCTTCGACGTGCAAGCGGCATGCGCCGCAGGCGCAGCGCGCGAAGATGTCGTCGGACTATCGCGCCTGGTTCCGCGAGCGGCACTGGCCGACGCGGACTTAGGTCGCGAGCAGGGCGGATAGCGCCGCCGGACGGCAAGGCTATCCAGTGAGGCGCCCGCTTCTCAACGGGCGCAGTTCACGGCGATGAAAGCCGCAGAAACGCATCGCCGAAATCTCCACGGCGAGTGCAGGTGCATTGTCTTTCCGAGGAACCAATCGGGCTACCAGGGTTTGTCCGGCATACCCCAAAACCGGAGACCGCCATGAAACTCGCAAACATCGCTGTGGCCGGGACGGTGATCCTCGCCACGATCAGCGCGGCAGCTTGGGCCCAGCAAGGTCTCACCGGACTGGTGACGAAAATCGACCGGACCAAGGGCACGATCGCGATTCAACAGGAGCAAAGCGGGACCGTCGGAGCGAATACCGGCGGCGCCGCGGAAGAGTTCAAGGCGCAGGATCGCGCGTCGCTGGATGCCGTGCATGCAGGTGACAAGGTCACGTATTCAGTGATCGACACCGGTGGAATGAAGACGATCACAAAACTTCAGAAGCAGTAGACCTTCGCATCCGTCACTCAGCTTGATGAAGCCCTGCGCTGCTGCTTCGGAGCCGGGCGCGGCAAGGCCCGCATATCCGCCGGTCCGATCACGCGGCCATCCCGCGCCTTGAGTTCGAGCGGGAGAAACGGCTTCTGCGTATCCTTGTCGACCATGTCGTGGGTGAGTTCGCCCGGCGCGAAGCAGAATTCCTCGCCCCATTGCCACAGCGCAATCAGGACGACGTAAAGCTTCTTTCCCTTCCGGGTGAGGACATATTCCTTGTAGGCGGTGCCGTCCGACGCCGGAGCGGTGGCAAGGATTCCATGCTCGACAAGTTTTTGCAGCCGGGCAGACAGGATGTTTTTCGCCGTCCCGAGGCTTTTCTGAAACTCACCGAAGCGCCGCTTTCCAGCCAGCGCATCGCGGATGATCAGGAGCGACCACCAGTCGCCGATCACGCCGAGCGACCGCGCAATGGCGCAGGCTGTGCCGTCAAGGCTGGTGCGTTTGCCTTTCACTGCATTCCTTGTCTGCGGCCCGCCGGGCGGCCCAATCCAAATACTGGTTGCAAACTTAAACCATTTGCATCATGTTGTCATCCGGTTTCAAAATTAAACCAAAACGGCGGATGCCAGGCGGCTTCTACCCGTTCTCAACCCCGAGGGATAATCCATGAGTTCCGCGCACCTGTTCGCCCCGCTCAAGCTTGGCCGCTACACACTCGCGCATCGCGTCGTAATGGCGCCGCTCACGCGCATGCGCTCGACCGGCAATACGCCGACAGATCTTGCCGTCGAGTACTATTCGCAGCGTGCATCGTCCGGCGGATTGATTATTGCCGAAGCCTCACAGGTCACGCCTTACGGGCAGGGCTATCCGGCAACGCCGGGTGTCCATTCCGCCGAACAGATCGCGGGATGGAAGAAGATCACCGACGCGGTGCACGCCAAGGGCGGCATCATCTTCCTGCAACTCTGGCACACCGGCCGCATTTCCCATCCAAGCTTCCAGCCCGGCGGCGTGCAGCCGGTCGCGCCGTCGGCGATTGCGCCGGCAGGCAAGGCCTTCACGCCGTCATTCGAGATGGTGCCGTTCGAGACGCCGCGGGCGCTCGACACCGGAGAAATTCCGGCGATCATTGAGGCTTATCGTGAAGGCGCGCGCAACGCGCTGGCCGCCGGCTTCGACGGTGTCGAACTGCACGGCGCCAACGGTTATCTGATCGAGCAGTTTCTTCACAGCAAGACCAATCAGCGCACAGATGCGTACGGCGGTTCGGTCGAAAATCGTACCCGTCTGCTGATGGAAGTGATGACGGCGCTGGTCGAGATCTGGGGCGCAGATCGCGTCGGCGTCCGGTTGTCGCCTTTCGGCGTGGTCAACGATGCGGGCGAAGCGGACCCGATCGGACTCTACAGCCACGTCCTGGCCCGTCTTGCCACGCTCAACATCGCGTATGTGCATCTGATCGAATCCCGCAACACCGATGCCGGCGAAGTCGGCGCACCGCTTGCGATCAGTGATCTTCGTCCGTTCTGGCCGGGCACATTGATTCTCGCCGGCGGCTTCATCGGCCCGTCCGCCGATGCGGCGATCCGTGCCGGTCAGGGCGACGCCGTTGCCTTCGGGCGGCACTTCATCGCCAACCCGGATCTGCCGCACCGCCTGAAACTTGGCGCCGCGCTCAATCCGTACAATCGCGCGACGTTCTATGGCGGCAGCAACGTGGGCTATGTCGATTATCCCGCGCTGGAAACGGCGCAAGCCGCGGAGTAAGCCGGAAGTCGGCGTGATCACAAATTCGCCGAGGCTGGAAGCAGCCTCGGCGAAGGCCTGTATCGGCCTTCCATGATGGAGCCTCGCTGTTCCAACGGCGATATGGCACATTCTTTTCAGGGTGGAGACACATGCGCGCATATGTTCTGAAAAAATACGGCGGCCCTGAAGGCTCGCTGTTGATGGATGTCCCGGCGCCCACGCCGGGGCCGCGCGATATTCTCATTGCGGTGCGCGCTGCGGGCCTGAATCCGGTGGATTTCAAGATCCGGCAAGGAATGCTGCGGGTCATCCTGCGCTCAAGGCTTCCGCTCGTGCTCGGCAACGAACTTGCGGGCGAAGTGATTGCCGTTGGCAGCCAGGTCACGCGGTTCCGCGTGGGCGATCGTGTGTTTGCCCGGGTTGCGAAGGACAGTGCCGGCGCATTTGCTGAGCAGGCTTGCGTCGATGAGGATTACGCCGCGCATATGCCCCGGAATTTGGATTTCACATCCGCCGCGGCTGTCCCCCTCGCGGGGCTGACCGCTCTGCAGGCGCTGAGGGATGAACTCCACGTCAAACCGGGACAGAAAGTGTTTATCTCGGGCGGGGCCGGAGGGGTCGGCACCTTTGCGATTCAGATCGCAAAATGGCTCGGCGCGAATGTAACAACGACAGCATCGAAGCGAGGTGAAGCGCTCGTGCGCTCGCTCGGCTGTGACGAGGTCATCGACTATACGTCACAGGACATCTCCAGCGTCAAAGAAAGGTTTGATGCGGGGTTCGATCTGATCGGCGGCCAGACTCTGGACCAGATGTTCAAGGTCATGAAGCCGGGAGCGACAATCGTTTCCGTCGCCGCTTTGCCCGAGCCGCAAACCGCGATCAGGGATCTTGGCGGGCGCCGGACTCTTGCCGCCATCTTCTGGCTGTTGAGCTACAGCATCCGGGCCCGGGCCCGGCGTGCGCGCGTGCACTATCGTTATCTGTTCATGCATCCAAGCGGCGCCGATCTTTCGCTGCTTTCCGGACTCATCGAACAGGGAAAGCTGAAGATCATCGTCGACAAAACGTATCCATTTGCGCAGATTGCCGACGCTCTCGGCTACGTCGAAAGCGGACGTGCCAAGGGGAAAGTGGTTGTCACCATCCCATCGTAGACGCGCGGGGACCATGTAAGGACGGGGGCAAGCCGACTGGAGAAAATGCAATGCGCACCAGCCTGGCATTATGTCTCTTGATCGCTCTCTGTGTGTCCGCCACCGCTGCCGCAAAAACGCATCGCGCAAAATCGCGGCATGACATCGCGCGTTCCGGTCAGTCTGTTGCGCCCGCCTACGTCACTCCGCGTGGTGGACGGGTCTACCGCGACGACACCGCTCCGGGTGGTTTTCGCAGGGACCACGACGAGCCGGTTTCCTACGACGATCCGTCCAAGTTTGGCGGCGTCTGATTTGCAATCTGAACCGCGGCTCAGTGATCCCGCGCGCTCGCAAAGCCGTGGACGTGTCAGCGAGACAACGTCGGCAGGGCCGCGCGAATGCGCTTCGGGAAATCGAGTGCGTCACCGGCGGCGCGGGCGGCCTCGTTGATCAGGGAGCGCCGCCGCAGTTCGTCGAACGGCAGCGTCGTATCCACCCGGCCCGAGTGGTAGAGGTAGCTGTCGATCAGACCGTTCAAAAGATGACGGATGTCGAACCGGCCGGCGCGTCCGGCCGCATTCGCGTAACGCACGATGTTGATCGTGCAGCTGTTGGTCAGCAGATGATAGAACTCTGGCCGGTCGGCGAGTTCGTTGATCCGCGTCAGGTAAATCATAAACAGCCGGCGCGCATCGTCGGCGGAGGTGTTGAGGCGATAGAGATAGACGGGCTCGCCGCGATGGTTGGTGCGCACGCCGACGAGGTCGCGCTCCTCGCCCACCACATAGATCAGCTCGAATTGCTTGAACAGGGACGCAACGGGCGCAAAGCCCTCACCGACCTCCGGCCGCGTCTCGATGGAGATACTCAGCGGCGGTGCATTGTCGAAGATGAAGCTCACGAACGTATGCCCGACCGGCCCTTCGTGGAAGTAGGCCACGTAGAAATCGAGGGCGGTCAGGTGCGACAGCCACACTTCGCGCTCCTCCCAGCGCTCCGTGAAATCATTCCGGCTGCGGTAGTCGAAATTGCGCACCCCGGTGATACGCACGCGGTCGCCGTCGATGAATGCCCGCGGCATCACTGCCACTTCCGGCCGCCATGGGCGGTCGTGTGAGGGCGGAATCGATATCCACCACGCGGCCACGCCGAGAAACAGCACGCCGAAGACCGCCGGCATGCGCCGCTGACGCGAGAACCAGAGGGCCCAGATCGCAAACACCGCAAAGGCAACCGCCAGTGCAAGGCGCAGCTCGGTCCATGGCAGGTTTGAAAAATAGATGGCAAGCGCAGCCCACGCGATGAGCACGACGCGGCAAAGAAACCAGAGTCCAGCAATCAACCAGCCGAGGATTCTGGACAGCAATCCGCGATGTGAACTCAATCGGCCCTCGCTTTGATGCTTACTTGGTCTTTATTTCGCCAGTGCGTTTTTGTAGATGACGCCGTCCTTCATGATGATCGTGAAATTCTTGGGATCGGCGACGAGGCTGATATTGTCCAGCGGATTGCCGTCGACCAGCAGCAGGTCGGCAAACGCGCCTTGCTCCACCACGCCGAGCTTGCCCGGATAGGGATTGCGTTTTCCGGACAGCGCCAGCAGTTCGGCATTTGTTGACGTCGCCATGATCAACGCTTCGGCCGGCGTGTACCAGCGCACAAGCGAGGCCAGAATGGCGCCCTGTTGCTGCGCCAGCGCGCGGGAGAACAGCACGTCGGTACCCCACGCCGTCTTGAGTTTGTACTTCTTTGCCAGTTCGTAAGACCTCGCTATGCCGGGCCAGATCTCATCCGCCTTGGCCCGTTGGACCGACCCCACCGGAAAGCCCAGCCTCAAGGCGTCGGGGAGCGGCTGCATGCTCACCCAGATTCCTTTCTCGGCAAGCAGCTTGGCGGTTGCTTCGTCCATCAGCGTGGCATGTTCGATACATTTCACGCCAGCCGCAACAGCCCCCTGGATCGCGGCCGGCGTAAAGGCGTGCGCGGCGACATAGGTGCCCCAATTCTCGGCCGCTTCAACTGCGGCGCGCAGTTCGGGGCCGGTGAAGGTGGTCACGTCGATCGGACTGAAAGGTGACGACACGCCGCCGCCCGCCGTCAATTTGACCTGGGAGGCGCCCTGCATGAGTTGTTCGCGGGTGCGCACGCGGACCTCGTCAGGGCTGTCCGCAATCACAGCGCCGCCGATCAGCTCCATGCGGGTGAGCATGCCGCCGATCGTGCGGGGCAGATCGGTGAGCTTGCGGAAATCCCCATGCCCGCTGGTGATCGTGATCATGGCGCCGGACGGATAGATGCGCGGACCCTTGACGATGCCCTCGTCGATGGCTTGCTTGAGACCGAACGCCGGTCCGCCAACGTCGCGAACGGTGGTGAAGCCGCGCATGAGGGTGTCGGTCGCTTCGTCGCCAGCCAAGAGATTGTTGTAGCCGACGTCACCGAACGCCTGCGCCGGGGTCGCCCGTATCAGCATCGCGTGCCAATGCGCGTCGATCAGGCCCGGCATCAGCGTCCTGCCGCCGCCGTCGATGATGCTGGTGGTTGCGCCGCGATCCACCGCAATAGGCGCGCGGGAAATTCTTTCGATCTGGTTGCCCCGGATCAGCACATTCGCCGGATCGGACAACGCAGCGTTCTTCCCGTCGAAGATGCGGACGTTTTGAAAAAGCGTGACTGCGTCGCCGGTCAAGGTGGAAGGAGGGGCCGAGCCCGGCGCTTCCGGCGTCTTCTGCGCCAGACCCGCCTGGCAAAGTCCGATGAAAATCGCGGCCGTCACCAGCGATAGACCGCATAGCTGTTTTAGCTTCCGGGCCGTCATCAGGCCACACAACGTGCTCGACTCTTCTTTTGAGTTCATTGTGCGATCTCCTTTGCTTTTTGACTCCAGAACTGAAGCTGATAGCGGAGACTTTTTCGCAAGGGCACAGCATCGATGAGATCGCATGGAACTCGTCATACGCTGTGATCCCGGTCACTGATGCAGCACCATGTCGGGCAGCTTGAACGGCGTGAACTCTATCATCGCCTGCCTGCCCAAGCTATCGCAGGAACGCGAGCCTGCGATGGCTCCCGGACCTGGTGGAATGTCTGTCGATAGGAGAAAATTTGATGGGCCATTATCATTCAATTTAATCTGCAAGTACGCAGCTTAGTTGAGCTTCCGCTCATTCGGCGGCGGCAGGAACGCATCGTCGAAAATGTCGCTGACCGACGGACGCTTGCGGAATTCGTAGGTATCGGCGATCTGGCCGACGCCAATGTCGAAGCGGACGGCGTCGATGCCGCCAAGCCCGTTTCGCTTCACCTCGTCGGTGACGATGTTGTCGTGAACGACTGCGCGCAGCCGCTCGAGTTCGAGCTCGCGCGAGCCGCCGCTCATTTGCGTAACCACCTCGTCGGCGGCACGCACCGGCTCCTTGATCGCGAGCCGCAGGCCGGCGATCGTCGCGCGCACGAATGCTTTCACGGCCTCCGGATTGGCGGCGGCGTATTTCGGATTGACGATGAGCGCGTGTCCATAGACCTCGTTGCCGAATTCGGAGAAGCGAAGCACCGCAAGATCATTGGCCGGAACGCCGCGGTCGCGCAGATTGATCGCGGACAGGAACGAGAATCCGGTGACGCCGTCGACCTGACCGGCGGAGAGCATCGGTTCGCGCACCGCGGCGCTGATTTTCTCCGTCCGGACCTTGTCGAGCTTGATGTCGTTCTTGCGTGCAATGGTCGGCCACATCCGCGCGGCGAGATCGCCGTCCACCACGCCGATGGTCTTGCCGTCGATGTCCGACATGGTCGCGATGCCGCGGCTCTTGCGTGCGATGATTGCGTAGGGCGCCTTGTTGTAGACGACGAACACCGCCTTGATCGGCAGGCTGCCTTCCGTGTCGCGATAGCGAATAAGCGCATTGATGTCCGCCAGCGCCATGTCGCTGTTGCCGGATGCGACGCGTGCAATGGCATCCTGTGATCCGGTCGCGGCATCGGTGGTCACGTTAAGACCTTCCGCACGAAACAGGCCCTTGCTGGATGCGAGGATAAATGGTGCCGCCGAGCCATCGATCGGCCGGTCGAACGAAAAGTGCAGGGCCGACGCAGCCACGCCGGGCATCGCGCCGAGGAAGGGCGCGCACAGGAGCGCGATCAGCAGCGGGACGATTTTATAGAGGATGCGGTCCGGATTTTTGGGCATGCGCGGCACTTGGTCTTGGGAAGCGTGGGGCGGCTTTTGAGCATCGGCTGTGTTGGTATGATGACAAGCACACAAGGCGGCGTCCGTCACCTTTTGGCCCTTTCCGCGCGGGTTTGCCGCAGTTCTGCCCTTTGCCCTTCAGCTTGCATTCAGGTCCGGGAACCTAATGTAATAAAAAGGGTTATCCGTCGACTGGTCATTCAGGCCAGGGATGGCCTGTGAGGACGTTGAAATGTTCGTTCGTAAGACTTTGCCTTCACGCTTCAGCCGAGCTGTGGTTCTGGCGACGGCTGCCGCGCTGGTTTCGACACTAGTTGTTCCGCCTGTCGCTCAGGCGTATCCGCTCGCTTCATCGGCCGCCAAAACCTCGTCCGCCGAGCCCGCGAACGCCAGCGAGGCCACCGATTTGAGCGCGCGCGCCCGTCGCCGGGTCGTGCGCCGCAGCTATCGCAACAACGCTGCCGGAGCCGCTTTCATGGGTCTGGCGCTGGGTACGGTCGGCGCCATCGTCGCCGAACAGCGCCGCCGCGACTACTATCGCGACAATTACTATTACGGCGGTGGTCCCTATTATGGTGGCCGTTACTACGGTGGGCCGGCCTATTACGGCGGCAATCCGTATGTCGGTGGCGGCTACTACGCCGTCCCGCACTACTGAGCGTCGGACCAGTCGCGCTGCGGTCATCGGCCTCGCCGGGAGGAATCCCGGCGATTGCTTTTTGGAGCATTTTCAGCCAGTTGGGGCGGCGTTAACACGCTGGCGAGGGTTTTGATCTAGGTTCGAACAATGAGTGATTCGCTAGAACGGCTTTATCACGCAGTTATCGCGGCCAAGGATCTCGATCCGGCAACGTCGCGTACAGCACGGCTGTTTCAACGCGGGCCAGCTAAAATGGCCAAGAAACTTGCCGAAGAAGCCATCGAAGTCGTGATCGATGCCGTCAATGGCGACTCTGACGCCGTGGTCCGGGAAAGCGCCGATTTGCTCTACAACCTGTCGGTTCTCTGGGTGGCGGCAGGTGTTCGCCCGGAAGATGTGTGGGCCGAAATGGATCGCCGTGAGCGGGTCCAGGGCATCGCCGAGAAGCTGCCCAAAGTCTATGCGGACAAGCCGGTGCAAAAGGCTGTTGCCGACAAGCCTCGCGCTGCCGCGAAGGCGCCGCCGAAAATCGCCGCGGCGGCCCCGGAAAAGGTGGCTCGGCGACCAATTGTCGCGCTCCAGGGCGGCCGGCTCAAGAAACGGCGCTAATTAGCCGCAAAATTACACATTTCCATACATGGACAAATCGGCTGGACGGTGGTTGATCGCGCCATGCTGAAACGAATGTATGACTGGTGCATTGCCGCCGCCGATAAACCTTACGCCCTCTGGCTGATGGGCGCTGTGTCCTTCGCGGAAAGCTCGTTCTTTCCGATTCCGCCGGATGTCATGCTGATCCCGATGTCGCTGGCGCGGCCGCAGAAGGCGTGGCTTTACGCGCTGGTCTGTACGGTGACGTCGGTCGCAGGCGGCGTTGTCGGCTACGCCATCGGCGCGTTGCTTTATGATTCCGTCGGACAGTGGCTGATCAATCTCTATGGCTACGGCGACAAGGTGGAGGCGTTCCGCGCGTCCTACGCCGAATACGGCGCATGGATCATCCTGCTGAAGGGCCTGACGCCGATCCCCTACAAGCTGGTCACCATCACGTCCGGTTTCGCCAATTACAACCTTCTGCTGTTCATTGTCTTTTCGGTCATCGCGCGTGGCGGCCGATTTTTCATCGTCGCGATCGTGCTTAATCGCTACGGCACCTGGATTCGTGAAGTCATCGAGAAGCGCCTTGGTCTTTGGGTCGCGATATTGGCCGGCGGTCTGGTGCTCGGCTTCATCGTCGCGTTCAGGCTATTCTAGGAATTATCTTCAAGCGAAGCGGCAGCGGTTTGCGTGACGAAACACGCCGAACATAAAGCCTTTTCCCCTCGGCAAAGGCGGGCTACGCTCAAGTCATGTCCAATCACTCCAGCGATTTGTTTGTAGACGTTCGGGGACGCATTGTCCTGATCGCCATGCTCACAGCCGTGTTTGGAACGACGGTGGCTTGGTCGCAGCAGGCGCACCCGCAGCCTCAGATCGCGCCGTCGCAGCAGGCCGCTCCGCCAGAGCCTCCCGCACCGCCACCCAACAATCCAGGACTGGTCGAGGAGATCGGCAAGTTACTGAAGGACTCGGCATCGGGTCTGACGTCGACGCTGCCCAGTCCGGGCCGGGCGCTCGAAGGTCTGAATTCCAGCGCCAAGGATGCAAGCGACAGTTTGAAACGGATCGCACCCCCGTCCGGCCAGACGATGGCCAGCGGGCGCACCCTTTGTCCGCCCGCGGCCAATGGCGCGCCGGACTGCAAGCGCGGGGCAGACCAGCTCTGCAAGGAAAGAGGCTACGCCGAGGGCAGGAGCGTCGATATCGAATCCACCCAGAAATGCTCGGCAAAATCATATTTTTCAGGACAGGGTGCGTGCCGGACAGAAAATTTCGTCACCCGGGCCGTCTGCCAGTAAACGCAAGCCTCTTTCAAGAAATGGCTATAGCCCCTAAGACCGTGGCAGGTGCTGCGGCCTTGGTGCTCGCGCGTGTTTCATTCTGCGGAAGAGGATTTTCCGATGTCGATGCCCGCCTTGTTCAAAAATCGTCTTTCAATTCCGGCGATCGGTTCGCCGTTGTTCATCGTGTCGGGACCTGACCTCGTCATCGCACAATGCAAGGCAGGAATCGTCGGCTCGTTTCCGGCATTGAATGCACGTCCTGCTGCGCTGCTGGACGAATGGCTGCACCGGATCAAGGAAGAACTCGCAGCGCACGACAAGGCGCATCCGGACCGTCTGTCCGCGCCGTTCGCGGTCAACCAGATCGTTCACAAGTCCAACAACCGTCTCGATCAGGATCTTGCGGTTTGCGAGAAACACAAGGTGCCGATGGTCATCACGTCGCTCGGCGCGCGTGAGGAGCTCAACCAGGCAGTTCATGCCTGGGGCGGCATCACGTTCCATGACGTGATCAATCAGAAGTTTGCGCGCAAGGCGATCGAGAAGGGCGCCGACGGCCTCGTGCTGGTGGCCGCGGGCGCAGGTGGTCATGCCGGTGCGATCTCGCCGTTCGCGTTCGTGGCGGAGACCCGCCAGTGGTTCGATGGCCCGATCGCGCTTTCGGGCGCCATGGGCACCGGGCGCGCCATCCGCGCCGCCCGCGTGCTCGGCGCCGACTTCGCCTATATCGGCTCGGCGTTCATCGCGACGCTCGAAGCCAATGCTCCGGAAAATTACAAGCAAATGATCGCGTCGTCGTCCGCCGACGACATCGTCTATTCCAACCTGTTCACCGGCGTGCACGGCAATTATCTCAAGCCGTCGATCGTGGCCGCCGGCATGGATCCCGACAATCTGCCGGTGTCGGATCCGTCGAAGATGAACTTCGGCACCGACGCCAGCGGCGAACGCAACAAGCCGAAGGCCTGGAAGGAAATCTGGGGCAGCGGACAGGGCATCGGAAGCATCGACAAGGTGCAGCCGGTTTCCGAACTCGTGGCCCGCCTCAAGAAGGAATACGAGGCCGCCATCGACCCGCCGCTCTGACTGGCAGATATCGCGTTGCCTGTACCGGCTACCACGATGGAAGCGGTCTTCCGCGTCGAGGGTGATCGCGTGTTCACGAGCGAGCGTGCGGGGGGGCCGTGGCACCCCAGCATGCAGCATGGCGGCGCGCCATCATCCCTCGTTGTTTGGGCGGCAGAGCGAATTCCGACGCCGCAGCCGATGCATGTCGTACGGCTGACCATCGATCTGATGCGTCCGGTGCCGGTGGCGCCGCTCACCCTCGAGACCGAGGTGGTTCGCGAGGGGCGCAAGATTCAACTCTGTGCAGTT
The DNA here is from genome assembly GCF_000314675.2 of Afipia broomeae ATCC 49717. GTDB lineage: Bacteria > Pseudomonadota > Alphaproteobacteria > Rhizobiales > Xanthobacteraceae > Afipia > Afipia broomeae. The sequence continues at coordinate 44,057 of NZ_KB375284.1, read as the reverse complement.
CGCCTTTTCGCGGAGGGCGTGGAGGTTGTGCGCGCCACCGTTCTCAAGGTCAGGGCGCTGGCGATCGACTTGCCCGATACCGTGCCGGCGGTGCCGCTCGATGTGCCGGGTCCCGAGGCAGGCCGGGATGAGCCGCAGGTTTCCAACAAATTCCTCGCCGGCGTCTCCATGCGCGCGGTGAAGGGCGGCTTCCTCCGGCTGGGCCCCGGTGCGATCTGGTTTCGTCCCAATCGCCCGATTGTCGAAGGATCATCCATATCGCAGGCGATGCGCACGGTTCTCGCCGCCGATTGCGGTAACGGCGTCGGATCGGTGCTCGACTTCAAGAAATGGACATTCATCAACGCCGACCTCACGGTGACGCTCGCGCGTCCGCCAGTGGGCGACTGGATTCTACTAAACTCGGAGATGATGTTGGGCGCCGATGGCGCAGGGCTCGCGGTCTCGCGCCTCGGCGATGCTCAGGGTTACTTCGGCTCGGCGATACAGTGTCTTGTGGTCGAGCCCCGCTGAGCAAAGCGGGCAGGCGTGCGTCCTGGATCAGTCGACAATCCGCGTGAGCACGGCTTTGAACGCGAGGCTCGGAAACTCGGCCGCTGTTCCTTCGCAGATCGCAAAGCTACCCTTCACCGTTCCGTTGAAACTGATCCTGACCTCGTCGAAACCGAACACCGAAGGGTGGGTGGAATCCTGCGTGTGCCGGATGCTGGACACGTTGCCCACGAACGATGGGCCATCCTGGGTGTAGGATCCCGTATATGCGAAAGCGGAGCTTCCGCCCCGGAGCTTTCCATTCTCGGCATGGATCACGCCCAAGGCTTTCCCTCGCGGCGTTTCAAATTCCACTTTGTACAGGCCCTGAAGCAGAGGTTTATCGGAGGCCGCTGTCGGCTGCGGGCTGGTCTGGTGTTGCATGCGCTGTCATTCCGGTATTGCCGCTGAAGTCAGGCCTTCGAGCGTGACGCCTTGTATCGTCGGTAGTTTGTGTTCGCGCAGTCAGAAGAAGCATAACGTCACCGGAGGGTCTCTCCGATGGGCCGGACTTTAGACAAAAGCCTAGTATAGAGGTCTTGGTGCCCCTGGCCGGCAGTCACCTATTTCCTTAACTATCCGAATTTATGGCGATTTTAGTCACGGATTGCTGCCGATACCAGCAGAAATACCAGCAAGCTGAGACGCGCGGTACTCGCTGGCAAAAAATAAGCCAGCAGGCTCCCCGGCAGCAGGCGCGCCCCATGCCGTTCTGGTCTCCACAAGCGCCACGACCGGAATCGAACCCGGCTCCGACTCGAATCCCGATAGGATCGCCCAAACTTGATATCGCGAGGTCAAGGGAGCGCCTTGTCATGCGTAGTCTTTACACTTTGCCCCACGATGCCGAGCGAGATACGTACCTCGTGTTGAACGACTTCGGGGCGAGTCGGTTGCGCCTGGCCAGACCAACACTGAAAGCGCCGGCAGCGACCACTACGCCCGCGGCTTCCGCTCGATCGCCTCGACCCTGCTTAACGATGAGGGCACGTCGGCAACCGGAAAGCAGAAAGCCGCCGTGCGCCTCCGTTTGGCGTTTGCGTGATAGTGGTAATGAAATCATGACCGCAGGATCATGCCATGGCTGATGTGCCGAAGCTCGTCGAGGAATTGTGGAGCTTAACGCTGCTCGAAGCTATAGAACTCGCCGAGATTCTGAAGAAGAAGTGGCGACCGCCGGAGGTATCTCTAGCCGATATAAAGCGCTATCTTCCGCATTGGCCCGATGCAGTCATTGAACTGTGGCTGTTCTACCTCGCAAACCGCAGCGCTGGCGATACGGGTTGGCCGCCGCCGGAGCCGCTCGGCAATCACGCATGGGCAGCCATCCTTGGATACAGGCCCCTTTCATGGTGGCGAGAGGTTAGCTGGAAGCGCGAAACGACTGACTGTGGCTTTGCAAATCTCTGCCAGGGTACGAAGGTCATTGTGGCGCAGATATTGATGGAGAAAGCAAGCGGCACCATTGATGAGGAGACCGGGAGGCGATTCAAGAGGGGGGCCGATTACCTGATGAAGAATGGCGTCTTCGAAAAGCCGCTAGTTGCGATAAGGCTTCCCGATGGCTTGAGCATCCTCGACGGTAATCACCGGATAAGCGCATTCTGTGGCCTGCAAGAAACCCCCGCCGAATTACTGGAGCCGCGCGGTTTAAAGAAGCCGGCGCCCGAACAAGACCTATAGATTGGGACGCACAGCGGCGGCGAAGTGCCGCTGGATTATCTGCCTAGCCTTTAGGCCGCGCCGTCTACCGCTTTGATGCCGAGCTTGCCGAGTTCATCGCGGAGGAAATCGAGGTCGCAGCCGGGGCCGGGAAAAACCTCCGTGATCGTGCCATCTGTCATGGCCTTTCGATAATCAAAGCCGAGTTCGAGTCCGGGGGCAAATTCCATTTTCGTGCCATCGGCCAAGACAAAATGTCCCATGCCAATCGCCGAAAGCGAAATACGCAACTCGCGCTCATCAGCATAGCTCTTGTCCTTGACGTAGGTGTAGCGGATCGGATTGGGCATCCGATCGATATTTTCCCGCACCTCTTCCCACGACAAATAATCGACGATTCCGTAGTTTACGGAGAATATCTGCTTGCAGGCGTTTCCCCGGTACAGCAGTCCATTCCTGACGCTCATGATCTCATTGATGACGGCACGCAGCTTCGCGAAATCGAAAGCGATGCCGACTTTACCATGTGCGCTGCCGTTCCCGTACTCGTGCCAGATGTAGTCGGAGTTCTCCAGCGAGAAGCAGCACGCATAGGTCCGGTTTCGGCAGCGGTCATAATAGTCCGCCCCAGAGAAATCGGGTGCCCTTTCGAACTTGGCGGCCTCATTGGCGGCGCGATCTTGTTGCAACTGCTCACCGTCATGCCCGTCGGCATTCCGGAAGTCCTTGTAGCTATCGACCCGGTTGAAATAGAGGTATCCGCCGCTCACCGACCGGAGCAGGTTCTCAATCGTCATGATTTTGTAAAGCTGTTGCCCGTCCGGCGGTGCGGTCAGCGTTCCGGCGTGCGGTTCGATGGCCCCCAGCGCGGGGTCGAACGGAGCATTATCGGTGTTTTCGGTCATGGCAGCAGTGTGAGGACTTAGCGGCTGCGCAGATCGGCGGCCTAGCTTGCTCTCGTTTCGACCCTCGGCAGCGAAGCATGATATTCATCTATGCTGTTGAGATCAATCATGGTCTTGCCCCCCATCTTGTAGGCCCTGATCCTCTCGTGGGCGATCAGCTCATAAGCTTTAGTTCTTCCAAATTTGCCATAGCGGCAACCATCCTTGAACTCGACGAGCCGGCGCCGCTTGTTGTTATCACTCTCAACCATGAGTCCCTGCAAGCGCTTCGATGATCCCCCGATAAGATCAAAACCGCGCTGAGTGAGATGCGCATATCCATGGCGCGACGCTGTCGGTGCGGGCTCGCCAGAAGACCTACCGTTGTGGTGGCTGACGAGATTCCTGCTGACCCGTTTCGGCGCCATCTACGCGTAACCCAATTGCCATGCATCGATCTAAATTGTCTACGATGCCAAACAAAGGGTCCCCTGATGCCGCCCCCAAGTCCAGAGTGCTGTAGCGTGCAAATCGGATGGACGAGGAAGCGCGGCTCGCGGACGCTTGTATTGTCACCTAGTGCTTTTGACGTGAGAGGTTGCGCTGCATGCTGTGGAACAGGCCTGTGCTGCCAACTGCTCGAAGTTTGATATCGGGGACCTGCTCGCCGGAAATGGAAGGCTACAAGCGGTTGCGATCGAGACGCTTGCCTAACTCTCTCAAACTGGCATCGCGGTGAACTACGCGGAACCAGCCATCGGCTGTGTTTCCAAGAGGCTCCACCATGGCAGCGCCCAAGGTGCGCATGGGGCGTCCATCGACGTAGAGTTCGACACGGAGCATGCCCTGATCCGATGCCATTTGGGCTAACAATGTGATCTGGCCGGTCCGAGCGGTGATCCCTTCTCCGGAAGGATCGATTTCCTCGATTGTGAGGATCCCGTGATCGGCAGGACCGCGTACTACGAGGTGTATTCCCGATTGCATCTCTGAATGTCGTTTAGACGGCCGTCCCATTTCGCCGAACGTAAGGTGTGTCGTGACGGACCGAAGGTGAGGTTGCTGTTCCAACGCTTCACGCGCGCGATCGAATGTGTCGGTGGCCGCGTAGAGGTACCGCGCACTATGAACCGTTTGCTGATGATTGAGGAACAGGACCGCATCTTCATCAATATCGATCGGATTGCCGGACCTGAGGCCGTCTCTGTATCGGAACACTCGCTCCTTTTGATCTGCCTCGAGACTCGCTTGTTCAGCGAACTCATAGCGCTTCACAATTGTCGGGCAGTGCAAGGCAATCATAATCTCTGGTGAGATCGGCAGGACGACTAGTATGCCGTGCGAAGTAAGTCCGAGTTCCCCATAGGGAAAAGCATTCATCACTGCGGTGGGATGATCAGAGATTATGAACCGATGGTCCCCGTTTGCTCGGTATAAGGCGGGATACAGGCGCAGAAGCGCGACGACCTGCTCGCTGCGATCAAGGAATGTCCGTACTGCGCCGAGGCGCAGTGCTGCATCGGGGGGCGTCGCCATGGTCGGATTCTGATCCGGATCGTAGCCGAGCTGCCGTGTGATCTCCCGAAGACGATCAGCGAGGTGCGCCCGCGTGGTTCGACTGAAATGCGTGCGAAGCATCTGGGTGGCGAACAAGTCGGCCAAAGCAAGCCGATCATCCTCGGATAGCCAGGCTAGCGATTTGCGCGAGAGGATCTCCGCAATAAGCAAAGCCGACCGGGTGTCGACTTCCTGGAACAGATCTTCGAAGTTCCACTTGCTGGCGCCGAGACTGATGGTGTTGAAGTCGTTCTCTGAGCCAGCGTTGAGGATCGAAGTTCGGAATGATCGATCCGTTTGTTTGTCGAGCACATAGAGAAAACGGCGCTCCGCGTCCGCAGAGAAATTTCGAAGCTGCGCCTGTGGTACGAAGTGGTGCTTTTTAGAAGGCCGGTTCATTGTCTCTATGCGGTGTATTGACACAGAACATCCGAGTTCCTATCGACGCGAACGTTTCGTAGGTAGCAGCTCACTACACCGCTGCCGGGTAGCATCATCAACCGTGAACTCCTCCGGCGATTTACCACCTAATTCCCGCCTCCTGCCTCGCATCCATAAATTAGCTCGCTCGTCGTCGTAATACCGGGATTGGGCGAGCGCGGCGAGCTCCGCCACGGCTTTTGCCTTCCGCTCGCTTGCTCGATGCTGAACCTCAATCTCTCTTGCTCGGTAATGGAGCGCGCGGACCGCATCCTCGTGACCAGCTTCGCTATCCAAAGCGACCTCGATGGGAGGGCGTCCCCCAGTGTTAGAGTTTGTCGTCACGAGCCAGAGTTCCGCTTCTCTCCCGATCTGTCGAAGCGCGCGATGCTGCAGATCGGCGACGCGGGCAGCTTTATCTGCCTCGATTTTCGCTTGATTGGCGCGTTGACGTTCGGCTTCTTCTGCATGCTTGCGCTCAAGTGCGCGCGCCAGGGCGCCGTGGTAGGGAAGCCCAAAAAGGTCTAAGCGTTCTCGCGGCGAGAACCGGATTTGCGTCGCGATATTATCCAGGTCGTTCGTGAGCGATCGCCACTTCGTTTCATCGAAGTCGATCGCATCACGAGGTGAATGGCCGCGTTCCGGGAGCATTGAACTCCACCATTGTTCAAATACGAAAGCAGCGGTCTCATCCGCTGGAAGAGTGGCAATCAGCTCCTCAACTAATTGACGGAGCTCGCGCGTACGCTTGACCGGTCGCGCGCGGAGCTCGCGCGCCTTATCGATCCGTGCCTGTAGCGTATGTGAGGGCCGCCAAATCTCAGTCGGATCCGAATGAACGAAGCCAAGGCGCTCGAGTTGCGTTAGATATGCTTCGACGGCCTGGAAGGGGGAGTTGAACGGAATCCCGGCCGCTCGCACCCCACATACGATTTCGTCCGAAATGTCAGCAAACGATGAGTCGAGCCATCGTCTGCTTCGGAGTGCCGCGAGCCCATTTCGAGTTCGGAAAGGCGTTTTCGTTGGAGCGAGCAATGCTTCCAGAATAGCCGCTTGCCATTCCGCAACGGCCACTGTGAAGCAACCAGCCCCATATACCGGCAGATTGATGAGGTCGGCGAGGCCGTTTTTCCGGGCCGAAGATTCGCATGCCCCGCTTCCCGGGGATTCTGACGGTGAACGATGGCGATAGGAGCCGCGGTAATTTTCGATTTGCGTCCGCCTCTCCTCTGCTCGCTGTAGCGCTCTCACTTCGAGGCGTGCGCGCGCTTCACGTTCCCGCGGATTGTGCAGCCATGTTCGCGGCGCGTCGTAAAGTATCCGGTCTCCGATCTCGCTGAGCTTGTGGTCGCGGTACTGGGAGAGGTCGATCTCGATTGCGCCGACATCCATCGCTTGGATCCGGGCGATTTTTATTGAGTCGCACGGATGAGTGACCTTGAATTCTACGATGAGCCTGCGATCGCGTAAGAGCAGCACGACGTCGGGAACGATCTGCCCATCTTTGGTTTCTAGGATCGCTCGATCGAAAGTACGCTTCGCCGCCCGGACAACAACTTCGCGATCCTTCTGCTCCTCCACGACCTGCGCTGGCAAAGTAATTTCCAGGCGCTCATCCAAAATGAGTTTCGCAAACTTATGCAGGGCCGTCTCGCCGGCGGACGCGCATGACCGGCCATCTTGCTGAGCATTGTGCGCAAAATGGTGGGCCTGCACATCTCCCTTTTTCGCAACCATCCGCCTTCCGCAGCCGGGACAGACGCAGTTGCAGGCGAGCCCGGAGGGCACCTCGCCAATATGCAGGAGTCGACCATCGGCAGATTCGGCGACGAAAGCGCCGCCTTGCTCCGTACAGGCAAACAGTTCTCTCAGGCGTATAGACATCGTCCGGCTGCTCCCTGGCCGGTATCGCCAGGTGGAGTGTCAGCGCCACTCCATCCATCGTGCTACCCGTGATAGGTTTTCCAAGAATAGATCGAGGTATGCTTCACTGCCCAATGCGAACCCTGCTTTAAGCAGTTGTTGCCTGGTAGGAGTTGATTTCAGCTCGTGTTCTATTGAGCGTCGCCCCTCGCTTCGCCAGCCGATGCGACCGACAGACATCCTAGCCTTCCTGTCGCCGTTCTCCAGTTGATCCTTCAGTGCCCTTTCACTGTTCTCTTCAAGGTGGACCAACGCCCCCAGCGCCTCAAAACGATCGAACAGCAGAGCATTGTCTGTGGGGACGCCCAAAAACGCCGTGCCCCACTCGAAGGATACGTCGAATAGATGGTCGCTGAGTGGTGTTTTTCGGCGGTTGTTGCCTGTCGTGAAACCTTCAACGTTATTCCAGAGATTGTCGTCTGACCCCCTCCAGTCCCACAGGAAGAGCGAATTCACGAGACGTTTTGGGTCCCGCTCGTCCCTAGGCATCGAGAGAGAAAACAGGTCATGCAAGGTCTTCCAACGCTCTGCTCTCGCAAGTCCGAGCCCATATGCAGTCATGAGCAGAACGGCCGGATACGTCCTTAGATCAAGCCATATATTCAGGCCGCTGCCCACCTTGTTCGCCCTGGCAACGACGCCGCGGATCGTATCGGCAATGAGTGCAAGCTCGGCGTCATCCCCCCATCGTCCGAGAACACCAAAGGCTTTCGCGAGCGGCTCGGTAGTGGCCTCATAGAGTTTAAGGCGTCGGCGGAATTCCTCAACGGACCACACACCCTGCGGAGAGAGCTCCTTCGCGTCGAGGCGGTCGAAAAGCTTGTTAACTTCCTGTGTGATGACTTCATCGAGTCGAATGCGAAATTCCGGCCTCGCAACGTACCGCTTGATAGAGCCGACGAGGATATCAATCGTCAGCGGACTCTGCTTCCGAGTCTCGGCGAGTGTTTTCACCAGCTCGGCCAACTTCAGAAAAAAGCTATCGGCGTCGGCAACCGGAATGGTCACAGCCTTACGCTGACTGATGATGGGCTCTGCGCCGCTCCCAACTTTCCCCCGTATGCTCCAGAAAGTAGGGTAACGCCTGTTAGGAGCGCGCAACAATGCTGCCCGTAGCGCGTCATCCCACTCGCCTGACCAACCGCAAACTATAAGACCGTGCTCATCCAAAATGCGGTCGAGCAGCGCATCGTATTGCGGCGGATACACGCCTAACTCTTCGTCGGTATTCAGGATGCGTGCATCCTTGTAGTCACCATGAAGCTTCAGCACGTAGCACGGGCTATGTGTGAGCGGCTCGGCTCCTGACAAGCTGTCGACGGAGGTGACGACAGTTGGCTCAACGCCAACTTCTCGCAGTGCATTTTCTAATAGCCGATCGAAATTGGTCGTTAGTATCACTCGGACATACCCGTCGCGAACCAGGCCCGCGATTGCATGGTGCGCGGCTGTCGGAAGTTTCTTACCCTCTGCACGATCGTCTTCGTCAGGCTCGATGTACGAATGTAAGATGGATCGCCGTTCGGCAGGCGAGGCCGCCAGTCCTGCTAGAATCGCTGAATAATCGGGTTCCGCACCATACGTTTTGCGATACCACGTCGCCCAATCGGACTGATTCTTGACGCCTTGCGCGAGCGCGACTCGTCGAACTAGGTCCAAAGTGATTTCCCATCCAGTTGGAATCCCGGCTGCACGAGAGAGACCAGAGCCGAGAAGCAAAGCATAGACACCCTTGCTCTCGAACATCGAGAATGCGAGCTGAGTAATCGGATCGCTTGATAAAATGCTCATGGCAGGCGCGAATCACTAGGAGGGAAGGGTCCGAGCATAGCAAGATTGCGCAGCAATCAATCGCCGCTCGCGCCTGCTCGGGCGCGCCGCTTCTCGTCGTCGGGTACGAATCGGTCGGCGTACACGACGGACGTGCCGCGCTCGCCGTTGCGGACATTGCCGCCGAGCGCGAGCGCCTGGCGGAAGGTGGGCCCGCTCTGGCCCGAAAAGCCGTGCCGCGGCGCTCCAAAGGATCAGCACGTTGATCCCGGAATAATTCCGCCCGGTCGCGGCGTTTGGCAAGTGGCGCCTTCGCAGCCGCCGTCCTCCAAGGTTGGACCCAGGCACGCGCCCGGCCTCAAGTTCTGCGATGATATTGTCGGTAAGTTCATCGTATAGCTCGCCCGGTCCTGGCCAGCCCGAGCTTGTCAGGTCTTTCTGGACATCACCGATCTCCGCGACCGGCGCCGGGGCCCCTCTTTCAGCCCTCAACCCGTCACGGCGAAGCCGGTCCGCACTCTCACTCTGAAGGGGGCGTTGCGGGGGCTCCCCGCAAAAGGGGGCGGCTGAGACGAAGGCCGGCCGCAGGGGATGGCGTTCCCCTCAGAAGCGCAAAGCCGGGTTTCAGCTTCTCAGGATTGGCATCTTTCCGCCTTTCAGGACATCACTCGTCCGGCGGATACTCACGCGGATCGAGCTCGGAAAAGTCGGTCAGCGTGTCGCATCGGATGCAATAGTACATCTGCGAGGCTTCCTGAAAATGCATGCCGCATAGACATCCGCAGAACGGGCAGCATTCGTCGATTTCCAGATCGGCCCATTCCCACACGCCGAGGTATTCGGGAATGGCGTCGCGATCATAACCGACGATCTGGAAAGCATCGGCGTTCTTGGCGACAAATCCAGCGCGGCCGGCGCGCTTGAGAATGGCCAGGATGTCACCCGGCTCGATGTCGAACCATTCTCCACGCACATGGGTCGATCCAAAATGCTTGTGCAGCTCTCGTTCAAGCTGGAAGGCGTCGGTCGCTTCGATCCACCCGAGCAGTCGCAGCTCCAAAGGATTCCCCGTGTGGAGGTTGCGCTGGCGCGCCTCGATGTTCTTCGCCACGCCGATCTTGATCGGGGAGCATCCGTTTTCATCTTCGCCAATGAAATAGACCGGCACGTCGCGCTCCCCGCAGCGTCAACGGAGCCGGTCGAGCAGGGCCTCGACCATTTCCTGATTTGAGTACGCGATGATGTCGAGCGGCCGGCCCTCCTGCCTCATCAGCGTGATCAAAAGGCAGGCCGTGAAGGGCCAGAAGGACGAGCCGGGCGGCAGATTGTAGCCTCCGATCATCGCCGTCAGCCGCTCGGCGATCGGTGGATACTGCCGATTGCCCCAATGCGCGTGGGTCGGCGTCATCGCATGGATGATCACGGCGGCGAGCGCTATTCCCATCGCGCGCTTCTGCTGGACTTGAGCGTAGTTGTCCTATGCTCCTTCGCATAGGCGGCGAGGCCGCTGGTCATGAACTCGCGGGCCCAGTTATCGCAGCCGATTTCCTCCTCGGGCAGTGTCGACGGTGCGCTCTTGTCGGCGCAATACATGACGTGCCGGAATTCGTGCAGCAGCGCGAAGGCCAGGGCAAACGCGACGAGGTCGAACATCGTCTTGTGCTGGACATCTCCCAAGCTGTCGCGGTCAGCGGTCGGCTCGGGGATGTCCGCAGGCCAGGAAATCTGTGCGGTCTGTTCGGCCGCGATGAGCGATTGAGCGGTGCTGACGCGCTGCTTGTAATCGAATTCGTATTGCCCCCGTTCGGCATCGATCTTGAGGGCCTGATCAAGCGGCATTCCGGTCCATGTCGCCACCAGCAGGGCCGGCGAATACACCTCGATGGCACGCCATGCGCTGAAGCCGAGCAGCCAGAAAAAGTCGATCGTCTTGGTGTCGAACTGGATGCGCTTGTCATCGGCCTTCATCGTCACGCCCTTGGTGCTCGGCGCGACTTCCACACCATGACCATACTGGCTCCATAGGCCGCTGATCTCGTCGGCGCGCTCGGGTACAGCCCCGCGCAGGAGATGGAGGACGATGGTCCGGTCGGATGGTTCCGTTTCCATGTTCAACGATGCTCCTTTGATGGGCGAGGACGGCGACGCATGCATGGCGGGCAGATCATGGCCGCTCGCTTTCGCCTTGCGCGCCGGCCATGCGCAGATGAGTGATCGATGAAATGACCGAGTTCGCCCACATGGTGTTGCACTCGACGTCGCCGCCGCGCTCGAACCAATGGGTCGCGCCGGGTATGAGATCGAAGGGAATGGGGTGCGTCGCCTGTGGGTTGTGAAAGACCTCCAGTTCCTGACACCAGGCTTCGCCCCAAGGCCAGAGCGCTTGGTATTCGGCGCTGTCGACCGACAGATCGAAATCAATGGGCTCCAGCGCGCCCGGCGTTCGGTCGAAGAGAATGCCGCGGCGGGTCATCGTGAGGCCCGGCGGCCGCCATCCAGCGAGAAAGCCCATGCGGTTGAATTTGGCGAGCGTCGCCGCGTTGCTGAAGATGACGGCAGAGAGGTGAGCGAAGTCGGGATCGCGGAATAGCCCGGCCGGAATGCCGTGCCTGCCCGTAAGATTGTTGATCGGCGTGCCGATCGCACGTCGCCCGGCGCCTTCGCCTTCGACATCTGCCCGCAGGCCGTAGAGATAGGTCGGCAAAGCCTCGCGGCTCCAAACCATCGAGCCGGATTCATAGAAGTCAGCGATCGCCAGAGCGAAGGGTATCCCCTTTACATGATCCAGCTCATGATAGTTGCGCTGAAGCTTGCCGCGCAGCGTCTTGGCGAAGCGCTCAGCTGGCGCGCCGGTTAAGCGTTCATTTCGATCGACCGGAGCATGCACCCAGTCCCCGATCCCGCCGGAGCGGGGCGTCTCGGAATTCGCGGTCACGGCTTCGATCCAGCAGGCGGCGCCATCGTTCTCGATCAGGAAGTCCGGTGAGACATGCTTCTGCCGGACGATCAGGCCTTGCTCGCGGAAGCAGGCAAGAAGATAGAGTTCGAAGAGGCGGGACGCGAAATTGCTGGTCTGCAGATCGGGGACGAAATTGGCATCCGGATTGGGAAGCGCGAGGTAGCATTCGCCGACCGCCATCAGCGCCGGGAAATGGCTGATCGTGCTCGTCAGCAGGTCGAACTCCGGCGATGTGCCTCGCGATCCGGTCTTCAGCAGAAGCGGCCGTCGCCGTGCGCCCGGCGGCAATGGCTCGGGCGGCTCGCCAGCGCGCATGCTGATGGTGAGCTGATCCAGCGCGGCTTCGGGAGTGGGATAGGGGCCGCCTTCATCGACGCGGACCCAGCGATGATCGACACGCCTGCGCAAGGCCAGGGCGGTGAAGGTCCCGCGCTCCGGATCGAGGAGGATGCAGCCGCTCGCGCTGCCGTGTCCGGCTTGATAGCTCCCGAAGATCTGCGCGGGATCAAAATTGGGCCCACGTTCGAGCGACAGCGCATAGAGCTCAAACTGCCGCTGGCTGATCGGCGTGATCAGTCGCTGCTCATCGCCGACGGCCATGATCAACCTCACGGAACGGAAGGCGCCAGACGCGGGCACTCGGGCGCATCGTCATGATGCCTCCGCTGCGGCTTGCGCCAGAATGTCGTTGGCCTCCCACTCGTCGCCGCGCGGCGTGATGACGAACTCGCGATCCCAGACGCCCCAGCTTGTCGCCAGCGGAACCTGCGCCAAGGGGTTGTGGACATAGGTCAGCGGGCGGCTTCGACGCGAGAGGTTGCCGAGGCCAACGCGCGACCAGATCACACCTGAGATGTCAGCGAAACGCTCGTCGAGAAACGCCGTGCGCGGGATCGGATTGCGTTCGCGGTCGATGAAGGGGGCCGGGTGAAATCCTTCGTCAACGACGTTGCCGGTCTCGCGATCGATGGTGATGTAGGCATCTCCGATCGGAAATAACGTGGTCATGATCAGCGGCAACGGCTGGTCGGCGACATAGACGCCGAAGCGGCTCGCACTGATCGCGATGATCCTCGTGTCTTCCGGGCCGATCACACCCTGTTCGAGATAGCGCGCGATCCTCTGCGCCTTGGTCCAGAACGCCCCGGACGTGCGCAACTGCGCCTGACGGATCGGTGCGGCGAAGAGGCCGCCGCCCTCGTTGAGGGGGACCGGACGCACGATCTGGTCAGGACCCGGTGCGCCTTCATCTGGGGTAATGGCCTCGATCCAGATTCGGCGGCCATCTTCCAGGACGCAGAGGTCCGGCTGACCGCCTTCGCGCTGGCGCTCGACGACGGGAAGCAGGGTGCGGCCCGCCTCGAGCAGCGTGCAGCCCAGATACATCTCCCAAAATCGGCCATCGACATCGCGTGCGAAACCCTGCCGAAAGTCGGGGTCGGCATAAGGCTCGTAACGCCCCCACATCTCTTGCAGCATGGCGTGAAGCTGCTGCTCGATCGGAAGCTCGGCGGCTTTCAGGTTTTCAAACCCGCGATCGAGATTGGCGCCGTCGACATCGAATAGATCAGTCATCATCTGCTCGTCTCATGCCCGGCGCAGCATCCGCTCGATGCGAACACGGTGGAAGCCGTGCGAATGGACCTGCTGACGAAGCTGCTTGATGTCGTTGACGCCGAACGCCACCGCCGCTTTTAGCGGGCTGGCGAAGGTAGCGTAGAAGGTCCAGCGCGCGCCGTTCGGCAGCGTCGGATTTTGCCGGCGATCGGTGATAACGACGTCGCGCGGATCACTGCTGTTGCGGAAGGCGTGAAAGGTGAACCAGTCAGGCCGGCGATAGCGTGCCGCCTTGCTGAAGGGCACCGACTGAACTTTCACATCGGTCTGGTCGAGCACCCAATCTCGCTGCTCCAGGATCTGCCGCACCATATGGCCGACCATCTGCTTCACGCGGTCGGCCAAGACCTCCTCGCGGAATTCCGCCAGGAGCTGCTCCTCGATGCCTTCGACCGCGGGCTTGCCGAGTTCGGACGCGGTCTCCAGGCGGGCGACGTTTTCGGGCCGCGTGAGAAAGGCCCAGATGCGCTGGCCAAGTTCGGAGGCGTAGAGCGACGCAAATTTTTCGGGGCTATAGGTAAACATGACAGGCCTTCCTTTACCGGGCAAATATGGCCGGTTATAAGCTCCTGTCAATGGTGCGCGCTGCGCGTCCGCAGATATCGCGGGGAGGCTGGATTGGATTTCGAGGATCTCGTGACGGCGCTCGAGCCGCCGCCGAACCGCGCCGGAAAATCGGACGGCGCCCACGAACATCATCTGTATGAGGGCGCGGTGATGGTCGCCTACGCGATGCACTTGCTCCGCACGCAGGGCGCACGGGACGTCCGTGTCCATCCCGACGGCGAGCACGGAAAGCAGTTCGATTTCGCGGGCTGGCTGGGGCGGCGAGCGTTCACCAAGGTCTCCGGCGTCGGTAGCACCGCCTATGGCGGAGTCTATCGAAATCCGGCGGGCCAGACGATCACCGTCAACCCGAAGTCCGGGCTCGGTGATGTCGTCGCGAATATCGGCGACCACGTCATCTCGGCCGAATGCAAGGGCGGCATTATCAACGCGCGGCATCCAGGCCAGTTGTCGCGGCTCTACCGGGGTCTTTGCGAGACCGTAGGCCTGCTGATGGCCACGCCATCGCAGGGGCGTCAGGTGGCCGTGGTTCCGCTGACGGACGGCACCTTGCGCCTGGCCGAGCGGCTCGCGCCGCGGTGCGCCTTGGCCGGCATCGAGATCGCGCTCGTCGGCAGCCGCGGCGAGGTTTTGGAAGTGAAAGCTAGAGAGGCGGCCAAGCAGGCGGCGGAAAGGAACGACACGTGAAACGGGTGCTGACTGTCGGGCTGACTTACACCGGCGACAAGATCGATGGCGTGGAGATCGAAAATCTCGGGCTCTGCCAGCCCGATGTCGATCGAGAGCGGGCGGCCTATCCGCTCTACGAATACGACACGATCATCATCAATCCGGAGAGCTACACGCATTTTCTGTTCGGTAAGGCCGGAGAGTTTTCGAACGAACTTTACGAGCTGGGCAAGCTGAAGGGGCAGAATGACCGCTACGACCTCGACTCCGCCTTCGATGGCGAGGACCGACGCAAGGAGATGGAGGCCGCGATTGCGGGTGGCGCGACGGTCGTTTGGTGCCTGTCCGAGCCGAAGCGGGTGAACTTCTTCGGCTATCGCGAAACCCATCTTGGATATGTGGCGCCGAAAGTGGCGAGTTTCGTAAAGCGTTCGGAGCTTCTCATTAAGAAGGGGCGCAGGATGGGGCCGGTCGATCTCGACAGCCCCTTCGCGCGCTATTTCGAGGTTCTGTCGCGGACCGGCGGCTGGACGCTGTGCCTATCCGATCCCGGCGAAGGCTATGGGTCGATCGCCGCGACGCCGGAGGGCTACAGCCTCGGCGGTCAGCTGATGCTCGGCACCCCGACGGGCTGGCTGCTGACGCCGCCGACGTCGCAGGAAGCCCAGAACCAGCTCGTTCGCGACAGCCTCGCGTTGGAGAAGGCCGATCCGGCGCATGAGAAGTATCACGGCATCTTCCTGAGCCATACTGGCGTCGACAAACCCTTCGTGCGCCAGCTTCGCAAGGATCTGCTCGCTCATGGCGTAGAGCATGTGTGGCTGGACGAGGCCGAAATCGACATCGGGGACTCGCTGATCGCCAAGATCGAAGAGGGGATGAAGCTCAGCCGCTACATCGCCGTCGTCCTGTCGAAAAAGTCGATCGGCGCTCCTTGGGTGAAGAAGGAGCTCGACGTGGCGATGAACCGCGAGATCGCGAGCGGCGAGGTGGTCGTGCTGCCGCTGCTCTACGAGGAATGTGAGCTGCCAGAGTTCTTGAAAGGCAAGCTCTACGCCGATTTCTCCAAGCCCGAGGAGTACGAGGCGGTCCTCGGCAAGCTTTTGCGGCGGCTCCGGATCTCCTGATGAGCGAGACGGGTCCGAGAATGGCGATGCTGATGGCGATGACGGACCTGTGGCGCATACGACCGCCCGGGCCCGACAATATTCTTGCGCACCCGGCCTTCATGCGGCTGCGTGAGATCTGCCGCGACGACTACCCAAACGCCGGCAAGAAGGGGCCGAACTTCGCGCTCTCGACGGCATTGCGGGCGTTGGGCCTTCCATGTCACCTGCAGAAGGACACGGCCCATCTTGCCATGCCTGTGGAGGAAGCGGCGAAGGGATTGGACGCGGCGCTGCGCGCTACCCGGGCCAGGCGCATTCACCTTGCGCCGCTCGATCTTGCCGCCGACCTGCCGCCGCACGCATTCGGTCCGGCCAGGGTGTGCCGGTTGAGCGCCGACGAGCTGCGCGGCGTGATCGATGCGCGCCGGCTGAGGCGGCTTTATCCGCGTCAGGACTTCGATGCCGAGCGCTTCGCCGAATTCCACTGGCTGATCGTTGAGGAGGTCGTGGTGCTCGAGCAGGAGCCGGAGGAACGCGCGGTCCCGGTCCTGTTCATGGACCTGAGCCTAGATCTGGGGCGGGTCGAACCGCATCAAGGGCGGTTCCCGACTGCCTTGGAAGAAGCGCTGTTCTTCCTCCTGCTGGCCCCCTGGGAGAGCTGGTCGACCATGCAGGAAGTCGATTGGCGGGGCTTCCGTGTGCCATGGGTCTACACGATCGACAGCGACATCTTCGTTCGTCCCAGTTCGCCGCCGTCCCCCGACACGTTGAGCTGGGAGGACCGGGTCTACGACGATGGCTATGGCGGGACATACGAGGAAGAGCGCCCGGTCGAGCTGCACCTAGAAGAGGATGCAAAGACCGAGCTGACGGTGTGGGACCAGAGCCGATGGACGACCGTCGAGCAGGCGAAGCAATCGGTTTTGTTTGAGACGCCGATCCCTCACTTCCTCGTCCGCGCGTTCCTGGCCGAGGGCGTGGATGAATTCCTTGCGCACATCACGACGATCGAGGCGGCGCTCGGCTTGCGCGCGGACTATCAGAAGAATTTTCGCATCGCGCCTGACCGCCACAAAGGGATGCGCGCCACGAATAGAATTCGGGGACGGGTGGCCGGCCTGCTGGGCGATCGACGCTTCGCCGATCAGTATGAGCAGCTCTTCAACGTGCGAAGCGCATTCCTGCACGGCCGAGCCATGACCGCCATCTCGACGAAAGAGCGGGTGATGGCGCGGTCGTTGGCCCGCCAGATCGTCGAGGCGTTGATCCTTGCGACGCTCGCGGGGCCGATCAGCTCGCGGGAGGATTTCCTGGATGGTCTACTCGACAGGGGTTCGCCCTTGATCTAGCCGAAATAGACGGCTCCCCAGCAAGTCCGCTGGCTTGAAAACTGTCAGAAAACCGCGTATATTTCTGACAGGAGAACGGCCATGCAACGGTTAACCGAACAGATTCTCGCGCATGCCGAAGGGTTGCCGGAAGGTACGCCCGTGGCGGCTAAGAGCTTGCTTCACCTCGGTAATCGCGCCGCGGTGGATCAGGCTTTGTCGCGTCTGACTGAGCGGGGCCAACTGATCCGGGCCGGTCGCGGCGTCTATCTCCGTCCCATCACGAGCCGGTTCGGAACGAGGGCCCCCTCCGTCCAGCAAGCGGTCGAGGCGCTCGCCAACCAGCGCGGCGAAGTCATCGTCCCGAGCGGGGCGGCGGCGGCCAACACTCTCGGCCTGACGACCCAGGTGCCGGTTCGGTCGGTCTATCTAACCTCCGGCCGCAGCCGAACGATGAATCTCGGCAAACAGGTTGTCGAACTTCGTCATGCTCCGCGCTGGCAACTCGCCCTGGCTCATAAGCCGGCTGGCGAGGCGGTGCGGGCGTTGGCCTGGCTTGGGCCGGAGAAAGCGGAAGCCGCCTTGAAAACGTTGAAGCGGAAGCTCTCGCCGTCCACTTTCAGCGAACTGGTCGCGGCAGCGCCGCAGCTTCCGACCTGGCTCGCGCGCAGCGTAGGAAAGGCGGCGCATGGCTGACGCCTTTCTCCACCTTCCGGTCGCTGACCGCCGCGAGGCGCTAAGCGTCGCGGCCGATCAGTCGGGACGACCGGCGCACCTTCTCGAGAAGGATGTGTGGGTGGTTTGGGCGCTCGCCACGCTCTACGGGTCGGCGCTCGGCGAGCATCTGGTGTTCAAGGGCGGCACGTCACTGTCGAAGGCCTATGGGGTCATCCGGCGGTTTTCCGAGGACGTCGACCTGACCTACGACATCCGGGCGATCGCGCCCGACCTGGTGGACGGCAACGGCGAGGCGTTGCCGAAAACACGTAGCGAGGAGAAGCGCTGGTCGAGCGAGGTGCGCAAGCGCTTGCCGGATTGGGTGGCGGGCACCGCGCAGCCGGTCGTCGCGGACGCGTTGGCTGCCGCGACGTTGGCGGCTGCCGTCCGCGTGGAAGGCGAGAAGCTGTTTGTCGACTACGAGGCGACCACCGCTGGCTCGGGCTACGTCGCACCGAGTGTGATGCTGGAGTTCGGGGCGCGATCAACGGGCGAGCCGGCGAGCCTCCGCGACATCAAATGCGATGCATCCGGCCTGGTTGAAGGCGTAACGTTCCCAACAGCGCGGCCGCGCGTGATGCACGCCGAGCGGACCTTCTGGGAGAAGGCGACGGCTGTCCACGTCTTCTGCCTCCAGCAGCGGCTGCGCGGTGATCGCTTCGCACGCCACTGGCATGACATAGCGCGTCTGGATGACGCCGGCCTGGCGGATGCGGCTTTCGCCGATAGGGAGCTGGCGAACGCGGTCGCGCGCCACAAGGGCATGTTCTTCGTTGAGAGGGCGGCCGATCGAAGTCCGATCGATTATGCGGCTGCCGTGAATGGCGGTTTGCAGCTCGTGCCTGGCGGTGATGCCGCGAAGGCGCTGGAAGAAGATTATGGTCGCATGGTCGAGGACGGTCTGCTGTTGGAAGATGCTGAAACCTTCGAGGTCCTCATGGCGCGGAGTGCAGATGTCGCGCGCCGGGCAAACGAGGCGGCGAAATAGAGATTTGGGGGGAATGCGGTGGCGGATGCAGACAAGACGGAGCCATCGAAGCTCACATTCAAGTTTATTCGCGGCGTCGAGGGTGAGAAGGCTGATTATGATTGGCCTGATGGGGCGGATATTGTCAGAAAGGCGTTGGCTGAGTCACTGAATGCCAAAAATGTGGCGTTCCTCCTGGGAGCTGGCTGTTCTTCGTCGTGGGCTAATGACAAGGAGGTCGGCATCCCAACGATGGCGCCCCTCGCGAAGGAATTCACGGCGGCACCGAAGGAAGGGGATCAATCGTTCCCGACAGCCGACGAACGTGATGCTCTGTTGAAGCAGTTTGGAATCGACCTCGGTGCCGCGGAGTATGCGCGCAACCTAGAGCGGCTGATGGAGCTTCTTTTCAGCCTGCGCTTCGTCTTAGTGCGCAGTTCGCTGAGTGATGCCGCCACAAGACTCAAGACTGTCGAATCGATCATCAAGAAGGTTCAAACATTTCTTTGGGCCAAATGCACGAACGGCGCCTTCGCGAATGGCGACCATACCGTCGTTGGCCTTTATGAATCCTTCTATCGCAAGCTTGTGCTGCGCGACCGATCTCTTCCGCGTCCTTGGGTGTTCACCACGAACTACGATCTCTTCAACGAGACCGCAATGGATAGGCTCGGCCTGCCATACACGAACGGCTTCTCCGGCGTTGTCGAACGGCGGTTCAATCCAGCGACGTTTCGGTACGCCCTCGCTGAACAGCTCGATGTCACCAGCCGCAAGTGGTCTGCGGTCGATGGCTTTGTCTATCTGTGTAAGATTCATGGGTCCATTAGTTGGACAGAGGACGATCACGGACTTTTCCCGATCCGAGAAACGGCCGTCTCCAAAGAACCGGGCAAGGTGATGATCTATCCGACGCCTGCCAAGCAGAATTCGAGCCTTGGGTCTCCCTATGCCGATCTGTTTCGGGAATTCCAGTCACGCATTGTTCGCGAACAGAGCGTGCTATTTACGATGGGGTATGCCTTCGGCGACGAGCACATCAACAATATCATCTATCAGGCCCTGACGATTCCCACGTTCCGGCTCGTGATCTTTGTAGATCCAGATTTGGACGGGGAGATTGCGAAGCTTCGCGCGCTAAATGATCCACGAATTTGGATCATTGGGGGTGCCGGACGCAGCGCCGGACGCAAAGCCCATTACTTCGACACCATTATCGAAGAGTTCATGCCGCAACGCCCGAGCGAGCGCATTGATGACGCCGTTCGGAAGGTGATCGAGGCGATGGCCCCGAAGAAGGAGGCCGCGGCTCCCCAGAAGGGGGAGGATGACGATGAGTCGTGACGATCGGAAGCGCGCAATCGGCAAGGTGGTCTCGGTCGCGGCCGACCGTTTCGTGATCGAGATGCATGCGGGCACCGACAACTTCACCGTCGTCGGATTCGACGACGTTCACTATGTCGCCAGGCTCGGATCGTTCCTGATGGTCGCGGTGCAAACCGAGTACGTGGTTGTCGAGGTCGTCGGCCTGCGTGAGCGCGACGTTGGTCATGTTAGTCGCAGTGAAGGGGAGCTGGATAAGGCTTCTTCGGCGAAGTACCTCGATGTCGTTCCCGTCGGGATGCTGCCTCAAGATCGGCGCGAAAGGTTTCGCTTCGGCGTCTCCGTGTTCCCGTCACTCTACGGCGACGCACTGTATGCGCTGGACGCTGAACTGGATCGAGTCTTCGAAACCGATCATCCTTCGGAGCCTACACCCCCGATCGACAATGTTCCACCCACGCCACCTGATGCCACCCGCTATCGCGCATTGACGATCGGCCGGTCCGTCATATTCGAGGGTTACGACGTTAAGGTCAGGATCGATGATTTCTTCGGCGGACACACTGCCGTCCTGGGAAACACAGGGAGCGGGAAGTCCTGCACGGTCGCATCGGTCCTCCAATCCTTGTTCGAAAAGGCGGAAGAACACCATGCTCGCGGTGCCACGTTCGTCGTATTCGACGTCAATGGAGAATATGCGAAGGCGCTGTCGCCGCTCGCAAAGCGCAAGCAGATCGGCGTGGACCATGTCATTCTGGACGGCACCGCACGCACGGAGCGTTTTCGTCTGCCCCATTGGTTTCTGGAGCAGTCAGAGTGGGAGCTGCTTCTGCAGGCCAGCGAGCGCACCCAACTACCGATACTGCGCATGGCGCTCGGGCTGGCAACATTGTTCTCAGCGGGCAGCGCGGCGGAGCTGAAGGGGATCAAGAACCACATTCTGGCAACCTGCCTGAGCCAAATTCTTCGTGACGACACAGGCAGTCCGTCAAAACACGATCGCATGGTCGGTCTGCTGCAAAGATTCAACACGCCGGAGATCAACAATCAAAAGATCGCGCCATTCATCAAAATCGGCTTCGGCCAGATGGCCAACCCTGCCGGTTTAACAACCTATTTGTTGGGAAACGCCAATGGCGGCGGATTTATCATCGAAGGTTTGAAATTCCCGGCATATGCCAACCTTCCCTTTGAGTTTTCCGCGTTGGGAGAGGCGCTCGATCTGGCGATCCTATACGAGGAGGCTCACGGTAACCGTCAGATCCGAGATTACTGCTCGCAGATGCTGACGCGTTTTAAGTCGCTCGAGGAGCGACCTGAATATGCGTTCCTGCGCTACGACCTTCAAGGAAGCCAAGCTGGGCCGTCGCTCGAAAACTTCCTTGAGCAGCTCCTCGGTTTGGCACGCGACGGAGCGGGTTGGGTCAAACGCAACCAGATCGTCATCATCGACATGAATGCGGTGGAGGATGAGGTTGTCGAGCTCGTAGCGTCAGTGCTCGCTAGAATGGCCTTTCGGCTGCTCCGACAAGCAGATCCACGCAATCGGTTTCCGATCCATCTGCTTCTTGAGGAAGCGCATCGATACATCGCGGAGAAGCCATCCCGCTATGCCATAGACGCCAGCAGAGTTTACGAGCGGATTGCCAAGGAAGGGCGAAAGTACGGGCTGTTCATTCTCGCCGCTTCGCAGAGGCCCAGTGAACTCTCGAAGACCATTCTTTCGCAGTGCTCGAATTTCGTCATCCATCGAATCCAGAATCCCGACGACCTTGCTCATATACGGCAGATGACCCCGTTCATCTCCGAGGCGGTCCTGAAGCGGCTCCCGTCGCTTCCGAAGCAGCATGCGCTGGTCTTCGGCACCTCCGTGAACCTTCCCACGACCTTTCGCGTGCGCGACGCAAATCCTTTGCCTGCAAGCGATGACGCGAGAATTAGAGATTTGTGGTTCCATGAGGAGGGGCGAGCGGCTCAGGTTCGCATTACGCCGGCAACTTTCGAACATGGCGATGATAGCGTCGCGGCTGAGGGGAAATGAGTCGACGATCGATAGTTGTCGAAGGGCCGCTTGCATTCCGTACAGCGCGGATCGCTGCCGCACAGCGAGCGGATTCTGGGCTGCAGATTTTCACACTTCCACTGCTTGCTGCACGTCTCGCCGGAGGCTTTAACCGACCGGCGCGATCCCAGGACCTCGACCCAGCCATTCGCGCTGCACTCGCCGCCGGCGGCTTGACGGAGCTCGAAGGTATCCGTCAGCTTCCGGGCACGACACGGTCAATCGCCCGCACGCTCGCAAAGGTTTGGCAAGCCGACCTCGATCTTGAGGGGCTCGCTAGCCACAATGCTCGGCTTGCCGAGCTTGCGGAGGTCGAGCGCCGCGTTCGCGCCAACCTCCCAGCAGGGGTTCTGACACCGCGCGACTTGCGCGATGCCGCAATTGCGCACGCGGCCCATGCGGCTGCAGCGCTCGGGTCAATCGATATCGATCAGCTCAGTGAGATTGCATCGGTCTGGCGTCCGCTTCTTGCGACGCTCGCGAAGACGGTCCCACTCGCTTGGCGCAATCCTGGAACCTCCGATGCGAACTGGTTTCCGGGCCAGTTAATTACCAGCGACCGCGAGATGGCTGCGGACATATCCTTAGTTTCCTGCGCGAACCCGCGCGCCGAAGCAGTCGAAGCGCTACGTTGGATGCGTGAACTCATTGCCTCTGGCCGCGCGCGACCCGATGAGATCGCGATCTGTGCCACGGCCACCGAGGACTGGGACGAGCACTTCCTGGTTCTCGTCGCGGACGCGGATCTCCCACTCCATTTCTCGCACGGCGTGCCGGTCCTCGCATCGCGCGAGGGACAAGCGTGCGCCGCACTTGCCGACGTCCTGCTCAACGGGCTTGGCCAGGATCGCCTCCGGCGACTGTTCGGCCATGCCGCGGGTCGAAGCCGTGCCTTGGCCGACTTGCCTGCGGACTGGTCGCTCGGCCTCCAGCCTGGTGCGGCGCTGTTCGAGATTGATCAGTGGCAGCGCGCGCTTGACGAGGCGACCGGCCGCCGCGCCGACGCAGGCGATCCAAGACCGGTCGTGATGCCCATTCTGCGGCTGCTTGCGAGTGGCCCCGAGGCGGCTGCGCAGGCCGGCGCGATGCTATTGGGCACAGCGGCCCGTGCGCTCTGGACCGAGGCGCTTCGACGCGCGCCGGCCGAAGGGCTCGAATTCTCACTAGAGGACTTGCGGCTGCCCGATGGACGCGATCCAGGCGCGAGCGCTGTCTGGTGCCCGGCGAGCCACCTTGCAGGTGCGCCGCGTCCCTGGGTGCGCCTGCTCGGCATGACATCGCGCTCTTGGCCGCGCCGCACGGCCGAGGACCCACTGATACCGGCCCACATCCTGCCGCGCTCTGTGCTTGACCCTGATCCCGTCGCCGAGCAAGATCGACGCGCCTTTGCCGTCATCACCAGTCAGGCGGCGCGCGGCTGCGTTCTCTCGCGAAGCCGGCGTAACGCTCAAGGTGGGCAGTTGTCCGCCAGCCCGCTGATCCCGCAGAGCGCATCTTTGCAGATCCTGAAGCGGGCGCGCATTCCGCAGCATGCATTCAGCGAGGCCGATCGTCTTCTTGCACGGCCGGACGAAGCGGCGACATCGCCGGCGCTCACCGCAGCCAATCTCTGCTGGCGCAACTGGCGGCGCCCGATCGTCACCGCCCACGATGGCCAGGTTCGCGCAGACCATCCCCAAATCGTCCGCGCAATCGGTGATGTCCAGTCCGCCACCTCCTTGCGGCTGATGTTGCGCGATCCGCTCGCCTTCGTCTGGCGCTACGCGCTGGGCTGGCGCGCGGTCCCAGAAGACGATCAGCCCCTCACGCTGGACGCACGCTCTTATGGTGAGCTGGTCCATGAGTTGCTGAAGCGCACGGTTGATGCGCTCGAACCTGTGCCGGGCTATGCGCGTGCGTCCCGGGAGGAAATCGAAGCTGCGCTCGCGACCTCGACGGAGACGGTCCGCACGCATTGGCCACTCAAGCGATCGGCGCCGCCCGCGTTGCTCTGGAAACACACGCTCGCTGCCGCAGCTCAGCTCGCCCTCAAGGCACTGACGCTTGACGAGACGTTCCAACCCGGTACGCGAAGCTGGACGGAGCTTGCTTTCAGTCAAGCTGGCGATGGTGCGATGGCACACGATCTACCCTGGCGCCCCGATTCCCTTGTTACGATTCCCGGTACCCAGGTGCGCATCCGAGGCAATATCGATCGGCTCGATCTCACCGGCGACCGTCGCGGCGTGCGCGTGTCGGACTATAAGACCGGCGTAGAACCGCGCCGAGCGGAGGAGATCGTGCTTGGCCGCGGTGCGGAGCTTCAGCGCGTCATCTATTCGGTCGCGGCCAGTCAGTTGCTCCCCGACAATCCGCGCGTGATCGCGCGCCTCGTCTTTCTCGGCAACAAAGAGCCGAGGCCCTATCGCCTACCGGACGTCGACCAGGCGATCGCCGAACTCGGCGGGCATGTCACGGCGGCCATCACCCTCCTGCGCGGTGGCCATGCCCTGCCTGGCCCCGACGCTCAGGAAGAGCACAATGACTTCCGCATAGCCCTGCCGTCGTCGCCAGCAGCCTATCTTCAGCTCAAGAACGGCGCGTTCATGCGCGCTTTCGGAGGGTTTGCACGAGTGTGGGGCTGCCGATGACACTCGCCGACGATCCCGCACGGCTTCGCATCCTGACTGATCTCGACGCCACGTTGCTCGTCGAGGCCGCCGCCGGCACCGGCAAAACGGCGCTAATGGCCGGACGCCTGACCATGCTGCTCGCGCGTGGCACCGAGCCCGGCGCGATCGCCGCGATCACTTTCACAGAGCTTGCCGCGAGCGGGCTGGCGACGCGCGTGCAACGCTATGTCGAGGAGCTGCTTGCGGGACGTGTGCCTCAACCTTTGCGGCTTGCTCTGCCCAACGGACTAAACGTGGACCAACGACGCGCACTTTCCGGTGCAGCGGCGAAGCTCGACGAACTGACAACCGCCACCATTCACGCATTTTGCCAGACGATCATCTCCAGCTATGCGGTTGAGGCCGACATTGATCCGGGCGCGCGCATTCTTGACGCCGTTCAGGCGGCGGCGGCCTTCGATTCCGTCTTCGAGCAGTGGCTGAAACGGCGATTGAATGCGCCCGAGCGGCCAGGCGATGCCATCGCGACACTCTCGCGCGATGATCCGCGTCGCATCGTCGATACTCTTCAGGAACTCGCACGCTTCCGTCTCAGATATCGCGGCGCACGCGCTCTGCCCGCCGAGCTCGGCGGTCGGCCCGACATCGACCTGGTCGACGCCGTCGCGGACTTCCGACGCTGGATTTCGTCGCAGCCGGTCGAGCCCAAGACCCTAGAATTGGTCGGAGAGCTTGAGACGCTCGCCAACTTCTACGCCGGTAGTTTCGACCCTCCACCGGATTTTGCCACGCTCTGGCGTCTCGCCCATCCGCCACAGCTCGCGTGCATGCGCCGACACAGTTTCGATCTTCTCACGCCGAGACGGAAATCAGCTTGGGAGCGTGTCGCGGGCAAAGAGCGAGGCGCGCTCCTCAATGAAGAGGCGACCGCATGCTTTGAGCGGGTCAATCGCTGCTACCGGACCGTTCTTGGTCGGTTCGCGACCGCGCTTGTCGCCCAGCTTGCGGCCGAGCTCGACGAAGTACTCGATGACTACGCCGCCTTCAAACGGGCCGCTGCAGTCTTGGACTTCGACGACTTGCTCGAGAAGGCGCGTGCGCTGGTGCGCCAGCATGACGACGTGCGCCGCGCGCTTGGAGAACGCTATCGCCACATCTTCGTCGACGAATTTCAGGACACCGACCCTGTTCAGACAGAGATCCTCTTCGGGATCGCGGGGAAGGATCGCGCCGGACGCTGGCAGGACAGCGTGCTGCGTGCCGGGGCTTTATTCATGGTCGGTGACCCGAAGCAGGCAATCTATCGCTTCCGAGGCGCCGATATCGGCTCATACTCGCAGGCGCGCGCCGCTGTTGAGCGGCAATTGCCGGAAAATATCGTTCAGGTCACCGCCAATTTTCGTTCGCGTCCCGACATCCTTAGGCACATCAACCGCTGCTTCGCGCGCCCGTTGTCGGGAGAAGGCCAGCCCGGTTACGTGCCGCTCACGTCGACGCTCGGCGACCCCGATCATGATCTGCCCTGCGCGGCGCGAATCACAGTGGATGTGCCGCCTGATTCTCGGCCCGCTCAAATCCGCGACGCGGAGGCCGAAGCCGTTGCCGATCTCTGCACCCGCCTTATCGGCAATCTCCCTATCCGCGACGAGGACGGCGCAATCGTACCGCTCACTGCCGGCGGCATCGCCCTGCTTGCGCCAACTGGCGCCGAGCTTTGGCGTTATGAGCGCGCGCTCGAGCAGCGCGGGCTGCCGATCGCCTCGCAGGCCGGCAAGAGTTTGTTCCGCCGGCAAGAAGTGCAGGACCTGCTCGCGCTAGCTCGCGTACTCGCCGACGCTGGCGACACATTGGCCTTCGGCGCGCTGCTGCGTGGCCCACTGGTCGGGCTTACTGAGGAGGAGCTACTCGACATCACCGTGGGTCTTCCGCCGCATCTCGATCGCGCCGAAGCGCCCCAGCGCTTCTCGGTGCTGACCGATGTCGATCATGTCGCCCATCCTCTGGCACGTCGCACGCTCGCGATCCTACAAGACCTCAGAAAACGCGTGCGGGCGACCACGCCTGCGCTGCTCTTGGCCGAAGCGATCGAACGCCTCGCGGTCCGTGCAACCCTCGCCGCGCGCGAGGGTGATCGTAGTGCGCGCGCGGCCGCCAATCTCGAAGCGTTCCTGGAACGTGCGCGGCCTTACGGTGTGCGAGGCCTCAGGAAGTTCGTTCGGGATCTCGCCCGGGAATGGCGCGACGGCGTGCCCCACAATGAGGGACGAGTTGATGCGGAAGGCGATGCGATCGAAATCATCACGATCCACAGCGCTAAGGGTCTCGAATGGCCGGTGGTAATTCCGATCAACACCGGCACCTTGCTGCGCTCGCGCGAGGCATTCGTCTACCGCGCCGACGACGAAACACTGCATTGGCTGATTGGCGACGTGGTTCCGCCGGAACTGCTTCGCGCACTCGAGTCTGAAGACGATAGCTTGGCCCGCGAGCGGGAGCGCCTCTGGTATGTCGCCTGCACGCGCGCCCGCGAACTTCTGATCGTTCCGGAATTGCCTCAGGCTGAGCAGCGGTCCTGGGCACGGATCGTTGATCTTGCGCATCGGGACTTGCCGCAGCTTGTCCTGTCGCACTTGACGCCGGTCGCCCGCGTGACCGACGTCGCGCCTCCGAATACGCAGACGCCGGAGCTGTTCGGGGCAGAGCGTGCCGCGATCGCCGCCGCGGCGATGCCGCTCCAGTGGCTGCGGCCAAGCGATCACGATCCTGATCGAGCGCCAAGAGGTGAGGCGATCGCGATGGAGCCTGGCGAAGCCCCAGAAACCGAATTGCCGGTCGGCGCCGGCCGCGTGCGGGGCCTTATTCTCCACAAGCTGATGGAGGAGATGCTTACCGGCGAACTGGCCGAGGAGATGCCGGTCGTCGCTGCACGTGCGCGAGTGCTGATGACGCAGCTTATAATTGATGCTGACAACGGAGCGAAGCTTCCGGACCCAGAGGAAATAGCGGTGACCGTCGCGCGCACCCTTGCACTGCCCGAAATCGCCGCACTCAGGCCAAGCCTCGCTCCGGAGTGGCCAATTTATGCGATGCTCTCGGCTTCACCCGCGGCGACTGCGCTGGCTGGGCGGATAGATGCCATCGCTGTTCAAGATGGTCAGCCTGCCGTTGTCCTGGATTGGAAGAGCGATGTCGCGCCCAGCGAGCAGGATAGGCGCGATCATGCCGCTCAGCTGAGCGACTATCTTCGTGCCACAGGAGCACCTCGGGGCGCCGTGGTTTACATGACGGATGGCGTCATTCGGTGGGTCACGACTAGAACGCCACGGTAAAATTCGTGAGGCGGTCTTTTGGACGCTCCCGATCGGGGCTGCCCACCCGGCTAAGCACTGCAAACGGGTTGCGTTATGACGGCGTGGCTTTCACGACGGCAGATTTTTGGGGGTCATACCGATCTTCGTCGTAGTCTGTAGGAAAATCGGCGAGCTCGGTCTGCTTTGTATTTATCAGGCGTTTTGGCTGCGCCTGATGATAGATGGCGAAAGGTTCTCTTTCCACCTTGAACAAAGAACTCAGCAATTTCAGCGCAATTGGCGCGCAGCGCGTTGACAATTTGGACGCAGCCCAAAATACGTGTCAGATACTAATCGTCGAGTTGACTCTCGAACTTCATTAGGAGGAACTCGGCTATGCCAGGCCCTTCCAAATGGAGGCCGATCTCGTCGAGAGGATTATCCGGTGAACCCGACTGAGAGCCCCAATTCATCGTGCTCACCACGACGTGATCTCTGTCCCACAAAAGAAACTTTGCATGGACTTGCGGATCCTCCACGGCGATCAGATCGACTACACCATGTAGCCGTTCGCGGTGGGCCTTGACGTGCCGCCGTTTGATCGGCCCGGTCTGGCGCGAGTAGTAAACACGGACGTCGTCGAGTCGGCGTCCTGCGATTTCGGCGGGGTTAAAGATCGCCGGCACCATGGGAGCTCCGACCTTGTTGGTACAGCAGACAAATCGCTCTTCGGCTTCGTGAGCAACCCTCCGAATCAATCGCTCATGATCGTCAGCCTGGAGAATGCTCATCCGAACTGGAATACTCCCTCCAGCATCGGCGCTAGATGTTAAGGCGCTCCGCGAGCGCCTTAAATCCGATGCTATGAATTGGAGCGTCTCAATCGAACGGCTGGCGCTTGAAAGAGGTGACACGATAGAACGCAAAAGATCCAGGCCCGCCGCGGCCGCGCGGTTCTCTGTCAGCTCGACAGACACCTCCAAGGCAGAAAAGGGCGACGACAGCCAATTGGAGGAGCCGAGCACGACGACAGCGCCGCCGTGGCCGTCATCCGCGGCAAGGCATTTCACATGGCTTCGAACAGAATCGCGCTGCGTGAACACAAAGCCACGCGCGCGACGGACCGACGAGAGCCGCATATTGAGCTCCTGCATCGCGATCGCGTTCTTTCTGTCGGTGTCTAGCGCAGTACCGTAGAACAAGTGGCAGCGCACGCCACGCTGCGCAGCCTGTTCAAGAGCTTTTCGAATGCGTTCATGTTGCTCCGTGTATTTTTCGCCGTGAGGCGTCACAAAAGTCGAAAGTACGAAAACGTCTTCCTCGGCCTGACCCACGATGCGTTCGAAGCATTCGAGATGCTGTTCGCCGCCGACGATCAATTGATCGGTGCCAATCATCGTATCGACGGTCACTGACCGGCTTGGCTGCGGATCGCTAGCTTCCGGCAGAATACCAGTCCTGATTGTTGCTTGAAGAGCGCCGATCAAGTCCTGGCTGGCCCCCTCAGGGAGCAATCCGTTCTTGACGTCGTTCAGTTCGATCGCGAGATATTTTCTTTCGAGAACGGAGTTGATCGTTTGAACGCCGCGCAGCCATTCGCCGGGACGGAGCATGCCGGCGACGAGCTGCGTTACGCGGACCGCCATTGTGTCATCGGTCTCATCTGGGCCCGGAGGAAAGTTGACCTTGTGATCTGTATGGGTCATCCGATAGAGTGGAGCGGTCTCGACGTCGCGGTTGCGAAAGACCGAGTGTCCGACCTTCTCCAGCACTAGACTGATGTGAATCTCCCGATCTTCAGTTCGCTCCGGCAAGGCGCCACCCAACCGGATGAAGTCTTGACCGACGCCGCTTGTCGCCAATTGAGGGACAGGAGCCAGGCGAAGCTCGACCAGGCCGAACTGCATCAACCGCGCGATGGTCGAGCCCGCGACCTGGCTTGGAATCCCGAGCGACGTTGCCACCTCTTCGATCGTTTCTGGGGTGCGATCGAGCGCGAGCAGGATCATTTCTTCGATTGGACTCCATCCCCATGTGCGTTGAACGATGGCGCGCGCGCGATAGTGCCAAGCGGGAAGGTAGATTTTCACGCCGGAAGCCTCCCGTTCTCGTCGATCGCGACGATGGATGCGCCTTTCACCTTAATGCTAGGAGCATCCTTCCTGACGAGCTCGTAATCGGTCCCGGCGAGGGTCGCGAGCTCCTTCAGCATCTTTCGTAGGAATTCAAGATCGTCCTTTTTTGCATCCGGATCGATTCCTTCGACCACTTCGCGAATGAAGCGCTGGCTTGTGGCAAGAATCAGCTTTTGCTTGGCGCGGCTGAGCAGCACATTCATGCGCTGTGGGCTTTTGACGAATCCGAGCGCGCGCGATCCCACCATGACATTGTTGCGCGTAAGGCTGGCGGCCACGACATCGGCTTCGCCACCTTGGAAGCTATCGCTGGTAAAGACGAACTCACCATTACTGCGCGGGCTCGCGAAGCCGAACAAGGTCTTGTCTTTCCTGACTTGGCCGCGCAGTAAGCGCTTGAACCATCTCACCTGCGCCGCGTAGGGCGAGATGATCACGAGGGTCGGTCGGCGGCCGTCCGCGCCAACTATCGGCCGCAACCCTTTCAAGGCCGCTATCAAGGCCTGCGCCTCAAGCTCGTTGCGGAATGATCGCTCCACTTTGTGTTCGAAATGTCGCCGTTTTGACATGCTGAGGGGCGGAAAATCGAGAAGAACGATTGGAGAGGTGAGGTACGCGACCGTGGACGTGACCGTTAGCGTGCGACGCTTGACGCGGTCGGAGGGAGCGAGCTTTCTGTCATAAAAAGTATTCGAGACGAGATCGCCGATGGCGGGGTGCATGCGGCTCTGTTCCAGCAGCGTGTTGACGATCGTGCTCGGACGCCCCGTGTCCTTTTCGCGCTCAATTTCGCGCTCAGCTATTGATCGAAACGGTTCTTCAAGACGCGCCGCTGTTGCGAGAGCCTCCCTCATCAGATGTTCGCTCGACTTAACTGTATCAAGCGCCTCAGTAACTTCCGGCGGTAGATCGGAGATGGTTTCAAGCCGCTCCTTCGCGTCCCGCAGCAGATCAACTGCGCGCTCGGGATCGTAGAATTGTTGCCGCTGGGCGGCATCGAATGGAGAGAGTTGGTTGTGATCGCCAACCATGATTCTTCTGTTGCCCAGCAATAGCGCGCCGATCAGTTCCGCACCGTTGGCGCGGGCCGCTTCTTCGACGATGACCCAGTCGAATTGATCGCCATCGGCAATCATCTCCTCGATGATGTGCGACGATGTCGTGGCAAGCGTGACATCGGAAGAGCGCAGCAGCAGATTGTCGGTATCGCGAAATACGCGTTCCGCAACCGTCGCTTCCGACGCATCAACGGGCCGGAGCGCCTGCTTGATTTGATAGCGTTGGTTGACCATCATGCTTTCAGCGGCGTGGTCGACCGTCGAAACGGACCTAAGAAGATCAACGGAGCTCGCACGCAAGGAGCTGACTTCATCGGTCGATCGTGTCCGCTCGACACGAACGACGATCTTCGTGCCGCTCGCCAGTGTCGCCTTGAGTTCGTCCTCCATTTGAATCAAGGTCTCGTGGTTTTGCGCCGACACTAGAAGCCTTGCGTCCGGTGTTTTGTCCAGAATGCTTTTGACAAGATTCGAAATTAGGAACGTCTTGCCGACGCCAGGAGGGCCAACAACGACATTGATGGACTTGCCTGATACGATTGCGTCCCATGCCACCTTTTTCGAACCGTCCATCTCGTCCGGCGGCACCGCATTCGGGGTCGCAATATCACGTAATACTTCGTCCAGCGCGACCTGCGCCGGATCGTCAATCGCTCTCAAGAGTTCAATATTCGTCCGGGCCGCCACAATATTTTGAAGGCGGCGGCGAATTGCGCGTTCAAATCCACCATCTCTTCGAGGACGAAGAAAAAGAAGCTGCCCCGGTACAACAGCTTCGCTTGTCGCGAACGTGAACGGTAGGCGGCCGTCGACGACACCGCCCGTTCCCTCATAACTGAGTTCCGGAAATCGCTCCCGATCGCCGGCGAGCGCGTCGCTGCGTGAAAGAGTCCAATTTGGTTTGCCGTCGTCGTACTTCAATTCGCGCGCCAAGGCGTCGTATGCCGGGCGCAGTCCCATCAGCTTGCGTCGCATGTCCCGGTCGGGATCTTCGCGGGAGGCGATCCAGGCCAAATCTGAATCCCCGCCGGACGGCGGGTGAAGCACTTCGACGGGATAGATTCGGAATTGCTCCCGCAGCCAAGTAAAGGCTTCGAGAAGAATGAGGGCGTACCAAGTGGGAATCTCTTCGACTGATCGGCTCACTCCTGTTGTGACACTCGCGTCAATCCACGGTTTGGCGCCAGGGCCAAGCCTGCGTACTCGCTCTTCGGCGCTTCTCCGAGTTCGCGCAAGATGAATCCGGTGGCGAACCTCGACGGCATCATAGATGTAGTCGTCAGGCCGCCTCTTGTTGGCGTTCTCGATCATGCCGACATAGTCATCGATGACTTTCACGCCATACGCGGCAAGGTCGGTGACGATACGCACGAAGGCCTCATCTACGACAACAGTGCGTACCGTTGGTCCGCTGAGATCCTCTTCGACAAAACGGAGGACCGCATCCCTATCGTCAGCCGGGATGGTGCCCGATGTAAGCGATGCAAGGTCGCTTTGGGTAACCTGGGTGGAAGGGTAGAGAATTAGCTCGCCTTCGCCGCTTGACCCCGACCGGTCAAGATCGGCCACGACCTCGGCGATCTCGTTTAGCACGATACTTCCGTCGAAAAGCTGGTAGCGTGGCGGATCGGCAAGACGATTAAGCATGCGTCGCTCGATCGACAGCAGGGAAGGACCGCCGCCGTCCTCGGTCAGGCCGAGGATCCGCGACGCTGCCTGCCCAAGATCACTCCAGTCCCGGCGAAACGAGACGGTGCCGGAGGGCCGCAGCAGATGTCCCGCGCCGCCCACATCGCCGTCGGCAATGTGTACGCACGCTTCGTAGCCGCCGAGTCGGAAATCCTCTTTTTCATCGCTATGCGAAAAGATCGTATGTTCGCTGACAGCGCCGTGCACGATGCCCGCATCATGACAAAGTGCAAGTCCTTCAGCTACGCGCAAGATATTGCGCCAAAACATCTTGCGGCCGGTCGTCGTAAGCAGCCGGCCTTCTCGCGCTCGAACCCTGTGCAATGACCCGCAGATCGGACTGCCAGGATCAACCATTAAGATACCGATCTCTTCCTGGTCCTCGACGATCTCAAGAACCTCGACCAATAACTGGCGCGCACGGCGTGACGACAGAACACGCCGGACACGCCTGAGGCCGTGCGTGATGAGCCGCTTCAGGTCCTCGTCCAGCGGGGTTCCGGTCTTCTTGAACAGACGAAGAAGATAGTCCTCGCCGTCGGCGATGCCGGTGGCAAAACGAAGTTGAGAATTCCAACCTTCGGTGCCGCTCGAAAACGCGGTATCAGCAAACTTGAATCGTGCGTCGAGCGTCGCTTTGCCTTGCATGGTAGCTCGCGCCATAGCGCCGTAATCCATCCTTGAAACAGTACAAATGCGGTGATTCGTATATGATAGCGCAGTATATGCTTTGGGTCAGAGTTATCGACTGCAAAGCGATATTTTGCGCGTTTTCCCAAGCATGCTCTGTGTAAATTGGGGGAGTGGATGGCACCTATTGCAAGCAGCAACGAGATGCGGTTGGACCCGCCAAATCAAGCCAGCATGAGTGGCAATTGATCATCATCGAGCCCTGACCCAACAAACCCCCGAAACAGAGATACCGATTAACCGGATCGGCCTCTTTGGCGGCATAAGTTGCGCTAATAGTTCAAGAGCCAGGCTAGAGAGATCGTCCGCGGTGTCGTTCATGCGTACGGACGTGCTGCGAGTGATCAGCTCGAAATCTGAAAAGGATCGCCGTTTGGCCTCGCGCGCCCGTCGCCTCGCAGTGTTGCCGGACCTTGTCGACCAGTGGGCGCAGTTCGATGGTCAGCGCTTCGTGGTCTGCCAAGTCCCGCGAAACGTGCTTTCGGCGCCGACGGACCTTCGGATTCGGTTGGCACGGACAGGACGCTCGTCAATCCCCCGCGAGATCCAGTAATAATACGCCCCAGCTTTCCCAAAATTGGCGTTCATGAACTCGAGCGACTGATTGCGCATATTCATGCCGGTGAAGATGCCAAGGCCATGCATCTTCGCACTGGTCGCCGGTCCGATTCAATGGAATTTGCCGACTGGGAGATCCTGAACGAAGCTCGGCCTCATCTTTGGCGTGATCACGAACTGTCCGTTGGGCTTCCGTTGGTCGGACGCAAGTTTTGCCAGGAACTTATTGTAAGAGATGCCGGCAGACGCGGTCAGGCCTGTCTCGCTCAGGATCTTGACTCTAATCAAGGTCGCGATCTCTGTCGCGATTGGGAGGCCTTGGATGTTCTCGGTGACATCTAGGTAGGCCTCATCTAACGACAGGGGCTCAATGACGTCAGAATGCTCCGCGAAGATTGTCCGGACGTGTCGAGAGACCTCCTTGTAGACTTCGAAGCGCGGCGGCTTTACGAAAATTAGCTCTTTGCATTGCCGTTTGGCTGTCACTGACGGCAATGCCGACCTAACTCCAAACTTTCGCGCCTCATAGCTCGCTGCAGCTACGACACCGCGCTCTTTCGATCCCGCCCACAGCGACTGGCTTGCCACGCAAGTCCGGATTGTCCCGCTGCTCCACTGATGCGTAGAAGATGTCTATATCGACAGAATGATCTTGCGCTGATGCGGTGCTGGCCCCGTTTGGTAGTCGGTCTCGTCCGTCACGTCGTCGGCCCTATTGGGTCTTCCTTGACGCCGCGAGCGACGACCCGGAGGCTTCCGTCCGGAAGCGGCCTTTGCAATTTCAGTACTTCGTCCGCAGGGGCCGTCATCCAGGTCTCGACTTCATCTGGCGTTGTCAGGATCACCGGCATCGCCTTGGGGTGGATGGCGCCGACCTCGGCGTTGGGCTCCGTCGTGAGGAACGCGTAGAGGTCGTTGGTCGTCTCGCCTTCCTTGACCTTCCGGACGGACGTCCAGTTGGTCCAGATACCGGCGAAGCAGGCGAGGGGACGTGTCTCATCGAGCGCGAACCAGATATCACCGCCCTCGGCCTTGTTGAACTCGCTGAACGAGTTGAACGGCACCACGCAGCGATTTTCAGTCCCCAGCCATCGCGTCCAGTGCTTGCTCTTCACATTGCGGATGTTGGTCGTGCCGCCGTCCGGCTCCATTCGCAGCAATTCCTTGAAATCCACTGCCTTGCCCTTGGCCTGCAGCTTCTCGGCTCGCTTCTTCGTGGCGTCCATCAGCGCCTTTGATGACGACGGCATTCCCCATCGCGCCGTAGCGAGCTCGCGGCCCTCCACTCCGTTGCGCACGATCGGTGCCTTGTAGTCGGGAAAATCCCCCGGCATCGGCGCCAGATTTCCAACGTATCGGTTGACAACGCGGAACAGCGCGTTGATCGCGGCTTGATTGGTCGTGATCGAATAAAGATTGCACATCGGTCAGGATTCGGCTCGAGGGTGGCGCGGCTGCCAGGTCAACTGTAGCAGAGTCGCGGATGGACGCCGGCCGGCCTTGGCACATTTGCGACAGCGCAGCCGGCTGGCGAGATCGTGCACGAAGGTGGTCGGCGGGTGCTTCATCGCGGCCAGGTCGACATCGCTCGGCGTCTTGCAGCGCGCGCACCTGATCTCCAGCCAGGGGAAGCCTCCATTTACGGCCTGATCGATGGTCGGCGACGGATCGATCGGTTCGCCGTCACTCCACATCCGCTCGTTCCAGCTTTCGCAAAGCAGCCTGTCGGCTTGCTGGATCATCGCCCCGCCTTTGGCCCGCATCTCCGCCGATTGGGTCGCCAGCATGCTGGCCATCGCGCGTGCCTTGCCGAGCTCTTTCGCCAGAGCCTTGCGATCGCCGCCCGACAAGGGCGTAGGGTGATACTTCGGGGCCATCCAGACATCCAGGCGCAAAGAGATCGGATCGGCAAATCCAGAGCGGCTACGGCGTCTCGAACGCTGGCCAGCACCCGTCTTCTTCATGCCTGCCGGTGCGCTGCCGGCAGGTATTGTCGAGCAGCCGCTGCGCGACGTCCTTCCAGAGCGCGTTGGCGCCATACAGTCGAACGGCATCAGCGGTCTGGATTTCCACGGTCCGCTCGCAGCGGCGGCAGGAGACGCGCAGCACGTGACGCTGAATCTCGGAAAGACGTCGCTGCCGCATCTGAGCCCCGGTCGTGCCGGCGCGTGCGTCTTTCAGGACCGATTCCCAATATTCGGCCGGGAGGGGGGCATCTGGACCCGCAGCGGGCGGCGCTCGTCTGCGGTCGGCTTCAGCGGCCAATTTTTCCATCTGTTTCGGGGTCGGCATGCGCCAGCTCGCGGGTCGGTCGGTCATGCCCGAATTAGAACATAACAAGAACAAATGTCGAGTCCGGCCAGGCAGGCCGATGAGAAAAATCCCGCTGTGGGGCGGGTCGCGATGTCGGAACCAAGCCCGGTCGTTCGTCTTTAATCCGGCATCAGTAATGGAGTTCCCCGCGATGGCCCCCCGCGCCAACTGGAAAGGCTTCCTGCGTCTTTCCCTCGTCACCTGTCCGGTTGCGCTCTATCCGGCCACGTCGGAATCCGAAAAGGTCTCGTTCAACCAGCTGAATCGAAAGACCGGCCATCGGATCAAGTACGCTAAGGTGGATGCCGATACCGGCGAGGAGGTCGACAACGAGGACATCGTCAAAGGCTACAAGGTCGACACGGACACCTTCATCGAGGTGACGAAGGAGGAGCTAGAGAACGTCGCACTGGAATCAACGCGAACGATCGAAATCGACGAGTTCGTCGACCGCAGCGAGATCGATCCGCGATATCTCATTCGCCCCTACTATCTGCGTCCCGACGGTAAAGTCGGGCACGATGCTTTCGCCGTTATTCGGGAAACCATCCGCGAGATGAACAAGGTCGCGATCGGCCGTGTGGTGCTGACCAATCGCGAGCACATCATCGCGCTGGAGCCGTTGGACAAGGGCCTGATGGGAACGCTACTGCGCTATCCTTACGAAGTCCGTTCAGCTGATGAGTATTTCGACGACATTCAGGATGTCAAAGTCACCAAGGACATGCTTGATCTCGCCAAGCACATCGTCAATCAGAAGGCGGGCCATTTCGAGCCGGACAAGTTCGAAGACCAATACGAAACCGCCCTCATCGAACTGATCAATCAGAAGCGCGCCGGCAAACCCATCACCGCGAAAGCGCGTCCCCGCGGCGAGAACGTGGTGGACCTGATCGACGCGCTGCGAAAGAGCATCGGAAGAGAGGGCGCCTCAGCGACAGAGGCACCCAAGAAATCAGGAAAAAAGCCGCGCAAGGCGGCGGCCGGGCAGAAGGAAATGCTGATGCCGATCGCAGGCAAGAAGCCGGCGAAGGAGGCCGCGGCGAAAAAGCCGGCGGCCAAGCCGCAGCGGAAGTCGGCTTAGGTGTCGTGAAGCATCCGGTGACGCCGGACGGCACTCCTTCGTCGTCCGTGGCAGGCTCTGGCGAATGGCAAATCCGTCTCAACGAGGTCACGCGAGATCATCTCGTCGCCGTCTAATGGCGACCCGGCGGGTAGGTGCGTGCGCCAGGAAGGCGGCCGAGCGCGAGGCCGAAGTAACGGTGCATAGGACCGCGGACGAAGCTAAGCAGGCGCTTGGCGAACGCGGTCCCGTATGGCGGGACGACGGCTCGCCGGCTCTCGATTGCTCTGCAAAGTAGGAGCCATATGGCTGCGGTGAAAAAGACTTCCAGGAGATCGACCTTGAGCGCGGGCATTCTCGCATACCGCAAGGGAGGAGCTCGGGGGCTCGAGGTTCTGCTCGTTCATCCCGGCGGTCCGTTCTGGCGTGAGAAGGATGATGGCGCCTGGTCCATTCCAAAGGGCGAAATCGATGCCAATGATGTTCCGGAGAACGTTGCTCAACGAGAATTTGCCGAAGAACTCGGCCCGAGCGCTTCGATTGGTCCACTCCAGGCGCTGGGGGAGGTCCGACAGCGAGGAGGCAAGCGCGTCATCGCATTCGGCGGCGAGGGACACTTTGATCCGGCAGCACTGACCAGCAATACCTTCGATGTCGAATGGCCGCCTCGAAGCGGTCGACGGCAGAGCTTTCCCGAAGTCGACCGCGCGGAATGGTTTGATATCGAGTTAGCGCGGACCAAGATGCTGTCCGCTCAGGTAGAGTTTCTCGATCGTCTTTTGGCGATCTCGGCTGAGAGCGTCGGGAAATGATGTTCAGGATTGGAGTCATTTCGGACACGCACGGCCTGTTGAGGTCCGAGGCGGAGCGAGGCCTGACGGGCGTCGATCACATCATTCATGCCGGCGACATGGGACGCCCCGAGATCGTCGACGCGCTTCGCCGGATCGCACCCGTCACGGCCGTTCGTGGAAACGTGGACAGTGGCAAGTGGGCTCGCGACTACCCCGACACGAAACTCGTCCGTCTGGCAGGTAAGTCGATCTACGTTCTGCACGACCTGAAGACGCTGAAGACCGATCTCGGCGCCGGCTTCGACGTCATCGTCTCCGGGCATTCCCACGTACCGAAGATCGACACGGTCGGTGGCATTCTCTACCTGAATCCCGGCAGCGCGGGACCTCGGCGTTTCAAGCTGCCGATCACGTTTGCGACGCTCGAACTCACGCCTGACGGCATGCGACCGGAAATCCACGACCTTGGAGGCGAGTGAGTGTCGGCGGAGAGTGCATCAATCCTTTTTGCCGGCTTTCGCCGAAGGGAAGCTACTTGCGCGGACGTTCTCGCTCACGCACGACATCCTTCGCCCGCTTGTCGGACCTGAGCCCGAGGTAGACGGGCTGGCGCAGTTCGCCCTTGCTCGTCCACTGCGCAAATTTGACCTCGGCGACCAACGAGGGCTTGACCCAGGTCGTGGCGGCCTCGTCCTTCACTTTGGCAGGGAAGGGTGATTTCGGGATCGTCAGCTTCACGAGCTTGGCGTGGAGGTCTTCCAGGACCTTGTGGCTGAAGCCAGTGCCAACATGTCCGATATAGCGCCATGTGTCGTCTTCCCGCACGGCGAGGACCAGGGCGCCGAAGTATGG
Source organism: Afipia broomeae ATCC 49717 (assembly GCF_000314675.2). Classification (GTDB taxonomy): domain Bacteria; phylum Pseudomonadota; class Alphaproteobacteria; order Rhizobiales; family Xanthobacteraceae; genus Afipia; species Afipia broomeae. The sequence goes on along the minus strand of NZ_KB375284.1, from coordinate 4,938 downwards.
TCTTGTACGCCTCGGCGCCGTGAAGCCCGCGATCACCACTTCCTGCCGCTTTGCTGTCTTGATCTTCAGCCAATCCGCCGTCCGGCTTCCGGACGCATACGCGCTGTCGGCGCGCTTCGCCATGACGCCTTCCAGACCCTTCCGCTCGGCCTCGGCGAAGAATTTCATGCCGTTCGCTTTGCGGTGATGGCTGAAGGCGATCAACTTGTCGCGCGGCAGTATTGCCTTCAACCGCTTCTTCCGCTCGAGGAGGGGGTGGTTGCGCAAGTCCGCTGCGTTCTCAAACATGAGATCGAAGGCGCAGTACAGCAGCTTCGCCTCATGGCGCAGCGCGTTTTGAAGCAACTGGAAATGTGAGACGCCATCCTTACCGATCGCGACAAGCTCACCATCGATCACGGCGTCGCCCTTCACGCCCTCCAGCGCTTTGGCGACCTCAATATAGCTGCGGCTGATTATCTTGCCGTTGCGGCTGTAGAGCGCAACTTTGCCCCGCCGGATTTCCGCGATCATCCGGAAGCCGTCGTACTTGTCCTCGAAAACCCAGCTGGGGTCGTCGAACGGCGCCTCGGTAAGCGTAGCAAGCATCGGCTGCAGGCGCTTGGGCAGGGTCGACATCCGGCTCATTCAAGGCCAATCCTTAAGAGCGCGTTGCGAAATGCATGGACGTCCTTCAAGGATTGGGGAACGCTTCGGGGCCGCGTCGTGTTCCGCAGGCATGGTGGCGTGCGAGACGTTGACGATCGACGAGGGCGGATCAGACCGATGGCCAGAAAACTGAAGACCTATCAGACCTCGCTGGGCTTCTTCGATCTGGCGATCGCCGCTCCCTCCATGAAAGCGGCCCTCGAAGCCTGGGGCGCTGACAGCAATCTCTTCCACCAGGGCGCGGCGAAGGAAAGCGACGATCCGGACGTCATCGAGGCGACTATGGCTGCGCCGGGCATCGTTCTGAAGAGACCCGTCGGCTCCAACGGGCCATTCAGGGAGCATGCCGAGCTACCTACCGACCTTGCCAGCGGCAGCTCAAAGAAGACAGGCCGCCGTCAACCGCGGAAGCCTTCTAAGCGGGCCCACGACGATGCGGCCGACCGGAAGGCTGCACTTGCTTTAGAGAAGGAGCAGATGCAACGGGAGCGCGAACGTGCCAAGGAGGAGGCCGTCCGGCAGAAGGAGCGTGAGCGACGGCAGCACGCCGTCGACAAGGCGCAAAGTGCCTTGGACGCGGCCCGTCGCAAGCACGAAGAAAAGGCCGCTGACATTCAACAACAGCTCGAAGTTCTTGAGGAAAGCGCGCGGGACGAGGAAGCGCGTTGGGAAAAGGAGAAGGCCCGGTTGGAAGTCGCGTTACGACGCGCGCGAGGCTAGGTCTCAAAGTGCGACCATCTCGTGTCTTAGCGTTGACGCCTGATTTGCCGCCGAGACCGGAAATTGCCAGACTCTAAACTGCCAAGTCGCGAGCCTTAGCAGTTGCGCTCTTCCCGCAAGATGCGCTCCAGATCATCCTCGAAGATATTTTGCGTTGCTTCAAAGAGAGCCAGGAGCTTCAGAGCTTCTGCGATGTTTGCGCCACCCTTGCGGACCATCCGTTGCTGCCTTTCGACGATCTGACGTCCTTTGGCAACATGGTGACGGGCAAGGATGACACGTTCGGAATAATGAGACATTGGTGGCTCCTGCTGCAGGCGGGAGCGCGATTGGTCTCTCAGTCACCGGTGCCCGCGGGCAGAGTGCCTTTGCCGGTGATGACCAGATCATACTCCGTTTCGCGAATTCGGACACTGTCCAATTCAAGCAGGTCAATCTTGAATGGTGGGTCTCGAGCGGGCGCGCTCAGACTGGGCGCTCGCTGGTAACTATCGGTCGGAAACCGCCCGCCCTGCGGCCTCATTGACCTTTGCGCGGTCCCGCCTGTCCTCCGGAGACAGCTCCATAACCGCTCGATGGAGCTCCGCAGGGATCGTCAGCGGACTATCGAGCGGCTTTTCCGCCCACTCCCAGAAGCGGTCAAAGGCATCCATTACAGATCCTCCCGAAGCCCCCTGAAGAAGGGATGACGGACTTTTCCCTCCGCTGATTTTGCACGGTACTCTATCTCGGCCAGCAGCTTGGGCTCGACCCAGATTCCTTTGTGCGCAATCCGCTTTGCATAAGGCTGCGTCTTGCGGATCAGCGGCTTCAGACGCTTCTGAAGGTCGGCGGCTGATGCCTTGTCGAATCCATGGTCCACCTTCCCGGCGTATATTAGATCGTCGCCCTTACGCCGGCCGACGTAGATGCCGTCCCACTTCGTTCCATCGAGCGCGAAACCCGCAATAGTCAGGGTCTCACGCTGCACGCAGGTCTTCTTGACCCAGTCATTCGTGCGTCCGGCCGGATAGGCGCCGTCCCGGACCTTCGAGACGACACCTTCGAGGCCAAGCTTGCAGGCGTGCGCAAACATCTCGCGGCCGTCTATCGCGAAGCTTTCGCTGAACTGGATGTCGGTGCCGGTCAGGATCTTCTTGAGTTCGGCCTTGCGCTGAAAAAGCGGTAGCTTCCGGATATCTCGGCCGTTCAGATAGAGCAGATCGAACGCCACGAGCACGATGCTCCTCGACTTACCCTTGAGCTCGTTCTGCAGGACCGAGAAGTCGGTCGTGCCATCGGCAGCTGGCACCACGATCTCGCCGTCCACCACCGCAGAGTTCGCCTTGATCCGCCAGGCGTCATGAGCGACCTTCTTGAAGCGGTGCGTCCAATCGTGGCCGCGCCGGGTGGAGATCTTCGCCGTCTCGTTGGCCAGATGGACCTGAACACGGTAGCCGTCGAACTTGATTTCGTGGATCCAGCGCTCTCCCGACGGCACTTTCTCTGTCGAGGATGCCAGGGCCGGTTCGATGAAGGCGGGGAAAGGCGCCTTGACGCCGATAGCCGCCGGCTTGTTACGCTGAAACGCCACTGAAGAACTCCACGCTACAGCCGATTCAAATTGGCACAGTTCGAATCGTTCCGGAACCTGCGAATCCCTGTCGCGTTGCTTCGATGTCCCAACAGGAGGCACCGATGGCGGCAGCGAAGAAGAGCAAAACGGCGCGCGGACGAAAGCAGGACCGGGCGCGGGTGGCAGGCGGGCAGGACTACGAAGTGCAGTACGAGGCGAAGAAGACCGGAAAGTCGGCGCCGGCGGTGAAAAAGGCCGTCAAAAAGGTCGGCAACGCGCGCAAGCGGGTGGAGAAACGGCTAGGCCGCTGAGTAGCAGACGGGTCGGCGTCGGTGCTTAGCGCGGGTCCTCCTCGTCAGGGGGGCATTCTGGGCAGGTATCGCCAATCGAGTCGAGCACGTCGTGAAGCGCGGCCTCCGCGGCTTGACGGGAGACGTCTGCTGGCGGGTCTCGACGGGCAATATCGAAGGCTCGCTCTCGTGCATGCGGATCGGCGCGGTCCTGCATCCAACCATGCTCTTCGCATTCGCGGATGGCGCCCGCTTCCTGGAGCACGTGGATCGCCCAACCCTGCAGTGTCCGTATCGCCGGCCTTCGCTCACTGGTCATCAGCATTGAATAACTCCGAATACACGAATCTAGTGGTCCGCCGTTTGTTCCGGCTGCTAACACAAGGCTGGGATTCTCAGTCAGCAGAGGACAAGGTTTTCGCCCGTTCTGAGACCACTGTGAAATTGCCAGGCTGTTCTCGCAGGATTGCCAGCATCACTTTCGCTCAAGTCTTTTAGTGGTTGTGCGCGTGCGGCCAGGGCCGCACCGGGCTCTCGTGAACCGAGCCGCGCCGCGTCTCGGCCTGCGGCTTCGATCCCTCGCGCCAGAGCTTTGGTGCTCCTCGCCGGGGGCACTCGGAAAAGGGGCTCGCCTGCGGCGATCGTTATCACTGCCCCGTTCCCGGGTGCCCTTTTAACCGGTCTCGTCGCTGCACTCGGTCCCGCGTGCCGCCTTCGGCGTCGCTATGCTCACGCTCCTGCGGGTGCCATTTCTCTTGGGGCGATGCGCCCCTGGCGCACGCCGGATCAGGCCTGCGGCCTAAGGCAAGAAGCTGAGAGTAAGAGTGCAGGCTGGTTTTCCGTGACGGGTTACAATCTGCGAGAGAGGCTCGCGGTGCCCGTCGCGGAGACCCGCGATGTCAAACCCTAATGCTTGCGCGCGCGCCGGCCAGGACCGGGCGAACCTCTACAACGAAATCACCGACAAGATCATCGCCGAGCTTGAGGCCGGACGCGTCCCCTGGGTTCAGCCCTGGGGTACTGCCGCGGCGAAAGCGCCGCTGGCCATGCCGAAAAATGCGTCGACCAACCGGCAATACAGTGGTGTGAACATCCTCATCCTCTGGGGAGTCGTGATCGAACGCGGATTTACCGGTCAAAGTTGGCTCACTTTCCGCCAGGCACTCTCTCTTGGCGGCCACGTTCGCAAGGGAGAGCGCGGGACTACCGTCGTCTACGCGGATCGTTTCGTGCCGAATGATGAAAAGCGCCGCGCCGCCGAGACCGGCGAAGACGCGCAGGCGATCCCGTTCCTCAAGCGATTTACCGTTTTCAACACCGATCAGTGCGAGCAACTGCCCGACGACATTGCCACCGCTGCGCCGCCGCCGCCGGCCGGCCTCATCGAACCGACGGTCGATGCCCTGATCACGGCCAGCGGAATTCCATTTCGGATCGGTGGAGATCGCGCATTCTATGCAACAGCCGAAGACTATGTTCAGGTCCCGCCGCCGCAGGCCTATTTCGAACCCATCAACTGGCACCGTACGGCCTTGCATGAACTCGGTCATGCGACTGGGCACCCGTCGCGTCTCAATCGCGACCAGAGCGGATCCTACGGTACCAAGAAATATGCCTTCGAAGAGCTGGTCGCCTTATCCTGACTCTGTGATCCTGTCTCAGAATCAGCCATGGAGATGCATCACCGGTGGTTCCGGTGAGGCTCTTCAGACGTCCGGGTCAAGC
>NZ_KB375283.1 GCF_000314675.2 Afipia broomeae ATCC 49717 | reverse complement strand
TTATCCTGACTCTGTGATCCTGTCTCAGAATCAGCCATGGAGATGCATCACCGGTGGTTCCGGTGAGGCTCTTCAGACGTCCGGGTCAAGCGTTCCCGCAGCGTAGCGAGGACAACGCTTGACGCGGCGGCGACACCACAAGCTGTTGATGGGGTGCAGGCGAAGTCCTGCACCCCTGCCACGCGGCGAGCGGGAGAGCGCGAGGGGAACCCCTCGCATTCTAAACAATGAAGTTGCGCCGAAGGCGCTCCGCTTAGGTATCTTGCGTGCAGTTGTATTTTACAGACGTTGATGTTGTTTCGCGCCCGCTTTCGATTGGTGACCTTGCAGTGAACGTGGTGGCCGGCGCGCTCGGCACCGCCGAGCGCGCCGGATTGATCGAGGGCATGCCCTTCATCTTGATGGATGACGGGAGCTACGATCTTCATCTCAATCGATTCTTCCGCGTATGTCCGGGCATGGGTGCGCGGTCGCCGAACACATGGCGCTCCTACGCCCACGACATTCTCGTCTGGGCGCGTTTTCTCAGCGAGCGGCGGGACCGCAAGACGGTCTGGCAGGCCGACCGTCACGACGTGCTGGCCTTTCACCGGGCGCGGCGCCTGTCGGACGCCGCGTTCCGAGTCTCGGCGGCGAGCTGGAACCGCGGCATTGCGGCACTCGATAAGCTTTATCGGTGGGCCGTCGAAGAAGGGATCATCACGACCTCGCCCTTCAGCTATGGCGTCACCCTTCGCAGGGCAGCTGGCACGCGCGCCGTGCTGGCCGTTACGACGAACCGGGCGCGCGAGCGCGCGGCACGGCAGCACGATATGCGTTACGTTGATCTCGGCCGCTATCTGTTATTCCGCGACGTGGGGCTGAGAGGACGCTCGCCCGACGGCACGGACGATCCGACGTGGCGTGGCCGCAATGGCGAACGGAACGCGCTCTTCGCAGAGCTGTTGGTCACGACTGGACTGCGGCTGACCGAAGGCGGTAGCCTGCTTCTGGCTGATCTTCCTCGTGCGACAGAAGCCGGATTGCGCTCGGTCGTATTCGATCTGCCAGGCGCGGTCGCCAAGGGCGGACGGCCGCGCCGTGTTCGCATTCCCCGTCGGGTATTGGCGCTGATCAATGACTACATCGATCTCGAGCGAACCATATCGTCCGCCCGATGGGAGCCATCGGTCACCAATCCACTCTGGTTGGCGCCGGAGGGCGGGAGGATCGTCGACGCGGCGGGCAAGCGGGTCCGGCTCGATCGGCTGACGCCGAGCGAGCGACGGCGTGTGCTGATCGGCGTGCCCGGCAAGGCGCAACACGCCTTGCTCTGGTTGACGGAAGGTGGCCGGCCGGTCCCATCAGCCACTTGGGAAGCGGCTTTTCGCCGGGCCTGCGTCCGCTGTCGCCGTTTCGGGATCGACCTCGACGTATCGCCCCATACATTGCGGCACTCCTTCGCCGTCAACATGCTTTCAATGCTGATCCGCGAGCAGATTGGCGCGGTGTTCGATCCGCAGGATCGGCACGGCGCGGCCTATCGCCGGATTCTCGGCGATCCCTTGCAGAAGCTGCAGCATCTGCTGGGGCACGCGAGTGTGACCAGCACCTACATCTATCTCGACAGCTTGGCTGAAGCGCAGGAACTGGTCGAGGCGGCCGCGGATCGCTGGGCCCAAGATACGGCCGGTGATGCGCAATGACCGCCGCCATGACTACATCGGCGCGGCGGCCTGGCCGTCGTGCCCTCTTTCCCGAGACGCTGCCCGATCCCGAGGAGGAAGCTGCAGCGGCGATCGCATCGCTCCGCTTCCCTGTCACCCTCGCGGACCGCACCGTGACGATCGACCTGACGATGCTGGGCGGTCGCAGAGCATTGGCGCGGACGCTTGCGGGGGCGCTTTGGCGCGCCTGCCAGGTTGGCGGTCCGGCAGGCTCGATCTCGACCGCCGCTGCCTACGCCAATGCGCTCAAGATGTTCTGGCGCTACCTCGACGCCGGCACTCATCACGTGATGCGTCTGTCGGACGTCAACGCCGCGTGCATCGACGGTTTCGACGCTTGGATGGAAGAGAGTGGCCTGCATCCCAATCATCGGTTGCACCGGATGAGCAAGGTGCTCAATCTGCTCCGGCTGGCGGATGCGGCAGAACCGCGGCAATTGCCACCTGATGCGTCGCGCCGGCTCATGTACACGAGTAATCGGCCGGGCGTGCGCGCCCAACCGCGCGATGCCTATGGCGATGATGTTGCGTCGGCACTGCGAAGTGCAGCACGCGCCGACCTCAGCGCGATCATGCATCGCTTTGCTGCGGCCGAGCGCCTTCCGGCGCACGACGATGCCGATCGGAGCAGCGTTCTGGCAGCAGCACACGAAGCGGCCATGGCAGCGATCGATGTCGAAGGCGTCATCGGGCACCGGCATCCGCTCTTCAAACGGCTCTATACGCTTCGCCGGGAAAGCGGTTTGGCGAACGATCGCCTGATCCACGATCTCCATGGCCGTCGGCACCTCCTCGCCGCCGACTTGGTGCCGCTCATCGTTCTCATTTCGCTCGAGTCTGGTCTCGAGGTCGAAGCCATCAAGGGATTGCGGTCAGACTGCCTGAAGAACCCATCCGGCGGCTATGTCGAGATCGAGTATTGCAAGCGGCGGGCGCGCGGCGCCGAGTGGAAGCGACTGCGCGTCCGCGCTGGCGGATCGTCGACGCCCGGCGGCCTGGTTCGGAAGGTGCTGCACTGGACGGAAGCCGCCAGACACCGGCTCGGCGTGCACTCGCTGTGGGCTCATTTCGCCTGGGGCCGGCTGACCCCACGCGTCCTAAGCATGAAGGAAGTTATCGCCTCATGGGTCGGACGGCATGGCATCCTCGACGAGCAGGGCCGGCCGCTCCGCCTCAACCTGACCCGCCTGCGCAAGACCCATAAGGCGGCATGGTATCGCCGAACCGGCGGCCAGCTCGACCGCTTCGCGGTCGGGCACAGCATCGCGGTCGCGGCCAATCACTACGCCGACATTCCCGCGCTTCGCCATCTCCACGAAGCGACCATTGCCGACGCCATGACCGATGCGCTCGACGCCGCTCGGCAGCCGCACGTCTTGTCATCAGGGCAGGAGGCCGCCCTTCGAGCTGATCCTGACGAGGCCGGTGATCTGGCGGTCACGGGCGCCGCCGCCGTCAATGCCCTGTTAAGCGGCGAGCAGGACGTCTGGCTCGCCAGTTGCGGCGGCTTCTACAAGAGCCCGTTCGGGGCCGACGGCGAAGCCTGTCCGTCGCCATTCTGGGGATGCCTGGAATGCAGCAATGCGGTGATTACCGCCCGCAAGCTGCCCGCGCTCCTGTCGTTCCTTACCTTCATCCGCGCGCAAAGGCAGACGCTCACCGAACATGACTGGACGACGAAGTTCGGACGCGTTCACAGACGGATCGCCGATCAGATCCTGCCCCGCTTCAGTGATGCCGAGATCGAGCAGGCGCGTCAGGTCGCGGCTTCAGACCCGGCGCTGATTTACCTGCCGCCTGAAGCGGGAGCGCCGTGATGCCGACGCCGATCACGCTGCCGGCGCGGCGGTCGCTGCCATCCGCCATCTATGGTGACGACGAGCCTGTCCTCGCCGGCGTCACGGTCAGGGAGGATGTCGACCGCGCGCAGCTTCCCCGTTTCGGTGACGATCACTGGGATTTGGGCGCCACCATCTTCCGCGTGAACGCCCGCTACAGCAATTATCGGCTGAACTTCGCCCGCATCGCCGATCCTGTGACGCAGCGGCTTGCGAAGGAGTATGTGATCGCCCGTTTGCGCATCCATGTGCCGGGATACCGCGCGCCTTGTGGTGCGACCTCGGCGATCCGCTTGCTGCGCTACATCCAGCATTTCGCGGCGTTTCTCAGCACAAGGATCGGTGCCGTCGATCTGAGCCGGATCGATCAGGCGCTGCTCGATGCCTATCTGGTGCACGCCCGCGACGGCGGGCGGCGAACGCCCAACGAGACGGTGAAGTATGTCGAAGTGCCGATCGATCTGCATCATTTGTCGCCATGGTTGACGGGCGGCGGCATCGGCATTCTTCCGTGGCGCGGGCGCGCGGCGCACCATGTTGCAGGACGTCCGCCTGCGCCCGCCGAGAATGCCACGCCGCGCATTCCCGAGCCGATCATCGGCGCCATGCTTCGCTGGTCGCTCAAGTACATCGAGGTCTATGCGCCGGATATCCTGGCGGCGCGCGCAGAACTCGATGCCCTGGAAGCCCGCTGCGCTCGATTGATGGCGCGCGATGCCCGGACAAGTCGAGCCGTTGCCAAGACCTACCGCGCCCGTGTCGCGAAGTGGGTCGACGCGCGCCGGGCCGCAGGCCGAGGCGTGCCGATCTGGGAGCGGGCGCCCAACGCCGCCCGCCGGATCGATCCGCTGACCGGCCGCGAGATTCCTCCCTACAACCTCCATCTGATGCGGCTGCATGTCGGAGCTCCCGAGAGCGGGCGCGTCAGCCAATCCGAACCGACCGCGCGGCTGATCGATGCCGCGGCGGCTGAACTGGGAACCGAGATCGGCGGTCTCAATACGCCAATCTCGATCGATACCGACACGGGTTTGCCATGGCGCGAGCGCTTCGACGGCTTAAGCCTCGCCCGCGAGGAGCGGATGCTGCAAGCCGCCTGCTATGTGGTCTGCGCCTATCTCACCGGCATGCGCGACAGCGAGGTGCAAGCCATGCAGCCGGGCTGCGTGTCGGCGGTTCGTAGCGCCGATGGCCTGGTCGAACTCTACCGGGTGCGCAGCACCGTCTACAAGCGTCAAGGCGCACGCGGCATGATGGCCGACTGGATCACGATCGAGCCGGTCGCTCGCGCCGTCGCGGTCATGGAGGCCCTCTCCGCACCTAATCGCCGCGAGAAGGGATTGTCATCCTTATGGGTGACGCTGAAGGATTGGCCCTGGAGCAACGATCATCTCGGCATGGGTGCGACGATCACGCTCAATCTGTTTCGCGACGGGCTGGATGCGCGCTCCGCCGACACGCCGGCGATCCCACGGATCGGAGACGAGCCCTGGAAGTTCACCACCCGGCAATTACGCCGCACGGTCGCATGGTACATCGCCAATCGGCCGTTCGGCACCGTTGCGGGAAAGATCCAGTACAAGCACGCCTCGGTCGCCATGTTCGAAGGCTATGCGGGCTCGGCGCACACGGACTTCCGTCTGGCCGTGGAGCGCGAACGCGCGCTTGGCCAACTCGACGACATCGTTGCTCATTACGAAGCGTTTCTTCGTCATGAGGGTCCGGCGGGACCAGGCGCGACACGATTGCGGCGGGAGTTCGCGCGTGTGCAGGACGAACTCGGCGAGCTTCCCGGCCGGATCATGGATCGCAAACGGTTGCGCACCATGTTGGCTCATCTCGGTCGAACCTTGCACGTCGGCTTTCTCAACGACTGCCTCTTCGATGCCGCGACCGCGCTGTGCCTCAACGCCGCACCGCATTCCGAGCGGGCGGCACCGGCCTTGTCCCGATGCAGCCCCGATCGCTGCCCGAACGCCTGTTTGACCGCCCGACACCGCGAGCCGTGGCAAGCCTCGATCGCGGACGGCGAAGCCCTGCTCGCCGACCGGCGCCTGTCGCCGCTGCAGCGCGCGGCCATCACACGCGACAACGAACGCAAGCGTCGGCTGATCGCACATCTGATGGACGGTGATGCATGACCAGCCTGGGTCCGAAGAGCGAGGCGGCATTGAGGGCGGGAATGGCACGACTGCTCGACGGTCGGCCCGAGCGCACCGACGGCGCGCTCACCGTCTCCAATCTGGCGCGCGAGGCCGGCGTCAGCCGGGCAACGGCGAACCGTGCGATCGATCTTCTTGCTGAGTTTCGCGCCGCCGAAGTACGCCACCGGCGATCATCTCCCCAGGCACTGAAGGAGCGTGTCCGCTTCCTCGAAGCCGAGCTCCGGGCCGTGCGTGGCGCCGAGATGACCGAGTTGCGTGCGCTCACCCGCACACTCGCACAGCACATCCAGGTGCTGACGTTGCAGGTTGCCGAGCGTGACGAGGTGATTGTCGGCTTGCAGAATGAACTGGCGCGATCGAATGAGGCCAAGGTCGTTCCGCTGCGGCGCTCGCCGCGAGATGGCGCTGGCTGAGAGCCACGCAATATCCCCGTAACCGGCCGGTCCTGCGGCCATCGGTCGTGGCCGACGTCTCCTGTGCTCGCCCGTCGAGGCAGGGGCTCGGTTGTGGCAGACGTTGCCAGCCCGTCAACCCTGTTCCGCACCGGTAACCGAGAACAGGGTGTGACGGCCCGGCTCGCCGCGTCTGCCCCTGCCGCTTCGCCCTCGACGGAGAGGGCGAGCACAGGAGGCACCCATGACCACCAATCGCAACAGCCAGGCCCGCACCGTCAACGATATCTACGAGCGCGTGACCAACCAGATCATCGCCGCCATCGAGGCCGGCGCCGGAGATTACCGGATGCCCTGGCATCACGACGGATCGGCCATCACCAGGCCCGTCAACGTCACTTCACGCAAGGCCTATCGCGGCGTCAACGTCATCACCCTCTGGGCTGCGGCGCATGCGGCCGGCTATCCCGCCGGCATCTGGGGCACCTATCGCCAATGGCACGAACTCGGCGCTCAGGTTCGCAAGGGCGAGCGCGGCCACCTCGTCGTGTTCTGGAAGACGGCAGATCGCAGCAGCGACACAGATCGTCAGGATGGCGACGACAATCATCACGAGCCCGCACGGCGCCTGTTTGCTCGCGGCTACACTGCCTTCAATGCCGCTCAGGTCGACGGCTACACACCGCCCGAGCTGCCGGTGCTTCCCGAGGTCGAGCGGATCGAGCACGCCGAGCGCTTCTGCGCCGCCCTTGGCATCGATATTCGCCACGGCGGATCACAAGCTTGCTACATCCCGTCCAAGGATCACGTGCAGATGCCCGAGTTCGCTTGCTTCCGGGACGCGATTGCCTACTACGCCGTGTTGCTCCACGAATGCGGCCACGCTTCCGGCGCCAAGAATCGCCTCGACCGCGATCTCTCCGGACGGTTCGGCTCGGCCGCCTACGCCATGGAAGAATGCACGGTCGAGCTTCTCAGCGCCATGATCTGCGCCGACCTCAACCTCAGTGTTGAGCCACGACCCGACCACGCCCGCTACATCGCCTCCTGGCTCGAAGTGCTGCGCTCCGACAAGCGCGCCATCTTCACCGCGGCGAGCAAGGCACAAGAGATCACCGACTGGATGCACGCCCGGCAAGCCAATGCTCATGGGCACGACGTCAGGGGCGCTGCATAGGCGCCCCCTCAACGGGCCGTTTCAAAGGGTCCACCGGGTGCGATCAGTTGACCGCACCCTCCCGGAACAGCGTCTCGATCAGCGCGCATTCCGGCAACGTGCCGTCAGCACATTGCGCGACAACCTTCTTGAGCACCCGCTCCATGCGCTTCAGATCGGCGATCTTCGCCTGCACGTCCTCAAGGTGTGCGGCGGCGACGGCGCGCGCCTCGGCACAGGGCTGGTCGCGCTCGTCGACGAGACGCAGTAGCTCACGGATTTCATCAAGGGAGAAGCCGAGCTCGCGCGCCCGCAACACGAAGCGAAGGCGCCGCTCATGCGACGTGTCGTAGCTGCGGTAGCCGCTCGTTGTACGCGGCGGTTCGGGCAGAAGGCCGACCTTCTCGTAATAACGCACCGTCTCCAGATTGCAGCCCGTTCGCTGGGCGAGTTCAGCCCGCTGCAGTCCCTTCACCACGGCGTGATCGCGCATCGCAAAATCCTTCTTGACCCTGTAGCGACTACAGACCGCATGGTACGGCACGCTTAGGATTTCGACAAGGAAAGAGAGAGTGGACATGGTCGCATCGCGATCCAGAACGGCAAGCATGGCGCCTCTTGTGGCGGATCCCTCCGCGTCCGAGCGCGGCGAGGTCGGACGGCAGCGTCTGATCGCCGTTGGCGGCATTTTCGGCGCGCTCGCCGCCTCGTCCTGCTGCATCGTGCCGCTGATCCTGTTCAGTGTCGGCATCGGCGGCGCCTGGATTGGCAATCTGACGGCGCTTGCACCCTACAAACCGATCTTCGTCGCCGGAACGGCAGGCCTACTCGGATACGGCTTCTACCTTGTTTACTGGAAGCCCAGACGGGCCTGTGCTGATGGCGCTGCCTGCTCACGCCCCATTCCCAGCCGCCTTGTTCAACTCGCGCTCTGGATGGCGACCGCGCTTGTGATCGCCGCCTTCGTCTTCGACTACGTTGCCCCACTGCTGCTTCGCACCTGACACCAAGAGGAGACCCGACCCATGAAGAACAGTTTGGGCGCTTTCGCCCTGATCGCCTCAGTGATGACGGCGTCGACCGCATTCGCCGGCGAACGCACGATCACCTTCGCTGTCGACAACATGACCTGCGCCTCGTGTCCCTACATCGTGAAGAGTTCGATGGAGGGGGTCCTCGGCGTCGCAAAGGTCGCCGTTTCGTTCCGAGCCAAAACCGCGACCGTGACCTTCGACGACGCCAAGACAAACCCGGCCACCATCGCGGCCGCCAGCATGAACGCGGGCTATCCAGCCCGTCCGGTGCAGCAGGGCAGTTGAGGTGAATGACCGCGCCCTCATCGGTGCAGGCACGGCTGGCGCCGTCCTCGCTGTGATCTGCTGCGCGGCGCCGCTCCTCGCCGGAGTCCTGCCACTGGCCGGCCTCGGCGCGTGGCTGGCAGGTGCAGGTCTGGTGATGCTTCCCCTGGTGATCACGTGCTTCGGTCTCGTCGCGTGGGCTATCCATCATCGCCGTGCAAGACCCGCCTGCAGCGAGACCAAGATTCACAACGAAGGCGTGAAGCCATGAACGACTGTTGCGCATCCTCCTCGTCTCGCGACAAGCTTGCAGCTTCCGCATCCGCGACGCTCCCGAGCTACGTCGTGCGGCCGGGCGTGACGTTTCCGGATTGGTCTGTGGTCAAATCACCAGCGGTCAAGGACGCCCTGCTGGCCATGGTCGGGTCCGACCATGTGTTCGATCGCTGGAGCGGCTACGATCCCGCCACCGACCGCGTTCGCATCGCGCTGCTCCAGCTCTACGCGGAACATGGCCGAGCTCCGGCCGCAGACGCGCTTGCGGAGCGCGCAGGGTTGAGCGAGACGTCCGTCCGGGCTCTGCTCGAAGAGCTCCGCCGTCGCGACCTGGTCGTGCTCGACGGCGAGCGGATCGTCGGCGCCTATCCCTTCACCGATAGTGACACCGGCCACCGGGTCACACTCGACGGACGTGTTCTCAACGCAATGTGCGCGGTCGACGCACTCGGCATTGGCGCCATGACTGATCGCGATGTCACGATTGCATCGCGCTGCCGCCATTGTGGTGCGCAAATTCGGGTCACCACACGGGATCAAGGTCGGATGCTGGCTCGCGTTGAGCCGAATACGTCGGTCATGTGGCAAAGCGTCCGCTATGAAGGCGCGTGCGCTGCGAACTCGCTTTGCGCGACGACCGCCTTCTTCTGTTCGGACGACCATCTCTCCGCCTGGCGCCGTGAACAGGCGGCGGACGAGGCCGGATTTCGGCTGTCGATCGAGGAAGGGATGGAGGCTGGCCGCGCTCTGTTCGGCCCGAGCCTCGCCGGCCTCGATACCCCGGCACAATCGTCGGTCGGCTCGACATCGAAGAACCCTGCAGCGGCGGACCGTCGCTTTCGCACGAACGATCGCAATGGTGGCGCCTACGATCTCGTCGTCATCGGCGCCGGCTCGGCCGGCTTCTCGGCCTCCATCACAGCGGCCGATCAGGGCGCGCAGGTGGCGCTCATCGGCAGCGGCACCATCGGCGGCACCTGCGTCAATATCGGCTGCGTGCCGTCGAAGACTCTGATCCGGGCCGCCGAGACGCTTCACAACGCGCGTGTAGCAGCACGTTTTGCCGGCATCACGGCGGAGGCCGAACTGACCGACTGGCGCAGCACCGTTCGTCAGAAGGATGCACTCGTTTCCGAACTGCGCCACGCCAAGTACACGAATCTGCTGCCCGCCTATAACGGCATTGCTTATCGCGAAGGCGCGGCGCGCCTCATAGAAGGTGGTGTCGAGGTGGACGGCGCGCGCATTCCCGCCGGCAAGATCATCATCGCGACCGGCGCGCGGCCGGCTGTGCCCGCCATCCCCGGCATCGAGACCGTACCCTATCTGACCAGCACGACCGCGCTCGACCTTGAGGAGCTACCACGATCGTTGCTCGTCATCGGCGGCGGCTATATCGGGGCCGAGCTTGCCCAGATGTTCTCCCGCGCGGGCGTCAAGGTGACGCTCGTATGCCGGTCCCATTTGCTCCCCGAGGCCGAGCCCGAGATCGGCGCGGCGCTGACAGGATATTTGCAGGACGAAGGGATCACCATAGTCTCCGGCGTTGCCTACCGTGCGATCCGCAAGACCGAGCACTGCATTGCGCTCGATGTTTCGCGCGACGACCAGAACACGACGATCGACGCCGATCAGGTGCTGATTACCACCGGGCGCGCGCCCAACATTGAAGGTCTTGGGCTTGCCGAGCGCGGCATCACCGTCTCGCTGAAGGGCGGCATCGTTGTGGATGACCGCATGCGCACCACCGGGGCCGGCATCTATGCCGCCGGCGACGTCACCGGCCGCGACCAGTTCGTCTACATGGCCGCCTATGGCGCCAAGCTCGCCGCCAAGAACGCCCTCAATGGCGACAGCCTGCGCTACGACAACAGCGCCATGCCTGCCATCGTGTTCACCGACCCGCAGGTGGCGAGCGTCGGGCTGACCGAGGCCGCGGCGCGCACGGCCGGGCATGCCGTCCGTGTTTCCACGATCGGTCTCAACCAGGTACCGCGCGCGCTCGCCGCTCGCGACACCCGGGGACTCATCAAGCTCGTGGCTGACGCCGGCAGCGGCCGGCTGCTCGGCGCGCACATTCTCGCGCCGGAAGGGGCCGACAGCATCCAGACCGCAGCACTTGCGATCCGGCAGAGCCTTACCGTCGAGGACCTCGCGGATACGATCTTTCCGTATCTCACCACTGTCGAGGGCTTGAAGCTCGCAGCGTTGTCATTCGGAAAGGACGTCGCGAAGTTATCCTGTTGCGCTGGGTGAGCTAGGGCCCCTAAGCGATCCGCGAATCTGTCTCACGCGCCGACATCCAGCGGCAGTCCGCATTTTCAGGCAAACGCCGCCGCAAATCCGACTGAGACAGCTTGACTGTTCAGATAAGTTGCTGAGCAGATCAAGACCCTCGAGACCGACGACGGCCGCGTCGAGCTGCGCGCCGTGACCGGCCCCGACTACGGCCGGATCTACGACCACGAGCTGGTCGAAGCCGTGCAGCGCATCGCCGGCAACGGCACCGGCGACACCCGTTGGAAAGTGCCCGGTGTCCTCGACTGGTCGACCGGCGTCTATAATCCGCGCGTCGACATCACCAAGGACACCACGACGCTCTACGCTTCCGATCGCGACGTCTTCCTTTTCCTCGTCGACGATCTGAATCCGATCGAAGCCGGCAAGCTCGCGGATGGATCGCCCGATCTCTATTTCAGGGGCTTCTATGCCTGGAACAGCGAAGTGGGCGCCAAGACCCTTGGTATCGCGTCCTTCTATCTCAGGGCCGTGTGCCAGAATCGCAATTTGTGGGGCGTCGAAGATTTCGAGGAGATCTCCATCCGCCATTCCAAATACGCCGCTTCGCGCTTCGCCCATGAGGCGGCGCCGGCCTTGCTCAGCTTCGCGGACTCCTCACCGCAGCCGTTCATCACCGGCATCAAGGCGGCGCGCGAACGCATCGTCGCGCACAAGGACGAAGAGCGCACCGAATTCCTGCGCCGCCGCGGCTTCTCGAAAGCCGAGACGGGCAAAATCATCGACGCGGTGCTGGCCGAGGAAGGCCGCCCGCCGGAAAGCATCTTCGATTTCGTCCAGGGCATCACCGCCGTCGCGCGCGACAAGCCCCACCAGGACGCGCGGCTCGAGCTCGAAGGCAAGGCCAAGAAGCTGCTCGATCGCGCCGCCTGATCCCCGCAATGCCGGAGATGCGGTTGTCCGTGTCTCCGGCTTTGCGTCCCCTAGCCATACTGTTTCCGGGCTGTCTTGTGGCCCAGATCCAGGTCACCTATTCAGTGGTGCGGCATGGAGCACAATCGCCAAACGAGCGACTGGATACAGAATGCTAGAGCAGGCGCCTGCGGAATATTACATCGATGAAAGCGGCAATACCGGCGACCTGAGCACGGTCAAAATCGACTCCTACTTCGTCGAACAGCGCATGTTCGCCTTGGCTGCATTCGGCTGCACGCTCGACCAGGACTTCACCGATAAATTGGGCGCACTAAAAAAGGCGCACCGCATCCAGTCGTCGGAGCTCAAATCAAAACAGGCTTATGACAAGCCGCGCTTCATCTTTGATCTTCTGGACCTCCTTGAGACGCGCCGCGCCCCAATCTTTATCGAGCTTGTCGACAAGCACTTCTTCGTTGTCGTGAACATCATCGAGCGAATGGTGGTGCCCTATGTGGGGGAATGCGACACTCAACCTGGCGCCCTTTGGATGAAGGGCGTTATGGCGAACTACATGGCGCTATATGCACCTCCCGAGCTGGCTCACGCCTTTGCCGCATGTTGCCAAAGCAGAGACCACGCGGAAATACGCGAACTTTACAAGCAAATAATTCGGTGGGCGCAGGGAAGCGGAGTTCCGCCTACTGACGTGGCGGCGGGGATCATCCGTTTTGCGCGCGACAGCTTGAAGGACTTCCGCAAGCTGCCGAAAGCCAAGGCCGTCGAGCGGGCATTACCGATTCCCGACAAGAATCCCGCCGGGAAGCTGCTCTGGGTTCTGCCGAACCTGACATCGTTCACCAACATCTACGCCCGGATCAATCGCTTCGCGCGAAAGCAGGTTTCCGGCGTGACGCTGTTCCACGACGAGCAATTGCAGTTCGGAGACATTCTTCTGCACAACAAGAAGCTCGCAGAGGACCTGGCGCAGCTTGGCGTGAAATTGCCCCTGCAGACGGCCGACTTCGAATTCTCGCAGGCGGCCGACCTGCAATTCCAGCGATCGCACGATTCTATCGGCATTCAGGTCGCCGACGTCCTCGCCGGTTTCATCGCGCGATATGTACAGGACGCTGTGTGGGGCGGCGCCCCCATGCATCCTGACAAGGTAGCGATTTTCCGCCGCCTCGTCGCAACAGGCGACCGCAGCTTGGGTTCGGGTGTCAACTTCGTCGCGCCCGACAACATGATCCGCTTCCTCGGCATCGAACCGCGCTCGAATTTCTAGGGCGGCATCAAGCCGTCATGGGCGAATACGAAGGACTGGCGCGGGATCATCGCCGGTTCTGGCAGTGACCTTACCGATGGCGTTTGATGGTGTCGCTGCCCTCCTAGAGTGAGAGGGCGGTGCTTCGCTTCGTGACGGGTTTAGGGTCGAGAGAGAGGCTTTCGGCGCCCGTCGCGGAGTAAGTCTCATGGCAACTGCCATTCAGAAGATCACCCTGTCGTCGGCGCAGGACATCCCCTTCAACAAGCTGGTGCTGAGCCAGTCGAACGTCCGCCGCGTCAAGGCTGGCGTCTCGATCGACGAGCTGGCCGAGTCGATCACCCGGCGCGGTCTCATCCAGTCCCTCCACGTCCGGCCGGTGCTCGATGCCGACGGCCAGGAAACCGGCATGTACGAAGTGCCGGCGGGCGGGCGTCGCTTCCGCGCGCTGCAGCTCCTCGTCAAGCAGAAGCGCCTCACCAAGACCTCCAAGGTGCCGTGCGTGGTGTCGGACGCCAATGCCGACATCCTCGTCGACGAGGTGTCGCTGGCCGAGAATATCGAACGCGCCCCGCTGCATCCTCTCGACCAGTTCCGCGCGTTCCAGGCGATGCGCGAGAAGGGCATGACCGAGGAGGCGATTGCGGCTGCATTCTTCGCGTCCGTCCAGGTCGTGAAGCAGCGGCTTCGCCTCGCGGCCGTCTCGCCGTCATTGCTCGATATCTATGCCGAGGACGGCATCACGCTCGAACAGCTCATGGCCTTCACCGTCACCAACGATCATGCGCGTCAGGAGCAGGTCTGGGAGTCGGTTCGCAATAGCTGGCAGAGGGAACCCTACCAGATCCGGCGCATGCTGACCGAGACCGCCGTCCGCGCATCCGACAAGCGGGCCGTATTCGTCGGCATCGATGCCTATGAAACCAACGGCGGCTGCGTGCTGCGCGATCTCTTCCAGGATGACGACGGCGGCTGGCTGCAGGATCCTGCGCTGCTCGATCGCCTGGTCGCCGACAAGCTGAAAGCCTCCGCCGAAGCGATCGCCGGCGAAGGCTGGAAATGGATCGAGGTGGCGATGAGCTTCCCCTATGGCGCCACCCACGGCCTGCGCGAGATCGTGGGCACGCCGCTCGACCTGACGGCTGACGAACAGGCGACCATCGAGGCGCTCAACGCCGAGTGCGCCAAGCTGGAGGCCGAATATGAGAACGCCGACGAGTTGCCGGACGAGATCGATCAGCGCCTTGGCGAAATCGAAACCGCGCTCGCCAGCTTCGACGAGCGGCCGGTCCACTACGAACCCGCCGACATCGCGATCGCCGGGGTCTTCGTCAGCCTGGACGCCGACGGCACGCTGTCGATCGACCGCGGCTATGTCCGACCCGAGGACGAGATCGCCAACCAGGCGGGCGATGGCGAGGGTGAAGAGCAGGATGGCGGCGACGATGACGCTGACTATCCGGCGTCGCCTTCGGTCCAGCGCGCGGTCATCACCATCTGCGGCAAACCTGCCGAGCCCGAGGAGGAGGACGAGGACGACACGATCAAGCCGCTCCCCGATCGACTGATCACGGAGCTGACCGCCGATCGCACCCTCGCGCTCCGCGACAAGCTCGCCACCGATCCCTCGGTCGCCTTCGTCGCCGTCCTGCACAAGTTCTGCCAGGACGTGTTCTACGGCGGCAGCCAGTACGGCTTCGCGATGGAGGTCAGCGTGCGGGGCACGACCTTCCATTCGCAGCCCGAAGGGCTTCGTGACAGCGTCTATGCCAAGGCGATCGAGGCCCGGCACGATAGCTGGCGCAAACGGCTCCCGGCCAAAGTCGCTGATCTCTGGGATGGGCTGGCCGCACTGACTGGCCCCGAACAGGCCGAACTCTTCGCCCATTGCGCTTCGTTCGGCGTCAATGCGCTTTATGAGCGGGCCGATCGCTACGGTGGCCGTGTCTCGGCGCATAGTGTCGAACAGCGCATCGCCGAAGCCGATCGCCTGTCGCTGGCGGTCGGGCTCGACATGGCCGAAGCCGGGTGGCGGCCGACCGTCGCCAACTATCTCGGCCGCGTCACCAAGCCCCGCATCCTCGAAGCGGTGCGTGAAGGCGCCGGCGAGCGCGCCGCCCAACTCATCGCACATCTGAAGAAGGGCGACATGGCGACCGAAGCCGAACGTCTCCTCGCCGAGACGGGCTGGCTGCCCGAACCGCTGCGCAATTCCGGCGCCGATGCCGAAAGCACCGAGGCGGACTCTGGCGAGGGCGACGAGGCGTTGCCGGACTTCCTCGACGGCGATGACGAGGAGACCAACACCGATGATGAGGAGGAACGGCACCTCGCCGCCGCGGAGTGACGGCGGTCCTCATCTGACTTGACGAGCCCGGCGTCCCTTCGGGGGCGTCGGGCTTTTTTCATGCGCGCCGATCGAGAGGGAGAGTTTGGCCCGGACGTGGCGAGCCGGACATGGAGGAGAGAGCGCCTGCCGGCTCTCCCGTTCCCTGCTCTCCGGGAGTGGCCTCATGGCCGACTATTTCACCCATTTCTCATGCCTGCTCGATGTCGGCACGCCCGAGACCGCAGCCCGCGCGCTCGATCTCTACAACCAACTGTCCGAGGACGGAGCATCCGAGGAACCGCCGTCCGATGGCTTCCTCCTGTCCATCCAGCCCGAGCATGGCGGCTCCAAACTCTGGATGCGCGACGATGTCACCGGCGATCCCGAACGGCTGATCCAGTTCGTCATACGCTGCGCCGCCGAATTCCACCTCACCGGCCGATGGGGCTTTCAGTACGCCAACACCTGCTCCCGGCCGCGTCTCGATGGCTTCGGTGGCGGCGCGCATGTCCTCGATCTCGCGACCGGCGAAACTGTGGCGTGGATCTATACCAACGGTTGGCTCGCCGAGGTGATCGATGGCGGCGATGGTGCCTGACATCATCGAGACCATTGTCTGTCGCTTGATGGCGCGGCCGGGCCGCGCCCCTTGAGAGCGAGAGGAAGGCCGGGACGGGTTTGAGCCCGTCCGGTCCGAGAGAGAGCGCCGGCGGGCTTTCCCGCTCCGCTCTCCCGAGGACGTCTCCCATGAATGCTCACACCCTTGCGGCGGCGCTGCCGACCGCCGCCGATCAGCCGACCGACGCTGCCGCCATCCATGCCGCGGCACTTCTCCTCCTTCCTCACATCGAGCGCGGCGAGCGCATCGACGCCGCGGTCTTGCGCACCGCCATGGAGACCGCCTTCGGCGCGTCCGATACTGCCGGCGCCTGGGACTGGAAGGACGCCTATGACGCCTGCGAAGCCGCAACCGTCCTCATGCTCCGCAAATACGGAAAGGCGCTTTTGCGCAAAGCCGGGTCTCCGGCTGCGGCGGTTCCTCTGTTCGGCAAGATCGCGGGACTTCTGCCCACCCACACGCGCCGCTCCGAGGAGGCGCAGGCCTTCCAGCAATTCTCGACGCCGATCCCGCTCGGCCTGGCCGCGATCACTGCGGCCGCCATCACACCCGCCGATCGCGTGCTCGAACCATCGGCCGGCACCGGCCTGCTCGCCATCCTCGCCGAGATCGCCGGCGGCACGCTTGTCCTCAACGAACTCGCCGAAACCCGGGCCGCACTCATCTCCTCCCTCTTTCCGGCCATTCCCGTGACCCGCTTCGACGCAGCCCAGATCGACGATCATCTCGACCCGGCGACCGTCCCAACAATCGTGGTGATGAACCCGCCATTCTCGGTCCTCGCCAATGTCGAGGGGCGTGTCGCCGACGCAGCCTATCGCCATCTCGCATCCGCGCTCGCGCGGCTCGCCGATGGCGGGCGCCTGGTCGCGATCACCGGCGCGAATTTCGGCCCCGACATACCGGCCTGGCGCGACGCCTTCGTCCGCCTGCAGGAGAGGGGCCGCGTCGTGTTCACCGCCGCCGTCCATGGCTCAGTCTATGCCAAGCACGGCACGACCGTCGAAACCCGGCTGACCGTGATCGACAAGATCCCGGCCGACGAGCCATCCGCATTTCCGGCGTCCCCCGGCACCGCTCCCGACATCGCCACGCTGATGACGTGGATCGCCGAGCATGTGCCGCCGCGCCTGGCTGTCGCGCCTGCTGTTCAGGTCATGCCGACCGGCGCCACGCCGCGCACCGTTCGCGGCTATCTCGCGCGCACCGCGGCGACATCGGCGACCCGCGTGGGCCTCGCCGATCCCGAGGGCGTGCCGCTCGCCTATGAGACCGTCGACTGGACCCCGGCCGAGGGCGCCCGCCTCAGCGACGCGATCTACGAGCAATACGGATTGCAGACGATCCGTATTCCCGGCTCTCAGGCCCATCCCACCAAGCTCGTGCAATCCGCCGCCATGGCCTCGGTCGCCCCGCCCAAGCCGAGCTATCGGCCGACGCTGCCAGCGACCATCATGGACTCGCTCTCAGACTCCCAGCTCGAAACCCTGATCTTCGCGGGCGAAGCCCATTCCGATTTTCTCGCAGGTTCCTGGACCATCGACGACACTTTCGATGTCGTGGCGGCCGCCGCCGATGATGCAAACGGCGTCGTCCGCTTCCGCCGCGGCTTCTTCATCGGCGACGGCACCGGCGTCGGAAAGGGGCGCGAGTCGGCCAGCATCGTGCTCGACAACTGGATGCAGGGCCGGCGCAAGGCGGTCTGGATCTCCAAATCCGACAAGCTGATTGAGGATGCGCAGCGCGACTGGTCCGCACTCGGCATGGAGCGCCTGCTGGTCACGCCGCTCTCGCGCTTCCCGCGGGGCAAGCCGATCGCTCTGCCGGAAGGCGTCCTATTTACAACCTATGCCACGCTGCGTTCCGACGACCGCGGCGAGAAGGTTTCGCGGGTCAAGCAGATCGTCGAATGGTTGGGCTCCGATTTCGACGGAGTGATCATTTTCGACGAGGCGCACGCGATGCAGAACGCTGGCGGCGGCAAGGGAGAACGGGGCGATGTCACGCCCTCGCAGCAAGGGCGCGCGGGGCTTCGCCTGCAGCACGCCTTGCCCAATGCCCGCGTCGTCTATGTCTCCGCCACCGGCGCCACCACGGTCCAGAACCTTGCCTACGCGCAGCGCCTCGGTCTGTGGGGTGGCGACGATTTTCCCTTCTCGACCCGCGCCGAGTTTGTCGAGGCGATCGAGGCCGGCGGCGTCGCGGCGATGGAGGTGCTTGCCCGCGACCTTCGCGCGCTCGGCCTCTACACCGCCCGATCGCTGTCGTTCGACGGCGTCGAATATGAGCTGGTCGAGCACGAGCTGACCGCCGAGCAGCGGCGCATCTACGATGCTTATGCCGGCGCCTTCGCCATCATCCACAACCATCTCGATGCGGCCATGCAGGCGGCCAACATCACCGGCTCGACCGGGACGTTGAACCGCCAGGCCAAATCCGCCGCGCGCTCCGCCTTCGAAAGCGCCAAGCAGCGTTTCTTCGGTCATCTGCTAACATCGATGAAGACGCCGACGTTGATCCGCTCGATCGCGGCGGACCTGGAGGCCGGGCATTCCGCGGTCATCCAGATCGTCTCGACCGGCGAGGCGCTGATGGAACGGCGCTTGGCCGAAGTTCCGACCGAGGAGTGGAATGACATTCGCGTCGACATCACGCCCCGCGAATATGTCCTCGATTATCTCGCCCATTCCTTCCCGGTGCAGCTCTACGAGCCCTTCAGCGACGGCGAGGGCAATATGTCCTCGCGTCCGGTCTTTCGCGACGGCCAGCCGGTCGAGAGCCGCGAGGCGGTCGCCCGCCGCACCGAGCTGATCGAGAAACTCGCGAGCCTTCCGCCGGTGCCGGGCGCGCTCGACCAGATCGTCCAGCATTTCGGCGCGGACGTGGTGGCCGAAGTCACCGGCCGCTCGCGTCGTATCGTGCGCAAGGGACAGCGCCTTGTGGTCGAGACCCGCGCGGCGTCCGCCAATCTCGCCGAGACCCAGGCCTTCATGGACGACATGAAGCGCGTGCTCGTGTTCAGCGATGCCGGCGGTACGGGCCGCAGCTACCATGCGGAGCTGTCGGCACGGAACACGCGGCTTCGCGTCCACTATCTGCTTGAGCCGGGCTGGAAAGCCGACGCCGCGATCCAAGGCCTCGGCCGCACCCACCGCACCAACCAGGCGCAGCCGCCGCTCTTCCGTCCGATCGCGACCAATGTGAAGGCGGAGAAGCGCTTCCTATCGACCATCGCGCGCCGGCTCGACACGCTGGGCGCGATCACGCGCGGACAGCGCCAGACCGGCGGCCAGGGCCTGTTCCGACCCGAGGACAATCTGGAGAGCCACTATGCGCGCGATGCGCTTCGCCAGCTCTACATCCTGATCGTCCGCGGCAAGATCGAAGGGTGCTCGCTCCAGCGGTTCGAGGACACGACCGGCCTGAAGCTGATGGACGACAACGGCATCAAGGACGAGCTCCCGCCGATCACAACCTTTCTCAACCGCCTGCTCGCGCTCACCATCGACCTGCAGGACGTCCTGTTCGCCGCCTTCGAGCAGCTTCTGACCGCCAAGGTCGAGGGCGCGATCGCCGCCGGCATCTACGACATCGGACTGGAGACGCTGCGCGCGGAGAGCTTCGTCGTCACCGATCGCCAGACCATCTACACCCATCCCGGCACCGGCGCGGAAACCAGCCTGCTGACCATCCAACAGCGCGAGCGCAACCGGCCGATGACCGCCGAGGAGGCGATGGCTTGGCTCGACGATCCGGTCGCCAAGTTGCTGGTCAACGAGCGCTCCCACCGCGCCGCGGTTCAGCTTCCAGCGCCTTCGCTGATGCTCGACGACGGGGAGATCGAACGCCGCGTGCGGCTGATCCGGCCGATGGAGCAGCATCACGCCTCCATCCGCATGATGGACGAAAGCCATTGGATCGCCGCCAGTCGCGCCGAGTTCACCGCCGCCTGGAACGCCGAGATCGCGGAGGTGCCAGCCTATTCCGATTCCACGATCCACATCGTCGCTGGCCTGCTGCTGCCGATCTGGAAGCGGCTGCCCAACGAGTCGAGCCGTGTCTATCGGCTCCAGACCGATGACGGGGAACGGATCATCGGCCGCCGCGTGTCGCCCGCATGGGTCGCCAACGCCACGACAGTCGGAACGACGAACCTGTCCGCCGACCATGCCTATGCCGCGCTCATCGAGGGCAAGACAATCCTCGATCTCGCCGAAGGCCTCCAACTCCGTCGCGTGCGCGTCATGGGCGCCGATCGCATCGAACTCTCCGGCTTCACCGACGCGATGCGCGAGCGCCTGCGCGCCTTTGGCCTCTTCAGCGAGATCATCTCGTGGAAGCTCCGCTTCTTCGTGCCCGTCGGCGCGGACGGCGCGACCATCATCGGCAAGCTGATCGGCACCTACCCGATCCAGCGCGTCGGCGAGCGGGAGGCAGCGTGATGGCCCGTCTCGACGCATCCGATCTCGCGCAACGTCTCGGCCGACAGGCCGAGGCGGTGTGCCGCCATTATCTCAGCAATGGCCACCGTCAGGGCAACTACTGGCAGGTGGGCGACGCCCGTAACACTAAGGGCCGCTCGATGTACGTCCGGCTCAAGGACTCGCCCAAAGGCCCCGCCGGGAAATGGACTGACGCCGCTACCGGCGAGCATGGAGACCTCCTCGACGTCATCCGCGAGAGCTGCGGCCTCATCGACTTCAAGGATGTCGCCGACGAGGCTCGGCTCTTCCTCAGCATGCCACCACCAGCGCCGGAACCCTCCGCCTTCCAGCCGCTGGCGCCCGCACCACATGGATCGCCCGAAGCCGCACGGCGCCTCATCCGCATGTCGCAGCCGATTGCGGGCACAATCGTCGCGGCGTATCTCCGGCAACGCGGCATTACGGATCTCCGTGGAGCCGGAAATCTGTATTTCCACCCGCACTGCTATTATCGCCCGGACGAGCATGCGCCGACCGAGACTTGGCCGGCCATGATCGCCGCTGTCACTGACCTCGACGGCATGATCACCGGGGCGCATCGCACCTGGCTCGACTCACGACGCCACGACAAGGCGCCATTCGAAACCCCGCGCCGGGCGATGGGCGATCTCCTCGGCAACGCGGTCCGCTTTGGCGCTGGTGGCGAAGTGATGGCAGCCGGCGAAGGCATCGAGACGGTCCTTTCAATCCGCCAGGTCGTGCCCAACATGCCGATGGTGGCGGCGCTCTCCGCGGCACATCTCGCCGCCATCCTGTTCCCGGACACGCTGCGGCGGCTCTACATCCTGCGCGATGACGATCCGGCAGGCGATGGTGCGCGTGACAGCCTGATCGAACGGGCGAACGCGGCCGGGATCGAGGCGATCGTGATCTCTCCACAGCTCGGGGACTTCAACGAGGATCTCCGCACCCTCGGCATCGCGACATTGCGCAGTCAGACTCGGGTACAGCTCGGGCCGCAGGACGTCGCACGCTTCATGGCGCTGGCGGCATAGCCGGTAAGGAAGCGGCAGCGGCCCCGCCGCCGTACTCGCTCAGACGCAGCGGATCGGAGAGGACCGCGCCTCGGCCTTCGAGAGGGCGATCGGCCCACAGGCAGGCCGGCCCGGCAATGGCTGCGGCCGACTATTTTCCGGCGCGGCCCCAAGGGGCCGCTTTCCATCGCGAAACAAAATAGCCGGCCTCCGCCATCCTCCGCTGACGCTCCGGCCCTCGCTCGCGCTCCGGGTGCAGGGCCGCCCCGCCGGTGTGCTTCGTCGCCATGAAGGCCGCGACGGTCGCGGTCCATCCGACGGAGCATCCGATGCGCGATCTCGACGACTACGAACCGCACCACGAATCCTCACCGACTGACCACGTCCTCAACGAATTGCAGCTCCACGGCTACCGGCCTTTCGCCGACGAACCCGATCAGCGGCTTCTGCCGGACGGCAACGCGGTCGCGGGCGCGGTCGCCGACATCTTCGACGCCCTGATCGTGACCCTGGAGGACACGCGCCTCGAACCCGACCTCGACGATCTCCTCTGGTCGACCGTGAACGTCTTTCATCGCGCCGCCGAACGGATCAACCGCGAGCTCGACGACAACGAGCAGGCCCAAAAGCGCTCCCAACGCGAACAGGACGGCAGCGAGGTGAAGTCGGTCGATCTCGAGCGCCTGATCGCCGAGGGCAAGACACAGGTCGAACGCCAGACCGCCTTCGAACTGATGCGCGACCAGGCCGCCGAGCACTACGAACGCCAGGTCGGCAAAGCCTGGCTCCCGCGGTCAGGATCGAAGGTCAATCATCGCAACCTCACCTCGGCGATGATCGACAGCCGCGACTTCATCATGGCGAAGAAGCGTGCCGAGCAGGAAGTGCTCCTGCCGCCTGGACCGAAGATCGCCGTCACCGGCGGGCTCGATTTCGACAACCATCACCTCATCTGGGCCAAGCTCGACCAGGTTCACGAGAAGCACCCCGACATGGTGCTGATCCACGGCAAGTCGCCGAAGGGTGCCGAGAAGATCGCTTCTCTCTGGGCCAGGAATCGCAATGTCCCACAGATCGGCTTTGCACCCGACTGGACGAAGCACGGCCGGGCAGCACCCTTCAAACGCAATGACGAGATGCTGCAAATCCTGCCGAAGGGCGTGCTGCACTTCCCCGGCACCGGCATCAATGACAACCTCGCCGACAAAGCCAAGAAGCTCGGCATCCCGGTGTGGAAATTCGGCGGCGCGTAAGCGCCGCCGCATCGGGCACCTGCTAAACGGCCAAGCCTATGGCATAACGCAACGAATGCAGCGACTGAAGCCACTCCCGAAACCGGCACGTTCGGACGCCGTTCTCGCTGCGGTTTTCCTGGAGAATGCCACCGTGAAGGCTGCAGCCGCCGAATGGGCGGCGGATCAAGGATTCGACAATCAAGCCCTTCATGCGATTGCAATTGCCATCGAACTCCTCCTCAAATCCTATCTGCTTAACGTCGCGACCGATGATGTTTGGAACCGCGCGAACATCGGGCACGATCTCGCCAAGGCACTCCATTATTCGGCTCAAGCCGGCTTGGTGCCTCCTTCACGCATCGAGTGGATTATCAGCCACCTCCATCCGCATTTTCAGCGTGGCGGGTTTCAGCGCGAGCCGTCGAGGAAATGGCCACCAGGCTTTGCGGATGACGCAGGTGAGGTCGCACGGCAGCTCGCGCAGACAGTACGGCTTCACCAACGTCACGGCCACATCGACTCGGCTTCCAGCCCGGAGAAGACCACTCCCCGCTGAATGGCGCTGGTCCTTGGTCCAGCCGATGGCCTGACGCCATCAACCCGTAAAGGGTCGGACTACGCATAGCGTGCCGCCGCGCCGGCGTTGCCTGCGCGGTGATTGCGGCCATCGGCCGAACACATCGGGCGCCTGTCAGCGGGGGGATGGTCCTCCGCTCGAAACAGGAGCCGGATCGATGTCCTTCCCCGACGCACACGCCTTCGCCTTCAGCCTCGCCACCACGCTGATGGCCGTCATCGTCATCTTCCGCGCGGGCGACGGCACTCTCTCGGTGACACCCGCAAACGAATACGACGGCGACGTCTCGGAGATCGTCCACGAGGTCGATCCCTTCGCCCCATGACGGCGCGCCACCCTTCCAGGCGACGCGGAGACCCCTGCGGTTTCCGCTCCCGACGGAGCACAGCTTTTGCTATGCTCCCGAATGCGCCGTGGTGGTGGTGGAAGGCGCGACCGTCAGAATTTGCTCTTTCGGAGACACCACCATGATTATCCTCGGCATTGTCCTATCCTTCGCAGCCATCGGCATCTTGTGCTGGTTGCTGTTCACGCTCGCGGTGTTCGCACTGCCATTCTTCGCGGGCGTGACCGCCGGCACCTGGGCCTATGACACTGGCGCGGGCTGGCTCGGCGCCATCCTTATCGGCATGCTCGGCGCCGGCCTGACGTTGGGCGTGGGGCAGCTCTTGCTTGGAATTGTCCGCCCGCTCTGGGCACGCCTGCTGATCGCGCTGGCATTTGTCGCACCCGCGGCGATCGCCGGCTTCCACGCCACGCATGGCATCGTGAAACACACCATGCCGTCGGAGACCTGGCAGCTCGTGTTCTCCGTCATCGGTGCGGTCGCGGTCGGCGTCACCGCGTTCGCGCGCGTCGCTGGGATGGCAAGCACCGGCCCGTCCAGCCAGGGCATTGCACCAGCCTGACACCACGACGGAACCGTCGCCGGGACGACCAGTCGGGGGTTTCAGCCCTCAGCGTTGTGCAGTTGGAGAGGGAGCCGCGTCACCGGAACCTGACTGAAGCCCATCGTGCGGCCGCCTCAACAGCGCCCGGATTTCTGCTCGGCGCCTCTGTGCGCGGGAACGGTGCAACACGAAGTCGAGGGCGTCATCTCCACTGGCCGACTTCGAAACGAAAGCTCGACCCTCGCCTGTACAAGGGGAGGACGGGTCGCAGATGATCTTCAGCTTGCGCCGTCTGCTGGTTGCGACCGGGTCGCCATGATCTTCCGTTCCTGATTGTCTCCAGACCGCTCCGAACGGCCTCTCCAATGGCCTGATCTGACCGAAGGACGGCTGCGCCTCGACCGCCTATGCCGCAACGGCGCGTCCCGACTTTCTTCCCCTGCCGGCCAAGGCCGTCATTCCTCGCGAAACAACAAAGTCGTTCCTGCCATCCTCCGCGTTGCTCCGGTCGCAAGCGATGCGGCGTCGGTCGCCTCCGGCCTGTCGATCGCCATCGAGGCCGCAATGGAGCGGTCCCGAAAACGAAACGGAGACTTACAATGGCGACCATCGGCACCTTCAAGAAGACCGGCTCGAACGAGTTCACCGGCGAAATCGTAACCCTCAGCGTCCAAGCCAAGGGCGTGCGCATCGTCCCCGACACCCGCGCCACCGGCGAGAACGCCCCCAGCCACCGGGTTCTGGTCGGCCGCGCGGAAATCGGCGCCGCCTGGTCCAAGCGCTCCAACGAGGGCCGCGACTATCTGGGCCTCAAGCTCGACGATCCGAGCTTCAACGCCCCCATCTACGCCAACCTCTTCGACGACGAGGACGGCGACACCCACTCGCTGATCTGGTCCCGCCCGACCCGCCGCGGCGACTGAGCCCCGAGCAAGGCCCCGGCCGAACAGGCCGGGGCCTTTCCACTGCTAGCGCGAATCACTTCGGCCGCCCGGCGAGGGCACCGCCAGCCCTGAGACGCCGATTACCCTCGCAATGGGCGCAAAGAACGACTATTATAGTCGTAGTTCTGGCAAGCGTGTGTCCGTCGGTGGGAGGTGATCATGCATGATCACCGCCCGACAATCGCGGGCCGCACGCGCGTTGCTGGGGTGGACACAGGAGACGCTCGCTGACAAGGCCCGGACATCGCTAACCGCGCTCAAGCGCCTTGAGTCCGAAAGTGGATTAGAGGTGTACGAGTCGACGCGCGATCAGGTGCGAAGGGCGCTTGAAACAGCCGGTATCGTCCTGCTTTCCACCGACAAGGGCGAAGGAGTGCTGCTGCTCCATGAGCGGGACGACCGGCCGACGAGGCGTTAGCAGCGCCGTGATCGCGTGGCGCACACCATCCATCGCACGTTGTCACAGTAATGCCGGGCACGAGTGTTAACGAATGCTTTCCGCGCGAATATAGTCGCCTGATGGAATCCGCGATGCCGCCGTTTCTCGATGCGCCTCCGATCAGCCAGACCCTCACGGCCTATGACCGCGAGCATATGGTTCTCTATCTGCGCCTGCTCGATTCCTCGCGCGACGGAGCTGATTGGCGCGAAGCCGTCCAGATTCTCTTTGGCCTCGATACGGCACGTGAGCCGCAGCGGTGCCGCCAGGTCCATGACACGCATCTCGCCCGCGCGCAGTGGATGACCGAGCACGGCTATCGAGACTTGGTCCGCTCCGCACAGTGATCGCCGCGATGCCGTTTCGGCACCACCCTTTGCCGGCCCTCTGACTTCCACTGAACAACCCAGCCGGGAATCCTGACTCTCCCACAAATTCAAAGACTAGGGAGGATCGCGATGACACCAGATGCTTCCGGCTGGCGTTCATCGGAACGCTATGCGCACGTCGCCGACATGACCGCGTCCGACGTCGCGTGGGAATGGCTGCGCCGCAACGAAACCTACGACAGGGATTTTCAAGCGCTCGGCGACAGCGAAAGTGATCTGCGCACGCTGACCGACGGGATCGGGCAGCGGTGGGGGTTGCGATTTCCCCGTAGACCCGATGCAGGCACCTCCCGAAGCGCAGGTGATCTGGCTTCCCCAGGAAGACACAAGCGCCATCGTTCTTGGCCCACCTCCGGATATTCCGTCCGCAAGCGCTGATCCCCAACCGACGATCGACGCCGCCGTAAGCGTCGATGTCGGCAGCGAGACCCATCTGGTTCTCGATCTCGGAAACGGTCAGCGCGTAGCGCTTGTTCATCCGTCCGAGACACGACCCGCCAAATCTCTTGGCGCCTTCATCCCGCTCGGCCTGGAAGGCTTCGACCGGCTCCAATCGGTCGCCCGCTTGCTCTCCGCCCTCCATGGCCGCGCCATACCGCCCGACACCCGACTGACACGGCAGCAACGTGCTCGGCTGTGCCGGATGCTGCAGGCCTTCGACGGTCATCGCGCGGGCGCGACCCAGCAAGAAATTGCGCAGGTCATATTTCGGATCGGCGCTCTCGGTCGCGACGACTGGCAGGCATCTTCCGCCCGCCACGCCACCAAAGCCCTGCTTCGAGATGCCCGCGCGATGATGGTGGGTGGGTATCGCACGTTGCTTCGTCATCGGCGGCAACTTTAGCCGATCTCCATCCGACTCTTGGTGGGCGAATTTAGGCCCCCCTGAATTCGCCCTGCATCTCGCCGGCCCTGCTTCGCCAACGTGGCCTTCGTTACCCGCCGCTTCCCGGCGGCCCCAACGAACCCACGGAGGCCCTCCCATGCGACCTGATCTCGCCGTTCTCCCGCCGCGCTACCTGCGCACCAAGGAAGCCGCCGAATTCCTCAGCCTATCGGCCCGCACCCTCGAAAAGCATCGGACTTACGGAACGGGTCCGGCCTATCGCAAGCTCGGCGGTCGCGTCGTTTATGCGGTCGACGATCTTGAGGCCTGGGCCGAGCGCGGCGCCGTCACCTCCACCTCCGATCCGCGCGGCAGCGTGCTTCCGGCCAAGCGCCATACGCCTGCGCCGCCGGCACATGCCGGACGATACGCGCGCTGATCGCCCCCGGATTCCCGAATGGCGGCGCGACACCAGTCCCTCTCGGAGCGCGGGCAGCTCGATCTGTTCCGTGCGCTCCCCGGCGAGTTCGCAGCACGAGACGCACAGGATCTCATGGCCTATCCGTTTTTCTCCCTCTCCAAATCGCACCGCGTCGCGCCGATCGACTTCGCCGCCGGCAATGTGTCGATCCGCGTCGAGGCCGTGCCCGATCACGGCATGGCGACCATTTGGGACGCCGACATCCTGATCTGGGCGGCGAGCCAGATCGTCGAGGCGCGTGACGCCGGCCTGCGCACGTCGCGCCTGATGGTCGCCACGCCCTATGAAATTCTCAAATTCATCGGCCGCGGCACGTCCTTACGCGACTATCAGCGCTTGAAGGCCGCGCTCGATCGTCTGCAATCCACGACGGTCTGCACCTCGATCCGCCAATCCGCCGAGGGCCGGCGTCATCGCTTCTCGTGGATCAACGAGTGGAAGGAGCGCACCAACCGCAACGGCAAGCCGGACGGGATCGAGATGATCGTCCCGGACTGGTTTTATCAGGCCGTTCTCGACGATGCGCTCGTGCTGACGATCGACCGGGCCTATTTCGATCTCACAGGCGGGCTCGATCGCTGGCTCTATCGCCTGGTGCGCAAGCACGGCGGGCGCCAGCGCAATGGCTGGCGATTCGACTTTCGCCACCTCCACCAGAAATCCGGCGCGTTGTCACCGTACAAACGCTTCGCCTTCGAGCTGCGCGACATCATCCGTCGCCAGCCGCTTCCCGGCTACACGCTGTTCCTCGAGATCGAGGCCGGCGGCCGAACGTTGCTCGCTTTCGAGCGGACGCCGCCCTGTGGAAAAGCTGTGAAAGGCTTCGTGCCATCGGGAACCCGAAAGCGCGTGCCATCAGGAACCGGCCCCTCGTGCCAACGGGAACCGAAACACGGCCTAACCCACGACAGCAGAACCGAAAATCGCCTCGCTAACTTAGAATCTAACAGAGAATCTAACTTTGAAGAGCGCGCGCGAGAGGTGGAAAACCTCGTCCGGCAGGCCGCGAACGCGCTAAGCGCCGCTGGCAAGCGGCGCACCAGCAGCGCCGCTCTTACCAACGCTGGCGCGGCGAGAAACGGGACCTCCGGCCCTCCGCAGCTTCCCTTCGGTCCACGCCCGGGAGGCCGCCGATGATCGTGGCCTTCCTCAACCAGAAGGGCGGCGTCGGCAAGACGACGCTGGCGCTGCACCTAGCCGGCGAATGGGCCGGTAGGGGAAAGCGGGTCACGCTCGTCGATGCGGACCCCCAGGGTTCGGCGCTCGACTGGTCGCAGCAACGCGCCCGCGAGCACGCGCCGCGCCTGTTCGGCGTCGTCGGCCTGGCGCGCGACACGCTCCACCGTGAGGCGCCCGAGCTGGCGCGCGATGTCGATCATGTGGTGATCGACGGGCCGCCGCGCGTCGCCGGGCTGATGCGATCCGCGCTGCTCGCCGCCGACCTCGTGCTGATCCCCGTGCAGCCGTCGCCGCTCGATGGTTGGGCCTCGGCCGAGATGCTGGCGCTCCTGTCGGAGGCGCGCATCTATCGGCCGGAGCTTCGCGCTCGCTTCGTCCTCAATCGCTGCGGCGCGCGCACCGTGATCGCCCGCGAGACGGCCGAGACGCTCGCCGACCACGATCCGCCAGTGCTGCGCACGGCGATCGGACAGCGCGTCATCTACGCCGACGCCGCGCAATCGGGCCGGCTCGCTTTCGAGATCGACGACGACGGACCCGCCGCGCGCGAGATCGCGGCGCTCGTCACCGAGCTCGAAAGGATCTCACCATGAGCGAGCGATCCGAACGGCGCGGCTTTGCGGCACGTCCGACCAATCAAGAGGCCTGGATCAAGGCCGCAGATGCCACCGCGCCGCGCGCGCCGGACGATGAAGCCTTCACCGCCCGCATGACGATCGACGTCACGCCCGCCTTACGTGGACGGATCAAGATCGCTGCCTTCCGGCGCGGCGTTACCGTTGCCGACATGCTGCGCGAGATGCTCGCGCGCGAATTCCCACACATCGAAGGAGACCCCTCATGACCGGCGCCGCGGCCCCCCGCGCGCGCGGCGGCCCGACGCCGACCGCACGCCACCAAGACAATCTCACCCATGTCGAACTGACCTGGGTTGAGAAGAAGATCGAGAACTGGATCCGCTTCGGCACGCACGCCCACGAACAGATTCTCGATCGCCGTCGGCGTGTCCTGTCTTTTCGCCCCGGCGCGGTCTTCGCCTTCGTGCGCTGGGCCTCGAATGACTTCGGAACGATCATCTCGCGCATCGACGTCGTGCGCTCGGTTGCGCGCGGCGAGACGTACCAGACGCTGCCTTTCGTTCGTCCTGGCGGCGAAATCCTGCTGAAGGTCGAGAGCTGGCCCAGGGTCGAGCGCGTGCTGCAGGCGATCGACGCCATCGAGCGCATCGGCATCGATCCCGAAGCGGTTTCGCCCGATCATTGGCGTCACGTCCACAACCGGCTCGCTGCTGGACACGAGCCGCGCACCTACACGCTCGACCATCATCGCGCATTCCTGCTGCGCCGAAAGGCCGAGTCGTGAGCCGCGCCGGACTTCTCCTGGCGACGACGCTCGCCGCGCTCAGCGTCGGCTATCCCGGCCTCACGCCGATGCCCATCAAGCTGATCTGGAACGCATCGGCGAGCGCGCCCATCGGGTTCTATTCGATCGACTTCGACGGGCCGCTCGACGTTACCGATCTCGTTGCGGTCGATGCGCCCGAGCCGCTCGCGACATTCCTCGCCGAGCGCGGCTACCTGCCCAAGGGCGTGCCGCTGATGAAGCGCATCCTCGCCGTCTCCGGGCAGACCGTTTGCCGTTCGAACCTCACTATCACCGTCGATGGTGTGGAGGTCGGTGCGGCACTGGAGCGCGATCGCGCAGGCCGCGATCTTCCCGTCTGGCAAGGCTGCCGCCGGGTCCAGACTGGCGAAGTCTTCCTCATGAACTGGCAGGTCCGCGACAGCCTCGACGGCCGCTACTTCGGCCTGATCTCGACCGACCAGATCATCGGCCGTGCCGTCCCACTGTGGACCGATGAAGACGGCACCGGCCGCTTCGAATGGCGTGCGCCGACACGCTGACCGCCTTCCCATTCGGCGGGAGCGGTGCTCGCCGATGGCTGTCCCAATCCCCACCGCGAAGGAGACTGACATGCCCCAGATTGGCGAATTCACGCGCGACGAGACCGGCTTCGTCGGGCATCTGACGACGCTGGTTTTGAACCAGGACGTCATAATCATCGCAGCCGAACCGACCGAGGTTGAGAACGCACCGCAGTATCGCGTGCATGTCTTCGACGGCATGAACAATGAGCCGGGCGCGGAGATCGGCGCCGGATGGAAACGCTCCGGAGAGAAGGCCGGCGAATACGTCGCGCTGCTGATCGACGATCCGACATTCCCGCACCCGATCCGCGCCAACATGTTCCGCGACGACGATGGCGGCTCGGCCTGGTCGCTGCATTGG
The DNA here is from genome assembly GCF_000314675.2 of Afipia broomeae ATCC 49717. Lineage (GTDB taxonomy): Bacteria > Pseudomonadota > Alphaproteobacteria > Rhizobiales > Xanthobacteraceae > Afipia > Afipia broomeae. The sequence goes on along the minus strand of NZ_KB375283.1, from coordinate 1,442,395 downwards.
TCGCGTCCGCGCGATCGCGGCGAGAAGGACTGAGCGATGCTTGGCTCTCGTCAACCGAGGAGCCGTTCGATTGCGTCCGGGCCGCGCTGCGCTGCCCGGCGCATGGCTCTCCTCCTCCTTTCCGGCCTTAGCCTCGCGAGCATCATGCCGGCGATCACGATGGCGCAGGACTTGGGCGCCGATCGACCGTCGCCACGCGATCCCTATGGCGATCATATCGCCGAGGCTTCGCGGCGCTTCGGCGTTCCGATCGCATGGATCAGGGCGGTGATGCGTGCCGAAAGTGCAGGCGATCCACGCGCCCTTTCGCCGAAGGGCGCGATGGGCCTGATGCAGATCATGCCGCCCACTTGGGCAGGCTTGCGCCTTCGCCACCGTCTCGGCGCTGATCCTTATGATCCGCATGACAACATCATCGCCGGCGCCGGCTACATCCGCGAGCTGTTCGATCGCTACGGATCGCCCGGCTGGATCGCGGCCTACAATGCCGGTCCTGGTCGTTACGAGGACTCGCTGAAGGGCCGGGCGCTGCCCGCGGAAACGCGCGCCTATGTCGCCATCGTCGCGCCGTCGGTGACCAGCGGCGATGCGACTTGGCCGATCGTGGCCGCCGCGGCCGATGCACTCGCCTGGACACGCGCGCCGCTGTTCATCGCGCAAGCTGAGCGCATATCGATACCCGTTCCCGTACCGGCCGAGCGCGCTTCCGATGCCGCGATGACGACATCGTCCGTGCGCGATGTTTCCGCCATCGAGCCGCAGTCGGGCGGGCTGTTTGTCCCGCGTTCGGGCCAAAGGAATGCGCCATGAGCAGCCCGGTTCCTGATCGCACGATAGCGTGCTCAAGCGCGTCATGGTGTGCGTTGAGGGTAGAGGCAGGCAACACGACCGGACGATGGCAGGATAAAAGGCCGCGAGGTGCGGCTTGGGTCGGTTGTGGTTTTTCAATAGGTTATGAGGCGATTTCGCGATGTGCGGGATTTCCCCGCACCTCACGACTACGCCGATTTTCCTGCGATTTCCTGTGCTTGGCGCGATGTGCGAGGCATCAGCCATGACCGGCGACAGTGATTTCCGCATCCGGCCGGGCCGCATCCGCTCGACCCGTGCGCAGCAGGCTCGTCCCTTCATCGCGCAGGCTCTCGCCGCGGCGAAGAAGGCCGGGGCCGGCGTCTCACGCTCCGGCCGGATCGTGTCCGGCAACCGCTCGCGCTTCGGGCGGGGCCAGCGTGCGAGCATCCAGGCGAACCGGCTGCTCACCGCGCGAACGCGCGGCGCTGTCATCAAGGCGCGCGTCGTGCGCCAGACATCGCGCTCGGCGCCGCTCGCGACCCACCTCAATTATCTGCGCCGCGAAGGCGTGACCCGCGATGGGGAGAAGGCCCATCTCTTCGGTCCCGGGGGCGACGACGCCGATCCGAAGGCCTTTGCGGAACGGTGCCAGGACGACCGCCACCATTTCCGGTTCATCGTCTCGCCCGACGATGCGCCCGACATGGCCGACCTGCGGTCCTTCACCCGCGATCTCGTCACGCAGATGGAAAAGGATCTCGACACCCGCCTCGATTGGGTGGCGGTCGACCACTGGAACACCGAGCATCCCCATGTCCACCTGATCGTGCGCGGGGTCCGTGACGACGGGCAGGACCTCGTCATCTCACGCGACTACATCAAGGAAGGAATGCGCGACCGCGCGCGTGACCTCATCACGCAGGAATTAGGGCCGCGCACCGACCTCGACATCCAGCGCAGCCTGAAACGCCAGGTCGATGCCGAGCGCTTCACGCAGCTTGACCGCCAGCTTATCCGCGATGGCCATGCCACGGGCGTCATCGAGACGGCGATCGATCCGAACGTCCGGCTCGACGAATTTCATGCGCTGAAGGTCGGACGGCTCCGCAAGCTGGAAACACTCGGCCTCGCCGAGCAGGTCGGCCCCGGTCAATGGGCGATCGACACGAAGGCCGAGGCGACTCTGCGTGAACTCGGCGAGCGCGGCGACATCATCAAACGCATGCACCGGGCTTTGACGGATCGCGGCATCGAACGCGGCTCGGCGGGCTATGTGCTCGCGGCCGAAAGCCTCGATGCGCCCGTGATCGGCCGATTGGTCGATCGCGGTCTTGATGACGAGCTGAAGGGCTCCGCCTACGCCGTGGTCGACGGCGTCGACGGCCGCACCCATCACATCAAGCTGCCCGATCTCGAAGCCGCCGGTGACAGCGCGGCGGGTTCGATCGTCGAGTTGCGTGCGTTCGATGATGCACAGGGACAGCGCCGGGTCGCAATCGCCGTCCGCTCCGATCTCGATATCGATCGTCAGGTCACGGCAACCGGCGCGACTTGGCTCGATCGGCAGAACATCGCGCGCGAACCTGCCGCCCTGTCCGAGGCCGGCTTCGGCGCCGAGGTACGGCAGGCGCTGGATCGACGCGCGGATCATCTGGTCGGACAGGGCTTCGGCGAGCGACACGGCCAGCGTGTCACCTTCAATCGCGGGCTGATCGACACGCTGCGCCGTCGCGAGCTGGAAGCGGCCGGCGAAAAACTCTCCGCCGAAACAGGCCAGCCGTTCAATCGCGCGGGAAGCGGCGAGTATGTTGCCGGCACCTACCGCCAGCGTTTGGCACTCGCCTCCGGCCGCTTTGCCATGCTGGACGACGGCCTCGGCTTCCAACTCGTGCCCTGGTCACCCTCTCTGGAAAAGCACCTCGGCAAGCATGTTTCCGGCGTCGCCCGCGATGATGGCGGCATCGACTGGAGCTTTGGCCGCAAACGAGGGCTCGGCCTCTAACCTCTCTCCGAAAGGACCGTTCCAATGTCCGCCACGAAGATCCTATGGGGCCAGATCCTCACCGTTTTCCTGATCGTCCTCGCCACCACTTGGGGCGCAACGGAATGGGTGGCTTGGCGATTGGCGTTCCAGCCGGAGTTGGGCGCGCCGTGGTTCACGCTGTTCGGCTTTCCTTTCTATCTGCCACCCTCCTTCTTCTGGTGGTGGTACGGCTTCGACGCCTACGCACCCGCGATCTTCGTCGAAGGCGCTTTCATCGCGGCGTCCGGTGGCTTCATCTCGATCGCCGTCGCCATCGGCATGTCGGTCTGGCGTGCACGCGAGGCCAAGAAGGTCGAGACCTATGGCTCGGCGCGTTGGGCCGAGAAGAAGGAGGTGGAGACGGCCGGCCTTCTCGGTCCCGATGGTGTCGTGCTGGGACGCTACGAGCACGCTTATCTGCGCCATGATGGGCCTGAACATGTTCTGTGCTTCGCGCCCACCCGAAGCGGCAAGGGTGTTGGCCTCGTTGTGCCCTCGCTGTTGACCTGGCCGGGCTCGGCGATTGTTCACGACATCAAGGGCGAGAACTGGCAGCTCACCGCCGGCTTCCGCGCCAGGCACGGCCGCGTGCTGCTCTTTGACCCGACCAACACAAAATCCGCTGCCTACAATCCTCTGCTCGAGGTGCGCCGCGGCGAATGGGAGGTTCGCGACGTCCAGAACATCGCCGACATCCTGGTCGACCCAGAAGGGTCGTTGGACAAGCGGAACCATTGGGAAAAGACGAGCCATGCGCTGCTAGTCGGCGCGATCCTCCACGTCCTCTATGCGGAAAAGGACAAGACTCTGGCCGGCGTCGCGGCGTTCCTCTCTGATCCGAAGCGACCAATTGAATCCACCCTCGATGCGATGATGAAGACGGCGCATCTCGGCGACGCCGGACCGCATCCCGTGATCGCCAGCGCCGCACGCGAGCTCCTCAACAAATCCGACAACGAACGCTCAGGCGTGCTCTCTACCGCCATGTCGTTCCTGGGACTCTATCGCGATCCCGTCGTCGCCGAAGTGACGCGGCGCTGTGACTGGCGGATCTCCGATATCGTGGGCGGAAAATACCCGGCAACACTCTATCTCGTCGTGCCACCATCCGACATCAACCGCACCAAACCGCTTATCCGACTGATCCTCAATCAAATCGGCCGACGCCTGACCGAGGATCTGCAAGCAAAGGGCGAACGCCATCGTCTCCTGCTGATGTTGGACGAGTTTCCGGCGCTGGGGAGGCTCGACTTCTTTGAGTCAGCACTGGCCTTCATGGCCGGCTACGGTCTGAAGAGCTTCCTGATCGCGCAATCCCTAAACCAGATCGAAAAGGCCTACGGGGCGAACAATTCGATCCTCGACAATTGCCATGTGCGCGTCAGCTTCGCGACCAACGACGAGCGTACCGCCAAGCGCGTTTCGGACGCCCTCGGCACCGCCACCGAGATGAAGGCCATGAAGAACTATGCCGGCCACCGGCTGTCCCCCTGGCTTGGCCATCTGATGGTTTCGCGCTCGGAAACAGCTCGGCCACTGCTCACACCTGGCGAAATCATGCAGCTCCCTCCCACCGACGAGATCGTCATGGCGGCGGGCACGCCGCCGATTCGTGCGAAGAAGGCGCGCTATTACGAGGATGCTCGGTTCAAGGAACGCCTGCTGCCGCCGCCCGCGCTCACAACGTCGCAGCAAGGACAGCCCGACGATTGGACCACGCACCAGTTGCCAGCCCGACCACAGATTGCCGAGGCCACCTTGCTAGCGCAGCCCGCCGATGAAGATCCAACCGAGTCGGAACGCCGCCAGCAACCGGAACTCAATCGGGTGAACCCCGTCGAGAAGAAAGTGCCAATCGACAACCCGTTCGAGATCGATACCGATCGGGACGAGTCTGACGACGATGCCGTGCGCACCAGCCGTATGAACCGGCTCATGCAGGGCGTCGCGCGCCAGGTCTCGCTCGACCCCGGTGACGGCATGGAGCTGTGAGACGCCCGTGACGAAACCACCCCGCAAGCAACGCCTCTCCGTCTATCTCGACCCCTCTGTCATGAACCGGCTCGCAGATCACGCCGCGCGCCGCGACCATTCGCGATCGTTGGTCGCGGAGGCGGCGATCGAGTCATTCCTCTCACCCGATGCCGCCGAACGCCAGGAGGCCGTCATCACGAAACGCCTCGACCAGCTCGACCGACGCATGTCGCGGATGGAGCGCGATATCGGAATATCGGTCGAGATGCTCGCAGTCTTCGTGCGCTTCTGGGTGACCACCACACCGAGTTTGCCAGAACCTGCTGCGCAGGCCGCGCGCGCCAAAGCTGGCGAACGCTATGATCAGTTTGTCACAGCTCTCGGCCGCCGTCTCGCGAAGGGCCCGAAGCTTCATCAGGAGATTTCTGAGGACGTTGATGGCGAGGCAGAATAGCTCGTCAGATCGCGCACGCTCCTGCGTGAGCCCAAGCTGCTCTCCAAGGCCGCATTGAAGTCAGCAATAATCGACTGCCTCTCAATCCCTTATTCTTTCCAATCTCTCGGACATCCGCCCGAGTTCAAGCAAGGATGCCGCCTCCATCTTCCGCATGATCTGCGCCCGACACACCTTCACCGTGATTTCGCTGAGTGCAAACTTCGCAGCAATTTGCTTTGTGAGTTTTCCATCAAGTATCATGTCCATAACTTGGCGCTCGCGAACAGAAAGCGAATCGTACCGCGCGCGAAGATCAGCTGTCATTGTCTTCTCGTTTCGTCGGATTTGCGAAGTCTGGAGACCGAGATAGATCGCATCAAGTAGGTCTTGGTCCCTAAACGGCTTGGTCAGAAATTCGATCGCGCCAAACTTCATAGCCCGGACCGACATCGGGATATCCCCGTGCGCCGTAATGAACACGACCGGGATCTCCACACGCGTTCTGAAAAGCTCTTGTTGGAAATCCAAGCCGTTCTGACCCGGCATTCTAACGTCCAATACCAAGCAAATCGGCGTATCAGGAATCGACCACGCCAAAAACTCGTGCGTAGACGCAAAGGTGTGAATATCAAGTCCGACAGAACTCAGGAGATTTCTGAGCGCTTCACGCACGGAAAGATCATCGTCGACGACGGCTACCGTGCCGCCCACAACGACGGGCTGTTTCGACTGTCTCATAGTATTTTCTCCCTGTCGCCAGGCAGAGTAAAACAAAAGGTAGCGCCGCGCGGATTGGTCGGCTCAGCCCAAATATTACCGCCGTGAGATTCAATAATTGATCGGCATATTGAAAGTCCAATTCCCATGCCATCGCTCTTGGTGGAGTGAAAGGCATCGAAAAGATGCCTTACGAAGCCAGGATCGATACCGCCTCCCGTGTCTTCTATCGTGATCATCACGCCGGACGCGCTTGATTTAGCGGAGTTTATTCGAATCTCACGAACACTGCTCTGCAGCGTACCCATCGCATCTATCGCGTTCACGAGAAGGTTGAGTGCAACCTGTTGAAGTTGAATACGATCACCGAAGATCATGGGCAGATCACTCGACAGGTTCGTATAAACGGAAACTCGGCTTTCTCGGAAACGGCTTTGCAAAAGCCCCAGCACCTCTCTGATTACGACGTTGATCTCAATCCAGGACCTCTTTGGTTCTGCACGCATAGACAGCGCTTGGACGCGCTTGATGATTTCACTTGCTCGGTTTGCGTCGCTGACGATGCTATCTATCGAAGACGCGGCTTTTTCTAGGTTCGCGGGATCTCCGTGAATCCAGCGTGTACATGCATTGGCGTTGGTCACGATTGCGGCGAGCGGCTGATTGACCTCATGGGCGATTGAGGCAGCGATCTCGCCGAGAGTCGTGATCCGAGCGACGTGCGCAAGGCGGGTCTGCGCCTGTTCGGCCGCCACACGAGCGGTCTCCATCTTGACAGCGAGATAGGTCGTTGCCGCGATCGCCAGCAGGCTGATCGAGGTGTTGACGACTCCGGTTCCGAAGCTTCCACTCGGCGTCAGGATGTAGCTCGCGATCGTCAACGCGATGCATATTCCAGAGACCGTGCCCATGCCCCGCGTGTGGCTGAAGCGAGCCGACAATAGAACGACAATCACATAAAACGTCGCAGCGGATATCTCGTAAGGGGTTATGGTGTCGATGATGAAGATGCCGATAGTGAGGATGCCGATCAGCAAGGGAAGCGTTCCAGACCTAACGAGGCGCCATAGCCCATCGATGAACGTCAGTAGTTCCCTTGAACGGGTGCCGAGCGGGTATCGATGCGTCAAGTTTGCCTCGTGATCTATAGGATCGACGTGGGCAGGCTGATTGACTGGTGTTTTTTGTGGAGCCATCGCAGTTCACTTGATGTAGGTGTGCAAAACGTCGACTAATTCGAGCGCGGCATTACGTTCAGCTTCTGTGGGCGTGCGGTTCGCATCGACCATATGCGCTTGAATGTGCCCATTGACGACTTCGGCCATGATTCCGTTGATCGCACCGCGCGTGGCCGTGACTATCCGCATCACGTCGCCGCAACTCTCATCCGCGATGAGGGCCCGTTCAATCGCATCGACCTGACCTCGAAGGCGTCGGACCCTATTCAGCAGCTTCTGCTTCTCAGCCACCGCATGCGCCATCGCGTCCCTCCGCTATACCCGGGTATAGTTGTAATATACCCCCCAGAGTATATATGAATGTCGCGCGAAGTGAAGACCGGCAGGGTTGTTCGCGTCGTGGTCCAGTTCGTCGTGAATTGGATCCGGATTGGCACAGCAGAGGATCATATGAACCCGCGATCTAGCAACGACCCCTCGGAGGGAGATAGTAGGCGTCAGTCACCTGCTATCGACGCTCCGCTGGGTTGCATCATCGCTCGGGTCGGTTCTGCCGACGTAACTGCGCCAGCACTTCGACGCTGAGCACCGTCCGTCCAGGCCACCCGGGTTCGAGCAACTGCTTGAACAGACGGAGGTGGCCATGGCCGCTCATCTCAACATCGACACACGTCGGGCGCCACCGGTGGTCGCCCATGATGATATTCAATTCGCCGGGGTGTTTCCCGGCTTGAAATTGGGCGCTCGCAACTTGGCGAGACCAAAGCTTCTTGCCCATTGGCATCAGGAATCCGATGGCCGGCTGATTAGGGGCTGGCAATTGGAGACATCCGCCACTCTGAAGAATCCTGACGATTGATCATAGCGACACACGGCAATGCCGTGCGCAGCGTAGCGCTGCTGTTGGCAGCAAAGTTCAAACGAAGGGATTAACTAATGAATGCAGTGGTGGCTTTGCTGCCTGCGCGCCCCGCAGGCACTAATACGACTTGCGCGAATACTATCTTCGCCAACGATTTAGAGCAGCTCTACAACGCGCTGAATGATGTGACATTGACGGAGCATGCTCGCACGGCAGAGCTGATGAATGCCGGATTGCGGAAGATCTCGCAGAAGGTTGTCGAGGAGGCTGCCGAGGTCGCTCTCGAGGCGGTGAGGAAGCGGACCCAAAAGACGGTCAGCGAAAGTGCCGATCTTCTCTATCACTTGGTCGTTCTGTGGCACGCACTCAATATTGAACCCAGCGAAGTCTGGGCCGAGATGCGGCGCCGCGTGGAAAGCATGGGCATTGCCGAAAAGCTTCCTAAGCCGCGTCGGGGAACGACTGATCCCGCCCCGGTCAACGACAGCTCGGAAGGAAATCGCGTACCTGCGCCCTGCATCACCGCCAACTCGCGCGCACCAGCACCGTGTCCCGAAGAGCAGCCCGAAAGGACACGGCCATGCGCCTCCTAGTCTGTGGAGGACGTCACTTCGAGGACGCCGAGATGGTGCATCACGAACTAACTGCACTGCATTGGCGAAAGCCAATCAGCGTTGTGGTCCACGGCAGCATTGCAGGCGTCGGCATCATCGCTGAGGCGTGGGCGCGTCGCCATGGGATCGCTGTGGTGCGTTACCCGCCAAATTGGGAGTTTTACGGCAAGAAGGCCGAAGGGCTGCGCAGCGATTTCATGCTGACAGACAGCCGACCCGACTTTGTCGTGGCTTTCCCAGGGGGGCGCCACACCGCCGATCTCGTCCAACGGGCAATCAACGTCGGGCTCGCCGTGCTCGCCATTCCGCCCAACACGGCTGGAGCTTGCCCAGTCGCAAAGCATCCGCCGCAGCGGGGCCAGCCAACAACCGCTTCGCTCTGATCCAGTGAATTCACCCAAAAACGAGCAAAACTCAACGGAGTTTGAAATGTCCGATACCTCTGCGACATCGCTTGAACAAATCGAATTGGCCTCAAGCGCGCCCGCTGTCCTGGATAGCGCGCATATTGGCGACATCCACGGCGCGTTCGGCACCATCCGGCAGCACGACACCGGTGTACGAAAGACTTGGCGGGCTAGGCTGGCGACCTTGATGGCAATCGTCGGCCCGGGACTGATTGTCATGGTCGGCGACAATGATGCCGGCGCTTTTGGAACCTATACGCAGGCAGGTCAGAACTACGGCACCTCTCTGCTGTGGACGTTGATGCTCTTGATCCCGGTGATTTACGTGAATCAGGAGATGGTGTCACGGCTAGGTGCTGTGACGGGCGTTGGCCATGCACGACTGATATTCGAACGTTTCGGAAAGTTCTGGGGTGCCTTCAGCCTTATAGACCTAGTTCTTCTCAACGGACTAACCATTGTAACCGAGTTCATCGGCATCGTATTCGCACTCCAATATTTTGGTTTGCCAAGAGTTCCGGGACTGATTGTCGCGGCGGTGCTCATAGTGGCCGCCGTCAGCACCGGAAGTTTCAAGCGGTTTGAACGCTTCGCGATGGTTTTGGTCTTTGGCAGTCTGTTGCTAATACCTGTGCTCCTCGCCATCCATCCACCAATCGGTGAGATCGCCCATGGACTGCTCGTGCCGCAATGGCCCGCTCACTCCGACATGGCGGCAGTCATGCTGCTTGTCATTGGCATCGTTGGCACGACCGTCGCACCTTGGCAGCTCTTTTTCCAACAAAGCTATGTTGTCGATAAGCGGATCACGCCCGCCTTCAACGGCTACGAGAAAGTCGATCTTTGCCTCGGGATCCTCCTGGTAGTAATCGGCGCCGTTGCCATGATGGCGTTCTGTGCCGCATTGTTTGCCGGACGGCCGGAATTCGGCAATTTCACGGATACAGGTGCGGTGCTTACGGCGCTGGACAAATATGTGGGTCCATATTCGGCGACGATTTTTGCAATCGCTCTTTTGGATGCTTGCCTCATCGGCGCAGCAGCCGTCTCGCTCTCGACGTCTTATGCGATCGCCGACGTCCTCAGGGTGAGGCACTCATTGCATCGCAAAGTCACGGATGCCATCGGATTCTACGTTGCTTACGGGATTCTCATATTCATTGCCGCAGGCCTTGTTGCCTTCGCAAGTGATGCGCTGCTGGGCCTCTTTGTCAGTGCCGTGCAGGCTCTCGCTGGCGTGCTGCTACCAAGTGCCACGGTCTTCCTGCTCCTCCTTTGCAACGACAAGGCGGTTGTCGGCCCCTGGTCCAACGGTCCTAAGCTCAATGTATTCACCGGAGCAATAATCTGGTCCCTTGTGTTGCTCTCGATCATCCTCACCGTGGCGACCGTCTTCCCAGATGTGGCTGACAGCACAATTCTGAAAATACTGATTGGCGGCTCTTTGCTGGGGCTTTGCGGGTTCGTCTTTTCGTTCGCAGCACGCAAGCGTAGTTATGACGTGCCCGCTGCCGCATATGGCAACGATCAAGATCACCGCTTCGCCAAGATGACGATGCTCGAGCGCCGGAACTGGCGCATGCCGCCGCTTAATCGGCTGCCTGCCCTGCATATGACGTTGATGACGAAGGTCTGGATGGGCGTGCTACGCGGCTATCTTCTGATTGCTGTCGCGCTGATCGGCTTCAAGGTCTTCGTCGCCGCGACCGGCGTCGAGGTCAGCATCCCCCAGATCGGCGGAACGCCAACCAGCAACGACGCTGCTACAAGCAATACCGGCTCGAAGTAGCACGCAAGAAGGCGGGTGACGACGTTGACGCACGGGCGCGAGCACCGACATGTCCGCAATAGCCTCGCGGACGTTGCTATACCCCGCGTCGTCGCCTGCCAACCAAAACGAAAAGGAAACAATCTGAATAGACAAAACTCTTTTGTTCTAACTAGCTGATGGGGGCGCCTCATGTCTGAACAATTCAAGACTCTTCCCGAACGCATCCAGGCGCTTTCCGATGCAACTTCTTGTAGTTCTTTTTCGCTGACCTCAGTCGAGCAGACCAAGGGCTTTCAGATTATCGCTTTTGTCGACAGCTGTTTCGGCGATTCTCAATGCGAGATCGATGCTTGCGGATTGATCGCCGCTATGCTGATCGCTTTTGCCAAAGCGCGCAGCGATCCGTTCACGTTTCATTATTTTGCAACGCGTGCTCTCCATGACGGACTAGAACGTTGCATCGCTATCCTTGTCCAACGCGGCGAAAGGCTGCCCGTTGTCGCCTATGCGCTCATCGCAAATTATATCCGCTGGACGGCTCGACGCCGAGAGATGGCTTTAGCCGCGGCGTTTGAGCGTCTGCGCCTTTATCCGACACTTCCAAACATGTTGATCTGGCCGCCGAAGCGCACGCCAGGATAGCGTGCCAGCGCCTGAGATTCATCGAACAAAAAAAAGCCGTGGCAGATTTTCTCAAAGGAGACGCAAAACAATGAGTAATCAACTATCGCATTGGCCTCCGCCACTTCGGATCCGCCTTCTGCTTTTTGTGGTGTCTCGCATCGAACACTTTCTCCTCTTAAGGTGTCCGAAAGGTCGCATCAGGCGATTGGGATTGGCTTGGGTCGACCAGATTCATGCGCGCGTGCGCAAAAAGCTCAGCCGTGCAGAGCTACCCGAAACGCGTTGATGTTTCTTCCGCGTTCGATCGCGCGTCAAATAGCCTTGAATCAGCGCTGAATGGTGAGGAAGCCTACAAATCTCTTTCCGCGCCGATCGGTCCGTCACCGTGATCTATAATCGACGAGGGCTTCATTGCGCCGCGCCGGTGTTAAACTGTCAAGGAGGGCGTTGGCCTTCTCAATTACCTTGCTGCCGATCTCGCGCTGTTGCCCTTGATTGGCTTTTCGGGCGCCCTCGGCGAACACCGATTCCGCGGGGAGTACCGCCGCAGCAAATGCGGCGGCGGCCAAAACCGATCTAAGAAACATAGGCTACTCTACTCGGCTGGGGTTCATGGCTGCAAAGATGCTATCGTACGTACCGTCCCGTTCAGCCTAACGCCGTGCATGATCCCGATTAAGAAGGATCTCACCCCCCGGATGATCTCCGCGATCGAGGATGTCCATCACCTCCACAACAAATGCATTGAGCGGTCATTGTGCGAGGATCAGACGCTTGCGCAGAGCCGGTCAAGCTCCGCGAGCGTATTGGCGTATCGTGCGTCCGACACCGCCGTTCTCCTGTATTTGCACGCTACACTACTACGTCGATGAATCTTTGTTGAATCGCCCCGAAATCTGGCCCCTTTAATCATCCCCGTCTGGGGAAGGACTGTATCGGCCCCGATAGAAACGGGGCACTATGACAGCATCACACCACAATTCGGAAGGCCTCGCGCGCGGCGCAAGGATGCTGCGCACTGCGCTCGGTCCTGCAATCGCGCGCTATCTTGATGACGCCAGCATCGTCGAGGTGATGCTCAATCCCGATGGGCGCCTCTGGATCGACCGACTCTCCGAAGGACTTTCCGATACCGGTGAGCGGCTGTCACCAGCGGACGGCGAACGTATCGTTCGCTTGGTTGCGCACCATGTCGGAGCCGAGGTTCATGCTGGTGCTCCTCGGGTATCCGCAGAGTTGCCTGAAACCGGCGAGCGGTTCGAAGGCCTGCTGCCACCCGTCGTCGCTGCCCCCGCATTCGCGATCCGTAAGCCCGCTGTCGCGGTGTTCACGCTCGACGACTACGTCGCGGCCGGCATCATGTCAGCGACGCAGGCCGAGATACTCCGCCGGAGTGTCTCCTCACGCGCCAACATCCTCGTCGCCGGCGGGACATCCACCGGCAAGACGACGCTGACAAACGCGTTGCTCGCCGAAGTTGCGAAGACCGCCGATCGCGTCGTCCTCATCGAAGACACCCGCGAACTGCAATGCGCCGCGCCGAACCTCGTGGCGATGCGAACAAAAGATGGCGTTGCCTCACTTTCCGATCTCGTTCGCTCTTCGCTGCGTCTGCGGCCCGATCGCATACCCGTTGGCGAAGTGCGCGGCGCCGAAGCGCTCGAACTGCTCAAGGCCTGGGGCACCGGCCATCCTGGCGGGGTCGGCACCATCCACGCCGGCAGCGCGATCGGCGCACTGCGCCGCATGGAGCAGCTCATTCAGGAGGCAGTCGTCACGGTCCCGCGCGCATTGATCGCGGAAACGATCGACCTCGTTGCCGTCCTCTCCGGTCGCGGGTCCGCGCGGCGACTCTCCGAACTCTCGCGCGTCGAAGGCCTCGGTCTCGACGGCGACTACCGCATCGCGCCGGCCACCACGGATGGCGACGGCAGCTCGAGCTTGTTCGTCCCAGCACCTGAAGGAGAAAGCCTGTGATCCAACGCCTGCGGCGCGCGCGCCATCATCTCGTCTTGACCGTTTCCATCGCCACTCTGTCGGCGGTGATGGCAGCCCCCGCTCACGCTTCCGGTTCGTCGATGCCGTGGGAACAGCCTCTCCAACAGATCCTGCAGTCGATTGAAGGTCCCGTGGCGAAAATCATGGCGGTGATCATCATCATCGTTACCGGCCTGACGCTGGCCTTCGGCGATACCTCCGGCGGCTTCCGCAGGTTGATCCAGATCGTGTTTGGTCTCTCGATTGCCTTCGCCGCGTCGAGCTTCTTCCTGTCGTTCTTCTCGTTCGGCGGCGGGGCGCTGGTCTGATGACGGGCGCTGTCGATCAGGGCGGCGACGTCCCAGGCTATACCGTCCCCGTTCACCGGGCACTGACCGAGCCGATCCTGCTCGGCGGCGCCCCACGGGCTATCGCCATCATGAACGGGACGCTCGCTGGCGCGGTCGGCCTAGGGCTTCGCCTCTGGCTGGTGGGGATCGCGATCTGGGCGATCGGCCACGTCACCGCGGTGTGGGCTGCCAAGCGCGATCCGCTCTTCGTCGACGTTGTGCGCCGCCATCTGCGCGTCCCCGCACACCTTTCGGTCTGAGGGGAGCGCGGCCATGATGAACCTTGCCGAATATCGCAATCGCAACAGCCGCCTGGCCGACTTCCTCCCCTGGGTCGCGCTGGTGGGCTCCGGCATCGTCCTCAACAAGGACGGCAGCTTTCAGCGCACCGCGCGGTTTCGCGGCCCCGATCTCGACAGCGCCGTACAGGCTGAGCTAGTCGCCATCGCCGGCCGCCTCAACAATGCGTTCCGTCGCCTTGGATCAGGCTGGGCAATCTTCGTCGAGGCGCAGCGGCAAGCTTCGAACCTCTATCCCGACAGCCGCTTTCCCGATCCCGCCTCGGCGCTGGTCGACGCCGAGCGCAAAGCGGATTTCGAGGAAGCTGGCGCACATTTCGAGTCGAGCTATTTCCTGACCTTCACCTATCTGCCGCCGGCCGAGGACGCCGCGCGCGCGGAATCCTGGCTCTATGAAGGCCGGGAAAAGTCGGGCCTCGACCCCAACGAGGTGATGACCGGGTTCGCCGATCGCACCGATCGCATCCTGCGCCTGGTCGAAGCCTTCATGCCCGAATGCCGCTGGCTTGATGACGCGGAGACGCTCACCTATCTCCACGGCTGCGTCTCGACCAAACGGCACCGTGTCCGCGTCCCCGAAACGCCGATCTATCTCGACGCGCTGCTCGCCGACCAGCCGCTCACCGGCGGGCTCGAGCCGCGCCTTGGCGCGTCGCATCTGCGCATCCTCACCGTCACAGGCTTTCCAACGGCGACGACACCTGGCCTGCTCGACGAGCTGAACCGTCTCGCATTTCCGTATCGTTGGTCGACGCGGGCGATCCTGCTCGACAAGACCGACGCGACCAAGCTGCTGACCAAGATCCGCCGGCAATGGTTCGCCAAGCGCAAGTCGATCGCCGCGATCCTCAAGGAGGTAATGACCAACGAGGCGTCCGTCCTCGTGGACACCGACGCCGCGAACAAGGCCGCCGATGCCGACATGGCGCTCCAGGAACTCGGCGCCGACTATGCCGGGATGGCCTACGTCACCGCGACGGTGACGGTGTGGGACGAGGATCCGCGCGCTGCCGACGAGAAGCTGCGCCTCGTCGAGAAGGTCATTCAGGGCCGCGACTTCACTGCCATGGCCGAGACGATCAACGCGGTGGACGCCTGGCTCGGATCATTGCCCGGCCACGTCTATGCGAACGTCCGCCAGCCGCCGATCTCCACGCTCAATCTCGCCCACATGATCCCGCTGTCGGCGGTGTGGGCGGGGCCGGAACGGGACGAGCATTTTGCAGCGCCCCCACTGCTCTTCGGCAAGACCGAAGGCTCCACCCCGTTCCGGCTTTCGCTTCACGTCGGCGACGTCGGCCACACGCTGATCGTTGGCCCGACCGGCGCGGGCAAGTCGGTCCTGCTGGCGCTGATGGCGCTGCAGTTCCGACGCTATGCTCGCGCCCAAGTCTTCGCCTTCGACTTCGGCGGCTCGATCCGCGCGGCGGCGCTCGGCATGGGCGGCGATTGGCATGACCTCGGCGGCGATCTCAGTGACGGCGCGACCGATAACGTCAGCCTTCAACCGCTCGCCCGCGTTCACGACGTGCCCGAGCGCGCCTGGGCGGGCGACTGGATCGTATCGATCCTGACCCGCGAGGGCGTGGCGATCACGCCCGAGGTGAAGGAGCATATCTGGACGGCGCTGACCTCGCTGGCATCGGCGCCCGTCGAGGAGCGCACGATCACCGGCCTGGTCGTGCTGCTCCAGTCGAACGATCTCAAACAGGCGCTCAGGCCCTATTGCGTCGGCGGTCCCTACGGCCGGCTGCTCGACGCTGAACGCGAGTATCTTGGCTCGGCGTTCGTTCAAGCGTTCGAGACTGAGGGGCTGATCGGCACCGGCGCGGCGCCGGCGGTTCTCTCCTATCTCTTCCATCGGATCGAAGATCGGCTCGACGGTTCGCCGACTCTTCTCATTATCGACGAAGGCTGGCTGGCGCTGGACGATGACGGTTTCGCCGGCCAGCTCCGCGAATGGCTGAAGACGCTGCGCAAGAAGAACGCCAGCGTCATCTTCGCCACGCAATCGCTCAGCGACATCGACGGCTCGGCCATCGCGCCTGCCATCATCGAAAGCTGCCAGACCCGGCTTCTGCTGCCGAACGAGCGCGCGATCGAGCCGCAGATCACGGCGATCTATCGGCGCTTCGGCCTCAACGACCGCCAGATCGAGATCATCGCGCGGGCAATGCCCAAGCGCGACTATTACTGCCAGTCGCGGCGCGGCAACCGCCTCTTCGAGCTCGGTCTGTCCGATGTCGCGCTCGCTCTGTGCGCCGCGTCATCGAAGACCGACCAGGCGGCCATTGCCCGCATCGTCGCCGAACACGGCCGCGACGGCTTCCTCGCCGCATGGCTCGATCACCGTGAGGTCGGTTGGGCCGCCGATCTCATCCCCACGCTCACCAACAAGGAGACGTCCCAATGAAACTGCGCAATTCCCGCGCAGCGCGTTTTGCTGCCGCGCTGCTGACCGCTCCCGTCGCGCTCGCGCCCATGCTGGCGACGCCCGCTCACGCCATCATCGTATTCGATCCCTCGAACTATGCGCAGAACGTGCTCACGGCGGCGCGATCGCTTCAGCAGATCACCAACCAGATCACCTCGCTTCAGAACGAAGCGCAAATGCTGATCAACCAGGCACGCAACCTTGCGAGCCTGCCGTTCTCGTCGCTGCAACAGCTTCAGCAGTCCGTCCAGCGCACGCAGCAGCTTCTCAACCAGGCGCAGAATATCGCCTACGACGTCCAGCAGATCGACCGGATGTTCCAGCAGAAGTACGGGAACGTCTCGCTGTCCGCTTCGGATCAGCAACTCGTCACCGATGCCCGCTCGCGCTGGCAGAACACGGTCGGCGGCCTGCAGGACGCAATGCGGGTGCAGGCGGGCGTCGTCGGCAACATCGACACCAATCGCACGCAGATGTCGGCGCTGATCGGCCAGAGCCAGGGCGCGACCGGCGCGCTGCAGGCGACGCAGGCCGGCAACCAACTCCTTGCGCTCCAGGCGCAGCAACTCGCGGATCTCACCGCCGTCGTGGCGGCCAACGGCCGGGCGCAGGCCTTGCAGTCGGCCGAGCAGGCCGCCGCCGCCGAACAGGGCCGCGAGCAGCGCCGGCGTTTCCTGACGCCGGGCTCGGGCTACCAGCCCGGCAATGCCCGCATGTTCCCGAACAGCGGCAACTGAGGCTGGCACGATGGACGGCAAGACCCTCGCTCGCGTCGGCGCCATCGTCTTCGTCGCGGTCGCCATCACGGCGACCGCGATCGAGATGAACCGCAAGGACGTTTCGACGGACGTCCTCGCGACGCAGGGCCGTCCGGTCACAACATCGGATCCTCTCGCCGCCGAATTGCTTCGTTGTTCCGAGATCGGCGAGGCCGGCACGCGCGATCCCAATTGCCTGAAGGCATGGGCAGAGAACCGGCGCCGCTTCCTCGGCCAGCCGGCCCCCGTTTCATCACCATCGCCGGTTGCGCCGACCACGCTGTTTCCAAGCGCGCCCGCGTCGGCCGCTCCCATCCACAAAGACAGTGCGCCAGCGGACGTGACCGGGCCTGCGATGCAGGCCGAGCCCGCTCAGCCAGAGGTTCGCTGACATGGGCGGCACCGGTGTCATCGACCATTTCCTCGAGGTCTTCACTCGCTACATCGACGGAGGATTCGGGCTGCTCGGCGGCGAAGTCGGTTTCATCGCCACCACCTTGATCGTCATCGACGTCACGCTCGCCGCGCTTTTCTGGTCATGGGGCGCCGACGACGACATCATGGCGAGGCTGGTCAAGAAGACGCTCTTCGTCGGTGTCTTCGCCTACCTGATCTCCAACTGGAACAATCTCGCCCGCATCGTCTTCGAGAGCTTCGCGGGCCTCGGCCTGAAGGCTTCGGGAACGGGCTTTGCCGTGAGCGATCTCATGCGCCCCGGCAAGGTGGCGCAGACTGGTCTCGATGCCGGCCGGCCGCTGCTCGACTCCATCTCCAGCCTGATGGGCTACTGGTCGTTCTTCGAGAACTTCATCCAGATCGCCTGCATGTTTTTCGCCTGGGCGCTGGTGCTGCTGGCGTTCTTCATCCTGGCGATCCAGCTCTTCGTCACCCTGATCGAGTTCAAGCTGACCACGCTCGCCGGCTTCGTCCTCATTCCCTTCGGCCTGTTCGGCAAATCGGCGTTCATGGCCGAGCGCGTGCTCGGCAACGTCATCTCCTCCGGCATCAAGGTGCTGGTGCTCGCCGTCATCATCGGCATCGGCTCGACGCTGTTCTCCGAGTTCACCTCGGGCTTCAACGGCGCAACGCCATCGATCGACGATGCCATGGCGATCGTGCTTGCCGCGCTGTCGCTGCTTGGTCTCGGCATCTTCGGTCCCGGCATCGCTAACGGCCTCATCTCCGGTGGCCCGCAGCTCGGCGCCGGCGCGGCCATTGGCACTGGTCTTGCCGCCGGCGGCGTTGTCGCAGCAGGCGCGGCCGCTGCCGGCGCCGTCGTGACAGGCGGCGCTGCACTTGCTGGCGGCGCTGCCGCCGCCGCGCGTGGCGGTGCAGCCCTCGCCGGTGGCGCCTCCACCGCCTACAGCCTCGGCGCGGCCGGCCAGGCCGGCGCATCCGGCGTCGCGTCGGGTCTTGGCAGTGTTGCCAGCACCGGCGCGAAGGCGGCCGTCTCACCGCTGAAGCGCGCAGCCGGTCGTGCCGCCGACAGCCTGAAGCAGAGCTATCAGGCCGGTGGCCAGGCCGCGACGGAGATCGCCACCGGCGCATCCGGTGCTGCGACGACCGCCACCGCGGAGGCCGCATCTCCCGGAGCTGCGTCTTCCACCAGCGACGGGCCGCCGGCCTGGGCGAAACGCATGAAGCGCTCGCAGCAGATGTCCCATGGCGTTCAGGCCGCCGCCCACGCCGTGCGTAGCGGCGACAGCCATGGCGGCGGCTCCTCCGTCAACCTCTCCGAAAGCGACTGACCATGTTCAAGCGACCATCCACCCACTACGGCAAAGCCCCTCAGCCCGAGACTCCCTATCAGCGCGCCGCTCAGGTCTGGGACGATCGCATCGGCTCCGCCCGCGTGCAGGCCCGTAACTGGCGCTACATGGCCTTCGGATCATTGGCCCTCGCGGGCGGCCTTTCGGCCGCGCTGGTCTGGCAGTCCGCCAACGGCTCGATCGTGCCTTGGGTAGTGCAGGTCGACCGGCTCGGCCAGGCGCAGGCGATCGCGCCGGCGACCGCCGACTATCAGCCAAACGATCCGCAAATCGCCTTCTACCTCGCGCGCTTCATCGAGCAGGTCCGCTCGATCCCGTCCGACGCCATCATCGTGCGGCAGAACTGGCTGCGCGCCTACGACTTCACGACACAGGGTGGCGCGCTCGCGCTGAACGATTATGCGCGCGCCAACGACCCCTTCACCAAGGTCGGCAAGCAGCAGATCGCGATCGAAGTGTCGTCGGTGATCCGCGCCTCGCCGTCGAGCTTCCGCATCGCCTGGATCGAGCGACGCTATCAGGACGGCTCACTGGCCTCCACCGAACGCTGGTCCGCGATCCTCACCGTCGTCGTGCAGCCCCCACGCGACGCCGACACGCTGCGGAAGAACCCACTCGGAATCTACATCAACGCCATCAACTGGTCGAAGGAGCTTGGACAATGACGCCCGCACTCCGCAAAGCCGCCCCTTGGAGTGCAGGGCTCCCGGCTTTGCTCATCCACGTAGTTCCGGTTTTCCGCAAATCCGCTTTGCCGGGAATCTTGCTCGCCGGTTCGGCGCTGGCAGGGTGCGCCACTCACACCCCGCCGCCGGAGATTTCCTACGACAATGCGGTGCCGGCTGTGCAGACCTCCGATCCGCCAGCGCCCGTCCGGGTGGTGGAGCTTCCCAAACCGCTCCCGCTGCCTGGTCAGTTGAAGCCCATCGGCAAGGACGGCAAGCCCGAGCCGGAACCGTCCGATCCCGCCGCGCGCGTCAACCAGGCCAATGCCGCAGCGCGCGTCCAGCCCGTCCGCAACGGCTTCATCAACTCGATGCAGGTCTATCCCTTCGTCGATGGCGCGCTCTATCAGGTCTACGCCTCGCCGGGGCAGATCACCGACATCGCGCTTCAGCCCGGCGAGCAGCTCGTCGGCTCCGGTCCTGTCGCCGCTGGCGACACAGTGCGCTGGATCATCGGCGATACCGAGAGCGGCGTTGGCGCGGCCAAGCAGGTCCATATCCTCGTGAAGCCAACGCGGGCCGAGCTGATGACCAATCTCGTCATCAACACCGACCGGCGCACCTATCACATGGAGCTGCGCGCGACGCCATCGACCTATATGGCATCGGTGTCTTGGCAATATCCGCAGGACCAGCTCATCGCGCTGCGCCGCCAGAACAGCCAAGCCGAGGCCGCGCAGCCGGTGTCGGGCGGCATCGATCTCGCCCGTGTCAATTTCCGCTACGAGGTGACCGGCGACCGCGCACCGTGGCGGCCGCTGCGCGCCTTCGATGACGGCAAGCAGGTGTTCATCGAATTCCCCCGCGGCATCGGACAGGGCGAGATGCCGCCCTTGTTCGTGGTCGGACCGGAGGGCGACACCTCCGAGCTGGTGAACTATCGCGTGCGCGGCAACTACATGATCGTCGATCGACTGTTCGCCGCCGCCGAACTGCGGTTCGGCGCGGGCAAGAACCAGAAGCGTGTCCGCATCTCCCGCACCGACGGGAGGCCGGCATCGTGAGCGACGAACGCGATCCCGAAAAGGAGGAAGGCCGGACGCCCGGTTCGGCGCCCCAGCCTCAGCCGACCGACGACGACGCTCGGCCGCTGACCGGCGAGCCGGCCGCGACCATGCGGCTGCGCGCCGAGCCGCCGCGTGTGACCCGCCTGTCCCGCAAGGTGCTGGCCGGTCTGGGTCTTGCGGCAAGCCTCGGTGTCGGTGGGGCGCTGATCTATGCGCTCCAGACTCGTCACAGCGGCCAGGGTCAGGAGCTTTACTCTACGGACAACCGCTCGACACCGGACGGTCTGGCTGGATTGCCGAAGGATTATTCCGGCGTCCCGAAGCTCGGCCCGCCGCTGCCCGGCGACCTCGGTCGCCCGATCCTCAACGCGCAGAACGGTGGCACAGTGCCGCCGATCGGCGCACCGGCATCAGGTCCGACGGGACCGAGCCCCGAGGAACAGCGCCGGGCGCAGGAACTGGAGGCGGCTCGGACCGCACGGCTGTTCGCATCCACCGAGACTCGGCCCGCTACGGCTGGAGCTTCGACACAGCCGACTGCGACCGCCACGCCGTCGGCCGATCTCGCCAGCCTCGGCCTTGCGCCGCAGCCAGCGACACCCTCCGCGCAGGATCGTCAGCTCGCATTCCTCAATCAGACGCCCGACAAGCGCACTGTCTCGCCGGATCGCGTTGCCGCGCCAGCGTCGAAGAACGTCCTGCAGGCCGGCGCCGTCATCGCGGCCGCGCTCATCACCGGCATCCGCTCCGACCTGCCGGGTCAGATCACCGCACAGGTGACGGAGAACATCTATGACAGCCCGACCGGCAAGATCCTGCTTGTGCCACAGGGCACGCGCGTTATCGGCCAGTATGACAGTGGCGTCGGCTTCGGTCAGAGGCGCATACTTCTCGTCTGGAACCGGCTGATCTTCCCCAATGGCCGCTCCATCGTTCTGGAGCGTCAGCCTGGTGCGGACGCCGAGGGCTATGCGGGCCTTGAGGATGGCGTCGACTATCACTGGGGCGAACTGTTCAAGGCCGCTGCACTTTCCACGATTCTGAGCATCGGTGCGGAGGCGGGCTCGTCTGGCCAGGACAGCGATATTGTGCGGGCGCTGCGACAGGGTGCCTCCAATAGCGTCAGTCAAACCGGCCAGCAGATCGTCCAGCGCCAGCTCAACATCGCACCGACCCTCACCATCCGGCCAGGCTTGCCCGTCCGCGTCATCGTCACCCGCGATCTCGTTCTCGAACCCTACGGAGGCTGACATGACCAAGCTGAAATTGGGAGCGATCGTCGACGACAAACCGGTGAAGGTCACGGTGGAGTTACCGGCAAGCCTGCATCGCGACCTAACGGCCTACGCAGAAATTCTCGGCCGCGAAGCGAGGCAACCGCCGGCCGATCCCGTTCGCCTCATCGCTCCGATGCTGGAGCGGTTCATAGCCACGGATCGGGGATTTGCGAAAGCGAGGAAGTCAAAAGAACTGCCGAAACCGTCTGAATGATTGTGGCGGCAGCCGAGCGCGACATTGAACGCGCAAGACTGAGGAGGCGGCGCCAGGCCGGGTTATCATTCCGCGGCGACCACACCGCGCAGAACGGCAGAACCTCGCCGGCAAGCTGCCGATAGGCAGTTCCCGGAAACTGAGCCGCCGTCCCGGCCTCGCTCATGACCGTGACGCCTTGGCCGATCGCCACAAGCGACAGGAGATTGTCCCTCCCGACGTATTGGGTATCGATTTCTGGGTGACGCCCAAGATCGGCGAGGCGTTGAACCAAATAGTCGTGAATTTCCGATCCAGGGGCACCGTCACTTACAATGAATCTCTCGTCCACAAGATCACGCCAGCCAAGCTCCGATTTCTCAGAGAGAGGATGATCGCTGGGAAGTACGGCGAATACTCGCTCGGACCAAAGTTGCTCTGTTTCACAGTCCGACCACTGTGTGGTTCCCGTGATAAAAGCCACATCGAGTTGAAGTCGCCGGATCGAGGCAACGTGATCCGCAGGATCGCCGTCAAAAAATTCGACCCGTACACTTGCATGCTCCTTGCCGTAGGCTCCCAGCAGATCGGACAGGAATCCAGACGCGAGCGACGAAAAGATGCCGACCTTGATATGCCCCCGCTCGGAGCGACCTATGGCGGCCACATCCTTCGCGCCGCAGTCGATCTGTTGAAGTGGTTTGCGTGCTCGACGCACAAACTGCTGTCCTGCCAACGTCAGGCAGACGCCGCCGTTGTGCCTCTGAAATAGGGAAGCGCCGAGTTCGTCTTCGAGATCGCGAACGCGACGGCTGATCGCCGATTCCTGTATTCCCAAGGCCAAGGCCGCCTTTCGGAAGCTGCCATATTCGGCCGCCGCAAGAAAATACCGGATCTGGCGGAATTCAAGCATCGGTCAATTGCGACCGAGATCTATTCGAAATGATTCCTGGCCTCGCGACGGTCCATCGTCCGCTCGTTGCGAGCATCGCTCTGTAAGCACCATCTACCACGACCATCGCGCCCCGACCGCAGCTAAGGCAAGACCTCCCGATTCTCACCCTAGAATAGACGGCTACAGACGCTCATTGGCCGATGATCTTATATAGATTCGATATACCAACGTATCTTCGAAATATACCGTGTTCTGAAAGGGGGGGGGTGGCACGCCCGCGCAGATCGCGCACCAGTTCGCGGTGCAGGGGCTCTCCTCTCAGTCGAGATTCAAACGCTCAAACTGTCCGACATTCTAACAAGGTCAATAATCGTCTTGGCCTGCATCTTCTGCATGAGATGGCTACGGCGAACCTTCACCGTGATCTCGCTAACATTCAGGTCGGCGGCGATTTGTTTATTGAGGAGGCCCTTTACAACGAGCTTGAAAACGTCTCGTTCGCCGGGCGTCAATGTCTCCCAACGCGCATTCAAATCCAGCGAACGCGCTTCGCTCTCGCGCCTTCGCCGGTCTTTTTCGATCGCTTGTTGGATAGCATCCAGCAGGTCTTGGTCGCGAAACGGCTTGGTCAAGAACTCGAAGGCGCCATTCTTGATGGCGTTCACGCCCATCGTGATGTCCCCATGTCCCGTGATGAATATCGTCGGCAGATGAATGCCGTATTCAGGCATTTGCCGATGAAAATCGATCCCGCTTTGTCCGGGCATTCTCACATCGAGCAGCAGGCAGCCGGGCGCGTCCGGCATGGAGCTTTCCAGAAATTCGGCAACCGAGCTATACGAGCGCACCTGTAGCCCAACGGATGCGAGCAAATCTTCGAGCGCGGCGCGAACGGACCGATCGTCATCGATGACATAGACGATGGGCTGCGGCCGCGAATCCGCCGTCGGTTCATTTTTCATCAGGCTGCCTCCATGTGGCGCGGCAGGCGCACCTCAAATACGGTCCCGCCTCCAGGGACTGGAGCCGCGGAAATCTGTCCGCCATTCGCTTCAACGATCGTCTGACTGATGGTAAGGCCAAGACCCATGCCTCCCTCTTTCGTCGTCCAGAAGGCGTCAAAGAGGTGCTCACGAGCTCCCGGCGCCAGACCGGTGCCGGAATCGGCCACCGCGAGAACGATCGCATCCCGTCCATCCTGCGAGGCGGCAATTCGCAGACGACGCTCGGGCAATGCGCGGTCCGACATCGCCTCGGTCGCATTGAGGACGAGATTGCTGATGACCTGCTGGATCTGGACCCGATCGGCAAAAACGCGAGGTAGGCCGTCATGCAGGTCCAGTTGCAAGGCGACGCCGCCACGCTCGATCTCGCCGCGCGACAAGGTCGCGATTTCCATGACAGCTTCCCTGAGGTCGAATGGTTGTCGGCGCGGCGCCTCGCCCTTCGAAAGGGCGCGAATGCGCGCGATGACCTGGCTTGCCCGGTTGGCATCGCTGACGATGCGGTCGAGCGCGAGGCGGGCCTTGTCGAGATTTGGCGGCTCCTGGGCAAGCCATCGGGTGCACGCGCCGCCGCTGGCGACGACGGCAGCCAGGGGCTGGTTGACTTCGTGCGCGATCGACGCCGACAGTTGACCGAGCGTCGTGACCCGCGCAATTCGCAAAAGCCGATCGCGCGCCTCCAGCGCCTCGGCCTTCGCAGCCACCATCCTTAAACTGAGATAGGTTGTAACGCCGATCGCAACGATACTAATCCCGGTATTGACGATGCCGACCTCATACGCACCGGAGTGGGTCAAGAAAAAACTGATCAGGGTCAGCGCGACACAAATGCAAGCGAGGGCCACTACAGCCGTGCCAGACAAGATGCGTGTCGCAACGAGAATGACCGCTGTGTAGAATACGGCCGCTGCGATGGCGTAGTCCGTGACCGTATCGGCGATAAAAATGCCGGCCATCGCAACGCCCATCGCGATCAACGTCAGCGCCGATCCGGGACGTATATCATTGGCGATCTTGAGCATTGTTCACCTTCTCGATCAACTTACCTACTTTCAATATTCTTCCCTGGAGAATCTACTCCGCCGTGTACCTAGATAACTATTGCTTCTCGGTCACTCGCCTGGCTCGAACCGCCACCGAGCAGATGTTACCAGCGGCTCCAGACTGAGACGACCGATAATCTGTTCCAAAAGGCGATCCTGCCGAGTGTCGGCTCGCACTGTCGCGCTCACCTGGACTCGGTTTGTGTCCTCGATATTCGTGCTTTCGAGGTCGCGGATGTGCAGCGCACCGGCGAGATCGCGAAGAAGAAGCGCCCGAACATGCGCCTCAGCCTCTCCATGGCAGATGATGCTGATCGCATATGCGCTGTCCAACGGGCTTGCGGCGAATGACTGGCGCTCAACGAGGCGCACGAGCGGGCGCAGAACTGCGTTGACGGCGATGACGAACGTCGTCGCAATCAATGCATGAAAGAAAAATCCGGCCCCACACAGCGCGCCGATCGCGGCGGAGCACCACAGCGTCGCGGCGGTGTTGAGCCCGCGCACATTCAACCCTTCCTTGAAGATGATGCCGGCGCCCATAAAGCCGATGCCGGAAACAATCTGGGCCGCAACGCGCGTCGGGCTCGCCTCGCCGGGGAACAGCCCGGCAAAGAGGACGAAGATGGCCGCGCCGAGCGCGACGAGGGTATTGGTTCGCAGCCCGGCCAGGCGCTGGCGCCATTGCCGTTCGAAGCCGATCAAGCCGCCAAGAAGGAATGCGCCCCCGAGCGTGAGTGCGGTGTGGCCAAGGCTTTGCCAATCCATCTGAATGTGTTCCCATCTCGTTGCGTCGGTCGCGCCCTCCCGAGGCGCAAGCCCGCGCTATTGCTGGAATTGCCACTCCACTCGCTGTCAGAATTCGGCGTGGGCGCGAAGCGACAGAATCGAGGCTGGTCCGCGGTCGGCGTTGTAGGCGGGGTTTGCAACAAACTGATAGTCGAAGGTGACGGTGCTCCAGCCGTTGACCCGCAAGGCGTAATACGCCTCGACGATCGACTCGTGGCCGTAGCGCAGTCTCCCATCACCGATCAGCAACCCCGTGCCTCCGGCGGCGAGGAAGTTACGATGTGCACTCGAGAGGCCGTTGACCGCAGCACCGACTCCGATCGTGTCCGCAGGCCGTCCCCATGCAGAACCCTTTAGGGAGAAACCACCGGAAATGCTGCGGTCGATGTCCGTGAAGGAGAGGATTTCGGTGCGGCCGTCGTTCCAGCTTGCACGGGCGAAAAGCCCGAGGTCAGCTGTCAAAGCCTGTTCGATATTTCCATAAAAGCCATACTTATTCTGATTGCGGCGCAGGGCCGTCATCGCATCGTTGATATCTGTTTGAGGGCTCGCTTGCGCGAGGTTGATAGCGTCGCGATACGCGCCGGTGTAACCACGGTTGATGAAAGCGCCGATCCGAACCTTACCCGGCTGCCCGAACAGGCTGTGCCGTTCCTCGAACTCGACGGCGCCACCGCCGCCCCCATTGAAGACCAAAACATCACTGTTCGGCTCCCTGGGCACTTGGAAGGCCCCGGCTCGCACAGCCCAATCCTTACGATTCAGCTCGATGACCGCACCGCGCGTCATGCCGGGAAGGTCGGCGGGGAAGTCATAGGCCCCCGACGACCAGATTGCCCAATTCATGAAATCCGCGCGCGGATCCTTGGCATAGGCATTCGCGTCGAAGAAATCGCCAACCGCGAAACGACCAACCGTGACAGTGACGCGATCGATATCGCGTCGCCCCGCCAGTTGCAGGGGGCCGTCTGCGACATCCTCCTGCTCGCCACCAAGACCGAATGTCTGCTGAAGATAGTAGCGCTGTGGCCGAAATTTCGGAAATTCAGCGCCGCCTTTTTGCGCTTCTCCATTTGGAAAGCCTGCGAGTCCGAGCGTCCCGTTCAGCCCGAAGCCTTGGGCTAGCTCGGGATTGAAATAGAACGCACCACCGTCCCAAAGCCTCACGCCAAGAAATGCGTCCGCGGTCCACGTCTCACGAACTTGCCCACCACCGGGCAGGCTGGCGCTGGAAGCGTAGGGGGAACGAATCGCGGGATAGCCTTGGGCGATGAATGTGGTCTGGCCATGAATATTCCAGTCCGGCGACATTTCGACAGTTGCCGGTGGTCTTGGGAGTGTCGAGGCCACATCGCCCAGTCGGTAGTTCAGGCCAAGCGTGAACCTCTGGGTTCGGGGGCGGACGGACACATCGCGCAGTCCGGCACCATCGAGTCGATAGGTCGAGGAAGCCAGATCGAGGTAGTCGTACTGGACGCGTGCCGTCCATGGTCCGCCCAAGGCCATTTCGACACCTGCGCCTGCCGTCCACCCAGCGTGCCAGCGCCCCAGTTTTGACAAAACGCTGCCGTCATCGCCATTGATGTCGACGTTCGTTCGTGTCCAAGCGAGGCCTCCCGTTGCATAGGGGAGGAATGGGCCAAAAGCATAGCCGATCCTGCCACGCACCGTCCCCACGACATCCAGGGATGTGTTGAAGGGAGCCGGTATCCGTCGCGTCTCATCGGGCGGGCTCACAAAAGTGACATCGGCTTCCGCGCCGAGCACCCAACGATCGCTGGCCTGAAAGTTGTAGCCTCCCTGAAAGCCGCCGATCATTCCTGTCACCGTAGGCGGCAGGCCAACGGACTGATTCAAGACGGGGTTCGTTCCCGGGCCAAGGCTGCCAGCCCCGAAACCGGTGTGTCCGCCAAAATAGACGCCCGACCAGTCGGGCCCGCCCGATTCCACCTTATTGTCACGCGAGGCCCCCGGTGCCTTCGTTGGCATCGCCAGGATGGGTTGCGGTCCACTAGTGTTGAGCCGTGCCGCATCCGGATGGCCGGGAGTCGTTTGAAGTTCTTGCGCGTGCGCTTTGGTTACCTGAAGAACCGCTACAAGACCGAGCGCCAGCAAGTAGAAAGCGATCACCATCAGTCGGCAAAAAAGAACCCGACGACGCCTGAAAACCTTCAGTCCGGTGGTGATAGTGAAATTGGGAAGTCCGTGGGTCGTAAAATAAGTCATGGGCTACTCCTGGCGTCGGGTTGCGAGAGCGCCCGGCGCCAATAGCCGCGAGCTGCCCTCCTAGTTTTCTCGTGAATTCAAGCGGCGCGAGTTGTTGGTCGCGCCGCGACTAGATGGGTCGTCCATTTGAAGCTCCTTGCTGATCGAAGTCCGGTTCAGGTCCGGGCCTCGTGCTTTGGTTCCATGCAAGCGATCGTTTTGCGCTTGTGTGGCTCACCAGCGGCAACGCCGCATTCGCGATATCGCCGCTCTGTTCAACCGTGCGCCGCAACGCAGCAGGAATCTGAGCTTGAAACCGTCCAGCAGACGGCGACGAGCAAGGTGAACGGCCGCATGCGTCACGAACATCGCCAAAACCGCCAAAGCCCAACACAAACGTCTGTCCAACCGATTCCGAAGCGACGACCTGGCATCGCCCGGCTCGCGATTGTGGGGCGGACGCGGCGCTTGTCGCCTCGGCGGTGGCGGCCCTTGTCGCGGGCAGTCTCCAGCCTGCGGCGGCGCAAATCTCAGGATCAACGGTGATGTGGACATGATCAGGACCTCTCATGCGCTTGGCCGTCAGAACCATTGTCCGAACCGGCGGATGTAGACGGTCTTCATCAGTTGAGCGACGAGGCAGTAGCAGAGCAGCGTTCCGGCCAGCCACGGGAAGTAGGCGATAGGCAGGGGCTGCAATCCGATGGCTGCTCCCAGCGGAGAGAACGGCAAATAGATCCCCAGTACGCAGATGACGCTCGACATCAGCAAGACCGGCAAAGCCGCTGTGCTGTTGACGAAGGGAATCTTCTGGGTACGCAGCATATGGACCACGAGCGTTTGAGAAAGCAGGCCCTCGATGAACCAGCCCGACTGAAAGAGCGATTGATGCTCCGGGCTATTGGCGGCAAAGACGAACCACATCAGAGCGAACGTCGTGATGTCGAAGATCGAGGACGTCGGCCCGATCCAGATCATGAAACGACCGATATTCTTGGCATCCCACTTCCGCGGTTTGCTGAGAAACTCCTTGTCCATGTGATCCCAAGGCAGCGCCAATTGGGAAATGTCGTACATCAGGTTTTGCACGAGCAAATGGATCGACAGCATCGGCAGGAACGGAATGAATGCGCTCGCCACCAGCACTGAAAACACGTTTCCGAAGTTCGAGCTGGCGGTCATGTTGAGGTATTTCATGATGTTGCCGAAGGTTTCGCGCCCCTTCAGCACACCCTCCTCAAGAACCATCAGGCTCTTCTCGAGCAGGATGATATCGGCCGACTCCTTCGCAATATCGGCGCCGCTATCGACGGAAATGCCGACATCGGCATCGCGCAGCGCCGGGGCGTCATTGATGCCGTCACCGAGAAATCCGACGGTATGACCGTTAGCCTGAAGCGCCTGCAATACACGCGACTTCTGGAGCGGAGTGAGCTTCGCGAAGATCGTCCGCTCCTCGACCAAAACGCGAAGCGCGGTGTCGTCCAATTTTTCTATGTCGCGCCCGAGTACGGCTTGGCCCGGTTCAAGTCCTACTTCACGGCAGATCTTGGCACTCACGACCGCATTGTCGCCCGTAAGAACCTTGACCTTGACGCCATGCTCCGCGAGCGCAGCGATTGCTGGTCCAGCCGTCTCCTTTGGCGGGTCGAGAAAAGTAAGGAACCCCTGAATCGTGAGATCGGCTTCGTCCGCGATGGCATAATGCGTCTTGGCCTCGGACGCCACAAACCCTCGGGTGGCGACGACCAGCACACGGAATCCGTCCTCGTTGTACGCCCGAGCCATCGCAGCCAGATTCTTGCGCTCAACGTCACCAAGGCGGATCAGATCTTTGCCTCTTCTGACGTGCGTAGAGATCGACAGCATCTCCTCAACCGCGCCCTTGCAGATGAGCAAGTGATCTCCGTCCTCGCCCTCGACGACCACTGAGAGTCGGCGGCGCACGAAGTCGAACGGAAGTTCATCGACTTTTCGGTAGCTCGCGGCCGTGTTCGTGATGGCTGGCTCCGCCCCGGCGAATCGCACGACGGCCTGATCCATCAGGTTCTTCACGCCGCTCTGGTGGTAGCTGTTCAACCAGCCCAACCGGAGAACGTCAGCGTTGGGTTGCCCGGTAACGTCGACGTGGTGCTCCAGAATGATCTTGTCCTGAGTCAGCGTGCCGGTCTTGTCCGTGCAGAGAACATCCATCGCGCCGAAGTTCTGAATGGCGTTGAGTCGCTTCACGACGACTTTGCGCCGCGCCATCGCTACGGCGCCCTTCGCGAGGTTCGAGGAAACGATCATCGGCAGCATTTCGGGGGTAAGTCCGACGGCGACGGCAAGGCCGAACAACAGCGCTTCCACCCAGTCGCCTTTGGTCAGGCCGTTGATGACAAAGACGACAGGAACCATGACGAGCATGAAGCGGATGAGCAGCCAGCTCACACTGTTGATGCCGCGATCGAACGCCGTTTGAGCGCGCGATCCGACGATCGCCTTGGCTAACGATCCGAAATAGGTGCGAGCACCCGTGGCAACGACAAGCGCGGTCGCCGTGCCGCTCACGACGTTGGTGCCCATGAAGCAGACGTTGGGCATGTCGAGCGCGTTCATTTCGCTGGACGCTACGCTCGCCGCGGACTTCTCGGCGACAGACCCGAGCGTGTCATACTTCTCAACAGGGATGGCCTCACCGGTGAGCACTGCCTGGCTCACAAACAGATCGCGGGATTCGATCAGCCTCACGTCTGCCGGGATCATATCCCCTGCTGAAAGACGCACGATGTCGCCGGCGACGATCTCTCGCATCGGGATTTCGAATGCTTCGGGATTTGACGTTGCCGATCCTCGACGAAGAACCGTCGCCGTCGTGCGGACCATCGCCTTCAGAGCTTCGGCCGCAGCGCTCGATCGGTACTCCTGAACGAAGCGCATCAAGGCGCTGGCAAGCACCATCACGATGATGATGGTGACTTTTGTCGGATCCGCATCCTCGCCATGTTGAAGCCGAAGCCAGATGTCCGTTACAGCGCTGATCCCAGCCAGGATCAGCAGCACTGCAATGAACGGATTCTTGAAAGCGCCAAAAAACTGAACAACCGCTGGCAGGCGTCGCTCTTGCGCAACCTCATTGGGGCCGTCTTTTGCCAGCCGTTCGATCGCATCTCGGGCAATCAGGCCGTTGCGGTCGCCTTTGACGTTTTCGAAGGTGTCATCCAACCCATTCTGGGCTTCACGGACCGCCTTCATCGACAGCTTGCGTTCGTCTTTTCCGCGCGGCTTGAGAGCCGCCTTGAGGATGGGGGCATTCATTGGATGAATCTCCTGCCGCAAGCGCCGAGACCATGCGCCTCTCGGCACGGTCTTCGGCGCTTGGGGTCTTGGTCGGCTGAGGGGATAATGAAACCGATGCATCTTCACGACGCTCGGCATTCGGACCGCGCTTGAGCAGCGCAGCCGCTCTTCACCAGGGAGGGTCCGCACCTTCGCGCGACCGTGCGATTCTGCGCGAGTACGGATTGCCGCCCCGGCGGGGGTGAAGCCCGTCCAGGCCGGCGGACACCAGAACCATCGCCGTGCTGGCCTTATGCAGCGTGAGGGAATGCATCACACGCCTCACGCCGCAAAGCGACCATGCTGGTAAACTGCAAGAAGGAGTCCGGCGCGCTCGATCAATCGGCGCAACCCGCCGCCCGTGTCTGGTTCGGCGTCAAGCATCCAGATGCATTCGAGCCGACCGGTCTCGCCATTGACACGCCACGCCGCGACCAGTCGAGTCCGGTTCGTGCGGGGAGACTTCGTGAAAGGACGGTCACGCTCGCATCGCGGGTCGGCGAATGCGGGATTGCGTTTCGGCGAGGCGATCCGCGAAACGCGGAGCGAAGCCGGCAGAGTAAAAAATTGGAGAGTCATGTCTCACCTCCGTGACGAGCCGCTCGGCCGTCACAGGCGAGACTGATGATTCAGACTCGCGAGAACGACCTGAGCGGCACGCTTGCTCGACTACTGTCGCTTGGCATTGCTCGTTGATCCTCATGCGTCGGCAGCGGGTTGGAGCCGCTAGATGACATTGGCTGGATATCACCGTCATTCCTTGAGTGACAGTGTCTTGCGGGGTTGATCCGATATACAAAACAATATCCGGGATATACCATCGTATATTGTAAGGTCTTCGGCGATAACTACCTGCGCAATATCAAGCCGCTTAGACTCACCGGACACGGGCGCGTCGACTTCACTAGCGATGTGATCGCTCTGATTTATTTCGATCCGAGGTCTAGTGTGGGTATCGATATGGTTCTTGTCGAGCGCATCGTCGCGCGAAGCCCTCGTCTTCGGCGATTGCTTTATTCGTTGTCCTTAACCTTTCTGAAAGCGGCGTTTCGGTTTCGCCGCACGGGCTTGGATGCCTTTGCCCGACCGACATTGCGTTTATCGCAGTGTCTCTTTCGTACTGCCTCTTCGCGGATACGACGTCGTTATGCAGCCGAGCCGAAAATGACGTCGGACTCGCGCTTTGTGCTCCGTCGCCTTTCTCTCAAACTTTTGATCGTGCTGATCTTTGCCGGTGCTCAAAGCCCGCTGCCCTGGGGATTCGGGAAAGCGCTTACGATGATGCTGTTTATGAGCGCGGCTATCAGCTGTGCCTTGGCCCTCATGAACCACCAACGATTCAGATTGGGAGTCTTGAGCTACTGGGACGAATCTTTGGCCTTTGTCCTGCTCGGCCAAACCGCGCGGATGGTGTTTCTACGTTGAAGTATTGCGAGTGCGCTATGCCGGGGGCTCTCGTCTTCAAAATACTCGCCAATAACCTGCCACGCGATACGGGAATCGCGAAGGTGGCCGTCGAGGCGAGACGCGGGGCAGCGACAACCGCCTGCGGCGTCGTTTGGTATTGGTTATGACGGAGCGTCGCACCACTCGCCGTCGCCGCACGCTGTTGACGGGGAAGATCATTCTCAATCAGCGATCGTCCGTGATAAGTTGCGTCGTCCGAAACTTGTCGGACACAGGCGCCTGTCTCGAAGTTCCTGCTGCCCTGAACATTCCGGATGCCTTCGAGCTGAAAATAGAACCTGGCGGCGCTTGCTCACAGTGTCGAATAGTCTGGCGGAGCGCTACGCGCATCGGCGTGGCGTTCGATTGACACAAAGCTAGAACGCGCCTTCACTTTCAAGGGCGAGTGTAAAGGCGCTGGCCCGAGATACTGGCCGCGCGCACGGCGCTGCAGGCGTGACGGCTGATATGGCCGGACGGCAGGCTACAGAAATAACAAGGACAATGTGTGGGGGAAAGAGCCAATCTCACAAGGAGAATGGCGCGCCGTACTGGATAAAAGTGCGAACGCATATGTGATTGAATCTGCGATTAATTTATTTTGGGGCATCGTGATCCTCTCATCTTTCAGCGTTCGCCGGCTGCCGCCAATAGCCCCACCCAAACGGGTGCGCCGAACCGAACGCGGAGCTGATATCGGACCAAGTACAAGGTATCCGGTATTTTGCTTCTCCCGGGTCTATGAGGAAATGACTAGCTCTTTCCAAATCTGGGCCGCGTACGCAGTGGCTCTCTCCTAGTCCTGAAGTCCGCGGCATGTGTGATTGGGTACCGCTGGAATACATCGCAGAAAATCCCATTCTGCAGCGATGCAAATATCGAGTGCAAAATCGATTAAAAAATAGAGAGCTCCGCGAACTAGACGGCTCGACCGATGAGGGCACCAATGGTCGCAGTTGAGGCCATGGCGACTGCTCCCCAAAACACGACCCGAAGAGTGGGTTTCCATATGCTGGCGCCGCCAGCGCGAGCGCCGATCGCTCCGAGAACGCCAAGTCCGATGAGGCAGGCAATGGAGACGGTCCAGGTGGCGGTCCAGGCCGGCGACAGGAGAGCGACGGCCAGCGGCAAAGTCGCGCCAGATGCGAAGGTGACCGCCGAAGTGAAAGCCGCTTGAACTGGCTTCGCCATCACATGACTGGTCAGTCCGAGTTCATCCCGCGCATGGGCCCCGAAGGCGTCCTTTGCCATCATCTGCTCGGCGACCTGTCGCGCCAGTTCGGGCGTTACACCACGCTGCTCGTAGATCGCGGCGAGTTCGGCCAGCTCCGCTTCAGGTTGCGTGGCAAGTTCGCGGCGCTCACGCGCCATGTCGGCTTCTTCCGTATCGGCCTGGGAACTGACCGACACATATTCGCCTGCAGCCATCGACATTGCTCCGGCGACGAGCCCCGCTACGCCAGCAACCAGAATTTCGTGGGAAGCGGCGGTCGCGGCGGCAACACCGACGATCAGACTCGATGTTGAAATCAGCCCGTCATTGGCGCCTAGCACCGCTGCGCGAAGCCAACCTATTCGTTCGATCAGATGGTTCTCTTTATGAAGGGCTCGCATGGAACATGGTCCTGAATTACATTTCTAAGGCTTTGTAACGCGGCGCTGAGCACATAGGAAAAGGCGCCTTGCCTTCGAGATCGATCTGGAAACTTGGCCGGTCAGGCTGATCAATGATGCTATCTTCCGATGAAACGCCTACCGTTCCATCGCCACATACGCTGTAGTCCAAAGCCGCATTCAACTTCAATCGCCGGAGTGTTGTCCAGGCCTCTCAACGTGACTTCATTTGCCCTGACACTCATCACCAGATGATATCGTCCGTGGTGCGACATGTAGACCTGATGGAGGCATTTTCCGCTGCTACAAAACGTAAGGCGGTCGCCACATCTGAGTTCATGAAGATGAAGAGCGATGAGACGAACGTTCCCAACGTCAATGAAGCGGCTGAAGCCACGCGTTGTTGTCAATTCATCGCCACATACCTTCCTGTATTTTTGAAGGCCTGCCCGCACTTCCGCCGGCAGGTTTTGCACGTAGAAAGGACTGGGTTGATTGTCATGGACAGGAGAACTTGCGAGCGAGAGGGCCGGCGAGACAAAGAAAAGTGACGTCATAGCGGCTAAGATTGCCACGTCACGGAGCCGATTCGATCTTTTCATGCTGAAACCTCCACTTCCAACGGCTGTTTCTCTCGTTCGACGACGGCTGCGGAGCGGCGCTCCATCCATCGGTAGATCGCCGGCAACAGCAGCAGCGTCAGAACGGTGGACGACAGGACGCCGCCGATGACGACAGTGGCGAGCGGTCGTTGCACCTCCGCTCCCGCGCCCTGTGAAATCGCCATCGGTACGAAGCCGATTCCCGCGACCATGGCGGTCGACAATACCGGACGGAGCCGATCCGTGGCGGCTTGCCGGACTGCCTCGATAACAGGCAGCTTCCGCCGCAACGCATTGATATGATCGATCAGAACGAGACCATTCAGCATCGCGATGCCGGAGACCGCGATAAAGCCGATCGCGGCGGTGATCGAGAATGGCATGTCACGTAGCCAGAGTGCCAGCACGCCACCGGTGATCGCAAACGGAATACCGGTATAGACGACGGCGGCATGACGGACGCTCCCCAACGCCGAATAAACGAGCAAGAAGATCATCAGCAGCGCCGCCGGCACGACGATCATCAGACGGGCTCGGGCCGCTTCTAGCTGACGGAACTGGCCTCCGAACTCGATGCGATAGGATTCAGGCAGCGCAAGCTTGCCGTCGAGGCGTGCACGCGCTGCGGTCACATAACCTTCGATGTCGCTGGTGTTGAGATTGACCATCAAGGCGGCGCGGCGCTTACCATTGTCGTGCAGGATCGGTTCGACCGTTCTCATCTCGCGCAGACTTGCAACGCGGTCCAGCGGCACAAGGCCGGACGCGCCGACGCGCAATGGAAGGGAGAGGATCGATTTTGTGTCCGCGCGTAAGGACTCGGGCATACGAACGACGATCGCGTGTCGATGCTCTCCGTCCGCGATGAAGCCGACCTCGTCCCCACCGATCGCTGACGCAATGGCACGGTTGACCTCGGCGGTTCCCAGCCCCAACCGCACCATCGCGTCGTGATTGATCTCGACCACCACACTGTGGGTGCGGCTGGCCGCTTCGAATGCGGCATTGGCGGTGCCGGGCACGCCTTGCAATTCCTCTCGCGCCTGCGCGGCGAGCCGCTCAAGCACGTCGTAGTCGTCTCCGAATATCTTGACCGACAGATCCGCCCGCGTGCCCTCCAACATTTCGTTGAAGCGCATCTCGATAGGCTGCGCGAAAAGGAATGACTGCTCCGGCGCCAGCGCAGTGGCAGCCTTTTCGATCGCCGCAACCAGCTCGCTCTTGTTGCGCGGCATGTCCGGACCTTGCGGCCATTGGTCGAGCGGCTTGTAGAAGATGTAGAGGTCGTTCTCATTCGGCGGCATCGGGTCGGTCGCAACCGCGCTGGTGCCGATGCGGGAGAAGGTTCGGGTCACTTGCGGAAAGCGACGCAAAATTTCACGCTCGGTTTGCTGCTCGATCTCAAGGCTACGGTCGAGCGACATCCCCACGGGCTTGTAGACCATCGCCGTGATGGAGCCCTCATCGAGGCGTGGCGTAAACTGCGAGCCAAGGGTCAGGAATATCCTCAATGCCACGGCCAACAGGACTGCCGATGGAACGAGAAGGGCAGCGGGATGACGGAGGGCGAAGTCCAGGACGGGACGGTAGCCCCGGATCACGAGGCCGGCGAAGCCACCGTTATGCGTGATGTGGTTGTCGGCGGTTATCTCCGGGAGAGAATCTTCCTTTTCACTGACGCTCGGCTGACGCACCTTCTCGCCTCGTAGCAGCCGGGCGCACAGCGCCGGCACTAGCGTAAAGGTAACGATCAGCGCCGCTGCCAGCGCCAGCATCACGGCTTGCGCCATCGGCTGAAACAGCTTCCCCTCGACGCCGCCCAGGCTGAGTACCGGCACATAAACCAGCGCGATGATGGCCATGCCGAAGAACACGGGCCGCGCCACGCCCCCCGCAGCGTTGATGACGATGCGACGGCGTTCATCGGCCGTCAGCTCGCGCCCCTTGAGGCGCTGTGCCTCGCCCATCAGACGCAATGTGTTTTCCACGACGACGATCGCGCCATCTACGACCAGGCCGAAGTCGAGCGCGCCGAGGCTCATCAGATTGCCCGATATACCGAGCGCATGCATGCCCGAGATCATCATGAGAAAGGCCAGCGGGATGACCGACGCGACGATAAATGCCGCGCGCCAGTTGCCGACCACGATCAGCAATACGACGGCGACCAGCAACGCTCCCTCGCCAAGGTTGCGCTCGACCGTCGCGATGGTGCGATCCACCAATTCTGAACGATCGTACTGAACCTGAAGGATCATGCCTTTGGGCAGCGCGGCGCGCAGGTTCGGCAATTGCGCATCGACGCGCCGGGCAACGTCCCGGCTGTTCTGCCCGACCAGCATCATCACTGTGCCGAGCACGGTTTCCTTGCCGTTGGTGGTCGCGGCGCCATCGCGTGGAGCATGGCCGATGGTCACGGTCGCCAGATCCGCTACAGTCAGCGGCCGCACGCCACCTGCGAATTTCACGGGTAATGCGCGGATCATCTCCGCCGTCGTGACACGCGCTTCGGTTCGGACGGTGAAGCGTTGGCCGTTCTTGGTGATGGTCCCGCCGCCGGCATTGGCGACGTTGGCGCCAACAGCCTGGGCAAGCTCGCTCGGCGTGATGCCCGCTGTCGTGAGCTTCTTCAGATCAGGCTCGATGACAAACTGACGTTCGAGGCCGCCGTTGGAATTGACGTCGGCGACCCCCTCGATCGCGCGCAGCATCGGGCGCACGATATATTCCTGAGCCTCGAACAACTCCATCAGTTGTTGCCGCTCGTCCAAATCGGACGGCGGTTGCGCCCATTCGAGTGTGTAGTACCAGATTTCGCCAAGCCCGGTGGTGATCGGAGCGAGGCGCGGCGATGATCCGGCTGGCAGCATGTCGCGCACTGCGGAAAGCCGCTCGTTGACGAATTGGCGTGCGCGAAGCTGGTCCGTGCCGTCCTGATAGATGAGCGTGACCTGTGACAGTCCGGTCTTGGTGAGCGATCGCATTTCCCGCAGGCCCGGCTGACCACCCATGCTGCGCTCGATGGGCAGCGTCACAAGACGCTCGATTTCCTCTGGCGCCAGGGCAGGAACAGTCGTGTTGATCTGCACCTGCACGCCTGTGATGTCGGGAATGACATCGATTTGCAGATTCACGAAAGACCAGATTCCAAGACCAGCGATCAGCAAAGCGATGATCATCACCGTGGCTGGTCGACCGGTTGTCCATTCCAGAATCCGCCGCGTCATCGGGACACGCCGTCGAAGCTGCGGCCGCCATTGAGCGCCCGAAGTTGAAGCATCGCTTCCATAGCCTCACGTCGCGTGTCGAGCAGAGCCGACAGCGCGTCCAGATACTGGCGCTGCATCTCGACGTAAGTTGCGATCGGGATCGCTCCCTGGCGATAACTATCGGCGGCGGCGGTAGCTGCGGCCGCAAATTTCTCGGTGGCCCCGGCTGGCCAGCCCGCAAGGGCTCGACGCTTCGCCTCGTAGTAGGCTGCCTGTTCGTAAACCTGCCTCGCGATCCGTCGGTTGGCGGCGAGCAGGGCCGCATCGCCCTGGGATTGACGGCTCAACTCCTGTGCGAGGCCAGCAGCCTGGCTATTCCAAAGCGGCAACGTCGTCGTCAGCCGTATGCCGAAATTGGTCTCGCGGCTGTCTGACTTCGCGCGATTGAAGTAGGGACCGACTGAGACGTTCGGCACACGCGCTGCTTGTGCGAGGTCAACGCGCAACCCTTGCTGCTGCAATTGCGCGCGCAGCGACTGAATCTCGAAATTGTTGATGCCAGCTTGTTGCGCCATGCGCTCGACCGACGGAAGGCCGGGCAGCGTGATATCGGGCGGAGCAATGCGGAGCCGCGCTTTGAGCGGCGCGCCGCGAAGTTGATTCAGTTCGTAGACGATCGTGCTGGTCTCGGAATCAGCCATCGCGGCATTTCGCTCCGCCGTGATGGCACCCGCATCCAGAATGGCCGTGTCCAGCGTGGTGGCGATGCCCGCCGGATCCCGCTGCTCCACAACGCGTGCAAGCTCGCGCATCCGCGCGGCAACGTCGCGTGCCGCGGCGGCTTTCCGCTCGGCCGCGAACAAGGCATATCCCAAAGAGCGTGCCCGGCTTGCGAGCGTTGCGTCGAATTGCGCAAGACCGAGCCGCGCCAGCGCGATCTGATGCTCGGCGATGGCGCGACGGAGCGCCCCGCGTCCGGCAAAGTCGAGCGGCTGCATAATCGACAAGCCATATGTCGGCCCGGCGCCTTTCGGTGCACCTGTCAGGCCGTCGGCCATCCGGCGTTCGCCTAACTCGAATGCAGCTTCAGGGTCCGGCAGGCGATCAGCCGCGTCGCGCTCAACACCTGCAAGCCCGATCTGCTGGAAATAAAAGCGTCGTTCGGGGTTACTTGCCACGACGGAATTGGCAAGTGCATCAATCGACAGCACGGCGGCCTGCTGAGCGAAGGCTGGGGTCACCAAGATAATTGTTGATATGCGAACGATTATCAGGAGCAATTTTAACATTGGCACGAGTCTCAACACTGACTTCTAGACGCCTGATTGCCACGCTAGTCTGAACACAAGCTGTCAGCGTAAATGCAGGTTGATCCAGTATCGGACTGCAGCAATCAGGAGACATGACCATTCGCATTCTTCTTGTCGAAGACGATCAGGACATTGGCGCCCGCCTGAAGGAAGGGTTGGCCAGCTTTGGCTTTGTCGTTGAGCATGTGGAAGATGGTGAGCACGCCCTTTCCTTCGCGCTGCAAGAAGAATTCGACGCGATCGTTCTCGATCTCGGTTTACCCGGCCTGTCAGGCATCGAGGTCTTACGGAGGTTGCGACGTACCGGGGCCGCCACACCGGTCCTGATCCTGACGGCGCGCAGCAGCTGGACTGAGAAGGTGGAAGGTCTCAATGCAGGGGCTGATGACTATGTGGCGAAGCCGTTTCACGTCGACGAAGTCGCAGCTCGCCTGCGCGCGCTGATGCGGCGCGTCGCGGGCCAAGCCACCTCCGAATTGCGCCACGGAGATATCGTGCTTGACCCCGTTGCCGGCACCGCCAATGTTGCGGGCCAGCCGATCGAATTGACGGCACAGGAATTTCGCCTGCTCCACCTCTTCCTGCATCGCGTCGGCCGCGTCGTGACGCAAGCCGAGTTGCTCGACCATCTCTACGGCCTGAATGAGGAACGCAGCTCGAATACGATCGAGGTCTATGTCGGTCGGCTGCGACGCAAAATCGGCCGCGATACCATCAGGACCCTGCGCGGTCTGGGCTACAGGTTCGGCTGATGGTCAGAAGTCTGCGCGCCCGGCTGCTGGTTGGCGTTATTCTCACGACCGTGACAGGTATCGCTGTCGCTGGCGTTTCGATTTCCGCGCTGTTCCGGGCGCACGTCACGGAGCTTGTCAATGCCGAGCTGATCGGTCATCTCGACGAGCTCGAAGGTCTGTTGGCCCGCACGGCCGACGGACATGTCGCTCTGGCACAAAGGCTCAGTGATCCGCGCTTCGCGCAGCCCGGGACTGGCTATTACTGGCAGGTGAGCGATCGCAACGGCATCGTCCTACAATCAGCCTCCCTCGAACCGCAACGGCGTTTTCCGCCACCCGCGCGGGGGGCGGATCGGCAGCTTACTCGCTCAGTCGAAGCTGGCCCGGCTGGTGAGCCGATGATCGCATATGAGCGACCGTGGCAGACCGCTGAAAACGGTTACGTGCTTCAAATTGGCGCCGACCAGCGGATCGTCGATGATGTACTGAGACATTTTAATCAGGCGCTGGCCCTGTCACTCGGCACACTGGCAATAGCCCTAATTGGGGCCGGCACGTTGCAGGCCTGGTTTGGTCTGCGTCCCATGCGCCGTCTGCGCGACGCGCTGGGCGACATTCGCGCGGGCAAAGCAGAAACCCTGCCTGGTGACTTCCCGTCCGAAGTTCGGCCGCTGGTCGATGATCTCAACGCTCTGATCGACGCCAATACCCAGATGGTTCGCCGCGCCCGCACGCAGGCGGGCAATCTCGCGCATGGCCTGAAGACACCATTGGCCGTG
Source organism: Afipia broomeae ATCC 49717 (assembly GCF_000314675.2). Taxonomy (GTDB): domain Bacteria; phylum Pseudomonadota; class Alphaproteobacteria; order Rhizobiales; family Xanthobacteraceae; genus Afipia; species Afipia broomeae. The sequence goes on along the minus strand of NZ_KB375283.1, from coordinate 1,401,260 downwards.
CTGACGGACGAAGCGCGCCGGCTGCTCGCGAGAGGTGATACCGAGGGCGCCGCGGTCCTGACTCAGCAAACAGGGCGGATGCAGCGCCAGATTGATTTCCAGCTTGCCCGAGCCCGTGCCGCAGCCAACGCCGGCCTGCCTGGCGTCATCACGCAGGTCGAACCTGCCTTCGCATCAATAGCCGCGGCGATGCGGCGGCTCTATGCTCATCGTGAGCTGACGATCGTCCATACAGCCGAGACGGAATTGCTTGCCGCCGTCGATCCCAACGACCTTGACGAGATGGTCGCCAACCTGGTCGATAATGCCTGCAAGTGGGCTCGTGGTGTTGTCTCGATCAAGGCTACGCGCGATACCCCGACGGGGCAGCTCCTTATTACGATCGTTGATGACGGGCCAGGCATCCCGGCTGATGCACTAAACCGCGCGTTCGCCCCAGGCGAGCGGCTCGACGAGGCCAAACCGGGAAGCGGGCTCGGACTCGCAATCGTCCGCGATCTCGCCACACTGCACGGCGGCTCTGTCGAACTATCCAATGGCAGAAATGGAGGCCTTCACGCGGAGTTGCGGCTCCCATCAGCCTGACAAGTTCAACGGCGTCTAGGTTGGGCGAGTTTCATCGTGGCCGCGTCGTCCGCGCACCATTCGACCTGAGCGATTCGGCGCGCTCGAAATCAGCATCCGCGCCGCTCTGATCTCCAGCGTTCGCTTTCATCGTTCCGCGTTCGAACAAGAAGGTCGGATTCTTCGGATCAGCCTTGATGACCAGATCATAATCCGCGATGGCACGATCAAAGAGTCCTTTACGCCCGAGTGCCTTCCCGCGATTATAATAGGCACCGAGGTAGTCAGTCCTCAGTTGTACGGCGCGATCGAAATCAGAAATCGCGCGATCAAGCTCTCCCTTGCTCATTAAAGCAACGCCTCGGTTGTTGAGCGCGACATAGTAGTCGGGGGACAAACGAAGTGCTCGATCGTAATCCTCCATGGCACGGTCGATATCTCCACTCGACCGCAGCGCGACACCGCGATTGTTATAAGCCGCCGCCAACTGGGTGATCATCCGCTCGCCTGCCTGGATAACCGCTGTGCATCCCCGGATCGAGCGATCGGGTACGATTTCGGCCGCATGCACGCACGAGTCCCAATCCTCGTCGCTCAAAGCTGATGTGGGCGACGAGTTAATTGCAAAGTACGCAATAAATATCGTTGTGCTCAATAACGTAAGAGCACAACGCTTCCAGCGGGTGGTTCGCGCTAGGATCGATGCAGTTCGTGTTCTCGTATACAGCGGCGTAATGCAAATGAGCAAAGAGTAGCCTCAAGTACGTGCATTATATTATTCCCAGTTTGTTCTCTAACAATCCTGTCTGAATTTTCCCTGACAATCGACGTTTGAGACATCCGATCTGGTCGCTTCCCGAACGAGAGTACACCCGTCGAGTGCTATAGAGATTACCAAGCGAGCGCCGTGCGTGCCATCCGACAGGGACAGATCCAAGACTCCCGGACTAAGCCTCAGTCTGGTAGCATGAAGACATCAGCGGTGTTTGATGTACTAGCAGCGGCAATCGACGGGACGGGATGGATCCGGACTCGGTCACGGGAGGGCAACGAGGAGCCGCTATCCGGAAGAAATCGTCCTGCAAGAATTGAACATCGCGCTCTGCGGCGCTGCCAACTTGAATGACCTCTGAAATATCTGGAGGTCAATACGGCGAATTGCTCTGCAACGGCGCTCCGCAAATATGCAAGATATCAACCTAATATTAAGTTGGCGCGCCATTCAGAATAAAACTACGAACTCTTATGTTATTGAAATTCTGATATAATTTCCTACACCTGCTTAGCAATAAGGCTGGTCCACGAACGAACCTCTGACGTAAAACGATGATGCGTTTTCGCGTGTGCCCATACCAGCACTTTGGCGCCAACGGACTTACCGATCTTTGAACGACGTTGTCGCCGCAATAATTCAAACCACGATGGGCGTCGTGTTATCGCGGTTGACTGGCTTGCGTCATCCTAAAGCGGTAGGTCTGCAAAGTCTCCCTTTCAATTCAATTTTGCAGCGATGGCGGGACCTTGTTCGGTTTGATCAATCATGCGCAATCCCAAATCTATCGCGTCGCGAAGATTGGCTGCGGCCGCCTTGGTGCACCTCAACCGTCCGGTGGTCAGGAATTTTACTTCAACCTTTCCTCCCGGTGCCGGGGTCAAAACGCGGGCGGCAACTTCGATCTGCAAGCAGCCGCCCATCGTGCCGTGGACGGGCACAATGTCAAAATATATAAACGGCGCGGTGTCCAAATCCTCGTAGCTGAAAGGGTCAGCAGACGGCTTGGTATGTTTAGGGCCAGCCATCGAATGTCTCCTGCCATTGTTACTATTGCACCCGGCTTACATCACGTTCGTGCAATGGCCAAATTCCCTGTTCAGGACACTCGCGCTGGGTGCGTCAGTTCTGATCTTGGCGCAACCCCTAATTCCGATTAACGTTGCATTGATTCGGCAACGCAGAGGTTCAGTTGGTCGGAGAAACCACTCTCATCAGTCTCTCGCGATTGATGGCGCTGCAGCGCCGGCTCGATGTTGCCGCGAACAACGTGGCGAACAGCCAAACGACGGGTTATCGTGCCAAGCAGCTTGCCTTTCAAGAGTATCTCAAGCCCGACAAGCCCCCCGAAATAGGTGAAAAGCCCGAACGCCCGTTGTCGCTGGTCGATGCGGCGCTGCCTTTTACATCCTCTGCGTCCGGCGCCTTCCGGTCTACCGGCAATCCGCTAGACTTGGCAATCAACGGAAATGCGTATTTTGCAATCCAGACGAGCCAGGGGGAGCGATACACCCGCGACGGCTCCTTTAGTTTGGATGCCAAGGGCCGTCTGGTGACATTGGAAGGTCTGCCCGTTCTTGGCGATAAGGGCGTTATAACCGTTCCTCCCCGAGCGGGTGAGATCACAATCGACCCCTCCGGCCGTGTTTCAATGCAACAAGTAGAACTCGGAAAACTGAAGCTTGTCAGCTTTGACCCCGGCGCAAGGCTAGAGGCAGCAGGAGGCAATTTGCTTCGGTCCGCTCAACCGCCAAAAGCGAATGCGGGCTCGGCGACGGTACTGCAAGCCATGCTGGAACAATCAAATGTTCAGCCGACGATCGAGATGAGCCGCTTGGCCGAGCTCAACCGGTCCTATGAAGTCGCGAGCAAGCTGCTGAAAGACTCGCAGGATATCAATGAAATAAGCAAACTCGCTAACGTGCCCGAATAGCTCCACTGCTTGTCGAGATCTGCAAGCTTTTGCCGTTCCACTTCAACTGGCGCTTGCAAATGCTGTCTCCTTGGCTGCAATCGATTTCGACAAGCAGACTGCCAGCAAAGAACGCCGTATCGATTTCGCGAACTTTTCCCCGCCAGATTTCGCGCTGAATCTTGCCGTCAGCGCCCGAGAAGAGCACGCGGTGAAGGCATCCTTCAGGCGCGCAAAGCTGACCGTTGCCGCATTCAACATGTTCGAAGTGGATCGTTATGACCTGTCGCCCATCAGAGATCGGCAAATATGTTGCAAAGCCGTTTTTGACCCTGATCGCATCTGCCCCGCACCCCGCTTGTACTTGATGAAGCGCCAGACGGACAACCCCGGGAAGACGATGCATTTGCGCAGCCGAAAGTTTCGACCAGCCGCCTTGAGCGGCGCCGGAGGCTCTGCCCTGAGCGTCCGCGGCGGCAAGACAAAACGCCAGCGCGAGGGCTAGTTTCAGCATCGGAAGCTCTCCTCCCAATTCATCAATCTTACCGATCAGCCTCCTCGAAAAACGACTCCCAGCCGCTTTTCCTTCATCCATGCGATTTCGCATTCGCGCCGAAACTGATCGACCGCAATATCCAGTACGAAGTGCCGGGGAATTCCAAGCGGGCTCTCCACTTCAAGTAGAGCCCCGTACACTGTTTGATTTCGGACGGTGCAATCGATAACGGCACCGCCGAACGTGATCTTTCCGGCCTTGAATACCCTCTTCCGCGGGATCGACCTCTTATCGACCATGGCAGCCACCTCAAGAGTGGATCAATCGACTTTCTTCTCGGCAGCTTCGCCTTGCTTAACGATGTCTCCTTTCGTGAATAAAATCCCTTGGAGCTCGGTTCGCCAATCCTTGTTGCGACGAAGAAGAAATTCGAGATTCATGCCAAAATGCTTGAATTCTTCCTTTTGCGCGTTCGCCATGATGGCCTTGGCTTCCTTGTCCTTTTCGAGCGACATCCGTTGTTCATACCAGCCGATTGCCTCCGCCTCCTCGATCAGCGACGTGATCATTCGCGCAAAGGTACGCGTTTCCTGCGAAAGCTCTTCTGGCGGTTCGTGATATTGATCGAAGCCCATTTTGATCTCCTCGCATTAAGATGACACTGAGTTCGAGACGCCAGTTGTATTTCAGGGGGGACAGTCAATGTTACAAGCCAGTCGTGCGGATGATCGATTCAATTATACACGTATTGCCTTCGCAGGCTAACCTTTGGGCTCCTCGACAAATTAGGAAGAAACGAAGAGTTTCCGCCGCCGCCGACCATAATCGCCCCTCCGCCCGCGATAGGTGCGTTAGACGCGATGGCAGGACCCGCACCCAGCCTATGCACAACTAGAAGAACCATCAGAATTCGCGTCCATGTTTTTCCTGATCAATTTTCGTCGGTCTCCAGCGTCGCGCGTCGAGACGGCCGAACACGGGCAAAAACTCAAACTCTAGAATAAGGATCACCATCGCAGTCACCAGCCCGGCTATGAGAAGTTCGCCAACCCCTGCGAGCATCCCGACAGCCGCCGTCGCCCAGATGGCGGCCGCAGTGGTCAAGCCACGGACGTTGCCGCCATCTTTGAGGATCATGCCTCCGCCCAGAAATCCTACGCCGGTCACAACGCCCGCCATCACCTTTTCGGCGGTCGCCGGGAAGTTCTCGACGCCGACCGCGGTGAACGCAGCCGCTCCCAGGCTGACGAGCATGAAGGTACGGTCGCCTGCTTCCGAACCGCGAAATTCACGCTCCCATCCAATGGGGAAAGCCAGCGCGACGGCAACGCCGATTCGGACGAGAAGCGCCAGATCGAACCTTGTCGTTCCGCCCGCTTCGCCTGGAGCTGCGAATGCAGCATCCATTATTAACCCAAAAATGACGGCGGCGAATAAGAGTGCGAAGACCGAAATAAGAAGTCTCTTGGGCAGCGAAAACACGCATGATCGATGAAGCATCGGATGGTTTCTCTGAGTGCGAGTCTTTGTTGAGTTATAGTTTCCTGGCTACTTTAGGTTCAAGAGATCCGGTTGCCGGAAGGCGAAGTAGACGGAGCGCGTTCATTGTCACCAAAACCGTCGCGCCCGTGTCTGCAAGGATAGCGGGCCATAAGCCGGTGAGCCCGACGACCGTGGTGATGAGAAAGACCGCCTTCAGTCCGAGTGCGACGAAAATGTTCTGCCGGATGTTGACCATCGTCCGCTTCGACAGGTCGACCATGGCTGCGACATCCGCGACTCGCCCGTGCAGCACGGCGGCGTCGGCGGTTTCCAGCGCGACATCCGTACCGCCGCCCATCGCGATGCCGACATCGGCGGCCGCCAGCGCTGGCGCATCATTTATACCGTCGCCGATCTTGGCGACCGACCACCCCGCTTTTTGAAAGTTGCCGACCATGCGCTGCTTGTCCTCCGGCAACAACTCCGCTTCAACTTCTATTCCCAGCTGCTTGCCGATCGCATCCGCCGTGCGGCGATTGTCACCCGTCAGCATGACGGTCCGGATGCCGGCATCCGTCAAAAGCTTGAGCCCGCTTTTCGCGTCAGGGCGGGGTTCGTCACGCATCGCGATTGCACCCGCGATCTGCCCGTCGACCGCAACCAGCGAAACCGTTTTGCCTTCGTCGTTCAGCGCTGCGATCTTGTTGTCTTGCTCGTTTGTCAGTGTACAGATCTCCGCGACAGCTTTTGGCGATCCCAAGAATACTTCCGCGCCTTCGACACTGGCCCGAATTCCCTTCCCGCCGATCGCATTCGAGCCGGAGGTCGCCGGCAACCAGACATTCTGCTCTGCCGCCTTGGCCAAGATCGCAGTAGCGAGCGGATGACTTGAACCGGACTCGAGCGCTGCGGCGAAACGCAGGACATCGGCCTCACTGCGTGCGAAGCCGATAATGTCCGTCACCTGGGGCTTGCCGGCGGTGAGCGTGCCGGTCTTGTCGAAACATGCCACGGTGACCTTGCCGATTTGTTCAAGGACCGCGCCGCCCTTCAGCAGAAGTCCCCGACGCGCGCCGGCAGACAGGCTGGCAGCGATCGCCGCAGGCACAGAGATAACCAAGGCGCAAGGACAGCCAATCAGAAGAATAGCCAGAGCCTTGTAGATCCAGCCGTTCCAGGCTCCGCCGAATAGCAGCGGCGGGACGATGGCCACCAGAGCCGCGACCGCTACCACGCCGGGCGTGTAGTAGCGCGAGAAGCGGTCGATGAAACGCTCGGTCGGCGCCTTAGACTCCTGCGCCTCCTCGACCAGGCGCACCACGCGCGCGATCGTATTGTCCGCTGCAGCGGCGGTGACGCGTACGCGTAACAATCCGTCGCCGTTGACGGTACCGGCAAACAACATTGCATCCGTCCCCTTGCGGATGGGTGTGCTTTCGCCTGTGACCGGCGCTTCGTCGATGGCGCTCTCTCCGGATACGATGACGCCGTCGGCCGGGATGCGGTCGCCGGGACGCACCTGGATCATGGCGCCGACCGATAGCGTGTCGGCTTCCACCTCGCGGACCTGACCGTCATCATCCTCGAGCCGGGCGGTCTTTGGAACAAGCTTTGTCAAGTCCTGGATGCTGGCTCGCGCCCGGCTGGCAGCGACGCCCTCGAGCATTTCGCCGATCAGGAACAGGAAAACGACCGTTGCCGCCTCCTCTGTCGCGCCGATGAAGACCGCGCCGACCGCGGCAATCGTCATCAGCATCTCGATCGAGAACGGCGTTCCTGCAATCGCTGCGGAAATTGCGCGTTTGCCGATCGGGACCAGGCCGACCATCATCGCCAGAAGGAATGCCCATTGTTCGGTGGCCGGAATGGCTTTTCCCAATGCGAAGGCGACTGCGAGCGCGGTTCCGGACGCGATCGTCAAATCCGCCTTGCTGGTCTGCCACCAGCTCTTGTTCGTGGGGCTGTGATCGTGGACGTGGAAACGGCCGGTGTCTTCCTCGGGAGCGGACACTTCATGACCAGCGTGTTTGGCTCCGACCTCTTCCGACCCGGTAACGGCATATCCAACAGCCGCGATCTGGCTGCTCATCGTCCTGGTATCCGCCAGATCATGCCTGACAGTGACCGCGCCCCCAGCGACGGATACGTTCACCTCAGTAACACCGGGTATCCGCCGTAGGGCGTTTTCGATCTTGATCGCGCACCCGGCGCAATCCATCCCCTCAACCCGCAACCGGGTGGTAACTGAAGTCGCGGACGCCATCGGGTTGGCTCCATGAGAGTCAGACATCATACAGCCCTCAATCTGTCGGCCGTCGATGCCGGTCGCAGGTTGTTGATCCACGATCGGTAGTAGGCGACGGCTGTCATCAAGGCGATGCCAGATAGGCTGACGAACAACTGAAAGGCGATTGAGGTGGAAACCAATTCGATGAGGAAGCACCCAACGAACGACAGGAATATTCCGACGCAAAATACTTCGAGGGAGCGCTCGCCACAGATTATCGCGGGACGCAGGACGGCAAACTTCAACGCCGTCGCGCTGCGCGGCACCAATCTCGCGACGATCAGCGCGAGTGCGAGGAAATGCAGGATCCGATACGGTGCCAGGTTCGTCTTGTCGTTCGGGAGAAACAGATCCACGACCAGTGCCGGCATCGCGGATGAGAAGCCGAGGCGCGCAGCGAGCGTGACGGCAAGACCGAGCAGCAGGAAGAGCACGGCCGACCACAGGACCAGGCGGGATGCGGTCAACCGCCTCACCAGGCCCGTTCCGTCGAGCGAAATCCAGGCGCCAATCACGAACAGAAACTGCCAGGCAAAGGGATTGAAATACCACTCGCCATCGGGATAGCTCGCGAGATTCCAGTCAAAGGTCCGGGCCGCAGCATAGATTGCGAAGGAGACTGCGAGCGCCAGACCGGGCGTCCGCACCAATAGCCAGAGGAACGGCGGGAACGTGACCATCAGCGCGATGTAGAGAGGCAGGACGTCCAGATTGAGCGGCTTGAACTCCAGCAGCAGCCCGTGCTTCAGGAATTCGATCGGATCGGCGATCAAGCGCCGAATGTTAAATTCGTCGAGCAGATAGGCGTGACCGTAATTCTGGGCCACGTAGCCGATCGCGGCGACATAAACGACGAACAGCAGGATAAGCGCGAGGTATAGCTGCCAGGCCCGAGCCAGAATGCCGACCGCGGCCACGACAAAGCCGCCCGCGGCCATCGTCCGCGAATAGACGAGCGCGACCGTGTAGCCGGAGATGAAAACGAACAGGTCGGCCGCGTCGCTGAACCCGTAGTTCTTCATCGTGATCCAGGCGACCACGTTATTGGGAATGTGATCGAGAAAGATCGCCCAATTTGCCAGCCCGCGGAAAAGGTCCAACCTCAAGTCACGACCCAAGCCGCTTTTGGCTACCGCTGTGTTCATGTCATCCGTACCCGAGCGTTGCGACCGCAATGCTCCCATCCGAAGGTTCAATGCGGAAGCGCATCCGAACAGCTTGTGAGTTGTCGCTCATGATCGACTCCTTGACCGCACCGGCGAAGCTTGACGCATTGATTTAATTTCACGTCTTACCCTCCTGACGGAGCCGCTTATACAGCGCTGCTACGGCGTCCGAGAAATCCAGCGAGACGTTCCGCGCGCAGTAATCTTCCAAATAATGCAGTTGTTTGATCAGATCGAAGGACACCGGAGCGAGGTCGAGACCCTCATCAACACCCGGCGGCCGGCTCGATATGATTCCGCTCATGAACCCTTGCGCCCACGCCAGATAGTCTCGTCGAACCGCAGGATTGGCTTTGACGTCATCGGAGAACCGCTGGCACGTCGTGGCGCCCAGACCGACGATTTTTGCCGTTTGTGCCTGCGCCCGGAGGGGTCGAGATGCGCCGGCCGCGAAAACGTCAGCCAAAAACAGCGAAACGATCAGGAGCACGCGCGCGGCGCTACTAACACGCGCCGGCACGGTCACATGGCGGTTCACCTTGCGACATTCTTTTAAGCTTCGCTCGTCTTGCTCCAACGATCGTCCTACTTTTTGAACTTGGCCTGACCGGATTGTCCGTCTGCCGTCTTGATGGTGAGGGTGATCGTGGCGCCTGCTGTCACGGGGCTCTTCGCGTCGCCCTGAAGGGAGTTGTCGCCTTGGGGGGCGAGAGTGACCGTTTCACGCGTACTGCCGCTCGCAATCATGACCGCTGCGGTAAAGTTTTTGGTTGCAACGGGTTTTGTCGTCTTGGGATCGAAGACGTTGATTGTGATTTTGTTGCCGGATGTCATGAGTTCGGCATCAATGCCAGCAACATCCTCCATTGGGCCGCCGTTGGGGCCTTTTTCGCCGCCATGCGCGTGCTGAGCATAGGAGGGTGCGGACCACATAAAGACAACACAAACGATAGCGATCAGGTATTTCATGACACTGCTCCTTCTGTAGCCGGTGATTTGGGTTCTGTAGCCTGTGATTTGGATTCGCCATTTTCCAGATCTTCCCGCCTGAACAAGACGTAGAGAGCCGGTAGTACCAACAAGGTCAGTATGGTCGACGAGATGATTCCGCCGATGACGACCGTCGCCAACGGCCGCTGCACCTCTGCCCCGGCGCCGGTCGCAATTGCCATGGGCACGAAACCGAGAGATGCGACGAGCGCAGTCATCAGCACCGGCCGCAGCCGCGTCAACGATCCTTCCCGGACCGCATCGATCACGTTCTTGCCCTCGCTCCGGAGCCGCTCGATAAAAGTAATAATGACGAGGCCGTTGAGCACCGCCACGCCGGACAGGGCGATAAAACCGATCCCGGCGCTGATCGACAGCGGAATGCCTCGAAGCAGCAGGGCGATAATTCCGCCAGTCAAAGCCAGCGGTACGCCACTGAACACCAGTAGCGCGTCCGGCATTGAACCAAGGCTCATGAACAAAAGCAGGAAAATCAACAGAAGCGCGACCGGCACGACGATCGTCAGCCTCTGCGTCGCGGACACCAGTTGCTCGAACTGGCCGCCCCAGCCGATCCAATAACCGGCCGGAAGTTTGACCTTGGCTTCGACCTGCTCTTGGGCGTCCGCGACGAAAGAGCCGAGGTCTCGTCCACGGACATTCGCGGTCACGACAATTCGCCGTTTGCCGTTTTCGCGGCTGATCTGATTGGGTCCGGGCGCGACGTCGATTTGGGCCAGTTCCGAAAGCGGCACATAGCGAATCTGAGAAAGAGGCGAGTTGCTCCAGAGCGCTGTCACCGGCTTGGCCTGGCTCTCCAGCGGCGGAAGCGGCACCGGAAGCGCCTTGAGCGCCGAGATGTCGGAACGCAAATGTTCCGGAAGCCGGACGACGATGTTAAAACGGCGATCTCCTTCGAACACCATGCCGGAATTCTTACCGCCGACGGCGATCTCGACCAGGTTCTGCACGTCGCCGACGCTGATGCCGTAGCGAGACAGCGCCTGACGGTTGAGCTTGACCGTAAGCACAGGCAACCCCGACGCCTGTTCGGTTTTGACGTCGGCGGCGCCCTGTACACCCTGCAGGACTGCCTGCACCTTGGCCGCGGACTGGACGAGCACGTCGAGGTCGTCGCCAAAGATCTTGACGCCGACGTCGCTGCGGACGCCGGAAATCAGCTCGTTGAAGCGTTGCTGGATCGGCTGCGAGATCTCATAGACGTTGCCCGGGATCTCTTCGGCGGCCTCCTGGATCTCGGAAACAACCGAAGCTTTTGGCTTCTCCGGATCGGGCCATTCCTTCCTCGGTTTCAACATCACGTATCCGTCGGACGTCGAGGGCGGCATCAGGTCGGTTGCAACTTCCGCGGTTCCGGTGCGGGCAAACACTTCCCGGACCTCCGGTATCTTCAATAATCGCCTTTCGAGCATGGCCTGCATCTCCAGCGACTGCGTCAGGCTGGTGCCGGGAATACGGATCGCCTGCAGTGCAACATCACCTTCGTCGAGGCTCGGAATGAACTCCCCGCCCATGCGGGAAGCCGCGATGCCGCACACGGCCATCAGCAGGACCGCGATTCCCGCAACGCCCCATCTGTTGCGGATCGAAGCGGCGAGCAGTGGCGTGTAAACATAGCGCGCACCGCGCATGAACCAGTTCTCATGCTCGGAGACTTTGCCGGTCACCAGCAAGGCCACGGCAGCCGGCACGAACGTCAGCGACAGGATGCTCGCGCCGGTTAGCGCCATCAGCACTGTCAACGCCATCGGCGTGAACATCTTTCCTTCGACGCCGGTGAGCGTCAGGATCGGCAGATACACGACGCCGATGATCAACGTCCCGAACAGGCTCGGACCAATCACTTCTTTTGACGCCGTCAAGATGGTTTCGAACCGTTCCTGCCGATCGAGGACACGGCCCTGCCTGGTTTGCTCCTCGGCCAATAAGCGCAGGCAATTCTCAACGATGATCACCGCGCCGTCGATGATGATGCCGAAGTCGATGGCGCCAAGGCTCATCAGGTTTGCGCTGACCTTGTTTTCCACCATGCCGGTAATGGTAAACAGCATGGACAGCGGGATGACGAAGGCGGTGGCGATCGCCGCCTTGAAGTTTCCAAGGATCAGGAACAGGATCACGATGACGAGAAGAGCGCCTTCGACGAGGTTCTTTTCCACGGTCGCAACCGTCGCCTCGACCAGCTTGGTCCGGTCATAGACGGCTCGTGCGATCACGCCTTCCGGCAGGGACCGCCCGATCTCCTTCAGCTTTGCCGCCACGCGTTGAGCTACTGTCCGGCTATTGTCGCCGATCAGCAGCATGGCGGTGCCTAACACCACCTCCTTGCCGTCCACCGTTGCCGCACCCGTTCGCAGGTCCTTGCCTTCCTTGACATCGGCCACGTCCATCACCCGCACAGGTACGCCGTGGCGGGAGCCGATCACGATCTGCTTTATTTCCTCGACATTTGCGACCTGGCCGGGCGTGCGAACGAGATACTGCTCGCCGTTGCGTTCGATATACCCCGCTCCAACGTTGGCATTGTTCGCGGCCAGCGCCGTCATGACCTCGCGAAAACTGAGCTTGTAGGCCATCAGTTGCGCCGGATCCGGCAGCACATGGAATTGCCGTTCGAAGCCGCCAATGGTGTTGACCTCGATGACGCCGGGAACATTCCGTAGTTGTGGCTTGATGATCCAATCCTGGATCGTCCGCAGGTCGCTTGGCGTGTATTCGTCACCGCCGGTTTTGCGTGCTTCCGGTTTTGCCTCGACGGTGAACAGATAGATTTCACCGAGGCCGGTAGAGATTGGTCCCATCGCAGTTTCGATGCTGGGCGGAAGCTGGTCCTTGACCTGCTGAATCCGCTCGTTGACCAATTGCCGGGCGAAATAGATGTCGGTCCCGTCTTTGAAGATGATGGTGACCTGGCTCAAGCCGTAGCGGGATTGGGAGCGGGTGCTGTCCAGATGAGGCAAACCTCCCATCGCGGTCTCGATCGGAAACGTGATCCGCTGCTCGACTTCCAGCGGCGAATAGCCGGGCGCGCGACTGTTGATCTGGATCTGAACGTTGGTGATGTCAGGCACGGCGTCGATCGGCAGACGCGTGAAATTCCACGCTCCGAAAGCGGCCATGACAAAAACGCCGATCATCACCAGCCAACGCTGCCGGATGGAGAAAGAAAGAATCCCGTTAATCATGAGGTTGCTCCGGGCGCTTGCCAATTTCCCTGACGCGCGAGAACGAATGGACCGGCGTCGTGTAGACGACGCCGTCACCTTTCCTGCCGGTCCATGCGGCCGAGGCGATCCGCCTGCAAATGTCCTCAGCGAGGTCGGAGCGGCAAACCAATCTCAGCTCCAAATATTGATGGTAAGTGAGGTCCGCGTCAGTCGAGATGTAACTGCCGCCCTGTCCGCGCCCTCTTCCTTGTCCCCTCACTTCGTCGAAGGTGAAACCGGGGAAATCAGCAAGGTCGTGCAGCGCACGAACGACATGACCCTCCATGTGCGGCCGGATCAGCGCGGTGATCAACGTCTTGCTGCCCTCAATGCTCATCGCCGCCCGCTCCCTTTGTCATCTCCGCCTTCACGATGAAGCTGTTTTGCGCCGCGTAGAGATCGCCATCGAAGACGCCGAACAGAATTTCGACGAGCTGCGGATCGCGGTCGCCCACCTCGACATCGCGTGCCTCGAACTTCTCGCCTTTGCGCACGAAGACAACGGTTCGATTTTCCACGGTCTGAAGCGCAGACGACTTGACCGCGACCGGAACCGTCTTGGCCGACAACGTGAGGCGCCCCGTGATGAACAGTCCAGGCCGCAGCCGCTGGCTGGGATTTGTGACAATTGCCCTTGCAATGGCGCTTTGGGTGTCACTGCTCCCAACGGGGGAAAGATAGGAAATCTTGGCCTCGATTGGGGGTCCACCGTCGGCCGGATCGATGAGTACCTGATCGCCCATGCTGACCCGCTTCAGGTCGCGGCGGTAGACCGAGAAGTCCACCCAAACATTCGACAAATCCGCTACCACGAATGCCGATTTCTGTTCGGAGACGAACTCACCCAGCGAGATCTGACGATCGATGACCGTGCCCGCAAGCGATGCCTTCAACTCGTATTGCGTCAAGCTCTGATTGCTTTCGATGACGGCCAGCACATCGCCCTTCTGGACGACGTCGCCGATCCGCTTGCGGACGTCCCGGACGATACCAGGAAAGCGCGGTGTGACCTGAACCAGCGACTCCTGGTTCGGCTGCACGATACCGTTAAGCAACAGGCTGTCCCGCAACACACCGGTTGAGGCCTTTACCAGCTCAATTCCAGCGGCCTCAATCTTGGCGTCGCTTAAAGCGACGCTGTCTGCATGTTCTTCCTTCTCGGCTTTTTCGGTAGGAGCCGTCTTGGGTACGGCCGGTTTCAGCATTCGATAGCCGCCATAGACCAGCCCCGCTGCGACCAACACGAAAAAAAAGTATCTCAGAAGTCGTTTCATCTTGACGTCTCGCGCGTGAGCGTAAACGGGTTGCCGACAAGACCTTCGATCGTCGCGATGGCAATGTGAAAGTTCTGCAGGGCCTCCTGTTCTCGAAGCAGCGCCTGCAAGACCGAGCCTTTGACATCGAGCAGCTCAAGCAGCGTAAACCGTCCCTGCAGATAGCCGCTCTGGATCGTCTCGGAAGCACTACGTGCATTCGGAATGATTGACGTCCGCAGCAGCTTGAGCTCGGCCAAGGCGCCGGTAAGGGTATCGTAGGCACGGCCGACGATACTGGTGAGGACGAGCTTGTTGATCGCGCGCTCGGCATCAGTCTTTGCAAGCGTTTCCTGAGCAGCGATGATGTTGCCCGCGTTCTGATCGAAAATCGGTATCGGAATCGACACGCCGAGCCGTACGGCATTGTCATTGGTGTCTTGATAGTGCCGCCAGCCCGCCGAAATGCGCGGATCGGGGATTGCTTTCAGACGCGCGATCAGGAGTTCTGCGTTGCGTTGGGCCGCAACCGCCGTCCAACGCAACAATTGCGGGTTGGCTTCAATCGCCTGCAACACGTCCCGGAACGGCGGCGGTTGTCCAATGTTGGTTAGCCGCCCCAACGCTTTGCCGAAATGAGGGCTGCTGTCGCCCATCAGGATTGCGAGGTCGCGACGCGCTAAAGCGAGTTGTGTCTTGGCGCGCTCCCGCTCGACCCGGAATAAATCGGCCGCGACCCGCGCACGCAGTGTTTCAGCCGGTGAAGAAGCACCTTCCTGAACGCGCTTTTCCAACAGGGGAATGAGGGTGCCAAAGCTTTCGATCTGCTCGTCGAAGATCTCGATCCGCCGCTGCGCACTGATGATCGTGATGAACGCGATCGCGGCTTCCGACAAAACCTCCAGCCGCGTTGCGCGTCGCTGCCACACTGCCGTGCCGATGCCGGCCTCACCGGCAGCGATGCGCGCTTCCCGTTTGCCACCCAATTCGACGAGCTGGCTGAGCTGCAGATTGGTCTCGGCTGATCGTAGGCCTTTGTAAGGTCCCGATCCCAGCGCGTTGTCGAGCTCGAACGAAACGTCCGGATTGGGCAGTACGCCGGCCTGGATGCGCAGCCCGCCGGCAATACCGATGTCACGCTCCGCCGCCGTCAGCCTCGGGTTCGCTGCCAAGGCCCGCTGCAGTGCTTGCGGCAGCGAAATGGCGGGCGACGCGCGTTCGGCGGCCTGTACGGGAATTGTGAATAAAAGCATTGCACCCGCCAGGCGCAAAGCCACTCGAACCAACCACATAAGATCAACCTGAATAGCGAAACAGATGACGACGCGACTTTAGTCGCGCGTTCGGCTAGTTGCTCAGGTGAGATGCTTGGGTGGCGGCGTATCGAGCCAGAGAGGGTTGGCGTGAAGATGGTGTTGAGCCACAAAGGACCGCCTGACGAGCTTGGCAGACCGACCGCTTACCGCGGCCAGCGCTGGCGTCAGGACCGGTGCACAGACGTAACAATGGCTGGCGACCACCGGCAACTTTCTGGTTCCATCGTCATCTGGACCGCCTTCATCCGAAGCGGTGCTGAAATCGGAGGCGAGCGAGATTCCCACGGCCTCGTCGGCGCAGGACACGGCATGGGACATTCCGACGAAAAGATACGCAAAGGCAAGCAAAGCCAGCAGCGCACGGCGAGCGCCCGACGCTTTCGATGTAGGCAACCTTTTGTTCAGCCGATGGCTCATATGTTCCGATTAGCAAGTCTTGCAGAGTAATACTATTACATTGTCGCGCGTCCGTCCGGAACCCCCAGATTTACGAATAGCTGGTTCTGTCAGACAACGTTCACCTGGCCGTCACACTGGCGGAAAATGAGCTTGAAGTTGTTCGCAATAGAGAGAGGTTTTGGTTATGGGTGAAGGTCATTCGCACGGAGGTGCAATCCCGTCGGCGGCCGGGCGGCACCGCAAGCCTCTTTACGCGGCGCTGGCCCTGACGTTGACGTATATGACCGCCGAAATCGTTGGCGGAATCTGGACCGGCAGCCTCGCCCTGATCGCGGATGCCGCGCATATGGCGACCGATGCCGGCGGGTTGGGCCTGGCGTTGTTCGCAATTCATTTCGCTCAAAAAGCTCCAACGCCGCAAAAGACCTATGGCTATCTACGGACTGAAATCCTTGCCGCACTGATTAATGCGGTCGTTCTCCTGCTGCTGACAATTTATATTCTTTACGAGGCATATAAGCGGTTCCTGTCGCCGCCCGAAATTTTGGGCACGCCGATGCTGGCGGTCGCCGCCGTCGGGCTGATCGTCAATCTCGTCAGCATGAAGTTATTGTCGGCCGGCTCCTCCGAGAGCCTCAACGTCCAAGGGGCGTATTTCGAGGTTCTCAGCGACATGCTTGGTTCCTTGGGCGTGATCGCCGCGGCCCTGATCATCATGTTTACCGGCTGGACCCTTGCCGATCCGATTATCGGCGCCGGGATCGGCCTCTTCATCGTACCGCGCACGTGGAAGCTGTTGAATCAGGCCGTTCATATCCTGATGGAAGGCGTACCGGCCGAGATCGATCTCCCACTCCTCGAAAAGGCGCTGCGGGAAATTCCGGGCGTTACGGCGGTTCACGATTTGCACGTCTGGACTATTACGTCCGGAACGGACTCCCTGACCGGGCATCTCGTCGTGACTGACATGCAGGCCGCAGCCACGGTGCTGAAACGCGCCAAAGCCGTTCTGGAGGAGAAGTTCAAGATTGATCACGTGACTTTGCAAATTGAGGACGAAGAAATTCGCGCGGCTGAGCCGGCTCTGCGAGTCTAGATCTCGAGGTCTTGGCGTCGCCACGTATTCCTACCAATTTCACGTTCTATTCCTTTTCGCTGTTCATGGACCGGGATCGCGCACGACTGTCGCGGGATCGGCTGCGTCGCACTGAGCCAACTTGTCTGCGAACTCGCGGAGCAGAAATAGACTTACGTCGTCGAGCGATTCGTGATCCTTGCGAAACGGCTGCTCAAGCGTTTCGATGAGATAAAGAGCATAGATGAACATATAGGAGATGAACCCAAAAATCAGTGCGGTGCCGGGCGAACCTTCGGTCTCTAGAAACAGCAATAGCAGGACGATCGCTGCAACCAGCGTTTTTACCAGGATGTAGACCGACGGCACGAACTGCATGCTTTGGATGTGATAGATGCGGAATACGCATCTGCGAAGCTGATCCTGCTGACCGCGCAGTCGAACAATAAAATTGGCGGGCATCCCGAGCGAGTCCATCTGTGCGAACACCGGTGTGAGCTTGTCGATCTCGGCGATGACGGGTTGCAGTCTGCTGTGGGCGCCTTCGTGCCCCAAGCCCTTCTGCAGTGTCACCAGAATGCCCGATAGAATAGCCCGCAGGGATCCAAGTTGAAAACTCTTTGCTTTTTCGGCAAAGCACATGGCGTCGTCATGAATCGCCTCCAGAGCGACGCGAATATCGGCTGGCAAGCGTTCCGATTCCTTGTAATCGGATAGAACGCCGGACAACAAAAAACCGATGATGAAGATGGCGCCGCCGATCGCACTGGTCAGCAAGGTGCTGAGCGTCACGAATTCAAACTGCATCCAGTGAACGAATACCTTGAGCAAGCTGATCGCGATGACCAAACCTGCCACCACGAAAAACAGCTTGAGTCTCTTCAGGTGGTGACGCTTGTTGAGCCAATCCATAACTGGAACTTTCATCAAACACGATGTTGCGCTGGGGAAACGCGGTCTCGGACACTGCAAGGACGCTGAGTCAGTTGCGATATTTATTGAATGAATTTCTGTCTGCATTCCAATTCACGATGGCGGACGTTGTGAAAAGGGCCGCAGCACAGCATCACCTATTTGCTGGAGAAGCGTCTCTTTCATGGCGCAGAAGGGGACATGACACTCGCATCCCTTTGAAAGGGTTTATTGAGCTTTAGGGATCTGGGAAAAGCGCGTTACCGATCCGGGAACTTGCGAGTAAGCTCGGCGACAACAAACCAAATCATGCCATGATTGTGGACGACGCTGATAGTCTTAAGGTTCGAGGGAGAGGGACATGATCAAGCATTTGACGGCCGTGGCCGTTCTGGCGGCAATTCTGTTTGTTGCACAACCGGCACTGGCGCAGCATCACGGCGGGGACCATCATGGAGGTGGTCATTTTGGAGGTGGCTATTTTGGAGGTCACTTCGGCGGAGGTCACCACGGCGGGTTTGGCGGACACCATGGCGGGCATTACGGTTTTTATGGTGGATTTTATCCGGCCCCCTATTATGGCAGCTATTATCCATACGCGTATGCCGCGGATTGTTTCATTCGCCAACGCGCCGTTTGGACCCCTTACGGTTACAGAACCCGGCGGGTCCGCGTCTGCATGTAAATGCGGCTCTTGAGCGGCGCGGATAAACTCGCCCTCCCCCCCCGGGGGCGAGAAGTGAGTTGCAAGTTTAATGGACCGTAATCGATCACCTAGGATTCAGCGGTTGTGCCGAAAAACCGCGGATCTTGCTGGTTTGTCTTTTGCAACGAAGCCAGCCTGTGCGAGATCGAAAGGGTCGCTGAGCGTCGCAACCGGTTTTCGTGGTGGGCGTCAACATTCGATAACCGCCATAGACGACTGCGACAGCTGCGGGGAAACCCCGTTCACGTCGCAGCATGCCAAACTATTTCAAGCCGGTTCGACTGCAACCGGATTCGGCAGGATTATTGGTACTGGCCGATATCGGCCGGGCCACGGCAACCATGTGCTCGATGATCGCGGATGCGCCCCCTACCGCAGCCAACAACGAGATCGCGTTCGGACACATCGGGCAATCTCACGGTTGGTGGTGGAGGTGCAACACCGGCCATCACCACCTTCGGAAACGCCGGCTTGGTCTGAAAGGACCCGATGGCTTGGCAATTCGAGCAAGTTGCGGCCGTGAGCGCGATTACCAACATTAGGAAGCGGATGCGACACATTGGAGCCTCCGCAAGCTAACCAACGAACACTTTCCTACCCCAAAACAGGCCACTAGGGAATTCAAATTTGGCCACGAGGGTTAAACGGGCGAGTGAAGGCTTGCGGTTGATTGCAAAATCAAAGGCAGGACAATCCTCGCCGCGATCGCCGTCAAACCTGTGAAAATTGGCCACACGCCCCCTCCATGAGGGAAACCCAGCCTGATGCGCGCGCAACGAACTGCCAGACGGAAAGAAAAAGCTCGATTCTGTGTGCGCCGCAACAATTCCAACTTCCTGCGCAGTGGGTGTCTGGTCCAGAGCTCATCTGACATCGCTATCAGGAGCTTTATTGATCGCTAGAACTGAGCGTGAAGGCGTGTACCAAACACGGAAACCGGACCTCGGTCACGGTTATAGGCCGGGTTTGCAATGAGCTGATAATCGAATGTCAGGCGTGACGCCGGCGTAACGGCCAAGCTGTAATAGGCTTCGATGATCTTTTCCAGACCTGGATTGGGGAGCTGACCGTCCCCAATGAGAATGCCAAGCCCTCCGGCATTGAAATAGCTTTGATGCGATTTTGAAATACTGTTCAAGACACCGGCAATTCCGGCAGTGTCACCGGCTCGTCCCCAAAGATCGCCAGATACGGACAAGCCGGCGGCAACCGTTTTGTCGATATCGGCGAACTCATACGGCTCCACTTTGCCGTCGGCTATGCCGGCACGTGCAAACAGACCAACGTTTGGCATGAGTTGCTGTTCAAGGTTCATGCTGATACCGCTTCGGCTTCTGTAACGCCGGACAGCTGCAACGTCGGCGGGCTGATTCGTGACTTGGGCCAGTCGCACTGCATCATCGAAGCTTCCCATGCGTCCCCGGCTGAGGAAGCCGGTGACCGCGATCTTGCCGGGCTGCCCCCAGAGTTCATGACGATGTTCGATTTCGGCGAGCGCCTGAAACTGCGAAAATCGCGGATCCAACTCGGTGCTGTTAGGCACCTTGGAGAGATCGAATAATCCTGCACGCAATGTCCAGGCTCCGCGGTACCATTCGGCAGCAGCACCGTAAGTGTAGCCCCAGGCATCCGCCGCATAGTCGAAGGCGCCACTGTCGATAATCGACCAGTTCAGGAAGTCGGTCCGGGGATCGTGCGCGTATTTGTTGGTATCGAAGACATCGCCGACGCCAAACTTCCCGATCGTGATGACCAAACGGTCGGCGGTCTGCGAGCCGGCAAATTGATTGAAGTTCGATTCGACTTTTTGCTTCTCGCCACCGAGGTCGATCGTTTGCCTGACAAACATCCGCTGGAGGCGCGTGTACGGGTATTCAGCGCCGACTTTGTAGGCCTCACCACTTGGAAAACCGGCAACTCCCAGCGTGTTGCTGAGGCCAAACCCCTGATCGATCTCAGGGTTGATCCACAGTTCTGCTCCTTCCCACAGCCGCATACCTGCGTAAAACGTAATATCCAGGGTCTCGCGTGCTGAATTCGGAGCGAGGCTGTTCGGACCGCGATACGGTGCCCGAAAAGGAGCGGCGTATTGGCCGACAAAAGTCGTCTGGCCGTGAAGGCTGAAATTCTCCGTCTCAAGCGCGGAAATTCCATTTGCCGAAGCCACGTCTTTTTTGCCGGGGTCACGAAGTTGATAATTCAGACCGAGACGGATGCTGTGAGAAGCATAATCCCCTTCGAATTTTTGGGCTCCGGCGGGAAATGATATCGACTGACCGCCAAATTCGGACAGCAAATATTCCAATTTCGCCGTCCAGCTTGGCGCGACCGGAAGCTCGACACCGGCACCCGCCACCCAGCCGAGCCGCCATAGTGAATGTTTTTCGAGCGTTCCGGGCACCGCGCTGCCACCCATTGGGCTGCCCATCAGCTGCGTGCGCGTGAATTGATCGAAGCTCCAGCCAAAACCGCCGGTGCCGTAAACCAACCAGTTGTCAAACGCGTAGCCGACACGCCCGCGGACGCTCCCGGCGTGAAGCACTGTTTCTCCGTAGCTCGCTTGATCGCCAAGTGTAGTCGAAAATGTCTGGGTGGCTGAAACGCTGTTTGGAAATGAGATATCGGCCTCAACGCCTAGCAACAACCGTGATGCAGCTTGGTAATTATAGCCAGCTTGTAGACCGCTCGAAAAGCTACCAGTCCCCTTGAACGCGTCGTACTGAGGGTAAAAATCAAGCCTGCCCATCAAGCGCGGCGCAGATCCGTCAGCTTGCGTTGCCGACCAGTTGGAGGCCCCCGCAGCATAACCGAAATGAGTTCCAACATAGAAGCCGGTCCAATCGAATATACTGGAAACCGAAGCTTGAACGGGAAGTGGTACGCGCCCACTTTCGGCTGATGCCCAAGAATTGGCGGTCAAAACGCCGCATATCGCGCCGACGAATGTCGAGATTCTTTTCACGTAACAATCCATTGGCACGGTTTTAACGGCCGTTTGTAACAGCTTTTAATGCCCAACATCGGACGCCCTCGGACAGGGCGCTTCGGTTGCGGCAGCGCAACAGATAGAGGCCGAAAGTCCGCATTGGCCACACAACTTAGTTGCAACTCATTCTTAATTGCAAGAGAATATTCGAAGTGTACTATGAAATTTAATTCTGGCCGCAATTCCGAGAAAACGCAGGAATGATTGCCTAGAGCTAGAGCTGCGCGACACGCCGAATAACGGTGTTAGAGTCCAATCTCGGAAGGTGCTTCCCAAGCTACGCCACCACAATGGCAACGCTGCTGCCGCAAGCGCACGAGTGTCACACGTCGTCGAATGCCCAAATTCGTTGGAAACGCCGCCGAAGAAAGCAAACGGAGGTCAAGATTGCCTGCTCATCGGCTGGCGCGCAAACCTGCCCAGCGCGGGCCTAAACGCCCATTTCCCGGATTGACACGTTTGATATGATGCCAGCACCTTCTGACGTGCTTTCAAAGGATGTGATTTCGGCAAGCGTGCGGAAGAATCGATCAATGAAGATTTCATTCAAACAATTTCGGTACTTGCTGCTCGTCGCCGCGTCGGTAACGGCGGCCTGTTTAGCGTCACCGAGCTTTGCGCAGCGCAGCGCGCTTGATCTCGCACAAGCAGGATTTTTGGCAAAGGACCGGGGTGAATTCGAGCTTGCAATCCGGCTATTCGATAACGCTCTCAAGCAGGGGATTTTGGAAGACAAGCAGCGCGGGTTCCTCTTGTACAGCCGCGGCGCTTCGTACGAGTCGCTGGGGCTGCGCGATCGTGCTCTCGCCGACTTCGACGCGGCCATCGTCCTTATCCCGGAATTTCCCAACCTGTATCTTTATCGGGGGGTGATCTGGGGCGACAAAGGTGAATATCAGAGAGCCTTGCAAGATTTTCTGACGGTCTCCAGGTTAACTCCGACAGACCCGCTCGCTTTTAATAATCTCGGCAACGTTTATGATCGTTTGGGCGACCTCGATCAGGCGATCGTCAATTTCGATCGGGCGATTGGCCTCCGAGCGGATTATGCGCAGGCTTATTACAACCGAGCCCACACTTACGCGCTGAAGCAAGAAAGAGAACGCGCAATTGCGGACTATGACCAGGCCATATCGTTACAACCGCTGTTCTCGGACGCATACGTCAACCGGGCGGTTTTACATCTCATGCTTCGAAACTTCAAAGCAGCGTTGTCCGATCTCGACACCGCGATCCGAATTAATCCGAAAGATGTGACGGCGCTGACCAATCGCGCCACAATCAACCTGACTATGGAAAGATACGAAAACGCGCTCACCGACTTCGATTCGGCTTTATTACTCCATCCGGGCAATGCGGCTATCTTCCTCGGCAGAGGGCGGGTGCATTTGATCGCGGGCGCATTGGATAGCGCCATTGCCGACTTCAAGACCGCGGCGCGACTTCGCCCGAATAATCCATATCCGATCATCTGGGCACATATTGCTCGTGTTCATAAGGGCGAAGACGATCGAGAAGAGGTTGCCGAAGCCGCCAAAAAGGTGACGCGCAATGAGTGGCCCTTTGCAGTGCTTGGGCTTTACCTTGGGACGGAGAAAACGGAATCCGTAACAGCGGCGGCCCTCCAGGGCGTTCCCGGCGAGAAGACCAAACGGGATTGTGAGGCCAGATTTTTCACCGGCGAATTCGCGCTTCACAACGGTGAGCGAGATCAAGCCCGTGAAACTTTGCAGCGGCTGATTTCTACTTGTGGGCCGGAGGAAGTCGTGCACGGCGCAGCCATCGCTGAGTTGAAACTTTTAGTTCCAAAGTGAGTTGGACGGTAAGTGCTCGTCCGCAGTCCTGAAATTGCGCTTGCTAAAGTGGCGCCTGATGGGGGCCAATATCAAGTCATTGAACAAGCGCATGGTAATCCGAATAGCCGAAATTGATGCCGGACATTGTGTGCTTCATCTCCATGACGGCCTGACCTGCAGTTTGGCCGGGTTTGATTGTGCGGCAACAGGCGCTTGTTACCTGCGCCGAAGGATTTTGGCCAACCCGATGATCGTCCCTGCTGCGCCGAGGGGTCCGATTATTGTGACCCAGGGATGATCCGGAAACGCACGATGCAGAAGAATACCGGCTACCGTCGCGGCCAAGGCAGTCGTCAATAGAATTCCGATGACGAAGAAGGCTCTTTGTGTGGGTGACATCGAATGCAGCCTTGCGCTTAGCCGGGCGAATCGCCGGAACCTAATGGCCCCTGTACGCTAAACCGGCGCCCTGGCCAAAAACCGTCTACTGACTTCCCGGGAACTCGGGCGCAACCCGCGCGCAATCAAACGCCAATTTTTGGCTTTTTAGGATTTAGGGGCATTGCGGGATGAGTTCGACGAAAAAAAGCGTGCGGACACTGCCTAGCCCGGTCGTCGGAACCAGCAAACCACGCCTTCTGGACACCTTGGGACCGGGGCTGATCACGGGCGCCTCCGACGACGATCCCAGCGGAATTGCCACCTACAGCCAGGCCGGCGCCCAGTTCGGATACACCCTGAGCTGGACAATGCTGTTGACCTATCCGCTCATGGCGGCGGTCCAGATGATCAGCGGACGGATCGGACGGACGACGGGTCGTGGCCTCGCAGGCAACCTGCGTCAGCATTACCCCAATTGGCTCCTGCAGACCTTCGTGGCGCTGCTGGCGGCGGCCAACATCATCAACATTGGCGCCGACCTCGGTGCCATGGCCGACTCCACCAGTCTGGTGCTCGGGGGCTCGAAAACATTCTATGTGGCACTATTCGGCGTCGTCTGCATCGGGCTGCAGGTCCTGCTGCAGTACACCCGGTACGTATCCTACTTGAAATGGCTGACGCTCGCGCTGCTCGCCTACGTGGCGACGTTGTTTATGGTGGACGTCCATTGGGGCGAAGCGCTGCGCCAATTCGTGTGGCCGTCCATTACATGGAAGACCGAATACATTCAGACCATCGTCGCGGTCTTTGGCACGACGATCAGCCCTTACCTTCTATTCTGGCAGGCGTCCCAGGAGGCCGAGGACATCCGCGCCGTTCCTGAACGACAGGTCCTGAAACGGGCGCCAGAACAAGGCCCCGACGCCATCAAGCGGATCGAACTCGATACCCTGATCGGCATGGGCGTTTCAAACCTCATCGCGCTGGCCATCATCTTGACGACCGCAGCCACGCTTAACGTGTCCGGCGTGACAGACATCGAGACCTCCGCCCAGGCTGCCGAGGCGTTGCGTCCGATCGCAGACAACTACGCCGCGACAATGTTCGCATTGGGCGTTCTCGGCACGGGACTTCTGGCGATTCCCGTCCTCGCCGGCTCCGCAGCGTACGCCATTGGCGAAGCCCGAAAATGGCCGATCGGGCTTACGCGACAGCCCAAGGAAGCGAAGGCCTTCTACGCGACGATCGTCATGGCGACCCTCGTGGGCATCCTCCTCAATTTTGCGCCGATCAATCCCATCAAGGCGCTGTACTGGTGCGCGGTCATCAACGGTATCGTGGCGGTGCCGGTGATGGGGCTGATGATGCTGATGGTGGCCAACGCGAAGATCATGGGCGAATTCACGATCGGCGGTTGGCTGACCGGGCTGGGATGGATAGCGACCGCTGTCATGGCAGCGGCCGCGGTCGCCATGGGGGTCACGTACTTCATGTAGTGTCCAAGTGACCGGCGATCAGATGCGCGCCGGCGGACATCGTGGCGAGAACGATCGCCTCGTCCCACTCGGATAGGCGCTCCGTGAGCTGACGCCCGCGGCCGATGGCTACCGCCGCCTTCACAAGAGATCCGAGCCCGCTGACGCCCGCTAAATAGTCGTCGGTGAAGAACTCCGCTCTCAGACTGGATTGAACGAAAGTCCGGGGAAGAGTGCGGTCAGGAACAGGCGCAGCAAAAGGCCGAGCCAGCGGATGAGGCGGCCGAAGTTGTAGCCGGCGGCGGCGAGGACGGCGTTGGCGGCATCCCCCTGGCGGAACCAGAGATAGTTGCGGCCCATGCGGTGCTCGGCCTTGAGATGGCCGATGACGGGTTCGACGGCGGCCCTGCGGCGCAGTTCGCGCTTGATCCTCGGCGTTACCCCTCGCTTCTGGCCGGAGATGAAGACTCTGAACCTGTAATCGGGCGGCGCATTGTGACCGCGATATCCCTTGTCGGCGAGGAGGCGCGCGATGACGTTGCCGATGAGCGCCTCCATGTCCGGGATCACGGTGGCCAGTGTATGGCCGTCATAGGGATTGCCGGGCAGCGCCTTCACATGGGTGACGAACTGGCCGCCCTTGGCGTGGCCGATCGTGGTGGCGACGGAGACTTTGACGCCGAACTCGTAAGGCCGGTGGGCCTTGCCTTTGCCGATGCATTCGACTTCCGGCGCGTGCAGGGAATAGACCTTCGGCCCGCGCTGATGCTGCTTCTGATCGCGCACGCGCCGCGCGAGCGCCAGCAGCTTTGTGAACGCCGCTTCGAGCGCGCCGCTACCCTCGATCTTGCGGCCGACATCGCGGATGACGCGGCCGAGATAGGTGCGCAGCTTCCTGAGCGCCCGGTTGGCGCGCTTGAACTGCTTGGCGTGGGCATAGCGCTGATGCTGGATCAGGGCGAACTTGCCCACCCGCGCATAGGACTGGCGCAACGGCACCGCGTGAAGCTTCGCCAGCTGCACCAGCTTCTCGCGCGCCCGGTTCAGAAGCTTCGCATCGGTGGGGAACATCACGTTCTTGGGCTGAACCGTAGTGTCGACGATCACGCGCGACAGCTCGGACGGCTTGATCGCCTTGGTCCTGGTGGCAACCGACAGGCTCTCCTGGATCAGCGCAGCCAGCCGTTCCTCGCCCATCCGGTTGCGCCAGCGCGTCAGCGACGAGCGGTCGAACACCAGCCGGTGCTGGAAGAACTCTTCTCCGCAGAAGTATTGGTAATAGGGGTTCTCGACCCACCGCTCGCACAGCACCTCGTCGGACAGGTCGTAGGTGTGCTTGAGGATTGCCAGCCCCGCCATCAGGCGCGTCGGCAGCGGCGGCCGGCCGGGATCATCGGTGTAAACCTCGCCGAAACGCTCCTCCAGGACCCCCCAATCCACCGTCCGCCCCAGCGGATGCTTCATGTCGATGATCTGATCGAGCCGGGACCGGAAAAGGTCCTGCTCTCCCGTCTCGCTCCGCTCCCGTGGCCGCATCTGATCCCCTCGCCAAAGCAGTCAAAGGCGAGTGAATCACAAATTAAGTTTGCAAGGAATCCCGTTCCAAAGGCCTGTTTTCCGGCAAATCCAGTTACGGCAAAATGCCGTTTCCGGATTCCAAATCAACGGCTTCGGAATTCTTCACGGACGACTAAATAGCGAAAGAAAAGCGTGCTCGTGGCTCCCGTACTGATAGCGAGCGCCGCCGCCAGAGCCACCGCGACCGCAATCTCCCATCCGACCTTGGCCAGCCACGCTTGAAAAGGGTTTGTCTGCACTGTCTCTCCCAAGAAGAAGGAAGTTTGGCATTCAACCGGCGACTTCGTCCAACAGGAGAATCAGCAGAAAACCCACGAAAAAAAGACTGGTTACCCACGGTGTCTCCGGAGCCGAATGAGCTTCCACCAGAAGCTCTTCGGTGACGAGGTATAGTAGCGCTATCAAACCAAACGAAAAGAATGCCGCGATCCAGAAATTGGGCAGATGACTGACAGGGATGCCGACGGCCGCCCCGATCGGCAACAGCACAGCGAGGCCAGTAATGATCGCGAGAACCTTCATCGGTTGCCGGACGGTTTCCGACAATTCGCCGGCGAGCGACAGCCCCAGAAAAAGCACTTCGATCGTGAGCGCTACCGTAAGGAGGAAACCCTGTTTGGCGCCGGCCGCGAATCCGATGCCGAGGACCAATCCATCGATGAAGATATCCACCGCCACCATGATCACCACGCCAAGGGTGCCTTTGGCTTTTTTGCCCAGACGCTTGATCAGGAGCATGAGGAGGATGCCCGCGGCTCCTCCAAGGATGACCGCCCAGACCGACTGGCGATGTTTGATGTCCGGGAGGAGTTCCCCGGCCGCGGCGGCGAAAACGACGCCCGCCGCGAAATGCTGAATCGCAGCGGCGATCGATGGCGTCGGCTGCCGCCACAGCGCGACGGCAGCCCCCAGAACGACGGCGACGCTTGGGATCAGGGTATAAAACCAACCGGGCACATTCACCCTTGGACGGCTCGGAGCGTTGGCGCTGATCTGCGCGGGGATAGAACGGCTAATCGATTAAGCAACCTTAACCCTCGTGGCGCGTTTCTGATTTCTACACTCATAGGAGATTATTATGCCGGACACTTCGCAAATCAAAGAGCACATGGACGTCATTTCATCCGACAAAAAGACCGTCGGCAAGGTCGACCATCTGGAGGGCGCCGACAAGATCAAGCTGACCAAACAAAGTTCCCCGGATGGCGACCATCATCACTTCATCCCGGTCGCCTGGATCGACCACGTTGACCAACATGTGCACCTTACAAAATCCGGCGCGGATATCACCGCTCACTGGGAGCACGAAGGGCGGAAGTAAACCTAACGGCATGCATCCCGGCTGGCGCCCCGCCGGCCGGGGATACCTTCTGTTTCCAACTCCAAACATCATGGATTTTGGCGTCTGGCGTCGTCGAGCCGCCACCCGCAGCGCATCCGCCATTGCGCTCATTCTGCCCGCAAACTGGAACGTGCTGCCTGCCCAGTTTGACGCATCGAAGATCGAGCGACCACCTATTACTCTATTTACCTCCGCATTAATGATGATGCGTGGATGACACCCACTCCCGGCATCAGATTTGCCAAACTTGTTGCAGAGGCAACAGCGAGGGGAGTTATCCACAACGCATCCAACCATCAGCGGCCTTGATCTCGCCAAGCCCGTTTTTCAAGTGCATGGCATCGACGCTGCGGGCAACGTCGTCATTCGCAAGAAGCTCCGACGATCTGAATTAAAGGCATTCTTAGAGAAACTATCGCCCTGTTTGATCGGCATGGAGGCGTGCGGAACTGCCCATTATTGGGACGCGAGTTGACGGACCTCGGTCATGATATCCGGTTGATGCCGGCCGGTTACCTCAAACCCTACGTCAAGCGCGGCAAGAACGACGAGGTCGACGCTGAGGCGATCTGTGAGGCAGTCACAAGGCCGACGATGCGGTTCGTGCCGGTCAAGAGCGCCGAACAGCAGTCGATTCTGATGCTACATCGCACCCGGGATCTGTTCGTTCGCCAGCGTACCATGCTGGTCAATTCATCGCGGGGCAGCTTGCCGAGTTTGGTTTGATCGCTCCCAAAGGAGTCTGGCGCATTCCGGAGCTCGAGGCCCTCGCCCAGGGCACGGAACTTCCGGAGCCGGCCCGGGCCTGCGCCGAATTGATCTTGATGCAAATCCAGGAGCTGCAGTCGAAAATCGAAGCCATCGAACGAACAATCCTTGCCCGTCATCGCGGCAACGAACTGAGCCGGCGGCTCGCAACCATTCCCGGAGTCGGATCATCACGGCGACCGCGCTGGTGGTAACCATCGTCAATGCCAGCGCGTTCAAGTCGGGGCCGCCATTTTGCGGTCTGGATCGGGCTGGTCCCGGAACAGAATGGCAGCGGTGGAAAAATGGCATTGGGCCGCATCTCCAAGAAGGGCGAACCGTACCTACGCGGCTCCTTGTGCTCGGCGCCACAGCCGTTGTTCGCTACGTGCGCAACAAGCCCGACCTAGCTGGATGGGTCAATGCGCTGCTCGCCCGGCGGCCGGCGCGCGTTGTCACCGTCGCAGTCGCCAACAAGCTCGCCTGTATCGTCTGGGCAATCATGCAGCGTGGGGGCACCTTCCGAGAACGACCGTTCGGAATCGCCTGAAAAAAGATCGCTTAGCAAATGCAACCGCCTGAACACCGCTCAAGACAACGAACACTGAGTTTGGCGAGGGCAATGACGACGTGATGGCATCCGGTCGACACACCGAGGATCAGGACACCCCGAACCTGTGCACGGACTTTGAGTCCGTCAACGATGATTGGGGCCCGATCAGCGGACTACCATCAAGGCCATGCGGCTCTGATAAGCTGCAATCAAAGGCCGGACAGATGACCGCAACGACCAAAAATGCCATGACGTTAAAAAATGTTCTTGCCATGTGGGTGTCATCCACAGATGCACAAGTGTGATTTCTGCAATTCGCCCCTTTGTTCGAGGGCGCGCCGGATTGCTGGTCGACAGCCGACATCGGTGAGCATGTGCGCTGCGTCGGCAAGTAGCGTCAGGCTGCCCGTGACCAGACCTCCCACGACTTCGGCCTTCCAACCTCCCCGCGTGTTGCCCGCCCGCGGTTCCTGCGGCACCTCCACCGTGCATGACTTCAACTCCCTGCGTTTGAGACTGGATGCAAAGAGGCGTGCTCGTTCATCGATCTGCGCAAGCCCACCTCGAGCTCGGCCAGCAGGAAGAAACTGACATCGTCCACAGACCCGTGTCCCTTGGCAAACGGCTGCTCGAGCAGGCGGACGGGTAGAGCGCGTAGACGAACATGTGGGAGATGAATCCGAACATGATGGCCGATGCCGGGTCGCCTTCAGTCTTCAGGAACAGCATCATGGCGACAATCGAGAACACCGGCGTCTGGACCAGCGCGTGACCGACGAAACGAACTCGACCCGCTGGGTCTGGAAAATGCGCAGCATCGACCTGCGCAGCACGTCCTGCGTCGTGCGCAGGCGGACGACGAAATTGGCCGTCATCCCCATTGATTCGAGCCGACCGAAGATCGGAGTAAGCTTGCCGATTTCGGCGAGGACGGGAGAGATATCCTTGTGGTCTCGCGCATGGCCCAGACCAGACCGCAGCTTGTCAATCGTCGCCACGCCCTTATTGTTCTTTGGGCCACTCATCAGGTGCTTTGTTGGCAGGTATGAACCAGATGGCGATCGGACGTCAGCTACCACCTAACTGACATTTTCGGCAAGCCGCCGAAATACCTCACGCGATTGCGTCGTCATTCCTTTGTCTCAACACCGAAAACGTTTCCCAAGCTGCGATAAACATGGCCGCGATCACGGGACCTATGACGAAGCCATTGATACCGAAAGCTTCGATCCCGCCTAGCGTCGAGAAGAACACCACATAGTCAGGCATCTTGGTGTCCTTACCCACGAGCATCGGCCGCAGGAGGTTGTCCACCAGACCAATGACGAGGGCACCATAGACGATCAGGACGACGCCCTGCCAGATGGCGCCGGTTGCAAGCAGATAAACCGCTACCGGCACCCAGACTAAGCCAGATCCTATCGCGGGCAACAAGGACAGGAAGGCAATCAAAACCGCCCATAGCAGCGACGCGTTTATGCCCAGAAGCGAAAACATCAAACCGCCGAGGGCTCCTAGCAGGAGAGCGACGAGCAGGTTTCCCTTGACCGTCGCGCGGATAACGATGGTGAATTTGAGCAGGAGGGCATCTAGTCGTTCGGGGCGTAGCGGTATGGCGTCCTTAACGCGCTTGGACAGTGTATTCTCATCGCGAAACAGAAAGAACAGGAGGCACAGCATGACGAAGAGGTTTACAAGGAAGCCGAACGTGCGCTGACCGATATCGAGAGTCTGCGCGGCAAGGAATTGGCTACCCTTCAAGAGGACGCTGGATAACTTCTCCTGTACCCCGCCCAGGATCGCAA
Source organism: Afipia broomeae ATCC 49717 (assembly GCF_000314675.2). Classification (GTDB taxonomy): domain Bacteria; phylum Pseudomonadota; class Alphaproteobacteria; order Rhizobiales; family Xanthobacteraceae; genus Afipia; species Afipia broomeae. Next base: position 1,370,040 of record NZ_KB375283.1, on the reverse strand, counting down.
GGCCAAAGTGATCCAGCACACGAGCCATCCAGTCAGGCAATCCGTCCAGAATCTGTTGGAATGACCGAACGAGGTCTAGTTCGCCGGACTGAACCCGTCCGTACACGTTGGATGCTTCTCGCGCCAGTGTCACGCTCAGCAGCGTCAAGGGCAGAATTACCAAGGTCACGATAATCATGACCGTCGCGGCCGCTGCAAGACTGTGCCTCTGCTGCATCGCCTGCGACAATCGCCGGTACAACGGGGCGAACACAACCGCCGCGACCACACTCCAGAGAATTGCACCGTAAAATGGCCAGAGAATCCAGCCGAAGGCAAGTGATCCAGTAACGACCAAAGAGACGAAAACTCTGTCTTCGAAGGTTCGCATATCGGCTTCCTGTTAACCAGGCGCGGGCGTCGAGGACCGATTTTCGACTCCCATCTGATTGCACTGAGAACGCTGAACGGCCACTGCCACCATGGTAGGCGCTGACAGTCAACTGAGTCGACCTGATTTAGTCACGTCCCGGGCGCGCTACCGGCCGACCGCCAAACGAGTACGCTCGAAGTCGGATTGCGACGGCGGCAATTACCTGAAATGGACTTCTGATATCAAAGGCCTCCAAGGGGGCTTTTCAATGTCAGAAAGCGGAGGAACGACCGTCGTCGATCCCCCCCCCTCAACCTCGCCGTCGCGATTTGGGGCCCGGCCTCCGGATCGCGGAGCGGGAACGTCGCAAGTGTTCCGGGCCAGTACGTTCGCCCCCCGTAGAACGTTCGCTGTTACTTCGCTTCCCGGTACCATCAGCTTACTTGTCGGCCGCCAGATAATGCTCGTGATCACAACCGGAGGTGCCCTTATCGCACTCGTTGTTGGCGACGGCATGAAGAGGATCCCGGTGATCGCGTCGACGACGACCGTATTGCTCGGTGGACTTCGATGCAACATCCGGCGCTTGCCGGCGGGCTCGGAGCGATCATTGCCGTGTTCGCGGCCAAATCTCTGGTTCATCGTCGCCAGAGACATCCTGGCGGAAAACTACCTAGAGAACCCCCTGCTATTCGCAGGAGCAACACTGGTTGTCCTGCCCCTCGTACCTAATTGTCCATGGGCTCCGACGCTGCGCTCAATCCTCATGCGATTGGGTTGTCGTCATACTAATCATAGCTGTCAGCGAGCAGGTTTGGACTTCCTCTCTCGGCACTGGTTTCAGGCTTCATTTCGAGTACAGCGCTATCCGGCATCGGGATTCACGTCATTCTGCTAACTCTTCCGTCATCTCGTCGCATCGGCCGCGCTGCAAGTGATCGGTTCGGCGAGATCGGCATCATCTTCGCCGCAGCCATCGCAGGTTTCGCCGCTACGCTCTCTTCCGCGGTCTTGGTTGCATCGCTTGTCGCATCAAGAAGACTGGCTGAGTCTGACGCGCTCAAACTAGGCTGAGATGATCGGACAGTCCCTCGCGAAGCTTCGGCAGTGATCAGTGTCAGGCAAACGGTTCACCCGTCATGTGGCCCCTTCGCAGCGCCGCCACGATAAAGGATCGGCAGCAGTATCAGCGTCAAAAGCGTCGATGATAGCAACCCGTCGATCACCACGGCCGATTACATATCGCTCTGCAGGCAAGAATGCCGCCCCATCCCCTGACGGCGAACTATCCCCTTTTATCCTTTAGCCAGTCCACGATCCTCAATGTGCCAGAAACCAGGACATTTCCGTGCTTTTCAGCATTTCCCTGGTGACACCGCCGAGCACCCGTTCGGTCAGAGCGCCGTGGCTGTAAACCCCGGCGACGATGAGGTTCGCACCCTCGCGTTCGGCCTGACCGAGCAGATCCGCGCAGACATCGTCTTGCGAGCGAGGGAGGTGCCAATAGCGAGCCTTCACCTTGTGACGGCGCAGGTGCTCCGCCACCGCCTCAAGCCGGTCGGCGGACACCTCGTCCCCGACACCGACGACCGCGACGCTCTGGGCACGCTCAAGCAGAGGGAGCGCATCATGCAAGGCCCGGCGGGCTTGCGAGCAGTCCTTCCAAGCCACCAACACGTTTGGGAAGCAAGTGCTTGCGGTCTTTCGTCCAAGACGCAGAACTGGAGTACCGGAGCGGAGAGCGAGGTCGGCCGGATCTGGCAAGACGCAGGCGTCGGCCTCGGACGAACTCGTGATTAGCAGATCGGTAGCCAGCAGATGGTCGCGCACCGCTTTAGTCGGCTCGCGGATGCCTGAACGCCACTCGACCCCCTTCGGGTTCGCTCCAAACACCTTGTCGAACGCACTCCGGGCGGCAGCCAGAGCATCTTCCATGGCTCGGGTCTGCTCCTGGACGGAGAAGACGTTGGGAGCCAGCGCTTCCGTCATCGACAGAGGGGGCCAAGCATAGGAAACCACCGCAAGGTTAGAACCGAACTCCCTAGCCATGTCGCGAGCTCGATCAAGCGTTTGATAGAGGTCGCTGCGAGGGCATGCATCGACAACGATGTCGCAAAAGCTCATGGCATCACTCCCATTCTTCAATGTTGCTCGCCGCGTTGAATCTTGCTCTTACAGATCGTATGCCGCCCCGGCGAAACTCCAGCCGGAGTGCGCGGCTCAAAGCACAGGACGCAGCTCCGACCGATTTCGGCCGTCACTCCCTGCTTTGCGACTGAGCCGGATGATAGTGGGGCAAACAAGCCGGCGGCAGGCTCTAAGCACGAACTGACGGCTGGCTGCGAAGGGCCGATCATCTCGTCTAACTGATAAGTCATTGGCGGATACTTGCCTGTGGGATAGCGGACCATCATCTTTGCTACCTTCATCGATGAATGACCGCTCATCATTGAGCCATGTCAAGGTTAGGAGCGCTCGCTGGCTGCATTCTGACCCTGCCACCTCTCGGTGGTCGGCAGCTGTACTCTCCTTCAGTGCCCAACTCCTGGAATCGCAAAAAGATGGAAACGAATGCCTGAGGTCAACTCGCAGACTGCGACCGATCCGCTGGATGGATTGTCAGAAACGTTGGATCGCGCGACGACGGCTGCCTTCGCGCAAGTGACTTTCGGGCTTTCTCCGGTGACGGTGGCCCAGGCCTTTTCCGACTGGGGCCTGCATCTCGCCGTTTCGCCGGGCAAGCAGTTGCAGCTCGGCGCGAAAGCAATGCGCAAGTGCCTCCGATTGGCTGACTATGCAGCCAGGAGCGCGGCGAAGAACGACGCTGAGCGCGCGATCGAGCCGCTGCCGCAGGACCGCCGCTTCGCGGACACGGCCTGGGCTACGCCCCCGTTCAATCTAATCTCGCAAGCCTTTTTGCTGAACCAGCAATGGTGGCACGCGGCGACGACTGGCGTCGCGGGCGTCACCAAGCATCATGAAGACATGGTGGCGTTCACCGTGCGGCAATGGCTCGACACGGTGGCGCCCACCAATTTTCTCGCCACCAATCCAGTCCTCCAGCAGCGCATCCTGGACACCGGCGGGCGATGCCTGATCGATGGGGTGCGCAACCTCATGGACGACATGGGGCGGATGGTCCGCGGTCAGCCGCCAGCTGGCGCGGAAGCGTTTCGAGTCGGTGAGTCCGTCGCCACGGCCAGTGGCAAGGTGGTCTGCCGCAACAGGCTGATGGAACTGATCCAGTATGCGCCGACGACCGATATGGTGCGGCCGGAGCCGATCCTGATCGTGCCGGCCTGGATCATGAAGTACTATATTCTCGACCTTTCGCCCGGGAACTCGCTGGTTAACTGGTTGACCGGACAGGGCTTCACTGTCTTCATGATCTCATGGAGCAATCCGGGCAGCGCAGACCGCGATCTCGACATGGAGGACTATCGTCGGCTCGGACCGATGGCCGCTCTCGACGCCATCTGCGCGATCACTGGCGCCGCTTCAGTCCATTCAGTGGGCTACTGCCTGGGTGGGACGCTGCTGTCGATCGTCGCCGCGACGATGGCGCGCGATGGGGACGAGCGGCTCGCGAGCGTGACCCTGCTCGCGGCCCAGACCGAATTCTGCGAACCGGGCGAACTTGGCCTGTTCATCGACCAGGGGCAGCTTAACCTCCTGGAAAGCCTGATGTGGAGTCGAGGGTATTTCGACAGCAGCCAGATGGGCGGCGCGTTCCAGATCCTGCGCTCCAACGATCTCGTCTGGTCGCGCTTGCTCACCACGTATTTGATGGGCGAGCGCGAGCCGATGACCGATCTGATGGCCTGGAACGCCGACGGCACACGCATGCCCTCTGCGATGCACAGCCAGTATCTGCGCCAGTTGTTTCTCGGGGACGATCTGTCCGAGGGCCGCTACAAGGTCGATGGACGCACGATCAGTCTCTCCGCCATGCGCCAGCCGATGTTCGTCGTGGGCACGGAACGCGATCACGTTGCGCCGTGGCGATCGGTGCACAAGATCCATCGCCTGACCGGCGCGGCGATCGACTTCGTGCTGACGAGCGGCGGCCACAATGCCGGCATCGTGTCGGAGCCAGGGCGACCGCGTCGTTCCTATCGACTGCTCCGCCGCGAGGCGGACGGGCCGGCGCTCGATCCGGATGAGTGGCTGACCAGGACCCAACTCTTTGAAGGAAGCTGGTGGCCGGCTTGGAGCGACTGGCTCAAGCGGCATTCCGGCGAAGCCGCAACGGCGCCGCCGATGGGCGCGCCCGACAAGAACTATCCGATCATCGCCGACGCGCCCGGCCACTATGTGCTGGAGCGTTGAGCGATGGCCGATGAGGGGATGATCGAGAACCGGACATTCGATGAAATCCGGGTCGGCGACACAGCGAGCATGACCCGGACGCTCCGCGAGGAGGACATCAAGCTGTTCGCGCTCGTCTCCGGCGACGTCAATCCGACCCATCTCGACGCCGACTTCGCGGCCACTGACATATACCGCCGCGTGATCGCGCATGGAATGTGGGGCGGCGGCCTGATATCCGCGGTACTCGGCACTGAACTGCCGGGGCCTGGCGCTGTCTATCTCAGCCAGTCGCTGCGCTTTATCCGGCCGGTGGGCTTGGGCGACACGATCACCGCGAGCGTGACCGTCGCCGAGAAACGGCCCGAGCACAGCGTCGTCGTGTTCGACTGCCGCTGCGTCAACCAGAACGGCGAGGAGGTGATCTCCGGGCGCGCGGAGGTGAAGGCGCCGAAGGACAAGGTGCGTCGTCCCCGCATCGCACTGCCTGATGTGCATTTGGCCGAGCATCGCGGCTATCGCCGTCTCGTGGAGAAGACGACGGGGGGCGAAGCGGTGGCGACCGCCGTCGCGCATCCCTGCAGCGCCGCGGCTATCACGGCTGCGGTGGAGGCGGCGGAGGCCGGCCTGATAACGCCGATCCTGGTCGGGCCTGAAGCGAGGATCAGGAAGGCTGCGGAGGAGGCCGGCAAGGACATCGCCGCGCTGCGCGTCGTGCCGGCCGCCCACAGCCACGACGCGGCAGAGAAAGCGGTCGCGCTGGTGCGCGCCGGCGAAGCGCGGTTGCTGATGAAAGGATCGCTCCATACCGACGAACTGATGGGTGCGGTGGTCGTCTCCACCACCGGTCTTCGCACCGAACGCAGGATCAGCCATGCCTATGTCATGGACGTGCCGGACCATCCGGTGCCGCTCATCATCACCGACGCCGCGATCAACATCGCGCCGACGCTGGAAGAAAAGGCCGACATCATCCGCAACGCGATCGACCTTGCCCATGTGCTCGGCGTGGAGGAGCCGAAAGTGGCCATTCTCTCTGCCGTCGAGACCATCAATCCGGCCATAGGCTCGACCCTCGATGCAGCCGCGCTCTGCAAGATGGCGGATCGCGGGCAGATTACCGGCGGCATTCTTGATGGGCCGCTCGCCCTCGACAATGCGATCAGTGCAGCGGCCGCGAAGGAGAAGGGCATTGTCTCTCCCGTCGCCGGCCAAGCCGACATTCTCGTCGTGCCCAATCTTGAGGCCGGGAACATGCTCGCGAAGCAACTGACCTTTCTCGGCGATGCATCTGCCGCCGGTATCGTCCTGGGTGCGCGCGTCCCCATCATCCTCACCAGCCGCGCCGACAGCCTGCGCACGCGCCTTGCCTCCTGCGCGGTCGCCGTGCTGATGGCGCGCACGGCGACCAAGGCGGCTCCAGGACTGCCGGCCAGCGCATGAAAGCCATTTTCAGTCTCAACTCAGGCTCATCGAGCATCAAGTTTGCGCTGTTCACGCTCGACGGGGCTAATAACCCCATGCTGTCAGCCGGCGGCAAGATCGAGCGGATCGGCATCGCACCCAGCCTGAGGGTCCGCTCAGCCGACGGCGATATCGTGCTGGAGCGTGACTGGCCGGACGGCGCATCGCTGAGCCACGCCGAACTGCTAAAGGACATCTTCGCTTGGGCGGCGGAACGTTTGGGTGACCGCCAGGTGATCGCGATTGGCCACCGTGTCGTCCACGGCGGGACCGAGTTCGCCGCACCGCGTCTCGTCGACGACGCAGTCCTTGATGCACTGGAAAAGCTCAACCCGCTCGCCCCGCTGCACCAGCCGCACAATCTGGCCGCCATCCGTGCGATTGCGCAGCTCCGCCCGGGCCTTCCGCAGGTGGCCTGTTTCGACACGGCGTTTCACCACGACAAGCCGCCGGTCGCCGCGCGCCTGCCCCTCCCGCGCGCCTTCCATGAGCAGGGCATCCGGCGCTACGGATTCCACGGTCTGTCTTACGAATATATCGCCCGGCGCCTGCGCGAGATCGATCCCGTGCTTGCCGCCGGTCGCATGATCGCTGCGCATCTCGGCAATGGCGCCAGCCTGTGCGCGATGCGCGACGGCAAAAGCATCGACACCACCATGGGCTTCACCGCACTCGACGGCCTGATGATGGGAACACGCTGCGGAGCCATCGATCCTGGCGTTGTCCTTCATCTCCAGACACAGCTTGGCATGTCCGCGGCGGATGTCGAGGACCTGCTCTACCGCAAGTCGGGACTGCTGGGCGTGTCTGGAATCTCAAGTGACATGCGCACGCTGTCTGACAACAGCGGCCCCGAGGCTGAAGAAGCAATCGAACTCTTCTGCTGGAGGGTCGCGCGCGAGGCGGGCGGCCTCATCGCCTCGCTCGGAGGGCTCGACGCCTTCGTATTCACCGCTGGCATCGGAGAGAACCACGCCGATGTGCGCCGCCGGATCTGCGAGCGGCTCGCCTGGTCCGGCCTCTGGATCGACGAATCGGCCAATCTCGGCAGCGCTCTGCGCATATGCGAGGCCAACAGCCCCGTCGCCGTCCTCGTCATACCCACCAATGAAGAGCGGATGATCGCGCTTCATACACTCAACGTCGTTAGAGAAGATCATTCGTAGAACTGTTCATCGCCCGGCGCTGCAAGCGACGTGATCGTCCGCAATACCAACAAACAGAGCATCGCGCCCGGCTGTGCTACGCCTTTGCCCTATTGTTGTGATGCCGGTAATCGAATTCCACGGTGTCGAATGGAGCGTGCCTTCGTGCTATGCGTTACCGGGCGTTGCCGCCCGCGAACGCAGCAAGTCGCGTAGCTTCGGAAATTCGGTCCGCACGTGTTCGTCCAACGCATTTGCGAATTCGCGGGTGAGCCAGAAGCGAAAAACAGCATCGATCACGCGGCCGGCACCGCGAAATCCGACCTCGACCACGTGGGAGAGAGCGACGCCCTCTGCCTGATCTTCGAGGCGCAGGGTGAGTTTTCCGGGCAGCCGTACGCCCTTTATGAATTGCCAAGTGATCGCCTTTCCCGGAACAACGACGGTCACGATCGCGTGGAATCTCAGCCGAAACCGGCCAACATACTCATCCATGTAGACCACGTTTCCGACATCTCCCGTGACCCGGCGCACGGTGTGAAACTGCAAGTGAACCCCGGGCCACCAGGCTTGATAGCTGGCGTCGTCGCAATTCAACATGAAAGTCTGTCACTTCACGGCCGTTCAGGCCGGGGACGCGAATGTTGGTTTGCAGGCGCATCATCTTGCGACCTTGAGAGCCTCGGTCCCTCTCGGACATGGACCTGTCGTAGTTAAACCATAACATCGCCAAGCGACGATGCGAGCGCGCGCTTGGCCGCACGATCCTGACAGGGCGGGGGACGCATTCGCTGCCAGGATTCCGCCCAGGCGCCGCGAAATTTTCTCGGCCGCAAGAGACTGAGTCTCTGGCATGAGCCACTCCGGCCGGAGCCCGCGGCGTCGGTCCAGCGGCGCGCCGTTCGCTGCTGACGAGCCGCGTACGATCGGCGGAGGTTCGGTGAAACCCAGTGCAACTTTACAGCTATCCAGACGGCATGATGGCCTAGAATGTGATTGCACGGATGATCTGCTCGTCAGAAGATCCCGGTCGCCTTCTTTTGTCTCCCTCGTGCAAAATAATGAATAATAGTGAGGTCGCGGTTACCAGAGGGTGCGATCTTAGCTTAGAAGCATTTTAAGTAAAGAAGGACGTGAGGGTGACCGAAAAACTTCGCTTGGACATTCCGATCCTACTGCCGGGCGTCCCCGACACCGATGACGCGTGCGTAGCTCGGCTGACATCGGAGATCCAGGGCCGCGAAGGGGTCGAGGAGGTTCATGTCGCCGCCGCCGGCCCCGGCGAGCCCGCTCAGCTCTGCATCCACTACGACCCAAGCGCCGTACCGCTTCCACGCATTCGCGAGCTCGTGGCAAGCGCCGGAGCCAGGATCACCGAGCGTTTCGGCCATGTCCTTTGGCAGGTCGAGGGAATCGCTCACCAGCGTAGGGCGCGGACGGTCGCTGATCGTCTGCGTGCAGTGCCGGGCGTGCTGGAGGCGGAAGCGAGCGCCGGCGGGCTGGTGCGTGTCGAGTTCGACCGGACCCGAGGTTCCGAGCAGGCCATCCGCGATGCGCTCTCCGGGATGGGGGTCACGGTGACCGGACCCATCGCCGCCCGCCGGCCGGCTGCGAAGCCTGATCGCGTCGACAAAGACCAAGTGGCCGATGCTCATGCAGGTCATGACCATGGCGAGCACAGCCACGCACGGGGAGAGAAGGAGCACGATCACGCGCATGGCGGTGTTCTCGGGTTCAACACCGAGCTGATCTTCTCCCTCGCATGCGGCGCTATGCTTGCGATCGGCTTCGCGATCGAGAAGCTCCTGCCCGCTGCCCCCGGCTGGTTGCCGATCACCTGCTACATCGCCGCCTATTTCTTCGGTGGCTTCTACACGCTGCGCGAGGCGATCGACAATCTGCGCCTGAAGAAGTTCGAGATCGACACGCTGATGCTGGTCGCGGCGGCCGGCGCTGCGGCACTTGGCGCCTTCGCGGAGGGCGCGCTGCTTCTCTTCCTGTTCAGCCTCGGCCACGCGCTTGAACATTACGCGATGGGACGAGCCAAGCAGGCGATCGAGGCGCTGGCCGAGCTCGCCCCGCGAACGGCCACCGTACGCCGCGACGGCGAGACCCGCGAGGTGCCCGTCGAGGACCTCGTGGTCGGCGACGTGGTCCTCGTGCGCCCCAACGAGCGGCTGCCGTCCGACGGGTTTCTCGTGAAGGGCGAGTCGAGCGTCAATCAGGCGCCGGTCACCGGCGAGAGCATCCCCGTCGACAAGCGCCCGGTCGAGGATGCCGCAACGGCGCGCGCCAGACCCAATTCGGTGGGCGCCTCCTCGCGCGTGTTCGCCGGAACCATCAATGGCGCGGGTGCGATCGAGGTGGAGGTGACGCGCCTGTCCACCGAGACCGCACTGGCCAAAGTCGTCCAGATGGTCAGCGAGGCCGAGACGCAGAAATCACCAACACAACGGTTCACTGACAAGTTCGAGCGCCTTTTCGTGCCAGCAGTGCTGGCACTCGCTTTCATCCTGCTGTTCGCGTGGGTGGTAATCGACGAGCCATTCAGCGCTAGCTTCTATCGCGCCATGGCGGTGCTGGTGGCGGCCAGTCCCTGCGCGCTCGCAATCGCTACTCCGAGCGCGGTGCTGTCCGGTGTTGCGCGAGCGGCACGCGGTGGCGTTTTGGTGAAGGGCGGCGCGCCGCTCGAAAATCTTGGCTCGCTGAGCGCGATCGCCTTCGACAAGACGGGCACGCTGACGGAAGGCCGTCCACGCATCACCGATATTGTCCCGGCAGAAGGAGTTTCGGAAGAAGATCTGCTCAGGGTCGCCGTCGCGGTCGAGCAGCTCAGCGACCACCCGCTGGCGGCTGCAATTGCGCGCGACGGTCGCGAGCGCCTGGGCCGGCGCGACGTCCCGCAGGCGCATGATCTCAAGAGCCTCACCGGACGCGGGGTGACCGCGACGCTCGACGGCAAGCCGGTCTGGATCGGCAAGGCCGAGATGTTCGGCGCCGACGGCATCGCCGCACTGGGCAAAGCTTCTGCGGCAGCAATCGCGAAATTGCGCGAAGGCGGCCGCACCACGATGGTCGTCCGCCATGGCAGCAACGAACTCGGCGCAATCGGACTGATGGATACGCCGCGCGCTGCCGCCCGCGATGCGCTTGCGCAGCTGCACGCGCTCGGCATCAAGCGGATGATCATGATCTCCGGCGACCATCAGAAGGTCGCCGAGGCGATCGCCAAGGATGTCGGGCTGGACGAGGCCTGGGGCGACCTGATGCCGGAGGACAAGGTCGAGGCGATCAAGAAGCTGCGCGCCGAACAGAAGGTCGCCATGGTCGGAGACGGCGTGAACGATGCGCCGGCGATGGCGAGCGCGACGGTCGGCATCGCGATGGGCGCGGCCGGCTCCGACGTCGCGCTGGAGACAGCGGATGTTGCGCTGATGGCCGACGACTTGAGCCATCTGCCTTTCGCGGTGGGTCTCAGCCGCCACACCCGCGGGATCATCCTCCAGAATGTGTTCATCAGCCTCGGCGTGGTCGGGCTGCTGGTGCCGGCAACGGTCCTTGGCCTCGGCATCGGCCCGGCGGTGGCGGTTCACGAGGGCTCGACGCTGGTGGTCGTCGTCAACGCGCTGCGCCTGCTCGCGTATCGCGACAACAGGCGGTAGGGCTTTGGAGCATCTGAGGCTATGGACGCTCGGGCTGGCCACGCAACCGCGTAAACGGTCTACTCCCCCGTCAGGCGATAAGACTGACTACAATCCCGGTAACCGCCCAGGGCGAATTCATGAATGAGTGCGCCCATGAGTTTGTCTTGAGGAACAGCCGCCTCATTCACAGCCTTCTCGGCATGTGTGGGGAAGTCATGCACGCGCCAGTGGTTAAAGACATTCTGCTGCAGGACGCCTGGTGATAATGTTAGCCGTCACCACGAGGTGTTTGGAATATAAGAACGGCAGCTCGATGTCGTTGCGCCGAGTAGGTGGAATAGGAGTTGTTGCTTGCGTTCGATCCGCGGATGTTTGCGGACGTTTCCATCCCGCCAGAGGAGGTCAAATGCATAGTAGAACAGCCGTCCTGCCTGTGCAGGCGCTAGTGTCCCAAGTCACAAGTTCGCAATCGTAGATTCGCAGTAGATTTGCATCGCTGTGCCAAGAGGGAAGCAAACAGCGACGGAGCATCTAATGGCGGTCCAGCAACTGCCCCCCCTGACATTGAGCGATGAGGAGCGTGCCGAGCTGGAGTCGCTGACGACGCGGCGGAAGACGGCGCAGGCACTGGCTCTGAGAGCCCGGATTGTGCTGACCTGCGCTGCAGGAGGTCAGAACACGGAGGTGGCGGCCAAGCTGGAGCTGGACCGGCAGACCGTGGGCAAGTGGCGGCGGCGTTTTGTGAAGCGGCGCGTGGACGGGCTGAACGACGAGCCGCGCTCCGGGGCACCGCGCACCATTGACGATACCCTTATCGAAGCCGTGAGGACGCTGGAAAACTGCCCCGAGAACGCCACCCATTGGAGTTCTCGCGACATGGCGAAGGCCAGTGGCCTCTCGGTGTCGATGGTGCAACGCATCTGGCGGGCCTTCGGGCTCCAGCCGCACCGGCTGGAGCCGTTCAAGCTCTCAACCGATCCGAACTTCGTGGCCAAGGTGCGCGACGTCGTGGGCCTTTACGTCTCGCCGCCGGAGCACGCCATCGTTCTGTGTGTGGACGAGAAGTCTCAAATCCAGGCGCTGGACCGCACTCAGCCGATGTTACCGATGCGTCCCGGCCAGCCAGCCCGAAGGAGCCATGACTACAAAAAGGCACGGCTCTACATCGCTGTTCGCCGCCCTCGACATTGCGACCGGACGGGTCATCGGCAAGTGCTACGGACGGCACCGTGCCGCCGAGTTCCGCAAGTTCTTGGACGAGATCGAGGCCGCCGTGCCGCGCGAACTCGACGTCCATCTCGTCATGGATATCTACGCCACCCACAAGACCCCGCTGATCCGGAAATGGCTGACTAAAAGGCCGCGTTGGCATGTGCACCTGACCCCGACCAGTTCGTCATGCCTCAATCAGGTCGAGCGCTTCTTCGCGCTCCTTACCGATCAGAAGATCAGGCGAGGTGTCTATCGCAGTGTCGCCGCCCTCAGGGCTGACATCACTTCGTTCATCGAGCGGCACAACGCCGATCCCAAACCGTTCCGATGGACCAAGTCCGCCGATGACATCCTCGCTTCCATCGAGCGCTCTGCCGATACAATGCCCCAATCATTTTAACGGTACCGCAGTTGTCCGCGTTTATTTCCAGAATTCGTTCTCCAGGTTTCGGCGAGGCTTCTTGGAAAAGCGGCTCCCACCAACTTCCCATCCGTATCGTTCGCCGATAGCCCCGCTTGTAAATGCGTGTGAGTAGGCACGCCAGTAGTGAGCGAGGGAGCAAGGTCACGCGCATGGAAGATCTCGCAGGCGCTGATCTAACGGAATGCGTTCAAATGCCGGCATTTGACTTTCTCCGTCCCATAAAACCGAAGTTTCGTATGCCCCATTCGACCTTGCGACCTCGAAACTTAGCAGACTTTTCAATTCAGCGCGCCGACAATTGCGGCTGCGGCAAGGCAAGTGCGATTTAGTCAATGCGTCCATGCGCCCGGTCCACTGGTTACTCTCGCGGTTGCCAACAATTTGGCACGCATTGTCAGGGCAATCCTGCAGAGCAGGTAGCACCTTTTGGGGAACAGACGTTCAGAATCACGTGGTGGGGCTTGGCAATGAGGCCTTGCGGTGACCCCATCAATAGCGTCTCGACAAACGAAAGCCGAGTTGGACAAGGGCAATGACCCTTGATGGCATCCGCTCGACATACCGAGGATCAGGACACTTCGAACCTGTGCACGGACTTTGAGTTGCACGGACATTGAGTCCGTCAACGATGACGGGGGCCCGATCAGCGGACAACCATCGAGGCCATGTTGTGAGAACAGACCACAAGCAAAGGCCGGACAGATGACCGCAACGACCAAATGCTATGACGTTAGAAAAGCTCGGCCATGTGGGTGTCATCCACAGTGATGGTGTGGATGGCGTCCGCTACCGGCATCTGATGTGCCAAAGTGAGTCGTTGTCAGATTCACTTAAAGGGAGCCATCCACGATGCCCACTATGACAATCGGACTTGATCTCGCCAAGCACGTTTTCCAGGTTCACGGTGTCGACGCGACTGGCAAGGTCGCGGTTCGCAAGAAGCTCCGTCGCTCGGAAGTACTCGAGTTCTTCAAAGGACTGCCGCGTAGCCTGGCCGGCATCGAGGCCTGTGGCACCGCCCATCATTGGGGTCGCGAGCTGACGGCACTCGGGCACGACGTCCGGCTGATGCCAGCGGGCTACGTCAAACCGTACGTTAAGCGCGGCAAGAATGACGCAGTGGGTGCAGAGGCGATCTGTGAAGCGGTAGCCCGACCCACAATGCGATTTGTCGAAATCAAAAGAGCTGAGCAGCAATCGGGCTTAATGCTACATCGGACACGAGAGCTGCTGGTCCGTCAGCGTACAGCGCTGATCAACTCGTTGCGTGGCCAGCTCGCTGAGTTCGGACTGGTCGCGCCCAAGGGAGTCTGGAGCATCCCGGAGCTGCATGCGCTTGCCCAAGGCGCGACCCCAGCGGTCCTCCCCGATGCGGTCCGCAGCTGCGTCGAGCTGATCATGGGCCAGATCGACGATGTGCAGACACGCGTACAAACGATCGAGAACGCCATTCGAGTAGCGCACCGCGCCAGCGAGGTCAGTCTGCGACTGCAAACGATCCCCGGCATCGGAGTGATCACGGCATCCGCAATTACAGCCACCATTGGAGACATCAAAGTCTTCAAATCCGGGCGGCATCTGGCAACGTGGATCGGGCTTGTCCCACGGCAGTCCGGATCCGGTGGCAAGGTCCATATGGGAAAGATCTCGAAAAAAGGCGACGCGTATTTGCGCAAGCTGCTCGTGCTTGGCGCCACCGCCGTGATTCGCTATTGCCGTAACAAGCCCGAGCTTGCCGGCTGGATCAACGCGCTCCTCCAAAGGCGTCCGGCGCGCGTGGTCACGATCGCGGTGGCCAACAAGATGGCGAGGATCGCGTGGGCGGTGATGAGCCGAGGCGAGGCATTCCGCCAGGAAGCCTCCGCCATCGCGTAAGGAGAAGCGGCCGGGAAGGAAAAGAAAGTCAGCTGCCGAGTGGGATCATCGAATTGGTGAGAGCGACGACGACGTAATGGCAACCGGTCGAGACCGAGGATCGGGACAACCCGTACCTGTGCATGCGCATCAAGCGCGCCATAGTGGCTGGGACTCGATCCGCGGACTACCATTAGAGCCCGCGGACCAGGAATCCGCTTCGATGAGGCCGGACCGATGACCGCACCCCGACCACCAATTGTCAGAGCGTCGAAAAAGTTCTTGCCATGCGGGCGCCATCCACCGATGCACAGGTGTGAAGAGATCATTTTGAAGCAATTTGACGCGCTTCTCATCGGGTGATCTTGGTTCGTCTTGGTTCAGTTTGCGTCGGAACCCGCGGACTCGAGCCTGCGGCGGTGTTTGAGAGCACTTGCCGACGAACTCGAAGTCTGAAGGAGCCGGTCGATCCCCTACGGCTCGATCGTGCGGTGCGCCGGCATCTCGGGCCTGTCCAGGAATTCCGGAATGAGGGATTCACGTGGTCACGGATCGCGCATCCCTTTGCTGCGGTCGGCATACGGCGCGCCGATGGGGGCCTTCTCGGCCGATCGTCTGCGTAGCGGTCAGGCGCGGGATTCCTGGGGACCTGGCTCACAGGAACGTTACGCGCGAATACTCAGAATCCATCTGCTCCCTGGAGGGCTTGCTAGCCTCGGGGTTCAAGGAACGCGTCGGAAACCATCATGAACTCGAACCTGCGACGACGGCTAAATGCGGTTGCTCACGATCTGCGGGGACCACTCGGACGCATTCCGCTCGATCGGGTCTTGCGAAGACATCTCGATCTGTTCGAGGAGTTGCGACGCGAGGGATGTACATGGTCGCAGCTGGCGCGGGCCCTAGCGGCGGCCGGGGTCAGGCGCGCCGACGGGGAGATGGTTTCAGTTGATCACCTGCGTGGGACGGTGTCGCGCCAGATGCGGGAAAAAGCGTCCGTGCTACAAGACCCGCCGAAGAAAGATCGTGCGCCACAGCGAACGGCGGTCTCGGTGGGCCGGACGCGTTCTACGCCCCAAATCGGCAAAACAGCCAAGCTCAGAGGGCGGAAAACGGCTCGAAGATCGCCCGTGGTTGCACTTGATCCTGCATGAGCTTCCAAAATTCGTCTGGATTCATTTTGCTTCGGGTAACGCGATGAACTCTAACTTGCAGCGACGGCTGAAGGCGCTCGTTGACAATTTCAAGGGACCGCTCGGCCCTATACCGCTCGATCGTGCGGTGCGGCGGCATCGCGGCCTGTTCGAGGAATTCCGGGATGAGGGATTCACTTGGTCACAGATCGCGCGTGCGCTTGCTGCGGCCGGCATACGGCGTGCCGATGGGAGTTCTTTCTCGGCCGATCGTCTGCGCGGTGCGGTATCGCGGCAGATCAAGGGGAATGCGTCCGCGTCAACAGGCCGGCCTGTGGAAGACAGCACGCGCCAGCGGACTGCCGCACGAGAGGAAACGGCGTCATCCCGATCCATGACCGGTGAAACAGCCGAGCCCCGGGCCGGGAGAACGGTTACCGTCAAACCGGTCGCCGTGCCGAAATCAGACCAGCCGACGGCTGGTTCGCGTTCGATCCAGGACAAGCTTTCGCGTGTGGCTAAGTTGCGAGGCGGATAGGCTCAAGGTCGCAGCTCACAGGAACGTTACCAGCCGGATACTCAGAATCCATCTTCTTGCCGATGAGCTTGTTAGCCTTTGCGGCGCCGATGACCAAGGAAACAAGCATGGCGGCAGACCTGCCGACTTCGGACATCGAAAGGAACAAGCTGCGCAAGCTGTTGCTTTCGGACACACCGTTCCAACGGTATCTCGACTTCAGCCGGCCGGTCGTCGCGGTGAGCGGGGAGGCCATACGCGAGGGAAGGGCCGCTTATCCGCCGCAGGTTCCGCTGAAGATGAAGATAGCGGCTGGCTGGCCGGCTCAAAGTCTGCAAGGGATGATTGTCGATAGCCTCGACGATCCCCTCCCGATCCAGGCAACGCCCGAGGAACGGGAACGGTTTGACCGGGGTGAGCCGCTGCTGGTTCGAGCAAATATGGTCGGCATGCGGCCTGAGCGGTCAAGCGGCGGCCAGGTTGCCGACGATATCGAGAAGCAGATCAAGGACGCCTTCGCTGTCAACGTCTTCGTGATCTTCGAGCGCCTTCGGTATCTTGTGCCGCTGCGCGATGGGAAGAATGTCCGTAACTGGGCGGATCAGGAGGCGGCGCAGAACTTCATCTTCGACAAGGAGTTACTGCCGCTTCCCTGGCCCGAGCGCGATCATCGCACCACCGGGAAGCGCCGCCGTCGCCTCATCGATACGGCCTGGCGCAACGGGCAGCGTCAGAAGTTCCTGCGATGCCTGTACCCGAGCAAACGGCTGCGCCGGGAGATCGCCGCCTGGGCGGAGGGCTTTCGCGGCCAGCGCCAGGATGTGATCGAGGAGGAAATCCGTTTTCAGAAGACTCAGTTTGTCGCGCTCAACATGTGCCGCGAGCGGGCGAAGGAGTTTCGCTTTATTGAAAGCGAAATCAGTGAGAGCATCCGGCGGGAGCCGGACGGAGATGGGTTTCTCGATCCGAAGCAAGCGGCGGTGGCCGCAGGTTTCAACCACCCGATCGATGCCGGGGCGATCTTTCCCGCGGTCTATGCCGGGGATTTCGATCCAAAGCTGATGTTCCATCGGCTGGCGAGTTTGAAGGGCTTTGAATTCGTCCGGGACATTGGGAGGATCGCTCGCAGGCAATCCGCACCGTTGTCTCCTGCGCAGTTCATCGAACGGATCGAACGCAGCCGGCAGCATCTTGAAGAGCAGCCCGAGATGTTTAGCGAACGTCGGCACCCCGAATTGATGAGCGGGCGGGAATTCCTGCTTTACGCGTACAAGAATTATGAAGATCAGTGCGCGGCGTACCTCGCGCGTTGAATTTTTTCCGGAAGCCGACTCAGAATCCGTCCGGCCTGTTCGATTCCATGGCTTCTTCCTTCGCCCCGCGATCAACCGGGACGAAGGAACAAGCCATGACAGAGACAGACAAGAGGCGCTGGGCCATCGTTGTCGCCAACGAAAAAGGCGGGGTTGGCAAATCGACGCTGGCGCTGGCCATCACTGACAAACTGACGATCGCGGGATACTCGCCGGTCGTTATTCAAATCGACCGTCAAAAGCGGTTGTCGGCGGCGCTGGGCCAGGACGTCATCACGATTGCATCCGATCCCAAGGCGGCGCGTGCGGATCCCGGCAAGGAGCTGGCGCGGTTCAGCCCGGTGCTGGACGCCGTCACGCAAGCGGAGACGGCCGCTCCGATCGTCGACATTGGCGCCGGCGAGGTTGGCCGGTTCTCCGAATGGGCGGCTCTGGTCGACCTGGACGAAGAATTTGGCGAATTCGGTTTCCATCCGGTCGTCTTCATACCATTCACGGCCGAGGCAGAATCGATGCGACAGGCGCATTGGACGGTCGAACGCCTGACGACGGCCATCCCTCGCGCGGACATCATCCTTGCCGAAAACCAGCGCGATGGCCGCATCGCCGATCTGCATCCGGCCTCCTCTGCCTGGCAGGAGTGGGCCGATAAGCTCAAGCCTGCTGCGGAGAGAAATACGCTCATAGTGATGGGCGCCATTCCCGGCGGCTCATGGCGGTATTTCGAGGCGGCCGGCTCCCGGTTCATCGATGTCGTGGACCTCGAAACGCCGGCAGCCATGCAATTGAGCGGCCTGCCACGCGCGGAAGCCAAGATCGCACGCGGTGACGTTGCCCAGTGGCTGGTGGCGCTATTCGCAGAACTCGACCGTGCCTTCAAGACGACGGAGACAGTCGATGAAGA
Source organism: Afipia broomeae ATCC 49717 (assembly GCF_000314675.2). Lineage (GTDB taxonomy): Bacteria > Pseudomonadota > Alphaproteobacteria > Rhizobiales > Xanthobacteraceae > Afipia > Afipia broomeae. Next base: position 1,351,770 of record NZ_KB375283.1, on the reverse strand, counting down.
GTGAGAGTTTCAGAGCGGCGGCGTCACGCGCCATCGACGAAGGCAGCCGTGAGCGGTGGGCAACCGCACAGCGGCTGGCCTCGCAATTCGAGACGGGCGCGGACGAATTCGACCTACGCTCGCTGGAGCGCCTCGGAGAAGAGGGCCTCGCGGCGTTCCTGTCGAGCCTCGGCCATCAAAACCCGTTTCCGAATTGGCAAGAAGTAGAGCCCGCCCCGAACATCCAACCCTCCTCCGACCCGGAGGCTGGAAGGGATTACGGCTGGACGATTTTGCGATGCCGCGAACCCCGTTGGTTGGTCCGTGCTGTCGTGCGTGGATGGGCTGCGGGCTTTGCCCTTGCCGTCATCGGCTCGATCCTTCTCAAATTTGTGGAGTAACAGGACAGTGACAACCATCAAGGTCAAGAAATCCCCAAGCCCCGCACTGGCAGCCGCGCTACTCGTGGCATGCGGTGTCATGGTCTTTAGCTTCTTCATCATCACCCTTCTCGCCCCATTTGACAATCCGAACATCACCCCGGCTTATTTCTGGAGAACGGTCTGGGATGAAGGTTTCCACCGCCACTGCGGACCGGGGCCGTTGCAGGTCTTCGATTTCGATTGCCGCACAGCGAACCTTCGGGGGTGGTTGGCCTGGCCGCCGTTCTATCTCCGGCTCTGCCTGTTTTTTGGCTGCACGATAATCGCGGCAACCCTTGCGGCAATCTGGAGCTGGAAGCACACCTCGCCCAGGGAGACCGTCCGCACCATCCGGGGGCTGTGGCCGAAATTCGGCGCGGAGGGGCGAGCCTCGTTGCGGAAGGCCGTTGCCGTGACGGGGATACCGCAACCGGATTCGCTCTGGCTTGCACCTTACGTTCAGCTCACGCCTGTCGCGGAAGCTTCCAACATTCTCGTCATCGGTGACCAAGGTTCGGGCAAGAGCGCCGTGATCCGTGGCTGGGCGGAACAGATTCTGGCACGTGGGGAGCGGTCGATCATTCACGACGCCAAGGGGGACATTCTTGCCTGCGCTCCGATTGACGAGATTCTTCTGGTGGCGCCTCATGACGCAAGAGGATGGACCTGGGATATCGGCCGCGACGTAATCAATGCGCAAGGCGCGCGCGAGGTTGCGGAAAAGCTCGTGCCGTCGGGTTCAGAACTGGAATCGATGTGGTCCAATGGCGCCAAGGCCATCCTGTCGGGAGCCATCGAGGCGTTGCAACGTGAGCGCAAAACCGATTGGGGATGGGCCGATCTGTTCAAGTTCGTATTCAAAAGCCCGAAAGAGCTGCGCGCGGCTCTTGAGGCCGCGCACTCACCGAGTGTCCACCTCATCGAAATCGACGCCGATGGGGTGGCCAACAGAACCACTCTGAGCCTCATGTTGACGCTGTGGGTCGCGGCCCTGACGACGATCCGGCCGCTCGCACAGGCGGAGGCATCGAACAAGGAGTGCAGTTTCAGCGTCCGCGACTGGCTTTCCGAGCAGTCCCGTCTGCCGCGAACGATCATTCTTCAGCACAATGCCGAATATCCGCTTCTCTCGACCGCGATCAGCGGCCTTCTTGTCGATGTCGTCTGCGGCAAGTTGCTCAGCCCGTCCACGCCCAAACGGGATTGCCCGTGGTTGCACCTGATCCTGGATGAACTTCCGGTTCTGGGCCGTCTCGAACAGTTTCCCAAATTGCTCAATGTCGGCCGGGAAAAAGGCGTAGCGGCGATCGTGGCGACGCAGGACTGGGAACAGATCCTCAAGCTCTACCAGCGGTACGATGCGGCAACGCTCGAAGCGCGCTTCAAGATCAAGGTCGTCTGTAGACTCGGCACTTCCGAAACACGCGAACGCGTGGTCGGCAAATATGCGGGTCGCCGAACGATCGAAACGTGGGTTGCCACCAGCAGGGACAAACCTGAGAAAATCCGCCACGAGAATGAAATCGATGTGATCGAGCCAAACTACCTGGACGATGAGCTTGGCGTGCGCATCGTTGACGGTTTCCTTGTCGTTCGCGCCCTGGTTTTCGGTCTCGGCAATCCTGCCGTCGTCGAAACTCCGTTCACACAATGGCGAAAACGGCGCGAAGCCTACAGGGACGCCGCCTGGGCAAAGACCAGCGCGTAAGCAAGAACGAACGATCAAGCGAGTGCCGCACAATGTGGCGCTCGCTTTGTCCTGTCCGGTCGGGGCGATGCTATTTTTGGCAGCCGTGTTTTCCGAGCCGGGCGGAGCCCGGCGAGCGGTTTTTTTTACCCAGCACCTTCTTTGCCGGTCCGCGTGCGGACCGGCAAGAATTTTTCGGCACGGGGCAAAAGCCGAGAAGCCTTGTCCGGCTCCCCGGCCTTGCGGGTCAGGCCGATTTCAGGCGCTGCATGCCCTCTGCCAGCGTCCAGAGCGCGCGGTTGATGCCGACATTCTGGTCGATGCCATTGATGGCACGGGTCTGCGCGCGGCGAATACGGCCATCAGTGGTCTGGCGGCGGCCGTGAAGTCCGCCACGAATGAGGTTTTCCTGGGCTGCGTTCAGTGTCAGCCAGAGACTTTGCCCGACATCCTCGCGGCGTCGAGGCGCAATGATCTGGTCCGGACGAACGGGGCTTTCGTCCTCGCCGTAGCGGGCGACAAGTGCGGCTTCAGCAAAAACGGTCTGCTCGTCCCGCGAGAGCTTTGTTTCCTTCATCGTCTCGACGGATTCGATGAGGCGCGGAAAGTCTTCCGCAACAGTATAAACGCCCTCGATAATGTCGTGCTGGATATTGCCCTTGTGCGCCACACGAACTTCCTCGAAGCGCTCGCCCGCGACAAGGCTGTTTGTGCAAACAAACCTGAGCAACCCCGCAAACATCTGGTACGCCGAGGTTCCGTCATGCGAATTGACGATGATGACTTCGGCCGCTTCGGGCTTGCCGATGCCCCCATCACGACGCAGGCGGAGCATGTGCTTTGCGTGGCCGAGGCGGTCACCGTCGCGTGGTACGGCCTGCACGGCGAAGAACGGAAACCATCCTTCGCGGCGCACTTCCTCCACAATCTCAATGGTGGGTACGTAGACGTAACGTTCTGACCGGCTGTCATGCGCCTCGCGGGCGAAGATGGCGGGGACGTGCCGGTACAGGGTCTCGTTGTCGAGAGCTTCGCGTCCGCTGATTTGGTGGGCGTTGCGGCCGAATCGGGTGGCGAGATGGTGATGCATGATCTTGCTCCTTTGAGGCTTGGGTTGCAGCGCTGCGCTGCAGCCCTGCCTCGCGGCGAGCAGCGGGGTAGCAAGGGCAAGAGAACTCTTCGGCACCGTGGAATAAATGGAGGGGCCCCGGCTTTCGGGGAGGAGGCCGTTTATGCCGCGAAAGGCCGAAGAATTTTCTTGTCCCGCGCGAGGGCGGAGCCATTAGCAAGCCACCGGCAGGAGCATCCGGCGAATGCCGGGAAAACGACATGCACTGTTGTTCCGCGCGTTTCCGGATTCTGAGTAGAAGCACCAATCGTGGGGCCAGAATCCAAGTCCATCCTCCGAAAACACCGCATCTCGATGGTCTTGAGTTCGGAGACCATTGCGGTGGTTGCAACGCGGAATGTTGCGGCGTCCAGCGCTTATTATGTGCGCGGCAACGCCGGCTGCAGCTATTGAACTGCTTCGAGTTTCGCGCGCGCGCCTGATGCTGGAAACGACCGGCGTCCCACCGTCCGTCGTGGCATCACGATGCGGTTTTCGGACACAAGAGCAGATGCGAAGGGCGTTCCATCGCCTCTCGGCGTCACGCCGGGCTGGATCCGGGAGCACTTCGGCAAAGTCCATTGGTACGCGACATTTCTTGATGGGTTTCGCAACCGAGGCCCTGCACTGTTACGTCGACCGTGTGTCGCCGCCGATACGATGCTTGCAACAATCCGTATCAACATCCCAAAAGGCACCAATCGCAGCGTAGCGAAGAGGCGCGCAGGAGTGGGACAATCCCAGCCATGAACACATGGAACGCCGCTGCCGGACCTGCCCCCACTTCCTTCTTCATCGTTGTGGCCATGAGCGCACCAAAACCCCGCCTCCGAAGAGGCGGGGCCAGTCGATCCCTTGGGATCAATCGCCGTTGCGGCGGGACCAGATCAGCGTAAAGCTGTCGTCGCCCTCACCCTTCACCAGCGAGGCATAGATCGGAGCCGGAAAACTCGGATCGTCGAGCTTGACCGAGAGATATTCGCGATCGCTGTCCCGCGCGGTCTTCTTCCACGCAGCCCCAAACTCGACAGTGGAGCTTGCGAAGATGCGAAAATCGGGCGCCTTGTCGTTGTCCTTCTCGGTCGCGACGAACTTCGCCTTGACGTTGAGGGTGAGCGTCTTGACCGATCCGGTGTAGCCGTTTTCCGCCGCGGTAAAGGTTCCGATGGTAGCCATGGTGTCTCCGTGCTGTTGTCGGGCCGCGACCATCGCAGCCTCGATGGCGGTCCTTGGCCCGGGGAGCGATCGGCCCGCAGCCGCAAGGCCCGCAGCAACGCGGAGGACGGCGGCAGCCGGCTTTTTTGTCTTCCCGCGAGGAATGCCGCCCCTTCGCGGCAGGGGAAAAAAGCAGGCCGAGCCGTTGCGGGAAGGCGATCGAGGCGCAGCCGGCCCTCGGGCCTGATCCGTCCATTCGAGGTCGCGTGGGACGCGCCCATCAAACAGACCGATGGAGACCACCATGACTGCGGCCATCGTCGCCGCGCAAGGACACAGCAGCACCGCTCGGACAAGGACTTGCACCCGCGCATCAACGAAAGCAAAGGCGCGAAGCAGTGAACGACGGAGCATGAATGAGCATCGCGGCGCGCGATTGGCGCGCCCCGACCAAGACCGGCGAAGCCCAGTTCGCAATCTCCATGTCAGCGACGTTCGATACGCCCGTCACAGGCTACCCTCGCTGGTGAACGCCAGGGCGTCGACGCCTGCTTCACGCTGATCTGGTCCCGCCGCAACGGCGACTGATCCGACTGGATTGATGTGCCGCATCGCCTTCGGAACGGATTCACGGGCGCCGGCCACAACGCGCCTTCCCCTTATTAGTCTTGAGCGGAAAGTGTCTGGCTTTCCACAATGCGCCGGTCGTGGGCGTGAGCATCATGAGCTTGGCCGCGCGCCATCAGGCGCGCGGCCAAAAACTTTCGACATCCTTGCGATGAGAAGCCGGGACCGCGTGGCGGTCCCGGCCGTGCCGATTACTCGGCGGCGGCGGAATACGCGTCAGGGTTTGTCTCCGTGACGAGATCGGCCTGTGGCTGCTCTGTACACTCCTGCGCGGTTCGCGGTGTCCGCATCAGCACGGGCAGCCAGCCGGTTGCGATCACCAACTGTTCGGCAGCTTCCGCCATGTCCTGCTTCTTCATGTCCGCCATCCGGTCAGCGGCCTCGATACCGACGGCTTCCCGCACGGCGGCAAGAATGTGCGGCTTGGTGACCCGACCGAAATAGGTCCGCGCGGTCGGTATCCAATGCGCGGTCATGTCGAGCGACACGGCCTCCGCCAGCCTGTCCGCCGTTGCCATCGCCCGGCGCCTGCGCTCCGTCGGCAGTTTTACAGCGTTGACCGTGAGCGCTGCGCAATGCGCGAACAAAGCCATGCGGCTGTCAGGGTCCAACTCCACGATAAACGTCCAGAGGCCACACACGTCGCGGGGCATCTGCGCCGCCCAACGGGCGTGGTGATCCGCCCATGCCTTCCCCGCTTTGGTATCCTCGATACCATCCGCATGGGAAGCCAGCATTGTGCTTGCGGGGCGGATATCGAGAGCGTGGGCGTCCGCGCCGCGATAGAAGATTTGCGCCGACAGCGCATGGGTGACAGCGACGACGGCGATCTCCGGCTGCTCGCTCAGAGCGAGGCGAAGCCCGAGGGTGCGGAGCGCGGTGAGATCGCGGATCAGGATGTCCGACAGCGGCTTGTGATCGTCGGCGTCCTCGTCCTCCCCTTCCAAATTCCCACTCCGGGCCATACCGTTCGGGACTGTTCCGCCGTCGTCATCGAGGGTGCCATCCTCCTCGCCCTCGTCGCTCGCGTTCACTGCCTCCGTGTCTGGCTTCTCGTCCTCGGCTCTTACAAAACCGCGCTCGATGCGCACGGTGCCGTCATGATTGAGGATGACAAAGGCCCCGCAACGGGCAATGTCGGCGGGATTGTAGGCCTGACGCTTGGCCTCAAGACGCTCGATCTCGGCCTCAAGCTCGCCGAAGCGTGCATCGACCTCATCAGGCAGTTCCTCGTCGCTTTCATGCTGGGCCGTCAGGCTGTCGAACTCGCACCTGACGGCGTCCAGAGCGGCCTGATCTTCCGCCGACAGTTCTACCGCTTGCGGATAGGTCCGACGCAGCCCGTGGCTGTGGGGGAAGTCCAGAAAGACCTGCGCCCATTTCCAGCCCTCAGCCTCCATCAGGGCGTTGGCCTCGCGCCCAAGCTTCGCCACGACCAGCATATCGAGAAGCGCCACGTCCTCGAAATAGCCGCCGCGATCCTCGGTGAAGAGGTCGCGCAGGATCGTGCCGCCCACTTCTGTATACTTTTCCGCGCCGACAAAGATCGCGCGGCGATCCGTGGCGGCTACATTAGTTTCGGTCAGCAAGCGGCGGATCGTGCTGGCGTCCCGGTTATGGGATAGCCGCTCGTAGGCGGCCTCCTGCCGGGCATGGTCCTCGGTGATGGCAAAGGCCATCAACTGGTCGAGCGCCAGATCGCCGTCGCGGTAGACTTGCATCAGCTTGGGCGAGACAGCACCCAAGCGCAGGCGCTGCCGCACTACGTGAGGTGTCACGCCGAACCGGGCAGCAATCTCCTCCGCACCGAAACCGCGTTCGTCCGCGAGCTTCTTGAAGGCCTCGAACTGGTCGGCGGGATGCATGTTTTCCCGGGTGACGTTTTCGTCGAGGCTGATTTCGTGCGGATCGTTGGCGGTGTCGATGACGCAACGGATCGGCTCGGTCTTCTTGATCTCCTTGCGCTTGACACGCAGAAGCTGCGCCAGCCGGCGGCCTTCGCCGATGGTGACAAAATAGAACCCGGTGGCCGCGCCACCCGCATCCAGTTCCGGCTCGACGACAAGGTTTTGCAGGATGCCCTTCGCGGCGATGCTGGCCGCATAGGCCTCAATCGACGCCTCGCTGTGCGGCGTCTTGCGGGCATTTTTCGGGGATTTCTTGAGCTTGTTGAGCGGAATGAAACGCTCAGTCCCGCTCTCGACAACGGTTTCGACATTCTTGGCAGACATGATCTTGCTCCTTTGAGCTTGGGTTGCAGCGCTGCGCTGCACCCCTGCCTCGCGGCGAGCAGCGGGGTAGCAAGGGCAAGAGAACTCTTCGGCACCGTGGAATAAATGGAGGGGCCCCGGCTTTCGGGGAGGAGGCCGTTTATGCCGCGAAAGGCCGAAGAATTTTCTTGTCCCGCGCGAGGGCGGAGCCATTAGCAAACCGGCAGGAGCATCTGGCGAGTGCCGGGAAAACGGGATGCACTGTTCTTCCGCGTTTCTGGATTCTGAGTAGAAACAGCAATCGTCGGGCCAGAATCCAATTCCTTCCCCGGAAAACGCGGCATCGAAGTGGCCTCGATTCTGGAGACCGCGTCAGTGGTTGCAACGTGGAATGTTGCGGCGTCCAGCGCCTATTATGTGCGCGGCGCCGAATACTATCTTGGCAGCCGAGAGCCGGAGGGCGTCTGGTATGCGCCGCGCGGCGACCTCGGCCGGCGGGATGCAGCAACGGTCCAGCGACAAGAATTCGCCCGCCTCTATGAAGGGCTCGGCGAGAACGGGCAGTCGCTCATCACCAACTCAGGCGGCAAGGCGATTCGGCGTGTCCCCGCCTTCGACCTGACATTTTCCGCGCCGCGCTCGGTGTCGCTGGCGTGGGCATTCGCGGATGAGGATCTGCGGCGCAACCTCGAAGCTGCCCAGGAGCGCGCCGTCCGTGCCACCCTTGCCACGATCGAGCAGGAAGCCATATACGCGCGCCGCGGCAAAGATGGCGCATACGTCGAAAAGGTCGCGCTGACGGCCGCGTTGTTCCAGCACGGCGAAAGCCGACCGGCGGAGCATGCCGATGGTCGCCTCTTCGGTGATCCGAACCTTCACACCCATGCCGTCGTCCTGAACATGGCGACACGCGCCGACGGCACGGTGGGTGCACTGCATTCCACCGTCTTGCGCGACTGGAAGATGGCGGCCGGCGCTGTCTATCATGCCGCCCTCGCAAACGAGATGACCGATCTCGGCTTCGGCATCGATCGTGTCGGGCGGAACGGCACGTTCGAGCTGGCCGGCATCGGCGACCAAGCCATCACCTATTTTTCTGCGCGGCGGCAGGAAATCGAAAAGGAGCTGGCGGAGGCGGGCACGACCAGCGGTTCATCGGCTGCGCTGGCCTCCGCTGTCGCCAAATCAACGCGCCACGCGAAAGAGCTGGACGCTGATCGCGAGACCGTCTGGCGTGAGGCGGCGCAATCGGCCGGTCTTGACGGTGATATCCGCGCGGCGCTCCAGCAGCGATCTGCCCGGGAGTTTGTCGTCGGGGATGCCGGGCGCATCTTCGCCGAGCGGGTGGCGACATTGCCGGCAGAATTGACGCAGCATGAAAGCGTCGTCGACCGCCGCGAATTGGTTCGCTCCGTTCACGCGGCAAGTGTCGGGCTCGGCCTGCCACTGTCGCGGGTTGACGGGGAGGTCGATCAGCTTGTCACCTCCGGGACATTCGTCGAAATCGGCCGCGATGCTATCGGTCAGGTGCGCTATTCGACGCCGGAGATGATCGCGATCGAGCGTGATCTGGTTGCGACCGCCTCAAGACTGGCTGACCGGCGCGGGGTCGGGATCGATCCTGCCGACATCAAGGCGCGAAGCGCTGCGCAAGGGTTGAGCGCCGAACAGACCTTCGCCGCTGAAGCCGCAACCGGCCCAAACGCCATCGTCGTCATCGAAGGCGCGCCCGGCTCAGGCAAGACCACGACGCTCGCGCCGATCGTCGGGGCCTATCAAGCGGCGGGGCATCGCGTCATCGGCACGGCCACCGCCTGGCGTGTCGCCCGCGCCATTCAGCAGGACCTGAACATCGAAGCGCGGGCCACCGCGTCCTGGGTCGAACGCCTCAAGAAGGGCGAGCGCTTCCTTGACGACAAGTCGGTTCTCATCGTGGATGAAGCCGGCCTTCTGTCCTCGCGGGAGATGCATGCGCTGCTGTCGGAGGTCGAACGCGCGCAAGCCAAGGCGATCCTCGTCGGCGATCGCCGGCAATTGCAGGCGATCGGCGCGGGCCCGGGCCTCGATCTCGTCGTTCGCAGTGTCGAGGCCACGCGCGTTGACACCATTGTCCGCCAGCGTGACGCCTGGGCGCGGCAGGCCGTGACGGATTTTGGCACGGGTCGGGCCAATGAGGCGCTTGACGCATTCCAGGCGCACGGCTGCTTCGAAGAAGCTCCCACCTACCGGGCTACGCTGCAGCGGATCGTCGAACTCCGGAACCATGCAAGAGCCGAGCATCCCGACAGCTTCACCCTCCTGATCGCCCGGACCAACAAGCAGGTCGCGGATATCTCGCGGGCGGTTCGCGCTGAACTCAAACGTGAGGGCGTCATTCACAGCGCGGAAGCCAGCGTCGAGGCGGTCACGCCATCGGGTCAGACAACCCGCATCGAAATCGCGGCCGGCGACCAAATCCGCTTCCAGCTCCGCAACGATCAGCTTGGTGTCGTCAACGGCACGGTTGCGACCGTGACCGCCGTCCATCCCGATCCGTCGAAAGAACCGAGTACGCCCGGCAACATCCGCATTGAGGCGGTCATCGACAGGCGCCGCATCAGCTTTGTTCCCGCCGACATCGCCGACGAGCGCGGGCGAGCCAGGCTCGGCTGGGCCTACGCAAGCACCGTGCACGGCGCGCAGGGCATGACCGTCGATCGGGCGGTCGTCCTGCTCGATCCCCGGTTCGATCGCCATGCCGCCTATGTAGCCGCAAGCCGCGCCCGCGACGAAACCCGGCTCGTCGTCGATCGCTCCCAGATAGAGGCGCTTCTTTCTTCCCGTCTGCCGCTGGATCGCACACAGCAGGCCGAACCCGCATCCGCGGAAGACCGGCGCGCGCAGCTCGCCGGGCGATTGTCCAGCGGACACACCAAGACGTCGACGATCGCCGTGATCGAACAGGCCGCTCTCCCGGTGAAACATGCCGACCGACTTCACAGCCGGCCATCGGCAGATCGGGCGATGCAGCCGCCCACAAAGCCACCTGCCGCGCAGGAGGCCGCCCGCGCCGCTCCGCGATCCAGCGCGCGCACACCTGACCGCGGGTTGGAATATGGCCGTTGAGCGGAAAGCGGCTCGCCCACCGCGGCGGCCGGCGACAGGGCGACGAAGAAATCTGGACAAGGAGGCCGGCTGGTCGGTTGAATTCGAGATCGACCGCTCTCTTCGCGTTTCCGACGCCGAGATCCAGGTGTTGGAAACCTGGCTCGGCAAGCAACTGGATGCGCTGTTTGGGGGTGCTCGCTCACCACGAAGCGGCACCGCCGTGCCCGATGAGCCGATGAACCCTCTAATACGGAAGCGGGGATGACGCCCGATGGGCTGCATGGGTCCCAGGACGGCGATACTTCCACTCGCGGAAAACAAACAAATCCGTCGGAATTGTCAGATCTTGATGTATTCATTGACATCACGAGTCTTTTGATGTAAGAATTTCCATCAATGGCCAAAGCGCGCAAGATCACGCGAACCCGGCTTGTCGTCAGCCCCGGCTTCGCCGAACTGGTTGTGTGGGAAGTTCCCGAGCCCATCTCGGGCAGTCCGCACAAGTACAAATACCGGCTCGCCTATGTGGTGAACGGCGTCTGCCGCGTGCGTTACGACAATGAGCGCGGCAAGGGCGATCATCGCCACCTGGATGGCAAGGAAAGCCCTTATGCGTTTCGTGGTCTGGAGCGGCTGCTGGCGGATTTTTGGCGCGACGTGAATAAACGGAGATAGAGCATGCGGACGGTTATCCTGGGCGTCGAGACACAAAACGACCTGACGCGCCGCATCCTGGCGACTGCGCACGGGCAGCGTAAGGCTGGCGACGACCGAATTTCATTCGAGAGTGTCAGCGACCTTTGGCGGGTGCTGGCGCCCAAGCGCATGGAGATCGTGCGCGCGATGACCGGAGCCGGCCCGCTGACGATCCGGGAGGTCGCGCGTCGGGTCGATCGAGACTTCAAGGGGGTTCATTCCGACGTGACGCTGCTGCTGGGCGCGGGGATTTTGGAGCGGACGGAACGTGGGGGCGTTGAATTTCCCTATGACCGCGTTCATGTGGAATTTGACTTGATGGCGGCGTGACGTCCCCGCCCGATCAATAGTAAGATTGAAACAGCGCGATCACGCGAAATCGCGCGAGACCGTAGAGATTTGTCAATGACCCAGAACTTGCAATCAAGAACAAGTCTTGCCGCAACGGACTGTCCCGCGCCGTTGAGAGCCGCTGTTTATCTGCGGGTCTCGACCGGGCGGCAGGCGGAGGGCGAGGTGTCGATTCCTTCGCAGCGCGACTTGACCACGCGTCATTGTCTGTCGAGCGGCTGGACTGTCGTCGATGAGTATGTCGAGCCCGGGGCCAGCGCGACCGACGATCGGCGGCCTGTGTTTCAGGCGATGCTGGAACGGGCCTGTGACGCAGATCATCCTTATGATGTCATCGTCGTGCATTCCTTTTCGCGGTTTTTCCGCGACGGGGCCACGATGGAGTTGACGATCCGCAAGCTTCGCCGTCACGGCGTTGAGGTCGTCTCGATGACGCAGCCGACTGGCACCGATCCGTCGCAGGAGATGATGCGCCAGATCATCGGCATCTTCGACGAGTACACCTCGAAGGAAAACGGCAAGAACGTCACGAGGGCGATGAAGGAGAACGCCAAACAAGGGTTCTGGAACGGCGCTTCAGCTCCGCTCGGTTACTCCATTGTCGAAGCCGAGCGGCGGGGGCAGAAAATCAAGAAGCACCTGGCCGTCGAGCCCGTCGAGGCCGAGACCGTCCGGCTCATCTTTCGCCTCTACGCGGAAGGTGACACCAGGACCGGCACCCCACCGCTCGGCATCAAGCAACTGGTCAAATGGCTCAACGGACGTGGTTATCGGACCAAGGCGGGCGGGACCTTTGGCGTCGGTCCCGCGCACCATATCCTGACCAACACCGTCTATGTTGGCCGCTGGCGTTACAATGTTCGGTCCGCCAGGACGGGCGAATGTAAACCCGCCTCGGAAATCGTCGAGATCGCAACTCCCACCATTGTCGAGCAAGACCTGTTCGATCGCGTCCAGGCCCGCCTCGTGGCCAATAATCCCAAGGTCACAGCCCCGCGTGTGGTCACTGGTCCGATCCTTCTGACCGGACTTGCCAAATGTGCTCATTGCGGCGGGGGGATGACGCAGCGGACCGGAACCTCCAGCACGGGGCGCATCTACGCCTATTACACCTGCGCCAGCCGTGCGCAGAAGGGACCAACGGCCTGTCGGGGGAACACGATCCGGATGGCTTTCCTGGATGATCTGGTTCTGACGGCGCTCAAGGAGAACATGTTCACGCCCGAGCGTCTGACCGAACTGCTCTCCGCGATTGCCGCCCGGCGCCGGGAACGCACCGCCGCCGTTGATCGCCGCCTCGCTTCGTTGAAATCCCAGGTCGTCGATGCCGAAGATCGCCTCAAGCGGCTCTATCGCGGAATCGAGGAGGGCATCGTCGAACTCGACGATCTTCTTCGCGAGCGAATCGTCGAACTCAAAGCCGACCGCGAGAAGGCTCAAGCGGCCTATGACCACGCAGCATCGCAAGCGCTGCCATCGGCCAGCATTGACCCTGAAAAGGTTGCTGCGTTCAGCAATCTCATGACCGATCTCCTCGATAATGGCGAAACGCCCGCGCGCAAGGCGTATCTGCGCACGCTGATCGGCGCTATCATTGTCGGTGACAAATCGGTGAAAATCGTCGGCAGCAAGGAAGCCGTCAGAGCGGCTATTCTCGGCAAACCCAGCCCCCTCCAAAACGTTCGTGGTTTGGGACCGGAATGGCGCGCCCGACACGATTCGAACGTGTGGCCTCCACCTTCGGAGGGTGGCGCTCTATCCAGCTGAGCTACGGGCGCATCGATATTCAGATAGTGTCCGAGATCGACCACGGTCAATCGCGAATTCTAGAATCGACATGGCTCAAACGACGCGGGCTAAAGCCTCGCCGATCATCGCCATTCGTACTCCACAACCTCCTTTCGGTTTGCTTCCGTGGTGCTTCCGCGACCTCGAATGCGATTTTCGTGCTTCCTTCGAGTTTCGCCAATCGCTTGGTTTCACTCGTTTTTTACGACACCCTCGACCATCAGAAAGAGCTTGCATTTGCCTTCGGAGGGCAACGCTCTATCCAGCTGAGCTACGGGTGCGGCGCATCCCATTTAGCCGATTGGGCCGGTGCGGGCAACGGCTGGCGAGGGGCTTGAGCGCCTGATTTGGACCAAAGCCTGCTGGTTTGCCGCAGGTATTTCGCCCCTCAGCCCTCAACCGTGAACTGAAGCCCCGCATTGTCCTCCAGCCGCTTGATCAGGCGATCGCCCAATGCGGCGCCCGGGGTCCAGATGCCGCCCGCCACATCCTGCGCTTCGCGCACGAGACAGACGGCGCACTCGGCGATCATCTTGGAGGTCGATCCATAACCGGGGTCGCGATCGCCCTTGACCGAGGCGTGGATCTGCCGGCCGTCCAGCGTCACGCCGACGAACAGGATATCGTAGAGGCCCGTCTCGCGTTCTTCCTTCGAGGGGCCTTCGCCGGGCTTCGGCCCGCCGGGGCCGCCCATCGCGGCATTCGCCGCGACGATGGCTCTGGCGGTGGCTTCACCCTTCTCGCCGGGACCCGCCAGCATCATCTCGTCGTAGACGAAGTCCTTGCCATACGGGAAGCCCATCAGAAAATTTGAGCGATGCACGTTGCGGGTGTTGATCGTCGCCATCACGAACGGCGCGACCCACATGCCAAGCTCGTCGTCGTGGAGCGGCTTGTTGCCCGGCGGCTGTTTCGGGCCCTCGAAGCCCGGCGTCAGCGCGAACGGATTCTTGAGCAGCGGCACGATGCTGAGATCGTTGGCGGCGGCCGCGTAAGTCGCCTTCAGGCTTGCCGCCGTACCGCCAGAGAATGTGCCCTTCATCTTGCGCACGCGGCCCTTCACGCGGTGCACGGCTGCGCCGAACTGCTTTTTCGCCGCGCTCTGCAGGAAGAACACGCCGAGCTCGAACGGAATCGAATCGAACCCGCAGGAAAACAGGATGCGGGCGCCGGTCGATTGCGCCTTGGCGTGATGGGCATCGATCATCTGGCGCATCCATGCCGGCTCGCCGCAGAGATCGAGATAGTCGGTGCCGGAGGCGGCGCATGCCGCAACAAGCTCGGAACCATAAAGCTGATAGGGGCCGACAGTGGTAAGAACCGCCCTGGTCTGGCCGACCAGCGCCTTGAGCGACGCGGGATCGCTCGCGTCGGCTTCGATCAGCGGCGTGTCTTTCGGTGCGCCGATCTCGTCGCGGACCGCGGCAAGCTTGTCGCGGTTGCGGCCTGCCATCGCCCATTTGAGATTGCTGCCGGGGCCATAATGCGCGGCGAGATATTCGGCGACGAGCCGGCCGGTAAAGCCGCTGGCGCCATAAACCACGACATCGAATTTCGCCTGGGTCATCGTCGTTTCCTCAAATATCGCCGACCGCTCAGTTTCCCGCGGTTCGGTCGCGTGTTGCCGATTGCTTGTCTGACAGGGAGCGCAGAGTCAACGGCTTCGCGCGCGGCGCATCAAGCGGTGGACAGGGTGACACGCAAGCCGTCCCTGGGCTTCGGGATCGGCCACATCTGCCATGCCGGCACATAACCTGGCTCCAGGGAGACCTTGAGATTTTGCAGGAAATGAAACGCAAAGCATTTGGCCTGCATGTAGGCGAAGTGCACTCCGATGCACATATGCGCGCCGCCGCTGAAAGGGATGAACGCGAAGCGATGGCGGGCACGCTGTGCCTCGTCGGTGAAGCGCAGCGGATCGAACGTTTCGGGATCGGGCCAGTGCTCGCTCATATGGTGGGTGAACAGCGGATTCATGCTGACCAGCGTGCCGGCCGGAATGTCAAAGCCCTTGAAGCTGAAATCGCGTGTCGCCCGGCGCGGGATCGACGGCACCGGCGGCTTCATCCGCATGGCTTCCTTGAAAGCCATTTCGGTGAGCGGCATCGCGTCGAGTTTCTCGAACGGCAGCGGCGCGCCGGGTGCGATCCCAAGCGACGCGACCTCATCGCGCAGCCGCGACTGCCAGTCCGGATGTGCCGCGAGCAGCGCCACGAACGACGTCAGCGACGATGTCAGGGTGTCGTGCGCCGCCATGATCAGGAAGCTCATGTGATCGACAATGTCCTGCGTCGACAGCAGCGCGCCGTCTTCATGGGTTGCGTGGCAGAGTTGCGAGAACAGATCGTCGCCGCCGTTCTCGCGCCGCAGGGGAATCTGCTGCGAGAAATAAGCGACGATGCGCTGGCGTCCCCTGACGCCGCGCGCCATCTGCGTGCCCGGCCAGGGCTGGCGGATCACCGCCACGGACGCGGCGATCATGTCGACGAAGGAGCGCGTGACCTCCTCGACCTCGGGGCCGATCCCTGTGCCGAGAAAAGAGGTCGCGGCGAGATCGAGCGTCAGTTGCTTCATCGCCGGATAGAACAGCATCGGACCCGGCGCCTCGCGCCACTGATCGACGCGCGCCGCAATTCCTGAATCGAGCTGCGAGAGATAGTTTTTCATCGGTCCCGATTTGAACGCGACCGACATGGCGCGGCGATGCAGGCGATGTTCCTCGAAATCGAGCAGCATCAGTCCGCGCGGAAACAGCCGCCCGAGGATCGTTTCCCATCCGTTGGTCGAGGAAAACAGCTTGGTCTGGTCGAGCAGCATGAATTCGTTGGCTTCGGGCCCAAGCAGGGAGACACTTGTCTCGCCGAGAACCCGCGAGCGATAGATCAGCCCGTACTTGCGGGCCATCGCATTAACTTCGCCTTTCGGATCGGCAAGCACACTGAGTGTTCGTCCGATCAGCGGCCAGCCTTCATCGCCGGGAATGTGGGCGAGCCTTGTGCGATCCACCATAAGAGGTGCCTTGATCGCAGCCGGCGATGTCAGGCTATGCATCGACATGGCATGTCCCTGCGCTATTCGCCGGAATTATCGCCGAGTTGGCGAGGGGCGACAACTCCGATCGCCATTAAATCGGGGAGTTGTGATGGTGCGGTGCATTGCGCCGTGAGCCCGGAAATGCCTGCGGATCAAGGGGACTCCGCGGCCGCTTCCGCCAGGGCCTCGATGCGTTTGCGGAATGACCGCGGCGATTCCGCGAACACCCGGCCGGACAGCGATCGCGCGCGGCTAAGGTGAAACTGTTGCCGGGAGTCGATCCGCGGCGTCAGGCGTGAGCGCCAGGGAGCCAGCGGTTGCTTCGGTTGAATCAAGCCGCGGAGAGCAACGAGATCGTTGCTCCTGCCAAGCTGCGTGCGCAGCTTCTGCACCTCGTCGATGAAGGTGTTCCACATTCTTGGCCACAGCGGCGCAATGAGGTCGAGCTGATAGCGGAAGGCCACGACGGCCTTGCGGAAATCATGAACCTCTTCCGGAGCGGCCGTGTCCCATTCGCGCGGGCGGCGGCGGCGGGCCCGGCGATAGGATTTTGCGAGAGCGGTCACGATGTCGTCGAAATGGATTCGTTCAAGCGGCCAGTTTGCTGCGCAGGCGGACGCCCGGACAAGGCCGTCGCGCAGGTGCTGAATGGCTTCCGGATGAAGCTGCTCGGCCTCCAAAGCCTTTCGCGCGTCTTCAAGCCGCTGGGTGAGAGTGGCTTTGGTTCGTTCCGACAGCGGCGGCGTCTCGGTGACTCTCGGCTTTGTAATGTCGGCCAGCGCATCGAGAGCGGTCTGGGCATCGCGGCTGCGGCCGAACTCGCGGGCGATGTGGCTTGCCTCGTGGCGCAGAGCCACGGTCTCGTCGCCGATTGAGTCCTCGAGCAACCGCAACAAGGCTCTCCAGCGCTTGAGCGCGACACGCAGCTCATGAATGGTTGTGCTGGTTTCGTTGCTGTCGAGCTTTTCTTGCGCGGCCCTCGCCATAGCCAGAGTGTCATCCGCGACCTCGCGCAGCGAATGGGCATTTGGCTCAGCTTGAGGGACCGCCATCATCGGCGTCTGTCCAGAACCAGTTCGCGCCAAATTTACAGTTTCTCCGCGCCCGTGGAAGTTGTCTCTTCAGTCATACTGCGAATGCGGGATGGCGAGCGGGCCGGCAGGCAACCTTATGCGGGGACGATGGTCTTGCCGATCGGCCACAGCGCGATGGCGCCGAGCTTCAGATGCGCCCAGGCGAACGGAATTCCGATGATCGTGATGGCGAGCAGGAGTGCGGTGAACAGGTGGCCGAGCGCCAGCCACCATCCGGCCAGGATCAGCCAGATCAGATTGCCGATAAATCCGAAAATGCCGGTGCCGAAGTCGCGTTCGCCGATATAGATCTCGCGCGAGACGGCCTTCTGGCCGAACGGAAACAGCGTGTAGATGGCAATATTCCAGGCGCCGCGCGCCCATGGAATCCCGATGATCGTGATGGCCATGATGACGGCGGCAACGGCCCAGCCGAGCGCCATCCAGAAGCCGCCAAGCACCACCCACAAAACATTGAGCATAAACGAGACGGGCGACATCGGAACTCCTGCGTTGGTGCCGGTTTGGTTCAGCGTAGCACTTTTCCGGCGGCGCGGCGGTGAAAACGGCGGGTGATTGGAGATAGCCAATCCGGTGGCGAAGCCCGTATAGAGGGACATCTAGGAGATTCGGAATGCTGAAGATCGATTTTGCGTCCGGGTTCGCCATGGCCGCCGTTGCGGTGCTGGCGATCATGCCCGGCTCCGCAGCGCATGCCAGGGTGGATGCGCCGTTCTGTTCGGAAAATTTCGGCCGTACCGGAATGGGCAGGGTGTGCGACTATTACACCTATGAACAGTGCCAGGCCGCGACCAGCGGTGTCGGCGGGTCGTGCCACGTCAATGCGTGGTATCAGCCTCGCCAGTATTATGACCCCGCTCCACGCCGCTATCGCAAGCCCAGGCACAAGCATCGCCACTGACGTGATCCGGCGGACGGCCTGTGGTCCTGATTGTCGGCGCGGCGTGGCCGCGCCGATTTTGTTTGCATCGGGCCTGAACCCGTATTGCTGAACGCCCGTATTTTTGGAACGCTGGCCGCACGGATTTGGCAGGCATGAAATCGGCAAGGCAACGGTCATGAGCGTGTCGCAGGACCAGAGTGCCGCGGATGTTGGCGGCCGGGACGATTTCTACCGCGCCATGCCGGTGTTTCGCGGCTTCGCGAATCTGATGGACCCGTCGTTGTACCGGCCGGTGCCGGATGGATGGCTGATCGGCGTTGCCGACATCGTGCAGTCCACCAGGGCGATCGCGAACAACCGCTACAAGGCGGTGAACATGGCGGGTGCGGCGGTGATCGCATCGGTAACCAATGCGCTGGAGGGCAGGGATTTTCCGTTTGCCTTCGGCGGCGATGGCGCGAGCTTTGCGATATCCCCGCAGGACGCCGACGCGGCGCGCGAAGCGCTGGCAGCGACCGCAACCTGGGTGAAGGAAGATCTCGATCTGTCGCTGCGCGTCGCGCTGGTGCCGATCGAGGCCATTCGCGCGCAGGGGCTCGATGTGCGTGTGGCGCGCTATGCGGCGTCGCCGCACGTGTCCTATGCGATGTTTTCGGGGGGCGGAATGGCATGGGCGGAAGCCGCAATGAAGCGCGGCGAGTTCACCATCCCGATGGCTTCGCCGGGTGCGCATCCTGATCTCACCGGACTGTCGTGCCGCTTCTCCGAAATGCCGGCGGAGCGCGGCCTCATTCTGTCGATGCTGATCGTGCCTGCGTCGGCGGACAGCGCGGCGTTTCGCCGCCTGATCGAGGACGTGGTGACGCTGGTCGAGCGAAGTCCCGGTGCGGGACGGCCCGTGCCGTCATCCGGTCCGCGCATGCGCTGGCCGACACCGGGCGCCGATTACGAGGCGCTGGCGCAGCGCGGCGGATCGCTGTTCGTCCGGCGGCTCAGCGTTCACGCATGGACACTGTTCGCCTATCTGCTGTTTCGCCTCAACATTTCGGCCGGAGGCTTCGTGCCGCAGATCTATATGCAGCAGGTGGTCGAGAACTCGGATTTCCGGAAATATGACGATGGCCTGCGCATGGTGCTCGATTGCAAGCCTGAACTCGCCGATGCGCTGGAAAGCCGTCTTGCCGCCGCGGCTGCCGCCGGCACTGCGCGATACGGCCTGCACCGTCAGGATGCCGCGATGATGACGTGCTTCACGCTGTCGGCGTCACGTCCGGATCATTTTCATTTCGTCGACGGCGCGCGGGGCGGCTATGCCTCGGCCGCCACCGCGCTGAAAGCCACACTGAACTAAAATCAAGCCGCGGTTCACCTGAGCGAACATTGAAAAGAGGCGCGGAACACGTCACCATCGCCGCACTTTCGCGGCTTTTCAGATCGGTGAGCGTTGCTTTGAAGGCGATCGATTTCCAGGAAGATCGTTGCGGCTGGATGCTTCGCCGTGTCCCGCTCGGCTTGTGCGTCCTTCTTGGCGTTGTACTTGGCACCTTCGATCTCGCCCGCGCCCGCGATGACGAAGACGACGAGCCGTCCAAGGCGAGCCCAAAGCAGCCGAATATCTATCTGGATTACAACACGCAATACACGACCGTGCCGCCCAACACGCTGGCCATCGGGTTCAGGAATTTCGTGTCTCCGATTCCGGCCGCAGCGCAGGTCGTGACACTGAACGCGCCGCTGACGGTGGACATCACCGAGCGGTTCTCGGTGTATGCCGGTATCAGCGCCAGCACGTCGCGCAGCGATGCCACGTCATGGTCGTCGATGACGCTCGATAGCTGGAATATCGGTTTCAATGCCGACGTCATTCAGCAGGACAGCAAGACGGTGACGGTGATCTCGACTCTCACGCGATCGATCACCAGCGCACCGGGGCTGGCCTCGACCTCGAACCAGACGGTGGTCGAACTAGATTACGGATTGGATGACGATCAAACCCAGGGCCTGCTGTTCGGGACGCGATTGACCGCTGTCTGGGTGGATTCCGGTCTTGCCAGGGTCGAGCCGGCATTCGCCGGATATATGGGCGGCTACTATCAGTGGCCGAACAACTGGAAGGTGTCCGCGCGGATGGGCGTCCAGACCTTCGGTGGCGCGCAGATCGGCGCGGGCCTCATCAGGGCCAGGGCGTTTACCCAGCCATTGCTCAGGTTCGATCTCGAGCGAATGGACGACAACGACAACCGGCTGTTTGGCGCCTCGATCGAGGTGGCCTGGACACCCGAGCCAATTGTCCAGTTCACCTTGCGGACGCCGCTCTACGCGGTGCGGAACTAGATGCCGGTCACAAGCAAAGGGTCACAGCGAACATGGACATCCATGAACAGAAGCAGCGCCTTGATGTGAAAGGATCCGACGTCTCAGGGTCGACCTTCGAAGACGTCAACATGTCGGGCTGCAACATGCATGACATCAATCTCAGCGGACTGCGGATCGACTACGCCAACCTGGCGGGCCTGCACGTTAACAACGCCAATATGTCGGGGGCCTGCCTTACCGACTGCCGGATCGAGGGCATGACCATCAACGGGATCAAGGTCGAGGACATGCTGGCGGCCTACGAAAAGCAGCAATAGAGAGCCCCGGTCCCTGTTCGACTTTGGGCGAAGTCCTCAAATTTAGGTGGAACTTTACCGGTCCGGCGGCGTTTGGCCCTGTTGGTACGGGGTTACATTGAATGGCCTTTGAAAATACCGCCTTGCAGCGATCGAACCGGTTTGAGGATGCCCTGACCCCGGAAGGGCGATACCGGCTTCTGGTGGAAGCGGTTACCGATTACGCCATTTATATGCTCGACCCGGAAGGGCGGGTCACGAGCTGGAATCCGGGCGCGCAGCGCTTCAAGGGCTACACCCACGACGAGATCATCGGACGTCATTTTTCGCAGTTCTACGGCGAGGAAGACCGCAAGGCCGGGCTTCCGGCGCGCGCCCTGGAAATTTCTGCCCGCGAAGGCAAATTCGAAAACGAAGGCTGGCGCATCCGAAAAGACGGCAGCCGGTTCTGGGCTCATGTGGTGATCGACCCGATCCGTTCGCCTGACGGCCGGCTCGTCGGCTTTGCCAAGATCACGCGCGACCTTACCGAGCGCAAGGCCGCCGAGGATCGTCTGCGGCAGAAGGAAGAACAGTTCCGGCTGCTGGTGCAGAGCGTGACCGACTACGCCCTCTATATGCTCGACCCGGAAGGTTACGTCAGCAGCTGGAATCAGGGCGCGGAACGCATCAAGCAATATCGGGCCGAGGAAATCATCGGCCAGCATTTCTCGAAATTCTATACCGAGGGCGACCGGCTGAAGGGCGAGCCGCAAAACGCGCTCGCCACCGCGCGGCGCGAAGGACGTTTCGAGAAGGAAGGCTGGCGTGTGCGCAAGGACGGCACGCAGTTCTGGGCCAACGTGATCATCGATCCGATCCGCGATGAGACCGGCGCCATCATCGGCTTCGCCAAGATCACCCGCGATATCACCGAGCGCAGGGAAACACAGAAGGCGCTCGAGCACGCGCGCGAGGCGCTGGCCCATTCGCAGAAGATGGATGCCATTGGCCAACTGACCGGCGGCATCGCGCACGATTTCAACAATCTGCTGATGGTCATTCTCGGCAGTCTTGAATTGGCCGGCAAGCGGCTCCCGGACGATGCGCGGGTTGCGACGCTGATTTCCAATGCGACGCAGGCGGCGCAGCGCGGCGCGGCGCTGACCCAGCGCATGCTGGCTTTCGCGCGGCGTCAGGATCTCGATCTCAAGCCGATCGATATCCCCGCGCTTGTGCGCGGCATGACCGATCTGTTGCAGAGTTCGCTCGGACCGTCGGTGCAGATCGAGACGCACTTTCCGCTCAAGCTCGACCTCGTCCATGCCGACGCCAATCAGCTTGAAATGGCGCTGCTGAATCTGGCCGTGAATGCGCGCGACGCGATGCCGGACGGCGGCAGTATCGTCATCGCGGCGCGTGAGGAAACCGTCAAGCCTCGCTCGCGGAGCAAGCTGAAAGCCGGACGCTATGTGCGTCTTTCGGTGAAGGACACGGGCGAGGGAATGGACAAGACGACTCTCAGGCGCGCCATGGAGCCGTTCTTCACCACGAAAGGTGTGGGCCGCGGCACCGGCCTCGGATTGTCGATGGTCCATGGCATGACCGAACAGTCCGGCGGACGGTTCTTCCTGAAGAGCCAAAAAGGTGAGGGCACGACGGCGGAAATCTGGTTGCCTGCAGCGAAAGCGACGCAGCCCGCGCAGGGCGGGCGTTTCATCAAGGACGGCGCGACCGGCACCCGTCCGCTGGTGGTGCTTGCCGTCGATGACGATGGTCTCGTGCTGATGAATACCGCGGTGATGTTGCAGGACATGGGACACACGGTGTTCGAGGCGACGTCAGGTGACCAGGCGCTGGAGATCTTGCGGCGCGAGCCCTCGGTCGATCTCGTCATCACCGATCATGCCATGCCGCGGATGACCGGTGCGCAACTCGCCGCAGCGATCAAGGCCGAGCGGCCGGACCTTCCGGTCATTCTTGCGACGGGTTATGCGGAATTGCCGCCGGGCGTGGATGCCAACCTGCCGAAGCTTGGCAAGCCGTTTCGCCAGCAGGAGCTGATGCAGGCTGTCACGGCGGCGATCGCGAACTGATTTCCGGTCACAAACGCAATTTGTGAGTTCGTGCGCTGCCACGCCGGACGGTAACCTTCCTTCTGAAGGACTGACGCGCGAAGACCCGGCCGCATCCTTGAATCACATCTTGCTGCCATGTTCATCCCGCTCTCGACACGCCGAGGCGGGCAGGACTATCCTTTATCTCATGAGCGGACACGATCACGACGACCACCACCACGGCCATGGTGACCATCATCACGGCCACCATCATCACCACGATCACGATCATTCCGAATTGTCGGAGACGGAATTGCGTGTGCGCGCGCTGGAAACGGTCCTCACCGAGAAGGGCTATGTCGATCCTGCCGCGCTCGATCTTTTAATCGAAACTTACGAAACCAAGGTCGGGCCGCGCAACGGCGCGCGCGTGATCGCAAAGGCGTGGTCCGATCCTGCCTACCGCGCGCGTCTGCTGAATGACGCGACGCCAGCGATCGCCGAGCTTGGTTACGCCGGCCGGCAGGGCGAGCACATCGTCGCGGTCGAGAACACGCCGCGGCGGCACAACATGGTCGTCTGCACCCTGTGCTCCTGCTATCCGTGGTCGGTGCTCGGGCTTCCGCCGGTCTGGTACAAGGCCGCGCCGTATCGGTCGCGTGCTGTGATCGATCCGCGCGGCGTGCTGCGCGATTTCGGATTTGAGCTTCCTGCCGAGACAGAAATCCGGGTCTGGGATTCCACCGCCGAGATCCGGTATCTGGTGGTGCCGCAGCGCCCCGCCGGAACCGAGGGCTGGAGCGAAGAGCAACTCGCCGAACTGGTCACCCGCGACAGCATGATCGGCACCGGCTTTCCCAAATCGCCGGAGCGGGCCGCACCATGAACGGCGCGCACGACATGGGCGGTGTCGATGGTTTCGGCCCGGTGATTCCGGAGCCGAACGAGCCGGTGTTCCATGGCGAGTGGGAGCGGCGGGTGCTTGCGCTGACGCTGGCGATGGCGCGGCCCGGCGGCTGGAATATCGACATGTCGCGCTTTGCCCGCGAGGACCGTTCGCCTGCGGATTATCTTGGCAAGAGCTACTATCAGATCTGGCTTGCGGGCCTTGAACGGCTGATGCACGAGCGCGGTCTGGTGATGCCGGATGAAGCCGAGGCCGGCCGCGTGCTGTATCCGCCGAAGGCGGGTGTGCCGGTTCTGGCGCCCGGCGATGTCGAGGGCATGTTGCGCCGAGGCGCGCCGACGGAGCGCGACGCGACCTCGACCCCGCTGTTCGCGATCGGCGACCGCGTGCGAGCGAAGAACATTCATCCGGAGGGCCACATCCGGCTGCCGCGCTATGTGCGCGGTCATGTCGGCGTGGTGGAGTTGCTTCATGGCGCGCATGTCTTTGCGGATAGCAACGCGCGCGGTGACGGCGAGAATCCGCAGCAGCTCTACACCGTGCGCTTCACCGGGCGCGAATTGTGGGGCGATCGTGCCGATCCCGCGAGCGCCGTTTCGGTGGATGCCTGGGAATCCTATCTGGAGCGCGCCGAATGACCATCGACCGGCAGGCAGCAATGCAGGCGGCGGCCAGCGTTCCGGGACTTCCGCGCGACGGCGACGGCCCGGTGTTTCGCGAGCCATGGGAAGCGCGCGCCTTTGCAATGGCACTGGCGCTGCATGCGCGGGGCCTTTTCACCTGGCCGGAATGGGCAGATGCACTGGCGAAGCAGATCAAGCGCGCGCAGGCCGAAGGTGACGCCGATACCGGCGAAACCTATTACAAGCACTGGCTTGCGACGCTTGAGCACCTGGTCGCAGAAAGGAATGTCGCGCCGGAGAACGAACTGCACCGCTACCGCGATGCATGGGATCACGCTGCAGACCGCACGCCGCACGGTCAGCCGATCGAACTGACTCCCGAAGATTTCAGCTAACTAACCCAAGCCACCATTGAGGAACGGGTTGGTGGCGCGCTCGTGGCCGAAATTCGAACCGGGGCCATGGCCGCAGATGAAGCCGATGTCGTCGCCGAGCGGCAGCAGTTTCTGATTGATCGAGCGGATCAGGGTGGCGTGATCGCCGCCGGGCAGATCGGTGCGGCCGACCGAGCCGTTGAACAGCACGTCGCCGACGATCGCAAAGCGCATGTCCTTGTTGAAGAACACCACGCTGCCCGGCGAGTGTCCCGGGGCGTGATAAACGTCAAACACAAGATCTCCGATCTTGAGCTGGTCGCCTTCGTTGAGCCAGCGGTCCGGCGCGAAGTTGCGCACGCCGGTCATGCCGAAATTCGCACCGCTCGCGACGACGTTGTCGAGCAGATACTTGTCGGCGATGTGCGGGCCGATGATCGGCACTTTCAATTCGTCGCGCAATTCCGCCGCGCCGCCGACATGATCGATGTGGCCGTGAGTAATCCAGATCCCGTCGATGGTGATGCCGGCCTGCTTGATCCCGGCCAGAATGTCCGGAACGTCCCCGCCGGGATCGATCACGACCCCATGCATGGTCGCGGTGTTCCACAGCAGCGTGCAATTCTGCTGGAATGGGGAAACCGGCACGATCAGGGCGCCGGCTTTGGCGGCTTGTTTCGATTCATCTGTCATGCGGCCACAATGCTGATTTTTTGCGCCGCGCCAAGCAGATTCCGCCGCTGTTCCCGGGGATGAGGGCTGCACGCGGCAGGCTGATTTCGCTCTGCGGTCAGGCAACCCGCAGGTTCGGCTGGCCGGCGATCACCGGGCCGGCAATCTCGAACGGTTCCGGCCGGCCGACGCCGTAGCCTTGCGCATAATCGACGCCGATCTCGCGCAGCGCTTCTATCGTGGCATCGTTCTCGACGAATTCGGCGATCGTCTGTTTGCCCATGACCTTGCCGATGCGGCAGATCATCTCGACCATGGCGCGGTCGATCGGATCGTCGAGCATGTCCTTGACGAAACCCCCGTCGATCTTGAGGTAGTTCACCGGCAGATTCTTCAGATAGCCGAACGACGACATGCCGCTGCCGAAATCGTCGAGCGAGAACCGGCAGCCCAGCCGTTGCAGCACCTTGATGAAGCGGGCGGCGTTGTCGAGATTGCCGATCGCGCTGGTCTCGGTGATCTCGAAGCAGATCATCGCCGGCGGAATGTTGTGAAGCTCGAGCTGCTCGCGAACGTAGTCGATGAAGCCCTCGTCGCTGAAGGTTGCGCCGGAGAGGTTGATCGCGCAGGTGGCGATGGCCGCCGATGCCGCGCGGCCAAGCCGTGTCGCGATGGTCTCGAACGCGTGACGCACCACCCAGCGGTCGATCAGCGGCATCAGGCCGTAACGCTCGGCCGCGGGAATGAAATCGCCGGGTGGCACGAGGTTGCCGTCCCTGTCGCGCAGGCGCAGCAGAAGCTCGATATGCGCGCCGGTCTGGCTCGGGCCATGCAGTGCGACGATTTTCTGCGCATACAGACAGAAGCGGTGCTCATCCAGGGCATCGTGAATCCGCTGCACCCACGCCATTTCGCCGAACCGGTGCAGCAATTCGCTGTCGCTCGGATTGTGGATCTGGATGCGGTTGCGCCCCTTTTCCTTGGCGAGATAGCAGGCGAGGTCGGCCGTGCGCAGGGTTTCGTCCTTGGTCGCGCCGCCGCGGATTTGCACCAGGCCGATGCTTGTGGTGATCGTGAACGGACGTCCGTTCCAGACGAAGTTGAGGTCGTGAATCGCCTGCCGCAAGCGTTCGGCGACGATCGCAGCGCGTTCGAGACCACCATTCTCCAGCAGGATCGCGAATTCATCGCCGCCGAGCCGCGCCAGCAGATCGTCCACGCGCAGATGCTTTTGCAGTGAATCCGAGACTTCGCAGAGCAGCTTGTCGCCGGCGGCATGACCGCAGGTGTCGTTGATGATCTTGAACTGGTCGAGGTCGAGGAACATCAGCGCGTGCGGACTGTCCTGATCGCGGTCCATCCGCTGCAGTGCCTTTTCCAGCCGGTGTTCGAACTCGCGGCGGTTGGCCAGCTTGGTGAGGCTGTCGTGCGATGCCTGCCACGACAGCCGTGCGATGTATTTCTTTTCGCTGGTCATGTCGTGCAGCACCAGCACGGCCCCCGCGACGGCTCCACCCTTGTAGACGGGTGTGCCGACCATGGAGATCGCCACCGACGTGGAGTCGGGACGTTGCAGCAGTTGAGGCCGGGTGTTGGCGGCAAGATCGCGTCCGGTCAGGATCTGCTCGACCTGCCCCTCGCGCGGCTGACCGCTTTCCTCATCCAGAATCCGGAAAAGCGAGGTCAGCGGCAGCCCTCTGGCTGCCGGAGCCCGGCAGGTGACCAGCTTTTCTGCGGCCGGGTTCATGTAGTCCACGCGGCCCTGCGCGTCGGTGCTGATGACGGCATCGCCGATCGACGCCAGCGTAATCTGCGCGCGCTCCTTCTCGGCCTGCAGCGCGTGCACGAATCTGCGGCGCTGCGCCAGGAAGTAGCGGGTCAGCATCATCAGCAACAGCACCAGCAACCCGGCGGTGAACAGGTTGGCGATCGTAAGCACGAACTTGACTTGCCGCGAGCCGTTACCGAGGCTCCCGGCGAATGCCATCGCTTCGGGCGCGAAGCGCGCGTTGAAATGGTCGATCCGGTCGCGCAGCGATTCGAGTTGCTGAGGCGAAATCGGAGTGCCGTTCTGCTCTAACTGGATTTCTCTTGCCAGCGCGGTCAGTTCGTCGAGCAGGGGATCGGTATTGACCCAGTGCACGATCGCTGTCCTGAAAGGCGGAAACCCGCGAAAATAGCGATACAGCCAGATCATGCCATCGATGTCGTCGGCATGCATGCCGCCTTGCAGGAAGCCGGTACGGGCGGCTGCGAGGTCCGGAGGACTCTGTTCCAGCGCGAGACGTGCGTCGCGGTCGCCCAGCGGCCGGGCGATGGCGCTTTGGTAAGACTCGTAGTGCCGGTCGTCGCCGGTTTCGCCGTAAAGATAAAGATGGTGGACGGCGTCTTTCTGCCCCTTCGACCAAAGGCTTTCGCCGCCGACATAGGCGCGAACGGAAGAAAGAATGCTCAGGCTCATTCCGGCAAGAAAGGCTTGCAGCAGGACAATGGCAATGAAGGGCGAGACCAGCCGCAGCAGCCGCATATTCACCGAAACAAGATTAAGCTTCATCGGACGCGTACGCCCCCTGCCTGCTGTTCGACGCGAATTCCCTGCTAAGTCCCATTACCAGTCGCAACCGACAGCCTCGGACAGCTGGGATGCGCATCCGGACATTCGCGGCATCTGATTAAAGGCATTCCAACGCCACGCTCTCCGGTTGCAGAACCGGAGAGTTGCGTGAATCGCGGGTAAACGATCAGATAAGATTTGCAGGTAATTTCATGCTGCCAGCGATAAACCCAATCAGAACAGGCCCTTTCGGGGGCCTCAACGGCCGATTCGGGGCCTGGACCGGCCATTGTGGCGGTCTTGCGCGTAGAGTGCCCCGAGCGCTGACGATCTGATTATCGACTGGTCTGGGCTTTCAGGGTGTCTTCCACTGCCCGGTCGAATGACGAGGCCTTGGCCGGCGCGGCGCTGCGCTTCTTCTCGGTGACAAAGGCGTCGCGCTTCTGAACCAGGACAGCGAGCTTTTCGTTCAGGCCTTTGCGCGCCGCAGTTTTCTTCTCGATCTCGGCCTTGCGCTGCTCGGGCGAGAGCTTGCGCAACTCGTCTGGCAAGTCATCGTCCTTGACGCCCTCGATCTTGGTGCGCCCCGATGCCACGGCGCTGACCAGATCGCCGTCGCCGGTGACGGCCTCCGACGAAAATTTCGAACGCTTGTTGAGGTAGCTCGCCATGTCCGATGCCTGCACCGGGGCCGCCGCCGCGACCTGCGACAGCTGCCGGGTCTTTTCCTCAACGCGTTTTTGCATTTTCTGCGGACCATACGGAATGACCGTGCCGTTGATCTGTTTCTGCAGGATGATGATCTCGTCGTCGTAAGGCGTTTCGATCACCACGAGTTCGCCGCCGTCCTGCGGGATCGGAATGAAGCGGCCGTCGCCGAGCTGCGCGATATCCTGCCAGACCCGCTCGGTGTCGCGGGCATTTCCGGCCAGCACGGCGTTGACCACGATGTCGCGCTGCTTTGCGACCGCCAGCGTCTTCGGATATTTGGTGTCCTGCGCGTAGTCCATGTGCGGCGGCGCATCGCCGACGAGAAACACGATGCGTTTTGCATCGCTGCCCTTGGTCCACTGCAGCTTGTTGATCGCCACATCGAGCGCTTCGTTGACGCTCTCGGGCCAGTCGCCGCCGCCGCGTGCTTTCAGTTCGAGCAGGTTGGCGTAGATGTCCTGAATGTCGGTGGTGAGATCGAAAGTCCTGGTGACGTATTCGTCACTGATGTCGCGATAGGCGACAAGGCCGATCCGGATGTCGGCATCGGGATTGGTGTCGACAACACTCGTCGCAATGGACCAGATTTTTTGCTTGGCGCCTTCGAGCAGGCCGCCCATCGAACCTGTTGTGTCGAGAACGAACGCGACTTCGACGGTCGGTTTGGCAACGGCTTGTGAGAATGTCGAGGTGATTGGCAACGAGAGAACGGCAAGCGCGAATGCAATGCCGCCGAATGTGAATCTGTCGGTGATGCGTGAGTCCATTTCCCCCTCCAAGGGCTGAAACCATGTTTCGCTCCCAGCGGAACCGATGGTTCCCCTGCTTCGCGACGGCTCGCGGTCGGAATTGTGTCGGGGCGGGTACGCTTTTGAGGCTGAGGGGTCTTAGCTTTTCTGCTACGCTTGCCGGAATCATGCATTCACCATTTCGCCATATCGAACCGGGTTTGCCGCCGGATCGCCGCCAGTCCGACACAGCGCTCGCGATTGCGCGCGGTACGTCCAGGTTTCTGAAATCGTTGGGATTTTCCTGTGTCAGCGAATTGACCCTGCCGTCGGGCCGTCGCGCCGATCTGGTGGCGATGAACGCGCGCGGCGACATCTGGATTGTCGAGATCAAATCATCGGTGGAGGATTTGCGCGCCGATCAAAAATGGCAGGACTACCGGATGCATTGCGACCGGCTGTTCTTTGCCTTCACCCGGGAGATGCCGTGCGAGCTGTTTCCGGCAGATACGGGTTTGATTGTCGCCGACGCTTACGGCGCGCATCTGCACTGCGATGCGCCCGAACACCGGCTACCTGCTGCGACACGTAAATCGATGATCGTGGGTTTTGGATTGCTGGCGGCGCAGCGCATCAGCCGACTCGTCGATCCGCAGGGGCATGCGAACGATTAGAGGTTGGCTTGTGTGAATGAGGTCGTAGCGACGCTCGTCACCGGGGTCAGCGCATCCTCAAACATTGCAAAGGCAATCTCCGCCCCGCGCACGACGCCAGCCGGATCGGCCAGCGCGGCGGGATGATTTTCCAGCAGTGTGAGAAAGCTCGGCCAGAACCGCTTGCCGAAGCCATGGCGCAGATACGCCGTCGCGTTCATGGTGTCGGAGTCGGGGTTTTCCGCCAGACGCGCCAGCATCACCCGTTCGCCCATCCGGGATGCTTCAAGCACGTAGACTGCCCCAAGCATTTCCGCAGCGGTTTTGAAAGCGGGCGCCGGCAGCGGCTTGATGACGATGCCCAATGTTGCGAGATCGCGTTCAAGCGCGGGCGTGCGCACGCGCAGCGTCCAGTCCGGAATAAGCTCTTCGATTCCGCCTGCTTCCAACGCGGCTTCGATCGGAAACAGCGCCTCGGCCTGACTCCGCAGAAAGGCCTCATAATATAGAGGAATTGCGATATCGAGCCGGGACAGAGCGATGTCGAGGCGGCTGTGTGACGTTCGTGTGGCTTCGCGGATCATGTCCCAGATGGCGGCGGCCATGACAGTTCGCCTCTTGATTGAGAACTTACATCACCACGATTTCGCGGGAAGGAACGAGAGGCTCAAGCAGAGTTGTGACATAGTTGCGCGTGAGCTGAACAGGATAGGCTTCACGCCGGCGGATCGTGACACGAGGCGCGCGCAATTTCGAAGCCTGAGGCCAGTCGATCCGGTAATCCTCAACCAGACCAAACTGTTTGGTGGCTTCGAGACGGGACGAGATTTCCATATGTCGCGCTTTTCGCATCTGCTCCACGGCGGGGCCGCTCCCTGTGACAGTCCTGCGTCGATAACGCAGTGCCGCACACAAAGGTTCCCCGCCGGAACAGCCGCTCAGCGCGGGGCGCGCTTGGCCAGGATGCGCTGCAGGGTCCGGCGATGCATGTTCAGGCGGCGCGCGGTTTCCGAAACGTTGCGATTGCACATCTCATAGATGCGCTGGATGTGTTCCCAGCGGACGCGGTCCGCCGACATCGGATTCTGCGGAAGCTGCGACTTGTCGTTGCCGCTTGCGAGCAGGGCGGCGACCACGTCGTCGGCATCGGCCGGCTTCGAGAGATAGTCGACCGCGCCCATCTTCACCGCGGTGACAGCGGTCGCGATATTTCCGTAGCCGGTCAGCACGATGGCGCGTGCATCAGGTCGCTGCCGCTTCAGCGCCGACACCACATCGAGACCATTGCCATCGCCGAGCCGCAGATCGACCACTGCGAAAGCGGGCGGTGTCTGGTCGATGTGATGGAGGCCGTCGGACACATTGTCGCAGGTGCTCACAGCGAAGCCGCGAGTCTCCATTGCCCGCGCCAGCCGCTCGAGAAACGCCTTGTCATCCTCGACAATCAGCAAGGAACGGTCGGCAATTTCGGTCAAATCGGCAGTTGCGGTCACGGTTTTGCGCCTCCTGAGGTGTCTTATGATGTGTCTTTTAGATATGGCGCGTCAATCGGGCGATGCCAAGGCCGATGCAGCTTTGCCAACTCAAAACGGCGTGGGCCGTTTGGTTAAGATAGCGTCGCCGATGGAACTTCCTCGGTTTCGAAGCTGCTGCGTGGCCAGACGATTGTGACAATCGCGCCATGAGCGGGGAAGGTCCGGTTGGTGAAAGACACCCGCGCGCCGGTCCGCTCCAGCAGGGTACGGGCGATGAAAACGCCAAGCCCAAGTCCGTTTCGCTCGCCTCCCGTGTCACCGGCGCGCCGCCGCGTCAGGTAGGGTTCGCCGATCCGCTTGAGAATGTCCGGTGGAATTCCCGGCCCGTCGTCGGATATGACGATCTCAACCGTCTGCGCATTCCACCATGCATTCACCTCGACACGCTCGCGCGCGAAATCGACGGCGTTCTCCAGAATGTTGCCGACGCCGTACAGGATCGCAGGATTGCGCATGCCGACAGGTTCGGCGTCCTGCGCCAGCGCGATACGCACCTTGATGGCGATGCCGAAGTCGCGATGCGGGGCGACCGTCTCCTCGATCAGCGTTGACAGCGGCATGCGGTCGAACGGCGCGCCCTGCGACGACAGTTGCGTGATCTTGGCGAGAATTTCGCGGCAGCGCTGCGCCTGTTCGCGCAGCGTCTTCAGGTCGCCGCGGGCGTGCTCGTCGAGACCTTTGGTCTGAATCGCTTGCTCCAGCTCACGTGAAATCAGGAAGATGGTGGAGAGCGGCGTTCCCAGTTCATGCGCGGCGGCGGCGGCGAGGCCATCGATCTGCGTCAGATGCTGCTCCCGCGTCAGCACGAGTTCGGTGGCGGCCAGCGCGTCGGAGAGCTTACGGGCTTCCTCCGTAACCTGAAATGCGTAGAGGCTGGTGACACCGATCGCCAGCACGATAGAGATCCAGACGGCGATCATGTAGGTGCGCGGCAGCACGAGAGGCTCTTCGCCGTTCCACGGCAGCGGCAGATGGAAGAACCCCAGCGCTGTGGCGCAGGCGGCTGCAAAGACGCCAAGCGCGATCGTGATTCGTGTCGGCAGTGCGGTTGCCGAGATCAGCACCGGCGCGAGGAAAAGAAATGAAAACGGATTTTGCAGACCTCCCGTCAGGAACAGCAGAGCGGCTAGCTCGGCGATGTTGATCGCGAGGAGGGCGGCGGCATAACGGGGCGCCAGGCGGTGGACCGGGTTAAACCGTATCTGCAGCGCCAGATTAAGAAGCGACGACAGCCCGATGATGACCACGCATGGGATTACCGGGACCTCGAAATCAAGCCCCTCCGAGACGATGAAAATCGTCGCCAACTGCCCGAGCGCAGCCAGCCAGCGCAGCCGAAGGATGGTGTCGAGACGCACATAACGGCGCGGGTGGCGGAAATCGGAGGTCGCGATGTCGCTCATATCGTATCTTTAGCGTCCGGCGACGCCGATCACAAACCGGCCCTGCGTATCCGGCTCTTGCGGATAGCGCCCTGTTGGCTCAATGAACGCATGATATGACCGTGCAGCTCTCGCCTTCCCGTGCCACGTCGCATTCCGGTCCGGCATCGCCCGACGCGGCGATCGAGCTTGAGCGGCTGGTAAAGGTCTATAAGACCACCCGCGCCGTCGATGACATCACCTTCACGATTCCGCGCGGTTCTGTGACGGGGCTGCTCGGCGGCAACGGCGCCGGCAAGACCACGACCATTTCGATGATCATGGGGCTGGTGTCGCCGACCTCGGGCCGCGTCAGCGTGCTCGGTTGCGCCATGCCCGAGCAAAGCGCCGAGGTTCTCGGCCGGATGAATTTCGAGAGTCCGTACGTCGATATGCCTGGCCGCCTCACCGTGCGGCAGAATCTCACCGTATTCGGCCGGCTTTACGGCGTGACGCATCTGAAGGACCGGATCCTTTCGCTCGCCGCCGATCTCGATCTCGGCGAATTTCTCGATCGCCCGAGCGGAAAGCTTTCCGCAGGCCAGAAGACACGCGTGGCGCTGGCGAAGGCCCTGATCAACGAGCCGGAACTTCTGCTGCTGGACGAGCCGACCGCGTCGCTCGATCCGGACACCGCAGACTGGATCCGGAGCCATCTTGAAACCTACCGCAAGGAGCGTGGAGCGACGATCCTGCTGGCGTCGCACAACATGCTTGAGGTCGAGCGGCTGTGCGACCGGGTTATCATCATGAAGCGCGGGCGTATCGAAGACGATGACAGTCCGTCCGCCATTTTGGCGCGCTACAACCGCACGACGCTGGAAGAAGTGTTTCTCGATGTGGCGCGCGGCCGCGTGCAGCAGGCTGCGTCATGAGCAGCATGGAGCTTCGCCGCGGCAATCCGAAGATGATCGCTCCGCATCGCATCGGCGCGATGATCCTGCGTCACTGGTATCTTCTCACGTCGTCATGGCCACGGCTGCTCGAACTTATTTACTGGCCGGTGTTGCAATTGATCACGTGGGGCTTTTCGCAAGCTTATATCTCGCAGAACGCAGGCTTCTTTGCCAAGGCCGGTGGCACTTTCATCGGCGCGGTGATCCTGTGGGATATTCTGTTTCGCGGACAGCTCGGCTTCTCGATGTCGTTCCTCGAAGAGATGTGGTCCAAGAATCTCGGTAATCTGCTGATGAGTCCACTCAAGGTCAGCGAGTATCTGATCTCGCTGATGGTGATGAGCGTGGTGCGGCTGGCTGTCGGAGTCATTCCGATGACGATACTTGCCATCGCTTTCTTCGGGTTCAACCTGTTCGGATTTGGCTTCGCCCTGGTGGCATTCTTCTGCAACCTGATCTTCACGAGCTGGTCGTTCGGTCTGATCTCGTCGGGGCTGGTGCTGCGCAATGGCATGGGCGCAGAGGGTCTGGCGTGGACGCTGATGTTCGCGCTGCTGCCGCTGTCATGCGTGTACTACCCGGTCTCGGTCCTGCCGGACTGGCTTCAGGTGGTGGCGTGGATGCTGCCGCCGACCTACGTTTTTGAGGGCATGCGGGCGCTGCTGATCGACCATGTCTTTCGGGCCGATCTGATGATCGAGGCGCTGGCGATCAATGTGGCTCTATTCGCCATATCGACTGTTGCCTTCTTGCTGTTGCTGAAAAGCGCCCGAAAGAACGGTTCCCTGGTCCAGAGCGGTGAATAACCACCGCTGGCGGCCTCCGCCTGTTAATTAATCATCTGATCTGTAAAATGGGCGGATTGACGCTTTGTCGCAGGCCCGACAGTATGTTGCGCCGCGAAACTAGTGATCCGGTTCTGACATTCGTATCATTTCCCGGCCGACACCTTTTACGAATGTCAGAACCAAAGGATCACTAGAATCACAACGCTAGTGTCCTTTCGTATCCGACGTTCGTTCGGAAGGTGCTGCAGAGTGAGGGCGAACGTCGGATACGGGACACTAGGATCGAGGAATCATTATGCCGATAGGCGAATTTGGCAGGCCGCCTAGCTTGCCGTCCGAGGTCAGCCCTGCGCTGACCACGCCCATGTACTGGATGTACGAGATGGGTCAGGCCTCGCTCAATCCGGCGCGGGCGATGACCGACATGATGAAGCTGTGGTTCGAGAACCCCTTCAATCCATTGTCCAGCACCGAGTTCGGAAGATCCATCGCCGCCGGCTGCGAGCTGTTCGAGCGCACCACCCGCCGTTACGGCAAGCCCGAATGGGGTCTGCACGATACCGAAGTTAACGGCATGCGGGTTCCGGTCGAGATCAAAACGGTGTGGGAAAAGCCGTTCTGCCGGCTGCTGCATTTCGAGCGCAAGCTCACCCAGCCGCTGCGTTCACCGCATCCGCGCGTGCTGATCGTGGCGCCGATGTCGGGACATTACGCGACGCTGTTGCGCGGGACGGTCGAAGCCTTCCTGCCGGGACATGACGTCTACATCACCGACTGGGCTGACGCGCGCATGGTGCCGGTGGCACAGGGCCGTTTCGATCTCGACGACTATGTCGACTATGTCATCGAGATGATCCACGCGCTGAAGGGCGACGTGCACGTTGTCGCCGTGTGCCAGCCATCCGTGCCTGTATTGGCTGCGGTGTCCATCATGGAAGCCGAGAAAGATCCCTACTTCCCGACCTCAATGACGCTGATGGGCGGGCCGATCGACACACGCCGCAATCCGACCGGCGTTAATGATCTCGCCGAGCAAAAGGGCATTGAATGGTTCCGCAACAACGTCATTACCAAGGTGCCGTTCCCGCAGCCGGGATTCATGCGCGACGTTTATCCGGGCTTTCTTCAGCTCACCGGCTTTGTGAGCATGAACCTCGACCGCCATGTCGATGCGCACAAGCGGCTGTTCAGCAATCTCGTCAAAGGCGACGGTGACCTCGTCGACAAGCATGTCGAATTCTATGACGAGTATCTGGCGGTGATGGATCTCACCGCCGAATTCTATTTGCAGACGGTCGATCTGGTGTTCGTGAAACACGCTTTGCCGAAGGGCGAGATGAAGCATCGCGGCAAGCCGGTCGATCCGTCGAAGATTCAGCGCGTCGCGCTCATGACGGTCGAGGGCGAGAACGACGACATCTCCGGTTTGGGGCAGACTGAAGCAACCCACGGGCTTTGCAGTTCGATTCCGGATGCGCGGCGGGTACATTATGTCCAGAAAGGCGTCGGCCATTACGGCGTCTTCAACGGCTCCCGCTTCAAGTCGGAAATCGTGCCTCGAATCTCCGATTTCATGCGTTCGGCGGCCCATACCAAGCTGGCGCTGGCGGCCGCCGAATAGACTTTTTCGGGCGTTTGGGGTCGAAAAAGCCCGTTTTATGGGGGATTCCGGGACTTTGCGTTCCCGGATCTGCGGCAATATCCGTAACTATTTGGATTCGCATCCGTTTTGGCCCTCTCCAATTGCGGCAGAGGAGTGAATTTCGCGTGCCGTTTCCGGCTCCGGTTTTCGCTTAGGAATGAATCATCATTTCATGTTTCATCCCCCCGGATGTAGGAGGCTAACTCCATAAAACTACGATATATTGGGCAAATGATTTGTTTTTGCGCCGATGAATTTCACTGGCGGCGGATATGGCAGAATCCCGGCGAATTCCTGCTGTCCGGACCTGCTGACATGGCCTTTCGCGCTCTTCTTTATCGCCGCCCGACCGAACCGCGCACGCTCGCGGTCAAAATTGGCTCATCGACTTATACGATTCAGCTCAGGCGACATCGCCGCGCGCGCCGATACACACTGCGCATTCATCCGAGCCGACGCGAAGCCATTCTCACCATGCCTCCGCGCGGAAATCTGTATGAAGCCAAGGACTTCGCGCAGCGTCACGGCGCCTGGATCGCGGCACGTCTCGGTGGTTTGCCGAAAGCTGCGCCATTCTCACCCGGCACCTCGGTGCCGTTGCGCGGTGTTCCGCATCGAATCGTGCATCGCGCCGGCGTGCGTGGAACCGTATGGCCCGAAATGCGCGACAGCGGCGACAAAATTCTGTGCGTCGCAGGTGATTCTGAATTCATTGATCGCCGCGTCCACGATTTTCTCAAGCGCGAAGCCCGACGCGCACTGACAGAAGCTTCGCATCGCTATGCCGAGGAGCTTGGTGTCAAGGTGAAGCGGATCACAATCCGCGATCAGTCGAGTCGTTGGGGATCATGCACCTCTGCAGGCGCGCTGTCGTTCTCGTGGCGGCTTATTCTCGCGCCGCCTTATGTGCTGGATTACCTTGCGGCACATGAAGTTGCGCATCTCGTCGAGATGAACCACTCGCCGCGGTTCTGGAAGGTCGTGGCAAAGATTTGTCCGGCGACCGAACGCGCCAAGCGATGGCTCGACACCCACGGCAACGATCTGCATCGCTACGGCATCGAAGAATAGCATCTGATTTCGCAGATGAGACGCGCGTGTGATTCAGTAAAGCTGAATCACACTTCAGTTTACGCGATCAGCGCCGTCCGCCGAAGACCCGATCGATCAGCCAGCCATCGAGACCCGCTGCCGCTTCCGGACGCGCAGATGTCTGCGTGACCGGTGGACGGGTTTGTTGCTGCGGCGGATATGCCGCAGGCGCATTCGGATAATCCTGATTGTTCGACGACTGCGGATAGGGTTGCGCGGGGTAGGGCTCGCGCGCAGGCGCCCGCGAATTTCCGGGAAACAGATTCGAGAGGAAGCCGCCCGGTGACTGCGTTGAGCCTGGCAGCGGAGCAGGCGCGACGTTCTGGTGCGCGGCCCTCATAAAGCGGGTCCAGACCTCGACAGGCAATCCGCCGCCGGTTGCTTTTCTGGTCGGCGAGTTGTCGTCGTTGCCGAGCCAGATGCCGGTGACGAGGTTGGCGGTATAGCCGATGAACCAGGCGTCCCGGAAATCCTGGCTGGTGCCGGTCTTGCCCGCAGCCGACCAGCCCGGAATGTCTGCCTTCTTTGCCGTGCCGGTGACCAGCGTCTCGTGCATCATGACATTCATCATGCCCACCGCGTTGGCATCGATCACCCGTGTCGGAGCATCGTTGCGGCGTGCATAGAGCACCTTGCCCTCGGGGGTGCGGATTCGGTTGACCACATGCGGCGAGGCGCTGAATCCGCCATTGGCGAACGGAGCGTAAGCGCCCACCAACTCGTTGAGCGAAACCTCCGACGTGCCGAGCGAGATCGTCGCGTTGGGCTCGAGCTTTGATGCGATACCGAGACGATGTGCGGTGCGCACCACATTGGCCGGGCCGACTTCGAGCCCGAGCCGGACAGCAACGGTGTTCAGGGACATCGACAGCGCCTGGGTCAGCGTCACCGGGCCGAAATACTCGCGGCTGTAGTTCTCCGGCCGCCAGCCCTTGACGTCGAGCGGCGCATCCTGGCGCACCGTGTCAGGTGTCATGCCGCCCTCGACGGCGGTGAGATAGACGAACGGCTTGAAGGCCGAGCCTGGCTGGCGTTTTGCGGTCACTGCGCGGTTGAACTGGCTTTCGGCGTAGTTGCGCCCGCCGACCATGGCCCGCACCGCGCCGCTCGGCGTCATCGCCACCAGCGCGCCCTGGCTGACATTGAACTTCACGCTCTTGGTGGCAAGTTCGTCGATGATCGCGGCTTCCGCGACGCTTTGCAGCTTCGGATCGATCGATGTTTCCACCACGATGTTCTGGTCGATCTGGCCGACAAGATCGTCGAGCACTTCGCCGATCCAGTCGGCGACATAGTTGATGGTTCCGGCACCTACCGGCTTAACCGCGTAAGATGGTTTCTCGATCGCCGCCTTGGCCTGTGCCTCGGTGATGAAATTGGTATCGGCCATCGCGCTGAGCACGATCTGCGCGCGCTTCTCTGCGCCGTCCGGGTTGCGGTTGGGCGCCAGCCGCGACGGCGACTTGACGAGACCGGCCAGCATCGCGGCTTCCGACAGCGAAACGTTCTTCGCGGATTTGCCGAAATACTTCTGTGCCGCCGCTTCGACACCATAAGCGCCGGAGCCGAAATAGACCCGATTGAGATAGAGCTCGAGAATTTCGTTCTTCGAGTACTTCCGCTCCAGCCACAGCGCGAGTTCGACCTCCTGCAGCTTGCGCTGCATGGTTCGCTCCTGGGTCAGGAACAGGTTCTTGGCGAGTTGCTGACTCAAGGTCGAGCCGCCCTGCGACACGCCGCGATGCAGAAGATTGGTGACGGCGGCGCGGATGATTCCAGTCGGATCGATACCGAGATGCGAATAGAAACGGCGGTCTTCGATGGCAATGAACGCCTTCGGCAGATAAGGCGGCAGATCCTTCAAC
Source organism: Afipia broomeae ATCC 49717 (assembly GCF_000314675.2). Classification (GTDB taxonomy): domain Bacteria; phylum Pseudomonadota; class Alphaproteobacteria; order Rhizobiales; family Xanthobacteraceae; genus Afipia; species Afipia broomeae. The sequence goes on along the minus strand of NZ_KB375283.1, from coordinate 1,312,541 downwards.
GAGACATTGGCCCCCGGCATTTCGCCGCGGGTGGCGATCACGCTGCCATCCAGGCCGGTGATCTGGATGGTGGGCGGCCGCTTGGGAATCTCCAGCGACTGGATCGCAGGCAGATGCGCGCCGACCCAGATGATGACACCAGCGCCGGCGATGATTGCCCATAGACCTAGTACGGCACCCCAATAAACAAGACGGCCGAGGCCGGACCGCGAGCGGCCACGTGCCCTGGACTTGCTTTCTTTCCGCTCGGCAGCGCGGGTCTTGCGCAAACGCTCGCGCGGCATGTCGTCTTCGTCGTCGTCGAGGAGGAGGCTTTTGGCTGCACGGCGCTTTGGCGGAGCGTCGTCGTCATCCCGCCCGCCGATGCGGTCGCGCGGATTGAGGCGGACGCTATCGAGCGACGCGGCACCGTCGAACTTCGGCTCCTTGCGACCGCTCTGCTTTTTACGTCCCAACGCCATTCAAACCCGTGCCGGTATACCGGTTACATGAGGCGTGCAGGCTAGCGATGGCGGTTTAAAGGCGCGTTACGCAAAGGTTAACGAGGGATTAGATGTTCCGTCGCGGGCATGGCAGAAATGCCGGTCCGGAGTTGCCTTGACCTGGCTTGTCGGATCGACAGAGTCTGTCGGAAAATTTCATGCATAAAGGTACCGACGATGACCGGCCATATCGACCCCACCAAGGACGTGTTTGCGGCGTTTCGTGAGAATGATCGTCCCGGCCCGATCCACATGCTGAATCTGGTGCGGCTGCATGCGCAGGCGAAATATCCCGACGGGCGCAAGGCGACCGGTGCGGAAGCCTATGCCAGTTACGGCCGCGAGAGTGGGCCGGTGTTCATGCGGCTCGGCGGCCGGATCGTCTGGCAGGGCAAGTTCGAACTGATGTTGATCGGTCCTTCGTCGGAGCGATGGGATCACTGCTTCATCGCCGAGTATCCGAGCGTCGCCGCATTCGTGGAAATGATCCGCGACCCGGCTTACCGCGAAGCGGTGAAGCATCGTCAGGCTGCGGTCGAGGACTCGCGGCTGATCCGCACCGCCCCGATGCAGGTCGGCAAAACCTTCGGCGAAATCCCCGAGTGATGCGAGCTACGTCCCGGCTCAGGCCGCGGCGCGCGCCAACCAGAGCAGGACAAGCGCGACCGCAGCGGGAAGCGCCTGCACCATGATGATCCGCTTGCTGACCGAATAGCCGCCGTAAAGCCCGGCCACGATCACGCACAGCATGAAGAACACCTTGATCTGGAAGCCGAACGCCAGGTTTGGGTGGAGCAGACCCCATATCAGACCGGCAGCCAGGAAGCCGTTATAAAGTCCCTGATTGGCGGCGAGCACCGCGGAGGCTTGCGCCTTCTCGATCGTGTTGCCGAATGTCGCGAGGCCCTTCGGCTTGGTCCAGAGAAACATCTCCAGCACCAGGAAATAGATGTGCAACGCCGCGACCAGTGCGACGAGAACATTGGCAATCAAATTCATGGCAATTCCCCCTGTACGAGTGGAACCTAGCAGCAAGCGCGGCGATTGCCGAGACCTCGACGTTGTCGGAAAACGGAAAGACTTCCCGCGTCACTGCGGCCAGGATGGCCGAAACGCGTGATGACGGACGCCGGACATGACCGCAAAACAACCTCAGCGATTCCACCTCGATCGGCTTGAGACGCCGATCGGCACCGCTTTGCTCGTCACCGACGATCAGGGCTTCCTGCGCGCACTCGACTGGAGTGATTACGAGACACGGCTGCATCGCCTGCTGCGGCGGCATTACGGCGACTATGCCTTGGAGAAAGCACCGGCTCCCAAAAGCATCACGGCGGCACTGACAAGCTATTTTGCTGGAGACCTTGGCGAGCTGAAAAAGATCAAATGGAAAACCAACGGCACGCCATTCCAGCGCAAGGTTTGGAAGGAGCTGCAAAAAATCCGTGCGGGGAAAACATCGAGTTATGGTGCATTCGCCGTTCGCTTGAACGTCCCCAACGCCGCCCGCGCGGTCGGTCTCGCCAACGGCTCAAATCCGGTCAGCGTCGTCGTGCCGTGTCACCGGCTGATCGGCGCCGATGGCTCGCTGACCGGCTATGGCGGCGGGCTCGCGCGCAAGGAATGGCTGCTCGCCCATGAAGGCGCGGCGCTCGGCAAGCGAGCACGCAGTTAAGCGGCGGGTTTTTCCGCCGCGTCGCCATTGGCGAGCAGATGGATCAGGGCGCGCTTGATGGCGGCCTGTCGCGTCGGCGCAGTAATCTGCGCGCCGAGCAGGTCCGTGACATAGAACACGTCGCGTGCGCGCTCGCCGAAGGTGGCGACATGGGCCGATGCGATGTTGAGATTGAGTTTGGAGATCGCGGTGGTGAGCTGGAACAGCAGACCCGGACGATCGAGCCCGGACACCTCGATCACGGTGTAGCGATCCGACCACTGATTGTTGATGCTGACTTCCGGCTCGACGCTGAATGGCTTGAGCCGGGTCTTGGACGCTGTGCGGCGCGCCATCATGTCGGGCAGGCGCAGCTTGCCCTCCAGTACCTGTTCGATGGTGTCGCCGATGCGGGTTGCGCGCCGTCCTTCGTCATCGTCGCGATCGTATTCGCGGGTAATCGCGATGGTATCGAGCGCGATGCCGTCGGTGGTGGTGTAGATCTGCGCGTCGACGATGTTGGCGCCGGCGGAGGCACAGGCGCCCGCGATGATCGACAGCAGCCAGGGATGATCGGGCGCCATGATCGTCAGTTCGGTAACGCCGCGTCCCTCATCGAAGCCGACATTGACCGCGAGCTTGTGGCCGCCGGCCTCGCTGGCCTTGACGAAGCGCGCGTGGCGAATTTTGCGTGGCAGTTCCACCTTCAGCCAGTAGGCAGGATAGTGCCGTGAGATATAGGCCTCGAGTTCGGCGGTAGGCCATTCGGTGAAGGTTGCACGGAATTCCGCCTGCGCCGCGTCGATGCGCTGGGCCCGATTGACCTCGGAGAAGCCGCCGGTCAGCACCGGTTCGGTTTCATAATACAGCGTGCGGATGAGCTGCGCTTTCCAGCCGTTCCAGACGCCGGGGCCGACGCCGCGAATGTCGGCCGTGGTCAGGATGGTCAGCAGCTTCATCTGCTCGACTGATTGAACGACCGCTGCGAAGTTCTCGATGGTCTTGCGGTCCGACAGGTCGCGCGATTGCGCCACCGTGGACATGGTGAGGTGTTCCTCGATCAGCCAGGCGATCAGCTCGGTGTCGGCTGCATTGAATCCAAAGCGCGGGCAAAGCCGCCGCGCGACCTTGGCGCCCGCGATGGAGTGATCCTCGGGACGGCCTTTGGCGATGTCGTGCAGGAACACCGCCATGTAGATCACGGCGCGATGCTCGGGATGGATTTTCCGCATCAGGTCGCTGGCGACCACGAATTCATCGTTCCCGCCGCGCTCGATGTCCTGAAGGATGCCGATACAGCGCAGCAAATGCTCATCGACCGTGTAGTGATGATACATGTTGAACTGCATCATCGACACGATCCGGCCGAACGCTCGGATGAAGCGGCCGAGCACGCCGGCCTCGTTCATCCGCCGCAGCACCGTTTCCGCGTCGTTCGACGTCAGAATTTCCATGAACAGTTTGTTGGCTTCGGGATTCTCACGCAGCTTCGGCGTGATCAACCCGAGCGAGCGCGTTGCCGCGCGCATGGCGTCGGGGTGAAACGCCAGATTGTTTTTCTGTGCGAGCCGGAAAATGCGGATCAGGTTGACCGGATCGGTCTTGAACACGTCGGGCGCGGCAAGATTGATGCGGTTGTTGTCGATGACGAAATCTTCGCCGCCCGGAACGCGGCCGCGTTTGCGGCCGGGCCGAAGCCTGGCCATCATCCGGCTCAGCACCGGCGCGGGCTTGGCTTCCTGATCTTCCAGCTTGGCGCACAGGATCGCGGTGAGATCGCCGACTTCCTTGGCGATCAGGAAGTAATGCTTCATGAAGCGCTCGACGTCCTGCATGCCGGGATGCGAGGTGTAGCCGAGCCGCTGCGCGATCTCGCGCTGCATCTCGAACGACAGCCGCTCTTCAGGACGGCCGGTGAAGAAATGCATGTTGCAGCGGACCGACCAGAGAAAGTCCTCGCAGCGGCGGAACGTGCGGTATTCCTGCGGATCGAACACGCCACGTTGGACGAGATCTTCGGTATTGCTGACGCGGTAGACGTATTTAGCGATCCAGAACAGCGTGTGCAGATCGCGCAGACCGCCCTTGCCGTCCTTGACGTTGGGCTCAACCAGATAACGTGACTGGCCTGCGCGCCGGTGCCGCTCTTCACGTTCCGCAAGTTTCGCGGCGACGAATTCAGTCGCCGTCCCCTGTACGACTTCCTTGTCGAAACGGGTGACGAGTTCGTCGTAGAGCGCTGTGTCGCCGGTGAGGAATCTCGTTTCCAGCACCGAGGTGCGGATCGTCATGTCGCCCCGCGCCTGCCGGATCGATTCGTCGATGGAGCGGGTGGCGTGACCGACCTTCAGTCCCATGTCCCACAGGCAGTAAAGGATCGCTTCCGCGACCTGCTCGCCCCAGGCGGTCTGCTTGTAGGGAAGGATGAACAGGAGGTCGATGTCGGACTCAGGCGCCATCAGGCCGCGGCCATAACCGCCGGTGGCGATGACGGCCATGCGTTCGGAGTCTGACGGTGTCGGCGAATGATAAAGATGTCTGGTCGCGGCGTTGAAAAGAATGCGGATGATCTCGTCCTGAACGAAGCAAAGCCGCTCAGCACATCGCCGCCCGTGTCGATCCTTTAGCAGTTCTGTCTGCGCGACCTCGCGGGCCTGCGCGAACTCGCTTTTCAGCAGTTGCGTAATGGCTGCCCGAAGCAGGTCGTCTTTTCCGGCGTGTTGCTGCGCGAGCGCGTCGATTTCGCCTGCGATGCGTGCGCTGTCGAATATCACGTCGTCGTCCGGGAGGGGGGCCGTCACGCTGTCCATTCCATTCGGATAACGGACGGCGGCAACGGTGTCACCAGCGGATTGCGGCAAGACGAGCCGTCCGTTCTGATTTTCCTCCCTTTGGGGGAAGGCAGTTCTCCTGCGGGTTGCATTTACGGAGTTATTTTCTCGTTGACGTTGTCGTTTAACTTATTGAAAAATATCATGATTTTTTCGTATTGGGCAAGCGGTCGTATGCACCGGCAGTCCCAAATCACCCGCCAATCGATCCAGATGGAGACGACGATGTTCCGACCAACCCGACGCGCTGTTGCTGCCTTGATGGCAGGCGCTCTGTTCGCCCCGGTTGCAGCCCTTGCAGCCGATGCGCCAAAGCAGATCGCGATCGACTGGGCGACCTACAATCCGGTGTCGATCATCCTGAAAGAGAAGGGTCTGCTCGAAAAGGAATTCGAGAAGGACGGGATCAAGATCGTCTGGGTGCAGTCAGCGGGCTCCAACAAGGCGCTCGAATTCCTCAATGCCGGTTCGATCGATTTCGGTTCGACGGCCGGTTCGGCCGCCTTGGTCGCGAAGATCAACGGCAATCCGATCAAATCGGTCTATGTCTATTCGCGTCCGGAATGGACCGCGCTGGTAACGGCCAAGGACTCCAGGATTGCGAAGGTCGCCGATCTGAAAGGCAAGCGCGTTGCGGTGACGCGCGGCACCGATCCGCACATTTTCCTTGTGCGGGCGCTGCTCGACGCCGGCCTGACCGACAAGGACATTACACCTGTTCTGCTGCAGCACGCCGACGGCAAGGCCGCGCTGATCCGCGGCGACGTCGATGCGTGGGCGGGGCTCGATCCGATGATGGCGCAGGCTGAAATCGAGGACGGCGCAAAGCTGTTCTTCCGCAAGCCCGAGGCCAATACCTGGGGCATTCTCAATGTCCGCGAACAGTTCCTGAAGGACAATCCGAAGATCGTTCAGCGCGTGCTCGCAGTCTATGAGGAGGCGCGCAAGTATTCGCTGGCCAATTACGATGAACTGAAAAAGGGCTTCATCGCCGTCACCAAGCTGCCGGAAACTGTGGTCGACAAGCAGCTCAAGGAACGCACCGAGCTGACGCATAACCGGATCGGCGCGCCGCAGCGCGAGTCCATTCTGGCCGCGGGTCTTGCCCTTCAGCAGGCCGGCGTGATCCAGCCGGGCGTCGACGTGAAGGCGACGGTGGATGCGCTGATTGACGATCAGGTCCCGCTGCCGACGAACTGACGAGGCCGCGGATGGCACGTTAACAGGCCCGCATGCCGCAAGCCTGCGGGCCTTCGCGCTGAGTACTCTTGCAATCGGTTGTGATAAGCGGTTTCTGCTATGACCATGACACTCGATACGCCTGCGCCGGACGTCATCGCGAAGGAGGCGGGATCGCGCCCGGCCGGCCGCCTGCGCCGCGTTGCGCGTCCTGCAATTGGCTTGCTGCTGCCGCTCGGCCTTGCGCTGGCGTGGGAGCTTGCCGTGCGGTTCGGTTATTCCAACGGTCGGCTGGTGCCTCCGCCAAGCCGCATCTGGCAGACGCTGGTTGAACTCTCTGCCAGCGGCGAATTGAGCCGGCACATTATCGCGACACTGAGCCGCGTCGGTGCAGGTTTCGGTCTCGGCATCGCGGCAGGAACAATTCTTGGCGCGATCTGCGGCTACTGGACGCTGGCGCGGCGTCTGCTCGATCCGACCTTTCAGGCCTTGCGCGCGATCCCGTCGATTGCCTGGGTACCGCTGTTTATCCTGTGGCTCGGGATTTTCGAAACCTCCAAGGTGGCGCTGATCGCGGTCGGCGTTTTCTTTCCGATCTATCTCGGCGTGATGGGCGCAATCCTTGCCGTGGACCGCAAGATCGTCGAGGTCGGCCGCATTTTCCGCCTCAGCGGCTTTGCGATGATCCGGCGCATCATGCTGCCCGCAGTGCTGCCGGCTTACATCGTATCGCTGCGCTCCGGTCTCGGTCTTGGCTGGATGTTCGTGGTGGCCGCTGAATTCATGGGCGCGTCGGAGGGCCTCGGCTATCTGCTCACGGACGGCCAGCAACTCGGCAAACCCGCGCAGATCGTCGCTGCCATCATCGTGTTCGCAGTCCTTGGCAAGACCACGGACTGGCTGATCCAGCTGGCGGCGGCGCCATTCCTGCGCTGGCAGGATTCCTTCAGCGCGCATGCAGGAGGCGCGTGATGCTTGCTCTTGATCATGTCGGCAAGACTTATCCGAACGGCGTCCATGCGCTGGAGAATTTTTCCGCACGCATCAAGCCAGGCGAGATCGTCGCGATTATCGGCGGATCGGGCTGCGGGAAATCCACCCTGCTGCGAGCCATATCTGGGCTCGACCGCGCGACGACCGGGTCGGTCACGCTCGATGCCATCTCGATCACCGCGCCCCACGAAAAGATCGGCATCATCTTTCAGGAGCCGCGGCTGCTGCCGTGGCTCAGCGTCGCCGAGAATATCGGCTTCGGCCTAGGTCATCTGACATCCGGGGAGCGGCAACAGCGGATTGCGCGTGCTCTGGCGCGTGTCGGCCTTGCCGATAAGGCCAATGCCTGGCCGCGTGAATTGTCGGGCGGGCAGGCGCAGCGTGTCGCCATCGCGCGGGCGCTGGTGCCGTCGCCGGAGGTGCTGTTGCTGGACGAGCCGTTCTCCGCGCTCGACGCCTTCACGCGTGCCGATTTGCAGGATCATCTGCTCGATCTGTGGGCCGACACCAGGCCGACCCTCGTTCTTGTCACCCACGATGTCGATGAGGCGGTGGTGCTGGCCGACCGCGTGATGGTCATGCGGCCATTGCCGGGACGTCTGTTCGAGGAGATCCGGGTGGATCTCACCCGTCCGCGCGACAGGAATTCATCTGCCTTCGAGACGGTCAAGCATCAGGTGCTGGCGTCGCTGGATCGCTCGCTCAACCGAGCCATGCGTCCCGCGGACGTTTCGCTGACGGTCGGTGAGGGGATATAAAGCGGAATAAGCTGCATACGGCGTTGTTGATGCCGATGGAAACGGAGAACGAGACAATGGATTCAACTGCACTCCGCGCCATGCAGGCGCCGATCAAGGATCGCTACAAATCCGATCCCAAGGCTGCGTTCATCACATTGAAGGCGAAGGGATCGCTCGACAGCGAAGGCCTGTCCTGCAAGGTGGAGACCGGCAAGGCGGCCGCCGCGATTGCGGGGTTGCATCCGGCGACCGGCGGCTCCGGGCTTGAACTCTGTTCGGGCGACATGCTGCTCGAAGCGCTGGTGGCGTGTGCCGGTGTGACGCTGAAGTCGGTCGCGACCGCCATTGACGCGCCATTGAAGTCCGGCAAAGTCACCGCTGAAGGCGATCTCGATTTTCGCGGCACCCTCGGCGTCGACAAGGAAGCGCCGGTCGGGTTTGCGGAAATTCGTCTACGGTTCGATGTCGACACCGACGCGCCGCAGGACAAGCTCGATCAGCTTCTGAAACTCACCGAGCGTTACTGCGTGGTCTACCAGACCATCAAGAACGGCCCGAAGACCGTGGTGTCGCTCAATCGTATTTAACGTGCGTTACTTCGGCAACTTCGCCTTCAACGCATAGAGTGCGTCCAGCGCCTCGCGCGGCGACATCTCGTCGGGATGTAGCGCGCTGAGAGCCTCGGCTACCTGATCGGCGGCGCTCGGCGGCTGGGGTTCGGCGGCCGCGCGTGACGGGACTGCGAACAGCGGCAGGTCGTCGGCCAGCGCACGCGCCGTGGTGCCACGGTCCTGTGCTTCCAGTTTCGCGAGCACGGACTTCGCGCGCGCCACCACCGCAGCCGGCAGGCCGGCGAGCTTTGCGACCTGAATGCCGTAAGAACGATCCGCCGATCCCGGCAGCACCTCGTGCAGGAACACCACGTCGCCCTGCCATTCCTTGACGCGCACTGTGGCGTTGAACAATCGCGGCAGGTTGGCCGAGAGGGCGGTCAATTCATGATAGTGCGTGGCGAACAGCGCGCGGCATCGATTGCTCTCATGCAAATGTTCGATCGAGGCCCACGCAATCGAGAGCCCGTCGAAGGTCGAGGTGCCGCGGCCGATCTCGTCCAGGATCACCAGCGCCCGCTCGCCCGCCTGATTGAGGATCGCTGCGGTTTCCACCATCTCGACCATGAAGGTTGAGCGGCCGCGGGCCAGATCGTCAGCGGCGCCGACGCGTGAGAACAGCCGGTCGACGATGCCGATATGAGCAAGCTTGGCGGGCACGAAGCTGCCGATCTGCGCCATCAGCGCGATCAGCGCATTCTGCCGCAGGAAAGTCGATTTACCCGCCATGTTCGGGCCGGTCAGAAGCCAGATCTGTCCGGAGGATTGTGACGGTCCTGGCGACAGATCGCAGGCATTGGCGATGAAAGGCTGGCCATCGCGCTTGAGCGCCTGTTCGACGACAGGATGGCGACCGCCTTCGATGGAGAATTTCAGCGAGTTGTCGACCACAGGCCGTGCATAATTCTCGTCGACCGCGAGTTTTGCAAGCGCGGACGTCACATCGAGAAGCGCAAACGCGTGTGCCGCGGCGCGCAGGTCGTCACCGGCCGCAACCGCCATCGCGCACAGCTTGTCGAATATCTCGAGTTCAAGCCCGAGGGCGCGGTCGCCGGCATTGGCGATCTTGGCCTCGACTTCGCCCAGTTCGGCTGTGGTGAAACGCACCTGTCCGGCGAGGGTCTGACGGTGGATGAAGGTCGCGTTGAGCGGCGCAGCCATCAGCTTGTCGCCGTGCTGCGCGGTGACCTCGACGAAGTAGCCAAGCACATTGTTATGCCGGATCTTCAGGCCCTTGATGCCGGTGTCGTCGGCGTAGCGCGCCTGCATCGCGGCCACCACCAGCCGCGAGGCATCGCGCAGGTTACGCGTTTCATCGAGCGCGGGTTCATAGCCGGCACGCACGAAGCCGCCATCGCGTTTGAACAGCGGTAGCTCGTCGGCGAGGCCTCGCGCGAATTCCTTTGCGAGGTCGCGGGACGGGCGGCGCAGTGCGTCGATGGCAAGCGTGATGTCGCGTGGAAGTTTTTCGATCCGCGCCGACCGCTCGACGGCCTTGTCGGCCGCCAGAATTCCGTCGCGTAGCGCGGCGAGATCACGCGGCCCGCCGCGTCCGACGGACAGCCGCGCCAGTGCGCGCGAAATGTCCGGCGCCGCGCGCAGAATGCCGCGCAGATCGTCGCGTGCGGCGCTGTCGTTCACGAATAATGCAGCGGCGTCGAGCCGATGCGAGATGGTGGTGCTGTCAGTCAGCGGCGCGGAGAGGCGCTGCGCGAGCAGCCGCGAGCCGGCTGCGGTGACTGTGCAGTCGATGGCATCTAACAGCGACCCGCGCCGCTCGCCCGCAAGCGTCCGCGTCAGTTCGAGATTGGCGCGGGTGGCGGGATCGATCGCCATCGTCGTGCCGGCTGCCTCGCGCGCCGGTGGCGACAGGGGCAGGTGCTGGCCGACCTGCGTACGGTCCACATACGTCACCGCCGCTGCGGCCGCAGTCGCCTCAAGGCGCGACATCGCGCCGAAGCCGTCCATGGTCGCGACGGCGAAATAGTCGCACAGCCGCCGCTCGGCGGTGGCGGCGTCGAACACATCGCGCGTCACCGGCGTCACGGCGGCCAGCGTGCGAAACAGCGCGGACAATTCCGGATCGGAGTACAGCGCGTCGGTGACGATCACTTCATTGGGATTGATACGCGCCAGCGTCGCGCCAAGCTCGGCGGCGCTGCATTCGGTGACGCTGAACTCCGCCGTCGAAACATCGATCCACGCCAGTCCGATGCGGTCGCCGGCGGACGAGGATCCGCGCGTCCGTGCAATCGCCAGCAGATAATTGTTGGTCTTGGCGTCGAGCAGTGTGTCTTCGGTCAGGGTGCCCGGCGTCACCAGCCGCACCACGTCGCGCCGCACCACGCTCTTGTTGCCGCGCTTGCGCGCTTCGGCAGGATTTTCGGTCTGCTCGCACACCGCGACGCGATGACCCAGTGCGATCAGTCTGTGCAGATAGTCATCGGAGCGCTCCACCGGTACGCCGCACATCGGGATGTCTTCGCCCATGTGCTTGCCGCGTTTGGTCAGCGTGATGCCTAGCGCGCGGGAGGCGGTCTCGGCGTCCTCGAAGAAGAGTTCATAGAAATCGCCCATCCGGTAGAACAGCAGCAGGCCCGGGTTGGCGGCCTTTATTTCAAGGTACTGTTCCATCATCGGCGTCACGCGTCCGGCGGCCTCCGGGGAGGCAGTTTCGGCGTTCAGCGGTGTGGGGGGCGTGGAATGGATGGTCATGGAGCGAACACTAGCAAAGTTCTTTCGCATGGTGGAATTGCACGGGACGTTTTCCACGCCTTGAGACGGCCGGTGCATGGCCGCTCTGCCGGGCAATCAGGCTGTTCCCGGCATCGATCATTTGACGCCCCGCGCCGTGCTTCCTAAAACTCGCGGCAGCCGAGGACTTTGTCCGGACCAACTTCAGGGAGAACGACCATGCGTGATGTTTACATCTGTGATGCGGTGCGGACGCCAATCGGCCGGTTCGGCGGATCGCTGGCCAAGGTGCGTGCGGACGATCTGGCCGCTGCGCCCATCAAGGCGCTGATGGAGCGCAATCCCAAGGCCGACTGGGGTGCGCTGGATGAAGTCGCCTATGGCTGTGCCAATCAGGCCGGCGAAGACAACCGTAACGTCGCTCGCATGGCGCTGTTGCTGGCCGGATTGCCGGAGACAGTGCCTGGCATGACCGTCAACCGGCTCTGCGCGTCGGGTCTCGATGCGGTCGGCGGTATGGCGCGCGCGATCCGCGCAGGGGAGATCGATTTCGCCATCGCGGGCGGTGTCGAATCCATGACACGTGCGCCGTTTGTCACCGGCAAGGCCAACGAGGCTTATCAGCGCGCGGTGGAGACCTACGACACCACCATTGGCTGGCGGTTCGTCAATCCGTTGATGAAGAAGATGTACGGCGTCGATTCCATGCCGGAAACCGGTGAGAACGTGGCGACCGATTACCAGATCTCACGCGCCGATCAGGATGCTTTCGCAATCCGCTCGCAGCAGCGCGCGGGCAAGGCAATCGCCGCAGGTTACTTCACCGAGGAAATTACCCCGGTAACGGTTGCCGGCGGCAAGGCCGGTCCTGTGATTGTGGACAAGGACGAACATCCGCGTCCCGAAACTACACTCGAGCAGCTTGCCAAGCTGAAGCCTGTCACGCGTCCCGACGGCACGGTGACGGCCGGAAACGCCTCGGGCGTCAATGACGGTGCGGCTGCGCTGATCTTGGCCTCGGAAGAAGCCGTGAAGAAACACGGCCTGACGCCGCGCGCAAAGCTCCTCGGTCATGCGTCGGCTGGTGTCGCGCCGCGTGTGATGGGCATGGGCCCCGTGCCGGCGGTGCGCAAGCTGCTCGAGAAGCTTGGCCTCAAGATCGGTGACATCGATCTGATCGAACTCAACGAAGCGTTCGCGTCGCAGGGCATCGCGGTGCTGCGCCAGCTCGGCGTCAAGGAAGATGCTGATTTCGTGAACCCGCATGGCGGCGCGATTGCGCTCGGTCATCCGCTCGGCATGAGCGGTGCGCGTTTGGTGCTGACGGCTGTGCATGGTCTCGAAAAGCGCGGCGGCAAGTACGCGCTGGCCACCATGTGTGTCGGCGTCGGGCAGGGCGCCGCGGCGGCCATCGAAAAACTGAACTGATCGTTCCGGATCTGATGCAAACGGGGAGCCTTCGGCTCCCCGTTTTGCTTTTGTGCGGAGCCTGCCGCATGATCGCTCGCCTGCGATTATTGATGCAGCGGCGCCTCCCTCAATCCGATCAGCGTGCGGGCCTCGACATACGTTTTCGCGGCTATGCCCATTCCACGCCGGATTCGGCGGCAAGGTCGATCGTGCTCCGGCGGCCAATATCGTCGAAATGGTTGTCTAGGAATTTCTTGGCGGCGCGCATGCCGGCCCGGTGGAGCAATTCGAAGAAGTCGTAGTCGGTCTTCATCTTGCTGGAGGCGGCAAGGCGCGTGCCGAGACCGCCAAGATCAATCCGGTGAATGTTGAGCCGGCGGTATTGATCTTTGCCGGTCCCGCGCGGCAACCGGCCGTCGTCGATCAATTGATTGACGAAATCCATGGTGCGCAATTCAGAGATCAGCGCCGAGTTGAAGGTGATCTCATTCAGCCGGTTGATGATCTCGCCGGAGGTTCGCGGCGTCGTGGTGCGCGACACCGGGTTGATCTGCACCACCAGCACGTCTTCTGCGTCGGTCGCTTGCAAAAAGGGAAAGATCGCGGGATTGCCCATGTAGCCGCCGTCCCAATACGGCACGCCGTCGATCTCGACCGCGCGGAACATGAAAGGCAGTGCGGCGGACGCCATCACCACGTCAGCGGTGATCTTCTCGTTCGCGAAAATGCGCAGGCGGCCCGTATGAACGTTGGTCGCCGAGATGTAGAGCGCGAGATCCGTGTTGGCGCGCAGCGCGTCGAAATCGACGAAACGTTCGATGAGCTGACTGAGCGGATTGATATTGAGCGGATTTAGTTCGTACGGCGAGAAGTAATGAGCCATCGCCTCGAACCAGTTCTGCAGCGGTGTGGCCGCAAACGGCATCAATGAAAACATCCGGTCGGTCATCGCGCGCTGGACCGGAGGAAGATCGCCGCCGGTACTGGTCGCGCGCCAGAATTCGGCGAGGCGCTTGCGTGCCTCTTCGGGGCCGCCACGGGTGAGACCGTCCGCAACCATCACCGCATTCAGGGCGCCCGCAGACGCACCGGAAATCCCGGTAATTTCCAGTCGCCCGTCGGCAAGAAACTGATCCAGCACGCCCCAGGTAAACGCGCCATGCGATCCCCCGCCCTGAAGCGCCAGATTGATCTTCTTGGCGGCGCTCGCCTTGCGCACGCCGGAAAAGTTCCAAGGAGTCAGGTTGTCGAGATAGGTCTTGAGAGTGGTCGCCATGAGCTCTTTCTCTCTGAAATGGTTCAATTATGGGGTTCCTTGGAGACCCGCGAAGTTCCTTTGTATGCCGATGATTTGGGGCTTTTATGATGCAATGCAATAAAAATGATGCATTGCAAAATGTTGTGTCAACTTATGCCGCTGAAATTATGAGCGGAATCACCCTAACCACACTACATATTGGGCGAATGAAACAAGCGAAGCCCGTTTTTCCTGACCCAAACCATGACCACGGCCGTTGTGCCGAGGATGCGTTCTCGCATGCCGAGAAGGTTTGCACCGGGCGCGGGCAGAAGTTCACGCCGATCCGGCGGCAGGTTTTGGGCGCGTTGCTATCGAGCCATCGGCCGCTCGGTGCCTATGAAGTGATCGACGAGCTTGCCAAGACCATGCCGCGACCGGCGCCGATCACGGTCTATCGTGCGCTGGATTTCCTGATGGACAACGGTCTGGTCCATCGCATCGAAAGCCGCAACGCGTTTCTTGCCTGCGCGCATAATCACGACGAGACGGCGGTGGTGGCGTTCCTGATCTGCGAGACCTGCGGATCGGTCGGCGAGATTCCGGCCGCGCCGCTCGCACAAAGTTTCAACGAAGCCGCGCGCGGCACGGGCTTCGCACCGAAATTATCGGTGGTGGAAATCACCGGCACCTGCGCACATTGTCAACGAGCTGCCTAAATCAGAACAACACGGCGGAAAGCCGGACACGGGGTGCCATGCCATCAGACAGTTTGAAGGTCGTGCCAGCGGGGCGTCCGTTGAACACGACGGCTATCGCCTTGATGGTGATGTTGTGCCTGAGCTGGGGCTTCAATCAGATCACGGTCAAATTAGCGCTGCCTGATATTCCCCCGCTGACCCAGGCCGCAATTCGTTCCGCGGGCGGCCTGATGATCATTCTCATCGTGGCATGGTTTCGCGGCGTCTCGCTGCTCAAACGCGATGGCACGCTGCGCGCAGGGTTGATCGCCGGAATTTTCTTTGGCGTCGAGTTCATCCTGATCTACCGCGGGCTGGTCTACACCACGGCATCGCGTGCGGTCGTGTTTCTCTACATTGCGCCGTTCGTTGTCGCGCTCGGCTCGAAGCGCTTCCTCGGCGAGCAGTTGAGCCGCTTGCAGTGGGGCGGGCTCGCGCTGTCGTTCGTCGGCGTGGCGCTGGCGATCGGCGTGCCGCAACCGTCGGTGGACGCCGGGGTCATCATGGGAGATGTCCTTGTAATGGCGGGCGGCATCCTCTGGGCCGTGACCACGCTGATCGTGAAGGCGACCCCGCTGTTGCATGCCCCTGCCGAAAAGACGCTGGCCTATCAGGTTGCTGTGTCGGTTCCGATTCTGGCGCTCGGGGCGGCTGTTTCCGGCGAGAGTATCACCCATATGCCGGGACCGCTGGCCTGGGGACTGATGATCTACCAGACGGTCTGGATTGTTGGGATCACATTCCTGATCTGGGTTGCCCTGGTCAAAACCTACTCGGCCAGCAAACTGTCGTCATTTACCTTCATGACGCCCCTGTTTGGGGTCGTTGGGGGCTATTTCGTGATGCACGACACCCTGACATTGGCCTTTGCGGGGGCTGCCCTTCTGGTCATGGCAGGCCTATATCTGGTAAACCGCCCCGGCGAGCCGGCGGGGAACCCCCTGCTTCCGGTCACCGAAAATGACACCTGAGCCCAAAGAGATTTTGACGTGAGCGATCTGAAAGAGCGGACCAAGGAAATCCAGGCCGGCCCCAAGGGGCGCCATCGGACGGTTCAGGTGACAGTCGGTAACGTCAAGGTCGGAGGCGGCGCACCGATCGTGGTGCAGTCGATGACCAACACCGACACCGCAGACATCGAGGGTACCGTCAAGCAGGTTGCAGCGCTTGCGCGCGCCGGCTCGGAGATGGTTCGCATCACGGTGGACCGCGACGAAGCGGCTGCCGCCGTTCCGCACATCCGCGAGAAACTCGACAAGCTCGGGATCGACGTGCCGCTGATCGGCGACTTTCACTACATCGGCCACAAGCTGCTGGCCGATCACCCGGCCTGCGCCGCGGCGCTGTCGAAGTATCGCATCAATCCCGGCAACGTCGGCTTCAAGAACAAGCGTGACACGCAGTTCACCGACATTGTCGAAATGGCGCTCAAACACGGCAAGACCATCCGCATCGGCGCGAACTGGGGTTCGCTCGATCAGGAATTGCTGACCAAGCTGATGGAAGAGAACGCGAAGTCGCCTGACCCGATCGACGCCCGCGCGGTGACGCGCGAAGCGATGGTGCAGTCGGCGCTGCTGTCGGCGGCGCGTGCCGAGGAAATCGGCCTGCCCAAGAACCGGATGATTTTGTCGGCCAAGGTGTCGAACGTGCAGGATCTGATCGCGGTTTACCGCGAGCTCGCGGCGCGTTCCGATTACGCCATCCATCTTGGCCTCACCGAAGCCGGCATGGGCTCGAAGGGCATCGTCGCCTCGAGCGCGGCACTCGGCATTCTGCTTCAGGACGGCATCGGCGATACCATCCGCGTCTCGCTGACGCCGGAGCCGGGCGGCGACCGCACGATCGAGGTAAAGGTCGCTCAGGAAATTCTCCAGACCATGGGTTTCCGCACCTTCGTGCCGCTGGTCGCGGCGTGCCCGGGCTGCGGCCGCACCACCTCGACCGTGTTCCAGGAACTAGCACGCGATATTCAGGCGTTCATTCGGGATGAAATGCCGAACTGGAAAACCCGCTATCCCGGCGTCGAAGAACTCAACGTCGCGGTGATGGGCTGCATCGTCAACGGCCCCGGCGAATCCAAGCATGCCAATATCGGCATCTCGTTGCCCGGGACCGGCGAAACTCCGGCCGCGCCGGTGTTTGTCGACGGCCAGAAATTCCGCACGCTGCGCGGGCCAACCATTGCCGCCGACTTCAAGGCGCTGGTGATCGACTATATCGATCAGCGTTACGGCGGCGCAGGGATGAAGGCTTCGGCCGTAACCGCAGCGGAATAAGTTCAGCGCGCATTTGCGCGTATATGGCGGCCCGCTGTTACAGCGGGCCGTTTTTTTCACGGTTGTCGACGACGGCTTCTTCAAGATCGAGATCGCGCTCGATGCGCCGGCGTGTTTCGTCGGTGATCTTGCCCTCGCGCAACAGTCTGTGAAGGCATGTTCGCTCGATCGTGATGATTTCGCGCACCAACGTCGCGCCTTGTGTGGCAGGTGTGAACTGACCTTCTTCCCGCGGAGGTTCGGGCAGCGCGCGCATGCGGGTTTCATGACGGGCCTCGAGAAATCTGGCAAGCCCCTCAGGCAGGTTGCGTTCCTTGATGATCCGGTCGAGCGATTCGCGAGCCGATTCGAGAATTTCACGCCGTGCTGCGATTTCGGCTTCCCGCTCGCGGACTGCTTCAAGATGTCCGTGTTCCGACAGACCGAGCAGCTTGACCAGCAACGGCAGCGTCAGTCCGATGCCGATCAGCGTGAAGATGATGACGCCGAAGGTGACGAGCAGGATGAGATCACGATGCGGGAAGTCCTGTCCGTTCGGCAGCGTCAGCGGCAACGCTAGCGCGACGGCAAGCGATACAACGCCACGAATGCCGGTGAAGCCGATAACGACGATGTATCGCCATGGCGGTTTGGCATCCAGCGCGGCAACTCTCTTGCTCAGGAGACGCGGCAGGTACGTGCCGGGAAAAACCCACAGGAAGCGTGCGATGACGACGATTGCCGAGACAATCGCAATGGCCGTCAGGATCTCGGACACCGGAAGCGCTTTCGATTTCTCCATCAAAAGCCGCAACTGGAAGCCGATCATCAGGAACAGCACGCCCTCGATCAGCCAGATCGTGAAGTCCCAGAAAAAGATGCCCTGCAATCGGGTTTTCGATGAAATCAGCAGCGGTCCATTCCAGCTTACATAGAGGCCGGTCACTACGGTGGCGATCACGCCCGATCCGTGAAAGTGCTCAGGAACCCAGAAGGCGAGATACGGCGTCAGCAGCGACAACGAAATCTCGACGCGCGGATCGTGCGCCCATTGCCGCAAGCGCAGGCTGAGCCAGCCCACTGCAATGCCGAATAGAATTTCCCCGATGATGATCGCAACGAACGTTCCGGCAGCGGGCGGGAGCGAAAATGTGCCCGTACTGACGGCGAGCACCGCGAACCGGTAGAGGATCAGCGCGGTGGCGTCATTCGCTAGCCCTTCGCCTTCGAGAATGACGAGAATACGATGCGGCAGTTTCAGCCGCCTGGCGATGGCGAGCGGCGCGACGACATCCGGCGGCGACACGATTGCGCCGAGAACGAAACCCACGCTCCAGGGCAATCCAAGCGCATAATGGGCAGCAGCGGCGACCAGCACGGTGGTGAAGATCACGCAGCCGATGGCGAGCAGGCCGATCGGGCGCAGGTTGGCCTTGAATTCGCGCCAGCTCATCGACACGCCGGACGAATAGATCAGCGGCGGTAGCACCAGGAGCAGGATGCCTTCCGGCTTCATCTCGATGCGCGGGAATCCCGGCAAAAATGCCAGGATGATTCCAACGATCAGGAAAACGATGGCCGGCGCGACCGACAGCCGTTTCGCGAGTGTTGCGGAAGCCGCAAGTGCCGTAAGCACAAGAAGGAAGGTGAGGAACGTCGTTACCATGAACCGATCATATTGCGCTGGCCGCGATATTGACCATCAAGGCCACCAGCGCGGTGTTGAAGATAAACGAAACGACGCCGTGGACCGTTGCAGTCCGGCGGATGATCTTGTCGGTGACGCCGACATCCGACACCTGCGCGGTCATGCCGATTACGAAAGAGAAATAAACGAAATCCCAGTAGTCAGGATCGCCTCCGCCTGGAAACGAAAGTCCGCCAGCCTTGGCGCCGCGATAGAAGTCGTGGGCGTAATGCAGCGCAAATGTGGTGTGGATCATCGCCCATGACAGGGCGATGGTCACAACCGCAAGCACGAGCTGCGGAGTTGCCTGCGGTTTGATAGCAAGCTCCATAACGATGGCGGCAATACTCGCAAAGGCGCCAAGGCCCGTCATGGCGAGGATGAAGAATCGCCCGTCGTCCTGGATCGCCGCCTGCCGGCGAATTTGAGCGGTGTCGCACGTGAACACCGTCACGTAGGCGAGGATCATGTAGATCGCGACGAAGATATCCCATGCCACGAGAAGGCGGCTCGCAGGCCGCCACGACATCGGCAGTACAAAAAGCGATACAAGGCCGATCGCCAGCGCGATGAACGTGCGCGGGCGTCCGTAGATAATGCGGAGCGGCCTGGGCATGCCTTTGAGGCGGAGAAGATACGGATCGCCGTCCTTCTTGCCCGGCATGCTGCTGCGCCTTTCTAGTTCTGCCGCTCGGCGACGAAACGCGAGGTCGCGCGCAGGACATCGCCCTTCGCACCGAACGGCGCGAGCGCGGCATCGGCGTGCTTCAGAAGGTCGCGCACGCGCGCCTTGGCGCCGTCAATTCCCAGCAGTGTGACGAACGTGGTTTTGCCCGCCGCCGCATCCTGCCCGGCAGGCTTGCCGAGGGCGGCAGCGTCGCCTTCGACGTCCAGAAGATCATCGGCGATCTGGAACGCTTCGCCAAGCGCGTGACCATAGGCATCGAGCGCGTCGTACTGGTCCTTCGGCGCCTGACCGAGCAGCGCGCCGGCGATGCAGCCGTACTTGAGCAACGCGCCGGTCTTCATCTGCTGCAGCTTGGCGACGTCCGGTGGCTCGGGATCACCGAAACGGCCCTCGCCGGCGAGATCCATGATCTGTCCACCCACCATGCCGCCGACGCCCGCAGCGCGCGCGAGTGCGCGGGTCAGCAACAGGCGCACCGTCGGGTCCTTGTGAACTTCATCGCGTGTGATGATGTCGAAAGCGATGGTGAGAAGCCCGTCGCCCGCGAGGATGGCGGTGGCGTCATCGAACTTCTTGTGCGAGGTCGGCCGGCCGCGCCGCAGATCGCTGTTGTCCATCGACGGAAGGTCGTCATGGATCAGCGAATAGCAATGGATGCATTCCAGCGCGGCGCCGGCCATCAGCGCAGCATCGCGCGGCACGCCGAACACGGCGGCGCTTTCCACCACCAGAAACGGACGCAGCCGCTTGCCGCCATTGAGGCTCGAATAACGCATCGCCTCCATCAGCCGGTGCGGGCGCACGATCTCGCCGGACAACGGCTGGTCAGACAAAAGGCGCGTCAACAGCGCCTCCGTGTCGGCGGCCGTGGCGTCGAGCCGTTTCATGAAATCCTGTGGTGAAGTGCCGGTGGTCATCAAAAACTCCAAACGAACGCAAATTTCGGCGGACAATCGGTTATGGCAGCGCCCGCGTCAATTCCGCAAAGCCTGGCTTGGCCGGGGATTGGAAAAAACAAAAAGGCATGGTTTCTGTTGGTCGGGGTTGCTGGAAGAGCTCCCCCGGACACGAGGTGTGATGCGAAGATTGATCCGCATGGTTTTGCTGGGGGTACTGGGGCTGGTGCTTTTGCCCTATGTGCTAACCCCGCTCTACGGCAGCGGTCACCCTGTCTCCACATTGATGATCGGGCGATATCTCACGGGCCAAACCGTCACCCGCAAATGGGTCGATCTCGACGAGATGTCCGAGGCGCTGCCGCGCTCCGTCGTCGCTGCCGAGGACGCCAAATTCTGTTTTCATCACGGCATCGACTGGGATTCGGTCCGGAACATCATTGAGGACGCGCAGGACGGCGAGGTCGCGCGCGGGGGGTCGACCATTACGCAGCAGGTGGCGAAAAACCTGTTCCTCTGGCCGGGGCGAAGCGTGGTCCGCAAGGCGCTCGAGTTCCCGCTGGCGATGTGGATTGATCTCGTGCTGTCCAAGAAGCGCATTCTGGAGCTTTACCTGAATGTGGCCGAGCTCGGCCCGGACGGTCAATTCGGTGCGGAGGCGGGTGCAAACTATGCATTTGGACGCCCCGCGGCGGCCCTGTCGGCCCGCGAAGCAGCCCTTTTGGCCTCGATCCTGCCCAATCCGGTCACCAGAAGTGCCCGGAATCCGGGGCCGGGGGTGCGGCGGATGGCAGGGACTTATGTGGTCCGGGCCCAATCGGCTGAAATCTCCGATTGCTGGGAGCGAAATCGCTGATTTTGAGCCTTTTTGACCCATTTTCTCCGCCCCTTCGGTCTAGCTTTCGCGGCAACCTTCATCTATAAGCGCGGCCTCAATCCGAATTCTGGAGAGCCCCCGCCCGGCGGGTGAGCCTTGATTTAGAGGACGACGATCCCATGGCCGTTCCACGCAGGAAAACCTCGCCGTCACGCCGCGGCATGCGCCGCTCGGCGGACGCGCTCAAGAAGCCGACTTATGTCGAGGACAAGGATTCGGGCGAACTTCGCCGTCCGCATCATCTCGATCTCAAGACCGGCATGTACAAGGGCCGCCAGGTCCTGAAGGTCAAGAAGGACTAACGTCCGGATCGCGGCGCGCTGCTGTCACGCAGCGCGCTTGCCCGCGATGCTGGCGGAAGCACGCGAACGCGGCTTCATAAGAACGCCACAGACGCATGTGATGACCTGTGCATCACAGGATAGTTCTTCAGAGAGAGCCTGCCGACGATGATCGGTTTTCCGCTGCTTCTGATTCCGTTCGCGATCTACAACATCTTCGTGTTCCTGATGCCGGGCGTGGCGTTCACCGCGCCGGTCGCGAGCGTGACGCTGATGTCGGGTGTGCAGTGGGCGCCGACGTTCGGCGATGCGCTGCTGGCGCTGACAGCGCTTCTCCTGATGTTCGAAGTCATCAAGGCCGCGCGTCCCGGCGCGCGCTATCTGACCGATCATCTGCTGTCTCTGATCGTGTCAGGCGCTGCAGTGGCAGAGTTTCTGCTGCTTGTGCCGTTCGGCACGTCGACTTTTTTTCTGCTGACCGTGCTGATGGTCGTGGAGTTTATCGCAGGGGTTTCGATCGGCTTCCGCAACCGGCAACGCCGGACTCGGGCCGTTGAGCCTGCCGCGGTCGAACGCGAGCCTGCGCCCGTGCCAGCCAGTCCCGCGCCGGTTAGTCCTGCACCGGCTAATCTCGCGCCGGCCGAACCGGCTTTCGTCCGTCCGCATCAGGATGTGAAGCCTGCTGAACCAGCATTTCCGCCTTCCCAGCACGCGGACGCCGAGCCTTCGCCGAAGCCGGTACCGACCCTCGCCGTGATCCGCAATTCCGACGGCGTAACGCCTGCTGCGGATCGCAAGGTTTCGGACTGGAATGTCAGCGACCTTGTGTCGGATAGCGCACCGGATGGCGCGGTTAAAACGCCACCGAAGCCCTGATCGGTTTCAGGCGGTCTGCGACAACGCTTTCCCGTAATAATTTGGACGCAGTGCCGCGGCACGGCCGTAGACCGTGCGCGCGTCCGCCGGAGTCGCGCGCCGCAAGGTGCGTGTCTGAGGCGTCTGCTCGGCCATGGCAATCAGATGGGTCACGAACGATGCATCCGGGTGTGCCGGGCGCACCGCAGGCATCCGGGCCGGAGGTTCGACGGGCACCAGAGCCCCGCTCGAAACGGGCTCCGCAGAGGCAGGGTTGGCTGCCGCCCCAGCTTGCCGCGCCTGCGAGCTTGGTCCGGTCGTCGATGCGATCCTGGATACGATCATAACCTGGCTACCTGTCTCATTTTGGGACGCAAAGCGCCTCCTCGATAAGACATCGCAAGGGCCATGCCGGATGTGGTTGGCAGGGCGTTACCTTCTTTCGAACACTGATAATCAAGCGGTTTGTCGGATTGTTCAGGAAGTGGGCCTAGGCTGATGGGCGTCGGACGATTTACTCTTGGTCGTCGAATCACCCCGCCGTCCCGGAACGAGGCATCTTTGAAAGCTACGACGTTTCAGGCCTCGCCGGATCCCGGACCTGCAATTGCACCCGGCGACACCCCCCTTTTGCACAGCGTTCTTCGAACTTCGGATGCGGATCTCCTCGCTGCCCTTGGGCAGGCGAGCTTTTCCTGGAACATTGCCGGCGACACGCTGCACTGGAGCGATAACGTCGCGGCCGTGCTTCGCGACATCCCGCAATCGTCATTGTCAAAGGCCAGCGAGTTCTCGAAGCTGATCGAGCCGATGCGCGCCATCCGCAACGACGCGGTGCTGAACTCCACTGCCACGGACAGCGGCGAGGGTGTGCCGTACCAGATCGAATACGGCGTGCGCGCCAGCACGTCGTCGCCAGTGCTCTGGGTCGATGAATGCGGCCGGTGGTTTGCCGGCGCGGATGGAAGGCCATCCCGAGCGCAGGGAATCATTCGCATCAACAACGAGCGCCACGCCCGGGACGAGCAGCTTCTGAAGCTTTCGCAGGACGATCCGCTGACCGGCGAGTTCAATCGCACGCGTCTGACAGCGGCGCTTGCCGAGGCGATCGAAGAAGCCGGCCGCTTCCGCTCATCCTTCGCATTCATGCTGGTCGGTATCGATCACCTTGCTCAGATCAACGATGCCTTCGGCTATGAGGTTGCCGACGAAGTCATCGTCGAAGTCGCAAAGCGCATTCGTGCTCGGCTGCGCGGCGGCGATGTGCTCGGCCGGTTTTCCGGCAACAAGTTCGGCCTGATCCTGAAGAATTGCTCTGTCGATGACATGCATGTCGCGGCCGAGCGGTTTCTTGCGGGAATCCGGGATGAAATCGTGCCGACGCGCTCCGGTCCGGTGGCATTGACCGCGTCGATTGGTGCTATCAACGCACTCCGGCACGCCAGCACCGTCGAGGAGGCGATGAGCCGTACCCAGGAGGCGCTCGATCTCGCCAAGGCGCGCCGCCGGGGTTCGCTGATGGTCTGGCGTCCGAACGTCGAACGCGATGCCCAGCGCCGCGTCAACATCCGGGTCACCGATGAAATCGTCACGGCGCTGAATGAGCGCCGTATTGTGATGGCTTACGAGCCCGTTGTGGCCACGGTCTCGCGGCAGCCCGCATTCCACGAGTGCCTGGTGCGGATGCGCCAGGAGGACGGCGAGTATTCGCTGTCGCCGGACATTGTCCCGGTCGCCGAGAAACTCGGCCTGATCCGGCTTGTCGATCACAGGGTGCTCGAACTGGTCGTCGCTGAGCTGGCTGACGCGCCTCACGCCCAACTCAGTTTCAATATCTCGCCCGACACGACCATGGATCCGGACTGGTGGGCCAGCATCGAATCGCTGATGCGGGCGCATCCCGGCGTCGCCGAGCGGCTGATCGTGGAGATCACCGAAACCGTCGCGATCCAGGATCTGGACGACGTTCGCGGTTTCGTCACGCGGCTGAAGAATTTCGGCAGCCGGATTGCGATCGATGATTTCGGCGCGGGTTACACGTCGTTCCGCAACCTGCGAAAGCTGGGCGTGGACATTGTGAAGATCGACGGCGCGTTCGTGCAGAACATCGCGCGATCATCGGATGACCGGGCTTTCGTGCAGACCCTGATCGATCTCGCCCACCGGCTCGGCATTAAGACGGTGGCCGAATGGGTGCAGGATGAAGAGTCGGCCAAGCTGTTGCAGGGCTGGGGCTGCGACTACATTCAGGGACGGCTGACCGGACTGGCGTCACTGACGAAGCCGTGGGCCATGGCGGCGAAGCCGGCCGCGGCGATAGGCGCTAACTGACTTCACCGCATCGGCGGCAGAACCTGCCGCCGCGTACGAGTTGCAAGGGCTGCTTCGATCAGCCCTTGTTCTCTGACTCTTTCGACATCCGTTCGAGACGATCCTGCATCTCTTTCATCTGGCGCTTGAGATCGTCGATGTCGGCCTCCGGGGCCTCGTTCGCGGTCGGCGGGGATTCGGCGGAGGGAGTTTGATTCCGCACCGGCGCTCCGAACGGCTTGAACATCGCGAACGTGCGCTCGAACATTTCCATGTTGCGGCGGACGTGTTCTTCGAGCGGCGCGAACGGGGTGTTGCTGAACGTGTTCGTCATCTGCTTGCGGAACTTTTCCTGCTCGCGGGTCAAGGTGTCGATGGATTGTTCGAGATACTTCGGCACCACCATCTGCATGCTGTCGCCGTAGAAGCGGATCAACTGGCGCAGGAACGTGGTCGGCAGGAGGTTCTGACCGGCTTTGTTTTCCTGTTCGAAGATGATCTGCGCGAGCACCGAGCGGGTGATGTCGTCACCGGTCTTCGCGTCATAGACGAGGAAGTCTTCGCCTTCCTTCACCATCGCGGCGAGATCTTCGAGCGTCACATAGGTGCTGGTGCCGGTGTTGTAGAGGCGCCGATTGGCGTACTTTTTAATGGTAATTGGCTGGTCGGATTTTGCCATGGAGTCACACGTACCTAGCGTAAAGAGGAACCGGCGAACGTTGCCGAGGGCAGTGCAAACAATGCATCGCAATAAACTAAGCACTTTCAGAAAGGTACGGCTACCGTTTTGTGCAGGACGGTTAATGTCCGGGCATGGCAGGAAGGGCGGAACCGGCCGGCGAGCCGCCAGAATGGCTTTGGCTCATTGACACGAAACGGCTAGGTTAACAGGATAGTGCGAGAGCCAGCTTGAGCCTTGCGGCGGCTTTCCCTCGCGCCTTCACGTCTTTCGACTTCAAAAAAGCAGGAGATGCCCATGTCCGACGATGTCGTCATCGTCAGCGCTGCCCGTACCCCGGTCGGCACGTTCAACGGCGCGTTCGCCAATATCCCAGCCCACGAACTGGGTGCAGTCGCCATCAAGGCTGCGCTTGAGCGGGCCGGTATTGAGCCAGCGCGCGTTTCCGAAGTCATCATGGGCCAGATCCTGACCGCCGCTCAGGGGCAGAATCCCGCCCGTCAGGCCGCCATGAAGGCCGGCATTCCCGTGGAAAGCCCGTCCTGGGGCGTCAACATGCTCTGCGGTTCGGGATTGCGCACGGTGGCGCTGGGCTATCAGGCGCTGATGAACGGCGATTCCGAGATCGTGGTCGCCGGCGGCCAGGAATCCATGAGCATGTCGCCCCATGCACAGCATTTGCGCGCAGGCGTGAAAATGGGTGCTCTCGATTTCGTCGACACCATGATCAAGGACGGCCTGTGGGACGCTTTCAACGGCTACCATATGGGCAACACCGCCGAAAACGTCGCGCGGCAATTCCAGATCACCCGGCAGCAGCAGGATGAGTTTGCCGTCGGTTCGCAGAACAAGGCCGAGGCCGCGCAGAAGGCCGGCAAGTTCAAGGATGAAATCGTCCCGTTCACCGTGAAGACCCGCAAGGGCGATATCGTCGTGGAAGCGGACGAAGGTCCGCGTCATGGCGCGTCGATGGATGCGATGGCCAAGCTGAAGCCAGCCTTTGAGAAAGACGGTTCGGTGACCGCCGGTAACGCGTCGGGCATCAATGACGGCGCCGCGGCGCTGGTGCTGATGACCGCAAAGCAGGCGGCCAAGGAAGGCAAGACCCCGCTCGCACGCATCGTCTCGTGGGCGCAGGCAGGTGTCGATCCGTCCATCATGGGCACCGGACCGATCCCGGCGTCCCGCGCCGCGCTCAAAAAGGCAGGCTGGAAAGCCAGCGATCTCGATCTGATCGAGGCCAATGAGGCTTTCGCCGCGCAGGCCTCGGCCGTGAACAAGGAAATCGGCTGGGATCCCGCCAAGGTCAACGTCAACGGCGGTGCGATTGCGATCGGTCATCCGATCGGTGCATCGGGCGCGCGTGTGCTGGTGACGCTGTTGCATGAAATGCAGAAGCGCGATTCCAAGAAGGGCCTTGCGACGCTTTGCATCGGCGGCGGCATGGGCATTGCATTGTGCGTTGAACGATAAAATTCTCTGAACGCACTGCACAATACAAAATCAAAATGCCCGGCAGTTTGCTGGGCATTTTTTCTTGCTGTTATCGCAATTGGCCTGAATACTTGTTTTCCAAAAACACTTCAGTGAACTGCGGAGGGGATACCTGATATGGCACGCGTGGCATTGGTAACAGGCGGAACGCGCGGCATCGGCGCTGCGATCAGCAAGGCGTTGAAGGCTGCTGGTTACAAGGTTGCGGCGAGTTATGCCGGCAACGATGAAGCCGCAGCGAAATTCAAGTCCGAGACGGGAATTCCCGTTTACAAGTGGGATGTCGGTGCGTTCGATGCGTGCGCGGACGGCGTGAAGAAAGTCGAAGCCGAACTCGGGCCGATCGACGTCCTCGTCAACAATGCCGGTATCACCCGCGACGTGCCGTTTCACAAGATGACGCTTGATCAGTGGAATGCCGTGATGAACACCAATCTCGGTTCACTGTTCAACATGACAAGGCAGGTGATCGAGGGCATGCGCGGCCGCAAGTTCGGGCGCATCATCAACATCTCGTCGATCAACGGCCAGAAGGGCCAGTTCGGTCAGGTCAATTATTCGGCTGCGAAGGCCGGCGATATCGGATTCACCAAGGCGCTGGCGCTCGAGAATGCACGCGGCGGGATCACGGTGAACGCGATCTGCCCCGGCTACATCAACACCGAGATGGTCCAGGCCGTGCCCAAGGACGTGCTCGAAAAGAATGTCATTCCGCAAATTCCTGTTAGCCGCCTTGGCGAGCCGGAAGAAATCGCGCGCGCCGTGGTATTCCTTGCCTCCGACGACTCCGGCTTCATTACGGGGTCAACGATGACCATCAACGGCGGACAATACCTGCAATAAGACGTCGTTCCTCGAATAACGGAATCAGCCTCTGGATATGGCGTTATCGCGGATTGAATGGCATTGATCCGCGATGACGTCCTCAACCGCCACCCTTGTCGGCCTCGCTGCCATTGTGATGTGGTCGCTGCTCGCCGCGCTCACCGTGGCGACGGGCCGCGTGCCGCCGTTTCAATTACTGGCGATGACATTCGCCATCGGTGCATGCATCGGCCCGCTGACGTGGCTGTGGCGGCCGTCAGCCATTCGCGCGTTGCGGCAACCGCTGCTGGTGTGGCTGGTCGGCATTGGCGGGCTGTTCGGCTATCACGCGCTGTACTTTCTGGCGCTGCGCCTCGCGCCGCCGGCGGAAGCGGGACTGCTGAATTATCTCTGGCCGCTCCTGATCGTGCTGTTGTCTTCGCTGTTGCCGGGCGAGCGGCTGGCGCCGCATCACATCGTCGGCGCGCTTCTCGGCTTCGCCGGGACGATCCTCCTGTTCACGGGAAACACCGGATCGTCACCCGATCCCGCGCATATTCCCGGCTTTATCGCAGCGTTTATCGCGGCATTTGTCTGGGCCGGCTATTCGGTGATGTCGCGCAAACTGGCGGCGGTGCCGACCGACGCGGTTGCCGGATTTTGCCTTGCCACCGCGCTGCTCGCGACGGTGGGCCATCTCGTTCTTGAGACAACGGTTTGGCCGGAGACGATGACGCAATGGCTTGCGATCGTGGCACTCGGGATCGGACCGGTGGGTATCGCATTCTTTGTATGGGACATCGGCATGAAGCGCGGCGATATTCGCGTATTGGGCGCAGCCTCTTATGCAACGCCCGTGCTGTCGACCGCGTTTCTGATCATGGCCGGCTTTGCGAAGCCAACCGCAACACTCGCCATCGCCGCCGCGCTGATCGCGGGCGGGGGGTTGATCGCGGCGAAGGACATGATCGTCAAACGATCCCCTTAAGCCGGTGACCAATCTGGCGGCGCGAGCTCAAACTTTGCAAAGTCAAATCCGGGCGCCACAGTGCAGCCGACCAGCGTCCAGTCGCCGGTGCTCTCCGCGGCCTGCCATGCGTGAGCAGGTACAACAGCTTGCGGTTGTTCGCCGGCATTGAGATCCGATCCAAGCCGGATGGCGCGTTCGCCGCCGTCATCGGCGATCCGCAGTATCAGCGGATCGCCGGCATGGTAGTGCCAGATTTCGACGGCATCGACGCGATGCCAGTGTGATGTCTGGCCCCGCGCCAGCAGGAAGTAGATCGCAGTAGATAGGGCCCGGCCGCCATCGATGGTGCGGGTATCGCGAAACGTCTCGCGATAGTAGCCGCCTTCAGGATGTGGCTGCAGGCCGAGGCGCGCGACGATGGCGTCGGCCGTCACTGCGGGTGGTTCGCGCATCACGCCTTGTTCTTGCGTTCGCGCAGTTCGCCGAAAACGTCTGCGGGGCTCTTGCCCGCGAGGCCGACAGCGGCGGCAACGGATGGAACGTCCGCGCGAAGGAACGTATTGGCTTCCTTCTCGTCGCGGATCAGGGTCGGGATCGTCGGCTGGTTTGCTGCACGCAGTTTCGCCACTTCCTCGGCGCGTGCCTTCAACGCCGGATTGTTCGGCTCGATGCCCAGCGCGAACTTGACGTTTGATGCGGTGTACTCGTGGCCGCAATAGACGCGCATGTCGTTCGGCAATGCGCGCAGCTTCAGAAGCGAGTCCCACATCATCGGATAGGTGCCCTCGAAGACGCGGCCGCAGCCGATCGAGAACAGGGTGTCGGCACAAAACAGCGCGCGGTCCGCGTCGAACACGTAGCTGATGTGATCGAGTGTATGGCCCGGGGTTTCGAGCACGCGCGCAGTGAGGTTGCCGACCTTGACGGTATCGCCTTCCTTGACGCGTTCATCGACCAGCGGAATCGCCGCGGCCTTGTCGTGCGGTGCCACCACGCGGCAATTGTATTTTTCCTTGAGTTCGGCGATGCCGCCGACATGGTCCATATGATGATGGGTGACCAGAATGTCGGTCAGCGTCCAGCCCTCGCGCTGCAACGCCTTGATGATGGGAGCCGCTTCCGGCGCGTCGATCGAGGCGGTGGCCTTGGTGACCGGATCGTGAATGAGATAGCCGAAATTGTCGGAGAGGCAGGGAAACAGGCGAATCTCGGCAGTCATGACGGCTCCATTTGTCGTGATGGCACAGGCTAACACGCCCTCATTCGCTTGTGAAATGCGTTAACGCCGTTGCTGGGATGGCCGCGCGGCCGCTGCACGGCGCTTTTCCCCGTGATAGGCTGGGATCATGACAATCGATGTGATCGATCTGCGGAATTTCTATTCGCAGCGCCTTGGCGCGGTGGCACGGCGTTTGATCAATCGCGGCATCCAGCGGCACTGGCCGCAGGCGGATGGCCTGCGCGTGGCCGGGCTTGGTTATCCGACGCCGTATCTTGGCCTGTTTCGCGAGGATGCGGAGCGGTGCATCGCGCTGATGCCCGCCGCTCAGGGCGTTCTCAAATGGCCCACGGCACGGCCGACGTTGTCGACGCTGGTCGACGAGTTCGCGCTGCCTTTGGCGGATGCCGCGATCGACCGCATCCTGCTGGTTCATGCGCTGGAAATATCCGACGATCCGGAAGGCCTGCTGCGCGAAGTCTGGCGCGTATTGGCGCCGTCGGGACGGATGATGGCCATCATCCCCAACCGCCGCGGCGTGTGGACGCGGACCGACAATACGCCGTTCGGACACGGCCGGCCGTACTCGCGCTCGCAGATTACGCAATTGCTTCGGCAGACATGGTTCACGCCGACCGCATGGGGCGAAGCGCTGTTCGTGCCGCCATTTCAGGGCGGATGGGTGCTTCGTTCGGCAATGGCGTGGGAGCGGATGAGCGCGGCGGTGTCGTCGCCGTTTGCCGGCGTTCACATCGTGGAAGCATCGAAGCAGGTCTACCGCGCGATCCCGGCACATCGCGAGCGCACGCGTCTTATTCCGTCGATGCCGCCGGTTCTCTTGCCGACGCCGACACGGCGCGACGACCGGCCTGCGGCCGGCTAAACGAAAGCTGCCCGCCTGAGGAGCGCTCAGGCGGGCAGCTAAATCCCAAAATCATCGAACAGGCTTATTCGCTGGCTGAATTGATATCTTCGCCCGCAGGCTGGGCCTGACCTTCAGGACGCGGGCCAGGCGGCCGGCGGCGGCGGCGATGACCGAAGCGCTCGCCACCCGGATTGCCGTTGCCTTCAGCACTGTTTCCATTTGGCTGCGGCTGGGCTCCACCCGTAATGAAGGATGGAAGCCGATCGACCTGATCGCCTTCCGCGGGCTGTGCCGCAGGCTGCGGACGCTGATCGCGATCACGGAAGTTCTGCTCACGCGGCTGATGCTGTTCGCGCGGATACGGCTGGGACTCGCGCGGCTGGAACTGGGGCTGCTGCTGTTGCGACGGAACAAAGCCGGGCTCAGCGCCGAAATTGGAGTAGCTGTCGCTGTCGTCGCCATTGTCGTCGAGGGCGTCGCCGTCCTGGCGCGGCATCGGCTGCTGCTGTTGCGGCTGGTTCTGGCGGAACTGTTCCTGCGCCGCGGCGATCAGACGGAAATAGTGTTCGGCATGCTGGTAGTAGTTTTCAGCGGCGACCGGATCACCGGACGAGCGCGCATCGCGCGCGAGCTGGACGTACTTTTCCGCAACATGAGAAGCGGTGCCGCGAATTTTGATGTCCGGTCCGTTGGACTCGAAAACCCGGGTCATCGGGTTCTGGCCGCGCCGGTTGTTGTTATTGTTATTATTATTGTTGTTGTTCCGGCTACGCATACGCTTGTTGTTGTTCGGGCCGTTTCTCATGTGGTGCCTTTTACCGATTCTGGATCGTGATGATTGATGTGCGGACACGGCGCGATGCATTCGCGCAGGCGGCGATACCGTAAATAGTCAGACCGTAGTTGCCGTATTTCGCGTTCAACAAGGACGCGTTCTCCAAATGCCCGAAGGCAATGAGCCATTGGGCCGGATCAGCCTGAGCCAACAGGCGCGATGTTTTGCAGTTGAATATACAAGCGCAATATCAGGCTTTCGTTCGCTTCGCGGTCCCAAGCAGCGCAGCTCTCTCAGCCTTCGCGCTCGTCATGACCAGCCTTTTTGGAACCTTTTCACTCGGCGGGCACCCCTTGCGGGATTTTAAGCTTCCACCCGTCATTTCTGAACGGGAGCCACGGCCCTGAACCGATGTTGTGGCCGAAACGTAGTCGCTCCGGGGCAATATTCCAAGAGGTTTTTTCTGGACCACGCACCCTTTAAATCGCCGCTTTTCGCCCCATGACGGCACGGTAAATGCCGCCGAGATCGGCCTTCGGCGGGTAGGGAAGGGTTAATCCCGCCGCGTGCATCAGCGCGCTCACCTGCTCGCTCTGGTCGTGACCGACCTCGAAGATCAGAACCCCGCCAGGAGCCAGCAGCGCGGCCGCCTGAGGCGTAATCGCGCGATAGGCATCGAGACCATCGATGCCGCCATCCAGCGCCAGATGCGGGTCGTGATCGCGGACGTCATGATCAAGCGCGGCGATGTCCGCTGACCGGATGTAGGGTGGATTCGACACGATGAGATCGAACCGACCGGACAGCGCTGACGCATAGTCGCATTGAACGAACGAGATTCGATCAGCAAGACCGAGCCGTTGTGCGTTGAGTCCGGCGGTCTCCAGCGCTGCTGGACTGATGTCGGTGCCGATCCCTGTGGCGGCAGGCAGTTCGGAGAGCAGCGCCAGCAGGATGGCGCCGGAGCCGGTACCGATATCGGCAATCCGCAGCGGCCTGTTCGAGACAGAATGGTTCCTGACAATTTGGAGCGCGGCGGCGACTATGGTTTCGGTGTCCGGACGCGGGACCAGCGTCGCGTCCGACAAGCGCAGATCAAGGCCCCAGAATTCCTTGTGGCCGAGAATGCGCGCGACCGGCTCATGGGACAGGCGGCGTTGCGCAAACGACGCGATCACGTTGGCTTCGCTGCCGGTAATCAGCCGTGCGGACTGGACCGCGAGACCGGTGTGATCGAGTTTGAGCGCCGCGCCGATCAAAAGGCGTGCATCAAGGTCGGGCGAGTCGATATCGCTGGCTTTGAATTGGGCCGCCAATGCGCGCCGCGCCGCCTCGACGGTCAGTCCGGCGAGCGAGGCGCTGGCATTCACGACGTGCTGCCCTGTTCCGCGAGCAGCTTGGCCTGATGCTCGGTGGTCAGGGCATCGATTAGTTCGCCGAGCGCGTCGCCGGCGATGACCTGCGGCAATTTGTAAAGCGTGAGATTGATGCGGTGGTCGGTGACGCGACCTTGCGGAAAATTGTAGGTCCGGATGCGCTCGGAGCGATCACCGGAGCCGACCTGGCCCTTGCGTTCGGCCGAGCGCTCGGAGTCGATGCGTTGTCGTTCGGCATCGTAGATGCGTGAGCGCAGGATGTTCATGGCGCTGGCGCGGTTTTTGTGCTGCGAGCGGCTGTCCTGCATCATGACCACAATGCCTGTCGGAATATGGGTGATGCGGATCGCTGACTCAGTCTTGTTGACGTGCTGGCCGCCGGCACCCTGCGCGCGCATGGTCTCGATTCGCAGGTCGTCATTCTTGATAGCGACGTCGACTTCCTCGGCCTCCGGCAACACCGCGACGGTGGCTGCTGAGGTGTGGATGCGGCCCTGCGTTTCGGTGTCGGGTACGCGCTGCACGCGATGCACGCCGGATTCGAATTTGAGCTTGGCGAATGCGCCGCGGCCCTGCACTTCGGCGACGATTTCCTTGTAGCCGCCCATGGTGCCTTCGGAGGCCGAGATCAGGTCGACCTTCCAGCCCTGCAGCGCCGCAAACCGCTCATACATGCGGAACAGATCGCCGGCGAACAATGAGGCTTCATCGCCGCCGGTGCCGGCGCGGATTTCGAGCACCACGTTGCGCTCATCCATCGCATCCTTGGGCAGCAATGCGATGCGGATATCCTGCGCGAGTTCATCGCGGCGCGCCTCGAGTTGCGGACGCTCGCTTTCCGCCATTGCGCGCATATCGGGCTCGGTCGTGCTATCGGCGATGAGCGCATCGATGCCAGAGATTTCGTCCGCCGCTGAGCGATAGGCCTTCACGGCATCCACCACCGGCGTCAGTTCACTCAGCTCGCGGGTGATGCGAACATAGGTTTCCGAATTTACCTGGCCGAGCAATTCGGCTTCCAGCGCCGCGTGACGCGCCAGCAATGTATCGAGTTTGGCTTCAGGCAGTGCGGTCATGATGTGAATTTTTTAGGTTTCGTTCAACAAGAATGGATTCAACGGCGCGCGCCGGTGGAATGCGAGCGTCGCTACAACGAAAGCCCTTCGGCTTCGGCGAATTCCATGAGCTTGCTGCGGATCGACACGCTTCCTGCCGGTGCATCGAGCAGCGGCTTGATCATCGCTTCCGCCTTCTTGGCGTCGAGATCGAGAATCAGAGCCTTCACTGGACCATGCGCCGTCGCCGACAGCGACAGCGAGCGGTAGCCCAGCGCGATTAGCGCCAGTGCGCCGAGCGGCTGCGAGGCCATCTCGCCGCACAGCGAGACGGACTTGCCTGCCGCATTGGCCTTCTTCGCGATGTCGCGCAGGGCCCGCAGGATCGGCGCCGACAGCGTGTCGAAGCGGTCGGTGACCCGCGAGTTGCCGCGATCGACCGCGAACAGAAACTGGAACAGGTCGTTCGAGCCGACCGAAATGAAGTCGACCCGCGTGAGCAGTTCGTCCATCTGATAGAGCAGCGCCGGGACCTCGACCATGGTGCCGACATCGACCCGCTCGGGCAGCGTATGTCCGTGCTGGCGCAGATAGGTCAGTTCGCGCTCGATGACGAGCTTGGCCTGATCGAATTCATCGACCTGCGAAATCATCGGGAACATGACGCGCAGGTATCTTCCCGAAGCCGCACGCAAAAGCGCACGGATCTGCCCGCGGAGCAGGCCTGGACGATCGAGGCCGAGGCGGATCGCGCGCCAGCCGAGCGCCGGGTTCTCTTCCACGATCGTATCCATGTACGGCAGCGCCTTGTCGCCGCCGATATCAAGCGTGCGGAAGGTCACCGGCTTGTCGCCGGCCGCATCCAGCACCGAACGATACAGCGCAAGCTGCTCGCTGGTGCGCGGCAGGCTCTGGCCGACCATGAATTGCAGTTCGGTGCGGAACAGTCCGATGCCGGACGACCCGGTATCGTCGATATGAGGCAGGTCGATGATGAGACCCGCGTTGATCATCAAGTCGACGGGCTGGCCGTCTTTCGTGACGCAGGGCTTGTCCCGCAATTCGCGGTACTGTTCCTGACGGCGTGCGCGGAAGCGCACCCGCTCGGCGTAGGCGGATTGGATTTCCTGTGACGGACGGATGTAGATCGAACCCGACGTGCCATCGACGATGATCGCGTCGCCGGGATCGGCGATGCCTGCGGCGTTCGCCACTTCACCGACCGCCGGAATGCCGAGCGCGCGCGCGACGATGGACACATGCGAGTTGGCAGTGCCTTCTTCCAGCACAAGACCGCGTAGCCGCTTGCGGTCGTAATCGAGCAATGCAGCCGGGCCCATCGAGCGCGCGATCAGGATGGCGTTGTCGGGCAACTGCTCGCGCGAGGGCGCGTGATCCTGTCCGACCAGTTGCCGCATCAGGCGATGGCCGAGGTCTTCCAGATCGTGCAGGCGGTCGCGCAGATAGGGATCGGTCGAGCGCAGCATGCGTGCGCGGGTATCGGACTGCACGCGCTCAACGGCGGCTTCCGCTGTCAGGCCCGTCGCCACGGCCTCATGCAGCTTGTGCTGCCAGCCCTGGTCGTTGGCGAACATGCGGTAGGCTTCAAGCACGTCGCGGTGCTCGCCGCCTTCGGCGACATCGCCGCGTTCCAGCATGCGGTCGAGATCGGAGCGCAGTTTCAGGATCGCGGTGTCGAGCCGCTTGAGTTCCTTCGGCAGATCCTCGGCGATGTAGTTGGTGATGACGACGCGCGGCTCGTGCAGCACGACATGGCCGAGCGCGATGCCATCCGACAGGATCGCGCCGGTCTTGTGCAGCGAATGACGTGCCGCCGGCTCGGCACCAGGCTTGGCGATGGCCGACAGCTCGCCCGAGGCGATCATTTCCGCGACCACCATGGCGGTGGTCTGCAGCGCTTCGACTTCTTCCTCGACGTAGGTGCGGTGGGCGCGGTTCTGCACCACCAGCACGCCGAGCGTGTTGCCCGATCGCAGGATCGGCACACCGAGGAACGAGTGATAGATTTCTTCGCCGGTTTCCGGGCGGTACGAGAATGCCGGATGCGACTGCGCGTTCGACAGGTTCAGCGGCGTCGCCTCGGAGGCAACGAGACCGACAAGGCCTTCGTGGGCGTTCAGCACGGTCTGGTGGACCGCGTCCCGGTTCAGACCTTCGGTGGCATAGAGCTCAAGGGTGTTGTCGACGCGCAGCACGTAGGTCGAGCAGACCTCCGCCACCATGTTGGCGGCGATCAGCACCACGATCTTGTCGAGCCGTTCCTGAGCGCTGACCTGTTCGGCCATCACTTCGCGGAGCCGTCTCAACAAGACGCGGGGGCCTCCCAGCGCGCTCCGCATCCGTTGACATCCTTACCCGCAATTCCAGCACGGCCCGCAACCGGCTGCCATAGCGTTAACTAGCAGTAAAATAACGACTTTTCAGGTCTCGCGTGGACCGCTTGGCTGAGTTCGGGACATCGCAGACGGTCCAGAACCAGAGGCGCGGGCGCGGGTGCCTTATCCTGAGGCTATATCGAATTGAGGCGCGTTTTGCCAAGCAAAACACCTGCCAAAGATGAGAGGCAGTCCAGCAAAATAGCCTCGGCAAAATGCCGCGGCGGCGTGCAAGGCAGGATCGGGCTTAGGCCTGATCCAGCCCGTAGAGCGTATGCAGCGTCCGGACGGCCAGTTCGGTATAGGCCGCGTCGATCAGCAGCGAGAACTTGATCTCGGATGTGGTGATGGCGCGGATGTTGATGTTGCGCTCGGACAGCGCCTTGAAGGCCTGCGCGGCGACGCCGGCGTGGCTGCGCATACCGATGCCGATCACCGAAACCTTGGCGACGTCGGTGGCCGAGTCCATCGCCTTGTAGCCGATCTTGTCCTTCGCCTTGGTGATGGTGTCCTTGGCGCGGCTGTATTCGGAGGCCGGAACGGTGAAGGTGAGGTCGGTGTATTTGCCGTCCTCGGACACGTTCTGCACGATCATGTCGACATTGATGCTCGCATCCGCAAGCGGCCCGAAAATCGCGGCTGCGATGCCTGGCTTGTCCTCGATCTGGCGCACGGAAATCTGGGCTTCGTCCTTTGAGAACGCGATCCCGGTGACGACCTGGCTTTCCATGATTTCCTCCTCGCTGCAAATCAGCGTTCCCGGCGGCGTGCCGTGGGGATCGATATCTTCCGGCTTGTCGAAGCTCGAGCGCACGAACACCGGCACGTTGTGAACCATGCCCAGCTCCACGGAGCGGACCTGCAGCACCTTGGCGCCAAGCGACGCCATTTCCAGCATTTCCTCGAACGCGACCTTCTCCAGCCGCCGCGCTTTCGGCACCACGCGTGGATCGGTGGTGTAGACGCCGTCGACATCGGTGTAGATGTCGCAGCGGTCGGCGTGGATCGCAGCCGCAATCGCAACGGCGGATGTATCCGAGCCGCCGCGGCCGAGGGTGGTCACGCGGCCCGTCGCTTCGTGGATGCCCTGGAAGCCGGCGATCACGGCGACTTCCTTGCGTTCTTTGAAACGCTGGATCAGCTCGCTGCCGTCGATGCCGGTGATGCGGGCGGACGCATGCGCGTCGCTGGTATGGATCGGAATCTGCCAGCCCTGCCACGAGCGGGCCTGGATGCCCAGCGACTGCAGCGCAATGGCCAGCAGACCGGACGTGACCTGTTCGCCTGACGCCACGATGGCGTCGTATTCACGCGCGTCGTGCAGCGGCGAGGTCTCTGTGGCCCAGGCCACCAGTTCGTTGGTTTTGCCGGACATGGCAGACACGACAACGGCGACGTCATGACCGGCATCGACCTCGCGCTTCACGTGCTGTGCGACGTTGCGGATGCGGTCGATGTTGGCGACGGAGGTGCCGCCGAATTTCATCACAAGGCGGCCCATGGTGAATGGTGCGGTCCCGGTTAGGCTGGTTGTCAGTAAGGGGCCAGTTCCGCGCAAAACGGCAGCACGGCCCCGAAAAGGCGGCTATACATACCCATCAGGTCGCGAGCAAGCAACACGGGACGGGAATGAGCCGCTATATCGACGATATCCTGCAGCCAGGCGAGAAGATTCTGTATTCCACCACGATTCACGGGATCGTCTATCTCCCGGGACTGGTTTGCCTGGCCGCCTCCGCGGCCTGTCTGGTCGGTTCGGGCGGCGGGGTCATCTTCCCGCTCCTGGCGTTGAGCGCCCTTCTGGCGCTTGTGGGCGGCTTCCTGCTGTTTCGGGCCTGGTTCCAGCGTTGGACGACGGAAACGGACGTGACGTCGCTGCGGGTGGTCCACAAGGAAGGCTTCATCAAGCGCCAGACCTTTGAGATGAGCCTCGATAAAATCGAAAGCGTCGATGTCAGCCAGAGCATCCTGGGCCGGATTTTTGGATGGGGAGATGTCAGGGTTAACGGTGTCGGAGAGGGCACGAAGACGATAAAGATGATCGGTGCGCCGATCGAATTCCGCAATCATATTACGGCACGCTAAATTTTCGGCAGGCATTGTCGATAACCCGGTAAACGCCCGTTATGAGTACAAACTCTCCATCTGCGTCCACGGTCGATCCCGGCGAAGTCGCGCGGTTCTCCGAACTGTCCGAACAGTGGTGGGATCCGAAGGGCAAGATGGCGCCGCTGCACAAGATCAATCCGTTGCGGCTGGCCTATATCCGCGACGCGGCGTGCCGCAAGTTCGACCGCAACCCGAAAAGTCTGAACTGTCTGTCGGGATTGCGCATCCTTGATATCGGCTGCGGCGCAGGCCTGCTGTGCGAGCCGCTGACCCGTCTCGGCGCGCAGGTGATCGGTGTCGATCCGTCGGCCACCAACATCGCGGTTGCCAAACTTCATGCCGAACGGGGTCATCTCAGCATCGACTACCGCTGCACGACCATCGAAGAGATGGACCCGCGTGAACGGTTCGACATCGTGCTGGCGATGGAGGTTGTCGAACACGTCGCCAATGTCGGGATGTTTCTCGATCGCTGTGCGGCGCTGCTCAAGCCGACCAGCATGATGGTGGTTTCGACCATCAACCGCACCTGGAAGAGTTTTGCCCTCGCCATCGTCGGCGCGGAATACATTCTGCGCTGGCTGCCGCGCGGCACCCATCAATGGGACAAGTTCGTCACGCCGGCCGAACTGACGCATCATCTCGAGCGCAACAAGCTCGCCATCAGCGATCAGGCGGGCGTGGTCTACAATCCGCTGGCCGACCGGTGGAGCCTCTCGTCCGACATGGATGTGAACTACATGGTGATCGCGGAGGCGGCGGTTTAGGATCGTGCAACGCCGGCATGAGATCGTGCCGGTTGACCGGGGCCCGCTGACAATGGCCCTCTGGGATGCAGCGCTCCCGCCGTTCTGGCCCTGTCCCTCATCATGACCCAGTTCGTTTGGCTCTGGATACCCTTCACCCTGCTCGCGGCGGCAGGTCAGGTCGTGCGCAACGCCATGCAGCGCGGGCTGACGGCTCAGCTTGGCACGCTGGGTGCGACCCATATCCGATTCCTGTTCGGATTTCCGTTTTCGCTTGTCTTTCTTGGGCTGATCCTCGCCGTGAATGGC
Organism: Afipia broomeae ATCC 49717; assembly: GCF_000314675.2. Lineage (GTDB taxonomy): Bacteria > Pseudomonadota > Alphaproteobacteria > Rhizobiales > Xanthobacteraceae > Afipia > Afipia broomeae. The sequence goes on along the minus strand of NZ_KB375283.1, from coordinate 1,273,321 downwards.
GACCGGCTGTCGTGGCCCGAGACGGGGTTCTGGGCGTGGCTCGTGGTCGGCGGCATGGCGCAGATTCTTGCCACTGCCCTGATGCTGATGGCGATGAACGAGCGCTCGTTCGTGGTGACGACGGCATATCTGAAGACCGAGGCCATCCAGGCGGCGATCTTCGGATTTGTGTTCCTCGCGGACCATCTCACGGTGTTGAAGGTGGCGGCCATTCTGATCGCCACCATCGGTGTGGTGATTACCGCGCTGCGGCCCGGCGGCATGAAGGGCTTCGGCACCCTGAAGCCGACCGCGCTGGGATTGCTGGCAGCGTCGTTCTTTGCACTATCGGCGGTGGGCTATCGCGGCGCCATTCTCAATGTGACCGGCGTCAGCTTCGTCACCGCCGCAAGCGTGACGCTGGTCGCGACCCTGCTGATGCAAACCATCGTCCTGTCAGGCTGGCTGATCGTGCGCGCACCGGGCACGATGACGGCGATCTTCCGGCTCTGGAAGCCGTCGATGTTTGCCGGCTTCATGGGATCGTTCGCGTCGCTGTTCTGGTTTCTTGCCTTCGCGCTCACCGCAGCCGCGAATGTGCGGACGCTGGCGCTGGTCGAGGTGCTGTTCGCGCAAGTGGCGGCTTATTATTCGATGAAGCAGCCCATATCGGCGCGGGAAATATCCGGTATCGCGCTGATCCTGATCGGCGTGGCGATGCTGGTGGCGGTTTAAGTTACTTCTTCACGGCAAGAAGCACCGCGCCCGCCGCGATCAGCACGATCCCGAGCCATCCCGTTGCGGACGGCCGCTCGCCAAGAAACAGAAAAGCGAACAGCGCGACCAGCACCACGCTCAGCTTGTCGATCGGCGCCACGAGCGTCGCTGGCCCAAGCTTGAGCGCGCGAAAGTAACAGAGCCACGACGCGCCGGTTGCGAGCCCGGACAGCACGAGGAATGTCCAGGTTCTCGTTGAGATGGGACCGGGTGCGCTGAACTGTCCGGTGGCGAAGAGAATGACCGCGAAGCTCGCCAGCACGATGATCGTGCGGATGAAAGTCGCCAGATCCGGGTTGATGTCCTCGACGCCGACCTTGGCGAAAATCGCGGTGAGCGCGGCGAACACCGCCGACAGCAGCGCCCACATCTGCCATGAACCGGACCAGGACATCGAATCGGGGCTCATATCAGGTTCTCGGGTGGCTCCCAGGTTTGATCCAGGACGCAGACTCATGAGCGCCGAGCCATTGCGCCTCGTCGGGTTACCCTAGCGGACCGCCGATGGAGGTCGCCACTTTTTTCTCTCGAAGCGCGCCCAGGGTCAGAGCCGACCATCTTGCCGAGATTGCGCCGCCGATTTCTGATACTCCCGCGGTGAAGCCCCATACGCTGCTTTAAAGCAGCGGCCAAAGTGCGTCATGTCCGAAAACCCCCATCCCTGCGCGATTTCGGCTATGGTTCGATGCATCTGGTTGGGATCTTCGAAAGCAACCCGGCAATGTGAGAGCCGCCTGGACAGAATGAGACGGTGAAGCGAGAGATCCTGTTCGGCAAGAATTGCGTTCGCATATCGGACGCTTATTCCGACAATATCGGCGACCTTCTGTCCGTCGAGGTCGGGATCGGTGAGCCTCGCTTCGACCACTGCACGAATCTGTCCCAGCAACAACGCTTTTGGATTTGAGACGCGAGCAGTCGCGCCCCCTGTTGTTCTCGCAATGGATAATCCGATTAAGTCGAGGACATGATTTCCGACCATCTCTTCCATTAAAGAAGTTATCCTCCCAGCGAGCAATGGCAGCTTTGCGGCAACAGAAAGTGCCAGATCATCGTCCGCCCGCTCTGTCGACACACGGCGCCCGATCAAATCCTGGCAACCACCGATTCGTGCGCGTAGCTCGCGACGCGGAGCCTTGATAACAAGGGTTTTCGAATCTCGCGAAAACCGCGCATCATAAGGCAAGCGCGGCTCAAGAAGTGTCAGCGAACCGGCGTCCAGGTTAACCTCGCGCGCGTTCTGGACGATAAAGATTTTACCCGACAACTGGTAACACAGGAACACTGTGTCCGGGCTGGTGCGCCCGACATGGGCCAAGGTGTGAGCGACCTGCATCGGCGAGTTGTTGAATTCAACAAGGTCCAGATTGCCGAAGTTCGAGGCTTTGATCTCGGCCTGAAATGTCGCCCGGTTTTCCGGCACAGAGTCATGACCGATGATCTCCCTGCAGGCGACGCTGTGCCAAAAATCAAATCGGTCGCGGGGGTGAACCGCAGAGGTGGAGAATATCGCTTTCAACTGGTTGCCGTTCCTTAACCGTCGCGTAGCCGACGAATTGATCCATGGTAGCCGAATACAAGCACACACCATTTGCTAGGAACAAACGCAACTCGAAATTCCGTTGTTGGACGTTCACTCGCAGGGAACCTAGGACTTTTTCGCCGCCATTAGCAAAAATACGGGCTGCAGATGCAACGACCGACGATTCACGACCGTCAGGCGACTCAACTGTCAGAACAACTGCCAGTAGAGGCGGGAAACTTTTCCCGCATGCGAGCCATTGTCCTCGCAAATGAGTCGAGGACCAGGCAGACGCTGGGGTTTCCGTCCTTGAGTCTGGCGAAGCCGAAGCGCGTAGCTTTCTCCACTCCACTTTATGCGAGATGCACGTCGGTCGATGGATTGTGGGCCACAAACTGCCGGGTCTTGAGCGTTTGGGACCTCGGTGCCCAAATTGAGGCGATTCTTCCGGGCGATCTCACCCAGTTCCACCTCTTATTCACGCCCCCTCCAAGGTTGGTCTCCAAACAATGCAGGAGAGTCAGCACACGCGGCAACCTGATCGAAGTCTTGTATCTGCGAAGACAACCGACCTTCCTCCTGAACGCGAGTCTGGATTTATGAGCGAACGCAGCTTTAACGTTGATCAAATGTTGTCGGCATCCTGGGATCAACTGCTCGCTAGAGATCTCGCCTCAGAGGTAAAGGATTTTTGCGGCGACAAGCGTTATCCGTTTCCGGAATTGCGGAGATTCTTCGCCATAAAGGGGTATCGCGACCTTCTCGTTAGGTTGAAGACAGCATGCAAGGACCAAACGTCATTTGACGCCTTGAAGTCGGTTGCCCGAGAAATGCGACAGTATGCGTTGGACCGTCCCGCCTTGTGGGCTGCGACATCCAGAACGGCCACAATTGATTGTGCCGAATGGCGGGCAGGCGACAAAGAGCTTTACGACTTCATTAAATCTATTCTCGCCGAATGTGGAGTGCATGGGCAACACGCAGAAAGCGCTTGGTATATGCTTCGCAGCTTAGTGCGCGGCTTTACCATGCATCAGATCCTGGGCTCATTCTCGCAAGTCCATTCGTATGACGAGAGCTTCGAGAGGATGGTCGAGATTTACGTGGCCGGGGTGTGCTCGGTCGGGGCTTCTGCCAGGCAGCCGTGCGCGACCACGCCGGAGTAGGCCTGCCGCTTCATGAGCACGTGCCTTAATTCCTGTCGCCCGGCAGCACAGGAAGAGGAGCCACTTCGATGCCTTCGTCGATCAGCGCGCGCGCCTCTTCGGTGGTTGCCTCGCCGTAGATCGCGCGATGCTCGGTGTCGCCGTAGTGCATCCTGCGGGCTTCCTCGGGGAACTTGTTGCCGACATTGTCGGCATTCTTGAGGACGGTGTCGCGCAACTCTCTCAGTTTGGCCACAAGCTCGCGTTCCTGCGGCGCCATCACCAGCGATGTCGATGTGGTGTCGTCGGCCGCTGGGGCTACCGGCTCCGGCGCCGATTTGGATTTCCCCTTGCGCGCGATGCGCGGGGCCATGATTGCCTTATCGACCCTGATGGATTCACAGACGGGGCAGGCGACAAGCCCGCGCTTGCGCTGGCTGTCGTAAGCTGCGGAACTCTGAAACCAGCTATCGAATGCGTGGCCGCGCTCACAGCGCAGCGCATAGCGGATCATGCCGATCCTCGTACGAGATGCAGATGTTCAGGCCAGGCCTTCGGGTCGGCGAGGCCGAAGCGGCGGCCATGCTGCAGAGACGGGATGCTCTTGCGGACCGCCTGCACTTTCGCCGGATCGATCTTCGCCAGCACCACGCCGGGTTCGGTGCCGCCTTCCGCGAGGATTTCACCCCATGGATCGACGATCAGCGAATGGCCGTAGGTTTCGCGGCCGCTTTCGTGTTTGCCGGCCTGCGCGGCCGCGAAGATGAAGCAGCCGTTCTCGATGGCACGGGCACGCAGAAGCGTGCTCCAGTGCGCTTCGCCGGTCCTGACCGTAAAAGCGGACGGCACCGCAATGAACGATGCACCGGCCTCCGCGAGCGCACGGTAGAGCGCGGGGAAGCGAACATCGTAGCAGATCGTCAGCCCGATCCGGCCCCACGGCAGATCGGAGATGACGGCGGTTTCGCCCGGCTGATAGTTGGCGGACTCGCGGTAGCTCTCGCCGCCGTCGAGTTCGATATCGAACATGTGAATCTTGTCGTAGCTGGCAAGGATGGTGCCGTCCGGCGCGATCAGGAACGAACGATTGGCTGCGCGTTCCGGTGTAGCGCGTACCGCAATCGATCCGATGTGCAGGTAGATTTTCAGTTCGCGCGCGAGGTCGCGATAGGCCTTAAGCGAACGGTCGTCTTCGTCGTTCGCCAGCAGTTCGAACAGCGCCTTGCGGTTCTGCTGGATGATGTTGGTGACTTCAGGTGTCTGGACGTAGTCCGCACCCTTGGCCTTGGCTTCACGGATCAGCTCGATTCCCTGGGCAAGGCTTGTCTCCGGCAGCATCGCGGTGCGCATCTGCACCATGGCTGCGGTGAACGGAGCGCCGCTTTCGATGCTGGCTGTCATGAAGATACCTTCTGACCGGCGAGCAGGCCGTCGAGCCTGCCTTCGCGGTCGAGCGCATAGAGTTCGTCGCAGCCGCCGACATGCTGCTTGTCGATGAAGATCTGCGGAAACGTCGCGCCGCCGTTCGAGCGTTGGACCATCTCGGCGCGCCAGTTCGGATCGACCGCCACATCGAACTCGGTGAAGGCCGCACTCTTGCGGTTCAGCAGCGACTTGGCAGCGCTGCAATAGCCGCATCCGGGGCGGGTGTAGATCTCGACGACTGCGGGCATGGCTTGCCTTTGTGAAACGGGAAGTACCCAAATTATATGGGGCTCTGGAGCGTGTCCACAACCCGCGAGAACACCAGTACATCCACCGATGCAGCCCTGGCCCGCAGCAGCGCACGGGCGCAGGCATCGACCGTCGCGCCGGAGGTCAAAACGTCGTCAATCAGCACAATCCGGCGGCCCTGCACGGAAGATTTGTTCTCTAAAGGCACCTTGAACGCGCCTTGCACGTTGAGTGCGCGGTCAGCCTTGGAAAGACCGACCTGTTGCAGCGTCGGCCGCACCCGGCGCAGGGCGTTCCCGATCACCGGCAGATCTGCGGATTTGCCGATCACCGCCGCCAGCGCTCCGGACTGGTTGTAGCGGCGGCTCCATCCGCGCCGCCAATGCAGCGGCACGGGGACAAGTGCATCGGCCTCGCCGAGAAGCTCCTGACCGGCGCGCGCCATCCATCGCCCCATGGCGGGCGCCAGATCGGTGCGGTCCTGATACTTCAGGGCATGGACCATGGTCCGCGCCACCTCGTCGTACCGGACCGCGGCGCGCGCGCGCTGATAGGCCGGTGGATTGGCGATGGCCTGCATCGACAGCAGACCGGGTCCCGGATCGTAGACGAAGGGTATCCCGAGCCGCGCACAGAACGGCGGCGCGATGAACGACAGTTTGGCCCAGCAGGCCGCACAAACACCTTCGCCGGAGACGGGCTCGCGGCACGACACACAAAGCGTCGGCAGGGCAATGTCGAGAGCAAGCCGCGGCAGTGAGGTGAGGGCGGTTCGAAGCATGCCAAGCAGCGGCTGAAGCAACCGGCCTGAAGGATGTGACGCTGCCTGATCGAGCCCCGACATGATTTCCCCGCCGCCAGAGGCTAGTTGCTGTCCTTGCCGGAAACAAGCGCGGCCAGTGGTCCGATTCTAACACGCGCTTGCCCTATCGGCACGCAGGCAATTGCCAGACCAGTCTCCGAGGGCGTACCAACGGCCATGACCTCGCCTTCGACCGAAATGCCGCCGCGCCTGTTCGATCGCGCCCTGCTGCGCGACCGGCAGACTCGCGCGGTGAAGTACGGGGCCGCGTCCTTCCTGCTCGACCGCGTGGCCGAGGACATGGCGGAGCGGCAGCAGGCGGTGCTTCGCGAATTTTCCGACGGCATCGATCTCGGCACATCCGGCGACCAGGTGCGTGACGCGCTGAGAGGCAATGTCCGGCAGTTGCGTGCGGTGGTGCTGCCGGTCTCTGATACCGAGCCGCTGGCGCTTGCACCGGCCTCCGTCGATCTCGTGGTCTCGGCGCTGGCGCTGCAGTTCGTCAATGACTTGCCGGGTGTGCTGGCGCAGATCCGGCGCGCCCTGAAGCCTGACGGGTTGTTTCTCGCCGCGACGATCGGCGGCGAGACGCTGACCGAACTGCGGCAATCCTTCGCTGCGGCTGAAGCCGAGGTGGAAGGCGGCGTGTCGCCGCGCGTGGCGCCGTTCGCCGATCTGCGTGATCTGGGTGCGCTGTTGCAACGCGCCGGCTTCGCACTGCCGGTGACCGATGTGGACCGCATCGTCGTGCGCTACGACAACGCGTTTGCGCTGATGCAGGATTTGCGGCGCATGGGCGCGACCAACATTCTGAACGAGCGCCGCCGCACGCCGTCGCGCCGCGCCACGTTTCTGAAGATGGCGCAGGTTTATGCCGAGCGGTTTTCCGATCCCGACGGACGCATCCGCGCGACGTTCGATGTGGTCTGGCTGTCGGGATGGGCGCCGCACGAAAGCCAGCAGAAACCGCTCAGGCCAGGTTCGGCGAAAATGTCGCTGGCGGACGCGGTGAACAAGGCGCGCAAGGATACGACGTGATTTTTCTCGGTGTCGTCCCTGCGCAGGCGGGGACCCATACTCCCTGAGTCTTCAGTGCTGTGGCGATCGCGGGTCAACTCTTTCCTGGTCTTCACTGAGGATGGTGGTTACGGGTCCCCGCCTGCGCGGGGACGACTGGAGTGTGATGTGACAGCTTACGTCACTTCGGCTTTTCCGATTCAATTTTCAAACAGCATGCGCGTGTGGGGCTTGCCCCATTCGCGCCAACGAAAGGCGTGCGCATTCGTTCTCGCGCATCGTGCGAGGTGAGCTTTCGTTCTGCCCCTAGAAATTTGAGGGGCATGGAGCGCCGCGAGGCGCACCTTTGTATCGTCTCGCTTCCGGCATCGCGTGCGAAGCGATGTGAGGTCCGGAAGCGCATCGCCTTGCGGCGCTCCATTGCGGGACTTTGGGCGAGGGGACCGTACTTCCGGGTGCGGACGGGGGAGGTTACTCGACCCCTGATCCGGACGGCTTTCGCCGCCTTCGTCCGCTCCGCGTCCAGCCGGCGAACGGCAGAGCCACATAGTTGGCCCGGACGGTGACCCCAGCCTCCCGGGCGCGTGTTTGCGAGACACACGCGCAGGCGCCGCATCCTGCTCCGCCTTGAAGACGCCTCTAGAAAGCGCCCCTCACGAACAGGACGTGACGAACTTAAGCGCGGTTCAGAGCACGGGGACGCGTATCCCCATCACGAAATGTTTCGGGCCGCGCGCCCGCAATATTTTCCGCCGTCATTCCGGGGCGCGCGTTGCGCGAGCCCGGAATCCATGGCCACTCAGGAGATCGTCGCAATCATGGATTCCGGGCCTGCGCCTTCGGCGCATCCCGGAATGACGGAGGGAAGAGATCGCCGCGCCTACAGCAGCAAATCCGTCAGATGCGCGATCAGCGGAATGTCCGCGGGCGGCATCGGATAATCGCGCAGCTTGTTGGCGCGCACCCATGCAAGCTGCTGGCCTTCGTGCGGCGTCACGGTGCCTTCCCATTTCCGGCAAATGTAAAGCGGCATCAGCAGATGGAAGGTCTCGTAGCTGTGGCTGGCGAAGGTGAGCGGCGCGAGGCACGGCTCCTCCACCTTGATGCCGAGTTCCTCCGCCAGTTCGCGGATCAGCGCCGGCTCCGGCCGTTCGCCGGGCTCCAGTTTGCCGCCGGGAAATTCCCATAGCCCCGCAAGCGTCTTGCCTTCGGGGCGCTGCGCGATCAGGACACGGTTGTCCGTGTCGATCAGCGCGCAGGCGACAACGAGAACGAGTTTGATCACGAGCGGTAGTCGCCGTTGATGGCAACATATTCCTTGGTGAGATCGCAGGTCAGCACGCGGTCGCGGCCCTTGCCGAGACCAAGCCCGACCTTGATCTGGATCTTCGGCTGCTTCATCAGCGCGGAGACTTCCTTCTCATCATAGGACGGATCGCGCGCGCCCTTGGTGGCGACACGGATTCCATTGAACGCAATCGACAGCTTGTCGCGGTTGGCGGGCTCGCCGGCCTTGCCGACGGCCATCACCACGCGGCCCCAGTTGGCGTCCTCGCCCGCGATCGCGGTCTTCACCAGCGGCGAGTTGGCGATCGACATCGCGATTTTTCGCGCGGACGTCTTTGATGTCGCCCCCTCGACCACAACCTCGACCAGCTTGCGCGCGCCTTCGCCGTCGCGCGCGACCTGTTCGGCGAGATCAGCCAGAATGCCGTTGAAGGCCTTGGTGAACGCTTTCAGGCGCGGATCGGAGGCACGGGTGATTTTCGGTGCGCCATGTGCTGCTGCGGCGCCGGTGGCGAAGGCCAGCAGCGTGTCCGATGTCGAGGTGTCGCCATCGATGGTCACCGCGTTGAACGTGTCCTCGACGCCGGTCTTGAGCAGTGATTGCAGCGCTCCTGCCGAAATCGGCGCGTCGGTGAAGATGAATGACAGCATCGTCGCCATGTCCGGCGCGATCATGCCCGCGCCCTTGGCCATGCCGTTGATCGTGACCCTGGCCTTGCCGAGTTTCACAGTAGCGGTCGCAACCTTCGGGAAAGTGTCAGTGGTCATGATCGCGGTGGCCGCGTTCATCCATCCATGGGGTTCGGCGGCCTTTGCGAGATCGTCGAGCACACCGTTGAACTTGGTGGCGTCGAGCGGCTCGCCGATCACTCCCGTGGAGGCGAGAAAGATTTTGGCCGGCGTCGAGCCGGTTGCTTTCGCTGCGATCGATGCGGTCAGCGTGGTTGCCTGCTTTCCCGTTTTGCCGGTGAAGGCGTTGGCGTTGCCCGAATTGACCACCAGCGCGCGGGCCTCGCCGCCCTTGAGCCTGGCGCGGCACCAGTCCACCGCGGCGCTCGGGCACTTCGATTTCGTGAACACGCCGGCCACCGTGGTGCCCTTGTCGAACAGCGCCAGCAGCACGTCGGTGCGGTTCTTGTAGCGGATGCCGGCCGCCGCCGTCGCAAGGCGCACGCCGTCGATCTGCGGCATGTCAGGAACATCGGTGGGGGCGAGCGGGGAGACGGCGGTGGACATGAGGGCTCAATTCCTTGGTGAGGATGAGCGCTCTGTATCACCTCTCCCCGCCTGCGGGGAGAGGTCGGCTTTCGCGCGCAGCGAGAAAGTCGGGTGAGGGGCAAATCGGTAACATTCGGCCCCTCATCCGGCTCGCAAGCGCTCGCCACCTTCTCCCCGCTTGCGGGGAGAAGGAAACAAGTCGATTTACTTCTTCTTCGCCGGTGCCGCCTTGGCATCCGGCGTGGCAGCCGGAGCGGCAGCATCGGCCGGCTTATCGGTGCGCTCGACCTTGGCTTCGGTGCGCAGCTTGGTGACGTAGTCGGCCTGCGCCTTGCGGATCACGAAGTTCTGGATCTGGCCCTTCACCTGCTCGAAGTCCGGCGGCTTGCGGTCGCGGGCTTCCTCGACCTTGATGATGTGCCAGCCGAACTGCGACTTGACGGGATCGGAAATCTTGCCGGGCTCAAGCGCGAAGGCGACGGCGGAGAATTCCGGCACCATCTGCTCCTTGGTGAAGAAGCCGAGATCGCCGCCGTCGGCTGCGCCCGGGTCCTTGGATTTTTCCTTGGCGAGCTTGGCGAAGTCGGCGCCCTTATCGAGCTCGGCCTTGATCGCCTTCGCTTCTTCTTCGGTCGGGACCAGAATGTGCCGGGCGCGGACTTCCTTCTCACCGGACACCTGCTTGGTGGCGTCCTCATAGACCTTCTTCATGGCCTCGTCGGTGACGGCCGCCTTGCCTTCGGTCGCGAGCAGGCTGTCCATCAAGAGACGGTCGCGCGCAAAGGCGATTTTCTGCTTGAACTCTGCCGAGTCGCCGATCTTCTTGGCTTCGGCGGCCTTGGCGACGATTTTCATATCGATCAGGAAGGCGATCAGATTGTCGCGGCGGGTCGCGGGGTCCATCTGCTGGAGGCTCGGTCCCAGTTCTTCCTCGGCGACGGTCAGATCGCTCTGGCGGATCTCAGCCCCGTTAACCTTTGCGATCACGGCGTTGGCGTCCTGCGCGCGGAGCGGCTGGCCGGTGCTCAGAACGGCCGTGAGACAAATTGCAGCGGCCGATGTGAGCAGTCCTAGTCGCGCGCCCAGTCCGGTGTGGGAGGCTGTGCGGTTCGGAGAAACGGTCATGGAAAATCCTTATGGGTCAAAGGCTGGTTACCGAGCCGGCGTTCGCTTCGTGATGATGCGAATCTCAAAGACCGGAGGACCGGGCGGTTCGGGAGGCCGGACACTCGCCCAACCTCTGCCCGGACGCAACGTGAAAAACCCGCCAAAATCATGAAATCCTTGACAGGTTCGCGCGTTGACAAGGCTTTGGACGGCCCATATCTCTCCCGGCAGGCTCTCCTGGCTGCTGCGGGGCTTTGCCGCGCTCAAGCGGGTGAACCTTTAGAATTCGCTCCCGCACCCATCCTCGAGGATTCGCGCAAGGGTTTGCTCCATCAGCAATTCTGCGGACGTTTCATACCGGTTTCAGGGCTGCGGTGACTTCAGCCGCAACGCCAACTGCAAGACAGGAATTTTTCATGCTCGGCGCGCTCGCCCGCAAGTTTTTCGGCTCCGCCAACGACCGGCGGATCAAGGGATACCAAGCCCGCGTCGACGCGATTAACGCGCTGGAACCCGAGATCGCGGCCCTGTCCGACGAGGCGCTGAAGGCGCGGACCGCGGAGTTCCGCAAGCAGATCGCGGAAGGCAAGACCCTCGACGACCTCCTGGTTCCTGCATTCGCCACCGTTCGCGAGGCCGCCAAGCGGACCCTCGGTCAGCGCCATTTCGATGTGCAGCTGATCGGCGGCATGGTGCTTCATGAAGGCGACATCGCCGAAATGAAAACCGGCGAAGGCAAAACGCTGGTGGCGACGCTGGCGGTCTATCTCAATGCGCTCGCCGGCAAGGGCGTTCACGTCGTCACCGTCAACGACTATCTCGCCAAGCGCGACTCCGCCTGGATGGGGCAGATCTACGGCTTCCTCGGGATGACCACCGGCGTGATCGTCCATGGCCTCGACGATGCCGAGCGTCAGGCGGCCTATGCCTGCGACATCACCTACGGCACCAACAACGAGTACGGCTTCGACTATCTGCGCGACAACATGAAGTATCGGCTCGAGGACATGGTCCAGCGTGGTCACGCTTACGCCATTGTCGACGAAGTCGACTCGATCCTGATCGACGAAGCCCGGACGCCGCTCATCATTTCCGGACCGCTCGACGATCGCTCCGAATTCTACAACACTATCGACACCTACATTCCGAAACTGGAAAAGGTGACGGACTTCGAGGTCGACGAGAAGCAGCGCACCGTCACGCTGACCGAAGCCGGCATGGAGAAGATCGAGAACCTGTTGCAGGCCGCCGGCCAGCTCAAGGGCGATTCGCTCTACGACGTCGAGAACGTCTCCGTCGTTCACCACATCAATCAGGCGCTGCGTGCGCATTCGCTGTTCCAGCGCGACAAGGACTACATCGTCCGCGACGGTGAAGTGGTCATCATCGACGAGTTCACCGGCCGCATGATGCCGGGCCGCCGTTATTCGGAAGGCCTGCATCAGGCGCTGGAAGCCAAGGAACATCAGCCGGTCCAGCCTGAAAACCAGACGCTGGCCTCGATCACGTTCCAGAACTACTTCCGCATGTACGACAAGCTCGCCGGCATGACCGGTACGGCGGCGACGGAAGCGGACGAACTGTTCGACATCTACAAGCTCGAGGTCATCGAGGTCCCGACCAACGTGCCGATCGCGCGCCTCGACGAGGACGACGAGGTCTATCGCACCGCCGAGGAAAAGCATCGTGCGATCCTCGCGGAGATCGAGCAGGCCAACAAGCGCATGCAGCCGGTGCTGGTCGGCACGGCGTCGATCGAGAAGTCGGAAGTGCTGGGCGAGTATCTCGCCAAGAACGGCTACAAGCAGATCGACTTCGGCAATCCGAAGGCGCTGGAGAAGCTCTATGCGGCCGCGCGCGCGGGCAAGCCGGCCAAGCTGTTCGCCGTTCTGAACGCGCGCTTCCACGAACAGGAAGCCTACATCGTGGCTGAAGCCGGCGTGCCGGGCGCGATCACCATCGCGACCAACATGGCTGGCCGCGGCACCGACATCAAACTCGGCGGTTCGCTGGAAATGCGCAGCCAGATCGAGACCGCCGACATCACGGATGAGGCCGAGAAAAAGGCCAAGATCGAACAGATCAAGGCCGACATCGAACGCTTCCGCGAGATGGTGTTGAAATCCGAGGAAGTGATCGAGATCGAACCGGCGAAGGGCAGCAAGCCGGCCAAGACCATCACCAAGCCGGGCGGCCTCTACATTATCGGTTCGGAGCGTCACGAATCCCGCCGCATCGACAATCAGCTTCGTGGCCGCGCCGGCCGTCAGGGCGATCCCGGCCGCACCAAGTTCTATCTGTCGCTCGAAGACGATCTGATGCGCATCTTCGGATCGGACCGGCTCGACAGCATGCTGACCCGTCTCGGCCTCAAGGAAGGCGAGGCGATCATCCATCCGTGGATCAACAAGGCGCTGGAGAAGGCGCAGCAGAAGGTCGAGGCGCGCAACTTCGACATCCGCAAGAACCTGCTCAAGTTCGACGACGTGCAGAACGACCAGCGCAAGGCGATCTTCGATCAGCGCATCGATCTGATGCGCGACCAGAACGTCGCCGAGACCGTCGCCGACATGCGCCATGCGCTCGTCGACGATCTGGTCGCCAAGCACGTGCCCGAGCATGCCTATGCCGAACAGTGGGACGTCGCCGGCCTGAAGGACGAATTGAAGCGCGTCCTCGATCTCGATCTGCCGGTCGATGAATGGGCCAAGGAAGAAGGCATCGCCAACGAGGAGATGCTGTCGCGCATCGAGCAGCGCGTCGACGAACACATGGCGGCGAAGTCGGCCCAGTTCGGTCCCGATGTCATGCGCTATGTCGAAAAGTCGATCCTGCTTCAGACGCTGGATCATCTGTGGCGCGAGCATCTGGTGATGCTGGATCACCTGCGGCAGGTGATCGGTCTGCGCGGCTACGGCCAGCGCGATCCATTGCAGGAGTACAAGTCCGAGGCGTTCAATCTGTTCGAGGGCCTGATCTCGCACCTGCGCGAAGCGGTTACCGCCCAACTGGTGCGCGTCGAGATCGTGCCGCCGGACGAGCAGCCGGAACTGCCGCAGATGGAAGCGCACAAGCTCAATCCGAATACCGGCGAGGACGAGATGGCCTTTGCACAGGCAGCTCTCGCGCCGGTCCCGGCCGCACAGCGCGATCCGCAGAATCCTGCGACCTGGGGCAAGGTCGGCCGCAACGAGGATTGCCCGTGCGGTTCCGGCAAGAAGTTCAAGCACTGCCACGGCAAGTTCGCCTGAGCAGTCCAACCCGCTGAATAAAAAACGCCGGTCGAAAGACCGGCGTTTTTTTATGTGCGGTAATGACGCTTGCTTAGCGGACCGTCGACCAGCGGCTGTCGAAGGAGTTCGCCTGCACTGCGGGCTGAGCCCCGGCCAGCGACGGCTGAGATGCCGGAGCGGCGGGCGCGGCTGCCGCGGCTGTTGTCGCAGGCGCTGGAGCGGCAGGCTTGGCGGGCGCCTGAGCCTGCTGCGAACGATCAAGCGGAATAACGCGCGGCGGGGTGCTCTTGGCGGCTTCCCTGGTCGGGCCGGGCGACTTTGCCTTCGGTGCAGTGGTCACCGCGGTGGGCTTTGCCGGCGCAGCGGCAGGCTGGGGATCGGATCCGCGCAGGCCGACGGAACGGGACAGCTTGCTGAGGAAGCCCTCGGACGAGCTCGCGCTGGCATTGGAAGACGCAGCAGGCGTCGTGCTGGTCACCGCCACCACCGGCTCGCTGTTGGACGATGAGGTGAAGCTGAACGACGGCGCGGTTTCCGGCGCCTTTGGAAGGGTCGCGTGAGCGGGAATGGTGCCCGGAGCAGGCAGATACGCCGCGACCGCATAGTCGGTGACGTCCTTGTCGATCGCGGCTTCGCCTTCGGGCAGCTTGGAGGCGAACACCGGATGCATGCCGCCGTCGATACCGGCGCGCGAACGCGCCGTCGCCGTGCCGCGCGAGATCAGTTGCGCAGTCTTCAATTCATCCTGACGCTGCTTCTCCTGGACCGCTTCGGCGATCTCGGGCGAAACCTGATAGGCGGGGCATTGCGCCGAGGCGTTGAAGGTCAGCGGGCGGGTCGAACCTGCGGGCTTCTCCGCGTCGAAGACGTACTTCTTCTCGCAGAAATCGACCTTCGGCTCCTGCTTCGTGACCTCGAAGTGATCGTTGCCTTCCTTGATCATCTTCCAGAACGGCATGTTCGGATTGTTGCGGTGGCGGGCCATGTTCTGCGGCGTCATCCGGAACGGATAGGCCTGCACCTGAAATGCGTTCTGGCCGCCGAAGAAGGATTCACGGCCGAGCGCATAGATTTCCGAGATCTGCTCGTCGGTCATCGCGTAGCAGCCGCGCGACGAGCAATCGCCGTGGACCATCAACTGCGATCCGGTACGGCCCCATGCCTTATCGTAGGCATTGGGATAGCCCATGTTGAACGACAGGAAATACGCCGACGTCGGATTCATCTGCGCGGGGGTGATCGAGTAGAAGCCCTCCGGCGCCTGACGGTCGCCTTCCTTGACCTTCGGTCCGAGGTCTCCCGACCAGCGGCAGATCGGGTAGGTCTTCAGCAGCGCGAACTTGCCGTTGCGGTCCTGCTTCCAGACTTCGAGTTCGGCTTCCTGCTTGAACAGGCGGACAAGGATCGGCGACGCCTTGTCCATGTTCTTCGTTTCGATGTCGGCGAGCAGCTTGTCGGGGATCGGGCGATTGGCCTTTGAACTCGGCGAGAGCTGTTCGCCGTTGCATCCAGCAAGCAAAACGCCGGCCGCAAGCGCAGCCGACGTGACAAGCGCGCGAATGTGCGTGCGGTCAATCATGCAAGGCTCCGCGGCAGACCGGCAATCCCCATACTCCGGCTAGACCCAAGACTCGACCCCGGTAACAGATCGTCTTCCGGCAAAGTGGCGCGCAGGAGGCGGCC
This sequence comes from Afipia broomeae ATCC 49717, assembly GCF_000314675.2. Lineage (GTDB taxonomy): Bacteria > Pseudomonadota > Alphaproteobacteria > Rhizobiales > Xanthobacteraceae > Afipia > Afipia broomeae. Next base: position 1,257,877 of record NZ_KB375283.1, on the reverse strand, counting down.
GGAAAACACTGTCTGTTAAAACAGGCCGCACGTGTTTTCGTCGTAAAAGCGAGGTTGGCTTTTCGGCTAAAAACGTGCGTCAGCAATTGAGCAATTATTATCCTTAAATACCCCTCTGTCGCAAGCCGAGCGGCCTGTCCCGCAGGGACGGGAAGCGTTTTATGGTCAACGCTAAGTAAATCAAAATACAGGGGAAAAACGGCTAGGACAGAAGCGGGCCTGTCTCGAAAAAGCCACGATGTGACTTCGCCGCATGGATTGCGCAGATTTGGCTTGGGCGACGCCCTAGCCGAGCTTGCGTCCGATATCGAGGAACTTCTGCCGGCGCTGGTTGCGGACCGCCTTGGAATCGAGGCTGCGCATGTCGTTGAAGGCCTGCGCGATGGCGTCGCCGGTCCGGGAGATCATCGCTTGTGGATCGCGGTGCGCGCCGCCCGGCGGTTCCTTCAGGATGGTGTCGATCACACCGAAGCGGGCGAGATCCTGCGCAGTGATCTTCATGTTGATCGCGGCTTCCTGCGCTTTCGTCGAATCGCGCCACAGGATCGAGGCCGCGCCTTCCGGTGAGATCACGCTGTACACCGCGTGTTCGAGCATCAGCACGCGGTTCGCGGTGGCAATCGCGATCGCGCCGCCTGAACCGCCCTCGCCGATGATGACGGCGACATTGGGCACGCCGAGATTGAGGCAGGCTTCGGTGGATCGCGCGATCGCTTCCGCCTGTCCGCGTTCCTCCGCGCCGATACCGGGATAGGCGCCCGCAGTGTCCACCAGTGACAGCACGGGAATACCGAAGCGATCCGCCATTTCCATCAGCCGGACGGCCTTGCGATAGCCCTCGGGCTTGGCCATGCCGAAATTATGCTTGAGCCGGGTTTCGGTGGTCGCGCCCTTCTCCTGGCCGATCACGCAAATGCTTTCGCCTCTGAAACGGCCGAAGCCGCCGATCAGCGCTTCGTCGTCGCCGAACTTGCGGTCGCCCGCGAGCGGCGTGAACTCGGTGATGAGCTGCCTGACGTAATCGAGGCAATGCGGCCGCAGCGGATGACGCGCAACCTGGGTTTTCTGCCATGGAGTCAGGTCGGAATACAGTTCCGTCAGCGCCTGCGCCGCCTTCTCTTCAATGCGCGACACCTCTTCGCTGATGTCGCTGCCGCTGGCGGCAAGCGCACGCAACTCGTCCACCTTGGCATCGAGTTCGGCGACGGGTTTTTCAAAGTCCAGATAACTGCGCATCAGGTCCGGCATGTGACAAATATAAGGGGCGGGCACGATTGGGCGAAGGGCGCGCGAATCGGTCTTTTGGTCGCTCTTGATCGAGGATTGAGGTCTTTCGTGGGGTCTTTCAAGTCAAGAAGCGCTCCCAAGTCAAGCGCCGTGGTCAGGAGGGCCGATATTGTTGGGCTTTTCGTCGCCTCATGTGTCGGCCAATGGATGCAGATCGCGCACCAGGCTCTTCAGTCGCTCCTCGACGATATGGGTGTAAATCTGGGTCGTGGAAATGTCGGTATGGCCGAGCAGCGTCTGGACGATCCGCAGATCGGCTCCATTGTGCAGAAGATGGGAAGCGAATGCGTGACGCAAGACGTGGGGACTGATCAGCCGCGGCGCAATGCCCGCGGCCATCGCTAATTCTTTGAGGTCGCGGGCGAAATGCTGCCGCGTCAGATGGCCGCTTTCGCCGGATGAGGGAAACAGCCACTTCGATGCCGCCGATGCCTTCTTCTGCGTGCGCCGCGTCTCGTCAAGGGCGGCGAGATAGTCGGCCATGGCCTGCTTCGACGTTTCGTTGAGCGGGACCAGACGTTCCTTGTTGCCCTTGCCGCGCACCACGATCATACGTGCGTCGCGCCGCGCGGCGGAGAGCGGCAGCGCCACCAGTTCCGAGACGCGAAGCCCCGTCGCGTAAAGAATCTCGAGCAGACAGGAGAGCCGGAGCGCGCGCAGTCGTTGCAGCGGCGATTGTTCGGGCGCAACCGACAGCGCCTTGGCCTGCGTCAGCAGACGATCGACATCGGCGATGGACAGCACCTTCGGCAATGCGCGCCCGCGTTTCGGGCCTGACAGGATTGCAGCCGGGTCATCGCCGCGCACACGTTCGCTGAGAAGAAAGCGAAACAGGTGACGCGTCGACGAGAGCTTGCGCGCCACGCTCGACGATTTGAATCCGCGGGTGTCGAGGTCGGCCAGATAGTCGCGCAGTGTCTGGGTGTCGGCATTCATGAAGGTGGATTTGCGCCGCGCGAGAAATTCGGAGAGGTCTTCGAGATCGCCGCGATAGGCGTCGAGCGTGTTGGCGCCGGCGCCCTGCTCAGCCGCGAGCATATCGAGGAACAGGCCGGTGAGCCGTACGTCGGAGGATTTGTCGGACGGCATGACGTTCCTCCAGCCGCCTACTTCTTGAGAAATCTGTCGGGCGGAACGCTGACCGTCATTTCGCGCGGCTTGGGATTGACGAAATTGGCGAGCGCAAAGATGCCGCCGTAGATCAGCCCGCCGAGCACCGCCACGACAGTCAGGAAGCGAAACAGGCTGGGCATCGCGAATAGCCTCGAAATTAACCTTTGAGATGCGGCGCCAAAGGCGTGTTAACCGCCGGAACACTGCGGTTCGGACCGACTAAACTACCAACATGTTCGCGCCGTTTCGGCAAGAGTCTCTGGCAACGGGATCGGCAGGAGTAGTATAGGTGACACATGAGCTTAGCCGCATTTGCGGCCAACCGGGCCAGAGATGACCGAAACCGCAGCCAGCCATCAGGACGGCATGACCCATGAGGCCGACATCGTCGCGGCTCTGGGCGGCCGCTCGATCGTGCTTGTCGGCATGATGGGGTCGGGCAAGTCAACCATCGGGCGCCGGCTGGGTGCGCGGCTGCATGTGCCGTTTCTCGATGCTGATCATGAAATCGAAATCGCGCATGCGGGCATGACGGTCAGCGAAATCTTCGCGCAGCATGGCGAACCCTATTTCCGCGATGGCGAGGCCCGGGTGATCGCGCGGCTGCTGGAGACCGGCCCCTGCGTGATCGCCACCGGCGGCGGCGCGTTCATGCGCGAGGAGACGCGCAGGCGAATTCATGACAAGGCCGTCTCCATCTGGCTTCAGGCGGACGGCGATATCATTCTCAGGCGCGTCAAGCGCCGCGCCGACCGGCCGCTGCTGCAGACTGCCGATCCGGCTGCGACCATCGCGCGTCTGATCGGTGAGCGCAGCCCGTTCTATCAGCTTGCCGATCTGGCGATCGCGTCGCGCGATGTGCCGCACGAGAAAATCGTCGATGAATGCATCGACGCGCTGGCCGCACACCTGTTGTCGGGCGGCACGGCGTCCTCTTCCTCAAGCGAAACACAATGACCGCTCCCATCAAGACCAATAACCCGGTGACCGTCGGCGTCGCCCTCGGCGACCGCGCCTATGACATTGTCATCGGCCGCGATGTGCTGCCGTCGCTCGGCCATCGCATCGCCGCGCTGCGGCCCGGCGCACGCGCGGCCATCGTGACCGATCGCACCGTCGCCAGACACTGGCTCGGCAAGACCGAAGCGGCGCTCGCGGATGCCGGCATTGCATCGTCACGCATCGTGGTGGGCGAGGGCGAGGCGTCCAAAAGCTACGCAGTGTTGCAGGAGGTTTCCGAAGGGCTGATCGCGGCGAAGATCGAGCGCAACGATCTGGTGATTGCGCTCGGCGGCGGTGTGATCGGCGATCTTGCGGGCTTCGCGGCCTCGATCGTCCGGCGCGGGGTCGATTTCGTGCAGGTGCCGACATCGCTGCTTGCGCAGGTCGATTCATCGGTGGGCGGCAAGACCGGGATCAACTCGCCGCACGGCAAGAATCTCGTCGGCGCATTTCATCAGCCGGTGCTGGTGATCGCCGATACGGCGGTGCTCGATACGCTGTCGCCGCGCCAGTTCCGCGCCGGCTATGCGGAAGTCGCCAAATACGGCGTGCTCGGCGATGCGGCGTTGTTCGACTGGCTGGAGGCTCATCACGGCGAGATATTTTCCGGCGGAGCTGCGCGTGAACAGGCCATCGCCGCCAGTTGCCGCGCCAAGGCCGAGATCGTGGCGCGCGACGAGCGCGAAACCGGCGACCGCGCATTGCTTAATCTCGGGCACACCTTCGGCCACGCGCTGGAAGCGGCGACCGGCTTTTCCGATCGCCTGTTCCACGGCGAAGGGGTTGCTGTCGGCATGGTGCTGGCCGCCGAATTCTCGGCGCGTCTGAACATGATCTCTGCGTCCGATGCCGCGCGCGTGCAGCGTCACCTCGCGTCGGTCGGTCTGCCGACGAAGGTGCAGGACATCGCCGGCTTCCAGCAGGAAGGTCTTGCGGATGCCGACACGCTGATGACGCTGATGGCGCAGGACAAGAAAGTGAAGCGCGGGCGATTGACGTTCATCCTGCTGGAACAGGTCGGCAAGGCAGTGATCGTCAACGACGTCGATCCGTCGATGGTTCGTGCGTTTCTTCAGGAAAAATTGTCGGGGTGAGGTGATGCTGTCTCAACGCGGAATGCCAGGACTTGTCGTCGGCGCACCGCATAAAGACGAGGCAGTCGCGGGACAAACATGAATTCAGCCGCCGTCAATCTGCTCATCGCGGTCCTTCTGCTCGCCGCCAACGCATTCTATGTGGCGGCGGAATTCGCGCTGGTGAAAAGCCGCGGGTTTCGCGTCAAGGCGATGGCCGAGCAGAACCGCTTCGGCGCTCGGCTGCTGATGAAAATGATGGGCAATATCGAGGCCTATCTCGCGTGCTGCCAACTTGGCATCACCATGGCCTCGCTCGGTCTCGGCTGGGTCGGCGAGCCGACCGTTGCGGCGCTGCTCAAGCCGGTGCTCGAGCCGCTGGGAATGCCGGAGTCCGCGCTGCATTTCGCGGCCTTCATCACAGGCTTTCTGGTGTTCTCGTCGCTGCATATCGTGATCGGCGAGCAGGTGCCGAAAACGCTTGCGATCAGGCAGCCCGTGCCGGTCTCGCAATGGATCGCGTATCCGCTCTATGTCTCCTTTCTCGTTCTTTATCCGCTGAACTGGCTGCTCAACGGCGCGTCGCGGGCTATCCTGCGGATGCTCGGCGTCAAGGAATCCTCAACGAGCGAAATTCTCACCGACTCCGAAATCGAAGGGCTTGTGGAAGAGTCGGCCGAGCACGGAAAGATCGAGAGCGGCGAAGCCGAATACATCCAGAACGTGTTCCGGTTCGGCGATCTTGCTGTGTCCGACGTGATGGTCCACCGCACCAAGATGGTCAGCGTCAACGCGGACGGCCCGCCTGACGCGGTCATCAAGGGAATTCTCGAGTCCGAATATACCCGTATCCCGCTCTGGCGCGAGAAACCCGAGAACATCATCGGCGTTTTGCACGCCAAGGATCTGCTGCGCGCCATCCGCGCCAACGACGGCGATCTTTCCAAGATCGATGTCGGTGCGCTCGCCTTGCCGCCGTGGTTCGTGCCCGAGATGCGGCCGCTGTCCGAGCAACTCAAAGCCTTCCGCCGCCGCAAGACGCACTTTGCGCTTGTGGTCGACGAGTATGGCGAGGTCGAAGGCCTGGTGACTCTGGAAGACATTCTGGAAGAGATCGTCGGCGACATCTCCGACGAGCACGATGTGGTGGTCGCCGGTGTCCGGGCCCAGCCGGATGGATCGGTTGTGGTCGAGGGCTCGGTGCCGATCCGCGATCTGAACCGCGCGATGGACTGGCATCTGCCGGACGAGGAAGCGACGACCATCGCCGGTCTCGTCATCCATGAGGCGCGCTCGATCCCGGACCGGGGTCAGAGCTTCACCTTCCACGGTTTCCGTTTCAGGGTGCTGCGGCGTGAGCGCAACCGCATCACGGCGCTGCGGATCGTGCCGCTGCCGCGCGACAGCGGCGCGCCCGAGAAAAAGCCGAAGGCGGGAACGGCGTTTTGAGCGCCACCGACGACGATGTGAGGCGATGAGATAGATAAGAGGAGCGCTCCCTGCAGCGGGTGGCTGACGAGACGCGAACGAAAAAGATCGAGGCAGAGGGTTATCGTGTATTGCGGTTCTGGAATCACGATGTGATCCGGAATCTGGACGGTGTGCTTCATGAGATTCAGGATACGTTGACCCCCACCCCCGCCCCCTCCCCGCAAGGGGGAGGGGAGTGATTGATGGATCGTGCCGCTGCCGCGCGAAAGCGGCGCGCCGGAGAAAAAGCCGAAGGCGGGAACGGCGTTCTAGCGCCACCGACGACGATGTGAGGCGATGAGATAGATGATGTGAGGCGATAAGATAGATGACGGGAGCGCTCCCTGCTCCCCTCCCCCTTGCGGGGAGGGGTCGGGGGTGGGGGCGCAGATCTTTGCGCAGCAGTTAAATTTGCGGCGGCTGATCGGCAACAATCAGTGCATCAGTGTTTGCACGCCTTGGCAGGGGCGGGCCGCGGGGCGTCCTCACCGGGGGCGTAGGTGTGCATCGCCAGCGCGTGAACGGAGCCGGCGAGTTCCGGCGCCAGCAGCGTGTTTATCATGCGATGGCGCTCGATCCGGCTCTTCCCTTCGAACGCCTTCGACACGATATATATCCTGAAATGCGTCTCGCCGCCCGGCCTGTGGCCCGCGTGGCCCTCATGCAGATGGGATTCGTCGGCGACATCGAGGCTTTCGGGCGCGAAAGCTTCGCTCAACTTCTTTGTGATGTGATCTTTTGCGGTCATCATCTGCGCAATATCGTGCGTTATTCGCCAAGGTCAATGACCGTTTCAATTGCGGTTCACCGTCGCGGTGATGTATAATCCGCGACCGTCAAAATTCACGCTTCCAGCAAGGCGTTATCGTAGCAGCCATGGCCATCGACTCATCCAAATTCTTCGACAGCATTCGCATCAAGCCCAACAAGCAGAGCGCGAAGCAGCAGGCTGCTGCGCGCGAGGAAGCTGTGATGTGCGAAGCGCCGGGATGCAAGAACAGGGGTGCACATCGTGCACCGAAGGGCCGCGGAAACGAGAAAGAATACTGGCATTTCTGCCTGAACCACGTCCGCGAATACAATCAGGGCTACAATTTCTTCCAGGGCATGAGCGACGAGGCGGTCGCCACCTACCAGAAGGATGCGCAGACCGGACACCGTCCGACCTGGAAGATGGGTCAGAACGGAGCGAAGGGCAAAGGCAAGTCCGGCGCGGTCAACCTGGACGACGCTGTCGATCCTTTCAGCGTCTTCAGCGAGATGAATGGCCGGAGCCGCTGGCGTTCGAATGCGAAGGCGGAGGAGCCGAAAGTCGAGACGCGAAAGATCTTCAATGCCGAGAAGAAGGCGTTGCTGGTCATGGGTCTCGGTCCCGACGCGACGCTTGAGACGGTGAAGGCCAAATACAAGCTGCTGGTGAAGCAGCATCATCCCGATGCCAACGGCGGCGATCGCTCGACCGAAGACCGCCTGATCGAGATCATCAAGGCCTACAACTATCTCAAGACGGTCGTGCGCGCGTCCTGAGCGCGGGCTGTTCCGGCTTGCCGGGTTCGCGCTGTTTCTTTGAAACGGCCTTCTTTACCCCGATTGCTTTTTTCTTCGACGCAGCCTTGTTCTTCGAAGGCGTCTTGTTTTTCGAAGAGACTTTGCGCGCGTGATAGGTCAGCGCCAGCCCGACGCAGTGGCGAAGCGCGTTTTCCGGAATCCGCGTTGCCACCTTGAACAGGATACTGCGGTTGCCGCCGTACTCCATCTGCGTCGGATAAAATTCCCGGAAGGTCTCAACGAGATCGGTCTGGCAATGGAAATACATCGCGACGCGGCCGTCGGATTTTTCGCGGTCGATACGGATCGTGCTGCCGCTGCCGGTTTCAGTCGTGAGATAGCTGGGCTGGCCCCATTTCAGCGTTTCCTCCAGCGGACCGACACCGTCGATGGTTTCCGCGGTCTCGAAAATGATGGCACGCAGCTTCATCAGTTTAGCCCGGACGTCCTCGGGGTAGGCCGCGAAAACCTTCGCGACATTGCTGTCGTTGAAGGTCCCGCTCCGTCCGGTATTGCGCTTCATGGAATGCTCACTGCTGGCTGGAGCGCTTCTCGGCCGGAGCAGCCGTTTTGCGCCGGCTGTGCCAGTAGTGAACCGCGACCACGATCGTTCCGATCGCGATGATGCCGCCGACCAGCGGGAATCCATAGTGTTCGACTTTGGCGCCCCATCGCTCGGCAACGGAACCGGCGAGAAGGCCCGGCAACACATGCGCCGGCGCCCATAACAGGCAGGCCGCGATGCTTGCGGGATAAAAGCGGCGCGGTGGCATGCCGAGTGCGCCAGCCACGACCGGGACGAGCGCGCGGACCGGCGGCACGAAACGCGCGAAGAACACCGCAAATGTCCCGTAACGGTGAAAGAACTCCTCGCTTTGCGCCATGACCGCCGGGTATTTCGACATCGGCCATGATGTCAGGATCTCGCGCTTGCTGACGTAGCCGATCAAGTAGGCGAGAGCTTCTCCGATCACCGCGCCGGCGATGGCGGAAGCCAGGACCGGTGTGAGGCCAAGGCTGCCGGCGGGGATCAGGGCGCTGAGGGCCAGAATGATGGTCGATCCCGGAACGAGCGTGCCCAGGATAGGAATGGCCTCGAGAAACGCCGCCAGGAAAATCGCGGCATAGGCAAGCTCGGCGTGAAGCGAGACGAAGCCGATCAACTGATTGAGGTAATTCACGGGAGGTCCACTGCCGGCGTCAGACGGTACAATACACCGCAGGAACCGGCGGCGAAGCGGCGAGATCGGCTCTCAAAAACGACAAAACCGGCTCCAGACACCCGGCGCGTATCGTCACAATCGCAGGGCAGACCTACCAAACGCGCAAAAATAGCTTATCTCAATGAAAATACACTGGAACTTTCATTGCATGGTGGGCTTCTGCCGTTTGCATCTGTCTGCTAGGTTGAATCACGCACCCCACCCGCAGCAAGCACGTCTGGTTTCGGGAGCATCCGGGACCACGGAGGATTGATGAGCGCCGCCACGACTCTATCGCAGGAACCCACGAACCTCCCCGACATGAAAGTGTCGGTTCGTCAGGTCTTCGGTATCGACAGCGATCTCGAGGTTCCTGCCTATTCCAACAGCGATCCCCATGTGCCCGACGTCGACTCGGATTACCGTTTCGACCGCGCCACCACGCTCGCGATCCTCGCCGGTTTCTCCAAGAACCGCCGCGTCATGGTCACCGGCTTCCACGGCACCGGCAAGTCGACGCACATCGAGCAGGTCGCGGCCCGCCTCAACTGGCCTTGCGTGCGCGTCAACCTCGACAGCCACATCAGCCGTATCGATCTCGTCGGCAAGGACTCCATCGTCGTCAAGGATGGCAAGCAGGTCACCGAATTCCGTGACGGCATCCTGCCGTGGGCGCTTCAGCACAACGTCGCGCTGGTGTTCGACGAGTACGACGCCGGCCGCCCGGACGTGATGTTCGTGATCCAGCGCGTGCTGGAAGTCTCCGGCCGCCTGACGCTGCTCGACCAGAACAAGGTCATCAAGCCGCATCCGGCGTTCCGCCTGTTCTCGACCGCCAACACCATCGGTCTCGGCGACACCTCGGGCCTCTATCACGGCACCCAGCAGATCAACCAGGGTCAGATGGATCGCTGGTCGATCGTGACCACGCTGAACTATCTGCCGCATGACGAGGAAGTCGAGATCGTGCTCGCCAAGGCGAAGCACTATCGCACCGATGCCGGCCGCGACACCGTCAACAAGATGGTCCGTCTTGCGGACCTCACGCGCAACGCGTTCGCCAACGGCGACCTGTCGACGGTGATGTCGCCGCGCACCGTCATCACCTGGGCCGAGAACGCCGAGATCTTCGGCGACATCGGCTTCGCATTCCGCGTCACCTTCCTGAACAAGTGCGACGAGCTTGAGCGTCCGCTGGTGGCGGAGTTCTATCAGCGCTGCTTTAATGCGGAGCTGCCGGAATCCGCGGTCAATGTGGCGTTGAGCTGACGTCTTCTGCGCGAGTCATCGCGTGCGCTGGTCGAATCCCTCCCCCTTGCGGGGAGGGTCGGCCGAGCGAAGCGGAGGCCGGGGTGGGGGTCGACGCAGTACAGAACTTGTAGCTCCCCCACCCGACGCATCGTTCGCTTCGCTCTCGATGCGCCACCCTCCCCGCAAGGGGGAGGGAGTCAGAAAGCGAAGCGTGAGGTCCACGCCGCAATGAGCACGTCCAATATCAAGTTCAGGACCGGGTCGAAGGAATCTCCGACAGAGCCGTTCAAGCGCGCGGTGACGTCCGCATTGCGGGCCATCGCCAAGCAGCCTGAACTTGAAGTGACGTTTGCCGCCGAACGTCCGGGCCTTTCGCCCGGCAAGGCGCGGTTGCCCGAACCGGCGCGCAAGCTGACCCGCAAGGACGCGGCGATCGTGCGCGGCCATGCCGATTCAATTGCACTGCGCATCGCCTGTCACGATCCGAAGGTTCACCGCAAGCTGGTGCCGGGCAATCCGCAGGCGCGCGGCGTGTTCGATGCCGTCGAGCAGGCCCGCGTCGAGGCCATCGGCGCCAAGCGGATGAGCGGCGTCGCCAAGAACCTCACCGCGATGCTCGACGATCATTTCCATCGCGGCAAATACGACGAGATCACCGACCGCGCCGATGCGCCGCTGGCCGATGCGCTGGCGATGATGGTGCGCGAACGGCTGACCGGCCAGGCGCCGCCGGCGGCCGCGCGCAAGATGGTCGATCTGTGGCGGCCGATCCTCGAAGACAAGATCGGTGCGCGTCTCGACCGATTGAAGGAGTTCACCGAAGATCAAACACGCTTCGGCGATGTGGTTCACGATCTGCTGGACGCGCTTGAGCTTGGCGACGAGAGCAATGCCGATCAGGACGAGGACGACAATCAGGACGAGAACCGCGACGGCGAAAAGGATCAGTCCGGCGCGGACGGCTCACCCGACACCGAGTCGGCGGAGGAGATGAGCGCCGACCAGTCGCAATCCTCCACCGAGGAGATGTCGGAAAACGCCATGGAGAGCGCGCAGGCGTCCGCCAGCGATGCGTTCGACGACAACGAGATGGGCGAGGACGAATCGCCGGGCGAGGCGCATCGCCCGCCCAGCCGCGGCGGCAACGAGCCGCGCGGGCCGGAATATCATGCGTTCGCGCCGAAATTCGACGAGGTCGTGTCGGCGGAAGATCTCTGCGAGCACGACGAACTGGAGCGCCTGCGCAGCTATCTCGACAAGCAGCTCGCGCATTTGCAGCACATCGTGGCGCGGCTGGCCAATCGCCTGCAACGCAAGCTGATGGCGCAGCAGAACCGCGCCTGGGATTTCGATCTCGAGGAAGGCATTCTCGATCCGGCGCGGCTGTCGCGCGTTGTGACAGACCCCTTCCATCCGCTGTCGTTCATGCACGAGAAGGAAGCGACCTTCCGCGACACGGTGGTGACGCTGCTGCTCGATAATTCCGGCTCGATGCGCGGACGCCCGATCACAGTGGCGGCGACGTGCGCCGATATTCTGGCGCGGACGCTGGAGCGCTGCGGCGTCAAGGTCGAGATTCTCGGCTTCACCACGCGGGCGTGGAAGGGCGGTCAGTCGCGCGAGGCATGGCTGGCGGCGGGCAAACCCGCCAATCCGGGCCGCCTCAACGATCTGCGGCACATCATCTACAAGTCGGCGGACGCGCCATGGCGGCGCGCGCGCAAGAACCTCGGCCTGATGATGCGCGAGGGCCTGCTCAAGGAAAACATCGACGGCGAGGCGCTCGACTGGGCGCACAAGCGCCTGCTCGGGCGTTCCGAGCAGCGCAAGATCCTGATGATGATTTCGGACGGTGCGCCGGTTGACGACTCGACGCTGTCGGTCAATCCGGGCAACTATCTCGAGCGGCATCTGCGTCACATCATCGAAGAGATCGAGACCCGCTCGCCGGTCGAACTGATCGCGATCGGTATCGGCCACGACGTGACGCGCTACTATCGCCGCGCCGTCACCATCGTGGATGCGGAAGAACTCGGCGGCGCCATCACCGAGAAGCTGGCCGAGCTTTTCACCGAGACTCATACTGAGGCTCCGACGCCGCGCCGCCGCAGACTGCATTCCTGAGATCATGGCCATCGACATCAGCCGCCGGTCGTTTCTGCGGAACGCCATGGCGGCGCTTCCGGCCGGCATGTTGGGCGCAGGCGCAGAGTTCGCGCACGCGCAAACCTCATCCGTCGAGGTCAACGCCCGCAGGATCGAGTCGTTCGATCCACGCGATGCCTCTCACATCCGCTATGGTTCGCTGGAATTCCGCAGCGGCCTGGTGCTGACGTCATCGTTTCGCGGCTTCGGCGGCCTGTCGGGATTGCGGCTGGATAAAAAGGGCGAACAGTTCATCGCCCTGAGCGACAAGGGGAACTGGTTCACCGGCCGGATCGCCTATCGCGGCAAGGTCATGACTGGACTTGCCGATGTGAAGTCCGCGCCGATGCTGGACAGCGACGGCGAGAAGATTACAGCGCGCGGCTGGTTCGACAGCGAGTCCCTCGCTCTCGATGGGTCGACCGTCTATGTGGGTCTCGAGCGGGTCAATCAGATCCTGCGGTTCGATTTCAGCAAGGGCGGGATCAGGTCGCGCGGCGAGATCGTGCCGGTGCTGCCCGAAATCGGCAAGTTGCCCTTCAACAAGGGGCTGGAAACGCTGGTGTTCGTTCCCAAGGGGCAGCCGCTCGCCGGCACGCTGATCGCGATTTCGGAGCGCGGGCTCGATGCGTCGGGAAACATCCAGGGCTTTCTGCTCGGCGGCCCGTCGCCGGGGTTGTTCTCCGTCAGGCTGACGAAAAATTTCGATATCAGCGATGCCACCCTGCTGCCGTCCGGTGATCTTTTGCTGCTCGAACGGAAATTTTCGATACTCGAAGGTGTCGGCATCCGGATTCGCAGGGTGCCGCTCGCCTCCGTCGTTCCCGGTGCGGTGATCGATGGGCCGACAATTTTTGAGGTCGATCTCGGCTACGAGATCGACAACATGGAAGGCATCGACACCCATGTCACGGCGGAGGGCGATACGGTCGTGACCATGGTGTCCGACGATAATTTCTCGATGATCCAGCGCACGCTGTTGCTGCAGTTCACGCTCATTGAGGAGTGATTATCGTCCACCGCTCGCGTTTTCTTCGTCATTGCGAGCGAAGCGAAGCAATCCACTCTTTGAAACAGAAGGAAATGGGGCTTCGTCGCTACGCTCCTCGCAATGACGGTGTCTGCTTCGCACGAAAACAAAAAAGGCCGGGTCGAAACCCGGCCTTTTTGAAATCCTAAATTGCGGATCGAAGGATCAGCTCGCAGCGGCGAGCTTCTTCTTTTCGATCTGGCGCTTCAGCTCGACCGCCTTCGGCGACAGGTCGCCGGAGTTGGCCTTGAGCAGGAACGCGTCGAGACCGCCGTTGTGGTCGACCGACTTCAGCGCATTGGTCGAGACGCGCAGGCGCACGTTGCGGCCCAGCGTCTCCGAGATCAGGGTGACGTTGCACAGGTTCGGCAGGAACCGGCGCTTGGTCTTGTGGTTCGAGTGGCTGACCTTGTGGCCAACCTGAGGGCCCTTGGCCGTCAATTCGCAGCGCCGAGACATCGTGTAATCCTTTGGCGAAACCTAGTGTCGCCCCGGACCGCCCAAAGGGGTCACGTGGGGGTTTAAACCGTCCATTTCAGGAACGGCGGAGCTATAAGGGGCTGGCGGCCCAGCGTCAAGGTTGAGAGGCGATTTCAGCGGCTTTTCTGTGCGCCAGGGGCCAGGCCGCGGCGGCTGGAAATGACGATTTTCCCCGTCAAACCAGTGATTTCCTAACATATAATCGACGTAATCCGTGACCAGACAGATATCTGAGGCTATCGATACGACTTTCGCGGCCTATTCGGGAACAAGTCCCGCAGACGCTGCGCCCGGTGGCTCCGGTCAATCGCTGGTCAGCAGGATTTCGTCGGCAATGCCCCGGTTCCCAAAGCTTTCTTGGATGCTCTCCCGGACCGCCCAAACCCAGCTTTGTCTGGGTATTGTGGCCGTAGCGGGCCTGTTGGCGATGTGTGCCTGCCCGGCCAGCGCCCAGGGCCGTCTGGACGCCAAGTATGAAGCAACGCTCGCGGGCCTTCCGATCGGCAAGGGCGCCTGGGTCGTCGATGTGTCCGAGGATCAGTATTCGGCAGCCGTCAGCGGCGCCACCACCGGATTGATGAAATCCATCGGCGGCGGCAATGGCACCGGCACCTCGCAGGGACGCATCACCGCGGGCCAGTTCGCGCCGCTGAGCTATATTTCGACGGTCAATTACGGAAAGAAGGCGGAAGTCATCCGCATCACGCTGGGCGGCGGCAATATCAAGGATTCATCCATCGAGCCGAAGCCCGACGAGAATCCGGATCGGATTCCGGTCACCGAGGCGCATCGCCGCAACGTTCTTGATCCGATGACGGGTGCGCTGCTGAAGGTTGCGGGCACCGGTGATCCGGTCGGTCCCGAGGCCTGCCGCAAGACGCTGTCGGTATTCGACGGCAGGATGCGCTACGATTTGCGCCTTGAATACAAGCGCATGGAAAATGTGAAGGCTGAAAAGGGCTATCACGGCCCGGTTGTGGTCTGTGCGGTCTACTTCACGCCGATCGCGGGCTACGTCCCGGATCGCGCCTCGATCAAGTACGTGGCCGCCCAGCGCAACATGGAAATATGGTTTGCGCCCATCGCCGGAACGCGGGTGCTGGCGCCTTTCAGAATTACAATTCCGACCCCGCTCGGCACCGGCATGATCGAGGCGACGGAGTTCATCTCGGTGCAGAAGACGGCCAAGACGAACTGACAAACCCGGCTGGCATTGACCGCCGCGAGGATGATTCAGGAACGAATCTCACCGTGAATCGTGTTGACTCTCCGGCCAATCCGATTCGACTCCGGATTTAACGATTTCATTCAAGTCTGGCCGCGCGCGGAGCATCTTCAAACTTCATCTAGTATCGCCATCTATTGGTTTGTGCGACATGTTGAGGCGATCTGGGCAGACTCACTGCGAGTCAGCGATTCGGGCTTCTTTCGTTCCTTAACCGTTCCAAACCTTAAGTCGCGGCGCGAAAAGCGTCGCATTGTGAGACACTTCCTTCAAACTTGCTGCGGCGTCCGCGTCGTGTGCGTCATGCGGACCTCTCGATTATGCCTCTGTCGTCTTCCGTTCCGCTGTTTTCGAATGAGCGCGCCCCCGGAGCCGGTGTTACGGCGGTGCTGGGCCCGACCAACACCGGCAAGACCCATCTCGCCATCGAGCGGATGCTGGCCCACTCGTCGGGCATCATCGGTCTGCCGCTGCGTCTCCTGGCGCGCGAGGTCTACAACAAGATCGCCGCGCGGGCCGGAGCGGGCGCGGTCGCGCTCATCACCGGCGAAGAAAAGATCAAGCCGCCTCATGCGCGCTATTGGGTCTCCACCGTCGAGGCGATGCCCCGCGATCTCGATGTGTCGTTTCTGGCCGTCGACGAAATCCAGATCGCGGCTGATCTCGAGCGCGGTCACGTCTTCACCGACAGGGTTCTGAACCGGCGCGGGCGGGACGAAACCCTGCTGCTTGGCGCGGCCACGATGCGGCCGATCATCGAGCGGCTGCTTCCTGGCGCGAACATCGTCACCCGGCCGCGATTGTCGCAACTCGAATTCGCCGGCGACCGCAAGATCACCCGGCAGCCGCGGCGAACAGCGATCGTCGCGTTCTCGGCGGATGAAGTCTACGCCATCGCCGAGCTGATCCGGCGTCAGCACGGCGGCGCTGCCGTTGTGCTGGGCTCATTGTCGCCGCGCACCCGTAATGCGCAGGTGGACATGTTCCAGTCCGGCGATGTCGATTATCTCGTTGCCACCGATGCCGTCGGCATGGGCCTCAATCTCGATGTCGATCATGTGGCGTTCGCGTCGGACCGCAAATACGACGGCTATCAGTTCCGCCGCCTGACACCCGCCGAGTTCGCGCAGATCGCGGGCCGCGCCGGCCGTGCGACGCGCGACGGGACGTTCGGAACCACCGGGCGCTGCGCGCCGTTCGAGCCCGAACTGGTCAATGCGCTTCAGAACCACACGTTCGACAGCGTAAAGATGTTGCAGTGGAGGAACACGCGGCTGGATTTCTCCTCGCTGGGCGCGCTCCAGGTCTCGCTGGCGCTGACGCCGAACCATGAAGCCCTGACCCGCGCGCCGATCGCCGAGGACATCCGCGTGCTCGACCATGCGGCCCGTGATGAAGACGTTCGGGATATGGCCAAGGGCGCGGCCGCCGTGGAACGGCTCTGGGAAGCCTGCCAGATTCCCGACTACCGCAAGCTGTCGCCCGCCGCCCATGCCGAACTTGTCACCACGCTGTATGGGTTCTTGATGCGGAAGGGCCGTATTCCGGACAACTGGTTTGAGGCCCAGATCGCGCAAACTGACCGCACAGACGGCGATATCGACACATTATCGGCCCGGATTGCCCAGATACGGACCTGGACATTCGCGGCAAATCGTCCCGATTGGCTGGTGGACCCCGAGCGCTGGCAGGCAATTGCCCGCGCCGTCGAGGATAAATTGTCGGATGCCCTGCATGAACGGCTAACTGAGCGTTTCGTTGATCGCCGGACCAGTGTATTGATGCGGCGCTTGCGGGAAAACACGATGCTGAATACTGAGATTGGGAAGACGGGCGAAGTGATCGTAGAGGGCCATATGATTGGCCGTCTCGACGGATTCATGTTCGCGCCGGAGTCCGCTGAAGCGGGCTCCGATGCGAAGGCCTTGCAGGCCGCGGCGCTCAAGGCGCTGGCTGGTGAAATCGATGCGCGCGCCGAAAAGCTTTCAAAGGCACCGGACGAACAGTTCGTGCTGGCGTCCGATGGAACGCTGCGCTGGACCGGCGACGCCGTCGCCAAGCTCGTCGCGGCCGACGATGCGTTGCATCCGCGTATCCGCATCATTGCGGACGAACGGCTGACTGGCCCGTCACGCGAGGCCGTGCAGACGCGGCTCGATCTGTGGCTGAAGACGCATATCGAAAAAATTCTCGGGCCGATGTTCGAACTGTCGAAGGCGGAGGATGTCACCGGCATCGCGCGCGGCATCGCCTTCCAGTTGATCGAGGCGCTCGGCGTGCTGGAGCGGCCGAGGATCGCTGCCGAGATGAAGGATCTCGATCAGCCGTCGCGCGCGAGCCTGCGCAAGTACGGCGTGCGGTTCGGCGCCTATCACATTTTTCTCCCCGCATTGTTGAAGCCGGCCGCGCGCGGTCTGGCATCGCTGTTGTGGGGACTGAAGCGCGACAACGTGGACTGGTCGGCACTGACCGGTGCGCAGCATCTGGCGGCAAGCGGCCGTACCTCGTTCCCGGCGGACAAGGCGCTCGATCAGGAGGCCTACCGCACGCTCGGCTACAAGCTGTGCGGCGACCGCGCGGTGCGTGTCGATATTCTGGAACGTCTCGCGGATCTTATTCGCCCTGCGCTGTCGTGGCGTCCTGGTTCGCCCGGCGACAAGCCGGCCGGCGCGTTCGACGGCCGCTCGTTCACGGCGACACAGGCCATGACATCGCTCACAGGCTCCGCAGGCGAAGATTTTGCCTCGATCCTGAAGGCGCTCGGCTATCGCATGGAGAAGCGTCCGCCGCTGCCGGAGGTTGTCGCGCCGCCAGTCGCTGCGGAAACCGTGGCTGATGCGACTGCTGAAACAGCGGACACCGCTTCGGTCTCCGAAGCGGTCGTTGCCGAGCCCGAAGTTGCCGCGGCAACCGATTCGATCGCAGATGTTACGAACGACGCGACGACTGAGGCGGTGCCCTCTGCCGAATCCGTCTCCACGGAGACATCCGCGTCGCGCTTGCCTGAAGTGAACTTCGCGCCGCCATCGGAAACCTCAGAACCTGTGGCGGAAGCCGTGGTCGCTGAGACATCTTCCGAGCCGGCCATTGTCGCCGAAGCCACGGAAACAGCGGCTGTTGAAGCGCCTGCTGGCGAGGCTGGTCCCGATCAGGCTGCGACTGAGGCGGCGGTTTCTGCAGAACCGGTCCTGGTCGAAGTCTGGCGGCCGGGCGGACGTTCGGACGAGCGCCGTCCGCGTCATGATCGCAGCCGCTACAAGGGGCCGGATAAATCCGCCGCTCCCGCAGCCGAAGGTGAAGCCGCTTCCGGCGATGACAAGCGCGAGCGTCATGGCCGCCATCGCCGCGACCGTAACAACGAGCATCGCCGGCCACGCCCCGACGCTCCGGCGGTTGCAGCGGAAGGCGCAGATGCCGCGCAGGCGCGCCCGCCGCGTGACGACAAGGGCGGCCGTCCGCGCGAAGGCTTCAAGGGCAAGGACCGCAATCAGGAGCGCGGCAAGGGCAAGTTCGACAAGCGCGGCCGCGACGGGCGCAAGGATGACCGCGACCGCAGCGGCGGCTCGCATCGCACCTACGCGACCAGCGCCACGCCCCGCGAGCGCGATCGTCCCGCCGATCCGAACTCGCCGTTTGCAAAGCTGGCGGCGCTCAAGGAGCAGCTTGCGGGCAACCGCAAGGAATAATTTGGATCGTCAGCGCCTCGACAAGTGGCTGTGGCACGCGCGGATCGTCAAGACCCGGGTCGATGCCGCGGCTCTGGTCGCAAAAGGGCGCGTTCGCATCAACGGTATGCGCCAGACGTCACCGGGACATGCGGTGAAGGCAGACGACGTCCTCACCATCGCGCTCGACAGCCGGGTTCGTGTGCTCAAGGTCACCGGATTCGTGGACCGGCGAGGGGATGCGGCTGCGGGACGCGCAATCTACGCTGATTTACAAACGCCTCCCGAGTAACTAGTTGCCTCTCATTACGGGCAGAACTTCCCTTGCGGCGATGCACATCCTGCGCTACGCCAAACTGAAAATTTAGACCTTCCGGAGCTTTGGATGACGTACGTCGTCACTGAAAACTGCATCAAGTGCAAGTACATGGACTGCGTGGAAGTTTGCCCCGTGGATTGCTTCTACGAGGGCGAGAACATGCTGGTGATCCATCCGGACGAATGCATCGACTGCGGTGTGTGCGAACCTGAATGCCCGGCGGACGCGATCAAGCCCGACACCGAGCCCAGCCTTGAGAAGTGGCTGGAGGTGAACGCGGAATACGCCAAGTCCTGGCCGAACATCACCCAGAAGAAAGACGCGCCGGACGACGCCAAGGAATTTGACGGCGTCGAGGGCAAGTTCGACAAATATTTTTCTGCCAATCCGGGCTCGGGCGACTGATCTGGCCTGCTGGCGCCGCCCCCCGGCACGGCTAACTTTTAACCCTACCCAGCGATGAGGGCCTGCCGGACGCCGCCCGGAAGGCGTCGCAGGGCATAAATCATTGATTTTTGCGGGAAATGTGCTATTTTGGGCACATTCAAGAGCCGAACCCCATTTTTGTGTCCCGGTTAGGACTGACGGGTTCCCCGAGAAACCATTGAACAGGGGCGTGGCGTTTCCACGCAAAGGCGCTGTGTCAGACAAATTGCGTCACAAAAAGAACTCCAAAATAAAAGACAAGGGTTCCAAGGATAAGGGCACCAAGAAGGCGTCTGCGATTCGCAGCGCGCCTAAAAAGGATGCTCGCGCATCCGCCCCAACCTCAAAAAACAAAAGAAGCACAATGCCCAACAAAAAAACTGCAAAGCCGTCTGCGAAGGCCCCGGCAAAGTCCGCTGCGAAGCCTGCCAAGACGGTGTCGAAGGCCCCTGTCGCCAAGGCTCCCGTCAAGACCGTTGCCGGCAAGCCCGCCGCGAAGCCGGCTGCGGCCGCACCGCGCGTGGAAGAGCCGAAGAAGCCGCTGACCCAGCGTCAGGGATTCAAGACCAACGAGTTCGTCGTGTATCCGGCGCATGGCGTCGGCCAGATTCTTGCGATCGAAGAGCAGGAAATCGCGGGTGCGCGGCTCGAGCTTTTCGTCATCAACTTCATCAAGGACAAGATGACCCTTCGGGTGCCGACGGCGAAGGTCGCCAATGTGGGCATGCGCAAGCTGTCGGACCCCTCGCTGGTGAAGCGCGCGCTGGAAACCCTGAAGGGCCGTGCGCGCATCAAGCGCACCATGTGGTCGCGCCGCGCGCAGGAATACGAAGCAAAGATCAATTCGGGCGACATCGTCGCGATTGCCGAAGTGGTCCGCGACCTGTTCCGTTCGGAGTCGCAGCCGGAGCAGTCCTACAGCGAACGTCAGCTTTATGAAGCGGCGCTCGATCGCCTGTCGCGCGAAATCGCCGTCGTTCAGCACGTCACGGAAACCGAGGCGGTCAAGGAGATCGAGTCGAATCTCGCCAAGAGCCCGCGCCGCGGCGCAGCCAAGGCTGATGCCGATGCGGGCGCCGACGCAGTTTCCGACGACGCCGATGAGGGCGACGAGGGAGATGACTCGGTATCGGCCGACGAAGCGGCCTGATCTCGTCGACAACAATTGAAATGAAAAGCCCGGCCTTGGAGCCGGGCTTTTTTTATGGAGAATTATTTGTCAGGGCGTGATGTTGTCCCAACGCCGGTTCTCACTTTCGGGATCACGCCTAATCCACGACGATCTTCACGCGATCGCGCGGCTTCACCGTTGAGCGGCTGTCGAAACCGTTCAGAACGCGAAACCGGTCAACCGGACGATCGACGCCCTGCATCCGGGACGCCAGCGATTCAATCGTGTCACCGGGCTGTACGGTCACGATCTTGATCCGCAGCGGCCGCGCGGCCTGAATCTCGGCAAGTGTCAGACGCCGGAATGAATTCACCGTTTCGCGGAAGCTGCGATCGGCCTCGGGTGTTTTCTTCTTCGCCGCGAAAATGAAGCGGTAGACATCGCTGCCGAAACGCAGGGCGTAAATCCTGAACTGCCATTGATCGCCGCTGGCCGTCGCGGTCGCGGACGGAAAGCCGTTGATGCTCGTGTCCTCGGTCGAGGATTTGTCGACATTCTCCATCCAGCCGGAATTGAGATAGTCGCCGAGCGACTGCTCCGCGGGGACGCGCACGACGTCGAAGCGCATCGCCTGGGTGCCGCCTTCGCGAACGCCAACGACGGCCTGCGCGGTGTTCTCCAGCACGAAGCCGTCCGGCACCTGGAACGTGAAGCCAAGTTTGGGATGCAGGAAGCGGCGTCCGCGCACAAACCCTTCGCTGGGATCTTCGCCATAGACAAGATTGTCGATGGCGGAGAGATAGGTGTCGCGGTCGCGTTCACCGGCTTCGGGCGATGAATATTGCCGTGCGTTGGCCTGCGCATTCTGGACACGCTCGGGTGTTGCCGGGTGTGACGACAGGAAGTCCAGCGAGCGCGGATCGGCCGGCGCACGGCTGGCCTTGAGCGCTGCGTTGCGTTCCATCGCGGTGAGGAAGCGCGCCGCGCCGAACGGATCGAACTTGGCGCGCGCCGAGATGCCGACACCGATTCCGTCGGCTTCGAATTCCTGTGCGCGCGAAAAGCTCGCCATCGTCAGCTTGGTCTTGGCCAGCGCCAGCGCGTTCATATCGGGGTCATTGCCCATATCGGCGACGACGCGGGTGACCACGGCGGCCTGCTTGGCCTGGTCTTCGCGGATCGCCGCATGCTTGGCGAGCACATGCGCCATCTCGTGGGCGAGCACGGAAGACAATTCGGATGTATCGCTGGCGAGTGCAATCAGGCCGCGCGTGACATAGAGCTGCCCGGTCGGAAGCGCGAAGGCGTTGACCGCGCCGGAATTCAGGATCGTCACCTTGTAGGTGAGATCGGGCCGCTCGGAGGCCGCGACAAGGCGATCGACGGTCTTGGTGATCAGGGCTTCCAGTCGCGGATCGTCATACGATCCGCCGTAGGATGAGATGATGCGGCTGTGTTCGCGTTCGGTGGCCGGCGTCTGGGCCGCGGGCTTGTTCGGTTTGACCGGAGCGAAACCGGGGCTCGAAGCGGTCTGGAACCGGCCGAGGTCTCCGCAGGCGCCCAGCGCCAATGACGCGCACAGCGAAGCGGCCGCAAAAACGCGGCTGAGGTTCCTGGTTTCGCGTCGGTTGGCAGGTGTCGCCACGCCGCTATTTGCCCTCGTCCCTCGGCATCGTGCCGTTCGCGGCCACGTCCGCCGCAGCAATTAACTCGATCTGCCCCGCGTAGGTGACCTCGATCCTTGGCCCGCCACGCTTCTCGATCCAGCCTCGAACCCGAACTCTCTTGTTTTTCAGAGACTTAAGGTCGATCCCGGCGCTTTCCAACGACGGCATCATGCGCCTTGAAATAGTCGCGGCAAAGTCCCGTGTCCATCGCCGTCCGAAATTGACGTAAAATACCGCCCCGGCCAAACGGGCCGATGAAACCGTTCCTTCCACCACGGTAAAACGTCCAACGCCGGCCAAAATATCGTCGGTGCTTTCCGCGTTTTTTATGGCAGCGGAACTGGCCCAAATGCCGCGCCTAGCGGCGCGGGCGGCAGCCTCGGCGGTCAGCAGCGCGGTGGAACATGATCTGTCCGTGACAGGCGACGCGAGCGCTTCACCGCGCGCCAGGAGTTCGGACTGGATCGGCGTCTCCATGTCTTTCAGAAAGACGAAGGCATGCTGACGTCCATAACGGTCCGGCCCGTCGTCGGAGCTGCGCAGTGTCACATCGCGGCCATCGATCAGGGAAGCCAGAGTTTCCTTCCCGCGCGTGCGTATGTCCCCGGCGGGCTCGATGCCGGCGAGACGTATCTCGCGTCCGTCGCCGAGACGAAACGTACGCATGTCGAGCACGCCGCTGACGCGGCCTTCGCCCTGAAGCGCGAACTCGCATGCGGCGTGAAGGCTGCCGCCACTGCTCGCGGTCAGCAGGACCGCGCAGCAAAAGGTGATCGGGATGCGGCGGTTCATCACCACGCTGTCAGGCCTTGCGGGCACGCCGAAGCGCCTTCGGCATCAAACCAGTTTCGACCTGCGGAATGTGTTGCGGCTTGCACGTGTGAGTCAAGCCGCACGCGCGTTGACCGATGGCATTTGCAGGGCCGGTTGCTTGCCGCGATGTCAGGGTTGCGCCATGATGAAAGCAACCAAAGATGCCGCCGGGGAAGGCGCGCCATCGACAACGGGAGACAACATTGAAGAAAATCCTCGCAAGCCTCGTGTCATCTGCGCTCGTGATCGGCTCAACGGCCGCGATGGCGCAAGGCAAGCCGCCTCTGAAACTCGGCGCGATCCTCGACATGTCCGGCCTCTATGCCGACATCACTGGCACCGGAAGCGAGACGGCGGCGAAAATGGCCGCGGAGGATTTCGGCGGCGAGGTGCTGGGCCGCAAGATCGAGATCATCGCAGCGGATCATCTCAACAAGGCCGATCTGTCATCGAGCATCGCCCGCGACATGTTCGACAATCAGGGCGTCGAGGCGATCGTCGATGTCGCGGCGTCTGCGACCGCGCTAGCGGCCAACGAGATCGCCAAGGCGCGGGGCAAGATTATCATGTTCAACGGCCCGGGATCGGTCCGTCTGACCAACGAGGCCTGCGGCCCCTACACCGTGCATTATGTCTTCGACACCTTCGGGCAGGCGAATTCCACCGGCCTCGCGGCCGTGAAGACCGGACTCGACACCTGGTTCTTCCTTCAGGCTGACTATGCGTTCGGACAGGATCTCGAGAAGGACACCTCCGCAGTCGTCACCAAGATGGGCGGCAAGGTGCTCGGCACCGTCAAGCATCCGCTCAACACGTCGGACTTCTCATCGTTCCTGCTGCAGGCACAGGGATCGAAAGCCAAGGTCGTGGGTCTCGCCAATGCGGGCGGCGACACCATCAATGCCATCAAGCAGGCCGCTGAATTCGGCCTGATGAAGGGCGGACAAAAACTGTCGCCGCTGCTGGCTTTCATCACCGACGTCGACAGCATCGGGCTTGAGACCGCGCAGGGCCTCGTGCTGGCGGAAGCGTTCTACTGGGACCTGAACGACGATACACGCGCGTTCAGCAAGCGTTTCATGGAGAAGGTCAAGCGCGTTCCGACCTCGGCGCAGGCCGGGGTCTATTCATCCGTCACGCATTACCTCAAGGCGGTGAAGGAGGCGGGCACGACCGATTCAGCAGCCGTGATGAAGGTCATGAAGTCGACGCCGATCAACGACATGTTCGCCAAGAACGGCAAGATCCGTGAAGACGGACGCATGGTGCACGACATGTATCTGTTCGAGGTGAAGAAGCCGTCGGAATCGAAGGCGCGGTGGGACGATTACAAGCTGCTGGCGACCATCCCCGGCGATCAGGCCTTCCAGTCGCTCGACGCGTCGCGCTGCCCCCTGATCAAGAAGTAGATCGATCTGCGGCGCCGGTTTGTCCGGCGCTGCTGATGATCCAACACAGGAAATCGCCATGCCCGGTACGATTCTGCAAAGCCTCGATCGCGGTCTCTTGACCATCACCATGAACCGGCCCGAACGGCGCAACGCGATCAACGCCGAAATGTCGGCAGATCTGATCGAGGCGGTGCGGCGGGCGGCGGACGACACCGAAGTCCGGGCTGTGCTCCTGCGCGGCGCCAACGGCACCTTCTGCGTCGGCGGCGACGTCAAGTCGATGGCCGAGAACAGGTCGGAGCTCACCTATGAGGTGAAGCGCGCCAACCTGCGCAAGGGCATGGAAATCTCGCGGCTGCTGCATGAACTGCCGAAGCCGGTGGTGGCGCAGATCGATGGCGCGGCGGCGGGAGCGGGTCTCTCCATTGCACTGTCCTGCGATCTGCGCGTTGCCGGGGCATCTGCAAAGATCACGACGGCCTTTGCCAAGGTCGGCTTTTCCGGCGATTACGGCGGCACGTATTTCCTGACGCAGATGCTCGGCAGCGCCAAGGCGCGTGAGCTGTATCTAATGTCGCCTGTTCTCACAGCGCAGGAAGCGCTTGCGCTCGGAATGGTCACGAAGGTTGTCCCGGATGCAGAGGTCGCCGATGCCGCGACTACGCTTGCGATGTCGCTGGCGCAGGGGCCGACCGTGACGCTCGGCTACATCAAGCGCAACATCAACAATGCCGAGCACCTGTCGCTCGAAGCCTGCTTCGACGCTGAAGCGGCGCATCACACCCGTTGCGGCGAAACGGCGGATCATCTGGAAGCTGCCAAGGCGTTCATGGAAAAGCGATCCGCGGTGTTCAAGGGACGCTAGGGCGTGATCCCGACAAGTGGGGACCCGACAAGATCACGCTTGGACATCAGAACGGGAATGCGTGAATGACGGATGCAACAAGGCTGCGGCAGATCTGCCTCGTTGCGCCGCATCTTGAGCCGGTGATCGGCGATATTGCCGCGATCATGGGTCTGACCGTCTGTTACCGCGATCCCAATGTTGCGCGCTACGGCCTGGAAAACGCACTTCTTCCGGTCGGCACCACCCTGCTTGAAGTCGTTGCGCCGTTTCAGGGCGGCACTGCTGCCGGCCGGTTCATCAACAAGACCGGCGGGCGGGGCGGCTACATGGCGATCCTGTCCTGTGCCGATCCGCGCGAGCGGCAGAAGAATGCCGAAGCCATCGGCGTCCGGACCTCTCACGTGATTGATCGCGCGCCCTATCTCGGGGTTCAGCTTCATCCGCGCGACTGCCGCGCGGCCTTCATCGAGTTCAATCACACCGCAAACAGCGACAACATTCGCGGTCCCTATCCGCCGGCGGGGCCTGACTGGCACACGGCGATCCGCGATGATGTGACCCTGGCGCTGACCGAGGTCACTCTCACCAGCCCCGATCCGCGCGGGCTTGCGGATCACTGGGGCCGCATCATTGGCATTCCGGCCGGCGGCAGCGGGATCGAGCTTGTCAATTGCAGCATCAAGGTCGTTGAAGGCGAGAACGAGATCATGAGCGGGCTGACGTTTCGTGTCCGCGATCCCGCCGCCGTGCTGCGTGCGGCACAGGCGCGGGGACATGCGGTAACGGCAGAGTCGTTCCGCCTCGGCGGCGTTGATTTCCACATCACCGCGTAAGGCTGGCGTTTGCGCACCTGCCATTCCTACGGTGTGTTGGCCTGAAAATCGCTGTCACGGCCTGAAATTGGCCGTTAGATTGCGCGCGCAAAAATGGTTTTCCAAGAAGGATACGAAATGGCCAAGGATGGATTGTCGGTAATCGTCACGGGTTCTGCTTCGGGCCTCGGCGCGGCGTCCGCGCTGCTGCTGGCGAAGCAGGGCGCGCGCATCGTCATCAACTACGCGTCGAGCCAGAAAGAGGCCGAGCAGACTGCGGATGAATGCCGGAGCGCGGGTGCAGCCGAGGTGGTGGTCGTGCAGGGCGACGTTTCGCGCGACGAGGATTGCAGGAAGATCGCGGCAGCCGCAGCCCCGTGGGGAAGGCTCGATGGCCTGATCAACAATGCCGGCATGACCAAGCATGTCGATCATGGCGATCTCGAGGGACTCTCGGCGGAAGACTTCCAGCGCATCTACGCTGTCAATACCATCGGTCCGTTTCAGATGATCCGCGCGTCGCGCGCTTTGCTGGAGGCCGGCGCGAAACATTCTGCCCGCACGGCATCTGTCGTGAACATTTCATCGATCGCGGGTGTCGCGGGGATCGGATCGTCGGTCGCCTATGTCGGAAGCAAGGGCGCGCTGAACAGCATCACGCTGTCTCTGTCACGCGCGCTCGCGCCGCTGATCCGCGTCAATGCCGTTTGTCCCGGTTACATCGATACGCCCTGGTTCACCAAGGGGCGAGGTCCCGAACTCGCCGGAAAGATTCGCCAGATGGTGACGGAGCAGTCGCCGCTCCAGATCGCGACAACGGCGGACGATGTGGCCGAACTCGTTTGCTTCCTTGCCGGTCCAGCGTCACGCAGCATGACCGGAGAGATCGTGCGGATCGATGCGGGCGCACATCTCGGATCGGCCGTTCTGCCCAAACGGTGACCGGGCCCTCCTGAGCGGAAGATGAAACTTCCGCTCAGACCTTGTTGCCGGGATCGGAGACGATCCCGCGCGCAACCAGCCGGTTCCAGATGAACAGCACCACCAGCGCGCCGATGGTGGCGGTGATGAATCCGGCGCCCTGGCCCGGAGCGTAGTGGCCGATCGCCTGACCGACGAAGGTCGCCAGAAACGCGCCGGCGATGCCGAGGACAATCGTCAGAATGAAGCCTGTCGGATTATTCGGGCCGGGTGACAAGAGCCGCGCAAGAAAACCCGCGACCAATCCGACGATCAGAACGTAGAGCATTGCTGGAATCCTTCGTGCTTAAAATTCAAGGAGCCGTTTGCCGGTCAGCGTGGAGCGAGCAAAACCGCTCCACGTCCTTCGTGACGCCGATCAGATCCAGCGCGCTGCTTCTTTTTCTGTCGGCAGCCGGCCGTCGGGCGTCAGCTGATTGATGACGTCGGGCAACTGCCTTGCGAGACCCGCAAGCAGTTCGTCGCGTGACAAACCGGTCTGTGAGGTCAGCGTGCTGATCTGGTCCGCACCGAGCGCGGAGGCGAGGTCGCCGGGTGAGATCTGCTTGTTGGGGCCGGGGCTGACCCACGAGTTTGCCGTCTCGGCGTGGCCCTTGTCCTGAAACTGCTTGAGCAGATCGTTCAGCCCGCCGCTCAGGACGCTTCCGGCTGCGCCGCCTGCCAGCAGTCCGCCGAGTGCGCCTCCGAGTGGACCTTTCATCAGGTCGCCAAGCGCGCCGCCGAGACCGCCGGTGCTGGCGGTCGTGGTGCCGGGCAATGGGGTTGGTGTCGATGGCGCAGGCGCGCCGGGGGCTGTGCCCTGCTGGCCACCGCTGATGTGTTTGACGGCCTTGTAGGCAAGAAGCGCAAGGATCGCCATGGTCATCGGCGACATCCCGCCGCTGCTTTCACCCGATGCGCTCGGTTCGCTTGGCCCGCGAGGTCCGTTTTGCATGCCGTTGAGAATGTCGAGCAAACCCATCGTTTGTCTCCTGTCGAACGCCCGCCCAGTGCGAAAGACTAGTGTTTCGTCATGACGGTTACAAGGCAGCGAAGCCTGCGCGCGGGTTTGGTATGGAATTGCGAAAGTTTTAGGCGCTCTTGCTGTTCATCCGGGGTTCAGCCATTGCGCGGACCAAAATCTTGACGTGTCATGTCCGGGCGAGTTCATACCGGACGGCCGGGTTTCGCCGCGCGACGATGCATCACGCCGAACTATGCGGATGGCGGTAGTGAGTTCCGGGCAAAGCCATACCGATCAGGCATCATGTGTGACCGAAACCAGACGGCTCGAAATGCCGTATCTGAACGATGTTGCAAAAGCGAAGGTGAATGCATGGTCTATGTTGTGGGATATCTCTGCGCTCTGCTTGTCTTCGGTGCCGCTGACGCCGTCTGGCTCAGCACGGTGGGACCGGCTCTCTATAAACCGGTGCTTGGCGATATTCTTTTGGCCGACGTTCGTCTCGGGCCTGCTGTCGCGTTCTACGCCATGTATCCAGTAGGCATCCTGGTATTTGCGGTGCTTCCGGGACTGCGCTCAGGGTCAGTCGGCACCGCTCTGGTGCTGGGTCTGCTGTTTGGGGCAATCGCTTATGCGACCTACGATCTGACGAATTATGCCACCCTGCGTAACTGGTCGCTCCAGATCGTTATTGTGGATGTCGTATACGGAGCAATCGCAACCGGCGCAGCGGCAGCGGTGTCTTGCCTGCTCACGCGTCTCGGCAGTTCGTGGCTCGGTTACAGCGGGGGCTAGGCGCTATCCGGCAGGCCGAAGCCGATAGTGGCTGACGCCCCATTCCTCGCCGCGGGCATGACCGAACAATCCGGCGGTTGCGAGAAAAAACAACCGCCAGCGTCGTTGCCAGATGCGTGCCTCGGTGCCGTAAACGCGCAGAAGAATATCAAATATCGCGTCAGCGTTCCGGTCATAATTCGCAAGCCAGTCGTTGGCGGTTTTCTCGTATTGCGTCCCGCTCCAGCGCCACTCGGCATCGACTGAAAAGATGTCTGGGAATTGCCGGATCAGCGAATGACCTGGCATGATGCCGCCGGTAAAGAAATGTTGCGCGATCCAGTCGCCGCGGTTGGCGGCGTCGAAGCGATATGACGCCGAGCGGTGACTGAACACGTGCAAGAAAAGATGTCCGTCGGGCTTCAGGGCTTTTCTCAGCCGTTCCAGAAGCGGCTGCCAGTTAGCCATGTGCTCGAACATTTCGATGGAAACGATGCGGTCGAACTGTCCGGACGGAATAAATTCGTTCATGTCGGATGTTATGACTTCGAGATTGGGCAGACCCTCTTTTCGCGCCCGATCGCAAATATACTGACGCTGTGAGTGCGAGTTCGATACGGATACGATGCGTGACGCGGGATAGTGCCGGGCCATCCAGAGCGAAAACGATCCCCAGCCGCAGCCCAGTTCAAGAATGCGCTGGCCGTCACGCAGCAGGGCATGCTCTGCCGTGACGCGCAGCGCGTTTTCCTCGGCGTCGATGAGCGAGCTCGTATCGCTTTCATAGAGGCAGCAGGAATACTTTCGCTGCGGCCCCAGGATCAACGCGAAAAACTCCGCCGGAATTTCATAATGCTGGGCGTTCGCGTCGTCGGTATGCACCGCCACAGGGTAGACAGACATGCCGCGCGCAAAATCGGCGTCATCGGTTGGGGCTGCCGAAAGGGATCGCCTTGTTCGCCCGACAAGCTGGCTGATAACCGCTCGGCTCAATGCGTCGGGCCACGGCACGGACTCGCCAATGCGGATGGTCGCTTGTGTCAGGCTCACAGCATCCTCGCGTCATGCCTGGGATATGGAAAGAAGGCAGAGGTCTTCGACTGATAGTCGTGAAATTTCGATCCGTGCCGCCTGAGCATGTGTTCTTCCAGTGGAGGAATGCCGGATACGTGGACCAGCAGCCAGTACATGCAGATGGGGCCGGCAAGAGCGGCAAATCCCCACGGGAAATCTCCGCCGAAGTCGATCGCAAAGAGCGGATAGGCGAGCCAGCCTAGCCATTCAAAGAAGTAATTGGGATGACGTGACCATCCCCACAGGCCGGTATCGCAAACCGAGCCTTTGTTCTCCGGATGCGCCCGAAAGCGGCGCAATTGTTCGTCGGCGAGCGCTTCGCCGCCAATGGCAACAGCAAAGATCAGGATCGCCGCAATATCCTGCGCGCGTAACCCGGGAGCGGGGTTCGAAGCAGCCAGCAGCATCGAGAACGCCAGGGGAATGCTCACCAGCGCCTGTTTCTGCAGGAGCCAGAACATCTGGCGCCGTGCATCCTGCCCCCAATCCTTTGCGAGCATTGCATATCGGGGATCATCCACAATTTTCGTGGTACGGTGTGCGATATGCAGCCCCAGCCGGAGTGACCAAAGGACGATCAATGATCCAACGATGAGCCTGCGCTCGCTGCCGGTCTGTGACAGCAGGGCGCTGCCACAACCGAGCCCCCCGAGGCCGAACGTCCAGATCATATCGATCCAGCCCGAATTCCCGGATTGTCGCCAGACCAGCCAGGCGCCAGCCATGATGAGGGATAATATGACCGCCAGCGTGCCGAGGGCCGCGACGGCGTTAAGGCCGGTCATTACACGTAACCTCTACTATTCTATGGGCTTTTTGGCATTGACGGGCTGAAGGTTTTTGGCCTGGAGTTGCCCCTAATGCGGCCGAACGAGTCGGCCCTGCGCTTCTGCGCGGTGCCGTCCCGTTTGCTGAAACCCGCGCTTGCCTCGCGCGTATCACTCTAACAATGCTGTGCACAGCAAACGATACGAACCCCGCCGTGTTTGGTTTCATTCCAAGCGCGAATTTCTCCGGGGTACCTGATCGTTTGCGATAACGGGACGGAAAAATTGCAGGATGAGACGCGATAGTAGCAGGAAAAACATAGCCATTGTCGGGACGGGTGTCGCAGGTATCTCCGCTGCCTGGTTGCTCAGCGACAGCCATGATGTGACCGTTTACGAGCAGGACGGCCGTATCGGCGGCCACTCCAATACCGTCACCGTAAGGCGAGGGGCAGACGATGTTGCGGTCGATACCGGCTTCATTGTCTACAACGAAGTGACCTATCCCAATCTGACGGCTTTATTCGATCATCTGAACGTCCCGACCCAGGTTTCGGAGATGTCGTTTGCCGTGTCGCTTGCCGACGGCAATCTGGAATATTCCGGCGGGAAGCTCGCGGGCCTGTTCGCCCAGCCGCGCAACGTCCTGCGTCCGCGCTTCTGGTCGATGCTGAGCGATCTTCAGCGATTTTACCGTGAGGCACCGCGCGATCTTGTCTTGCTCGATGGAATCCATACAACGCTCGGGGACTATCTTGACGCCGGTCGCTATGGCGCCGCCTTCCGAAATGACCATTTGCTGCCCATGGCGGGCGCGATCTGGTCGGCTCCGGCCCACAGCATTCTGGGATATCCCGCAGCATCGTTTATCCGGTTTCATGACAATCATGGATTGCTGAAGATCCGGAACAGGCCTCAATGGCGGACTGTGGTGGGTGGCAGCCGTGTCTATGTCGAAGCCCTGACGCGGCGTTATGCCGATCGCATTCGCCCGTCCACTGGTGTGCGGTCGATCCGGCGATGCGGCGACCGCGTTGAAATTCGGGATAGTGACGGAAACACCGACAGCTTCGATGCTGTCGTGATTGCGGCACACGCGGATCAGGCGCTGTCAATTCTCTCCGACGCCGATGAACAGGAGCGCGGATTGCTCGGCGCTTTCCGCTACAGCGTCAACCGCGCTGTCCTGCATTCCGATCCGGCGCTGATGCCAAAGCGGCGGGCTGCATGGTCGAGCTGGAACTACATTGGCCGGGCAGATCAGGAAGGGCTCGAGAGCCCGATGGTGACCTACTGGATGAATGCGCTACAGAATATTCCAACCAACCAGCATTGGTTCGTAACGCTTAACCCTCTGCGCGAGCCTCGTGAAATCTGGCATAGCGAACGTTATGAACATCCTCTGTTCGATTCACATGCGATCAGGGCGCAGCAGCAGCTCTGGTCGTTGCAGGGCAATCGCAATACATGGTTCTGCGGAAGCTACTTCGGTGCGGGCTTTCATGAGGACGCGCTGCAGTCGGGACTTGCCGTGGCCGAAGCATTGGGACACGTGCGGCGGCCCTGGCGCGTGGAGAATGAATCAGGGCGCATTTTCCTCGGTGCAGGCGCCCGTAACTCCGTCGAGATGGCGGTATGACGATCAATTCGAGGCTCTATGTCGGAGATGTATTTCACCATCGCCTGAGGCCGCGCGTCCATAAACTGCGTTACGGCGCGTTCTGGATGCTGATCGACCTCGATGAGATAGGTTCGATCGCTGGCAGGCTGAAATCCTTCTCCCATAACCGGTTTAATCTGACGAGCTTTTATGACGCCGATCACGGGAACGGCAGCGGTACGGCACTTCGCGTTCAGATCGAGGAGTTGCTGAATGCATCAGGAATGACGGCTGAAATAGGCAGAATTGAACTGCTCTGCATGCCGCGAATCCTCGGTTACGGCTTCAATCCTCTCAGTGTGTACTTCTGTTATCGGCCCGACGCATCGCTGGCCGTCATCATTTATGAAGTTCACAATACGTTCGGTGAGCGGCACAGTTACATCATTCCATGTAAGCAAACGGGCGGCGCGGCTGTCGAACAGCGATGCGCCAAGGCTTTTTTTGTCTCGCCGTTTCTCGACATGGATATGAGTTATGCCTTCCGGGTGGACCTGCCGGCAGAAAAGGTCAAAGTTACCGTTCGAGGCGAAGATCAGCAGGGGCCAATTATCGTTGCGTCGCTTGCCGGATCGAAGCTGCCGTTGAGCGACAGGTCTCTTTTGCACCTGATGATACGTCATCCCATGCTGACGGTTACGGTGATCGCAGCGATCCATTGGCATGCGCTGCGGATGATTTTGAAGGGCTTTCGCCTGCGCCGGCATACCCCTGCGCCACGTCGTCTTGCGACGGTCGTCTCAGGCGCGGATCTATCCTGAGTTTCCCCGAAGGATCTGGCATCGCGTTCAGCCGGGGTAGCGGTCGCGCGCGCCCTCTGATATGGAATTGCGAAAGTTTTAAGCTCTTGCAGTTCATCTTCGGCGAGAGACAGAGACCGGTCCCGTAGCTCAGCCGGATAGAGCGACGGTTTCCTAAACCGTAGGTCGGAAGTTCGAGTCTTCCCGGGATCGCCATTCACCTCGGACAGTCCGGGGACCGTTCATCCGAGATTACCGCGCATTGCCGGTCCAGCACATGCTGAACCGGCAATTGTATGTGCGTGTGAAGCGCCTTGTGCCGGTCAGTCCAGCTTGACGCCCGCCTCGGTGACCACCTTCTGCCAGCGCACGGTTTCCGCAGCCACCATCGCGCCGAACGCTGCGCCCGTGACGTCGGGAACGTCGGAGCCGTTGCGCTCCCACGCCTCCTTGATCGCCGCCGACTGCATCGCCTTCTGCAGTTCCTTGGTCATGCGTTCGACGACCGCCGGTGGTGTTTTCTTCGGTGCGAAGACGCCATACCAGGTCGAAACTTCGTATCCTGGCACGCCTGCTTCCGCGGCAGTGGGGACATCAGGGAAGGCCGCGACCCGCTTCGGGGCTGCGACGGCGAGCGCGCGGAGCTGCCCGCTGCGGATCTGCGGCGCCGACGAGCCGAGCCCGTCGAACACCAGCGGCACGTGGCCGGCGACCAGATCCTGCATCGCGGGTCCGGCACCGCGATAGGGCACATGCTGAATGCGCGTCTTGGTCACGATCTTGAACAATTCGCCAGCGAGATGATGCGTGGTGCCGGTGCCGGCGGAGCCGTAGTTCAGCTTGTCCGGATTGGCGTGAAGATAGGCGATGAACTCCGGCAGCGTCTTGGCGGCAACCTTGTCAGGATTGACGACGATCACCTGCGGCGGCCGCGCGATCAGCGCCACCGGGACAAAATCCTTTTCAAGATTGTAGTCGAGATTGGGGTAGATCGCGGGGGCGATGGCGTGATGCGCAGCGCCGACAAAGAAGGTGTAGCCGTCGGGCGCGGCCTTGGATGCCTGCGAGGCTCCCACGGTTCCACCGGCGCCTGCCCGGTTTTCGATCAACACACGTGTTCCCAGTTGCGTATCGAGCTGGGCGGCGAGTGGGCGGGCGAAGGCATCGGTGCCGCCACCGGCTGCGAACGGCACGACGAAGGTGATCGGCTTCTCCGGCCATGTTTGAGCCCGGGCCTGACCGGCCACGGCGAAAGAGCCCGCCACAAGTGCAAATAAAGCGTACCAGCCGAATTTCAGGTTCACGTCAGATCCTCCCGGGATTATTGGATTGCGTCGTCTCTTGGCGACGCTTTGGGTGTCGTTACGCAGCAAAATACCGCTCATGTTCCTGCAATGCGTCTCGCCGGACAACGGGACGTTTCGCCGCTGCCCTTGCCTCCGGGGCGAACGACTCCGCGCAGATTTGGCCTGATGTATGAGGATTTATTGACAACATCATACAGTGCGTGCCAGCGTGCACTGCCGGTTCAGAGATGAGACGTCACACCAATGTTCGGAATTCTGGGCCTCGGCTTTCTTCTTGGCATGCAGCATGCGTTAGAGGCCGATCACATCGCGGCGGTGTCCAGCATCGCGGCCCGGCGATCGAGCGTCACTGACATCGTCAAGCATGGGCTGACCTGGGGGCTCGGTCACACCATCACCCTGTTCATGTTCGCCGGCGCGGCAATTCTGCTCGGCCATGCGATCCCCGAACACCTGGCGCGCCCGCTGGAAACCGCCGTCGGCGTCATGCTGGTTGGGCTCGGCGCGCATGTGCTGTGGCGGCTGTGGCGCGACCGGGTGCATTTCCATCAGCACCGGCACGGCGACGGCACTGCGCACCTTCATCTGCACAGCCATGCGGCGGAATCCGTTCCGCACCAGCGCAGCGGTCACGATCATCAGCACGGATTCCGGTGGCGGTCGTTGCTGGTCGGGCTGATGCACGGCATGGCTGGCTCGGCCGCGCTGCTGGTTCTTGTGGTCACGCAACTCGCCAATCCGGTCTACGGCCTGCTTTACGTCCTGCTGTTCGGAATTGGCTCAATGCTCGGGATGGGAGCACTGTCGACGGTGATCGCAGTGCCGCTCGCCGTCTCGGCGCGCTGGCTGACTTGGGCCAACCGCGGGCTTCAGGCTGTTGTTGGTGTCGTCACCATCGGGATCGGCGCTATGACGATCTATTCCACGGCGCTGGCGTAGATCGCCCATCCTGCCGCGCGGCTTGTGGCGACCGCTGCCGATGTGCAGACTGTCGGCAAAACAACAGCCGACGAGGAACGCCTTGGCCCATCATCACGAAATTTACGCCATCCGTTACGCGACGATGACGGGACGCCAGCCGCATCAGAACTATCTGACCCCGGATGTTCACAACGAAGGCACCGATCTCGATTACTTCGTCTGGCTGATCCGCGCCACGGATGGCGACATTCTGGTCGATACCGGCTTCAATGACGACGCGGCACGCGAGCGGTCGCGCAATCTCACCATCAATCCGGCGAATGCGCTGGAGTTGTTTGGCGTTGCGCCCGGCAGCATCCGCGACGTCGTGATCACGCATCTGCATTACGATCACGCCGGTAATCTCGATCGCTTTCCCAATGCGCGGTTTCACCTGCAGGATCGTGAGATGAGTTTCGCCACCGGCCGGTGCATGTGCCATGGCCTGCTGCGGCATCCGTTTTCCGCTGGGGATGTCACGCTGATGGTGCGCCATGTGTTCAGTGATCGCGTCGTGTTTCATGACGGGGACGAGGAGATCGCGCCGGGCGTGACGCTGCATCATGTCGGCGGACATTCCGATGGTCTTCAGGTGGTGCGCGTCGAGACCGAGCGGGGGCCGGTGGTGATCGCCTCCGACGCCGCGCACTATTACGGCAACATGCATCGGCGCAATCCTTTCCCGATCGTCTACAACGTCGGCGACATGATGGAGGGCTGGAACACCGTCGAGCGTCTTGCCGGTCATCCCGATCGCGTCATTCCCGGTCACGATCCGATGGTGCGCGAGCTTTACCCGCAGGTGGGCGGCAAGGCCGATGCGGTCGCACTGCACAAGAATCCGAAACGATCGTTCGTCGCCTAGATATCCCGAAGGTTGAGCCGCCTCGCGAAAGCGGGGTAAGAATTCCAGTCAATAACGAACAATGTTCTGCGTAACAGAACAGAGGCGCGGCAGGGACGATCATGAGCGAGTATGACGTTGTTGTAGTAGGCGCGGGCAATGCCGCGATGTGCGCGGCGCTGGCGGCCCGCGAGCACGGCGTCAGCGTCGCCGTTCTGGAATGCGCGCCGGAAGGCGAGCATGGCGGTAATTCGAGTTTCACCGCCGGCGCCATGCGCGTCGCCTACAACACCCTAGACGATCTCTATGCACTGATGCCGGATCTCTCCGACAGCGAAAAAGAAAGCACCGACTTCGGCACCTACAGTGAGGATCAGTTCTTCGACGATATGGCGCGCGTGACGCAGAACCGCACCCATCCCGACATGGTCGAACTGCTGGTACGCCGCAGCCACGCCACCATGAACTGGATGCGAACCAAGGGCGTGCGTTTCGTGCCGATCTATGGACGTCAGGCCTTCAAGGTCGACGGCAAGTTCAAGTTCTGGGGCGGGCTGACCGTCGAAGCCTGGGGCGGCGGGCCGGGGCTTGTGGAGGCGTTGCACAAGTCCGCAGCGCGCGAAGGCATTGCGGTGATGTTCGAGACCCGCGCATTGTCACTGATCGCCGACGACAATGGCGTGCAGGGCGTTCGCGTCAGGCAGAACGGCAAGACGCGGGACATCCGCGCCAAGGCCGTGATCCTCGCCAGCGGCGGCTTTCAGGCCAACGCCGAGTGGCGTACGCGTTATCTCGGTCCGTCATGGGATCTCGCCAAGGTGCGCGGCACGCGCTTCAACACCGGCAGCGGAATCCAGATGGCGCTTGATATCGGCGCCCGGCCGACCGGCAACTGGTCCGGCTGTCATGCGGTGGGTTGGGATCGCAATGCGCCCGAGCATGGCGACCTTGCGGTGGGTGATGGCTTCCAGAAGCACTCCTATCCGTTCGGCATCATGGTCAATGCGAAGGGCGAGCGTTTCGTCGACGAGGGCGCGGATTTCCGCAACTACACCTACGCGAAATACGGCCGCGTGATCCTCGATCAGCCGGGTCAGTTCGCCTGGCAGATTTTCGACCAGAAAGTCGCGCATCTGCTGCGCGATGAATACCGGATCCGGCAGGTGACGAAGGTTCAGGCCGATACGCTGGAGGAGTTGTCGACAAAACTCGACGATGTCGATCCGGCAGGCTTCATGCGCACGGTCACCGGCTGGAACAGCGCGGTGAAGACCGATGTGCCGTTCAATCCGAACATCAAGGACGGGCGCGGCACCAAAGGCCTCGCTGTGCCGAAAAGCAACTGGGCCAACACGCTCGACAAGCCGCCTTATCTCGCGTTCGCGGTGACATGCGGCATCACCTTTACTTTCGGCGGCCTGAAGATCACGCAGGCCGGTGAAGTCGTCAGCCTCGATGAGGCGCCGATCCCGAATCTTTATGCTGCCGGTGAACTCGTGGGCGGACTGTTCTATTTCAATTATCCCGGCGGTACCGGACTGATGGCAGGCGCGGTGTTCGGCCGGATCGCAGGCGATTCCGCCGGCAAGCGGGTGAAGGCGTCATGACGTCATCGGCAATGAACGCGATCGGATTCATCGGGCTTGGCGTTATGGGCGAGCCGATCTGCCGCAATCTGTTGAAGAAGAGCGGGAAGCCGCTCGTGGTCTATGATCTCGCGCACGAACCGCTTGCGCGGCTGGGTGCGGACGGCGCACGTGTGGGGGCTTCAGTCGCTGATGTCGTGTCACGAACTGACGTCGTGTTTCTGTGTCTGCCCAGCGCCAGGCATGTCCGCATTGCCTTCGATGGCAGCGCAGGGCTGTTGCAGAATATCAGGCCGAACCAGATCGTCATCGATCTCGGAACGTCATCGGTCGAACTCACCCGCGGCTTTGCAAGGCAGTTTGAGAGCAGGGGAGCGTCGTGGATCGATGCGCCGATCGCCCGGACACGTCAGGCCGCACAGGACGGCACATTGAGCGTGATGGTCGGCGCATCGCCGCAGTTGTTCGATACGGTCGAGCCGCTGATCCGGTGTTTCGCGACCGAAGTGACGCTGTGCGGTGGCACCGGTGCGGGGCAGGTCACCAAAATTCTCAACAACATGGTGCTGTTCGAGACCGTCAACGCGCTTGCGGAAGCGGTCGCAATCGCCAAGCGCAGCGGCGTCGAGCCGAAGCTGCTGCTCGATACATTGTCGAAAGGATCGGCAGACAGCTTCGCGCTGCGCAACCACGGGCTGAAGGCCATCGTGCCGGGCGATTTTCCCCTGCGCGCATTTTCGACGGAGTATGCGCTTAAGGACATGTCCTATGCGCTTGAGCTTGCTGCGCAGGGCGGCATCGAGCCGCGCGGCGCTGCGCTGGTCCACGAGATTCTTCAGGAGGCTATCGACGGGGGCTTTGGCGATGCGTACTTTCCCGTCATCGCCAAACTCATTGATCGGGATGGGTCGCTCAGCAAGGCATAAGCAAATTGCCTCCTCAATGCGACGCTCGCGGTCCTGACGATCAATGACGCTCGCCGTGAACAAGCGATCTTGATTGCGTGTGCGGCGCACGGATTGGTATAATTCCGGCGATGCACGGCAAGGACGATCACACCGCAACAAAGACTGCTTTCGTTTTCGCGGGCGGCGGAAGCTTTGGCGCGATTCAGGTCGGGATGATGCAGGCCCTCGCAGCGCATGGGGTCACGGCCGATCTCGTGGTCGGGTCAAGCGTGGGCGCGATGAACGGCGCTTACTATGCCGGCGCGCCGACACTGGACGGCGTCAAGAAACTGGCGGAGATCTGGCGGGGGCTGACACGGCAGGATGTGTTTCCGGTCTCGGCGCGTTCGTTCCTCAGCTTTCTGTGGCGGCGGGATTTTCTCATCTCCCACGACGGCGTGCGCAAGCTGATCGAGGATCATCTTCCGTACCAGAAACTGGAAGACTCGATCATTCCGGTTCATATCGTCACCACCGACATCGTGACCGGCGAGACAGTGGTGCTGTCGGAGGGCTCCGCCGCCGAGGCGATTGTGGCCAGCACCGCCATTCCGGGTGCATTCGCACCGGTCAAGCACGAGAACCGTTTTCTGGCCGACGGCGCAATATCGAGCAACACGCCGATCCGGGTTGCGATCCAGAAAGGCGCGAAGCGGCTCGTCATCATGCCGACAGGATTTGCCTGCGCGGGACAGCACCCGCCGGTCGGGGCTGTGGCAACCGCACTGCACGCGCTGACTCTGCTGATCGCGCGGCAGATGACCACCGAGCTGGAGTATCTGGAGTCGACCATCGACTATTGCGTCGTGCCGCCGCTCTGCCCGCTGGTCGGCTCGCCCTATGACTTCACCCGCACAGACGATCATATCGCGCGGGCCATAAAGAGCACCGAGATGTGGATCGCCGATGGCGGGCTTGAGAAGGGCGGCATCCCCGGCGAAATGCGTCCGCACCAGCACTGAGCGAGCGCCTGCTATGACGCGGGCCGCGCCATATTGCTTTGCAATATGGCTGCAGGGGCAGAGCCTCCTGCAAATACCAACCCTTACGTGCGCGATATGACAGGGTGACGTCAAACCATCCGCGCGGCCGGCCGCACGGCTGATGTCGAGGTCTCACGCTTTGGTGTATAGTTTCCGTCTGTGGTGGCAGTTTCTGCTGTGCTATCGACCTGCGCAGGGAAACACGCCAACATGCGGGCCGGCGTTGCGCCACACGAATCTGTTGTCGAGGTTTTTATGCAAAATTTCTCGCTGCTGCTCTCGCCTCGCTTTATCATTCTGACGCTCTGTATTTGCATCACCGCGCTCCTGATCGGCTGCGCGATCTATTACGACTTCAAGCATATTTTTCTGTTTGCCATTCCGATCGCGATTTTCGGGTCGCTGTCGGCGCTCGGCATTCACGACATGCTTCAGAAAAGTCACGCAGTCCTGCGCAACTATCCGATTTCCGCGCATATCCGCTTTCTGCTCGAAGAAATCCGCCCCGAGATGCGGCAGTATTTCTTCGAGAGCGAAAAGGACGGCAAGCCGTTCAGCCGCGACACGCGCGCGGTGGTTTACCAGCGCGCCAAGATGGTGCTCGACAAGCGTCCGTTCGGCACACAGGAAGATGTCTACGCCGAAGGCTATGAATGGATGAACCATTCGGTAGCGCCGAAGCCGCCGACCGACGAACATTTCCGTATCACCATCGGCGGCCCCGATTGCACCAGGCCGTACTCGGCGTCGGTGTTCAATATTTCAGCGATGAGCTTCGGTGCGCTCAGTCCCAACGCGGTGCGCGCGCTCAACGCGGGCGCCAAGAAGGGCAACTTCGCGCACGACACCGGCGAGGGCGGAGTGAGCCCGTATCATCGCGAGAACGGCGGCGATCTGATCTGGGAAATCGGCTCGGGATATTTCGGCTGCCGCAATCCTGACGGAACGTTCAATCCCGAACTGTTCGCGAAGGTGGCCAGCGACGATCAGATCAAGATGATCGAACTGAAAGTCAGCCAGGGCGCCAAGCCGGGTCATGGCGGCGTGCTGCCGGCTGCGAAGGTGTCCGAGGAAATCTCGCGCATTCGCGGCGTCCCGATGGGGGAGGATTGCATTTCGCCGGCCTATCACCGCGCCTTCTCAACCCCGATCGGGATGATGCAGTTCATCGGCGAGATGCGGCGGCTGTCGGGCGGCAAGCCGGTGGGGTTCAAGCTCTGCATCGGTCATCGCTGGGAATTTCTTGCGATCTGCAAGGCCATGGTGAAAACCGGAATCTATCCAGATTTCATTGTGGTCGATGGCAACGAGGGCGGCACCGGCGCGGCGCCGGCCGAGTTCATGGACCATCTCGGGATGCCGATGCGCGAAGGCGTCAGCTTCGTCCATAACGCCCTGATCGGCATCAATGCGCGCGACCGCGTCCGGATCGGCGCTGCCGGAAAGATCGCGACAGGATTCGATCTCGCCCGCGCCATGGCGCTTGGCGCGGACTGGTGCAACTCAGCGCGCGGTTTCATGTTCGCGCTCGGCTGCATCCAGTCGCTGAGCTGTCACACCGATCGCTGTCCGACCGGCGTGACGACGCAGGATCCGACGCGCAGCCGCGCGCTGGTAGTGCCGGACAAGACGACGCGCGTTTACAACTATCACCGCGCCACATTGCATGCGCTGGCGGAACTGATCGCAGCTTCCGGTCTGAGCCATCCGCAGGAGATTCGTCCGATCCACTTCTCGCATCGGATATCGGGAACGGACGTGCTTTCGTTCGCGCGGCTCTATCCGCAGCTCCGTCCTGGCGAACTGCTCGAAGGCAAGGTCGATAATCCGCGCTTCCATGCCTGGGCGTTCGCGCAGGCGGAGTCGTTTGCGCCTCTTCCGGCGCCGCCTGTGTCCGTATCGGCGCCGGTGGCCTTGCGCGGCTGATTTTTAGAACTCGCCGTGCAGGCGTCCTGAGAAGATCGAGACCGGTCCGCGATCCGCGTTGTAGGCTGGGTTCGTGATCAACTGATAGTCGGCGGTGAAGGTGAAGGCCTTGTTGAGCGCCAGCGCGTAGTAGGTCTCCAGAATGCGCTCGTTGCTGTAGTTCAACCGGCCATCGCCGATCAGAAGACCCTTGCCGCCGGCGGCCAGGAAATCGCGGTGTGCGCTCGACAGTCCGTTGATGGCTCCGCCGAGGCCGATGGTGTCGGCCGGCCGTCCCCAGTAACTGCCTTTAACCGAAACGCCGCTGGACACGCTCCGGTCGACATCCGTGAACGAGAGAATCTCGTTCTGGCCGTCGTTCCAGCTTGCACGGGCAAAGATGCCGATGTCGGTTGCGACCTGCTGTTCGGCGTTGACGTAGAAGCCGTACTTCGATCGCTCTTTGCGCTCGCCTGTGACAATATCGTTGATGTCGATGCCGGGATTGGCTGCGCTGATTCCAAGCACGTCGCGATAGCTGGCCGTGTTGCCCTTGTTGGCGAAGACGCCAATGCGCAGTTTGCCGGGCTGGTTGAGGATGGTGTGGCGTTCCTCGAACTCGACGACCGCGCCGCCGGTCTTGAGATTGAGGACGTCGCTGTTGGGCTGCGAGGGCACCTGGAACAGGCCAGCCCTGATCGCCCAGTCCTTGCGGTTGAGTTCGACCACGGCGCCGCGCGTGAAGCCCGGCAGATCGGCCGGAAAGTCATAGGCGGCGGACGCCCACATCGCCCAGTTCAGGAAATCGGCGCGCGGATCCTTTGCATAGGAATTGCCGTCGAAGAAATCGCCGACGGCGAACCGTCCGACCGTGACCGTGACGCGGTCGATATCGCGCTTGCCGGGCAACTGATTGGCGGCGTCGGCCACGTCTTCCTGCTCACCGCCGAGACCGAAGGTCTGACGGAAGAAATAGCGCTGAGCACGGAATTTCGGATACTCCGCGCCGCCCTTCTGAGCTTCGCCATTCGAGAAGCCGGCAAGGCCGAGGGTGCTGCCGATGCCGAAGCCCTGTGCGAGTTCAGGGTTGAAGTAAAATTCTCCGCCCTCCCACAGCCGCCATCCGAGAAACGCGCCGGCGGTCCACGTCTCGCGCGTGCGTCCGGCGCCGGGCAGGCTGTTCGGCCCCTGATAGGGCGCGCGGAAGGACGGATAGCCTTGCGTGATCAGCGTGGTCTGGCCGTGGACATTCCAGTCGGTTGATTCCGGAAGCGAAGGGGGCTTGATCGCGGCGCCTGTCACCCATGGAGGTGCTTCCCAGAGCCGGTAGTTCAGTCCGAGCTTGACGGTGTGAACCTGCGGATCGACCCGCACATCAGGCAGCGGCACGTCGCCGAGCCCGTAAGTGCGCGCGCCAAGATCGATGTAGTTGTACTCGACCTTGCCGGACCAGTTGCCGCCCAGCGCGAATTCAACGCCGGCACCGGCCACCCAGCCCAGATGCATGCGCGACTTGTTGCCAATGACATCGCCGGCCGGATCGTTAAGATCGATGCGCGTGCGGCCCCACGCGGCGCCGCCGGTGACATAGGGCAGCCACGTCCCGAAGGCGTAACCGATGCGGCCGCGCGCCGTGCCGAAATAATCGAAGGTTGTGTGGAACGGAGCCGGCACCAGCTTCGGGCGATCCAGCGGGCTTGTGAAAGAGATGTCGGCCTCAAAGCCGAGCACCCACTTGTTTGCAAGCTGGAGATTGTAGCCCGCCTGATAGCCGCCGATCAGACCGGTGATGCTGTGCGGAAAGAAGATGCCCTGCTGCGGCAGTGGATTGGTGCCGGGCCCAAAAGTGCCGCCGCCATAGCCCGCGTGACCGCCGACATAAAGCCCGCTCCAGTCAAAAACCGGCGCGGCGCGCGGCGCTTTCAGGGGCAGTGCGGCGTCGGCCGCCCGTGCGACATCAAGCGACGTCGCTCCCAGCGCAAGTCCCGCGACTGCGCCTTTCATCAGGACTATGTGGCGTTTGATGGAGATCATGAAACGGCCAGCGCGCGGGATCGCATCTGCGGGTTGAGGGACCAGAAAGAACCGGGCTTGCTGGCATTTGGCGGTATTTGCGAATTGTTCTCAAGTGATTGTTTTGCTTGTGAGCAGCCGATCTGTGGGCCGGCCGGAATTCGCCCGGGACCCATGGCATTGTTATGTGACAATCAGACGACATGCGGCTGTGGCTTAGAGACGCTCGGCGAATCGCGCAAGCAAAAATGAAATGACCCGCCCGGGGGGACAACCGGGCGGGTCCTTGGGTCGACGCGGCGTGGATGAGGCGTCGCGCCGAACTCAACTTTGAAGCGGATCAGTAGCAGCTACGAACGCGGCCGATGTAATTGCCGTATGCGTCGAACTGGCGAACCCAGCCGCAGCGGCGATAGCCGTAATAGTCGCCCGCGTAAGCATTGCTGGCAGCGGCGGCGAACAGCGCGCCGGCGGCGAGACCGACACCAATGCCGACACCATGGTGATGATGAAACTTGCCGGCGTGGGCTTCCTGGGTGGTGGCGGCGATGCCACCGGTCAGAGCGACAGCAGCAACAGCGAGGGCGGCAATCCTGGTCTTGATCGACATGAAACTCTCCATCCTTGATTTGGGGCGGGCCGTGGGGACCGCATGCCAATTGGTGGTGAGTTCACGAGAATAGGTTCGAAGATTCTTTCCGAGAAATCATCGCGCCGAAAAATCTAGTTATTTCAATATATTATGTGACTACTTCAGGATCTCAGGCCGATTTGCCAGCCGGGCGAGGTCGAACTTTCGGACATCATCGAGCAATTCCACGAATGCGCGCGCGCCGTGATCCAGCACCGCTTTGCCTTTCTGCGCGCTGGCCAATGTTGCATCGCCGACTGCGCCCAGCGGATTGAGATCCTGCATCGCCCACGCGAACGGTGCGGGCCGTCCCGCCGAGAGCCAGCGGAATTCTTTGGTCATCTGTTTTTCAGCAGACTCGAAATTCGCGAGCCGGTCCTCTCGGACCTGATCGGGAAAGGCCGCAAGCATGATCGAGGTTTCAACTGCGCCGCCGTGAATGCCGAAGCGCAATTCATCGGCAGGGAATAATCCATCCGGCGCGCCGAACCGGCTCCAGCTTGTGGTCACCGCCAGCATCCGATGCTTGGCGCGCAAA
Source organism: Afipia broomeae ATCC 49717 (assembly GCF_000314675.2). Classification (GTDB taxonomy): domain Bacteria; phylum Pseudomonadota; class Alphaproteobacteria; order Rhizobiales; family Xanthobacteraceae; genus Afipia; species Afipia broomeae. The sequence continues at coordinate 1,213,347 of NZ_KB375283.1, read as the reverse complement.
TCCTGCGCGATCAGCGCCATCGCGGCGCTGTTGCCGCCGTGGCTGGTGACGATGACGAGTTTGCGGATGCCTGTCTGCGCGACCGTATCGCAGAGCGCCATCCATTTGCCGAGCGCGACGTCCGTCGCCAGCGTTTGTGTGCCGGGATAGTCGGTATGTTCGGTTGAAATTCCGACCGGTTCGATCGGCAGAAACGTCACCGGCAGATTCTCTGGCAGGATGGCAAGGACGCGCGCGAGGTAGGCTTGCGCGATCAGGGTATCGGTCTCGAACGGCAGATGCGGCCCATGCTGCTCGGTTGCCGCGAGCGGCAACACGGCGATCCAGCGGGCGGCATCGGTTTTGTCGATGCCGGACAGGTCAATTCCGGCCCAGTCATGCGGAGGCTTGGAGATCATCGTGCGCGGGTTTCTTCGAACAGGCGTTTCTTTGAATCAATTAGCAGAGTAGCCTTGCGATGCCCATCATGGGCAAAACGCTCAACGGAGTCCAATGATGCCACCCAGCCACTTGCTGCGCGCGTTTCTCGTCGGGATGGCGCTCGCTGCCGGGCCCGCACATGCGCAGGCGCCCGGCGGACTGGACAAGGTGTCGTTCGGCACCAACTGGGTCGCCCAGGCCGAACACGGCGGGTTCTATCAGGCCGTGGCGGACGGCACCTACGCGCGTTACGGCCTTGATGTCACCATCGTTCCCGGTGGCCCAAACGTCAACAACCGCATCCAGTTGATCGCCGGCAAGATCGAGTTCTTCATGAGCGCGAACACGCTGCAATCGTTCGACGCCGTCGCGAACAACGTGCCGGTGGTCGCCGTCGCTGCGATTTTCCAGAAGGACCCGCAGGTTTTCCTGGCGCACCCTCAATCAAAGGTCACCAAACTGGAAGACCTCAAGCCGCTGACGCTGTTCGTTTCCAAAGAGGGAATGCCGACCTATTTCCAGTGGCTGAAATCCGAATACGGCTTCAGCGAGGAGAACGTAAAGCCCTACACTTTCAACGCGCAGCCGTTTCTTGCCGACAAGAACAGCGCGATGCAGGGCTACGTGACGTCCGAACCGTTCGCGGTCGAGAAGCAGGCGAAGTTCAAGCCAACGGTGATCCTGCTCGCCGACTATGGCTTCAACGCCTATTCGACGCTGATCGAAACCAGAACCGCCTTCGCCGAGAAGAAGGCCGATCTGGTGCAGCGCTTTGTCGATGCGTCGGTGACCGGCTGGTACACCTATCTCTATGGCGATAACAGCGCCGGCAATGCGCTCATCAAGAAAGCCAATCCCGAGATGACCGACGACCTGCTCGCGTACTCTGTCGAGAAGATGAAGCAGTACGGCATCGTCGATTCCGGCGATACCTTGAAAGACGGCATTGGCGCGATGAGCGACGCACATATGGCGGATTTCTTCGGCAAGATGGTTCGCGCGGGCGTGACGCGGCGCGACATCGATTATCGCAAGGCTTACACCTTGCGCTTCGTCAACAAGGCCGTGGGTCTTAACCTGCGCCCGAAGAACTGACTGAAGCGGATTGCCCGGAATGTCCATCCTCGAGGCTGACGATACGCAGGGCAGGCCGCCGGGGGGCGCGGCGGTGTCGCTGCGCGGCGTCACCAAGATCTATGACAACGGCGTTGCCGCGCTGGGTCCGCTCGACCTGACCGTTCGCGCGGGCGAGTTCGTGTCGCTGCTCGGGCCGTCCGGCTGCGGGAAGTCCACGGCGCTACGCATCATGGCCGGGCTGAATGAGCCGACATCCGGCACCGTGCAGGTTGCCGGGCGCGGTGCGCGGGATCGTTCGCGTCACACGATCGGCTTCGTGTTTCAGGAGCCGACCCTGATGCCGTGGGCGACGGTGCGCGGCAATGTCCAGCTTCCGCTCGATCTGGCGCACCTGTCCCGCGCCGATGCCGCCGCGCGGGTCAATCAGGCGCTGTCGCAAGTCGGGCTCGCGGAGTTCGCCGAGGTCTATCCGCGCGAACTGTCCGGCGGCATGAAGATGCGGGTCTCGCTGGCGCGGGCGCTGGTGACCGATCCGGAAATTCTCCTGATGGACGAACCTTTCGCGGCGCTCGACGAGATCACGCGCTTCAAGCTGAACAATGACCTGCTCGCGCTCTGGCGCAAGCTGGGCAAGACCGTCGTGTTCGTGACGCATTCGGTGTTCGAATCGGTGTACCTGTCGCAGCGCGTGCTGATCATGACATCCCGGCCCGGACGCATCGCGCGCGAATTTCGCATCGATGCAGCCGAGCCGCGCGGCGAGGCGTTCCGCACATCCGCGGAGTATGCGGCCTGCTGCCGCGATGTGTCAGCGGCGCTGGCCAAGGCAATTGGCGCAGGAGCTGCTCCATGACCGCGCGTGAGTCATCGCCGGCACGCTTGCTGAAAATCCTTCTGCCGCTAATCGCCCTGGCTGTCGGCGTTGCGGTCTGGGAGGCTGTAGTTCGCCTCAATAATCTTCCGGTCTACGTCCTGCCCGCACCGAGCGTCGTTTTCTCGACCCTCGTGCAGGACTGGCCGATCCTGTTCGGATCGTTGCTCACAACACTATTGACCACGGTTCAGGGCTTTGTCGCGGCGGCGGTCGGCGGCATTGCGCTTGCGGTGTTGTTCAGCCGATCGAAATGGCTGGAGTATGCGCTGCTGCCCTATGCGGTGATCCTTCAGGTCACACCGGTCATCGCGATCGCGCCGCTGCTGCTGATCTACCTGCCACAGCATGTGGCGGTCGTGGTCTGCGCCTGGATCGTGGCGTTCTTTCCGGTGCTGTCGAATACCACGCTGGGGCTGAATTCGGTCGATCGCAATCTGCTCGGACTGTTCGAACTGTACGGCGCCTCGCGCGCGCAGACGCTGCGCCACCTGAAACTGCCTTCGGCGCTGCCGCATATCCTCGGGGGCTTGCGGATCGCGGGCGGCCTGTCGCTGATCGGCGCGGTGGTCGCCGAAATCGCTGCGGGTTCGGCCGGGGCAGGTTCCGGACTGGCTTACCGGATCGCAGAGGCCGGCTACCGGCTCAATATCCCGCGGATGTTCGCGGCGCTGTTGCTGCTCTCGATTGCCGGAATTGTCATCTATTTGGGCCTCTCGCTGGCCTCGTATCTTGTGCTACGACGCTGGCACGAAAGTGCGCTTGGAAAGGAAAACTAATGGCTGCGAATGGTTCTCAGGAAAAGGTCGATGTGCTGGTTTACGGCCCATCGAAGCCGGTGATCGATAACGGGTTTCCTGCGAACTTCGTTCTCCACAAATTCGAGAACCATCGCGATCTGAGCCGCCTGGCCCCGGAAATCTCCGGGCGGATTCGCGGCATTGCGGTCACCGGCCTGGTATCGACTGACGCCACGACGCTGTCGCATTTTCCGAAGGTCGAGATCGTGTCCAGCTTCGGGGTCGGCTACGACCATATCGATGCGAAATACGCCGCCGAGCACGGCATCGTCGTCACCAACACGCCGGACGTGCTGACAGAGGAGGTCGCCGACACCGCGCTGGGTCTTTTGATCGCGACGGTGCGTGAGTTCATCAAGGCGGACCGCTATCTGCGGGCTGGGCACTGGACCACGAAAGCCTTTCCGTTGAGCCCGGGTTCGCTGCGTGACCGCAAGGTCGGCATGGTTGGCATGGGGCGTATCGGCCAGGCCATCGCGCGCCGCCTCGATGCATCGCTGGTGCCGGTGGTTTATCACTCGCGCAACCCGGCGAAGGGCGTGACCTACAAGCACTATCCCAACCTGATCGAGATGGCGAAGGACGTCGATACACTGATCGCCATCACCCCTGGTGGTCCGTCGACCGCGAAAATGATCAATGCCGAGGTGCTCAAGGCGCTCGGGCCGCGTGGCGTGTTCATCAACGTCGCGCGCGGATCGGTGGCTGACGAGGATGCGCTGATCGCCGCGCTCAAGGATGGCACCATCATGGCGGCGGGCCTCGACGTGTTCGCGAACGAACCGGAGGTGCCGGATGCATTGAAGGCGATGCAGAATGTCGTGCTGCTGCCCCACATTGCTTCCGCCTCGGTGACCACGCGCAACGCGATGGATCAGCTTGTGGTCGACAATCTCAAGCTGTGGTTCTCCGGCAAGGCGCCATTGACCCCGATTGCCGAGACGCCGGTGAAAGGCCGCTGAACATGTCCCGCGCCGCACTGCCCGGACTCACGAGACGTCTGCCGACCGGGCGGGCTTGCCTGCTCGCATTGGCGGCGGCTCTCATGAGCGCACCGGACGCCGTGGCGCAAGATGCGCGCTCGCTCACCAAGGAGATGGTCGGAGAGTGGGAGTTATCGACGGCAGGCCGCGACAAGACCTGCATTGTGACGCTGAAGAGCGATTCCACACCGCAAGGCCTGAAGCTGGAGCTCGATAAAGGGTGCGGCAATGCGTTGCCTTTCACCAAGAGCATCGTGGCGTGGAGTGTGAAGGGCCTCGACATCGTGCGGCTGCAGGATGCGGCGGGGCAATCGGTCATCGACGTGACCGAGGTCGAAAGCGGAATCTTCGAAGGCCTGCGGCAAGGCGAGGGCGTGTATCTTTTGCAGAATCTCGCAGCCGCGCGCGCCCTGTCAAAATCCGCCGACCAGCTCATTGGCGACTGGGCGATGGTGCGCGGCAGCGGCAAATCGATCTGCGGATTAACACTGACCAACACTGAAACGAACACGCCGGAGAATTTCGCGGTGTACCTGAAGCCGCGCTGCGACCCGCTGGTGGCGGCTTTCGCGCCAACCGTATGGCGCATCGAGCGCGGCGAACTGCTGCTGCAGTCGGCAAAGGGCGAAATCTGGCGCTTCGAGGCCGACGACAATGCACAGTGGCGGCGCATTCCCGACAGCGCCGATCCGTTGCTGCTGACGCGGCAGTAGATTTAGATCAGCCGCATCCCCTTCAGGCTGGCGTGGCCGTTCTTGCCGACGATGATGTGATCATGCACGGAGATCCCGAGCGGGCCCGAAATCGACATGATCGATTTCGTCATCTGGATGTCGGCGGTCGATGGCGTTGGATCACCGGAGGGATGGTTGTGCACCAGAATGATCGCGGTAGCCGACAGTTCCAGCGCGCGCTTGACCACTTCACGCGGATAGACCGGCGTGTGATCGACAGTTCCGATCTGTTGCAATTCATCCGCGATCAACTGATTGCGCTTGTCGAGAAACAGGATGCGGAACTGCTCCTTGTCGGCAAAGGCCATGGCAGCGCGGCAGTACTCGATCACGTTCGACCACGACGACAGCACGGTCTTCTCTTTGCTGATCTGGCCCTTCGCGACCCGGCTCGCGGTCGCGGCGATCAGCTTGATCTCCGTGATCGCCGAATCCCCGAGACCGCTGACTTCCTTCAGGCGTAACTCCGGAGCGTGAACCACCTCGGCGAACGATCCGAATTTCGCGATCAGCGCCTTGGCCAGCGGTTTGACATCACGCCGCGGCAGCGCACGAAACAGCACCATCTCCAGCAGTTCGTAGTCGCTCAGCGCATCGGCGCCCGCCTCGCGGAATCGCTCGCGCAGCCGCTCGCGATGGCCATGATAGTGCGGCGCTTCGGAGAAACCGGATGACGAGGACGGATCGTCGGATTTTGCGGGCATGGCGGAATGCGTGCTCAAGTATGCTGCAAGCATCGCCGCGCCCGGCTGCATTTGCAACCGGGTTTATTCCACAAGAATCTCTGCTGAATGCGGATATGTCCATCCGCGCGAAGCCAGAGCGTCACACCTTGTAAGGCGGCTTGTCCAGCTTGCCGGGGGAGAGAGTGAAGATTTCGACGCCGTCGTGCGTCACGCCGACCGAATGCTCGAACTGCGCCGACAGCGAGCGGTCGCGGGTCACGGCGGTCCACCCGTCAGACAGCACCTTCACATGCGGCTTGCCGAGATTGATCATCGGTTCGATGGTGAAGAACATGCCCGGCTTCAGTTCCACGCCTTCGCCGGGGCGGCCGATGTGAATGATATTCGGCTCGTCGTGAAACATCCGGCCGAGACCATGGCCGCAGAAATCGCGCACCACGCTCATCTGTTGCGGCTCGACGAAACTCTGGATCGCATGGCCGATGTCGCCCGTGGTGGCGCCCGGCTTCACGGCGGCAATGCCGCGCATCATCGCTTCATAGGTGACATCGATCAGCCGCTCCGCGCGGCGTGAAATTTCGCCGACGGCATACATGCGGCTGGAGTCGCCATACCATCCGTCGACGATCATCGTCACGTCCACGTTGACGATATCGCCTTCCTTGAGCGGCCGGTCGCCGGGCATGCCGTGGCACACCACATGATTGATCGACGTGCAGGTCGAATAGCGATAGCCGCGATACATCAGGGTCGCGGGATAGGCCTTATGGTCGAAAGCGAACTTGCGGACGAAATCGTCGATCTGCGAGGTGAAAATACCCGGCCTGACGATGGTGGCCAGTTCGTCGAGACATCGCGCGACCAGCGCTCCCGCCTTGCGCATGCCGGCAAACGCCTGGGGACCGTGCAGCTTGATCTGCCCGGTCTTTCGCAGCGAGGTTTCGGTGGCTTCGACATAGTTCATGGGCGAATCTGGCTTGAAATCGAGGAAAATTGACGGTGCATCAACCCAATTTAATGGATGCTGCCCGCAGTGCAAGCCGCAGCACCAGCCGGGCTGCCCAGCCCTATTTTCAGGGCATTTATGACCGTTTTCAGGTCTCGATGGGAACGGAACGCCCAAGCCTGATGTCGTGGCGTGTGAGATCGCACGTCCATGCCAAAGCCTCGACGCCAGCGGTGCGGGCCCGGTCGAAGGCGCGCGCATAGGCTGGATCGATGTCGCGGGCCAGCGCGAACGAGCGGGCCGAGCCGATCTGGATCACGAACAGCATCACGGCGCGGGCGCCTGAGGTGACCATCTCCGCCAGCTCGTCGAGATGCTTCGCGCCGCGCGCGGTGACAGAATCCGGGAACTCGGCAATACCGGCGCGCCGCATCAGATGCACGTTCTTGACCTCGACATAGCAGGGCGGACGCGAGGGATCCTCCAGCAGGAAGTCGACGCGTGAGCCCTTGCCGTTTATGGTGCGGCCGTACTTCACCTCGCGCCGGATGGTTGCGTAACCCGTCAACTCGGGAATCGCACGGGCCGCGAGTGCTTCGGCCACGATCGGGTTCGGATGCATGGTGTTGACGCCGGTCAGCTCAAGGCCGCCGCCGAAGTCGGCCTCAACCAGTTCCCAGGAGTAAGGCAGCTTGCGCGCAAGGCTCGGCGATTTCGACAGCCAAACCCGCGCGCCTTCGGCCTGAAGCCCGGTCATGGCGCCGGGATTGGCGACATGCGCGGTAATCATCGTGCCGTCGGCCAGTTCGACGTCGGCGAGGAAACGCTTGTAACGGCGGATCAGGGTCGCCGGCACCAGTTCACTGGCAAAGCGCATGGATGTCAGCTTTGCACGTCGACGACGGTTTCGACCGGCAGCGCGCCGCCGCGGATACGGATTTCCCGCACGGGATACGGCACGCGGATGTTCTCGCTCTTGAAGGCGTTCCACAGCTTCAGCATCACGTCGCTGCGGACATTGTCGGCGCCGACATCGAGATCGGCCACCCAGAATGTCAGCGAGAATTTCATCCCGGTTTCGGCAAATTCCGTCAGCAGGCAATTCGGCGCCTTGAAGGTCGCAACATTCGCTGTCTTGGATGCGATATCGACAGCGAGCTTGCAGACGAGGTTCGGATCGGCGTCGTAATTGGTCGCGAAGTTGACCTTCACCAGCATGTTCTTGTTGGTGTAGGTCCAGTTGACCACCCGCTGGGTCACCAGATCTTCATTCGGGATCAGGATTTCGCGGCCGTCACCCGCCGCGACGGAAATATAGCGCGTATTCATCGCGCTGATCTTTCCCGAACTGTCGCCGATGGTGATGAGGTCGCCGGGCTTCACCGACTTGTCCGCCAGCAGGATCACGCCGCTGATGAAATTGGCGACGATCTTCTGCAAGCCGAAGCCGAGGCCGACGCCGATGGCGCCGGAAAACAGCGCAAAGGCGGACAGGTCGATGCCCGCTGCGCTCATGACAACTGCGAATGCGGCGACCATCAGCAGCAGGCGAACGATCTTGATCAGAAGAACCTGAACCGACGGCGTGAGATCGCGCGAGCGCGAAATGCGGGCTTCGAGGAAGTTGCCGAGGATATTGACCAGCCAGAGCGCGATGCCGAGCGACACCACGACCTTCAGAATCAGCAATGGAGTGACCCGCAGCGCGCCGAGCGGGATGGATACCGAATCCAGCGCGGCCGACACGTCATCCAGCTTCCCGATGATGCTGAGGGCCGCGATAATCCAGGCGGTGACAGACACCGCACGGACCACGAACTCGTTGCGGATCAATCCGGTGGCAAGACGAATGATGACCCATGCTGTCGCGAGGCTGGCCGCAGTGGAGAGCAGGTAGCCGTGTCGGAGAACTTCGGTTTTCACAACGACTGCGCGGGCGATGCTGGTCAGCAGCGCGAAGATGATCGCATCGGCCCGGTTCAGCAGGATGCGGATCAGCGCACGCAGCGGCGCCGGCAGACCCATCGCCAGCGATGTCGGACTGACCCGCGCGCGCAAGAAGCTGGCAAGGGCCAGCGACAGGCCCGCAGCGGCCAGAATGATGCCAGCCTGCATGTAGAACCAGGGCGAGATCAGATAGGCCTCGGCAGATTTGACGCTGGCCTGTAACGCCTGCTGGATATCATCCCATTCCATGGGTAACTCACCTCAAAAGGAGGCAGGCCGGTTGGCCTGCCCCAGCTTCGATCCTGATTCGATCACATCGACAGATTCCCATATTCCGCCGCTACGGGCGTGTGAGAATTCCGCGCACGGCCGACTTAACACCAGCAAATCCGGCACAATCGTGATGACAGCGACAAATCGGTTGGCGGCAGGCGGCTGCGACTATATTCATGGATTTGCAGACGTTTTAGGAGACTTACACAGCTAATGGCATCTCTCGACTCGGTCAGCATTGCCATTCTGCTCGGCTCGGTTCTCGTGATGGCGGGCATCCTCTCGAGCCTGCTCGCGCTGCGCTTCGGCGCTCCGTTGCTGCTGGTCTTCCTTTTTGTCGGTATTCTCGCAGGCGACAGCGGACCCGGCGGCATCCGCTTCGACGACGTGCAGTCGACCTATCTGGTCGGGTCGGTGGCGCTGGCGCTGATCCTGTTCGATGGCGGCCTCAAGACACGCTTCCAGAGCATCCGCGCGGTGCTGGCGCCGTCGGCCGCTTTGGCGACCTTCGGCGTGCTGGTAACGGCGCTGATCACGGCGCCCGTTGCCAAATATGCACTCGGGATCGGCTGGGCGGAGGCCCTGCTGGTCGGCGCTGTGGTGGGCTCCACCGACGCGGCAGCGGTGTTCCTGCTGGTGCATAGCCAGGGCCTTCGCCTGCGCCCGCGCGTCGGCGCGACCCTTGAGGTGGAATCCGGCACCAACGATCCGTTTGCGATCTTCCTGACGCTGATGCTGGTGGAGTTCCTGTCGATCGGGCAGAGCTCGGCGGCGCACATTGCGCTTCAGTTCGTGCGGGAGAGCGCGCTGGGCATGCTCTTCGGTGCTGTCGGCGGCTGGCTTGTGGTCCTGGCGCTGAATCGCATCTCCTTGCCGCAGGGTTTGCACGCCCCCTTCGTGACGACAGCCGCGCTGGTCATTTTCGGGGTGTCCCAGATCTCGCACGCGTCGGGATTCCTCGCGGTCTATCTCGCCGGCATGATCATCGGAAACCGTCCGACCCGCGCGCACAATTCCGTCGTGGCATTTCTCGACGCCGCGACATGGCTGGCGCAGATCGTGATGTTCGTGCTGCTCGGTCTCCTGGTTTCACCCGAGCGAACCCTGGCGACCGTGCTGCCGGCTGTCGCGGTAGCACTGGTGCTGATGCTGGTGGCGCGGCCGGTCGCGGTGTTTCTTTGCCTCGCGCCGTTCCCGTTCAACTGGCGCGAAAGGACCTTCATCGCTTGGGTCGGCCTGCGCGGCGCGGTCGCGATCTTTCTGGCCTCGATCCCGATGCTGGTCGGGCTGCCGAACGCGCAGGTGTATTTCGACGTCGCCTTTGTGGTTGTCATTATTTCGCTGCTGCTGCAAGGCTGGACCCTCGCTGCGGCGGCGCGTCGCCTGCATGTGGCGTTGCCGCGGGCTGATCGCGGGCCCCGGCGCGTCGAACTCGATCTGCCGGGACAGCTCGAACAGCAGCTTGTGGGTTATCCGGTTCGCGCCAACAGCCTGTTTCTGAAGCGCGGGCTGATCCCGTCATGGTCGAAGCCGACGCTGGTGATCCGCGACGAGAAAATTCTGTCTCCGACCGAGGCCGAGCCGGTGGTCAGGGGTGACTATCTCTATCTGCTCGCACCGCCGGAGAAGGCCGAGGCGCTGGATCGCTTCTTTGTCGACATGCCGGTGGTGCCAGCGCCGGACCCGCATCTGCTCGGCGACTTCATGATGCCCGGCGACGTGACCCTCAAGGATGTTGCCGATATTTACGGCGTCACCATCGCCTCCAGCGACGCGCATCTGACACTGGCGGATTATTTCGACATTCATCTCGATCATGCGCCCCGCGTCGGCGCGACCTTGCCGCTCGATTCCATTGTACTGGTGGCGCGGAGCATCGGCGGCAACCGGGTGAACGTGGTCGGGCTCCGGCTGCCGGAGGATGAGGAGCCGCCGGCCCCTGAACTGAGCCGCACCGCTGCCGCCAGACGCAAGCTGTCGCGGATCGGGACCCGGCTGCTCGGGAGCTGAGCCTGTTTAAAGTGCGCGGGACGGCAACAGCAGCGGCCCGTCCGGCGTCTCGACGCGGTTCACCGAGATGCCGAAGATCTCCGCAATGCGATCGGGCGTCAGTGCAAGCTGCGGGCTGTCGTTGGCGACGATGCGGCCCTCGTTCATGATGACCACGCGATCGGCGAACCGCATTGCCAAAGCGAGATCGTGAATGATCGCAAGCACGGCGGTGCCGCCATGGGCGATCCGCTGAAGCAGATCCATGACGATTAACTGGTGGCGCTCATCCAGCGAGGTCGTCGGCTCATCTGCGATCAAGACCGACGCTTCGGTGGCGAGTGCCCGCGCAATCGCGACGCGCGCCCGTTCCCCGCCTGACAGTGTCGTAATCAGCCGCGAAGAAAACTCGCCGACGGCGGTTGCCTCGATGGCGCGCTCGATGGCGATGCGATCCTTGATGGAGGTCTGCGAGAACGGGTCCGCATGGGGTTCGCGTCCGAGCGCAACGATGCTGTCCACCCGCATCGGCCAATGGAATTCATGTCCCTGCGGCAGATAGGAGATCGCACGCGCGCGTGCGCGGGGTAGCATGTTCCGCAAGGCGACGCCATCGAATGCGGTTGAGCCCTCGGTTCGCATCACGCCGGCCATGGCGCGCGCCAGTGTGGTTTTGCCGGCGCCGTTGGGTCCGGCGAGAATTGTGAATTCGCCGGCATTCAAAGTCAGATCGGCATTATCTACGATCCGGCGCGAACCACGGACAACCGTGATACCGGAGGAGACAAGGCGCGGCGCATTGTTTGGCTTCATTGCGTGCTGTCCTCCAATGCACGGCGCTCATGGAAGATCATCGCCAGGAAGAACGGTACGCCGATCAGCGCCGTCACCACGCCGATCTTGATTTCAATGACGGCGGGGATCAGGCGCACCGCGATATCCGCCGCCATCAGCAGCGCCGCGCCCGCCAGTGACGCCGGCAGCAGCACGCGCGCAGGGTCCGATCCATAGAACCGCCGCACCAGATGCGGCGCGACCAGCCCCACGAAGGAGATGGCGCCAGCGACGGAGACGGCTGCGCCGACGCCGAGCGCGACACCGATCACCACCAGCACGCGCGTGCGCTCGACATTGACGCCGAGCGAGGCAGCGGCGTCTTCACCGAGCGTCAGCGCGCGGAAGGCGCTCGCATTGAACGCCAGCACGAACCAGCTCACGATCATGAACGGTGCGGCAAGCCAGACGTGTTCCATGCTGCGGTCCCGCAGCGAGCCGAGCAGCCAGAATGCGATCTCCAGTGCGATGTACGGATTGGGCGCGAGATTAAGGATGAGCGCGATGGCCGCGCCCGCGAGACTGGCGAGCGCGAGGCCGGCGAGAAGAGTCACTGTCAGCGAAGCCCGGCGTCCGGCGATGGCGACCAGCGCACCGACCGAAAGAAGTGCGCCGGCGATGCCGGCGAGCGGCACCGCCAGCGACAGCGCGTTGGCCAGACCAAATGCCATGATCGCGGCGGCGGCTGCTGCTGCCGCCTGCGGCGCGCCGAACAGCGACGGTTCGGCGAGCGGATTGCGCAGCAGGCCCTGCAACGACGCGCCGGCCAGTCCGAACGTGGCGCCGATCAGCATGGCCAGCAATGTTCTCGGCAAACGAATATCGCGGACGATAATCGACGCCACGCCCTGATCGGAAAACAATGCTGCAATGACCGTACGCGGCGAAAAGGACGCAGGCCCGGTCATCAGCGACAGCACGAACAGCACCGCCACCAGAATGGCGAGCGTCGCGGTCAGCACGGGTCCCTGAATATCGCCTCGGCTATCGCTCTTCATCTTGTTCCGGCATATCTCCGCAGCAGCAAGGGCCGCTGACGCAATCCGATTGGCGTGGCATAACAGGCTGTCATGATCAAGAAAACCATCTTCGCGGGCATGAGTATTTTGGTCCTGCTCGCGGTGTTTTGCGGCTCCGTGCAGAACACGCGTGCGGACGGGCCGCCGAAGCGCATCGTATCCTTCAATCTTTGCGCCGATCAGTTGCTGCTCGCGCTGGCCGACCCGGTCCAGATTGCCGGATTGTCGCCCTATGCGGTCAATCCGCTTCTGTCGGTGATGACAGACAAGGCCGCGGCGTTTCCCCGGCTGGATTGGGATGCGGAATCGGTCGTGAATCTCGCGCCTGATCTGGTGCTGGGCGGACCCAGCCATCGCCCGATCCATGCCATGCTCAGCGCGATGGGCATTCGCGTCGTGGACGTCGAACTCATCCGCAATCTCGCCGATGCGCGCCGTCAGGCCATCGAGGTGGGAAAGCTTGTCGGCCATCCCGAGCGCGGCGAGGCGCTGGCGCGCCAGATTGAACAGGCCGAGGCGAGATTGTCGGCGGTTGCCCTGAAGCCGCCGCTGACGGCGCTGGTCATTCAGCGCGAAGGCTACCGGGAAGGTCCAGCCAGTCTGGCTTCCGGTATGCTCTCCATCGCGGGATTGCGGCCGCCGCAACGGGCCGCTGGCGGAGCCGGCGGCTTCATGGCTGCGGAGCAGGGCGGATTCGTATCGCTTGAGCACTTGCTCACTGACGGACCGGATGTGCTGGTGTTGCAGGACCCGCCGCGCGAGGCCCAGGATCAGGGTGCGCTGTTCATCACCCATCCGGCGCTGCTGACGCGCTATGGGGCGAACAGGCGGATCGACCTCCCCGAACGCTACACGCTGTGCGGCGGACCGCCGTTGCTCGCAGGACTGGATTATCTCGCAAAGGCGATCACGACGCTGAAGTAGAGACCTCAGGCGGTCGCGGGCAAAACCTCGACGCCGCCACTGGCGACCACCTTGCCGCGCTTGAGCATCACCACATTCGTCGCCAGCCGCCGCATCTCGCCGGCATCGTGGCTGACAAACACCATCGGCACGCTGGCTTCATCGCGCAGCCGGACGAAGTAGGGAAGGATCTCCGCTTTCCGTTCCTCGTCGAGCGAGCCTAGCGGTTCGTCGAGCAGCAGCAGGCGCGGTTTCGCGAGCAGGGCGCGGCCGAGCGCCACACGTTGGCGCTCACCGCCGGAGAGTTGGGCGGGGCGCCGAGTGAGCAGATGTCCGATGTCGAGCAGATCGACGGTGTGTTTCTCAGCGGCCGCGTCGCGGTCGAGGCCATTCATGCGGCGCCCGTAGTCGAGATTCTGCATGACATCGAGATGCGGAAACAGCCGCGCGTCCTGAAACACGTAACCGATCCGCCGTTGATGTGGAGGAATGTGCAGGTGCAAAGCCGTATCGTCGAGCGTTTCCTCGTCGAGCACGATGCGGCCGCGATCGGGCGTCACCAGCCCGGCGATCATGTTGATGATCGAGGTCTTGCCGGCGCCGGAATTGCCGAACAGCCCGGTGACAAGCCCATTGCTTGTGAAGGATGTTTCGAGCCTGAAATCGCCAAGTTGCTTTTCAATATCGACGAGCAGCATATCAATAACCGTGCAGCCGCGCCGTCGCGCGACGCGCAAGAATTTCAGACGCGATCAGTGCGGCCATGGCAATTGCGATCGATACGATCACAAGCCGCAGCGCAGCCGTATCGCCGTCCGGCGTCTGGGTCAGCGAATAGATCGCCGCCGAGATGGTTTGCGTTTCGCCGGGAATGTTGGAGACGAATGTAATCGTCGCGCCGAATTCGCCGATGGCTTTGGCGAAGCCGAGCACCATGCCGGCCAGGATTCCCGGCAATGCAAGCGGCAGTGTGACAGTCAGGAACACGCGCCAGGGCGCGGCGCCGAGCGTGCTGGCCGCCTGTTCGAGCTTGCGGTCCACCGCCTCGATGGACAGCCGGATGGGCCGCACCAGCAGCGGAAACGACATCACGCCGCAGGCAAGCGCCGCGCCGGTCCAGCGGAATGCGAACACGATACCGAGTGTGTCGGCAAGCCACGCGCCGACCAGGCCTTTACGTCCGAAGGTCAGCAGCAGCAGATAGCCGGTGACGACAGGCGGCAGCACCAGCGGCAGATAGATCAGCGCATCAAGCGCCGCCTTGCCCCAGAAGTTCCGCCGCGCCAGAAGCCACGCTACGGCGATGCCGAGTGGCGTGGCGACAAGTGTGGCGACGGCGGCGACCCGCAATGAGAGCAGGATCGCTGTCCATTCTTCGGCGGAGAGCTGGGACACGGCGGGTTGTTACGACGTCGGCTTGATCAGGAAGGTGAAGCCGTACTTTTCGAAGATCGATTTCGCCGCGGCCGAACGAAGGAACGCGAGATAGGGCGTTGCGTCTGGCTTCGCGCTCGCCGTCGCCGCCACCGGATAGATGATCGCCGGATGCGAGTCCGCCGGGAAGGCGCCGATGATCTTCACGCCGGGTTCGACCTTGGCGTCGGTCTCATACACGATGCCGAGATTGGCTTCGCCGCGCGCGACCAATGCGAGTGCGGCGCGGACGCTTTCAGCCATGGCGAATTTCGGCTCGGCGGCCTGCCACGCACCGAGCTTTTCCAGCGCAGCCTTGGCGTATTTGCCGACCGGCACGGCCTTGACGTCGCCGGTGGCGATCCTGCCGTCACCTGCAAGTTTGGCGAGATCGAAGCCCTGACCGATCGTGACCGTCGTGAGCTTGGAATCTTTCGGAACGATCAGCACGATCTTGTTGCCGAGCAGGTTGATCCGCGACGTGTCGCTGATGGTCTTCTTTCCTGCGGAGTAATCCATCCAGTCAGTGTCGGCCGAGATGAAGATATCCGCCGGCGCGCCCTGCTCGAGCTGCTTGGCGAGCGCGGAGCTTGCAGCATAACTTGAGACCACTTTAACGCCGGTCTTGGCGGTGTAAGCGGCATTGGCTTCATCCAACGCATTCTTCATCGAGGCCGCAGCGAACACGGTGAGGGTCTTGCCCTGCACGGCGGCCGGTGGTGCGCCTGCCGGCTTCGCGTCCTGCGCATAAGCCATCGAGAACAGCGGCGCGCAGACAAGCGCGGTTACGACGAGGAAGCGGGACATAAAGGTCATTTGGGCGCTCCATAGCGGGGCGCGCGCAACAATGCGCGCAAGCCGGCTTTGATCAAATCATCTGACGACAAGCGGAAGCGCCGTTCCGGCAACCCCGGCAGCGCGCAGCATGCCAAGGCATCGTTCGCCGGGACAATATCAGGCGTGGTCGCTGCGTAAAGTCCCGGATCGCTCCCCGGTTACGCGCTCGGGCTATTTTGCGTCCGGAGCCTGAAGAACCTGCCGGCATTCGGACGGCAGGTTTGCGAGTGTGAGCGGCGGCTTCGGTTTGGGCGGCACCGGCGGCGGCTTTGGATGCAGCACCGCGTCGCTGAACCAGTAGGCCAGGTCGCCTGCGCTGCAACCTTCACCGTCAGCGGGCGGCGTCTGCGCTTCACAATTCGTGCTGCCTGCCGGACACTTCATACGGATGTGAAAATGGTAGTCGTGCCCGTACATCGGGCGCACCTTCGACAGCCAGCTCCGGTCGCCCTTCGCTTCCCGGCACAGCGCCTTCTTGATCGCGGCGTTGACGAAGATGCGCTCCACCTGCGGCTCCTGAGCGGCAGCGCGGATCACGGGAAGATGTGTCGGCATCCATGTAGCCGGATCGATGTCGAGGCGATCTTTCCGCACCATCATCACGGCGGATGTTTCCTCGCGTTCCTCGCGGGAGAGCTGCCGGTTCGGCATCGGCGTCAGCCAGATGTCGGCATCGAGGCCGATCTGGTGGCTTGCGTGCCCGGTGAACATCGGCCCGCCGCGCGGCTGGGACATGTCGCCGACCAGAAGTCCCGGCCAGCCCGCCGTCTTCTGCGCTTTGACCGCCACGCGTTCGAGCAAAGCAATGAGATCAGGGTGTCCCCAGTTGCGGTTGCGCGACAGCCGCATGACTTGCCACGCCGATCCGTTGATCGCCAACGCGACCGCGCCGGCGATACATCCTTTGGCGTAAAATCCGATGGCTTGCGGCGCGAGCGCAGCCGGCTGCAGCTTGCGGCCGAACAGTTCCTTGGCGGCGATGTTGGGATCGTTGGGATTGGCCAGCGGCGGAAGCGGCTTGGGGTTGACGCTGCCCTTGTCCTGCGCCTGTGCCGGGACTGTCACAGCGAGAGCAGCCGACATCAGAGCGAGCGCGGGAATCAGACGGAATCGGATCATGACTCTCTTATAGCGGACAGCGGGCCCGGCGACGAGGCGGCGCGATTCTTAACCGGGCATTAGCCATGCCGGAGACTGACGCAAATTGGAGCGAAATGCCATGCGTGCGAATATTTGTTGTGCAGATGGCGCATCGAAGCCGAAGTAGTGTCATGATCGCGGGGGAGAAACGATCATGCGAGCCTTATCTGGTGTGGCCTGCCACTGTGAACGCCTCGCAATTGAGCACCCCAAGGGCCATCGCATAGGTGGCATCAGCTTCAGGCAGCCCGCTAAAGGATACCAATTTTTCAGACACTTATAGCAAAACTGGCGCCCGCAGAATGCAAGGGATGCGGGGCAGATGCCGATCAATCGGCCAAAACCAAAAAACAGAACCGGTAAGTCAGCACTCACGCGGGGAAGGTTGTCGGTTCGCCGGCCCAAGGCCGTGCCGAAGCTGTTACCCAAGGGCCGCAAGATCTCCGAGATCGGCGAAATCGTGCGCAAGCGCGCGGAAGCCGAGGCGGCGATCGCGGATGCGGCGCGCTCCAACGCGCGTTTGCGCGAGGCGATCGATATTCTTCCGCAAGGCATCGTGTTTCTCGATGCCGAGGGGCGATACATCCTCTGGAACAAGAAGTACGCCGAGATCTACAACAAGAGCGCCGACCTCTTTAAAGAGGGCGCGATGTTGCGTGACACCCTGAAGGAGGGCGTGGCGCGCGGCGACTATCCGGACGCGATCGGGCGCGAGGATGAATGGATCAACGAGCGGCTCGAGAAGCTTTATCATCCCGGTCATCGCCACGAACAAACCCTGTCCGACGGCCGCTGCATCCTGATCGAGGAACGCCTGACCGGCGACGGCGGCGTGATCGGGCTCCGCGTCGACATCACCGAACTGAAGCAGCGCGAAGCCTCGTTCCGCCTGCTGTTCGACGGCAATCCCGTACCGATGATTGTCTGTGCCCAGGACAACGAGCGCATCATCAGCGTCAATGACGCGGCGGTCGCGCATTACGGATACGCGCGCGAGGACTTCGAGAAACTGAAGATCTCCGACGTGCAGGCCTTCGATCAGGCCGCGCCCTGGACCGGCGACCAGACCACCGAGGAGCGCGCGGCGCGAACCTGGAAGCACGTCAAGGCCGACGGATCGCTGATCGATGTCGCGATCTATTCGCGCATGCTGACGTTCGAAGGCAAGCCCGCGGTGCTGCTGGCGCTGATGGACATCACCGAGCGCAAGCGCGCCGAAGCGCGGCTCGCTTTCATGGCGCAGCATGACGGCCTCACCGGGTTGCCGAACCGCATCCTGCTGCGGCAGCGGCTCGATGAACTGCTGGCGCATACCCGCCGCAGCGGCGACAAGGTCGCGGTGCTGTTTCTCGACCTCGACAACTTCAAGGCCATCAACGACACGCTGGGCCATGCCATCGGCGACAAGCTGCTCAAGGGCGTGACCAAGCGCCTGCGCTCTTCGCTGCGCGAGGAAGACGCGATCGCGCGCCTCGGCTCCGACGAATTCGCCATCGTGCAGGCCGGCGTGTCGCGGCCCGAGGATGTCGCGTTTCTGGCCCGGCGCCTGATCGACGCCATCAGCGAGCCCTATCTGTTCGACGGCCACACCATCGTCAGCGGCGCCAGCATCGGCATTGCGATTGCGCCGGGCGACGGCGACGATGCCGAGAAGCTGCTCAAGAATGCCGACATGGCGCTGTCGCGCGCCAAGAGCGAGGGTCACGGCACGTTCAGTTTCTTCGAATCGGAAATGGACGCCCGCGCCCAGACCCGCCGTCGCATCGAAATCGATCTGCGCGCGGCGATCGAGAGCAACATCCTGCAGCCTCACTACCAGCCGCTGGTGGATCTCAAGACCGGACGGATCACCGGCTTCGAGGCGCTGGTGCGCTGGCCGGACCCGGACCGCGGCATGATTCCGCCGGTGGAATTCATCCCGGTCGCGGAAGAAACCGGCCTGATCAACGCGGTCGGCGGCCTGATGCTGCGGCGCGCCTGCATGGACGCGGCGCATTGGCCGGACGACGTGCGCGTCGCCGTCAACCTGTCGCCGCTGCAATTCCGTGTTGGTAACCTTCTCTCGGTGGTGATGGACGCGCTGAAAACATCAGGCCTGTCGCCGAAGCGGCTTGAACTCGAAATCACCGAAACCCTGCTGCTCGAAAAGAGCGATCAGGTGCTGGCGACGCTGCATGCGCTGCGCGCGCTCGGCGTGCGGATTTCGATGGACGATTTCGGCACCGGATATTCGTCGCTGAGCTATCTGCGCAGCTTCCCGTTCGACAAGATCAAGATCGACCGCTCATTCGTGCGCGATCTCGGCTCCAATCAGGACGCGCAGGCCATCGTCCGCTCGATCATCTCGCTCGGCATGGGCCTTGGCGTGACGATCACCGCGGAAGGCGTCGAGACCGAATGCGAACTCGCCTGCCTGCGTGCGGAAGGCTGTCATGAGGGACAAGGCTTCCTGTTCAGCCGCGCCCGGCCGAACGCCGAGATCACCGCGTTGTTGCAGGCCCAGCGCAACGCGACCAGCGGCGCAAGCGTCCGCGTGGCGTGATCCCGGTTCTCGGCGCGGACCGATGCAAATGAAAAACCCCGGCTTTGAGCCGGGGTTTTCCTTGCGATGATCGCTGAAAATCACTTCTTCTTGGACTTCTTCTTCTTTTTCTTCGCAGGCTTGTCCTTCGCCTTCACGGCCTTCGAGACGTCGTCGATATCAGCCTTGGCGACATGCTTGACGATCGACTTGATCGTGCTCTTGGCGGACGCCTTGTTGGAATAGCCTTCCGAGGCGAACATCTTCTCGCCGTTCGGGGCGCGGAAGCGAAAGCGGAATTCGCCGGATTTGTCTTTGTAGATTTCAAATTTATACGACGCTGCCATCATTCTCTCCGATGGTTGAAAATTCGATCACGCGCACCGTCGATGGACGGGCGCGAAGAGTCAAGCGGCTCGCGCCTTTCTCTCGATCACGCACCCGCCAGATTCGACTTGAACGGGCGATGAACGGCGAGTGGCTCCGCAGTGATGAAGCGTGTCATCCCCCATTTGTGACATCGATTGTGACAGTGAGCCGCCGTATTCCGCGTGTCGTTGTGATTTGCTAAGGTGCGGCTCCAGAAAAAAGCGGGGAGGGACGCATGCCGGGCCTGTTGCGCGTGATGGGGACAATCGACCTCGATCAATTCTGGCCCGATGGCGATTCCGACGCCGATACAACGAAGGTCAAGGTCACGGTCGGACGCAACTCGTTTGCCTACGCCGCGGACGGCAAGACCTTCAAGAAGACCAATGCGTATTTCGGGGCGTTCGCGCGCGGCGCCAGCAACAAGGAGGTGATCGACACGCAAGGCCGGATCACTGTCCGGCTGCAAGGGATCGATGCGCCCGAACTGCATTATCGCGCGGGGCCGCTCAAGAAGAGCACCGGCGTTTCCACCGCCAAGCGCGAAAAATTCAATCTCGAAAACAAACAGCCGCGGCGGCAATACTGGGCGGAAACCGCGACGGTCGCGCTGGCGAAGAAACTGTCCGGCTTCGGCAGCCCGATCAAGTGTCAGGTGGTCTCGTTGATCGACAAGCCGTTCGAGGTGATCGACACCTACGGACGTTTCGTCGCCAACATCCGGGTCGGCACCGGATACAAGACCGACATCAACCTGTGGCTCGCCGAACAAGGCTGGGCGTATCCGACATTCTACTCCTCGATGGAAGAAGAAGAGATCCAGTCCTATCTCGATATCTTGAGCAAGGCCAAAGCCAAGGGCCGCGTCTGGAAGGACTACTCGGCTGACACCGGCAAGTTCGATCCGAAGCTGGTGTTTCGTCCGCACGGACCGGCTCAGCCAGCCAGGGACAGGGGCAAGGTGCTGATGCCCAAGATGTTCAGGCGGCAGTTGTCATACAAGTTGCAGAAGAAGGTCGGCGTCGTCAACGGAAGCTTCACCGACTATCTGAAGGCCAACAACGATTCCTGCTTCACGACGGACGATTTTATCAAACAGGGCCCGACCACCGCGCCGGTGCGCTCGCTGTACGAGTTCATGAAGGGCAACAAGTTCACCGTGAAGCCGCACGACATCGTGTTCCGCGAGAAATTTTCGAGTCTGGTCGACAAGAACGGCAGGAAGATCGAAAAATTCTGAGGGCGGGGCATGACGCGACCCGTTGCGCCGATATGAAACCACTTTCACGGTGTCTGTGAAAGCACCTGTTCCGCAGCGAAGGAAGCTCCAAGCCAAATACCGACGTTAGGGGCTATGGGTCCCCGCCTTCGCGGGGACGACCCGAAGGGTATGATCGCCGCCTAACCCTCAGCTATCCACCTTCAGCGCGGCAATGAAGGCTTCCTGCGGGATGTCGACCTTGCCGAACTGCCGCATCTTCTTCTTGCCTTCCTTCTGCTTCTCCAGAAGCTTGCGCTTGCGCGTGATGTCGCCGCCGTAGCACTTCGCGGTCACATCCTTGCGCAGCGCGCGGACGGTTTCGCGCGCGATCACCTTGCCGCCGATCGCCGCCTGGATCGGAATCTGGAACATGTGCGGCGGGATCAGCTCCTTCATTTTCTCGACCATGGCGCGGCCGCGGCCTTCGGCGCGGGTGCGATGAACCAGCATGGAGAGCGCATCCACCGGCTCGTTGTTGACGAGGATCTGCATCTTCACGAGATCGGCCGGCTTGTAATCGGTCAGGTGATAGTCGAACGAGGCATAGCCCTTCGAGACGGACTTCAGACGGTCGTAGAAATCGAACACCACCTCATTGAGCGGCAGTTCGTATTTCACCATGGCGCGGGCGCCGACGTAGGTCAGTTCCTTCTGGTTGCCGCGGCGCTCCTGACAGAGTTTGAGCACGCTGCCCAGATAGTCGTCCGGCGTGAGGATGGTGGCCTCGATCCACGGCTCCTCGATTTCCTTGATCTGCGTCACGTCCGGCATGTCGATCGGATTGTGAATCTCGATCTCGCTGCCGTTGTTGAGGTGCATCTTGTAGATGACGCTCGGGGCGGTCGCGATCAGGTTGAGATTGAACTCGCGGGAGAGGCGCTCCTGGATGATTTCCAGATGCAGCAGGCCGAGGAAGCCGCAGCGGAAGCCGAAGCCCAGCGCGGCCGAGGTCTCCATCTCGAACGAGAAGCTTGCGTCATTGAGCCGCAGCTTGCCCATCGCCGCGCGCAGCGTCTCGAAGTCGTCGGCATCGACCGGAAACAGGCCGCAGAAAACCACCGGCACGGCGGGCTTGAAGCCCGGCAGCATTTCGGTGATCGGCTTGCGGTCGTCGGTGATGGTGTCGCCGACGCGGGTATCGGCGACTTCCTTGATCGCCGCGGTGATGAAACCGATTTCGCCGGGGCCGAGTTCGTCGACATTAACCATCTTCGGCGTGAAGTAGCCGACACGCTCGACGTCGTAAGCCGCGCCCGTGCCCATCATGCGCACGCGCTGGCCCTTCTTCAGGACGCCATCGACCACGCGCACCAGAACCACGACGCCGAGGTAAACGTCGTACCAGCTATCGACCAGCAGCGCCTTCAGCGTCGCGTCGCGGTCGCCCTTCGGCGGCGGCAGGCGGGTGACGATGGCTTCCAGCACGTCGGGAATGCCGAGGCCGGTCTTTGCCGAGATCATCACCGCCTCGGAGGCATCGATGCCGATCACATCCTCGATCTGCTGCTTCACCTGTTCGGGCTCGGCGGCGGGCAGATCGACCTTGTTCAGCACCGGCACGATTTCGAGATTGGCGTCGAGCGCGTGATAGACGTTGGCGAGCGTCTGCGCTTCCACGCCCTGCGAGGCGTCGACCACCAGCAGCGCGCCTTCGCACGCGGCCAGCGAACGCGAAACCTCGTAGGCGAAGTCGACGTGGCCGGGCGTGTCCATCAGGTTGAAGATGTAGGTGTTGCCGTCCTTGGCCTTGTAGTTGAGACGAACGGTCTGCGCCTTGATGGTGATGCCGCGCTCACGCTCGATATCCATC
Source organism: Afipia broomeae ATCC 49717 (assembly GCF_000314675.2). Lineage (GTDB taxonomy): Bacteria > Pseudomonadota > Alphaproteobacteria > Rhizobiales > Xanthobacteraceae > Afipia > Afipia broomeae. The sequence goes on along the minus strand of NZ_KB375283.1, from coordinate 1,190,514 downwards.
GAATCGAGCACCTGTTCCTTCATCTCGCGCGCCTCCAGTCCGCCGGTGGTCTGGATCAGCCGGTCGGCGAGAGTGGACTTGCCATGGTCGATATGGGCGACGATGGAGAAGTTGCGGACGTTGGAAATAGGGGTCGTTGTCATGGGCGCGGGATAGCATTCGCGCCCCTTTGCGGCAACTGAATTGGGCGGCGGAACGCGGACTTCCAGCGGATTGGCGCGGATTTCCTGCTGTTCGCGGCGCTGCGTGCGATCCTTGCCGCAATCTCCCGGCACTGGTAGCAACAAGCCAGCGCAACGAGCCAGTTCCGACACAGGTTGACCGCGATGTCCGATGCTTCCTCGACCGAAACCGGGCGCAGAACCGGGAAAAACCCCGGCCCGCGCACCGGACTGCGATCCCGGCAGAAGGCGCGCCTGCGCCACGTGCCGGTCACGCGCCGCGTGGCGGCGTGGATCGCGGCAGTCGCCCACGATCCGGCGACGTCGCTCAGATTCGTCATCGGCTTTGCGGTGGTGCATGCGCTGCTCTGGACCATCATCCTCACTGCGCTGAAGGCCGCGCAGGATGTCCATATGGATGTCGCGGAGGCTTACGCCTGGGGCCAGAAATTCCTGCTCGGCTACGGCAAGCATCCGCCGCTGGCGGGATGGGTCGCGGGCGTCTGGTTCAGGATTTTTCCCGTCACCGACTGGGCGACCTATGCGCTGGCGATGACAGTCGCCGGCACCGGCCTTGTGATCTGCTGGCTGATCGCGGTGCGCGTGGTCGATCATCGCCGCGCCATGTTCATGGTGGCGATGCTGGCGCTCTATCCGGTCTTCACCTTCAAGGGCTTCAAGTACAATCCCGATCTGCTGCAACTGGTGACGCTGCCGCTGTTCGTGCTGGCCTATCTCGAGGCGTTCCAGAAGCGCACGGTGATGTCGGGCATCTGGCTCGGACTCGCCGCCGCGCTGGCGCTGATGACCAAATACTGGGTGCTGACCATGATCGGCGCTGCGGGGCTCGCATCGCTGCTCCATCCGGACCGGATGCGTTTTTGGCGCTCACCCGCGCCGTGGGTGGCGTTCGCGGCGTGTTTTGCCGGCTTGTTGCCGCATCTGTGGTGGCTGAAGCAGGCGGATTTCCTGCCGCTGATCTATGCCGACGATGTGTATGGCGGGCGGACCTTCGCCACCACGCTGCGGCTCGCGTCGATCTATCTTGCGCACAATCTCGGCCTGCTGCTGCTTCCCGTGAGCTTCGCCGCCATTGCACTGGCGTGGAAGCTGCAATGGTGGAGGTCGCTGCGGCGGAGAGGATTTATCGGCGAGTTCATCGCCTCGGCAAGGCGTCCATGGGTGCGCGGTCCCAACTCCGGCGTGTTCCTCACGCAGGCGCGCAATATCTGGATCATGCAGATCATTGTCGCGCTGGTGCCGCCGATCGCCGCTGTGGCGTTCGGCATCTACATGAAGACCGACTGGGGAATCTCGCTGTTCTTCCTAGTCCCGCTGGCGCTGATTGCGCTGCCGACGCTGCGCGTCACGCAGATGGCGCTGATCCGGCTGATGCTGATGTGGCTGGTGTTCACCCTCGTCATGCTGCTGATCTCGCCGATCATCGCGGCGCAGACCGTGCGGCGCGACGGCGACGCCGGCGTTCCGTTCGCGCCCAAGTCTGAATTCGCGATGCAACTGACCGAAGCCTGGCGCGCGCGGTTCAACAGGCGCTGGGCCGTGGTCGCAGGCACCACCGAAATCGGCGAGCCTCTGACCTTCTACAGCCCCGATCATCCGGCGCCGCTGACCCCGCGGGAGGTCTGGGCCTCGGGCCTGACCAGTCTGGAGGAGGCGAAGCAGCGCGGCTTCATCGGCATCTGCGACACCAAGGATCTCGAGCTTAACAAGTGCGAAGCCTGGATGGCGGAGAACGCGCCGAACGCGGAGCGCCTCGATCTGACCTCGCGGCGCTACTTCCACGGCAAGGCGGGCCCGGCGGTGAAGTGGAAGATCTGGATCGTGGGTCCGGAGCGGCCTGACGAAGAGGACGACAAGTAGTAGGCTTCGCACGATCTATTCCACGGGTCGTCCCCGCGAAGGCGGGGACCCAGACTACCTGAATCAGATGTCAGCTACGTGTTCCGAACCGTGGACTGAGTGGTTATGGGTCCCCGCCTTCGCGGGGACGACATCTGAGATGGTGCAGCTTTGAGTGGAATCAGCCCGCTTCTTCTTCGCCGAACTTGTTGGCGAGCAGTTCGGTGATGGCGTTGATCGCCGCCTCGGCTTCGCGGCCGCTCGCCGCCACCGTGATGGTGGTGCCGATCCCGGCCGAAAGCATCATCAGGCCCATGATCGATGTGCCGCCGACGCTTTCGCCGTTGCGCGTGACGGTGAGTTCGGCGTCGAACTTTTCCGCCGTCTGCACGAATTTCGCGGAGGCGCGCGCATGAAGGCCGCGCTTGTTAATGATGGGAAGTTCTCGGACGATAACGCCGGCTGACGAAGACGTATGCTCCGGCGTGGCGCTCATTTCCCGGCGAGCACACGGCTGGCGATCGTCACGTATTTGCGGCCGGCTTCCTGAGCGGCGGCGATCGCGTCGGGCAGCGGCTTGTCGTCGCGCACCTTGGCGAGCTTGACCAGCATCGGCAGGTTGATGCCGGCCAGCACTTCGACCTTGGGACGGCTCATACAGGAGATCGCGAGGTTCGACGGCGTGCCGCCGAACATGTCGGTCAGAATCGCAACGCCATCGCCGCTGTCCACGCGCTTGACGGCTTCGATAATATCGCTGCGACACAGATCGGCATCGTCTTCGGCGCCAATCGTAATCGACTCGATTTGTTTTTGCGGACCCATCACGTGTTCAAGGGCAGCCTTGAACTCGTCGGCAAGACGCCCGTGGGTCACCAGTACTAGACCAATCATCCAAAACTCCTCGCGGGCGCTTTTTGATGCACCGCACGAAAGGGCCACATGTTGACCATCCAGAGCCCCGGCGCAAGGGGGGATGTTGCCGCGTACCCCCTTAAAAAAGGTGTCCGCGCGGGTCGTCTTCAGTGGCGGGGTCTGGGTTATATGGCGACCAAACCGCCGCCAGCAATCAGCCTAAGGTCGCGAGTTCGCTTTTGAAACCTTAAACTGTCGTAAGGAATGCCAGAACCAGGGGCAGAGCGCCATACCCCCGTGCCACCGGGATTCGCGGGATTTCCAGCCCGGAAACCAGGGTTTTGAGGGCTTCCGGCGGCGGCAGGCGCTCGGCGTCGGCGGCGTCGAGGTCGACCACCAGCCCCACGGGCGCGTCGGCGGCAAAGCCGATGGTCCTGATTCCAAGCCCGCGAATTTCGATCATTCCCGCCAGTTCAGGCACGCCGCGCACAATCAGCCGGCCGCCGTGGTCCGTCAGGCGGACCCGGTCGTCGCCGATCAAAGTGACGGCGGGGAGCTGTCCCGCGCGGCCGGCGAGGATCAGGTCGAACGCCAGCCGGGACTTGCCGGAGCCCGAGGGCCCGCGAATCAGGACCGCGCGGTCGCCGACCAGGACTGCCGAGGCATGGATGCTTGGGTCGCTGCCAGCGGTCATATGGCGGGCAGCCGGACCGTGAAGCGTGCGCCGACGATCCGGGCATCGCCTTCGGCGTCGAGCGGACCGGCGCGGTTTTCCGCCCAGATGCGCCCGCCGTGCGCTTCCACGATCTGCTTGGAGATCGACAGGCCGAGACCGGAATTCTGTCCAAAACCCTGATGCGGGCGGTCGGTGTAGAAGCGCTCGAAGATTTTCTCGAGTGCGCCGGGCCGGATGCCGGTGCCGTCGTCGTCGATCACGATCTCGATTTCGGATTTGAGGCGGCGGCAGACGATGCGCACCTTGCTGCCCGGACGCGAGAACGACTGCGCGTTGCTCAAAAGATTCGAAATCACCTGTCCGAGCCGCGAGTCATGTCCCGGCACGGAGAAGCTGTCGTTGGGCTTGCCCTCGAAACGGGCTTCGACCGTGACGTCGGTGCCGTGCTGGGTCTCGTTGGCGACCGAGACCAGCGTGTTGAGCAGGCGGCGGATATCGACCGGCTCCACATCCTGCCGCTGCAACTCGGCGTCGAGCCGGCTGGCGTCGGAAATGTCGGAGATCAGGCGGTCGAGCCTGCGCACGTCGTGCTCGATCACGGCCAGCAGCCGCGAGCGGCTGTCGTCGGAGCGCGCCAGCGGAAGCGTCTCGACCGCAGAGCGCATCGAGGTCAGCGGGTTCTTCAGTTCGTGGGCGACGTCCGCGGCGAAACGCTCGATCCCTTCAATGCGGTTGTACAGCGCGTCGGTCATGTCGCGCAGCGCCCGCGACAGATGGCCGATCTCGTCGCCGCGCGAGGTGAAGTCCGGAATTTCGACACGGGTCTTGATACGGCGGCGGACGCGCTCGGCGCTGTCGGCGAGACGGCGCATCGGGCCGGCGATGGTCGAGGCGAGCAGCAGCGACAGCAGGATCATCACGCCCGACGCGATGCCGAACACCTTGAGGATCGCGAGCCGCTCGTTGGTCACCAACTGGTCGATGTCGTCGCCCTGGGTCGAGAGCATCAGCGCGCCATGCACCGCGCGGAAGCGCTGCACCGGCACCGACACCGAGACGATCACTTCGCCGCGGTCGTTGATCCGCACCATGCTGCCCTTGCGGCCGTCGAGCGCCTGCTGGACTTCCTGATAGCCGTTGCCGTTTTCCGGTCCGAGTTCGCGGTACAGCGGCAGGTCGCCGCGGTTGAGCCAGGTGCGGATCGCGATCATGGTCTTTTCGGCGAAGCCGGGCTTCTCGGCATTCGGCGGCGCCAGTTCGAAGCGCATCACGTCGCCGCGGCCGTAAAGATTGCGGCTGTCGAGCACCAGCACGCCCTCGCGGTCATAGATGCGCGCGCGGGTCTTGGTCGGCGAAATCAGCCGCCGCAGCACCGGCGCGACGCGTTCGGGATTAATCGGGAAATCGATGTTGCTGAGGGTCTCGTCGGTCGGGCCGTAAGTTTCGCCGGGCTTCAGATCGAGCAGGCGCTCGGGATCGACGGTGATGGCGTTGGTCTCGACCGTGGCCGAGGCCGCGATCGCGCCCGAGATGATTTCGGCCTGCACCAGCAGGCTCTGCGCGCGCGCGTCGATCAGGCCGGCGCGGAATTGCGACAGATAGAGAATGCCGGCCAGCATCGCGAACAGGCCGATCAGGTTGAGGACCACGATGCGGCGTGTGAGGCTCGAGAAGGTCAGCGCGGTGAGATAACGTCCGGCGCGCTTGATCAGATCAACCGGACTCCAGCGCCGGCGCACGGCTCCGGCGTCCGACGGCGCGTCGGCAACCGGCGCAAGTGGCGGCGCACCGGCTTCGGCATCGTCGTCGCTGTCATGCTGCGTTCGATCAAGCAATGGCTAGACGCCCGATTGTTCGGTTCGAGATCGGCCGATTATAGCAACCAACCGGCATGCGAGCGACCCGCCATACGGCGCTGTCGCCGGACCAGTTCCCTCCGTGTCGCATGCCGGAACGATCAGGTTTCCTTGAAGCGATAGCCGACGCCGTACAGGGTTTCGATCATCTCGAAGTCATCGTCGGCTGCCTTGAACTTTTTCCGCAGGCGCTTGATGTGGCTGTCGATGGTGCGGTCGTCGACATAGACCTGGTCGTCATAGGCCGCATCCATCAGCGCGTTGCGGCTTTTCACCACTCCGGGGCGGGTGGCCAGCGCCTGAAGGATCAGGAATTCGGTCACGGTGAGCGTCACCGGTTCGTTCTTCCAGGTGCAGGTGTGACGTTCCGGGTCCATGCGCAGCAGTCCGCGCTCGAGCGCCTTGGCGTCCATTTCCTTCTGCGTGGCGGCAGGGTCCTTCGGCACCGCGCGGCGGAGCACCGCCTTGACGCGCTCCACCAAGAGGCGCTGGGAGAACGGTTTGCGGATGAAATCGTCGGCGCCCATCTTGAGGCCGAACAGCTCGTCGATTTCCTCGTCCTTGGAGGTGAGGAAGATCACCGGCAGATCGGACTTCTGGCGCAGCCGGCGCAGCGTTTCCATGCCGTCCATGCGGGGCATCTTGATGTCGAGGATGGCAAGGTCCGGCGGACTCGTCTTGAAGCCGTCGAGGGCTGACGCGCCATCCGTATAGGTCATGATCCGGTAGCCTTCGGCTTCCAGTGCGATCGAGACCGACGTCAGAATGTTGCGGTCGTCATCGACCAGGGCGATTGTGGGCATGAGCCTGCTTTCCAAATCGATAGTTTCGGGCGGGGCGACTGTTTACTGACCGGACAAACCGGATGCCGTGAAATAAGGCGTTCGCTTATCTTCAACGAGCAATGCAAGCTGGGCTGAAATGTGACCGAGTTCCTGGGCCCTGCGAATATTGGAACCTGACGTTTATATAAGCGGATTGTTCCGGGATATAACCCCTTTTTGCCGCAAAAAAGCCCGTTAACCTTTGAAATCAGGCTCCCGATGGACCCCTCTGCAACCGTCAAACCGGCCCGCCTGACCCGCTCACTGCTGGCCCGCCGCCGTCAGGGCGCACTGGCGACGCTGATGCCCGAGAGCGGCGATCCGTATTCCTCGCTGGTCAATGTCGGCTCGATGCCGGATGGCTCGCCGGTCCTGCTGATCTCGCGGCTTGCGATCCACACCAGGAACATTCTGAACGATCCGCGGGTGTCGCTGATGCTGGACGAACGGGCGCCGGGCGATCCGCTGGAAGGCGCGCGCATCATGCTGGCAGGCACCGCCGGAGAAACGCAGGGCGACGACGCCGGGCTTGCAAGACGGCGCTATCTTGCGGCTCATCCCTCGGCCGAGGACTTCGCCGGCTTCAAGGATTTCTCGTTCTTCAAGATCGTGCCGAAAGGTGTGCATCTGGTTGCGGGGTTCGGCCGTATCGTCGATCTGGAGCCGCGTGACTTTCTCACCGATCTCTCGGGTGCGGAGGCACTGGTGGAGGCCGAGCCGGACATCGTCGCGCATATGAATGCCGATCATATGGACACGATGAATCTGTACGCGGTGAAACTGCTCGGCGCTTCCCAAGGCGCATGGCGATGCACCGGCTGCGATCCCGAGGGCCTCGATCTGCAGGATGACGGGCGCACGCTCCGGCTCGATTTTCCGCAGCGGATCGTCACACCTGCCGCACTGCGGCAAGCCCTGAAGGCGCTTGCCGACCGCGCCAAGGCCCTCCCAAGCCCGTGAAATTCAATCCGTTTTCGCCGGTCCCGGCGATCTTTACCGCATTATGACGGATCGACTTGGCAAGCCGCGCGTTGGCCACTAATAAGTCGCCGGATTGAGGCCCGGGAGCTATGATCCCCGGCATCCGCGACAGGGGCGTTTGGCGAATAGCCGCGCGAAACGATACGCGGTCTTTTTGGGAGATTCTGACAGTGCAAGAGACGGGTGTGCGCAACGGTGCTTTCGGCGCCGATAAATTCGGTTTCAAAAATCTCAAACAGGTAAACTGGAATCTCGGCACCGCGCCGCTCTACGAGCACTCGCTGCGCAACAATGAAGCCGAGCTGTCAGCCGGCGGCGCGCTTGTCGCAGAAACCGGCGTGTTCACCGGCCGCTCGCCGAAAGACAAGTTCACGGTGCGCGACGCGCTCACCGACAAGACCATGTGGTGGGGCGGCAACCAGTCCATCACCTCCGAACAGTTCGAAACGCTGTATCAGGATTTCCTCAAGCACTGCGAAGGCAAGACCCTCTTCGCGCAGGATCTCTACGGCGGCGCCGATCCGAAATTCCGGATCAAAACGCGCGTGTTCACCGAAATGGCGTGGCACTCGCTGTTCATCCGCACGCTGCTGCGCCGTCCCGAAATGGCCGAGCTTGCGAACTTCGCACCCGAACTGACCATCGTCGATCTGCCGAGCTTCCGCGCCGATCCGAAGCGTCACGGCTGCAAGTCCGAGAACGTCGTCGCGATCGACTTCACCCGCAAGATCGTTCTGATCGCAGGCAGCCAGTACGCCGGCGAAATGAAGAAGTCGGTGTTCACCACGCTGAACTACTTCCTGCCGGCGCAGGGCGTGATGCCGATGCACTGTTCGGCCAATGTCGGCCCGGACGGCGACAGCGCGATCTTCTTCGGCCTCTCCGGCACCGGAAAGACCACGCTCTCCGCCGATCCGAACCGTACCCTGATCGGCGACGACGAGACCGGCTGGGGTCCGGACGGCATCTTCAATTTCGAAGGCGGCTGCTACGCCAAGACCATCAAGCTGTCGCGTGAAGCCGAACCTGCGATCTATGACGCCAGCATTTGCTTCGGCGCGGTGCTCGAGAACGTCGTGCTCGATCCGGTCACCCGCGAGCCCGACTTCGACGACGGCTCCAAGACCGAGAACACCCGTTCCGCTTATCCGCTGGAATCGATCCCGAACGCATCGCGCACCGGTCGCGCCGGTCATCCGAAGAATCTGGTGATGCTCGCCGCCGACGCCTTCGGCGTGATGCCGCCGATCGCCAAGCTGACCCCGGCGCAGGCGATGTACCACTTCCTCTCCGGCTACACCGCGAAGGTCGCCGGCACCGAGCGCGGCCTCGGCAACGAGCCCGTTCCTGAATTCTCGGCGTGCTTCGGCTCGCCGTTCCTGCCGCGCGATCCGGCCGAATACGGCCAGCTCCTGAAGGAGCTGATCGCCAAGCACAACGTCGATTGCTGGGTGGTCAACACCGGCTGGACCGGCGGCAAGTATGGCACCGGCAGCCGCATGCCGATCAAGGTGACCCGCGCGCTGCTGACCGCCGCGCTGAACGGCTCGCTGCGCAACGCCCAGTTCCGCACCGACAAGTATTTCGGCTTCGCGGTGCCGACGGCTCTCGAAGGCGTGCCGAGCGACATTCTCGATCCGGTCAACACCTGGAAGGACAAGGCCGAGTTCGACAAGACCGCGCGGGCGCTGGTCGGCATGTTCCAGAAGAACTTCGAACAGTTCGAAAAGCATGTCGACGCGGAAGTCCGCGCCGCCGCTCCCGAGGTCAAGCTCGCCGCGGAGTGAGTTCCTTCATACCGGTTTTGAACATATAAAAGGGCGGCTCACGGGCCGCCCTTTTTGTTGCCCCGTCACACGGAGATCTCGGAATGAAGATCAGCGCGCGCAATCAGCTCAAGGGCAAGGTCGTCGCCATCGATCACGGCGTCACCACCAGCCATGTGAAGATCGACATTGGCGGCAGCATTATCACCTCGGCCATCACCAAGACCTCGGTCGAGGAGTTGAAGCTCGAAGTCGGCAAGCAGGTCTACGCCATCGTCAAGGCGAGCGACGTCATGGTGGGCATCGACTGAGGCCATCCATGATCCGCATCAACCGGCGATCGTTTGTGGCGGGCGCCAGCATGATGATGCTGGCACGGCCGGCGCACGCCGCGCGCACCGTCACCGACAGCGCCGGGCGGAGCGTCGAACTTCCCGATCGCATTGATCAAGTGTTCGCGGCGGGCGGGCCGGCGTCGGTGGTGGTCTATGCGATGCGGCCGGAGACCATGGTGGGCTGGCCGCGCGCATTGCGCGCCGAAGAGCGCCCGTACATCGCTGCGGGCCAGCGTGATCTGCCGGAGGTCGGTTTGCTGACCGGACGCGGCGACACGGCCAACATAGAGACCGTGCTGAAAATCAAGCCCGACCTGATCGTCGACTACGGCTCGGTACGGCAGACCTTCGCGTCGCTGGCCGACAGCGTGCAGCAGCGCACCGGCATTCCCTATGTGCTGATCGACGGGCGCTTTGAGGCGACGGCATTATCGTTCCGGCTGCTCGGCAATATCTTTGGCGTGCCGGAGCGCGGCGAGGCGCTTGCAAAATATTCGGACGACCTGTTCAAGGGTCTCGATACGACGCTGGCGGGAATTCCCGAGGATCAGCGCCCGCGGGTCTATCTGGCGCGCGGTCCTGACGGATTTGAGACGGGGCTGCGCGGCTCGATCAACACCGAGATCATCGAACGGGCCGGCGGGCGCAACGTCGCCGATGCGCAGGACCAGCGGCGCGGCATTGCCAACGTGTCGCCCGAACAGATTCTCGCGTGGAATCCCGACATCATTGTCACCTGGGATCGCAACTTCCACGACAAGGTCGCCAAAGGCGGCGATTCAGTCTGGCAGGGCCTCAAAGCCGTCAAGGATGGCCGCGTGTATCTCGCGCCGACCGCGCCGTTCGGCTGGATCGATCGGCCGCCGTCGATCAACCGTCTGATCGGGCTGCGCTGGCTTGCCAATCTGTTTCACGGCGCGCGCTTTCCATTCGACATCCGGCAGGACACGCGCGCCTTCTACAGGCTGTTCTACCATGTCGATGTCGCGGACAGCGATCTCGATACGCTGATCGCATGGGCGGACGGCAAGCCGCCGTCAATTCCGGCACGCCGATGACGGCACAGCGCGGGGCATCGCGAGTCTCCTGGATGATTCCCGGCCTCGCGTTGCTGGCGCTTGCAGCCGCGGTGATCGGACTGACCGTCGGCGCCTTTCCTATGACGCTCGATGGATTCTTTCGTGCGCTGAGCAATTTCTGGTCGGGCGATCTGCCGCAGACCGCTGAACAGCGCGTGCTGTTCGGCATTCGCGGTCCGCGCGTGCTGGCAGGCCTGATCGTCGGGGCTTCGCTCGCAGGTGCGGGCGTCGTCTATCAGGGGCTGTTTCGCAATCCGCTGGTCTCACCCGATGTGCTCGGCGTCTCGGCAGGCGCGGGCCTCGGCGCAGTGATCGGCATTTTCCTGTCACTGCCAGTGTTCGCGATCCAGATGCTCGCGTTCGGCGGTGGCCTTGCGACGGTGGGCCTTGTCTATCTGATTGCGGTGGCTGTGCGCGGCCGTGATCCGACGCTGGTGCTCGTGCTGGGCGGCGTGGTGGTCGGCGCGCTTGCGGGCGCGGCGATCTCGCTGCTGAAAATTCTCGCCGATCCTTATGACCAGTTGCCCGCCATCACCTTCTGGCTGCTCGGCAGTCTCGCCAGTGTGCGCGGCGGCGATCTGTGGAATGTCATGCCGGCGGTCGCGATCGGCCTTGTGCCGCTGGTGCTGCTGCGCTGGCAGATCAACGTGCTGTCGCTGGGCGACGAGGAGGCCAAGTCGCTTGGCGTCGAATCCGGGCGGCTGCGCGTCATCGTCATCGCCGCAGCGACGCTGATCACCGCCAGCGTTGTGGCGATCTCCGGCGTGATCGGCTGGGTTGGTCTGGTGATCCCGCACATTGCGCGGATGCTGGTCGGCCCGAACTTCGAGCGGCTGCTTCCGGCGGCGATGCTGATGGGCGCGAGCTATCTGGTGCTGGTGGATACGCTGGCGCGTTCGCTGGGGCGCATTGAAGTGCCGCTCGGTATTCTGACGGCGGTTGTCGGGGCGCCGTTCTTTTTGTGGCTCTTGTGGCGCGGCCGGCACGGGTGGTCATGATGCGTCTCATTGCCCGCGATCTCGCATTCGGTTATCCCGAGCGGCCTGTCGGCCGAAATCTGAATCTGACCGTCGAGACCGGCGAGGTGCTGTGTCTGCTCGGGCCGAACGGATGCGGCAAGAGCACGCTGTTCAAGACGTTGCTCGGCCTGTTGCGGCCGCAGGGCGGCGACATCTCGCTCGGCGGTGATGCACTGTCTACCCTGCCGCGCGTGGACATCGCGCGCCGCATCGCCTATGTGCCGCAGGCGCAGGACACTGCGTTTCCCTATACCGCGTCCGATCTGGTGCTGATGGGCCGGGTCGCGCATCGCGGCGTGTTCGCGGCCCCCACGAAGGAAGACCGGACTATCGCGCAGAGCTCGCTGGCAGAGCTTGGGATCGCCGAACTCGCTTCGCGCGAGGTAACGACACTATCCGGCGGTCAGCGCCAGCTCGTGATCGTGGCGCGGGCGATGGCGCAGGCGGCGCCGCTGATCGTGATGGACGAGCCGACCGCCAGTCTCGATTTCGGCAATGAGGCCGCTGTGCTGGCGGAAATCCGCAAGCTCGCCGCGCGCGGCACCGGCATCATTCTCTCAACCCACGATCCCGATCAGGCCTTTGCGGTGGCGAGCCGCGTCGCGTTGATGCAGGACGGCGTCATCGTTGCGCAAGGAACGCCGCACGAGGTGCTCACCGCCGCGCGGCTGAAAGCAGTGTACGGCATCGATGTCACGGTCGAACGGCTGGCAAGCGGGCAGACGGTCTGCGCGCCGGTCTATCCGCGCTGAACGTCACGCCTTGAGTACCCCAATGGCTTTGGCGGTTGCCGTCATAATCCAGTCGCAAGGCGCGCTATTCTGAAATCCAAACCGGGGAGGGTCAGATGGCGGATATCGACGGTATCAAGATCGCCAGTCTCACGCATGACTTCGTGACGAAGAAGTCGTTCGTCGGACTGGTCTGGGAAAGCGACGCCAGCAAGTCACTGGGGCTGGAGGTACCGTTTTGCTGCAGCCCGGAGCAGCTTCCGGCAGAGGCTGAAAAGGCCGTGCGCAAGCTCTCTCACGAACTCGCTTCGATCCCCATCATGGTTGTGCCGTAAGGGTCGCGCGAGCATCGCCGGTCAGCGGATGGACGCCGCCAGTTGTTGTGCGACCTTGCGATGGCCCTCTGCCGTCAGATGAATTCAGTCGGGTTGCCGCAGCCCGCTGCGAAGCGCCGACCACACATAGCTGTCAGCCTCGATGATGCGGATGCCGCGGGCATGCAGCCGCTTTCGGATTTCAGACCTGTTGGCCGCTGCCTCCGCTTCGCTGATGCCCTTCCGGCGATCGTTGCCGCCGATCTGAAGAATCACGATCTTCGTTCCGTCCGGCGCTACGCTCGATAATCGCGACAGCATGCCGCCGGTTGTGTCTCCGCTGACCCCTGCGTTGCTCACCGTCATCGGCTGGCCTTTCGCACGCAGAAGTTCTTGCAGGACGGCTGGAAAGGCCGCCGATGCGCCGACGCCGTATCCGGCGGTATTGCTGGCGCCGAGCGCGACGATCTGGGCGCTGCAATTTGTGGTGGCGGCAAATGTCACGAGGCAGATGAGGATCAGACTTCTGAGCATCTTGGAAGCCCTCGTTGGTTTAGCGAACTTTTCGAAATTCCATTCTGTAAATGACCGCTTCACCGGTCACCGGGTCCTCACCCGGTGCTCCGCTAATCACGAGCGTATCGCCCTCAAGCGTATAAGGCCGGATCAGATCCGAAACGCCCCATGCCGGATTCCAGGCCGCATCGACATGGTGGACGACTTTGTCGTCGTCGAGCGTATACGACGCGGAATAGGCCAGCATGGAATCGAACAGCGCGACCTTTTCATCGTCCGTAGGCGTTGTCCCCTTGAGCTTGGCCCTGTGGCGATCGACAACCAACGCCATCATGCGGCCGTCGGCGTGATAGGCGATATATCCGATAGGGTCCGCGCCCATTGCATCGGTTATCTTGCCGGTCGCGACCGCCGTACGCGTCCATGACACCATCCGCCACGTTCCGAGAAGTGCAGCCGCGTCTGCCATGCCTCGCTCCGCGAATGAATGGCCGCTCATTGAGCGGCCATTTTTTATCATAGTATATTGGTGACCGGTTTTGACGTCACGTCTCCAGCGTTGCGTCTAGCGTGATGTTGGCTTTCAGCAGCTTCGACACCGGGCAACCCGCCTTCGCCATGCCGGTGAGCTTCTCGAACTGCTCCTGCGTTGCGCCGGGAATTTTCGCCTTCAGCGTCAGATGCACGGCCGTGATGGAAAATCCGTCGCCGTCCTTGTCGAGCGAGACTTCGGCGACCGTTTCCATTTTTTCGGCGGTGAGTTTGGCTTCACCCAGGATCAGCGACAGGGCCATGGTGAAGCAGCCGGCATGGGCCGCGCCGATCAGCTCTTCGGGATTGGTGCCGGGCTTGCCCTCGAAGCGCGAAGCGAAGCCGTAGGGGTAGCTGCTCAGTGCCCCGCTCTTGGTCGAGATCGCACCCTTGCCGTCCTTGATACCGCCGCTCCAGACGGCCGATCCTTGAGTCTTCATCGTCGCACGCTCCGTATTTTGGTGACTGATACCCGGCCCGAGCAGTCACGCTAGCAGACATCCGACGACAGCATTGTGCAAAGAAGAATGATCTCGGAACAAATTAAGAACACTTTAGCAAGTCATTGATATATCATTGTGATTCGGTCCGCATGGGCCACCACATCTAGGGTCTGTCATCGGTCTTGAGGACTACATGTCCAATATCGCTTTCGACAACACGGCGCTGACGCGCATCGCGGACTTCGCCCGGACGCTTTCCCGTCTCCATGCCGCCGCGCGGACGCGGCTGGTGGACGACGACCACATCGACCGCGAATTCAACGCGGTCTGCATGTCGGTGTGGGGCTATACCACCGACGATTTCAGCGACGATCTGTTCTCGCTGAAGGATCATGAATTCCTCGACTCGCTGGACGAGGCGCGGGCGCGCATCTTCGCCGCCGAACACGGCTACGACCTGGTCGACGACACCGGCATCCTCGCCGACTGGTGGGGCTATTGCTGGATGATCCTGGCCGAGCATCGCGGCCTGCTGACGCCGGAGATCAAGGCGCGGGCGCGGATGGAAATGGAAGAGAAGTATCTCGCAGCCCCGAACGTGATCGGCGTCATCGTCGGGCGGTGAGTTGAATTACATCCGTGCGCGAGGCTTCGGCGCGAGCTTCGGCATGACGGCATCCGGCGCCATCGGCTGGGCGTATTTCGGCTCGGGCACCGACCCTGTGATGTCCTGCGACGAATAGGTGTCTTCGGGAATTTCAGCGGCCACCGGCGCGACCTTCATCTCGCCGAGCCGCGCGCGCAGCTCTGACGTCAGGCCGGGATAGTTGTTGACCGGGGTGAACTGCGCGATCTGGCCGTTGGCGGAATTGGTGCCGGAGTAAGCAACAAGCCCGTTCGAGGTCGCGACAATGTCGCCGGGGCGCAATGTGGTGTCGAGCGACAGATCGACCGGCGCAAGGCCCGCAGGGTCGCGGCCGTTGCAGGTGCAATCCGTCTTCAGCGCTTTGCGATAGGCGAAGGCGTTCGGCGTATCGACATAGCGTTCGCCCATATTGCCGACGGCGTAGTCGATGCTGTTGCCGGAAAAGACCTTGGTTGCGCTTGCCGGGCAGAACGCCTGGCACATCTGTGCCGGCGTACCGTTGCCGCGCGACGTCAGCGGGAAATAGCGGCCATCGCAGGTCCGCACGCAATAGGTGGTGAAGCGACCGCCGGAGGAAGCCGACGGCGCAGGCGCGGGATTGGGTGTCGACAGGCCGAACGGATCGGCAAAGGCATTGCTCGGCTGCTGTTGCTGCTGAGGCTCCTGCCGCTGCGGCTTGTCACCGCCGAACAGGAAATCGAAAATGCCGGCGGAGGCCGCGTGGGGCGCAAGCGCCACGGGCATTGCCAGCATGACAGTGAGAACAAGCGTCATGCGGCGCCGCACGCGCGAAATACGCAACTCTGTACGCAACACGGACTGCCCCACTCACGCAACGCTGACGCCTGCGGCAACTTCATGCCGCAGCGTCCATGACCTTAATGCGTGATGGTAAACGCCGAGTTAGGGAGCGGATTTGCGCCAAAGAATCGTGCAGACGAGCGCCGCGCTCACGGCCTGAAAAACAGGAACGTCGCCAGCACGAAAGTCGGCACCAGCACCAGCATCGACCACACCATATAGCCGAAAAAGCTCGGCATTTTCACGCCGGCCTGCCGCGCGATGGCATAGACCATGAAGTTTGGAGCGTTGCCGATATAGGTGTTGGCGCCCATGTAGACCGCGCCGGACGAGATTGCCGCCAGCGTCGCAGCTTTTACTCCCATCAAAACCTGCGGATCTCCGCCGGCGAGCTGGAAGAACACCAGATAGGTCGGCGCATTGTCGAGGAACGACGACAGGATGCCGGTCAGCCAGAAATAGGCGGCGGCGTTGTTGCTGCCGTCGGCGTTGGTGACGAGTCCGAGCAGCGCGGCGAACGGTCCTTGCGGCCCTGCCTGAAGCATCGCCATCACCGGCACGATGCAGATGAAGATGCCGGCGAACAGGATGGCAACTTCCTGAATCGGCCCCCATGAAAATCCGTTGGCCTCGCGATCTGATTTTTGCGTCCACGTCATGGATGCGATCGCGACCACGATGAAGATCGCATCGCGCAGCAGGTCCTGAATTTCGAGATCGACGCCGGCGATGTGGAAGGAGATTCCAGGCTTCCACTGCGCGCTCATCAGGATGGCGGCGATGATGACCGCGATCAGCACGAGGTTGATCCTGCCGTGCAGTTTGAGCGGTTTGTCCGGCGTCGGGTCTTTCAGTTTGGTGAAGCGGCCCTCCCGGTGATGCATGTAAAGATCGATCACCATGAAAATCGCGAGCACGATGCCGCCGACCACCAGGGTCTCCTGCCACAGATGTTTCGTGGTCCAGAAGAAATCGACACCCTTGAGGAAGCCGATGAACAGCGGCGGGTCGCCGAGCGGCGACAGCGCGCCGCCGATATTGGCGACGAGGAAAATAAAGAACACCACGACATGCGCGTTGTATCGCCGGTCGTCATTGGCGCGGATCAGGGGGCGGATCAGGATCATCGCCGCACCGGTGGTGCCGACGACGCTGGCCATCAGCCCGCCGACGGCGAGCAATACAGTGTTGGTGAACACGCTGTCGTGCAGGTTGCCTTCGAGATAGATGCCGCCCGCGACCACAAACAGCGCCAGCAGCAGCAGGATGAACGGCATGTATTCAAGCAGCGCCGTGTGCGCGAGTGTCGTCGTGACGGTGTGAACATCGGCGGTTGCGAACAGTGGAACGACGATCAGCGCCGCCCAGAGCGCGGTGAACTTGCCGTAGTGATGCTCCCAGACGTGGGGGTAGAACACCGGACCGGTGGCGATACACAAAAGAATGCCGACGAACGGCAGCGCCCAGAGGATCGAGAGCTTCGCGCCATTCAGCCCTTCGGCGGCGAAGGCCGGCGCGGGAAGAAGGAAAAACAACGTAAAGGCCAGAATGCATGTCACGGTCGTGCCGGCGAAGGTCCGGACCCACAACCCTTGAAGCCGTTGGTGACGGGGAGATATCTGCATTCTCATCTCTATTCCGTGGTTATGGATTCCCGCTCGCGCTCGCTTGGAACGACCGGAGAACTTTCTCCGAGCGGCGATAGGGCCGATATCAGCTCTTGAGAAATTCGCCCGCCTTGTAGAGCGCGCGGAACGGAATGCCGGCCTCGGAGAACGCTTCGGTCGCGCCTTCGTCGCGGTCGATCATGGTGAACACCAGCACGACTTCGCCGCCTGAATCCTTCACCGCATCCACCGCCTTGATCGCCGAGCCGCCGGTGGTGGTGACATCCTCGACGATGACAATGCGTTTGCCGGCCAGGCTCTCGCCCTTGGCGAGGCCTTCGACTGCGAGGCGTGCGCCGTGTTCCTTCGGCTTCTTGCGCACGAAGAACGCCGCGATGGGATGTCCCTTCAGCCACGACAGTTGTGCGATGGCGCCTGCGATCGGCACCGCGCCCATCTCCAGTCCGCCGATGTAATCGACCTGATCGTCCTTCAGCGCATCCAGCGACAGCTCGGCGAGCAGCGCCGCGCCTTCGGGATCGAGCATGGTCGGCTTCAGGTTGAAATAGAAATCGCTCTTGCGGCCCGAGGCCAGCGTGATTTCGCCGCGCCCGAATGAGCGCTTGCGGATGATGTCGGCGAGGCGGGCGCGGGACGCTGATTTGGACAAGGCGATCTCTTCAGGCTATGGGGGATTTGCGGGAATTTATCCTCTGCTTTGTAGACATTCCACAGCGGATCGCTCACCGTCAACAGTGCAAGATCAATTAAAGGAAGCGAATGACCATCGACTTCTACGCCTGGAACACCCCGAACGGCCGCAAGATCAGCATCGCACTCGAGGAAATGGGGCTGCCCTACAAGGTGCATCCCATCAACATTTCCAAAGACGAGCAGTTCGCGCCGGATTTTCTCAAGATCAGCCCGAACAACAAGATTCCCGCCATCATCGATCCCGATGGCCCGCACGGCAGGCCGGTCAGTATCTTCGAATCCGGGGCGATCCTGCTCTATCTCGGCGAGAAGACCGGACAATTCCTGCCGAAGGATCTGGGCGAGCGGATTCCCGTGCTGGAATGGCTGATGTGGCAGATGGGCGGCTTCGGGCCGATGCCGGGCCAGGTGCATCACTTTATCGCACTCGAAAACGAGCAGGATCGCCGCTACGGCCTCGAGCGTTTTTCAAAGGAAACGCGAAGGCTCTATGGCGTGCTGGACCGCCGCCTTGCGGAGCATGAATTTGCCGCGGACAAGATCTCGGTGGCCGACTTCGCCATTCTCGGCTGGGCGTGGCGGCACGAGCGCCACAAGGTGTCGCTCGAGGATTTCCCGAACGTGAAGCGCTGGTACGCGACGATGATGGCGCGGCCCGGCGTGAAGCGCGGGTTTGAGGTGAAGCTGGGTTAGGTCTTAGCGGCTGGTGCTGAACGCAAACCAGATCGCGATGGCAGCCAGCAACACGGCAAGGACGCGGCGAACCGTACGCCGCTGTTCTGCCGTTGCGATCACACGTTGCAGCCGCGAGGCAAGCAACACGATGACGAGATGAATCGAAGTCGCGATGCCGACATAGATCGCCGATAGCATGAGCGTCTGCTCCGCGACCGCGCCTTTCTCGATCTGGATAAAGTCCGGCAGCACGGCGACATAGAATACCGCGGCCTTCGGATTCAGGAGATTGGTGATCAGTCCGCGCCGGAATGCGGTCCATGGGCTGATCCCGCCGTCGACAGTTTCCGGCGAGACCTCGCGTTCGGCGGTCCATGCCTCCCATGCCAGCCACAGCAGATAGGCGACGCCGCCCCAGCGCAGCGTCTCATAGAGGAATCGCGAGTTGTCGATGATGGCGCTGAGCCCGAGCGAGGCAGCCACACCATAGATTGCAAGCCCGAGTGCAATTCCGGCGACGGCCGCGATGCCGGCGCGGACGCCCTGCGAAAGCGACAGCGCGGCGAGATAGGCCATGTTCGGGCCAGGTGTGATCTCAATCACGAGACAGGTCAGCGCGAAAGCAAGCAAGGGCGGGGACATTGCTATGACCTTTCACGCCGGATCAATGTGCCCGTCCTAGCCGTGGGGGACGCGGGCGTCGACTTGCTCCACAAGATGCGCGCGCGAGGGTGCGGGGTCGAACCGATCGGCGAAATACTGCGTTTCGTTGGCCACCAGCCCGTCGCGAAATTCCATAATGCTCACAGTGTAGGACGGTATGCCGTCGTAGGTCAGGACGAATTCCGTGACCCAGAGATCGCCGCTGCCGATGATCCGTTGAACCGTAAAGCGCTTCCTGTTCGGCTGGAGGCGCCGGCTTTCCTGAATGTTGCGCCGGCTGCGAATCCGCTCACCGGACTGCGGATAATGAAGCACGGCATCCTCGCGATAGATCTCGTGTTCGGTGTCGAAATTGTTCGCATCGGACGCCTCCCAATGGCGCTCCAGCGCTGCCCGCACGGTTTGATCATCCATCTCGATCTCCCACGTATAGGCGTGCAGTTACGGCTTAATGCGCCTCGTCCCAATTGTTGGCGGCGCGAGCATCGACCTGCAGCGGCACCGAGAGCGACACAGCAGGGAACGGCGCGTCCTGCATCACATGCTGGATCACCGGCAGCGTTTTCGCCACCTCATCGTCCGGCACCTCGAAGATCAGTTCGTCGTGCACCTGGAGCAGCATCTGCGCCGACAGCTTGTGCTCGGCGAGTGTATCCTCCATGCGGATCATGGCGCGGCGGATGATGTCGGCTGCCGAGCCCTGAAGCCGCGCATTGATCGCGGCGCGCTCGTTGAACGAGCGGACCGACGGATTGCTGGCCTTGATGTCCGGGTAATGGCACTTGCGGCCGAAGATCGTCTCGACATAGCCGTGCTCGCGGCAGAAGTCGCGCGTGGCGTCCATATAGGCGCGGATGCCGGGGAAACGCTCGAAGTACTTTTTAATGTACGCGCCGGCTTCCTCGCGCGGAATGCCGAGCTGGTTGGCGAGGCCGAAGGCCGAGATGCCGTAGATGATGCCGAAGTTGATCGCCTTGGCGCGGCGGCGGACTTCTGCCGGCATGTCCTTGATCGGCACGCCGAACATTTCCGACGCCGTCATGGCATGAATGTCCAGCTTGTCCTGGAACGCCTGCTTCAGCGAGGGAATATCCGCGATCTCCGCCAGCAGCCGCAGTTCGATCTGCGAGTAATCCGCCGAGACCAGCTTGTGGCCCTTGGTGGCGATGAAAGCCTTGCGGATCTTGCGGCCATCCTCGGTGCGCACCGGGATGTTCTGGAGGTTCGGCTCGTTGGACGATAGCCGCCCCGTGGTGGTCGCCGCGAGCGCGTAGGTCGTGTGCACGCGCTGGGTTTGCGGATTGACGTATTCCGGCAGCGAATCCGTGTAGGTCGATTTCAGCTTGGTGACCTGCCGCCATTCCAGAACATGCTTCGGGAATTCATGTCCGGCTTCGGCCAGTTCATCCAGGATTTGCGCCGACGTCGACCATGCGCCGGTCTTGGTCTTTGCGCCGCCCGGCAGGCCCATCTTGCCGAACATGATGTCGCCGAGTTGTTTCGGGCTGCAAGGATTGATCGGCTCGCCGGCCATTTTCTGGATCTCGGCCTCGACGCGCGCGGCGGTCTGCGCGAATTCGCCGGACAGGCGCGAGAGCACCTGACGGTCGATGGAAATGCCCCGCCGCTCCATGCGCGCGAGCACGGACACCAGCGGGCGCTCCAGCGTTTCGTAGACCGTGTTGACGCGGTAGGCCAGCAGGCGTGGTTTGAGCACCCGCCACAGCCGGAGCGTTACGTCGGCGCGTTCGGCGGCGTATTCGGCGGCCTTCTCGACCGGCACCTGATCATAAGCGATGCGGTTCTTGCCGCTGCCGATGAGTTCGCCGAAGCCGATGGCCTTGTGGCCGAACCAGCTCTCGGCCAGCGACTCGTAATCGTGCTTGGCGCGGCCTGCGTCGAGCACATAGGAAATCAGGATGGTGTCTTCGAGCGGCGCCATGTCGATGCCGTGCTGCGCCAGCACCACGGTATCGAATTTCAGATCATGGCCGATCTTGAGGACGCCCGCGTCCGTGAGCAGCGGCTTGAGCGCGGCCAGCGCATCGGCGGCCTTGATCTGGTCCGGAGCCAGTCCGCCGGCGAAGAGTCCCGACCCATCGCCGGGCTTGGTATGCGCGAGGGGAATGTAACAGGCTTCATTGACGCCGGTGGCGAGCGAGATGCCGATGATCTCGGCCTGCATCGGATCGGCGCTCGAGGTCTCGACCGTCACGGCGACCTGACCGAGATCGAAGGCGCGCGCGATTCGCCGCTGCAACTCCTCGACGGTCTTGATCGTCGTGTAGGCGGTGCGATTGAACTTGGCGCTGCGCGCTTCCTCGGCGCGCGCATCGGCCAGCGCCTTCGGCGTTTGAGGTCCTGTGGCGGGTGCCGCGGCCTGCTTCGGCTGCGATCCGGTCCACTGTCCGGCGTTTGACGTTTTTTCGGCCGTCCCGCGCGCGAAAAGGTCAGGCTCGCCGCCCAGCGGCGGCGTTTTGGGTGAATCGGCTGCGACATCGGCGGGCGCGAACGAGCTTTTCATGCTGGCGTCGGCTTCGACGTCCGATGGATCGATCTGCGAATACTCCGCCACGCGCCGCGTCAGGGTCGAGAATTCCATCGCTTTCAGGAAGGCGATCAGCTTGCGTGAATCCGGCTCGTGCACGGCGAGATCGTCCAGCGGCACATCGAGCTTCACGCGGTCGTCGAGTTGTACCAGCTTCTTCGAGATGCGCGCCTTGTCGGCGTTCTCGATCAGCGCCTCGCGCCGCTTCGGCTGCTTGATTTCGGGGGCGCGCTTGAGCAGCGTTTCGAGGTCGCCGTACTCGTTGATGAGCTGGGCCGCGGTCTTGATGCCGATACCCGGCACGCCCGGCACGTTATCGACCGAGTCGCCCGCGAGCGCCTGCACCTCGACCACCTTCTCCGGCGGCACGCCGAATTTCTCGATCACTTCAGGAATGCCGATACGGCGATCCTTCATGGTGTCGTACATCGACACACACTCAGTCACGAGCTGCATCAGGTCTTTATCGGAAGAGACGATGGTCGCCGTCGCGCCGCGTTCGCACGCCTCGCGCACATAGGTCGCGATCAGGTCATCGGCCTCATAGCCGGATTGTTCGAGGCAGGGCAGGTCGAAGGCGCGAACCGCTTCGCGGATCAGCGCGAACTGCGGAATGAGATCGTCGGGAGCAGGGGCGCGCTGCGCCTTGTATTCCGGATAGAGCTCGTTGCGGAACGTGACTTCGGACTTGTCGAAGATGATGGCCAGATGCGTCGGCCGGTTATCCGGCGGCATGTCGCGCATCAGCTTCCACAGCATGTTGCAGAAACCGAGCACGGCATTGACCTGCAAGCCGTCGGACTTGCGGTTCAGCGGCGGCAGCGCGTGATAGGCGCGGAAGATGTAGCCCGAGCCGTCCACCAGAAAGACATGATCGCCCTTGGCGGGGGTCTTTGCGGCTGGCGCGCTGGCGGCGGGTTTCGTGGCGGGCGATTTCGCGGGGGATGCAGGCTTTTTGGGCATGGGCGCAATTTAGGGATTTTGGCCGCGATTGACACCCCTCTGTGAGACAGATGCGCACGGGAATCTTCGCTGCTCCCTCTCCCCGTTTACGGGGAGAGGGTTGGGGTGAGGGGCGGGAAGTTCCTTCTGTGATGGAATGCCCTCACCCGATGCACTTCGTGCATCGACCTCTCCGCGCAAGCGAGGCGAGGTGAAGAGAGGCGCTTTACTCCGCCGCCTGCAGGGCCGCCGGACGCTTCTGCTTCGGCGCGATCCAGAACATGGCAGGCCGCTCGAACAGGAAATTGAGCCCGGCGCGTTTGGCGCCCCACCACATCAGGAGCGCACCGACCACGCCGGCGATGGTGTCGATCAGCGAGACAAGGCCGATGTCGGGGATGATGCCGGTCTTGAGCAGCACCACCCGCACGATCGCCATTGGCAGGAAGAAGGCGAGATAGATCACGATGGAATGCTCGCCGCAGTAGCGCAGGAAGCCCAGCCAGTTGGCGCGGGCCAGCAGCGTGCCGGTGACGATGATGGCGCAGGCGCCGGCAAATCCGAGTGCGAGCGAAATCACTGGCCGGTCGCCGAAGCCGGTAAATACCAGCACGCCATTGACCAGCGCCCATGCCGCGAGACCGGCCAGCGCGAGACCCGGCTTTTCGCGTGCACGATCGGCCAGCGCGAACACATAATTCGCCAGCAGATAGCCGGAATAGAAGTAGACGAAGCGCGCGGCGAACTCGTCGATCACGGTCCAGCCGGTTGCAATATGCGCCGTTTCAAGCGCTGCGGCCGCAAGCCAGATCACGATTGCAGGCACGCGCAGGGTGGCTTTGGTCACCACAAAGAAGATCGGCAGCAGGTAGATGAACCACAGCGTGCCGAACGGCTCGATGAAAGATTGCAGATACATGACACCGACATGGGTCCAGCCCTGCTCGGCGGCGAAAGCGGGGGCCTTGAAGGCGAACTGGATCGTAACCCACAGCACATAGAAGTAGGCGAAATGGACGACCTTGCGGTCCAGATAGGTGCGCCAGTCGCGGCCGATCACCCGCGCCAGGAACAGGCCCGATATCAGGAAGAAATCCGGCATCCGGAACGGTTTCGCGAACTCGACGAACAGGTGCATGAAGCCCTGCTTGCCCGCGGCGGCCTCGACGCCCAGGGTCGAGTGCATCATCACCACCATGACGATGCAGATGCCCTTGGCATAGTCGACCCAGTCGATCCGCTCGGAGGCGGGCGACGGGCACGCGCCGGATGTGCCGTTGCTGCTCATGATGTCCCGTTTCGGTCCAGTTGCACGCCATCCTGGGGCGCATGGGTTTCATTCTCCTTTATTCATACAAATGTTGTGCCCCATTCACGCCGATTTGCGCTAAAAGCCCCGCGAAACTGAACATCGTTAATGAGTTTTGGAGCGGGTGGTACATGCGGATTGCCATGATCGGCACGGGCTATGTGGGGCTGGTTTCGGGGGCCTGTTTCGCGGATTTCGGCCATCGCGTGACCTGCGTCGATACCGACGCCGGCAAGATCGCGGCGCTCAACCGCGGCGAAATCCCGATCTTCGAGCCCGATCTGGACCGGCTTGTGGAGGCGTCCGTCAAGGCGGGGCGGCTGGATTTCACCACCGACATTGCCGGGCCCGTGGGCAAGGCCGACGCGGTGTTCATCGCGGTCGGCACGCCGTCACGGCGCGGCGACGGCCATGCCGACCTGACCTATGTGCACGCCGCCGCCCGCGATATCGCGAAGGCCTTGCAGGGCTTCACCGTGGTCGTCACCAAGTCGACCGTGCCGGTGGGCACCGGTGACGAGGTCGAACGCATCATCCGCGAAACCAATCCGCAGGCCGATGCTGCCGTTGCATCCAATCCTGAATTCCTGCGCGAGGGCGCGGCGATCCGCGACTTCAAGCATCCCGACCGCATCGTGGTCGGTACCGACGACGAACGTGCGCGAAAAGTTCTCGGTGAGGTCTATCGCCCGCTGTACCTCAATCAGGCGCCGATCATGTATACCGAGCGCCGCACGGCGGAGCTGATCAAGTACGCAGCCAACGCATTTCTTGCGACCAAGATCACCTTCATCAACGAGATGGCGGATCTGTCGGAGAAAGTCGGCGCGGACGTGCAGGAGGTTGCGCGCGGTATCGGCCTCGACAACCGCATCGGCCCGAAGTTTCTCAACGCCGGTCCCGGATTCGGCGGCTCGTGTTTTCCGAAGGACACCCGCGCGCTGGTCAAGACCGCGCTGGACCATGACGTGCCGCTGCGCATTGTCGAAGCGGTGCTTGCGGTCAATGACAATCGCAAACGCGCCATGGCGCGCAAGGTCTCGAGCGCTCTCGGTGGCAACCTGCGCGGCAAGACCATCGGTCTCCTCGGCCTCACTTTCAAGCCGGACACCGACGACATGCGCGAAGCGCCGTCGATTCCGCTGGTGACAGGCCTGCTTGATCTCGGTGCGAAAGTGCGCGCCTACGATCCCGCCGGCATGGAGCAGGCGAAGAGCGAACTGCCGGACATCACCTATTGCGAGGATCCCTATGCCGTCGCCAAGGATGCCGACGCGCTGGTGATCGTCACCGAGTGGCGGCAGTTCCGCGCGCTCGATCTGAAGCGGCTGAAGCGCGAAATGGCCAATCCCGTGATGGTCGATCTGCGCAACATCTATCGCCGCGACGAGATGGAAGCGCTCGGCTTCACCTACGAGAGCGTCGGGCGGGGAGCGATTTAGGCGCAGGCCGCCCGGCGTCATTGCGAGGAGCATTTGCGACGAAGCAATCCAGCTTTTCCTAAGAGTGGATTGCTTCGCTTCCCTCGCAATGACGGCTATATCTGTTCCGATGATTGATTTCTCCACGCCTCTTCCCATCGATGCGGTTCTGGCCGACCTGACATCGACGCTCGCGCGCGGCAGCACTGCCGTGCTGGTCGCGCCGCCGGGCGCGGGCAAGACCACGCGCGTGCCGCTGGCGCTGCTGGATGCGGAGTGGACCGCGAAGAAGAAAATCATCGTGCTGGAGCCGCGCCGGATCGCCGCGCGCGCCGCTGCCGAGCGAATGGCGCAGACGCTGGGTGAGCGTGTCGGCGACACGGTCGGCTATCGCGTGCGGTTCGGTTCGAAGGTCTCGCGCGCGACCCGGATCGAGGTGGTCACCGAAGGGATCTTTACCCGGCAGATTCTCGACGATCCGGAATTGAACGGCGTTGCCGCCGTGCTGTTCGACGAATTTCATGAGCGCTCGCGGGATGCGGACCTTGGCCTTGCGCTGGCGCGAGATGCGCAAACCGGATTGCGCGAGGATCTGCGCATTCTAGTGATGTCCGCGACACTTGATGGTGCGCGGGTCGCTAAACTGCTCGGCGATTGTCCGGTGATCACCAGCGAAGGCCGTGCGTTTCCGGTCGATACGCGCTATCTCGGCCGCAAGCCGGATGTGCAGATCGAACGGCAGATGGCGGACGCCATCGCCACGGCGCTGCGCGCAGATAGCGGTTCGGTGCTGGCGTTCCTGCCGGGCGCCGCCGAAATCCGCCGCACCCAGAATTTTCTGTCCGAGCGTGTCAGCGATCCGAACACCGAGATCGTGCCGCTGTTCGGCGCGCTCGATGCCGCCGTGCAGGACCGCGCGATTTCGCCGCCGCCCAAGGGGCAGCGCAAGGTGGTGCTGGCCACCTCGATTGCGGAGACGTCGCTGACCATCGAGGGCGTGCGCATCGTGGTCGATTCCGGGATGGCGCGGGTGCCGCGTTATGAACCCGACATCGGACTGACGCGGCTTGAAACCATTCGCGCATCGCGGGCCGCCGTCGATCAGCGCAGGGGCCGCGCTGGCCGCACCGAGCCCGGCGTCTGTTACCGGCTGTGGGACGAGCCGCAGACCGCGTCGCTGGAGGCCTATACACGGCCCGAGATTTTGTCCGCCGATCTGTCGTCATTGGTGCTCGACCTCGCGCACTGGGGCGCGGCCGATCCTTCGGCTCTCGCCTTCCTCGATCCGCCGCCGCTGCCGGCGCTGACCGAAGCACGGGCGCTGCTGCGTGAACTGAATGCGCTCGATGAGGCAGGGCGGATCACACCCGAGGGCAACGGCCTGCGTGCGCTGGCGCTGCCGCCGCGCCTTGCGCGCATGATCGTGGATTCGCATCGGCTTGGTTCGGGTGATGAGGCGGCACTGATCGCGGCCATTCTCACCGAGCGCGGGCTGGGCGGCGACAGTGCCGATCTCGATGCACGGCTGGATAACTTTCGCCGCGACCGCTCGCAGCGGGCGCAAAGCGCACGGCAACTGGCGGAGCGCTGGGCCAAACAGGTGGCGGCGAGCGAAGATGCAGCGAACGACGTTCCGGCTCGCGTTCGCGGCTCTTCTTCTCCCTCCCCCCTTGCGGGGGAGGGTCGGGGAGGGGGGTCTGTATCTTCGATTACGCGAAACAATACCCCCACCCCCAACCCCTCCCCGACATCAGGGCGTTCACGCCCGTCTTCGACGGGCTATGGGGGAGGGGAGTTAAGCACCGGTCTCATGCTCGCACTCGCATTCCCGGATCGTGTCGCACGCAATCGCGGCAACGGCTCGTTCGTGCTCGCCAACGGGCGCGGCGCGAGCATCGAGCAGACTTCCGCGCTGGCGAAATCGCCTTACATCGCGGTGGCGGAACTGACCGGCACGGCGGCGAACGGGCGCATCCTGCTGGCGGCGCCGATCACGCAGGCCGAGATCGAGGCGCAGTTCGCCGATCATATCCAGACCGACGATGAGATCACGTTTGATCGCGCCGCGATGGCGCTGCGCGCACGGCGCAGGAAGAAACTTCACGCCATCACGCTCTCAGAACAAACCCTTCCAGTCTCTCCCTCGGCAGAGACAGCGCGCGTGCTGGCGGACGGTTTTGTCACTGCGGGACTGGAGCGCTTGCCATGGTCGAAGCCGCTGAAACAATGGCGCGACCGCGTGATGTTTTTGCGCGCGGCCTCGCCTGAGGAATGGCCCGATCTTTCAGACAATGCGCTGGCGGAGACACGAGGCGACTGGCTCGTGCCGGCATTGTTCGACAAGACCTCGCTGGCAAATTTTTCCGCGGGCGATCTGTCCGATGCGCTGATGAATCTGTTGCCGTGGGAGATGCGCGCGCGACTCGATCGCGAAGCGCCGACGCATTTCGAGGCGCCGACCGGAACGTCCCTGCCGATCGACTATGAGGCCGAGCAGGGGCCGACCATTGCGGTCCGGTTGCAGGAACTGTTCGGGCTCAATGTCCATCCGTCGATCGCGAAGGGCAAAATCCCGCTGGTGCTGGAACTGCTGTCGCCGGCGCATCGTCCGGTACAGGTGACGCGCGACCTGCCGGGCTTCTGGCGCGGGTCTTATGCGGCGGTTCGCTCCGATCTGCGCGGGCGCTATCCGCGCCATCCCTGGCCGGAAGATCCCGCGTCCGCGCCGCCGACCCGCCGGGTCAAGCCCCGCGGAACGTGAGAATTAACGCTTCCCTCACCCTTATTTCGGAAAAAGCCTCCTTTGAAGGTGCCGGGCGGTCAACTTTCGGCCTGCTGTGACGTGCTTCCGATAAGGTCCACATGGGACCGGGCGATAACAGGCGTATGTGTGATGCGTAACATCATGATTCTCGCGGCCCTGCTGGTTGTGTTCGGCACGTCCATGGCGAAAGTCGCGGACCAGATGACGTCGCAAAAGGCGCAGGCCCAGTCCGTCGACAAGTCCAGGGCGATGAATGCCTTCGCGTCGGTGCAGCCGAAAACCACAGGTAATGCCGGCCTTCGGAGTGTCACCATTTCGCGTGACAGCCGGGGGCACTTCCAGACCGACGCTCGCGTCGATGGCCGCCGTATCGGCTTCATGGTCGATACCGGCGCTTCGGTGATCGCACTCAACGAAAGCTCGGCGGCGCTGATCGGCATTCGTCCGCGGCCCAGCGAGTACACCGCGAATGTTTCAACCGCCAACGGCTCGATCAGGGCCGCGCGCACGCGCCTTGCGATGGTCGATATCGGCGGCCTCATCGTACGCGATGTCGATGCGCTGGTGCTGCCCGACGACGCGCTGTCGGAAAATCTGCTCGGCATGTCTTATCTGTCGAAGCTTCGCCGTTTTGAAATGGCCGGCGGCAAGCTGGTGATGGAGCAGTAAGCGATAGCGGCTGCCTCGTCATTGCGATGATTACTTGCGACAACGCAATCCGGCTTCGTGCCTTGTGACTGTGGATTGCTTCGCTTCGCTCGCAATGACGATTACATCCGCCGAAACACCACGCTGAGATTGTTCGCCGGCATTTCAGTGATCGCCGGTTCCGAAAATCCCTCAGCCCGCGCCAGCTCCGCGACAGCTTCCAGATCGCGCAATCCCCATTCCGGATTCCGGGACTTCAAACTCGCGTCGAACGCTTCGTTGCTTGGCGCAGTGACCACATCCGCGCGGCGATAGGGGCCATACAGATAGAGCGGCGCGCCGATGCGTAGCAGTTTCGCAGCGCCGCGTATCAGGCCTGTCGTCGCCTGCCAGGGAGAAATATGGATCATGTTGATGCAGAGGATGGCGTCGGCGGCGGTTACCGGCCAGTGGTCTGATGAGGCATCCAGCACCACAGGTGGGCGGATGTTGGGAAGACCGCTGTCCCGCGTCCACGCCGCGATGCTTTGCAAGGCGGCGTCCTCGGGGTCCGAGGGTTGAAACGTCAGGCCCGGAAAAGCCCGCGCGAAATGCACGACGTGTTCGCCGGAGCCGCTGGCGATCTCCAGTACAAGTCCGGACGCGGGCAGCACACCGCGCAGGACGTCGAGGATGACGTCGCGGTTACGCAAGGTGGCGGGATACTCAAGGCGGCGGTCGGTCATGCGGGTCCGATCTGAATGAAGGCTGTACAAGCTCGCTGCCAATATGCCGCATTTTGCTCCTAAACACCCGGCTCCCGCCTTTCCACGGTTCCAAGCATTCGCTAAAGCTGCTGGATATTGCCCGCCCTGCCATGAGGCCCCTGAATGTTTCCGAAGCCAAAGCCCGAACTGATTCCGAATACCTATGCCTATGAATCCGAGCCGATGGTGAAGGCGACGGGCTTTCGCGAATACGACGCGCGCTGGCTGTTCGGCAAGGAAATCAACCTGATGGGCATTCAGGCCCTCGGCATGGGCCTCGGCACCCTGATCGGCGAGATGGGCCAGAAGCAGGAGATCGTCACTGCGCACGATTTCCGCAGCTACTCCGCCTCGATCAAATACGCGCTGATCTCCGGCCTTCTGGCCTCCGGCTGCAAGGTTCATGACATCGGCCTCGCGGTGACGCCGATGGCGTATTTCGCGCAGTTCGATCTCGATGTGCCGTGCGTCGCGATGGTCACCGCCTCGCATAACGACAACGGCTGGACCGGCGTGAAGATGGGTGCGAACCGTCCGCTGACCTTCGGGCCGGACGAAATGAATCGCCTGAAAGAGATCGTGCTCAACGCCGATTTCAAGCTGAAGCCCGCGGGCGGGTATCAGTTTCACGAGAATTTCCCGGCGCGCTACATCGCCGATCTCACCAAACGTCCGAAGCTGAAGCGCAAGCTGAAGGTGGTTGTCGCGTGCGGCAACGGCACCGCGGGTGCATTCGCACCGCAGGTGATGGAAGCGATCGGCTGCGAGGTCATCCGCCTCGACACGGAACTGGATCACACCTTCCCGAAGTACAATCCGAATCCCGAAGACATGGAAATGCTGCACGCGATCCGCGATGCAGTGCTCGAGCACAAGGCCGACGTCGGCCTCGGGTTCGATGGCGACGGCGATCGCTGCGGCGTGGTGGACAATACCGGCGAGGAAATCTTCGCCGACAAGGTCGGGGTGATGCTGGCGCGCGACATGTCCGCGATTCACAAGAACGCGCAGTTCGTGGTCGACGTGAAATCGACCGGCCTGTTCGTGACCGATCCCGTGCTGCAAAAGCAGGGCGCCCACACGACCTACTGGAAGACCGGCCATTCCTATATGAAGCGCCGCACCCATGAGCTGAAGGCTTTGGCGGGCTTTGAGAAGTCCGGCCACTTCTTCTTCAACGCGCCGATCGGCCGCGGCTACGACGATGGCCTCGTCTCGGCAATTGCGGTCTGCGAGATGCTGGACCATGCGCCGGGCAAAACCATGGCCGACCTGAAGGATGCGCTGCCAAAGACCTGGTCGTCGCCGACCATGTCGCCGCATTGCTCCGACGAGACCAAGTATGGAATCGTCGCGCAGGTCGTGAAGCACTTCGAGGATCTGAAGGCGAAGGGCGCCAAGGTCGCCGGTCAGCCGATCCGCGATCTGGTCACCGTGAACGGCGTGCGCGTCACCTGTGAGGACGGAAGCTGGGGCCTGGTGCGGGCCTCATCCAACAAGCCGGAGCTTGTGGTGGTGGTCGAGAGCCCGGTCTCCGAGCAGCGCATGCGCGACATGTTCGAGGCGATGGATTCGGTGCTGCGCACCCATCCCGAAGTCGGCGAGTACAATCAGAAGATTTGAGGTTTCTTAACCTCGCCCCGCTTGCGGGGAGAGGTCGGATTGCCATAAGCGCGTTTACGCGCGTCTGCGACGCGCTATGGCAATCCGGGTGAGGGGCATTTTAATGTTGCCGGTGGGACCCTTGCCCCTCATCCCGACCTTCTCCCCGTAAACGGGAGAAGGAGAAATTAAGCTGCAGTCAGAGCCGGCACCGGCAGCGCGGTCACCGATTTGATCTTTTCCATCGCGAAGCGTGACGTGACGTTCTTCAACGCCACGGCGCTGATGAGCTTCTTGTAGAAAATATCGTAGCTCTGCATGTCGGCGACGACCACGCGCAGCATGTAGTCGACATCGCCCGCCATCCGGTAGAACTCCATTACCTCGGGCATGGCGCTGACGGCGTCGGCGAATTTCTTCAGCCAGGCGTCGGAGTGATCGCCGCTTTCCACCGAAACGAACACCGAAATCCCGAGGCCGATCTTGTTCTGATCGACCAGCGCGACGCGGCGCAGGATGATGCCTTCGGCCTCCATGCGCTGAATGCGCTTCCAGCACGGGGTCGACGACAGGCCGACCCGATCGCCGATTTCGGCGACCGAAAGCGAAGCGTCGTCCTGTAAAACGGTCAGAATCTTGCGATCGATCGCGTCCAGGCGGCGCGGAGCGTCAAGAATTGCTACAGCAGCGTCAGACATTAGAAGAACTTTCTTCCATAATTGAGGGCTGTACACCTCATATATAGAAAATCATTCTCTGACAAGCCTGGATTTGCGGCTTTAGAGGCTCTCTATGCTGGGAGGGTGACCGGGCTGGAGGCCAAAAGGGCATCAACTTCAGCGCGTTGGGGTGATCCGAAGGCGCCGCCGAAGCGGGTGCATTTGAGGGCGGCGGTCGCGGAGGCGAATCGCATCGCCTGCTCCAGCGGCTGTCCCTCCGCCACGGCCAGCGTGAAGGCGCCGTGGAAGGCGTCGCCCGCGCCCAGCGTATCGACGGTATGGACCGGGAAAGCCGGCATGTGTTTCGGTTGGCCCTGCGGGTCGAGCCAGATCACGCCCCTGGCGCCCGATGTGACGCCGAGCAATGCGGGGGTCACCTGCGCGAGCTTGCGCAGCCCGGTCACGTCATCGCTTTCGCCTGCGGTGGCGTGCAGCGCCTCCGCCGAAAAGACGATGTGCGAGGCGACCTGCAACAGCCCTTCGCGCATCGACATCATCCGGTCGCCGTCGATGACGACGGGAATGCCTCGGCGGTGCGCCTCTGCGCACACATCGGTGCCGAATTCCGCGCAGCGGCTTTCGATCAGAATGGCATCGCAGTCGGCGAGCAGCGTGTCCGATGGCGGCAGCGCCACGGTCCACAGTTTGGGATCGCGGAAGGTGGCGATGGTGCGCTCACCGCTCGGATCGATCAGCACGCTGGAGATCGGTGTGACTACGTCATCGACGACCACGAGGCCGCTGGTGTCGATCCCCTCACTTCTGAATTGATCATCGATGATGGCATTGCTCGCCGCCAGCAAACCGCCGATCGGGCCTGTCAGCAGGACACGCCCGCCGAGCCGTGAAATCGAAATGGCGGCGTTGGGCGAATTGCCGCCGGCCACCTCGACGAACTCGCTGGCATATTCCTTCTGGCCGCGCGCGGGCACTTCCGGCACGCGGAAAATAAGATCGCGCACCGGCATCCCGATGCAGACAATGCGTGGAGATGCCCTGCGTGGTTGATTCTGGATATTCACTGACACTGCGCCTCGCCGGAAATGCTCGTGATTGAGACAATCGATGACACGCCACGCGGTTCCCGTTCAAGGGAACCGTAAAAATCGGTCAGGCTGTTTCCTTGATCCAGTTCGCCAGAAGATGATGCGCGATGGCGACCGGATGCGGCCCTGTCAAGCCTTCGGGGTGCGTCTTCGCCAGCATCGCCACGGCTTCATCACGGCTGAACCAGCGGGCGTCCTCAAGCTCGGTCTTGTCGACGACGATGTCGGTGGTGGTGGCGCGCGCGGTGCAGCCGATCATCAAGGATGACGGATAGGGCCACGGCTGCGTCATGTAGTAGCGCACGTCGGTGCAGTGGATGCCGGCCTCTTCGAGAATCTCGCGCTGCACGGCGTTCTCGATGGTCTCGGCGGCTTCGACGAATCCGGCGAGGCATGACCACATGGTCGGCGGAAACTGCGACTGACGGCCCATCAGGCATTTGTCGCCCGCGGTCACCAGCATGATGACGACCGGATCGGTGCGCGGAAAGTGTTCGGTCTTGCAGCTTGGGCAAATGCGCTTCCATCCGCCATCCGCCATTGATGAGCGCGAACCGCAGTTGGCGCAGAAGCCGTGGCGCTGATGCCAGCTCACCAGCGACTTCGCCATCGCGATGGTGGAGAGTTCGCGCGCCGGTATCGCGCCGCTTGCGGCAACCGCCCGGAGATTTTCCACGCCGACGTCCTGCCGGCCCATCAGGTCTTCGGCGGCGGTGGCGCTGATGCCCATGCCGAAAATCGCCGCGCCTTCGTGCAGTCCGAGAAAGATGGTGCCGGGATTCGCGCCGAACTTGTGCGCTTCGTCCAGTGTCAGGAGTGCGCGGGGACCATCGGCGCCCAGGGTGACCACCAGCGAATCGCGATGGACTACATAGGCCCGCGCGTTGCGATGGTTTTCCAGCGCGAACAGTTTTTCGGCGTCGGTGCGGATATGCGCCGCGCGGTCGATCGGATGCGACACGAAGCCGGGCTGTCCGAGCGGAAAGGGATCATTTTTTGTTGTCATTGATCAGTCCGGATTTTCAGCTCAGCCAGATCTTGCGGCGGAGCGCGGCGATGAAGGCTTCGACTTCCTGCGGATCGTGCGCCAGCGGCGGCACTGCGCCCCAGACCGGTCGCGGCCATGCGGCGTCCGTGGTCCGGCGTGCAATGATATGAACATGCAACTGGGGAACGACATTGCCCAGCGCCGCGATGTTCAGCTTGTCGGGTTTGGTGATCTCTTTCAGAGCCCGCGCGACGCGGTTGATTTCGGTGGTCAGTTGCGCCTGTTCGATCTCGTTGAGGTCGATGATCTCGACGGCGTCCGGCCGGCGCGGCACGAGCAGCAGCCACGGATAATTCGCATCCTTGATCACGAGCACGCGCGACAGCGGCAGATCGCCGATGCTGATGGTGTCTTTCTCGAGGGTTGGATGGAGCGACCAGGCGGAAGGGGACATTTGGTTTCTGAACGTCGGATACGGAACAGGAGCGGTTCCGGCAATTTTGCAGAGTGCAGTGCTGCAAACAACACCTGTCATGCCCGGCTTTGCGCGGGGCTTCCATGCCTTTGTCCGGGCAGGGCTGGACCCGCAGCGGCCGGACCACGAGGCAGGCCATTTTGCAAGCTGAAACAACGTGGTGCGAAGGTCCGCCGCGCGCTTGCTTTCCGGCGCTTTTGGCCCCAAATAGGGACCGGGAGATTGGCGGTGGACGAGCCACTCGCCAACCGGGTCAGGTCCGGAAGGAAGCAGCCCTAACGAGGTCCGGATCGGGTCGCTCGTCAGTCTCCTACTTCTCTTTTTTCGTGCGTCCGCAGCGGCGCAACGCGCGCCTGGTGCCTAGCGTGCTCAATCGCGGATCGATTGATGACCGATGCTGACATTGCCGGCGCGACTGCGGACGATCAGCCGGGTTTCGAACTCGGCGGAACGCCAGCCCCGTCGGGAGGCTCAAGTTCCGGCTACCGTGTGCTCGCACGCAAGTACCGTCCCGGCACATTCGAGGATCTGATCGGCCAAGAAGCGATGGTGCGGACCATCTCGAATTCGTTCGAGGCGGGGCGCGTTCCGCAGGCCTGGATTCTCACCGGGGTGCGCGGCGTCGGCAAGACCACGACCGCGCGCATTCTCGCCCGCGCGCTGAATTACGAACTGCCGGATGGCTCGGTCAAAGGGCCGACCATCCACATGCCGAAGATGGGCGTGCATTGCCAGGCCATCATGGAAAGCCGGCACATCGATATTCTCGAAATGGACGCAGCGTCGCATACCGGTATCGACGACGTGCGGCAGATTACCGACGGCGTGCGCTATGCGCCTTCGAGCGCAAGATACAAAGTCTACATCATCGACGAAGTCCACATGCTCTCGGAGAAGGCGTTCAACGCCTTCCTGAAGACTCTGGAAGAGCCCCCCGAGCACGCCAAGTTCGTGTTCGCCACCACTGAAATCCGCAAAGTCCCGGTGACCGTGCTGTCGCGCTGCCAGCGCTTCGATCTGCGGCGCGTCGATTCTGATGTGCTGATGGCGCATCTGGCGAACATCGCGGCCAAGGAAGGCGTTGGGGCCGAGCCCGAAGCACTGGGATTGATCGCCCGCGCGGCAGAAGGCTCGGTGCGCGATTCGCTGTCGTTGTTCGATCAGGCGATTGCGCATGCGGCGGGCATGGTGCGCGCCGAAGACGTGCGGCAGATGCTTGGTCTGGCCGACCGCACCCGCGTCATCGATCTGTTCCAGTCGCTGGCGAGCGGCGACATCGCCGCCGCCTTCAAGGAATTCCGCGACCAGTATGACACCGGCGCCGATCCGGTGGTGGTGCTCAGCGACCTTGCGGAGTTCGTGAACTTCGTGACGAGGGTGAAGGTCGTTCCCGCCACGGCGGACAATCTGGCGCTCGGCGAAACCGAGCGCACGCGGGGGCGCGATTTCGCCGCCAAGCTCTCGATGCGCGTGCTGTCACGAATGTGGCAGATGCTGCTCAAGGGCATCGCGGAAGTGCAATCCGCGACGCGTCCTCAAGCTGCCGCCGAAATGGTGCTGGTGCGCATCGCCTATGTGTCGGATCTGCCGACGCCGGACGAGGCGATCAGGATGATCGACGCCAATGGCGGCTCGTCGCCTGCGATGAGCGGCAATGGGGCTGGCAACGCCGCGCCGCGTGCGCCGTCCGCCATGCTGTCTTCAGGCGGCGATGACGGGTCGCAGTTGCGGGCGGTGGCATCGAGCACACGGCCGGCGCTCGATACATCACCGCGTCCGCAGATGATTGCGCCTACGCCCGCTCCGGCTGAAGCCGCGCCCGCGCGACGGCTGAACACATTTGCGGAGCTCGTGGCGCTCGCGAGCGAAAAACGCGATGTCCAAATCAAGTCCGCGCTGGAAGCCGATGTGCGGCTGGTGCGGATGGAAGACGGGCGGCTTGAGGTCGCACTGGAACGCAGCGCCGCGCGTTCGATGATCAACGATCTGTCCCGCAAGCTCGAATTCTGGACCGGGCGGCGCTGGACCGTGATCGTCTCCAACGAGGCGGGCGAGCCGACGCTGCGCGCGCAGGCACAGGCCGCGAAGGAAAAACTCACCGACGGCGTACAGGCCGATCCGCGCGTGCAGGCCGTGATGTCACGCTTTCCTGGTACGCAACTGGTGGAGGTGCGGCGGATCGTGCCGGATACCGGCTCCGGTGTGGATGAATCCGGGCCTGTTGCTGCGGCTGAAGAAGACGACGATCTCTAACCCAATTCGATAAAGGGACCCGTTCATGGCTGACTTTCTCGGCATGATGAAACAGGCGGCGCAGCTTCAGTCCAAGATGAAGGCGCTGCAGGATGAACTCGACACCATCGAGGTTGAAGGCCTGTCCGGTGGCGGTCTCGTCAATGTGCGCATGACCGCCAAGGGCGAAGTGAAGGCCGTGAAGATCGATCCGTCGCTGATGAAAGCCGACGAGCGCGAGATTCTCGAAGACCTGCTGGTGACGGCGCAGAACGATGCGCGCCGCAAGGCCGAAGCCGCCATGCAGGAAAAGATGCAGGCGCTGACCGGCGGCCTCGGCCTGCCTCCGGGGCTGGGTCTCGGCTAGAGCCGCGATGCGCCTTCTCAACGTGAAAATGCTCTGATGGTCTCCTCGGTCGCAGGTCCGGAAATCGAACGGCTGATCCAGTTGCTGGCGCGGCTGCCAGGGCTTGGCCCGCGCTCGGCGCGGCGTGCCGCGCTGCATCTGATCAAGAAGCGCGAAGCCCTGATGACGCCGCTGTCGGCGGCATTGCAAGTGGCGATTGAGAAGATCCAGGTGTGCAACACCTGCGGCAATATCGATACGCAGAATCCCTGCACGGTCTGCACCGATGCACGGCGCGATCCCTCGATCATCGTGGTGGTGGCGGATGTCGCGGATTTGTGGGCGCTTGAACGCGCTCATGCCACAAATGGATTTTACCACGTGCTCGGGGCCACGCTGTCGCCACTCGACGGCGTCGGCCCGCAGGATCTGACCATCGATGCACTGGTGCAGCGCGCGCTCGATCCGCGCGTGACGGAAATTATCCTTGCGCTGAATGCAACCGTCGATGGCCAGACCACCGCGCACTACATCACCGACCTGTTGCAGGATGCCAACGTCAAGGTCACGCGGCTGGCGCACGGTGTGCCGGTCGGCGGGGAACTTGATTATCTCGACGAAGGAACGCTGTCGGCCGCCATGCGGCAGCGGACACTGTTCTGAAACTCAAATGGAAACCGCATGATCTCCCGACTGTTCGTGAATGCCCCGCCAAAACTGGCCGCTGGATGCCTGGCCGTATGCCTTGCAATGCTCACATCATCCGGCGCGATGGCGCAGCAGAAGGCGAAGCCGATCAACACTGGCGAAGTCTTGTCCGGCGAACTGACCGCGATGCGTTCTGGACCGAAGAAGAAGCGCGTCATTACGTATCAGCTCACCAGCGAACCGCGCCGTTTGCCGCCACCGTCGGGTATGTGCAATCTGGAAACCGGTCCCGAAACATTTCAGATCGTGACCAACAGCGACGCAGAAGCCGCGGCGCTGAAGCCCTTTATCGGGAAAAGCATTGCGCTGAAGGCCAATGAGATGGCCTGCGCGCAGGCCGCCGGGCAGTTGAGCGACGCCGTCGTCACCAAGTGGAGCGTCGTGACCAAGCACTGACGTGCTTGACGGTGTTCGGACGCCCGCCCTAGTCTGCTGATTTTGGAAATCAATTTCGGGGGCGGATTATGTCATTGCGGCTCAATCTGTTCGTTTCCTTTATCGTTGCGGCTTTTTTCCTCGCATCTCCGGTGGCCGTGCATTCCGCACGCGCGCAGGTGCAGGTCGCGGTGATCGGCGACAGCAACGTTTACGGCAAGGGCATCTCTCCCTCCGAGAACTATCCGAGTCAGCTTCAAGCCGCGCTAAACGCGCGAGGTCTGAACGTGACTGTCAGCAATGGCGGCATCAACGGCGATACAAGCTCCGGCCTCGCTGGACGTCTGGATTCGGCTGTTCCTTCCGGCACGCGGGTGGCGGTGATCTGGATCGGGATCAACGATATTCGCCGCGGAGTAAGCATGGCGGAAGTTCAGGCGAATGTCGCCGGCATCGTCAGCCGCCTGCGGGCGAAGGGGATCGACACGTATGTGATCCGCCCGCCGGTCTACGATGTCGCGGATCATCAGAATCCAGCGCTCACCGTGGGCGGCGGCGATAAGCATTTCAATGCGGCGGGCTACAGAAAGATGGTCGGCAAAACCATCGGGCCGGTTGCGGCGCTGGTCTCAAAGGCTGCGAAGAAGAAAGCGGCCTGATTGGGCTGGCCGTTGCGGCTATGCCGCTATGTTCTCGCGTTGACGCAGGGTCTCGAAATGTCCGCGCCGTTGCAGCCACGCCAGCAGGATCAGGCTCGGCACCGCGACCAGCACGCTGAGCACGAAGAATGCCGGCCAGCCGGTGGCCTGCGCGACATAACCCGCGCCTGCGGAGAGATAGGTTCTGCCGATGGCTGCGAACGCGGTGAGCAGCGCATACTGGGTCGCGGTGTGCAGCGGGCTCTGGCACAGCGACGATAGGTAAGCGACGAAGATCACGGTCCCGATCGCGCCGGTGAAATTCTCCACCGTGATCGCCAGCGCCAGCGCCCATTGATTGTGTCCGACAAAGGCCAGCCAGGCGAAGGCGAGATTCGAGATCGCCTGCAACACACCGCCGATCCACAGGCACGCTTCCAGCGACCATGCGCGGGCGAGAAAGCCTCCGGCGAATCCGCCGATCAGTGTTGCGGCAAGTCCGACGCCCTTCACGATGGCGGCATAGTCGTTGCGGGTGAAGCCGAGATCGATCACGAACGGCGCAGTCATCGTGCCGGAAAATGAATCCGTAAACTTGTAGAGAATGACAAACGCCAGGACCGCCCAGACGTCCCTGCGGGTCAGGAATTCGGTGAAGGCGCCCACTGCGGCGGTGATGACGCGGGTGATGGCGCTCTCGCCGGAGGTCGCTTCCTCTGCGCGGCGCGACTGTTCAGGCTCGGTGGCGACCAGCGCGGCAATCATCCCGATCAGCACCATCGCCGCCATCGCGATGTAGCCCCACATCCATGCGATCGGCTTGGTCAGGCCGGTGGCTTCGAAGCCGCTGACCAGAAACAGCGCACCGGCGGTGGAGATCAGCATGCCGACGCGATAGGCAGCGACATACGAGGCCATGCCGGCGGCCTGCTCGCTCTCAGGCAGGCTTTCGACGCGAAAGGCATCGACCACGATATCCTGCGTTGCCGACGCGGCCGCGACCAGCAGCGCACCGAGCGCGACATAAAACGGCGAGCGTGCCGGATCGGTCAGCGCCAGCAGCAGGATCGCGGCGATCAGCAGCAATTGCGCGAACACCAGCCAGCCGCGGCGCCGTCCGAGCAGGCGTGTCAGCAGCGGCACATGCAGCGCGTCAACCAGCGGTGCCCAGAGGAATTTCAGGGTGTAGGGCGTGCCGACCAGTGCAAAGAGTCCGATGGTGCCGAGATCGACACCGGACTCCCGCATCCACACCAGAAGCGTCGAGCCGGACAGTGCCAGCGGCAGCCCCGACGAGAAGCCGAGGAACAGCACGATCAGCACGCGCTTCTGCAGATAGACTGCAAATGCCTCGCGCCACGAGGCGCGGGGAGGGCTTTCGGCTTCTGCCTTCGCTGTGTCAGGAACTGTCATGCAGCGGTGTTAGCAGATTCTTGGCCGGTCACCCCACCCGGCTGACCTCCGGTCAGCCACCCTCCCCATTCAGGGGAGGGATAAGAGGCGCGGCGAGCAAAGTCTCTCTTCTCCCTCCTCCTTGTGGGGAGGGTCGGCGCGGAGCGCCGGGGTGGGGGTAAATCCCGATTGCGACGATTACTCCCCCGCCTGCAGCTTGCGCAGAGGATGTGGCGGAAACAGGTCGCTGGAGGACACCACGCGCGTCGCGTCTGCAGGCTCGCTGCTCTTGCTGAAATCCAGTTCCTCGATACGCCCGGCGCGCTTTTCGATCTTCTCCGCCGAAATCAGGATCTGGCGCACGTCCTCATTCACATTGCCGAAATCTTTCTGCAGCTTGAGCACGCGGTCGCGCAGCCGGCCGAGATCGTCCGACATATGCATGACCTCGGTGCGGATCTGGTCGGCGGCATCGCGCATCCGCGCGTCTTTCAGGATCTGCTGCATCACCTGGATCGCCAGCATCAAAAGCGAGGGCGACACC
The DNA here is from genome assembly GCF_000314675.2 of Afipia broomeae ATCC 49717. Lineage (GTDB taxonomy): Bacteria > Pseudomonadota > Alphaproteobacteria > Rhizobiales > Xanthobacteraceae > Afipia > Afipia broomeae. The sequence goes on along the minus strand of NZ_KB375283.1, from coordinate 1,150,018 downwards.
AGCACGATCCGCGCCCGGTAGGCCTTCTGGATCACATCGTCGAAGCCATCGTGGATTTCGGCGTAGACCGATTCCGACGGCACGAACATCAGCGCCGTATCCTGTGTCTCGCCGGGAATGAGATACTTCTCGGCGATGTCGTTGACGTGCTTCATCACGTCCTGCCGCAGCCGCTGGGTGGCGACTTTCTTTTCCTCGTCGCTGCGCGCATCGCGGAGCGCGGTGAAGGCTTCCAGCGGAAATTTTGCATCGACGCACAGGGGCCGCTGATCGGGCAGGAAAATCACGCAGTCGGGGCGAGTCCGGTTTGATAGCGTGTGCTGAAAGGCATAGGAGTCTTTCGGCATGCCGTCCTGAACGATGGCTTCCATCCGCGCCTGGCCGAATGCACCGCGCGACTGCTTGTTGGCGAGCACGTCGCGCAGGGTCGTCACCTGCGATGTGAGGTCGGTGAGATTCTTGTGCGCGTTGTCGATGATGCCGAGGCGCTCGTGCAGCACGCGCAGAGAGTCCATCGTGTTGCGCGTGGTCTGCTCCATGGACTGGCCGACGCGGTGCGTCACCGAATCCAGCCGTTCGTTGACGGCGCGGGCCATTTCCGCCTGACGCCCCACCAGCGCCTGTCCCATTTCATGGACCCGGCCGGTGGATTCGTTCTGCATGCGCAGCACTTCGGCGAGCCGCTCTTCCAACTCGTCCGCGCGCACCGCCTGCGCCATGGCAGCCTCCGCGCCCTTTCGGCCTGAGCGCGCGATCACGATGGCGATGGTCAGCAACAACAGCAGCGCGAGCACGCCGAATGCAATCAGGGCGGCGCCAACGTGAACCGGCACATCGCCGGCCATGAAAAGGATCTCGTTCATGCCCCCTTTGTAACCCGATTCGGCACGCGACGCGAACGAATAGGGAACATTTTATGGTTAATAACTCCCTGATTTTTATGGTTAATCGCCGGTTAACAGCATTCGTCCCCGGCCAAGCGCCTGACCTCACAACGGGTTTGACCGCGGCGGGCGCTCCCATTACATCGCGCCCATGGCCAATCGCGACATCATCATTCTTCCCGACAAGCAACTCCGGCTGATCTCGAAGCCCGTCGAAAAGATCACGCCCGAAATCCGGGCGCTTGCCGACGACATGTTCCAGACCATGTATGACGCGCCAGGCATCGGCCTTGCCGCGATCCAGGTCGCCGTGCCGCTGCGGCTGATCACCATGGACCTCTCCAAGAAGGAAGGGGAGAAGGAGCCGCGCGTCTTTATCAATCCGGAGATACTGGCCTCGTCCGATGAAATGTCGGTTTACGAAGAGGGCTGTCTGTCGATCCCGGAATACTATGAAGAGGTCGAGCGGCCCGCGCGGGTGCGCGTGCGCTTCATGGACCTCGAAGGTGTGACGCGCGAGGAAGATGCGGAGGGACTTTACGCCACCTGCATCCAGCATGAGATCGACCATCTCAACGGCGTGCTGTTCGTGGATTATCTCTCCAAGCTCAAGCGCGACCGCGTGATGAAGAAGTTCACCAAGGCCGCCAAGCTCGCGGCGAAATAAGCCGGAGCTTGTCATGCCGCTTCGTCTGATCTTCATGGGCACGCCGGATTTTGCGGTGCCGACGCTGCTGGCGCTGGCGGATCACGGCCATGAGATCGCCGCCGTTTACACGCGTGAACCGAAACCCGCCGGACGCGGCATGAAGCTGCAGGCGACGCCGGTTGAGCAGGCGGCGCGGCAACTCGGCATTCCGGTGCTGACGCCGAAGACGCTGCGGACGCCGGAAGCGGCGGCGGAATTCCGTTCGCACAATGCCGATGCCGCCGTTGTCGTGGCTTACGGCATGATCCTGCCGCAGAATATTCTGGATGCGGTGCCGCTCGGCTGTTTCAATCTGCACGGGTCGTTGCTGCCGCGCTGGCGCGGCGCCGCGCCGATCCAGCGCGCGATCATGACCGGCGATGCCGAGTCCGGCGTGATGGTCATGAAGATGGACGCCGGGCTCGACACCGGCGATGTCGCGATGGCCGAACGGCTGCCGATCACTGACGCCATGACCGCGCAGGATCTGCACGATGCGCTGGCGCCGCTGGGCGCGGATCTGATGGTGCGTGCGATGGGCGCTCTGTCGCGCGGCGGGCTGCAACTCACAAAGCAAAGCGAGCAGGGCGTCACCTACGCCGCCAAGATCGACAAGGCCGAGGCGCGCATCGACTGGACCAAATCCGCGCATGAGGTTTTGCGGCATATCCACGGCCTGTCGTCGTTTCCCGGCGCATGGTTCGAAATCGCCGTCGATGGCGAGCCGGTGCGCATCAAGGTGCTGCGCTGTGAACTGGCGAAGGGCTCCGGTGCGCCGGGCGACGTGCTCGACGATCGACTGACCATTGCCTGCGGCGACGGCGCGATCCGCATTCTGGACTTGCAGCGCGCCGGCAAGCCACCGATGAAGGCCGAGGCGTTTCTCAACGGCACGCCCCTCAAGCCTCCGGCGCGCGTGAGCTGATGCCCCGCTACAAGCTCCTCATCGAATATGACGGCGCTCCCTTTTGGGGGTGGCAGTATCAGGACAAGGGCCCGTCCGTGCAGGGCGCGCTGGAAGATGCCGTAAAGGCGATGACCGGTCAGGATGTGCGGGTCAACGGCGCAGGCCGCACCGATGCCGGTGTCCATGCCCTCGGGCAGGTGGCGCATATCGATCTGGCAAAGGACTACAGGGCCGATCGCGTGCGCGATGCGCTGAACGCCCATCTGCGCCCGCATCCCATCGGCGTGCTGTCGGCGGAGATCGTGCCGGAAACTTTCGATGCGCGGTTTTCGGCGACCAAGCGCCACTACATCTACCGCATCGTCAATCACCGGGCGAACCTCGCGCTGAAAGCGGGGCACGCGTGGCGCGTGCCGCGGCCGCTCGATGTCGCGGCGATGCAGGAAGCCGCGCAGGTGCTGATCGGAAAACACGATTTCACAACTTTCCGCGACACCGAATGCCAGGCGAAGTCGCCGGAGAAGACGCTGGACGCACTCGATGTGACGCGTGACGGCGATGACGTGAATATCACGACCTCGGCGCGCTCATTCCTGCACAGCCAGGTGCGTTCGATGGTCGGCTCACTGGTCTGGGTCGGCCATGGACGCTGGACGTCCGGCGACCTGCGCCGTGCGCTCGAAGCACGCGACCGTACCGCCTGCGGCCCCGTCGCGCCGCCGGACGGCCTCTATCTGGTGCGGGTGGAGTATTGATGTTTCTTACCTCTCCCCGTTTACGGGGAGAGGTCGGCGCGTAGCGCCGGGTGAGGGGCATAGGCAGCCAAAAGAAAGCAAGTGCCCCTCACCCCAACCCTCTCCCCGCAAGGGCGGGGCGAGGGAGTGTCATCGCGCTATATCTTTCATCACTTCCCAGAACAGATCCTCGCCACCCGCGACATTCTCGTTCCAGTGATCCGCGGCGTTCTCATCGGCGGCGTCGGTGATGAACTTGAACGCGCGCCACGGCACGTTGTGGCGCTGGCAGACATGGGCAATTGCGAACAGTTCCATGTCGACGATGTCGATGTTGTTCTCGACCAGCCACGGATCGACGGAGGTCACGAAGCTGTCGCCGGTGCCGCAGACAACGGTCCCGTGACCGGACGACAGCCGGTCCATCTCCGGCGAGAACGGCGTGCGGCCGCGCGGCGCCAGCGGCATCGCTTCCATGTCGCGCTGAACCGTGTGCGCGACCTCCACGAGACCGTTGTGGATGTGCGCGATCTTGCCAGCGGTGCCGTAATTGATGATCAGCTTCGGTTGCAGCGCTAGCACGGTCAGGGCTGCAACATGCGCCGCATTGACCTTGCCGACGCCGGTGTAAATCACCTCGACACCTTCCGGCGCGCGCACCTTGTTCAGTTCGGTATCGATGGCGGTAAGAACAACGATATGTCCGCTCATGTCCGGGTCATTCATGCGAAATATCGATCCAGCACGCCGCGATAGATCTTCGTGAGTTTCTCGAGATCGGACACCGGCGTGCGTTCGTCGATCTGGTGCATGGTCTGGCCGACAAGGCCGAATTCCAGCACCGGGCAATAATGCGTGATGAAGCGTGCATCCGAGGTGCCGCCGCCCGTGTTCAGCTCGGGCTTGCGGCCGGTGACATCTTCGATGGCAGCGACGACAAGATCGGTGAACGGTCCCGGCCTGGTCCGGAACACGTCGGCGTTCGACGGCTCCCAGACCACATGCGCCTTGATGCGGTTGCCGCTCGCTTTGGTCACGCGCTCCTCGATCAGCGCGCGGAGGGATTCGCGGGTGTGGCAGTCGTTGTAGCGGATGTTGAAGCGCGCGCGCGCCTGCGACGGAATCACGTTCCAGGCCGGATTGCCGACATCGACCGAGGTGAATTCGAGATTCGAGGGCTGGAAGTGCGCAGTGCCCTTGTCGAGCGGATCGCCGCTCAATGCGGCGATCAGCGCCGCGATGTCCGGCACCGGATTGGAGGCGCGGTGCGGATAGGCGACATGACCCTGCACGCCCTCGACAATGATGGTGCCGGATTGCGAGCCGCGCCGTCCGATCTTGATGGTGTCGCCCATTTCGTTGACGTTGCTCGGCTCGCCGAGGACGCAGTGATCGAACTTTTCGCCGCGATCCGCCGCCCACTGCAAAAGCTTGACGGTGCCGTTGACGGCGATGTCTTCCTCGTCGCCGGTGATCAGGAACGAGATCGAGCCCCCACCAGTCTTTTGCGGCTTGCCGCCATTGGCCGCGAGATAATCCAGCACGGCGGCAACCGAGCAGGCGATGCCGCCCTTCATGTCCACCGCGCCGCGGCCATAGAGCATGCCGTCCTTGACGTCACCGGCGAACGCACCGTGGCTCCACGCCGCTTCGTCACCGGCGGGCACCACGTCGGTGTGGCCCGCGAAGGTGATGTGCGGTGCCTCCGTGCCGATGCGTGCATAGAGATTGTCGATGTCGGCCGCGCCAGGTTCGGAGAAGGTGACGCGATGCACCTCGAACCCGGCATCGCCGAGCAGCTTCTCCAGCACACCGAGCGCGCCCGCGTCCGCCGGCGTCACCGAGGGACAGCGCAGCAGATCACGGGCGATGGAGAGGGCGTCGATCGACATTGGTTTCCCAAACTTGTCATCACCGGGTCCCGGTGATCTCGATTAAGAGGGCACCGCACCTTCGTTGTCGGGATTGCCGGAAGAAGTCTGGCAATGATATTGAAGGCGTGGTGCGCTCTTTGCTACCTTTTAGTCCCGCAGCAGTTCGTTGATGCTGGTCTTGGAGCGGGTGCGCTCGTCGACGCGCTTGACGATCACGGCACAGGCGGTGTTCGGGCCGGGCTGACCGTTCTTCAGCGGCTTGCCGGGCAGAGTGCCGGGAACGAGCACGGCATATTCCGGCACCTCGCCGATGAAGGTCTCGCCGGTCTCGCGATCAACGATCTTGGTCGACGCGCCGAGGAATACGCCCATCGCCAGCACCGCGCCCTTGCGCACGATAACGCCTTCGGCGACTTCCGAACGTGCGCCGATGAAACAGTCGTCCTCGATGATCACAGGACCGGCCTGCAACGGCTCGAGCACGCCGCCGATGCCGACGCCGCCCGAAATGTGCACGCGCTTGCCGATCTGGGCGCAGGAGCCAACCGTGGACCAGGTGTCTATCATGGTCGCTTCATCGACATAGGCGCCGAGATTGACGAACGACGGCATCAGCACAACGTTCTTGGCGATATAGGCCGAGCGGCGGACGATCGCGCCCGGCACAGCGCGGAAGCCGGCATCGCGGAAACGGTTCTCGCCCCAGTCCTCGAACTTCGACGGCACCTTGTCCCACCACTGCGCGCCGCCGGGCCCACCGGTGATCGGCGCCATGTCGTTGAGACGGAAGGACAGCAGCACCGCCTTCTTCAGCCACTGGTTGACATGCCATTTGCCGTCGGCCTGACGTTCGGCCACGCGCGCCTCGCCCTTGTCGAGCAGGTTGAGCGCCAGCTCCACGGCGTCGCGCACCTCGCCCCTGGTATTGGCGTTGACGGTATCGCGGGCCTCGAAGGCGGCATTCAGCGTGTTTTCAAGCGCGGAGAGAGACATCGGTGTTCCTTGGGGGAAAAGCAGTTTTGGATGCCGCTTTTGTCGGGATTTGGCGGCGGCAAGTCAAGTTGAACGGATCAGTTTGAGGCTCTTATCGCCGCCAAAAACCCGGTCAGATCGTCGGTAATGTGATCGACATAGGCGGCGTCGCGGCCTTCCAGCTCCCAGTCCTCGCGGACCACGTTCTTGGTGCCGTCCGGGACTACGAGGACGGTGGTCATGCCAAGATCGTGCGGCGTCACCAGATTGCGGGCGAGGTCCTCGAACATCGCGGCTTTCGAGGGATCGACGCCGTGCAGCTTGAGAAATTTAAGGTAGGTCTGCCGCGCGGGCTTCGGCTCCAGTTCGGCAGCGACGATGTCGAACACGTCCTCGAAGTGACTGCCGATGCCGAGCCGTTCCAGCACCTTGCCGGCATGGGCGCGCGAGCCGTTGGTGAGGATCAGCTTGCGGCCGGGGAGCTTTTCGATCGCCGCGCCCATCGCCGGATTGGGTTCGAGCGGCGAGTGATCGATCTCATGGACATAGGCGAGGAAATCGTCGGCGCGCAGGCCGTGCTCGGTCATCATGCCGCGCATGGTGGTGCCGTAGCGGCGATAGTAGTCCTTCTGAATCTTGAATGCCTCGTCCTTCGGCACATTCAGATACTGCGCCACGAAATCGCGGATACGGACATCGACCTGCTGCCACAGATTGACGTGATGCGGGTAGAGCGTGTTGTCGAGATCGAACACCCATGTCTCGATATGGGTGAAGCTGCGCTTGTCTTTCTGAATCATGGCGTTCCGAATCTGAGAGTCTTGCCGGCGCCCGCGCCGATCTCGACGCGCTCATAGCCGCTGGCATTCAGTCCGCGCCCGCCGCAGTCGCCCTGTTCGGTGAATTCGAACTGCGTCTCGCGGGTGCAGAGCATCGTGGTGCCGCCCCAGTTCACCGGGCGGCTGTTGATCTTGATGGTGCGGCCATCGGCGTCGACCGCTTCGGCGAAACTGTAGATCCTGCGGGGCTGTCCCGTCACGTCGGGATGCAGGCACTTGCCAGGTTCGATGCGATACCAGCCGCGGCTGGTGACGGTTTTTCCGTCATCGGTGGCGATGGATGCCATCACCCGATACTGCGTGTCGTTGCACCAGGTGAGGCCGGTGGCGGAGGGCTTTTCGACCGCTGCAATCATCGTCTCGAAGAAATTGGGCGCCTGGACTGCATCGGTATTGAGGCCGCGCGCTTTCAGGAATGCGGCGAGGGCGTTCTGGGTTTTCGGGCCGTCGACGCCGTCGATGGGGGCCGCGTCATAACCTGCGATCACCAGCAGCCGCTGGATCGCGGCGAGGCGCGCCTGCTCGTCATCGTACTCGGCCCCTTCGGCGAGATACGCGATCTGATGTCCGTCTTCGCCGGTGCTGGGTTTGATTTCGGTGAACGCCGCTGCGGTCTGGCCGCCGCGGCACTGGCGTCCGGCAATGACGAAGTCCTTCGGCGCAACGCAGAGATTGTCGGTGCCGTTCTGCGGCGCGGGCGAGGCGCCATAGACCGGCAGAGACCGCGCATGCAGCAGGATACGGTCGGCGGTGATGTTGCCTTGCGCAACCACGCGGCACGTCGCCGGATCGATGCGGAACCAGCCGCGCGTCGCGGTCGCAGTCTTGTCCTCGATGCCGATGGCGGCCTCGACGACATAACTCATGCGATTGCAGATTTTAAGATCGGCGCGGGCGGGGGAGGAAACAAGCAAGGCTGTCATTGCGAGGAGCGCAGCGACGAAGCAATCCATTTTGATCTGTGTGGATTGCTTCGCTGCGCTCGCAATGACGATTTGAGCTGGCATCACTTGTGGATCAGCGTTCCCGTGCCCTGATTGGTGAACAGTTCGAGCAGCACCGCGTGCGGCGTCTTGCCGTCGATGATGACCACGCCCTCGACGCCGGCTTCCAGCGAATAGATGCAGGTCTCGACCTTGGGAATCATGCCGCCGGAAATCGTGCCGTCGGCGATCAGCTTGCGCGCATCCTTGATCGACAGTTCCGGAATCAGCTTCTTCGACTTGTCGAGCACGCCGGGCACGTCGGTCAGCAGCAACAGGCGCTTGGCCTTCAGCGCACCGGCCACGGCACCCGCGAAGGTATCGGCGTTGACGTTGTAGGTCTTGCCGTCGCCTGACGAAGCCAGCGGCGCCAGCACCGGGATCAGTTCGTAGCCGATGAGCTGGTTGAGCAGTGTGAGGTCAACCTTGTCGGGCTCGCCGACGAAACCGAGATCGACCACCTTCTCGATGTTGGAGCCGGGATCGACCATGGTTCGTGTCGCCTTGACGGCGGTGACCATGTTGCCGTCCTTGCCGCACAGGCCGACGGCCTTGCCGCCGGCTTCATTGATGTGGCTGACGATCGATTTGTTGATCGAACCGGCCAGCACCATTTCGACGATTTCCATCGTGGGCGCGTCGGTCACGCGCAGCCCGGCCGCGAATTCCGATTTGATGCCGAGCCGCGCCAGCATGCTCGCGATCTGCGGGCCGCCGCCGTGAACCACAACCGGGTTGATCGCGGTCTGCTCAAGCAGGACGATGTCGCGGGCGAATTGCCGGGCAAGGTTTTCCTCGCCCATGGCATGGCCGCCGTACTTAATGACGATGGTTTCCTCGTCGTACTGCTGCATATGCGGCAGCGCTTCCGACAGGATGCGGGCCTGATCCTGTGCGCTGATGTTTGTCGGCAGATCGATCATGGGAAATCTCGTTCGGCAAGGATTTGCACGAGGGTTTAGCCGATTGGCGCAAGGCGTGCAAAGTGCCGCCCGCGCAAGTCAGGCCCCGCGACGCGGCCAGGCTGCGGCGATCGCCAGCACCAGCCAGCTCAGAATAAGGAGTGTGCCGCCGGTCGGTGCGGCCATTGTGAACAATCCATGACCGGCATACTGGCGCATTGTCAGATCCCCGGCGAACAGGGCTGAGCCCACGATGAAACCAAAGGTCGCGGTCAGCCCAAGACCACGCCGGGCGATGCCGTGCCCGGTCAGGAGTGCGGCGCCGATCACGGCAGTGGCGTGGAACAGCAGCATCGACGAGGCGGAAGCCAGCCGCGAGGCGTCGGCCTGGTGCGCGGACGCGGCTGCCAGCGCGACACCGGCGGCCCCCATCAGCCCCGCGAGCACAACTGCGAGGCGCAACACACCGGTCTGGGTCATCAGATTCGCTCTCTCAAAAGACGGATCATGGCGGCACGCAGTTCGGGCATGCCGTCGCCGGTGCGCGACGATGTCACCAGAACTTCCGGAAACGCCGCGGGATGTTTCAACAGCGCCGCCTTGGTCGCGGCGATGGTTTCCTCAAGCGCGGCCTTCTTCACCTGGTCGGCCTTGGTCAGCACCACCTGATAGCTGACGGCGGATTTGTCGAGTGTCTTGAGCACGTCGTTGTCGACATCCTTGAAGCCATGGCGGGAGTCGATCAGCACATAGACGCGGGCGAGATTGGCGCGGCCTTGCAGGAATTTGTGGATCAGCGAGGTCCACGATGCGATCTGGGCCTTTGGCGCGGAAGCATAACCGTAGCCCGGCATGTCCACCAGCCGCAGGCCGGCGTCCTTGCCGTCCGCAGGTGTCGGACCTTCGAAGAAGATCAGTTCCTGGGTACGGCCGGGGGTGTGCGAAGTGCGCGCCAGCCCGTTGCGGCCGGTCAGTGCATTGATGAGGCTGGATTTGCCGACATTGGAGCGGCCGGCGAACGCGACTTCGACGCCTTTCATGGGCGGGAGCGCTTCGATCGACGGCGAGGCCCAGAAAAATTGCCAGTTGCCGGCGAAGATCTTGCGTCCGGCTTCAATCAGCTCCGCATCGGTTTGATCGGTCATGCGAAGGTTCTCGAATGTGAAAACGCCCGGCGAATGCGCCGGGCGTTTTGCGTTTCAGACGGTCTTAAGTCGTTTTCTTGCTGCCCGCGAAGGTAGACTTCACGTTGTCGAACAATTCGATCTTCGCGCCGTTCTTCTTCATGATGTAGCTCTGCTGCAGCACCGACAGCAGGTTGTTCCAGGCCCAGTAGATCACGAGACCGGCCGGGAAGCCCGCAAGCATGAAGGTGAAGATCAGCGGCATCCAGTCGAAGATCATCTTCTGCGTCGGATCGGGCGGCGTCGGGTTCAGCTTCATCTGGAACCACATCGTGATGCCCATGATGATCGGCCAGATGCCGAGATGCAGGTAATAGCCGAGAACCGGAAGCTGGGTCGGATCGAACGCGAACAGACCGAACAGGTTGAACAGGTTGGTCGGATCGGGCGCGGAAAGGTCCTTGATCCATCCGAAGAACGGCGCGTGCCGCATTTCGATGGTGACGAACAGAACCTTGTAGAGCGAGAAGAACACCGGGATCTGGATCAGAATCGGAAGACAGCCCGCGATCGGGTTGATCTTCTCCTTCTTGTAGATCTCCATCATCTCCTGCTGCTGCTTCATCTTGTCGTCGGGATACTTGTCCTTCAGCGCGGCAAGCTGCGGCTGCACGGCCTTCATCTTCGCCATCGACGCATAGGACTTGTTGGCGAGCGGGAAGAAGATCAGCTTGACCAGCACCGTCACCGCGAGGATGGCGACACCGAAGTTGCCGAAAATGTGGAAGAACCAGTCGATGGCCCAGAACATCGGCTTGGTGATGAAGTAGAACCAGCCCCAGTCGATCAGGCGGTCGAACTTGTTGAGGCCGAGCTGTTTGTCGTAGGCGTCGACGGTGGCGCTTTCCTTGGCACCGGCGAACAGGCTGGTCGCCGTGCTGGCGGTGCCGCCGATCGCAATCGTCATCGGATCGAGCAGGTAGTCGGTCTGGTAGGTGCGCAGCGTGCCGACGAGGTTGGACGAGAAGCGCGCCTGCACGTTGGCCTTCGGGCTCGGCAGCAGCGTCGCAGCCCAGTACTTGTCGGTGATGCCCATCCAGGCGTTGGTCACCTTGAACTCCACCGCTTTGGTGTCGTCCATTTTCTTGTAGCCATACTCCTGCAGGCCCTGATCGCCGAGAACGCCGATCAGGCCTTCGTGCAGGATGTAGTAGCCGGAGACGTGCGGCGTGCCGTGACGCGAGATCAGGCCGAACGGATACAGTGTGACCGGCGCGTCGCCGACGTTGGAGACGTCGTCCTTGATCGTGAACAGATACTTGTCGTCGATCGAGATGGTGCGCTTGAAGGTCAGGCCCTGGCCGTTGTTCCAGGTCAGCGTGACCGGAGTGGTCGGCGTCAGCGAACCTGCGCCTTCCTGTTTCCAGACGGTGTCCTTGTCCGGCATCTTCGTTGTCGCGCCTGCGGCCGGCACGAAACCGAACTCGGCGTAGAAGGGCTCCTTGGTGCCCGACGGCGAGAACAGTTCAATGGCTGGCGATTTCGGATCGACGGTCTCGCGATATTTCACCAGAGCGACGTCGTCGATGCGCCCGCCGGTCAGCGCGATGCTGCCGCTGATGCTGGGCGTATCGATCTTCACGCGAGGTCCGGCGGCGATCGCAGTGGTGCGGCTCTGGACTGGCGCGGCTGTCGCCGGCGCGCCGGCCTGCTGGCCGGGAGCGGCGGGCGTGGGCTGGTTCGCACCCGGTGTGGTCGTTGCGGGCGTCGCCGGATTGGCGGCCTGCTTCTGCGCGAGCTCGGCCTGCTGCGCGGCGCGCTGCTTTTCCATGGTCGGAATGTTGTAGAAATATTGCCATGCGATCAGCACAAGGCCCGACAGGATCACGGCGAGGATGGTATTGCGATTTTCGATCATCGTTCAGGTCTCGTCATGCGCTCGGGCGTGTTCGGGAAAGGACTGTGTGTGGCTTCAGGTCGCTGGCGGCTTGGGCGTCTGGCGCTCGAGGCGGCTGAGCGCCGAGCGCAGATCGTTGAACATGGTTTCAAAGCCGCGGTCCAGCGCGGCTCGACGGCCCACTATCACATAATCATGGTGGGGTCGCATGGATATGACATCCAGCCGCTTCACCAGTTCGCGAAGTCTGCGGCGGACGCGGTTGCGTTCCGTGGCGGTGCCGACTTTTTTGGTAACGGTAAATCCGACACGGACCGGGCCGTTGTCGTCGCGGCGGCGCGTTTGCACCACAAAGGCCGGGCTGGCCATGCGCGGTCCGCTGGCCGCGGCGATGAAATCCGCGCGCTGCTTCAACCGGTCCATGATTTCAACCGGCGCATGGGAAAGGTCCCGGGGTAAGGTCGGTCAGGCGCTCAGACGCTTGCGGCCGCGGGCACGACGGGCGGCGAGAACCTTGCGGCCGCCGGCGGTCGCGAGACGGGCACGGAAGCCGTGACGGCGCTTGCGCACCAGTTTGCTGGGTTGATAAGTCCGCTTCACGGTCGTTCTCCGCTACCGAAATGCTCGTCCGACCGCTTGTCGGAGGCAATTCGCCGATAATGAGATGAAATCCTGCGATGCCGGCCCTGAAGTGGACCAATTTCGGTCCAAAATGAACCGGCCCGGTCAAGCCGGGCCATCGAGGACAGTTGGCGCGGCTTATACGGGAGCGGTCTGTTTTCGTCAATCTTGGGGTTTTATACCGCGCTCAGGTTGTGGAGCGCGGCCAGAGGCTTAAACCATAACAGTTCCGGGGGTTTGACCCGGGCCGTCGGCAGGCGCATCCTGTGGCGGCAAATCATGAAAAATGGGCAGGCGATCACTCAATGGCGGTATCCGGCCAGGAACCTGATCGGACGTTGACAAAGCTCCGGCCCGGACTGCGGTTCGGGCTGTCGGGAAAGCTGTTGCTGCTGACGATTCCGCTGATCCTGATCGTTGAAATCCTGATCTACGTGCCGTCCATCGCCAATTTCCGGGTGAACCGCCTGAACGACCGGCTGGCTGCGGCAAGCACCGCCGCGCTGGTGCTGGACGCCGCCCCGAGCGGCATGGTTCCCGATGCGCTGGCGCGGCAGATTCTCGCCAGCATCGGGGCGCGCGCAGTAGCCATCAAAAGCGGATCGCAGCGGCGGCTCCTGGCGGCGGCCGATATGCCGGCCAAGATCGACCACGACATCGACATGCGCGACACGAGTGCATGGTCGGCGATCGTCGATGCATTTCAGGTCATGCTCGACAGCGGCGACGAGGTGATGCGCGTCATCGGTCCCGCGCCCGGCAGCGGACAGTTCATCGAAGTTGTCGTGGACGAGAAGCCGCTGCGGGATGCGATGTTCCGCTTTTCACGCAACGTGCTGCTGCTGTCGCTGGTGATGACCAGCATCACCGCGGGCCTGATCTACTACGCCCTGCATCATCTGTTCGTGCGGCCGATGCGGCGGGTTACCGCAAATCTCGTGGCGTTTCACGAAAATCCGGAAAGCACCGCGCGCATTATCGAACCGTCGAAACGCACCGACGAGATCGGCCTCGCGGAGCGCGAACTGTCGGACATGCAGCGCGACCTTGTGTCGATGCTGCACCAGAAGAGCCATCTCGCGGCGCTCGGCCTTGCGGTATCGAAGATCAACCACGACCTGCGCAACCTGCTGGCGTCGTCGCAATTGCTGTCGGACCAGCTCGCCAGCGTGCCGGATCCGCGCGTGCAGCGGTTCGCTCCGAAGCTGATGCGCTCGCTGGAACGCGCCATCGCGTTCTGTCAGTCCACATTGTCCTACGGCAAGGCGCAGGAAGCGCCGCCGGATCGCCGCATGGTGCAGGTCGAGCCGGTGGTGAGGGAGGTCCGCGAATCAGCGGGGGTCGGCTCCGACACGTCGATCGAATGGATCAACGCCATCGAACGTGGCCTGACCGTCGATGCCGATCCGGACCAGTTGTTCCGGGTGCTGCTCAATCTGGTCCGCAACGCCGCGCAGGCGCTGGAAAGCGAGAAATCCGATCTTGGAATTGCGCGGCAAATCCGCTTCACCGGGCGGCGCGAGGGCGCGGTGACGATCCTTGAAATCTCGGACACCGGCCCCGGCATTCCGGAGAAGGCCAAGGCGCATCTGTTCGAGGCGTTTCAGGGCTCGTCGCGGGACGGCGGCACCGGGCTCGGGCTGGCGATCGCGGCCGAATTGATCCGGGCGCATGGCGGCGAACTCAATCTGGTGGACGGCACCATCGGCGCCACGTTCCGAATCACGATTCCGGATCGGGCCGTGGAGTTGCGCAGTCTGCGAGATGCACGGGCCCGGGCCTGAAAAACTGCCGTTTTGGCTCGAAATCCATGCCTTATCGATCTTGCAAAGCTTTCCCGGAGCCGGTAGCTATGGCGCTCTTTCGCGGCCCGGCCTCCGGCCTCTCTCAAGTCCGCGAAATGCGCGCCCGTAGCTCAGCTGGATAGAGCACCAGACTACGAATCTGGGGGTCAGGAGTTCGAATCTCTTCGGGCGCGCCATTTATCAATCAAACCAAATAGATGCAGCATACCGAACCCTTCCAGTATGACTCGGGGGATTTTGGGCGCGCCGCGTATGGGCTGGGGTGCGGTAAAATCGGCGGTTGTGCTTTCGCCCTTCGCCATTGATGGGCAATCTCAACAGACAGGCTTCAACGCTGACCTCGAGCCGGTTGGTTGGTTATACCGCTTGTCTGCGAATGTTCACCTGGCTGAAAGAAGCGCCATATCATGTCCGGTTGAGAACAAGCGAAGCAACCTCCCGATCTTGCAGTTTGCGGAGAGGCCCGCTGCAACACCGGCGCGATCAGCCTCTGAGCGATTCTCGCTTATCTTGCGCTTGCCTTCAAACCGCGTAATCGGAATCCGCACCCCAACAGATGCCGCGCTATTGCGCAGCAATGTAGTCAGCGGGCGCGTCTGCGCTTGGATCGTTCAGTGCTGCGAATGCATCGCGTGGTGTTTGGCTGTTCTGAATGGATAGCCATGTTGATGTCGCGTGTTGCTTGCGACGAGTCTCGGCAACTGGCAGCGGTTGATGTTCTGCGACGACAAGAATGACCTTGTCTGGCCATTTGTGACTGGAGTGAATTTGGAGATTGAAGATCTCATTGAGGGGAACTTCAGCGCGCAACTGCGCGGATGACGCCGAAAGGCCGATGTTGGCAGCAAGCAGCGCGGCGAGAAGAATGCCTCCCACACCACAGAAGTATTGACGTAGCGGCATCACAACCAGACCTGACAATGCGGAATGACTCTGATTTGGGTCATAGACCGCGGGAACGTCGTTGGCTTTGCCGGCGTTGCCGAGCCGTTGTCGGTTGTTGCGTAGGGATGCTGCGATGTTTGCAGCCGGCATCCTGCGAGCAGGTTGCCGCCATGCCCTGCAACAGTTCTGGCAATCGAAGGTGAAGGCCTGCGTGTGAGATGGCCTGACAAGCGTGCGACGTACACCTGCTGCTCAAGGGTCATTGGATTGCTTGAAATCCGCCCGGAATGAGCAGTGTTTTCTGCCAGCCGCACTGCTGACGATACTTGCCAGGAGCCATCCCTGTCGCGCGCTTGAAGGCGCGTATAAAATTGGCCTGACTGGAGAAACCCAAGGTCAGTGCAATATCAACCAGAGAACGCTCACCCTGGCTCAACCAGGCCTTGGCCCGCTCGAAGCGCCGCATGCCGAGATAGCGAACCGGCGAGCAGCCAAGGGCCTGCTTGAATCTCCGGGAGAAGTGAAACCGGCTGAGACAGGCGACCGAAGCCAGGTCGTCGAGGTCGATGTCGTTTTCAAGGTTCGTCTCGATGTGGTCAAGCACCCGGATCAACCTGCGGCGATCGAGCCCTTCGCTTGAGAAGGAAACGGCCGGCTGGCGAGCTGCCTTATCGAAACCGGATTGTGACAATCTTGCCGCGATGCGCTCGGTCAGGAGCTCGATTGAGAGATTGCCGGTTTGGCGTGTGACCGGCGATCCGTGGCCGCCGACACCGGCATATACTTTGGTATCGGCTTGCGTCTCGTGCCATTGGGATTCGTTCTCGTCGTGGTGGCCAACAGCCGTTGAATGCGTCTGCTTTGCTTCCAAAGTAGCCTCCTGCCGGTGCTAGCGAATTTGCCTTTGCATGCAGAAGGTAGAGGGCCGGGCGATTGCGCGGCATCCGTCAAATGACCAGTCCGGTGACCGGCAGGTCAGGATACCGCGTTACCGGCTGTCGAGAGGATGGATGCCAGGCCCGATCTGGAAGAGATTCCGGTCTTCGAGAAGACCCGCAGCAGATGATAACCAATGGTCCGGTGAGACAGATAAAGTCTGGCCCCGATCATCTTGTTCGAAAGCCCCTGAGCGGCGAGCTGGGCGATATGCAGCTCTTGCGGCGTGAGGTTTTCCCAAATCTGCTCTGACCGGCGCAGGCTTGCTTCGCCGGATGCTCTCAGTTCTTCTCGCGCGCGTGCTCCCCAGGGCAAGGCGCCGAGCGCGTCGAAGATATCGCGTGCCTCGCGAAGCGGAGCACGGGCACCGACGGACCTGCGCTGTCGGCGCAGCCAGGCGCCGTAACCGAGCAGAATGCGGGCCCGCAAGAATGGCCAGTTCTTTGCCGCCGGTCCGAGGCCCTTCAGGAACGATTGCTCCGCGTCCTCGTTCGCCGCGAGCAGCGCTTTGGCGTAACACAGCATCGTTTCGAGCCATGGCACGGGTCCCGGGGCAGAGACGCGTTCGATCTCGCTGATAACGTCACGGGCAATCTGCGATTGATTGGAGTTGACAGCCGCTTCCACGAAATCAGCCAGCGCAAAAAACTGCAGGCCGGTGCTAAAGGCCGGATCGGCCGGCGTGAACATCCGCCGCAGATGCTCGAACGCCTCCGCATGCCGGCCGGCGCCGATGGCAGCGACGCCTCGCGCCAGTTGCAGCATCGCCAGGAGAAAGCTGGCGCCGATCGACAAGGCCAGGCGCTCCGCGTCAGTCGCATAGGCTTCGGATTGCTCCAGATTGCCCTGCATACCCGCGACCTTCGCCTTTACGACTATCGCCGCCGCCGCCCACAACGGACTGCCGGTCTCTTCTGCAAAGCGAACCGATTCCTCAGCCTCTCTCATTGCGCCGACCCAGTCGCCGGTTTCCATTTCGGCCCATGCCTGGGCGAACAGGACGCGCGCGAGGTCGCTGATCCGCCCTTGTTTGCGAAGCTCCTCACTGGCCGCCGCCAGCAGGCTCCCGCCAAGATCGAACGCGCCGATTACATTGGCCGTGCTTCCCAGAATGCGGGCGACATAGGGATCGCCCGCCCCCTTGTGCGAAACCGATGCCAGTTTTGCGTAGACATTGCTTCCCTGCCGCAGCGGCTCGGCGTAGGCGGCGATTGCGATGTAGCGCGGATCGAGGTCCGGCAATCCCAACCTGTCCGCAGCAGCAAGGATTCTTGCGCAGACATCGGCATCTGCGTTGCTCCACCAACAGCGTTGCGCAGCACGCCACAGAAGATTGATTGCCAGATCCTTTGCGCCCAAAACATGTGCCTGATCGGCGATATCCACCAGAAGCAGGATTTTTCCCAAGTCGCAGGCCAACGACGTCTGGCTCAATTCGCGGCACCAGGCAACGCGCACGGCGCCGAGTTTATCCGACTCGTCAACCTCGGCCCCGCGCAGAAGCTGCTCAAGCAAATCAGGCTGGCCGATATCGGCTGCCAGCTCGGCAGCCTGCAGAAGACGCTCCCTTCGCGCCCCGGCCGTGCTGCTCAACTTCGCCGCGATTTGCAGCGTCTGGATCGCGGTAGAAACGGCTCGGCGCCGCTGGGCGCGCTCCGCCATCTGATCATATTCAGCGGCGAGTTCGTCGTCCGGGCCGATCGTCGCGGCAGCACGATGCCAAAGCTGCCGGTCCTGATCCTCGATGACAGCCGCGAGTGCCGCGTGAACACGCTGGCGGGTTGCATGGTCGGTGACCTGGTGGATAGCGGACCTGACAAGAGGGTGCTGGAACCGCACCTCGACGCCATCGAAGTCGATCAGTTTGGCGGAGACTGCGGGAGAGAGATCAGCAATATCGACGTCGCGCGCGAGCAGGACTCCACAGGCGTGCATGATTTCATGCAGCGAGATTCCGTCGTTCTCGGCGGCAATCTGCAGGAGCGTCCGGGTCACGTCAGGAAGCTCGGACAGTCGGCTCGAGAAGCTGCGCTCGAGCCTCTCGGTCAGCGGAAGCCAGGGGATATCGTGATCATTGTCGGCTCGAAACCCGCGCGGCAATTCCACCAGGGCCAACGGATTGCCCGCCGCTTCCCTCAAGAACCGGCTGCGCAGATCGTCGGAGAGGCCGGGTGCCTTGGCTTCCAGCAAGTCGGCGGCATCGGCGTGGTCAAGCGCAGAAATCACATGGTGTAACGCGCCGATGTCCCCGAATGAAACATCGCAGCCCTCGCGCGCGGCCAGCAACAGGACTATGGAATCCGAACTCAATCTCCTCGACACGAAGGACAGCACCTCGCGCGTCGCCTGATCCAGCCATTGAGCGTCGTCAGCGACGAGCAGGAATCTCTCTTTGGTCGCGCCGCCGGTCAGGAGCGTGAGGGTCGCAAGCGCCACCAACCAGATGTCGGGCGAGGTGGCATCGTCTCTCATTCCAAACGCATTGAGCAACGCGGATCGTTGATGAGGGGCCAGAGATTTCGTTTGCTTCATTAGCGGGCGCAGGGCCTGCTCGAGACCGGCGAACGGCAGATGAACTTCCGCGAGCACGCCCGTCATCGTCAGAACGGTAATGTCTCGCTGCCGGGCCCGGCTTTTGGCTTCTTCAAGCAGTGCGGATTTTCCGATCCCCGGTGCTCCGCTGAACACCAGGGTCGATCCGCCGTCGTCGATCCTATCGAGCAACTGATCAATCAATGCGACTTCAGCAGCCCGTCCGCGCAAAGACAAAGGCTTCGATCCTGCAGCGTTGGTGAGCTGTTTTCTCTGTGAGAACGCCTTGTTTTTGGCCCGTTTCGCCATACCAATTCCTAGATCGTCCACCGGGTTGGAAGGGAGCGTCGCATGAGCAGCAATGAATGAAAAGACTTTGGCAACCGCAGCAAAGCTGCCGCTGACAATCGTTCATACATCTGAGACGATCCTTGCCGGATCGGGTAAAGTGCCGGACCGCGAAACCGGGGGAAATGAGCATGTCACAACAGATCAACGGCACTCGCCGCAAACTCCTTGGCGCCGCGTGACCGGTTTCGCGGCGCAGGCGCACATGAGACGCGAGCAGGACACGAGAGCATCACACGAGATAACCCGACACGCCGTCCCACAGCAGCTTCATCGCCGTCACTGTCAGTAATCCATAGCAGGCCCGGTAAATCTGCCGCTGATCCAGCGCACCATGTAGCCGCCATCCGACCCAGATGCCTGGTGGAATCGCAAACAGGCAGATTCCCATCAGGATCCAGACGTTCTCCGTCGGCTTCACGATCAGCAGCCACGGCACCGCCTTGATCGCGTTGCCGACAGTGAAGAACATGCTTGTAGTGCCTGCGTAGATGGCCTTGCTGAGGCCGAGCGGGAGCAGATACATCGCAAGCGGCGGTCCGCCCGAATGGGCCACCATGGTTGTGATTCCGGATGTAAAGCCGGCCGCGATCGCCTTTGGTGTCGACCGCGGCTGCGTTGTCACGTCCGCGCCCCGCAGTAGCCAGAGAGCGACGAAGGCCAGCGTAATGATGGCCATCATGATTGCGATGGCACGATGGTCGAGCACGCGAAACAGCAGATAGCCACATCCGATCCCGATCACGAGCGCCGGCACGAGGACCACCAGATCCGGCTTCGACCAGGTCGAAGGCTTCCAGTAGCGCAGTGCATAGAGATCCATCGCGATAAAGAGCGGCGCGAGCAGGCCGCCGGCGGTGACCGGGTCCATGACCAGCGACAGCAGCGGGATGCCGATGATGGCGAAGCCGCCGCCGAATGCGCCGCGCATGAAGGCGATCAGGAACACGCCGGCGAAGGCGACCAAGATCGTGACAACTGTCAGTTCCATGGCATTGCTCCGTGGTAGCGATCGGACGGTGCCTCGGCTCTCTTGCTTGCGAGGCAAAGCAAATCCCTCGGCGAAACGCTCAGGAAGCGTGCCGCTGCGGCCTTTGCGGATCAGGACAATCGAATTGATGGAGATACAATGTTCTGATATATGTATCGGTGCAATATTAAAATTGATCTCGGTGCAATAATGTCGAAGTCGGAATATCTGAAGCTGGCTGATGCGATCGCAGCCGAAATTGCCGAGGGCGTCCTCAAGCCGGGCGACCGTCTCCCCCCCCAGCGCAACTTTGCCTATGAGCGCAAGATCGCCGTATCGACCGCGAGCCGCGTTTACACCGAACTGTTGCGCCGTGGTCTTGTGGTGGGCGAGGTGGGCAGGGGCACCTTCATCTCGGCCAGGCGCGGCGCATCCACCCAGAACGAGCCGCGCGGCATCCGGATCGATCTCGAGTTCAATTATCCGCTGCTTCCCGGCCAGACGGCGATGATCGCGAAAAGCCTGGACGGGCTGGAAAAGCCCGTGGCGCTCGACGCGGCTTTGGGACAAGGCACCAGCAGCGGATCACCGGCGATCCGGCGCATCGCCGCTGCCCATCTGGCGCAAGGCGGATGGTCGCCCTCGCCCGATCAACTCGTCTTCACCGGCAACGGGCGGCAAAGCATTGCCGCTGCACTTGCCGCGATTGTGCCCACCGGCAGCCGCTGCGGCGTCGAGGCGCTGACCTATCCCTTCATCAAGGGCATTGCCGCACGGCTCGGCATTTCTCTGGTGCCGCTGGCGATGGATGAAAGCGGTGTGCGTCCGGACGCGGTGCAGAAGGCGCACCGCGAAAACAATCTCTCCGCCATTTACGTTCAGCCGGCGGTTCAGAATCCGCTAGGCATCACAATGCCGCAAGCCCGCCGCGCGGAGCTTTTGCGCGTTGTGCAGAAGCTCAATCTTCCGGTGATCGAGGACAATGTATATGGCTTTCTCGACAGACAGCCGCCGCTCGCGGTGCTGGCGCCTGAAACCTGCATTGTCATCGACAGTCTGTCCAAGAAAGTCGCGCCGGGCCTGACCCTGGGCTTCATCGTTTCGCCGCCACGGCTGCGCGAAAGCATCATGGCTTCGGTGCGTTCAGGCGGGTGGATCGCCTCGGGTTTTGCGTTTGCCGCCGCGCAGCGGCTGATGGGCGATGGCACCGTCGCCGAACTGATAAGGCTGAAACGTCTCGATGCGCGCGCACGCCAGAAGCTGGCGGCCGATCGTCTTTCAGATTTTGAAATCCAGACGAATGAGAATTGCTATCACCTCTGGCTGACGCTGCCTTCGCACTGGCGCTCGCAAACACTGGTCACCGCCGCAGCAAGGCGCGACATCGCGCTGACGCCATCGACGACTTTCGCAGCGACGCCTGGCCATGCGCCCAACGCGGTCAGGCTCGCGCTGGCGTCTCCGACAATGGATCAACTCGATGCAGGGCTTGGCACATTGGCGTCGATGCTGAACGCCGGCGAGAGCGATTTCGACTCGACCGAATGATCGTTGTCTCACGCAATACTTGCGCGCCGAGTTGTTTGGAAATTGAGATGCCGATAACGGTCATTGTCATTGCTTGCTCAGGTGCCGGGTTCGTTTGCACAAATTGCTCACTACGTCGCCCCGCACTTGGCAGAAGCAACAGACCGGATATTTTAGCTCTCGCCAGTCCCCAACTGGCGTCCCTCCCTAGACTTGGCCCGCTCAGCTCCCAGCTGGGCGGGTTCTTTATTTGAAGCGAGCTATTGAAATCGCCGGCAGGAGAGCAACTGCCGGCGTCCATCACGTCACTGTAGCTGGCGGCGACTTAAATTCGCCGCGCTTCGCTTCGCGGCCTCGCGACCCATAGATCAAATTCTCAGCGCCACAGATTTGTCTTGGCGAGGTCGATGACTTCGTCGGCGCGCCCGCTGATGATCGCCTTGGCCATGTATAGCGAGAACCCTTTTGCCATTTCGATCGTAATGGAGGGCGGCATGGCGAGTTCAGTCCGGCTGACCACGGCATCGATCAGAACAGGCCCATCATATGCGAGCGCTTCGGCGATACCCTGTTCGACCTCCGATGGATCTTCGAGGCGAATGCCGCGTATGCCGACCGCTTCAGCCATGACGGCGAAATTCGGATTCTTGAAATCGGTTCCGAAATTCAGGAAACCGGTCGACTTTTGCTCCAGTTCAATGAAGCCGAGCGCGCTGTTGTTGAAGACCACAACCTTCACCGGCAATCCGAGCTGCGCGAGGGTCAGGAAATCACCCA
The DNA here is from genome assembly GCF_000314675.2 of Afipia broomeae ATCC 49717. Lineage (GTDB taxonomy): Bacteria > Pseudomonadota > Alphaproteobacteria > Rhizobiales > Xanthobacteraceae > Afipia > Afipia broomeae. The sequence continues at coordinate 1,127,813 of NZ_KB375283.1, read as the reverse complement.
TCAGCATGGAGAAGCCGCCGTCGCCGGACAGCGAGATCACCTGTCGGCCGGAAAATGCAGCTTGCGCGCCGATGGCCTGCGCCATGGCGTTGGCCATCGAGCCATGCCAGAACGAGCCGAGCAGCCGTCGCTTGCCATTCATTGTCAGATAGCGAGCCGCCCATACGGTCGGCAGGCCGACATCGCAAGTGAAAATTGCATCTTCCGTTGCATGGTCGCTGATGGCCTTTGCAATCTGCTGCGGATGGATCGGTCGTCTTCCCGATTTCACCTCGGCCAGTTCATCAAGCTGCCGACGCGACTTGGCGTAGTGCTTTTGAGCCTGTTTGAGATGGTGTTGGTCCGATTTCTGCTCGAGACGCGGCAGCAAGGCTTGCAGGGTCGTGCGGATGTCGCCCGCCACAGGAAGGTCGACCGCCGCGCGGCGGCCGAGATTCTCGGGGCGAATGTCAACCTGCGCGATCTGAACGTTGTTTCCTTCCGGATAGAACTGCCGGTATGGAAAGTCCGTGCCGAGCATGAGAAGGACGTCGCAGTCGCGGATGGCATAGTAGCCCGACGAAAAGCCGATCAGGCCGGTCATGCCGACATCGTATGGATTATCCCATTCGATATGCTCCTTTCCGCGCAGGGCGTGGACGACAGGCGCCTGCAGCCTTTCGGCAACCGCCAGCAATTCTTCATGTGCCCCGGCGCAACCGGAGCCGCCGAGAATTGTCACCCGCGCGCCGTCATTCAGCATGGTCGCCAGACGATCGAGATCGGCGGCCGGCGGCACCGTCAACGGCTGCGGCGGGCGAAGTGCTGCGGCCTTGGACAGCGGCACGTCGGTGGCGGGCTGCAGCGCGACGTCGCCCGGAATCACTACAACCGAAACGCCGCGCTTGCCGACCGCCTCGCGGATCGCGACTTCGAGCGTGCGCGGCATCTGATTGGCGCCGGAGACCAGCTCGCAATAATGGCTGCATTCCTTGAACAGGGACTCGGGATGGGTCTCCTGAAAATAGGATGCACCGATCTCCGCGGACGGAATGTGCGCGGCGATCGCCAGCACCGGCACGCGAGAGCGATGGCAATCGAACAGGCCGTTGATGAGATGGAGGTTGCCCGGTCCGCAGCTTCCGGCGCAGACAGCGATTTCTCCGGTCAGATGGGCCTCCGCGCCGGCGGCGAAGGCCGCAACCTCTTCATGCCGGACGTGAATCCACTCGATCTTTCCCTGGCGGCGAATCGAATCGGTGAGGCCGTTCAGACTGTCGCCGACAATGCCGTAGATGCGCTTGACCCCTGCTGCGGCAAGCGTTTCGGCGAACTGATCTGCAACTGTGCGTGTCATGGCTGATTTCCTTTACGTCTCTGATGCGATGCGGCTGTACACATGTCCTGTGTGCAGGACGAAATGAACTGTTTGACGTTCCGTTGGGTTAGCGCTCCTGGTAGGTGCTCATGACCTGATCCAGCCGCACGGGGACGATCCGGCTGTGACCCGAATGAGGTTCGCATCGTTCGTCGCGAACCTTGACGGGCTTCAAGCCGCCGGTGTTCGATCCGAGTACTTCCACTGTCGCTGTCGCTCCGGAAACAAGTTCGCTGCGCGCGGCGTCGTCGAGCGCGATCCGAACCGGAACTCGTTGCGCCAGCCGCACCCAGTTGAATGTCGGATTGACATTGGCAAGGAGGCTGCTTCCCGCACTCCGATCCCGATCCTCGATACCCGCCGCTACGCTTTCCACGCTTCCGCGCAGCGTATGGTCACTGCCCATCAGCCGCACATTGGCAGCGTCGCCTGCACGGATACGCGCCAGCTTGGTTTCCTCAAAATAGCCTTCGACGCGAAGCGTGTCCGAATCGAGCAGCGCCATCACGCCTTTTCCGGAAGCGAGATAGGTCCCCGGTCTCAGCTCCATGTTGGTGACGACGCCATTGACGGAGGCCCGCACCTCGCTGCGCTCAAGGTTCAGCTTGGCAAGGCTGAGGTCCGCGACGGCCTGGTCGTAGGCTGCCTTCGCAAAACCCTGGGTGGCAACGACCTGATCCAGCTTCTGCTTGGTGACGGCGACGTCGGGAGTGAGGGCGCTGTAGCGCTTCAGGTCGGCATTGGCCTGTTCGAGCATTGCGCGCCTGCCTTCCAGCACGGCTACCGCCTGGGCCTGCGCAATGGCATAGCGCGCCCGATCTATCCGGAAGAGCACATCGCCCCGCCGGACCTTTTGATTGTCCTTGACGAGGACATCAGTGACGAAGCCGGAGACATCGGGAGCAATGGGCACGACATCGGCGCGAACGTGACCGTCGCGGGTCCAGGGCGCGTCGAAATAGTAGTCCCACAGTTTGTAGCCGGACCAGAGCGCGAGAGCCATCATCGCCCCGGTCAGAGTGAAGCGGCGCAGCAGATGCATAAAGATGCTCATGACAGAAACTCCTTGGAAACGAACACAAGGCCGGTGACCATGCAGACATAGAGTGCGAAATCGAACAGCGCCGGATGCCAGACCGCTCTGTAGACTCCGGCGCGCATCAGCAACTTGCTGGCGATGCGTGTGAGCGCGCCTGCAACCACACCCCAGAACAGCAGGCTGGGAATGACGACGCCGAAGAGATCAAGTTCGTATTTCATGCGATCAATCTCATCTCTTGAGGTTCATGCGGCTCATACTCCGGCGTTTCGTGAAATAGTCCGAAACGCATGCCTGTGAGAGCGATGAGCGCTTCATTGCGCGCCGGACTCGCGACTTCCTGCAACGTGATCGCAATCGCGTCATCGAGCGGACCAACCAGTTCACTCGAAAGCCGCCCGGCTGTTTGAGTTCGGAAAACCGATCCGAGGCGATCGAGGAGGGCATCGATCATTCGCCTTGCGTGGTATGACAGTTCGGGATTCGCTCGCCGCAGATCAATGATGTTCAAGGCGGTGCGAAGCTGACGAAGATGGGCGGCGTTGCTCCTTGCCTCGGCAGGAACCACTGTGATCCGCGCGGCCAGCAGGGTCAGGCGGTGCTGCATAAGGCTGGCGATGGCCACGCTTTGCTGCCACGTCCAGCCCTGGGTGACCGTGGCCAGCGTCTTCCAGTTGCTGGAGAGCAGGCGTTCCGCCACCCACTCCGAAACGGACAGACGGACAATTCCGCTGACAATGGCGGTGAGCACGACGCCAAAAAAGAGCGATACGCTGCCGTTGGCAAAGGACGCGAAATCGCCGGTGTAAGATGAATTCAGCGCCAGTTGTACCGAGGTGAAGATGGCAAGAAAGGTGCCGGCGCGTGCAGTGGCCGGGCGTGCCGACATCCAGCCGAACAGCACGAATGCCGGCATCAGCGCGGCGATCAGCATCTCGAGAGTTGTGATCCGCGGCAATATGCCGAACATGTAGATTCCGTTGACTGCAATGACCAGCAGGATGATCTTGTAGAAGTTGCGGTATGTCGGAAGCGGATCGTCCACGCCGGCAAACAGGCTGCCGACGACGGCCGCGAATATCGCGGCTGATTCTCCGTCGACCCAGCCCGTGGCGATCCAGAACGTGCAACAGGCAAGGATCGAAAACGCGGCCGTGGCCGCGCTCCACAGCGCAAGCCGGTAGTCGCGGTGCTGGATGGAAGCGGTCCATGTGTCGGGAATGAAGGCGAGCGGCAGGAGGTCCGGATCGCTGCCGTCGGCAATCGCGTTGCGCAGGAGCTGGCAATCCAGCGTGATTTCAATGAGATTACGCAGCCGTAGAGCATATGCGGCTGTCATGGCGTTGACCCATGTGGCGTCCGCATCGAGTTGCGAAAGCTCCTCGCCAAGCGAGCTGCGCAATTGCGTTGCTTCCTGTCCTGCCTGACCGCTGTGGGCGAGCCAGTTCGCGACTCTCGCGCTGAGCGCAGCCATGCGCGCGGAGGCTTCCGCATGTGAGGCGATTCCTGTCTGACGATCCTCGATGGCCGCCAGCAGAGGAAGAAGCCACAGCATATGTTGCTGAAGCCGTTGCAAGCCCCGCGCGATGTTTGCGGATGTGGAAACCTCGTAGCCGAGGTGCCGGCTGAGCTGGTCGATTTCCGAGGCGGCTGCCGCGAGCTGCATCCGCTGGCTGTCGCGCTCCTGATTGTTGTCGCGGCGAGTCAGCGTATCGATGGCGAGCCGGCGTGCGCCGTCGAGCCATGCGTCCGCCTTCGCTGCAATCGTGGCGGCGACGGTCCGGGGCAGCACAAGGATCGAGAAAACGCTGGCGCAGGCGATGCCAAGCAGGATTTCCTGCACGCGGGCGGACACGATATCGAATGTCAGTTGCGGTGTGGAAAGGATCGGAAATCCAAGGAGCGCGACCGTGTAGCCCGCCAGCATGAAGACGTAGCTGCGCGGCGTTCCGTCGATCAGCGACAGGTAGAGGAAGACGCCGACCCAGAGCGCGATAGCTATGCTGAGCAGTTCGGGGGCATTCACGAGGTTCGGAATCAGCAAGATCGTCCCCGCAGCTCCTATCAGTGTTCCAAGCATGCGATAGACGGCCTTGGACCACGTCGCTCCGATGAGCTGGCTTGATGTGATGTAGACGGAAGCCATCGCCCAGTAGGGACGCGGCATTTCCAGCAGAAGCGCGAGGGAGAATGCCAGCATTGCTGCCGCAAATGTCCTCAGCGCGAAAGCGAGCGCTGCATGTCGGGCGCAGAATGCCGAAATCCGGTTCATGATGGAACATGTGTGAAATGGCGGCGCGGCATTCGCTCGCGCCGCCGGTTGAACTACGAAGCGTTTCGGAGCGAACGGAACGACGTACGCATTTCGTCGACAAAGAGTTCGGGTTGCTCCCACGCGGCGAAGTGGCCGCCCTTGCTCATCCTGTTGTAGTGAATGAGCCTGGAATAGGCGTCCTTGGCCCAGCTATGGGGCGCGGTGTAGATCTCGTCCGGGAATGCGCTGACTGCGACGGGAATCTTGACGCCTCTGATATCGAAGAAGCCGGCGGTCGAGACCTGATGCGTGTCCCAGTAGAGGCGGGCTGATGAGACAGCGGTGTTGGTGAGCCAGTAGAGGGTGATGTTGTCGAGAACATCGTCGCGCGAGAGTCCTTCCTTCTGTCCGTTGAAGACGCGGGTAATCATCTCCTCGCTGCGGGCGTCATGATCGAGCATCCAGGCTGCGAGCCCGACAGGCGAATCGGCCAGCCCGTAGAGGGTCTGCGGACGATTCGACATCTCGATGGCGTAACCCAACCCCTTCTTGTAGAAGACGTCGAGTTGATCCCATGCCTGTTTCTCCTCGCCGGTAAGACCGGCAGGCGGCGCCTGGTTGAACGACAGGGCTCTCGAAACCTCGGGCGGAACTGTCGCCGGCATGTTGGTGTGAATGCCGATCAGCCCTACCGGCTCCTGCAATGCCATCGTTTCCGAGACGGCATTACCCCAATCCCCACCCTGCGCCACGAACTGCTTGTAGCCGAGCCGCCGCATCAGGGTCGTCCATGCACGCGCAATGCGAACGGGAGTCCATCCGGGCTCCGTCGGCTTGCCGGAAAATCCGTGTCCGGGAAGCGAGGGGATGACGAGGTCGAACGCATCCGCCGCGGTCCCGTCATGGGCCGTCGGGTTGGTCAGCGGTTCGATAATCTTCATCTGTTCGATGATCGAGCCCGGCCAGCCATGGGTGACGATCATCGGCAGCGCATTCGAATGCTTCGAGCGAACGTGGATGAAGTGAATATCGAGTCCGTCGATCTCAGTGATGAACTGCGGCAGGCTGTTGAGCCGCGCCTCGACCTTCCTCCAGTCATGGTGGGCGTACCAGTACTGTGCGAGCTGTTGAACAGTCTTGAGCTGCACGCCCTGGGAATCGTCAGCGACCGTCTCCCTGTCGGGCCAGCGTGTCGCTGCGATGCGCCGCCGGAGATCGGCAATCTGCTCTTCGGGAATGTCAATGCGGAACGGGCGAACGGCTTCATTGATTTCAGCCGCGACGGCAGATGCTCCGGATGAAAGCAGACTTGATGCGCTGAGGGATGCGATGCCGATTGCAGCGGTCCCTAAAAGCCGGCGGCGATCGTGGTTGATGACTTCATTGTTCGAGTTCGTAGTCATGGATATCTCCTGGTCCAGAACTGGCTGTGAGCAAAACTGGCGAATGAGCGAGAGGAGGCTGCATGTACGCAGATCGATCCCGCCCTGTGGCGTTCCGGCGCGGCATCGCCAGGGACGCCGCAAGGTTCGTCATGCGTGCTGCGAAGGCGAGCAAGCTGGCGACATCCCTCATTTGGATGGCGACCAAGACTGCGTTGATCGAACAGATCAGGTCGCTATGCATGCAGCGCGTGAAGATGCGAATTCGGTCAGCGTACTCGTGTTGGGATCGGAAGAACGACACGACTATCTCCTGGCGTGATTGGCCGGCGATCGAATGGTTCGGTCGTTCGTATATGTGAGGTCTTTTCTGCCGCGGCTTTGCACGAATTGCCGGGCTGTTGTCACCAATTGCTGTCGAAGATCGTCGTGAAGTCCGGCGGGAAATCGTGATGCGCTCTCGAACCTGGCTTTTGCGTCTGCTCCATCCGCGGATTCATGAGGCAAGGAATGACAAAGCGACAGCATGCCTTGCAAAGGCGTTGATCGCTCACCCGCCTATCATCTCCTGACGGAATAGCTGCCGCAGTTGCGGCCCCACGATTGAACACAGGAGAATGTCATGAACCCTATGTCACGCCGCCATGTCCTTGCTGCCAGCGCCGGAGGTCTTTTGACGGCGTCTGCACTTACGAACGCACAAGCCGCGTCATCCCAGTTCAAGGCGGGTGACGGGGGCATCGCACGGCAAGCGGTCGAGCTGCCGCCGGGCGAAAAAGTCACCTATCACGATCCGAAGGATGTGGCCGCGCTTCCCGATTTCCGCTTCTCGCTCGACGGCAACATTCCGAAAGTGACCTCCGGCGGCTGGGCGAAAGAAGCCACCGTCCACCAGTTCCCTATCAGCAAGGGGATCGCGTGCGTCCACATGTTCCTCGATCCCGGTGCGTCTCGCGAACTGCACTGGCATGCGATCGCAGCAGAATGGGCCTTCGTGATCGACGGCCGCTGCCAGACGGAGGTTCTCGACCCGTCGGGAGCAGGCGAGATCAACAACTATGGACCGGGTGACCTCTGGTACTTCCCGAAGGGACATGGTCATTCGATCCAGACGATTGGCGACAAGCCCTGGCCCAAGGAGTCGACGCACAAATGGATCGATCTTTCCCTTGTGGGACAGAGGCCACGGCCAAAGTACGTCTCAACTGCTACGCGGCCTTCTCTACCTCTATGGTTACGTGCGACAGTTCGTGAATATGAACCAGCTTATCGCGATAGGCGGACGGCTCCTTCGGAACTGCCGAGCGAATCGACACGATGGCTGCATGATGGCCCGGGCCAAGCTGCCAGACATGTAGGTCGGCAATCTGGTCGCCATTGACCTCAATTGCCTCACGGATTTCTACCGGCAATTCCTCGTCGGCGGGCAGATAGTCGAGTAAAACTCCGCCCGCGTCGCGAATGAGGCCCCATGACCACCGCGCTATGACAAGCCCGCCGACAATTCCCATCGCCGGGTCCATCCAGTTCCAGCCATAGAGAGCGCCGAGCACAAGCGCGGCAATCGCCAGAACCGAAGTCAGGGCATCCGCCAGAACATGCAGATACGCCGCGCGCAAATTGTTGTCGCTCGCTGGTGCATGGGCGTGATGGTCATGATCGTGATCATGGCCGTGCCCATGATGATGGTGCGCGTGGTCGTCGCGCAGTAACCACGCGCAAAGCAGATTTACACCGAGACCGATTACAGCAACCGTGATCGCTTGAGGAAAGTCAATCGCGACGGGGCTGTAAAGGCGCAACAGACTTTCCCAGCCGATTAGCAAAGCAATAAGTGCCAGCACGACGGCACTTGCAAAGCCGGCGAGGTCGCCAAGCTTTCCGGTGCCGAACGTAAAGCGCGGGTTTCGCGCGTTCTTGCGGGCGTAGAAATAAGCAAGTGCGGCGATCAGCATAGCGGCCGCGTGGGTGGACATGTGCCAGCCATCCGCGACAAGGGCCATGGAACCGTAAATCGAGCCTGCCGTAATCTCGACCACCATCATCGTTGCCGTGATGGCAATTATCAGCCAAGTGCGACGCTCGTTTCGCTCGTGGTTATCGCCAAGGAAAACGTGGTCGTGGGGGCTGGAAAGTCTGGCCTGCAGATCAGTCATCTTAAATACGTCCTCACGACTTCAATCAGTTCGGCCGCGCCTTGGGCGCGAGCAGCGTTGCCGTCCTTGTCAGGGTTGGAAACATGCTCTCGGATATGGTCCTCGATCAGTTCGGCTGTGAGACCGGTCACCGCGCCGCGCACCGAGGCTACGAGGTTCAGCACCTCGCCGCAGGGAGCTTCAGCCTCCAGGGAGCGCTCAATGGCTTCGATCTGGCCCTTTAAGCGCCGAACGCGCGCCAGCAGCTTGGCCTGATTTTTTGAGGTATGAGCCATAGTATAGGGGGATACCCTATTTTGCGGATTTGTGCAACGATCGGATGTCCAAGGAGATTGCATGCAATCTGAACCCACGACCGCACCCCTCCGCCGCGTTGTCCTGATTGTCGCCCTGCTCAACCTTGCCTATTTCGGCGTGGAGTTTGCGGTCGCGCTGTCGATCGGCTCGGTTTCGCTTTTTGCTGACAGCGTCGATTTTCTTGAAGATACTTCGGTTAATCTGCTGATCTTTTTTGCCCTTTCCTGGACGGCTGTGACCCGCGCCCGTGTCGGCATGGCTATGGCCGGAATCCTTCTGGTCCCGGTCCTCGCGCTGCTCTGGGCGCTTTTGCGTAAATTTGCATATCCGGTCCCGCCCGAACCGTTCGCGCTTTCGCTCACCGGCGTTGGCGCATTGTCCGTCAATCTGTTCTGCGCCTTCCTGCTGGCGCGGTTCCGCTCTCACAGCGGAAGCTTGACGCGGGCGGCCTTCCTCTCCGCTCGTAATGACGCGGTTGCCAATGTTGCCATCATCGGGGCGGGCTTGGTCACAGCCTATCTTTGGCAAACGGTCTGGCCTGACGTGATCGTCGGCGTTGCGATTGCGGCCATGAACATTGATGCGGCCCGCGAGGTATGGGAAGCGGCGCGCGAAGAGCACAAAGCTGTTGCTTGAGCCCGAGGTTGGCCGAACATCGAGAGTATGTAGCTGAAGCAGCGACACGTGGGTCTGCTGCGAAGCACCTCTGCAAGTATCCATCCTGCCTCGACAAGTTTTTCGGCGGCTTGACGTATCAGCCGCCTAGCGATGCGTGCTGGATCGCCAGCAGCACGACAATGATGACCGCCAGTATCGCCGACAGGTCAGCATACCCATCTCGTGGGCATGGCTGTTACTGCTTCGCTGCAGTTCTCAGCCAGTCCCGAAACAGGTTGAGTTTCGGAGTCGCCGGCCTGTCTTGCGGCGTCACGAAGTAGTAGCCCGCCGACGGCATGGAGACATTGAAGGGCACCACCAGGCGTCCATTCGCAACGTCGTCCGCGACATAGGCGGTGTGACCCATGGCAACGCCGAGACCGTCGATGGCGGCCTGAATGGTCATGAAGGCCAGATCGAATGTCAGCCCGCGGTTTTGCGACAGGTGCGCGGGCAGGCCAGCTGCGGTGAGCCAAAGGCGCCAGTCGTCGATGGTGCTGGACGTATGCAGCAGGGTGGCATGCTCCAGGTCTTCCGGCCGCCGCAGCGCGCGTTCGCCAGTCAGGAGTTTCGGGCTGCAAACCGGAAACAGATGTTCGGCCATCAGCCACTCGGCGTCCAGCCCCGGCCATCGTCCCTGTCCGTACCGGATCGCCGCGTCGACATTGCTGGTGCGGAAATCCACCAGTTCGGTCGAGGTGGTGATGCGAACGTCGATCTCCGGATGCTGTTCCTGAAAGGACGACAATCTGGGCAGCAGCCATTTCACCGCGAGCGATGTCAGGGTGCTGATCGTCAGCACGCGATCGTCGCCCTTACGCAGCAGGCGGTCGGTGGCGGTGCGCAAATCCTGAAACGCGGCACGGATGCCCGGCAGATACTCGGCGGCCTGCGGCGTCAGCGCCAGCGCGCGGCTTTGCCGGATGAACAGCCGGATGCCGAGTTCTTCCTCCAGCCGCCGGATCTGGTGGCTGATGGCGGTCTGGGTGACGTTCAGCTCCTGCGCGGCCTGGGTAAAGCTGAGGTGCCGTGCGGCGGCCTCGAAAGCGCGCAAACCGTTCAGGGAAGGAAGTCTGGCGGTCATCGGCGCCTCTAACGCATGAGATTATCTCATATTACAGGGGACAAGCTATCGTTTGTCAATGGGGGGTCGCGCGCCGATATTCGCACCATCAGATTTATTTCAGGAGGCTACGATGTCTGCTTACACCACCAATTTGATGACAAATCATCATCACTCAACGATGCACCCGGTCGCCGCTGCGATCTCCGACCTGTTCCACACCTGGGCCGAGCGCTCCAAGCGCCGGGCAGAACTGGCCCGCCTCAGCGACAGGGACTTTCACGACGTCGGCGCGAGCTGGAGCGACTTCGCCTACGAAGCCGGCAAGCCCTTCTGGCGCGAGTAAGCGCCTGACGCGAGTCTGATCCGCCCTTGTCCTCCTCCCCGGATCAGACTCGCTTTTTCCTCTCATATGAAGCCGATGGAGCGCGTCATGCAGGCCGAACCTGATCATCGCTTTGTCCTGAGCAACCTCGGCCGTTACACCGATGTTGTCCGGCTGAAAGACGGCAAGCCGCTGACGGTTCGCTTTATCGAGCCAAAAGATGCTGACGGGCTGCTGTTCTACTTCCGCTCGCTGTCGCGCCAGTCACGTTACAATCGGCTGATGGGCGCCGCGAGCGAGTTGCCGCCGTCGGAACTCGACAAGGCGCTTCATATTGGCGAGGCCAGCCGTTTTGCGGTCATCGCCGAAATGAAGGTCGACGGTGTCGAGACCATTGTCGGCGAGTCCCGCTACAGCTACGACCCGGAAACGCAGAAAACTGAATTCGGACTGTCGATTGGTGACCCCTGGCAGGGCCAGGGCATCGGCTCCGCCATCCTGTCGAATCTCGAATGCCGCGCGGCGGCGCTCGGTGCATCGCGTCTGTTCGGCGAAACCTTCCGCAACAACGAGCAGATGATCGGGCTCGCGCGCAAGGCCGGTTACTCTTTCATGGCAGCCCCCAGCGACTGGCGGCAGGTGCGGTTCGAGAAGCCGTTGCATCGCGCCGCCGAGATACCTTGTGCGAGCTGGAAGCAGGCCGCGATGGCGGGCTGGCTACCGAACGAAGCGCTGCTGGCTGTGCACTGATGTCCTGATGTTATGGCCCCGGCGCGCCTCGCGCGCCGTCGGCTTGTATGCCCTCCTCCGGATCGAATAGTGTTCAAAAGGCGCCGGTTCCGGCGTTCGATCCGGGAGTATCTGATGGCGCAATCCGTAAAAACCGATGTCTGGCTGGCCGCGGGCCTGCGTACGCCGTTCGCGAAAGTCGACGGCCCGCTGAGCGGCGTGGACGCCATCGCGCTGTCGGTCCAGGTGGTCAAGCACATGGTCGAGCGGCTGGGCGGCGGCAAGCCGGATTTCGCGGTGTGGGGCAACGTGGTGCCCAACCTGACCTGGAGCAACATCGCGCGCGAGATCCTGATGGATGCCGGGGTCGATCCGACGGTGCCGGCCTATTCCACCGTGATGGCATGCTCGACCAGCATGATGGGCGTCTTCGAAGCCGCCGGCATGATCGACGGCGAGGTGCGCAATCTTGCACTGGTCGGCGGCGTCGACAGCCTCAGCCAGGTTCAGCTCGGTCTCGGCATGTCGCTGTCGAACTGGGTGCGCCAGTTCCAGACCGCGCGATCGCTGGGACAAAAACTCACCCACGCCATCGATCTCAAGCTCAGCGACGTGCGTCTTTACATTCCGGCGGTCAGCAATCGCACCACCGGCATGAGCATGGGCGAGCACACGGAGATCACCGCCAAGGTCTGGAACATCTCGCGCGAGGCGCAGGACCAGATCGCGCTGGAGAGCCATCAGCGCGCAGTCGCCGCATGGGATCGCGGGTTCTTCGATGGCCTCGTCATTCCGTTCGACGGTGTGAAGCGCGACACCATTCCGCGCAAGGACACTTCTCTCGAGAAGCTGGCGCGGCTGTCGCCCTCATTCGATCGCACCAGCGGCAAGGGCACGCTGACTGCGGGCAACTCGTCGCCGCTCACCGACGGCGCATCGAGCATCTGGGTGGCTTCGCAAAAGGGCTTGGAGAAGCTTCCTTCCAACACGCCGCGCGTGAAACTGATCGACTGGGAAATCGCGTCGGTGGATTTCCGCACCGAAGGCCTCTTGATGGCGCCGCCCTATGCCATCCCGCGGCTGCTGGCACGGCATTCGCTGACCTATGCCGACATTCAGCTCTGGGAAATCCATGAAGCGTTCGCGGCGCAGGTGCTTGCGCATATCAAGGCGCTGGAGAGCCCGGAGTTCATTCGCGACAAGGCCGGCGTCAAAGCCGAGTTCGGCAAATTTCCGCGCGAGCGTATGAATCCGAACGGTGGTTCGACCGCACTCGGCCATCCGTTTGGTGCGACCGGCGCGCGCATCCTCAGTCAGGCCGTCAAAGAGCTGGCGGCGATGCCGAAGGGCAGCCGCGCCATCGTCAGCATTTGCGCCGACGGCGGGCAGGGCACCGTGGCGCTGCTGGAGGCGGCCTGACGTTCAGGGCTTCCAAGCCATGCCGTAGACTTTGCGTCCCGACACCGGATTGACGTCGTCATGGGTGTGGACAAAGCCGTTACGCTCGTAAAAGCGGATGGCGCGGGTGTTGTCGGTATTGACCAGCAGCGTGATGCCACCCGGCGACATCGCCTTGGCCTTGTCCATCAGCACGTTGCCGAGATCCGATCCCCATGCTTCGGGCGCGACCACGAGCTGGTCGAGATAACCGGATGCATCGATGGTAACGAAGCCGGTCATCGCGCCGTTCTGTTCGGCGACGACGATTTGCGCGACCGGCACCAGTTCATCGCGCCAGCGCGCGCGCCAGCCTTCCAGCCTCTGCGCGAAATCGATCGATGGATAGGCCAGGCTCCAGGTGCGAAGCCACAGGCCGATCGCCGCGTCCTCGTCCTCGGCGACGTATGGCCGCAGCGTGAACGATGCACTCATGATCGCAGCAAGCGGATCATCGCTCGGTCAGCTTCAGTTCGATACGACGGTTGCGCTTGTAGGCTTCCTCGGTCTTCTCCGGATCGAGCGGCTGGAATTCCGCAAAGCCTGCCGCGACCAGACGCTGGGCCGGCACGCCGAGTGAAACCAGATACTGCACCACCGAGATGGCGCGCGCCGATGACAACTCCCAGTTCGATTTGAACTGCGGGCTGTTGATCGGCCGAACATCGGTATGACCATCGACGCGCAGCACCCAGGCGATTTCCGCCGGAATCTGCTTGTCGAGATCGATCAGCGCGGTGGCGAGCTTTTCGAGTTCAGCGCGGCCTTCCGGCAGCAGCAGCGCCTGTCCGGTGTCGAAGAACACTTCGGACTGGAACACGAAACGGTCGCCGACAATGCGGACATCCGGGCGATTGCCGAGAATGGCGCGCAGCCGCCCGAAGAATTCGGAGCGATAGCGCGACAGTTCCTGCACGCGCTGGGCCAGCGCCACGTTCAGCCGCTGGCCGAGATCGGCGATCTTGGTCTGGGATTCCTTGTCGCGTTTTTCCGATGCGTCGAGCGCTTCCTCGAGCGCCGCCAACTGGCGGCGGAGCGCACTGATTTGCTGGTTCAGCACCTCGATCTGCGCCAGTGCCCGCGCGGAGACCTGCTTCTCGGAGTCGAGCGCCTTGCCGAGTTCGTTGGCGCGGCCCTGCGCGCTCGCGCCCGCCCCGGCGAGACCGTCATACAGCCCTTTGACCCGGTCGCGCTCGGCCTCGGCGGATGCAAGCCCCGCGCGCATCTGCGAAAGCTGATCGTCGAGGTTCAGCTTGCCGAGCTTTTCCAGCGAGAGGAGCTCGTTGAGCTGGGCGATCTGGGCGTTCAGCCGCTCCAGCGCCTTGTCCTTGCCGGTGACCTCCTGCGACAGAAAGAACTGCACCACAAGGAACACCGACAGCAAAAACACGATGGCCAGAACCAGCGTCGACAGCGCGTCGACGAAGCCCGGCCAGTAATTGAAACCGCTGTCGCTGCGGCGTGAACGCGAAAGCGCCATGGGCTGTCTCCGTTCAGTTGGTCTCGGGCTGCCGCGCGAGACGTTCCAGCAGCGCCTTGATTTCCTTGTTCTGCTCGCCCTGGCCGTCGGCCCATTCGCGGATCAGTTGCTGCTCGGTGCGCATATGATGCACGAGGCCCTGGATTGCTTCGGCGAGATTGGCCATCGCGGTGGTGGCGGTGCGGTTCGATCCCATTTCCTCGACCGCTTGCCGCAGCCGGTCCAGCGCGGGATTGAGATCGCCGTTTCCAGCGTGACCCTCGGCGGAATATTCCTGCACGGTTTCCGCCATCCAGTCTTCGAGGTCGGTGTAGAAGCGGTTCTGGGCCTGGCTCGATTGCAGATCAAGAAAGCCGAGGATCAGCGAGCCTGCGAGGCCGAACAGCGACGACGAGAACGAGATGCCCATGCCGCCGAGCGGGGCGGCGAGGCCTTCCTTCAGCGTGTCGAACACCGAGCCGGCGTCGCCGCCGACCTTGAGGCCCTCGATCACCTTGCCGACCGACCCGACGGTCTCGATCAGGCCCCAGAATGTGCCGAGCAGGCCGAGAAACACCAGAAGTCCCGTCATGTAGCGCGACAGGTCGCGCGCTTCATCGAGACGGGTCGCAATCGAATCCAGCATATGGCGCATGGTCTGCTGTGAGATGCTCATGCGTCCGCCGGTGCGGTGGCTGAGCATTGCCGCCATCGGCGCCAGCAGTCTGGGCCGCCGGTCGACCGCGAGGCCGGGATCGGAAATGCGGAAACTGTTGACCCACGAGATTTCAGGATAAAGCCGGATCACCTGCCGGAAGGCGAGGATGATACCGATGGCCAGCACGCCGGCGATCAGCGCGTTGAGTCCGGGATTGGCGAGAAACGCCACCCAGATCTGCTTGTAGAGCACGACAACAAGAAGGCCGCACAGAACGAGGAACACCAGCATCCGGACCAGAAAGATGCGCGGTGTCGACAGTTTTGTGACAACGATATCGGCTGCAGTGCTGGAGGCGGGAGTCTTTGCCATGGCGGATATTCAATCCTTGTCCGTGGAACGTGTCGGGCATCAATATGGCACAGCGGGGGCGGGAAAAAAGACACCATCGCCGATTTGACCCCAACTGCGGAACCGCGCCCGAACTGGCGCGGGTAACAATCGCGGTCTCGGTCAATTGCTGAGGCGAGGATATGATCCGGTTTTTCCGGGAAGGATTCGTCTCACCGGTAATTCAGGGTGGATCGAACGCTCTCTCTCCTCAATCCGAGGAGAGAAGATAAACCCAGCACGGTGTTCATGTGATCGGGATGGCCGGGACAAAAGGGCGTTCACGCCTGTCTTCGGCAGGCTATGACAACCGCTATCCGAGCGGCTTGAGAATTTTCACCAGTTCACGCTGGATTGTCTCGTTGCCGCAGACGACATGACCGGTGGCCATTGCGGTGTCGCCGCCCTCGATGCCGCTGACGACGCCGCCGGCTTCACGCACCATGATCAAACCGGCTGCGATGTCCCACGGCTGGAGATTGCGCTCCCAGTACCCATCGAGGCGTCCGGCGGCGACGAAGGCAAGATCGAGCGAGGCCGCGCCAAAGCGGCGCAGGCCCGCGACGCGATTTTGCATCTCGGCCATTTCGCGGCGGGAGAGTTCGTGATCGCCACGCCCGATATGCGGCAGGCCGCAGGCGACCACGCACTCGCTGAGCTGCTTGCGACCGGCGACGCGCAGGCGCTGGTCGTTCAGGAACGCGCCCTTGCCGCGCTCGGCGATGTAGAGTTCGTCATTGGCGGGATTGTAGATCACGCCCGCGATGATGGTGCCCTCGCGCTGCAATCCGATCGAGATCGCGAACTGCGGAATGCCGTGCAGGAAATTCGTCGTGCCGTCGAGCGGATCGACGATCCAGGTGTTCGCCTTGTCGGTGCCTTCGCGCGTGCCGCCTTCCTCGCCAAGAAAGCCGTAACCCGGACGGGCCTTGGTCAGATCGTCGTAGAGCATCTGCTCCGCACGCCTGTCGGCGAGCGATACGAAGTTGGCCGGACCCTTCAGGGACACCTGAAGGTTTTCGATCTCGCCGAGATCGCGCTTGAGGCTGCGGCCGGCGCGGCGCGCGGCCTTGACCATGACGTTGATGAGCGCTGAATGAAGCATTGTCTCGGCTTGCTGGATGAAGTGTGGGGCTGGTGTTGCGGATAAGCGCTGGCGCGTCAAGAGTAATGGCGGTGGTTATTGCTCATTTCGTGCCGAACCATTTCCTGGCGAGGTCTTCGGATTTCGCTTTTTCTATCGGAGATAACTGCGCAAATTTGGCGTCGAGGTCTGGATCACCGTTCCCGGCGGTCTTCGCGATCAGATGCCACTTGAAGCCCTGCACCTTGTCGACCGGAACACCGAGTCCGTCGACGAGAATGCGCGCCAGGCGATTCTGCGCGATCGGACTGTTCTGCCGGGCTGCCCGGTTCAGCAGCGCGATGGCGGTAGGCACATCCTTGGGCGTGCCGGTGCCGTTGTAGAGCGCAATGGCGTACTCGACCTCGGCATCCAGATTGTCGACCATCGCTGCGGCCCGCATCAGCTTCGCGGCTTCGGCGAGATCTTTCTCCACGCCGCGCCCTTCCTTGTAGAAAGTCGCGAGTGCGTATTGCGCTTCCGGGTTTCCGGCATTGGCCGCTTGACGGAACAGTTCGGCGGCGCGCTTGATGTCCTGCGGGAAGACCTGTCCTTCAAGGTAGAGCAGTCCGAGATTGTAGGCGGCCGCGGCCTTGCCGAGCTTGGCGGACGATGCCAGCAGCCGCGCGCCTTCGTCGCGATTGGCGGGACCGCCGCGTCCGGCGATCTTCATCATGCCGAGTGCGAACATTGCTTCGCGGTCGCCGCGGTCGGCGGCCTGCTTGTACCATTCCGCTGCCTTGGCATCGTCGCGCTTGATGCCGAGCGCGTTGGAATAGAGTTCGCCAAGCAGCGTCATCGATTTCGGATCGCCGGTTTCCTGGGCGCGCTTCAATGCGATGTTGAAGGCCGTGCGATAAAGGCCCATCTGGTAGGCGCCGTAAGCGAGATCGGCATTCGGATCGTCCGGAGCAGCAGGCGCAGCAGTCTTTTCGGGCGCACCTTTCTTCTGCTGTTTCGGTGCATCGGGTTTCGGCGCAGCCGCCTTCGGCGGCGCTGCCTTGGGTGCTGCGGCCTTAGGCGCTGCGGACTTCGGAGCGGGCGCTTCCGGCTTGATCGGCTCCGGGAAAGGATTGGGAGCGCCTTGCGCGAGGGCATTCGCCGAGAACGCCACAACACCGGCAACGGCCGATGCAAGAAGTCTTGCACGAGCGGCTGCGAGGGACGTGGCACGGCGAAGCGCGGTCATCGCGGCTTATCCTCCCGTGACCGTGGCGTGCGCGAGAGACGCCTCGAAGCCGCGCGCCACTGCCTGGCCGGCCTCGATCAGGACCGCCTGCGCGCCGCGCGAATCCTGCCAGATGAAATCGCCCACCAGAACAAAATCCGCGCCCGCCGCCGCGAACATCTGCGCCTCATCCAGCGTTGTGGCAAAGCCCACGCATGGAGGTTCGAACAGTTCGGCCCACCAGTCCAGCCGTTCGCAGATCGCGTCCGCAGAAGGGCGCTCGCCATTGGCATCCGGTTCGCCGAACAGCACGTAATCCGCGCCCGCTTCACCGGCCACCATCGCATCGTGCCGCGTGACAAGGCCTCCGACACCGAGAATGCGATCCGGCTTCAGCGAGGGCATCGCCTCCTGCATCGCCTCGATGCCGCTGACGTTCGCGCCATCCGCGCCGGAGCGCGCGACCTGTCCGAAATGTTGATCGATCAGCAGTGCCGCACCGGCCGTCTGAACCGGTTTTGCAAGCGCCTTGGCGCGCTGGATGATGCTGCGCTCATCGCCAGGCGCAAGGCGCAGCAGAACGGCGGCGACATCCGCCGCAGCCAGCAGCGCCGGTAGTTCGGACACAAGCTGCGCGGGATCGGCAACGACGGGTGTTGCGAGATAGAGAAGAGGCGCGGGGCGCGGCGGGGGAGGTTTGGTGGCCATGATGGCGGTGTGATGCTCGTGTGAGGTCGGAACAGATCACCGGACTGCGGCCAAAAAAGGGGCGGGATCGTGTCCCGCCCTCATGCTGAACGTCAGGCGATCTTCGGGTCGAGTTCGCCCTTGGCGTAACGCTGCGCCATCTGGGCGGTGGTCAGAACCTTTTTGATCTTGCTGGCCTGGCCTGCGGTGTTGAACTCCTGCAAGCGCTGCTTGCAGAGCCTGGTCATCGCTTCCATCGCAGGCTTCAGATACTTGCGTGGATCGAACTCGCTCGGATTCTCCTGCAGAACCTTGCGGATCTGGCCGGTCATCGCCATGCGGTTATCGGTGTCGATGTTGATCTTGCGCACGCCGTTCTTGATGCCGCGCTGGATTTCGGCGACCGGCACACCCCAGGTCGGCTTCATCTGGCCGCCGAACTTGTTGATGATGTCCTGCAGATCCTGCGGCACCGACGACGAGCCGTGCATCACCAGATGCGTGTTCGGCAGCTTGCGGTGAATTTCCTCGATCACGTTCATCGCAAGGATGTCGCCGTCCGGCTTGCGGGTGAACTTGTAGGCGCCGTGCGAGGTGCCCATCGCAATCGCCAGCGCGTCGACCTGGGTTTCCTTGACGAACTTCACGGCTTCATCCGGATTGGTCAGAAGCTGGTCGTGGGAGAGCTTGCCCTCGAAGCCGTGACCATCTTCCTTCTCGCCTTCGCCGCTTTCGAGCGAGCCGAGCACGCCGAGTTCGCCTTCCACCGAAATGCCGCCGAGATGCGCCATGTCGGTGACGGTCTTGGTCACGCCGACATTGTAGTCCCAGTCGCCCGGCGTCTTGCCGTCGGCCTTGAGCGAGCCGTCCATCATCACCGAGGTGAACCCGGCCTGGATCGCGGTCATGCAGGTGGCGGGCTCGTTGCCGTGATCCAGATGCACGCAGACCGGAATGTGCGGATAGATTTCCGTCACCGCGTCCATCATGTGCTTGAGCATCACGTCGTTGGCGTAGGAACGCGCGCCGCGCGAGGCCTGGATGATCACCGGCGCATCCACGGCATTGGCGGCTTCCATGATGGCCAGCGCCTGTTCCATGTTGTTGATGTTGAATGCCGGCACGCCGTAGTCGTTCTCGGCGGCATGATCCAGCAATTGACGCAACGTGATGCGGGCCATGGGTGCGTGTTCTCCGTCGTCTTGAAGGCAGCGCCAAGGGCGCCAGATCCGTTGAAAATTTAGCGTACTCTCAAAACTTCGACGCCGGGCAAAGGTTTCCCTTCCATCCACTCCAGAAAGGCGCCGCCTGCGGTCGAAACGTAGGTGAAATCGCGGCCCACGCCAGCGTGGTTCAGTGCCGCAACGGTGTCGCCGCCGCCGGCGACGGACACCAGCTTGCCGGCTTTGGTACGTGCTGCCGCATACTTGGCGGCCTGGACCGTACCGCGGTCAAACGGCGACATTTCAAACGCGCCGAGCGGCCCGTTCCACACCAGCGTCGCGGCGTCGTCGATGGCGGCATCGATGCGCTTGATCGACTGCGGCCCGACGTCGAGGATCATGCCGTTGGCCGGAATCGCGTCGAGGCCATAGGCATGGGATGGCGCGTTGGCCTCGAATTTCTCGGCAACCACGGCATCGACCGGCAGGATGATCGCGCAGTTGGTGGAATTGGCCTTGACGAGAATGCGCAGCGCCGTCGTGGCGAGATCCTTTTCGCAAAGCGAATTGCCGACATCGACGCCCTGAGCATGCAGGAAGGTATTGGCCATGCCGCCGCCGATCACCAGCGCATCGACCTTGCCGACGAGGTTTTCCAGAAGATCGATCTTGGTCGAGACCTTCGACCCGCCAACAATGGCGATCACCGGATGGACCGGCTCTTCCAGCGCCTTGCCGAGCGCGTCGAGCTCGGCTTCCATGGTGCGGCCGGCATAGCCCGGCAGCACGCGGCCGAGACCTTCGGTCGAGGCGTGGGCGCGATGGGCGCAGGAGAACGCGTCGTTGACCCAGATGTCGCCGAGCTTCGCAAGCTGCGCGACGAAGGCCGGATCGTTCTTCTCTTCGCCGGGATGAAAGCGGGTATTCTCGAGACAGAGGATCTCACCATTCTTCAGGCCGGCGACGGCCTGTTCGGCGATCGGGCCGACGCAGTCGGGCGCGAACTCGACATGGTGCTTCACAACGTAACCCAGTGCGGTGGCGACCGGCTTCAGCGAGTCCTTCGGGTCCGGTCCCTTCGGCCGGCCGAAATGCGCAAGGATAATGACTTTGCCGCCGGCTTCCGACAGTTCGATGATGGTCTTGGCGATGCGTTGCAGACGCGTGGTGTCAGACACGCGTCCATTGTCCATCGGCACGTTGAGGTCGACGCGCAGCAGCACGCGCTTTCCCTTCACGTCGACATCATCGAGGGTGCGAAATCCGGACATCAGGACTCGTTGCGACTAACGGTTGCGGCGAGGGCCGGTGAGATCAGATCAGCTTGCTCATCGCAGCGGCGGTGTCCGCCATGCGGTTCGAGAAGCCCCACTCGTTGTCGTACCACGACAGCACGCGCACCAGCGTTCCGCCCTGCACCTTGGTCTGGTCGAAGGCGAAGGTGGAGGAGTGGGCGTCGTGATTGAAGTCGATCGAGACGTTCGGATCGCTGGTGGTGCCGAGGATGCCTTTCAGCTCCTGCTGGGCCGCGCGCTTGACCGCGTCGTTGATCTCTTCCTTGGTGGTCGCCTTCTTGGCGACGATCTTGAGATCGATCACCGAGACATTCGGCGTCGGCACGCGGATCGCGACGCCGTCGAGCTTGCCCTGCAATTCCGGCAGCACGAGACCGATGGCCTTCGCAGCGCCGGTCGAGGTCGGGATCATCGACAGCGCAGCCGCACGGCCGCGATAGAGATCGCTGTGCATGGTGTCGAGGGTCGGCTGGTCGCCGGTATAGGCATGGATCGTGGTCATGAAACCGGTCTCGATGCCGACGGTGTCGTTCAGCACCTTGGCGACCGGCGCAAGACAGTTCGTGGTGCACGAGCCGTTGGAGACGACGAGATGATCCTTGGAGAGCTTGTCGTGGTTGACGCCGTAGACGATGGTGGCGTCCGCGCCGTCCGACGGCGCGGAGACCAGCACGCGCTTGGCGCCTGCGGTCAGATGCGCCGAAGCCTTGGCCTTGGCGCTGAAGATGCCGGTGCATTCCATGGCGATGTCGATGCCAAGGTCCTTCCAGGGCAGGGCCGACGGATCGCGCACCGCAGTCACCTTGATCTTGCCGTTGCCGAGGCTGATCGAGTCGCCCTCAACGGTCACGGTGCCCGGGAACCGGCCGTGCACCGAGTCATAGCGCAGCAGATGGGCGTTGGTTTCGACCGGCCCGAGATCGTTGATGGCGACCACCTCGATGTCCGTGCGCTTGGATTCATAAATGGCCCGCAGGATGTTGCGGCCGATACGGCCAAATCCATTGATCGCGACACGGACTGCCATTCTCAAGTTCTCCTCAACGGTTCGGAAATGACGATTTTCGAGGCGGTTTTTGCCCCGAATGACGTTTTGATGCAATCACTTGAATCCCCAAACTTGGGCCAAGGTTATCGCGCCGGGAGCCATCCGGCCCCAAGCCCTCATTTCGCGCATTCTTGCCATGCGAACCGGTCCCGGCTCGCACGGAAATGCGGTTAAAGACGGGCCTGCGCGGCCTCCGCCACGGCTTCCGCGGTGATCCCGAAATGCCGGTACAGGTCCTTGTAGGGGGCGCTGGCGCCGAAGCCGTCCATGCCGACGAAAATGCCGTCCGAACCGATGATCGCATCCCAGCCCTGACGGATAGCGGCCTCGACGGCGACCTTCACCGGCGCCTTGCCGATGATGGCGGCGCGCTTGTCGGCGGGAAGCTCCAGCAGCAGGTCCATGCAGGGCACCGAGACCACCCGCGTCGGAATGCCGCGTGCGGCGAGCAGCTTCTGTGCCTCGACGGCCAGCGAGACCTCGGAGCCGGAGGCGAAGATCGCGACTTTCGCCTCGCCGTCGGCCTTGGAGATTTCATAGGCCCCATTGGCGCACTTGTTCTCAGTGTCGTTCGCCAGACGCAATTGCGGCAAATTCTGGCGGGTCAGCGCCAGCACGCTGGGGCGCTCCTTCGCTTCGAGGGCGAGCTGCCAGCATTCCAGCGTCTCGACGGTATCGCAGGGCCGGAACACGTTGCAGTTCGGGATCGCGCGCAGCGCCGCCAGATGCTCGACCGGCTGATGCGTCGGACCGTCTTCGCCGAGGCCGATCGAATCGTGGGTGAGAACGTGGATCACACGCTCGCCCATCAATGCGGCGAGGCGGAGCGCCGGGCGCAGGTAGTCCGAGAACACCAGGAACGTGCCCGAATACGGGATCAAGCCGCCGTGCAGAGCCATGCCGTTCATGGCAGCGGCCATGCCGTGCTCGCGGATGCCGTAGTTGACGTAGCGGCCGCCGTAATTGTTGGCGGAGATCGCGACCATGCCCTTCACGCGGGTATTGTTGGACCCGGTGAGGTCGGCGGAACCGCCGATCATCTCCGGCACGGCGGCGCAGAGCACTTCCAGCGCATGCTCGGAGGCGGTGCGGGTGGCGATGTCCTTCGGGCTCGCGGCGAGCGAGGCTTTCATCGCCGCCACCGCATCGGAAAGGGCCTTGGCAGGAAGATCGCCCTTCATGCGGCGCTCGAACTCGGAGCGAACGCCAGCGTCCTTGGCGCCGATCGTCTTGGTCCATGCCGTGCGCGCGTCCTTGCCGCGCGATCCGGCTGCGCGCCAGGCGTCGAGAATATCCTCCGGAATCTCGAACGGAGCCGAATCCCACTTCAGGTTCTTGCGTGCACCGGCAATTTCCTCGGCGCCGAGCGGCGAGCCGTGGGACTTTTCCGAGCCAGCCTTGTTCGGCGCGCCGAAGCCGATGGTCGTCTTGCAGGCAATCAGGGTGGGCCGCTCGGACTTTTGCGCGCGGGTCAGCGCATCGGCAATCGCCTTCTGATCGTGGCCGTCGACGCGTTCTGCAGCCCAGCCGGCCGACTCGAAACGCTTCACCTGATCGACCGAATCAGACAGCGAGATCGCGCCGTCGATGGAAATGCCGTTGTCGTCGAACAGCACGATCAGCTTGTTGAGCTTGAGATGTCCGGCGAAGGCGATGGCTTCCTGGCTGATGCCTTCCATCAGGTCGCCGTCGGAGGCGAGCACGTAGGTGTGGTGATCGACGATGTCGCCGCCGAATTCAGCCGCCATGCGGCGCTCCGCCAGCGCCATGCCGACCGCGGTGGCGATGCCCTGACCGAGCGGGCCGGTGGTGGTCTCAATGCCCGGCGTGACGAAATTTTCAGGGTGCCCCGGCGTGATCGATCCGAGCTGACGGAAATTCTTGATCTGCTCGATGGTCATCGACGAATTGCCGGTCAGATACAGCAGCGCGTACAGCAGCATCGAGCCGTGACCGGCGGAGAGCACGAATCGGTCGCGATCCGGCCAGGCCGGGTCGCTGGCGTCGAATTTCAGGAACTGCGTGAACAGCACGGTGGCCACGTCCGCAGCGCCCATGGGCAGGCCCGGATGGCCCGATTTCGCCTTTTCGACGGCGTCCATGGCGAGCGCGCGAATCGCATTGGCCATACGGGAAGGGTCGACACGCACAGTCATGAGATGTCCGCCTGAAATTCGGTGTGGGAAGTGGCCGCATGTCTCAAAAATGCCACGGCCGGGGAAGCGTTCTAGGGGGTGGATAGCATCGCGAAACCCTTGAGTCCAAGGGCATTGCAGCCTTTCTGCCCTGAGTTTTCGCTTTGTGTGCATAGCTTGCGGCCAGCGTTGCGCGCGGCTCTTCCGGGTCGTAAATTTATCCGCCTAAATGCTTGCCGGTCCGCCGCTTTTCATGCCGGGCCAGAGTTTGAAGGGCGTCCGTTCCGTGATGACTGATCGCAGTACCAACGGTCTTGCCAATCCTGAGCCTGCCCCATCCGGGGTGAGTGACATCGAACTTGCGACCCGCAGGCTGGCGGCGGCGCTCGATGCGCTCGAAAGCGCCGTGGAGCGGCGGCGGGAGTTCGACCGCGCGGACGATGAACTGGGCGCGCGGATTCAGGCGCTGGGGGCCGATCGCTCGCGGCTTGCCAACGAACTGGACGGAACGCTGGTGCGCTCGCGCGCGCTGGAGCGAACCAACCGCGAGATCGCCGAACGGCTCGATGTCGCCATCGACACCATCCGCTCGGTGATCGATTCCGGAGAAGCTCCATGAGCCACATCAACGTCACCATCAACGGGCGGCAGTATCGCATGGCCTGCGAAGCCGGGCAGGAAAGCCGGCTGCTGCGGCTCGCGGAAAGCCTGGAGGCCCGCATCGCCAGCCTTCGCGGCAAGTTCGGCGAGATCGGCGACGGCCGCCTGACCGTGATGGCGGCGCTCACCGTCGCCGACGAACTCGTGGATGCCGGGCAGCGAATCCGCGCGCTCGAAGAAGAACTCAACGCATTGCGCGACGTCCGCGTCGTGGCCGCGGACCGTGCCCGGGCGACGCAATCGGCGGTCGCCAATGCGCTGAATTCGGCGTCCGACCGGATCGAAAAGATGACGCAGGCGCTGAATCGCCCGGTCCGCAACGGAATCGCAATCGGTTAATCCTCACGTTTAATCGTCCGCGTGCCGCTGGCGGTGAGCCTTGATCGTGGTTACATTGTCCGTGCGAGGCTGCGTCGCGCGTCAGAAGCCATAATATCCCCGGGGCCTTATCGATCCTTCAGGGAACTGTCCCTGACCGGATCCGTGGATCCGGTCACATGGTGCCCACCTACTTTCGTAGGTGCTCCGGGATCGAGTGCTTCAACGGCCATCGTGGCTTCGCACTTTCTTTTCGCCTCCGCGCTCTTCCCCGCAGGAGAGGTGACAAGGACTCTCCGCGGTGGATGGAAACCGGTTTCTCGACAATCTGAAAGATGATTTCAGGCGCGGAGCGCTGGCGCAGCGCGACGCACTGAGCGTGGAAGCGCGTGCCGATGCCGCGAAGGTTATCGCGGCGGCGCCCCTGCCGGTTGAATTGCCGCCCGGTACGATTGTCGCGGGCTATTCGCCGATCAACAGCGAGCTCGATCCGTTTCCATTGATGCGCGCGCTTGCGGACAAGGGCGCTACGCTGGCGCTGCCGGTGATCATCGCTCGCAATCACGCGCTGATCTTTCGTGAATGGCAGCCTGATGAAGGGCTGGTGCGCGGACCTTACGGCATTTTTCAGCCGTCGTCGGATGCGGACGAAGTCGACCCCGATATCGTGCTGGTGCCGTTGGCAGCATTTGATCGTGCCGGTCACCGCATCGGCTACGGCCGCGGTTACTATGATCGCACGCTGGAAAATCTTCGCAGGATCAAGAAAGTTACCGTCATCGGTGTCGCTTTTGCAGTGCAGGAAATCGAGACCGTGCCGCGACTTCCGCACGACGAGCAGCTCGATTGTGTGCTAACGGAACGCGAGCTGATCGATCTGCGGAGATTATAATTTTGCGAATTCTGTTTGTTGGCGATGTGGTGGGGCGCAGCGGCCGCGTGGCCCTCAACGAAACTCTTCCGGGATTGATCCGCGACTGGAAACTCGATCTCGTTGTGGTGAACGGCGAGAACGCTGCGGGCGGCTTCGGCATCACCGAGGCGATCTATCACGAATTTCTGGAAGCCGGCGCGGATGCGATCACGCTCGGCAATCATTCGTGGGATCAGCGTGAGGCGCTGGTGTTCATCGATCGCGCGCCGCGTCTGATCCGTCCGGCGAATTTTCCGCCGGGCACGCCGGGCCGTGGCGCTGCACTGATCGATACAAGGAGCGGCAAGCGCGCGCTGGTGATCAATGCCATCGGCCGCGTCTTCATGCAGCCGTTCGACGATCCGTTCGCCATCCTTGATCGCGAACTGAGCGCCTGCCCGCTGCGCGAAGCCGCCGATGCGGTGCTGGTTGATTTTCATGGCGAGGCGACCAGCGAGAAGCAGTCAATCGGCTATTTCTGCGATGGCCGCGCCAGCATCGTGGTCGGCACGCATACCCATGTGCCGACATCCGATCATCGTATTTTGCCCGGCGGGACCGCCTACATGACCGATGCCGGCATGACCGGCGATTATGAGTCGGTGATCGGCATGCAGAAGGAAGAGCCGCTGGGACGTTTTCTGCGCGGTTATCCGGCTGGACGTTTCGAGGCGGCGGATGGTGTCGGGACACTGAGCGGCCTTGCAGTGGAGACCGACGATGTGACGGGTCTTGCCACGCGCGTCGCCGCAGTGCGGATCGGCCCTCTGCTGGAACGCGCGGTGCCGGACTTCTGGTAGCTCGTCATTGCGAGCGAAGCGAAGCAATCCAGAGGGCCAGGAAGAAAGCTGGATTGCTTCGTCGCTGCGCTCCTCGCAATGACGTTGCGCGATTTTCGCGCCACCTGGAGTTTAGATCTTGTACGCCGTCCGGAAACCGCCCCAGTGACGGCCGCGGACGCGGATCGGCACGTCGACCTCGCGCATCATGATGGTTTTGCCGTTGCCCATGTCGCGGGCGTAGCTCTGGATCAGATAGGAGCGGGTGTTGCGGCCTGCGGCCAAACCTGCCGGATCGTTGAAGATGCGGCGGTTGCGTGAGTTCGCAGTGTTCCACGCGACATCACCCCTGCGCTGCGGATGCGAGTACATCTTGTTGTGGACCGGCAGATAGCCGTTGCGGTCGATCGCGGCGCAAAAGGCGGCCCGGGCGTCGCGCGCAAGCATTGCTTCCTGGATTTCGGGCAGGGCGCGGTCGGCCCAGTCGAGGAAGCGGGTGCGGTACTGCACCGGGTCGGAGCCTTCGATCTTCACATAATCCTCGTCGAACAGATCATGGAGGCTGATGTCGCCTTTGGCGACAGCGTTCTCGAAAATCTTGGTAACGGCATCGCCGGCTTCCATCGCCCGCGTCACGAACTCGGTGTACTCGTCGTGGATGCTCCAGACCTTGTCCTCGATCCGGTCCTTGAGCACGGCGTCGGGTGATACGAATTCAGCGAGAGCGCCGGCAGCAGTATGCCCGCTGATACGAATGCTGCATGCGCCGATTTCTTCCAGCGTCGCTTTCAGGATCTCTTGGGTGGGGATCGCGGCTGCACCCGCACCGCTGATCAGGACGCCGTCCACTGACAACTCGAACACCTCGGCCTTGATCGGGGTGGGCCGGGTCGCGATCTCGATCTGAAGCCGGCACGGCATGCGCTCGGCCTTGCGCTCTTCGTTTTCGTTCTGGCGCAGCAGGACCGCGCAGCGGGTTTTCAGCTTTTCGGCGAACATCGTCACGGCCTTGCCGGCCTGCGCAACGCTTTCGCCGTGGGTTTCGGCTTCCTTGGCTGCGTTGTCGATTTCCGCGCTGCTGCTGCTCACGGAGGCGATGAACTGCGATGCCGATGCGGCGTTCTGCGTGATTTCGCCGGTGGTTTCGTTCTGCTCGGCAACTGCGCCGTTGACATGCGCGAACACCGGCTTGATCGCATCGATGGCTGCGGTGATGCGATGGACCGCGTCGAATGATGTCGCTGCGTCCTGCTGCAGGGCGTCGATCTTCTGCTTGATCTCTTCGGTGGCGCTCTGGGTCTGGACAGCCAACGCCTTTACTTCGGATGCCACGACCGCGAATCCACGGCCGGCGGACCCGGCGCGTGCGGCTTCGATGGTGGAGTTCAGCGCGAGCAAAGTGGTCTGCTTGGCGATGGTCGCGATCAGGTTGACCACATTGCCGATGGCGGCGGAGGACTCGCGCAGCCGCTCGACATTGAGGCTGGCTTCGCGCGCGGCTTCGCTGGCTTCATCCGCAAGCTTGCTGGCGTCACGCACCTGCGCGCCGATGCCTTGAGCCGACTGGGTGAACTTTTCGGCAGCCTGCGAGAAGGTCTCGGCGGTGGCCTGCGCATCGCTGGTACGGTCGGTCAGGGCGTCGGCGCGATGGCGGATGGCGGACAGGGTGGTGGCAGTGGATTGCGCGCCGCTGGCGACGGAATTGGCGGCCCGCTCGAGCTGGCGAATCATCGCGACCAGTTCAAGCTCAAGCAGCTCAAGGATTTCGCGGGCTGAATCGTGATCGGAGGCGGCAGCGGGTTCCGGTGCCGCTACCGGCGCGTCAGAGGTAATGTCCGGCTGCGCCTGTTCTGGCAGCCGCTTCCGAAAAAGTCCGAACGCCATAAGGGAATCTCTGAAATATGATCAGTACCTAGGCAGTATCGCACTCCGGCATGAACTCATGGTTAACTCTTGCCTGCCAAGCGGGCTGGCATCCCACACCGCCGTACCAAAATCGGCCGATCTGCCTTTAAATTTCGCCGTTCCGGGCCTATAACGCCGCGCCGCCGGGCACTTACGTTAAGGATGCCTGCGTTCCCTGATTCTCGAGAGACCCCTATGGCCGGACATTCCCAATTTAAGAACATCATGCACCGCAAGGGCAAACAGGACGCCATGCGGTCCAAGATGTTCGGCAAGCTCGCGCGCGAAATCACTGTGGCGGCCAAGCTGGGAACCCCGGACCCGGCGATGAACCCGCGTCTGCGGCTTGCGATCACGGCAGCGCGCGCGGAAAACGTGCCGAAGGACAACATCGAGCGCGCGATCAAGAAGGCCATCGGCAATGATGGCGAGAACTACGATGAAATGCGTTACGAGGGCTACGGCCCCGGCGGCGTCGCAGTCATCGTCGAGGCGCTCACCGACAACCGCAACCGCGCCGCCTCCGACATCCGCTCCTACTTCACCAAGTCCGGCGGCAATCTCGGCGAAACCGGCTCGGTGTCCTTCATGTTCGACCGCGTCGGCGTGATCGAATACGACGCCAAGGTCGCCTCCGACGACGCCATGCTTGAAGCGGCGATCGAAGCCGGCGCCGATGACGTCGCATCCAGCGAGGACGGCCATGAGGTCTATGCCTCACCCGAAACGTTCCGCGAAGTGGCCAAGGGCCTCGAGGCCAAGTTCGGCGAAGCGCGCAAGGCAGCGCTGATCTGGAAGCCGCAGAACACCATCGCGGTCGATGACGAGACCGGCGAAAAGCTGTTCAAGCTGCTCGACCTTCTGAACGAGCATGATGACGTCCAGAACGTCTATGCGAATTTCGAGGTCTCGGACGCGCTCGCCGCCAAGATGAGCGCTTAAGGGCCGCATGCTCCCTGACGAT
The DNA here is from genome assembly GCF_000314675.2 of Afipia broomeae ATCC 49717. Classification (GTDB taxonomy): domain Bacteria; phylum Pseudomonadota; class Alphaproteobacteria; order Rhizobiales; family Xanthobacteraceae; genus Afipia; species Afipia broomeae. The sequence continues at coordinate 1,098,452 of NZ_KB375283.1, read as the reverse complement.
TTTTTCTTGACGCAGCCCTGCTGAGGGATCATGTCAGCCGCGAGGGTGCGTTCGTTCGCGTTCGGCGCCCATCACTGGAAACCAATCAACTATGCCAAGCGACAGTCCACGTATTTCGCCGACAACGGTCCCAGTGGTCTAGAGCGCCCAGCTCACCGATCGCTGCCGTTGCCGGCAGAACCTGAAGGTGAGCTATGACTGATACCCACGCAGCGCGGGAAGGCGCTTTCAATGCGGCTGTTCTGGCCGCGACCCTGATCGGCGAGCACGCCGCCGACACCGTCGAAATTCTCAACAAGCTCCCGCCGTCCGATGCCGCCGATGTCGTGCGGCTGCTGCCGCGGGACTTCGCGATCGAAATTCTCGACAAGCCTGAACTGGATTTCGGCGCCGAGATTATCGAGGCCTTGCCTCGTCATGTCGCCGCGCCCCTGCTTGCTGGCATGTCTGCTGACATGGCGGCGGACATCGTGCAGCAGCTGGAAGAGCCGGCGAAGACGGAATTGCTGGCCGGGCTGGATGATGTGTCCCGCGGTGCGATCGTCGGGCTGCTTGCCTATCCGGAGAACACCGCCGGCGCGATGATGACCACGGAGTTCGTGAGCGTTCCCGGCAACTGGACCGTCGAGCAGACGCTTCAGCATATCCGCCAGGTCGAGCGCTCGCGCGAAACCGTTTATGCGATCTATGTGCTTGACCCCGTCACGCGGCGTCTTGTCGGCGCGGTGACGTTGCGCCGGCTGATCTCGGGCGAGCCGTCGGCGAACATCCTGACTCTCGTCCCGACCCACGATCCTATCACCACATTCCCGCTGATCGATCGCGAGGAGGTGGCGCGCGTGATTACACGGCACGATCTGCTCGCGGTGCCGGTCATCGACAAGGCCGGGCATCTGCTCGGCATTGTGACCGTGGACGATATCATCGACGCGATCATCGAGGAGAGCACCGAGGACGTGCAGAAGTTCGGCGGCATGTCGGCGACCGAAGAGCCCTATATGCAGATCGGGCTTCTCGACATGATCCGCAAACGTGGCGGCTGGCTGGCGGTGCTGTTTGTCAGCGAGATGCTGACCGCCAGCGTCATGCAGCATTTCGAGGGCGAGCTTGAGAAGGCGCTGGTCCTGACGCTGTTCATTCCGCTGATCATGAGTTCGGGCGGCAATTCGGGGTCACAGGCGACGTCGCTGCTGATCCGCTCGCTGGCGCTGCATGATGTGAAACTGGCGGACTGGTGGCGTGTGATGCTGCGTGAACTGCCGACGGGGCTCATTCTCGGCGGGCTGCTCGGGGCGATAGGCTTTGCGCGGGTCGTAGCGTGGCAGAAGCTCGGCATCTACGACTATGGTGAGCACTGGGTGCTGGTGGGACTAACGGTGGCCACCGCGCTGGTCGGCGTGGTGACCTTCGGCTCGGTGTCAGGCTCGATGCTCCCCTTTGCATTAAAACGGGTTGGATTCGATCCCGCCAGCGCGTCCGCTCCCTTCGTCGCGACCCTCGTCGATGTCACCGGCCTGATGATTTATTTCAGCGCAGCGCTGCTGATCCTGCGCGGGACCCTGTTGTGACCCCCGGACGCCGGGGGCGGATTCGCGTATGATCGGCGCATGGCAACGAGCGCGATTCGCATTCTTGGAATTGACCCCGGCCTCCGCCGCACGGGCTGGGGCGTGATCGACATCGACGGCAACCGGCTGATCTATGTCGGTTGCGGCTCGGTGGAATCCCGCGAGACGTTGCCGCTGGCAGAGCGCCTGCTGGCGATTCATGAAGGCCTTGCCCGTGTGCTCGGCGATTTCAGGCCGCTGGAGGCCGCAGTGGAACAGACCTTTGTCAACAAGGATGGCGCCTCGACCCTGAAACTCGGCCAGGCGCGCGGCGTCGCCATGCTGGCGCCGGCGATGTTCGGGATTGCGGTCGCGGAATATGCACCCAACCAGGTGAAGAAGACCGTGGTCGGGGCAGGGCACGCCGACAAGAACCAGATCCGCGTCATGCTCGGCGTATTGCTGCCGAAAGCGAATCCGGAAACACCGGACGCCGCCGACGCGCTGGCGATTGCCATCACGCACGCCCATCACCGCCAGAGCGTGATGCTGAAGCTGAGAGTCGCCGGCGCATGATCGGAAAACTTAAAGGTCTGATCGATTCCTATGGCGAGGATTATGTAATCCTCGACGTGCAGGGCGTCGGCTATCAGGTGCATTGCTCGGCGCGCACCTTGCAGGCGCTTCCGCCTCCGGGCGAAGCCACGGTGCTCTCTATCGAAACCTATGTTCGCGAAGACCAGATCAAGCTGTTCGGTTTCCGCAGCGATGTGGAGCGCGAATGGTTCCGGCTGCTGCAAACCGTGCAGGGTGTCGGCGCCAAGGTTGCACTTGCGGTGCTCTCGACCTTGCCGCCCTCGGACCTCGCGAACGCGATCGCGCTACGCGACAAGGCCGCGGTGGCGCGCACGCCGGGCGTCGGCCCGAAAGTGGCCGAGCGCATCGTGACCGAACTCAAGGACAAGACTCCCGCCTTCGGCACGGTCGATCCGGCGGTGGTGCATCTGTCGGGCGCCCTCGACGAGAATCGCGCCCCGCGTCCTGTGACCGATGCGATTTCCGCGCTGGTCAATCTTGGTTACGGTCAGCCGCAGGCGGCCGCCGCCATAGCCGCGGCCTCGCGCAACGCCGGCGACAAGGCCGAGACGGCGCAACTCATCAGGCTGGGTCTGAAGGAATTGTCAAAGTGAGAGACGCATGACTTCGCCCCGCATCGTTACTCCCGAGCGCCGCGCCGACGACATCGGCGACACCTCGCTGCGTCCGCAGAACCTGTCCGAGTTCGTCGGACAGCAGCAGGCGCGCGCCAACCTTCAGGTCTTCATCGATGCGGCGCGTAAGCGCAACGAGGCCCTCGACCACGTGCTGTTTGTCGGCCCGCCGGGTCTCGGCAAGACCACGCTGGCGCAAATTGTGGCGCGCGAACTCGGCGTCGGTTTCCGCGCGACGTCAGGTCCGGTGATTGCCAAGGCCGGCGATCTCGCCGCGCTGCTGACCAATCTCGAAGAACGCGACGTCCTGTTCATCGACGAGATCCACCGGCTCAGTCCGCAGGTGGAGGAAGTGCTCTATCCGGCGATGGAGGATTTCCAGCTCGACCTCATCATCGGCGAAGGACCCGCGGCGCGCTCGGTGAAAATTGACCTGGCCAAATTCACGCTGGTCGGCGCGACCACGCGGGCGGGGCTGCTCACCAATCCGCTGCGCGATCGTTTCGGCATTCCGATCCGGCTGAATTTCTATACCGAGGAAGAACTGGAGAAGATCGTCGTCCGTGGTGCGCGCGTGCTGGGCATCGGCATGACGGCGGACGGCGCCAACGAGATCGCGCGGCGCGCCCGCGGCACACCGCGCATTGCGGGACGGTTGCTGCGCCGGGTGCGCGACTTCGCCTCGGCTGCGGATGCGAGCGCGATCGACCGCAAGATTGCGGACAATGCGCTCGGCGCGCTTGAAGTCGACAAGGCCGGGCTCGATGCGATGGATCGCCGTTACCTCACAACCATCGCGATGCATTACGGCGGCGGGCCGGTGGGCGTCGAGACGTTGGCGGCTGCGCTGTCGGAGCCGCGCGACGCCATCGAGGACATCATCGAGCCGTTCCTGATTCAGTGCGGCTATCTGCAACGCACGCCGCGCGGCCGGCTGCTGACATCGCACGCCTTCCGGCATCTCGGCCTCGCCGAGCCGTCGCGCGATCCATCGCAGTTCGGACTATTCAATGGAGATGAGAACGACGGGGAACCGTAATTCCGCTCCAATTCATGAACATGGACGGGGTGCATCACGATGAACCGTTCATGATCTCACGCCGACATTTTCTCCGTTTCATCGCCGGTCTCGGCGCTTCGACCACAGCCTATGGGTTCGGGTTGAGCCGGCCCGGCTGAAGGTCACGCGCTACAGCGTCGCGACGCTGGGCGCGCCTGCGGCCATCTCATAGCGCCGCGCGCCGCTTGCGCCGGCGGGCATTTTGCGCAAAAGCTGCAACATGACCATTCATCTCGACGGATCGATCCGCGACGGCAAGCACGTGATGCAGGTGCGTGTCTATTACGAAGACACCGATTTCACCGGCATCGTCTATCATGCCAACTACCTGCGCTTCATGGAGCGCGGCCGCACCAATTATCTGCGGCTGCTCGGCGCCGATCAGCATGCGCTGTTCGCGGAAGCACAGAACGAAGCGCCGGGTTTCGCCTTCGTGGTCCGCTCGATGCAGATCGAATATCTCAAGCCGGCGCGGATGGACGACGTGCTCGATGTCGTGACCGTGCCCGCCGACATCCGGGGCGCGTCGATCACGCTGGCGCAGGAAGTCCGGCGCGGCGACGATGTGCTGGTCGAGGCGCGGGTCAAGGTCGCGTTCGTGTCCGGCGGCCGCGCCCGGCCGATTCCGAAGGCGCTGCGCATCGCCATGAAAGCCGACCAGGACGCGGCCTGAGTTTCCCTCACTTCATTGCGATCTTTTGGCTTGGCGCTTGACGGATTGTACTAATTGGTACAAGTTGTACCTATCGGTACAAACAGGAGTCCTCCCATGTCGCGTCCGCCCCTGCCGCCGTTTACAAGAGAAACCGCCGCGCAGAAGGCGCGCATGGCGGAAGACGCCTGGAATTCGCGCGACCCAGTCAAGGTCTCGCTCGCCTACACCGAAGACAGCATCTGGCGTAACCGTTCGGAGTTTTTTCAGGGCCGCGCCGCGATCGTCGAATTCCTCACGCGCAAGTGGGCGAAGGAACACGAGTACCGCCTGATCAAGGATCTGTGGGCGTTCGATCGAAATTTTATCTCTGTGCGTTTCCAGTACGAGTGGCATGACGATACCGGGCACTGGTTTCGGTCCTATGGCAACGAAAACTGGGAATTCGATGAACACGGCTTGATGAAGCGCCGTGAAGCCAGCATCAACGATGTGTCTATCAAGGACAGCGAGCGCCGCTTTCACTGGCCCGCGCCGGGGCCGCGGCCTGCGGACGTTCCCGGCCTTGCGCCGGTGCCGAAGTGAGCTAGCCGGCGAGGGCTGCGATGGCAAAGACCGAAGCTGCACGCGGAGACATCTTGGCTTCGCTGGCCGAAGTATTCCGCGCGCACGGCTATGAGGGTGCGACGCTCGCGCTGATCTCGGATGCGACCGGGCTCGGCAAGGGCAGTCTCTATAATTTCTTTCCCGGCGGAAAAGAGCAGATGGCGAATGAAGTGCTCGCCTCGATCGATCGCTGGTTTGCCGACAATATCTATGCGCCGCTGCGCACCGCGTCCGATCCGGTGAAGGGCATCGCGGACATGTATGCCGCGGCGGATGACTATTTCCGTTCGGGACAGCGGGTCTGTCTCGTCGGCGTGGTCGCGCTCGGGGCGTCCCGCGATCTGTTCGGCGAGAAGGTGAAGGTCTATTTTGCCGGGTGGGTCGATGCACTGGCCGCCGCACTGCGCCGTCACGGCGATGACAAGAGCGCCGCCCGCCGCAAGGCAGAGCATGCGGTGCTGGAAATCCAGGGGGCGCTGGTGCTGGCGCGCGCCTTCAATGATGCGAAAGTGTTTTCGCGTGCGCTTAAGGAATCTGAGCGGCGGTTGCTGGATTGATTGTCCCTCATTGCGAGCGACGCGAAGCAATCCACTCTTGCAAAAGTGGATTGCTTCGTCGCAAGTGCTCCTCGCAATGACGTTTTCCGTTACGCCGCAGCCTTGTGACGCGCGATCTCCGCCTTGTAGAGTTCGAACTCCTCGGCAAGAGCCTTCATCACGCTCGGGCGCGTCTTGAACCGGGCGAGGTAATCGTTGATCGCGGGCCACTTCGTCAGATCGATCTGCGGCGTCGCCATGGTCCAGTTCAGGATAGTGCCAAGATAGGCATCGGCGACGCTGAAATGATCGAGCAGGAATTCACGGCCTTCGAGGTATTTGTTGAGATAGTCGAGTCGCGAAAGTCCCTTCTTGAGCGTGTAAGCGTGAACGTCAGCGGGCGCTTTCCTGTCGAGCAGGGTCACGAACAGCCCCTTGTGCAGTTCGGTGCCGATGAAGCACAGCCATTGATGCAGCCGGCTCCGCTCGATACCCGCGCCTGATCCGATGCCTGCATCGGGAAAGCGATCGGCGACATACTGAAGAATCGCCGCGTTCTCGGTGAGAACGAGACCGTCGTCGGTGCTGATGGTCGGCACCAGGCCGAGCGGGTTCACCGAGAAGAAATCGGATTCGTCCTGAAGCACCTTCTTGGATTTCGGATCGACTTCGAGATAGCGCGCCTCGGCGCCGGCTTCATATAGGGCGATGCGGGTTGCCATCGAACAGGCGAGGGGAGAGAAATAGAGTTTCATGGGGCGTCTCCTTGGGTGAAACGGGGGCGTTCTTGTTTTTTATACCGTTCCGCATAAATTAAATGCGGTCAAGAGAATTATTTGCGATATGGTACAAAAAAAGCCTCAGCCGGCGAAAGCCGCCTCCAGCGCACCGAAAAAGCGCGGCCGTCCGCGCGCCTTCGAGCCGGATGTGGCGCTCGGCAAAGCCATGGACACCTTCAGGGATGGCGGTTTCGCTGCGACCTCGCTGGACGATCTCAGTGAAGCGATGGGGATCAATCGGCCGAGCCTGTACGGGACGTTTGGCGACAAGCGCGAGCTGTTTCTCAAAGCGTATGAACGGTATCGCGCCGAGATGGCGGCAAAGTTCGCCCCTGCTTTCGCGCCCGGGCTGACGCTGCGGCAGATGCTGGAAAGGATCTACGCGACGGCGCTCGACGTTTATCTCGCCGGCGAAAACGGTCCGCGCGGCTGCTTCACCGTGATGACGGCGACGTCTGAGGCGATGGCCGACCCGGAGATTCGCCCCCTTGTGCAGCGGGCCCTCGGCTCCACGCAGCGGACGCTCGCGAAACGTTTTCAGGCTGCGATCGAAAACGGCGAACTGCCGCCGACGGCGAATGTGCAGATCCTGTCCCAGATTGCCGCATCGACCGTCGAGGCGCTGGCGATCCGGTCCCGTGCTCGCGTGCCGCGCACAGAGCTGGAAGCCATCGCCAAAGGAACCGTCGATTTGATCTGCGGGCCTTCGCCAGCGGCGGCAAAGGTTTAGTGACGCCGGGGCCCTACTCATGTAAAAGGAGTTTACATGAGTAGATACGCAAGATGAGCTGGAAGAACCGCGGCCGCCGCGAAGGCGGCTACCATCACGGCAATCTGAAAGAGGCGCTGGTGCAGGCCGCGCTTGATCTGATTGCGAACAAGGGCCCGGCGGGGTTCACCTTCGCCGAGGCCGCGCGCTCGGCCGGTGTGAGCCCGGCGGCGCCGTATCGCCATTTCCGTGATCGCGACGAGTTGCTGGCCAGTGTCGCGCAGCAGGGCTTCGAACAATTCGAATCGCAACTCACTGCGGCCTGGGACGATGGCCGCCCCGATACGCCGACCGCGTTCCAGCGCGTCGGCAAGGCCTATCTCGCGTTCGCGCGCGAAAACCCCGCATATTACTCGGCAATGTTCGAATCCGGCGTGCCGCTCGAGGCCAATCCCGCGCTGCTGGTGGCGTCCGAACGCGCGTTCGCCATCATCCGTGCAGCGTCCGAACGACTGGTGGCGATGGCGCCTCCGGGCGTGCCGCGCCCGCCGGCGATGATGATGGCGCTCCACATCTGGTCGATGTCGCACGGCATCGCGTCGCTGTTCGGACGCGGCGATGCGGCGCGCCGCAAGCTGCCGATGTCGGCGGAGGACCTGCTGGAAGCGGGCGTGCTGATTTATCTCAAGGGCCTCGGGTTCCCGACCGACCAGCATCACCGGCCATCCAAATAATTTGCGCGACCCCTGAGGGGGCCCGCTTGACAAAATCCCGGGATGTTTTATCTATGTAAATGTTATTTACATTCACGGGAACGTGAAAACTGGGAGGACGCCTATGGCGAACACCGCAAACGCCAACACTGCACGTCTCGACCGATGGGGGCGCCCCGACTGGGCCGGACCGCATCACGACAACTACGACTCGCGGCACGACTGGCAGCCGCGGTTTCACCCCGGGCGGATCATCCTGATCGTTGCCGGTTTCATCATCTGGTGGCCGCTGGGTCTGGCCGCCCTCGCTTACTCACTCTGGAGCAGAAACATGGGTTGCTGGTCTCACGATCGTCACGGCCGCTGGGCCGACAAGATGGAGCGCATGCAGTACAAGATGGAGCGGATGCGCAGCCGGATGGAAGGCCGCGGTTACTACGCGCCTTCGAGCGGCAACCGTGCCTTCGACGACTACCGCATGGAGACGCTGCGCCGTCTCGAGGAAGAGCAGACCGAGTTCAAGGACTTCCTCGATCGCCTGCGTCACGCCAAGGACAAGGAAGAATTCGACGCCTTCATGGCGCAGCACAAGCAGCGACCGACGCCGCCGAACGATCAGCCGCAGGGATAAGACAAGCCCCCGTCTCCCTGACTGGCTCACGAAGCCGCCCACCTGTCGATCAGGTGGGCGGTTTTGTTTTGCGTGTCTACTTACGAAGCACTGGTTGAAGACTCGGATGTTGTCTCGTCGTTAGATCAACAATCCAAGCGATCATGATGCCAACAAAGTAAGACATGATGTCCCACCACGAGAAATACTTCCCGATCAATAATACGCCGAGTGTGGTGTCGCGAATTCTATCGAGTGACGGGGTGTGCCAGAGCTGGCTGAATTCGATAGTTGCAGAGAAAATGGCGCTTCCAATTGCCAATTTCCAAGAACCTGCCTTTGGCCACAGGATAACGGCTGCGCAATAGATCAGGCTCCCCCACAGTGCAGAGCCGAGAAATTTCAGAAGAATATGATGTCCGAGCGCTGGCCAGCGCGTCACCAAGCCAAGCCCAATAATCAAAAGCGAGATTATTAAGAACCGGTTGCGTCGGCTGCCAAGCATCCTAGTGAACCTCCTTCTCTGAATCTGACTGTTGCTCGAGCTCGGGCTGCATGGGCTGAGGTTTGGTGATGAGCGAGACGAGCGTGTAGCTGATAATCAGAAGAAGATACCACGACCCTAGCTTGCTGATCGAAACCATCGACCATCCATGCAACTGGGCCGGGTAGAGCCACGTCTTGGTGTAGGTGCCGATATTTTCTGATAGCCAGATGAAGAGTGAGACCAGAATCAATCCAAGCAGTAATGGCATTGATCGATAGGTTATCCAGACCCGAAAATAGATTTTTGTCCGCGCAAGTAATGCAATGCTGACGGCAAAGAGGGCGATCCGAAAATCGAGAATGTAGTGATGAGCGAAGAAGTTTATGTAAATTGCAATGCTCAGTATGCTCATCGCCCATAGTGGCGGATGATGATCGAAGCGAAAATCAAACAGTCGCCAGACCCGGCAAAGATAACTGCCGATACAAGAGTACATGAAGCCGGTGAACAGAGGGACGCCGCCGATACGGAAAATATTGGGCTCGGGATAAATCCATGAACCGACCGATGTTTTGAATATCTCCATCGTCGTTCCGACGACGTGATAAACCAGAATGACCTTGGCTTCTTCGAGGGTCTCCATGCGCGTTGCGAGAAGCGCAATCTGAAGACCAACGGCTGCAACGAACAGGAAATCATAGCGGGCTAACGGCATCCACGATGGATACCAAAAATGAGTCGCTAAAAGCAGACCGACCATCGCTCCGCCAAATAGGCATGCCCAGGCTTGCTTGATTCCAAACCGCAGGAATTCATAGAGCCAGATTGTCATTTGTGAGCTTGCAAGCATCGCTGCCAGCCAGCGATCGGCGTGGAGCAGTCGCACACGAAATGAGATACGTTTTTTCGTCTGCTGAAGAACACTCATGATGCCACTTTCACCGACTGAGGCCCTTGTCGGGTTGCCCTCATCTGAAACCTGATTTCAATCGCGATCTTGAGCAGTACCAGAATGATCAGCGGTGCGGCCGTTCCGATCGCCTGCGCGATGAACGCGCCGCCCATGATTGCGACGTGCATGATTACGATGCGCTTGTAGAACTCGCCCATGATCTCGCCGGTGTCGGCGTTGGTCAGTGGCACCTTCCCAAACACGAAGCGATTGACCGCGTCGTTGATGAAGATCGCGCCTTGTCCCACGAACAGCGCGACCAGCGGAATCCAGAGGTCCTTGCCGATCACGATCAGGCGGATGAAGTCCCGCGCGTCGTGAATGCGCCCCATCCACGGCCCTGCGAACAGTGCGTAGATGAACAGCATGTGCACCGACATGAACAATCCGGCATGCACGGTGAAGAATCCCGCCATCGCCAGCGCACCGGCGATGCTGCGGCCTGTCGCCGATCCCGGATCGCGGGCCATCGTTGCAGCCCGCGCGATGGTCCAGAAGCCGATCACCGCCGTTTCCAGGCAGTAGAGGCACAAAAGGACGAAGGTGTCCCAACCCCAGAACAGGATGCCCGCCAGCGGTCCGAGATTCGAAAGAATCAGAATGGACGAGGTGAGCGTGCCGCGCCGGGACGCGCCTGATGTTGTTGTGGTGGGGACGGTGGATGTCATCCGCCGATTAAATCTGATCCTGCGCCACAAACAAAGCAGCCACGCGTGGCCGGGCCAATTGCCATCGCAGCCCGGATGGGTTTGAATACAGCATGATCAGGAACGTGATCTCATCGCGCCGCCGCTGGTGGCGAGCCGTCTCGTGCAGCGGCATTTGGTAGGCTGATCCCCGCGGTCGCGTGCGAGCGCCGGTTTGCGCTCACGGCATGCTCGACCGCTTCCTCCAAATCACTTCAATCATCTGTCTTATCGATCTGTCTCATCGATTCATGGCTTCGATTTACGGGGCCTCCGGGAGTCATCATGTCTGCGATCCTGCGGCATTCAGTTGCCGTTCCCGTGGCGGCGTTCGCCGGGCTTGGCCGTCAGGGCGCGCGGGCCATCGCGGCGCTGGTTTTCATCGGCATCGCCGTTCCGTCGCTCGGCGTTTTGCTGAAGCCTTATGTCACCGAGGCGATATTCGTTCTGCTCTGTATGTCGTTCATGCGGGTGGATGTCGCGGCGATGCGCGGCTATCTCGCGCGGCCGGCGCTGGTGATCGCTGCGACGCTGTGGAGCAGTTTCGCGGTGCCGCTGCTGTTCGGCCTCGCCGGCACGATCGGCGGCCTGGACAAGTCCGCGCCGGATCTGTTTCTCGGCCTGATGCTTCAGGCGGTGGCCTCGCCGATGATGGCGTCGCCTGCGCTGGTTGCGCTGATGGGCCTCGATTCGACGCTGGTCCTGATTACGCTCGTCACCGGGACCGCGCTGGTGCCGCTCAGCGCGCCGCTGTTCGCCTGGCTGTTTTTCGGAGGCGGGCTCACGCTCTCGCCGTTGGCTCTCGGGCTGAAACTGTTCGCGATCCTCTTTGGCTCGGTTCTTGTCGCCGCGGTGATCCGCCGTTTTGCCGGCGTAGAGGCCATCGCCCGCCACAAGCTGCCGCTCGATGGTTTCAACATTCTGGTGCTGCTGGTGTTTGTCAGCGCGGTGATGGAGCCGGTCGCCGCGAGCGTGCGGGCGGCGCCGCTTCTCGTCGTCGGTCTCCTCGTGCTGGCCTTCGCCCTGTTTGCGGCGCTGCTGGCTGTGACCACGCTGGTGTTCCGCAGGGCCGGCCTCGCGCGTGCGCTTGCGCTGGGGCTGATGGCCTCCCAGCGCAACATGGGCCTGATGCTGGCCGCTGTGGACGGGGCGTTGCCGGGGTTGACCTGGCTCTATTTCGCGCTGGCCCAGTTCCCGATTTACCTGTCACCGCAGTTACTCACGCCGCTGGTACGACGGCTGCGGGGCGCTGCCGCGCCTCCGCTGTGATCGGGGCTGGAACCGGCGGTCCCGCTGTGCCACAGGGTTGGTTTCGAGGGCATTTTCGGGCCCTGAATGCCCTGCGGTAACCCCGCCTTAACCCTGATTAGCGTTTGGTTAGATGGGCTGACAGCCCTCGTTTTGACACGTTAGCAGGGGATTCAGAGCCCGGCCTCGGGACAGGCCATCCCACGCGACACGAGACCGGAACGGGGCGATCGGCAGCGTTGGCGCTTTCGCTGCGGCGGTCATTGCCTTGCGGCGACCGCGACCAGCGCGTTAGCGCGTGAATTTAAGTGACAATCGCCTTGAGAGGATACCGATCATGAATCCAGCAGACGTAGCGCAGTCGGCCCTTCCGCTGGCCTCCGCTGACGTGTCGCTGATCTCGCTGTTCTGGCATGCGCACTTTGTCGTGAAAACGATCATGCTCGGTTTGCTGGCGTGCTCGGTGTGGGTCTGGGCCATCGCCATCGATAAAATGCTGCTTTATGCGCGCACCAAGAAGGCCATGGACCGTTTCGAGCAGGCGTTCTGGTCGGGTCAATCCATCGACGAATTGTACCGCGCGCTGGCCGCCAAGCCGACGCAATCGATGGCGGCCTTGTTCGTGGCCGCGATGCGCGAGTGGAAGCGCTCATTCGAGAGCAATTCGCGCTCCTTTGCCGGTCTCCAGATGCGGATCGACAAGGTGATGAGCGTGTCGATCGCCCGCGAGGTCGAGCGGCTGGACCGCAGGTTGCTGGTGCTGGCGACCGTCGGCTCGGCGAGCCCCTTCGTCGGACTGTTCGGCACGGTCTGGGGCATCATGTCCAGCTTCCAGTCCATCGCGGCGTCGAAAAACACCTCCCTGGCGGTGGTCGCCCCGGGCATTGCCGAGGCGCTATTTGCCACCGCCATCGGCCTTATCGCCGCAATTCCGGCGACAATTTTCTACAATAAGTTCACCTCGGAGGTGAACCGGCAGGCCCAGCGGCTTGAAGGGTTCGCCGACGAGTTCTCGGCGATCCTGTCGCGCCAGATCGACGAGCGCGCGTGAAGGAGAACGGGTTGAACCACGGCTTGGGATATTCGTCATGGGCATGAGCCTCGGGGGCGGATCGGGCGGCGGCGGACGCCGCGGCTATCGCCGCGCCAACGTCATGGCCGAGATCAACGTCACGCCCATGGTGGACGTGATGCTGGTGCTGCTCATCATCTTCATGGTGTCCGCGCCATTGCTGACGGTCGGGGTGCCGCTCGATCTGCCGCAGACCGCGGCCAAGAGCCTCGATCAGGACAAGGAGCCGCTGACGGTTTCGGTCCAGCTCACCGGCAAGGTGTTTCTCAACAACACCGAGATCCCGATGAACGAACTGGTGCCGAAATTGACGGCAATTACCCAGGCGCGCGGCGGCATGGATGAGCGCATCTTTGTTCGCGGCGACACAAAGGTGGATTACGGTACGGTGATGCGCGTGATGGGACGCCTGTCCGCCGCAGGGTTCAAGCGCGTGGCTCTGGTGACCGAGGTCGAGCAGGGAAACTGACGTGAAGATCGACAAGACCGTCGCAGCGTCTGTCGCATTGCATGCCCTGGTGATTGGCTGGGGCATGGTCTCGTTCTCGACCAAAGCCTTCGAGTCGATGCCGGAGGATTCCGTTCCGGTCGATATCATTTCCGCCGATCAGTTCGCCAAGGCGATGCAGGGGATGAAAACCGGCAAGAAGGAAAATCCGAAGCCGATGGTCGAGAAGGTCGCCGAGCCCAAGCCCCCGGTGGACGATGCCGTCGGCAAGATCGACGACAAAAAGCCCCCGGTCGTGACCGAGGCCGCTCCGCCGCCGACACCGAAGCCCGAGGAAAAGCCGGTCGAGAAAAAGCCCGATCCGCCGAAGCCGGTCGAGAGCAAGCCGAAGGAAGAGCAGAAGCAGGCGGAGAAGAAGCCGGATCAGGCGAAAGTCGATCCGATCGCCGAAGCGCTGAAGAAGGAAGAGGCCAAGAAGCCTCCGAAGCCGCAGCAGGTCAAGGCTGCGCCGCCCCAGCCGCAAAAGCAGCCGACCGAACGCACGTTCGACCAGTCGAAGATCGCAGCCCTGCTCGACAAGCGCGATCCCTCGCGTGAGTCCATCACGGGCGCCGCGCTGAACTCGCAGGCCGCGCTTGGCACGGCGAAGGGCAGGGCTGCCGACAACTCCGCGACGTGGGGCGCCATGTTCCGCCAGCAGGTGGAGCGGTGCTGGAAGAAGCCTTATGGCGGCGTCGAAGCGCAGAAGGTGGAAGCGGTCTTCACCATCAAGCTGAAGCGCGACGGCACTCTGGAGACTATGCCGGTGCCGCTGCCGGGCGGATCGAGCCCGTATTTCCGCGTCTATCAGGAGAGCGCCCAGCGCGCGATCATCGAGTGCCAGCCGTACAATCTGCCTGCGGCCTATTTCGACGAATGGAAATTCTTCGAGCCGGCATTTACCGAGAAATTTTCCTGACACGAAAATTGGATGGCGTGAACGGCAACGGTGCCGGAATGAAATTGGATAGGATGCGAGATTTGAACAACGAAGGTCCGGACGAGTTGCAGGTCAAGACTTTGCAGGCGAAATCAAAGACGCTGATCGCGACGCCCGAATTGAAGCTCACGCGGCGGCATATGATGACGGGAGCCGCGTCTGCAGGATTACTGCTCGCGACGCCGATGCGCCGTGCACTCGCGCAGGCGCGCGTCACCGTGACCGAAGGCAACTTTCAGCCGATCCCGATTGCGATTCCGAATTTCGTTCCCGGGACGCAAGGTGACAACGAGGTCGCAGCCGGCATCGCGCAGGTCATCACCAATAACCTGAAGCGCAGCGGATTGTTCGCGCCGATCGATCAGGCCGCCTTCATCGAGCGCATTTCCAATATCGATGTGCCGCCGCAGTTCGCGAACTGGCGTCAGATCAACGCCCAGGCGCTGGTGACGGGCCGCGCCACGCGGCAGGGCGATGGCCGCCTTAAGGCCGAATTCCGCTTGTGGGACGTGCCGCAGGCGCAGCAGCTCACCGGTCAGCAGTATTTCACATCACCGGAATCATGGCGGCGCATCGCGCACATCATTTCGGATCAGATCTATGAACGCCTCACCGGCGAAAAAGGCTATTTCGACAGCCGCGTGGTGTTCGTTGACGAGACCGGCCCGAAGGATCGCCGCGTCAAGCGCCTGGCGATGATGGATCAGGACGGCGCCAACGTGCGCTATCTGACGCGCGGCGCCGACCTCGTGCTGACGCCGCGTTTCTCGCCGTCCACGCAGGAAATCACCTACATGGAATTCGGCCAGGGCGATCCGCGCGTCTATCTCTTCAACGTTGAGACCGGCCAGCGCGAGATCGTGGGCAACTTCCCCGGCATGTCGTTCTCGCCGCGGTTCTCACCTGACGGCCAGCGTATCGTGATGAGCATGCAGCAGGGCGGCAACTCCAACCTGTTCGTGATGGATCTGCGCTCCAAGTCGATGACGCGATTGACCGACACGCCGGCGATCGACACGTCGCCGTCCTATGCGCCGGATGGCGGGCGGATCTGTTTCGAGTCCGATCGTGGCGGCAAGCCGCAGATCTATGTGATGGGTGCAAACGGCGGCGCGGCCCAGCGCATCTCGTTCGGCGAGGGAAGCTATTCGACGCCGGTCTGGTCGCCGCGCGGCGACTATATCGCCTTTACCAAGCAGGGCGGCGGCCAGTTCTCGATCGGCATCATGAAGCCGGACGGTTCGGGCGAACGCATCCTCACCTCCGGGTTTCACAACGAAGGACCGACTTTTGCGCCGAACGGCCGTGTCGTGATGTTCTTCCGCGAAGCGGGGGGCGGGCCGTCGCTTTACACAGTGGATATTTCCGGACGCAACGAGCAGAAGGTGCCGACACCGGGCTTTGCTTCCGACCCGGCGTGGTCGCCGCTGCTTTCGTAAACGAAGTCTTAAAATCCTGGCCGGGTTTTTTCAGCCCGGCCGCCAGGGTTTGTTATTCTGCTGAATTTATTGGCAGATTTTGTCCGTGGCTGATCGCGGCAAGACATAAGTAACGATGTTCCCTCAGAAAGACTTCATCTGCGGTGGGTAAAGCTTGAGCCGTTCAAAAGGACGTGCGCGCGCCCAAATGCAACTGCTTCATCAAAAGAAGAGCCCAGACGAAGAGACCCTGTCGCCGTCGATCTACGCGGCGCTGGTCGATTCCATGTGCCAGAATTCCTGGCCGATGCTGTTTGGGGCTATCTGTGCCGCCGCTGCGGCTTTGATGACGGCGCTTAAGACCGGCTATGCTCCGATCTGGCCGTGCGCGGTGCTGATCATCACCATCGGTATCGCGCGCGCGATCCAGATGCGAAAATACGAGAAGCGCACGACGGTTCTTTCCCCTGAACAGGCCGCCGATTTCGAGCCGCGCTACATGCTTGGCGCGATGCTCTACGCCGGAGTGCTCGGACTTTGGTGCGCGATCGTGCTTCTCGGCACCGACGATCCGATCGCCCATATGCTCTGTACGACGGTGACAATCGCCTATACCGGCGGCGGTGCTGCGCGCAACTACGGCCGCCCGCGTATCGTCCAGCTTCACATCCTGCTGTCCTGCGGGCCGATGTCCCTCGCGCTCGCGGTCCATGGCGATCTTTACCACATCGGGCTGGCGGGCCTGCTGGTGCTATTTTTCCTCGGGTTGAAGGACATCAACCTGAGCCTGCATTCGATTTTCGTGAAGGCGCTGCTTGCCAACGAGCGCGAGGCGTCGATCGCCGCGCAGTTCGACACCGCGCTGAACAACATGCCGCACGGTCTTTGCATGTTCGATGCAAACGGCTGCCTCGCGGTGATGAACTATCGATTCCATCACATGATGGGGCTGAAGACCGATCTGATCGGCTCTGGCGCGTCCGCGGCCGAAGTCGTTGCCGCCTGTCTCAAGGCCGGCACGCTGACGGGGGCCAACGCCGATACCATCATCGCCCAGACCGCGAGACAGCAGCAGGCCGAGATCGTCACACTCTATTCCACCGGTACCGAAGAGCGGGCGCTGGCATGGACCTTCGAGCCGATGGCGGATGGCGGCACGGTCGTCCTGGTCGAAGACATTACCGCGCGCCGGAATGCCGAGGCCAAGATCGGCCATATGGCGCGGTTCGACGAATTGACGGGGCTGCCAAACCGCGTGCACTTCCGCGACGAGATTGGCCAGATGCTGAACTCGAGCCGTGCGCCTCTCTCCGCCCTGCTGTTCATCGATCTCGATCAGTTCAAGCAGGTCAACGATACTCTCGGCCATCCGAGCGGCGACAAGCTGCTTTGCGCGGTGACGGCGCGGCTGCGCCGCTTGCTGCGGCCGGAGGATTTCGTCGCGCGTTTCGGCGGCGACGAATTCGTGGTGTTCCAGCGTGGAATCCAGTCCACCGAGGACGCGGCGTCGCTTGCGCGCAGAATCGTCGATCGCCTCAGCGAGCGTTACGAGATCGACCATCATCTGGTCGAGATCGGCGCGAGCATCGGCATCGCGATGACGTCGGCCGAGACCAGCGTCGATATCCTGCTCAAGAACGCCGACATGGCGCTCTATCGCGCCAAGGCCGACGGCCGCGGCACCTTCTGCTTCTTCCGCGAGGAAATGGCGCACACGGTCGAAACGCGGCGCGTGCTCGAGCTGGATCTGCGTCACGCGCTCGCGCATGAAGAGTTCGAGCTTTATTATCAGCCGCTGGTCAATCTCAAGTCGGGCCGCATCTCGACCTGCGAAGCGCTGCTGCGCTGGAATCATCCGACGCGCGGCGCCGTTTCTCCGGCCGAGATCATTCCGGTCGTGGAGGACATGGGTCTCGTCGTCGATCTGGGCCGCTGGATTCTGCGCAAGGCGTGCATGGAGTGCATGAAGTGGCCGGATCCGGTCAGCGTTGCGGTCAATTTCTCGCCGCAGCAATTCCATCAGCGCGATGTGATGACCGAAGTCCGTTATGCGCTCGAGGTCTCCGGGCTGCCGGCGCACCGGCTTGAAATTGAAATCACCGAGTCGTCGCTGCTGCGCAACACGCAATGGACTCTCGACGTGCTGACGCAGTTGCGCGAGGCCGGCGTTCGCATCTCGCTCGACGATTTCGGCACCGGCTATTCAAGCCTGAGCTATCTGCACAATTTCCCGCTTCAGAAGGTGAAGATCGATCGCTCGTTCCTTGAGGATATCGGCAGCCAGCGGCCGCTGACGCTGTTGCGCGGCGTCGCACGCCTCAGCGCCGATCTCGGCATGTCGGTTGTGGTCGAGGGCATCGAGACCAACGAGCAGCTCGAGCTCATCAGCGCTGAGGGCACTGTCACCGAAGCGCAAGGCTTCCTGTTCAGTCGTCCAGTCCCGGCGGCGCGGGTGCGCGAACTGCTGAAGGCCTCGCATGGCACTGTCAGCAAGGACGTTATCCCGATCCGGCAGACTCTGCGCTGACAGCGCACAGCACTCGAACGTCATCTCCGCAACCGACATGACTGCAATGCCAATTCATCGCGCGCACAGTTGAACGGGTTAAGGTTAACTCATGCAACGCTTTGCGATTTCGTTAAGAAGGTATTAACCTCTTTTCATGTGGCGCGGTACCGTCGTATCGCTCATCGGAGCATCGAAAATGGTCTCTGCTGTCCGAACGACCGGCCGTCCGTCGGAACGGATCAGCTATCCGCTGGAAGCTGTGGACTACAGGCTTGCGGAAACGCAGGCCGAAAAAGAACAGATCTATCGTTTGCGCTATCGCGCCTATCTGCGCGAAGGGGCCATCGTACCCAATGCGCGGCAGATGGTTCAGGACCAGTACGACGATCTTCCGAACTCCTGGAATTTTGGCGTGTATCGTGATGGCGTACTGATGAGTTCGCTGCGCATCACGGTCTCGTCACCGGAGACGCCGGCCTGTCCGTCGCTGGGGGTTTTCCCCGATCTGCTCGAACCCGAAATCGCCAAGGGCCGGGTGCTGATCGATCCGACACGGTTTGTTGCGGATCCCGATCGCGAAGCCCGCTCCCCCGAACTGCCGTATGTAACGCTGCGCCTTGCCTACATGGCCTGCGAGTACTTCGATGCGGACATCGGGCTGGCCAGCGTGCGGGCAGAACATCAGGCCTTCTACCGCCGGGTGTTCCTGCACAAGTCGATCAGCGAGCCGCGGGATTATCCGAGCCTCACCAAGCCGATCTGCCTGATGGCGGTCGACTATGCGGCCATGCGCGAGCGGGTCTTTGCCCGTTACCCTTATTTCCGTTCAAGCTTCTTTGAACGCCGCAAGCTGTTCGAACGCAGCCAGCCGCTTGTGGAGTCGGCGCCGGTTCTGACCCTGCCGCAGTTTCCGTTTGCCAAGGCGACCATCGCTCCGCGGTCCTGAGCCGCCGTCATCGCGTAACAACAAAAATTCCCATGAATAAGGGGCCCCAGCCGCTGGCGGGGGCCCTTTTTGCTTGGCGCATTCACCGTCGCGCCATATTCATACCGCATTAACCATCGGGACCGGTTTTGCCGGATGTGAGGCATTTGAGTGTCTCCGGCAACGCCTCATCAAGGTTGACGGAACGTTCGCTTAACCAAGCCGCTGTAGACCGGACCCCTAGTCATCAGAACCAGAGCGTGGAGGCTCCGGAATGAAACATCAGATGCGTATCCTCCAGGGATTGAAGCTTGCCGCCGTTTTGGCCGTGGCGCTGTCGATGGGCGCCTGCGCCAACAAGACCGGAGTCGGCGGCGATGCCATGGCGAGCGCGGCAGTGCCGGGCAGCCAGCAGGATTTCGTGGTCAACGTCGGCGACCGCGTGTTCTTCGAAAGCGACCAGACCGAATTGTCGCCGCAGGCGATCGCGACCCTGGACAAGCAGGCGCAGTGGCTCCAGCAGTACAACCGCTATTCCTTCACGATCGAAGGTCATGCGGACGAGCGCGGCACCCGCGAGTACAACATCGCGCTCGGCGCGAAACGTGCACAGTCGGTTCGCAGCTTCCTCGCCTCGCGCGGCATCGATCCCGGCCGCATGCGGACGATCTCCTACGGCAAAGAGCGCCCGGTGGCGGTCTGTAACGACATCTCGTGCTGGTCGCAGAACCGCCGCGCTGTGACCGTGCTCAACGCCAGCTCGTAAGAGCGTTGGTCGATAGCTTCTAAAAGCGGCGCCTGCGGGCGCCGTTTTGTTTTGGAGCGGGTGCAGGTATGACCTCGAAAGCGATCGTGCTGAGGCAACGCGCCGCTGTCGGAAGCCATATTTTTGGCGTACTGAACCGCTCAATCTTGGTCGCTTTGAAAGGCGATGCCCTTACTGTTTTTCGGGTCAAAATGTCATCCAGATTTCAAATCTTCGTCTGTGCGGTGCTCGCATTCGCGCCCGCGTGGCTGCCTGTCGGCGCGGTCGCGCAGCAGGATCTCGATCCCGAAATGCGCATCGAGCGGCTGGAAAATCAGCTTCGCACGCTGACCGGCCAGAATGAGGAATTGCAGTATCGCAACCGCCAGCTCGAAGAGCAGTTGCGGGCGTTGCAGGGCGCCCAGCCGGCGCAGCCCGGTCAGGCCGCAGCGCCTCGCCCCGTCGCACCGAACGTCGTTGCCGCGCCGCAGCCTCAGCCCAATCCCGGCTACCAGCCCAATCCTGGTTATCAGCAGCCGCCCGCCGGTCCGGGCCCGGCGGTGATCGCAGCACCTGTCGCCAGCAGCGGCCGCCGCGGCGATGCCTTCGACCCAAGCCAGAATCCGAATGCGCCGGGTG
The DNA here is from genome assembly GCF_000314675.2 of Afipia broomeae ATCC 49717. Classification (GTDB taxonomy): domain Bacteria; phylum Pseudomonadota; class Alphaproteobacteria; order Rhizobiales; family Xanthobacteraceae; genus Afipia; species Afipia broomeae. Next base: position 1,077,921 of record NZ_KB375283.1, on the reverse strand, counting down.
TGCCCCGTGCGCTGGGCGGCGGGCAGGCGCCGCTGTCCGGCGGTCAGGTCGGTGCGCCGGGCGGACGAGATGCAGGCGAGCCGCTCGATCTGTCGAATGTCGGCGGTCCGCGCGATCCTTATGGCGCGCCGGCGCAGCGTCCCGTGCCGCAGCAGGCTCCGAACACCACCGCATCGCTGACCACCTTGCCGCCGTCGGCGACACCGCGTGACGAGTTCGATCTCGGCATCGGCTACATCCAGCGCAAGGACTACGCGCTTGCCGAAGAGACGATGCGCAACTTCGCCCAGAAGTATCCGACCGACGCGCTGCTGCCGGATTCGCAGTATTGGCTCGGCGAGAGCCTGTACCAGCGGCAAAAGTACCGCGACGCTGCCGAAGCGTTTCTTGGTGTGACGACGAAGTTCGACACCTCGGCGAAAGCGCCGGACTCGCTGCTGCGTCTCGGTCAGTCGCTCGCGGCGCTGAAGGAAAAGGAAGCCGCCTGCGCCGCGTTCGGCGAAGTCACCCGCAAGTATCCCCGTGCCTCGAACGGAGTGAAGCAGGGTGTGGCCCGCGAGCAGAAGCGGGTCGGCTGCTAGTATCAATCTGTCATTGCGACGAGCGCTTGCGACGAAGCAATTCATTCTCCTTAAAGGTGGATCGCTTCGCTCGCAATGACGGGGTGGAACGTCTAATCTGATGCCTGCAGTTCTTCCCCGTCGGGATAAAACCGGGCTTCTACCCACTATGCCCTCCGCCGAAACGTCGCCTGTTTCAGTTCTGGACGCGAAACGCCTGTTCGCCGACTGGAAGGCCGCGCCGGCGGTGGTGCTTGCCGTCTCCGGCGGCCCGGACTCCATGGCCCTGATGTGGCTGGCCGCGCGCTGGCGGCGCGCGCTGAAAAAGGGCCCGCGTCTTCTCGCGATCACCGTCGATCACGGCCTGCGCAAGGAGGCCGCGCGCGAGGCGCGCGACGTCAAGCAGCTTGCGAGGGCGCTCGGCATTGAACATCGCACCCTTCGCTGGCGCGGCGAGAAGCCCAAAACCGGATTGCCCTCGGCCGCGCGCGATGCTCGTTATCGATTGCTGCTGCGCGCTGCGTCGAGCCATGGCGCATCCCACGTTTTCACCGCGCACACCCGGGACGATCAGGCCGAGACCGTGATCATGCGGCTGTCGCGGGGCAGCGGTATCGCGGGGCTGGCGGCGATGGCGCGGCAGTCGGACCGCGGCGGCGTGGTTCTGGCGCGGCCGTTTCTGGATGTGCCGAAATCCCGGCTGATCGCGACGCTTGCGAAAGCCGGAATCGCATTCGCCGACGACCCGACCAATCACGATCCGCGCTTTACCCGCCCGCGGCTGCGCGCATTGATGCCGGTGCTGGCGGCGGAGGGTGCCGATGCGCGGGGGCTGGCGCGGCTTGCGTCACGTCTCGCCCGCGCCAACACCGCGCTCGAAGTCATGACCGATGGCGCCGAGCGTTATCTGGCCAGCATCAACGGCGCGGCCTCCGGCAGTTTCGACCTCGCGGCCTTCGCGGCCCTGTCCGATGAAATCCGTGTGAGGCTGCTGATGCGCGCGATTGACCGCGCCGGTCATGAGGGGCCGGCGGAACTCGGCAAGGTCGAGGCGTTGTTACAGGCGATGGACAGGGCCACGGCTGGTAAGAAGCCGGGTCGGGGTGTTCAACTGAAGCAGACGCTGGCCGGAGCCCTCATCAGCATCCAGAACCAGCGTATCCACATCGGCCCGGCGCCGCGGCGCGGCCGGCGGATGGCTGGTTTGCCTTAACCACTGTTGAAACAGCCCCGCCAAACCGCCCTTATTTCACCCGGAATGGCGTTAAGATGCGTTAAATAGTCCCGAGAGGTTCCCTTGGCATCCGGGGGCACCACACCTAGATTGTAATGCAATCCGCACCGAAAACGTGTTGAAGACCCAAGGACATCAGGCCGCGATCCATGCGGTCACGAAGGAAGCCCAATGAACGCCAATCTGCGCAATTTCGCCCTCTGGGTCATTATCGTCTTGCTGCTGTTGGCATTATTCACGTTGTTCCAGAATCCGGGGCAGCGGGCCGCCTCGCAGGACATTTCGTTCTCCCAGCTTCTGACCGAGGTTGACCAGAGCCGCGTGCGCGACGTGGTCATCCAGGGGCCGGACATCAACGGCACCTTCACCAACGGGTCGACCTTCCATACCTACGCGCCGAACGACCCGACGCTGATCAAGCGCCTCTACGACGGCAAGGTGTCGATCACCGCCAAGCCGCCGGGCGACAACGTGCCGTGGTTCGTGTCGCTGCTGGTGTCATGGCTGCCGTTCATCGCGCTGATCGGCGTGTGGATCTTCCTGTCGCGTCAGATGCAGGGCGGCGCCGGCAAGGCGATGGGCTTTGGCAAGTCGCGCGCGAAGATGCTGACCGAGGCCCATGGCCGCGTGACGTTTGAGGACGTCGCGGGTGTCGATGAAGCCAAGCAGGATCTGCAGGAGATCGTCGAGTTTCTGCGCGATCCGGGCAAGTTCCAGCGCCTCGGCGGACGTATTCCACGCGGCGTGCTGCTGGTCGGCCCTCCGGGTACCGGCAAGACGCTGATCGCGCGTGCGGTCGCCGGCGAAGCCAATGTGCCTTTCTTCACGATCTCGGGTTCTGACTTCGTCGAAATGTTCGTCGGCGTCGGCGCAAGCCGCGTGCGCGACATGTTCGAGCAGGCCAAGAAGAACGCGCCGTGCATCATCTTCATCGACGAAATCGACGCGGTCGGCCGTCATCGCGGCGCCGGCCTTGGCGGCGGCAATGACGAACGCGAGCAGACCCTCAACCAGTTGCTGGTCGAGATGGACGGCTTCGAGGCGAATGAGGGCGTGATCCTCATTGCCGCGACCAACCGTCCGGACGTGCTCGATCCCGCGCTGCTGCGTCCCGGCCGTTTCGACCGTCAGGTCGTGGTGCCGAATCCGGACGTTGTCGGTCGCGAGCAGATCCTCAAGGTCCATGTCCGCAAGGTGCCGCTGGCGCCGGACATCAACCTCAAGACCATCGCACGCGGCACACCGGGTTTCTCCGGCGCCGACCTGATGAACCTCGTCAACGAGGCCGCACTGACCGCCGCACGCCGTAACAAGCGCATGGTGACCCAGGCCGAGTTCGAAGAGGCCAAGGACAAGGTGATGATGGGCGCGGAGCGCAAGTCGCTGGTCATGACCGAGGAAGAGAAGCTGCTGACGGCCTATCACGAGGGCGGTCACGCCATCGTCGGCCTCAACGTCGTCGCGACCGATCCGATCCACAAGGCGACCATCATTCCGCGCGGCCGTGCGCTGGGCATGGTCATGCAACTGCCTGAGCGCGACAAGCTGTCGATGTCGCTCGAGCAGATGACCTCGCGTCTTGCCATCATGATGGGTGGACGCGTGGCGGAAGAACTGATCTTCGGCAAGGAGAAGGTCACCTCCGGTGCATCGTCCGACATCGAGCAGGCCACGCGGCTTGCCCGCATGATGGTCACGCGCTGGGGTCTGTCGGAAGAACTCGGCACGGTGTCCTACGGCGAGAACCAGGACGAGGTATTCCTCGGCATGTCGGTGTCACGCACGCAGAACGCCTCCGAGGCAACCGTGCAGAAGATCGACAAGGAAATCCGCCGCTTCGTCGAAGAGGGCTACAAGGAAGCGACGCGCATTCTCACCGAGAAGCGCGCCGACCTCGAAACCCTGGCGAAGGGCCTGCTCGAGTTCGAGACTCTGTCGGGCGACGAAATCACCGATCTGTTGGCCGGCAAGAAGCCGAACCGCGAATCGGTGCTGGAGCCGACCGGCCCGCGCACCTCGGCGGTGCCGCCCGCCGGCAAGCCGCGTCCGCGTCCGGATGCCGGTCTCGAGCCGCAGCCGCAGGCGTAGGCGCCCGCCATATCGAATTGAAAAGGCCGGTCTTTGGACCGGCCTTTTTGTTTGCACGTAGATGATCTGTTGGAAACGAGGGGCAGGCCCGCACGCGCATGGCTTGACCCGTATTCACATCCGCCGCACGCAAGAGCGCGTTCACGCAGATGCAAAGATGACTACGCCTGCTACATCCCACCCGGATCATTTCCACGCGCCGGCCTACTGGTCGCGCAAAGGCATCGCGCCGGGAATCTATGCCATTTCGCCGATGCTGCCCGGCACGCTGGCCTTCGGCATGGCGTTCGGCGCGCTCTGTGCGCAGAAGAATTTCACCCTCACCGAAGTGCAGGTGATGATGGCTTTCGTTTACGGCGGGCTGTCGCAGTTCGTCGCGGTCTCATCCTGGCCCGAGACGCTGACGGTGTCTTCGATCGCGACGCTGGCGCTGCTGACGGCGACCGTGAACATCCGTTTCTCGCTGATGAGCGCCAGCCTGCGCCCATGGTTCGGCACACTGCCGTGGTGGCAGTCGTATCCGTCGATGCTGCTGGTGACCGACGGCGGCTGGCTCGCCGCCACGCGCTACCGCAATCATGGCGGCGCCGATGCATCGTTCTTCGTCGGCGGGGGCATCGTGCTTTACGTCCTCTGGTTCGTCTCATCGTTGCCGGGATATCTGCTGGCCGGGCAACTAAGCGATCCGAAGAAGTACGGCGTCGATCTGGTGGTGCCGGCGTTCTATGCGGCGATGCTGGTGCCGGCCTGGAAAGGCCCGCGACGGGCGATCCCGTGGGCCGTGGCGGGTGCTGTGGCGCTCACCGTTCACTGGCTGGTGCAGGGCTGGTGGTTCATCATTGCCGGCGCGCTGTCCGGTGCGATCAGCGCCGGGTTGATGGACGATCCGCCAGTTGAGGCCGCAGGGCCCACAGGTGCGGCATGAGCGAGTTCATGCGCTCCGATGTGATGATCGCCTTCGCGGTGATGACGGCGGTGACGGTCGCTTCGCGTCTCGGTGGCTACTGGCTGATGGGCTACGTTACCATCACCCCGCGCGTGCGGCGGATGCTGGATGCGCTGCCGGGTTCGATCATCGTTGCCGCGTCCCTTCCGGTTGCCGTCAATGGCGGCGCCGTCGTGCTGTTCGCCATCGGTGCGGCGATCGCGATCACCATTATCCGGCGCAATGAGTTCGTCGCCGTCATCACCGGCATGGCCGTGGCGGCACTGGCGCGCGCGCTCGGATTCAGCGGCTGATTTCGGAAAAAGCCGGGCCGGATTTCGCAGGCAATCGCACCGAAACCGAAGTATCTTTTTGCTGCACTGCGAATTTGAATCGCGACTCATCGAAATGCTTGTCTCCGCTTTTGAACTGGTGTTCACTTCTTTTTGGGAGACGAACGCCATCAATGGTTTACAGGCGAACTCATCAGGTCGTTAAACGCCTTGCGGCACGCCGCAACGCCATCCTTGCGGCAGCCCGCGATGCGGCTGCTGAAGGCGGAATGGCTGCGGTTCAGATCGCGCCGGTCGCTACCCGGGCCAATGTCGCCGCGGGCACGGTCTATCGCTACTTTCCCTCGAAAGCCGACCTGATCTCCGAACTGATCGCGGATGTTTCGCGGGCGGAGCTCACCGCGATTCGGCGCGCCGCCGATGCCGCACCCGGACCGTCGTCGGCGCTTGCTGCTGCTGTCACCACCATCGCCGTGCATGTCGTGTCGAATCGCAAGCTCGCCTGGGGCATTCTCGCCGAGCCGGTCGATGTCGATGTCACCGAATCCCGCATCGCCAGCCGCCGCGAGATCGCCGCCGAATTGGAAACGCGCATCGAGGCTGCGGTGCGGGCAGGACATCTTCCGGCACAGGATATTTCGCTGGCCGCGACGGCCCTGATCGGGGCGCTCCACGAATCGCTGGTGGGCCCGCTGGCGCCTGACGATATCGACGATCCGGTGAAGCTGCGCGACTCGGTGCAGGCGATCACGCTGTTCGCGCTGCGGGCTGTCGGTGTGCTCGATGCCCGCGCCCGCGGCCTCGTGGTGCAGGCGGTGATGCCGGTGATGCCTGTGCGGCGGGAGCTGGGCGCTCTGGTCGGATAGACGCCGCCCGGTCCATCCTCACGTTCTTTCGAACCCGAATGTCTCCAGGCATGTGAAATGCGGCGAACTCAGATTCGCTATTCCGGTTTGGAACTGTTCAAATAGTGCAAGACATGCTGATATATCAGAACAGCAAGGCGTGATACGACGCGCCGTTTTTTGGAGTGCGCGTATGTCCATTATGATGCCTGAAGCCGATCAGGCAGTGCTCGCCCGCCGTGACGAGATCGTCGCAGCCCTGCAAAAAATCGTGCCGGGTGAAGGCGTGATTTCGAGCGCACGGGAAATGCAGCCTTATGAGTCCGATGCGCTGACGGCCTATCGCCAGCCGCCGATGGTCGTGGTGTTGCCCGATACCACCGAGCAGGTCTCGCAGGTCCTGAAATACTGCCATGACAACGGCATCAAGGTCGTGCCGCGCGGTTCGGGGACGTCGCTGTCCGGCGGCTCGCTGCCGCTGGCGGACGGCGTGCTGCTCGGGCTCGGCAAGTTCAAGCGGGTGCGCGAGATCGATTTCGAGAACCGCGTGGCGGTGGTCGAGCCGGGCGTGACCAATCTCGCCATCAGCCAGGCCGTCGCGCACGAGGGATTTTACTATGCGCCCGACCCGTCGTCGCAGATCGCCTGCTCGATCGGCGGCAACATCGCGGAAAACTCCGGCGGCGTTCACAGCCTGAAATACGGCATGACCACCAACAACGTGCTCGGCTGCGAATTCGTGCTGATCACCGGCGAAATCCTGCGGATCGGCGGCAAGGCGCCGGAAACCGACGGCTACGACGTGATGGGAGTTATCACGGGCTCTGAAGGCCTGCTCGGCGTCGTCACCGAAGTCACGGTGCGCATCCTGCAAAAGCCGGAGACCGCGCGGGCGTTGATGGTCGGCTTCGCGGAGATCGAGGCCGCCGGGCAATGTGTCGCCAACATCATCGGCGCGGGAATCATACCGGGCGGCATGGAAATGATGGACAAGAACGCCATCGTCGCCGCTGAAGCCTTCGTGCACGCGGGCTATCCGCTCGATGTCGAGGCGCTGCTGATCATCGAACTCGACGGGCCGAAAGCTGAGGTGGATGAACTGATCGAGCGTGTGGAAAAGATCGCGCGCGGATGCGGGTCGACCACCTTGCAGATATCGAATTCCGAGCAGGAACGGCTGCTGTTCTGGTCCGGGCGCAAGGCGGCGTTTCCGGCGGTCGGGCGGTTGTCGCCGGATTATCTGTGCATGGACGGCACAATCCCGCGCGGCAAGCTGCCGGAAGCGCTGGCCGGCATTCGCGACCTGTCCGAAAAATACGGACTGCGCGTTGCCAACGTGTTCCATGCCGGCGACGGCAACCTGCATCCGCTCATTCTCTACGATGCCAATATCGCCGAGGAGATGGACAAGGCGGAAGCCTTTGGCGCCGACATCCTGCGGCTTTGCGTCAAGCTCGGCGGCGTGCTGACTGGCGAACACGGTGTCGGTGTCGAGAAGCGCGACCTGATGCCCGAGATGTTCAGCGATATCGATCTGGCGCAGCAGCAGCGGCTCAAATGTGCGTTCGATACCCAGGGGCTGCTCAACCCCGGCAAGGTGTTTCCGACCCTGCATCGCTGCGCCGAACTCGGGCGTGTTCACGTCCATGGCGGCAAGCTCGCCTTCCCCGATATTCCGCGATTTTAAACCGATGACCCAGGATCGAGAGAACCGCTCGCCGGGTCAGCTTCGCATGCAAACGAGACAGGACAGGGCGTGGATACGTTGAAGGTACGCGATGCCGGTGATGTGGAGGAGGCCGTGCGCAGCGCGCTCGCCGCCGAACAGCCGCTTGAGATCGTCGGGCACGGCAGCAAGCGTGCCATTGGACTGCCGATGGCCACCAATGCGGTGCTCGATCTGTCCGCACTGAATGCGGTGACGTCATACGAGCCGAATGAGCTGATCGTCACCGTGCAGGCCGGGGCACCGATGGCCGATCTGCTGTCGCTGATCGATTCCAAGAACCAGCAATTCGCATTCGACCCGATGGATACCTCGGTGCTGCTGGGTACGCCGCGCGGGGCAGGGACGGTCGGCGGCATGATCGCGGCCGGACTTGCGGGCCCCCGCCGCATCAAGGCCGGCGGCGTGCGCGACCATCTGCTCGGCGCAAACGCGGTCTCGGGCTTCGGGGATTCGTTCAAGACCGGCGGCAAGGTGGTGAAGAACGTCACCGGCTATGATCTCTGCAAGCTGCTCGCGGGATCGTGGGGCACCCTCTCGGTGATGACCGAGGTGACGCTCAAGGTGATGCCGAAAGCAGAAACCGAGCGGACGCTGGTGCTGCGCGGCCTCGACGACGCCGTAGCGAACCGGGCCATGACCGCAGCGCTCGGATCGCCCTATGACGTGTCCGGTGTGGCGCACCTTCCGTTGTCTGTCTTCCGGGATACGGGAGGCGGGCTCGCCGGTCTTGGATCATCACAGCAGGCGGTGACGCTGATCCGTCTCGAAGGCATCGGGGCGTCAGTGCCTCATCGCGCGGGCTCGGTGAGCAAGGCGCTCGCGTCGTTCGGGACCGCCGAGATGATCGAGGACGACGCTTCCGCGGCGGTCTGGGCATCGCTCCGCGACGTCGCGCCTTTCGCGGCATCGGGATCGCTGGGCGCGTGGCCGGTCTGGCGCATCGTCTGTCCGCCGGCTTCCGGCGGCGCATTCGGTCAGGCGCTGGCGCGCGAGACCGGCGGCGACGTGATCTACGACTGGGGCGGAGGGCTGATCTGGGCGGCGCTGCCGCCTGTGGCCGATGCCCATGCGGCGCTGCTTCGGCAGCGGCTGAAGCCGGTCGGCGGCCACGCCACGCTCATTCGCGCCACCGACGAGGTCCGCAATACGGTCGATGTCTTTCATCCGCAGGACGCCGGCGTCGCTGCGCTCGGCCGCCGCGTCAAGACGAGCTTCGATCCGAAAAACATTCTCAATCGCGGCCGGATGGTGCGCACATGATCCGGAACGGCAACCCATGAAGACCGAATTTTCCCTCGCCCAACTCGCCGATCCCGACATCCGGGAAGCAGACAAGATCCTGCGTGCCTGCGTCCATTGCGGATTCTGCACCGCGACCTGTCCGACCTACGTCCTGCTGGGCGACGAACTCGATAGTCCGCGCGGCCGGATCTATCTGATCAAGGACATGCTGGAGAACGACCGCAAGCCGACGCAGGAGGTGGTCAAGCACATCGATCGCTGCCTGTCGTGCCTCGCCTGCATGACCACCTGCCCCTCGGGGGTGAACTACATGCACCTCGTCGATCAGGCGCGGGTCAAGGTCGAGGAAGAGTATGCGCGGCCGCTGCCGGAGCGGTTTCTGCGCGGCGTCCTCGCTTATGTTCTTCCTCGCCCCGGCCTGTTCCGGGTCAGCATGATTGCGGCGCGCATCGCACGGCCGTTCGCAGCCTTGCTGCCGGCCTCGCCCGCAGGCCGGACAACGCCGACGTTCTTCGGCCGTCTTCGCGCCATGCTCGCGCTTGCACCGGCACGCCTGCCTGCGGCCGGGCCATCAGGTGGCACGGTCTTCCCCGCCGAGGGTCAAAGGCGCGGCCGCGTTGCGCTGCTGCAGGGCTGTGCCCAGCAGGTTCTGTCTCCCGGCATCAACCAGGCGGCGATCCGGATGCTGACCCGCCAGGGCATCGAGGTGGTGCTGGTGGCCGATGAGCAGTGCTGCGGCTCTCTCACTCATCACATGGGCCACGATGGCGATGCGCTGAAACGCGCACGCGCGAACATCGAGGTGTGGACAAATGAGATCGACAGGAACGGTCTCGACGCCATCCTCGTGACCACGTCGGGATGCGGCACGACCATCAAGGACTATGGCTACATGCTGCGAGAAGACCGCGTGTTTGCAGCAAAAGCCGCACGTATTTCAGCCCTTGCGAAGGACATCACCGAGTACCTTGCAGGTCTCGACATCGCGTGGCCGCAAGGCAAAAACGATCTCGTCGTCGCGTATCACTCCGCATGTTCGTTGCAGCACGGACAGAAAATCACGCAGCTTCCGAAAGAATTGCTTTCCAAGAGCGGATTCGTGGTGAAAGATGTGCCGGAGAGTCATCTGTGTTGCGGTTCGGCGGGAACGTACAACATCCTCCAGCCCGACATTGCGAAGCGACTGCGCGAACGAAAGATCGCCAACATCGCATCGACGAAGCCGGACGTTGTCTCTGCCGGCAACATCGGCTGCATGGTGCAGATCGGCTCTGTGGAAAGTACCGATGGAACGTCAGTCCCTGTGGTGCATACGATTGAGCTGCTCGACTGGGCGACAGGCGGTCCTCGACCGGATTTATTGACGAGATCAATGAAGGGCCCCCGCGTTGGGAGTGCCTGAACGCCGGCTGAGATGCGGCCGGCGGAAACAGGAGGACCACAATGGCTAAAGGTAAGAAGAAGAAATCCAAGGGTAAGAAAGCTAAAAAGCTGATGGCGGCCAAGAAGACCGCCAAGAAGGCTGCAAAGAAATCGGCAAAGAAGGCCGCGAAGAAATCCGCCAGGAAGTCGGCGAAGAAAGCCGTGAAGAAGTCCGCCAAGAAGGCGGCCAAAAAATCCGCAAAGAAATCCGCCAATAAGTCGGCGAAAAAATCCTCCGCCAAAAAGGCCGCTGCGCCGAAGAAGGCCGCTCCTAAGAAGGCTGCGAAGAAGCGCGCTCCGAAGCCCGCTGCTGCTCCGGCCGCCGAGCCGGCTCCGGCGTCCGAATCGAGCTGGTCCAGCCCGGCTCCGGCTTCGACCCCCAGCTGGTCATCGGGCTTCGGCTCCGGCAGCGACGACAGCAACAACTGAGATCAGGGCCCGCTTCGGCGGGTTTGCTGGTGCCTTTCGGAAAAGCCGCAGCGGTTTCGCTGCGGCTTTTTTCGTGCGCTCAGGGGCGCGAATCGGAGCCGGGTCCAGAAGGGCCCTGTGGGGATATCGAGGGAGAACCGGGCGGAAATGCCGGGAACTCTCGGCTGGATGGGCGAATTCGGGCTGAAATTTGTTGTCGGAATGCAACACTGCGGCAGAACATCATCCTGAAGCCCTGAAACGCCTAAAAAGGCGGCAGTTGCTTGGGTTTTTTGCTTCACGCAAATGGCATTGCCCATCACATTGATGCCACGAAACGAATTCGCGCAGTCGATTAACGCTTGTCTCTCGGACCTTCGGCAATCAGACTGAATTGTAAACGATGATGGGGATCGTCATGAAGAAAGTAAGTTTGTCGATCGCAGCAGTTACGGTCGCTGCGATGGGTCTGGGTTCGGCGTCGGCTGCCGATCTGGGCAAGGTCTACAAGAAGGCGCCGCCGGTTGAGGTCGTGTCGCCCTGGGACGTCGCCTTCGGCGCAGCGGTCATGAGCAACTACGTGTTCCGCGGTATCACCCAGTCGAACAAGAACGGTTCGGTCGCCGCCTACTTCGAGCCGCGCTACAACATCAACCCGAACCTGCAGCTTTACGCCGGTGTCGCCGGTGAGAGCATTTCCTTCACCAACCGCGCCGCCGCTGAAATCGATGTGTACGGCGGTATCCGCCCGACCTTCGGCGCGTTTGCCTTCGACTTCGGTGTGTGGGGCTACCTGTATCCAGGCGGGCGCTGCTTCGACAACGGCGGTGCTCCCGGCACCACGGTTTGCCCGGACGCAAACGTCAACCTCGCGGGTCCGGCTTTCAACGTCATGAAGAAGGACGTCAGCTTCTACGAAGTCTACGGCAAGGTGAACTACACCTTTAACGACTACTTCGCGATGGGCGGCAACGTTTTCTACTCGCCGAACTTCCTGAACACCGGCGCTGACGGAACCTACGCCTCGATCACCGCCAAGCTCACCGCGCCGAGCACCCTGTTCGGCACCACGGGCATCGGCGCCTATGTGTCGGGTGAATTCGGCCGCCAGTGGCTCGGAACGTCTGACGCCTTCTACGGAACCACCTTCGCGGCCCCCGGCTTTGCGGGTCCGTTCCCGAACGGCATCAAGTACGACGACTACAACACCTGGAACGTCGGCATCGGCTTCACTTACAAGGTGTTCACCCTCGACCTCCGCTACTCGGGCACCGACCTGTCGAAGGCTGGCTGTAACGCTTTCACCAGCGACTACACCGCCCAGCAGACCGGTTCGTTCAGCGCGATCAACCCGGGTGGTTTCGGCTCCAAGTGGTGCGGCGATCAGTTCATCGCCAAGCTCTCGGCTGACGTGACCCTTGGCGCCCTGAAGTAATTGGCGCTCTGAAGTAATCTCCTTCATCTGAAGGACCTAAGGGCGGCAGAGAAATCTGCCGCCCTTTTCTTTTTGTTCGGTGATGAGCAGGTGGGTCGTGAGCAGGAGTTGGCGAGACAGATCGTCCGGATTTCTCGATGAAGCGGGACAGCGCAGACTGAGGGCTGGAGTTATCGCGGGCCTCGGCTCCGCGCTGGCGATCGGCGTCATGGAATTCCTGTCGGCCAGGCTGAGTTATCCGCTGGCCGTCATTCCGTTCGCGACGTCGATCGTGCTTGTGATCGGTTCACCGGATGCTGTGCCGGCGCAGCCCCGCGCATTGATCGGAGGTCATCTGGTGGCGACCCTGGTCGGGCTGATGGTGGTGCATGCGATGGGGCCCCAGCCATGGGCGGCAGCCCTTGCGGTCGGTCTCGCTGTCCTGGCGATGTTCCTCACCGGCACGTTTCATCCGCCGGCCGGGATCAATCCGCTGCTTGTGGTGTCGCTCAATTTGCCGTGGACATTCATCGTTGCCCCGGTTCTCGCCGGAGCATTGCTGCTCGCGGCGTTCGCCTGCGTCTGGCATCGCTGGGTCCGGCGCCAGCAGTGGCCGGAGCGTTGGTTCTAAACAGTCGCGACCCGCTCGCCTTCGCCGAGCGTGAACTGCTCCCCGGAACGGACCAGTGACACCTCGCGCTGGTGGAAAGCCTCGAGGGTCTTGCGATGCCCGATCGATATGATCGTGGTTTGCGGCAGCTTTTCCACGATCAGCCGATAGAGCTGCTCTTCGGACGGCTCATCCAGCGACGCCGTGGCCTCATCGAGGAACAGATATTGCGGCATGTGCAGAAGTGCGCGTGCGATGCCGAGCCGCTGCTGTTCGCCGAGCGACAGCGTCCTGTTCCAGTGTCCTTCCTCGTCAAGCCGCGTGGCGAGATCAGGAAGCCCGACGAGTTTCAGAACATCGGCCAGTTGTGCCGTGCTGTAGGTATTGTCCGGGGAGGGATAGGTGATCGCCGACGCCAGCGAGCCGACCGGGAAATAAGGCCGCTGCGGCAGCACCATCAGTGACGCGCCCTTCGGGATCGAGATCGCGCCCTTGCCGAACGGCCAGATCCCCGCGATGGCGCGGAACAGCGTCGATTTTCCCGAGCCGGAGGGGCCGGTGACCAGCGTGCGCTCACCGCTTTTCAGCCTGAAGCCGGAGGCCTGCACCAGCGGCTTGCCGTTCGGCAAAGTGAGCAGCAGGTGGTCGAGGGCAATGACGTCTGCGCCTTGTGCTGCGACAGGCTGAATCGAGTTGGGGCTCACCGCGAGCGCCCTTGCTGCGTCGATCCCGGCCTCGAAGCCATTGAGACGGGCAACCACGGCCTGCCACTCAGCCAGCGAACGATAGGTCGAAATGAAGAACGACAACGCGCCCTGCACACTGCCGAAGGCGGATGCGGTCTGCATCATGCCGCCGAGCTGCATCTTGCCCGCGAAGTATGCCGGCGCAACCAGAATGTAAGGAAAGATCACCGAGGCCTGAGAATAGCTCGCGGTGAATGCCGTCACCTTCTTGGTGCGGCTCATGATCCCGAGCCAGTTCTCGACCACCGCACCGAACCGCGTCAGCAGGCGCTGGCGTTCGGCGGCATCGCCATCGAGCAGGGCGATCTGTTCGGAATTCTCGCGGACGCGCACGAGGTTGAAGCGGAAATCCGCCTCGTATTTCTGCTGCCTGAAATCCAGTCCGACCAGCGGCCAGCCGATCAGGTGGGTCAGCCACGTGCCGAGGGCAGCGTAGATCAGTGCGCCCCAGACCATGTAGCCCGGAATGTCGATGTCCCTGCCGAACAGGTGCAGCGGCGCTGCGCTCGACAAGGTCCATAGGATGACCACGAACGACGCCAGCGTGACGACCGAGTTCAACAGGCCGATGCCGATGTTCAAAGTGCGGTCGACGAACAGCTTGACGTCATCGGTAAGGCGCTGGTCGGGGTTGTCGGCGGCGTCGCCCTGAAGCTGCATCCGGTAATGGTTGGCGTCGCTGAGCCATTCGCCCAGGTAGCGTTCGGTCATCCATTTGCGCCAGCGGATCTGCAGCCACTGATTGAGGTAGAGCTGGTACACCGCGATGATGATGAAGATCGTGACGATCACCGTGAAGTAGATGATCTCGGAGACGAAGCTGTCCCAGTTGCGCTCCTGGAGCGCGTTGTAGAAACGGTTGTTCCACGAGTTCAGCAGGACGTTGATGCCGACGGTCGCGAGTTCGATCACGATCACCGCGGTCAGCAGGCCGATGCCCGCCCATTTGTCGTCGGAGCGGAAGTAGGGTGCTGCAATCCGCCACACCGTCTTGAGGGTCGAGCCGATCCCATTCACAGATTTTTTCTCCTGAGGTGGGCGGCAAGGCCCTGAAAGGTATTGGGAATTTTCAAATACTAGACGAAAGTCGCAAAATCCCCTTCCTGCGACATCTTGTCCATTGTGCGGCAATCACTCTAGCATGCCGCGGACGGCGAAAGGGCTGGGGAGCCCGTTTCATTTGGCATTGTGAGCGTTTTGGGGCCTCGGCCCGCGCTCACGGTTTTCATCACATGGTTGTGCTCTCCGGCATGCAGACGCGTTGACCAACCACGCTCTGGTCAGGCGTCGCCAACAATAACGTGGGGGAGGAAACTGCAATGTGGAATCAAATCTATAATCCGCTGGGGAATGCCGCGCTGTCGACGATCGCGGCCGCCATCCCCGTTGTCACGCTTCTGGTGCTGATCGCCAGCGGCAAGGTCAAGGCGCATATCGCTGCGATCATCGCGCTGATCGTCGCCAACATCATCACGATTGTCATTTTCACCATGCCGGCCGGGATGTCGATCCGTGCGTCATTGCTCGGCGTCGTCGTCGGATTCTTTCCGATCGGCTGGATCGTACTCAACGTCATCTTTCTCTACCGGATCACGGTCGAGACCGGTCGTTTCGAACTGTTGCAGCGGGCAATTGGCGGCGTCACCACCGACCGGCGCATTCAGTTGCTGCTGATCGCTTTCTCGTTCGGCGCCTTCTTTGAAGGCGCATCCGGCTTCGGCACACCGGTGGCGATCACCGGCGCGGTCCTGATCGGTCTCGGCTTCTCGCCGCTGGCCGCTTCGGGTCTGTCCCTGATCGCCAACACCGCGCCGGTCGCTTACGGCGCGCTCGGCACACCGATCCAGGGCCTCGCGTCGGTGACTGGCTTCGATCCCTATGTCCTCGGTGCGATGGTCGGACGGCAGTTGCCGTTCTTCTCGCTGCTGGTGCCGTTCTGGGTGATCTGGGCCTTCGCCGGATGGCGCGGCATGATGCAGGTGTGGCCGGCCATTCTGGTCACCGCGGTCTCGTTCGCGATCCCGCAGTTCGTGATCTCGAACTACATCAATCCATGGATCGTCGATATCGGCGCGTCGCTGATCTCGATGGGCGCGCTGATCCTGTTCCTGAAGGTCTGGCAGCCCAAGGTGCTGTGGACGTCGCCGGCACTTCGCGGGAACGACGATTCGGCCGCGACCATGGCGCCGACCAAGCCGCTGGATACCACGCCGCTGACGCAGTCCCAGCTCTGGAGTGCGATGCTGCCGTGGATCATCGTCTGCATCGTGATGCTGATCTGGGGCAACGGGGCGTTCAAAACCTGGGCGAACTCGATCTTCACCTGGAACTATCCCGTTCCCGATCTGCACAACATGATCAACAAGGTGCCGCCGGTGGCTGCGAAGCCGACGCCGGAAGGTGCCGTGTTCTCGTTCACCTATCTGTCGTTCACCGGAACGGGCATGCTGATTGCGGCGATCATCTCCGGCATCCTGATGGGCTTCTCGCCCGCCAAGCTGATCGGCGAATATGGCCGCACCATCAAGGTCTGCGCGATCTCGCTGATCACTATCTCGGCGATGCTGGCGATCGGCACGCTGACGCGCCTGTCTGGCGTTGATGCGACGCTCGGTCTGGCGTTCGCTGCGACCGGCGTGCTGTATCCGTTCTTCGGTACATTGCTGGGCTGGTTGGGTGTGGCGCTGACCGGTTCCGACACCGCCTCGAACGTGCTGTTCGGCAACCTGCAGAAGATCACATCGGAACAGCTCGGCCTGTCGCCGATCCTGATGGCTGCGGCGAACTCGTCCGGCGGCGTGATGGGCAAGATGATCGACGCCCAGTCCATCGTGGTGGCTTCCACCGCGACCAACTGGTACGGCCACGAAGGATCGATCCTGCGTTACGTGTTCTGGCACTCGATCGTGCTGGCGTGTCTCGTTGGTGTCCTTGTGACCTTGCAGGCCTACGTCTATCCGTTCACGGCGATGGTATTGAAGTAAACCATCGCTGCCGTAACGCGCGAAAGCATCCCCGCGGCGCAAGCCGCGGGGATTTTCTTTGGCTTTTCCGCCCGCGTTCTGCGCGTCAATTTGAGCCGCGCGCACACTGGAAAAAGCAGTCCTGAACGTCTAGAACCGCGCGCGGTTTGAAACTCGTGAGGTCATCCATGACGGTTCTGCGACACGCTCTCGCCGGTCTTGCTTTTGCCATCGGCGTCATCGGTCAGGCTCATGCGGCGAGCGAGTTTCCGTTCGGAGCAGAAATGACTCTCGAGGCGCGTCCGCAGCCGGGATCGAAGAAAATTCCGACGCTTGAGATTGGCGACAACGGCGAGGCGCAGCTCGATCTGTGGTGCAAGTCCGGCAAGGGGCAGTTCTCGGTGGCGAACGACACCGTTATCTTCGTGCCGGGAACGATGGAAGACCGCGGCTGCACGCCGGAGCGTGCGCAGCTTGATGACGCGTTACTGAATGCGCTGGGTGCCGCCGCCACGTGGAAACGGCAGGGCGATTTCGTCTCGTTCATCGGAGCCGCGACACTGCGATTCCGCATCAGCACGAACTGAGCGCGCTCTAGCGGTCGCGCAGGATCATGTCGGCGCAGGCGCCGGCCGACTGGATCACGCCGGTATAACCGCCAAATCCTGCATAGGCCGAGGCCAGATACAGTCCCGGCACTGGCGTGGCGGGTGTTTGCCGCAAGGCGCTGGACAGCGAGCGCGGCGTCAGCGGTGCGAATCCATAGACGGCGCCCTGCGGCGCGCCGAGATACTGCTGCACCGACAGTGCAGTGTTGAACGTCGACGCAATGGTCGCTTGCGTCAGTCCGGGATAATGCTCCTCGAGATAGGCCACGATCGCATCCTGCCAGCGCGCGCGCTTGGCGCGGTAGCTGTCCTGATCGCCGCCGGTCCAGTTCGACAGCCGGTCGGGGCCGACGATGGACAGAACGTAGGGCGGCGCTGGCACGCCTGACTCGATCGCGGCGTAGTCGGCGATGGCGAGCGGCGGCATCCGCTCAAGAGGCTCGTCGGCCATCAGCGCGGTCGCCTGCGCATAATCGTTCAGGCTGGTCATCCAGCCGGGCAGCAGCTGGGTCGAATAGCTGCTGACACCGACCTCGCGCGGCGGCTTTGACAGGCCGAGCGTGAGCATGAACAGCGAGATCGACCGCTGGCGATGGCCATAGGCTGCGGTGAGCTTCGCGCCGCTGGCTTCGGGCAGCAATTCGGCCAGCGTTTCGGGCGCAGCGTTGCCGACGACACGTGTGGTCTCCACGGTCTGCGGATCGCTGCCGTCCCTGGCGGTGTGGGTGACGCTCACGATACGGCCATGGGCATCGGCACCGATGCCGCTGGCGGTCCGCCGCAGGATCGCATCACTCCCCGCCGCCTTGATGGCGCGCGCCAGCGCGCTGGAGAGGCGCTGCGATCCACCCTGCACATAGCGTCCGCCGCTGAGCAGGTAGCTGCCCTGTGCGGCGGCGAAGAACAACCACCAGGTCGTGGCCGGATCGTCGTGGTAGTAGGACAGGTTGGCGGCGACCGCCGCCTTGACCGCTTCGTTGGCTCCGAAGACGCGGTCAAGTTTCTGCGACAGTGACAGATTCCAGTCCCGGATCGAGGGCAGCAGGTTTCGCAATGCGCCGAATGTCTGCGATGGCGATTTGAATGCGCCGGCACCGCGCGACAGCATGCTCGCTGCGGATACGATCTGCTCCATTTCGCCGAGCAAGCGGTCGATGCCGCCCTGGGCCTCGGGAAACCGTTCGACCAATGCACGCCGGGCGGCATCGAAATTGTCGGGCAGGGTCAGCGGCGCACCGACCGGTCCGCCGCGCGCCTCATAGAACGTACCTGATGGAATCCATGTCACTGCGTCGAGCACGCCTGCGCGCGTCAATGGATCGTGCTTGGGGTCGCGCGGATCGTGCGGATCGCTGGTCTCGTGCAATGAGCCTTCGACAAACAGGTCGCCGACCTTGTAGCTGGAGGCAGCGCCGCCGACGGAATTGCTGCGCTCGATCACGAGCACCTTGCGGCCCGCGCGCGCAAGGATCGCGCCGGTGGTCAGGCCGCCGAGGCCCGCGCCAATGATGACGGCGTCGTAGCGCGCCATGCGCTATCGAATCCTGTGACCGGCGGGACTGCGGGCTATTTCCATGATGCCTTATCGGTGTCCCAGCGCTGGCCCTTCAGTTCGGCCGCGATGGCTTTGATCATTCCATCGTCGTCGTTGAATGTGCTTTCTTCCTCGCCGCCGGAATCCTCGGAGAACTGCAACTGAGGCGCGGCCGTCTCGTCGGTTGTTTTGCTGGAGGGAACGCCGAGCCAGACGATCAGACGATCCGAGCCGCCCGGCTTGTCCGGGCTGACCAGCGCGGTGATTTCCAGCGTCTCGGTCAGTTCCAGCGCCGGCGCGAGCTGGCTCGGACGCTTGAGCGTGAAGGTGAGTTCGCCGGTGGCCTCGTTCCATGTCGACGTCGCAGGTTTTGCGGACATGACTTTCGCGGCCAGGGCGGTGAGAGCCGCCGTGAATTTGTCGCGGTTCAGTTTGCCGCCCTCGCTCCAGTCGCCGGCGGGGAAACGGACCGCGCGCTCCATATCGTAAGTACCGGAAGTCCAGCCCGCAGCGACCACGCCGGGAGCTGCCTTCAGGTTCGCGATCAGAGCCGGCGCACGGGCGGGATCGACAAACAGGCGCAACACCTGATGGCCCGAGCGCAGCGCGTTGCAGTCGGTGGCGATGCTGTCGAGCGCGATCTGGACGTTCTGACCCTTGAGGCTTTTGACGAGCGGCGCGAAATTTTCACGCTTCACCCGGACGGCCACCGATTGCGGCGAGACCTGCGTGAAGTCCTTCGGCGTCTCGCTGAGATCGTCGTCGACCACCTGCGACTGCTGGAATTCCTTTTCATCGACATCGGCGTTGTCCGGCGACGATACCGAGGTGAGATGGCTGCCCACCGTGATCTTGCCGTCGAACGAAACGGATTTGCTGCCCTTGCGGGTCAGGCTGACGGTGACCGGGGTTTTGCTTTCGATGCTCTGTCCGCTGCCGGAGAGCTTCTCGCCTTCCACCTTCAGGTCGATGACAAAGCGGTCCTTCCGGTCCGAGGCCGTGGAGACGGAGTAGCAAACGTCGAGTGTCGATGCGACGAGCTTGCCGCCCTGACGCGTCTCCTTGATGAACGCATCGACCGGCAGGTCGCCAAGCAGATCACCGAGTGCATTGAAATAGCGGACCTCGCTCGCGGCCGGCGCGGCTTTCGCGTCCTTGGCGGTCTGAGCCTGGGCTGCCAGCCATGGTCCTGCTCCCACCAGGGCGAGGGTGCAGCCAATCATCAATGCGCGCATGAGTTTCGATCCTGAATCGGGATGGCGAGTGTGGAGACGGCGGACAATCTCAAAACCCGGACGGATTGTCGCGGTGATTCTTGAATATGAGCCAATAAAAAAGGCCGCCCGCGGGCGGCCTTTGATGATGTCGTCGAGGCGTACGGCCCGGCTTAGAAGCCCATGCCGCCCATTCCGCCCATGCCACCCATTCCGCCGCCGCCCGGCATTGCCGGTGCTGCTTCCTTCGGCACGTCGGCGACCATCGCTTCGGTGGTGACGAGGAGACCGGCGACCGAGGCCGCGTCCTGCAGGGCGGTGCGAACCACCTTGGCTGGATCGATGATGCCCTTGGCGACCATGTCGACATACTCTTCGTTCTGCGCGTCGAAGCCGAAGGTCTCGGTCTTGTTGTCGAGGATCTTGCCGACAACGATGGAACCTTCGACCCCTGCGTTCTCGGCGATCTGGCGGATCGGAGCTTCCAGCGCCTTCAGCACGATGTTGATGCCGGCCTGCACGTCGGAGTTGTCATTGTTGATCCGGCCGACGGCCTTCTTGGCGCGCAGCAGCGCGGTGCCGCCGCCCGGAACGATACCTTCCTGAACGGCCGCGCGGGTTGCGTTGAGCGCGTCCTCGACGCGGTCCTTCTTTTCCTTCACTTCGATCTCGGTTGCGCCGCCGACGCGAATGATCGCGACGCCGCCGGCGAGCTTGGCCAGACGCTCCTGAAGCTTCTCGCGGTCGTAGTCCGAGGTGGTTTCCTCGACCTGCGCCTTGATCTGGTTCACGCGCGCCTCGATGTCGGCCTTCTTGCCGGCGCCGTTGACGATGGTGGTGTTTTCCTTGTCGATCACGACCTTCTTGGCGCGGCCGAGCATCTTCAGGGTCACGCTTTCGAGCTTCATGCCGAGATCGTCGGAGATCAGCTGGCCGCCGGTCAGGATCGCGATGTCTTCCAGCATCGCCTTGCGGCGATCGCCGAAGCCCGGCGCCTTGACGGCTGCAACCTTGAGGCCGCCGCGCAGACGGTTGACCACCAGTGTTGCGAGAGCTTCGCCTTCGATGTCTTCGGCGACGATCAGCAGCGGCTTGCCGGTCTGCACCACGGCTTCGAGCACGGGCAGCATGGCCTGGAGGCCGGAGAGCTTCTTCTCGTGCAGCAGCACGTAAGCGTCTTCCAGCTCGGCGGTCATCTTCTCGGGGTTGGTCACGAAGTACGGCGAGAGATAGCCGCGGTCGAACTGCATGCCCTCGACGATGTCGACTTCGGTGTCGAGCGACTTGGCTTCTTCAACAGTGATGACGCCCTCGTTGCCGACCTTCTGCATCGCCTTGGCGATCATCGAGCCGATGGTGGAGTCGCCGTTGGCCGAAATGGTGCCGACCTGAGCGATTTCTGCGGAGGAAGCGACCGGCTTGGCGCGCTTCTCGATGTCCTTCACGACTGCAGTCACGGCGATGTCGATGCCGCGCTTCAGATCCATCGGGTTCATGCCGGCGGCAACCGACTTGGCGCCTTCACGGACGATCGCCTGGGCGAGCACGGTGGCGGTGGTGGTGCCGTCGCCCGCGGTGTCGTTGGTCTTGGAGGCGACTTCGCGCAGCATCTGCGCGCCCATGTTCTCGAACTTGTCCTCAAGCTCGATTTCCTTGGCGACGGTGACGCCGTCCTTGGTGATGCGCGGTGCGCCGAAGCTCTTGTCGATCACGACGTTGCGGCCCTTCGGGCCCAGCGTCACCTTGACGGCGTTGGCGAGGGTATCGACGCCGCGCAGCATGCGGTCGCGCGCGTCTCCGGAAAATCTTACGTCCTTGGCAGCCATGTGGATTCCTCCAAATTGAGATGTCGAATGATGTCATCACCGGGCTTGTCCGGGTGATCCCGGTCAATCAGGCGCGGTGCTCATCTTGTCGGGATGGCCGGGACATAGGCGTTTTCCAGAACGCCGTTCTTCGAGCGGCTACGCCCGGCCATGACAGCGTGCAAACGTGCGTTACTTCAGCACGCCCATGATGTCGGACTCTTTCATGATGAGGAGTTCCTCACCGTCGAGCTTCACTTCGGTGCCGGACCACTTGCCGAACAGCACCGTATCGCCGGCCTTCAGATCGATCGGGATCAGCTTGCCGGCTTCGTCGCGGCCACCGGGGCCGACGGCGACGACCTGACCCTGCGAAGGCTTTTCCTTGGCGCTGTCAGGAATGATGATGCCGCCTTTGGTCTTTTCTTCGGCGTCGATACGCTTGACGACGACACGATCATGCAGCGGGCGAAAAGTTGTCTTGGCCATCGGATGTCCTTTGGGCGTTGGTTAGGTAAGATTTGACGTGCGGCGGGGCGCGGGCCGTGGATAATGGGCTCAGCTAACCCCTTGAGGGGACGAAGCCTTGCCCTTAGCAATCGCGCTCCAAGAGTGCTAATGACGGGGTCGGGAATATGGGTTGGTATCGATCCTGTCAAGCAAGGCTCTTAAGGCCTTGGTGAGGCCAATATAGGATGATCTGGAAACCATAAAGGGGAACGCTGCGTATTGACGGGGGTCAGCTCACGCAGTGTGACGGCGGGTCTGTCGGTCTGGCAGCCAGCCAAGTGTTCTTGCCGGGAGACACCATGACCACAGTGAGTGAGCGTACCAAAGGCTCCAGAATCGTTACGTTGACAGCCATTTCGTTATTGTCGGGCTTTCTCGGTGCCTGTGGTGGCGGTGGTTTCGGTGGGTTCAGCGGCTTCGGCGGCGGATCGCAGCCCACGGTGCAGGAGCCGGGCGTCGCACCCGACGTGCCGGCCACCATCCGGGCCGATGAAATTGTCGGCCGCTGGGGTCTCGCCTCGTTCCACAAGCCGGAAGATCGCGCCCGAACCGAAGCGGCGGCGCGCGGCCAGTGCAAGAACCCCTACGTGATCGGTCAAGGCGCCACCGGCGGTGTCATCATGCATCTGCCGGACGAAGCTACCCCGCAGGAATTGCGCCTGAAGGGCAGCCAGAGCGGCAAGAACTATATCGGTCCGGCCGGTCCGGTCGGCGGCGAGAAGGATCGCGAGATCGTCTCGTTCGACGGACGGGTGCTGATGACGCGGTTCATCGACAAGGATGCCGCCAGCCGTTATGGCACGATGGTGTATGTCCGCTGCGCACCGCGCGCATAGCGCATTGGTTTATTGTTCCCGATAACAGATGATTCTCGACGTCGGGGACGTGAACGCGCAATGGCCGGGCTGCAAGTCCTCCGCTCCGGGCCCAGCCGCGCCGTCATCGTTCTTTGCATCACACAAGTCCTGGGCTGGGGCGCGCTGTTCTACCCGCCCGGGCTGACTATGCCCCACATCGCGGCGGCCCATGGCTGGTCGCTGGCGCAGGCGCTTCTTGGATTTTCAATCGGGCTTGGCGTCTCGGGGCTGACCTCGCCTTTCAGTTGCCACCTGGTGGAGCGGCACGGCGGTCACTACGTGATGGCGGGTGGCGCGCTGATCGGCGCGCTCGGCCTCCTGATCCTGCCGCTCGCCGATCAATATTGGCTCTATCTCGCAGGCTGGGTGCTGCTTGGCATCGCGATGGCCTGCAACCTTTACGATCCTGCGTTCACCGCCCTGACGCGTATTTTCGGCGCGTCGTCGCGGCGAGCGATCACGCTGGTGACATTCGTCGGCGGTCTTGCCTCGACGTTTTCATGGCCGACAACCCAGATGCTGATCGCCCATGGCGGCTGGCGCAGTGTTTATTTCGTGTTCGCCGGCGTGATGGCCTTCATTGTCGCGCCGCTCTATGCGTTCGCGCTGCCGCGCAATGCCGTCTATGCGCCGCCGCCGGCGGCGGAGGGCGCGGCCCCCGTCAAAACCGCCGCCATCATCCCATCGGTCGGCATGCCGTTCCTTCTGGTCGCTGCGGGGTTCGCGGCCCATGCCATCATGCAATCGGGAACGCTTGCGCATTTGCTGACGATCCTGCAGCGGGGCGGTATCGATGCAGGCACCGCGGTGATGATCGGGGCGCTGTTCGGGCCTGCGCAAGTCCTGACGCGCATCGCGGACTTCATGTCGGGCGGCAGGCTGCATCCACTCTGGCTGGTGCGGATCGCGATGGCGCTGATGGCGTGTGCGTTCATTCTGCTTGTCGCGGCCGGGATCTCGCCCGGCGTTGCAACGGTGTTTGCGCTGATGTTCGGCGCCGCCAACGGCGTCGTGACCATCGCGCGCGGTGCGTTGCCGCTGACATTGTTCGGAGCCGTCGGTTATGGGCGCGTGGTGGGCCGGATCGCGCGCCCGGCGCAAATCTGTCAGGCGCTGTCGCCGTTCGCGCTGGCCTATGTGATCGATCGCTGGTCGGGGCAGGTGGCGCTGGAACTGCTGATCGGCGTGGCGTTGCTCGCACTGGCGTGTTTCGTGCTGCTTCGGCGGCCATCCTGAACGAAAAAACCCGGAGGCAGGCCTCCGGGTTTTGAATCCGAGATATCGACCGCGTTAGTTGAACAGCGCGTCGATGTCGTCCTGCGAGACGTGGCCTTCTTCATCCGCGCTCTTCGGGCCGTTCAGCAGACGGGCATCGCCGACGCGGGTGTCGATGATGGCGGGCGCGTGCTGCTTGATGGCGTCGACGCCGCCCCAGATCTCCATCATGACGTTGATGTGATGCTCGATGAATTTCATCGTGTTCATCACCTTGCTGATGCGCTGGCCGGTGAGGTCCTGGAAGTTGCACGCCTCGAAAATGCCGACGACGCGATCCTGGATTTCCTCGCTGAGCTGGATCTGCTGATCCGGCGACATTGTCTTGCCAAGCGCGCTTGCGGCCTGATCGATCGCCTCGGCAGCTTCAAGGATCTGCTGGGTGGCTTCCTCGGTGCCGCCGACGACGGCGCCCAGTTCGCCGGTGACTTTCGCCATTTCGTCGCCGCTGAAGCTCTTGCCGTGAAGCACGGCGATTTCCTGCTTGGTGCGGTTGATGGCATCGTGAATGAGATCGAGTTCGACCTTCAGCTTCTCGCACTGTTCGATCTGCGCGCGGTAGCTTCCGAGCAGTTGCTGGGCTTCGGTCAGTTCGTGAGTTGAGGGATTTTCATCCTGCTCCGCGACCGGGCCGCGGTGATGCGATGCCATTTGCGCGCGAATGGCGCGCAGCTCGCTCATGATCTGATGATGATGCGGAATAATCTCGCTCTCATCGTGATCGATTATCGGCATGCTGCCGGACTGAATCGTTTCAATACGGAATCGTTTACGCTGAACGGCCATTGGTTTCCCCATCCCTGATGAGGCGTTTGTAACCCGGCGTAATTTAACGCGAGGTTTCGCGTGGAACTGTTGCTTCAACGAAGTATCCGATGGCGCATACCAACGGTTAACCATGCGGGGTGCGCGTTTATCGAAAATAAACGCTGTCGCGAAGAACACGCTGCCGGTGCGGATGTGGTGAATCCGAAAGCCGGTTTTGTTTACCAAACCGACGCGCTTTTAACCTTAAATGTTCGTGTTCAGGCGCGCTGTCCGCGCGTCAACGACGAAACAGTGCAGAGTACGTCGATGTTCAGAAAAACTTCCCTCGCGCTTGTCGCCGGCGCGGTGTGTTTCGGCGCCAGTCCAATGCAGGCTTTCGCATACGATGACGATATGCCTGTCCCCGAGCCGCGCGTGATTTACGCGCAGCCGACCTCAACGCCTCCGATGCCGATCCGCGTCGCCTATAACGAACGATCCAGTTCCAACATGGGCGGCGGATTGATCGAGTTTCTTTTCAGCGGCGGACAGTCGGGCGATCCGAACTATCAGGCGCCGCGCTACGAACAACGCTATGAGCAGATGCCCTCGCGCGGCGGCTTGCCGCCGATGGACCCGCAATATCGTTATGAGATGCGGCAGGGCGACGTCGGCATCGAACCGGGCCGTCCAGGCATGGACCCGAAGTTCGAAAAGCAGGTCGTCGAGTACGATGGCCGGCATGCGCCGGGAACGCTGGTGATCGATACGCCGAACAAGTTTCTGTATCTGGTGCAGGGCGGCGGCAAGGCGCTGCGCTATGGCATCGGTGTCGGCAAGCCCGGCTTCGAGTGGTCGGGTGTGAAGACGATCTCGGCAAAGAAGGAGTGGCCGGCATGGACGCCGCCGCCGGAAATGCTCAAGCGCCGTCCTGATCTGCCGCGCCACATGGAAGGCGGTCCGGAAAATCCGCTCGGCGCCCGCGCAATGTATCTCGGCTCGACGCTGTACCGCATTCACGGCTCGAATGAACCATGGACCATCGGCACCGCGGTGTCGTCGGGCTGCATCCGGATGCGCAATGAAGATGTCATCGACCTTTACGGCCGGGTGAATGTCGGCACCAAAGTCATCGTGATCTGAGCAGAACCGGACTCGTAAAAAAAACGGCCGCTGTTTCAGCGGCCGTTTTCGTTTGTTATCGATCAGGCCGATCAGGCGTAATCGCTGTCGCCGTCATCGAAGTTGTCGTAATCCTCGTCGTCGTCCTGGTCCTGATCCTGGTCCTGATCGGCGTCCGCCTGCGCCTGATCGTAGGAACTCTGGCGCTGGCTGTCGTTGCCGCTCTTGCCGACGTCGTTGAGTCCGGCGTCGCGTGCGAGGCTGCCCGAGGACTGATCGTTGCTCCATGGCATCTTGCTGCCGCCGGAGTCAGCGCTGCTGCCGAAGCTCTGCTGGCTGCCGCCGCCCATCATGCCGCGAATGCTGTTCATCAGCATCGATCCGCCGATCACGCCGGCCGCGGTTGCCGCCGCCGTTCCGAGAAACGAGCCGCCGCCACCGCCGAACATCCCGCCGCCGGGATTGCCGGCCCTTGGATCATTCATCCGCGGATCGTTCATGCGCGGGTCGCCGCCCATGCGGGCGTCGGCCTGATTGAGCGCCTGACCGCTGTTCCAGACCGGACCGCGCTGCGTGCCGTCACCGGGACGAACGCTCGGTACGGAACCGCGTCCCTGGCCGGGGCCGAGAATCGCATCGCGCATCGAATCGAGAAATCCGCCGGAGGGCTGCGGTTGCTGCGCTCCGCCTTCGAGTTCCTGGATGCGAGCCTCGGCGCGTTTGAGCGCTTCGTCCTGCACCAGCACGGTTTGCACGAGGGCGTAGACAGCGTTCGGTGCGCGGCGCAAACCCTGCATGATTGCGGCCTCCGCGTCCGGCTCGCGCGGTGAATTCTCGACCTTGGCGAGACGGTCGAACAGATCGTCAACCAGTTGGCGTTCCTGCGGTGTCATGATTCCCTCCTCAAGCATCCGGCATGCGAATGCGCGGAAAGATGTAACGCTGCATTGTGTCGGGGTAAGTCCCGGCGTGAATTAAATTTAGGAAAGTTGGCGCTTGCGGTGCGACAAAAAGCGCCTTCTCACCTCTCCCCGTTTACGGGGAGAGGTCGGATCGCCCTTGCGATCCGGGTGAGGGGCGTTTGAATTTCGAGTGATCTAGGTGGCCCCTCACCCCAACCCTCTCCCCGCGAGCGGGGAGAGGGAGCGCATCATGCACGGTCGAGCGTCACGTTGCTTGCTGCCAGCAGCCGGGGAAAGTCATCGCTGCTCAGAAACGCGAATTCGCGTTCGCGCTGATGCGTGACGTCATCGAGGCTGACAAGCGTTTCGTCGACGAAGCCGGGATGGCACATCACCAGGCCGCGGTCGGGAAGACCGTCGAGAAAGCCTTTCATCGCATCGGCGAATTCGCGGCCCCGGACCATGTTATACGCGCCGGAAAATCCCGGATTGAAGGCGATGCCAGCGCGCGCGCTCTTCTTGCGAAACGTTTCGCTCAGCACATCGAGCAGCAGCGCTTTCGGGCTGTCGAGCCGCTGCGCCAGCGGCAATGAGCGGCCGCACTGGCGAACCCATGCGCCGGGCGCAGCCTCCTTTACCGCGACGAGAAACGCATCGCGAATTTGCGGAAACAGTTGCACGTGCTGGTGTCCGTCGACGTAGTCCGGCGCGCGGCCGAACATTTGTCTGAAGGCGGCGATCTGAGCCAGCAACTCGGCCTGAATGATTTCCGGGTCGAGCCGCCGCAGCAGGCTCGCACGCAGCAGCCTGCCGAGGGGCAGAAACTGTCCGCCATTGAGAGGGTTGAAGTGCATGGTCAGCGGATGAAACGGCGCAGTCAGCGTCGCGTGCAATCCGATCGCGCAGTCGGGATTGGCCGCAACCGCCTGTGTCAGGGCTTCGATCTCGGTGCGATCCACGGCGGCGCCGACCACCATGACGGAGGTGGCGTTGATCCTTTTCTGAACGATCAGATCGCGGATTGCACGATTGACGCCGGGACTCATGCCGTAATCGTCGGCGCACAACCAGATGTGGCGCGGCGGCGAACCCACTCTCATTCAGCCGCGGTCTGCGGTGTCTTGTCGGCGGCAGCAGACGTGTCGGCGCTTTTCACGCTGTGCTC
The DNA here is from genome assembly GCF_000314675.2 of Afipia broomeae ATCC 49717. GTDB lineage: Bacteria > Pseudomonadota > Alphaproteobacteria > Rhizobiales > Xanthobacteraceae > Afipia > Afipia broomeae. The sequence continues at coordinate 1,049,703 of NZ_KB375283.1, read as the reverse complement.
CGCGACGAAGTAGATCGGCCGCGCCTTGATCTCGGACAGGATCTTGCCGATGTATTCGCCGACCACCCCGATCATGATGAGCTGCACGCCGCCGATGGTCATCAGGCCGACCACCAGCGAGGGATAGCCGGGGACCGACTTGCCGTCGATAATCGTTTCCCAAAGTATCGACAGGCCGAACAGGAACGCGACGAACGCGAGCAGCAGCCCGAGCAGGCTCGCCACGCGCAGCGGCGCAACCGAGAACGACGTCAGTCCCTCGATGGACAGACCGAGCAGGCGGCCCGGACTGAAGCTGGTGACGCCATGCGCGCGCGCTTCGGGTTCATAGTCGACGCGAATCTGCTTGAAGCCGATCCATGTTGCGAGGCCCTTGAAGAAGCGATTGCGCTCGGGAAGCTGACGCAGCGCGGCTGCCGCTCGCGGCGACAGCAGGCGGAAGTCGCCGGCATCCTCGGGAATTTTCTGCCGTGAGCCCCAGTTGATCAGCGCGTAGAAGGTGCGCACGCCCATGCGCCGCAGGACCGATTCATTGTCGCGATGCGCCTTCGCGGTATAGACGACGTCATAGCCGTCATCGATCCAGTGGCTGACCAGCCGCTCCACCAGTTCCGGCGCGTGCTGGCCGTCGCCGTCCATGAACAGCACCGCGCCGCGCCGGGCATGATCGAGCCCGGCCATCAGCGCCGCTTCCTTGCCGAAATTGCGCGACAGCGACACCACCTGCACGTCGAGAGCGGTCGGCGGCAGCCCGCGCGCGATGCTCAGCGTCGTGTCGGTCGAGCCGTCGTCGACATAGACGACTTCGCAGGCAAGTCCGTACTTCTGCTTGAGCGCAGCGGCGAGGGCGCAGAGACGCTCGTGCAGCCGCGCCAGACCTGCCGCTTCGTTGAAGGCGGGCACCACGATCGAAAGGCCTTGCGCAGCCGTAGTTCGGCTGCTGCCTGACAGGTTCGATACATCGGCGCTCGGCGTCATCGGGTTGGTTTCCTCAGCATCCTTCAGGGGCATGATGTCATCCGGCATCACGCGCGCTCAAGTATCATATGGTAGTTGCCGGTTGCTGTCGCCACGGTGTGTCGGCAGCGTGCGCCGCCGCAATCTCCGAACCTTATTGTCCCAGGAATGTCTGGAGTTTGGCGAAAAGCGGATTGTCGCGGTCGAACACATATTCCAGCGATGCGATCGACACCGTCTCGGCGCCATAGTCGCGCAGGAAGCTGCTGAGCGCGTAGAGCTGCGTCGGCGGACAGTGCAGCGTCACCATGCCCGATGAGGTCGGCCCGCCGAACGGCGACACCACGCCGAACCGGCTGTGGGCCTCGGCGAGCAGGGCGTCGTTGCAGGCCGCGAAACGGGTGCGGACTTCCTTGTATTTACGGGCGCGGGCGCTGGCCGCGATGTGATCGAGGATAACCCGCGCGGTTTCCCGCGCGCTGTCCGACCAGTCGGCGTCGCGCGAGGCGACGAGGTTGGCATGGCTGCGCAGCATGACACCGTCGTCGAGCACCTTCAGTCCGTTGGCGGCAAGCGTTGCGCCGGTGGTGGTGATGTCGACGATCAGTTCAGCCGTTCCCGCCGCGGGCGCGCCTTCGGTGGCACCGGCGCTTTCCACAATGCGGTAATCGACCACGCCGTGGCTGGCGAAGAAATTGCGCGTCAGATTGATGTATTTGGTCGCCACCCGCATACGGTGATTGTGCTGGGCGCGGAACGAGGTCGCGACATCGTCGAGGTCCGCCATGGTGCGAACGTCGATCCACGCCTGCGGCACGGCCACAACGACATTGGCACTGCCGAAGCCGAGACTCTCGATCAGCATGACGCGCTTGTCGGCGTTGTGAATGTTCTCGCGGATCAGATCCTCGCCGGTAATTCCCATGTGCACCGCGCCGCGCGCGAGCTGTGCCGCAATCTCGCTGGCCGAGAGATAGGCGATCTCGACATTGGCGAGGCAGGACATGGTGCCGCGATACTCGCGCGAGCCGCGCGGTTTCGAGAGCGTCAGGTTCGCCTGCGCAAAGAAGGCTTCGGCGTTTTCCTGGAGACGTCCCTTGGACGGGACGGCGACAACGAACGGCGTGCTCATGCGGCGCTCCCCTGCGAAAGCGCTTCCATCCAGATCGAGAAACCCACGGCCGGGATCGGCTCGCGCGCACCGAGCCGGGTCAGCAGCCCGTCATAGCGTCCGCCGCCGACCAGCGGCTCCGAGCCGCCGCCTTTGGCGTGCAGCTCGAATTCAAAGCCGGTGTAGTAGTCGAGGCCGCGGCCGAATGCCGTGGAGAAGCGGATTGCCTTGGTATCGATGCCGCGCGCAGCCATGAAGCCGGTGCGGCTTTCAAACTGGTCGATGGCGGCGCCCAGATCGAGCTTCGCGTCCGCTGCGAGCGTGCGCAGTTGTGCCGCCGCGTCATCCGGCTCGCCGGCGATGCCGAGAAAACGCTCGATCAGTTGCAGCGCATGAAGCGGCAACGCGCCGCCCTTCAGTGTGGACTGCTCGAGAAAGCGGTCGGCGATTTCCGACACCGTGCGGCCGCCGACATTGCTGGTGCCTGCGATCGACATCAGGTCGGTGACCAGCGCCAGCGCCGCCTTGCGGTCGGAGCCGGCGAGCGCGGCCAGAACGCCTTCATATTCGTTGCGGGTCTTGCCGGTTTCCAGCGTCAGGCGCTGGAGATCCTGCGCGAGCGAAATCTTGCGGTTGAAATCCTTGATCAGGCGCCGCTTCCACACCGGATACAGGTCGAGCGCGTCGATCAGTGCGGCGAACAAGGCGACGTCGCCGGTGCGGATGTCTACGCCGGTCACGCCGAACGCTGCGGCGGCTTCAAGACCGAGCGCCAGCATCTCGGCGTCGGCAGCCGCGCGATCCTGACGGCCGAAGGATTCCACGCCGGCCTGGTTGAATTCGCTGGCCGCTCCGCCGCGATACCGGAACACCGGGCCGAGATAGTAGAATCCCGCCGGCGCGCCCGCGCGCGATGAGGCGAGGTAGTCCCGCGCCACCGGAATGGTGAGGTCCGGCCGCAGGCACAGTTCCTCGCCGCTGGCGTCGGTGGTCAGATAGAGGCTCTTTCGGATGTCTTCGCCGGACAGATCGAGAAACGGCTCTGCCGGTTGCAGGATCGGCGGGCGCGCATGGGTGTAGCCAGCCCGCGCAAATGTCTGCAGCAAGGCCTCCGCCCGTGCGGCGGACCCGGTCGCGGTTGCGGCACTGGTCTGGCTCATTCTTCGGTATCCAACGAGATGTAAAAGGCTTGAATCGGCAGTCCCTTAACACGGGAATACCCGGGTTTCGACGACGATCCGGAAAAGGGCTTAATGAGAGGTCTTCCGGAATGCAACCTCAGCGTGCATCTGGTCAGCCCCAGTCGCCGAGCGCGGTCTGTACCACGGCGAGCGCCGCGACCGCAGCGGTATCGGCGCGCAGAATCCGGGGACCCAGCGACAGTTGCACCAGGCGGGGCTGCTTGAGGAGAAGCGCGCGTTCCTCTTCCGCGAACCCGCCTTCGGGTCCGATCAGCACATCGATACCGCTGGCGCCGCCGTTGCCCGCCTGTGCGAGGGCGGCGGCGGGGTCGGCCGCCGGAGCGTCTTCATCGCAGAACACCAGCAGCCGCGCACCATTACGCGCGCCGAGCCAGCGCTCGAGCGGTTCGGGGTCGTGCACCTCGGCGAGGCTGAGAATGCCGCACTGTTCTGCGGCCTCGATGACATTGGCGCGCATCCGCTCGACATTGACGCGGCTTGCCTGGGTAAACCGGGTTGTCACCGGCCGCAGCGCCGAAACCCCCATTTCAACGGCTTTTTGCACCATGTAGTCGAGCCGCGCGTGCTTCAGCGGGGCGAACACGTAATGCAGATCGGGCAGGCCGTCCTGTGGCCGGGTCTGGCTGACGATCTCCGCGCGGTCCGGCCGTTTGCGGCCTGCGAGGGTCGCCTGCCACTCGCCGTCACGGCCGTTGAACATCAGGACGGTATCGCCTGCGGCGAGCCGCAGCACATTGCCGAGATAGTTGGTTTGATCGCGGTCCAGCGCGATACCGGCACCGGCCGCAAGCGGTGCATCGACAAAAAGCCGCGGGCTGCGGAAATCGAGTTTGGGCATTACGCCAATCCATTCATTTTTCAGACTTCTAGCCGAATGATTCAGGATTGGCAGCCGTTTGCATGACGAGCCGCCGCGCTGCTGCCAGATTCAGCGGGTTGTTAAGGGGCGGCGAGAATCGTAAAAGCCACCTTCGCTGTGGTGGCAAATCCGCATTGGAACCCGCCGGAGGAAAATCCGTGACCGCCTACCGTTCTATCGCATTGCTGGCTGCCGCCACCTTCGTCCTGCATGCTGCGGATGTCCGCGCACAGGGCGCCTTTCCGGCACCGCTGCCAGGACAGGCCGCACCGGCTCCAGCGAGCAATGCATCGCCGTTTCCTCCGGTGAACAGCGCACCCGCCACATCGCCATTTCCGCCCGTCAACGGTGCAACCGCTGCGCCGGTTGGACCGCAGCCGTCGCCGAGCGCTTTTAGTACCGGTGCTCCGCCCGTTGGCGGCGGCGGTTTCGGCGGGCCACCCCAGCAACAGGCCGGTCCGCCGCCGGGCGCGGAAGAGTGTCAAAAGGGCTTCCTGCCGCTGCGCGCGGATGTGGAAGCCAAGGGCAAGCTGGTTCAGGCCGCCGGCAAGCGCAAGGCAACGCCGCAGGAAGCCTGCAAGCTGATCGGGAATTTCGTGCAGGCCGATGCGAAGATGATCAAGTTCGTCGATGCCAACGCGCAGAAATGCGGCATCCCTCCTCAGGTCGGTGAGCAGATGAAGAAGGGGCATGCCAATTACACCCAGCTTCAGCAGCGGGTTTGTTCAGCGGCGCAGCAGCAGCAGGCAGGACCTGCGGGCCCGAGCCTGAGCGAAGCGCTCGGCTCCGCAACGTTGCCCGAGGCCAAGCCGTCCAAGCGTGGCGGCAGCACGTTCGATACGCTCAACGGCAACGTCCTGACCCGCTGATCTGAGAAGGGTTGCGATGAGCAACGCCGCAGCCCCCGTCGCCGACTCGACCGCCAACTGGGTCGATACCCATGCGCCGCTATGGGCGCGGCCTTACCTTCGGCTCTCGCGCTTCGACCGCCCGATCGGCTGGTGGCTGCTGCTGATGCCTTGCTGGTGGTCGGCGGCGCTGGCCGCGGGCATCGCGCATGACGTGCGCGGACTGCCGCTGGTTATCGTACTGTTCTTCATCGGCGCGGTGGTCATGCGCGGCGCGGGATGCACCTGGAACGACATCACCGATCGCAAGCTCGACGCGCAGGTTGAGCGCACCCGATCGCGGCCGATTCCGGCAGGACAGGTGACGGTCCGGCAGGCCGCAGCCTTTCTCGTGCTGCAGGCGCTGATCGGGCTCGCGGTGCTGCTGCAGTTCAACGGCTTTGCGATCCTCACCGGCATCGGCTCGCTCGTGGTGGTTGCGATTTATCCCTTCATGAAGCGGGTCACCTACTGGCCGCAGGTGTTTCTGGGTCTCGCGTTCTCATGGGGCGCGCTGATGGGATTTGCGGTTATCCTGGCGCGGATCGATGCCACGGCGCTTTTTCTCTACGCAGGCTCGATCGCGTGGGTGATCGCCTACGACACGATCTATGCGCATCAGGACACCGAGGACGATGTGCTGATCGGCATCAAGTCGACGGCGCTGCTGTTCGGGGAACGGACGCAGCTCGCGCTGACGATTTTCTACAGCATTGCTGTCGTGCTGATCGGCGTCGCGCTGTGGCGCGGCGGCTCGCAATGGCTCGCGTGGATCGGACTGGCGGCGTTCGCCGCCCATCTGGTCTGGCAGGTGCGGACCATCCGGATCGATGACTCAGCGCTATGCCTGCGGTTGTTCAAATCGAACCGCAACGCGGGATTGCTGCTGTTCGCCGGATTGCTCGCCGACGCCGTACTGCGAAGTTTGTAGATTTCAGTGACGGGCGATGATCTCGCGTTCGCCGCGATGAATGGATTGCTCCATCGCAGGGCGGCCCGCCTTGCGGCGCACGAGAAACTTCGGACGGCGATCCTTGATGATGTTGCGGCGGCGGCGGCGCGGCGCGGGCTCGCGGGTGTCGCCCGTTTCGTCTTCGATCTGCGGCAAGGCAAACAGATCGCCCCACATCTGCCAGGCCATGTCCAGATGCAGATCGTCCGCGGTGACCAGCAGCGGCACCGACAAGGACGGATCGCTGTGAACCAGAACCAGCGCGCGTCCGTCATTGGTTTCGCGGCAGGCGATGCCGAGAAATTCGCTGACGCGGACATTGATCGCCATGCGGATGCCGCCGACGGCACGGCGCACGGTGACGCGTTCGCGATTGATTTCGATATGCCTGACGCCGCCATCGGCGCGGCCATCGCGCGCTTCAAAGCTGACCGGCAAAGAATGGGGGTCGAGCTGCAACATGCAGCTCGACCCGACGGGTTGCACCCCGCCGACTCCGAATTGACGCCTCACGGCTTTATCTCCCACGCCGGAATTATGTTCCCGGTCGATGGGAGGAGCATGCCAGAGCCGCGTCCGAATCCGCTTAAGAAGGCTGGTTAATCGTCTCTCACTGTGTTTGCTTCAGTTCTCATGATTGACGAGACGTTGGCGCGGATGATTGACGAGACCTTGCCAGCGCCCCGAATCCGATGTTCGCCTCACGTGAAATATCTGCCTCGCGGGCCTCGAAAACGCTTGAAGTCCGCGTAAAACAGGCACATCTCATGATGTGTTGCATTCGTATCCAAGCCTCGGGAAATTGTTTGTGAACTCTTCACCAAACGCATCATTGTCGCCATCACCGAAATCAACGACATCCGGATTGCTCGATCAGACCGCGTTGAGCGATCTGGCACAGCGTCTCGTGGAAGCGGCGAAGCGTGCGGGCGCTGACTCGGCGGATGCCATCGCAGTGCGCGGCGTAGCGCAGAGCATTGAGGTTCGTGACGGCAAGGTCGAGGAATCGGAACGGTCGGAAGGCGACGACGTCGGCTTGCGCGTGTTTGTCGGCAAGCGGCAGGCAGTGGTTTCAACCAGCGACATCGGCGGCGATGTTGCAAGACTGGCCGAGCGCGCGGTTGCGATGGCGCGGGTCGCGCCCGACGATGAGTACGTCGGTCTCGCCGATCCGTCGCTGCTGGCGAAGCAGTTTCCCGATCTCGATCTGCTCGATCCGCAGGTGCCCTCTGTGGACGAATTGGAGCGGCGTGCGCTGGAAGCGGAAGCTGCGGCACTTGGAGTCAAGGGCGTGTCGAAGTCCGGCGGCGCCTCTGCTTCCGCGGGGATTGGCGGCATGGTGCTTGTGACCTCGACCGGGTTTCACGGATCCTATCTGCGTTCGAGCCAAAGCATCTCGACGGTGGCGATCGCGGGTGAAGGCACCGGCATGGAGCGTGACTACGATTTCACGTCGGCGATCCACGGCTCCGATCTCGAATCGCCGGCAAGCGTCGGGCGGCGTGCGGGCGAGCGCACCGTGGCGCGGCTCAATCCGCGCAAGGTGGCGACCTGCAAGGCGCCGGTGGTGTTCGACCCGCGTGTCTCGAATTCGCTGGTCGGTCATCTGGTCGGCGCGGTGAACGGGACATCGATCACCCGCAAGACGAGTTTTCTGAAGGATCGTCTCGGTCAGCAGTTGTTCGACAAAGGAATTCGCATTATCGACGATCCGCTGCGCGTGCGCGGGATGCGGTCGCAGGCCTTCGACTCCGAAGGCGTGGCGACCAGGAAGCAGGCCATCATCGACGACGGTGTGTTGACGACATGGCTGCTGGATTCCGCGACCGCGCGCGAACTGGGCCTGGCGACCACGGGGCACGCCCATCGCGGTGTCTCGTCGTCGCCCTCGCCCGGACCGTACAATCTTCACCTTGAGGCCGGTCAGCTTTCGCCCGCTGAGCTGATCGCCGATATCAAGGAAGGTTTCTATGTCACCGACCTGATCGGATCCGGCGTCAACGGCGTGACCGGCGACTACAGCCGTGGCGCTGCGGGTTTCTGGATCGAGAACGGCCAACTGACATATGCGGTGAGCGAAGTGACCATCGCGGGTCACCTGCTGGAGATTTTCAAATCGATGATTCCCGCCAACGACCTTGCGTTCAAGTACGGCGTCAACGCACCGACCGTGCGCGTGGGGGAACTGACGATTGCCGGTCGCTGATTCCGATATGATCAGCGATACCGCCCTGACGCGCGACGCTGAACTCCTGGCTGGCGTGGTTCGCGAAGCCGGTGCGCTGGCGCTCGATCTGTTTCGCACCGAGCTGAAAACCTGGATCAAGGGCAAGTCGTCGCCGGTGTCCGAGGCCGACATCGCGGTCAACGACCTGATCGAGACGCGGTTGCGTTCCGCGACGCCGGATTACGGATGGCTCTCTGAGGAAAGCGCCGACGATCCGTCGCGGCTCGGCAAATCGCTGACATGGATCGTCGATCCCATCGATGGCACCCGCGCCTATCTCGCGAAGCAGGACGACTGGTCGGTCTCTATCGCGCTGGTTGCAGACGGATCGCCGCTGCTCGGCGCGGTCTTCGCACCCGCGAGTAATGAGTTCTTTTTCGCAACGCGCGGGCGAGGCGCCGTGCTGAACGGAGCGCGGATAACAGCCGCGCCCGGCGCCGCGATCGATTTTCCGAAGATTGCGGGGCCCAAACCCCTGGTTGAGCGTCTCGGCGGCATGCGCGAGGGCGAAACCCTTCATCCGAGAATCGGATCTCTCGCCTTGCGGCTGGTGCGGGTGGCCGATGGGCGGCTTGATGCCGCATTTGCCGCCGGGCATAGCCGTGACTGGGACCTTGCCGCGGCCGATTTAATCGTGCACGAAGCGGGCGGGGAAATGACCTCACTGGCCGGAGAACGTCTGGTTTACAATCAGACCGACGTTCGTCACGGGTTGCTGGTGGCGGCGGGGCATGCGCGGCACGCGCATATCGTGAAACATTTTCGGGAAAACCCGATTCCGTGGTGATTGCGAGCATGGTTTTTGCTTGAATTCATCGGCCGGTCCTTGCTTTTTGGGAAAGCACCTCATGTCCGAAACTGTGCAACCGCAGTTGCTTCACCTTGTGATCGGCGGCGAGCTTCTCGACCTCGATCACGTGACTTTCAAGGATCTCGACAAGGTCGAGGTCGTCGGCCTGTTCCCGAACTACGCCACCGCCTATGCGGCCTGGAAGAGCAAGGCCCAGCAAACCGTCGACAACGCCCACATGCGTTACTTCATCGTCCATCTCCACCGGCTGCTCGATCCCGGTCAAGATTCAAAGTCGGCCCATTGAAACGATTTCTTCGAGATCTCGGCCGCTCGAGATGGGTGCAGCGTGCTGCGGGTACGACCGCGGCGGAATTTTTGCGTTTTGTGTGGTGGACGAACCGTTTCACCCTCGACCCGCCGAACGTCTATAAGTGCATCGAACCGGATATGCCGGTCATCATCGCGTTCTGGCATGGCCAGCACTTCATGATGCCGTTCCTGAAACTGAAGCAGTATTCCGCCAAGGTCCTGATCTCCCGTCATCGCGACGGCGAAATCAATGCGATCGCAGCGGAACGCCTCAATGTAGGGACGGTGCGCGGCTCGGGCGATCACGGAACGGAGTTTCACCGCAAGGGTGGTGTCGGCGCGTTCAAGATGATGCTGCGGACGCTGGAAGATAACATCAACATGGCGCTGACCGCGGATGTGCCGAAGGTTGCGCGCAAGGCGGGCCTCGGCATTATCATGCTGGCGCGCGAGTCCGGACGGCCGATCCTGCCGGTGGCGATCGCCACCAGCCGGTTCAAACGCCTCAACAACTGGGACCGCTCTGTCATTCATTTGCCATTCGGGCGTGGCGTCATTGCCGCGGGCGAGATTCTCTGGGTGCCGCGCGATGCGGACACCGAGACGATGCAGAAGCTGCGCCTGCAACTCGAAGAGCGGTTGAACGACGTGACGCGCCGCGCCTACGACCTGGTCGGCCTCCCGAACGAGGGTCTTCATGCCTAGCGCGCTCCCAGCGACGCTCGCGGCGTACCGGCGGCTGTCGGCTCTTGCCGCGCCGCTCGCAGCGCCGCTCATCGCGCGCCGGCTGAAGCAGGGCAAGGAAGATCCCGAGCGGCTCGGCGAACGCCGCGGCGTTGCCAGCGTGGAGCGCCCGCCCGGACCGCTGATCTGGATTCATGGCGCGAGTGTCGGCGAGGTGCTTGCGGCGGCGGGACTGATCGAGCGGCTGCGGGCGCTGAATGTCCGCATCCTGCTGACCTCGGGCACGGTCACCTCGGCCGCTATTGTGGCGCGGCGGTTTCCGCCCGACGTCATTCATCAATACATCCCGTTCGATTCGCCGCGCTTTGTGTCAGCCTTTCTCGATCACTGGAAGCCCGGCCTGGCGCTCTTCATTGAGTCGGACATCTGGCCCAATCTGATCCTGTCGAGCGCCGAGCGGCGCATCCCGATGGTCATCATCAACGGCCGCATGTCGCCGCGCTCGTTTCCGCGCTGGCAGAAACTGCGCGGCACCATCTCCACACTGCTGGAGTGCTTCGATCTTTGCCTCGCGCAATCCGACCGCGACGGCGAACGCTTCGCGGCGCTGGGCTGTCCGAACGTCGTGACATCCGGAAATCTGAAGCTCGATGTCGAGGGGCCGCCCGCAGACGTGAAGAAGCTGGAGCGCCTCAGGGAGGCGACGCAGCGCCGGCTGGTGTTCCTCGCAGCCTCCACGCATCCCGGCGAGGACGAAATCATTCTCGATGCGCATCGGCGTCTGGCGGCGCGGATGCCGAAATTGCTGAGCGTGATCGTGCCGCGTCATCCCAATCGCGGCGCGGCCATCGCGCGGATGCTGACGGATGGCGGCATGCAGGTGGCCCTGCGCTCGCAGGACGAACTGCCGGGCGCCGGGACGGACATCTACGTTGCCGATACCATGGGTGAACTCGGGTTGTTCTACCGGCTGGCGCCGGTGGTGTTCATGGGCGGTTCGCTGGTGGCGCACGGCGGGCAAAACCCGATCGAAGGCATCAAGCTGGGTGCTGCGATCCTGCACGGACCGCACGTGTTCAACTTCGGCGACATCTACGACGCGCTCAATCAGGCCGGGGGGGCTATTCGCGCCGAGACCGGCGAGGAATTCGTGAAGTCGCTCGGGCATCTCCTGGTGAACCCGATTGCGCGGCAGCGTTCGGTCGGTGCGGCGGAAACCGTTGTCAGCCGGCTTGGCGGCGCGCTCGACAAGACGCTCGCAGCGCTGGAGCCATATCTTCTGCAACTGCGGCTGGAGAGCGGGGGCTCCGATGCGTGAGCCGGCCTTCTGGTATCGGCCGCCATCATTGCTATCGCGATTGCTAGCGCCGCTTGGCGCGATTTACGGAGCGATCACCGCGCGGCGGATGTCGCGCGCCGGAGCGTCTCCAGGAATTCCGGTTCTTTGCGTCGGCAATTATCATCTCGGCGGTGCAGGCAAGACGCCGACGACGCTCGCGCTTGTGAAACTCCTGCGCGAGCTGGGCGAGCAGCCGTTCGTGGTCAGCCGTGGTTACGGCGGAACGCAGCAGGGACCCCTGCGCGTCGATCCGGCGTCGCATTCCGCTGCCGATGTGGGCGATGAGCCCTTGATGCTGGCCTCAAATGTGTCCGTCATCGTATCGCGCGACCGTGTCGCCGGCGCGTCACTGGCGCGAACGTCCGGCGCCAGTGTTGTGCTGCTGGATGACGGCTTTCAGAATCCGGCGCTTGCGAAGGATGCGTCGTTGATCGTGATCGATGCTGCGCGCGGTATCGGCAATGGCGGTGTATTTCCGGCTGGTCCGCTGCGCGCGCCTGTCGAGCCGCAGGTCGCACGCACCGACGCGCTGATCGTGATCGGCGCAGGCGATGCGGCCGATCATATCGCAGCAGTGCTGGCGAAGCGCGGCGCACCCGTGTTGCGCGCGCGGCTCGTGCCGGGTCAAGCCTCGGTCGATGCGTTGCGCGGTCAGCGCGTGCTGGCGTTTGCAGGGATCGGCGATCCGGCGCGGTTCTTTGCGACGCTGCGTGCCAGTGGCGTGGACGTGATCGAGCAAAGGGCCTTCGCCGACCACCATCCATTCACGCCGGACGAGATCGGGCGGCTGGTGTCGGACGCCACAGCAAAAACTCTTAAGCTGGTGACCACCGAAAAGGATATGGCACGCATCCGCAGCGATGCACGCCTCAAGGCCTATGCAGATCGCATCGCGACTTTCGCGGTCACGCTCAGGTTCGACGATGAAACAGCGTTGCGGGATTTCGTGACGGCGCGGCTGGCAAAAGCGCGCGCGATAAATCTTTAGGCCTTCTTCAACTGCGCGGGATAGTGCCGCTGCAACACGGCTTCCGGCGTCGCATAGGCTTCCTGCCGGTCGACGCTCCAGTACTTCAGCTCGTCCAGCGGAATGTGTTCGCCGGTGATGGCGCAGCGGACGTAGGAGCCGGGAGAGGTCACGCGAAAATCGCCGTCGAGATATTCGACCTGCGCTTCGCCCTGGCCGGAAGGCCCGAATTTATTGAGCACGATAACTGTCCTTGTGGAATCCGGCAGATTGTCGTCCGGAGAGATAGCTCAAATATAGGCATGATCCAGAAGAGTGGAAACCGGTTTTCGGAGAAGATCATGCCAGCAAAGCCGGCAGGAGAGGCGCTGAACCAGCTTTGGCAGATCAAAAAAGGTCGCCCTGAACCTTTTTGACGCCAAAATCGGTGGTCCGCTTCGATGCAGGCTTTGCCGGCGCGGCTTTCGGCTTCGCCGCGGCTGTTCCCTCGCCATCTGCGGTTGCGCCGATGCGTCCGTCGGCGAACTCAATGGTGAGATGCTGGCCGGAACCGACATGGGCCGCCGCATGCAGCGGCTGGCCGTGTTCGTCGCGCACCAGTGCGAAGCCGCGATCCAGCACGCCCTTGTAGGACAGTGCATTCAAAAGCTGCGCGACATACTTCAGCCGCGTCTCGCGCTGCTGGATATGCAGATCGGCGCAGCGCCGCGCGCTTGTGGCGAGCCGCGCGACCTTTTCCTTTCCGCGATCGATCTGCGCGCGAAGGGCCGTCACCGTCAGCCGTCCGCCGATCGCAGACAGCCGTCGCTCGTACAAATGAGCGTTGGCGCGCAAGGCGCGGGGCAGTTGCGCGCTGGCGCGATCGAGACGCTGGCGTGGAATGTTGAGCAGGTCGGTCGCCTTCGGCAACGCGCGCGCCGCCGCGCGCAGTTCGCTGCGGCGATGTTCCTGGCCGCGCTGCCAGCACAGCATGGTGCGACGTTCCAGTGATGAGACCTCGACGAACAATTCGGCGCGCACGGGCACTGCCATCTCGGCTGCCGCGGTCGGCGTCGGTGCGCGCTTGTCGGCGGCGAAATCGATCAGGGTGACGTCGGTCTCGTGGCCCACCGCTGAAATCAGCGGGATCATGCTCTCCGCCGCGGCACGCACCACGATCTCTTCGTTGAACGACCACAGGTCTTCCAGCGAGCCGCCGCCGCGTGCGACGATCAGCAAGTCAGGCCGGGGAATCCGGCCGCCCTCTTCAAGTGCGTTGAAGCCGCGAATGGCGGCGGCGATCTGCTCGGCGGAGCCTTCGCCCTGAACGCGCACCGGCCACACCAGCACACGGCGCGGGAAACGGTCTTCCAGCCGGTGCAGGATGTCGCGGATCACGGCGCCGGTCGGCGAGGTGACAACGCCGATGACCTCCGGCAGCCATGGAAGGAGTTGCTTGCGCGCTTCGTCGAACAGGCCCTCCGCGGCGAGTTTCTTCTTGCGCTCTTCCATCAGCGCCATCAGCGCGCCGACACCGGCCGGCTCGATCGCCTCGATCACGATCTGGTATTTCGACGAGCCCGGAAAGGTGGTGAGCTTGCCGGTGGCGATGACCTCCAGGCCTTCCTGCGGCTTGAACCGCATCCGGCCATGAACGCCCTTCCAGATCACCGCCTCGATCTTGGCGCTGTCGTCTTTCAGGGCGAAATAGCAGTGGCCCGACGAATGGGGGCCGCGAAAGCCGGAGATTTCGCCGCGCACCCGCACATGGCCGTAGGCGTCCTCAACCGTTCGCTTCAGAGCCGAGGACAGCTCCGAAACGGTAAATTCCGGTGAATTGGGCAGCGGTTCGGCGGCAGTGGCTTTCATCGCGACTCGAATCTATTGCGGTGATCAAACACCATGTTAAACCCTTCTATCATCCCAGAAACGCCGGTTCGACCCTTATCCATGAATATCCTTTTGATCGGTTCCGGCGGGCGCGAACACGCGCTGGCGTGGAAAATGGCGGCCTCGCCACTGCTGACGAAACTGTGGTGCGCGCCTGGCAATGCCGGCATCGCGCAGGACGCGGAGTGCGTCGCCCTTGATGTCGCGAATCATGCGGCGGTGATCGATTTCTGCAAGATGAACAAGGTCGACCTCGTGGTGGTTGGCCCTGAGGCGCCGCTGGCAGCCGGCATCGTTGATGATCTCGCCGCAGCCGGCATCAAGGCGTTCGGGCCGAGCAAGGCTGCGTCGCAACTCGAAAGCTCCAAGGGCTTCACCAAGGATATCTGCAAGGCGAACAACATTCCGACCGCGGCCTATGAGCGGTTTCGCGATGCGGACGCCGCGAAAGCCTATATCCGCAAGCAGGGTGCGCCGATTGTCGTGAAGGCTGACGGTCTCGCCGCGGGCAAGGGCGTCGTGGTGGCGATGACGCTGGCCGAGGCTGAAGCCGCCGTCGATGCGCTGTTCACTGCCGCGGGAGCGGAAGCGGTCGTTGAGGAATTCATGGAGGGCGAGGAAGCCTCGTTCTTCGTGCTGTGCGATGGTGACAACGCGTTGCCGCTGGCCGCCGCGCAGGATCACAAGCGCGCCTTCGACGGCGACAAGGGACCGAACACCGGCGGCATGGGGGCCTATTCGCCGGCGCCGGTGTTCACCGACGCGGTGCGCGAGCGGACGATGAGCGAGATCATCCTGCCGACGCTGCGCGCGATGAAGGCGATGGGCATGCCTTACAAGGGCGTGCTGTTCGCTGGCCTGATGATCACCAGGGATGGCCCGAAGCTGATCGAATACAATGCGCGCTTCGGCGATCCCGAGACGCAGGTGCTGATGATCCGTTTGATGTCAGACCTCGTGCCGGCGCTGCTTGCTTCGGTCGAAGGTGAATTGAAGCATTTCGACCTGCGCTGGTATCCCGAGCCCGCGCTCACCGTTGTGATGGCCGCGAAGGGCTATCCCGGCGACTATGCCAAAGGCACGGTCATCGAAGGTCTCGGTGATGCTGCGAAGATCGAAGGCGTCGAGATCTTCCATGCCGGCACCAAGGCCGCCGGAGATAAAATTCTCGCCAACGGCGGACGGGTGCTGAATGTCACTGCAACAGCCGGGACCGTCAGCGAGGCGCAACGCAGGGCCTATGAGGCCATCGATCGAATCCGGTGGCCGGAAGGCTTCTGCCGCCGCGATATCGGGTGGCAGGCGGTGGCGCGGGAGCAGAAGTCCTAAACCGGGTGCTGTTTCGTGCACGCATAGGACCCATAACCACGTTATCGAGCTGAAATTTTCGCCGCGGTGCGGTGTTGTTGCAGGACTGACGTTAGATCATTGAATTCAGTGAGTATGGGTCCCCGCAATAGCCGGGATAATAACAAGGGTACAGAAATCCCATGTCCGATCTCGCCGATCTTTTTCCTGGCTTCAAATCCGAATGGATCAGCACACGCGGCGGGCGCATTTTCGCCCGCGTCGGCGGCAATGGACCGCCGTTGTTGCTATTGCACGGCTATCCGCAGACCCATGTGATGTGGCATCGCGTCGCGCCGATGCTGGCTTCGAGGTTCACGCTCGTGATCCCGGATTTGCCTGGCTACGGCTGGTCGGACGTTCCGACGACCGACGAGAACCATACGCCGTTCACCAAGCGGGTGATGGCGCAGGTGATGGTCGAGGCGATGGAAAAGCTCGGCCATGTGCATTTCAGCCTCGCGGGTCACGACCGCGGCGGCCGCGTCGCTTACCGGCTGGCGCTCGATCATCCGGGGCGGCTGTCGCGTTTCGCGACGCTCGATATTCTGCCGACCTACGATTACTGGGCGAAGATGGATCGCGGTTTCGCGCTCCGGATCTATCACTGGGCGTTTCTGGCGCAGCCGCATCCGTTGCCGGAGAACCTGATCGCGTCGAATCCCGACGATTATTTCGGCCGCACCTTCAAGAGCTGGGCCAAGAAGGATGCGCCCAATCCGTTCGATCCGCGAGCGGTGGAACATTACCTGACGGCGTTTCGCGATCCGCTGCGCATTCATGCGGCGTGCGAGGATTATCGCGCCGGGGCCTATGCCGATTTCGATCAGGACAAGGCCGACGTTGAGGCCGGCAACAAGATCACGGTGCCGCTTTTGGCGCTGTGGGGCGGGGCGGGCATTGCGTCCTCGGCTTCGAGCCCGCTCGACACCTGGCGTAACTGGGCGACGAACGTCAGTGGACACGCCATCGATGCGGGCCATTTCCTTCCCGAGGAAAACCCGCAGGAAACGGCCAGCGCATTACTTGAATTCTTTCAGGGGCAGGATTGATGGCATTACGGGAGGCAAGGCGAGAAGACATCCGGCGGATTGTTGAAATGCTGGCGGATGATGAGATCGCGCGCGGGCGCGAGGATTTCTCCAGTAACATGGCGGCGTATTGTGCCGCGTTCGACGCCATCGCGGCGGACCCCAACAACACGCTTTATGTGTGGGATCACGAGGGCACGGCGATGGGGTGCCTGCAACTGACCTTCATTCCCGGCATGTCCTATCATGGTGCCTGGATTGCGAAGGTCGAAGGTGTGCGGGTCGACCGTTCACTGCGCGGGCTCGGCATCGGCGAACAGATGATGGAGGCGATGATCGCCAAGTCGCGTGCGCGCGGCTGCAAGCAATTGCAGCTCACCACCGACAAGCGGCGCGTCGATGCGCAGCGCTTCTATGCGCGGCTTGGCTTCGACGCCTCGCACGAGGGCATGAAGATCAATCTGATTTGAAATATTGCGGTTTCGTGCCACGGCCACGAGCGTTGTCATTGCGAGGAGCGATAGCGACGAAGCAATCCATCCTTGACTTGAGAATGGATTGCTTCGCTTCGCTCGCAATGACGGTTTGGCTTACCGCCGCGCCTTAAAGAAATTCGTCAGCAGCGCGGCGGCTTCGCTTTCGCCGACTGAGGGATAAATCTCCGGCGCATGATGACAGGTCGGCGAGGCGAAGAATCGCACGCCGCTGTCCACCGCGCCGCCCTTCGGATCGGCCGCGCCATAGTAAAGCCGCCGGATGCGGGCGAAAGAGATCGCCCCCGCGCACATGGTGCAGGGCTCCAGCGTCACGTAGAGATCGCAATCGGTCAGGCGCTCGCTGCCGGTGACGCGGGCGGCCTCGCGGATCGCCAGAATCTCGGCATGTGCGGTCGGATCGCGGTCGGTGAGGGTGCGGTTGCCGGCCTGCGCGATCACCGTGCCGCCCCGCACGACGACGCAACCGATCGGCACTTCCCCGGCGGTTTCGGCGATTTCGGCCTGTTTCAGCGCCAAATCCATGAAAGATCGTGCCGTCATGCCTCGTTTCCGGCAATAAACTCTGTTAGTACGACGCCTTCAGCAAACGCGAGAACCGGTTTTGCGCGAAAATGCGCCCTGATTTACAAGGGCGCGTGCCGCCAGCCAATTTCACGTTGTGCGACAGTCCGATATTCTGCCCAACGTCCTGAGAGATCATTCATGCCCCGCGACAACGATAAAAACAACGGCCGTCCGCCGCGCCGTGAAGGCGGAGCGGGTGGAGGCTACAAGGCCGGCGGCAGAGACCGCCCCGGTGGAGGCGCGCGCGGCGGAGGAAGTTCGCGCGACGAGCGGCCGGCACGATCCGGCGGCCCGCGCGGCGACAAGAAATTCGGTGACCGGAAGTTTGGCGACAAGCGTCCGTCCGGCGACAAGCGGCCCTATGCGCCGAAGCCCTATGCCGGCAAGCGCGACGATTTCCGCAAGGACGGACCGGATCGCGGTCCGCGCAAGGACTTCGGCTCGCGGGATCGGGGCGAAGCGCGGTCATTCAAACCGCGCGAGGATCGTGGCGAAGGCCGTCCGTTCAAGCCACGTGGCGATCGTCCCGAAGGACGTTCGTTCAAGCCGCGTGAGGATCGCGGAGAGGGCCGTTCCTTCAAACCGCGTGGTGATCGCAGCGAAGGGCGCCCGTTCAAGCCGCGTGAGGATCGTGGTGAAGGCCGTTCCTTCAAGCCGCGCGATCGCGACGACCGCGCACCACGCAGCGCCGGTGCCGGACGTTTCCAGGATAAAAAATTCGGAGACAGGAAGTTCGGCGAGAAGCGGCCCTACACGCCGCGCGGCGAAGGCAGAGATGACCGTCCCGCCCGCTTCAACCGGGACGACCGTCCGCAGCGTGACGAGCGCCCCCGTTTCAATCGCGGCGACCGGCCCGCGCGTGGTGCGCCGGATCGCGGACCGCGCAAGGATTTCAGCCGAGGTGAAGACCGCGGTGCCGACAAGCCCTGGCAGAAGCGCGGACCCTCGCGCGATGGTGACAGCCGTCCGCCGCGCCGTGAAGGTGCTGGTGGTTTCGACAAGCCCCGTTTCGACCGTGGCGATCGCGATTCCAGCGAGCGTCCGCGTTTTTCGCGCCCCCGCTTTGACAAGCCGCGCGAGGACCGCGCACCGCGTGGCCGCAGTGACTGGCAGGAACATCCACGCAGTGAAGCCGGTGAACGCCCTCGCCGCGACAACGAGGACGACAGCAAGGTCTTCGCCAAGCGGCCCGCGTTCGGCGGCCGCGGCGAATACCGCGAGCGCAAACCCGATTTCGACCGGCGCGCGCCGCGTGCGGCACCGGAAAAGAAAAAGACCGGCGAGCGCATCGCCAAGATCGTCGCGCGCGCCGGGCTATGTTCGCGCCGCGACGCCGAGGACTGGATTGTGCAGGGCCGCGTTGCGGTGAACGGCCGCGTGATCAATTCGCCGGCGCTCGACATCACCGACAACGATGTCGTCACCATCGACGGCAAGCCGTTGCCGGAGCGCGAGCGCACGCGGCTGTTTCTCTATCACAAGCCGCGCGGCCTGATGACGACCCACGACGATCCCGAGGGCCGTCCGACAGTGTTCGACAATCTGCCTGAGGGACTTCCGCGCCTCATCAGCGTCGGCCGGCTCGACTTCAACACCGAAGGCCTGCTGCTGCTGACCAATGACGGCGGGCTCGCCCGCGCGCTGGAACTGCCGGACACCGGCTGGCTGCGGCGTTATCGCGTCCGCGCCCACGGCGAAGTCACGCAGGCCCAGCTCGACGAACTGAAAAAGGGCGTCGAGGTCGACGGCGTGAAGTATGGTTCGATCGATGCGACGCTGGAGCGCGACAAGGCGGCCAACGTCTGGATCGTGTTTGCGATCCGCGAAGGCAAGAACCGCGAAGTCCGCAACGTCATGGCGCATCTCGGACTTGAAGTGAACCGGCTGATCCGCATTTCCTACGGGCCGTTCCAGCTCGGCGAGATCGAGGAAGGCCAGGTAGAGGAGATCAAGTCGCGGGTGCTGCGCGACCAGCTCGGCGAGAAGATCGTCGCGATGTCCGGCGCGCAGTTCGACAAGCCGGTGAAGCAGGCCGCGGAGGACGAAGACGCGCCTCGCATCAAGGGCCGCATCAAGCCTGCGGGAAAGAAGAGCGGACTGATCGCGGATCGCAAGGGCCGCAAGATTCTTGTGACCCGTGCGGGCAGCGACGAAGCTCGTGCGCGCAACGAGGAAGCAGCCGGCGGCTACGGCCCGCCGCGCCGTCCGCAACGCGGCTACAAGGGCAAGCGCGATCTGAAGCCCAAAGACGGCGTCACGGAAGACTGATGCATGATCCGGAAAAGTGGGAACCGGTTTTCCGATAAGATCATGCTCGGAGTCTAGCATGCGTGTCGTCGGTGGTCGTCTGAGAGGCCGCAACATTGCCTCGCCTTCGTCGAATGACATCCGTCCGACGCAGGATCGTCTGCGCGAGTCGCTGTTCAACATTTTGATGCATGCGTATGAGAACCCGATCGACGGCGCGCGGGTGCTCGATCTGTTCGCGGGCACCGGTGCGCTTGGTATCGAGGCGGTGTCGCGCGGCGCGGCGTTCACGCTGTTCGTGGACAACGGCGCGGAGGCGCGGGCGCTGCTGCGCAACAATGTCGAAGCGCTCGGGCTCGGCGGCGTCACCAAGGTCTATCGCCGCGATGCGACCAATCTCGGCCCCGCCTATCCGGTCGAGCCGTTCTCGCTGGCGTTCCTCGATCCGCCCTACGGGCGCGGACTGGCCGACAAGGCGCTGGCTTCCCTGCGTGACGGCAAGTGGCTGACGCCGGAGGCGCTGGTGGTGGTCGAGGAATCGAAGGCGGCGGCGTTCAAAGCGCCCGAGGGCTTCGAAGAACTCGAGCGCCGCGCCTATGACGACACGGAGTTTGTGTTTTTAAAGAGCGCTTAGATCAGGGCAGATTCTTCCAAATGCCGCGTGTTGAGGTTTTGTCGAGTTTTCCTTCACGAGCTAGCTGGTTTGATGCCCATCGCAATTCGTATTGCCATACGTAAAAGAAATCACCTGACGCTCTGAGGTCGGCTTCGTGGTGGTCCCATATATATCTACCAACCTCGGCTATCCGAGCCGTACCACCACGAGTCCGAATAGCATCAACAATAAGCCTCTTTAAGTCATCTCGCTTCATTCCGAGCAACTCCAAATAAGATCAATTACCGCCGTCCGAACAGCTTCTCAATATCCGCGAGTTTCAGTTCGACATAGGTCGGACGGCCGTGATTGCACTGGCCGGAATTCGGCGTCACTTCCATCTCGCGCAGCAGCGCGTTCATTTCCTCGGGCTTGAGGATGCGCCCGGCGCGCACCGAGCCGTGGCAGGCCATCGTGGCTGCCACATGCATCAGCCGCCGCTCAAGCGGCAATGCTTCGTCCCATTCCGCCATATGCTCGGCGAGATCGCGTAGCAATGAGGCTGCATCGGTCTTGCCGAGCAGCGACGGCGTTTCGCGCACGGCGATTGCGCCGGGACCGAACGACTCGATACTGAGCCCGAATTTCTCCAGTTCGTCCGCGCGCGCCACCAGCCTCTCCACAGTGGCCTCGTCCATCTCGACGATTTCGGGGATCAGTAAAATCTGCCGTTGCACGCCGTTGCGTTCGAGCGAGGCTTTCAGCCGCTCATAGACAATGCGCTCATGGGCAGCGTGCTGATCCACGATCACGAGGCCGTCGCGGGTCTGGGCGACGATATAGTTTTCGTGAATCTGTGTGCGCGCTGCGCCGAGCGGGCTGTCGATCAGGCTTGTCGCAGATGTCGGCTCATGGCGAACGTCGGCTGTCGGTGCGCCGGTATCGAACGCGGCCTGCGCGGCTTCCGCGAAAGCGTTCGAGGTAAATGCGTTGGTATAGGCGAGTGCAGCGGGAGCCGTCGGGAAACTCGGCGAGCGCCGCCAGTCCCAGCCGCGGCTGGACGGAATGCTTCCCGGACGAAAAGCCATGATCGCGGCGCCGTCGGAATTCGCAGCGGTGCGCCTGCCTTCGCGGGCGAGGCCGTCTTTCAACGCATGCACGATCAGCGCGCGGACAAGCCCGGCATTGCGGAAACGTACTTCGGTTTTCGCCGGATGAACGTTGGCATCGACCTCCTGGGTGTCGAGGGTGACGAACAGCGCCACCACAGGATGCCGGTCGCGCGGCAGATAATCGGCATAGGCCGCACGCACTGCCCCGAGGATCAGCTTGTCACGCACCGGCCGTCCGTTGACGAACAGATATTGTCCGAGCGCGTTGGCGCGCGTGAGCGATGGAGCGGCCGCAAAGCCTTCGACGCTTACACCATCGCGTTCGGCGCGCACCTCGATGGCGCTGGCGCGAAAATCCGCCCCCAGAATATCGCCGAGCCGTGTCAGACGGCCGGGAGCGCCGGGCAGCGCCGCCGCCCATGTGACCGGCGCGCGCTCCTCGCCGGACAATGAAAACGCGATATCCGGCCGCGCCATCGCCAGACGGCGCACGACTTCGCGAACAGCTTCCGCCTCGGTGCGGTCGGTTTTGAGAAATTTCAATCGCGCTGGCGTCGCGTAGAACAGATCGCTGACCTCGACCCGCGTTCCGGCAGTCAGGGCGGCGGGGACGATATCGGACTTCGCTCCGGCGTCGACACTGAGCGTCCATGCATGGGGCTCGCTGGCGTGCCGGGTGGCGATGTTGAGTTTTGACACCGCGCCGATCGAGGGCAGCGCTTCGCCGCGAAAGCCCAGCGTGCGGATGCGCAGCAGGTCCTCGTCGTCGAGCTTCGATGTTGCGTGACGGTCGACCGACAGCGCGAGATCGTCATGCGTCATGCCTGCGCCGTCGTCGGTGACGGCGATGCGGCGGCGTCCGCCACCTTCGGTGAAAATATCGATGCGCGACGCGCCGGCATCGATGGCATTCTCCACCAGTTCCTTCACCGCGCTCGCGGGCCGCTCAACCACCTCGCCGGCGGCGATGCGGTTGACGATTTGAATGGGGAGCTGGCGGACGGGCATGGGAATTCCGGGGCGATTCGATGATCCGGCGTATTTTACCCGGGGATCGGCTCGATTGTACGGCCGAACAGGTATGTTTTACCCGCTAATTCTCAATCGTCGAAACTGCGCGTATTGCGCTTTGCCTTGACGTCGCTGCGGCGCTTCTTGCCGTCGAGACGGCGCATCTTCGAGCCGAGGGTCGGCCGCGTGGCGCGGCGCGGTTTCGGGCGAACGGCAGCTTCGCGCAACAGCTCCAGCAACCGGTCGATGGCGTCGGCGCGGTTGCGCTCCTGGGTGCGGAAGCGCTGGGCGTGAATGACGATCACGCCGTCCTTGGTCATGCGCTGGCCTGCAAGCGTTGTCAGCCGCGTCAGCACGTCCGGTTCAAGCGCGATGCGCCCGACATCGAAGCGCAATTGCGCCGCGGTCGAGAGCTTGTTGACATTCTGTCCGCCCGGGCCTGAGGCGCGAACGAACGCAATGTCGAGGTCCTTCTCGTCAATGGTGATGTCGCGTGTGACCCGGATCATGCAGCACGCCTAGCACGGTCAGAGCCAACGGGCACCGGTTTTCGCGTCAGTGCGTTGCCGGGACCGCCGTCTCGCTGTGGATTCGCGCCACCATCTCGCCCGCGAGATAGATACCGAGCAGCAGCATCGCGATCAGAAACCAGCGCCGGAACGTATCCGCATCCATGCGCGAGCGGAGCAGCTGGCCGAGGTACATGCCGGCGAAGGCGGTCACCATCGCAACAAGGCCGGGAATGGCGACGGTCGCATTCAGCAGCCCCGCGCCAGTGAGGTTGAACGCCAGCGCCACGGTCGCGGTGGTGAAGAACACACCGAGCGCCTGGACAAGTTCGTCCTTCTCCATCCCGATGGCCTGCATGAAGGGCATCGAGGGAATGACCTGCACCCCGGTCGCCGCCGAGATCACGCCGGTGACCAGCCCGACGATGCCGCCAACCCATTTCTCGTTCCCGCGCGGCACGCTGAAGCGGACCCTGGACAGTCCGATGATGGCGTAGATCACCAGCAGCACGCCGAGCACGATGGTGCCGTAGCGCGCGTAGGGGCCCGTCATCAGGCCCCCGCCTGACAGGATGCCGAGCACGGTGCCGACCATCAGCGGCCACAGCCGGCGCACGATGTCGCGCAGGTATGGGCCGACGAAGGTCTGCCAGATGTTGGTGACGATGGCGGGCACGATCACGATGGCGAGCGCATGCGCGGGCGGCATCCGCGTGGCAAGGAGACCCATCGCCACGGTGGGCAGGCCCATGCCGATGGTGCCTTTGACGAAGCCCGCCAGCAGGAAGACCGCGGCAATGACGATCAGGAGAATCGGATCGGAGAGGGAGCTGGACATGGCGCGTACATTGACCGAGGGCGGCAAACTGCACAATCTGGAGGTTACGGAGCAAGCCTTCGGCTCTGGCCAAGGCAGTGTAAAGGGCCCTGGCCATGCATTTCGATCTGGTGGATATGCGGCTGTTCGTGGCGGTCGCCGAGGCGCGCAGCATCACCCATGGCGCCGAGCGGTCGGCGCTGGCCCTGGCATCGGCCAGCGCGCGCATCAAGGGCATGGAAGCGGCGCTGGGCGTGCCGCTGCTGGAGCGGCAGCGGCGCGGCGTCAGGCTCACGGCCGCGGGCGAAAGCCTGCTCGATCATGCCCGTATCGTGCTGCATCAGATGGCGGCGATGCAGGGCGAACTCAGCGCCTATGCGCGGGGCCTGAAGGCGCGCATCCATATGCTGGCCAATACGTCCGGCGCGAGCGAGCATCTGCCGAAGGCGCTCGCGTCGTTTCTGACGAAATATCCGGCGATCAGCGTCGATGTCGAGGAGCGCGAGAGCGTCGAGATCGCCACGGCACTGGCGTCGGGCGCGGCCGATATCGGTCTCGCGGTCGATGCGATGCTGCCCGAGTGGCTCGACCGGTTTCCGTTCTGTGACGATCGTCTGGTGCTGATCGTGAGGCCGGACGACGAGATTGCCCAGCGCCGTCAGACAAATTTCCGCGACGTCGCTGCCCGTGATTTCGTCGGACTGACCGAGGTCAGCGCGCTGCAAAGCCATATCGCCACTCATGCCGCGCAACTCGGAGTCCGTCTGCGGGTGCGGGCGCGGCTGCGAAGCTTCGATGCGATCTGCCAGATGGTGGAAGCCGGCGTCGGCGTGGCGATCATTCCGGAGGCTGCCGCGCGCCGATACAGCCGCTCAATCAAGATCAAGACAATCAGGATGACCGATCCATGGACCAGCCGCAGGCTGGCGATCTGCACGCGCGGCCGGCAGTCATTGCCCCGCCCGGTGCAGCAGCTTGCGGATCACCTCAGGATGTTTGCGAAGGTGTGATGCCGAAAGCTGCGGCGTCTTAGGTATTCAGGATCTTCAGCGCTTCGTCGTGGATGCGCTTGTCACCCGCTGCGACGATGCGGCCCCCTGACTGCGCGGGCTTGCCCTCCCACGTGGTGATAATGCCGCCTGCACCGGTGACGATCGGAATCAGGGCGGCGACGTCGTAGGATTTCAGCTCGGTCTCGATGATGAGATCGAGATGTCCGGCGGCAAGCATGCAATAGGCATAGCAATCGCCCCCGTAGCGGGACAGCCGCACGCCGGCTTCGACGCGCTCGAACTGCGCGCGGTCCGGCGCCTTCATCAACCGCGGACTGGTGGTGAACAGCGTCGCCTCTGCGAGCGACGCGCAGCGGCGCACCGACAATTTGCGTTTGCCGGAGGGGCCGTCATAACGCGCGGAGCCGCCGTCGCCGCTGAAGCGTTCGGCGATATAGGGTTGATGCATCATGCCGAACACCGGCGTGCCGTTGTGCATCAGCGCGATCAGTGTGCCCCAGATCGGCAGGCCGGCGATGAAAGACTTGGTGCCGTCGATCGGATCGAGCACCCAGACATATTCCGCGTCGGCGCGTTCGGATCCGAACTCCTCGCCGACAATGCCATGAAGTGGAAAGCTGTCCTTGATCATCCGGCGCATCACCGCTTCAGCGGCGCGGTCGGCTTCGGTGACCGGATCGAGATCGCGTCCAGTATTCTTGTTCTCGACGCTGAGCGAGGTGCGGAAGAAGGGAAGGATGGTGTCGCCCGAGGCGGTCGCCAGTCGTCCGATAAAAGCGGTGAAGTCGATGACCGTCACGGGGATTCCTTTAGAACGACCACGAAGCCGATGGAGTGTAAGTGCGAACCTGTTACGGCCCTATAAGAGTCCGGACAGGGGATCAATCGCCCGAAGTTCTGACAGCGCGCCACTAACCGGAGTGTTCATTCCTTACTTTCCGATTCCAAAGCGAAGGTGCAAATGAAAGCCTGATCGCCGATGAATAGAATTAATTATTCATTTCTTGGGCGCGCTTTCATGCTTTTTTGGCACCGTCCGCTTGTCATATTTCTCGATAAGCTGTTGTTATATCAGAAGAATGTAGTTTTTAGTTGAGCGGAAGGCCGCAAGTCTGTTATGCGCTGAGGGCATGACTAATTCTTTAAAAATACTTGCTCTGAGTGCGCTGCGGCTGCATATTGTTGCGGTGCGATAACGCCTCGCGTTATTGCTGCCCTCCTTGGGCGTTTCCTCCCTAGACTTGGGCCACTTGCTTTCGCGAGTGGCCCTTTTTTCTTGGGCGGGGGGAATCGGCAACGCCGAGGCGTCCTGTGCGAGGAGATTCGCATGAGGAAATTTATTCTGCCGCCGCCTGGAACGGTCCGAGGCTGTCGAGCGGGATCGCGGCCAGCGCCTCTGCGAGAACCATGAAATCATCGGCGACCTTGCGGAATTGCGGGCCACGCTCGCGCCGCCGTTCATCCATGTAGATTGCGCGATTGAGTTCAAGCTGGATTGTATGCAGTCCGCTGGCCGGGTTGCCATAGTGCTCGGTGATGAAGCCGCCGGCGTAAGGTTTGTTGCGGCCCGCCGAGTATCCCAGACCGGTGAGCGTTTCCTCGACCACATCTGGCAGCAGGCTCGCGCAACTCGTGCCGTAGCGATCGCCGATCACGACGTCGGGGCGTCTGGGCTCATCGCGCGTGACGCCGACCGATGGCATCGAATGGCAATCGACCAGAATGACCGTGCCGAAGGCCTGATGTGCCTTGTTGATGAGGCGGCGCAATGCGCGATGATAAGGCTTGTAGAGCGACTCGATGCGGTTCAGTGCGTCCTCGACGTCGAGGCGTTCGAAATAGATTTCCTGACCGTCGCCGACCACGCGCGGAATCGTCCCGAGGCCACCCGCGACCCGCATCGAGCGGGTGTTTGCGAAGCTCGGCAGCCTTCCGGCGAACATGCGCGGATCAAGCTCATAGGGCTCGCGATTGACGTCGACATAAGAGCGCGGAAAATTCACCCGCACGATCGGAAATCCTCGGCCGGTGAGATCCGCGATGATCTCGTCCATGAACGAATCTTCCGAACGTCGCAGCGCCGCCTGATCGATGCGGGAAGCGGCCAGAAATTCGCGCGGATAGACCGATCCTGAATGCGGTGAGTTGAAGATGATCGGCGCGCGCCAGACGGCCGGCTCGATGATCTCGAACGGAGGCGACAACTCGTCCTCGAACTGGGTCATTGCCACCTCTTTCCTCGCCATTTTCATCTGCGGTGTTATGCTCACCGCTGCTGAAATGCCTGCCCGGGCAACACATTTCGCCGGAAAAGCAGGTGTTTTGTTCGACATCATTGTCCGCAAACCTAACTGATCTGCCAATAGGAACTTCGCCTTCACCCGAAATTTACTCTCCATCGGCCAAATAGGCGGCGGGGACTTCTCCATTCACGATCAGACGACCAGTGACAGGCCATGCAGCACAAAATTCTCCTCGCCGAAGACGACAACGACATGCGCCGCTTTCTGGTCAAGGCGCTGGAGAATGCCGGTTTTCAGGTCTCGTCCTACGACAACGGGCTGTCAGCCTATCAGAGGCTTCGCGAAGAGCCTTTTGAAATGCTTCTAACCGACATCGTGATGCCGGAAATGGACGGCATCGAGCTGGCGCGCCGCGCGTCTGAACTGGATCCCGATATCAAGATCATGTTCATCACCGGCTTTGCCGCCGTGGCGCTGAATTCGGACTCCGAGGCGCCGAAAAACGCCAAGGTCCTGTCCAAGCCGGTCCATCTGCGCGAACTGGTCAGCGAAGTGAACAAGATGCTGGCGGCCTGAGGGCAGTCGATTCGGGGTTAATTTGCCCCCAAAACACGTCTTCCCGTCCTTGCCTGCGGCGATCCAAGCCGATATAGGGACGCATCCCGGCACTAATGGTTTTTAAGGGCGCGTAGCTCAGCGGGAGAGCACCTCGTTGACATCGAGGGGGTCACAGGTTCGATCCCTGTCGCGCCCACCATCGCTTCTCAATACACGCAGTCTCGTGGCATTGTGGAGACAGCGCGTATCTGAAGCCGCCGCTGGGACTTGCCGTAGATTGTCCCTTTCCAGACGTCGCAATAGGATTCCCCGGGGAACTGGGGGATTTCATGACCAAAACAGCCGTGTTTTCGGCGATTGCGCTGCTTGCCTTTTCGGCGCTCCCCGCATCCGCACAAACATCCGACCGTCAATCGTCAGCGCAGCGTGCCGCGGCGATCCAGAATTCGACCGCGCGCGACGCAATGGCCGCCCAGCCGGCGGTCCCTGCGGATCCGGCGGCTGCCAAGCTGTGGTCGTGGGGCGGCTTCTACTTCGGTGCGGGGTGGGGCCGCGAAAAGAAATCGCTCGATCAGGGAACGGCGTATCAAACGCTTGTACCCGGCGGGCCCGGCCAACCGTCGAACGAACCGGTTCGGCTGGATTCCATCAACTATCTCAATCGCGGTCACATCCTCGGTGGATACCTCTGGCAGTATGAGCGGTTTCTGCTCGGCGCGGAGGGCGATTATTCGTTCGGCGACCGTGTTCTGGCATCAATTCCGTTCGGACCCGAGCCCGGTTATTGCGGCGTCGGCACGACCGGCAATTATATCTGCGGAAGCCCGACCTCGTTCGGTTCGGTCGAGACCAGGGGGCATCTGCGCGGTGTCGCCGGCTTAGCCATTACCCCCGAATTGATGGCGTTTATCAGCGGCGGCGCTGCGTTCGGCCGAAGCGACACCGTCGGTTCTCATGTCGGCTTCGCGCTGGGGAGCAGCCCGTCTGCACCTGTCATCGTGTCCGGCACCTCGTTCGCTCCGAACAAGAACCTGGTCGGTACGTCAATCGGCGGCGGCATTCAGGTGAAAGCCAGCGATAACCTCATCGCAAGGCTCGAATATCTGAAGGATACGTACACCGATGTGGTGACGAGCGGCGCGACTGTTCAAGCCAACGTCAACGGCAACATCGTGACGATGACTTCTCCGAGCGAGAAGGTGAAAGTGACCAACGAAACCATTCGTGCGTCGCTGATCTATCGCTTCGATCCCAATGTCTCGCCGTCGGCGGCCGCGGCTCTCAACTGGAAGTCGTTCACGACCGATCCGAGGCTCTATGCCAACACATGGGCCGGCTTCTATGTGGGCGGCGGCATCACCCAGAACAACTACGAGGTCAAGCAGGAAGGCGGTATGACGATTACCGTCGACGACAACACCACGGCTGGCACGGATTTTTCAAGGCAAGAGGGCTTCTCGCGAAAAATGGATCGCACCGGCAATCATCTTCTTATCGGTTATCGCGCGCAGTGGAACAGGTTCTGGCTGGGTATCGAAGGCGACTTTGAGTTGAACTCGCTGTCCAGCCTCGTGAATGGCAAGAGTCCCGGCATGTTTGGAAGCGCTTGGGGAGCCAACATGACGTGCTACATATTTCCAACAGCAACCTCCTGCGTTGGTCTGGCGATGGCGGGCAACCTTTCCGTCGAGAGCAAGAATCATCTTCGTCTGATGGGCGGCTTTGTCATCACGCCTCAACTCTCGGGGTTCTTCAGTTACGGAAAGTCCTACGGCACGGTCGCGGGCAGCATCGGATCGAGTGCCGGCGGCTTCACGATCTCGCCGCCGAGTGCGCCGCTCCTTGGTGCGGCGTCGGTGACACAGACCTTTGCCCCCGAGAACCTGATCGGCACCTCCATCGGCGGCGGGTTTGAATTCAAGGCGACCGACGATCTGTCCATCCGCGGCGAATATCTGCGGGACACTTACACATGGAGCCATCTCCCGATTGGCGGAGCAGGCTTCGGCGGAACGATTGGCAATATTACGACCAACTCGTTCGCCGCGGCATCCAACGTCCATCAGATTGTGAACGAGGCCTATCGCGTCTCGCTGGTGTATCGCTTGCTGAATCCGCAGGGCGACCGGTTCTGTTCTTTCTGCTGGTGATCTTCCTACAGGTAATCGCGCCCGCCGGTCATTTGATCGGCGGGCGTTTTCGTGTCTGGAACTCTCGCAGCCTTACGGCGTTGCATGTGCTGGAGGACGATCATATGCGAACTCTTCTGGGAATGGTGCTGGGCTGCCTGCTGACCATTGGCGTGGTCTACATTCACGACTCGATGGCGACATCGACAGTGGCCAGCGGCGTATCCGCCGGCACATCACGCCAGATCGTGAACTGGGATGTGGCCGCCAGCGAGTGGGGACAGGTCAAGGAAAACGTCCGCACCACCTGGCTGAAGCTGAAAGCCAGCAGCGGCTGATAGTTTAACCGCTGATGATTCATGTGATCAAGGCCTGGCAGCAATGCCGGGCCTTTGTTCGCGCAAGGATCACACGTCCGTTGTTTTCTTTTCGAGCATGCGCGTGGCGCGGGAGCGGATCGTCGCCTGGATGCCATGCGCCAGACCTGCAAGCAGCCAGGGCAGCATCACCTCGAGCTTGACGTGATCTTCAGCCACCTCGATCGTTCCGCCGACCTGTTGCTTCAACGCGGTCAACTGGAATGCGAGGCGATCGCCGCTCCAGATTTCCTCATTGATCTGAAGAATCTTTCCGTACTCCGATCGCACGCTGCCGAGTCCGGTCTTCAGGCGGCGAGTCGCTTCTTCCTTCCCCAGCCTGTGGGGAATGGAGACGATGAACGGTTGAGCCAATGTCGTGCCTCGAGCGATAGGTTCGGAGGCCGACTATAGCAACCGAACCCGATGCGGGCTCAAGGAAATTTCAAGGTTCATTAACGCTGAGAGGCGCGGCCGCATGCGGGAAGGGCGGTTCCGTGATATTTTAAGGCATGCTCCGCCTTGTGACAGTCGCATCCGTGCTGTCGTCGAATCTCGGTGCGCGTCCCGCACCTGTGATCGATACGACGGATGACGCCTCCACCGGCTACTGGGCTTACCGTCTCAGTGTATCGCCGCAGGATCTTGCCGCCGCAATCGATGAGGTCGGCCCCTCTGTCGCCGCGGTGCGCCGGCATCTTGGCAAATAAGCGTTGAGCGGGCCAAGCAAAAGCCCGGCGCGAGGCCGGGCTATATTCGCAAGTCAGAATGACCGGCTGAGCGGTCGGATCAATCACATTGCTGGTAGCCGGACGATGCACACTTCTGCGCCCTTGCCCGTGCGTCTGCGATCTGCTGGGAGCTGAGCTGGCTGGACACGGCCGCGAGTTCTTTCTTGGCCTCGTCGTTCCCCTGCATCGCGGCGACGTCGTACCACATGTACGCCTTCTCGATGTCTTCGGATTCCTTGCCTTCGCCTGTGTAGTACAGGCTTCCGAGCAACACCTGAGCGTCCGCATTGCCCTGCTTCGCCGCGAGTCGGCCCCACTTCTGGGCCTGCTTGCGGTCCTTGGAAACCCCGAGACCCATTTTATGCATGAGGGCGATACGATACTGCGCGACGGCGTTCCCTTTTTCCGCCAGCGGTCGAAACAGCTTCGCGGCGGCGGCGTATTCCTTCTTCGCAAAAGCTTTCAGCCCGTCTTCCCATTTGCCTGCGTGCGCGGCAGAGGCATTCATCGTCAATCCGGCGGCAATGATAGCCGCAGCCAATCCAGTAAATCGGAACATTGCAAAGCCCCATCCCTAATAAACTATAGGACTTCCCTATATCGCGGACGCCGAGGCGGCACAACGCGAACACGCTCGTCCATTCGTTGGAGCGAGCAGCGGAGGACTCAGAGTGCAATGCAAAACATTCTCAATCTGCGCACGCGCGAAAGGCGCGCGTCGAAACGCACGCCTTTCGTTCAGTCCGATTTCGTATCAGTAGTAGCCGCGCAGCGGCCGCCTGCGGGGCTGCCGGTTCAGCATCAAGGCCAGCGCGAAACCGACCGCACCTGCGATCAGCAGGGCGCCGAGCGGTTGCTCCCGAACGGCAGAGGCGACCGCCTTGTTACCGTCGCGATAAATATCGCTGCCCGTATCGAGTGCCTCCTTGGCGTATCCGCTTGCTGCATCGCCGATATCGCGTGCCGCGTCCTTCGCCTGGCCGTACAGGTTCTGCACGGTTCCTGCCGCCTCGCGCGCACGTCCCGACGCCTCGGTCGATGCGTCGCCTGTTGCGCGGCCGAATGCACCTTCAACTTTTCCTGCGGCGTCTTTTGCTGCGCCTGTGATCCGATCCTTGTCCATCGTCATGTTCTCCGGGGGTGATGGACCAACAACAATCTGACCTGCCATGGGTTCCGTCGGATGCCGAAAATGCCGCAGCAGCCGAACATTTTTCGATTCGTCTCGTTGATAAGGGCACAGCAAGGGAGTTGCACATGGCAGACGTATCGAAAATCAAGGAACATATGGACGTGATCGATTCCACCGGTAAAAATATCGGTCAGGTCGATCACCTTGAAGGTAGCGACAGGATCAAACTCACCAAGAGCAGTTCGCCCGATGGGGTACACCATTTCGTTCCGGTCGCGTGGATCGATCATGTCGACACGCATGTTCATCTGAAGAAGCCGGTCAACGACGTCAGCGAGTTGCAAAGGGCGTCATAGTATTCTCAAACAGAAAAGGCCCGCTCATTGAGCGGGCCTTTCGCGTTGCGGCTGATTGGCCGTCAGCCCTTGATGAAGGCCAGCAGATCGTTGTTGATGACGTCCGCATGCGTGGTGATCATGCCGTGCGGATAGTCCTTGTAGGTTTTCAGCGTGCCTTTCTTTAGCAGCTTGGCGCTGAGCGGGCCGGATGCGACGTAAGGCACGATCTGATCGTCCTCGCTGTGCATCACCAGCACGGGAATGTCGATCTTCTTCAGGTCTTCGGTGAAATCGGTCTGCGAGAAAACGACGATGCCGTCATAATGCGCCTTGGCGCCGCCGATCATGCCCTGACGCCACCAGTTGCCGATTGTGCCTTCGTTGGGCTTCGCGCCAGGCCGATTGAAGCCGTAAAAGGGCCCTTCCGGCAGATCGCGATAGAACTTGGCGCGGTTGGCAGCGAGTTGCGCCTGCAGATCGTCAAACACGGACTTGGGCAGACCGAGCGGATTTGCGTCGGTCTTGACCATCAGCGGCGGCACCGCAGAGATAATAGCTGCTTTCGAAGCCCGGCTTGTGCCGTGACGTGCGAGATAATGCACAACCTCGCCGCCGCCGGTCGAGTGGCCGACATGGATTGCATCTTTCAGATCGAGATGAGTGACGACGGCGGCCAGATCGTCGGCGTAATGGTCCATATCATGACCGTCGCCCACCTGGGTGGAGCGCCCGTGGCCGCGCCGGTCGTGTGCAACGACGCGAAAACCCTTGGAGAGAAAGAAAAGCATCTGCGGATCCCAGTCGTCCGCAGACAGCGGCCAGCCGTGGCTGAACACGATGGGCTGACCGGAGCCCCAGTCCTTGTAGAAAATGTCAACGCCGTCTTTGGTTTTGACCATAGGCATATCGTTTTGTCCTTTCAGCTTCCCGAAAACGAGCCGGCTAATCGGGTGACACCCTTGATACGATAGCTCGTCCACTGTTTCGATGACATGGGCGGGTGCCGTTATTTGCGCGGAAAATCCAGGCAGTCTCCTGTTACGCCTGAAAATGTCATATTGGCCTCTTTTTGAGACGCGGGCTTTCGACAAACCTATCGTGTCTTTTTCTTTTTGCTCTTTCGTTTTTTTCGATGCAGGAGCATGAAAAAAAGCGGCGCTGTTGCCAGCGCCGCCTTTTGTTGCGTGTCTATGCCGCTTCGATCAGCCGTGCAGCTTCTTCGCGGTTTCCGCGATGGTCTTGCCCTGATAGCGGGCGCCGGCAAGTTCGTTCGCGCTCGGCTGGCGGCTGCCGTCACCGTCGGTGATGGTGGTCGCGCCGTAGGGCGAGCCGCCGGTTACTTCCTTGACACCCATCTGTCCGGCGAAGCCGTAGTTCAGGCCGACCACGACCATGCCGAAGTGCAGCAGGTTGGTGATGATCGAGAACAGCGTGGTCTCCTGGCCGCCGTGCTGCGTGGCGGATGAACTGAACGCGCCGCCGACCTTGCCGTGCAATGCGCCCTTCGCCCACAGGCCGCCGGCCTGATCGAGGAAGTTGGCCATCTGCGACGAGATGCGGCCAAAGCGGGTGCCGGTGCCGACGATGATCGCATCGTAGTTCGCAAGATCCTCGATCTTGGCAACGGGCGCCGCCTGATCGACCTTGTAGTACGACGCCTTGGCGACGTCGGGCGGTACCAGTTCGGGAACGCGCTTGATGTCGACAGTCGCGCCGGCTTCGCGTGCGCCCTCGGCGACAGCGTTCGCCATCGCTTCGATGTGTCCGTAAGCCGAATAGTAAAGAACAAGAACCTTGGCCATGATGGCCTCCTTCAGTTTTCAGGGTTGAATGGGGATTGGCGAGAGAGAATGGATGCGGCTTAAGCCGCATCCACGAGAACGAGTTCGGTGTCTTCGAGCGCGGTGACCTTCACCGACGCTTCTTTCTGGACCGCGACGCCGTCGCGGGCATTGGCGCGCACGCCGTTGACCTCAATGCTGCCGGCCGCCGGAACGAGATAGCCGTAGCGCGTCTCGCCGAGCGCATACTCAGCGGTCTCGCCGGCCTTCAGCGTTGTCGCCAGCACGCGGGCGTCGGCGCGGATCGGCAGGGCATCGTTGTCGGCCTTGAAGCCGCTGGCGATGGTGACGAACTTGCCGGAGCGGTCGGCCTTCGGGAACGGCTTGGCGCCCCAGCACGGCTGTCCGCCTTCCTGCGTCGGCTCGATCCAGATCTGGAAGATCTTGGTCGTTACCGGTTCAAGATTGTACTCGGAGTGGCGGATGCCCGAGCCTGCGCTCATCACCTGCACATCGCCGGCCTCGGTGCGGCCCTTGTTGCCGAGCGAGTCCTGATGCGTGATCGCGCCTTCGCGAACGAAGGTGATGATTTCCATGTTGGCATGGGGATGCGCAGGGAAGCCGGTGTTCGGCGCAATCTCGTCGTCGTTCCAGACGCGCAGGCTGCCGTGATTCATATTGTTCGGGTCGTAGTGGCTGCCGAACGAAAAGTGGTGCTTTGCCTTGAGCCAGCCGTGATTGGCGCTGCCGAGTTTGTTGAATGGCCGAAGTTCGATCATGGGATATTCCTTCGTTGAATGTGCTTGAGGTGACCGCCGGGTGCGTGGTGCGCCGTGGGTAACCTCGAATTCGATGGGTTATGGATAAGCGCTCCCGAATGGTGCATAAATAGAAACTATGGAAACTCATTGTTTCCATATATGACACATGAGGGATGGCTCGCATGCCCAGGCTTCCGGACTTCGAAGGGCTGGCGATCTTCGCCAAAGTCGTGGAAATGCGGTCGTTTGCAGGGGCCGCGACCGAACTGGCGCTGTCGAAGGCGACTGTTTCCAAGGCCGTCAGCCGTCTTGAGGACCGGCTCGGCGCACGGCTGTTCAACCGCACCTCGCGGCAACTGGCGCTGACCGATGCCGGCCAGAGACTGTCCGAGCGTGCGGCACGACTTCTGATGGACGGCGAGGCGGCGGAGAACGAAGCGCTGGCGCAATCGTCCGCGCCGCGCGGTCTGGTGCGCTTTGCTGTGCCGATGACCTATGGCGTCCGCGTCATTGCGCCGCTGCTGCCGGAGTTTCTGAGCGCCTATCCCGAAGTGTCGATCGACCTGCATCTGAGCGATGCCATGGTCGATCTGATCGGCGACGGCTTCGACGCCGGCATCCGCATCGCGCGCCTGCCGGATTCATCGCTCGTTGCGCGCCGGTTGAGCGACATGCGGCGCTACACGGTGGCGGCGCCGTCCTACCTGAAGAATTACGGCCGGCCGACGCATCCCATGCATCTCGCTCAGCACAAATGCTTCGGCTACGCATATCTCTCGACGCCGGGCGTGTGGCACTACGTCAATGCGGCGGGCGAGCAGGCGACGGTGCGGCCGTCGGGGCAACTGCGCGTCAACAACGGCGAAGCCACCATGCCGGCGCTGCTGGCCGGGCTCGGCATCGCCGATTTGCCGGATTTCATTGTCGGCGACGCCATTGCGTCGGGACAACTCGAAGTCATCCTCAAGGACTGGAAACAGCCCGAGGGCGCCGTGCATCTGGTGATGCCGCCGGGCGGCCCGCGCCCCGCGCGTGTCGAAGTGCTGGCGGATTTTCTCGCCGACAAGCTTGGCCGCACCAGACGCGCGGCCCGCTAAGTCCATCACGTTCCTGTTCCGCACTGGATTGGCAGGCCAAGTCTGCGTAACATGGGTTTCCATCCTCGAAGGTTTCCCTGAATGCGCAATTTCATCTCGCCGTCCCGCTCCATCGCAGTGGGGGAACGCGGCATGGCCGCGACCTCGCACCCGCAGGCGACTCTCGCCGCACTCGACATTCTGAAAGCCGGCGGCAATGCGATGGACGCTGCCATTGCGGCGGTCGCCTTGCAGGGCGTGGTCGAGCCACAGATGACCGGCATCGGCGGCGACTGCTTTGTGATCTATTCGCCGAAAGCAGGCACGCCGGTTGCGCTGAACGGATCGGGCCGTACACCCGCGAAGACCGATCTCGCTGCCACGATGGCCAAGGGCGCGAAGGCGCTCACACCGACCTCGATCGAAGGCGTCACCGTTCCGGGCGCGATCGATGCATGGTGCAAGCTTGCTGCGAAGCACGGCAGCAAATCGCTGGACGAGATCTTCAAACCGGCCATCGATGCCGCCGAAAACGGTTTCCGCATCACGCCGCGCGTGGCGTCGGACTGGTCGCGCAACCGTGCGAAACTCGAAAGCAATCCGGCGGCGACAGCGCATTATCTCCCCGGCGGTATCGCGCCTGCGATTGGTGACCGGCGCAGCCAGCCGGCACTCGGAAAGACGCTGCGCCGCATCGCGCGCGAAGGCCGCGCGGCATTCTATGAGGGCGAGGTCGCGGAAGAGCTTGCAAGCGTGCTGCAAGGCCTCGGCGGTGTGCACACGGTGGAAGACTTCGCCGCGAACACGCCCGAAGACGTGACGCCGATCTCTACGAGCTACGGCGGCCATGACATTCTCGAATGCCCGCCGAACGGGCAGGGCCTGGCGGCGCTGATGATCCTGCGCACGCTGGCGGGCTACGACATCAAGGCGCTCGCGGAAGTTGACCGCGTGCACCTCTTGGCGGAAGCGACCAAAGCGGCGTATCGCGCGCGCGATGCGTTCTTCTGCGACCCCGCACACGGCAAGGTCGATGCCGCGCATTTTCTTTCGGACCAGTATATCGGCGCGATCCGCAGCAAGATCGATATGACGCGGGCCAGCGCGGCTGTCGACTGGGACGACATCGAGCACAAGGATACGGTCTACGTCACCGTGGTGGACCGTGATCTCAACGCCGTGTCGTTCATCAATTCGCTGTTCCAGCCGTTCGGCAGCGGCATCTATGCGCCGAAGTCCGGCGTGCTGCTGCACAACCGCGGCTGGGGCTTCCGGCTTCAGCCCGGTCACCCCAATGCGCTCGGCCCGAACAAGCGGCCGATGCACACCATCATTCCGGGCATGGTGATGAAGAACGGACGCTGCATGATGCCGTTCGGCGTGATGGGCGGCCACTATCAGGCGACCGGTCACGGCAACTTTCTCTCCAACGTGTTCGACCTCGGCATGGACATTCAGGCCGCATCCGAAGCGCCGCGCTCGTTCGCGTTCGAGGGCGTGCTGTCCCTGGAGCCGACATTTGGAAAAGAGGTCGGCACGGAACTCGCGGCGCGCGGGCACGACGTGAAATGGGCCGATGTCGCCCTCGGCGGCTGTCAGGCGATCTGGATCGATCACGAACGCGGAGTTCTGCTCGGCGCCACCGACCATCGCAAGGATGGCGTGGCGCTCGGCATTTGAGCACTCGTTCCGGACGCACGTCGTGCGTCCGGCGGCACATCAACCGGCGCGGCTATCATCCGCGCACGATTGGCATTGTCACGTATTGCCGTACTTCATGAAAAAGCACCGCCTCTCACCCGAGAGGTTGTGGCATCGCCATGTCTTGCCGTCCTCGCTTGGCGTCGCCTGCTCGAACGGAACCAGTTCCTTGAATCGCGTCAGCCAGATTCCGTCGGGCCGGACCTGAACCTCGTCGGAACTCAACTGTTCGCAATCGCTCGGTCCGCAACAGTGAACGCCATCGGAACCTCTGTAGGCCCCTTCGGCGATCCAGTTCGGACGTCCATCCGCATCATGCGCGAAGCAGACGCGGGTTATCAGCAGTCCCACTGTCAGGAACAAGAAAATGACTGATCGCATCACATCACCTCCTTGAGGAAATGCGAAGCATCAATCGTGCCAGATGGAAGGCTTATCGATCTCCCGCGGCATGCTTGAACTGCGAAGACAGTGCCGGCGAATCAATTCGGCAACACCTGCGGCTTGCCCGCGATTTAGGGGTGTGCGGCGAGCAGTTTCGGCAAATCCGCCAGCGCGCCAATGCGATAGTCCGGTTCCCAGCCGAATTCATCCATCTGCATGCGGATCGCCTTGAACATCGACAACGGCCGCACGAGGTCGGCTTTCACAAATTCGGTAGCCATCGCCCGTGGTGTGACGCGTTCGATCCAGGCCACGTTCAGGCCGAACGCCTTGGCGCCGCAGGCATCGAACGGATTGGAGGAGACGAACAGCACCTCATGCGGTTTCACACTGAGATTTGATTCGATCAGGTCATAAGTGCGCGGCGACGGCTTGAAGACCTTCGTCGTGTCGATGCTGATGGTGGCGTCGAGAATGGTATCGAGGCCGGTGTTGCGCACCAGCGCGTTCAGCATATCGGTGCTGCCGTTCGACAGGATCGCGAGCTTGCGGTCTTTCATCGCCGCAAGAGCTTCCTTCGCATCGGGGTAAAGATCGAGGTGGACGTACTTCTCCATGATGCGCTCGAAGGCCTTCTCATCGAACGTCAGGCCGAGCGCCTTGAGGGTGAACGTCAGCGATTGCCGCGTGATGACCGAGAAATCCTCGTAGCGCCCCATCAGTGAGCGAAGCCAGGTGTATTCGAGCTGCTTCATGCGCCAGATCTGGGTGATCAGCTCGCCATAGCCGGGAAACGCCTCGTCGGTGACAGCGGCGACCGACTGCACGTCATAGAGCGTGCCGTAAGCATCGAATACAACGGCCTTGATCGTCATCTGCGCTTCCTTCAGGGTATGGCGACAAAGAATAAAAACAAATTCTCAGGGAGGCATCATGAATCGGCGCGAGCTTCTGAAAGCGGCTGCAGTTGTGCCGCTGTCACAGGTTGCATTGCACACGCTGTCCGGCAACGCCAATGCGCAGGCGGCATGGCCGTCGCGCAACATCACCATGATCGTACCGTTTCCCGCTGGTGGGCAGGCGGATCTCGCGGCCCGGCCGGTGGCGCTGGCACTGGAGCGCATTCTGGGAAAACCCGTTATTGTCGATAACCGCGCCGGCGGCGGCGGCGGTTCGGTCGGCAATGCTGCGGCTGCGCGCGCTGAGCCCGACGGCTACACGCTGCTGATGACACTCTCGTCGCTGGCGGTATTGCCGGAAGCCGACCGGCTGTTCGACCGCCCGGTGGCTTATGAGATGTCGCAGTTTGCGCCGGTGGCACGGGTGCTCGCCGATCCGACCATGCTGGCGGTACCCGCATCCGCGCCATGGAAAACGGTCAAGGAGTTCGTCGAGGACGCGAAGGCGCGGCCGGGCCAGATACCTTATGGCTCGTCCGGTCCTTACGGGACGCTGCACATCGCGATGGAAATGTTTGCGGCCAGCGCCGGGATCAAGCTGCTGCATGTGCCGTTCCGCGGCGCAGGTCCGGCATTGACGGGATTGCTGACCGGCACGGTGCAGGCGGTGGCCTCGGCGCCGGGCACGCTGCGCGCGCAGGTCGATGACGGCAAGATGCGCGTGCTGGCCGGATGGGGCGCAAAGCGCGTCGCAAGTTTCCCCGA
Organism: Afipia broomeae ATCC 49717; assembly: GCF_000314675.2. Classification (GTDB taxonomy): domain Bacteria; phylum Pseudomonadota; class Alphaproteobacteria; order Rhizobiales; family Xanthobacteraceae; genus Afipia; species Afipia broomeae. The sequence continues at coordinate 1,009,950 of NZ_KB375283.1, read as the reverse complement.
CGTGCCGACGTTTCAGGAGCTCGGTTACAAAGACGTCGAGTTCTACATCTGGGCGGGTTTGTTCGCGCAGACGGCATTGCCTGCACCGATCATGACCAAGCTGCGCGAAGCCATGGGCGAGGCGGTGCGCGCACCGGAGGTAGTGAAAACATTCGAGACCGCGGGCAGCCCCGTCGCCTACCTCGATGCGCCGGAGTTTACGAAATTCGTCGAAGCCGACAGCGCCCGGCTGATCGCGGCAGTGAAGAAGATCGGCAGGGTGGAGTAGCGCGTGCTTGCGCCATTATGCCACTTCGCTCTGCTCCCGGATTTCGCTCACGTCGATCCATTCGGCGCCGGTCAGTTCGGCCATGCGTGCTGGCGAGATGCGAACGGCGCTGTTGATCGAGCCGGCAGCCGGCACGACTTCACTGAAGGCTTTCAGTGAAATGTCGCAATAGACCGGCAGCGGCGTCTTCAGTCCGAAAGGGCAGATGCCGCCAACCGGATGGCCGGTGGCATCGAGCGCTTCCTCGGCGCTGAGCATGCGCGGCTTGCCGCCGAACACCGCGCGCGCCTTCTTGTTGTCGAGCCGGGCGGTGCCGCAGGTGACCACCAGCAGCACGCGGTCACCCACGCGCAATGACAATGTCTTGGCGATCTCCGCAGGTGTCACGCCATAGGCTTCGGCGGCCAGCGCCACCGTGGCGGAACTTTTGTCCGATTCAATGACGGTAATATCGGGCGCATTTTTCGCGAAAAACGCGCGAACCGTTTCGAGGCTCATGCTTTGTCCTGTCGGCAAACCTGTATTCCGACCGAGGACCTACCATGGCCAGAGCCGCGCGCAAATCGTCCGCAAGACGGACGCGAAAGACATTATCTGCAGGAAAAGCATCCTCAAGGAAGGCAGGTAAGAGGCGCACGTCGGCCAAGCGTTCCGTCCGTAAATGGTCGGGCCGTGTCACAGCCACCAGCGATGCGCTCGATCTCAAGCATCATCTGTTCAAGCAGCGGAGTCCTGCCGCCATCGCGCGTTCGTTGAAGCGCTCGGCGGAGCGCAGCCATCGCCGCAAGGCCAGCCCGTACCAGTCGGCGATGTCGATGCTGAATTTTTACATCAACCGGGGCGGCAAGAATCTGTCCGCAGCTCGCAAGCGCAAGCTCGAAGCGGCCAAGTCCGAGCTGCGGAAGGCGTTCGGGAAAAAGGCCGCCTGACGTCGGGTCAGCCATTGGCGGTGGTCTGGGTCCGGATATCCTGCGCGGTGCGCTTGAGCGCGACCAGAAATTTCTTCTTGGCTTCGGTCTCGGTCACAGTGCCCGAAATGGTGTTGATGCTGACAGCGGCCACGACATGGCCGGCCTGGTCGCGCACCGGCACCGCGATGCCGCAGATCGCAGGATCGAGTTCGCCGTCGATCCAGGCATAGCCCTGCTGCTCCACCCGCGTCAGTTCTTCACCAAGTTTGATCGGGCAGGTGAGGGTGCGGGGAGTCACCTGCTTGAATTCGATCTCGGAGATATATCGTGCACGCTGGTCGGGCGGCAGTGCGGCGAGCAGCACACGTCCCAGCGAGATCAGATGCGCGGGCAGGCGGCTTCCAATGCCGAGATTGGCGGAGAGGATGCGTCGCGCCGGCAGGCGAAGCGCATACACGATTTCGGTTTCATCCAGCACCGCCAGCGCGCAGGATTCTCCGATCTCGTTGCGCAGGTCTTCGAGCGCGCGCTGGGCATAACCCCAGTAGGGCAGCGCGTTGAGATACGACAATCCGAGGCCAAGCGCGCGCGGACGCAGGCTGAAGTAACGGCCGTCGGCTTCGCAGTATTTCAGCGCCACCAGGGTTGCGAGCATGCGCCGCGCGGTTGCGCGCGTCAGCCCCGCGAACGCCGCGGTCTCCGACAGCGTGTGCCGTCCCGGCGGCCGTCCCAGCGCTTCGACCACGGAAAATCCTCTCGCGATGGCGCGGACGAAACCGTCACTCTCCTTGGGCATTCAGACATCCTCTCAAAACCGGACTTGTCAGGATCGAAAAGCCGGACCATAGTGTTCGTACAGTGACTATAAAGTTCGCCTGATGAACATAGATGAGAGATTGCCATGGCGCAAGCACAAGCTTTCGAGACCGACTTCTGGAAGGACGAAAATTTGCGAAAGGTCTGGGACGAGATCGTTCCGGGTGAACCGCGCAAGACGATTCCCTACCTGCTGACCAAGGAAGCCATCGCGCTCCTGTGCAAGGCCGTCGGTGAAACCAACCCGCTTTACCTCGATGAGGCTTATGCCAAGACCACGCCCTGGGGCGGCATTATCGCGCCGCCATCGATTCACATCCTGCTGATGTTCGCCTGCACCGAGGCTGACGACTGGATGCGCTCACCCGGCACCGTGAATGCGGGCCAGTCCTGGAGCTACAACAAGCCCGCACGGCCCGGCGACACGATTACGCTGCAGGCTCGCGCGCTCGACAAGTTCATCAAGCGCGAGCGGCTGTTCGTGGTCCACGACAACGTCTTCTTCAACCAGCACGGCGACGTGATCTGTTCCGGCCGCGGCCAGACCATCCGGCCGATGTAACGCGAGGAGTTCAAACATGACGACCACATTCGAAACCCTCTCGGTTGGCGACAGCATCGACGGCCCGAAGTTCTCGGTCTCGCGCGAATCCATCCGCCTGTTCTGCGATGCATCGCTCGACTACAACCCGCTGCATCTCGACGACAACTACATGAAGGGCGATTTCGGCAAGACCAATTTCGGCGGCATCATCATGCACGGCATGAACAATTTCGGGCTGATCACCCGTATGCTGACCGACTGGGCCTATCCCGCGGGCGCCATTCATCGCCGTCTGGAAACGCGCTGGGTCAAGCCGGTGAAGCCGGGCGATACCATCCAGCCGGAAGGCATCATCAAGGCGAAGCAGACCACCAAGAACTCGCGCTTCGTGCTGATCGACGTGCTGGTGAAGAACCAGAACGGCGACAAGGTCGCTGTCGGCGAGGCGATGGTCGAATTCCCGCGCGCAGCCGCAGCAGCCTGACCGGGAGTTGAAGCGCGATGTCGATCGCGATCATAGGCGCGGGAGTTGGCGGACTGACGGCGGCGTTGTCTTTGCACGCCGCCGGCCAGGGCGACATTCTCCTGCTGGAAGCAGCGCGTGAAATTCGCGACGTGGGCGTCGGCATCAACCTGCCGCCGCACGCCGTCCGTGAATTGAGCGAACTGGGCCTTGGCGATGCGCTCGCGAAAGTGGGCGTGCCGACCAAGGAGCTGGCTTACTACGATCCCAGAGGCCAGTTGATCTGGGCCGAGCCGCGCGGGTTAGACGCCGGTTACAAATGGCCGCAATACTCCATTCATCGGGGCACGCTGCAACGGCTGCTCGTCGATGCCGTGCACGAACGGCTGGGTGCGTCCACGATCCGCGTCGCGCAGCGGGTGACGGGCCTCAGCGCCACGGGCAACAAGGCCGTCATTGCAGCGACCGATCTGATCGAGGATCGTCCGGTGTCCTATACGGCCGATGTCGCGATCTGCGCTGACGGCATCCGCTCGCCGTCGCGCGACAGTCTTTATGGCGCGGTCACGCCGCTCGCATCGAACGGCTGGGTCATGTACCGCGGCGTCACCAAGGCCGGGCCGTTTCTTTCCGGACGCTCAATGGTGATTATCGGCGATGAGACCCAGCGCGTGGTGGTCTATCCGATCGCGGATGGCGTCATCAACTGGCTGCTGGTTCGACCGAAAGATACGACGCGCGCCGAGACCGAACTCGGCAACTGGAATCTGCCGGTGCCGACCAGTGTCATTGCGGAGTTTGTAAAAGACTACCGCTTCGATTGGCTGGATGTGCATCATCTGGTGTCGTCGTCATCGGAATCCTACGAGTATCCGATGGCGGACATCGATCCGTTGCCGCGCTGGATTTTCGGGCGATGCGCGCTGCTCGGCGACGCTGCCCACGCGATGTATCCGTTCGGCTCCAACGGTGCGTCGCAGGCGATACTTGATGCGCGGGTGCTGGCTTATGAGCTGGCGACCGCTGCGACCACCGATGACGCATTGCGCGCTTATGACGCGCAGCGCCGGCCGGTTGCGAGCGAAGTACAGCTCGCAAATCGGCGGCAGGCAGGTGATGTGATGGCGCGCGTGAGCGCGCTGGCGCGCAGCGGCGCGCATGGCGATGCGAAAGCCGAGTTGCAGGATGTCGAACGCCGCTACAAGCAGCTTGCGGGTTTCGATGTCGATGCACTGAACACCCGGAAATCGTGGAGCGTTTCTGACGTTTCGCGATAACCGACAGATCAAGAACCGGAAACAATCCGGAACAGGAGGGAGACGTAAATGCGGTATTTGGATGTGATGCGCTCTGCATTGGTTGCAGTGGGCTTGATGGCTGCGACATCGCAGATCGCGATAGCTCAGGATGCTTATCCGACCCGGCCGATCAGATTGTTGGTCGGCTTCGCGGCTGGCGGCGCGACCGACACCACATTCCGCAAGCTTGCCGAACTCGCTGCAAAGGATCTCGGACAGCCGATCATTGTTGAAAACCGGCCGGGCGCAGGTGCAACGCTGGCCCCGTCGACGATGGCCAAAACAGAAGCGCCCGACGGTTACACCATCGCGGCGGCGACTGCGGGATTGCTGCGTTACCCTTACATGCAGAAAGTTGACTGGGATCCGATCAAGGATTTCACCTGGATCGCGGGTCTTGGCGGCTACACCTTCGTGCTCGCGGTCAACACCGACTCGCCGCTCAAGACACCTGCCGATTTTTTCGCTTACGCAAAGAAGAATCCCGACGTTCTCACGGTCGCAACCGCAGGCGCCGGCACCACCATGCATCTGCTCGCGGAAGCGCTGGCCGGAATGGCGGACGTGAAGATCACCCATGTCGGATACAAGGGCAGCAGCGAAGCCGTGACCGCGGTTCTCGGCGGTCACACCATGTCGACGGTCGATGCCATCGGCACCATTCTGCCTTATGCCGAATCGGGCAAGATGCGCGTGCTGCTGTCGTTCGATCCGCAGCCGGTGGCGTCACTGCCCGGCGTGCCGACAGCCAAGAGCCTCGGCTACGATCTGGTTTACCCTGCGCCGTATGGACTGGTCGGACCGAAGGGAATGCCGGCCGCCGTCGTTGAGCGGCTGTACAAGGCCTTCAAGGCCGCGGCCGACAGCGACGAATACAAGAAGCTGCTGGTGACCCTGGGTCAGACGGAGTGGCAGAAGCCGCCCGGCGAATATCAGCAGTGGGCCGGCGAATTTTATCTCTCCGAACGCTCGCTGGTTGAGCGCGCCAAGTTGCTGCGTCAGCCCTGAACGGTTGGATCGAACCCACTGGCGAGGACCATGCTCGCCATACAAACTCAAGTCAGGTTGAAATCATGAAGTCACTATTTGCCGCGATCTGCTCCGTGTTCCTGCTGGTCACCACGCCCGGCAGCGCCAGCGAGCAGTTTCCCGTCAACAATGTGAAGATCATCGTGCCGTTCCCGGCCGGCGGCACCACCGACATTCTGGCGCGCTTTGTCGCCCAGTATCTCGGCGAGAAGCTCGGCGTCACGACCATTGTGGAGAATCGCGCCGGCGCTTCGGGCATCATCGGCTCCGAAGTGGTGGCGAAGTCGCCGAACGATGGCAGCGTGTTGCTGCTGACCGCGACGCATCACGTCATCAACCCGAGCCTCTACAAGCAGCTGCCGTTCGATCCGCGCAAGGAGTTTTCTCCGGTCGCTCTGGTGGCGAGCGCGCCGAACGCCCTCGTTGTCACGGCGAACTTCCCCGCCAAGAACGTCGCCGAACTGATCGCGATGGCCAAGAAGGAGCCCGGCAAGTATTCGTTCGGCTCCGCCGGCATCGGCGGCGCCAATCATCTGTCGGGCGAACTGTTCAAGCAGATGGCCGGCGTCGACATCGTGCATGTTCCCTACAAGGGCGCGGCGCCTGCGATGAACGACCTGATTGGCGGACATATTCCGATCATGTTCGACACGCTGCCGACGGTGCTGCCCGCAGCGTCCGGTGGCACCATCCGCGTACTTGCAGTGACCAGCAAGGAGCGCGTCGCTTCGCTGCCCGACGTGCCGACCCTGGATGAGGCCGGTGTGAAGGGTTTCGAGGCGACCGCGTGGTTCGGCCTTTATATGCCGGCCGCGAATGGCAACCCCGCCTACACCAAGCTGGTTGCGGCCATGAAGGAGATCCTCGCCTCGCCCGCCACGCGCGAGAAGTTTGCCGGACAGGGCGTCGAGCCCGGAAAGCTTTCCGGCCCGGATTTCACGAAGTTTGTGGATGCCGAGATGGACAAGTGGGCGAACGTCGTGAAGACCGCGAACGTGCCGCAGCAATAGCAGCCGGTCTCAAGGATTGCAGAAAGCCCGCTCCGGATTGTCCGGGGCGGGCTTTTGATTGGCTGGACCGGAGACGCGCCGCGCCTAGTGGGTCGGGGTGCCGTCAGGACCGTGCGTCGTGATGGTCTGGCCCGCGGTGGCCGCGGCCTTCATCACATACGGACTTGGTCCGACAACATCGGTCGCAAGTCCGAGCTTCTCGAACAGGCGAATGGTCAGCCAGGTGGTGTCGAACTCCCACCACTTGTGGCCGTGACGCGCCGAACGCGGATCGGCGTGGTGATTGTTGTGCCAGCCTTCGCCGTGCGCAAGGAGACCGATGACCATATTGTTCCGGCTGTCTTCGTCGGTCTGGTAGTTCCGGTAGCCCCACAGATGGGTGATGGAGTTCACCGCCCAGGTCTGGTGCCAGACGAACACCGTGCGCACGAACACACCCCAGATCAGGATGCTCAGCCCGAACTGCAACGCCTGCATCGCAGTCCCGCCCATCGCCAGCTCAGCGAGAAAGCCGAGGCCGAAAAACACCAGCCATTGAATGAGGATGATCTTGAGCTGAAGCCAGTTGCGCTCGAGCGCGACATAGAAGGGATCGCGCAGGATGTCCTTGGCGTAGCGCTCGTAGATTCCGAGGCGGTTGAGCTCGGGATTCTTGATGATCAGCCAGCCGATGTGCCCCCACAGGAAGTTCACCAGCGGGCTGTGCGGATCCGGCTGTTCGTCGGCGTGCTGATGATGACGGCGATGCACAGCGACCCAACGGGCCGGCGTATCCTCCACACAGCAAATGGCGATGACCACGAGCACATGCTCGAACCATTTCGGACAGCGGAAGCCGCGATGGGTCAGCAGACGGTGATAGCCGATATTGATGCCGAGCAATCCGCTCAGGCGGGCAGCAATGACGGCCACGATCACCCCGGTCCAACTGAAATACCAGGGGATGAAGGCGAGCAGCGCGACCAGATGGTAAAACAGGATGGGGAGGGCGGCCCCCCATTCAATGCGGTTGAGATTGACCCCGGCGGGCAGCGGCAGACGGCCGGACAATCCGGGCTCCGCGGTGCCGGGGAGGGGGACGGCTTTCGCGGCCGCCGGACGATTGTTAGTCATTTCAGCGGTCAAAGGGTCCAAAACTGCCTTCCGGGTGGGGCCAAGGCCGTGTTTAACGCATGCGCCGCCGAAGATGAAGGACGGGGGACGCGAACGGTTCTAGATGTTTGATTAGAGAGACATTTGGGCCGGGAAAAGTCCGAAACCGGGTTCCGTTCGGGGCAATTTGACCCGGTTGCAGGGGGCTGAATTTGCCTGATCGGATTGACATTTGTGCCACCGATGGCATAGAAACCGCCCTGTCCCGCGCGGCCTGGCCTGCGGGATATGCCCATCAACCAACGGTTTCATACTCGGCCTGCAACGCGGCCTTCCAGAGAGCATTGTCCCATGAAGGTCCGTAATTCGCTGAAGTCCCTGCGCGGCCGTAACCGCAACAACCGTCTGGTCCGCCGCAAGGGCCGGGTTTATGTCATCAACAAGGTTCAGCGCCGCTTCAAGGCGCGCCAGGGCTGATTCGCCGCCCGATTGTTCGATGATGTCGCCAGCCGCCAGCGGCTGGCAGGTCTAGCCCAGAACTTCCCCCATATCACAGCCGTTTGACGCCGCTGGTGCTTTGCACGCGGCGCTTTCCGCGTTTAGACTTTCCGTCATGGCATCCAAGACGGAATGGACCACGGCTGTCCTGAAACTCGCGATCGTCGCTCTGACGCTCGTGGCGTTCGCTGCGACCCCCGCCGCGGCACAGGCTCCGCAAATCACCCCGCCAGGCAAGCAGAAGAAACTGCCGCAGCCGCCCGCCAAGCTCCCGCGCGTGATCGGCGACAAGGCCAAGAATCTCGATTTTCTGTTCGGCGCGCTGAAGGCCGCGCCGGATCAGGAGAGCGCCAAGGCCGTCGAAGCCCGAATCTGGGCGGTATGGACCGCGACGCCGAGCGATACGGCGGCGCTCTTGATGGCGCGGGCCAAGCTTGCGCTGGACAGCAAGGATACCGATGTGGCGCTGAAACTGCTCGATGCGGTCATCAAGCTGCGCCCCGATTACATCGAGGCCTGGAACCGGCGCGCGACGATCTATTACCTTCAGAACGACTACAGCCGCTCGATGGAAGATATCCGGCAGGTGCTGATCCGCGAACCGCGCCACTTTGGCGCCCTGGCGGGTCTCGGCATGATCATGCAGGAGACCGGCGACGAAAAGCACGCGCTGGACGCCTTCCGCAAGGCGCTTGCCATCAACCCGTACCTTGAACGTGTCCCCGATCTCGTGAAGACCCTGTCCGAGAAGGTTGAAGGCCGCGATATTTAACCAGTCATTTATTGTATTCTGACCGGCATACCGGCCGGTTTGTTTTGACGTGAAACCTATTCATCGGTCGTTCGTATTTCCCGCCGTGAAGAAAATTCCCCGGATTCTTTCCATGATTGTTCTGGCGGCTGTGGTCACGCTGGCGGTGCTGGCGCTGGTCACACAGGCCGGCGTTCTTGTGCTCGAACGCACCTATCCGGCGCAGGGCAAGTTTGTGGACGTCAAGGGAGCGCGGCTTCATGTCGTCGAACTGGGCCCGACTTACGCGCCCGGTCTGCCGATCGTCCTCATTCACGGCGCGAGTTCGAGCTTGCAAACCATGCGCCAGCCGCTCGGCGAGCGGCTGGCGAAAGATCATCGCGTCCTCCTGATCGACCGGCCGGGCCACGGCTGGAGCACGCGCGACCGCACCGAGGATTCGACGCCCGCGATTCAGGCCCGGATGATCGACGAGGCGCTGGGCAAGCTCGGTGTCGATCAGGCCATTTTCGTCGGTCATTCGTGGGCCGGCGCGATGATGCCGGCGCTGGCGATGCAATATTCCAAGCGGGTCGCGGCCATCATGATGCTGTCGCCGGTGGCGTATCCCTGGCCGGGTGGGGTCGGACGGTTCAACAGGATCGCGACCATTCCGGTGATCGGCCCGCTGCTCGCCTATACGATCACGCTGCCGCTGGGCATGTTTCTCGTTGATGGCGGAACGCGTTATGTCTTCGCGCCACAGACGATGCCCGACGGCTATATCGATGCGACCGCGGTGCGCATGGTGTTGCGGCCGCAGGTCTTTCTCGACAATGCTCGGGATCTCACGACGCTGAAGGCGGAAGTGGCGAAGCAGTCACCGAATTATCCGTCGATCCGGGTTCCGGTGACGATCATCGCTGGCGACGCCGACAAGACGGTTTCGACCGATATTCATTCCCGCCCCTTTGCGGAGGCTGTGCCGCAGACGAAACTCGTGGTGTTGCCGAATGGCGGCCACATGCCGCAGGTTTATGCAACAGACCTGATCGTGGCGGAGATCGAGGCGATATCCGCAAAAGCGCAGGCGGTCTCGGCCACCGCGCGCAGGTCTGATTGATTCGCTCGGACTGCCGTCACTGACACGCCCACGGGGCAGATTGCCACGCAACTGCAAGCAATTTTGGTGGCGACGGACCCGCGCACGTTGATTTTTGATCCCGCCATTGCTAGTTCGGCGTCTTTCGCAGCGGCGCGTGCCGCATTTCTCAATTTTGATTTTGATTGGAGATTTCCGTGAAAGCTTCGTCATTGAGTTTTTTCGCCGCTGTCATCGCGGTTCTCATCGGCATGTCCTGGGGCATCGTCATGGCGATGTCGCAGGACCATTCCTCCATGCCCGCGCACGCTCACCTCAACCTGCTGGGCTGGGTGTCGTTGTTTCTGTTCGGGATTTTCTATCGCCTTCATCCGGCGCTGGAAGTTTCGCGTATCGCGCTGGCGCAGGTCTGGATCTGGATCGTCGGCACGATCGCCTTGACCGTGGGTGTTGCCATGCTGCACGCGGGCAACAAGGCCGGTGAGCCTTATGCAGGCATCGGATCGCTTGTCCTGCTCGGCGATATGCTGCTGTTCGGCTGGCTGGTGGTTCGGAACGAACTCCGCACGGCCGCCACGCCGCGATAGATCGTTCGCTCGGCTCGCACGCGCAACATGCACGTGCATCGGAGGAGAAGTTTCTCTTTTGATCACGATGCGCTGAACATCATACTGCTGCCATCGATCGATGATCGAGTGTCGTCGTTATACGCGTCCTTTTCTCGCTCCAGCAGAATGAAGGTCGGACATGACAACCTCATCGAACAATGACAATGCTTTCAGCAAAGTCGCGGAAACGATTCCGTTTCCCGATCTCGCGCGCGTCAGCGAGATGAACGGAACCATGCTGAACGAAATCGCGAAGTTCAACGCCCAGGTCAGCACCAACATGCAGTCGGTCGGCAAGGAATGGTCCGAGTTTGTCGGGATGAGGCTCCGCGAGGATGCCCAGTTATTCCGCTCGATCCACGATTGCCGCTCGTTGCAGGATCTGCAGCAGGTGTACGCGCAGTTCTGGCAAACCGCATTCACCCAGTACGGTGAAGAAGCCCAGCGTATGATGAAGCTGACGCAGGGGACTGTCGAGGATGCGACCCGCAACGCGCGGGAACTCCGCGATACGGTCATTCATACCGACAAGGCTGCCTGACTCCGGCATTCGCCGGGTGCCACGGAGGTAGTGCCCGGCCGCATGCCGGCGCAACAGAATTTTTGCTCGTCGCCGATCGTGCTTTGCTCACAACGGAATTGTTGTGGTCTCGAATGGTCATTCAACCTGGCGATGCGTCTCTACGGTCCTCAGTCGGACGCGTTGACTGGAAAATGGAATCCCCCCGTGACATGGGTCAGGAGACGGCGGGCCAGTCAGCGAAGTAGAGCCGAACTGGCGTCAGATGTCGGCTTCGCGGTCGGGGCCGACATAGGCGATACGCACCATGTTGGTCGTGCCCGGCGTGCCGAGCGGGACGCCCGCAACGATGATCACGCGCTGGCCGGCTTTCGCAAACCCGTCACGGAACGCGATGCTTCCCGCGCGGTCGATCATGTCGTCCTGATCGTGCGCGTCTTCCGCGATCACGCAATGCACGCCCCACACCAGCGACAGTTTGCGCCCGGTATTGACGCTCGGCGTGATGGCGACCACTGGCGGCCTCGGCCGCTCGCGCGCAACACGCAGCGCGGTGGAGCCTGAACTGGTCCAGCAGATGATGGCGGAGAGATCGAGCGTCTCGGCGATCTGGCGCGCTGCATCGGCGATGGCGTCGCCTGCGGTCGCTTCAGGATCGGGCCGCTGCGCAGCGATGACGCCGCGATAGGTCGGGTCGCGTTCGCATTCCTCGCCGATGCGGTTCATGGTCAGCACCGCCTCGACCGGGAATTTGCCCGCGGCGGATTCCGCCGACAGCATGATGGCATCCGCGCCTTCGAATACGGCGTTGGCGACGTCCGAGACTTCGGCACGCGTCGGCACCGGCGACGTGATCATCGATTCGAGCATCTGTGTCGCGATCACCACCGGCTTGCCGGCGCGCCGCGCCATGCGCGTCATCTGCTTCTGGAGTCCGGGCACGCGTTCGGCCGGCAATTCGACGCCAAGGTCGCCGCGCGCAACCATCAGCGCGTCGGAGGCCTCCATGATTTCGGCGAGACGGTCGATCGCCTGCGGCTTCTCGATCTTCGACATGATCGAGGCGCGGCCGCGCACCAGCTTCTTGGCCTCAATCACGTCCTCGGCGCGCTGCACGAACGACAGTGCAACCCAGTCGATGCCGGTTTCCAGCGCAGCCTCCAGGTCGGCGCGATCCTTCGGTGTCATTGCGGACACCGGCAGATCGGTGTCGGGCAGGCTGACGCCCTTGCGGTCCGACATTTTTCCGCCGGTCACCACGCGCACGAGGGCGTGGTCAGGCGAGGTCTCCTCCGCGATCAGGCGAAGCTTGCCGTCGTCGATCAGAAGAGCATGGCCCGGCCGCAACGCTTTCAGAATTTCAGGATGGGGAAGATGGACACGGGTCTTGTTGCCCGGCGCCGGATCGGCATCGAGGGTGAACATCGCGCCGTTGTTGAGTTCGACAAAGCCGTTCTCGAAATTGCCCAGCCGCAGCTTCGGCCCCTGAAGATCGACCAGAATGCCGATCGGGCGGCCGTAACTGCCTTCCACGCTGCGGATCGTCGCCACAAGCTCACGCATCTTGTCGTGCGGGGTGTGGCTCATATTGATGCGGAACACGTCCGCGCCGGCCTCGAACAGCTTGCGGATGGAGGCGCTGTCCGACGATGCCGGTCCAAGCGTGGCGAGAATTTTAATGCGTCGCAGACGTCTCATTTAGGATTTCCAGGAGCTGCACCGGGAAGTGCGCCGGGTTGTGCAGCCCCCGGCGCATTCGGCATGCCGGGAAGGCCTGGCGAGCGCGGGTTCTGTTCGTTGGATTCGGTCAGTTGCACGGTCCATGCGCGCTGGTCGCCGGTATCGACCTCGAAGTAGCCGGTGCGGTCGAAACCGCGCGCCAGGCAGTCTTCCGTGCCTTTGATGGTGAATTCCTTGTCGCGCGAACACATGAAGGCTTGCCCCGACCACTCTCCGCCGCGGTCATAGTCGATGGCGTAGATATAATAGTAACGTGCGACAAGCGTTCCACGCAGGAGGGTTTCGCAGGCCCGGGACGACACGTTCCACCAGCCCTCGGTGACCCAGCCTTCGTTGTCCTTGTAGCCAAGTGCGATGCCGACCCGGCTCGACGTGTTGTTGCAGAGCCGGAAATCCGCGGCTGCGGGCGCGCTCCACGCACACAGCCCGATCAGCGCGACAAGCCCCGTGAGGGCGGCGGTGATCGTGCGGGAAAGCGTCATGCGGCGGGAGATTGTGGCTGTCATACCAGGTACTATCAACCGTTCGTTGATTTCGCGTAACACATTGACCATGATCGGCAAAAAGCTGAGATTTCATGTCCGGTCAGGTCCCGTCACTATAAGGGGGCTTGGCGGTTTCGCCAAACCGTGCGCAAGCATTAATAGGCCACTTGCCGCGTTGCGATGTGGGCTGGTTTGGTTTTTTCCGCCATATGGAAAATCACCGGATACGGTCCCATGTTAGAAGCCCTTATGGGACGGCTCATACGACGGATGAAATGGCGGAAAAATGACCATGGCCATGGATGACAAGACCCGGACGGAGTTGGAAGCAGCGGTTTTCCGACGGCTGGTCGAGCATCTGCGCGGACGGACCGACGTGCAGAATATCGACCTGATGAACCTTGCGGGCTTCTGCCGCAATTGCCTGTCGAACTGGCTGAAGGAGGCCGCCGACGCGAAGGGCGTGGCGCTGAGCAAGGACGACAGCCGCGAGGCGGTCTATGGCATGCCGTACGAGACCTGGAAGGCGACCTATCAGACCGACGCGACGCCGGAGCAGCAGGCGGCGCTGAAGAAGAGCCACGCCGGTCACTGAAACACGCAAGCGAAATCGGCGCGCCGGCGCCGGCTTTTCTTTCTTCTGTGGGTCACTGTGGATGACCGCGACTCCGCCTTGACGGGGCAGCCCCCACTCTTGAGTGTGACCCGCCAATGACGTGCCTCCGCGCACGCTTCCCTAAAGCCTCATATCGAGTTCAGGAGTATCTCCGATGGCCATGCCTGCCGAGAAAGACAACGACGACACCGCGCACAGCTTCGCGAAGGGGCAGCTCAAGGCCATCATCGAGCGCATCGAGCGTCTCGAGGAAGAGAAGAAGACCATCAGCGACGACATCAAGGACGTCTATGGCGAGGCCAAGGGCAACGGTTTCGACGTCAAGGCGCTGCGCACCATCATCCGCATGCGCAAGCAGGATGCCGACGAGCGTCAGGAACAGGAAACGATCCTGGAGACGTATATGCAGGCGCTGGGGATGCTGTGAGGCATTCACACACTGTCTGTCATGCGCGGGCTTGACCCGCGCATCCATCCAAGGATTTTGAGAGAAGAAGAGGGATTGCCGGGTCATAGGCGAGCGAAGCGACGCCGTTCTTCGAACGGCTATTGCCCGGCAATGACGGTTTACCGCAGCGAGGCGGTGCGCATTGCAAACGACGTGGTCGACAGCGTCGCCGTCGCCGGGCCGGTGAACTTCTCGCAGACGATGCCCATCTGCGGATCTTCCGAGAACGTCATCGCTACTGCGGTGTTCGGTTTGACGAAGTGAACGCGCATCACGGTCATGTCCTGATCGCCGAGCGACGAGACTGACAGCGACGTGCTGGCGCTGGGCGCGAGGATCATCGCGCGCATCCAGATGTCGTTGGTCTGGGAGGCCTGCTTGATCCGCGCCGAGGTTGCGATCGGGCCCTGGCGGGTTTTCCCGATCGCCGCATCGTTGGCCTTGATCTCCGCGCCGGACATCGGATTGGGAGCGAGCGCCGCGACGCGCGAGTTGCTGCGCGGAACGGGCGCGCTGGCGGCGACGATCTGGGCGCGGTCGAGCGGAGCATTGGCCGGCGCATAGGCGAGCGCCTGCGAGACGTTCTGCGGCAGGCTTGCAGTGAACTGCGGATCGGCGGCGACGACAGCGCCGCGGGCCTTGAGGGCTGCGATCTGCGCCTGCGCTGCTGCAGGCTTCGGCGCCGGCTCGTTATCCCAGAAACCGCGGGCGTTGATGATGTCGATGGGTGATTGCGGGGCGTATTCGTCGGTAGGAACTGGTTTAAGCGTAGGTTGGGCTTTCGCGAGGGCGACGGCCTTGGGTTCGGCCGAAGCGACCTGATAGGACGCTGCGCCTGCGGGTTTCGCGCGCGGCAGCGGCACGCGTTCGAGAACCTTCTCGGCGGCGGTGACGGTGGCTTGTGCGGCGTCCTTGGCCTTGTCGGCTGCGGCCATCGCCACCTGCGTGACCTTGCCCTGTGTCACAGCGTCGTTGCCGGCTTCTTCCTCGTCATCCGCGGTCTTGCGGCCGAACAGCGAGGCCAGGAAAGTCTTCGACTTCGACGGCGCGGCGACATCCTCGCCATTGCCGCGGCGCTGAATGTCGGCCAGTGCGAGCTCATAGCCCTTCAGCGGCTTGCCGTCGGTCGGCACATGCACGGTGCGGCCATCGGGGAAGACGCGCGCGAGCTGGTCGTGGGTCATGCGCGGCCAGTGGCGGATGCTGCCGACATCGAGATGCACGAACGGCGATCCGGAGGTGGGGTAGAAACCGACGCCGCCGCGTTGCAGGCGAAGTCCGGCGTAGCGGATCTGTTCGAGGGGCACGCCGGGGATGAAGAAATCCATCGCGTGGCCCTGCATGTGCTGGCTGTGACGCGCCACGCCCGAGGAGCGGCGGCGGAGCATGGCGTTGGTGGCGGGCGAGCGATAGGCGGAGATGATCTGGATCGGCTGCTTGCCGTCGACGTCGCGGTAGACTTCCCAGACGATGTCGAACAGACGGCGGTCCATCGTGGTCTGGTCCTGGCTGCGCCAGTCGCGGAGGAAGTAGTTCAGTTTCTTTAGCGCGGCTTCGTCGTAGCGGCCGCTGCGCTTGAAGGTGACCGTGAGGTCTTCCCCGGAATGGGTGTGGTGGAAGGAGAGGGTGCGGGTGTCGCCGTCGGCGGTGGCGTTGTGGACGGAGCGGGCGTTGGTCGCGACCAGCAGCAGCGAGGCGAGGCCGACGCGCACCGAGGTGCGCGAAAGCCATTCAAAGCCAATGCTGCGTGGAAAACCGCCCGCCACTCAGAATCCCGTCAGCCGTCAGTCTGTTAGGTGATCCCCCGCTACCCCACGCAACGGGAGAGGATGAACATAGTCCTAAGGCAGGAGGGTTAATCGATATTTACCAATCCCTGCCTGAGGCCTCTCAGTCAGCTTCCCAAGTCTCGTCTGCCCAAGTCTTTAGTTGCCCAAGTCTTTAGCGATCCCAAGTCTTAATCAGTCTTGCCCAAGTCTGTCACAGGCCCGTGAAGGCCAGTATGCCGCTGCGAGTATGGCAAAAAAGGGCCGGTAGGCCGATCCGGGGCGGAATGCTTTGTGGGCGATGGTTAACAAAAAGGGCCCCGCGGTTGGCGGAGCCCTGGAACTTGTAAAACCGGGTAAAATGGACCCGTTTTCGGCCGAATCCGTCGCTTAGCGAACCACGCGGCGCTGGCCGCGGACCGGCGCCGGCGGGGTCGGCGCTCCAAACAGGCGTTCGAAGAAGCCCATGCCGCTGTTGCTGGCGAAGCTGTCGCCGGGAACCCGGACGTTGGTCGGGCGGACATAGTTCGGCTGGGCGTGGGAGACGGCCATTTCCATCTCCTTGCCCTCGCTGCCCTTGAGCAGCGAAATTACCCGGGCGTCGCGGCCGTAGATGTCCTTGCGGAACTCGAGCTTGCCTGCGTCGTCAACGAACGCCGTCTGATAGGTGATATTGACCGGGATTGGCGTCGGGAAGTTGATGTTGAGTTCGCTGCGGCCGTACAGGGCTTTGATCTTTTCCGGCGTGTAGCCTTCCTTCGGCAGCGCGATGCTCAGCAGATTCGCCGCGTACTGATCCGGATTCTGCACGCGCATGCAGCCGTGGCTGAAGGCGCGCTCCTCCTTGGCGAACAGGTGCTTGTCCGGCGTGTCGTGCTGATAGACGAGGAACTTGTTCGGGAAGTTGAAGCGGATGCGGCCGAGCGCGTTGGCCTCGCCCGGCGGCTGCGAGATGCGGACGCTGCCGTCGGCGGCGCGCGCGAGCTTGAGTCCCATGCGGTCGAGCACGGTCGGGTCCTGCGCGAGCGCGGGCAGGTACTCGTTGTAGATGATCGACGGCGGCACGTTCCACGTCGGGTTGACGGTGATGAACTTCATCGTCTCCGTCAGTTCAGGGGTAGCGTGCTTGCCCGGCTTGCCGACGACCACGCGCGTGGTCCAGACCTGCTTGCCGTTGTGCATCAGCTTCAGCGTGTAATCAGGAATATTGAGGATCACGTAGGCATCGCCGAGCTGCTTCGCGCCGAGCTCACGCGGCAGCCAGCGCCAGCGTTCCATGTTGGCGCGCACGATGTCGATCTTGCGGTCGTTCTTCGGGCCGTTCATGGCGCGGACGGTGGCGTTATCGAGCACGCCCGTCGCCTTCAGATCGTTGTTCGACTGGAACTTGCGAACCGCGTCCGCAACCGCCGCATCGTAGCGCTTGTCGTCGGAGTTTTCGGTGACGTGAAGCTTCGCGCGCAGCGCCGGCACGCGCTCGTCTTCCATCACGACGGGGTTCGCGTTCTTCTTCGTCGGCTTGACGAACTTCAGCGTGTCGCCTTCGGCGATGTGCTTGGAGGTGTCTTCGGTGATGCCGCGCAGTTCGGCGAGCTTCGCCTTCAGGCCCTTGTAGCCCTTGTGCGGCGGGTTATAGCCCTCGAGCGCTGCCGAGGCGTCCTTTGCGGTCGAGACGTTGATCAGAACCTCGACCGGATCGACCGGATGTTCGGGATAGGAAATATCCGCGCTGACGCGCGAGAAGTGCATGCGGCCGCTCTGGGCGTGGCGCGCGTAGTCGAGCATGCTTTCGGTCAGACGCAGTTCGGCTTCGGCCTGTGCATCGGGCGTGGTCGCGGCAGCGAAATCCGGTGTCGGATAATCAGCAGGATTGAGGCCCTCGCTGCCCGCGTCCTTGAGACGCGTGATCACGCTCTTGGCGCGCGCGGTGGCTGCGCCGCCTTCGCTCCAGAGCGGCGCGTAGTTGCGATCCTTGTAGAAATTCTCGACGGCGGTGCGCTCGTTCTTGCGGTCGAAGTAGCGCGCGCCCTTGGTCGCGATCAGGTCGCGCAGCTTATCGGCGACCGGCTGATCGGCGGCGGCAACAGCGGGAGCGGCTTTGGCGGGCTCAACGGCCGGCGCTGCTGCTGCGGCTGCCGGCGGCGTGGTGGCTGGCGGCGTTGCGGTCGGCGCTGTCGCAGCGGGAGGAACGGTTGCGGTGGTGACAGGAGCCGCAGCCGGTGCTGCAGCTTCGTCCTTCTTCGGAGCCGTTGCGGCAGGCGCGGCTGCTGCGGCGTCGGGCTTGAAGTCGCTCGCGGTTGGCGGCGGTACGTTGGCAGGTTCGGGAAGCGGAACGGCAGCGTCGATGGCGAGATCTGCGGGGCTCTTTGCCGGACCCGACTGAGCCATGGCGCTGGTCGCGGCCATGGTGAGGAAGGTGGCTGCAACAGCCATCAGGACCCGGTCGAAGCCTGTCGGGCCCTTGCGGTGGCCGGTCGAAAAGTCATGCATTCTCGCACCCCTTGGACGACACTGCCCCGGCATGGAACAGCTCATGTTGGTTTCCGTCAGTACCTGTTGCAAAAGCGCCGGCTTGATCGGACTTTGCTACGCAATCCCGCATTGAAAACACTGCGAAACGGTACACGCGCCAGCTTGACGCGGCCAGTCGCCGCCGGATCAACTCGAAGTCAACTCCAGAGAAATGACTTCAATTCGGCATTTCTTGCAACGATTTGCGCGCATTGCCGCGCGCTTTTCCTCCGTCTGTCACCGGACCGCAACGGTTCAATGAGAGAAGCGAAAAAGCCGTGGATTCGTTCCATGGGGCGGTGATTCGCGCGTCAGCGCGTGGGGTCGATAGGTTCCCTGCCGGAGGCCGCAGCCTCGTCGATTTTCCGGTACAGCGTCGAGCGGCCGATCTTCAGCCGCCGCGCAACCTCGGACATTTGTCCGCGATAATGGGCGATGGCGAAGCGGATGGTCTCAGCTTCCATATCGTCAAGCGGCCGGACCTCGCCGTCTTCACCGAGCATGGCCAGGGTGCCATACGCCGGCGCAAATTTGTGGGGCACAGGGGCAGGGGCAATTGGTATCTCGGCACCGGAAACCATATCCGTCGGCGAGGAGGGCGGGCTGTCCAAAATCACCGGTTCGGCGTCGGGCGAAACCGGGAACATTCCGCCGGTCTGGGGAAAGTCATCCGGTCCGAGCTGGCCGCCGTCGCCCATCACGATCGCTCGGTAAACCGCGTTTTCGAGCTGACGGACATTGCCCGGCCACGGCATCTGTCCGAGCAGCGCCATGGCTTCGCCGCTGACGCCGGTGACCGGCCGGTTCTCTTCGGCGGCGATGCGCGCCATGAAGTGACGGACCAGATGCGGGATGTCCTCGCGGCGCGTCCGCAACGGCGGAATCGTCAGCGGCAGCACATGCAGCCGGTAAAACAGGTCTTCGCGGAAGGCGCCGGCCTTCACCTGATTGAGCAGATTGCGGTTGGTCGCCGATACGATCCGCACATCGACCTTCACCGGCTTGCGCCCGCCAACGGCTTCGACCTCGCCCTGCTGCAAGGCGCGCAGCAGTTTCACCTGCGCGGCCAGCGGCAGCTCGCTGATCTCGTCGAGGAACAGTGTGCCGCCATTGGCTTCAACGAATTTGCCGGCATGGCGCTCGGTGGCGCCGGTGAACGCGCCCTTCTCGTGGCCGAACAGCAGCGACTCCACCAGATTGTCCGGGATCGCGCCGCAGTTCACCGTGATGAAAGGCTTGGCGCTGCGCTCGGAGGAGCCGTGGATAGCGCGTGCAATCAGTTCCTTGCCGACGCCGGATTCGCCTTCAATCAGCACCGGAATCGTGGACCCGGCGGCCTTCTTGCCCATCGCGATGACGTGATTCATCGTTTCGGATCGGGTGACGATGTCGGCGAAAGTGAGCTTGCCTTCGCGGCGATGTCGGATGCGCTGAAGTTCGCCCTTCAGTGCGCTGGCGTTGAGCGCATTGCGCAGCGACACCTGCAGACGTTCGATGCCGACCGGTTTCACCACGAAATCGTGCGCACCGGCGCGCATCGCCGACACCACGTTGTCGATGCCGCCGTGCGCGGTCTGCACGATCACCGGCAGATCGAGGCCGATATCGCGAATCTTGGCCAGCACGCCCATGCCGTCGAGGCCGGGCATGACGAGATCGAGCACCAGGGCATCGACGGGTTTGGTGTCGGGATCGATCAGATGGGCGAGGGCGGCATCACCGCTGTCCACTGTCACGGCGTCGTAACCGCAGCGCTGCACCATATTCTCGACGAGGCGCCGCTGTACGGCATCGTCGTCGGCGATCAGGATGGTGGCAACCATGGCATTCCCCGCAACTCTGGACTATCTCAACAACATGTCTCGAATCGGGGCACTCTGGCCGATGCCGATTAACGACCTCTTAAGAGTTGGCTTTGTCCACAACCGCTGCAATCGTCACGCGTTCTGTAAGTTCTTGAACATCACGGATTGAAATATGGCTTCGCGCACATCTGCTCTCCGCAAATCTCCGGCAAAATCCAAACCTGCGACCAAAACCGCTTCCAAGGCGAAAACCTCCGCCAAAAAGGCGGCTGGCGCGTCAGGCAAGGCAGCCAAGCTGCCGGAGTGGAATTTGACCGACCTCTACCCGGCGATCGATGCGCCGGAGGTGGCACGCGATCTCGATAAGCTCGATGCCGACTGTGTGGCGTTCGAGAGCGCCTACAAGGGCAAGATCGCGGAGCAGGTCGCGGCGCCGAACGGCGGTGAGTGGCTGGCCGAGGCGATCAGGAACTACGAGGCGATCGATGATCTTGCCGGACGGCTGGCGTCCTATGCGGGGCTCGCGCACGCGGGCAATACGGTCGATGCGGCGATCTCGAAGTTCTACGGCGACGTGTCCGAGCGCATCACCGCGGCCTCGACCCATCTTTTGTTTTTCGCGCTCGAACTCAACCGTGTCGATGACGTGGTGATCGAGCGCGCGATGGCGGTGCCGTCGCTCAATCACTACCGGCCCTGGATCGAGGACCTGCGCAAGGACAAGCCGTATCAGCTTGAGGACCGCGTCGAGCAACTGTTCCATGAGAAGTCGCAGACGGCTTACGGCGCCTGGAACAGGCAGTTCGATCAGACCATTTCGGCGCTTCGCTTCAAGGTCGGCGGTAAGGAACTCGCGATCGAGCCGACGCTGACGCTGTTGCAGGACCGCGCCCCGGAAAAGCGCAAGGCTGCGGCGCAGGCGCTGGCGAAAACCTTCAAGGCCAACGAGCGCACCTTTGCGCTGATCACCAACACGCTCGCCAAGGACAAGGAAATCTCCGACCGCTGGCGCGGCTTTCAGGACATCGCGGATTCGCGCCATCTTGCGAACCGGGTCGAGCGCGAGGTCGTCGATGCGCTGGTCGCCTCGGTGCGCGCGGCGTATCCGCGGCTCTCTCACAGATATTACAAGATGAAGGCGCGCTGGTTCAAAAAGAAGACGCTGCCGTACTGGGACCGCAACGCGCCGCTGCCGTTCGCGGCAAAAAGTCAGATCGGATGGAATGACGCCAAGAGCACGATCCTGAAAGCCTATGGCGATTTCTCGCCGCAGATGGCGGGCATCGCAGAGCGCTTCTTCGATGACCGCTGGATCGATGCGCCGGTGCGGCCGGGGAAGGCGCCTGGCGCATTCTCGCATCCGACCACGCCGTCGGCGCACCCCTATGTGCTGATGAACTATCAGGGCAAGCCGCGCGACGTGATGACGCTCGCGCACGAGCTGGGCCATGGCGTGCACCAGGTGCTCGCTGCCAAGCAGGGCGCGCTGATGGCGCCGACGCCGCTGACGCTGGCGGAAACCGCCAGCGTGTTCGGCGAGATGCTGACCTTCAAGCGGCTGCTGGCCCAGACCAAAAACGCGAAGGAGCGCCAGGCGCTGCTCGCCGGCAAGGTCGAGGACATGATCAACACGGTTGTGCGCCAGATCGCGTTCTACTCGTTCGAGCGCGCGATCCACACCGAGCGCCGCAACGGCGAACTCACCGCCGAGCGCATTGGCGAAATCTGGCTCAGCGTGCAGGGCGAAAGCCTCGGGCCGGCGATCGAGATCAAGCCGGGCTACGAGACGTACTGGATGTATATCCCGCATTTCATCCATTCGCCGTTCTACGTTTACGCCTATGCCTTCGGCGACTGTCTCGTGAATTCGCTGTATGCGGTCTATGAGAACGCCTCGGAGGGGTTTGCCGACCGCTATCTCGCGATGCTGTCGGCCGGCGGCACCAAGCATTATTCCGAACTTCTTCAACCGTTTGGGCTGGATGCCAAGGATCCCAAATTCTGGGACGGCGGGCTGTCGGTGATCGAAAACCTGATCGCCGAGCTGGAGGAGATGGGATAGCCTCTCTTATCGAGGCAATTGCCGGGCGGGCCGGACTTCCCGTTCCGCATCGCGGAAATTTCCGCCGGGGCCATTGCATGGCTTGCATGCGGACGTGTTTAATCCTTGGAATCGGCCTACGACGAAAGTTGCCCTTGTCTCGCAATTGGGCTAATTCGCGTCACAATTGGGAATGGCGCTGGAGGGGATTGATGTCTGACCATAACGAAGTTGCGTACACCACGGCGGATGGCATGGACTATCCCGCGCACGAGCAGACCTACGAAGGTTTTCTCATGATGACGAAGTACGGCACGATTGCCGTCATCGCCATCGTCGCCCTGATGGCGATCTTTCTCACCTGATTGAATTCGTTGTACCGGCGGCGTAGCCGGTGATTAAGTCATGCGCGGCCGAACGGCTGCGGGAGGCGTCATGAAGATTGCGATAGCCAAGGAAGTCGATGCGGCCGAGCCGCGTGTTGCGGCGACGCCCGACACAGTCAAGAAATTCAAGGCATTGGGGATTGATGTCGCGATCGAGCCGGGCGCGGGCATCAAGTCCGGCCTGCTGGATGCGGATTATGAAGCGGCAGGCGCTGTCGTCAGCGCCGACGCGGTCAAGGACGCCGACATCGTCATCAAGGTGAAGCGCCCGGAAGCCTCCGAAGTTACGAAATACAAGAAGGGCGCCCTGGTCATCGCGATCATGGACCCCTACGGCAACGAAGCCGCGCTGAAGGCGCTGGCCGATGCCGGCGTCTCCGCCTTCGCGATGGAACTGATGCCGCGTATCACCCGCGCCCAGGTGATGGACGTGCTGTCCTCGCAGGCGAACCTCGCCGGCTACCGCGCCGTGGTCGAAGCGGCCGAAGCCTTCGGCCGTGCCTTCCCGATGATGATGACCGCGGCCGGCACCGTGCCCGCTGCGAAGGTTTTCGTGATGGGCGTCGGCGTTGCCGGATTGCAGGCAATCGCCACCGCCCGCCGTCTCGGCGCCGTGGTCACCGCGACCGACGTGCGTCCGGCGACCAAGGAGCAGGTCGAGTCGCTCGGCGCCAAGTTCCTCGCCGTCGAGGACGAGGAATTCAAGAACGCGCAGACCGCCGGCGGCTACGCCAAGGAAATGTCGAAAGAGTATCAGGCCAAGCAGGCCGCGCTCACCGCTGAACACATCAAGAAGCAGGACATCGTCATCACCACGGCGCTGATCCCGGGCCGTCCAGCGCCGAAGCTCATCACCGCCGAGATGGTGGCGTCGATGAAGCCGGGCTCCGTGCTGGTCGATCTTGCGGTCGAGCGCGGCGGCAACGTCGAGGGCGCGAAGGCCAACGAAGTGGCTGATGTCGGCGGCGTGAAGATCGTCGGCTACACCAATCTGGCCGGCAAGGTCGCGGCATCGGCGTCGAGCCTTTATGCCCGCAACCTGCTGTCGTTCATCGAGACGCTTTACGACAAGGCCGCCAAGTCGCTCGCCGTGAAGTGGGACGACGAACTGGTAAAGGCCACCGCGCTGACCAGGGACGGCGCTGTCATCCATCCGAATTTCCAGCCGAAAGCATAAGGAGAGCCGACATGCATGGAATTGAGGCTGTCGACCCGTTTGTGTTCCGGTTGTCGATTTTCGTTCTCGCGGTTTTCGTGGGTTATTTCGTGGTGTGGTCGGTGACGCCTGCGCTGCATACGCCGCTGATGTCGGTGACCAACGCGATTTCGTCGGTCATCGTGGTCGGCGCGCTGCTGGCGACCGGCGTCGCGCTGGTCGGCAACGACGACGGTCCGCTCTGGGCGCGCGCGTTCGGTTTCGTCGCGCTGGTTTTTGCATGCATCAACATATTTGGCGGCTTCCTTGTGACCCAGCGCATGCTGGCGATGTACAAGAAAAAGCAGAAGTGACGGGGCAGGGAACATGAACGCGAATCTCGCAGCGCTGCTCTATCTCGTCGCTGGCGTCCTCTTCATCCTGTCCTTGCGCGGTCTGTCGAGCCCGGCGTCGTCGCGCCAGGGCAATTTCTTCGGCATGATCGGCATGGCCATCGCCATCGCTACCACGCTGGCAGCGCATCCGCCGACGAGCGCGACCGGCTGGATCCTCGTGATCCTCGGCATCGCCATCGGCGGCGGCATCGGCGCGGTGATTGCCCGCCGCGTGCCGATGACCTCGATGCCGGAACTGGTCGCAGCCTTCCACTCGCTGGTCGGTATGGCGGCGGTGCTGGTCGCAGCCGGTGCCTTCTACGCGCCCGCCGCGTTCGACATCGGC
This sequence comes from Afipia broomeae ATCC 49717, assembly GCF_000314675.2. Lineage (GTDB taxonomy): Bacteria > Pseudomonadota > Alphaproteobacteria > Rhizobiales > Xanthobacteraceae > Afipia > Afipia broomeae. Next base: position 985,387 of record NZ_KB375283.1, on the reverse strand, counting down.
ACCCGCGGCAACATCCATGCATCGAGCCTCGTTGAAATGTCGCTCGGCGTCGCCATCGGCGCGCTGACCTTCACCGGCTCGGTGATCGCGTTCCTGAAACTGTCGGGGCGCATGAGCGGCGCGCCGATCATCCTGCCGGCACGCCATATCATCAACATCGTGCTTGCGCTGGCGCTGGTGTTCTTCATCTACGGCCTCGTGGTCTCGCAGAGCTCGTTCGACTTCTGGATGATCACCATCATCGCGCTGGTGCTCGGCGCCCTGCTGATCATTCCGATCGGCGGCGCGGACATGCCGGTCGTGATCTCGATGCTCAACTCGTATTCGGGCTGGGCGGCGGCGGGCATCGGTTTCACCCTCGGCAACTCGGCGCTGATCATCACTGGCGCGCTGGTCGGCTCTTCGGGTGCGATCCTGTCCTACATCATGTGCCACGCGATGAACCGTTCCTTCATCTCGGTAATCCTCGGCGGCTTCGGCGGCGAGACGGCCGCGGCCGGCGCCGCTGGAACCGGCGAAGTGAAGCCGGTCAAGCTCGGTTCGGCGGACGACGCGGCCTTCATCATGAAGAACGCGCAGAAAGTCATCATCGTGCCGGGCTACGGCATGGCGGTGGCGCAGGCGCAGCACGCCCTTCGCGAAATGGCCGACACGCTGAAGAAGGAAGGCGTCGAGGTGAAGTACGCGATTCATCCGGTGGCGGGCCGCATGCCCGGCCACATGAACGTGCTGCTGGCCGAAGCCAACGTGCCGTACGACGAGGTGTTCGAGCTTGAGGATATCAACTCGGAATTCGCGCAGGCCGACGTCGCCTTCGTGATCGGCGCCAACGACGTGACCAACCCGGCGGCGGAAGAAGATCCGAAGTCGCCGATCTATGGCATGCCGGTGCTGCAGGTCTGGAAGGCCGGCACCGTGATGTTCATCAAGCGCTCGCTGGCGTCCGGTTACGCCGGCGTCGACAACCCGCTGTTCTATCGTGACAACACGATGATGCTGCTGGGCGACGCCAAGAAGATGACCGAAAACATCGTCAAGGCGATGTAAGGCGACGCCGCCTTCCATTCGCCGAAACAATCGAGGCCGTGCGCTGCGCACGGCCTCTTTTTATTATTCCCTTGGCAGCCGGTGGATTGCGCAGAGCTTGTTGCCGTCCAGATCGCGCAGATAGGCGATGTACAGCTTCACACCGCCGCCTTCGCGAATGCCCGGCGGATCTTCGCATGTCGTGCCGCCATTCGCGATCCCGGCCGCATGCCAGGCGTCGGCTTCCGCGGTCGAGGCGGCAGCAAATCCGATCGTCCCGCCATTGGCCGGGGTGGCCGGCTTGCCGTCGATCGGCTTCGACACCGAGAAAGTCCCGGTTTTGGTGCGATAGAAGATACGATGCCGGTCGACGATCGCGGGCGGCACGCCGAGCGTCCCCAGCAGCTTGTCATAAAATGTCTTGGCCTTGTCGAGATCGTTCGTCCCGATCATCACATGAGAGAACATTTTTGCGTTTCCTTCCGAGAAATAGTCCTCTTTGGTTACGGTATCCCGCTTCCGGGCGCAAATTTCCTCTGCGCCAGCTATGCCTTTTGCAATCGTGCCGGTAGAGTGAACCAATGAGTGCCCATACACACATGCCGCGGTCAGCCTGGGTTTATCCCGCGCTGGCCGTTTTGCTGTTCGCAAGCACGATGATTCCGGGGATCGGTTTCAGTCATACAGCGGCAGGGTTTGCCTTCGCGGCGGTGCTGCTGGTCATTCTGTTCGGCACCGTGTTTGCCGCTGTCCATCATGCCGAGGTGATCGCCCACAGGATCGGCGAGCCCTACGGCACGCTGCTGCTGACGCTGGCGGTGACCATCATCGAGGTCGCGCTGATCGCCACCATCATGCTCGGCGACAAGTCCGTGCCGACGCTGGCACGCGATACGGTGTTCGCGGTGGTGATGATCGTGTGCAACGGCCTCGTGGGCGTTTGCATTCTCGCCGGCGGGCTTCGCTATCGCGAGCAGGATTTCCAGGTCACGGGCGTCAACGTCTATCTTTGTGTTCTGATCGTTATCGCCACCATCACGCTGATCCTGCCGAACTATACGCTGTCCACGCCCGGACCGGTCTATTCGGCTACGCAGCTTGGCTTTGTCAGCGTTGTCACCGTCGTTCTGTACGGCGTCTTCCTCTACACCCAGACCATCCGTCATCGCGACTACTTCATCGTCGAGAGCGAGGAACAAGCCGCCGATCATGCCTCTGCATCCGGCAGCGAGATGATAGTGAGTATCGCCTTGCTGCTGGTGTCGCTGGTGGCTGTCGTGCTGCTCGCCAAGAAATTTTCCCTGGTGGTCGATGCGGGTGCTGCGGCCATCGGCGCGCCGCCGGCCTTCGCGGGTGTTGTTGTCGCGCTGCTCGTTCTGCTGCCGGAAAGCATCGCTGCGCTCGCCGCCGCACGGAAGAACGACTTGCAGAAGAGTATCAATCTGGCGCTCGGATCGTCGATCGCAACCATCGGTCTGACCGTTCCCGCGGTCGCCATCGCGGCCTATGTGCTGGACAAGCCGCTGGTGCTCGGCCTCGACGCACGTGATATGGTGCTGCTGGCGATGACCATGCTGGTCAGCATGATGACGTTCGGAACGGGGCGGACCAACATCCTGTTCGGGCTGGTTCACATGCTGGTGTTCGCGATGTTTATCTTCCTGGTGCTGGTACCGTAGCGGCATCCAGCCCCCGCCCGGGACTTGCCGGGAACGTCTAAAAATTCCTGACAAAGCCGTTACCCAGCGGTTTCTCGGCATTTGCCACCGATCCGTCGCAGTTGATCCCTCAATCGGCCCAAAAGTTCCCGCATGCAACGTCGCGCGGGGAGTTGCCATGATCAAGAAACTGTTCACCAAGTATTTTTTAGAGGTTATTCCGTCGATCGTGGCGACCGTGGTCGGTGCGTATATCGTCACCCACTACATCAACGCCAAGTCGGAAACGGACAAGCCGAAAGCTGCGATCTCGGCCCCCGGCGGGACCTCGAAGGATGCCGCCCCGCAAACGCTGAAAGCAGACGACTCCGGCGACAAGGTCTCGAAAGAGAGCGCGAAGGCCGAGGCCGCCAGACTCAAGGCGGAAAAGCTTGCCCTCGAAAAAGCTGCCGCCGAGCGATCAGCGGCTGACCGGGCCGAGAACGCACGGAAGGCCGCCGAGAAGCTTGCGGCTGAGAAGGCTGCCACCGAGAAAGCCGCCGCAGAGAAACTCGCCAGCGACAGGGCTGCTGGTGAAAAGCTTGCTGCCGACAAGGCTGCTGCCGAGAAGCGCGAGAGGGCCGCTGCAAAGCCTGCGGCCGTATCGCTGCCAGCCGAAGCCAATGCCGCGCCTGACGACAAGCGCGATGCCAATGACCTCGCACGGGCTGCCATCGAGCGCTTGCGCAGGTCGGGTCCGCAGCAGCCCGCCGAACAGGCGCGCGCACCCGAGGGCGCGCAAGGCCAGGAGCGTGCGAAGGTGAACAGCGTGGTCTACGCGCCTGCCCCACAGCAGCCAGCCGTACAGCCACTGCCGCCTGCAGTGACTGTCGCACCGGGACCCAGCGAAGCCGCGGTCGCGCCGCCGAAGCCATTTCCAGAGCCGATATCAGGACCGTCCGAGATCCGGGCCGACGATGGCTTGCGGCTGACGCCGCCAGCCGACATTCCGCCGCGTCCGATGGATCTGCGCGCCAAACAGGGCCGTCTCTCGTCCGTGACGGACGACGTGGTCTCGGCCGCGAAGTCGGTGTTTCACGCGGTGGTGCCTGAGCAGTCGAACTAGGCGTGTAACAACGTCTGGCATGTCCGCCACATGCCAGACGCGGGCGTCTTGCCGACAGCTTGAAATGAGCGGCGCGCCAAAGCCCGTTAGGGTCCGCCTAATAGCACCGCGTGATGTTCACGCTGACGGTTTCCTCGGCGCCTTCACGCCGGGGGACCTTGACGGTCTGCCTGGTGCATTCCTGTACATAAGGTCTGTCGGACGGTGCGACAGCCGGTGGGAATCGATGTGTCCAATCCCACGGGACATCGTAGGAGTAGGTGTAACGGACATCACCTGATGCCGGCGGCGGCGCGACATCGATGCCGGGTTCGGCATAGGGTGGTTCATAGAAATAGCCGCCAAAGCCGGGCCAGAAAGTTCTGGCGTAGTGTCCCCGGTGCCGCTGCATTGGCCGGCCGGCTGATGGACGGAAAGCTGGATGCGCGGAAACAGATGCTCCGCCAGGCGCAGCAGCCGGATCGGCAAATGCCTCGTTCGAAACAAGCATAAGCGCTGCCACGCCGAGAGAGGCGACAAGCGCTCCATAAGATCTGTTGGTCATGGCACGCACCTGGGTTGGCGAACAGCTTTCCAAGGCACGCTAGGTCTGGCCTTTGTGGCCCGCAAACGCAGAATTAATAATTGGTTAAGGCTTAATCTTAACGGGCGGGCTGGTGGCAGGGCCGACGATGTCCAGAAACTCCTTGACCGTGCTGACCGCTCCGGGGCTGACCGCGACGTAGCCGGGGAGTAGCGTGACGGCGTCGTGAAACGCCTGTCCCTTCATGATATCGAGCACACGCTGCATCGGCTCGGTATCGAGAAACGCCCGGCGGCAAACGAAGAAATAGTCCTCCGTCAGCAGGCGGACGAAATCCAGTCCGAACTGCTTCGCGGCCGCCTCGACGCCGAAGGCTGCGTCCGCCATGCCGCTCGCCACGTAGGCGGCGACAGCGGCATGCGTGAACTCCATCTGTTGCGCGCCATTGATCTTCGCTTCGTCGATCTTGTGCTGGGCCAGCAAACGATCGAACAGCGTGCGCGTGCCGGAATCGTGGTCGCGGTTGACGAAGCGCGCCCTGGTCTCGACGAGGTCGTTCAGCGATCCGATCCTGAGCGGATTGCCGGACTTCACCATCAGGCCCATCTCGCGGGTCACGAAGCTGATGACGCGATCCTCCCGCGGGTCCAGCCACTCCCGGCAGGCCTTGATCGCCTGCGCGCGCAGCTCGCCACGGGGGATGTGCACGCCGGAGAGATCGCAGGCACCCTGCGCCAGCGATACCAGCGAGTTCTGGTTGCTCACATAGCGCAGATCGACACCGATGCCGGGTTCCTTGTCGAGCAGCTCGCGCAGCCTTGAGACCGCGAAGCCGTGGCTGGCGTGCACGCGAATGACTGACGGGCGCTGATGCAGGAACGGCTTGATCTCGGTGGCGAGTTCCTGCGCCAGGTTTTCAAGCTGCGGTCCGAGCCGCGCCTGCATCCGTTGCCCGGCCCATACCAGCTTCTCGCCGAAAGCCGTCAGCGTCGTGCCCTTACCGCGATGGGTTTCGACCAGCGGCACGCCGAAGAACTCGGACCATTGCTCGACCAGATTCCACACATGCCGATAGGACAGGCCGGCGTGGTGTGCCGCGCTGGTGAGCTTGCCGGTGGTGCGGATTTCGTTGAGCACACCGAGCATCACGACGGCGGTCTGCGGGCTGCCCTCCTTGTGAAAGCGCCAGACGGGTTCGATCTCGATTTGCAGCATCGTTCCGTTCTCTTATGAAATTTGCTTCATATGCTCGCGTGCCATTTGTACATCATATCATATTTACTGAGCTATTTCTGGCAAGCATGCTCGGGGAAACAACAGGAGGAATATGATGTCAATTGCATATGACTATTCCCACGAGACGTCCCGCGACGCTGCCGTGATTATCCGCAAGCAGTTGTTGATCGATGGCCGGCACGTCGAGTCCGTCTCCGGCAAGACCTTCAACACTCTCAATCCCGCCACCGGACAGGTGATCGCGACCATCTCCGAAGGCAGCGAAGCCGATGTCGATCGCGCTGTCGCTGCGGCGCGCCGCGCCTTCGAAGGCGTCTGGAGCACCATGCGGTCTGCCGAGCGCGGCCACATCCTGTTCCGGCTCGCCGAACTGATGAAGCAGCACGGCGATGAACTTGCCGAACTGGAAAGCCGCGATGCCGGCAAGCCGATCGCGGCGGTGCTGCGGCAGGATCTTCCCGCCGCCATCGACACGCTGACGTACTACGCAGGCTGGGCCGACAAGATTCACGGCGACACCGTGCCGACCCGGAGCGATGCGCTGACCTACACCGTGCGCGAGCCGGTCGGCGTCGTGGCCGCGATCGTGCCGTGGAATTTCCCGCTGATGATCGGCATGTGGAAGCTGGCGCCCGCGCTGGCCTGCGGCTGCACCATCGTGATGAAGCCCGCCGAGCTGACCTCGCTGTCGGCGCTGCGGATCGGCGAGCTGGCGCTTGAGGCGGGTCTGCCGCCGGGCGTACTCAACATCGTGCCCGGTCCCGGCCGCGTGGTCGGCGATGCGCTGGTCAATCATCCCGGCGTGGACAAGGTGACGTTCACAGGTTCGCCCGGAGTCGGCCGCGGAATCCTCAAGGGTGCGGCGGGCAACTTCAAGCGCGTGTCGCTCGAACTCGGCGGCAAGTCGGCCAACGTGATCTATGACGACGCCGATCTCGATGCGGCGACCAAAGCTGCAGCGGCGGGTATCTTCTTCAACGCCGGGCAGGTGTGTTCGGCCGGCTCGCGTGTATTGGCGCATGAGAAGGTCTATGATGAAGTGGTCGCGCGCCTCACCGCCCGCGCCGAAGCGCTCCGCATGGGCGACACCGCCGACAAGACCACGGCGCTGGGTCCTGTGATTTCCGAGAAGCAGCTGAAGTCGATCCTCGACTATGTCGACGTCGGCCAGAAGGAAGGCGCGACGCTTGTCACCGGCGGCCGGCATGTCGGCGACCGTGGCTACTACATCAGCCCGGCGGTGTTCGCCAACGTGAAGCACGAGATGCGGATCTCGCAGGAGGAAATCTTCGGCCCGGTGGTCAGTGTCATCAAGTTCAAAGATGAAGCCGATGCGGTGCGGATCGCCAACGGCACGGCGTTCAGTCTCGCGGCAGGTGTGTGGAGCCGCGACATCGGACGCACGCAGCGGTTTGCGAAGAAGGCCAAGGCCGGCACGGTCTGGATCAACACCTATGGCTACACCGATGTGCGGCTGCCATGGGGCGGGGCGGGCGACTCTGGCTTCGGCCGCGAACATGGCACTGAAGCGCTGGCTAATTTCACTGAGCCGAAAGCGGTCTGGGTGAATCTGAACGTTTGAAATCTCCCTCTCCCCGCTTGCGGGGAGAGGGTTGGGGTGAGGGGCAAAAGTCTTTGTGCGATTGCCCCTCACCCGGAGTTTTCGTTTCGCTCAATCTCCGACCTCTCCCCGAGAACGGGGAGAGGTGAAGAGACGCACCGCTCAGAACAAAAACGCGGGCCGCAAGGCCCGCATTTTCATATTCAAAACTGTTGAGATCGCTTAGCGCGGTCCGCGCGGACCGGCACCTGCGCCGCCACGGCCACCGGCGGCACCACGGTCGCCGCCCGGACCTGCGCCGAACACCGGCTTCGGCTTCATCGGGAGCAGACCTTCGCGCTGCAGCTTCTTGCGCGCGAGCTTGCGGGCGCGGCGAACGGCTTCAGCCTTTTCGCGGGCCTTCTTCTCGGAGGGCTTTTCGTAATGACCGCGGAGCTTCATCTCGCGGAAAATGCCCTCACGCTGCATCTTTTTCTTCAGCGCCTTGAGAGCCTGGTCGACATTGTTATCGCGGACGAGAACCTGCACGCGGCATCCTCTTTGGTTTCAATCATGAAATTCTGGAGACGACGAAGGACCGGCTAAAGGCCACGCCCTTCTCATCGAAGGCGCGGATGTACCAGATCAAACCGGGAATGTCCACCTGTGGATGGCCTTTTTCACGGGCCTGAAAGCCATGATTCCGGGGCAAATTAGACGGGCCGGGCCCGCGATTCGGGGGAATTCAGAAGGAAGGCTTAAGACTCCCATTTCTACGGTTCCCGCCATTGAGGTGAGCCAACACCACGATTCAGGGGAGACGTGAACATGAATGCGAAGAAATACGCCGCCGAGGTCATCGGAACGTTCTGGCTGACATTTGCAGGCTGCGGCAGCGCGGTCCTTGCGGCGGCTTTTCCGCAGGTCGGCATCGGCCTGCTCGGGGTCTCGTTTGCCTTCGGTCTGAGTGTCGTCACCATGGCGTTCGCTATCGGCCATGTTTCGGGCTGCCATCTCAATCCGGCCGTCACGGTCGGGCTCGCCGCCGGTGGCCGCTTTCCCGGCGGACAGGTGATTCCCTACATCATCGCTCAGGTCGTCGGGGCAATTCTGGGGGCGGCGCTGCTTTACGTGATCGCCAGCGGCAAGGCCGGTTTCGATCTCGCGGGCGGCTTCGCGTCCAACGGCTATGCCGACCATTCGCCGGGCAAATATAGCCTGCTGGCCTGTTTCGTCTCCGAAGTGGCGATGACGGCGATGTTCCTGTTCATCATCATGGGCGCCACCCATGGCAAGGTGCCGGCCGGTTTCGCGCCGCTCGCCATCGGCCTTGCGCTGGTGATGATCCATCTGGTCAGCATTCCCGTCACCAACACCTCGGTGAACCCGGCGCGCAGCACCGGCCCCGCCCTGTTCGTCGGCGGCTGGGCCGTTCAGCAACTCTGGCTGTTCTGGGTCGCGCCGCTGATCGGCGGCGTCATCGGCGGCGTTGTCTATCGCTGGCTGAGTGACGAGCCGGAAGGGATCGTCGCGGGCAGGTAACGCCTGATCTTCAAAGACCAGGGCTGTCGCGAGCGATCGCGGCAGCCGTTTTATTTCTGGTTTTGGGGAGCCTTGACCTCGGTCACATGGCCCATCTTGCGGCCGGGGCGCGGCGCGCCCTTGCCATAAAGATGCACAGTGGCGCCGGGGACGCCCAGCCACTTGCCGTAATCGAGGATGTCGTCGCCGATCAGGTTGGTCATGGTGACGTCGCCATGCCGCACCGGATGCGCCAGCGGCCAGCCGGCGATGGCGCGGATGTGCTGCTCGAACTGCGACACCGACGCGCCGTCCAGCGTCCAGTGGCCGGAGTTATGGACGCGCGGCGCGATCTCGTTGACCAGCAGGCTCGGGCCATCCCTGCCGGGCACCACGAACAGTTCCACCGCCAGCACGCCGACATAGTTCAGCGCGGTCGCGATCGTCTCTGCGATCAGGCGGGCCTGTGCTGCAAGCTCATCGGAAATGCGCGCCGGGGCGTGCGAATACTTCAGGATGTGGTCGCGATGCTCGTTCTCGGTGACGTCGTAGCAGACCACCTCGCCGCTCGCGCTGCGCGCCGCGACCACGGAAATCTCGCGCTCGAACGGCACGAAGGCCTCGAGGATCGCGGATCGCGTTTCGAGATCGGCCCACACCGTTTCCGGATCGTCGCCTTCGCGGACCACGACCTGACCCTTGCCGTCGTAACCGAAGCGCCGGGTCTTGAGCACGGCGGGCAGCCCGATCTGGCCGATGGCGGTTTTCAATTCCTGTGCGGAGGAGACATCGGCATAGCGCGCGGTGGCGATGCCGAGCTTGCTCACAAAATTCTTTTCCGCGAACCGGTCCTGCACGGTTTCCAGCACCTTCGGATCCGGCAGCACCGGGCGGCGGGCCGACAGGATCATCGCGGTCGAGGAGGGAATGTTTTCGAATTCGTAGGTGATGACGGCGACGTCGGATGCAAACAGTTCAAGCGCCTCGACATCGGCGTATTCCGCGCAGGTCGCGTTCTGCACCACATCGAAGGCCGGCGAATCCGGATCTGGCGCAAACACCTGCGCCTTGAGGCCGAGACGTGCTGCGGCGAGCGCAAGCATCCGGCCCAATTGTCCGCCGCCGAGAATTCCGATGGTGTCGCCTGGTTTCAGCGTCACCCGACCTGAAGATGTCACTTAGTTTCTTCCTTTGGGCGCTCGCTCACGGCCTCGGTCTGTTGCTTGCGCCATGTCGCAAGCCGGGTTGCAAGGCCGGCATCGTTGAGCGCCAGCACACTTGCGGCGAGCAGGGCGGCATTGATAGCGCCGGACTTTCCGATCGCCAAGGTGCCGACCGGGATTCCGGCGGGCATTTGCACAATGGAGTACAGCGAATCCACGCCCGACAGCGCCTTGGACTCCACCGGCACGCCGAACACCGGAAGTTCCGTCAACGCGGCTGCCATGCCGGGCAGATGCGCAGCTCCCCCGGCACCGGCGATGATGACCTGGAACCCGGCCGCCTTGGCCCCCTTGGCGAAGCCGTAGAGCCGCTCGGGGGTGCGGTGTGCCGAGACGATGCGCGCCTCGTGGGCGACGCCGAGCGCGGTCAGGGTCTCTGCGGCATGGCGCATGGTCTCCCAGTCGGACTGGCTTCCCATGATAATGGCAACGGGGGTGGTCATCTGGAATCTTCAAAAAGGGCCGGAAAAGAGGGCGGATTATAGGGTTGCCCCCCTGCGTGGCAAGCTTGCGCGAATCCGTTATCCTTTCATGGTCAATGGCCGAGCCGGTCAAGCGGATTAGAGGCGGAAACTTGAAGAAAGCGCGCGGCAAAATGGCGTCACGGGGGCGGGCGGCGAAGAAACCGGCAGGCCGGAGCAAAACCGCAAAATCCGCCCCGCCGAAGCCCGCGCGCAAGCCGCCGGCCGATCCGCTGGCCAGGGCCAGGCGGCAGGTCGCGGCCCTGAAGGCGGAACTCGCCGCTGCCGAGGCCCGGATCGACGAACTTCAGGCCTGGGCCGATACCGACTTCCTGCTGAACATCTACAACCGCCGCGGCTTCGAGCGTGAGCTTGACCGCTCGATCGCCTACATCCGGCGCTACAAGGCGAGCGGCGCGCTGATCGTGCTCGACGTCGACCGCCTCAAGCCGATCAACGACACCTTCGGTCACGCCGCCGGCGATATCGTGCTCAAGGGCGTGGTCGCAGTCCTGATGCGTCACGTGCGCTCGTCGGATGTGGTGGGCCGGCTCGGTGGCGACGAGTTCGGATTGCTGCTGTGGAATCTCACCGAGGCCGATGCGCTGGCGAAGGCCGCTGCTCTGGAGCAGGCCATCGATCAGCTCACATTCGTTTTCAAGGGCCGGCCTGTGGTCGCCGGCGCATCCGCGGGTATTGCGCTGATCGGTACCGCGGACAGCGCCGCCGATGTAATGGAGGCCGCGGACCGCGCGATGTATGCGCGAAAGGCATTGCGGCGCGGAGGCCGCGCGCAGGTTGCGCTCTGAAATCATGCCGCGGCGTCATGACGCAAGATCAGGCGATGATGTCAGGCGTGATCTGGTCTTCGATAAATGAAATCCGGTCGCGCAACTGAAGCTTGCGTTTTTTCAAACGCTGCAGTCTGAGCAGGTCCGGTGCGGGCGACTGATGCAGCGCCTCGATGGCGGCGTCCAGGTCGCGATGCTCCTGCTGCAACTGCGCCAGTTCAAGCGCGTATTCGTTGTTGTCCTGATCTACCATAACCGTCATTTGACTGAATTCGCCCAGACTTTCAGGTAAGTGTCTCAGAACGCTTCCGCATGACCCGTCATTGCAGAAAATCGTTACCAACTCTAGTGGCGTACCAGCGACGGTATCGTGGGGCGGGTTCCGTCACAATTCGTTTCCTCTGTGCACGAAAATTTTGAACGCTGGTTTTGACTCCGCTGTCGACAGACGGCTCCGGTCATGTAGACTTGGCCGTCCAGATCCGATCTGAGGTCCACTCACAAAGGAGACTTCTATGGCGATTCAGGCGCATCTCGTTGAACTGGAACGTAAACACGAAGTTCTGGAAAACGAATTGCACGATGCTCTCCAGCATCTTTCCACCGACGACCTCCAGATTATCGAACTCAAGCGCCGCAAGCTGGTGCTCAAGGACCAGATCGAGCGTATCAAGCTCGCAACGGTCCACTGACTTTTCCACACCCGAATCCCACTGCAATGCAACGCGATGCTCGTAACGGCAAAACTTGCCGTTGCGAGGTACTGCGGTGCGCGTGGCCAAGAGGCTACACCGCTCCGGCGCGTTGAGCCACGTCGTCCGCAATGGCGAGGGATGAGGTCAGGCCGGGTGACTCGATCCCGAACAGGTTGACCAGCCCCGCAAGACCGTTGTCCTGCGGGCCCTGGATCACGAAATCCTGCCGCGCCACCGCGGGCGGCACGATCTTTGGCCGAATTCCGGAATAGCTCGGGCTGAGCGCGCCATCGGGGAGCGTCGGCCAGTACCGGCGGATCGCCGGATAGAACCGCTCGGCCCGTGCGGGATCGACAGCGTAATCGAGCGTGTCGACCCATTCGACGTCGGGGCCGAATTTCGCCTGTCCGCCGAGATCGATGGTGAGATGCACGCCAAGGCCGCCGGGTTCCGGCACCGGATAGATCAGGTGCGAGAACGGCGCGCGCGTGCTGCAACTGAAATAGTTGCCCTTGGCGTAATAGCTCACCGGAATGCGGTCGGCGGGCATGCCGTCGATGGCGCGGGCGATGGCAGGCGCATTGAGCCCGGCCGAGTTGATCAGGATGCGGCACGCAAGTGTCATCGGCGTATCGCCGCCGATCTCGACTTCAAAACCGTCAGCCACGGCTTTCGCGCGGTTGAACGGTGCGTGAAATGCGAGTGCGCCGCCGGCATCCTCGATCTCGCCGCGCAGCGCCAGCATATAGGCATGGCTGTCGACGATGCCGGTGGATGGCGACAGCAATGCGCCGGTGCAATGCAGGGCGGGCTCCAGCGCGCGCGCCTCGGCAGCCGACAACACCCGCATATCGTCGACGCCGTTGGCCTCGGCGTGCGACTTGATCGAGACCAGCTTCTCGTCCTCATTGGCCGCGGTCGCCACGATCAGCTTGCCGCAGCGCCGGTACGGTACGCCATGGGCGTCGCAATAAGCATAGAGAGCCTGTTTGCCGGCAACGCACATCCGGGCCATCAGGCTGCCCGCCGGATAGTAAATCCCGGCGTGGATCACCTCGCTGTTGCGCGAGGATGTGCCGGTGCCGATGTCCCCGGCGGCCTCGACCACCACGACCTCAAGACCCGCGCGCGCCAGTTTGCGTGCAACGGCGAGTCCGACGACGCCGGCGCCGACCACAACACACTCAATTCTGTCCATGGATGCTTCGCCTTGCCGGAACGATTCGTTTCTTGCTCATTCTATGTTCAGCGCGCCGCTTTGCGATGCTGTCCGCGTTAGGGCTTGGTTAAGCATAAGCGGCCAATTGCCCGCATTTAAGTCACAATGTGACGGACCGCGATTACGCGTTTACCCGATCCAAAGAGGTACAGCCAGACACTGCCGGATGAAGAATTCCGCGGAATGGTAATGACCGGCTGGCAGAAGCAAGCACGAGCGACCACAGCGAGCCCGGTGTGGGTCGCTGTATGTCTCTGCGCCATTTTGGCGCCGGGCAGCGCCGCCGCGCAGATCGTCGCCAATCCCGATGGCTCGTTCTCTGCAACGGCTCTGGAAATCTCGAACACCGCGCTCGTATGGCAGGTGGCGATGGGCGGCCTCGTGGTCGCCGCGTTTCTCGCCGCCATCATCCTCTGGGTTTCGAGCGCGCTGCGGCGCGCGCGTCACTCCAATATCAGGCGCGCGGCTTTCGTTTCCAGCGCGCTCAACAGCCTGACGACCGGCATCGTCATGGTCGATGCGCGCAAACGCATTGTCTTCTGCAACGACCGCTATCTGGAAATGTATGGGTTCTCCCGTTCGGACCTCGTGCCCGGTATGACCGGCCGCGATCTCACCGCGCTGCGTGCGACGCGAGGCATGCTGTGCGACGACATCGACGAGTACTATCGCAACGTCAAAAGCCCGGAGGGGCATGTCTGCGAGTTGCTGGACGGACGCTCGATCCTGGTCAAGCATCGCGAACTGTCGAACGGCGGAATTGTATCGACCCATGAGGATTGCACCGCGCGGCGCAAGATGTCCCGGCAGCTTGCGACCACCACGCCTTCCTTGAATCGGTCATCGACAACATTCCGGTCTGTGTCGCGGCGAAAAGCATCGAGGACGGCAGGTACATCCTCGCCAACCGCGCGTTCGAGCAATTCTCCGGACTGAGCCGCGATCAGATCATCGGCCAGACCGCGGAGAAGGTTTACGTGCCGGAAGCGGCGCAGATGGTCACGGAGGCGGACCGCGACGCGATCGCTTCTCCGACCGGGCAGACGCGCACCGAATTGTCCATCGAGCACAAGGGCGGCAGACGCCTGATCGCCTGCAACCGCATGATCGCGCGCGACGAGAAAGGCAAGCCGGAATTCCTGGTCTCCTTGTTCGAGGACGTGACCGATCGCCGGTCCCTGTCGCGGGAAGTCCAGAGCGCGAAGAAATTCCTGGAACAAGTGGTCGACAACATCCCGGTTTCGCTCGTCGTCAAGCGGCTCAGCGATGGCCAGTACGTGCTCGCCAACCGCGCCGCCGAAGCCATGCTGACTCGCCGGCGCGAGGATGTGATCGGCTCCACGCTCGAGGACATCTACAACCCGGCCGACGTGCAGTTTATTCTCAAGCGCGACGAGGATGCCGTCCGCAAGAAGGGCGTCGTCACCGAGGAACATCCGATCCAGACCGAAAACGGGCTGCGTCTGTTCCTGACCCGCCGTGTGACCGTTCTCGATGAGGCCGGTGAGCCGCAATATCTCATCAAGACCAGCGAAGACATCACGGACCGGCGCGAGACCGAGTCGCGCATGGCCCACATGGCCTATCACGATGCGCTGACGGAATTGCCGAACCGTGCGGCGTTCCTGCAGGCCCTGGAGCAGATGATCGACGCCTGCGAGGAAACCGACGAGGAATTCGCGGTGCTCTCGCTCGATCTCGACCGGCTGAAGGAAATCAACGATGTGTTCGGCCACGAGGTCGGCGACAAGTTGCTGATCGAATTCTCGCGGCGTCTTGAATCGGTCATTTCCGGCGGCGTCGTCGCGCGTCTCAGCGGCGACGAGTTTGGTCTCATCATCGACGGTCTTCAGCCCGATTCCGCCAAGGCGCTCGCCACACGCCTGATGCAGTCGATGCAGACCGAATTCATGTTCGATGGGCGCGCAGTCCGCATCGGTCTCACCATCGGAATATCGGTGTATCCGCGCAATGGCCGCGACGCCGAAACATTGCTCACCAACGCCGACGCCGCCCTGTTCCGGGCCAAGACGAAGGCGCGCGGCTCGATCAACTTCTTCGATATGGAGCTCGACCAGCAGCTCCGCGACCGCCGCGCTCTGCATCAGGATCTGTCGACTGCGATCAGGAACGGCGAACTGTCGTTGCATTATCAGCCGCAGGCCCGTGCGCGCCACAAGATGAAGTCCGATCACGTTCTCGGTTTCGAGGCGCTGGCGCGGTGGACTCATCCGGTGCGCGGCTTCGTTCCGCCCGGCGACTTCATTCCGCTGGCGGAAGAAAGCGGCCTGATCGTCGAGATGGGCGAGTGGATTCTGCGCGAAGCCTGCCGCGAGGCGGCGTCGTGGCCGAAGGATTTGCAAATTTCGGTCAATCTGTCGCCGGCGCAATTCATGCACGGCGATCTCGTCGGGCTGGTCCATTCCATCCTGATCGAAACCGGTCTCGCGCCGGGCCGGCTTGAGCTTGAGATCACCGAGGGCGTGCTGATCGAGGATTTCGACCGCGGGCTCTCGTTGCTGCGGCGGCTGAAGGCGCTCGGCGTGCGGATCGCGATGGACGATTTCGGCAGCGGCTATTCCTCGCTGACCTATCTGCAGGCGTTCCCGTTCGACAAGATCAAGATCGACCGCGCCTTTGTCATGAATCTCGGACGCAATCCGCAATCGGCCGCCATTATCCGCGCGATGATCGGTCTTGGCCACGGGTTGAACATTTCCATTGTTGCCGAAGGCGTGGAAACCCAGGAACAGCTGTCCTTCCTCGCCGATGAGGCCTGCGATCAGGTGCAGGGCTATCTCCTTGGCAAGCCGGCGCCGATCGAGACCTATGCAGAGTGGATCGGCCGCAACAAGAGCGTTTCCAACGTCTCGAACCTCCCGCGCAGGGTAGGCTGACGAACATCCGTCACTAATCCTCGGGCTTGACTTGCGATGATCGCCATCGGAGATCATCGCGGCATGGCTGATGTCGACATTGCGATCATCGGGGGCGGCCTCAACGGCACGAGCATCGCGCGCGATGCTGCCGGGCGCGGTCTGCGGGTGGCCTTGTTCGAGCAGACCGACCTCGGCAATGGCGCGGCGGCCGCCGCGCCCCATCTGATGCACGGCAATTTCATCGATCTTGAACGGGGGAATGCGCTGCGCGTGCGTGCGGCGCTGGCGGAGCGGGACATCGCGCTGCGCAACGCACCGCAACTGGTGCGGCCGGCCCGTTTCGTGCTTCCGGTTCATTCCGATGAACGGCCTCCGGCCATGCTGCGCGGCGGGCTGTTTGTTTATAGCCGCCTTGCCGCGAGGAGCCCGCTTCCACGTTCCGAAGTGCTGGACCTGACCATCCATGAGGCGGGTCATCCGCTCAACCGGTCGCTCGGGCTGGCGCTGGCCTATTCCGACTGCACCGTCGATGAATCGCGGCTTGTCGTTCTGAATGCCGTCGATGCGGCCGCGCGCGGCGCTGCGATCCGCACCGGCGCCCGCTGCGTGTGGGCCGAACGCTCCGAGGTCTGGCGGCTGGCGGTGGTCAACCGCGGCCAGCGCGAAACCGTCACAGCGCGGGCGCTGGTGAATGCGAGCGGGGCGTGGACGCGGCCGGTCGCCGAAACCGTCTTGCATTTGCCAGCCGTTCAAGCGAGCTTCGCGAAGGTCAGCCAGATCGTCGTGAGGCGGATGTTCGATGGCGACGATGTCTACGTGCTCCAGAACGACGACCGCCGCATGGTTTATGCCATTCCCTTTCACCGCGACTTCACACTGATCGGCACGTCCGAGCGGAGCTTCACCGGCGATCCGGCGATGACCTCGGCCGGTGCGGACGACATCGCCTATCTGTGCGCGGCCGCGAGCCGTTATTTCCGTGTGCGGATCGAGGCGGCGGATGTCGTGCATGCGATGGCCGGCTGCAATGCCACAGGGCATCGCGACGGCATCGTGAAACTGGGCCGGAAATCCCGCAAAGCACCTCTTTTGACGATGATCGGCGGAGCAACGACAAGTGCACGGCGACGCGCGGAGATCGCGCTGGCGCGGCTTGCATCGTTTCTCAAGATGCCGCCGTCCTGGACGGCAGACGAACCTTTGCCCGGCGGCGATTTCTCGTGGGACGCGTTCGACGATCAGGTGGACAGTGCGCGAAAGCGCTGGCCATTTTTAAGCGAACATCATGCCCGGCGGCTGATCGCCTCATACGGCACGCGGACCGAGCGGATTCTGGGTGCGGCAAAAAGCATGGATGACCTCGGCCCGAGGTTCGGCGATGACCTCACCGGCGCGGAGGTCGAGTACTTGATGAAAGAAGAATTTGCCCGTTTCGCCGACGACATTCTCTGGCGGCGTTCTAAACTCGGCCTGACGATGCCGCGGCAGGATCGCGAGGCGCTTGAAACATTCATGGCGGCGGCATGATAACGTCAAGATGGAAGGGGGAGCTGACCATGTTGCGAACGGTTGTGATGGGCGCATTCCTGATCGGCGTTACAGCTTTGACGGCTGGTCACGCCAGATCCGAGGAGATTGTGCGGCCACCTGTTGGCGGCATCGGATCGCTGCCTGACGCAATGGTTTTCTACGTGGCGCGCGGCCCGGTCGGCGCCTGCGGACAGAATTGCTCTGAATGGATTGCCGCCGAGGGAACGGTCCAATGGGATACCTATAAGCGGCTGATCGCGATTCTCGATCGCTCCCCGGGGCGAAAACTCCCCGTCATTCTCAGAGTCTGGGGCGACGGAAACCTTAATGTTGCAACGTCGATGGGCAAGATAATCCGCGAGCGCGGGTTAGATGTCAGTGTCGGAGCGACGCTGGTCGATAAGGCAGCCTGCCGGACAGACGAAGAATGCTTCACGTTAAAGCGCCAGGGTGGGCCTCTGAATGCGAGTATCAGCATATCCGGCGCACGATGTGATGTGGCGTGCGTGCTGATCCTGGCGGGTGGCGTTCATCGGAGCCTTCCCACCACGACCAGGGTCGTGCTGGGCAGCATGCAGATACGAAACAGACTCGGCCTCAACGTGTCCGATGAGCGGCGCGAGGGCTTGACCGCGCTGTTCGGCAATCAATTCCGGCTCTATCTTACGCAGATGGGGATCGACGTTGAGCTTCTGAACGTCATCGAACAGAACTCCAAAAGGTCGAGCGGAACCGAACTCTACCCGGATAGCTGGACGAAACTTGGGATCATCAATGTCCCGGCACTATAAAGCTCAGGGGCAGCTATTTCGGCATCAGGCCCCGGACGAGGGGCGATGACGACCGGGACGGAAGAGAAGCAGACAGGGTTGGGAGCGGACGCGCGTCCATTGCTCCAGATCGCATCGGTGGTGAAGCGCTTCGGCGGCTTCACGGCGGTGGACGATTTGTCCCTTGATATTGCGGCCGCGGAATTCTTCGCGCTGCTGGGGCCATCAGGCTGCGGCAAGACCACGCTGCTCCGCATGCTGGCGGGTTTCGAAGCGCCGGATGCGGGTGCGATCTATCTCGACGGCGCGAACATCGCGCATGTGCTGCCGCATGAGCGGCCCGTGAACATGATGTTCCAGAGCTACGCGCTGTTTCCGCACCTGACCGTCGAAGGCAATATCGCGTTCGGTCTCAAGCGCGCTGGACTGCCGAAAGACGAGATCGCCGCCCGCGTCGCCGAGATGGTGGCGCTGGTCCGGCTCGAGGGTCTTGAGAAGCGCCGCCCCGATCAACTGTCGGGCGGCCAGCGCCAGCGTGTGGCGCTAGCGCGGTCGCTGGCCCGCCGTCCGCAGGTGCTGCTGCTCGACGAGCCGCTGGCGGCCCTCGACAAGAAACTGCGCGAAAGCACGCAGGCCGAGCTGAAAGAGGTGCAGCGCCGTCTCGGCATGACTTTCATCATTGTCACTCACGATCAGGAAGAGGCGATGACGGTCGCCGACCGGATCGGTGTCATGGATAGAGGCAAGCTGGTGCAGGTCGCGCCGCCCCGCGAATTGTACGAAGCGCCGAATTCGCGATGGATCGCCGGTTTCGTCGGAGACATCAATCTGATCGAGGGACAGGTGGCCGCGCGTCAGGCTGGGCACTTCACGATCGCGACGCAGAGTGCGGGTGCGATCGTCGCGTCGCATGCGCCGTCATCGGGAACCAGCAGCGTCTGCGTTGCGATCCGCCCGGAAAAAATCCGGATATCCAAGGCGTTGCAAGGTGAATCCGCCGTCAACACATTCAACGGCGAACTGACATCCACCGGCTTCCTCGGCGGTGTGTCGGTCTACACGGTCAAACTCGATGGCGGCGCGGTGCTGCGCGTGGCCGCGGCGAACGCGACGCGAGCGGCAGCGGACGGCTTTGTAACCGGACAGCGGGTGACCGTTTCATTCACTCCTGACGATGTCGTGGTGCTGGACCGATGAGCGGCCGGCGCATCTTCACCCGGCCGGCGCGGCTCGCAGCCATTGCGCCTTATCTCTGGATGGCGCTGTTCTTTCTGGTGCCGTTCGGCTTCGTGCTGAAGATCGCGCTGTCGCAGACCGCCATCGCGCAGCCGCCTTATGTCCCGGTGTTCGATCTGGCCGCAGGCTGGGACGCGTTCAAATCGGCAATGAGCGCGCTGTCGTTCGACAACTTCAAGCTGCTGATGTCGGACGATCTCTATATCTTCTCTTATGTCCGCAGCCTCGTGGTCGCGATCACATCCACCGCCATCCTGCTGCTGATCGGCTATCCGGTGGCGTACGGCATGTCGCGGCTGCCGCAGCGCTGGCAGCCGATCGCAATGATGCTGGTGATCGTGCCGTTCTGGACCTCGTTCCTGATCCGCATCTATGCCTGGATCAACGTGCTCCAGCATGACGGCCTGCTCAACAAGGCGCTGCTCGCGCTCGGTATCATCGACACGCCGCTGGTCTGGCTTTCGACCGATGCGGCGATGTATCTCGGCATCGTCTACTCATATTTTCCGTTCATGATCCTGCCCCTCTACGCGACATTGTCGAAAATGGACGATGCGTTGCTGGAAGCCGCCGCCGATCTCGGCGCCTCAAAGCTGAAGGCTTTCTGGCTGGTGACGTTTCCGCTGTCGCTGCCGGGCATCGGCGCGGGCGTGCTGCTGTGCTTCATCCCCATCGTCGGCGAGTTCGTGATTCCCGATCTGCTGGCGGGCTCCGACCGCATGATGATCGGCCAGACGTTGTGGCTGGAGTTTTTCACCAACAAGGACTGGCCGGTGGCGTCGGCGATCGCCGTCGTGTTGCTTGTCGTGTTGCTGGTGCCGCTGCTGGTCTATGAGAAGCTGCAACGCCGCCATCTGGAGCAGCACTGATGGCGGCGCGGCAAAACCATTTCTCCGCATTCAATCTCGCCTCGATCGCGCTGGGGCTGGCGTTCCTGTATCTGCCGATTGCGATCCTTGTGATCTATTCGTTCAATGCCTCGCGCCTTGTCACGGTGTGGGGCGGCTGGTCGCTGCGCTGGTACACTGAATTCTTCAATGATGAGGCGATGCTGTCTGCGGCCTGGATGAGCCTGCGCGTGGCGTTCTGCTCCGCCACTGCGGCAACGCTGCTCGGCACGCTGGCGGCGCTGGGGCTGGCGCGCGGCGAGCGATTCAAGGGGCGCACGCTGTTCTCAGGCATGCTCTATGCGCCGTTGGTGATGCCCGAAGTCATCACCGGGCTGTCGCTGCTGCTGCTGTTCGTGGCGATCGACGCAGGGCGCGGGTTCTGGACCGTCACCATCGCGCACACCACGCTGACCATGTGCTTCGTGGCGGTGGTGGTGCAGTCGCGGCTGAGTACGCTGGATCGCAGTCTCGAGGAAGCTGCGATGGACCTTGGCTGCTCGCCGGTGCAGGCCTTCATCGCGGTGACGCTGCCGCTGATGCTGCCGTCGATTGCCGCGGGCTGGATGCTGGCGTTCACGCTGTCGCTGGACGACCTGGTGATCGCCAGCTTCACCACCGGGCCGGGGTCGGCGACGCTGCCGATCCGGATCTATTCGGAAGTGCGGCTCGGTGTGAAGCCGGAGATCAACGCGATCTGCACGCTGATTGTCGCGGCAGTGGCGGTGGTGATCGTGGCGGCATCGCTGGCGTCGAAACTGTCGAACGAGCAGGGCAAGAGCGCCGCGCCGCTCTAGTCCGAAAGTCCTGCCGCAACGGCCTGTCTCTGCAATGCGACTCGCCGGTGTGGTGCTGATCCTTGCAGGCGCTGGCGCTCTGAAACTGACGCTGGCCTAGTCTGCCTTGTCGGATTTTGACTCCGAGGTCGAAGGTGGCGCAGAATTCTGAGGCGTCTCGGTGGACGCTGCCGGAGCAGGTGCTTCCGCCGCAGGCGCAATCGGCGCAGGCAGAACCGGCGTCGGCAACACAACGGCGGGCGCGCTGGTTTGCGAAGGGGCTGCGGCCTGAGGCTGCGCCACAGCCTCGGCAGGGGCTTTCTTGCCGCCGGTGAAGCGATCGATCACCGACTTCACCGCGTCGCGCGTCTTGCGGTCTTTGAGGGAATCCAGCAGCGGCGCCGAGGCGGGCGAGCGGCGGATCAGCGAATCCGAATCCGGGAAAACCAGCGGATCGTCCCACGGGCCCTGCACCACGAACGGCAGTTGGAACGCCGGCGGCATATCGCTCGCGACCACAAGGCTGGCAACGCCCTTCAGATCGTATTCACGCGACGGTACCGACGCCGTGCCGGTGAGCAGCACCCGGGTGGTCGGGCCTTCGATCCGCGCATCCTCGGCGGTGGCGACGCCGTCATTGAAGCGGATCGCGATATTCAGCGTCTCGAACGGCGTCGAGCCGCTGCGGAAATTGCCGGCGCCCGACAACGGGCGGCGCTCGAGACGCTTCAGCAATTGTTCGACATTGAGTCCGCTGATCGCGCCGTCATGCGCCGTCAGCGTCGCGGTGCCGTCGAGCGACTGCGCGAGCGCAAACGGGCTGGCGCCCTTGGCTTCCAGCGCGAAGTTGAGATTGCCGCGCCCCGTCAGCTTGTTGACGCCGAACAGTTCCTGAATGCAGCTTGCCAGATCGACATCGGTGAACTGGAACTGGGCTTTGACATCCGCATCGGGATCGGTCCGGGTAATGCCGAACGAGCCCTTGAGGATGCCGCCGTAGATTTGCGCTTCGCCGATGCTCAGCGCCAGCGTACCGTTGCGCAGATTGGCGCCGAGCGCGGTGCGGCCGAGTTTGGAGGTGCCGATGGTGACCTTCGCGGCCGACAGGCGCATGTCGAGATCGGTGGCGGAGAGGCCGCGCAGATCGAACAGTTGCCGGTTCCAGTCGCGGGCGCCGCTGGCGAGCAGGCGGATGGTTTCGATGTAAGGCGAAAAGTCGAGCGCTTCGGCGGCGAGAGTCGCCTGCACGGTCTGGCGATCGTTGTTGCTGTAGGTGATGACGCCTTCGGCGGTGTTGCCGTCGAGTTCCAGATTGACGTTGGTCAGCGCTATGGATTCCCCCACCACATTGGTGCGGGCCTTGAGCGAAAAGCGTCCCAGTCCACCGGTGCCGGGAGGAGCCTGTCCCGCCCAGCGCATGGCGTTGCGCAGCGACGGGCTGTCGGCGCTCAGCGTACCTTCCATCAGCAGGCTGGTGCGGTTGGCGATGGCGCCGTCGAAAGCGAATTTGAGCGGCGCGCTTGCGACCCGGACCTTGATGCCGGAACGGTCACCGGAGAGCGCGGCGATGAAGTCGTTGATGCTGAGGCTGCCGTCGACCAGTTCGCCCCGCCAGTTGAACTGGCCGGTGGCGGCGAAGGAGCGCGAGATCGACGGCCACGCCAGCGACAGGTCGATCCCGTTGACTGTCTCGGCGATGTCGCGTGCGTCGTTCTGATAGGCGAGGACGCCGTCCTTGATGAGGATTTCGGAGAACGACACCGGACTGTCGACGCCTGGCTTCACGGTGCGCGCCAGTGTTTCAATAATGCCGGCCCAGTTGCTGCGGCCATCGGCACTGCGCTTCACGTTGATCCGCGGATTTTGCAGCGTTACGTCGGCGATTTCGTAGCGCCGCATCAGCAGCGGCAGCAGGCGCAGGTTGGCGGTCAGTTCATCGACGGTCAGCGGTTCATCGGCAATGCCGCTGCCGCGTGAACCCGCGCCTTTCAATCCAACCTGCCGCAGGGTGATGGAACTGCCGGGGAAAACCGAGACGCGGACGTCGCCGTTGACCATCAGGTCGAGACCGGTCGCCGCACGAATCTGTTTTTCGACTGAAAGCCGCACGGCGTTCTGGTCGATCATCCAGGAAATGGCGATCAGGCCGATCAGCGCGGCAGCGAGAAATGCCGCAACCGGCATCCCGAGGCGCTTTATCCCTTGGGCCATCGTCAATGAGTTCATCCGGTATGGTTGCGGTGTGCGGCATCGGCGGGCTTCCCTGCGCCGAGCCACTGCAACTTGATTGTTTTTCTTGACGCTTTCAAGGCCATCCCAAGCCCTGACCCCTGCAATCGCGCCCCAAAACCAAAGGTATTCGAAGGTGTTCGGACAAGGCAACGCTCCGGGCGGGGCTGCCGCAAAGCGGGCAGAGCGGGGCGCCGCGCCGCGATTGACGCGCCTCGAAGATTCCGCCTAATAGTCGGCTTGTCCGCCTATTTTCCTCCATCAGGTTGCACCCCCATGAACAAAGTTTACCCCGACGCGAAGTCCGCGCTCGATGGCGTTGTCAAAGACGGCATGATGGTCATGTCCGGCGGTTTCGGCCTCTGCGGTATCGCCGAGACGTTGTCCGACGCGTTGCGCGAAACCGGCGTCAAGAACCTGACGGTTGTCTCGAACAATGCCGGTGTCGATGGCATCGGCCTCAGCCGCCTGCTGGAAACCCGCCAGATCAAGAAGATGATCTCGTCCTATGTCGGCGAGAACAAGCTGTTCGCGCAGCAGTATCTCGCGGGCGAACTCGAACTCGAATTCAATCCGCAGGGCACGCTGGCGGAACGCATCCGCGCCGGCGGCGCGGGCATCCCGGGCTTCTACACCAAGACCGGCGTCGGCACGCTGATCGCCGAAGGCAAGGAAGTGAAGGAGTTCAACGGCGAGAAATACATCCTTGAGACGGGCCTCGTTGCCGATCTCGCCATCGTGCACGCCTGGAAGGGCGACACCGCGGGCAACCTCGTGTACCGCAAGACCGCGCGCAACTTTAACCCGATGATGGCGACCGCCGCCAAGGTCACCATCGCGGAAGTCGAGCATCTGGTGCCTGCGGGCGAGATCGATCCCGATCACATCCACACGCCGGGCATCTTCGTTCAGCGCATCATCGCAGTCGATCCAGCGCTGAAGCGGATCGAGCAGCGCACCACGCGCAAGCGCGCATAACAGATTTCCTTAAGGAGAGCCCCATGGCCTGGACCCGCGAACAGATGGCAGCGCGCGCCGCGAAGGAACTGCGCGACGGCTATTACGTCAACCTCGGCATCGGCATTCCGACGCTGGTGTCCAACTACATTCCCGACGGCGTCGATGTGTCGCTGCAGAGCGAGAACGGCATGCTCGGCATGGGCCCGTTCCCATATGAGGGCGAGGAAGATCCCGACCTCATCAACGCCGGCAAGCAGACCGTGACCGAACTGCCCGACACCAGCTACTTCTCAAGTGCGGATTCGTTCGCGATGGTGCGCGGCGGCCATATCGATCTGTCGATCCTGGGCGCGATGCAGGTGGCCGAGAACGGCGATCTCGCAAACTGGATGATCCCCGGCAAGATGGTGAAGGGCATGGGCGGCGCGATGGATCTCGTCGCCGGCGTCAAGCGCGTCGTCGTCGTGATGGAGCATTCCGCAAAGGATGGTCCGAAGCTGCTGCATCGCTGCAACCTGCCGCTCACCGGCGAGCGTGTCGTCGACATGGTCGTCACCGATCTCGCGGTGTTCACCATCGACAAGCACGGCAAGGACGGCATGGCGCTGATCGAGCTCGCCGACGGCGTCACGCTCGATGAGGTGAAGGCGAAGACCGAAGCGACCTTCCGCGTCGCGCTGAAGAACGCCTGAGCGCCTGAACCATCATGACGGCGCAGCGCGGCCTTGTTGGCCGCGCGATCTGACGCTATCGCCGGCCAAGAAAGCCGGGATTTTGCGCGGACAGCAATTGCGAACGGATGTCGGTGTCGAGGGTCGCGGACGGCTGTACGAACCCGGCTGAAAGCGACAGACTGATATTCGAGGTCGGTTTGAACTCGACTCCGGCATTGATGCTGGTGGCAAGCGTGCTGCTCCGCTCGAAGCCCGGCGTGACGAGCGACGTAAATACGTCCGGCGTCGTTCGAAGCGAGCTGACGCCTCCGAAAAATGTGATCGGCGTGTCGCCGAGGCCCTTGAAGCTGTAGGCGTATTGCGCGCCCTCGGACGACAATCCGCTGCCGGCAGTAAATGCGCCCGCGCCGAAGCCGCCGGTGAATGAATTCACCGGTATGCTGTAGCTGCTGAAAGAAAAGCCCTTGCGGAAGCCGTCCTCATCCGGCGCGCTTCCCCAATATTGCGTCGTGGTGTCGCCGCCCAATCCGAAAGGTCCACCCGGAATCCAGTAGCGGATTGGCGCCACCTGGGCCTGAGCGGCAGGCGCCGCCAGACAAAGCACAGCGGCGAGGGCTGCGACCCGATATTTCAGAGCATCCATCATCGCGCACACTATACCGCTGCGGCGGGCCCAAGCACAGCCGGTTCAGACCAAATTATGCCGGGCCCTGCGGAATATCGGAGAACCGCGTCAGCCACGCCACCGGGCCGATGCTCGCCGCCACGATCAGAAGCGCGGCGAGGGCGCCGTCCTCGAAACTGCCGCGGCTGGCATACTGATAGATCGAGGTCGCCAGCGTCTCGACATTGAGCGGACGCAGCAACAGTGTCGCCGGCAATTCCTTCAGGCAATCGACGAACACCACGATCGCGGCACCGAGTAGCGCTGGGCGCAGCAGCGGCAGGTGAATCCGCCGCATGGCGGTGATCTGCCCGGCCCCTGCGCTGCGCGCGCTGTCGTCATAGTCGAACGGGATGCGCTCGAAGCCGGCCCGCAGAAATCCGGTCGGCACTGCGAGAAAGCGGATCACATAGGCCGTGACCACGGCCGCGCCCGAGCCCATCAGCACCAGGCCGGGCAGCGATAGCCCGAGCCACGCGGCAAACGTGTTGAGCGCGTTGTCGATCGTCAGCACCGGCGAGAGCAGGCCGAGCGCCAGCACCAGTCCCGGCAATGCGTACCCGGTCTGCGCGATGTTGGCCGAGAACGCGCGCCATGAACCGGGACGCCAGCGCGTTGCAAGAATTGTCGCCAGTCCGAGACCCAGCGCAACGAGGGTGGCGAGCGCCGCGAAACTTATCGAACTGAATGCGTCGCGCCAGATCGCGGTATCCATCGTCACCGAGGACCGGTGGATGCTCTGGTACAGCAGAAACAGCAGCGGCACGACGAAGCCGAGCAACGCCGGCAGGGCGCATGCGGCGAAAGCCAGCCAGCCCTTGAGCCCGGTGAAGGGCGTGCGCGGCGTCAGCCGCGGGCTCTCGGACGAAAATTCCGTGATGGCGTTGCGGCGGCCATAGCGCTCCAGCGCGATCAGTCCGCCGACGATCACCAGCACCAGGCATGACAGTTGCGCTGCGCCCGCAAGGCTGCCGCGATTGAGCCATGTCGTGAAGATCGAGACGGTGAGTGTTCGCACCCCGAGGTATTCGCTGGCGCCGATGTCGTTCAGCGTTTCCAGCGCGACGAGAGCGAGGCCGACCGCCAGCGCCGGACGGGCCATCGGCAGCGAGATGCGGCGAAACACATCCCAGCGTCCGGCGCCGAGCGTGCGCGCGGCTTCGGCAAATTCCGCGCTCTGCAACTGGAAGGTCGCGCGCGCGGAGAGATAGACATACGGATAGAGCACAATGCCGATGATGAAGATCGCGCCCGGCAGGGAGCGCAGGTTCGGTAACAACGCCAGCGCATCGCGCGGCGGAAGCCACAGCATCAGCGTGCGATGGACGAGGCCGAGCGGTTCGAACAGATCGACATAAACATAAGCCGCAATGTAGGTCGGAATCGCCAGCGGCAGCGGCAGCAGCCAGAGCAGCAATCCGCGTCCCGGGAAATCGTGCGATGACACCAGCCACGCGGTGCCCGCACCTGCGAGCAGTGCGATCGATCCGACGCCGATCAGCAGCGCGGCTGTGTCGCGCAGCGCCAGCGGCAGCACGTAGTCGACAAGATGCGACCACAGACCGGGCGCGGGCTGTGCCGCGATCACGACGATCGCCAGCACCGGCAATGCAACAAGCGCCGCCGTGAAGACCGCCAGCGCCGAGACGGCGGGCTCTGCGATGCGCGCTATCACGAGAATTCGGCTTTGCGCGACAAGGACTGGTTTGCGCCTCCCCCGCAAGGGGGGAGGGAACGATGAACATGACTCATCGCCATACGCGGCGAACCTCCTCGGCCCGTCTGCGGGAAGCTGGTTGGGGTGAGGTGCTTTTGGTATCGGTCGGTCAGACTCAATTATCAAACCCGACCTTGTCGGCCAGCGTCGAGGCGGCCTTGCGGCTGGCCGCAATCTTCGAGATCGGCAGCGCGTCGGGATTCAACTTGCCGTAACCGGCAATGGTCGGGTTGACGGCGACACCGGCGCGGACCGGATACTCATAGTTGGCGTCGGCATAGAGATGCTGCGCGTGTTCGCCGGCCAGCCATTCGATCAGTTTGACGGCGTTGGCGCGGTTCGGCGCGTGCTTCGCCAGCAGCACGCCGGAGAGATTCACATGGGTGCCGCCGCCGGCGAAGGTCGGCAGGATCACCTTGGTCGCTTCCGCCCATGGCTTCTTGTCCGGATCGTTGTTCATCATCAGCGCCCAGTAATAGGTGTTGCCGATGCCGATGTCGCACTTGCCAGCCGCGACATCGCGTGCGGTTTCGCGGTCGCCGCCGGAGGGCTTCTGCGCGAGGTTGGCCTTCACGCCCCGCAACCACTCTTCGGCTTTGGCTTCGCCGTGGTGGGCGACGTAGGCCGCGAACAGCGCATTGTTGTAGATGTGCTGGCCGGAGCGGATGCAGATCTTGCCCTTCCACTTCGGGTCGGCGAGCTCTTCGTAGGTGATGGCATCTTGCTTGACGCGGTCCTTCGAGGCGTAGATCACGCGCGCGCGCATCGAGATGCCGGCCCAGTGACCGTCGGGATCGCGGTATTGCGCCGGCACGATCTTGTCGAGCGCCTCGGACTTGATCGGCTGCGTTACACCGGCCTCGACGGCTTCCGCCATGCGGCCGACGTCCACCGTCAGCAGTACGTCGGCGGGGCTGTTGGCGCCTTCCGCCTTCATTCGCTGCTCAAGACCGGAGGATGCCGAAACGACATTGACCTTGATGCCGGTATCTTTGGTGAACGCGTCGAACAGCGGCTGCACCAGCTTGGTCTCGCGATAGGTGTAGACGTTCACCTCGCCGGATTGGGCGAATGCGGCCGCATTCAGGGTCATCGCGGAAGCGACGACGGTTGCGGCGGCGAGAATACGAGATCGTGACATGATGGGGCTCCGGCAGCTTTGATGAGCATCGCGGCGCTGAGCGTTGCAGCGCGCGGTGCCGGTTCTGTAGCGCAGAGGGCGTGCACATTCACGCGACGCGATGTCGCGAGATCGCTGATTTAGAGAGATTCCAGAGTGGCGATCAGGCGATCGCGCTGGCGTGTGAGAACACGACCTCGATCAGCGTGCCCGAATGCGGCGCGGTCTTGATGTGGAATTGCGCGCGGTTGGCTTCGACCAGCGCTTTGGTCAGCGACAGGTTCACAACCGAGCCGTCGGCGGTTTGATCGGACGCGCCCGTTGTGCGGAACGGCGCCATGGCGGCGGCGATCTCGTTGTCGTTGAGGCCGGGGCCGGTGTCGCGGACGCGCAGCACGATATCGCCGAAGTCGGTGGTTGCGGTCGACACAATGACCTGTCCCCCGGCATTGGCCAGATGGATTGAGTTGCCGATCAGGTTCAGCGCGATCTGGCGCAGCGCGCGAGCGTCGGCCTTTACGGTCGGCAGCGCGTGGGCGAGCGATGTGCGGATGATGATGCGTTCGCGATTGGCCTGCGGCTGCATCACCGCGACGCATTGCTCGACCATGCTGTTGAGGTCCTGGCTCGCGAACGACAGTTCCATCCTGCCGGTTTCGATGCGCGACAGATCGAGCAGATCGTCGATGATCGCCATCACACGCTGCCCGGAGGCGCGGATGTCCTTCATGTATTCGACATAGCGCTCGTTGCCGAGCGCGCCGAAGCGCTCGTCGATCATCACGTCGGCGAAGCCGATGATGGCGTTCAGCGGCATACGAACCTCATGGCTGATCCGTCCGAGGATGTCCGCTCGCGCGTTCACAGCGCGCTCGACCTGCCGCTTCGCCTGAGTCAGTTCGCCTTCGCTTTTCCTGGTTTGCGACTGGCTGTTGAAGATCGCGAAAAAGCGCGCGCCGTCCGGCCGTGTCCGGCCCATTGTCACCGACAGCGGGATGGCGCTGCCGTCGCGCGCACGTCCCAGCATGTCGCGGCCGTGGCGAAGCAGACCCGTCACGGCAGCGGCCCTGACCTCGTTCGCGTAATCCTGCACCGCGCGCTGGCTGTCGGCCGCGAACAGATCGGTGAGATGGAGCGTCGCCATCTCGTTGTCGTCGCGGCCGAACAGAATCTCGGCGCTGCGATTGCAGGAGAGGACGCGGCCCTGGCCGTCGAAAACAATGACGCCCTCGGCGGTGTTGTCGAGAATTGTGCCTAGTTCTTCCGCCTGCGTGGTGTCGTCGCTGGCGACGGCGACCGGCGCGATCGTCAAGACGGGTGCAGGTTCGATCCGGGGCTCGGTGCGCGGGCCTGAGAACACCAGCGCATGCGCCGGCTCGTTGTCCCATGTGATGGCGAACAGCCGCGCGTCGGCAGGCTCGCCCCTGTCGGGGCCGCTCTTGCTGGTGGCCGCGATGACGACCGGCGTGCCGGTCTCGGACGTGCTGCTGGCGGATCCCGCACCGGCTTCGACAATCAGCGCATCGAGGCCACCGGCGTCGGTCAGCGCATGAAGGTCGTCATATCCGGTGGAGGCGAGAAACGCCTTGTTGGCGTAGATCAGCCGGTCGAGCCGATACACCAGCACGCCGACCGGCAGGCGATCGAGCAACTGCGAATCCTGCGCGGCATTGGCGCGCGGCAGCACCGGCTCGGGCTGGAGGAAGGCAGGGGGATGTTCAAGCGCAGGCGGTTCGGACACCGGCTCGTGCTGCGGCGTATCGTCAGCGGCGAACAGTTCGGCCACCGAGGCGTCGGTCAGCGTTTCAGTCTCTGCTCCATTCTCGAGGCGCGCGGACAGTCGCCGCGCCAGTTCGTCGAAGGCGTTGCTCTCGACCGCCGTCAGCGCCGGCGATTTCGGCTCGGCGACTGGAAATGGCACGACGTTTTGCGGAGTGTCCACCACAGGCTTCTGCTCGGTTCTCGGGAAACTGTCCCTCGGGAAGTTATCTTGCACGCTGTCCGCGGCATGCACCACCGTCTCTGACGGAGTTGATGGCGGCTCGTTCACAACGTCCTCGGCGACCGGCTCCGGTCTCGTGACCTCATGCGGCGGTGGTTCGCTCGGCTGCGCCGCTGCGGGCGGCTCAGACGAATACAGCATATCATCACGGCGCTGCACGGCCAGCCGTGCCATGCCTTCAACGTCGCGGCAGATGCCGAAGCCGCGATACCCCAGGAAAGTCCCGGCGCGGTCATAGATCGGGAATCCCGACAGTTCCACCGGCAGCCGCGCGCCTGCGCCATCGGCGGGCCAGTTCACGACAATGCCGCTCCAGGTGTCGCGGTTTGCGACCGCAGCCGCGACATGGCCTTCGGGATCGAGGCCGAGCGCATCGGCGATCTCGCCCCAGGGCCGGCCGAACGCGGCGGCGGTGCGCGCGCCGATCAGGCGGGTGAACTCATCGAAGCCCAGCGAGAAGCGGCTGTCTTCATCCATATGCCACATGAAGCGCAGCGGATGCCGCCGCGGCGTCAACGGGCGGTCCATCTCAAGCAGCGTTGCGGACCCATCGCCGGCGCCGAGCGGAGAAGCCGTTTTATAGCGTTCGTCGTCGATATAGATCCGGGTGACGTTTTCTGCGGCCGCGTCATGATGTGCAGGTTCATCGCGCGGCGCGTCGGCGTGCACGGCAGGCGCGGGTTCTTCACTTGCGATGTGTTGAGGCCGAGTTTCGGTGTTCGCGACGGTCTGGACCGGTGCCGCCGGTTCTGACGATTCATCGAACACCGATTCGAAAAGATCGACCGGTGTGACTTCGGCCGGCGCGGCGGCTTGACCGGGCGTCTCTGCGACGGTTTCCGCCGCCGCTTCAGCCGGAGCGGAATCGACCGGCGCGGCAGGCGCAGGCCGTTCAACACCACTCTCGCGCTCTGGCTCTTCGGGAGCGAGCACCACAGGCGTCGGCTTCGGCATTGGCTTCGGCACGATCACAGCGTCGATCAATGCGACCAGCGCGGTGCCGTCTCCGCTGCCGACGCGATGCACCGTCACCCGGCTGGAGTCCACTTGCAGGACCGATTGTCCGTTACGCAGCGCGCCGTTGCGTGCGTCATCGAAACCGGGCCCGGTCAGATCATTGAACAATCCCGGAAAGTTTTTCGCGGCTTCATTTGCGCCGGCGAGTGCGCCGTTCGGCGTGAAGGTCATCGCCGGCATGGTGATGCTGTCGACCAGATGCGCGAGCCGCTCGGTGAGCGGCATCGGACGGCCGACAGGATCGGCGGCGGCAATGAGAATCCCCACGGTGCCGTCCGCGAAGGTGAGCCGCGCGCAGGAGCATGTCAGCAGGCGGCCGAGCGGCGCGCCGAATCCGCGCAGCCGTTCAAGCCGTGGTGCGCCTGACGGTGACAACCGCGCTGCAAGCTGTGCGGCCTGGCGGCGCCGCGGATCGGCGGGGCCGATGGTTTTCTCGGCAAGGGCGGCGGCACTGCGCTCGCCGAACAGCCGCGCTCCGATGGTGTTGGTCCAGAGAATGCGAGCGCCGTTGAGCGACCAGACCCACGCAGGCAAGCTGCTTGTCGCGTGAACCGCAAGGCGCGGATCGCGGATGCCATGGAGCTGGAAGTCGGCTTCGCTCGTCTTGGACAACGGGTCTGTGTCTCGCTTTCGTAGCGCCGATTGTGGCGCGGGAGGTGGATCGGACAGCCTTAACAAATGATTAGTATGGCGCGGCTGCCACAAGGTCCACCGGTGGGGTGTGACACTACCCATCCAAACCGGCGATAACGTTAACTCGCCGGCACACTGAACCCCAGCGCCGCTCGGACGTTGGGTGTTGCAAAAGATGCTCAAACGTTCACGATGGACGGGCAGGAACTGTCGTTGCGCTGCGTCATAGGTGAGATGTCGCCCGGCGGTAAATTGCGGAGCAACGGGGTCCGCTCAGAGACCCAACAGGAGGGTGCGACATGTCAGGCAATCAGTTCGAGATTCCGAAGGAAATGCGGTCGATGGCGGAAGCGAGCCTCGAACAGGCACGCAAGGCATTCGATACTTTCATCAGCAGTGCGCAGCAGACGGCGGCGGCGTTCGGCGGGGCGTCACTCGGCGGCTCCGGCGATGCGGCCAAGGAAATCAGCGCGAAGGCCATCGCGTTCGCGGAAAAGAACGTGCAGACCTCGCTGGCCTATGCGCAGCAGTTGATTCACGCCAAGGACCTCACCGAGGTGATGCGTCTCCACACTGAATACGTTCAGGGCCAGATGCGGGCGCTGGCCGAGCAGGCCAGCGAAATGGGTCAGGTTGTGACCCGCGCCGCCATGGATGCCGCCAAGCCCAAATAGTCCGTGGCTAGCCCCGGTCATTTGGAGGATAGATCCGGCGCTTGCGCCGGATCAGGCATGCGGACGGCCCCGTGGTATTTTGTTGCATCGCACAAAATCTCCCATATAGTGCCAAATAGATACGGACCGGCGTCCGGCCTGTAGGCCTCACGCGGCCGGTTGCGCCGTTCCGGCGATTTCAATTCCAGACATGAGGACTGCCCTATGAGCGCGAACGATCCATTTGCTGTCGTCCCCTTCAAGGTTCCTGAGCAGCTTCGCGCGTTCACCGAGATGGGCATGGTCCAGGCTCGTGACGGCTATCAGAAGTTCAAGGACGCAGCCGTTTCCAACAACGGGGCTCTCGAGGCGCTGGTCGAGCAGGCCACCAAGGGCGCCGGCGATTTCACCTCGAAGATGATCGGCATGGCCCAGACCAACACCGAAGCCGCGTTTGCCTTCACCCAGAGCCTGATGGGTGTGAAATCGCTGCCGGAGGCCTTCGAACTGATGAACACCCATGCCCGCAAGCAGTTCGAGGTTTTGACCGCGCAGTCCCAGGACCTTGCGGCCATGACCCAGAAGGCTGCGGCTGCCGCCGTCGAGCCGATCGCCGCCGGCGCGGCAAAGGCCTTCAAGCCCGGCGTCTGATTGAGGCGTCTGGTCCTGGCAAAGGCCCGGCCGCGCCACTGAACCGTTTCTGTCGCCACGGTCACCCATAACGGGCTGTTGGCGACGCGATTTCGGCAGGTCAAAGCGTCTTGCCAAAGTGCGGCGTTGCACCTAGTTTCCCGCGAAATCGCCGCCCTCGGCGGGGCAGCCGGCCGGCTGCCATAGATTGAAAAATGCAGTTGTAGCTCAGCTGGTTAGAGCGCCGGATTGTGGATCCGGAGGTCGGTGGTTCGATCCCACCCAACTGTACCACTTCCAAAGCCCCGAAAATCCGAAGTCTCAGGCCGACTGCGCCAGCAGGACGCGGATTTCCTCGCCTGTTGCAGGTCTGCTTTCGGGGTGGGTGAGGGGCGCGAAGGTTCCGATCGCGGCGGGCCGCCCGACCAGATAGCCCTGAACCTCGTTGCACAGTTCGGATTGCAGGAACGCCAGCTCCGCCGGTGTCTCGACGCCTTCCGCCAGCACCGGCAGACCGAGACCGCGGCCGAGGCCCAGCACGGCGCGCACAATGGTCGCGGCCTGCTCGTTGGTGTTGACCGACTTGATGAACGAACCGTCGATCTTGATCTTGTCGAACGGGAATGCGCGCAGGTTGGAGAGCGACGAATAGCCGGTGCCGAAATCGTCCATCGCGATATGCACGCCGAGCGCCTTGATGCGCCGGAGTGTGGTGAGCGCGCGGTTGAGATCGCGCACCAGCGCTGTCTCGGTGATTTCGAGTTCGAGCCGGCCGGGCGCGAGGCCGGTTTCCAGCAGCACCTCATGCACGAGCTGCACGAAATTCTCGTTGTAGATCTGGACCGCCGACACGTTGACGGCGATGGTCAGCGGCTGCGGCCAGCTCGCGGCCTGCTTGCAGGCCTCGCGCAGAACCCACTCGCCGATACCGAGAATGGCGCCGGTTTCTTCCGCGATCGGGATGAAAATGGCCGGAGAGATCGAGCCGCGGGTCCTGTGATTCCAGCGGAGCAGGGCCTCGAAGCCGACCACGGTCCTGCTCTGAATGTCTTGCTGCGGCTGATAGACCAGATTGAACTCGCCGCGGGACACTGCCTGCCGCAGATCGTGCTCCAGCACGCGGCGGTCGTGAACTTCCGCGCCCATCTTCGCTTCGAAGAAGCGGTAGGTGGCGCGGCCTTCCATCTTGGCGCGGTAGAGCGCCGTGTCGGCGTGGGTCAGCAATGTCTCGCGATTGTCCGCATCGTCGGGGCAGATCGCGATGCCGATGCTGCACGACGTCATGTTCTCGCTGTCGGATTTATCACCGTCGGATCGCAGCGCCTCGATAATGCGCTCAGCCAGCCGTCCGGCCGTGGCCGGGTTCGACAATCCGGGGACAAGGACCGCGAATTCGTCGCCGCCGAGGCGCGCGACCATGCATGTCTTGTCGAGGATCGCGGTGACGCGTGAGGCGACGGTCTGAAGGACCTTGTCGCCGGCCGCGTGTCCGAACAGATCGTTGACCTCCTTGAACCTGTCGAGGTCGAAGCAGAGCACAGCGCACTTCTGCCCGCCTGCCATGGTGGCAGCGATCTCGTGATCGAGCCGCGCATGGAACGTGCCGCGGTTCGGCAGCGAGGTCAGCGCATCGTGATGCGCGAGATAGCGGATGTGCTGCTCGGCCTTCTTGCGCGCCTGCAGGTTGCGCACGGCGATGACGTGATGCGCCTGCCCGGCGAAATCGATCGGACGCAGGATCAGTTCGACCGGAATCATCGATCCGTCGGCGTGACGAAGATCGGCCTCCACCGGCTGGTTCGGGGCGGCGAACAGTTTCGCGCGCGCGCCGGCGTCCGGAATGTACGATTGCAGGTTCGTACCGATCAGCTTGTCCGATGTTGAGCCGACGAGCTGTGCGAAACTGGTGTTGACGGTCACAGCGACGTCGCCGTCGCAGACCAGAAGGCCTTCGACCGCGGCATTGGCGAGACCGCGCATGCGCTCGGCTTCAAGCATCGAGCGGCGCTGGTCATGAATGTCGAGGGCTGCGGCGCCGATCGCCAGCAGAATGATCGTGAAGCTCGAGACGGCGGCGCCAATGGCGAGCCAGTTGGTGGGGATCGCGGATTGCGGGATCGTGACGGTCGGATCGGGAATGATCGCGACTGCGCCCATCGCCGTGAAATGATGACTGCAAATTGCCAGCGTCAAAAGCACTGCACCCGCAATCCGCCAGCGCTGTGAATCGCCCCGCAAACCAGTCGGCAGCGCCGCTGCGCCGATCAGCGTGCCGAGCAGAATGGATGCGGCAACGAGTGTTGAATCCCACAGGATGACGCCGCCGATCTGGAAAGCCGCCATGCCGAGATAATGCATGGTGGCGATACCGCCGCCGACGACAGCGCCGCCGAGCCACGGGCCGAGCCGCCATTTGGGCTGCATCGACATGGCAAGACCGGCTGCGGTGAGCAGGATCGCAGCGGCAAGGGACAAACCGGTGAGTGCGATGTTGTAGGCGCTCGGAATGCCGGGCGAATAAGCGAGCATCGCGATGAAATGCGTCGACCAGATGCCGAAGCCCGTCGAGATCGCCGAGATCGCGAGCCAGACCGGACGCATCTGGCGCGTCGCGTGACGGGCATGGCGCAGCAGGCCGATGGCGGCAAGCGAAGCCAGCGTGCAGATCACAGCCGCGAGCCCCACGAGCCAGAGATCATGGGCGGTGGCGATACAATTGTAGACCTTGAACATCGAACAGCCTGCACGCGAGAAACAAACGGTTATCTCGGCAGGTAAGTGGAATTGCGTAAGAACGCGTAAATTCCTGATCTGGCGTTTGATCGATACAGGCGCGCTCGATCGGCTAGGATCGGATGCTGTGTGTACGCGAGGCGAACAAATCAAAAAATGGCTGCGGCGCAGGCGTTACTGTCGTGAACAGATCGTCAATAGCCGATGCTGAACAGCTAACACGCGATCAACCATGTTCTGAATACGTCACGATGGCTGTCGTTTCCCTAGCGGTCAGCCCGGCTCACCACATCCATCAGTTCGGCGATCTTGCGCCGCTGGTCCGCCTTGTCGCCCGACGAGATCGCGTGCTCGACGCAATGCGCGACATGATCGCGCAGCACCTCTTCCTCGACCCGCCGCAGCGCTGCACGGGCGGCGGCGATCTGCGTGACGATGTCGATGCAATAGCGATCGTCTTCCACCATGCCCGCGAGACCGCGAACCTGGCCTTCGATCCGTTTCAGCCTCTTCAGGCACGATGACTTGATTTCCTGTCGCATACCGTACTATATACCCCTATAGGGTATAAGTTGCAAGTGGAGAATTGGAATCGTGGCGTCATCGGATCATCAGGAAAGTGGCAAGGCCGGTTGTTGCGGCGGACATGGCAATCAAGGTTCCGGCGGTCACAGCCACGGCAAGCCTGAGTACGGCCACGCTCATCACGGCGCGCATGGTCATTCGCACGCAGCGGATCAGGCGGGCGCAGGCGTCATCGATCCCGTCTGCGGGATGACCGTCGATCCGGCGAGCGCGAAGCATCGATTTGCGTACAAAGGTCAGGATTATTTCTTCTGCTCCGCGGGCTGCCGGACCAGGTTCGAAGGCGATCCGGAAAAGTATCTCGCGCCGAAATCGTCACAGCCTGAAGAGAAGATGCCGGAAGGCACCGTCTACACCTGTCCGATGCATCCCGAGGTCCGACAGGTCGGGCCGGGGAACTGCCCGATCTGCGGCATGGCGCTCGAACCCGAAACCGTCTCGCTCGATGATAAGCCCGATCCCGAACTGATCGACATGACGCGCCGCTTCTGGATCGGTCTCGCGCTGACGCTGCCGGTGTTCGTCATCGACATGGCGGCGCATCTCGGCGGGATCCACCTGCTGCCGCTGCAAACCTCGAACTGGCTGTCATTCGCGCTGGCGACGCCGGTGGTGCTGTGGGCCGGATGGCCCTTCTTCGAGCGCGGCTGGCATTCGGTCAAAACGCGCAATCTCAACATGTTCACGCTGATCGCGATGGGCACAGGCGTCGCTTACGCTTACAGCGTGGTCGCGACGCTGGCGCCGCAGGTGTTTCCGGACGCATTCCGCGATCATCACGGCGCGGTCGCGGTGTACTTCGAAGCGGCCGCCGTCATCACCGTTCTCGTCCTGCTGGGTCAGGTGCTCGAACTGCGCGCCCGGGCGCGCACGTCAGGCGCGATCCGCGCATTGCTCGGCCTTGCGCCGAAGACGGCGCGGCGCGTCTCGCAGACCGGCGACGAGGACATCGATATCGACGCCATCGCGGTGGGTGATCTGCTCCGGGTGCGGCCGGGCGAAAAGGTCCCGGTCGATGGCACCGTCACCGAGGGATCGTCGCTGGTCGATGAGTCCCTCGTCACCGGCGAGTCGATGCCGGTGAAGAAGGCGATCGGCGCACAGGTGATCGGCGGCACTGTCAACCAGAGCGGCGGCCTTGTGGTCCGCGCCGACAAGATCGGCCGTGACACCATGCTGGCGCGCATTGTCGATCTCGTGGCGCGGGCGCAGCGCTCGCGTGCGCCGGTGCAGCGGCTCGCCGATCAGGTCGCAGGCTGGTTCGTGCCGGTGGTGATCGCGGTGGCGCTTGCGGCGTTCGCGGCATGGGCGATGTTCGGTCCCGAGCCCCGATTCACCTATGCGCTGGTTGCCGCGGTGACTGTCCTCATCATCGCGTGTCCCTGCGCGCTCGGTCTCGCGACTCCGATGTCGATCATGGTCGGCGTCGGCCGCGGCGCGCGCTCCGGCATTCTCATTCGCGACGCCGAGGCGCTGGAGCGGATGGAGAAGGTCGACACCCTGGTGATCGACAAGACCGGCACGCTGACCGAAGGCAAGCCGAAGGTGGTCGCTGTGATCGCCGCCGATGGCTTTGATCGGGGTGAACTGCTGCGGCTGGCCGCCAGCGTCGAGCGCGCCAGCGAGCATCCGCTGGCCTTCGCGATCCTGAATGCCGCGAAGGAAGAGAGCATCGAACTTCGCGATGTGCAGAACTTCGACTCGCCCGCGGGCAAGGGCGCGACGGGCACCGTCGGTGGCCGCAAGGTCGTGCTCGGCAATGCCGCGATCATGCAGTTGTCGAACGTCGGCATTCAGACACTGGAAGCCGATGCACGCACCAAGCGCGAGCGCGGGGCCACCGCGATCTATGTCGCGGTCGATGGCCGCGCCGCCGGCGTCATTGCGATTGCCGATCCGGTCAAGCCGAGTGCGCCGGAAGCGCTGAAGCAGTTGCGTGCAAACGGACTGCGCATTGTCATGCTGACCGGTGACAATGTGACGACGGCGCAGGCGGTGGCGAGGACGCTCGGCATCACCGACGTCGAGGCCGACGTTCTGCCCGAGCGCAAGGGCGACGTGGTCACAAGGCTGCGCGGCGAGGGCCGCGTGGTGGCGATGGCCGGTGACGGCATCAACGATGCTCCGGCGCTTGCCGCGGCCGATGTCGGCATCGCCATGGGCAGCGGCACCGATGTGGCGATCGAAAGCGCGGGCATTACGCTGCTGCGCGGCGATCTGATGGGGCTGGTGGAAGCCCGGCAACTGTCGCTGGCGACGATGCGCAATATCCGCCAGAACCTGGCGTTTGCCTTCCTGTACAACGCAGCCGGCATTCCGGTCGCGGCGGGTGTGCTTTATCCGGTGTTCGGGATTCTGCTGTCGCCGATGATCGGCGCTGCGGCCATGGCGCTGTCGTCGGTCAGCGTGATCGGCAATGCGCTGCGGCTGGCGCGCATGAAGCTTCAATCATAAGAGGCTTCACTCGAAGTTGTTCGGGTGATGCGCGCATAGCAAAGGAACATGCGCATGAAAAAAGGCCGGGCTAAAGAGCCCGGCCTGTTTAGTTTTTGGCCACGTGAGGCCGACACAATCACCTTCCAAGAGGGATAACTGAGCGCGCGTTCCGCT
Source organism: Afipia broomeae ATCC 49717 (assembly GCF_000314675.2). GTDB lineage: Bacteria > Pseudomonadota > Alphaproteobacteria > Rhizobiales > Xanthobacteraceae > Afipia > Afipia broomeae. The sequence continues at coordinate 946,084 of NZ_KB375283.1, read as the reverse complement.
GGAGGAGGGGGACAGTGCGCAGAACGCTCATTCAGTGTGGGGAGAGTATGGTCCGCGATTTCCCATGCGGACAACTCCGATCCCGGTATGTCAGTCATGCTCAGGATGCGGGCTCAAACGTTCGTTTGAACCCGCTCAAGGGGGCCGTCAGGACGGCCAGCGCTGCGCCTTACTCACGATAAAATCACGGAAAACCTGCACGCGCGCCACCGACTTCAATTCTTCGGGATAAACAAAATATGTATCCAATTGAATCGAGTCGGCCTCGCTGAAGAGCTGCACCAGCCGGTTGTTGTCCTCGACCAGGTAGTCCGGCAGCGCCGCGATTCCGAGGCCCTGCTGGCAGGCGCGCACCAGCCCGAGGATGTTGTTGACCTTGAACACGGGCTCGCGCGGGCCGGAACCATTGGTGTTGGCCTCGATCAGCCAGTTCCGGTTTTGCAGGTGCTGCGGCACGTTCTGGTCGCTGAGGACGATGATCCGGTGCGCGTCCAGTTCATCGAGCGTGCGCGGGGTGCCGTGCCGCTTGACGTATTCCGGCGAGCAATAGGCATGGAAGCCCATCGAGAACAGCTTGCGCTGAATGAGATCCGGCTGGGTCGGCTTGCGGGTGCGGATCGCCACGTCGGCTTCGCGCATCGACAGGTCGAGTTCTTCGTCGGTCACGATCAGCGAAATGCGGATGTCCGGATACAGCGCGGTGAATTCACCGAGCCGCGGGATCAACCAGTTGATGCCGACGCCCGGCGTGGTGGTGACCTTGAGGTCGCCGCTCGGCCGCTCGCGGCTGTCGGTGAGCTTGGCGCGCGCCGCCTGCAACTGCATGAACACGTCATGCGCGGTGCGGAACAGCAGATCGCCCTGCTCGGTGAGGATCAGTCCGCGGGCATGGCGGTGAAACAATGACACCGCCAGTTCCTGCTCCAGCGCGCTGACCTGGCGCGAGACGGCCGACTGCGACAGCCCGAGTTGTTCGCCGGCATGCGTGAAGCTTCCCGCTTCCGCAGCCGCGTGAAAGACCTTCAGCTTGTCCCAGTCCATATCGCTTAATCCATCGCGTGTTCGAGGCATGGTCACTCCGCCGCTGCGCGTTCGGTGGCGCTGTGCGCCAGGAAGCGTTCCGCTTCCAGCGCCGCCATACAGCCGAGGCCCGCAGCCGTCACGGCCTGGCGATAGGTTTCATCCGCGACGTCGCCCGCGGCGAAGACGCCGGGCACCGAGGTCGCGGTGGAATGCGGTGCGATCTCGATATAGCCGGAGGGCTTCAGTTTGAGCTGGCCGGCGACCAGCTCGGTCGCCGGAGCATGACCGATGGCGACGAAGACGCCGTCGGCGACGTGTTCGGTCACCGCGCCGCTCTTGATGTTTTTCAGGACGACGTGGGTCACCTTGGAGGGATTGTCCTGGCCGCGGATATCCGCGACTTCGCTGTCCCAGATCACCTTGATCTTCGGGTGCTTGAACAGGCGGTCCTGCAGAATGCGCTCCGCGCGCAGGCTGTTGCGGCGGTGAACCAGCGTGACCTGCGAGGCGAAGTTGGTCAGGAACAGCGCTTCCTCGACGGCGGTGTTGCCGCCGCCGACCACGAACACTTCCTTATTGCGGTAGAAGAAGCCGTCGCAGGTGGCGCAAGCCGAGACGCCGAAGCCCTTGAACTTCTCCTCGAAAGGCAGTCCGAGCCAGCGCGCTTGCGCGCCGGTGGCGAGGATCACCGTGTCAGCCAGATAGACGTCGCCGCTGTCGGTGGAGATGCGGAACGGACGCTGGCCCAGTTCGAGCTTGTTGACGTGGTCGGTGACGATCTTGGTGCCGACATGCGCCGCCTGCTTCTCCATCTGCTCCATCAGCCAGGGGCCCTGGATGACGTCGGCAAATCCCGGATAGTTCTCGACGTCGGTGGTGATGGTGAGCTGGCCGCCGGGCTGAATGCCCTGGATCAGCACGGGCTCGAGCATGGCGCGTGCGGCGTAAATCGCGGCGGTGTAACCCGCCGGTCCCGAACCGATGATGACAACCTTGGCATGAATAGGAGCGGCCATAGCCCGACCCTTAGGAGTTTGTTGCATGGATTGATCAGCGAAGAGGCGAGAAATGCCCGCAAAGGCATCGCTGGGGCGTTAAAAGTATCAGTTCCGAATGTAGGCCATCCTGCGAGCTATGCAAGATATGCAACCCCTATCATGAAATTTTCCCCAGCTAGCCATGAGATAGCATATGGCGCGAAATAAAATTGCGCGAAGCCGTGCCGCTGGCTAGAACAGTTTTGCAAAAGGCCGGAAATCCGGTCGCCAGGGGATTAGGTGTCCGTGTCAAAGAGCCTCGACGAAATCGACCTGAAAATACTCAATGAGATTCAGGCTGATGGCCGAATCACCAATGTCGAACTGGCCAAGCGGGTGGGCATTTCGCCGCCGCCCTGTCTGCGCCGGGTCCGCACCCTGGAGGAGGAGGGCTATATCCGCGGCTACCGCGGGCTGCTGGACCCGCCGTCCCTAGGTTTCGACGTCACGGTGTTCGCCTCGGTGCATCTGTCCAGCCAGGCCGACGCGGACCTGCGCGCGTTCGAGGAATTCGTCCGCCACGAGCCGCTGGTGCGCGAATGCTGGATGCTGTCGGGCGAGATCGATTTCATCCTGAAATGCGTCGCGCCGGACATGGCGACCTTCCAGAACTTCGTCTCGCACCTCACCGCCGCGCCCCATGTGCGCAACGTGCGAACCTCGCTGGTGCTGCACAACTCCAAGAACGCGCCGGATGTCCCGCTCGAACTGAAAGTTCCGCACAACTGAAGCGCCTGGCAGAGTGCGCGTTTCGGCATGGTGCCTCATCGGCGCGGAGGCATTCTCCCGCGCAGCGCGAGTCTCTAAAAGCTGAGGGCCGGGCGCTACCCCGGCAATTGCGTAATGGGGCTGACGTGACTTTATTTCAGATCGTTGTGCTGGCGGTGGCGGGATTCGCCGCCGGCACCGTCAATGCTGTCGCCGGTGGCGGCACGTTCATTACCTTTGCAGCGCTCGTCGCCTGCGGACTGCCGACGCTCGATGCCAACGCCACCAGCGCAGTTGCTTTGACCCCCAGCAACCTGACCAGCGTCGCGGCCTATCGCTCCGAAGTCCGCAGCTATTTCCGCGAGATGATTCCGTTCGCGATTATCGGATTGATTGGTGGAGGCGCAGGTGCGCTTTTGCTGATCTGGATCGGCGATGGCGGTTTCCGTCCGCTGGTGCCGTGGCTGCTGTTGCTGGCCACCTTGCTGTTCGCGTTCAGCAACCAGATCCGGACCTTTGTCGAACCCTGGTCGCGCGGACAGCATGCGGGCGCACGGATCGCAGCCTACGGGCTGATGATGGTGGTCGCGGTCTATGGCGGATTCTTCGGAGCCGGCACCGGCATCATGATGCTCGCGGCATTGGCCATCCTCGAAAGCGGCAATTTTCACAAGGCCAACGCGACCAAACTTGTTGTCGCATTTCTGATTCAGATCATGTCGGCGGCGCTGCTGATCGCCGGCGGTCTTGTACACTGGCCGCAGGCGCTGGTGACGATCGCCGCGTCCGCCGTCGGCGGATATTACGGCGTCACGCTCGCGCGCCGGGTGCCGGAAAAGATAATCCGCGCCGCGGTGGTGGCCGTCGGCGCGGTTTTGACTGTCGTGTTCTTTCTCAGGACATGACCGGAATCATGTTCTGACGGTTTGAGAGATCAGGCCTTGCCGCGCGAGGCGTCGACGCTCCATGGGCCTGCACCAGCGCTCGCCAGATAGAGACAGACGAAGCAGAACAGGATCGCCGCGGTGCCGCCGTTGTTCAGCGGATGCCAGACCGGCGCGCCGCTCTTGAACATGTGACCGAGGAAATACGCGAACGCCATTTGGCCTGAGAGGATGAAGGCGGTCAGACGCGTAAACAATCCGACGATCAACAGCGCGCCAAGGATGAGTTCGATCGTGCCGGCAGCGACGATCAACGGCGGGATGTTGGCGAAGTAAGGCAGCACTGGAAACTTGAAGATCTTGGCCACGCCGTACTGAAACAGCAGCAGGCCGGTGATGATGCGCAGCACGCTGAGAAGCTGCGGCTGGTACGGCGCGAGAAATCTGAAGTCCATGGAAGTCCCCCTGTTTAATTCCACACACTTTGTTATCGCGCCGTCCGGCCAAGCGAAAGATGGTCCACGCCCGACTCAATGACGATTTCGTGGGCCGATCTGGAATAATTCGCAAAGCGCAGTGTGTGCCCTGGTTTCCGGCTGGAAACCGCTACTTCTTCTCCGGCTCGCTCTGCGGAATGTCCGTGCCAACGCAGCGGACGGCCTTGGGCTGACAGGCAAATCCGATGTTCGAGCAGGTCGGTCCTTTGCCGTCGGCGCCGCGCGTGCAGTTCACGCAGTCGTCGGTCCAGCGCATGCAGTTCGGCTGGTTGACGTAGACCGACAGTGCTTTCGGTTTGCCGGGCGGCGGGATCTCGATCTCGGCGGCATGCGCGCCGGTGGCGGCAGTCAGCGCAACGGCCAGCATCAGCATTGTCGGGCGGAAGCGCTGCATCGCGTGTCTCATTGCTGCCAACACCTCAACCTTACAGCAAAACAAAAGCAAATGGCCGGGGTGCCCCGGCCATTTTTGTTGAATTGCGTTGCTGCAAACAGGCGGATTACTTCCAGTCCACCTTGGTGATCTCGTAAGCCTTGGCGCCGCCTGGTGCGACGACTTCGACGGACGCACCCTTCTTCTTGCCGATCAGCGCGCGCGCGAGCGGCGAGGTGATCGAGATGCGGCCCTTCTTGGCGTCCGCTTCGGGTTCGCCGACGATCTGCCAGACCGCCTTCTTCTCGGTGTCCTCGTCGATCAAGGTGACGGTCGCGCCGAACTTGATGGTGTCGCCGGAGAGCTTCGAGACGTCGATGATGTCGGCGCGCGCGAGCTTGTCCTCGATCTCCGCGATGCGGCCCTCGTTATGCGATTGCGCTTCCTTCGCGGCGTGATACTCGGCGTTTTCCGACAGGTCGCCGTGCGAACGCGCTTCGGCGATCTGCTCGACGATGCGCGGGCGATCCACCGACTGGCGCTGCTTCAGTTCAACTTCCAGTGCGGCGTAGCCGCTCTGGGTCATCGGTACCTTTTCAACCATTTCGTCGTCGTCCTTCAGTTTCGCGGGCGGCGCTGCCGTGGCCGCGAAACGTTTCGATGTGATCCCGTTGGCAACCGGCCGCTGGGGGACAAAAGGAACATCGCCGCGGCGGGCGGTTCCCGCCGCAAGTCCCACTTTATACTATGCCGGCCAAGCTAGGCGGCTAACAATTCAGAGATCGGGAAAGTAACCTTGCAGGGTACGGACCTCGAGGTCCCCGCCCAGATAGGCCCGGATGCCCTGCGCGGCCGCCAGTGCACCTGAAAGAGTGGTGTAATATGGCACTTTATGCAAGAGGGCAGCGCGTCGCAACGAGCGGCTGTCGGCCAGCGCCTGTGGCCCCTCGGTGGTATTGAAAACGAGTTGCACCTCGCCGTTGGTAATTGCGTCAACAATGTGCGGGCGGCCTTCCAGCACCTTGTTGATCTTTTCCGCCGGTACCCCGTTCTCCACGAGGAAGCGCTGGGTGCCCGAGGTGGCGATCACCTTGAAGCCGAGCGAACTGAGCAGTTTCACCGCGTCGAGGATGCGCGCCTTGTCGGTTTCGCGCACCGACACGAACACGGTTCCCTTGCGCGGCACGCGTGTGCCGCCCCCTAACTGGCTCTTGGCGAACGCGACGGCGAAGGAGCGATCGATGCCCATGACCTCGCCGGTCGATTTCATTTCCGGTCCGAGCACGGTGTCGACGCCGGGGAAGCGCGCGAACGGGAACACGGATTCCTTGACGCCGACATGGTCGAGCTTGCGCGGCTTCAGCTTGAAGTCCGCGAGCTTCTCGCCGGCCATGATGCGCGCGGCGATCTTGGCGACCGGAATGCCGACCACCTTGGCGACGAACGGAACGGTGCGCGACGCGCGCGGATTGACCTCTAGCACGTAGATCTCGCCGTCCTTGATGGCGTACTGCACGTTCATCAGGCCGACGACATCGAGGCCGAGCGCGAGTTCGCGGGTCTGGCGTTCGAGTTCGGCAATCACCGCAGGCTCGAGCGAATGCGGCGGCAGCGAGCAGGCCGAGTCGCCGGAGTGAATGCCGGCTTCCTCGATGTGCTCCATGATGCCGACGACGAAGGTGTCCTTGCCGTCGCACAGGCAGTCGACATCGACTTCGGTCGCGTCGGACAGATAGCGGTCGAACAGCAGCGGGTTCTTGCCGAGCACCGTGTTGATCTGGCCGGTCTTGTCGTTGGGATACCGTGCCTTGACGTCGGCGGGCACCAGCTCGGGGAGTGTGCCGAGCAGGTAATCGCCGAGCTGGAACTCTTCGCGGATGATCTGCATGGCGCGGCCGCCGAGCACATAGGACGGACGCACGACCAGCGGCAGACCGAGATCAGCGGCTACGAGGCGCGCCTGCTCGACCGAATAGGCGATGCCGTTCTTGGGCTGCTTCAGGCGCAGCTTGTCGAGCACGCGCTTGAAACGGTCGCGGTCTTCGGCAAGGTCGATGGCGTCGGGCGAGGTGCCGAGGATCGGCACCTCGGCGGCTTGCAGCGCATGCGCGAGCTTCAGCGGGGTCTGGCCGCCGAACTGCACGATGACGCCGTGAAGCTTGCCGTTGCTGCGCTCGGTGTCGATGATCTCCAGCACGTCCTCGGCGGTCAGCGGCTCGAAATAGAGCCGGTCCGCGGTGTCGTAGTCGGTCGACACGGTTTCCGGATTGCAGTTGACCATGATGGTCTCGTAGCCGGCGTCATGCAGCGCGAAGCAGGCGTGGCAGCAGCAATAGTCGAACTCGATGCCCTGGCCGATCCGGTTCGGACCGCCGCCGAGGATGATGACCTTGTTCTTGTCCGACGGTGCGCTTTCGTCCGCGGCCTTGCCGGCGAACGGGGCTTCATAGGTCGAATACATGTAGGCGGTCGGCGAGGCGAACTCGGCGGCGCAGGTGTCGATGCGCTTGAACACCGGGCGGACGTTCATGGCCCGCCGCAGTGACTTCACTTCGGCCTCGGTCTTGCCGGCCAGCACCGCCAGGCGCGCGTCGGAGAAGCCCATCGCCTTCAGCGTGCGCATGCCATGGGCATTGCCGGGCAGGCCGTGCTTCTTGACCTTGTCTTCCATCTCCACGATGCCGCGCATTTCGGCGAGGAACCACGGGTCGATCTTGCACGAGGCGAAGATCTCTTCGTTGGTCCAGCCGAGCCGCATCGCCTGCGCGACCTGCAACAGCCGGTCGGGCGTCGGCGTGCCGAGCGCAGCGCGCACCGCATTCTTGTCGTCGCTCTGGCCGAGGCCTTCGATTTCGATTTCGTCGAGGCCGGTGAGACCGGTTTCCAGTCCGCGCAGCGCCTTCTGCAGGCTCTCCTGGAAGGTACGGCCGATCGCCATCACTTCGCCGACCGACTTCATCGAGGTGGTCAGGGTGGTGGAGGCGCCGGGGAATTTCTCGAACGCGAAGCGCGGAATCTTGGTGACCACGTAATCGATGGTCGGCTCGAACGACGCCGGCGTCGCGCCGCCAGTGATGTCGTTGGCGATTTCGTCCAGCGTGTAGCCGACTGCGAGCTTGGCCGCGACTTTCGCAATCGGAAAGCCGGTGGCCTTCGATGCCAGCGCCGAGGACCGCGACACGCGCGGATTCATTTCAATGACGACCATGCGGCCGTCCGCCGGATTGACGCCGAACTGTACGTTCGATCCGCCGGTCTCGACGCCGATCTCGCGCAGCACCGCCAGCGAGGCGTCGCGCATGATCTGGTATTCCTTGTCGGTCAGCGTCAGGGCAGGGGCGACGGTGATCGAGTCGCCGGTGTGCACGCCCATCGGATCGAGATTCTCGATCGAGCAGACGATGATGCAGTTGTCCTTCTTGTCGCGGACAACTTCCATCTCGTACTCTTTCCAGCCGAGCACCGACTCCTCGATCAGCACTTCGTTGGTCGGCGAGGCATCGAGGCCGCGCTCGATGATGTCGAGAAATTCCTCGCGGTTGTAGGCGATGCCGCCGCCGGTGCCGCCCATGGTGAAGGACGGACGGATGATCGCGGGCAGGCCGATTTCGGACAGCGCCATCATGGCCTGGCCGAGCGCGTATTCCTGATAGCGCTTGCGGCGGTCGCCTTCATGCAGCACCCACTGGCGCTCATGTTCGGCCAGCGCCTCGCCGGAGAGCTTTTCCTTCTGGGCGAGATACTCGTCGCGATACTGCTTCTTCAGCGCCGAGGCATTGGCGAGCCGCGACTTCGGCGTCTCGAGGCCGATCTTGGTCATCGCCTCGCGGAACAGCTGGCGGTCTTCCGCCTTGTCGATGGCGTCGGCGGTGGCGCCGATCATCTCGACATCGAATTTCTCCAGCGTGCCCTGACGGCGCAGCGACAGCGCGCAGTTCAGCGCGGTCTGGCCGCCCATGGTCGGCAGCAGCGCGAAGCCGCCGGGAAGGACATGGCGTTCCTTCTCGATGATCTTGGCGACGATTTCCGGCGTGATCGGCTCTATATAGGTCGCATCCGCCAGTTCCGGGTCCGTCATGATGGTGGCCGGATTGGAATTGACCAGGACGATCCGGTAGCCCTCTTCGCGGAGCGTCTTGACCGCCTGGGTGCCGGAATAATCGAATTCGCAGGCCTGGCCGATCACGATGGGGCCAGCGCCGATGATGAGGATCGTCGAGATGTCGGTTCTTTTAGGCATTAAGTCTCACGGGCAGGAAGCCGAGCAGGAATTTGGGCATAAAAAAAGGGCGCGCGTTCGCGCGTCCTTTGAACCCGGCGCTTGGGGGGCCATGCGCGCGGGGTGTCTTTAGACCAGATTCCCGAGCGGTGAAAGGCTTTTAAGGCCGCAATTAACCGGCATTTTTATGCAGTTTCGGGCTTTTTGCTCGCCATGTCCGGCGCCGTCGCCACGAAGGTCATGCGGGCCGGGTTGTAGCCGACATTGGTTTTGGCCCGCGAAGGCGAAAAACCCGCGGCCTTCAGCTTCGCCATCATGTCGGTTTCGCCGTAGCGTTGCAGCCCGATGCTCTGGCGCAACTGCCAGTAATCCGACAACGCCGTGCGCGCGAGGCCCCACAGCGCGTCGGTCAGGAAGCCATTTTTGGCGGCAAGTTTAAGCAGCGCGATCACGTCGGTGGCGGCGCCGACCTCCGGCCGCAGGATGTCGCCGAGCACGAGCTTGCCGCCCGGCTTCAGGATGCGGCGCATCAGGCCGAAGGCGCGGTCGAGTTCGGCCGGCGTCATGTACTGCGCGACCGAAATCATCACCGCGAGATCGACAGAACCGTTCGGCAATTGCGGGAGGTCGTCGAGGGAGCGGACCTCGATTTTCGGGTTCGGGCCGAAGCGGGCGGTGAGCCGCCCGCGCACACCGGGCGCGGGCTCGGCAAGAATGAGTTTCTGACAGGCGGCGGCGACCTGGGCGGCGGACAGCGCCTCGCCGCAGGAATAATCGAGCACGACGGCGTCGGGCGAGGGCACATACGCGAGAATGTCACTGGCGATGACGCGAAAATGCACGTCGCGATGCAGCTTGCTGACATAAATCGTATGCGTTGAATCGTAATAGTCGATCCAGTCGTCCATCGGCCTGTCCGGATTGGCATTTATCCTGAAAGCGGGAAGCCGGTTTTCAGGAAATCATGCATCAAAATGAGATGTTCCCATGCGGGAACTGGCGGGTACAGGGAGGCGTTAGAAGGTCTGGCGATCCCTGTCCATCGCCCGATCTGTATCTCCTAGCAGGAAGGCCCCGCCGTGAGCAAAACCAGGACCAGCGTTTCCCCCGACCTCGATACGCCCACCGACCTCGACACCGCAGACGTGGCCAAGGTGTCTGCCGCCCTCAACGCGCTTCTGGCCGATGCCTTCGCGCTTTATCTGAAGACCAAGAACTTCCACTGGCACATCAGCGGGCGGCATTTCCGCGACTATCACCTGCTGCTGGACGAACAGTCCGATCAGATTTTCGCGACCACCGATGTGCTGGCGGAGCGTGTCCGCAAGATCGGCGGCAGTACCATCCGCTCCATCGGCAACATCGCCAAGCTGCAGACCATCAAGGACAATGACGAGAAGTTCGTGCCGCCGCGCGAGATGCTGCGCGAACTCATGAACGACAACAAGAAGGTCGCCGCCGCGATGCGCAAGGCGCACAAGATCTGCGACGATGCCGAGGATGTGGCCTCCGCCAGCATTCTTGAGAACTTCATCGACGAAACCGAGCGGCGGACCTGGTTCCTGTTCGAGGCGACGCGGCAGGAAGGCGGCAACGAAGCCTGATTTCCAAAAACGTCGCGCTCTGGAAAAACGCCCGCCTCGCAGCGGGCGTTTTGTTTCATTCCGATCTGTCTTCGGCCCATGCTAATAAGGTGTCCCGCTTTCGCGGGGCGGGGTGGAGACGTTTCTTGCACGCATTCGAATGGCTGATCGGCCTGTTGATGGGCGCCATGCTGCTGTCGGGCTTGGCGCGGCGTCTTGGGGTGCCTTACCCGACCTTTCTGGCGCTCGGCGGCATCGCGATTGCGTTCCTGCCCAGTTCACCCAACTGGACGCTTGAGCCGGATCTGGCGCTGGCGCTGTTCGTCGCGCCGGTGCTGCTCGATGCGGCGTTCGACACGTCCACCCGCGATCTGCGGGACAACTGGCTTCCGGTCGCCATGCTGGTGGTGGCTGCGGTCGGTGTCACCACCGTGGCTGTCGCCGTCGTGGTGCGCTGGTTCGTGCCGGAGATGCCGTGGGCCGCGGCGGTCGCGCTCGGCGCCATCGTTGCGCCGCCGGACGCCGCCGCCGCGACGGCGATCCTGCGCAGTGTCCGGCTGCCTTACCGCATCCAGAAGATTCTGGAGGGCGAAAGCCTGCTCAACGATGCCAGCGCGCTGCTGATCTATCGTATCGCCGTCGGCGCAGCGATGGCGTCATCATTGAGTCTGGAGAGCATCGCCCCGGCGCTCACGCTGTCGCTGATCGGCAGTGTCGTCGCCGGCTATGTGCTGGCGCGGGTGGTGATGCCGCTGCTGACGCGGATCTCCGACGTGCCAACCGCGATCATCATGCAGTTCGCGACAACGTTTGTCGTCTGGATCATCGCCGAGAAGCTGCAACTGTCGGCCATCCTGACCATCGTGGTCTATGCGATCGTCATCTCACGCAGCGTGCCGATGCTCACCTCGGCGCGAATGCGCGTGCCGTCCTATGCGGTGTGGGAAACGGTCGTCTTTCTTCTCAATGTGATGGCGTTCGTGTTGATCGGAATGCAGTTGCGGCCGATCTGGAGCGGGCTGGGCGACGGGTCGGTCCGCCAGCAGTACTGCATCGTCGCCGGCATCGTGCTGGTGACCGTGATCGTGGTGCGGATTGTCTGGATGATGTGTTACATCACCGTCGTGCGCGCGAAGCTCCTGCGCTACGGCTACAACCCGAAGCGGAAATCCGACGTTCCATCGGTCAAGAGCAGCCTGCTGATCTCGTGGTGCGGGATGCGCGGTATCGTCACGCTCGCGGCTGCCTTCGCCCTGCCGGTGGGCTTTCCCTATCGCGATCTGATCCTGCTCACCGCCTTCGGGGTGGTGCTGGGCACGCTCATCATTCAGGGGCTGACGCTGCGGCCGCTGATCGACTGGTTTGCGCTGGATGATGGCGATCCGGTCGGTCAGGAGATCGGCTGGGCGCGCCGCGCGGCGTTGCATGCAGCGCTGGAAGCGATCGACGGCAACACCTCGCCCGAGGCGGACCTGCTGCGGCTTGAATACCGCCAGTTGCTCGATCAGGCCGAAAGCAATCCGGATGGTCTGATGTCGAGCGAACTGCCTGCCGATCCTTTGCGGTTGCAGGCGATCGATGCCGCGCGCCGTGTCCTGTTCGAGATGCGCGACTCCGGTGAAATCGGCGATGACGCGTTTCACCGGCTGGAAGAGGAGTTCGACTGGGCCGAACTCAGCGCGGCAAAGCCGTGAGATCAGTCGGCTCGTGAGATGTCATGGCCGGGTTATCCCGGCCATCCTGATAATCATTGCACGCGCCGGACTGGTCTGGATCACCGGGACAAGCCCGGTGATGACATGTGGCTTAGATTAAGCCCGCTTCTTCTCGCGCATCAGGTCGGCGAACCGCTTGAACAGATAGTGCGAGTCGCGCGGGCCGGGTGACGCCTCGGGGTGGTACTGCACCGAGAACACCGGCTTGTCGTCCAGAGCGATGCCGCAGTTCGAGTCGTCGAACAGCGAGATATGCGTCTGCGTGACGTTCGTTGGCAGCGTGGTCTTGTCCACCGCGAAGCCGTGGTTCATCGACGTGATCTCGACCTTGCCGGTGGTGAGGTCCTTCACCGGATGATTGGCGCCGTGATGGCCCTGATGCATCTTCATGGTCTTGCCGCCGACGGCGAGGCCGAGCATCTGGTGGCCGAGGCAAATGCCGAAGGTCGGCGTTCCGGACTCGATCACCTTCTTGATGACAGGCACGGCGTATTCGCCGGTCGCCGCCGGATCGCCGGGGCCGTTCGACAGGAACACGCCGTCCGGCTTCATCGCCAGAATGTCTTCGGCGGAGGTCTTCGCGGTGACGACCGTGACCTTGCAGCCTTCGCCCGCCAGCAGACGCAGGATGTTGCGCTTGATGCCGTAGTCGATGGCGACGACATTGAATTCCGGCTTGTCCTGCTTGCCGAAACCATTGTTCCACTCCCACGGCGTTTCGTCCCAGTTGAAGCGCTGGGTGCTGGTCACCATCGGCACGAGGTCCATGCCCTCGAGGCCGGGCCATTCGCGCGCTTCTTCCTTGAGGCCGTGCAGATCGAACTTGCCGTCCTTGTTGTGGGCGATCACGGCGTTGGGCATGCCCTTGCTGCGGATCAGCGCGGTCAGCGCGCGCGTGTCGATGCCCGACAGGCCGATGATGCCGCGCGCCTTCAGCCATGCATCGAGATGCTTGGCGGCGCGATAGTTCGACGGATCGGTGATGCCCGCGCGCAGGATCACGCCGCGTGCGCCCGGCGTTGCCGCCATGTTCACCGTTTCGATGTCTTCATCGTTGGTGCCGACATTCCCGATATGCGGAAATGTGAAGGTGATGAGCTGCCCGGCATAGGACGGATCGGTGAGGATTTCCTCATAACCGGTCATCGCCGTATTGAAGCAGACTTCGCCAACGGCCTGGCCTTCCGCACCGAGGCCGAAGCCTTCCAGCACGGTGCCATCGGCGAGCACGAGGAGCGCGGTCGGTTTGAGGTCCGGCCAGGCTGAGGAGTTATCTGATGTGGTCATAAGCCCATCACATAACCCCTGTGCCGCGGCGCGTCAAAGGCGGAGCAGGTATATTTCATCAGGTTTTTTGGCGTTTTCTGGAAAAATTGACAGGTGTCAAGAGAACCCTAATCTGCGCCCCCGCGGCCTGACCGGAAACAAGAGCCGCGAGCTGCAGGAGACATATCCATGAGTTCAGCGGGCGTTGCGCCGGAATTGCATCACCTTCATTCGGGCGGAACGATCGGGAATCTGATCGTCAATGCGGTGGCCCGGTATGCCGACCAGCCTGCCATTGCCGACGGCAAGGTGCGGTGGACCTACCGCGAACTCGGCGACACCATCGGCCGATTCATCAGCCTGTTTCGCTCGCTCGGCCTCAAGAAGGGCAGCGCGCTCTCCATTCTGGCCAGCAACCGCGCCGAATCCTGGGCTGCGATCTGCGCAGCGCTGGTGATGGGCGTGCGCTACACGCCGCTGCACCCGATGGCGGCGGAGGACGACCACGCCTTCATCATCGAGGATGCCGAAATCGATCTTCTGATCGTGGAGGGTGCGAAGTTCGGCCCGCGCGGCATGGCGATCAAGAGCCGGGTGCCGTCGCTCAAGAATCTCTACTCGATCGGGCCGATGGACGGCGTGCGCGACATCATGCCGGACCTCGCCACCGTGAAAGCCGCGCCGCTGGTCGATGAAAGCTCGTCTCACGAGATCGCGTTTCTGGCCTACACCGGCGGCACCACCGGCCGCTCCAAGGGCGTGATGCTGCCGCACCGCGCGCTGGTGACCATGACGCTGCTGCTCTATTCGGACTGGGACTGGCCCGAGCAGATCCGCTTCCTCGCCGCGACCCCGATCAGCCACGCCGCTGGTGTCACGCTGTTTCCGGTGATGATGCGCGGCGGCCTGATGCGCCTCGTGCAGGGCTTCGAGCCCGAAATCTATGCGAGCGTGGTCGCGGCGGAGAAGATCAACTCGACCTTCCTGGTGCCGACGCTGATCTATGCGCTGATCGACAACGAAGACCTGCGCAAGCGTCACGATATGTCGTCGCTGGAAATGATCGTCTATGGCGCCGCGCCGATGTCGCCGGATCGCCTGCTGGAGGGCATGAAGATTTTCGGCAAGGTGTTCGTGCAGCTTTACGGCCAGACCGAAGCGCCGCAATGCATCACCTCGATGCGCAAGATCGACCATGACGAGACCAAGCCGCAGCGGCTCGGCTCCTGCGGCCGGGCCAGCCCGTTCGTTGATGTGAAGCTGTTCGATGCGGAGATGCGCGAGGTCGGGATCAACGAGCCGGGCGAAATCTGCGTGCGCGGTCCGCTGGTGATGGACGGTTACTGGAAACGTCCCGATGCGAATGCCGAAACCCTGAAAGGCGGCTGGCTGCACACCGGCGACGTCGCGGTGAAGGACGAGGAGGGCTACTTCTATATCGTCGACCGCACCAAGGACATGATCATCTCCGGCGGCTTCAATATCTATCCGCGCGAGGTCGAGGATGCGCTGATGTCGCACCCCTCTGTCGCCTCCGCCGCCGTGATCGGCATTCCCGACGACAAGTGGGGCGAGGCGGTGAAGGGCTTTGTGGTGCTGAAAGCCGGCGCCAACAGCGGCGTCGCCGAGTTGCAAGCCCATGTGAAAGACAAGCGCGGCGCGCCATGGTCGCCGAAGACCATTGATTTCGTCGAGGTCATTCCCGTGACCGGTCTTGGCAAGATCGACCGCAAGGCGCTGCGTGCGCCGTACTGGGAAGGCCGCAAGCGCGGCGTGGCGTAGTGGAGAGGATTCGGCCTCGCGATATGTGAGACATACTCAGGCTGTCATGCGCGGGCTTGACCCGCGCATCCATCCTAAGAAAAGCTCTTCAAGTGATGGATTGCCGGGTCAAGCCCGGCAATGACGGAACAGGAAGGTTCGCATGCTCAATTCGCTTCCCGTCGTGCTGGTGCCCGGTCTTGGATGTTCGCCGCGGATTTACGATCCGCAGATTCCGTCGCTGTGGCGGCAAGGTCCGGTGGTCATCGCCAACCATGCCCGTGGCGGCGACATGGCGACAATCGCGCGACGCATCCTTGCCGAAGCGCCGCTGCGCTTTTCGCTCGCGGGCCATTCGATGGGCGGCTACATCATCTTTGAAATGTTCCGGCAGGCTCCGGAGCGCATTTCTCGGCTGGCCTTCCTGAACACATCGGCGCGGCCCGAAATGCCGGAGCTCACCGAGAAGCGGCGGGCGATGATCAACGAAGTGAAGCAGGGCGGCTATCGTGCCGTGATGGATCGCCTGTTTGCGAACTTCGTGCATCCCGCGCTGGCGCGCGACGAGCACCTGCACCGCATCGTCCTCGACATGGCGGACGATGTCGGTCCCGATGCCTTCGTCTGGCAGCTCGAGGCGATCTCGGGGCGCATCGACTCCCGTCCGACGCTGGCGACGATCAAGTGCCCGACGCTGGTGCTGACCAGCGACACCGACAACATGATGCCGCCCGATGCGTCGAGCGAGATCGCGAACGGCATTCCGGGTGCGAAGCTGGTCACCATCCAGGATTGCGGTCATCTGACGCAACTCGAGAAGCCGCAGGCGGTGACGGATGCGCTGCTCGACTGGCTGGAGATGTGACGGCGTTGGTTGTGCGGGCTGGCAAAACGCCCTAAATGAACGGCAATCCGATTTGCCGCGAGGGAGAGACCGATGCTGCGCGATGCCATCAACAACGCCGTCAAGGACGCCATGAAGGCGAAGGACGAGCGCAAGCTCTCGACGCTGCGCATGATCAACTCGACGCTGAAGAACTCGGACATCGAGGCGCGCGGGCAGGGCAAGCCGCCGCTCAGCGACGAGGACATTCTCGGCGTGCTGCAAAAGATGATCAAGCAGCGTCAGGAATCGGTCGAGCTTTACGACAAGGGCGGCCGCGCCGAACTCGCGGCGCAGGAGCGCGAGGAGATCGCGGTGATCTCCGCCTATCTGCCCAAGCAGATGTCGGACGACGAGGTGAAGGCCGCGATTGCCGCCATCGTGACCGAGACCGGCGCCGCCAGCATGAAGGACATGGGCAAGGTGATCGCCGCGCTCAAGGCGAAGTACGCCGGCCAGATGGATTTCGGCAAGGCCAGCGGCCTCGTGAAGGCCGCGCTGGCGGGTTGATTGCTTTTCTTCACCTCTCCCCGTTTGCGGGGAGAGGTCGCGAGCCTTCAGGCGAGCGGGTGAGGGGCTGGCTCAGCGATTGCCCCTCACCCGAAGACATCGCTACGCTCGTTCTTCGACCTCTCCCCGTAAACGGGGAGAGGTAAAAAAGACGGCGGACCATCCGCCGCGGAGGAAATGCCCGCCATGCTCCCTCAAGCTGACACCTACGACGATCTCTACAAGAACTTCCGCTGGGACATTCCCGCGTCGTTCAACATCGCGACCGCGTGTTGCGACCGCTATGCGGATGGCTCCGGCAGGCTCGCGCTGATCTATGTGGATGAAGACGGCGGCACGCAGAAGCTGTCGTTCGACGAGATCAGTGCGCTATCGAAGAGCTTCGCCAATGTGCTGAAGGCCGACGGGCTCAAGCGCGGCGACCGCGTCGCGGTGTTCCTGTCGCAGTCGGTGGAATTGCCCATTGCGCATCTCGCCGCGTTCCGCTCCGGCATGATCTCCGTTCCGCTGTTCACCCTGTTCGGCGAGGACGCACTGGAATATCGCCTGTCCAACAGCGGGGCGCGGGCGGTCATCACCGACGAGGGCGGCTGGGACAAGCTGTCGAAGATCCGCGATCGCCTGCCTCACCTGCAGGACATCTATGTCACCAGCGGCGCGGTCCATGCCGGCGCGAAATCGTTCTGGCAGTCGATCGAGGATGCGTCCGAGGATTTCCAGACCGTTGATACCAGCCCCGACGATCCGGCGATCATCATTTATACGTCAGGCACGACCGGAAATCCGAAGGGCGCGCTGCACGCCCATCGCGTGCTGCTCGGCCATCTGCCGAATGTCGAGATGGCGCACGACTTCTTTCCCAAGCCCGGCGACCTGATGTGGACGCCGGCGGACTGGGCCTGGATTGGCGGATTGTTCGATGCGCTGTTCCCGGCCTGGTATCACGGCGTGCCGATGCTCGGCTATCGCGCGAAAAAATTTGAGCCGCAGGCAGCGATGCAACTGATGGCCGATCACGGCGTGCGCAATGTGTTCCTGCCGCCCACCGCACTGAAGCTGATGCGTCAGGCCGACGTCAAACATAGTGGCGTGAAGCTGCGCAGCATTTTCTCCGGCGGCGAGTCGCTCGGCGCCGAACTGATCGAGTGGGTGCGCGCCACCTTCGGCGTCGATGTGCACGAGATCTACGGCCAGACCGAATGCAATCTGGTCCTTGCCAACAATTCCCATCTGTTTCCGATCAAGCCAGGCTCGATGGGCAAGCCGACGCCGGGATTCGATGTGCGCATTGTCAATGAGCATGGCGAGGAATTGCCGCGCAATCAACGCGGCATTGTCGGGGTGCGCGCGCCCAATCCGGTGACCATGATCGAATACTGGAAGAACCCGGAAGCCACTGCGAAGAAATATGCCGGCGGCTTCCTGCTCACCGGCGATCTCGGCGTGCAGGATGATGACGGTTACTTCTGGTACGTCAGCCGCGAGGACGACGTCATCACCAGCGCGGGCTATCGCATCGGTCCCGCCGAGATCGAGCATACCCTGATGAAGCATCCGGCGGTGGCGATGTCCGCGGTGGTCGGGATTCCCGATCCGATCCGCACCGAAGCGATCAAGGCGTGGATCGTACTGCGTCCGGGATTCACCGCGAGCGACGCGCTGGCGAAGGAAATTCAGGATTTCGTCAAGGTGCAGCTCGCCGCCCATGAGTATCCGCGTCACATCCAGTTCGCGGACACCTTGCCGATGACGGCCACCGGCAAGGTGCTACGGCGGGAATTGCGGACGCTGGGGTAGACGCTTTTTCACCTCTCCCCGTTCTACGGGGAGAGGTCGGATTGCGGAGCAATCCGGGTGAGGGGCTTTTTATTTGTTCGGTGCGGGATTTGCCCCTCACCCCAACCCTCTCCCCGCAAGAGCGGGGCGAGGGAGTTACATCCCCGGCACTTTCACGCCGAGCCGCTTCAGCGCCTCCAGCATTCGTTTCGGCGGCTCCATCTTGATCGACAGCGGCTTGCCGGTTTCCAGCACGCTCTTGAGGCTGGAGAGAATGGCAGGCCAGCCCGCGCGTCCGCCGGACAGAATGTCCTCGTCGATCTCGCGCTCGTTCGCCTCGGTCATGGTCAACCGTACTGACTCTCCCGATTGTTCGATCTCATAAGTCACCAGCGTCTCGCCGAGCGCCTCGATCAGGCCGGGCCAGTTGACGTTGAAGGTGATGACCAGCTTGCGCGGCGGGTCGTAGGCGACCACTTCGCCGCTGATGTGAACCGATCCGTCCGGCGCGCGAAGCACGAACGCGCCGCCCACCCGGTCCTCGACCTCGACGCCGAAGCCCGAGAAATACTCGCGGCTGTATTCGGCCGACGTCAGCGCGTCCCACACCTTCTCGGGCGTCGAGGCGATGTAGATCGTGTAAACCAGCGAGGGTTTGAATTTGCCGATGTCCATCACGCGCTCTCCGCGCTGCGCGGCATTTCGAAATCCAGCGGCTTGCCGGTCTCAAGAATGCTCTTGAGGCTGCAGAGGACCAGCGGCCAGCCTTCGGAAATGCTGGGCAATGTCTTGCTGTCGTCGGCGAAATCCTCGTGGGTCACGGTCAGCTTGACCGCGCCGTTGCTTGGCTCAAGCACGAACGTCACGCGGGAAGGGTGCTCCTTGATCATCTCCGCGTCGAAAACCGACAGCCAGCTATAGGACAGCCGGCGCGGCGGATCGGATTCGAGCACGAAGCCCTCGTTCACCACCTTGCCGAACCTGTCCATGTGCATGCGGGAGCCGACCTTCCAGTCGGAATGCAGGCTGCAGCCGAACCAGTAGCTCTCGGTGAATGCCGTGTTGGTCAGGGCATGCCAGAGTTTCTCCGGCGTGGTCTTGATGAAGGTCACATAGACGAATTCGGGTTTACGCATCACGCTTCTCCAGTTGACGTTTGAGTTCGCTGAGCGCGGCGAGTTTGCTGCGCTCGAATTTCCTGATCCATCGTTCTCCGATCTCGTGGATCGGAACGGGATTGAGGTAGTGCAGTTTCTCGCGGCCGTGCTTGAGCGTGGTCACGAGATTGGCGTCTTCGAGAATCCCGAGATGCTTGGTCACGGCCTGCCGTGTCATGGCGAGACCATCGCAAAGCTCCAGCAATGTCTGCCCGTTGCGGGCGTGAAGCCGGTCCAGCAATGAGCGCCGCGATGCATCCGCCAGTGCCTTGAAGACCTCGTCCATGGTCAGAATAATAGGAAACCAAATGGTTGCCTGTCAAGCGTCGCCCGAAATCATTTGCGGTGGAATTGAACCGCTTGCATTTGCGCAGCGTCTGATCCTTTGATGCGGTCTCTCGCATCGGGGAATTTCATGTCGCTTCAGGTCTATCTCGCCTATGTCGCTGCCTGTGTCGCGCTCGCGATCCTGCCGGGCCCGATCGTCACGCTCGTCATTGCCAACGGTCTTCGCTACGGCACGCGCGCGGCACTCACCAACATTGCCGGGGCGCAGGTGGGGCTTGTGATCATCATCGGCATCATCGCCGTGGGCCTGACATCGCTGATGGCGACAATGGGCTACTGGTTCGAATGGGTGCGGTTCGCCGGCGCGGCCTATCTCGTCTGGCTCGGCATCAAGCTGTTCCGGTCGACCGGCGCGCTGTCGTCGACCGACGCGCCGCCGCCGCCGCGCGGCGGATTTTTCCTTCAGGGATTCCTGGTGCTGCTCAGCAATCCGAAGGTGCTGGTGTTCTTCGGCGCGTTCATTCCGCAATTCGTCGATATGAATCAGGATCACCTGCCGCAGGTGGCGTTGCTCGGCGTCACCTTCACGGTGATCGCGGCGCTGTCTGACGGCGCATACGCCCTGCTGGCGGGCCGCGCAGGCAAGCTGCTGTCGGCGCGGCGGGTGCGGCTGGTGTCGCGCATCTCGGGCGGCTTCATGATCGGCGGCGGCATCTGGCTTGCCCTGACGCGGGCGAGGTAACCGATGCTGCCGGATATTCCGTGGTTCGTTTATGCGATGCTGCTGGCGCCGGTCGGCCTCATCGTATTCGCGGCGATCTACAAATATCTGGAAGTCCGCGCCGCCAGCGACTGGCCGAGCACGCCGGGCAAGGTCGTCATCTCGAAATCCGAGGTGCGACAGGTGAAGGTGATCGACAGCGAGCGCGAGGCGGGGCACCGTTTCGAGGATCGCAACTTCGCCAACGTTACCTACGAATACTCCGTCGCCGGGCAGACCTACCGCAACAACCGCATCACCATCGGTGAGGACCGCGGAAATTTCGAGGTCGCGGAAACACTCGCGCGCTATCCTGTCGGCAACGCCGTGACCGTCTATTACAATCCCAACAAGCGCGGCGAGGCCGTGCTTGAGCGCGACATGCCGAAGGGAGTGTGGGGCTGCATCGGCTGGATGGTGGCGATAACGGTCGTGCTGGTGTTCGGCTCAGCGATCGGTCTTCACAAGATTACGGATTTCGTCTCGGCCAGACTAGCCAGCCCCGAAATGTCGGGCATGACCGTGGCGCTGGGCGCATTCGGCGCAGCGATCGCGCTATTCGCGCTGATGTTTCAGCGTCAGGCGTCGCTTGCGAAAAAATGGCCGGTGGTGCAGGGCAGGATCAGGACCTCCGGTCTTGAGGAATTTCGCGCGGCGCCCGAAGAAGGCCGCTCGCACGGCACGACCAAATTCCAGTCAAAGGTGCTGTATTCGTATCGCTACAACGGCATCGATTACACCAGTTCGCAGGCGTCCTACGACGGGCAGGTCTCATCCACATCGCGCTGGATGATGGAGCGTGTCGCGAAGAAATATCCCAACGGCAAGAGTGTCGAGGTTCACGTCAATCCGGAAAATCCGTCGCAGGCGGTGCTGGAGACGCGCACGCCCGGCATCTGGATTCTCTGGCTGTCTGCGATCGCGATCTGGAGCATCGCGTATTTCGTCGCGATCAAGGGCTAGACGGGGGACGATGAGGGTCGATTGTATCGTGGCCGCAAAGCGATGACGCTTGAGTTGCTGATCTGCGCCTCATTCGGCGGGCATCAGTTTCCTGGCGTGCAGGCCTTCCTCGATCTCGCGCAGGAGGCGCGACAGCCGCTCCGCCCATTGATGCTGGCCGGACTGGTCGCTGATCAAATCCTGACGGATCTCGATGCCGGTATGCATCAGCCCGCGCTTTTCGGCATGCACAGGAATGGTGTAGTCGGTCGCATCGCTCACCGCATAAGGTTCGTTATCACCGACCACGAGATCTCCCTCAAGGCGCAGCTTGTCGCGCAACAGATGCGGCAGCCGGTCGTCGCGGTTATAGAGCGTGCCGATGTGCCAGGGCCGGGCGATGCCGGCATAGACCGGCGTGAACGAATGCAGCGACACCAGAATGGTCGGCAGGCCGCTGGCCTTGCGCGCGTCGAGCGCCTGCGCGATGCGTGAGTGATAGGGCAGAAACACCGCGCGCCGCCGCTCCGCGACCTGCTCGCGGGTGAGCCCGCCATTGCCGGGAATTTCCGTCGCCTCGCTGATCAGCGGGATCGAGCCCGGGCTGTCGAACGGCCGGTTGCAGTCGATCACGAGGCGCGAATAGCGCTGCGCGATCAGGTGCACGTCCATTTCCTTCGCAAGCCAGGTCGCGACCTCGGCGATGCCGATGTCCCATGCGATGTGCCGCTCCAGTTCGCCGGCGTGGACGCCGAGATCGCCGAGCGCCCGCGGAATCAGGCGGCCGTAGTGATCGCAGGTGAAAAAGAACGGCGAGCGGCTGCCGGGATTTTCCTCAAGCACAGGCGGAACTTCGTCGTCCTCAAGGAGTCGTAAGGTGTCGGCTGGAGCGGGCAGGGCCATTTTGCTTTCGTTGCCTATCACAGCGGCATTCAAGCCCAACAATTAGCCGGAAATGCAGCAAAAACAGCATGTACGATTCGCAGACGAATTCAATCGGCCTGAACAAGACGATGCCCCTGCTGACGATTCATCACAAGACCGAGTATCGCTACGACCGGCCGGTGGCGTTCGGCGAACATCGGATCATGCTGCGCCCGCGCGACGGTCATGACATCCGTGTGCTGTCGGAGCGGCTGGACATCTGGCCACAGCCGTCTTCGCTGCGCCGCATTCACGATGTCTTCGGCAACAGCGTCGCCATCGCCGATTTCGACACCGTGTCGGACCGGCTGGTGTTCGACTCGACCGTCACGGTTGATCACTATCCGCTCGAGAACATCGTCCTGACCCCGGACGACCAGGCCTATTACTACCCGTTCTTCTACGATCATGACGAACTGACCGACCTCGCACCGTCGATGACCCCGCAATACAGCGATCCCGACGGCGCGCTGGCGGCGTGGGCGCGGCAGTTTCTGAGCGCCGGAAGCCGCACCAAAACGATCGACCTGCTGGTCGGCATGACCCATGGCGTCCGGGAGTCGTTCAGCTATCGCAAGCGCCACGAGCACGGCACCCAGCATCCGCTGGATACCCTGAGTATCGGTTCGGGCACCTGCCGCGATTTCGCGCTGTTTATGATCGAGGCGCTGCGGCGGCTCGGTATCGCGTCGCGCTTCGTCAGCGGCTACATCTTCATTCCGGGCGACGAGGCCCATGGCTATGTCGGCGGCGGCAACACCCATGCCTGGGTGCGGGCCTATCTGCCGGGGGCGGGCTGGATCGAGTTCGACCCGACCAACGGCATTGTCGGCAGCCGCGATCTCATTCGCGTGGCGGTGGCGCGCGATCCGCAACAGGCTGTCCCGTTGCACGGCACTTATATGGGGCCGGCCGACGCCCACCTTGGCATGGACGTCACCATTCACGTCCTCTCGGTCGGGGAAGATCTGGAGGAAACCGCTGCATGCTGATCAGAGTTGGATTCGAGATTTCCTACGGCGCCGTCGCTGAAACGCCGATGGTGATCATGATGCGGATTCATCCCTCGCGCGCCAGGGACATTGTCGGCGAGGAGACGATCATCACAGAGCCGAACGTGCGGATCCGCTATTATCACGACAGCTTCGGCAACATCTGCGGCCGGCTCACGGCCCCGCCGGGCGGCATCACGTTTCGCGGCGACGCGCTGGTGCGCGACACCGGCCTGCCGGATGCGGTCGTCCCCGAAGCGCAGCAGATGCCGGTCGAGCAACTGCCCGACGAAGTGCTGCTTTATCTGATGGCGAGCCGCTACTGCGAGACGGATCGCCTCACCGATTTCGCGTGGTCGCAGTTCGGCAACACGCCGCCCGGGTGGGAGCGCGTGCAGGCGATCAATACATGGGTGCACAACCATGTGCGGTTTGACTACCAGCAGGCGCGGCCGACCAAGTCCGCCTTCGACGTCTTTGAAGAACAGCAGGGCGTCTGCCGGGATTTTGCGCATCTGGCGCTGACGCTGTGCCGCTGCATGAATATCCCGGCGCGTTATGTCACCGGCTACATGGGCGACATCGGCATTCCGCCCGATCCCGCGCCGATGGATCTGTCCGGCTGGTACGAGGTCTATCTTTCCGGCAAGTGGTACACCTTCGATGCGCGGCACAACAAGCCGCGGATCGGCCGCATCCTGATGGCCACCGGCCGCGATGCGGCAGACGTTGCAATCTCGACGACCTTCGGGCAGATGGTGCTGAACAAGTTCGTCATCGTGAGTGACGAGGTTCCCGAATCCAAGGCCGGCTAAGAAGCCCGGACAACAGTTGCAATGACCGAGCGTTTGTTTGTCTACGGCACCCTGAGGCGTGGTTCGCGGCATCCATGGGCGGCGAAGCTGGCGGCCAGTGCCACATGTCTCGGCGAGGCGCGCTACAACGGCCGCCTTTATCGCATAACGCACTATCCCGGCGTCGTTCCGTCCACCCAGCCGGATGAGTGGGCGTATGGAGATGTCTTCGAACTGCGCGATCCGGAGATTCTGACGGCGCTCGACGCTTACGAGGGTTGCGGCCCGGACGATGCCGAGCCGACCCAGTATCTGCGCAAGCTTCAGAAAATGACGCTGGCCGATGGTACCGTCGTCGAGGCGTGGATGTATGTCTACAACTGGTCCCTCGAGAACCGGGAGCGGATCAAGTCCGGCCGGTTCGACGAGGTGGAGTCGTAAGCTTCGCGAGTCGGAGTGTTCCTACCCGACTGCTGCTTCAAGCTCGTTTTTTGGATTTGGCCTTCTGCTGCATGTAAGAGCGCAGAACGGCATTCATGCGGCCCTGATAGCCGTCACCCTGGCCCTTGAAATAATCAAGCACGTCTTCATCGATCCGGATGGAAATAGCTTTTTTCTTCGCTGGAATGACAAGTTCGGCCTTTGACCAGTCGATATTCTTGAATTCAGCCCAGTCGGGATCGTTCGCCATAGCGGCGTCGATCTGACGATCGGTGAGTTTGCCAACGCGGGACCAGTCAGTCTTTCCCTTTCGCCGGTCGCCCGATTGACGCGTGACGATATGATTCTTTTTCATTCTTTCTCGCGGAGCGCGCTGAGATGATCCGGATGATGTCATTTCGCCATGTGAAGATCACGGCAATGACATGATTGTTGGACTTCCCAATCGCGATCCAGCGCTCCTCGTTGTTGCGGTCCGATCGATATAGGAGCAAGGGACCATCGAAGATGTCGACCGCATCTTCAAAGTCGATGCCATGCTTTTCTATGTTCCGACGGTTTTTATCGCCATCCCATTCGAATCCCTTCGGCGATTCCATAGACGAGCACTCCAGTATCATTCTGCCGCAAAGCGGTGAGTTCATTGATGATCATGAAACGGTCCTTTGGATAAAGCTTGAGGTAATGTATATATGATATGTATATACATTCCTCTGCGGGATGTCAATTCTTTTGGGTTCACGCCTTCGGCGCCGCCGTCAGTGCCGCGGTGTCCTTCACGACAATCGCAAAACGATCCGCCAGTTCGGTCAGCGCCACGCGGTGGACGACGCTGGCGGGAATCGTGCCGCCGAGCGGATCGGGCAGGTCGCGCGTCGCGGCGGCGTTGGCGACAACGGTGGTGCGGTATTTCAGGTCGAGCGCGGCGCGGGCGGTCGCGCTGACGCACATATGGGTCATGAAGCCCGCGAGGATCAGTTCGGTGCGGCCGGTGCTCTTCACCAGTGCGTCGAGATCAGTGCCCGCGAACGAATTCGGCAGCGTCTTGCGCACCACGACTTCTCCCGCTGCCGGTGTGAGCAGCGGCACGATCGCGGCGGTGGGCCCGTCCTCTGCGAACAGCGGGCGGCCCGACGGCGCGTGCTGCACGATATGGAACACCGGCACGCCGCGCTCGCGCGCCAGCTTCAGCAGTTTGGCGGCTTCGACAATGGCGGCATCGACACCGTCCAGCGGCAGGTTGCCCTTGCCCGTGTATTCAAGCTGGGCGTCGATGATGACGAGGGCGGATGTGTCGAGCGCGCTCGGATGCAGCGGCGCACCGGCGATCTGGAGCAGGGATTTCGGGGCGGGAGCCATATTTTCTTGCTTTCGTTGAGTAGTCCGGAACCGCGCCCGGACCATAAGGGCTGTGAATAGCCGGGACAATCCGGCTTTCATTGGGGGATGGACCCAGGAAGCCTATATTGATGGTCGGTTGCAGAGGCTGCCCGATTCCATGCGATTCACGCCCCAATTTCTCGAAGAACTGCGCGCCCGGCTTCCGGTTTCGGAAGTCGTGGGCAAGCGCGTGAAGCTGAAGCGGGCGGGCAAGGAGTACAAGGGACTCTCGCCCTTCAAGCAGGAGAAGACCCCCTCGTTCACGGTGAATGACCAGAAGGGATTCTACCACTGCTTCGCCTCCGGCAAGCACGGCAACATCTTCGACTTCATCATGGAGACCGAAGGCCTCGGCTTCATCGAGGCGGTGGAGGTCGCAGCCTCGCAGGCCGGCATGCCGCTTCCGGCGGTGACGCCTGACGCCGCGCGTCACGAGCAGCGCCGCAAGACGCTGTACGATGTGATGGACCTCGCCGCGAAATTCTTCGCCGACACGCTGGCCTCGCGCAATGGCGCGAAAGCCCGTGGCTATCTCGGCGACCGCGCGATCTCGCCCGCGACGCAATTGCAGTTTCGTCTCGGTTACGCGCCGGGCGAACGCTTTGCGCTGAAGGAGCATCTCGGCAAGCTCGGCATTCCGGTCGAGGACATGGTCGAGGCGGGGCTTCTGATCGCAGGCGACGACATCCCGGTGCCGTACGATCGTTTCCGCGATCGCGTGATGTTTCCGATCACCGACGCGCGGGGCCGCGTCATCGCCTTCGGCGGCCGCGCGCTCGAAAAGGACGTGCCCGCGAAGTATCTGAACTCGCCGGAGACGCCGCTGTTTCACAAGGGCGACAATCTCTACAACCTCGCCACGGCGCGGCAGGCCGCCCATGATGGTGCGCAGCTCATCGTCGCTGAAGGCTATGTCGATGTCATCGCGCTGGTCACCACCGGCTTTCCCGGAGCGGTCGCCCCGCTCGGCACCGCGCTGACCGAGAACCAGCTCGCGCTGCTCTGGAAGATGGCGGATGAACCGATCCTGTGTTTCGACGGCGACGGCGCCGGACAGCGCGCGGCATTCCGCGCGGCGGATCTGGCGCTGCCGCATCTCAAGCCGGGAAAAAGCCTGCGTGTCGCGCTGCTACCGGAAGGACAGGACCCTGACGATCTCGCGCGCTCCGGCGGGCGCGGTGCGATCGAGGAAGTGATCGCGCAGGCCAAGCCGCTGGCGGACATCGTGTGGTCGCGCGAGATCGAAGGCGGCAGCTTCGCCACGCCAGAGCGCCGCGCGGCGCTGGAAGCGCGTATCAACGAACTGACCAACGGCATCCGCGACGAGGTGGTGCGGCGTTATTACAAGCAGGATTTTTCCGAGCGGCTGCGCAACGCGTTCGCCCCGCAAGGAAACTATCAGGGCGGGTATCAAGGCGGCGCGCGCGGCGGTTTCCGGGGCCCCAATCAGGGCGGCTTCGGCGGCGAATCAGGGCGGCGTTTTCAGCAGCGCCCGCCGTTTGCGCCCGGCGGGGCCGGACGGAGCGACGCGCGGGGCGGGCTATCCACAGGCCCGCGCACCATCAACCGGTCGCCCTATCAGGTCGCGAGCCCCCAACTGGCGGGTTCCTCAATCATGCGCGGCCAGCGCAGTTCCATCTCCCGGCGGGAGGCCCTGATCCTGCAATCGCTGCTCAACCACCCCTGGCTGCTGCACGACCATCTGGAGGAAATCACCGCCCTGGAGCTGGCCCATCCTGAGGCCCACAAGCTGCGCGCCGGGATCGTGACGGCCTTTGCGAATTATGGGCCGACCAACGATCTGGAGACCGAACGGACCCGAATCCGGACCTGGCTCACGGCGAACGGATATGATGAGCAGATTCAAAGGGTTGAGCGGGCACTGACCACCAAGAGCGTCTGGGGGACGCAGGCCGGCGCTGCGGCAGAGGATGTTCTTTCGACCTGGCATCAACTTGTTGTCTTGCATCGCCAATCCCACTCCTTACTTAGAGAACTCAAGGATGCCGAGCAGGCACTGGGGCAGGACAGCAGCGAGTCCAATGAGGCTTGGCTGCGCGATGTGAAAGCCCGGCTTGCTGACGTGGACGGCCTTGACGCGCTGATTGAGGGTTTCGGCGAATCTTCCGGCCGGTTCCAGCGCAGCGTGTGACGAAAATGATGCGGCAAGGCCTCCGCCGGGGTTTTATGTCGGCGCCAAGGCCTTAAAAAGACTCGCCAAACCGGGTTTTTACCCGCAAAAACAGGGTTAATCGTAGCTTAACGGCCTTCGGCCATACCTACATCTTCGGCCCGGGTGGTGCCCTCAAAAGCGCCGCCCTTTCCGCATCAATGCGGTGTGAAATTCAACGCAGGCCGTGGGCCTACGTCGTGAGCGCGTTTCAGGAGCAGTGAATGGCCATCAAGGCAAAGACAGCAGCGATCAAGGACAAAGACAAGGATCAGAAGGCCGCTGACACTCCTGAGAAAGATGGCGCGGACGCTCCGTCGCCGTTGCTCGATCTGTCCGATGCCGCCGTCAAGAAGATGATCAAGCAGGCCAAGAAGCGCGGCTTCGTGACCTTCGATCAGCTCAACGAAGTGCTCCCGTCCGACACCACCTCGCCCGAACAGATCGAAGACATCATGGCGATGCTCTCCGACATGGGCATCAACGTATCCGAGTCCGACGACGCCGCCGACGAGGACGAGGAGAAGCAGGAAGAGGCCGACGACGAGACCGATAACGAACTCGTCGAGGTCACCTCCAAGGCCGTCACCGAAACCAAGAAGTCCGAGCCGGGCGAGCGCACCGACGATCCCGTGCGCATGTACCTGCGCGAAATGGGCACCGTCGAGCTGCTGTCGCGCGAGGGCGAAATCGCCATCGCCAAGCGCATCGAGGCCGGCCGCGAGGCGATGATCGCGGGGCTCTGCGAAAGCCCGCTGACCTTTCAGGCCATCATCATCTGGCGCGACGAACTCAACGAAGGAAAGATCTTCCTTCGCGACATCATCGATCTCGAAGCGACCTACGCCGGTCCCGACGCCAAGAACAACATGAACCCGGCGATGATCGCGGGCCCCACGGGTCCTGACGGTCAGCCGACCAACGCCATCATCAATGCCGACGGCACCGTGCAGGTGATTGCCGCCGCGCAGGCTGCCGCCGCGCCGGCCGCGCCGCCGTCGCCGACGCCGTTCCGTCCCGCGCCCGCTGGCGACGCCGCCGCGAAGGACCCCAGCGAAGCCGCCGCCGAAGCGGACATGGACGAGGACGACGAGTTCGAGAACCAGATGTCGCTCGCGGCCATCGAGGCCGAGCTGAAGCCGAAGGTGGTCGAGACCTTCGACAAGATCGCCTCCGAGTACAAGAAGCTGCGGCGTCTTCAGGAGCAGGACATCCAGAACCAGCTTCAGAACGAGACGCTCTCGCCGGCGCAGGAGCGCAAGTACAAGAAGCTGAAGGACGAGATCGTCGTCGAGGTGAAGTCGCTGCGGCTCAACCAGGCGCGCATCGATTCGCTGGTCGAGCAGCTTTACGACATCAACAAGAAGCTGGTGTCGTTCGAGGGCCGCCTGTTCCGCCTCGGCGACAGCCATGGCGTCGGCCGCGAGGACTTCCTGCGCAACTATCAGGGCTCGGAGCTCGATCCGCGCTGGCTCAACCGCGTCTCGAAACTGGCCGCCAAGGGCTGGAAGAATTTCGTCGCGGTGGAGAAGGACCGCATCAAGGAACTGCGCCACGAGATCCAGCAGCTTGCGGGCCTCACCGGCCTCGAGATCGGCGAATTCCGCAAGATCGTGCACGGCGTGCAGAAGGGCGAGCGCGAAGCCCGTCAGGCCAAGAAGGAAATGGTCGAGGCGAACCTCCGCCTCGTGATTTCCATCGCCAAGAAATACACCAACCGCGGCCTGCAGTTCCTCGATCTCATTCAGGAAGGCAACATCGGCCTGATGAAGGCGGTCGACAAATTCGAATACCGCCGCGGCTACAAGTTCTCGACCTACGCGACGTGGTGGATCCGTCAGGCCATCACCCGCTCGATCGCCGACCAGGCGCGCACCATCCGCATTCCGGTGCACATGATCGAGACGATCAACAAGATCGTGCGCACCTCGCGCCAGATGCTGAACGAGATCGGCCGCGAGCCGACCCCGGAAGAACTCGCCGAAAAGCTCGGCATGCCGCTGGAGAAGGTGCGCAAGGTTCTCAAGATCGCCAAGGAGCCGCTGTCACTCGAAACCCCGGTGGGCGACGAGGAGGATTCACATCTCGGCGATTTCATCGAGGACAAGAACGCGGTGCTGCCGATCGACGCGGCGATCCAGAGCAATCTGCGCGAGACCACGACGCGCGTGCTGGCGTCGCTGACGCCGCGCGAGGAACGCGTGCTGCGCATGCGCTTCGGCATCGGCATGAACACCGACCACACGCTGGAAGAAGTCGGCCAGCAGTTCTCGGTCACCCGCGAACGCATCCGTCAGATCGAAGCGAAGGCGCTGCGCAAGCTGAAGCATCCGAGCCGGTCAAGGAAGCTGCGGAGCTTCTTGGATAACTGAGCGAAATTTGATTTGTTGAAATGAAAACGGCGGCCGAAAGGCCGCCGTTTGTTTATGTTTAAATTCTCCATTCCTTTTCATTGGATGATTCTCAATGATCCGCTCAAAAACATTATTTATCATAGGTGCTGGCGCTGGCTTCGATATCGGAATGCCACTAGGCGAAAAACTTAGCCGCGAGATTGGCGAAAAAATAAACATTAAATTCAAACTAGGTGGCTACGAACAAGAGTCTGGCGATTACGAAATCATGGAAGCACTCAGAGCAATTGCCAGCCATGAGAAAATAAACGTCAATGAGTATCTCCAAGCAGGATGGAAGGTCGCTGATGGTGTTGTTTTTAGCAGATCAATAGACAGCTACCTAAATGCGCATTCCGGCAACGATAAAATAAAAGTTTGCGCCAAGCTCGGCATTGTAAAAGCAATTCTCGAAGCAGAGCGCGATAGTGCTGTTTTTATTGATCACAGGAATTCGATACTCGAGTTCAAAGATAAAGCGAAAGTTCTAAATTCTTGGCTTCAACCTTTTATGTTCGTTTTGCAGAACGGAGTGCGCCGTGACAGCGGACTCGATGACATTTTTCAAAATACAAAAATAATTAACTTCAACTATGATCGGTGTGTGGAACAATTTTTGTGGCTGGCTCTTCAGAAATTATTCGCGATCAGTACTGACGATGCAGCTTATTTATTGAACAAGCTGCCAATAATACATCCATACGGAACCGTTGGCTCTCTGTCTTGGCAAGCCGGACTGCGTGTTGGTTTTGGCGAAAAGATACAAACTCGCACGTTGATTGAAGCGTCAAATCAGATACGCACCTTCAATGAACAGATTGAAGACGAACAAATTCTTTCCCAAATGTCCGAGTGGGTTTCCGAGGCAAAACGAATCGTATTTCTAGGTTTTCATTTTCACGATCAGAATATGGCTCTGCTCCAATCGACTGAGCCGGCACGCGGAGGTGTGGTTGAAGTGTATGCGACCGGTTTTGAGCGATCTGTTTCTGAATTAACAATTATAGATAGCGAAATAAGAAAGCTGCTGGCGTCCCGCGGTGGCGGCTGGAACGTAAACATAGATCGGCGTTGGGATTGTTCTGGTCTATTCAAAGAGTTTGGCACGGCAATCGGGCGCTAGCTTAATTCACCACCCACTCTTTAAATCTTCCCTCCCAATCCTTAGCCACCGCGATAACCGAGCCCGATTCTCCACGGTGTCGTCGGTGGCCCCGAGGATGCGCGTTTCGTCCAGCGCGCGGGGCACATCGTTGTCAGGGCACACGCCCGGCGCGACGCGCACGCACGCAACCATCTTCGCCTTTCCCCGTTGTCTCCGATCCACACACTTCAAAGGAGACAGGCATGGCCGGAGAGCTCAACGGCAAGAAAATCCTCATTCTCGCCACCAATGGTTTCGAGCAATCGGAACTCGAAGTTCCG
The DNA here is from genome assembly GCF_000314675.2 of Afipia broomeae ATCC 49717. Lineage (GTDB taxonomy): Bacteria > Pseudomonadota > Alphaproteobacteria > Rhizobiales > Xanthobacteraceae > Afipia > Afipia broomeae. Next base: position 914,183 of record NZ_KB375283.1, on the reverse strand, counting down.
CGCGACAGGCTGAAAGCCGCGGGCGCGCAGGTCGATATCGTCTCGCCGGAAAGCGGCGAGATCAAAGGCTGGGACAAGAAGGACTGGGGCCGCCCGGTGAAGGTCGACAAGCCGCTCTCGGGCGCGAAGGCCGACGATTACGACGCCATCGTGCTGCCCGGCGGGCAGATCAATCCCGATCTGTTGCGCGTCAACAAGGACGCGCTGGCGCTGATCAAGGCGTTTTACGATTCCGGCAAGACGGTCGCCGCCGTGTGCCATGCGCCGTGGCTGCTGATCGAGACCGGCATCGCCAAGGGCCGCAAGATGACGTCTTATAATTCAATCAAGACCGACGTGATCAATGCCGGCGCAAAGTGGGAAGACAGCGAAGTCGTGACCGATCAGGGCGTCATCACCTCGCGCAATCCGGGCGATCTCGAAGCGTTCTCGAAAAAGATCATCGAGGAAATTCGCGAAGGCAAGCACGAGCGCAAGGCGGCCTGACGGCCGCGCCGCCGGAGCGCGTGCGCTTCGAAACAAAACGGCGGACCGAAAGGTTCGCCGTTTTGGTTTACAAGTAATCCCGATCTTCCCCAATCAACGTGTCACGTATGATGTTGGGTACGGGAAAGCCATAGCCCGCGCCGGGCCTGAGCCATATCAGCCGTCCGGCCTTGTGATACTCACTCGCATATAACTCGGTGCCGATCATGCGCAGCGCCAGCTCCAGGGACTGGATGGCGTCGATGCCGAATATTTTGCGCTTTAATGTTTGCTCGGGCCAGCCGATCGAGAAGGCGCATGACCAATCGCCATCTTCCTGCACCGGCATGAAAACGCGCACCGTAATGGCGGTTGCGGCTTCGTCCGAGAGCCGCAATGTTCGAGTCATCGTCAGCACGGAAAACCTTCAAAAGCTGAGGGAGGAGCGGGACGATCGGTTCGGCACTCAGCATAGCGCTCCATCGCGTGAGAATGTCAGACTGCGCGTATAGACGCGCGAATTTTGCTTGGCAGCCAATCGCCACGACCATTGCCTCCCACGTCAAACCCCGCTAAAACTCACTTTAGAATTATTCTAAAGTGAGTTTACCCCATGTTTCAGGGCTTTGCCGCGCGGCGGCAGTTCAGCGATCTCTCCGAGGCCGAAGTGCTGGCGCTCGCCATCTCGTCGGAAGAGGACGATGCGCGGATCTACGCGACCTATGCCGAACAGTTGCGGTCGCAGTATCCGGCGACGGCGGCGATGTTCGACGAGATGGCGGCGGAGGAAGACGGCCATCGCCAGCTTCTGATCGACCGTTTCAAGAAGCGTTTCGGCAAGGTGATCCCGCTGATCAGGCGCGAGCATGTGGCCGGTTACTATTCGCGCCGGCCGACCTGGCTGGTGGAAAATCTTGGCCTCGAGCGCATCCGCGCCGAGGCCGAGCGGATGGAGGACGATGCCGCGAACTTCTATGTCCGCGCGGCGCAGGCCTCGACCGATCCCGACACGCGCAAGCTGCTCGGCGATCTCGCCGCCGCCGAGCGTCAGCACGAGCATCGCGCAGAAGAGCTTCAGGTCACCACGCTGACGGGCGGCGCGCGCGGCGAGGAAGACGCCAAGGCGCGTCGCCAGTTCGTGCTGACATGGGTGCAGCCGGGCCTCGCGGGCCTGATGGACGGTTCGGTGTCGACGCTGGCGCCGATCTTCGCCACAGCGTTCGCGACGCAATCGACATCGACGACATTCACCGTCGGCCTCGCGGCGTCGGTGGGCGCCGGCATCTCGATGGGATTCACCGAAGCCGCGCATGATGATGGCGTCATCTCCGGGCGCGGATCGCCGCTGAAACGGGGCCTCGCGTCGGGGCTGATGACCACGGTGGGCGGTCTCGGCCACGCCCTGCCGTATCTCATTCCGCAATTCTGGACCGCGACGGCGATCGCGGGGATCGTCGTGTTCTGCGAGTTGTGGGCGATCGCGTGGATTCAGAACCGCTATATGGAAACGCCGTTCCTGCGCGCGGCGTTTCAGGTGGTGCTCGGCGGCGCGCTGGTGCTCGCGGCCGGCATTTTCATCGGCAACGCTTAAGCGCTGACCTGGAGCACAACGCGCCGTCACCCTGAGGTGCCGAAGCGAAGCGGAGGCCTCGAAGGGCGACGGCATGTCATGATCCGTCATCCTTCGAGGCTCGCGCAGCCAAGTTTACGCAGGCTGCATAAATTTGCCTGCGGTGCTCGCACCTCTGGATGACGGGTAGCCGCATGCTGAGCGCATGCGTTTTTTACTTCCCGCCGTCCACGAAACGCTTGAACGCCTCCGCATAATCCGGATGCCAGCGCGACAGCGGCGGCCGGTTCTCGGTGATATCGCCGGCGGCCCAGAGAATCCGTTTCTCGTCGAGCGCGCGCGGCACGTCGTTGTCGGGGCAGAGAATGTAGAAATCGCCGCGCGCGAGACTCTCGATCATGAAGTCCACCGTCTGCTCTGCGGTCCAAGCGCCCGCGGGCTTCTCGGTGCGCCCGCGCGCGGTCAGCCCGGTGAAGACGAAGCCGGGGATCAGCAGATGCGCGCTGATCCGGCAATCGGGCGTGTTGCGCAGTTCGTGCTGCAACGCCTCGGTGAACGCCTTCACGCCGGCTTTCGCGACATTGTAGGCCGGATCGCCCGGCGGCGTGGTGATGCCCTGTTTCGAGCCGGTGTTGATGATCAGGCCCGGCCGCCTGCGCGCGATCATGCCGGGCGCGAACACCTGCGTGCCGTTGACGATGCCCCACAGGTTCACGCCGAGCACGCGCTGCCATGCATCGAGCGGTCCGAACATCGCGCTGCCCGGCTGGATGCCGGCATTGTTCATCAGCACATCGGTGCCGCCGAACCGCCCGAGCACGGCGGCTTCCAGCTTCTCGATGTCCGCGCGATGGCTGACATCGACCGCCAGCGACATGATGCTGTCGCTGCCGCCGGGCGCGACATAGGTCAGCAGCTCCGCTGCGCGCGCCAGCTTCTCGTCGTCGTGATCGGCGATGCAGACCTTCAGGCCAAGTTTTGCGAAATGACTGGCGGCGGCAAGGCCGATGCCGGAGGCGCCGCCGGTGATCACGGCGACAGCATTCGGAACGAGAGCGGGATGGGACACGTGGCTTCTCCGGGATTTTTCAAGCACGGGCGAGATGAAACAGCGCGGCTTTTAATTTAGATTCGTTTGTGAGCGCGATTGTGTCGCGCGCCGCATATCGGCGCAGCAAATCTGTGTGAAGCGTAGCAGAGCGCGCGCATCTTGGATAATGTCGGATCGTTGTCATCAATGCGGTAGCCCGATGCCTGTCCTGCGCCTGCTTCTGATCTCGCTTCTCGCCCTCATGCCTGTTTCTGCCCGCGCGGCCAGCCAGCCGATCGACACCGCGCCGCGCATTGCGCTGTTCTCGGCCTTCGAGCCGGAATGGCAGGCGCTGCTTGCCGTGGTGGAGCAGCCGGTCTCGCACAAGGAAAAGGGCGTCGATTTCGTCACCGGCCGCGTCGAGGGGCACGATGTGGTGCTCGTGTTGTCCGGCGTCTCGATGGTGAATGCCGCGATGACGGCGCAGATGGCGATCGACCGGTTCAATCTGCGCGCCATCCTGTTTTCCGGCATCGCCGGAGGCGTCGATCCCTCGCTCAACATCGGCGACGTCGTGGTGTCGCAGCAGTGGGGCCAGTATCTCGAAACCATTCTGGCGCGCGAGACGCCGCAGGGCTTTCAACTGCCGTCGTGGTCGAAGCAGGAGTTTCCCAATTACGGGATGATTTTCGCGCGCGGCGTCAAGGTGCCGCGCGACGGGGTGGACAAGCCCGAGCGGCAGTTCTGGATTCCGGTGGACGCCAAACTGTTCGAGATCGCGCGCACGGCCACCTCTCACGTCGAACTCAAGCGCTGCATCGAGGCCGCCTGTCTCGTTCATCCGCCGAAAGTGGTGGTCGGCGGCAACGGCGTGTCGGGCTCAGCCTTTGTCGACAATGCCGCGTTTCGCACCTGGGCGTTCGACACCTTCAAGGCGCAGGTGCTGGACATGGAAAGCGCCGCCGTCGCCCATGTGGCGGCGACCAATGCCGTGCCGTTTCTGGCGTTCCGCTCGCTGTCGGATCTCGCCGGCGGGGGCGCAGGCGAGAACGAGATGCAGACCTTCGAGAAGCTGGCGTCGGAGAATTCCGTCGCGGTGCTGCGGGCGTTTTTGAAGGCGGTGCCGAAGTAGGCGGGCGTCCGCGTCCCGCGTGTCGTTCAAAAGCAGTGAAAGTTAAGGCGTGGAGAGCCGGGACAAGCCCGGCCTTGATGTGTAGACTCGCGCTCATACTGAAACGGAGTTCATGATGCTCAGACTTCGCCTCGCCGTGATTGCCGCCGCACTCTCCCTCTCAGCTCCTGCACACGCCGCCCGCTGTGGCGGCGACTTCAATACTTTTGTCTCGGCGATGTCGCAGGAGGCAGCGGCGGCGGGGATTTCGCAGAGCGTCATCTCCCAGGCGTTCGCGGGCGTGACGCAGGACCCGGCGGTGCTGTCGTTCGATCGCCGCCAGCGCGGCACCTTTAACAAGACCTTCGAGCAATATGTCTCGACCCGCGTCGGACCGGGGCGCATCAACACCGGCAAGGCGATGCTGCAGCGTCATGCCGCGCTGCTGTCGCGCATCGAGCAGCGGTTCGGCGTGCCGCCGGAAATCGTGGTCGCGATCTGGGGACTGGAATCCGATTTCGGCAAGGGCGACATCGGCAAGATGCCGGTGATCCGCACACTGACCACCTTGGCGCATGACTGCCGCCGCACCGAGCTGTTTCAGGGCGAACTTCTGGCGGCGCTGAAGATCGTCCAGCGCGGCGATCTGCCGCTGCGCGATCTGATCGGCGCCTATGCCGGCGAACTCGGCCAGACCCAGTTCCTGCCGTCGTCCTACATCAAGTACGGCGTCGACTTCGACGGCAACGGCCATGTCGATCTGCGTCACAGCGTTCCGGATGTGCTGGCTTCAACGGCGAACCTGCTCAAGACCGCGGGCTTCCGCGGAGGCGCCGATTATCACGAAGGCTCGGCGAATTTCGAGGCGATGCGCGAGTGGAACAGGGCGACGATCTATCGCAAGACCATCGCCTATTTCGCCGACCGCCTCGCGGGGCGGTGACCGCTGCTGTCTAGAACCCACAGGACGTGCTGACCTTCAGCGTGAACTGGTCGATATCGAACGTATGCTCGAGATCCTGCCCGAACAGGCCGAGCCATTTGTCCTGCGCGCGGTAGGCAAGCTGCTCCCGCGCCGCCGGACATTCGTACTTGATGCCGCCGATGTTCTGAAGGTGATGCACCATCTCGTGCACCAGCACCGACAGGTCGGCCGCCGTGCCGCCGGTCCATGACAGCGGAAGATAGATGGTGCGGCTGCTGTCGTCGTAGATGGCGACAGTGTCGCGCGGGTCTGACACAGGCGGCATGGCATTGATGTCACGGCGCCGCTCCACGCTGAAAGCCTGGTAGCGGATGGCCATGATTTTCGCCTGGGAGACGAGTTCGACTTTCGGCGGCTCGCTCAATGCAGGCAGGCTGAAGTTGGCGGAAAGCCAAAGCGCGATTGCGGTCAACAGGGCTGTCATATCCGGCGCTCCTGTCAGGTGTGGCGACGGGCGGAGACTACGTCCTGTTTCGGTTCTTGAATGTGACGCGGTTCACGCGCGCGCGTCATCCTTACGAGGGACTTGCAGTCCTGGATGCAAGAGCAGGAAAGAGAAAGGGCAGCACGCATGCTGCCCTTTCTTGACGCGCGGCGTTCCTGCGCGGTGTTCAGATCGTCTTGGCGTAAGCGACAAGCTGATCGAGCGCGGTGTTCCAGCCGCTGTGGAAGCCCATGTCCTCGTGGGTCTTGCGGCCGGCTTCATCCTTGTGCATGGCGATGGCGGTGTATTTCGTGCCGCCCTTCACCGGCTCCATGGTCACGAAGGCGGTGAAGAATCCGCCGTCGCGCGGGCGGTAGCCGGGCAACAGGGCATCGGTGAACACCAGCTTGCGGTTCTGCACGACCTCGAGATAGCAGCCGGCGTTGTCCATGTCCTTGCCTTCGGGCGAACGCATCACGGTGCGGAAGATGCCGCCCGGGCGCAGGTCGATTTCGCAGTCCACGGTTTGCCACGGCTTGGGGGTGAACCATGGCATCAAATGCTTCGGCTCGGTCCAGACCTTCCAGACCAGTTCGGGCGGCACGTCGATCACCCGTTCGAGGACGAGATCGAGTTTTGGGTCGATTTTGTACGCAGTCACTTTCGGTTCTCCGTGGCGTTGAGGTGTCTCAGGTAGTCGTCGAGCTGGTCGAGCCGTCTGGTCCAGAGCGTGCGCTGCGCGCCGAGCCAGTCCTGCGCCTCTTCGAGCGGCCTTGGTTTGAGCTGGCAGGTCCGTACCCGTCCGACCTTTTTCGACCGGACCAGGCCGCATTCCTCCAGCACCTTGAGATGCTGGAGGAATGTCGGCAGCGCCATGCTGAACGGCTGCGCGAGATCGCTGACAGTGGCGGGGCCGGATGTCAGCTTTGCCAGCACCGCACGCCGGGTCGGATCGGCGAGCGCGTGAAACGTATCGTTGAGGCGGTTCTGTTGGTTAGTCATGTGGCTAACTATAGCGATGTCGAAAGTTAGGTCAATGCCTAAGTGTTGCGGCGCATGACCGCGGCCGGCATGGCGGCCTCGTTTGCGGAAACGGTTTGAATGACGGAAAAGGCGGCGCGAGGGCCGCCTTTTATTGGCAGGTTAGTTCGATGGCGGCGGTGCCACCACCAGTGCCACGATCCGCCGCACCAGCGGCAGCACCACGAGCAGGGTCGGGAACGCGACCACCCACGAGATCGCCCAGGCGGCGGGCCATGTGTCGAGGAAGGCGGGCGTCGGACCGAGGCTTTTCAGCGTCGAAATCGCCGAGACCACGAAGGTCATCAGCACCGACAGCACCAGCGGCATGACAATCGATGCATAGCGCGCGGGCAATTTGCCGCGCGTTGGCGGTTGGGAAAGCGTTGTCATCAGATCACTCTTTGGAAACAGCCGGCCGATCGCGAAAGTCGGGCGATGACGGTGATGCAGGCGTCCTGCGGGTCATGGCATTCCTCCGGACCGGTCGGCCTCAGTTGAATGCGTTGCCTGACGTGAGACGCTTACGGCGCGATGAGCGCGGGGCTGTCTTATCGGGATCGGGTGGGGGATTCAAGCGCCGCCGGAGAAGCGGGGGATCTCTGGAAAGAGAGAGATCTGGAAGAGAGGGAGAGGTGCCGGGCGCTGATGGCGCGGCTTCAGTGGGACGGATGATTTGCGAGCCGCCCGGACATCAGAAGCTCGGGCGAAGCGACTCCGCCCGAGCCACTTCAAATAAATAAAACTACTTCTTCTTGGCCTTCTTGGCCTTCTTAACTGTCTTCTTCGCTGCCTTCTTCGCCTTCTTGGCTTTCTTCGCCATGGCATCCTCATGGGTTCGAGTTGACGTCAACGTCACGAGGCATGCTCGGCGATAGGCCAGTGCGCAGCCTCGATTCCAATCCGAACCGATTCGCTGAAATTTGTCGCCTGTTTTTCAGCATTGTGCCGACTTGGTGACATCGCGCCCGCTTTTTTCCTGTGGATGACGGCCGCATGCGCAGGGTTAACAGCAAGCAAAAGTCTTTCGTTTTGCTTTCGCAAACGGCTGCGCGCGTGCGGGATTGGCTTTCATTTTGGGCGCGCGGCCGCATTGTTCATCAATTCACAACCACGGCGCGGTTTATCCGGCACAGGTCAGACTCCGTTAAGGCCGCCCCTGCAAGGATGCATCCGGCTTCGGGGGAGGCGGATCCTGCATTTGCGGGATTGAGGAGCGGGTTCATGCATCGGGCAGTGATCGATCAGAGGGACAGGGCACAAGACGCGGGTCACCGCGCACCCTGGACCCGTTCATGCTGAGTGTCCCGACCCTCTGGATCGTTTTCGTCGTCAACTTCGTCGCGATCGGGACGGTGTGGGTCTACGTCGTCCGCAGCTATCCCAATCACGATGCCGCGCGGTTCTGGACCGCGGGCGCGCTGGTCGCCGCACTCGGCGCCGCGGTGGCGATGACGCGCGGTTTTATCGATCCGGAATCCAGGCTGCTTCTGCTGATTCCGCTGCTGATCGGCGGCTCCATTCTGGTTCTGGCGGTCTGCCTCGCCTCGATGGGCATCCGGCGCTTCTACGGCGTGCCGGTGTCGTGGCGCTTCACGTTTGCGATCGTCGCGTTCAATTTCTTCGGCCTGGCGTACTTCGTCTGGCAGGACAACATGGTGATGCGCATCCTGATCTACTCGGCAAGCCAGGCCGTGCCGATCATGATGACGCTGCCGCTGCTGTTTTCCCGCAAGAACGGCACCGCTTATCCCGGTGCGCGGATGTCGGGCTATATCGCGATCCTGATGTTCGGGGTGTATGTCGTGCGCTCCATCGCGGCGCTGCTGCATGTCGGCGGCCCGGTGTCGCTGATCGATTTCAACCAGTTTCAGGCGATGCTCATCCTCGGGCTGGTGTTCCTGTCGATGATGTGGAATTTCGGCTTCCTGCTGATGACCATCGACCGGCTGCGCGCCGAGGTCGCGGATCTCGCGCTGTTCGACGATCTCACCGGCGCGGCGAACCGCCGCCAGTTGCTGGCGCGGCTCGACGAGGAATGCGTGCGCTCCGGCCGCAGCGGCGAGGTGTTCGCGCTGCTGATGATCGATCTCGACGGCTTCAAGGATATCAACGACGGCCATGGCCATGCCGCCGGCGACGAATGCCTGCGGCTGTTCACCCGCGCGGCATGCAGCCGGCTGCGCACCGGCGATCTGCTGGCCCGGATGGGCGGCGACGAATTCTGCGTGGTGCTGCCTGCAACCACGCTGCGCGAGGGGGCGATGGTCGCCCGCCATGTGCTGGAAGCCTGCCAGGGCGAGACGGTGCAGTGGAACGGCGCGCCGCTGGCGCTGTCGGCGTCGATCGGCGTCGCGCAGTGGCGGCCCGAGATCGGATTGCAGGCCGAGCGTCTCCTGGCCGCGGCCGACCGGGCGCTCTACACCGCCAAGAAGGACGGCAAGAACGGCTACGCGGTGTTCGACGCGACGCCGCTCGAGGCCGAGCCTGCGCTGCGCAAGTCGGCCTGATCCGCTCCCGGCCTCTCAAGCATCGTTGATGCTCCCGCGGCATCTTTTCCGGCGCGCCTCATCAACAACCTGCTAGGCTGATCGCGTCGCCCGCGACGTGGATCGCCACTTTGCGGCGGACGGCAACAGGAGGACGCGATGGCCAAAGGCAAGGACAAGGGCAACAAGGAAAAGAAAAAGCCGAAGGCGGACAAGAACACGCCGAAGGGCGGCGGCTCGAGCTATCAGCAGAGCAAGGGCGGCAAGAAGTAGCGCATGCCTGCGCATGACCGTTGAGACCAGCGGGCAGCATTGATCGCGCCGGGCCGGAAGGTCCGGCGCTCGTCTACCGGCGTCGTCAATCGAACCAGTCGGCGCGGTCGCCGGAAAACTTCCCGGGTCCGTTGGTCACCGCCTTGAACATCTCGCAGAGCTCGTACTCCAGAAACTCGTTGGCCAGGATCAGCGCGCGGATCGTCGAGCGCATGTCGCCGCCGCAGGCTGCGATGGCTTGATCGGCGGCAGCATCCAGCCGCTCGGATTCCGGCGGCGGGCCGGAGGCGAGGCGATCCAACATAGCGATGTTCCGTATTGATGAGTGGCGCGCATGTTCTCTTTTTGTTCCTGCGCAGTCAAGAGAACAATTCGCGGGTCCAATGCTTGCGTCCAACACACTTAATGCGTCGTGCGCATAACGGCGCGGCGGTATGAGAGAAACCCGCACAACAAAAAGCCCGGAGCATGCTCCGGGCTTTTCGTCTCAACGCAACGCGCCGTTACCAGGGATTGTAGGGATTCATATCCACCGGATTCGGGTTGTTGCTGTTGTTTCGCTGATAGGCGCGCTGGCGATAGTAAGCCGGGCCGTACACCGGCTCGACATAAACCGGACCGCCGTAAGCATACGAGTCGTAATAGGCCGGTCCGCCGCCGTAGTAGCCATAACCACCGCCGTAGTAACCGGAATTGGCGGCTGCGGCGCCGGCAACAAGCGCGCCGGCGGCAAGGCCGAATCCGATCGCGGCAGCGTTACGTCCGCCGCGGGCTTCGGCAGCGGGAGCCGACATCACGGCAACGGTCGCGACCGCCGCCAGTGCAACTGCAATCTTTTTCATGATCTCAATCCTTATCTGACCGCATCACCAACCGGCCAGCCTTGAGATAGTTCCCGGGCCGTGCGGCGGAAGGCACGTTGCCGCAAGTAAAATGAACGGGAACGGAACGGACTCGCGCCCGCGCGTTTAACCCTGCAAGTGCAGGCACCTCGAAAGGGATGCAGGCACGAAGAGCCCCGTCAAAGGCGTTGGCCGATGGCGGGGCTTTTTCGTTCGGCGCAAGGCGGACAACTCACAGCAGCGAGACAGTCTGATGCGATTTCATTTCAATCTGGCGGATGGCAAGAGCGTTGCCGACAAGGGCAACCAGGATCTGGACGACGCGGTGCAGGCCAGCGAGGTCGCCGAAGAAATGGCGGGCCGACTGCTGCGCGAGCGGCCGTCGCTGGCGCAAAAAGGTTATGCCATCGTCGTGAACGACGAGGAGGGCGCAGAGGTCTATCGCGCCAAACTGTCTGGGCGCGCCTGACAGCGAAAGCCCGGAGGTTCGCTCCGGGCTTTTGCATTAATAGTAACGATAGTAGCGGGACCGGTAGTAGCGCGGCCCGCCGTAATAGTAGCGCGGTCCATAATACGCATATGGCCCCGGCCCATAGACATAACGCGGACCGTAATAGTCATAGTATCCCGGTCCGTAGCCATACGGTCCGTAGGCGCCATAGGCCCCGGCGGCAAGTACGCCGGCAGCGAGGCCGAGGCCAATGCCCGGACCCCAGCCCCAGCCGCCGCGATGATAGTAGCGGGCCTCGGCGGGCGCAGCCGCCAGCGTAACGCCAAGCGTGGCGACCGCAGCCGCGATCAATACTGCTTTCCTCATGATACCGACTCCTTGTCTTCGACAGGAACGATAACGCGACCATAGCCGGATGGTTGCTCAAATCGTGTCACGAGTGCGGGAACAATTTCGCTGCCTCGGTTTTGTCTTTTTTTCCGACGGGGCCTGAAACATGAAATTGATCGAGAAGATCGCGGAAGACCGTCCGCTTCGCTATGCCTTCGCCGGGCTGGCGATCCTGTTCATGTTCGCGATGGTGCTGAACTGAACAGGCGCACTTCGGATGCAGGAACCCTGCGCGCGGCTTCCGCGTTGATTGTCCTGTGACGTGACGGCCGTTGTGGACCCGGTTCTCAGGGCGGCGCGTCGAAGGAGCAACCCATGTCCTATGCGCTGTTTGTGGATGACGTTCAGGTCAGCCGCGCGCTGCCGACGCAGAACGATGTCTGGCACTATGCCGACGATGCCGGGCTCGTGGTCGATGCGCTGATTCAGGACGAGACCGGCAAGCCCGAGCGCGTGCTCGAGCAGGGCTACAGCATCCGCCAGGCTGACCCGGATCACGCTGACCCGGATCAGGCCGAGGCGGAAGAAGCCAAGCCGCTGCCGGGACTGGAAAAGCCGAAACGCGTGGCGTGACGCGCCAGTTATCCGCACGAATTCCGCATATCGCCATTTGACGCGAGGATCGCCGCGTGGCGGAAAGTCCCGCGCGTGGTGTAGTCTGCTCCGGCTTGAAAGTCCCGGGGCGGGTGAGGCATGACGTTTCTGATCGTCGCTTTGTGGAGCATCATCGGCATGGTCGCCGGATCGGTGATCCTCGCCGAACTCGGCCCGCTGTTCGGCGTCCGCCATATGGAAGGCTCGTCGGCGATCTTCGGCGCCATTGTCGGCGCGCCGCTCGGGCTGATCGGCGGCGGGGTCTTCGGCTATCGGATGTCGAAGGGCTACGGCGAGGACATCGCGAAGCGCAAACGCTTCTTTCTCATCACGCTCGGCGGCATCGCGGCGCTGATCGCGGGCTGCGTCATCTTCGAGATGGTCCGCACCAGCGACTATATCGACACCAGCAATCAGAGCGCGATGTCGCTCAGCGCGCAGATCCGCCTGCCGCCGGGCGTCGCCGCACCCGGCAAGGACAAGGCGATCGTGATGGAGCTGCGCAGCGACAAGGAAACGCGCAGGTCGTCGCCCTACGATGTGCCGGACTGGACGCTCACGAACGGCCGCATGCAGGCCACGTCCAGCGTAGAGATTTATCGCGCGACGGACAACCGCACGCTGGCGGTGACCATCGGCGACGGCCCGACCTATGTGTTCAAGCTGAAAGCGCCCGCGCGCCCGAAAAGATATTCATTCGAGGGCGACTGGCAGAAGCCCGATGCTGTCGAAGGCGCAGCGAGCGGGGTCGGAGAGGGGATCGAGATCAAGGTGGCGATGTGAGGAGGCGGACTTGGCGCTTTAAATCATGGACGCTTGCATCAATGATCTGAATTTTTGAAAAGATGACATCGCATCATCGAGTAGTTCTCTCTTTTGAAGAGATATGAATGCTGCACACGATCGCGCTTGGCAATTTAGTGATCTTGCAGGATTAAATTCTATGTCTGTAAATCCAGCACATTGCTGCAATCTTCTCAACCAGTCTCTATGAGGATAAAGCGCTTTGAAATAAAGCCAGTCATAGAAGACCGTTGTTGGAGAAATGGGGTACTTATCACCTTCAAATTCGAATCCAATCAGTTTGCCAGAAGTTTTTAACCGCTCGTCTCTCTTTGCTTCGCGGCTTTCAACCCAATAGAGATCGGTATATGGGCCCCCATGCTCAAATACTTTGCTGCCTTGATAAGCGCATTCGACTGTTGTCTGTCTACCTTCGATCCGAATTTTAAGGTAAAAGGCGCTCAGTTTCTGTCCAGCTTCTAACTCTGATCTACTTGATATCTCCAGTAGGGGCGTAAGTCCTTGCTCCATTGCAGCATGATGCAATTCAATCACATTCTTCTTTTTTTGCGACGGAGCCAGGCCGGGATGCCAATCGAAACGAATTGGTACTTCTTCCACCAAAATAGAGCCAGAGGTTGAAGGTACAAATACTGGACGTTGGGCCATTTTTCGCTCTGAATAAAGTTATAAGCCAGCAACAATGTAACCAACCGCTACGTTTTTTGGGACTAGCACTTCGTACTTTTCTGCCAAAATCCTGTGATCGCGTGCTTCGGGATGGTGTGTCCAATCGATCCAACTATAGATGGGATCCAAATGAAGTTCGTCCAAAGCTATTTCCGCAGCTTGTTTGACAACGCCACCCTGATTTGAAGCGGCGTTGGTAATCATCACCCCCGGCAACTTGATGATCTCGGGATTTATCGAAAGATAGACCGGATCGATGCCTCGTTCGGATGCTCTGAAAGACATGGGGTGATTATTTGTAAAACAAAGACAGACATATTTGTCCGTCCCTGTTTGAATGTCGCTCTGGAGGCTATTTGCGTCGCCGCCTGTTCGGACTTTATCGAAAATTCCTAGTCGCCTTAGTTCACTCGTAGATAGGATTCCCCGTTCCCGTATCGAAGCTAAATTTGCTTTATCCGTAAAATGATAGAAGTAGTTGAATTGCTTGCTTGCGCGTACCTTTGCGAGAAACACATCCAAGTTCATTGCAGTCCCCTGATCTACCCGGTTCCAACATAAAGCCCGGCATTTGCTATGCAACCGGGGCGTGTGGCTTGACTATACAAATTAATTGGATTATATTCCTATCAATCCCGCCTCACTTGAGGGGCGTTGCCAGGGACGCTTGATAGCGCGGGGCGGGATGCGGCGCCTGCGCGCGCGAGAAGGGACGTCCTTCTCCGCTCCCGGGAGGCCTCGGGTCACCGTCCGGGCTCACTATGGGGCTCTGCCGTTCGCCGGCTGGACGCGGTGAGGACGAAGGCGGCGAAAGCCGGCCGGATCAGGGGTCGAGTTTCTCCCCCATCCTCACCCGGAAGTGCGGTCCCGAGGACAGAAATCGCCGCGGCGGAGCGTCGAAAGGCGTTTCGCGGTCAGCCTCTCGTGGCGACACGATGCCGGCCGCGCACTTGAATTGAAGGCGCGTCTTTCGGCGCTCCTCCTCCCTCTCTTTCCAGGAGAGGTTCACGGTCTGACGACATCGCTGATCGGACATCCGCGTTTTCGCGCGGGAAAACGCTCACGCGTGCCCGCAAGCACATCTGCTCACACGAAAGGGATCCACATGCAAAAGACGAGACCACAGGCGGCGAAAGAGACGAAGGAGGGCGGCGATGCGCAGGAGGCGTTTCCCGAATTCTCCGAGGAGACGCGCGCCTATCTTCTGTCCGACGCAGGCATCGAAAACATGATGCGCAAGCTGTCGGATGCTTGCGAGAACTGGCTCGACTGTCCCGTGAAGCGTTGCCGCCGCGCGCGGCGCTGCCAGGGACCCGACATGGTGTGCCAGCTCAAGGAGCCGAGCCGCACCGCGCCGCGCGAGGAGCTTGATCGCGTCAACGCCCGGATGCGGCAGATCGTTTTGCAGCGGCTGGAGCGGATCGGTGTCTGGTGAACGCGGCGGCACGATGCGCGCGGCTCGCATCGCTCGCGCGAAACGCTCACGGCGCAGTGATGAAGGCCGGGCCGGGAACTGTGAGCTACCTCACACACGCTCACGGGCGGCCATGGGTAAATGCGAGGTGCGGGCTGAGCGAGACAGGGGCCGATTTCAGGACTGGACATTTTCAGGAGGAGCAACACCATGTCGACGGCCATCGAACGGGAGCAGGGCTCCCACAAGGCATTCGCCAATTTCGTCGGAAGGACACTGGCGCTGTGTTACGGCGGCCTGTCCTACCTGATTTTCTTCGGCACGTTTCTCTATGCCATCGGTTTCGTCTCGGGCCTCATGGTGCCGAAGACGATCGACACCGGCGCCGAGACCTCTGCGCTGACTGCCGTCTGCATCAATCTCGCATTGCTGACGCTGTTCGCCGTCCAGCACAGCGGCATGGCGCGGCAGGGCTTCAAGCGGCTGTTCGCGCGGTTCGCCTCGCCGGTGATCGAGCGCAGCACCTATGTGTTGCTGGCGAGCCTCGCGCTGGCGCTGCTGTTCTGGCAGTGGCGGCCGATCCCGGCCATCGTCTGGGACATCGAGACCCCGCTGCTGGCCAACCTCGCCATCGGCGGCATGATGCTCGGCTGGCTGATCGTTCTCTACAGCTCGTTCCTGATCAGCCATTTCGAGCTGTTCGGCCTGACGCAGGTGGTCAGCCACTTCGCCGGACGCGTGGTCGCGCCGATGAAGTTCAAGACGCCGGGACTCTACCGCCTGATCCGGCATCCGATCTATCTCGGCTTCATCATTGCGTTCTGGTCGACGCCGACCATGACCGCGGGACATCTGCTGTTCGCAGCCGTCACCACGGCCTACATCTTCGTCGGCATCTATCTCGAAGAGCGCGATCTGGTCGCCCTGTTCGGCGACGAATACCGCCGCTATCGCGCGCGCGTGGCGATGCTGATTCCCGGCATCAGATAATGACCCCTGTTTACGAGGAGGTCGCAATACCGTCGCGTGACGTGCCGTACGATCCGCTTCTGATGCCTGCGCAAACACCATCCGGAGGATTCAATGTCATCCAAAGATCCCGACGCCCTGCCGCAGGGACTGGCCAACACCCTGCGCGCCGGACAGGACGCGCAACGGCGGCGTGCTCAGGCCCATTTAAGCCTTGAAATCTATCGCGCCGCGAACGGCCGCGCCGGCAGCGGCGATCGTCGGCGGCCCGGCCCGTCCGTTCAGGCGAAAAGCCCCCGCGCGCCCGGCGATTCATAGTTGGTGGCGCGCTCCGGCGCACAGTTCCTTTCAGGCCGCGCTATCTTGCCGCAACTTGCGCCGCAATCGCGCGTTCCTATGTAGGGCTGCTGCCTGTGCGAACGCCGCGCAGGCCTGTGCTAAACGGGGTGCCACCAACAATGACGAGCGCCAGAATGACCGACGACATCTTCGACCGCACGGCCTCCCGCCGCAGTGGCCCCCGGACGCGTCCGCCGATCATCGATCAGGATGGCAATGAAGTTCATCCCGGCGGCTTCGGCGCATCGGGGCCGTTCGGCCCCGGCGTCGATTTTCAGAACCTGAGCGGCGCGCTCGGCGGCATCTCGTTCGGCCCGCTCACGCGCGAGCAGCGTTTCGCGCGGATCGATGCATTGTCGAAGCTGCTCGATGTCGCCTTCGTGCTGCCGGGCACCAACATCCGCTACGGCATCGACGGCCTGATCGGTCTGGTTCCGGTGGTCGGCGATCTTCTCACCACCGCGATCTCATTGTGGATCGTGCGCGAGGCGAGGGCGCTCGGTGCGCCGAAGCATGTGGTGGCGCGGATGCTCGGCAATGTCGCGCTGGACGGTGTGGTGGGCCTGGTGCCGTTCGCCGGCGACGCGTTCGACGTCATGTTCCGCGCCAATATGCGCAACATGCGGATCCTCAAGCGCTGGATGGACAGGCAGCCGAGAGGCGCATGACCCCGAAAAGCGGGAACCGGTTTTCGGATCGGATCATGCGCGCAAAGGTAAGCCTGAATGCGCCGATGTCGTCACGTTGTAACGATGGAGCGTTAAAGCGGCGGCGCGGGATCAGCCCGTTGCGGACTGCTTCTCGTCCTCAGGCGCGGCCACCGGCTCCGGCCGGTTGCGCTCGAGCGGAAACAATTCGCTCTCGTACAGCGTGCGGATGCCGCTCTGGTCGAAGCGGGCCTCGTCCACCTGGAGGTACGCCCCGTTCAGGCTGTCTGCGGGAAGCTGTTCGATCGCGAACTGCACGGCCTCGGCTGCGGTCGGAAACCGGCGGTAAGCAAAGCCGGCGCGCTTTTTCTTGCGGATCGCCGCAGGAAAGAGTTCGGCTTCGGTGTTGTAATTGAACGCAGCCATGATCTCGGCCTTCTCGATTGGGATTCGATGGAAACGGATGGCCGGAGGCGGGTCCATCGGGAGAGCCGCGCGGCCTAGAGTCATTCATTCCAGAAGAAACTCTAATATAGGCCTTTTTTCGCCAATTGCGACCCGTCATGCGGCCTATGATGAATGGCATGGCGGGCCCGCGGGCGGGGCCGAATAATCTCTTGAATTTCAATGAATTACTGGATGATGAAATCCGCGCCGCAGGGGGCGCGGGTTCGCATGGCGGCTTGAACATTTTGCAGAGCGCGCTTTTGCCGGATTTTCACCAGCAAAAGCCGGATCATGAGGGGCCGGCAGACGGCGCTACTGGATCGCTTCCGTCATGATTTCATCGGTGATCGACACAACCTTGAGCGACGAGGTGTAGTGCTCGATGTGGGTGGCGGGATCGGCGGAAATCTCGATCTTGCGAACCGGCGCGTGCTCCGGCACGCCGCTGACGCCGCGGCGGACGCCATATTGCCAGACCTGAAGCGTGCCCGCGCCGCGCAGCGCTGTTTCAACGACCTCGGGCGTCCTGCCTTTCATTTGCGCGAGTTCTGCCTTGGTGAGGCCGATCACGATTTCGTTCTGCGGCGAGACGACCTTGAACAGCGTGACCTTGTTGATGGCGAAGGCGGGATGGGACGCGACAGCGTCGACGAGAAGGCCTGCAAGGCCGAGTGCCAGCACGGTCTGGCGCGATCTGGTGGACATGGGCATTCCTTGAATACAGAAGTTCTTTGGACGCGTTTCTTGTTGGCGTTTTTACCGTTCGCAACGCGAACGGACCGCAGAGATAGGAGCCGCGCGGCCTGAGACAAGCCGCGCGGATTTATTTTTTCTCTGAGGAAGGGGCGCGTTAACGCGAGGTTTATTTGGGCTCGAGCTTCAATGCCGCGGAGTTGATGCAATAGCGCAATCCCGTCGGTCCCGGTCCGTCGGGGAAGACGTGGCCGAGATGGCCGTCGCACTTCGCGCACAGCACTTCGGTGCGGACCATGCCGTGCGAGACATCGCGCTCTTCCGCGATGCTGCTCTCGGCGGCGGGCGCCGAGAACGCCGGCCAGCCGCAGCCGGAATCGAACTTGTCATCGGACTCGAACAGCGGCTGTCCGCAACCGGCGCACACATACGTGCCCGGATCGAACGAATGGTCGTATTCGCCGGTGAACGGGCGCTCCGTCGCCTTCTCGCGCAGCACGGCGTACTGCATCGGCGTCAGCTCCTTGCGCCACTCGCTCTCGGACTTCTGCACAGTGCCGGAGCCGGTTGTCGTCTTGATGTCGGTCACTTCGCTAGCTCCTTTCGTCGGTGTTGATCACATCAAAGCGGCGAACCGGTCCGGTCCGCCGCTTCGGTCTTTATTCTCAAATGCCGCTCGCCCGAACGATGGCGTGCCGCGGCTTTGGTTCGTCGCGTTTAGTTCGTCGCCTTGGCCTCGCGCACCAGCGCCGGCTTCTCGCGATAGTTCTCGGCGAAGATCTTTTTCAGGTTCTCGATCTTCGGCAAATCGTTGAACACAATATAGGGCTGGTTGGGGTGCAGCGTCAGGTAGTCCTGATGATAATCTTCCGCCGGATAGAAACCCTGCAATGGCTCGAGTGTGGTCGCGATCGGTTTCTTGTAGACCTTCGCGCCGTTGAGCTGCGCGATGTAATCCTGCACCAGCTTGCGCTCGGCCGGGTCCGAGGTGAACACGGTGGAGCGATACTGCGTGCCGGTGTCGGGGCCCTGGCGGTTGAGCTGGGTCGGATCGTGCACCACCGAGAAATAGATCTGCAGCAGCTTGCCGAGCGACACCTCTTTCGGATTGTAGGTGATCTGCACGGCCTCGGCGTGGCCGGTGTTGCCGCGCGTGGTCGCCTCGTAATTCGCGGTCGAGGCCTTGCCGCCCGCATAGCCCGACACCGCGTTGGTGACGCCCCTGGTGTGCTGATACACGCCCTGCACGCCCCAGAAGCAGCCGCCCGCGAGCACGAACGTCTTCAGGCCCTCGGCGGGCGCGATGTCGGCGCTCGGCGGCGGAATGATGAAGGCTTCCTCGGCGGCGCGCGAGGGCACGGTGAACCAGCCGAGCGCCAGCACGCCGGCGGCGGTGAGGGCGAGGGCGGTGCGGCGGAACTGGATGCGATCCATGGTGACCTCATGAGAACTGGCGGCGTTTTGCGCCTGTGCGGTAGATACGCGGATAAGACCCCGTCGTTACGGCAAAATTCCACACAAAAACGTGAACCGTCCGCAGGCCTGCGCGTTGCCCCCTGCATGCGCCGGGTGACAACCGGCCGCAACGGGGATGATGGACGCAGCCTCTTTTGCCGGTTTCTGGCTGCGGCACCAACGCATCGGTACGCGTTTTGTCTAACCCGTTCCCGGCGTGTGCGCTTCCTGTTCTCTCTCGGGGACGACAACTGAGTGTGAAGCGACATCTCGCGCCGTTCACAGTTTGTCATCACCGGGCTTGTCGCGGTGATCTCGATGGATTGGGCACTGTGCCTCGGCAATCGGGCCCGGCTATGACATTGGATATGCGGGTGCGCTCAGCGACCAATGACGTGCTTCCGATTCGATTTTCAAATAGCCACCTCAAAAATTCCCGCGCCCACGCCAATCGTTCCCGCGCAAAAAGCGCGAGGTGAGCTTTGAGTTTGCCCCTCGGTAGAATGAGAGGAGATGGAGCGCCGCCAGGCGCAACATGGTTGTCGTCGCCCGATCGTTCGCCGCTTGCGAAGGCCGCGAACAAAAGAGCGCATCGCCTTGCGGCGCTCCATCGACGTTGCGCGTGAGCGAGACCTGCGCCTGCGCAATACGCAACGCGCGGATTCTCGCCGCAGCAAGGGCTGCGGCAAACATCCGCTGCGGCGTCTTTGGGCGAGGGGACCGTACTTCCGGGTGAGGATGGGGGAGGTTACTCGACCCCTGATCCGGCCGGCTTTCGCCGCCTTCGTCCTCGCCGCGTCCAGCCGGCGAACGGCAGAGCCACGTAGTTGGCCCGGACGGTGACCCCAGCCTCCCGGACGTGTGGCTGCGAACCACGCGCGCGGGCGCCGCGCTTCATTCCACTTCAGGATCGCCTCTAGAAGCGCCCCTCATTGAATGAAGTGATGGGAATATATGCCTAGAGAAGAAAATTGTCAAGCTGCTTATTGCCGAGTATTAAAACAATACTATTGCAACATTTCGATCTACCAATTTTTGGAAAATTTGATGTCAGCTCAGAAATCAGACTTTGAACTGAATTTCGTGGCCAAAAATTTTAGAGGATTTCGTCGGCTGGATTTCTCACTTAGCGATGTGACTTTTGTTGTCGGCGACAATAGTTCGGGTAAAACGAGCATTATGTATTTAGTGCAACATTTGTTGGAAAACGATTTTTCTAACAACTTTAGTTTGCTTAGAGGGAAATCACGGTTTTCATCGACGCGCGATATTCTGTCTCCGTACATAAAAGACACGCAGGTGACGATTGGTTATTTTTATAGGAAGCAACATAAAAAGGGCACCGTCGATTTCGGAATTCGCTTGGCGACTTTTACCGCGCAACCAAAAAACACGTTTCGACTTGAGCGAATTGTAGCTGCGAGCCAAGGCAAGGCTCGCTTTATCCAGCGACTAGATGAATCAATTCTCCGGAAGGATCAAGAAATAATCAAACGTCAGAAATTGGCAGCTTTAAAAGACAAGGTGTTGAGAGAGCACGTCAACCCGAGCTCAAGTTATGTAAAATTTAAAGAAATCGACGGTCTCCCAGCTCAGTACACGAAGCTGATTACATCGGCACTCGTTGATATAGACGAAAAGAAAAAGAACATCAGCCTCAAATTTTTTTCTATGCCTATTTTGCGCGTGTCCACCTATGGGCCGGTAAGATTAGATCCTGCACACGCCTATAGCGTTAGAGGGGCGCAGTTTGACGAGAAGGGTGGTCATGCGCCTGAGAAGCTTCGCTATTTAATGACAGCAACAGGTTCGCCAAGTGGTGAAATTATCAAGAACATAAATCAATTTGGTCGCGAAAGCGGAATGTTTGATAGGCTGTTCGTTGGACTTTACAATAAGTCCGATCCGAAAGCTCCGTTCAAAATTGAAATTGAAAAAGCTGGAAAGAAGTTTTCGATTGATGAAGTTGGTTATGGCGTTTCTCAAATACTTCCGATCTTAGTAGACTCCATTACAACCAAACGATCCGACGGAGCTCTAATTTCTGTCCAGCAACCAGAACTGCATTTACACCCGCGTGCCCAAGCCGCTTTTGGTGAGTTGCTTTTCAAGTTGGCAAAATCGGGTGTTAAATTTTTGATAGAGACCCATAGCGATTATATATTAGACCGCTTCCGATACGCCATGTTCAAGAGCTCAGATAAATCGGTGAGCGCAGGAATATTGTTCGCTGAAAACACGAAAACTGGAAACTCGCTGCACACTATTGATATTGATTCAAGCGGTCGCATAAAAAATGCACCGCTGAACTACAGAAATTTTTTCTTTCGCGAACAAGATAAAAATTTTGAAATGATTTGAGGGTGGAATGTCTTCGCTTTGTTTGGACGTAGTTCCGTTAGGAAAGCTTGCTGATAAAATTGGGTGGTATGAAAATTTATGGCAAGATATTCAAAAGAAAAATATCATAATTTTAATCGGGCATGGGAAATTTCGAAAAGAAATCCAAAGATCGACAAAGGCTAAGAACCTTTTGCTTCGGCTAGAGCAGGTAGGTAAGGCGCGAAGTGTGGATGAGAAAAAGTTTCAAAAAGTGATCGGAGAGTTTGCGCGAGAGAAATCAGCAAAATGCAAAGAGTGCGATGACCATCACTTATTTGCTATTTGTAGCGCAGGTCCGTCGCAATATTTAGTTACCGACGATAAGCGCCTAAGCAAGTGTCGCTCAAAAATTAAAAAAACCTCTTTGAGTAAACATTGTTCTTTTTCGGTTATTCGAGACGGCGCTCAATATCGAGTTCATCGCGCTAAGATCATTCGTTAAAGCCATTTCTTCATTTCTTCCCGCAATCCATCCCGCAGATCCTCGCGGTCCATCGCATAGGCGATGTTCGCGGCAAGGAATCCCGACTTCGAGCCGCAGTCGTAGCTCTTGCCCTTGAACTTGAACCCGTAGAACGGCTGTGATTTGGCGAGGCCCAGCATCGCGTCGGTGAGCTGGATTTCGCCGCCCGCGCCGCGCTCCTGCGTCTCCAGCACCTTGAAGATTTCCGGCTGCAGGATGTAGCGCCCGGTGATCGAGAGGTTCGACGGCGCGACCTCTTTCTTCGGTTTCTCGACCATGCCGTCGAGTTCGAACAGGTCGCCCTTGCTCTTGCCGACGCCGACCACGCCGTACATGTGGACCTGGTCCATCGGCACTTCTTCCACCGCGATGATGTTGGCCTTGTCCGCGCCCGCGGCGTTGGCCGCGTCGATCATCTGCTTCAGGCCGCTGGGTTTGTTTTTGACCAGCACGTCCGGCAGCAGCACGGCGAACGGCTCGTTGCCGATGATGTCGCGCGCGCACCACACCGCATGGCCGAGGCCAAGCGGCGCCTGCTGGCGGGTGAACGAGGTCGCGCCGGCTTCCGGCTGGTCGCGCTCGAGGATGTCCATTTCCTTCAGCTTGTTGCGCTCGCGCAGCGTGTCCTCAAGCTCATAGGGCCGGTCGAAGTGATCCTCGATCACGCCCTTGTTGCGGCCTGTGACGAACACGAGGTGTTCGATGCCCGCTTCCAGCGCCTCGTCCACCACATGCTGGATCAGCGGGCGGTCCACCACGGTCAGCATTTCCTTGGGCATGGCCTTGGTGGCCGGGAGGAAGCGGGTGCCAAGACCGGCGACGGGAAACACGGCTTTGCGGATTTTCATGAGGCTCTTCGAGGCAGGAGAAGCGTTGGAGGCGGGGCTGGGAAGGACTTGAAGGGTGGTAGCAGGTTTTGAAGGCTTGAAAAACTGCTGGATGGCTAAGGAGTTCCCTAAAGGTGAACGGATGAACGCTGCGTGAGTGAGTTGGGGATTTTTTGTGGCGGGCATTCGCAGGCGCCCCTCACCCGCTCGCTCTCGCTCGCGACCTCTCCCCGTAAAACGGGGAGAGGTAAGGACGCACGAAGCTCCCCGCGAGCGGGGAGAGGGTTGGGGTGAGGGGCGAATTTGCCCGCTGGTTAGATGCCCGCGTCATCTCGCCGCCAAAAAATGCTGCGTTGTTAATCGGGTGGAAACCCTGTCCGGGCCTCCTGTATCCGGGATAGTCTTGAGCGGGTGTGGAATACGATGGCACGGATCGAGCCTGAAGAGAGCGCGTGGCGGATGGCCGCAGGCGCAGTCCTGACCATGTCGGTGATCGGCGCGGCGTCAATGCTGGCGGGTCCGGCCCATGGGCAGAGCGCGTCGGGGCGCGGCGGGTTCACCTTCCCGTGGAGCAGCGATGTCACCGGCTCGATCCAGCAGCAGCAACCATCGCAGGCGCCGCGTCAGACGCAGCCCGCGCCGCGCCGCATGGCGCAGGCCTCAGCCCCGAAGGAGTGGAGCGGCGAAGACGGCGCGTCGGGTCACCCGCTGATGACCGCGGACGCGATCCGCCGTTCGGCTGCGAACTTCGACCGCTGCATCGCCGGGATGTGGCCCGATGCCGCGCGCCGCGGCGTCTCGCAGGCAAGCTTCGAGCGCTTCACGGCGGACCTGTCGCCGGACCTGCGCATCATGGACCTGATGGACTCGCAGCCCGAGTTCACCAAGTCGGTGTGGGATTATCTCGACATTCTCGTTACCGATGCGCGGATTGCGAAGGGGCGCGAAGTTCTGGCGAAGAACGCGGCGACCTTCGCGGCGGTCGAGAAAGCCTACGGCGTCGACCGCTACATCATCGCGGCGATCTGGGGCATCGAGTCCAACTACGGCACGCAGGGCGGCGACCGCAGCGTGCTGAACTCGACCGCGACGCTGGCCTGCGTCGGCCGCCGTCAGGGTTATTTCAAGGACGAGTTTCTCGCGGCGCTTGAGATTTTGCATCACGGCGATCTGACGCCGCAGCAGATGCGCGGCTCGTGGGCCGGCGCGTTCGGCGCGACCCAGTTCATGCCGACCGCGTTCAAGAAGTTCGCGGTGGATTTCGACGGCGACGGCAAGCGCAACACCGTGGACGATATTCCGGACATCATCGCCTCGACGGCGGCGAAGTTCAAAAAGGACGGCTGGGTGCCGGGCCAGACCTGGGGCTATGAGGTCGAGGTGCCGCAGGGCTTCAACTATCTGCATGCCGACCGCGCGAAGAATTATTCCATCGCGCAGTGGGAGCATCTCGGCGTGAAGCGCGCCGGCGGCAAGCCGTTCCCGCGCACCACCGACAAGGCGTTTCTGCTCGCGCCGGCCGGTGCGGATGGTCCGGGATTCCTGATGCTCGGCAATTTCCGCTCCATCATGCGCTACAATCCGTCGGAGGCTTACGCGCTGGCCATCGGCCACTTCGCCGACCGGCTGCGCGGCGGCACCCCGTTCGTGCAGGAATGGCCGCGGCAGGAGCGGGTGCTGTCCCGCGACGAGCGGTTTGAGTTGCAGCAGTTGCTCGCCCAGCGCGGTTTCTATCGCGGCGAGCCTGACGGCAATCTCGGCGGCGAAACCAAAAAGGCGCTGCGCAGCTTCCAGGCCTCGATCGGGGCGCCTGCCGACGGGTTCGCCTCGTCCGGCGTGCTGGAGCGGCTGCGCGGGCGGTAACCTGCTGGTTTTGGACAGGTTTCCCGGCCCCCGAGTGCCGGGCGGTAACCTTCAAGTTGACATTTTCCGGGCCCACTTGACGGATGCGGCCTGACCCCGGTTTATGGACCCATTGCCGGAGTTTTGGGGCGTATTATTTGCCCGGATATGCAACCGCGGCGACTGCGCGAGCGACCAAGATCCATGTCGACACCGAACAGGCCGAAACCGACGTCTTTCCTGCGCGTGTTCACCGAGCGCGGACCGCTGACCGTTCTCGCGGTCGCGGGCGCCATGCTGTTCGGCATTGTTGCGCCGGCCTCGGCGCAGTTTTTCGATTTCGGCTTCGGCCGCCCGCAGCGGCCAGCTCCCCCTCCGCAGCGCGGCGGCGGCGGTTTCTTCTCGCCTTTCGGTGACAGTTTCGGCCCCGCGCCACAGGCGCCGCGCCCGGCGGATTCGTCACGTGCGCCCGCGGCCGCCAAGCGCGATGCTCCCGCAGAGCGTAACGTGCTGGTGCTCGGCGACGCCATGGCGGACTGGCTTGCCTACGGCCTTGAAGATGCGCTGTCGGAAACGCCGGACCTCGGCGTGATCCGCAAGCACAAGACCGTCTCGGGTCTGATCAAGTATCAGCCGAAGGGCGACCCGGTGGACTGGGCCGCGGCGGCGAAGGGAATTCTCGCCACCGAGAAACCCGACGTCATCGTGGTGATGCTCGGCCTGCACGATCGCATCCCCATTCGTGAGCCGGTCGTCGAGAAGAAGACCGACGCCAAGCCGGGCGAGAAGCCGGGCGACAAGGACAAGAAGAACGCGAAGAAGGATTCCCGCGCCAAGCCTAACGAAGCCAAGCCTAACGAAGCCAAGCCGAACGAAGCCAAGCCAAACGAGGCCGAGGCGGCGAAGCCGGCCGACAAGCCCGCCAGCGATAAACCCGCTGCCGACACCGAGAACAAGACCGCGGACAACAAGCCGTCTGATACGGAGGTCGCTCCCGACGACGATGACGCGCCCCAGGTCATGGCGCCGGAGAAGTCACGCTCGGCTGGCGGCATGTACGACTTCCGCGAAGAGCGCTGGGTCGAACTCTACGCCAAGAAGATCGAGGAGATGATCGCGGTCCTGAAGTCCAAGGGCGTGCCGGTGCTGTGGGTCGGTCTGCCCGCCGTTCGCGGCCCCAAGGCCACATCGGACATGCTGTTCCTCGATGCGCTCTATCGCGACGGCGCAGGCAAGGCCGGCATCACCTATGTCGATGTCTGGGACGGCTTCGTCGATGATGCCGGGCGCTTCGCGCAACAGGGCCCGGACTTCGAGGGCCAGATCCGCCGCCTGCGTTCGGCCGACGGCGTTTTCTTCACCAAGGCCGGTGCGCGCAAACTGGCGCATTATACCGAACGCGAAATCCGCCGTGTGCTTGCCGCCCACACCGATGGTCCGCTGGCCGTGCCGAGCGAAACCTTCGCGCCGGATTCCAATATTCGTCCCGGTGAAGCGGGCCCGCGTCCATTGATGGGACCGGTGATGCCGCTGGTGGCCTCGCAGGTCGGCACCGACGAACTGCTTGGCGGCGTCGGCACGCGGCCGGCGTCGGTCGATGCGCTTGCCGCGCGCACGCTAGTGAAGGGCGAGCCGCTTGCCGCACCTGCCGGACGTGCGGACGATTTCTCGTGGCCGCGCCGCGAAGTCGGTGCGCTCAGCGCGCCGCCGAGCGATCCGGTGGTGGCCAGCGCGCCGTCCGACGGGACCGCGGCACCGTCGAAGCCGAAGCCCAAGAAGCAGGTCGTCGTCCAGGGACTGTTCAATCCCTCAGCACCGCCGCAGCAGCGTCAACGTTCGGGGCCGCCGCGTGACGGATTCCGTGATGGTTTCCTTCGGCCTCCGGGCAATATCGGCTCACAGGGCTTCGGCTTCGGCGGCCTGTTCGGACGCTGGTAATCCCAACATCACCGCATCTGGATCGCATCCGGTCGATGCAGTAGGGTCCGCGCGGCTGCTCCAGAACACTCCGTCAGGTCGAGATCGTGAACAGAAAACAACGCCGGGCTGAAGGAAAATCCGGCAAGGGCGTCACGCGCTCATCCAGCCTGCTCGAAGAAACCCTGTTCCACCAGGCCATGGCGCATCATCAGTCCGGACGGCTGCGCGAGGCCGAGGCGGACTATCGCGATGTGCTTGCTTCCAACCCTCGTCACACCGGTGCGCTCGGCTATCTCGGTCTGCTTGCGCATCAATTGGGTCACAGCGACACCGGCATCGATCTGTTGCGAAAAGCGATCGCATCGGACAAGCGTAGCGCCGAGCCGCATTACAATCTGGCGCGCGTCCTGTCCGATTGCGGACGCGACGATGAAGCGATCGTGCACAATCGCAAGGTGCTGGAGATCAGTCCGGATTTCCCCGGTGCGCACAACAACCTCGCCGCGTTGCTGCTGCTTCACGGACGTTCCAGCGAAGCTTTGACAATCGCCGCCGACGGGTTGCGGACGGACGACACCGCAGGGCTCAGGTCGACATTCGTGATGGCGCTTCGCTCGCTCGATCCTGCGGTGGTCAAACTTGATCCGAACATCATCCAGCTTCTGGTGCGCGCCTTGCGCGAGCCATGGTGCCGCCCGCGCGATCTGTCGGCTGCGGCGGGAGTGATCCTGCTTCGCAGTCCGGCGATGGCGCACTGTGTCGAGCGGCTATCGCATGAGGGCTCCGCCCGGTTGGCCGAGCTATTTACGCGTGACGATCTCACACTGTTGCATGGCGACGGCCTGCTGGAAGCGTTGCTCGGCACCTCGCCTGTTACGATAGTTGAAATCGAGCGGGTTCTGGCAGCCGTCCGCGGCGCATTGCTGAGCGAGATTGCGTCAGGCGCGTTCGAGGCCTTTGAGGCGTGGCTGCCGCTGGCGTCGGCGCTCGGCCAACAGGGCTTAATCAACGAGTACGTCTTCGACGTCACCGAAGACGAGACGGTTCAGCTCGGCCGGCTTCGCGATGAGGTTACCGGGGCGATCACGCGCAATGAAGCGGTTGCGCCGATCAGGCTCGCGGTTCTTGCAAGCTATCTGCCGCTGCATTCGATTCCCGGCGCCGAACGGCTTGCCGAGCGATCCTGGCCCGCTTCAGTGACCCCGCTGATTGCCCAGCAGATTATCGATCCGCGCGACGAACAGGCGGTCCGTTCCGGGATCGAGCGGCTGACCGCGATCGAGGACGATGTCTCGGAAAAGGTTCGCGCGCAGTACGAGGAAAATCCCTATCCGCGATGGAGCAGCATCTCCGCGGAAGTCCAGCCATTGCCGGTCGATCATTATATCGGGATGCGGTTTCCCGGTGTGCCGTACAAGCCGCTCGGACATCGTGCGCTCGATGTCCTGGTCGCGGGTTGCGGCACCGGGCAACATGCGATCCAGCGCGCGCTGCAATTCAAATCCGCCGACATCCTCGCCATCGATCTCAGTCTCAGTAGCCTTAGCTACGCGATCCGGAAGACCAAAGAATTGGGACTGGCCAATCTGCGTTATGCGCAGGCGGATATTCTGGCGCTGGGAAACGAGAAGACGTTCGACGTCGTCGATTCGAGCGGCGTGCTGCATCATCTGAAAGATCCACTGGCGGGCTGGCGCAGGCTTGCCGGTCTGGTGCGTCCTGGCGGGCTGATGCATATCGGTCTCTATAGTGCGACGGCGCGCGCCGACATCAATGCCGCGCGCGCGTATCTGGCGCAGCAGGGCAGGGACTATTCGGTCGGTGAAGTCCGCCGCCTGCGGGCGGAATTCGCCGGCCGCGCGCCGGGTGATCCGCTCCACAACATTACAGGCTTCAGCGATTTCTTCAGCATGAGCGAGTGCCGCGACCTGCTGTTCCATGTGCAGGAGCACCAGTTTTCCATTCCGCAGATCGCGGATTTTCTGCGCGAGATCGGCTTTACATTTCTCGGCTTCGAGACGCCGGCGCGGACCAGTTATCTCCGGCGCTTTCCGGACGACAGGACGGCAACCGATCTCGCCAACTGGGCGGCATTCGAAGCCGAGAACCCTTCGACCTTCGCGACGATGTATCAGTTCTGGATTCAGAAAAACTGAGCCTCTCAATACACGCCGGGTTCCTGCTTACGTTTTCACCGGTTCCCCGGATCATTTTTCGGAACACCCCGAGCCGTGGGTCGTTGGTCAGCCTCTCAACGTGAAGAGGAGGATGACATGAAGATTCGTATGGCAATGGCTGTCGCGGCAATCGCACTCACGCCGGGCATGGCGCTCGCGCAGACCGCGACGGAGCAGGGCGCGCGCGAGGGCGCGGCGACGGGTCAAGCCATTGGCGGCCCGGTCGGCGGCGCCGTTGGCGGAACTGTCGGCGCGGCGGTCGGAACCGCGGTCGATATTCCGGCGGCTGTGATTTCATCGGTCACAGGGTTGCCGGGACCGTCGGTCGTGGTGAAGGAGCGTGTGGTGGTTGGTGAGCCGCTGCCGGATTATGTCGAACTGCGTCCGGTGCCGAGCCACACCGAGTATAACTATGCGGTGGTGAATGATCGGCGTGTGATCGTCGAGCCGCGCACCCGGCGTGTCATTCGCGTCATCGAGTAACGGCGCGCTGAACAGCAGCGCCGGATGATGCGAAGCGAAAGAGCCCCGTCATCGGACGGGGCTTTTTTGTTTTGGGTGGTTAAACCGAACGCGGTCCAAACAGGATGACGGCAGCGCCGGTCAGGCAGAGCGCTGCGCCCGCGATATCCCATCGGTCGGGCCGCACGCCTTCCGCAGCCCACAACCACAGGAGCGATGCGGCGATATAGACGCCGCCATACGCTGCATACGCGCGTCCGGCCGCATCGGTCGGCACGAGGGTGAGAAAGTAAGCGAACAGCACCAGCGATATGACGCCGGGGACCAGCCACCAGATGGATTTGTCCAGCCGCAGCCAAGCCCAGAATGCAAAACAGCCCCCGATTTCGGCGAGGGCTGCTGCAACGTAGATGATGGCGGTCATGAGACGTGATCCAGAAACAGGATGTTCGTCATCCTGAGGCTCGCCGCGATGCGGC
The DNA here is from genome assembly GCF_000314675.2 of Afipia broomeae ATCC 49717. Lineage (GTDB taxonomy): Bacteria > Pseudomonadota > Alphaproteobacteria > Rhizobiales > Xanthobacteraceae > Afipia > Afipia broomeae. The sequence goes on along the minus strand of NZ_KB375283.1, from coordinate 884,550 downwards.
TCGCACCTCGGGGTGACGGCGCATCCCAATTCAGCGCGGCAGCGTGGTCGATCCCATCAGGAACTGATCGATCGCGGCGGCGCACTGGCGGCCTTCGCGGATCGCCCAGACCACAAGGGACTGACCACGGCGCATGTCGCCCGAGGAGAACACCTTCGCGACCGAGGTCTGGTAGTTATTGGTCGAGGCACGCACGTTGCCGCGCGGGTCCAGTTCGACGCCGAGCTTCTTCAGGAGGCCCTCGTGCACCGGATGGACGAAGCCCATCGCCAGCAGCACCAGTTCGGCCTTGATTTCAAACTCGGTGCCCGGCACCGGCTGGAACTTGTCGTCGACGCGAACGCAATGCAGTTTCGCGACCTTGCCATCGTGGCCGGAGAACTTCTGCGTCAGCACGGCGTATTCGCGGACCGCGCCTTCTGCCTGGCTGGACGAGGTGCGCATCTTCAATGGCCAGTTCGGCCAGGTCAGGCCCTTGTTCTCACGCTCCGGCGGGGCCGGCATGATTTCAAGCTGGGTGACGGAGGTCGCGCCCTGGCGGATCGACGTGCCGATGCAATCGGAGCCGGTATCGCCGCCGCCGATCACCACCACGTCCTTGCCGCCTGCGAGAATTTCGCGGACATCGCCGAGCGGCTCGTTGCTGACCCGTCGGTTCTGCTGCGGCAGGAAATCCATCGCGAAGTGAATGCCGTCGAGGTCGCGGCCGGGAATCGGCAGATCGCGCGAGGCTTCCGCGCCGCCGGTCAGTGCCACCGCGTCATAGACCTTCAGCAGGTCCTGCGGCTCGACAGCGCCGGCATAATTGCCGCCGACCGGCGTGTTGTAGTGGAAGGTCACGCCCTCGGCTTCCATCTGCGCCACACGGCGGTCGATGATGCCCTTTTCCATCTTGAAGTCGGGAATGCCGTAACGAAGCAGTCCGCCGGCCTTGGCGAACTTCTCGAACACGTGGACTTCATGACCCACGCGCGCCAGCTGCTGCGCGGCGGCGAGGCCTGCAGGGCCGGAGCCGACCACGGCGATCTTCTTGCCGGTCTTGGTCGCTGAAATTTCCGGCTTGACCCAGCCGCTGTCCCACGCGCGGTCAACGATGGCGCATTCGATGGTCTTGATGGTGACCGGGTTGTCGTCGATGTTCAGCGTGCACGAGGCTTCGCACGGCGCCGGGCAGATGCGCCCGGTGAATTCGGGGAAGTTGTTGGTCGAGTGCAGGTTGCGCGAGGCTTCTTCCCAGTTGCCGTTGTAGACGAGATCGTTGAAGTCCGGGATCTGGTTATTGACCGGGCAGCCGGGCGTGCCGGGCTGAACCGAGCCGGTGCCATGGCAATAGGGGATGCCGCAATTCATGCAGCGCGCGGCCTGATCGCGCGTGTCTTTCTCGCTCAGCGGAATGACGAATTCCCTGAAATCCTTCACCCGCTCCGCGACTGGCTCGTACTTGCGGTCGTGACGCTCGATCTCAAGAAAACCTGTAGGCTTACCCATGGTGACTCTGACGCCCCTGAATCTAAGTTCTCACTTCACGTCATCCTGAGGTGCGCGCTCTTGCGCGCCTCGAAGGATGACTGTTCATCCCGCCGCCCTTAGGCTCGCCGCGATGCGGCTCGCACATCAGGGTGACGGGACACCAAACATTACGCCCCGATCGCGATTTTCGGCTCTTCCGGCTCGCGCGATTTCATTTCTTTCAACGCGCGGCGGTATTCGACCGGCATCACCTTGCGGAACATCGGAAGATACTTCTTCCAGTTCGCGAGGATGTGCTGCGCCCGCGCCGAGCCGGTGAGCTTGGCGTGCCGCGTGATCAGGACATGCAGCCGTTCGACGTCCTCGCCGAGCAGATTGGAGAACACGTCGACGCGGCCATGCGCCTCGAGATCGCCGGACGAATGGAAGGCGTTCTGGTTGATCATCTCCTCGGACAGCACCGGCTCGAGATCGACCATCGCCATGTTGCAGCGTTTCTCGAACGTGCCGTCCTCGTCGATCACGTAAGCCACGCCGCCGGACATGCCGGCTGCGAAGTTGCGCCCGGTCTTGCCGAGCACCACGACGATGCCGCCGGTCATGTATTCGCAGCAGTGATCGCCCGCGCCTTCGACCACGGCGACCGCGCCGGAGTTGCGCACGGCGAAGCGTTCGCCGGCGACGCCCTGGAAGTAGCACTCGCCCTCGATGGCGCCGTACATCACGGTGTTGCCGACGATGATCGACTCTTCCGGCACGATGCCGGAGTTCTTGGGCGGCCGGACGATGATGCGTCCGCCCGACAGACCCTTGCCGACATAGTCGTTGCCTTCGCCTTCGAGATCGAAGGTGATGCCGCGCGCCAGCCACGCGCCGAACGCCTGTCCTGCCGTACCCTTGAGGCTGACATGGATGGTGTCGAGCGGCAGGCCGGTATGGCCATAGGTCTTGGCGACAACGCCGGACAGCATCGCGCCTGCGCTGCGGTCGGTGTTGTGGATTTCAGCCTCGATCTTCACCGGAGCGCCGCGGTCGATCGCCGCCTGCGCTTCCCTGATCAGGGTGCGGTCGAGCACGTTCTCCAGATGATGGTCCTGCGCCTCGGAGTGATAGATCTTCTGGTCGGGCAGGGCAGGCTGCTTGAAGAACAGCTTCGAGAAGTCGAGGCCCTTGGCCTTCCAGTGCGCCACCAGGGTTGCCTGGTCGAGCATCTGGCTCTGGCCGACCATCTCCTGGAAGGTGCGGAAGCCCATGGACGCCATGATCTCGCGCACTTCCTCGGCGACGAAGAAGAAGTAGTTGATGACGTGCTCGGGCTGGCCGGTGAAGCGCTTGCGCAGCACCGGGTCCTGTGTCGCGACGCCGACCGGGCAGGTGTTGAGATGGCACTTGCGCATCATGATGCAGCCCGCCGCGATCAGCGGCGCGGTGGCGAAGCCCATTTCATCCGCGCCGAGCAGCGCGCCGATCACAACGTCGCGTCCGGTGCGGAAGCCGCCGTCGACCTGCACCACGATGCGGCTGCGCAGGCGTTCGCGCACAAGAGTCTGATGGGTTTCGGCGATGCCGAGTTCCCAGGGCGAGCCGGCATGCTTGATCGAGGTCAGCGGAGATGCGCCCGTGCCGCCCTCGAAGCCGGAGATGGTGACATGATCCGCGCGCGCCTTGGCAACGCCGGCGGCAACCGTGCCGACGCCGATTTCGGAGACCAGCTTGACCGAGACCGCGCCGTCAGGATTGACGTTCTTCAGATCGTAGATGAGCTGGGCCAGATCTTCGATCGAGTAGATGTCGTGATGCGGCGGCGGCGAGATCAGGCCGACGCCCGGGGTCGAATGGCGCACGCGGGCGATGGTCGCGTCGACCTTGTGGCCGGGCAACTGTCCGCCTTCGCCGGGCTTCGCGCCCTGCGCCATCTTGATCTGCATCATGTCGGAGTTGACGAGATATTCCGTCGTCACGCCGAAACGTCCCGATGCGACCTGCTTGATGGCGGAGCGCATGCTGTCGCCGTTCGCCATCGGCTTGAAGCGATCCGCCTCTTCGCCGCCTTCGCCGGTGTTGGACTTGCCGCCGATGCGGTTCATCGCGATCGCCAGTGTGGTGTGGGCTTCGCGCGAGATCGAGCCGAACGACATCGCGCCGGTGGCGAAGCGCTTGACGATCTCACTGGCGGGCTCGACTTCGTCGAGCGGCACAGGCTTGCGCTTGTCGTCCTCGGCGGTCTTGAGCTTGAACAGGCCGCGCAGCGTCAGCAGCTTCTCGGACTGCTCGTTCAGCACCTTTGCATAGGCGCGATAACGCTCCTGCGAGTTGCCGCGAACCGCATGCTGAAGCAGCGACACCGTCTCGGCGTTCCAGGCATGGTCCTCGCCGCGCGAGCGGTAGGCATATTCGCCGCCGACATCGAGTGCGGTCTTGTAGATCTGCGCGTCGCCGAATGCCTCGGTATGACGGCGTGCGGTTTCCTCGGCGATCTCGGCAAGGCCGACGCCTTCGATACGGGTGTGGGTGCCGGCGAAATACTTCGCAACGAAATCCGCCTTCAGGCCGACGGCGTCGAAAATCTGCGCGCCGCAATAGGACTGATAGGTCGAGATGCCCATCTTCGACATGACCTTGAGCAGGCCCTTGCCGATCGACTTGATGTAGCGCTTGACGATTTCCTTGTCGTCGAGTTTGGCCGGCAACTGATCCTTCATCGCGATGATGGATTCGAATGCCAGATACGGATTGATCGCTTCGGCGCCGTAACCTGCAAGGCACGCGAAGTGATGCACTTCGCGCGGCTCGCCGGATTCGACCACGAGACCGACCGAAGTGCGCAGGCCGGTGCGGATCAGGTGATGATGCACGGCGGCAGTCGCCAGCAGCGACGGGATCGGAATGCGATCCGAGCCCGCAGCGCGGTCCGACAGGATGATGATGTTGACGCCTTCGCGCACCGCGGCTTCAGCACGGCCGCACAGCTCTTCCAGCACCTGCTCCATGCCCGCGGCCCCGAGGCCGGCGTGGAACGTGGTGTCGAGCGCGCGCGACTTGAAGTGATTGTCGGCGACGTCGGAGATCGAACGGATCTTTTCCAGATCCGCGTCGGTCAAAATCGGCTGGCGCACTTCGAGGCGCTTGGTCTTGGACAGGCCTTCGATGTCGAACAGGTTCGGACGCGGGCCGATGATGGAGACGAGGCTCATCACCAGCTCTTCGCGGATCGGATCGATCGGCGGGTTGGTAACCTGTGCGAAGTTCTGCTTGAAGTAGGTGAACAGCGATTTCGGCTTGCTCGACAGCGCCGAGAGCGGCGTGTCGGTGCCCATCGAGCCCGCGGCTTCTTCACCGGTCGACGCCATCGGCGTCATCAGCACGGAGAGGTCTTCCTGCGAGTAACCGAACGCCTGCTGGCGATCGAGCAGCGACAGGTTGGAGCGCGCGGCCTTGGCCGGCGCGTCCGCCATTTCCTCGAGCACGATCTGGGTGCGGTCCAGCCACTCGCGATACGGATGGCTCTTGGCAAGCTCCGCCTTGATCTCATCGTCGGGGATAAGACGGCCCTGCTCGAGGTCGACCAGCAGCATCTTGCCGGGCTGCAAGCGCCACTTGGTGATGATCTGGTCCTCGGGAATCTTCAGCACGCCCATTTCGGACGCCATCACGATGCGGTCGTCCTTGGTGACGAGATAGCGCGCCGGACGCAGGCCGTTGCGGTCGAGGGTCGCGCCGATCTGGCGGCCGTCGGTGAAGGCGATCGCGGCGGGGCCGTCCCACGGCTCCATCAGCGCGGCGTGATATTCGTAGAACGAGCGGCGCTCTTCGCTCATCAGCGGATTGCCGGCCCATGCTTCAGGCACCAGCATCATCATCGCGTGCGACAGCGAGTAGCCGCCCTGCACGAGGAATTCGAGCGCGTTGTCGAAGCAGGCGGTGTCCGACTGGCCTTCGTAGGAGATCGGCCACAGCTTCTCGATGTCCTCGCCGAACTTCTCGGAGGAGACCGAGGCCTGACGTGCGGCCATCCAGTTGACGTTGCCACGCAGCGTGTTGATTTCGCCGTTGTGCGCGACCATGCGGTAGGGATGCGCCAGCGACCATGCCGGGAAGGTGTTGGTCGAGAAACGCTGATGCACCAGCGCCAGCGCGGATTCGAAATCCGGCTCGTGCAGATCGGGATAGTACTTGCCGAGCTGGTCGGCGAGGAACATGCCCTTGTAGACGACGGTGCGGCACGAGATCGACACCGGATAGTAACCGGCCAGCGCGCGTTCGCGGCGCTGATAGATCGCGTTCGAGATCGCCTTGCGCAGAATGTAGAGACGGCGCTCGAAATCCTCTTCGTCGGCGCAGTCGCCGCAGCCGATGAAAACCTGCATGCAGGTCGGTTCGGTGGGCTTCACGGTCACGCCGAGCGAGGAGTTGTCGGTCGGCACTTCGCGCCAGCCGAACAGCTTCAGGCCTTCCGACTTGATCTTGTCCTTGATGATACCCTTGATGACTTCGCGCCAGGACTTCTCGCGCGGCATGAACATCTGGCCGACGGCGTATTGGCCGGGACCGGGCAAGGTGAAGCCGGCTTCCTTTGCCTTGCGTGCGAAGAAGGCGTGCGGAATCTGGACAAGGATGCCCGCGCCGTCACCGGCGCGCGGGTCGGCGCCGACAGCGCCGCGATGTTCGAGATTGCAAAGGATGCTGATCGCGTCGGACACGATCTGATGCGACTTCTTGCCCTTGATGTTGGCAATGAAGCCGACGCCGCAGGAATCCTTTTCGAGCGCTGGATCGTAAAGACCCGCGGCTTCCGGACGCCAGTTATGCTCGCGCGGTTTCAAGGCCGGGTCCGCCATCGGCGCATCCACCTCGATCTGATTCCGCTCGAACTCTGACCCGCTCATTCTCATCCTCACGCCTCTTTGGATTTAGAGGCAGTCTATTTTTACCCATTTTGGCCGCAGCTTCGGCGTTCGCGGAACCCTTCGGGAAGTCCTCGGGGCCACCGCTCGCGCTGTCACGAGCCTCGCTTTAGAAAGTGCAGTTCGCGCGTGCCGTTTCCGGCTGCCATGCGGCCTGCTGATATTACCGGCGCTGCAAACGCCGTGCCGAGATTACGCGGAAATTGGGACAGTAGTCCTGTCCTAATGCCGAGATTGCCAAACTTTTTCCTATCATACAAGCGCGTGAGAGTCCTCCCAGTGTAGTGGTTCGCAATTCCACGGAAACCCTGATGCGCGCTCCGTTCGTGGACCTGCGAACTGAAACCACACTGGAATCAATATCGTCCAGTGTCCTTCGAATCCCCAGCCCGCTACGGCAGCGCGGCGGAAGGCGGCGAGCCGCGGATTCGGGACACTGGGATGCGCTGCGCAGGCCATGCAGCCACCCGCGAAACGCAGCTGGATTAAGGCATTGCCGCCGCCATCCGGTCCTAGCTCCGCCGAAATCGGAAATCACGTTTGACCCAGGATTTTTGGGAATCCGGGGACGGATTGGGACCCAGAATGGGAGGCCAATGGCGATGACGTCGTTTTCAACACTACAGATGATCGGACGGGCTGCCGCAGCCAGCGCGATCTTGGGAGCCGGACTGGTTTTCGTGCCTCCGGCGTTCGCCGCCGACGATTTTCCGATCGTGGGTGACATCCATATTTCCATGCCGCGAATTCTGGAGGACGAAGACCGTCCGCTGCCGCCGCCCGCTTACGAAAGACCGCCCAGCGAGCGGCCTTCCTATGAGGAGCGGCCTTACGCCCAGCGGCCCTATGCACCACCCCCTTATGCCGCGATCCCCTCGACCCGCTATCAGCGCTCGACATTGGGAGGTCGCCCGATGCTGCCACCTGAGCAGGTCGTGACCGTCCTGCGTTCGAGTGGTTACTCGCCGCTTGGCCGGGTCACCCAGCGCGGCTGGATCTATACCATCGCGGCGATCGACCGGAACGGCGACGACGGCCGCCTGATTATCGATGCCCGCACCGGCCAGATCATGCGGTTTATTCCGGCTCAGGCCGTCGATGAGCGGATGATGGCGGTTTATGGTCCGCCCGGTCCGCCGCCTGCGACCTATGCGGGCTATGAAAACCGGCGCGGAGCCCTGCTCGACCTGCGAAACGTGCCCCGCCCGCCGAACGCCGTCCCGAGGGGTGCGCAGCGCCCCGGATCGAAGGCCGCGAGCCGGACCCCGGCGCCAGCCGGAACGGCGACCACGCCACAAACGGCAGCTCCGGCGCAGCAGGCAACGGCTCCCTCCGCGGAGCCTTCACCGGCCCCGAAGCCGGCCACAGCAGAGAACAAATCTGCGGCAGCAGCGACGGTCGGGGCGGCTGCAGCGGCCGCGCCGCAGGCTTCCACGCCGGCTCCATCGACGCTGAAACTATGGCCGACGCAGGCGATGCCCGACGTTCAGTCGCTGGAGTGACCTTCCGCATCGGTAACGTCGCGTCTCACCATGACGCGGCAAAGAAACGCCCCGGGGCACCGGGGCGTTTGTAGTTTGGGAGGTTCGATAAAGCCGGACGGTTAGGCCGCGGCCTGCTCGGTCACCTGCGGCGCGGGGGCCGACGTGGTGATCGGAATCTGGCGAGGCTTCTTCGCTTCGGGAATCTCGCGGACGAGATCGACGTGGAGCAGGCCGTTCTCGAGCGTGGCGTTCTTCACCTGCACGAAGTCGGCAAGCTGGAACTGGCGCTCGAAGGCGCGCGACGCGATGCCGCGATAAAGCACTTCGCTGGACTGGCTGTTCTCGTTGGCGGCTTTCTCGCCCTTGATCGTCAGGGTGTTTTCCTTGGCGACGATCGAGATTTCATTCTGCGAAAAGCCTGAGACGGCGACCGAAATCCGGAAATTGTTCTCTCCGGTGCGCTCGATGTTGTAGGGCGGATAGCCCGGCGAGCTTTCGCTGGCGGACTGATCGAGCAGCGAGAAGAGGCGGTCAAAGCCGACGGTGGAACGGTAGAAGGGGGTCAGGTCAAACGTACGCATGTTAGTCCTCCAAAGTGAGCGACCAGCGCGTTTTTCAGGCGGGACGGACCATTGCGCTTGCAATGTCCTCAAGACCGTCTCGCTTGCACAACGCGCCACTCTTTTTCAAAGAGCAGACAACCCGCCATTGGGCCGGGTTTTCGTTCTGCGTGCAGCCTTAACTGGCCTGCACGAAACTGATATGGGAGGGGCCTTGCGGGGTTCAAGAGGGTTCCCGCCCCCTCTTTTTGCCCGCAATATCTTTTTCCGAATTTCATGATTCCTTTCGCCTGATCGGCCCCGCATGACGCTTGTTTCCATCCCCGCCAATCCCGTTCCCGACAATGTCGTCAGCGGCACAATCAAGACGCCCGATGGCGCGGAGTTGCGCTTTGCCCGCTGGCAGCCGCCGGCTGGCCGCAAGGGCACCGTCTGCGTCTTCACCGGGCGGGCCGAGAGCATCGAGAAATACTTTGAGACCGTGCGCGAACTGCGCGAGCGCGGCTTCGCGGTGGCGATGATCGACTGGCGCGGGCAGGGACATTCGTCGCGGCAGTTGCGCGATCCCCGCAAGGGCTACGTCCACAGGTTTTCCGATTTCGAGGTCGATGTCGAAACCTTCGTAAAGCAGGTGATGCTGCCGGACTGTCCGCCGCCCTACTATGCGCTTGCCCATTCGATGGGCGGCGCCGTGCTGCTGCGGGTGGCGCATGCCGGCAAGCGCTGGTTCGACCGCATCGTGCTGTCCGCGCCGATGATCGACCTGCCGGGCTATGCGACAAAATTACCGACGCGGATGTTTGTGCGCACGCTCCGCTGGCTCGGCATGGGCGGCCGCTACGTACCCGGCGGCAACGGCGAACTCACCGGCACCAACAGTTTCGTCAACAATCCGCTGACCTCGGACCCGGTACGCTATGCGCGCAACGCCGCGATCTTCGAGGAAGACCCGACGCTCGGCATCGCGTCGCCGACGGTGGCGTGGGCCGACAGCGCGTTCCGGGCGATCGTCGAATTCCGCGAGGCGAGCTATCCCTCGCAGATCAGGCTGCCGATCCTGATGATGGCCGCGAGCAGCGACACCATCGTCTCGACCGCCGCGATCGAGGAATTCGCCTACCACCTGCGCGCCGGATCGCATCTGGTGATCGCCGGCTCCAAGCATGAAATCCTTCAGGAGCAGGATCGCTACCGGCAGCAGTTCTGGGCCGCGTTCGATGCCTTTGTGCCGGGCACGCCGCTGTTCAAGTAGGCAGTTCTAGTTCGCCTTCGGCGCAACGCCTGTTGCCTGCGGCGGAGCCGCGGCCTGTGCTGCACGGCCGACACTGACACTCAAGAGTCCCTGACCCCAGATACGCTTGGCGACACGCCTGGTGTCCCCCAGCGTGACCGCATCGACGAGCGCATTGCGCTTCTCGATATAGTCGATGCCGAGGTCGTCGAGCTGATACTGCAGCAGCGCAGTGGCGAACTTCGACGAGGTGTCGAGCGCCAGCATCTGCGAGCCCTTGAGGAAGGACTTGGCTTCGTCCAGTTCGGTCTGGGTCGGGCCGTCGTTGCCCATGCGCGCGATTTCGGCGGTGATGGTGTCCAGCGTCTCCTTCGCCTTGTCGGCGCGGGTCGCGGTGGAGCCTGCAAACAGCGACGACTTCTTCATCCAGATCAGGGATTCCGACACCGAATAGACCAGCCCGCGCTTCTCGCGGACTTCCTTGTAAAGCCGCGTCGACAGCGTGCCGCCGCCGAGAATGTGGTTGACGATGTAGGCGGCCATGAAATCGGGATCGTTGCGCGCGATGCCGGGTCCGCCGAAATTCACCGAGGTCTGCGGCACGTCCACGATAGCCGATGTATGCAGCGGCGGCTTGGCGGCCTGCACCTCCGGCACCGGAGTCAGGTTGCCCTTGGCGGGCAGGGAGCCGAACGTGTCGTCGAGCAGCTTGCCGAGCGCCTCCGGCGTGATGTCACCGACCACGGCGATCTTGAGGGTATCTCTCGCGATCACGCGCTGGGCGTAATCCTTCAGGTCGGCGGACTGGATCGTGGGGAGACTTTCGAGCGTGCCGTTCGGCTGCCGCGCATAGGGATGGTTGCCGTAGGCCTGTTCCCAGAACTTGCGGCCCGCAATCGACACCGGATTGGTGGTTTCGCGCCGTGCACTGGACAGCATCTGCGCGCGGACACGTTCCAGCGGCTCGCTGTCGAAGCGCGCGGCTGTCAGCGCCAGCTTCAGCAGGCCGAAAGCCTCGTCGCTGTTTTCCTTGAGCATCCGCATCGAGCCGCGCAGATAGTCGCGGGTCACCGAAAAACTCATCTCGATGGCGCGCCGTTCGAGGCGCTCGTGAAATGTCTTCGAATCGAGATCGGCGGCGCCTTCGTCGAGCATGTTGGCGGTGAAAGCGCCGATGCCGGGTTTGTCGGCGGGGTCCTGCGTCGAGCCGCCGGCGAAGGCGTATTCCATCGCGACCAGCGGCACGGTCGCGTCCTGGACGAACCAGGCCTCGATGCCGCCGGGAGACACCACGCGCTGAACCTTCGCGGCGGCGGATGCCGGCGTCATGAGAGCGGCGAACGATGACGTGGCGACGAGAAAGGCTGCGGCGAGACGGGGCAGGTGACGGCGAGTGATGATCACGAACGTTTCTCCTCGCGCTTGGCGGTCGTCGCGCTCGTATCCTTGATGAGATAGCCGGTCACGGACCGCTTTTTCTCGAGCCATGTCCGCGCAGCGTCGCGAACCTGTTCGGCCGTGACGGCGCGAATGCGGTCGGGCCAGGCCCTGATGTCATCGACACTGAGGCCGACCGTGACGGCGGCGCCGTACCAGCGCGCCAGGGTGGTCTGGCTGTCCTGCGCGTAGATCGCCTGAGCGATCATCTGGGTCTTGATGCGCTCGAGTTCTTCGGCCGGCACGGGATCGGCCGCCAGTTTCGCAATGACCTCATCGATGGCCTGCTCGACCTGCGGAAATTCCACACCGGGTTTTGGCGAGGCGGAAATGCCGAACTGGGTCGGATCGACGCCCGTGCCCTGGTACCAAGAGCCTGCGCTGACCGCGAGCGGCTTGTCGACCACCAGCGCGCGATAGAGCAGCGAGTTGCTGCCGGTGCCCATCAACTGCGCCAGCACTTCCAGCGCAGCGCCCTGTGCCGGGGTTGCGGTGACGGACGACGGGACGAGATAGTAACGGCGCAGACTTGGCTGTTCGACACGCGGATCGGCCAGTGTCACGGTGCGCGGCCCGGCGGGCTCCGGCTCCTGCGGCCTGATCCGCTGCGGCGGGATCGCCGGCTGCGGTGGAATCTTGCCATAGGCCGCCTCGATCATGGGGCGGACCTCGTCGGCGCTGACGTCGCCTGCGATGACGAGGGTGGCGTTGTTGGGCGCGTAGAAGCGTTTGTAGAACGCGAGCGCGTCCTCGCGGTTCAGCTTTTCGATCTCCTGATGCCAGCCGATCACCGGGCGGCCATAGGGATGGTTGAGATACAGCGCCGCCATGATCTGTTCGGTCAGCCGTGCATCGGGACTGTTGCCGACGCGCATGTTGTACTCTTCGAGCACCACGTCGCGTTCGGGCAGCACGTTCTCGTCCTTGAGAACGAGGCCGGTCATGCGGTCGGCCTCAAATTCCATCATGGCCGCGAGCTTGTCGCGCGAGACGCGCTGGTAATAGGCGGTGTAGTCGTAAGAGGTGAAGGCGTTTTCGTTGCCGCCGATACGCGCCACCAACTGGGAGAATTCACCGGCCGGATGCGCGCTGGTGCCCTTGAACATCAGATGCTCGAGGAAATGCGCGAGGCCCGATTTGCCGGGCGTCTCGTCGGCGGAGCCGACCTTGTACCAGATCATCTGCGTGACCACCGGCGTGCGGCGATCCGGAATGACGATGACGCTGAGGCCGTTCGAGAGTGTGAAGGTCGACGGCCGTTGCGGCGCGGTCTGCGCCGCCGCGGTGTGAATGGCGGCCGGCGCGAGCAGAAGGCCGAGCGCAGCGAGAGCCCGGACGATATGGTGGCGGGAAATCATCATCATGTTCTACCGGATCGCAGATTTATCGCCCGGAAAACATTCAAATCCGCGAGAGGCGACGCTGCGGGATCTGAAACGATCACACCTCTGAAAAATCAACGGTGGGCGGATCGCGATCACCTGGCCGCGACCATGACGGCGCGGCCAGGAAGTTCAGCCCAAGCTCAGTCCCAGCGCTTTTCGCATTTGCCGGTAGCTGCGTCGCAGGTTTCCTTCGGAGCCTTCAACTGGCCGACGCCATAGGCGAAGTTGGGCGACGGGGTCTGGTAACCGGTCGGCGGCTGGGTGAGTTCGCTGCGCTCGGGCTCAGTGGTGAACTTCTCGGTTTCCGTCTTCGAGCTGCTGCCGAACACATTGGAGAACAGGCCGCCGCTGTAGCCGAGATCCGAGGGCATCATCATCAGCGGCGCATTCGCATTGTTGCCGCCGGGCGCATTGTTGTCCGCCGACTTGCTGCTGCGCGGAGCACGCTTGTTGAGTTCGCTCGGCATCAGCGGCAGGCGCGCTTCTTCCGGGCTGATCGCCTTTTGCTTGGCGGCTTCGCGAGCGGCCTTGCGCTCGGCTTCATCGGGATCCTTCGGCCAGTTCGGGGCCAGCTTCCGCTTTCCGCTCTGGGGCGGAGGCAGAGCATCGACCTTGGAAGGAACCACCAGCGGCGAGCGCTCGCGGTACTCGATGGATCCGTCCTCGAGCTTCCTGCCGCCGAGGCCGCTCATCAGGTTGTCCATCAGCTTTTGTTCGAAGGTCTTGCCGTCATCTTCTTCGTCAGCGTCCTGCGCGCGAACCGGGCCGGCGCCCAGCACCAGACCGACGCCAAGCAGGATGGCGGCGAACCGCAGCGCGCGCGTCGCGCGGCGCGATGAGAGATGCAAACCTGAACCGATGCCGCCCGTCATTGCGTTCATCCTGATCCGTTGTCCAAATCCGTTATCAAACGGCGCGGCCATGTCCTCTTGGGCATGTCGCCGCAGGCCAGATTGCCGAGGGCCAGGTGGCGAGCCAACTGGCCGATAACTCACGCGTATCCCCGGTTATCAGGGCCTTTTTGCGGCGCCGGGGGTTATAAAGGAGTCATACAGGAGGGCGGCAACTCCGGCAACGATGGCCACGTCCGCAAGGTTAAACACGTACCAGTTGTAGGTTTTTCCGCCGATCTGGACGTGAAACAGCGCGAAATCGACCACCGCGCCATAGGCCAGCCGGTCGATGGCGTTGCCGATGGCCCCGCCGATGATGAGCCCGAGGCCGACGACGGCGAGACGGGTGCCGGATTTCGCCATCCAGACCGCCAGCACGATCACCGCCGTGGCCTTGATCGCCAGCAGGATGGCCTGACCCCCCGGACCCGAATCCTGGAACCAGCCGTAGCTGATGCCGGTATTCCAGGCGAGCACCAGATCGAAGAACGGCGTCACGGCGACCGTGCCGCGCGGGCCGAGTTCGAACACGTTCAGCAGCCACAGCTTCGAGGCCTGATCGAGCACCAGGGCTATGGCGGCGGCGATCACACCGGAGCGGAGGAGAGGGTTCACACACCGACTCCCAGCGCCTTCCACTCTCTCAGCGCTTCCGCATCGCGAGGCGAGACATCCGGATATTCGGGATCGCTCCCGACGGTGGGAAGTATCTTCCACGACCGCGCGCACTTGGTGCCAACGGCCTTTTCGACGACGACGGCCACGCCCGGGACATCGCCCAGCGTGAATGCACCCGCAGGAGCATCTTCGTTCGTGACCATGGCGTTCGACGTAATGCAGACTTCCGCGAGATCGACGTCGAACAGCGTTGCGAACACCGCCTTGTCGGACACGTAGACCAATGGCGAGGCTTCCAGCGATGAGCCGATGCGCTTGGCGGCGCGCTCGACTTCCAGTGCGCCGGTGACGACGCGGCGCACCTCGCGGATGGTTTCCCACTTCTTTGCAAGGCTGTCGTCGCGGAAGCGGTCGAGGTCGTCGCGGAACGTGGTCAGATGCACCGACGGTTCGGCGTCCGGACGATACATGGTCCAGGCTTCATCGGCGGTGAAGCTGATGGCAGGCGCGAGCCACTTCAGGATCGCGTCGCACAGGATGTCCACGGTGGTCAGCGCGGCCTTGCGCTTCACCGACGACGGCGGATCGCAGTACAGCATGTCCTTGCGGATATCGAAGTAGAACGCCGACAGTTCGGTGTTCATGAAGTTCGCCAGCGTCGCGATCACCGTCTTGTAGTCGAAGTTCGCGTAGGCCGGGCGAATGATGGCATCGACCTCGGACAGGCGATGCAGCATCAGCCGCTCCAATTCCGGCATCTCGCTGTAGGACACCGTGTCGCTGCGCTTGAAGTGATGCAGCGTGCCGAGCATCCAGCGGATGGTGTTGCGCAGCTTGCGGTAGGTTTCGATGGTGTTCTTGAGGATTTCCGGGCCGATGCGCTGATCGTCGGCATAGTCGGTCGCGCAGACCCACAGCCGCAGGATGTCGGCGCCGGACTGCGAGATCACCTTCTGCGGCTCGGTGGTGTTGCCGAGTGACTTCGACATCTTGCGGCCGTTCTCGTCGAGCGTGAAACCGTGGGTCAGCACCACGTCATACGGCGCGCGGCCGCGGGTGCCGCAGCTTTCCAGCAGCGACGAATGAAACCAGCCGCGATGCTGGTCGCTGCCTTCGAGATACATCACGGTGTCGTTGCCGCCATCGACCTTGCGCTTGATCCCGGCGAGGCCGGGGAAGTGCACCGGATCTTCCAGCACGAAGGCGTGGGTCGAACCGGAGTCGAACCAGACGTCGCAGATGTCGTTGACCTTCTGCCATTCCTCGTTGGCGTGCGAGCCGAGGAAGCGTTCGCGCGCGCCGTCTGCGTACCACGCATCCGCGCCTTCCTTCTCGAACGCGTCCGCGATGCGCTTGTTGACGGCCTCGTCCTGCAGGATCTCGGCGGAGCCGTCGCCCTTCTCGCGCACGAACACGGCGATGGGCACGCCCCAGGCGCGCTGGCGCGAGATCACCCAGTCGGGACGGCCTGCGATCATGCCGGTGATGCGGTTCTGGCCCTGCTCGGGCACCCAGCGCGTGACGCTGATCGCCTGCAGAGCGCGGGCGCGCAGCGTGTCGCCGGGCTTCGCCTTGCCGTGGTCGGAAATATCCTTGTCCATCGCGATGAACCATTGCGGGGTATTGCGATAGATCACCGGCTTCTTCGAGCGCCACGAATGCGGATACTGATGCTTGAGGCGCGAGCGCGCCAGCAGCATGCCGCGTTCGATTAGCGCCTTGATGACAGCCTCGTTGGCGTCGCCCTTCTCGCCCTTCTCGGTCAGAACGCGCCTGCCGGTGAAGCCCGGCGCATGTTCGGTCAGCGCGCCGTCGGCGTCGACGGTGTAGGGGATGACCGAACTGATGCCGCGCGCTTCGAGTTCGCGCGCGTTGGCGGTCCAGACGTCGAAGTCCTCGCGGCCATGGCTCGGCGCGGTATGCACGAAGCCGGTGCCGGTGTCGTCGGTGACATGATCGCCGGCCAGCAGCGGCACGGTGAACTCGTAGCCTCCGGCAAGACCCTTTAACGGATGACTGCACTCGATGGCGTCGAGAATATCGGCGGAGACATCGCCGGCCTTCTCGTACGACGTCACGCGCGCCTGCTTGAACACGTCTTCCGCCAATTTGTCGGCGAGGATCAGGAGATCGCCGGTCTTCGCCCAGTTGTCAGCGGGCGCGTCAGTGATCTTGTACAGGCCATAGGAGATCTTCGGCGAGAAACTGATGGCGCGGTTGCCGGGCAGCGTCCACGGCGTCGTGGTCCAGATCACCACCGAGGCCTTGGCGAGGCGGCCGTGCGCGGCGTTGACCGGAAACTTCACCCACACCGCGTCCGAGGTATAATCCTCGTATTCGATTTCGGCCTCGGCCAGCGCGGTCTTCTCGACCACGCTCCACATCACCGGCTTGGAGCCGCGATACAGCGTGCCGTTGGCGGCGAACTTCATCAGTTCGCGCGCGATCTGCGCTTCGGCCGGAAAGGTCATCGTCATGTACGGATGCGACCAGTCGCCGACCACGCCGAGGCGCTTGAATTCCTCGCGCTGGATGTCGACCCACTTCTGCGCGAACGCCCGGCACTCCTGACGGAATTCGACGATCGGCACCGCGTCCTTGTTCTTGCCCTTGGCGCGGTACTCTTCCTCGATCTTCCACTCGATCGGCAGGCCGTGGCAGTCCCAGCCCGGCACGTAGTTGGAATCGAAGCCGAGCATCTGCTGGCTCTTGGTCACCACGTCCTTGAGGATCTTGTTGAGCGCGTGGCCGATATGGATGTTGCCGTTGGCGTAGGGCGGGCCGTCATGCAGCACGAATTTCGCGCGGTCCTTCGCGGCCTCGCGGAGCTTCCCGTACAGGTCGATCTCGTTCCAGCGCGCCAGAATTTTGGGTTCCTGCTGGGGCAGGCCCGCACGCATCGGAAACTCGGTCTGCGGCAGATAAAGAGTGCTGGAGTAATCGTTGCCGTCGGCTTTGGGGGCAACGGACTTTTGGGGCTTGTCGGACATGATGCTCTGGCTTGGCTCGAATGGCGCTGGCGCGCACGTAATGTGCAGCGATGAAAATCGATCCCGGTCTTGCGCCGAGCGTGTGCTCAGACGGAAGCCGGGCCGCTAATGCCGATTATGGTGCGCTGCGCCAACATGACGCCTAGATAGCAGGCATGGGGGGCATCGGAAAGGCCCGCAAGCTGCTCAATTCGTGACAATTCCGAGCTTCGGAAACGCATCCGGAGCCGCGGCGAGCAGGGCGCGGGCCTTTGCGCTGTCGTCATCCATCTGGCGCACCAGGGCGTCGATCCCGTCGAACTTCAGTTCGTCGCGGATAAAACCGACGAACGCGACGTCGAGCTTCTGGCCGTAAAGGTCGCCCTTGAAGTCGAACAGGAAGATTTCCAGCAGCGGCGCGCCGTTGTCGAAAGTCGGACGGCGGCCGAAGGAGGCGACACCGTCGAAGCGCTTGTCGCCGATCCCGACCCGCACGGCATAGATGCCATGCTTGAGGCCGCAGTTCTTGTCGAGACGGATGTTGGCGGTGGGATAGCCCATATCGCGGCCGCGCTTCTCGCCGTGAATGACCTCGCCCGAAATGAACCACGGCGCGCCGAGCATCGCAGTCGCCTCGGTGACCTGTCCTTCAGCCAGCGCCATGCGGATCGCGCTGGAGGAGACCGGGCGATCCAGAATATCGACGTGAGCCTGGATGTGGACCTCGACACCGAGCTTCGGCATCTCGCTGGCGAGCAGTGACGGCGAGCCCGCGCGGCCCTTGCCGAAATGGAAATCGTAACCGACGGCGATGCCGCTGATTCCGAGCCGGCCGATGAGATCGTGGTTAATGAAATCCTGTGCCATGGTGCCGGCGCGGGCGCCATCGAACGTCATCACTACCGCGCCGTCGAGCCCGGTGCCGGCGAGCAGGCGCAGCTTGGCGGCTTCATCGGTCAGCCTGAACTGCGGTGTGTTGGGGCTGAAAAAACTGCGCGGATGCGGCTCGAACGTCACCGCATATGCGGGCTTGCCGAGCTTGCGCGCCATATCGATGGCCGCAGAAATCACCACCCGATGGCCGAGATGGACGCCATCGAAGTTGCCCATTGCCACCACAGCGCCTTTTACAATTGCGCTGGTTGGAGTGGCGTCGCGAATGACGGAAAAGCTTGTCGTCATGGGTACCGGTAGGAAGACAATGAAGAAATCGGGCCGGACCTGACCCCGGCGTGCCATCGGAGTCAAGCTGCTGAATAAGGCCTTAACGGCGCAACTTAAGATAATCCCGATGTGGTCCGATTAACGGGCTGTTTAAGCCGCCGGTGCTAGGTTCGCCCCGGCTGCGGGTGGCAGAAGCTGCCCGCAAAATGTTGATAACGCACGCCGGTTGCTGCGTTCGAGGGAGAAAAACAGCGATGGCCATGGATTTGTCGATGCCGGTTCTGGTTGTGGACGACTACAACACGATGATCCGCATTATCCGCAATCTGCTCAAGCAACTCGGCTTCGAAAACATCGATGACGCCAGCGATGGCTCAGCTGCGCTCAGCAAGATGCGCGGCAAGAAGTACGGCCTTGTGATCTCCGACTGGAACATGGAGCCGATGACCGGATACGATCTGCTCAAGGAAGTGCGCGGCGATCCGAATCTCGCCACCACGCCTTTCATCATGATCACCGCTGAATCGAAGACGGAAAACGTCATCGCCGCCAAGAAGGCCGGCGTGAACAACTACATCGTCAAGCCGTTCAACGCCGCGACCCTGAAGACCAAGATCGAGGCGGTGTTCCCGGATCACGCGCCGGCGTAAGCCGCGGCACCATCATTCGCAGAATTTCAATGCCCGGTGTTCGCACCGGGCATTTTGCTATCCGCCGGCTCGCCCGTCATCGCCGGATCAGAACGACGCCGCCGATCAGCATTGCGACGCCGATCAGGCGCGGCAGATCGATCGAGCGCTGCGCGAGCCCCAGCCAGCCGAAGTGGTCGAATGTCACCGATGCCAGCATCTGTCCGGTGACGAGGAGGGCGATGAACGTCGCAGCTCCCAGAGTGGGTATCAGCACGATCGCGAGCCCGATGAAGATGGCGCCGAACAGGCCGCCGCTCCAGGCCCACCACGGAATCCGCGCGGCCGTCACAATCTGCGGCACGGGATCGCGCAACACAACGGCGAGAACCACCATGCAGATGAGCCCGACGAAATAGCTCGTAAAACCGGACCACACCGCGGAGCTGAGTGCTGTCCGCAGGTTGGTGTTGAGGACCTGCTGGATCACGATACTCGCGCCGGCTGCGACCGTCAGAAAGATCGGGAAAGCCAGTTTCATCATGCTGCACCTCAGATCACGAACCGCAGGGCATCCGATCTTGCCCGTGCGGTTTCACCACGTCAGGTCGCGCATCAGCGCGAACGGCGGCTTGGCGTCGCCGAACAGCCGCCGCACCGAGAATTCGTCGGCGACAGCAAGCCCTTCGAAGTCCACGGCATGAATGCCGCGGGTCAGGAACAGGCAATCGAGTCCCATTCCATTCGCGCCGTTGAGATCGGTGCGGACGGAATCGCCGATGGCGAGCACGCGATCGAGCGGCGTCGATGCGCCGCGCTTCTCCGCGGCCAGCTCAAGCGCGCGGTCGTAGATCGGCCGGTGCGGCTTGCCGTAGAAGATCACTTTGCCGCCCATGTCGCGGTACAGTTCGGCAATGGCGCCGGCGCAATAGATCAGCCGGTCGCCGCGCTCGACCACGATGTCCGGGTTGGCGCAGACGAAGGTGAGATTGCGCGCACGCGCCTGTTCGAGCACGCCGCGATAATCCTCGGCGGTTTCGGTCTCGTCGTCGAACAGGCCGGTGCAGGTGACGTAGTCGGCGTTCTCGATGGTCGTGAACGTCACGTCGAGCCCGCGAAATACCGGATTGTCGCGCTCCGGCCCGATCTGGAAAACCGCCTGCTGGTGGTGTGACGCCACGAAGCTGCGGGTGAGATCGCCCGACGACACGATGGCGTCATAGGTGTCGTCGGAGATATTCATCCGGCGGAGCTGGCGCTGCACGGAATCCGCCGGGCGCGGCGCGTTGGTGATCATGATCACCGTGCCGCCCTGCTTGCGGAAGGTTTGCAGCGCTTCGCAGGCGGGGACAAAACCGGTGAGGCCGTCATGAATGACGCCCCAGACGTCGCTCAGAATGACGTCGACGCCGGTGGTGAGGTCGCGCAAATGATCGGCGAATCGCAACGCAGCGGCGTCAGGCAGCTTCATGGAAAAAGATCACTTCTCTGCGGAGACTTTGGTTATTTCTGCGCCGATGCCCGGCGTGCCAGCGCGGCGTTGCCGGTTACACGAGGAGCCTCGGCTCTCGCGTCGAACTTGACGTCGGCGTTTTCTTCTTTTCGGACCTGGGCGTCAACCGTGGAAGCCGCAGGTGCGGCATGTTCCGCTGGCGCAGCTGCGCCCTCGGGCCGCAGCGGACGCGGCGGCGCGAACAGGAAGCCCTGGCCGAAGCGGACGTCGTAATCGAGCAGATCGACCACGGCCCGCTCGCCTTCGATCCGCTCGGCCACGAGATCGATCCCGAAGCGTCCGAGCAGATCAGACAGGTCGGCGGCGTGAATGTCGGCGGAGGACAGTTGCTTCTGGTCGAGCAGCATCGCCGCCGGCACCTTGATGAACTTGACGCCGCGGTCGGCGAGTTCACGCGGATCGAGCCGCAGGTCGGTGACGTTGTCGATCGAGAAGCCGTAGCCGAGCCGTTGCAGTGTTGCCAGATGCTCGCTCTCTACCGGACCGAGATGGCGGAACGTGCTCTGCTTGAATTCGAGAACCAGCGACGGCGCGAGAATGCGGTTGGCTTCAAGAAAGTCGAGGCACTGTCCGAACACCGAGGGGTTGCTCAGCGTCGTCCCCGAGACGTTGCAGAACACGCCGACGTCCTTCGAGCGCACCATCAGCCGCCGCAGCACCTGCACGCAGCGAAGCATCACGGTGTGATCGATCTGGCCCATGAGGCCGGCGGCTTCCGCTGTGCCGACGAAATCGTTTGCGGTCAGCAACTGGTCCTTGTCGTCGCGCACACGTGCGACGGCTTCGTAGTACCGCACCTTGCGCTGGGGCAGCGTTACCATCGGCTGGAGAAACAGATCGACGCGGTTCGCCTCGATGGCGTTTCTCACCGCCACGAGAAGCTGGGTATTGTTGAGGTTGGAGGATGCAGGCTGTGCGCCAGCCGTCTTGGCGGGGGCAGGCGTGCTGGCGCTGGTTGCCGGCGCCGCTGGATTTGCCTCGGGCGCCGCAATGTTCGACGGTTCGGCAGCCTGCTGCTCGGCCAGTGTGCTGACGGCGTTTGCGAGAAGATCATCATGGGCGGCGACTGAGGACGCCAGTTGCTTGACGAGCGATCCCAGTTCGCTGATTTCGCTGGCGACGGTCTGAACGCGCTCCTGCCCGCTCGCGTCGATCGCCGACAGGCGGGTCTCGATGGCGCTCATGCGGCGGCCGAACTCTGCAACCTGGCGCGCGAGATCCGCGGTGCCGCGCGACAGATCCGCGATCTGGCCGCCGACATCGGTGCGATCGCGCAGGCGCATCGACACGGCGTTGTAGAGGATCAGAAAGGTCAGCGCGGTCAGCGCGACGATAGCGGACTCGGAGACGCTCAGCCCTGCCAGCGAATACAGCATCAGGCCAAGCGACGCTGCGATCAGCACCATGCAGATGGCGATGAAAATCGTCGAAATGCGGATCATGAAGCCTGCCCAACCCCGAACCGGAGCGAGCTTAGCATCAAGTTTGATTCGGCGCGAAGTTGTTGTTTTCCGATTGAATTAAGGCACGCCTCTCCCCGCTTGCGGGGAGAGGCGGATGAGGTCAGGCGACCGCGCGGATCACCTTGGCGATCTTGTCCATGATCTCGCCGACCTGGCTTTCCGAGATGATCAGGGGCGGGGTCAGGCAGAGGGTATCGCCGGCCACGCGCATCATCAGCTCGTGGTCATGGAACGCCGAGTCCAGCGCCTCGAAGCCGCGCTTGCCGGGGCCGTCCTTGTTGGGCGCGAGATCGATGCCGGCGGTGATGCCGACGGTGCGGATGTCCACCACGTTCGGCTCGTTGCGCAGCGCCATCACGGCGTCGGCCCATTTCGGTTCCATCGCCCGGGCGCGCTCGAACAGGCCCTCCTCGCGATAGATGTCGAGGGTGGCGAGACCGGCCGCGCAGGCCAGCGGATGGGCCGAGTAGGTGTAGCCGTGGAACAGCTCGATGACGTGTTCCGGGCCCTTCATGAAGGAATCATGGATCTCGTCGCGGATCAGGACGCCGCCCATCGGCACGGCGCCGTTGGTAACGCCCTTGGCGAAGGTGATCATGTCCGGCAGCACGCCGTAGCGTTCCGCCGCGAAGGCATAGCCGAGGCGGCCATAGCCGGTGATAACTTCGTCGAAGATCAGCAGGATGCCGTGCTTGTCGCAGATCGCGCGGAGCTTTTGCAGATAACCCTTCGGCGTTGCCAGCACGCCGGTGGAGCCAGCCATCGGCTCGACGATCACGGCGGCGATGGTGCCGGGGCCATGGATGCCGACGATGCGTTCGAGCTCATCGGCGAAATGCGCGCCATATTCCGGCTCGCCCTTGGTGAAGGCCTGCTTTTCGCGGTCATAGGTGGTCGGCAGGTGATCGACGCCGGTCAGCAACGTGCCGAACATCTTGCGGTTGTTGACCATGCCGCCGACGGAAATACCGCCGAAGCCGACGCCGTGATAGCCGCGCTCGCGGCCGATCAGCCGGGTGCGTCCGGCCTCGCCGCGGCCGTTGTGATAGGCCAGCGCCACCTTCAGCGCGGTATCGACCGCTTCCGAACCGGAGTTGCAGAAAAACACATGCTCGAGCCCCTTCGGCGCCAGCGCAGCGATGCGGCTGGCAAGCTCGAAGGCTTTCGGATGGCCGAACTGGAACGGCGGCGCGTAGTCGAGGGTCGCGGCCTGCTTCTGGATTGCGTCAACGATCGGATCGCGGTTATGGCCGGCGTTGCTGCACCACATGCCGGCGGCACCGTCTAGGATGCTGCGGCCGTCGGCGGTGAAGTAGTGCATGTCCTTGGCGCCGGCGAGCATGCGCGGCCTCGCCTTGAACGCCCGGTTGGCCGTGAACGGCATCCAGAAGGCGTCAAGATCGTTTGGCGTCGCGACAGTCGGGCGAGGGTGCTGAATATTCAAAGGTCGTTCCTTCCGGCAAGGAGCAAATTTTTCTTCTTAGGCAGCGAGCCTATCAGTTTCCGGGGTCATTCGGAACGCATCGCGGCGCATAGTCGCCCGTAAGTGAAGGCACGGACTGCAGTCGGATAATACTACTACCATTAGTAGTGTAATGAATTAGCTTGCCCTTAAAGGTTGTATGCGCGAATGCCTGTCATGAAACAGGCTCGCACACTGCTCCAGAAATTTCGCGCCGCGCAGGACGGCGCCATCGCCGTCGAATTTGCGATGATCGCGCCGATCTTCCTGATGATGGTGTTCGGCATCATCATGTACGGCTCGTATCTCGCAGTGGTCCACGGCGTGCAGCAACTGGCTGCGGAAGCCGCACGATCCTCGGTCGCTGGACTGAGTGAAAGTGAGCGCAGCACGCTCGCCAACAACTACGTCACCGGCAACGTCAATACCTACCCTCTGATCGATCCGGCAAAGCTTACCGTCAACGCCGCGACGTCAGGCTCCGATGCCAACGTCTTCGTCGTCTCCGTCAATTACGACGCCTCCGGCATGTTCATCTATTCGCTCCCGGCATTCGTGCCGATGCCGTCGCCTTCCATCGTGCGCTCCGCGGCGATTCCGCGCGGAGGATATTGAACAAGAAAAGTTCAGGGAGGTTGTGATGCGCAATTTGCTCCGGCGTTTCGCCGCCGACGACCGCGGCAACATCGCGATCATGGGTGCGGCAAGCCTGCTGCTCGTGATCGCCTGTGCGGCGCTCGGCGTCGATGTCGGCGCCATCTTCGCCGACAAGCGGCGGACCCAGAGCGCCACCGACCTCGCGGCGCTTGTCGCCGCGAGCGACCTTTCCAATGCGTCCCGCGCTGCTGCGGCGACAGTCGCCAAGAACAACTATCCACCGGAGTCGCTCGTGGCTGTCGAACCCGGTGTTTACACGGCGAATGCGTCCCTGACGCCGCAGCAGCGCTTCGTGGCGGCCGCCACACCCGCCAACGCGGTGCGCGTCACCATGCAGACCATGACACCGCTGTATTTCGGCAAGGTGCTGACCGGCGACAGCCAGTGGAATCTCAAGGCGACCGCGATCGCCAGCACCACGCGGCTCGCGAGCTTCGCGATCGGCTCGCGGCTGGTGTCGCTCAACGGCGGGCTGCTGAATTCGCTGCTGGGCGGCATGCTCGGGACCACGCTGTCGCTGTCGGCGATGGACTACAATGCGCTGCTGGGCGCGAAGATCGACGCATTCGATTTTCTCGGGGCACTGGCGACGCGGGTCAACCTGACCGGTGTGAGCTATGACACGCTGCTGAACAGCAACCTGAAGGTGACCGACATCGTGGCGGCGCTGCAAACCGCCGCGGCCGGCAACAGCGGCGCGATCGCAGCGCTCTCCAGCCTGTCGTCGGCGATCTCAAGCCTCACCACCCGCATCACGCCGAAGTCGCTGATCAGCGTCGGACCGTATTCCGATCTCACCGTCGGGCAGAAGCCGAAGGTTGGCGCGAGCGTGTCGGCGCTGGATCTGCTTTCGGCCATGGCGGCGCTGGCCAAGGGCACCAACCAGATCGCGGCGAATGTGAACCTGTCGCTGCCGGGCATCGCGGGTGTCACATTGCAGGCCACCGTCGGCGAGCGGCCGGTGGGAACAAGCTGGATCACCGTGGGGTCGCTGGGCGCGAGCGTGCACACGGCGCAGACGCGCGTGCTGCTGAAGATCCAGCTTGTCGGTTCGGGCGCGGTGTCGGTGGTCAACCTTCCGGTCTATGTCGAGATCGCGGCGGGCACCGCGACGCTCAACGCCATTTCGTGCGGGTATCCCAACGTCAGCACCTCGACGGTGACGCTCGGCGTCTCGCCCGGCATCGTCGATGCATGGATCGGCGATGTGACCTCCGCGATGATGATGAATTTCTCCACCGCGCCGAATCCGCCCGCGGTCAACATCGTAAACTTGGGCGCGATCCAGGTGACGGGCCGGGCGCATGCGACCATGGCGAATACGGCGCCGACCAGCGTGACATTCAGCTACGCCGACATTCAGGCGCAGACCAAGAAGACCGTGAACACGATGTCGTTCACCTCGTCGCTGACGTCGAGCCTTCTGGGCGATCTGCAACTCGGCGTGCAGCTCGGACCGCTCGGCCTGCCGATCCCCGGCATCGGCGCGCTGGTTGCCGGCATCATCGGCGGCGCGACCGGCTCGATCGATACGCTGCTCAATTCGGTGTTGCAGGCATTGGGCGTGGGTCTCGGCCAGGCCGACGTCTGGGTTACCGGCGTGCGCTGCGACGGCGCGGTGCTGGTGAATTAGCTGATCCCCCTCTCCCCGTTCTTACGGGGAGGACAACACAATGAAATGTCATGGCCGGGCTTGACCCGGCCATCCATCTTTCTTGAGTGATGGATACGCGGGTCAAGCCCGCGTATGACGGCCTCGTAGACTTGCCGCTTGATGCTTCGGCTGATAGTCCACAACACGCAAATAATGCCAGTTGTGCTGCATAGGCCGCTTCGTTCCATGTCCGACAAAAAACCCAAAAAGCCCCAGAAACTGCGCGCGCGCCTGCCGCGCGGCCTTGTGGATCGCACGCCCGCCGAGATCGCTGCCACGCGGCAGATGGTGGAGACGATCCGCGAGGTCTATGAGCGCTACGGTTTCGAGCCGGTGGAAACACCGGCGATGGAATACACCGACGCGCTCGGCAAGTTCCTGCCCGATCAGGACCGGCCCAACGAGGGCGTGTTCTCGTTTCAGGACGATGATGAGCAGTGGATCTCGCTGCGCTACGACCTGACCGCGCCGCTGGCGCGCTATGTCGCGGAAAATTTCGACACGCTGCCCAAGCCCTATCGCTCCTATCGCAACGGCTATGTCTACCGCAACGAGAAGCCCGGACCCGGCCGCTTCCGCCAGTTCATGCAGTTCGATGCTGACACGGTCGGCAGCGCATCGCCTGCCGCCGACGCCGAGATGTGTATGATGGCGGCGGACACGATGGAGGCGCTCGGCATTCCGGCTAATCAGTTCGTTGTTCGAATAAACAATCGAAAGTTGCTCGACGGGATTCTCTCGAACGTAGGCCTCGGCGACGATGAGGCAGGTCGTAAGCTGACCGTACTGAGAGCGATGGACAAGTTCGACAAGTTTGGGATTGAAGGCGTCCGTCTTCTGCTAGGGGCAGGCCGGAAAGACGAAAGTGGAGATTTCACGAAAGGTGCAGGTCTCGATGAGGCAGCAATCGAGCTAGTTCTTTCAATATTCAACGTTAGTGCCGTGTTTACGAGTCCGGCGACCGTAGGTGATAAGACGGCTCGCCCTTTCGACACGCTTACTTTTCCATCTGGTGATGGTAGCGAATGGCACCGCAAGGTAACGTTTGAAAGCGTTTTCGAGACGTTGGACCTTGTGCGCAAAAGATTGGGGGCGACAGTTCCAATTTTTGAAGATGGCGTTCAAGAGCTTCGTCAGATTGCAAGCCTATTGGTTGCTTCTGGATATGACGACGGGCGTGTACAGATCGATCCCTCCGTCGTTCGCGGCCTCGAATATTACACCGGCCCGGTCTACGAGGTTGAACTGCTGCTCGATACCAAAGACGAGAAGGGGCGTCCGGTGCGCTTCGGCTCGGTCGGCGGCGGCGGGCGCTATGACGGACTCGTCTCGCGCTTTCGCGGCGAGCCGGTGCCGGCGACCGGGTTCTCCATCGGTGTGTCGCGCTTGCAGGCCGCGCTGACGCTGCTCGGCAAGATCGATACGACTCCCGAGTTCGGTCCGGTTGTCGTGGTGGTGATGGACCGCAACGAGATTGCGCAGTATCAAAAGTTCGTCGCCACGTTGCGCAATGCGGGAATTCGCGCCGAACTCTATCTCGGCAATCCGAAGAACAATCTCGGCGTGCAGTTCAAATATGCCGACCGGCGCAACTCGCCTTGTGTCGTCATTCAGGGCGGCGACGAGAAGGCGAAGGGCGAGGTTCAGATCAAGGATCTGATTATCGGCGCTGAGCTCGCCGGAGACACCGGCAATCGCGACGATTATTTGCAGAAGCAGACGCAAGCGCAGATCGCCTGCAAGGAAAGCGAGCTTGTCGAAAAAGTGCGCGAAGTTCTCGCGCGCCACAATGTGCCTTGGGCCAACGAATAAAAAACAATAACGGTCGCGCATGCAGTTCGACACCAAGGTTGCCCTCGTCATCCGCTCCGATCTGGAAACCTGGCAGAAGCTGAATGTTGCGGCGTTCCTCGCCAGCGGCATCGCGGCGGCGTTTCCCGAATGTGTCGGCGAGCCATACGGGGACAAGTCCGGCACGCGCTATCATGCGCTGATCGGTCAGCCGATCCTGATCTATGGCGCGGACCGGCCGGCGATGTCGCGTGCGCTCGAACGGGCGCTGGCGCGCGATGTGAAACCCGCCGTCTATACCGAGGACATGTTCAAGACCACGCATGACGAAGCCAACCGCGCCGCGGTGCAGGCGGTCATCCGCGCCGACCTCAATCTGGTCGGGCTGGCGTTCCGCGCCGAGCGCAAGGTGGTTGACAAGATCGTCGATGGATTGAAGTTTCACGCCTGACAATTTCTGTCGCAAAGAAAAAGGGAAACGAACATGCCAGAGGTAACCGTGAACATGGCCGCGGGCCGAACCGATGAACAGAAGAAGGGCATGATGCTCGACATCACCCAGGCTCTGGTGAAGAACCTCGGCGTGGATGCGGAGGCCGTGACGGTGCAGATCAACGAAGCGCCGTTGACCCACAAGATGAAGGGCGGCAAGACCTTCCTCGAGCGCAAGGCGGCAGCGAAGTAGCCCGAACATGAACGTGCTTGAAAAAGTCGCCGTCGGCATTACCGGCGAAACGGTCGTCACCGTGACGCATGACATGACGGTGCAGCATTTCCTCGCGACCATGCCGCCGGTCTATGCGACCCCGGTCATGATCCTGCACATGGAGGAGGCCTGCACCGCCTCCATCGCCGGCCTGCTGCCGGAAGGCTATGTCAGCGTCGGCATGGAGGTGAACGTCCGGCATCTGGCGGCGACGCCGGTCGGACGCACCGTGCGCGTGTCGTCGCGTGTCCGGCAGATCGATCCGAAGAGCGTCCTGTTCGACGTGGAAGCGTGGGACGGTTCCCGCAAGATCGGCGACGGCACCCATCGGCGCGGTGTGATCAATGTCGCGGCTTTCGAAAAGCGGTTCGGCGTCAACTGATCCGGCGCATGCGGCTCTCCGAATCTTGAGCATTTCTGATTGTTCTGAAGCCTTGAACGGGGCTAGGTTTCCGGCGGTTCGCCCCAACGGAGACGTCCGATGAGACTCGTATTGATTGCCGCCGCGGCTGTGATGCTGCTCGCCGGGCAGGCCCATGCGCAGGGCAGGAGCCGCCCCGATACGAGCGGCGGAACTCAGGCCAAGGGCGAGGATCCGCAGAAGCGGATGGCGCGCGAAGAAGCCGCCGCCAAGGCCGCGATGAAGAACGTTCCGGATTCGAAAGAGAAGTACGATCCCTGGAAGATCGGGAAGTAACGAAATCCACACACCCTCGGTCGTCATCCCCGCGAAAACGGGGATCCATAACCACCGAGCCATCCGATGAGACGCAGACGGCAGCGTCTCTTATAAAATTTGACGACAGGGAGTATGGGTCTCCGCTTTCGCGGGGACGACGTGCTTAGAGAAGGCCTGACGCAATCACTGCTTCGGCCGCATCGCCTTCATGTCCCTGATGTTCATCTTCATGCCGCCGGGCATCAGGATATCGCCGGGCTTCTGATCCGCCTTGCAGGCGCCGATCCATTTCGCTTCGAGGACGTTGGTGGTCTCGGCCGGCATGCCCGCCGGACCGCCGCTGTTCTTCGATGTGGTCGTCACCGTGTAGGCCGAGTTGAAGTCGCCGTTGAACTCGGTGTGCGAGACGGACGTCATGTTGCCGATCTTGCAGGTCGAATCGACGACCAGGCCGGTCGCGGTTTTCGCCATCTCGTGCCTGGAGCACATCTCCTTGGCCACCGGGCCGAAGGTCGCCGCCATCTCTTTCTCGGTGGTGGCGTCGGTGCATTGCTGCATGGTCTGGGCGGCCGGCCTTGTCCAGCTTCAGTTCCCAGAGCCCTGGCTTGCGGCTCGGCATTTCAACGGGGTCGGCCAGCGCCGGAAGAGCGGTGAGTCCGCCGCTCACAATCGCCAGTGCCATGACACGAAAGAGCGGAAGCACTCGCATCATGGGCGGTCTCCTGAACGGAGCTTAGTAGCCGACGCGCAGCGGCCGGCTGAGATGACCCGGATGGACCCAGACGCAGGAGAAGGAAATGTAGCCGCCGTACTGGGCGTCGACGCCGGTCAGCTTCACCGACTTGCCGTAGCTGGCGCAGTGATTGAGGGCCATCGCCTTGACGTCCGCGCCTTCCTTGTAGAGCGAGTAGGCGATGATGCCGCCGGTGTCGTTGCCCTTGAAAGGTGGCACCGTGTCGATGTCGAACCAGGCGGCGCTGGCTTGTGCGCTCATGAGCGCTCCGAAGACCGTCGCCAGAATCGCCTTGCCTGTTATCCGCATCGTCGTCTCCCATGGAATCTCGTCCTCACCATAAGGCGGCCGGGCTGTCATGGAAAGAATGCCCGTGTGGTTCGCCAGGGGTTGGCGGCCAAGTGTTGCCGCGCTGCACTTGACCGGCTGATGGCTTCGCGGCACCTTCCGGCACAACCTCATCCCGGATTCCGGCGGACCGCTCCCATGCGCGACCTTTTCTCGACACTTCGCAAACTGACTGTTGCCCTGGCGCTTGGTACCGTGGCTGGCCTGATGACGCTCAGCCCGGCGGCCGAGGCGGCCAATGTGCTGGAGCGGAATTTCTGGCTCTCCGGCCCGCGTTACGACGGCGCCATGCGTCCCTGCAACGAGGTGCTTGGCACCATTACCCAGCAGTTCGCCGAAAAAGAGGGCAAGTTCTGGAATTCCGCCCTCGAAATCACCGGTTTTGCCAATGTTCATGAGGTCGCCTTCCGGGCCTGGGCGAATGACAGCATTCCACGCCGTTTCTGCACCGCCAGCGCCATGCTGAACGACGGCCGCGCGCGGCAGGTGCACTTCTCGGTCATCGAGGACGGCGGCTTCGCCGGATTCGACTCAGGTGTCGAATGGTGCGTGGTCGGCCTCGACCGCAATTGGGCTTACAACCCGTCCTGCAAGGCCGCGCGTCCGTAAGCCTCGCGAATCATCTCATCGCCAGCCGCCTCGTCCGATCAGTGGACGGGGCGATTTTGTTCTTGAAATGTTCTTTTGGCCTGACTAGGCTTTGAGCAGGGTTATCCGCACATCCGATCTGCCCGGAGGATGCGGAGAGAGTTGGGGGGCGTTGCCATGTTCGGTTTCAGGTCCGGTTCGTCGGCTGCTGCTTTTTCGTCTGGCTTTTGTCTTCGTTCGTATCGCTGGCTGATCGCTCCGCTGCTCGGCCTTGCGATGGCCGGCATGGCCGCGGGTTCAGCGTCGGCGCAGGACAAGCGCCAGAACGCACCCGGCGAATTCGATTTCTATGTGCTGTCGCTGTCGTGGTCGCCGTCGTTCTGCCAGGCCGCGCACGAACGCGGCAATTCCGGACGGGGCATCCAGGCCCAGTGCGCCGGCCGTCCGTTTTCCTTCGTCGTGCACGGGCTGTGGCCTCAATACGATCGCGGCTTTCCGAACTACTGCCAGCGGCCCTCGCCGCGGCTGGATCGCAACGTCATGACCTCGATGCTCGATCTGATGCCGGCGCCGGGCTTGATCTACAACGAATGGGACAAGCACGGCACCTGTTCGGGGCTGGGCGCGCGCGCCTATTTCGAGACCATCCGCAAGGCCCGCGCGGCGGTGAAGATTCCCGCCGATTATCTCGAATTGTCTGACACCAAACTGGTGACGCCCGGCGAAATCGAGGACGCCTTCATCAAGGCCAATCCCGGTCTGTCGAGTTCGGCGATTGCCGTGCAGTGCGACAGCAAACGCCTCAGCGAGGTGCGCATCTGCATGAGCAAGGATTTGCAGTTCCGCGCCTGCGAGGAAATCGACCGCCGGTCCTGCCGCCGCGACAAGGTCGCGATGCCGCCGGTTCGCGGAGGATAGTTTCTGCCCCGTCACCCTGAGTTGCCAAAGCGTAGCGGAGGCCTCGAAGGGCGACCGCAATAGTCATCCTTCGAGCGCAAGGGCTCGCACCTCAGGATGAGGGATTCACTCACGCAACTCGTTACTTTCATCGCGCGATGTCGTAACTGTCGCGCCATGAACTACCGTCACGCATTCCACGCCGGAAACTTCGCCGATGTCATCAAGCACATCGTGCTGGCGCGCATCCTCACTTATCTGCACGAGAAGCCCGCCGCGTTTCGTGTGATCGACACCCATGCCGGCGCCGGGCTGTACGATCTGACGGGCAGCGAAGCCGAGCGCGGCGGCGAATGGCGCACCGGCATCGCGCGGCTGATGCAGGCGCGGTTGTCCGAACCGGTGATGGCGCTGGTCGCGCCCTATCTCGACATCGTCCGCGCGTTCAATCCGCAGCGCGATCTCACCGCCTATCCGGGATCTCCGTTGATCGCGCGCGCGCTGCTGCGGCCGCAGGACAGGCTGGTCGCCTGCGAACTGGAGCCCAATGCGCGCAAGCAACTGATCAGCGCATTGCGCCGTGACGAGCAGGCGCGCGTGGTCGATCTCGACGGCTGGACCGGGTTGCCGGCATTCGTGCCGCCGAACGAGCGGCGCGGGCTGGTGCTGATCGATCCGCCGTTCGAGAGCCGCGACGAGTTCAAGCGGCTGGCCGACGGCTTCAGCGCAGCTCACGCGAAATGGCCGACCGGCATCTACATGCTTTGGTATCCGGTGAAAGAACGCCGCGCCACCGACACACTGGCCGAACATGTGGCGCGCGTGGCGAACGCCGGAAGCAGTGACGCCAGATGCCTGCGTGTCGAATTCAGCGTCGCGCCGCAGACACCCGACTCCGGATTGGTGTCTGCTGGGCTGTTGATCGTGAATCCGCCATGGACTCTGGCCGGGGAATTGAAGGCGATTTTGCACGAACTCGAAAAGCCGTTGGGACTGGGCGGGGCTGGCCGCTTCCGGATCGAGGCCGTGCGGGCCTGATGCACTGCACGCGTGAGGTTGGCGCGTGCCTGGATTTTGTCTGCACGATTTACCCAAATGCGTCATGGCCAATTTGGCGGGAACCGTATTATGCTACAGTCGTGAAGGTCGGCTTTTACGTTCCGCGCCCGCGAATGGCCGCGGCGGAATGACGAGAGGCCCTCGGGTGTTTCCGGTTTTGGGAGGCGCCCTTCAAGGCCGCCGCTTTCCGGCAGTGAATGCCGGGCCTAGCCGGTGCGCGTTGCGCACCGGAGGTGCAATGCGGGGAGGGGTTTCCCGATGGCCATGATGGGTGTCGTCAAGTTTTTCAATGCCGAGCGTGGATACGGCTTCATCAAGCCGGATGACGGCGGACGCGATGTGTTCGTGCACATCACCGCAGTCGAGCGCGCGGGTCTGAAGGACCTGATCGAAGGACAGCGTATCACTTTTGAAGTCGAGCCCGATAAAAAGGGCAAGGGACCGAAGGCGGTCAATCTCGTGATTTCGCCCTGAGCATGTCGCAGGCGTCATGGCCGAAATAAAAATCCCGGGCGCTTGGCCCGGGATGATGGATTGCGGATTCGGTCCGGATCAGAAGCGGTAGTTGACGCCGACGCGGACGGTGCTGAACTGATAGCCGTTCGACATGCCCGTCATCAGGAAGTTCTTGTCGCTCAGATCGACATAGAGATATTCGACCTTGGCCGACCAGTTCTGGTTCAGCGCGAATTCAGCGCCCGCGCCGATGGTCCAGCCTGCCGAGGTGTTGGATTCCGAGAGGCCGCCCGGCAACTGCGCCTTCAGCGCGCCGAACGCGAGACCGCCGGTGCCGTAGAGCAGGATGCTGTTGAAGGCGTAGCCCACGCGGCCGCGCACGGTGCCGAACCAGGGGTTCGAGAATTTCCACGGCGCGAACGTATCGTCGGCCGAGCTGAGTTGAAGATCGGCCTCGATGCCGGCGACCCACGCCCCGTTCTGCCAGTTGTAACCGGCCTGAAGTCCGCCGAGGACGCCTGACGGCTTCGCGCCGTTGTTGGACACATCGCCCCAGCCGTAGCCGAGATTGCCGCCGATGTACGGTCCGATCCAGCTATTGGCGAGCGGCTGGGCGACCGTATAGGGCTGCGCATAGGGGCGGCGGCCATAGATGTCTGCGGCTTGCGCGGACGCGGTCACGCATGTTGCGGCGGCGATGATCGCGCCAAAAATTTTCTTGCTCATCTTAACTCTCCTCACGCGCGCGCCGGCGTGGCCGTTGTTGGGTCTTTCGAGGAATTGCGGATCCGTGTGGTTACGGAATTCCACCTTTTCTGCGTAAAATTTATCGAGAGTTTTACGTTAAGCGGTCGTTAAGGCCGCCCGCCGCCGCATTCACATCCTTAAGAAAGTGTTACAAGCGGGGCAGTGCCGCCGCCGAATCCGGTTCCCTGATGCGGCCGTGCCTGCTGGATGAAATCGCTCCTCGTTCCTAAATTCTGATCATGATTCACGACACCTCCGACCCGACGCAGCCGCCGGAGAAACCGGCGCCGGACGCGCCTCCGCAGGAGCCTTCCGCGCGGAACCTGCGCGGACAGGATCTGGACCCGGCCTCGATTCCCGCCGAGGAAGACGAGGAAGCGCGCCTGCCGGAACCGATCGACGATTCCGCTGACGTCGCCAGCGAAGGCACCCTCGCCATCGGCCGCGCGGCGATCGAGCGCGCGGTGAAACTCGCCCCGACCTCGCCCGGCGTCTACCGCATGCTCAATGCGGCCAACGACGTGCTCTATGTCGGCAAGGCCAAGAGCGTGAAGAAGCGGCTCGCATCCTATGCGCGGCCGACCGGTCAGGTGGCACGCATTGCGCGCATGATCGCGATGACCGCCAATGTGGAAATGATCTCCACCGCGACCGAGACCGAAGCGCTGCTGCTGGAAGCCAATCTCATCAAGCAACTGCGCCCGCGCTTCAACGTGCAACTGCGCGACGACAAGTCTTTTCCCTACATCCTGATCACCGGCGATCACTGGGCGCCGCAGATCGTCAAGCATCGCGGCGCGCAGACCCGGCCCGGCCGTTACTTCGGCCCGTTCGCTTCGGTCGGTGCGGTCAACCGCACCATCACGGCGCTTCAGCGCGCATTTCTGGTGCGCTCGTGCACCGATTCATTTTTCGAGAGCCGGACGCGGCCCTGCCTGCTGTATCAGATCAAGCGCTGCTCGGGGCCCTGCACGGGCGAGATCGATTTTCCCGGCTACACCGAACTGGTGCGCGAGGCGAATGAGTTTCTCTCCGGCCGCTCGCGGCTGGTGAAGCAGGAACTCGCGGGCGAGATGGAGAAGGCCGCGCACGAACTCGAGTTCGAGCGTGCCGCGCTCTACCGCGATCGTCTTGCCGCGCTCTCCGCGATCCAGTCGCAGCAGGGCATCAACCCGCGCACGGTGGAAGAGGCGGACGTGTTCGCCATCCATCAGGAAGGCGGCTATTCGTGCGTTGAGGTGTTCTTCTTCCGCACCGGGCAGAACTGGGGCAACCGCGCCTATTTCCCACGCGCCGACAAGTCGATCGAGGCTGGCGAGGTGCTCGGCTCGTTCCTGGCGCAATTCTATGACGACAAGCCGCCGCCGAAGCTGATCCTGCTCTCGCATCGTGTCGACGATCAGGATCTGCTGGCGGAGGCGCTGAGCGTCAAGGCGGGGTCCAAGGTCGAGGTCTCGACGCCGCAGCGGGGCGAGAAGAAGGAGCTTGTCGCGCATGCGCTGACCAATGCGCGCGAGGCGCTCGGGCGCAAGCTCGCGGACACCGCGACCCAGACGCGGTTGCTCGAGGGCCTTTCGACGGCGCTCGGTCTGCCGCGCGTGCCGAAACGGATCGAGGTTTACGACAACAGCCACATCCAGGGCACCAACGCGGTCGGTGCGATGATTGTCGCGGGGCCGGAAGGCTTCCTGAAGAACCAGTACCGCAAGTTCAACATCAAGTCGGAAGGCTTAGCTCCGGGCGACGACTACGGCATGATGCGCGAGGTGCTGCAGCGCCGCTTCAAGCGCCTGATCAATGACGCAGCCGAAGGAAAAAAGCCGAGTGACGACGCCGTGCCGCAATGGCCCGATCTTGTGATTATCGACGGCGGCCAGGGCCAGCTCAATGCCGCGCGCGAAATTTTCACCGGACTGAACCTGACCGACGTCTCGCTGATCGCGGTGGCCAAGGGACCGGACCGCGACGCGGGGCGTGAAACCCTGTTCATGCCGGACCGGCCATCGATCAAGCTCGAGCCGCGCGATCCGGTACTGTACTTCATCCAGCGGCTGCGCGACGAAGCGCATCGCTTTGTCATCGGCTCGCACCGCAAGCTGCGCAAGAAGGACATCCGCGAAGCCGGATTGCAGGAAATTCCCGGCATCGGCCCGTCACGTAAACGTGCCCTGCTGCATCATTTCGGGACCCTGAAGGAAATCGAGCGGGCCTCGGTGGCCGATCTCGGCAAGGTTCCGGGCGTGAGCGCTGAAAGTGCACGTAAAATCTTCGATTTCTTCCATCCCGGCAGCGGTTGAACCTCCCGCCGTTGCCCGCATTTAGAGTTGGGCGAAATGCGCCCGCCGGGCTGTTGACGCGGCCGCTTTCGCAGTATTGGTAAGGTCATGACCAGTGTCGTCGCCCCGAAGCCAGCAAAGCGCTCGCTGTCTTTGCCCAATATCCTGACTTACTCCCGGATCGCCGCCATCCCGGTGGTGATCGGCTGCATGTATGCGCAGTCCATCATGGGCGCGCCGCTGTGGCTGCGCTGGGTGGCGCTGTTCGTGTTTATCGCCGCGGGCGTCACCGATTTTCTCGACGGCTACTACGCGCGGATGTGGGACCAGCAGTCTTCGCTGGGCAAGATGCTCGACCCGATCGCCGACAAGCTGCTGGTGGCGTCGTGCCTCTTGATGCTCGCGGCGGACGAAACCATTCGCGGCTGGTCGCTGTGGGCGGCCATCGTGATCCTGTGCCGTGAGATTCTGGTGTCGGGTCTGCGCGAATATCTCGCCGTCATCCGGATCAGCGTACCTGTGTCACAATTGGCGAAGTGGAAGACCACGGTGCAACTCGTGGCCATCGGGTTTCTGATCGCAGGCGAGGCGGGCGAAATGATCCTGCCGCCGACCGTGCTGATCGGCATCACGCTGTTGTGGATTTCGGCCATTCTCACGATCTACACCGGATGGGATTACCTCCGCGCGGGTATCCATCATCTGACCGAGGAAGACCGGTGAAGGTTCTGTATTTCGCATGGGTGCGCGAACGCGTCGGCAAGGCCGAGGAAACGCTGGAGCCGCCGGCGAGCGTGCGCACTGTTTCCGACCTGATGCAGTGGCTGGTGGCGCGCGGCGAGGAATATGCCAACGCTTTCGCTTCGCCGAAGACCATCCGCGCCGCCATCGACCATACCCACGTGAAGCCTGACACCGCGATCGCCGGTGCTCGCGAGATCGCGTTTTTCCCGCCGATGACCGGCGGTTAACATCCCAATGACGACGCCCGTCACAATCCGGATTCAGTCCGCCGATTTCGACATCGCCGCGGAAATCGCGGCACTGACCCGGGGCAATACCGACATCGGCGCGGTGGTGAGCTTCTCCGGCATCTGCCGTGGCGGTGAGGGCGATCAGGCGATCGCCGCGATGACGCTGGAGCACTATCCCGGCATGGCGGAGGCCGAGATTGGACGGCATGTGTCCGAGGCGATTGCGCGCTGGCCGCTGACCCGCGTCACCGTAATCCATCGTTATGGCCGTGTCGTGCCCGGTGACAACATCGTGCTGGTGCTGACTGCGTCGGTTCATCGCGAGGCCGCGTTTCAGGCCGCGGAATTTCTGATGGATTATCTCAAGACCAATGCGCCGTTCTGGAAATCGGAGGAACGCGCGGACAGCAAGGTGTGGGTCGATGCGCAGGCTCATGACGACAATGCAGCAGCGCGGTGGAAGAAGTAATGGCAAAGAAAGCGAAAAAATCCCCGACAGCGAAGGCGCCCGCGAAGAAGGCCTCCGCAAAGCGCGGCGCGGCGCGCACGGCAACGAAGAAGCTTTTGAAGCCAGCATCGCCGAAGGTGCTGCCCGGCGAACTGCTGACGCTGCTCGACCTGATGCGCTACGGTGTCAGCCGCTTTGTCGAGGCCGGACTGGTGTTCGCCCATGGCACCACCGATCCGGTGGCGGAAGCGGCGTTTATCGTGTGCGAGACGCTGCATCTGCATCCCGATCAGTTCGAAATGTTCGCGAATGCGCGGGTCACGTCGCATGAGGCCGCGAAGATTCTTGCGCTGATCGACAAGCGCATCACCACGCGGAAACCCTCGGCGTATCTCGTCAACAAGATCTACATGCGCGGTCTGCCGTTCTATGTCGACGAGCGGGTGATTGTGCCGCGCTCTTTCATCGGCGAACTGCTGGATTCGCATTTCGGCGGCGACCTTGAGGAAGAGGGCGGCTCGCTGATCGACGATCCGGGCAATATCACACGGGTGCTCGATCTGTGCACCGGTTCGGGGTGCCTTGCTATTCTGGCGTGTCAGAGTTTCCCCAATGCCACCGTCGATGCAGTGGACATTTCACCGGATGCGCTGGCGGTCGCTGCGCGCAATGTCGCCGATTACGGTCTTGAGGATCGGATTTCGCTTTACGAAGGCGATCTGTTCGACGCCATCGGCGATGCGCGCTACGACCTCATCATCACCAATCCGCCATACGTCGATGCCGAAGGCATGGCGGGCCTGCCGCGCGAATGCCTGCATGAACCGTCCATCGCGTTCGATGGCGGCGACGACGGCCTCGACCTCGTGCGCAGGATTCTGGACGAGGCGAAGGACCATCTGAATCCGGACGGCGGTCTGCTGTGCGAAATCGGCCGTGGCCGCGACCTGCTCGGCGATGCCTATCCCAACCTGCCGCTGCTGTGGCTCGACACCGAAGACTCTGACGGCGAGGTGTTCTGGATTCCGGCTGAGGCACTGTAATCGTTGTTGTCATGCCCGGACTTGTTCCGGGCATCCACGTCTTTTGAAATTGCTGTCTTGAAGACGTAGATGGCCGGGACGAGCCCGGCCATGACGATTTATTTGTGCTCAATTCACGCGAGAGCGTCTGATTACTCCAGGCTTGCTACAGGACCTTTCTGATCCAGTTGTGCGGGTCGGCCGCGCGGCCGTACTGGATATCCACCAGTTGCTTGCGCAGCCCCATCGCGACCGGGCCTGCAGCGCCGCCGTTGATGGTGAATTCGCCGCTCGTGGATCTCACCTTGCCGATCGGCGAGATCACCGCCGCGGTGCCGCAGGCAAAGGCTTCTTTCAGTTTCCCGCTCGCAGCATCGGCGCGCCACTGGTCGATCGTGTAGGGTTCCTCGCGCACGGTCTTGCCCGCCGCCTTTGCCAAAGCGATGATCGAGTCCCGCGTGATGCCGGGCAGGATCGTGCCGAGCGGCGGCGTCAGCAGCGAACCGTCGTCGAACACAAAGAAGACGTTCATGCCGCCGAGTTCTTCGATATAGCGGCGCTCGATCGCATCGAGGAACACCACCTGATCGCAGCCGTTCTGCATCGCTTCGGCCTGCGCGCGCAGGCTCGCAGCGTAGTTGCCGCCGCACTTGACGGCGCCGGTGCCGCCGATTGCGGCGCGTGTGTAGTTCTCCGACACCCAGATCGACACCGGGGCCGGGCCGCCCTTGAAGTAGGAGCCGACCGGGGACGCGATCACCGCGAAGACGTATTCCGCCGATGGTTTCACGCCGAGGAACACCTCGGTTGCGATCATGAAGGGCCGCAGATAGAGGCTGCCTTCGCCGCCAGGAATCCACTCGCGGTCCATGCGCACGAGTTGCTCCACGGCTTCGATGAACACATGCTCCGGCAGTGGAGCCATCGCCATCCGATCGGCCGAATCCCGGAAGCGCCGCGCATTGGCGTCGGGACGGAACAGGTTCACCCCGCCGTCGTCGCGCTTGTAGGCCTTGAGGCCCTCGAAGATTTCCTGGGCGTAGTGCAGGACTGCCGTGGCCGGATCGAGCAGGAAGCTCGCGCGGGATTCGACGCGTGCATCGTGCCACCCCTGCGCCTGCTTGTAATGAACCACCGCCATGTGATCGGTGAAGACCCGGCCGAAGCCGAGATCCGCGAGCTTGGCGATGCGCTCCTGATCCGGCGTCGGAGTTGGCGTCGGCCGCGTTTCAAAATCGATGAGAACGGTGCCATCGATTTTCTCGAACGAAACTCCCGAAATGCCCATTGGGTCTTCTCCCGGCTTGAATTCAGTCCACGCGGCGGCGGGCTGGTCGATTTGAGGTCTGGCACCGGCCCGCCGGCCCGAGGGCCGGTTTCCGCTTTGGCGGAAGGCGCGAAGTCCAGTATGTTTGCCGAAATGCCGCTCGACAATCGCACGTAGAAAGAAATTGCGTCCTTGGACCCGTCGTCGCTGCATGTTCTGTGCGAACTTAAGGATCAAGGATAGTCGACGAAACGAACTAATATTTCGTCGTCCTTGCGATTTTTGTAACATTGAGACCTATATACGTCAATATGGCTGACATAAAATTTATGAAGGCAGGAGCGCATTCGACTGACGCCGCCACCGGCCCCACGACGCCGGGGGCCACCCCTTTGCGCTGGGACATCATCGAACTGCTGTTCTTCGCCTACCGGGACTTTGTCGGAGACGCCGATCATGTTCTGGAGGAGTTCGGTTTCGGCCGGGCCCACCACCGCGTGGTCCATTTCGTGACCCGCTATCCGGGCCTGAAGGTGGCCGATCTGCTCGACGTGCTGCGGATCACCAAGCAGTCGCTCGGACGTGTCCTGAAGCAACTCCTCGACGAGGGCTATATCGTTCAGAAGGCTGGCGACAATGACCGGCGGCAGCGTCTTCTTTTCGCCACGGCGAAGGGCGAGGCCCTTGTGGCGAAACTGGCCGGATTGCAGACGGCGCGCATCACCCGCGCGCTCGACTCGATCGGGCCGGAGAACGCCGACAGCGTGCGGCGGTTTTTGCTGGGCATGATCGACCACACCGATCCCGACAAGGTGCTGGAGGAAATTCTCCGGGGCAGCCGCAAGACGGTGAAGGATTCAAGGTGACAGAAACCTCGATACGGGAGCGAGCAGGCCGCCAGATGGCCGACGATGCGCCGCATCTGCTGCTGGTCGATGACGACCGCCGCATCCGCGATCTGCTGTCGCGCTTTCTCTCCGGCGAAGGCTATCGCGTGACCACGGCCATGAGCGCCGCCGACGCGCGCGCCAAGCTGACCGGCCTGCATTTCGATCTCCTGATCCTGGACGTGATGATGCCGGGCGAAACCGGCTTCGATCTCGCGCGCTCGATCCGCACATCGTCGGCGGTGCCGATCATCATGCTCACCGCGCGGCATGAAGCCGAGAGCCGCATCGAAGGTTTGCAGATCGGCGCCGACGACTACGTGGCGAAGCCGTTCGAGCCGCGCGAGCTGGTGCTGCGCATCGCCAACATTCTCAAGCGCGCTGCGCCGGTGGTCGCGCCTGCGATCGAGTCCGTCGCGTTCGGGCCCTATGTCTATCATCTCGAGCGGGGCGAATTGCGCGACGGCGAGAAGATCATCCATCTCACCGACCGCGAACGCGACATGCTGCGTATTCTCAGCGCGACGCCGGGCGAGACCGTGCCGCGCGGCGCACTGACCGGCGGCGACGGCTCGGTCAACGAGCGCGCGGTGGACGTTCAGATCAACCGCCTGCGGCGCAAGATCGAGCGCGATCCGGCCAATCCGCTGTTCCTGCAGGCGGTGCGCGGCATCGGTTATCGTCTCGTGGCGTCGCCGTGACCGGACCGGGCGCGTTGTTATGAGTACGCTCGACACAGGTCTCACGTTCATTCGTACCGCGTCGCGTCGCGTGTCACGCGCCAGCGAATGGCTGGGCCAATGGTTCAAGGAGCTGATGCCGAAGGGGCTTTATGCCCGCGCCCTGCTCATCATCATCGTGCCGATGGTGATCCTCCAATCGGTGGTCGCCTTCGTGTTCATGGAGCGGCACTGGAACACGGTGACCCGCCGGCTGTCCGCCGCCGTGGTGCAGGACATCTCGGCGCTGATCGACGTTTACAGGTCCTATCCGCAGGACAAGGACCGCACCCAGATCAAGCGCATCGCGCAGCAGCGGCTTGGCCTTGTGGTGGACTTCCTGCCGGTCAACGACATGCCGGCGCCGGGGCCGAAGCCGTTCTTCTCGCTGCTGGATCAAACGTTGTCGGTGCAGCTCAGCCGCCAGATCGCGCGCCCGTTCTGGATCGATACGGTGGGCCGCTCGTCGCTGGTGGAAATCCGCATCAAGCTCGACGACACGGTGATGCGCATCTTCGCGCAGCGCAGCGCGGCCTATGCGTCGAATTCGGAAATCTTCATCTTCTGGATGGTGGGCACGTCATCGATCCTGCTGATCGTGGCGGTGCTGTTCCTGCGCAACCAGATCAAGCCGATCCTGCGGCTGGCCGATGCCGCGGAGAGTTTCGGCAAGGGCCGCGAGGTGCCGGATTTCCGTCCGCGCGGCGCGCGCGAGGTTCGCCGCGCAGCGCTCGCTTTCATGGAAATGAAATCCCGCGTCGAGCGCAGCATCGAGCAGCGCACCGCGATGCTGGCCGGCGTCAGCCACGATCTGCGCACCATCCTGACCCGCTTCAAGCTTGAGATGGCGCTGATCGGCGACAGCCCCGAAGTCGAGGGCATGCGCAAGGACGTGGACGAGATGAGCGGCATGCTGGAGGCGTATCTGGCCTTCGCGCGCGGCGACAGCGGCGAGCAGGCGCAGCCGACCGACATGGAGCAGGCGCTCGAAGAATTGCGCAGCGACGCCGAGCGCCATGGTCACGCGGCGACTGTTGTGTTTCACGGCATGCCGGTGGTGATCGTGAAGCCTGCGGCCTTCAAGCGCTGCATCGCGAACCTGGTGTCGAATGCAGGGCGTCACGCCAATGCAATTGCGATCACCGGCCATCGCGATCATCGCTATCTGACGGTGACGGTGGATGACGACGGTCCGGGCATTCCGGTCGAGATGCGGGAGGAAGTTTTCAAGCCGTTCCTGCGGCTCGACGATGCGCGCAATCAGGACGAGGGCGGCACGGGCCTTGGTCTTGCGATTGCCCGCGACATCGCGCGCTCTCATGGCGGCGACATCACGCTCGGCGACAGCCCGATGGGCGGTCTGCGGGCGACGGTACGCGTGCCGGTCTGATTACTTCGCCAGTTCCTTTGAGCGCTTCGTCGCAGCCGCAATCGCTTTCGTCAGCAGCGGCTGAAAGCCGTTCGCGCCCATCAGCACTTCCAGTGCGGCTGCCGTGGTGCCCCCCGGCGAGGTGACGTTCTTGCGCAGGGTCGCGCTGTCGAGATCCGACAGGCGGAGCAGTTCGCCGGAGCCTGAGACGGTTGCCCGCGCCAGCGTTGTCGCCAGCGCTTCGGGCAATCCGGCTGCGACACCGGCGCGTGCGAGTTCTTCGGCAAGCAGGAACACATACGCCGGACCCGAGCCGGATACGGCGGTCACCGCATCCATCAGCGCTTCGTCGTCGACCCATTCGACGCCGCCGGTGGCGCGCAGCAGCGCATCGGCGACAGCTCGCTGATCCGGCGCGACGCCATCCGCCGGCACCGCGACTGTGATGCCGCGTCCGATCGCGGCCGGTGTGTTGGGCATGGCGCGGATCACCTTGCCGCCGCAAACCTCGGAGAGGGCTGCGATGGTGGTTCCCGCCATGATCGAGACCACGAGGGTCGATGAGCCCACCAGCGGCTTCAACTGCGGTCCGGCATCGCGAAACATCTGCGGTTTGACCGCGAGTACAAGCACGTCGGCGGTGCCGATGTCCTTCGTCTCGGGATTCAGCCGCACGCCGCGCGCGACGAAATCGCGGGTGTCGTCCGACGGGAATGGCTCGATGATGGTCACGCGTTTGGCGTCGAGTCCTCCGTCCAGCCAGCCGGACAGCATCGCGCCGCCCATCTTGCCCGCACCCGCGAGCACGAGTGAGCCTGTGAAGTTTTTCAGCGCGTCGGAGGAAGTTGATGTTGCCATGACTCAATCCACTCGGGCCGTCCCCGCGAAAGCGGGGACCCATAACCACAGAGTTCTATTGAATGAGCGGGGGCGCAACAAGCTGTCGCAGCGTGCGCGGATCGAAAGATAGGTCCCCGCTTTCGCGGGGACGACATCTCGGGTGTTTGGGCGCCCTGGATGAAGTGAAGCTTACGCTTCGCCTGCGGTATCGAACATCGCGGCGCTCATCGCCTCCGCGGCGCTCTTGCCGGCCCAGACCACGAATTGCAGCGCCGGATAGTAGCGCTCGCAGGCGTGCAGCGCGCCTTCGAGCATCAGTTCGCACTGCGCGGGCGTGGCGGTCATGCCGCCCGGCAGGATCAGCGCCTGCCGGTACATGATCGATCCGGTGGTGAGCCAGACATCGAAATGGCCGATCCACAATTGCTCGTTGATCGCGGCGATCAGGCGCTGCACTTCGCTGCGCCGCGCCTCGGGAATTTTCATATCGAATGTGCAGGCCAGATGCAGCGCATCGATGTCGCCCATCCAGGTGAAGGACAACTGATAGTCGGTCCACTGTCCCTGCGTCAGGATGGTGATTTCGTCGTGGCCCGAGCGTTCGAACGACCAGTCGTTGGAGGATGCGATCTCCTCGACGACCGAAAGCGGGCTGCTTTGCGAATCCGTTATGATGTCCAGATGGGACATGCTGCCTTCACCCTCTGCTGGTGTGGGATGTGAAACGCCTGAACGAAACGCAAAGAACGAGCGAGAACTGTCGCTGCAAGTTCTCCGTTTACGATCATGACGACCCGGCTTTCGGATCGTGCGCCGCAACGGCAACCTTGTGACAAGATTGATCGGTGATTTGCGCAAGACGCGCAACGCCGCCACGAATCCCGTCCACAGGCAAAGGGTTAATTTCCTGTCTCTTCAACAGGTAAGCGTGACATCCGGTGATGAAATGCATCGTCGCGCCAATTCATGAGTCCGCGCATGAACTTACGCGCGGCTGACTCGTGTTTCAAATCCGACGGGTGTGAGAACAAAACGGAATCGGATTCGCGCGGCGCGAGTCGCGCAGACTCATTGCGCGTG
Organism: Afipia broomeae ATCC 49717; assembly: GCF_000314675.2. Lineage (GTDB taxonomy): Bacteria > Pseudomonadota > Alphaproteobacteria > Rhizobiales > Xanthobacteraceae > Afipia > Afipia broomeae. The sequence goes on along the minus strand of NZ_KB375283.1, from coordinate 840,171 downwards.
CGGGGCGAGAAAAAATATTTTTGAAAATGGGCCGTTCAGTCGAACAGGCTCGACACCGACTCTTCGGATGCGGTGCGGCCGATGGCTTCGGCGATCAGGGTGGCGACCGAGAGCACGCGGATGTTCGGAGCCTTCCGCACCGCTTCAGTCGGCTGGATCGAGTCGGTGATCACCAGTTCCTTGAGCCGGGATGAGGTGACGCGCGCGACCGCACCTCCCGACAGAACGCCATGGGTGAGATAGGCCGAGACTTCCTTGGCGCCGTATTTGAGCAACGCGTCGGCCGCATTCACCAGCGTGCCGCCGGAATCGACGATGTCGTCGATCAGGATGCAGTTGTAGCCGGCGACATCGCCGATCACGTTCATGACTTCGGATTCGCCGGCGCGTTCGCGGCGCTTGTCGACGATGGCGAGCGGCGCGTTGATCCGCTTGGCGAGGCCGCGTGCGCGGGCCACGCCGCCGACGTCCGGCGACACGACCATAACGTTGGCGAGGTCGAACTTCTCCTTGATGTCGCGCACCATCAGCGGCGAAGCATAAAGGTTGTCGGTCGGGATATCGAAGAAGCCCTGGATCTGGCCGGCATGGAGATCGAGCGTCATGACCCGGTCCGCACCGGCATGGGTGATCATGTTGGCCACCAGCTTGGCCGAAATCGGGGTGCGGCCGCCGGCTTTGCGGTCCTGCCGCGCGTAACCGAAATAGGGGATCACGGCGGTGATGCGGCGCGCGGAAGCGCGGCGCAGCGCATCGGTGATGATGAGCAATTCCATCAGGTGGTCGTTGGTCGGAAACGACGTCGACTGGATAATGAAGACGTCGGAGCCGCGGACGTTTTCCTGAATCTCGACGAAGATTTCCATGTCGGCGAAGCGGCGCACGCTGGCCTTGGTCAGCGGCACGCCCAGCACGGAGGAAATCTCGGCAGCCAATTCGGGGTTCGAATTGCCGGCTACCAGCTTGATGGAGCCATTCTTCGCTGAAATTGCAGCCTCTCCTCGCGATGTGGGGGAAACGCTTTTCAACATATCGCTGCCTATGAAACGGAACCGGAGCCTGACGTCTTCGCAGGCGCGCGTGATAACAAGGAGATGACGAGGCTGGCAATACAAAGCCTCGGTTTTTCCTGCAAAAACCGGCTCAGAACTGCGTCCGCACCCCTAATGGGCGCTGAAGGCCAGCGTCTGCATTCGTCCGGGGCCCGATTCAGGCCGATTCTCGTCGGTCTGCGCGATGGCAGGACCGGAGGTTCGGGGCGCGGCCGGGGCAGTGTCCTGCGCCGGGGCGGTCCCGCTGATCAACCCATTGAGGCCGTTCAGGCCGGCGAGCGCGATTCGGCGCATCAACTGGTCATCTGCCATGGCCCAGGCGTCGCGGCCGCCCTTGCCGGCGGGTTCCTCGCCGCTGAGGCGGACGGCGCGTTCCTGATCCCGGTCGTAGACATCCCAGACCCAGGCGATGGTGGTCTTTCCGCGCCGGACCTGCGCTGACAGATAGCTACGGACCCGGTAGGAGGCCTGCGCTTCGCGGGACACGATAGTGAAGCTGCGGGCGGTGGATTCGGTTTCGAGGGCTCGAACCAGCCGGTCGAAAACCTGCGGCGGCGGGCCGTCCACGGATTCAAAGGCGACGGTGGGGCCGAACGACGAGGTGGTGGCAACCGGGCCCGAGCCGTTGGTGGTGCAGGCGGCGGTCAGGCTCAGCAGGACCAGCAACAGGGGCGCCCGCGCAACCCGCAGCGCTGCCCAAGTGATTGTTCGCCCGGTGAAATCCATGCCCGCCCCGATGTCTCGCCGGCGGGTTTTGCCCTGCCCGGCGAGGTTCGGTCCAGCGATATCGTTAATGAGCGTTAACGTCTAGGGCAGGCTGCGGGCAGGGTTTGCAATCGGCGACTAGGGCCGCCGGTATTTGAGCCAAATCCGAGCTTTTACCCGTCCAGCACGATGGCGTGGATGTTGCGGCCGTAATCCGGTTCCTTGCGGTGCGTGGTGCGGCGGTAGCTGAAGAAGCGCTCGTCCGCGTAGGTGTCGACGCCGATATCGTCGATCATCAGGATGCCCGCGCGCTCCAGCCGCTGGCGGATATAGCCGGCGAGATCGAACATCGCGTGGCCCGCGCGCGTTGACGGCACGAAGAAGCGTGCGTTGTCGGGCGCGCCTTCTGAAAAGCGCGCAACGAATTCCGCGCCGACCTCATAGCTCTGCTGCCGGATCAGCGGGCCGATCGCGGCGATGATGTTTGCGCGCGATGCGCCGAGGCCTTCCATCGCGGCAATCGTATTTTCAAGCACGCCGCCGATGGCGCCCTTCCAGCCGGAATGCGCGGCGCCGATCACGCGTGTCTGCGGGTCGAAAAAGAGAATAGGTCCGCAGTCGGCGGCGGTGACGCCGAGCGCCAGTCCCGGCACTTTCGTCACCATCGCATCGGCGTGCGGGCGCGATGCCGTGTCCCACGGCGTGGTGGCGACCGCGACATCGGGCGAGTGAATCTGGAATACGGTGAGGAATTGCGGCGGCGCGACGCCGAGATGCTCGGCCATGCGCCGGCGGTTTTCGATGACATGCGCCGGATCGTCATGCGAGCCGATGCCGCCGTTGAGGCTCTCATAGATGCCTTTCGAGACGCCGCCCTCGCGCGAAAAGAATGCGTGGCGCAGACCCGGCACAGCCGACAACAGCGACGACGTGAATGTCATGATTTCGTGTCCTGCTCGGACAGCGCCGCCAGCGTTGCGATGGCGGGGTGCGAAATGCCGAGCACCTTGAACAGCGAACCCATTCCTTCCGGGCTCGGGCCGGTGAGGCGGGCCAGTCCTGCGGCAATCAGCTTCTGGCCGTCTTCGGTGGCGTTCTTCATCAACGCCTGCGCGCGGGTCTCGATGCCCAGGCTCTTGAGGAATACGCCTTGCTCCACCGGGCCGTGGGCGCGCGCTCCGACATCCTCGGCGGCGCGGGCCAGCGCCTGAAAGTCCACATGTGCAGTCAGATCGGCGAGACCCGCGTTGCGCAGCGGGTTGGTGTAGTTGTGCCGCGCGACTGCCTGGAAGGTATCGCCCGCATCGCTGCGCAGATGGCCGTAGTCCATGATCAGCGCCGCGCCGCCCTGATCGCGCAGCCGGCGCGCGATGGTCATGATCTCGTTGTCGGGCCGCCATTCGAAGATCGCGCCATTGGGCGCGGCACGCACCAGTGGCGGCAGCAGCACCTCGAAGCGCGGGATCGGGTCCTTGGCGATGCCGTAGGCGAGAACGTCGTCATCGATCTCGATAACGCGCTCGTGCCATCCGCTTTCCTGTTTGACCGCCTGATGGATCGGCAGCGCATCGAAAAACTCGTTGGCCAGAATGATCGCGGGTCCTTCCGGGATGTCCTCGATCCGGTCGTACCACTCGACATAAGCCGCATCGGCAAGCTTCTCGCGCTGCTTGTCGCGCAGCCGCTCGCTGGCCTCGACCAGATGCACGGTGATCGCATCATGGAACGCCGGCAGAATCCGCACCGCGCGCAGCGCGTCCGCCATCATGGTGCCGCGGCCGGGTCCGAGTTCGATGAACTTGACCTCCTGCGGCATGCCCATCGCATTCCACACCGACGCCGCCCACAGTCCGACCAGTTCCCCGAACATCTGGCTGACTTCGGGGGCGGTGATGAAATCGCCGTCGCGGCCGAGCGGATCGCGCTTGAGGTAATAGCCGTATTCCGGATGCGTCAGGCAAATCTGCATGTACCGCGACACCGGCATCGGGCCGTTCGCGGCGATCTGCTTTCTGATCAGGGTTTCAAGCGGCGAATAATCGGACACGGCGAACTTTCAAAAATCGGGAATCGCTAATTTAAATATGATCTTACGTTATTAAGCCGCTTTGGCAGCGCCGTCACCCGCCGTGCGCGGCCCGCGGCGCCATGCAGCCCCGATAAAAATGAGGCCGGCGACAATCATCGGGACCGACAGGATCATGCCCATGGTCAGGCCGCCCCAGAGAAATCCCAGTTGCGGGTCGGGTTCGCGGAAAAACTCGCTGACGATGCGCGCGACGCCATAGAGCGCGGCGAACGCACCGATGATCAGGCCCGGGCGCTTCAGCGCGCCGCCCCGGATCAGCAGCGCCAGAATGATGAAGAGAGCAACGCCCTCAAGACCCGCTTCATAGAGCTGGCTTGGGTGACGCGGCAGCGGTCCGCCGTTCGGAAACACCATCCGCCAGGGGACGCTCGCATCCGCCGTGCGGCCCCACAACTCGCTGTTGATGAAGTTCGCCAGCCGCCCGAGCAGCAGGCCAATCGGGCCGACCGCGCAGGTCACGTCGCCGAGCGACAGCACGGAAATATTCCGTTTCCATCCGAACAGCAGCACCGCGATCACGCAGCCCATGAAACCGCCATGGAACGACATGCCGCCGGTCCACAGCTTGAAGATTTCCGCAGGATGCTGGGTGAAGAAATTCAGATTGTAGAACAGCACATAACCGGTGCGGCCGCCGAGGATGATGCCGAGGGTCACCCACAGGATGAAATCGTCGAAATCCGTCACCGTGAACGGCGCCTTGCCGCCCCACAGCCGCTCGCTGCGGATGATCTTGCGCGCATAAAGCCACCCCAGCACGATGCCGCCGATATAGGCCAGCGCATACCAGCGGATCGCGATCGGCCCGATGGCGATGGCGATGGGGTCGAAGACAGGGAACGCGATGGTCAGAAACATGGGCAGGCAATGTCCGGCGGGGGTCGCGAATCCTGGCGTCTATTCCGCGAAAAGTAGCCCCGGTTTGCGACAGGAATGCGCGTTTAACAGTTCACGTGTTTCTTACATCTTGCGTCCCGGCAAGGCCATCACCATTGTCTGGGCAAGCTAAACACGGTATTCGGCCCTCGGAGTTTCATGATGACCCAGACCAGCAACCGCTTTTTCGACGAGATCGCTCGCCTGATGAACGATGCCGCGGGCGCCGCGCAGGGCGTGAAGCGCGAGATCGAAACCGTGGTGCGCAGCCAGGCCGAGCGCATCCTGCGCGACCTCGATCTCGTCAAGCGCGAGGAATTCGAGGCGGTGAAGGATATGGCGCGCCTCGCCCGCGAGGAGAACGAGGCATTGAAGACGCGCATCACCGCGCTGGAAAAGAAGCTCGGTCCCGTCGCGGAGACGTGAGGCCGGAGCCGTCACGCGTACTGCGCGATGCCGTTGCCGAACGACCAGTTTTCCTTCGCGACTTCCACCAGATTGATGAAGACGTCCTCGCGGCGGATGTTCAGTTGCGCATGCAGGTCGGCGGCGATGCGCTTGTAGAAGGCCTTCTTCATCTCCACCGTGCGCCCACCGTTCAGCGTGACCTGGATGAAGACGATGTCCTTGCTGTATTCGATGCCGAGATAGCTTTTCGGAAAATTCAGATCTTCCGGCGCATGCTCGGTGATGACCTGAAACTTGTCGTCGGCGGGAACGTTGATGGTTTCGATCATCGCCGTGTAGATGATTTCGCCGATGGCCTTGCGGTGCTCGGCTGACTTTCCCTTGGCGAGATCGATGCGTACGAGCGGCATGAGGCTTATTCCTTTGTCGTGAAAAATAAATCGCGCGTGGCAGTGGCGTCAGGCTTTCCTGCGCGTTTTGCGCTCGACAACCGGCTCTTCAGGATCGGTTGCGCCAGAGAGCGCCTGAAGCTTTTCAAGTGTGTCGATCAGCGGATCGCCCTTGCGGGCGGCGAAGATTTCCTTGGCGGACCCTAGGATCTGGTCCTGTGCGACCTGCCAGCTTGATGTCGCGGTATCGATCTTCCTGCCGCCGGCGCTGCTCAGGCGGATCTTCTTCTCGCGGCCGTCGTCGGTGTTCTGAAAGCTGACCCAGCCGTTGGCCGCGAGAACTTTCACGTTCCGGGAAATGGTGGTGGTGTCGAGGACGACCTCTTCGGCGAGTTCGCTGAATGTCGCCGCGCCACCGAGGCGGCGCACTGCACGCAGCAGCGAGAACTGGGTGATGCGGATGCCGTGATCCTTGAGCGCGGCATCATAGAGGCGCGTCAAGGCCCGCGAGGAACGGCGAAACTGGGTACAGTAGCAATCGGTGAACATCGGCACAGCCTACGCGACATTAGATGCATATACAATAAATAAAGCTTGCATATGCATCTATATATCGTCACTTTCCGCGGGCAGAATGGATACTGCATAAATCCGGAGGAACCGATGCCGACCTACACCGTGACGACGGCAAACCTGTCGCTCTCAGCCGCTCAGAAAGGGCAGATCGCCGAGGCGATCACCGCGGCCCATCATGCCGCAACCGGTGCGCCGGCGTTCTTTGCGCAGGTGATCTTCCGCGCCCTCGAGAACGGCGAACATTTCATCGGCGGCAAGCCTAACGCGCATCCGCACGTTTTCGTCCACGGCATGATCCGTTCGGGGCGAGGAATCGATGTGAAACAGAAGCTGATGGGCGAGGCGGCCGACAAGGTGCGGGCGTCCGCGGGCGTTGGCGCGGAGGATGTCTGGTTCTACATCCAGGACATCGACGCACCGCAGATGATCGAGTTCGGCCGCTTCCTTCCCGAACCCGGCGCGGAAGACGCATGGCGAAAGGCCATCACGCCCGAGAAGCAGTCACAGCTTGGGAAAGCAGGGGTCAGGGTCTTGTGACGGCCCATGCCGACCATTTGAATCGAAACGCTTCGGCTTTGCGCCAAGGACGTTGACCAATCCGGTCCAGAATCTCGATCTGGTTGCGAGGCTTAGCTGTGACTCCATTCGATCGAACACGTTTCTCCGAGGTTGAACGCGTCATCAAGGCGCCTGCACCGCGATGGGACAAGAAGATCGCCGCCGACCTTGTCACGGAAATGGAGGCCTTCTTCGGCAAGGTGGATACCATCCCGCAGATGAAGCAGGCGCTGGCGATCGCGGGCTATCAGGGACTTCAGCGGCAGATTGAACAGGCTGTCAAAGGCAAGACGTGCCTGGATGCGATCCGTGCGATGGCGCATGCGATGCGCAGTTTTTCGCTTGGCAGTCCCGGCCTGGCCATTGCGTCGTTTCGCGACCCGGATGTCGACAATCCCGAGTATCAGAAGGCGGCGGGGCAACTGGCTCTGGTCGTACTCCGCGTTTTTGGCGAGGCAGGAATCGGTGGCGAGGCCGCCAGGCATGCGATCCGCATCCTCAAGAGCCTGGTTCGCGGATTCGTCATCAATGAAATGTCGGCGCCGGTCGCCCGCCCGATCGAATATCAAAAGAGCTACGTTTTCGCGGTCGAGATGTTCGTTCGCGGTTTGAGCGAGCTTCGGGACGCGAAGGAAGCCGAACGCGTCAGTCCAGTCTGATCCCCGCGGTCTTGATGACCTTCTCCCACTTGGTGGTTTCGGATGCGACATAGCCCGCCATCTCCTGCGGCGTGCTTTGCAACGGATCGATCCCGGCATCGATCAGCTTCTGCTTGATCGCGGGATCGTTGACCGCCTTGAGATAAGCCTCGCGCAGCTTCGCGATGATGTCGGGCGAGACTTTCGCCGGTGCGGAAAAGCCCTGCCACGCCCATGCCTCGAAGCCCGGAACCGCGGCGGCAACGGCGGGAACTCCCGGCAATCCATAGAATTCGCCCGGTGAACACACGCCGATCGCCTTGATCGATTTCAGGTTGAGCTGCGACCGCGCTGTGGCGAAATCGACGAACATCATTCCGATCTGTCCGCCGGCGAGATCCTGCAATGCCGGGCCCGCGCCCTTGTAGGGAACGTGATTGAGCTTGATACCGGATGACTGCGCGAACAGTTCCGCGGCCAGATGGAACGGCGAGCCGACACCGGCGCTCGCATAGTCGATGGCGCCGGGCGCTTTCTTCGCGGCATCGATCAGGGCCTGCACCGAATTGACATTGAGCTTGTCGGTGTTGACCAGCAGCACGATGGCGAAGCGTCCGGTCAGCGAGATCGGCGCGAAGTCCTTCTGCGGATCGTACGGAAGCTTCTGGTACAGGCTTTTGTTGGAGGCGTAGGTCGAGGTGTCGCCAAGCAGGAACGTGTAACCATCGGGCTCGGCCTTCGACGCAGCTTCGGCGCCGATCTGCGTTCCGGCGCCGGGGCGGTTCTCCACCACGATCTGCTGTCCGAGTGTGCCGCTCATCGACGCCGCCACCAGCCGCGCGAAGAAGTCCGTGCCGCCGCCGGCTGCGTAGGGGACGATGAGATGAACCGGCCGCGTGGGGTAGGCAGCCTGCGCCCAGGCTGGCGCAGCCAGACCGGTGGGAGCGGACAGGCTCGCGCCAAATGCTGCGGCGGCTGTCATGAATGATCGGCGGGTCAGCGTTTCGATCGGCATGGGCGTCCTCCTGCGCGGCCGATGCGATGCCGGCACGCGTCCCGAATTAGTTGCAACTGCACCTAATCGTGTCGGCAGGCTAAAATCAACGAAGGAAATGCGGACGCTCAGGTCCCGAGCGCCACCGGGCGGAAGGCCTGGCGCAGCGCGCCGTCGAGTTTGCCCCCCATCAATTCCATGATTCCGTAGGCCTGTTCGGGCGTCATCGCGGATGTTTCGGCGTCGGGCTCGAGAAGGGTCGCGTAGGTATCGACCAGCGTGATGATGCGCACGATGTCGCTGATGCGGTCTCCCTCAAGGCCCTTCGGGTAGCCCGTGCCGTCGAGCATTTCATGGTGGTGCAGGACGACGTCGAGCACCTCGCCGGGAAATCCGCGCTGCTCTTTCAGCGCGTTGTAACCGAGTTGGGTGTGCTGCGCGAGAACGGCGTTCTCTTCGTCGGTCAGGACACCGATTTTTTCGAGAATCGGAACGGGAATGAACGCCTTGCCCACATCGTGGAGCAACGCCGCGCGGGTCAGGCGGCGCTGGTCGTCTTCGCGCATGCCGAGATGATGGGCGAAGGCAACCGCATAGCCGGTGACATGCAGGGTGTGGCGATAGCTCTTGTTGTGATGCTTGTTGACCGCGATCAGCCACTGCCGCAGCGAGCAGCGTTTCAGCGCGCGCAGGATCTGCGTTTCGGCCTGCATCACATCGTCGAACGAAAGCGGAATGCCGGCGGGGAGCCGCCGGAAGATTTTCGACATCACGACCAGCGCGGCGGTGACGCCGGTGCTCAGGATGCGCGCGTCGGTCGTGCGTTCGTCTTCCGGCGTCTCCGGAAAGACCTGGCGGATCCGGTGCAGGATGCTCTCCGGATGAAACGGCCGCTGGATGGTGTCGGTGGCGCCGAGCGCCCAGGCCTGCGCCGATCCGTGGTAAAGCGCATCGGCCAGAACGAACAGCCGGGGCAGGGGCTGATAGTCCTTGCCGGTGAGCTTGCTGCGCACGCGCTGCACGGCGGTGGCCGAGGTGAGATCGATGTCGATAATGACACCGGCGAAATCGCTGGCCGGATGATCGGGCAGGTCGAAAATGGAAATCGTTTCCACGCTGCCTGCATTCCTCAGAATGCGCGCGAGGTCTTCGCTTTGGTCCTCACAATCCGATGCGAGAAGCAGACGTCGCGACGTCTGCGGAAGTTCTGCCAAAGCAGCCATGTCCGTCCTCTGCGGGGCGTTAGGTATCAACTCCATAGATGTAGCGAAAAACAGGTTCCCGACTCTTAACAGTTATCCTTAACGGCGGTTACCGGCTCTCGTCACGCAACCGTGCCTTCCGCAGGCTGCATCTTTAATCAAAGCTGAGTAGCGATGGTAACGATTGAGTAAAAGAGCGCAGCCGCCGGCCATGCCGAAGATTCTGTCGATCCAGTACCTGCGCGCCGCCGCCGCCCTGATGGTGGTTTTTTTCCATGCCGACGGCATGGCGGAGGAGTATCTCAATTTCAGTGGACTGCCGTTCGGCGCGGCCGGCGTCGACATCTTCTTTGTCATCAGCGGATTCATCATGTGGATCACCACGGCGTCGGAGCGAACCACGCCGCCATCCTTCGCGGTGACCAGGATCATCCGTATCGTGCCGCTCTACTGGACGATGACGCTGTTGCTCTATGGCGGCTGGCTAATCTTCCGCGATCCCGCAACAGTGCCCTCGCTGTGGAATCTCGTCCGGTCCCTGCTGTTCATCCCGTTCGTCTCGCCGCGAACCGGAGAAATCCAACCGCTGCTGATTGCCGGATGGACGCTGAATTTCGAGATGTTCTTTTATGCGGTGTTTGCCTTCGCTCTTTTCATCGCAAGGCGACACCGCGCGTTGTTGGTTTGCACAATCCTGGGGGCGCTGGCGGCATTGCCGCTGCTGGTCTCGCCATCGGGGCCGATCGGGCTGACCTACACCAGCCCGCTGCTCATCGAGTTCATGATCGGATGTCTGCTGGGCATCATGTATGAGCGCAAGGCGTTGCCGCGCCCGGCTGTTGCCGTATTCCTGCTCGCCGTCGGGTGCGGTTTTCTGTTGACGTCCGGGATGCTTTCGGCGGCCAGTACCGGCGTCGCGCGACTGTTTCACTGGGGCCTGCCGGCGTTCCTGATCGTGACCGGCGCGCTCTCTCTTGAGCCGAAACTGAGGGTCTGGCGCTTGCCGATGTTGCTGGGCGACGCATCCTATTCGATTTATCTTACCCACGGCGTCGTGCTCTCCGTTGTAAAGAGCGCGGTCATGTTGTCGGGGTTGGATGCACAGCCGCTGCTGACCGGCGAGTTTATTCTTGCAGGTTGCCTCGGCAGCGTCGTGGCAGGAGTGGCGGTTTATTATCTGATTGAGCGGCCGCTCGTTGCGGCGTCCAGGAACGCGTGGGCGGCGGTCCGGCGCGTGCCGCCAACCGCTGCGAAACAAGTCACCTGATGCTAATCAGCACCGTCAGTGCCGTCCCCAACGCCGGGTCCGCTGGCGCTGCTGCCGAGCACGCCATAGTCGCTGGATTTCATTCCCGTACGGGTCACGGTCCCGGCAGACGCCAGACCGAGCTTGAGAAGTTCCCGCACGGCGGCGGCCCGGGTCGGCATCCGGTGGTTGAAGCGAAAGTCGTCGACCGCGGACAATTCCTCAGGCGAAAGCATGATCTGCAGGCGTTCGCCGCGCAAATCGCTCATTTTAGCCTCCTGTGGGGGGCGCTTTGTTGCCAAGGTCTTGGCGAGACGATGGGTTAGTAAATTACTCAATTCACTCACGTGGACAAAGTTCCCCACTCCGCTGCGGAATCCCAAAATTAGTAAAAAACTCCTTTAATTTCAATTAGTTAAGTCTTGTCACATGGTTCGTTCAGTGCGATATTGGCTCAGGAGGGGCGCTCACGTCTGATTGGATATTTCGATGCTCAACAATAATTCCGCTGAACTGCGCGAATGGGCAGCGCGCTGTGAGAAGATGGCCGCATCGGCGACCAGCGAAAACGAGCGCGCGGACCTGCTCCGCAAGCGCGACGCGCTGCATGCCTTGGCAGACTCTGAAGACTGGCTGGCAGGGCTGTCGCCAGGTGAAACGCCGGCAATTTCCTCAATCTGAGGGCTGATGGCCTGATCCCGGCGCCGGAAAAAGCCGCTCTAAAATCCGCTCATTTCCTTGTGTTTCTGGCCCTTTGGGGCTAAGAACCCGCCACGTCAGCGGCCCCCGCACCCCTGGAGGCTCGCCGCGATGTAAAACCGGGCCGCTTTGCGGCCCTTCACTTTTAAATCTTGAGGAACTTAACAATGGCGACCGTCAAGGAATTGAAGGCGACCGCTCGTCCGAAGGCCGGCAAGGGGGCCGCCCGGGCTGAACGTCGCGCTGGCCGTATCCCTGCAGTGATCTATGGCAACAACCAGCCCCCGCTGACCATCTCGCTCGACGATGCTGAACTGCGCCTGCGCATTCAGGCCGGGCGTTTTCTGACCACGATTCACGACATCGAACTCGACGGCAAAAAGCACCGCGTGATTCCGCGCGACTTCAGCCTCGATCCGGTGCGCGACTTCCCGCTGCACGTGGACTTCCTGCGTCTCGGCGAAGGCTCCAAGATCCGCGTCAGCGTTCCGTTGCACGTGCTGAATTCGGAAACCTCGCCAGGCGTGAAGCGCGGCGGCACGGTCAACATCGTGACCCACAACATCGACCTCGAAGTGCCGGCGGACAACATCCCGCAGTATCTCGAAGCTGACGTGGGCAAGCTCGATATCGGCAGCTCGCTGCACATCACCGACATCAAGCTGCCGAACGGCGTGAAGCTGTTCACCCGCGAAGACGCGACACTGGTCACCATCGTTCCGCCGTCGGGCTATAACGAAGAACTGAAGGCTGCGGCTGCTGCCGGTGGTGCTGCGCCTGCGGCCGGTGCTGCTCCTGCGGCCGGTGCTGCGGCGGCTGCTCCTGCGGCTGGTGCTGCGAAGGCTCCCGCGGCTGCTGCTGCCAAGGCGCCTGCTGCCGACAAGAAGAAGTAAGCGGCCGGGAGAGCCCGTGCCATGCGTCTGTTCGTCGGACTGGGGAATCCCGGCGCGAAGTATCAGGGCAACCGGCACAACATCGGGTTCATGGCTGTCGACGAGATCGCACGGCGTCACGGATTTGGTCCGTGGCGCCGTCGCTTTCAGGGGGAGACCTCCGAAGGCAATCTCGGCAACGGGCGCGTCATTCTGCTGAAGCCCACGACTTATATGAACGAGTCGGGCAACGCTGTCGGCGAGGCAACCAAGTTCTTCAAGATGGGCGTCGGCGACATCACGGTGTTTCACGACGAGATCGAACTGCCGCCCGCGAAGCTGCGGGTCAAGATCGGCGGCGGCATCGCGGGACACAACGGACTTCGCTCGATCTCCGCGCATGTCGGCAACGATTATCGCCGCGTGAGGCTCGGTGTCGGGCATCCCGGCGTCAAGGATCTGGTGCATCAGCACGTTCTGTCCGATTTCGCCAAAAGCGAAATGCCCTGGATCAGCGCGCTGTGCGAGGCGATTGCCGACAACGCGGCGTTTATCGTCACCGGGCAGGACGCGTCGTTTGCAAACAAGGTGCATCTTGCAATGGATGCAAAGGGATTCACATCGAAGGACGACAGCGAACCGTCGCCCAAAAAATGATTGTCATCGCCGGACTTGATCCGGCGATCCATCTTTCCAAAGAAGATGGATACGCGGGTCAAGCCCGCGTATGACGAAATGAAATCGAAGCGGTCACCGCACGTCAAAGTCGAAAGAAGATCATGGGTTTCAAATGCGGCATCGTCGGACTGCCCAACGTCGGCAAGTCCACACTGTTCAACGCGCTGACGGAAACGGCGGCGGCACAGGCGGCGAACTATCCGTTCTGCACCATCGAGCCGAATGTCGGCGCGGTCGCGGTGCCTGATCCGCGTCTCGACAAGCTGTCGGCGATCGCGAAGTCGCAGCAGATCATTCCGACACAATTGACGTTCGTGGACATCGCGGGTCTGGTCAAAGGCGCGTCGAAGGGCGAAGGCCTCGGCAACCAGTTTCTCGCCACCATCCGCGAAGTCGATGCGGTGGCGCATGTGGTGCGCTGCTTTGAGGATTCCGACATCACCCACGTCGAAGGCAAGATCGCGCCGCTGGCCGATATCGAGACCATCGAGACCGAGTTGATGCTGGCCGATCTCGACAGCCTCGAAAAACGCGTCGACAGCCTGTCAAAGAAGGCCAAGGGCAACGACAAGGACGCCAAGGAGCAGCTCGAACTGGTCGAGCGCGCGCTGAAGCTGCTGCGCGACGGAAAGCCGGCGCGTTTCCTCGAGCGCAAGGCCGAGGAAGAGCGCGCATTCCGCATGCTCGGTCTTCTGACGTCCAAGCCTGTTCTTTATGTCTGCAACGTCGAGGAAGGCGCGGCCGCCACCGGCAATAGTTTCTCGCAGCAGGTATTCGAGCATGCGAAAAAGGAAGGTGCGGTCGCGGTGGCGATTTCCGCCAAGATCGAATCCGAGATCGCGACGCTGTCACGCGAGGAGCGGGTGGACTTCCTCGACACGCTGGGACTGGAAGAAGCTGGTCTCGACCGCCTGATCCGCGCCGGTTACGAGTTGCTGCATCTCATCACGTATTTCACGGTCGGTCCCAAGGAAGCCCGCGCCTGGACCATCACCAAGGGCACCAAGGCGCCTGCGGCGGCCGGTGTGATTCATACCGATTTCGAGAAAGGCTTTATCCGCGCCGAAACCATCGCCTATGACGACTACATCGCGAATGGTGGTGAAGCCGGCGCGCGCGACACCGGCAAGCTGCGGCTGGAAGGCAAGGAATATGTCGTCGCCGACGGCGACGTGATGCACTTCCGGTTCAATACGTAATTGCACGGCGGTCCGTCATCCGGAGGTGCGGGTTCTTGCGAGCCTTGAAGGATGACGGATAAACAGAAGGCCATCGCCCTTCGAGGCCCATAGCCGTTCGAAGAACGGCGTTCTTTCGAACGCCTGTTGCTTCGCTCCGGCACCTCAGGGTGACGGCGGGAAAATATCTACCGTTCGTGGTCGCGGCCCTGGTCGCGGATCGCGCCGAGATGTTCGTTGATCCTGAATATGATCAGGATCAGTTCGGCGCTGATGCGCGAGAAAATGATTCCGACGACAATGCCTGCCAGTGCTGACAGCAACTGGATGAAGCCGCCGAACGGGCTGATCGCCATCAAAGTCAGCGCGGAGAATATTCCGGCGATGCCGAACAGGATGATCAGTGCGATCACCAGCCAGTAGAAGACCTTGATGATGGTGGGCGTGATGAACCTGTCCCACTGGAAGAGATCCTGGAAATGAAACATGGGCTTTCTCCAGATGAGGCGCAAAAGATCGAGGACGGTAGGCGAATCAGCGACCGGCTGAATCGCTCCGGATGGTGAAGGTTGTCGCATATCGCCGAAAAGGACGGAAGCTGACCGCGAAACGCACCGCTTGAGGTGTCCTCAAATAACGGCCAAACTGCGCCTATCCACAGCACGATAGAAACGATGAAACTGACATTCGAAGACTTCAAGCCCGGCCATTTCGGCACATTCGGCCCGCACCACGTCTCCCGCGACGATATTATCGCCTTCGCTTCAGAGTTCGATCCGCAGCCGATGCATCTGGATGAGGAGGCCGCCCGCCGCACGATCCTCAAGGGGCTGTCGGGCTCAGGCTGGCACATGTGCTCGCTGCTGATGCGGATCTGCTGGGACGGTTTCATCCACAACATCGCCTCCGCCGGCTCGCCCGGTGTCGATGAGGTGCGCTGGGTTTCGCCATTGCGTCCTGGCGACGATCTCACGATATCCGTCGACGTGGTCTCGACGCGTGAATCCAAGAGCCGTTCTGACGTCGGGTTCGTTTACATCAAGAACGACATGCGCAACGCATCTGGACAGACGCTGATGCTGGCGACGCTGCCTCTGATGGTGTTGCGCCGCGCCGCGGCCGGCGCGAAGTAGGACAAGCCATGCCATATTTCGAAGACATGAATATCGGCGATCGCCGCGAACTCGGATCGTTCACGTTCACGCCGGAAGGCATCAAGGCCTTCGCCGCCAAGTTCGATCCGCAGCCGTTTCATCTCGACGAGGAAGCCGGGCGCCATTCCGTGTTCGGCGGTCTCGCTGCTTCGGGCTGGCATGTGGCGGCGACTTACATGCGGCTCACGGTGGCGAGCTTCCAGCGTGAAGCCGCTGAACTGGCGGCGCGCGGCGAGAAGCCGATCGTGTCGGGACCGTCGCCGGGATTTCGCGAACTGAAATGGCTCAAGCCCGTGCTGGCGGGTGATACGCTGACCTACGTTTCCGAGATCACGTCGAAGCGCCCGCTGGAGTCGCGGCCGCAATTCGGCTTCGTCGGTTTCTACAACACCGGCGTCAATCAGCGCGGCGAACTGGCATTCTCGTTCATGGGCTCGGTGTTCGCAGCTCGGCGCCCCATCTCCTGACAGAAAAATGCCGCCCGCTCTGTTCGAGGGGCGGCAAGTCTCAGGGAGGTTACCAAGGCACGATCCGCGGGATCGTGCAGCGGTCAGAGTATCGTTCAGTATCGTTTAGTCCTGGCGCGGCTCGGGAGCCGAGCGCTTCCACTGCGCCAGATTGTCGGCGATCATTCGGGTTGATTTCATCGCGGTCTGCCCGAGCTGAGCATAGCCCGCCAGTTCGCGCTGGATGCGCTGACCTTCATTATGCATCAGTGTGCGCAGCCCTTCGAGCTCCGCAATCAACGTTTCGATTTCGCTAACCGAAGCTCCTGCGACACGGTGGATCAGCGTGTTGACGCTGCTGACAGCGGCCTCGGCGGTGGCGTCCGAAGGTGTCTCGGTGCCAGGAGCGGCCGGCGTGCGCCGAAGGTAGGCGACATCCTTGCGGACGAAGTCGCGAATGCCCGCTTCGACGTCGGTGACGGCGGCGAGGGTCTTGTCTTCATCGGTCATTTCGGACTTTTCTGCTGGCAAAGCGTTCATCGGCTGTTCCTTGTTTCGCAGGTTGAGCGAGCGCGGAGTCCCCCGCACGACGAGTACCGGTATAAGTGTCCAGCCGATCGTGACCGAAACGCGGCGAGGATGCGGCTAAGGCGCATTCATACAGTGGACAAAACGGGAAAGCCCGGGATGGTAGCCACCCGGTTAAGTGGAACCTACCAGCGTGTCTTGAAGCCAGCGGTCAGGCTGCTGTTTGGAGCGCCGCTTGGGGTTTCGCTGACCGATCCGGTCACAGTGACGCCGCCGAACAGTTTCTGCTCCGCACCAATCCGGCGCAGCCATTTGTCGTCGGCGCTGGAATGTGTCTGGCCTGCGATGAAACTGGTGCCGGTTTCGGCGATGCCGAGCTTGGCGGACTGATCGATTTCATAAATGCGCGATGACGCGCCGAGGCCGAACACCGGCACCAGCGTTTGCTGTGTGACATTGTATCCGTGCTGCAGGGTGAGTGCGTACTGATCGCCGCCGAACGGCAGCGACTTGCTCAGCGACGTTCCGAACTTGCTTTGCTCCTGCGACGGATCGGTGCGCGCCTCGATGGCGGTCTTGTCCCAGATCGAGCCGACGCCCGGCGCGGTCATCGCAGCCCATGCGCTGCCGGATGATTGCGAGATCTGATTGTTGTGCGCGATTTTTTCCGCGAGCACTTCCGACGATGTCATCGGCATCTTCGTTGTGACGTTGAGGTCCGCGCCGACGCGGGTGTCCAAGAAAGGAGTAATCGGCTGCTTGATCGCGACGGCGGAGGAGCCGTCGGGTTTGTCGGTGCGGCTCCACGACCACGGGTCGTCGATCGCGGCGCGGATCTTGCGGTCGATTGCAGCGGGGGATTCGTAAAGCGATCTCGGATCGCTGTTGAGCACGCTCCAGTCGAGATCCGCCGGTTCGACGAATTCCGGCGCGGCTGTCTCGGTGTTTTCCGCAGGCGTGCCGTCTTCCGCCCGTGCATGCCCGGCTACGGCAGCCCAGAGGCCGCAGGCAATCGCCAGTGCGGTCACGATCCTTGGGGATTTCGCTGGCTGCGGCATTTTCGGCGTCATTGCATTGCGTCCGGCAAATCGATCAGGCGGATCAGGCGCTATGCAGGTTAATATCGTCTTTCGACGCAGCAGTCGCGACTTCCGGCGATCATCTTTCAATGGTGTTTGTCGCAATTGTGTTGCGCGGGTTCAAGCCGCTGTGATCGTCGCGCGTTATCCCGTCCAAACAAAAAGCCCCGCGCGGGCGGGGCTTGTCATCCAGCATTTATACACTTGGTTAGGCGATCTTCGGCAGATGAATCTGGCGGCCAAGAGTCTGTTCGACGAGGTCGAAGGTATCGATCACGGCGCGGAGGCTGCTCAGGCGTCCCGCCTTGAACTGGACGAAGAGGGCGACGCGGACACTGATCGGATTGCCGTTGGCTTCCGGCATCAGCGAATACCTCATCATCGACGCAGCCGAGTCCTCGCCGAGCATGATGGATTCCCGTTCGCTGCGGTGGAGTGTCACGATGCTGGAAATCTCGCGGACGACATCGACCACGGCCCGCTTGCCGCGCCGGGGCCCGAAAAAGGCAAACATGTCGATCGGGCCATAGATCGCCCAATCGACATTGTCGTCGAGGACGGATTCAAGCTGATCGGTCTGACGCTCACTCAGCGCGCGGTGAAACGCGCGCGATACACGCCAGAGACTGTGCTCTGTCATTTTTTTGAAGTCCTGAAATGTAACTTAACAAACAGCAGACGGTCTAAGGGCGTCCGCGCTGACGCCGTGCCAGAAAGCTGGAATTCCACTTGATGATACGGGTCATAATGGATTTCAGCAGATTGACCACTCGTGATATTGCAATGCACAAATGCCCAAAGCGCGGGTTCGGCTTAAATTTCAATCAAGGCGTGTGGAGCGCCCAAAGCAGTGGCAGGCGATCGGCTGATCCGGCTCTAGGCGTCGCCTTCCATGCGGATTCGTGCGCGTGACGCGGCATAGGCAGCCCAAATCGCGCCGGTAAGTCCGCCGAACAGGGCGCCGACCGGGGCAAAGGTAAAAAACACCAGCATCGCGCTGTAACCTTCGAAATCGCTGATCCCGAAAATGCTGACCCAGGCGATTCCGGCCAGGATGCCGGCCGCGGCGCCGAGAACGAGACCGACAACGGTCCCCAAGGTGGCGAGAACAACTGCTTTCATCATATCCCCCGTGATCCGGGGGCTAACTCCCGGACAACGGTTGGTCGGGCGAGGGGGCCGGCAGGTTCATCCGCTTGAACGCCGGACCGTCCCGCGCCATCCTCGCTGCATAATCACGAAGGGCTTTTCAGCAAACCTCCGAGACACCGATGACATTTTCATCCGCTCTGTATTCGTTACGTGCGGCGGCATGCGTCTGCGTGCTGCTGGCCGGTGGCGCGTCTGCAAAGGCGGCCTGCGAGCCGTCATTCTCCCGTTCCGGACCGGATGCCGAGGCCTATGGCGCCGCCGAAAACTATCCGCTTGGCACCATCGCCGACCGCACGAAGCAGAACTACATGGTCGCGACATTCAGCAATTTCGACAAACTGCTTCCGGCCCATGCGGTGTTTCCGCCAGCCACGCCTTCGCCGCTGGCCCGCGACTGCGATCGTACGGCCTGGACCTATGACTTCGATGGCGAGCGCCGCACCATCGATCAGTACCTTGCCCGTCATCCCACGACGGGACTGCTGATCGTCAGGGATTCGACGATCCTGTTCGAGCGCTATCAATACGGACGCCGCGACACCGATCGCCTGCTGTCCAACTCCATGGTGAAGACCATGGTGGCGATGCTGGTGGGGATTGCCATCAAGGAAGGCAAGATCCGCTCCATTGAGGACAAGGCGCAGGACTATGTGCCGGAGATGAAGGGCAGCGCCTACGGCCAGACCTCGCTGCGCGCGCTCCTGACCATGAGCGCGGGGATCGAATTTTCCGAACGATACGACGGCACCGATGATGCCTTTGCGTTCAGCCGCGACCTGCGCCGCTCCGATCTGCCGAGCGCCGCTAACCTGCTCCGCCGCTACAACACCCGTGCCGCGCCGCCCGAGACGAAATTCGCCTATGCGGGATCGCAGACCGAAACGCTCGGCCTTGTGCTGATGGCTGCGACCGGCAAGCGCCTGTCGGATTATCTGTCGGAAAAAATCTGGAAGCCGATGGGCGCGGAAGATGAAGCAAGCTGGACCGTCGACGGGCACAATCAGGAGCAGGCCTATTGCTGTCTCGCTGCGCGGCTGCGCGACTATGCGCGCTTTGGTCTTCTGCTTGCGCGAGACGGCGGCGGAATCATTCCGGAAGCATGGGTGATCGAGGCGACCACCGCGCCTGAAGGTTCATTCCGTGCGCCGCGCGTGGCGACGCCGTTTTATGGCTATGGTTACCAGACCTGGATCATGCCGGCCAAGCGCCGCATGTTCGCGATGCTAGGGACCAATGGCCAGGCGATCTTCGTCGATCCGGCGTCGAAGCTTGTGCTGGTGCATACCGCCGTCCGGCTGAAGCCGAGCAAGGATCCAGCGGCGCGCGAACTGACTGCGCTGTGGTTCGGACTGGTGCGGGAGCTTGGCGTCTCGGCGGCGCGGTGAGACCCGGGTCGAGACCGCGCGGCGTGGCTACTGCCGCATCGCGTTTCTGACGCGGATGGAGAATTCACCGGTCAGATCTTCACCGATCAATTGCTGTACCAGATCGAAGGAATCGAACAGCGAGCGATATTCGACGATGAGGCCGTCGCGCAGTGTAAAGAATTCTCCGATATTGAGCCGGATGATGCGCTGATCGCTGCGTTTGGTCAGAGTCGCCTGCACGAATGCTGCGCCGTGCGTTTCATTCGCGATCACAAAATCGATGATGTGATGCCTGCTCGAATAGCGCTCGCGCTGGATCTGGATGGCCTTTGCGATCCACGCCTTGCTTTGCTTGAGGCCGAGATGCGGAAAAATTTCCACGGGCGCATAGGTGATCGAGGTAAACGCGTCGTCGCAGCATTGCTCCATGCGCGGCGCGTCACCGGCATAGAAAGCGTCGAGAAAAGTCCGCACGCACTGTTCGGACCGATGATCGTTCATTGCGTTTGTCTCCCCAAGCTGGCGGTTCCGTAAGTGGGAACCGCCGGAGGATCAAGCCGCATGCGATGCGAGGTTTAACGAAGTCTCTCTAATGTGCCGACGATTTTCGCGACGGCATCCGTCGCGTGCGGACGGCGACGCAGCGAAAATTTACCGATAGTTGAGGCTCCACTGCAAAACCTGTGGGCGCACCCGGCGCAGAAGCAGATTCTTCGAGACGATGAGTTGGTCTCCCGTTACCGCCGCAAAACGCGGCGGCAATGGACTGGCAATGCCGGGCTCGAAACGGATCTTCAGCGTGCAGTCCCCCGCCAGGTTGACGAACGGACCGCTGAGTTTCGACACTTCGCCGCCGCCGATGCCGCCAAATCCGGTGATGCTGAAGGTCTCGCCGTTGAGCTTCTCCAGTTCTTTCAGCGACAGGCCATTGCGCACGCCGCCGGGGCCGGTCCATGTCGAAGGCGCTTCGATCGAGATGGAGGCGGGTCTGGCGCGGGCCTTGTCGTCCTTCCAGTAGATCACCAAGCGCCGGGTCGGATCATCGTCGAAAATGACAGTCGCCTTGGTCAGGACGCCGCTGGTGACTTCGACGTCCTTGAACACGACGTGTTTCGTGCCGAATTCGGTAACCAGCTTGGCGTGCGTCGCATCCTTCGCAAATGATCCTTCGCAGGCCAGCGACGGAGCCTTCGGCGCATCCTTCACATTGTTAAGCGACGTATCCTGCGCCATCGGCTCCGCCGGTTTGGCGGGCTTGTCGGCTTTCTTCGCGGCGTCAGCGGGGGCTGCCACAACGCAAAACAGGACAAGAAATGCGCAAAGGCTGGCCGGTCGCAGATGCATCGTCATGTGTCCGTCGAGAGCCGGAGTCAGCAATAGTCATATGAGAAACTGTTACCCCCGCCAAGGCGCGATGACGTGATCGGTCACGATGAAACCACAACTTCCAGACAAACCCAATCAGGCGCTATATTTGCGCCAGTCCAGGCGCAAGCTCTGGACTTAGCAATGCCAAGGGGCCTCATGTCCGATACTCTCGATTTGCCCACCCGCCAACTCGTCCAGCCACCAGACATCGACCTTCGCCGCATCGGCTCACATCCCGATCACTGGTACCCGCTGGCGTGGTCGAAAGAACTCAAGCCCGGCAAGACCTATGCCGCGCAATTCGCCGGCGAGCCCATCGTGCTCATCCGTCCGAAGGACGGTGGAGCGGTCTTTGCACTCGAGGATCGCTGCGCCCACCGGCAGGTGCCGTTGTCGAAGGGCGTCGTGGAAGGCTGTGCGGTGCGCTGCTGCTACCATGGCTGGACTTATGACGCGTCCGGCAAATGCATTGATGTGCCTTATCTGGGCAAGGACAAGCTGCCGAACGGCGTTCGCGCCTATCCCTGCCGCGAGCAGGACGGCCTGATCCTGATCTGGCCCGGCGATCCGAAAGCGATAACCGAGCTGGGCCCGCTTGGCTCGGCGCATGACAAGGCTTTCAAGACCCGCCGCTTCGGCAAGCAGGTTCGTTGTCACTATACGTTCATGCACGAGAACCTGATGGACATGAACCATCAGTTTCTGCATCGCCGCCAGATGGGCAAGATCGCGCCGCGCTATCTTGGCCGCCGCAAGGGCGAGGACTGGATCGAAGTCGATTACAGCTTTGCGCGCACCGAAGGCAGCCAGCCGCTCGGGGAAGCGCTGATCCTGAGCAGCCGCCGCGGTGCTTCCAAAGTCAGTCAGGATCTGATGACGATCCGCACCGAGTATCCCTATCAGACATTGCGGATCTGGACCTCCGGCGACGAGCCGGTGATGCACCTGTGGATCGCCTATACCCCGGTGGATGCCGAGCAGAAATTCAATCGTACGTTTGGATTGCTGTCAGTGCGCCGTCCGAAAATACCTGGTCTGCTCGATCTTGCGTGGCCGGCCTTGGTTTGGTTCACCGAACGGATCTTCGCCGAGGATCGCGAAATCGTCGAAATGGAGCAGCGTGCGCACGATGCCCAGGGGGCGGATTGGAATGTCGAGGTGTTTCCGCCCATTCGCGATCTGCGCGCGCTGCTGGCGGCCAACGGTCAGCCGATGACGGGCCCTGCCAAGTCTGTCTAGACCCGCTCCCGAAACGGAAGCCGTCGTCAGGAACGGGCTGTTGTGTCATGCGTTGTCGTTCTGCCGGAGGCATCATAGAGTCCGGGTGATCCGGTTCACGGGGCACGTTTCATGAAAGCAATTGCGATTCTGACCAGCGGCGGCGACGCCCCCGGCATGAATGCGGCGATTCGTGCGGTGACGCGTAGCGCGCTCAATCGCGACATCGCGGTCTATGGTGTGCGTGAAGGCTGGCAGGGCCTGATCGACGATCGCATGACCCGGCTCAGTGCGCGCGATGTCGGCGGCATCATCCAGATCGGCGGGACGTTTCTCGGCAGTGCGCGCTCGAAGGAATTCCGCGAGGAAGGCGGCCGTTCGAAAGCGCTGCGCAATCTGGCGACGCGCGGCATTGATGCCCTGGTGGTGATCGGCGGCAACGGCTCCCAGACGGGCTCCGCAGCGCTGCATGGCGTCGGCTTCCCCGTGGTCGGCATCGCATCGACCATCGACAACGATCTTTACGGCACCGATGTCACCATCGGCTGCGACACCGCCATCAACGTGACGGTCGGAGCCATCGACAATCTGCGCACCACGGGCTCGTCGCACACCCGCGCGTTTCTGGTCGAGACCATGGGGCGCAACTGCGGCTATCTCGCCATGATGGCGGGCCTTGCCGGCGGCGCTGAGGTTATCTCGACGCCTGAATTCGAAGTGTCGGCGTTTGAGATCGCCGAGCGGCTGCGCGCGGCTTATGAACGCGGCAAGACCCATGCGATCGTGGTGCTCGCCGAAGGCGTCAAGGAGAATGCCGCGCGTATCATGCAATATTTCGAAAGCAACGGCGGTATGGCAGGATTCGAACTGCGCGCGACCGTGCTTGGCCATGTCGTGCGCGGCGCGCCGCCGACGGCCTTCGACAGGCTGCTGGCAACGCGGCTTGGCGTCGCTGCGCTCACGTCGCTGGCCGAAGGCGTGTCGGGTGTGCTGATCGGCGAGCAGCGCGGGGAAATCACGCGCACGCCGCTGGCGGAGATCGCCGGACGCACCAAGCCGATCTCCACCAATCTGATCGAACTCGCCCGCGTGCTGGCAAAGTAGATTCTGCGGGTCACGCGTCAGTAAACCTTCGCGCCGGGTGCTACGATGTCGTAGCCGGAGTCATCCTTGCGCGGTGACAGCAGGATGACCTTTCCGTTGGCATCAGGTGCGCCAAGGATCAGCACCTCCGACATGAAGCCTGCGATATTGCGCGGGGGGAAATTGCTCACGCATATCACCAGTGAACCAACAAGCTGCTCCGCCGTGTAGTTGGTGATCTGCGCGCTCGACCATTTCTCGCCAAGCTCACCGAGATCGACACGCACCTTCCACGACGGGTTGCGCGCTTTCGGAAACGGCTGAACTTCAAGAACACGTCCGACGCGCAGGTCGACCTTGGCGAAGTCGTCATAGGTGATGGGGGAGGAGGTCATAGTCCTCGATTGCATTCGCGTCTCGGAAACAAATGCGTCCTGTAGACGCATGTTAAGTGGAACACCTGGGTTCCAGATAGACAGGATGATGTCCGGTGCTAATATGCTTTAGCTCCCGACGGGACGATGGGACCGCTGTCCTTAACCAGAGACAGCATGATCGCTGCAATCCGTCCTGTCCGGCGCACCGAGTTTTCTCGGAGAAAGCCCGCGATGACGCGGTGCGAACTGAGAATTCAGGCGAAAAACGTGGCGACGAAAAACGTCGGCGGCGGGATTTGTGATGAGTCCCTACGTTTCGCCAGTTTCGGCTATCGCCATTGAGGCATCCGCCCGTCATTACCGGGCTTGACCCGGCAATCCATCTTCAAGGACTTGCAGCAGGGCGGCGTAACTTCCATTCAGCTTCCGGATTTCACCGGCTTTTTCTTCGTGCCCTTCTTCGAAGAGGTCTTCGGCTTGCCGTCCTTTGTCTCCTTCACGGCTTTCTTCGCGGCCTCCTTGGCCGCGTCAACCGCCTGCCGCATCGATCGTGCGTGGCTGTAAGCGGCATTGTCCGCCGACATCTGCAGCCGCTTCACCGTTGAAGTGCCGATCTCCAGCGCATCCTTTGCAAGCTGCCTGTTGAGCTGCCTGCCCTGGGCGTCCTTCGCCTTGGCGGCGAGGGCCGCGTAGCGGTCCCGCTGCTTCTTGACGGCGGCGGTCAGAGTCTTGTGCTGCTGCTTCGCAAGCTGCCGGATGAGCGCATCGAGATCGGCGTCGGCCATTTGGTCAGTCCCCCAGGTCGGAAATCTGACGATGACCTAGCAGGGGGCGAGGGGGGATGGCAAATCTGTCATCACGCAGACGTTGTGCCGTCGTTCCGTTAACGGGCCGCGTCGGCGATCATCTCAAACGACCTCAAGCGCGTTGGATGGTCATAGACATCGGAGACCACGATCAGTTCGTCGGCGCCGGTCTCTTTCACCAGCGCATCGATCCCGGCGCGAACCGTCTGCGGCGAGCCGATGATGGAGCGTGCGAGCATGCGCATGGCCTGCGCCTTTTCCGACGGCGTCCAATAGGTCTCGATGTCATCGATGGGCGGCTGGCTGAGGCCGCGTGCGCCGCGGAAAAGATTGGTGAAGGACATCTGCTGCGTCGTTGCGAGCCGCCGGGCTTCGCCGTCGCTTCCGGCTGCGATCACATTGACGCCGACCATGGCGTAGGGCCGGTCCAGTTGCTCCGAAGGCTTGAAGCGGCTGCGATAAATCTCCAGCGCCGGGATCAGTTCGTCGGGTGCGAAATGCGAGGCGAATGCATATGGCAGTCCGAGTTCAGCGGCGAGCATCGCACCGAAATGGCTTGACCCGAGAATCCACAGCGGCACGTTCGTGCCGGCAGCGGGCACCGCCTGGATGCGCTGGTTCGGACCGGCGGGCGCCAGGAAGGCCTGCACTTCCAGCACGTCCTGAGGAAAATTGTCGGCAGCTTCGGGCGAGCGCCGCAACGCGCGCAGCGTAAGTTGATCGGTCCCCGGCGCACGGCCCAGCCCAAGATCGATGCGTCCGGGAAACAGCCGCTCCAATGTTCCGAACTGCTCGGCGATCACATAGGGCGCATGGTTCGGCAGCATGATGCCGCCTGCGCCGACGCGGATGGTCTTCGTTCCGGCGGCGATATGCGCCAGCACGATCGAGGTCGCGGCGCTGGCAATCCCAGCCATGTTGTGATGCTCGGCCACCCAGATGCGGCGATAGCCCCAGCCTTCGGCGTGAGAGGCAAGATCGCGGGCGTTGTCGAGCGCGCCGCGTGCGTCGGTTTCTTCCGTGACGCGCACAAGGTCGAGGATGGACAGAGGTGTCATGGTGCTCTCGGGCTGGAAGCGGGCCGTCAGGAGGATGCGCGGAGCGGCGTCCAGCGAGACAAGCACGCGGGATGGTCTGATCCCGCTTTATATGGAGACGGATTCTACAACCGCCATGCCGCCCAGTAGGCGAAGTTCGCCTACCGCTTCTTCCATCCGCCGCGCTTGCCCGGCGCGCCGCCGGTGGAGCGGCCGGAGAATTCAGGCCCGGACTGGCGCGAGTTGGTGGGCTGGAAAATCTTGCTTTCCATCCCCGGACCCATCTCGTCCAGCGTCGGCTTGCGCGCGCGCGATTTCATTTTAGCCGCGGCCTTGTCCAGTTGCGCCGGTAAATTCGCAGCGTCGCCGTACTTCTTCTTGCCGGCATAGGCGCCGGCCTTCGCCGCGACGCCGCGCTGCTTGATGGTCGGATCGTCCACCACGGCCAGCTCAGTGGCGCGCAGGCGCTTGACCTCGTCGCGCAGGCGTGCGGCTTCTTCGAAGTTCAGATCGGCAGCGGCTTCGCGCATCCGGGTCTCGAGATCGGCCAGCACCGCCTCGAAGTTGTGGCCGATGGCGACCGCGTCGTCGGCCATGCCGCCGTCGCCGATTTCCACCAGCACATGGTCGCGCTCATAGACGCTGCCGAGAATATCGCCGATGTCGCGCTTGATGCTTTCCGGCGTGATGCCGTGGGCGGTGTTGTATTCAACCTGCTTCTCGCGGCGGCGATCGGTCTCGGCGATGGCGCGTTCCATCGATCCGGTGATTTGATCCGCATACAGGATGACCTTGCCGTCAACGTTACGCGCGGCGCGGCCGATGGTCTGGATCAGTGAAGTTTCAGAGCGCAGAAAACCTTCCTTGTCGGCATCGAGAATGGCGACCAGCGCGCATTCCGGAATGTCGAGGCCTTCGCGCAGCAGGTTGATGCCGACCAGCGCGTCGAATGCGCCGAGGCGCAGGTCGCGGATGATCTCGATGCGCTCGATGGTGTCGATGTCCGAGTGCATGTAGCGCACGCGTATGCCCTGCTCGTGCAGATATTCGGTGAGGTCTTCCGCCATGCGCTTGGTCAGCACGGTGATCAGCGAGCGATAGCCGGCCTGCGCCGTGGCGCGGACCTCGCCGACCAGATCGTCGACCTGCGTGCGGGCGGGGCGGATATTGACCGGCGGGTCAATCAGTCCGGTCGGGCGGATCACCTGTTCGACGAACACGCCGCCGGACTCGTTCAACTCCCAGGCGCCGGGCGTCGCCGATACTGCGATCGACTGCGGGCGCATCATGTCCCACTCTTCAAAGCGCAGCGGACGGTTGTCCATGCAGGAGGGCAGGCGGAAGCCGTATTCGGCGAGCGTCGCCTTGCGGCGGAAGTCGCCTTTGAACATCGCGCCGATCTGCGGCACGCTGACATGGCTTTCGTCCGCGAAGACCAGCGCGTTGTCCGGCACATATTCGAACAGCGTCGGCGGCGGCTCGCCCGGTTTGCGGCCGGTGAGATAGCGGGAATAGTTTTCGATGCCGGCGCAGCTTCCGGTCGCTTCCATCATTTCGAGATCGAAGGTGGTGCGCTGTTCAAGGCGCTGCGCTTCGAGCAGACGGCCCTGCGCGTTCAACTGGTCGAGCCGCCATTTCAATTCGGTCTTGATGCCCTTGATGGCCTGGATCAGCGTCGGCCGCGGCGTGACATAGTGCGAGTTGGCGTAGATCTTGATGAATTCGAGCTCGTCCTGCTTGTGGCCGGTGAGCGGATCGAACTCCTCGATGCTCTCGATGGTGTCGCCGAACATGTTCACGCGCCAAGCGCGGTCTTCATAGTGCGCCGGGAAGATGTCGAGCGTGTCGCCGCGCACGCGGAAGGTGCCGCGGGTGAAATCCGCCGAGGTGCGCTTGTATTGCAGGGCGACGAGGTCGGCGATGAGCTGGCGCTGGTCGACGCGCTCGCCGCGCTTCATCGCGAAGGTCATCGCGGTGTAGGTCTCGACCGAGCCGATACCGTAGATGCACGACACCGAGGCGACGATGATGACGTCGTCGCGCTCCAGCAGCGCGCGCGTCGCCGAGTGGCGCATCCGGTCGATCTGCTCGTTGATCGAGGAATCCTTCTCGATATAGGTGTCGGTGCGGGGGACGTAGGCTTCGGGCTGATAGTAGTCGTAGTACGAGACGAAATATTCCACCGCATTGTCGGGAAAAAAGCTCTTGAACTCGCCGTAGAGCTGCGCCGCCAGCGTCTTGTTGGGCGCGAGGATGATCGCGGGGCGCTGCGTGGCCTCGATCACCTTCGCCATGGTGTAGGTCTTGCCCGAGCCGGTGACGCCGAGCAGCACCTGCGTGCGGTCGTTGCGCTGGATGCCTTCGACCAGTTCCTTGATCGCGGTCGGCTGGTCGCCCTTCGGCTCATAGGCGGACTTGAGCTCAAAGCGCACGCCGCCTTCGGATTTCTCCGGGCGGGGCGGGCGATGCGGCGTCCAGACCTTCAGTGAGCCGTCATTCTTGCGAAATTCAGGGCGGCCGTCGCGGATCAGGTTTTCCAGTGCGTCGGCGGTGGCCTGAACGCCCAGCGATTCCATCTTGTTGCGTGCCGGACGAAACGAGTCGTCGTCATCGACATCGTAGCCGAGCTGCTTCGCCAGTTCAGGATCGAGGGTCGGGATCGGCGCGCTTGTGCCGTAGTTGGCCTGCGGGGCTTCGTCGAACCCGCGGCTCGCACCGGCTGGCTGCGGAGCGGGCTGGAGCGGGGTCGGGCGGGGCTCGCCCTCGACAAAACCCTTCGGCGTCGATTTGCGCGCGCGATGGATCGCGGCCTCGCCGCCGGAGCGCCGGTCCTTTGAATTGTCCGGCGGCGGCTGCAAACCGGTGCCGGAGCCCATGCCTGCATCGCCGCGGTTGATCGCCGGGTTCAAAAGCTCCGCCAGCGCGGGCCCGATCGGCTGCACATCTGGACGATGGGCTTTCGATTTCGGGGTTTTGGGAGGCTTCTTCGCGGAATCGGGGTTCTTCGCCATGAGCGGAATATGGGGCGCGGAGTGCGGAGAGAAAAGGGCGTTTTCTTCGCCGCCGTGAACGAAGTTTGCGATGAAATTTACGCGTTTGTCCTGATAGGCTGGAACCAACGCGTGGCGCATGCCGAGGACCACGCGGCAGCCGGGAGTGTTTCATGTCGTCATCGCGCATCGCCAGCCTGCTGGCCGCCGCTTTGTTTACCGCCGCACCGCTTCCCTCCGCATTTGCACAGTCCAAGGACGCCGAACCCGCGAGCCGCGCGGTGAACGACGCTTTCCTCAGGACGCTGCCGTTCAGCGACCGCGCCGATTTCGAAGATGCCAGGCGCGGCTTCATCGCGACGCTGCCGGACGGCATCATTCCAGGCCCGACTGACAAGCCGGCGTTCAATACAAAGCAGTATGATTTCCTGAAAAACGATCAGGTGCCGGCTACGGTCAATCCCAGCCTGTGGCGGCAGGCGCAGCTCAACGCCATCAACGGCCTCTTCAAGGTGACCGAGCGCGTCTATCAGGTGCGCGGACTGGACATCGCCAATCTCACCATTATCGAGGGTGACAACGGCCTGATCCTGATCGATCCGCTGCTCTCCAACGAGACCGCGAAGGCCGCGCTCGACCTCTATCTGAAGAACCGCCCCGCAAAGCCGGTCGCGGCGGTGATCTACACCCACAGCCATGCCGATCACTTCGGCGGAGCCAAGGGCGTCATTACCGAGGAGGATGCCAAGTCCGGCAAGGTGAAGGTGATCGCGCCGGACGGCTTCATGGAGCATGCCGTGGCGGAGAACGTCATCGCCGGCAACGCCATGTCACGCCGCGCGCAGTATCAGTTCGGCAGCGCGCTGCCGGTCGGCGACCGGGCGCAGATCGACACGGGCCTCGGCAAGGCGCTGGCGCGAGGGTCGATTTCGCTGATCCCGCCGAACGACGTGATCAAGCAGGCGTCGGAGAAACGCACCGTCGACGGCGTCGAGATCGAGTTTCATCTCGTGCCGGGATCGGAAGCCCCGAGCGAGATGATCATGTACTTCCCGCAGTTCAAACTTCTGAACATGGCGGAAGACGCCACCCACAACATGCATAATCTCTACACCATCCGCGGCGCGGAGATTCGCGACGGACGGCTGTGGTCGCGCTATATCAACGATGCGCTTGCGCGCTACGGCGACAGGACCGAGATCGTGATCGCGCAGCATCACTGGCCGATCTGGGACAACGCGCGCGTGGTCTCGTTCCTGAAAAAGCAGCGCGACCTTTACAAGTTCATCCACGACCAGACGGTGCGGCTGCTCAACCATGGCCTGACGTCGACGGAAATCGCGGAGCAGTTGAAGCTGCCGCCGTCGCTGGCGAACGACTGGGCCTCACGCGGCTATTACGGCACGCTGAGCCACAACGCCAAGGCGGTCTACCAGTTCTATCTCGGCTGGTACGACGCCAATCCCGCCGATCTCAATCCGCTGCCGCGCGCCGAAGAAGCCAGGAAGCAGGTGGAGTATATGGGCGGCGCGGAGGCCACGATCAAACGTGCGCGCGAGGACTACAAGGCCGGGCAGTATCGATGGGTCGCCAGCGTGATGAGCAAGGTGGTCTTTGCCGATCCCGCCAACAAGGACGCGCGCGAGCTTGGCGCCGATGCGCTCGAACAGCTCGGGTATCAGAGCGAGGCGGCGACCTGGCGTAACGCCTACCTGCTAGGCGCGCTGGAATTACGTGGCGGTGTCGGCCCGCAGCCGCCGGCGCTGGTCAATGCAGAACTGCTGAAGGGCATTTCGATCGATCTGGCGTTCGATTTCCTTGGCGTGCGGCTCAACGCAGCAAAGGCCGAAGGCAAGACCATCGTGATCAACTGGACCTTCACAGATCTCAACGAGACCTATGTGATGAATCTGGAGAACTCGGCGCTGACGCATACCGCGGGCAAGCTGTCCGACAAGGCCGACGCCAGCGTGACGCTCACCCGTGCCGCGTTCGATGCCATCACGCTCAAGCAGCGGACCTTCCTCGGCAGCGTGCTGACCGGCGATGTGTCCGTCGGCGGCAATCCGCTGAAACTGCGCGAACTGTTCGGTCTGCTCGATGAATTCTCCACCGGCTTCGAGATCGTGGAGCCGAGAAAGGTGAGCGTGGAGTAAGATAAATGTCAGCCGTCATTGCGAGGAGCGAAGCGACGAAGCAATCCATTTCCTTTGAATTCAAAGAGTGGATTGCTTCGCTTCGCTCGCAATGACGACCCGGGGTCGCAATGACGACCCGGGCTGGCATGGTGAAACGAGCGTGGACAGCCGCGATAAGCCCGGCCACAACGAAATTGTTTACCGCTCCGCGCTACCCCTCACATGCGGCCTGATCATCTCGACCAGCCGCGGCGCATCCGTGCCGGGCGGAAAGAAGCCGAGATACCTGCCGTCGCGGTCGACAAGATAGATGAAGGCGGAGTGGTCCACGGTGTAGTCGCCGGGCTTGTCGCCGGTTTTGACCCGCTTGTAGTAAACCCTGTAGGCGTCGGCTGCTGTCGCAATATCAGCGTCGCTGCCGGTCAGGCCGAGCAGCCGCGGATGAAACAGCGGGACGTATTGCGCGAGATGCTCGGCCGTGTCGCGCTCGGGATCGAGCGTGACGAACAGCGGCTGGACATGCTTCGCATCGTCGCCGAGTTGCTCCATCGCCAGCCCGATTTGCTGAAGATCCGTCGGGCAGATGTCCGGGCAATACGTGAATCCGAAATAGACCAGCATGAACTGGCCGCGGAAATCGGCGTCAGTCCGCGTCTTGCCGGTCTGGTCCTTGAGCGTGAACGCGCCGCCGATCGGCTCGCGATTCCACATCACCGCGTCCATCAGTTCGGCGGCGGAGCGCGTGGAGCCTTGGGCCGATGCGGGGGATACAGTCAGGACGCCAAACAGCAGCGCGGCCATCAGGGGCGCGCTGCGTGTCAGAGGATGGCGAATGCTCACGCGCTGAAAGTCAGGCGGCTGCCGGTGGAGACGTTGATGACGCTGCCCGGCATCTGTTCCCGCGCTTCGAGCAGGAAGTTCAAGCCGCTGCAATGCATCGGAATCACCACGTCCGGCTGGAGCGCCTTGATCTCGCCGACGATCTGCTTGAGGTAGCCGGCGGGCGCGGGGCCCAGATGGAAGCCGCCGACGATGGCGTGAACCTTCTGCACGCCGGAGACCTCCTGTGCCTGCCGCACCGAATTGACAATGCCGACATGGCCGCAGGAACTGATCACCACGAGGCCTTTGCCACGAATGTTGAAGCAGGTGGCATGTTCATGGACATGCTCGTCCGGCGTGAACTTGCCCTGCAGTTCGGCGGGCGTGTAGTGGCCGTAGTCACAGCCCGCGCTGGCCGGGGTGTAGTCGACAAAGCTGTTCGGAAGAATCTTCTCCACACTGTTGCGCTTGATCTTGCCGGTGGTGAAGGCGTGGCCTTCGATCACGGTCGGCGTCTCGCACAGCACGGTCTGCACCTTCTGGGCGGTGATCTGCTTGCGGTCGAGAATGCCGAACTCGCCATACTGTCCGGTCGATGTGCGGCTGACGCGGTGACAGAAGTTGTCTTCGCCGCCGGCATAGAGCTTCACGTCGGCGGGAAGCACGCTGCGGTACTTGTCGAGAAATCCGATCAGGCCGCCGTAGTGGTCGATATGGCCGTGGCTGACGATCAGTGCGTTGATCTTCGACGGGTCGACATTCAGCAGGCCGATATTGTTGATGATCGCCGGCGAGGTGTAGCCGAAGTCGAGAAGGATGTTCCGCGCTTCCTGTTCGCGCTGCGATTCAAGGAACAGCGACAGGCCCCATTCGTTATGCAGGACGTTGCGGGCATCGGCGCTGCGGCCGCCGCCTGGACCCTCGTGCACGACACCGTTCACGGTCGAGCCTTTCAGGAACTGATCGTGCTGCTGGTCGACAAGCACGCGGATCGACAGCTTGTCGATGGTCGGCACCTGGATCGGCGCCGCGCTCGCAACGCCCATGCATGAGAAGCCGCCTGTCGCGGCGAGCCCCATTGCGGTGGAAAGTTTCAGGAAATCACGCCGTGCGAATTCTTTCGTCATTGTCGACCTTTCTTGATCCCGAGTCGGGATTTTCCGGAACTCTATCGTCAGGACGCGAGAGGGACTGTTTCTTGTTTGGAGTGAAGCGATGAAAATCTTTCACGAGCCTCGGCTCCGGGCAATGAAATTTACTTGATATGCGCGGCGCGGCATTGACTTCGCAGGCGCGAAGCGCAAGGTTCATGCAATCGCATTGACTTTGCGTCGCCTGCCGACGCCCTGCATCCAGAGATAACGACAAGGATAGCAAGATGATCGACCTCTATTATTGGCCGACGCCGAATGGCCACAAGATCACGATGTTTCTCGAAGAAACCGGCCTCGCCTACACAATTCATCCGATCAACATCGGCACCGGCGACCAGTTCAAGCCGGAATTCCTGGCGTTCTCGCCCAACAACCGCATGCCGGCGATGATCGATCAGGCGCCGGCCGATGGCGGCGCGCCGGTGAAAATCTTCGAATCCGGCGCGATCCTGATCTATCTGGCGGAGAAGACCGGCAGGTTCATGCCCTCCGATCTGCGCAAGCGGTTCGATGTCATTCAGTGGCTGATGTGGCAGATGGGCGGCCTCGGCCCGATGCTCGGCCAGAACCATCATTTCAGCAACTATGCGCCGGAGAAGATTCCTTACGCCATCGACCGTTATGTCAACGAAACCAACCGTCTGTACGGCGTGCTCAACAAGCGGCTGGCGGATCGCGAGTTTGTCGCGGGCGATTATTCGATCGCGGACATGGCGGCGTATCCGTGGATCGTGCCGTATGAGCGGCAGGGCCAGAAGCTCGAGGACTTTCCCCATCTCAAGCGCTGGTTCGAGGCCATCCGCGCCCGGCCTGCGACGGTTCGCGCCTACGCGGTCGGCCCGACGGTGAACCCCAGCCTTGGCAAAACCTTCACCGACGAGCAGAAGAAGGTGCTGTTCGGTCAGACCGCCGCAGTCGTGAAGGCCTGAGTCCTTTTAACCCCTCCCCGCACGCGGGGAGGGGGATTCAGCAAGCGAAAATCAACAAGGTGAGGGATGACACGAAAACTGTTCGAACTTTGCGGCACGGAAACCGAGCGTGTGTTCAGCCCGTTCTGCTGGCGCACGCGTATGGCGCTGGCGCACAAGGATATCAAGGCTGAAACGATCCCGTGGCGCTTTTCGGAAAAAGACGCCATCGCGCCGCATCAGTCCGACAAGGTGCCGGTGTTGATCGACGGCGAAACGTCCATCGCGGACTCGTGGGCGATCGCGAACTATCTCGAAGACACCTATCCCGACCGCCCGTCACTGTTCGGCGGCGAAGGCGGCCGCGCCATGGGCCGGATGCTGAACTGGTGGGGCGATACGGTTGTCCTTGGCGGCATCTTTCCGATGATCGCAGCAGATATTCACGGCCTGCTCCGTCCTGCCGACCAGGCTTATTTCCGCAAGACGCGGGAAGCGCGTCTGGGCAAAACGCTGGAAGAAGCCGCGGCCAATCGCGATCAGGCAGTCGAGGGATTTCGCAACGCGCTGAACCCGATGCGCCTGACGCTGAAGACGCAGACTTATCTCGGCGGCACCTCACCGAATTATGCCGACTACATCGTGTTCGGCCCGTTCCAGTGGGCGCGCGCCACCAGCCCGTTCAAGCTCTTGAAGGAAGACGATCCGGTCTATGCCTGGCGCGAGAAATTGCTCGATGCCTTTGGCGGCATGGCGCGGAATTCGCCGGGATACGTGGTATAGTCTAATGTCATTCCGGACGGCTCGCGAAGCGGGCCGATCCGGAATCCGGAAATGAAAAACATGGATTCCGGGTTCGCTCGTTTCACTCGCGCCCCGGAATGACGGATGGGGTTACTGTGGCTCGTTGGCCGCCGCCGCCCGCAGGCAGGCCTGACACAAACAATCCTCACCCTCGGCGGGCATGGGCAGCTTCGCGGTCTCGTCCATGCACCAGCAATGACCGGACAGGTCGCAGGTGAAGGGCATACCGCAGCGTGCGCAGCTCAGCGTCCGCTGCGTTGCGGGATTTTCTGACGTTTTTGTCACGATCCCGTTCACGATTCTGCCGAATCCTTCATGTGACGTTCATGCCCCGGAAGCGCATAATTTACGCGATCGATTCAGAGTTGGCCAACCCGTTTGCGGCTTCAAGCATGAGAATCAGCAATGGCGCGTGACCCGCAAGGTGCTCTTGTCGCACTCAACCGCTTCGGATTCGGCGCGCGCGGCGGTGCGGCCAGCGATTTTTCCAGTGCAGCTTCCGATCCGCGCGGCTTCGTGAAGGCGGAACTGGGACGGCCCAACGCGGCTCTGCTCGATGCGCCGGGTTTGCAGCCGACGCCTGTTCTGGCGCAGGCGGTGTTCGACTATCAGAAAGACGTGAAGCAGCAGCGCGAGAACGCCGCGAGGACTGCCGAAGCGATGGCATCCTCATCTGCCGGAAAGCCTTCCGAGACGAAAGCTGCGGCGGGCGGCGAGATACAGGGCGAGTCAAGGACGGACATGATGTCCAACGGCGCAATGCCGGATGCGATGTCGCCAGAAGCAGCACCGCCCAAGGAACCGCCGAAGCCGCTCAACATCATCCAGAAAACATTCCGCGCCGAGGCGCTGGCCCGGCTGCAGCGCGCCACCATGGCGGAGAGCGGATTCGTCGAACGGCTGGTGACGTTCTGGTCGAACCATTTCTGCACCTCCGCCAACAAGGGCGAACTGGCGCGAATATGGGCCGGTGCATTCGAGCGCGAAGCGATCCGGCCCCATGTGCTGGGAAATTTCGGCGAGATGCTGCGCGCGGTCGAGCAGCATCCGGCGATGATCTTCTTTCTCGACAACCAGCAGTCGATCGGGCCGGACTCGCGCGCCGGGCAAAACCGTAAGAAGGGCCTGAACGAAAACCTCGCCCGCGAGATCATGGAACTGCATACGCTCGGCGTGAACGGCGGCTACACCCAGGCGGACGTGACGTCGCTGGCGCGCATCATCACCGGCTGGACCTTCGCCGGGCGGCAGGCAAAGCTGGGCGCGCCCGGCACCTTCATCTTCAACGCCAATGCCCATGAGCCAGGACCGCAGAAGCTGCTCGGCAAGGTTTATGAGGACACTGGTCTGGCGCAGGGCGAGGCGGCGCTTGCCGACATCGCGCGGCATCCGGCGACGGCAAAATTCATCGCGACGAAATTCGTGCGTCATTTCATAGCCGACGATCCGCCGTCCGCGCTGGTAGCGAAGCTCGAAGCCACCTTCAGGAAGACCGGCGGCGACCTGCGCGCCATGACGCTGGCGCTGGTGGACGCGGACGAGGCGTGGCGCGCGCCGATGACCAAGATCCGCATGCCGTATGAATATCTGGTGGCGAGCGGGCGGATGATGGGACGCATCCCCGAAGACCCGCAGCGTTATCTCGGCGGCCTCAATGTGCTCGGCCAGCCGCTGTGGACGCCTGCCGGGCCGAATGGCTTCGCCGACACCAATGCGGCCTGGGCCGCGCCTGAAAACATCAAGCTGCGGCTCGACATCGCCTCGCAGATTTCGTCGCGCATCGCCGACAGCATCGATCCGCGCGGGCTGCTCGATGTGGTCGCCGGAGAGGCCGCCTCGACCGAGACGAGGCAAACCATCGAGCGCGCGGAATCAAAACAGCAGGCGTTCGCGCTTTTGCTGATGTCGCCCGAATTCCAGAGGAGATGAGCATGTCCAGCTTTCCGACCGATTGCTGCGAAAGCCATACCGCGCGCGGGCTGACGCGTCGCTCGCTGTTGCTCGGCTCGGCGACCTTGGCCGCCTGGGCCTACCTGCCAAAATTCGCCCGTGCGAAAGACGGCCGCGATCCGCGCTTCGTCACCATCATCCTGCGCGGCGCGCTTGATGGTCTCGCCACTGTCGCGCCGGTCGGCGATCCCGATTATGCGGCCTTGCATGGATCGATCGCGCTCTCGCTGGATGGCGCGCATGCCGCGACCGCACTCGATTCCTTCTTCGCGCTGCATCCGTCGATGCCGGAATTCGCGCGGATGTATAGGGACAAGAAGGCCGCGGTGGTTCATGCGGTCGCGACATCGTATCGCGAGCGCTCGCATTTCGACGGGCAGGACGTGCTGGAGAGCGGCTTCGGCGGACCGGGCCGCGTGCAAAGCGGATGGCTCAATCGCGCGCTGGAGGCACTGCCGCGCGGCGAGCGCGTGATGAGCGGACTGGCGGTGGGCCCCACAACGCCGCTGGTGCTGCGCGGTGCCGCCCCGACGGTGGGCTGGGTGCCGCCGACATTGCCGCAGGCCGCCGACGACACCGCGATGCGTCTGATGAATCTTTATACCCACCGCGATCCCGCACTGGCGGCTGCGCTGTCGCAAGGCCTGCAGATCGACAAGATCGCGGCGCGCGACGATGCCATGAAGCCGAAGCCCGGCATGAACGGCGCAGGCGCGATGCGGCTCGCGGCGAAGGGCGCGGCTCGCCTGATGGCGGCGGACGACGGTCCGCGTATCGCGGCACTGGCGTTCGACGGCTGGGATACCCACGCCAATGAGGGCGGGCCGGTCGGGCGACTCGCGCAGTTGTTGAGCGGACTCGACGGCGCGCTGGCGGAATTCGAGAGCGGTCTCGGAGACCGTTGGAAGGACACCGTGATCTTGGTGGCCACCGAGTTTGGCCGCACCGCGCGAATCAACGGCACCGATGGGACCGACCATGGCACCGGCACGATTGCGCTGCTGGCAGGCGGCGCGGTCAATGGCGGGCGGGTGATTTCGGACTGGCCGGGACTGAAGCTGGCGAATCTTTACGAGAGCCGCGATCTCAAGCCGACCACCGATCTGCGCGGTGTCATCAAGGGTGTGCTGCGCGATCACCTCGGCCTCGGCGAGCGCGTGCTGGCGGAGGCGGTGTTTCCCGACAGCGGGGCGGTGAAAGCGATGCAGGGGCTGGTGGTTTAGCGCAAGATTGGAGGAAAGCCGTCATTGCGAGGAGCGCAAGCGACGGAGCAATCCAGCTTTCAGGAGTGGATTGCTTCGGTTCGCTCGCAATGACGGGAGCGAGTGAAACAGTCAGCCCAGCGTGATCTTGTCTATCTGCGCCATCTCGTCCGCAGTCAGCTTCCAGTTGATCGCCTTGGCATTCTGCTCGATCTGTTCGGCGCTGGACGCTCCGGCGATCACGCTCGACACCTGCGGCCGCGCCGCGAGCCACGAGAACGCCAGCTCGATCATCGTCTTGCCATGGGCATTGGCGAAGTCCTGAAGCTTCGCCACGATGTCGAAATTCCTGTCCGTCATGTAGCGCTCGCCGAGAGACGTCACCTTGCCGAACCGGGAGTCGGCGGATGGCTTCTCGCCGCGTTTGTATTTTCCGGTCAGCAGGCTGCTGGCCAGCGGGAAGAAAGGCAGCAGGCCGAGATTGTAGGCCTGCGCTGCCGGCAGCAGATCCTTCTCGATATCGCGCACGATCAGGCTGTATTCGTCCTGGCACGACACGAAGGCATGAGTGTTGATGCCGCGCGCGGTGAACTGCGCTTCGGCAATGCGCCACGCCGGAAAATTCGAGCAGCCGATGTAGCGCACCTTGCCCTGACGGATCAGGTCTTCCAGTGCACGCAGCGTCTCCTCGATCGGCGTCAGCGGATCAAAATCATGCTGCTGGTAGAGATCGATGTAATCGGTCTTGAGGCGGCGCAGGCTGTCTTCCACGGCGGTCATGATGTAGCGGCGCGATGCGCCCTGCCTGGTGCCGTCGTCGCTCATCGCCTTGGAGTACTTCGTCGCCAGCACAATGTCCTTGCGCCGGTTGCCGAGCACTTCGCCAAGCACGGTCTCCGAGCCGCCGCGCCCGGCATAGATGTCGGCGGTGTCGAACAGCGTGATGCCGAGATCGATGGCCTTGTGAATGATCTTGCGCGAAGTCTCGAGATCGCTGCGCTGGCCGAAATTGTTGCAGCCGATGCCGACGGCGGACACGCGCAGGCCAGAGCCGCCGAGATTTCTGATTTCCATGATCTTACCTGTCAGGTTTGGTCGAAGGCTGGGACGGCCGGAGGCAGTCCTTCTTCCGTACCTGACGGCAGCGCCGGAGGCGAGCGCAAAGCGCGCGCTGTCATTCGCCGCACTGCGGTTTCGGCATCCCGCGCGATGTCCTTGCGGTTCGCAGTCATGCCATACGCAACGGCTTCGCCCCAACTGACAGTCACGTCGACAGCGCCGGTCGCCAGGATGTTCAGCAGATGCGGCACCAGTTCGGCTTCGCCGTACCACGCCACCTTGTCGCGCAGCGCGCGGCCGACCGGGACGCCGCCATAACGGACATAGGCGATCGATACCGGTTGCACCGTGACGCGATCGTGATGGGTGGAATCGCCGATGGCGTGATGCACCGCGCCGATCAGCGCCGACCGGAACGGCAGGATGCGGATGCCGTCGCTCGACGTGCCTTCCGGAAACAGCACGACAGCGTCGCCGCCGAGCAGACGGTCGCCCATGGCCCGCGCGGCATCGCCGGTCTTGTGGCGGCGTTCGCGCTCGACAAAAACCGTGCGCTGCAGTTTTGCCAACTGGCCGAACAGCGGCCAGTTCGCGACTTCGGACTTCGCGACGAACACCACCGGCGCCACCGCGCCGAGCACGGTGATGTCGAGCCACGAAGCATGGTTCGACAGGATCAGCACCGGGCTTTCGCGCGTGCGCTCGCCGACCTGCGTGATGCGGATGCCGATGATCGCGCAGGCGGCGCGATGAAACAGGTTCGGCACGATGCGCTGGAGTCTGCTGTTGAACAGGATGCCGGCCAATTGAAACGGCAGCAGCAGAAGGGCGATGAGAACGAGAAGGGCGCTGGTGTAGATAGTTCGGATCATGAAGTGTTCGTCAGTCTCAAGGAAGGCCAGCTCGTTGGTGCATTGAACCCGTATTATACCGGACGCTGTGCGACTGGCGAAAGCGAAACCCGCAACGGGCAGGGCGGCAGTTCAGGTGGTAAAAAAGCGCGGCCCCGGTCGGATACGGCGCAGAGGGGATTTACGCGACCAGGGCCGCTTGAGCGCGTGATCGATGACGGGGGGCGGACCACACGCCATTGAAACCTAGGGGCTGACCGTAACAGGGCTGTGACAGGCCGAGTTGTCCACAGGGCGGGAACCATTTTCATCACCGGACATTTCCGATGGTGCGTAGAAGGAAGCCCACCAGGTGCCACCCATCGCTGCCCAGCAAGCCCAGCGGCCCCTGGACGCGCTCAACTTCTTTCTGGCCGATGTCCGTGATGGACTTGGGCCGTATCTGGCGATCTATCTCCTGACCGAGCAGAAGTGGAATGAAGCCAGCATCGGCGCTGTCATGTCGATTGCCGGGCTGGCCGGAATCGCGGCGCAAACCCCGGCCGGCGCACTCATCGACATCAGCAAGGCCAAGCGGGGCCTTGTCGTTGCCGCTGCCATCGTTGTGACGATTGCCTGTCTGGTGCTGCCACTGGTCCCGCAGTTCTGGCTGGTCGCGGCGACACAGGCTGTCGCGGGTGCATCCGCCGCGATCTTCGCGCCGGCGGTCGCCGCTATCGCATTGGGTATCGTGGGGCCCAAAGCATTTGCCGCACGTATCGGACGCAACGAAGCCTACAATCACGCGGGAAACGCCGTGTCTGCGATCCTCGCGGGTGGGCTGGCTTATTTCTATGGACCTGTCGTGGTGTTCTGGCTGCTCGCCGCAATGGCCGTCGCCAGCATCTTCGCGACGCTGTCGATTCCGGCCGAAAGTATTGATGATCGCATGGCGCGGGGGCTGGCCGATGTGTCGCATGGCGGCGAACAGGACATGAGGAACAAAGCGTCCGGATTCCGCGTTCTCCTGACCTGCCGACCGCTTCTGATTTTCGCAGTTGCCACCGTGCTGTTTCATTTCTCGAATGCGGCGATGCTGCCACTGGTCGGGCAGAAACTGGCGCTGGCAAATCCCGCACTCGGCACCACGCTGATGTCCGCCTGCATCGTCGCCGCTCAGCTTGCGATGGTGCCGGTGGCGATCGTTGTCGGCAAGAGGGCCGATGTCTGGGGGCGAAAGCCGATTTTCGCGGTGGCGCTGGCCGTGCTGGCCTTTCGCGGAGCGATGTATCCGCTTTCCGACAATCCCGCGTGGCTGGTCGGCGTGCAACTGCTCGACGGCATCGGGGCCGGGATCTATGGCGCGATGTTTCCGCTGGTGGTGGCGGACCTCACCAGAGGCACCGGCCATTTCAACGTCAGCCAGGGGGCGATTGCGACGGCGGCCGGTCTGGGCGGCGCATTGAGCACGGCGGTCGCCGGAATAATTATCATGGCCGCCGGATACAGTGCGGCATTCTACTTTCTCGCCGCTGTTGCCGGGACCGCTCTCGTGCTGTTTTACCTATGGATGCCGGAAACGCTTCCAGACCAACCCGTTCCTGCCGTGCCGCTACAACCCGCGGTTCAACCTTAGCTCGCCAGATCATTACCCGAAAGGACACCCATGCCCACGACGGTCTCGCCGTTTCTCCTGCCGATCCTGATGTTGCTCGCCTCCAACGTTTTCATGACCTTCGCCTGGTACGGCCATTTGAAGTTCAAGGATCATTCGCTGCCGCTGGTCATCATGGTGAGCTGGGGCATCGCTTTCTTCGAATACTGGCTCGCGGTGCCGGCCAATCGCTGGGGCAGCGCGGTCTATTCGGCGGCGCAGCTCAAGACCATGCAGGAAGTGATCACGCTGATCGTGTTTGCCGGATTCTCGGTGCTGTATCTGAAGGAGCCGCTCGGCTGGAATCACGCGATCGGCTTTGCCTTCATCGCCGCCGGTGCGTTCTTTATTTTCCACAAATGGTGAGTGCCGCCGTCATAGATGTCATGGCCGCGCGCCTGCGTCGCGATCAGGAATCCTGCGACGAGGATGATCGCGAGCGTCAGCGACGCTGAAACCACAACGAGAGACGTTTTCATCCGTTATCTCCACCGCGCACGTCATCGCGCGGCCGCGGGGCAGTCTCGGTGTGCAGGGGAAAGTGGCTCAGCCGGCGATCGGCATGGCGGCCACGACCTTGATCGACAACGCCGTGACGGTGACGAGCAGGCACAACGACAGCGACGCCACCGCGAGCGAGGCGGCGACGGCATTCGTCAGTCGGAACGATGCAACACGCGCGGACCGCAGTCCGAAACCAATTCCTGAAACGGGCGACCGGATCATGGTCGGGCATCCTCAAAATCGGGCGGCGAATCACCACTGCCCGGAATGTATCAGGAATCGCTGTCGAGATTGCGGCACGCCGCGGTCAAACGTGGCGGAAGCGAGGCAAGATGAGGAAAATCAGCAGGTTATGCCCGCTATCCTCCCGCGAATCGGCTGGTTTAAGCCTCGGCAGTCAGGCCGGTTTCGGTTCCGGGAGCCGTTTCCGGGGCCGCGATTTCGGCGGGCTTCCAGGCCATCGAAACGAAGCGCGGCTCGCTTTCCACCCGCTTCAGCCAGGCCTTCACGGACGGATAGCCGGAGAGATCGAAGTCGCACTGGTTGGCAACGTGGGTGTAGCCATACATCGCGATGTCCGCCACGGTCAGATGCCCTGCGGCGAAGTAGTCGTTGGTCTTGAGGTGATTTTCCATCACCCGCAGCGCGGCGTAGCCCCGCTCCATCCAGTCTTCCAGCGAATGGGTCTGCAGGTCGCGGCCGCCGCGCACCAGCACCAGCCAGAAATATGCAGCGCCGACGCTCGGCTCCAGCGCGTGCTGTTCGAAGAACATCCATTGCAGCGCCTGCGCGCGATCGATGCGGTCTTCGGGCGCGAGCGATGTGCCGATCGCGACATACCAGAGGATCGCGTTGGACTCTGCGAGATAGCGTCCATCGGCAACTTCGAGCAGCGGCACCTGTCCGCTCGGATTGCGCGCGAGAAACTCCGGCGTGCGGCTTTCGCCGCGCAGAATGTCGACCTCGATGGCTTTATACGGCGCATTCAACAGCGCCAGCGCAAGGCGGACCTTGTAGCTGTTGCCGGAGCGCTGCATCGAGTAAAGTTTGTACATACAGGCTTTCGAAAGTACCGCCGGAGACATGCGGCGCGAACCGGACTGCCACCCCTGCCTGCCCCCAGGCCGGTGTAACAATGAGGTTCCGGGACCCTCGCCGCAAGGCCTTTGCGTTAGAAAAAGTCAAATCGCGCACAGCCGCGCAGCCATAAGAGATTTTATTCTGCGGAGCATGCGCGCGGTGTCAATTTCACGCAATTTGGCGTGAAAAAATGCCGGTAATCCGTGATCGTCAGGGTTTGTTCGCAACTGCGTCAAGATCGAGATAGCGCATGCGCTTGGCTTCGCGGCGGCCCTGCGCAATGGCCTCAAGCACGAGACCGATGGCGAAAGAGAGGAAGCCGAGCTGCGCGATGGCGGCGGCGAGTATCGCGGTGGGAAAACGCGGCACGAGGCCGGTTTCCAGATACGTGACGATCAGCGGTGCACCGAGACCAAGGCAGATCAGCAGCAGCATGGCGCCGATCGCGCTGAAGAAACGCAGCGGCCGCGTCTCCTTGTAGAGTTTGATCAGCGTCAGCAGGATTCGCGTGCCGTCGCGATAGGTCCGCAGCTTGCTCTGCGAACCTTCGGGCCGCGTCGCATAAGGCAGCGGCATCTCGCCGGTGGCGATCTTGAGATCGAGCGCATGAACCGACAGTTCCGCCTCGATTTCGAATCCGCTGGACGTGACCGGAAACGATTTCGCGAAGCGCCGCGACAGCACGCGGTAGCCCGAGAGAATATCGGTGAACCCGTCGCCGAACATATTTGCGAGAATGCGGTTGAACAGGTGATTGCCGAAACGGTGTCCGCGCGGAAACGCGCCGTCGCCGCCGTTGCGGGTGCCGACCATCATGTCGAGATTGCGCGTCACCAGCGCCTCGATCAGCGCGCCGGCGGCGGTCGGATCGTAGGTCGCATCGCCGTCGGCGAGGATGTAGATGTCGGCCTCGATGTCGGCCAGCATGCGGCGGACCACGTTGCCTTTGCCTTGCAGCGTTTCGCGGCGGACGATGGCGCCGGCAGCGACTGCGGCCTCATAGGTGCCGTCGGTGGAATTGTTGTCGTAGACGTAAATCCGCGCGCCGGGCAGCGCGCGCTTGAAGCCGTCGATCACGCCGGCGATGGCGGTCTCTTCGTTGTAGCAGGGCAGCAGCACCGCGATGGAGCGGTTGCGCACCATCGCGCTGTGCGGGAACAGGTCATCGATTTCGTCGCGGACGCGATCAAGCTTTGACAAGACGGCTGCTCCCGATTGCATGAATGCCGAGGTCGCTCGCTGCGCGGCGCAGGGTCATGGCGTAAAGCGCGATCATGACGAGGAGGCCGAGCGGAATGCCGCTGAGGCCCGCGATGCTGCGGGTCAGGAACGGCGCAGCCCAGGCCAGCGCGAGCAGCGAGATTTCATAAGGATGAAAGCCGCGTGCGAAGCCGTGACGTGCAAGAAACGCAATGGCGATGCCGAGCACGACGAGGTCGTAATCCAGCACATAGGGCGTCGCCAGAAGGCTCGCGATGGCAAGCGCCGCGGCCTTGAGTTCAAACGCTGCCTGCGAACGCCACAGCCTGATGATCGTCACCGCGAGCACCAGCGCGAGCGCGGCTTGCGCGGCGTAAGCGAGATCGATGCCGCCGCCCCACATCCGCACGGCGGAGAACAGCGACTGGATCTTCTCCCAGCCGGTGCCGCCTGCCTCGAGTACGATCGTGCGCGTGAAGGTCGCGGACTCGGCGAAGGCGTGCCAGACATTCATGCCGAACAGCAGCGTCGACATCGCGATCAGCGCGATCACGGTCGCGGCGGCGCTGACGATCGTGGTCCAG
Organism: Afipia broomeae ATCC 49717; assembly: GCF_000314675.2. Lineage (GTDB taxonomy): Bacteria > Pseudomonadota > Alphaproteobacteria > Rhizobiales > Xanthobacteraceae > Afipia > Afipia broomeae. Next base: position 795,517 of record NZ_KB375283.1, on the reverse strand, counting down.
CGACCGGTCGCGAGCAGCACGAGCGGAATCAGGATTCCGAATTGCGGCTTGTAGGAGAGAAGGCCGAGGCACAGGCCTGCGAGTGCGGGGCGCCGGTCCAGCAAGGTGAGAAAGCCACCGAGCAGGGCCGCTGTGAAAAATCCGTTCTGGCCGTGGCCGACATTGACGAACACTGCCGGAAATGCCGCCGTGACCAGCCATGTCTCGCGCCTCGGCACGATCGAATGGACGGCTGCCATGAAAGCGGGGAGGGACACCGCGAGCCAGCACGCGAGCGCGAAGCCGTAAGGCATCAGCGCCAGCAGCGCGGCCACCATCAGGAAAAACGGCGGATAGTGCCAGCCGAAGAACGGGACATCGCGGCCCTCGAACACGGCGATTTCGGCGGCGTGCTGAAGCTTCGGATCGTAGGCATCGGACGCCTTGCCTGACAGGGTCAGGACACCGGCCGCGTAGACATTGGAGAAATCGGTTCCGATCGGCTTGCCGTTGCGATCGATCATGTGATCCGAGGTGGCGAGCAGCCCGATCAGTCCGGCCACCGAAATGGCGAGGACCAGCAATGCATAGTTGCGGATACGGGCCGGCGTGAGCCAGTTTCCCGTCCGCAGGTCTTGCCAGATATGGCTCATTTTCTCGCCAGGATTTACGAATGTTACAGGGCGCGGGCACATCGGCCCCTGGGCGCATCGACCCTAAGGCGGGCGCTTTAAGGTTTCCTTAGTCTGCGGCGCAATTTCGTGTGTTTCGGGCGAAGTTTCTTGCGATGCAGCGTCGCCCGTTTTAGGGTGCCCCGCCCGCTAAAACCTGCGAATCCGGGCCTTCGCGACCCTCACCATCCTTTAGGAGAACACGATGCCGTTTCTGTCCGCTGCGCTTGACCGTGTGAAGCCGTCCGCGACCATCGCGGTCACGGATAAAGCACGTCAGCTCAAAGCTGCGGGCCGCAATGTCATCGGCCTTGGCGCAGGCGAGCCGGACTTCGACACGCCCGCCAACATCAAGCTGGCGGCGATCCATGCCATCGAGGCCGGCAAGACCAAATACACGGCGGTGGACGGCATTCCCGAACTGAAGGACGCGATCATCGCGAAGTTTCAGCGCGAGAACGGCCTGACCTACAAGCCGAACCAGATCACGGTCGGCACCGGCGGCAAGCAGGTGCTGTACAACGCGCTGATGGCGACGCTGAACCCCGGCGACGAAGTCATCATCCCGGCGCCGTACTGGGTGAGCTACCCGGAAATGGTGGCGCTTGCCGGCGGCGAGAGCGTGCCGGTGGTCTGCACGGCGGAGTTCGGCTTCAAGCTACAGCCGGCCGCGCTGGAGAAGGCGATCACGCCGAAGACCAAGTGGATCATCCTCAACTCGCCGTCGAACCCGACCGGCTCGGCCTATACGCACGCCGAACTGAAGGCGCTCACCGACGTGCTGGTGAAGCATCCGCATGTCTGGGTGATGACCGACGACATGTACGAGCATCTCGTCTACGACGATTTTGAGTTCACCACCCCGGCGCAGGTCGAGCCGAAACTGTTCGATCGCACGCTGACCGTGAACGGCGTATCGAAAGCCTACTGCATGACCGGCTGGCGTATCGGTTATGCGGGCGGGCCGCAGCAGCTCATCTCGGCAATGGCGACCATCCAGTCGCAATCGACCTCGAACCCGTCGTCGATCGCGCAGTGGGCGGCCGTCGAGGCGCTCAACGGTCCGCAGGACTTCATCGCGGCGAACAACAAGGTGTTCAAGGAGCGCCGCGATCTCGTGGTCGCCATGCTCAATCAGGCGAGCGGCATCGACTGTCCGCGCCCCGAAGGCGCGTTCTACGTCTATCCGTCCTGCGCGGGCACCATCGGCAAGACCGCGCCATCGGGAAAAAAGATCGCGACCGACGAGGACTTCGTAACCGAGCTTCTGGAGACCGAAGGCGTCGCGGTGGTGCAGGGGTCCGCATTCGGCCTTGGCCCGGCGTTCCGCATCTCCTACGCGACGAAGACCTCAGACCTCGAGGAAGCCTGCAAGCGCATCCAGCGTTTCTGCGGAAACCTGCGCTGAGGCGCTGATGATATGTCGAGGCTGCTGTCGTGACCGCGCCTCGACATTTCGCTCACGGCGTCTATCGCCCTGACGTCGATGGCCTGCGCTGCATTGCAGTCCTCGGCGTCATCTTCTGTCATCTCAAGTTCTCGGCGCTGCCCGGAGGATTCGTCGGTGTCGACGTGTTCTTCGTCATTTCCGGTTACCTGATTTCGCGAAATATCCTGAACGATCTGCAGGATGGCCGCTTCTCGCTGCTGACTTTCTACGATCGCCGGATCCGGCGCATTTTCCCGGCGCTGTTCGTCACCATCGCAGCTTCGTTCGCAGTGGGGCTGGTGCTGTCTTCGCCGGAGCAGTTGCGTGTCCTGGCCGGCGACGTCGTCTCGTCGCTGTTCTCCATCGTCAACATCCGTTTCTGGAAAGGGGCGCACGACTATTTCGCCGCCTCGAGCGACGAGCGCACGCTACTGCATTTGTGGTCGTTGTCGGTGGAAGAACAGTTCTACCTGGTCTGGCCCGCGCTGCTGCTGCTCCTGACAAGGGCGAAGCACTCGGCTTTCCTCTTTGTCGCGATCACGACGCTCGCGGCTGCTTCATTGATCGCGGCCCAGCTCTGGCTGCCGCGCGACACTGCAGCCGCCTTCTACCTGACCCCCTTCCGCGTGTTCGAGTTTGCGTTCGGGACGATCGTGGTTCTGGCCGAGCGGCGCGGATCTCCCGGACCTCGACAGGCTATTGCGATGTTCGCAATGGGGCTGGTTCTGATCTTCGCGTCCATGATCTTCTACACGGCGGCGACGCCGTTCCCGGGACTGACCGCTGCGATCCCTGCCGCCGGGACTGCGCTTGCGATCTACGGTGGCCGCGGCTCCACGCAGTTGCGCATTCTCGGTAACCCCGCCGCCGTCTGGGTCGGGACCATCTCCTATTCGCTGTATCTGTGCCATTGGCCCGTGATCGTGTTCGGCCGCCATGTCATCGGCGACTGGATGGAGGTGGTCTGGGTCAAACTCGTGGCCCTTGCCGTGATGTTCGGGCTGGCGACGATGCTTCATCGTCTGGTCGAAGTGCCATTCCGGTCGCGTGCGCCTGAGGTGAGGCCGTTCTGGAAACTTCTCGGTGCCTGCGGTGTGGCGATTGCCGTTGTCGCTGTTCCGGCGCACACAGCCTTCCGTCAGGATGGCTGGTCATGGCGCTTCAACGAGGCGCAGCGAGCGGTCATGCACAAGCAGGCTTTCGCCTTCGCGCCGTGCTCGGAGTATCTGTGCGTGTTTGGCGACACGGCCGGACCGCTCGGCGTGCAGATCATCGGCGACTCCTATGCACAGCAGTATGTCGCCGCGTTGCAGCCGCTGCTGCTCAAGCTTGGCATGCGGGGCGAATCCTACGCTTACGGCGGGTGCCTGATGCTCGACGGCATCCGGCTGGGCCATGCTTCCACCGCGGCGCGTTGTGCCGCCGAGCGGGACGCTACATTCGACAAGGTACGCAGCAGCGCTGCGCCAGTGTTGATCGCACAGGCGTGGCGGTCCTATCGCAATCTCGCCGGAGAGGATGGCCGCCCGCTGCCGGCGAACACCGACAATCAGTACCGCGAAGCGATTGCGGCGGCGCTGTCCCGGACGATTGATAAGATGGGTGGCCCGGACCGGCGCATCTTGCTGATCGGCGGCGAAGTGCTGACCCACTGCAAAAAGTACGAAACGGAAATCAGGCGTCTGTCCATCGCCCCGCCGCCGGATTGCGCTCCTCCGACCCTGGCCGAAGTGCGAACGCAGACGGCGCCATGGAATGAGACGTTCCGCAGTATCAAGGCGCGGTATCCTGACAAAGTGACGACACTGTTTCCGGAAGATTACCTCTGCCCGAGTGTGTGCGAGGTGATGAATGGCGGCCTTTGGCTGTTTCGGGACACCGGTCACCTGACTGTGATGGGATCGGAGCTTCTGGGCGCGCGTGCAGAAGACACTTTGGTGAGCTTCTTGCTAGGCAAACCGGCAACGAGCGTTGGCGGACACCTGCGATAAGGCAACACTGCTGAATAATGTCGGCAGTTTGATAGGAAATAAGCAGGCTGCCATGTTTTTGACACGGCGCTTCCCTTTTGTCCGCGCGCCTATCAAAACAAGCAATCCGGAGTTGAATTCCATGCGTCTTTCATCAGTTCTCGGTACCGCGTTCGCGGCACTCGTCGCCTCGTTCGCCACGGCGAACGCACAGCAGGCCGTTCAGGTCGGCGTGCTGGAATGCCGGGGCGGCCCGAACGTCGGTATGGTCGTCGCGTCCAAAACCACGCTTGAGTGCGTTTTCCGCAGCGAAGGCCGCCGTCCCGAGCCTTATCTGGCGCATGTCACCCGCGTCGGCGTCGACCTCGGCGTGACCGAAAACACCAGCTTTGCGTGGGCGGTGCACGCCCCGACCCAGCGTCTCGGCCGCGGCGATCTTGCCGGCAACTACGGCGGCGTCGGCGGCAACGTCTCCTTCGGTCTCGGCGGCGGCGGCAACCTGATGTGGGGCGGCTCGCAGAATTCCTACGCGCTCCAGCCGCTCAGCCTGCAGGGCCAGACCGGCCTGAACGTGGCCGGCGGCGTTGTCGGCCTCGAACTTGAGCCGGCCGGCCTGGTGAAGCGCAAGCATCGCCGCCACCACCATCGCGGTTGAGTTAACAAACCGGAATGAAAAAGGCCCGCACATGCGGGCCTTTTTTGTTGCTCTTTAAGGGCTATCGGCAGGGCGGGAATTGAACATTACCCGCCGGTATGACTAGATGCGCGGACCTTTCACGGTCTTTTTCGCATCGATCCTTCAATTCGCGCCATACAGCCGGAGACATCCCATGCGCCGCCTTTCCACCGTCCTGTCCGTTGCTTCGGCAGCCCTCGTCGCGACGGCTGTCCTCGTTCATGCTCAGTCAGGGCGCACCCAGGTCGGCGTGCTTGAATGCCGCGGCGGTCCGAATGTCGGCATGATTGTCGGTTCGGTCACCAATCTCGGATGCGTCTTCCGCGCCGACGGCCGCCCGGACGATCTCTATACCGCGCGCATCACCAAGATCGGCGTCGATCTCGGCATCACGACTGAGACCGCGTTGTCATGGGCGGTGTTCGCACCGACCGCACGTATCGGCATGGGCGACCTGTCCGGCAATTACGCCGGCGTCGACGCCAGCGCCGCGGTGGGCGTTGGTCTTGGCGGCAACGCCATGCTCGGCGGTTCGGCCAATTCCTTCGCCCTGCAACCGCTGAGCGTGCAGGGACAGACCGGCTTGAGCGTCGCCGGCGGCGTGCAGAGCATGGAACTGCGTCCCGGCCGCTTCTGAGGTTCGCGCACAGAATATTTTTTGCAAAGGCCCGCCGCCTTGGCGGGCCTTTGTTTTCGATAATGTCTCCAATGGGACAGCAATTTTAGGTGATCGCGCGATGCTGCGCAGCGGCATGTTTCCCGCTTGCCAACCGTACCGCGCCTTGAGACGATCCTGAGGCCGACCCGCGTGAACGCATTCCGCAGAAGTGGGAGCGGTGCGAGCGGAATGCGCGTAGCTATGAAGTGAGAGCGTTCCGGCGGCGACCGGATGAACCCTTCGCCGGGAAGTGCTCGATGCGGGCCGTACTCCATGAGGAGACGGCAAATGGGACAAGACAACCTGAGAAGTCCCCGTGGTCCCCGGTGCATTGCGCTGGTGGGCCCGTTCCAGAGTGGCAAGACCACATTACTTGAAGCGATCCTGGCCCGGACCGGGGCCATTCCCAAAGCAGGCACCGTTGAAGCATGCAACACCGTCGGAGATCAGTCTCCGGAGGCACGTAACCATCGCATGAGTGTCGGGCTGACAGCCGCGACCACCACCTTTATGGGCGACAGCTACACCTTCATCGATTGTCCGGGGTCCGTTGAATTCGCGCACGACATGCGTGCCGCGCTGCCGGCGGTCGATGCCGCGGTCATCGTGTGCGAGGCCGACGAGCGCAAGCTGCCGCAATTGCAGATCATCATGCGCGAGCTCGAAGACCTCGGGATTCCGCGCTTCCTGTTCCTCAACAAGATCGACAAGGCGAACAAGCGCATCCGCGAAACGCTGGCGACGTTGCAGCCGGCCTCGCGTACGCCGCTGGTGCTGCGGCAGATTCCGATCTGGAAGGGCGATCTCATCGCAGGCTTCGTCGATCTCGCGCTGGAGCGCGCCTTTGTCTATCGCGAGCATATGCCGTCCGAGGTTATCGACCTTGAGGCAGGCGATGTCGATCGCGAGAAGGAAGCACGGCTCACCATGCTGGAAAAACTCGCCGATCATGATGACCGGCTGCTCGAACAGTTGCTTGAGGATATTCCGCCGCCGCGCGACGAGGTGTTCGACGATCTCGCCAACGAATTGCGCGAGGGTCAGATCTGTCCGGTGCTGCTCGGCTGCGCGACGCGCGAGAACGGTGTCCTGCGGCTGATGAAGGCGCTGCGCCATGAAGCTCCCAATGTCACGGCCACCGCCAAACGCCTCGGTGTTGATGACGAGAAGACGGGGCTCGCCTATGTCATGAAGACCACGCATCTTCAGCATGGCGGCAAGCTGTCGCTGGCGCGCGTCCTGCGCGGGCATATCACCGACGGCGACACCGTGCAGTCGTCCGGCGGCGGAAGCGGCCGGGTCTCGGGAATTGCCGTGCCGAATGGCGGTGCCGACGGCAAGCGTGCATCCGCGGCTGCCGGCGAGACGGTTTCGCTCGGCAAGCTTGATCCGGTCCACACTGGTGAGACGCTGACGACGGGCAAGACCACGCCCGCTGCACTCGCCGATGTGGTGGCAACGCCGCCTGTTCTGGCGACGGCACTGTCCGCGCTGGACCGCAAGGACGACGTCAAGCTCGGGCAGGCGCTGACGCGTCTGATCGAGGAAGATCCGTCGCTGAGCGTCGTCCACAATCCTCTCACACACGAAATGGTGCTGTGGGGGCAGGGCGAGATGCATCTGCGCGTCGCGGTCGAACGGCTGAAGGACCGCTTCGGCGTCACCGTGAAGCAGCACGCGCCGCCGGTCGGTTATCAGGAGACCATCCGCAAGACCATCACCCAGCGCGGGCGTCACAAGAAGCAGTCCGGTGGCCATGGCCAGTTCGGCGACGTGGTGCTCGACATCAAGCCGTTGCCGCGCGGCAGCGGCGTCGTGTTCCGCGAAAAGATCGTCGGCGGCGCCGTGCCGAAGAACTATATCGGCGCGGTGGAAGAAGGCGTCGGCGACGGCATGATGCGCGGGCCGCTCGGCTTCCCGGTGATCGATCTCGAAGTGACGCTGACCGACGGCTCGTATCACAGCGTCGACTCGTCCGATCAGGCGTTCCGCACGGCGGCGCGTATCGGTGTCACCGAAGCGTTGCCGCAATGCGCGCCGGTGTTGCTGGAGCCGATCCATGTGGTCGAGATCGTCTGTCCGACCGATGCGACCGCGAAGATCAACTCCATCCTGTCGGGGCGGCGTGGCCAGATTCTCGGCTTCGATACCCGCGAGGGCTGGACCGGTTGGGACCGGGTGCGGGCGATGATGCCCGAAGCCGAAATCGGCGATCTGATCGTGGAATTGCGCTCGGCGACAGCGGGAGCCGGCGGCTTCACCCGGCAGTTCGACCACATGTCGGAAGTCACCGGCCGTGCGGCGGAGCAGATCATCGCCGCCCATCGCACGGCGGCATAGGCAACGTCTCGCAAACATCTCGCGTGAAATGCGAGATTCTTCACCTCTCCCCGTCGAACGGGGAGAGGTGAAACCGCCGCGCTCATTGCAAAAATCAGCCTACAAAACGGCTCTGGATGATGTATAATACATCATTAAGGCCGTTTTTTACTTGCATTATGGTCTCTCAAGACGGAATTTTGTCATTGATCACATCTTCGCAGATGCGGGCCGCGCGGGCTCTTCTGGGCATCGACCAAAAGACTCTCGCGGAAATGTCCGGTGTGTCGCTTCCGACCATCCAGCGGATGGAGGCCAGCGGCGGCGTTGTTCGCGGTGTTGTCGACTCTCTGACCAAGGTTGTCGACGCACTGAACCGGGCCGGCGTGGATCTGATCGGCGACAACGCCAGGAGCGAGGGCGGGGGCCGGGGCGTGCGGTTCAGGGAGCCGCCGCAAGGTTAAAAGCCGGCGACACGCCGGCATGACACGCGGGCGCAGAACACATGGACGCATCGAGCGCACAGCCGAGCCAGCGGCAGCCGACATTCGCTGAACTGTACACACCGAAATTCGTCACGGTCCTGCGCGAGGGCTACGGCCTCGATGTCTTTCGCGCCGATGTGGTTGCGGGCCTGACCGTCGCCATCGTCGCGCTGCCGCTGTCGATGGCGATTGCGATCGCCTCCGGCACCACGCCTGACCGCGGACTTTACGCAGCGATCTTCGGCGGCTTTCTCGTCTCGCTGCTCGGCGGCAGCCGCTTCCAGATCGGCGGCCCCGCCGGTGCGTTCATCGTGCTGGTTGCGGCATCGATGGCGCGCCATGGAATCGACGGCGTGCTGCTGGCGACGATGATCGCCGGACTGATTCTGATCGCCGCCGGATTCCTGCGGCTCGGCACCTATATCAAGTTCATTCCCTATCCGGTGACGGTAGGCTTCACCGCCGGAATCGCCGTCATCATCTTCGCGAGCCAGATCCGCGATCTGCTCGGCCTCACGCTTGCGGGCAAGGAACCGGGCGAACTGATCCCGAAACTTGAAACACTGGGACGCGCCATCGGCACTACGAACGTTGCCGCGGTGGCGATCTCGGTTGCGACCATCGCCATCATCGCAGGGCTTCGCAGGCTGCGCCCGACGTGGCCTGGCATGCTGATTGCCGTCGTCGTCACCGGCGCTGCAGCGGCGCTGCTATCGCTGCCGGTGGAAACCATCGGCACGCGTTTCGGCGGCATTCCGCAGTCGTTTCCGGTCCCGTCGCTTCCCGTTATCACGCTGGCGAAGATTCAGGCGGTGCTGCCCGACGCGATGGCGTTCGCATTGCTCGGGGCGATCGAGTCGCTGCTGTCCGCCGTCGTCGCTGACGGCATGACCGGTCGCCGTCATCGCTCGAACTCTGAACTGGTGGCGCAGGGTTTTGCCAATATCGGCTCGGCGTTGTTCGGCGGAATCTGCGTCACCGGGACCATCGCACGCACCGCCACCAATGTCCGCGCCGGCGCACGCGGGCCGGTGGCCGGCATGCTGCATTCGGTGTTCCTGCTGGCGTTCATGCTGCTGGCTGCTCCGCTGGCGAGTTACATTCCGCTGGCGACGCTCGCAGGCGTGCTCGCCGTGGTGGCGTGGAACATGGCGGAGAAGCATGAGTTCGCGACACTCATCCGCTCGTCATGGGGCGATGCCGTCGTGCTGCTCGCGACATTCCTGCTCACCGTGTTCCGCGATCTGACCGAAGGCATCGTGGTCGGTTTCGCGCTCGGCGCGCTGTTGTTCATTCACCGCATGTCGCAGATCACCGGCATCGACACCTACGCGCCGCTCACCGTCGACGACAAGGCCGACAGGTCGAACGGCGACCGCGAACCCTACGATCCCGCCCTCGCGGCCGACCGCGACATCATGGTGTATCGCATCAGCGGCGCATTCTTTTTCGGCGCGGTCGCCGCCGTGGCCTCGGTGCTCGATCGCCTGTCCGGCTACAAGGCGCTGGTGATCGACTTCAAGGCGGTGCCGCTGCTGGACTCCACAGCGGCGAATGCCATCGCGCAGATCGCGGTCAAGGCGCGGCGTCACGGCGTGCGGGTGTTCATCACCGGCGCATCGCCAAGTGTGCGGCGAACGCTGCTGTCCTATGGCGCGCGGCCGCCGCAGGCGAAATACCGCTCGGACATCGCGAGCGCCGTCGCGGAAATCAAGCGGCTGGATCAAACGATTTGACAGCGCCGGGGGCTGCGTGATTTGACCAATCGACATACCAATTCGTATGTGGATTTGGTCGAACCGGAGCCCGATTTGTGAGCGTGACACCTGCGGCATGTCTGATCGGCTGGCCCGCCGCACATTCGCGGTCGCCGCTGATTCACAAATACTGGCTGACGTCGTTCGGCATCGACGGCGACTATCGCATCGAAGCTGTGGAGCCGGCAGCGTTCGCAGATTTCATCGGACATCTTGCGGAGCGCGGCTACAAGGGCGCGAACGTCACCATCCCGCACAAGGAGCAGGCGCTCGCACTCTCGGCGCCCGATGCGCGTGCGCGTGCGGTGGGCGCGGCCAATACGCTCTACTTCAATGGCGGCGAACTGTATTCGACCAACACCGATGTCGAGGGCTTCATCGGCAATCTCGACGCCAGCGCGCCGGGCTGGGATCGCACCGAAGATGTGCTGGTGCTCGGCGCGGGCGGATCGGCACGCGCGGTGATTTTCGGATTGATCGAACGCGGCATCAGGCGTGTGCATCTGGCCAACCGCACCGCGTCGCGAACGCAGGTGCTGGCCGATCAGTTCGGCGCACATGTGCAGCCGCTGGCATGGGATGCCGTTGGCGATGTGCTCCCGCGTGTAGGCCTTCTGGTGAACACCACATCGCTCGGCATGAAGGGGCAGCCGCCGCTCGATGTGAATGTCGGCGCGCTTCCGGCAAGCGCGACGGTCGCCGATCTGGTCTACGTGCCGCTTGAGACGGATCTGCTGAAGGCAGCCAAGGCGCGCGGCCTGCAAACAGCCGACGGTCTCGGCATGCTACTGCATCAGGCGGTGCGCGGGTTTGAATTGTGGTTTGGCAGGCGTCCCGCAGTGACCCCGGACCTGCGCGCGCTGGTCGAGGCGGATTTGACACGAGTCTGAATCCGCGACACCGGGACAGCTTGAGATTCTCACCGTGCGACGCTAAAGGGGCGCCTTCAGCATGAAGGGATGCCTGTGAACAGAACCGGAAAATTCGTCGTGCTCGCCGCGCTCGCGCTGGTGATCTACAGCGCCACCACCGTCTATCAGGGTGCGCAGGGTTTCAACCCGGCGTTCATCGAAGACGTCAAGAAGCGCATGCAGGATGACTTTGCTGCCAAGAACATCACCGTCACGGAAATCAGTATGCTCCGTCGCGGTCCCCGCGAACTTGCCGGTTTCGTGAAGTTGAAGACGCCGGGCTCGAACGAAATTGAGCAGAAAAACTGCACGGCGACCATGGCCGAGGACAAGGTGACCACGTCCTGGAGTTGTCAGTAACGCCTGCCTGACCAACGGCGCGGTCGATGATCGCACCGTCGCGGGCAACGACGGCCTCGCGCCGCCGATGTGAACTTCACCTCTCCCCGTTCTTGCGGGGAGAGGTCGCGAGCAAAGCGAGCGGGTGAGGGGCATTTCGCCAATGGAACGCAGAGGCCCCTCACCCGGAGACTTCGCTGCGCTCAGCCTCCGACCTCTCCCCGCGAGCGGGGAGAGGTAAAGGAATCAATCCCCGATTCAATTCCGCGGGCTGCTCACCGCATTGGTCTGCATATAGTCCGTCAGCACGCGGCGATCGATCTCGTCGATATGGTTGATGCCGGTGAGGCCCATCGTGGTGCTGAGCTCCTTGCCGATCAGATCGAGCGCCAATTCCACGCCAGCCTGTCCGCCCGCGCCGAGGCCATAGATATAGGCGCGGCCGATCATGCAGGACTTGGCGCCCAGCGCCAGCGCGCGCATCACGTCCTGGCCGGTGCGGATGCCGCCGTCGAACATGATCTCGGTTTGCGAGCCGACATCCTGCACGATCTCCGGCAACACCGAAATCGAAGACGGTGCGCCGTCAAGCTGACGTCCGCCATGGTTCGAGACCACGATGGCTTCCGCGCCGGTCTTCACAGCTTCACGCGCATCGACGACATCGAGAATGCCCTTGATGATGAGTTTGCCGGGCCAGATCGAGCGAATCCATTCGACATCCTTCCAGTTCAGTGACTGGTCGAATTGCGACGCAACCCACGCCGAGGTTGAGCCGAGATCGCCCGCGCCCTTCACATGGCCGGTGATGTTGCCGAAATTTCGGCTCTTCCCTTTGAGCATACCCATGACCCAGGCCGGCTTGGTGGCGAAGTCGATGAGGTTTCTCAGCGTCGCGAGTTTCGGCGGCACCGTCAGGCCGTTCTTGACGTCGGCGTGGCGCTGGCCGAGCACCTGCAGGTCGACCGTGAGCACCAGCGCGCTGCACTTCGCGGCGATGGCGCGTTCGATCAGCGATTTCGCGAAGCCGCGGTCCTTCATCACATAGAGCTGGAACCAGAACGGCTTCTCGACATTCGCGGCAACGTCTTCGATCGAGCAGATCGACATGGTCGAAAGCGTATAGGGAATGCCCACCTTCTGCGCAGCACGGCAGGCGTAGATTTCGCCGTCCATATACTGAAGTCCGCCCGAGCCGATCGGGGCGAGGATCAGCGGCAGCGCAGCCGGTTCGCCGAGAATGGTCGTGTTGAGTTGCCGCTTCGAAATGTCGACGAGGATGCGCTGGCGAAACTTGAACTTCTGCATGTCGCTGATGTTGGCGCGCAGGGTTTCTTCCGCATAGGATCCGCCGTCCACATAATCGAAAAACGGCTTCGGCACGCGGCGCTTGTGAATCTGCCGCAGGTCCTCGATGCAGGTAATGTTCTTCATGGACGCGTCCTCATTGAATTTTTTGTTGTGACAATCATCTACCATGGCTGGAGCGTGTGCAAACACCTGCCATGCCGGGAGATCGTCATGACCACGAAAAAGGCCGATCCGGAAGCCGTCAAAAAGGCTGAAGCCGAAAAGCGCAAACTGGACGACGAACTCAATGAGGCGCTTGAAGAGACCTTTCCCGCCTCTGACCCCGTCAAACTCACCCAGCCGGACCCGCACGTCGAACCCCGTCCGAAGGACTAAAATCCGGAACAGGCGGCATCCCCGGACGTTATCCCTGCGAACCCACGCAGGAGCACATCATGGCCGAGGCCGGCACCAAGCCAAAAAACCCGAACAAGCCGAAAGACCCGGAGAAGAAGAAGCTCGACGACGACCTCGAGGCCGGGCTGGAAGAATCATTTCCGGGCTCTGACCCGGTCAGCGTGACCCAGCCGTCGCCGTCCAGGCACGATGAGGACAGCAGACGGAAGGGCTAGCCCCCAGGCCGGTTTTCCGGCTGGAGGGCCGGAGTGCGGACAACACGTTATAAATCAATGAGATAGGAACCGTCGCCTCTGCCGGGCGGCGGTAATGATTCATCATATTATTTGAAGAAATCCCGTCCCCAGAGGCTTTATAACGAGCTCTCCGCTAGAATGGGGCGTTCGCCAGAGCCAAGCAGGTGTTTTTCGGAGCCTGGCCAGAGACTCGGCGGAACAGGGGAATTCATGGTGCGCAAATATTTCGGGACCGACGGTATCCGCGGTCGTGCCAACAGCCTGATCACGCCGGAACTGGCGCTCAAGGTCGGGCAGGCGGCCGGTCTGGTGTTTCAGCGCGGCGACCATCGTCATCGCGTGGTGATCGGCAAGGACACCCGTCTGTCCGGTTACATGATCGAAAACGCCATGGTGGCCGGATTCACGTCTGTCGGCATGGATGTGCTGTTGCTCGGCCCGATGCCGACGCCGGCCGTGGCGATGCTCACCAAATCGATGCGCGCCGATCTCGGCGTGATGATCTCCGCCTCGCACAATCTGTTCGACGACAACGGCATCAAGCTGTTCGGCCCTGCCGGCTTCAAGCTGTCCGACGATGTCGAGACGCAGATCGAACAGTTGATGGACGAGAACCTCGACAAGCGCCTCGCCCAGAGCGCCAGTCTCGGCCGCGCCCGCCGCATCGATGGCGTGCACGATCGCTACATCGAATTCGCCAAGCGCACCCTGCCGCGCGATCTCAGCCTCGACGGCCTGCGCGTCGTGGTGGATTGCGCCAATGGCGCGGCCTACAAGGTGGTGCCTGAAGCGCTGTGGGAGCTGGGCGCGGACGTCATCTCCATCGGCGTCGAGCCGGACGGCTTCAACATCAACAAGGACTGCGGTTCGACCTCGCCGGAAGCGCTGTCGCGCAAGGTGCGCGAGATGCGCGCCGACATCGGCATCGCGCTCGACGGCGACGCCGATCGCGTCATCATCACCGACGAACGCGGACATGTGGTCGACGGCGACCAGCTTCTCGCCGTGATCGCGCAGAGCTGGAAGGACGATGGACGGCTGGCGAAGCCCGGCATCGTCGCCACCGTGATGTCCAATCTCGGCCTTGAACGTTATCTGAAAGAGCAGGGCATCGAACTGCTGCGCACGCCGGTCGGCGATCGCTATGTGCTCGAGCAGATGCAGAAGGGCGGCTACAATCTCGGCGGCGAGCCGTCGGGCCACATCATCATGTCCGACTTCGCAACCACCGGCGACGGCTTCGTCGCGGCGTTGCAGGTTCTCGCCGTGGTGCAGCGCCTCGGCCGTCCGGTCTCGGAGGTCTGCCACCGCTTCGAGCCGATGCCGCAGATTCTCAAGAACGTGCGCTACCGCACCGGCAAGCCGCTCGACAATCCCGGCGTGAAATCCGCGATCGTCGATGCGGAGAAACGCCTGAACGGCAGCGGCCGTTTGCTGATCCGCCCCAGCGGGACCGAGCCGGTCATCCGCGTGATGGGCGAGGGCGACAATCGCGATCTGGTCGAGGAAGCCGTGGACATGATCGTCTCGGCGCTCGGGACGGCGTCCGCGGCGGCTTAAAATTCTACGTCGTCCCGGCCAACGGATCGGCGCAAAGCGTCGTCCGATGACAGGCTCCGGCCGGGACCCATTTTGCACAGTGCCGCGTCATGCTGAGGTGCGAGCCGCGTTTGCGGCGAGCCTCGAAGGATGCGCGAATGCAGGACGCAGATCTCACCGCCATCCTTCGAGGCTCGCAAGTGCTCGCACCTCAGGATGACGGGGTCTGCGCGACTTGCCGCCAGTCTGATCAATCCGGCACATCAGCCATGGGGAATCGCGACTGGTGACCTTGCCGCCGAATTTGTATTTGAAGTCAATTCGATTTTGAATTTGCCGGAATCTGCCGTGAACAAGCCCGTTGTCCTGTCGGAAGACACCCTCGCCGCGCCGATCGTTGTGGATGCTCCGGCGGCCCCCGCCCCGGTTTCGAGCGCACCCGCATACGCTATCATCGGTGCCATCAGCTTTTCTCATCTCCTCAACGACCTGATGCAGTCGCTGATTCCGTCGGTCTATCCGATCCTGAAGGACAACTACGCGCTCGACTTCGGCCAGATCGGCATGATCACGCTGGCCTTCATGTTCACCTCGTCGCTGTTGCAGCCGTTCGTCGGCGCCTACACCGACAAGTATCCAAAGCCGTTCTCGCTCGCGCTCGGCATGGGCTTTACCTTCGCTGGCCTGATCCTGCTCAGCGTCGCCAATCATTACTGGGTCATCCTGCTGGCGGCCGGTCTGGTCGGCACCGGATCAGCGGTCTTCCATCCGGAATCCTCGCGCATCGCGCGCATGGCCTCTGGCGGCCGGGTCGGCATGGCGCAATCGGTGTTCCAGGTCGGCGGCAATATCGGCAGCGCGGTCGGTCCCGTGCTCGCGGCGCTGATCGTCGTGCCGTTCGGGCAGGGCAGCATCGCCTGGTTCTCGCTGGTTGCCGCGCTCGCCATCGTTGTGCTGTGGCAGATCGGGCGCTGGTACAGGCCGCGCGTCGCACAGCGCAAGGTCAGCCATGCCGTGGCCGACGAAGAGCGATCATTGGCGCGCACTCTGGTTGCGCTGACCGTGCTGATGGTGCTGCTGTTCTCCAAGGCGTTCTACTCGGGCAGCATCGGCAGCTACTACACGTTTTTCCTGATTCAGAAATTCGGCATCACCACGCAGGCGTCGCAGATCTATCTGTTCCTGTTTCTCGCCGCGAGCGCGGTCGGCGTGTTCTTCGGTGGTCCGCTCGGCGACCGGTTCGGCCGCAAGTATGTGATCTGGTTCTCGATCATCGGCGCGCTGCCGTTCACGCTGGCGCTGCCACATGTCGGCCTGTTCGCCAGCGCGATGCTGAGCATCCTGATCGGATTCATCATCTCGTCGGCAACGCCTGCGATCATCGTCTATGCGCAGGAACTGATGCCGCATCGTCTCGGCATGATCTCGGGATTGTTTTACGGCATGACGTTCGGCTTCGGCGGTCTCGGCGCTGCCGTGCTCGGTCAGGTGGCGGACTGGAAGGGCATCGATTTCGTGTATCAGGTTTGCGCCTGGCTTCCGGCCATCGGCCTGCTTGCGATCTTCCTGCCGCAGATCAAGCGCCACAAGCTCTGACGCTCGCACTTTAAGTTGCACAACTATCGACGTCATGCCGGGCCTCGTGTCTGGCATTTGTCTCGTCATTGCGAGGAGCGCAGCGACGAAGCAATCCATGTCCTGGATAGAAGAATGGATTGCTTCGCTTCGCTCGCAATGACGGAAAAGTCCGAAGCAGACTTCGCCGCCACTACGTCAGCATCGCTGACTCAATCATCAATATATCGTTAGGATTTGCGGCGCGTCAGGCCTGGCGCGTTGTGTAAATGTTTACCGTCTCGCTTAAGCCAGATTAAAAATCGCGGTTAAGAATTAGGGTTAAGTGCCGCTTAAACATTTGGTGCCATGGTCCGCCCATGAGTTTTGAGCGTGAGGCTTTTGTCTGCCTCACCGGCGAAAGGACCGGACCAATGCGTACTCTGAAGAATCTTCTTGCTGCCGGCGCGGCGTCATTCATTTCCTCGGCCGCGCTCGCTGCCGATCTTCCGCCCCCTCCGATGTATGTTCCGCCTCCAGTGGAAGACTTCGGCGGCTGGTATCTGCGCGGCGATATCGGCTTCAGCAATCAGAAGGTCCAGCACCTGAGCAACGCGCTCGAAGCCAACCTGATCAGCCAGAGCCAGAAGGCGGACTTCAACAGCGCGGGCATCTTCGGTCTCGGTGCCGGCTATCGCTTCAACAACTGGTTCCGCGCGGACGTGACCGGTGAATACCGCGCCAGCTCGACGCTGAACGGTTACGAAGTGAACACCTTCAATGGCGGCGGTGCCGTGCAAAACGGCTTCAACAAGTATACCGGCAACAAGTCCGAATGGCTGATCATGGCTAACGCCTATGCCGATCTCGGAACCTGGTGGTGCATCACACCGTTCATCGGTGCCGGTGTCGGTGCCGCTCGCGTGACGATGGCAAACTACACTGACGTCGGACAAACGACGAGCAACGGTGGTTTCGCCGGCGGGCCAAGCTCCGCTTACGCAGCAGATGCATCGAAGTGGAATTTCGCCTGGGCGGTTCACGCCGGCCTTGCCTACAAGATCAATCCGAGCCTGACGCTCGAACTGGCCTACCGTTACCTCGACATGGGTGACGGCATCACCGGCGACGTCATCGCTTACGATGGCACCAACAACATCAACAATCCGACGACCTTCAAGCATCTCACGTCGCACGACCTGAAGCTCGGCGTGCGCTGGGCGATCGACCCGGTGCCGGCTTACGCTCCGCCGATGCTGCCTCCGCTGATCCGCAAGGGCTGATTGGATTTCTTCTCGCTTCGTCTCTCCTGCCAAACTTTAACGGCGCGGATTTTTCCGCGCCGTTTTCTTTTGCGCAGAGTGCGCGGCGATAACGAATGATTAGGGTTAACGCGGCATGATCGAACGTAGTTAAGCGTTGGTAACGGGAGTTTCGTGATGCGTCGGATCGTGTTGGCGATGATGATGGCGGCAGCCGCGCAGGGTGCGCAGGCCGCCGATTATCCCGAGGACTTGCCGGTCCTGCGCGGAATGCTCCGCGAAAGTCCGCGCTATGTCAGATGGCAGGGCTTCTACGCCGGCGGGCAGGCGGCTTACGGCTCGTCCGACCACAATTTCAATGGTGCGACGAGCAACATGACGGCGCAACAACTGGCGCTGACGACGATCGAAAAGGAATTCCAGGTTTCGAGCTGGCCGGTGATCGGCGGGAAGGTTTCGCATCAGAGCAGCGCCTTTGGCGGCTTCGCCGGCTATAACGCGCAGTGGGGCGACGCCGTGCTCGGCGTCGATGCGAGCTATATGCACGGTAACTTCGGGGGCGCCGCAGCCGGCAGTATGGGGCGCCAGTTCACCACCTCGGACGGTATCAACAACAATGTGCTCGTGACGTCGTCGGCGTCCATCAAGTTCACGGACATTCTTACGTTCCGTGGCCGCGCCGCATACGCCATCGGCAGTTTCCTTCCTTATCTGTTTGGCGGCGTTGCGTTCGGACTCGCCGACAGCACGAGAACCAACGTGATCGATGCGCAGGGCACGAATCCCGGTCCGCCGCCGACAAACGCTTACGGCCCCGTCACGTACACGGCTTCCGAAAACCAGCACGGCCGGTTGAAGGTCGGATACACGATGGGTCTTGGCACCGAAGTGATGCTGTTTGGAAACGTGTTCGGCCGCGCCGAATGGGAATACATCCGCTTCACCGGTCCCATCGATACCAACATCAACACCGTGCGCGGCGGTCTCGGCTACAGGTTCTGACCGAACCGTTTCTCCGAAATTCTCTTTTGCGGCTCCTGTCGTTGACAGGGGCCGTTTTGCCTGTTGGGCTATCGCTCCATTCGGAGGCGGCAGCCATCGGGAAGGTGCGGTCATGAAGATCTATGGCGATCTGAAATCCGGCAATTGCCTGAAAGTGAAGTGGGTGTGCGACAAGCTTTCTCGCCGCTACACCTGGATCGATGTCGACACCATGAAAAGTGAAAGCCGCACGCCCGAGTTTCTCAAGCTGAACGGGGCGGGGCAGGTGCCGGTGCTCGAACTCGACGACGGTCGCACGCTGGCGCAATCCAATGCCATCATCCGCTATCTGGCGCGCGGCACCGACCTGATCCCCGCGGAGGCGTTCCTGTCGGCGAAGATGGATGAGTGGCTGTTCTGGGAGCAGTACAGCCACGAGCCTTACATCGCGGTCTGCCGGTTTCTGATGGTCTATCTCGGCAAGTCGCTGGGCGATCTCGATCCGGAGAAGGTCAAGCGGGGCTATGCCGCGCTGGCGCTGATGGAGCACCAGTTGCAGAAAACGAAGTTCCTGGTCGAGGACGTGTTCTCGCTCGCGGATGTGGCGCTGCTGGCCTACACCCGCGCGGCCCATGAAGGCGGCTTTCATCTCGACGGTTATGACGCCGTGCGGCGCTGGATCGGCGAGTCCGAAAAGCGGCTCGGCCTCTGATTCCGGGGACGGAAGGCGGCGAATGCAGGCTAAGCTCGGGCCGGTTCGTCATCCAGCCGAGGAAGCGCCCATGCCGGCCATCAATCCCCTGACCGCCGTTGCCGTTCTGCTCGCCACCGCCGCGACCGATGCCGTCTATGTCATGTTCACGTCGGCGGTGGTAGCGCGCAAACGCGTCCCCGCTGCATCCTGGAGCAGCATCTGGTATCTGCTCTCGTCTTACGCCGTGATCAGCTACACCGAGAACTGGATCTATGTGGCCTTTGCCGCGGTCGGATCGTGGGTCGGGGCTTTCGCCACCATCACCTTCCTGCACCGTCCGCCCGGCGGACCGCCGGTGGGCGCGGCGCCGGAATAACAGGTCCTGACAGCGAGGGCAGATCGCCCATGTGCGGGTGAATCTCCGTCCAGCGTTGTAAGTTCCAAAAAAGCATCTAGTCTGGCCGCGTTGATCCGGCTTGCGAATTGCAAGTCACTCAAGACGGCGGCGTTGCCGCGAGCGGCTTTGCGCGAGGAGGACCCATGCAATTCGATTTCGAAGCAATGACGCCCGGCGAACGCTACAAGCTGCTGCTGGCCACCGTGCTGCCGCGGCCGATCGCATGGATCACCACGCGTGACAGCAGCGGCGCCGTGAACGCCGCGCCGTTCTCGTTCTTCAATGTGTTCGGATCGGAGCCCGCGACAGTCGGCGTCGGAATCGGCAGCAAGGGGCCCGGCGAGCCGAAGGATACCCGCGCCAACATTCGCGCCAACGAACAGTTCGTGGTCAATCTTGTGCCTTACAGTCTCGCCCAGCAGATGCGGATCACCTCGATCGCATTTCCCAAGGGCGTCGAGGAACCGGCAGAGGCGGACCTGAAACTCGTTCCGTCGGAGCGGGTGGCAGTGCCGCGGATTGAGGCGTCACCGGTCTCGATGGAATGCACGTTCATGCAGGAGGTCGCGCTCGGCGGCTTCAGCCTCGTGCTCGGCCGTATCCTGATGATTCATGTGCAGGATCACGCCGTGATCGATGCCACGCGGCAGTATGTCGATGCGGAGAAACTCGATCTGATCGGACGCATGGAAGGCGGCTGGTACACCCGCACGACACAGCGTTTCGAGATGCCGAATATCCCGCTCGCAGAGTGGAAGCGGCCCGCCTGACCCGGCGGGAAGGGACGCCCTGCATCCCGGCTTTGTGATCCGCGCGGGGCAAAGTTTCTTGACGAAATCCGAAACCTTCCATATTGACGGCGGCGGGACACCTCCCCCCAACGGGAGGCTAGCTATCTGGAAGGATAGAACATGACTGTAGCGAAGCCCGGCGCCAAGCCGAACGTGCCGCATTTTTCCTCCGGCCCCTGCGCCAAGCGCCCTGGCTGGAACCCCCAAAATCTCAAGGACGCAGCCCTCGGCCGTTCGCATCGCGCGAAGGTCGGCAAGGCCAAACTCAAGCTCGCGATCGAACTGACGCGCGAAGTGCTTGAAGTGCCTGCCGATTACAAGATCGGCATTGTGCCTGCGTCCGACACCGGCGCCGTCGAAATGGCGCTGTGGTCGCTGCTCGGGCCGCGCCCGGTCACCACCATCGCATGGGAATCCTTCGGCGAAGGCTGGGTCAGCGACATCGTCAAGGAATTGAAGCTCAAGGACGTGGTCAAGCTCCACGCCGGATATGGCGAGATTCCCGATCTGTCGAAGGCCGACAAGAATTCCGACATCGTGTTCACCTGGAACGGAACCACCTCCGGCGTGCGCGTTCCGAACGCCGACTGGATCGCGGCTGACCGCGAAGGCCTCACGATTTGCGACGCGACCTCCGCCGCGTTCGCGCAGCCGCTCGACTGGCCGAAGCTCGATGTCGTGACCTTCTCCTGGCAGAAGGCGCTGGGCGGCGAAGCTGCGCACGGCATGCTGATCCTGTCGCCGCGCGCCGTCGCGCGGCTCGAGAGCTACACGCCGCCGTGGCCGCTGCCGAAGATCTTCCGCATGACCAAGGGCGGCAAGCTCAATGCCGGCATCTTCGAGGGCGAAACCATCAACACGCCGTCGATGCTCTGCGTCGAGGACTATCTCGATGCGCTGAACTGGGCGAAGTCCGTTGGCGGTCTCAAGGCGCTGATCGCGCGTGCCGATGCCAACACCAAGGTGCTCGCCGACTGGAAGGCGAAGACGCCGTGGGTGGACTTCCTTGCCGCCGATCCGGCGATCCGCTCCAACACGTCGGTGTGCCTGAAGGTCGTCGATCCGGCGATCACCGCCCTCTCTGCTGATGCGCAGGCTGACTTCGCCAAGAAGCTGGTTGCGGCGGTCGAGAAGGAAGGCGCCGGTTACGACTTCGCGCATTACCGCGATGCGCCCGCGGGCCTTCGCATCTGGTGCGGTGCGACGGTTGAGGCCAGGGACGTCGAGATTCTGACGCAGTGGATCGACTGGGCGTTCGCCGAGACCAAGGCTTCGCTCGCGAAAGCGGCCTGACTTGTCATTCCGGGGCGCGCGCAGCGCGAACCCGGAATCCAACTACAAATCCCTTTAACCTCGTCTGGATTCCGGGCTCGCTCGCAAGGCTCGCGCCCCGGAATGACGAAAGATGGATCACATCCCATGACCAAACCCAAAGTTCTCATTTCCGACGCGCTGTCTCCCGCCGCCGTGCAGATTTTCAAGGATCGCGGCATCGAGGTCGATTTCCAGCCGGAACTCGGCAAGGACAAGGACAAGCTTGCCGAGATCATCGGCAACTATGACGGCCTCGCCATCCGCTCCGCCACCAAGGCGACGGCGAAGATTCTCGAGAAGGCCAAGAACCTGAAGGTCATCGGCCGCGCCGGCATCGGCGTCGACAACGTCGAGATCCCCGCCGCTACGGCGAAGGGCATCATCGTGATGAACACGCCGTTCGGCAACTCGATCACCACCGCCGAGCACGCCATCACGCTGATGCTGGCGCTGGCCCGCGAAATCCCGGCCGCCGACGCCTCGACCCAGGCCGGCAAGTGGGAGAAGAACCGCTTCATGGGCGTCGAAATCACCGGCAAGACGCTTGGCGTCATCGGCGCCGGCAACATCGGTTCGATCGTCGCCGACCGCGCGCTCGGCCTGCGCATGAAGGTGATCGCGTTCGATCCGTTCCTGTCGCCGGAGCGCGCCAAGGACATCGGCGTCGAGAAGGTCGAACTCGACGACCTGTTCAAGCGCGCCGACTTCATCACGCTGCACACGCCATTGACCGACAAGACCAAGAACATCATCGACGCGGCCTCGCTCGCCAAGATGAAGAAGGGCGTGCGTATCATCAACTGCGCGCGCGGCGGTCTGGTGGATGAGCAGGCGCTGGTCGATGCGCTGAATTCCAAGCATGTCGCGGGCGCTGCGTTCGACGTGTTCGTGGAAGAGCCGGCCAAGACCAACGTGCTGTTCGGTCATCCCAATGTCATCTGCACCCCGCATCTCGGCGCATCCACCACGGAAGCGCAGGAGAACGTCGCGTTGCAGGTCGCCGAACAGATGTCGGACTATCTGCTGACCGGCGCGATCTCCAACGCCGTCAACTTCCCCTCGATCACGGCGGAAGAAGCTCCGAAGCTGAAGCCGTTCATCGAACTGGCCGAAAAGCTCGGCTCGTTCGCCGGGCAGTTGACCGAAACCGGCATCACCAAGGTCACGATCACCTATGAGGGCGCGGTCGCGGATATGAAGATCAAGGCGCTGACCTCCGCAGCCTTGACGGGCCTGCTGCGGCCGATGCTGGGCGACGTCAATGTTGTCTCTGCGCCGGTGGTGGCGAAGGAGCGCGGCATGGTGGTCGATGAGGTGACCCGTGCCGCCCGCAGCGATTATGAGAGCCTGATTACCGTGACGGTCGCGACCGAACGGCAGGAGCGTTCGGTGTCCGGCACGGTTTATCACGACGGCAAGCCACGCCTGGTCGACATCAAGGGCATCCGGGTCGATGCCGAATTCGCCAAGTCGATGATCTACATCACCAATGAGGACAAGCCGGGCTTCATCGGCAAATTTGCCTCGCTGCTCGGCGATGCCAAGATCAACATCGCGACCTTCCATCTCGGCCGCAATGTGCAGGGCGGCGACGCCATTGCACTGGTCGAGGTCGACGGTGCGGTGCCGGCCGATGTCCTCGCGAAGGTGGCGGCGCTGCCGCAGGTCAAGCAGGCGAAAGCGCTGACGTTCTAGGCTGCTGCGGGTTTATGATTTTGTTGCAACGGGCCGGAGTCCTCTCCGGCCCGTTTTGTTTCGGTGGATGCCGACCGCAGCGGTACATGGGTAACCAACCCGAAAGGAAGTTTCGATAATTGATTGAAAGAATCCACGCAGAAGCGTGGCCCGCCCCGGAGCTTCATCGTGAAATTTTTGAACAACCTGCCCATCACCGCCAAACTCGGAATTTTGGTCGGTGTGACTTTGCTTGGCCTCAGCGCAGCCGGTCTTTACTCAGCCTATATGATGCAGCGGGAGCTGGTGAACGGGCGTGAAGCGCAGACCCACGCGCTGGTCGATACCGCGCGCAACATGGCGATCGGACTGCAGAAGCAGGTCGATGCCGGACAGATGACCAAGGAAGCTGCGATCGCGGAATTCGCGAAACGCGCCCAGACCATGACCTACGAGAACGGCACGGGCTACATGTTCGTCTATACGATGGACGGCATTACGGTCGCGACGCCGGACGTGAAGAAGATCGGCAGCAATCAGCTCGATGTCGAAACCAACGGCCGCAAGCTGGCGCGCGAACTGCGCGACGGCGTTGCCGCCAAGGGCGATGTCACGCTGCGCTACGAATACGAAAAGCCCGGCACCAAGGAACTGATCCGCAAGATGTCTTATGCGGTCGCAATTCCCGGCTGGAACATGTTTGTCGGCACCGGCGGTTATCTCGACGATCTCGACGCCAAGCTGATGCCCATCGTCTGGGCGCTCATTGCGGCGACAGTCTTGATCGGCGCAGTCTCCGGCGCGGTGGCCTGGTTCATCGGCCGCAGCATCACCCGTCCACTCGGTCTGCTCGGCACCCGCATGCAGACGCTGGCGGATGGCCAGCTCGAAGACGACATTCCGGGCATCGGCCGCCGTGATGAAATCGGCAAGATGGCCACGACCGTGCAGGTCTTCAAGGACAACGCGATCCGCATCCGCGGACTCGAGCAGGAAGAAGCTGCGGCCAAGGAACGTGCCGCTGCGGAACGGCAGGCGATGATGAACAGCATTGCCAGCAACTTTGAGAGTAGCGTCAACGGCATCGTCCGCTCCGTGGCGACGTCGGCGGCGGGTATGCAGACCACGGCGGAATCCATGACCGCGTCGGCTCGCGATGCCAGCGCACGCGCAGCCACCGTGGGTTCGGCGTCGGAGCGGGCATCGAGCAACGTCGGTACGGTCGCGGCAGCGGCGGAAGAGCTGTCCAGCTCGGTCGCCGAGATCGCCCGCCAGGTCAACCAGTCGAACGAGATCGCCACCAAGGCGGTGGCCGACGCCGAGCGCACCAATGCGACGGTGCAGGTTCTCTCCAGCGGCGCCGAGAAGATCGGCGAAGTGGTGCAGCTCATCCACTCCATCGCGGCGCAGACCAATCTGCTCGCGCTCAATGCCACCATCGAGGCGGCACGCGCAGGCGAAGCCGGCCGCGGCTTCGCCGTGGTGGCCTCCGAGGTCAAGGCGCTGGCCAACCAGACCGCCAAGGCCACCGAGGAAATCTCGGCTCAGGTCGCTGCGATGCAGGCCACCACCAGCGACGCCGTGGTGTCGATCGGCGGCATCACCGAAACCATCGCGCGGATGAGCGAGATCACGATGAACATCTCCAGCGCCGTCGAAGAGCAGGGCGCCGCGACCCGCGAGATTGCACGCAACATCCAGTCGGTGGCGGCGGGATCGACCGAGATCAGCGATCACATCGGCGGCGTCAGCTCGGCCGCGGCGGCGACCGGCGCGGCGGCGTCGGACGTTCTCTCCAGCGCCCGCGATCTCGACCAGCAGTCGGGCATGCTGCGCGCGGCGGTGGACGAATTCCTCGGCAAGGTGCGGGCGGCGTAATACCTCGGTGGCGAAGTATCGCTACTACAAACAAGATGTCGTCCCCGCGAAAGCGGGGACCCACCTTTTCTAGGAAATTCCGAAGATGGCGAGGTCAGACAGGTCTTGCCAATCCGGATTGTTCTTTTCGATGAGTTCGATTTTCCAGGCCCTGTTCCATTTCTTGAGTTGCTTCTCCCGGCGAATGGCATCTGAGGGCGTGTCGTACCCTTCAACATAGACAAGACGATTAACGGCATAGCGTTGCGCGAATTCCGATCCGCGTCCGCCCTTGTGCTGAGATAGCCGAAGAGCAAGATTGTTTGTGATGCCGATATAGAGCGTGCCGTTGGGTTGGCTCGCGAGAATGTAGATGTGGTACGTTACCCCGTCTTCGGTCACCACAAGTTCGTTTCCAAGCTATGGGTCCCCGCTTTCGCGGGGACGACATCGGGGATTGCTCGAAAGTCAGCTTTAACTCACTGCTTCTCGATCTTGGCTTCGCGGATCAGCTTTTCCCACACCACGAGCTGCTCTTTCAGGAACTTGTCGAAGCTCTCAGGCGTGCCGGAGAAAGCTTCCATGCCGCGGTCGGCAAGCTCCTTCCTGATATCGGGCCGCTCGACGACCTTGCGGATTTCCGCATTCAGCCGGGTCACGATCGGCTTCGGCAGGTTGGCCGGGCCGAGATAGCCCTGCCACGAGGTGATGTCGAAACCCTTCACGCCGGCTTCGTCCATGGTGGGAAGATCCGGCAGCAGCGCGGAGCGCTTGATCGTCGTCACCGCCAGCGCCTTCAGCGCCTTGCCGTTGACATGGGGCAGGCCGGTCGGAACGTCGACGAACATCATCGACACCCGCCCGGCGATCACGTCGGTGAGGGCCGGCGGCGAACTCTTGTAGGGGACGTGAAGCAGGTCGATGCCGGCAAGGGTTGCGAACGTCGCGCCGGACACGATCGCCGACGAACTGCCGCTGGCGTAGGAGTACTTGCCCGGCTCTTTCTTCGCGAGCGCGACCAGTTCGGCGACCGAATTCGCCGGGATCTCCGGATTGATCACCAGCATGAACGGCAGGTCGCCGGTGCGCGCGATCGGCGTGAAATCCTTGATCGGATCGTAGGTCATGTTCTTTAAGAGATACGGATTGGCCGAATGCGACGTGTTGGTGGTCACGAAAATCGTGTAGCCGTCCGGCTCCGAGCGCGCGACGTAGCTCGCGGCGATCGAGCCGTTGGCGCCGGGCTTGTTGTCGATCACGATATTGGTGCCGAGCGCCGTGGCCAGTTCTTTCGAGATCAGGCGCGTCGTGCTGTCGGTGCCGCTTCCCGCCGCGAACGGAAGCACCAGCGTGATGTTCTTGCCCGGCGCGGGCCAGGCCGTCTGCGCCGCCGATGGTCCGGCAGCCAAAGCGCCGGCCGCGATGGCGAGCGCCAAGGTCATTGGCGATATTTTTGATTTCAGGAAGTTCATTGATGGTGTCTCCGCCCTGCTCTTTTTGACGTGCGGTCGTCGGGTCACCGAGGCGGTGACGACGCCGGCACTTGAGCCGGAGATTGCGCGAAATCGCGCCGGATTGCCAGCCAGTGGTGTTCTAGGAAGCCGGACGTTTCCCGGCCGACCCGCGCCGCGATGCGGTGACAACGCCTGCCAGCACGAGCAGGTAACCGACCAGATGGAACAGTTCCGGCTTCTCGCCGAGCAGCACGATGGCCATCACCGAACCGAATACCGGCACCAGATGGAAGAACGGCGCGGCGCGATTGGGGCCGATCAGTTCGATCCCGCGATTGAAGAAGATGTAGGCCAGCGTCGAGGGAAAGATCACGACGAAGATGACGGTGGCGATCGTCAGCGTGTCGAGTGTCAGCCTGTCGCCGATCGAGACTTCCCATCCCACCAGCGGCAACAGCATCAGCGCTCCGGCTCCCGTGGTGAACGCGATCAGCGAGAGCGGATTGATCTTCGGACGCCGCGTCATGAGAGCGGAGTACAGTCCGAACACGAACAGCGCGCCGGCGAAACAGATATCACCGGCGTTGATCTGGATGTCCGCCAGCGCGGCAAGGTTTCCGCGCAGGATGATGACGAGTACGCCGATCAGCGACACGAGGATGCCGGCCGCCTGCATCCATGACAGGCGCACGCCGAACAGCACCAGCGCCCACAGCGCCACGAACAGCGGGCCCGACGACTGGATCAGCAGCGCGTTCAGCGCTTGTGTGTGTTGCAGTCCCCAATAGGACAAGGCGTTGTTGAGCGCGAAGCCGGTCAGCGCCAGAACCAGCAGCAGCGGCATGTGCCGGCGCATGGTTGGCCAGTCGCGTTGCAGATAGGGCCATGCGAAGGGAGCGACGACGAGGAAGGTTCCGGCCCAGCGCAGGAATGTCAGCGTGAACGGCGGAACATGGCCGGCAACAAAGCGCCCGAGCACGATGTTCGCGGCCCAGAACAGCGCCATCAAGCTGAGCAGCAGATAGGGCTGGTTCGCCAGCCGTGAAGCGAGCGAGGACTGGCGCAAGGGCGGATCAGCGACGGTCATGGGTCTTTGGGAAAGAGGATGCGTCAAGTTGTGCCGGTGTTTCGCACCTTTCACAACCGCCAATCCCGGATTGCTCCGTTGCGCTGAACGCCCATCGCGCTGATTTTTTTTACCTCTCCCCGCCTGCGGGAAGAGCGAGCAAATCGTGTGCTTGCGGCAATCGTGACCGCTGAAATGTTATGACTTAAGCTTCAGCAACCGCCGACGTGCGCCGCGCGGCGATGACGACACCTGTCAGCACCAGCGCATAACCCGCAACATGGAACAACTGCGGTCGCTCGCCGAGGAAGGCGATGGCGAGCACCGATCCGAACACCGGGATCAGATGGAAAAACGGCGCGGCGCGGTTGGCGCCGATCAGTTCGACGCCGCGGTTGAAGAACAGATAGGCGAGGATCGACGGGAATATCGCGACATAAGCCAGCGTGAGTGCGTTGTTCACGGAGAGCGATGGCGTGTGACCGCTCGCAGCCTCCGCGATCACGGCAGGGATCAGCAACACCGTCGCATAACCGGAGGTGAAGCCCATGAAGGTCAGCGGGTGTATCGCCGGACGTTTCACCGCCAGTACCGAATAGAGCCCGAAGATGATCAGCGCGGTGGTGAAGATCAGATCGCCCTTGTTCAGGTGGATCGAGGTGAGGGCGACTGGATCGCCGCGCGACAGAATCGTGAGGACGCCAAGCAGTGAAATGCCGATGCCGATGGTTTGCGGCCAGGTGAGGCGAATGCCGAGCAGAACGAATGACCACAGCGCCACGATCAATGGCCCTGACGACTGGATCAGCAGCGCATTCAATGCTTCGGTGTATCGCAGCCCGAGGTAGGCGATGGCGTTGTAGCCGGCGAGGCCGGTGAGGGTCAGCAGCGTCAGAATCGGCAGATGCTTGCGGAGCACCGGCCACTCGGCCCGCAGATGCGGCCACGCGAACGGCAGGACGATCAGGCAGGCGAAGGCCCAGCGCAGGAAGGACAGCGCCATGGGCGGAAAGTCCGCCGCGATGAAACGTCCCAGCACGATGTTGCCCGCCCAGAACAGGGACGACAGGGACAGCAGCAGATATGGCCTGTTCATGAGCCATGATGTCGCGGATCGCGGGGCGGGATCGTTCATGTCGATGGCGGATTATTGGCTTTGCAGGGAAGGTCGGGGCTGGCCGGAATTATTTGGGGATATCAATGATTTGCACCCCATCTGGCGCATACGTCAACAGCCGTTGGCGCTTGCGTCCCATGCGCGCATCCGTTATCCGGTGACATGCCTCGCAAGCGAGCGGCCCAAGCTGCAAGGCGCTGGAACACCAGCGGATTTGCGGGTTGCGGGAGAATGTCTGGAAATGGCTAACGTTGTCGTCGTCGGCGCCCAGTGGGGCGACGAAGGAAAAGGCAAGATCGTCGACTGGCTGTCGGAACAGGCGGACATTGTCGTTCGCTTTCAGGGCGGCCATAACGCTGGCCATACACTCGTCATCAACGGAAACACCTACAAGCTCGCGCTGCTCCCTTCGGGCGTGCTGCGGCCGTCGAAACTGTCGGTGATCGGCAACGGTGTCGTGTTCGACGCGCAGGCATTCCTGACCGAACTCGACAAGCTGCAGGGACAGGGCGTGAAGATCTCGCCCGACAATCTGCGCGTCGCCGAGAACGTCACGCTGATCCTGCCGCTGCATCGCGAACTCGATGCGGTGCGCGAGAACGCCAGCAAGGCCAACGCCATCGGCACCACCCAGCGCGGCATCGGTCCGGCGTATGAGGACAAGGTCGGCCGCCGCGCGATCCGGCTGATGGATCTCGCCGATCCGCAGACGCTGCCGCACAAGATCGATCGTCTGCTGACGCATCACAATGCGCTGCGCCGCGGCCTCAATCTGCCGGAGATCGACGGCGCGGACATCCTGAAAGAACTGACGGCGATCGCGCCGCGCGTGCTGCCGTTCGCGGATTCGGTGTGGAGTCTGCTCGATCAAAAGCGCCGCGAGGGCAAGCGCATCCTGTTCGAGGGCGCACAGGGCGCACTGCTCGACGTCGATCACGGAACCTATCCCTATGTCACGTCGTCCAACACGGTGGCGGCGCAGGCTGCGACCGGCACCGGCATGGGCCCGAGCTCGGTCGGCTATGTGCTCGGCATCTGCAAGGCCTACACCACACGCGTCGGACAGGGACCGTTCCCGACCGAACTGACCAACGAGATCGGCGAACTGATCGGCCAGCGCGGCAAGGAGTTCGGCGTCAACACCGGGCGCAAGCGCCGCTGCGGCTGGTTCGATGCGGTGCTGGTGCGGCAGACCGCGCGGACCAGCGGCATTCATGGCCTCGCGCTGACCAAGCTCGACATCCTCGACGGCTTCGACGAGATCCAGGTCTGTGTCGGCTACAAGCTTGACGGCAAGGAGATCGATCATCTGCCGGCGGGCGAGGGCGCGCAGGCGCGGGTCGAGCCGATCTATGAGACCATCGAAGGCTGGCAGGAGCCGACGGCCAATGCCCGTTCGTGGGCGGACCTGCCGGCACAGGCCATCAAGTATGTTCGCCGGGTCGAGGAACTGGTCGGCTGCCCGATCGCGCTGCTTTCCACCAGCCCGGAACGCGAGGATACGATCCTCGTGCAAAACCCGTTCGAGGCCTGAACAAAACATGGCCCGTCATGGGTGGACTGTGTTCTGTTGATTGACGTTTTTTAAGTACAGGGTTCGCGGAGAATCCTGCAGACTGGACAAGGATGGCTGATTACTACCCGCTCATAGCCCGCGCCATCGCCGGACTGGACCCCAGTGCTCCCGGCGAGCAGCGCCGTGCGCTTTATGAACGGGCGCGGACGGCGCTGATTTCCCAGTTGCGCGGCGTGCAGCCTGCCTTGAGCGAAGCCGAAATCACGCGCGAGCGGCTGGCGCTCGAGGACGCGGTGCGCAGGGTCGAGGCCGATGCCGTCCGCCGCGCCGCCGCGCATCAGGCCGCGCCAGGCGTCGAAGCACCACCGCCCGAGCGCCCGGCTGCGCCGCCGCCCGCTGCGCCACCTTCGCCGTCAGCCCAGCCGCGCGCACCGCTGCCCGGCCGGCGGGACGGCCCACGTCCGGGTGACGCGCTACGTGAAAGCGCCCGCAGCGCGCGAACCGGAAACGCTCCGCCGCCGGCCCCCGGCCGGCCCGCTCCACGGCCCGAGGCCAATGGAGCACCCGACCAGCGCCCGCCGCGTAATCTGCGCGGCGATCAGCCGCCGCCGCTGACCCGCGCGCAGCCGCCGGTTCAGCCGGGCCTGCCGTCGTCGATGCGTGATGTCCGTGCGCGCGATCAGCGCAGCGACGACACCCGCATGCTCGACGAGTTCACGCAGGACGCACGTGCGCAGCGCCGCCCGCCGCAGGGTTCGGGCATGCGCGATGTGGTTGCGGATGCCAACGATCTCGGCAGCGCGACCCGTTCCGCGCGGCGCAGCCAGGCTCAGGATTTTCCCGATCAGCGTGGTACGGCGCCTTACAGCTACGACGAATCCATCGAGGAAGCCGGACGCTATCAGCCGAACGGCTCGCCGCGCGCGCGTGCCTCCCGCGACGAACCCGAAACGGAGAAGCGCGGCTTTCCGCTCAAGACCGCCATCGCGGTCTGTGTCGCGATCATCGCGATCGGCGGCGCGGTGTGGGGCGGGCCGAAAGCCTATTCGCTGTTCAAGTCGCTCACCAAGCCTGCGCAGCAGGCCGACACCGCGCCGAAGGATGCCGCCGGCACGCGGCCGAAGATCACCGACCGCGTCGGCCAGCCCGGCTCGGCGCAGATTGCGCCGGTGGCGCAGCGCGTGGTGCTCTATGACGAGGACCCCTCGGCGCCGCAGGGCAAGCAGTATGTCGGCTCTGTGATCTGGCGCACCGAAGCGGTCAAGGTGCCCGCCGGTCAGCCGCCGGATATCGGCGTGCGCGCCGACATCGATATTCCCGAGCGCAAGATCAAGATGTCGCTCTCGATCCGCCGCAACACCGATGCGTCGCTGCCCGCGAGCCACACCGCGGAACTGACCTTCGTGCTGCCGCCGGATTTCGGCACCACCATCGCCAACGTGCCCGGCGTGCTGATGAAGTCCAACGAGCAGGCGCGCGGCACGCCGCTGGCGGGACTCGCGGTGAAAGTCACCGACGGATTCTTCCTGGTCGGGCTGTCGAATGTCGAGGCCGACAAGGCGCGCAATCTTCAGCTTCTGAAGGAGCGGTCGTGGTTCGACATTCCGCTGGTCTACGCCAACCAGCGCCGTTCGATCATCGCCATCGAGAAGGGCGCGCCGGGCGAGCGTGCATTCAACGAAGCATTCACGGCCTGGGGGCAGTGATCCGATGAAAATAACTCTCGCTGGCTCGCGTCATTTCGGCGTCGAGACGTTCAACATGATGCGCGGTCACGGCATCGAGGTGATCCGTGTCGTGGTCGCGGACGGCGAGGACCGTCTCGCCGCGGCCGCCCGTGCCGCCGGTGTCGAGGTCGTGGTGCAGGCAAAGCCCAAGCTCATCGTGGCTTCGGAGATCGCGCCGGGCACCGACCTGATCGTCACGGCCCACAGCCATGCGATGGTCAGCGATGGTGCGCTGAAGGCCGCCAGGCATGGCGGCATCGGCTACCATCCATCGCTGCTGCCGCGCCACCGCGGCATCGCGGCGGTGGAATGGACCATCAAGGAGCGCGACGCGATCGCAGGCGGCACGATCTATCACCTGTCGGACCGGCTCGATGCCGGCGCGATCGCCGCGCAGGACTGGGTGTTCGTGAAGAAGAACGAGACCGCGCGCGAATTGTGGGAGCGGGCGCTGGCGCCGCTCGGCCTCAGGCTTTTGGCGCAGGTGATCGATCAGGCCAAGACCAGCGGCGTTCTGCCGTCAATGCCGCAGGACGAGCAGTTCGCGACCAATGCGCCAAGGCTTGATGTGGAAAAATCACACGCTGCGCCGAAGAGCGCGGCGTCCTGATCGTGGTTTTGTCATAAGGCGACTGAGCCCGTCACTTCCCTGAATGTCATTGCCGGGCTTGACCCGGCAATCCATCATCTTCCTCAAGACTCATTCTGGATGGATCACCGGGTCAAGCCCGGTGATGACGGCTGTATGTGTTGCGGGTTTATTATCTCTCATCAGATGTCGGCATCTCACGCTGCGCGGGTCTCCCCGACGCGGACGGCGCTC
Organism: Afipia broomeae ATCC 49717; assembly: GCF_000314675.2. Lineage (GTDB taxonomy): Bacteria > Pseudomonadota > Alphaproteobacteria > Rhizobiales > Xanthobacteraceae > Afipia > Afipia broomeae. The sequence goes on along the minus strand of NZ_KB375283.1, from coordinate 762,614 downwards.
GACACGAGGTCGTTGGCATCGGTCACGCCGTCGGCGGCGCGCCGGACAATCGTCTGGGCCATCTTCGCCTTGGTCGCAGGCGTGCGGTTTTCATGCGCGATCTGCTCGACGGCGATGTCGAGAATTTTTCTCAACGTGGCGACGTAATCCGGATCGAATTTTTCATTGAGGTTTCCCTGCGGGCGACCGACCATGCACTTCTCCTCTTCGGATTCTCTTCGGACATTTCAGAGTGCGATTGCATCGGATGATGCTTCTGCAATCGCGCTCCCGGTGAGCGGGCGGACCATGCTTCCGCAATGGGGCAGATGTGAGTCGGCATCGCGATTTGCAATGCGCATACAGCGATGTGAAATTGGAAACGCTCCAGTCACATTTCCTTCAAGGTGATGAAGATTCCGCAGCGCACTTTGACGAGTTGCCCCCGCAATCGCACCACATCTTGTGCCTGCGATTCGACAATTCGCGCGGTGCGATGCATGCTTTCACACCTGCGACAAAATCGTGAACGCGAATGGCGTCGCGTCCCGTGTTCCCGCGACACAATTCACGCAGCGCACAAGGAGACGTGATGGCCTGGCGACCCGCGTTTCATGACGAACTGACCGCGTTTATGACTCCCACGTGACTTTGTTTATGTCTTGCGAAGGATCAAACGATGTTTCCGATAACGATATCCCGGACCTGGCGTGCGCTCGTCTCGCTTGCCGCAATGATAGTGGTGATGCTGGCGTGGCCGCTGGTGGCTCAACATGTCACGCCGAGCAAGCCGTTCCTTGAGAAGAACGCGTTCTATCTGCGCTCGGCCGGGTTCCGCATCCAGCTCGCCAACGACGCGGCGGGCCAGCGCGCGCTGAAAGCATTGCCGCCGCATCGCTTCGTGATCCACAGGGCCGGCGGCACGCCGCGATATGTCTATGCCGATCCAGGCGTCTGCAACTGCATCTTCAGCGGCTCGCTGGACAACTACAAATCCTATCTGGATATCCTGCGTCAGCCGCTTCCCGGCGTTGACGACGTCTCGCCGGATTACAAGACGCAGGCCAGCGCGCTGCTGCTGGACCAGCCGATCGACTTCGGCATGACGGGCGGTGACGACAGCCTGGCGGATTACTTCCGCGACTATCTGTAACCCGGTACTCTGTTCCCAACGCGTTGTGCGCCGCCATAAGCGCGCTGCGCGCATCGCACTCCTTGTTCGCTCTCGTTTTTGTTTGTTACGCTCGCGTGTTGTCCATCAACACATGCTGACCGCGCGCCAAGTCGCGGCAGCCGGGGAGAGAACAAGGGGTAACACGACATGGCTTCACGACGCGCCGCGGTCGGTCTGATCGCGATGGGCTTTGCTGCACTCATCTCAATTAGCGGCGCTTCGGCGCAGGATTATCCGACGCGTCCGGTGAAGTGGGTGGTGGGCTATCCGCCCGGCGGCGCGACCGACATTCTCGCGCGCCTGATCGGCCAGCGGCTGTCGGAGCGGCTGGGTCAGCAGTTCATCATCGAGAACAAGCCGGGCGCGGGCAACAATGTCGGCACCGAATCCGTGGTGAATGCGGATCCCGACGGCTACACGGTGCTGCTGGTCAATCCCGCCAACGGCATCAACGCCTCGCTTTATACGAAGCTGAGTTTCAATTTCATCCGCGACATCGCGCCGGTGGCGGGCATTCTGCGATCGCCGAACGTGATGGTCGTGCCCGCGGATTTCCCGGCAAAGACGGTTGCGGAGTTCGTTGCTTATGCGAAAGCCAATCCCGGGAAGGTCAACATGGCGTCATCGGGCAACGGAACGTCCGTGCATCTGTCCGGCGAGTTGTTCAAATCGATGACCGGCATCGAAATGACGCATATCCCCTACAAGGGAGCTGCGCCTGCGCTGACCGACATGATCGCAGGCCGCGTGCAGGTGATCTTCGACAATCTGCCGTCCGCGATCCAGCACATCAAGGCGGGAACGCTCCGTGCGCTCGCGGTGACGACAGAGACGCGGTCGCCGCTGCTGCCGGATGTGCCGACCGTCGGTGAAACGGTGAAGGGTTATGAAGCGAGCGCATGGTTCGGCATGGGCGCACCGGCGAAGACGCCGAAGCCCATCATCGACAAGCTCAACAAGGAGATCAACGCAATCCTCGCCGAGCCTGCGATGCAGGCGAAAATCGCCGAACTTGGCGGTGTGCCGCTGCTCGGCACGCCCGCAGATTTCGGCAAGATCATCGTCTCTGAAACGGAGAAGTGGGAGAAGGTGGTGAAGTTCGCCGGTGCGAAGGTGGAGTAGGGGCTGCTCGTCATTCCGAGGCGCGAGCGCTTGCGAGCGAACCCGGAATCTCGAAGTGTTTTCGATGAAATCTTCCTGCTCCCTCTCCCCGTATAGCCCGTCGAAGACGGGCGTAGACGCCCTTTCGCTGGGGAGAGGGTCGGGGTGAGGGGCGCGATTTCAACATATGCGATGGCGCGACTTTCGAGGAAGTAGCCCCTCACCCGGATTGCCGCGCAATCCGACCTCTCCCCGTAAGAACGGGGCGAGGTGAAGAAATCGGCCGTCATTCCGGGGCGCGCGAAGCGCGAACCCGGAATCCAATCGTCTCGCGCAAGAGTCCGGCAGGTCTGGATTCCGGGCCTGCGCCTTCGGCGCATCCCGGAATGACGAGCCTTGTAGCCCGGACGAAGCGAAGCGAAATGCGGGGCTATCTCTCGCAATAGGGCGATGTTGCGGTCGCGCGTTCAATCCCGAAGCAAAAGCGACGAGCCACAAACTTTCGACTGGTCAGCGTTGCTCCCAACCAGTCATCCCCGCGAAAGCGAGAATCAGTCTTGCTTCAGACCGAGATTTCAAGACTGGGTCCCCGCTTTCGCGGGGACGACCGAAATTAGTTAGCTTCACGACGAAGCCGGAGTTCGGCGCGGTGGAGATAAGCCTGACCAGGGAGGACATTGCGCATCTTCACTTGATGATGAGTCATCATCCTCAACAAGGCTGAATCGATATAGGAAAATATTCCTTGACATTCTCCGCCGCCTGATCCATCTTCACGCCATCCCGCCTCACTTGAGGGGCGTGTCCTGGGACGCTTCGATGCGCGGGGCGGGATGCGGCGCCTGCGCGCGCGGGAGAGACGTTCTCCCTCGTGTCCGGGAGGCTTCGGGTCATCGTCCGGGCCAACTACGTGGCCCCGCCTTCAGTGGCTGGACGCGGACAGGATGAAGGCAGGCGAAAGCCCGCCGGATCGGGGCGTGAAAGCGTCCGTCCTGTCCCGGAAGAACGATCCCGTCGCCAAAAATCGCCGCGGCGGAGCGCCGAAAGGCGATGCGCGCTGCGGCATGTCCGCTGCGCGTCACTCCACTCAAGTGCGCCTTTCGGCGTTCCGTCCCCTCATGTTTGCGAGGGGGCCATATGAGGCGAGGCCGCCGCGCGCGATGCGTGCGTCAGACGGCGCGTGCGCGCTCATTCCACTCATCAAATCCATCAACGGGAGCGTTGCCCATGACGGCGCGGTTCAGGCTGGAAGGTCCTTATGGTTTCAGCGGCGCGGAGAATGCGCGCCTGACCGGCGAGACGTACGCCGAGCATACGGCGCGAGATTTCGCATATTGCGAACTCGTTGTTGCGCGCGCGGAGATGGATTTCCTCCGCGCATATCGCACGTGTCCTGACGGCGCGTGCCGCCGCGCGCGGTGCTGCACGGGTCCGGCGTTTTCTTGTCGAACTGCTTTCCGCCACCGGCTGCTCGGATGGCTCGAGCAGGGCGCTGCGATCGATTTCGCCTACGCGGAATTACTGCGTCGCCGCAAGCGCCGCACGCAAAAGCCGTCGTGAGCACCGCGTGCGCAAAGCCTGCACGAGTTTCACCAAATCACTTGATCCCGGCGGCCTTGACCAGTTCGGCGCTGGCGATGGTCTGATTTGCGACGAGCTTGTCCATCTCATCGGGCTTCATCGGCCAAGGCTCGACGCCGAGCTTCTTCAGGTCGCGCTGCATGTCGGGCGTCGCCAGAACTTTCGTGCCGGCGGCATAGAGCTTGTCGACAACGTCCTTCGGCGTCTTCGACGGCACGAACACGCCGAACCAGATCGCGCTGTCGGCGTCCTTCAGACCGACCTCGGGCGGAGACGGCACGTCGGGCAAATCGGCGACGCGCGTCGGCGTCGAGACCAGCAGGGCGCGCACCTGACCGCTCTGAATCAGCGGCAGCGCGGTGGCCAGCGGACAGAAATAGAAATCGATCCGGCCGCCGAGAATGTCGGTGATGACTTCCGAGCCGCCGCGATACGGAATGTGGGTCGGCGTGATGCCCGCGGCGAGGCGGAATTTTTCCGCGCTGATGTGAACGGCGCTGCCGATGCCGACCGAGCCGAAGCTGGCGGCGGCGTCCGGCTTTTTCGCGGCCGCGATGTACTCCTGCACCGTCTTCCATGGCTTCGACGGCGAGGTGATCATCACATTCGCGCTGTAGCCGATCATCAGCGCCGACGACAGGTCCCGGGTGGCATCGTAGGTGAGTTCGGTGAAGATCGCCGGCGCGATGGTGATCGCCGACGAATGGGCCAGGATCGAATAGCCGTCCGGTTCGGAGCGGACGACAGAGGCGGTGCCGATCGTGCCGCCGGCGCCGGCGCGGTTTTCCACCACGATCGATTGCCCCAGTTCAGCCGACAGCCGATCAAAAAACATGCGCGGCACCACGTCCGTCGCGCTGCCTGCGCCGAACGGGATGGTGGCCTTGATCAGTTTTGTCGGCCATGTCTGCGCACTGGCGGATGCAGAGACGAGCAGACACGTCAAAATCGCCAGCCGCCGAAGGTGCGCCTGCATGTTCCATCCCTGTTTCATGATTGGTCCTTGCCCCGTGGTCCGCAGCATCGTGCCGCCGCTCCCTGCTTTGCAAGAATTATTCCGGATGAGGGGCGGGATGCTACGTTTCCCTCGCCCCGTTTACGGGGAGAGGGTGCCCGAGTGAAACGAGGGCGGGTGAGGGGCGTTGGTCATTGTGAAGTTGACAGCCCCTCACCCGTCTCGCATCTGACGATGCTCGCCACCCTCTCCCCGCATGCGGGGAGAGGGTTACAACAAAAAAGCCGGCCCGAAGGCCGGCTTTCGCAACTTGTTATGCGGAAGAGATCAGTACGCCGCTTCCAGTGCGGCGTGCTCCTGCTTGGCGACAGCGGTCTTCACCGCCGCCTGCACCTTCTCGAACGCGCGGACCTCGATCTGCCGCACGCGCTCGCGCGACACGCCGAATTCGGCGGCGAGGTCTTCCAGCGTCATCGGCTCCTCGGCCAGACGACGCGCCTCGAAGATGCGGCGCTCGCGGTCGTTGAGCACGCTCATCGCGCCGGTCAGCGCGCTGCGGCGATGATCGAACTCCTCGTTCTCCGCCATGATGGCTTCCTGGTTGGGCGAGGTATCGACCAGCCAGTCCTGCCATTCACCGGGTTCGCCGTCGTCACGGATCGGAGCGTTGAGCGACGCGTCGCCACCGAGGCGGCGGTTCATGTCGATCACGTCCTGTTCCGTCACGCCGAGGCGGGTCGCGATCTGCTTCACCTGTTCGGGGCGCATATCGCCCTCTTCAAGCGCGGAGATCTTGCTCTTCGCCTTGCGGAGATTGAAGAACAGCTTCTTCTGGTTCGCGGTGGTGCCCATTTTTACGAGCGACCACGAACGCAGGATGTATTCCTGGATCGACGCCTTGATCCACCACATCGCGTAGGTGGCCAGACGGAAGCCCTTCTCGGGCTCGAAGCGTTTGACAGCCTGCATCAGGCCGACGTTGCCTTCGGAGACAACCTCGGAAATCGGCAGGCCATAGCCGCGATAACCCATGGCAATCTTGGCCACGAGCCGAAGATGGCTGGTGACGAGCTTGTGCGCGGCGTCGCGGTCGTCGTGCTCGCGCCAGCGCTTGGCGAGCATGTACTCATCCTGCGGTTCCAGCATCGGGAACTTGCGGATTTCCGTCAGGTAGTGTGCAAGACCGGATTCTCCGTTGAGAACCGGCAAAGTAGCGGCACGGGCCATGGTGCGCCCTCCAGAGTTCACGCCCCCGATAGCGGCGGGCGAGGCAGGCCATCTGCTGTGTCAAAGCCAGAAGCACTGCAATGTTCCGCGCCGGGACGATCCCGAGCGCAGGTGCAACATACTCCAAAACCCGAGGGGGAGGGAAGAACAAAACGGGGTCACGAACCCGTGACACGGGTTAAATGTTTGTAACCATGCGGCTTTTTAGCGCACCACCTTTAGTCTGTGCTCCGGAGGGCGGCCTCGAGGAGGACCAAATCCTCCGGCAGCGGCGATTCCCAGTGAAGAATTTCTCCGGACGCCGGATGCTCCAAGACCAGCAAATAAGCATGGAGGGCCTGCCTGCCAAGAGCGGCAAGCGCCGCCTGGCTTTGCGGACCGAGCTGGCGGGCCTTGGTCTTGAAACCGGAGCCATAAACGTCGTCGCCGAGCAGCGGATGGCCGAGATGGGCGAGGTGGACGCGGATCTGGTGGGTGCGGCCGGTCTCGAGCTGACAGGCAAGCAGGGCGGCGACCGGCTTGCCGTCCTTACCCGTGAAGCTCTCGATCACCTCCCAATGGGTCACGGCGTCACGGCCGCCCTGGCGCACCGCCATTTTCTCTCTGGTGTGCGGATGCCGGTCGATCGGCTGATCGATGGTGCCGCTTTTCCGGTTCGGCACGCCCCAGACAAAGGCCATGTAGCCGCGGCGCATCTCGCCGGTGCGGCCATGGTCGGCGAACTGCGCCGACAACGACTGGTGGGCGCGGTCGTTCTTGGCGGCCACCATCAATCCGGTGGTGTCCTTGTCGAGCCGATGGACAATGCCCGGCCGCCTGACCCCGCCGATGCCGGACAGGCTTGCGCCGCAGTGGGCGATCAGCGCGTTGACCAGCGTGCCGGTCTCGTGCCCGGCGGCGGGATGGACCACGAGGTTCTTCGGCTTGTCGATGACGATGATGTCGTCGTCCTCGAACACGATGTCGAGCGGGATGTCCTCGCCTTCGGGCTCGGCGGGCGCGGCGGGGGGCACGTCGATTGTGATCGTATCGCCCGCTTTGACATGATAAGCGGGGTCGCGAACCGGGGCAGGTCCCACGCTGACCTGGCCCGCGAGGATCAACGCCTTGAGGCGGGAGCGCGACAGGTCGGGGCTGCGGACGGCCAGCACGCGGTCCAGCCGCTGCGATCCTTCATCGCCCTCGACCGTGACCTCGTGACGCGTATTTTCGGAAGACTGCTGCATGACTGAAACTGTTGCGCCCGATCCGACCCCCGAGCAAGCAGCGCTGATCGCGCGGGTGCGCCGGATGATGCTGATTGCCGGCCTGACCACGGCGATCGGGGTGGGGGCTCTGCTGGTTGCCATCGGCTACCGTCTTTTCCGCACCGATGGAAGCGTTCAGATCACCGATGTGACGGCGACCCTGCCGAAGGGGGCGCGGATCGTCTCCACGGCGAGCGCGGGCGAGCGGCTGGCGGTGACGGTCGAGATCGGCGGCACGACCGAAATCCGCACCTATGACGCAAAGACCCTGAAGCCGGTGGGACGGCTCAGGTTCGCTCACGAACCGTAAACGCGTCGCGCAGGGTCTGCGCGGCTTGGGTGACAGGAAAGGCGAACTGGCGAAGAAAGGTCAGAGGCATCTGCACCCAGGCTCCGGTTGGCTCGCTGGGGAAACCCTCGACGCCGGTCTCGATCACGCGGTCAGGCACCTGACGGAAGGTGCCGAATATGGTGTCCCAGATCGAAAGATAGACTCCATAATTTTGATCGTGCAGATCTGAGCGCATCGCGTGGTGCAGGCGATGGACACGCGGCGACACGAACACCCGGTCGAGCGGTCCATAGCCGATATCGACATTCGCGTGCAGGAACATCAGGTAATATTTCTGCAGCAGCACAAAAACGAATGCCTGCTCGATCGGCACCAGCACCAGAACAAACACGAATGACATGGTGAGAGTCCGGGCCAGAAGATCGCACGGATGCAGCCTGAACTCGGTCATCAAGTTCATGGCGTTCTGCGAGTGATGCAGCGCGTGGAAATGCCAAAGGGCGGGGACCTTGTGACGGATCACATGGCTGAGCCAGCCGGCAAAATCCACCGCGACAAATACGACAACCACGCGCAGCCAGTTCGGCCAGTGTCCGATCAGGCCCGAGAGCGGCGGCAGGTGGCGCTGAAAGAAACTCAGAAACAACAGGGCGAACAGCGACACGAACAGGAAATGAACCAGCAGCGAGACGACCGCAAATCCGGTGTCGAACAACAGTCCGCGCGACAGCAGGGCCTGATCGGGATCGGCTGGCCGCAGCCGCTCGAGGATGAGGATGACCGCGAAGAACACGATGAACGACGCCGAAATGAAGAAGGCGTCCACGTAGTTCAGGAAACCCTTTATGCCGGTTGCGAAATGGGATGAGAATGCCGAAGGACCCGTTTCCAGAGCCGAGATCACAAGGATCGCGAAGGGGACAGCCAATGTGGCGAGCGACACCGCGCCGGGATGCGCGGCGATCCAGTCCTGCAATGTGGCTCTGCGGGTCATGCGAAGGTCCTACATCGAACCGGCAAGCCGGGGAACTGGAGGACAGCGGTTTGGCAGGAAAAAGAGGGTGGTCGGGGACGAAAGGCCTTGGCACTGCCTCGAGGCGAGAAGCGCCGGGACAGGATGTCCTGCTCGCGTCGGATCACAGCCGAAAGCACGCCGCGGCTGTGGCATGCGCTTGCAGTCGCCCCGTTTCGAGGCTATTCCCTTGTCCGCGCTTGCTCCCTTCGTCTAGCGGTTAGGACGCGGCCCTCTCAAGGCTGAAACAGGGGTTCGATTCCCCTAGGGAGCGCCAGTGCGTGCTCACCGCTGAATTAAGTGCGATTTTCTCCAACACATTTTTGGAGCGCATCATGCAGGTCTACAATGTCGTCAAGTTCAAGGTGAAGTCCGGCGAACAGGCCGCCTTCCTTGATGCGCACCGGAACGGCAAGGCCAAATGGCCGGGCCTTGAGCGCGGCTTCATCATACAGACCGGCGAGCAAACGTTCTGCCTCATCGGCGCGTGGCCCAGTCAGGACGCACTGGTTGCGGCACGCCCCGCGATGATCAAGACACTCGACAGCTTCCGGTCCGTCCTCGAGGATCAGGGCGAAGGCCGTGGCATCACCGATGCCGTGTCTGGGGCCGTCGTTCTCGATCTCTGACGTCTCCATCTAGATGGCGTCACGGTTGCTCGCGCGCCGCCGCGCACAGGCCGAAACGTCCGTCTCAAGAAATCACCTCGCTAAAGTGTCACACCGATTGTGCTCTGCACTGTCGTGCACCGCGCATTGATCGTGCGCCGCTCTGATGATTACATCGGTGGCGCCGGGGCGCGGCTTGCCAAGCCCATTCAAGAGGGATTTCCGCACACGCAGACATTGATTTGAAAAAGCATTGGCCGGCCAACGGCCAATCATCAGGGAGGAGACGACTATGACCGAGTTCACGCCGGATCGACGATCTCTGCTCAAAGGAAGCGCCGCGGCTTTGGCCGCCGCGGCAACCCTGTCAGCCGACCAGATGCTCGGCACCGCCAAGGCCTGGGCGCAGACCGCCCAATGGAAGCCGGAAGCCGGCGCCACCATCAACATGCTGCGCTGGAAACGGTTTGTGGAGGCCGAGGATGTCGCCTTCATGAAGATCGTCGATGCCTTCCAGAAGGCGACCGGCGTCAAGATCAACATCTCCAATGAATCGTTCGATGACATTCAGCCCAAGGCTTCGGTCGCGGCCAACACCGGGCAGGGGCTCGACATGGTGTGGGGGCTTTACTCCCTGCCGCATCTGTTTCCCGAAAAGTGCGTCGATGTGACTGACGTCGCCGAATATCTCGGCAAGAAGTACGGCGGCTGGGCGCCCTCGGGTGTGGCCTACGGCAAGCGCGGCAACAAGTGGCTCGGCATTCCGGTGGCCGCGAGCGGCGGCCTTGTGAACTACCGTGTCGCCGCCATGCAGAAGTGCGGCTTCAAGGAATTCCCGAAAGACCTCGGCGGATTTCGCGAACTGATCAAGGGCCTGAAGGCGAATGGCACGCCCGCGGGCATGGCGCTTGGCCACGCCACAGGCGACGCCAACGGTTGGCTCGCGTGGGCGATGTGGGCGCACAATGCCTACACCGTCGACAAGGACAACAAGGTGATCATCAACTCGCCAGAGACGGCGAAAGCGCTGGAGTACGTCAAGTCACTCTACGAGAACTTCATTCCCGGTGTCATCTCGTGGAACGACAGTTCCAACAACAAGGCGTTTCTGGCCGGCCAGCTTCATCTCACGACCAACGGAATTTCGATCTATGTCGCGGCGAAGAAGGAGAATCCCGCCATCGCCGCGGACATGGATCACGCACATCTGCCGGTCGGCGTCAGCGGCCAGGTGCGCGAGCAGCATCTCGGCTTCCCGATCCTAATCTTCAATTTCACCAAGTACCCGCAGGCCTGCAAGGCATTCACCGCATTCCTGATGGAAGGACCGCAGTTCAATCCGTGGATCGAGGCGGCGCAGGGCTATCTGTCGCACTTCCTGCTCGCCTATGACGCCAATCCGATCTGGACCGTCGATCCGAAGAACACGCCCTATCGTGACGTCGCCAAGCTGGCCTCGACCCCGGCCGGCATCGGCACGCTGAATGAAAGCGCCGCGGCCGCGATCGCGGATTTCGTCGTGGTGGATATGTTCGCGAACTATTGCTCCGGCCGCGAAGACCTGAAGGGCGCGATGGCGTCGGCCGAGCGCCAGTTCAAACGGATTTACCGCGGCTAGGCGCGCCGATTTTGTCGGCGATAGGCTCACATTCTCGTGTGCGTCATTGCGAGGAGCATAAGCGACGAAGCAATCCACGCTTTCTCCAAAAAGCGGATTGCTTCGCTTCGCTCGCAATGACGGCGGTAGCTGCTCATAAAAAAGTCAGCCACATAATCATTTCGACTCATTCGTCTGGCAGACTAGTCTGGTCCCTTCAAAAGACCGGATGATTCACGCCGGTCATCCGCCCTGTTCAATCCCGGCAAATTTTCGCCAGGCATGTGCGGACCACGCCAAATCGATGAGGTGTCCGATGCTCACGTCGCAGCAGTTGAAAGAATTGTTTCCCGAGGAAAACCGTCTGAAGGATTGCGGCCTGCCGCCGCCGGTCCACCAGCGCGAGACTTTGGTGAACGGAGAACTGAGGCCGTGGACGGGAGCGGTGGAGACCGTGCGTTCGGCGATCTGCGTGCGCAAGCCCGACGGCTCGCTGGAGCAGGTTGAACTTGGCAGCTATCCCGTCGGCGGCATCCCCGAGGCGAAGGTTGCGCTGGATGCGGCGGTCGCCGCCTACGACAGCGGGCGCGGCGAATGGCCGACCATGACGGTCGCACAGCGTATCGCCTGTATGCAGGATTTCACCCGGCAGATGGTGGCGCGCCGCGAGCAGATCGTGAACCTCATCATGTGGGAGATCGGCAAGACGCTGCCGGACTCGCAGAAGGAGTTCGATCGGACCGTCGAATACATGAAAGCGACCATCGAGGCGCTGAAGCATCTCGACAACGACAATTCGCGGTTCACCATTGTCGAAGGCACCATCGGCCAGATTCGCCGCACGCCGCTTGGCGTCGTACTCTGCATGGGGCCTTACAATTATCCGCTCAACGAAACATTCGCGACGCTGATCCCGGCGCTGATCATGGGCAACACCATGGTGTTCAAGCCGCCGAAATTCGGCGTGTTGCTGTTTCAGCCGTTGCTCGAAGCGTTCCGCAGCGCCTTCCCGAAGGGCGTCATCAACACGGTGTACGGCAAGGGTTCGGAGGTGGTGCCGATGCTGCTTGAGTCCGGCAAGGTCAACGTGCTGACGCTGATCGGCTCGAGCCGCGTTGCGGACCATCTCAAGAAGATGCATCCGAAGGTCAACCGGCTGCGCGCCATCCTCGGGCTCGATGCCAAGAACGCGGCCATCGTGCTGCCCGATGCAAACATCGAGCTTGCCGTCAAGGAATGCCTGCTCGGCTCGCTGTCGTTCAACGGCCAGCGCTGCACGGCGCTGAAGATGCTGATCGTGCATCGCTCCATCGTGGACAAATTTCTTGCGCGCTTCACGGAAGAGCTTGCCAAGCTGAAGGCCGGCATGCCGTGGGACAAGGGCGTCACGCTTACGCCGTTGCCCGAACTGGGCAAGGTCGAGCACATGACGCGGCTGGTGGCCGACGCCACGGAGAAGGGCGCCAGGGTCATCAACGAGGGCGGCGGCGCGAGCAGCGGCACGCTGTTCTATCCCGCGGTGGTTTATCCGGTGAAGGAAGGCATGCTGCTGTATCGCGAAGAGCAGTTCGGTCCGATCGTTCCAGTGATGGCGTTCGACGACATCGATGCGGCTCTCGACTACGTCATCACCTCCGAGCACGGCCAGCAGGTCTCGATCTTCAGCGAAGACGCAGAGACCATCGGGAGACTCGTCGACCCGCTGGTCAATCAGGTCTGCCGGGTGAACATCAACTGTCAATGCCAGCGCGGACCGGATGTGTTTCCGTTCACCGGCCGCAAGGATTCGGCGGAAGGCACGCTCTCGGTCACCGACGCGCTGCGTTCGTTCTCGATCCGCTCGATGATCGCGGCAAAGCAGACCGACGATTCCAAGCGGCTACTCGATGACATCGTACGCGAGCACAAGTCGAACTTCATAAATACTGGGTTCATTTTGTAATTGATACAAAACTCACGGACGGAGCGCGTGCCGGACGTGAGTTTCGATCTCTCTTCGCGAAGCGCTCTCCTGTCTGGGCATGATCTATTCCGAAAATCGGTTTCCCTTTTCGGGATCATGCCCTGGGTAACGAATTGTCAACCAATTCGTGGTTACCAAATAGTAAACCCATTCGGAGTTAGCGCTCATGACCGACCCTATTGCCGACGGCGAGATCAAGGATTCCAGCAATCACGGCGAAGCATCGCTGGTGCCGGATGCCGGCGATATGGTCCGGCACGAGGCGAAGGCGGCCGACGCGCCGCAAGACAGCGCTTCCGCGCAGGTCGCCAGGCAGCCTTCCAAGGAAATCACCTTGCAGCGCCTGTCGCCGCACAGTTCCTGGGAAGACATCGTCAATGAAAGCGCCGCGCGCGAGCAGCAGTTCAATGCCGCGCCTGCCACAGGCCGCCGGCTCTCGATGGCCGCGATTGTGGCCATCGCCGCCGCGGTCGGCGCCATCGGAGGCTCGCTCGCGACAGTGGGCGCCGGGCATTACCTGAAAAGCGATCAGAATGCTTCTGTTGCAGCCGCAAGCGCTGCCGAGCAGGCGCGTTCGGTCGAAAGCGCGATTGCGAAAATCAACGCGGACCTCGCCGCGCTCAAGACCAGCAGCGCTGCGCAATCTGCGAAGATCGGGGAGCGGATCGATCGTGTCGAGAAGGCGCAGGCCGAGCCTGCCGCGAAGCTTGCGAAGCTGAGCGAGGCCGTCGAAAAGCTGAAGGCGCCGGTGCCCGTACAGGCCGCGAATGCTGCTCCGGAAACCACCGGCTCGATCAAGCCTGCGGCTGCGCAGCCCGGCCGGCTTCCGGTGGTTGAAGGCTGGACACTTCGCGAAGTGTCCGACGGCATCGCCACGGTGAGCGGCCGCCCTGGAATCTTCGACGTGATTCCGGGCGATCCGTTGCCGGGGATCGGGCGGGTGGATGCGATCCGCCGTCAGGACGGCCGCTGGGTCGTCGTGACCAGCCGCGGTCTGATTGTCTCTCGTTAAGCATTCTCGGAACCCGTTTCATCTCGTTGTCAGAAAGCGCGGGACCGCTAAAATTTGAGTGTTCCCCTGAACGGACCGGCATGATCTCGCTGGCATGATGCAGCCTCTGATGAAGAGGATGAGCATGCCTGCATATCGAGTGATTCCGCGCCTCCGGGTGGTTAATTTTTTCGCCCACGAGGTCATCGACGCGACTGATGGCGTGCCGTCGGCAGCGAACGACAACAATTGCCCGTATTGCGGCGGCGTGCTCGAGCCCGGCGACAAGGCGTCCGATTGTTCCGGATCCGGAGCCGATTCCGGCGCCTGGCCGATGATCCCGTTCCCCAAGGGATGGGGCGCGTCCTGCTGAGCGCGTCTTGGAGACCGCTCAAGCACACCGTTTATCTTTCATGATGAGGCGTGATCGATCCCGAAACCGGTTCCACTTTTCGGGGTCAAGCCCGGCGCTCCCCGGCGAGGTACAAAATCAATCCAAGCATGGTTAGCGCCGCCTGTACGACGCCAACGGCAAGGGTCGGGCTCGCAATCGATGCGGTCAGCACCACGCCGATCGACGCGCCGGCCATTTGCAGAAATCCCAGCAGCGCCGAGGCAAGGCCGGCTCGATCGCCGAACGGCTGAAGCGCCGTCGCCGTCACGAGCGGGGCGACCATCCCGAATCCGGTCAGGAAGACCATGACAGGGATGAAGTAGGTCCAGATCGAAGGGGCGGTCCAGTGTGCCGCCAGCAGCGTCAGCCCGCCTAGCGTCGCGATGGCAAGGCCGATGATGGTTGCGCGGGCGTGCCCCAGTCTGAGCGCCACGCGAGGCGCCGCCATTCCTGATGCAAAAACCGCCAGCACCGTTGTCGCGAAGAACGTTCCGACCTGAATGGGTGAGAATCCCAGTCCGTCGATCAGGACACGCGGCGAGACCGAGAACATCGCGAACAGTGCGCCCATGTACAGCCCCATCGCTCCGGCTGGCGCGATGAAGCGCAGGTCGGTGAGCAGACCCCAGTATCCGCGCAGGATCGCGCTCAGCTGGATCGAGATCTTGCCGTCGGGCCGATGGGTTTCACCGACGTATCTGAAATAGCAAAATGCGACGGCGGCCCCGAACAGGCCGACCACGAGAAATTCGGAACGCCATCCGGTGGTGGCATCGAGAAACCCGCCGATCAGCGGCGAAAAGCCGGGTGCGGCGGACATTGCGACCATGATGAAGGCGAGCGCCTTTGTCAGGTCTTCGCCGCTGAGCAGATCGCGGGCGATGGCGCGCGACAGGACGGAGGCGGCACATGCGCCGAGCGCCTGAATGGTGCGGCCCACCAGCATCATCGGCAGTGTGGTAGAGAATTCGCACCAGATGCTTCCCAGCACAAAGATGCCAAGTCCGAACATGACGGGCTTCCAGCGCCCGTAACGGTCGGACAAGGGACCGACGATCAACTGTCCGACGGCGAAGACCGCGAGATACACGCTGATCGTTGACGAGACTGCGGCAGTCGAGACGTTAAGGGCTTTCGCCATTGAGGGCAGGGACGGCAGCAGAATGTTTGTCGCAAAGGACCCGACCGCAGCCAGTGCCGCGAGCACGCTGATGCGCGCGAGCGATGAAGTCTTGCGGGTTGAGGTCAGCTCGTCGCCGCCGATATTCATGATTGTCATCTGAGGTCCTCTCTCGGACCTTATTATATGATGAAAATAATGTAATAAATGAGAATGTCGGCCTGAGCTGCCCGCTTTCGCCGGGTGACGGTTGCGGCTGGAACATGGCATCCGGGTTTCAAGGGCACGACGCGCGACGCGCCGCCGCAGGACCTCATCTTGAAGGAGGCCACTCGTCCTCACCATTTATGATAGAGGAGAAGTATCCCCGGCAAAGCGCCGGTTGGGAGGAGGAAATGAGTTATTTCAAAACTGCGGTTCTGCTGGCGGGCTTGACGGCCCTGTTCATGGGGGTGGGCTATCTGATCGGCGGAGCGGGCGGCGCCGTGGTGGCGCTGGTGATCGCCGCCGCCACAAACATGTTTGCCTACTGGAACTCGGACCGCATGGTGCTGTCGATGCACGGCGCCCAGGAGGTCGATGAGCGCAGCGCGCCGGAACTGTTCCGGATGGTGGCCGAGCTTGCGGGCCGCGCCCAATTGCCGATGCCGAAGGTCTATCTGATGGACAATCCGCAGCCCAACGCGTTCGCGACCGGGCGCGATCCCCATCACGCCGCGGTGGCGGTGACGACCGGCTTGCTGCAAATGCTGAACCGTGAAGAACTCGCTGGCGTGATCGCGCACGAACTGGCGCATATCAAGAATCACGACACGCTGATCATGACGATCACCGCGACTATCGCGGGTGCGATTTCGATGATCGCGCAGTTCGGGATGTTTTTCGGCGGCAACCGCGACAATGGTCCGGGCATCGTCGGCTCGCTGGCGATGATGATCCTGGCGCCGCTGTCCGCGACCATCGTGCAGATGGCGATCAGCCGGACCCGCGAGTACTCAGCCGACAATATGGGCGCGCGGATTTGCGGGCAGCCGATGTCGCTGGCCTCCGCGCTGCTCAAGATCGACAACGCGGCGCATCAGATCCCGAACATGGATGCAGAGCGCAGTCCTGCGACCGCGCACATGTTCATCATCAATCCGTTGTCGGGGCAGGGGATGGACAACCTGTTCTCGACTCATCCGTCGACCGAGAACCGTGTCCGCGAGTTGCAGCGCCTTGCTGGCGAACTCGGGCCGCGCGGAAACTTCGCAGCCGCGCCGGCAAATGCGAGTGGCAGACCGCGTGGCCCTTGGGGTTAATGAGAAGGGCTGATCACGCGTCGCAGATCACAATCAAAGGTCCGATCCAGTTCTTCTGAATCGGACCTTCCTATCAAACCTTGAGATTTTCCGCGGAGGTCTTGCCGCGGTTTGCGACTTCTTCGTACTCGACCGACTGTCCCTCGTTGAGGGTTGAAAGACCTGCCTTCTCAACTGCCGAGATATGAACGAACACGTCCTTGCCGCCGTTGCTGGGCTGAATGAAACCGTAGCCCTTCGTCGGGTTGAACCACTTCACAGTACCTTTAGCCATTCCGTAGTCTCCAGAGGGTAAGACCCATAGTAAGTGTCGAACCCCGCGGATGGGCGTGTCCAACGGCACGCAGGATACGCGGTAAGTGCGAGCCTTGATAGCGAAAATGGCGATGGCGCCGGCCGCTTTCGCTCAAACTTTGCTCGAATTTGGCGGTTTCACGCTGCTGCAACTGCGAAATCGGCGACGAGATCCGACAGCATTCCGGCTTTTTCGGCCGTGTAGACGATCAGCGGCTCGACCCGGCCGCGGATGGGAACCTCGACCTGCGGCAAATTGGTCGCCGGAAGATTTGCCGTTTTCAGCACGTCCCCGGACACCACGACCTCGCAGGACAGGGCCTTGGTCATGTCCTGCAGGCGCGCAGCGACATTTACGGAATCGCCCAGCGCGGTGAAGACGGTGTGTTCCTCGGACCCGATGTCGCCGATGATGACCTCGCCGGCATGAATGCCGATCCCGAACCGCAGCGGTTCCGGCACGTCGTCACCGAGAAATTCATTCAGCGCATCGACATGAATCGCGATCCGCGACGCGGCTTCGATCGCCTGCCGGCAGGCCGTCTGCGGATTGGTGGACAGGCCGAACAGCGCCAGTTGGCCGTCGCCGACGAACTGGTTCGGCTGTCCGCCGCATTCGACCACGGCCTGTGAGACAGCCGTCAGGAAGCGGTTGATGATGAAAACGGTATCGAACGGCAGAAGTTTTTCGGCGAGTTTGGTCGATCCGCGCATGTCCACGAACATGCTGACGACGTAGCGTTCCCGGCCCGGAAGCGCAGGCCTGATGGTTGCAGCCGAGGACGCATCCGTATGCGCGGGAAAGATCTGGAAGAACGCAAGATCGGTGTGAGGGCGTAGCTGGCAGGCCAGGCGAATGGCGGGATCGCCGCCGGTGCCGACGCGATCCAGCACAAAGGTCTCGCGGTTCGATGGTTCGGGCAACGCGCTGCAATCGCCGATGATGCGGATGCGGCAGGTCGAGCATCGCGCCCGGCCGCCGCAGACACTCGAATGAGGAATGTTGAAGCGCGTGCTGGCCTCAAGGACACTCAGGCCGACCGGGATCCGGACTGTCTTGCCGTTGCCGTAGGACAGCCTGACGAGGCCGCGGCGGCGCTCCAGCAGCGCACGGACGCCGCGGGCAACAAGGGCGAGGCCGATCAGGCCGAAGTACCCGTACAACGTGTACGAACTGATCTGTTCGAGAGTGACCTGCTCGGCGGGGGTGCCGATCTTTTCGCGCGACAGAATCTCTGCGCGCCATTCGGGAGCAGTGCTTGCGACCTGCACCGTTCGGCTGGCCTGATAGAGGCCCAGCATCGACACCGTCGGCAGGATTACCGCGAGAGCCAGGAGCAGCGATGCAATCTTCTTGAAATACGGTTTTCCCCGGACCCAGAAGTAAATTCCGATGCAGCCGTGAATCCACGACACCAGCAGCACGGCGTACATCGACCATTGCATCTCCGGGCGGTAGACCCAGTAGGCAAAAAAGACCTGCGGGTAATCCTTTTCATGGCCAAACAAGGATGCAGCCAGGCGGACACCGATCACATGGCTGATGATGAACACCGGGATGCTGAGGCCGAACACGAGCTGTGTAAGTTCGACGCCGGTCCAGCGAAAGTGCCGGCGCGCATAGAGCGCCCAGATTCCCAGGCCCAGATGTATCGCCACCGAGCCGTAGAGCACGATGGTCATCGGCCAGCTCTTCCAGAACACCGCATGATAATAGAGGCCATCGTCCATCGCGCCGAGCGAGACATTGCCGAGTGCGTGATTGGCGAAATGGCTGATGACATAGGCAAACAGGACAAGGCCGGTGACCAGCCGCACCTGCCGAATTCCGATGCCGCGGATGACGCGGCGAAGGGGTGATGCAGCGGTCTCTGCCATGCTGAAAAGGGTCCGAAGCCATATCGCGCCCGGATCGTCCGGAGGCGGCAGAATCCTAACGGAGATGTTGCGGCAGCGCCATGGCCGATGATCGTGCGATCGTTTGACAAGACGGTGAAGCAAACGTGTGTTTGACTTCACCGGCCCGGTCGCGGAAAAGCTAACCGCATGGGGAGAGCGAACACTGCCGGAACGATAGAGCCCGGGCGTCTGACGCCGCGCGCGATGCTTGTCGCGGCCGCTGCCATTGCTGTTCTTGTGACATTGCAGGTGGTGTACGCCGCCACGGCCGATCTGCGTACGGACGAAGCCTATTACTGGACGTTCTCCAGGGAAAACGTGCTCTCCTATCTCGATCATCCGCCGATGATCGCCTGGGTCGTGCGGTTCGGAACGGCGATTTTCGGGGATACCAATTTCGGCGCACGCTTCGGCGGATTGCTGGCAATGTGGATCGCCGCCGCGCTCCTTGGCGATATCGTCTGGCGTTTGACGCGCGATCGCAGCGCGGTGGTTCTCGCCGTGCTGATGCCGCTTGTGGCGCCCGAGTACGGCCTGTTCGCGTCGCGCATTCTGCCCGATGTCGCGCTGATCCCGTTTTCACTCGCGATGGTCTGGTCGCTGGTGCGGTTGACGCAAAGCAATGACGGCCGCTGGTGGCTCGCGGCGGGACTGTTCGGCGGTTTGGCGCTGCTGTCGAAATACACTGCGATTTTCTTTGCCCCGGCAATACTGGCGTTTTTGCTGGTGCCGCCGTGGCGGATGCGCTGGCTGCGCAGCCCGTATCCGTGGATCGCGCTGGTCATTGCGCTCCTGGTGTTCTCGCCGGTGCTGATCTGGAATTGGCAACACGACTGGGCGTCGTTCAAATTCCAGTTCATCCGCGCCGGTGCGGATCATGGCATTTCGGCGCGGACCGTCGGCGATTTCTTAGGACTTCAACTGGCGCTGGTCGGCCCGATCCTGTTCCCGGTGGCGCTTGCCGGATCGGTGATGCTGGCGTGGCGCGGTTATCGTCAGCAGAATCCGGCGTTCATTCTGATTTCGACCTGCGCGCTCGCGCCGTTTGCTTACTTCCTCTGGAAATCCTTCTCGCTGCGGATCGGCGACACCTGGCCAATGCTGATCTGGCCGTTCGCCTTTGCTGCCGCTGCTATCAACCTTGTCGAAATCGCAAAAGAAAATCATTCAGGCTGGATTGCGCGCACGGCAGCGCCATGGGCGAAAGCTGCGGTGATCCTCGGATTCGTGCTGAATGTTGCGATTTTCTATTACTACAGCGTCAGCAATTTCGCGGTCGCGGCCAAACAAGACCCGATTGCAAAAGAGGCGGGTTATGGCGAGATCGCCAGACAGGCAAAAGCCGTCGCCGATAAAGTTGGCGCGACATGGATCGCGACCCTCGATTACCGGATTTACGCGGAACTGCGCTGGCATCTGAAGGACAGCATTCCGGTGGTGCAGGTGAATGAGCGCAGCCGCTTCATCGGATTCAGGGATACCGCAAGCGCGGCCATGACATCCGGCATCGGGCTGTATGTCGACAGCGCACCTAACGACGGCAACGTGATAGAGACGAAGACCCCGGCCGTGCTGCGTCTTGTCGGACAGGCTGATCGGACATGGCGCGGTGTGGTGATCGAGCCGTTCGCATTCAAGACAGTTACCGGATGGATGCCTGAACTGTCGCCGCCTCCGGATTCGCCGTTCTACAAATGGCGATTGCTGAACTGACGAAACATCCCGGCTGCATCAAGCAGCCGGGATTTTTGATTCAGGCCAAGCCGGAAATCAGTAGCAGATGTTCACGGTCCGCCAGCGGAAGCCGTAAGGCGTGCGAACGCGGCGCTGCACGTAACAGCCGTCATCCGCATAGCCGTCGCTCACGATCACAGGGCTGAAACCGAAGCCATAGCCGTGGCCCCAGCCATGACCCCAGTGATGGCCATGCCAGCCGCCGGCGGACGCGGAGGTGGGGGCGAGGGCGGCTGCACCGAGGGCAGCGGACGCGGCAATTGCCAGAGCAAGTTTGCGAAACATGGTCGTACTCCTGAGTAGCGCGATCTGCGCGGGTTGACGGAAATCCACCCCTTGCAGATTGGTCGCGCGACCCGGACAACAGGTTCACCGACGTTTCTGGCTTTGAAATGCCTCAGGTTTTCCATTTGAGCGAAGGCGGCTCAGGATTTCTGATCGTCGCCGCCCACACGCTTCAGCAGATCCCTGGCGAGGTCCGACAGCGCCGGGCGCGGCAGCGCCTCGAACGGCAGCGGCCGCGTCACGTCGATGGCGGCGAGGCCGAGCCGCGCGGTGAGCAACCCGTTGAGCAGGCCTTCGCCGAGCTTGGCCGACAGCTTCGCGGTGATGCCATGCCCCAGCATCTGCTGGATCAGGCTGTCGCTGGCGGCCATGCCGCCGGTCAGCGCCAGATGCGCGATGACATGGCGCATCAGCCGGATCATGCCGAGCGTGCCGGGCCGTCCGCCATAAAGCCGGGCCAGTTGCCGCACCAGGCGCAGCGCGGCCGCGAACACGAACAGCATGTCGATGACCGCGCCGGGACTGACAGCGGTGACCAGCGAGACGCGCTGCGCGGCGCTCGACACCAGCCGCCGCGCTTCCTGGTCGAGCGGCGTCATCAGTTCGCGCTCGGCGAGGCGCACCATGTCGGCGCCGTCGATGATGTCGCGGCCATGCTCTTCGAGCGCGGCGCGGGCGCGGGCGAGCCTCGGATTGTCATGGGCGATCTTGAGCAGGTCGCGGACGATGGCGTCGCTTTCCTTGCGGTCGTCGCTGAGCAGCACCGCGTTGGCGCGCGCATGAAGCTTCTCGATGGTCTCCAGACGCGCCAGACTCAACGCCTCGCGCGCGATGATGGCCACCAGCGCCACGACGGCGAGGATCGCGAACATCAGCCCGATATAGCCGAGGCTGGTGCTGCGGTTGAACAGGTCCTCGACCAGATTGGAAATGCCCAGGCCGAGGCCGAGCACGACCAGACCGGCGAGCGCGGTCCAGAACACGCCGCCCCAGCCGAAGCCCTTGCGGGCAGGGGCGGCCGGTTCGTCGATGGGGACCGGAAGCAGGGCGGGATCGGCTTCCGGGGTGATGTGAACCTTGCCGCGCGCAGGGCGCGCGGGATCCTCCTCCGCATCCATCAGGATGACACGGGGATCGTCGAGCTTGAACGCTGCCGGCTTGCGGTGATGCGGCTTGTCGCTCATTGCAGCTTGTCTCCGATCAGAAACTGAAGCGCACGGTCGAGGCGGATATGGGGCAGCGCAGGCTCTTCGCCACCCTCGCGGACGAGCAAAGGCGGACGAAAGCGCAGAAACCGGAAGTCGGTCTGGTCGGATGCGGTGTTGGACAGGCCGCGGAATGTGCCATCGCCGCTGAACAGGTCGTCGAGCTTGGCCGGAAGGTCGCCGGGGAAGGTCGCCACTTCCGTCTCTCCGTCGAACACCTCGTCGCCGGACATTTCGCCTTCCTCGGGCGTGCCGAGGATCGAGGGCAGTTTCTCGCGGCCCTGCTGAACCATGGCTTCGCGTGTCGCACGCACGGCGGCGAGCGCGACCACGTCGACGGATGCCCCGGCATACTCGGCGCGCGAGGCGGCGCGTTCGACCATGCGTTTCAGGATCGCTTCGAGCCGGTCGTGACTGGTGTGGTGCAGGTGATCGGCCTTGGTGGCGGCGAACAGGATCTTGTCGATGCGCGGCCGGAACAGCGAACTGACGAATGTGCTGCGCCCGATGTTGAAACAATCGAGAATGCCGGACAGTGCGCCTTCGAGATCTTTCAATGCCTCCGGACCGGCATTGAAAGCCGCGAGCGCATCGACCAGCACGATCTGGCGATCGAGCCGCGTGAAGTGATCGCGGAAGAACGGCCGCACCACCACGTCCTTGTAGGCCTCGTAGCGCCGCCTCATCATCGCCCACAGCGAGCCGTCCGGCGCGGCGCCATCCTGCGGCACATCCAGCGGCGCGAAAGTGAGCGCAGGCGAGCCTGCAAGATTGCCCGGCATCAGGAAGCGGCCGGGCGGCAAGAGGCTCATGGCGAAGCGTTCATCGCGGCAGGCGCGCAGATAGTCGGTGAACAGTTTGGCGGCGGTGAGTGTTGCCTGTTCGTCTTCGCGCTCCTTCGGCTCAAGGGTGGCAAGATGCGCGTGCCACTGCTTTGCCAGCCGCGCGCGCGGCTCGCGCCGCGAGAGCGCGAGGCTCTCTGCCGACCATTGCTCGTAGCTCTTGTTCAGGAGCGGCAGGTCGAGCAGCCATTCGCCGGGATAGTCCACGAGATCGAGCGTCAGCGTGCGCGCCGCCGCGTTCTGCCGCTGGTATTCGATCACAAGCCGAAGTTCGCTGATGTCCGTGGTCGAGCGGGGCCATCGCCGGTCCTCGATCAATGTGCGGACGTGCCCCTCGTAGCCAAAGCGCGGCACCGCGTCGTCGGGCTGCGGTTCAAGCCGGGCGCGGGCGATGCGCCCCGTCGCCAGTGACTCGAACACCGGGAAGCGGCCGCCGCGCAAGAGGCCGTGGACGAGCGCAGTAATGAAGACGGTCTTGCCGGCGCGTGACAGGCCTGTGACGCCAAGCCGCACGGTGGGATTGAACAGGCTTTCGCCGTAATCGATCAGAGACCGGATGGAAAGGCGGGTCTCTTCGACAATGTCCGAAAAGCTGGGTGCCATAATTCGATCAAGACTTTATCGGACTGAGGGGATCAATGACTGACGTAAGGAAAGCGCCGCGCGACAGTTTTATGAAGCTGGAGATTTATGGGGCGGAAATCAAGTTTCCGGTTTGAATCCTGATCCCCTCCCTTTCAGGTTTCTTTGACCGTCACCAGGTTTATAATTGTTGCTTATGTAAAGTGGACCGATAACCCCGGCTGTGCCCATGACGATCTTCCGGTTGAAGCAACTCAGCTCTCATGCCCGCGTCGCCGGCGGTGGCGTGGTGCGCTGGGACTACGATCGCGCCGAACTGATCGCGGACGGCGTCGTTCATGTGCTCGGCATTGCTTTCGGACTGATCGCCGCAATAGCTCTTGTCGTTCTCGCCGCGCTGTATGCCTCGACCAAGGAAATCGTTTCGGTGTCGGTTTACGTCGCAGGACTGCTCGCCATGCTGGGGCTGTCGGCCACATATAATCTGTGGCCTGTCTCGCCCGCCAAATGGCTGCTGCGCCGCTTCGATCACTCCGCGATCTACATTCTGATTGCCGCCACCTACACACCGTTCCTCGCGCAGATGAACGATCGTTTCATGTCGACCGCGCTGCTGATCGGCGTGTGGTCGGTCGCCGCAGCCGGTATCGCGCTCAAGATCTTTCTGCCCGGCCGGTTCGATCGTCTGTCGGTCGGGCTCTATCTCGCGATGGGATGGAGCGGTGTCATCGCCTACGACAGCCTGGTGGCTTCGCTGCCGAACTCGACGCTGTGGCTGATCGCGGCAGGCGGGCTGATCTACTCACTCGGCGTGGTCTTCCACGCCTGGGAGCGGCTGCGGTTTCAGAATGCAATCTGGCATTCCTTCGTGCTGCTGGCTGCTGCGCTGCACTACACTGCGGTGCTCGATATGGTTCTGGTCGCGGCCTGAACAGAGTTTTCCCTTCGTCATTGCGAGGAGCGTTTGCGACGAAGCAATCCAGCTTTCTTTCCGTTTCAAACGTGGATTGCTTCGTTTCGCTCGCAATGACGGCCTGAACGGGCATTCGCATTGCAGGCCGGACTCCAGGCCAATTGATCTCTCCACCTTTCCCTTCTAAAACATCCGTATGAAAGTTGCAGGAAAAGTCGTCGTCGTCACCGGCGGCGCGAATGGCATCGGCCAGGCGCTTGCTGAAACCTTCCATCGCGAGGGCGCGGCCAGGGTCGTGGTCGCCGATCTCGACGGCGCGCGCGCCAAGACCGTCGCGGACGCCATCGGCGGCGCATCGTTCGCCTGCGACGTCGGCAAGGAGAGCGACATTCTCCACGTCATCGATGAAACCGAAAGGCAGTTCGGGCCGATCGATCTGTTCTGCTCGAATGCCGGTATCATCGGCGAGTTCGATCCGCTGTCGGAGAATGCCGGTGGATCGTCGGATGCGCCATGGGCGAAGAGCTGGGCCGTCAATGTGATGGCGCACATCTATGCGGCGCGGCATCTGATCCCGCGCATGCGGGCGCGCGGCGGCGGATACTTCCTCAACACCGTTTCTGCGGCTGGCCTGCTGTCGCAGGTCGGCAGCGCCGCCTATTCGACCACCAAACACGCAGCCGTTGGGTTTGCGGAGAATCTCGCGATCTCGCACAAGGCGCACAACATCCGCGTCTCGATCCTCTGCCCGCAGGGCGTGGAAACCAACATGATCAGGGGAATGCCGAAGGGGCCGCAGTCCCACGACGGCAATCTCACGCCGGAAGAAGTCGCGCAATGCGCGCTGGACGGCATCGACCGCGAGACGTTCCTGATCCTGCCGCATCCACAGGTGCTCGACTACATGCGCAAGAAAACCGACAACTACGATCGCTGGATCGGCGGCATGGCCAAGATTCAGGCGGGCATGCGCGAGACGTTCGGGAAGAAATAGGAATCTCTACGGATTACTTCGTCATTGCGAGGAGCAATGCGACGAAGCAATCCATTCTTTTCTGTAGCTCTGGATTGCTTCGCTGCGCTCGCAATGACGAGTTGCTTCACCAGCTCGCGGTGCCCTTCATGGTCGGCGCGCCTGCGACGTTCGCCGTCCACACCTCAAGCCCCGCATCAGTCTCATTGCCGTTGACGCTGAATTCCGCGCCATCGAACAGCGGATTGACTCCGCGATAAACAAACTTTGCGGGCGCCTTGCCGCCGCGCTGACGGGCGGTGAATTCGATCAGCAGCGACGCCTGCAGCGGACCATGCACGATCAGGCCGGGATAACCCTCGACCTTGGTGACGTAGTCGCGGTCGTAGTGGATGCGGTGGCCGTTGAAAGTCAGCGCCGAATAGCGGAACAGCAGCACCGGATCGGCCATGTGGGTCTCGCGGATTTTTCCGGCGGGCGCAGGTGCTGGAGCGGCGGCGGGTTTATCGCCGGGTGTGGGCATATCGCGGTAGACGATGTCGTGGCGTTCGCGAATAGCGACGCCGCGCGGCGTGGTGATGGTGTGCTCGACCGAGACGAAGCACAATGTCCCGGTGCTGCCGGTCTTCATCGTCACGTCCGAGATGCGCGACGAGCGCGTGACCTTGTCGCCGACCCGCAGCGGGTCGATGAACTCGATCTGGCCGCCGGCCCACATCCGGCGCGGTAGCGGCACCGGCGGCAGGAAGCCGCCGCGCGCGGGATGGCCGTCTGCGCCAATTTCGCTCATCGGCACGACCGGCTGCGCGAGGCACCAGTGCGTCGTGAACGGCGCGGCGTCGCCGTCGACGGGATTGCCGATGTCGAGGAACAGCGTCGCGCGCAGGCCCTTCACCAGTTGCCCGGTGATGACGTCGGATGCTTCCTGGGTGCGGCCGATCCACTGGCGCAGGTGGTCGATGTCAGGTTTCGCGGTCATGATGTCTTGCCTCGCGGAATTTCGCCGGTGGAATCGCCGACAGCAGGCACGGCGCCGTAGTGCCGCTGTTCGCCGATGACGATGGAAGCGGGCGCGGGATATGCGACCGGGCCGTTTGGCGTCGCGACCTCGATCCGGCGCAGATGCGGATGCACTGACAGATCGTCCATGGTGTTGACCTCGGCGAAGGCGATGTCCGCCTCGGTCAGGCGCTTGAGCAGGTCGTCGCGCGTCATGGTCTTGAACACGCCGCCCACGGTGTCATCGGTCAGTTTGCGGTTGCGGACGCGCTCCACCATGTTGCAGAAGCGCGGGTCGTTCGGCAGGTCCGGCATCGCCATAACTTCTGCGCAGAGTTTCTTCCACTCACGCTCGCTCTGGATCGAAATCAGGATGTCGCGGTCGTCCTTCGACGTGAACACGCCGTAGGGCGCGATCGAGGTGTGGGCGAGGCCGATCCGCTTCGGCGGCGTGCCGGCCTCCGCGTTCAGAAGCGGAACGGCGAGCCAGTCCGCCATCACATCGAACATCGAGATGCGGATGTCGGCGCCTTGCCCGCTGTGCGAGCGGCCGATCAGGGCCTCGAGGATCGCGGCATGGGCCGTCGCACCGGTGGCGATATCCACGATGGAGAGGCCGACGCGGGCCGGTGCATCCGGGCCGCCGGTGATCGAGGCGAGGCCGCTTTCGGCCTGGATCAGCAGGTCATAGGCCTTGCGGTCGGCGTAGGGGCCGTCGTCGCCGTAGCCGGAGATGGTGCAGATCACCAGTGCCGGATAATCCTTGCGCAGCCGCTCGCGGGTGAAGCCGAGCTTGTCCATCGAGCCGGGCTTGAGGTTCTGCACCAGCACGTCCGCGCCGGCGATCAGGCTTTCGAGGGTCTTGCGGCCTTCGTCGGTAGCAAGATCGATCACCACGGATTTCTTGCCGCGGTTGAGCCAGACGAAATAGCTGCTCTGGCCCTTCGCCGCGGCGTCATAGCCGCGGGCGAAGTCGCCTTCCGGCCGCTCGACCTTGAACACGGTGGCTCCGGCATCCGCCAGCCGCGAGGTGCAGAACGGTGCGGCAACCGCCTGCTCGACAGCGATGACGGTCAGTCCTTCAAGCGGCAGCATCGGCATATTTCCCTGGGACGTGCGATTTCTGTTTTGTCATTGCAGGTGTAGCGAAGCAATCCACTTCCTGCTTTCCTCACCTCTCCCCGGCGGGGAGAGGTCGGCGCGTATGCGCCGGGTGAGCGGGATCAATATTCATTCGAGGATCCGAACCCCCTCACCCCAACCCTCTCCCCCGAGGGGAGAGGGAGAAGAAAGAGACAGATCGCTTCGCCGCAAACGCCCTACACACAATGACAATCAATACGAGCGCGGCATGCCGAGCACGTGCTCGGACAGATGCGACAGGATCAGGTTGGTCGAGATCGGCGCGACCGAATAGAGCCGCGTCTCGCGGAATTTGCGCTCGATGTCGTATTCCTCCGCAAAGCCGAAGCCGCCATGGGTCTGGATGCAGGCGTTGGCGGCCTCGAACGACGCATCGGCCGCGAGCATCTTGGCCATATTCGCTTCCGCGCCGCAGTCCTTGCCCGCTTCATAGAGGCGGGTGGCTTCCTTCACCATCAGTTCGGCGGCGCGCATGTTGGCGTAGGATTTTGCGATCGGAAACTGGATGCCCTGGTTCTGGCCAATGGGACGGCCGAACACGGTGCGCTCCTTGGCGTAGTCGCTCGCCTTTTTGATGAACCATTTTGCGTCGCCGACGCATTCCGACGCAATCAGGATGCGCTCTGCATTCATGCCCGACAGGATGTAGCGGAAGCCCTTGCCTTCCTCGCCGATCAGGTTTTCGGCGGGCACCTTCATGTTGTCGAAGAACACTTCGGTGGTGGCGTGGTTCATCATGGTGCGGATCGGGCGGATGGTCAGGCCGCCGGCTTTCTTCGCTTCCTGCATGTCGACGATGAACACGGAGAGTCCGTCGGTGCGCTTGGCAGCCTGCTCCTTCGGCGTGGTGCGTGCCAGCAGGATCATCAGGTCGGAATATTCGGCGCGGCTGGTCCAGATCTTCTGGCCGTTGACCACGTAGTGATCGTTGCCTTCGCGCTTCGCGAACGTCTTGAGCGAGGACGTATCGGTGCCGCTGGTCGGCTCGGTGACGCCGAAGGCCTGCA
This sequence comes from Afipia broomeae ATCC 49717, assembly GCF_000314675.2. Taxonomy (GTDB): domain Bacteria; phylum Pseudomonadota; class Alphaproteobacteria; order Rhizobiales; family Xanthobacteraceae; genus Afipia; species Afipia broomeae. The sequence continues at coordinate 734,196 of NZ_KB375283.1, read as the reverse complement.
ACCGCAGTTCGCCGCTGGCGATGCGCGGCAGCCATTTGGATTTCTGCTCCTCGCTGCCATGCCGCAGCAGCGTGCCCATGGTGTACATCTGGGCATGGGTGGCGCCGCCGTTACAGCCGGATCGCTGGATTTCCTCGAGGATCGCGGCCGCCGCGGACAGCTTCAGGCCCGAGCCGCCGTACTCTTCCGGGATCAGCACGGACAGGTACCCGGCGTCGATCAGCGCCTGGACGAATTCCTTCGGATACGCCATCTCGCGGTCCAGCTTGCGCCAGTATTCGCCCGGGAATTGGGCGCAAAGCTTGGCAACGGACTCGCGGATGTCGGAGAAGTCTGTTTCTTGATGTGTCATGTCATTGGCTTTGGCAGATCGACAGCGCGCATTGTAGCCGTCCCGAACGCGCATCTGCGTTCTGATTTTGCATCTTTGGTGAAGATTTCGACTTTGGCGACACCAATCGTGCCGCCGGCCTGAAGAACCTCCGCACGGGCGATCAGTTCATCGCCGTCGGCGGGGCTCAGGAAGTTGATCTTGATTTCGACGGTCACCCCGATCTTGCCTTCCGGGAGCGCGGTTGTCGTCGCGGCGCCCGCAGCCTGATCTGCGAGCGCGGTGATCACGCCGCCATGAAAATGGCCGGCGAATTGCAGAAGTTCAGGTTTGCGCGGCAGGGCGATGGTCACACGGCCAGGCTCGGCGTGCACGATGTGCATTCCGGACGACTTTGGAAAGCCGGGCGCCGACATGACAGCGTCCAGCAGTTTCAGGGAATTGACTTTTGTCATGCTGAATAATGCACCAATCAGGCGTTGATGCGAACGGGCAGTTCCTCGTAGCCCTTCACGAAGCTCGAGTAGATCCGCTTGGGTTCGCCGACAACCTCGATGTTGTCGAACCGCTTGAGGATTTCTTCCCAGATGATCTTGAGCTGAAGGTCGGCCAGCCGCATGCCGACGCAGCGATGGATGCCGAAGCCGAACGACATGTGCGTGCGCGGTCGGGCGCGGTCGATGATGAAGCTGTCGGGATTTTCGATCATCTCGCCGTCGCGGTTGCCGGAGACGTACCACATGACGACGCGGTCGCCCTTTCTGATCTTCTTGCCGCCGATCTCGGTGTCGACAAGCGCCGTGCGGCGCATATGCGCCAGCGGTGTCTGCCAGCGGATCACTTCGGGAACGAAGCTGTCGATCAGCGCATGGTTCTCGCGCAGCTTGTCGTACTGGTCGGGATTTTCGTTCAGCGCCAGCACCGAGCCGCTCATCGAGTTCCGGGTCGTGTCGTTGCCGCCGACGATCAGCAGGATCAGGTTGCCGAGCAGTTCGTCGCGGTTCATGTGACGCATGGCATCGCTGTGCGCCATCATCGAAATAAGGTCGTTCCCCGGATTCTTGAGGCGCTCGTTCCACAGGCGGGTGAAGTAGTCGGCGCATTCGCCAAGCTCGCGCAGGCGCTGCTCTTCGCTCTCGTAGATGCCGCTCTTCGGCAACGCCGTGGAGAGGTCGGACCAGCGCGTCAGCATGCGGCGGTCTTCCCAGGGGAAGTCGAACAGCGTCGCCAGCATCTGCGTGGTGAGTTCGATGGAGACGCGATCGACCCAGTTGAACGTCTCGTTGCGCGGCAGGTTGTCCAGGATGGTTGCCGAGCGTTCGCGAATGAGAACGGCAAGGCGATCGAGATGCACCGGCGTAAACATTGGCTGCACGGTCTTGCGCTGCGGGCCGTGCTTTGGCTCGTCCATCGCGATGAAGCTCGGCCAGCTATAGTTTTCGCCGACGTCGCGCAGGCTGATGCCGCCGTATTTGACATCGGACGAGAAGATCGCGGCGTTGGTGTCGACATGCATGATGTCGTTGTACTTGGTCACCGACCAGTAATCGCCGACCGGGCAGGTCGTGCAGTAGTGCACGGGCTCTTCCTTGCGCAGCCGCTCGAAGTAAGGCCACAGCGTATCGCTCCGGAACAGTTCAGGCGCGCCGACATGGAATTCCGACAGCGGCATTGAATAGGCCTTCTCGCGCGCCGCCTTCTGGCGCTCGTCGCGGGCCATGGTGATTGTTCCGTGCATCTTTCGCTTCCTTATGTCCCATACCCAATGAGCGTGTTTGACGCCCCGATTCTTATTGCCGGAGCCGGCTTTGCTATGACGCCAGCCGCACCGGAAGGGTCTCGTAGCCCTTGACGAAACTGGAATACACCCGATGCGGCGGCTCGACCACTTCGATGTTGTCGAAGCGCTTGAGAATCTCCTCCCAGACGATCTTCAACTGCAATTCCGCTAGGCGAATTCCAACGCAGCGGTGAATACCGAAGCCGAACGACAGATGCTGGCGCGGCCGGGCGCGATCGATGATGAAGCTGTCGGGGTTCTCGATCACTTCGTCATCCCGGTTGCCCGAGACGTACCACATCACGACCTTGTCGCCCTTTTTGATATGCTTGCCGCGCAGTTCGGTATCCTGCAGCGCGGTGCGGCGCATATGGGCCAGCGGCGTTTGCCAGCGAATGACTTCCGGCACCATGCTGTCGACCAGCGCATGGTTGCTGCGCAGCTTCTGGTATTCGGCCGGATTTTCGTTCAGCGCGTAGAGGCCGCCCGAGAGCGAGTTGCGGGTGGTGTCGTTGCCGCCGACGATCAGGAGAATGAGGTTTCCCAAAAATGTCTTGGGGTCCATGTCCCGCGTCGCTTCGGCATGCGCCATCATCGAGAGAAGATCGCTTTTCGGCGGAGCGTTGATCCGCTCGTTCCACAGTCTCGAGAAATAGGCGGCGCATTCCTGCAACTCCGCCTGCCGCGCATCCTCCGATGCGATGATGTCGGTGTTGCCGGGAAGGGCGGTCGCGACGTCGGACCATCGCGTGAGCTTGCGGCGATCCTCCCATGGAAAATCGAACAGGGTTGCGAGCATCTGGGTCGTCAGTTCGATCGAGACCCGGTCGACCCAATCGAAGGTCGCGTTGCGGGGCAGTGCGTCCAGGCATTGGGCCGCGCGCTGACGGATGGTTCCGGCCAGTTCATCGAGATGGGTCGGCGTGAACATCGGAGCGACCGTCTTGCGCTGGGCGCTGTGTTTGGGCTGGTCCATCGCGATGAACATCGGCCGGCGAAACTCGGGCGGTGCATCGCGGATCGTGATCCCGCCGAGGCTCGCCTCCGACGAATAGATCTGGTGGTTGGTCTCGACATGCATGATGTCGTTGTACTTCATCACCGACCAGTACGCGCCGAACTGGCTGTCCTTGCAGTAGTGAACCGGGTCTTCCTTGCGCAGCCGTTCGAAGTACGGCCAGAACGTATCGTTGCGGAAAAGGTCGGGGTCCCCCGGATTGAATTGCTCGATCGGCGTGGAATAGGCCTTCTCGCGCGCCGCGTTCAGTTCCGAATGCCGCGCAGGATCGAGCGTGCCGTGCATCGGGCGTCTCCCTTTGACGTGCTTCCGTGGGTTGATCCCGGAGGCTTGCTTGGGAGAATTACATCGCGTCGCTACCGCCGCAGCAAGCCGGAGTTTTTTCGCTCCAAAGCGTCAGGCGGTAGGACAATGCGGATTCCATCAGCGGGAACCATTACAAACATGTTCGCGTAAAAGTTGCTTAACCAGTTAACCCTAGCCTTGCTGCGTCAATCTGACCCAGGGGCATAGAAAATGCAATTGTTCAAGTCTTCTCAGGAGCTTGCGGCAAAGCTCGATGCGCTTAGCAAATCTCAGGCGATCATCGAGTTTAACCTCGATGGCACAATCGTGACCGCGAATCCGAATTTCCTAACTGCCATGGGTTACCGGCTGGACGAAATTCAGGGCAAACACCACAGCATGTTTGTCGATCCCGAACTGCGCGACCGGGCCGAATATCGCGAATTCTGGGACGCGCTGCGCCGGGGAGAGCACCAGTCGCGCGAGTTTCCCCGCATCGCCAAGGGCGGGCGCCAGATCTGGATCCAGGCGTCGTACAACCCGCTGATGGGCCGCGGCGGCAAGCCGTACAAGGTGGTGAAGTTCGCCACCGACATCACCGAACAGAAGCTGAAGAGCGCCGATTACGAAGGCCAGATCGCTGCCATTCAGAAGTCGCAGGCCGTGATCGAGTTCAATCTCGACGGCACGATCATCACCGCCAACGAGAACTTCCTGAAGACGCTCGGCTACCGGCTGGACGAGATCCAGGGCAGGCATCACGGCATGTTCGTCGAGCCTCAGTATCGCGACAGCGCCGCCTATCGCGACTTCTGGGATGCGCTGCGCCGGGGTGACTATCAGGCCGCCGAATACAAGCGCGTCGGCAAGGGCGGCAGGATGGTCTGGATTCAGGCCTCCTACAATCCGATCCGGGGCGCGGATGGCAAGCTCGTCAAGGTGGTGAAGTTCGCCACCGACACCACGGCGCAGGTCGAGGATCGCATCCGCCGCAGCGAGGTGCAGAAATCCATCGACATCGACCTCGGGCAGATCACCGAGGCGGTCACCTCCACATCCGAGCGGGTGACGTCGGCGGTGAGCGCATCGACGCAGACATCGTCCAACATGCAGGCCGTTGCCTCGGGTGCGGAGGAGCTTGCAGCTTCGGTGAGTGAAATCAGCCGCCAGGCGTCGGATGCGCTCTCCATCTCGCTGCAGGCGGTGCAACAGGCCAACGAGACCAGCGCCATCGTTTCGGGTCTCGCCATCGCCGCGCAAAAGATCGGCGATGTGGTCAAGCTCATCAACAACATTGCCGAACAGACCAACCTGCTGGCGCTCAACGCCACCATCGAGGCGGCGCGCGCCGGCGAGGCGGGCCGGGGCTTTGCCGTCGTGGCATCGGAAGTCAAAAGCCTCGCGACCCAGACTGCGAAGGCGACCGATGAAATCAGCGCTCAGATCGCCGAGGTGCAGGGGACCACGACCAGCGCGGTCAATGTCATCGAGGCGATCACGCAGACGATCTCCCGCATCAACGAGATTTCGGCGGCAATCGCGGCTTCGGTCGAGGAGCAGGCCTCGGTGACGCAGAGCATCTCGTCCAACATGCAGGTCGCGGCAAAGGGCGTGACCGACATCAACTCCAGCATGACCGATATCGCGCAGGCGACCCGCTCGGTCGATGAATCGACCCGCAAGGTGCGCGAGGCTTCGCGCGCGCTGGCGTAAGGCAGCGACGCCTGACCAAATTGCCCGCCGAAATGTCAGGCACAAGACATTTCGGCGTCCCGCTTTGTGGCCATCTGCCCGGCATCCAGGGGCAGATTTGCCGCAAGACGGCGCCGGCGCGTTCCGGCACTTGGGGCCCTTCTCCCCGCAACCGGCCCGTGGCATGGTCCGCCAAACAAGGGGCTGGCAAAAGCTACCCGGGGAGAGAACCTGATGATTCCGAACGCACACAGCATGTTCAATTTCGATCTCGGCGAGACCGCGGATGCGATCCGCGAAACCGTGCGCGATTTCTCGGCGAACGAGATCGCGCCCCGCGCCGAAGAGATCGACAAGACCAACCAGTTCCCGCGCGACCTCTGGCCCAAGATGGGCGCGCTGGGTCTGCTTGGCATGACTGTTGAGGAAGATTTCGGCGGCTCCGGGCTCGGCTACCTCGAACATTGTATTGCGATGGAGGAAATCTCCCGTGCCTCGGCGTCTGTAGGGCTGTCATATGGCGCGCACTCCAACCTGTGCGTCAACCAGATCCGCCGCAACGGCAATGAAGCCCAGAAGCGAAAGTATCTCCCGAAGCTGATCTCGGGCGAACACGTCGGCGCGCTGGCGATGTCCGAGCCGGGCGCAGGGTCCGACGTCGTGTCGATGAAGACGCGCGCCGACAAGAAGGGCGATCGCTACGTCCTCAACGGCAACAAGATGTGGATCACCAACGGTCCTGTTGCCGAGACGCTGGTGGTCTACGCCAAGACCGATCCGGCGGCCGGCCCGCGCGGCATGACCGCGTTCCTGATCGAGAAGGGCATGAAGGGATTTTCGACCGCACAGAAGCTCGACAAGTTTGGCATGCGCGGCTCCGACACCTGCGAACTGGTGTTCGAGGATTGCGAAGTCCCGGAAGAGAACGTGCTCGGCAATGTCGGACGCGGCGTCAACGTGCTGATGTCCGGTCTCGACTATGAGCGCGCCGTGCTGGCGGCCGGACCGCTCGGCATCATGCAGGCCTGCCTCGATGTGGTGATGCCCTACATCCACGAGCGCAAGCAGTTCGGCGAGCCGATCGGCACCTTCCAGCTCGTGCAGGGCAAGGTCGCCGACATGTATGTGACGATGAATGCGTCGCGCGCCTATGTCTATGCGGTCGCGAAGGCCTGCGATCGCGGCGAGACCACGCGCGAGGACGCCGCGGGTGCGATCCTGTACGCGGCGGAGCGTGCGACCCAGTGCGCGCTGGACGCGATCCAGTTGCTCGGCGGCAACGGCTATATCAACGACTACCCGACCGGGCGGCTCTTGCGCGACGCCAAGCTCTATGAGATCGGCGCCGGCACCAGCGAAATCCGCCGCATGCTGATCGGCCGCGAACTGTTCGACAAGACGGCTTAGGCGACCTCGACGTCATTGCGAGCGAAGCGAAGCAATCCATTATAAAAAGAAGAAGCTAGATTGCTTCGTCGCAAGAGCTCCTCGCAATGACGAAGCGCAAAGCCGCGCTCGGGCGATGCAAGGCTACCGCGGCAGGTTGTTGACCTTCGCGACCCAAGCCCGCACGTCCGGCAGAAGGGCCGGCAGCACCTCACGTACCTCGTCGACGGTCATGCCGGCCTTGATGCGCGGGTCATAAAGAATGTTCATGATGTACTGGTCGTAGATGTCGAAGAAGCCCATCGAGACATCGTCGTTGAACATCGTCCACGGCACCGAATCGGTGTCGTTGATCGGCCCGAGGGATTGCAGCAATTCCTCATAGGCGCAGTCGAGGAACACGAAGTCGCTGTTGTCGACCGTCAGGATGACGTCCGAATGCTGGATCTCATAGTTGTCGTTCTTGCGAAATCCGGACAGGCATTGCGGGTCCAGCGTGTCGTGAATTTCCTTGGCCTTCTCTGCGCCGTAGAATGACGTGATGGTTTTCTGAAGGTCGCGGTCGCGGACCAGCGTGATGATGGTGTTGGCGTCGTCGCGCCTGGGTGTGATCGCGATGTCGAGATGCTGCACGCGCCTTGCGATATCGCCGACAACCTTTCCGATCTGCTTCTGCCGGTCGGCGCGGGTGGAGCCGTCGATAAAGACTCGTACCGGCATGTGGTATTTGCGGATACGGTCGACGCGTCCGGCGAGATGATACTCCGCGCCGAACGCCGTCTTCATGAAGCCGTCGATGATCTGGCTGTCTGTGAAAGCCTTCTTTTCATTGCGCTGGCGTGCGCTGATATTGGGCCCTTCGGCAAGGGTCGGCGACCACAATGTGGTGCTGAGCGTCAGGCTGCCCAGAAGGACGATCCCCGGTATCAGCCGCCGTATTGCCGATGACGTTTCCATGACAGACATGAGCTAGCCGTCATGCCGCCCGCATGCAAGAGCGCACAGGGCAGCCGGTGAGAAAACGAGAAGGCCGGCCACGAGGGCCGGCCTTTGCAGAGTTTTGCGGCAGGGACCGAGCCGAGGCCGGTCCTGTCCGAATCCTAGTTCTTGACGATGACCGTCGCGCCGACCCGCACCCGATCGTACAGGTCGATGACGTCGTCATTGACCATGCGGAAACAGCCCGAGGAGACAGCCTGACCGATCGTCTCCGGCTCGTTGGAGCCGTGAATGCGATAAAGCGTCGAGCCGAGATACATCGCGCGCGCACCGAGCGGATTGTCGGGACCGCCGACCATGTGGCGCGGCAGATCCGGGCGGCGCCGCAGCATCTGCGCCGGCGGCGTCCAGCTCGGCCATTCCTTCTTCGCGGTGATGCGATGGACACCGCCCCAGCGGAAGCCGTCGCGGCCGACGCCGATGCCGTAACGCAGGGCCCGACCGCCTTCCTGAACCAGATACAGGCGGCGTTCCTTGGTATCGATGATGATCGTGCCCGGTGCATAGTTGCCCTGGAAACCGACCGTGGTGCGCGGTATCGGGCCGGTGCCGCTGCGGTTCGTGAAGCTGAAAAGATCGGCCAGCGGATTGTACTCGGCGTCCGCCATCGCGAGGCTGGTGCCGCCGAGCAATGTCGCTGCGGTAAGAATTACGGTCAAAAGGCGCGTCATTAGAATCCTCATAAGAGATCGTCAGACCGGGGCGGAAATGTTGGCGCACCGGGAACAGGTGCCATGAACTCTGCGAGAAAGGCCACAATTTGCCAGTCTTCGCAACCCACGGACGCGTGAAAGGCTTCGGGGCAGCCCATTATCCGCCGGGGGCGTGACTTCTGCGAGACACGCCCCGCCTGCACGGTCGCGCTGCCGTTCCAATCTACCGCAGGCTTTGACGAACTGTCATAAGGATGGTTCATCTAACGGCGCCACAACAAGGCGTCACAACAAAAAGCTTTGAGCGGGAGTGGAATGATGAACGGGGCGGAAAGTCTGGTGCGAACATTGGTCGCGGGCGATGTGAATGTCTGCTTCACCAATCCGGGAACATCGGAGATGCATTTTGTCGCCGCGCTGGATCGTGTCGATGGGATGCGATGCGTGCTCGGATTGTTCGAAGGCATCGTCACCGGCGCCGCTGACGGGTATTACCGCATGGCCGGGAAGCCCGCATCGACACTGCTGCATCTGGGGCCCGGTCTCGCCAACGGCCTCGCCAATCTGCACAACGCCAAGAAGGCGCATTCCGGCATCGTCAACATCGTCGGACAGCATGCGACCTATCACATCGAATACAACGCGCCGCTGACGTCGGACATCGAAGGTCTCGCGCGGCCGATGTCGGCCTGGGTCCGAACCTCGCCGGATTCGAAGTCCATCGCGCGCGACGGCGCCGCCGCCATTGCCGCGGCGAGAAGCCATCCCGGACAGATCGCGACACTCATCCTTCCGGCCGACACCGCCTGGAACGAAGCCGACGGCATCGCGCAGGTGCCGGAGGATTCGCAGCGCGCCAGTTACTCGCCGCAGGCGGTCGACGAGGCGGCCCGCGTTCTGCGCAGCGGCGAGCAGACGCTGCTGCTGCTGACCGGCAAGGCCCTCACGGAAGAAGGACTGGCGCTCGCCGCGCGCATCGCCGGCAAGACCGGCTGCAAGGTCATGGGCCAGACCTACAATCCGCGCATGGCGCGCGGCCGCGGCCGCTTCTCCATTGACCGCATTCCCTATGTGATCGAGCAGGCGCTGCCGATCCTGAAGGATTTCCGCCACATCGTTCTGGTCGAGACTAACGACCCGGTGGCGTTCTTCGCCTATCCGAATAAGCCGAGCCTGCTGAAGCCGGAAGGCTGTGAGGTTCATCGCATGTGCGAGTCCGGCGAGAATTCGGTGGCGGCATTGCACGCGCTGGCCGATGCACTCGGCGCCAAGGCGAGCGACGCGAAACCGCAGCAGCTTGTCGAACTCGCGAAACCGACCGGCGCGCTGACGCACGCATCCATCGCGCAGGCGATCGCGCTGGCCATTCCCGAGAATGCCATCGTGGTCGATGAATCGATCACCACCGGCCGTGGCTTTTTTCCGCCGACGGCGGCAGCGGCGCCGCATGACTGGCTTCAGAACATGGGCGGTTCGATCGGCTTCTCGACCCCGGTCGCGACCGGCGCCGCGGTTGCCTGCCCGGACCGCAAGGTGATCTGCATGGTCGGTGACGGCAGCGCGATGTACACGCTTCAGTCGTTGTGGACACAGGCGCGCGAAGGACTCGATGTCACCACCATCGTCTTCGCCAACCGCACCTATCAGATCCTGAAGGGCGAGTTTGCAGGCGTCGATGCCGGCGAGCCGGGACGCAAGGCGCTCGACATGCTGAATATCGACAATCCCACCCTCGACTGGGTGTCGCTGGCGAAAGGTATGGGCGTGTCCGCTCAGTCGGTCACCACCGCCGAGGACTTTTCAAAGTCGCTGACCAACGCGGTGCGTGAAAAGGGGCCGCGGCTGATCGAAGTGGTGATGTAACCGACAATAATGGAAGGAACCTCGCGCGAGGCTTCTGCGTTGAATACGTAGAAGCATTCTCGCGGGGGTTCCTGAGATGAACGTCTTTCAGGGCTCGTCCTTCAGCCCCGACACCATTGCAGCGATGACGCAGGCCTTTGAGGAGGCGGTCGAGACCCTGCCGTTTCCGGTTGGGTCGGCGCGGGTTCAGGCGCTGGCGAAGAATATCGTCGAGCTTGCGTCGCAAGGCGAGCGTGATCCGGAGCGCATGAAGCTTCTGGCGCTGCTGGCTCTGAAATCGGTCCGGCACGATTGACGACGCAAACCGTCTGCCGATTTGCTTTCGGCGGTATCATGTAAAGGTTGAGTTAAGTCTTCGGCAGCTTCTTGCCGCTAGATTAGCCGTGGCTTCATCTAATGCTCTTATCGCGAAGCCGTCATGTGCAAGAAATGCAGTGAGGCTGATCCGATGAAGAAGGCGATTGATTTTATCCGCGACGAGAGAGCTGCGACGTCGATCGAGTATGCGCTGATCGCGACGGGCATCGCGGTCGCGATTGTCGCCGCGGTCAATGGCCTCGGCACCACGCTCGGCGGCAAATACGCCACGGTCAAGGCCGCGTTCGATTGATCTGACGCGACGTATTACGTGGCTGTGGTTAAGGACAATCGCGACAATCCCAATCCAAGAGTTCGCGGATCGGCCGACATCCCCTCGGATAGCGGCGATCGCGGCGCATCGATCTCGAACGAAATTTTCAGGGTGTCTCCGGACGATTCGTCTGTCTGGGGCGGAAGCGACGCCGTCAGCCACCGGGGCTGATTCAATCTTCCAGCTTCGAAAACCCACTCTGCGATCTGCTCATCCCGGGCAAAAACGCGAACGCGAACGGGTTCACGTTGTTTTCCCAGAAACGCATGGGCAAGCGCATTCAGGACAAGCCGATCGCCGGCTTTTGCCTGAACCGGCAACGCGAGCTCAGCGCTGCGCTCCACGGTCCAGACGCCCCATGTCTCGGTGGGTCCCCAGCCATTCCGCATGAAGCAGCGCGAGTCGAGCGAGTTGCCGAAATCGATCTCGCCGCCGATCTGATAGTCCGGCTCCATATCCGGCGTGGTTTTGGCGAGCGCGATCATACTTTCGATGAACCGGCGGCAACCTGTCTCGACGCCAAGGCGTGGAGCAATCGCACGCGCGGCGGCGGCGAGATCCGGATTGCGCACCGCGCTCAGAAGCGCGTCCGCGACTGTTCGCACCGCAGAGTCGTTGAACATCACCCCAACGCCGTAGCCCTCCGCGATCTTCTCGGCCATCCATGTGTCCTGCGGCACAACGACGGGTTTGCCGAGACTTGCGGCTTCGGTGAACGTGCCTGACGTTAATGCTCTGTACGGCTGCGCGTCATAGGCCAGCCATACCAGAGAAGCGCGGGTCAGATTGGTGAAGTAATCTTCGATGCTCTGCTCGTGAGAAATTATCTCGACGGATGAGCGAGCCTTCCGCTTCAGCCTTGCGATGGAGTTCGCGAACCTGGCAGGGATCTTGACGAGAAACCTGACCGTCGGCTCGGCGCGGGTCACGCGCTGAACAATCTCGCTCAGATTTTCGGCAAGCGTGCCCGACCTGTTGTTCAGATGCACGTAGATGGCCGGCGTCGTTGGCGTTGCGTCCGGCAAATCGGTGAAGGTCCGGCCGAAATGGTGTTGCATCATGAATGGCCGCCGGCGACACACGCGCGAGACGGTGCGTGCCTTTGCTTTTGAATTGACCAGAAAGAACAAGCGCTCTTGTCCGGGGCGCGTGCGGAGATCGGAACATGCGAGCCGGTAAAGGGCGGCTCTGGCTCTGTAGCGTCCGGTGTCGAGATCGGTCAGTTCGTCGCCGATGATGCGGAAGAACACGCTCGGGCGCAGCGTTGGCGGACGCCGCGCGAGCCATGCGCCGATGCCGCGAATGAGGATCGGATGCCCACGCGGAAAATAGATCAGGTCTTGCGCGGTAAGTTCTTCCGCTTCGAACCGGGCCCACAACGGTTCCAGAATATGTTCCGCATCGCTGTAGGCGACAAGCTCGGTGACATAGTTGTCGTCAGTGACGTCCAGCGCGGGCAGGGGGCTGAGAACGGCCTGGGCGGACACAGATGCCGCAACATCCGCATCGGTGGAACGGAGCCCGAGAATTGCGACAGACATCTCCAGCGCGCTTCCCTCGGTCTTGAAGGAGACGAGTTCGTTCAGCCAGTGGCTGGATTGGTCGAGCGGTTCGAAGCTGGCAATGATCAGTTTGGGATGAGACACCGCCGCGCGAGCGGGGCCGTCCTGCAGCGAAGTGTCGAGTGCCGTCATTGCCACTCTCCAGCCGCTGCCGTCAGCGCGATCTAGAAAATCTTGTGAAATGTCTTTTGGAAATGGTGGGCGCACAAGGGATCGAACCTTGGACCTCTCCCGTGTGAAGGGAACGCTCTCCCGCTGAGCTATGCGCCCGGAACCACCGGATATCTTTCGGAGCGGGGATTTACGGAAGCAGGGGCAGGGGTGTCAAGCGCGGCCGGCCCGTGTGCTTCAGAATTCGGCTGAAATCCCGCCGTAGATGCTGAATGTCAGTCTATCCCGGCTGACGCGCCCGTGAGGCATGTGCCTGCAAGGCCCGAATCCGTTCCGCCAGCGTGCCGCGCGCCTCGGTGGCGGGGCCAGGCGCCGCAGCGCCATTTGGGGCAGCGCCGTTCGCCGTGGTCGCCTTGACGATGGTGCTGATCGCGGGCTTTTGCTCCTCGGACGCCAGGATCGCCTCGATCGGCGAGTCGGGGCCCTCCAGCGTCACCGCAAGCTTGGCGACTTCGGCTGCGATGTCGTTGATGCGCTCGCGCAGCAGGGCATTTTCCATGCGCTCGGTGGACCACGAGCTTTCCGCCTGCTGCTGAATGAGATTGATGTCGCGCTGTAACTTGGCGCGCTCATCCCGGGCGACGGTGAGCTGTTCTTCGAGCGAAGCCTTTTCCGCGCGGAGCTTCTCCAGCGCCGCGGAATTGCCGGTGCCGGACGCCATGTCTTCGCGCAGCTTCTGCTCGGTCTGTTTCGCAGCCTCGGCCTGCTGGCGCAACAGGGTGTTCTCGTATTCGCGCTCGGCGAGAATCTTGCCTTGCAAGGCGAGGCGGTTCTCGAGATCCGTGACGCGCGACGACAGCATTTCGGTTTCTTTGGTCTGCACCACGAGCTGGCGATCGAGGTCGGTGACCTTTCCGCTCAGATCCTCGACCTTTCCGCGCGCGTCGCTGAGTTCGCGGGTCGCGATCTCGGCTTCGTTGCGATGGTCGGTCAGGCGCTGCCGGCTGCTGGACACTTCCTTCTCGGCGTCATTGACGCGGCTTTGCAGCGCCTCGATCTGGTTGCGGACCGCTAGCAGTTCGACCTGACGGCTTTCCGCCGTCATCGAGCGCTGGGAAAGTTCGCTGTTGAGCTTGCCGAGTTCACCTTGCTTGTCGGATAGCTGCTGTTCGGCGGTGCGCAGCGACTGCGTCTTGGCGCTGAACTCTTCTTCTGTCGCCCGCAACTGATCCTTCAGCGCCTTCTCGCGCGCTTCCAGCGCGAAAATCGCGGCGTTCTTCTCGCCGAGTTCGATCTTGAGGCGGTTGATCGCATCCGATTTCTTGCCGAGTTCGGCAAGCTGGCTCGAGGTCTTGTTCTTGAGCTGCTCGACGCTCATTTCGAGCCGGCGGGCGGACATCGCGAACTCGGCCCGCAACTGGTCCTTGTCGGCCTGGATCTCGGCCATCGAGAGCGGGGTCGCGGCTTCGAGGCGCTTCGTCGTCAGCCGGACCGCACGGTTATGGACCAGCGGCACGATCATCAGACCGAACAGCATCGAGACCAGAAAACCGATCGCCAAATACATGATCGGTTCGACCATATGTGTGACCCCTGAGCTAGATTAAATCGTTTTTTACCATGCCACGGCGGGCGGGGAAAAAGCTAGCGGGACAGCGTGTTAACGTGAATCAGCCCGCCTCCCTGAAGGCAGGCGGGCGATGCCCCGGTCATCCTGTCAGGAAAGTGTCAGAAAGGGTTCCAGGTCGCGCGCGGCGTGAACTTCAGGTAGCCGATATTGGCGCCGAGCCGCAGGCCGACACCCGACCGGATCGGGACCAGCACGATGCCGTTCGCCGTCAGCGCCGTCATGCCGAAGCCGCCGATAATGTAGGCAGAGCCGTCGATGCCGGCGAAGCGCTGATAGATCGCGTCGGTCGCGGGCAGGTTGTAGACCAGCACCATGGTGCGCGCGCCGTCGCCGCCCCAGTCGAAGCCGACCGACGGTCCCTGCCAGTAGACCCGCAGGTCGCCGGCGTTCTTGGTGTAGAGCGTGCCTTCGCCGTAGCGCAGTCCCGCGACGAAAGCGCCGCTGCCTTCCTCGCCGAGAACATAACCGTTGGGCAGACCCCACTGGCTCACCGCGCGCTCGATCACGGACGCCAGTCCGCGCGACACGTTGCCGAAGAACCTGTGGCCCGCGCCGACCAGTTCGTCCGGCCCATAGGTATTGGAGGCGCGCTGCTGGGCCGAGGCTGGCACGGCCAGGGAAATCATCGCTGCAAACACCAGCGCCGCGAGGCGCGAAGCAAAGGTCATGAAAGAACCCCTTGGACCACCAGATGGCCGGATTTCATGTCCATCGCTTAACGCCTTGCTGAGAAGCAATGGCATAGGCTGCGGTCCCACGTCCCCGACTCGATTGTTTATCGGCATCAACTATGACGGCACGGCGGCAAGAAAATAAAGGGCAACGCCTTGGAATCGCCTGTCTTGCGGTCCTTGCCGGGCTGGCCGGGCCGTATACCAGCGCGTCCGCGGTCACCGAACGGGTGGTGGTGAACCGCCATAGCGGCCTTGCCATCGATGGCTTCGACCCTGTGGCCTATTTCACCGACGCCGAGGCGGCCAGGGGGCAGCCCGACATCGAGGCGTCCAGGGATGGCGCCGTCTGGCGTTTCCGGAACGAAGCCAACCGCGCCGTTTTCCTCAGCCATCCGGATATCTACGGACCCCGGTTCGGCGGCTATGACCCTGTCGACGTGGCGCGCGGCAAGACCGTCGTGGGGCAGGCGCGGTTGTGGCTGGTGTCCGGCGAGCGGCTGTATCTCTTCAGCCGCGAAGACAACCGCAACGCCTTTGCCGCCAATCCTGAGGATGTGGTCAAACAGGCCAACGGCAAATGGCCGGCGCTTCTCGAGACGCTGTCGGCTTACTGATCGGCTGCGGCGGGGTCGCCCCACGCAATGAACTCGGGCACCAGAAAGTCCTCGCGCGCCTCCCCGAAGCAAAGCGCCGCGCCCTTGCTGTCGGTGATCCGTCCGCCCGCCGCAGTCACCACCGCGTGCCCTGCGGCCACGTCCCATTCGGATGTCGGGGCGAGCCGGGGGTAGATGTCGGCGCCGCCTTCGGCGATCCGGCCGAACTTGACCGCGGAGCCGAGCGCCTGCCGGATCGCTCCGGGCCGGGCGGCGATGAAAGCTTCGGTCCGTTTATCGCCGTGCGACCGGCTTACGGCCACGATCCAGGCCGTGCGCGGGCCGGGATGAGGGCGGGTGTGGATCGGCTGGGCCGAGCGCGCCTTGCCGTCCTTGGTCATCAAAAGGCGCTCGGCACCCCGGCCGACAATTCCTCGCCAGAGCAGTCCCAGGGCGGGGGCTGCGATGATGCCCAGCACCGGCGCGCCGTGGGTAATGAGCGCGACATTGACGGTAAACTCGTCACGTCCGGCCACGAACTCCTTGGTGCCGTCGAGCGGATCGACCAGGAAAAAGCTGTTCTTGTAGGGCCGCGCGGCCAGGTCGGTGCGCTCCTCGGACAGGGCCGGAATATCCGGCGCGAGTTTCGCCAGGCCGTCCGCGATGATGCGGTGGGCCGCCATGTCTGCCTCCGTAACGGGAGAACCGTCGGATTTTCCCTCGACCAGCATGGTGGCGCGGCTGACCGCGAGGATTGCCGCCCCGGCCTGAACGACGATGTCCGTCAACGGCTCCATCAGAGCCGCGGCGGCATCCCGGTCGATCGCAGGGGTTTCGGTCATGGATCGGTCTTCAATCCGCTGTGGTTCGTGTTGCGCCTCGGTGGCCGCAGGGCCAGCCGCAGTGTATCAAACCATAAAGCACGCTTGATTCGCCGCGTCAGCACCTTGCGGCCATCTTGATCGCAGGAAATCGCTGGAAAATCCGAGGAAATTCATGTCTGGCACGTCAACTCCCGGTCCCACACCCGATGCACTCGAACTCGCCGCGTTGATGTGTTCGCGCGTCTGCCACGATCTCATCAACCCGGTCGGCGCCATCGTCAACGGTCTTGAGGTGTTCGACAGCAGCAACAAGGAAGACGACAAGGAGTTCGCGCTCGATCTGATCCGCAAGAGCGCAAAATCCACCTCCGCGCGGTTGCAGTTCTGCCGTATCGCCTATGGCGCCGCAGGGTCTGCCGGCTCCCAGATCGATCTCGGCGAAGCGCAGAAGATGACGCGCAATCATCTCGAGGACGAGAAGACCAAGATAGTCTGGAACCTCCCGCACGTACTTATGGCGAAGAACCGGGTCAAGCTGCTGCTCAATATGCTCGTCATCGCGCAGCAGGCGATCCCGCGTGGCGGCCAGTTGATCGTCGATCCGGTGGGCGAGGGCGACACGATGGGATTTCGCATTCGCGCCGCAGGCACCAATGCGCGCGAGCCGCAGAACGTCGCGGCGCAATTGAACCTCGACAACGCCGGTTCGGTGTCCGCGCATGCGGTGCAGCCTTACTATACCGCCTTGCTGGCGCAGGCCTGCGAGCTGAAGGTGTCGCTGGCTGCTGAAACCGACGCCGTGGTGGTGACTGCAGCCTAGCGGTCCGATCCCATCTTCATAAACTCTTAATGAACGGCGGCCCCCGGAGACATCCAGCTCCGGGGCGGGCGCCTTAGCGTCTTGTTCAGCGCGTTCTTTTCCAAATGCTCAACCAATATTAAACGCTTTGCGTCGAAACTGACCGCATTCCGGGAGACGTGTGTTGCGTGCCCGTTTGCGCGAAGGCTTGATTCATGGACGATCTGTTGCGTGAGTTTCTTACCGAGACGAACGAAAGTCTCGACACTGTCGACAACCAGCTGGTTCGTTTCGAACAGGATCCAAACAACGCGAAGATTCTCGATAACATCTTCCGGCTCGTTCACACGATCAAAGGCACCTGCGGCTTTCTCGGATTGCCGCGGCTCGAAGCGCTCGCGCACGCAGCCGAGACGCTGATGGGCAAATTCCGCGACGGCATGCCGGTGACCGGCGAAGCCGTGACGTTGATCCTCAGCACCATCGACCGCATCAAGGACATTCTCGGCCAGCTTGAGGCAACCGAAGCGGAGCCGGAAGGCGCCGATGTCGATCTGATCGACGCGCTTCATCATATGGTCGAGCAGGGCATGGCCGCGATGGAAGCTGCGCCTGCCGCGCCTGCGCCGGTTGCAGCCAAGCCGGTGACCGTCGGCATGATGGTCGATCAGACGCTGGAACGCGAACTGCGTCCCGGCGAAGTTTCGCTCGACGAGCTTGAGCGCGCTTTCCGCGAAACCGAAATCGAAGTCGCATCGCCGTCGATTGCACCGGTTGCGCAGCCCGCTCCAAAGGCCGACGCGCCGAAAGCCGCGGCAAAGCCGAAGAAGCCGGTGATCGAGAACGATACCGCGGAAGGCGACAAGATCGCGAACCAGTCCATTCGCGTCAATGTCGACACCCTCGAACATCTGATGACCATGGTGTCGGAGCTGGTGCTGACGCGTAACCAGTTGCTCGAGATCAGCCGTCGCAACGAGGATTCCGAATTCAAGGTGCCGTTGCAGCGGCTCTCGAACGTCACCGCTGAGCTGCAGGAAGGCGTCATGAAGACGCGGATGCAGCCGATCGGCAATGCCTGGCAGAAGCTGCCGCGCATCGTGCGCGACCTATCCAGCGAACTCGGCAAGCAGATCGAACTGGAGATGCACGGCGCCGACACCGAGCTCGATCGCCAGGTGCTCGACCTGATCAAGGACCCGCTGACGCACATGGTCCGCAACTCCGCCGATCATGGCCTTGAGACGACCGCCGACCGCGTCGCCGCCGGCAAGCCGGAGCAGGGCACGATCCGCGTTTCCGCCTATCATGAGGGCGGTCACATCATCATCTGCATCGCCGACAACGGGCGCGGCCTGAACACCGAGCGGATCAAGCAGAAGGCCGTGCAGAACGGCCTCGTCACCGAAGCCGACGTCGAGAAGATGACCGAGGCGCAGATCCACAAGTTCATTTTCGCGCCGGGCTTCTCCACGGCTGCGGCGGTCACGAGCGTGTCGGGCCGCGGCGTCGGCATGGACGTGGTTCGCACCAACATCGACCAGATCGGCGGCACCATCGACGTCAAGTCCGTGCCGGGCGAGGGGTCGAGCTTCACCATCAAGATCCCGCTGACGCTGGCCATCGTGTCCGCGCTGATCGTGGAAGCCGCCGGCGATCGCTTCGCGATCCCGCAGTTGTCCGTGGTCGAACTGGTGCGCGCGCGCTCCAATTCCGATCATCGCATCGAGCGGATCAAGGACACGCCGGTTCTGCGGCTGCGCAACAAGCTGCTGCCGCTGATGCATCTGAAGAAGCTGCTCAAGATCGACGACGGCGCGTCGATCGATCCGGAGAACGGCTTCATCGTGGTCACCCAGGTCGGCAGCCAGACCTTCGGTATCGTGGTCGACGGCGTTTTCCACACCGAGGAAATCGTGGTCAAGCCGATGTCCACCAAGCTTCGCCATATCGGGATGTTCTCGGGCAACACAATTCTCGGCGACGGTGCCGTCATCATGATCATCGATCCGAACGGCATCGCGCAGTCGCTCGGTACGGCTGCCGCGACACAGAGCGAAATCGGTGACGAGAACGCTTCGACCCGCTCGAACTCCGATGCTCAATTGACCTCGCTGCTGGTGTTCCGCGCGGGATCGTCTCAGCCCAAGGCGGTGCCGCTGGCGCTGGTGACCCGGCTTGAAGAAATCGCGGTCGAGAAGATCGAGATGTCGAACGGCCGTCATATGGTCCAGTATCGCGAGCAGTTGATGCCACTGGTCGAGATCGAAGGCGTCTCGATCCGCGACAGCGGCGTGCAGCCGATCCTGGTGTTCGCCGATGACGGGCGCTCGATGGGTCTCGTGGTCGATGAAATCATCGATATCGTCGAGGAGCAGCTCAGCATCGAAGTGGCAAGCACTCGCGAAGGCGTGCTGGGCTCCGCGGTCGTTAAGGGCCAGGCGACTGAGGTGATCGACGTCGGTCACTTCCTGCCGATGGCGTTCGCCGACTGGTTCAGCCGCAAGGAAATGCGTCTGTCGGCAACCGCCCAGACCGTCCTCCTGGTCGACGACTCCGCGTTCTTCCGCAACATGCTCGCCCCCGTTCTGAAGGCGGCAGGGTATCGGGTCACGGTCGCGCAGAACGGACACGAAGGGCTTTCGGTGTTGCGCTCCGGCAATCAGTTCGACGTCGTTCTGACCGACATCGAGATGCCGGACATGAACGGCTTCGAGTTCGCCGAAGCGATCCGCGCCGACCGCCGCATGGAAGCGATGCCGATCATCGCGCTGTCGTCGGTGGTGTCACCGGCGGCGATCGAACGCGGCCGCCAAGCGGGCTTCCACGACTATGTCGCGAAATTCGACCGGCCGGGACTGATCGCCGCCCTGAAAGAACAAACCGCTGACGTCAAGCAGGCGGCGTAAGGAACATGACAATGGATACAAATGTCGACGGCGCTGACCGCGGAATCACCGAATACGTCACCGCGATGATTGGCGGACAGTTGTTCGGGCTGCCGATCTCGCGGGTTCAGGACGTGTTCATGCCGGAGCGGCTGACGCGAGTCCCGCTGGCGTCTGCCGACGTTGCGGGCGTTCTCAACCTTCGCGGCCGGATCGTCACCGCGATCGATATGCGCGCACGTCTCGGCCTGCCCAAGAACGAGGACGGCAAGGTCCCGATGGCGGTGGGTGTTGACCTGCGTGGTGAATCCTACGGCCTCCTGATCGACAGCATCGGTGAGGTTCTCAAGCTTGCGGACGACAGCCGCGAGGTGAACCCGGTCAATCTTGATCCGCGCATGGCGAAAATGGCGGGCGGCGTGCACCGGCTCGAAGGGCAATTGATGGTTGTTCTCGATGTCGACCGCGTTCTGGAAATCAATCCGGACATGCTCGCCGCCTAAGAACAGTTTTGGGAAATAACGCAAAGCCCCGTGACAGCGGCCCACACGGGACCTGAGGAAAAAAGAGGCTAACATGAAAACATGTCTGATCGTTGACGATTCAAGCGTCATCCGGAAGGTCGCGCGGCGCATTCTGGAAGGGTTGGATTTCCAGATCGTCGAGGCTGAAGATGGCGAGAAGGCCATGGAAGTCTGCAAGCGCGGAATGCCGGACGCTATCCTGCTCGACTGGAACATGCCGGTCATGGATGGCTACGAGTTCCTCCGCAATCTGCGTCTGATGCCGGGCGGCGACAAGCCGAAGGTGGTGTTCTGCACCACCGAGAACGATGTCGCT
Source organism: Afipia broomeae ATCC 49717 (assembly GCF_000314675.2). Taxonomy (GTDB): domain Bacteria; phylum Pseudomonadota; class Alphaproteobacteria; order Rhizobiales; family Xanthobacteraceae; genus Afipia; species Afipia broomeae. The sequence continues at coordinate 713,637 of NZ_KB375283.1, read as the reverse complement.
CACATCGCCCGTGCTCTTCATGCGGGCGCCAATGAATACATCATGAAGCCGTTCGACAAGGAAATCGTGACGGCGAAATTTCATGAAGTCGGTTTGATCTGAAGCTCTGCGCTGAACTGTCGGGCGGCGCTGAATCCGGATCATCTGTTGAAGTCACGTCGTGTTGTCGCCGTTCGTTGCGTAGAGTTGGTTTTTCATGAGCGTTGCAGTTTTGACCCCACCGGGCTCGTCCGCACAGCGGCACGAGCCACTGCGCGTCATGGTCGTCGACGATTCTGCGGTCATTCGCGGGCTGATCTCCCGCTGGATCGAGGCGGAGCCGGACCTGACGGTTGTCGCCTCGATCCGCACCGGACTCGATGCGGTCAACCAGGTGGTCCGTGTCGATCCCGATGTGGTCGTGCTCGATATCGAGATGCCGGATATGGATGGCATCTCGGCGCTGCCGCTGCTGCTTGAGAAGAAGCGCAATCTCGTCATCATCATGGCATCGACGCTGACCCGCCGGAACGCGGAGATCAGCTTCAAGGCGCTGTCGCTCGGTGCGTCCGACTATATTCCAAAGCCCGAGAGCACCCGCGAGATGTCCGCCGCGGATGTCTTCAAGCGCGACCTCATCGAAAAGATACGTCACCTCGGCATCCGCCTGCGACGTCCGGCGGTCGTTCCCAGTCCTTCGCTGGCGCCGGCAGCGCAGCCGGTGCGGGCGCCGTTGCCGCGGACGGCCACCGGCACGATGCCGCCGGTCGCCCAGACCAAGCTCATGGTACGGCCGTTCACCGCAGTGGTGCCGCGCGTCCTGGTGATCGGTTCTTCGACGGGTGGCCCGCAGGCGCTGATGAATCTGGTCGCCGGTATCGGGCCGGTGATCGACCAGTATCCGGTCCTCATTACCCAGCATATGCCGCCGACCTTCACCACCATTCTCGCCGAGCATCTGGCGCGCGCGAGCGGCCGTGCTGCTCACGAGGCGGTCGATGGTGAGATCGTCAGGGCAGGGCAGATCTATCTCGCTCCGGGCGGCCGCCATATGCGCGTTGCGCGCTCGGGTACGAATACGGTCATCGCTCTCGATGACGGACCGCAGATCAATTTCTGCAAGCCGGCGGTCGATCCGCTGTTCGCCTCGGCGGCCGAGATCTGGCAGGCCGGCATCCTCGCCGTGGTGCTGACCGGGATGGGGTCGGACGGCGCGCAGGGCGCCAAGACCCTCGTCGCCGCCGGCGGCAACGTCATCGCGCAGGACGAAGCCACCAGTGTCGTGTGGGGCATGCCGGGCGCGGTCGCCCATGCTGGTGTCTGTGCGGCCATCCTGCCGCTCGACCAGATCGCTCCCAAGGTTGTTCGGGTATTTTCAGGAGTTCGCGGGTGACACCACTGGATTACGAGTATCTGCGCAAACTTCTGAAGGATCGCTCCGGCCTGCTGTTGTCGTCCGACAAGCAGTATCTGATCGAAAGCCGTCTGTTGCCGCTCGCCCGCAAGGCAGGCATTTCGGGCATCAGCGAACTTGTGCAGAAGATCAAGTCTGGTTCGGAAGCATTGACCGTCGACGTTGTCGAGGCGATGACGACCAACGAGACGTTTTTCTTTCGCGACAAGGTGCCGTTCGAAAACGTCCGCGATACCGTGCTGCCGCAACTGCTGAAGGCGCGCGCCAACCGCCGCAGCCTGCGTATCTGGTGTGCCGCTGCGTCGACCGGGCAGGAGCCTTATTCGCTCGCCATGCTCCTGAAGGAGGCCTTGCCGCCGGACTGGCGCGCCGAGATCGTTGCGACCGATCTGTCGCTTGAAGTTCTCGAAAAGGCCAAGGCCGGCATCTACAGCCAGTTCGAAGTCCAGCGCGGACTGCCGATCCAGTTGCTGGTGAAGCATTTCAAGCAGGTCGGCGATGTCTGGCAGCTCAATCCCGATATCCGCGCCATGGTCCGCTACCAGCAGGCCAACCTGTTGCAGGATTTCTCCCACTTCGGAATCTTCGACATCATCTTCTGTCGGAACGTGCTGATCTACTTCGATCAGCCCACCAAGATCGACGTGTTCGGGCGGATGCAGAAGATCAATGAACCTGATGGCTTCCTTTTCCTGGGTGCTGCGGAAACCGTGATCGGATTGACCGACGCGTACCGGGCCTGCCCGGATCTTCGCGGTGTGTATGCCCCGAACCCCGCGCGGGTGTCGTCGCCGTCCTTGGTTCCGGGATTGGGCGCGAGCCAGGCAAAGATTTTGGCGCGGAACTGAAACTTCGATAGAGCGCGCGCGGGGACAAGCGATCTCGGATCCGCACTGCTTACTTCGTGGATAGACTCCCGATCGCTCTTCCGATGTGCGAGAGAACGTCCGTCGCGGCCGATTGTTTGGGTCCAACTTTCAGTTCAGCAGCGACCTCGGAGCGCATGATGCTGACGAAGCCATGCAGGGTCGACCACACAAATAATGCTTGGTGATCGATTTCCTTCGCGGCCATCGGACGTTGAGATGTTTTCGCGCGGCTTCGCAACGCATCCCGCAACATGTCGAACGCATGATGGGCCTGTTTGAGCATATCGGGATGCCCGGATGGATCGGGCAGATCGGTGTTGAACATCAATTGATATTCGAGCGGATGCGACATCGCGTAGCGGATGTAAGCCTCGCCCATTTCGCGGAGATGATTCTCGTTCGCCGATCCTTTTTTTAGCTGCGAATCGAGATAGTTCGCGAATTGGCTGTATGCGCCTTTCAGAACTTCCGCGAGCAGATGATCCCGGCTTTCGTAATGCTTGTAGGGAGCCTGATGCGACACGCCCAGGCGCCGTGCGACTTCTCGAAGACTGAGCTTGTCGATTCCGTCCGTCGCAATGATCGAAAGCGCTTCAGCGACGCAATCTTCACGCAGATTTCCCGTTCTTGTTTTCGACGCCTTGGCCACTGGATCTTACCATTCCCCTCATGACTTTCCCCATGATCCCCACACGCGACTGGCGTGGCAAGAGTGAGAGCGAGCGCGTCAGCATCTTTCCAACTCGGCCCGGAACCACAGTTCGGCGGCGGCCGAGCGCGGCTAGGCTTTCCGTTGCTATTTGCGGTGGAGAGTCAGTGGCTCCCATCCGCATATTGGCACGCAAAGCAAACCCGCTATCGACGGGACCCGGTGCACAGGACAAAACATCGACGCCGAATGCGCGTAGTTCGTCGCCGATGCCTTCGGCGAATGTTTGAATGAATGCTTTGGTCGCGGCGTAAGTCGCGGCTGCCGGCGTCCCTTGCCAGCCGACAAGCGATCCGAACAGAACGATGCCGCCGCGCCCGCGCCCGGCCATTCCGATGCCGATTCCGTGGGTCAATTCGACGACTGCACGGCAGTTAACATCGATCATCTGAAGCTCGGCATCTACGGAATTGTGTATGAATTGCCCCGATGTTCCGAAACCCGCGGCCGCGACGAATATCCCGACCTCGCGTTTGCGGAGGACGTCAAGCAAACGAGATGCGGATGTCGGAGCACTCAAATCCAAGGGCAAGATCTCGACATTTATTCCATGCCGCCGGTGAAGCGAGTCTGCGATCAGCTTCAGTTCGACTTGCCGCCGGGCAATCAGAAAAAGATCGAAACCTGCTTCCGCTAATTTCTCCGCAAATGCGCGACCGATTCCGTCCGACGCACCCGTGACGACTGCAAGCGATCCATAGTGACGTTTGAGCCGGTCTTGGGACATCTCGCGCATCCTTTCGCTTGACTCGGAAAGTAGACAGTGTCTACCTTCTTGTCAAGCGAGGAGGCATCCGTGTCAGAGCTTGGTCGCACGCAGGACTTGTGGTGGAATCTGACCTACGCGCTTGGCGGGCTCTTCGCCTTGACGCTGGTGCTTTACATGGTCGACGGCCGCATCATCGATCGCGAAAGCGTATGGGCGAAACCATTGAAGTTCGAAGCTTCGCTCGCGATCCATTTCGCGACGCTTGCGCTGTCGCTGAGCGCAGTCGATCTTTCCGCGAAATGGGGAAAGGTCCTCTTCGCTGTCGCCGTTTCGTCGGTTGGCGCGACCACGTTCGAAATGATTTACATCCTCGTTCAGGCTGCGAGGCAACAGGCCTCGCACTTCAATCTTTCAAATGGGTTTTACGCTGCGATGTATGTCCTGATGGCTGCAGGTGCGGTGATCATCACATTGTCCGCCGCTGTGGTTGGATGTGCGGTGGTCACCGAGCCGAAACCGGGCTTGGCACCGGCGGTCAAATGGGGGCTCGGGATCGGGTTGATAGGCGGCAGCATCTTGACGCTGATAACGGCGTTCCGCATGGGCGGCGCTCTCGATCATCACAACGGTCTTGAAATCGCAAATGCATCGCGAATGCCGGTCACGGGCTGGTCACTGACCGTTGGAGACCGGCGGGTACCGCATTTTCTGGCGACTCATATGATGCAGGCCGTTCCGCTCGCTGGAATCCTGATGGCCAGCATTTTCGGCGCGTCGCTTGGCGTAGCCGTTATTGTGTTTGTCGCTGCGGTATGGACGGCTGCAACCTTGACTGCGTTTGCACAGGCAAACTCCGGGCTACCATTCACGAGACTGCCGTTTTGACCCAAACAAAAACCCCGCCATTTGCGGCGGGGTCCAGTCTGGGAGGTGAGAGCCGCACTGGCTCTCGATACAACCCGTGTCAGGCAGGAATGCGGACTTCGTCGTCGTGTGGCTCGCGCAGCACGTAGCCACGGCCCCAGACGGTTTCGATGAAGTTACGGCCTTCCGAAGCGTTCGCGAGCTTCTTGCGCAGCTTGCAGATGAAGACGTCGATGATCTTGAGTTCGGGCTCGTCCATGCCGCCGTAGAGATGATTGAGGAACATCTCCTTGGTGAGGGTGGTGCCCTTGCGGAGCGAGAGCAGCTCCAGCATCTGGTATTCCTTGCCGGTCAGGTGGACGCGCTGGCCGCCGACTTCGACGGTCTTGGTGTCGAGATTGACCACCAGATCGCCGGTCTGGATGACCGACTGGGCGTGTCCCTTGGAACGGCGGACGATCGCGTGAATGCGGGCGACCAGTTCGTCCTTGTGGAAAGGCTTGGTCATATAGTCGTCGGCGCCGACGCCGAGACCCTTGACCTTGTCCTCGATGCCGGCGAGGCCGGAGAGGATCAGAATGGGTGTCTTGATCTTCGAGACACGCAGCTGCTTGAGAACGTCATATCCGGACATGTCCGGGAGGTTCAGGTCGAGCAGGATGATGTCGTAATCATAAAGCTTTCCGAGGTCGACGCCCTCTTCTCCGAGATCCGTCGTGTAGACGTTGAAGCTCTCGGATTTGAGCATCAGCTCGATCGACTGCGCAGTGGCGCTGTCATCTTCTATCAGCAATACGCGCATGCCAGTCCCCTATAGTCGCCGCTCCGGGCGTCAGGCCGGCCGCCTACTCGCGGCACTGGAAAAACGCCTTTGAACAACTGATTCGGATCCTGACGACATATGGTTAACAAATGCTGATTCGTGTCTGCAAGCTCTATCGTGCAATTTTTGTCGAATCGCACTAAGATGTTGCGTGTAAGCAGCTTTTCGTAGCCTAGCCATTCAAGTTCCACATTAAGAGGCGGGCCTAACCGACTCCTGCGACTCACCCCTTTGTTCTGAAGGTCGAGCGCTCTCAGTCATCAAAGACAGTGACGCAATGATTAACGATGCGGGTAAACACGGGGTTAAGGGGAAGCGCCGGAATCGCGGAAACTTAAGGTTTTCGCAATGAAGGCCCTCGCCGAACAGATCTCCGATATCGACGGCGTCAATATTTATGGCCGAGTTGTCGGGGTGCGCGGCCTCATGGTTGAGATCTCGGGGCCGATCCACGCGATGTCGGTCGGTGCGCGCATCGTTGTCGAAACCGGCAACAACCGCTTCATCCCATGCGAGGTGATCGGCTTCACCGGCAACAATGCCGTTGTGATGCCCTTTGCAGGACTGGAGGGCGTCCGCCGCGGTTGCCGCGCGGTCATAGCCAACGCTGCCAGCCAGGTGCGTCCGTCGGCGTCGTGGCTCGGACGTGTCGTCAATGCGATGGGCGAGCCGATCGACGGAAAGGGACCCTTGATTCAAGGCCCGTCGCCGATGACCTACCGGAACGCGCCGCCGCCTGCGCATTCCCGCAAGCGGGTGGGACCGCCACTCGATCTCGGCGTGCGGTCGCTCAACACATTCCTGACCTGCTGCCGCGGCCAGCGCTTGGGCATCTTTGCAGGTTCCGGCGTCGGCAAGTCGGTGCTCCTGTCGATGCTGGCGCGCAACGTGGATGCCGACGTTTCAGTGATCGGGCTGATCGGCGAACGTGGCCGCGAGGTGCAGGAATTCCTGCAGGACGATCTCGGCGAAGAGGGATTGGCGCGTTCGGTCGTGGTGGTGGCCACGTCGGATGAGCCGGCCTTGATGCGGCGGCAGGCGGCTTACCTGACCCTGGCCATCGCGGAGTATTTCCGCGACGAGGACAAAGACGTAATGTGCATGATGGACTCGGTGACACGCTTTGCGATGGCGCAGCGTGAAATCGGTCTGTCCGCCGGCGAGCCGCCGACCGCCAAAGGCTACACGCCGACCGTGTTCACCGAACTGCCGAAACTCCTGGAGCGGGCGGGGCCTGGGCTTGGCGAGGGCACCATCACCGGCATCTTCACGGTTCTGGTGGACGGCGATGACCATAATGAGCCGGTCGCCGACGCTGTGCGCGGTATTCTCGACGGCCATATCGTTATGCAGCGCTCCATTGCCGAGCGCGGACGCTATCCGGCGATCAACATCCTGAAGTCAGTCTCCCGAACCATGCCGCGGTCCGCGGACCCGGCCTATCTTCCGAGCGTCACCCGGGCCCGGCAGGTCATGGCCACCTATGCCGACATGGAAGAACTGATCCGGCTCGGGGCCTATCGCGCCGGGTCGAGCCCGGAGGTCGATGAAGCCATCCGGCTGCACGAGCCGCTCGAAACCTTCCTGCGCCAGGCCAAGGATGAGTCCACAGGGATCGGCGAAGGATACAGGCGATTGGAGCAAATCCTGCAAACCTTGGAAACGGAACGCTAACTTTGTCGCGCCATGATCCCGCCATCTGTGTTTGACCGGAGGGGCCCTTGGGGGGATGCCGGTTCCGTCCCGCTTTGTGGTTGGGACTTCTGGGGAGTACGAGTCGATGAAGTCACGTGAAACGCTGATCCGCCTGAAGAAATTTCAGGTCGACGAAAAGCGCCGAAGGGTTGCGCAGATCGAAGGCATGATCGCCGACTTCCAGCGCATGTCGGTCGACCTGGAGCGCGAAATCCAGCATGAGCAGGACCGCGCTGGCATTAATGATCCCACGCACTTCGCCTATCCCACCTACGCCAAGGCAGCCATTCAGCGCCGGGAAAATCTGACCCGTTCCGCGGACGAACTGCGGGTTCAGCTTGAAGATGCCAAGGCCGTGCTGGGCGAGGCGTTTGAAGAGCTCAAGAAGGTCGAACTGCTCGATGAGCGCGATCAGGCGCGTGAGCGCGCCGAGGAAAGCGCTCGTGAACAGGCCGATCTCGACAGCATCGGCTTGATGCGTTCGCGGATCGGGGCGATGGCCTGAGGTCTGGCGTGCGCCCGGCGGTTGCCGTAACCCGTCCACCTTGGTGAAACTGCCTCATTGCCGCAGGTCCCGTGCCTGAACTCACAGGGCTGGTTTTTGCGAGATGTTTCCGTGATATGAGACCCGGGCCGGAAGGTCCGGGTTTTGCTTTTTCGCGCCTTGAGGCCGAGCGGGAAGCTGGACCGGATACGGGCAAGATGTGATACGAGACGGCGAGGCGGCTTCGATTTCCGACTCGGTACCATAGAGCGACGTTTTTTTTGAGGAAGTTTAATGCTGACGCCGGCTGAGTTGATCTGGCTGCTCGCATCGGTTGCGAAGGGGGACGAGGCGGCATTTGAGCGCCTTTATGCCGCCACACGGGCGAAACTCTTTGGCGTGGTGCTCCGTATATTGAGGCGTCAGGATCTTGCCGAGGAGGTGGTCCAGGAAGCCTACGTCAAGATCTGGCACAGTGCGGGCCAGTTCAACCCCTCGTTGGCTTCTCCGATTACCTGGATGGTTTCAATCGCCCGCAACCGGGCTATCGATGTCGTGCGTAAACGCAGCGAGGCGTCGATCGAAGACGAACCGGTGGCCATGGAGGTCGCGTCGGATATTCCCGATCCGCTGGCGCGGCGTGAAATGACCGAGGAGTTGAAGCGGATTCTGGAGTGTGTCGGGCAACTCGATCCGGAGCGCCAGAAAATGGTGCTGCTGGCTTACTACAACGGTTGGAGCCGCGAACAGTTGTCGGAAAAATTCAACACGCCGCTGAACACGGTCAAGACCTGGTTACGGCGCAGCATGATCGAAATTCGCGGATGCCTTGGTTTGGGATGAGATGAACTACAGCGAAGACCATATCGCGCTCGCGGCGGAATATGCGCTCGGCACTCTGAGTGCCGACGAGCGCGCGCTTGTCGAGACCATGATGATCGTCGATCACGGCTTCATGGAAGTGGTCGATGCGTGGGATCGCAAGCTTAGTCCCCTGCACCAGATGGTTGCGCCGATCGAGCCGCCGGCGCATCTGTGGGACAACATCAGCGCAGCGCTGGGCCTGGTCGGACCTCAGCCGGAGCCGGTTGAAGAGCCGAAGCCGGAAGAGCCGGTCGCCGCTCCACAGCCGGAGCAGATGCCCACGATTGCCGAGCAGGCGGGCGAGCCCGAGCGAACTGTTGCGGTTGCGGGATCACCCGATGCATCGGCGGACACCGCTGCGATTGCGGCCGCGGCGGCATCCGACATAATCCCCGAGCCGGTGGCGGCGCCTTCCAATGTCGTTCCATTGCCCGCGCGGACGCGCGGCGGTTCGGCGTTCGGCTGGGTCATGACGGCGGTTGCAGCATCGCTTGCCGCTGTGATTGCGCTTCAGGCCAATCGCCCTGAACTGCTGCCGGAGCAACTGCGGGTCAAGCCGCAGATCAAGGTCGTTGAAGTTGCGGCGCCCGCGCAGCCACCTGCGCCGGCGGCGCAGTTTGTCGCTGTGCTCCAGCAGAACGCTGCCGCTCCGGCTTTCATTCTCACTGTCGATACGGCGACGAAGAACTTCACCGTGCGCAAGGTTAGCGCTGCGCCGGAGCCGGGCAAAAGCTATGAGCTTTGGCTGGTCTCGGACAAGCTGCAACGTCCGCGTTCGCTCGGTGTGATAGGTGGTAGCGATTTCACAATCCGCCCCGGACTGGCGGCCTACGATAACGAGACGATCAACAAGGCCACCTATGCCGTGACCATTGAGCCGGAAGGCGGATCGCCCACCGGCGTTGCCACGGGGCCGATCGTCTACACCGGCAAGCTGATCGAAAGTGTGCCGGCGCTTCCTGCGCAGCCGCGCTGATGTCCTGAAATGCGCGCAACAAAAAACGCCCGTGGGGAGCGGGCGTTTTCTGTTCTCAGACTTGGGGTCTTCTGAGCTTCACAAGGCGACTTCGGGGGGCGGGGAAGAGAGCCTTGTGAATTGGTGAATTCGTTAGCGGATCGCCGACTGCTCCGAACTGGTTATGACAACGGCTTTGTTGGCCTTCACGGCCGGACCTGTAATCTTAGCCGTCTGGGTAAGGCCGTTATCCGAAAGGCGAGCAGAGATTCCGAGACCAGCAACACCGATTGCGGCGACGAGCGCCACAACGACGATCTTCAAATGAGTCATACGGTCCGCGCTGTAAAACGAATGGTTCATACAAACCTCCCGCCGCCTTTTCATGCAGTCGAACGTTTGTCTCGCCCGCATGCCCGTGGGTTCAACCCCACGCTCTAATCAACGTAATTGGCAGGGATTCGTTTCCAAGCACCGATCACAAACGAGTGAAATGTCTTGAACTTCCGAGAGGTCCGTAAACCACTCAAAAATATTGAAGTATTTTCAAATGCTTAGTGTGTTTGATCGGGCGGCGCTGATCTGTGAAGATTTCCAAATTTTCATGAAAAACTTGTCTGTGACCAATTTGCCGCAGACGCTTTTACGAAATCCAGCGCCTGACTAGATGCTTCCGACCGTTTTCAGGCGCGCCCGGGGGTGGATTTCCGCCTGTGACAAGACAGTCGTCTGGGCCCGGAAACGTTCCACCAGCGAGCGCACGAATGGCCGGATTGCGGCCGACGTCACCAGCACCGGCGCTTCGCCTTCACGGGCTGCCTGCTCGAAACGGTCGCGCACCGCGGTCATGAACTCCGACAGTTTTGACGGCTGCATCGCGAGGCTGCGTTCGTCGCCCGTGCCGATCAGTGATTCCGCGAACGCCTGCTCCCACTTGGCGCTCAGCGCAATCAGCGGCAGGTAGCCGTTCATCGAGGTATTCTGCGCGCAGATCTGCCGCGCCAGACGGCTTCGCACATGTTCGGCCAGCGTCGACGGGTTGCGCGAGAAGGCGAGTGCATCGGCGATGCCTTCAAGAATGGTGGAGAGGTCGCGGATCGAAATACGTTCGGCCAGCAGCAGTTGCAGGACGCGCTGAATCCCGGAGACCGTGATCTGGTTCGGGACAATATCCTTGACCAGTTCCCCCTGTTCCTTGGGCAGGTCGCGCAGGAGCTTCTGCACCTCGCCATAGGACAACAGGTCAGACATATTGCCCTTGAGCAGTTCAGTGAGGTGCGTGGACAGAACGGTCGCGGAATCAACCACCGTGTAGCCCTTCAGCGAGGCTTCCTCCTTAAGTGAGGCATCGACCCAGGTCGCAGGCAACCCGAATGTCGGCTCGGTGGTGTGGGTGCCTGGAATGGTGACCTGATTGCCGGAGGGGTCCATCACCATGAACTGGTTCGCCCAGATTCGGCCGGTACCGGCGTCGACTTCCTTGATCTTGATGACGTAGGTGTTCGCCTCGAGCTGCACGTTGTCCAGAATACGGACGGCCGGCATCACGAAGCCCATCTCGGTCGCGAGCGAGCGGCGCAGCGCTTTGATCTGGTCGGTGAGGCGGTCGGTGCCGTCCGGTCCGTTGACCAGTGGCAGCAGCGCGTAACCAAGCTCAATCTTGAGGTCGTCGATCTTCAACGCACTGGAGATCGGTTCTTCGGCGGCGGCTGCGGCCGCAGCGGCCGCGGCTGGCGCGGCAACTTCGCGGGCTTCCTCGACCTTGAGCGCGCGATTGCGCGTGCGTGCGTTCCAGGCCAGCCAGCCCGCGCCGCCGCCCAGCGCGAGAAACGGCAGCATTGGAATGCCGGGCAGCATCGCCAGCACCAGCATCACGCCGGACGACATGCCGAGCGCCTGCGGATAACCCGACAACTGCTTCATCATCGCCTTGTCGGCGGCGCCGGTCACGCCCGCTTTCGATACCAGCAAGCCGGCGGCGGTCGAGACGATCAGCGCGGGGACCTGCGTGACGAGGCCGTCGCCCACGGTCAGCAGCGTGTAGGTGCGCGCGGCATCCGCAAAGCCCATGCCTTGCTGTGCGACGCCAATGATGATGCCGCCGATCACGTTGATGAACACCACGAGCAGGCCGGCGATGGCATCGCCGCGCACGAACTTGGAGGCGCCGTCCATGGCGCCGAAGAACCCGCTTTCGTCCTCAAGCTCCTTGCGGCGCTGCTTGGCCACTTTCTCGTCGATCAGGCCGGCGGAGAGGTCGGCGTCGATCGCCATCTGCTTGCCCGGCATCGAGTCGAGGTGGAAGCGCGCCGCCACTTCGGCGATGCGGCCCGAACCCTTGGTGATGACGACGAAGTTCACAATCACAAGGATCGTGAAAACGATGATGCCAATGACGAAATTGCCACCCATCACGAAGTTGCCGAACGCCTCGATGACGTGTCCGGCGGCGGCGGTGCCTTCATGGCCGTGTGACAGGATCAGGCGCGTGGAGGCAAGATTGAGCGACAGCCGCAGCATGGTCGAGATCAGCAGGATCGTCGGAAACGCCGAGAATTCCAGCGGCGTCTGAATGAACAATGCGGTCATCAGGATCAGGATCGAGAGCGTGATCGAGATCGCCAGAAACAGGTCCAGCACCACCGCCGGCAGCGGCAGGATGAGAACCACGAGAATGGTGAGAACACCGAAGGCGAGCGCGAGGTCGCCGCGCCGGAGCATTGTGCCGATGTCGCTGAAACTCGGAAATCCGGAGCCGGTTGCTGCACTGCCCTGGCCCGCTGTTACATCAACCATTGTCGCCGCTTCCCCCCGCGTATGTCGCTCGCGAGCCCCAAAGGTTTGAGCGGCGGCCGAAGGGCCACCGTTCCTAAAGTGAGGCACCGCACTGGCATCCACGGGCATTTCCCCCGTTCAGCGACCCGACGACACTCGACTTCACCCGGCAAAATTTGCCCAGTTTATGGTTAGTAAAGAGTTAACGGGAAAGCCGACGGCCGAAAATGTCGTGTGCGGGAGGATGTTATTCTCGCATAACCCACATTCGGAGAATGACTTGACCGACAGCATAAGGCCGACGAAGTTGCGTCCGTGCCGGTTTCCATCGATTCTGCCTCTCATCCAGCGGGTTTCACGCCGGACTCACGCGCTGCGTGGGTACGGCTGGGTATTGCCCTCATTATCGGCTCGATCGGCAGCGTCGGCATGTGGTCGGTGGTGGTGGTCATCCCCATCGTCCAGGCCGACTTCGGCGCGACCCGGGGTGCGGCGTCGCTGGCTTTCACCTGCACCATGCTCGGGTTTGGCCTCGGTGGTGTGGCAATGGGCAAGCTGTCGGACCGCTTTGGCATTGTGCCTGCGATCGCAATCGGTATCGTCGCCATGCTGTTGGGCTATGTCGGTGCCGGCTATGCGGCAGCGCTGTGGCAATTCAACCTGATGCACTTCCTGATCGGGCTCGGCGCCGCCGCGACCTTCGGGCCACTGATGACCGAGGCATCGCACTGGTTCGATCGCCACCGCGGGCTGGCCGTCACCATCGCCGCCAGCGGAAACTACATCGCAGGCACATTCTGGCCCACTGTTGTCGAACGCGGCACGGCCTATGCAGGATGGCGCGCCACACATATAGCGATTGGAATCGGCTGTACGATCGTTATGGCGATCGTCGTCGCAGTTCTGCGCTGGCAGATCGGCAGTGAAACCGTGCGCTCGCACGCAGATGCGCCGCCGCCGCGCGTCGATCTGCAGATCGGCACCAATGCGCTCACCGCCGTGCTTGGCATCGCGGCTATCGCCTGCTGCGTGGCAATGTCGATGCCGCAGGTTCATATCGTCGCCTATTGCGGCGATCTTGGTTATGGCGTGGCGCGCGGCGCCGAGATGCTGTCATTGATGCTCGCCTTCGGAATCGTCAGCCGGATCGGCTCCGGTTTCCTGGCCGACCGTATCGGCGGGTTACGCACACTGCTGGTCGGCTCGATCGCGCAGGGCGTCGCGCTGATGTTCTATCTGTTTTTCGACGGGCTGACGTCGCTGTACATTATCTCCGCGATGTTCGGCCTGTTTCAGGGCGGCATCGTGCCGAGCTACGCCATCATTATCCGGGAATCGATGCCCTCCAGCGTGGCCGCAACCCGCGTCGGTATCGTCATCTTCGCATCGGTTATCGGCATGTCGTTCGGCGGCTGGATTTCCGGCGTGATTTTCGACGCGACCGGATCCTACGCCGCCGCGTTCCTGAATGGCGTTGGCTGGAATGCATTGAACATCGCCATTGTCGTGACACTGCTGTTGCGCGCCCGCCGGCGCATGGCTTTTGCCTGACAGCCATCTGCCCCTAAAGTCTTGACCCCGGCCAGCGCCCGTCCTAACGGACTTGCGCGCGAGGCGTCCGCGCCGGAACCAGGGCAGGCCGATGCAAGTCACCATGATGAAGGGCAAGATCCACCGCGCGCGGGTGACCGAAGCGGATTTGCACTACGAGGGCTCGATTTCGATCGATCGCACCCTGATCGACGCCGCCGGTTTTCTGGTCAATGAACGGGTCGACATCTATAATATAGACACCGGCGCGCGTTTCTCGACCTATGTGATCGAAGCGCCAGCGGGCTCGGGCATTATCGGCTTGAATGGCGCCGCCGCGCGGCTGGCGATGATGGGCGACAAGGTGATCATCGTCGCTTATGCAAATTTCGATGAAGCCGAGGCACGGCAGCATCAGCCGCGCGTGGTTCTCGTCAATGAAAAGAATCAAAAGCTGTAAACTTGCGGCATGTGCCCGCATCCAACCTCCATCGTTGCAGACGGGATTTGATGCATGCATGAGAAGTTCGAAGCCGATTTGCGCGACCTCGCAGGCAAGGGCCGGCTGAGGTCACTTCGCAGCCGAGCGGGAATTGATTTCACATCGAACGATTATCTGGGTCTCGCAGAGTCAGATGAACTGAAGCGCGCCGCAGCCGAGGCGATTGCGCGGGGCGTTCCGGTCGGCTCCGGCGGCTCGCGGCTGCTGCGCGGAAATCACGACGAGCACGAAGCTCTCGAAAACGAGGCCGCTTCCTATTTCGGCGCGGAGACAGCGCTCTATTTCGGCGGCGGTTATGTCGCGAACTTCACGATCTTTTCGACGCTGCCGCAGCAGGGCGATCTTGTCGTCCATGACGAACTGATCCACGCAAGCGTCCATGAAGGGATGCGGCGCGGACGCGCCGAGGCCGTGAGTATTCCGCACAACAATGTCGATGCATTCGATGCTGCAATCGTCCGCTGGCGCGCGGTCGGCGGCAAAGGCCGGCCATGGATCTCGGCCGAAAGCCTCTACAGCATGGATGGCGACAGCCCGGACATCGCCGGACTTCTGGCTGTCGCCGATCGTCATGACGGGATGCTTGTCGTCGATGAAGCACATGCAACCGGCGTGCTCGGTCCGCAGGGACGGGGACTTGCCGCGGCATTCGAGGGTCGCGACAACGTTATCACCCTGCACACCTGCGGAAAGGCGCTCGGCACCGTCGGCGGCTTCATCCTTGCGCCGCGCACGATTCGCGATTTTCTTGTCAACCGCGCGCGTCCTTTCATTTTCGCCACTGCGCCGTCGCCGCTGGTGGCCGCGATCACGCGTGCCGCAATTCATGTTTCCCGAACCAACCCGGAGCGCCGCGAGCGGCTTGCGCGGCTGGTCCGGTTTGCGGGCGACGAACTCTTCCGCCGTTGCAATGTCACGCCATCTGGTTCGCAAATTCTTCCTGTGATCATCGGTGCGGATCGTGCTGCAGTCGCCGTTGCGGCGTCTCTGCAACAACGCGGCTTCGATATTCGCGCCATTCGCCCGCCCACTGTTCCGGAGGGGACGGCACGGCTGCGGATCGCGCTGACGCTGAATGTCGATGAAGCCACGGTTGCGTCGCT
Organism: Afipia broomeae ATCC 49717; assembly: GCF_000314675.2. GTDB lineage: Bacteria > Pseudomonadota > Alphaproteobacteria > Rhizobiales > Xanthobacteraceae > Afipia > Afipia broomeae. The sequence continues at coordinate 698,362 of NZ_KB375283.1, read as the reverse complement.
GTTCGAGGCTCTGGCCGAAGATATGCGGAAAGCGGCATGAGCACCCGTATTGTCGTCACCGGCACCGATACCGGAATTGGAAAGACGGTGTTTTCCGCGGCCCTCGCCGGTGCTCTCGATGCTTTTTACTGGAAGCCGGTTCAGGCTGGCATCGAGGAGGAAACCGATCGCGATGCTGTCCAGCGGCTGTCGGGCCTTTCTGCTGAGCGCGTGCTGCGCGAGGCCTATCGGCTGAAGACGCCGGCCTCGCCGCATCTTGCTGCGAGACTTGATGGCGTCACCATCGATCCGGGCGCGCTTGCCTTGCCGGAAGTCGACCGGCCGCTGGTGATCGAAGGGGCGGGCGGTTTGATGGTGCCGCTGACTGAGAACCTGACATACATAGATGTCATGGCGCGGTGGCGCGCACCGGTCGTGCTGTGCGCACGCACGACGCTCGGGACCATCAATCACAGCTTGTTGTCGATCGAAGCGTTGCGCGCGCGCGACATTCCGATACTCGGCATCGCATTCATTGGCGATGAAAATCGGGAGTCGGAAACAGTGATCGCCAGCATGGGGCAAGTGAAACGTCTTGGCAGGCTGCCACATCTCGCTTCGCTTACACGTGAGACGCTGCGTACGGCATTCGCGCAGCACTTCACCGCCGGCGACTTTCTGAAGGACGTGACCTGATGACATCCAGATCACCGGTGTGGCATCCGTTCACGCAGCATGCCGTTCAACCCGACCCAACGCTGATCGCGCGAGGCGAGGGGGCATGGCTGGAGGCCGCCGACGGTCGCCGCATCTTCGACGCGATATCGTCCTGGTGGGTGGTGACCCACGGCCACCGTCATCCTCGCATCGTGCAGGCGATCAAGGATCAGGTCGACAAGCTCGATCAGGTCATCTTCGCGGGCTTCACACACGAGCCGGCGGAGAAACTCGCCCGGCATCTGGTTGCGATCACGCCGCCGGAGCTTGAATATGTCTTCTTCTCCGACAGCGGATCGACCTCGGTCGAAGTGGCGCTCAAGATGGCATTGGGCTACTGGCGTCATCTCGGCGCCAAACGCAGCCGCATCCTCGCGCTAGAAGGCGCCTATCACGGTGACACCATTGGCGGCATGTCGGTGGGGGAACGCGGCGTGTTCAACGCGCCATACGATCCGCTGCTGTTTGACGTCGAACGAATTCCGTTCCCTGTATCCGGTCGCGAACAGGCGACGTTCGACGCGCTGGATGCGGCATGCAAACGCGGCGACGTCGCAGCGTTGATTGTCGAGCCGCTCATTCTCGGTGCGGGCGGCATGCTGATCTATCCGCCGGCGGTTCTGGCGGAGATGAAACGCGTGTGCGAGGTGCACAACGTGCTGTTCATCGCGGACGAAGTCATGACCGGATGGGGGCGGACCGGCACGCTGTTCGCATGCGAGCAGGCCGGTATTGCGCCCGATATCGCTTGCTATTCGAAGGGACTGACCGGCGGATCGGTGCCGCTGGCGGTGACCCTGTGCCGGGCCGGGATTTTCGACGCACATTATTCCACGGACCGCAGCAAGACGTTCTTCCATTCCAGCTCGTACACCGCGAACCCGATTGCCTGCGCAGCCGCGCTGGCCAATCTGGAAATCTGGCAGCGCGAGCCGGTGATGGACCGCATCAATTCGCTTGCGGCGATGCATAAAGAGCGGCTCGCGCGGTTTCGCGGCGACCGGCGTTTCGCGGACGTCCGCCAGATCGGAACCATCGCCGCGCTCGACATCGTGGCGAAAGATGCCGGCTATCTGGCCGACATCGGCCCGCGGCTTTATCGCGGATTTCTCGCGCGCGGCCTGCTGATACGGCCGCTCGGCAACACGGTTTATCTGATGCCGCCCTATAGCACCACGGCGAGCGATCTGGATCAGGCGTACAATGCGATCGATGAGCTGGCGGGCGAGGTGGCGTGAGGTTGCCCGCTTGCTGCGGTCATTGTATGGGAGGTTGCACCGTTGCTCGGAACGAGCCGGCGGGGCCTGTAGCTCAATGGTTAGAGCCGACCGCTCATAACGGTCTGGTTGCAGGTTCGAGTCCTGCCGGGCCCACCAACCATATCAATAGGTTGAGAGCGCATTGAGAGATGCCTTCGGTCCCGGCGCAACGTCGGACAGCCAGGTTAACGCGCGCCGGGCCGCGTCTTACCACCAGCCTCGTTGCATCGGAACGTAGAACTGGCCGCCGCCCCGGCGCGGTGGCGGATTCGGATTGCGCTGAAAGAAGGCGTCGAAGCCGCCGTCGTCCTGCCGGCCGCTGCCCCAGCCGTTGTCGTCCGCCATCAGAACCTCGCTTGGCTTGCGCGTGATGAAGCCACCTTGAGGCTGGTCGCTCAGCACGACGACAAATTCGGTTCGATAGTTGGTTTCTTCGCTCAGCGGCTCGTCTGAAATGACGATCGAGGATCGCGGCAATGCGGTCGGCGCAATGCGGTCCAAAATTTCCTTCGGGATGGTGATGCGGTCGAGTGCGTTTTTTGCGCCATCGCTGTTGTCGATGGAGACGGCCGTCCAGCGCAGACCTGCGTCGTTGCGCGCCACTGCCGTGAATACGTGCGTGCCGAACGGTTTGCCGGGATCGCGGATCGCGATTGGAACTTCGATGCTCGCATCGAACACTTCGCCGCCGCCGTCCGGCGCCGGCTTGTGCGTATTACGCCGGACATAAAGAGTCCGCGTCGCGCGGCTGATGTAGATCGAGACCGGCTCGACAGCGAGCTTTGCATCCAGCGCCGCTTTCGCCGTGTCGGCTTTCTTTGTCTGAGCCGTCTTGGCGGCTTCCTTCGCGGCGCTGGCTGCATCGAGCTTCGATGAGGCGTTCGCGTTGTCGGCGTCGAACCGGGCCGCCAGTTCCGCTGCCTTGGCGGCAGCCTTCTGTTGGCGCTCCTCGGCCTTCGCCCTGGCTTGATCGGTCTTGGCGGTGGCCACGGCTTTATCGGCGGACACAACCTCGGCGTCGGCCCGCGCCTTGAGCCATTCGAGCTTGCGCAGAGACGTTGCGAGCAGAGCGGATTCTCGGGCGGCTGTGGCGGCAGTCTTCTTGGCCTCCTCGGCCGCCATGGCGGCGTCCGCGGCCTCGCGTGAAAGCGTCTGGGACTTTGCCGGAGCAGCCGCGATGACCTCCGCGTTCGGCACGAATAGCGATAGCGACGGATGAGAAAAGTCGGCTGGGGCCGCATCGTCCGGCGAAATGATCACCCGCATTCCGATTCGGGTCATGTCGAACAGCTTCTCAGCAAAACCGAAAGGCATCCGCACGCAGCCGTGCGAGGCCGCATAGCCGGGCAACGGTCCGCCGTGCAATGCGAGGCCGTTCCAGGTGATGCGCTGCATGTTCGGCATCGAGGCATCGTCGTACATATTCGAGCGGTGGTCCTTGTTTTTCTGGACGATGGCGAAGACGCCAGCGGGCGTTTCGCGCTCCTTGACGCCGGTCGACACAGGCGCGCGCAGGATCCAGCCCTCGGCGTCATAGATCGTAACCTGCTGGCTCTTGATCGATACGATTGCCATGATCGGCTCGCCTGCCTCGCGCGGCGCTGCGGTCTCGGCAGGTTGCGCGCGGCGTGCCGGTTTCGCTGCGGCGTCGGCAGTCGGGGGCATCAGTGCGGCTATTGCTGCAAACATCACTACGGCGGATGATCCCCAACGACGCATCGCCATAGTGGATTTCGCCGACGTCAATCGATCCACCATTCCATTCCCCGTTGCAGCGCGTGTCTGCTGCCGTGACCAACCTCACATATCCGACTCGTGAGAAACAAGCATGCTCGCCGTTGAAGTTGGCGCAAAACGGACGGCGAGCGCTCGCAGGCCTGCCATCCGACGCCGTTGCTTACAGGCAACACTCCCGGGAAAAGGGTAGGGCCCGCCCGGTTAGGCCATTGCGTGGCCATAACCTTGCTCGAACAATCAAGGGCGTCCGCATGTTTGGCTGTGCAGTCCGGTTCCGATGAGGCTGGAATGATGAACCTGCAGCGACCTTCAGTGCAAACCCCTGTGCTGCGATCCGCCGTTTTTGCGACCGGGATTGTCGGCCTGCTGGCGACGGGGTCAGAAGCACCCCAAACAGCCGTCGCCGCTCCGCGCGAGGATATCAGCTCTCACTCCACGGAATACCAGCCCGCCAGTAGATCACAGCCACGCTCAGTGCTCAATGACGATCCTGCCCAAACCGATGCCGCGATGGGCGAACTTGCAGACGCAGTTGCCGAAGCACTCATCGCTTTGGACAGGCAGATCTTGGTTGCCAAAGCTGCCTCGATCAATTCGCCGGATGTGCCGCTAACGCCACCAGCGCCTGTGCAACTCGCGAGCGTGGATCCGTTGGACGTCCAAATCGGCGAACCAAACAAGGCTGTGAACTCCATAGAAATTGTCGACGAGTGCCTGGTGATGGAAATATGCGTCGATCGATATCTGTGGGCTCTCTATGAGAGGACGCTCAAGGAAGACACCATTAAGGTGCCCGAACGGAGGAGTGTTACCTTAAAGCGCAGAGGCAAGATGGTGACCGTGACCAGAACGTTCACCAAGCTGGTCGATCAGGATTTCGGATGGAAGGACCCGAAGGCGGCGGAACGAGTCCGCATGTCCATGCAGGACTATGTGATCGGCGGGATGGACCGGAGCTTCAAGCTGAAATTGTTTCATATGCTTCACGCGGCGGAGGCCGCGGGTCTTTCACCCGGCATCACCAGCGGATTCCGTGACGACTACCGTCAGTCGATCGCAAGCGGCCTTAAGGCGGCGAGCAACAGGTCGTATCATGGCGGCAGCTTGCGCGGCGGTTATGGGCATGGGCTCGCGGCCGATGTGGTGAGTGTCGACGGCGGGACGCGCAATCAGCGATGGGCTTCCTCCGACAAACTCTGGAAGTGGGTTGATGCGAACGGGAGGGGGTTTGGCATCGGGCGCCCGTATCTCGGCAGGGACCCGCCGCATGTCGCGCCGGTCGATGGCGAGGAATTTGCAAGACACAGCCACGGCACCAAACAGGCGGCATCGGACGTGAAGAGGACAAAGAAAATAGAGGTGAAGAAGGGCGACGTGAAAAGGGCCGACGTGAAGAAGGTGAAGCGCGTTGCCACGCGCGACCACTCACGCCCCGTGAAACGTCCGAGAACTGTAGTCGCTTCAAAGCTGAAAGCGAGCTGATTAGCTTGGGTCCGCTTGGAACGAAGCGCTGGCGACTATTTTCGAACATCACGGGGCGCCAGCAAAATCGTGCGGCAGGTGATTGAACGGGAATTGTCCAGTCAATTGCCGGCGCGGTCCACGTGTTCGATTCGTGGAGGCGGGGTGGCCTTTCCCGGGCCATTCTGTTCGTCAAACAGAATACGTTCGGCCGCTCCGGCAAGATCATCATATTGCCCGCTTCTGAGCGACCACATGAAAGCTCCGAGTGCTGCGGCTCCAAGTGCGAGCGCGATCGGAATCAGGTAGAAGAAATCAGTCATCGCGCCTCCTCCACCCGAAGCGCATACAAGTGGCTGGCGACGGGACTATCCGCGCGCAGCTTTTTGTCAGGGCGTGAACCCGTCAGACGCAGGGCGTTGGCGATCACAATCAGTGAGGAAGCCGACATCGCCACGGCGGCAATCAGCGGCGTGACATGGCCGAGAATAGCAATCGGCACGGCAATCACATTATAGCCGATTGCGAGAGCGAGGTTTTGACGCACCAAGTCTCCTGCACGGCGTGCAACGCCGATTGCCAGAGGCACCGCAGTCAGGCTTTCGTGCAGGAACACCAGATCGGCGGTATTGCGGCTTACGTCGGCCGCGGAAGCCGGCGCCATGGAGGCGTGGGCGGCGGCCAATGCTGGTGTGTCATTGAGGCCGTCGCCAATCATCAGCACGCGCCGTCCTGAAGCCGTCAGCACTGCTATGTGATCCGTCTTGCCACCAGGTGAAACGCCGGCGAGATAGGCGACGTCGAGCGTAGCGGCGAGGTGGCGCACAGGTTCGTCGCGATCTCCTGACATGATCTCGACGCGGTGTCCCTGGGACAAAATCTCCGCAACGCTCTGGCAAGCGTCCGGCCGCAAATCGCTATCGAAATGGAATGCGCCTCGCAGCCGTCCGTTTTCCGATAATACGACACCGGAGGACGAGTCGTGCTCAGATCCATCAGTCAGGGCCCAATCGGGTCTGCCCAGCCGGTACTGTGTTTCACCAATGCGGGCTTCAAGACCAGCTCCCGGAATTTCGGAAATCCCGGTCACAGCCAATGGCGCAACACCGCTGTCTCGACCGGCCGCGGCGATGGCGCGTGAATAGGGGTGACGGGAGTGTGATGCGATCGACGTTGCGATAGCAAGCGTAGCTGGATCGACGGACTCGCCATTGGCGAGTTTCATGCGATCGAGGGTCAGTGTGCCGGTCTTGTCGAAAACCACGGTGTCGATCTCGGCCATGCGCTCCAGCGCACCGCCGTCCTTGATCATGATGCCGTGTTCGAACAGCCGGCGAGCCGCAACGACCTGTACCATGGGAACGGCAAGACCAAGCGCGCATGGACACGTAATGATCAGAACTGCAATCGCGATGGTTATCGCCCGGTGTGCATCGCCGGTGGCGATCATCCAGCCGATGAGTGTCAGCAAAGCGGTGAGATGCACGACGGGGGCGTAGAGCCGCGACGCGCGGTCGGCGATACGGCGATACACGGAGCGGCCTGCTTCGGCAGCTTCCATCATTCGTACCATTTCCGCGAGGAATGAGTCCTTCGCAGCCGCGGTGGCGACAATGGTCAGAGGTCCCGTCAGGTTCAGCGTTCCGGCTGAAAGCATTGCGCCTGCAACGGCCGGTTGCGGCCGGCTCTCTCCGGTAACGATGGCGCAATCGATGTCCGATGTTCCCTTGATCACTTTAGCATCGACCGGCACGCGTTCGCCCGCAGGCAGGATGAGGATCATGCCTTGCTGGATTTCGCCGACGGGCAGATAGGTATGCGCGCCGTCGTCGTGAACGACAAGCGCTCCGCGCGAGGCAAGGCGAGCAAGCCCGTTGACGGCATCACGAGCACGCTCTCGCATCATGTGATCGAGCGTCCGGCCGATTAGCAGAAAGAACAGCAGCGAGATGGATGCATCGAAGTAGGCATGAACACCATGGGTGATCGTCTCATAGAGGCTCATTCCAAATGCGAGCAGCACGCCGATGGAAATTGGGACGTCCATATTGGTCTGGCCATGACGCAACGCGCTCCAGGCGGACTGGAAAAATACATGGCCCGAATAAATTAATGCAGGACAGGCGATCAACGCGGACAGCCAATGAAACATGATGCGGGTATCCGGCTCCGCGCCGACCCAGATCGCGATCGATAGTCCCATGATGTTGCTGGCTGCGAATCCGGACACCGCAAGCGCGCGTATCAGCTCCGTCAGCGTCTCATCCTTGCCATCCGCGTCGAGATCGTTGAGATGAGCGTGATAGCCAATCCTCTCCAGCGTCTCGATGAAGGGCGGTGGCGGCTTGTCGGTTTCCCAGCGGATCGAGACCCGTTTCGTCGACAGATTGACGCGCGCCTGCTCGACGCCGGGAAGCACACAAAGCGCTGTCTCGATCTTCTGGATGCAGCCGCCGCAATGAATCGAAGGTATGGACAGATCTGTCTGGCGAATTCCGTCGCTGACAACATGGCTGGCAAGCAGCAGTTCGTCATCCGCGATATGCGGATTGGTTATCGCAAGAGCGAGTTCGGCGCCGGGTGCGCAGCAACTCATCGGCTACTCCATCTCCGCGCCGTAGCGCGGCCTTCGCGGCGGCTATGCTTTACGATGCTTCTGCTGAAACGGCTCGATAGGCGTGCCAGGTGCCGTGCCCGAGCACAGGAAACACCACGATCAGTCCGACAAGCCCGGTGGCCAGGCAAAGAAGAAACAAAGCGAGGACAAGAGCGCCCCATGTCAGCATCACCGGCAGGTTGTTCCAGACAAGTGCTGTGCTCGTTCCCATGGCTGTCAACGCATCGACGCGTTCGTTCAGAAGCATCGGAATAGAGAATGCGCTGATTGCAAACGAGAAGGCCGCGAACAGTCCCCCGATGGCACTGCCGACGACAAGCATCGCCCAACCGGTGGGCGTGGTGAACAGCATCGGAGCGATATGACTGAGGCCGGGAAACGGCACCAGACCGAAGAACAATGCATAGACGATGACTGCGGCGCGCATCCAGGTGATCATCAGCAGACACAGCAGCACCCCCGCGAACAGGATTTGCCCGCCGGACTTCGGCTTGACGAAAATCATCCGCGTGAGGCTTACCGGCAAGCCGGCGGCCAGCCGCCGGCTCTTCTCATACAGGCCGACGGCGAGAATCGGACCGACAACCATGAACCCGGCGAAAGCCGGAAACAGGATGTAGTCCCATCCAAACCGGAATAACCCGATAACGATTGCGAGCGATACCAGAAATATCATCAAGCCATATGCAAGGCTCGAGGCCGGTTGCACGGCGAGATCACGCCAGCCAGCCGCCAGCCATGTGAAAGCGTCGGATGGAGCCAGTGACCGATTCCAGCGGTTCTTGACCGGAAGTGGTGGCACAAGGCTCGGGATCATGGTCATGCGAAGTTACTCCGCCGATAGTTTGGTTGGCTTCGCGGCTTTTGGCGAACAGGACGACTTCGCCGCGCTGAAGCTGTTATTTCCTTCGCTCGCCTCACCACGACGCACGTGATCGACGCACTCCGGCTGCGAGGTTACAGCGACATAAAGCAGGTGCGCATTCGCACCGACAAGCAGAATAAGGCCGAGCCCAGTCACCAGCATGATGAATGGCTTCAACCTCAGCCGGGCAGGGGATGTTGCAGCGTCCATCATTGGCCGGTCGCTCGTTGGTCGAAAAGGTAAAGCGCAAGAATTTTACGGTCGAGCGGTGTCAGGCGGCTTTCCCACGTTGGCATGCGGCCCTGCCGGCCGCTCCAGACAGTGTTGAGAATGGATTGCCTGTCGCCGCCATAAATCCAGGACTTGTCGGTCAGGTTGGGCGCTCCGAGATCGGTCTTGCCCTTGCCGTCGTCGCCGTGACAGGCGGCGCAGGTCGCCGCGAATACGGTCTTGCCAGCCTCGATCTGCCCCGGTTTTGCGTCTTTCGCGGTAGAGGGGGCGGACAAGGTCTGCACATATGCGACGACGTTGTCGACATCGGCCGACGGAATCATCTGGTCGTGACCGAATGCGGGCATCTGCGAGACGCGCGTGTCCGGATGCGTCGAATTGATACCGACGCGGATCGTCTCCGCAATGGCTGCAGGATCGCCGCCCCACAGCCATGACGAGGTGGTGAGATCAGGGAAGCCTGGGCCGCCCTTCGCGTTGAAGCCATGGCAGGCGGCACAGTTGTCGCCGAACAACGTCCGTCCTGACTGGCGAACGATGTTCATCAACCGCGGATCGGCCTGAATGGTCGCATAGCTGTCGGTTTCGATCTTTTTCGCCCATTGATCGCGGCCGAGCGCAGCCTGCTTGAGCGTATCCTGCAGGTTCTGCCGGTCATTAAGCCCAAGCAGTCCCTTTGTGTAGGTCACACCAATCGGCCACGCCGGCATCAACACCCAGTAGCCGAGCGAGAACAGGGCCGTCAGGACGAGGAAGAAATAGACCGGACGAGGGACCGGCGTATTCAATTCCTTGATGCCGTTCCACTCATGTCCGGTGGTCATATAACCGGTATGAAGATCGCGTTCTTCTACCGCCATGGCTTGTCCTCATCGCGCAAAATGGAAGTCGCGGCGCGATCGAAGCTTTTTCTGTTCGACGGCCAGTAGGCGTAGACCAAGACGATGATCGAGAGCGCGATCAGGTAGAACAATCCGAACGACTTCGAAAACCACACCAGCGTGTTGTGCTCGACATCCATGACTATTTCGCCTCCGCAACGGGCTTGTACGCGGCATCTGTCAGCCGGCCGAGAATCTGGAGATAGGCGACAAGCGCGTCCATCTCGGTCAGATCGCCCGGCTTGCCGTCGAACGCGCGGACATTGGTGGCCGCGCCGTACCGCTTCGTCACGCCCTCCGCGAACGGAGTGTCCGGTGCAGCCTGTCCGTAGGTGTCGGCCGCGGCATTCGCGATCATGTCATCGGTGTAGGGGACACCGACTGCGCGTTGCGCCTTCAGTTGCAACCCCATGTCATCCGTCCTTAGCGCGGTGCGTGATAGCCAGGCATAGGCGGGCATCACCGAGACGGACATCACGTCACGTGGATTGTTGAGATGGGCGACGTGCCACTCGTCCGAGTACTTGCCGCCGATACGTGCCAGATCAGGACCGGTGCGCTTTGAGCCCCACAGCATCGGATGGTCGTATTTCGACTCGACGGCCAGAGAGTAGGGACCATAGCGTTCGACTTCGTCGCGCAGCGTGCGGATCATTTGCGAGTGGCAGGCATAGCAGCCTTCGCGGATGTAGATATTGCGGCCGGATAGCTCTAGCGGCGTGTAGACGCGCATATCCGGTGCGTTCTCGACGGTCTGGTGGATCGTGAAGAGCGGGGCGATCTCGACCAGTCCGCCGATGCTGGACACGATGACAATGCCCAGAACAAGGCCGATGGCTTTCCGCTCAAGTTTGTAATGCAGTCCGAACATCGGCTTATTCTCCCGCCTGAAGGGCAGGCACCGCGGCAACTGCCGGGCGATCGCCCGTTGTTTCGAACTCAACGCTTGAGGCCGCCGTCTTGATGGTCATCCAGATATTGTAGCAACCGACCACTGCGCCGATGAGGAACAGGAGGCCGCCAATCGCGCGGGCAATATAGTAGGGCCGCATGGCAACCAGCGAGTCGACGAAGGAGTAGGCCAGCGTGCCGCTCTCGTTATAGGTCCGCCACATCAGTCCCTGAATGATGCCGGAATTCCACATTGCGAAGACGTAGACAATCGTGCCAGCAACGGCGAGCCAGAAGTGAACTTCGACAAGCCTCGGCGAATACATGGTTTTGCTTTTCCACAACCACGGCACGGATGCGTAGATTGCGCCAAACGAGATCATCGCCACCCAGCCGAGCGCCCCGGCATGGACATGGCCGACGGTCCAGTCAGTGTAGTGTGAGAGCGAGTTGACGGAGCGGATCGCCAGAAACGATCCCTCGAAGGTTGTCAGTCCGTAGAACACCGCTGCCACCATCATGAAACGCAGCGTGGCGTCGTCGCGAACCTTGTCCCAGGCGCCGTTCAGTGTCAGCAGCGCGTTGGCCGCAGACGCCCATGACGGTATGAGTAACATCAGCGAGAAGGTCATGCCCAGCGTCTGCACCCACTGCGGCAATGCCGTGTAATGCAGGTGATGCGATCCCGCCCACATGTAGAAGAATGTGATGCCCCAGAAGCTGATGATTGACAGGCGATAGGAAAAGATCGGCCGGCCCGCGCGCACTGGCAGGTAATAATACATCATGCCGAGAAAGCCTGCCGTCAGGAAAAACGCGACGGCGTTGTGGCCGTACCACCATTCCGTCATGGCATCCTGCACGCCGGCGAACAGCGAGTAGCTTTTGGCGTGGCCGAAGGACACCGGCACAGCCAGGTTGTTGACGATATGCAAGATCGCAACGACCAGTATGAAGGCCATGTAGTACCAGTTGGCCACATAGATGTGCGGCTCTTTACGCCGGGCCAGCGTGCGCAGGTAGATGCCGAAGTAGACCACCCAAACGATCACGAGCCAGATGTCTGCGTACCATTCCGGCTCCGCATATTCTTTCGACTGCGTAATGCCCATCATGTAGCCGGTAACGGCTAGAACGCAGAACAGGTTGTAGCCGAGCAGCACGAACCATGAGCTGAGCTGGTCGGGAAGCCGGGCGCGCGATGTGCGTTGCAGGACGTAAAGCGAAGTCGCGATCAGGGCGTTGCCGCCGAATCCGAAGATGACGCTCGTGGTGTGGACCGGCCGCAACCGTCCGAAGCTCGACCATCCGGCATCGAATGTGAGTTCGGGCTTGACCAGCAGCCACGCCACCCAGTCGCCGACGAACAGGCCGAACACGGCCCAGACCATAGCCAGAATGATGCCTAGTTTGGTCGGATCGTCGTAGTAGGAGGCCAAGCGTTCGTCGCTGGGCTCCGGCTCGTAATAGACCGAGATGATCTTGAAGATTCCAGCAAGCGCGGCCAGCACGATCAGCAAGCCGTGCGCGCCAAGGATGTCATCCCTTCCCGCGACACCCAGCGCCAGTCCGCAAAGACTGACGGCAAGCAGAATAAACAGCGCAAGCTGTCGCTCGCTTTTTGTAAGTTGCCCCATCATCACTATCGCCCGTTCCAACCAATTTGGGCTGGCTCCCTGCAATTAAAATCAAATGCGCGCTGGCCGTGTCGATGAGCGCACCAAGCTTACGCCCCGACTTTGGAACCTGGAAGTCTGTTAAAACTGCTGCAGCACCTCGGGTTGCTTCTCTTAGGCTATGCCAATGATCGCCGTTGTCTTTGCGCCAGAGCAAAGACATCAGTCCTAAATCCTGTCGCCTAGCCTCCGAAAAAGCTGAAGCGGCATGCGGATCTGAGCTTCCATAAAGAAATATTTTATATATATCTTATACCTTATTCAGCAATCTGGATTCAGAAGCCGCTATGCGATTGACCAATTTCTCGGACTACGCACTACGCGTGCTGCTTTATGCCGCCGCACGTCGCAACGCATTGATCACAATCGAGGAAACGGCGCAGGTCTATGGAATATCCCGGGCACACCTCATGAAGGTCGTGAACCAGCTGACGCGCGCCGGTTTTCTGAAGGCGGTGCGCGGACGCTCCGGCGGACTCGAGCTGGCCAGGCGCCCTGAGAAGATCAGTCTTGGCGACGTGGTTCGGACCACCGAGCCGGACTTTGCGCTGGTCGAATGTTTCTCGCCCGAAAACAGGTGTCTGATCACGCCGCGCTGCCGCTTGCGGGGCGTTTTGAATGAGGCGTTGGCGGCTTTTATTGCAACGCTCGACCGCTATACGCTGGCCGACCTGGTTCTTCGCCCCGAGGATTTTGGAATTCAACCGGCTGCGTGAGCCGCGGCCCATTGGGGATCGAAAAATGAGTGATTTGGAAGCAGGTGGACCTGAGCGCCGGGCGCGGATCACAGCAGATATCATGACAAAAACCGGCATCGATGAGCCAATGATCGAGCGCCTCGTCAGGTTGTTTTATCAGCGCATCCAGGCCGAGCCTGTGCTCGGACCGATTTTCGCGACGAGGGTCACGGACTGGGAGCATCATATCGCAAAACTCTGCGCGTTCTGGTCTTCGGTTGCGCTCATGACCGGCCGTTATCACGGACAGCCGATGGGGATGCATATGGCTCTCCCGGTAAGCGGGGCACATTTCGACCGCTGGCTTGAACTGTTCGAGGGCACGGTTGCGGAGGTATGTCCACCGGCCGCGGCTGCGCATTTTATGGAGCGTGCGCGGCGGATTGCGGACAGCCTTGAACTGGGAATTGCAACGACGCAGGGCAGGATCGACGCCCCAAGGCACTTGCGCTCGCAGTCCGGGCAGCTCAGTGGCGTCGTGTGCTCGGGATAAAACTTATGCGGCTGGCCGATAGGTCGTAGGCGGTGGGGCAGGCGCCCGGCACGCCGGTCCTGCGGCTGAAGGGTTGTTCGAGGCTGATGGTCTGGCAGGAGAAGCGGGCGGCAAGTTCGTTTGCGCTGGCGATAATGGCTTCGTCGATCAACTGGCCAGGCATCCGTGCGACCACGAGATTGCCAAGACATAGTTTTTTACGTGCCCGCAGATCGATATCGATCCGGTATCCGAATAGTGCATGAATAAGGCCACGGCGATCCCGGATGGCGATCAGGCCGGTGCGATCCGATGGTTGGCGGCATCGACGCCGAGCGAAGCGCAGCCATTCTTCCAGCGATATGCTGGCGTCATGCAGATAGACCAGCGGGTAAGCGGACTTTGCGTCTTTTAGGCCGATCGAATGCGCTTGAAAATGCTGATCCATCGCCAAGTGAGCCCGCCGCCGACCGTATCCAGTAAAACGGCAGATTGGACGGTTCGCGGCCCTTCCGGCATTGATGTGCATCAACTATCTGGCGCTTTGACATAGATCAAAAATGCTGGAGGATTGCGTATATATAGAGAGACAGGTCAACACGGACGGCATCGATGGACAGGTTTGAACAGTGCACGGCGGCGGGCGAGCCATGCAAGCACAATCGAAGCAGTGCCGGATGCGCCGAATGCAGCGTTCGCCTGGTAAGCGTTTGTGGCGCTCTCGAATTGTCCGAGCTTGAGGCGCTGGAGCGCATCAGTCAGCCGACGACCTTCGCGCCCAAGGTGATGCTGTTCGATCAGGGTGCGCTTGCCAGCCACGTTTTCAATGTAACCGAAGGTGTCGTACGACTTTACAAGTCGCTGCCCGATGGTCGGCGTCAGATCATGGGATTTGCATTGCCCGGCGATTTTCTCGGCCTTGCTTTGATGGATCGTTACGGCGTGACGGCTGAGGCGATCACACCCGTCAAGGTGTGTCGCTTCCTGCGTTCGTCGTTCCTGTCTTACATCGACGGCAAGCCGCATCTGCTGCGAAGGTTGCACGAATTCGCCGGGCATGAGCTCAGCCTCGCACAGGATCAGATGCTGTTGTTAGGCCGCAAGACGGCAGAAGAGAAGGTTGCCGCCTTCCTTGTCAACCTTCAGGCTCGCTACGCTAGAATCGGCCCGATGTCGGTCACGGTTGCTTTGCCGATGGGACGGCAGGACATTGCGGATTACCTGGGACTGACGATTGAGACGGTGAGCCGGACACTGACGAAACTGGCGCGCGAAAAAACCATACTCATCGTGCCCGATGGTGTGAGATTGCTTAGCGCAGAGCGGCTGGATCACCTGACCGCGGCCTGAACATGTATCGGTTTTGACTTGGCTCAAATGGCCACTTGATCAACAAGTGTAAAAGCTTCTCCACAAGACTGGAGAAGACCATGCCCACAGACACCATTCTCGCTATCGTCCCGGTTATCCTTCTGTTCGCGTTTTTTGCCGCCACTATGGTGTGGGCTGATATCTATAGCCGCAAACAGTGATGCTTGAATCTTGGGAGCGATTCACAACGACAGGATGCGCCCATTACGGACGCATCCTGTCGCTGCCTTAGAATCCTCAGACGGCCGCCGCCTTGTCCGCCTGAAGAAAACGTACGGCCTTGATCCATTCCTGGCCGATGGTCAGGTCGGCTTGCGACAACTGGTGTCCGGTGGGCAGCACCGGATGCTGAACATTCGCACCAGCCTTCGTCAGCAGCGCTGCTAGCTGCGCCGAGTTGGTCGCGGGGATGATCGGATCGAGCTTGCCTGACACGATCAGCACCGGTTTGTCCCTGAGATCGGCCTGCGGCGGTTGCGACAGCGGCACCATCGCACGCAGCAGGATTGCTCCCGCAAGAACATCCGGCCTGAGCAGCAGCATCGCAGCCGCGATGTTTGCACCGTTCGAGTAACCCAATGCGACAGGCGCAGCGATGCCGTAGCGCGCGCGTGCGGATTCAACAAAATCCGCAAGCTCATCAGCGCGACGTCGTACGTCGTCCTCGTCGAACACGCCCTCGGCCAGCCTGCGAAAGAAGCGCGGCATGCCATGCTCGAGCACCTTGCCGCGCGGCGACAGCAGTGCCGATCCCGGCGAGATCGTCTTGCCCAACGGCAGCAGGTCGTTCTCGTCGCCGCCCGTGCCGTGAAGCAACAGGAGCGGTGGTGCTTCGAGCCGGTTTCCCGGCTCGAAGCGATGGGTGAAGGTCAGATCGTTGCTCATCACGCAGCCTTTCCAAGCGGAGGCAGCACGGCCTCGATTTCCTTGCGGTGGGCTTCGAGGAACCTCGGCAGTTTCAGATCCTGACCGAGCGTTGCCACCGGTTCGTCCACGGCGAAGCCGGGAATATCGGTTGCGATCTCGAACAGGATGCCGCCAGGCTCACGGAAGTAGACCGACCGGAAATAGTTGCGATCCTTCTGCTCCGTCGGATGCAGACCGTGCGTCTCGATCAGCTTCTTCGCCATGCCGGCCTGATCGGCATCGTCCTTCGCCCGGAACGCGATGTGGTGAACCGATCCGGTTCCCTGCCGCCCAGGCAGGAAGCCCTTGGCTTCATAGATATCGACCAAGCCGCCGGTGACGAGGCCAGGGGCTTTGAAACGGATCACCGATCCCTCACGAGCGGATTCCTCGAAGCCGAACACGTCGGTCAGGATCGCACCGGTCCGGGCCGCGTTGTCGAGCAGCAAGGTGACGCCATGGAACCCTCGGATCGCGTGTTCAGCCGGCACATCACCGTTGCTCCAGCCTGCCTCGTTTTCCGCGCCCGGAACGCCGACCAGCGCGAGGCTCATGCCATCGGAGTCGGTGAACGGCAGTACGGACTCGCCGAACCGCTTTTCCAGCGCTTCGTGGGCGATGCCTTTCTCGATGAAGCGATGCGTCCAGTAGCCCAGCGAGCGGGCCGGAACGCGGAAGGCGGTCTGCTGGGTCTGGCCCACGCCGCCGCGGCCGGGCGCCGCGCCTTCCCAAGGGAAGAACGTCAGGATCGTGCCGGGACTACCAGCCTCGTCGCCATAATAAAAGTGATAGGTGCCTGGATCGTCGAAATTGACGGTCTTCTTGACGAAGCGAAGTCCAAGGGCGCGGGTGTAAAAGTCGTAGTTTTGTAACGCGTTACCAGCGATAGCGGTGACGTGGTGAATGCCGGACATGATCTCTTCTCCTGCGAAATGAGGCGTATGGGCCTCGGTTGCAGGGATATTGGTCGAGGCGTATTTAAAGACAATCAGCGGTTTCATAGCATCTCTGTCTATGATTTGATGACAATTTCCAAGCGCATCGAATGCCGTCCCCGGGGATCCATCACATGGACAAGCTCACCAGCCTTCGGGCGTTCGTCAAAGTGGTCGAACTCGGCAGCTTCTCCGAGGCGGGGCGGCAACTGCGGCTGTCGCGCTCGGCGATCAGCAAATACGTCAGCGAGCTTGAGCAAAGCCTCGGCGTTCAATTGCTCAACAGGACAACGCGTCACGCGAGTCCCAACGAAAACGGGCAGATGTATTTTGAACGCGCGCTAAGCATCCTCGCGGACATCGATGCCGCGGATCAAGCGGTTGCGCATCTGCAATCCACGCCGCGCGGACTTCTTCGCGTCAATGCGCCGATGTCGTTCGGGACGTTGCAGCTTGGCCCTGCGATCGCCGACTTCATGGAGGCGAATCCCGAACTTCAAATTCATCTGGTTCTGAGCGATGAACAGGTCGATCCGGTGCAGGGCGGGTTCGATGTCACGCTTCGCATCGCTGATCTGGAATCCTCAAGTCTCATCGCGCGCAAGATTGTCCCGATCGAGCGCGTCATCTGTGCGTCGCCATCCTATCTCGATCGCCACGGCATTCCCACTCATCCAAACGCGTTACGCAATCATGCAGCGCTCACCTATGGCTTCTTGCTCACCGGAAATCAGTGGAAACTCACAGGCAGGGACGGCGATCACTGGATCCAGCCGTCATGGCTGTTATGCGCCAACAATGCCGAAGTCCTGTGTGACGCGGCTGTGAAGGGACGGGGCGTAGCGCTTCTGCCCACATTCATTGCAGGCGCTGCATTGCGTGCGGGCAAGTTGCGGACCGTCCTCGACGATTACAAAGCTCCGCCGTTGACACTCTACGCAATTTACCCGCCGACGCGGCATCTGGCTGTGAAGGTCCGTCTGTTCATCGATTTTCTTGTTGCACGGTTCAGTGCCGGTCCGGAAGGAAAGCTCAACACGGTGTGAGCGGAAATTCCTTTGACTGCCGGCAGAACGGCGTCGTTGACCTGTGTCGAGCAAGCGGCAATTATTCACCTGTCCACGGGACTACGACCTGTTGTTACGCACCGGCCAGTGATGACCGGCAAGTGCGATCACGTCAGAGGGGAGAGCGATATGGCCTTCACCATCAATGTTAATGGGACAGCACATAACGTCGACGTCGATGGCGATACACCGCTGCTGTGGGTGTTGCGCGACGTTCTGGGTATGACGGGTACGAAGTTCGGCTGCGGTATGGCGCTGTGTGGCGCCTGCACGGTCCATATAGACGGAGTTGCAACGCGCTCCTGCATTACCGATATCGAAAGCCTTGGCACATCGAAGGTCACGACGATCGAGGCGATCGGCGCAACGCCTGCCGGCGCCAAGATCCAGAAAGCCTGGCTCGATCACGAAGTGCCTCAATGCGGTTATTGCCAGTCGGGACAGATCATGTCGGCATCCGCGTTGCTGGCCGACAAGCCGCAACCGACCGATACGGATATCGACGATGCGATGAGCGGCAATATCTGTCGTTGCGGCACCTATGTCCGCATCCGCGAAGCCATCAAACTCGCAGCGCGAACATAGGGGAGGCTGACATGAATCTCGATCACATCGCGTCTTCCATCCCCGATGCGACTTTGTCGCGACGCAGCTTCCTCGCGACCGCCGCCGCCGGTGGCGCTTTCATGTTAAGCCTCAGCCTGCCTCTTGGGAAAAGCGAAGCAGCTTCGCCCGAGGGCTTCGCGCCGAACGCCTTTATTCGTATCGGCCGCGACGGTCAGGTTGCTCTCACCATGCCTTATGTCGAGATGGGACAAGGCACCTATACCTCGGTTCCAATGCTGATCGCGGAAGAACTGGACGTGAGCTTGAAGCAGGTGCGTCTGGAGCATGCACCGCCAAACGAAAAGATTTATGCCAACCCGTTACTCGGCGTGCAGGCGACCGGCAATTCCAACGCGATGCGCGGCGCATGGAAGCCGATGCGCGAGGCCGGTGCGACCGCGCGATCCATGCTGGTCGCGGCTGCAGCTAAACGCTGGGCGGTCGATCCGGAATCTTGCCGCACGCAGGATGGCGAGGTGGTGCACCCGCAGACGAACCGGCGTCTGACTTATGGAGAGCTTGCCGCGGAGGCTGCGAAACTTCCTGTGCCGAAGGCCGTCGCGCTGAAGCCGGCGGCGGATTTCAAGCTGATCGGGACACCAGCCAAGCGGCTCGATGGACCGGGAAAAGTCAACGGGACTGCGGTCTACGGCATCGATGTTCGTCCGCCCGGCCTGAAAGTCGCGACGCTTGTACAATCGCCTGTCTTCGGCGGACGCGTGAAGAGCGTGGATGACGCGGAAGCCAAGGCGGTCAAGGGCGTACGCCAGATTGTCCGGCTCGACGACGCCGTTGCGGTGGTTGCGGACCATATGGGCGCGGCAAAGAAAGGGCTGGCTGCGCTCAAGATCGAATGGGACGATGGCCCCAATGCCGGACTCGCCACGGCGGACATCGCCCGCGAACTCGAGCAGGCGACGCTCCGTTCAGGACCTGTCGCGCAAAATCTCGGCGACGCCGATAAGGCGATGGCAGGTGCCGCGACCAAGGTGGAAGCGATCTATCAAGTGCCATTCCTGGCGCACGCCACGATGGAGCCGATGAACTGCACGGTGCATCTGCGCAAGGACGAGTGCGAAATCTGGATCGGCAACCAGGCAATTGCCCGCGTTCAGGCGATGGCGGCGAAGGCGGCGGGCCTACCCGCGGAAAAGGTCATCGTGCACAATCATCTCATCGGCGGTGGTTTCGGCCGGCGGCTGGATGCCGATGGTGCGGTCCGCGCGGTCGAAATCGCCAAACACGTGGACGGTCCTGTGAAGGTCGTATGGACCCGCGAGGAGGATATCCAGCAGGCGATGTATCGGCCCTACTGGTTCGATCGCATTTCGGCCGGGCTGGACGACAAGGGCATGCCGGTCGCCTGGAAGAATCGTTTTGCAGGCTCGTCCGTGATCGCGCGGTGGCTGCCGCCGGCTTTCAAGGATGGACTCGATCCCGATACGACGGAAGGCGCGATCGACCTGGTCTACAACTTGCCGAATTTCCACGTGGAATATGTACGCGTGGAGCCGCCGGGCATCCCGACAGCGTTCTGGCGCAGTGTGGGTCCGTCCCACAACGTCTTTGTGACCGAAAGTTTCATCGACGAACTGGCGGCGGCAGCCAAACAAGATGCAGTTGCCTACAGGAGAGCGCTGCTCGACAAGTCACCTCGCGCCAAGGCGGTCCTCGATCTCGCCGCCGAGAAAGCCGGCTGGGGACAAGCGTTGCCAAAGGGAAGCGGCCGCGGCATCTCCCTGCAATTCTCGTTCGGCAGCTACATGGCGCACGTGGCCGAAGTCGAGGTGTCGAAAGACGGCGCCGTTCGGGTCCGCCGGGTCATCTGTGCGGTCGACTGCGGCACGGTAGTGAATCCCAATACGGTCCAGGCGCAGATCCAGAGCGGAATCGTCTTCGGTACGACAGCGGCGCTCTACGGCGAGATCACGCTGAAAAACGGCCGTGTCGAGCAGGGCAACTTCGATACCTACCAGATACTGCGCATCAATGAGGCACCGGCTATCGAAGTTCACGTCGTTAAAAGCACGGAGCCGCCGGGCGGCATGGGCGAGACCGGAACATCGGCGATCGTTCCCGCTATCGCCAATGCGATCTTTGCGGCAACCGGCAAGCGCCTGCGCAAGATGCCCATTGATACCAGCGTGCTGAAATCGGCGTGAACGGTTGGGTTTTGCGCCGCTGAAGGCGGCGATAAGTTGAGGAGGCAGAAGCCGGGCCGGCGTCCGTCTTCTGCTATTTTGTGCTCTTTCCCGACCGGCGCGGTGGTGGGAGAGTGATGACGGTCTCAACGGAGCGCCAACGGTCCGGAGCCGTTGCCGATCCACCGGTCACTCCATTCAGTTAGCGCGGTGAAGGACAAGCCTGCGATTGGCCCATGTCGGTGAGCGGATACTCGACCGGTGCGCGTTGCCCGTCGTCGCGATACTCTCTCCGCTCCATGACGCCGGCTTCTACAAGCCGGGCGAGGCGGCTGCCGAGTGCGGGCATCTTCCCGAAGATTCCAAGAAGCGCGCAAACTGCATCGTGATCGTCGAGGAAGTACCTGCCGGAAACTGGACTTTCGGCGGACACGATTTGTCGCGCATGCTGGTGTCGTTTGTCGCCACGGTGCTTTCTCCGAAGCTCTCGGAGAACGCTTCGTTGCTCGCCTGCTTCCCGACAGCGCCGCCAACACTGAGTTGCCGCCGTTCTTTGCAACCCCCCACAGCGCCGCTCATCTCACCGACGAGGCCGGGCAGCCGACCAATGCCGCGCGCGATGAGATAATCTCGTTCTTTGCCCGCCGGCTCAAATCGTGACTAAATGCGAGCGGTCTTAATTGGTTCGAGGCAAGGCAATGAAAATTGCAGTTATGGGCGCCGGAGCCGTCGGTTGCTATTTCGGCGCGATGCTTGCGAGGGCCGGGCATGGGGTGACTCTGATAGGGCGGTCCCAGCATGTGGAGGCGATCAGGCAGCACGGTCTCCTCCTTGAGCACCGCGATTTCAAGGATCACGTGCGGGTAGCCGCTACGACTGACGCTATCGGTGTTGTGGAGGCGGATGTCGTTCTGTTTTGTGTAAAATCGGCTGATACAGAGTCCGCTGGACATCTGATCGCACCTCACCTGAAGCAAGGTGCTGTGGTTCTGTGTTTGCAGAACGGTGTTGACAACGCAGAGCGCTTGCAAGCCACGATCGATCAGATTGCTGTTCCAGCGATCGTCTACGTCGCGGCCGAAATGGCTGGCCCCGGTCACGTCAAGCATCATGGCAGGGGCGAACTGATCATCGGCGCCTCGCCTTCTAGTGCGAGTGTCGCTGCAACCTTTACACAGGCTGGCGTACCTACCACAGTCTCCGACAAGGTCGCCAATGAGTTGTGGCTCAAGCTCATCACGAACTGTGCCTACAACGCGTTGTCGGCGGTCGCACAAATGCCCTATGGGCGGCTTTTCAAAGTCGACGGCGTCACGGAGGTGGTCAGGACCGTTGTACGCGAATGCACTGAAGTGGCATCGGCGCTGGACATTGCCGTACCGGAGAACATCGATGAAACGGTGCTGGCCCTGGCGGGATCGATGCCAAATCAGTATTCGTCCACTGCGCAGGATTTAGCGCGCGGCAAGAAAACCGAAATAGACTACCTGAACGGCTATGTCGTCCGGAAGGGTGAGGAGCTCTCCATTCCGACGCCGGTGAACCGGGCGCTCCTTGTCATGGTCAAGTTGCTTGAAGAAAAGACGCAGCAAGCGATCTGACGAACTGCGCGGCGGCGGCATCCTGAGTGATTTGATGATGCAGCGACGACAGTTTGCTGTTGTCAGGCCAAGACCCTTGCTGATATTGCGCGCCTCATAACCATCGTGTTGACGAGAGGCGCGGAATGAATCGGAACGTTGGTATTGTTGGCGTCGGAATTATGGGCACCGCAATGGCGCGAAATCTGCGCGAAGCGGGCTTTAGCATCGTTGGTTACGATCCCGTGCCGTCGGCGGCTGAGCGTCTCAATTCGCTGGGCGGGCAGGCGCTGATGTCTCCCCGCGCCGTTGCCGAAGCGGCGCCGATTGTCATCATGTCTTTACCGAAGGCCGAAGCGTTGACCGAGGTCATTAGTGGCGTCGATGGTATCGCTCAGGCCGCAGGGACCGGACAGATCGTTATCGAGTGCTCCACATTGCCTCTCGACATCAAGCAGGCCGCGCATGATGTCATGCAGAAGAACGGCAAGGTTCTCCTCGATTGTCCGATCAGCGGAACGGGTGCGCAGGCGGTTGCCAAGGATCTCGTGATCCTGGGCAGCGGTGACCAGGCGGCCTTCGAGCGCTGCGCTCCGGTTTTCGCCGGCATGTCCCGCGTGCAGCATTACCTTGGACCATTCGGACGCGGCAGTATCATGAAGTACATCGCCAATCATCTCGTGACGATCCATAACGTTGCTGCAGCGGAAGCCATGGTTCTGGGCATTAAGGCAGGCATAGATCCCGCCGTCGTCTATGACACGCTTGCTGACAGCGCGGGTACTTCGCGGATGTTTCAGATGCGTGGTCCTTTGATGCGCGACGAGCGTTATGACGAGCCGACGGCGACAATCCGCATGCAGCTCAAGGATATTTCGATCATTGATGCCTTCGCGGCCGATCTCGACTGCGCGCTGCCGGTCTATGCGGCGGCATCGCAAGTCTACCATGCGGGGGCGGCACTCGGACGCCGGGAACAGGACACCGCAGCGGTCTGTGCCGTGCTTGAGACAATGCACGGAATTGACCGGACAAAACTCAAGTCGTAGAGCAATCGGCTCATTTTGTTTCTCATTCGCTCGGTTTGAGCGCTGTCATCGAAGGGTAGGGCTGGCATGGCCGATCTGACTATTATGGTCGCGCCGAATGGAGCGCGCAAAGGCCATGCAGAGCATCCAAATCTGCCGCTGACAACTGAGGCAATCGCAGCGGATGCGCTTGCATGCAAGAGTGCGGGCGCCCAGGCCATTCATATGCACGTTCGCGATGCGGATGGTCGTCATACGCTAGATGTGGCGCGCTATCTGGCCGCGACCGAAGCGGTGCGGCAGCTCACTGGTCCGGAGTTCGTCGTTCAGATTACAACCGAAGCGGTCGGCATCTTCAGCCCCGACGAGCAGATCGCCGTGGTACGAGCCGTTCGCCCCGAGGCAGTCAGCATCGCGACCAAGGAGTTGATCCCGGACGCGAGCGCGGAAAGTGCTGCTGCGGACCTGTATCGATGGGCCCACGAGCAGCGCATTGCCGTTCAGCACATCGTCTATGCTGCAAATGAATTCGACCATCTGCTCGATCTCGTGAAGCGTGGGGTCATCCCCGGTCATCGGCATTCCGTCATTTTCCCGCTTGGCCGATATGCCGTGGCTCAGGAAAGCGATCCCGCTGAACTCGCGCCATTCGTTGCGAAGGTTCGGGACAACGGCGGCGCGGAACGCTTCGATTGGTGGGTTTGCGCTTTTGGCGCATTCGAGACGGCATCGCTGGTCGCCGCAGCCGCGATGGGCGGGCATTGCAGGATCGGATTCGAGAACAGTTTCATCAATGCGGATGGAAGCCGGGCCGGCAGCAATGCTGAGCGTGTTCGGGATTTGCAGGCTGCATTGTGCGGAATTCATCGTCCGCGCTCGTCGCGAGCGCAGATTTTGAGGGCGCTGGGTCGGCCAGACTAGGCTACCGCGAAGGGTCTAAAGGCCAGCTTCGCATCGGGAATTTCGAGATTTGGCAGGGATAGATCAGTACGCCGCACGCTTTGTGCGGCGCACTGGGCTGCGCCGTGCTTGCAATTCCAGTTCTGTTGCGTTATTTATCGGGTGATAAAATAAAAAGCTCAACAAGCTCGCGGGAGTGAAGACATGAAAGTCCTTGGTTTCAACCACCTTTCCATTGGCGCGAAGAACCTCGAAGAGTCCGCCCGTTTCTATCAGACCGTGCTGGGCATGGAGCTGATCCCGACCTACAATTTCGGTTTCAAGACCAAGTATCTGCGCTGCGGAGATCTTCAACTTCATCTGTTCGAACTCGAAGATAGTGTTCCGGTCTATCAGCACTTCGCGCTCGACGTTGACGATTTTCATGCAGCTTATGAGAAGGCTAAAGCGATCGGAGCGCTCGATTTCTCGGCGTTCCGCAATGCAGTCAACGAACTGCCGGACGGCTGCGTACAGATGTATCTGCGGGACCCTGCCGGCAATCTGGTTGAGATTGACTGGCCGGATGTGAATACGCTGGATCGTTCGCGTATTCCGGAGATGAAATTGCTGTCCGAGTTTGCGACCCAGGACGACGAAGGACTGCGAGCATCACTCTATCTCGATCGTCCGCATATCAAGCCAAATGCTCCGAGAAAAGCTGCGGCGCGATAGTTTCAGGGAGGCGAGCATGTCAGGCACTGTCCATAAGCTTGATCTGGACCGGCGTTCGAACGGTCAGGACGGCGCATACTCAGAAATGCTGGAGCGGGCACGCGCGCTTGTTCCAAAGTTGCGTGAGCGCGCTGCCAAGACGGAAGAGATGCGGCGCCTTCCGCCTGAAACGGAGAAGGAGCTTCACCAAGCCGGTTTGTTCCGAATTCTCCAGCCCAAGCGGGTCGGTGGCTCCGAGCTTGATTATGTCGCGTTGGTCGATTTCGCTGATGTTGTCGCGCTTGCCGATGCGTCGGTCGCATGGAATCTCGCGAACCTGGCCAGCCATCACTGGATGCTCGGCATGTTCGATGCGCGCGCGCAGGACCTGATCTGGAACGAAAATGTCGATGCCCTCATTGCATCGTCGTTTGTGTTTCCAGCCGGCCGCGCCACGAAAGTCGCCGGTGGATATACCCTCTCGGGCCGTTGGCCGTTCTCGTCGGGTGTGGATTCGAGCACGTGGAACATGCTTGCGGGCATCGTGTCGTCCGAGGACGATGCGGATGGCGTGGAATACCGGATATTTCTGTTGAAGCAGTCCGACTACAAGATTCTCGACACATGGAGTTCGACTGGCCTGAAGGGGACCGGATCGAACGACGTCGAAGCCAAGGATGTATTCGTTCCGGATTACATGACGCTTGCGGTCAAGGACGTTGCCGGTGGCGCGACACCTGGAAGCGCGGTGAATCCCGGTGCGCTCTACGCCTTGCCGGTATTCTCCCTGTTTCCGTTTGTCCTGTCAGGCGCGGGCCTTGGCAATGCGCAGGCGTGCCTTGATGACTATGTCGGGATCGCCAAGCATCGCGCTTCGACCTACAACCGCGCAAAACTTGGCGACCTGCAGACGACGCAAATCAAGATCGCTGAAGCCTCGGCGAAAATCGATGCGGCACGTCTCATCATGCGCCGGACGTGCATTGAAGCCATGTCTGATGCCCGCCATGGTACTGTCCCCGATCTCTCGGAAAAAACCAAATACCGGCGCGATGGGGCATATGCGGTCAATCTGTGCACCGAAGCGGTCTCGACGCTGTTTTCGGCGAGCGGCGCGCGGGGCCTTTACACGACTGGCGCATTGCAGCGGCAGTTCCGCGATGCTCACGCGATCAACGCTCATATCGCGTTCAGCTTCGATGCTGCCGGAACCAACTATGGTCGCGTTGCGCTGGACTTGCCGTCCGAAAACCTGACCCTCTGAGGCTCGGTGATGGTTGCATCGCAGAACCCGACGGATTTCAGGAACGAATTGTCGAGCGACAGTTCGCCGATCGATCCGCGAGATTTCCGGAACGCGCTGGGGTCCTATGCGACCGGCGTGACGGTGATTACGGCGGCAACGCCGGATGGCCGGCAGGCCGGCCTGACCTGCAATTCGTTTGCGTCGGTTTCGCTGAATCCGCCGCTCGTCTTGTGGAGCCTGGTATCTTACTCTCCAAGCATGAATATCTTTCAGAACGCGAGTCATTTTGCGGTCAACGTGCTCGGAGCATCCCAGCAGGGCTTGGCAAAGCAGTTTGCCACGCGGGCCGAGGACAAGTTCGCTGGGGTGTCCTGGAAACCCGGTCTTGGCGATGCGCCGGTTCTTGCGGATGCGGTCGCCACATTCCAGTGCCGCAGCGCGGACCGCTATTACGGGGGCGACCACGTTATTTTCCTTGGTGCCGTAGAGGCTTATGATTACAACCGTGCGGAGCCGCTGCTGTTTGCACGCGGAAGTTTTGGTCACTTTGTTCCTGGGGCATAACCCCAGCAGGTCTTTATGAAAAAGAAACCGTCACCATCGGTTGCGCGGGTCAAGCAGAAGCGCCTGTCTCCCGAGGACCGGCGTCAGGAATTCGTTCGCAAGGCGACTGAATTCTTTTCCGAAGAGGGATTCAACGGTGGCACGCGCGAGCTCGCGCGCCGGCTGGGTGTGACCCAGCCGCTGCTGTATCGCTACTTCCCGAGCAAGGAAGAACTGATCAAGGAAGTCTATCGCAAGGTCTATCTCGAGCCGCTCGACACCGGCTGGGAGAAGCTTCTCACCAACCGTTCGCGGCCCATCCGCGAGCGCCTTGTGCAGTTCTACGAAGCTTATACCAACGTGATCTTCACGCGGAAATGGCTTCGGATTTATCTGTTCTCCGGCCTGAAGGGCCTGGACATCAACCGCTGGTATGTCGGCGTTGTGCGGGACAAGATCCTGACGCGCATCATCAAGGAAGTCAGGTTCGAAGCTGGTCTGCCGACGCAGGCCAAGCCGACGGCATCCGAGATCGAAATGGCGTGGGTCTTCCACGGCGGCATTTTCTATTACGGCGTTCGCAGGTACATCTACGAGATGGAGCCGCTTCAGGAAAAGGAAGAAATGATCGCGAATGCGATCGACGGCTATCTTGCGGGATTTGCACGCGTGTCCAACAATGTTGCCAAGCGGCCGGCGGTGAAATCAAACCGGCTCAATGCCGCCGCTGGCAGTTGATCGCTGAATGGCTTCGAACGTGCGAACGTTCATTAGCATTTCCTCATGGGTTACGGGATACAGGCTTCCGCCAAGCGCCGCCCTTCCGAAAGCTTCCAGATTATCCCTCACTGCAGGGTGGGGCTGATAGTAAGCGCTTTCCGGTGGCCGATCGCGCTGAACGCGGGTGACGTCCCAGCCGGTCGGGCTCTCCGGATGGGTCAGGTCGCGGATTTCCATCCAGCCCTTTGATCCCAGCAGCGCGAGCCGACCCATAAATGGCGTTGCGAGCACCGCGTTCAGAGTAGCCGTCGTTCGGTTCTCGAAACCGATGGTGATCGAGAGCGTATCCCCGTTTGCAAAATGGCTCCCGAGCGTGGCCAGTCGCGCCCAGACGTGAGTGGGCTTTCCGAGAATCGCGATCGAAAGATCGACCAGATGAATACCGGTTGCCGAGAGGGGGCCGACGGGATTGTCCGTATTCGACAGGCGCCAGTTATCCGGCGGCAGATTGAGGAACTTGTCCTGGCTGAAGTTGCCCTCCAGCACGAGCGCATTGCCGAACTCGCCATCTGCGAACCGCTTGCGCAGTTCGATCACGGCGGGCTCGAAGCGTCGCTCATGTCCGATGCCGAGTTGCACGTTTGCCTTTCTGACAGCGGCAATGGCTCGCTCTGCATCGGCTCCGGTCGTGCAAAGTGGCTTCTCGCAAAACACATGACGGCCGGATTTGGCGGCGGCTTCGATCTGCGCCGCATGGCGATCTTGGGGCGTGCAGAGGATAACGGCGTCGATGTCGGAGCGCGCCAGGGCATCCTCGAAGCGGCCGGAAGTTTCAAGCCCCAGCGCAGCACCTTTCGCGCGCATGGGCTCCAGGGGATCGATGCCTAGCACCGGCCTGATGACCTCGCTGGCCGCAAGATTGCTGGCGATGGTCTGTCCCCACCATCCCAGTCCGACAATGGCGGCTCGGATCATGTTTGAACTCCAATCGGATTTTAAGCCTTGGCCATCTGGTCGCGATACCAGTCGCCTATTTCGCTCGCAGTCATCAAGGCAACGCCGTCGTGGCCGATCACATAGTCGAGCAACTGCTCAAGATACTTGATCCGGTGCGGAACGCCCGTGATGTAAGGATGAATTGAGATCGCCATGACACGAGCGTTTTCTTCGCCTTCAAGATACAGCCGGTCGAACTGGTCGATGCATCGGCGCATGAACTGATCCGACGCCATGTGTTGTAGCGCGTGAACGACGATGTCGTTGGTCTCGACAGTGTAGGGAATCGTCGTGATTGTGCCGTGCGGGGTATCGATGTCCTGAGGAAGATCGTCGATCACCCAATCCGCGACGTACTCGATCCCGTTCAGTCGGAGAAGATCGAGCGTATCGTTGGTTTCCGTCAATCCGGGACTTTCCCACGAACGCGGGGCCTTTCCGGCGAACTTCGCAATGGTGTCGACAGCGCGCTTGATGGCGTCGCCCTGGTTGTCGAGTTTGTGCATTGGTCCCTGAAGGAAGCCGTGTCCCATGAACTCGAATCCGGCATCGCGCGCCGCTGCCGCGACGCGCGGATACGATGTGCAGACATTGCCGTTGATGGCCAGCGTGGTCGGAATGTTCCGGTTGGTCAGCGCTTTCAATTGGCGCCAGAAGCCCGCGCGCATTCCGTATTCGTGCCACGCCCAGTTTGGCACGTCAGGCAGCAGCGGTTGCCCCATCGGTGGGCTGAGAACCGTGCGAGGCATCGCATTTTCGATCCGCCATTCTTCGACATTCAGGATGATCCAGACCGCCAGCTTCTTGCCGCCGGGAAGGACCAGCTTGGGGCGATCGATGAGGGCTTGGTAGGGGACGCGATCGGTGAGGGCCAATGGAGATTCCTGCTCTAGCAACTACTCTGCGGCTCTGGCCTGTCTGGGCGAACCTGCGTTCACCAGCGGCAAGACTTTTTCCGCCGTCAGGATCATGGATCTTCGCCCGAGTTCGCGGTCTTTCCAATCCTTGCCGGCATAGAGCAGCGTCCCGAATGTGCCGACATCGTTCTGAAAAGCAAGAAGCTGATCGGCAACGCTGTCCGGCGTGCCATAGATGATCAGCTTGTCGCAGATCATCTCCAGCGTCACCTCGTCATCCGGCTGATCGCGGCGCGTCTTGAACAGTTCGATCCGTCCATTCTTCTTCAGCTTCGTGAACAATGAGCGGTAATAGTTCACATATGGACCGTTGGGATCGGTGGCATAGGCTTTGGCAGTCGCGGCATCGTCAGCCACGAAAACGCTCTTGGCGACACGCCAGTTTGCGGGATCCGCGGGGCGACCGCCGCGCTCGCAGCCTTCAACGTATTTCGGCCAGTGGCTTTTGACCCATGCGGGCATCAGGAAGTTTGCAGAAATCGGGTCCCATCCCCGAATGGCCGCTTCGGTAACGCCCTTTGAAAAGGGCGCGACCGCTGTCACGACGATTGGCGGATGCGGTCGTTGCAGCGGGCGAGGGATGTAGCCCTGGCCGATTTCCTTGATCTGCGTTCGCTGCGTGGACACCGTCCAGTACTTGCCTTGCAGATTGTACGGCGGCTCTCCCGACCAGATGCCAAGCACCTGATTGATCGCCTCGAGGAACATCTCGTTGCGGTTGAAATCGAGATTACCGAACAGTTCCGCATCGGAAAGAAGACCGCCGGGGCTGATGCCGAAAATAAAACGGCCATCGAGCATATGGTCCAGCATCGCGATGGTGGCTGCGACCGTTGCAGGATGCGTGTTGGGCATATTCACGGTGCCGGTGCCCAATTTGATCTGCTTCGTCGCGGCAGCGATCCAAGCCAGAAATGTCACGCAGGACGTGATGTTCTCGGCCTTGTCGGTAACATGCTCTCCGACATAGGCCTCGTTAAATCCGAGTTCGTCGGCGAGCAAGAAGGCCTCGCGATCCTCGGCCAGCGACTGCCGCCAGTCCTTATCCAGCGGATGGATCGGCATGGTGAAAAAGCCCAGCTTCATTGTGCGTTTCCCGAGACGTTTGTTTCTGGACGCAAGAGTAACGATTGTGGGCTATTAGAAAAATGATTATTCCTACTCAATTGCATTAAGAAAGTTGATGGATGATTTCGCTTCGCCAGATCAGGTCTTTTGTCGCGGTCTATGAAGAGGGCTCATTCACATCGGCTGCCAAACGGGAGGGCGCGACCCAGTCCGGGATTTCGCAGCATCTCAAGCAGCTTGAGTTCGAACTCGGGGCAGCGTTGCTCGAGCGTAATGGCCGCGACATCGAGCCGACACTCGCCGGGAAACTCTATTATCGCGAGTGCGTGGACGTTCTGAAAAAGCTGGAGGCGGCGCAGCAAAGTGTCGCGGTCAATCATGTCCGCGGCGCGATCCGCGTCGGTCTGATGCCAACGTTCACCAGATCGCTGCTCGCTCCAGCGCTCGACAGGTTTCTGACCTCCGCCCCGGGCTCCGAGATCAGCGTCACTGAAGCCTATTCGGGCGTTCTGACCGACATGATCCTGAAAGGCGAACTGGATTTCGCCATTGTGCCGGCGTTTGAGGGGGTAACCGGGATATCGCATCGCCTTCTTGCACGCGATCGGGAGATGCTTGTCAGCGCGAAGCGGACCAAAAGCAATCTGAAGCCGGTCAGGCTTTCGGACCTTGATCCGCTCAAAGTGGTGTTGCCCGGTCCTCAGAACACCCGCCGCCGCAACATCGAAACGTACTTCACCGCCAATGGCGTTACCGTCGCGCAGCGCCTCGAACTCGACGCGATGATGGGCACGCTGCAATTTGTCGCAGCGAGCGACTGGGTCGCCATTCTGCCCTTTGTGATGATGGTTTCGGACCTGGATGAGGAACGCTTCGATGTCAGGCCGCTCGATGAGCCGCCGTTTTATTCCGAGTTCGTTTTGATCGAGCCGGCGCGAAAGGTGATGTCCCCGGCGGCGGCTTTATTCGCTGAAATTCTCAAGATGGAAGCCGAAGGGGCGCTTCTTATTTTTCAAAAACGCACTGGTGCGCAGCGAATATCTCAACGGCGCGCGAGGCGACCAG
The DNA here is from genome assembly GCF_000314675.2 of Afipia broomeae ATCC 49717. Taxonomy (GTDB): domain Bacteria; phylum Pseudomonadota; class Alphaproteobacteria; order Rhizobiales; family Xanthobacteraceae; genus Afipia; species Afipia broomeae. The sequence goes on along the minus strand of NZ_KB375283.1, from coordinate 667,057 downwards.
CGGTTCGGCGCTAGGAAATTGTGCAACGCGAAAGCCTTCGTTTCCCGGATCTTCCAATTGTGAATTCCGTAACCCTGTCTTTGATTTGTCGTATCTCGCCTATCCATACAGAGCCGGTGAATGGCCATGATGTCCGGCCGTCCACGTCACGACCTGTTCATGGCAGCGAAATAATCGTTCGATAAACAAGGCTTGACCTTTGGTGCGCGGCACTCTCTAATAAAATCCAAGCCCATCATAAAATGAGGCGAGGGGAGGTTGCCGGAATGAAAGCTTCGGCTTTCAACTATGCGCGTGCTTCAAGCGTCGACGACGCATTGGATCTGCTTGCTTTGCACGGCGATCAGGCGAAAGTGCTCTCCGGTGGTCAAAGCTTGATGCCGGCCCTGAATCTCAGGCTGTCGGCGCCGTCGCTGCTGGTTGATATCGGCGCCATTGCCGAGCTGCGCGGGGTCTCCGTAACCAATAGCGTTCTCAAGATCGGCGCGCTCACCCGGCACGTCGATGTTCAGAAGTCCCCGGACATCGCCAAACACGCTCCGCTTCTGACCGAAGCTATCGCGCATGTTGCTCACCCGGCGATTCGCAACAGGGGCACTATCGGCGGCAGCTTGGCGCATGCCGATCCGGCATCGGAACTTCCGGCGTGCGTCATCGCGCTTGGTGCATCCATCGTTGTGCGCGGTAAGGACAGTGAGCGCCGCATCCCCGCGGCCGACTTTTTTACGGGAATCTACGAAACATTGCTGTCGCCAGAAGAGTTGCTGGTTGCGGTCGAGGTTCCTGTCGCAACACCGAACTCCGTCCACTTCTTTCACGAATATGCGCGTCGCAAGGGCGATTACGCCATCGTGGGATTGGCGGCATCCGGGGTTCTTGAGCGGGACGTGCTCTCGGATCTCAGGCTCGGCTTTTTTGCGGTGGGCGACAAACCGATGCTTGCAGGCGCATCAAAGCATCTCATCGGAAAGCCTGTAACGGCATCGATGCTTACCGACGCACAGGCTACCCTAGATGAAGAGCTTGATCCGCAGGAGGATCTGCAGGCTTCGGCTTCCATGCGCCGCTATCTGGCGCGTCAGCTTCTGGAGCAGTGCGTTGTGACGTTGCTCGGCCGGCCCGATCTCGAAACGAGAAAGCTCGCATGACTGATCTAATGCCGATCTCCCTGATCGTGAACGGAGAGCGCGTGTCCGCGAGCGTGCTTCCTCGGCTCAATCTGGCTGATTTCCTGCGGGAGCATCTGTCCCTTACCGGAACGCATGTCGGTTGCGAGCATGGCGTTTGTGGTGCATGTACCGTTCGCGTCAATGGTGACATTGTGCGAGCCTGCCTGCTGTTGGCGGTGCAGGTGGAGAACGCGTCCGTTGAAACGATCGAAGGTCTGTCGGACAGCGGCGAGATTTCTGATTTGCAGGCCGCATTTCAGGATCGCAATGCTCTTCAGTGCGGATACTGCACGCCGGGGATGCTGATGGCGGCGCAGGACATCCTGAAGCATGAGCCGCAAGCTGACCGCGAGCAAATCCGCGAGCATCTGTCCGGCAATTACTGCCGCTGCACGGGCTATCATGCAATCGTCGATGCCGTGGAAGCTACGGCACGCGCACGCGCGGGGCGGGTGCGATGAACGATAGCTCAATGAAGCAGCGCGGTCTTTCCGTTCTCGACCGCCCGAATTCATATATCGGCAAGACGGTGCCCCGCCCCAACCTGGGACGGCTCATGCAGGGTCGCGGCCAGTATGTCAGCGATCTGACGCTTCCGCGCATGGCGCACGTCGTATTTCTGCGTTCGCCTTACGCTCATGCCAGGATTCTGAAGATCGATGCGACCGAGGCGAAAGCGATGCCCGGCGTGATCGCGGTCGTGACCGGCGTTGAGCTCGCGAAGGTCATTTCGCCGTGGGTTGGTGTCCTGTCGCATCTCAAGGGCCTGAAGTCAGCGCCGCAGCATGCAATCGCCGTCGACCGGGCTTGCTGGCAGGGCGAAGCGGTGGCCGCCATTATTGCGACCAGCCGCGCGCTCGCCGAGGACGCCGCCGAACTTGTCTCGGTGGATTACGAAGAGCTCGTGCCGGTGACGGACATGCGCACGGCGCTCGATCCTGCAACACCGGTGATCCATCCCGATCTCGGCGATAATCTGGCTTTCGAGCGTAATCTCGATGCCGGAGCTGTTGATCAGGCGTTCAGGGAGTCCGACGAGGTCGTGGAAGCCGAGTTTGTGTTCGGCCGCCACACCGGTGTCACGCTCGAGCCGCGCGCGGTGCTTGCGGACTGGAACAGCGGCGATGAGCGTCTCACCGTTTATCTGGGCACCCAGGCGCCACATATGGTGCAGAACATTGCCGCCAAGCATCTCGGTCTTGATGAGCCGCAGGTTCGGGTTGTCTGCAAGGACGTCGGTGGCTCATTCGGCATCAAGGTCCATATCTACGCGGACGAAATGGCGACATTGGCGCTGTCGAAGCTGCTGCGCCGCCCGATCAAGTTCGTTGCGGATCGGGTTGAAAGCTTCAACACTGACATTCACGCGCGAGATCACGTTTGTAAGGCGCGCATCGGCGTCAGCAAGAACGGCACGATCAATGCATTCGAGATCGACGACGTCACCGGTATCGGTCCGTATTCGATGTATCCGCGCACCAGCGCGATCGAAGCCAATCAGGTCGTCAATTTGGTCGGTGGACCCTACACGACACAAAACTATCGGGCGCGGACCCGCGTCGTTTTCCAGAACAAGAACGTCACCTGCCAATATCGCGGCGTGGGGCATCCGATCGCATGCTCGATCACCGAGGGTCTGGTCGATCTTGCCGCTCAGCGGATCGGGATGGATCCATTCGAAATTCGGCGACGCAACCTGATCCGTGATGACGCCTATCCGTGCGGTTCGCCATCCGGGTTGAAGTTCGAGGCGCTGTCGCATCACGCCTCGCTCGACAAATTGTACGCGATGATGAATTACGGTGCGCTGCGCGCCGAGCAGGCGGCCCTGCGCAAGCAGGGAATCTATCGCGGCATTGGCATCGCCAGCTTCATCGAGGTGACTAACCCGAGCGCAGCGTTCTATGGCGTTGGCGGGGCGCGGATTTCCTCGCAGGATGGCGTCGCCGTCCGCCTGGACGCCACAGGTCGCGTAATCTGCCAAACCAGCATCACCGAGCAGGGGCAGGGATCGGAATCCCTCACCGCACAGATCGTCGGCAGCGTGCTTGGCGTATCGATGGAGCGTGTGCGAGTCATTCTTGGCGATACCGACAACACGCCTTACGGCGGTGGCACCTGGGCGTCGCGCGGCGCCGGCATCGGCGGCGAAGCTGCGTTGCAGGCGGCCAAGGTTCTGCGCAACAACATTCTGGATGTCGCGGCTGCTATTTTACAGGCCAAGCCGGCGGACCTGGATATCGTTGACAACGCCGTCGTTGACGTTCATGGCGGCCAGCAACGTATCGAGCTGCATGAGCTCGCTCGAATCGTTTACTTCAGGCCCGATACCTTGCCGCCGGGCTTCCAGCCCGAGCTGATGGCGACACGCCATTTCGTGCCGCGCGAGTATCCGTTTGCATTCACCAACGGCATTCAGGCTTCCTGGCTCGAGGTCGACACCCGCACTGGCTTTATCAAGCTGCTCAAGCACTGGGTTGTCGAGGACTGCGGCACCATCATCAATCCGCAACTCGTGGACGAACAGATCCGCGGCGGCGTCGTGCAGGGACTTGGCGCAGCGCTGTACGAACACTGCATCTACGATGAACGCGGACAGCTCACCAACGCCAACATGGCGGACTACCTGGTGCCGATGTCAGGCGAAATGCCGGATATCGATGTCGGGCATATCGTTTCTCCGACGCTGGATGGCGAGCTTGGCGCCAAGGGGGCCGGAGAAGCCGGGACAGCGGCGGCCGCCGCCGTTGTGGCCAACGCAGTGAATGATGCGCTGTCGCCGTTCAATGTCACCGTGACCGAAATTCCGCTAACGCCAAGAGTCATTCTTACCGCTCTCGGGCGCATCTGACCGACGCTACAAAACAATATCAACCTCGGAGGAATACATGGCCAAGAAGACGACAGGTTCTAACTCGATTTCGCGCCGCCGCCTGCTGACCACAGCCAGTGCTGGCGCCGTTCTGGCGGCCTCGCCGTTTCGCATCAATCTTCTTCAGGCACAGGAAGCGACGATCAAGGTTGGTTTTCCCGTTCCGCTGACCGGTCCCTACGGCACCGAAGCCCAGGACCAGGTGCGCGCAGCGGAAGTTGCTATTGCCGAATTCAACGAGGCCGGTGGTCTCGATGGTCGCAAGGCCGAGTTGCTGGTCCGCGATGACAAGCTCAATCCTGGTGAAGCGGCGACCCGCACGCTGGAACTGATCGAGAAGGAAAAGGTCAACTTCATCGTCGGCAGCCTGTCTGCTTCCGTTCAGCTTGCAGTGAACAACGTCACCAAAGAGCGCAAGATCATCTACAACTCGATCAGCCAGTCGGACGAAATCAACGAGGCCAAGGATTTCAGCAAGTACACGTTCCACGAAGCGCTCACGCCGCATCTGACCGCGGGCGCTGTCGGACGCTACGCGTTCTCGAAGTTCGGCAAGAAGGTTGCGTTCCTCACTGCGGACTATGCTTATGGCCATGAAATGGTGCGCGGCTTCCAGGAAGCCGGAAAGGCCTTGGGGATCGAAAGCCTTGTCGATATCCGGCATCCGCTCGGCACCACGGACTTCTCGGCACTGTTGCCGCGCATTCAGGCTTTGAAGCCGGACATTCTCGTCATTAGCAACTTCGGCCGCGATCAGCAGATCGCGCTCAAGCAGGCAACCGATTTCGGCATGAAGAAGAGCATGAAGATCGTTGCGCCGATCCTGCTCTATACGGGCCGCATCGCTGCCGGCGCGCAGGCATTCGAAGGCGTCGTTGGCGGAACCTCGTACTACTGGGGTATCGAAGACAAGGTTGCCTCTGCAAAGGCGTTCAACGATCGGTTCCGCAAAATGCACGGCGGCAAGGTGCCGTCGGACTACGGCGCGCTGGGCTATGCCGGCGTCAAGACGCTGCTGATGGGCGCCAAGGCCGCCGGAAGCCTCGACACAGACAAAGTCATCGCTGCTGTCGAAGCCTTGAAGTACGATTACTACAAGGGCCCTGAATATTATCGCAAGTGCGATCACCAGGCCGTGCAGTCGGTTCTGATCATCGAGTCAAAATCGAAACCCGAGAAGGGCGAGTCCGACGTGTTCAATGTGCTGGCGACTGAAGAGCCAAGCGAAAAGAACCTGCGCACCTGCGAAGCGCTCGGCCACAAGTCCTGAACTGTGAACCAGCAGACGCGCGTCCCTCGCGGGGCGCGCGTCTTACTTGGAGATAACTATGGCCGGCCTGAGCTTTGATCTGATCGCACTGCAACTCTTTACCGGGTTGGCGCTCGGCGCGATCTACGTGTTGTTCGCCATCGGTTTGTCGTTGATTTTCGGTATGCTGACCGTGGTGAACTTCGCGCACGGCGCCTTTTATATGGTTGGGGCTTACGTCGGACTGTTCCTTCTCTCGCTGGGCGGGAACTTCTGGCTCTGTCTGGTTGCCGTCCCGTTGATTGTCGGCACTATCGGACTTGTCGTCGAACGGTTCCTGATCCGGCCGCTCTACGGCCGCGGCATCGACTATCCGCTGCTGCTGACGTTTGGTCTCAGCTACGTCATGGTTGAACTGATCCGCATTGCCTTCGGCAAGAGCGGCTATCCATTCGATACGCCGGAGCTCCTTCAGGGCGCTGTCAATATCGGTGTCGGATACTTCCCGCTCTATCGTCTGTTCGTGATCGGCGTCGCGGCAGCGGTTCTGCTTGGCCTGTGGCTCTTCCTCGAGCGTACCAGCTTTGGTCTGATTATCCGTGCCGGCGCACGCGATCCGCAGATCGTTCGCGTGCTTGGCGTCAATGTGGCACGGGTATGGCTATTCGTATTCGGGATCGGCTCGGGAATTGCCGCGTTGGCCGGGCTTCTCGCGGCACCCCTGCAAGGTGTTATTCCGGAAATGGGAGCGACTATTCTCGCCGAGGCCTTTGTTGTCACCGTGGTTGGTGGCATGGGCTCCATCGGAGGCGCGGTCATCGCCGGCCTGCTGGTTGGCGTGGTCGTCAGCATGACGTCGCTGTTTGCGCCCGAAATGGCCAAGGTTTCAATCTTCGCCCTGATGGCAGTTGTTCTCCTCATACGTCCGCAAGGCTTCTTCGGCCGCGCGGGTCTCATGAGCTGAGGCGGGTATAAAGTAATGAATGAGCTTTCTCAGACCCTGACCCAGCCGGCTGTCGCATCGGCGAGCTGGTTCGATTTCGCCAAGCGTCACCGCGCGATCCTGGCGAGCATCTTTGTGCTGGTGTTTCCGCTGGTGATGCCGTTCACCGCGCTGGCGGTGAACATCCTGATTTACGGGCTCTATGCCGTCGGCTTCAATCTGCTGTTCGGATACCTCGGGCTGCTATCCTTCGGTCACGCCGCGCTGTTCGGCACCGGCGCCTATCTCTGCGGCATCGCCATCGTTCATCTCGGCTGGCCGTGGTACGTCGCGATTGGGATGGGCATTCTCGGCGGCACCGTCATGGCCGCCGCGATCGGTTCACTGGCGATCCGCACTCGGGGCATTTACTTCGCCATGGTGACGATGGCCCTGTCGCAGTGCGTTTTCTATCTCTTCTATCAAGCGGTCGATTGGACCGGCGGCGAAAACGGCCTGCGCGGTATCAACGTTCGCGTCATCGACATCCTCGGTTTCAAATTCGACTTTATCAATCCGCTGACGCGGTACTATGTCGTCGCGGCATTCGTCATCATGGCGCTCTTCGTCCTGTCGCGAATTCTGGCGTCGCCGTTCGGTGCTGTGATCGAGGCCGTTCGCGAGAATGAAGCACGCGCGCGCGCATCGGGGTATAATGTCACGCTCACGCGGCTGATCACATTCATCCTCTCTGGTGCATTCTGCGGTCTGGCCGGCGCATTGATGGCGTTGCACCTGTCCATCGTGCCGATCGAAATCCTGCACATCGAGACATCGGGCATGGTTGTCATGATGTCGCTGCTAGGCGGGATGGGCACCTTCTTCGGTCCATTCGTTGGCGCCGCGGTTTTCCTGCTGCTGGAAAATCTGGTGTCGTTGTGGACCGTTCACTGGCAATTGATCGTCGGCGCGGTGTTCATGATCTGCGTCCTGTTTTTCCCGGCGGGCATCTGGGGAACGATCTTGAAGCGGATCAACAAATGATGACTTCGACAGATACATCGCAGGTCATCCTGCGCACCACCGGCGTGAGCAAGTCGTTCGGGAAGTTCGTGGCCCTGAACAACATCTCTGCTGAATTCTCGCGCAATGCGATCACATCCATCATCGGCCCGAACGGCGCCGGCAAAAGCACCTACTTCAACCTCCTGTCAGGCGCTTTTCCTCCGTCCAGCGGCAAGGTTGAATTCGAGGGGCGCGATGTGACGAATATCGCGCAGCATGAGTTCGCGCATATGGGGATCGCAAAATCGTTCCAGATCACCAACGTGTTCCCGCTGTTGACGACACGGGAGAACGTGCGCGTCGGATTGCAGGCCTTTGTGTCGCGCTACGATATCTGGCGTCCTCGGTCCAGGCTTCCGGGTCTTATTGAGAAGGCGGATGCGCTGCTCGCGCTGGTCGGCCTTTGGGATCGCCGCGAGAGGTTGGCCAAGGAACTTGCGCATGGTGAACAGCGTGCGCTTGAGATCGGGATGGCGCTGGCCGCGAATCCTCGTCTGCTGCTGCTGGATGAGCCGACGGCGGGCATGAGCCCCGAAGAAACCCGCGTGATGATGGATCTGATCGTGAAGCTCGCGAAAGAGCGCACGGTCATTCTTGTCGAGCACAAGATGAAGCTGGTGATGGGTATTAGCGACCGGGTGCTGGTGCTTCACCACGGCGAACTGCTTGCTCAGGGAACGCCAACGGAAGTCCGCCAGAATGAACAGGTCAAGCGAGTCTATCTTGGCCAGCGGGAGCACTGAAGCGATGTTGCGCGTGGAAAATCTCAACTCCTGGTATGGCGCGAGCCATGTGTTGCAGGATATCGGCCTTGAGGTGAACAAGGGCGAGATCGTTTGTCTGATCGGCCGCAATGGCGCTGGCAAGACCACGACACTCAAGTCGATCATTGGTTTACTCGACAAGACCCGCGGATCGGTGGTGTTCAAGGATAAGGAAGTGCTGGGCCAGCCGGCTCACGTCCGCTTCGGTCTCGGTTTGGCATATGTTCCAGAGGAACGCCGCATCGTGCAGGGACTGACCGTGCGTGAGAATCTGCGGCTCGGCCTTGTTGCGTCGCCTGCGAAGAAGGAAGAAGTCCGTCGCATTGCTCAGATCGCGGAAATTTTTCCCCGTCTGGCGGAGCGGTTGGATCAGGAAGCCGTGACAATGTCTGGCGGCGAACAGCAGATGCTGGCGATTGCGCGTGCGATGATATCGAAGCCCGATCTCATCATGCTGGACGAGCCTTCGGAAGGTATCATGCCCGTGCTCGTCGACGAGATGTTCGAGTTGTTCCGGAAGATGAAGTCGGAAGGAACAACGATTCTGCTGGTTGAGCAGAACGTCGAACTGGCGCTCGATATCGCCGATCGCGCCTATGTGCTGGACCAGGGCTCGGTTGTGCATCACGCGACTGCGGCCGCACTGCTGGCCGACGATGAAATCAAGGAGCGTTACTGCTCGGTGTAGCCTGAAGAAGCTGCTCCGGGCGGTCGCTCGCCGATAAAATTATCATTCGATAAATAAGGCAAGGAATATCTCCATGAAAGTCGACAGAGCTGCAATCTATGAAGCTGCCAAGAAACTCTCGAACTGGGGCCGGTGGGGTGCTGACGATCAGATCGGAACGCTCAATAACGTGAGTCCTGAAGATGTCATCAATGCCGGCAAGCTCATCAGGAAAGGGAAGGTGTTTGCGCTTGGCCTTTCGCTGAAAGAGCCGATTCAGTCCGGCCTGTTCGGAGGCCGCTGGAATCCAATTCACACCATGCTGGCGACCGGCACCGATGCCGCAGCAGGCAATCAGGACGTTCCTTCGCCATATCTGCGCTACGCTGACGATGCGATCAACATGCCCTGTCAGGCGTCGACGCAATGGGATGCCCTCTGCCACATCTTCCTCGATGACAAGATGTACAACGGCTACGATGCCAAGCTGGTCGACGCCCGCGGCGCGAAGAAGCTCGGCATCGAGCATACGCGCGACAAAATGGCGGGCCGTGGCGTGCTGCTCGATGTCGCCAGGTTCAAGGGCGTGGAGTCGCTCGATGACGGCTATGCGATCACCAATGCGGATCTCGATGCCTGCGCAAAGCATCAGGGCGTTGAAATCCGCAAGGGCGATTTCGTCATCGTTCGCACCGGCCACCAGGAGCGATGCCTGAAGAAGAAAGACTGGTCGGGCTACGCCGGTGGCGATGCGCCGGGCATGGCGTTCGAAACCTGCTACTGGATTCGCGAGAAGGATATCGCCGCAATCTGTACCGACACCTGGGGATGCGAGGTTCGCCCGAACGAGACCAATGAAGCAAACCAGCCGTGGCATTGGGTGGTGATCCCGGCAATCGGAATCTCCATGGGCGAAATTTTCTATCTGAAAGAACTCGCGGAGGATTGCGCGCAGGACAAGGTCTATGAATTCTTCTTCACCGCCCCGCCGATGCATCTGCCGGGCGCGGCCGGGTCGCCAATTAATCCTCAGGCAATCAAGTAATCGCGGAGGCACCCGATGACAAAGTATCTCAAGCGCAGCCGTGATGCCGCCCAGCGGGCGGAAGACGATACGAAGGTCCGTACCGCAGTCGAGGGGATTCTCGCGGATATCGAAAAGCGTGGCGACGACGCGGTTCGCGAACTGTCGGTGAAGTTCGACCAGTGGGACCGCAAGGACTACCGGTTGACCGATGCGGAAATCAAAGACTGCGTCGGGCAGCTTTCCAAGCGGAACATCGACGACATCAAGTTCGCGCAGGAGCAGGTGCGCAATTTCGCCCAGCACCAGCGTAACTCGATGAAGGATGTCGAGGTCGAGACGCTGCCGGGTGTCGTTCTCGGTCACAAGAATATTCCGGTCAATTCCGTCGGCTGTTATGTGCCGGGCGGCAAGTACCCGCTGCTGGCATCCGCACACATGTCGGTCATCACCGCAAAGGTCGCCGGCGTTTCGCGCATCATCACCTGCGCGCCGCCGTTCCAGGGCAAGCCGGCTCCCGCCATCGTCGCCGCCCAGCATCTAGCCGGTGCCGATGTCATCTATTGCCTCGGCGGAATTCAGGCTGTCGGTGCTATGGCGATCGGAACGAAATCGATCGCGCCGGTCGATATGCTGGTCGGGCCGGGCAACGCCTTCGTGGCGGAAGCCAAGCGGCAGCTCTACGGCCGCGTCGGTATCGACCTTTTCGCCGGGCCGACTGAAACGCTCGTGATTGCCGACGATACAGTTGATGGCGAGATGTGTGCCACCGATCTGCTGGGACAGGCAGAGCATGGGCCGAACTCGCCCGCGATCCTGCTCACCAACTCGGAAAAACTCGCACGCGAGACAATGGCCGAAATCGAGCGCCTTCTGAAGATACTGCCGACTGGCGCGGTCGCGGCCAGGGCGTGGGAAGATTACGGCGAAGTGATCGTCTGCGATTCCGAAGAAGAGATGGTGAGAGAGGCTGACCGCATCGCCTCCGAGCATGTGCAGGTGATGACCCGTGATCCGGACTATTTCCTGAAGAACATGACCAACTACGGCGCCCTGTTCCTCGGACCGCGCACCAATGTGGCTTACGGCGACAAGGTGATTGGCACCAACCACACGCTTCCGACCAATAAGGCGGCGCGCTACACTGGCGGTCTGTGGGTCGGCAAGTTCCTCAAGACCGTGACCTATCAGCGCGTCCTGACGGATCAAGCCTCCGCGATGATCGGTGAGTACTGTTCGCGGCTTTGCATGCTTGAAGGCTTTGCGGGTCATGCCGAGCAGGCCAATGTTCGCGTGCGTCGCTATGGCGGGCGCAACGTGCCTTATGCGAGCGCGGCAGAGTGAGCGCTTTGCCCACAACGCCGGCGTTCCGGCTCGACGGGCGGCGCGCGCTTGTCACCGGGGCGGGCCGCGGCATCGGGCTCGCCGCGGCGACGGCTCTGGCGGAAGCGGGTGCGAACGTCACACTGTGTGCACGCACTGCCAGCGAGATTGACGAAGTTGCCTCCGCTCTGCGCAAAAAGGGCTTTTCGGCGGATACGCTTGCGCTCGATGTGACGGACGTCGCTGCGTTTCGTGCCGCGATGGAGGCACGCGAGCCGTATCATGCGTTCGTCAACAATGCCGGCACCAACCGGCCCAATTCCTTCACCGATGTGCCGGTGGAGGATTTCGACGCTGTCATGAATCTGAATGTGCGGGCGGCATACTTCGCCGCCCAGTCCGTTGCGCGACGGATGGTGTCGGCGGGTGTATCCGGTTCGATCATCAACATGTCGTCGCAGATGGGGCATGTCGGCGGCGTCAATCGCTCGCTCTATTGCGCCTCGAAATGGGCGATGGAAGGTTTCTCGAAGGCGATGGCGCTCGACCTTGCAGCCAGCAAGATCCGCGTCAACACGCTGTGCCCGACCTTCATCGAGACGCCAATGACCAAACCTTTCTTTGAAAATGCGGCGTTCAAAGAGAGTGTGCTACAGAAGATCAAGCTCGGTCGCCTTGGCACAGTCGAGGATCTGATGGGGGCGATCGTTTTCCTCGCCAGCGATGCATCTGCGCTGATGACCGGTTCGTCCCTGATGATCGACGGTGGATGGACCGCCGACTAGAGGTTGGCCTCCGCGCCGCGCTGCTATGGCAAGTGCAGAGGCGCCGCGTCGTAGATCTGGATTGTCGGTGGTTCAGCGAGCAGCCCGCGCAGGGCTTTGACAAGACCGCGTGACTCCGGGACCCGAAAGTAACGGCGCGAATAAAAAAGCGGCGCGGTGTTTCTTCATCGCGCCGCCAAAATCAGCTCAATGGTGATTGTCGCCGACCTTAGCCCTTTGCAACCTCGTGGTTAGCCATTGTTTCCAGCGCTTTCACCATTGCGGAGTGATCCCAGGCCTTGCCGCCGTGGGCGACGCAGGCATTGAAGAGCTGTTGCGCCGTCGAGGTGTTTGGCAAAGATACGCCGAGTGCCCGCGCGCCTTCCAGCGCGAGATTGAGATCTTTCTGGTGCAACTCAATGCGGAAGCCGGGATTGAATGTGCGCTTGATCATGCGCTCCCCGTGCAATTCGAGAATACGCGACGTGGCAAGTCCTCCCATCAACGCCTGCCGGACCAGAGTTGGATCGGCACCAGCTTTCGAGGCGAACAGCAGACCCTCGGCGACGGCCTCGATAGTGAGTGCCACGATGATCTGATTGGCGACCTTGGTGGTCTGGCCGTCACCGTTACCGCCGATCAGGGTGATGTTCTTGCCCATCTTCTCGAACAGCGGTTTGACGGTATCGAATGCGCCTTGCGGCCCGCCCACCATGATGGTCAGCGATGCAGCCTTCGCGCCAACTTCACCCCCGGAGACCGGCGCGTCCAGATAATCAGCGCCTTTCGCATTGACCTTTTTTGCAAATTCCTTCGTCGCGATCGGCGAAATCGAACTCATGTCGACGACGATTTTGCCTTTCGAAAGTCCTTCCGCAACGCCGCCGGTATTAAAGAGTACCGATTCAACGTCGGGTGTGTCGGGGACCATGAGGATGATGACGCTGGCTTTCTCAGCGATCTCCTTGCCTGATTTGCACGCCGTGGCGCCAGCGGCAACGAGGTCCTTGGAGGCAGCGGATTTCTCCAGAACAAACAGGCGATGTCCGGCGGCTTGCAGGTGGCCCGCCATCGGCCGTCCCATAATTCCAAGGCCGATGAACCCGATATCGGTCATTCTTTGATCTCCCTCGTTTTTTAATTACGCATCGACCGTATGCGGTTCGTACCACCCAAGACCGTCCAGGGTGGTGGTCTTCGGCTTGTACTCACAGCCGATCCAGCCACGATAGCCGATCTCGTCCAGATAGCGAAACAGGAAGGGATAGTTGATTTCGCCGGTGCCGGGCTCGTTGCGGCCGGGGTTATCTGCAAGCTGGATATGCGCGATACGGCCGAGATGCCTTTTCATGGTTGGAGCGATGTCACCCTCCATGATCTGCATGTGATAGATGTCATATTGAACAAAGAGGTTCTCGGAGCCCACTTCCGAAATGATCTGGAGTGCCTGCTCTGTTCCGGTGAGGAAGAAGCCGGGAATATCGCGGGTGTTGATCGGCTCGATCAGCAGCTTGATACGGTGCTTCGCGAGTGCATCTGCAGCGTAGCGAAGATTCTCCACCAACACGGCGCGAAGCTCCGCAGAGTCGGAGCTGGCCGGTGTAATGCCGGCAAGGCAATTTACCTGACGGCAGTCCAGTGCCTTGGCGTATTCGATGGCGCGGCTGACGCCATCGCGGAATTCTGCGACCCGATCGGGAAGGATTGCGATTCCCCGTTCACCCGCGCCCCAGTTGCCTGCCGGAAGGTTATGCAGCACCTGGGTGAGACCATGCTGCTGCAACTGCTCGCCAAGCACTGCTTTTTCGTAGTCATAGGGAAACAGATATTCCACGCCCGCGAACCCGGCCGCCTTTGCTGCCGCGAAACGGTCGATGAACGGCAATTCGTTGAAGAGCATGGTCAGATTGGCTGCAAATTTTGGCACGGCGGAATGTCCTTTTCCTGTTGGTCGTTAGACGGGCAGCAGCTCGCCGCGGGACGTCTTTTCCGGACTTGCTGGCGTGTCATCAAGCGGCAGGTCGAGCACTTCCTCGAATTCGACGATATTGTCGATCTCGGTGCCCATCGCGATGTTGGTGACGCGTTCGAGAATGAATTCGACCACGACCGGGACGCGGTACTCCGCCATCATCTCGCGTGCGGTTGCGAACGCCGCCTGCGCATCTTCAGGGCGGGTGACGCGAATTGCCTTGCAGCCGAGACCCTCGGCGACGGCGACATGATCGACGCCGTAAACGCCCAGCTCCGGTGCGTTGATGTTTTCGAACGAAAGCTGCACGTGGTAGTCCATGTCGAAGCCGCGCTGCGCCTGACGGATCAGACCCAGATAGGAATTGTTCACGACGACATGGATGTAAGGCAGCTTGAACTGCGCGCCGACGGCAAGCTCCTCGATCAGGAACTGGAAGTCGTAATCGCCGGACAGTGCGACGATCTCGCGTTCCGGATCTGCGGCACGGACGCCCAGCGCTGCGGGCAGGGTCCAGCCGAGCGGGCCGGCCTGTCCGGCATTGATCCAGTTGCGCGGGCGATAGACGCCAAGGAATTGCGCACCGGCGATCTGCGACAATCCGATCACGCTGACGTAGCAGGTGTCACGGCCGAACGCCTTGCTCATCTCTTCATAGACGCGCTGTGGTTTGATCGGCACGTTATCGAAGTGGCTCTTGCGCAGCATGGTGCGCTTGCGGTCCTGTACGGCCGCGGGCCACGCCTGGCGCTCTTTGAGCTTTCCGGCCTTGCGCCACTCCTTCGCTACCGTAACGAATAGTTCAAGCGCTGCCCTGGCATCCGAGACGATGCCGAAATCTGGATTGAACACGCGGCCGATTTGTGTGGGCTCGATGTCCACATGCACGAACGTGCGGCCCTTGGTGTAGGTTTCGACTGATCCGGTGTGGCGGTTAGCCCAGCGGTTGCCGATGCCGAGCACGAAGTCCGACTCCAGCATCGTCGCATTGCCATAGCGGTGGCTGGTCTGAAGGCCGACCATTCCGGCCATCAGAACATGATCGTCCGGGATTGCGCCCCAGCCCATCAGCGTTGGCACCACGGGAACATTGACGATCTCGGCAAACGCGACGAGAAGGTCGGATGCGTCGGCATTGATGACGCCGCCGCCCGCCACGATCAGCGGGCGTTCGGCAGCATTGAGCATTTCAAGTGCTTTCTCGACCTGCTTGCGCGTTGCGGCTGGCTTGTAGACGGGAAGCGGCTCATAGGTCTCGTCGTCGAATTCGATTTCGGCGAGTTGCACGTCGAGTGGCAGGTCGATCAGCACCGGACCGGGGCGGCCGGACCGCATGATGTGAAATGCCTGGCTGAAAACCCGCGGCACCAGCGCTGGTTCGCGCACGGTGACGGCCCATTTCGTCACGGGCTTGGCGATCGACTCGATGTCGACAGCCTGGAAATCTTCCTTGTAGAGGCGGGCGCGGGGAGCCTGTCCGGTGATGCACAGGATCGGGATCGAATCCGCGATAGCCGAATACAGTCCGGTGATCATGTCGGTGCCGGCCGGGCCCGATGTCCCGATGCAGACGCCGATGTTTCCCGCCTTGGCCCGGGTATAACCTTCGGCCATATGCGACGCGCCTTCGACGTGGCGCGCGAGAATGTGATTGATCGATCCGCGTTTTTTCAGTGCCGAGTACAGAGGATTGATCGCGGCGCCCGGAACGCCGAACGCACAGACGACGCCTTCCTTCTCAAGGATACGCACCGCCGCATCGATTGCCCGCATCTTCGCCATGTCACACCTCGAATGGGTTAAGTTCGGATGCAATCATCGCGAGGCGTGCTGGCCGGCTCAACGGCCATCAATTTGTTTCCCGCGATACGATGCCCGCGCGAAAATCTCTCGCGCGATCAAATGCCTAGGATGAAGTAAAAGTGAAAACGGTTTCGGCGAACCGGGCCGCGCGGCAGTCAGCTTTTTCGCGCAGCAGGGGGCATGATTCCGCCAAGCGCAACCGTCAGTTCGGCAGCGACGTCGCGCACGATGTTACCGATGACCGGCAGGCGTTCGTCGGTGAAGCGGGAGGTCATGCCGGAAACTGAAATCGTGGCGAGTGGCTCACTGCAATCGTTGTAGACCACGGCGGCAACGCATCGAAGTCCAATGCGGGCTTCTTCGTCATCCACCGCATAGCCTTGCTGCCGGATTATTTGCAGCGCTTTGAACAGTTCGCCGGGCCGCACGATGGATTTCTCCGTCAGCCTCGGCATTCCCTGGCGATGGATGATCGCGCTCACATCTTCATCGGAATAGGTCGCCAGAACGGCCTTGCCGACCCCGGAGGCCACCATCGCCACGCGGCCGCCAACCTTGGTGAGCGAGCGCATGATCTCGCGGCTTTCCACGCGCGTCAGAACGATGATGGTTTCGTCGTCGACAACCGCGAGATTCGCGGTTTCCCGCGTCAGGTCTCGAAGTTTGCGCAGGTACGGCATGGCATGGGCGACAAAATTCCGCCGCCGCGCGAACGTCGAGCCGACGGAGAAGCTGCGCACGCCGATGTGCCACTTGGCTTCGCTGCGGTCGAATTGCACGAAACGGCGCTTTTCCAGCGTCGTCAGCAAACGGTGTACGGTTGATGTGGACAGGCCGGTGCGCACCGCCAGATCGGTGAGCCGGTAGCCTTCATCGTCTTCGGCAAGGGTCTCTATCAATGTCAGGGCGCGGTCGACGGACTGAACACCGCCATCCCGGCCTTCGGTCTCTGTCTCAATGCCGACACGGGGCTCGACAGATTTTCGCCGGATCACGCTTTTCTTCATTCGCCTACCTACGGCCCGCGGATAGAAGTGAAGGTCGCGCTGGGAATAAAGCGGGTGCCGCCTTTGGAGGGCGGCACCCATTGTCAGAACTTACAGCAGGCCGGCGCCGCGTGCCCACTTATATTTTGCACCAAGCACTTCGACCGGAAGTTCGGTCGAGTACGCGTAAGCCGGGATGCCGTTCTGATAGAGGTATTCAGCGGCTTCCTCGACCTCGACGTCACCGGCCAACGAGGCGACCATCGGCTTGCTGATGCCCTTGGCCTCCATCTCCTTCTTCACCTCGACCATATTCCTGGCGAAGACCATTGGCGGCGTGACGATGGTGTGCCAGTAGCCGAGGATCAGCGAGTGAATGCGGTCATCCGACAGGCCGAGCTTCACGGTGTTGACGTAGGTGATCGGCGGTTCGCCGCCGGTGATGTCCACCGGGTTGCCAGCCGCGCCGAATGGCGGGATGAATTTGCGGAACGCCGCATCGAGGTCCGGCGGCATCGCCATCAGCGACAGACCGTTGTCGACCACGGCGTCCGACAGCAGCACGCCCGAGCCGCCTGCGCCGGTGATGATGAGCACGTTCTCGCCCTTCGGGGTCGGCAGCACCGGAATGCCGCGAGCGAATTCGAGAAGCTGACGCAGCGAGCGGGCGCGAATGACGCCAGACTGCTTCAGTACGTCCTCATAGATCTTGTCATTACCGGCGAGTGCGCCGGTGTGCGACGACGCTGCCTTCGCGCCGGCGGAGGTGCGGCCAGCCTTGAGGACGACAACCGGCTTCTTCTTGGAGACACGCTTGGCGGCTTCCGCGAAGGCGCGGCCGTCTTTCAGATCCTCGCAATGCTGCGCGATGATCGTGGTGTTCGGGTCCTGTTCGAAGAAAGCGAGCAGATCGTCTTCGTCGATGTCGGACTTGTTGCCGAGACCGACAATCGCCGACACGCCCATCTTGGCGGACCGCGAGAAGCCGATGATGGCCATGCCGATGCCGCCCGACTGCGATGACAGAGCGGCGTGGCCCTTGACGTCATAAGCGGTGCAGAAGGTCGCGCAGAGATTGGCCGGTGTGTAGTAGAAGCCGTAAATGTTCGGCCCCATCAGGCGGATGTCGTATTTTTTGCCGACCGCGACGATCTCTTCCTGAAGTTCGGGCGCGCCAGCCTCGGCGAATCCCGACGGGATCAGCACGGCGCCGGGGATTTTTTTCTCGCCGCATTCGGCGAGTGCTGCGGCGACGAACTTGGCAGGGATGGCGAATACCGCCGTGTCGATGACGCCGGGCACATCCTTGACGCTCTTGTACGCCTTGATGCCCATGATCTCATCCGCTTTCGGATGGATCGGATAGATCTGGCCTTTGTACCCGCCGTTAATGAGGTTCTTCATCACCGAGTTACCGATCTTGCCGGCTTCGGACGACGCGCCGATCACCGCGACCGCCTTCGGCATCATGATGCGGTTCATCGCAGTGACGATTTCGTCATTCGAGCGCGGAGCAGGACGCGGCTTGTAGTCGAAATCGACGACAATGCGCACGTCTGCGGCGATCGCGTCTTTCTTGGTGGCGAAAACCGGGTTGAGATCGAGTTCCACGATTTCAGGGAAATCGCTGACGAGCTGCGAAACGTTGACGATGATAGCCGCCAGAGCCTCGCGGTTGACCGGATCTCCGCCGCGAACGCCGTTCAGCATTTCGTGGGCTTGAATTCCATCGAGCATGGAAAGCGCATCGGCATTGGTTGCAGGCGCGAGGCGGAAGGTGACGTCTTTCAGAACTTCGACCAGAACGCCGCCGAGGCCGAAGGCCACCAGCTTGCCGAATGAGCCGTCGGTAATCGAGCCGACGATGACTTCGGTGCCGCCCAGCAGCATCTGCTGAACCTGGATGCCTTCGATCTTGGCATCGGCCTTGTACTTCTTGGCATTTGCCAGAATCGTCTCATAAGCCTTTTCAGCGTCGGCGGCTGTTTTCACGCCGACAATCACGCCGCCTGCTTCGGTCTTGTGGAGAATGTCGGGGGAAACGATCTTCATCACCACCGGGAAACCCATGCCGGTCGCGATCTTAGCGGCCTCGGCGGCGGACTTTGCCACGCCTTCCTTTGGGACCGGAATTCCGTAAGCATCACAGACCAGTTTGCCTTCCGGCGCGGTCAGGCTGGTGCGCTTGTCGGCCTTTACGGCGTCGAGAATTCTCCGAACCTCAGCTTTTGCCTGTTGTCCGACGTCGATCTTGCGAGCTGCGTCCTGCGAATGAGCCATTACACTTCCTCCTGTCACGTCCATTTTTGAAATCTGGTTGCGCGCGGGTTGTCGGACGGTCGTTCCCGAGCGCTTAGATCACCACATCTTGGCGTTTGCCCGCACGGATTGAAGCGTGCAGAGACAAAATGTCCATCTTTGGCATTTGGTATGCCAAGAACCATCTTTGTCAAGCCTATTCACTAGGCCCTGCGGCACCGGGCGCGTTGCTTGACATGCTGGCATCTGGTATGCCAAGAACCTAAGCAACGCTTCCGTGGTATACAGCCCCTCTGGAAGAGAGGGAGATGATTCATGGCTACTCAGAAAATCTCAAAGGCACCATTGAATGAGCAGGACATTGCGATCGTTCGCATTGCGCCTGAGGCAAGTTTCAAAAACAAGGCCTATGACGCTTTGAAAGAAGCCATTCTCAAAATGGACATCTACGCCAGCCCCGAGCCCGTGATGCTCGACGAGCGCGCGCTGTCGGAACATCTGGGTGTCAGCCGTACGCCGATCCGCGAAGCGATCGCGATGCTGGAGCAGGACGGTTTCGTCAAGACGGTTCCACGCCGTGGCATCGTGGTCGTGCGCAAGACCAAGGCCGAAATCGTGGACATGATCCGGGCATGGGCTGCGCTCGAGAGCATGGCCGCGCGTCTCATCACTACGACGGCGCGCAAGAAAGACATTTCGGCGCTGCGCAACTTCTTCAAGGATTTCAACAAAGACCGGCTGCCGCAGGATCATATCGAAGAGTATTCGAAAGCGAACATCGCGTTCCATCAGGCGCTGATTTCGCTGAGTGAATCTCCGGTCCTGGTCGATATGACCAACGACATCCTTCTGCACGTGCGTGGCTACCGGCAACTGACGATTGGGCGGACCGACCGCACCGCGGTGTCTTTGCCGGAGCATCTTGCCATCATCGAAGCGCTTGAGGAGCGCGACACCGAGCTCGCTGAAAAGCGCGCCCGCGATCACACGCTTGGGCTTGCGACCTACGTCGAAACCCATGGACAGGAAATCTTTACGTAGACCAGACGATCAAAAAAAGAGACTAGGGAGGCCACCGATGCTGACGGCAGCGAGTAAGTTAGAGGCGACGACTGCGAATGATGCAGAGCAGGAGCTGACAGATGGTTTTCATCTGATCATCGACGCGCTCAAACTTAACGGCCTCAATACGATCTACGGCGTGCCGGGGATTCCGATCACGGACTTTGGTCGCATGGCGCAAGCGGAAGGCATTCGTGTTCTTTCGTTCCGCCATGAACAGAATGCCGGTTATGCCGCGTCGATCGCCGGCTTCCTGACGAAGAAGCCGGGCGTCTGTTTGACGGTGTCGGCACCGGGCTTTCTTAACGGCCTCACAGCGCTCGCCCACGCCACGACAAATTGCTTCCCGATGATCCTGATTTCCGGCTCGTCGGAACGCGAAATCGTCGATCTTCAGCAGGGCGACTACGAAGAAATGGATCAACTCGCGGTCGCGAAGCCGCTATGCAAGGCGGCGTTCCGTGTGCTGCATGCGCAGGACATCGGTATCGGCGTTGCGCGTGCGATCCGTGCTGCGGTGTCGGGCCGTCCCGGCGGTGTCTATCTCGATCTGCCGGCGAAGCTGTTCGGTCAGGTTATGAATGCGGACGCCGGCAAGAAGTCGCTGGTGAAAGTCATCGATGCGGCGCCGGCACAGATTCCGGCACCCGACTCGGTGAAACGCGCGCTCGACGTGCTCAAATCGGGGAAGAAGCCGCTCATTATCCTTGGCAAGGGCGCGGCTTACGCACAGGCCGATGATGAGATCCGCACTCTGATTGAGAAAAGCGGCATCCCGTTCCTGCCGATGAGCATGGCCAAGGGCCTTCTGCCCGACACGCATCCGCAATGCGCCGGTGCGGCACGCTCCACGGTGCTGAAGGACTCCGACGTCGTCATGCTGATTGGCGCGCGCCTCAACTGGCTGCTGTCGCACGGCAAGGGCAAGACGTGGGGCGACGCGCCGAAGAAGTTCATCCAGATCGACATCGAGCCGAAGGAAATGGACTCCAACGTCGAGATCGTCGCGCCAGTGGTCGGCGACATCGGATCGTGCGTCTCGGCGCTCGTGCAGGGCATGGGCAGTAACTGGCAGACCCCGCCGGCGGACTGGATCAAAACCGTCCAGACCAAGCGCGACGACAACGTTGCCAAAATGGCTCCGCGCCTGATGAACAACAACTCGCCGATGGACTATCACGGCGCCCTCGGCGTCCTGCGCACCATCATCAAGGAGCGTCCCGACGCGATTCTTGTCAATGAAGGCGCAAATACACTCGATCTGGCGCGCGGCATCATCGACATGTATCAGCCGCGCAAGCGCATCGACGTCGGCACCTGGGGCATCATGGGTATCGGTATGGGTTACTCCATCGCCGCTGCGATTGAGACCGGCAAGCCGGTGCTCGCGGTCGAGGGAGACAGCGCATTCGGCTTCTCCGGCATGGAGGTGGAGACGATCTGCCGCTACAAGCTGCCGGTCTGTGTCGTGATCTTCAACAATGACGGCATCTATCGCGGTACCGACGTCAACCCCTCGGGTGGCCCGGACGTGGCACCTACGGTGTTCGTGAAAAGCGCACGTTACGACAAGATGATGGAGGCCTTCGGCGGGGTCGGAGTCAACGCGACGACTCCCGACGAGTTGAAGCGAGCGGTTAACGCGGCGATGGATTCGGGCAAGCCGACACTCATCAATGCGGTCATCGATCCCGCTGCAGGCAGCGAAAGCGGCCGCATCGGCAATCTCAACCCTCAAAGCGTCTTGAAGAAGAAATAACTGGTCACACGGCAGGGAGCATGTCGCTTCCTGCCGATTTCAGTCCTCGCACTCGGCGTCAGAAGGCGTCGACCGATACGGAGTATTATACGATGACACAGGCGCTGAAGGGCGTTCGGATTCTCGATTTCACCCACGTCCAGTCAGGACCGACGTGCACGCAGTTGCTGGCATGGTTCGGCGCCGACGTGATCAAGGTGGAGCGTCCCGGCGTTGGTGACATCACCCGCGGCCAGCTGATGGATGTCCCCAATGCGGACAGCCTCTATTTCACGATGCTGAACCACAACAAGCGTTCGATCACGCTCGACACCAAGAACCCGAAGGGCAAGGAAGTCCTCACCGAGCTGATGAAGAAGTGCGACGTGCTGGTCGAGAATTTCGGTCCGGGTGTGCTGGATCGTATGGGCTTCCCCTGGGAAACCATCCAGAAAATCAATCCGAAGCTCATCGTCGCCTCGATCAAGGGTTTCGGCCCCGGTCCCTACGAGGATTGCAAGGTCTATGAGAACGTCGCGCAGTGCACCGGCGGTGCTGCATCGACCACCGGTTTCCGCGATGGTCTTCCTCTGGTGACGGGTGCGCAGATCGGCGATAGCGGCACCGGCCTGCATCTGGCGCTCGGTATCGTTACCGCTCTCTATCAGCGTTCGACCACCGGCAAGGGCCAGAAGGTTACTGCGGCAATGCAGGACGGCGTGCTCAATCTGACGCGCGTCAAGATGCGCGACCAGCAGCGTCTGGCCCACGGTCCGCTCAAGGAATACAGCCAGTTCGGCGAAGGCATTCCGTTCGGTGATGCTGTGCCGCGCGCTGGCAACGATTCCGGCGGTGGCCAGCCCGGCCGCATCCTGAAGTGCAAGGGTTGGGAGACCGACCCGAACGCCTACCTCTATTTCATCACGCAGGCTCCGGTCTGGGAAAAGATCTGCGACGTAATCGGCGAGCCCGGCTGGAAGACGCATCCGGACTACGCCAAGCCGGCGGCGCGTCTGCCGCGTCTGAATGAGATTTTCGGACGCATCGAACAGTGGACCATGACCAAGACCAAGTTCGAGGCGATGGAAATTCTCAACAAGGACGACATTCCGTGCGGTCCGATTCTGTCGATGAAGGAAATTTCCGAGGACAAGTCTCTCTATGCCACCGGTACACTCGTCGAGGTCGATCATCCGACCCGCGGCAAGTACATTTCGGTCGGCAATCCGATCAAGCTATCGGACAGCCCGACCGTGGTGACGCGCTCGCCACTGCTGGGCGAGCATACCGACGAAATCCTGAAGCAGGTTCTCGGCTTTAATGACAATCAGGTTGCGGAGATTCACAATTCGGGTGCTCTTTCGCCACCCCGTAAGGTCGAAGCAGCCGAGTAAGCATCTGACTTGCGAGACCAAAGGCCGGCGAACTTCGCCGGCCTTTTTTGTGGTTTTTAGATACCTTCAAGTCATTGATACTGTGTGGGAAAGTTGAGACATTTCGTCGCGTGCAAGGCCGATATTGCGATGCACTAACGCAAATGCTGCTATGCGGAATCTCGTATTGAGTCTGGCATCTGGTATACCTAGATTGGCCGTGACGCAGCGCGATGCCAGCGCTGAATTCATCGTTCTGAAAGGCCTTCCCATGTCCAAGACTGCTTCGATCGGCTTTGCTTCTTCCAACGGGCTGTTCCGTCAGCTGATTGCTTTCGTTGATAATTTCCTGATGAAGAGCGCCCAGATTTCCGCCAAGAATGGCGATCTGCCGCGGTTCGGACTCTGAGGATTAAGGTACTGAGCGATCGCAGATAATCGCGAGCATCGTCTTAAATGACATTGTGAAAGGCCCCGGTTTTCCGGGGCTTTTTTGTTGAGCGCGCACACTGGCCAATAGTGCAGTGCCGCACTGTGGTGTCTAGAATAACTCTTGTGTCCTGGCATATCGCATACAACGATGCCTTTCAGGCAGCAGCTGTCGGTTTTCAATAGAACAGCGCGCCTTGGGAGAGGGACCATGGCTGATACCGTTCTCACGGTGTCCAGGCGGCCGCGCCGAAAGGCGGATGGCGTGGCCATGGCTGTTGGCGCGAACTTCCCCACAACGATCCTAGCTGACCCGTTGCGGCGACATGGCTGTGAAGTTGCCATGCAGCGTGCATCGGATTCAGCCGTGACTACTCTTCACGAACGTTTCTGGAGGCAGACGAACAGACGTCACCAGGGATCGAACTCCGCAGGCTGCCGTAGGCAGATTTTTGGAATTAAGCCGCCGTTGAGCGGCGTGAAACAACGGGTGGGAGAAACGCAATGATGTTGTCGTCTTATCGAACGTTAGGTCTTGCACTGGGAGTTGGAGCTTCGCTGGGTTTCGCATCCAGTCCCGCCTCGGCGGCATGGGAGCCGACCCGGCCGGTGGAGATCGTGGTTCCCGCCGGCACCGGCGGCGGCGCGGACCAGATGGCCCGCACCATCCAGGGCATCATCACCAAGCACAATCTGATGAAGCAGCCGTTGGTGGTGGTGAACAAGGCCGGCGGCGCCGGCGGTGAAGGTTTCCTGGATCTCAAAGGTTCAGCAGGCAACCCGCACAAGCTGGTGATTACCCTCTCCAACCTTTTCACGACCCCATTGGGAACCGGCATTCCGTTCAGCCACAAGGATCTGACGCCGGTCGCGATGATGGCGCTGGATGAGTTCATCCTCTGGGTGAATGCGGACAGCCCGTACAAGTCCGTGAAGGACTATATCGAGGCCGTGAAGGCGAAGCCCGGTGAGTTCAAGATGGGCGGCACAGGATCGAAGCAGGAAGACCAGATCATCACTGTAGCGATCGAGAAGGCGTCCAACACCAAGTTCACCTACATTCCCTATCGCGGCGGTGGCGAAGTTGCGGTCCAACTCGTCGGCAAGCATGTCGATTCCACGGTCAACAATCCGATCGAAGCCGTCGCGCAATGGCGTGGCGGAGCCGTCCGCCCGCTCTGCGTGTTCGACGCGAAGCCGCTCCCCTACAAGGACGCAGTCGCCGATGGAAAGTCATGGGGCGACATCCCGACATGCAAGTCGCAAGGGCTAGACGTCGAGTACGTGATGCTGCGCGGATTCTTCACATCGCCGAAGGCGACCAAGGAGCAGGTCGACTATTACGTGGATGTGTTCAAGAAAGTTCGTGAAACACCCGAATGGCAAAGCCTGATGAAGGATGGTGCCTTCAATCAGACCATGATGGTCGGTCCTGAGTATTCGGCATGGGTCGATAACGAACAGAAGCGGCACCAGTCATTGATGAAAGACGCCGGCTTCCTGGCCGCACCACAATAACTTTAACGACGGATGCTGCCGGCGGACAGGTTCCGCCGGCAAAGGCTTCAGCGTGGGGAAAAATATGAGCGAGCATTCTTCTGGGGTTGGTCAGCGCGGGCCGTCGCATCGATGGACGGAGTTCGGCGTTGGCGTGTTCTGCATCCTGTTCGGGGTGATCACGATTATCGGGAGTATGAAAGCGGGAGCTGGATGGGGGGCGGACGGTCCCAAATCTGGATTCTTTCCCTTCTACATCGGCATTATCATTGTGCTGGCGAGCTGCGTGAACTGCATCCAGCTTCTGATGGAGCCTGATGACGGTCAGCTCTTCGCGGATTGGGGACAGCTTCGCCAAGTCCTCTCCGTCTTCGTGCCGACCACCATTTACTGTCTGAGCATCCCCTATCTCGGCATCTATGTCGCCTCGGTGCTTCTCATTGCTCTGTTCATGAAGTGGCTCGGCAAATACCCGTGGACTACAACTGCTGCCGTAGCGCTCGGCACGCCGTTAGCAGTCTACCTGTTCTTCGAAAAATGGTTCCTCATTCCGCTGCCAAAAGGCCCGCTGGAAGAGTTGCTTGGTCTCTAAATTCCCGCTGCGGCTGAGGACATTGACATGGAAGAAATCGTAAATCTGTTTCACGGCTTCGCGACGGTACTGCAGCCGTTCAACATCCTGGTCATGGTGATCGGGATCGTTCTCGGTGTGGTGATCGGAGTGCTGCCGGGTCTCGGCGGCGCGAACGGCGTGGCAATCCTTTTGCCGCTGACGTTCAGCATGCCTCCGACCTCGGCGATCATCATGTTGTCGTGCATCTACTGGGGCGCGCTGTTCGGGGGCGCCATCACGTCGGTGCTGTTCAACATCCCCGGCGAGCCGTGGTCCGTGGCCACGACGTTCGACGGTCACCCAATGGCGCAGAAGGGCAAGGCCGGTGAGGCACTCACTGCGGCATTCACATCGTCATTCGTCGGTGCATTGTTTGCCGTGATCATGATCACGCTGGTGGCGCCGCTGGTGGCAAAATTCGCGCTTCAGTTCGGCCCGGCAGAAAAATTCGCGGTGTTCTTCATCGCCTTCTGCAGCTTCATTGGCATGGGCAAGGAGCCGCCGTTCAAGACAATTGTCGCGATGATGATCGGCTTCGCGCTGGCGGCGGTTGGTCTTGACAGCATCACGGGACAACTGCGTTTGACCTTCGGCTTCTCCGAAATGCTCAGCGGATTCGATTTCCTGATCGCGGTCATCGGGCTCTTTGGAATTGGCGAGATTCTTCTCACGATGGAGGAGGGGCTCAATTTCAGAGGAAAGCCGGCCAAAATCAACGCACGGGTGGTGTGGGACACATGGAAAGAACTCCCGCGTTATTGGGCGACGTCACTGCGCTCGTGTTTGATCGGTGTATGGATGGGTGTTTCGCCGGCCGGTGCGACGCCCGCGTCGTTCATGAGCTATGGCATCGCCAAGCGCATGTCGAAGCAGGGCAAGAATTTCGGTAAGGGTGAAATTGAGGGCGTGGTCGCGCCCGAGACTGCGGCGCATGCCGCAGGCACGGCTGCGCTGTTGCCCATGTTGTCACTTGGCGTTCCGGGGTCGCCGACGGCTGCGGTGCTGCTCGGTGGCTTGCTGATCTGGGGATTGCAGCCCGGACCGCTGCTGTTTGTCGAGCAGAAGGAATTCGTATGGGGCCTGATTGCCAGCATGTACCTCGGCAATTTCGTCGGATTGATCGTGGTGCTGACTTGCGTGCCGCTGTTCGCTGCGATCCTGCGCATTCCGTTCAGCATCATCGCGCCGGTCATTCTCGTCCTCTGCGCAATCGGCGCGTACACGGTGCACAACAACACCTTCGATGTCGTAATGATGATGGTGTTTGGCGTGGCCGGTTACGTCATGAAGAAGTGTAACTATCCGATGGCGCCGCTGGTTCTTGCCATCGTGCTTGGCGACAAGGCGGAGGAAGCATTCCGGCAAGCGTTGCTTGGATCGCAGGGCAGCCTCGGCGTCTTCTTCTCGAACGGTCTTGTTGGATCGATCATGACGTTGGGATTGATCGCCCTGTTCTGGCCTTTGATCTCGAGCGGCTGGGCGCGGCTGTCGTCCCGCGCACCGAAAACGGCAATGTAAGTAAAGAGAAAGAGCGTCTGCGTTTCGGATATTTGGCGCCGGTCGCAAGGCTTCTCTGAAAGACGATTGTCCTATTGAATGGCCCCGGCAATCACCGGGGCCATTTTTCTTGCGCAAACCCATGTCGGAGGTGCATAGCTAAAAAGTCACAGTTCCCTCGAATACCTCTTGCAATCTGGCATATCATATACCAGCCTCCGCGCCTGTAGCGTCTGCCGAACTTTAACAGAGCAAGGGCGCACTCGGAGGAACGATGACGGATACGGTTCATACGGCGGCCCCGGCGGCTGCGCGCGTCAGCGATACCTATCGCTGGGTCCAGTTGGCGATCGGCGTTGGCGCCATGGTGATGATCGCGAACTATCAATACGGCTGGACGTTCTTCGTCCCCGACATTCAGAAACAATTCGGATGGGATCGCGCATCGATCCAGTGGGCGTTCACGTTGTTCGTGCTGTTCGAAACGTGGCTGGTCCCCGTCGAAGGCTGGTTCGTCGACAAGTATGGTCCGCGCATCGTTGTTCTTGTCGGCGGTGTTCTTTGCGCGATCGGCTGGGCGATCAATGCGCAGGCGACAACGCTCAATGGTTTCTACCTTGGCATGATCATCGCGGGCATCGGCGCCGGCGGTGTCTACGGCACCTGCGTCGGCAACGCGCTCAAGTGGTTTCCCGACAAGCGCGGTCTGGCGGCGGGCATCACCGCTGCCGGCTTTGGTGCTGGCTCCGCGCTCACGGTCGCGCCGATCCAGGCCATGATCAAGAACGATGGCTTCCAGAACACCTTCCTCTATTTCGGCCTGGGGCAGGGCATCATCATCGTGATCCTCTCGTTCCTGATGTTCGCACCGAAGGCGGGACAGGTGCCGCCGCCGGTGGTGAATGCCGCGCTTCAGCAGACGCGCCGTAACTACGCGCCGACTGAAGTCCTTCGCCATCCGATTTTCTGGCTGATGTATTTCATGTTCGTTATCGTCGGCGCGGGCGGACTGATGGTGACTGCGAACCTCAAGCCGATCGCGGTTGACTGGAAGGTCGACAGCGTTCCGGTCACGCTGATGGCCATGACGATGACTGCGGTGACGTTTGCCGCGACGATCGATCGCGTGCTCAACGGTCTGACACGGCCGTTCTTCGGATGGATCTCCGACATGATCGGCCGCGAGAACACCATGTTCATTGCGTTCGGCATGGAAGGCATCGGCATCTACCTGCTGTACCTCTGGGGTCACGATCCGGTCTGGTTCGTGCTGCTGTCGGGCTTCGTGTTCTTCGCCTGGGGCGAGATTTACTCGCTCTTCCCGTCGACCTGCACGGATACATTCGGATCGAAGTTCGCGACCACCAATGCGGGCCTGCTGTACACCGCGAAAGGAACGGCAGCGCTGCTTGTGCCTGCCGCGAACTACATGCAGCAAAGCTCGGGCACGTGGGACATGGTCTTCATCGTGGCGGCCGGCGCGAACATTCTCGCTTCGCTGCTTGCCATCATCGTGCTGAAGCCCTGGCGCAAGTCAGTGGTCGAGAAATCGATGGCGACGGCCTGACGCGCAACGACCTGACTGTCTCAAGAGCGCGCTCATCTCCGGATGGGCGCGTTTTTCTTTTCCTGACCCGATTGACTCATACCGGATGAGTGGGGCAATCTCTGGTATACATAATACAAGACAGGGATTTGATCTCATAAGCCCTGAAAACAGGGCGTTTCTTGACCTCGGTCATGACGGGAGGATTGCGATGAATATCCACGAATATCAGGGCAAGGCGGTCCTGAAGACTTTCGGTGTGCCGGTGTCGGCAGGCGCGCCCGCGTTCACTGTCGATGAAGCGATCGCTGCGGCAAAGTCGCTGCCGGGTCCAGTCTATGTCGTGAAATCGCAGATCCATGCTGGTGGCCGCGGCAAGGGCAAGTTCAAAGGATTGCCGGCAGACGCAAAGGGCGGCGTGCGGCTGGCGAAGTCGATCGATGAGGTCGCAAGCTTCGCCAAGGAAATGCTCGGACGCACACTGGTGACCGTGCAGACCGGACCCGCAGGCAAGCAGGTCAACCGCCTGTACATCGAAGACGGCTCCGAGATCGCAAAGGAATTCTATCTCTCCATGCTGGTCGATCGCGAAACCTCGCGGATCGCATTCGTGGTGTCCACCGAAGGCGGCATGGACATCGAGAAGGTTGCGCACGATACGCCGGAGAAGATCGTGACCTTCTCCGTCGATCCTGCGACCGGCGTGATGGCGCATCACGGTCGCAAGGTTGCGCAGGTTCTTGGCCTGAGTGGCGATCTCGCCAAGCAGGCTTCGATCCTCACCTCGCAGCTCTACAACGCGTTCGTCGCCACCGACATGGCGATGCTGGAGATCAATCCGCTGGTGGTGACGAAGCAGGGTGACCTGCGTTGTCTCGACGCCAAGATCAATTTCGATTCCAACGCGCTGTATCGTCACCCTGAACTGATGAAGCTGCGCGACCTCACCGAAGAGGACGAGAAGGAAATCGAGGCGTCGAAGTACGATCTGAACTACATCGCGCTCGAAGGCACCATCGGCTGCATGGTCAATGGCGCCGGACTCGCGATGGCGACCATGGACATCATCAAGCTCTACGGTGCCACGCCGGCGAACTTCCTCGATGTCGGCGGCGGTGCGACCAAGGAAAAGGTCGCCGCGGCGTTCAAGATCATCACCTCCGATCCGAACGTGAAGGGCATCCTGGTCAACATCTTCGGCGGCATCATGCGTTGCGATGTCGTCGCCGAAGGCGTGGTCGCAGCGGTGCGCGAGGTCGGCCTCGGCGTGCCGCTGGTGGTCCGCCTCGAAGGCACCAATGTCGAACTCGGAAAGAAGGTCATTGCCGAATCCGGATTGAATGTTGTGGCCGCAGACGATCTCGACGATGCCGCGCAGAAGATCGTTCGCGCCACACGAAAGGAAGCCGCGTAATGTCCATCCTCATCGACAGCAATACCAAGGTGATTTGCCAAGGTTTTACGGGGAAAAACGGCACCTTCCATTCCGAACAGGCAGCGCTCTACGGCACGCAGATGGTCGGCGGTACCTCGCCCGGCAAGGGCGGCTCCACCCATCTCGGCCTGCCGGTGTTCGACACGGTGGCGCAGGCGCGTGAGGCCACCGGCGCGGACGCCAGCGTGATCTATGTTCCGCCGCCAGGCGCGGCGGATGCAATCTGCGAGGCGATCGACGCCGAAGTGCCGCTGATCGTCTGCATCACCGAAGGCATTCCGGTGACCGACATGGTGCGGGTCAAGCGTGCGCTTGAAGGTTCGAGCTCGCGGCTGATCGGTCCGAATTGTCCCGGCGTGATGACCGCGGGTGAATGCAAGATCGGCATTATGCCCGGAAATATTTTCAAGAAGGGCAACGTCGGAATCGTCTCGCGCTCCGGCACGCTGACCTATGAGGCGGTGTATCAAACTTCAGCCGAAGGCCTCGGTCAGACCACCGCGGTCGGCATCGGCGGAGATCCCGTGAAGGGCACCGATTTCATCTCGATGCTCGAACTGTTTCTTGCCGATCCCGACACCAAGTCGATCGTGATGATCGGCGAGATCGGCGGATCGTCGGAAGAGGACGCGGCGCAATTCATCAAGGACGAAGCGAAGCGCGGACGCAAGAAGCCGATGGTCGGTTTCATTGCCGGACGCACCGCGCCTCCGGGCCGCCGCATGGGCCATGCCGGAGCGATCATCTCCGGCGGCAAGGGCGATGCCGAATCCAAGATCGCCGCGATGGAAGCGGCCGGCATCCGTGTCTCGCCGTCGCCGGCGCGCCTCGGCAAGACTCTGGTGGATGTGCTCAAGGGGTAAGCGCTCGCGCGAGTAATCGCGCGACGACGGACCGCTGATCTTTTTCATTCGCTGCGATTCATCAAGATGCCCGGGCTCGTCCCGGGCATTTTTGTTTGCGATTGATCCCGCTTTGTCATTGAGAGCGCAGCGAAGTGATCCAGGTAAATCATCATCACGCGAAGACTGGATTGCTTCGTCGCTACGCTCCTCGCAATGACGAGGAAACGCATCGCATCTGTTGATTTCGCATCATTCTTCCACTTCCAGCATAAGAGAGACGATTGCTGTGCGCTTTCAACGTCTTGGCATCGGATCACGGCGCGCATCGCTGCATAAGGCGAAGTGGTGACGAACTCCGCCGCAAAGGGCGGAGTGGTGACGGCATGATGGCCGCCGTTTCGTCCGCGAAAACCGGCCGGGTCCGCCGGTGGGATACCATAGCAATTAGGAATTCGTTCCGATTGACTCTTGGCATAATGTATACCAATCTTAGCCCATCAGAGAGGACATAGCTGTCCTCCAGCATGAACCGTCCACGGGGAAGGTCATCCCCACCAGCGAGGAGGTTGTGATGAGAGTCGGAGACATCCTGAACAGGAAGAGCACCCGTATCGCCACCGTCCGCATGAACGAAACTGTCGCCACTGCGGCGCGGCTGCTGCGCAACGACAATGTCGGCGCGCTTGTCGTGAAGGACGTCTGCCGCACCGAGGGCAATGTTGCCGTCGGCATGTTCTCTGAACGCGATGTGGTGCGCGCCGTCTCCGAGCACGGGCAGGCCGGCCTTGCCATGAAGGTTTCCGCGCTGATCTCGGTTCAGAAGCTGGTGTCGTGCCAGTCCACCGACTCGATCGAACACGTGCGCGAACTGATGATCGACAATCACATTCGGCATGTGCCGGTGATCGACGACCACACACTGATCGGCGTGATCAGCATCCGCGACATCAACGCCGTGGATGGCCTTATTGCAATTCCCGAACTCGAAGCGACCCAACCTGCGTTTGTTGCCTGACGGTTCTCCCTGCAGAGCGCGATCACATGATCTCCCAGGTGGTGTGATTGCGCTCTGATCTTTTTTCGCTTCGCGATATTTCGGGAAACACCATGAAGATTTGTATTTACGGCGCGGGCGCGATCGGAGGCTATCTCGGCGTGCAGCTCGCGCGGGCGGGCGCTGACGTCAGCCTGGTGGCGCGCGGCGCGCATCTCGCAGCGATGAAGGCCAACGGCTTAAAGCTCCTGATCGGCGACGAGGAGCGGGTGGTTCATCCGCGCTGCACCGACAATCCCGCCGAGCTCGGTCCGCAGGATTTCGTCATCATCTGCCTCAAGGCCCATTCGATCACCGGCGTGATCGATGCGATGCAGCCGCTGCTCGGGCCGAAAACCCGCATCGTCACTGCGGTGAACGGCATTCCGTACTGGTACTTCTATAAGCACGGCAACGAGTGCGAAGGCTCGGCGCTGGAGAGCATCGATCCCGGCGGCCGTCAGTGGAAAGAACTTGGACCGGAGCGCGCCATCGGCTGCGTGGTCTATCCCGCGACCGAGATCGAAGCGCCCGGCGTCATCCGTCATGTCTATGGCGACCGCTTTCCGCTCGGCGAGCCCTCCGGCGAGAAGAGCGCCGATGTCGAGGCGCTGTCGGCGATGTTCGTCAAGGCCGGGCTCCAGGCACCGGTTCTAGAAAATATCCGCGACGAAATCTGGCTCAAGCTGTGGGGCAACGTCTGCTTCAACCCGATCAGCGCGCTGACCCATGCCACGCTCGATGTGATCGGCAGCGATCCGGGCACGCGGGCGGTGGCGAAGTCCATGATGGTGGAGGCCCAGACCATCGCCGAGAAATTCGGCATCAGATTCCGCGTCGATGTCGAACGCCGCATCGAAGGCGCGCGCAAGGTCGGCGCGCACAAGACCTCGATGCTGCAGGATCTCGAACGCAGCCGGCCGATGGAAATCGATCCGCTGGTCACGGTGGTTCAGGAGATGGGCACGCTGTCGAAAATTCCGACGCCGTCGATCGATATCGTGCTGGCGCTGGTGGCGCAGCGCGCCAAGATCGCCGAGCTTTATTGAGATCGTCATTGCGAGCGAAGCGAAGCAATCCAGCTTTCTTGCTTACGGACTGGATTGCTTCGTCGCCATAGCGCGTCAAAGACGCGCGTAAACGCGCTAATGGCTTCTCGCAATGACGAGCCGTAATCTGGAGATCACGCTGTGACGAGTTGGGTTCGCTTTCGCCATCAGGATCAGATCGGGTTCGGCACGCTGTCGGGCCAGAACATCACCGTGCATCACGGCGACATGTTCGACAGCCCGAAGGCGAACGGCAAAACGCTCGCGCTGGCCGATGTCGAACTGCTCGCGCCCACCACGCCGTCGAAGATCGTGGCGCTGTGGAACAACTTTCACGCGCTGGCAGCGAAGCTTGAAAAGCCCGAGCCGCCGGAGCCGCTCTATCTTTTGAAGGCGCCGACCACAGCGGCTTCACCCAATGCGGTGGTGCAGAAGCCCGCGTGGTACGACGGCAAGGTGGTCTATGAGGGCGAACTCGCCATCGTGATCGGGAAGGTTTGCCGCGCGGTTTCGGTCGAAGAGGCCGACGACTTCATTCTCGGCTACACCTGCGTCAACGACATCACCGCCGCGGACATTCTCAACAAGGACCCGACCTTTCAGCAATGGGCGCGCGCCAAGGGATTCGACGACTTCTGCCCGTTCGGCCCGGCCATCGTGACCGGTATCGACCCTGCGTCGCTCACGGTCCGCACCGTTCTCAACGGCGCTGAGCGGCAGTCCTACAAGATCTCGGACATGATCTTCTCGGCGCAGGAGCTGGTCAGCAAGATCTCGCACGACATGACACTTCTGCCGGGCGACATCATCGCCTGCGGCACGTCCCTCGGCGTCGGCGTGATGAAGGAGGCGGTGAATTCCATCACCGTCGCCATCGACGGCGTCGGCGAACTGACCAACGAATTCAGGAACTGATGTTTGGTTATCCCGGCCTTGGGTCTTTCTTCACCTCGCCCCGCGCTTGCGGGGAGAGGTCGCGAGCGAAGCGAGCGGGTGAGGGGCAATTTTCTTGTTTGATGGATGTTAGCCCCTCACCCGGAAGCTTCGCTGCGCTTTGCTTCCGACCTCTCCCCGTAAACGGGGAGAGGTGAAGAAGCCTCACCGCGAATTCTCAGGTTCGTTCTTCGTCATCTTGGTGCCGGTGAGTTCGGCGAACGCCGGGCCAAGGCCCGCCATGCGCACGAGAAGCGCGAGATCGTTCTTCTGCGTGCCGTTCAGTTGCGAATAGAATGCGCGCGTCGCGGTCTTCAGGCGGGTGATGGCGTCGCTTTCGGTGTCGAACGAATCGTCGCGATCCTTCTTCAGCCGCTTCTGATAGTCCTCGATCTGCAATGTGACCTCGCGCATCGCGCTTTCCACCGGCTGCCAGTATTTTTGCTGCGCCGGCGTAAGGTTGAGCCGCTTCTTGATGCCGGCGATCTGGGTGTCGTTCAGAAACAGCCGCGACGGCTTTTCGGATTTCGCGGCCTGCCGGCGCGGCAGCGTCACCGGCGCGTTGAGCCAGGCGCGTGCGGTCTCATACATATCATTCGGCAAACCGGCGTCCGTGCTCTCGGCAGGGGCAGGCGAGGCGATCACGCGGTCCTGCTTCATCATCGCGTTGGAGACCGGATATCGAGCCTCGAACGCCGGCTCGTCCGGCGTCAGCGACGCCGAGGCGCGCTGGAAGAACAACTGGTCGCCGAGCAGCCATCCACCCACGGCGGCAAGGGTGCCTGCGCCGCATATCAGCACGAGATATGTTGTCCTGATCGCCAATGGGTTTCTCGATCGCGGGTTTCCGGTCGCGGAAAGCCGTCAAGTCTGCCGCAAAATGTTGAACAATTGTGGCTTTCCGAGGCTCCGACTCTAGCAGGCCTCGGCGCCTCCTTGCCAATATCGGGTAAATTAGCCCATTGGGGCCACTTTCGCAGCGCAAGACAGGGCAGCCCGGATCGGTTAAAGGGAGCGCAGCAGCGACAGGTTCCCCCGTTTCGGGATCGTCACCTCGTCCGGAGAACATCAATGAGCGACAAAAAACAGGACGCCGGCAGCGCAATGGCGCAGTACGACGCAGAAGGCCGCGCGGTGCGCGCCAATATGGAAAAACTGCGCGCGCTGCGGCTCGCCAAGGAGGCTGCGGAAGCGGCATCGGCGCCCCCGCCCAAGGCGAAACGGGCAGCAGCGGCGAAGCCCGCCAAGAAGGAAGCCCCGGCGAAGCTGTCCGACTGGCTCGCCAATCAGCAAAAGGGCGGATTCCGCACCTGAGGAGAATGATCCTGAAAAGCGGGAACCGGTTTTCGGATCAGCTCATGCTCCCACAGCAGGCGGCATGACGGGAGAGCGCCATTGACGACGGTCTACGATTTC
Organism: Afipia broomeae ATCC 49717; assembly: GCF_000314675.2. Taxonomy (GTDB): domain Bacteria; phylum Pseudomonadota; class Alphaproteobacteria; order Rhizobiales; family Xanthobacteraceae; genus Afipia; species Afipia broomeae. The sequence goes on along the minus strand of NZ_KB375283.1, from coordinate 631,752 downwards.
TCGGCTGCGACGCTGGACGGCGAAGAGCGTCCGCTCAGGACCTATGAGGGGCAGGTACTGCTGATCGTCAACACCGCGAGCGCGTGCGGGTTCACGCCCCAATACGCGCAGCTCGAGGAGCTGCAACGCACGCTCGGCCCGCGCGGCTTTTCGGTGCTGGGTTTTCCGTGCAACCAGTTCGGCGGGCAGGAGCCGGGCAGCGCGCAGGAGATCGCGGCGTTCTGCTCGCAGAAATACGACGTGACGTTTCCGATGTTCGCCAAGATCGACGTCAACGGCGACAAGGCGCTGCCGCTGTTCGATCACCTCAAGCGCGAGAAGCCGGGGCTGCTCGGCGCCTCGATCAAATGGAATTTCACGAAATTCCTTGTCGACCGCGCCGGCAAGGTCGTCGCGCGGTACGGCTCGACCACCTCGCCCGGCGCGATCAGCCGCGACATCGAAAAGCTCCTGTCATCCGGGACGCTGTGATTTAAGACCGCTGTAACTTCAGAATAACAAGAAGCAGGATACGACGATGAGCGAATTGCCCGACCGCCTCTCCACCGACCCCCGCAGCCCGTATTACAACGCCGAGGTTCTCTCGCGCGATGTCGGCATCCGCTTCAAGGGCGTCGAAAAGAACAACGTGGAGGAGTACTGCGTCAGCGAGGGATGGGTGCGCGTGACCGCCGGCTCGTCCAAGGACCGCTACGGCAATCCGCTGACCATCAAGCTGACCGGTCCGGTCGAGCCGTATTTCCGCGACGAGCAGTAAGTTCGATTCTGCCGCTGCCCCTTTGCGGGCGGCGGCTAATGGCGGCGCGCGTTGGCCGCTTCGGCGCGCTGCCGCGCCGTCTCAAAGGCCGCTGCGGATTCGTCGTGCCGCTCAAGCTTCTGCAGGCTGAGGCCGATGGCCGCCCAACTGTCGATCAGGCCGGGCATCAGCGCCACCGCGCGCTGATACGCCGCCAGCGCGTCTTCATACCGGGCGAGGCCGGACAGCGCGTTGCCTCTGTTGTGATGGGCCAGCGCATAGTTCGGCTGGAGCGCGGTCGCCCTGTCGAAATCGGCCAGCGCAGCCTCAAAGTTTTTCAGATCGTTGTAGACCGTGCCGCGATTGCTCAGGGTTTCGGCGTCGTCGGGAGTGATCGCAAGCGCCTGCGTGAACTGTGTCAGCGCTTCGTCCGGGCGGCCCAGCGCCTTGAGCGCAAGCCCGTGATTGTAGAGCGCGACGTGAGCGCCCGGATTGAGCTTCACGGCGGACCGCAGAAACCGCTCGGCTTCGTCGTATTTTCCGGTGCCGACAAGAATGGCGCCGAGCACACTGAGCGCCAGCGGATGATCTGACGTCCTTCGCACCAGCTTGCGAAGGGTTTTCTCGGCCTCGCGCGTGCGCCCGGCCTGAAGGAACGAGATCGCTTCACTGAACAGGATGTCGGTCGAGGCGGCCACTGTCGATCTCGCTGAAATTGATGTGGAGTTGATGTCGGCCGGTGCCGCCGGTGCTGCCGCGAACCGCGGCAGGCCGGAACTCATGGTTGGACGATATAGTATCCGCCGACGACGAGGATGAGCGCGAGCACCACGACGACGCCAAGGACGGCAGCGATGATCGCTCCCAGTCCATGCGAATCCAGCCAGTTCTGAAGTGCTCTGCCCGCTCTCATGCCCGGTCTTCTAGACCAGTTTGCGCGGAGATGGAAACCGGGGTGCGGGAAAAAGGACCGGACGGTTACCGGGCCTTTTTGTTGTCCACGACTTCGGTCACTGGCCGGTCGGTGCCCCGGACGGTTTCCTCGCGCCAGTTGCCCTGGCCGTCCTCGAACTGGATGACCTCGGTCCGGCCGGGCACCCGCTGTTCCGCCGCGGCGCGGGTGGCGGCCGCGCGCGCCGCCTCGTGGGTCGGAAAGGTCTCCGAAAACACGTTGTTGAACTTGTACGCCCAGCCGCCGTCGTGCTCGACTATCTCGTAGACCACCTTGACCATGCTGGCACCTCAAGTTTGCGGCAGGACTGGACCCTTAACTTGATCCCTGCCGCCGCCGATTTCAACGTCCTGATTGCTGCAGGTTCCAGCCGGACGGCTAACCCAGCCCGCCCAGGACATCCTCGACGATCCTGCGTTCCTCAGGCGTGAGCGGGGTTTGCGGCGCAATCGGATCGCCCACGGCATAGCCCTGCATCTGCAGCCCGGCCTTGATGCAGGCGGCGAGATTGAACCGCGCGAACACTTCGTTGACCCGCCACAGTTTGCGCTGAAGCGTGATCGCTTCGTCCCAGCGCCCCGCCTTGCACAGATCGTAGAGCTTCACGCTTTCGCGCGGCACGATGCAGGCCGGTCCCGCCATCCAGCCGACGCCGCCGATCATCATCACGGCGGCGGGAATATGCGCCGATGCCGCGAAGACGCGCATCCTGTCGCCGCAGCGGTTGATGATGGAGAGCAGGCGCCCAGTGTTGTTCGAGGCATCCTTGATGTACTGGATGCGCGGATGCTCGGCGAGGCGCGCGATCACGTCGAGGGTGAGATCGGAGCGCTGGAAGTTCGGATTGGTATAGATCACCACGGGAATATCGACGGCGTCCGCGATGGCGCGGAAGTAGGCCTCGACCTGCGCGTCCTTCACCGGGAAGTACGCTTCGAGAATGGCGAGAATGCCGTCCACACCGAGCGCCTGATAGGCCCTGGCCTGCGCGACGGCGTCTGCCGTCGATGTCGATGCTACCCCCGCTATCACCGGCACGCGGCTGGCGGTGGCCTCCACCGTCGCCTTCACCACGGTGGTGCGCTGTTCGCGGCCGAGATAGGCGAACTCGCCGGTCGAGCCGAGCGGCGTCAGCCCGTGGACGCCGGCCTTGATCATGTCGTCGCAGAGCCTGCCCAGAACATCGGTCTTGATGCTGCCGTCGGTTGCGGTCGGCGAGACGAGGTAGGGAAACACACCGTGCAAGTCTTTTGGCAAGTCTTTTGGCAGGTCTGTTCGCTGGTCGGTCATTGCGGGCTTCGCTCTCTTTGGGGCGCGTTAACGATTGACGCCTGTTTTCAACGTTTCGATTGAACTTCGCAACCCTCGCACAGCATGATGTGGACGTGCTGCGTGCATTCGACACAAGATGTCGGTCAGCCATCTGGCTAGCATGGTATGAATCGCTGATTCGGGCGCGTTTCGTTCCACCCGCGTTCCAAACCTTAAGATCGCGCAACATCCCGGCTGGTTACCCCGTCACGTTATGAGACAGTTTGCGCAGAACGTGCGGAAACATGCACGATGCCTTGAGCCAATGATGAGGTCGGACATGACGAGATTGCTGATTGCCGCTGCGTTGCTGACGCTGATGCCGCACGGAGCGATGGCGCAGGACGTGCCGGGCATCGAGATATGCACCGCCGAGAAAACCATGGAGCGCCGCACCGGCTGTCTCCAGAGCAATGTGAATTTCCTCAAGGCGTCGCTGACCAAGGCTTCATTGGAGAGCCAGCAGAAGATCGACGCCGCCAACCGGCAGATCGATGCGCTGAAGGCGACCGTGATCGGGCTGCAGAACACTGTGGCTCAGTTGCAAGGTCAGGTGCAGGCGCTGGGCAAGCCGGCGAACGGCGCAGCCAAGGACGCGCCGAAGGAAGCGCCAAAGGCGCCCGCCGCGAAGTGACACGGGCCGCCGCTAGATATTCAATGTCGTCCCCGCGAAGGCGGGGACCCATAACCACCGGGCGGAACGTTCGGGAGAAACTTTTCAACCATCCAGTGCAAACTCGACGTCAGGGAGTATGGGTCCCCGCCTTCGCGGGGACGACGTGTGGTGGGTTCATGCCATGAGTTCTGCTTCTTCATCAAAATCGAAGCGTCCCACGCGGAAAAAACCCGTCGCCTTCGTCTATGTGCTCGGCTGCCTTCACAAGGGCCGTTATATCTCCTACGTCGGCTGGACCAATGACGTGACGCAGCGGCTTGCGAAGCATAACAACGGCACCGGGGCGCGTTCGACACGCGGGCGGGCCTGGACGTTGCTGCACACCGAACCGTTCCAGACGCGCAACGAAGCCATGAGCCGCGAATGGCATCTCAAGCGCGACCGGGCCTTCCGGAAAAAGCTGATGGACGCGGTGCGGGCGGGGCAGAGCGCGTCTTCACCTCGCCCCGTTCTTACGGGGAGAGGTCGGATTGCGAAGCAATCCGGGTGAGGGGCGCTTTCGCGAAATCGTGATTATTTGCAATATGCCCCTCACCCCAACCCTCTCCCCGCAGGCGGGGAGAGGGAGCGCGTCCGCGAGATTCTCGGAAACTGTAAATGACCCCGGCGACCCCATCCCCGATCGTGATCGACGCCGCGCGCACCCGCGCCAGTCTGCCGTTCGACCGGCTGATTGCCGCATTACGCGAAGCCTTCACTGTCGGTGCGGACGTGCCGCTGCGGCACCACCATTTCATGCGGCAGCCGGACGGCTCGACCGCGACCATTCTCATCATGCCGGCATGGCAGCGCGCCTTTATCGGCATCAAGATCGTCACGATCTTTCCGGAGAACGGCAGGCGCGCGCTGCCGGGGCTGTTTTCGAGTTATCTGCTCTGCGACGGCGAGACCGGGCAGCATATCGCGCTGATCGACGGCAACGAGATCACCTCGCGGCGCACCGCGGGCATCGGCGCGCTCGGCGCGGACTTTCTCGCCCGCAAGGACGCGCGCAGGCTGCTGGTCTGCGGCTCGGGCCGGATCGCGAGCCTCACAGCGGATGCGTTTCGCGCGGTGCGGCCGATCGAGACCGTCGCGGTGTGGAATATCAACGAGGCGGGCGCAGCGCGGCTGGTGTTCGATCTCCGCGCCAGAGGCATCGACGCCCATGTCGCGACCGATCTGGAACGCGCGGTGGGCGAGGCGGATATCGTGAGCTGCGCGACGCTTGCGCACAAGCCGATCATCAAGGGTGAATGGCTGAAGCCCGGCGTGCATCTCGATCTGGTCGGCAGCTTCACGCCGTTCATGCGCGAGGCCGACGACGAGGTGTTCCGGCGCGGGCGCATCTGGCTCGATACTTACGATGCGCTGAAGGAAAGCGGCGAGCTGCTCGACCCGATCCGCGACGGCGTCATCGCGCCCAGCGACATTCGCGGTTCGCTCGCCGAATTGTGCAAGGGCGAACGCAAGGGGCGAACGAGCGACAGCGAGATCACCGTGTTCAAGGCGGTCGGCAACGCGCTGTCGGACATTGCGGCCGCTGGACTGGTGTGGAGGGATTTTTCGGCGAAGGGCTGATACGTCTGGCACGTCATTCCGGACAACGCGCTTTTGCGCGTTGATCCGGAATCCAGCTTTTATTGAGCGACTGCTGGATTCCGGGTTCGCTCGCAAGCGCTCGCGCCCCGGAATGACGACGGGGTTTGATAAGCCGGCCCCGCATCCTCGCGCTGGTCACAACGGACACGAGCCGATAGATTTTGCGTCGTCGAATGGTGAGGCCCGCATGCTGGACTGGTTCGGTGGTGATTACGGCCCGCTTCTGGGACGGTTCAGGCGATGGCTGGACGGTAAGCCAACCCGCGATTTTTCCAGCTCGCCGCCGCTTCATAAACTCGGGCGGCTTGGACTCATGGCGCTGGCGCTGATTCTTCTGATGGCGCCGCTCTGGTGGCTTTTCACACGATAGATCTGCCGTTCCCGCACTGGTCATCGCTGAATCCGCGCGATAGGTTTTCGCGCGTCAAAATCAAAAACACTGTCCGGGAGGTCTTCATGTCCAACGTCCGCGTCATCGCAACCGGTCTCGAATTTCCAGAAGGGCCGGTGGTGATGCCCGATGGCTCGGTGGTGCTGGTGGAAATCCGCCGCCAGACCCTGACGCGGGTTTATCCCGACGGACGCAAGGAGATCATTGCGAAAATTCCCGGCGGGCCGAACGGCGCGGCGCTGGGTCCTGACGGCAAGATGTACATCTGCAATAACGGCGGCTTCTCCTGGGCGCCGGGTCCGGGCGGCAACATCATGCCGGGCGCGCCGCGTCCGTCGGAGTATATCGGCGGCTCGTTGCAGCGTGTCGATCTCTCAAACGGCAAGGTCGAGACGCTGTTCACCCATTGCGGCGAACGGCAACTCAAGGGGCCGAACGACCTCGTGTTCGACAGGGAGGGCGGGCTCTGGTTCACCGATCTCGGCAAGCGCCGCGCGCACGATCTCGACGTCGGCGCCGTCTACTACATGAAGAAGGGCGGCACAGAACTCGTCGAGGCTGTGCCGCACATGCTGCCCGCCAACGGCATCGGCCTCTCGCCGGACGAGAAGACCGTCTATGTCGCCGAGACGCCGACGGCGCGGCTATGGGCGTTCGCCATCGGTGCGCCGGGACAGATCGCGCCGGTTGAGCCGATCTATCGCGGAGAAATGGGCAGGCCGATTTCCGGTCTCGGCGGCTATCAGATGTACGACTCGCTCGGTGTCGAAGCGTCCGGCAACGTCTGTGTCGCGACGCTGATCTCGGGCTGCATCTCGGTGATCGCGCCCGACGGCAAGCTGGTCGAGCAGGTGCCGACCGGCGATAACGTCACGACCAACATCGCGTTCGGCGGCCCGGAGCTGAAGACCGCGTACATCACGCTGTCCGGCAAGGGCGAGCTGATCGCGATGGACTGGCCGCGCGGCGGCCTGCCGCTGAATTTTCTGAATAAGTGAACTTAACCTCTCCCCGTTCTTACGGGGAGAGGTCGACCGCAACGCGGTCGGGTGAGGGGCTTTTTCCCAACACGCAGTGCCCCTCACCCCGACCCTCTCCCCGCGCGCGGGGAGAGGGAGCAGACAATTGCCATGACGTTGCATCAACTTGAATCTCCGCGGGGTATAAAATGACCTGGCTTTCTCCCGTCACTCTCAGCGGCCCTCACGCGCGGCTCGAGCCGCTGTCGCGGGATCACGTCGCCGGCCTCACGGACGCCGTGCGCGACGGCGAGTTGTGGAAGCTCTGGTACACCTCCATCCCGTCGCCGGAGGCGATGCCGTCCGAGATCGAGCGTCGTCTCGGTTTGCAGGCGGCGGGATCGATGCTGCCGTTCACTGTGAAGGATGCCGATGGCAAGGTCGCCGGCATGACGACCTACATGAATGTCGATGCCGCCAACCGGCGGGTCGAGATCGGCTCGACATGGTATGCACAGCGGGTGCAGCGCACGGCGTTGAATAATCAGTGCAAGCTGCTGCTGCTCACCCATGCCTTCGAGAAGCTGAACTGCATCGCGGTGGAATTCCGCACGCATTTCTTCAATCACCAGTCGCGGCGCGGCATCGAGCGGCTCGGCGCGAAGCTCGACGGCGTGCTGCGCAGTCACCAGATCGCGCCGAACGGCACCCTGCGCGACACCGTCGTGTACAGCATCACCGCGGCGGAATGGCCGACGGTGAAAGCGCACCTGACCTATCAGATGAGCGAGCGCGCGCGATAACGGCGGCCCTGGTTTTTCCGGTGTTCGTGTGACAGGCCAGTTATTCGGTGTCGATGGCGACAGCTTTGAGCCATGACGTGAAGCCTTGCGCTTAAAACCGAACTCTCAGGCCTGCGCCGCCGTGAATTCTGGTCCCGAGATTGGCATCCCCGGAAATTCCGTTCGCGACCAGGTCGGCGGTTACCGTTTCGGAAATTTTGTAGCCGATACGGACGCCATATTCGGCCCATGCGATGTTGTTTAACGCGCCGGGCGAGAGCGTGCCGATGCCTGGAACGCTTGTGACGTAGGTGGCGGACCGATTGAAGCCACCGGCCCATGCCCCCCAAACCGTTGCGTCGTACTTTCCGAAATCGCGCGCGCCTTGAAGACGCATCTTCACCACGTCCATCGCATCAGTGCCGCCGGACACGACGGCATTGAACGGATTTCCCGCGAGTTGTTCGGCATAGGCTGCGGTCTTGAGTTCCTGACGACCGTACTCGCCGGACAGGATGATCTGCGTCGCGCCGGTTCCGAACACTCCGCCCGCGCGGCCATACATGTAAGAAAGATCGCCTCTCGTATTGCCGACGCCAACCGCGGTTCCGGCGCCGTTCGCGTAGGTGCGACTGAAAGCAAGCGACGCGTTGGGCGTGATCCAGCCGCCGACTTCGACGAGCGGGCGGACGGCAGATCCGAATCCATCATAGACGTACTGAAGAGCGCCAGCCCCGATCCAGGAGTTCTTGAGTTCAGTGTTGGCGTAATCCTCACGCGCCCATGCCGCGCCGCCAATGATCGAAAAACCATTTGCTGATGTGTAACGCACGGTTCCGCCCGCCGATGCCGAGCCGCCTGACGCAAATACGCCGGCTTCGCCGCCAGCCGATGTCGGCCTGTCGCCACCGAGTAGTGGCGCGGCCAATCCATGCTGCTGGGCCGCTATGCCGCTGCGCTGGTTGGAGAGCGACGTGACCGATTGTTGTTGCGCGTCCGGACTCGTCAGACCCGCCACGATCGCGCCGGCGCCATCGTCGTAGCGCACGAGGAAGGCGCGAGTCGCACTATTGAACAGACCGGTGCCCGCGATGAACTGGCCGTCGCCACTAATCGCGTTCGCCCTCCGCAAGTCGATGCCCGTCATGTCGACTCCGGCATTCGCAAGCAAAGTGTTGAGAGATACGTTGCCGGTCGCGGCGGTCCAGCGCCAGGCGCGGGTGTTTACAAGACTGAAGTTTATGCCGGTCCACCCGACGACAACTTCGCCATTGTTGCTGACGGCTGTCGCATAGACGTAAGGACTGGTTTCTATTGGCGTGAGGTCCGTCACCACACCGTTTTTCCAGCGGAAGGCGTGACTATTTCCGTTTCCGTCATCTGACGAACCAATGACGGTCGAGCCATCGGGAGTCACGGCGGCAACTTCCGAGCCGGAGCCGCCGGGGAGCAGCAGCGGGATCATCGTGCCGCTGTTCCATCGGAAACCGATGCCGGTGCTCTGGCCGATGACGGTTGAACCGTCCGCGCTGACCTTCTGCGCGTAGGTGTCGCCAATTCCAAGCGAACCGATGTCGGTCATCACGCCGTTGAGCCACCGAAACCCGTGCACATTGACTTCGTTCGGTGCGTACGATGTTCCAACAATGACACTTCCGTTTGCGCTCACATCGTAAGCGATCGAGGTCGCAATGCCGCCCAATGAACCGAGATTGGAGACGACACCGTTGACCCAGCGGACCGCGTAGGTATTCGCTCCACCTGCATCATTGCTGTAGCCAACGACCGTCGTGCCATCCGCGCTGATCGCGTTTGCGATCGAGAAGTTGCCCCCGGAATAGTAGGGCAGAGCGACAATTCCTCCAGCGCTCGTCCATGTGACGGCGGTGGTGTTGACGTTGCCGGCAACGATCGTTCCGTTTGCGCCAAGTCCGACAATCCCGACCGTTCCGATGTCGGTCATCACACCATTGGACCAAACGAAGGAGTTTGTTTGGCCTGGATAGACGATGGTACCGGCTACCACCGATCCGTCGCTGCTAATGAAGTTTGCTCTGGAGGCCGTGCCGCCTGGCAATACGCCGAGATTGATCGGCCCGGTCACGCAGGGCGTTGTGGTGTCGCACGCCGCAAGCGCGCGACCAGACGACATCGTTGTGCTGAGGACTGCAGAAGCGGCAACACATGCGGCGCGCACTGTGCGCTGCCGATAAAAGCTCAAACCAGACACCAGACCCCGCACTTCCGGCCGCCTTTTCGGCGACTCTTGAAAGACTTAAAAAATCAATCGGACGACCTTAGCAAGAGGGGTATGAGGAAACCAAGCGCAACTGTTTGGTTCCATTGTTGAACACCGGTTTTCGACAACACTGTGCCTTTACGGAAACATGCCGCGCAACGTAAGCAGCCATCATAGGGCTGTTCCAGAATTAACCCGCGCAGCAAGCATTAAGGTTTAAACGCAGGTTTCGTTGCGCGCGCAAACCGCCGGACTAACGTCTGATTGCGGACAATTGCCCATGTCCGTTAACGACAAGACGGGGCCGTCGGCCGGTATACTGCGATCGGCGGCCTCCGCCATGAGGCAACCATGTCCGAGGCTGTACTCGTTCTTGTTCTGGTGTTCGTGGCCGGTTTTGGCATCGGCTACGGTGTGCGATCCCAGATGGTCATCCTGCGCCGAGCCAAGGCCCGCCGCAGGATGTGATGTGCCCGCCGCGCGGAAGCGTGACGCGCCCGCGGCGCCGGCGCAAGCGAACCGATAAATTCAGGTGACGCCGAGGAATCGGCGGATCTCGTCGAGAAAGATCGGCAAGCCCGGATCCTGTTCGAGCGGGATGTGATTTTTGCCCGGCAGCGTGACGAGGCGTGCGCCCGGGATACCTGCTGCAAGCTCCCGGCCTGCCGCAATCGGCACCCTTCGGTCATCGCGGACATGCATGACAAGGGTGGGCACCTTGATTTGCGGCAGCAGATCGCGGACGTCGAAGTTGATCACCGTTTCCAGATATCTGACGGCGCATTCAGCCGACGCGCTGACACGCTGGGCTTCGTTGAAGGCGTCCATCTGTTCCTTCGTCGCAGCGGGGATCATCGACGCGGTAAAGAGTTGCCGGAAGGTTGGCTCATTCGCGCCCCAGCCCAGCTTCATCAGCGTTTTCATCGCGTCGAACTGCTCGCGTGCGGCGGGCGTCACGTTCGGGCTCTTGTAGACGCCGGCGGCAAAGCCTCCATAGAGGATCAGATGCGAAACCCGTTCCGGATGCCGGATCGCGAATGCGATCGCCACCGCGCATCCTTGAGACAACCCAAGAATCGGAAACCGGTCCAGTCCCGCCGCGTCAGCAACACTCTCCATGTCGCTCACCCAGTGATCCAGCGAGATGTTGCCGACGTCCCAATCCGACAGCCCGTTGCCCCGCGCGTCGAAGCGGACCAGCGAAAAGCTCGAGGCCAGTTCGAGCAGGAGACCGCGGAAGATCGGCAGTTCCCAGTCGTATTCGAGATGCCCCAGCCAGTGTGCCGTGCGCAGCAATGGCGGGCCGTTGCCGACCTTCGCGAAAGCCAGCCGTACGCCGTCCGCCGCCTTGCAGTAGCGGATCTCCTGTTGAAGATTCGCGCCGGTCAGAATGCGCGCCGCCTTGGATGCGCCGTCATGGAGGTCGATCGCAAAGACCTCGATCGGCCGTGCGATGTTCTTCAGGTTCTGACGGCCCATTTCGCGGAACTGAAGCTTGAGCTTGCCTTCGATCTGATCGAGCACCTGCCGGGAAATACAGATGCCGCCCCTCGGCGCGATACTCTCCAGCCGCGCCGCGACATTGACGCCGTCGCCGAAGATTTCGCCGCCGTCCTCGATCACATCGCCGATGTTGATGCCGATGCGGAATTCGAGCCGGCTCTCCTCGGGCACCTTCGCGTTCCGTGTAATCATCGCGCGCTGGATTTCGACCGCGCAGCGCACGGCTTCAACTGCACTGGCGAACTCCGCAAGCAATCCGTCGCCGGCGGTGTTGATGATGCGGCCGCGATGTTTCCTGATCCGCCGGTCGATCAGGTCGTGGCGGTGCGCCTTCAACTGTGCGTGGGTGCCTTCCTCGTCGGCGCCCATCAACCGGCTGTAGCCGGCGACGTCCGCGGCGAGAATGGCTGTCAGGCGGCGATCGACGTGCTTCTTGGTCACGCGGCACCTCGCATCCGAGGCGGCCAGTCTATGCGGGCGGGGCGGCAGTGGCCAGCATGGCGTCGCGCTTCATTCTGACCCGGTGGCAAGGGCCTTGTTCCCGCGCGGGCGCGCTCAGCATTCCGCGTCGTCCCCGCGAAAGCGGGGACCCATAATCGCCGAATTCACGTTAAAGCGAGATGCCTGCGCCGCTGTTTCAGCGCCAAGCCAGAACGATGGGCTGGGGTGTCTGGGTCCCCGCTTTCGCGGGGACGACCAGTTGAGGAATGGTGCGTCGTTCGAGAACGCACGCCATTCAGCAAACAGAGACCGCACTCACACTTCCCGGCGGCTCAGGAACGCGAGACGCTCGAACAGGTGCACGTCCTGCTCGTTCTTGAGCAGCGCGCCGTGCAGCGGCGGGATCAGCTTGCGCGGATCACGTTCGCGGAGCTGCTCCACGGTCATCTCTTCGTTGAGCAGCAGCTTGAGCCAGTCGAGCAGTTCCGAGGTCGAAGGCTTCTTCTTGAGGCCCGGCACTTCGCGCACCTCGAAGAAGATCTTCATCGCTTCCTGCACCAGACGCTTCTTGATGTCCGGGAAGTGGACCTCGACGATCTCGCTCATGGTGTCGATGTCGGGGAACTTGATGTAGTGGAAGAAGCAGCGGCGCAGGAACGCGTCCGGCAGTTCCTTCTCGTTGTTCGAGGTGATCATGATGATCGGGCGCTGCTTCGCCTTGATTGTCTCGCCGGTCTCGTAGACATGGAATTCCATGCGGTCGAGTTCGAGCAGCAGGTCGTTCGGGAATTCGATGTCGGCCTTGTCGATTTCGTCGATCAAGAGCACCGGGCGCTTCTCGCTGGTGAACGCGTCCCACAGCTTGCCGCGCTTGATGTAATTGGAAATGTCCGACACGCGCGGATCGCCGAGCTGGCTGTCGCGCAGGCGCGAGACGGCGTCGTACTCATAGAGGCCCTGCTGCGCCTTGGTGGTGGACTTGATGTGCCAGGTCAGCAGCGGCGCATCGAGGGCCTTGGCGACTTCTTCCGCCAGCACGGTCTTGCCGGTGCCGGGTTCGCCCTTCACGAGCAGGGGACGTTCGAGCACGATCGCGGCGTTGACCGCGACCTTGAGATCATCGGTGGCGACGTAATTCTTGGTGCCGGTAAATTTCATCGAAGGTTGCCTTGGTGAGTTTGTCTGGTTCGTTTGTTCTGTTGGAAAGAATGTCGCCGCCGTTTCGTTTCAAACAAGAAGCGACCGCTTTGTGGGCGGCCGCTTCCCGAAGCCGTTTAATCCGTCAGGCCCGGCGGATCAATGAGAGGATGACCAGCACGACGATGCCGCCGATCGCTGCGTTGATGATTTCGCCGACCATGCCGACGCCGAGCCGAATGCCGAGCTGCGGCAGCAGCCAGCCCGCGACCACCGCGCCGACGATGCCGACGACGATGTTGCCGAGAAGTCCGAAGCCCGCGCCCTTGACGATCAGGCCGGCCAGCCAGCCCGCGATCGCACCGACGATAATCCAAGCAATAATGCCCATGGACCAAACCCCTTGTTTAAAACGCTGCGACTCCCGCTGCGGGGTGTCGCGCGTCCCCGGTCAACGCCGCGAACTGTCTCCGGCCGGAGCAGTCCGGGAGGCGTCAAACAACAGTTTAAATGAAATGGCACACGGCGCCAGTGTCCCCGATCCGAAGTTCGCCTTGTTTTTGCAGCACTTTCCAAGCGAACTTCGGATCGAAAGGGACACCGGCAAATCATAATTGCCCGTGTGATTTCAGTTCACAAAGTCCGCCAGAAACGTGCAGCAACTCTGACGGACTTTGTGAACTATCACACGGGCTGGTGCCAGTGCTGTTTTTGAACGCAAACCTGCCTTGCAGGGCGGTTTTCCTCAGCCGCGCAGGCAGACGGGCGGCTCGTAACCCTGTAGTTTCATTGCTCTAGCCTGTCAGTGCGGACGATGCCCGCCCTTGACGGAAGCGGCTTCGGAGGCGATCTAGGTCCCATGTTCCTGCAATTCTTCACATCGCTGCGCGACGCGCAGGTTCCGGTTACGCTGCGTGAATATCTGACGCTGATGGAGGCGCTCGACGCCAATCTCGCGGATCAGAGCGTGGAAAATTTCTATTATCTGTCGCGCGCCTCGCTGGTGAAGGACGAGCGCAATCTCGACAAGTTCGACCGCGTGTTCGGTACGGTGTTCAAGGGACTGGAGAGCCTGCTCGACGCCATGGAGAAGGCCGAGATTCCGGCGGAGTGGCTGCGCAAGGCCGCCGAGAAATATCTCACCGAGGAAGAGAAGAAACAGATCGAGGCCATGGGCTGGGACAAGCTCATGGAGACTCTCAAGAAGCGTCTCGAAGAACAGAAGAAGCGTCACGAGGGCGGCAGCAAGTGGATCGGCACCGGCGGCACCTCGCCGTTCGGCGCGAACGGTTACAATCCCGAAGGCGTGCGCATCGGCCAGGAGAAGAACCGCAACTTCTCGGCGGTGAAGGTCTGGGACAAGCGCGAGTTCAAGGATCTCGACGGCAACGTCGAACTCGGCATCCGCAACATCAAGGTGGCGCTGCGCCGCCTGCGCAAGTTCGCGCGCACCGGTGCGCCTGACGAACTCGATCTCGACACCACCATCAAGGAAACCGCCAACCACGGCTATCTCGACGTGCACATGCGCCCCGAGCGGCGCAATGCCGTGAAAGTCCTGATCTTCTTCGACATCGGCGGATCGATGGACGGCCACATCGCGCAGGTCGAGGAACTGTTCTCGGCGGCGAAGGCCGAGTTCAAGCACATGGAGTACTTCTACTTCCACAACTGCCTTTATGAAGGCGTGTGGAAGAGCAACAAGCGCCGCTTCACCGACCGCACCCCGACCTGGGACATCCTGCACAAGTACCCGCACGACTATAAGGTCGTGTTCGTCGGCGACGCCTCGATGTCGCCCTACGAGATCGTGGTGCCGGGCGGGTCTGTCGAGCACGTCAACGAGGAGCCGGGCTCGGCGTGGCTGGAGCGTGTGACGCGCACCTATCCGCACACGGTCTGGCTCAATCCGGTCGCGCGCAAGCACTGGGATTATTCGGAATCCACCACCATCATCCGCAAGCTGTTTTCCGAGCGCATGTTCCCGCTGACGCTGGAAGGCCTGGAGGGCGCGATGAAGGAATTGACGCGGTAGTTTTCTCCCTCGCCCCGCGCTTGCGGGGAGAGGGGCATCGCGTGATTTTTCATGTTGTCGTCCCCGCGAAGGCGGGGACCCATAACCCTAAGCCATCGTTATCGTGCTCTCGGCGTTCCAGCTCTTCGGCTCTTAAAGCTATGACAGTGAGTATGGGTCCCCGCCTTCGCGGGGACGACCCGTTGTGAGATGTTGTATTCTCCGTCATGCCCGGGCTTGTTCCGGGCATCCACGCCTTTAAGGTGGCGGGCAAGACGTGGATAGCTGGAACGAGTCCGGCCATGACAAGAAACGAAAGAGCTGCCCCCAAATGCCTTCCACCATCACCCGCGGCTACAAGAAACTGCTCGACGAGGCCAACGCCCAGATCGAGACCATCAATGCGGCTGAAGCCGTCGAACGTTTTCCGCAGGGCGGCGTGGGACAGGATGAAGTCGTGATCGTCGATCTGCGCGATCCGCGCGAGATCGAACGCGAGGGCCGCATCCCCGGCGCATTCCATTGCCCGCGCGGCATGCTGGAATTCTGGATCGATCCGGAAAGTCCCTATGCCAAGCCCGTGTTTCAGGAAGACAAGAAGTTCGTGTTCCAGTGCGCGTCGGGCTGGCGTTCGGCGCTGGCGGCCAAGACCGCGCAGGACATGGGCCTCTCTCCGGTGGCGCATCTCGGCGGCGGCTTCACCGCATGGAAGGCCGCCGGCGGTCCGATCGAGAAGGTCGAGAAGAAGACTTAGTTCAATCATGAACCGTCACACGCGGGCTTGACCCGCGTGTCCATCTTGAAAGATGGATTGCCGGGTCAAGCCCGGCAATGACGATTGAGGAAGAATGCCCATGCCCACCACCGATCCTCTCGTTTCCACCGAATGGCTGGCCGCGCACCTGAACGATCCGCGCGTGAAAATCCTCGACGCGACGTTCAAGCTGCCCGGCGTGCTGCCGCTGCCGAAGGACGACTATCTCGCGCAGCACATTCCGTGCGCGGTGTTCTTCGATGTCGACGCGGTGTCGGATCACGCAAGCGCGCTGCCGCATATGTTTCCCAGCGCCGAGCAGTTCGGCCGCGATGTCGGCGCGCTCGGCATTTCCAATGACGATACCGTCGTCGTCTATGACGCGGGCGGATGGGTCGCCGCGCCGCGCGCGTGGTGGATGTTCCTGTCGTTCGGCCACCAGAATGTTCGCGTGCTCGATGGCGGGTTGAAGAAGTGGCTGGCGGAAGGCCGCGCGGTCGAAGGCGGCGAGGTGAAGCCAAAACCCGCGGCGTTCAAGGCGGCGTTCGATACAAAACGCGTGCGCAGCATGCAGCAACTGATCGGAAATCTCGAAACCAGGGCCGAGCAGGTGATCGACGCGCGGCCGAGCGCGCGCTTCGAGGGCAGCGTGCCGGAGCCGCGTCCGGGTCTTCGCGGCGGACATATTCCCGGTGCGCGCAGCGTGCCCTATGCGGGGCTGTTCGATGCCGGCACCGGCGCGATGAAGCCGCTCGGGGAACTGCGCGCGGCGTTCACCGGCGCGGGCGTCGATCTCGACAGGCCGATCGTCACGAGCTGCGGCTCGGGCGTGTCGGCCGGCGT
This sequence comes from Afipia broomeae ATCC 49717, assembly GCF_000314675.2. Classification (GTDB taxonomy): domain Bacteria; phylum Pseudomonadota; class Alphaproteobacteria; order Rhizobiales; family Xanthobacteraceae; genus Afipia; species Afipia broomeae. Next base: position 615,433 of record NZ_KB375283.1, on the reverse strand, counting down.
GCTGACGCTGGCGCTGTACCGGCTCGGGATTGCCGACACCGCGCTCTATGACGGCTCATGGGCGGAGTGGGGCGAGCAGGGCGGACCGCCGGTTGCGACCGGGCCGGCATAGCCGGGCCGTCTTAACCGCCGAACAGCGGAAATGCTTTTTGCTGCTGCCGCAATTGTTCAGCCCGTGCGCGTTCCTCCGCGCGGGCGCGAGCGACCTGACGCCGCTGTGCGACGGCGAGCGGATTGACGCGGCGGACTTTCTTCGCCGCAGGACGGGGGATCGTCGCGGAGGCCGTTGCTTCCGTCGATCGTTCCAGAGACGCAACCGTCTCCGTCGATCGCGGTTCGGAGGCTTCGGTTTCCGAGGGCTTGGCCTCGGTTGGCTTCGCTTCGGGTGATTTCGTGTCCACGCGCTTCGGTTCAGCCAGGCGAGTTTCGGACATCGCATCGACAGCTTTCGCTTCGGAGATCCTGAACTCGGAGGCCTTCACGTCGGCGGGCCTTGCTTCAACCGGCTTCGCTTGCTGCGACTTCTCGTCCTGAACCTTCGTCTCGGGCGCGCCGGCTTCGGACGTCTGGATATCGGTGGATTTGACGTCCGCAGCCGATGTCTCCGCCGCAGGAGCCTCGGCGCTGGGCTGTGCATTCAGGGCGGCGGCGGTCTCTGCTGGCGGAGTAGGTTCGGCCGGAGTTTGCTCGGCGCTCCTGGCCGCGTCGCCGGTATCCGGTTTCGCGATCTCGGCCGGCTTTCCGTCCGGCAGGTTGCGCGGAATGTCGCGGATAATGGCCTGCTGGCGGATTGTTCTCTCCGGAGCCGGCTTCGCGTTCAGCGCCTCGACCCGCAGCATCGCCAGCGTCGGTCCGCTCATCTCGAACTGCGGCGCCAGCATCGGCTGCTGCGCCAGCCGCCATGACGGCAGGCTCGCGAATTCCTCATGCGCCGCGCGCAGCAGCGCGGCCGCGCCGAGGCCGAAGATCAAAATGGAGATCGCCAGCACCGTGGTCGCGAACAGGAGTCGGAGTCCGGGGAGCATGGTGAGGTGTCCTGCCTTCGGCGGCGGAGGCGCGAAGGTCTTCGAGCCAAAACTGAACGCATGTGAACGCTGGTAAACGCAAATCTGGACGCTGATGGGTGGGCAAAAGGCCACGAATCAAGCCCCTTGAGAAGGATACCGCACGCCATGGATTTGCCCGAAAAAAGTTCGGCCGGGGCTGGGGACTGCGTCACATTGTCGGGAACCTGTTGCACGGCTGCAATCTCGCGAAAAAGTCAGCCATTCCGGGCGCTTTTTTCCAACGAATGTCTTGAATGCGCCGCTATCCTGCGCGAACTGCCGTTAACGATACGGTGGCGGGTTCGCGCTATATAAGGGGCATGATGTTCAATCGGCTTTCCAAGGGTTTTTCTGCCAGGTCTTTCACGACGGCTTTTGCGGTTTCCGCAGTGGCCGGCCTCTCGGGTGCATCTGTCGCACTGGCGCAGTCCTATCCGCCGCCTCCGGGCTATTCGCAGCCGATCCAGCCTGCGCCCTATGATGCGCGGGACGATCGCGGCGTGCCGGATTTCGACCGCCTCGACGGCGACGACCGCGGCACCGCGCTGTCGCCTCCGGGCTATCAGCAGCAGCCGAATTACCAGCAGTCCGCTCCGCAGCAGCAGAGCTACCAGCAGCCGGGCCTCGACCCGCGCGGCCCGGTGATGTCGCCGGACGATCCGCGTTATGGCCGGCCCACGGCCTATTCGCCGCCGCCAGCCTATTCGGATCGCGGTCCTGCACCACCTGCCTATTCAGATCGCGGCCCCGCGCCGATCTACAGCGACCGCGGTCCGCCGCAGGGCGCCGATTTTACCGACCGTCCGCGTCCGCCTGGGACAGTGGATGGCGCGCCGACGGGTGCGCTCGATCTGCAGGCGCCCGGCACGGCGCAAGGCGCCAACGGCCGCTCCGTGATGTCGGCATTGCCGCCAGAAGAGCAGCCGGAAACCGGCCCGCGCAAGGAATTGCCCGAGCGCCTGCGCCGGCAGGAAGTCAATTATCCGACCAAGGAGCCGGCGGGCACGATCATCGTCGATACGCCGAACACGCAGCTCTATTACATCCTCGGCAATGGCCGCGCGATCCGCTACGGCGTGCGCGTCGGCCGCGACGGCTTCACCTGGACCGGCGTGCAGAAGATCACCCGCAAGGCGGAATGGCCGGATTGGCATCCGCCGGCGGAAATGATCGAGCGCCAGCCTTATCTGCCGCGCTTCATGGCGGGCGGCGACGGCAATCCGCTCGGCGCGCGCGCGATGTATCTCGGCTCGACCGTGTACCGCATCCACGGCACCAACCAGCCCTCGACCATCGGCCAGTTCGTATCAAGCGGCTGCATCGGCATGCTCAATGAAGATGTGACCGACCTGTTCGACCGCGCCAAGGTCGGCACCCGCGTTGTGGTGCTGCCGGGCGGCAAGCCGCCGGCTCTGTCGCAGCCGGTGACGGCATCCGCGCAGCCGTATCAGGGCGGACCTGCGCCCGCGCCGATGGCGAACGGTGCTCCTGCACCGCGTCCGACCGCATCGATGGGCGTGCCCAATCAGGGGCCGACGGTCGTGCCGCCGATGCCTGCGCCGGTCACCATCCGGTAAATCAGGATTTCAGTTCGAATGAAAATGCCCGCGCCTGTCGCGGGCATTTTTGTTTGGGCTCGCAGTGTCAAAGAAGCCTATCGACAGAGTTCCACGCTGTTGCCCGCGCGCTACAGTAACGACCTTCGACTCTCCTTAAGGTGCAGCCAGATTTCATTGTATGTTTTTGAGGAATTTCATGAAAAAGCTTTTGGCCGCTGCTGCGGTTGCCGCTCTTGGCGCAACCGGCGCACACGCTGCTGACATCGCGGCGCGCCCCTATACAAAAGCGCCATTGGCGGCTGTCTCAAGCTGGACGGGCTTCTACGCCGGCCTCAACGTCGGCTATGGTTTTAACGATCCGGTTGCGACCTTTGCGCCCAATGACGTTGTATCCGCGAACGTATTCAACTTTTCCAATCCAAACCCGGCGGCGTCGGTTGCATACGATGTCAAAGGCGTTCTTGGCGGCGCGCAGGCTGGTTACAACTGGCAGGTCTCGCCGAATTGGCTGATTGGTCTGGAAGCGGATTTTCAGGGCAGTGACATCAAGGGATCGGCGGCCACGCCCTACGCGCTCATCGGTCGGCCCGGGCAGGTTAACGCCGAGCAGAATGTTGAATGGTTCGGAACGCTGCGCGCGCGCGCTGGATGGCTCGCGACTGACAAACTCCTCGTTTACGGAACGGGTGGCCTGGCTTACGGCTCGGTCCACGCAAACTCCACCCTCAGCAACACGATAGGCTATACCGCAACGGGTGGTGGCTTCGGTGCCGCGTGTCCTCCTGCTTCAGGAGCTTGCTACACGGGACCAACGACAAAAGTGATGACCGGGTACACCGCTGGCGGCGGCTTTGAATACGCAGCCTGGCGAAATGTTTCTTTCAAAGCCGAGTATCTCTACGTCAATCTTGGAAGTAGCAGCATCACTTCGGCTTGACCGGCCCCCACTGAGTGGTCCGATCGGAATGTTAGTTTAGGGATTGCATTTTGACTACCTCCTTTGGTGCTGGCCAGACGATGGCTTCGGGTGCCGGTGGTCGATATCCAAGCGATGAGTGTGGACGCACCGTGTTGTAGTGACGTCGCCAGTTTTCGATCACGATCTGGGCCTCCTTCAATGTGTAGAAGATTTCGCCGTTGAGCAGTTCATCGCGCAGCTTGCCGTTGAAGCTCTCGCAATAGCCATTCTCCCACGGACTGCCCGGCTCGATGTAAGCAGTCCTGGCTCCGACGGTGGCGATCCAATCCCGCAGCGCCTCGGCGACGAACTCAGGGCCATTGTCCGAACGTATGTGCGCAGGGATGCCCCGCGAGACGAACAGCTCGCAGAGCGCTTCGATGACGTCAGTTGCTTTGAGCTTCCGCGCGACACGGATGGCCAGGCTCTCACGGCTGAACTCGTCGATGATGCACAACATCCGGAACGCCTTGCCGTCGTGGGTGCGGTCGGCGACGAAGTCATAGGACCAGACATGGTTGGGTCGCTCCGGCCGCAGACGGATGCATGAGCCGTCGTTGAACCAGAGACGCCCGCGTTTAGGTTGTTTTAGGGGGACCTTCAGCCCCTCGCATCGCCAGATCCGCTCAACACGCTTCTTGTTCACCATCCAGCCGGCTCTGCGAAGCAACGCCGTAATTCGGCGATATCCGTAGCGGCCATATTGGCGGGCAAGCTCGATGATGTCGGCAGTCAAAGCCGCCTCGTCATCGGGTGTCGTTGGAGTCTTGCGCTGCGTCGATCGGTGTTGACCCAAAGCCCGGCACGCCCGTCTCTCGGAGATGCCAAGCTCGGCTGTTACATGATCGACGCAAGCACGGCGTCGGGAGGGGCTTAGAAGTTTCCCTTTGCGGCCTCCGCCAGGATCAGCTTGTCCAGCGTCAGATCCGACACCGCTCGCCGGAGACGATTGTTCTCAGTCTCCAGCTCTTTGAGTCGCTTCACCTGATCGCCCTTCAGGCCACCGTACTCGTTTCGCCATCGATAGTACGTTACTTCCGTCACGCCTATCGCTCGGACTGCGTCTGCTACCTGCCGGCCCTGTGCCATCAGCACATCAACCTGCCGCAGCTTCGCAACGATCTCTTCAGCCGTATGCCTCTTCCTTGCCATTGATCTTATCCTCCATCCGAAAATCATACTTCAGGGAGGACCACTTCAAAGGGGGCAGATCATTTTACGCAAGCGTATTTCCGGACAGCAAAGTCAACGCCGTGCACAAGGCACCGACCGATTATCCCTCCGGCAAAAAGGGCGACACCATCACGGTGGATTTCACCGTGGCGGGCATTCCCTATATCGGCCTGAACGGCGGCCCGATCTTCAAACACAACGAAGCGTTTTCGATCTGCATCGCAACCGACGATCAGGCGGAGACTGACAAATACTGGAACGCCATCGTCGGCAACGGCGGCCAGGAAAGCGCCTGCGGCTGGTGCAAGGACAAATGGGGCATCTCGTGGCAGATCACGCCGCGCGTCCTGACGGACGCGATGGCCAAGGGCGGCGAGGAAGCCAGGCGCGCGTTCGAAGCGATGATGACCATGAAGAAGATCGACGTGGCCGCAATCGAGGCCGCGATACGCGGGTGAAGGCTCGTCCATTCGTCGTTGCGAGGAGCGTAAGCGACGAAGCAATCCATATCCTTGCAAAGAGTGGATTGCTTCGCTTCGCTCGCAATGACGGGTGAAGCAGTTAGGTCATCACCCGCACCGGCGCGCCGCTGAGCCACGCGGCGATGTCCTCGACCATGTCGCCATAGTAGCGCCGGTAGTTGTTCTCGGTGACGTAGCCGAGATGCGGCGTCAGCACGACATTGTCGAGCTTGCGCAGCGGATGATCGATCGGCAACGGCTCCACTGAAAACGTATCGAGGCCCGCACCGGCGATCGCCTTGCGCGCAAGCACATCCAGCAGCGCGGCTTCATCCACAATCGGTCCGCGCGCGGCGTTCACCAGATAGCTGGTCGGCTTCATGCGTGCGAGATCGTCGCGCGTGATGAGCCCGCGCGTGCGCTTGCTCAGGATGACGTGGATGGTGACGATGTCGGCGGTCGCGAATAATTCGTCCTTCGTGGCGTAGGCGACGCCCGCCGCGGCGCAGGCCTCCGGCCTCAGGTTCTGGCTCCAGGCCATCACGTTCATGCCGAGCGCCTTGGCGATCGTGGCGACCTTCGTGCCGAGCTTGCCGAGGCCGACGACGCCGAGCGTCATGCCCTCGACGTCCTGCCCCATGGTGGTCTGCCATTGCTCGCCGGCGTGCATGCGCGCGTTCTCGAAGCCGATTTTGCGGGTCAGTTCCAGCATCAGGCCGATGGTCAGTCCCGCTGTGGCGTTGCCGACGCCGCCGGTGCCGCACACCGTGACGCCGCGCTCTTTCGCGGCCTCGAGGTCGAACGAGGCGTTGCGCATGCCGGAGGTCAGCAGCAGTTTCAGCTTCGGCAGCGCGGTCAGCATCTCGCGCGGAAACGGCGTGCGCTCGCGCATGGCGCAGACGATCTCGAAATCCTGCAACGCGCGCAGGGCTTCGTCCTGTGAGGCAAACGGCTTGTCGAACACGGTGATGTCGATCCGGTCCTTGAGCGGGGACCAGTCGGCGAATTTCAGTGCGACGTTCTGGTAGTCGTCGAGAATTGCGCAGCGCAGGGGCATTTGTTTGCTCTCTTTGTTATGTCCGCAAGAAATCGCGGTACAACCCTCTCCCCGTTTACGGGGAGAGGGTTGGGGTGAGGGGCGCACGCGCGGCTTGCCCCTTACCCGGATCGTTTCACGATCCGACCTCTCCCTGCAAGCGGGGAGAGGTGACGCATGTCGTAAGCGGCGCGCAGTCGTCATCCTTCGAGGCTCGCAAGTGCTCGCACCTCAGGATGACGACCGATTGTCTTGGAAATTTTTACTTCGCGGTCTTGCCGAGTTTCCGCGCGCAGGCGGGGCCGGGGCCGCGCATATAGTGCCGTTCCGGGTGATAGGGGTCGAAGGCCGCCCTGATGAAGGTGCGCCAGAATTCGGCGATCTCGGCCAGCAATCCCTTGGATGAGGAGGCCGTGCGGGGGGCGGACAGGTCCGCGATGCCGGGTGTGATCGATGTGCTGTGCGTCGTCATGGCTTCTGCTCGACGATCTGTATTCTTGATTCGTATGACGCTTGCGTATTGGTCGCGGCGCGCCTGTCCGCGGTTCGAACCGGCAGGTTGCGCGGATTCGATTAAAAAGCCGTTTTCGCCGCGGCAATGGCCTCAGATCGCTGGAAAATTCTCTCGGCAGCCTTTCCAAAACCCTACCTTTGAAGGGCGTGCCGGTTGCCCTTTGCGGTTCCCGCCGCTACATCAACGGCAGCAAATTTCCCCGCACAACGAAGGTTTTCCGGAACCGTCAAAGGATCACGATGGCTCGCCAGTTCGTCTACTTCATGCAGGGTCTGACCAAGGCCTACCCGACCCGCAAGGTGCTCGATAACGTGCATCTGTCGTTCTATCCCGACGCCAAGATCGGCGTGCTCGGCGTCAACGGCTCGGGCAAGTCGACGCTGCTGCGGATCATGGCGGGCATAGACAAGGACTATAACGGCGAAGCCTGGGTCGCCGAGGGCGCGCGGGTCGGCTACCTCGAACAGGAGCCGCAGCTCGACGCCACCAAGACCGTGCGCGAGAACGTCATGGAAGGCGTCGCCAAGCAGAAGGCGATCCTCGACCGCTACAACGAACTGGCGATGAACTACTCGGACGAGACCGCCGACGAGATGACCAAATTGCAGGACGAGATCGAGGCCGCGGGCCTGTGGGATCTCGACAGCAAGGTCGATCAGGCGATGGACGCGCTGCGCTGTCCGCCGGACGATGCCGACGTCACCAAGCTCTCGGGCGGTGAACGCCGCCGCGTCGCGCTGTGCCGCCTGCTGCTCGACCAGCCGGACCTGCTGCTGCTGGACGAACCGACCAACCATCTCGACGCCGAGTCTGTGTCGTGGCTGGAAGGCCATCTGCGCAACTATCCCGGCGCGATCCTGATCGTGACCCACGACCGCTACTTCCTCGACAACGTCACGGGCTGGATTCTCGAACTCGACCGCGGCAAGGGCATTCCCTACGAGGGCAACTATTCGCAGTGGCTGGTGCAGAAGCAGAAGCGCCTGGAGCAGGAAGGCCGCGAGGACGCCGCGCACCAGAAGACGCTGGCGCGCGAGCAGGAGTGGATCGCCTCATCCCCGAAGGCACGTCAGGCCAAGTCCAAGGCGCGCTATCAGCGCTATGAGGACCTGCTCAAGCAGGCCAGCGAGAAGCAGACCCAGACCGCGCAGATCATCATTCCGGTGGCCGAGCGTCTCGGCAACAACGTGGTGGACTTCGAGGGGCTCAGCAAGGGCTTCAACGATCGCCTTCTGATCGACAATCTCACCTTCAAGCTGCCGCCGGGCGGCATCGTCGGCGTGATCGGCGCCAACGGCGCGGGCAAGACCACGCTGTTCAAGATGATCACCGGACAGGAAAAGCCGGATGCCGGCACCATCACCGTCGGTGAGACGGTTCATCTCGGCTACGTCGATCAGTCGCGCGATGCACTCGACGGCAAGAAGACCGTGTGGGAGGAAATCTCCGGCGGCAACGACTTGATCCTGCTCGGCAAGAAGGAAGTGAACTCGCGCGGTTACTGCTCGGCGTTCAACTTCAAGGGCGCGGACCAGCAGAAGAAGGTCGGCGCGCTGTCGGGCGGTGAACGCAACCGCGTGCATCTCGCCAAGATGCTCAAGTCCGGCGCCAACGTCCTGCTGCTGGACGAGCCGACCAACGACCTCGACGTCGACACGCTGCGCGCGCTCGAAGAGGCGCTGGAGGATTTCGCCGGCTGCGCCGTGATCATCAGCCACGATCGCTGGTTCCTCGACCGCATCGCGACGCATATCCTTGCCTTCGAGGGCGACAGCCATGTCGAATGGTTCGAAGGCAACTTCCAGGACTACGAGAAAGACAAGATGCGCCGTTTGGGGCAGGATTCCGTGATCCCGCATCGCGTGAAGTACAAGAAACTGACGCGGTAGCGCAGCAAGGGTGGCCGGGGGCAAATGGGGGACGACGACAAGGCATTGACGTCTGAGGAAATCAGCGCCTCCGCGCCGGTCACATTCCAACTCAGCGAATGCACGATCGATGCGCAGGAGCGCGCCGCACTGGCCATCGATGTCGCTTACGTTCAGTGGCGTGCGGACTTTCGGCGCACGGTGATCGCCGCCGGCGTGCTGAACCGGCCATGGCGCAGCGTGTTCGAGGCCGACATGATGTTCAGCATCGTGGCGCATCGCTGGCTGGCCGAGCGTCCGATCACGCACAAGGAGCTTGCGACCTATTTCGAGATCTTCGTGACCGAAGCGACAGTCTCGCGACATCTCGATGACATGGAAGAAAGCGGCATGATCGTGCGTCAGACCGATCCCGACGACCGCCGTCGTATCTTTCTGCTGCCGACGCGGCGGCTGGAGACCATCGGCCACGGATATCTCCAGGCGAGAATCCGTCTCATGCGCGAAAACGGTTTTGTCTGGGTGGGGCGCAACGAAGCCGCCAACGATCTTGCATGAGCCGGCGCTGAAGGGCAGACCTCACGCTCGGGTAATCTGGCCATCGCTTGCCGGGTGACGTAGAAAGGTCATCCGAAAGCGTGGAGCGTCACGATGGCCGACTGGGATGCGCAGCAATACCTCAAATTCGAGGACGAGCGGACGCGGGCGGCCCGCGACCTGCTGGCGCAGATTCCGGTTCAGGACGCGCGGGGTGTTGTGGACATCGGGTGCGGGCCGGGAAATTCCACCGAGCTTCTTGCCAGGCGCTGGCCGCAGGCCAAGATCACCGGCATCGATACCTCCGCGGACATGCTGCGCCAGGCCCGCGAGCGGCTGCCGCAGCACACCTTCATCGAGGCCAATATTTCCCACTGGGCGCCGCCGCCCGGCACCGACGTGCTGTTCGCCAACGCGATCTTCCAGTGGGTGCCGCACCACCTCAAGCAATTGATGCGTCTTGCCATGGCGCTGCCGGACGGCGGAGCGATGGCCGTTCAGATGCCCGACAACATGGATGAGCCGTCGCATGTGCTGATGCGCGAGGTTGCGCGCCTGCCGCAATTTCATACCCAGCTCGCGCACGCGCTGGAGGCGAGGGGCGAGTTGCCGAAGCCCGGCGTTTATTACGACGCGCTGCGGCCGCTGTGCCGGCGGATCGATATCTGGCACACCATCTACAATCACGTGCTCGAGGATGCCCCGGCCATCGTCGAATGGGTCAAGGGCACGGGACTGCGGCCGTTCCTCGATCCGCTCGAAATGCCCGAGCGCCGGGAATTCCTGGAGGCCTATACCGCGCGTATCGCCGCGAGCTATCTGCCTCAGTCCGACGGCAAGGTGCTGCTGCGGTTCCCGCGGATTTTCATCGTGATCGTCAAGTAGCGCCGCAGCCTGACAAATCTGACGCGATGATGTCGAATCGGAAAATCCACTGCGGTTAAACGCCGCGACAGCACGCCTCGACAGAATCTGACATGTTCCTTAGCTGAGTACCGTCCGAAAACGGCCAGCCGGAGCACACATGTCCCTTACGCCCGATACCCCCTTGCCACCACGAGGCGATACCTCGCTGCGTCCGATCCCGATGCTGATCTTCGGATCGCGCTGGCTGCAATTGCCGCTCTATGTCGGTCTGATTGTGGCCCAGGGCGTTTACGTCATTCTGTTTCTGAAAGAGCTCCTGCACCTCATCACCCATTCGTTCGACTTCTCCGAGCAGCAGATCATGCTGGTGGTGCTCGGTCTGATCGATGTGGTGATGATCTCCAATCTTCTGGTGATGGTGATCGTCGGCGGCTACGAAACCTTCGTGTCGCGGCTGCATCTCAAGGGGCATCCCGACGAGCCGGAATGGCTGAGCCATGTCAACGCCAGCGTGCTGAAGATCAAGCTCGCCATGGCGATCATCGGCATTTCCTCGATCCACCTGCTGCGCACCTTCATCGAAGCGGGCAACCTCGGCGGGGCGGGCCGCACCACCAACTATACCGAAGCGGGCGTGATGTGGCAGACCATCATCCACGGCATGTTCATCCTCTCCGCCATCGGCATCGCCTATGTCGACCGGATTTCAAACGGGCCGGTGCTGGCGCCGAACGGCGAGGGCGGGCATGGCGGCACGAAGGGACATCACGGGCACTGACGCAGCCACGCGAAAGCCGTCATTGCGAGCGAAGGATGAACATGGAATTTCTCCTTCTTCCCTCATTGCGAGCGAAGCGAAGCAATCCATATCGGACCCGCAGCGATGATCGATAAAAGACTGGATTGCTTCGTCGCTGCGCTCCTCGCAATGACGTTGTTTCTGATTCCGCATTCTTCACGCGCCGCCGACGCCGGCTTCACGAACTTCGTCGCCTCGCTGTGGCCCGAGGCGCAGAAAGCCGGTGTCTCGCGCGCGGTGTTCGAGCGCGAGACGCGCGGGCTGGAGCCGGATTACAAATTGCCGGATCTGCTGCTGCCCGGACGTCCATCGACCGGCGCCCCGTCGCAGGCCGAATTCGTGCAGGTGCCGGCGGATTATTTGAAGGAGGCCAGCATCGCGCGGCTTGCCGCCCACGGCCGTACCCTGATGCAGCAGCATGCCGCTACCCTGAAGGCCATCGAGCAGCGCTTCGGCGTCCCCGGCACGATCATCCTGGCGATCTGGGGCCGCGAGACCGACTACGGCCGTTACGCGCTGCCGTATGACGGCCTGCGGGTGCTGGCGACACAGGCCTATGTCGGGCGGCGCAAGGACCAGTATCGCGGCGAATTCATCGAGGCGCTGAAGCTGATCCAGAACGGCGATGTCACGCGCAAGGATCTGCGCACCTCATGGGGCGGCGCGACGGGGCTGACGCAGTTTCTGCCGTCCGAGTTGTCCAAGCACGGCGTCGATTTCGACGGCGACGGCCATATCAACATCTGGACATCGGTGCCGGATGCGCTTGCCTCTGCCGCGCAGCAGTTGAAGAACAAGGGCTGGGAGCCGGGCCTGCGCTGGGCTTATGAGGTTCGCGCGCCGGCCAACGCGGATTGCTCGCAGGGCGTGCCGGAAGTGACCCGGCCGATCTCCGAATGGGTGCGTCTGGGCTTCGTGCCGGTGCACGGCCTGCGTTTGTCCGCCGCCGAGCAGGCGCAGGAGGCATCGCTGCTGCAGCCGGAGGGAATCTACGGGCCCGCATTCCTGACCACGAAGAACTACTTCGTCATCAAGGAATACAATTTCTCCGATCTCTATGTGCTGTTCGTCGGCCATCTCGCCGACCGCATGGCGGGCGGCCAGCCGTTTGCGACGCCGTGGTCGGCGTCCACGCAACTGCGCAGCGCCGATGTCGAGGCGATGCAGAAGCATCTGACGCGGATCGGCCTCTACTCGTCCAAACTCGACGGCAAGGCCGGAATGCAGACCCGCGCGGCGCTCGGCGCCTATCAGAAGCAGGCCGGGCTGAAGGTCGATTGCTGGCCAAGTGCGGACGTGCTGCGCGCCATGAGCGCGGGGCGATAACTCGTCATTGCGAGCGAAGCGAAGCAATCCACTCCTAAGAAGACAAGCTGGATTGCTTCGTCGCTGCGCTCCTCGCAATGACGGAGCTTCTTCAAAAACAAAAAACCCGGCCGCAAGGCCGGGTTTTGAAACGCATGTCTCACGACGCAATCGTGAGAAATTCAGATCAATCGCAAACCTGAACGCGGCGAACGCGCCAGCCGTAACCGTCCCAGAAACGCTCGCGCACGAGGCGGCAGGCGGGTTCTTCAACGTACACGGGGCCCGGAGCGTAGCCGTAGCCGTAAGCCGGACGGCTGTTGGCGATCGCGGCACCGGCGATCGCGCCGCCGAGAATGCCAAGGCCAACGCCGGCGGCAACAGCGCCACCATCACGCGCCTGAGCGGCAGGCATCGCGGTTGCAAGCGAACCAGCGATCGTCGCGACCGCGAGGAACGCTGAAAGAACCTTCTTCATGTTTATCTCTCCTCAGATCACGCCACAGCCCGGCGCAAGGCGATTGGTCTGCAAGAAGCCAATGACGGAACTCAAGATAGCCCGATTTGGCCCCCGTTAGAAAGTACCGGCGTCATCCCCCACCGGCGATTCAGCATTGTCCCGGCGCCAATATAGCGGATTCTGGCCCCCGGACCTTTACAAAAAACGCCCCGGAGCGGCTTTTGCCGTCCGGAGTGTACCTTTCTTCCAAGCCCGGACGGCCAAAAAATGGCCGCCCGATGAACGGTTGCGTCAGTTACAAACCTGCACGCGGCGGACGCGCCAGCCGTAACCGTCCCAGAAGCGCTCACGCTGCCAGTAGCACGGCGCGCCACCGTAATAGACGGGGCCGGCGCCGTAATAGCCGTAGCCTGGGCCATAGTAACCGCCGCTGTTTGCAATCGCCGCGCCTGCGATGGCGCCGCCGAGGATGCCGAGGCCCACGCCGGCCGCGATGCGCCCGCCGCGCGCTTCGGCCGGTGCCGGGGCTGCGAGGGCGGTGACTGCGACAGTGGCGGCAGCGGCAACTGCCAAGACGATCTTTCTAGCGCCGATCTTCTGCATGGCTTTCACCTTTCATCGTTGTGACCGTTAGATAACGGGTCCCGGCGGTGAAGGTTTCACAGTTGCGTTGAACGGGATCTGAATGGAGGGGCCGGATTTCAGCCATCATCAGGCGCGGGCATAAGAAAAACGGCGCCTCGCGAATGCGAAGCGCCGCCGGAATTTTCGAAAGCCGCGCGGATGATCCGCGTGGCCGATGATCAGAACAGCGAAGCGTACTGCTGCAGACCAGCCTTTTGCACGAGGCCCATCGCCGTGCGCTTCTGGTCTTCATCGAGGGTGGCGAACAGCGCCGAGGCTGCCGGAGCGAAGCGGCGGACGGCGGCTTCGTTGACCTGCGGTTCGCGGGCGAGCGCACGCAGTGCGTTGGCGACTGCGGGCCAGTACCTTGCCTGTTCGGCCTTCAGTTTCAGCGCGGCGCGATAGCGCATGATGGCGACTTCGCTCATCGCCGACTGGAACATCGAAATCTTCTTTTGAGGCGCGGCGGTTTCGGCGCCGACGGACGCAGTGAAGTCCTGAGCGGAGGCGGGTGCAGTGACGGCAATTGCCAGCGTGGCAACAACAGACGCAATCGCGATTGGCAATCTTCGCATTTGTCTCACTTCTGTGTGGGGAATGATGGTGGCGAGGTACGTGCCATATGTGACCAAAATGCGATGGGTTGAGTTAACAAACCCAGAAAATCCGGGTTGATGCACCATTAAGGTTTAGGGGCCGGATTTGTTCCCAAAAAACAATGCTATATTTGCAGCCGTAACATTCGCTCACGAAAGGTGAAGCGGGTTCCTTGGTTAATTCAGGAACATGAACGACGGAATCTGCCGATAAATGCTGGATATTCGCAATGATCGCGATTCGGGAACCATTCAACTCAGTGCGCGGAATCCATCGTTTCGGCGAACAGCTCGAGCGAGCGAAGCGCGAAGGCGCGCATGTTGGCGATGCGATTGCTGTCGCCGGTCTCGAGCGTAATGGCGCGTGCGAGCGGTCCCGCAACCGCCATGCATGAATGCCCCGCGGCGTCGCCGTAACGGTTGCCGCTTGGGCCGGTCGCGCCGGTCTCGCTCAGGCCCCACGTGGTGTTGAGAAGTTCGCGCGCGCGGTTCGCCAGCAGGGTGGCATAAGGCTCGGTCGCCCCGCGCATGCCGATGGCTTCCATTTCTTCCTTCGTGATGTTCACCAGCGCCGCACGCGCACGCGGCGTGTAGATCACGCCGCCGCCGCGGTAGTAGGCCGATGCGCCGGGTACGGAGAGCAGCGCTGCCGAGATCAATCCGCCGGTGGAGGACTCCGCGACGGCGATGGTTTCTTTTCGCGCGATCAGGGACGCGGCGATTTTTTCCGCGAGCGGCAGCAGCTTTTCCATAACGGGACTTTCAGTATGAGGGCGACGTAAGCGGTACGAGAGGAGAGTCCTGATGCAAGATGATGTCTGTCTCTCTGCTCGTCCCCGCGAAAGCGGGGACCCAGATATTGAGTACTGGATTCCCGCTTCCGCGGGAATGAGCGGATACCTGTATCGGCGCAGATCAGAGCTGCGTCTTGTAACGCGCTTCGACAGCGTCCTGACTTTCCGGCGTGCCCTGGCCGGTCTGCTCGTGGATGACCTCAGAGATGCTCGGCTGAGCCGAGCGCGCCACGCGCGCCTCCGGCGACCACAGCTTCGAGCGCATCAGCGCCTTGCCGCAGTGGAAATAGACTTCGCGCACGGCGATATCGAGCACGGCGCGCGGCAGCTTTCCGAATTCGATCATGGTGGCCAGCACGTCGGCGTCGGCCGAGAGCTTCGCGTTACCGCCCACGCGCAGGGTTTCATCGAGGCCCGGCACGAAGAAGATCAATTGCACATAGCCGCTGCCCGACAGCACGTTGCGGAAGCTGTCGATGCGGTTGTTGCCGGGGCGGTCCGGCATCAGGAGGCGCGTCTCGTTTTCAATGCGGACGAAGCCGGGATTGCCGCCGCGCGGGGAGGCATCGACGGTGCCGTCGGGACCCGCCGTCGCCAGCACGCAGAACGGTGACATGCCGATGAAATTGGCGGCATGGCGGTCGATGCGCGGAAGCTGTTTCGCGATCACGCGGTCGGTGGGCGGCGCGTAGATGGCGCCGAGGTCGTCAGGTCCGATATGCGTCACGCCGTCGTGCTCCTGCTTCTTGCGATACGGACGTTTAACCCAATCTGCAGCGCCCTGCATTTGGCGGCTGCGCCACAGCGCTGAAGTCCCTTTCAGCTTGCAGGCAGGTTCCGTTTAGATCGATTCTAGATTGGATTGCAGCGGCTTAGCCAGTTTGGAATAGCTTAAAACTGGCTGTTTTCCTTTTGCATCGGGGGCTGCGGTTTAATACCTGTTGGTCAACAGTCCTTACAGGTTCTCCAGACATCCATGATTGTTTGTTCCTGCAACGTCCTGACTGACCACGACGTGCGTAACGTTGTGACCCAAGCCAAGGATTTCCCGCGCACGGCCGGGCAGGTCTATGGCTGCCTGGGCTGCAGCGCCGAATGCGGCCGTTGCGCCCGAACCATCAAGAAAATCATGGACGAAGCACTGGGCGCCTGCGCCAAGGCTTGCTGCTCGGGATGCCCCCATAGCCAGCACGAAGCCGCGAACGAAGACCAGCAGCCGGTCGTCCTTCTGGCCCAGGCCGCCTGCTAAACACCTTCAGACATTCAAATTTCCCCAGCCCCTCCCGGTCCCTCGGCCCGGGGTTGTACTTGCCCGTAATCTCATTTAGAACGCTTCTAAATTGAATTGGGACCGTCAAGCGGCGGTTCCGCAAGGGAGTGCAACATGAAGGGCGACCCGAAGGTCATCGATTATCTTAACAAGGGACTGCGCAGCGAACTGACGGCGATCAATCAGTACTGGCTGCATTTCCGGCTGCTCAATCATTGGGGCCTGAAGAGCATGGCCAAGCATTGGCGCAAGGAGTCCATCGAGGAGATGCACCACGCCGACCGCTTCACCGACCGCATCCTGTTTCTCGACGGCTTCCCCAACATGCAGGTGCTGGATCCCTTGAGGATCGGCCAGAACGTCAAGGAAATCCTGGAATGCGATCTCGCCGCGGAAGTCGGCGCGCGCACGCTTTATCAGGAGGCGGCGACCTACTGCCACAGCATCAAGGACTACGTCTCGCGCGACCTGTTCGAGAGCATCATGAAGGACGAGGAGCATCACATCGACTTCCTCGAAACCCAGCTTGATCTCGTCGAGCGCATCGGAATCCAGCTTTACGAACAGAAGCATGTCGGCGATATCGGCGACGACAATCCGCCCGAAGGCGAGGGGCACTGATCGCTCCTGCCATCAATCCAATTGAAGACAAAGGCCCGGACCGCTTGCGCGGCTCCGGGTTTTCTTTTGGCTCTTACTTGCGCCGAAAATGCTCTAGCCTCGCCGGCAACAAAAACATTCGGGAGAAACGCGATGACCTACGACTGGCCCGCGATCGTCGATGATCTCAACACGCTGCTGAAGCTTCGCTCGATCCCGTTCGGCATGAAGATGTTCGCGCGGCGCGAGGACATGGAAGCGATCCCGAAGATTCGCCGGCCGCAATCGGTGCACACGCTGGATCAGATCGTGGCGCAGGCGGCGCGGATCGGCTGGACGGTCGGCATCACCAGCGACGATCTGGTCGGCGCGCAGTGCCGCGCCGTGGTCGGCCTCGGCGGCGCCAAGACCGAGGCGTGGCAATCCGGTCAGCACATGACCGGCGTGTGGTTCTCGACGCAGCAGGATGCGCAGGCCCATCAGGAAGCGATGCACTGCGTGCCGGACGGACAATACGATGCGCTCGCGGTCGGTCCGCTGTCGTCCGGCAAGCTCGATCCGCCGGATATCGCGCTGTTCTATGCGACGCCCGGTGCGATGATCTATTTCATCAACGGATTGCAGTGGTCGGGCTACAAGCGGTTCGACTGGAGCGTGGTCGGTGAATCCGCCTGCGCGGATTCATGGGGCCGGGCGCTGACCACGCGATTGCCGAGCCTGTCGATTCCATGTTTCGCCGAGCGCCGCTACGGCGGCGTGCTCGACGAGGAAATGCTGATGGCGACACCGCCGGAATATCTCGTCAGCGCCATCGCCGGCATGAAGGCGCTGTCGAAGAACGGATTCCGTTATCCGTTCGCACAGTATGGCGTGCAGCAGGACGTGCGCGCCGGCATGGCGGTGAGTTATCCGGGCAGGGCGTAGGGCGCATCTGAAGACCAACACGCGTCATTGCGAGGAGCCATGAGCGCGTCTTGGACGCGCTTTGGCGACGAAGCAATCCAGCTCTTTCCTGTAGCTATGGATTGCTTCGCCCCGCTCGCAATGACGATCGGGAGACGCCTGCGTTCCTCACGATCCGTCCGCCGGCACGAAGCATGTGATCTCGATGTTGCCGCGGATTGTGACATACCACACCACGGCGCCGCCGGTGGGATTGCCGCCGGTGCGGATGATCGCCTTCTCCGGCACCAGCCACCACGAACCCTCGATCGGCACCCAGTAGCTGCCCTCGCGGACATCGTAGTCGGTGCGATGGCCATCCGACACGTCGCAGCACGGCACGCCGGCCGGACTGCGCGCATCCCTGAACCATTTGCGGATGTGTTCGGGGACATCGCCGAATTGCCCGCGATCGACCGCGAGGGCCGCAGCAGCAGACAGCGTCAGCGGAATCATCAGGGCAAGGCGAAGCGGCCACCTCATGCGATCCTCCGCGATCAGAATCGTCAGGAGTTTCGGACGGCCATCTGAAGGCGTCCAGACACACCCGCGCGAGGCGCCGTGTTCTTCCCGCGCATAGTTGAGGCACGATGCATCGCAGCATCGGTTACGCCTTCGCGGCGCGCTTCTTCTTTTTCGTCTCTGGCGGCGGCGCGGGAGGCGTCAGCGGGCAGCCGGCAAACGCGGCTTCAAGCGCGGCAGGCGCGCCGTCGAGCTTGAATTCGGCGGTGGTGCGTCCGGCGGCGAGCGAGCGAATCCGGATTACGAGCGTGTTTGAGGCCGCAAGTTCGTTGACGAATGTCGTCACCGCCGCCCGGTCCTCGATCACGACGGTCCGGTATTCCTGAAGAAAGCGCGCGGCGATGTTGTCGTGGCCGGGCTTGTCGTCGAAGCGATAGCCGAGCGTCGAGTTCGGGTCGGTGCCGACCTTGAACTCGAAGGCGAAGCGCACCATCGGCTTGCCATCGAAGCAGGTGAGCTGCATCGAAGCCATCTTGGCGTAATCGGCGAAACTGTTGGAGGCGTTGTCGACAATCAGCATCGCGCTCGGCACCGGAACGCCGGTGATGCGATCGGTCTGCTTCTCGATCTTCCAGTTGCCGGACGTTGTGGTTGCCGGGGTGGCCACATAAGGATCGCGCATGGCGCACGCGCCAAGGCCCGCGCTCAAGCCTGCGCCCAGCAAGACGGCCATCACGGCGAACGCGACACGACGCACAACGCAATCCCCAGCCCGTCCTTATCCTGCAACCGGAGCGGGTAGGGCGCAAGCGGGTTTATGCCGGGCGTGTTTCCTCGACCCGGATTATCGCGGCGGCGAAACCGACGGCGACCGAGAGCGCCAGACACCAGAAGCCGACATAGACATACATCACCGCAGCGACAGCGCAGCCGGACGCGAAGAAGCAGATCGCAAGCGCAAGGCGGCTGAAACGGGTTTTCACCGCCACACGCTCCTCGGGTTTGGTGCCGGTGAGGAGATCGACGGCGTCAAGCGTGACCTGCACGGTCGATCCGGTCATCATGGTGGACGGCGGCAGGCTGGCCATGTGCACGCGCTGCACGGCGTTCTGCATGGCCATCGCGGCGACGCCGGCAAATCCGGTCAGCAGCGCCATCGGCGTGTTGGCGTCGGGAAACGGGCCGTACTGCACGGCGAGAAGAAAGAACGCCAGCAGACATGCGACTTTAACCCCGAGCAGGATCTGCATCGCAGGCAGACTATGCGCGCGCAGCGCAATGCCGGCGAGCCGGGCGAGCGCGATCACCGCGACGAATTCGGGGAGCGCCAGGATCTTGCCGACGATGCCGTGGCTGCCGTGGACCAGCGCCGCGCCCAGCGTGACGAAGTTGCCGGTGACATGCGCGGTGAACAGCCCGGCGAGACCGAGGAAGCCCGCGGTGTCGACGAAGCCGCCGTTGAACGACAACAGTGCCGCGACGACATTGGATCGGGTGATCTGTTTCATATGCAGATACTCGCGCTCGCAGTTGAAGTCACCAGATCATGGTATGTGCCGGATCACGCGCAGAATTCGCAGCAGGATCGACGAATTATAGAAAGCGTAGCCGGCCAGGACGGCCGCCGTGCCTGCGGGAATCCATCCAAGAATCAGGCCCCAGAACTCGAATTCCGAGATCAGGATAGCGTACAGAATTATCACTGTTAAAGAAGCGCCGAGAAATGCAGAAGCCATGCGCACCCGGTGTTCCGCCTTGTCGGCTGTGTCCCGTCTCTTGACGGCAATGAGCTTGCCCGAAGAGTAAATTTGATAACTTACGGCTTCATCGCCGATAAAGGGGCGGCCTTCCTTCGCCCAATGAAAGGCGTCGGCGCGATCCTCGAATGTCCTTTCGTTGGTCGCGCCATCCAGTGACTTCAGTCGGACCTTAAAAGTCATCCCGTGTGTCCCGGTTAGGCGTGCGCCGGTCTAGGTTTCATCATCTGCGAACAGCCCCACTTCTTCGCGCACGGCGTCGATCGGCTGGATCGCAGCCGACCAGAAATCCCACTCCGGAGCGAACAGGTCGGCGGTGGTGTCTTCACCGCGCGCCCAGGCGTAAAAGAATTCCTCCGGCTCGAAGGCGCCTGTCGCAGCGCCGGCGACATCGTTGAGCGGAATGCCGAGATGCCAGCTCAGCATCACCGGCAGAACGTGGCCCGACATGGCATTGACGCGATGCATGGTCGCGGTCAGCGTCGATGTCATCAGTTCGCCGCGCGGCGAGGTATCGTAACCGGCGAGCACGTGGGTGGAATCGTGCGGCACGGCGAATTCGAAATTGAGCGCGGTCGGCTCGCCGGGATAGGCGTAACGGTTGGCCTGATAGAACATCGCAAATGCATGGCCGAACGTGTTGTCCGGCAATCGCGCCAGCGCGTGAAATCGCGTCGCCAATGCGGGATCGGGCTCGGTGTCGTAGGGCTGCAGCCACGGGCCCGTCTCGTCGGCAGTCCATGTACGGCCGGTCACGCTTTCGAGATTGGCGAGGAGCATGTGGGCCTTGGCGTCTTTCAGATCGCCCAGCGCGATGCGCGCAAGATCATGGACAAACTCGTCCTTGACGCCGAGCGAGTCCGCAAGCTTCACGACCCCGCTGAGCTTCGCGGTGTTGATCGTACCGTCGACGAGCGCCATGACCGCTGCGAAACTCACGGCCTGCGCGGCAAGAGCGGGATCTTCGGCAAGTTCGGCCTGCCGGTGGGGACTGAGCGGCGTCAGCCCCGCGAGGCCGAACTGCGGCTCAAGATGAAAAATGTAACGCGTGGCCGCGGCGATGGTCTCGTGGTCGATTTCGGTCGGCATTCCCTCGGTGGCGGCAATGCCGAGCATCACGGCAAGGGTGCTGCGGGCCTGATCCAGCGTCGCGGGAATGTGCATGGGTTCTGCCGCGTTCCTACCTGAACTGCGTCTGGCAGAGCGGACTGAGCCTTCTGACGTTCTTCTGCATGCAGGCGGTGATGCGCTTCACGTCCGGGACGAACTCCCGGCAGTATTTCATCGCGTCCTTGCGGCAGGCACGGCGCTGCTCCGGCGTGCCCGCGGCATGTGCCGACGAGGCGTAAGCCATGGCGATGGCCGCACAGGCGGCAAGGATTTTGACGAGCGGTCGGGTCATAATCAGGGTCCTGGTGAGGGAACCGTAACCCGATCGTTCTCGCCCATCAAACGGTAAACCGGTGCTGGCGAACTCCGGTTTTTCGTCTGGCATAATCCTGGACCAGCATCATCGCTAATGATGTGCAGGGACCTCAGCGCCGTCTGCCGAATACTGCCGGATCTTGTTGCGCAGTGTGCGCACCGAGACGCCGAGAACCCGAGCCGCATGGGTGCGATTGCCCTCACAGCGGGCAAGCGTTTGCAGGACGAGTTCGCGTTCGATTTCCTGGACTGTGGCGCCGATGAGCAGCGGGACCACCTGGCCCGGTGCCACGGCCGGCGCATCAGGCAATAATTGCGATGCGCGTACGTGCATTTCCTGGGTCATCGAGACCTCCTGACCACTGCTGCACCTGTCAGGGACGCAGACTATATCCAAGGTTCTCCGATCTCAGCCCAGGTTGAGGGTGGGCCGATAGGGTTAACAGGACCTTAATTTCCGGGATAACCCGTTCATGGAACTCGTGAATTGGAACCCGATGGAACCGCGCGGGATCGCAGGAGAAATCGGATCGGCTGCGAACGCACGCCTAAAATTTGCGCGTCTCACCGCCGGGAATTAAGTGAGATGCAGGCCCGCGCCGGGCGTGAAGGGAAGAAGACTCATGTGCCGCAACATCAAAACGCTGTTCAACTTCGAGCCGCCCGCCACCGAAGACGAAATTCACGCGTCGGCCTTGCAGTTCGTGCGCAAGCTCTCCGGCTTCAACGCACCGTCGAAGGCGAATGAAGAAGCGTTCAACCGCGCTGTCGCCGAAGTTTCCGACAGCGCGCGCAAACTGCTGACGTCGCTGCACACCCACGCGCCGGCGCGCGACCGTGAGGTCGAGGCAGAGAAGGCGAGAGAGCGGAGCCGGGCGCGGTTCGGCTAAACGCAAAACGGGCCAGCGAGAGCCGGCCCGTTTTCTTTTGCGTTGCGAAGTGCTTCAGGAGCGCGGCATTGCGATCGGCACGAACCTCGGATCGCTGGCGCGGCGGTCGATTGCCGCGACTCGCAGCAGGGCTTCAAGCTTCAATAAAAAAATTTCCGCCAACATTGTCATAATCCCTTCCGGTTGACTGTATGGAAGTTGGACGCCGACTCAACGCCGCGCGTTCAATGTCTGAAATAAAACTATGCCTCGCCGTTGTCGTTCGCAATGGTCTTGCCGCCGGATGATAGGAAGTTAACGTTACGCACCACCATTGGGGATCGGGGGCATTTGATGAAACGTGTCGTCGCACCGCTGCTGTTCATCCTCTCGCTGGGCTGCGCGGCGTCTGTCGCGCAGGCCGACACCTCGGACCGCTTCGCCATGGGCGGCTGGATCGAGAAATTCCAGCCGGCCATCGATCAGGCCAACGCCAGCGGCGAACTGTTTCGTATCCGCGGTCATTGCCAGTCGAACTGCACGCTGTTTCTCGGGGTGCGCAATGTCTGCGTCGAGCGCAGTGCGCGGCTGCTGTTTCACGCCGGTCATGGCCGCGGGCCCAACAGGTACGTCATCAACGCCGGTTCGACCCAGCGGATGCTGAACGCCTACAAAGGAAAGCTGCGGCAGTATGTCGTCGCGAACGGCTATTTGGAAAAGCTGGAGTTCAGCACGATCTCCGGCGCACGGATCATAGACGAGTTCGGCTACAGGGAATGTCCGCGCGGCGGGTGATGCCGCGCGTCACGCCGCGCGCTGCGCCAGGAAGCCCCAGTCCCACGGCAATTGCCGGGACAGCCGGGGCTTGCGCAGGCCGTCCACCGACCAGGGATAATACACCTTGGCGATCCGTGTGACCTCGAAGCCGGTCCCGGAGACGGTGGAGATCAATTCGTCGCGCTCGTAGAATTTCTGCCAGACGCCGTCACGGTGAACGAGGCCGCCCGCCTTGATCCTGTCCGCCGACGCGCCGAGTTTGTTGACCATCAGTTGCGACTCCATCGACGGCACCACCACCAGCGCAAAGCCTTTTGGCTTGGTGACATCGGCCATGGTCGACCACAGCGCATCGCGCTTGGCCTGACGCGGCGAGGTGATGACGTTCAGACAGACCGTCAGGTCGGCGACGGTGCCGAGGACTTTCGCGGACTGGGTGACATCCATCGCGAGCCATTTCGCGTTCGGAAGGTCCGCGCACCGCTTCCTTGCACGCGCGACAATGCGCGGCGCGAAATCGATTCCGGTGATCCGCTCGAAGCGGTGTCCGAATTTCTTGACGAAGCTGCCGACTCCGCAACCGAGATCGACCAACTCAAGATTTTTCCGCGAGCGGCAGGCCGCAGCAACGAAGCGCGGCATCTGCCCGCTCGTCTCGTCCGTCACGATGTCGCACACCAGCGACTCGAATTTGGCCGCGTGCAGATCCCATTCAACTCGATTCACAGGAACCTCCGCCGGTCATTGTGACGCCCGAATCGATTAAACAACAGAAATCGGCGCGGCGATATGCACCGCAGCGCCGAATCTGTTGATCGATTCTGCTGCTTCAGGGTTCCGCTTGCGCCATTGGCGTTTTGCGAATCTGCGCCGTGGGCTAGTGTTGATTCGGTTTTGTCGGTCCTCTTCGCAGCATCTGCTGCTCATTCCTCGTCCACACCAATCCGGAGAATCCCCATGCGTTTGCCATCTGCCATTCGCGCCGCGCTGATCGCCGTGACGGCGCTCATCGGAGCCGGCCTGTCGTCGGCCCATGCCGACAGCGGCACCGTGTCGCTCGTCATCTACAAGGCCGGATGGTTCATCGGCGGTTCGGGCGGCACCGGCACGCTGAACTTCCGCGGCAGGTCCTATGCGCTGTCCACCGGCGGCATCGACTACGGTCTGGTGTTCGGCGGATCGAAGACGGTGCTGCGCGGCCGGGTGAGCAACATCAACCGTCCGTCGGATGTCGCCGGTGTCTACGGCGCGGCGGGCGCGGGCATTGCGGTGGGCCGCGGCGCACGCGCGATCGTTCTCACCAACCAGAAGGGCGCGGTGCTCGAACTCTCCGGTCAGCAGACCGGCCTGATGGCCAACGCCGATCTGAGCGGTCTTGCGATCACGCTGAAGTAAACTTGCGCAACCGCTGCGCTCGCTCAAAGGAAAAAGGCCGGACGCGAGTCCGGCCTTTTGTTCGATATCGCGAGGTGTCGCGGCTTGTCGCTATTTCTTGTCCTTGCGATGCTTCTTTTTCTTCTTGTGATGCTCGTCGTCATCATCATCGCTGTCGTCGTCGAGCGCGCCCGCTGCAAGAGCCGCGGCGTGGCGGGAGGCAGCTTCCTGCGCCTCGCGCTCCTTCGCTTCCTGCTCGCGCTTGCGGCGATGATCTTCCCATGCGTCGAAAATCGTTTCGAGCCAGGGAAGGATTTCCTCGAAAGAAGGCAGGCGGCCGGGCGGCCCCTGTTCGCCGCGCGGGCCTTGCGGGCCCACGGGGCCTTGCTTGCCCTGCGGACCTTGTTCGCCGCGCGGGCCCTGCGCGCCGGGTTTGCCCGCCGGTCCGGCTTCGCCGCGCTTGCCCTGCGGTCCTGCTTTGCCCGGCATCCCCGGCTTGCCGCGCGGACCTTCCGGCCCGGGCCGGCCCGGATGTCCTTGCGGTCCCGGCTTTCCGGGTTTTCCCTGCGGGCCTGGCGGTCCGCTCCGAGGTTGCCGTGTGGTCGCGTCGTTCGCCACGTCTGCACTCCAGGTAATTTGCTACAAGTGATTTGCTACAGGTGAATTGCTACAAGTGATTTGCTACGCCGCCCTTCTAGCAGCGTTTTCATGACTGCCATAATTCAGCGGAAGGACGCCGCCTTTGAAATCGGCGGCGCTAGCCGTCTCCGCCTGCTGCAACAGTGGCTTGCGCGGTCTGTCGCGCAGAGGCGCGGGATCTGTTCCAGGCATCATGGCCCAGCATGCCGACAGCCATCGCGGCGACGAACACGATCACCGGCAGGCTCAGCCCTGCGAGATTGACCAGCGCCGGGCCGGGGCAAAGACCGGCCAGACCCCAGCCGATCCCGAACAGAGCCGCGCCGGTCACCAGCGGTACGTCGATGTCCCTGCGCGTCGGCCAGAGCGACTGCGCGGCAAACACCGGCGCGCCCCGCCGCCGTGCGAGCACAAAGCCGATGCTTGAGACCGCAACCGCACCGGCCATCACGAAAGCCAGCGTCGCGTCCCACGCGCCGAAGATGTCGAGGAAGCCGAGCACTTTCGCTGTATCCGTCATGCCGGAGATCAAAAGGCCCGCGCCGAAAATGAATCCACAGGCGAAACTCACGAGAACGAGCGGCATCGCATCAGCCTCCCACCCCATGACGCACAACGGCGACGGTGAGGATCGCGGCCGCCATGAAGATCGCGGTGGCGACAAGCGAGCGCGCGGACAGCCGCGCCACGCCGCAGACGCCGTGACCCGAGGTGCAGCCGCCGCCCATGCGGCTGCCGAAGCCGACCAGCAGACCCGCGATGACGATCACGATCAGACTCGCGGGCATGGCGGGTGAGGGGAGCGGCGTGCCGGTGGCGAGTGCCGCGGTCAGCGGCGCTGCGATCAGGCCTGCGATGAAGGCGAGCCGCCAGCCGCGATCGCTTATTGCGGGCGAAAGAAGCCCGCCAAAGATGCCGCTGATGCCGGCGACGCGTCCGGTCAGCAGCATCAGCATCGCTGCGGCGAGCCCGATCAGCGCGCCGCCGATCAATCCGGAAAGAGGCGTGAGGTTATGCATGTGCGCTCCATCGAGGCGTGCCGGGTCAGCACGAAGCATATCATAACGCACGATTGCGCGCGCTTACCCTTTGACCGGCGATGACGGCCTCAATCCCGGAAGCTGAACGGAATGCGCGGATCGTCGATCGGCAAGCGGCACTTGTCCGGATCGCGGGGATTGTAAGCCCTTGTCGGCATATTGGTGAACGTCGCGTCCTCGCCGAGATTTTGCACGGCATGAACGACGAAAGGCGGAATGCGCAGCAGGCCGGGCCGCTCCTTGCCGAGGATCAGAACCGAAAGCTTGTTGAAGGTCGGGCTGTCCTGCCGGATGTCCAGCAGCACGACCCTGAAGCGGCCGCGCGTAAAGGCCAGCCGGTCGGACTGATGGCGATGATACACCCAGCCGCGGAGCGATCCGGCTTTGGCCTCCACCTCATAGACATGCACGATGGGCTCGCTCAAGCCGTGGCGCGTGGTGAGAAGTTCGGTCAATCCGCCACGATGATCGGCGCGCGTGACCAGCGGCGTCACCGTGACACCGTCGATCAGATCGGCGACAGGCGTTGCGGCGGCCGCTTGTCCCGGCACAAACGGTGCGTCCTGAACGAAATCGTCCGGGGTGAGGAAGGTGGCGGGGGTGGGTTTGTTTGACGTGATCATGGACGTGCCGTCTGACTTGAAGGCGTGACCTATACACCAGCCGGCCCGGAGGGGAAGGTGATTTGGGGCGTGGAGGCTGGCGACAAGCCCCGCGACTAAGGTGACACGCCGGTCGTGACATCCGTCACGGGTGAAAGAAGTTCACCGAAGATGTTTGTGATCCCGGCGATGCGTCCCGTCAGCAGCATCAGCGGGCTGCCGAGGAGTCCGGCGAGACGTGTGAGGTTGTGCATGGCCGGAGCGTATTACAAATCTGCGACAGGATTCGTAGCCCGCATGAAGCGAAGCGGAATGCGGGACAAGCGGGCCTGAATCGAACTCCGGATTGCGCTATGCTCCATCTGGGCTACGCTTGCTAAGAGGCAACAGTGGACAAAGCGGACACAAACTCGATCCTGCGAAGGTTAGTGAAGATTCTCATGAGTGTGCGTTTTTGGTTCGTGTTGAACTCACTCGCGCTGCTTTTGCTATTGATTGTCGATTTTGGGTTTATGGCCGCTCTGAAAAAATCAGAGTGGTGGCCTGATTTATTCAGCGTTCTCACGAATCTTCTAACTGGTGGGATCATTTCCTTTTTGTTCTATTTTCTGGTCGTGGTGGTCCCAGAAAGACGCAGAAGATCTGTCATCAAAACAAATTTGGCAAAAATGTATCGCCGTGTAAAATTGGATATTCTTTGGCAGATTGTTTTTGCAAGCATAAAAGGTGGTCGTCATGATCTTTCTACAAGCCTAGACGAGGTTGAAAGATTATTGGACGTTAACGCGTTTAAGGCGGCATTCGAGCACGGTCGAGAATCAAATGACGGATTCTATGCCTTTGAAAATCAAATGGACGATAAGACGAGCGAATTTCTTGAGATCATTTTAAATTTAGAAATTCTCGCCAAGCAGATCGAATACGTTCTTTCTCACTATGCTATTGATAATCAAAATATCTTCGATTTTTTTAAGCGTCTCGAGGCGTTTCTAATAAAGATGCGGCATCTTCAGCCTGGATATGACGAATCCAAAGCTCTTTGCAGGTTTATTTGGGAGATATTTGCTGGATTCGACTTTGTCGACGGCTATCGAGGCTATGATGTCGTGGAGAAAATGATCCACGACATCTAAGGCGATAATGTTTATCACAACACCTTGTTGCTCTCTTTCGCGGCGCCCGCCTCGCCATAGACCTGTCCGCCCATCTTGACGAACTTCTCGCTCATCTGCGCCATGCCGTCGGCGATCACGCCGGAGATGGACATGCCGACGCCGGGGAGCTTGCCGTCGAGATTGAGCGCGGCCTTCTCGTTGTCGCCGAGGGTTGCCGCGTAGTCGCGCACGTCCTGCGTGATCTTCATCGAGCAGAATTTCGGCCCGCACATCGAGCAGAAATGCGCCACCTTGTGGGCTTCCTTCGGCAGCGTCTCGTCGTGATAGCTGCGCGCGGTGTCGGGATCGAGGCCGAGGTTGAACTGGTCCTCCCAGCGGAAGTCGAAGCGCGCGCGCGACAGAGCGTCGTCGCGGAGCTGCGCCGCCGGATGACCCTTGGCGAGATCGGAGGCGTGTGCCGCGATCTTGTAGGTGATGACGCCGACCTTGACGTCGTCGCGGTTGGGCAGGCCGAGATGCTCCTTCGGCGTGACGTAGCAGAGCATCGCGCAGCCGAACCAGCCGATCATGGCTGCCCCGATGCCCGACGTGATGTGGTCGTAGCCCGGTGCAATGTCGGTGGTCAGCGGCCCGAGCGTATAGAACGGGGCTTCGCCGCACTCCTTGAGCTGCTTGTCCATGTTGATCTTGATCTTGTGCATCGGCACATGGCCGGGGCCTTCGATCATCACCTGGCAGCCCTTGTCCCACGCGATCTTGGTCAGCTCGCCCAGCGTCTCGAGTTCGGCGAACTGCGCGCGGTCATTGGCGTCCGCGATCGAGCCGGGGCGCAGGCCGTCGCCAAGCGAGAACGAGACGTCATACTTGCGCATGAGGTCGCAGATTTCCTCGAAGTGGGTATAGAGGAAGCTCTCCTTGTGATGGGCGAGGCACCACTTTGCCATGATCGAGCCGCCGCGCGAGACGATGCCGGTGACGCGGTTGGCGGTGAGATGGATGTAGGGCAGGCGCACGCCGGCATGGATGGTGAAATAATCCACGCCCTGTTCGCACTGTTCGATCAACGTGTCCTTGTACAGCTCCCAGGTCAGCTTGACCGGATCGCCGTCGCACTTCTCCAGTGCCTGATAGATCGGCACGGTGCCGATCGGAATCGGTGCGTTGCGCAGAATCCATTCGCGGGTGGTGTGGATGTTGCGGCCGGTGGAGAGGTCCATCACGGTGTCCGCGCCCCAGCGGATCGCCCACACCATCTTGTCGACTTCTTCCTCGACCGATGACGTCACGGCGGAGTTGCCGATGTTGGCGTTGATCTTGGTCAGGAAGTTGCGGCCGATAATCATCGGCTCGAGTTCGGCGTGGTTGATGTTGCAGGGGATGATCGCGCGGCCGCGCGCGATCTCGCTGCGGACGAATTCCGGCGTGATGAACGCGGGAATTTCGGCGCCGAACGACTCGCCGTCCTTCAGGGCGGCTTCCGCGCGCTCCAGTTGCTGCTTGCGGCCGAGGTTCTCGCGTGCCGCGACGTAGATCATTTCCTTGGTGATGATGCCCTTGCGGGCGAACTCAAGCTGCGTGATCGGCGCATCGCCGACGCCGCGGATCGGCTTGTGGTGCGCCTTGAAGGCCGCGGCAGCATGGGACGCGCCGACATTGCCGTTGTCTTCCGGCTTGATCTGGCGGCCTTCATATTCCTCGACGCCGCCGCGTTCCTTCACCCATGCAAGGCGATGGCGCGCCAGACCGGCGTTGACGTCGATGATGACGTTCGGGTCGGTGTAGGGGCCGGAGGTGTCGTATACGGGCAGATTGGGCTCACCCGCGCCCTCGGACAGAATGATCTCGCGCAGGGGGACGCGCAGGTCCGCCGCCTCGTCGGGCGTCACGTAGATCTTGCGCGACGACGTCAGGCCGCCGGTGGTGACGGCGGGCTTGATGTCGGCCGTGTTGATTTGTTTGTTCATGGCGTCCTCCTTTGAAGGATGTCTCAGGCAGCTTCTGGATAATCGGTGAGCCAGGCGCGCACGCGCGCGTCCGGATCGGCGTTCTGGGTGACGTCGCTGACGACGGCGATGGAGTTCGCGCCAGCGGCAAAAATCATTTCGGCCTGTTCGAGCTTGATACCGCCGATCGCGACCAGCGGAATGTCGCCGATATCGAGCTTCCACGCGGTGATGCGCTCGACGCCCTGCGGCGCGAAGCGCATCGCCTTCAGGGTGGTCGGAAAGATCGGGCCGAGCGCGATGTAGTCCGGCTTTTGCCGGAGCGCGTTGTCGAGTTCGTCTTCATCGTGCGTGGAAATGCCGAGCGTCAGGCCGGCACGGCGGATCGCAGGAACGTCGGCCTCCGCGAGGTCTTCCTGGCCGAGATGCACATGCTGCGCGCCCGCGTCGATCGCCGCGCGCCAGTAGTCGTTCACCACAAGCCTGGTCGGCGTGCCTTTGGTGACGGCGAGGGCTTCTTTCACAATGGCGAGCGCCGCCGCGTCGTCAAGATCCTTCGCGCGCAACTGAATGGTGCCGGCGCCAAGCTTTGTCAGCCGCGCGACCCACGCGACGCTATCGACCACGGGATAGAAACGATCAGGATACGGCATGCCAGAATGGTGTCCCAACGACAGGGGTTGACGGAGAAGCGAAATCGCGCGCGCCCATCAGGCCCGCTTGGTATCCGGCGCGGCCGGCTTCGGCGGCGAGACGGAAGGCGTTGCCCATGGCGACCGGATCGTCGGCCTTGGCGATGGCGGTGTTGAGCAGCACGGCGTCATAGCCGAGTTCGAAAGCCTCAGCGGCGTGGGACGGCGCGCCGATGCCGGCGTCGACCACGAGCGTGATGTCGGGGAAACGGGCGCGCAGCAGCTTCAGCGCATCGCGGTTGGTGATGCCGCGTGCGCTGCCGATCGGAGAGGCCCACGGCATCACAACCTTGCATCCGGCATCGACCAGGCGCGAGGCGACACTCAAATCCTCGGTGCAGTAGGGGAACACTTCGAAGCCGTCCTTGATCAGGATTTGTGCGGCTTCGACAAGGCCCACGACGTCGGGCTGCAGCGTCTCGTCATCGGCGATCACTTCCAGCTTGATCCATGGCGTGTTGAACAGTTCGCGCGCAAGTTTCGCCGTGGTCACGGCTTCGCGCACGCTCTTGCAGCCGGCGGTGTTCGGCAGCACGGTGACTTTCAGCTCGCGGATCAGCGACCAGAACTGATCGCCGGTCTTGCCGCCTGCGGTTTCGCGGCGCACCGACACAGTGACGATCTCGCTGCCGGCGGCGCGGATCGCGTCCTGCATGATCTTCGGCGAGGGATAGAGCGCGCTGCCGATCAGCAGGCGCGAGGAGAATTCGCGGTCGTAGAATTTCAGCATGGGGCGTGCCTCGCGCGACTCCCTCCCCCCTTGCGGGGGAGGGTTGGGGAGGGGGGTGAGCTGCAAGGACGGTGGTTGTGATACCCCCACCCCCGACCCCCCCTCCCCACAAGGGGGAGGGGAGCGGATGGTGCGAGCCTTCGCGGAGACAACATGGAGAGATTTTTCATTTCATCCCCCCTGCCGTGGCGTGAGGATTTCCACTGAATCATTGTCGTTGAGCGCCGTCTCGGCCCAGCGCGCGCGCGGCACCACGTCGTAGTTCACCGCGACGGCCAGATGCGTGCCTTCATATTCAAGTTCAGCCAGCAGCGCGTCGACGCGCGTAGCCTTGGTCTCGACCCGTTCGCCGTTGACGATCAGGAACATTGCATCACCTCGTTGTCGATGGCGCCGCGCTCGACATAGGCGAGCGTCAGTTCGGCAAGGGCAGGCGCCAGCAGGAAGCCGTGGCGATAAAGCCCGTTGACGGAAATGCGCTTCGCGTCGATCGCGATGCGCGGCAGGTTGTCAGGGAAAGCCGGGCGCAGGCCCGCGCCGATCTCGACGATCCGCGCCTCGGCGAAGGCCGGATGCACCGCATAGGCCGCTGTCAGCAGTTCCAGCGCGGAGCGCACGCTGACGCCGGTGTCTTCGGCTTCGACAGTGGTTGCGCCGATCATGAAGCGGTTGCCGTCGCGCGGAATGATGTAGAGCGGCCAGCGCGGATGTATCAGCCGAACCGGGCGCGACAGTTGCACCTCCGGCGTCTCGATGATCACCATCTCGCCCTTGACGCCGCGCAGATCGCGCGTGCCAGATTCTCGTGCTGCAAGTCCGCGGCAATCGATCACGATGCCGTTTTTGATTTCTTGGGCGATCTTGTCGGGCTCGCAGTCGCTCTGGAATTTGATCGCGGCGCCCGCTTCGGCAAGTTGCTTATGCAGCTTCGGCAATACGGCGCGCGGCTCGACATGGCCTTCGCCGGCAAAGAACAGCGCTTCGCGAAAGCGGCCGTCGAGCGACGGCTCGAGTTCTGCAATGCCGGATGCATCGAGACGTTCATGATCGGTGGTGAGCTTGGCGAAGCGCTCAAAGTCCGTGCGGTCGCGCGGATGCGACACCACGAGCGAACCATGGAACGGCGTCTCGGGAAGCTGTTCGCGCCACAGATCGAGCGAGCGGATGCCGAGGCGGGTGATGACCGGTTCGGAGGCTTCGCGCTCGCACCATGGCGCCAGCATGCCGCCGGCCCAGTGGCTGGTCGCCTGCGTCATTTCGGCGTCACCGCGCTCGTGCAGAGTGACGTCATAACCCGCGCGCGCGAACAGCAATGCCTGCCATGACCCGGCAATGCCCGCACCGATAATGTTGACGGAAGATTCCCCTCGCGGAGATGTGGCTTTCTGTAACATCCCTGTCCCTTCGCCGGCATGACCCGGATCAGGTTCAAAGGGTCACCGCGCATCACGCGGTATCTCAGCTCCACGCCGGAGCCCCCCTCGGAACATCAATACGATAGACCCGATGATCCGGGGTTTCAATGGCCGGAGCCCCGACGTGGCATGGCTTTTCCGCATCGTGGGAACGCGTTTGCGCATTTCGCATCGCAAAGATTGACGCAGAACGCCGCGGGTAAGGGTTCGTTGACCTTGCCGGGGCGCGATTTGAGGCCGTTCCACGCCGGTTTCCGGGGCCCGAGTTTACCCGGAATTATGCCGCCGGTGGTTAGGTCGCGGAAACAGGTTCCGCACTTCAGGATCAATAATGAGCATCGCCAGTCTCGATCACATCGGGCACAAGCCAGGCACGGCCGGGAAAACCCTCGGGCAGGTGCCGGCATGGCTGTGGTTCGGTGCCGGGCTGTTTCTGTTGTTCGTGATCGGCGGCAATCGCGCGCTGCAGGATGCAGACACCTACTGGCAGATCGTGGTCGGGCAATCGATCATCGATCATCGTGCGCTGCCGCAGACCGACGTCTATTCGTTCACGCGATTTGGCGCGCCGTGGATGTCGTCGTCCTGGCTGGCGCAGGTTCTCTATGCCGCCTCATACGCGATGGCCGGCTGGGCCGGGCCTGTGATCCTTGCCGCGCTCGGAACGGCGGCGGCATTCGCGCTGCTGGTCTATATCCTGTGCCGGTACTTTTCGGCGGCGCATGCGATCATCGTGGCGATGGCCGCGGTGCTGATGTCCGCGCATCATTTCGTGGCGCGCCCGCATCTGCTGGCGCTACCGGTGATGGTGGGGTGGGTTTACGGTCTGGTGAAGGCCAGCGATGCGCGCAGGGCGCCGTCACTCTCGCTGCTGCCGCTCATTATACTGTGGGCGAACCTGCACGGCGGCTTCGTGCTCGGGCTGGCGCTGATCGCGCCGTTTGCGCTCGATGCGCTGTGGAATGCGGAGGCGTCGCAACGAGTCTCGCTGGCATTGCGATGGATGGCATTCGGCATCTGTGCGCTGGTTGCAAGCTGGATCACGCCTTACGGATGGAACTCGCTGCTGGCGGCGCGCCAGATCCTCGATCTCGGCGATGCGATGCCGCTGATCGCCGAATGGCAGCCTGCGGATTTCAGCAGTCTCGGTGTGTTCGAGATTTGTCTGCTGGCGGCGGTGGCCGCGGCGCTCTGGCGCGGCATCGTGCTGTCGCCGCCGCGCATTCTGCTGGTGCTCGGCTTGCTGCACATGGCACTCTCGCACAACCGCAATATCGAAGTGTTCGCGCTGCTGACCCCGCTGGTGGTTGCGGGTCCGCTCGCTGCGCAGCTCGGAAGAGCTGAAGCCGTTGCGCGGACGAGAAGCTGGATCGGCGTTGTCGCTGTTGTTCTCGGTGTCGTGGTGGCGACCACGGCCTTTGCCGTGAGCCACGCCTTTTCACCGATGGCTGCACAGACACCGGCTGCCGCGGTCGATGTGCTGAAGGCCCGCAAGGCATCGCGAATTCTCCACAACGCCGGCTTCGGCGGCTATCTCATCACGCAGGGCATTCCGACCTTCTTCGACGGACGCGGCGAACTTTATGGCGCGGCGTTCCTCGTCAAGACATTCGATGCGCTCGCGCTCCGGGACGTCGACGGATTTCTCGGCCTGCTCGACAGTTACAAGATCGACGCGACGCTGCTGACGCCGGACACGCCTGCGGCCGGACTTCTCGACCGGCTCGACAGCTGGCAGCGCATCCACACCGACGGCATCGCCGTCGTCCACGTGCGCAAGCCCGGCGCGGCCAATCCAGCAGTCAAACCGGAAGGCGCTGCGCGATGACCGCACAGGCAATCGACGCAGCACCGGTGGAGCGCTGCACCCTGCCGCTGTGGGTCGGCCTTATCGTCTATGCCGTGCTGCTGAGCACCGGCAACCGGCTGCTGATCGATCCAGATACATTCTGGCAGGTCGCGGTCGGACAGTGGATGGTCGATCATCGCGCCGTGCCGGTGACCGATGTGTATTCGTTCACGATGCAGGGTCAGCCCTGGATGTCGACGCAGTGGCTGGCGCAGGTCATCTTCAGCCAGGTCCATGGATGGTTCGGCTGGGCGGGGCTTGTCGTGCTGACGGCGCTGGCGATCGCCGTGACGTACATGCTGCTGACGCGGTTCCTGGTCCGCTATTTCGGCGACACGCCGGTGATGATCCTGCTTCCGGTATCGTTCCTCATCGGACTGCCGCATTTCTACGCGCGGCCGCATGCGCTGGCGCTGCCGGTGATGGTGGCGTGGGTTGCGGCATTGCTGTCGGCGGCTGAGCGGCGGCAAGCGCCGCCGTTCGTCTTGGTCCTGCTGATGACGCTGTGGGCGAACCTGCACGGCGGTTTCGTTCTCGGTCTGATGCTGATTGGTCCGATCGCGCTGGATGCGGTGCTGAACGCCGAAGCGCCGGCGCGGCTGCGGCTGTTGCTGCGCTGGTTTGTGTTCGGTCTGGTTGCGCTCGCAGCGAGCTGCCTCACGCCCTACGGCTGGAATTCGCTGCTGGCGGCGCGCGCCATTCTCAATCTCGGCGAAGCGCTGACCCTGATCCGCGAATGGGCGCCGGCCGATTTCAGTTTCCTCGGTCCGCTGGAGGCCGGGGCGCTGCTGATTATTGTGCTTGCGTTCCTCAAGGGCGTGAAGCTGCCCTTGATGCGCACCGTGCTGTTCGTCGGTTTGCTGTACATGGCCCTGGCCCACATCCGCAATGCGGACGTCTTTGCCCTGCTGGGGCCGATGGTGGTCGCGGCGCCGCTCGCCGCGCAATTCGGCGGGCGAAACGGCGAGGCGGGCCTGACCTTTCCACAGCCTCAGGGCATCGCGGCAGCACTGACCGTTGTCCTGATGGCCGGCATGACCATGGCGGCGCTTGCCATGGGCCAGTATCGCCCGGCGGAAAACATGTCACCGGCCGCGGCGGTGCTGACACTGAAACAGCATCAGGCGAAGCGGGTGTTCAACGATTACGACTTCGGCGGCTACCTGATCTCGCAGGGTGTCGCGCCCTATATCGACGGACGCACGGAATTGTACGGCGAGAAATTCGTGGTCGAGCACAGCGCGGCGAGGGGCCTGCGCAATCCGGCAAGCTTCTTCGACCTGCTGGAGCGATACAAGATCGACGCGACGCTGCTGCGCAAAAAGACGCCGGGCGCGCAACTGCTCGATCAGATCGACGGCTGGCGCAGGGTCTTCGCCGACGACGATGTCGTCGTTCATGTCCGCGACGCGAATGCGCGTCATACCGTCCAGCCCAACGTCAAACCGCCTGAAGGCGCCGCGCGATGACGGCGCAGGCCAGCGATGCTCCGGCAAGGTGGTTGTCGTTGCCGCTGGTGACGGGCGTCTGCGTCTACGGGGGACTGCTTGCGCTCGGCAACCGGATGTTGGCGGATCCCGACACGTTCTGGCAGATCAAGGTCGGCCAGTGGATTCTCGATAGCGCCGCCGTTCCGCAAGCCGACATCTTTTCCTTCACGATGCAGGGCCAGCCGTGGATCTCGACGCAGTGGCTCGCGCAGGCCTGTTACGCACTCGCTTTCTCGGTCGCGGGCTGGGCCGGGCCGGTCATCCTGACCGCCGCGTCGATCGCGGCGGCATTTGCACTGCTCGCGCGGTTTCTCGAACGGCGTCTGGATACGTTCGTCGTGCTCATTCTTCTGCTGGCAGCGCTCGCGATAGCGTCGCCGCATTTTCTGGTGCGGCCGCACGCGCTCGCCATGCCGGTGATGGTGGCCTGGGTCATGGGCTTGATCGCGACGGCTGACCGCGGCGGTGTGCCGTCGTTCTGGCTGCTGCCGCTCATGACCCTTTGGGCAAACCTTCACGGCAGTTTTGTCTTCGGCCTCGTGCTGATCGGGGCGATCGCACTCGACGCGATGATGAGGGTGGAGCGGCCTGCGCGCGTGCAGTTGTTGCTGCGCTGGTTCGTGTTCAGTCTCGTCGCACTCGCGGCGAGCTGCATCACGCCCTATGGCTGGAATTCGCTGCTCGCGGCCCGCAACATTCTCAATCTCGGCGCTGCGCTGTCGATGATCACCGAATGGCGTCCCGCGGACTTCACGCGCTTCGGTGCTTTCGAGGGCGTTCTGCTGCTTGGGCTGGGAGCGATCCTGTTGAAGGGATTGAAGCTCCCCTTGATGCGGATCGTGCTCGCGCTCGGGCTGCTTCACATGGCGCTGGCGAGCGCGCGCAACGCCACCGTGCTGGCGTTGCTGCTGCCGATCGTGCTGGCTGCGCCGCTGGCGGCGCGTTTCGCCCAGCCGGCGATATTGCCGGCGAATGCCACACGGCTACGGTCGATGGTTGCAATCGCGGCGCTGGTGCCGGTTATCGCGATAACAGGATTTGCGATGGCGACCGGCCGATACGCGCCGCCGTCCGGCATTGCGCCGGCCGTTGCGGCATTGAAGGAGCGTGGCGTGTCGCGCGTGCTGAACGACTACGACTTCGGTGGCTATCTGATCTGGTCGGGAGTGCCCGTCGCGATCGACGGGCGAACCGAATTGTATGGCGAGCGCTTCATGGTGGATGTCGATCGCGCCATGACTCTGAAGAGACCCGATGCGCTGTTCGATATGCTCAAGTCATACCGCATAGACGCCACCCTGCTATGGCGGCGGACACCCGCCGCGCAACTGCTCGATCATGTCGACGGCTGGAAGAAAGTTTTCGCCGACGACAATGTCGTGGCGCATGTGCGCGATCCATCGGCGCGTCATCCGGCCGAGCCGGAGATAAAGCCGGCTTCAAACTGAAGCCGGCCTGCTTTCTTATCAGTGATGGTGGCGATGATGACGATGCCGCCGCGCGGGCAGCACCTGCGCGTTCGCGTCGAACAGCGTGATCGACGGTTCAGCCTGCGCCTGAACCTGCTGACGCGGCAGAAGGCCCTGACGTTTCGCCGCATAGTAATAGCCGCCTGCATAATAGGAGACCGCGCGGTTGTGATTGCCGCCCGCCGCCTGATACGCGCCGGCGAGATACTTCACGGCGTAGGTGAGGTTGGTGTCGGGATCGAGCAGGCCTTGCGCGGTGCCGGTGTAGCCAAGGCTGCGCGCGGTCGCGAGTTTGATCTGCATCATGCCGTAATTGCCCTTGCTGACGGCGCGCGGATTGTAGCGGCTCTCGCGCACGATCACGCGATGCACGAGTTCCGCGGGAACTCCGTTTGCGGCGGCGTGACTGGCGACCATCGACTCGTAGTTGGCGCGCTGTGCGCTGGCGGGATGAATCAGGATCATCGCCGCGGCTGCGGCGAGCAAGACTCGTTTCATGATGTAAATCCTCAGCAATGAATTCTTGGAGATGGGTTCAGCGCGGGCACTCTGTGCAGGCGCGACGACTGGCCCGGCTCAACGGCCATGGGCGCAAGCGGTTCCAATGCGGAGCAAATGTGGAGAGAACGTGTCGCGAGTGTTAACGCGGGAACTCACAGGAATTAACGCTCTGATATGAGCAGCTTGCAGCTATGCGAACATGCGGATGAGCTATGCGCCAGCGATTGCGCGTTCACTGCTGCAAATTCGGCAGCGATGTCACCGCGACACTGATTGAACCTTCCGCTTCCGCGATGATCCGCAGCGTGTTGGAATCGAATGCAATGCTGCCGAGGCGCACGCTCGACACCGATGCTTCGACACGAATGCCTTCATCGTTCTTGCGGAAATCCGAGACGATCGCCGAAATTTTCTGCTGCGCGTTCGCAGCGAATGTTTTCAGATCGATGGTGGCGCGCTGCTCGAGCGCGCGTTGCAGATAAGGGATCGCCGGGCGCGCAGCGGCCCCTAACAGGCCGAATGCAGAATCGGATTCGACCGCGAGTTCGAGATCGGTCAGCCGCAGGATCTGTTGCGCCTGATCCAGCACCGGGCGGCACCAAATGTGTATCGTGGCTTCGCCGCCGAGGCCTAACCAGCTCCTCTTCTCCCTGGCGTTGACGAGCAGCGAGATCAGGAGCCGCTGACCGGCGGCGGCAACGCTCGCGCTTTTCACCGTGACATCGACCGAGCCGCTGCCGTCTTCAGGAAACGTGCGCCCCTTCAACTGCGTCGCGACGATCTTGCTGACTTCAGTGAAGGGCAGATCGATCGGCACGCCGATGGCGATGCGGCCGCGATCCGGCGGCGGTACAATGTCGAGATTTGTCGGGAACGGGCAATCCGGCTTGGTCTCAGCGGGAAGCACGCGCGTCTCCGCCTGCAGGCCGAGCATGAAGTTCACCGAGTTGGGATCGATGCGCGGCTGGGCCGCCATCGCGCGCACCGGCCGCATCTCCAGCCAGAGCGTCGGCATTCCCACCGCCGCCGGAGGCAGCGGGATCGAACGGCAAAGTTTTGCCCATTCGCGCCGCGCATTCTGTTCGAGCGAGCGATCATTTCGCAGTCGCGCCTGTAACTGCGCCATCTGTTCGTTGACCGTCTTGTCGATCAGCGGCTTGACCTGTGCCGGCACCGCGACTTTCGCGCCTGCGATGGTGAGACTGCTTTCGCCGAGCGTCACCTGTGCGGTCAGCCTCGGATCGATCCGCCACTCCCGCAGGACTTCGGGCTTTGAGGTGATCGCGACATTGCCGTGGATCGCGGCATTCGCATTCAATTGTTTGATATTCACACTGCCGAGCTGCTTGACGGCGTTGCTGCCGAGCACGTTTCCAAGCGCATTGCCGAGCGCGGTGCCGCTTGCCGCCGACAGCGAGCCAAGCACGGTCAGCTTGCCGTCGAGCGGTGTCGACAGCGACAGCGCGTTCTGCACGCCGCTTGCGGCAATCGGCCCGCGCGTCACCGTCCAGTTGATGTCGGCATTCTGGAGAATCTGGCTGACGGGATTGTCCGCCTTGCCCCCGACATTGCGCGGCGCGGCGCGGTCGAGCCCGTCGCGGAGCGCGGCGATCGAGATGGAAATGGGGGTGAGGATTTCGGAATTGCGCGAGACCGGCGGGAGCGGCGGCAGCTTCGCCAGCACCGGCTTCTCAACTGTCGTCGGCCAGAACCTGTTCATCGCATAAAGACTGGCGGCGAACGATGCGACGAGCACCGCCAACCCGAGCAGGATGAATTTCAAGCGCATAGCGACTCCGGCAGCGTCATGACAACGATGCTACAGGCGGTGTCCGCGGCACGCCACCCCGCGTGAGGCAGCGGTATGGATCAACCTATCGGAGCAACTCTTTCGGCAGCTTGTCCTTCGGTGTGCCCGGCAGCTTTTTCTGCAAGGCAGGGACTGCGGGCTGGCCGGGACGCGGTACTGCTGATGGCACCTGCGGAATGCCGAGACGGTTCGGCACACCGAGCCGGTTGAGAATTCCCGCCGGACCTTGCATCGCCGGCGCACTCGGCACCGCGGATGGCCGCTGCAAACCGCCCGGCACGCCGGGTTGTGGTTGAAGCGCGGGCCGGTTCGCGAGGCCCGGCTGGCTCGGAAGCGCCGGCCTTGACCCCAAC
This sequence comes from Afipia broomeae ATCC 49717, assembly GCF_000314675.2. GTDB lineage: Bacteria > Pseudomonadota > Alphaproteobacteria > Rhizobiales > Xanthobacteraceae > Afipia > Afipia broomeae. Next base: position 575,712 of record NZ_KB375283.1, on the reverse strand, counting down.
TGACCCGGTGCGCCGGGTGCTCTTTGCAGTCCGCCCCGGTTCGGCAAACCGGGGCGCCCCGGTTGGCCAGTGCCCGGCTGCAAATTGCCGCGCTGTCCCGACGGGTTTTGCAGGCCCGGCCGTCCCGGCTGGCCAGGTTGATTCAGGCCCGGACGATTTGGCTGGCCGGGCTGATTGCGCAGGCCTGGCTGGTTCGGCTGTCCCGGCCTGTTGTTCAGGCCGGGCTGGTTGATGCCGCCGCGTTGACCCGGCTGATTCAGGCCGGGGCGCTGGCCGGGCTGATTGAGTCCGCCGCGCTGCGGAGCGTTCGGATTGAAGCCGGGCCGTCCGAAGGCCGGCGGACGATTCGGATTTTGCAGACGGAAGTTGCGCTGCTCCATCACAACCCGCCGTCCGATGTCCTGCATATTGTGAACACGCTGCATGAAGCCGCGATCGCGCGCGATCATCTGCGTGGACATCACCATCGGCATCGCGGACATGCGCATGCCGAAGCCCGGCACCATCGTGCCGCGCACGGTGAAGCCGCTCGCAGCCTGGGTCAGCATGCCGAGCGGCGCGCCGTCGCGCGCCCTGACCTCGATGCGGCCGACCTTGCCGTCGGCGTCGGGATAAAGCTTGACCCCGACATTGCTGGCGTTGGCGGTCCCGGCCGTTGCGCCCTCGGGCACTTCGACAAGGCCTGTCGTGCCGCGAATGCCGAGCGTTGCGGTCGGCGTTTCGATCTTCATGTCGCCGGTCTTGGCAACCGCAGCAGCGACGAAGGCCATGGTGCCGCGCGTGACGTTGAGAAGCGCCGCGTTATCCTTGGACCCTTCCTGGTAGACGAAATTGTCCACGGCCACGCGCGAGCTTGCGGAGAGATTGAGCGTGGTGTCATCGCTGAACGTGACGCCGAGCGTCGAGTTCTTGCCGGTCTGAAGAACGTCGCCCTTGAAGATGTCGTCTTGCAGTTTCAGCGGACCGGTCATGCCGCCGCGCGTGACGGTTGCGGTGCCTTTGAGGATGGCGACATTGCCGGCGGGTTCGTCGCTGGCCTGTTGAGACGGATCTGCCGCAGGCTGATCGGCTGGAACGGACGGCGTTGTTTGCGCGGACGGTGCGGACGAATCCGCCGGCACCGGGGCGGGGTTCGCCGGCTGCGCGGGTGCGGCCTGTGCGAGCTGGATGATGTGTTCTGCATGGGCGGGCGCAAAGGCGAGGCCGCACAGCATCGATGCAACGAGCAGGGCAGAGCGCATCAACATATTCACCTGCTCGGGGAGCAATCTGAAAGGCCGCACAATGGCATCATTTTTGACAGCCCTCGCAGGGCGATGCAACGCCACGCGCTCTGACAGCCGGATTTTTCATTGCAATTGTGATGCGAAAGAGGTGGCGGTTCAAACCCCGCGCGTCATCGCTCGGGCGCGATCGTGCCGCCGGCGCGGCGCCAGGCCTCGATGCCGCCCTGGATATGGCGGGCGGTGGTAAGCCCGGCTTCCTGTGCAGCCTGCACGGCCATCGCGGATCGTTCGCCGAACGCGCAATAGAACAGCAACTGATTGCTGGTGGACGTGCCGAGCTGGTGAAGGACGCCGCCCGGTTTCACATTGTCTTCGAGAGCGGGGTAGGGCGCATGCAGCGAGCCCGGAATCACGCCGTGCTTCTCGCGCTCGCGCCGTTCGCGCAGATCGATAAGCACGACGTCGGATCGGCCGGCCAGATCCTTGGCTTGCGAGGCCGTCAGCGCCCAGCCGCGCCGCGCGACTTCGTCCTGCGCCAGACCCATATGCAGGTTGGCCGGCACCGCCACATCCATCATCTTCGGATTCGGCAGGTGCAGGCTGTTCATCAGGTCGACGTATTGATCGACCGACTTGACCTGCAGCCGCGGGTTACAGGCCTTTTCCTCGCCGATGGTCGAGACCGTGTCGCCCTTGTAGTCGTGCGCCGGAAAGATGAGCGTCTGGTCGGGCAGCTTCAGCAGCCGTCCGAAGATCGACTCGTATTGCGCGCGCGGGTCACCGTTCTGGAAATCGGTGCGTCCGGTGCCGCGAATGAGCAGCGTGTCGCCGGTGAAAACCCGATCGGGCAGGATGAAGCTGTAGGAATCATCGGTGTGGCCCGGCGTGTAGAGCACGTCGAGGCTAAGGCCCTCGATGTCGATCTTGTCGCCGTCGGAGACACGCATCGAAACGACATCGACGCCGCTCTGCTCGCCCATCACGGTGATGCAATGGGTCTTGTCTCGCAGCGCTCCGAGGCCGGTGATGTGATCGGCATGGATATGCGTATCGACCGCCTTGATCAGCTTGAGATCGAGGTCGTGCAGAAGCTGGATGTAGCGGTCGACCTTTTCCAGCACCGGATCAATGATCAGTGCTTCGCCGCCGCGGCGGCTCGCAAGAAGATAGGTGTAAGTGCTGGAAACGCTGTCGAAGAGCTGACGGAAAATCATGGAACCATGATTGCAGATTCCTGTGAGCGATCAAGGGTGGACCGCGTCACTCAATCTGATGATCCGCTTGGCGACAATATCTCTAGAACATGCCCAGCACGATCGCGCCGACCAGAATAAACGACGCATACGCTGCAACGACGCTCAGAGGTCCGACGATGGTCATGGGGAATCTCCCTTGGCTCAACGCTGGGTCATGTAACGCGGACGCTACCAAGACGTTCCCCCTTCAAAAAAGTCAGAGCTGCTGACGGATCATCGGCCGCGGCGCGCCAACATGGTTAAAAAACCTTGAATAACAATGCGTTGAAGAGTCTTTAATTATCTTCGGTGAACTTGCGCGGATGACGCGTGGAGTGAGTTGGTTCGTCGTCGGCTCCCTTGTCCTTGTTGCGCTGGCGGGTTGCGGCCGCGGTTTCATGACCGCCGAACGCGAACCTTGGCGGGCTGAGGCGGAGAAGGCATGCCTGAAATCCGGTGCGGTCAAGGAGACTGCCGATCTCGTCCGCATCGATCCGATTTCCGGCCCTGGCGCGTGCGGAGCTGAATTCCCGCTGAAAGTGGCGGCACTCGGCGAGCCGATGAGCAGCCTCGGTTACGCCGACGACCTGCGTCCGCCCGGAAGCATCGGCAATCAGCCGCGCTGGCCGGCATCGCAACCGCAGTCTCCGTCCTATCAGCCGTCTTATTCGTCGTCGCAGCCGCCATCATATCCATCATCATCTTATCCGTCGCAGCAGCCGTATCCGGCGGCGCGTTCGCCGTCGTATCCAGAGCAGGCCGGCGCGCCGATGCGGTTGAATGCGCCGGGAACAGAGCCGCCGGATGAGGAAGATCTGGCGGGAGCTCCTGACTCCGCGTCGCCGACCATCAGCCGCCCGCAAACCCGCGCGCCCTATGCCGCGCAGCCTTATCCTCCCGCGAGCCAGCCTTACACGCCGCCGCGTCTCGGCCCTTCGCAGGGCTCGCCGGTGAACGGGTTCGGCGCTGTTGCGGTGAAGCCAGCGGCAACGCTGGCGTGCCCGATCGTCTCGGCGCTCGACCGCTGGCTGGCGGACGCGGTTCAGCCTGCGGCGCAGCGCTGGTTCGGCTCGCCGGTCGCGGAGATCAAGCAGATTTCGGCCTACTCATGCCGCGGCATGAACGGCAATTCGCGCGCGCATATTTCGGAGCATGCGTTCGGCAACGCGCTCGATATTGCCGCATTCACGCTGGCGGACGGGCGGCGCATCTCGGTCAAGGATGGCTGGAAAGGTTTACCGGAAGAGCAGGGCTTCCTGCGCGATGTGCAGGCCGCCGCGTGCCAGCAGTTCAACACCGTGCTGGCGCCGGGATCGAACGTCTATCACTACGATCACATTCACGTCGATCTGATGCGCCGCGCCAGCGGACGCATCATCTGCCAGCCTGCGGCTGTGTCCGGCGAGGAAATCGCGGCGCGCGCGGCACCACGCGGCTATGCGCTGCGCGATGGCGGCGTCACCGGCTCGATCGGGCAGCGGGTGAAACGGATGTTCGCGCGCGGTCCGCTGTCGAAGGAAGACCAAGAGTCGATCGAAGACGAATCCCGGATCAGGGAGCGCTGAGCTTTAGCTCTTGCTGGAAGCGCGATAGCCGGCAAGGAAAACTCGCGTGGCACTGTCGACCACCGTTGCGATTTCCTTTTTTGTCGGGGCAGGCTTGACCTGAAAGACGTAAGGCTGAAACAGCGTCGCCTGGCACATCATCATGAACTGTGCACCAGCGAGATAGCAGTCGTCGATCGCAAGCTCCCCGGCTTTGACCCGCGCTGCAAGATAATCGCCGAGCAGGCGCATGGTGTGGGCGATAACATGATCATAGAAACGCCTGCCGACATCCGGCATCCGTTCCGCGATGGCCATCACGGTTCTGACCGCTGAACCGCCATCCGGGCGGCACACGATTTCCAGATAGGCGCGGCCGAATGCGCGCAGGCTGGTTTCGGCATCCTGCGCCGGGTCGAAGTTGAACGCCTTCTTGCCGTGCTCGAGACTTTCCTGTTCGACGATGGCCTCGAAAAGCCGGTTCTTGTCGGTGAAATAGACGTAGAGCGTGCCTTTGGAGACGCCAGCGGCGCGGGCGATCTCGTTCATGCTGGCGCCGTCGAAACCCAGATCCATAAAAACACGCCGTGCGCCATCCATGATCTGATGGCGCTTCGCGCTGTCGTCGTCGCCGGACGCGACCGTCAGGTGGCTCTGTGTAACCATTTGTTTAGTCTGTTTTTTCGTTCCGCTGTGGATCGCGCCGCCGGAAAGAATACGGGAACCCATAATACGGTATCCAAGTATCGCCTTAAAATACATTTGACCGAACCGTTCGGTCAATGATAATTTTGTCGCAGGTCGGGTTGCCGCTATCGGCGCCAGGCGTGTGTTTGAGTTTAGAATTTAAGGAAATAGTGATGGCTGTGCCTGCCCGAGACCAGGTCGCAAGGGTTGTCCACCCCAAGCCTGATGCATCTGACACCGATGCATCGCACGCCGTTCCGGCGGCGGAGATCGAGCAGCGTTCACGTCCTGCGGAACAGCCGGCTCCCGAAGCGCCGGTGGCGGATGGATCGGATGATGCCGTCGGGCAATCCGCCAAGCCGAATTCCAAAACCCGCAAGAGGGTTCTGGTTGGCGTCGGCGCGGTGGCTGCGCTTGCCGGCATCTATTTCGGCTACCACTACATGGTCATCGGCCGTTACATGGTGACCACCGACGACGCCTATGTGCGCGCCAACAACTCCACCATGGGCGCGAAGATCGCCGGGCACATTTCCAAGGTGATGGTGGGCGATAACGCGCGCGTCGGCGCGGGCAATGTCCTCTTTATGATCGACGACGGCGACTATCAACTGGCTGTCGAAAGCGCGCGCGCCAAGGTCGCGACGCAGGAAGCCACCATCGAGCGCATCGGCCGCCAGATCGCAGCCCAGCAGAGCCAGGTCGATCAGGCTAGGGCACAGCTCGTTTCGGCCGAGGCCGGGATCAAGCGCGCGCAGTCTGACTTTGAACGTCAGGAATCGCTGAGCACGAAGGGCTTCGCCTCCAAGGCGACTTTCGATGTGTCGCAGGCCGGTCGCGATCAGGCCGTTGCCGCGGTGCAGGCCGCGCGGGCCACGCTTGAAGCCGCGGAAACGCAGGTCGACGTCATCAAGTCGCAGAAGGCTGAAGCCGAAGGCCAGTTGCAGGAACTGCGCGCGGCGCTCGCGAAAGCCGTGCGCGATCTTTCGTTTACGGTGGTGCGTGCGCCGGTGGACGGAATTTTCTCCAACCGCATCGTCAGTGTAGGTGACTACGTGCAGCCCGGTCAGCGACTGGCCAATGTGGTGCCGATCGACGACGTCTATATCGATGCCAACTACAAGGAAACGCAGCTCGGCCGTCTGAAGCCCGGACAGCCGGTCTCGATCACTGTCGATGCGGTGTCGGGTCGCACCATCAACGGCGTTGTCGACAGCCTCGCGCCGGCCTCGGGCTCGGTGTTCACGCTGCTGCCGCCGGACAATGCCACCGGCAATTTCACCAAGGTGGTGCAGCGCGTGCCTGTCCGCATCCGCGTGCCGTTCTCGGTGGCGCGGGAAAACCTGCTGCGGCCCGGCATGTCGGTGATCACGACCGTAAACACCAAGCCAAACCCGGACCACGTCGATCCGATCGCGGCGCGATAATAGCACAAGGTCCCGCATCGCGGGCCTTTAGGACAACGTGATGTCGTCAAACACCGCATCGCCAACCATGGACGGCATTCCGGCGTCGCCGGCCGTTCCCGAGACGATCAGCACGCGGCGGCTGATCGCGTTCCTCATCATGGTGTTCGGGATGTTCATGTCGATTCTGGACATCCAGATCGTCTCGGCATCGCTATCCGACATTCAGGCTGGCCTTTCGGCAAGCTCCAGCGAAGTCTCCTGGGTCCAGACCGCATATCTGATCGCGGAAGTGATCGCGATCCCGCTTTCGGGTTTTCTGTCGCGCGCACTCGGCACGCGACTTCTTTTTGCGATCTCCGCTGCGGGTTTCACCGCGGCGAGCTTCATGTGCGGCCTGACATCGACCATCGAGCAGATGATCCTCTGGCGCGCGGTTCAGGGGTTTCTCGGTGCGGGCATGATTCCGACGGTGTTCGCGTCGGCCTACACGATCTTTCCCCGTTCCAAGATGCCGATGGTGACGCCGATCATCGGCCTTGTGGCGACGCTGGCGCCGACGGTCGGCCCGACGGTCGGCGGTTACATCACCGACGTGATGTCATGGCACTGGCTGTTCTTTATCAACATCGTTCCCGGCATCGGCATCACCATTGGTGTGTGGATGCTGGTCGATTTCGACAAGCCGAACTTCAAGCTGCTCGAGAAATTCGACTGGTGGGGGCTGGCATCGATGGCTGGTTTCCTCGGCGCGCTGGAATATGTGCTCGAGGAGGGTCCGCAATACGACTGGTTTCAGGACCCTTCGGTGTTCTGGCTGGGCATCGTCTGTGCGTTCTCGGCGTTCGTCTTCTTCTGGCGCGTGCTGAGGGTCAAGGAACCTATTGTCGATATCCGGGCCTTCACCGACCGGAATTTTGCACTTGGCAGCATGTTCTCGTTCTGCGTTGGCATCGGGCTGTACGGGCTCACCTACATCTATCCGCGTTATCTCGCGGAAGTGCGCGGCTACAGCGCCTTGATGATCGGCGAGACGATGTTCGTTTCCGGCATTGCAATGTTCGCCACCGCGCCGCTGGTCGGAAAGCTGATGACCAAGGTGGATCTGCGCTATCTGATCGCGGCGGGCCTCATCATCTTTGCCATCGGTTCCTGGCAGATGACCTGGATCACGCGCGATTACGATTTCTACGAATTGCTGTGGCCGCAGGTCTTCCGCGGTGTCGGCATGATGCTGGCGATGGTCCCGGTGAACAATATCGCGCTGGGTACGCTGCCGCCTGACCGCCTCAAGAACGCCTCCGGACTTTTCAACCTGACGCGCAACCTCGGCGGCGCGGTGGGTCTTGCGATCATCAACACGGTGCTCGATCACCGGACCGATCTGCATATTTCGCGGCTTCATGATCGCGTGACATGGGGCAACGCGATGGCGGTCGAGACGCTCAATATGCTGACGCAGAAATTCCAGGGCGCAGGCAATGCCTCGCTGATGGCGATGAAGCAGCTGTCGCAGATCGTGCACCGGCAGGCGGTGGTGATGAGCTTCGGCGACGCCTTCTTCATGCTGACGTGCTTCTATCTCGTGCTGAGCACGCTGGTCTTCTTTGTCCGCAAACCCAACGTGATGGGACCGCCGCCGGACGCGCATTGAAGATCGCCGGCAGCCGTGGCAAACCACGGTACGGTATCTCAATGACACGAGTGGCGAATGAGTTTCATCAGCGGCGTCGGACTGACCGCATTCGGAAAACATGAAGGCCGCTCGACGCTCGATCTGATGACCGAGGCGGCCGAAGGGGCACTGTCGGATGCAGGCCTCAGGCGTGCGGATATCGACGGTCTGCTGACCGGTTACTCCACCACCATGCCGCATCTGATGCTGGCGACCGTGTTCGCCGAGCACTTCGGTGTGCGGCCGTCTTATGCCCACGCCATTCAGGTCGGCGGCGCCACGGGTCTGGCGATGGCGATGCTGGCGCATGAACTGGTCGAGGCGGGAGTCGCCAAAACCATTCTCGTCGTCGCGGGCGAGAACCGACTGACCGGACAGGCGCGCGACTCGGCGATGAGCACGCTGGCTCAGGTCGGCCATCCCGATTACGAGGTGCCGCTCGGCCCGACCATCCCGGCCTATTACGGATTGCTCGCCTCGCGTTACATGCGCGACTACGGCCTGACGCAGGCCGACATGGCGGAATTCGCGGTCTTGATGCGCAACCACGCGATGCTGCATCCCGGCGCGCAGTTTCACGATCCGATTACGGTGGCCGATGTGCTGGCGTCGCGCGAAATATCCTCACCGCTGAAGCTGCTCGATTGCTGCCCGGTGTCGGACGGCGGCGCGGCCTTTATCGTCAGCCGCGAGCCGACCAGTGACCATCATGTGCGCGTATTGGGCTGCGGGCAGGCGCATCTGCATCAGCACGTCACGGCAGCGAAATCGTTGTCCGATGTCGGTGCGGCAGTCGCGCTGAAGCGGGCGCAGGACAAGGCGGGCGTCGCTCTGAGCAATATCAGGTATGCCGGCATCTATGACAGCTTCACCATCACGCTGGCGATCCTGATCGAGGAGCTTGGCCTCGCGCAGCGCGGCGAGTCCGCCGCGCGTGCGCGAGGCGGCGATTTCGGCATCAACGGTGCGCTTCCGCTTAATACCCATGGCGGACTGTTGAGTTACGGTCACTGCGGCTGCGGCGGTGCGATGGCGCATCTGGTCGAGACGCAATTGCAGATGACGGGAAGGGCAGGGCAACGGCAGGTGCGCGACGCATCGCTGGCGCTGCTGCACGGCGATGGCGGCGTGATGTCGTCTCATGTCAGCATGTTTCTGGAGCGGGTGCGATGAGCGAAGCGATCGACCTGAAAGGCTGGACCGACGGCGCCGATGCAATCCTGTATCAATCGTGCGGCGCGTGCCGCCATCTCTGGTATTTCCGCCGCGCGTTCTGTCCGTCGTGCGGAGACGCGTCGCCGCAGACTCACAAGGCAAGCGGCAAGGGTGTGGTTTATTCCACGACAATCGTTCGTCGCGCGGCGACGCCGGACGCTAAGGCGCACGTGCCATATGCGATCCTGCTGGTCGATATGGCGGAAGGCTTTCGCATGATGGCGCATGGCGACATTGATTTGTGCATTGGAGATCAAGTCGTCGCGGAATTCAGGCCCTTTACCGGCCTGCGCACGCCGTATTTCGTCAGAGCGTGAATGTTGCTTTTTACCTCTCCCCGTTTACGGGGAGAGGTCGCGAACGAAGTAAGCGGGTGAGGGGCTGTGTTTGGGGCATGTTGAAAATGCCCCTCACCCCAACCCTCTCCCCGCAAGTGCGGGGAGAGGGAGAAGAGATGCGATGTGTCGTCGCGCGGACATTGCCGAATTTCAATCAGCCGGTACAAAATTTGCCGCAATTATTGCCCAAAACATCATCACCGGCTCACGCAACGTTGAGTCAGCATTGCTCGAACGCGGGAGGATCGCATGGATTTGAAGTTTGCGTTTATCGCGACCCCGCGAGTCCTGCGCATTCGCGCCTCGGCATTCGGATACCCCATCGGTTAACCCCGCGGTCCTCCGCGCAAGGTTGCCGGCCGCCATCGGTTCTCCGATGGCCTGTCCGTGGTCGTCCGGTTCGAGTTGTCGCGAACCTTCGCTGACCAGATTCCACAACCTGTTTCTTTGACACGTGACGATTGCGCGCGGCGCTGCCCGCTGCGTCGTCCTTCATTTGGAGTCGGCTTGCGCCTGCGCAGCCGAAACATGCCATGACTCTGTCTCGTAATAAAAAGTCCGCCTTACGCGCGGTGCTTCCATTCGTCTTCCGCCACTGGCGCAATCAGCCGGCGCGGCTCTCCGTGGTTGCCGGTGGCCTGATCGCCGCTGCGGCTGCGGACGTCTTCATGCCGCTGTTCGCCGGAAAGCTGGTGGACTCAATTGCGCGAGCCGATCCAGCCGCGGCGCGTCACGGCGCAATGATCGCCTTCGGCGCGATCGTTGCGCTCGGTCTTGTGGCGATGATCACTCGCTTCATCGGCCTGAAGGCGATCATCCCGTTCACCCTGCGCATCATGTCGGATGTAGCGCAGAACGCCTTCGTGCGCATCCAGCGCTTCTCCACCGACTGGCACGCCAACAGCTTTGCCGGTTCGACCGTGCGCAAGATCACGCGCGGCATGTGGGCGCTGGACCTGCTGAACGACACGATCCTGATGGCGCTGATCCCGTCCCTGGTCGTGCTGCTCGGTTCGACCATCCTGGTCGGCTGGCACTGGCCGGTGCTGGGTGCGGTGATCTTCCTGATGACCGCGATCTATGTCGGCCTCACGGTGGCCCTGACCACGAACTACATCGCGCCTGCCGCGCAACTGTCCAACGCGCTCGACACAAAGGTGGGCGGCACGCTGGCCGATGCGCTGACCTGCAACGCGGTGGTGAAGTCGTTCGGTGCGGAAGCCCGGGAGGACGGGCGTCTCGGCAGGGTGCTCGGCAAGTGGCGCCGCCGCGCGACCCGGACATGGTCGCGCTACACCTATGTCGGCACGGCGCAGCATGCCGTGCTGGTGTTGATGAGCGTGACTGTGATCGGCGGAGTGCTGCTGCTGTGGGCCGCGGGCCGTGCTACGCCGGGTGAGGTGGCCTATGTGGTGACGACCTATTTCGTCATTCACGGCTATCTCGGCGACATCGGTCAGCACATCAGCCATCTCCAGCGTTCGGTGAACGATATGGAGGAACTGGTGGCGATGCACGACGAGGTGATCGGCATTGCCGATGCGCCCGATGCGAGGCCGATCAAGGTCGCCGGCGGCGGCATCGTGTTCGACGATGTGACGTTCCACTATCGCGGACACGACACGCCGCTCTACGACCGGCTTGCGGTCAGCATCAGGCCCGGCGAGCGCGTCGGTCTGGTCGGCCGCTCCGGCTCCGGCAAGACGACCTTCGTCAAGCTGGTGCAGCGGCTGTACGACGCAACTGGCGGCCGCATCCTGATCGATGGGCAGGATGTCGCCAAGGCCACGCAGCAGTCGCTGCGCAGCCAGATCGCCATCGTGCAGCAGGAGCCGACCCTGTTCCATCGCTCGCTCGCGGAGAACATCGCCTATGGGCGGCCGGGCGCGAGCATGGCGCAGATCGAGGAAGCGGCGCGTCTTGCCAACGCGCATGACTTCATCATGCGGCTGCCGAAGCGTTACGAGACGCTGGTGGGCGAGCGCGGCGTGAAACTGTCGGGCGGCGAACGTCAGCGTGTGGCGCTGGCGCGGGCCTTCCTTGCGGACGCGCCGATCCTGATCCTGGACGAGGCCACATCAAGCCTCGATTCGGAATCGGAAGCCTTGATTCAGGAGGCGATGGACCGCCTGATCCAGGGCCGCACCGCGATCGTGATCGCGCACCGTCTGTCGACCGTGCGCAGCCTCGACCGTATCCTCGTGTTCGACCGGGGCCGGATCGCGGAAGAGGGGACGCATGCCTCGCTCGCGCGGCGTTCCGGCGGCATCTACCGCTCGCTGTTCGAGCGGCAGGTGCTCGAACTCGACCGCATGTCGGCGGCGGAGTAAGGCCTTGTCCCACAAGAACGCGAAGCCGGAATCGAGAGGTTCCGGCTTCGTCACCCCGCGGCGCAGCCGTCGAACACGCAACGCTTTTCGACGCGGGTGATGTGGTCGGCGACCGCGCGGGCAGCGTCTTCGGGATGGGTCAGGATCATGAAGTGCGCAGCGCCTTCGGTCGTCACGAGCGATGCGCCCTTGATGTAGATGCTCAGCAGTTCGTTGGCGCGTTTCACGGCCGGGTGACTTTCTGCACCCCGCACGACCATGACGGGAATATCGATACCGGCAAGCACCGGCGGGAACAGCTCGAAGGCATAAGCGCTCGCCCAATCGAGAATGTTGACGTGTGTCGTCTCCATTGCATAGGCGCGGACACGGGACGGCCATGACGCGAAGGTGCCGCTGCCGCCGTAGAAGTCGATCATCGATGAAATTGCTTCTTTGTCTCCGCTGCGGAAGGCTGCGAAATAGGCATCGGACATTTCCCGGAACGTGCGGTAGTGCCGGTACTCGCCAATTTCCCGCAGGATGTTGACCGCCGGAGCTTCCATGATCGTCAGGCTTTGTAACGGCACCCTGGCGCGCAGTGCGACGGCGAGCGAAGCAAGGCCGCCAAACGAATGACCAACCAGGTGGACAGGGCCGCCCGCTCGCCGGATGACGGCCTCAATAAGTTCGGCCTCATGAGCGATCGAAGGATTACGTGCAGTGCGCCGCTCCTTGGTTCCGCCATAGCCGAGCAGGCTGGTGGTTATGCACCGAAAACGGCCGTTCAACGCGGAGATCACCGGCCGCCAGGCGGCGCCGGTGCTGCACGAGCCGGGCACGAACACGATGCTCGGGCCGTCGCCGGTCTCGTCATAATCGAACGCGTCAATGATTGGTTCGGCGATCATCTGCTTGTCCTGACATCGGTTAGTTGAAACGGGCTGCGGCAATCGAGACGCAGCCCGTCCGCATTCAGCGCTTGTTGATGACGATCTCGAGATACTCGCTCGGCACAACCACGGTGTGGTCGCCGGAGCGGTTGAACTGGGTAATGAGGGCTCTGATGTCGCGCTCCAGAGCCGATTGCGCCGTGGCGTCGAGCGCCGCAAACGCCTTGAGCACCGGCCCGTAATAGGTCTTGAAGACGTCCAGCCAGTGATCCTGCGAGCGATAGCGGAAAGTGAAATGCCGCTGGGCAGTCACAATGGACGAGGCGTCGGGCTCGAACATCTCCTGGATCCGCTCCCGCGTGCCCCACAGGGCGGGGGACTTCACACCCGCAGGCGGGGGAACGTGCTTGCCGATGGTCTTGAACAACTGGCCGATGAAGCCGTCGGGCGTCCAGTTCGCAAGGCCGATTTTGCCGCCCGGCTTGCAGACGCGAACCAGTTCGCTCGCGGCGAGGTCATGGTTCGGAGTGAACATCACCCCAAAGGTCGAGACCACCACGTCGAAGTTGTCATCGGGAAACGGCAGCGCTTCCGCATCGGCTTCGCGGATCGTGAGATTGAGCCGGTCGGCAGCCGCACGCTCCCGGGCGCGTTCGAGCAGCGCGCCCACATAGTCGGTCGAAGTGACATCGCACCAGCGGCGCGCGGCAGCGAGAGACACGTTGCCGTTGCCGGCTGCGACATCCAGCACGGTTTGCCCTGCGCGTATGTCGAGCGCTTCACACAACTGCTCGCCGACGATCTGTAGTGTGGTGCCGACAACGGCGTAATCGCCGGACGACCAGGCTCCTTGCTGGCGGGCCTTGACCGCCGTAAAGTCGATGGGTGCCTTGCTAGCGGTATCGACGGAAGTCAGCATGGTTCTTCTCCGATTGTCCTGGGATAGCCCCGCGAGCGGGGCAAGCATTGGATCCGGTCATCTGCGCCATTTCCTCGACGTACCGTAGCGGCCGCACATGGAGACGAGCGTGGTAGCCGGCGTGGAAAAGCACGTGGAATCGGGTCGCGCCGGCCGCGGTGATTTGTCGCTGCAGGTGCAATTGCTTGGCGCCCTGACGATTTCCCGAAACGGCGGTGCGCTGAAGTTGCCGGCGTCGCGCAAGGTGCGCGCGCTTCTCGCCTATCTGGCGCTGGCTCCGCATGCTGTGCCGCGAAGCCAGCTTTGCGAGCTTTTGTGGGATGTTCCGAGCGATCCGCGCGGCGAGCTTCGCTGGTGTCTCAGCAAGCTGCGAAGTGTCGTTGATGAGCCGGATCGGCCGCGCGTTGTGACCGATGGAGATACTGTCGCGTTCGATCTGACGGATTGTTTCGTTGACGCGGTCGAGATCGCGCAGGCGACACAAACGGGACTGGACGCGCTGCCGCCTGAGCGGCTGCGCGCGCTGTCGTCGTTGTGTCACGGAGAATTTCTCGAAGGCTTCGAGATCGATCGCAACCCTGCTTTCAACACCTGGCTCACCGCGCAGCGCCGCCAGTTTCGCAGCCGCCACGCGGCGTTGCTTGAACGGCTCGCCGGAAGCGAAGCTGGCGTTGAGGTGTTCGGATATCTGGAGAAATGGCTGGAGCTCGCGCCGTTCGATCTGCGCGTTCACGAAAATCTCCTCAACGCGTTTGCCCGGCACGGCCGGATTCGTGAGGGTGAAGATCATCTGTCGGCGACGGCACGGCTGTTCGATGCCGAGGGTCTCGATTGCGCGCCGATCCGGGAGGCGTGGCGGGCAGCTCGGGCCCATGCGGACGGATCGCCGAAGCCTCAGGTTCATGCGGTTGATCTGTCGATCGTCGCGCCGACCGGGACCAACAGCATCATCACACCTGCCGAGAGTGTCATCACGTCACCTCGCCGAGCCTCCATCGCCGTCATGCCGTTTGTCGAACGGACCGCCGAGGCGTCGACGGCCCCCGGCGGGCCTGCGGGCGGTCTCGCTCATGACCTCATTACGAGACTCGCAAAGCTGCGAAGTCTCTTTGTCATTGCACAGGGCACGGTCTTCGCCTTGAGCGAGCGGCATGTGGGGCCGGAGGAAGCCGGCCGCATGCTCAATGTGGATTATGTTGTCAGCGGATCGCTGCAACGTCGGGGCGACCGCCTCATCGTGACCGTCGAACTCGCCGAGACCCGCTCCGCCCGGGTGGTGTGGGCGGAGGTCTTCGATCAGAAGTCAGACGATGCATTCTTCGTCCTCGGTGAAATCGGCGACAGGATCGTTGCGTCCATCGCGAACGAAATCGAGATGATCGAGCGCAACCGCGCGATGCTGAAGCCGCCCAGCTCGCTGGATGCCTGGGAGGCCTATCACCGCGGCCTGTGGCACATGTATCGATTCAACAAGGCCGACAACGAGCGCGCGCAACAGTTTTTCCAGACGGCGGTACATCTCGATCCCACCTTTTCGCGGGCGTATGGCGGTCTGTCCTTCACCCATTTCCAGAACGCATTTCAGGGATGGACCAGGCGCGAGCCGGAGGTTGAGCGTGCCTTCGATGCCGCCGGTCAAAGCCTGATGGCCGACGACCGCGATCCCGGCGCGCACTGGGCCATGGGCCGGGCCCTGTGGCTGCGCGGGCATCAGGATCAGTCGCTCGTCGAACTGGAGCAGGCGATCGACCTCAGTCCGAATTTTGCGCTCGGCCACTACACGCTCGCGTTCGTTCATTCGCAGGGAGGCGATCCGCGGGCTGCCGTGCGGTTCTCCGACCATTCGCGTCACCTGAGTCCGTTCGATCCGCTGCTGTTCGGCATGCTCGGCGCCCGCGCGATGGCGCTGGTAAGGCTCAAGCAGTTTGATGAGGCTGCGGAGTGGGGCCTCAAGGCCGCCGCCCGTCCCAACGCCCACGCGCATATTCTGGCGATAGCCGCTTACTGTCTGGCGCTGGCAGGCCGCCTTGAAGAGGCACGTGCTCAAATGGCGGCGATCCGCAAACGACTTCCCGGATATCGTGTCGATGATTTTCTGACCGCCATGCAGTTCGCACCGGAGAGCGCCGAATTGTTCCGGCAAGGGGCACGGCGCATCGGCTGATCCGGGCGCCGAATGACTAACGCAGGTTGACCGTTTTGCGGCTGATCGCGTTGTGGTCCTGAAAATCGTCGCCGTCGTTCAACGAAGGAACAAGATGCGGCGCCACCGTGTAGACGGCGTAGCCGCTTCTCGTTCGTTTGGCCTGATAGAGCGCCTGATCGGCGCGGGCGAGCAATTCGTCCGGTGCGAGCGCGTCGTCCGTCAGCAGCGCAATGCCGACGCTGGTGCCGATCTCGATGGTGTAGCCGTTGACGCTGTAATAGCTGCCGATGTCCTCGACGATGCGGGAGGCCAGTCCGGTGGCTTGTTCTCGCTCGGCGACGCCGGTCTGCACCAGCACGAACTCGTCGCCGCCCAGCCGCACCAGCAGGTCGCTTGCCCGGGTCAGGCGGGTCAGCCGCCGCGCGACTTCCCTGAGAATCGCGTCGCCTGCGGGATGGCCGTAAAGATCGTTCGCCGCCTTGAAGCGGTCGAGGTCGAGGCTGTGCACGGCAAGGCCGTAGCCGTTGCGCTGTGCATCGCCGATTGCAAGTTCAAGCCGCTCGTTCAGTTCAAGCCGATTGGACAAGCCGGTCAGCGCGTCCTGCCGTGCAAGCCCCGCGAACTGCCGTTTCAGGGTAATCTGGCTGACGGTGGTGTTGTAGCTGTGCCGGATGACGTCGAACGCGCCAACCAGGAGAATGCCGGTCATCAGCGCGAGGCTCAGGTAGATCGGCCCGCCATGGATGATGCCGGCGACAGGGGTGGGTATGCTGATAATGAGAAGATTGACAATCGCAAGCCGTGGCCGGTGTGCGACCCGCATCAATGTTCCCGCGCAATATGTCGACAGCATCCCGACGGCCAGCATGTGGATCGTCGGATCGGCGAGCATGAAACAGCGCACGCCAATCGCGCTGATGACCAGGGCGCTAGCGATACTTCGGCTGACGTAACGTCGCTCCCAGAGCGTGACGTCAGCACGGGAGAGCGGTTTACCGGATGCCGCATGACGATAGCGGCGCATCATGACAATGCGCTCGATCGAGATCAGGACGATGGCAATGGTCAGTCCGAGAACAGTCAGGTCGCCGGTGTGCAGGGAGATGGCCGAGCCGATCACGCCCTGGCTGATGGCGACCACGACGACCGAGGGGGCGGCGGCAAACAGCTCGTCGATCAGTTCGGCATAGACACCATCGGAAAGCCGTTCCGCCGCCAGCCATTGGAGGGATCGAAAGTGCATCGTCTGCTCGCCAGTCCGCCTCGATCATGTGGGGCGATGCTACAGACGGCGAGTAAAACGAAGGGCTTGGGGATTGTTTCAATTTTAATGATTCGGAACTGCGGCCCAAAACTGGCGAGGGGTCCGGCGTATTCCGCCGAACCCCTCATTCTTGCGCATGATCTCTTTCGGATCATGCGATCGGTATCAGCCGGCCTGTAAGCCGGGTTCTGTAGGGCCTGAGTGGTTCGCACCACGCAGACGTGACGGCCATTCCTCTGGGACGCAAGTTACCTTGCGCCTCAAGCAACCTACCCGGACAGCGGGCCTGACATCGCCCCGCGGAGTTATCGCCCGAGAGCGAACTTTCCACTGTGCCGTCCCTATTCGGTTTTGCTCCCGGTGGGGTTTGCCATGCCGTCTCTATTGCTAGAAACGCGGTGCGCTCTTACCGCACCTTTTCACCCTTACCTTCACGGAGTGAAGGCGGTTCGTTCTCTGTGGCACTTTCCCTGGGGTCGCCCCCGCCGGGTGTTATCCGGCACCGTATGTCGATGGAGCCCGGACTTTCCTCCCCGGCGACCTTTCGATCCTTGCCGGAGCGGCCGTCCAGCCGACTGACAGATGAGGACATGAGCGTTCCCGGCAGTCGCGTCAAGTCAAATGCGGTGCGGCGGGCCTCTCAAATAATTTATGCTGAAGATGTCGTTCGGGCCTCGCCCCGTTCGTCTAGGGTTACGGCGAACCGCGCCGGTCAAACGGAGTGACCCACATGCAGTATTTGTTGCTGATCTATCGAAACGAAGCAGATGAGGCCAAACGGAGCGAGGCTGAAGCCAAGGCAATGACCGACGAATACGGCGCGTTCACGCAATCCATTATCCAAAGCGGGAACTTCAAGGGCGGTGACCGGCTTCACCCGACGTCGATGGCGACCACGGTGCGCGTGCGCGACGGCAAGACCCTGACCACCGATGGCCCGTTTGCGGAAACCCACGAGCAACTCGGCGGATACTACATCGTCGACGCGAAGGATATCGATGCAGCGCTGGCGATTGCAGCCCGAATTCCGGGCGCCCGGGTCGGTTCGATCGAAGTCCGGCCCATCTACATGTACAACAACTAGCAGAATGCCGCGGTCCACGTCCTGATGGGCAAGGCGATGACGATCGCTGACATCGAAGGCATATTCCGCAATGAGGCGGGTCGCGCGCTTGCGACGCTGATCCGCCTCGTCGGAAGTTTCGATCTTGCCGAGGATGTGTTGCAGGAAGCTTTTGCCGCAGCGTTGGAACGCTGGGCGAAGAACGGCGTGCCGTCAAATCCGCGCGCATGGTTGATCAGCACCGGCCGCAACAAGGCCGTCGATCGTATCCGCCGCGAGACCGCGTTTCGCGCGAAGGAAGGCCAGATCGCCCGTGAGGTAGAACTGCTTGGCACAAACGTGGTGGACGGCGATGGTTCGGCGGACGCGGTTGACGACGACGCGCTGCGGCTGATCTTCACCTGCTGTCATCCATCATTTGCCATCGAAACCCAGGTCGCGTTGACTCTCCGGACGATCTGCGGCCTGACGACGGGGCAGGTTGCGCGTGCTTTTCTGACCAGCGAGGACGCAATGGCGCAGCGTCTGACCCGCGCCAAGCAGAAAATTCGCCTCGCCGGAATTCCCTATGAAGTGCCGCAGCACGATGCGCTGAATGCGCGGCTGCACGGTGTGCTTGCGGTGGTCTATCTCGTTTTCAACGAAGGTTATGCCGCGACCGCCGGTGAGGCGCTGATGCGGCCGGACCTTGCACGGGAAGCGATCCGGCTGTGCCGCTTGCTCGATGTATTGATGCCGGGGCGAAGCGAGATTCGCGGCCTGCTTGCGCTGATGCTGCTGCACGATGCACGGCGCACCAGCCGCGAGACAGCGGAGGGTGACATCGTACTGCTGGAGCATCAGGACCGCACGCTATGGGATCGCGTCCAGATCGCCGAGGGACTGGCGCTTGTCGAACAGGCGCTGTCGGAGCCGGGCCGCCCCAATTCTTACGCGGTGCAGGCGGCCATCGCAGCGCTGCATGCGCGTGCGCCAAGTTTTGCGGAAACGGACTGGCCGCAGATTGCGGGACTCTATGAGGTGCTGGTCCGGATTGCGCCGTCGCCGGTCGTCGCACTCAACCACGCCGCCGCCATCTCGATGGTCGATGGACCGGCCAAGGCGCTGGCGCTGGTCGATGCTCTTGCCGCGCGCGGCGAACTCGACGGCTATGGTCTGTTGCCTGCGGTTCGTGCGGACCTGTTACGGCGGCTGAAATGCAGCGATGAAGCGCGCGCCGCCTACACGCAGGCGCTCGAATCCACCAGCCTTGAACCGCTGCGGCGTCTCTATCTGCGCCGTCTCGCGGAACTGGACTAGCTCACGAGCGCTTCTTTCGGCATAAGCGCGAGCAGATCGTTCAACGTCGTCAATGTCGATGTGTCGGCGATGCCATCGATCCGCTCCGGACGGAAGTGCCGCTGGAAGGCGGCAACCACATCCATGGTGGCAGCGTCATAGAGTCCGTTCAGCGGAACGCCGTAACCGAAGCTCGCCAGCAGCTTTTGCAGGGCGAGTACATCGTCGCCGGATTGTCCGAGCATGGTCTGCACGCCGCGCACGATCGGCGCAGGTTCGACCCAGAGGCCGACGCCGGAATCCGCCAGCAGCCGCCACGGAAATTTCTCGCCGGGATCTTTCTTGCGGCCCGGCGCGACATCCGAATGTCCGAGGATGCGATGCTTCGGAATATCGCGGCGGATCATGATGCCCTTGCACAGCGCGATCACCGCCGCGATCTGCCGCAATGGAAAATCGGTGTAGCCGAGATCGTGGCCCTGATTGACGATCTCGATGCCGATCGAAAGCGAGTTGATATCGGTCTCGTTGCCCCACGACGATGCGCCAGCATGCCAGGCGCGATTGGACTCGCGCACGCACTGGACGATGTTGCCGTCCTCGAGCACGACATAATGTGCGGAGACTTCGGTGCCAGTCGTACACAGCCGCACGATCGCACTCGCGGCATCGGCCATCCCGGTGTAGTGCAGCACGATCATGTTCGGCGCCAGCACGCCCTTGCGGTCGCCGAAGTTCGGCGATGGCGTGACGGTCGACACGACGGATGAATCGGGCACGAAGCTCAGCATGTCAGCAGGTTCCCCCAGGAAAGTAATCGGGACGCTGACGCTTCGATCCAAATCCAGCAGACTCAAACGATCCTCGCGGCATACAGGGACTCGAAACTGGGCGAGAGAAGGGCGGTAGCGGGCTAGTGGTCCGATTCTGACATTCGCTTCGCGGACTCGCCGCCCGCTGGGCCGCGAATGTCAAATCCACACCACCCGTCCTACGGCAATGCTTTTCCGGTGCAATCGGCGCGGGTTCCATGGCCGGTTCTTGCCCCCACAACATTGCGCATGGCCGGGTTGCTCGCCGGCGCCGCGGAAGACACCTTCTTTAAAGGCAATTCTCCCCGTCAACCATTCCTTAACGATAACTGCCGCCAATGAAGGGTGGAGAGTCGCGCCGGAACGGTGCGGCTGTGGTCCTTAAATGCGCAAAAAGCCCTGCGAAAAGCTCGATGGCTGGCCAGAAAATCCCATGCGGAACCTCGAATTTAAGGCGCGTCATCGCCAGCGCTTCCGCGTTCAGGTCGATCTGGATGCCGGAAAGGGCCAATCTGGGGCTGTTCGGCCGCGATCTTGCGGACCGGCCCGGATATTCCGGCCGGCATGCGGCCGTCTTTCACCGGCAGGCGTTTGAAATGTCGCCCGACGATGCACCCGTACGTCATGTTCCGGTTCTCGGCCGCGAAGCGGTCGAGGCGCTCGCGCCCCGCGACGGCGGCATTTACGTGGACGGAACGTTCGGAGCGGGCGGCTACAGCCGCGCAATCCTGAAAGTTCCCGGCACCCGCGTGATCGGCATCGATCGCGACCGCACCGCAATTGCCGGCGGCTTCGATCTCGTGGACTCCTCGGGCGGGCGGCTGACGCTGGTCGAGGATCGTTTTTCCAATCTGGCGGACGTCTGCGCGGCGCAGGGCATTACGGCCGTCGATGGCGTCGTCATGGATGTCGGCGTTTCGTCGATGCAACTCGATCAGTCCGAGCGCGGCTTCTCGTTCCGCCTCAACGGCCCGCTCGACATGCGGATGGGCCAGGACGGGCCGACCGCCGCCGATGTGGTCGCGAAGGCGTCCGAAACCGACCTCGCCAATATCATTTATATCTTCGGCGAAGAGCGGCATTCCCGCGCCGTTGCGCGCGCCATCGTCGCGGCGCGGAAGGAAGCGCCGATTACAACGACACGCGCGCTGGCTGACATTGTCTCGCGCGTGGTGCGCTCCAAGCCGAATGAAATTCATCCCGCGACGCGGACGTTCCAGGCGCTGCGCATCTTCGTCAACGAGGAACTGGATGAGCTTCACGCGGCGCTGGTGGCGGCGGAGCAGATGCTGAAGCCGGGCGGCAGGCTGGCCGTGGTGTCGTTCCATTCGCTCGAAGACCGCATCGTCAAGAATTTTCTTAACGAGCGCGGCAAGCGCGGCGGCGGTTCACGGCATCTGCCCGAAGTCGATCAGGCGTTGCCGAGCTTTGAAATCCTCACCAAGCGCCCGATCGTGGCGGACGATGAGGAAGTCGCGGACAATCCGCGCGCGCGCTCCGCGAAGCTGCGCGCTGCTGCGCGCACCGATGCGCCTGCGCAATCGGAGACCGCATCATTCGACTGGCCGCAGCTTGCCGACGTGATGAGGGGAGGCTGACATGCGGTTTGTCCACCTCTTTGTCATCTGCGCACTGATCTTCGGCGCGGCCTATGTCTACCGCATCAAGATGGAATCGACGGTGCGGACCGAAAGCGTTCTCCGGCTGCGAGCCGACATCCGCAAGGAGCGTGATTCCATCGCCGCCCTCAAGGCAGAGTGGGCCAAACTGGAATCGCCGAAACGTTTGCAGGAACTGGCCTCGCGTCACTTGTCGCTGCGTTCGATCGAAGCCACACAATATGACTCGCTGAAGAACCTGCCGCCGCGTCCGCCGAGCTTCGTGAGGCCGGGCGATCCCGATCCGATCGGGACCATGATCGAAAGCGTCGATCTGGAAGCGCTTGCCAAGGCCGCGTCGGAAGATGAAACGCTCACCGGCTCGATACCCAAACCGGAGGGCGCGCAGTGACCGAGCAAATCACACCGCCTCCGGAACCCTGGCGGCAACGGCTGATCCGCACGCTGCTTTACGGAAAGAACGTGGACCGCTCGGCCAAGGCGCGTGCGCGCGTCGGCCTTGCGATCGTCGCTTTCGCTGCGGTTTACGCGATCATTGCCGGCCGCCTCGTCATGTTCGCGATCGGCGGCGATGGTCACGGCACGCGGCGCACGGCCTCGCAGGACGCCGTCGCCACGGCGCGGCCCGATATCCTTGATCGCAACGGGATGATCCTCGCCACCGACGTCAAGACGCCGTCCCTGTTCGGCGAGCCCCGCCGCATTATCGATAAGGACGAGGCGATCGAGCTTCTCACCGGAACGCTGCCGGACCTCGACGCGGGCGAAGTGCGGGATCGTCTTTCGTCGAAGAAGGGGTTTGTCTGGCTGAAGCGCGAAATTACGCCAACGCAGCAGAAGGAAATCTATCGTCTGGGTCTGCCCGGCGTCGGGTTCCTGCGCGAGAACAAGCGGGTGTATCCAAGCGGCCCCGTGGTGTCGCATCTGATCGGCCATGTGAACATCGACAACCAGGGCATTGCCGGCATCGAGAAGTGGCTGGACAGCAACGGTCTGGCCGACCTGCATCGGGCCGGCTTCGCCACGGACCGGCAGCAGGAGCCCGTGCGGCTCGCAGTCGATCTGCGCGTCGAACATGCGCTGCGCGATGAACTGCTCAAGGCCAAGGACAAGTTCAAGGCGAAGGCGGCCGCCGGTCTGGTTTCGAACGTCAATACCGGTGAGATCATCGCAATGGTCTCAGTGCCGGATTACGATCCCAACAATCCGCGCGAAGCCAACGACCCGACCCGCATCAACCGCCTGACCACCGGCGTGTTCGAGATGGGCTCGACGTTCAAGTCGCTTACGCTTGCGATGGCGCTGGATTCCGGCCGCGCCACCGTCAACACGCTCTACGATGCGCGTGCGCCGCTGACCTACGGCAAGTTCAAGATTCATGACACCCACAATCTGGGGCGTGCTGTCCCCATGTGGGAGGTCTTCACCGAATCCTCCAACGTCGGCGCGGCGCGTGTCGCGCTGTCGATGGGCGTTGAGGCGCACAAGGCGTTCCTGCGCAAACTCGGACAGCTCTCGCGGCTTCGCACCGAACTGCCCGAAAGCGCAGAGCCGCTGGTGCCGAAACGCTGGGGCGAGTTGAACACCATCACCATCGCGTTCGGACACGGCATGGCCGTGGCGCCGTTGCAGGCCGTGATGGGCATCAACGCGCTGGTCAATGGCGGCTATCTGATCCCGCCGACATTCCTGAAGCGATCGCGCGAGGATGCGATGCAACTCGCCAAGCAGGTCGTGAAGCCGGAGACCAGCGCCAGCATGCGCTACATGATGCGGCTGAATGCGGAGCGGGGTACGGCGCGCAAGGCCGACGTCAAAGGCTATTATGTCGGCGGTAAGACGGGCACCTCGGAAAAGGTCGTCAACGGCCGCTATTCCAAGAAGCAGGTGCTGAATTCGTTCACGGCCATCATGCCGGCGGACAATCCGCAATATCAGCTCCTGATCATGCTGGACGAGCCGCAGCCGCTGCCCGAAACCCACGGCTTTATCACCTCGGGCTGGAACACGGTCCCGACCGGCGGCAAGGTCATCGAGCGAATCGCCCCGCTGCTCGGGATGGTGCCGCGGTTCGATTTACCGCCGTCCGACCGCCTTATTCTTGCGGCATCGAAGGAAAGCCGGTAACCGCTCACGGAGTTTTGTGGACGTGCGTATCCCGCAGCGCGGGCGCCGGTTCTGCGGTTAGAATACGCTATGATTCCAAATCCGGGGTGAGATGAAGTTACGCGATCTTTTCAGCGGGGATGCCGTGGTCGGCGCGCAGCATGCCGATGTTGCGGTCGCGGGGATTGCCGTGGACAGCCGCGTGGTGAAGCCGGGCGATGTTTTCTTCGCGTTGGCCGGGACCAGGACCGACGGTGCGCGCTTTATCGATCAGGCGATTGCGTCCGGCGCTGTCGCTGTCGTGAGCGATCGTATTCCGGAGAGCGACGGTCGCGTTGCATTTATTGCCGTGCCGAATCCGCGCCGCGCGCTGGCGCTCGCCGCGGCAAAATTCTATCCCCGTCAGCCCGCGACCATCGCCGCCGTCACCGGCACCAGCGGCAAGACTTCGGTCGCGGTGTTCACCCGGCAGATCTGGCAGCGTCTCGGTTATGCAGCCGCGAGCATCGGGACCATTGGTCTCGTGTCGCCGAAGCGCACTGTCTACGGCTCGCTGACCACGCCCGATCCGATCGCGCTGCATCGGTCACTCGACGAGATCGCGGGCGAGGGCGTGACCCATCTGGCGTTCGAGGCGTCGTCGCATGGTCTCGACCAGCACCGCCTCGACGGGGTGAGCGTCAGCGCGGGTGGATTCACCAATCTGTCGCGTGACCACATGGATTATCATCCGACTGTCGAGCACTATCTCGCAGCGAAGCTGCGACTGTTCACGGATCTGGTCGTCGATGGCGGCGCGGCGATCATCGCCGCCGATCACGAACATTCGCAGGCGGTGATCGATGCCGCGCGCATCCGCAAGCTGCGGATCATCACGGTCGGACGCAAAGGCGAGGGCATCAGGCTTGTCGATGCGGCTGTCGATGGCTTTGCGCAGAAGCTGACGCTGGAGCATGACGGCAAGCGCACTCAGGTGCGGCTGCCGCTGGTCGGAGAATTCCAGATCGAGAACGCGCTGGTTGCGGCTGGACTTGTGATTGCCACCGGCGGCGATGCGGAGCGTGTCTTCGCGGCGCTTGAGCATCTTCAAGGAGCGCCGGGGCGTCTTGAACTGGTCGGCGAGCGCAACGGCGCGCCGGTGTTTGTCGACTACGCGCACAAGCCCGATGCGCTGGCGAAAGCGCTCGAAGCGCTGCGCCCCTATACAAAGCGCAAGCTCGTGGTGGTGTTCGGCGCGGGCGGCGACCGCGACGCCGGCAAGCGTCCGCTGATGGGGGCGATCGCCGCTGAGAACGCAGATACTGTCATCATTACCGATGATAATCCCCGATCGGAGAATCCCGCCTCGATCCGGGCCGCCATCATGGCGGCTGCGAAAGGCGCGAAGGATATCGCCGACCGCAATGAGGCGATCCGCGCCGCCGTCGCAGGCCTGCAACAGGGCGATGCGCTGCTGATCGCGGGCAAGGGTCACGAGACCGGACAGATTGTTGGAGATAAAGTGTTGCCGTTCAGCGATCACGACGCCGCCGCGGCGGCATTGGCGGAGCATGCTGCATGAGTGCGCCTTTGTGGACCAGCACGGCGATGGCGAAGGCGATGCAGGCCTCGACGCGCGGCGCGTTGCCCGATGCGATCACCGGCATCTCGATCGACAGCCGCACATTGACGCCGGGCGAGGCTTACTTCGCGATCAAGGGCGACGTGCACGACGGGCACGACTTCGTTGAGGCGGCGCTGAAGAACGGCGCGGGGCTCGCCGTGGTCTCGAAGGCGCATGCGGACAAGTTCGCCCCGGATGCGCGGTTGCTCGTGGTGGACGATGTGCTAGCCGGGCTGGTGGACCTCGGCCGCGCGGCACGGGCCCGGCTCGGCGGAAAAGTCATCGCGGTGACCGGATCGGTCGGCAAGACCTCGACCAAGGAAGCGTTGCGTGCGGTGCTCGGCGCGCAGGGCGAGACCCATGCATCGGTTGCGTCCTTCAACAATCACTGGGGCGTACCGCTGACGCTGGCGCGTTGCCCGGCGTCGTCCCGGTTTGCGATCTTCGAGATCGGCATGAACCATGCGGGAGAAATCGAGCCGCTGGTGAAGATGGTGCGCCCGCATGTGGCGATCATCACCACCGTTGAGCCGGTGCATCTGGAATTCTTTTCCGGGATCGAGGCGATTGCCGACGCAAAAGCTGAAATCTTCTTGGGCGTCGAACCGGGCGGAGCGGTGGTGCTCAATCGCGACAATCCGCAATTTGCGCGCCTGACCAAGAGCGCCAAGGCAGCGAAGATCGAACGTATCGTCTCGTTCGGCAGTGACGAAAAAGCCGATGCGCGGCTGATCGACGTCTCGCTACATCCCGCATGCTCGGCGGTGCACGCCAGCATTCTTGGCCAGGACATCACTTACAAGATCGGCATGCCGGGACGGCATATGGCGATGAATTCGCTCGCGGTGCTGGCCGCGGCGTCCCTCGCAGGTGCGGACCTTGCGCTGTCGGCGCTGGCGCTGGCGCAGCTCAAGCCCGCCGCGGGGCGCGGCGTGCGCGAGGTGCTGACCCTCACGGAAGGTACCGCCACGCTGATCGATGAAAGCTACAACGCCAATCCGGCTTCGATGAAGGCAGCGATCACCGTGCTCGGCCAGGCCAGTGTCGGTCCGCGCGGGCGGCGCATCGCGGTGCTCGGCGACATGCTGGAACTCGGCGCGACGGGCCCCGATCTGCACCGCGGTCTCAGCGAAGCCATCAAGGCGAATAATATCGATGCCGTATTTTGCTGTGGTCCGCTGATGCTCAATCTCTGGGAGGCCCTTCCTTCCGCCAAGAAGGGCGGCTATGCCGATCATTCCGCTGCTCTCGAACAGCAGGTTGTCGCCGCTGTTGGCGCCGGCGACGCGATTATGGTCAAGGGTTCGCTTGGTTCTCGTATGAAATTGATTGTGACTGCGTTGCAGAAGCGTTTTCCCGAAAAGGCCGCGCTCGACGGCGCCACACACTAAGGCAATTGGAATGTTTTATTGGCTCACTGAATTGGCCGGCACTATCCCCGGCATCAATGTGTTCCGTTACATCACCTTCCGCACCGGCGGCGCGATGGTCACCGGTGCGCTGTTCGTGTTCATGTTCGGGCCCTGGATTATCGACCAGCTTCGTCTGGCGCAGGGCAAGGGTCAGCCGATCCGTGCAGACGGTCCGCCGACGCACCTGGTGACCAAGAAGGGCACGCCCACCATGGGCGGGCTGATGATCCTGTCGGGACTGATCGTCTCGACACTGCTGTGGGCCAACCTGCGCAATGCGTATGTCTGGATCGTGCTGCTGGTCACGCTCGGCTTCGGCTTTGTCGGCTTCTATGACGACTACCTGAAAGTCTCCAAGCAGACCGACAAGGGATTCTCCGGGCGCTCGCGTCTCGCGGTCGAAGGATTGATCGCGCTGATCGCGTGCACCTGCATCGTCTGGTTCGGCCGCGACGCGTCCGTCACGGCTGTGTCGATCCCTTTCATCAAGGAATTCCTCCTCAACATTGGCTGGTTCTACGTGATGTTCGGCATGTTCATCATCGTCGGAGCCGGTAACGCGGTGAACCTCACCGACGGTCTCGATGGTCTCGCGATCGTGCCGGTGATGATCGCGGCCGCGAGCTTCGGCATGATCGCCTATCTGGTCGGCAACGCGGTGTTCGCGGAGTATCTGCAAATCCGTTACGTCCCCGGCACCGGCGAGCTCGCTGTGCTCTGCGGCGCCGTGCTCGGCGCGGGCCTCGGATTCCTCTGGTTCAATGCGCCGCCGGCGTCGATCTTCATGGGCGATACAGGATCGCTCGCGCTCGGCGGCATGCTCGGCGCGATCGCGGTCGCCACGAAGCATGAAATCGTGCTGGCGGTGATCGGCGGCCTGTTCGTGGTCGAGGCGCTGTCCGTCATCGTGCAGGTGGCGTCGTTCAAGCTGACCGGCAAGCGTTTCTTCCGTATGGCGCCGATCCATCATCACTACGAGCAGAAGGGCTGGACCGAACCGCAGATCGTGATCCGTTTCTGGATCGTCTCGGTGATGCTGGCGCTGGCCGGTCTTTCCACGCTGAAGCTGCGGTGAACGCGTGACGCCTGTCACTTCCTTCAAGGGCAAGACGGTTGCCGTGTTTGGCCTCGGCGGATCGGGGCTTGCGAGTTGTCATGCGTTGAAGGCGGGCGGCGCGGAAGTGATCGCCAGCGACGATACGCCGGCGAAACTTGCGGAAGCGGCGAGGGCCGGTTTCATCACCGCGGATCTGCGGACGGTCTCCTGGGCGAATTTCGCGGCGCTGGTTCTGACGCCGGGCGTGCCGCTGACCCATCCTCAGCCGCACTGGACGGTACTTGCTGCAAAGCAGGCGGGCGTCGAGGTGATCGGCGACATCGAACTGTTTTGCCGCGAACGTAAACGTCATGCGCCCGACGCGCCGTTCGTCGCCATCACCGGAACCAACGGCAAGTCCACCACCACCGCGCTTGTCGCGCATCTGATGCGCGAAGCCGGTTACGATACCCAGATGGGCGGTAACATCGGCACCGCGATCCTGTCGCTGGAGCCGCCGGCCAAGGGCCGCGTCCATGTGATCGAGATGTCATCATACCAGATCGACCTCACGCCGTCGCTCGATCCCAGCGTTGGCATCCTGCTCAATGTCACCGAAGATCATATCGACCGTCACGGCAGCATCGAACATTACGCCGCAGTGAAGGAGCGGCTGGTGGCGGGCGTGCAGCGGAACGGGACCGCGATCGTCGGTGTCGACGATCACTGGTGCGCGGCGATCGCCGACCGCGTCGCGCAGGCAGGCAGGAATGTCGTCCGCGTGTCGGTGAAGCATCCGGTAGCCGACGGCATCTGCCTCGAAGGCGACACCATTGTTCGCGTTGATAGCGGAGCCCGGTCGCGGATCGCGAGCATCAATGAGATCGGTTCGCTGCGCGGACTGCATAACGCGCAGAACGCGGCGTGTGCGTCGGCCGCGGTGCTGGCGCTCGGCGTCAGTCACGAGATGTTGCAGCAGGGACTGCGCAGCTTTCCGGGCCTTGCGCACCGCATGGAGCAGATCGGGCGCCAGGGCAATGTGCTGTTCGTCAACGACTCCAAGGGCACAAATGCCGACGCCGCGGCGCGCGCATTGTCGTCGTTCAGGGACATTTTCTGGATTGCCGGCGGCAAGCCGAAGACCGGCGGCATCGAGAGCTTGCGAGAATTCTTTCCGCGGATCCGCAAGGCCTATCTGATCGGCGAGGCGGCGCAGGAGTTTGCGGCGACGCTTGGCGATGTGCCGCACGAAATCAGCAAGACCCTTGAGGAAGCGGTGCCGCATGCTGCACGCGATGCGCAAGCGTCTGGTGTCGGAGAGCCGGTTGTCCTGCTGTCCCCGGCCTGCGCCTCTTTCGACCAGTTTCCGAATTTCGAGAAGCGGGGCGACCGTTTCCGCGAAGTCGCCAACGCGCTGCCGGGCGGCCTGACGCCTCCCTGAAGCGAGCCTCTTCCGTTATCCCGTTGCACTTTGACGAGATTTTTTCTCGTATTTGCCTATCCTTAACCCTCCGGAAACCATGATGCGGGAGTAATACCCCGTTAACCGCTCGTGTGGCGGTTCGCAGGTCCGCATCGCTGTGCAGCTAGCTCAATTTGCGGACCGGCGAACCAAGGCCACACGAGAAGTCATATTTATTCAGTGTCCTTCCGAATCCGAAGTTCGCTACGGAACGTGCAGCAGGACTGGCGAACTTCGGATTCGAAAGGACACTGGTACCAGGATGGCGGACGGCCCATGATCTCCCGCGAACAACGCACACCCTTGAGCGAATGGTGGTGGACGGTGGACCGGCTGCTGGTGGCCGCTTTCATCACGCTCATGCTCGGCGGCGTGATCCTGTCGCTGGCCGCGAGTCCGCCGGTGGCGGCGCGCATCGGCCTCGATCCGTTTCACTTCTTCAACCGGCATGTGCTCTTCCTGGTGCCGTCGCTGATCGTGATGCTCGGCGTGTCGTTCCTGTCGCCGCGTCAGGTGCGCCGTACCGCGCTGGTTGTGTTTACGGTCAGCATCCTGCTGGTCGTGGCGACACTGCTGTTCGGGCCGGAGGTGAAGGGCGCCAAGCGCTGGATCACCATTCTCGGCATCAACATTCAGGCCTCGGAATCCCTGAAGCCCGCTTTCGTCGTTCTCGTGGCGTGGCTGTTCGCCGAATCCGCCAAGCGGCCCGAAATGCCGGCGACGTCGATGGCGCTCGGCTTGCTGCTGATGACAGTCACGCTGCTGGTGCTGGAGCCGGACTTCGGCCAGACCATGCTGATCCTGATGGTGTGGGGCACGCTGTTCTTTATCGCCGGCATGCGGATGATCTGGGTGTTCGGGCTGATGGGCGCGGGCGCGGTCGGATTGTTCGGCGCCTACATGATGGTGCCGCACGTGGCAGGCCGCATCAAACGCTTCATGGACCCTGCGTCGGGTGACACGTTCCAGGTCGACACGGCGATGGAAGCTTTCACCCATGGCGGCTGGTTCGGACAGGGGCCGGGCGAGGGGACAGTGAAGCGCATCTTGCCGGACAGCCATACCGACTTCGTGTTCGCCGTGGCGGCCGAGGAATTCGGAATCATTCTGTGCCTCGCGCTGCTGGCGCTGTTCGCCTTCATCGTGATCCGCGCGTTGTCGCGGGCTTATGCCAGTGAGGATATGTTCGCGCGCTTTGCCGCTGCGGGCCTCGCGATCATGTTCGGTATCCAGGCGTCGATCAACATGGCGGTGAACCTGCACCTGATGCCGGCCAAGGGCATGACGCTGCCGTTCATTTCCTATGGCGGCTCGTCGATGATCTCGCTGGCCTACGGCGTCGGCATGTTGCTCGCGCTGACGCGGCAGCGTCCGCGCGTCGAAATGGAATCGATCGGCGCTGCCAACGCCGCACACGGCTTCGCCTGACGAGGCGGTTATGCCGGATACACCTCTCATCATGCTGGCAGCGGGCGGAACCGGCGGGCACCTGTTTCCCGCCGAGGCGCTCGGCGTGGCGCTGATGAAGCGCGGCGCGCGCGTGCGGCTGATGACGGACTCGCGCGCGGTGCGCTACGGCGGAATGTTCACGTCCGACATGATGGATGTGGTGCCGAGCGAAACCGTCCGTGGGCGCACGCCGTGGGCGCTCGCGCGCACCGGCGCGATGCTCGCGGCCGGCGGCGCGATGTCGCTCGCGCTGCTGTTACGGCAGAAGCCGAAAGCCGTGATCGGGTTCGGCGGCTATCCGACACTGCCACCTTTGATTGCGGCGAAACTCCTCGGCATCCCGACGATCATTCACGATTCCAACGCCGTGCTCGGCCGCGCCAATCGCTTGCTGTCGACGCGGGTCAGCGCGATCGCGACATCGCTGCCTGGTGTCCTTGACCGCGATCCGGCGCTGGCTGGAAAAGCGACGGTCACCGGCACGCCGATGCGGCCTGCGATCCTCGCTGCCGCTGCGGTGCCTTACGCTTCGCCGGATACAACGGGGCCGTTGCGTCTGCTCGTTGTCGGCGGCAGTCAGGGCGCGCGCATCATGGCGGACATCGTGCCGCCGGCGATTGAGAAACTTGACCCGGCGCTGTGGCGCAGATTGAGCCTGGTACAGCAGGTGCGCGAGGAAGACATGAGCCGCGTACGCGCGGTCTATGATCGTCTCAAGATCGAAGCCGAACTGGCGCCGTTCTTCGCCGATCTGCCGGCGCGGCTCGCAGCAACGCATCTGGTGATCTCGCGTTCGGGCGCTGGCACTGTCGCCGAACTTGGAGCGATAGGTCGTCCGTCAATTCTGGTGCCGCTCCCCGGCGCAATCGATCAGGATCAATTCGCCAATGCCGGCGTGCTGGAGAAAGCAGGCGGCGCGATCCGGATTCCGCAAAACGAATTCACGCCGGATCGTCTGGCGTCGGAAATCTCCACGCTCGGGGCCGATCCGGCGCGGCTGACCACGATGGCGACCAGCGCGCGTTCGGTCGGACGCCTCGATGCCGCGGAACGTCTCGCCGATCTCGCGGTAAAGGTTGCGGGAATTTAGCTAAAGCTTCACGTGCTCAACCAGGTAATCCAGAAACGCCCGTACCCGCGCCGGCAGTTGTCCGCCATGGCCGACGAACACCGCATGGATCGGCTCGAGATCGCCGGGGTTGAAGTCTTCGAGTACCGGCACAAGGCGGCCCGCCTTGATATCCGCATCGACATGAAAGCGGGCGAGCCGGGAGAGACCTGCGCCTGCAACGGTCAGCCGTTGCATGGCCTCGCCGTCGGAGACCAATGCGGTGCCGACCGGTGGCACCGAGACGATGCGGCCGCTGCTGTCACGAAACGGCCAGCCGTCCATCTGCTTTGAAAAGCAGAAGCCGAGCATATTGTGCTTGGCAAGATCGGCGGGCGTGCGCGGCGTTCCGTGGTCCGCGAGATAGGCGGGCGCCGCGACCACGACCATCCGACTCTCGCCGAGCTTGCGCGCGAGCAGACGGGACTCGCGCAGCGGTCCCACGCGGATGGCGATGTCCGCGCGCTCTTCCATCAGGTCCACCACCGTATCGGTCAGCGCCACGTCGACATTGACGCCGGGATGCAACTTGAGAAATCCGGGCAATAGCGGCAGCAGCCAGTGCAGCCCGAACGGCACGCTGGTATTGACCCGCACCCGGCCGCGCGGGGTTGCGCCGATTGCGGCTTCGCGCTCCGCCGTATTGATGTCGTCGAGAATGCGGATGCTGCGGTCGTAATAGGCCGTACCTTCCGGGGTCAGTTGCAGCTTGCGGGTCGACCGGTTGATAAGGCGCACGCCGAGCCGGGTTTCCAGCCGCGCCACCAGTTTGCTGACCGCGGACGGCGTCATCCGGAAGGCGCGCGCCGCGGCCGAAAAGCCGCCCAGTTCCACCACGCGGGCGAACACTTCCATTTCGCCGGATCGGTTGACGTCCTGACGTGCCATTGTGACTTTGTTTCACAAATATTGTTACTTATGGAAGTCTAGTTCACGAATGGCTTTGCGTCCACTTCTCCGGAGTTGCCGGCGGTTGGCCGGATTCGCCTGAGGGATGCTCCATGCCACTCGCACTTTATGCGCTCACCGCCGGCGCTTTCGGAATCGGCGTCACTGAATTCGTCATAATGGGTCTGCTGATCCAGGTCGGCGCCGATCTCGGCGTCTCCATTCCGGCTGCGGGCCTGCTGATCTCCGGCTACGCCCTCGGTGTCGTGGTCGGTGCGCCGATCATGACCATCGCCACCGCCCGGTGGCCGCGGAAAACGGCGCTGCTGGTGCTGATGT
Organism: Afipia broomeae ATCC 49717; assembly: GCF_000314675.2. Classification (GTDB taxonomy): domain Bacteria; phylum Pseudomonadota; class Alphaproteobacteria; order Rhizobiales; family Xanthobacteraceae; genus Afipia; species Afipia broomeae. Next base: position 542,680 of record NZ_KB375283.1, on the reverse strand, counting down.
CGGTCTTCACCATCGGCAATCTGGCCTGCGCGCTTGCCCCGAACTACTGGACCCTGATGGCCGCGCGTGTGCTCACGGCCTTCGCCCATGGCACATTCTTCGGCGTTGGCTCGGTGGTGGCAACCTCGCTCGTGGCGTCCGACAAGAAGGCATCGGCCATCGCGATCATGTTCACGGGACTCACCGTCGCGACCATTCTCGGTGTGCCGTTCGGGACCTGGCTCGGCCAGCATTTCGGCTGGCGTGCAACATTCTGGGCCGTGACGCTGGTTGGTGTGGTTGCTTTCGCCATCATTGCGCTGCTGGTGCCGGCCAGCAAGGAAGCGCCTGAAGCCTTCAATCTCAGGGAAGATCTTGCGGTTCTCAAGCGCGGCCCCGTGCTCGCTGGCTTGCTCACAACGGTGCTGGGATGGGTCGGCGTATTCGCTGTCTTCACCTATCTCGCGCCGCTGCTGACCAAGGTCACGGGCTTCTCCGATGCTGCCGTGTCGCCGATCCTGCTGGTGGTCGGCATCGGATTGCTGATCGGAAACCTGCTCGGTGGACGGTTCGCCGACAAGCGGCTCATGCCTACCGTATTTGGCAGTCTGTTCGCACTCTCGGTTGTGCTCGCACTGATGACATTCGCGGTTCACAACAAGATTGCAGTGGTTGCCTTTGCCGCTCTGTTTGGTGTTGCAGCGTTCGCGACGGCTCCGCCGCTTCAGATGTGGGTACTGGACAAGGCGCATGGTGCCGGCCAGTCGCTGGCCTCGAGTTTCAACATCGCAGCATTCAATCTCGGCAATGCGATCGGTGCGTGGCTCGGCGGTGTTGTGATCGATCGCGGACCGGGCCTTGAGTCGGTGCCATGGATCGCGGCGCTGGTGCCGCTGGCTGGTCTCGTGCTGGCGATGGCGAGTTATCGGCTTGAGGTACGCGCGAAGCCGGTTCCGGCCCCTGTTTGTCCCGCTGCCGCCGAATAGCGGACGAAGTCGGGCCTTTCCGGCCTATTTGAAAAGAATCGTGTATTTTTCCAAGCTGGCCGGGCTTGTCCCGGCCAGCTTCGTCTGTTTGAAGGACGCCATGGATGCCCGAGACGGCGTCCCCCCATGACTGGAAGATATTGATGAGACTGCCGCGCGAGATCGGACCCATTCACTTCGTCGGAATCGGCGGCATCGGCATGAGCGGCATTGCCGAGGTGCTGTGCAATCTCGGCTACACCGTGCAGGGCTCGGACGCTTCCGAGAATGCCAACGTCACCCGGCTGCGCGACAAGGGCATCAAGATCAGCATTGGCCACAAGGCCGAGAACGTGAACGGCGCGGACGTGATGGTGGTTTCCACCGCCATCAAGCGCGACAATCCTGAATTGATGGCGGCGCGCGGATTGCGCATTCCGGTGGTGCGCCGCGCCGAAATGCTGGCCGAACTGATGCGGCTGAAAAGCTGCATCGCCATTGCCGGCACCCACGGCAAGACCACCACGACCTCGATGGTCGCGACCCTGCTCGATGCGGGCAATATGGACCCCACCGTCATCAATGGCGGCATCATCAATGCCTATGGCACCAACGCACGTCTCGGCGCAGGTGACTGGATGGTGGTGGAAGCCGACGAGAGCGACGGCACATTTCTCAAGCTCCCCGCCGACGTGGCCATCGTCACCAATGTCGATCCCGAGCATCTCGATCACTTCAAGACGTTCGAGGCCGTACAGGATGCGTTCAGGGCTTTCGTTGAGGGCGTGCCTTTCTACGGCTTTGCGGTGATGTGCATCGATCATCCGGTGGTGCAGGCGCTGGTCGGCAAGATCGAAGACCGCCGCATCATTACCTATGGCGAGAACCCGCAATCCGACGCGCGGCTTGTCGACCTGGTGCCGTTCAGCGGCGGTTCGAAGTTCAAGGTTGCGTTCCGTCATCGCAAGACGGATGCGGCTCACGAGATTTCCGATCTGGTGCTGCCGATGCCGGGCCGTCACAACGCGCTGAACGCGACGGCGGCCATCGCCGTCGCGCATGAGATCGGCATCTCGGACGATGCGATCCGCAAGGCGCTGGCAGGCTTCGGCGGCGTGAAGCGGCGCTTCACGCGGACCGGCGAGTGGAACGGCGTGACCATCATCGACGACTACGGCCATCATCCGGTGGAGATCGCCGCCGTGCTCAAGGCTGCGCGTGATTCCACCAAGGGCAAGGTGATCGCCGTGGTGCAGCCGCACCGCTACACGCGCCTGCAGTCGCTGTTCGAGGAATTCTGCACCTGCTTCAACGATGCGGATACGGTCATCGTTGCAGATATTTATGCAGCAGGCGAAGATCCGATCCCGGGCGTGGATCGCGATGCGTTCGTGCTCGGTTTGCGCGCGCACGGCCATCGTGAAGTGATTCCGCTGCCCGGCGTGGACAAGCTTGCGTCGGTGGTGCGCGATGTCGCCAGGCCCGGCGACTTTGTGGTTTGTCTCGGCGCGGGTAACATCACGCAGTGGGCCTACGCGTTGCCGGACGAGTTGAAGGCGCTGGACAAATAGAGTGGCCTTTCCCGACATCAGCGCCGATCTGAAGTCTGCGATGCCCGATCTGCGCGGGCGTCTGCTGGCGAATGAATCGCTCGCGCCTCTCACATGGTTTCGCGTCGGCGGCCCGGCGCAGATTCTGTTCACGCCCGCAGACGAGGACGATCTCGCTTACTTTCTTATGAGGCTGCCGCAGGAGATTCCGGTTTATACGGTCGGCGTCGGTTCGAATCTGATCGTACGCGATGGCGGCGTGAGCGGTGTGGTCATTCGCCTGTCGCCACGCGGCTTTGGGGAAGTGAAAGCCGAAGGCGATATGGTTCGCGCCGGCACGGCCGCGCTGGATAAGCGCGTGGCGGAGACTGCTGCCGCTGCCAACATCGGCGGGCTCGAATTCTATTTCGGGATTCCCGGCTCGATCGGCGGCGCGCTGCGCATGAACGCGGGCGCCAATGGTGGCGAGACCAAGCACGTCCTGGTCGAGGCGCGGGGCATCACGCGCGCGGGCGAGAAGGTCACATTCTCGAACGCCGATATGAAATTCGTCTATCGCAATTCAGGTGTCGACACGTCGGTGATTTTCACTTCCGCGCTTTATCGCGGGCGCGTCACCGATCCCGAGACGATCCGCACCCGCATGGCCGAGGTGCAGAACCACCGTGAAACCGCGCAGCCGATCCGCGAGAAGACCGGCGGATCGACCTTCAAGAATCCGCCGGGTCACAGTGCGTGGAAACTGATCGATGCGGCGGGGATGCGCGGCTTCCGCGTCGGCGGAGCCCAGGTCTCCGAGATGCACTGCAATTTTCTGATCAACACCGGCGACGCGACCGGGCACGACATCGAGACGCTGGGCGAAACCGTGCGCGCGCGGGTCATGGAGAATTCAGGTATCGATCTGCATTGGGAGATCAAGCGGATCGGCGTCGCGCTGCCCTAGCTCAGCTTCCCTAGTTCAGAGGGCGCGGCGTGATCGCTTCGGGCAGCGACAGAAGCTGCGCCAGAGGCGCCGGCGAAACCCTGAATGCGCCGTTGAACGGATATTCCTGCAGCGCGATGATTCCCAGTGTGACGATCACCGCGCTTGAAAACACGGTCATCGAAGCAGCGAATGCGCGCGGGCGTTCGAGGTGAACGAGGGCGATCGCCACCTGCGTGAACAGCGCCAGCAGGATCACGACGAGCCATTTCAGGTCGTTCGTGTGGTCCGACGAGATGGCCACGCGCTCGTTTCGCGTTGTGCCGATGCGCAGTGCGGAGCCAAGCATTGCGGATTGGACGGCAGAGCCCGACGCTTTTCCGATCGATGGGACGCTTACTTCGTGCAGCAGGTCGTCGTATGCGGCCCCCGTGATCGGCGACGTCTGGCCCCTGTCGAGCGTCGGCCACTCGTCGGTGACGACCGATGTGACATACACTTTGATGGCCCTGCGAATGGACTGCATGTCTGAGACCGACGCCACGCTCAGCGTATGAAGGTTATGGATTTCACCGGCTTCCGTTTCTACGGCGCGATGGGCGCGGCGGTTGCGTTCGCTGACATCGTTGGCGAGGAAGCCGGTCAGGAGCGCGAACAGGATTGCAACAGAACCGAAGAATGGCGCGACCACGCCGGTCAGCGATTGCACGTGCCGGGCCAAAGGGCTGCGAAAAGAGATCAGCGCCAGAAACAGCGAGAAGCCGAAATAAAGCACGATAAGGACGGCGAAAATTCCGATGGCGGACAGGTCGAGCCAGGCTCGGATCATGAAAATAGCCTTCTTGTTGAGCCTCGCTGCCGGCTCCGATTGCTGTGTCGCGGCGACAATACCTGAATTGCGGCGGCTTGGTCATCGGCTCAAATCAGCGTAGGTAGGCGTATCGGGAGAGATCATGAATCAATTCAAACACGTCGCAGTGCTGATGGGCGGATGGTCGTCGGAGCGGGAAGTCTCGCTGCGCTCTGGCAAGGCTTGCGCCGATGCGCTGGAGCGCAAGGGCTACCAGGTCACGCGCATCGACGTGAAGCGCAACATCGCGACCGTTCTCGAACAGTTGAAGCCGGATGCGGCGCTGGTGATGTTGCACGGCAAGCCCGGCGAGGACGGCACCATTCAGGGCGTGCTCGAAACGCTCGGGATTCCCTATTCGCACTCCGGCGTGCTGTCGTCGTCGCTGGCGATGCAGAAGGATCTCGCCAAGACGGTAATGGCGACAGCGGGGGTGCCGGTGCCGGAAGGGCTGACGCTGACCCGCGCCGAAGTGGCCAAGGGGCACGCCATGGCGCCGCCCTATGTCATCAAACCGGTGGCAGACGGCTCCAGCGTCGGGGTTTTCATCGTCACCGAGGCCCACGCCCACCCTCCGCAGGAGCTGTTCCGCGAGGACTGGCCCCATGGCGACCAGCTTCTGGTCGAGAAATACATCGCGGGTAAGGAACTCACCTGTGCCGTCATCAATGGCGAGCCGACGGGGGTGATCGAGATCGTACCTTTAATCAAATTCTACGATTACGAGGCAAAGTACTCTCCGGGCGCATCAAAACACATCCTGCCTGCACCTATTTTACCTTTTGTTTACCAGGAAGTCCGAAGGTTAACGCTGGCGGCGCATGTGGCGCTTGGCTGCCGGGGCGTAAGCCGTGCGGATTTCCGTTACGACGATCGCATCGAGGGAACAGGGGGATTGACCTGCCTCGAGGTAAACACCCAACCCGGCATGACCGAGACGTCACTTGTTCCAGAGCTTGCGGCTCACGCAGGCGTAACATTTGACGAGTTGGTGCAATGGATGGTGGAGGACGCCTCTCTCGATCGGTGAGATCGCAGAGGCCCCAATCTAATCCTCAGACGAGGGGCGCTTCCGCAGCCCAGCGTCCGCGCGCCCGCGCGCAAGGTGCGGCTCGCCGTGCGAACACCGCACACGTCACCCGATACGAAGAGCCGCAATGGATCGCCATGCTGGAGCGCCGGCGTCCGCGCGGCTTCGGACTGTTCGCGACCGCCGTGGTGCTGATCGGCGCCGCCGTGCTGGGCGTGGTCAAGGGCGGTCACACCGACGAAGTGCTCGGGGCGCTGAGCGACGCCCGCAACGCTGCGGCCAATTCCGTCGGCTTCCGAATCACCAGCGTCGCGATCACCGGCCGCAAACAGCTTACGCAGGACGAGATTCTCGCCGTCGGCGGCGTAACCGGCCGCTCGTCGCTGCTGTTTCTTGACGCCGCGACCGCGCGCGACAAGCTGAAGGCCGACCCGTGGATTTCCGACGCCACCGTGCAGAAGCTTTATCCGGGCCGCTTGCAGATCGACATTACCGAGCGCTCGCCCTTCGCGCTGTGGCAGGAAAACGGCCGGGTATCGGTGATTTCGTCCGACGGAACGGTGCTTGAGCCCTATGTGGCGCGGCGTTTCGTGTCGCTGCCGCTGGTGGTGGGCAAGGGTGCCGAAACCCGCGCCAAGGATTTCCTCGGACTGCTGGAGCAATACCCGCAAGTGCGCTCGCAGGTGAAGGCGATCGTGTTCGTCGGCGAGCGGCGCTGGAATCTGCGTCTGGCCGACGGCGTCGACGTTCGCCTGCCGGAATTCGAGGTCGAGAAGGCGCTGGCGACCCTGTCCAAGATGGACAAGGAGACCGGCCTGTTCTCGCGCGACATCACCGCCATCGACATGCGGCTGCCGGATCGCCTGACCGTGCGCCTGTCGGAGGACGCGGCCAAGGCGCGCAATGATCTGCTCAAGGACAAGAAAACCCCGAAGAAGGCTGGAAGCGCATGACCAGTCTTGATGGCGTTCAAACCCCGAAGACCCGGCAGATGCCGCCGAACAAGACGGCGCTCGTCGCCGCGCTCGACATCGGCACCAGCAAGATCGCCTGCCTGATCGCGCGGCTGAAGCCGTGCCCGCCGAGCGATGCGCTGCGCGGCCGGACCCATGCCGTCGAACTGATCGGGCTGAGCCATATCCAGTCGCGCGGCGTCAAGGCCGGCGCGGTGGTCGATCTCAATGAATGCGAGCAGGCTGTGCGTCAGGCCGTGGCGCTGGCTGAGCGGATGGCCAAGGTCCGTGTTGAATCGGTGCTGCTGTCGGTCTCCGCCGGCCGCCTGCAAGGCGCTATGGTCGAGGCCTCCTCGGAATTGCGCGGCGGCGCGGTGACGCCCGCCGATATGAGCCGCGTCATCAGCGCCGGCATGCATCATGCGACCCCGCGGGGACGCACGGTGCTTCACGTTCTGCCCGCCACTTACTCGCTGGACGGCGTCAAGGGCGTCCGCGATCCGAGCGGAATGGTCGCACGCCACTTCGGCATCGACATGAACGTCATTACGGCCGACGCGACGGCGGCAAAAAACCTGATGCTGGTGGTCGAGCGTTGTCATCTCAACGTCGAGGCCATGGCTTGCGCGCCTTACGCGTCCGGGCTTGCGGTTCTGACCGACGATGAAGCCGATCTGGGCGCCGCCGTCGTCGAGATGGGCGCGGGTACCACGACGATCGCGACCTATTCCGCCGGTCAGTGTGTTCACGCCAGCGGATTTGCCGTCGGCGGACAACACGTGACGATGGATTTGGCGCGCGGTTTAGGTGCGTGCATTGCGGATGCCGAGCGAATCAAGACGTTATATGGCACCGTGCTGACCGGCGGTTCTGACGCGCGCGAAGTCATGAGTGTGCCGACGGTAGGTGGTCACGACGGTGACGCGCCGCAGATTGTATCCCGCGCCACGATTGCAAACATCGTGAAGCAGCGGGTCGAGGAGATTTTTGAGATGGTCAGGGACCGGCTCGCGGATTCCCCCTTTGCGGCAGAGCCGCGGGCGCGAGTGGTATTGACCGGCGGCGCATCGCAGCTCACCGGCATTCCGGATCTCGCCAGCCGCATTCTCGGCCGCGAGGTTCGTATCGGGCGTCCGCTCGGCTTCGGCCGGCTGCCCAACGAGGCCAAGAGTGCATCGTTCGCGGTGCCGACCGGCCTGCTGGTCTATCCGCAATTCGCACACCTTGAACACGTCGAACCGCGGCACACGCGGCAGCTCATGACAGGGACTAACGGCTACTTCGGAAAGGTCGGCAGATGGCTTCGAGAGGGCTTCTGATGATCTCAACACCGGATCGGACCAATTCATCAACCGCTTTGGCGTGCAGCCCAAGCCCCCACGCGCGCGCATAATCGAGAGGCAACCATGACCATCAATCTCACACCCCCGGATGTTCGCGAGCTGAGGCCACGCATCACCGTGTTCGGCGTCGGCGGCGCGGGCGGTAACGCTGTCAACAACATGATCTCCGCCGGTTTGCAGGGGGTCGATTTCGTCGTCGCCAACACCGACGCGCAGGCCCTCACCATGTCGAAGGCCGAGCGCATCGTGCAGATGGGCACTCAGGTCACCCAGGGTCTCGGCGCGGGTTCGCAGCCGGACGTTGGCGCCGCGGCCGCCCAGGAAGTCATCGATGAGATCAAGGATCACCTCTCGGGCGCGAACATGGTGTTCGTCACCGCGGGCATGGGCGGCGGCACCGGCACCGGCGCAGGCCCCGTGATCGCCGCGACCGCGCGCGAGATGGGGATCCTCACCGTCGGCGTCGTCACCAAGCCGTTCCACTTCGAAGGCCAGCGCCGCATGCGCACGGCGGAGGCCGGCATCGCCGAGCTTCAGAAGGTGGTCGATACGCTGCTGATCATCCCGAACCAGAACCTGTTCCGCGTCGCCAACGAGAAGACCACGTTCGCCGACGCCTTCGCGATGGCCGATCAGGTGCTCTATTCGGGCGTCGCCTGCATCACCGACCTGATGGTCAAGGAAGGACTCATCAACCTCGACTTCGCCGACGTCCGCGCCGTGATGCGCGAAATGGGCAAGGCCATGATGGGCACCGGCGAAGCCACCGGCGAGAAGCGTGCGCTGACCGCGGCGGAAGCTGCGATCGCCAACCCGCTGATCGACGATTCGTCGATGCGCGGGGCGCGGGGCCTGCTGATCTCGATCACCGGCGGCAAGGATCTGACGCTGTTCGAAGTCGACGAAGCCGCCACCCGCATCCGCGAGGAAGTCGACAACGACGCCAACATCATCGTCGGCGCGACGTTCGATGAAACCCTTGAAGGCGTTATCCGCGTGTCGGTGGTTGCCACCGGCATCGACACGGTCGCTGCCAGCCGCGCCGCTCCGGCGCCGCAGGTCACTTCAGGTGCACCTGAAAGCCGCCTTGCCGAACTCACGGCGCGTCTGCGCGCCGACAACCAGCGTATGGCCGAACGCGCGCAGCAGCAGAAGACCGCTGCCGCACCTGCGCCGGTACGTGCCACCGCCGACCAGATCGACCGCGCGGCGCTTGCTGCCATCGCGGAAGCTGTCTCTCCGACCGAGCGTCCGGCTCCGGCGCCGATGCAGCCCGCCGCCTATGGCGACGTCAGCGTGCGTCCGATTCCGCCGAAGCCCTCGCTCTTCCCGGATCACGACGAGCCGATGAACCTCCAGGAAGCTGCCCCGCCTGCGTCGTTCATTCCACAGCCTGCCGAGCGCATGCCGCTCCGCGCGCCGCGGATGCCGCAGTTCGAGGAATTGCCGGTTCCGGCCCAGAACCAGATCCGGCAGGCACGCGGCGAAACCGCCGAGGAGCATCCGCCTCAGAAGCGCGCTTCGCTGCTGCAGCGTCTGGCCAATGTCGGCCTCGGCCGCCGCGACGAGGAAACCGAGCCGCCGATCGCCGCCCGTGCGTCCGGCCCGGCCATGCCGTCGATGCCGCCGTTGCCCGAGCGCAAGCCGCAGCGTCCGGTTCCCGCCGAGTTCGGTGGCTCTGGCGCTCCGGTATCTGAATACGCTCGCCGCCCGGCACCTCAGGGGCTTGATTCGCACGGACGTCCGGCTCCGGCCGCACCGCAGGGCGGTGGGGAGGACCATCTGGATATCCCCGCCTTCTTGCGGCGCCAGGCCAACTGACAATTGTTACAATCGCTGAATGCGGCAATGCCCCGGTCACAGGCCGGGGCATTTGCATGAGGCGCCCGCGCAGTTGCCGGGATGTAAATTAAATATTTGTTTTTCCTGATAAAATCTTTGCGTTACAGGCTGCCCCGGATCGGGTGAAAGCCGTCCCCCGGGATCGGGAAAATGGCCAGACCGGCGGCGTGATTGCGGCGAGTTTGGGGTAACAATCTGTAAACAAGCGTGAGTGGCGCTCTTTGTTGCAGAGGTTAAGGTTCTCGCACTTGGGGACGATCCACGGTCGCACCGCCGGCTCAACAGGCGAAACCAGTTCGGTTACAGCGACTTGGGATGACTAAAACTTTGGGCAATCGGGAATGAAATCGAGTCGGCAGACAACGCTCCGGTCGCAGGTCACCGTGACGGGCATCGGCGTTCATTCTGGATCTCCGGTCAGTGTGACGATCGGACCAGCCGAAATCAATTCAGGTTTCATCTTCACCCGCGCTGATCGTGAAGTTGCCGCCATCGCGGCCTCCGTCATCGCCACTGATTTCGCGACCGTGCTGGGCGACGACCAGGGTCCGCTCGTTTCCACCGCCGAACATGTTCTGGCCGCGCTGCGCGGCATGGGCGTCGATAACGCCACCATCGAAGTCGACGGGCCTGAAGTGCCGATCATGGACGGCAGCGCCGCTCCCTTCGTGGATGCGATTGATCAGGCCGGCATCGTTCAGCAGAACGCAGCTCGCCGGTTCATCGAAGTTTTGAAGCCCGTACAGGTCGAGATGGGCGAATCGTTCGGCGAACTCCGCCCCCATGCAGGCGGGTTCCGCGCCGAACTCGAAATTGACTTTGCCAATTCTTCAATCGGCCGACAGGCTTACGCCTTCGACCTCGACGCCGGCAGCTTCCGCCGCGATATCTGCCGCGCCCGGACCTTCGGCTGCGTCGGCGACGTCAACAAGCTCTGGAGCGCGGGCTACGCCCTCGGCGCTTCGCTTGAGAACTCCGTCGTGTTCGACGACACGCGCGTGCTGAACACCGAAGGCCTGCGCTATGCCGACGAATGCGTCCGTCACAAGGTTCTCGACGTGGTGGGCGATCTGGCGCTGGCCGGCCTGCCGCTGATCGGCCTCTATCGCTCGGTGCGTGGCGGTCACAAGCTCAACCATGCCGTGCTCACCGCGCTGATGGCTGATCGCCATGCCTGGCGGATCGTGGAAGCTGTCGAGCCGGTGCTCGAACGTCCGGCGGTTGCACGCCGCGCCGCGCGAGGCCACGCCGATGTCGCGGGCGGCATGGTCGCCGTAGCCTACGGCCCGAACGTCTCCTGAGCGTTTGCCGTTTGCGCGCTGACGGGTTTCGAAACTCCCGGTTTAACGAGTTCGTCGGTTGACCGGGGTAGCGTTTAACCAAGCCATTGTTGAACTGCCGAAATCCGCCTTAATCCCGGCGAATTGTCCACCTATCCGGTTGGTTAAGGCCCGTTTTTCAGTTACATAGGCGCGCTGAACGAGCCTTTGGGGATTGTTTGTGCCGCGATGGCGGCAGCAGGCTGGTCAGCGACCCAAACCACGTCGGATTCATATTCAGGTCGGCCCAAACGTATGACGCTCGAACTGCGCAATAGTCCCGACCCGTCCCTGATGAGCCGTATCGGCCGTCAGGCGCGCCTTGCGTTCGGCCTGATGGTTCTGGCCGTGCCGCTCAGCGGCTGCGGTACCGGCGCCCTGTGGGACAAGTATTTCGCCAAGGAAGAAACCTTCGTCGATGAACCGGCGGACAAGCTCTACAACGAGGGCTTGTACCTGATGAACAAGAAGGGTGACCGCAAGTCGGCGATGAAGAAGTTCGAAGAGGTCGACCGCCAGCATCCGTATTCGGAATGGGCGCGTAAATCTCTTTTGATGTCGGCCTACGCGGCCTACGAGAACGGCGACTACGACGAGTGCATTTCCTCCGCCAACCGGTACGTCGCGTTGCATCCTGGCAGCCCGGACGCCGCCTATGCGCAGTATCTGATCGCCGCCTCGAACTTCGACCAGATTCCGGACGTTTCGCGCGATCAGGGCCGCACCGAGAAGTCCATCGCCGCGCTTGAGGAAGTGATCCGCAAGTATCCGACCTCGGAATACGCGACCAGCGCCAAGCGGAAGATCGAAGCCGCCCGCGACCAGCTCGCCGGCAAGGAAATGACCGTCGGCCGCTACTACATGGACAAGAAGGACTACACGGCGGCGATCAACCGCTTCAAGGTCGTGGTGACTCAGTACCAGACCACCCGGCATGTCGAGGAAGCGCTGGCGCGTCTGACCGAGGCCTATATGGCGATCGGCATTGTCGGCGAGGCGCAGACCGCCGCCGCCGTGCTTGGCCACAACTTTCCTGACAGCCGCTGGTACAAAGACGCCTACAATCTTGTAAAGTCCGGCGGTGTCGAACCGGCCGCCAACAAGGATTCGTGGATGACCCGCGCATTCAAGAAGGTTGGCCTCGGCTGATCTTCTCGTTGCAGGACTAACTCCGCATGCTGGCCCGCCTTTCGATCCGCGACATCGTCCTGATCGAGCGGCTCGATATCGATTTCCTCAAAGGTCTGGCTGTCCTCACCGGTGAAACCGGCGCGGGCAAATCCATCCTGCTGGATGCGTTCGCGCTGGCGCTTGGCGGGCGTGGCGATGCGAGTCTGGTCCGCAACGGGGCTGAGCAGGGCCAGGTCACGGCCGTGTTCGATGTTCCGAAGAAGCATCCCGCCAGCGCCATCCTCCGCGAGAACGGCCTCGACGATACCGGCGAGATGATCCTGCGGCGGGTGCAGCTTGCCGACGGGCGAACCCGGGCTTTCCTCAACGATCAGGCGATCAGCGTGCAAACCCTGAAGGCGGTCGGCACCACACTGGTGGAAATTCACGGCCAGCATGACGAGCGCGCGCTGGTGGATACCGCCACGCATCGGCGGCTGCTCGACGCTTTCGCGGCCCTCGAGAAAGACGTGACCGCCGTCGAAGCGCTCTGGGATGCGCGCCGCACCGCCCGCACGGCGCTGGACGAGCATCGCGCCGGGATGGAACGCGCCGCCCGCGAGGCGGACTATCTGCGCCACGCCTCGGACGAATTGAAGAAACTCAATCCGCTGGAAGGCGAGGAGACCTCGCTGGCGGAACGCCGCACCGTGATGATGCAGGGCGAGAAAATTGCCGAGGATTTGCGCGAGGCGCAGGCCGCGGTCGGCGGTCCGCAATCGCCGGTCTCGTCACTGGCAGCGGCGGTGCGCCGGCTGGAGCGCCGTGCGGGCACTGCGCCGGCGCTGATCGAGCCCGCGGTGAAGGCGATGGACGCCGCGATCAATGCGCTGGAAGAAGCCGACCAGCATCTCAATGCGGCGCTGATCGCCGCGGACTTCGATCCGCTCGAACTGGAACGGATCGAGGAGCGGCTGTTTGCATTGCGCGGAGCTGCGCGAAAATACTCGACACCGGTCGACGGGCTGGCGGCGCTGGCGCAGCGTTATGCTTCGGACGTCGCGCTGATCGACGCCGGCGCGGACCAGTTGAAGGCTCTGGAAAAGGCGGCCACCGCCGCCGACAAGGCTTACGACGCGGCTGCGCAGAAGCTTTCCGCCGCGCGCAACAAGGCCGCCGAGAAACTTAACAAGGCCGTCAATTCAGAACTCGCGCCGCTCAAGCTGGACCGCGCGAAATTCTCGACGCAAATTGAATCCGATCCTGCGTCGCCGGGACCGCAGGGTTTCGATCGCGTCGAATTCTGGGTGCAGACCAATCCGGGCACCAAACCGGGACCGCTGATGAAAGTCGCGTCCGGCGGCGAGCTGTCACGCTTCCTGCTGGCGCTGAAAGTTGTGCTTTCGGACCGTGGTTCGGCGCCGACGCTGGTGTTCGACGAAATCGATACCGGTGTGGGCGGCGCCGTGGCCGACGCCATCGGCGCGCGGCTGGCGCGGCTGGCCGAAAAGGTTCAGGTCATGGCCGTGACCCACGCACCGCAGGTGGCGGCGCGCGCGGATCAGCATCTCTTGATCTCCAAGGATGCGCTCGACAAGGGCAAGCGTGTCGCGACGCGGGTAGCGACACTGGCCAAGGATCATCGCCGCGAGGAAATCGCGCGCATGCTGGCGGGTGCGGAGATTACCGCCGAGGCGCGCGCGGCGGCAGACCGGCTGCTCAAAGCCGCGACCGCGTGAGGCGCGTCATGGCAGTGAAACCGAAGAAAGCTCCCATCGCCGTCGACAAGCTCACCGAGACGCAGGCCAAGGTCGAGCTCGTTCGGCTGGCACTCGAGATCGAACGTCACAACGAGGCATATTACAACGAAGACGCGCCGAAGATTTCGGACGCGGCCTATGACGAACTGCGCAAGCGCAGCGACGCTATCGAGGCGCGGTTTCCCGGTCTCGTTACACGGGATTCGCCATCGCAGAAAGTCGGCGCTGTACCCACAGGCCGCTTCGCCAAGGTGCCGCACAGCGTGCCGATGCTGTCGCTCGGCAATGCGTTCAGTGACGAGGATGTCACCGATTTCGTTGATCGGGTGCGGCGATTTCTGAAACTTGGTGAGGATGAGATTCCGGCCATCGTTGCGGAGCCGAAGATCGACGGGCTGTCGCTGTCACTGCGTTACGAGGATGGCGTTCTGGTACGCGGCGCGACACGCGGCGACGGCTCGGTCGGTGAAGACGTCACAGCCAACGTGCGGACCATCGCCGATATTCCGCACAAGCTGAAAGGCCGCAACATTCCGGCGGTCTGCGAAATCCGCGGCGAAGTCTACATGCTGAAGAAGGACTTCCTTGCGCTGAACAAGCGGCAGGCGGAAGCCGAGGATACGGTGTTCGCCAATCCGCGCAACTCGGCGGCCGGATCGCTGCGCCAGAAGGATGTTTCGGTCACCGCATCGCGGCCGCTGAAATTCTTCGCCTATGCATGGGGCGAGATGAGCGAGATGCCGGCCAAGACCCAGTTCAAGATGATTGAATGGATGGAGAAGGCCGGTTTTGTCACCAATCCGCTCACCACGCTGTGCGACAGTGTCGAAGGTGTCCTGAAATTCTACCGCAAGATCGAAGCCCAGCGCGCCAAGCTTGGCTATGACATCGATGGTGTGGTCTACAAGGTCGATCGCCTCGACTGGCAGGAGCGGCTCGGCTTCATCACGCGCACGCCGCGCTGGGCGATTGCACACAAGTTCGCCGCCGAACAGGCGACCACGGTTCTCAACGATATCGAAATTCAGGTCGGGCGTACCGGGGCGCTGACGCCGGTGGCGAAACTCGCACCGGTGACTGTTGGCGGCGTGGTGGTGCAGAACGCGACGCTGCATAACGAGGATTACATCAAGGGCATCGGCAATGACGGCCAGCCGATCCGTGAAGGCGTCGATATCCGCGTCGGGGACACGGTGATCGTGCAGCGCGCGGGCGACGTAATCCCACAGATCGTCAGTGTCGTGCTCGACAAGCGGCCCGCGTCCGCGAAGCCGTACAAGTTTCCGACGGTGTGTCCCGCTTGCGGCAGTCATGCGGTGCGTGAGGAAGATCCCAAGACCGGCAGGCCTGACTCGGTGCGCCGCTGCACCAATTCTCTCGCCTGTCCCGCGCAGGCGAAGGAGCGGCTGAAGCACTTCGTCGCCCGCAATGCGTTCGATATCGATGGGCTTGGCGAAAAGCAGATCGAGGAGTTCTTCACCGACGGTCTGGTGATGTCGCCGGTCGATATTTTTACGCTCGAAAAACGCGATGCGCGGTCGCAGAAAAAGCTGGCCGACCGCGAAGGCTTCGGCGCGACGTCGGTGCGCAATCTGTTTGCTGCCATCGACGCGCGCCGGACCATCGCGCTGCATCGCTTTATCTTTGCGCTCGGCATCCGCCATGTCGGCGAGGGCAACGCCAAGCTGCTGGCCCGGCACTACGGCACGGTCGAGGCATTCCGCGCGGCGATGATCGCGGCGGGTGAGGGGCCGCAGTCCGAGGCCTATCAGGATCTCAATGCGATCGAAGGTGTCGGCGCGGTTGTCGCAAACGCGCTGGTCGAGTTCTTCAGGGAGCCGCACAGCGTCAAGGCAGTGGACGATCTGCTCGGTGAGATCGAGGTCCAGCCTGCGGAGAAGGCGAAGACCGACTCCCCGATCGCGGGCAAGACAGTGGTCTTCACCGGCTCACTGGAGAAATTCACCCGCGAAGAAGCCAAGGCCACCGCAGAACGTCTCGGCGCCAAGGCGTCCGGCTCGGTGTCGAAGAAGACCGACTATGTGGTCGCGGGGCCGGGCGCGGGCTCCAAGCTGGCCGAGGCGAACAAGCTCGGCGTCCAGGTGCTGACCGAAGACGAATGGCTGGCGCTGGTGGGTGGTGCTTAACCCCACCTCTCCCGTGGGGAGAGGTCGACTTCGCGGCAGCGAAGTCGGGTGAGGGCGTAGAATCTCTCGATAGATCCAGAGCCCCTCACCCCAACCCTCTCCCCGCCGGGGAGAGGGAGTAGCAGCATTGAGGCGGCGAAGCCTCGATCTAAAGGGAAAGTGGTTGCCCTAGATCAGCCCCGTCTCTTCGGCTTCCGCCTCGACAATCTTTTCCGTTGTCACCGCGACATGCGTGCGCGGCACCAGCAGAACGATCACGACCGCGCACGACGCCGAAATAATCAGGATCGCGATATTGAGCGGCAGCGGCGTTGTGAACTGGCCGCCGAGGAATGCGCCGAGCTGAGAGCAGAGGGAGCCGAAGCCCATTTGCAGGAAACCCATCGTACCGGCGGCCGTGCCTGCCGCTTGCGGACGAATGCTGATTGCGCCAGCGGAGGCGTTGGCCATCGCGAAAGCATTCCCGAACATCACGATCATATGCGTGCCGAACAGCCACAGCGGCATCTGGTTGAGTCCGGTGACGCCCCAGATGACATTGATAATCGATCCGCCGATCTGAAGCGCGATTCCGAGCCAGATCATACGGTCGATGCCATAGCGCGGAGACAGGCGCACCGACACCAGATTGCCGAGCAGGTAAGCCAAGCCCGACGTCGCGAACCACAGTCCGTACTCCGCTGTAGAGCGGCCCATCTGGTTGACGACGATGTAAGGACCGCCGCCCGCGAAGGTGAAGATGATTGCCGAGGCCAGCATTTGGCACAGCACATAGCCGAAGAACACGCGGCTGGCCGACAGCGCGCGCACATCCTTAAAGAATCCGCCGTCCTCCGCCGGTCCGCGTACGGGGCGGGTTTCCGGCAGACCAGCCGCAATTCCAGCCGCGACGGCGACCGACGTCGCCGCCATGAAATAGAAGATCGCGCGCCAGCCGAAGCTGGTTTCCAGCAAACCGCCGATCAGCGGGCTGAGCAACTGCGCGATCATCATCACCGCGATCACAAGGCTGATCATGCCGCCGACGCGCTCGCGCGGGTAGAGATCGCGGATGATGGCGCGGCTCATCACCATGCCGGTGGCGCCGCCCAGGGCCTGCAGGAAACGCCCGGCAATCAGTTGCGGCAGGGTCTGCGCGAACATGCAGATGACGGTCGCAATCACCGCAAGGCCGAGCCCCGCCAGCAGCACCGGCCGCCGCCCGAAGCGATCCGACAATGACCCGGTCACGAGTTGCGAGATCGCCAGCCCGACCATGAACAGCGAGACATTGAGCTGCACGGCGGAGACGTCGCTGTTCAGTGTCTTCGCTAGGATCGGCAGCGCGGGTACCAGAATGTAGAGCGAGACCGGCGCAAGGCCGTTCATCGCCACCAGCATCAGCAGCAGTTTCCACATGGCGGGCGGTGCAGCCTTCACGGCTGCGATCTTTGGGTCGGTCACGTTGTCCGGACTCTTGTTCGTTGTATTCAGCGCGCGGCTTTCACTGTCTCTCGTGTGTCATGGGTTCGGTCGCTGCGTCGAGCCACACTTTCGTCGCCTCGTCGACCAGCGGGCGGATCTCCTGGCGGACCCGTGCGTGATAATCGTTGAGCCAGCGCAGCTCCTGTTTGCTGATGCGGTTGGCGTCGATCAGCCGCCGGTCGATCGGCGCGAGCGTCAGGGTCTCGAACGCGTTCATCTGCTTTTCCGCACCCTCGATCCTGGCCTCGACCACCAGTTCGAGATTTTCGATGCGGATGCCGAAAGCGTCGGTCTTGTAGTAACCGGGCTCGTTGGACAGGATCATGCCGCGCTTGAGTGGCGTGGTGCCGAGTTTGGAAATGCGGGCCGGGCCTTCATGCACCGACAGATAGCTGCCGACGCCGTGACCGGTGCCGTGATCGAAGTCGATGCCGGCATGCCATAGGAATTGCCGCGCGAAGGCGTCGATCTGCGCGCCGGTGACCCCGTCGGGAAACACCGCGCGCGAAATGGCGATATGCCCACGCAGCACGCGGGTGAACCGGTCGCGCATCTCGTCTGTCGGCTCGCCGATGGCGATGGTGCGGGTGACGTCGGTGGTGCCGTCCTCATACTGCGCGCCGGAATCGATCAGCAGCAGGTCGCCCGGCGCGATGCGGCGATTGGACTTGCGGGTGACGCGGTAATGCACGATGGCGCCGTTCGGGCCGGTGCCGGAAATCGTCGGGAAAGACACGTCTTTCAGCACCCCGGTTTCGCGGCGGAAGGTTTCCAGGGCTTCGACGGCGTCGATCTCGGTGAGTTTACCGCGCGGTGCTTCCTTGTCGATCCACGCCAGAAACCGTACCAGCGCCGCGCCGTCGCGTTTATGCGCTGCGCGAGTGCCCGTCATCTCGGCGGCGTTCTTCACGGCCTTCAGCATGGCGACCGGATCGGTCACCCGCACCGGCTTGCCGCCTTCCGCCGCGATCATGCGGCTCAGCGCGTCGGCGGCGGTCGCTGAGTCGAGACCGATGGCGGCCTTGGTGCGCGCCAGTTCGGCGAGCTTCGGCATCAAGGCATCGGGCTCTTCGACGGTGGCGTTCTTCTCCAGATGATCGCGCGCGCTGTTCGACAGTTTGCGGTGATCGATGAAGATGGTCGGCCTGCCGTCTTTCGGGACCAGTGCGTAGGATAACGGCAGCGGAGTGTGCGCAACATCCGCGCCGCGGATGTTGAAGGTCCAAGCCACGGCGTGAGAATCCGACAGCACCAGTGCATCGATGTTGAGCTTCGCGATCTCCTTGCGGATACGCGCGAGCTTGTCGCTTTCGCTCTCACCGGCGAATTGTGCGGGATGAACTTTCACTGCCCCGAGCGGCGGGGCAGGCCGATCATTCCAGATCGAATCGACCGGATTGCTGTTCACCGCCACCAGTTCCGCACCGGCCTTTTCGCAGGCCTTGGCGAGGCGCTCCGCTGCTGCCGAAGTGTGCAGCCATGGGTCAAATCCGAGGCGGTCCCCCGCCGAAAGGTTCGCGGTCAGCCAGGTTTCCAGCGGGGGTTCGATCAGGGATTCGATGGTCCACGCGGTCGTATCGACCTGCTTGGCCGCCTGGATGGTGTAGCGCCCGTCGACGAAAACCGCGGCTTTTCCGGTCAGGACGGCGGCCAGTCCCGCCGAGCCGGTAAAGCCTGTCAGCCAAGCCAGCCGCTCGTCGGAGGGCGGCACATATTCGTTTTGCTGGCTGTCGGCGCGGGGAATTACGAATCCCGTCAGTTGCCGGCGCAGCAATTCCTCGCGAAATGCGGACAGCCGCGCGGTCAGCGCAACGCCGCCTTCGGGCTCTTCAAATGTCTGGAACTGGGCTTCGAACATCGCTCGACCTTAGGATTCCGGGGCGGGGGCGGCAATCGGCTGCCGACGTCCGCAAGGGTGGCATGACTTGTGCTTATACATACTCAACCCCGCTTCCAACGACGGCTGTGGGGATTAACAGGTGACGGGGAACGGTTTGGCGATTGCAATTGTTGAGGTTACTGCGCCGCCAGGAAATGCGGAGGGGTGTGTTTTCCAACTCAATGAAGAGGGGATAGGGCATGCCAGCTTTTATGTTTGAGAAGATTTCGGCTCCGGCTCGCGCAAGCACTCCGGCGGTGACAATCAAGGAGCCACGCGGGGTTATCGTTCAGATGCTCGACCGGCTGACGGAAAGCCGGTTGCAGCGTGAAGCCCGCAGGGCGCGATTTGAGGCTGGCTATACCGAGGCGGACATCACGCCCCACCGGATGAGACGGGAATAATCCAGACAATTGAGCGCAAGGTTTCAGCGCCGTTGCATCAAGAGGCTGCTCCAGCCTTCGATCTGAATTCGCTTGAGCAGCTTCAATCCTGCGCCGCGATAGGCGGCGACCACGCTGCTCGCCTGGTGCGGCAGCAATCCCGATAAGATCACGAATGCCTGCGGAGCCAGATGCGCCGCCAGCGACGGCGCAAGCTGCCGCAGCGGGTTGGCGAGAATGTTCGCCAGCACCAGTCCGAACGGACCGTTGGCCGCAAAATGCGGCGACTGAAATCCGGTGGCATGGATCGCCTCGACCCAATTACCGGCGCCGTTAAGCTGTGCATTTTCCCGCGCCACGGCCACCGAGCGGGGATCGATATCGCTGGCCAGCACGCGCCGCCGAAGCGCCTTGGCAGCCGCAATGGCCAGGACGCCGGTGCCGGAGCCGAGATCGAGCACGCGCTTCGGGGTGCGCCGGTTCAGGACCTGATCGAGCAGCAGCAGGCAGCCGCGGGTGGTGCCGTGATGGCCGGTGCCGAATGCGAGCGCGGCTTCGATCTCGATCCCGATCTTGTTGGGCGGGACGCGCTCGCGGTCGTGGCTGCCGTGGACGACGAACCGTCCGGCATTCACCGGCACCAGATCCGCGAGGCTGGCCTTGACCCAGTCCTTGGTCTCGACCGTGCTGAAGATGATCGACTGGGCCGCCGCGTCGCCGGCGGTCTCCGTCACCAGCGCCCGGATGAAGTCCTCATCCGGGGCTTCGGCGAAATGCATGGTGATGTCCCAGCGGCCGCCCGGCACCTCGAAGGCGGCAATGGCGAGGTCGTGGCTGGGGTAACGTTCAGTGATGGCATCCACAATGCGGCTGGCCGTGCGCTCATCGCCAATGGCGAAGGTGGCCTGCGTCGCGGGTGAGGAAGGAGATGACATCAGGGATGGGTCCAAATGGCTGAAATCACAGACTGCTTGGCCTATTTCCCCACAGTCTGTCCACAGGTTAGGGGCGTGCAGAGAGCAGGTTCTTCACAGGTTCTTAACCAGAGTTTTCCACACGTTAGTGAAGCTTTAACCATACGGAATTCCACAGGTTATCCACAGGCTTACCCACAGCTTTTCAACAGTCGGGCGGGCTACTTCAAGTGAATAATCCTTGATGATCTTTCAGAATCACCTGGGCGGCGTTGTGCCCCGGTGCACCGGTCACGCCGCCACCGGGATGGGCGCCCGAGCCGCAATGATAAAGCCCCTTGAGAGGTCCCCGATAGTCCGCATGGCCGAGCATCGGGCGGGCCGAGAACAACTGGTTGAGCGACAGCGCGCCATGGAAAATGTCGCCGCCGAGCAACCCGAATTCCCGTTCGAGATCGAGCGGCGACAGCACCTGCCGCTCGATGACGCTGCGGGCAAATCCCGGAGCGTAGCGATCCACGGTGGCGATCATCAGGTCGGCAACCTCGTCGCGATGATCGTCCCAGGACCGGCCGCCCGGAAGCTGAGGCGCGACATGCTGACAGAACAGACTGGCGACATGCTTGCCGGACGGGGCCAGCGAGTTATCGAGCGTGGAGGGGATCAGAACCTCGACCACCGGCTCGCGGCTCCAGCCATGCTGGCGGGCATCGAGCCAGGCGCGGTCCATGTAGCCGAGGCTCGGCGCGAGGATGATGCCGGCGGTGAGATGGTCGCCAGGGCCGGGCAGCGCCTTGAACGAGGGGAGCGCCGACAGCGCCACGTTCATCCGGAAGGTACCCGAGCCGTTCCGCCAGTTCGTGATGCGGTCGAGGAACGGCTTCGGCAATGCGTCCGCCGGGATCAGCCCGGTGTACAGCAGCTTCGGATTGACGCCGGACACGATATAGCTCGCGCGGACCGTTTCGCCGTTGTCCAGGATCACCCCAATGGCGCGGTCGTTCTCGACGACCACCTCGCGGACCCCGGCATCGGTCTCGATCTGCGCCCCATGGGCGCGCGCGGCCGCAGCCATCGCCTGCGTGATCGCCCCCATGCCGCCGATGGCGTGGCCCCACAGCCCCTTCCGGCCGTTCACCTCTCCGAACGCGTGATGCAGCATGACGTAGGCCGAACCCGCCGCGTAGGGGCTGGCATAGTTGCCGACGATGGCGTCGAAGCCGAACAGCGCCTTGACCAGATCGCTCTCGAAGCGGTCATCGAGCATGTCCCCCGCAGAGCGGGTGAACAGGTCGAGCAGGATGCGCTGGCTCTCCAGCGTCAACCTGCGCAGGATGTTGGCGGTGCCGGCCGCGTTGATAGCTTCGCGGATCGCGTGGAGGCCGAAACCTTCGACGATATTCGGGGGCGCGCGGAGCACAAACGCGCGCAGCACGTCGGCAATGGTTTCCAGTTCGCGATTGAATTCGTCGATTTGCAACGCATCCCGTTCGCTGAATTTTGCGATCGATTGATGCGTGCGGCCGTCTCCGGTCAGCAGATAGCGTCCGTCCGGCGCGGGCAGAAAGTTCTGCGCGCGGCGCTCAACGATCCGCAGGCCGTGCCGATGCAATTGCAGGTCGGCGATGACCTTCGGATTGAGCAGGCTGACCGTGTAGGCCGCCACCGAATTGCGGAAACCGGGATGGAATTCCTCGGTCACGGCTGCGCCGCCGACCACCTTGCGGCGATCCACCACCTTCACGCGCAGGCCATTCATCGCGAGATAGGCCGCGCAGGTCAGGCCGTTATGGCCCGCACCGATGATGAGTGCATCGTAATCCGACATGGCTCAGTCATAATCGCGGGGCGCGTCACGTGCGAGTGATTTCTGTCACGCGCATGTTATTGCCCGCTTGTGAAGGCTATGCTCCACTCCGCGCCGCGTCCGGTGATTTGCCGGAAACTGTCCCGGAGCTTCCATGATTTCAGTGTCGTCCGATACCGCGAGCCAGTCCACCGGCGCGAGGAATACGCTTGTCCTGGTGGTCTATACCGCCGCGATCTTCACCAGTGCCCTGCTGCTGTTTTCGGTGCAGCCGCTGTTCACGAAGATGGTGCTGCCCCGGCTCGGCGGATCGCCCGCGGTCTGGTCGGTGGCGATGGTGTTCTTCCAGTCGCTGCTGCTCGGCGGCTACGCCTACGCGCATTACCTGATGACGTTGAAAAGCCGCACCGCGCCGGTGGTTATTCACCTTGTGCTGCTGGCGGTCGCGCTGCTCACATTGCCGCTGTCGATCGCGGGCGGGTGGGGTGAGCCGCCGGCCAGCGGCTACGCGTTCTGGCTGCTGGGCTTGTTCGCGGTTTCGATCGGCCTGCCGTTTTTCGCGCTCGCCGCCAACAATCCGATGTTGCAGGCCTGGTTCGTCCGCACCGGGCATCCTGACGGTCCCGATCCGTACTTTCTCTACGCATCGTCGAACATCGGAAGCTTCCTCGCGCTGCTGTCCTATCCCGTGCTGCTGGAACCGATGTTCTCGCTGCGGACCCAGAACCTGATCTGGACCGGCGGCTATGCGCTGCTGATCGTGCTGATCGCGGCATGCGGTGTGCTGCTGCTTCGCTCCCCGCCGATGACGGTAGCCGCGGTCAGCGCCAGCGAAGGCGACGCGCCGGCCCCGACGTGGCCGATGCGGCTGCGCTGGATATTCCTTGCAGCGGTTCCGTCGGGTCTGCTGATCGCGGTCACGGCGCATATCTCCACTGACGTGGCCGCAGCCCCGCTATTGTGGGTGCTGCCGCTGTCGCTGTATCTGCTGACCTGGGTGCTGGTGTTCCAGTCGCGTCCGCTGCTGCCGCATGATCTGATGCTGTCGTTGCAGCCGTTCGCGATTGCCGGCGTCATGGTTCTGCTGGTGGTCGGCGGCGAGCAGAACCTGCTGGCGACACTCGGCGGCCATCTGCTTTGCTTCTTCATCATCGCCATGGCCTGCCATGGCGAACTGGCGCGCACGCGTCCGGCGGCTCAGTATCTCACCGGCTTCTACGTTGCATTGTCGTTCGGCGGCATGGTCGGTGGTTTGTTCGCCGGCCTGATCGCGCCCTACACGTTCTCGTGGATCGCGGAGTATCCGATCCTGCTGGCGCTGGCCGCGCTGGGCCGCCCCGCGGAGACGTCCACGGCCCGCGGCGGCTTCGCGCTGTGGGGTCTCGCGGCTGTTGCCGCGCTCGCCCTGATCGGACTGTCGTTCAGGGAAGGGGGCACGTCCGGGCTGTTCGAGACCAACAGGATCTGGCTGGTCGCCGGCGTGGCTTTCGTCATGGTGGTGCTTGCGGTGCTGTGGAAGATCAACCGCTGGCAAATCACCGCACTGGTGGTGCTGGGGCTGATCCTGATCCGGGTCTATCCCGCCGATGACGGACGCGTCGAGACGGTGCGCAGCTTCTTCGGCGTCCACAAGATCGTGGTGACCTCGAACGGCCAGTACCACGTGCTGATGCACGGCACGACGATTCACGGCGCTGAGAAATTCCTGGAAGACGACGGCTCGCCGGTGAAGGGCCGGCCGGAGCCGATCAGCTACTATCACAAGGACGGCGGCATGGGCCGCGCCATCGCCGCGATCCGCGAGCGTAAGGGCGGTCCGATCCGCGTCGCGGTGATCGGTCTCGGCGCGGGCACGCTCGCCTGCCACTCGCAGCCCGGCGAGGACTGGAAGTATTTCGAGATCGACCAGACCATGGTCGATACCGCGCGCGATCCGAAATATTTCAACTACGTGAACGCGTGCGATCCCAACATGAAACCGGTGATCGGCGACGCGCGGCTGACCTTCGCCAAGGAGAAGGACGGGACCTACGACCTCATCATCGTCGATGCCTATTCATCGGACGCGATTCCGATTCATCTGGCCACTGAAGAAGCAATGGCGATCTACAAGGCCAAGCTCGCGCCGCAGGGTGCGGTGGTGATGCATGTTTCCAACCGGCATCTCGAACTCGCGAGCGTTGTCGTCGGCATTGCCGAGGAAAATGATCTCAAGAGCTGGGTCTTCAATGAGGATTCCGGACGTGACGGCGAATACATCTTCACGACCAATGTCGTGATCTCGGCGCATGAAGAGGCGGACGTCGGCAAGATCGCGTCGGACGAGAAGTGGGTGCTGACGGAAGCCACCGAAGGCCAGCGGGTCTGGACCGACGACTATTCCAACGTACTTGGCGCGGTGTGGCGCAGGCTCAGGAATCCCGACGAGTAGCTCATTCAGTCCGCGTAGTAGTAATATCCGCCACGCGGATTGGGAGATCGCGGCTGCTGGTAACGTGCGTCCTGTTCGTAATAGCCCTGTTGTGCGTAACCCTGCGGATAGCCGCGCTGCTGGTAGATGCGGCGCTGCATCGGTCCCGCATCACTGGGGCCGTAGTAAGCCTGATCTTGCGGATAGGACGGATCGCGATAGGCGCGGTCGGGCGTGATCTGGCGTGCGCGTGTGTTGGCGTTGAGGTCTTCGCTGTAAGCCTCCTGCTGACCGGGCGCGATCTGCAACGGGCGGCCATACGCATCGACGTCGCCGCGCGTGGTCGCGACATTGGTGCGCGGCCTTGGATTGCGTGCGAGCGCGACCCGCGACGATCCCGTCAGAGTGACTGTGGTGGTGAGCAGCCCTTCGGCCTTGACCAGGTCCCAGAGCTTCAGCGCATTGGCGCGCGACAGCCGCACACAACCGTGTGACGCCGGGGTGCCGAGACGGCTCACCGCGTCGGTGCCGTGGATGGCGTGGCCCTGCTTGGTGAAGAAGATCGCATTCGGCATCGGCGCTTCGTCGAATTCCTTCGAATAATGATCTTCCTCCATGCGGAAGGTCTTGAAGCTGCCGTTGGGTGTTTCGTGCGAGGGATTTCCGCTGGAGACGGGCCAGGTGTACTTCGTCACGCCGTTGACCGAGACGGTCATCTGCTGCGCGTCTTTGTCGACGAGAATGGACACGGCAGCCTGCGCCGCGCTGCCGGAAAGCAGCATCAAACCAGTAAGTGAAATCAATACCGCACGCATGACTGTTGCCTCGTCTCTACCCCTCCCTCTCAATAAAGCATGGAAAGCGGCTTTTTTAACAGTGTCTTCGTCTTAAGGTTGATGGAAGCGGACATACAGTTTCGTGAACGGCGCACGTTTGTGGCGTCTTTTCGTCAAACTTGACGCAACTTTCCGGCGGTTAAGACGTTGCACGACTGGTCAGAATTCGGCCGCTCATGGAGACTTTCACGATGAAGACTGAGGCTTTGTTCATGTTTACCGCGGCGCATCGCCGCTTCACATTTATCGCAGCGGCTTTGGCGATCCTTGCATTGCCGATGGCGGCGCATGCGCAAGGCGTTTTCAGAGGCATGGAAGGCGGCGCAAATGAAGGTGTTTACCGGGGTAATCGCGCGGCAGGGCCTGTCGGCGGTGTTGTCGGCGGCGCGGTCGGGGCGGGCGTCGGCGGTGTCGTTGGAGGCGTGAACGGCGTGCTCGGCATCGACAACCGCCGCAGTTATCGCGGCCGTCACTATCGCAGCCGCCACTATCGCCATCACAGGCGATATCGCTAACCTGATGTAAGATCATTTCAAATGGCGCATTCAGAAATGGATGCGCCATTTTTATGTGCCGATGGCCTCGGGCCTTGGGGCCGAATCTGAGATGAGAAATGCTCCAGAGACACCACAGTCGCGCATTGTGTTTCTTCCAAACCTGACGCAACCTCAGCGCTGCTGATTTGCTTCAGGGCGGGCCGGGAGTCGGCCGGGCAGGGAGGATTCCTCACATGAGAATTGCAGCTTCGTTCATATCCATTTCGGTGCTGACGCTTCTGGCAGTGCCTGCTGCCGCTCAGCAGCAGGATCCCATCAATGGCGCCATCAGCGGCGCGGCGCAGGGCACGTATCAGGGAAAGACCGCGGCCGGACCGGTCGGCGGTCTCGTCGGCGGCGCGCTCGGTGCAGGTGTCGGCGCGGTGGCCGGCACGCTCAACGTGGTCGGCACCGGTGTGAGCAATGCCGTGCAGCCGGCGACGGTGCCTCCGCCTCCGGGCACAGGCCCGAGCGGCTATTACGACAGCAACGGAAACTGGCGCCCGAACTGAGCGGGCCGCACGACCGATTTCCAATACGCCCCGCTTGCGGGGCGTATTTCGTTTGGGATCAGGTCTTGAGCCGATAACCGGTGCGGAAAATCCACCACACCACGATCATGCACAGCGCGAGAAAGCCCAGGGTCATCCCGAGGCTGACAGCCACGCTGACGTCGGCTATCTCGAAGAAGCTCCAGCGGAAACCGCTGACCAGATAGACCACCGGGTTGAACAGCGTCACGGTCTGCCAGAACGGCGGGAGCATGTGGATCGAATAGAAACTGCCGCCGAGAAAGGTCAGCGGCGTGATCACCAGCAACGGGATCACCTGCAGTTTCTCGAAGCCGTCGGCCCAGATGCCGATGATGAACCCGAACAGGCTGAACGTCACCGACGTCAGCACCAGGAAGGTCAGCATCATGAATGGGTGCGCGATCTTCAGCGGCACGAACAGGCTTGCAGTCGCGAGAATGATGAGCCCGAGGATGATCGACTTGGTCGCCGCGGCGCCGACATAGCCGACCACGGCCTCGAACGATGAGACCGGCGCGGAGAGCAATTCGTAGACCGTACCGGTGAATTTCGGAAAGTAGATCGCGAACGACGCATTGGCGATGCTCTGGGTCAGCAGCGACAGCATGATGAGGCCCGGCACAATGAAAGTGCCGTAGCTGACTCCGTCGATCTCCGTGATGCGCGAACCGATCGCCGAGCCGAATACCACGAAGTACAGCGACGTCGAGATCACCGGCGAGACGACGCTCTGCAGCAGCGTGCGGAAGGTGCGCGCCATTTCGAATTTGTAGATCGCGCGAATGGCATACAGGTTCATTATTGGTGCACCAGACTAACGAAGATTTCTTCGAGCGAGCTTTGGGTGGTGTTGAGATCGTTGAAACGGACACCGGACGCATTGAGGTCGTTCAACAGCGCCGTGATGCCGGTGCGCTCGCCCTTGGTGTCGTAGGTGTAAATCAGTTCATCGCCGTCCGGTGACAGTTCGAGATGATGCGCGGCGAGGGCGGCAGGGATTGCGGCGAGCTTCTCCTGCAGATGCAGCTTGAGTTGCTTTCTGCCGAGCTTCTGCATCAGCTTGGCCTTCTCCTCGACCAGCACGATCTCACCCTTGTTGATGACGCCGACGCGGTCGGCCATCTCCTCGGCTTCCTCAATGTAGTGCGTGGTGAGAATGATGGTGACTCCGGCGTCGCGCAGTCCGCGCACGACCTCCCACATCGCCTTGCGCAGTTCGACATCGACGCCAGCCGTCGGCTCGTCGAGAAACAGAATCTGCGGCTCATGTGCCAGCGCCTTGGCAATCATCACGCGGCGTTTCATGCCGCCGGAGAGCGTGATGATCTGGCTCTTGCGCTTGTCCCAGAGCGAGAGCTCCTTGAGCACCTTCTCGATATGCGCGGGGTTGCTTGGCTTGCCGAACAGGCCGCGGCTGAACGAGGCGGTCGACCACGGCGATTCCCATGCGTCGGTATGCAGTTCCTGCGGGACCAGTCCGATCAGCGAGCGGGCAGCGCGGTAATCCTTGACGATGTCGTGCCCATCGACCGTCACCGTGCCTTCGGTCTGGACCGCGAGACCGCAGATCACGCTGATCAGCGTGGTCTTGCCGGCGCCGTTCGGGCCGAGCAGCGCGAAGATCTCGCCGCGGCGAATATCGAGATTGATATTCTTCAGCGCGGTGAATCCGGACGCATAGGTCTTCGAGACGTTGGCAACGGAGATGATGGGAGACATGGGGGCAATCTGTCGAGGCGGGAGCATGACATAGGCGCGCGGACGCGCCTGCGCAATGCACTATAACTATCGGGGGGCAGTTACGCGTATCAAAATTCTATTGCGACGAATTCAAATTTGTCATGCGCCTTGGGCGCAACGGCTATGCCTTTGTCACGAAACTGTCGACGACCTTCTTCTCACCGGCCTTTTCAAAGGCGATGGTGAGCTTATTGCCGTCCACCCTAGCGACGTTGCCGTAGCCGAACTTCTGGTGGAACACGCGGTCGCCGAGCGAGAATTCGGAATTGGTGCCGGTGGACTTGGCGATCAGTTCGCCTTCGATCACGGTCGCCTTGCGGCTGAAGCTGCCGCGCGAACCGGAGTCGTAGCGTGCTCCGGTCTCATCAAATCCCTTGCCGCCGCTGCGGGCGCGATTGGCCTGTGCGCGTTGCCAGCCAGGCGTTGTGTAAGTCGAGCCGAACGATTCCACGTTGTCGAAGCGCGATGCGCCGTAACCGCCAGAGCCGCCCCATCCGGAGCCGCCCTTGCTTTCGGTGATCTCGACATTGGCCGTCGGGAGTTCATCGAGGAAGCGCGATGGAATGGTGGTGGTCCATGAGCCATGGATGCGCCGGTTGGTAGCAAAGTAGAGCATGGCGCGCTTGCGTGCGCGCGTAATGCCGACATGGGCGAGGCGGCGTTCTTCTTCCAGCCCCGCGCGGCCCTGTTCATCGAGGGTGCGCTGGCTCGGAAACAGGCCCTCTTCCCAGCCCGGGAGGAACACGTTGTCGAACTCCAGTCCCTTGGCCGAGTGCAGTGTCATCAGGGACACGGCGTCGTCGTCGGCGCCGCCTTCGCGGTCCATTACCAGCGAGATGTGTTCGAGGAAACCTTGCAGGTTCTCGAACTCTTCCATCGAGCGCACGAGTTCTTTCAGGTTGTCGAGGCGGCCCGCGGCGTCGGCGGACCGGTCCTTCTGCCACATCTCGGTGTAGCCGCTCTCGTCGAGTACAATCTCGGCAAGCTGCGTGTGCGGGACGATGTCGCGTTGCGCGCGCCAGCGGTCGAAATTGGTCATGACGTCGCGCAGGCTGCCGCGCGCCTTCGGCTTCAACTCGTCGGTCTCGATCACCGCGCGGGCAGCTTCGGTCAGCGGGATACGGCGCTTGCGGGCGACATCGTGCAGCATCTGCACGGTGGCGTCGCCGAGGCCGCGTTTCGGCACGTTGACGATGCGCTCGAAGGCGAGATCGTCGGCGGGCGAATTGATCACGCGCAGATAGGCCAGCGCATCGCGGATTTCGGCGCGCTCGTAGAAGCGCGGGCCGCCGATCACGCGATAGGGCAGGCCAAGCGTGACGAAACGGTCTTCAAACTCGCGCATCTGAAACGAGGCGCGCACCAGAATCGCAATTTCATTCAGCTTCTGGCCGGCGCGCTGAAGCTGCTCGATCTCCTCGCCGATGCCGCGGGCTTCTTCTTCCGAATCCCATGCGCCGGTAACAGTGACCTTCTCGCCGTCCTCATCCTCGGTGCGGAGCGTTTTCCCGAGGCGGCCTTCGTTGTACGCGATCAGGTGCGAAGCGGCCGCGAGGATGTGACCGGTCGAGCGGTAGTTGCGCTCGAGGCGAATGACCTTCGCGCCAGGGAAATCGTGTTCGAAGCGCAGGATGTTGTCGACCTCCGCGCCGCGCCAGCCATAGATCGACTGATCGTCGTCGCCGACACAGCAGATGTTCTTCGGTGCGGCGAGGGGGGTAACTTTACCCGAGTTGTCATCACCGGGCCGACGCGAAGCGTCGAGACCCGGTGATCCATCTTGTGAAGATTCGATGGATTGCCGGGTCAAGCCCGGCAATGACGAAGCAGAGGACGGCGCCTGCGCCAGCAGCCGCAGCCACAGATACTGCGCGACGTTGGTGTCCTGATATTCGTCGACCAGGATATATTTGAAGCGCTGCTGATACTGCCGCAGCACGTCGGGGTGCTCGCGGAACAGGCGGATGTTCTCCAGCAGCAGATCGCCGAAGTCCGCGGCATTGAGAATCTTCAGCCGCTCCTGATAGCTCGCGTAAAGCTTGCCGCCCTTGCCGTTGCCGAACACGGCGGCTTCACCGGCTGGCACCTGCGATGGCGTCAGCCCGCGGTTTTTCCAGCCGTCGATCAGTCCGGCCAGCATGCGTGCGGGCCAGCGCTTGTCGTCGATGTTCTCGGCTTGCAGCAATTGCTTCAGCAGACGGATCTGGTCGTCGACATCGAGCACGGTGAAATTGGATTTCAACTGCACCAATTCGGCGTGATAGCGCAGGATGCGTCCGCCGATGGAATGGAACGTGCCGAGCCACGGCATGCCCTCCACCGCCTGGCCGAGCATCTGGCCGAGGCGGTGCTTCATCTCGCGCGCCGCCTTGTTGGTGAAGGTGACGGAGAGGATTTCGTGCGGCCGTGCGCGGCCGGTCGAGAGAATATGCGCAATACGCGACGTCAGGACCCGCGTTTTGCCGGTGCCCGCACCGGCCAGAACGAGGACTGGCCCGTCGAGCGTTTCCACGGCCTCCCGCTGCTCGGGATTGAGCGCGCTCAGATATTGCGGTGCAGCCGACGCGCGCGCCCGCGCAGCGATTCCGCCAGCGGCAGGCTGGTGGCTCGGCACGTCGCGGGACAGGTCTGACGGCGGCAGCTTGTTCGGTTCGGTCATGCGATTCGTCTTTGCCGTCACGATGGCATCGCGACGCCCGAAAGGGGAGGCTTCATATCAGGGTACGGGGACATATAGGCATGATTGGGCTCGCCTGACACCGTTGATTTCCCCGCAAACGGGCCGGCGCGGAGGCTGTCCCGCCCATTTTTGTTCCATTTCGGCTGGATTTTTTGACCTTCCAAGCAATGGCACCGGGCTGGAACCCGGGCGCGTCTGGCGGATTGGTTTTGCAGCAGGAGCGCTCGCCGCTCCCCGAACGAAACGCAGGAGCGTGTCATGATGAGTTGGGTGGTTACATTTCTGATTATCGCGCTGGTCGCGGCTCTTTTGGGCTTTGGCGGCATCGCGGGCGCGTCGATCGAGCTTGCCAAGATTGTTTTCTTC
The DNA here is from genome assembly GCF_000314675.2 of Afipia broomeae ATCC 49717. Taxonomy (GTDB): domain Bacteria; phylum Pseudomonadota; class Alphaproteobacteria; order Rhizobiales; family Xanthobacteraceae; genus Afipia; species Afipia broomeae. The sequence continues at coordinate 511,359 of NZ_KB375283.1, read as the reverse complement.
GTTGCCCTGATCCTGTTCGTGATCTCGGCGGTGGTGGGCCTTGCCCGCCGCAGCAGCGGTCCGTGATGTGACGACAGACAGCGGCGCGGTGGCGTCATTTGGCCGGCATGGTGATGCGCCGGCCAATGCCATCGGGCCGTGCGACAGTGCCATGCGCCGTGACGACGTCGCGGATGCGCGCAGCGATGTCAGCGGGAAATGGCGCGGTTTTGCGTGCGTTGATGTCCACATGAAGCGTCATGTTTTCGGACGTTGCCGAGAGCCAGCCTTCAGTCGCATGGCGTAGCTCCTCGAAGGTGTGGATACGCTTGTCGTCCGCTTCGATCAGATAAACCGACACCTGCACCGGATCGCCCAGATGCACCTCGCGCAGGTATCGTACATGCGCTTCGGCGGTGAAAGTCGATCCGTGACGTGTCTTCATGTAGTCGGGGCCGATACCGAGTTCGAGCCACATCTGATCGATGCCGCGGTCGAACAGCACATTGTAGTAAGCCATGTTGAGATGGCCGTTGTAATCGATCCATTGCGGCTCGACCTGCATCACCGTGGTCAGGAACGGCGCAGCGATATGTTGCGGCGCATTGTTTTTCTGAGGCATGCTTGAAGTCATCTCAATTCCCGGTTGGCGTCGGCCCTCTCTCTTGACCCGCTATATATCCTTTGCCACGGTCCGCGCCATAACCGGATCAAAAGAAGAAACGAGCGACCGTGGCCTTTTCCAACGCAGCCCTGACACGTCCCGCAGCATCCGCGCTCTCCGGCGCCATCGAAGCGCTTGCCGCGCGGTTCGGCAATAATCTGATCACGTCGCAGGCGGTGCGCGAGCAGCATGCCCATACCACCACCTGGTTGCCGATGCAGCCGCCGGATGCGGTGGTGATGGCGCGGACCACGGAAGACATCCAGGATGTGGTGCGGATCTGCGCGAAGCACCGCGTTCCGGTGATCCCGTTCGGCACCGGCACCTCGCTGGAAGGGCAGGTCAACGCGCCAGCCGGCGGCGTCTGCATCGATCTGCGGGAGATGAATCGCATTCTTGCGGTGCATGCTGACGATCTCGATTGCGTGATCGAGCCGGGTGTGACGCGCAAGGCGCTCAACGAACATCTGCGCGATCAGGGTCTGTTTTTCCCGATCGATCCCGGTGCCGACGCATCGATCGGCGGTATGGCATCGACCCGCGCGTCGGGCACCAACGCCGTGCGCTACGGCACCATGAAGGACAATATTCTGGCACTGAAGATCGTGCGTGCCGACGGCGAGATCATCACCACCGGCACGCGCGCCAAGAAATCTTCGGCGGGCTACGATCTCACTCACCTGTTTATCGGTGCGGAGGGCACGCTCGGCATCATTTCCGAGATTACACTCAAGCTGCGCGGCATTCCCCAAAGTATCGCCGCCGGTGCCTGCTCGTTCGAGACGGTCAAGGGCGCGTGCGACGCCACCATTCTCGCTATCCAGACCGGAATTCCTGTGGCGCGGATCGAACTGTTGAACGCCGCGCAGGTGAAGGCCTGCAACGCGTATTCAAAGCTAACCTTGCCTGAGACGCCGCTGCTGCTGCTGGAATTCCACGGCACCGAAGCCGACGTGGCCGAGCAGTCAGCAATGTTCGGTGAGATCGCGAAGGAATGCGGTGGCGGTGGATTCGAATGGGCGACACGCCCGGAGGACCGCACCCGGCTGTGGCAGGCGCGGCATGACGCCTACTGGGCCGTGCGCGGGCTTCGCCCCGGTGCGCAGGCGGTGGCGACGGATGTTTGCGTGCCGATCTCCCGGCTGGCCGAATGCGTGGTCGAAACAGAGAAGGATCTCGAAACGGTCGGCTTGATCTCGCCGATCGTCGGTCATGTCGGTGACGGCAATTTTCATTGCTCGATGCTGGTCGATGTCAGCGACCCCGACGAAATGCAGCGCGCGGATGGATTTCTGCATCGTCTGGTCGAGCGGGCTCTGGCCATGGGCGGCACCTGCACCGGCGAACATGGCATCGGGCAGGGCAAGCAGCAGTATCTGGAAACAGAACTCGGGCCCGAAGCCGTGCAGGCGATGCGCGCGCTCAAAGCCGCGCTCGATCCGCACAACATTCTGAACCCCGGCAAGATTCTGCCGTCATGACCGGGACCATAGCCCTGGATGCGAAGAGCGTCGCTGCCGAGGCGTTGTCGGTACTCGGTCAGGGTCGGCAGATTTCGCCGTTCTCGTCGCGCGATCCGGCCTTCAGTCTGGACGAGGCCTACAAGGTCACGCCGATCGTCCGGCAGATGCGCGAGGCGCGAGGCGAAAAGGTACTGGGCCGTAAGATCGGTTTCACCAACAGCACGATCTGGGCGCAGTACAATGTGAGCCGCCCGATCTGGGGCTACATGTACGACCGCACCATTCGCAACCTGAGCGACACCGGCGGGTTAGCCTCTCTTGCGGAACTGACCGACCCGCGGATCGAACCTGAAATCGTCTTCGGTTTGTCGGCTGTGCCTGATGCTGCGATGGACGAGCGCGGCCTGCTGTCCTGTATCGGCTGGGTGGCGCTCGGTTACGAGATCGTGCAATCGATCTATCCCGACTGGAAGTTTGCCGCGTCCGATACGGTAGCCGCCTTCGGCCTGCACGGCGCAATGCTCATCGGCGAGCGGCATCCGGTGTCCGGCAACGCCGAGGCATGGATGAAGCAGCTTTCGGATTTCGACGTCGAACTCGCCTGTAATGGCAATGTCGTGGATCGTGGCCATGCGCGTAATGTGCTTGGCGGCCCACTGTCGGCCTTGCGCCATTTCGTCGATGTGCTGTCAAAGGATGACGTGAACCCGGGCCTCGCGGCGGGAGAAATCGTCACAACGGGAACGCTGACGCGTGCGCTGCCCATCAAGCCGGGTGAGACGTGGACCACGACAGTCTCGGGTATTCCGCTCGGCAGTATCAGCGTCGCCTTCGGATGAAGCCGGCGATCAGTACTTCTTCCGGAAACTGTAACGCATCAGGCTGACCATCCCGGCCCGGAAGCCGCCGGCCGACATGCGCAGGTAGCGGCGGAATTCGTCGGTATGCGACTTGCCGACAAGCTCGACCGCTTTATCGTAGTTGGCGAGCAGGTTCTGTTCCCACAGTACCAGCGTCCGGTAATAGTGATCGGCGTCGTTGCGCGCGGCGATCAGACTGAACGTGCCTTCGGCGGCCGCGATCGGCTCCCATTCCAGCGGCAGATCGCTTTCCGGGAAGGTCTTGTCTAGCAGCGGCTGAACCTTGGTCCGTTCGGAATAGGCGATGGTTTGCAGCGACACTTTTCCGTTGATCGCCAGCACGCTGTCGCAGTACGCGAAAAATTCGCGATAGGATTTGAGCTTGGCTGCGGGGTCGAGTCCTTTCTGGACGAAATGCTCGAACGCACCGACCGAAATGATGGCGTCGTATCGGCGTTCAGGCTTGTGGTCGCGCCAGTCCTGCTCCAGCACTTCGATTTTTGGATTCTTGCCGTCGCGGATCCAGGCGGCCTGGGACGGGCTGAGCGTCAGCCCGACCGCATGGGCGACACCGGCATGGTCGACCAGCCGACGGAGCATCGCGCCCCATCCGCAGCCGATGTCGAGAACCCGCGCGGCGTTCGCTGCACCGGCGGCTTCGATATGGTGATCGAGTTTGCGGCGCTGTGCCGTGACTAGATCGTCGCCGTCCTCGAACAGCGCGCACGAGTAAATCATCTCCGGATCAAGCACGAGCCGGAAAAAGTCATTGCCCATGTCGTAATGCGACATGATCGCCTCGGGCGAAGCGCCTGTTCTTTCCGCGGGCCGCGCAATTTTTTCGGACATTTTCCCCACTGGGTTACAGGGTTGTGAACGGAGCCTGTTAAACTTAGTATTCTAACCCACACACAGGTTCAATATTCGTGCCATCCGGTGTCCGATCCCACTGAGGAAAGACCTTGCAGACCACGCTGCTCGGACTGGCCATCGCTTTCATCCTTGCGCTGATTGTGGCGCTGGTCGGCCCGTATTTCGTCGACTGGAACCAGTTCCGCTCGCAATTCGAGACGGAAGCATCCCGTATTGTGGGTGCGCCGGTGCGCGTCGGCGGCAAACTGGACGCCCTGCTGCTGCCGACGCCGACGCTGCGGCTGCGATCGGTCGCCATCGGCGGCGACAGCGATCCTGCCAGGGTCCGGGCCGGCAAGCTCGACGTCGAGTTCAGTTTGGGCGCACTGATGCGGGGCGAATGGCGGGCCAGCGAACTGTCGCTGGAGGATTTCGCGCTGGATCTCGGCCTCGATCGTCAAGGCCGCTTCGAATGGCCCGCCACCGCGGGCCGCTTCAATCTCGGCTCGCTCGCCATCGACCGGATGAACGTCGCCGGGCGGATCGCGCTGCACGATGCGTCCAGCGGCAAGACGCTGCGGATCGACGATCTCAAATTCAGCGGCGATGTGCGCGCACTGGCCAGCAGCCTGCGCGGAGATGGATCGTTCACGCTGCTCGGTGCGCGGACGCCGTTCCGCATCTCGTCGGGTCAGAGCAGTGACGGCAAGGGTACGCGTGTGCGCTTTGTCGCCGAGCCGGGTGAGCGGCCGCTACTGGCCGATCTCGATGGCGTGCTGACGTTCGACAATGCCGTGCCGAATTTCGAAGGTGGCCTGACACTGGCGCGGCCGTCCGATGCCAAATCCGCGGTGCCCGGACAGCCGTGGCGGATGACATCGCGGGTGAAAGCCAGTCCGTCGTCGGCAACGTTCGAGCGGGTCGAAGCGGCTTATGGCCAGGAAGACAATGCACTGCGGCTGACAGGCGGCGGGGAAATTCGCTTCGGGGCGTCGCCGTTGCTGCGTCTCGCGCTGTCGGCGCGGCAACTCGATGCAGACCGTCTGTTGATCCGAGGTGCAGCGAGCGCCGAGCCGCTGCGATTGCTTCCTGCGCTGCGGACGCTGGTCACGTCGCTGCCGGTGATGCCGCTTCCCGCGCAAATCGAAGCCAGTGCCGATCAGATCGCGCTCGGCGGGCGGCCACTCCAGAATATTGCCATCGAACTGCGTGGCGATGAGCAGGCGTGGACCGTCGGAAAGTTCGAGCTGCGCGCGCCGGGCGCGACCCGTGTCTCGGCAAACGGCACAGTTGCGCAGCCGGGAGCGTCGGCCCGGTTCACGGGGCCGATCAATATTGAATCGTCCGATCCCGATGTGCTGGCTGCGTGGTTACAGGGCCGCAGCGACACCACGTATCGCAATCAGAAGCCGCTGCGCCTGCGCGGCGATGCGACGCTTGCGGCGGATCGGGTCGCGCTGGACGGTATCAAGGCCGACGTCAATGGCGGCACGATGGAGGGCCGCGTCGCGCTGTTGAATGTCGCCAACGGCAAGACGCGGATCGAGGCTGCGCTGAATACGGCGAGCCTCGATCTCGACGCGATGTCGTCGCTTGCAGGTGCACTGGCCGGTCCGCAATCCGGATGGCCGGACGAAGGGCAAGTCGCGCTCAATGCCGAGAGCGCCGTGCTCGCGGGAGAGACGGTTCGCCCGGTCGCTGTCAGTCTGAGTTACAGTCCCACAAAATTCACGCTTGATCGTGTGGAGATCGGCAACACGAGCAGTGATTTCGCCGTCAGCGGGACTGGATCGTTCGATCGCACCGAGGGCGGCGGCAAGCTTGGCCTGTACGCATCGGCGTCATCGCTGGAGCGTGTCGGAAGCCTTCTCTCCCCGTTTGCCCCCGCGCTTGCGGAGCGACTGGCAGCGGTTCCGAAAGAGCCCGGATCCGCGGTGATGCTGGTGGCCGCCACACTTGGCAAGGCGAAGGACCGCTCCGGCCGCACCGATGCGGAAGCTGTGTTCAATCTGGAAGCGCCGCAGCTCAAGGGGACGATCACGCTAAAGGGATCTCCGAATATCGATCTCGCGCGCGGGCTTGATCTTGCGGCTTTGCGAGGCAACCCATTCAATCTGGAAACCAGCCTGACGGCGAACCAGACTTCAACCATCGTGGCATCGCTCGGCCTGGACCGGATCATTTCGCCGGGTGATGGCCCCGCGCAATTTGAATCGTCGGTCGCCGGCGTCTGGGGTTCGCCGCTGCAATTGAAAGCCAAGCTGACCGGGGCGGGCGTCGATGGCGACATTCAAGGCACCGGCAATCCATGGGCGGACCAATCGACGGCCGCGTTGACCGTCGCGGTGCGCCGCGCCGATCTCGCCGCGCTATTCGATCTGCAACGTGGGAGCATGCCAGCGCCAGGCGTTTCGCTGTCGTCGCGTCTTGGTGTCGCGGGTAACGTCTTCACCTTCGACGATCTCGACACCACCGTGGGCGGGTCGCGGATCCGCGGACGGCTCGTGTTGACGCGCGGTGACGAGATCGGCGTCGATGGTGAGCTTGGTCTCGACACGCTCGATCTTGCGGCGGTCACCGGCGTCGCATTCGGAGCTATGGGACGTGATGCCTCGGCGCCGCTCGGCCGGGGATGGTTGCGCGGCTGGCGCGGACGTCTCGCGTTTCAGGCCTTGAGCGGGGTGTTGCCCGGAGGCGGAGAGTTGCGTCCTGTCAGCGGCGCGATCAAGGGCGACGGACAATCCCTCGTGCTGGAGAATGTCAAAGCGAGCATCGGCGGCGGTGAAGCAGTGATCGATCTCGATGCGCGTCAGGCCGCGCAGGGAACCGGTCAGGGAACATCGTTCAATGCGCGGGTGCAGTTGACCGGCGTCGATGGCGCGGCGCTTCGCTACCGCGGCCTTGCGGTGCCGGACGGGAAGGTTGCGCTGCAAATGACACTGGCCGGGGCAGGGCGCAGCGCCGCCGGATTGACCGGTGCGCTCTCGGGCGCTGGCACTCTGACGCTGACCGATGCGCGAATCGCCGGACTCGATCCACGTGCGTTCGAGGTGGCCGTTCGCGCCAGCGACGGCGGGCAGGCCACCGACGATCTCAAGCTAAAGGAGATCGTCGAGCCTGTGTTGGCGGCGGGTGCGTTGAAGGTTCCGTCGGCGCAGATTCCCTTCACCATCAAGGATGGCCGCTTGCGGATCGAAGCGGCGACGCTGGGCGCTGCGCGCGCCCGCGTCGCAATTGCCGGTGGATACGACCTGCTGGCGGATCAGGCCGACATCCGCGCGGTGATGTCGCCAGTCACCACGCGCCCGATACAGGGCCGTCCCGAAATTCGCGTTGACCTGAATGGTTCGCCGGACCGGCTGGTGCGTGCCGTCGACGTTGCTGCGCTATCCTCCTGGCTCGGCATGCGTGCGATCGATCGCGAAACGCGGCGACTCGATCAACTCGAGCGTGGCGTCGGGCCGGGGCTTGAACCCGACGAACTGTGGGAGGAGGAGTTGCCGAAGGCGGAGCCGCTTCCACCGTCGGAAGTGAAGATTCCGACTCGCGATCCGCGGCGAAAGAATTCCGGCACAAAGGCCGCGTCTCCGCGGCCGCCTGCTGCGCCGCCTGTGGCTGTCCAGCCGGTCCCGCAACCTGCTCCCGCGCCGAGCGGAGGGCCGCTGGTGCAGCCATTGCCGCCGCCGATCGACATCAAACCTGCGCCGGGTGCCATGCGGCTGCCGAAGCAGCGGCCGGCGACTCAGGCGCCCGCCGGGACGTTCTGATTCGATTTCTAGCTTGTCGGCGCGATGCTCGGCGATGGTTGCCGTTCGCCGATGAAGACTGATGTGACGGCACGCGCGCGGAAGTGATCCAGCACGAACAATCGAATCGCGGACGACAGGTTGCTGGTCTTGCGGGTGCGATCGATGGCGTCGATCTGGGTCGATAGCGGCAGGCCGCGCCGTGTCGCAATGTCCTTCAGGCTGGTCCAGAATGCGTCTTCAAGGCTGACACTGGTCTTGTGGCCGCCAACCACGACGGATCGCTTGACCACCGCGAATTCTTTCACGCCCCGGGTCCGGATGTTGTCCGCAGCATCCGCATCCGGCATCGTCGTGTCGTCCTGCATCGAAGTTTCCTCCGCTTCGGCCAAGCGTCCGCACGCGGCGAGGCGCTGTCTCGCCGCAGAGGAACTCTGGCACATTGGGTCCGATGTTCGCTCGGGACTGCGCGGGGTCAGAATACAGATCGCTGCCGCGAAAACTGTAATGGCCGCCCCCGCAGCCGGTCTCGAAACGGTATGTGGTTCGAGACACGGGTACATAGTAACTGAAACCAGTTACCTGCGGTATTCGTGCGAAAACCTATGACGGAGTCAGGATCGTAGCTGGGCCGTGCGCAAAACTACGGATGCGAATCTTCCGCCTGCATCCGGCTGCTGCCGTTCCCCGCTGAAGGCATTGCCCGCGAGCGGAAGTAATCCAGCACGAACAGACGGATTGCGGAGGACAGGTTCCCCTGCTGCCGGCCGCCGTCGATCTCACCGACGAGTTCCGACAGCGTCAGGTTCCGCACCGATGCAATTTCCTTCATGCCATTCCAGAAGGCTTCTTCGAGGCTGACGCTGGTCTTGTGGCCGGCGACGACGATCGATCTTTTGACGACGGGGGATTTCATGCCGGCGTCCCATCATCGATGCGGTGGTGATCGAGGATGTCGCTGGCGCGCTGCGCCTGCTGTTCGTCGCGGCTGCGCTCGCCCTTGGTGCGGCCGAAGCGAATGCGATTGGTCTCCGCCTGCTTGTCTGCTTGTTCGCGCGCAATGCGCTTTTTGATTTGTTTCAGGTTGACCAGGTCGCCCATGACGCCTCCTTTATTTCAGGACAGGTTCAACAAAGGCGCGGCATGCAACGGCGCGGTTTGTTCTGTCCTGCGACTCATCCGAGCAGGCTGCTCACACGAGTCCGTTTAAAAGTTGTTCGTTTTGGTGCACGTGCAGTGCGGCAGCCCCCAAAAGTTAGCATGCGATAAGTAGGAGATGGTAGCCAATCGGCGTAGGACTTTAGAAGGTGCGACGAGATGTCCGAACGTTACAGCGAGTTAATGTAAGTGAAACGTGCTCTAACCGGGGTGCGTCATCTTGTCGGGCTTTACGAGCCGATCGAATTCTGCCTCCGAAACGAAGCCGAGACGCACTGCTTCTTCCTTTAGCGTCGTGCCGCGCGCGTGAGCAGTTTTCGCGACCTTTGCAGCATTGTCGTAGCCGATCTTCGGCGCCAGCGCCGTCACCAGCATCAGCGAGCGCCGCATCAACTCATCGATGCGCTTTTCGTCGGCGCGGATGCCGACGACGCAATGTTCGGTGAACGAACGCGTCACATCGGCCATCAACTGGATCGATTGCAGCATGCAATGCGCCAGCACGGGCTTGTAAACGTTGAGTTCGAAGTGGCCCTGGCTGCCGGCGACGGTGATCGCCGTTTGATTGCCGAAGATCTGGCAACACACCATGGTCATTGCCTCGCACTGAGTCGGGTTGACCTTGCCGGGCATGATCGATGATCCCGGTTCGTTTTCGGGCAGAATCAGTTCGCCGAGCCCGGAGCGCGGCCCAGAGCCGAGCAGCCGGATGTCGTTGGCGATCTTGAAGAGGCCGGTCGCCATGGAATTGATCGCGCCGTGCACGAATACATAAGCGTCGTTCGACGCCAGAGCCTCGAACTTGTTCTGCGCGCTGGTGAACGGCAGCTTGGTGAGCGAGGCGACCTGTTTGGCGAACAGTTTGGCAAACCGCGGCTTGGAGTTAAGGCCGGTCCCCACCGCCGTTCCGCCCTGCGCCAGCGGGTAGAGATCCTTCGCGGCGGCGCGGATGCGTGCGATGCCGCTCTCGACCTGCGCGGCGTAACCGGAGAATTCCTGGCCAAGCGTCAGTGGCGTCGCGTCCTGTGTATGGGTGCGGCCGATCTTGACGATCTTGGCGAAGGCTTTCTCTTTCTGGCGCAGCGCTTTCAGCAGGATAGTCAGTGCGGGGATGAGGTCGTGGGTTATGCGCTCGGCGGCGGCGATATGCATCGCGGTCGGAAACGAGTCGTTCGACGACTGGCTCATGTTGACGTGATCGTTCGGATGCACCGGCTTCTTGGTGCCGGGCTCGCCGCCGAGCAATTCGCTGGCGCGATTGGCGATCACCTCGTTGAGGTTCATGTTGGTCTGCGTGCCCGAGCCGGTTTGCCAGACCACCAGCGGGAAGTTGTCATCGAGCTTGCCGTCGATGACTTCCCGAGCCGCGCGGACGATGGCGCGTGCGCGGCGCTGGTCGAGCAGGCCAAGCTCAAGATTGGTCTGTGCCGATGCCAGTTTCACCATCGCCAGTGCGCGGACGATCGGCATCGGCATCCGCTCATTGCCGATCTTAAAGTTGTGCTTCGAGCGTTCGGTCTGTGCGCCCCAATAGTGGTCCGCCGGCACTTCGATCGGTCCGAACGTGTCGGTTTCGGTGCGCGTTGTCTTCTTCTGGGCGGCCATGATGCTTTTCCGGTGCGTTTTTGGGGATGCCGAAGTGTAGGACTTCGCAACCGATCGACGCAACCGCCGCGCGCCTCCGCATGTGCGGAAACGCGTGTCCGAATTTAGAAAAGCTTCAAGATGGCGTGAGGTGAGGGCGCGCCGGATTACTTCTTGCGGAAGCGATCGAGCCGCACGACCTCGGCGCCTTCGCCCTGCTTGACAGGCTCGCCGTCCGTTTCAGCAGGGGCTTCGGGTGCAGCCGCGACCGGCAGCGTCTCCACGGTGGGCGCGTCGGCCGCCGCGTCGGCCGCCTCAACGGGCTCGAACTGCAAGCCGAACTGCACCGACGGATCGAAGAAGCTCTTGATCGCGCTGAACGGAATGACCAGGCGCTCGGGAATTCCGTTGAACGACAGTCCAACCTCGAAGCGGTCATCGGTGACGACCAGATCCCAGAACTGGTGCTGAAGTATGACGGTCATTTCCTGCGGATACTGCGACAGCAGGCGCGGGGAAATCTTCACGCCTTCGGCCTTGGACAGGAACGTGATGTAGAAATGATGTTCGCCAGGCAGTCCATGCTCGGCAGCGTCCGCGAGCACATGCTTCAGCACGCCGCGCAAGGCGTCGCGCGCGAGAACGTCGTAACGAATATGATCGGTCGCCATCAATGTAGTCCTGTCGAAAGGTAGCTGGTCGAACTTCAGGTCGTCAGACGTGAACGTTCCGACTCGCAAATTCGATCCATGCTATCCGGTCATGGCCCGCAGGTCAGCACCTGCGCTTGGCAGATCGCAGATATTCTCATGCGCCGCAACGCATCCGCCTGACAAATTCAATGCAACAAGATGAAAGTGGAGGCTTCTGTTGCCAGGTGCCTCCGAACCCCGCCTAGAGGGGCTTAATCCCCTAGGACTTTAGACTTGGTTTTTCAAACTGCGTTACGCAGCCTGAGCAACCGGAGCATAGTTGTCGTTTGCAACTATTGCATAGCCCGATAACGGCGGAACCATACCGGGAAAAAGCGAGCCCTTTACGCCCTCGTCGATCCTGTTTCGCCCCCGCCGAAACCCGCCCTTTGGTCGGGAAATCCGGGCTTTGGTGGAGGCGCCGGGTGCTGCCCCCGGGTCCGAATGGTTTATTACGACGGCCATTTATTTCCATAGCCGGCGAACCGGCTCCCTCAATATAGGGGGCAAACCCTAACGACAAAAGGCCTTGTTTCCACTTTCGGGATGGCGCGCGCGGACGGTTTCAGGACGGAAGGCAAGGTTGCGCACTTCGCCTGATCCGCGTCCAGCGCATGCGCCCCGCACCGGAATATCGTTTGGCCGCCGCCTGCGGCCATTCTAAATCGGGCCATGTCTCAAGAGACCGCTCCCGCGATTCCCCAGACCCCTGATGCTTTCGCGCCGGAGCGGCCGGGACTGCTCGAACTGTTCGTGGCGTTCGCCAAGATGTCGCTTGCGGGCTTCGGCGGGGTACTGGTGTGGGCGCGCCGCGCCATCGTCGAGCAGCATCGCTGGATGACGCCTGAAGAATTCAACGAAGCGTTCGCGCTCTGTCATTTCCTGCCGGGTCCTAACATCGTCAATCTGTCCGTGGTGTTCGGCGCTCGCTTTCGCGGAATCCCGGGAAGCATTGCCGCTTTCTTTGGGCTGGTCGGACCGCCGGTGGTGATTGTGACGGTGCTGGCCGCAATCTACGCGCGCTATGGAGAGATTCCGGCGTTGCAGCGCACACTGGCGGGCGTGTCCTGCGCTGCGGTCGGACTCTTCCTTGCGGTTATCCTGCGCATGATGTTGCCGTTGCTGAAAAAGCGCGATCCCATCGCGCTTGCGCTGCTCGTCGCCGTTTTCATAGCGATCGGGGTATTGCGGTTGCCGCTGGTGGCGGTTCTGCTGACAGCGATCCCGCTCAGCGTTGTCGTGACGTTCCTGATGCGAAGGAGGGCGTCATCGTGAGTTCGCCTAGCGGTACGCTTCTGACGATGGCGTGGACGTTCGGTCTGATGTCGCTGCTCGCGATCGGCGGCGCCAATTCCACGATTCCGGAAATGCATCGGGTCGCTGTCGACGTGCAGCACTGGATGTCGAATGCGCAGTTCGCGGACATGTTTGCGATCTCGCAATTATCGCCGGGGCCGAATGTCCTGATCGTGACGTTGATTGGATACCATGTGGCCGGCATCGCGGGCGCACTGGTCGCCACATTCGCCATGTGCGGTCCGTCCGCGGTCTTTGCCTATTTCGTCAGCAACATGCTGACGCGGTCGAGCCAATCGATCTGGCCTGCGATCCTGCAGGCTGCGCTGGTTCCAATCTCGATCGGGCTGATGTGCGCCAGCGGCTTCATTCTCGCATTAACCACCGGCAGCACATGGGTCGGGGCCGCCCTTATTATCGGCGCCGGGGTGCTTGCATTGGCAACCCGGCTCAACCCACTGTGGATGCTGATTGTGGGTGGCATTCTCGGTTTTGCTGGCGTCGTCTGACGAAAATCGATAAGCAAAGTGCGCAGGGGACAGCCTGCCCGACAAGAATAGACCGGGCTCAAGCCCGTGACTTAAGGGGGATGACGATGAGTGAAGCGCCAGATAGCGCTGCGGGAAAACCCGCGCCGGGGCTTATCAAAGGACCACAGGACTTCTACGGCGGCCTGGCGCTGATGGCGATCGCGCTGTTCGCCCTGTGGGCATCGAGCGATCTGGCGGGGATGCGGGGATTTTCATTCGGTCCCGGCACCGCGCCGCGCATGTTCGCTTATCTCCTTCTGGCGCTCGGTGCTGGTGTTGCCCTTACCGGCTTTTTAGTCGAGGGCCCGCAGTTGCAACGCTACGGCATTCGCGGCCCTGTCTTCGTGACGTTATCGATCCTGGCTTTCGCTGTCGCAATTCGTCCGCTCGGTCTGATTGTTTCTGCATTCGTGAGCTTCCTGATCGCTGCGATGGGAAGCGACGAGACGCGGTGGAAGGAAGCCGTCATAGTCGGAATATGCCTGACGATCGGCTGTGCTCTGCTGTTCCCGTATGCACTCGGGCTTCCGCTCGATCTCTTCCCACGCATTCTGCGCTGAGGCCGTCATGGATGTTTTTGCAAATCTCGCGCTCGGCTTCGGCGTTGCGTTCTCACCCATCAATCTTGGTCTCTGTCTGATCGGCGCGCTGGTCGGTACGCTGGTCGGCGTGCTGCCCGGAATCGGCACCATTGCTACTGTGGCGATGCTGCTGCCGATCACGTTCGGATTGCCGCCGGTCGGCGCGCTCATCATGCTCGCCGGCATTTATTACGGTGCGCAGTACGGCGGTTCGACCACGTCGATCCTGGTCAACATTCCCGGCGAAGCCGGCTCGGTTGTGACGGCGCTCGACGGCTTCCAGATGGCCAAGCAAGGCCGCGCCGGCCCGGCGCTGGCGATCGCCGCGATCGGCTCGTTCTTCGCGGGCTGCATTGCAACCTTTCTGATCGCATTGCTGGGCGCGCCGCTGACCAAGCTCGCACTGGCATTCGGTCCTGCCGAGTATTTCTCGCTGATGGTGCTCGGCCTGATCTTCGCCGTCGTGCTGGCGAAGGGCTCAGTGCTCAAGGCCATCGCGATGATTGCCTTCGGCGTGCTGCTGTCGATGGTCGGCTCCGACATCGAGACCGGCGCGTCGCGCATGTCGTTCAACATTCCGGAACTTGCCGACGGTCTTGGTTTCGCGACCGTGGCGATGGGTCTGTTCGGTTTCGCCGAGATCATCCGCAATCTCGATCACGGCGCGTCGATGGACCGTGAACTGGTGCAGCAGAAGATCTCGGGTCTGATGCCGACCAAGAAGGATTTGAAGGATTCGGCGCCGGCCATCGTGCGCGGAACGATCCTCGGATCGATCCTCGGCATTCTGCCCGGCGGCGGCGCGGTGATCGCGTCGTTTGCGGCCTACACGTTCGAGAAGAAGATTTCGAAGCATCCTCAGCGCTTCGGCCGCGGTGCGATCGAAGGCGTCGCGGCGCCGGAAAGCGCAAATAATGCCGCGGCGCAGACCTCGTTCATTCCGCTGCTCACCCTCGGCATTCCGCCCAACGCGGTGATGGCGCTGATGGTCGGCGCGATGACCATTCATGGCATCGTTCCCGGTCCTCAGGTGATGCAGAAGCAGCCCGAACTGGTCTGGGGCATGATTGCCTCGATGTGGATCGGCAACCTGATGCTGCTGGTCATCAACCTGCCGCTGGTCGGCATCTGGGTGCGATTGCTGCGGGTGCCTTACCGGCTGCTGTTCCCGTGCATCGTCATCTTCTGCGCGATCGGCATCTACTCGGTGAACAACGCGCCGATGGACGTGGTTCTGACAGCCGCTTTCGGTCTCGTCGGCTACTGGCTGGTGAAGCATGACTTTGAACCCGCGCCGCTGCTGCTCGGCATGGTGCTTGGCCCGTTGATGGAAGAGAATCTTCGCCGTGCGCTGCTGATCTCGCGCGGTGACTGGTCGGTCTTCCTGACCCGGCCGCTGTCTGCGACCCTGATGGCGATCGCAGCGTTCCTGCTGATCCTCTCGCTGCTGCCCGCACTTCGCAAGAAGCGCGACGAGGTCTTCGTCGAGTCCGAGAACTAAGGGTAACGAGGTGCGGCGTTGCGCCGCGCCTCTTCCCTTTGTCTTGGCTGCAAGTTGAATAGACATATCCGGCCCGGTGGTGCTCAGACTGCCGGGCCGAATTTCATCAAAATACTCGGGAGAGCCCAATGAATTTGCTTAAGCGTATGCTCGCGACGTGCGGGTTTTCCGCGCTGGCCGCGGTCGGCGTTGCCGTCGGCGCAGCTCAGGCGCAGGATTATCCGACCCGCAACATCACGATGATCGTGCCGTTCGCGGCGGGCGGTCCGACCGATGTCATCGCGCGCATCGTGACCGGTCATATGCAGCAGACGCTCGGCCAGTCGATCATCATCGAAAACGTGGTCGGTGCCGGTGGCACCACGGCGTCCGCGCGCGCCGCCAAGGCCGCGCCGGATGGCTACACCCTCATCACCGGCCATATGGGCACGCACGCCGCTTCTGTGCCGCTCTATCCGAAGCTGGCCTATCATCCTTCGAAGGACTTCGAGCCCGTCGGACTGATCGCCGGCACGCCGATCCTGATCCTCGCGCGCAAGGATTTCCCGGCAAAGGACCTCAAGGAATTCGTGGCCTATCTGAAGGCCAACACCGACAAGCTCAATGAGGCTCATGCGGGTGTCGGTTCGGTGTCCTACTCCTCGTGCCAGCTTCTGGACGCGGTGCTGAAGATTTCCCCGACGGGCGTTCCGTTCAACGGCACCGGTCCGGCCATGAATGCGCTGGTTGGTGGCCAGGTCGATTACATGTGCGACCAGATCGTCAACGCCGTTCCGCAGGTCAAGGGCGGCACGATCAAGGCCTATGCCGTGGCGACCCCTGAGCGCAATCCCTCGCTGCCTGACGTTCCGACCACCGCGGAAGCTGGGCTGCCCGAATATCAGGCGCAGGCCTGGAACGCGATCTTCGCGCCGAAAGGCACGCCGGCGCCGATCGTTGCCAAGCTCAACGCCGCACTGGTCAAGGCACTGGATGACGAAGGCGTAAAGAAGCGTCTGCTCGACCTCGGCAGCGTCATTCCGAAGCCGGCAGAGCGCACCCCGGAATCGCTGAAGACCCTCGTCGACAGCGAAATCACCAAATGGTCGGGCGTGCTGAAGCCACTTTCGAACTGATATTGTTGAAAACGAACGGGTTTGGCAGGGGCGGGACGTGAGTTCCGCCCCTTGTCTTTTGTCATTTGGGGCATGATCTTCCGGAAAACCGGTTCCCGCTTTTCCAGATCATGCGCGTTCGCCGCGGGCGGCTACTTTTCAGGGTATAATTGCCCGGCCGAAATCGAATCGCGGCACGCGTCAGGCTAAATAGGTCCCATGAACCAGTATCACGACCTGCTCGAACGCATCCTCAGCGACGGCGCGGAAAAGACCGACCGCACCGGCACCGGGACGCTGTCGATCTTCGGCCATCAGATGCGGTTCAATCTGGCATCGGGTTTCCCGCTGCTGACAACCAAGAAGCTTCATCTGAAGTCGATCGTCCACGAACTGCTGTGGTTTCTTGCGGGTGACACCAACATCAAATACCTGAACGACAACGGCGTTCGCATTTGGGACGAGTGGGCTGACGAGAACGGCAATCTCGGCCCGGTTTATGGCTCGCAGTGGCGCTCATGGCCCGCGCCGGATGGCGGCACGATCGACCAGATTTCCAATGTGATCGAGATGATCCGGAAAAATCCGGACTCGCGCAGGCTGATCGTCAGCGCGTGGAATCCGGCCGAAGTCGACAAGATGGCGTTGCCGCCATGCCACTGCCTGTTCCAGTTCTATGTCGCGAACGGCAAGCTCTCGTGCCAGCTCTACCAGCGCTCAGCCGATGTGTTCCTCGGCGTGCCGTTCAATATCGCGTCCTACGCCCTGCTCACGATGATGGTGGCACAGGTGACCGGACTGAAGCCCGGAGACTTCGTGCATTCGTTCGGCGATACGCATCTATACCTCAATCATCTCGATCAGGCACGGCTGCAACTGACACGCCCGACGCGTCCGCTGCCGACCATGACAATCAATCCCGATGTGAAGGACATCTTCTCGTTCCGCTACGAGGACTTCAAACTCGAGAACTACGATCCGCATCCGCATATCAAGGCCGAGGTCGCGGTGTGACAGCGCCGCCGTCCGGGACGTCATCTCCGCAGATCGTCTTTGTCGTTGCCGTGGCGGAGAACGGCGTCATCGGCCTCGATAATGCAATGCCGTGGCATCTCAGGTCCGATCTTAAACGCCTGAAGGCGATCACGATGGGGCGGCCTGTCATCATGGGCCGCAAGACGTTCGCGTCGATCGGCCGGCCACTGCCGGGGCGGACCAACATTGTCGTGACCCGTGACAAGGACTTTCAGGCGCCGGGTGTTGTCGTTGCGACGTCTCTTGAGGCCGCGCATGACATCGCGCTCGGCGATGCGCTGCGGCGTTTGGTCACTGAGATCATGGTGATCGGCGGCGCCGACATCTTTGCGCAATGGCTGAGCAGGGCGGATCGTCTCGAAATCACCGAAGTTCATGACAAGCCTGAGGGCGACACCTTCCTTCCGCCGGTCGATCCGGCGAAATGGGAAGAAACCGCACGCGCACGTCATTCCAAAGCGGACGGCGATACGGTCGATTTCTCCTATGTCAGCTATCGGCGGCGCGGCTGAACACCGCATTTCACGCAACCGCTATCCTTGGCATTAACTGCAAACAGCATGTTTGCATTGACAAATTCGCCCTGCGCCATAGCTGTCGTGGGCGGGTGTCCTGCGTTGTAAGGACCGGGCGCGTCCCCTATAAGGCCCCAAGAGTTTGCGGAGCGTGAGCTTCGCGCGGAGGAGATCGACGATGCCGTGGAAGAATCAAGGCGGAGGCCCCTGGGGCTCCGGTCCGAAAGGTCCCTGGGGCTCCGGACCGCAATCACCCGGACCGAAGCCGCCCGATCTCGAGGATCTTCTGCGCCGCGGCCAGGACAAATTGCAGACGATGCTGCCCGGAGGAAACTTCAGCAGCATGGGCATCGCGCTGATCCTCGTCGCCGCACTGGCGATCTGGGGATTGTCCGGCTTCTTCCGCGTGCAGTCCGAAGAACTCGGCGTGGTGCTGCGCTTTGGCAAGCACGTGCGCACGGTTCAGCCCGGTCTGAACTATCATCTTCCTTATCCGATCGAGACCGTGCTGCTGCCGAAGGCGCTGCGTGTTTCGACCCTCAGCATCGGCATGCGCGTTGTCGATGACTCGCGCCGCGGCGGTGGCACCACCATCCGCGACGTTCCCGAGGAAAGCCTGATGCTGACCGGCGACGAAAACATCGTCGACGTGGATTTCACCGTGCTCTGGCGCATCAAGCCCGACGGCGTCGGCGACTTCCTGTTCAACATCCAGAATCCGGAAGGCACCGTGAAGGCTGTTGCCGAGAGTGCGATGCGCGATGTCATCGGCCGCTCGCAGATCCAGCCGATCCTGACCGGCGCGCGCACCCAGACCGAAGCTGCGGTGCTTGAGCTGATGCAGAAGACGCTGGACACCTACGGTTCCGGTATCCTGATTCAGCAGGTGCAGATGCAGAAGGTCGATCCGCCGTCGCAGGTGATCGACGCGTTCCGCGACGTTCAGGCGGCCCGCGCCGACTTCGAGCGTCTGCAGAACGAAGCCCAGACCTACGCCAACCGTGTTATTCCAGATGCGCGCGGCCGTGCTGCGCAGATCCTGCAAGTCGCGGAAGGCTACAAGGAGCAGGCGGTGGCCGAGGCCAAGGGCCAGAGCGCGCGCTTCCTGAAGGTCTATGAGGAATACAAGAAGGCGCCGGACGTCACGCGCCAGCGCCTCTATCTTGAAACCATGGAGCGCGTTCTGGGCAACTCCGACAAGCTCGTGCTCGATCAGGGCGCGAACGGATCGGCTCCGGGAGTTGTGCCTTATCTGCCATTGAACGAGATCGGACGCCGCACGACGCCGGCTGCGCCGCAACAGGGCGGGAGCAACCGATGAAAAACGGCATCGCAGGTATCGTTTCTCTTTTCATTCTGCTCGTCGCGGTCGTCGTCGGCTACAGCTCGCTGTTCACTGTGAGCGAGACGCAGCAGGTTCTGCTTGTGCGCCTCGGCGAGCCGGTGCGCGTGGTGACGACGCCGGGCCTGAACTTCAAGGTGCCGTTCATCGACACCGTGATCAGCATCGACAAGCGTATTCTCGATCTGGAGAATCCGGCGCAGGAAGTGATCGCCTCGGACCAGAAGCGTCTCGTGGTGGATGCCTTTGCGCGTTACCGTATCAAGGACGCGCTGCGCTTCTATCAGACCCTCGGCTCGATTCAGGCTGCCAACATCCAGCTCACCACATTGCTGAACGCGGCGATGCGCCGTGTGCTGGGCGAAGTGACCTTCATCACCGTTGTCCGGGATGATCGCGATGCGCTGATGAGCAAGATTCGCACCCAGCTCGACCGCGAAACCGCGAGCTACGGCATTTCAGTGGTGGACGTCCGTATTCGCCGCGCCGATCTGCCCGAGCAGAACAGCCAGGCGGTCTATCAGCGCATGCAGACCGAACGTCAGCGCGAAGCGGCCGAGTTCCGCGCGCAGGGTGGTCAGAAGGCCCAGGAAATTCGCTCCAGGGCTGACCGCGAGGCGACGGTCATCATCGCCGACGCCAACTCGCAGGCCGAGCAGGTCCGCGGTGAGGGCGACGGCGAGCGCAACCGGCTGTTCGCCGAAGCCTACGGCAAGGATGTTGACTTCTTCGCGTTCTATCGCTCGATGACGGCTTACGAGAACAGCATGAAGAGCAACGACACGCGCTTCCTGTTGCGGCCGGATTCGGAGTTCTTCCGCTACTTCGCCAACCCGGCGGGCAAGCCTCCCGCCGCTGCCGGTTCCGCGCGTTAGTATGCGGCGCGGGGTGCGGGATCAGGCAGGAGCCGTGTTCGGATGAAATCGATCGGATACGGCGACCTCCTTGTCGGGGTCGGAGTTATGCTGGTTCTGGAGGGCTTGCTGTTTACAGCGCTCCCCAACTGGATGCGTTCGGCGATGAAAAGCGCGCTCTCCTCGCCGGACAACATCCTGCGCGCCGTAGGACTGGTTTCCGCGGTGGTCGGCCTGCTCCTGATCTGGCTGGTGCGGCACTAGCACACATGAGCCAGACCCGGCCCAAAGCCGGGTTTTCGCCGTAATCGGCAGGTTGATCGCTTGAATTACGCTAAATGGTGGTGCTTGCGCACCCGTCGTGTTCAGGCGCAATCTAGATGCAAATGATCCGCCCCTTTTCAGGAGATTTTTCGACCATGTCCGATGCGTTTCAAGCATTGAGCCGCCGCCTGTTGCCGCTGGCCGCGGCTGTCGGCTTCGCCATCGTAGCGACGCCGGCGCTGGCCCGCGGACCGGAAGGCATCGCCGACGTCGCGGAGAAAGTGATTGACGCAGTCGTCAACATTTCCACTTCGCAGACCGTCGAAGCCAAGAACTCCGACAATGACAAGGGCAGCGACGAGCGCGGCAACAGGCGCGGCGCCAATCCGCAACTGCCGCCGGATTCGCCGTTCAGCGAGTTCTTCGACGAGTTCTTCAAGAACCGCCGCGGCGGTCCGGGTGGCGGCAACAATTCGCCGCGCAAGGTGAACTCGCTCGGCTCCGGCTTCATCATCGACACCGACGGCACCGTGGTGACCAACAATCACGTCATCGCCGATGCCGACGAGATCAACGTCATTCTCAACGACGGCACCAAGATCAAGGCCGAACTGATCGGCCGGGACAAGAAGAGCGACCTCGCGGTCCTGAAGTTCACGCCCGAGAAGAAAATTACCGCGGTGAAGTTCGGCAATTCCGACAGCCTGCGTCTCGGCGAGTGGGTGATAGCCATCGGCAACCCGTTCAGCCTCGGCGGCACGGTCACCGCTGGCATTGTCTCGGCGCGCAACCGCGACATCAACTCGGGGCCGTATGACAACTACATCCAGACCGACGCGGCGATCAATCGCGGCAACTCCGGCGGTCCGCTGTTCAATCTCGACGGCGAAGTCATCGGGGTGAACACCGCGATCATCTCGCCGTCGGGCGGTTCGATCGGCATCGGCTTCGCCGTGCCGTCGAAGACCGTGATGGCGGTGGTCGATCAGCTCCGCCAGTTCAAGGAAGTCCGCCGCGGCTGGCTCGGCGTCCGCATCCAGCAGGTCACCGACGAAATCGCGGAGAGCCTCAGCATCAAGCCTGCGCGCGGTGCGCTGATTGCCGGCGTTGACGACAAGGGGCCGGCGAAGCCCGCCGGCATTGAACCGGGTGACGTCGTCGTCAAGTTCGACGGCAAGGACATCAAGGAGATGAAGGATCTTCCGCGCGCTGTGGCCGACTCGCCGGTCGGCAAGGCCGTGGATGTCGTCATCATCCGGAAGGGCAAGGAAGAGACCAGGAAGGTGACCCTCGGCCGTCTCGACGATGGCGAGAAGCCGGTCGAGGCCTCGGCCAAGACCACCAGCCCGGTCGAAGCCGAAAAGCCGGTGACGCAGAAGGCGCTGGGCCTCGACCTCGCCGGTCTCAGCAAGGATCTGCGGACGCGCTACAAGATCAAGGACAGCGTCAAGGGCGTGATTGTCACCGGCGTTGACGATGGCTCCGATGCCGCCGAAAAGCGGCTCAGCGCCGGCGACGTGATCGTCGAGGTCGCGCAGGAGGCGGTGACGAATGCCGCCGACGTCAAGAAGCGAGTCGACCAGTTGAAGAAGGACGGCAAGAAGTCCGTGCTGCTTCTGGTGTCTAACGGCGCCGGCGAACTTCGCTTCGTGGCGCTGGCGGTGAAGTAACGCGCCAGATCAACAGAATAAAAAATGCCCGGCCAATGTGCCGGGCATTTTCGTTTCGGACAGCGATAGATATGCGGTTTCAGCCCGCAACGAACTCGCTGCGCTTGTAACCCTGCATGTAAAGCAGCGCGGTGAGATCGCCGTGATCGATCCGCGCGCCGGCGGCGGCCGCAACAGCGGGCTTGGCGTGATAGGCGACGCCCGCGCCGGCCTGTTCGATCATGGCAAGATCGTTGGCGCCGTCGCCGACCACCATGGTGTCCAGATTGTCGAGATCGAAGGACTCGCGCAGGTCCACCAGCGTCGCGAGCTTCGCTTCGCGTCCCAGAATTGGCTCGGCCACCTTGCCGGTCAGCTTGCCGTCCTCGACCAGCAGCACGTTGGCGCGGTTTTCCTGAAACCCGATCATTTCAGCAACAGCTTTCGTGAATAGCGTGAAGCCGCCCGAGACGAGGCAGGTATAGGCGCCGTGTGCGCGCATGGTGCGGACGAGGGCGACCGCGCCCGGTGTCAGCGTAATGCGGCTCTTGAGAACTTCATCGACCACGGTGACCGGCAGGCCTTTCAGCAGCGCAACGCGTTCGCGCAGCGCCGGCTCGAACTCGATCTCGCCGCGCATGGCGCGCTCGGTGATCGCGGCGACGTGCGTCTTGAGGCCCGCGAAGTCGGCGAGTTCGTCGATGCATTCCTGGCCGATCATGGTTGAATCCATGTCCGCCAGCAGCAGTTTCTTGCGCCGGTCGGCCAGCGGCTGCACCACCACATCGACGGGAAGCTCGCTCAGGGCCGCGCGCAGGCGATCCGAAATTGTGCGAATGTCCTCGGTGCTGCTAAAGCGAATGTCGGCGGCCACTTCGTTGAAAAGCCATTCCGCCTGAGACGGAGAGGGAAGCGCGGCGCTGGCCGCGTCAATCACGGTGGTGTCGAGTTGGGGATCGACGGGATTGCTGATCAGCGTGGCGACGAGAGACATGACGGCTCGATGTTGAAAGATGGCATAGACGGAAAGGGTGACACCAAGGCCGTGCTTATCGCAGGGCCGACGGCCAGCGGCAAGTCGGCGCTGGCGCTCGCTCTTGCGGAAGCGACCGGCGGCGTCGTCATCAATACCGATTCCATGCAGGTTTATCGGGACTTGCGGATCATCACGGCGCGGCCTTCACCGGAAGAAGAAGCGCGTGTTCCGCACCGGCTGTATGGATACTGCGATGCTGCGGTGAACTGCTCGGCCGGCACGTGGGTGGTGGATGCGGCGGCGGTGCTGGCGGAGGCAAGGGCAGCCAATCGCCTGCCGATCTTCATCGGCGGCACCGGGCTTTATTTCAAGGCACTGACGCGGGGACTGTCGGCGGTGCCGCCGATCCCTCAAGAAGTGCGTGACGATGTGCGGGCGCGGATGGAGCGCGAGGGCGTCGAAGTCCTGCATGCTGAGTTGGTGCGGCGCGATCCGATGTCCGGCGAAAAACTCAAGCCCCGCGACAGTGCACGCATCGCGCGTGCGCTCGAGGTGATCGAGGCGACAGGGCGCGCATTGCCGGACTGGCATAGCGAAGGTCTGCCGCCGCTGCTCGAACCGGGCGGCGTCAAAGCCATATTCCTCGCGCCGGACCGCAAGGAGCTTTATGCGCGGATCAATGCGCGCTTCGAAGGCATGCTTGAGAGGGGAGCGCTGGACGAGGTCGCGGCGCTGGCCGCGCGCAAGCTCGATCCGATCTTGCCGGCGATGAAGGCGCACGGGGTGCCGGCCCTGATCCGGCATCTTGCGGGTGAGATTACGCTGGAACAGGCGATCTATACCGGCCAGATCGACACCCGTCATTACGCCAAGCGGCAATACACCTGGTTCAGGCACCAGCTGCCGGAATTCGAATGGATCGTGCCCGGCGAAGCGGCCAGCCGCTTTCGGGAGTGGGGCTTGCACTAGGTCATTGCGTGGGAATGCGCCGCAGGCCCCAGAGTGCGAGGATCGCAGTTGCCAGCATCGCGACGCCCACTGACACAAATCCGGCGGTCACAACAGCTTCTTGCAACCACGAAGCGCCAAATCCCGCGCCCGCGAGCGGTGTCATGCTATTTGTGCCCGCCGCTGCGGCGAAGCAGGTCATTGCCCAATTGACGTAGGCGCCATACAGCGCGCTCCAGTACAGCCCTGCCGATAATCCCGTTGGAAGTCTGATGCAGTGCCAGATGGCACCGACGGCTATGAGGAAGGTCCCGTTCATCAGGCCTTCCATATGGGCGGCCAGTCCCATGCGCGGATTCGTGAACTGCATCTGCGCAAGGCCCGTCAGCAGGCCGAGCAGAAACAGAAACATCCCATGCCAGATGATGCTGCGCGCTGTATCTGCGGTCATCGAGCCTCCCGTCTTTCCGTTGGCGATTGGACGTAGCAGCGAGGCTCGCATGGTCGTCGGGCCTGATGCCAGTCCCCATGTCACTTTGGCTCTCGCCAAATGCGAGGAAACCGGTAAGCTCCGAAACCTGAGCGCGGGCTTGACTTTCCCCGACCGGGTCGTATAACCCCGCGCAACCTTTGGAAAATGACGGCGTAAGATGCGCAATAAAGTTACCGACCTTCTTATTATCGTCGTAGCCCGGCACACCGCTGGGGGTGGCTGACGGCTACCCACGACAAAGCGGTGTGCACAGGGTCCTTTCGGGGCCCTTTTTTGTTGGCGCGCATGACCCGGACCATCAGGGCAATGCGCAGAAGACGGATGCAGACAGCGCCTCGAGCGCCCCGGAGCGAACCATGAGCGACAGTAAGACACACGATCCCAACCAGATGACCGGTGCGGCGATGATCGTCCGCGCGCTCAAGGACCATGGGGTCAAGCACATCTTCGGTTATCCGGGCGGCGCGGTGCTTCCGATCTACGACGAGATTTTCCAGCAGAGCGATGTCGAGCACATCCTGGTGCGGCACGAGCAGGGCGCGGGCCATGCGGCGGAGGGCTACGCGCGCTCCACCGGTCTGCCGGGCGTTGCGCTGGTGACGTCCGGGCCGGGCGCCACCAACATGGTGACGCCGCTGACCGACGCACTGATGGACTCGATCCCGCTGGTCTGCATCACCGGACAGGTTCCGACGCATCTGATTGGTAATGATGCGTTCCAGGAATGCGACACCGTCGGCATCACCCGGCCCTGCACCAAGCACAACTGGCTGGTGCGGCGGATCGAGGATCTGCCGAAGGTGCTGCATGAGGCGTTCTATGTCGCAACCACGGGCCGTCCCGGCCCGGTGGTGGTGGACGTGCCGAAGGACGTGCAGTTCGCGACCGGCACCTATCATCCGCCGCGCAAATCCGACGTGCATGTTTCCTACGCTCCGCGCGTGAAGGGCGATGCCGCGCAGATCCGCAAGGCAGTGGCGCTGCTCGCGTCGGCCAAGCGGCCGGTGATCTATTCCGGCGGCGGCGTCATCAATTCCGGCCGGGAAGCCTCGAAGCTGTTGCGCGAACTGGTCGAGGTCACGGGCTTTCCGATCACCTCGACGCTGATGGGCCTCGGCGCCTATCCGGCGTCTGGCAAAAACTGGCTCGGCATGCTCGGCATGCACGGCACCTACGAAGCCAACATGGCGATGCACGACTGCGACGTCATGCTGTGCATCGGCGCACGCTTCGACGATCGCATCACCGGCCGCACCGACGCGTTCTCGCCGAACTCGAAGAAGATTCACATCGATATCGATCCGTCGTCGATCAACAAGAACATTCGCGTCGATGTGCCGATCATCGGCGATGTCGCCAATGTGCTCGGCGACATTCTGACGGTGTTCAAGGCCGAGGCGAAGAAACCGAAGATCGATCCGTGGTGGTTCGAGATCGGGCGCTGGCGCGCGCGCAATTCGCTGGCCTACAAGAAGAATGACGACATCATCCTGCCGCAGTACGCGATACAGCGGCTGTTCGAACTGACCAAGAAGCACGACACCTACATCACGACGGAAGTCGGCCAGCATCAGATGTGGGCGGCGCAGTTCTTCGGCTTCGAGGAGCCGCATCGCTGGATGACCTCCGGCGGTCTCGGCACCATGGGTTATGGATTGCCGGCCGCGCTCGGCGTGCAGGTCGCGCATCCGGACAGCCTCGTGATCGATATCGCGGGCGACGCCTCGGTGCAGATGACCATGCAGGAAATGTCGTCGGCGGTTCAGTATGAATTGCCGATCAAGATCTTCATCCTGAACAACCAGTACATGGGCATGGTGCGCCAATGGCAGCAACTGCTGCACGGCAACCGGCTGTCGCATTCGTATTCCGAGGCGCTGCCGGATTTCGTCAAGCTGGCCGATGCATTCGGCTGCGTCGGGCTCCAGGTGATGAAGCCCGGCGACCTCGACGGCGCGATCAACGAGATGATCAAGGTCAAACGGCCGGTGCTGTTCGATTGCCGCGTCGCCGCGCTGGAAAACTGCTTCCCGATGATTCCGTCGGGCAAGGCGCACAACGAAATGCTGCTTCCGGCGGAAGCAAATGAAGAAGCAACGACCGCGGCGTTCGCCGGCGGCAAGGCTCTGGTTTAAAGGCGCTGGTGTGACAATGAAAGCAGAGACAATGGAACAGCCCGCATCCGCGTACTTCATGGAGGAGCGTCACGATCCGAACGAGACGCACACCTTGTCCGTGCTCGTGCAGAACGAGCCGGGTGTGCTCGCGCGCGTCATCGGCCTGTTTTCCGGCCGCGGCTACAACATCGACAGTCTCACGGTGTCGGAGACCGAGCATGCCAAGCACATGTCGCTGATCACCATCGTCACCACCGGTACGCCGATGGTGATCCAGCAGATCAAGCATCAGCTCGACCGCATGATCCCGGTCTATCGCGTCGTCGACATGACGCTGACCGGCCGCGCCATCGAGCGCGAACTGGCGATGGTGAAGGTCAAGGGCACGGGCGATCTGCGGATGGAAGCGCTGCGGCTGTCGGAAGCGTTCCGCGCGCGCGTGATCGATGCCACCACCGAAAGCTTCGTGTTCGAGATCACCGGCGGCACCGCCAAGATCGATCAGTTCATCAACCTGATGGTTCCGCTCGGTCTTGTCGAAGTGTCGCGCACCGGCGTTGCAGCGATCTCCCGCGGCCCGGAAAAGATGTAATCTCGCGCGCATCCCATGAAACCGATCGACATCGTGCTGGCGGTGGTCGTCGCCGTCATCTGGGGCGTTGGCTTTGTCGCGACCCGGTTTGCGGTTGACGAGATGTCGGCGACACTGCTGACCACGCTGCGGTTTGCCATCACCGCGCTGCCGTGCCTGTTTTTGCCGCGCCCGAAATTGTCATGGGGACTGATCATTGCGATCAGCTGGCTGCTGGTCGCGCAGTTTCTGGCGCAGACCTATGGTCTGGCCCATGGCGTGCCGGCCGGTCTGACTGCGGTGATCGTGCAGAGCCAGGCGCTGTTCACGGTCGCCTTCGCGGCAATTTTCCTGCGGGAATTGCCGACGCGGATTCAGGTGCTTGGTATTGCGATCGCGATGTGCGGGTTGCTGCTGATCTGCTTCACGGTCGGCTACGACTTCAGCGTCTGGGCGTTTTCGGTGTCGATGACCGCGCCGGTCAGCTTTGCGGTTTCCAACCTGATGCTCCGCCGCGCTCAGGACGTGTCGATGCTCGACCTGTTCGCATGGATTGGCCTTCTGGCAATGGTGCCCTTGCTGATGGTGCTGTGGTTTGTCGATGGTCCCGCTGTGACATGGCAGGCATTGACTCATATGTCGCTGCTGGCGGCGCTGTGTGTGTTGGCGCTGGCGGTGCTCGGAACGACGCTGGGCTACTGGATCTGGGGCCGGCTGCTGCGGAGGTATTCCGCCGCGCAGGTGGTGCCGTTCGCGCTGCTGGTGCCGTTCTTCGGCGCGGGGGCGTCGAGCCTCGTTTTCGGAGAGACGTTCGGGACGCTGCGCCTGACCGGCATGATCGTCGTTGTGTTCGGGATTGCGGTGATGCTGCTGTCGCGCCGCCCGCCGCCTTTGGTGGAAGTGGCCTGAACCATGATCTCTCAGCAACTCGCCATCGCCTTCATCGCCTTCGCCGCTGCGGCGCTGTTCACGCCGGGGCCGAACAACATCATGCTGATGGCCTCTGGGCTGAACTACGGATTTCGGCGAACATTGCCGCATGTCGCCGGTGTCACCATCGGGTTCTCGTTTCTGGTCGCGGTGATCGGGCTCGGGCTTGGTGCGGTGTTCGCGGCCTATCCGGTGCTGCACACGATCCTGAAGTATGCGGGCGCGGCTTATCTCATTTACCTCGCCATCATGATCGCGCTGTCCGGGCCTGCGGATACCGGCGGAGCAGGCGAGGGCAAGCCGATGACCTTCCTCGGGGCCGCAATGTTCCAGTGGGTGAACGTCAAAGGCTGGGTGATCGCGGTGGGCGCCATTACCGCCTATGCCGCCATCGCAGCCTATCCGCTGAACATCGCGGCGCTCTCGATCCTGCTGTTCCTGATCGGGCTGGGCTCCTCGCTGACCTGGGTGCTGCTCGGCACCTCGCTGCAAGCGCTGGTAAAATCCCCGCGCGCCGTCAGGGTCTTCAATATCGTCATGGCCCTCCTTTTGCTGGCCTCGCTTTACCCCGTTCTGAAGGAGCCGTGAGCTTACTGCACCGCAGAAATCGGGGTTGCGGGCTTGTCTCGCACCACCAGCCGCCCTACACAACGGCGGCAATTCATCCGGGCCCTGGCCCGATCCACCCGAAAACGTTCGATAATTGGCCAATCGGGGCCGCCTGAGAAGGAAAATGAAAATGCGTGTTTATTACGATCGCGATGCCGACCTGAACCTGATCAAGGGCAAGAAGGTGGTCATCGTCGGTTACGGCAGCCAGGGCCACGCCCACGCGCTGAACCTGAAGGACTCCGGCGTGAAGGATGTCGCCATTGCGCTCCGCAAAGGCTCCGCCACCGTCAAGAAAGCCGAGAATGCCGGCTTCAAGGTGATGGAAGTTGCCGACGCCGCGAAGTGGGCCGACGTCGTGATGATGCTCACGCCTGACGAACTGCAGGGCGACATCTATCGTGAGCACCTGCACGACAACATGAAGCAGGGCGCTGCGCTGCTGTTCGCACACGGCCTCAACGTGCACTTCAACCTGATCGAGCCGCGTGCCGACCTCGACGTGCTGATGGTCGCGCCGAAGGGTCCGGGCCATACCGTCCGCTCCGAGTATCAGCGTGGCGGCGGCGTGCCAACCCTGATCGCGATCCACAAGGATTCGTCGGGCAACGCCCATGACCTCGGCCTGTCCTATGCTTCCGCCATCGGCGGCGGCCGCGCGGGCGTCATCGAAACCACCTTCAAGGAAGAGTGCGAAACCGACCTGTTCGGCGAGCAGGCCGTGCTCTGCGGCGGCACCGTCGAATTGATCCGCGCCGGCTTCGAGACGCTGGTGGAAGCGGGCTACGCGCCGGAGATGGCCTACTTCGAGTGCCTGCACGAGCTGAAGCTGATCGTGGACCTGATCTACGAAGGCGGCATCGCCAACATGAACTACTCGATCTCCAACACCGCTGAGTACGGCGAGTATGTCACCGGCCCGCGCATCATCACCCCGGAAACCAAGGCCGAGATGAAGCGCGTGCTCACCGACATCCAGTCGGGCAAGTTCACCCGCGACTGGATGCTCGAGAACAAGGTCAACCAGGCCTCGTTCAAGGCGACCCGCGGCCGCAACAACGCCCACCAGATCGAGGCCGTTGGCGAGAAGCTCCGCGCCATGATGCCTTGGATCAAGGAAAAGGCTCTGGTCGACAAGACCAAGAACTGATTTCTGCCCCTTCCTTCTTGAGAAAGGCCGGTTGCCTCAGGCAGCCGGCCTTTGCTTTTGGGGTAACTGAACGCCCGCTGAAAGCCAGCCTTAACCGAACGAAATATGTCGCAGGGCCAGTCCCTTGCGGCTACATGACGGTTACATTACGCTTTTGTGACACGCTGCGGTTTCCGGCCGCGCGGTTGGCTTCCTGGCCTTCGCCAGCCAAGGCCTCAGACAGTGCCGGGGTTAGTTCGCGTCGAGGCAATGTTGCCGCTGCCGACACCAGGTTCTCCAGCGATGAACCCGATGGCTGCCCGCCGTCGCTTTCCGTCGTAGCGGAGCGCGCAGTGTCCGTTATCACCACATCAGCTCCCGCCAGCAGCAAGGTTCAGCTTTGGCTGAAATGGCTCGGCGATACCGGATGGCTCTGGCGGCTACGCGTCGCGCTGATCGCCGCGATGCATCTCACGGCTGTCTACGTTCTCGCCTCGGTCGAGTACGGACCGTTCGCGATGACGCTGGCGTTGTTGACATGGGGGCTGCTGAACTTCCTCTGGCTGATCGCGTTTCGCCGTCCCGGCGTATCCGCGGCGTTGTCGCTGGCGCTGGTCGCTGCCCTGATCGTGCTGTCGCAGTTCAAGTACGGAATCATGCAGCTCACGCTGACGTTCCTGGATTTCCTGATCATCGACCGCGACACGGTTTCGTTCCTGCATTCGATCTTCCCGCAGCTCAAGACGCAGTCCATCGTGCTGGTGGCCATCGCCGTGCCTGTGATGTGGCTGGTCTGGCGAGCGGACCCGTTCCGGGTCCGCCGCGCGACCGCCGCTGCCGGTGCAGGTGTCTGCATGCTCGGCATCGTCGGGCTGTCGGTAGCTAATCCAGAACAGCCGTGGGAGCCATTCCAGGGCGTCAATCACATCTCCAATCTGGCGCGATCCGGCGTTGTCTCTGTGTCGCACCTGACGTCGACGACGGGCTGGATCGAGGCCGACTCGAAGAGTCTCGTCGGGTCCGCGCAGGCCACGCCGCTCACCACATGCACGCCGCGCGGCAAGCGTCCGAACATCATCATGGTGCTCGACGAATCCAGCTTCGACATCACGGCTGCCCCCGGCATCAAGGTGCCTGAGGATTATCGGAGCTATTTCAAATCCTCCGACGGGCAGAGGCGTTCGTTTGTCACCGAATCCAGCGGCGGGCCGACCTGGTACACCGAGTTCAACGTGCTGACCGGTCTGTCGGCGCGGTCATTCGGCAAGATGAAGTTCTATGTCACGCGGATCACGGCGGGAAAGATTTCGCGCGGGTTGCCGCAGGCATTGCAGCGGTGCGGGTACCGGACGTTCTCGCTGTATCCGACTTACGGAAATTTCCTCAGTGCGCGCAACTTCCAGACCTCGGCAGGGGTCGGCAAGTTCATCGACATGGCCGACATGGGCGTCAGCGAGGACATGCAGCCCGACAAGTTCTATTTCGATCAGGCGTTGCAACTGATCGCGCGTGAGCGCAAGGCCGAGCAGCCGATGTTCGTTTTCGTCTACCTCACTGCCAATCACTTTCCCTGGACGTCGACGTATCGTTCCGATCTGACGCCCGCCGGCTGGAAAGCGCCGGGCAACACCGGGGAAGTCGACGAATACATTCGCCGCCAAGCGATGACGGCGTCGGACTATGCGAGCTTCGTGGCACGGCTGAAGAGCGAACATCCCGATGAGCCGTTCCTGCTGGTGCGGTTCGGTGACCATCAGCCCGCGATCTCGCAGAAGCTGCTGGAGCCGAAGCTGCCCCAACCGCTGCTGGCCGA
Organism: Afipia broomeae ATCC 49717; assembly: GCF_000314675.2. GTDB lineage: Bacteria > Pseudomonadota > Alphaproteobacteria > Rhizobiales > Xanthobacteraceae > Afipia > Afipia broomeae. Next base: position 480,114 of record NZ_KB375283.1, on the reverse strand, counting down.
TCGCATCATGACCCACGATCCGCGCTACTACAAAACCTACTATGCGATCGATGCGCTCAACTACAAGCCGGATATGTCGTCGGCTCTGGAGACGCTGGACGCGGCTTATCTGCCGCTCGCGATTCAGGATGCGGCGGGCATCCCGCTCGATCCGTCGTTCGTCGAGCAGAAGAAGATCATGCTCCGCTGCCGGGGGCTGTTCTATGCATGCAAGGATGGCGCGGAAGCGAAACGCTTCAACCGCCTTCTGATGGACGCGGGGTTCGTGAAGAACCTCTAGCGCTTTCCGATTTTCTCCCATAGCCACCGCGCCACCGCGTCCGGTGAACTGGCCCCATCGCCGCCGCTGGCGCGCAGGTTGGCCTCGCGCATCGCGGCGATGTCGATCCTGCCGAGCAGCGGCTGTAATGCCTCGCGCAGCTTCGTGTCACTGGTGCGTTTCGGTGCGATCAGCATTACGGCGTCGTAGGGCGGGATCGCTGCTTTCGGATCGCCCAGCACGACCAGATCGTATTTCGCGATCAGGCCGTCGCTGGTGTAGCCCGCAATCACATCCACCTCGCCGGATGCAACCGCCGCGTACATGAAATCGGGCTGCATCTGCCGCTGCTGGCGAAAGGCGAGATTGTAACTCCGGCGCAGCGCCGCCCATTCCGGACGAGAGAAGAACTCATAATCGCCCGCGATCGAGAGCGAGGATGCGCGCGGCGCAAGATCGGCAATGGTACGGATGCCGAGTTCTTCGGCGCGCTTGCGCGGCATCACCAGCGCATAGGCATTCTCAAATCCAAGTTCGCCGAGCAGTGAAATCCCGTATTTGTCCTTGAGCGTTGTTGCCAGGTCGCTCAGCAATTCCTTGCGTGGCCTGATGTCGGTGCGCTTGAGCTGGTTAGCCCACAGCGTGCCGGAATAATCGACATAGACGTCGATATCACCGGAGGCGAGTGCCTCGAAGATCACATTGGAGCCGAGGCCTTCGCGCGGCGAGGCCGACAGCCCCGCGGCCAGCAGGCGCTGCGCGATCAGCGATGAGAGGATGTACTGCTCGGTGAATGTCTTGGCGCCGACGATATAGTTCGTTCTGGCGCGGGCCATTGCAGGCATCAGTGTGGCGGCGATCAATGCGATCAGACCAAGGCACCCCGCGACGATGCGCGTGCGGCTGTTCAGTTTCACGCCGCCTTCGATCAGCGCCAGCAACTGATCGACTGCGAGGGCCAGCAAGGCCGCGGCGGCGCAGCCGAACAGCACGAATACCCAGTTCTGCGTCTGCAATCCGGCGAAGATGTAGTTGCCCAGGCTTGTCTGGCCGATCGGCGTCGACAGCGTCGCCGTGCCGATCACCCAGACGGCAGCAGTGCGGATACCGGCCATGATCACCGGCAGCGCCAGCGGAAGCTCAACCATCGTGAGCGATTGCCGCTGTGTCATGCCGACACCTTCCGCGGCTTCCATGATCGCAGGATCGATCCCCTGTAATCCGGTGATGGTGTTCCGCAGCACCGGCAGCATGCTGTAGAGCGCCAGCGCCAGAACCGATGGCAGGAACCCGAAGGCCGAAAAGCCATGGCCGAACCATTGCAGCGACAGTCCGGCCAGCGCCAGTAACAACGGATAGAACAGCGCGAGCAAGGCAAGGCCTGGGACGGTCTGCACGACGCTGGCGACACCGAGCGCGATGTCGCGGGGCAATGGCCGCCGCCGCACGATCAGCGCCAGCGGAAAGCTGATCACAAGGCCGAGCGCCAGCGCCGTCAGACTGACACGGACATGACTGCCGAGATAATCGGGCAGGCGCGTCAGGGCGTCGTTCCATCGCGGATCGGACAAGAAATTCATGCCCGATCCTTTGGCAATAATTCCTGCAATCGCTCGGCCTGACGGCGCGGCGTGTTCAGCAGTTCGCCGACATAGGCGTCGCTGCTGCTCGATAACTCCTGCGCCGCGCCTTGCGCGACCAGACGCCCGGCGCGCATCACAGCGACCCGATCTGCGAGCAGCAGGGCCTCCGCCATGTCATGAGTGATCATGATGGTCGTCAGCCCGAGGCTGCGATGGAGCGCACGATAGTCTTCGCCAAGCGCATCGCGGGTGAGGGGATCGAGCGCGCCGAACGGCTCGTCCATCAGCACGATCTTCGGATTTGCCGCCAGTGCGCGCGCGACGCCGACGCGCTGGCGCTGGCCGCCGGAGAGTTCGTGCGGAAACCGGTCTTTGTGCGCCCGCTCCAGTCGGACCAGATCGATCAATTCATCGACGCGCGCGGAGATCTTTTGAGCCGGGGTGCCCAGCAGCCGCGGTGTGATGCCGATATTTTCTGCGACGGTCATGTGCGGGAACAGTCCGCCGCTCTGGAATACGTATCCGATGCTTCGGCGAAGCGCGATGGGATCGAGGCCGCGCACATCGTCACCGTGAACGCGCACAGTGCCGCTGTCGGGGGCGATCAGGCGGTTGGCCAGCCGCAGCAGCGTGGTTTTGCCGGAGCCGGAGCCGCCGACGACGGCCAGAAATTCTCCGGCCGTCACATTAAGCGAGACGCCGTCGACGGCCTTGATACGGCCCCGCTCGAAGCTCTTGCCGACATTTTCGTAGGCGATGGACGGCGCGGCACTGGTCATGCCGCATGATGGACCATCGGTGCTAGGCTGTCGACGGGCCGTGCGCTGCCGTGTAGCGTGCCGCGATCAATCGGAGAGTTTTCGCTATGGCCAGGAACGGCAAGTCCGCGCAACCGAGCGCGAAACAGTTGAAGTCCTATGTGGACCCGTTCCGGGTCGATGGTTCGCAGGAATTTCACCTCAAATCACACAAGCCCGACGAGAAGGGCGGTCTCGACAAGGACGCGGCGCGCGCGCTCGTCGACGCCAATCGCGGAAGAATGCGCGAACTGCAGGAGAAGCTTTATGCGCAGGATCGCTGGTCGGTTCTGCTGATTTTTCAGGGCATGGACGCCGCCGGCAAGGACAGCGCAATTGAAAACGTGATGTCGGGCATTAATCCGCAGGGCTGTCAGGTCTATTCGTTCAAGCAGCCGTCCACGAAAGAACTCGATCACGATTTCATGTGGCGGACCTCCAAGTGCGCGCCCGAGCGCGGGCGGATCGGCATCTTCAATCGTTCCTATTACGAAGAGGTGCTGGTGGTTCGTGTGCACCCGGAGATTTTGGCGCAGCAGCGGATTCCGCCCGAACTGGTGACGAAGAATATCTGGCGCGAACGCTTCGAGGATATTGCGTCGTACGAGAGATATCTTGCGCGCAACGGCACGCTGATCCTGAAATTCTTTCTCAACATTTCCAAAGAGGAGCAGCGCCAGCGTTTTCTCGATCGGCTCGATCAGCCGGCGAAGAACTGGAAGTTCTCGCTCGGCGATGTGGCTGAGCGCAAATTATGGGACAAGTATCAGGCGGCCTATCAGGATCTGATCCATCATACGTCGGCAAAGCACGCGCCGTGGATTGTCGTGCCGGCGGACCACAAATGGTTCGCCCGCCTCGTGATCAGCTCAGCCATTGTGACCGCGATGGAAAAACTCAACCTGAAATTTCCTGAGGTGGACAAAAGCGACGCCGGTGAATTGAAAAAAGTGAAGGTCGCCCTCGAACGAGAGGGACGGAGCGCGGCCGTTCGTGCGCCGAAAGCAAAGTTTGCGCCCTCGAAAAAGGGAACTGATTGATAGGATTACGACCCGTATCGGTCTGCCCCCGCAATTCACAGTTCCCACATTGCGGGTTGCCGAGAGCGCCTGCCGAAAATATTATGCAGACGGGTGAGGATTCTTTCTGTGGCTAGTCTGCGAACGCTTGGTTTGTTGGTTGTCTTGATCGGCCTCGGCGCCGCATCGAGCCCGATGGCCTATGCCGAGTGGTGGAAGCTCTATGCGCCGAAAGATTTCGAGGAATGTTCCCAAGGCGCGGAACAGCCGGGTCTGTCGAAGGATGCCCAGGCAAAGATCATCTCGGAGTGCGATTCAAAATTCGCAGGCCGCCGCAAAGCTGGCGGCGGCTACACTTATTTCGATTTCATGCAAAATCGGCACTTCGACATCGCGGGCCCTAATCCCACGCCGCAAGAACTAAAGCGGATGGATCAGGACTATCTGGCCTATCTGGAAACAAACCCGGAAACTCCGACCGAGGTCATTGATACCGGTCAGGCACTCGCCGCGATCAGCAACCAGATGAAGCCGGTTATTGATCAGAAACCGGCGGTTCGGACCAAAGCCACGGCCGTGGCCGTGGAGACGCCGCCTGCTGCCTCACCGGCACGGGTTCGCAAGAAAGACGTCTGCAAAGACGACGCTCTGTCATGCGGGCTGGCGAAAATCACGGACACCGTGAAAAGCCTGAAGCACGCCGTGCTGGGCGCGGACGCCGGCGTGAAGCGGCCACCTGGCGACCTCTCGAGGTCGCGGCCCGCGGGCGGAGCCTGACGGCTCGTCCGCGTATAGGGCAGCCTTGCTGACCAATCTTTGGCGTTGCGGCACCGCGCTTTTCTCGTCTAGAACAGCCTGAGGGAACGCGTCGGCAACCATCCATCAACGGTTTTGGGCCGATTATGCGTTTTTCGGGGACTGAATCGATGATTCGCGGCGGCATTCAGGAACAGCAGGGAACGGTGGCATTCGCCGCCTGCCTCGACGCGATTCCTGCTGCGCCGATGTCGTCCCTTCTTGGCGGGCTTCTGCTTCTTATCTGCCCCTGAGGGCCGTCTGGGCATTTGCGCCTGGGCACTCAGGGGTTCGACGACAGCACCGAAACCCGAGCGCCCTGATGTGGCGCATCTGACCAAAGGATTTTCCCAATGACCACCGCGAACAAGTCCGACAAGGACCGCGTCGTTATCTTCGATACCACTCTGCGCGATGGCGAGCAGTGCCCGGGCGCCACCATGACGTTCGAGGAAAAGCTCGAAGTCGCGGATCTGCTCGACTCCATGGGTGTCGACATTATCGAGGCCGGTTTTCCGATCGCCTCGGACGGCGATTTTGAAGCCGTCCGCGAGATCGCCAAGCGCACCAAGAATGCAGTGGTGTGCGGTCTCTCCCGCGCGGCCCACAAGGACATCGACCGCTGCGCCGAAGCCATCCGCCCGGCGCGGCGCGGCCGCATCCACACGTTCCTGTCCACCTCGCCGGTGCACATGAAGTACAAGCTCCAGATGGAGCCGAAGGACGTGCATGAAATGGTGATCTCGCAGGTCACCCGTGCGCGCAACCACACCGACGACGTCGAGTGGTCGTCGGAAGACGGCACGCGCACCGAATTCGACTTCCTGTGCCGCTGCGTGGAATCGGCGATCAAGGCCGGTGCCACCACCATCAACATCCCGGACACCGTCGGCTACAGCGTGCCGGAGGAATATTACGACCTGTTCAAGCGCGTGCGCGAGACGGTGCCGAATTCCGACAAGGCGGTGTTCTCGGTTCATTGCCACAACGACCTCGGCATGGCGGTGGCGAATTCGCTGGCCGGTGTGCGCGCAGGTGCGCGGCAGATCGAGTGCACCATCAACGGCATCGGCGAACGTGCGGGCAATGCCGCGCTCGAGGAAGTCGTGATGGCGATGCGCGTGCGTAACGACAAGTTGCCGTACTGGAACAACATCGACACCACGATGCTGACGCGCGCGTCGAAGTCGGTGGCGGCGGCGACGTCGTTCCCTGTGCAGTACAACAAGGCCATCGTCGGGCGTAACGCCTTCGCGCACGAGAGTGGCATCCATCAGGACGGCATGCTCAAGAACGCGCAGACCTACGAGATCATGCTGCCGGAGACGGTCGGCGTGAAGCAGACCTCGCTGGTGATGGGCAAGCATTCGGGCCGCCATGCCTTCATCCACAAGCTGGAGGAGATGGGTTACAAGCTCGCCAGCAACCAGCTGGAAGACGCCTTCGTGCGCTTCAAGGCTTTGGCCGACCGCAAGAAGGACATCTACGACGAAGACATCGAGGCGCTGGTCGATCAGGAGATCGCGGAATCGCACGACCGGATTCATCTCGTGTCGCTGACCGTTATCGCGGGCACGCATGGTCCGCAACGCGCGACCATGAAGCTCGATATCGAAGGCCAGATCAAAATCGAGGAAGCCGAGGGCAACGGTCCGGTGGATGCAACGTTCAACTGCATCAAGTCACTGGTGCCGAACGAAGCGAAGCTGGAACTCTATCAGGTCCACGCCGTGACCGCTGGCACCGATGCGCAGGCTGAGGTCTCGGTACGGCTGTCGCAGGACGGACGTTCCGTCACGGCACGCGCTGCGGACCCTGACACTTTGGTGGCTTCGGCCAAGGCGTATCTCAGCGCCCTGAACAAAATCGTCATGAAGAAGCAGCGTGACATGCCTGCGGTGGCTGCCGCGGGACACTGATCGCCCTTTCATCTATGAACCAATGAAACGCGGTGCATCCTTGATGCACCGCGTTTTGCGTTGCAGCAATCGCGCGTTACGACCCCTGCTAACGGGCAATGGTCTTGACCACGCCGGTCTGCGATGATCCGGTCTGGTTCAGAAAAACTGGAGCTGCGGAACTGCCGTGGCCCAACCAAGCCTCCGGGAGGAAACATGAAAAAACTCATTCTGGCTGCGGCCTCAGTCGCAGTGCTCGCGCTCGTAGGCCCCGCCACGGCGCAATCGCCGATCGTCATCAAGTTCAGCCATGTCGTCGCGCCGAATACGCCGAAGGGGCAGGGTGCCGAGAGGTTCAAGCAACTCGCCGAGAAGTACACCAACGGCAAGGTGAAGGTTGAGGTCTACCCGAACTCGCAGCTCTACAAGGACAAGGAAGAGGTCGAGGCGCTTCAGCTCGGTGCAGTCCAAATGCTTGCGCCGTCGCTTGCCAAGTTCGGCCCGCTTGGCGTGAAGGAATTCGAGGTGTTCGATCTGCCCTACATCCTTCCGGACAAGGCGGCTCTCGGACGCATCACCAAGGGCCCGATCGGCAAAAGCCTTCTGGCGAAGCTCGAGCCGAAAGGCATCACTGGTCTCGCTTACTGGGACAACGGCTTCAAGATCATGACGGCCAACAAGCCGATGCATAAGGTCGCCGACTTCCAGGGCCTGAAGATGCGCATCCAGTCGTCGAAGGTTCTCGAAGCCGAAATGCGCGCGCTTGGCGCCATTCCGCAGGTGCTGGCGTTCTCGGAAGTCTATCAGGCGATGCAGACCGGCGTCGTTGACGGTAACGAGAACACACCGTCGAACGTCTACACCCAGAAGATGCACGAAGTGCAGAAGCACGCCACGCTCTCCAACCACGGCTACATCGGCTACGCGGTGATCGTGAACAAGAAGTTCTGGGATGGCCTTCCTGCCGACGTAAAGCCGCAGGTCGAGAAGGCGATGGCGGAGGCGACCGAATTCGCGAACGACATCTCGCAGAAGGAAAACGACGACGCCATCGCAGCGATGAAGAAGGCCGGAACCACGACCTTTTATGAACTGACACCCGCGGAGCGCGCCGAGTGGATGAAGGCCCTCGAGCCGGTGACTCAGGACATGGCTTCACGCGTCGGCAAGGATCTGATCGCGGCGTTCCAGAAGGAAGCCAACGCCAAGACCAACTAAGGCGGCTTTCACGACAGGATAAGTGGTCCGGGATTCGACCCGGGCCGCTTCCGTCTGATAGGGTGACGCGGGGCATCGGCTATATCGGAACGCGCGAAGACGCGGCCGCTGCGGGTGGGGACGAACTTGAAATCATTCATGCGCATCCTCGATCGTCTCGAGGAAACCCTGATTGCAACGCTGATCGCGGCCGCGACGGTGGTGATTTTTGTTGCCGTCGCCCATCGCTACACCACGGATTTCGTGGTCAACCATCGCAGCTGGCCCGGCGCGGTGCCCGCCTACGTGTTCCTCAGCAAGATTCATCTGTCCTGGGCGCAGGAGCTTTGCATCTACATGTTCGTGTGGATGGCGAAGTTCGGCGCGGCCTACGGCGTGCGCACTGGCATTCACGTCGGTGTCGACGTTCTGGTGCTGGCGCTCAGTCCGAAATGGCGTAAGTGGACGATCCTGTTTGGTCTGCTCTGTGGCGCGCTGTTCACCGGCATCATCGGCACCATGGGCGCCAGTTTCGTTTACGGCCTGTCGCACACCGACCAGACCTCGCCGGATCTCGAACTGCCGAGCTGGATCGTCTATCTCTGCATTCCGCTGGGTTCTTACCTGATGTGCTTCCGCTTCCTGCAGGTCGCCTACGCCTATTGGAAGACCGGAGATCTGCCGCATCACGATCATACGCACGTCGAAGGCATCGAGGTCGACACCGCGATTGGTCCGACGCCGGAGGGCGTCCGATGACCACGCTGTTTATCTTCGCACTTCTCATTGCCCTGATGCTGACCGGCATGCCGATCTCGATCGCACTCGGCCTGACGGTTCTGACGTTCCTGTTCTTCCTGACCAGCGTGCCGATCGAAGCGGTGGCGTTGAAACTGTTCACCGGCATCGAGAACTTCGAGATCATGGCGATCCCGTTCTTCATTCTCGCCGGTAACTTCCTGACCCACGGCGGCGTCGCCAAACGCATGATCAATTTTGCGACCTCCATGGTCGGGCATTGGTATGGCGGCCTTGGCCTCGCGGGCGTTATGGCTTGCGCACTGTTCGCTGCCATTTCAGGCTCGTCGCCTGCGACCGTGATCGCAATCGGTTCGATCCTGATGCCGGCAATGGTCGCGCAGGGCTTTCCCAAGCGCTTCGGTGCGGGTGTCATCACGACATCGGGCGCGCTCGGCATTCTGATTCCGCCGTCCATCGTGATGGTGATCTATGCGGTGGCGACTGGCGGCAGCGTTGCCTTTGGTCCCGGCGGCGAACGCGTGACATCGGCCTCGGTCGGGCAGTTGTTCATGGCGGGCGTGATCCCCGGACTGATGCTGGCCTCGCTGCTCGGCCTGACAACGGTCTACCGCGCATGGAAGTTCGATTATCCGCGGCTGCCCCGCGCGACGTGGGTCGAACGGTTCAAGGCATTCCGTGAATGCATCTGGGGTCTGCTGCTGATCGTGATCGTGCTCGGCGGCATTTACGCCGGCCTGTTCACGCCGACGGAAGCCGCGGCCATGAGCGCGGTTTATGCGTTCATCATCGCCGTGTTCGTCTACAAGGACCTAACGATCAGGGATGTGCCCCGCGTTCTGCTCGGTTCGGCCAGTATGAGTGCGATGATCCTCTACATCATTACCAACGCTGTGCTGTTCTCGTTCCTGATGACCAGCGAACAGATTCCGCAGCAGCTCACCGCGTGGATGCTGGAGAAGGGCGTCAACTGGGTCACCTTCCTGATCTTCGTCAACGTCCTGCTGCTGGTCGCAGGCAATGTAATGGAAGCCAGTTCCATCGTGCTGATCACCGCGCCGATCCTGTTCCCGATCGCGGTGAAACTCGGCATTCATCCGGTGCATCTCGGCATCCTGATGGTGGTCAACATGGAGGTCGGCATGTGCCACCCCCCGGTGGGCCTCAATCTCTATGTCGCCTCCGGCATCGCCAAAATGGGCATCACCGAGCTCACGATCGCGGTATGGCCGTGGCTGCTGACAATGTTGATGTTCCTGGTGGTCGTGACCTTCGTGCCGGAAATCTCGCTGTGGCTGCCGCGAACGTTGGGGATGCTGAATTAATGCGCGTTCACCTAGCTGTCTAAAGCTTAAGTTGAAAGCGCGGCACCGGCTGTCATCTTCGGGGGAGTTTCACCCGGAGATGCCCCCATGAAAAAAGCTATCCTCGCCGGCGTCGCGGCGGTTGCTATTATCGGATCGACCGCCGTCTACGCACAGCATCGCCATCATCATCAGCGCATGAGCACGGAAGACCGGGCGGCCTTCGTCGATGCGAAGATCGCGGCGGTGAAGGCCGGTCTTCAGCTCACGCCGGATCAGGAAAAGATGTGGCCGCCGGTCGAGGCGGCGGTACGCGATTTCGCCAAGCAGCGGATTGCGCTGGCCAATGCGCGCGCCAGCGAGCGTGATGCGCGCCGTGCGGAACGGGATCAGAAGGGGCCCGAAGACAGCAAGCCGTCAACCGCCGATCAGACCCGCGATCCGGTGGCCCGTTTACGCGACCGGGCCGACAGGATGGCCAAGACCGCTGCCGGCCTGAAGAAGATCGCTGATGCGGCTGACCCGCTCTACAAGAGCCTCAACGACGGCCAGAAGCGCCGGCTGGCGGTGCTGACCCGCATGGGCGGTCATCATGGCTGGCGCGGACGGGGCTTCGAGCGCGGGCTGGACGATGACCGATTCGACCGGGATCGCGGTCCTGACCGTGATCGCGGCACCGGCGGCTCCGAGCGCCTCTGAAGGATCGGCTGAAAGCCTGTCGCGCCAACAAAAACCGCCGGATTTCCGGCGGTTTTTCGCATCCGGAACTATCTGGTTTTCCATTGCCCCCGGGGCCGGGAAAACACTGCAACCTTGCTGGACATGGCCGTTTCGCTTTGCTAAACGACGCCGTCCTCAACGGACATCCGGATTGGATCCGGGCGCATAGCTCAGTTGGTAGAGCAGCTGACTCTTAATCAGCGGGTCCCAGGTTCGAGCCCTGGTGCGCCCACCAAACAAATCAGACATCTGGTTGTTTTGGATTGGTGGAAACGAGCCGTAATTTTCGGCTCGTCTTGCGATCTTGTCCTTGCTTCGAGTCGGGATGGCCGCTTCGCAATTCTATTACTTGGGGTAGGCCGCTCCGCTCTTTGCCCAGGCCTCGACGAAGGCTCCGGCTTCTGATGGGTGCCTGGAGCCGCAGAACGGCCAAAACCGGGCGGCCAGGCCCGACCCACCAACGTATCTTTTCCGATGTGGTCGATCAGGTCTTCGATCTTCCTGCCGCCGTTGCGCGCGGGATCTTCTATCTGCTCGCAGATCTCCGCAGCGCTCTTGCCTTCCCACGCCATCTCGCGCGGCGCGAGGTGCCATTCCCGATCTCCCGGCACGCGCCCGCAACGGGGACAGTTCGTCGATCGCACCAAGATGCGGGCATGAATCTTCCGGGCATGGCTACTGCTTATATGCGATCAGATGTTGCGAGATGTCGTCAGCCGCGGCTTTCAGATCCGGCATGAACTTCTTGAACAGCGCCTTCGGAGAATGGCGCGCGAGATTTGTGGACAGGTTGATGGCCGCGATGGTGCTGCCGTTAGCCCCGTAGATCGGAACGGCCATACCGAACGCGCCGAGTTCGAGCTCTTCGGTAACCACGCTCCAGCCCTGAACGCGCACCTTTTCGATTTCCTGCTCAAGCTTGTGGACATCGGTCACCGTCGTTCGGGTCCATTGACGCCGGTCCGAATTGGCGAGCACCGCGGAGCACTCGTCTCTTGGCAGTCCTGCGAGAAGCACGCGCCCCATCGATGTGCAGAACGCCGGAATGCGGCTCCCGGTGATCAGTCCTCGGCGCAGCACGCTCGTGACTTCGGCACGTGCGATATAGAGAACGTCTACGCCGTCCAGCACCGAGATGGCGACGACCTCGTCAACCTTGCGGGAGAGGGTCTCGATCACCGGCTGCGCCACCTCGCGCAGCGACAGCGACGACAGATATGCAAAACCCAACTGGAGAATGCGCGGCGTCAGCATGAAGTCGTCACCCTCCTGACGCGCCATCCCGAGTGTGACCAGCGTGTACAGCAGCCGGCGCGCGCCGGCCCGCGGCAAGTTCGTGTGCCGGGCGACATCGGTGAGGGTCAGCTTGCGGTGATCACCGAACGCCGAAATGACGGCGAGGCCTTTTGCGAAGGCTTCGACGAAGGTGTCGCTGCCGCCCGGCCATTTCGAGATGTCTGTCCATGGATCGCTGACGCGCATGGTCATTGTTGCCAAACCCCTCGGCTTGTGGCTAACGTTGTTCGATAGTCGACAATAAGTTCGACAGTCGAACAATGAAAGAGGGGAAATGATGCGACGATCATTTAATTTGCTGAAGGTTCTGGCTCTGGGCGCGTCCTGTCTGGCGGCTCCAACCGCGCAGGCCCAGGATTTTCCGAACCGGCCGATCAAGATCGTCGTCCCGGCCGCGGCGGGCGGTCCCACGCACATCACCGCGCAAATGCTTGCGGAGAAGATGCAGGCATCGCTCGGCCAGCCGGTGATCGTCGAGCCGAAGCCCGGGGCCGGGAACAATCTCGGCGCGGAGTTTGTCGCGAAGAGTGCGCCGGATGGTTACACGCTCCTGTTCGCGACAACGGGCACGCACGCGATCAACCAGACCTTGTTCAAGAAGCTGCCGTTCGATCCGATCAAGGATTTCGATCCGGTTTCGCTGGTGGTGCAATATCCCCTGATGCTGGTTGTTTCATCGGACCTGCCGGTTAAATCGGTCAAGGAACTGATCGAGTACGCCAGAAAGAATCCCGGCAAGCTCAATCGTGCATCCGGCGGAATGGGTACGTCGATGCATCTGTCGGGCGAATTGTTCGTCAAGCAGGCCAATATCGAGGCGCCTCACATTCCGTACAAGGGCAGTGCGCCTGCGCTCAACGACCTCATGGGCGGGCACGTCCAGTTGATGTTCGACTCCATGATTACGACGATGCCGCTCGTGGAGAGCGGTCAATTGCGTGCGCTGGCCGTCACAGGCAAGAAGCGCTCTCCGCTGCTTCCTAACGTGCCAACCATCGCCGAAAGCGGGCTGCCGGACTACGAAGCCACCGGCTGGACCGGCATCGTGGTGCCGGCGGGGACGCCGCGGGACGTCATCATGAAACTTAACGGCGCGATCGTCGAAGCGATCAAGTCGCCCCCGGTGCAGGAGGCGTTCAGGAAGCAGGCCGCGGAGCCGGTCGGCTCGTCGCCGGAAGAGTTTGCCGCGTTTATCCGCAAGGAAACCGACAAGTGGGGCGCGACCATCCGCGCTGCGGGCATCAGCGCTGACTGACCGCTACCTGTCATTTTGAACCGGAAGAACGCTCATGCTTCAGTCCCTGGTCTCCGAGAAGAAAATCGATTGTGACGTTCACGTCACTTTGCCGACAACGGCGAAACTGGCGCCGTACCTTGACGACTACTGGCGCGAGCAGGTGACGACGCGTGGAATCGATCGGCTGGAACTGACCAGCGATATCTCGAACATCAGTCCGGCCTTGCGGCCGGACTGGAAGACAGGCAGCGATGTGCAGACAATCCGCACATTGGCGCTGGAGCCGTTCGGCACTGACATAGCCATCTGCAACTGCCTTTATGGCGCGCAGGCGGTCTACAATGCCGACCTCGCCGTGGCGCTGTGCCGTGCGATGAATGATTGGCTGGCCGAGGAATTCCTGAGCAAGGACCAACGGCTGCGTGGATCGATCGTCTTGCCTTGGCAGAGTCCGGAGAAGGCCGCGCTGGAAATTGAGCGGCTCGCATCCGACCGGCGGTTTGTCCAGGTATCGATGATGGCCATGGGCGACATGCCGCTCGGCCGGCGCGCGATGTGGCCGATTTATGCCGCGGCGGAAGCCCACGGTTTCGCGGTCGGGATTCATGCGGGCACGGCTTACCGGTTCGCGCCCTGGACCAACGGATGGCCGTCCTACCACATCGAGGATCAGGTCGCGCAGAGTGTCGGTGTGCAGACGCAATTGCTCAGCCTGATTACCGAGGGTGTGTTTGAGGAATACCCGAAGCTGAAGGTTGTGCTGATTGATTCTGGCGTGACATGGCTTCCGCCGTTCCTGTGGCGCATCGACAAGCTCTGGCGCGGCCTGCGGATGGAAGTTCCGTGGCTGAAGAGGTCTCCGACAGAGATTGTATCCGAGCATGTGCGCCTGACGCTGCAGCCGTTCGACGGTCCCAAGGACGCGCAAGTGATTCAAGAACTGGCCGAACAGATCGGCGAGCACATGCTGCTGTTCTCGACCGATTATCCTCGCTGGAATTTCGACGGCACCGATGCCGTGCCGCTGCGAGGGCAGCCGGATCTGATGCGAAAGCTCCGCACGGAGAACCCATTTGAAACCTACGCACGGCTCCGGGAGGTCTGACATGACGGTGATGGAGAGTCCTCAAGCGGGAATCGCCAGGAAGGCGGATGCCGGCATCATCGACTGCGATATTCACCCGCTTCCGAAGAGCGCCAAGAGCCTCCACCCGTTTCTGCCCAAGAGATGGCAGGAGCACTCCGAACAGTTCGGCGGGCATCTGCGGCAACCCTTCATCAACACGACGCAGTATCCGCGTTCGGCGCCGCTGATTTGCCGCCGCGATGCGTGGCCGCCGTCCGGCGGTCCGCCTGGCTCCGATCTCGACTTCATGCGCGAGCAGCATCTCGATCCGTTCAACATCATCAACGGCATTCTCATCCCGTTGTTCGGGAACGTCGGAAGCGAGCGTAACCTCGGTTACGCAGCAGCCCTCGCCACGGCTCATAACGACTGGCAAGTGGCCGAATGGCTCGACAAGGAACCACGCCTGCGCGGCACACTTGTCGTTTCGCAGGACGATCCCGTTGCTGCGGTGAAAGAAATCGAACGCTGCGCGCGGGACCGGCGCTTTGTGCAGATCATGCTGGCGCCGCGCAGCAGCGAGCCCCTGGGGCGGCAGCGTTACTGGCCGATCTATGAAGCCGCCGAAGCGCACGACCTGCCGCTCGGCATCCACTCCTATGGCGTCGGCGGTCATGCCTCGACAGGCGGCGGCTGGCCGTCATTCTATATGGAGGAGCACTACGCGACCACCATGGGCGGACCGGCGACCATGAGCAGCCTCATTCTTGAGGGCGTGTTCGAGCGTTTTCCCAAGCTCAGGGTTGTGCTTGTGGAAATCGGCTTTGCGTGGGTGCCCAGCTTCATCTGGCGCATGGATCGCTTGTGGGAGCGGATGCGCGGCGAAGTCCCTCATCTGAACCATCCGCCGTCGTATTATGCGAAGCGCAATTTCTGGTACACAACCCAGCCGATGGAGGAGCCGGGCAGGCCGGACGACTTGCGCCGCACCTTCGATTGGGTGGGCTGGGACCGGTTGCTGTTCTCCACCGACTACCCGCATTGGGATCAGGACGATCCCGCTTACGCCTTCAACATCAAGCTGACGCCCGCGGAGCGGCGGCAAATCTGCCACGACAACGCCGAACAATTCTACCGGTTCTGAGCATGCCGAAACATCGTATTGCCTTCGTCAAGGAAATCCCGCCGGGGAGCAACAAGGTCGTGAACATCCGCGGCCGTGAAATCTGTGTCTTCAACGTCGGTGGCGACTTCTTTGCACTGCTGAATCGTTGCCCGCATGAAGGCGCGAAGCTCAGCCGTGGCGTTGTCGTCGGTTTGCCGGAATCTGAAACGCCCGGCTGTTATAAACTCTCGCGGCCCGGTGAAATCCTCCGTTGTCCCTGGCACGGATGGGAGTTCGATCTGAAGACAGGAAAATCGCATTGCGATCCGGAACGCATGTTCACGAAGCAATACAAGACGTGCGTCGAGAACGAGACGGCGGTTGCCGAGCGCGAGCTTCAGGCGGAGACATTTCCTGTCGTGGTGGAAGAAGCAACGGTCTTCGTCGAAATGTAACCCGCTGCCGCAGCATTCCCTTCAGAATAAGAAAATGAGCAGACGATGAGCGAAAACGGTTGGCATGCGATTTGTCAGAATACCGATATCGATGAAGGGGGGATGCTTCCCTTCGAGGTCGGCAATTTTCAGGTCGCGCTCTATAAGGTGAACGGCGAGATTTTCGCCACCGACAACGTGTGTACGCACGGCATGGCGCTGCTGACGGACGGTTTCCTGGATGACGATGTCGTTGAATGTCCGCTGCACGGCGGCATGTTCAACGTCAAGACGGGGAAGGCGCTGTGTGAGCCAGTCGACTGTGATGTGAAGGTGTACAAGACGCGTCAGGTCGACGACCGGATCGAGGTCCTGCTCAGCGAGTAGCCGGCGGCGTCTTGCGGGGCTCGATCGCGAAAGATACGTTCGAGTTTTCCAGTTCAGGGGTATGTTCGGATGACGGCGTTCCTGTTTGACGGGCCCGAAGCCGCTGACATCACCATTCTTCTCGCGCACGGCGCCGGCGCGGCGATGGATTCCGCTGCGATGACAGCGATCGCCAAAGCGCTCGCGCAATCCGGCTTTCGCGTCGTGCGCTTCGAGTTTGGCTATATGGCCGCTCGGCGGACGTCGAACACACGGAAGCCGCCGCCCCGCGCGGACCTGTTGAAAACGGAGTATCTCGCGGCTGTCGATGCCCTCGGCGCAACGGACAAACTTATTATCGGCGGAAAATCGATGGGTGGCCGCGTTGCCAGCATGGTCGGCGATGAGCTCTACGCGTCCGGAAAAATCGCCGGGCTACTGTGTCTCGGTTACCCATTTCATCCGCCAGAGAAACCCGAGCAGTTGCGCAACGCGCATCTTGCCGATCTCAAGGTGCCAACACTCATCGTGCAGGGCACGCGAGACCCGTTCGGAACAAGGGACGAGGTTTCCTCGTACTCTCTGTCAAAGAGGATCGAGATTCTCTGGCTTGAGGACGGCGACCACGATCTGAAGCCGCGAAAAAGCGTGTCAGGCCATTCCGCGGCGGATCATTTGAAGACTCTTGGCGAGGCAGCCGTATCCTGGGCTCGAAAAATCACGTCCTGAGCACGGTCAGTGCTCTGAGCCACGCGCATCTATCATTTTATCGCAGCGGCATCGGTGGCCGGGGAACGCTGGTATCGCCGGGTGGCGGCGGAAGTTGCTGCACGGGCGCAGGAGCGGGTGGCGGGATGTACGCTTCGCGTTGCGCGGCGGTTTGCGGATAGGCCGGGCTTGGCGAATAAGAATGTGATGGTGATGGTGCATAGGTCCGCGACACCGCAGGCGAGGGTGGTTGCCGCGGGGCTGGGGCCGGCTTCGCTGCCTGTGCGACAGGCTTGCGTTGCGCCGTTTGCTCTGTGGCTTTCGCGACATCGCGGCTCAGTTGCCGCTGGCCAGCCTGCAACTGCTCGACGGTTTCCTTGAGTGAAGCGATTTCGCGCGCCATGGTTTCAACCGACTTCGCGAGTTCGAGCGAAAGTTCAGCCTGCGCCGGCGAAGCTTCCGCCGCCCGTGTTGATGGCGGTGTCGCGGATTCGGCTGGCGCGGCCGGTGGCGCAGCGACAGTCTCCGGCGCTGATGCGGGTGCGGCAGCTTGCTGGGATTCCGGGATCGGGGAGGCAGCATCCTGCTGTTGGGCGGATTTGGTGTCTTGCGCGGGAGCCGGCGTGCTCACCAAGAGCTGCGGCACGAGGTCTGAGATTTTCTGCTTTGCGGCGTCGCCATAGGAATACCAGACCGCAGCCATCCCGCAGCCGGTGCATGCGATCAGCGCCAGGCGCCTCATACCGCGGCCGAAACCGGTGCGTGATACCGGATCGCGAATGTCGACGATGTTATCGTTCAGGGGAGTGTCGATAGCCGATGGCTCGCTGGCTGACTCCGTTACCTCGGTCGGTGTCGCATGAACCTCGGACTGATTGGGCGTCAGCCGCGGCGCAAGATCGCGAAGCTGGGCAGCGATGACATCATGCGGATCGTCGGTCTGCGAGTCAGCGTGTTGCAACTTGAATTGCATTGGCGCTCCGTGATTTTGAAAGGTGCGATGCGCGGGAGATTTCCGGCCGATCTGCAGGCGCAAGGGGGACATCGCGCTTTGACCGCAGCAAGGCAGCATCATGAAAACTGTGAGGCAGCGGAACCGTCGCGAATCTCGCACGATGCGGCAGGCGGCCGGCCGGGAAACCTGCATGGGCCAATTGACGACCGTGCAGACAGGTGCAAATTCAGGCAGCCAGCTGGAGGGAAATCCATGCCTCACATCGTCTGCCATTATTCCGCGTCGCCCGATATGCCGCCGATTCTCGATGTGATGCTGGGGCTTCATCATGCCGCGGCGTCGACTGGCGTCGTTCAGGCCGACGATCTGAAGATCCGGGCGCTGCCATTTTCGGATTATCTTGTCGCCGGAGAGGAGCGCTCGTTCTTTCACATCTCGCTATATCTGCTGGCTGGCAGAACTCCGGAGCAGAAGGAGCGGCTGAGCATCGCGCTGCGTCAGGAGCTTGCAGAGCTTCTGCCCGGCATCACCAGCATCAGCATCGACGTCCGCGATATGGACCCGCAGGCTTACAAGAAGCGGCTGCTCGATAGTCCGCCTCGTTCCGCGCGGCAGGCCTAAACCAGCAGCGGCTTGGCCGTGACGGCCATGTCCTTGAGCAGCGGGAGGAAGCGGTCGATCATTTCGCCGGTCGTGATGCGGTCGACATGTGCGCCGATATTCGCCGCCGCCACGACCGCGCCATCGTAGCGATGAATCGGCACCGAGATCGAGCGGAAGCCAGGCTCCGCTTCGCGGTCGACCAGCGAATAACCTTTGCTGCGGTCGCTGATGATGGTGGCGATGACGGTGGATTTGTCGGTGACGGTTTCCGGTGTCTGGGCCGTCAGCGTCATGGCCTCAACCGCGGATTTTAGCTCTTCGTTGGACAGGCGGCCGAGCAGCACGCGGCCCACCGACGTGCAATAGGCCGGCAGCCGGTAGCCGATATCGATGCCGGCGGAAAAAACCCGCGCCGGACTGGCCCTTGCGACGAAGACGGCTTCCTGCCCGTCCAGAACCGCGAGCGAGCAGACTTCCCTGGCCTTCGTGGAAATGTCGTCCATCAGCGGCTGCATGACGGCAACGATCTGATTTGACGACAGATAGGCCGAGGCCAGCGCCAGCACACGCGGCGTGAGCGAGAACAGCCGCTCGTCGCCGGCGACGAAGCCGGACTTCTGGAGGGTCAGCAGAATTCTGCGGGCGGTGGCGCGCGGCAGATTGGATGCCTTGGCGATGTCGCTCAGGGTCATCGGGCGATGCTCGGTGCCGAACGATTGCAGCACCCGAAGGCCGCGGTCGAGGCTCTCGATAAACTCGCCGCCGCCGCGTCTGGCTTCTTCTTCCTCTGCGGTGCGCTTCACGCGGGGCATGCTCGGTCGGCCGTTCTTTCCGGTCATGAGTCGATCCGCCAGACGAGACCATAATTCGCGGGATTATGCACCCACCGCTTTGATCGTTGTCAAAAGCGATTTGAAGTCGAACGAGAGGTCGGCGGCTTGCTCCGGCGTCGGTGAAACTCCGCCGCTGATCAGCCGTCGGGCCGCCATCTGATCGCCGGCGCGGTTGACGCTGTCGACGGCGCACAGTTTGTCCCGGCGATAGTAGAAAACCGAGAACTGCCCGTCTTTCAGCGATCCGCGTACCGCCTGCCGGTCGAAATTGCGCGATATCCCCACGGTCTGCAGTTTGGCGTCATACTGATCTGACCAGAAGCGCGGTACGCTGTCGTAAGGCCCGGTTTTTCCGGCGATAGCGAGTCCGGCGGCCTTGGCCTGATCCTGTGCATTCTGGACCGATTCCAGGCGAAGCCAGCCCTGCGCATGGGCGTTGTAGTGATTGGCGCAGTCGCCGGCCGCGTAAATAGCGGGATCGCTGGTCAGGCCGTGGTCGTCGACAACGATTCCGTCGGTGCAGTTCAACTGCGCGTCGCGCGCCAGTTCATCGTTGGGCACGCCCCCGATTCCCACAAGGACGAGATCGGCGCGCAACCGCGCACCGCTTCGCGTTCTCACTACGCCGGCGCGGCCGTTGTGGTCCTCGATTTCTGCAACACCTTCGTTGAGCCGGACGTCAACGCCGTGCCTTGTATGCAGATCGAGCAGGAACTGCGAGACGACCGGCGAGACTGCACGTTCGAGCAGCCGGGACGCGCTCTCGATGACGGTGACTTTCTTGCCGAGCTTGCTGGCGGATGCTGCGACCTCGAGGCCGATAAAGCCGCCGCCGACGATCACGATCTCGGCCGCAGTCCGCTGACGCTCCTTCAGGTCGATTGCGTCACGGATCGAGCGCAGATAGCACACGCCGTCGAGGTTCGAGCCGGGAATGGTCAGCCGCCGCGCGTGGGAGCCTGTGCCGATGAACAGCTTGTCGAAATCCAGTGTCATGCTGCCGTTGATCGAAAGCTGCCGCGCGCGCCGGTCGATCGCATGGACGCGCGTTTCGAGAATCAGATCGATCTGCTTGAGCTTGAAGAATGCGTCGTCGCGAAGAACCAGCCCATCCTGCTTGACCTTGTCGAGCAGGAAGTCCTTGGACAGCGGAGGGCGCTGATACGGCAGCACATGATCGTCGGCGACAACCGTGATGCGCTCCGCGTAACCGCTGTCGCGTGCCGACAATGCGGCCTGGATGCCGGCATACGATGCGCCCACGACGACAAGGCCGCTCATGATTGCGCTCCGGGAATATGGACGGTCAGGGCTGTGATCGAAGGCGGGAGTTTCAACTGGCAACTCAACCGGCTGGTGGGTTTGCGGATAGCGGCGACGGAGCTGAGCAGCTCGAGCTCTTCCGGCTGCGGTGGTGCCAGAACGCCTGAATGGCTTTCGTCTATGTAGACATGGCAGGTGGCGCAGTCGAGACAGCCGCCGCACTCTGCATCGATTCCAGAAATGCCATTACGGACAGCGGCGAGCATGACGCTCGTCCCGCTATCGATGTTCGCGACATTCTCTGAACCGTCGGGCTGAACGAATGTGATCCGGGCCATGACTGTGTCCACTGCTGATCGCCATATGCGAAGTTCATTTAACGAACATATGGGCGTTCAACGAACATATCAAGCCGGAGGGAGCCGCACAGGTCCGCTCGAAGCATTCATTTTCGCATTTGCAGCATAAATAGGCGCTCGCAGCCCTCAAATTGCACTTGCGTGTTTTCCAATTTGGAGACAGTCTAACAAATATCGCACATATGTTCGTTGATCGAACAAATATGAAGCGCGGAGCAGGAAACCTGAGAAGCAAAGCGGGGCTTCAAAGGTGGTGTCGAATGAGGAGTTGCCGCTTGCGGCAATTTTGTATCTGCGGGGCCTCGCGTGTTGCGGTGGAAAGGTTTTCAATCGTTGAAGCATCGCGGCTTCAACCTGGCCCAAGCGCGGGCCATCGACGTCTTCGGCAGGAAATCGTCTCGGGACCGGAAGGAAGAAACAGCCATGATGAGCCAAGAGCAGAATGATCTGATCACGCGCACCGGCCCGGCCGATCCCGCCGGCAAGCTGCTGCGAATGTACTGGCAGCCGGCGGCGCTGGTCGACGAACTTGAGGGCCCGCGGCCGATCAGGGCGGTCAAGTTGCTCGGCGAGAACTTCGTTCTGTTTCGCGACGAGCACGGCCGTTACGGACTGATGGATCGCGATTGTCCGCATCGCGGCGCGGACCTGGCCTTTGGCCGGCTTGAGAATGGCGGCCTGCGCTGTGCCTTCCATGGCTGGCTGTTCGACGTTCAGGGCAACTGCCTTGAGACACCGGCCGAACCTGTGGGTTCGGTGCTCTGCAAGAACATCAAGCAGCGCGCCTATCCCGTCGTGGAGAAGGGCGGCATCCTGTGGGCCTATCTCGGTGAGGGCGAGCCGCCCGCGTTTCCGGAGATCGACTGCTTCGTCGCGCCGGATGCCTATACGTTTGCGTTCAAAGGCCTGATCGAATGCAACTGGCTGCAGGCGCTGGAAGTCGGCATCGACCCGGCGCACGCCTCGTTCCTGCATCGCTTCTTCGAGGATGAGGACTTGGAGAAATCCTACGGCAAGCAATTTCGCGGCGCCTCCGCGGGCAGCGATCTGCCGATGACCAAGATCCTTCGTGAGTACGATCGCCCGATCATCAATGTCGAGAAGACTGAGTACGGCCTTCGTCTGGTGGCGCTGCGCCAGATCGATGACGAGCGCACCCATGTGCGCGTCACCAATCAGTTGTTCCCGCACGGCTTCGTTATTCCGATGAGCCAGGAAATGACGATCACGCAGTGGCATGTCCCGGTCGATGACACGCACTGTTACTGGTATGCGATCTTCACCAGCTACACGAAGCCGGTCGACAAGAAAAAGATGCGCGAGCAGCGTCTCGAGCTTTACGAGCTGCCTGACTACAAATCGCGCCGCAACAAGACGAATGATTACGGCTTCGATCCTCACGAGCAGGCGACCGAGACCTATACCGGCATGGGCCTCGACATTAACGTCCACGACCAGTGGGCGGTGGAGTCGATGGGTACGATCCAGAATCGGACCCGCGAACATCTCGGGCAGTCCGACAAGGCGATCATCCAGTATCGCCGCCTGCTGCGTCAGGAAATCGAGAAGGCCGTTGCCGGCGGCAAGCCGCTGATGTTCCTCGATGAAGCGCATGCGCGCAGCATCCAGGGGCCGGCCACAATGGACGGCATCGGGCCGACGCGCGGCTGGGAAATCTACTGGATGGAAGTCGACGTGAAGCGGCGGCGCGGTGCACCGTGGGCTGCACCGATCCCGACAGAGATCGCCGAGAAGGTGCCGCATCTCACCGCGGCCGAATAAGGATCTGCTGAGCCAATGTCAGGGAAAGCAACGTCATTGAGCTTTGTCGCGCGACATCGTCTTTGGTCTGAGGAGCAGAACGAAGCGGCGGTCCGCCTTCGCCGGATCGTCGAGGAGAAGGGACTCGACACCATCCGGCTGTCGTTCCCCGATCAGCACGGGATTCTGCGCGGCAAGACCCTGGTCGCGAGCGAAGCGCTGCGCATCCTTGAAAACGGCTGCACGATCACGACCACGATGCTGGCGAAGGATACGTCGCATCGCACGGTGTTTCCGGTGTTCACCGCAGGCGGCGGCTTTGGGATGAGCGAAATGCAGGGCGCCGCCGACGTTCTGATGATTCCCGACCCAACGACCTTCCGGGTGCTGCCCTGGGCGCCGACCACCGGCTGGATTCTGTGCGATGTTCATTTCGCCGACGGTCGCGCGGTGCCATTCGCAACGCGCGGTCTCTACAAGTCGGTGCTGAACAAGCTGTCCGCGCGCGGTTATGATTTCATGGCCGGGCTCGAAGTCGAGTTTCATGTCTTCAAGGTCAACGACCCGAAGATGCAGCCCGGGCATGCCGGGCAGCCCGGCGAACCGCCGGATGTCAGCCTGCTGTCGCACGGCTATCAATACCTGACCGAGCAGCGCTACGACCAGATGGAGCCGGTGCTCGAACTGATCCGGCGCGATGTGGTGGCGCTGGACCTGCCGCTGCGCTCGATCGAAGTCGAGTTCGGTCCCAGCCAGTGCGAGTTCACCTTCGCGCCGACCGTCGGGCTCGATCCGGCCGATACGATGGTGCTGTTCCGCAGTGCGGTGAAGCAGATCTGTCATCGCCACGGCTATCACGCGACCTTCATGTGCCGTCCGCGCATTCCCAATGTCGTGTCCTCGGGATGGCATCTGCATCAGTCGCTGGTATCCCGTGCCGATGGCCGCAATGCCTTCATGTCAGACGCCGACGGTGAGTTCCTGTCGGACTTCGGCAAGGGCTATCTCGGCGGGTTGCTCGAACACGCCCGCGCCGCGACCGTGTTCACGACGCCGACGATCAATGGCTACAAGCGCTACCGGTCGTATTCGCTGGCGCCGGATCGTGCGATCTGGGGACGTGACAACCGCGGCGTCATGATACGCGTCCTGGGCGGTCCAAAAGACCCCGCCACACGGTTCGAGAACCGGGTGGGCGAGCCGGCGGCAAACCCGTATCTTTATATGGCGTCGCAAATCCTGTCGGGACTGGATGGCGTGGACCGCGCCATTGACCCGGGCCCGTCAGCCGATACACCTTACGAGACCAAGGCCAGCCTGCTGCCGAAGTCGCTGCGCGAAGCGGTTTTCGCGTTGAACGACGATCCATTTTTCAGGAACGCAATGGGCGCGGAACTGGTAGATTACTACGTGCACATCAAGAACGCCGAAATCGAGCGCTTCCAGGCCGAAGTCACCGAATGGGAGCAGCGCGAATATTTCGAGATGTTTTGACGCGCGCGCCGAACGGGTTTGACGTAACAAAAACAAACAGGAGCAGGGGACCACATGAACAAGGCAGTTAATTACGCGTGCGCTCTGGCCGTCGCCGGGCTGATGTCTGGGGCGGCTCACGCCGACACCATCAAGGTCGGCGTCATCGGGACCATGTCAGGGCCGTATGCGTTGTTCGGCCAGAACTTCAAGGCGGGCATTGAGGCCTGGGTTGCCGAGAACGGCAACAAGGTTGCCGGTCACGACGTCGAGTTCATTTATCGCGACGAGGAATCGCCGAACCCCGCGAAGTCCAAGGCGCTCGCGCAGGAACTGATCGTCAAGGACAAGGTGCACTACATCGCCGGTCTCTATTTCACGCCTGACGCCATGGCGGTCGCGCCGCTGCTCGAAGAAGCCAAGACGCCGATGATCGTCTTTAATGCTGCGACGTCGGCGATCGTCGAGAAGAGCCCGTACATTGTCCGCACCTCGTTCACGATGTGGCAGAACACCGTTCCCGCTGCCAAGGTTGCGAAGGCAAAGGGCGCGAAGAAGGTCGCGATCGCCGTCACCGATTACGGTCCCGGCATTGACGCGGAAGCTGCGTTCAAGAAGACCTTCGAGGCCGACGGCGGCACGATCGTCGAAGCCATTCGCATGCCGATCGCCACCACCGATTTCAGCCCGATCATGCAGCGTATCAAGAGCTCGGGCGCTGACACCATCTTCACCTTCCTGCCGGCCGGCCCTCCGACGCTGGGCTTCGTGAAGGGTTACATCGACAACGGTTTGAAGGCGGCCGGCGTCAAGCTGATCTCGACCGGTGACGTGGTGACGGAGCCGGATCTGCCGAATATCGGCGACAACGGTCTCGGTATTCTGTCGACCTATCACTATGCGGTGTCGCACGCGTCGCCGGAGAACAAGGCGTTCCTTGAGCGGCTCGCCAAGGTGGGAACATCGGCCGACAACGTCACCATGACATCGGTCGCGGCCTATGACGGTGCGCGCGTGATCTACAAGATGATCGAGGCCACCCAGGGCCAGCGCGATCCGGAAAAGGCTGTAGCTGCGGTCAAGGGCATGAAGTGGGTCAGCCCGCGCGGCCCGGTGTCGATCGATCCGGCGACGCGCCACATCACGCAGAATGTCTATCTGCGCGAAGTCGCGAAAGAAAATGGCAAACTGATCAACAAGGAGCTTCAGACATTCGAAGCTCAGCCCGACTGGGCGCTGGTCAAGAACTAAACCACACACTCGCCACGCATGGATTGGCGCGAGTTCGCTCGCGCCAATCTTTTAGCTAACGGACAATTGGCCGAGCAATGCCGCACAGCCCGGACACCCTGCGATTCATCAATGCGCGGATCTATCGATCCGCCGATGACACGCGACCGGCCAGCGCGCTTGTCACCCGCAAAGGCGCCGTCCATTGGGTCGGCGAGAGGCAGGACGCGCCGGAGGCTGGCCGCACCATCGACATGCAGGGTGCGACGATCATCCCGGGCCTGACAGATGCGCATGTCCATCTGTTCGCCATCGCCAACGAGCGCCAACAGGTTCAATTGAATGGATCGGGCGTCCGCACGATCGCGGATGTTCTGCGCCACGTGTCCGCATCGGCAAAGACGACTCCACCGATGCAATGGATCAGGGCGGTGGGCTTCGACGAGAACAATCTCGCCGAGCATCGCTACCCCATGCGGGATGAAATCGACGCCGTTGCGCCCCATCATCCGGTTATCATTCGCCGCTTTTGCGGGCACACCGCGATCCTCAACAGCGCTGCGCTGAAGCTGCTTCAGATCGGCGAGGGCGTGTCCGATCCGCCGAGCGGATCGTTCGGGCGCAGTGCCGCCGGGCGTCTGGACGGCAGCGCCAAGGAAAGTGCCGCGGAAGCGGTGTTCCGCGCGATCCCGGCGGTCGATCCGGCCGCGATGGCTGCTTCGTTGCGCGAAACCATTGAAGACAGCATGCGGATGGGCCTGACTGCTGCTGTCGAAGCCGCCGTCGGTTTCAACTGCGGGTTCGACGATGAATTCGCGGTATGGAAGTTGCTTCGTCAGGAATCCTCGTTCTCACCGATCCGCCTTGGGTTCATGTATCAGCTCGATCCCAAAGACGCCGCTATGCGCGGTTTGACGCCGCGCCCCGATCCTGACTGGCAGGCGATGACGCTGAAGTTTTTCGCTGACGGCATTGTCGGCGCGCGCACGGCGGCGGTCAGCAAGCCGTTCGCAGATACGGGCTCAACAGGTTTCTTCATGCGCGATGAAGATGATCTTGAACGGGTGATTGTGGAGGCGCATCTCGATGGCTGGCAGACGGCGACTCATTGTGTGGGCGACCGCGCATCCGCACGCGTCATCGCGGCCTTCGAGGAAGCGGAGAGGGCGCTGCCTGGACAACGGCCGCGCCATCGGATCGAGCACTATTTCGTTCCGCCGGACGGTGGTCTTGCACGCATGAAGGCGCTCGGCGCCTTGATCGTGACGCAGCCGAGCTTCCTGACGCGGATGCGGCGCTCGATCCTGGAAGCATTCGGCCCGGATGCCCATAGCAAATATCCTGCACGATCGGTGATCGATGCCGGTGTCACCTATGTCGGAAGCTCCGACGCGCCGACCGGGCACGTCTCGCCATGGATTGGCATGGCGAATGCCGTGGACCGCGGAGCGTCGCTCGGGTCTCCGATTGGAGCGGATGAGGCTCTGACACGCCGGCAGGCCGTCGGCAGTTACATCCATGGGGGCGCCTTCGCCATGAAGCAGGAAGACTGGCGCGGGACGCTTGTGCTGGGCATGGCGGCTGATTTCGTCGCGCTTGATCGTGATCCTTTCGACGCTTCTACCGATCTCGCTGCGACTAAGGTGCTGATGACGGTGCTTCGCGGAGCGGTGCGTCATGACACGCTGTCGGCTGCTGCCGAGATGCAGGCGGGGGTGCACTGATGCTGACCGCGCTGAGCATCCTGCTGGACGCGATATCCTACGGAATGGTGCTGTTCACCATCTCCATCGGCCTGTCGATCATGATGGGCCTGATGCGCGTGGTAAACCTCGCCCATGGCGCGTTCGCGATGATTGGCGGCTATCTTGCGTCCTATGCGTTGAAGACGCTCGGTATCAGTTATCCGATCGCCATTGTCATTGCAGTGATCGGCACAATCCTGATCTCGATTCCCTTCGAAGTCCTGCTGTATCGCCGTATCTACCGTCATTCCGATGCGCTGACCCAGCTCCTGCTCACCATCGGCATCACCTTCGTCATCATCGGGTTGGCGAACTTCACCCTCGGGCCGACCTCGAAGCCCATCCCGCTTCCGGCGGCGCTCAGCGGTCCGTTCGATCTCGGCTTCCGCATGATCTCGACGCATCGCCTGCTGGTGATCGCGTGCGGGCTGACAACGGCGCTGGCGCTGTGGCTGTTGATCGACAAGACGGAGTTCGGCGTGCGGATGCGCGCCGCCGTCGACAACGGCGATATGGCCGAATCGCTCGGTATCCGCACGCAGTGGATCTATTCGGCGACATTTGCGCTCGCGGTGGGGCTTGCGGCATTCGGCGGCGTGCTGGGTGCTGAGATGCTGCCGATCGAGCCGTTCTACGCGCTGCGCTACATGGTCACGTTCCTTGTGGTCGTGTCGGTGGGCGGCGCGGGATCGATCCTTGGCGCGCTCGCGGCGTCGCTGTTTCTGGGACTCGCTGACACCACGGGAAAGTATCTGGCACCGGAGTTCGGCGAGTTCTTCTTCTATCTCGCGGTGATCCTGACGGTGTTCCTGTTCCCGCGCGGCCTTCTCGGACGGGCGCACTGACATGACCGAGCAGACCATCAAGTTCGATGTGCCGCGGCCGGGATTTCCGCTCCAGCAGGAAATCTTTGGTCTGCTGACGGTCGCGGTCGTGGGCGCGATCGGCTATTTCGCGTTTCCCGATGATCTCGCATTCCTGACGCGGGTGATCAGCATCACGTTTCTGGTGCTCTCGCTCGATCTCGTCACCGGCTATTGCGGTGTGGCAACGCTGGGGCAGGCGGCGTTGTTCGGCGTCAGCGCCTATGCGGTCGGCAATGCCTGTATCGCAGGGATTACCAATCCGCTAATCCTGCTCGCCATCGGGGCCTTCACCGGCGCGGTGATGGGATTGATCTCCGGCGCGCTGATCACGCGCTTTCACGGTCTGCCGCAACTCGTGCTGTCCATCGCGATCGGTCAGCTCGTCAGTTCGCTGGCGAACAAGCTGTCATCATGGACCGGCGGCAGCGACGGTCTGTCAGGCATTTCGCCGGGGAAAATTTTTGGCGTGTTCGCGTTCGATATGTACAGCCGGACATCGTACATCTTTTCGCTGGTCACGCTCGCGGTCGTCATGGTGCTGCTGCTGCGGTTCGTCCGTTCTCCGTTCGGCCTGCTGTGCCGCGGCATCAAGGATGACTCCCTGCGCGCGCTGATGATCGGAGCATCGGCCTATCCGCGGCTCGTGATGATGTATGGCGTCTCGGGAATCGTTGCGGGGCTTGGCGGCGCGCTGATGGCGATCAACACCGGCGTGGTCGGGCTCGACAGCGTGAGCTTCGAGCGGTCCGCCGAAGTGCTGGTGATGCTGGTGCTGGGAGGGGCCGGAAACCTGTGGGGCGCGCTGGCAGGCGCGGTGATCTTCCAGATCTTCGAGCACATTGTCTCGGCGGCCAATCCGTTCCACTGGATGACCCTGGTCGGGCTGTTGCTCATTATCATCGTTATCTTTGCGCCGCGCGGTCTCGGGCACAGCATCGCCTCGCTCTGGGCTTCGTTCTCGCAGCGGAGGCCGCGCCGATGAGTCCGCTACTGGAACTGCGAAACGTTTCGAAGTCGTTCGGCGGTCTGCATGTCAACCGCGACATTTCCTTCAGTCTCGGCAAGGGCGATCGCGTCGCGCTGATCGGCCCGAACGGGGCGGGAAAGACCACATTGGTCAACGTGATTTCCGGTGATCTCTCGCCGTCCGACGGCAACATTTTCTTCGAGGGCAATGACCTGACGTCGGTCCCGATTCCGGGTCGCGTCCGGCAGGGGCTGGCGCGGACATTCCAGATCACCCGGCTGTTCACCAGTCTCTCGGTCGCCGAAAACGTCGCGCTGGCCGTCATGCAGCGCAAGGGTCTCACGCGCCGGTTCTTCTCGGTGGAGACGTTCGCGCCGCAGGTACGCGACGAATGGATGCATATCCTGGGTATGCTTGGCATTGCACATCTGGCGCAGCTTCCCGTCGCGAAACTGGCCTATGGTCAGCAGCGTCTGCTCGATCTCGCCATCGGTCTCGCGTTGACGCCGAAGGTGCTGATGCTGGACGAGCCGGCGGCGGGCGTTCCGCACGACGAAGCGCCGAAGATTCTCGAAGCGATCAACCGCCTGCCGTCCGATATTGCCGTGCTCATGATCGAGCATGATATGGACCTCGTGTTCCGGTTTGCGAAGCGGGTGCTTGTGCTCGCCAACGGTTGCATGATTTTCGAAGGCAGTCCGCAGGACGTCACGAAGGATGATGAAGTCCGCCGCGCCTATCTGGGGAGCTACGCCGATGCCAGCCGCACGGCTTGAGGTCGAACGCCTGAGCGCGGGCTACGGCCCGACGCAGATCGTGTCGGAGATGTCGTTCGAGGTTCCGGCCGGCGGCCGCCTTGCGATCCTCGGGCGCAATGGCGTCGGCAAGACGACGCTGCTCGCGACTCTGATGGGGCTGTCGACGCGGCATCACGGCCGCATTCTTGCGGACGGACAGGACATCAGCGCGATGAAGACTTCGGCGCGGGCGCTGCGCGGCATGGGCTACGTGCCGCAGACCCGCGATATTTTCGGTTCGCTGACGGTGGAAGAGAACCTGTCGACCGGCTTCAAGACGCGCGAGCGGGACGGGCTCGCCGGAATTTACGAGATGTTTCCACGCCTCGCAGAGCGCCGACGGCATCTCGGGCTGCAATTGTCCGGCGGCGAGCAGCAGATGCTGTCGATGGCGCGGACGTTGCTCGGAAAACCGTCGATCCTGCTGCTGGATGAGCCACTGGAAGGGCTGGCGCCGGTGATCTGCGATCAGTTGATGGAAACCATCTCTCGCCTTGCCACCAGCGGCGATATGACGATCATCCTGGTCGAGCAGCAGATCGAGCGCGCGCTCAATTTCGCGGATCGCGTGATGGTGGTCGAGCGTGGCCGCGCGGTCTGGGAAGGCGTGTCGGACGAACTTAAGTCCGATCGATCTCTGGTGAACCGGCTGCTTGGTGTAGGCATTCACTGACCGGCTTGCTAAGCTGGCCGGAACAACGAAAAGAAGACGCCCATGACGTTGATCTATCCGCGAGACAGCAACGCCGCACATGCGCCGCGGTTGTCGCCGGCCTACAAGAGCACGGTGCTGCGCTCGCCGACCAAGCCGCTGGTGATGATTCCGCATACGCTGTCGGAATTGACCGGGCCGGTGTACGGACACGAGACGGTGCGCGAGAACGACAACGATCTCACCATCCAGCACAAGGGCGAACCGCTCGGCGAGCGGATTATCGTTCACGGCCATGTCCGCGACGAAGACGGCCGCGGCGTGCCGAACACCTTGCTTGAAGTCTGGCAGGCCAACGCCTGCGGCCGCTACATCCACGTCGTCGATCAGCATCCAGCGCCACTCGATCCGAACTTCACAGGCGCGGGCCGCGCACAAACGGACGCACAGGGTTACTACCGCTTCATCACCATCAAGCCGGGTGCGTATCCGTGGGGCAATCATCCCAATGCGTGGCGGCCCGCCCATATCCATTTCTCGGTGTTCGGGCACTCCTTCATCTCGCGCATCGTGACCCAGATGTATTTCCCCGGCGATCCGCTGTTCGCTTACGACCCGATCTTCAATTCGGTGACGGACCAGAAGGCGCGGATGCGGATGGTGTCGAGCTTCGACCTGGAAAACACCAAGCCCGACTGGGCGCTCTGCTACCGTTTCGACATTGTATTGCGCGGGCGCAACGCCACGCCGCTGGATAACGACTGATGAGCAACATCACGCCGTCGCAGACCGTCGGTCCTTACTTCAAATACGGCCTCACACCGGGCAATGACTACGCGTGGAACGACGCGTTCAGCCACGATCTGGTGACGCCTGACGTGTCGGGCGACCGCATACGCATCGTCGGGCAGGTGTTCGACGGCGAGGGCAAGGTCATTCCAGATTCCATGCTCGAAATCTGGCAGGCCGATGCGCAGGGACGCTTCGCCGATCCGCAGGACACGCGCGCCGCTCCGAACGCCGTGTTCAAGGGCTTTGGCCGCTGCGGCACCGACGCAAAGGGCGGGTTTGAATTCCGCACCATCAAGCCCGGTCCGGTGCCCGGTCCGGGCGGCAAGCCGCAGGCGCCTCATATTCTTCTCGCGGTGTTCGCACGAGGCATGACCCAGCAGGCGATCACGCGGATTTATTTCGAAGACGAGGCCGCCAACGCCGCCGATCCGATCCTTGCGCTTGTGCCGGCGGATCGCCGTGCGACGCTTTTTGCAAAGCGCGAGCAGGGTGATGCGGCAACCTACCGGTTCAACGTTCACCTGCAGGGCGACAGCGAAACCGTGTTCTTCGATCTTTAGCCGGACGGGCTAAACCGGCAGGGCGATCGAATACTTCACCTGACTGAGCGCGAAGCTGGACTCGATCGAGGCAATGCCGTCGAGCCGCGTCAGCTTGGTTTTCAGGAAAGCTTCATAGGACGGAAGGTCGGCGGTCACCACGCGCAGCAGATAGTCACGGTTGCCGGTCATCAGATAGCATTCCAGCACTTCGTCCCACTTCGAGATCGCCCTGGCGAAGCGGTTGAGGTCTTCTTCCTTCTGCCGCTCCAGCTTGATCGAGATGAACACACTGACCGGTAGTCCCACCGATTTCTGGTCTACCATTGCGATGTAGCGCGAGATCACGCCGCGCTCTTCGAGCAGTTTCACCCGGCGGTGGCACGGCGACACCGAAAGACCGACGCGATCGGCAAGGTCCTGCATGGTGACGCGGCTGTCGGACTGAAGAATCGCCAGGATTTTGCGGTCGATCGCATCAAGTTCTGTCATTGGAATGAAATCTCACAAATATCCTGCGTATTGGTATAGTATACTAATATTCTGGCGCCGATCGAGATGATTTGAGATTTTTCAGCGCCCGGCGAGGACTAGCATTGGCTCGGACCCTTATCCCGGTGAACGCATGCCCATCGAACCTTCTCGTCTGGAAATTCTGTCCGCGCTGACCCGCAAGGTGCTGTGGCTGTCGTCGTGGACCATCCACCATGCCAATCACATCCGGCCGGACTCCGATGGCCTCAAGGTCGGCGGCCATCAGGCCTCATCAGCGTCACTCGCGACGATCATGTCGGCGCTGTATTTCGGCGTGCTCAAGCCCGAGGATCGCGTGGCGGTGAAGCCGCATGCGAGCCCGGTGTTTCACGCGATCCAGTATCTGCTCGGGCAGCAGACGCGCGAGAAGCTGGAGAATTTCCGCGGTTTCAAGGGCGCGCAGTCCTATCCCTCGCGTACCAAGGACATCGACGACGTGGATTTCTCCACCGGTTCGGTCGGGCTTGGCGTGGCGCAGACGCTGTTTTCGTCACTGGTGCAGGACTACGTGAAGTCTCACGGCTGGATGAAGGATCGGCCCGAGGGGCGCATGATCGCGCTGGTCGGCGACGCCGAACTCGATGAAGGCAATATCTTCGAGGCGCTGCTGGAGGGCTGGAAGCAGGGCCTGCGCAACACCTGGTGGGTGATCGATTACAATCGCCAGAGTCTCGACGCGGTGATCCATGAAGGCCTGTGGGAAAAGCTCGAGACCATGTTCCGCAATTTCGGCTGGGACGTGGTGATCGTGAAGTACGGCAAGCTGATGCAGGCCGCCTTCGCGGAGCCTGGCGGCGAGGCCCTGCGGAAGTGGATCGATAACTGCCCGAACCAGATGTACGCGGCGCTGTGCTTCCAGGGCGGCGCGGCGTTTCGCAAGCATCTGCTCGACGACATCGGCGATCAGGGCGCGGTGACGAAACTGATCGAGAAGCGCAGTGATGACGAACTGCTGGCGCTGATGTCCAATCTCGGCGGCCACGACATGGCCAGCATGCTGGAAGCTTTCGAGGCGATCGATCACGATCGGCCGGTCTGCTTCATCGCCTACACCATCAAGGGCGTCGGCCTGCCGTTCCAGGGCCACAAGGACAATCATGCCGGGCTGATGACGGTTTCGCAGATGGAAACCTTCCGCAAGGCGCAGAACATCCGCCCCGGCCATGAATGGGATCGGCTGGAAGGGCTGCCGCTCGACCACACGCGCATCGAAAAATTCCTGAAGAATGTGACCTTCGCGCGCGATGGCGCGCGGCGATTCGATGCACCGAAGATCGAAGTGCCTGCGCAACTCAATGTGACGCTAACGCCGCGCATGGCGACGCAGCAGGGCTTTGGCCTGATCCTCAATGAACTGGCGCGGGGCGATACAAAACTCGCGGAGCGCATTGTCACCACGTCGCCAGACGTCACGGTCTCGACCAATCTCGGCCCGTGGGTGAACCGCCGCGGCCTGTTCGCGATGGCCGAGAACACCGACCTGTTCCGCAAGGAGAAGATTCCGTCGACTTTCGCATGGGATTACTCGCCAAAGGGCCAGCACATGGAACTTGGCATCGCGGAGATGAATCTCTTCATCATGCTGTCCGCGCTCGGCCTATCGCATTCTATCAATGGCGAACGGCTCCTGCCGGTCGGCACGCTGTACGATCCGTTCATTGAGCGCGGTCTCGATGCGCTGAACTATGCCTGTTATCAGGATGCGCGTTTCATGGTGGCGGCGACGCCGTCGGGAATTACGCTGGCGCCGGAAGGCGGGGCGCACCAGTCGATTGCGACGCCCTTGATCGGCATGGCGCAGGATGGGCTCTCGTCATTTGAGCCCGCTTTTGTGGACGAACTTGCAGTCATCATGCGCTGGGGCTTCGAGCACATGCAGCGCGATGAGGACGGAGGCTCGGTTTATCTTCGGCTGTCGACGCGCACGCTGGATCAGCCGCAGCGAACGATGACGCCGGAACTTGCGAGCGACATTGCCGCGGGTGCTTACTGGCTGCGCAAGCCGGGGCCGAATGCCGAACTGGTGATCGCTTACACCGGCGCCGTTGCGCCGGAAGCCATCGAGGCGACGGGATTGCTTGGCGAGTCACGCCGGGACATCGGCCTGCTCGCAATTACGTCTGCGGACCGGTTGCACTCCGGCTGGAGTGCGTCACGCAAGCTTCGCCGCAGCGGCGGGCCGCGCGAACCGAGTCATATCGAGCGGCTGCTTGCGCCGTTGCCGCGTGACTGCGGACTCATCACCGTGATTGACGGTCATCCGGCGACACTGGCCTGGCTCGGCAGCGTTCATGGTCACCGCGTCGAAGCGCTCGGCGTGGAAAAGTTCGGCCAGACCGGCACCATCGGCGATCTCTATGCCCACTACGGTCTCGATGCCAACACCATCATCGATGCGGCGGCAGGCCTGACATTCGGCGGCTCGCCGATCCGGCATCGCAAGATGGCGGTGTGAAAGGGCGCCCGGGCGCGGTTTTAACCACGCGGGGCATCCGCAGCCGGATCGATGAATTGCCGAGTTGACCGGACGCGGCAACCGCAGCACCATTGCCCCCATATGGGTTAAGGTGCTGAATGACCGAGCTTTCCAATCGCCAGTCCGACATCCTGAACATTGCGCGCGCCTCCGGGCGGGTGACGGTGGAGGATCTGGCGCGGCGCTTTGAAGTTTCGGCGCAGACCATCCGCAAGGACCTGAACGATCTGTGCGACCGCCGTTCGATGACGCGGGTTCATGGCGGCGCGATCATCGCCTCGGGCGTCGAAAACCTGGCCTACGAGGCGAGACGGTTCGTCGCGGCGGAGGAAAAGAAAGCCATCGGTGCGGCGGCGGCGGCGCAGATTCCCAATGGCTGCTCGCTGTTCATCAATATCGGCACCACGACGGAAGAGGTCGCAAGCGCGCTCACGGCGCATGAGGACCTGCTGGTCATCACCAACAATCTCAACGTGGCGATGCTGCTCTATCGCCTCCCGCGAATCGAGGTCATCGTCGCCGGCGGCACGGTGCGCCGCGCGGACGGCGCCGTGATCGGATCGACGGCGAACAACCTCATCACCCAGTTCAAGGTCGATTACGCCATCATCGGCGCATCGGCGATCGACGAGGAGGGCGCGTTGCTCGACTTCGACTATCGCGAGGTGCAGGCGGCGCAGGCCATCATCGCCAATGCGCGTAGCGTGATGCTGGTGGCCGACAGCACCAAGCTCAGCCGCAATGCGCCTGTTCGCATCGCGCATCTCAGCCAGATCCATACCTTCGTCACCGACCTGCCGTTGCCCGCCGGGCTTCAGGCGATTTGTAATAGCCGGGGCATCGAGGTCATCGCGGCGATGCCCGACAAGCCCGCTGACGTGGCCTGACGGCCTTCAGCCGATTCCGCCGCTTGCTGGTTCGGCTTGTGGACAGTTTGCACTCGCTTCTTGCTTGTCTGTCGACGCCGGAGCTGTAACTCCCTCATATATCTTCACTTTTCCCGAGTGATGACGCGTCTGCCTGCACATTCATCACGCCGCTTGCTTTCGTTTTAAGTTGTGATTTAATCCAATACGAAAGCGAAATCGCTATAAGTGAAAATAGCGAGCGCCGGGGAGAGACGTTGGACAAGGTTTTCGACCTCGCAATCATCGGCGGAGGCATTAACGGCTGCGGCATCGCCCGCGACGCCGCGGGCCGGGGCAATTCCGTGTTCCTGTGCGAGATGAACGATCTCGCCAGCGGCACGTCGTCGTGGTCGAGCAAGCTCATCCACGGCGGCCTTCGCTATCTCGAGTATTACGAATTCCGCCTGGTCCGCGAGGCGCTGCTCGAGCGCGAGGTGCTTTGGCAGATTGCCCCGCACATCATTCGCCCGCTGCGTTTCGTGTTGCCCCATCACGCGGGACTGCGTCCGGCGTGGCTGCTGCGGCTCGGCCTCTTCATGTACGACTATCTCGGCGGTCGGCGTCTGCTGCCGGCGACGCGCACCGTCAATCTGGCGCGCGATCCGGTCGGTCAGCCTCTCGCCCCCGGCCGCTTCACCAAGGGCTTCGAATATTCCGACTGCTTCGTCGATGACGCGCGCCTCGTGGTTCTGAACGCGCGCGACGCGGCCGATCGCGGCGCGGTCATCCGCACGCGAACCCGCGCGATCGAGGCGCAGCGGCTGGATGATTGCTGGCAGGTCGTGCTGGAAGACACGATCAGCGGTGCGCAGAGCAGCATCAAGGCGCGTGCGCTGGTCAATGCCGGCGGTCCATGGGTCGAGGATGTGCTGAGCCGCCGTGCGGGGATCAACGCCAAGGCCAAGGTGCGCCTGGTGCAGGGCTCGCACATTGTCGTGCCGCGCCTCTATGATCACGATCACGCCTACACGTTCCAGAACAGCGATGGCCGCGTGGTCTTCGTCATCCCGTTCCAGAACGACTTCACCCTGATCGGTACCACCGATCGCGATTACGACGGCGATCCGTCCAAGGTGAAGGCCTCGGCGGAAGAAATCGCCTATCTGTGCCAGTCGGTGAACGACTATCTCGCCAAGCAGGTGACCCCCGCGGATGTGGTGTGGGCTTATGCCGGCGTGCGTCCCCTCTATGACGACGGCGCCAGTGAGGCCAAGGCTGCCACGCGGGATTACGTCTTCGAATTCGATGCGCCGGGCGGGTTGCCATTACTGTCGATCTTCGGCGGCAAGATCACCACCTATCGCCGCCTGTCCGAAGAGGCTTTAGAGCGGCTGGAGCAGTATCTGCCGGGCAAGGCAAAGCCGGCGGGCTGGACCGGTACGGCGCCGCTGCCCGGCGGCGATCTTGATGTGTCCGCGATCCCGGCGCTGGCGGATGAACTGATCCGCGACAATTCGTTCCTGTCGCGCTCGCTCGCACTTCGTCTGGCGCACGCCTATGGTACGCGGGCCAGCAAGGTTCTCGATAAGGCGTCGTCGGCGGCGGATCTCGGACAGTTGTTCGGCGACACGCTGACCGAGCGTGAAGTCCGCTATCTTATCGCGCACGAGTTCGCGCGCACCGCCGAGGACATCGTCTGGCGACGGTCCAAGCTGGGTCTGCGTCTGTCAGCCGATGAAGTGAAGGCGCTCGACGACTGGATCGCCGCGCATCGCAGCGGCATCGACCGGCCGCTGAAGGAAGCGGGAGGCCGTGCATGAGCGTCACCCTCGACAAGGTTTCGCGCGAGGTCAACGGCGTTCCCTGGATTCGGGATGTCTCGCTGACACTTGAGCGCGGAACATTGAGCGTGCTGCTCGGCCCGACGCTGGCGGGCAAGACCTCGATCATGCGGCTGCTCGCCGGGCTCGACAAGCCGACCTCCGGCCGCGTGCTTGTCGACGGCAAGGACGTCACCGGTTTCGATGTGCGCAAACGCTCGGTGGCGATGGTCTACCAGCAGTTCATCAACTATCCGACGCTGACGGTTTACGAGAACATCGCGTCGCCGCTGCGCGTGCAGGGCGTCGCGCGCGACGAGATCGAGACCCGCGTCAGGAATGCCGCGAAGCTGCTGAAGCTCGAACCCTATCTCAACCGGACGCCGTTGCAGCTCTCGGGTGGCCAGCAGCAGCGCACCGCCATCGCCCGCGCGCTGGTGAAGGGCGCAGACCTCGTGCTGCTCGATGAGCCGCTCGCCAATCTCGACTACAAGCTGCGAGAGGAACTGCGCACCGAACTGCCCCGCATCTTCGAGGAGTCCGGCGCGATCTTCGTCTATGCGACGACTGAACCCTCGGAAGCCCTGTTGCTGGGCGGCCGGACCATCTGCATGGGGGAAGGGCGGGTGCTGCAGGCCGGTGCGACGCCGCAGGTTTACCGGCGTCCTGACACGGTAGAAGTGGCGGAGGTGTTTTCCGATCCGCCGCTCAACACCGTCGGCATCGAGAAGAAAAACGGCTCGATCTTCTATTCCGGCGGCGAACGCGCGTCGGTGGCCGGTCTTTACGAAGGTTTGAGCGACGGCGCCTACAAGGTCGGCTTCCGCGCGCATCAGCTTGAAGTGGCGGCCCCCTCCAACGGTCGCCATGGATTCGTCACCACCGTCAGCGTGACCGAGATCACCGGCTCCGAAAGCTTCGTGCATCTCAAACGCGAAGGTTACAACTGGGTCGCGGTGCTGTCCGGCATCCACGAGTTTTTGCCTGGGCAGGAGCTTGAAGCGGTGCTCGATCCGAATGACTTGTTCATCTTCGATCAATCCGGCCGGCTCGTCGCCGCGCCGGCGGCACGGTGAGATCATGGCTCGCATCGATCTTGTCGATCTTGCGCATTCCTACGGCGGCAACGCTGCGGACCGGGCGTCCTATGCGCTGAAGCCGATGACCATGACATGGCGGCAGGGCGGCGCTTACGCGCTGCTGGGACCGTCCGGCTGCGGCAAGACCACGCTCCTGAACATCATCTCGGGCATCGTCACGCCGTCGCACGGCAAGGTGCTGTTCGACGGCACCGATATCACGCACTCCACGACGCGCGAGCGCAACATCGCGCAGGTGTTTCAGTTTCCGGTGATCTACGACACCATGACGGTGGGCGAGAACCTCGCGTTTCCGCTCAAGAACCGGGGCCTGCCGCGAAAGGAGATCGACGCCCGGGTGACGGAAATCGCCAAGCTGCTCGATTTGACGCCCTACGTGAATCGCAAGGCGGTCCGGCTCAGCGCCGACGCCAAGCAGAAGATTTCACTTGGCCGCGGTCTCGTGCGGTCCGACGTTGCGGCGGTGTTGTTCGACGAGCCGCTGACGGTGATCGATCCGCACCTGAAATGGGAACTGCGCTCGAAGCTCAAGGCGCTGCACCAGGCGCTCGATCTGACGATGATCTACGTCACCCACGATCAGACCGAAGCGCTGACCTTTGCCGATACGGTGGTGGTGATGCACGACGGCAGTGTGGTGCAGAGCGGGACGCCGGAAGAACTGTTCGCGAAGCCGGCGCACACCTTCGTCGGATATTTCATCGGATCACCTGGCATGAATATCGTGCCCGCCGAGGTGAAGGGCAATGAGGCGAAAATCGACGGCCACACCATCAGGCTGAACCGGACCTATGACAGCCTTCCGCTGGGCGCGAAAATCGAAATCGGCGTGCGGCCTGAGTTCGTTCATGTTGCCGCGCCCGCACCGGGATTGCTGTGTGCGCAGATCGAGCGGATCGACGACCTCGGCCGCGTCCGCTTTGCGCGCGTACGGATCGGCGATGTGAAGTTCGCTGCCCGCGTGCCGAATGGGTTCTCTGTTCCGGACAACACCGCCGGGCTGGTGTTCGATCCGGCCCATGTTCACGTCTATGCCGACAGTCTTCTGGTTGAAGGGCGCGCGTAATGGACAAGACGATCAACAACAAGGCCTGGTTGCTGGTGCTGCCGGTGTTCCTGATCGTGGCGTTCTCGGCGGTGCTGCCGCTGATGACGGTGGTCAACTATTCGGTGCAGGACACGTTTGGAAACAATCAGTTCTTCTGGAACGGGGTCGGCTGGTTCAAGGAATTGCTCGATCCGTCGACGGACCTCGGCGACCGCTTCCTGGCGTCGCTTGGACGCAATCTGCTGTTCTCCGCCATCATCCTCGCTATCGAAGTGCCGCTCGGCATTCTGGTCGCGCTGTCGATGCCGCGCGAAGGCTGGCGCGTCGCGGCCTGTCTCGTCATTCTGGCGCTGCCACTGCTCATTCCATGGAATGTGGTCGGCACCATCTGGCAGATATTCGGACGTCCCGACATCGGCCTGATGGGCTACACGCTGAACAAGATGGGATTCGACTATAATTACGTGTCGAACAGCTTCGACGCATGGTGCACCATCATTGTCATGGACGTCTGGCACTGGACCAGTCTCGTCGCGTTGCTGTGCTACGCCGGTCTGAAATCCATTCCCGATGCGTACTATCAGGCCGCGCAGATCGACGGCGCGTCGCGCTGGGCGGTGTTCACCGCGATCCAGTTGCCGAAGATGAAGCGCGTGCTGCTGATCGCGGTGCTGTTGCGGTTCATGGACAGTTTCATGATCTATACCGAGCCGTTCGTCGTGACCGGCGGCGGCCCCGGCAACTCCACGACCTTCGTGTCGATCGAACTGGTCAAGATCGCGCTCGGACAGTTCGACCTTGGCAAGGCGGCGGCGCTGTCCATCGTCTACAATATCATCATATTGATCGTGTGCTGGGTGTTCTACACGGTGATGACGAACGCCGATAACGAACGCGCGCAACCGGCGGGAGGCGCATGATGCATACCATTCCCGGACGGCGCATCATTCTCGGACTGTTCCTGATCTTCCTGCTGTTGCCGATCTATTGGCTCGTCAACATGAGCTTCAAGACCAACACGGAAATCGTCACGACCATGACGTTGTGGCCGAACAATCCGACGCTGGTTCACTACAAGCGCATCTTCACGGATTCGAGCTGGTACTCCGGCTACATCAATTCGCTGAAGTACGTCCTCATCAACACGATTCTGTCGATCTCCTTCGCGCTGCCCGCGGCCTATGCCTTCTCGCGTTACCGCTTCCTCGGCGACAAGCATCTGTTCTTCTGGCTGCTGTCGAATCGCATGGCGCCGCCGGCGGTGTTCGCGCTGCCGTTCTTCAATCTGTACTCGGCGATCAATCTGTTCGATACGCCCTGGGCGGTCGCGCTGGCGCACTGCCTGTTCAATGTGCCGCTGGCGGTGTGGATTCTCGAAGGTTTCGTGTCGGGCGTTCCGAAAGAGATCGACGAAACCGCGTTCCTCGACGGCTATTCGTTTCCGCGCTTTTTCGTGAAGATCCTGATGCCGCTGATCGCGAGCGGCATCGGCGTCGCGGCGTTCTTCTGCTTCATGTTCTCGTGGGTCGAACTGCTGCTGGCGCGCACGCTCACATCGGTGAACGCCAAGCCGATCGCCGCGACCATGACGCGCACGATTTCAGCATCCGGCATGGACTGGGGGTTGCTGGCCGCCGCCGGCGTCCTGACCATCATCCCGGGTGCTCTGGTGATCTGGTTTGTCCGCAACTATATCGCGCGCGGCTTCGCGCTGGGACGGGTGTAACCATGGAACATATCGCATGGATGGCCTGGACGGCACCAACGGCGATCTTCTTCTGTCTGCTGGCGGGAACGCTTGGAGTCATGACCTGGCTCGCGGTGCGCTACCCCGAGGCCGAGCGCGTCGGAATCCTGCATATTCCGACCACGCGCGGCGACAGGCTGTTCATATCGCTGATCGCTACGGCGGTCATTCATCTTTTGTGGATTGCATTTGCGGGCACGAACCCGATTGCGACGCTCCCGATCGGCGAGGGCGTCGAGGTCTCGAGTTTGTGGATCGCTACCGTAATTTCCATCGTGTCGGCCGTTGTCATATTTCGCAACGTCTAGCGGGTGGAG
Source organism: Afipia broomeae ATCC 49717 (assembly GCF_000314675.2). Taxonomy (GTDB): domain Bacteria; phylum Pseudomonadota; class Alphaproteobacteria; order Rhizobiales; family Xanthobacteraceae; genus Afipia; species Afipia broomeae. The sequence continues at coordinate 438,846 of NZ_KB375283.1, read as the reverse complement.
AAAAGGCAGATCCGTGGATCAACCCGGACCTGAAGTTGTGTTTTCAACGGAGGAAACCATGCGACACGTTACAAAAAGGAATCGTCTTTTGACGATGACAAGCGCGGTGGCATTGATTGCGGCGTCAGCCGCGATCGGCGCGCCGGCTTTCGCAGACGAAGCTGCGGCGAAGAAGTGGATCGACACGGAATTCCAGCCTTCGACATTGTCGAAGGAAGACCAGATGAAGGAGATGCAGTGGTTCATCAAGGCCGCTGAGCCTTTCAAGGGCATGGACATCAATGTCGTGTCTGAAACGATCACGACGCATGAATACGAGTCGGGGACGCTGGCCAAGGCGTTCACCGAAATCACCGGCATCAAGGTCAAGCACGACCTGATCCAGGAAGGCGACGTTGTCGAAAAGCTGCAGACGCAGATGCAGTCGGGCAAGAACGTCTATGACGGCTGGATCAACGACTCCGATCTGATCGGCACCCACTTCCGCTACAACCAGACCGTGGTTCTGTCGGATTACATGACGGGCGAGGGCAAGGACGTCACCGATCCGATGCTCGACGTTGATGATTTCATCGGCAAGTCGTTCACCACCGGACCGGACGGCAAGCTGTATCAGTTGCCGGACCAGCAGTTCGCGAACCTGTACTGGTTCCGGTACGACTGGTTCACCAATCCGGACTACAAGGCGAAGTTCAAGGCCAAGTATGGCTACGAGCTTGGCGTGCCGGTGAACTGGTCGGCCTATGAAGACATTGCCGAGTTCTTCACCAACGACATCAAGGAAATCAACGGCGTCAAGGTCTATGGCCACATGGACTACGGCAAGAAGGACCCGTCGCTCGGCTGGCGGTTCACCGACGCCTGGCTGTCGATGGCGGGCAACGGCGACAAGGGTATCCCGAACGGCAAGCCTGTCGACGAATGGGGCATCCGCATGGAAGGCTGCCGTCCGGTCGGTTCATCCGTGGAACGCGGCGGCGACACCAACGGACCCGCGGCGGTCTACTCGATCGTCAAGTATCTCGACTGGCTGAAGAAGTATGCCCCGCCGCAGGCGCAGGGCATGACCTTCTCCGAAGCCGGCCCGGTTCCTGCGCAGGGCAATATCGCCCAGCAGATCTTCTGGTACACCGCCTTCACCGCGGACATGGTGAAGCCCGGTCTGCCGGTGGTGAATGCCGACGGCACGCCGAAGTGGCGCATGGCTCCGTCGCCGCATGGATCGTACTGGAAGGAAGGCATGAAGCTCGGCTATCAGGACGCCGGCTCCGCGACCTTGCTCAAGTCGACCCCGCCGGACCGCCGCAAGGCGGCCTGGCTCTACCTCCAGTTCATCAACTCCAAGACGGTGAGCCTGAAGAAGAGCCATGTCGGTCTCACGTTCACCCGCGAGTCTGACATCTGGGACAAGTCGTTCACCGAGCGTGCGCCGAAGCTCGGCGGTCTGGTCGAATTCTACCGCTCGCCCGCGCGCGTGCAGTGGACCCCGACCGGCAACAACGTGCCTGACTATCCGAAGCTGGCTCAGCTCTGGTGGCAGAACATCGGCGATGCGTCGTCCGGTGCGAAGACCGCGCAGGCTGCGATGGACTCGCTGGCTGCGGCCCAGGACTCGGTGCTTGAGCGCCTCGAGAAGTCGGGCGTGCAGGGCGCCTGCGGACCGAAGCTCAACAAGAAGGAAACCGCGGAGTTCTGGTTCGCCAAGTCGGAGAAGGACGGCAACATTGCTCCGCAGCGCAAGCTGGCGAACGAGAAGCCGAAGGGCGAAACCGTCGACTACGACACGCTGATCAAGTCGTGGCCGGCCTCGCCTCCGAAGCGCGCCGAAGCGAAATAAAGCAACCTCCCTGTGCGCTCAAGTGATGCGCACAACTTCAAGGCCGGGAGCAATCCCGGCCTTTTTCGTTTGATGCATCGCACTCTTTCGGGTGTTGTTGACACCTCGTTGCGGTTTGGGTCTGATTACGAAAAGGCTCGTGCAAAAACGCATAGCTAATCGACACAAGAACCAAGCAAGGCGATCGATAGGATCGCGGCGTGACCAAATGCGATCGCTAGAATCGCGGCACGTTGGGGAGGGGTAACCGAAGATGCTGGACTTCGTTCAGCAGTTGGTGAGCGGCATTGCGCTCGGCTGTGTCTATGGCCTGATCGCACTTGGCTTTGTCCTTGTTTACAAGGCCACCGAGGTCGTCAACTTCGCGCAGGGCGACCTGATGATGCTGGGCGGGTTCTTCGCCTTCACCTTCATCAGCCTGCTGGGTTTCAATTACTGGCTTGGATTCATTGCCGCGGTCGCGGCGATGGCCATGTTCGGCATGCTGGCGGAGCGTCTCGTGGTGCGGCCGATCCTCGGCTATCCGCAATTCTCCATCATCATGGCCACCATCGGGCTCGGGTTCTTCCTGCGGTCGGTCGCGGGCATGATCTGGGGCACCGACGATCTCAAGATCGAAACGCCGTTCAGCCATGGCGTGCTACGGCTCGGCAGCCTGGTTCTTGCCTATGACAAGCTGTCGGTGATCGCTGCGACAATCGTTCTTTGCGGCGTGCTGTATCTCTTCTTCAACAAGACCACCCTTGGCACCGCAATGCGGGCCAGTTCCGAGAACATGCTCGCGGCCTATTACATGGGCATTCCCGTCAAGCGCGTGGTGTCGATCGTCTGGGCAATCAGCGCCGCGGTTGCAACCTGCGCCGGCGTGCTGCTGGCGCCGATCACCTTCGTCCATTCCAATGTCGGACTGGTGCTGGGTCTGAAGGCATTTCCCGCGGCGGTGCTCGGCGGATTCGGATCGATTCCCGGCGCCGTGGTCGGCGGCGTTCTGATCGGCGTGATCGAAAGCATGGCGGGCTTCTATCTGCCGCAGGGCTGGAAAGACGTCGCGCCTTACCTCGTGCTTCTCGCAGTGCTGCTGCTGAAACCCGAAGGCATCTTCGGGATTCACACGCGGAAGAAAGTCTGAGGGGGCGTCGCATGCGGTTTCTCTTCAAGACCGACTACAACGACGACATCCGGCTCATCCCGCACAGCGGCTACCTCTGGTCGTACGGTGCGCTGCTGATCCTGCTGGTGATCGCGCCGTTCACGCTTTCAAGCTATCTTATGAGCCAGCTCGTGTTCGTCTGCATCTACGCCACCGTAGGCGTCGGACTGATGATCCTCACCGGCTTCACCGGACAGGCCTCGCTGGGGCACGCCGCATTCCTTGCCATTGGCGCTTATACGGCGGCTTATCTGCAGCAGCTTGGCGTCCCGTTTGTTGTGTATTTCCTTGCCGCCGGCATTCTCACCGGCATCATCGGCGCGATGGTCGGATTTCCGGCGCTGCGGCTGCAGGGCATCTATCTTGTGATCGCGACGATTTCCTTCGCGCTGATTGTCGAGGAGGTGCTGGCGCGCTGGGAAAGCGTCACCCATGGCAACGACGGCATGCGGGTCAAGACCATCCAGTTGCTTGGCAACAGCGTGCCGCGCGATAGCCCTGCGTTCTATTACCTGTGCCTCGGCCTGCTCATTCTCGTGATCGTCGGTACGCTGAACCTGATGCGTTCGCCGACCGGGCGCGCCTTTGTCGCGATCCGCGACAGCGAAACCGCGGCCAAGAGCATGGGCATCAACGTCGCGCGTTACAAAGTGAAGTCGTTCGCCTTGAGTGCTGCGATCACCGGCTTCGCGGGCTGTCTGTTCGCGCACAAGATGTCCTTCATCAGCCCGGAGATGTTTACGCTCCAGCTCTCCATCGAATTCATCATGGTGATCATCATCGGCGGCGTGCTCAGCCTGCACGGCGCGGTGCTGGGCGCGATCTTCATCGTGATGGTCGATCCGTTCCTGACCTTCCTGAAGGACGACATTCCCGGTGTGATCGCCGGACTTGCCGCGACATTCGGTGCGGGCGCCGAGCAGGCGGCACATATCAAGGCGAACGTTGCGGCGATCGCCTCGGCCAACGGCCTGAAAGGCGCGATCTACGGCCTGATCATCATGCTGTTTATCCTGTTCGAGCCCTATGGGATCTACGGCCGCTGGCTGAAGATCAAGCTCTTCTTCCAGCTCTTTCCGCTCTACAAGCGCGACCTTCAAACGGCAGAAGATCTACGTCAAATCGGAGCGGAACCGATGAGCTGTTTCCGCGCGGAAAATCTCTCGCTTCACTTCGGTGGCCTCAAGGCGGTGGATTCCGTCAGCTTCGCGGTGGAGAAGGGCGAAATTCTCTCGATCATCGGCCCCAACGGGGCGGGCAAAAGCTCGATCTTCAACCTGATTTCGCGGCTCTATGAGCCGACCTCGGGAAAACTCTATTTCGAGGATCAGGACATTACCGCCGCGCAGCCGTACGACATCGCAAAATTGGGCATTGCCCGGACCTTCCAGAACATCGAACTGTTCGAGAACGCGACCGTTCTGAGCAACCTTCTGGTCGGGCGGCACCGGCACTCCACCACGACCCTTTGGCAGGAGCTTCTATTCCTGCCGAACGTGCGCCGCGACGAAAAAGCGCATCGCCGCCGCGTCGAGCAGGTCATCGATTTCCTTGACCTTGCCGCCCATCGGGACAAGCTGATCTCCGGGCTGCCCTATGGCGTGCGCAAGGTGATCGAACTGGCCCGCGCGCTGTGCACCGAGCCGAAGCTGATCCTGCTGGATGAGCCGTCGTCCGGGCTGAATGTGGAGGAGACCGACGACATGTCGTTCTGGATCCGCGACATGAAGACCGAGCTTGGCATCACCGTGCTGATGGTCGAGCACGACATGACGCTGGTCAACCGCGTCTCCGACCGGGTGATCGCGCTGAACTACGGCAAGGTGCTGGCCATGGGCGCGCCCGCCGAGGTTCAGGCGCATCCCGATGTCGTCGCCGCCTATCTCGGCACATGAGGACGATGTCATGAGCAGCCCCGACATCATTCTCAAGCTGAGCAACATCGAGAGCTATTACGGGCCGATCATGGCCATCCGCGGCATCAGCCTTGAAGTGCCGCGCGGCAAGATCGTCACGCTGCTCGGCGCCAACGGTGCAGGCAAGACCACGGTGCTCAAGACCATTTCCGGTATTCTCGATCCGCAGAAGGGCTCCATTGAATTCAAGGGCCAGCCGATCCAGCGCATGGAAGCCGACCGGATCGTGCGCCTCGGCCTCAGCCATGTGCCCGAAGGGCGCGAGGTGTTCCCGTTTCTCAGCGTGCGCGAAAACCTGATGATGGGCGCCTATCCGCGCAAGGATCGCGACGGCGTTGCTTCTGATATCGAGCGTGTCTACTGCTACTTCCCGCGTCTGCGCGAGCGCATCAATCAGCCGGCGGGGCAGCTCTCTGGCGGCGAGCAGCAGATGCTGGCCATCGGCCGCGCGCTGATGAATCGCCCGGCCTTGCTGCTGCTGGATGAGCCGTCACTTGGTCTGTCGCCGCTGCTGGTGAAGGAGATTTTCACCATCATCAAGCGCGTCAACAAGGAGCAGGGCATGTCGATCCTGCTGGTGGAGCAAAACGCCAAGGTCGCGCTGGAGACGGCGGACTACGGATATGTCCTCGAAATCGGCCGTGTGGTGATGAACGATACCTGTGAGCGGCTGATGCAATCGCAGGACATTCAGGAATTCTACCTCGGCGCCAAGGAAGACGGCGCGCGGGGCGAACGGCGCTGGAAGAAAAAGAAGACCTGGCGATAACGATCAGGTTCGAAGTCCGGCAACAAGACCGGGCGGCAAGAATGGGAGAGAACGAACGCCGCGTGATCCGCGGCGAGGATAGGGAGCGAGCTATGGCGAAACCCGCAGTGATCACCGTCGCGGATACAATCGCGAAGAGTTTTCTGCTGGCGGTTGAAACGCGCGGCGACAAGACAGCGATCCGGGAAAAGCATCTCGGCGTCTGGCAGTCGACGAGCTGGCGGCAATGGCTGCAGACGGCCAAGGAGATCGCCTACGCGCTCCATGCATCCGGCTTCAAGCCGGGCGATGTTGCCTCCATCGTCTCGAATGCCACCCCTCAATGGGTGTTCGCCGACATGGGCGTGCTCTGCGCGGGCGGCGTCTCGTCCGGCATCTATCCGACTGACTCGGCCTCGCAGGTCGAATACCTGATCAATGACTCGCGCACGAAAGTGATCTTCGCTGAGGACGACGAACAACTCGACAAGGTTCTGGCCTGCCGCGCGCGCTGCCCGACGCTTGAGAAGATCGTCGTGTTCGACATGGAGGGCCTCAGCGGTTTCAGCGATCCGATGGTGATGTCGCTGGATGAGTTCACGGCGCTTGGCCGCAATCACATGCAGGGCCGCGAGGCGCTGTGGAGCGAGATGATCGACAGCCGCGGCCCGAACGATCTCGCCATTCTGGTCTATACCTCGGGCACGACGGGCCCGCCGAAAGGCGCGATGCACTCCAACCGCAGCGTCACCCATCAGATGCGCTACGCGGACTATCTGCTGGTGCCGACCGATCACGAGGAGCGGCTGGTATTCCTGCCGCTGTGCCATGTCGCCGAGCGGATCGGCGGCTACTATCTGTCGATCGCCGTCGGCTCGATCATGAACTTTGCCGAAAGTCCGGAAACAGTGCCGGACAATCTGCGCGAGGTGCAGCCGACCGCGTTTCTCGCGGTGCCGCGCATCTGGGAGAAGTTCTATTCGGCCATCACCATTGCCCTGAAGGACGCCACGCCGCTCCAGCAGTGGATGTACCGCCACGCGCTCGCCATCGGCCAGCGCCTGACCGACTACAGGCTCGAAGGGGAGACGCCGCCGCTGCATTTGCGGCTGGCGGGGAAGGCGGCTTACTGGCTGGTGTTCCGCAATATCCGGCGGATGCTGGGGCTTGATCGGGTCCGCATCGCATTCACGGGCGCCGCGCCGATCTCGCCCGATCTGATCCGCTGGTATCTCGCCATCGGCCTCGACATGCGCGAGGTCTATGGCCAGACCGAGAATTGCGGCGTCGCGACCCTGATGCCGAACGACCGCATCAAGCTCGGCTCGGTCGGCAAGGCAGCGCCGTGGGGCGAGGTGATGATCTGCCCGAAGGGGGAGATTCTCATCAAGGGCGATTTCCTGTTCATGGGCTATTTGAATCAGCCCGAGAAAACCGCTGAAACCATTGATGAAAAGGGCTGGCTGCATACTGGAGATGTCGGCACTATCGACAACGAGGGCTTCGTCAAGATCACAGACCGGATGAAGGACATCATCATCACGTCCGGCGGCAAGAACATCACGCCGTCCGAGATCGAGAACCAGTTGAAGTTCTCGCCCTATATCTCGGACGCCGTTGTCATCGGCGACAAGCGGCCGTACCTCACATGTCTGGTGATGATCGACCACGAGAACGTCGAGAAGTTCGCGCAGGACTACAATATCCCGTTCACGAACTACGCGAGCCTGTGCCGCGCGCCGGAGGTCCAGGACCTCATCAGACGCGAGATCGAAGCGGTCAATGCGAACTTTGCCCGCGTCGAAACCATCAAGAAATTCCATCTGATCGAGCGGCAGCTCACGCCCGAAGATGAAGAACTGACGCCGACCATGAAGTTAAAGCGGAGCTTCGTGAACAAGTCCTACGCAGCCGAAATCGATGCAATGTACCGGGCGAGCGCTATGGCGTAAGCTCTTGAATACACTGTGCCAATAGAAGCGCATTCCGCGGCCTGAAAAGGCCGCTCAGCGGCGAAGGTAGCAAGGCCCGGCCTTCGCTGAATATGGGCCAACAGGAAGGAGACCGTTATGTCGAAATCGTTCAAGGCGCTGGGCCTTGCGGTGGGGGCGCTCGCGCTGACCCAGTCGCCGGCCTTCGCACAGACCAAGGTGACCAACGAAGGCATCTCGCCGACCGAAATTGTCGTCGGATCGCATCAGGATCTGTCCGGCCCGATCAAGGGCTGGGGCGTGCCGGTGGCCAACGGCCTGAAAATGGCAGCCGACGAGATCAATGCCGCCGGCGGCATCAACGGCCGCAAGATCAAGCTGATCGTGGAAGACAGTGGCTACGATCCGAAGCGCGCGGTGCTCGCCTCGCAGAAGCTGATCGAGAAGGACAAGATCTTCGCCATGGTCGGACCGATGGGTTCCCCCACCGTGCTCGCGGCGCAGGACATTCTGTTCGACGCGGGCGTGCTGCAGCTTTTCCCGCTCACCGCAGCGGAGTTCACCTTCAAGTTCGATCCTGCGAAGCCGCAGGAACGGCTGAAGTTCAACAACATTCTTCCTTATGTTGAAAGTACGCGTGCTGCGCTCAAGCACATGATCGAATGGAAGAAATTCGCCAAGCCCTGCATCATGCATCAGGATGACGAATACGGAAAAAGTGTGCTCGACGGCTTTAACCAGCAGACGGCAGCGATGAAGCTGACACCGGCGTCGATCACCAGCTACAAGCGGGGCGCATCCGACTTCAGCGCGCAGGTCGCGAAGATGAAGTCCGATGGCTGCGATCTCGTGGTGCTCGGCACTGTGATCCGCGAAACCATCGGCGCGATGGGTGAAGCCAAGAAGCTCGGCTGGGATGTGACGTTCCTCGGCGCAACACCGACCAACGTGCTTGAAGTGCCTGCCCTCGGCAAGGAAGCCGTTGAAGGTCTTTATGCGGCGGCCGCCTTCGAAATTCCTTATCCGGACACGGCGAAGGGGAAGGCCAAGGACTGGCTAGACAACTACAAGAAGGCGTTTGGCGCTGACGCCAACACGCAGGCGATCATCGGCTATAATGCGATGATGACCTTCGCCCATTACGTCAACAAGGCGGGCAAGGATTTGACCGGTCAGAAAGTGCTCGATGCGATGGAATCCGGCGACGTGTTCCAGGACATTTTCAACTCTCCGCCGACCAAGTTCTCCAAGACCAACCATCTTGCGAGCACCGTGACGCAGGTTCAGCAGGTCAAGGGTGGCCGCTGGGTTCTGGTGAAAGAAGGCTTGATGTTCTGAGCAGGACGCTCTGAAACGACATCGCGTGCGCGGTTGCCCGCGCACGCGATTTTATTTACGGTCCGGCTCCAACAAGAGAGCCAACAAGCCCCAAGAATCCAAATGACAATTGAGAGTACGCTCAAGACCGGCATCGCGCGCTGGTTTCCGGGAGCCACAGGCATCGATCGCCTGGCTCAGCTCTCCGGCGGGGCAAGCCAGGAAACCTGGTCGTTCAACCTCCTGCATCCTTCCGGTGACATGGCCGTCATTCTGCGCCGCGCGCCATCGGGTTACGGCGCGGCTCCGGGCCGTGCGGCCGGTCTCGAAGCCGAAGCAGTCCTGATGCAGCAGGCCTATGAGGCGGGAGTTCCGTCGCCGCGCGTGCGTTATGTGTTGCGGGCGGACGACGGCCTTGGCAGCGGCTTCATCATGGACCGCGTCGAGGGCGAAACCATTCCGCGCAAGATCCTCCGCGATGCGGAGTTCGCCAATGCGCGCAAGGTGCTGGCGAGCCAGCTTGGCAGGGTGGTTGCGGACATTCACGCGCTGGATAAGGCGCGTTTGCCGAAGCTGCGGCTGATGACGGTGGCGGGCGAGCTCGACGATCTTGCCGCCGAATACAAATCCTTCGATTGGCCGCGCCCGGTGTTCGATCTGGCGCTGCGCTGGCTGCGCGACAATGCGCCGACGACGTCCGACACGGTGACGCTGGTTCATGGCGATTTCCGTCATGGCAATCTCATCATAGGCCCGGAAGGCGTTCGCGCGGTGCTGGATTGGGAGCTGGCGCACTTTGGCGATCCGATGGAAGACCTCGGCTGGATTTGCGTGAACTCGTGGCGCTTTGGCGAGATCGACAAGCCGGTCGGGGGGCTCGGTTCGCGTGAGGATTTGTTTGCGGCGTATGAAGCCGCATCCGGCCGTCCGGTCGATGTGGCTCGGGTGATGTTCTGGGAGACACTTGGCACCTTGCGGTGGGGCATCATGTGCTGCGGCATGATGCAGCGCTTTCGTGCTGGCCCGGATCATTCGATGGAGCGCGCCATGATCGGCCGCCGCGCCTCGGAAACCGAAATCGATCTGTTGCGGCTGCTCGCGCCGCGTCGGGGGAAATAGTATGCAGGATCAGCCCACACCGGTCGAACTGATCAACGCAGTCGCGGAATTTCTTCGCGCCGATGTCGCGCCGCAATTGTCCGGACACGCTGCGTTCAAGTTGCGTGTCGGGCTGAACGCGCTCGATCTGGTCGCGCGTCAGCTCACCCTTGAGGCATCCGGTGATGCCGCCGAGCTTGAACGGCTGTCAAAGCTGCTCGGCACCTCCGGCTCGCTGGAAGAGCTCAACCGGCTGCTGTCGGCGCGGATCGCAAGCGGCGAGTTCAGCTTTGACACGCCGGGACTGACCGAACATGTCTGGCAGACCACCATGGACAAGCTCGCCATCGACCAGCCGAACTATGCCTCCTATCGCCGCGAGCGGGACAGCGAGCAAGGCTAGTTTCGTTATTGCGAGGAGCGAAGCGACGAAGCAATCCATGTCTTCAAGGAAGATGGATTGCTTCGCTTCGCTCGCAATGACGCTGAAATGTCGTCGATGAACGATTACCGCCCCTTCCACTGCGGCGGGCGCTTTTCCGCGAAAGCCTTGGGGCCTTCGATGTAATCCTCTGATGCGGCGAGCGCCTTGACTGCCGGATAGTCGAACTGTTCGGCCAGCGCCTGTTCCAGCGACACGCCGAGGCCGCGATGCATGGTCTGCTTCGAGGCGCGGATCGACATCGGGCCGTTCTGCAGAATGAGATTGGCCCAGCGCTCGGCGCCGGCCAGTGCTTCGCCTTTCGGAACCACCTCGTTGACGAAGCCAAGCTCCATGCCCTCCTTCGCAGAGACATGACGCCCGGTCAGGATCATGCCCATGGCGCGCTTGAGTCCGATCAGGCGTGGCAGGCGATGCAACCCGCCGGCAAGTGCAGCGAGGCCGACACGCGGCTCGGGCAGGGCGAAGGTCGCGTTTTCCGATGCGATGATCAGGTCGCAGGCCAGCGCGATTTCAAAGCCGCCGCCCATTGCCACGCCGTTGACCGCGGCGATGATCGGCTTGTCGCAATCGAAACGGTGGGTCAGTCCCGCAAAGCCGCTGGTGTCCCAGCCGCGCTGGCCGCCCTGGGCCTGCCACTTCAGATCGTTGCCCGCAGAAAACGCCCGGTCACCTGCGCCCGTCACGATCGCGATCCACTGATCGGGGTCCTTGTTGAACTCGTCAAAAACGCGATGCATTTCAAAGTGCATCGGCGAATGCACGGCGTTCATCACCTCGGGACGATTGAGTGTGACGATGGTGAGCGGACCCTTGCGCTCCACCTTGGCGAATTCATAGGCCATGAATGATTCCTTGACGGTTTCTTGCGTTGCAACATTCGAGCGATGTTGCCGTGCGCGGAATAGATCAGCAAAGAAGCCGCTTCACAAATTAATTAAGCGCTTGACTAACGCCTCGGCGCTTATCTTAATTCGCCATCCGTCGCGGGCACTCTCAAGCAGCGCGGCGCAAAGAAAAAACCAGGTCCGGGATGGACGTTCGGGAGTTGCGCGTTGGATTTCTCGCTGCCTGAAGATCTGACTGCGTACCTGTCCGAGCTCGATCGCTTCATCGATCAGACCATCAAGCCGCTTGAGCAGCGCGACGACAACATCCGTTTCTTTGATCACCGCCGCGAATGGGCGCGCACGGATTTCGACAAGGGCGGCCTGCCGCGCCATGAATGGGAAGACCTGCTGCGTCAGGCCAAAAATCTGGCCGATGAAGCCGGGCATCTGCGCTTTGCGATTCCCAAGCAATACGGCGGCAAGGATGGTTCGAATCTCTGGATGGCGGTGATCCGCGAGCATTTTGCCGCCAAGGGTCTCGGCCTGCACAACGATCTGCAGAACGAGCATTCGATCGTCGGAAACTTTCCGCTAGTCACCATGCTGGATCGCTACGGCCGCGACGATCAGAAGGCGATGATCGAAGGCGCGCTCACCGGCAAGTACCGCATCACCTTTGGCCTGACCGAGCCCGATCACGGATCGGACGCGACCCACATGGAAACGACCGCCGTGCGGGCGACGCGGGACGGCGTCAGCGGCTGGGTCATCAACGGCGAAAAGATGTGGACCACGGGCATGCATGTCGCGACGCACTGCGCGACCTTTGCGCGCACGTCGGGCAACGACGGCGATGCGCGCGGCATCACCTGTTTTCTCGTTCCGGCGAATACGAAGGGCGTAAAGGTCGAGGAATATCTCTGGACCTTCAACATGCCGACCGATCATCCACGCGTCAGTTTCACCGATGTCTTCGTGCCGGATGACGCACTGTTCGGCGAGGTCGGGCGCGGCCTGTCGCTGGCGCAGTGTTTTGTGCATGAGAACCGGATTCGTCAGGCTGCGAGTTCGCTCGGCGCGGCTGTGTATTGCATCAACGAGAGCGTGCGCTATGCGCGCGAACGCAAGCCGTTTGGTCATGCGCTGTCGGAAAACCAGGCGATCCAGTTTCCGCTGGTAGAACTGGCGACGCAGGCCGAAATGCTGCGCCTGCTGATCCGCAAGACGGCGTGGGAAATGGACCGCATGACCCAGGCCGATGTCGAGCATCGGCTCTCCGACAAGGTGTCGATGTGTAACTTCTGGGCGAACCGGCTGTGCTGCGAGGCGGCGGACCGGGCCATGCAGGTGCACGGCGGCATGGGTTATTCGCGGCACAAGCCGTTCGAGCACATCTATCGCCATCACCGGCGCTACCGCATCACCGAAGGCAGCGAGGAAATCCAGAAGCGCAAGGTCGCCGGATTTCTGTTCGGCTATATGGGTGCGGGAAAATTCGAGACCACGGAGAAGAGCCGCTAATTCGAGTTTCACAAGAGGCGAACAATCGCCCGTGAAGGATATCTGGAGGAAACGATGCGCAGGTGTACGTCCGGCCGGTCCGACCGGTTCATGCTGATCAGTTCGGAGCGTGTGTTCTACGCCGGGCTGCATGGCAAGCCCTCGGTGCGCACGCTCGGCGCGCTCGCGGTCTGTGTGCCGCTGCATGGCACCGCGTGCCTTGAAGTGGCCGGGCAGCCGCCGCGTGTTGGCGAGATCCTCGCCGTTCCGGCCTATCTGCCGCACAAGATCACATCGGAGTCCCGTGAAATTCTCGGGCTGCTGATCGAGCCGGAATCGGTCAGCGATGACGATCTCGCGCAGATCATCCGCCAGTGCGACGATCCGGTTGCGGCCAGCCGGCTCGCCGCGCGGTTTCGCGAAATCTATGCGACCATGGCGCTCAGCGGCACCAGCGGTTTTACGTCCGCCGATTTCGACCAGATCTTCCTCCAGCGCCGCCTGAAGCCGCGGGACCTGGATACGCGCATATCGACCGTCGTGTCGCGCTTTCAGGCGAAGCCGTCGAGCAGCATCTCGGGTGACGATTGCGCCAGCGGCGTCAAGCTGTCGCTGTCGCGGTTCCTGCATCTGTTCAAGGACGAGACCAGCATGAACTTCAAGACATTCCGCGCCTGGAAGCGCGCGCGGAATATCCTGTATCATGTCAATGTCGAGCGAAACCTTGCGCATTTCGCGCTCGATGCCGGCTATCCGGACTCGACGCATTTCAGTCACTCGCTGCGCCGCATTTACGGGCTTCAGCCGAGTGCGCTGTTTTCCGGCTCGCGGCGCTTGCAGATTATCAACGGCCGGGATGTTGCGAGCAACGCCGCGAGTATGCTGGCCTAGGTGGCTGCCGGAACTCTCGGCGCGACCCCTTGCTCGGCGCTGGCGCGGTCCTGTGCGGCAATCGCCTTGCGGAATCCCTCACGCTGCTTCAGCCGCTCCCAGTAGGCGGCGACGGCCGGCGTGAACTGCGCCGAAAGGCCATTGGACTGCGCGAACATCAGCGCATAGCCGACGGAAATATCGGCCGCGGTGAAACGTCCGGCGCAGACCCAATCTGATTGCGAAACAGTTGTTTCCAGCGCCCGCAGCCGGGCGAGAAACCAGCGTGCGTAATCGGCCGCGGCCTGCGGGTTCTTTTTCTCGTCAGGCTCAAGCTGCGAATAGCGGAAATAGATCGTCTGAGGAAACGTCAGCGTCGCTTCGCCGAAGAACAGCCAGTTCAGATACGCGCCATATGCAGGCTCATCGACCGCAACGTTCAGCGGTGTGGGGCCGTACTTCGTTACGAGATAGAGGCAGATCGCGGACGACTCGGTCATCCGCGCATCGCCATCGACGAGAAACGGAATGGTGCCCAAGGGATTTAGCTCGAGATACTCGCGCTTCAGGAAACGCGGCGGGAACGGCAGCATCGTCAGGTCGTAGGGAATGCCAAGCTCTTCCAGGGTCCAAAGCGGACGGAAGGAGCGTGCACTCGAGCAGTGATACAGCGTCAGCATATCGATCGATCCCTGAAGATGTCCGGCGTTATACAACGCGTAAGGTGCCTGAATGCAAGCGCTTACTGTTCCGGCAGCGTTCCCATGTACTTGCAGAGAATGCTGAGCATCACTTCATCCGCGCCGCCGCCGATGGAGGTCAGGCGGCGGTCGCGATAGGCGCGGCTGACGCGGGTTTCGTTCATAAAGCCCATGCCGCCCCAGTATTGCAGGCAGGCGTCGGGAATTTCGCGGCCCAGGCGTCCGGCCTTCAGCTTGCCCATCGTCGCCAGCGGCGTTACGTCATTGCCCGCGATGTATTCCTCGCAGGCGCGATAGAGCAGGGAGCGCAGCAACTCCACTTCAGTCTTCAGTTCGGCAAGCCGGAAGTGGATCACCTGATTGTCGAGCAGCGGCTTGCCGAACGCCTTGCGCTGACGCGTGTAGTCGATGGTCTCGTCGATGGTCTTTTCGTGAGACTTCAGGCACGCGGCAACCGCCCACATCCGTTCCTCCTGGAACTGCATCATCTGATAGGTGAAGCCCTTGCCTTCCTCGCCGATCCGGTTGCGCTTGGGAATGCGCACGTCGGTGAATTTGATTTCGGCGGTGTCCGAGCAGTGCATGCCCATCTTGTCCAGCTTGCGCAGCACCTCAACGCCCTTGGTCTTCATCGGCAGGCAGATCAGCGATTTGTTGCGATGAACCGGGCCATCGCCGGTGTTGGCGAGCAGGCACATCCAGTCGGCCTGCGTGCCGTTGGTGATCCACATCTTGCCGCCGTTGATGATGTAATCATCGTCGTCGGACCGGGCCGTTGTCTTGATCGAAGCCACGTCGGAGCCCGCGCCGGGTTCGGACACGCCGATGCAGGCCACCATGTCGCCTGCAATGGACGGCGCAAGAAACTCGCGCTTCATCTCATCCGAGCCGAACCGCGCCAGCGCCGGTGTCGCCATGTCGGTCTGCACGCCGATCGACATGCCGACGCCTCCGGCGTTGATGGCGCCGAGTTCTTCCGCCATCACCATGCCGTAGCTGTAATCCAGAGCCGCGCCGCCATATTCGACGGGCTTGCACAGGCCGAGCAGGCCGAGATCACCCATTTTCTTGAACACCTGATGCGCCGGATAGATTCCGTCGCGCTCCCATTCATCGACGAACGGATTGATCTCGTTCTTGATGAACTGCTGCATGGTGCGGCGGATGGCGTCGTGTTCCTGCGTGAACTGCATTGCGTTTCCTGATGCCTTTAATTTTTGGCGTACATTTTCTGGACGGATTTGCTTGCGCGGGTTTGTGCGTCAAGCGAGATCGGCTCCCTCTCCCGTGGGGAGAGGGTTGGGGTGAGGGCGTAGAATCTATCGAGAGACCGCACGCCCTCACCCGATGCACTTCGTGCATCGACCTCTCCCCACGGGAGAGGTGAAGAAAGGTCTATGCTCTTGCATTCTATCCTCATGGCCGCGCTCTAAAGCCCCATCTGGCGGCTTGCCAGATCCTTCATGATTTCCTCGGTGCCGCCGCCGATGGCGTTGACTTTCACCTCGCGATAGATGCGCTCGACCTTGGGGCCGCGCATGAAGCCCGCGCCGCCGAATATCTGCACCGCTTCGGAGGCGCAGTAAGCCATGGTCTGTGTCGCCTGATTCTTGCACATGCAGACCTCGGCCACGGGATTGTCGCCTTGCTCCAGCCGCCAGATCAGCATTTCCAGCATCGCCTGCGTCGCCGCCACGCGCTGCGCCATGTCCACGATCTTGTGGCGGATCACCTGATGATCGGCGAGACGCTTGCCGAAGGTCTTGCGCTCGCGGGCATAGGCGATGGCTTCCTCGACGCAGACGCGCGCGAATCCTGTACAACCGGCGGCGAGACCCAGCCGCTCGCTGTTGAAGTTCTTCATGATCAGCTTGAACCCGGCATTCTCGGTGCCGATCAGGTTGGCGACGGGCACGCGGCAATCATCAAAATAGAGTGTCGCGGTGTCGGACGCCCACCAGCCCATCTTTTTCAGCGGGGTGCGCGAAAAACCGGGTGTATCGCGCTCGATGAGTAACAGGCTGACGCCGCCCGCGCCTTCGCCGCCGGTGCGCACCGCGACGGTGTAATAGTCCGCGCGCATCCCGGATGTGATGAAAGTCTTCTCGCCCTTGACCACGTAATGGTCGCCTTCGCAACGCGCGGTGGTGCGCAGGTTGGCCACATCCGAGCCGCCGCCGGGTTCTGTAATGGCCAGCGCCGAAATCTTTCGACCTGCCAGGATGTCCGGCAGCACGCGCGCCTTGAGTTCATCGGAGCCGCCATGGACGATGGGCGGCGCGCCGATGGTGTGGCTTTTCAGGCTGGCGCTGACGCCGCCGGCTCCGGCCCGGGCCAGCTCCTGCGCAGCGATCATGGACATGAAGCGGTCGCAAGGGATGCCGCCATATTCTTCAGGGAAGCCAAGCTGAAGCAGGCCGATGGAGGCGGCTTTCAGATAAAGCTCGCGGGGGAATTCCCCGGCCTCGTCCCATTGCGCTGCAAAAGGCTCGATTTCGGTGGCCACAAAGCGCCGCAGCATATCGCGGAACGCCAGATGTTCCGGGGTCAGAAAGGGGCTGGCCGAAGTCTCGGCAAACCGCTCGGGGGCATCCATTCTCATCCTCCATGTCGGAGATTTATGGCCCGTTCCCGCGGCGCAGACTTGCGTTAAGCCGCCATGTCTTCTGAAATTATGCGCCCGAAAATTGTGGCAAGCCCAGCTAGTTTTCACAAGACGCTGGCAGCCCCCGCCTTTTACCGTTTGGAGCAACGTCGCGATCGAACCTGAGGACCCGGAATGGATAAAGCTGTCGTTACCTGTGCGCTCAACGGCGTGCTGACCAATCCCAAGCAGCACCATGTCCCGGTCACCCCGGAGGAGATGGCGCGGGAGGCGAAGGCGGCGTTCAATGCCGGCGCATCGGTGATGCACATGCATCTGCGTCAGCAGGACCCCGACAAGGGCCACATGCCCTCGTGGGATGTGAACCTGTCAAAGGAAGTGCAGCAGGCGATCCGCGAGGCGTGCCCCGGCGTCATCATCAATCACACCACGGGCGTCAGCGGCCCGAACTATCAGGGTGCGCTCGATTGCGTGCGCGAGACCGCGCCGGAGATGGCCGCCTGCAACGCCGGCTCGCTGAACTATCTGAAAGTGAAGGCGGATGGCTCCTGGGCTTGGCCGCCACATGTGTTCGATAATCCGCCGGACAAGGTCCAGAAGTATCTCGACGTGATGAAGATCACCAAGACGCTGCCGGAATTCGAATGCTTCGATGTCGGCATCGTGCGCAGCGTGGCGATGTACAAGCAGAACGGCATGTATTCCGGCCCGCTCGAATACAATTTCGTTATGGGGGTCGCTTCCGGCATGCCCGCCGATCCCGAATTGTTGCCGATCCTGCTCAAGCTGAAACTGCCGGACTCCAACTGGAGCGTCACCGCCATCGGCCGCGAGGAAATCTGGCCGCTGCACCAGCGCTGCGCCGAACTCGGCGGCCATCTGCGCACCGGCCTTGAAGACACGTTCTATCTTGGCGACGGCACCAAGGTGACGTCGAACGGGCAGTTGATCGAAGGTATCGTGAAATGCGCGCGCAACGCTGGCCGCGAGATCGCGTCGCCGGCGGAGGCGCGGAAAATTCTCAAGCTGATGCATTGAGCCGAAGCGGACAAGAAAGCGCCGCAGGCTGACACGGGGAGATAACGTCATGAGCGATCTGACCGCAACGGGCGGCGTGCCCGGTCCCGGACGCATCGGGCGGGTGGCTGTCGGTGACATTTTGCGGCGCGCCGCCAAACGATTTCCCGATCGCATCGCGCTGACCGACGGGGCGCGTCAGGTCACCTTCACCGAGGTCGATCACGACGCCAACCGTTTCGCCAACTATCTTCTCGCGCGCGGCCTGAAACCCGGCGCCAAGATCTCGACCATCTGCAACAATTCGGTCGAATTCGTCAAAGCGCTGTTCGGGATTCACCGCGCGGGGCTGGTCTGGGTCCCGATCAACACCATGCTCGGGTCGGGCGACATGGATTACATCCTTGGCCACGCCGAGGTTCGCTTCGCGCTGATCGACGACAACCTGCATGCGCAGCCGGAGCGGCGCGCGGCGCTGGAGAAGCGCGGTATTGATCTGATCGCAGTCGATCTGGCCGGCAAGGCAAAGGAGCAGGGGCTCTCAAGTTTCAACGAACTGATCAAGGGACAGTCCGACATCGAGCCGGAGATCGCCTTCGACGACCGCGATCTGGCGATGATCATTTATACATCAGGCACGACCTCGCGGCCGAAGGGCGCGATGCACTGTCATCTCGCGGTGGTGATGGCGGCGATGAGCAATGCCATCGAGATGCATCTGGACCGCAATGACGGCATCTCGGGACAATTCCCGCTGTTTCATTGTGCAGCCCATGTCCTGTTGCTGACCTATTTGTCGGTTGGCGGGAAGATGGCCATCATGCGCGGGTTCGATCCCGTCGCCTGCATGGAAGCGATCCAGCGCGACAGGCTGACCGTCTTCATCGGATTGCCTGCAATGTATCAGGCGATCCTCGATCATCCGCGCCGCAAGGAATTTGATCTCTCGACCCTGCGCACCTGCGTTTACACCATGGCGCCGATGCCGCGCCCGCTGCTGGAACGGTGCATTGCCGAGCTCTGCCCGACCTTCGTCCAGCCCAGCGGGCAGACCGAAATGTATCCGGCGACCACCATGTCGCAGCCGGACCGTCAACTCGCACGCTTCGGTAACTACTGGGGCGAGTCGATGATCGTCAACGAAACCGCGATCATGGATGACGAGGGCAACCTCCTGCCGCCCGGACAGATCGGCGAGATCGTCCATCGCGGACCCAACGTGATGATGGGCTATTATAAAGACCCTGAAGCCACGGCGGCCGCGCGAAAATTCGGCTGGCATCACACCGGCGATCTGGCGCTGATCGACGAGCATGGCGAGGTGCTGTTCATCGACCGCAAGAAGGACATGATCAAGTCCGGCGGCGAGAATGTCGCCTCGGTGAAGATCGAGGAAACGCTGCTGGCGCATCCCGAAGTGCTGAGCGCGGCGGTGGTCGGCCTGCCGCATCCGCAGTGGGGCGAGGCCGTCTCGGCCTTCGTCAAACTCAAGCCCAATGCGCAGGCGCGTGAGACGGACATCATCGAGCATTGCCGCAAGACGCTTGGCGGTTTCCAGATTCCAAAACTGGTGCGAATTCTGGACGAGATGCCGATGACCGCCACCGGAAAACTGCGCAAGGTCGAACTGCGCCAGCAGTTTGTTGACCATTTCAACACGACATCGGCGGCCTGAAAGTCAATTGTCCATGGCGGTGATCGAGAATTCCATTTCGCCCACAAGTGAAAGCTATCAGGCCAATCGCGCGGGGATGCTGGCGCAGATCGCGCGGGTTGATGCCGTGGTGGGGCGGACGGTTGCGGCCTCCGAACTGTCCAAGAAGCGATTTCACGAGCGCGGGCAGTTACTGCCGCGCGAGCGCATCGCGCTGCTGCTCGATGCGGGTGCGCCGTTTCTCGAACTCTCCGCGCTCGCGGGATATTGCCTCGATACGCCGGACCCGGACAAGAGCATTCCCGGCGGCGGCACCATCGCGGGCATCGGCTTCGTGTCCGGCGTGCGCTGCATGGTAACGGCGAGCGATTCCGGCATCGAGGCGGGATCGCTGCAGCCGATGGGTCTCGACAAGCGGCTGCGCTCGCAGGAGATCGCGCTGGAAAACAAGCTGCCGTCGGTTCAGCTTGTGGAAAGCGCGGGCGCAAACCTGATGCGCTACCGTGTCGAGGATTTCATTCGCGGCGGCACGACATTCCGCAATCTCGCCTTGCTCTCGGCGGCTGGGCTGCCGGTGATTACCGTCACGCATGGCTCATCCACCGCAGGCGGTGCGTACCAGACGGGTCTGTCCGATTACATCGTGATGGTGCGCGGGCGGACGCGCGCGTTTCTGGCTGGGCCGCCGCTGCTGAAAGCCGCGACAGGCGAAATCGCGACGGAGGAGGAACTCGGCGGCGCGGAGATGCACACCAGCATTTCCGGTCTTGGCGATTATCTGGCGGAAGATGACCGCGAGGCGCTCGGCATCGCGCGCCAGATCATGGCCGATCTCAACTGGGACCGTGCGCAGCCAGAGAGCGGCGAGCCGCCGCGTGCACCGTTGTACGACACTGAAGAATTACTCGGCATCATGCCGATGGACCACAAGCGGCCTGTCGACATGAAGCAGATCATCGCGCGCATTCTCGACGGATCTGATTTTCTCGAGATTGGCGCGAACTATGGCCCCGCAACTGTTTGCGGACATGGCCGCATCAACGGCCACGCCATCGGGATCATCACCAACAACGGCCCGCTGGACCCGAACGGCGCCAACAAGGCCACTCACTTCATTCAGGCGTGCTGCCAGTCGCGCACGCCAATCCTTTATCTCAACAACACCACGGGCTACATGGTCGGCAAGGCCTATGAGGAAGCCGGCATGATCAAGCACGGCTCCAAGATGATCCAGGCCGTGACCAACGCCACGGTGCCGCAGATCACCATCTATTGCGGGGCGTCGTTCGGCGCGGGCAACTATGGCATGTGCGGGCGCGGTTTTCATCCGCGGTTCTGCTTCTCCTGGCCCAACGCCAAGACGGCGGTGATGGGCGGCGAGCAGGCCGCCGGCACCATGGCGATCGTCGCGGAAGCCGCCGCCGCGCGGCGCGGCAAACCGATGGAGCCGGAGAAACTGGAGGCGATGAAGGCACAGATCATTGATGTGTTCGAAAAGCAGATGGATGTGTTTGCGACCAGCGGGCGGCTGCTCGATGATGGTGTGATCGATCCGCGCGACACCCGCGCGGTGCTGACAAATGTGCTGGCGATCTGCCGCGAAGCGGAACAGCGCAATCCGCAACAGGTCCAGTTCTCGGTGGCGCGGCCATGAACACTGTGACGGGTGAAGTCAAACTAACGCCGTTCCGGAAAATCCTGATCGCCAATCGCGGCGAGATTGCCCTGCGCGTGATCCGCACCGCAAAGCGTCTCGGCTTTGAGACTGTCGCGGTGTATTCCACGGCGGACGCCGACGCGCGCCATGTGCGCGAGGCCGATCAGGCGGTATGGATCGGCGGGTCGCAGCCGTCGCAATCCTATCTGCGGATCGACGCCATAGTGGCGGCCGCGAAGGCGAGCGGCGCGGACGCTGTGCATCCCGGCTACGGCTTCCTTGCGGAGAATGCGGAGTTCGCAAAAGCCTGCCGCGATGCGGGTCTTGTGTTCATCGGCCCATCGCCCGAGGCGATTCACGCCATGGGCCACAAGGCGGGCGCCAAGGACATTATGCAGAAGGCGGGCGTGCCTTGCGTTCCCGGTTATCAGGGCGAGGACCAGAGCGACGACGCGATGCTCACCGCCGCGAAACGCATCGGTTTCCCGGTGATGATCAAGGCCGTGGCCGGTGGCGGCGGACGCGGCATGCGCCTTGTGGGGGATGACACAGCATTTCCGGACGCGCTGCGCGCGGCGCGCTCGGAAGCACAGAATGCGTTCGGCGATCCGACGGTTATTCTTGAGCGCGCGATTGTCCAGCCACGCCACATTGAAATTCAGGTGTTCGGTGACCGTCACGGCAACGCGATCCATCTCGGCGAGCGCGATTGCTCGGTGCAGCGCCGGCACCAGAAGCTGATCGAGGAAGCGCCATCGCCAGCGGTGTCGCCGGAATTGCGCGCGCGGATGGGCGCGACCGCAGTCGCCGCCGTCAAAGCGATCAACTACGAGGGCGCCGGCACGCTGGAGTTTCTGCTGGATAGCGCAGGCAATTACTACTTCATGGAAATGAACACGCGGCTGCAGGTGGAGCATCCGGTGACGGAGGCGATCACAGGGCTCGATCTGGTCGAACTGCAGTTGCGTGTCGCGGGCGGTGAGCCGTTGCCCCTCCAGCAGGAGGACGTCTCGTTCTCCGGCCATGCCATCGAAGTGCGGCTCTGCGCCGAGGATGCCGCGCACAATTTCATGCCGCAGTCCGGCAAGATGCTGCGCTGGCATGCACCCTTGGATTTACGCGTGGAGGACGCGCTGGAATCCGGCGGTGAAATTCCACCGTTTTACGATTCGATGATCGCCAAGGTCATCGGTCACGGCACAACACGCGACGAGGCGCGGCGGAAGCTGATCGCCGGCCTCGATCGCATGACGGCGCTGGGCGTCACCACCAACCAGTCGTTTCTCGCCCGCTGTCTGGACCATCCGGCCTTCGCGGTAGGGCAGGCGACGACGGCGTTCATCGCAGAACACTCGGCCGATCTGTCGCCGCCGAAATCCGAAGACGGACGTCATGCGGCCGTCGCCGCACTGCTGGTGCATGTTTCAGCGATTGGTGCTGTTCACGCGCAACAGGGCCTCGGGCTGGCGCACGTCTATGCTATTCCGCTGCGCTTTGAGCTCGACGGCCACGTTGTCGAGCCGACGGTGCGGCGCGAACGCGGCGACGTCTTCAAGATCGGCGTCGCCGAGTCCGAACACGCGCTGACGCTTGGGCCGCGCGACGGCGATGTGGTGCTTTTTACCAGCGACGGCGTTCAGGGATCAGCGAGGTTCGTTCGCGTCGGGGCTGATCTCTATTTCAGTTTCGCTGGCGTCACGTCGCATGTGCGCGATCTGTCGCACATGGCCGTGATGAAGGCGGGTGCCGCCGGATCGGACGGCAAGCTGCGCGCGTCCATGAACGGGCGGGTGGTGTCGGTGCTGGCGAAGGCCGGGGATATTGTCGCCGCCGGTGCGCCGGTGATTGTGCTCGAAGCGATGAAGATGCAGCATGTCCATGCCGCGCCGGTCTCGGGCAAGCTCATGGCGCTGAATGCTGCGGAGGGCGATCAGGTGACGACCGGGTTTGTGGTCGCTGAGATCGAGGCCGTGCAGGATGCGGCTTGAGTCCGCTCCAGTCATTGCGAGGAGCCATTAGCGTTTACGCGCGTCTTCGACGTGCTACGGGCGACTTAGCGATCCAGCTTTGCTTGACTCAGAAAGTGTGGATTGCTTCGCTTCGCTCGCAATGACGAAAAAACTTCGGGGGATTTTTCATGTCTGACGCACCGGTTTTGCATGACAGGCGCGGCCACGCGTTCTGGATCACGATCAACCGGCCCGACAAGCGCAACGCGCTGAACGCTTCGGTGATCGCCGGGATCGTTGACGGCTTCCGCCGCGCGCATGAGGATAACGATGTGCGCGTCATCGTGCTGACCGGTGCCGGCGACAAGGCGTTTTGCGCGGGCGCCGATTTGCAGCCGGGCGCCGGTTTCGCATTCGATCTGTCGCAGCCCAATCTAGCCTATGCCGACATGCTGCGCACCGCGCAGAACGCCACCAAGCCGACCATCGCGCGCGTCAACGGCGTCTGCATGGCCGGTGGCATCGGGCTTCTGTGCATGACCGACATGGCGGTGGCGGCGGACAATGCCGTGTTCGGTCTGCCGGAAGTGAAGGTCGGGGTGTTTCCGATGCAGGTGCTGAGCCTGTTGCAGGCGGTCGCGCCGCCGCGTCTGGTGCGCGAGTGGTGTTTTACCGGCGAGCCGTTCACCGCCATCGACGCGAAGGACGCGGGCCTGCTCAACTATGTGGTGCCTGGCGCGGAACTCGACGCCAAGGTTGAGTGGCTGATCGGGCGTCTCACCGACAAGTCGCCGACCGCGATCCGCCGCGGCAAGTATGCCATGCGCGCGATGGCCTCGATGTCGTTCGATCAGGGCATCGCCTACACGGAATCCCAGATCGCGCTGCTGGCCATGACGCAGGACGCGAAGGAAGGGCTCGCGGCCTTCGCCGAGAAGCGCAAGCCGGTGTGGACCGGGAAGTAATGCCATGAACAAGGTCTGGATCGAAGCTGCGCTGAACGGACCATGGACCCGCGCCAGGCAACCGGGCATTCCCGTTGCCGTCGAGGACATTGTCGCGGACGGCATCGCCTGCGCTGAGGCGGGTGCCGCGATCATCCATGCTCATGCCTATGACGTGACGACCGGCCGCCAGAAGGACGACTGGGAGATTTATGCGCGGATCATCGAGGGTATCCGCGCCAAGGTTGATGTCATTGTCTATCCGACCATTCCGAGTCCGGGGCTCGGACAGGACCAGAACACCAATCGCTTCGGCCATACGCTGGAACTGGCAAAGCGCGGCCTGATCGAATGGGCGGTGATCGATCCGGGCTCCGTGCATATTTCGCGGTTTGACGATCTGGCCCACGGCGGCGTCTACGCAAATCCGCATGAAGACATTATGGAGGGCATGCGGATCGCGCGCGCCCACAATGTCCATCCAAGCTACGCGATCTATGAGCCGGGTTTCACGCGGCTGGGCGCGGCATTGGCGGCGATTGCGCCGCCATCCCCGACGCCGATCTATCGCTTCATGTTCTCGGATGAATTCGCCTGGGGATTTCCGCCGCGCGAAAAATATCTCGACATTCATCTCGATCTGTTGGCAGAGACCGCGCCCGGCGCACCGTGGATGATCGCGGGCCTCGGCGTCGATATCACGCCGCTGATCCCGCACACGGTCGCACGTGGCGGGCATATCCGCGTCGGGCTTGAGGATGCGCTCTGGGGCAATCCGCAAACCAATGAAGCACTGGTGAAGGATGCCGTAACGCGTGTCCGTGCCGCGGGAGGCGAGCCGGCGACGACGGCGGAGGTGAGGGATGCGTTGCGCGCGATAGATAAAACGCGGGGACGGGCCTGACGAGTTTTCCGTCATTGCGAGGAGCGAAGCGACGAAGCAATCCAGCTTCCTGCAAGAATGGATTGCTTCGCTTCGCTCGCAATGACGGCTTTACCGACCGACTGCAAATGAGAAGCGAACAGTTTTCGCGCTCAACGCCCCTTGAACACCGGCTTGCGCTTTTCCATGAAAGCGGCGCGGCCTTCCTTGTAATCTTCGCTCTTGAAGCACGCTTCGACAAGGTCCTCGCAGCGCTTCATGTCGCGCTTGAGTTCGTCCTTGCAGGCCTCGCCGACAATGAACTTGATCGAGTCCACCGTCAGCGGCGCATTCGCGGCGATCGTGGCGGCGTAGTTCTTGACGTAGAATTCGAGTTCGTCATTTTCGACGATGCGGTTCACGAGGCCCATCTCGACCGCTTCCATGGCCTCGAACAGCCGCGCCGTGAAGAAGATTTCCTTGGTGAAGGAGGGGCCAACGACGTCCATCAGCCGCTTCACGCCGGGATAGCCGTAGCCGAGGCCGAGCTTGGCGGCGGGAACGGCAAAGCGCGCATCTTCGGAGCAGATGCGCAGGTCGCAGCAGCTTGCGATGCCCATGCCGCCGCCGACGCAGAAGCCGCGGATCATCGCGATGGTGGGCTTCGGGAATTCGTGGACGCTGGCATAAGCAGCTTCCACCGCGTCGTTGTATTTCCTGACGCCTTCCTCGGTCGAGCGCTCATCGCCGAATTTGGAAATGTCCGCGCCCGCGACGAACGCCTTGTCGCCCGCGCCCGCGAGCACGACGACGCGGATGCTGTCGTCTTTTGCGTATTCGCTCATCAGCCGTGTGGTGGCTTCCCACATCTCCAGCGACATGGCATTGCGCCGTTCGGGATTGTTGAAGATCACGTAACCGACGTTGCCGTCCTTGCGCGAGATCACCTTGTCGGTCGAAGCCATGAGCGTATCCTTAAAATTCAGACGACCTTGCTCTTTTGGAGCGAGGCGATCTCCTGTTCACTGAAACCGAATTCCGTCAGCACGTCATGTGTCTGCTCGCCAACGAGTGGCGGGCGCGCAGCCATGCGGCTCGGCGTGCGCGACAGCGTGAAGGGCTGGCCTACGAGCTGCTTGCCGCCATCGGGCAAGGCTTGCGCGATGCCGAGATGCTTGACCTGCGTGTCATCGAAGACCTGATCGATGGAGTAGATCGGGCCGCACGGCACGCCGGCATCGTTGAGTATCTTGACCCATTCGCCGGTCGTACGCTTCGCCGTGTACGTTCCGATCGCGGCGTTCAGCGCATCGCGGTTCTTTGAACGCAGCGCGATGGTCGCGTAGTCGGGGTGCGTCAGCAGATCCGGCGCGTCGATGGCCTGCGCAAAGCGCTCCCAGATTCGCCCGCCGGTGGTGGCGATATTGATGAAACTGTCGCTGGTCTTGAACACGCCGGTCGGAATGCTGGTCGGATGATTGTTGCCGGCCTGCTGCGGCACATCGCCGTCCACCAGCCAGCGTGCGGCCTGGAAATCGAGCATGAATATCTGCGCCTGCAGCAGCGATGTCTGCACCCACTGGCCTTCGCCGGAGACATCGCGCTCCAGCAGCGCGGTCATGATGCCGAGCGCGCAGAAGAGTCCTGCTGTGAGGTCGGCGACAGGAATCCCGGCGCGAACCGGGCCTTGTCCCGGCAGTCCGGTGATCGACATCAGCCCGCCCATGCCCTGGGCGATCTGGTCGAAGCCGGGGCGTTTGGCATAAGGGCCGTCCTGCCCGAAGCCGGAGATGCTGGCATAGACGAGGCGCGGATTGATCGCGCGCATGCTGGCGTAATCGATGCCGAGCTTGTCCTTCACGTCGGGACGGAAGTTCTCGACGATGACGTCGGCCTTGGCGGCGAGACGCTTGAAGACCTCAAGACCTTTCGGGTCTTTCAGGTTGAGCGTCATCGCGCGCTTGTTGCGATGCAGGTTCTGGAAGTCCGGGCCGTTGCGCGGCCCGCCCGGCTGCTCGCTGTCGGCGAGGTCGGTCGGCGCCTCGATCTTGATGACGTTCGCGCCCCAGTCCGACAATTGGCGCACGGCGGTCGGCCCGGAACGAATCCGGGTGAGATCCAGAACCGTGAAGCGCGAAAGGGCGGACGAGGCGCGCGGAAACGTCATCGATTTCTCCGAAGAGATTACCCGGCGTTGCCGACCAGGCCTGCGGCGGCGATGCCGGCGAGGGCCGCGGTTTCGTCGTTGTCGGAGGTGTCGCCGCTGATGCCGATGGCGCCGAGCAGGTTGCCGTCCTTGTCATTGATGAGAACGCCGCCGGGCACCGGAACCAGCGCGCCGCGCGCCATGGTGTTGATGGCGTCGACGAAATAGGGCTGCTCGTTGGCGCGCTTGAAGATCGCGCGCGAACCCATGCCCAGCGCCAGCGCGCCGTACGCCTTGCCATGGGCGACTTCGCCGCGCAGCAGGCTGGTATTGTCTTCCGCCACGAACGTCTTGAGCGCGCCGCGCGCATCGAGGATCGCGATGGCCATCGGCTTCAGTTTCAGTTCCCGGCACTTGGCGAGGGCGGCATCGGAAATCTTGCGGGCAACGTCGAGCGTCAAAGTCGTCATGATTGGTCCTTCAAACGAAATAATCTCGGGTCTTTGAGCACGAGGCTGGATAGCGATCAAGCCTCGTGCCGGTGATGTGTCATGCGTGCGGCGACGGGTTAAGGCGCTATGGCGAGTGACTGCAGGCCCGCACTGTCGAACGCCTTGCGGACGGTGCCGTCCTTTTTTGCCTCGTCGACGAATTCTTTCACATAAGCGAGGGCGGCGGGCTTGTTCTTCTGGATGCCGATGGCGACCCCTACGGTCTGAAATGCGCCGTCCAGAATGACGGAGCCTGGAAGCTGTTTCTGCAGCTTTGGCAGAGAGTCGTGGGTCAGGGCGAAGCCCTGCACATCGCCGGCCTTCATCATGGCCATGGCATCGTCCACCGACTTTGCCGGTGTGATGGTGGCTTGCTTCAGAGTTCGGGCCGCCGCCCGCATGGTGGTCGAGCCATCGATGCCGACGAGCTTGATGCCAGGCCTGTCGATCTCGCTCATCGTTTTGATGCCGGAAGCGGCGGTGGTTATGAATGTGCTTTCGATCACGAAGTAGGGCGGGCTGAAATCGAGCTTCTGCCTGCGCGCCTCGTCGGCGGGCATAAATCCGATGTCGATGGTGCCTGCGCTGCCTGCTTCTGTGAGTTCGCCGGTGGTCGCAGTGACATGAAGCTCGACCGGAACGCCGAGCTTTTTGGCCAGAGCATTGCCGATGTCGAACGCGGGGCCGCTGACGTCGGCTCCTTCCCTGGCAACGAAGATCGGCGTGGGCGACGGGGCATAGGCAAGGCCGACGCGCAGCTTGCCGGTGGGGGCGAGTTCCTTCAGCACTTGTTCCTCAGCGGCCTTGGTGTGAGTGGAAAAGATTTGGGTTGAAACAGAGGTTGCGGCAATCAATCCGAGAAGCGTGCTTATTTTCATTGGTTTCCCTCTCTTTGTTTTCGCGTGAGTTGTTTAGATCAGCGGTGTCCCCCGCCTTCGGCCGTGACGCCGGTCTTGACGTTGCTGTTCAGGCTCATCGCCAGCACCCGCGCGACATGCAGCGCGCCGCGGCCTGAACCGTCCTTGATCTGGTGGCGGCAGGAGGTGCCGTCGGCCACGATCAGTGCATCATCGGCAGCCTTGCGCACAGCGGGGAGCAGGGAGGCTTCTGCCATCTCGATCGACACATCATAAGTGTCCGCGCCATAGCCGAAGGCACCGGCCATGCCGCAACAGCTCGACTCGATCTTCTCCACCTTCAGGCCGGGCACCAGCCGGAGAATCTTCTCCACCGGCGCGAACGCCCCGAACGATTTCTGGTGGCAATGGCCGTGCACATGCGCGCTCTTGTCGATAGCGCCAAGCGGCAGCCTGAGCTGGCCGGTCTCCGCCTCGCGGACCAGGAATTCCTCGAACAGCAGTGCATGGGCGCTGACCTTTTTCGCAGCTTCGTCAGAGCGCAGCGACAGCATTTCATCGCGCAGCGTCAGAAGGCAGCTCGGCTCGAGGCCGACGATGGGCACGCCGCGCGTGGCGAACGGAATCAGCGTTTCCACCACGCGCTTGAGTTCGGCTTTTGCATTATCGACCAGTCCCGCCGACAGGAAGGTGCGGCCACAGCACAACGGCCGTCCGCCATCGATCGCGCGGGGCAGGTGAACGCGATAGCCACCGTCGACAAGAACGCGCAGCGCGGCATCGAGATTCTCGCGCTCATAGGCGCGGTTGAAGGTGTCGGCAAACAGCACCACCTCGGGGCCATTGTCCGGGCCGAATGCAGTTCCGCCGGGCGCGAACACATCGCTGCGGAATTCCGGCAGATCGCGTTTCGCACTGATGCCGGCGATTCTCTCGAACAGGGTGCGGAGAATGCCGCTGCGGTTACGCAGGTTGGCGAGCCACGGGAAACGCGAGGCGAGTCCGGCATAGTGCGGGAGATAGCCGACCAGCCGGTCGCGCAGGGTCAGACCGTGTGTCGCCGCGCGCGCCGCCAGCACCTCGATTTTCATTTTCGCCATGTCAACGCCGGTCGGGCATTCGTGGCGGCAGGCCTTGCAGGACACGCAAAGCTTCATCGTGTCCATCATCGCATCAGACGACAGCGCGTCGGGGCCGAGCTGTCCGGAGATCGCAAGGCGCAGCGTATTCGCGCGCCCTCGCGTGACATCCTTCTCGTTACGCGTCGCGCGATAGGACGGGCACATCACGCCGCCCTCCAGCTTGCGGCACGCGCCGTTGTTGTTGCACATCTCGACCGCGCCCTGGAAACCGCCCGCCGCGCCTGGATACGCCGACCAGTCCATCACCGTCTTGATGTTCTCGACCTTGTAGCCGGGTGCATAACGGAACAGCGAACGGTCATCCATCTTCGGCGGATGCACGATCTTGCCGGGATTGAGCGTGTTGTCGGGGTCGAAGCGCTCTTTCACCTCCTCGAAGGCGTGAATGATCCGCTCGCCGAACATCTGCGCGTGGAATTCGGAGCGCACAATGCCGTCGCCGTGTTCACCGGAATGCGAGCCTTTATACTCGCGCACCATCGCAAAGGCTTCCTCGGCGATGGCGCGCATCGCCTTGACGTCCTTGTCGAGCTTGAGATTAAGCACGGGGCGGACATGCAGGCAGCCTTCGGAGGCGTGGGCATACATGGTGCCGCGCGTGCCGTGCTTCTCGAAGACCTTGTTGAGCCGCTCGGTGTAATCGGCGAGATGCGGCAGCGGCACAGCGCAGTCCTCGACGAAGGAAACCGGCTTGCCCTCCTGCTTCATCGACATCATGACGTTGAGGCCGGAGGTGCGGAAATCGGTGATCGCCGCCTGCATCGCAGGTTCGATTACTTCGACCACGCCGCCCCACTTGCGTTTCGGCTGGTCCCAGCCGAAGCCGAGGTCACCCATCAGGTCGCCGAGCTGCTTGAGCTTGGCGAGGTTCGCTCCCTGATCCGCTTCTGCGAATTCCACCACCAGCAGTGCTTCCGGCTCTCCCTTCACCACGGCTTCGATGGTGGGGCGGAACATCGCGATATCGCGGCCGAGCGCGACCATGGTGCTGTCCACCAGTTCAACCGCGATCGGTTTCAGTTTCACCAGATGCTGGGTGGCGTCCATCGCTTCATAGAAACTGCCGAAGTGGCAGACGCCGAACACCTTCGCGCCGATCAGCGGCCAGAGCTTGAGTTCGACACGGGTGGTGAAGGCGAGCGTTCCTTCGGACCCCACAAGCAGGTGCGCCATGTTGTTGACCGGCTGCGGCGTCAAAGCATCGAGGTTGTAGCCGCCGACCCGTCGCTGCACATGCGGGAAGCGTGCCGCGATTTCAGCGGCCTCACGCTCACCGAGCGCCAGCATGTCACGAAACAGGTCGCGGCCGGGCATTTCGGTGTTCTGCCACGCCATGTCGCGCGGTACTTCGCCGAAATGCAGCAGGGTGCCATCGGCCAGCGCCGCGTCCATCGAGATGGTGTTGTCGCGCATGGTGCCGTAGCGCAGGGAGCGTCCGCCGCAGGAATTGTTGCCCGCCATGCCGCCGATGGTGGCACGCGAGGCGGTCGAGACATCGACAGGAAACCACAGGCCATGCTTTTTCAGTTGCCGGTTGAGATCGTCGAGCACGATGCCGGGCTCGACCACGCAGGTGCGCTTCTCGACATCGAGCGAGATGATTCTGTTTAGATACTTCGAGACATCGACCACAATGCCGCTGTTGACGGTCTGGCCGCATTGCGAGGTGCCGCCGCCGCGCGGCGTGACGATGTATCCGTCGTCACGCGCAATCGCCATCGCACGTAACGCGTCGTCCATGGTACGGGGCACAACCACACCGAGCGGCTTGATCTGGTAGAACGACGCGTCGGTGGCGTAGCGGCCGAGATCGAACGGATTGAACAGAATGTCACCGCTGACCTCGCGCCTGAGACGCAAGGCGAGGGCGCTGTCCTGCGCGGTGGCGTTTCCCGTTGCGGCTTTCTGTTGAGCCATGTGTCTCAAGTGCTCTCGATGTTAATTGTCATTGCGAGCGAAGAGCTTGCTTTTCTTCACCTCTCCCCGAGGGGGGAGGTCGGCGCGAAGCGCCGGGTGAAGGGGGATCGATTTTCAATTTGGACATTTAGAGCCCTCACCCCAGCCCTCTCCCCGACGGGGAGAGGGAGTTTGTCTACCTTCGTCGCTTCGCCCGCAATGACGAGCAGGAACGTCAATTTTCCTCGCCGCGCAGCGCAGAGACATCGGCCCCGCGCCCGCTCGGCTGCTGCTCGCGCATGTATTCGCATACGGCGTCGCATTTGCCGCGCATGTGGTCGAACATCAGCTTGCTGAGTTCATCGCCGTTGCGGCGGCGCAGGGCATCGACCATGGCCTCGTGCTCGCGCATGGCGTCGCTGAGCCGGTCGCGCCGCAGAAGATTGGCCGAATAACGCAGGCGTCGGACCATGGCGTTCGCGGTGGCGTAGTTCGAACTCAGGAACGGATTCGCCGCGGCATCGACGATGGCCTGATGGATCTTCTGGTTCAGGCGGAAATAGTCGGTCAGCTCCTGGCGGATATAGTGGGTGTACATTTCCAGATGCATGCGCTCGATGGCGGCGATGTCGTCGTCGGAAATCCGCTCGCAGGCCGCGCGGCCGGCGAGGGCATCGAGACCGGCGATCAGTTCGAACAGATGCCGGATGTCCTGTTCGGAGAACTGGCGGACCCGCGCACCGCGATTGGGCAGCAGTTCGATCAGGCCTTCCGACGCCAGCACCTTCAGCGCTTCGCGCAGCGGCGTGCGCGAGACATCGAACTTCTCGCACAATTCGCGCTCGGGAATGCGGCTGCCCGGCTCCAGATGCCCCTCGACAATAAAGTCGCGGATCTGGCTCAGCAGGTCATCGTGCAGCGAGGCCGGCGCGGTCTCGACGATTTCCAGCGACTTGGTTCGCAAAAGATTATTCAAAATCTACAGCCTCCGAGAAGGTGACGTGCTGGATTTTATTCGAAATAAGCCAGCTACGCACGCTTTGCATCGATAAATGGATTAGTACTCGATTTATCTGTTGTCAGGAAGGAAATTTTGAATACAATCCATTTCAAGAAAATCTTGCGATGCACAATTTATTGCATGCAAAAATGTCAACAAGGTCTTTAGGGAGCGGCGATCCGATGTCCAACGCCTCAGTCCACACCGGGCGGCACTTTCTCCAGATTCCGGGGCCGACCAATGTTCCCGATCGCGTGCTGCGCGCGATGGACATGCCGACCATCGATCATCGCGGTCCTGAATTCGCCCAGCTCGGCCTTGAGGTCATCGAAGGCTCGAAGAAGGTCTTCAAAACGAAGAATCCCGTCATCATCTATCCGTCGTCCGGCACCGGGGCGTGGGAAGCCGCCATCGTCAATACGCTGTCGCCCGGCGACAAGGTGCTGATGGTGGAGACCGGTCATTTCGCGACGCTGTGGCGCGCGATGGCCGACAAGCTGAAGCTCGATGTCGAGTTCGTGCCGGGTGACTGGCGCCACGGCGCGAGCCCTGAGGACATCGAGGCGCGGCTGTCGAAGGACAAGGCCCACAGCTTCAAGGCCGTGATGGTGGTCCACAACGAGACCTCCACCGGCGTCACCAGCCGCATTCACGAGATCCGCAAGGCCATCGACGCCGCGAAACATCCGGCGCTGCTGATGGTCGACACCATTTCGTCGCTTGGCTCGATCGATTACGAGCACGACAAGTGGGGTGTGGACGTCACCGTGTCCTGCTCGCAGAAGGGTCTGATGTTGCCGCCGGGTCTCGGCTTCAACGCCGTGTCCGACAAGGCGCTGGAAGCCTCGAAGAAGAACGCTTCGCTGCGGTCCTATTGGGACTGGCACGAGATCATCGCGGCCAACAAGGGCGGTTCGTGGTCCTACACGCCCGCGACCAACATGCTCTATGGCCTCAAGGAAGCCATCGCGATGCTGATGGAGGAAGGCCTGGACAACGTGTTCGCCCGTCACAAGCGCTATTCGGCGGCGACACGGGCGGCGGTGGAGACCTGGGGTCTGGAAAATCTCTGTCTCGATCCGCGCGAATATTCGCCGATCCTGACCGCGGTGGTGATGCCGGAGGGGCATGACGCGGACCAGTTCCGCAAGGTCACGCTGGACAACTTCGACATGTCGCTCGGCGCGGGGCTCAGCAAGATCAAGGGCAAGGTGTTCCGCATCGGCCATCTCGGACACTTCAACGACCTGATGCTGATGGGCACGCTGGCCGGCGTCGAGATGGCGCTCGATCTTGCGAAGGTGCCGCATCGCGCAGGCGGCGTGATGTCCGCGATGAGCGTTTTGACCGGACGCGATGCGAAGGCCTCGCAGGCGAAGACGGCAGTGGCGTAACGCCGCGTTGGCGGCACCGGTGATTTGAATTCAAAATCCGCAGGATAGCGGAAACCAAACAAGGTCCGGCGCACGCCGGGCTTCACAAAAGCGATAGGGAGAGACCGCATGAAGAATCTCATCAAGGCGACAAGTGTGCTTGCGCTTCTGGCGGCGACGCCGGCTCTGGCATGGGAGCCGGCCAAGCCGGTCGAGATCGTGGTCGCGGCAGGCGCCGGCGGCGCATCCGACCAGATGGCGCGCATGATGCAGGCTGCGATCCAGAAGAACAACCTGATGAAGCAGCCGGTCATCGTGTCGCTGAAGGGCGGCGCGTCGGGCGCCGAAGCCCTGATGTATATGAAGGGCAGCGACGGCGATCCCAACAAGGTGCTGATCGCCTATTCGCTGATCTACATGCTGCCGCTGTCGGCGAAGATTCCGTTCAACTGGCGCGAGCTGACGCCGGTCTCGGTGATCGCGATGGACCAGTTCGTGCTGTGGGACAACACATCCGGCCCGAAGACCGTGAAGGAATTCATTGAGGCTGCGAAGGCCTCAAGCTCGCCGTTCAAGATGGGCGGCACCGGCTCGAAGCGTGAAGACCACGTGCTCACCGTCTTCATGGAAAAGAAGACCGGCGCGAAGTTCTCCTATCTGCCTTACAAGTCGGGGGGCGAGGCTGCGACCCAGCTCGTCGGCAACCACACCGAAGCCAACGTCAACAATCCGTCGGAAAATCTCGAAGTCTGGCGCGCCGGTCAGGTGCGCGCGCTTTGCGTGTTCGACAGCGAGCGCATTTCCTACAAGACCAAGGTCACCGAGACGCAGTCGTGGAATGACATCCCGACCTGCAAGGAAGAAGGCCTCGACATGCAGTACCTGATGCTGCGCGCGATGTTCCTTCCCGGCAAGGTGACGCCCGAGCAGGTCGCCTTCTACGACGATCTGTTCAAGAAGGTGACGCAGACTACCGAATACAAGGAATACATGGAGAAGCAGGCGCTGAAGCCCGTCTATCTCAACGGCAAGGACATGCTCAAATTCCTTGAAGAGGACGATGCCCTGAACAAGTCGCTCATGACTGAAGCAGGCTTCGTCGCGAAGTAAAACAAGCGCCTCTCATCCCACGGGATGGGAGGCTGTTTATCGTTTGCTCCAGATTTGTCCTTCACCCGAGCCGCATGTGCGGCTCGGCCTCTCCCCGCACGCGGGGAGGGGTTCAAGACAGCGAATGCATCATGGCCCAGGACATCGAAATCGTCGTTGAAGATCCGAACGCGCCGGACGAGAACTCGCCCGCGATCACCAACAATCGCACGGTCGAGATGGCGGTGATGGCGCTGCTGCTCGGGCTCGCCGTGTTGCTTGGATGGGACAACTGGCGCACCGGCGCGTCGTGGGACGACACGGGTCCGCAGGCCGGTTATTTCCCGTTCTATCTCTCGGTCATCCTCGGCGGCGCGGCGCTCTACGGATTTGTCAGCGTTGCGATCAAGCGCACCGAGGGACTGGAAACTTTCGTCACCCGCGCGCAGTTCCGCCGCGTGCTGCAGGTCTTCGTGCCGACGCTGCTGTTCTGCCTCGCGATGCAGTGGCTCGGCCTGTATGTCGCGAGCTTCCTGCTGATCGCCGGCTTCATGGCGATCATCGGCAAAATCGCGTGGTGGAAGTCGCTGCTCACCGCCTTCATCTTCGTCGCGATCATGTTCGCGACGTTCGATATCGCGTTCGACGTCATCATGCCGAAGGGGCCGCTCGAAGCGGCCTTCGGACGCTAAGCCAGGACCGGGGACAGGATCATGGAAGCACTCGGCCTCTTGTTTCACGGTTTCGCGGTTCTTTTCACCTGGAAGATTCTCGCCTTGATGATGGTCGGGCTCGTGCTCGGCATCTTTGTCGGCGTGCTTCCCGGCCTCGGCGGCCCCAACGGCGTCGCGATCCTCCTGCCGCTCACCTTCTCGATGGACCCGACATCCGCCATCGTGATGCTATCTTGTATTTACTGGGGCGCGCTGTTCGGCGGCGCGATCACCTCGATCCTGTTCAATATTCCCGGTGAGGCCTGGTCGGTCGCGACCACCTTCGACGGCTATCCGATGGCCCAGCAGGGCAATGCCGCCGAAGCGCTGACGGCAGCGTTCACGTCATCCTTCATCGGCTCGCTGGTCGCGGTGATGCTGATCACGTTTCTCGCGCCGAGCATTGCGGGTTTTGCACTCAAATTCGGCCCGCCGGAATTCTTCGCGGTTTATCTTCTGACCTTCTGCTCGTTCGTCGGCCTCGGCCGCGAAGCCAAGCACAAGACCGTCATCTCCATGGCGCTCGGGCTGCTGCTTGCCGGCGTCGGCCTCGACACGGTGTCGGGGCAGTTGCGCATGACCTTCGGTTCCAACGATCTCTTGCGCGGTGTGAACTTCCTTGTCGCGGTGATCGGTCTGTTCGGCATCAGCGAAATCCTGCTCACCATGGAAGAGCGGCTCGCACTGCGCGGCCATGCGGCGCGCATCAGCCTGCGGACAGTCTGGAACGTCTGGAAAGATCTGCCGAAGTACTGGGCAACGCTGGTTCGTTCGTCCGTGATCGGCTGCTGGCTCGGCATCACGCCGGGCGGGGCGATTGCCGCATCTTTCATGGGCTACAATCTCGCCAAGCGCTTTTCCAAGGACAAGGAATCCTTCGGCAAGGGCCGCATCGAGGGCGTGTTCGCGCCCGAGACCGCGGCGCATGCGTCGGGCACTGCCGCGCTGCTGCCGATGCTCGCGCTCGGCATTCCGGGGTCAGGCACGGCGGCGATCCTGCTCGGCGGCCTGATGGTGTGGGGGCTTAATCCGGGTCCGCTGCTGTTCGTGGAGCACAAGGATTTCGTCTGGGGTCTCATCGCGTCGATGTATCTCGGCAACGTCGTCGGTCTGGTGCTGGTGCTGACCACCGTTCCCATTTTCGCCTCGATCCTGCGGGTGCCGTTCGCGGCGATTGCGCCGATGATCGTGGTGTCCTGCGCGATCGGCGCCTACGCGATCCAGAACGCGATGTTCGATATCTGGCTGATGCTGCTGTTCGGCGTCGTCGGCTATGTGTTCAAGAAGATCGGCATTCCGCTGGCGCCGTTCACGCTGGCGCTGGTGCTCGGCAGCCGCGCGGAAGATGCGTTCCGTCTTGCGATGATCGGCTCGGGCGGCAGCGTGAAGGTGTTCTGGTCGAACGGCCTTGTCGGCACGATCACGACGCTGGCGATCACATTGCTGTTCTGGCCGGTGATCGACGGGATCTTCGCAAGCTTCAGCGGCAAGAAGGAAAGCCCGGCGCGGGCGTAGCCTCGTCATTGCGAGGAGCCATTAGCGCGTCTACGCGCGTCTTTGACGCGCTATGGCGACGAAGCAATCCATGTCTTCACTCTAGCCAAAGATGGATTGCTTCGCTTCGCTCGCAATGACGTCAGAAACTATCCCTGTACCGCGCCGGTGACCTTGCAAGATCCTTCGGCGGTTTCCTGATCGATGAACGGGAATTTGGTCTTCTTGAACAGCTTGGTGGTCTTCGCCTTGACCGTCAAAGCCAGCCTCTGTTCGGTTTCGATCTTTCGGCCGCCGGTCTTGGACATGTAATCGCATTTCACGCGAATGTCCTTCACGGCGAAATCATTGTCGTTGGTGATGGTGATATCGGCCGTACCGGCGTTGTTGGACCCGGGCTTGCGCCATTTCTCAATCGAAACCTTGACCTTGTCGCCGGGGTCGGCGGCGTTGGCGATGCCGGTTGTGCCCAGAAAAATCCCTGCGATGGCGGTAATAATGATCGTCTTCATGATCGAAATCCTGGTTGCATTCAATGCGGCCACGACGCCCGAGCGGCGGCCTGGCCTCAAATCCGGAAAAGAACGAGTGGCCATTGAGCGGGGGCGTTTCGCCGCTACTATAACGGCCACGATATTCAAGCAGCAACGGCGGTTGGACAGGAATTGCAATGAACGACATCTGGCGTCTCTCGGCTACTGAACTTGCGTCGCAGATCAGGTCCAAAAAGCTTTCGGCACGGGAGGCCGCCTCAGCCGCCATCGCGCGCCTGAATGCCGTCAATCCGGCCATCAACGCCGTGATCGATCATCGCCCGGACGAGACGCTGGCGCAGGCCGATGCCGTCGATGCCGCAATTGCGAAAGGGGCGGATGCCGGGCCGCTGGCCGGTGTACCCATCACCATCAAGGTCAACGTCGATCAGGCCGGATTCGCTACCACGAACGGTTTGACCCTGCAGCGTGACCTTGTGGCGCGGACCAACAGCCCGGTGGTCGATAACCTGCGCAAGGCGGGGGCGGTGATTGTCGGGCGCACCAACACGCCGGCCTTTTCGGCCAGGTGGTTCACCACAAATTTGTTGCACGGCGAAACGCGAAACCCGCGCGATCCCTCGATCACGCCCGGCGGCTCCTCCGGCGGCGCGGCGGCGGCGGTGACGGCCGGCATCGGGCACATCGCCCATGGCACCGACATCGCCGGATCGATCCGCTATCCGGCCTATGCCTGCGGGGTCCATGGCCTGCGGCCGACCATCGGGCGTATCCCGGCCTTCAACGCGTCGTCGCCCGAGCGGCCGATCGGCCCGCAGATCACTGCGGTTTCGGGGCCTCTGGCCCGGACCGTCGGCGATGTGCGGCTGGCGTTTCATGCCATGTCGAAACGCGATCCGCGCGATCCCTGGTGGGTGCCCGCGCCGCTGGAAGGCCCAAGCCGCGAGAAGCGTGCGGCGATCTGCCTGCGTCCGGATGGTCTGGAGACTGTGAAAGAGGTCAGCGATGCCGTTGCCGACGCCGGCAAGCGGCTGGCGCGCGCAGGCTGGACCGTCGAGGAGATCACCGAAATTCCGCCGTTTGAAGAAGCTGCGGATCTGCAGATGAAGCTGTGGCTGTCGGACGGCTATGACGCGCTGCGGGACATGGCCGAGCGCGAGGGCGATCCCGGCGCGCTGGCCGTTCTGCGTGACCAGGAATCGGTCGCGCGCGCACTCGATCTCGCGGCGTTCTCAAAACTGCTGACTCGGCGCGCGACACTGGTGCGTGCGTGGGAGATGTTCTTCGAGACCTATGCCGTGATCGTGATGCCGCCCTGCGGCGAACTGCCCTTTGAATGGCAGCTCGATCTCAAGGGCGACGCCTCGCTGCACCGCGTGCTTCGGGCGCAGATGCCGCAGATTGCGCTGCCGTTCATCGGCATGCCGGGCCTGACGGTCTCGACCGGTCTGGTCGGCCGCGTGCCAGTCGGCGTCCAGATCGTGGCGGGACGTTACAGGGAGGATCTTTGCCTGCTGGCGGGGGAGGCCATCGAGGCCGGCGGCGTGCCGGCAAGCCCGGTCGATCCGGTATCGGCCTGAAGGCGGCGCTTGGCGTTGAATACGCTTTCAGTGTCGGCGAGAAGCTGCTGTGTGCGCCTGACCACGCTGCGCCCGGCCTTGAGATCGCGATTGGCAACGTAAAGCAGGCGATGCCCTTCGACGACGAGTTCACGGGCATGCTTGATTTGCTCGTCGAACGAGACAGCCTCTGGCGCTGCTTTGGCCGTCGTCATGGTGCGGCTCCCGACTCTGCCTTCGTATTGTCTGCATCTGCCCGACGATCACCAACGCCGATGTTAGCGAATCGTTCAGGGTGAGTCCCGCGAACGGCCAAACTTTCCACCAAAACGTGATTCGGGCGGCAACGCCTTGGCCGCCTTGGGGGAATTTTGCCTTGAACCCAACCGGAGGCGAAGCCGTCCAACAAAAAGCGCGGCGGGGATGACGGCTTGCCGGCATGGACGCGGTGACCGGCGCGGTTGCAGCCGCCATGCGGTGGCGCGGGTGCGTAAATGGCGGCAAAATCCCGCCGATGCGCCGGTCTGGTGCGGTGGTTCGCAAGTCCGCATCATTTCTTCTGCACGCTTTCGTGGACTTTTATTCCCGCAGGCTCGCGCTTTTTATCGAGGGCCGTTCGCCAACCTTTGACTTGGCAAAGACCAAACGGCGTCGCAGAACAAGGCCCATGCGAATGCGCCTGGTTCTTCAGATGCTCTGTCTCTTGTGGCTGCCGCCGGTGGGGGCGAGCGCGGCTGCGCCGATGGAGCGCGGCGTTGCCATCACCGATCCCGGCCTGCTGCAGCGGCTTGACGAGTCGGGCTTGAGTCTTGGCAAGCTGCTCGGCGCGGAAGCGGGTGCTGCAACCGCTGATCTGTTCGCGTTGCCGTCGATGACGCAGGTTCAGGAAACGACGGATCGCGATTTCAACAGATATGTCCTCGACCATCACGACGATCTCGACACGCTCTTTCTGTTCGACCGCGATGCGCTGAACGCGCCCGGCACGCGGTTCGACATGGTGGGGATCATCAACCGGATGGATCGCGCGTTTGTTTCTCCCGACGCGTGCGGCGAAATCCGCCTGATCTATCGGCCGATCGCCAATCATGACTCCAGAAACAAGGATAATCCCCCGGTACGGCTGCCGATGACGCTCAATCTCGTCATGAAGGCGAAGCCTGCGGGGGCGGATACCACATGCGCTGAACTCGCCCGGCGCTGGCTTGCGCTGGCCGACCGCCCGCCCGCATCCGAACAGTCAGAGATGCTCACTGAAAAAAGCGGTGCGCTGGAATGGGTCACGCGTGATGCCATCGACAGGATCGAAATCAATGTGCAGATCGCACGCGCCTCGGCGGACGCGAATGACTTCGAGGGCCGGGCGGATTACCTGATGAAGGTGTTCCACTTCGATGGATTGAATTTCGTGGAATCTCCCATGGAGAACCAGATCGACGCGGCGCGCATTCGCGCGGATGAAAAGCTGCTGGCCGATTTCAAGGGATGGCTGCTTGATCCGGTTCAAATTGCGAACCTCGATCGCGGGGCCATCGTGCTGCCCGATCGCTTTCTGGCATCGGGTTCAATCAACGTGACGCCGGTGCAGGAAAATCCCGAAGACCGGGCACGCGCGCTGTTCACCGAAGAGGAAGTCGTGGCGGCTCTCGCCAAGGCATCGGCCAATGCGCCGCTGCAAAACCTGCTGTCGCCTGCGGGTTTTGCGCGCCGTCTCGACGACATGACCTGCAGCGGATGCCACCAGACCCGCGCCATCGGCGGGTTTCATTTTCCGGGCAGGGAGCGTCCCGAATGGGCGGCGGGCGCGGTGGTGGCGGCAGCATCGCCGCATTTCTTCGGCGATCAGGAGCGCCGCCGCGATGTTCTCGGCGCATTCCGCGATGGCCGCGCCCTCGATTTCTCGCGCGGCTTCTCTGCGCGTCCGCAGGCAAGCCGGTCCAGTGAACTCGCCGGAACGACCTATCTGAATGGCTGGGGCGCTGTGTGTGCCGCGCCGGACGCGAATGCCGCGCCTGACAAGAGCTTTACGTCATGGACCTGTGCCGAGGAGCTGACGTGTCAGGCCGCCGGCGCGAAGGACGCGCGGATCGGATTCTGTTTTCCGAAGGAGAAGTGATCCACGCCGTCATTGCGAGGAGCACTTGCGACGAAGCAATCCATTCTTCTTAAAGGTGGATTGCTTCGCTTCGCTCGCAATGACGATGGATGGATGATTGCGTTTCCTTGCCTCTCCCCGCATGCGGGGAAAGGGGGTTAAGCCACGATTCCCGCCGCTCGCATCTTGGCGATTTCGGCGGCATTGAAGCCTGCCGCAGCCAGCACCTCGTCGCTGTGCTGGCCGACATTCGGCGCCATGCGCGGCTGCACCTTCTTCGCGCCCTCGATGAAGATCGGCGTGTTGATGGTGCGCAGGTCGCTGTCGGCGAACGGCACGACAGCCTCGGTCACGCGCATCTGCTCGTCGTCCGGAATGTCCTGCGGAATGCCGACCACGCCGAAGATCAGACCGTTGCCATCGAGCGCCTTGCGCCAGTGCGCCAGCGGCTTGGTCGCGAACACCTTGTCGAGGATCGCGATCAGTTCCGGCGCATGCTTGTGGCGTGCGGGTTTGGTTTCGAAGCGCGGATCGGCCAGCAGGTCCTCGCGCTCGATCACCTTGGCGAACACGGGGAACTGCTTTTCTTCATTGAGCAGCGAGAGAATGATCCAGCGGTCGTCGGCGCACTTGTAGTGGCAGGTGACGGCGTTCAGCGCGCGGTCGCGCGGCGGACGCTTCTGGAAGGTCGCGCCGCACAGCGCGGCCTGCGCGTAGATGCCGTTGGACCAGATCCCGTTGACCATGAGATTTGACATCACCTGCGTGCCCTTGCCGGTCTTTTCGCGCTGATAGAGCGCGGTGACGATCCCGGCGAACAGCGACATGGCGCAGGGATGATCGCCCATGCCGGGCATCGAACGGGCAGGCGTGGTCTCGTCGGTTTCGCGCACGAGGTCCATCAGGCCGGAGCGCGCCCACCACGCATTGCTGTCGAAGCCCGGCTTGTCGGCTTCCGCGCCGGTCTCGCCGTAGCCGGTGAAGGACGCGTAGATCAGCCGGTCATTGAGCGGCGCGAGATCCTTGTAGGTGACGCCGAGCTTCTTGCGCACCGGCGGCGGGAAATTGGTGATGAACACGTCGCATTCGGCGGCGAGCTTGCGCAGCACGGCCTGCCCCTCGGGCTTGGACAGATCGAGCGCGAGGCTCTTCTTGTTACGGCCTTCCAGCATCCACGCATAGTTGTGGGGGCTGATCGGGTATCCCGGCAGGTGGGGCAGGTTGCGGACCGGATCGCCGGCGCCCGGCGGCTCGATCTTGATGACGTCGGCCCCGAAGTCGGACAGCGCGGTGGCGGAGGATGGTGCCGCGATGAAACTCGCGCAGTCGATGACCTTCAGACCCTCGAAAATTCCCATTTCGGCATGTTCCCTGTGTTTCTTGTCGGGGCCGCCGGTGGGGTCGGTGGCCCGCTAATCGTTCTTGCGTTCGTCCGCGATCGCCTTGCCGTCGTTGGGCAATGACCCCGGGCTGACGAAAGTGACATTGCCGGACAGCTTTGTCACGGCACGCAGGGTCGACGCAACTGCATCCCGCAATGCGTCAGCAGGGGTTGCGGTTTCCGCCGAAAGAGTCATCGCGTCGGTCTCCCTGTCGCGGGTCACCACAAGGCGCAGGCGGCCGAGTTCAGGGTGCCGCTTGCCGATTTCGGCGATCTGCTCGGGGCGAACGAACATGCCCTTGACCTTGGTGGTCTGGTCGGCGCGGCCCATCCAGCCCTTGATGCGCATATTGGTCCGCCCGCAGGGGCTTTGCCCGGCCAGCACGGCGCTGAGATCGCCGAGCGCCAGGCGAACCCACGGATGATGCGGATCGAGCGTGGTCACGACGATTTCGCCAACGTCGCCGTCGGTGACCGGCTCGCCGGTGCCGGGCTTGACGATCTCGACGATGATATTCTCGTTCACCACCAGCCCTTCGCGCGCCGGGGTTTCATAGGCGACGATGCCGAGGTCGGCGGTTCCGAAGTTCTGATAGGCGTCGACGCCGCGCGCCTTCATTTCGTCCTGCAGCGATTTCGGGAATGCGGCGCCGGACACCAGCGCGCGCTTGATCGACGACGCATCGCGCCTGGTTTTATCCGCCGCATCGAGCAGGATCTTCAGGAAGTCCGGCGTGCCGGAATAGCCGGCGGGCCGATAGGTCTCGATCAGCTCGAACTGCTGTTCGGTATTGCCGGG
The DNA here is from genome assembly GCF_000314675.2 of Afipia broomeae ATCC 49717. Classification (GTDB taxonomy): domain Bacteria; phylum Pseudomonadota; class Alphaproteobacteria; order Rhizobiales; family Xanthobacteraceae; genus Afipia; species Afipia broomeae. The sequence continues at coordinate 395,289 of NZ_KB375283.1, read as the reverse complement.
GCCGCCGGGAATGACGGCGCAGCCGAGAGCGCGGGCGGAGCTGTCGAAAATGAATCCGCCCGGCGTCAGGTGATAGCTGAAGGTGTTGAGAATGATGTCGCCGGGGCGGAAACCGGCGGCGAACACCGCGCGCGCGCCGCGCCACGGATCGTCCACGGCGGATTCCGGCTCGAAGATCGGGCCGGGCGATGTGAACAGCCGCCCGAACGATCCTGTGGGCGACGACACGAAGCCGCCGAACGGCGGCGCGGCCTTGTGCAGGGCCGGCAGTTCGGATTTGCGCAGCACCGGCAGCGCTGCGAGCGCGGCGCGGCTGGTGATGGCCGCGGGATCGATGCCCTTGAGCCGCTCCGCATAGGCCGGCGCTTTTGCCGCTGCGCGCAGCACATCCGGCAGTCGCTTGAACAGATCGGCCTCGCGCTCGGACGGCGAGCGTGTTTCGAGAGCGTCGTAGTGGTTGGTCATCGGTAGTCCATTTGTTCGTCATTGCGAGGAGCGAAGCGACGAAGCAATCCAGCCTTTGCCTGGCGCTGCTGCCTATGGATTGCTTCGCTCCGCTCGCAATGACGGATGTGGTTACAGCCAGCGCTTGCGGCGCTTGAAGCTCTTCAGGTTCTTGAAACTCTTGCGCTGGTCGCCCGCGCCGCCGAGGTAGAATTCCTTGACGTCTTCGTTGTTGCGCAGCTCATCGGCGGTGCCGTCGAGCACCACCTTGCCTTGCTCCATGATGTAGCCGTGGCTCGCGACCGAGAGGGCGGCGCGCGCGTTCTGCTCGACAAGGAGAATGGTGACGCCGAGGTCGCGGTTGATCTGCTTGATGATGCCGAACACTTCCTTGACCAGCAGCGGCGACAGGCCCATCGACGGCTCGTCCATCAGGATCATCTTCGGGCGCGCCATCATCGCGCGGCCGATCGCCAGCATCTGCTGCTCGCCGCCGGAGAGATAACCGGCGAGGCCGGTACGCTCCTTGAGGCGCGGGAAATACTTGTAGACCATGTCGATATCGTCATCGACGTTCTTGTCGCTGCGGGTGAACGCGCCGAGCCGCAGGTTTTCCAGCGAGGTCATATCGGCGATGATGCGGCGGCCTTCCATCACCTGGAAAATTCCCCGGCGCACGATCTTGTCGGGATCGATGCCATCGACCCGCTCGCCGTCGAACACGATCTCGCCGCGGGTGACTTCACCGTCCTCGGTCTTGAGCAGGCCCGAGATCGCCTTCAGCGTGGTGGATTTGCCGGCGCCGTTGGCGCCGAGCAGCGCGACGATCGCGCCCTTCGGTACGTCGAGGCTCAGCCCGCGCAGCACGAGGATGACGTTGTCGTAAACGACTTCGATGTTGCGCACGGCCAGCAGCGGCGCGGCTGCGGCAGCGACGGCAGGCTTTGCGGTTGTCACGGTTTCGGTTTGCACGTCGGTCGTCCTGGGTTTTCTGAACCTCTCCCCGTTTACGGGGAGAGGTCGAAGCCTGAGCGTAGCGAAGGGTTCGGGTGAGGGGCGATGTTCCGAATCGAAGTCTTGCCCCTCACCCCAACCCTCTCCCCGCAAAGCGGGGAGAGGGAGCAGTGCTTACCAGCCGAGCCATTCCGGCTTGCGCGGCAGGTCGACGGTCTTCACCTTCTCGAGCTTGATGGTGCCGGCCTTGACGAGATCGGCAACCGAAGCGTCGGTCGCGCCGGACACCTTCATGCGATAGATGTCGACCTTCAGCGTCGGGCGATGGTCCTTCTCGGTCCAGGTCGAGGGATTGCAGACGCCTTCCATTCCGGCCGGCACCCAATCCTTCTTCTGGTAGAAGCCCTTCTTGACGTTCTCGCCGACCGCGCCGCCGTTCTTGGCAGCCCACTCGACGGCTTCCTTCATGTAGAGCGCGGTGCAGACGCCCGCGACGTAGTGCACGGGACGATAGGCCGTGCCCGCAGCGTCCGACATCTTGGAGATGTCCTGCACCAGCTTCATGCCGGGAGCATTGCCGCCCCAGGCGACAGCGGTGCGCAGCGGGAACACCACGCCGTCGGCGGCAGCGCCTGCGGCCTTCGCGGCGTTCTCGTCCATGCCCCAGACGTTGCCCATGAACTGCACGTCGGTGCCGGCTGCCTTGCAGGCATTGAGCACGGAGATGTTGGAGCCTGCGGTGTTGCCGAGATAGGCGTAGTTGGCGCCCGAGCTCTTCAACGTCAGACACTGCGCGCTGTAGTCGCCCGGCGTGAGCGCGAACACGATCGCCGGCAGCACGTCGAAGCCGAGTTCGGCGGCAAGCGCTTCACCCGCAGCCTTCGGCGCGTTCGGATACGGATGGTTCGCGCCCATGTGGACATACTTCGGCTTGCCGGGCTTGCCCTTGGACTTCCAGTCTTCGGCGGCCCAGGTCAGCATGCCGCGCAGCGCGTCGGAATAGCTTGGACCGTAGAAGAAATTGTAGGGAGCGGCCTTGCCCTTGCCGCCTGCGCCGGTCGGATCGGAGAGCGCCGCCGAGTACGAACCCGAGATATCGGGGATCTTGTCTTCGGACAGGAAGCCGGTGAGAGCTTCGGTATCAGCCGTGCCCCATCCGAGAATGGCCGCAACCTTTTCGCCGCCCGACCACTTTTTGTACTGCGCAATCGCGCGCGGCACCTGATAGCCGTAGTCGACGGTGTCGACATTCACCGGCTTGCCGTTGATGCCGCCGTTCTTGTTCACATAGGCGAATGCATCGGCGACGCCCTGTCCGAATGGCGTGCCGACGTCGGATGTCGCGCCGGAATAATCGGCAAGGTGGCCCAGCGAGATCGGTGCCTGCGCCAGAGCAGATGAGCCGCCAAGCATCACCGCCAGAGCAGCAGTGCTCAGAAAGGTTTTCGTCATCATAAGCGTAATCCTCCGGTTTCCTCTCGAGGTCTTCTTATTGTCTGTCCCGTTCCGACCTCAATGCGAGAACGGGTAGAGTTTCCAGTAAGCCTTTATTTGCCGCCACCGGTGAGCAAGCCCATCCGGCTCGAAGATCAAAAAGACGATGATGATGACGCCGATGGCCATCTCGCGCAAGAAAGCGATGTTGTTCTTCAGTCCCAGCGCGTGATCGATCGCGCTGCCGCTGAGCGCGGCGCTGATCCACTCCATCGATTCCGGCAGCAGCACCATGAAGGCGGTGCCGAGCAGCGTGCCCATGATCGAGCCGATGCCGCCGATGATGATCATGGCGAGGAAGATGATCGAGCGGTCGATGCCGAAACCTTCGTTGGAGACGACTTGATTATAATGCGCGTAAAGCGCGCCGCCGACGCCGGCGAAAAATGCAGCCAGTCCGAATGACAGTGTTCGGTATTTGGTGAGGTTGATGCCCATGATTTCGGCGGACAGGTAATGATCGCGCACCGCGACCAGCGCCCGCCCGTCACGCGTCCGCATCAGGTTTGTGACGAGCAGATAGCACACGATCACGTAGGCGAGCACCACATAGAAATACTGACGGTCGCCGCGCAGGGTCTTGCCGAAGATCGAGAACGCATCCGCATGGGCCGGAACGCTGCCGCCGGTGAACCACTCGGCGCGTGAGAAGAAATCGAGCAGGATGAACTGCGCCGCCAGCGTTGCGATTGCCAGATAGAGGCCTTTGAGCCGCGCGGCGGGGAGGCCGAAGATCAGGCCGACCAGCGCCGTGACCACGCCCGATAGCGGAATGGCGAAGAACACCGGCACGTGAAGCTTGCTCGACACATAGGCCGAAGTGAATGCGCCGAAGCCGAAGAACGCGGCGTGGCCGATGGAAATCTGTCCCGTGAAGCCGACCACGATGTTGAGGCCGAGCGCGGCGATGCCGAAGATGCCGATCTGGATCAGCAGGCTGAGCGAATACTCATTCAGCACATAAGGCGCAAAGCAGATCAGCACGATGCCGAGGATCATCATGTTTCGGCTGGTCGTGGTCGGAAACACGGTTGTGTCGGCCGCGTACGTGGTGCGGTAGTCGCCTGCGGGGAGAAGGGTCTGGCCTGCCATGATCAGATACGCTCGAACTTGTTTTCACCTCTCCCCACGGGGGAGAGGTCGACGCGCGAAGCGCGGCGGGTGAGGGGGGACGGGGCGCGCGTTGCGGAGGCATGTAACCCCCTCACCCCAACCCTCTCCCCCACGGGGAGAGGGGGTAAATCGAGCCGGTGGCAGACCTTAAATGTTACGTGTGCCATCCTCATGATCAGATCCGCTCGATGTCTTTGGTGCCGAACAGGCCATAAGGCTTGATCATGAGGATGATGATGAGGGCATAGAACGGCGCGATCTCGAACAGATTGCCCCAGTGCAGGTATTCGCTGTCGACGAAGTGCGCGAGGTTCTCGAGCAGCCCGATGATGATGCCGCCGATCACAGCGCCGCCGACACTGTCGAGGCCGCCGAGGATCGCCGCCGGGAACACCTTGATGCCGTAGGCGGCAAGGCCGGCCGACACGCCGTTGACGACGGCGACGACGACGCCGGCCACTGCGGACACCGTGGCGGAAATTGCCCAGGCCATCGCGAACACGCTTTTCACCGAGATGCCGAGCGACTGCGCGACCTGCTGGTTGAAGGCTGTCGCGCGCATGGCGAGGCCATACTTCGAGACCTTGAAGAACCAGGCCATGCCGCCCATCATCGCCACCGACACCGCAAGGCTGAGGAGGTAGACGGTCTGCACCTGCAGCCCGAAGATGTTGATGAGCTTGGTATGGAAGACCGGCGGGAACGGCTGCAGGTTGACGCCGAACATCCATTTCATCAGCGCGGAAAACACCGTGGACAGCGCGATGGTCACCATGATCACCGAAATGATCGGCTCGCCGATCATCGGGCGCAGGATCACGAGCTGGATCGCGATGCCGAACAGGAACATGAACACCAGCGTGATCGGCATGCCGAGATAGAACGGCACCTGATATTTGGTCAGCAGCCACCAGCACACCCATGCGCCGATCAGCAGCAGCTCGCCTTGCGCGAAGTTCACCACCTGCGTGGCCTTGTAGATCAGCACGAACGACATTGCGACGACGCCGTAAAGCGTGCCAACCACCAGGCCGTTGATGAGAAGCTGGATGAGGAGCTGGGTGTTCATGAGGTCGAGGCCCGGATTGCTGTCATCACCGGGCTTGTCCCGGTGATCCCGATAACTGAAATGCGGTGCCAACGATGTCGGGATGGCTGGAACAAGTCCGGCCATGACATTGGAGTGTAATGTCGCTGCTTCACTCGGCCGCCTCCGCCGTCTTGTTTCGTGTTCCGAGGTCGATCACCGGCAGGGTGCAGCGGATGCGCTGCGTGGTGCCGTCCTGGAAGCGGATCACGGTGTCGATGTCGATGTCGGGTCTGTCGCCGTAGATGGCGTTGATGATGTCGCCATACTTTTCGTTGATGACGGTGCGGCGCACTTTTCTGGTGCGGGTCAGTTCGCCGTCGTCGGCATCGAGTTCCTTGTAGAGCAGCAGGAACTTGGAAATGCGCTGCGCCGGCGGCAGCGTGGCGTTGACCGCTTCGACCTCCTTGCGCAGCAGCTCATAGGTCTCGGGCCGCGAGGAGAGGTCGGTGTAGGTGGTGAAGGACAACCGGTTCTTTTCCGCCCACTTCGAGACGATGGAGAAGCGGATGCAGAGCATCGCCGCGAGATAGTCGCGCCCGTCGCCCAGCACCACGGCTTCGGCGACATAGGGCGAGAACTTCAGCTTGTTCTCGATGTATTGCGGCGAAAAGCGGTCGCCGCGCGAGGTCTGCGCCAGATCCTTGATGCGGTCGATGACCACAAGCTGCTTCGCCTTGTTGAAGTAGCCGGCGTCGCCGGAATGCATCCAGCCGTCGCGCATATCGACGGCGGTCGCGGCTTCGTTCTTGTAATAGCCGGAGAACATGTTCGGATGGCGCACCACGATCTCGCCGACGCCGTTGATGTCGGGATCGCGGATTTCGATCTCGATGCTGTCAGCCATCGACACACCGGTGGTGTCGGGATCGACCTCGTCGGGCTTGTGCAGCGTGAAAGCGCCCAGCGTTTCGGTCTGACCGTAGAGCGTGCGCAGCGGCACGCCCATGGCGCGGAAGAACTTGAAGGTGTCCGGGCCGAGCGCCGCGCCGCCGGTCGCCGCCGAGCGCAGCCGCGAAAAGCCGAGACGGTCGCGCAGCGCGCGGAACAGCAGGGTGTCTGCCAGAGCGGAATGCTTGCCGTCGGCCAGCGCGGCAAGGCCCGCTTTCATGCCGACATCGTAAAGCCGCTGCTTGAGCGGCGACGCGTCCATCACGCGGGCGCGGACATCGGCGGCAATGGCTTCCCAGATGCGCGGCGCGAACAGCACGAAGGTCGGCGCGATCTCGCGGAAGTCGTTCATCATCGTGTCCGGCTCTTCGACGAAGTTGACCTTCATCCGCGAGAGCAGACCTTTGCCGAGCGCGTAGACCTGCTCCATGATCCATGGCAGCGGCAGCACCGAGACGTATTCGTCGTCCGGGCCTTTGGGATCGAAGGCGAGATAGTTCGCGCAGTGGCTGAGCACGCGGCCCGCCGCCAGCATGGCGAGCTTGGGGTTCGACGTGGTGCCCGATGTCGTGCAGAGAATGGCGACGTCATCGCCTTTGGTCGCGTCCACCAGTTGATCGTAAAGCTGCGGCTCGCGCGCGGCGCGGTCGCGGCCCATCTTCGCCAGCTTGTCAGCGTCGAGCAGGCGTGGATCGCTGTATTTGCGCATTCCGCGCGGATCGGAATAGACGATGTGCTTGAGGTGCGGCGCGCGGTCGCCAAGTTCGAGCAGCTTGTCGACCTGCTCTTCGTCCTCGGCGAAGACGATCTTGGTTTCGCCGTAAGTCAGCAGATACAGCACTTCCTCGGGCAGCGACTCGCGGTACATGCCGAGCGACATGCCGCCGACGGCGTGGGCGGCGATTTCGGCTGCGACCCAGTCCGGCCGGTTGTCACCGATAATGCCGATCACGTCGCCGCGCTTGATGCCGAGCTCGACCATGCCCAGCGTGAAATCACGCACGCGGTTCTGATAGTCGTTCCAGGTGAAGACGCGCCAGAGACCGAAGTCCTTTTCACGCAACGCGATCTCGTTGCCGTGCTCCGACGCATTCAGCCGCAGCATCTTGGGGTAGGTGTCGGCCTGTGCGACGCGGCCTGCATAATCCATCATGCCGTGGCCTCCGCGACAGGATTGGTGTCGTCGAGGACGTCGAGGACTTCGTCTTCCTCGCCGAGATAGGCCTTGCGCACATGCGGATCGTCCAGCACGTCGGCAGGCAGGCCTTCGGCGATCTTGCGCCCGAAATCCAGCACGGTGACGCGATGGGAAATATCCATCACCACGCCCATGTCATGCTCGATCATCATCACCGTCATCCCGTACTCTTCATTGAGATCGACGATGTAGCGGGCCATGTCCTCCTTCTCCTCGAAGTTCATGCCGGCCATCGGCTCGTCGAGAAGAATGAGTTTGGGCTCCAGTGCCATGGCGCGCGCGAGTTCGACGCGCTTGCGCAGGCCATAGGAGAGGGTTCCCGCAGTCGCCTTGCGCACCGACTGCAGATCGAGGAAGTCGATGATCTCTTCCACCTTGCGGCGGTGTTCGAGTTCCTCGCGCCGTGCGCCGGTCAGCCAGTAGAGCGAGCCTGTGATGAAATTGTTTTTCAGGAGGTGATGCCGCCCGACCATGATGTTGTCGAGCACGGTCATGTGGTGGAACAGGGCGAGATTCTGGAACGTGCGTCCGATGCCGAGCGCGGCGCGCGCATTCGGCTTCAGCCCCGTAATGTCGCGGCCCTGATAGAAAAGCTGTCCTTCCGTCGGGGTGTAGCGGCCGGAGACGCAGTTGACGATCGAGGTCTTGCCGGCGCCGTTGGGGCCGATGATCGAAAACAGTTCGCCTTCGTTGACGCCGAAGCTCACATCGGTCAGGGCGCGCACGCCGCCGAACCGCAGTGAGACCCCCCGCACCTCCAATGCGTAAGCCACTCAATTCCTCCCAGATACGGCGCTTGGCGCGCTCTTTATCTATGGTTCGACACCATGGGCCCGATCCTATACCGGGGGGCCCAGGCAAGCCATTCTACTCTAGTGGTCCGGTTCTAACATTCGCATCCCGTTTCGGCAGGCATTTCTGCGAATGTTAGAACCAAAGGACCACTAGCAAATCTAAGTTTCCAGTGGAGTTTTGGATTTGACATTCGCTTGAGAGCGCGCTGCTGGCGGTCCGCGAATGTCAAATCCACTCCACTGGGATGTTTTGCGCCGCCAGAACTGGATGACGAGGCGCATTTGCCGTAGCCGTCCTTACGGCAATCCGTGACATCGAAATGTCTTGTGCCTGACAATTCATTGGGCAATTTCGCTGCGTGCGCGGTATACCAAAAGACGGATTACTGCGTCGCAGCATGACGCGAGGGGCGATCGGGACAGCATGGTTTCTGCGGAATACCTCAAGCGCATTGCGGTCTGGTCGCGCGGCCTGAATGAGCGGGAAATCGAAGTCGCGCGCGCCGGCGTGATCGAGAAGACGTTCGGCGCGAACGAATTCATCTGCATGCGCGGCGATCATTTTGAATACTGGATGGGTGTGGTCACCGGGCTGGTGCGGATCGGAACCGGGTCGCGTGACGGCAAGGCCGTCAGTTTCACCGGCATGACCAACGGCGCGTGGTTCGGCGAGGGGACCGTCCTGAAGAACGAGGCGAGGCGTTATGACGCGGTGGCCCTGCGCGATACCCGCCTCGCACTGATGGATCGCGCGACCTTCTTCTGGCTGTTCGAGAACAGCGTGGCCTTCAATCGCTTCCTGGTCGGGTTATTGAATGAGCGCCTCGGCCAGTTCATGGGTCTGGTCGAATACGGCCGGATGCTGGATGCGAAAGCCCGTCTCGCGCGCTCCATCGCTTCGCTGTTCAATCCGATCCTGTATCCGGACCACTCGCGCCATCTCGACATCACGCAGGAAGAGCTCGGCGCGATTTCCGGCATCTCGCGGCAGAACGCCAATCAATGCCTCAAGACGCTGGAGAAAGAAGGGCTGCTGCGGCTCGAATACGGCGGAGTCACGGTGGTCGATCTGGAAAAACTGCGCGGGTACGGAGAGTAGGCGAGGACCTACTCAGCCCATCCCAGATCAGTTGTGAACACGATGGACAGCCAGCGGTCCGGCGTGTCGTTGCCGATGGCCTCGCCAATCTCGTCGCGGATCTTGTCCCATTCCTCGAGCCGCTTTGGCGGCAAGCCGACGGGAACGATGAAGTAGAGCTCGATCTGGCGGCCGCGGCCGACCCGCGCAACATAGGCGCGGTATGACAGGAATTGATAACGCAGCACGATTTGCTTGGCGATGGCCTCGACGTGCTGCATGAGATCGGGCGGCGTGACCAGCAGGGCGTCGGCCAGCGCCTGACGCACCGTGCCGATCGGAATCGGAATCACGATCAGGCAGACGATCGCCAGCGCAGCAGGGTCGATATAGGGCGACAGCCATTTCAGGCTGGTGCCCTGAATCATGTAGCCGAAGATGAAGGCAACGAGCAGCGCGGCGGTCAGCGCCGCCGACATCATCCAGGCCTTGGCGTCCAGCGCCACGAAATTGGATTTGATGGTCCGGTTGGCCCGCGCATCGAAGACCGCCATGCCGACCGCGGCGAGGGTGATTACCACCGCGTAGATGATCGCCTGATCGAAGGCGAGTTCGCGCCCGCCGGTCAGCAGGCTGCCGATGGCGTTGATCAGCGCGTAGATCGCCGCGCCCATCAGCAGAATGCCGTTCAGACCGAGGACCATCGGCTCCAGATGCCAGAAGCCCATGGTGAACTGTTCGATGAGCCGGGATTTGGAGCCGCCTTCCCGTGTCGATGCCGCGATCAGGTTGGCGACCAGCAGGGCGAGGATGGTCATGACAGCGTCGATCAGCGCATAGACGCCGTCGAAAACAATGGCGTAGGAGCCTGACAGAAGGCCGAACAGAATTCCCATCCCTGCGAGAGCCAGGGTCACGGCGATCGACAGGCGCAGAACACTTTGTTCGGTCATGCGAACGCATCCGGCACTACCGCGACGTCAAGGTCTCCATCGCGGAGCGGAGGGTATCACACTTCCAGCCATTCCTTGCGGACGGCCTGGTTGGCCTTGAGCTCGGCCGGGGTGCCCTCGAACACGATCCGTCCATGGCCCATCACATAGAGCCGGTGAGAGATCCGCATGGCGATGGACAGCTTCTGCTCGACGAGAAGGATCGCCACGCCGCGCTTGGCGATTTCCGCGATCAGGTCGCCGACCTGCTGCACGATCAGCGGCGCCAGCCCTTCGGTCGGCTCGTCGATCATGATGAGTTCGGGATCGCCCATCAGCGTCCGGCAGATGGTCAGCATCTGCTTTTCGCCGCCGGACAGCACGCCTGCGGCCGTATCGGCGCGCGCCTTGAGGTTCGGGAACATCTCGAGCATGTCCTCGAGCTTCCACTTGCCCGGACGCTTGGTGTCCTTGATCCCGAGCAGCAGGTTCTGCCGCACGGTGAGGCCGGGGAAGATGTCGCGATGCTCCGGCACGTAGCCGAGCCCGAGATGCGCGATCTTGTAGTTCGGCAGACCGGCGATGTCCTGGCCCTTGAACTTGATGGTGCCGTGCGGGGGCACTTCGCCCATGATCGCCTTGACCGTGGTCGAGCGCCCGACGCCGTTGCGCCCGAGCAGGCTGACGACCTCGCCGGCACCGATATGCATATCGACGCCCTGAAGGATGTGGCTTTTGCCGTAATAGGCGTGCAGATCCTGGACTTCCAACATCACGCAGCTTCCTCGCCCAGATAGGCTTCCTTGACCTTCGGACTGTTACGGATTTCCTCAGGCGTTCCGGATGCGATGATATGGCCGTAGACCAGCACCGAGATGCGGTCGGCGAGGCCGAACACCACGCTCATGTCGTGCTCGACGATCAGCAGAGTCTTGCCGACGGTGAGGCGGCGGATCAGATCCACCGCACGCTCGGTCTCGGCATGGCTCATGCCCGCGGTCGGCTCGTCCAGCAGGATGACATCGGCGCCGCCCGCGATCGTGATGCCGATTTCCAGCGCGCGCTGTTCCGCATAGGTCAGAAGACCGGCCGGGATGTCGCGCCGCGATGTGAGGCTGATGTCTTCCAGAATCTGCGCGGTGCGCTCGCGCACTTCCGGCAGTTTGTCGACGCTTTTCCAGAACGCGTATTTATGTCCCGTGGCCCACAGCACGGCGCAGCGCAGGTTTTCCCACACCGTCATGTTGGCGAAGACGTTGGTGACCTGGAAGCTGCGCGACAGGCCGCGGCGGTTGATCTGGTAGGGCGGCAGGCCCGAGATGGTTTCGCCGCGCATCAGGACTTCGCCGCTGGTCGGGGCCATGTAGCCGCTGATGAGATTGAACGTGGTCGATTTGCCGGCGCCGTTCGGGCCGATCAGGGCATGGCGTTCGCCCTGGGCCACTTTCAGGTTGAGGTCGCGGATCACCTTGGTGATGCCGAAGCTCTTCTGAACGTCGCGGATTTCGATGGCGTTGGGCTTCACGTCCGAGGTCATGCTGCCAACTCCTTCGCACGTGCTACGGTCAGCGCCTCGTCCCAGGCCACCGCGACCCGCTTCCATGTCATCCGCGAGATGAAGAAGCCGCCGACGATCAGGATCACCGACGTGGCCCATGTCAGCGGGCTTGCGGCATTGAACGGAATGCCGAACGCCTTGATGTTCGGATCATCCATCGGATTCATCGTGTAGTGCACGATACATTCGATCCCGAGCATCAGTCCGATCATCAGCGCAAGCGTGGGGACCAGCGCCACGGCATAGGACGGCAGCACGCTGCCGAGCGTGCCGCCCCTGATGAGCGGGCGATGCATCATCAAAAGGCCGGTGATGCCGCCGGGCGCGTACATCACCACCGCGATGAAGAACAGGCCGAAGTAGAGCTGCCACACCGTCGTCAGGTCGCTCAGGCCGAGCGAGAGAATCGTGACGAAGATCGCGCCGACGATCGGGCCGATGAAGAACCCGATGCCGCCGATATAGGCCGCGAACAGCACCGTGCCGGACTGTACCGCGCCGAGATAGGCGGAGTTCGCGATCTCGAAGTTGATGGCGGCGAGCGACCCTGCGATGCCGGCAAAGAAGCCTGAGAAGCAGAACGCGATATAGCGGACCACATGCGGATCGTAGCCGACGAACTGCACGCGTTCCGGGTTGTCGCGAACCGCGTTGCACATCCGTCCCAGCGGCGTGCGGGTCAGCGCATACATCGCGATCATGCAGATCAGCGTCCAGGCCGCCACCAGATAGTAGATCTGGATTTGCGGGCCGAAGTTCCAGCCGAAGAAGCTCAGCAGCTTGGTGCGGTTGGCCGAGATGCCGGCTTCGCCTCCGAAGAACGTCCGCAGGATCAGCGCGGAAGAGGCGACCAGTTCGGCGACCCCGAGCGAGATCATGGCGAATGCAGTGCCTGAGCGTTGTGTCGACACCCAGCCGAGCAGGATCGCGAACACAAGGCCCGTGAGTCCGCCGATCAGGGGCACCAGCGGCAGCGGGATCGCCCACTTGTTGGCGCCGATGATGTTGATGGCGTGAATGACCAGGAAGCCGCCGAGGCCGTAATAGACCGCGTGGCCGAACGACAGCATGCCGGTCTGGCCGAGCAGGATATTGTAGGACAGCGCGAAGATGATCGAGATGCCGATCAGGCTGAATGTCGTCAGGGCGCCGCCGGAGCCGAAGACCTTGGGCAGCACGAGCAGGAAGATCGCGACAGCGGCCCACAGCCCGTAGAACTTGAGATTGTCGGCAGCGGTCGGTGGCGGCGGCGCGGCGCGTGAGGTGATGTTGCTCATGTTTCACGCGTCCCCAAAAGACCCATCGGACGGAGCGCGAGGATCAGCACCAGCAGCACATAGGGCATGATCGGCGCGATCTGCGCCACAGTGACGTTCCAGATGTCAGCCAGCCATGTTGATGCATAGGCAGGGCTTAGCGGACCGAACACTTCCGAGAGCGATCCGTTCATCGAGACCGCGAAGGTCTGCACGAAGCCGATCAGAAGGGAGGCGATGAATGCGCCCGGCAGCGAGCCGAGCCCGCCGACCACCACGACCACGAACAGGATGGGTCCGAGAAGACCGGCCATGTTCGACTGGGTGACCAGCGCGGGGCCTGCGATGACGCCGGCGACTGCGGCGAGCGCGGTGCCGACGCCGAACACCATCATGAAGATGCGTCCGACATTGTGGCCGAGATGGCCGACCATGTGCGGATGGGTGAGGGCGGCCTGAACGATCATGCCGACCCGCGTCCGCTTCAGTACGACCAGCAGCGCGATAAAGATGGCGATCGACACCAGCAGCATGAACATCTTGTAGGCGGGGTAGTTGGTCGAGAAGATCGTGAAGGCCGGGAAATCGAGCAGCGGAGGCACGCGGAAATCGACCGGGCTCTTGCCCCAGATGATTTGCACCACTTCCTCGATCGCGAATGCGAGGCCGAAGGTGAACAGCAGTTCGGCGACATGGCCGTTGCGGTGAACCTGGCGCAAGCCGTAGCGCTCGACGCCCGCGCCGATGATGCCCGCGAGGATCGGTGCGATCAGCAGGGCAGGCCAGAACCCGAACCACCGGCTGATCTGAAATCCGAAGAATGCGCCGAGCATATAGAAGCTTGCGTGCGCGAAGTTCAGCACGCCGAGCATGCTGAAGATGACCGTCAGGCCGCTGGCCATCAGGAACAGCAGCATCCCGAACAGGACGCTGTTCAACGTGGATATGACGATAAGCTCGAGCACGACCCCAGCACTCCCCCCGGATACATGAAGGTCCCGTGTTCACCCCGGCAGGCGCCGGGGCGAACACAACTAGTTGGCGAAAGAAGCCAGCTTGCAGTGACCTCTTATGGGCGGGTCATCTTGCAGGTGGTCGGCAGGATGGTCTTGTCGGTATCAATCTTGGCGACACCCTTCCAGCCCCAGCCGGTCTTCTCTTCGTCGAACGGCTCCTTGTTCTTCAACTCGCCGAACTGGGCGACGTACATCGGCTGGAAGAACTGGTGATCGTCCTTGCGCATGACGCCCTTGCCGCCGGTGAAGACCTCGAATTCCAGGCCTTCGAGGGCCGCAGCGACCTTCACGGGCTCAAGCGATTTGGCCTTCTCGGCCGCCGCCGCGAACATCCGCATTTCGTTCGCTGCGCGCGGATACCAGAAGGTCTGGCCAGCGTACTTGGCGCGGAACGCCTTCTCGAACTCGATCGATTCCTTGTGGTCGATGTTGGCGTAGCCTTCGACGATCGTGAACACCTGATCGTTGAGGTTGCCCTGCTTGATCGCGGTCGGGCCACCGGCGCCGCCTGCGTAGTAGGTGTACCAGCCAACCTTGAGGCCCGCGTCAGCCGCGGCCTTCAGCAGCAGTGCGAAGTCCTGGCCCCAGTTGCCGGTGATCACGGTGTCGGCGCCTGACGCCTTGATCTTCGCAATGTAAGGCGCGAAGTCGGTGATCTTCAGCAGCGGGTGCTTTTCGTCGCCGACGATCTCGATGTCAGGACGCTTTTCTTTCAGCATCGCACGCGCCGTGGTGCGCACGGATTCGCCGAACGAATAATCCTGATTGATGAGATACAGCTTCTTGATGGAGGGAACGCCCTTCATGTAGTTGGTGAGGGCTTCCATCTTGATGTCGGAATTCGCGTCCCAGCGGAAGTGCGCAAAGCTGCACTTGTCGTTGGTGAGAATGGGGTCCACCGCGGCGTAGTTGAAGTAGAGCACTTCCTTGCCGGGGTTGCGTTCGTTGTACTTGGTGACGAAGTCACTCAGCGCGCCGGCCACGGAAGAGCCGTTGCCCTGGGTGAGGTAACGCACGCCGGAGTCGATGGCCTTCTGGGCCTGGATCAAGCTTTCCTGCGGGTTGGTCTTGTTGTCGAGCGGAACGATTTCGACCTTCTTGCCGAGAATGCCGCCCTTGGCGTTCAGTTCATCGGCCAGATACTGAAAGGTCTTGAGGCCGACTTCGCCGACGCTGGCGCCGCCGCCCGAGAGCGGGTCGATATAGCCGATTTTTACAGTCTCCTGCGCCATCGCCGCTCCGCCCAGCATGGGAAGCGCGACTGCCGCAGCCATCATCATTTTACGCATTTTCATCTCCCTGAATTCTCTTTGAGAACGGCCTGTTTGATGGACGGCCAAGATCTTGATCGCAGGATCTTGATCTGGTGCCGTCCGCGGCCATTTCGTGGAACGGATTGTGGTCCAAGGGCCCGCAGGCCGCAAGCCCCGGTCTTGGGCAGGATGGGGAATGCTTAATTTGCCGGTCCCGGCGCGCGTGTGATAAAGCCCCCGAAACCATCCGTCCGGCGTCCGCGACCAACATGTGCACGATCGCGCTCGGTGACAGTTGTATTTTCCGCCGAACTGCTTTTTGGTAATTCGCGCAGCCGGGATTTTGTATGCCAGCATTGATGAAAGAGTTGCGGCCGGCCGGGTCGCGTTTTGGGGTTGCCGATGGCCGCGTTGCCGTTTGATCTGAAGGGCAAGCGCGTCTTTGTGGCAGGCCATCGGGGGATGGTCGGTGGCGCCCTGGTGCGCCGGCTTGCGCGCGAGAACGTCGAAATCCTCACCGCTTCGCGCAGTGAACTCGATCTGCTCGATCAGGCCGCCGTCAACAGGTGGTTCGCGGCGATGCGCCCGCAGGTTGTATTGCACGCCGCCGCGAAGGTCGGCGGCATCGTCGCCAACAACACCCTGCGCGCCGAGTTCATCTATGAGAACCTCCTGATCGCGACCAACGTCATCCATGCGGCGCATGTGCAGGGCGTCGAGAAGCTGCTGTTTCTCGGCTCTTCCTGCATCTATCCGAAACTGGCGCCGCAGCCGCTGCGCGAGGATTCGCTGCTGACCGATACGCTGGAGCCGACCAACGAGCCGTATGCGATCGCCAAGATCGCCGGCGTCAAGATGGCGGAGGCCTATCGCAGCCAGTACGGCAGCGACTTCATCAGCATCATGCCGACCAATCTTTACGGTCCCGGCGACAACTATCATCCTGAATACAGCCACGTTGTCGCAGCGCTGATCCGCCGCTTTCACGAAGCGAAGGAAACCGGCGCGGCGGAGGTCGTGGTGTGGGGCACCGGTACCCCGCGGCGCGAGTTTCTCTATGTCGACGACATGGCCGACGCGTCGATCCATCTGATGAAAAATTATTCCGAGAGCGGTCTCATCAATGTCGGCTCGGGAGAAGATATTTCCATCGCCGATTTCGCGCACGTCGTCGCCCGGACCGTCGGTTATACCGGCAAGATCGTGTTCGATACGTCGAAGCCGGACGGCACCCCGCGCAAGCTGCTCGACGTGAGCAAGCTCGCCAATTTCGGCTGGCGCGCCACGACCTCGCTCGACGAGGGCATGAAGCGCGCCTATGCCGCGTTCCTCAAGGAACAGCGGTAACGCTGTGACGGCGAAAGCATTCCGGACCTACCGCGATGACGGTGCGGGGTCTTTGCGCATCTGTCTGGCGTTTGCCGAGCGCGGGTTTCGATAACATTCGGCAAAGACCGCAGCGCCCGATTGCTTGCACTCACTATAGGACGCAAACAGGCACTCGCCCGGACGGCTAACGTCCCCCTTTGTCCGGATGCAGAAGGCCTTATCATTGGCTGACGCAGTTGATGGCGACGTCGCGCCGACAAGTGGCGAGGCGAGGCAGGCTGCGGGGATCGCGACACCGCCGATGGCGACCAGGACCGCGGAGATGAGCTTCATGGGAACCTCCCGTGCTGTTCAGGAATAACCCCTCCGGCCAGGTCTAGGTTCCGCAATATCCTTGGCGCATCCGGCACGGGAACAGCCGATGAACGATGATTTCGATCTTGAGCGGTTCATGGCGGCGCAGGCGCCGGTATATCCGCGCGTGGTATCGGAGCTGCGTGCTGGCCGGAAACAAAGCCACTGGATGTGGTTCATCTTCCCGCAGATCGAAGGTCTTGGGCATAGCGCGATGGCGCAAAGGTATGCCATCGGTTCGCGCGCAGAAGCGGTGGCGTATCTGGAGCATCCGGTGCTCGGTCCGCGGCTGCGCGAATGCACGCGGCTGGTGAACACCGTTGTGGGAAAAGATATCCACGCGATTTTGGGTTCGCCCGACGACATGAAGTTCAAATCGTCGATGACGCTGTTCGCCAACGTGACGCCCGACAACACAGATTTCGTCACGGCCCTGCAAAAATACTACGATGGCGAATTCGATGAGGCGACACTCGCGCGGCTTGAGCATCCATGAAGCAAAGAAAACAGGCATGAAGCAAACACCCGTTCTCTCAACCGGCGTCGAGACCATCGCCAGCGCGGTGCTGACCGTGCCGACGAAGGGCGAGGGCTTCATCGACATCACGGCGCAGGTCGCCCAGTTCCTGCAGCAGACCGGCGGCACGACGGGAGCCATCAGCCTGTTCATCCGGCATACGTCTGCATCTCTGACCGTTCAGGAGAATGCCGATCCCGATGTGCTGGCGGATCTGATGACATCGCTGCGGCGGCTCGCGCCCGCCGATGGCGGCTGGCGTCACACCGTCGAGGGGCCGGACGACATGCCCGCGCATATCAAGACCATGCTGACCTCGGTCAGCCTGCAAATCCCGGTACTCGACGGCGCACTGGCGCTCGGCACCTGGCAGGCGATCTATCTGATCGAACACCGCACGCGGCCGCACAGCCGCGAGGTGGTGATGCAGTTTATGGGAAGCTAGAGAGTATCATCACCGTCATTCCGGGGCGCTCGCACTTGCGAGCGAGCCCGGGATCCCGAAGTTGCTTCCGATGAACTCTTCTGGATTCCGGATCAGTCCGCTGCGCGTCCTGTCCGGAATGACGTGCTTGAGGAATTAACTCGCCGCACTTGCGGTCTTGCCGTCGCTCTTTTTTGTCTTCGGTTTCGGCAAGGTCGCCTCGGTGCCGATGATGTCGCTGCGCTCCAGCTCGGCGATCTCGGCATCGCTCAGTCCCAGCACCTCGCGCAGCACCTCGTGATTGTGCTGGCCGAGCGTCGGCGCCACGTTCACGATGGCGTAGGGCAACTCGCTGTCGCCCTCGCGATAGGCGACCGACGGCAACAGGTGCGGACCCATGAAGGGCCGGTCGCTCGGCTGCCAGTGTCCGGTCTTGAGCAGATGCGGATCGCTGGCGAGATCCTGCGGCAGCTTGGCGATGCCTGCGGGAATGCCGGCCTTCTGCAATGTCACCATCGCGATATCGGGGCGCACGTCGGCGAGCCAGTGCCGGATCGCGACCTCGATGGAATCTTCGTGTTCGCGCCGACCTTCGGCGGTGGCGAGTTCGGCGTTGGCTGCCAGATCCGCGCGCCGCATCACGCCGCAGAGCGCTTTCCACTCGTCATCGCTGCGCACCGCGATCGTGATCCACTGATCGATGCCGAGGGTGGGAAAGCATCCGTTCGGCACATATTGCGGATGGCGGTTGCCGATACGCGGGCTCGTCGCGCCGGTGGCTGACTGCTCAAGAATCGACGGAGCGACCATCGGTAGCATGCACTCGACCTGGCTGAGATCGATGTGCTGGCCTTCGCCGGTTTTCCGCTGCTGCATGAAGCCCAGCAGCAAAGCGGCGGCAGCATTCAGGCCGCCGATGGGATCGCCGATCGCCGCATGCAGCATCACCGGCGGATCGTCCGGGCCGCCGGTGACCGATGGCAAACCCGATGCCTGTTCGAGTGTCGAGCCATAGGCGCGCACGCCGCTCCACTTTCCCGTCATGCCGAAGGCGGGCATGGTCACGACCACAAGACGCGGATTGATCTTGAGAATGTCTTCGACACCGAGGCCGAGGCGCGGCATCACATCGGCGGCGTAATTGTCGATCACTGCATCGGCGTCCTTCATCAGGCGCTTGAGCAACGAGAGACCGGCTTCTGTGGTCAGGTCCAGCGTGATGCCGCGCTTGTTGCGGTTGTTCATCTGGAACCAGTAGGTCTTCTCGTAGGTCCGCTCCTCATGATAGGGCGGGCGCGTGTCGGTGCCGCGGAACCAGTCCGGATACTGGCAGGACTCCACTTTAATAATGTCCGCGCCGAGATCGCCCATCTGGCGCGTCGCGGTCGGCCCGGCCCAGCCCATGGTGAGATCGATGATGCGCAGGCCCTTCAGCGGCAGCGCATCCTGTGGTGTCGCGGCGCGCGTCGCCTTGCGCCGATGCGCGGGCAGGGCGGCCTTGTCGTCCGCCCCGGCCAGCGGCGCGCGGCCATTGGGTTTCGGCCGCGAGCGTGTCAGATATTGCGGCAGCACCGGGCCCTCGAACGACGCCGTGCCGATCTCGACCGCTCCGAATGCGCCGCGCACGCGATACACATCCTGTTCGAGGAGTTCCTTCATGTCGGGCACCACGGCGAGCGGAAGCCGAAGCTCGATGCCCATCTCGAACCATTCGAGCGCGGTCTTCTTCAGCAGCGCCGGTGTGATGATCGCCTTGAGTTCGTCCGCATGCATGAAGCGGCCGATGGTCGCGGAATATTTCGGATCGGCGCCAAGCTCGGGCATGTCGAGCATGGTGCAGAATCCAACCCACTGCGCGGGCGTGACGACCGTGACGCCGAGCCAGCCATGCTTGGTGACGAAGTTGCCAGACGGATAGCCGCGGCCGAACCGGTTGATGCCGGCGCGCGGACGCGTGAAGCCTGACTCAAGCGCAAGTCCGGTGTCGAACTCGCTAATATGCAGCATCGCCTCCAGATTATTGACGGCGAAGCGGCGCGCGCCATGTCCGTAGCCGTAAAGTCCGGCGAGGGTTGGAATGAACGCGGTCAGTCCGCCGACCACGCCGATCTGTCCGTCACGCGGCAGCACGGGCGGGCCCTCGACCGGGCCGACCAGCTTCACCAGCCCAGCGAGGCTGCGGCACACGGAATCGGTGGCGAGATAATTGCGATAGGGGCCGTGTTCGCCGAACCATGAGATCGCGGTGATCGCGAGTCCGGGATCGCCCTTGCGCAGGCGGTCGTGCGAGATCAGCGATGCCTTGATCTCGTCGGGATGCCGCGCATCCAGCAGCAGATCGGCGCCGGCGAGCAGGTCGAGAATCCGGCTCGCACCGTCGGCCGTTTCCGGATCGGCGATGATACTTTTCTTGTTGGTGTTCAGCCACGCGAAGGTGAGGCTCTCGCGCTTGCCTTCGCCCACGTCGGCCAGCGGCGGAATGCGGCGGCCCGGATCGCCGCCCTGCGGCTCGATCTTGATGACCTCCGCGCCGAAATCCGCAAACAGCTTGCCGCAATAGCCGAGCGTATCGCCCGATCCGAGTTCAACGATGCGGAGGGAGGAGAGGGGGAGAGAGGACATTTGATCCCTGTCTTTTATTGGCTTTGTTTTTTTGCAGGGTGCCTGATCTTGGTGAAAAGCTCAATCGGAGGTTTTGTTGTCATTGCGAGCGAAGCGAAGCAATCCATTCTTGAGCAACAAGCTGAATTGCTTCGTCGCTCACGCTTCTCGCAATGACGCGCCTGCAACAGAGTTTTCGGATTATCCGTTGTTCTTCGCCGCCCGCGGCGGCGTCTTGTTGAGTTCAAGCGCCATCGCGCTGATCAGCGGCTTCATGAAGAACGACTCATTGGCGGGATAGATGTCGGTGTGCAAGCCGTAGGCTTTCAGCTCATCCGACACCACGGGGCCGACAGACGCCACCGGTGTCTGCGCAAGTCCTGCGCGCAGCTTGTCTTCGCAGTTGTGCGCGCGCGCCACGTCGATCAGGCGGCGCACCTGACCGGAACTCGTGAGCGCGATGGCATCGACGCGGCGCTCCGCCATCTCGCCAATGGCTTCCACGATGTTGGTGTCGGCGGCCTGTGCGTCATAGATGTAGGGCAGCACGGTTTCGACGGTCGCGCCGTATGAGGTGATAGCGCCGATCAGCTTGCTGTGATCCTTGTCCGGATAAAGCTGAAGCCCGACGCGGTGACCTTTCAGGTCCTGCTGCGCCAGCATGGCGGCGACGCCTTCCGACGTCGGCGTCTCGGTCTGCAGATTTGCTTCAAGGCCGATCTCGCGCAGCGCGCGCACCGGCTTCGGGCCGCGCGCATATCGTTTCGATTTCGCAATGGCCGCGATGAAATCCTGATCGACGCCGATGCGCCGCGCGACCTTCATCATGCGGCGGAGCCCTTCGCCGGTCATCAGCACCAGATCGTCGAATGGCCTGTCGATGAACAGCCGTATCCATGCCTCGACCGGGGCAGGGTCCGGCGCGTCATGAATGGTGAACATCGGGCATTGCAGCACGTCGGCGCCCTGTTCCTGAAGCAGGCGCGAAAACTGCGCTTCCTCGCGCGTTTCCAGAATCAGGATGCGGTAACCTTCAAGCCTGCCGAGCATATGGACCTTTCGTCGACAAAAGTCGCGCGTAGGACTTCAATTTAGGACGATGGCAGATCGGGTGAAAGCTGTTTGGGGCGATAAAATAGCTGTCGTCCCCGCGAAAGCGGGGACCCATGACCGTGATATCGCGTCATCCTGAGGTGCAAGCCGCATCTTTTGCGGCGAGCCTCGAAGGATGCGTGGAACAAATACGGATCGCGCCATCATCCTTCGAGGCTCGTAAGCGCTCGCACCTCAGGATGACGGCGCTTTGTTCTCGCACTCGGCCGTATGGGTCCCCGCTTTCGCGGGGACGACATCGAATGTGTGGCGCGATTCCTGTTCTGCCGCGATCACCACCATTGGCCAAAGTTCGGCGCGGGTGCTAGAGGAGGGGCCACATTCCGCCCCTCCAGATCGTGTTTCCCAAGATTTGTCCCCCATGTCCGCACAGCAATTCGTCCTGACCCTGTCCTGCCCGGACCGTCCCGGCATCGTGTCGGCGGTCTCCACCTTCCTGTTCGCCAACGGGCAGAACATTCTCGACGCGCAGCAATACAGCGACATCGAGACCGGCAGGTTCTTCATGCGGGTGAGCTTCGATTCGCCCGCCGCGAAGGCCGATCTGCCGACGCTTCAGGCCGGGTTCGGCGTAATGGCGAAGCCATTCGACATGGTCTGGCAGTTGCGCGACCGCGCCGTGCAGCAGCGTGTGATGCTGATGGTGTCGAAGTTCGATCACTGCCTTGCCGATATTCTCTATCGCTGGCGGCGCGGCGAACTGCCGATGACCCCGACCGCGATCGTCTCGAACCATCCGCTGGAAACCTATGCCGGGCTCGATTTCGCAGGCATCCCGTTTCATCATTTGCCGGTGACGCGCGCGACCAAGGACGAGCAGGAAGGCGCGGTCTGGAAAATCATCCAGGACACCAAGACCGATCTCGTGGTGCTTGCGCGCTACATGCAGGTGCTGTCGGAGGATTTCGCGGGCAAGCTGTCGGGCCGCTGCATCAACATTCACCACTCGTTCCTGCCGGGATTCAAGGGCGCCAAGCCCTACCATCAGGCGCATGAGCGCGGGGTCAAATTGATCGGCGCAACCGCGCATTACGTCACCAGCGATCTCGACGAAGGCCCGATCATCGAACAGGACATCGAGCGCATCAGCCACCGCGACTCGCCGGAAGACCTTGTCCGCAAGGGCGCGGACATCGAGCGCCGCGTGCTCGCCCGCGCGATCCGCTATCACCTTGAAGACCGCGTGATCCTCAACGGGCGCAAGACCGTGGTGTTCACGGACTGATTGCTATGCCGCCGTCAGGTGCCGCTCGATGTCTGCGAGCGGATGGCTGGTCAGATCCTTGTCGATTTCGGCGATGATGCGGGCTCTCACATGGGCGTCGAGTGCGCGGCGCAAATCCGCAAGTGCGCGCGGCGGGGCAACGATGACGAAGCCCGGGATGTCGCGATCACGCGCCAGAGCCTCCAGCGCGTCCGCAATGGTTCGGGCAAATCGCTGCTCCCCGATCTCATGCCAGTCGGTCTGTTCGACCGAGCTGCGGCTGCTGCCGACGCTCTGGAAACTGCGCCCCGGCGGGCCGGATCCCTGGTCGCGCGTCGGCGGATTGTCGTTCTGAAAAACCTGCTCGGTTTTCAGACGGGGCACGGCTCCGTTGCCTTCGTTGCGCAGGAAAAGGGCTTTGCGGCCATCGCCCACAATGACGTACGCGTTGTGAGGAATGCGAAGGAAGTCGGATTTGGTCATGTGGAAGTCTCCCATGCCTCGGAAACCAACCATTCCGTCCGGGTTTCGTTCCTGCGGGCGGCCCCGCGGTATCATCGGAATGGAGGGGGCTGGCCGCAATGCGGAAAAGTTGCTCGGTCTTGATAACCCGATTGTGGTAGTGAGCGCTGCAAAAAGAGGCGCATGAGTCGACGCGGAGAACATGATGCAAAGGCCGAAGCCGCCGTTTCGCGCTGACCATGTCGGCAGCCTGCTGCGGCCGCAACGGGTCAAGGATGCGCGCGCACGGTTCGCCCGCGGCGAGATCACGGCCGCCGAATTGCAGCGCGTCGAGTCGCTCGAAATCGGCAAGATCGTTCAGAAGCAGAAGCAGAGCGGTCTGCGGCTCGCGACCGACGGCGAGCTTCGCCGCTCGTGGTGGCATTTCGATTTTCTGAAGCACCTTGCCGGCTGCGAGCTTCACAAGACCGACGGCATCCAGTTCAACGGGATGACGACGCGCGGCGAAAGCATCCGCGTCACCGGCAAGCTGGATTTCCCGGCCAGCCATCCGATGATCGGGCATTTCAAGCTGCTCACGGACAAGTGCGATCTCGCCGGCATTCTGCCGAAGATGACGATTCCATCGCCGTCGCTGCTGCATTATCGCGGCGGCCGGAGCGCAATTTCGCAGGAGGCCTATCCGCAGATCGATGACTTCTTCATCGATCTGGCGAAGACCTATCGCAAGGCCGTGCAGGCGTTCTACGATGCGGGCTGCCGCTATCTGCAATTCGACGACACGGTGTGGGGCTATCTCTGCTCCGAGGACCAGCGGGCAAAGCTGCGCGGGCGCGGCGAGGACCCCGATGCGCTCCCGGCGGTCTATGCGCGCGTCATCAACTACGCGATTGCCGAGCGCCCCGCCGACATGACCATCACCACGCATGTCTGCCGCGGCAATTTCCGTTCGACCTGGATTTCATCCGGCGGTTACGAGCCGGTGGCCGAAACGCTGCTGTCGCGCGTCAATTACGACGGCTATTTCCTCGAATACGATACCGACCGCGCGGGTGGCTTCGAGCCGCTGCGCTTCCTGCCCAAGGGCAACAAGATCGTCGTGCTCGGTCTTGTCACGTCGAAGACCGGCGCGCTGGAGCCCAGGAGCGACATCCGGCAGCGCGTGATGGAGGCGGCGAAGCTGGTCCCGCTCGAGCAGCTTGCGCTTTCGCCGCAATGCGGCTTCGCCTCGACGGAAGAGGGCAACATCCTCACCGAGGACGAGCAATGGGCGAAACTGCGCCTGGTCGCCGATGTCGCGACCGAGGTGTGGGGCACATCCTGACGGGCGGGGCCCTTGAGGCCATTAACGCCGATATAATGACTGTCCGCACGCCCCTCGCCGGAAGACGGCGCACTCTGAGCCGCCCACGCCACACGTCCAGCCCGCTCTCCCGGAACGTTTTCGGCCGCGCGCCGTTGACCTGCGGGCAGATGCGCCGCTTGCGGCAAGGGAACATGATATTGAACATCGCTGACAGGATTGTGCGGCCGGACGTGACTCCAGCGCCGCGTGGGCCGGGCGTCTCCTCCGCTATCATTGCCGCGCTCATCATCACCGGTCTCTACGTGGGCCGCGAAATCTTCGTTCCCATTGCGCTTGCCATTCTTCTTAGCTTTGTTTTGACGCCGCTGGTGGAGCGCCTCGAGAGCTGGCGCGTGCCGCGCAGTGCAGCGGTGCCCATCGTCGTGGTCGCAGCCTTTCTCGCGATCTTCGCTCTGGGGAGCGTGATCGCTTCGCAGCTCACGCAACTGGCCGAAGGCTTGCCGGGCTATCAGCAGACCATGCAGCGTAAGATTTCATCGCTGCGCAGCGTCACATCGGTGGGTCCGCTGGAGCGCGCAGCGGGCGTCTTGCAGGATCTCGGCAAGGAATTGAACAGGCCCGAGGCCGATAGCGTCGAAACTCCACGCCCGGTCCCGCAGCCGGATCAAACGAAGCCCATTCCGGTCGAGGTGCGGACGCCGCCGCCAACCGCGCTTGAAAACATTGCATCGCTGATCTCGCCATTGCTGCACCCGTTGGCGACGGTTGGCGTGGTCGTGATCTTCGTCGTGTTCATTCTTTTTCAGCGTGAGGATCTGCGAAATCGCTTGATCAAACTTGCCGGGGCGAATGATCTGCAGGCCGCAACGTCCGCCATTAGCGATGCCACAGGCCGCCTTAGCCGCCTGTTTTTGTCGCAACTCGGATTGAACACGGTCTTCGGCATCGTAATCGGGCTAGGTCTTTCCATTATCGGCGTGCCGAGCGCAATTCTCTGGGGCATTCTTGCCGGCATCATGCGCTTTGTGCCGTATATCGGCGCATTCGTGGCCGCCTTCTTTCCCCTCACGCTCGCGATTGCCGTCGATCCCGGCTGGTCGATGCTGGTATGGACTGTCGGGCTGATCATCATCACCGACGTGCTGGTGGGCCATGTGATCGAGCCGATGCTGTTCGGCCGCAGCAGCGGCCTCTCGCCCTTTGCGGTGGTGGTATCGGCAACATTCTGGACCGCGCTGTGGGGGCCGATTGGTCTCGTGCTGGCGACGCCGATGACGGTATGCCTCGTGGTGCTGGGTCACCATGTGGAAAGCCTGAAGTTTTTCGACATCTTGCTGGGAGATCGGCCGGCGCTCTCGCCTCCCGAGATTTTCTACCAGCGCATGCTCGCCAACGATCCCGGCGAAGCCGTCGAGAAGGCCGAGGAATATCTGAAGGAACGCACGCTCTCGGAATACTACGAGGAGGTCGCGCTGAAGGGTCTGAAACTCGCTCAGAAGGATCTGAAGCGGGATCGACTGCCGGTCGCCCGCCTTACTGAAATTCGCGACAGCGTCATCGAATTGATCGACGATCTGGCCGACGAGCGCGATGACGCGCGCGAGGGCAATACGGTTGATGCGGAAGCCGAAGCCGCGATCGAGGCATCGGTGCCCATGCCCGAATTGCCCTTTGTGATCCGCGAAGGTCTCCCCGCCGCATGGCAGGCGGAGCATCCTGTGCTGTGCGTCGCGGAGCGCACGGACCTCGACGAAGCTGCCGCGCGGATACTCACGCAAATCCTGTCGAAACACGGGCTTGGCGCGCGCGTGGCAAAAAAGGAAGACATCTCAAGCAGCGGAATTTTCCGCCTCGATGGCGAAGGCGTCGCGCTTGTCTGTATCTCTGCGCTGGATGATGGAAGTCCGTCCTATACGCGCCATGTCGTGCGCAAGCTGCGGCGCAAGATGCCCGAAGCCAAGATCCTCGTCTGCTACTGGATGGCCGAGAACTCCGCCATAACGAAAGATACCGTTCAGGCCGATGCGATCGCCACGAGTCTCAGCACGGCCGCGAAGTATTGCCTTGACCTCGCGCAGCCGCGGAGCAAAACGGACGAAGAGGGTGCTGCGCCTCGCGATGTCGGTCTTCGCGTTGCCGGCTGAGAGCAACGCAGGCTTCGTGTTGAAGGTTCAGTGTCCGCTCAGCACCAGCGTCTTGACCGGCAGCAGCAGCGCCTGAATCCGCAGCAGCATCGCATGCACGATGCCGACCGCATCGACCGCGTGGAGCCAGATGCGCAGGCCCGAACTGGTGGTCTTGGCGTCGATCAGGTCGTGGTTGCTGGTGTAGGCGTTGGCGATGCAACTGCTGCCCGGCGTCACGCCATCAAGGCCGCCTTTGTAGATCGGCTCCATCAGGACCAGAATTGAACCCGGACGCAGCGTCTGCTGGGCTTCGAGCAGGAGTTCGCCACCACGGAACTGGCCGGCGGCGATGTAATCCTGCACGCTCGTAATCACCATCGGGATGATGGCCCATGGTTTTGAAATGCAGGTCGCTTCCGCCACCATGCCGACTTTCATCACCTGGGCTTCGATCTGTCCAAATCCAGCAGCAAGAGCTTGCCGTCCTGCGCCCTCGGGAATGAGGATACCGGCCGAGCGGATCATCGGATTGACGAGGTCACCCGGCCGCAACAGGAACTGCTCGACACGCCCGTCCACGCCGGCCCGTATGCTGGTCTTGTCGAGGTCGACCTGTGCCTGGGCGAGAGCGGCTTCCGCGCTGTCCCGCTCCGCCGGCAACAATGTTGTGGTGCGGATCACGGCGGATTGCTTTGCTGCCGTCACGGCGTCGAGCGTGCCCTGTCGCCCCGTCGCCACCACTTCAAGCTTCTCGATATCCCGCTGCGGGACGATGCCGGGATTGCGCCGTTGCAGTTCGCGCTTGACCTCGAGTTCATCGGTGGCCTGCTGCAGCGAACTTTTCGCTTCCTGAATCTGGGCGTCGGCTTTCACCACCTCCGATTGCGCGGCGACCATCTGCGCATCGACCTCGGCGATCTTGCGCTGTGCGGTTTTCACCGCGGCTTCCTGCTTTGAACTGTCCAGTCTGAAGATGACGTCGCCCTTCTTGACCGGCGCGCTGAAATCGACGTTGACCTCCGCGACGCGCCCGATTGTCTCGGGAACGAGCGGGACCGTCCTGTAGTACAGGGTGGCGCTGGTGGTGGACGGATGGAAATAGAAAATGACGGTGATGAGCGAGACCGTCAGCATCACGCATGCGGTGATGCCCCATCGCAGTTCGTACCAGACGGAGAACAGCGTGATCTCCTTGCCGATCCGCTTGCCCTGCGCATAGCGCCGATAAAGATAATCGGGAAGGATCGTCAGAATGGAGCAGAGGATCAGCTCAAGCATGATGCGACTCCACACGCTTGGCTGCTGCGTCCCTGGCTTTGCCGGGTGCGTCCGGGGCAGCCCCGTGAGCTGTCACTTCGTCCAGCGGTTCGGATGGATCGGGGTCCGGCGGAATACCAGCCATTTTCTGGACGGAGCCGGCGATGCTGCGCAGCGGCGTGCTGAAATCGGGCAGGTCGACCAGCGCAAGAAGCAGGGCGATCACCCAGAACAGGTGATTGTGGGTGAACAGCGCAAGCAGGCAGAGCACGGCCACGATCTCGAACTGCAGCTTCTGCGATTTGTGCGCCATCCGCTCCGGGAGCGAATGTATTTTCAGGTAGATGTTGCCGACGAACAGCACCGAGGCGAGCAAAATGATTCCGACCACGACCATAAGAATGTCGGTGTCACCGGGAGCGGTGATGAAGCCGGGGAGGTGATGGGGCGCCGCAGGGTGAAGTGACTCGCTCAAGGCAGTCTCCTCTCGCGACCATTGTGGTCAACACATGCAGACATGGATCGTAACTATCGGCATGCCGAAGTTCCATCCTTGCACAGGGATGGAACTTGGCAAGGCCAAAGTGACTGATGTTGATCTGAGTCATGGTCGAGGGAAGAGGCTTTTGGTTGAGGCGGCGCAACGCAGGCCGTTGCGCTAGTCCATCCTGGTGAGGCGCATCAGGTCGAAGCCCTGGCCATCGAGCAGCAGAAGTTTCCGCTGCGCCTGATCGATGCGCCAGGTTCTGACTTTCTCAAGCGTGCTGTGGAATTTCGCTTCCTGTCTCATCACCGCGGCCGAGCACGCCATGCGCGTCGAGGCCATCGGCAGAAACTTGATCGTGTTGCCGCTGACCGTCACTGAGCCCGCATAGCGGTTGCAGCCACCCATGCCGGTGACGATGCCGTCGTCGCGAATCTCCAGCGTCGTTTGCAGCCGGTCGATCACGCCGCCGCCATCGATGTCTTCCGCCAGCCACTTGCCTGTCGGTGTTGCAGGGTCGGCGGCCGCACCACAGGCGAGCACACAGACAAGAAGCGCGGACGCAGCGAGTTTCTGCCACATGGATAGGGGCCTTGGAATGATGGGATTTATGTTCCGCGAGGACAGG
The DNA here is from genome assembly GCF_000314675.2 of Afipia broomeae ATCC 49717. Taxonomy (GTDB): domain Bacteria; phylum Pseudomonadota; class Alphaproteobacteria; order Rhizobiales; family Xanthobacteraceae; genus Afipia; species Afipia broomeae. Next base: position 366,416 of record NZ_KB375283.1, on the reverse strand, counting down.
TATCCCCGTTCGGGTGGGCGCGGATAGGGCTGATTTAAAGGCGGTGATTTTCCGGAATGGCGGTTTCAATCGTGGGCAGATGATGGTAGGAGACTCGGCACGAATTCGTTCTGCCCACAAATTTTGGCCCACCCGAACGCTGCCCACCGGTCTGATGAAAAACGACCAGCTCCTGGCTCAGATCTCCGAATACTGCCGTCAGGCAGGTATGGCGGAATCGACTTTCGGCCGCCGCGCGGTGAACGACGGCAAGCTGGTGCACCGGCTGCGCGAGGGCAAGCGCATCACCGTCGACACGCTGGAGCGGATTAGAGCTTTTCTTGGGGACGGCGTGCCGGTCGTGAGCGTGCCGGAACCGCCGATCGAGAAGCGGGATCCCACAGGCAATTTCCGGTTTTTCGAGAACCGGCAGAAGTATCTGCTGTTCGTTCACACCTGCTCGGAAAAGCGGGTGATCGCTGATCGCGTGGCGCTGGAGTTGGGGAGCATCCATCCCAGGCCGCCCGCATTGCGTGTTTTCGACGCAGGGGTGGGCGACGGGACAGTGCTGGCGCGGGTGATGCGCGCGATGCACAGCCGGTTTCCGAACATGCCGTTCTATATCGCCGGCAAGGAAATCAGCCTCGAGGACGTGCGGCTGACCCTGAACAAGGTGCCGGACCGCCTGTTCGAGCATCCGGCGACGGTGTTCGTTCTGACCAACATGAATTATGCGGAGGCGCCGTGGCTGGCGCCGAAATCGCCGACCGCTGCGGCGGCGATGATCTGGCGCGAGGTCGCGCTGCGCGGCTCCTCGTCCGGCGAATTCGAGACGCAGATCGCGGATTTGCAGCCGTTTCTGGAAGAAAACTGGCGCGCCAGCGTCAGCGCCCGTTCGGGCATGCCGGTCTATGAGCGGCCGATCGCGCTTGTGATCTACCGCGAGGATCACCGGTTCCTGCTGGATGCGATGATTCCGCGGGCGGGGCGGGTCGAGGCCAATTTCGATCTGGTGATCGCCTCGCAGCCTTACCGGGCGAGATCGTCGCTGAATTTCCGCGCCAAGAAGATTGTTGCGCCACTGGCCCGCGCGCTGCGCGCCGGCGGACGGCTGATCGGGATTCACTCCTACGGTCACGATCCCGGCATGGAAATTGTGCAGTCGGTGTGGCCTGGAGAAAACCCTTTCGCGGTCAGCCGCCATGAGTTACTGCGCGCCGTGAAATACGAGCTGGGATCTGCCGGCCGCGATCTCAACTTTAACGCTTACGCGGATAACCGCTCTATTTTCCGGTACGATATGGAAGCGCTGCCCAACGAGGTAACAGGGCCCATCGGGACCTCGACGGCCTTTGCAGCATGGAATGCGGCGGTGTATGTCGCTCAGGTCGAAGACGACCGCCTGGACGAAGTCACGCAGAGCGGCCGTTATCTCGACGCCACCAGGGACGTGCTGCGCAAGCATAACGGTCTCTGGTTCTACGACGAATCCTACGTCATCTCCCGGCGTCGCGATTGAAAGAGTTCATGGTGTTTTCAAAAACGGAGCGGTGATCGTTCGCGTCATGAAAGCACGTCAAGTGAAGATGGAGCCCTGGTTCTGAAACCGGGGTTCTGAAAATTCAAAACGGGCCGACCGCGGCCCATCTGGAAGGGATTGGTTGATGCGCGCGTCTTATCTGTTCACGAGTGAATCGGTTTCTGAGGGTCATCCGGACAAGGTTTGCGACCGGATTTCGGACGAGATCGTCGATCTGTTTTTCCGTGAAGGCCCCAAGGCCGGCATCGATCCGTGGGCGATCCGCGCCGCGTGCGAAACGCTCGCCACCACCAACAAGGTCGTGATCGCGGGCGAGACGCGCGGACCGGCCACCGTCACCAACGAGCAGATCGAAGCGACCGTGCGCGCCGCGATCAAGGACATCGGCTACGAGCAGGAAGGCTTCCACTGGAAGACCTGCGATATCGAAATCCTGCTGCATCCGCAGTCGGCCGACATCGCGCAGGGCGTCGACGCACTTCAGCCCGGCACCAACAAGGAAGAGGGCGCGGGCGACCAGGGCATCATGTTCGGTTACGCCACCAACGAGACGCCTGAACTGATGCCGGCGCCGATCCATTACGCGCACAAGATCCTGCGCCTGATCTCGGAAGCCCGCCACTCGGGCGTCGAGAAGGTGCTCGGCCCGGACTCCAAGAGCCAGGTCACCGTGCAGTACGAAAACGGCAAGCCGGTCGGCGTGCGCGAGATCGTCGTGTCGCATCAGCATCTCGTCGAGGACATGACCTCGAACCAGGTGCGCGAGCGCGTCGAGCCTTACGTCCGCAAGGCGCTGCCGGAAGGCTGGATCAACGGCAAGACCATCTGGCACATCAACCCGACCGGCAAGTTCTTCATCGGCGGTCCCGATGGCGACGCAGGCCTCACCGGCCGCAAGATCATCGTCGACACCTACGGCGGTGCGGCTCCGCACGGCGGCGGCGCGTTCTCCGGCAAGGACTCCACCAAGGTGGACCGCTCGGCTGCCTACGCGGCGCGCTATGTCGCCAAGAACGTCGTCGCGGCTGGCCTCGCGGATCGCTGCACGCTGCAGCTCGCTTACGCCATCGGCGTCGCGCGTCCGCTGTCGATCTACATCGACACCCACGGCACCGGCAAAGTCTCGGACGACAAGATCGAGAAGGCCGTCGCGGAATCGATGGATCTGACCCCGCGCGGCATCCGCAAGCACCTCGACCTCAACAAGCCGATCTTCGCGCGCACGTCGGCTTACGGCCACTTCGGCCGCACGCCGGACGCCGACGGCGGCTTCTCATGGGAGAAGACCGACCTCGCCGACACGCTGAAGAAGGCGGTCTGATTCTTTCTTCCCCTCTCCCCTTGTGGGAGAGGGTGCCCGAGCACAGCGAGGGCGGGTGAGGGGTGTTTGCTTGTCGCAGACATAGGCCCCTCACCCAATTGAGTTTTATCGCTGCCATTCGCGCAGCCCTCTCCCACAAGGGGAGAGGGCACAGCAACGGCGCCCCGCACAGGAACCAGGACAGTTAAAATGAGCACCACCACCAAGCCCCCAGCAGGGTTCACCGACTACATCGTCGCCGACATCGGTCTTGCCGATTTCGGCCGCAAGGAGCTCTCGCTCGCCGAGACCGAAATGCCCGGCCTGATGGCCACGCGTGAAGAGTACGGCCCGAAGCAGCCTTTGAAGGGCGCGCGCATCGCCGGCTCGCTGCACATGACCATTCAGACCGGCGTGCTGATCGAGACCCTCAAGGCACTGGGCGCCGACATTCGCTGGGTGTCGTGCAACATCTATTCGACGCAGGATCACGCCGCGGCCGCGATTGCTGCCGCCGGCATTCCGGTGTTCGCCGTCAAGGGCGAGACGCTGAAGGATTACTGGGACTACACCGCCAAGCTGTTCGACTGGCACGGCGGCGGTCATCCGAACATGATCCTCGATGACGGCGGCGACGCCACCATGTACGTCCACCTCGGCCTGCGCGCCGAGAACGGCGACACCGCGTTCCTCGACAAGCCGGGCTCCGAGGAAGAGGAAGTGTTCTTCGCGCTGCTCAAGAAGCAGCTCAAGGAAAAGCCGAAGGGCTACTTCAAGGCGATCGCCGACAGCATCAAGGGCGTCTCGGAAGAAACCACCACGGGCGTGCACCGTCTTTATGAAATGCAGAAGGCCGGCACGCTGCTGTGGCCTGCGATCAACGTCAACGACTCGGTCACCAAGTCGAAGTTCGATAACCTCTATGGCTGCCGTGAATCGCTGGTGGACGGCATCCGCCGCGGCACCGACGTCATGATGTCGGGCAAGGTCGCGTTCGTCGCGGGCTTCGGCGACGTCGGCAAGGGCTCTGCCGCGTCGCTGCGCCAGGCCGGCTGCCGCGTGCTGGTGTCGGAAATCGATCCGATCTGCGCGCTGCAGGCGGCGATGGAAGGCTATGAAGTCGTCACCATCGAGGACGCACTTCCGCGCGCCGACATCTATGTCACCGCGACCGGCAACAAGGACATCATCACGCTGGACCACATGCGCGGCATGAAGGACCGGGCTATCGTCTGCAACATCGGCCATTTCGACAACGAAATTCAGGTCGCGCAGCTCAAGAACTTCAAGTGGACCAACATCAAGCCGCAGGTTGACGAGATCGAGTTCTCCTCCGGCAAGCGCATCATCCTCTTGTCCGAAGGCCGCCTCGTGAACCTCGGCAACGCGATGGGCCATCCGTCCTTCGTGATGTCGGCCTCGTTCACCAACCAGACGCTGGCGCAGATCGAACTCTTCGCCAACAACAAGGACGGCAAGTACAAGAAGGAAGTCTACGTGCTGCCGAAGTCGCTCGACGAGAAGGTCGCGCGTCTCCACCTTGCCAAGATCGGCGTCAAGCTGACCGAGCTGCGCAAGGATCAGGCCGACTATATCGGCGTGAAGCCGGAAGGCCCGTACAAGACGGATCACTACCGCTACTGAGAACCACCCTTCATTCCGGACGGTTTGCGAAGCAGGCCGATCCGGAATCTCGATGGGTTGGAAAAGGACGTCTGGATTCCGGGTTCGCTCGCGCCCCGGAATGACGGAAACACAAAAGCCCCGGATTGTTCCGGGGCTTTTTTGCTATTTGCTGCCGGGCGCTGCGGGCGCCGTAATGGTCACGCTGGGCCCGGAGCTTTTGCCCTTCATTCCGCCCTGCAGGAAAAAGAAACCGATGCCGACAACGATTATGGCACCCACGATCACGCCCAATATTCCAATTCCACCACTTCCGCCTTCAGCCATCTTGTCCTCCTCATAAAGAACGGCAACGGTCACGAAGCTGTTATGTTCCCGCCCGCACAATCCGGCATGCGCGTATCGCACGGGGCGAATCCCGATAAGATGCGCAGGTTTCCGGTTCATTCGCTGATGCGAGGTTGCTCGTGACCATATCAAGCGCCTATCCGACGACGGTTTCGCTGCTCGGTGTGCCCATCGAAGTGGGGGCCTCTCAGAAGGGCGCGCTGATGGGCCCGGCGGCGCTGCGCACGGCGGGCATCGCACAGCTTTTGGAGAGCCTCGACTTCAAGGTGGAGGATCACGGCGACATCGCGCCGCGCGAGCTGAGCTTCAGCGATGAAGCGCCACCGGCGAACGCGAAGCACTACCGCGAGATCAAGGCCTGGATCTGCGAGACCTCAAGGCGTGCCTACGCCATGGCGAGGTCCGGCGCGATTCCGATATTTCTCGGCGGCGATCATTCGCTGTCGATGGGTTCGGTGAACGGCGTCGCGCGGCACTGGCACGAGCAGGAGCGCGAGCTGTTCGTGCTCTGGCTCGATGCCCATGCCGACTACAACACGCCCGCGACCACGATCACCGGCAACATGCATGGCATGTCCGGCGCATTCCTCTGCGGCGAGCCGGGACTGGACGATCTGCTGCCGCAGAGTGAGCGATCCTCCATCGTGACGCGCCAGCTCGGCCTGTTCGGCCTGCGCTCGGTGGACAAGAAAGAGAAGGAGCTGCTCGCGCAGCGCGATGTCTGGATCGCGGACATGCGCCGGATCGATGAATTCGGCGTCAGCGTCCTGATGCGCGAATTCATCGAGCGGGTGAGGGCGCGCAGCGGCGTCCTCCATGTCAGCCTGGACGTGGATTTCCTCGATCCGGTGTCGGCCCCCGGTGTGGGCACCACGGTGTCGGGCGGGGCGACCTATCGCGAGGCGCATCTGGTGATGGAAATGCTGCAGGATTCAGGGCTGGTGCGCTCGCTCGATCTGGTCGAACTCAATCCGTTTCTGGACAACCGCGGCCTCACCGCGCGCACGGTGGTCGAGCTTGTCGGCTCGCTGTTCGGCCAGCAGATTCATGACCGCCCGACGCCGAGCAATGCGGTGGTGTAGGGAGTTGAAGAAACCCCTAAAGTAATTCAGACTTCAGTTGTCTGAAGGACTATGAGCTTGGTGCATCGCGAATTGCATAGATGTACTTTTCATATAAGAAACATCATATCATCGTTACGTTTTTACTGAGTGCTTGTTCAGGAACGTCATGAATAGTCTAGAGAGGCATATAGCTCTAATTGATGACTTCGTAAAACTCGACGGCGAGCTGCCTTGCGTTGAATTCAAGGTCAACAATGCTGATCCTGATAGAATGGGTACCTTGATTTCTGCAATCTCAAATGCCGCTGCAATTGCGGGCGAGCATTGCGGTTATGTCACTTGGGGTATCGAAGACGGGACTCATAAAGTTGTTGGCACGACATTTCGGCCAGCTTCCACAAAGGCTCATGGTCAACCGTTGGAGCTCTGGCTCAGCCAGAATATCAATCCGCCATTGCATTTTAGATTCCACGAAGTTGCTCATACCGCTGGGCGTGTCGTCCTACTAGAGATTCCCGCTGCGAGCCAAGTACCAACAAAATTTAAGAATATTCCGTACATTCGTGTTGGCTCAGCGACCCCAAAGTTAGCGGATCATGCTGCTCACGAAGCCAGCCTTCTCGCAAAGCTAAGGCCATTTGTGTGGGAGCAGGGAGTAGCCAAAGCATTCGTAACAACTAGCGAAGTTATACAGTTGTTGGATGTAGCTGCTTACTTTGAGTTGACCGAGCAAGCGGTTCCGGGAAACGACGAAGCCATTGCGCTTATTTTAGCCCACGACAAGTTACTAATGAAGGATGTCGGCGGTCGTTGGAATATTCTGAATTTGGGTGCAGTACTTTTTGCGCGTGATATAACCGCGTTTGAAAGCATTTCTCGAAAGGCTGTTCGGGTCATACGATATGATGGGACTTCAAGAACAGGTAGTGCTCAGGATCAGAGCGGGGTTCGAGGGTACGCTATAGGATTTGATCCCATGGTGGCTTACATCAACAAGCGGTTGCCGCATCAAGATGTAATAACTCGCTCGTTACGGATTTCTAGGCCTGAGTACCCTGAACTCGCTGTGCGCGAATTAGTTGCGAATGCCTTGGTTCATCAAGACATGACAATTTCGGGAACGGCGCCAGTTGTTGAAATTTTTTCTGATCGAATCGAGATCACGAATCCTGGAATTCCGCTTGTTGCTACAGATCGCTTCATTGACTTTCCCCCGAGATCAAGAAACGAGGCGCTCGCAGCTCTAATGAGGCGAATTGGCGTATGTGAGGAACAAGGCAGCGGTATTGATAAAGTCATCAATGAAATCGAGAACGCTAGATTGCCTCCTGCAGACTTTAGAGTGGATGGTAACAATACCAAGGCGATCATCTTTGGAAAAAAGACGTTTGCTGAAATGACTACTGAGGAACGTATTCGAGGATGCTTTCAGCATGCGGTCCTTAAGTTCGTAAGCAACGATGGGCTTACCAACGGTAGCTTGCGAATACGCTTTGGGGTGGCAGAGAGAAATGCCTCTCAAATCTCGCGTGTAATTAAGCAAACTCAGGAACTTGGGCTCATCAAACAATCTGATAACTGGAGCGCTAGATCTGGTCATTACCTCCCGTATTGGGCTTAGAGTTTCCTTGATTCGTTCTTTACCTTCTATTTACCCTTGAAAATTGTCTCGCGATTTCATTATGTTACGTAGATTTTTCGAATTTTCTTTCTTGACACCATTTGATTCGCGCAAAATCCCGACGTGTTCCTACTACCAGTAGAACTACAAAAGTTTTTAGTGCTTAGGATTGAGGGATACGAACTACTTCCCCACGCCCTGCATATACGCGCGGTCTTCCGTCGGCAGTCCCTCCAGCCGTATCTGCTCGTCGCCGGGCGGGCAGTACGTGGCCGTATTCCGCCATCGAACACACGTCAGCGTCGTCCTCAGGTGCGAGCACTTGCGAGCCTCGAAGGACGACGGTAACAGGCAGCCGCGCATCCTTCGAGGCTCGCGCGCTACGCGCGGCTCACACCTCAGGATGACGCGACATCGCTACGTCAGCGATCAATGGGTCCCCGCTTTCGCGGGGACGACGTGGAGAGATCGCGTCACCGCGTTGTGGATGTGCGATGTCCTTTGCAATGGCGGCCCTCATCGTGAGGATGGCTTTCGTCGCGGCGTCGCGCAGGCCTGCGGGCGCGGGTGCAGTGAGACGTCGGCATGGATGCCTCGCTGGTTGCTTGAAGTGAATCTTCCGGGAGAGCTTTAAGGCTCATTCCGCACGTTAAGCTGGAAATGCCGCAGCACCTGCGGGTTATTTTCAGCGCCCAAGCCTCTGGCATTGCTCGCTTAAACGCCTGCGCCGCCGCGCGAACACAATTGAGTTGTTGCTTTAAGGCCGGCAACTGCTACAAGCCTCGCATTCGACCTGCGGCACAGCTTTTGTTAAAGCGCCCTTTGGACCTTTTCGGTCCCCTTCGGCTCCTTACCCTAAGACATCGCTAGATTGGATTTGCTCCGCGCGACGTCGTGCGGGACTGCGCATGTACGCGCCTCTAAGGATTGTTTGTTATGACGACTGGTACTGTGAAGTGGTTCAACGGCCAAAAGGGCTTTGGTTTCATTCAGCCGAACGATGGCGGCACCGATGTGTTCGTTCACATCAGCGCTGTCGAGCGTGCTGGCCTGACCGGCCTCGCCGAAGGACAGAAGGTTTCGTACGAAGCCAAGGTTGACAAGATGCGCGGCAAGACCAGCGCAGAAAACCTGCAGATTCTGTAAGGCCGATCGCGGCAGCCGGACACCGGTTGTCGCGCAAGCCTGAACAAGAAAAAGAGCCAGGCGCTGCATCCACGGATGTACTGGTTGCAGCAGCCAGCTTTTCGCTCGTTTCACGGATGTAATGAAACGGACGTCACCAAGCCCCGTCAGAAATGATGGGGCTTTTTGCTGTCGGGTCCGGACATCGTTTCAAACAAGGCGTTGCGCGCACCGACGCCGCAAAATCGGGTTGCCATGCCGCCCCGCTTGCCGGTTAAATCCGGGGCAGGGAGACGGAAATGCTCGACAAGACCAAAACGAATAACGACCACTTCGATGTGCTGATTGTCGGCTCGGGCCTGTCCGGCATCGGCGCGGGCTATCACCTGCAGAAGAACTGCCCCGGCAAGAACTACGCGATCCTCGAAGGCCGCGAGAGCATCGGCGGCACCTGGGATCTGTTTCGCTATCCCGGCATCCGCTCCGACAGCGACATGTACACGCTGGGCTATTCGTTCAAGCCGTGGACCCAGCCGAAGGCCATCGCCGATGGCCCGCATATTCTGGATTATGTCCGCGAGACCGCGCGCGAGAACGGCATCGAGCAGAAAATCCGATTCAACCATCAGGTCAAAAGCGCGTCGTGGTCGTCGAAGGACTCGCGCTGGACGGTGGAAGCGGAGCGGGGGCCGGACAAGGAACGCGTGCGGTTCACCTGCGGCTTCCTGTTCATGTGCAGCGGCTACTACTCTTACGAGGGCGGCTATGCGCCGGAGTTTCCCGGCGCAGATACATTCAAGGGCCGCATCGTGCACCCGCAGAAGTGGACCAGCGACATCGATTACACCGGCAAGCGCGTGGTGGTGATCGGCTCCGGCGCAACGGCGGTGACCTTGGTGCCGGAAATGGCCAAGACCGCGGCCCATGTCACCATGCTGCAACGCTCGCCGACGTATGTGGTGGCGCGGCCCGCGGAAGATGCGCTCGCCAACAAGCTGCGCGAGAAGCTGCCGGCCAAGCTCGCCTATCACGCGATCCGCTGGCGCAATGTACTGTTCGGGATGTATTTCTTCCAGCTCTGCCGCCGCAAACCGGAGCGCGCCAAGCAGTTGATCCTTGGCGGCGTGCGCCATGCGCTCGGGCCGGATTACGACGTCGGCACCCATTTCACGCCGCGCTACAATCCATGGCAGCAGCGGCTGTGCCTCGTGCCGGACGGCGACCTGTTCAAGTCGATCAAGGACGGCCGTTCCTCGGTGGTGACCAGCACCATCGACACCTTCACGCCGAGGGGCATCCGCCTCGCTGACGGAAGCGAACTGGAGGCCGATCTGATCGTCACTGCGACGGGGCTTAACCTGCAAGTGCTCGGGGGCATGCAGGTCAGCGTCGACGGACGCGCGGTCGATTTCGCGCAGACCCTGAACTACAAGGGCATGATGTATTCCGACGTGCCGAACCTGGCCTCATCGTTCGGGTACACCAATGCCTCGTGGACGCTGAAATGCGATCTCACCTGCGAGTATGTCTGCCGCCTGATCAACTACATGGACAGGCATGGCTACAGGCAGTGCACGCCGCGCAACACCGATCCCGAGGTGCAGCGCGAGAACTGGCTCGATTTCACCTCGGGCTATGTGCAGCGCGCGGTGGCGAAGATGCCGAAGCAGGGCTCGAAGCGGCCGTGGAAGCTCTATCAGAACTACGCGCTCGACATCGTCTCGCTGCGTCTCGGCAAGGTCGATGACGGCGTGATGGTGTATGAGTGAGCTCGCTTTCTGCCGTCATTCCGGCATGTGGCTTGTTGATCTCTCCACACGTCATTCCGGGATGCGCCCGCTTGGCGCAGACCCGGAATCCATTTCCTCTATAACATCACTGGATTCCGGGCTCGCGCGAAGACGCGCGCCCCGGAATGACGATGGAGTTTGATGCGATGAAGTCTCTTCCGTTCGCGCTCGGCCTGATGCTGGCCGTATCGCCGCTCTATGCCGACACGCAGCCTGCAACCAGCAAGGTCGTGGTCAAGCCGGTGATGTCCGCCACCACGACGTCGAGCGGGCAGCCGATCGTGCTGCCGCAAAAGGATGCGCAGGTTATCGTCTCGACCTACGAGATTCCGCCGGGCGCGGTGCTGCCCAAACACAAGCATCCGTTTCCGCGCTATGCCTATGTGCAGGCGGGGACCATCGCGGTCACCAATCTCGACACCGGCAAGACGCAAACCTTCAAGACCGGCGACTTCATTCTCGAGGCGGTCGATCAGTGGCACTTCGGCGCCAACAAGGGCAAGGTGCCGGTGAAGCTGCTGGTGATCGACATGGTCGAGAAGGGCCAGCCCAACACGGTGCTGCAGAAGTAACGCCGCTCACATGTGACGGCGGATGAACGCGCCCGCGTGTTCCAGCGCGCGGCGGCCAGGTTCGAGATGCGCGTTCCACAGCGGCCAGGCGTGGATCATCTCCGGCCACACCTCCAGCGTGACATCGACATCGGCGGCACCGAGCGCCGCGGCGAAACGTGTGGCGTCATCGAGCAGCGTCTCGTGCGAGCCGACCTGAACCAGCGTCGGCGGAAAGCCGTGGAGATCGGCGAACAGCGGCGAGATGCGCGGATCGTTACGCGCAATCCCCGCAGGTACGAAGGCGTCGGCGAGTTCGCCGAGATAGCCCTTGTGGATGATCGGATCGACCGCGTCCTTTGTCGCCAGCGAGTTGCCCGACATGGTGAGGTCGGTCCAGGGCGAGGCCAGCCACGCGCAGGACGGATGCTCGCGCTGTTTGCGCAATTCGTTGATCAGCACGGCGGTGAGATTGCCGCCCGCGCTGTCGCCGCCGATGGCGATCTGCGACGGCAGATAGGCCTGCTTGCGCAAGTAGCGCCACGCGGTCATGGCGTCGTCCAGCGCTGCGGGAAACGGATGCTCCGGCGCAAGACGATAGCCGACCGCCAGCGTGCGGATTTTCGCCGCGCGTCCGGCTTCGGTGACCATGCGGCGATGGCTTGTGAGCGAGCCGGAGCAATAGCCGCCGCCGTGGAAGAACATCAGCACGCGCGAGGCATCGCTGCCGGGCGCCAGCGACCATTCGCCCGGCACGCCGCCGAGATCGACGCTTGTCAGAACGATGTCGTCGGCCACCGGCCAGACCGAGCCGATCTCGTCCAGCCGGTTGCGGCGCTGCGCCCAGCCGACCGGCCGGGCCTTCGCCGTCAGCAGCGCGCGGATGGCGTCGATCTCGGAGGAGGGCATGGTGCTGCTCCTGTTGCGGTGAAGACCTTACTTCTGTTCGAGCCGCCACACACCGTCCCAGTCATCGCCGGGCGGGTTTGACGCAAAGCCGTCGAGACGCTTGATGAATGTCAGCGACGGCCCGTCATCGGGGACAGCTTTGAGCGCCGCGGCAAAGGCGCCGCGCGCATCGTCCCAGCGCCGGGCGCGATAGGCGGCGAGGCCGTCGGAATAGTGATCGCGAAGCGCGGTCTGCGATGCCGTCAGCGTGCCCTTGCGGCCCATGATCTCGAACACCGTTTCCGGCTGGGTCTGGCCCAGCGTCACGATCCGGTCGATCTCGCGCGTCTCGATCTCGCCGGCGGCGCTGGCGACCGTCGGCTCCGAAACAAGGATGCGGCTGCCATAGGCCTTGTTGGCGCCCTCGAGGCGAGAGGCGAGGTTCACCGTGTCGCCCATCACGGTGTAGCTCATCATCAGTTCGGAGCCGATGCTGCCGACCAGCACCTCGCCGGTGGCGATGCCGATGCGGATGTCGAACGGCGCGGGGAGATTTCGCACCCCGAGCAGTTCGGGAAGCTCATTGCGCAGTTGCGGGACAAGCTCCAGCATGTCGAGGGCGGCGATGCTGGCGAGCCGCGCCTGATCGGCATCGGCGGTGAAGGGAGGGCCCCAGTAGGCCATGATGGCGTCGCCGATATACTTGTCGATGATGCCTTCATGCGCGCGCACCGGTGCGGACATCGCCGAGAGATAGCGGTTCATTACCTTGACCAGCCCCTGCGGCGTCGTCCCCCGGCTGGTGCTGCTGAATCCCTTCACATCGCAGAACAGCACGGTCATGACGCGGCGCTGCCCTTCGGACGCCAGCGCGGGCCGGTCGATCAGTCCCTCGACCACGCGCGGGTCGATATACTTGCCGAAGGTTTCGCGGATACGCTCCTTCAGACGGAGCTGTTCGACCATGCTGTTGAACGCGGTGGTGAGCTGGCCGATTTCGTCCTGCGTGGTGACGACGATCTTTTCCTCAAGATGTCCGGCTTCGACCGCGCGTGCGCCTTCCAGCAGTTTCCGGACCGGCCGCGTCATGCCGGCGCTGACCAGCATGGAGAACACCAGCCCCATGGTGGCCGCGAGCGCGGTCAGCACCGCGGCGATGATGGTGACCTGCGACTGCTTCTGCCGGGTCCGGTCGGCTTCCGTCCGCAATACCGCGAACATGTCCGCACGGATCGAATCGAGGCTCTCGTTGAGTTCATTGCGCAGGGCATCGACTCGCGCCAGTCCGTCATCGATGGCCTTGGTGTCTCCGGTCTGAAGCAGCGGCAGCATGCGCTCGATCTCGCTGTTGAGATGGCGGCGGGAGACGTCGAGTGCAGTCTCTAAGCGGGTGTCGAGCCGGGCCAACGCTGTCGGGTCGGAGAATGTGACGCCTTTCTGGATCAGGCCGTTGATCAGCGCGCGTGCGGCCTGCACTTCCTGCTCGACTTCAGCGCCTTTGGTCTCAAAGACGCTGCGGATCGCGGTCAGGCGGTCGCTGCCGAATGGCGAGCGAATCCGTTCGATCACCATGCGGCGCAATTCCAGCGCCCGCTCGACGGAGCGGATGTTGGCGCGCGCCAGATTGCCGTAGGCCGGAATGTAGCTGGTCGTCAGTTCTTCGAGGCGGGCGGAAACCTGCATCACCGACACCATGGACAGGATCGCCGTGACCGCCATCAGGACGATGAGCGTCACGGCAATGCCCATGATTTTTCGCCGGATCGACAAACGGATCATCGCAATTCCCCAAGGTGCGGGGAACTTTATCGCGAAATGTGCGACCGCGATATGCGGCGGCATCTTGGGGGCAAACCCCACGCCGAGATATTTCAACAATTATTGAAATATTTCTTGCGCCAGCGAAAATATTTCAATAATCATTGAAATATGAACAAGCCGGATATCCTCGCGGCGCTGGCCGCCCTTTCGCAGGAAAACAGGCTGGATGCCTATCGCCTGCTGGTGCGGGCGGGTCCCGATGGAATGCCCGCGGGTGAGATTGCCGCGGATCTCGGCCTCTCTCCGAATGCGCTCACGTTCCACCTCGACCGGCTGCGCGAGGCGGGCCTTGTCAGCGCTCGGCGCGACGGCCGTTCGATGATTTACGCGGCCCAGTTCGACACCATGAACGGCCTGATCGGATACCTCACCGAAAACTGCTGCGGCGGGGCGGTCGATTGTGCGCCCGCGGTGGTGTGCAAGCCTGTGCGCAAGCGCACCAAGGTTTCTGCGTAAACGAAGGAGAGATTCCATGAAGCGTTTGCACGTTCACGTCGCCGTCAACGATCTCAACCAATCGATCGGCTTCTATTCCGCATTGTTCGCTGCGCAGCCTTCGATCGTGAAATCCGACTATGCGAAATGGATGCTGGACGATCCGCGCGTCAACTTCGCGATTTCATCGCGAGGCAGGGAGGCCGGCCTGGACCATCTCGGCATTCAGGTGGAAAACGCGCAGGAGCTGCAGGAGGTTTACGCACGGCTTCGCGTTGCCGGTGGCGAGGTCGTCGAGCAGGGCGACACCGCCTGCTGTTATGCAAAGTCGGAAAAGTCTTGGATCGGAGATCCGGCCGGAATCTCGTGGGAGACTTTCCTCACCAAGGGGGAGAGCACCAATTACGGCGACGGAACCGGCGAAAACGAAGCGCGTATCGCACATGAGAAGAAATCGGCGTGTTGTGCGCCGGAGATGAAGCCCGCTGCGGCCTCGGCCTGCTGCTAGAGGTCATGATGTCTGGCGAGATTTACAACGTCCTCTTCCTTTGCACCGGAAATTCCGCGCGCTCGGTGATCGGCGAGGCGATTCTCAACAAGATCGGCGCGGGCAAGTTCCGCGCCTACAGCGCCGGAAGCCAGCCCAAGGGTCAGATTCATCCGGAGACCATCAAGCTGCTGGAAAGTCTCGGTTACGATACGTCTGGCTTTCGGTCGAAGTCATGGGCTGAGTTTGCCCGTCCCAGCGCGCCCTTGTTCGATTTCGTATTCACCGTCTGCGATAGCGCGGCGGCGGAATCGTGCCCTGTCTGGCCGGGGCAGCCGATGACGGCGCATTGGGGCATTCCCGATCCGGCGGAAGCGACGGGCACGCCCGCCGAGATCGCGATGGCCTTCAAGGAGGCCTACCGGCTGCTCAATCAGCGCATTGCAATTTTCGTCGCTCTTCCAATTCGCTCTCTCGACGAACTGGCTCTCCGCAACAAACTGAAGGACATCGGCGAGATGGAAGGCGCAACGAAAGCGCCCGAACGGACCTGATGCCTTCGCTTGCTCAACGCGGTTTCGCCGAATGGCTCGGCACGGCATTCCTGCTGGCGGCGGTCGTCGGTTCTGGAATCATGGCGGAGAAGCTCGCGGGCGGAAACGGCGCCGTCGCGCTCCTGTGCAACACCTTGCCCACCGGCGCGATCCTTGTCGTCCTGATCCTGATCTTCGGTCCGATTTCGGGCGCGCATTTCAATCCGGCGGTTTCGGCTGCCTTCGCGATGCGCGGTGAATTGCCATGGCCCATCGCCGCGCTTTACATCGCGATGCAGGTGACCGGCGGGATCGCGGGCGTGTGGGCAGCGCACCTGATGTTTGAACTGCCGCTCTGGCAGTTCTCGGCCACGGTACGTTCAGGCGGCGGGCAATTGTTCGCCGAGGGCATCGCCACCTTTGGATTGCTGCTGACGATTCTGGGGTGTGTGGCGCGCGCGCCCTCGGCGGTGCCTTACGCGGTCGGGCTCTACATCACCTCGGCTTACTGGTTTACGGCGTCCACATCCTTCGCCAATCCGGCGGTGACGGTCGCGCGTTCGCTGTCGGATACATTCGCTGGAATCGCACCCGCAGGCGTGCTGGCCTTCATCGCCGCTCAGCTTGTCGGCATGCTTGCCGCCGTCGTAGTGAGCGGCTGGCTGTGGAGGCGAACCACAAAGCCAGCGTAGCCCGGATGAAGCATGGCAATTTTCCATCGTCATTCCGGGATGCGCACCTTGGCGCAGGCCCGGAATCCATGATTGCGAAAATCACCTGAGTGGCCGTCATTCCGGGCTCGCAGGAAGACGCGCGCCCCGGAATGACGGCGGACTCTCGAAACATTTCGTGATGGGGATACAAATCCCCGCACTCGGAACCTCACTTATGTTCGCCATGTCCCGCCCCGTCATGAGGGGCGTTTCGCGATCGTCACGATACGCGGGGCGGGATGCGGTGGCGCGGCAGCGTCAGGCCGGAGCGAGGGTCGCGGGGCGCAAGCCCGGATCGCGCGCACGCACCCGCAAGGGCGTGCGCAACATCCGGAGGCGCGTGAGCGATGCAAGCGACGGCAGACGAACCACGCTGTGCGCGCCGGCCCAAGTCGTGTGGTCCCGACGCCCGAAGCTGGCGTCAGTCCGGCAGAGAGCCGCTTCCAACCGGAGGCGGAAACCCTCAGCAGGGATGCGGTGACGTAGCATCGTCCACCGGGGAGAGCACGAAGCAGGCCGGAGCCCCACCGCGTGCGGAACGCCGGATGCAAACGGCGTGACCGTGGTGACTACGCTCGTGTGCTTTCTCACTTTTGCACACGGGGCTGCGGATGCGCTCGCGCATCCGGCGTTCCGCGCGCCCTCAACTTGAGGGAGGAACGAAAGAGAGCTTCGGGCGCCCCCGCGCCGTCACAACAACAGGGGCGATGGCGCGTGGCTACGCGAGGGATCGCGCGACGTGCCGGGTGAATGCTAAATTTTAGAAGCATTGCCTTCTGCCTGCGGAAAATACATTCTCCCGGCTCCGTACCTGCAAATCAAAAAGAGCCAAGACAGCCTCAAATGACAGCCTCATCCCGTGACCGCCTCGAACAAGCCCTCGTGAAAATCGCCGATCCCGCCGGGGAAGGCGCGCGCTCCTGCCTCACCGTCTATGCCGACGAGGCCCGCAAGGCGGCCGATGCTGCCGACGCACGCATCAAGTCCGGCGGTTCGCGCGGCCCGCTCGACGGCGCGGTCATCACCATCAAGGATCTGTTCGACATCAAGGGCGAGGTCACCCGCGCCGGATCGAAGGTGCTGCCGGCGCGCAGCAAGCCGGCCACGGCGGATGCCGCCATCGTCACGCGGCTGCGCGAGGCGGGGGCCGTGATCGCCGCCAAAACCAACATGACCGAGTTCGCCTATTCGGGCCTCGGCGCCAATCCGCATTACGGCACGCCGGGCAATCCTGCGGACCGCAAGCGGGTGCCGGGTGGTTCGTCCTCCGGCGCCGCGGTCGCGGTGGGCGACGGCGTCGGCGAGATCGCCATCGGCACCGACACCGGCGGCTCGACCCGTATCCCGGCGGCGTTCTGCGGCGTCACCGGCTTCAAGCCCACGGTGAAGCGCGTGCCGCGCACCGGCGCATTTCCGCTGTCGTTCACGCTGGATTCGATCGGGCCGATCGCGCGCAGCGTTGCCGATTGCGCCAATGCCGACGCCATTCTGGCCGGCGAGACGCCATCGCCGCTGTCGCCGCCTGCGCTCGGCGATGTGCGCGTCGGTCTGGTGCAGAGTTATCCCATCGAGGGCCTCGATGACGTCGTCGGCAAGGCCTATCCGCTGGCGCTGGCCAGGCTCGGCTCGCACTGGAAGGGCAGCGACATCACCCTCGATGCACTCTCCATCATGCACACCGCCAACGAACGCGGCGGTGTCGCCCCGCCGGAGGCGTATGCCATTCACCGCACACTGCTGGCGGAGGCGGGCGAGGGCGTCGATCCGAATGTGCGGGCGCGCCTGCTGCGCTCGGAGAAGATCAGCGCGGCGGATTACATCCTCGCCTTGCGCGACCGCGAGCGCGGCATCGCGCAGATGGACGCCTTGTTCGACAAGGTCGATGTGCTGGTGATGCCCACGGTGCAGATCGTCGCGCCGACCATGGACGAGGTGTCGACGCCGGAAAGCTTCAACAAGCGCAACGTTCAGGCGCTGATGAACACCGCGATCTGGAATTTCTTCGATACCTGCGCGATCTCGCTGCCGATCCGGCTCGGCAACGCGCTGCCGGTCGGCCTGATGCTGGTCGGCCGTCACGGCGGCGACCGCAAGCTGCTCGCCATCGCGGCTGCGGTGGAGAAACAGTTGGAGGCGTAACGGGGACGTTGCCACATCCTCGATCGTCATCACCGGGCTTGACCCGATGATCCATCTTCCTAGATGCAATGAAAAACGTGGATGGCCGGGTCAAGCCCGGCCATGACAGTTTCAGAAGTTTGCGTTAGCCGATCGCGACCTTCAGCGTGCCGATGCCGTCGATGCCGCATTCGATCTTGTCGCCGGGTGACAGCGCGGCGACGCCGGCGGGGGTGCCGGTCAGGATGATATCGCCCGCGCCGAGCGAGACCTGAAGCGACAGCTTGCCGATGATCTCGGCGACGTTCCAGATCATCTCGGAGAGATCGCCCTTCTGCTTCTCGGTGCCGTTGACCGAGAGCCAGATCCTGCCCTTCACGGGATGGCCGATCTCGGCGGCGGGACGCAGCGCGCCGCACGGCGCGGAGAAATCGAACGACTTGCCGATCTCCCAGGGCTGCTCCTTCTTGCGCGACGCCATCTGCAGATCACGGCGGGTCAGGTCGATGCCGACGCCGTAACCGTAGACGTGATCGAGCGCCTTGGCCGGATCGATGTTGGCGCCGCCGCTCTTCAGCGCGACGACCAGCTCGACCTCGTGCTGGAAATCCTTGGTCAGCGACGGATAGGGGATCGTCGCGCCGTCGCCGGTGATCATGTCGGCGTGCTTGGCGAAAAAGAATGGCGGCTGGCGCTCGTCATTGCCCATCTCGCGGATGTGCTCGAGATAATTGCGGCCAACGCACCAGATGCGGCGCACCGGGAAGGATTTCGATTCACCGGCGACGGGAATAGACGGCTGCGTGAGTGCGGGAATGACGAAGCTGGCGCTCATGGGAATTCCGGTTCTGGGAGGGCAACGAGGCGGGAGAGGCGATCTTACGCGCTGGCGGCGACGGGAGCCAGCGGGTTGGCTTCACGATGCTGCAAGCGGAAGAACGAGGCATAGCGCCCGCCGCGCCGCAGCAAGTCATCGTGACGCCCGGTTTCGACGATGGTGCCGTTCTCGACCACCAGGATCTGGTCGGCGTGCATGATGGTGTGCAGACGATGCGCGATCACAATGGTGGTGCGGTTCTGGCACAGATGCTCGATGGCTTCCTGCACCTGCTTCTCGGACTCGGAGTCAAGCGCGGCGGTGGCTTCATCGAGCAGGATGATCGGCGCGTTCTTCACCAGCGCGCGGGCGATGGCGATGCGCTGGCGCTGGCCGCCGGAAAGCTGCGTGCCGTGTTCGCCGACCGGCGTGTCGTAGCCGCGCGGGAAGCTCATGATGAAATCGTGGGCGCAGGCGGCCTTCGCGGCAGCGACGATCTCTTCCTCCGATGCCCCGGCTTTGCCGAACGCAATGTTCTCGCGAATGCTGTCGCGGAACAGGTAGACATCCTGTCCGACATAGGCGGTCTGCTGGCGCAGCGAGCGGCGCGAGACGTCGGAGATGATCTGCCCGTCGATGACGATGGCGCCGAACTTCGCCTCGTACAGCCGTAGCAGCAGCGCCAGCACGGTGGACTTTCCGCCGCCGGACGGGCCGACCAGCGCGGTCATCTTGCCGGGCTCGGCGACAAAGCTCATGCGGTTGAGCACGGTCTCGTTGCCGCGATAGGCAAAGGTGACATCGCGGAATTCGACCTTGGCTTCGGTCAACTGCAATGCGGGCTTGTCGCTGTCGTCCGGCTCGCTCGCCGGGCTGTCAACGATTTCGAGCAGCTTGCGCGCGCCGATCAGATAGCTGTTGAGTTCGATGTTGAGGCGGGCGAGCCGCTTGGCCGGTTCATAGGCCAGCAGGAACGCGGTGATGAACGAGAAGAACTGTCCCGGGGTCGCGCCGGTCGCGATGATGCGATAGCCGCCATACATCAGGACGCCGGCGATGGCGAAGCCGCCGAGGGTTTCCATCAGCGGGCTGGACCGGCTCTGGACCCGCGCCATCTTGTTGGCGTTGGCTTCAACCATCCCGATATTCCGGTCGATCCGCGCCTGCATGGTGTCTTCAAGCGTGAAAGCCTTGACCGTGCGGATGCCTTGCAGGGATTCCTGCATGGTTTCGAGAATGTCCGCCGTGCCGGTGAACTGGTTGTGTGCGAGGCCTTTGATCCTCTTCACCAGCTTGCGGATGACGAACAACGCAGGGGGTGCAATCAGCAGCCCGGACAGCGACATCCACGGGTCCTGAATCACCATCACGGCGGCCAGCCCGACCAGCGACAGGAAATCGCGGCCGACGGCGTTGATCAGGAGACTGAGAACCTGGGTCACGGATTGCGCGCCCGCGGTCAGCCGCGCGAGGAACTCGGAGGAATGGCGTTCGGAATAGAACCCGACATTCTCGCGCATCAGTTTCGCGAACAGCCGGCGCTGATTGCTGGCAAGGATGGCGTTGCTGATCTTCGACAGGATGACCGTATGACCGTAGGTCGCTGCGCCCTTGAGCGTGAACAGAACGATGATCGCCAGCGACAGCATCACGATGCCGTTGATGCTGCGATTGACGTAGGTCTGGTTGATCACTTCGCCAAGCAGCCAGGCGGACGCGGCTGTCGCGCCGGCGGATAACGCCATCAGGACGAAAGCGACCGTATAGCGCCGCCAGTGCTGGAGGCCCTGTTCGGTAATCAGGCGGCGAATAAGGGCAGCCGCCCCATAAGGGTCGTCGGTGATTTTTCGTGGAAGCTCGGTCATCCGCGTTCCATTGACGGCCGACACAACCGGCGCCCCGTCAGGGTTTCTGCGATGTCCGTCTCTTGCCCGCTATGGACCGGATTTTCAAGCGGAATCAGGGCCTTTGGGTCAATTCTACACTACGCTGAAACCGCCTGCCGGCCGTCCCGGAGCCGGTCTGCCAGCAGTTTTTCCTCCCATGCCAGCGCATGGCGGGCGATGGTGTCGAGATCGTCGTAGCGCGGCGTCCAGTCCAGCGTGGCGCGAATGCGTGATATATCCGCGATCATGGTCATGATGTCGCCGGGGCGACGATCGGCATACTGAACGGCGAAATTACGGCCCGACGCACGCCGCACTGCCTCGACGGTTTCGAGCACCGAATAACCACGGCCGTAGCCGCAATTCAGCGTCGCCGAAGGACCGCCGTTCTCGAGATAGGCAAGCGCCGCGCGATGCGCGTCGGCCAGATCGGTCACGTGGATGAAGTCGCGGATACAGCTTCCGTCAACCGTCGGATAATCCGTGCCGAAGACGTCGATCTTGGCGCGCTGGCCGGTCGCGGCTTCGACGGCGATCTTCAACAGGTGCGTCGCGCCGACGGTTGCGAGACCGATCCGGGCTTCCGGGTCGGCGCCGGCGACATTGAAATAGCGCAGCACGACGTAATGCATGCCGTGCGCGGAGGCGACGTCGTGCAGCATGATCTCGGTCATCAGCTTCGACGAGCCATAGGGCGACAGCGGACGTGTCGGCGCTTCTTCGGCAACGGGCATCTGGTCAGGATTGCCGTAAACCGCGGCCGTCGATGAAAAGATGAAGCGGCTGATGTTGCACCTGACCGCCGCGTTCAGAAGATTACGCGTCGTCATCGTGTTGTTGCGGTAGTAGCCAAGCGGATCGCGCAGCGAGTCAGGCACCACGACCGAGCCTGCGAAATGAATGATCGAGCTGACATTGTGCGCGGCGATCACGCCTTCGACCAGGTTCTCGTCCGCGACATCGCCGATGAACAGGGGCACGCCCTCGGGCAGGAACTGCGAAAAGCCGGTCGAAAGATTATCGACGACGACGACGCTTTCGCCCGCATCGACCAGCGCACGAACTGTGTGGCTGCCGATGTAACCTGCGCCTCCGGTGACCAAGACTGTCATGGCTTTCCAATCCGCATTGCGTCCGCGCTCCGTTGGGCGCCTGTTGCGCGGAATGTGGAGCGAAGATGTTGCCGGAAGCTTGCAGAGAAACGATGGAAATGGGGTATAAAGCCGGGCTCTCGCGCCAAAAGGCTTCGCTTTTCCCGGCCGAAACCGCTTTATGGTTTCCAAAACGTAACGCCTAACAAGAGTTCCAGCCCCTCGCTCCGATGCCCGGTATCATTTTCATCAAGACCTCATCGCTCGGCGACGTGGTGCATCACATGCCGGCCGTCACTGATGCGCACCGTCACGCGCCTGATGCACGGCTGACGTGGGTGGTCGAGGAAGCTTTCGCGCCGCTGGCGCGGCTTCATCCGGCGGTCCGCGAGGTGATCCCGGTTTCGACGCGGCGGTGGCGATCTCAATTGATGCGCTCAGAGACCTGGAGCGAGGTCTCCGCGTTCAAGGCGAGATTGAAATCGGTCAAGGCCGAGAAGGTGATCGATACGCAGGGGCTGATCCGTTCTGCGCTTATCTCGCGAGCAGCATCCGGGGAGCGGCATGGCTACGACGCATCGAGCATCAAGGAGCCGGTGGCATCGTGGTTTTATGACGTCAGGCACGCGGTCGCGCGCGATCAGCATGCGGTGATGCGCAACCGGACGCTCACCGGATTGAGTCTCGGTTATCGGCCCGATCAGGCCATCGACTACGGGCTGATTAAGCCGCCGCGCAGTGGCGATGCGCGTTATGCGGTGCTGTTTCACGGCACATCGCGCGCATCGAAGGAATGGCGTGAGGTCGACTGGATCGGTGCAGGCAAGTGGCTGCACGCGCAGGGCCTTGAGGTTGTGCTGCCGTGGGGCAATGAGCGCGAGCGGTTGCGCTCTGAGCGGCTTGCTCAAGCGATTCCGGGAAGCCGCATTCTTGATCGCCTGCCGCTCGATGAGACGGCGAAAGTGATTGCCAATGCTTCGCTGGTGGTCGGCGTCGATACGGGTTTGCTGCATCTGGCCGCGGCCTATGAAGTGCCGCTGATCGCGGTGTTCCTTGCCACCGATCCCGGCCTGACCGGTCCAGTCGGCAACGGATCGATCACGGTGGTCGGTGGGAAGGATGTTTATCCGTCTTTCGAACGGGTCATCGAAGCGGCGGAGAAGCTGCCGCTCAAGCGTTGACGCGCTTGCTCAAGATATTCTCGACAAATCCCGAAATATCCGTTCCCGAAAACAGATAGCCCTTGATGCCCGCCGCCGTGCCCGCATCGAGATCGCGCTGCTTGTCGCCGATGACGAAGCTGCGGTCCCTTTCGATCGGCCAGTGCTTCATCAGATCGAAGATCATGCCGGGCTGCGGCTTGCGCCAGCCGCACTCGTGATCGTATCCGGTGACTGTTCCGTCAGGATGATGCGGGCAATAGCGGAAGTCATCGATGCGCGCGCCGTCGCGCGCCAGTTCATCGCGCATCCAGTTGTGCAGCGCGCGCACATCGTCCTCTGAGAAAAAGCCACGTGCGACGCCGGACTGGTTGGTGAAGACGAAGACGTAATAGCCGGCCTCGTTCAGCTTCCTGATCGCATCCGCCACTCCCGGCATCCACCGGAGTCTGTCGCGGGTGCCGACATAGGCGTCGTCGAGATTGATGACGCCGTCGCGGTCGAGGAACGCCGCGGGTTTGGATGTCGCGCCGCTGTCCGCCATCATTTTGGTTTTGTTGCGCCGATCAGCACTTGCTCGACCTCGTCGCAGATTGCGTGCATCGCCATCATATGGACCTGCTGGATCACGGGCGTGTCGTCGGTCGGCGAAACGAACAGATGATCGCAGGAGGCGCGCATGCTTTCGCCCTTGGCGCCTGTGAAGCCGACGGTCGTCACGCCCAGATCGCGCGCCAACTTGATCGCGGCGAGGATGTTCGGCGAACGGCCCGATGTGGAGAGCGCAAACAGCACGTCGCCACGCTTCGCAAGTCCCTGCACCTGCCGCGCGAACACCTGCTCGAAACCGTAGTCGTTGGCGATAGCCGTCAGCGCGGATGTATCGGTTGTCAAAGCGATCGCAGCCCAGCCGGCGCGCTCCTGCTTGTAGCGGCCGACGATCTCGGCGGCGATATGCTGGGCGTCGGCGGCGCTGCCGCCATTGCCGACCAGCAGGAGCTTGTTGCCGGACTTCAGAGCATCCGCGACAACGCGCGCGATGGTATGCGTCGTCGCGAGAAGCTCGTTGCTCCGCACGGCTTTGGTCAGCCCGTCGAGCGAACTTTGAAAATGTGCCGCGATCCGGTCCTGGCTCACATGTCACCGTGTGGGTTCGAATTCGCCTCAGTGGTAGTCACAGCAGGATAGAGGCGCAAGTGCGAGCGTCTTTCGAGATTAACGGGCGCTGGCCATCACGCGCTGCGCAGTCTCCACGACCTCCGATGCCGTGATGTCGCGCATGCAGTGATGATCGTTCTGGGTGCAGACCGGTTTATGACACGGCTGACAGGGCAGGTCGGTGGCGCGCTTGATCGTCGCCGCGAGGCCGTTCAGCGGCGCCCAGTGATAGGGGCTGGTCGGGCCGAAAATACCGATCGCCGGGGTGCCGATAGCAGCAGCGATGTGCATCAGGCCGGAATCGTTGGAGATCACCGTTTTCGCCGCCGCCATCGCCATGATGCCGTTGCGCAGGTCGGTCCCGGTGAGATCGCGCACCCGTGGTCCTGCGAAATTCACAATATCGGTCGCGATGGCTTTTTCGCCCGGTCCGCCGACCACCCAGACCTCAAAGCCCTGTTCGGCGAACATCCGCGCCGCCTCGGCATAGTAGGTCCACCGCTTCGAGGCGCCGACCGATCCGGGCGCCAGCGCCACCGCAGCGCCGAGGCCGAGGTTGTTGGCCTGCCGCCAGGTTGCGACTTCT
This sequence comes from Afipia broomeae ATCC 49717, assembly GCF_000314675.2. GTDB lineage: Bacteria > Pseudomonadota > Alphaproteobacteria > Rhizobiales > Xanthobacteraceae > Afipia > Afipia broomeae. The sequence continues at coordinate 341,782 of NZ_KB375283.1, read as the reverse complement.
GCGGGCGGCACCACGAGTTGCGGCACCGGCCATTGCTTCGGCAGCGGGGCGTTGGCGGGCAGGGCGAGGGCTGCGTTCTTGTCGATAAAGCGGGGCATCTTCCGCTCGCCCCAGCGCCAGTCGTTGATCAGCCCAAACCGGACCTCGCCGACCCATCCGGTACGCTGGGGAATGCCCGCCAGCGTCGGCGCGATGGCGGATTTCCAGGTCCGCGGCATCACAAGGGCGGTGCCGTAGCCGGCGGCGCGGAACTGCTGGGCAAGCGCCCATTGCTTCTTCAGGGCGAGCTGCCCCCGCGGGAGGTCCCAGACGATGCCTTTGCGGACGCCGGGCATGTAATCCACCAGCGGCGCGCACAGGCTGGTGACCAGGAGGTCGACCGGCCGGTTCGGCCACCGCTCTTTGAGGACCCGAACCACGGTATGGCCACGGACGAAATCCCCGATCCACATGTACGGGACGACCAGAACCGGGCTCGTTTCCGTGGGGTCGGGCGTCACGCCAATATCGCCTAGAAATGAATTTATATTCATTTATTGAAGGGTTTCGGGTCGATCGTTACGGGTGCGGGAGAATTGTGGACGATCAGCCGGTTACCGCGTCCCCCGCACCGCGTCCAGATGCGTTTTTGCGGCTCCGGGCAGGCTGGCGTCCTTCACCACAGCGCGGGACGTGAGTTGCCTGCCGGGCGGGAGTGAGGCAAAGGTGACTAGTGTGGTGGTTCGCAAGTCCGCCGTTTCTGCGGCTCGTGCATTTGCGGACTTGTGAACCAAAACCACACCAGAATCATGGGTTTCTGGTGTCCTTTTGAATCTGAAGTTCGCTTGAGAATGCGCCGCACAAGCAGGCGAACTTCGGATTCTGGACACTAGCGTCAACTGGGCGGGATTCCTCAATGCTGTTGGTGACCGGAGGAGCCGGTTTTATCGGGTCGAACGTCGTCGCCGCCCTCAACGATGCGGGCCGCGCGGATGTGGCCGTATGCGATTTTCTCGGGAATGACGGCAAATGGCGCAATCTCGCCAAGCGGCAACTCGCCGACGTGGTTCCCCCGGCTGAACTGATGCAATGGCTGAACGGCCGCAAGCTCGACGCCATCATCCATCTCGGCGCGATTTCGGAGACCACCGCCACGGACGGGGATCTCGTGATCGAGACCAATTTCCGCCTGTCGATGCGGCTGCTCGACTGGTGCACGGCGAATTCCGTTCCGTTCATCTACGCCTCGTCCGCATCGACCTATGGCGACGGCGAGCAGGGATTTCGCGACGACGCTTCGCTCGACGCCCTGAAGAAGCTGCGGCCGATGAATCTCTACGGCTGGAGCAAGCATCTGTTCGACATGGCCGTGATCGAGCGCGCCGCGAAGGGCGGGAGGATGCCGCCGCAGTGGGCCGGCCTCAAGTTCTTCAATGTGTTCGGCCCGAATGAATATCACAAGGGCACGATGATGAGCGTGCTGGCGCGCCGCTTCGACGACGTCAAATCCGGCCGTGTGGTGCAGCTCTTCAAATCCCACCGCGATGGCATTGCCGACGGCGATCAGCGCCGCGATTTTATTCATGTGGATGATGTGGTGCGCGTCATCATGTGGCTGCTGGCCACGCGTTCGGTGAACGGCATCTTCAATGTCGGTACCGGAAGGGCGCGCAGCTTCCGCGACCTGATCCTTGCCGCCTATGGCGCGCTCGGCGTCAAGCCGAATATCGAATATATCGACATGCCCGAACAAATTCGCGGCAGCTACCAGTACTTTACCGAAGCAGAGGTCGATCATCTGCGCGGCGCAGGCTACAATGGCGGCTTCACGGCGCTCGAAGATGCCGTCGGCAGCTATGTCAGAGATTTTCTCGACCGGCCCGATCGCTACCGCTGATCGTGCAAGAGACATACAGGCGTTTTCAGGGATACAGGCGTTCTCATGTTCGATTTTGACGCGCTGTCGCAAGCGATTGTCCGCCAGACGGTGCTCTGCGTCGGCGACCTCATGCTGGACGAATTCGTCTATGGCGAGGTTTCGCGCATTTCACCGGAAGCGCCTGCGCCGGTGATCGCGGCCCGGCGCAGCGAGATCAACGTTGGTGGCGCGGGCAACGTTGCCCGCAACATCGCCTCCCTTGGTGCGAAGTGTATTTTCGTCGGGTTGGTCGGGAATGACATTGCCGGCGAGACCCTGAGAGCAGAACTCGCCAGGGAAAAGCTGATCGAGCCGATTCTGGTGACCGATCCGGCGCGGCCAACCACGCGCAAGGTGCGTTTTGTCTCCGAGCATTTTTCGACTCACATGCTGCGGGCGGACTGGGAACTGTCGGCGCCTGCCTCGGAAGTCACCGAACGCAAGCTGATCGACGCTGTGGTGGCCGCGCTGCCCCGCGCCGATATCGTTTTGCTGTCCGATTATGCCAAGGGCGTGCTGACTGCGCGCGTGATCCGCAACATCATCGACGCCGCGCGCAAGCTCGGCAAGCGGGTGATCGTCGATCCGAAGAGCGCCAATCTGGCGATCTATCGCGGCGCGACCCTGCTGACACCGAACCGCAAGGAATTTGCTGAGGCGACACGGCGCCGGATCCAGTCGGATGCCGATATCGCGGACGCGTCGATCGAGGCGCTGCGCACCGCCGACGCCGAGGCCGTGCTGGTGACCCAGAGCGAAGACGGAATGACGCTGGCCCATCGCGACGGCACCCTGATCCATGTTCCGGCGCAGCCGGCGAAGGTTCGCGACGTATCCGGAGCAGGCGACACGGTGGCTGCGGTCCTGGCTGTGACGCTCGCTTCTGGAATGGACTGGGAAACGGCCTTGCGCTGTGCGGCGGCGGGCGCTTCCGTGGCCGTCAGCAAGCCGGGTACGGCAACGGTGTCTCTCGCCGAACTGCGGCGCAAGATCCTGCCGCATGCCTCGCTCGCGGCCGAAGAGAAAATCGCGTCAAGCGCTGCGGACCTTGATGCGCATCTTGCCGAGTGGCGCAGGCAGGGATTGCGCGTCGGCTTCACCAATGGCTGCTTCGACATTCTGCATCCCGGCCATGTGCGCGTGGTGACACAGGCGCGCGCCGCCTGCGACCGCCTGATCGTCGGTCTCAACAGCGATGCGTCGGTGCGGCGTTTGAAGGGTGCCGAGCGGCCGGTGCAGGATGAGCGCGCCCGGGCCGAAGTTCTGGCCGCGCTCGAGGCGGTCGACCTGGTCGTGATCTTCGAACAGGACACGCCGCTGGAACTGATCACGCAGATCAAGCCGAGCGTTCTTGTGAAGGGCGGGGACTACACCCGCGAGCAGGTTGTCGGCCATGAGATCGTCACCGCCAACGGCGGCGAGATTGTGCTTGTCGACATTCTGCCGGGCCACAGCACGACGTCGCTGGTCAAACGCGCGCGAGAAGGCAAGGCATGACCGCGAACGCGTCCAATCTTGCGACCGGCGTCTCGCCATCGATCTGGCGCAACACAGCCGCCTGGACAAAGGCGGCCGATGTCGCAGTCGTCCTCATGGCCGCTTCGCTGCCATGGTCGACGTCGCTGGTTGCGATCTTTGCGGTGGCATGGCTGCTGTTGCTCATTCCCACAGCCGAGCTACGGGATTTTTCTGAAACGCTGAAACGGCCAGCCTGTTTTCTCCCGGTCACACTTTTTGCGCTGGCCCTTGCCGGCACGCTGTGGTCGACGGACATTGCGTGGGCTGCGCGCCTGCATGCGGTCAACCCGGTTGGCAAGCTGATTGCGATCCCGATTCTCATCCGTCATTTCGAGAAGTCGGGCAGAGGCCTGTGGGTTGCGCTGGCCTTCATTGCGTCCTGTGCCGCGGTGATGCTGGCGTCGTGGGCGATGGTCGTTGATCCGAGGCTGGCTTTCGATGCCTCACGAACACCCGGTGTCCCGGTCAAGAACACGATTGCGCAGGGGCAGGAATTCACACTGTGCGCTTTCGGTGCTCTTGGCGGGGCGATGTATGCGCTGTCGCGGCAGCAAAGGAAGATCGCACTGTTGCTTGCGCTGCTGAGCGCAGGTTTCATCGCGAACATGGTTTTCGTCGCCAATTCAAGGACTGCGCTGGCTTGCATCCCGATCTTGTTTGTTCTTTTCCTCGCGATGTATTTCAGCAAACGCACGGCGGTCATATTGGTGATAGGCGGCATCATTGCGGCGACCCTCGCCTGGAATACGTCGTCATACCTGCGTTCTCGCGTGGAGCAAGCGATTACCGAATATCAAGCCTATCGCACGTCGCATGCCGCAACATCGGCCGGGCAGCGGCTGGAATTCTGGCGCAAGTCAGTGAAGTTCTTCGAGGCTGCGCCGATTCTGGGACACGGCACCGGTTCAACTAAACTCTTGTTCGAGCGGGATGCTGTCGGCCAGACAGGCGCTTCAGCCGAAGTGATCGCCAATCCGCACAATCAGACATTGAACGTGGCGGTGCAGTGGGGGATCGCCGGAATCATAGTTCTCTATCTGATGTGGATTTCGCACCTGAAACTCTTCATTGGCAAGGAAGGGTTGTTCGCGTGGATCGGCCTTGCGGCTGTGGTCCAGAACTTCATCAGTTCGCTGCTCAACTCCCACCTGTTTGATTTTACCGAAGGCTGGATGTACGTGCTGGCGGTGGGGGTTGCTGGCGGCATGATCGCTCGCGCCCAGAACGCCGATGCGCTTGCGGGGCAGGGATAGTTATGGCTGGCTTGTCCCGGATCAGATTCCCGCGCCTCACATGGCGAAATCTGCTGATCGTGATCCATGACGTGCTGGCGACGATCTTCGCGGTGGTTGCGAGTTTCTATCTCCGGTTCGAAGGCAGCGGCCTGACGGAGCGCTTGCCGCTGCTGCTCCACATCCTGCCTTACTTCGTCATTTTCAGCATTCTCGTCTGCTACACCTTCAGACTGACGACGACAAAGTGGCGGTTCATTTCGCTGCCGGACTTCTTCAACATCGTCAAGGCATCGACGGTGCTTGCGCTGATGCTGCTGGTGCTGGACTACATTTTCATCGCGCCGAACGTCTACGGGACATTCTTTTTCGGCAAGACGACGATCATCATCTACTGGTTCCTTCAGAACTTCTCGCTTGGCGCGCTGCGAATTGCCTATCGCTATTTCCGCTACACCCGAACGCTGAACCAGGCGCGTGGCCTCGATGCGGCTCCGACGCTGCTGGTGGGACGTGCCGCGGACGCGGAAGTGTTGCTGCGCGGCATTGAGAGCGGTGCGGTGAAGCGGATGTGGCCGGTCGGTGTACTGTCTCCTTCGGTATCCGATCGCGGACAGTCGATCCGTGGCATTCCCGTGCTTGGTGCCATCGATGACCTCGCCGATATCGTCGATGATTTCTCGCGCCGTGAAAGACCTCTTGAACGCCTGGTCATGATGCCGTCCGCTTTCGAGGCCGATGCGTCACCGGAGTCGGTGCTGACGCGAGCCCGCAAACTCGGACTGACTGTCAGCCGTCTGCCGTCGCTTGAGGGGAGTGGCGAGGCGCCACGTCTCGCACCGGTCGCGGTTGAGGATTTGCTGCTGCGGCCGAGCGTGAAGATCGATTATCAGCGTCTCGAAAGCTTCGTGAAGGGCAAGTCCGTCGTCGTCACCGGCGGTGGCGGCTCGATCGGATCGGAGATCTGCGACCGCGTCGTTACGTTCGGCGCGTCACGGCTGCTGATCGTCGAGAATGCCGAGCCGGCGCTTCACGCGGTGATGGAAGACCTGACGGTCAAGTTTCCAACGGCGATTATCGAAGGCCGCATCGCGGACATTCGCGACCGCGCACGCATTTCGCATCTCATGGCTGAATTCAAGCCAAGCATTGTCTTTCATGCAGCTGCGCTGAAGCACGTCCCGATCCTCGAGCGGGACTGGGGCGAGGGCGTCAAGACCAATATCTTCGGCACCGTCAATGTGGCGGATGCTGCGGTGAGCGCCGGCGCTGAGGCGATGGTGATGATTTCCACCGACAAGGCGATCGAGCCGGTGTCGATGCTGGGACTGACCAAGCGCTTTGCCGAGATGTACTGCCAGGCGCTCGACCGGGAGTTGATGCACAAGGCAAACGGCAAGGCGCCGATGCGGCTCATCTCGGTCCGCTTCGGCAACGTGCTGGCGTCCAACGGGTCGGTGGTGCCGAAATTCAAGGCGCAGATCGAGGCCGGCGGTCCGGTGACCGTGACGCACCCGGACATGGTCCGCTACTTCATGACCATTCGCGAGGCGTGCGACCTCGTGGTGACTGCGGCGACCCACGCGCTCGATCCCGTGCGGCCCGATGTGTCGGTTTATGTGCTGAACATGGGGCAGCCGGTGAAGATCGTCGATCTTGCCGAACGCATCATCAGGCTGTCCGGGCTTCAGCCGGGTTACGATATCGAGATCGTCTTCACAGGCGTCAGGCCGGGCGAGCGTCTGAACGAAATCCTGTTTGCCCATGAAGAGCCGACCGCCGACATCGGCATCGCCGGCATTGTCGCGGCGCGTCCCAACGAGCCGCCGCTCGACACGCTGCAACGGTGGCTGTCCACGCTGGAAAAGGCTGTGGCCAGTGAACAGCGCAGCGTCATTGTGGGTGTCTTGAAGGACGCGATCCCGGAGTTCAAAAGCGGGGCCGCGTAATCTAGCCGAGCGGTTCCCGTTGCCGGGAGAACCGGCTGAGCACCAGCGCCACGGCGCTTAAGCCCAATGCCAGCGTCATCCCTTGGACGTAGGGCGATTTCAGCCAGATCGTCACCGCGGCAAATGCCGCGAGAACGACATTCAGGATGAAAACTTCGCTGACGACCTGCGTCACGCTGAAACCGTTGTTGGTCGCCTGCTGGTAGAAATGCGACCGGTGGGCAAGCCAGACGGCTTCACCCTTCAGCAGGCGCCGAACGAGCGTGAGCGTTGCGTCGGCGAGGTAGTAGAGCGGCAGCAAAAGCGCAGCCAGCAGATGGCCGTGTCCCGCAAGCTCAATGAGGCACCATCCCATCAGCAAACCGATCGGCAGGCTGCCCACATCACCGAGGAAGAGCTTTGCGACGGGTTTGTTGAACGGCGCGAAACCGATCATCGCACCGCAGAGTGCGAGTGCAACGATTGTCGGGCCAGAAGACAGCTCGCCGTAGAGCCCAAACAGCGCCAGCGCGGCCGTCACGGGAACGACCTCCGCGACGGTGATCCAGTCAAGGCCATCCATGAAGTTGACGAGATTGACGAACCACAGTCCGCCGATCAGCATAAGCGACCGCTCCACCCAGACCGGCAGAACGGGCACGAGACGAAGATCAGCCGGAAGCGTGGCGAGGACGATGCCGACGGCGACCGCCTGCATCAGAAGACGAGGCATGACAGGCATCGTCCGCAGGTCATCGTAGGCGCCGACCAGGGCGAGCAACACGGTTGCAGCGAAGATCGCGAACAGGGAAGAATTTACCGGTGCGCCAGAAAAAGAAGCCGATATCGCGACCGACGCGATGACTGCCGCGATCACTGCTGCACCGCCGCCCTGTGGTGTCGGTATGCTATGCGACGAACGTGCGTTCGGCCGCGCCAGCGCATAGCGCGCAAGCAACGGGTGCAGCACGACAATCAGCCCCGCGCACATGATGCAGGCTGCTAGCGGGGTTGCGATGGTCAGCAATGAATTCATGAAATGAGGATCACCCGGTCAGCGCTTGATGCCGACGGCGCACCAGTAAGGTACGCGCTCCGAGAAACGAATGTCCTGAAATCCGGCGGCCGTCAGCATGTCGCCAATCTGCACGCGTGTGAAGCGTTGTTCGAGGCGGGTGCAGAACCGGTCATATGCGTCGGTTCTCATCACGTAGAACGCGCGGTGCTTGTAGGATTCCAGCGGCAGCGCCGCGGCGGAAAATCCGAGCCGTTCGACGAGCGCGGCAAGACGGGCCAGCGGCCAGTAAACGAACACAGCAATGATCTGACTGATCCAGAGGCGCGGCTTTTCCGGGAGGCTTGAAATCACGACGCGGAAGATATTGCTGAATTTCCAGAGCGCGCGATACCAGGCCGGCCGGTTGTCGAGCGCGTAGTAAAGGTAGATCAGGAAAGGCGCGCCGGGTTTGAGTTTTGTCGAGATCTCGGAAATCGCGGCCTGGGTGTCGGGAACATGATGCAGCACACCCAGCGAGAACGCGAAGTCAAGCGAACCGTCGGGCAGGGGAAGTTCTCCAACGCTGGCGTGATGAAAACTCACGTTCTTCGCCGCGGCCAGATTTGCCCGCGCGACATTCAGCGCGTCGGCGCTTGCGTCGAGAAGGTGGAGGTGTCCGACGCGCGGCGCCACCATGACAGACCATCGGCCGCTGCCGCATCCGACATCCATGCCGACGGCGCTGGCCGGCAGGCGGTTCCAGGGAAAGATGTGAAAATAGGATTCAAAAATGGCAGCCCTGTCGTCCGCGGAAAATGCGTCCTCCCCCTGCCGGAAGGTCGACCATTCATGGCCGAATCCGGCGGCAACTGCGGGGTCGACATTGCTGGGCGGACGATCGGTCATGAACTCTCACGTGGCTGCCGACGCGAGGATGCATCGGGCCCGCCTTGGGCTTGCGGAGTGTTTAATCAAACTCGGAAGGGGTGACAACGTCCTCCGGACATACCGCTGGTCCGGAAAATCATCGAACGGGGCGGGTGCCTGTCCGCCGCGGCATTTTTTCAAGTCCCGGATGCCGCTTTTCACCGGCGCGCCGAAGCGATAGTAATGCGCCCCGGACAGTCTGGGAGTGGGTAGCTTGGTGGCTATTCGGTTGCTTCAAATGCTGCTCGCGGCTGTGCTGCTCAGCGGGTGTACCTTCTTCTTCGATGTGCAGGATTCCGTTCAGGCGGACCCCCAGCCGGATTCCCGGCAACTGCGGGTCATCATCAATGAGATCCAGCGCATTACGCAATCGATGAAGCAGGTCGGTGCTTCGGAAGTTTCCAATGTCGGGCCGAATGAGGCGCAGTCGGGTCCGGAAAGATGGACCGTTTGCTCGCGCGCGAACTTCGGCAATGAGATTCGTTACTTCACGTTTTTCCTGAAGGGCGAAGCGGTTGCTAACTGGCGACCTGCCGTCATCAATGACAAATGCGAAGCGCGTAACTTCGCGCCGCTGGAACAACGGTAGCGCGCACAGCGTCGGCAAGGATTGAAGCTAGCGAATGCGCTGCAACTGCTCTTCATAGAGGGCGACCGTTGCAGCTCCGATCGCCTGAGCGGACATCTCATCAACGACGAGTTGCCGGGCCGACGCGCCATAGCGGGTCCTCAACTCTTGGGATGCGGCCAGTTCACCTATGGCTTTGGCCAGTGCCTGCGGATCCTCGATCGGCACCAGCAAGCCGGTTTTTTCGTGTATCACGATCTCCCGGCAACCGGGGGCGTCGGTGGCGACCATCGGCCGGCCGCAGGCGGCAGCTTCCAGCAGACTTTTCGGCAGGCCCTCGCGGTGGGACGGAAGGGCCGCGATATGAGAGTCTCGCCACAGTGAAGCAATGTCGCTGACCTGGCCCAGCCATTTTATGCCCGGCTCACTGTTCCATTGCTGCGCCTCTTCGAGCGTCACCGAATCGGGATTGGCGGGATCGGGAGTTCCCGCGATCAGGAGCCGAATATCCATGCCCTGAGTCCGCAGAATCCTGTGTGCGGCAACCAGCGCGCGAATGCCCTTGCTGGTCAGGAGGCGCCCCGCAAATCCCACGGTGATCGGGCCGTCGGGTTCCGGCAGCGGCGTCAGCTTGTCGGTATCGACGCCGGAGCCAGGAATGCGCGCGAGGCGATGATGATCGATCCCGATTGTTTCCAGCGCTGTGCGGTCGTCGGGATTTTGAACGAGAAAGACCGCGTGATCCCTGTTGAGCAGAAATCGCAACGCGACTGCGATGACGATACGAAGCAGAAGCGCTTGAGCCGTTGTTGAGGTAAACGCGTAGCCAAGACCGGTCATCGCATTGATCTGCGGCGTCGTCATTCCAAGCGACGAAATGCCGCCGAGCACGCAGATCTGCATGCCGACATGGTGCACAATCGCGGGGGCGAGTTCGCGCTTGATCTTGCGAAGCGCCTGAATGGTCGAGATGGCTCCCAAAGGAGACAATCCGCCTCGCCGCAGCGGCATGGGATGGATGGTGAAACCTTCGGCGCGTATGGCCCCCGCGGCAGGTCCGACCGACGTTGCCACGTGAACGTCAAAACCTGCCTCACGTGCCGCACGGGCCATGGGAAGCCGATGGGACAGGAAGGCTTTGTCCTCGGTCACGACGTAGAGCAATTTCAGAGATGATAAAGACGAGGCCGTCATTGGCGGGGGCACGGGGTGCTGGACATCCTGAAGCTATATCGTTCTCACGGGTTGTGAAATATGGCTTTCCTGCTGGATAACATCTAAAGCCGTTACGTGCTTGTTTTCAGTCAGTTTGTTCCTTAGGCGACGCTTCATGCCACCAGAAATACATACGGCACCAATATCCGGTTCGGCGCAAACGCCTGCGCTAAAGCCGGATGCCGGCCGAATTCCGTCGCTCGACGCGTTGCGGGGCATTGCGATATTGATGGTCATCTTTGGCCACTTCATTCCCACCCGGATAGCATTGGGTGATGCATCCTACCACGTAAGCTCGCTTGGGCGGGGTGGCGTCATGCTGTTCTTTCTCCTCAGCGGCTATCTCGTTTTCTGCAACATCCAGAAGCAAGATACGGTTACCTTCATTTTGCGGAGGTTATTCAAGATTTTTCCAGCCTATTGGGTGAACGTCGTACTGATAGCATTTTTCAGTTTTCTCCTGGGCAAAGAAGTTTTCCCGCCCGATGTTCTGCTCGGTAATTTTTTCATGGTGCAGGATATCTTTCGCAAGGAATCCTTGAGCGGCGTGTACTGGACGCTGCTAATCGAAGTGAAGTTCTACCTGTTCTTAGCGCTGCAGCATTTTCTTCTGCGGGATCGCAGCATCCTTGTCGTTCTGGCTGCACTGATTTGCGTGAATATCGTAGTGTGGTTTGCGCGCGGACACGCAAGCCTCTTGTTAACGTTTTTTCCGGCCTTCTACGTTGGTATTCTGGTTAGGCAAGCTGAAGCAGCAGGTTGGAGCCGTTCCGCTATGCTGCCGGTTGCCGGTGTGACCCTGGTCAATGCGGCAAGCCTTCTTGTTTTCGATGAGTATTATGGAGAATGGTCGGCGGCTTATGTCATTAGCGAAGCAATCATGCTGATTGCGTTCCTGCGTATGGGGGTGTCGAACTCGATCCTCGGCTTCTTCGGCCGTATCTCGTACAGCCATTATCTTTATCACACCGCGGCAGGTTACCTTTTTCTGGCTTTGTTTCCCCCATCGGACGTCTTGGCTTTCAATCTGCTGGTCGTCGCGCTGGTGATAGCTCTGACAACTGCCATTGCTTTCATTTCATATCGTTTGGTTGAGGTCCCAATGGTCGCCTTCGGTAAGAAGCACGAGTACCTGTGGATACGCGGCCGTGAACGCACGGCGCCTTGATCCAATCCTTTGAACCTGCGGTCAATTTGGGCGCCTATGGTGGTCTTGCACGGCCGCGTTCGGGCGTCTCTTAATTACTAGAATATTATCAATATCTTAGATCGAGGTGGGGTTGTTAAACTTGACGTTCATCGGGTGAACACTGTAAGGAGACCATTGCGGGAGTGAAGCGATGGAGCGAGCGGTTTCCGAAAGTGAGCGCGAAGAAGACAGCGATCGTATCATTCTCGGTCTCTTGAATTCCGTGGAGCAGGACGGCGCGCGCTCGCAACGGCATTTTGCGGCCGAACTCGGAATCGCGCTTGGTCTCGTGAACGCGTATCTCAATCGCTGCATCAAGAAGGGACTGGTCAAGGCCAGTCAGGCGCCCGCGCGCCGGTATGCGTACTATCTCACACCGCAAGGTTTCGCTGAAAAGTCCCGGCTCACGGTTGAGTATCTGTCGTCGTCATTTGGGTTTTTCCGAAAGGCGAAGGCGGATTGCACCAAGGTTTTCGAAACTGCCAAAGAACGCAATCTCAAACATCTCGTTTTGCTGGGCGTTTCGGATCTTGCTGAAATCGCTGCGATCTGTGCGATTGAAAGCGATGTTTCTTTGGTCTGTGCGATTGATCCTTCAAATCAATCCACGCGTTTTGTCGGATTGCCGGTTGTCCGCGAGTTTGATGCTGTGGGAACGCAGGTGGACGGCATTATCGTCACCGCGTTGGTGCCGTCTGCTGCGGTTGACGCTATTATTGAAGAAGCGCGCATGAGGCTGGGGGCCGATGCGGTTTTGATCCCCGATCTCGTCGCCTTGCGCGCCCCTAGGAAGGAGCAATCCTTGTCATGACCGCATCCCCGAATTCTGCGTGGTATGTGGCCCAAACGCAAATCCAGTCGGAAGCTAAAGCGGCTGCCAATCTGGTTCAGCAGGGTTTTGAGATTTACCTGCCGCGATATCTGAAAACAGCGCGCCATGCGCGGCGCGTGAATGTCGTTAGAGCGCCTTTATTCCCAAACTACATCTTCGTCAGAATCGATATGGAAACGCAGCGATGGCGTGCGGTTAATTCTACGATTGGTGTCAAACGGCTGGTCGGAAGCGAAGGTGTTCCTGCACGCGTTGCGACCGACATTATCCAAGGCCTCCAGGAACATGAGCAGGCGGACAGTTTTCTGTCGATCGTTTCGCCGGCCATTCGCCTTAAGACGGGCGATGCTGTTCGCATACTGCGCGATGCCTTCGATTCCTGTCGCGGGATATTTCAGGGCAGGACCGAGAACGAGCGTGTTGAAATCCTTCTCGATATGCTAGGTCGCAAGGTTCGAGTTGTTACAGACGCAGAACTTATTGCTCCGATATAACGTAACTATCTCGATTAGCGTTCGGGTATAATTCAACTGCAAGGTGTGTTCTTGAAATGATGTCGCGTGCGCTTTTTAAAGATGTATGGATCACAGTCGGCTGGAAGCTTCCGGGGTTAATTGCGCTCACGCTCGCCAGTGCCTTTTTCGAAGGGGCGACTGTCGCCTCGCTGCTCCCTCTGCTCTCCAGTTTTAGCGGAACGCATTCTGCTTCGGCTGATCGCGTCACGTCAGCATTTGGAAGCTGGTTTGAAGCGTTCGGCATTGCCGTGACGCCGCAACTCATGGCCGGAGTCGTGGTCGTTCTGATTATTTGTAGCGGTGTGGTGTTTTTGTTCCAGGCGTATTTGGCGTCCCGGCTGCAGGCAATGTATGTCGCTTCATGGCAGCGCAGGATGTTCTCTGCATTTCTGGCCGCGGATTACGATTTTTTTGTTTCGCATAAAGCTGGTGATCTTGTGTCGGCGGTTACGAATGAGCCGAACCGCATCGGTCTGGTTTTCTCGCAGCTTAATCTGATTATCGCTGCGATATTTTTTATCTCTGTGCAGATTGCAGTATCTGTGTTTGTGGCTCCCATTGTTGTTGGTCTTTTTGTGGTCGCTGGAGCGCTTCTCTTCATCTTGACGCGATGGTGGGCGCTACGTGCTATGGAATTTGGTTCCAGCCTGACCAAGGTCAACGCTGAACTTTTGGCGGATACGAGCGAGATCGTCGGAGGCGTGAAATTTGTTAAGGCAACGGCAACGGAGGGGCGGGCCGTATCGCGGCTGGCCGCGACTGCGAGCCGTATGGAAGCGCTGTCGTTCGGAAATGCATTTGACGCGCAGTTGGTGCGCGCAATTTTCGAATACAGCGGCGGTCTGTTGATTGTCGCGCTGCTCGTTGTTGGGCCGAGCCTGCTATCTGTTGATATCGGTGCAATCCTTGTAACGGTTGCGATATTTATCAGGCTGTTCCCGCGCGTGACGGGATTGCGTCAGAATCTGCAGATCGCCGACTTTCACATGCCTGCATTCCGCGGAGCCATGCAGTTGGTCCAGAATGCACAATCGAAACGCGAGGCAATTTTGCCCGAGCCACTAGACGCGTGGCGCGCAAACGGGCCGGTATCTATTGTTTTCGACGGCGTTTCGGTCACATTGGGGGAGCGCGTGGTGCTCGATGATATCAACATTGAAATTCCGGCTGGGGCTTTCGTTGCTTTGACGGGGCACACTGGTGCAGGCAAGACGACGTTGCTCGATTGCATTCTCGGATTGCGGCGGCCGACGCATGGTTCGGTTAGGGTCAACGGGCATACGTTGGACAGTCTATCAACGGCAACCTGGAGGCGCCGGATTGGCTATCTTGGCCAAGACCCTATCCTCTTTAACGCTTCCATCCGTGAGAATCTAAGTTGGATATTTCCGCAGGCGTCAGACGAGGAGATGCTGTTTTCTCTGGATAGAGCTGCAGCAGGTTTCATAGGCCGCTTGCCCGATGGACTGGATACGCTCGTTGGAGATCATGGAAGCAAGCTGTCTGGCGGTGAACGCCAGCGCATCGCGCTCGCTCGCGCTTTGCTGGGGGCGCCCGATCTGTTAGTGCTCGATGAAGCGACCAGCGCGCTCGACGCTGAGACGGAAAAAACTGTTGTCACGGCTCTTTCAAAGCTCAAGGGGAGTATGACAGTCGTTGCGATCTCACATCGCCCGGCGCTGGTCGATGAGGCCGACTTTGTGATCAATCTCAGTGGGGGTAAGGCCGATAGGGTTGTGTCGCCGCTCTTACATCAGGCGCAGAAGTAACTGCAGTTTTAGTCTGGGAGGAAATCAGGATACCCGGCGTCGCGGCTATTGATGATCGCCGGCTCCCTGGGCCAGACAATTTTGAAGATAGGATCGTTCCACCGCACGCCCGCTGCATCGGCGGGAATCTCTATATGGCTGATCTCGTACAGGATATTGGTGTTATCCTCGAGGGTCAAAAACCCGTGCGCAAAGCCAGCTGGCACGAACAGTGCACGATGGCTATTCGCACTGAGCTCGAGGCCAAACCATCGGCAATAGGTCGGAGATTGCGGCCGCAGATCAATCGCAACATCAAACAGTCTCCCATTCAGGCAGCGAACCAGCTTGGCTTGTGCGCTCGGATGCTTTTGGTAGTGCAGGCCGCGCAGCGTTCCTGTGTGCGCGTTGTGACTGATGCCACTTTGGCGGGCGATAAAGGGGATACCTGCGGCTTCGAAAGTTTCTACATCGAAGAGCCGGTGAAAATAGCCGCGTTCGTCACGATGGGGATCGCTCTCGACAACGATTAGATCCCTGATATCTGTCGGAACAAGGCGCATCG
Source organism: Afipia broomeae ATCC 49717 (assembly GCF_000314675.2). Classification (GTDB taxonomy): domain Bacteria; phylum Pseudomonadota; class Alphaproteobacteria; order Rhizobiales; family Xanthobacteraceae; genus Afipia; species Afipia broomeae. The sequence continues at coordinate 326,651 of NZ_KB375283.1, read as the reverse complement.
CAATCCTAGAAGATGTTTATTTGTGGGATCGCGGTAACGAAACGGCCGCCCCATTCCCGGATCACGCTCTGCTCTTTCGCGATCTCCGAACTTAGATTCCATGGCAGAATAAGAATGATATCGGGCTTGATTTGCACGATCTCTTCAGGGGATTTTACAGGAATTCTGGAGCCTGGAAGCAAATTTCCCTGCTTGTGGGGATTTTTGTCGAAGACTGCGGACACCAGAGTGCTGTCGACTTCACAATAGTTCAACAGCGTATTCCCTTTTGCTGCGGCGCCGTAGGCAGTCACAGTCAGGCCATCCTTTTTGGCCTTCTCCAGGAATTTCCGAAGCTGTTCTCTGATCTTCTGAGCCTGAGGAGCAAAAAGTTCGTATGCTGCGGAACGATCAAAACCAGCAGCCTTTTCTTTGCTCCGTATAGTGTGGAGACCAGCGCCCTCGGCAAAGTTGGCTGTAAGATGGCAAACGAACAAGCGAAGTGAGCCCCCATGTGTCGGCAGTTCCTCGACATCGAAAACGCGCAGTCCGTGGGCTGCGAGTGCGCGTTCGGAAGCCAGCAGCGACAGATATGAATAGTGCTCGTGATAGATCGTATCGAATTGACATTGCTGAATGAGATTGAGCAGATGCGGGAATTCGATTGTTAGTACGCCCTGAGTTTTGAGAACAAGGGGGAATCCGGCGATAAAATCGTTCAGATCCGGCACGTGCGCCATCACATTGTTCGCGGCAATCAAATCTGCTTGGACACCCGCTGCGCCCAGCCTGCCCGCCGTATACTTGTTAAAGAATGCGATCTCGGTTTTGACGCCATGGGCTTCGGCCTCCCGAACGACATTGGCCGCAGGTTCGATGCCGAGCACATCAATCCCTGCTGCCTTGAAATGTTTCAAGAGGTAGCCATCATTACTCGCTATTTCGACAACCAGCGACGAGGGTTTAAGCGCAAGGCGCGAGATCATTGCTTCTGCATAAAGGCGCGAATGTTCGACCCAGCTGGACGAATAGGAGGAGAAATAGGCATAGTCTGAAAAGATGGCTTCGGCTGCGACGTCGTGGTCGGCCTGCACCAGAAAACATGAATCGCAGACCTTTGCGTGCAGCGGATAGCGCGCCTCCGGTTGTGTCAGTTGATCGTATTTGAGATAGGAGTTCGCAAGCGGTTGCTGGCCGAGATCTATGAACGTTCTTGTTACTGGGGTTCGGCAGAGGCGGCATAAACTCATAATTTGTCTTCGAAGCTGGCGATCTGACGATCGGTTAGTGTTCTGACGTCTTCATCTAGCGCCCATGCCTTGTACCATTCAATGGTGCTGGCGATAGCATCGCTTCCGTTGAAAGTTGGCTTCCATCCAAGCGTCATGTGCGCCAGTGAGGCATCCAGCGCCAATGCATTTTTTTCTTTTGTTTCGGGGACAGGAACGTGTTCCCATCCTGGAATGCCAAATATCCTTGTCAATGAATCCGCAATTTCGCGGACTCTCAGTTGCGTTGTGTCGTCTGGGGCGAAGTTCAGACTCGAGGGCAGAGACTTTCCGGAGGCCAGTTCCTGTGCATAGAGAAGATACCCATGAAGTGGGTCTAGAACGTGTTGCCATGGACGCGTAGCGTCAGGGCGCCGGATTTGGAGGCGATGACCTGAGCGGGCGGCTCGAATGATATCCGGAATGAGGCGGTGCGCAGCCCAATCCCCGCCACCGATCACATTTCCGGCGCGTGCTGTGGCGAGAGGCGGCCCGTCGAGCATAAACGATCGCTTCCAGGCGTGCACGATGATTTCTGCTGCAGTCTTGGACGCGGAATAGGGATCATCGCCTCCAAGCCGGTCTGTCTCGGTGAATGCGACGCCGCTTTCGTCGTTTGCGTAGACCTTATCTGTCGTCACAACGATAATGGCTTGCGAACCCTTCCATGCCTGCAGCGCGTCCAGGAGATGAATCGTTCCCATGGCATTTGTGCGAAACGTCCCGGTGGGATCTTCGTAGCTTGCAGGGACAAGCGACTGAGCCGCCAGATGCAGAACAATATCCGCGCGTGCGTTATGAACGGCACGCCGCGTAGTGACAGGATCGCCAAGATCAACGATGTATTCGGCCGCCAAAGGGGTCGAAAGAATCTCATGCAGGCTAGGAGATGTCGGCGGTGGCAGGCTAAGGCCCACAACTTCCGCGCCCAGCTGCGCCAGCCAGCGCGAGAGCCACGCGCCCTTGAAGCCTGTATGCCCGGTGAGGAGGACACGTTTGCTGCGCCAGAACTCTCGGTTAAGCGGCATTTGGTTGCCCGTGGCTCAGCCGTACTGATAAAGCCAGTACAAATCGGTGTATGAGGTTGATGGTTTCCAATCTATGCCCGATCCGGTAGGTTTTCGTCAATCAATCCAACAAGAGAAGCCAGATGAGGGATGGCGCCTTCCCACGCTGCTTCCACAGCTAGAAAATTCGCATCAAATGACCGCATCTCCGACTTCGCCTGCCGATCAGTTCCGTCTTGAATGTGAGGAGGAAATTGCCCGCCAGGGGACGGATCAGGCTCTGCAGGCCGCCACGCGCGAGTGGTTCAATGCCTCAGCCCGGACCAAGTATTCCTACCATTTTGAATGGATGGGGCGGCCTATCATCCAGTATCCGCAAGACATGATTGCAATGCAGGAGATACTGTGGCGCGTCCAGCCGGATATTCTGATCGAGACAGGTGTCGCACATGGCGGGTCGCTGATCTTTTACGCGTCGATGATGGAACTGATCGGGAAGGGCGAGGTCTTGGGCATCGATATCGACATTCGCTCTCACAATCGGGCGGCTATCGAGGCGCATCCCATGTTCAAGCGTATCCGCTTGCTACAGGGGTCGAGTATCTCACCGGACATCGTTGCGGCTGCAAGTTCGGCTGCTGCCGGCAAGCGAGTGCTGGTGGTGCTCGATTCAAATCACACACACGAACATGTGCTGGCTGAGCTTGACGCTTATGCGCCTCTGGTTTCTGTCGGCAGCTACTGCGTTGTCATGGACACAGTCGTGGAAGATATGCCCCCGGACTGGTTTTCAGATCGGCCATGGGACAAAGGAGATAATCCAAAAACCGCGGTGCGGGATTACATCAAGGATCATTCAGAGTTTGAGATTGATCATGCGATTGAGAACAAGATCATGATTACGGTCGCCCCGAGCGGATATTTGAGGCGTGTGCGATAATAGTTATAATCCCCTCAATTTTCAGTCCGGCTTCTCCAGAAGTCAAAAGTCTCGGCGAGCCGCTGCTCCAATGAGGGAATGGACGAGAAGCTTGGCATGGAGGAAACTCGTTTGGTGTCTCCGGTGATCCGCAAAGGATCACCATCGCGGTCTGGTAGTGCTCCAAGGTGAATCAGATCTGGCTTGTCAGATATCTCGCCGAGACAAGTCGCTATGTCCGCAATGCTTGTCGACCGGCCGGTAGCAATGTTGACGCTACCCTTCACGTCACTGAGGCAAAGGTCAGCGAGTAGCCTTCCCGCATCCTCGACGGCAATAAAGTCGCGGATTTTGTCGCCTCTGGTGCAGCGCGCGGGCGCACCGCGCGCCAAAGACTGACAGATATAGGGGATCAACCGCTCCGCCGCTTCTCCAGAACCGAATGGGAAAAACAGGCGAGGCCAGCAGAAATCCATTCCTGTTTCGAGAGCGACGCTCTCAATGGCAAGCCGGGTCTGGGTTTTCGCGGTATCGTAGGGAGTGTGGGGCGCGATCGGGGTGATGAGCTCATCGCAATCGGCGTCGACAGGCCAGTCGTACTCATGACATGTTCCTAGCGAGACAAATCTCCGGACTCCGAGGCCGGCGGCTTGTCGGGCCAGCGCGATTGTCGCATCGCGCCAATCATCATTTATGGCATGGTTCCAGAATTTTCCATGTTCGACATACCAGGCTGCATGAAGAACGTGCGAAATGTTTTTGTCACGAAGAAGGTTGTTAAGATCCCCCGACAAGATATCCGCTTCGCGCCATGAGTAATTTCCCGCGATCAAGGGGCGTCGCCGTGAGACAGCAACAAGTTCAACGTTCCGCTGAAGAAGGGATCGCAGAATGTGGCTGCCGACGAACCCGGTCGCTCCAGTGAGGAGGACTCTGATCAATGATCGTCTCCGCCGATCACAGGAATCACCGTTGCCGATGAGCCCAGTGATTTCAGTTTTCTGGTGATTTCTTCCAAATAGTTCGGATTCATGACAAGAACGGTCTGAATCCCGAGGTCGATGGCGGCGCTCGGTGAAATGATAGGGATCCCGGTCTTTGGTAGATAATGACCTTGCTTCTCAGGATTTATGTCAACAACGGCTTTGATGGCATCGGCCCCGGGGTCCACCAGCATGGCAAAGGTTACGCCCTTTGCTCCGGCGCCCCAAAGAGCGATTGGTTGATTAGCTGAGTGGATGACCTGCTTCCAGTGACTCAAAAAATTATGCGGATCGAGTTTTTTGGATTCCGCTGCTTTGTTAAGCGCATGAGATAGATCCGTGGCGACGTGTGAAGTTGTCCCAGTTGCCAAAAGATACTGATCGCCAAACACCCGATCGATGCGTGAAGGATTCCATCCCGCGCGACCCATGGCCAACGCAAGACTATCGGCTGTAAATAGAGAGCAGTGCTCATAGAAGAGGTCTTGGAATTCTCCTCTCGATACAATCCACTCTACATCAGGAGTTTCAATTAACAGGGTTGCATCGCCGTTGATCGCATCTCGAATGCTTGATAAAAAGTGGACCGGATCCGGCACATGTTCGATTGTATGTCTCGTAACGACAATGTTAGGCCGAACAGTCATCAGGGGGGCGGTGTCGCGATTAAAGTACTTTTCGGCAATGGTGACATTGCTGGGCATCTTTCGTTCGCCGCGATAAGTTGGATCATATCCTGTTGCCGACAAGAGAAGATCGCCTGCTCGGTTGGCTAGTTCGGCGAGGAAGACGCCCTGGCCGCAGCCAACCTCAAGAAGGTGAAAGGGACGGCTTTCAGCAGCTGCAATTGTACGGTCGGCAACTTCGGCGAGATGTTTTTGGAATGCAGCCGAATGTGTCTGATCGTTTTCATAAGCCTGATCGTAAATGACACGATCAGGTTCGAAGGCGCTGTTCCAGACAAAGCCGCATTTTGTGCACTTCTCAGTTGAAAGCGCCCCGATTTCAGCAGCCCTAGCCGCCGCTCTCGAAGTCCAGCGGCGATTGAGGAAGACGGGTACCTGTTTAATAGAATAGAGCTGTGTAAAGATGCTTGATCTGCATACCGGACAATTCATCGCGCGGTGCTCCAGGTAGTAAACGTGTCGGCCCATTCAGGCGCCCAGTAGCTGTCGATCGGATAACCCTTGTTTCCCCGTGAAGCAACCTCACACCCGGCCTCCTGTTGAATGGTCCTAGACGAATTGGAGCGGGATCGGCTACATAGTGTGGGCATGGGTCGTTGGGGGGCCGTGCCGCCGGTCTGCCTGTGAGTGCCATGCGACAATGCACAATCATCATTCCGACGCACGCCAGGCCTGAATATCTCGCTAGGTGTGTACGTTGGTTTTCCGAGTTTGGATGCCCGATCATTATCGCAGATAGCTCGGTGGAGATATCTTGCGGTGGTTTCCAAGCTCCCGGCATCACTCACATCCATTGTCCCGGCGGGTTTGAAGTATATCCGAGGAAGCTGCAGCTTGCCTTCGAGCGGGTGGCGACGCCATACGTCGCAATGTGCGCTGATGATGATTTCATCACGCTCTCAGGGTTGCAGGCCAGCGTTTCTTTTCTGGAAGAAAGTCCGGAGTATGCGTTCAGCCAAGGCTATGCATACCTTTATCAGGTATTCGGGCGACGAGTGATCGTGTGGCCAATGGTTTATCCGTTTCACAACAATGAATCCGACGATTGGGTAGCTAGGGTTGAGAATGCGAAAAGCACAATTTATTACGGCGTCAATCGGACCGATCTCATACGGGATGCGATAAAGCTTGTTGCACAACAAGATTTCAGAGAGATCGCGGATGGCATCGCAGGGTTTGTCGATGCTGCGTTAACGTTCAAGATAGCTCGCGCCGGAAAATTCAAGTGCTGTGAAATTCCGTTCGCGCTTCGAGAGTATTCCGCAAACGTGAGCGCTGTTGGTAGGCGCTTTGGAAGTATCGTATCCCGAAACGTCCCCGATTTTTATGCTAATCTTGTCCGGTCGCTTATGGGCGCTGACCATGATTCTGAGACCCGCAAGCGGCTACACCGATTGTTTGCCGCCGACTATGCAGGGCAGATTATGTTTGATCTTTCCGCGCCCGAAAGCCGTAAAGCACGCTTGGAAAGGTTGCCTGGGTGGGCTTTGCAGCAGGCGGAGTATTTGTTTCGCCTCTACAGCTCTGCCAAATTGTATGCAACGCCCGAGTATCGCTCTTTCCTGCAGGTTTTCTCAGTCTCGGACTATCATCGTTTCAAGAGCTTCGTTTTGGAGAAACCTGAGCCATGAAGGTTGTGATTTTGGCGGGTGGTCTCGGCACGCGTATTTCCGAAGAGACACACTTGAAGCCCAAGCCGATGATCGAAATCGGTGGCCGCCCGATCCTTTGGCATATTATGAAAATCTACTCCGCTCACGGGCACAACGATTTTATCATTTGTTGTGGTTATAAGGGTTATGCAATCAAGGAATATTTCGCGAACTATTTCCTGCACATGTCAGACGTCACATTCGACATGGTTCACAACAAAATGGAAGTTCATCAGCGGAACGCCGAACCATGGAAGGTCACGCTTGTAGACACCGGCGAAGCGACGATGACGGCGGGGCGTCTCAAGAGGGTGGCGCCCTATATCGAGAACGAGGAAGCGTTCTTCTTCACTTATGGCGATGGCGTTGCGCATATAGACATCACACGGCAACTCGCATTCCACAGAGGTCATGGGAAACTTGCGACCGTCACATCGGTTATGCCGCCGGGGCGTTACGGTGCGTTGCGGCTTGACGGAGATCGGGTCGACGGTTTCGAAGAGAAACCTCAGGGTGACGGCGCTTCCATAAATGGCGGCTTTTTTGTTCTTTCACCAAAAGTACTTGATTACATCGAGGGAGATGCGAGCAGTTGGGAGGGCGCTCCGATCAAGGAGATCGCGAATCAAGGGCAGTTGATGGCCTTTGTTCACAACGGCTTCTGGCAGGCAATGGACACGCTGCGTGACAAGATGCTGCTGGACAGTTTGTGGGGCAGTGGACAGGCGCCGTGGAAAGTCTGGTAGATCGAATTCTCCCCGCCGCCCTAACTAATGGATACACGATAGGAAGGCTTGAATTCCCTTCCGCTTGCAGACCATAGCCTCAAGCTTCTTGCTGGGAGCGGTAAACGTATTCATCGCAACCAGAGCCAAATATTCCGCTTGATTTTGGTCGCGCAAATACGCGCTCTGCCTTGAATCCAAGTGCGGAGAGCCGCTGGTCGACATCCGGTGCAAGTGCCGACTCGTAAGGATATCCGCCCAGCCAGTCATGGACGTCGTGTTCGAAGTCCATGCCGCGCCGGGAAGAGTATTTTGCAATGTAGTCTGCAAACGGTTCCTGCCGAGTTATGGCCCGGGCAGCGCGGAATGCGTTGATGTAACCGCTCTTGATGAGATTTTGAACAGAGGGCGAAGCGCTTGTATAAAGACGCTTCTCAAGTTTCCAGAATGGATCGAGATAGGTCTCGCGATAGAGCGCCACTGCGAGCAAGCCGCCTGGTGCGACCAGCGCCGCAGCTTTGGCGACGGCTTGCCAGAGATTGCCTGTGTGATGCAGCACTCCCCAGGAATAGACGATATCAAATGTCCCGAAATGAGCCGGCGTAAGATCAAAGATACTGATGTTTTCGACTCGCCACTGCGCATCCGGGTTCCGTTCCGTCAGAACCTTCCGCGCGGTGGCAACGCTATTGGGATCGATATCAATGCCGACGATACGAGATGCGCCTAGCCGTGCGGCTGCCAGCGCATGAAGTCCGGACCCGCAGCCGATATCAAGAAAAGAGCAGCCCTCGAAGTTTTCCGCCGGGATCAGTTTTAACAGCCCTTCCTTCGCGTGATCGATCTGTGGTTCTCCGATCAGCTTCGAGTAGGAGGCCCAGTTCTCGCCGAACGCAAAATGGCTGTCGAGATTCTTGAGAGATTCTTTCGACATACCCGATCTTCCTTTTGCTCTGTCTTCGCTTGTGCGCGGGTGAAACGCAAGCTTGGCAATGCTCGGCGCGTCGTGATGGACTCGTTTCACATAGCCGATATCTTCATAATCAAATGATGCATTTTTCGATCTTGTAGTATTCAATTTTGATATTTACTAAGCATCGTCAATAGTTTAACGACGATGGCGGTCGAGAGTGCCGTTCCGGCAGTTACGACAATTGCACCTCTGGCTGAAAGCCGGGCTGTTTCAGGAACGAAAGCGATCCAAAATGAATGAAGCTGATTTTGCCCAGCCGCCAGCGGAAAAGGTGGGCAGCAGCCGCTACGTTGTCGGCATCAACTGGGAGCAGAATTCGACGGCGGCTTTGTTTTGCGATGGTCAACTGCTGGGTTGTTTGTCTGAAGAAAGAATCTCGAGAGTAAAGAACGACGAGCGGTATCCGCGTCACGCGATCGACTATCTGCTCAAGGAGCACAAAGTCTCGATTGGGGATATCGAAGCCGTCGCATTTGTTTCGGATGCCTGGGCGCCCGGATATATCTTGACGAGACATTACACGACGTTCTCGATCGATGATTACATCTCTGAGCAGAAACGCATTTGGTATCCGCGCATTTTCGAGAACAACACCTCAGTTTCGCAGCTCGATGTATTTGAGAACAAGCTTGATATCGATCAGTTTCCGGGGCGGGATTTCTGGAAGCAGGTGATCGAGGATTACCATGGCGGCAGCGGTCACGCGTCTGACGTGGATCAGATTGCACAGGGAAAAGCCGTAAGACGGAAGGTTGTGAGTCGGCATTTAAAGCTGCCCGAAGAAAAGGTGTTCTTCTTCGATCATTCATTCTGCCACGCTGCTTACGCTTTCTATGCGACTTGCAATGACGATAAGCCGCGTCTTGTTTTGACGCTGGATGCCTTTGGTGACTTCGTAAATTATTCCGCAAGAGTCATGCAGCGGGTCCGATCTGGCGATAATTTGCCGGTCGTGAAGGAGCGCCTTGTTGCCAGCGGTGGAAATTTCATCATCGGCCGTTTGTATCGATATGTGACGCTCATACTTGGCCTGAAGCCGAATGAGCACGAATACAAGGTGATGGGCCTCGCGCCTTACTGTAAGGCTCGATACTTCGAGCGGCTTCTGAACAAATTCAGACGTTTCCAGAAGGTCGTTGGCTGCGATTTCGAAGATGTGGAGAGACCTAGAGACACTTATTTCTCGATCAAGGAACTGGTTGATGGCGAACGGTTCGATGCTATCAGCGGTGCCCTTCAAGCCTATACCGAAGAGCTGGTCGTGGATTGGGTCAAGAATTGTGTGGCTGAGACAGGTGTTCACGATGTGTGCATCGCCGGCGGTGTTGCGATGAATGTCAAGGCGAACATGCTTGTATCTGACATTCCAACAGTCTCTTCACTGTCTGTCCCGCCATCGCCTGACGATAGCTCTCAAGCTATGGGGGCAGGTTATGCCTACTATCATTTGCTCAACAAGAATGGGGGGGGCGCTATATCGATAAGCCCGTTCTCGACGCCCTATCTGGGAAGAGTTCCGGTCAGCGAGAATGATGGAAAGAGCTGGGCACAGTACGAAACATTGCTGGAAGCGAGAGGATACAAAATACTGCGACAGGAGAACTTGGCCGCGCCGGCCGCGCAACTTCTTGCTTCCAAGAAAGTTATCGGCCGCATTGTTGGTCGCGAAGAGTTCGGCGCGCGGGCGCTTGGCAACAGGTCAATCCTTGCGGATCCGCGCGATCCGTCAATCAAGAAAATCATCAATGAAAAGATCAAAGATCGGGATTTCTGGATGCCCTTCGCGTGTTCTGTTCCTGCTGAATACGCTGATCGGTATCTGGAGCTTGGGTCTCCGCACGAAAATTATGCGTATATGACGCTTTGTTGTCCTTCGACGCGTGAGGGAGCATCCGTTTCAATTCCTGCGTCGGTTCACCCCTATGATGAAACCTGTCGACCTCATATTCTCGGGAATGGTTCGAACTCCGGCTATGAAGCGCTGATCAACGAATTCGGCAAAATCACAGGTACTTTTGCGTTGCTGAATACATCCCTTAATCTCCATGGTTTGCCGATCGCAAGTTCGATGGACGATGCCCTTCATGTTCTTTTTGAATCTGATCTTGATGCACTTCTTACCGAGGAATTCCTGGCAGTGAAGTCGTAGGTCGGCGCGCTGGGAAGGTAAGAGTTCGGCGGCAATTCGGGGATTGATAGCTGAATGGAAAAGAAAGTTCTCGTGCTCGGTAGCACTGGTCTCCTTGGCCAAGCCGTTACAACGGAAGTCCGGTCGCGGGGATATACTTTGCTCGCTGCGGCGCGACGCGGTGCGCCGATTGGCGTAGATATTAGTGATGCCGCAGCGCTGGCCGCGACGCTAGCTGCTTACTCCCCGGATATCGTTGTGAATTGCGCCGCTCTCGCCGATGTCGATGCATGCGAGAAAGATCCGGGCGGCGCTTGGCTCATCAACGCGCGGCCGCTTGCATTTCTCGCTGCATGGTCCAGAGCGACAGGCAGGAAATTAATCCACGTCTCGACCGATCACTATTTTATAAGCGGGGGGCCGAAATCTCATAGCGAAGTCGATCCAGTCGATCTGGTCAACGAATATGCCCGCACCAAATTTGCCGGAGAGGCACTCGCGCTGACCGCTCAGAATGCATTGGTGTTGCGAACCAACATTGTTGGGATTCGCGGTTGGACGCAGCCGACCTTTGCCGAGTGGGCTATCGATGTTGTCATGAACAATCGCCCCGCCACGCTTTTTACCGATGTTTATGGGTCATCCATCGACGTGCCGGCATTCAGCCGTGCGCTTTTCGATCTGGAAGCACGCCAGGCTACCGGCTTGATGAACTTGGCGGCCGGGGAAATATCTTCTAAGGATACGTTTGTGCGTGAACTGGCCCGTCAACTTGGCTGTCAGCTGAGCGCTGTCCGATCGGAGGCATCTGTTATGCGGCCCGTTCCCCGCGCTAACTGCCTCGGTCTTGATGTCAGCCGCGCGGAGTCCATGCTCGGTTATAGCCTGCCATCGCTTCAGCAGGTGATCTCGTCGCTCATAAGCCAATTTCGTGAGTCTACCGAAAAATGACCTATCAAACCGCGTTCAATATCGGCAGCCGCGAAATATCGATCGAAGCGCCGACTTATTTCATTGCCGATATTGCCGCAAATCATGACGGCGATCTCGAGCGCGCGAAGGCACTCATTTGGCTTGCGAAGGAGGCTGGAGCGGACTGTGCCAAGTTTCAGCACTTTCTGGCGGACCAGATTGTCAGCAGCGTCGGGTTTTCCGATGCAAAGACACAGGTGTCGCACCAGGCCAGCTGGAAGAAGTCGGTCAGCGAAGTCTACGATCAGTATCATACCCGCCGCGAATGGACACCCGTTCTGGTCGAGACGTGCAAGCAGGCGGGTATCGAGTTCATGACCACGCCGTATGATTTCGATGCGATCGACATGTTCCGGGATATCGTGCCCGCCTACAAGATCGGTTCCGGCGATATCACGTTTCAGGCGGCGATCGAACGCATCGCTCGCGTGGGTAAACCGGTTCTGCTTGCGTGTGGTGCTGCGACAATGGGGGAGACCGCACAGGCTGTCGATCTGGTGCTCAAGCACAACCCGGCACTTTGCCTCCTGCAATGCAATACGAACTACACGGGAAGTCTCGATAACTTCCGTTATGTGAATCTCCGAGTGTTGCAGTCGATGGCTGCCCGGTGGCCCGGCATGGTTCTCGGGCTGTCCGATCACACGCCCGGACACTCGGCAGTGCTTGGCGCGGTTGCGCTCGGCGCTCGCGTGGTCGAGAAGCATTTCACAGATGACACGTCGCGCGAAGGGCCGGACCATTCTTTCGCGCTCGACCGGACGACCTGGCGAGCCATGGTTGAAGCGACCCGCGAACTGGAAGCTGCGCTTGGGGACGGGGTGAAACGCATTGAGGAGAACGAAGTCGAGACCGTTGTGATCCAGCGGCGCGCGCTGCGTGCGAAGACCGCGCTTCCCGCCGGAACGGAGTTGCGTGAGGAAGACCTGATCGCGCTAAGGCCGTGCCCTGCTGACGCGGTGCCTCCGAATGCTCTGTCCCAGGTGGTTGGCCGGACGCTTAAAGTTGCCTGCGAAGAAGGAAAAGAGTTGCGATGGACCGACCTGAGTTAGTCGTAATTATCCCGGCCTATCGGGAGGGTATGACAATAGGTCCGGTGGTTGCTGCGGCTCTCAGGCATGCTCCGGTCATCGTGGTCGATGATTGCTCGCCTGACGACACCGCCACGCGCGCGGCTGCCGAGGGCGCAACAGTTGTCCGTAATGAAGTGAATAGCGGTTACGAAGGCTCGCTGAACCGCGGATTCGCAAAAGCTCAGGAAATGGGCTTTGCTTATGCTGTCACGCTAGATGCGGATGGCGAGCACGATCCATCGCTTGTCGCGGACTTCGGAAGACTTCTCACCGAAGAAAAGATTCCCCTTGTGCTCGGCGTGCGCGCACGCAAACAGCGCTTTGCGGAAATCGTCATGGGATTATACGTGAAGCTTCGCTTTGGAGCCGACGACATTCTCTGCGGCATGAAGGGATACGAACTCCGCCTCGTTACCGAGCGCGGAGGGTTTGATCTCTCTCGATCCATCGGCACGGAAACTGCAATCGACGCCATGCGTCGTGGAATCCCGTTTCGCCAGGTCCCCGTGTACGGATGCCCAAGGCAGGACAGCCCCCGCTTTGACCGCCGCTTTGCTGCAAACTTGCGTATTCTGAAAGCACTTGGGGCTATCATAAAGCGTGATTTGCGGGGTAAAGACGTCAACGTTATAGCGCGATAGCCGAATACGCCGGTGAGCGTCTTCGGGTCGCCGTCATCAATGACCAACTTACTTCCGTTTAAGGCTGAGGCTGTCATGTCGATCAGGTACGAAAAATCAGAGCTTCAGCTCGAAAGAGCGCGGCAGACTATTCCGCTCGGTGCCCAGACGTTTTCGAAGTCCATTACGCAATTTCCCTATGGAATTTCGCCGTACTTTGCCGCGCGTGCGCGTGGGTCTCGAATTTGGGATGTGGATGGCCATGAGTACGTAGATTTCACAAACGCTCTTGCGGCTGTAACCCTTGGCTATTGTGATCCCGACGTCGACCGCGCCGTTGCAAAACAGCTTGAGGACGGAACGATCTATTCTTTGTCGCACGCTCTTGAAGCGGAAGTGGCCGAACTGATCTGTGCCTGCGTGCCTTCCGCGGAAATGGTCCGGTTTGGCAAGAACGGCTCGGATGCGACAGCTGGAGCGGTGAGGGTAGCCCGTGCCTATACCGGCCGGGATCATGTCCTGACCTGCGGGTATCACGGCTGGCAGGACTGGTTCATCGGCTCGACATCCCGCGACAAGGGGGTACCCCAGGCAACGCGAGATCTGGTTCATCCGTTTGTCTACAATGATTTGCAGTCGCTCCGATCCCGGCTGAATGAGTTCGATGGCAAGGTTGCCGCCGTCATCATGGAGCCGATGAACGTTGCCCAGCCTGCTCCCGGTTTTCTGGAAGCCGTCAAAACCATGACACATGAAGCCGGCGCTGTTCTGATTTTCGACGAGACGATTACGGGCTTTCGGCTTGCTAACGGGGGTGCGCAGGAAAAGTTTAATGTCATCCCCGATCTAACAACTCTCGGAAAGGGCCTCGCCAACGGTTTTCCACTCTCTGCTGTTTGCGGCCGCCGGGAATTGATGATGGAAATGGAAGAGATCTTTTTTTCCTTCACCATGGGCGGCGAGGCCTTGTCGCTTGCTGCCGCTAAGGCCGTCATAGAAAAAATGCAGCGCGAGCCCGTCGTGCAAACCATGCGCGAGAACGGTTCGCTGCTGAGTGCTGGTGTCGCCGAACGTCTTGAACGTCACCGCCTATCGGACTTCCTGAGCATTTCCGGCGACCCGACCTGGAGTTTCCTGACCTTCAAGGATTACGAGGCCGTTGAGTCGTTTGAAATCAAAACTCTCTTTTTACAGGAAATCTTTGCGCGGGGGATTTTGTCGCTCGGAACGCACAACATGAGCTACGCGCATACTCGTGAAGACGTGGAACAGCTTCTTTCCATTTACGACGAAGTCTTCCCCATCTTGGCGAACGCAGCCCGGAATGGTGCTCTCCGGCAGTATCTCAAGGGCGAGCCACTTAAGCCGCTGTTCAAGGTGCGTTGAAGTCGATTGATCATTGGCATCTGCCATGGACCGGTGCACGGCTGGCCGTGCGGCGGGCTACTCCATTGAAATAATTTGACTTTTCGAGATGAGGCTCGAGAGCGGGCTGGAGCGTATTTCCGCATTGCGTGTTGACGTTCATGATATGAACATGATAGTCGTCATGTGGCTTTTGGCTGCTAAAATATTGATAGTTTGGGCTTTTCACCCGAACTGCGGTAGCATGTAAAGCGTCTCCAATCGGTCGATTTCCGTTCCTCCCAACAAGCAACCGACACCGCCTCCGAAGTTGTCCGAAGTCAGAACGTTGCGCTCTGAGCGTGCAGCCGCTTCTGCTTGAGAATGACTTGGTGCCTTTATTGGCAATCAGGCGGCCTTGCTGTTTCTAAAGGTCATCAAGGTAATGAACGCTCTTTCTGATCATCCGAGTTCTTCCTCTCCATCATGGCGATACTTCGATGGGAAATCGGTACTGGTGACAGGAGGAACGGGCTCGTTCGGTCAGAGTTTCGTGCGCACCTTGCTGTGCTCCGGAAAGCCACGCAGGCTGATTATCTTTTCCCGCGACGAGATGAAGCAGTTCGAAATGCAAAACGAACTGGCTCCGCATGACCACAATGGTGTTTTGCGCTTCTTCATTGGCGACGTAAGGGATCCGAACAGGCTGGAGTTGGCCCTTCGTGGAATTGATCTGATCGTCCATGCCGCGGCCCTCAAGCAGGTGCCGATTGCCGAATACAATCCATTTGAATGCATTAATACGAATGTCCTCGGCGCCGAATACATCGTGCAGGCCGCGCTGCGCTGCGGTGTTCAGCGCGTCATCGCGCTGTCGACTGACAAAGCTGCGAGCCCGATCAATTTGTACGGTGCCAGCAAGCTGGCATCGGATAAGATATTCATCGCTGCCAACAATCTTAGCGGTACCAACGGGCCGCGCTTCTCTGTCGTCCGTTATGGGAACGTCATGGCATCGCGAGGAAGTGTAATTCCGTTCTTCAAGCGATTGGCCGCGGAGGGTGCGAAGACGCTACCGATCACGGACACGCGCATGACACGCTTCTGGATTACGCTTCCGGTGGCGGTGGATTTTGTCGCTTCGTCCATGGAGCAAATGATTGGCGGAGAAATTTTTATTCCCAAGATCCCGAGTATGAAGGTCACCGATCTCGCGGAAGCCATTGCGCCGGGTATTCCGCATGAGATCGTGGGAATTCGTCCGGGCGAAAAGCTTCATGAGGTGATGATCACCGAGGATGATGCACGAAACACGGTTGAGCTTCCGGATCGCTATGTCATCGAGCCGAGTTTCGGCGCGTTCGATCGCAGCAAGGCGCTGCAAGGCAAGCCGGTCGACGAGAATTTTCGATACGCAAGCAATACGAACACGCAGTGGCTCGACGCGAAGATACTCCGGACCATGCTCAGCTGACGCTGATTTTGGAAGCGATGGCCCCGTATATACGACCCGCGTTAACAGGATGAATAACCTGACCGTCCAGTTTCGCAGCGATTCACCGGATGTCTTTTCTCGCTGGGAGTTGTTGCCGGAGTTTTCCCACGGGCTCGCGCATCCGGCAGATACGCCGCTCGGCAATCGCTACTACGCCGCTACCATAGATGCGGCCGTTGACCGGTCTTTCGCCTTAGTGCTTGGCGATATGCCCGTGATGCTGGTGCGTTGCAACTTGCTCAATGGTCATCTTGGCAATTATTCCCGCCCGATTTCGTTGCTGATATCGAGCGCCGTCGATCCGGATGGGAATAGGCGCCTGATCGGCGAGGCACTGAAAGCTTTGGATGGAATTGCGTCGCAGGGCACAGTATCGGTGTCGCTGCGAGAGGATATTGCGGGTTCGGCGTTGAGCCCCTTGGGGGCAGCCTGTGTCAGCAGGGGAGCGGTTCCTCAACTCCTGCAGGTTGGGCAATGTGATCTCTCGCTGGAACAGAAAAAGATCCACAGCAGCCTGCGGAAAAGCTTTCGGTCGCTTGTGAATTGGGGACGGAAAAATCTGTCGATCGAATATTACAACGCTCGGAATCCCGATTCCGGCATGTTCGAGCGCTATCGCGAGTTTCATGCGGCGGTGGCAGGTCGTATCACGAGGTCTGATGAGTCTTGGCAGTCAATGCGTGATTGGGTGCTGGAAAGTGGCGGAGAGATCGCCCTCGCGCACCTGGGCGAGCGCCTTGTAGCCGGTACGATGACTGTCGATGGCGCCCAAACGGCTGTTTATGCCTCTGGAGTCTACGACCGGACGCTTTTTGAGAAGCCGCTGGCGCACTTTCCGCTCTATGATGCGATTTTGAGAAGCCGCGAGCGGGGCTTGAAGTACTACGAGCTTGGTGACTTGCCCAGCAGGGGCACGGTCACTGACAAGGAGTATAATATCGGGTTTTTCAAGCGCGGTTTCGCTACCGGTGTTCAAATCCATGTCGTTTGGACCTGGCAGGCAAAGTGGTCGTTGGAATCCATGTGGTGATGAGTTGAAAGGCTTTGCTTGCCCAGCTTTTCCAGAAATATGAGCGAAACTAAATTTTCTAGTCATCTGACGGACGATATGGCACGGCGACTCATCCTCGGCACCGCCCAATTCGGTATGTCTTACGGAGTGACCAATCGTCATGGTCAGGTTTCTGCGCGCGATGTTCGCGAGATACTCTCGTACGCGCGCGATGCCGGCATCTTGCTTGTGGATACGGCGGCGGGCTATGGAGCCAGCGAGGCATCTCTCGGTGAATGCCTGCCTGATTTCCCGGAGATAGGCGTTGTCACCAAAACAGCGGTCATCGCCAACCCGACAATCGGCGTGGACGAAATGCGGAAGATCGAAGATGGCGTCTTGCATTCCGTGGAGACGCTCCGGCGACCGCGTCTTGACGGCCTGCTCGTTCATACTGGAAGCGATTTGCTTAAGCCTGGAGGCGAGACTCTTGCGGAGTATCTGGTATCGCTCAAGTCGGATGGACGTGTCGGACGTGTTGGCGTGTCGGTTTATGATGCGAGCGAAATCGATCGTATTCTGGAAGTTTTTCAGCCCGATATAGTTCAGGTACCGCTCAACATCTTTGATCAGCGATTGATACGAAGCGGGCATATTCGCGCACTGCAGTCCGCAGGCATTGAAGTGCACGCGCGTTCGGCCTTCCTCCAGGGAATCCTGCTGGCCGAACCAGCCGGCTTGCCGACTTATTTTCAGGGCTTCGACAGAATTTTCGCGAAGTATTTCGGGTTTCTTCACGACACAAGGCTAACTCCGCTCGCCGCATGCATGGGCTTTATGATGCAGCAGAGTGGGGCTGACCGCGTGATTATCGGCGTCACGACGCGATCAGAATTAGCCGGGATATTGGCTGCGCTGCCGCCCGGAATGACGTTGCCTTCGATGGATATGCTGGCTTGTGATGTGAAACAACTGATTGACCCGAGGGGGTGGCCGAAGTTGCGTGAGGATGGAGAGGCTGCAAGGCAATGAGGATTGCCATTGTTCCCGCCAGAGGCGGCAGTAAGCGAATTCCGGAGAAGAATATCGTCAATTTTCTCGGAGTTCCGCTCATGAGCTATCCAATCCGCGCAGCGAAGGCGTCCGGGCTTTTTGATACCATCCATATTTCGACGGATAGCGACCGTATCGCCAGCGTTGCAGCCGATCTTGGTTATCCTGTCGATTTCATGCGGGCGCCCGAACTTGCGGATGATCACACGCCGCTGATGCCGGTGCTGCAATGGACACTGGATCAGTTTGCTCGGCGGGGAAAACTGTTTGACACGGTGTGCCTTCTGTTTCCCACCGCACCGTTGATCGATGCCGACGATCTCGTTCGCGGTGCAGAGTTGTTTGATCGCCGCGGAAACAACCGGACGGTTATGGCTATTTCCCGCTTCAACGTGCCGATCGAGTGGGCTTTTCATCAGGAATCCGACGGAACTCTGAAAGCCTGCCAACCCGGCATGGCAGACGTCCGCTCGCAGGACATTCGACCGACATTCTACGACGCCGGTACTTTCTCCTTTATTCCTGCACAAGAAGTGCGGGCCGGGAAAATCGATGAGACGCGTATGGTGGGGCTAATGATACCGCGTCACAAAGCTGTCGATATAGACGACGCCGAAGACCTGGAGCTTGCAGAGATGCTGGCTCGAGGGCGGCAGAAGACCTGACTTTCATCATGTCCAGCGTATCGGACGAGCACTTTTTCCTCTTCGGATTTTACGGCCAGAGCAATCTTGGTGATGATCTGCTTCTGCGGGCCACAGTCGAAGGTATCAGGCGCATTCGGCCGCGAGCCACATTTATCATTCGTAATGAAGGGCCAGTAGGAGGGCTAGACGATTTTGGAGAGGCGGTCGAATTGACAGGCATCGACCGGCTTCTCGCCGACCAGTCGAAATCGAAAGCGCGCCGCCTTGTTGAGACCCTGCTGGCCTATCGTCAATACTTTAGCAGGTGCCACTGGTTTGTTTTTGGCGGAGGGACGGTATTTCACGAGCGATCCTCGGCCGCACCGCTATTGCTGATTTTGATGATATGTACGCTCGCGCGCGTCATGGGACTTCGGATCGCAGCGCTTGGGGTGGGGATTTCAGAGCTCAAATCGGCCCCAGCCAGGATTGCTTTACGCCTGATCATATCCATGTCCGCGCTTTTTGCTGTACGCGACAAGGCTGCGTTTACGGAATGTGCGAAGGCAGGAGCATCGAAGCGAGTTAAACTGACCAGTGATCTGGCCTTTACCTTTGCTCCTGCCTTGGCGGAAAGCGGGGGGAAAGCGGAAAGTCGTACAGGCCCGCACATTGGCTTTTCGGTTTATCCGCCTGCGCTCGTCAGCGGCGCAGCAGCGCCATCGAGCATGCTGGCAGTCCGGGATGCATTGAGCGCGCTGCTTGATCGTGGATGGACTGTTTCTCTTTTGGCATTTCACGACGACCCTGAGAAAGCGAACGGGTGTCAAGACAAGGATGTTCTGACAAGGTTGATGGAGAGCTTTTCGCCGGAACAGAAGTTGCTCGTAAGTCAGCGAGTTCTTCGGGCCGATTCGGGGGAGATTAGACGCCTATTTTCGGAGATTAATGTGCACTGTGGAATGCGATTTCATGGCCATGTGCTTGCAGCGATGTTTTCGGTTCCGTTTGTGGGAATTTCCACGGACAACAAAACCGCTTCAATTTGCCGGTTGTTCGGAATGCCCGTCGTAAGCGCTGATCACCTGGTTGCACGTGATCTGCTGGAGGCAATCGAACAAGCGGATTCAATGAAGGTAGATGTGTCTTTGCGAGAGGCCTGCATTGCGGGGGCGGAGCAGAACTTCTTCGAGTTCGCCCGTCTTTTGTCTTCTAATCCTGCGAATGCGTGAAAGGCTCGCTCGCGATGACGGAGCTCACAAAATGAATAGCAAGATCAGTATCGCCATTCACGGCTACGGGACTTATGCAGCCCTGTATCGGAACCTGATCGAACACGCGAAGATTGCGGCGCCGGATGTTGACTGGGCTATGATTCTTCCGACGTCACATCATCTGGACGCGGTGCGCGAAGTGCTTCCGCCGGACAGGCTGCTTTGTCTCGAATATATGCAAAGCCGGACGCTTCCTGAAGATACGCATCCCTCGGAGTTTACCGAGTATGCCGGGAATGTATATGCGGACATCGAAACCGAGAAGAAGGTCTACAAGCATCGTCCTGCTTCTGAACAGGTCGCTCGCGCTGCCGAAGCCTACAAGATATACAGGGCCTTTCTAAAGCGCATCAAGCCAACGCATCTACTTTTCGCGCATGTCGAGACGTTCGAGGGAAAGATGCTGTTCAGCATTGCAAAGGAACTGAATATTTCTGCGATTTTGCCGGTCGACTTGCGAAGCTTCGGAGGCACGGCATTCTGTTCGGGGCCTGACGAAACTCTCCCGAGCTATCGCACCGCGAATAAAGCGTTTGTATCGCAGTCCGCCCGTTTCCTGGATGACTTCCGTAAGAATCCTAAACCTTCCTGGAATCCCGGGATGTTCGCGCTGCCGGTTGGTGACGAGCCGCTACCACTTTACGAGAAGCCGTTTCTGCAACGTGCCCTGAGTTTTGCAAAACGGACACTCAAGAATCCGGATTTATTCGAGCCTGTCCTTCTGGCGACCAGCGTCAAGTATGCCTTTCCGAAGGCGGTCGAGGCATTTCGAAGCATTCGCGCGTCGCGAAACCGGCGGCAATTCGATCTGGAGACGCTTGAAGAACTTCCCGCTAAGTTTGTTTATTATCCACTGCAAACGACCCCTGAATCGTCCATCAACACTCCCGCCCCGTACTTCATCGATCAAATGCGGGCAATCGATGCAATCCGTTTCGCAATGCCGAGCGACTGCACCCTCATTGTCAAGGAGCACTGGGCTTCGTTGAATATCCGGCCTGGATCATTCTACAAAGCGCTGCGCCGCAAGGCGGGCGTCAAGGTTGTGCATTCCAATCTCTCTTCGGTAGAGCTGATCAAGCGGGCGCAATTGACGATATCGGTAACGGGAAGTGCAACCTTGGAAGCTTATCTTCTTGGCCGGCCATCGCTGGTTTTGGGCGGATGCTTTATTGCTAGCTATCTTGGTGGAGTTTGCTCCATAGATAGTCTCGCCAGCCGTGTACAACATGCAATTGAAAATCCTCCGCGCGACGAGGATGTTTTGAAAGCGCTCACGGAGATATATGACGCTCGGTACGAGTGCCTCATTCGCCCGGCCGATGAACCGGGTTATTACAGCAATCGTCCGGAGAACATTCGGCGGATGCTGAACTCGATCTTGGATCATATCGAAAGATCCAGGAGGTTCTCTGAAACACGGCAAGGTCTAACGGGGGGTGGTGTGGAGGCTGCGGAATCCGGCAGCTTCGCGCTGGGAAGGCATTGAAACTCTTTTTTGCGCTAGGGACTCGTCCGGAGGCCATCAAGCTCGCGCCGTTGATTTTGTGCTGCCGGGCGGCCGATCATATCGATTTGACGGTATGCAATACCGGACAGCACAAATCGCTTGCACGCGATATGCTGAATGCGTTTGGCATCGAAGCAGATGTCAATCTGGATATTATGCGGCCCGGACAGACGCTCACTGAAATCACCACAAACATACTCGGGTTGATTGAAGTTCCCCTTAAGGACCGAAGGCCGGATTGGGTTGTGGTTCAGGGCGACACGACAACAAGTTTCACGGCGGCGCTGGCGGCGTTTTACCAGAAGATCCCGGTCGCTCATGTCGAGGCCGGGCTTCGCACCGGCGATCGTTACTCCCCATGGCCCGAAGAAATCAACCGCCGACTCAATTCAGCATTGGCGTCGGCGCATTTTGCGCCGACTGAGCGTAGCCGCTTGAATCTGGTTGCCGAAGGCGTTCATCCAGACAAGATCGTGGTGACAGGCAATACCGGCATCGATGCGCTTCTGCAGGCCGTAGAGATTCTTGAGCGGGATGCCAGGAGAAACGAGGCCGTCCGCCGCGATCTGAGTGCCTGCGGACTGCATTTTCTCTCAACGGACCGGAAGGCGAAAGACGTCGTGATCGTCACCGCCCACCGCCGCGAGAATTTTGGAGAAGGCATCGAGTCGATCTGCAGGGCGATTGTTGCGCTGGCCGAGCGGTACCCGCAGCTCAAATTCGTTTTCCCTGTGCACCCCAATCCCGAAGTGACGGGTCCTGTCGACCGGGTCATCAAGGCTGCGGGTCTATCGAATATCTTCCTGATCGAGCCACTCGATTATTTTCCCTTTGCCTATCTTCTGAAGGACGCGCGGCTGGTTGTCAGCGATTCAGGCGGAATTCAGGAAGAGGCTGTAGCCTTGGGCAAAAGGCTTGTCGTTCTGCGCGACACAACTGAGCGCGTCGAGCTTGTCGGCCAGCCCAATGTGTGGATCGTCGGAACCGATCGCCACTTGATCATCAAAGCTGTCGATCAGGCCCTTAATCAAACGGCGGATTGCAAGCCTCTGGGCATATTCGGAGATGGCCGCGCATCGCAGCGGATCGTCAGCGCACTCAAAGCGATGCGATGAAGATTCTTGCGATTTCCTATGCTTTGCCTCCAATGCTTTATCCGCAGGCAATTCAGATCGGCCGATTGCTCTCGCATAGCAATCTTGATGTTTGCGCGGTTTCCGGCGGACATAAGGTCGATCAGTCAGGTTTCGGCGGACGCGTGGCGCATCACGTCGTGCCATTTGCAAACGAGCCAAAAGGTGCACTGCGCTCGATCGGGATTCGCGTGGTGCCTTTCTACGGCACCGTGCCCGATACGTTTCGGGCGTGGACCAATCTCGCTTATGCGGCTGTGGGCAGCATTATCAGACAGCAGGGCAAGCCGGATCTTATTGTGACGTTCGGCGAGCCGATGAGCGATCACCTTCTCGGAATTCGCTTGAAGCGCGAGCTCGGCGTTCCCTGGCTTGCGCATTTTAGCGATCCATGGTCGGACAATCCCTTCCGCGGACTTCAGCCGTTGTCAAAATTCGTAAATCGCACTCTGGAACGGCGCGTCTTAGAAAATGCGGATCGGACCATATTTACATCGGAGGAAACAGTCGATCTGGTCTATCGGAAATACGGCCGCTTCCTTCGAGAGAGGACGTCCGTCTTGCCCCATTCGTTCGATCCTGGTGCCTACGCCGGGGGAGATGGCGATAACCAATCCGGAAAGATCGTCATGCGATATATCGGAAATTTTTACGGTCATCGCAGTCCACGCCCTCTGATTGCCGCGCTCGCTTATCTCTTTCGTGAAAGTCCGCGCCTCCTAGCTGACGTGAGGGTCGAACTCGTGGGCGGAATTCCGCGCCGGATGCTGCATTCAAGCGAGTGGAAGGCGCTGCCGGAAGGACTGCTGGTCGCGCGCGGCAGCGTGTCCTACGCTGAATCGCTTCGTCTTATGAGGGCGTCGGATATTTTGCTAACGATCGATGCGCCGGCGGCCAAGAGCGTGTTCTTTCCAAGCAAACTTGCGGACTATATCGGTGCGGACAGGCGCCTTGTCGGAATTGTGCCACCAGGCGCGGCCTCGCGCATTATCAGCGAGTCCGGTGGGAAATCTGTTTCGCCGACGTCGCCCGTTGCGGACATCGCCGACCTGCTTCGCAACGAAATAACTGCGGCTCGCTCCCGGCGGCAGAGCGGAGCTGGAAAACTGCCGCCCGGACAAAGTATGACCCGTTACGATATCGCGAATGTCGCGCCTGTGTTTGATGCCTTGTGCCGTTTGACGGTCGAAACCGCACAGCGTTCGGAAGTATCGTCGTGAACGCGTGTCCTTTGTGTGGATCGAACGAGAGATGGCCGATGAACTGGAGCGCCGACCCTGCGGTTCAGCAGTGGCGGGCGGATCATGGAGATGCGCGCCCTTACGGGTGGTCGCTCTGTCAACAATGTGGAAACGGTTACCCGGCTTTCCAGCCGTCGTCAGATCTTCTGTCTTTCTTCTGGAATCGCGACCGGCAAGACGCATTCGATAGCGACGCGCAACGCGAGGCCGCATGGACGGGGCGGAGAGCTGCGAGTCAGCGAAACGCCGCGCGCAATTTCGGCATTTTTGCGCCGTTGCACGTCGGCGCCCCCGGCCGGTTTATCGACATCGCTTGCGGCATGGGGGAAACGGTAAAATATTTCTCCGACAGGGGTTGGGACGCTGTCGGCATAGATGCCGACCCCGCGCTCAAGCAATTTCATGAGCGCATCGGGATACGATCGGAGATATCGCAGATCGAGGCGGCGATAATCGACGGAGAGTTCGACATTATCCATATCTCCCATGCGATTTATTTTATCACGAACCCCGGCAGCTTTTTAAAACGTCTCCAGTCGTCTCTGAGGCCAGATGGGCTTTTATGCATCGTTATCTCTAATTTTCTCGCCCCGGAAGATCCGAGCTTTCCGGGCTATGCGCATAGTTTTCTACCCGCTGCAGCCTCCATGCGGTATGCCTTGGCAAGCGCGGGTTATAAGATTGTTTTCTCCCAGAAGAAGTCAGGCAGCATTTATATCGCTGCCCGAAAAGGAGAAGACCAGCTTCCTCAGGTTTATCCGCGTCTCATTCGACTTGGTTACAGCACAAAGGCCCTGCGATACGCTTTGATAGGCAGGCCAAAACTTTTGCTTCATCGGATTGCGAAGATGATCCTTTCGCTGATAGGTCTGCGTTGAACACCGCAGCGCAGATGTCGTAGGTAATGGTCGATGTGCGGCATCGCCGGTTTTATCGATCCTGGCCTTGTGTCCGACGCGGCTGCTCTGTCGCGGCGCGCGCGTACCATGGGCGATGCCATAGCCCATCGCGGGCCCGATGCCAGCGGAATCTGGACTGACGATGCGTTCGGTCTCGCACTGTCGCATCGGCGCCTGTCCATTGTCGATCTGACAGCCGCCGGCGCGCAGCCCATGGTGTCAGCCGATGGACGCTGGGTGATCTGTTACAATGGCGAAATCTACAACAGCGAGGATATCCGCCGCGATCCCGCGCTGTCCTCTCTCGTATGGCGTGGTCATTCTGACACGGAAACGATTGTCGAATCCGTCGCACGCCGCGGATTAAACGTCACGCTCGATGACCTGAATGGAATGTTCGCCATTGCGCTGTGGGATCGCAAGGAGCAGATGCTCCACCTTGTCCGTGATCGGCTAGGCATCAAGCCGCTGTTCGTGGCTCAATTCGCAGAGCAGGTCTATTTCGCTTCCGAATTGAAGAGCTTTCACGCGGCTCAGGCATTCGCGCTCGAAATTGATCCATCGTCGGTGACTAGTTTTCTTCGCTTCGGTTACGTGCCGGCTCCTCATTGTATCTATCAGGGCATCCGCAAGTTGATGCCCGGAGAGCATGCCACGTTCTCGGTCCGCGGTGATTGCTCCAGCCGCCGCTACTGGTCTGCAGCGGACACGGCCCTGCGGGGCATCGAGTCGACCCTCGATATTTCCGATCACGAGGCAATCACGCAATTATCTGGTCTTCTTGCCGATGCGGTATCGCGGCAAATGCTTGCCGACGTTCCGCTTGGTGCGTTTCTTTCCGGCGGCATCGACTCATCGGCTGTCGCGGGCCTGATGGTCGCTGCGGGGCGTGGGCCGGTTCGCACGTTCTCGATTGGTTTTCCTGAGTTCGGCTTCGATGAATCGAAGGATGCCGCCGCTGTTGCTCGGCATCTCGGAACGCAGCATACCGAGCTGGTTGTCCATGCGTCCGATGCTCTCGACGTGGTTCCGCTACTCGCTGAGATGTATGATGAGCCATTTGCGGACTCGTCTCAAATTCCAACTCATCTGGTCTCGAAGCTCACGCGCCGACACGTCACGGTCGCATTGTCGGGGGACGGCGGCGATGAATTATTCGGCGGCTACAACCGCTACCGGCTGGCTGAAGGGATGTCGCAGCGGCTTTCGCACCTCCCGCTGGGTGCGCGGCGTGTCGCGGCGAGCGCGCTGCACGCGATACCTATGGCATGGGTCGATGGCGCCGCATCGTTCGCGCCGCGCGGGATGTTGCCGTCTCAGATGGCCGACAAGGTGCGCAAACTGGCCCATGTGATGACGCTCGACTCCGAAGGGATCTATCGCAGGCTGGTCAGCCAGTGCGAAGACCCGGCGGTCCTTGCACCATTGGCGGAGGAGCATGCCCTGACACCATGGTCGACCGGTGTAATTGGGGCGTTACCCACCTTTCTTGACCGGATGCAATTGCTCGACACGATGACCTATCTTCCTGACGACATTCTGCAGAAGGTCGACCGTGCCTCGATGGCTGTGGCGCTTGAAGCGCGTCCGCCGTTGCTGGATCACCGCGTGGTGGAGTTTGCGTGGCGTTTGCCGCGGCGTTTCAAGATCCGCGATGGCGAGACGAAATGGCTCCTGCGGCGCGTCGCCGAGCAAATGGTGCCAAGGCAATTGCTGGATCGGCCCAAGATGGGATTCGGCATTCCGCTTGCCGAATGGCTGCGCGGTCCGTTGAAAGAGTGGGCCGAAGACTTGCTCGATCCACAGCGACTTGGCGGAGGTTTTCTCAATGTCAGCGCGGCGCGCCGTTTGTGGGCGGATCACCAGACGGGCCGGCGAAGCTGGGCTTATGCGCTTTGGACCATTCTGATGTTTGAGGCTTGGCGTAGGCGCTGGGCGGATGTCTGACCTGATGGCTGGCCGGCGGCCCGATCTGCCGCACATTCTGTTTGTCACCAAGAAGCTGGTGATGGGCGGCGCTGAGCATCACCTGGCGCAGCTGTTGCCGGCCCTGGCGGCGCGTGGGTTTGCAGTCGAGCTATTCGTGCTGGAGAGGGGCGGAGAGCTGGAAGTCAAACTGGCTGAGGCTGGTGTGACGATCTCCGGTCTGCCGCGCCGTTCGGGCCGGCTGACGCATCTGCTTGCCGCGGCGATCGAACTTCATCGCCGCATCCGCCAGACGCGGCCTGATATTCTGCACTTCTTTCTGCCTGAACCTTATCTGGTCGGCGCGGCCGTTGCGACCGCTGCCGGCCATCGCACATTGGTGATGAGTCGTCGTTCGCTGGCCCATTATCAACGCAATCATCCGTGGTTTGGGCGCATCGAGCGTATGCTTCATCGCCGCATGACGGCACTGTTGGGAAATTCTCAGGCTGTCGTCGATGAACTGATTGCCGAAGGAGCGGATCGCCGGAAGACAGGTCTGATCCATAACGGCGTGACCCTCGCTCCGCCCGCGGATGAGAGCGTCCGCGCGGCGCAGCGCACAGCATTGGCTATTCCCGGCGACGCCTTTGTCATGGTGATTGTCGCCAACCTTTTTGACTATAAAGGGCACGCGGATCTTCTCGATGCACTCGAAAGGATCGCGTTACAGTTGCCACAGCCCTGGCGTCTGGTTGTCATCGGACGTGACGAGGGCGAAGGTCCCCGGCTGCGCGCACAGGCGGAGCGTCTCGGTATGGCGGACAGTATTCTCTGGCTCGGAGAGCGTCGCGATGTTGAAGCGATTTTGCCTGCGGCAGATGTGGCGCTGCTCGTGTCTCACCAGGAAGGTTTTTCGAACGCCTTGATCGAAGCGATGGCGCAGGGATTGCCGGTCATCGCCACGGCAGTAGGAGGCAATCTCGACGCAGTAGCCGACGATGTTTCCGGGCTGTTAGTGCCACCGCGGGAGCCTGCCGCTCTTGGCGCGGCTATTCTTGGCCTTGCAATGGATGAGTTGAAGCGCCGGGCGATGGGGCACGCGGCACGGCAGCGGACGCTGGACATGTTTTCTCAGGGCGCCTGCATCGCGCGCTATGACCATCTATACCGAGGGCTGGGGAGGTCTCCCGCGCGCGCAGTTCAGGCCCTTATTGACGGCTGAATTTTGCCGTCTGCCTCCATGAATTAAACGCTATCGCCCGTTTTCACCCTTGGTGACGCGGCATTTGCGTGCCAGAAGGGCCCGCGAAGTACCAGCCCCCAAGAAAAACGATACGATTGCCATGTCTTCTTCGTCACTGACCAACCGCAAAGCTGCGATCCTCGCGCACTCCGAGCAATATGCAGCCTCTCGCCCCGAGTGGCGCCAAAAGGCGTCCTTCTTTCATCAGGAAGACGAAAGATATCTCCGGTTTCTTATTCCGGAAGGTGCCCGCGTGCTGGAGATCGGCTGCGGCACCGGCGATACGCTCGCCGCGCTCAAGCCTTCTTACGGCGTGGGTGTCGATTTCAGCCCTGGCATGATCGAGCAGGCAAAACGTCTGCATCCCGAACTGGAATTTCATATCGGTGATGCGGAAGAGCCTGAAACAATCAATGCGCTGAAAGGGCCGTTCGACTTCATCCTGGTACAGGACACGATCGGCTCGCTGGATGACTGTCAGGCGTTTCTTGCCGGACTGCATCCTCTTTGCGCGCGCCATACGCGCATTGTCATCGGCTATTTCTCGCATCTCTGGCAGCCTGTTCTGCGCCTTGCGGAAGCCATCGGCCGGCGCATGCCCTATCCGGAGCAGAACGTCCTGTCGCCCGATGATGTGGCGGCGCTTGCGGTTCTCGCAGATATGAATCCGGTCAAATCGGAACGGCGATTGCTGATGCCGGTGTCGCTGTTCGGTATCGGACGGCTGGTCAACCGCTTCATCAGCGTGCTGCCTGTGATCCGGCAGTTGTCGCTTCGCCATTATGTGGTCTGCCGATCGCTGCGCGTCGCCGATGATGAGCTGAAATCCGCGACGGTCGTCATTCCCGCACGCAATGAGCGTGGCAATATCGAACCGGCCGTGCAGCGCCTGCCGCAGTTCTGCGATGACATCGAGATCATTTTCATCGAAGGGCACAGCAAGGACGGTACCTTTGAGGAAATGGAGCGCGTCAAGGCGGCTTATCCGGACAAGGATATCAAGCTGATGCGCCAGCCCGGAAAGGGCAAGGCGGACGCGGTCTTCACGGCTTACGATGTGGCGCGCGGCGACGTGCTGATGATCCTTGACGCCGATCTCACCATGCCGCCCGAGCAACTGCCGAAATTCTGGGAAGCGATCAAATCCGGGAAGGGCGAGTTCATCAACGGCTCACGCCTCATCTATCCGCTTGAGGAAGACGCGATGCGCTTTCTCAATCTCATCGCGAACAAGACCTTTTCGTATTTGTTCTCTTGGCTGTTGAACGAGCGCTATACCGACACGCTGTGCGGGACCAAGGTTATGCGCCGGTCCGATTATTATCGGCTACGTGACGGCAAAGCCTATTTCGGCGATTTCGATCCGTTCGGTGATTTCGATCTGATCTTCGGCGCCTCGAAGCTCAATCTCAAGGCCATCGATCTTCCCATCCGCTATGCCGCGCGGTCCTACGGCGAGACGCAGATCTCGCGGTTCCGGCATGGCGTGATGCTGCTGCGAATGGTGGTTTTTGCGTTCTTCAAGATCAAAGCGATCTAGTCTGCGGACATCACGGCGTTGAGCACACGCGGTCACCGGCGAACGGGCTTCAGTGCCCTTAGCTTGTTAGAGCCCTGCCTCCGGCTCAATAACCTCAGGCCTTGACGTTTTCTCGGAGCTCAAGATCCAGACCAGCCCGCCGATGGCGCCGACGACGAAGGATGACGCGCCGAACAGAAGGGACACCACGGTGCCGTCGGTGGGGGCGAGACCAGCGTAGCCGAACGCGACCATCATCGTCGCCTCGCGCACGCCCCAGCCGGCGATCGAAATCGGCAGCATGGTGATCAGCATGATCGGCGGCACCAGCAGGAACAATTGCTCGAAGGCCGCCGGAGCAGCGATGGAGCGAACCGCGCACCATGCGATCACCACGGCCATCACATGAATCAGCAATGAGAGGACGGCAACTTTCGGTCCGCTGCTGCGGTTGAAGATCACCTGATTGGCGATCACCGCGCAGGCATGGATGTGGCGTAGCGGCCAGAGCTTCTTGAGCCAGTTCCAGCGCAGCGCGCCGTAAACGAGAAAGCCGATGCCTGCCGAGATCGCAGCTAGGTCCACCAGCAGCAGCGCCAGCCGCCCGCGCGGGCTGCCGATCAGATCGTAGCTCCAGGGCAGGCTTGCAACGACGATCAGCGCAAGCGCGATCAGGCCGATGGCGCGGTCGACGAGGACGGAGTAGGTGGCGGCGCGCCAGCCGGCACCCGTGTGCCGTACCAGCCAGAGCCGCATCGCGTCGCCGCCGATTGTGGACGGCAGCGTCTGATTGAAGAACGCGCCGATCATGTTGTAACGGAAGGCCTGTCCTGTCCCGAGCGGTGCGGCGCATCGCGCGCTGATCTCGCGCCAGCGCAGCGCGCCAAGGAAAATCTGGAAGATCGTCGCCAGCACGGCGAGCAAGAACCAGCCGGGGCTGATCTGGCTCAGGCGGGACTGGATCGCTGCGAAATTGATGCCGCGAAACGCGATATAGAGCAGCGCCGCCGACACCAGTATTCGAGCGGCAAGAAGGAGAAATCCGCGCATTCCGGACCGCGATGGTTAATGTTGCTGAATATCTGACAAGGAGCGCTGAATACCGCGCTTGAGGGCCCTTTTCAGGCGTCTTGGTATGGCTTTAGGGCTGTTCTGGCAATAGGTAAGGTCCGCTATTGCCGCCGCCGCCGCACGGCGGCTAAAGAGGGCGACTTGTTCGGGGCATCTGGCGTGGGTGACGCCTGTTGAGGCTTGGGGACGGAAACGCGTGACACACGGGCGCAAAATTGCGGTCATTGGACTGGGTTATGTCGGATTGCCGGTCGCGGCCGCTTTTGCCCGCGCCGGGGTTCCGGTGACCGGTTTCGATATCGATCAGCGGCGCATCACCGAACTGTGTAATTTTCATGATCGCACCAACGAAGTCGCGGCCGCCGATCTGCGCCATGCGTCGCTCTCGTTCACGCACGACGTGAGTGCGCTGGCCTCGTCCGACTTCTTTATTGTGACGGTTCCGACACCCATCGATGAAGCGCGCCAGCCCGATCTCGGCGCCATGTTCGCTGCCTCACGCACGGTCGGCACCGTGCTGAAGAAGGGCGATATCGTCGTCTATGAATCGACCGTTTATCCGGGCGCTGTCGAAGACGAATGCGTGCCGCTTCTGGAGAAAGCATCCGGCCTCAAGGCAGGAGATGATTTCAAGGTCGGCTACTCGCCCGAGCGTATCAACCCCGGTGATAAGCAGCACCGCTTCGAGACCATCATGAAAGTGGTGTCGGCGCAGGACGCGCCAACCCTCGACATCGTCGCCGACGTCTATGGGTCGGTTGTGACCGCGGGCATCCACCGCGCGCCGTCCATCAAGGTCGCGGAAGCTGCCAAGGTGATCGAGAATACGCAGCGCGATCTGAATATCGCTTTCATGAACGAGCTGTCGTTGATCTTCCAGGCTCTGAACATCGACACCGGCGACGTGCTGGCCGCAGCGCGCACCAAATGGAATTTCATGCCGTTTCAGCCGGGTCTCGTCGGCGGACACTGCATCGGCGTCGATCCCTACTACCTGACCTATCGTGCGGAGCGGGCAGGGTATCATCCTGAAGTTATTCTGGCGGGGCGCCGCATCAATGACGGGATGGGCCAGCGCGTTGCCCGCGAATGCATCAGAGGTCTGCTGCGGCGTAAGAGCAGCGGCGGTATCGTTACAATTCTCGGACTGACCTTCAAGGAAGATGTGCCGGATACACGCAACTCGCGTGTCGTCGATATTATCCGTGAACTGGAGTCATTCGGCCTCAATGTGCAGGTCAGCGATCCGATGGCAGATCCTGCGGATGCCATGCACGAGTATGGTGTGAAGCTGATTGATTCGGATTCGTTGCAGCCCGCCGATGCAATCATCGTCGCGGTCGCCCACAAGACTTACGTCGATGCGGGATGGCCCATGATCCAGAAATTGTTGAAGGGCGGAAGCGGTCTCGTTCTCGACGTCAAGATGCGGCTCGATCGCGACAGACTGCCCGCCGGTATCGAGTTGTGGCGCCCTTGATTGCTGGATGGTGAAAAGAATGTCGGATGAGACAATACTCGTTACGGGAGCCGCGGGTTTTATCGGCTTCCACGTCACGCAGAAACTCTTGCAGGCCGGCCGCCGTGTCGTCGGACTGGACAACATCAACAGCTACTACGATCCGAAACTGAAGGAAGCGCGCCTCGACGTGCTGAAAAACGATCCGGCCTTCAGCTTCGTCAAGCTCGATCTCGCCGACAGGGCCGGCGTGGCGGACCTGTTCAGCACCCACCGCTTTCCCGTGGTCATCCATCTCGCGGCACAGGCGGGTGTGCGGTACTCGCTCGAAAATCCCCACGCCTATGTCGACGCAAATCTTCAGGGCTTCACGAATATCCTTGAAGGCTGCCGGCACAATGCATGCCGCCATTTGCTGTACGCGTCGTCGTCATCGGTGTACGGCGCCAATACCAAGCTGCCGTTCTCGGTGCACGACAGCGTCGATCATCCCATCAGTCTCTATGCCGCCTCGAAGAAGGCGAATGAACTGATGGCGCATGCCTACAGCCATCTTTACCGCATTCCCTCTACCGGCCTGCGGTTCTTCACGGTGTACGGGCCGTGGGGCCGTCCGGACATGGCGATGTTCTTGTTCGCCAAGGCCATTCTTGAGGGGCAGCCGATCAAGCTGTTCAATCACGGCAACATGCAGCGCGATTTCACCTACGTCGATGACGTGACGGAAGCCATCGTGCGGCTGATCGATCACGCCCCCAAGGGACAGGCCAAGGCGCCGAATGCAGCTCCCGATCCCGGGACGAGTGCTGCGCCCTGGCGGGTTTTCAATGTCGGCAACAATCATCCCGAGGAATTGCTCAAGGTCGTGGCGCTCCTTGAAAAGGAGTTCGGACGCACCGCGGTCAAGGACATGCTGCCGATGCAGCCGGGTGATGTGCCTGCCACTTACGCCGACGTCGATGATTTGATGCGTGAAGTCGGTTTCCGTCCTTCCACCACGATCGAAGACGGCATCGCGCGGTTCTCGGCGTGGTTTCGCGACTATCATCGGCTATAAGCCTCTGAAACATTTTGAGGACGCATGAGCGAGCGAATTATTCCACTGATTATGTGCGGCGGTGCAGGCACGCGGCTGTGGCCGGCTTCGCGCGAAGGGCGTCCCAAGCAATTCCTTCGGCTGTTCGGTTCGAACTCGACCTTTCAGGAAACGATGCTTCGCGTAAGCGATCCGAAGCTGTTCGTGCGGCCCATCGTCATTACCAACGCGGCCTATCGCTTCATGGTGCTCGAGCAGCTCGGTGAAATCGGGCTCGAAGCGGATATTCTTCTCGAGCCGGCGCGACGTGATTCCGGTCCTGCGATCGCCACCGGCGCGGCTTTCGCGCTGACCCGCGATCCGGATGCGGTTGTGCTGGCGCTGGCCGCGGATCACGTGGTGCGCGATGCGGCTGCGTTCGTCGACGCCTGCCGGAAAGCGCTGAGCGTTGCGAATGCCGGCAGCATCGTCACGTTCGGTGTTCTGCCGGAGCGGCCCGCGACCGAATACGGCTACATCCGGCCCGGCGAGGTTGTGTCCGGTGACGTTCGGAAGGTCTCGAAATTTGTCGAGAAGCCGGACCCCGCGACCGCGGCGGGCTACGTTGCCGACGGCTATCTGTGGAACTGCGGTAACTTCATGTTTCGCGCCCAGATGCTGCTTGATGAATACCGCGGCGTCGATCCCGACAGCGTTAGCACGCTCGTCGATGCTGTGGCCAACGCCGGCCGCGATCTCGATTTCGTCACGCTCCCGCTCGAGTCGTTCGGGAAAGCGACGCCGATCTCGATCGACTATGCCGTCATGGAAAAAACCACCCAGGCTGCCGTTGTGCCGGTTGATTGCGGCTGGTCCGATGTCGGCTCCTGGCACGCGGTGTGGGAGCTGTCGGACAAGGACGAGCACGGCAATGTTTCGCAGGGGCTGACGGTGTTCGAGGACTCGCGCAACTGCAATGTCTCGACCGACAAGGCGCTGGTGGCGCTGGAAGGCGTCGATGATCTTGTTGTCGTGGCGACGCAGGATGCCATTCTGGTGTCCCGCCAGAACGATCCCAATGGTCTGAAGCGGCTGGTCGGCAAGCTGCGAACCGTGGCTCCGCAGGTGACCGAAGACCATCTCAAGGTGCATCGGCCGTGGGGGTCATACCAATCGCTCGATATCGGCGAGCGTCATCAGGTGAAGCGGATTATCGTAAAGTCCGGCGGCCGTCTGTCGCTGCAAAAGCACCACCACCGGTCCGAACACTGGATCGTCGTGCGCGGCACGGCGCTGGTGACGGTGAACGAGATGCAGAAGATGGTTCACGAGAATGAGTCCATCTACATCCCGATCGGCGCCGTCCATCGCATGGAGAATCCCGGCAAGATTCCGCTGGAACTGATCGAGGTCCAGACCGGCAGCTATCTCGGCGAAGACGACATCATCCGCATCGAGGACGACTACCGGCGCTCGTAAACGGGAATCCTTCTGAAAATATTCCGGTTTTCAACGGGTTACGCCGGCCGCCGATGTAATTCTTTGAATCAAAACGTGTCCGAATTCCGGGCTCGTTCGTTCGCCACACATGTGACGGCATGCTAGGACATTTGCGGCGAGTGGGCAGGTGACTCGTGCCCGGTTTCAAGGAATCAGATGATGAGTTCGACGGCGTCGACGAAGAATACGGCTGGCAATGAAAAGGCGCTGCGCATTGGCGTTGTTGGCGCGGGTGTCATGGGCACCAATCATGCCCGCGTGCTTGCCGGTCTGCCCGGTGTCGAACTTGTCGGCATTGTCGATCCGCTTCAGGCGCATCGCACCCGCGCGGTAGAGATCGTCGGCTGCCCGACTTTCGCGACTCTTGAAGAGATGCTCGACACCGGACCCGATGCGGTCACCATTGCCGCGCCGACGCATCTTCACCGCGATGTTGCGCTCGCCTGCATCGCGCGAAAGATTCACGTCCTCGTCGAGAAGCCGATCGCGTCTTCTGTCGAGGAAGGGAACGAGATCGTCACCGCCGCCCGCAGCGCCGGCGTCACGCTGATGGTGGGTCACGTCGAGCGCTTCAATCCGGCGGTGGCGGCGATCAAGCAGGCGATCAAGGATGAGGAAATTCTGTCGATTGCGATTACCCGCGTCGGCCCGTTTCCGCCGCGCATGTCCAATGTCGGCGTGGTGATCGATCTCGCGGTCCACGACATCGACCTGATCCGCTGGTTTACGGAATCCGACATTGTTGACGTGCAGCCGCAGCTTGCGAGCGCCGTTGCCGAGCGCGAAGACATCGCGCTGCTTCAGTTCCGCACCGCCTCCGGCGTGCTTGCGCATATCAACACCAATTGGCTGACGCCGTTCAAGGCGCGCAGCGTCACCGTGGCGACGCGCGGCAAGTACGTTCAGGGCGACTTGCTGACGCGGCAGGTGACCGAATGCTTCGGTTTCCAGCGCGACGGCAGCTACTCGATGCGGCATCTGTCGGTTGGCCATGACGAGCCTCTGCGCGCCGAACTGGTTGCCTTCCTCGATGCCGTGCGCAGCGGGAATGCGCCTGCGGTCACCGGCGACGAAGGCGTCGCAAGCCTCGAAATTGCGATCAAGTGTCTCGATGCTCCGGCCGGCTCGATTGCCGCGCCGCTGCGCAAGGGACCGCGCGCCGTCGCGAGCTGACGGCAACATCGAACATCTTTCGGAATGGATTCGGCACGCACCATGAACCAGCATCTGCGATCAGAACCCGTGGCCTTTATCGACATCGGTGCGCAGCGCCGCCGTCTCGGCACGAAGATTGATGACGCCGTTGCGCGCGTGTTGACCCATTGCCAGTTCATCAACGGTCCCGAGGTCGCCCAGCTTGAGGCCGATCTCGCGGCCTATTGCGGGGCAAAGCATGTTGTCGCCTGCGCCAGCGGCACGGATGCGTTGTTGATGGTGCTGATGGCGCAGGGCATCGGCCCCGGCGACGCGGTGCTCTGTCCATCGTTCACCTTCTGCGCCACCGGCGAAGTGGTCGCACTGGCCGGTGCAACGCCGGTGTTTGTCGATGTGAATGAGACATCGTTCAACATGGATATCGCGTCCCTGAAGAAGGGCATCGCGACCGCGCGCAAGCTCGGCCTGAATCCAAAAGCGATCGTGCCGGTCGATCTGTTCGGCCAGAGCGCGGACCATGACGCCATTGCCGAAGTCGCCAAAAACGAGGGTCTATTCGTGCTCGACGACGCCGCGCAGTCCTTCGGCGCCACCTACAAGGGCAAGCGTCTCGGTACGTTCGGTCTGGCGACGGCGACCAGCTTCTTTCCGGCCAAGCCGCTCGGTTGCTACGGCGACGGCGGCGCCATCTTCACGAACGATGCCGATCTTGCCGAGCGCCTGCGCAGCATCAGGGTACACGGGCAGGGCACCGAGAAATACGACAACGTCCGTCTCGGTCTGACCGCGCGGCTGGACACCATGCAGGCCGCGATCCTGATCGAGAAGCTGAAGATTTTCGACGACGAGATCGAGGCGCGTAATAAGGTCGCGAACCGCTATTTCGACGCGCTGCATAACATCGTGATCGCGCCGCGTGTGGCGGACGGCAATGTGTCGACCTGGGCGCAGTACACCATCCGCCTGCCCAAGGGCGGCCGCGAGGCATTCGCCGATGCCCTCAAGGCGCAGGGCATTCCGACCGCGATCTACTACCCGAAGTCCATGCACCAGCAGACGGCCTACAAGCACTATCCGACCGTGGAGGGCGGGCTCCCGGTCAGCGAGAAACTGTCCGCGGATGTCATCAGCCTGCCGATGCATGCCTACCTCGATCAGGCTGCGCAGGACCGCGTCATCAAGGCTGTGCGCGACGCGCTGTCCTGAATTTTGCCAGAACTGCCAGATGATCGTCATGCCCGGGCTTGTCCCGGGCATCCGCGTCTTGGTGGCAACGTCAAAAAGACGTGGATGGCCGGAATAAATCCGCCCATGACAGGGCAGGGCAGGACTTCACCGGTTCGCGAACGGGACATCATGCGGTAGGACTAGCGGATGCTCGGACGCATTTTCACCGTCGGCGGCTATACCCTTCTTTCGCGGGTCACCGGGTTCGCGCGCGACATCATGCTTGCGGCGATCCTCGGCGCCGGCCCCCTGGCCGATGCCTTTTTCGTGGCGCTGCGGCTCCCCAATCACTTCCGGGCGATCTTTGCGGAGGGGGCTTTCAATGCCGCCTTCGTGCCGGCCTATGCGCATGTCCATGGCGAGCGCGGCGAGGCCGCGGCAAAGCTGTTCAGCGATCGCATCTTCACCCTGCTGTTCGTTTCGCAGGTCGTGCTGCTGGTCCTGGCGATGGTTTTCATGCCGCAGGCGATGTCGATCCTCGCGCCGGGCTTCACCGACGATCCGGCGCAGCGCAATCTTGCGATCGAACTCACCCGGATCACGTTTCCCTATCTGCTGCTGATCACGCTGGTGACGCTGTATGGCGGGATGCTCAATGTCATGCACCGGTTCGCCAGCGCGGCGGCGGCTCCGATCTTCCTGAACCTGTCGATGATGGCGACGCTGGCGCTGGCCGCGTTCTTTCCGACCGCCGGACATGCGGCGGCATGGGGCGTGCTGATCTCGGGTTTCCTGCAATATGTCCTGCTTGCAGGCGACGCCAAGGTTCACGGTATTCTCCCCAAGTTCACCTCGCTGAAGCTCGATGAAGATGTGCGCGGGTTCTTCCGCGCGCTTGGTCCTGCGACGCTGGGTTCGATGGGGACGCAGGTCGCGCTGTTCGCCGATACGATCATTGCGACGTTCCTGGCCGCCGGTGCGCTATCGGCGCTGTATTATGCGGACAGGCTCAACCAGTTGCCCATCGGGGTAATCGGCATTGCCATCGGCACCGTGCTGCTGCCGGAAATGTCACGGCGAATTACCGCCGGCGATCATGAGGGCGCGATTGCTTCGCAGCGGCGCGCATTCGACTTCACATTGCTATTCTCGGTCCCCTTCGTCGCCGCCTTTCTTGTCGTGCCAGATGTCATCATGCGCGCCATGTTTGCGCGGGGCGCATTCTCGAAAGCCGATGCGGCCGCCGCCGGTGCGACGCTCGCGGCCTACGCGGTCGGACTCATTCCGTTTGTTCTGATCAGGAGCGCCGTCGCCACTTTCTATGCCCGCAAGGACACCGCGACACCCGTCAAGGCTGCGCTGACCGGCGTGGCCGTCAATGTCGGGCTGAAACTCGCGCTGGTCGGGTCACTGGCGCAAATCGGGCTCGCGCTGGCCACCGCTGTTGGCGCATGGGTCAATCTGCTGCTTGTTGTGCTCTTTGCGGTGCGCCGCAAGTTCTTCGTCTTCGATCGGGCTTTTCTTGTGTCCTTGGCGAAGTTCGCGACAGCGGGCGTCGTATTGGCTGCGGCCCTGTGGCTCGCGTCCCGCTGGGCGGCGACAGCATTGGCGGGGATGACATCGCTTCGCGATGAAACTGCTCTCGGAATTTTGATCGTGGTCGGCGTCATTGTTTACGGCGGCAGCGTGTTGCTGCTGTTCGGAAAGCGATGGCTGACAGCGCTGATTCGCGGGTAAGCCATTTGCGCTTCCTTCCATTCCGCTGCATGATGGACGTTAGAAACGTTCCAGATCGCAGCCGGAGATAGCATGGCTCCCGTAAAATTCGGTGTCGGGCAGAGCGTCCTGCGCAAGGAAGACGACGCGCTCATTCGCGGCAAGGGCCGTTATACGGACGATTATACGCCGGCGGCGGCGATGCATGCCTTGGTACTGCGGTCTCCGCACGCCCATGCAAAATTCAAGATCGATGTGTCGCGTGCCAGAGGGCTCCCCGGCGTTGGGGCGATTCTCACCGCCGACGACATCCAGGAGCTCGGCAGTCTTCCCTGTCTGTTCAACCTGCCTGACGAGCCTTTTACGGGGCCTCCGTATCCGATCCTCGCGCGCGACGTGGTGCGTCACGTTGGCGATGCCATCGCCTTCGTTGTCGCGGATACCGTCGAGCAGGCACGCGACGCCATTGAGGCGATCGAGGTCGAATGGACGGCACTTCCAGCCGCCATCGGTCTGGTCAATGCGGTGAAGAAGGATGCGCCGCAGGTCTGGCCCGATCATGCCGGCAATATTCTGTTCGACACGTCGATCGGCGACAAGAAAGCAGCCGAGGCCGCCTTCGCCAAGGCGCATGCGGTGGCGGAAGTCACCATCGTCAATCCGCGCATCGTGACGAACTACATGGAAACCCGCGCGGTGGTTTGCGAGTATGATGCGAAGCGCGATCATCTGACGCTGACCATCGGCAGCCAGGGCAGCCACCGCCTGCGCGATATCCTTTGCCAGAACGTCCTCAATATTCCTGTCGAGAAGAT
The DNA here is from genome assembly GCF_000314675.2 of Afipia broomeae ATCC 49717. Lineage (GTDB taxonomy): Bacteria > Pseudomonadota > Alphaproteobacteria > Rhizobiales > Xanthobacteraceae > Afipia > Afipia broomeae. The sequence goes on along the minus strand of NZ_KB375283.1, from coordinate 287,532 downwards.
GCGGGTGATCTGTCCGGATGTCGGCGGCGGTTTCGGCACGAAGCTGTTTCCTTACCGCGAGTATGCGCTCGCGGCGGTTGCGGCGCGCAAGCTGAAGAAAACGGTGAAGTGGACCGCGGAGCGCGCCGATCATTTTGTCGGCGACGCGCAGGGACGCGACAATGTCACCACGGCGCGCATGGCGCTGGCGGAGGACGGTAAATTCATTGGCATGGACGTCGACCTGATGGGCGACATGGGAGCGTATCTCTCGACCTTCGGGCCGTACATTCCGCATGGCGGCGCAGGCATGCTGCCGGGCCTCTACGATCTTCAGGCGTTTCATTGCCGCGTCCGCACGGTATTCACCAATACCGTGCCGGTGGATGCCTACCGCGGCGCTGGACGCCCGGAAGCCGCCTATGTGGTCGAGCGCCTGGTCGATGCAGCGGCGCGCAAGCTGGGCATGACGCCGGACGCGATCCGCCGCAAGAATTTCATTTCTCCGCGCGCGATGCCGTACACAACCGCCACCGGCAAGATTTATGACTCCGGCGACTTCGCCGCGCACATGAAGCGGGCCATGGACATTGCCGAGTGGAAGGAATTTCCCAGGCGCGCCAAGGCGGCGAAGAAACAGGGCCTTGTGCGCGGCATCGGTATGGGCACCTATGTCGAAGTCTGCGGCACGATGGGCGAGGAAACTGCGCAGGTGCGGCTCGATCCCGACGGCGATGTCACGATCCTGATCGGCACCCAGTCCAGCGGGCAGGGGCATCAGACCGCGTATGCGCAACTCGTCGCCGAGCAGTTCGGAATCGCGCCGGAGCGTGTGCATATCCATCAGGGCGATACGGACGAGATTCCGACCGGTCTTGGCACTGGCGGTTCAAGCTCGATTCCGTCCGGCGGCGTCAGCGTGGAACGGGCGACGCGCAAGCTTGGTGAAAATCTGAAAGAGATTGCCGCAGACGCGCTGGAAACCGGCGTAGGAGATCTTGAATTTCGCGATGGAGCGATCCGGATTGTCGGCACCGACCGCACGATCTCGTTCGCCGACCTCGCCAAGCGTGCCGATCCGTCAAAGCTCAACGCAAGCGCCACCTTCAGCAGTGCGGACGGCACCTATCCGAACGGCACCCACATCGCCGAAGTCGAAATCGACCCGGCGACCGGTGTGATCCACGTGGTGAATTACGTCATCGTCGATGACTTCGGAGTGACGCTGAATCCGCTGCTGCTGGCGGGGCAGGTTCACGGCGGCACCATGCAGGGAATAGGGCAGGCCCTGATGGAGGCTGCGGTTTCTGGCGCCGCCGACGGCCAGCTCGTGACCGGCACATTCATGGATTACGCGCTGCCGCGCGCCGCCGACGGCCCGTCGATCAAGTTCGAAACCCACAACGTGCCGTGCAAGACCAATCCGCTTGGCGTCAAGGGGGCGGGTGAGGCGGGCGCGATCGGCTCGTGTCCTGCGGTGGTGAATGCGATTATCGACGGTCTCTACCGTGAGTATGGCATCGACCATATCGACATGCCGGCAACCGCGGAGCGGGTCTGGATGGCGATCGCGAAAAGCCGCCGCGAGCACCGATTGTAAAAAATTCCCGCCACACAAAGAAATTGTTGGGCTTGTCAGTTCGCGACGGGAATGTTGGATTCTGCCAGGTGTTGCGGAAAGAACAATTTTGAAACCGAGGGAAGGAAATATCCTGATGATCCGTTCCGTTCTTGTGGCCGCCGCGATCTTGCTCGGCGTGACGGCTGTCTCCGCCCAGCAAGACATCGCCGAGCAGCAGGATAAGCTGATGAAGACACTGGCGAGACCGATGTATGGGGTGCTCGGCCGCACGGTGAGAGGCCAGTCCGCCTACGATCAGGCGGCTATCGATGCCGCACTGGTTCAACTCGAAGAGAATGTCGGAAAGATTGCGAATGTTTTTGCGGTGAATCCGAAGGAAGATGTTTTCGGTGCGGACTATGGATCGTCGCAAAAAATCTGGCAGAACAAGGCGGATTTCGAATCGAAAATTCCTCCGGTTGCCAAGGCCATTGCGGATGCCAAGGGCAAGATCAAGGATGCGGATAGTCTGAAGGCGGCTTACACCACCATCAACGACCGGTGCAACGATTGTCACGAAACCTACCGGGTCAAGCTGAAGTGACGGCTTGATTTCATCCAGTTCAGGCCAATGATCACGGGGCGGTCGCATTCAAGCGATCCGCCCCTTTTGTTATCCGGTAAGATCTCGGCTGCGAAACTACTTCGTGACCTGCCCGCGAATTTCGCCGCCTGGATTCGCTGCGGTGTGGACGTTGATGTACAGCTTTCCAGCCATCAGATCAGCGGCCTGCGCATCGGTCAGGGTCGCGCTGCCTTCGGCTCCGCTTGCGGCGTCCTTGAACGGGATCATGACGGGAGCGTTCTTGCCGGCTTCGGCGGGGCCATGAAAATGCGCCATGGTGGCGGGCCCGGTGAGGCCGGAATAGGTCGTCTTCCAGGTCAGCATCTTGCTTGCGGTATCGTAGGTCACGTCCGCTGTGCCCTTGCCGGGGCTGGTGTTGGCAGGTACCTCGGCGGCACTGGTCAGATTGGCCTTCATGCTGATTTTCTCGGCGAAAGCCGGCCCGCTGAGTGCGACGCAAGCGCCGATGGCAAGGACTCCACGCGCAATTGCTTTGCTGTTCATCGTTTTCTCCCTTAGTTTTTGGCTTTCCAATACCGATTGAACACTGGCCGAGGCCGTTTAGTTCCTGCCGTTTTCTCTGGGGGCACTTATGTTTCGGAAGCTTTTCCTGCTGGCGATCGTTGCGCTCGCTGCCGGTCTGGGAGTTTTCTGGTTCGTCACCGTTCCGGCTGTGGTTTCCGCCGAGGCGTTGCCGGCCTATTCGCCAAACATCGCCAACGGACAGGCCGTCTTCAACGCCGGGGGCTGTGCGTCATGCCATGCAGTGGTGGGCGAGCCGCGCACCATGCTCGGCGGCGGGCTGGCTATTCCATCTCCGTTCGGCACTTTCTATGCGCCGAACATTTCGCCGCACAAGCAGAACGGGATCGGTAGCTGGAGCGAGGCGAATTTCGTCACGGCCGTGAAGCACGGCACCTCGCCAAACGGAGAGCACTACTATCCATCGTTTCCGTATGGGTCGTATACGCACGCCACCGACAACGACATCCGCGACCTGTTCGCCTATATCAAAACCTTGCCGCCGCTGTCCGGGCGCCCGCGTTCTCACGATGTGAATTTTCCGTTCAACGTCCGCCGCCTCATAGGCGGATGGAAATTCCTGTTCATGGACGACAAGCCGTTCGCGCCAGACCCGAAGCAGTCAGCGGCGTGGAATCGCGGCGCGTACCTGGTCAACGGACTGGGCCACTGCGCCGAGTGCCACAGCCCTCGCAATTTCCTCGGAGGCATTGTGTCCTCGCAGCGCTTCGCCGGAGGCCCGAATCCCGAAGGCGAGGGCTGGGTGCCCAACATTACCCAGAAGGGCCTCAAGGACTGGAGCGAGAAGGAACTCGCCTGGTTCCTCAAGACCGGCGAATTGCCCAGCGGCGACACCGCGGGCGGCTCAATGGCGCGCGTGATCAAGAACACATCGCAGTTGAGCGAGGAGGATCTCGCGGCGATGGCGGCTTACATCAAGTCCCTGCCGGCGGTGGACGGGCCGGTGCGGCCCAAGAAGAAGACCTGAGGCGGGGTCAGTTCGGGGCGGAAAGAGCCCTGCATACCCCGGCCAAAAGCCATGTTGGGAGCGGGGTTTCCCGGATCGCCACCCCGTGCTTTGTCGGCCCGGAATTGCCGCAGGAATCTCGACTTTTTCCATGAATATCGTCAAAGCCGTTTCGTTCAAGGTCGCCAGCACATTGATGTTCGCGGTGATGGGCGCCCAGGTCCGTTATCTGGCCGGGGCCTATCCGGAAGGTCAGGTCGCGTTCTTCCGTTCAGTGTTTGCGCTGATCCCGATTCTTGTCGTCTTCGGCTGGCGCGGACAGCTCAAGGGGGCGCTTCGGACCGAGCGGCCGTCCGATCATCTCCTGCGCGGTGTCTTCAGCGTGGTCGGCACGTTTGCCACCTTCGCCGCGCTGGCCCGGATTCCGATTGCCGACTTCACCGCCATCGCGTTCGCGTCGCCGCTCATCACGGTGATCTTCGCGGCGGTGTTCCTGAAGGAAAAGGTTCACGCCTATCGCTGGTCCGCCGTCGCCTTCGGCTTCTGCGGCGTGATCCTGATGCTGATGCCTTACTTCCGCGATCACGCCGCGCTGACGGCGTCAATGATCGTTGGAATTCTGTTCGCGCTGACCAACGCATTCACCGCAGGCGGGGCGTCGATCCAGATCCGTCGCCTGACGGCGACCGAGACGACGTCGTCCATCGTGATCTTCATGACGCTTCTGGTGTTGCTGGTGTCGCTGCTGACCGCGCCGTTCGGCTGGCGCATGCCGGCCACCTGGCAGGATGTTGCGATCCTCGCCGGGATCGGCATCGCGGGCGGGCTCGGCCAGATTTTCTTCACGGACAGTTATCGGTTCGCACCGGCATCGTTTCTGGCGCCGTTCGATTACACGGCCATGCTGTGGGCATTCCTGCTCGGCTACTGGTTCTTCGGTGAAGTGCCGACGCTCTATGTCGTGATCGGCGCGATCGTTGTCGCCGGCGCCGGAATTTTCGTCATCCTGCGCGAACGTTATCTCGGGCTGAAACGGCTGCGCGATACGCCGGTCGCGGCGATCGCCACCATGGCGGACGATGAAGAGAACCCGGACGCGCCGGTGTCCGACGAGGCCAAGGCCGCCTGAAGAGCCGGCCTGACCACTTACGTTCCGAAGGCCTTGAACGTGATGATGGTGTAGGTGTCCTGGATGCCGGGGATGACCTGCAGCTTCTCGTTCACGAAATGGCCGATGTCGGTCCCGCTGTCGACGTAGAACTTGACCAGCAGATCGTAATCGCCCGCAGTCGAGTAGATTTCCGACGCGATCTCTGCCTCGGCAATAGCGTTTGCGACCGTATAGGACTGGCCCAGCTTGCATTTGATCTGGACAAAGAAGGGCACCATCGCTGTGTCTCCGGCAGGGCAATATTGGCTCTTGGAGCGCAATAGAGCCAAATCCGATCCTCGTGGCAAGGCGGGTTGCCGGACGTTTCTTCTTGCTTCACCTCTCCCGTGGGGAGAGGGCGGCGAGCGAAGCGAGCCGGGTGAGGGCGTAGAATCCCTCATCATATCGAACCCCCTCACCCCAACCCTCTCCCCGGCGGGGAGAGGGAGCAGATTGCCTGCGTGGCAATGCTTCTCTCCCCAGTCAAAATGATCTAGAGCCTTGATGCAGGCCGCTGAGAGTTCGGTCGAATGATGAGAGAGCCATGAGCATACCGATTGCGCTCACCATTGCCGGTTCGGATTCGAGCGGCGGCGCCGGGATTCAGGCCGACCTCAAGACGTTCGCGGCGTGCGGCGTTTACGGCGCGTCCGCGATCACCGCGCTGACGGCGCAGAACACAACGGGCGTCACCGGCATTCATGATGTGCCGGCGGATTTCATCACAGCGCAGATCGATGCGGTGTTCAGCGATCTCGACGTCAAGGCCGTCAAGATAGGTATGGTCGCGCGCCGGGAAGCGATCGAAGCCATCGTGGCCGGTCTCGGCCGCTGGGCGCCGAAACACGTCGTTGTCGATCCGGTCATGGTCGCGACGTCAGGTGACCGGCTGCTGTCGCCAGATGCCATCGATGCTCTGCGGACAAAGCTGTTTCCCCGCGCGAGCCTGATTACGCCGAACCTGCCGGAGGCCGCCGCGCTGCTGAACGAGAGCATCGCAGAGAGCGGGCAGGATATCGAACAGCAGGGCAGGCGATTGCTCGCCATGGGATGTCCGGCTGTTCTGATCAAGGGCGGTCACGGGCATGGACCGGAGAGCACGGATTATCTGATCGATGCGAGCGCCGTGATCCGGCTCGCTGCGCCGCGCATCGCCACCGGCAACACGCACGGCACCGGCTGCTCCTTGTCGTCGGCCATTGCTGCGGGATTGGCCAAAGGGCGCGATCTTGAAACCGCGGTTCGCGACGCCAAGGCTTATGTCAGTGCCGCCATCGCTGCAGCCGACCGGCTCGACGTGGGTCATGGCCACGGGCCCATCCACCACTTTCATGCGTTCGATTGATCGCGAAGCCTGAGAGTGGCTCCCTTCACCTCTCCCGTGGGGAGAGGTCGTCCGGCGAAGCTCGCGCAGCGAGCGAAGATGGGCGGTTGAGGGCGTAGAATCTCTCGATTTACCGACCCCCTCACCCCAACCCTCTCCCCACGGGGGAGAGGGAGTACATCGCGCCTGGAGATGAGGTTGCGAACGGCTCAGAGCACGCGACAACCTGACGCGTTTGTCGCCTGTTTGTCGTACTCCGCTGCTAATCGCCATTAAGCGAAACAAAATCTGATTCTTCAGAACGCTTATTGGAACCAAGATGAGCTCGACCGATCTCGACAAATCCGTTGTTGAAACCGCCTATGCCCGCTGGGCGCCGATCTACGATGCGGTCTGCGGTCCGGTCATGGTGAAAGGCCGGCGTGCAGCCGCCGCCGCCGCGCGGGCCATCGGCGGGAAAATTCTGGAAGTGGGTGTCGGCACCGGCCTGTCGTTCGACGACTACGACAGCAGCACCGAGATCACCGGCATCGATATGAGCGCGCCGATGCTGGAGAAGGCACGCGCGAAGATGGCGAGCGGCAAGTATCCGTTCGTCAAGGCGGTCCACCAGATGGACGCCCATCACATGACCTTCGGCGATGCGACGTTCGACTGCGTCGTGGCGCAGTTCGTAATCACGCTGGTCGCCAATCCGGAGCAGGTGCTGTCCGAGTGCCACCGCGTCGTGAAGCCCGGCGGCCGCATCATCCTCGTTAATCATCTCTATTCGGAAGTCGGCGTCGCGGCGGCTGTCGAGCGCTGGGCGGCGCAGAAAACCCGTGCGCTCGGCCTGCGGCCTGAATTTCCGTTCGCGCGCCTTCAGGCATGGGCGCAATCAAACGCAGGCACGACCCTCGTCGAGCGGCGCAAAGTTGCGCCGTTCGGCATCTACACACTTGTTTGTTTCGAGCGAACTGTCAGCTCGCAGGCTGCCTAGTCCGTCATCGGACTGTCATGCGATTCTGATAAGCGCTCGCCCATGGAAAGACAGGCTATGAGCGACAGTAGTCCAGAACGGCTCTTTCGCACGTTGTTTATCTCCGACGTCCATCTCGGAGCCCGCGGCTCGCAAGCCGACCGCCTTCTTGATTTTCTGCGCTGCCATGACGCCGATACCATCTATCTGGTCGGCGACATCATCGACGGTTGGGCGCTGAAATCGAACTGGCACTGGCCGCAATCCCACAACGACTTTGTGCAGAAGATGCTGCGCAGGGTCCGCAAGGGCGCCAAGGTCATCTACATCCCCGGCAATCACGACGAATTCCTGCGCTCGTATTACGGCACGCATTTCGGCGGCGTCGAAGTTGTCGAGACCGCGATTCATGAAGGTGCGGACGGCAAGAAGTATCTCGTTATTCACGGCGATATCTTTGATCTTGTCGTGCAGAACGCGCGATGGCTCGCGCATCTCGGCGATCGGGCCTACGATTTTGCGATTCAGATGAATCGCATGGTCAATGCGTTCCGCAAGCTGTTCGGCCGGCCTTACTGGTCGCTGTCGCAATGGGCCAAGCTGAAGGTGAAGAACGCCGTCAACTACATCGGCGCGTTCGAACAGACGCTGGCGGGCGAAGCAAAGCGCCACGGCGCGGACGGCGTGATCTGCGGGCACATTCACTACGCGACGATCCGGGACGAGAACGGCATCCGCTACATGAACTGCGGCGACTGGGTCGAGAGCTGCACGGCGCTTGTCGAGCACGAAGATGGCCGCTTTGAAATCCTGACCTGGACCGACCCGGTGCGCCGGCCGCAGCCCGCACCGCGCGTCACGGCGCAGGCCGCCTGATGCGTATCCTGGTCGCGACCGACGCGTGGCACCCGCAGGTCAACGGCGTTGTTCGCACGTTGACCAAGATGGCGGAAGCCGCCGCGTCGATGGGCGTCGACGTCAAATTCCTGACGCCGGAATCTTTTCGCACGATCTCGCTGCCGAGCTACGCCGACCTGCACGTCGCATTGCCGCGGCCCGGCAAGATTGCAGGCATGATCGAAGAGGCGCAGCCCGACTACATCCATATCGCGACCGAAGGACCGATCGGGATTCTGGTGCGGCGTTATTGCCAGAAGAACAAGGTGCCGTTCACCACGAGTTTCCACACCCGCTTCCCCGAATATGTCTCTGCGCGTTTTCCGATCCCTGAATCTTGGGTCTGGGCCGCGCTTCGCTTCTTCCACGGAACGAGCGATGCCGTGATGGCGGCGACGCCCGCGCTTGCAGATGAACTGCGCGGGCGCGGCTTCCGCAATGTGGTGCTGTGGTCGCGCGGTGTTGACGCAGAGTTGTTCCGGCCGCGCGATTTCGATCTCGCTCTGCCGCGCCCGATATTCCTGTCGGTCGGTCGTGTCGCGGTCGAGAAGAACCTCGAGGCGTTTCTGGATCTCGATCTGCCCGGCACCAAGGTCGTGGTCGGTGATGGCCCGGCCAAGGCCGAGCTTGAGCGCAAATATCCTGACGCCGTGTTCCTTGGCACCATGCAGGGTGAAGCGCTTGCCGAGACGTATTCCGCCGCGGATGTGTTCGTGTTTCCGAGCAAGACCGATACCTTCGGTCTGGTCCTGCTCGAAGCGCTCGCCAGCGGTGTGCCTGTCGCGGCGCTGCCGGTGTCCGGCCCGCTCGATGTGATCGGCGACGCGCCGGTCGGTGTGCTGAACAATGATCTGCAGGCGGCATGTCTGGCGGCCTTGAATATCCCGCGCGATATCTGCCGCGAATTCGCGGCATCCCGAAGCTGGGGCGCATGCGCGCAGGCCTTTATCGACAACGTGACGCGGGAGCGTCCGCCGCAGGTCAAGCGCCGCTGGCGTCGCCGTCTTGCCCGCCGGCTCCGGCTGACCTCGGAATCCCTGCCAACCGCCTGATCGCCCATGGCGGCCGCGTCCGCATGACCTTGCCGGGACAGGTGAGGGCGCTATACATGCGCCATGACCGAACCTGCTCTCCCCACCAACGCCGATGTCGAAGCCGCCGCGCGTGTTCTGGCGCCCGTCGCGGTGCGAACCCGTCTCATCTCGTCGCCGGCGCTTGATGCGCTCGTCGGCGCGCGCGTGTTTCTGAAGCCCGAGGTGTTGCAGCGAACGGGTTCTTTCAAGTTTCGCGGCGCTTTCAACAAATTGTCTTCCATTCCGGAGGCGGCGCGCAAAGCCGGTGTCGTCGCGTTCTCATCCGGCAACCATGCGCAGGGCGTCGCGGCTGCGGCACAGATTCTCGGCATGCCGGCAACGATCGTGATGCCGTCCGATGCGCCAGTGTCCAAGATCGAGCGGACCAAGAGTTACGGTGCTGAGGTCATTCCCTATGACCGCGACAAGGAAGACCGCGATGCCATCGCTCGCGATCTCGCGAGCAAGCGCGGCGCGACTGTCGTTCCTCCTTACGACGATCCGTGGGTGATTGCGGGGCAGGGCACCGTGGGCCGCGAGATTGCGGAGGATTTGTCGGCGCTTGGTGTCGCACCGGACATCGTATCCGCGCCGGCATCCGGCGGCGGGCTGATGGCAGGCATCGCGCTCGCAACCAGAGCGAAGTTTCCCGATGCGGGGCTGGTCACTGTCGAGCCTCATGGCTTTGACGATCACGCGCGTTCGTTCGCGGCCGGGCATCGCGAGCCGCACCGCGCGGTGGGCCGCACCATCTGCGACGCGCTGATGGCTTCCATTCCCGGCGAGATCACATTCGCGGTCAATCAGAAGCTCGGTGCGCAGGGCGTCACGGTGACAGACGATGAAGTCGCAAAGGCAGTGGGCTTCGCGTTTCGCGAACTGAAACTCGTCGTCGAGCCGGGCGGCGCGGTCGCGCTGGCGGCGCTTCTTGCGGGATACCTCAACGCCAAAGGCAAGACCGTTGCCATCGTCCTGTCCGGCGGCAATGTCGATGCGGACCTCTACGCGAAGCTGATTCAGTAGGCGCCACAATCCGGCCTTTTGCCCGCCTTTTGCGGCGAAGACCGTCACAACTTCGCCTTTAGCTAAAAAAGGCTACTTTCTCGGCCTGGCTCATTCGCCGGATCGGCGCCAGCGGATCGCTGCGCGGCGTCGCGGGCCTTGCGATAATTCCGCTGGCGATCAGGCTCTCACCAAGCGATGCCGGCGCGGTCATCGCGATCTCGGGCACAATCTCCAGAGCCGGCTCGGGCGCTTCCGGCAGGATTTCCAACTGTATGGCCATCGCCGGCTCGGACGCCTCGATCGCCTCCGCCGGAATTGCCAGCTCGACCGGCAGGCTTTCTTCCACCAGCAGCACCGCTTCTGTCGCCATCTCCGGGGACGAAGCCTCAGACACGGCCGCTACGTCGAACAATTCCTCATCGGCAGCGGCAATCTGCACCTCATCGGAGGCCTCGATAGCGGCCGTATCGGCGACGTGGGGTGCCGCAACGGATTCAGCCTCGCACTGCGGCGCGATGGTGGAGGGGGCAATGGCATCGATCTCGCGCGCAGCCTGATCGAAGGCTTGCAACACGCCGTCCCGAATGCCGCCCGCTGCAACGTGATCGCAGGCGGCGTTGATCGCATCGACCTGCGACTCGAGCAAAAAGCAGATTCGTCCATCCGCACCGGATTCGCGCAGCCCCCAGGCGATCTCGCGGATCACCCGCGCACACTTGCGCGACGGCGCGAGGGATTCCTCGAACACGCTACCGGACAGGCTCGCGGACACGCTTTCGCGGGCCGCGGCTACGATGGCGCGGACCGCGGCCATTGCCTCAGGTAACTCGTTCGATGGCGGTTCAACCGGCGGAATTTCAACAGCGGCCTGCTGTCGCTGTTCTTCTTTCTGGGCAGCGAGCGAGCTTTCGATGCGGGCGACGGCTTCAAGCACCATCGCGGTGTCGGCGTTGCGGTTGCGCCGTGTGTATTCGTCCAGAAACCAGCGGCCGCGCGCGGTCTCCAGAAACGCCTCGCGAATAGCCTCGAAGTCCGCGTCGGTCGGCGACGCGGCGCGGGATGAGATCGGCGACAGGGCGAAGGCTTCGTTGGCCATGAAAACCCGTGAAACAGAAACCTGTAGAACAGAAACGCGGTGACGCGATCCACACGCAAAAGCGATGTCCAGATACACCGAACACGCGCTAGATAACGATCACCACGAACCGCAGCGAATCGCAATTCCCTTGCTCACCAGCGAATCACAAAAGCACCCGGCCGGGCAATCCATCGCCCGCCGATTTGCCGTGCGGATCAGCCTGTTTTACGCCTCGACTTTCGGCATCATCGGTGTCCACCTGCCGTTCTTCCCGGTCTGGCTGAAGGCGATCGGCGTCGACGTGTCCTGGATCGGATTCATCACGGCCGCGCCATCGCTCTCCCGCTTTACCGTCTTGCCGTTTGTGACAGCGGCGGCCGAGCAGCGCCAGATCCTGCGCGGGACCATGATCGCGCTTGCGTTCATCACGGCCGTTGGCTTTGCCATCCTGGGGCTGCTTCGCGACCCGCTCACCATCCTGATCGTGTACGCCATTATCGCCTGCCTCTGGACGCCGCTCAGTCCGCTGACGGACGGTTACGCGCTAAAGGGCGTCACACGTCACGGGCTCGACTACGCGCAGATGCGGTTGTGGGGGTCTGCGTCGTTCGTGGTGTTCGCGATGATTGCGGGCCTTCTGTTCAAGGTGATCGATCCGCAGAATCTGATCTGGATCATCGTTGCAGTCGCGCTTCTCAGTGCCGTTGTTGGTCTCGGCATTGTCCCGCTGGATGCGCCGCCGGCCGGCACCGCACCGCAGGGGCGAGCCAGCGGCCTGTTACGGAAGCCGCTGTTCCTCGCCATCATTGGTGCCTCGGCCCTGATCCAGGGCAGCCACGCCGCCTATTACGCGTTTTCCTCGATCACCTGGCAGAATGCCGGATTTGGCGGATTCGCCATCGCGGCGCTGTGGTCGCTCGGGGTGGTCGCTGAGATCGTCGTGTTCGCGATTTCGCCGCGTCTCGCGTTATCGCCAACGGTCATGGTCCTGATCGGTGCCGTCAGCGCGGTGGTGCGCTGGGCTATCACCGCGCAAGAGCCGCGGATCGAGTTGCTCACGGCGGTGCAGGTGATGCACGGGCTGACCTTTGGGATCACGCAGGTCGGCACCGTCGCCTTGATGGTTCGCAACGTGCCGCATCACATGCTCGCAAGCGCGCAGGGCTATATGGTGGCCTCGCAGGGGGCGGTGACCAGCCTGACCATGATGCTGTCCGGTTTGATCTATGCGCGAGTCGGCGAGGGCGTCTATTACGCCATGGCCGTGATGGCGTTCTCCGGTGGGCTCATTATGGTCGCCGCACGCCGGCGGCTCGATGCGCACCACGCGGTGACGGACTAACCCCAGAGTTCTGCACCGGGCGGATAGACCGTGCTGCCGTCATAGCGCAGCCCGTCATCGCGATCCCTGGCCAGCAGCAACGGCCCGTCGAGATCGACCACCCGCGCACCCTGCGCGATCGTCAACGCGGGCGCCATCGCCAGCGAGGTGGCGACCATGCAGCCGACCATCAGATCGAACCCCAGTGCCTTGGCGGACTCGGCCATCACCAGCGCCTCGGTGAGTCCGCCGGTCTTGTCGAGCTTGATATTGATGGCGTCGTAGCGTTCCCGTAGGCCTTCCAGCGACGCGCGGTCGTGCACGCTTTCATCGGCGCAGACCGAGACAGGCCGCTTGATCCTGGCCAGCGCCTGATCCTGTCCGGCGGGCAGGGGCTGCTCGATCATCGTCACCCCGGCAGCGGCGCAGGCCGCGAGATGCCGTTCCAGGTTACCGTCGGTCCAGGCCTCGTTGGCATCGACGATCAGTTCGGCGTCCGGCGCAGCCTTCCGTACGGCGGCGATCCGGGCCTCGTCGCCGTCGCCCCCGAGCTTGATCTTGAGCAGCGGGCGGCGGGCAGCCTTGGCGGTTGCTTCCGCCATGGTCTCAGGTGTCCCCAGCGAGATCGTATAGGCCGTGGTCAGCGGGCGCGGCGCGGAGAGGCCAAGGAGCTCCCAGATGCGCTTTTCCGCCACCTTCGCCTCAAGGTCCCACAGGGCGCAGTCGAGCGCGTTGCGGGCGGCGCCTGCACGCATCTCCCCTTGCAGCCCTAACCGGTCCAGCCCGCCATCGAGCGCGCCCTGCATGGCGAGGATGGCCTCCAGTGTTCCCTCCGGCGTCTCGCCATAACGGGCATAGGGAACGCACTCGCCGCGCCCGACAATGGCCTTACCGTTGGGGGCTTGGCGACTTACCTCGGCCACAATCACAACGGCTTCTGTCTTGGCGCCCCGGCTGATGGTGAAGCCGCCGGCAATAGGCCAGCGCTCGATCCGGGCGGCGAGTGTCAGCGATGGCATCATTTGTGAAATCGATTTTCGTGAGGGCGGGCTTGCCCAGATACGTCATTTATGGCTCTTAGTCACATCCCCGTACAGTTCGTTGGCATCGTGATAGGTTGCTTGATCAACCGGCACAGGAGTTGGGCTTGAACGGCAATCCGACATTGGAGCAGATACCCGTCGGCGCCGGTCTCGCGCTGCGTGCGGCTGGCCAATGGACGGTCCATCACGCGCCTGACCTCGAAAAGATCATTGAAGACACCGAACGGCTCAAGAACCGGCCGGACAATATCGTGATCGACGTCTCGCAGGTCTCCAGCCTCGATACGTTCGGGGCCTGGCTGATCGAACGGCTGCGCCGCAGCCTGACCCAGGGCGGCGTCGAGCCCAATGTGGCCGGCCTGTCCGCGAACTACGCGAGCCTCGTGAACGAAGTGCGTCAGGTCAAAGCCGGCGTCGTGCACAAGCGGCCGCGGCAAACCCTGCTTGGCATGCTGGACGGCATCGGCCGCAGCGTCGTCGATGTCGGCGGCACGCTGGTCGGCCTGATCGGCATGCTGGGCGCGATCCTCAATGCGATGTTCCGGGTGATCCGGCATCCGACCAGCTTCCGTTTCACCTCGATGATCCATCACCTCGAACAGGTGTGCTGGCGCGCGGTGCCGATCGTGGTGCTCATCACCTTCCTGATCGGCTGCATTATCGCCCAGCAGGGCATCTTCCATTTCCGCAAGTTCGGCGCCGACGTGTTCGTGGTCGACATGCTCGGCGTACTGGTGCTGCGCGAACTCGGCGTGCTGCTGGTAGCGATCATGGTCGCGGGCCGCTCGGGCAGCGCCTACACGGCGGAGCTCGGCTCGATGCGGATGCGCGAGGAAGTCGATGCGCTGCGCACCATGGGCTTCGATCCCACTGAGGTTTTGATCCTGCCGCGGATCGTCGCGCTGATCATCGCCATGCCCATTCTCGCATTCCTTGGCGCGATGGCTGCGCTTTACGGCGGCGGGCTCGTCGCCTGGGGTTACGGCGGCGTACAGCCCGACGCGTTTCTGGTTCGTCTGAAGGAAGCCATCTCCATCAATCATTTCACAGTGGGCATGGTGAAGGCGCCGTTCATGGCGCTGGTGATCGGCATCGTGGCCTGCGTCGAGGGCGCGGCGGTGAAAGGCAGCGCGGAGTCGCTCGGCCAGCACACCACGGCCTCGGTGGTGAAGTCGATCTTCTTCGTCATCGTCATGGATGGCCTGTTCGCGATCTTCTTCGCAACGATCAATATTTAGGATTGGATGATGGCGGGGAACTTCGACGATCACATCATCCGGGTGCGCGATCTCACGGTGAAGCTGAACGAGAACCTCATTCTCGATCATCTCGACCTCGATGTCCGGCGCGGCGAAATCCTCGGCTTTGTCGGCGCATCGGGCGCGGGCAAGTCCGTTCTGACCCGCACCATCATTGGCCTGATCCCGAAGCTTGCCGGCACCATCGAAGTGTTTGGCGTCGACATGGGCAAGGCCAGCGAGGATCAGCGCCGCGCGGTCGAGCGCCGCTGGGGCGTGCTGTTCCAGCACGGCGCGCTGTTCTCCTCGCTCAGTGTGAAGCAGAACATCCAGTTCCCTGTGCGCGAATTCATGAACGTGTCCGAGCGGCTGCTCGATGAAATCGCTATCGCCAAGCTCGCGATGGTCGGCCTCAAGCCGGAAGTCGCCGACAGGTTCCCGTCGGAACTGTCGGGCGGCATGATCAAGCGCGTGGCGCTGGCCCGCGCGCTGGCGCTCGATCCGGAGATCGTGTTCCTCGACGAGCCGACCTCAGGTCTCGACCCGATCAGCGCCGGCGATTTCGATCAGCTTGTGATGACATTGCAGCGCACTTTGGGACTGACCGTTTTCATGGTAACCCATGATCTCGACAGCCTTAAAACGGCCTGCAACCGGATTGCAGTGTTAGGGGATCGCAAGGTTCTCCTGGTAGGCACGATGGATGACATGCTGGCCTCGCAGCATCCCTGGCTGCGGGCCTATTTTCATGGCAATCGCGCCCGGGCCGTGATCGCGTAATGAGTTTGCGTATTTGGAGTTAAGTCGATGGAAACAAAGGCAAATTTCGTCCTGATCGGGGCGTTCACGCTCGCGGTGGTCGCCGCGGCGTTTGGCTTTGTGTTCTGGTTCCAGAACCTCGGCGCGGCCGCCCAGCGCGTTCCGCTGCGCATCGTGTTCGAGGGCGCGGCCTCCGGCTTGCGCACCGGCGGCAACGTCAACTTCAACGGCATCAAGATCGGTGAAGTCACCTCCATCAAGCTCGACGACCCCAAGCGCGTGGTCGTGATCGCCAACGTCGACAAGAACGCTCCGATCCGCAAGGACTCGCTGGTCGGCCTTGAGTTTGCAGGTCTCACCGGTGTGTCGTCGGTGTCGCTCAAGGGCGGCTCGATCGAGGCGGGTGGCGTGCCGGTCGCCGAGGACGGCGTGCCGACGCTGACGGCTGACCCCAACGCGATCCAGGATATCGGCGAAGCGGTGCGCGGCGTGCTTCAGAACGTCAACAAGCTGGTTCTTGAAAACCAGGAGACCCTGCACAACAGCATGACCAACATCGAGGTGTTCTCGAAGAGTCTTGCCGCCAACTCCGCCCGCATCGACAGCATCATGGCCGGCGTCGATGGCCTGATGGGCGAGAAGGGCGAATTGCAGGCCGCTGCGAAATCGTTCCGCGAACTGGCCGACAATCTCGACAAGCGCTCCGCCGGCCTGATCATCGACGGCCGCCGCACGCTCGCCGACATCAGCCGCGCGGTGAACAACTTCGACCGCAACCCGACCCGCGTGCTGTTCGGCGCGGGGCAGAAGGACGCTGCACCGGCTCCGCCGCCTCCGGCTCCAACCCCGGTCCGAAGTCCCGCCGACGCCCGCGCGCGGCAGCGGTAAGGCGGCTTACCTCGCCCGCTTGCGGCGAGTGGCGTTGAGGCGACAGCGTGCGCCACTTCAATTTTCCGATTCAATTTTCAAACAGCATGCGCGTGTGGGGCTCGCCCCACCCGCGCCAACGAAAGGCGTGCGCATTCGCTCTCGCGATTGATCGCGAGTTGATCTGTTAGTTGCCCCAAACAATGAGGGGCATGGAGCGCCGCGAGGCGCACCTTGTGTTCGTTTCGCTCCCGGCATCGCGTGCGAGGCGATGTGAGGTCCGAAAGCGCATCGCCTTGCGGCGCTCCATTGCGGCGATTTTGGGCGAGGGGACCGTACTTCCGGGTGCGGACGGGGGAGGTTACTCGACCCCTGATCCGGACGGCTTTCGCCGCCTTCGTCCGCTCCGCGTCCAGCCGGCGAACGGCAGAGCCACGTAGTTGGCCCGGACGGTGACCCCAGCCTCCCGGACGCGTGTGTGCGAGACACGCGCGCAGGCGCCGCATCCCGCTCCGCTTCAAAGCGCCCTCGAGAAGCGCCCCTCACGAACAGGACAGGGCGAACTTAAGCGCGCTTCAGAGCACGGGGACGCGTATCCCCATCACGAAATGTTGCAGCCACCGTCATTGCGAGGAGCGAAGCGACGAAGCAATCCATTTTTTTGCTGATAAAAGCACGAGGCAGATGGATTGCTTCGCTTCGCTCGCAATGACGAGCGTGGCGATACATGCCCAAAAGAAAAAGCGGAGGCGAGAGCCTCCGCTTTTTGATTTTTGCTGCGCCTTGGAAAAACGTGAACCTTACCCCAGCCGGCCCGCTGCGTGAGCGAGCAGGGTGTAGACGAGGCCCGTTTCCGAGACGAGATGGCTGCGCAGGGCCGCCGGTCCGCGTTCGTCGCGCGAGACTTCGTCGAGCAGGCGTTCGAACTCGTTGATGTAACGGTCCACCGTCTGCTTGAAGTTGCGGTCGGCGCGATACTTGCGGGCGACCTCGTCGAACGCCTTCTGGCCGGCCGGTGTGTAGAGCCGCTTGGAGAACGCCTTGCGTTCGCCGCGCTGATAGCGATCCCACATTTCAGCCGCGAGTTCGCGGTCCACCAGCCGGGCGATGTCGAGCGACAGCGCTTCAAGCGGGTTTGCGGACTGACGCGGAGCGGACGGCGCGGCACGGCCGCGTGCGCCGTCGTCGTTGTCCGAACGGTTCAGCAGATCGGACAGCCAGCCGTCATTGTTGCCGCCATTGCCGACCGGGGAGACCGGGGGCGCTTCGGTGCGGCGCGGCGCAGGGCTGGCCGGGCCGAACTCCGGCGCGGGCAGGCTGGATGCGCTGGCAACGTCGCGCGGACGCGGCGCAGGGCGCGAGGCGGTCTCGGCGCGGCCGCCGGCTGTCGCCATCACGGTTTCTTCCTCGCGATAGACGGTGCGGGTGGTCGGCGCAACGTCGAGGCCCTTGCCGTGGCGGGCGACGATGCGGTTCAGCTCGGCCAGCGCTTCGATCTGGTCGACGATCACCTTGCGCATCTGCGCGGTGCTCTCGGCCGCTTCCTGCGGCACTTCGAGAACGCCGCGGCGCAGTTCGGCGCGGGTGGCGTCGAGTTCGCCGTGCAGCTCGGAGGCCATCTGCTTCATGCCGTGCACGATGGTCGCAAACTTGTCTGCGGCCTGGCGGAACATGTTCTCCGCCTCGCGGGTGCCCTGATCGTACAGTTCGGCCATGGCTTCGGAGGTCTGGCGGCGCTCGTCCTCGACGGCCATGCGGACCGCTTCGAACTGGCGGCTGACCTCAGCCGAGCTGGAGCCCGCGGTCTGCGCCACGATCTGCGCGATGTCGCGTGCCCGCGTTTCGGCCGCGGCGAGCGAGTCGTCGAGCAGGTTGGTGAAGCGCGAGAGACGCTCGTCGAGGTCGTGGGTCCGCAGGTCGATGGTCGAGACCAGCGATTCCAGCAGGGCGTTGCGTTCGGCGACGGAGTCGCTGGCACGCTCGTTGCTCCGCTCGATCAGGGTCGCGGCCTCGGCGAGGGCGCGGCCGTGGTTCTCGAACTGCGACGAGATCGAGTTGAGGCTTTCCAGCGCGCCCGAGGTCTTGGCGGTGAACAACCCGAGCGACTGTTCCAGCGTTTTGGTGGAGTCGCCGTTGCGGCTGGTGACATCGTTCATCGTCGAGACGAACTCCGCGACCCGCGTAACAAGCGTGCGCTCGAGCGAGTTGAGGTTGTCGTGGGCGCCGGTGAGCACTTCCTGGAGCAGGATGTTGCCTTCACGCAGCCGCTCGAACAGGGCGAGCGTGTCGGTGCGCAGGATCTTCGAGGTCTCCTGCAGCTCGTTGATGGTCGACGTCGCCACCTGACGTGACTGGTCGATCGCCGCGCGCGAGGTCTGGTCGATGTCCTTCAGCGACTTGCTGACGGCGCCGATCGCGATCTCGCTGGCGGTGTTGATCTGGCGGGCCAGATCCGAGGAGTTGTTCATCATCGCGACGGTGAATGCGCCGCCGTGATTTTCGATCGACTTCAGCGCGGAGTCCGCGGCGCTGCCGATGGTGGACGAAATTTCCGCGGCCTTGCTGCCGAGGGCTTCGACCAGTGCACCGCGGCGCGTGTCGACCAGCTGCGAAAGCTGCTCGGTCTGCTCGCGGACGCCGTCGGTGATCGCCTCGACCTTGCCGTTGAGCGTCGCGCCGAAGCGGTCGGTCGAGACCGCGATGGTGCGCTCGATTTCAGCGGAGGCCGACTTGATCTGCGCGGTCGCGCTGGTCGATGCGACGGTGAGGGTGTTCTCGGCTTCGCGCGCGGCCATCTGGATGGAGCGCTCGAGGTCGCCGGAGACCGACTTGAGGCTGGTGCCGACGTCGCCGGAGATGCCGCGAAGATGCGCGCCGACCTCGCCGGAAATATCCCGCAGCTGGGTGCCGACATCGCTGGTGATGCCGCGAAGCTGCGAGCCCACTTCGCCCGACACCGTCTTCAGATCGGTGCTGACTTCGCCGGACACGGCCTTGAGCTGGCCGGTGATTTCACCGGAAACCGCCTTGAGCTGGCTGCTGACGTCGCCGGAGAGCGAGATCAGCGACTGCTGGGCGGTGCGGGCGCCTTCCTGGATCGTGGTCGAGGTATTGGACATCAGGCCGGTGAGGGCGCGCTCGGCTTCCTCGACGCGGGCCTTGATCGCCTGGGTCATGTCTTCCGAACGCGAGCCGATCGCCTCGGCGGCATGCTGGCCGCTGGTGGTGACGCGGTTCGCCGCTGCCTCGACCCGCGTATCGAGCAGGTTCTCGAACTGCGCGACGCGCGCGCTGATGTCCGAAGCGAGGGAGGAGACGTTGAACTCCAGATTGCCCTGGATGTCCTTGATGCGCGCGGTCATGGCGCTGGCCATATCGTCGACGCCGCCGGTCAGCATATTCATCACCTGCGTGCCGCGCGACTCCATGGCCTCGGCAATCGAGGCGGCGCGGTTTTCGACCACCGACGCGAAGGCCGCGGCGCGGCTGTCGAAGGTCTGCACCAGCGATGCGGTGCGGGTATCGACGGTGTCGGCGAAGGCCGCGGTGCGGGTGTCGATGGTGTCCGCGAAGGCGGCGGTGCGGGTGTCGATGGTGTCCGCGAAGGCGGCGGTGCGGGTTTCCAGCGCATCGGTGATTGCGGCCGTCCGGGCATCGACGATGGTGGCGAAAGCTTCCGCTCCGGTGTCGACCCGTTCGGTGATCGCCGCCGTGCGCGCCTCGATGAGATCGGCGAAGGCCGTGGTGCGGCTGTCGATCGTATCGGTAAAGGCAGTGGTGCGGTAGTCGATCGATTCCTTGAACGCCGTGGTCTTGTCGTTGATCGTTTCGGTGAATTCGGCGGCGCGGGTGTCGAACACCTTGGCGATTTCGGCGGTGTGCTCGCCGAGTTTCTCGGTGAACGCCATGGCGCGGCCGTCGATCGCATCGGTGAAGGCGCTGGTGCGCGTATCCATCACCGTGGTGAAGGACGCTGCGCGGTTGCTGACCGTGTCGCCGAAGGCGGCGGCGCGGCTGTCGAACGTTTCCTCGAGAGCCTTGGTGCGGTTCGCAACGGTCTCGTCCAGCGCGTTGACGGTGGAGAGCAGGGACGTGTCGAGGCTCTCGATCCGGGCTTCGATCGCGGTCTTGAAGCCGGTGAGGCTCTGATCGAGCTTGTTGTGAATCTCGTCGCGATGCGTGGTGACGCGGGTGTCGAAGGTGTCGACATAGGCCTTGAGGTTGTCGGCGAGGCCCTGGGTGTGCTCGCCCATGCGTTCGACGATCTCGCCGCCATAGGTTTTCACCGTGCGGTCGAATTCGGCGATGTGGCGGGTGATCAGGGCGCCGAGCGTGCCGCTGTCGCGCGCGAACTTCTCGGCCAGCTCGTTGCCGTGTTCCTTGACGATGCCGTCGAACAGGCCGATCTGGTTGCTCAGCGTCTCGTGGGCGCTTTCGGTCTGGCTCACGACCTTCGCCACCAGCGTATTGATGGTGACGTCGAGCGCTTCGCCGGCCTTGTCTCCGCTGGACAGAACGCGGTCGGCAAGGCGATTGCCGGCCTCGTCGATCTGCTCGGAGAGCGTGGCGCCACGGACATCGAGCTCGGAGAGCAGGGACTCGCTCGAAACCCTCATCGATTCGACGATTTTGTCGGTACGTTCCGCAACGCTGGCAACGATTTCCTCCGAGCGGGCGGCGATGCTGTCGACGATGGTCGCCGAGCGCTGTTCGAACTCGCCGGTCATCTTGTCGAGGCGTTCGTTCAGGGCGTCGTGGACGCGGTCGGCGAGGTCCGCGAATTCCTCGTGGACGTGGCCGGTCTTGAAGTTGAGGCTGGCGGTCAGCTTTTCGCTGGCGTCGAGCACGCTGGCGGCGGTCTGGGTGCTGGCTTCCTCGAGGCGGTCGAGCAGGTCGCCGCCGCGCTCGCCGAGCGCGATGATCATGTTGTCGCCGGCGCTGGAGAGCGCGCGGGTGATGTGTTCGCTGCGTTCTTCGAGGGCGCCGGTGATGCTGCTGGCCACTTCATCCACGCGCGATGCGATGGCGTCGCTGATCAGGGCAATGTCCTGACGCAGATCGATCTGCACGCCGGAAATGGCGTTGCGGACCTGTTCGGCCTGGCCGACGAGGTTGTCGCGCTGAACCGCGATGTCCTGGAGCAGGGCGCGGATGCGCACTTCGTTGTCGCTGTAGGCACGCTCCAGCGAGGAGACTTCGTTGGCGACGAGGGCCTCGAGTTCGCCGGCGCGCGCGACGGCACGCTCGACGCCGTCACCCATGGCCGCGACTTCGCGGCGGATCGCCTGACCCACGGTCACGATCGCGCCGTTGGCGACATGCTCGGGCTCCGAGAAGCGGACGGCCATCTGCGCCATCGACTGAGCGATCATGCTCATTTCCTGGCTGCGCCACGCCATGTTGGCGATGAAGTAGAACAGCAGCAGCGGTGCAACGAGAACGGCGATCAGGCCGATCAACGCCAGCACACCGGCGCTGCCCTGGCCGACGATTGATTCGAGTGCGGGCAGGAAAGCGAACGCAAGGAAGCCGACGCCTGCGATCCACAGGCCCGAAAACAGCGTCGCGACAGTATAGGCGTTGCGCCGCGGGCGGCCCTTCTGGATGGTCTGGAGAATGGCGCCGATGGTTTCGCGGTCGTCATTGGCGGGACTGCGGTCGAAGCTCGGGACGCCGAGGTCGTCGGCAACAGGCGAACGCAGGTCGGCGCCGCGGCTGGCAGCGCCAAGCGACGGTTCATTGCGCGCCAGATTGTCCCGACTGCTGTCGGACGGAGGCAGATCGCCGATGTTCAGAGCTTCCTGGATCGCCGAAAGGGCGGCTTCAGTTGGATCCTTGACCTTCGGATTTTTCGCCATGTGTCCCGCACGCCTTTATTTTTTACGCATCCGCAAGTGGCACCGCAGCCAGGGCTGCGCGCCGTCGAATGTTCCCCGATACCGGTAGACGAAACGAAGTTACGTTCGCCGATTTGTCCCGCCGGTTGTCCCGCACTTCCGCAAACATCCTATTGGCTCGGTGGGTCGAATGAAATGGGATGGGTTAATAGATTTTTAATCATCGTTAACACCGGCACGGTTAACGCTTTCAGAAATCAACAGTTTTCAAAAGCACTTTGGTATTTCTAGGCGGCGAGGCGGCGAAAACATGGCTAAATCGCGGCAGACACCTAATACATTTCATTAACCATTGGTGTGATTGCCTGACGGTGTTTCCGGCCGGATTCGATCCGGCGCCGTCAGCAATTCGGATGGGTCATGTCACTTAACCTGGAGCGGTTGAACTGGATGCCGTCACCACCGCTCGTTCCAGAAGACTCCGCCATCGACGTCCAGCATCTCGGACGCATGACCCTCGGCGAAGCCGCGCTTGAAGCCGAAGTTCTCGGGCTTTTCGCGGCCCAGAGCGCCGATCTCGTCGCCCGCCTCAAAACCATCCCGGCGGACGCGGCCGCGCTGGCGCATACGCTGAAGGGGTCCGCGCGGGCGATCGGCGCATTCCGCGTGGCGGAAGCCGCCCTCGGCGTCGAAGCCGCCATGAAGAGCGATGGCGACGTTGCAGGCGCGATCACGCTGCTTCAGCGCGCGGTCGAGGAAGCCAGAGCCGCGATCGGCCAGATGTTGAACCGGTCCTGACCGGCTTTTCCGCACGGCTTTTATCCCCGGGCAGTGCTGGCGTCTGGCCAACTGACCCGTTATAGGACGTCTCCAACTGAATTATCCGGGCAGCACGTCAAATATGGTCAAGATCAATTTCACCGATCACTCGGGCACGACCCGCACCGTCGACGTCGAGGCGGGCGCGACCGTCATGGAAGGCGCGATCCGCAACGCAATTCCCGGCATCGAAGCCGAGTGCGGCGGCGCATGCGCCTGTGCGACGTGCCATGTGTATGTCGATGAAGCCTGGCGCGAGAAGGTCGGATCGCCGACGCCGATGGAAGAGGACATGCTCGACTTCGGCTACGACGTGCGGCCGAACTCGCGGCTGTCTTGCCAGATCAAGGTGACCGACGAACTCGACGGACTTGTGGTGTCGACGCCCGAGCGTCAGGCGTAAGTTCGCTATCGTCCTCCGGCTCCTCAGCCGGAGGCGGAATTTGTCGGGCAATAATCCATTCGATAATCGCGGTCACAAGGCCGACGACGAACGCGGCGGCCACGATTCGCGTGTCCGCCTGCATCAGCATCGCAACAATGCCGAAGATCCAGATCGCGCCGGTCAGCCGGAGCGCGATCGCGAGCGTCGGCGGCAGAGGATGCATGGCCCGAACTCAGAACGGCACTGACGCGCGGGCGCGATAGGTCCAGAGGGCCGCGCCACTGCTGCTGCCGAGCCCGCCGCGCTCCGCGCCGACGGAGATCTGCGCACCGTTGGCGAACTTCAGATTGGCGCCGCTCGCGACACGCGCCGACCAGCCGTCGAGGATGGCGGCTGACACGGTCGCAAGGCTTGCGGGCGGAACGGCCGCAGTGTCGCCGTTGAAGTAATAGTCGCCGTACAATCCCACATACGGCGCGATGGCGACCGACGACCACATCACCGGATAGGCGAGCCGGAGCCCCGCGCTGGCACGGCCTGTGGTGAAGTCGCGCGCGGTTTGAACCGTGCCGAGCGTGTCGGTGTAGGCGTTCTCGTGCTCCCACAGCGCGTAGATGCGCGCCGACGGTTCGATCATCAGGCCGTAGGTTTCATACTTGCCGGTCAATCCGCCCGATACCAGCCAGCGATTGCCGGTGAATGAGCCGGAGGCAGTGCCCGCGGTGCCGTCATAGCCGAGGCCGGAGTATCCGACCGCGGCATCGAAGCGGATGGTCTGGGTGATCTTCCAGCCGAGATAGCTGCCGACCGTCCAGCCGTCGCCCTTCATGCGGCCCTGCAACTGATCCGAACGATAGTCGAATGTCTCGTAGCCACCGAATGCGCCGATCAGGAAGTTCGGCGCAAGCCTGCGCGTAAGACCAGCAAGCACGTTGATCTGGTTGCCATAGAGGGTCGACGTGCCTGCACCCGCCGCGCTCCATCGCTCGAGCGTTGCGCCGCGTACTTCCGCCCAGCCAAGCCAGTCGCGCGGTTCGACGAAACGCTTCGGGGCCTTGACCGGTCCGGCATAGGCGAGGGCATCGAAAGCGTCGTTGACGCGCGACTTGTCCGAGGTCGCGCCGAACGGAGCGGCCGAACTCACCTTTGACGAAGCTTTCGGATCGTCACTGCCGCTGTCGGCGGCGAAGTTGAAACGGATGCCGCTGTTGTTCGGGCTGACCAGCGATCCGCCATCGTCGGCGAAGCCTTCGTTGACGGCATTGTCGATCGCACCGGAGATCGCCTGACCGGAGAACTGGCTCACCACGGGCGTCGCCATGGCTTGCAGCGCGCGGAGTTTCAAACTGTCGGCGGGAATGTTGATCGACTGCATCAGCGGCGATGATGTGCCGCTCGTAAAACCGGGGCTGCCGCTATAGCTCGCGGTGATGGTGTGGCTACCCAGCGCCAGCGCGGACGTGGTGAGCGTTGCGACGCCTGCAGACACGCTGGCGCTGCCGAGCGTTGTCGCACCGTCCATGAAGGTCACGGTGCCGCCGTTCGGCGCACCAGCGCCGCTTGTGACGCTCGCGGTGAATGTCACCGGCTTGCCTACGTCGCTTGGATTTTGCGACGACGCCAGCGTTGTCGTGGTGGTGGACAGGCTGATGGTCTGGGACAGGGCGGAGGATGTCGAACCATTATTGTTGGTGTCGCCACCATACACTGCGGTGATGGAATGCGGTCCCGCAGACAGGGCCGAGGTCGAGAAGGTGGCGCTTCCCGCCGATACAATTCCGGACCCGAGCAGCGTCGCGCCGTCAAAGAACTGCACCGTGCCGGTGGGATTGGTGCCGGTGACTGTCGCGGTGAAGGTTACGGATTGTCCGAACGGACTCGGATTGGCGCTCGAGCCGATTGTGGTGCCTGACGTTCCCGCACTGACCGTCACCGGAAAAGTGGGCGCAGCGTTAGCGTAGTTCGTATCGCCGCTATAGGTCAGGCTCACGGTGAAGTTGCCCGCGGCCGCATAGGTATGCGTTGTGCTGGCGGTTCCACTGCTCAGTGTGAGAACTGTGTTGGATGAACCGTCACCGAAGTTGATCGTCGCCGTGCCGGTCGGAGCCGGCACCCCCGACGCGCCAGGGACCGTCACTGAAAATGTTGACGCCTGGCCCACGACAGCGGGCGACGGCGTGATGTTCAGACCAGGCGAACTGGTGACCTTGTTGACGGTCTGCGTCATGCTGGCCGAGCTTGCGACATAGTTGGTGCTGTCGCCGCTATAGTTCGCGGTCACGGTCTTATTGCCCGCTGTCGCATAGGTATGACTGATGGATGCCGTACCGCCGCTGAGCGTGACGGGTGTTGCCGCTGTGCCATCGCCGAAGTCGAAGGTGACGGTGCCGTTCGGAGTGCCGTTGGATGCGGTGCCGGTCATGGTGGCGGTGAAGGTCACCGATTGTCCGGCGATGCTCGGACTTCCGCTGCTCTGGATTTCCGTCAGGCTGGCATTGGCCGGGCCGGGCGTACATGTGACCGTGATCCAGTTCGAGGCGCCGCCTGCGCCATTGTTATAGATGTAGGCGGTGATGGAGGACTCGTTGCCGGCTGCAGTGAGTGTAATGGTGGAGAAATTCGGAGGGTTGTTTCTCTGCACGCTCCTCTGGCTGCCATCCGCGAACACCAGATAGACCAGGTTTAACGAGCCGTCATTGGTGCGGGCAGTCGCGGTCAGCACATCGCCCGGGGCGAAACGCTTGCCGGTGATGCTACGCGAGGCCATCGGCGTTGAAGTGGACGCGGAGACGTCGAGTTCGCCATTGTTGACGGCGTCGCAGCCTGCCGATGCCCATGCGCTTGACGTGGCCGAGACCGCCAGAAGGCCACCCGCCAACAGCGCGAACGCGGCTCGTTTGATCGCCGCGATCCTCTCAACGCACCCCATGCCCCACCCATCACTCCATGCTCCGTCGCCAACCCGGCGGCGGAGGTCTCAGCAGGAAACGTGTGACAGATCGATTTGGAGGCGTCTTCTCATTGCGCGCACGCGTTCTGTCCGGATGCCTAAAATCCGAATCTTTTCCGGCTTGTGGCGTAGCGGCCACAGGGGGCGGCGCGAGAAATTTTTTGGTGATGAAATGGAAGCGCGAAAAATACGGGCGCAACAAATTCTTACGTCATGAAAGGTGACGTGAAGCCTCGCCGATACGCTCTCCAACGGACATGTTTTACCAAGAGGGCCAAAGGCCGTCTTCTCACTCCGCGCAAACGCCAAACTTTTTCGCGCTACACGCGCCGTGTGATCTCAGAACGTCTGACTGACGCCGAGGCGGGAGACGTAAGTGCTGGCAAGCCCGGTGAGGACATCCATCCCGTCAACGGCCTGCGCTGTGGACGGAATGGCAAGCGCGGCCAGCGCAGTGCCAGCCAGCAGCGCGGCGCGCCATCGTGAACGCGTTAAAAGTCCAGCCTCAGCCATTGACGGCTCCCCAACCGGCCTTGGCCTAACAAATCGGGAAAAAGCCGTCTTCTCATTGCGTGCAAACGCTCGGCCCCAAGGCTCAAAAAGAGAGTCTTTTCAGGCCTGTGGTCCGGGTGCCACAGGGTTCACGCGTTGAGAGACATCGCCCGGACATCGCCCGGCGTCATGCCGTAGGCGCTGCGGAAGACGCGGTAGAATGTCGCGATGCTGTCGAAGCCGCAGGCATAGGCGATGTCCGCGACCTGCCGCGCCGGTGTGAGGCCGAGCAGCCGGCGTGCTTCCTTGAGGCGCATCGCTGTCAGCGTTCGCGCGAAGGACAATCCCGTCGGCTCGAACAGCACATGCACCTGCCGCAGCGAGATCGCGAGTTCGGCGGCGACCGTCGCGGACGACAGATCCGGGCGGTGCAGATCGCGGATCATGATCTCGCGCGCGGCGTGAAGAAATCCGGCACGCAGCGCGGCGCGGCCTTCGGGTGAGCCTTGCGCAAGGCGGCCTCGTGCGATCAGGGCAAGCCGGGCGATGGATTCGATCTCGCCCGATGCCTGAAACGGGTCGTGCTCCAGTGCGCTCAGCGTCGCCTTGATCAGCCGGGTCAGGCGGGCGCCCTGCATCAGCGGTTCAGGAAAGAGATCGTGGGTCCGCGCGCCGAGCGCGAGATCGTTCGTGAGCGGAATCTTCAATGTGCGGAAATCGAAGCCGTCCGATCGTTCCGGCGTTCCCGCGAACATCATGTTCGAGTGGCTGATGGTGACATCGCCTTCGCGCACCAGATGCACGCGGTCTCCCTTGATCTTCATCCAGCCCGGCCCGCGGATCTGCAATCCGATGCTCAGACTGTCGCTCGAGACGCGCGCGATGTCGGCCGGTGTGCGGCTGACGCGGTAGGACGATGCTGTCATCTCCGCCAGCACGGCGTTTCCAATCGGTGTCGCGGAAAACCGGCCGTGGAAGTCGGCGCGTTTTTCACGCTCCAGTTCGATGGTGACGCCGAACAGACTCTTGCCGCGCACTTCGCACCAGTGGTCGAAGCGATCCTGCGGACGAATGTCGTCGGTGGAGAAACTCAGCATCGCAGACGATCAGTCGAGGACGGCTGCGGTCCGCGCATCGCCTGGCGTGATGCCGTAGACATTGCGGAACACGCGGTAGAACGTGGCGGAGCTGTCGAACCCGGACGCCTGCGCGATCTCCGCAACGGGCTGCATCGGTGCATTCCTCAGGAGCCGCAGCGCTTCGGCGGCACGCATCGCCGTCAGCGTGCGTGCGCAGGACATGCCCGTCGGTTCAAACAGCAGATGCAGTTTCCGCGGCGAGATTCCGAGTTCGGCCGCTACCGCCGCCGGTGTCAGGTTGGGGCGATGCATGTTGCGCGCGAGGACATCGCGGGCGGCGTGCAGAAAACCGAACCGCAGCGCGGCGCGGCTCTCCGGTGAGCCGTGCCGTACACGCCCCTGGGCCAGCAGTGCGAGCTGCGCGAGGTGATCGACGGCGAGATCGAAATCGTTGTCGGGATTCCTGGCACAGTCCGCGGCCAGTGCTGTCAGCGAAGCGGATATGACGGTTTTCAAGCGCGGATTGTCGCTCAGCAGCGCCGGCGACAGACCTCGCGCCGCGCGAACGAGATCCTCGCGGCCGGTGAACGGAATTTTCAGAACGCGCAAATCGAAGCCGTGCGTGGTTGCGGGCCGGGTCAGGTAGGGCAGGTCCGTATGGCTGATGGCGATGTCTTTCGCCGCCACCACGAACTCGCCGCCGCCCTTGCTGTTGAACCAGCTCGCGCCGCCGAGCTGCTGATAGATGCAAAGACTGTCGCCGGGGGCGCGGGCAACATCGGCGGCGGTGCGCGACACCCAGTAGGATGAGGCCTGCATCTCGCTGATCATTGCCCCGCCCGCGGGAACGGCCGTAAACCGTCCCCTGAAATTCTGCCGCTCATGCTGTTTCAGCGAGATCGTCACGCCGAAAAGATTGCGGGCACGTACTTCGCACCAATAGTCAAACCGATCCTGTGGACGGAGATCGTCGGTGTTGAAGCTGAGCATGACGGACGACTGGCCCGGTTATCGCAAGTTCGCCTCAAAGATTTAGAGGCGAACCGCCACGGCGGCAACAGCAATTGCGGGGCAGGTTGTCGCTATGCGCGCAGCATCCAGGGCTGAAATCGCTCGATGATCTCGGGCGTCAGCGGGGTCGGTTTGCGGGTCGTGGCATCCACCAGAACCGTGACCGCTTCCGCCGAGGCGGTGCAGACGTCGCCCGCGAACACCACCTGCGCGAAGGTCGCGGAGGTCCGCCCGAGCTTCGAGACGCCGATCCCCAGCTCGAAGCTTCCAGGCCAGTGCATTTCGGCGCGGAAATCGATGGCGAGATGCACCAGCATCCAGCTCAGGCCCTTCGGCATCAGTCCGCGGTCGCCGCTGCGCAGCAGCGTGACGCGCGCCGTCTCGAAATAGGTCGAATAGACCCCGTTGTTGACATGCTTGTTGGGATCGAGGTCGCCGTAGCGGACGTTATCGGCCAGGCGGAACGGGTAGTCTTCCAGCTTGAAACTGGACTGTGGGCGGATCGGCGCGTTCAACGAATAAGTCTCCGGATTTATGCACCCTTACCTGAAAAAAGCCGGTCGTCACAAGCCGGTGGAGCATGCCCGCCAGCCCGAAAATCCCTTCCCCAGAGGGGCCGTCTTGGCTAGACAATGCCCTTAAAAGCGGCGCCTTACGCGCCCGCACCTCGATCTTTCTCCCATTACAGACCGGAACGAGCATGACCGACACGATCAAAACTGATGTCCTGATTATCGGCGCCGGCCCCTGCGGGCTGTTCGCCGTGTTCGAACTCGGCCTGCTCGATATGAAAGTGCATCTGGTCGATATTCTCGACAAGCTGGGCGGACAGTGCGCCGAGCTTTATCCGGAGAAGCCGATCTATGACATTCCGGCGATTCCGATGGTCACCGGGCAGGGCCTCACCGATGCCCTGATGGAACAGATCAAGCCGTTCAATCCGACCTTCCATCTCAACGAGATGGTCGAGACCATCGAGAAGATCGGCGACCCGCTGTTCCGCGTGACGACCGACGCCGGTCAGGTGTTCGAGACCAAGGTCGTGGTGATCTCGGCAGGCGGCGGCTCGTTCCAGCCGAAGCGTCCGCCGGTGCCCGGCATCGAGGCCTATGAAGGCACCTCGGTGTTCTATGCCGTGCGCAAGATGGAGCAGTTCCGCGGCAAGGATCTGCTGATCGTCGGCGGCGGCGACAGCGCGCTCGACTGGGTGCTGAACCTGCAGCCGATCGCCAGGCGCGTGACGCTGCTGCATCGCCGTGACGACTTCCGCGCGGCGCCGCACAGCGTCGATCAGATGCGCAAGCTCGTTGCCGCGGGCAAGATGAATCTGAAGCTCGGACAGGTGACCGCGCTCGAAGGCGAGAACGGTATGCTGTCCGGCGCGATGGTGAAGGGCAACGACAACGAGACCTTCAAGATCGACTGCAACACCATGCTGCCGTTCTTCGGACTGACCATGAAGCTCGGTCCGGTCGCGAACTGGGGCGTCAAGCTCGAGAACAATCTGGTGCCGGTGGATACCGAGGCGTTCGAGACCAACGTGCCCGGCATCTTCGCCATCGGCGACATCAACACCTATCCCGGCAAGCTGAAGCTCATTCTCTCCGGCTTCCATGAAGGCGCGTTGATGGCGCAGAAGGCGAGCCGCTACGTCTTCCCGGACAAGCGCGTTGTGTTCCAGTACACCACGTCGTCGTCGAGCCTGCAGAAAAAGCTCGGCGTGAATTGAAGCGTTCGAGTTTTTCAACCTGTCATTCCGGGATGCGCCTCTTGGCGCAGGCCCGGAATCCATTCTTTGTCGCAACCTTGGATTTCGGGTTCGCGCGAAGGGCGCGCCCCGGAATGACGGTTTTTCCGATAGTCAGGCTGATTATTGTCTTGTAGGCGTCGCCGGCGAGAGCGGTTCGCTGACCACTGGTGCTTCTGACAGACCAAGTCCCAGCACGCTCATTGCGGCGGGGAGTGCCGCGTCCGCCATTGCGGCATGACCTTCGGCGGTCGGATGGATCGCACCGCCATAGACGGCGGAGAGCACGCCCCACGTCGCGTCATGAATGTCGCCCGGCTGGTTGGTCGGCGCTTTCTGTGCCTGCGGATAAGTCATCGCCGTGAAATAGCTGTCATTGGCATCGCGGATCCAGCGCGCGCGCGGCGAGTACGGACGGAAGTCGCTGGCGCCCGCGCCGCAGACCAGCGGATTGTTCGCGGCATCGACGATGTCCGCGACGAAGCTTTCGCCCTTTGCGGAGAAACATTCACGGTCGAACGGCGGATCGGTCTCGGCGCGCGCGCAGAACCCGTGACTGGCGAAGGCGGCTTGATGCTGATCGACGAAGGTCATGCGGTCGCGCGCGGGATTGCCGCACAGCACGCCGCCGGTGCATGTCGCCAGCTTCTTGAGCGACGGCAGAAACTCGCTCTGCACGAATTCGGTGACCTCGGCGAGGCGCTGCGGGTCGGCGTTGAATGCGGGATGAATGTCGAAGCCGGCGCGTCCGCCGGGGCAGGGGGCGCCATTCAGCAGCGACGGGTTCGCGTAGGATGTGTAGATCACGCGCGAGAGGTCGCCGCCGACGAAAGGTTTCAGCGCCTGCCGCAGTTTGTTGAAATCCTGCGGCAGTTCGCGTTGCAGGGTGGAGCGTGCCTCATCGACCGAACTAAGGACGCCGGTGCGCCGTGACAAGGCGCGTTCGGTCTGCCGTTCGACAATGACGTCGGCGACAAGTCCCGAGAAGTCGACATCGTTGGCGCCGATCGAGAGCAGAATGAGATCAAGCCCGCGATCCGGCTGGCGCTTCGTTGCCGCGGTCAGCGCCTCGCGCAATTCGGCGATCTGCGCATTCACCGTGCCCTGACAGGTCAGGCTGTTCTTGCCGACCACGCATTCGCGGGCGCGCTGCGCGCCGAACATGCCCTCATCGATCGTCGCGCCGGTGCAGGCCAGCGGCAAATAAGTCACCGCGATCTGCGGATTCTGCGCGGCCAGCGCGATCGCCATGCGGGCCTGGTAGCTGTAGAGCGAACGGTGGCACGCCGGATTCATCCATTGCGCGCCGGCGCGCTGCCAGTTCTGCAGGCTGGTGCCGTCGGAGGTATCGCAGGCACGCGCGCCCTTGAAGCCCGCGCGGCCGGGTCGGAAGTACATTCCAGCAGGCCCGCCGAGATAAGAACGGAAACAGAAGCCATCGTCGCTGAGCGTCACTGCGCGGTCCGGGTTGCCTTCGCCCGATGCGATCGAGTCACCGAGGCCTGCAATGAAAATGTCGCGCACCGCGATCTGTGTCGTGACCCGTTGCGGTGCCTCCGATCCGCTTGAGACGTCCACGGTGACGGGCGTCGGCCGGCCGTAGCGGACGCGCAGGTTGATCGGCTCGGCGCAATCGAGCGTCGACTGCCGCGGCGGATCGCCGTCCTCGAAGGTCCATGCGCAGGTCGCGCCGACCGGCACCGCGCCGGTGAGACGGATCGTCACCGGATGATCGGTGGGCGTGAGATAGCTTTCCTTCACGCCGTCGCGCGTGCAGGGCTCGCTGACACGGCCCGTTGCATCAATGCACAGGCGTCCCAGTATGTTGCGCGCCCAGCCGCGGCCGTCGCTCTGCGTTGCCAGTGCCTGTTCGGATTCAAGAATGGAGCGGCCGCTGAGCGACGCGATATGAAGCTGGAAATCGCGCTCCTCGCGAAACAGGCGGAAGCGATTGCGGACTTCCCACGAAATCTGCATCGCCGTCGTGAGCTGCGGAACGGGCTGTGCGACGGAAGGCGGCACGAGCGGCGTCTGCGCCGCAGCAGCACTTGCCATCGCGCCGCCGAGCGCCGCGATCAGGAGCGATAAGCGGATGACGCGCGACTTGAGCATGAGGGTTTGAAGCCGACGGATAAGGCCAAAATGTGGGGCGGGGCTGAAACCTAAGATACGTTTCGCGACCCCACAAGCCACATCTTTGTGCGCAGAATTACTCCGCGGCCTGCTTCGGCTTCGACTGTGGAGGTGACGATTGCGCGACGGCGGGCGCGGGCTGGAGTTTTCGGCTCTGTTGCCACGGCAGGATGACGCTGAGCCACAATTCC
This sequence comes from Afipia broomeae ATCC 49717, assembly GCF_000314675.2. Lineage (GTDB taxonomy): Bacteria > Pseudomonadota > Alphaproteobacteria > Rhizobiales > Xanthobacteraceae > Afipia > Afipia broomeae. Next base: position 254,521 of record NZ_KB375283.1, on the reverse strand, counting down.
CGGATGCCGAGGATCGTGATCGATGTGGCGAACGGGATCAGGAAGTAGAGGATGCGGAACACCAGCAGTGACGCCAGCAATTCCTCCTTGCCGAGCATCGGCAGGCCGACCAGCATCGCCGCATCGAACACGCCGAGACTGCCGGGCGCGTGACTGGCAAAGCCGAGCAGGGTGGCGAGAATGAACACGACGGAGAGCGTCACGAAATCGAGGTCGGGGCTCGACGGCGCGAGGAGATACATCGCAAACGCGCAGAATCCGAGATCGACCACGCCGATCAGGATTTGCAGCGCCGTAAGCGGCGCTGACGGCAGATGAACCTTCCAGCCGTCCTTGCCGAGCTTGCGGCGGCCCTTGCCGGTGGCGATCCATGTCAGATAGATGCCGATGCCTGCGAGCAGACCGACGCCGATCAACTGGTTGATGCTTTCGGGCAGCAGATCGATCGATGATGCGGCGGCCGGGTGCCAGATCATTCCGATGCCGAGCACGAAGGTGTTGCCGAGCCAGAATGTCAGGCCGGAGATGAAACAGATTTTCGCGACATCGATCGCGGTCAGCCCCCAGTCCGAATAGATGCGGAAACGGATCGCGCCGCCGGTGAACACCGTGGCGCCGATGTTGTGGCCGATCGTGTAGCTGGTGAAGCTCGACAGCGCGGCGATGCGATAGGGAACGTGCATCTTGCCGATCGTGCGCAACGCGAAAAGGTCATAGAACGTCAGCGTGAAGAACGCGCACAGCACGCACACTGCGGCGAGCGCGATCTGGCCTTGGGATTTTTCGGCAAGCGCAGTCAAAACGATCGCCGTATCCACGCCCTTGAGGGTGCGGAACAGATGCATGATCGCAATGGTCACGATAATTAGGCTGGCAACGATCCCGAGCCGTTTCCAGCCGATTCGTTCCCTGAAAACACGCCCTAGCGTGCTCAACACTTGTTGCATTCGTCCTCCCGGCAGGGCGCGTAACCTATAGAAGCCGATTGAGGCGACAGTGAGCAAGCGGCTGCGGCGGTACTCATACGCGAAATCCCATGCTTGGAAAATAGGTCGTTGTGCGGCGCAAGGTGCCGTTATTGCTAAGAAACCGGGGCCGGCCGGGCTGTCATCTTTGCTTCATATCAGGCCGGATGCCGCGATTCATCGATTAGCCGGATATGGGAAACGAAGATGCTGTTGCAAAGGGTGAGAGACGCCAATCCTTTTCATTGGTTGCGATGATCTTCAGGAACATCCGCGTCTTCTTGATGGAATCTATGCGCTCAGGCAGAGCAGCCGTGTTGTAAAGGATTGTCGACGAGGAAAAGGCAGCCGACCGGAAGCTGACACAACTGGGCGAAAATGGGATCAACCAGAAGGCGGCAAGCCAGCCACGGCTACGATTCAACGTGAGGCTGAATGAGGCAAAAAGCCGCGCCGGCGCAAGCTCGGGGCGGCCTTTCATGCCAAGGGATCAGGCCCGGCGCATTGCGAACTTCGCGCCGCAGAACGCCATGACGGCGCCAAGCCCGAGGGCGGCGAGACCTGCGAGCACACCGGCCAGTGTCGGGATCGCGCTCGGTGCTGCCGCGGCCTGACCCGCGGCCGCCAGCATGATAACGCCGACCACGACCAGAAACTGCCGCAGCCGAAGCGAGATCTGACCGGATACTGCGCTCTGCATCAGCGACGCGGAAATGAAGCCTGCCAGAAACGCCACCGCGGCGATCAGCCACCAGGCCAGCGCGGCACGCGCGGGCATCAGTTCGGGCACATCGGTGCGCCACAGGTCGCCGAGATTGAGATTGAAGCGCTGGATGATGATGTGGATGCCGAGCGCAAGCAGCACGCCGAACAGGATCGATGCGGCAAGAACGATAGTTTGCGAGAAATAGGCAGGCTTGGCCATCAGGGTGTTTCGTCCGGGCACGGCAGGCTGCTATGACTTGTAGAATAGCGGCCGGTGGTCCCGCAAGGTGACCGGCCCCCGATTGCAGCCGATTGAAGGATTTTCATGCTCTCGCAATTGTTCGGTGCCACGCCGCGCGCCGGAGTGAAAGGCCTGGAGGTGGCTGGCGACGGCACGCAATATATCTTCAAGCCATCACTGGTCGGGGGCGCGTCGCAATTCGACCTCACCGGCGAGGGACTGTCCTGGCAGGTGAGAGGAAAGCATGGTGTCTGGCCGCTGGAGAAGATAGCGGCGATTCGTCTGTCGTATCGTCCGGTGTCGATGCAGTCGCGGCGATTTCGTGCCGACATCGAGGACACGCGCGGCGAACGCGTGACGCTTTACTCAACGACGTGGCACACCGTCGCGCTGATGTCGCCGCAGGACAACGGCTACCGCGCGTTCATCGTGGAATTGCATCGCCGCCTTGCCGCGATCGGCAGCAAAGCCGTGCTGGTGGTCGGAATTAACCCGGCGATCTACACGGCGGGGCTTGTCGTGCTTGGACTTGTCGGTGTCTCAATGCTTGGATTGCTGATCCGTGCGCTGATCACGGGTGAGTTTGCCGGCGCGCTGTTCCTGATCGGGTTTGCTGCGCTGTTCGGCTGGCAGATCGGCGGCTTCCTGCGGCGTAACAAGCCGCGCATCTACACGTTCGATGCTTTGCCGAAGGACGTCCTGCCGTAACAGGAGGTCAGCTCGGCCGGGCGTCGTTGGCCGGCCCGGCCAAACCTTACCGCCCGATGATGGGGATCACCCTCTGGCGGCGAGCGGACCATAGTCCAGGATGAAGCTGGAGAGAAGTCAGCAGAAACGGCGAAAACCGTTTCGTGATGGGTGTGCAACCTTAATGCCGCACCACGAGCACTGAGCATTTTGCATAACGCACGACGTGCCCTGCGTTCGAGCCGAGAAAATAACTCTGCATCGAGGGCCGGTGCGATGTCATGACGATCAGGTCGGCGCCGATGTCGGCGGCTTCCTCGAGCACCTCATGATAGATGCCACCCTGGCGCACGGTGACCGAGATGCGCTTGCTGTCGATTCCGGATTCGCGCGCCACGATGGCGAGCGCTTCCTCGGATGACTGGCGCTGCTGAATCTCGAAATCGGGCGGCACATATTCCGCCAGCATCACCGGCGTGATCGGCATCACGTTGACCAGCCGCACCAGTCCGCCGGAGGATTTCGACAAGGACGCCGCCGTCTCGATGGCCGGTTTTGCGAGATCGGTATCGGCAAGGTCGATGGGGACGAGGATAGATTGAAACATCGGTCTCTCCGGTCGCGCGCGTTGGAATGATCACGATGGATTCGTTGGCGGCAAGATGCAAGGCCGCTTCACCTGAGGGCGTTACGCCCCCTCAGATCCTTCGCGCAGCAGCTTCGGGCTTGCGAAGCGCTCGAGCCGTCCGGTGCGAAAGCCGACCTTCTCCCAGTCGTCGATCTTGAAATCGATCACGGTGACGCCCGCCGTCGGCAGGTTGCTCGCCAGCGCCTGACGCCCGGCGGAATCGCCGCTGGCGACAAGGCCGAGCGCCAGTTCATGCAGTCCCGGGTTGTGCGCGAGAATCAGCAGACATTGCGGATCTGCATCCGCGACACCGTGAATGATCCGCAGCAGTTCGGATGGATCGGCGCCGTACAATGCCGGCAAATGTTTTACCCGCACAGATGGCATCGCTGCGCGAAGCAACTCCCAGCTTTCCTGGGTGCGCGTTGCGGTCGATACCAGCACGAGGTCCGGCCGATAGTCGTGCAGGGCAAGCCATCGCCCCATCTCCGCGCCGTCATGCCGGCCGCGCTCGTCGAGACGGCGATCCTGATCCCTGCCGGAAGGGGCGTCCCGCTCGGTCTTGGCGTGGCGCAGCAGGATCAGACGGCGCATATCGTGATCTCGTTTCGGTGGGCGTGGCAAATGATGCGAACTTCGGTGGTGAACCACTAGGGCACGGCCCGGAATAGTGTACAAGCTTACGTCCGATATTGTGACGGACGGGGACACCGTTACACCCAGAAAATACAGCTTGCGACAGGCGATCTTGGAACAGCGACCATGGACAACCCTTCGGTGAATTCGTCGGCGGATCTGCCGGGCCGCCCGCGGCTGACGTTCGACCTCGATGTCGACATCTGCGTGATCGGGGGAGGGCTCGCTGGTCTGACCATGGCGCGGGAAGCGGCGCGAATGGGCGCAAGCGTCGCGCTCCTTGAAGGCCGTGAGATCGGGTGGAATGCGTCGGGCCATAATCTCGGCACCGTCATGCCGGGCTACGGCATCGCGGTGTCCGATTTGATCGACCGTGTCGGCTTTGATAACGCGCGCGAACTGTGGTCGCTGGCGCAGGAAGGCGCCGACTATGTCCGCGCCACCGTGACCGGCAACGCCATGCCCGGCGTGACGCTGACGGAAGGCGCGCTCGAAGTTTCCACAGTCGATGCCGGCGATGAACTCATCAGCCGGTTGCAGACGCTCGGAGAAGATTTCGGCACCGAGATCGAAGGCTGGCAGATCGACCGCGTTCGCGAGACGCTGAAAACCGATCGCTACTTTCATGCGATTCATTTCCCGAAGGCGTTTCAGATCGACGGGCGGCGATATGTCCATGGTCTTGCGGCGCTGGCGGAAGAGGCGGGCGTGCGAATCTTCGAGGACACGCCCGTGATCGGTCTCGATCCGGCGGGCATCCGCAAGCGCGTCTTCACGCCGTCCGCGAAACTGCGTTGCACCCATGTTGTGCTCGCGGGCAATGCGCATCTTGGCGCGCCGGGCCGGCGTCTCACGGCAACGCTGCTGCCGACATGGCGATACGCGGTGCTGACCGAGCCGCTCGGCGAGCGGCTTGCCGATGCGATCACCTTTCAGGGGTCGGTCACCGATACCCATGACATCGATCACTTCCGCATTGTCGAGGGCGACCGGCTGTTGTGGTCGAGCCCGGAAACGACATGGCAGGGCGATCCGCAGCGTTATGCGAAGCGCATCCAGAATCGCATCTCCGCGTTTTTCCCGAAACTCAAGCAGGTCGGGATTGCCGAGGCCTGGAGCGGGATGTTCGGACAGACCGTGCACGGCATGCCGCAGATCGGCGAACTGCAACTGGGTCTTTGGGTGCTGAGCGGCTTCGGCCGCCAGGGATTGAACACGACGGCGATGGGCGGTCAGCTTCTCGCGCGCAGCATTCTGCATGGCGATGATCGCTGGCGGCTGTTTTCGCCGTTCGAGTTGGTCTGGGCCGGCGGCTCGGCCGGGCGTGCGGCGGGGCAGGTGTTCAACATCTGGTCGCGCGGCTATTCGAATGCGGCCAGCGCATTGTCGCGCTATCGCGAGCGCGCCCGCGGCCGCGAACAGATGCGGGAACGCGCCCGGGAGGCGCGGATTGCGGCGGCCAGGGCGCAGACCGCCCGATTGAAATAACACTCTGCCGGCGGGGTTATTGGAACATGAGGGCTGAGGCCGTTCCGGCCTCGCGGGAAAGTGAGCCTGCGGCTGGAGCGTTGCTGTAACTTTTCGCGAAATGGACCGTAGATCGTGATGGACAGCCCGTTTCCCGACTTGCACGGAGCTTTGACGATGATCGACCGCCGTATCCTGCTCGCATCCGCGATGAGTCTCGCCGCATTTTCGGCATTCCGCTGGCTTGGTCTGGGCAGTGCCAGTGCGGGTGAAAAATCCGCCGAGAAATTCGAGGTCGAGAAGACGCCCGAGGAATGGCGCAAGCAGCTGACCCCCGCCCAATATAATGTGCTGCGCGAAGCCGGCACCGAGCGCCCGTTTACCAGCCCGCTGAACAAGGAGAAGCGCAAGGGAACCTTCACCTGCGCCGGCTGCGACCTGCCGCTGTTTGCCTCCGAGACCAAGTTTGACAGCGGCACCGGCTGGCCGAGCTTCTATCAGGCGCTCCCCAACGCCATCCTCGAGAAGTCCGATCGCAGCTACATGATGGTGCGGACCGAGACCCTGTGCCGGCGGTGCGGCGGCCATCTCGGCCATGTGTTCGACGACGGCCCGAAGCCCACCGGCCTGCGCTACTGCATGAACGGGCTGGCGCTGACCTTCAAACCCGCGGACGGCTCATCCTCCTGATTTCGCGCGGCAATTCTTGCCCGCTAGGCAATTGTGCCCCGGTCTTTTGGCCGGGGTATTTCTTTTAGTGCATTGATATTGCAGCATAAATGCTGTTGGCACGGCGCTTGCGATCTCTTCTTCGAATACGGCCATGGCTATGGACACACCGGCGGGCCGCCCGGATCGAAGTTGGAGAAAATGTAATGGGTCTCTTTGGCGCACTCACCACGTCCGTCGCAGGTCTTCGTGCTCAGTCCTATGCGCTCGAAAACATCTCCGGAAACATCGCGAACTCGCAGACAACAGCGTTCAAGCGCATCGATACGAGTTTCCTCGACCTCATTCCCGAAACCGGCACCAACAACCAGCTCGCCGGCAGTGTCGCGACCAACTCGCGTGAAACCAACACGGTGCAGGGCGACGTCCAGAAGGCCGCGGTTTCGACTTACATGGCGATCAGCGGCGACGGCTTCTTCGTGGTGCAGAAGCCCGGCAGCTTCACCGACAGCAACCCGGTCTTCAACGGCGTCAACAACTACACGCGCCGCGGCGACTTCACGCTCGACAAGAACGGCTATCTGGTGAACGGCGCCGGTTATTATCTCGAAGGCATTCCGATCGACCCGACCACGGGCAACGTCACCGGCAGCAATCCGCAGGTTCTGAAATTCGGGGGCGACTTCCTGCCCGCGCAGCCCACCTCGACCGTGACCTATCGCGCCAACCTGGCCTCGTATCCAATCACCACGAAGAGCGACAAGTCCGTTCCGGGTTCGGAACTGCTCAACGTCGGCGACTTCACCGTCAATCCGAGCACGGTCGGCACGCCGCCGCTGCCTTATCTCGACAACGTCGGAAGCGGCGCGTCGATGAACAGCGCGCTGACCACCGCGACCAAGATCAACGGCACGACCGCGCTGTCGGGCGCGCCGAACACCAACTCACTGTCGGCGAGCTTTGCGGCTGGCGACACGATCACGGTGAACGGAACGCCGATTACTTTCACCGACGCATCCAGCGTTCCGCCGAACCAGAATGACGCGACCCATATCCCGATCGGCAGCACCATCGATCAGCTCCTCGACAAGATTGACGGGCTGAGCGGCAACTCCGCGCTGTCCTCGACCGTCAGCAACGGCTCCGTGCAGTTGCATACGGGTCTGGCGAATAACCTGGTTATCACCTCGAGCAATGCAACGGCGTTTGCTGCGCTCGGGTTCTCCGGCACCGTCACCGTGAATCGCCTGGGTGGCGGTTCGGCGGGCGCCGGTCAGGTCATCGGCTCCGACGCCGCGACATTCATTTCGCAATCGATCGCGGGCGGCGCCACCACCGGCTACGACATCTCCGGCTCGCCTGTCAGCATCCAGTTCCGCTGGGCGAAGATGGACTCATCCACGCTCGGCCCAGGTCATACCGACAAGTGGAACATGTTCTATCAGGTCGATCCGAACGCGACGGGCGGCGCGACGGCCTGGCAGAATATGGGCACCGATTTCACGTTCAGCGCAAACGGACAGCTCACCCCGGCGGTGGCATCGGTGACGCTCACCACTCCGACCATCAGCGGCATCACGCTGGGCAACGTCACCGTGAACTTCGGCGTCAGCGGCCTGACCTCGTTCGCCGATGCCAACGGCAACGCGCAGGTCAACGACATTCACCAGGACGGCTTCCCGGCGGGTTCGTTGCAGACGGTTTCGATCGGCGACAACGGCCGCGTAGTCGGCAACTATTCCAACGGCCGCAACATCGATCTGGCGCAGATCACGCTGGCGACGTTCAACGGCGCGAACTTCCTGAAGCGCCTCGATGGCGGCGCGTTCGAGGAGACCGATCAGTCCGGTAACGCGGTTTTCGGAAAGGCCGGCACCATCACGGGTTCGGCGCTCGAAGGATCCAACAGCGATATCGCGGACGAGTTCACCAAGCTGATCGTTACGCAGCAGGCTTATTCGGCGAACACCAAGGTCATCACCACTGCAAACCAGATGGCGCAGGATCTGCTGAACGTGCTGCGATAATCGCTGAACACATCGTCGCGTGATCCGACCTGAGATGGGCAGTATGTTATGGGTCTGAGCCAAGCTCTTTCAACCGCGATGGCCGGCTTGCGGGCAAACCAGGCGTCGCTCGCGCTGGTTTCGTCCAACGTAGCGAACGCGGAAACGCCGGGTTACGTCCGTAAGACGACCAACCAGATCCAGACCGCGGTCGGCAACGGCGCCGGCGTCGAAACCATCGGCGTCAATCGCGTCCTCGACGATTACATCCAGAGCCAGTTGCGGACGGAAACCTCGGGCGCGGCCTACACCCGCACGCGTGCGAATTTCCTGAACAACCTCCAGAGCGTCTATGGTGATCCGGATTCGTCTGCCACGATTGAAGCGGCATTCAATTCGCTCACGACCGCGCTTCAGGCGCTCTCGACGAGCCCCGACTCGCAATCGGCGCGCACCGGCGTGCTCAATGCGGCGCAGGCGCTGGCCCAGCAGTTGAATTCGACCTCGCAAGGCATCCAGGCTCTGCGCAACAGCGCCGAGACGGGGATAGCCAATTCGGTCTCCACGGCCAACAACGCCCTGACCCAGATCGCCAAGATCAACCGGCAATTGCAGGGCTATGCCAACCAGGACGCCGCGACGGCGGCGTTGCTGGATCAGCGCGATCAGTTCATCACGCAGTTGTCGGGACTGATGGACGTGCGCGTGGTCAAGGGCGAGGGAAATCAGGTTTCCGTTTACACGACCTCGGGCACGCAACTCGTCGGCGGCTCCGATGCGGCGCAACTGTCGTTCAACACTCAAGGCACGGTCACGCCGGAGGCGCAGTGGAACGCTGATCCGTCAAAAAGCACGCTCGGCACCATCTCCATTTCCTATCCGAATGGCGGAAGCATCGATCTCATCTCCAGCGGAGCAATCCGCTCTGGATCGATCGCGGCGTTTCTCGAATTGCGCGATAAGACGCTGGTGCAGGCGCAGGACCAGGTCGACCAGCTCGCGGCAGCGATGGCGAGTGCGGTGTCCGACAAGACCACAGGCGGCACTGCATACCCGCCAGCCACGCCTGTTCCGCCGCCCGGCACGCCCGCCGGCTTCGATCTTGATCTTGCCGGCCTTCAGGCCGGCAACACCGTTCATCTGACCTACACCGACAATATCACCGGCGTTCAACACAATATTTCGATCATCCGCGTGGATGATCCGAGCGCGCTGCCGCTGAAGGACACGGCGACGATCGATCCGAACGACAAGGTGATCGGCGTCGATTTCTCCGGCGGCATGTCGTCGGTCGTCTCGCAGCTCAATGCTGCGCTGGGCGGCGCCAGCATCCAGTTCTCGAACCCGGCCGGCTCGACGCTGCGTGTGGTTGATGACGGCGCGACCGGCTTGTCAGACGTCAATGCCGCATCGGTCACGACGACCGCAACATCGCTGACCGGCGGCGGTCCGCAGGTCGCATTGTTCACCGATGGCGGAAGACCTTACACCGGAGCGATCACGGCATCCGGTTCTCAGCAAACGGGCCTCGCGGGACGCATCACCGTCAATTCCGGATTGCTGGCGGACTCGTCGCGCCTGATTGTCTACAGCACGAGTCCCGCGACACCAGCCGGCGACACCACGCGTTCCGACTTCATCCTGTCGCAACTGACGTCCGGCACTTACAGCTATTCGGCAACGACCGGTATCGGCTCGAGCAGCACGCCCTATAAGGGCACGCTGCTCGGATTCACCCAGCAGTTCACGAACATGCAGGCCAATGCCGCGAGTTCGGCGCAGCAGCTCTCCGACGGTCAGGACGTCGTGCTGAACACGTTGCAGAAAAAAATGGATGCGACCTCGGGCGTGGATATCGACACCGAAATGGCCAACCTGCTGGCGCTGCAAAACGCTTACTCGGCAAATGCCCGCGTGATGTCCACGGTCAATTCGATGTTTCAGTCATTGATGCAGGTACTGTGAGGATCTCATGACAATCGATGGCGTTAGCGGCCGGACTTCGTATCTCGGCTCGTCGATTCTCAATCTGAAGAGTCAGCTCGACACGCTGACGCAGCAGCTCGCTTCTGGAAAGAAGGCGACATCCTATGCCGGTCTCGGCGTCGACTCGGGAACCGCGACGGGGCTGCGCGCGCAGATTTCGTCGATCGCCGCTTTTGCGAACACCGGCACCGTCCTGAATACGCGCATCAATGTCGCGAACCTGTCCTTGCAAGGCATCAAAGACGCAGGCAGCCAGGTCAAGGCTGCGGCCGCAGGCGCAACGCTGAATCTCGACAGCAACGGCAAAACCGCCGGGCAGAAGACCGCGATGGCGTCGTTCACGCAGGTTATCGCGCTTCTCAACACCGAAGTCGGCGGGCGTTACATGTTTTCCGGCCGTGCCACCGATACACCGGCGACAGAGCCGGCCGATGTGATTCTCAACGGCAGCGGCACGCGCGCCGGGTTGAACCAGATCATCGATGAACGTGGTCAGGCTGACGGGATCTCGGGTCTAGGCCGGACAGTGATCACGTCGCCGACGCCGACCTCGGTGACGATCGGCGAAGACGTCGCGGGATCTCCGTTTGGCCTCAAGCTGAGCGCGATTACGACGACCTCGGCGACTGCGACCGTGACCGGCCCCGCGCCGCCGGCGGCGCCTCCCGGCGCGCCTTCGGAAATGTCGGTCGATCTCGGTGCGACCAATCCGGCCGATGGCGACAAGGTCCGCTTCACATTCAGCCTGCCGGACGGCACGTCTGAAACCATCGAACTCACGGCGACGACGACGACGCCGGTGCCTGCCGGCGGCTTCGCCATCGGCGCCGATTCAACGGCGACCGCCGCCAATCTCAAAACCGCGCTCAACACCGCGGTCGGCGCCTTGTCGAACACCGCGCTGGTCGCGGCTTCCGCCATGGCCGCATCCGACAACTTCTTCAGTTCGTCGCCGCCATTGCGGGTCGGCGGTTCTCCGCTCAGTACCGCAACGACGCTCGTGAACGGCACCGCCACCGACACCGTGTCCTGGTACACCGGTGAGGACGGTCCTGATCCGGCGCGCGGAACGGCAGTTGCCGGTATCGATCAATCCATTTCGGTGCAGTACGGCGCGCGGGCCAACGAAGATGCGTTCGTTGCGCAGTTGAAGAACATCGCCGTCTATGCCGCGGTATCGACCAACGCGAGCAATCCGAACGCGAACGGTCAGCTCACCGCACTGAACTCGCGGATTGTCGACAATCTCGCGGTGCATCCGGGTACGCAATCGATCCAGGATATCCAGGCCGATTTCGCCGGTGCGCAGGCTGCGATCCAGACGGCGAAGGATCGGCAGACCCAGACCGGGTCGGTTGCGCAGTCGATGCTGGATTCGATCCAGGGCATCAACGACAACGAGGTCGCAACCAAGATACTTGCGCTGCAGACTTCCTTGCAGGCGTCCTATCAGACCACGGCGTCGCTCTATCAAATGAGCCTTGTAAAGTTCCTCTAGCCGCGCCTGCAACGATGAAACGAAAAAGGCCTCCTTCTGGAGGCCTTTTTTGTTCATTGGTCTGCGTGTGGTGTCAGGCGGCGCTGCTGAGGCTGGCTTCGCGCGCCTGTCCGTCCTTGGCGCTGTCGAGAAGCTGCTTTTCGTAAGCGATCAGTTTTTTCGATTCCTTCAGCGCTCTATAATAGTCGCCGCCTAAAATGTAGTTATTGATCTCTTCGACGAAGCCGGCCGCGCTTGGCGCGACGCTGAGGAAGTCACGCATCACGTCGAAGTACACCGAATGATGCTCCTGCGGATCGTGCGAAATGTACATGAGCTGGACCGCCAGATAGATCAGCTTCGCCGGCGTGTCGGCGGTGTCCGGCGTCAGGATATCTTTCTCTCGCAAGACGGGCAGCCTCTCTCCTTCGATCAGGAATTTCGCGCGCTGATCGGTATTGGTGATGACGCACGACCCGACGATGATCTTTTCGTGCGGCTTGAGTTCGACCTTCAAAGCCATGGCGGTTCTCCGTGCGAGCCGGTTTCAAATCGATCCGGCGGATGGCGCGATCCTTTCGCGTTATGGTTAACGCGAGGTAAACGCCACGGTGACCATAGGGCGGCGGCGTTTAAGAAATAGCCCTGTCAAATCAACGTATTTGCGGTTTGCCGCAGTGCGTCCGCAGCCGCGTTATGCGGACAGTTGAACGAAACCGGTTCACACCTTTTTAGACTGTTGGTTTCAATGTCGGACGGCTCGCTGATCGAAGCTATCAGCGGCACGCTTGTACACGTTGCGTTTTGCGTCACACCAGAAAGGTACGCCCAATGTCTTCTATCGTTCTCTCGTCGTCGGTTCGTCAGAACCTGCTCTCGCTCCAGTCGACCGCAGAGCTTCTGTCGACCACCCAGACCCGCCTTGCCACTGGCAAGAAGGTCAACACCGCTCTCGACAACCCGACCAACTTCTTCACTGCCGCCGGCCTCGATGCCCGCGCCAGCGACATCAACAACCTCCTCGACGGCATCGGCAACGGCGTGCAGGTCATTCAGGCCGCCAACACCGGCATCAGCTCGCTCCAGAAGCTGGTTGATACCGCGAAGTCGATCGCCAACCAGGCTCTCCAGACCCCAGTCGGTTACACCAAGTCGTCCGTGACGTCGCTTGCGACCACCGGCGCGACCGCTGCCAACCTGCTCGGCGATCCTGATACGGCTGCTACGCTCACCGGTGCTGCCACCGGTACTATCGCGGCTGCTTCGGCTCTGACCGGCGCGACCGGCGGTAGCTTCTCTGCCGGCGACACCGTCATCGTCAACGGCACCACGATCAAGGTCACGGCTGCCGGCGCTGGTACTGCGACCGTCACCACCGATCCGGATGGCACGATCAACCTGAACACCACCGCGACCACTGCTGCGACCACGACCGACTTGACCGATGCGATCAAGACGGCTCTTGGCGGCGGCACCGCGGCTGCGTCGATCGCCAGCAACAAGGTCACGATCACGGCTGGCAACACCTCCGACAGCATCACCCTCGGCGGCACCGCGCTGGCCAAGATCGGCCTCACCGCCGGAACGACTGCTCCCACCTCGACGGTGACCGGCAAGACGCTGACCATCGGTGCAACCGGCGGCGGCACTGCGACCAACATCACCTTCGGTAAGGGTGCTGGTCAGATTTCGACCCTGAACGACCTCAACGCGGCTCTGCTGTCGAACAACCTGCAGGCTTCGATCGATACCGCTGGCAAGATCACCATCACCACCTCCAACGATGCCGCTTCGGCGAACATCGGAACCATCGGCGGTACGGCGGCGGCGTTTGCCAGTGCAGCGGCTTCCCAGGCGGTTGCCGATCCGAACTCGCAGGCAACCCGCACCAGCCTGGTCAACCAGTACAACAACGTCATCGACCAGATCCGCACGACGGCTCAGGACGCGTCATACAACGGCGTGAACCTCCTGAACGGCGACCAGCTCAAGCTGGTGTTCAACGAAACCGGCAAGTCGACGCTGAACATCACCGGCGTCAACTTCAACCCGGCTGGCCTTGGTCTTGGCTCGCTGAGCGTTGGCACCGACTTCGTCGACAACGCGGCGACCAACAAGGTTCTGGCTTCTCTGAACACCGCCAGCACCACGCTTCGTTCGCAGGCTTCGGCTCTGGGTTCGAACCTGTCGATCGTGCAGACCCGTCAGGACTTCTCGAAGAGCCTGATCAACGTGCTGCAGACCGGCTCGTCCAACCTGACGCTGGCCGACACCAACGAGGAAGCGGCGAACAGCCAGGCGCTGTCGACCCGCCAGTCGATCGCGGTGTCCGCACTGTCGCTGGCCAACCAGTCGCAGCAGAGCGTTCTCCAGCTGCTCCGCTAATACCGGAAGCACTGCAAACCATCAGAACGGCGGGGGGACCCCCGCCGTTTTTTTATGGGTTTTGCTCGCGGAACGGTGCCGGAAGGCTCAAGCGGAAGGGATTTGAGGGGCAGGCGAGGTGTCGAAACGCATTTACCCTTCGTTAAGGAAACAATTTAATCGGCTCTTAACCATAATTTAAACGGTGCCTCCTAAGAATTGGGGAAAGACGGTCGTTCTCCAAGTTGCATCACGCCGCTTCGTCGCCGGCTTTTGCTTATCTAAGGAAGGTACACAAATGTCCGATATCGTTCTTACGGCGTCAGTTCGCCAGAACCTGCTGTCGCTGCAATCGACGGCGGACCTTCTCGCAACCACCCAGAACCGCCTCGCGACCGGCAAAAAGGTCAACTCGGCCCTCGATAACCCGACCAACTTCTTCACGGCCGCCGGGCTCGACGCCCGCGCCAGCGACATCAACAATCTTCTCGACGGCATCGGCAACGGTGTGCAGGTCCTGCAAGCCGCCAACACCGGCATCACTTCGCTGCAAAAGCTGATCGACAGCGCAAAGTCGATCGCCAACCAGGCGCTGCAGACCAACGTCGGCTACGCCAAGTCAAGTTTCACAACTGGCCCGAACCCCGGGGCGACGGGCGCCAACCTGCTTGGATTGCCCGATACCGCTGCAACCGTGACCGGCGCTGTCGTCGGCGGCGGCCTGACTCCGGCCACCACGCTGGCCGCTGCCGGCTTTGCCAACGGCGACTCGTTCACCGTTAACGGCAAGACGATTTCGTTCGTCACCGGTTTGGCTGCCGATCCGGCGTCCACGACCGATCCCGTCACCGGTAATGTTTCGATCAGCCTGGCGAGCACCACCGGCGGTACCGTCGCGACCATCCAGAGCGCTATCAACAGCATCACCGGCGGTACGACGAGCATCGCGGGCAACCAGCTGACCGTCAGCAACGCAGTCGCCGACACCAGCAACAGCATTGTCTTCGGCGGCACCAGCAGCGTGCTGGCCAAGCTCGGCCTCTCGACCGGCACCACGCCGCCGACCTATACCTTCTCAGGCAAGACACTGACCATCCCGTCGACTGCGGGTGGACCGGCGACCAACATCGTCTTCGGCAATGGTGTTGGACAGATCTCCACCATCAATCAGCTCAACGCGGCGCTGCTGCCGAACAATCTTCAGGCCAGCATCGATTCGACCGGCGCGATCACCGTCACCACGTCCAACGACGCCGCGTCTTCGACGATCGGCGCCCTCGGCGGCACCGCGACGGCGCCCGGCGAGTTGTTCGCGGGCGTGATCGTCTCCGCGCCGGTTGGCGAAGCCAACTCGCAGGCAACGCGCGCGAACCTCGTGTCGCAGTACAACAACATCATCAACCAGATCAAAACGACATCGCAGGACGCATCGTTCAACGGCGTCAACCTGCTGAACGGCGACCAGCTCAAGCTGGTGTTCAACGAAACCGGCAAGTCGACGCTCAACATCACCGGCATTAATCTCGATCCAGCCGGACTCGGTCTGGGCGCCTTGAGTCAGGGCACCGACTTCATCGATAACGTCGCGACCAACAAGGTGCTCGACTCTCTGAACTATGCCAGCAGCTTCCTGCGCTCGCAGGCATCGACCCTGGGTTCGAATCTGTCGATCGTGCAAATCCGTCAGGACTTCTCGAAGAACCTGATCAACGTGTTGCAGACCGGTTCGACGAACCTGACGATCGCCGACACCAACGAGGAAGCCGCCAACAGCCAGGCGCTATCGACCCGCCAGTCGATCGCGGTCTCCGCGCTCGCGCTGGCCAACCAGTCGCAACAGAGCGTGCTCAAGCTGCTGCAGTAATCGGTTAACTGAGCCGGAACAAAGCAGCGGGGATAAAATCCCGCTGCTTTCTTGCGTCGTGGAGTTCCGCTATTCTTTCATGCCGCTGTCGATCGCCGTAGCTGGACGCGTTGCGCAACGACGCAGGTTCAAGGGAGACAGAATGTGGCCCTCAGAGTCGAACTCAAGCCGTTTGAACGCATCGTCATCGGCCAAAGCGTCATCACCAATTCGGAAACGCGTGCGACGTTTCTGATCGATGGTGAGGTGCCGATTCTGCGCGAGAAGGATATTCTGACTGCGGAGACCGCGAACACGCCGGTCAAGCGAATCTATCTCTGCGTTCAGCAGATGTATCTCGAAGACGACATACCGAAATATCAGGATCTCTATCTCGGCTTCGTCAAGGATTTGCTGGAAGCAGTGCCGAGTTTCCGCAGCCACATAGAGGCCGCAAGTAATCTTATTTTAAGCGGTTATCTTTACAAAGCTCTAAGAGAAATCAGGAAACTGATAAGTCGCGAAGACGAACTCCTATCGAGGTGATGAATGTCTCACGCTGCCTACGCGCGCACCGCTCAAACGACGGCGTCTCCCCGCGAGATTGAAGCGCAGGCTCTTCTGAAGGCCGCGAACAAGCTTCAGCATGCAATGACGAACTGGGATCATCCCGATACGAATTTCGCCGAAGCGCTGCTCTTCAACCGCAAGCTCTGGGCGATCCTTCTGAGCGCGGTGACCAGCGACGAAAATCCGCAAACCATCGAGGTTCGTCAGAACATCGCCAACATCGGCACGTTCGTCCTGACGCAGACCGCGGAATTGCAGCTCAATCCGCAGCCAGAAAAGCTGAAGTCGCTGATCGACATCAATTGCAATCTGGCGGCTGGCCTGTCCGGCCGCGCCTGACACCAGCGCATGGACGAACGATGGCCGATCTTTTAAGCATCATATCGTCGAACTACGTGGCGGTCGGCTCGAACGTCAACTATTCGAAAGGGCCTTACGTGCCCGTCGATGCCGCCAGCTACGAGGGTAACTGGACCGGCAAGTACGCCAACAACGACACGTTCAGCATTCAGGTCTCCAACGTCATCGGCTTCCGCGCCAAGGCGCGGTATCAGAGCGGCTCGACGGTGAAGTACCAGGACGTCCTGATCAGGGACAACTCGTTCAAGATCGGCGATTCGAAGTTCACGCTGACGAAGCATGGGACGGCGCAGATCAAGACGGTCATGACCACCAACGGCACCCAGACCCTCGAGACCGCCTACGCCCAGCAGAACGGCCGTTAAACCCTCAAATCCGTATTTCTGCGCATGTTGTCCTCACGGGCGAGATCCATTGCCCGCAGATAGGCGCGTGCGCGCAGCCGCGCCTCGTCAGGATACTGGCGGATGACCAGGCTGGTTCTGCTGTCGACGGTGCGATAGACGATCTCGGCCGCGGCGCGATCGATAATCACCTGCTTCGAAAGCCGATCGGTTTCCGCCTGGGGATTGATGCGTGCCTGAACCGAGGGATCCGGCGCCGTAACGGCCTTGTCAGGTGGCAGCTGCGTCTGGACAGCCGTCTTCGCGCCGTTGGATGCCGGCTCGACGTATGTTGCAGAAACCGATGCCCCCACCGGTTTGATGTTGAAATCCGCACTCATGGCAGCCTCTGGCTTCCCCTTGAGTCAAACCCCAACCCATGCCGATTATGAGTGGAACCGGATGAATTCGGTCCTTATGTTCCCGCGCGGAATTGAATCAAATTATCTGCATTTCGCATCGCGGCGACGTGCGAACGTCATTGCGAGCGAAATGAAGCAATCCAGACGTGCTCCTCACAGGCAGTCGCTGGTGCTTCGCCGCTTACTTCTCGCAATGACGGCGCCGAATATCTAAAAATAATCGCTAAAGCGAGCGGCTGACAGACAGCGGCGTCACCTGACGCGGTCCCGGCGTTGCGCGCTGTCCGCCGGCGGTGTAGCCGTTCGGAAGATTCTTCCGCTGCATTTCGCTGTTGACGCCGCGCACGATGCCCTCGGAGACCGCGTGAGCCGTCGCAAGTACGGTGAGATTGACCTGCAGCATCGCGCGGAACGTGTCGTGATGGCGGTGCAGCGCGGCGAGCAGTTCAGGCGTCGATTGCTTGAGGTAGTCGCGGCTGTGCGCCAGTCGGGAAATCGCGTCGGTGTACTGCCGCGACATCTCGTTCTTTTCGGTCTCCAGCGTCATCGCTTCGCGGATATTGCCGGCTCGGACCAGTTCGGTCTCGCGCTCCACGATCCCGAGCAGGGTACTCATGATCTGCAGCAGCCCTTCAGCCAGCTTGCGCGCCTCGACCGGTGTCGCTGCCGGCGCGGGAGCCGTGATTGCTTTGGCATTTTGCTGTTGCGTCATGGGTGCTCTTCCGTTGCGTCTAGCTGGCGCGGTTGGCCTGCTGAAGAATGAGAGTGCGGTAGACGTCGTTTGAAATTCCGACGCCGCCCGCCTGCGCGAAAGACTTGGAGTATTGCTCCGTCATCATCGAGCGCCAGACGCCGGTGCCTGGCGTGTTGCCGTAAGGCCCGTCGCCCTTGATGCCGTTCATCATCTGCGAAAACATCGAGTTGAGAAACACGGCCTCGAAATCCTGCGCCTGGCTCTTGGCTTTCGCCTGCGCCTGCGGCGAAACTTTCGTCAGCGCGTCTTGCAGCGTGAGGTCGGGACGTCCGCCGGTGAAGGTGGTGGGTGCCCGGGTGGTGGTCGGGGTGATGCTCATTACATCACCTCGATGTCGGCCTGGATCGCGCCCGAAGCCTTGATGGCTTGAAGGATGCCGATCAGGTCGCGCGGGCCGATGCCGAGGCCGTTGAGGCCGTCGACCAGTTGTTGCAGCGAGACGCCGTCCTTCACCACCGCGAGTTTCTTGCCGTCCTCCTGAACGCCGACGCGTGTATTCGGTGTGACCACGGTGCGTCCGCGCGAGAATGGCGCGGGCTGGCTGACCTGCGGGCTTTCCGAAATGGAGACGGTAAGATTGCCCTGTGCGACCGCGACGGTGGCGACGCGCACATCGCGGCCCATCACGATGATGCCGGAGCGTTCGTCGATGATGATCTTGGCGCCGAGATCCGGCTCGACCTGCAACTGTTCGATCTCGGTCAGCAGCGCGACCACGTTACCCTTGAACTCTGCCGGAATGCTGAGCTGTACGGTGGAGGGATCGACCGGCTCGGCGGTCTTGGTGCCGAGATAGTCGTTGACCGCGGCGGCAATGCGCTTGGCGGTGGTGAAGTCGCCGTTGCGCAGGGCAAGGCGGACGTTGGGCAGGCGGTTCAGCGCGAACTCGATTTCGCGCTCGATGATCGCGCCGTTGGCGATGCGGCCGACTGTCGGGACGCCCTTGGTGATGCTTGCGGCCGCGCCCTCGGCGGAGAAGCCGCCGATCGCCAGCGATCCCTGTGCGACGGCATAGACGTTGCCGTCGGCGCCGAGCAGGGGGGTGACCAGAAGCGTGCCGCCCTGAAGGCTTTTGGCGTCGCCGAGCGCCGACACAGTGACGTCCATCCGGGTGCCCTGGGTGCCGAAAGCGGGCAGGTTGCCCGTGACCATGACGGCCGCGACGTTGCCGGTGCGGATGGTGGAGCCGCGGATGTTGACGCCCATGCGCTCAAGCATCGCCTGCAGCGACTGCTTGGTGAAAGGGATGTTGTTGAGCGTGTCGCCGGTGCCGTTCAGGCCGACCACGAGGCCGTAACCGATCAACTGGTTCTGACGCACGCCCTCGATGTTCGCGAGATCCTTGATCCGCGATGTCGCCTGGGCCGATGCGCTGAACGCGGACAGCAGGGCGATCGCCATGCAGGCAGCCTGAAAAATCCGAAACATCCTCTGCTCCCCGCTGAGGTCTCTGTGGTCCGACCCCGTGCTCCCCACAAGGTTAGTCCGCAGTTAACTATGCGAGGGCCGTGCCAGAGCGTGCCGCTCCGTAAGATATTGTTTTGGCTAATTAATTATCGAAGCTGTCAGTTGGCTGTCCGCCACCCGGAGCGCCGAACTTGCCGTATCCGGCATAAATTGCCGGGTTGTTTACTTCCCGTTAACCATAAATGGCCACTTTGGGGCATGGGGTTCCGCGGACCGGTGTAACAGCAGAGCTGGTGGTCCCGACCTGTTGTCTTGCGAGATAGGCACGATGCGAATCTACGGACCGAATGGGACCAATCTGACGTCGCCGGCGGCAAACGCGCGGCGCTCAAGCTCGACGTCCTTTTCCCTCGGTGACATCGGCACAACATCGGAAACCCGCCCGGCGGCAGCGCCGCGCGCCACCAGCGGCATCGATGCACTGCTGGCGATGCAGGGTGTTGAAGACTCCACGGAGCGCCGCCGCCGATCGGTGGCGCGGGGCCGGACTGCGCTCGATGTCCTCGATGATCTCAAGATTGGTCTCCTGGCTGGATCGTTCGATTCGACCACGGTCGCCCGCTTGCGCACTGCAGCGGCCGACCTGAAAGCCAGTTCCGGCGACCCCGGACTTGACCAGGTGCTGTCTGAAATCGAGCTGCGGGTGGAAGTCGAACTCGCCAAGGCCGGGCAGTAAGGCGGCTCGAAGGCGGTTCCTTTA
Organism: Afipia broomeae ATCC 49717; assembly: GCF_000314675.2. Taxonomy (GTDB): domain Bacteria; phylum Pseudomonadota; class Alphaproteobacteria; order Rhizobiales; family Xanthobacteraceae; genus Afipia; species Afipia broomeae. The sequence continues at coordinate 234,251 of NZ_KB375283.1, read as the reverse complement.
GCCCGGAATTCCGGCCATTTCCGCGCCCCGGGCGGGGTGAGGTTCCCTGTGGAAGGCCTTATTTTAGCGCCCTATTCGGGTGCTTTCCGGCCCATCCGCGATATTGTCTGTCACATAGCGTAGCTATATAAGCTGCCGCGCGGACAGGCATTTTCCGTCCGCCTTGCATGTCGACATGGACCGCACTTGGAAAAGTTGAAGAACTACAGGCCCTCTGAAAAAGAGCCTTTCATGAACGAGCGTCAGCGGGAGTATTTCCGCCGGAAGCTGCTCGACTGGAAGGAAGAGATCCTTCGGGAATCGAAGACCACGCTTCAGCAGCTTCAGGAAGAGAACGTCAATCATCCTGATCTTGCCGACCGCGCTTCATCAGAAACCGATCGCGCCATCGAACTTCGCGCGCGCGACCGTCAACGCAAGCTCATCTCCAAGATCGACGCCGCCTTGCAGCGGATCGAGGACAATACCTACGGCTATTGCGAAGAAACCGGCGAGCCGATCTCGCTGAAGCGGCTGGAAGCGCGCCCGATCGCGACGCTGTCGGTCGAGGCGCAGGAGCGCCACGAAAAGCGCGAGAAGGTTTACCGCGACGAATAACGCAACCCGCGTCGCAACCTGTTTATCGATTTAGCCCGGTGGTCGAAAGATCATCGGGCTTTTTCGTTCCGTTTCGGAACAGGAGGGGCCTTCGCGAATTACGCCTAACAACAAAGGGAGGATAATCGTGAAGCTACTTTTGATCGCACTGGCGCTGGCGACAGCATCGTTCGCTTTCATCGGTCAGGCCGATGCGCGTGGTTACAGGTATTGCCTGAAGAGTTCGCCTGGCCCCGGCGACTGTAGATACGCAAGCTATCAGCAGTGCAAGGCTTCGGCATCGGGTGTGGGCGGGACCTGCGTGCGCAACTATGGGCGGCGCTGAGCCGGAATTCTCCGGCTATGCGGCAAGGCTGAAGCCGGAGATCTGAACCCGGTTGCGGCCGGAAGCCTTGGCTTCATAGAGTGCAGCATCTGCTCTGCTGAGCAACGCCTGAAGCGTCTCCGGCTCCGCCGAACGGATTGCGATTCCTGCACTGAGCGTTGCCCGGACGGGTCCATTCTCGGTGTGAACGATCGTTGCTTCGATTTGAGATCGGATGCGGTCCGCAACAGCGGCCGAAGCTTTCGGACTGGAGTCCGGCATGATGATGCAAAATTCTTCGCCGCCCATCCGCCCGGCAAGATCGTTCGCACGGATGTTCGCGTGGATCACGTCGGCGAACGCCATCAGAATCCGGTCGCCGGAATCATGTCCGAAGCGGTCGTTGATCGTCTTGAAGTAATCCAGATCCATCATCACGACCGCGGTGCCGGCTGGAGCGGTCCCCATCCGGCCGTCGAATAATGCGCGCCGGTTGAGAAGGCCGGTCAGCGCGTCTCTCATTGCCTCCGACTTGTGGCCGTTCGCGATCCGCATCTGATTGAGGGTGAGGGAGAGGGCTCCGATACCGGTCAGCCCGGCGATCGCCATGATCGAGTTAAACTCCTCGGCCCAGTTTGAAGGCCGTGACGTCAGCACGATCTGACCCTGCTCGGCGAGGGCGTAGCCGCATGCGATGAAGGACGCCGCTGTGGCGACACAGCATATGGTGTTCGCCGTCATCAGGAGCGGGGATTCGGCGCGCGCCAGCCAGTAATGACGCGCAATCAATAGAAGAAGCGCGCCAATCGCGATGTTGCCGATCATCGTTCCGATACCGGAGTACCCCAGCGCGAAGGCTGCAGATGTCGAGATGAAAGCAAGCGCGACGGATACGGTTGTCGACGTCCAGTTGGTCCGGCCCGTGCAAAACCTGGCGCAGCCCGCGTGAAGCAATCCAAATCCCGCGATCAGGAACAGGAAGGATGTCAGCAGAAGTCCCGAATTGTACTTATCAACGACAGCGCCGAAGACAACGACGCCGGTTACGATGAGTGCAAGTCCGATCGACCAGATCAACAGATGGGTCTCGGATCGTCCGATCGCCCACATCATGAGGAACGTGATGCCGAGCGATGCGCCCGAAAATCCGATGGCGACGAGGACGGATAGCTGATCGAGAAACATGACGCGTCCGCGGGTGAATTCTGGCCCCTAGATAGGTCAATGATCGTTACCTAACCAACGACAGCGGCGTCATTCGCTCCTCAGGGTGATCAAATGGTTACTCTGTTCAATCAAAGGATCGAAGTACCTCTTGCGCCGAGAAAGCCAGAGGCACGTACGAAGAAAAATGACCCCGTGAGGGGCCATTTCCTTGCTGTACGATCGGTGATGTATCGAATCAGCGATAGTCATGATGATGGTGGTGGCCACGCTTGATGACGATCACCTTCTTGTTGTGGCCGCGATGCCATCCATGATGGCGATGCATTTCGGCGCGCGCGCCGCGATATTCACCGTGATGATGACCACGATGCATTCCACGATCGCCGGTCTTGACGACAACGGTCTGCGCGCTGGCGATCGACGGGACTGCGATGGCGAGCGCCGCAACAGCCGCAACAACAAAACCAAACTTCTTCATATCTTTCTCTCCTTTGAATAAAGCGAGAGTAGAACAGAAGCAGCAGGCTATCGTTCCGTGTGTTTCGCCGGTATTTTTATGAACCGCTGTTCATGCGCGGCCGCTAGGCCAGTGTATGTACGATGACGGGTCCGGCGACGGCGGTGGCCGGTCCAGTGAGCAACGGCGCAAGACTCTGCTCGATCCATGCAAGTCCGCGCCTGTTCGACTCTTCCGCGCCCGCGAAATTGTTGAAGATGCTGATCGCCGTCACCGTGTCGTCCGGCGCATAGATCACATAGTAAGCGATAAAGCCTTCGACATCGCTGATGATCGGGATCGCGCCTTCCTTGATCGTGCGCGCGAGTTCCTCGGCCATGCCGGCCTTTGCCTTTCCCTGACGAATAGCGGCGTACATGACACCCTCCTTCACCGGTCGGCTGCTCAAGGTTGCGAACGCTGCGACGTTGCATCGCGCCCATTCAGAGGCGGCCGAGCAGCAGGACTTTCCGCGCTGAAGGGTACGCAGCTTGCGCGGATGGAAATTATCACTTCCGTCGCCCTCTGAACACGGTGAATGTTTGCCCAAACGATCACGGCTCTCATCAGGGGAGCTGATGAGAGCCGCGTCGTGAACACCTTGCTGCGCCTAGGTTCGCCGCCGGGTGTGGGAGCTGGGAGAGAGACGGTGGGAGCCGTCCCTTATCGAAGAGACATCATCCTTTCCGGAAAATTGGGCCTGTCTTGAATTGCGCCTCGGTGTGGCGGTTAGAACGGCAGCAGAATATCGAAGGCCTGCTGGCCGTAGCGAGCTTGCTGCACATCGGTGAGCTGGCCGCGGCCGCCGTAGGCGATGCGGGCCTGCGCGATCTTGCTGGAGTCGATGGTGTTGTCGCTCTGGATATCCTCAGGGCGCACGATGCCCGCCACGACCAGTTCGCGGACTTCGAAGTTGACGCGGATTTCCTGTTTGCCTTCGACCACAAGGTTGCCGTTCGGCAGCAACTGAGTCACGACGGCGGCGACGTTGGTCTGCAATGCTTCCTGTCGGTTCACCGAGCCCTTGCCGTCGCTGGACGAGGTGGAGTCCGTGGTCAGCATCCGGCCCGGAGGGATCGCGGCATTGGTGCCGGGAATCTTGTTGATGCCGAAGAAACTGGTGACGCCGGAATTTTCCGAGTTGGTGCGGCTGCGCTGGGTCTCGTTGGCGATATTGGCCTTGTCTGTAATGTTGACCTGCACCGTGAGGATGTCGCCGATCTGGTGCGCGCGCTGATCTTTGAAGAAGGCGCGCGATCCGTTCCGCCACAGCGAGTTCGGATTGAACGACGCCGGCTGCGGCGCGGGCATCGGCATCGACACCGGCTTGTAGCCCGCCTGCGTTGTCGGATTGTCGATCGCCGAGAGTTTCGGCTTTTCACCGATCGCCGCGAGACGATCGAGGGACGAACAGCCGCTGGCCATGGTGCCGAGTGCCAGCAGGCTGCCGGCGACTATAAGGCGATTGAACACGTGGGACTTGGACATGACTGATTACTCGGCTTTTCTGGATTCGGGTGCGGGAGCGGCAGGTGGCTCGCTGTTCGAAAGTGCTGCGGTGGTAAGGCGAGGGCCGGGGGCGGTGATGGTGACCTGACCGGGGCCGGTCACAACGCCCTGGACGGTGCGTTTCGATTGCAGGTTGACGATGTTGACGATGTCGCCTTCGGTGCCGCTGTCGAGCGCTTTGCCGCGGCCGGTGAGATAGAGGCCCGGTGCTTCGTAGATCAGCATGACGCCCTGATCGCGCGAGACCAGATCCGGCTTTCCAAGGTCGGCCGCTTTCAGCGCCTGTCCGGCGCGCATCTGCTTGCGGGCCTGCATGCCGACCGAACGGTCGCGGTTGATCACGTCGTTTCCGATTTCAGTCTTTGGCCGCCGCTCGACCACCACGTCCGATGATCGCAGAATCTCGTTGCGCTCCACCGCGCGGGTGAGCACGGCTGCTTCGATGGTTTCGACCGCGGTGCCGATGAAGCGCAGCTTGGTCGGATTGTAGGTAACGTCGTTGGGAATCTCGAAGGTGATGTCGAAGCGTCCGTTGCGCGGGTCGAACCGCACGATGGTCGCGCGCATGTCGCCGGTATGGGCGGCGTCGAGCTGCAATTCGCGCAGGTCACGCTCGAATGTGACGGAGATGTTGGCGGCGTCGCCGAGGCCGTTGCGCCGTTCCAGCACGCGGGCGATCTGCTGTTCGATCTCTTTCGAGACGAGGGTGCGCGAAGAGCGGGTGATCGACACTTCGCGAAGGTCGCGGGTATCGACGCCGATCACCTGATGCGTGCGCAGCGCGGTCAGGAGCTGCGCGACGGGCAGCGATCCGGTGGTGCCGAGATCGGGCGCACGGAAGATCGCGATCTGCGCGGCGCTGCCGGCGTTCTCCACGATGTCGCCGATGCGGACAATGTCGCTGCTCACCGTCACGCTGGCGCGCAGCGACGGCTGCGCAAGCGTGTCCTGGTCCGACTGCGCCAGCACGGCGCCGGACATTGTGGCGAGGAGGGCGGCGGCGATGACGAATGAACGCAACATCACTCTCTCCCTTAGCGGAACATGCCGGTGGTGGATTGCATCATCTGGTCGGCGGCGCTGACGACCTTGGCGTTCATCTCATAGGCACGCTGCGCGGCGATCAGGTCGGAGATTTCCGAGACGACCTCGACGTTGGCCGATTCAAGATTGCGCTGCTGCATGTCGCCGAAGCCATCGGCATTGGCGAGGCCGTCCTGCGGCGGGCCGGAAGCCGGCGTATCGGTGAACAGGTTGTCGCCGATCGATTGCAGGCCGGCCTTGTTGATGAAGCGCGTCAGACCGATCTGGCCGACCACGGTGGGCGTGGTCGAGCCCGGCGTCATGACCGACACCTGGCCCTGCTGGTTGATGGTGAGCTGCGATGAATTCTGCGGGATCGTGATGGTCGGCTGCACCGGGTTGCCCTGTGCCGTTACCACGCGGCCCTGGCCGTCGGTCGTGAACGAGCCGTCCCGCGTGTAGGTGTAGGTGCCGTCGGTCATCTGGATCTTGAAGTAACCCTCGCCGCGGATGGCGATATCGAGATCGCCGCCGGTCGGATTGAGCGTGCCCTGTGTCATCAGGCGCGGCGTGCCGACGGTCTTGACGCCGCCGCCGATATCGATGCCGACCGGAAGGATGGTGCCCTGATCCGACGCCTGCGCGCCGACGCGCTTGACGTGTTCGTAGATGAGATCCTGGAACTGCGCGCGCTGCTTCTTGTAGCCGGTGGTGCGCAGGTTCGCGATGTTGTTGGAAATGACCTGGACGTTGAGCTCCTGAGCCGCCATCCCGGTCGCTGCTGTGTAAAGTGCGCGCATGGATCAGTTTCCTTATGCCGGAACGTCGGCGAGTGTCTGGAGTGCGGTTTTGCGGAGGTCATTCTGCTGCTGCATCAGCGAGGCGACCGACTGATAGGTGCGCATGACTTCCATCATGCGGGTCATTTCAGCCACGGCGCTGACATTGGACTTCTCGACGAAGCCCTGATTGAAGCGCGAGGCGAGGTCAGGCTGGGCCACGGTGCCGGCCGGCGCCGAATACAGGTTCGCGCCTTCCTTCTGAAGCTGCTGCGGATTGTCGAACTTCACCAGCTTGAGCTTGCCGCGAATGGAGTCGAACTGGGTCACGATGCCTTCGCGCACCGTGACCGTGCCTTCGCTCGAGATCACGATCTCCTTGTCGGTCGGCTGGAACACGATCGGACCGTTGGTGCCAAGCACGATGTTGCCGCCGGTGGTGACAAGCTGGCCCTGAGCGTTGATCTGGAACGAACCGTCGCGGGTGTAGCGTTCGCCCTGCGGGGTCTGCACCGCGATGAAGCCCTTGCCGTCGATCGAGACGTCGAGCGGGTTGCCGGTCTTCTCAGCGGGGCCTTGCGTGAAATCGTGATAGGCGGCGCGGTCCTGGACGAAACTGACGCGGCGGTCGCGAACCGAGAAGTTGTCCTCGTGCGCGCCCGTGTTCAGGTATTCCTCGAACAGCGACTTGTTGGCCTTGAAACCATTGGTGTTGGTGTTGGCCACATTGTTGGCAATGATGTCGATCTGCCGCTCAAGCGACATCTGCCGCGACAAAGCGACGAGAAGCGTATTCTCCATCGGCCAATCTCCCCTTGTTGAGCCGCGCCGTGCCTCTCCCAAGGCGTGACGCGGATCGTGCGAACCGTGGAGGCTCTCCCAAGCCGCGGTTCGCCATCTACAATGCGAGAGGTGTGCCAACTCGAAAATACAAATAATTTCAATTTGTTATTGATTCTGAAGGGTCGCGGGGAGTCGGCAATAACCTCTTGTTGACCATGTTGCCCCGGCAAAATTTTCCCACCTGGAGAGCAAAAGAAAGATTTCGTTAACCATTGCGTCCGTACGGTGCTCAAACAGGGCGCTCACGCGCCGGCGGCCTTTGTATCGCGTCATTTAAAGCCAGTTCGGCAGCATCGAGCCCATCCCAGGACTGCGGGCGGGGGCAATGGCAGACGACGATCAGGTCGAGGAGGGCGCGGAAACCGCGGCTCCGAAGAGCAAACGCAAACTCATTATGATTGGCGGCGCCGCGGTGCTGGTGCTCCTGCTGGCCGGGGGTGGCTGGTTCTTCTTTATGGGCGGACACGGCAAGGAGGAGCACGCGGCTGCTCCGCCGCCGAAGCCGCCGGTGTTCCTCGATGTGCCCGAGGTCCTGGTCAATCTCGCGAACGCGCCGGGCGAGCGGGTTCAGTATCTCAAGGTCAAGGTCGTGCTCGAGGTCAAGGATCAGCCCTTGGTGGCGCAGATCCAGCCGACCATGCCGCGCGTGATGGACCTGTTTCAGACCTATATGCGCGAACTGCGTCCGACCGATCTCAACGGATCGATCGGACTGTTTCGCCTGAAGGAAGAGCTGACGCGCCGCGTCAACGCTGCGATCTCGCCCAGTCAGGTGAACGCTGTGCTGTTCAAGGAAATCGTCGTTCAGTGACGGACGGAAGTTGAATCATGTCTCCGGGCGATAACAATGATGTCGATCAGGATGCGCTAGCCGCCGAATGGGAAGGCGCGCTGGATTCTGAAGACCCGGCCGCGGCTGCGGCTGAGGCGGAAGCCAACACGCTCACCGAGACCATGGCCGAGCAGTGGGCCGCCATGGTCGACGACGGCAGCCGCAACCTTGAAATCGGCAAGGCCGGTGGCGAGCGCGTCCTGTCGCAGGAAGAAATCGACAACCTGCTCGGTTTCAGCGACGGCGAACTCAATATCGACGAGAACTCCGGCATTCGCGCCATCATCGATTCCGCGATGGTGTCGTACGAGCGCCTCCCGATGCTCGAAATCGTGTTCGACCGCCTGGTGCGGCTGATGACGACGAGCCTGCGCAATTTCACCTCCGACAACGTCGAAGTCTCGCTGGACCGCATCACGTCGGTCCGCTTCGGCGACTATCTCAATTCGATCCCGCTGCCCTGCGTGCTCTCGGTGTTCAAGGCCGAGGAGTGGGAGAACTTCGGCCTGTTCACCGTCGATTCGAGCCTGATCTATTCGATCATAGACGTGCTGCTCGGCGGCCGCCGCGGACAGCCATCGCTGCGCATTGAAGGCCGTCCCTACACCACGATCGAAACCAATCTCGTCAAGCGCCTTGTCGAAGTCGTGCTCGCGGATGCCGAGCAGGCGTTCCGGCCGCTTTCGCCCGTGACCTTCACCATCGACCGGCTTGAGACCAATCCCCGCTTTGCCGCCATCAGCCGGCCCGCCAACGCCGCCATCCTGGTCCGCCTGCGGATCGACATGGAAGACCGCGGCGGCAATATCGAGCTTCTGCTGCCTTACGCCACCATCGAACCCATCCGCGACGTGCTGTTGCAGATGTTCATGGGTGAAAAATTCGGCCGTGATCCGATCTGGGAAGGCCATCTGGCCACCGAGATCGCGCGGGCGGAAATCGCGGTCGATGCCGTGCTGTACGAAGCCAACATCCCGCTGAAGCAACTGATGATGCTGAAGGTCGGCGACACCCTGCCGCTCAACGTTCGTCCCGATGCGCTGGTCACCGTCCGCTGCGGCGACGTGCCGCTCAGCGAGGGCCGGATGGGACGCGTCGGCGACCGTGTCGCCATCCGCGTCACCAAGCCGCTGCGCAAGCCGCACACAACTTACGCGATGTTCGAGAAGCAAGACGAGCAAACCAAACTGATGGAGGCACAATGAGTCACTCATTCGGACTGGTGATCGAGAGCCTGGTCGCGGTGCTGCTTCTGCTCACGATCGGATATTGCATGCTGCTGAACCGGCGGCTCAAGCGGCTCCGGGCCGACGAGCAGTCGATGCGCGGCATGATCGCCGAACTGATTACGGCAACCGAAATCGCCGAACGCGCGATCGGGGGCCTGAAGGTGACCGTGCGCGAATGCGACGAAAATCTCGGCGCGCAACTGAACGCTGGAACTGCGCTGTCAGCAAAGCTCAGCAAGCAGGTGATGGCCGGCGAGGCGATCCTCAACCGTTTGACGCAGATCGCGCTCGCGGCACGGCCCTCTACCCCTGAGCCGGAAACCGCGGCGGAAGCCGAGGCACCCGCGGCGCACAAGCCGTCGAATGCGAAGACCCTGCTCGCCGCCGCCCAGGCGTTCTCCGAACGGCGAAAGGCCACTGGTCTGGCTGCATGAAAGCGCTTCTTCGCGATATCCGGATCATTCCGATACTGCTGATCGCGACCTGTTGTCTGGTCGTGCTCAAGGTATCGGGCCTGCTTCTCGACGGCGGATACATCCTGAACGACACGCCGAAGCCGAAGTCATGGGCGCAGGACACGTTCAACTTCCCGTCGCCGGGCAAGATCGATGCGTCGGACATCACCGGCTCGGTCGCAGCGAAGAAGGAAGAGAAGCCGGTGGTGGCGGCTCCGGAAGCCGCGCCGATCCCGGATGGCAAGGTGGTCTATCCCGATCCGAACCGCGCGGTGACGGCGTCCGAACGGGCGGTTCTTGAAAGCCTTCAGTCACGGCGGCAGGAGATTGAAGCTCGCGCACGCGAAATCGAGATCCGGGAAAGCCTGATGAAGTCCGCCGAGAAGCGGATCGAAGGCAAGATCGAGGAGATGAAGGCGACCGAGGCGCGGGTGTCCGTTGCCGGGCAGCAAAAGAGCGAGGTGGAGGCGGCACGGTTCAAGGGGCTCGTGACGATGTACGAGTCCATGAAGCCGAAGGACGCCGCAAAGGTGTTCGACCGGCTTGAACTGTCGGTGCTGTTCGAGATCGCTTCGCAAATTGCGCCACGCAAGATGTCCGACATCATGGGGCAGATGCAGCCGGAAGCCGCCGAGCGGCTGACGGTCGAAATGGCACGCCGCGCGACTGGAGATAAAATGTCATCCGCGAACGACTTGCCCAAGATCGAGGGCAGGCCGCAAGCGCAAGGCCGTAACTGAGGCGTGTTGGGAATGTCCTGCAAGGCCGCCGGCATATACAAGCCCATCCGCAAGTCCGGCTCGAAAGCCCGGTCTTTCGCGGACAGGCTTCGTCGCGGCCTGCGGCCATCGGCGTTTGCGCTGGCTGTCCTGTTGTCCTGCCTTTCCATCACTGCAGAAGCCGCTCCGGCTGATCCTGTGAAAGGCGAGGCGACGCTGACGGCGCAGCCCGGCTACGCGCGCCTGGTTCTCAAGTTCAAGGAAGACGTTCCGACCGAGGTCATTGTCGCGGGCGCGATCCTGGTCATTCAGTTCAAGAACTCCGTCGATGTTCCCATCGATCTCCTGGCGGATTCCGCGCCAGCCTATGTCGGATCGGTTCGCCGCGATCCTGACGGGACTGCGATCCGCATGGCGCTGACGCAGAAAGTCAGCGTCAATGTGATGACCGCGGGCGAGCGCGTGTTCATCGATCTGTTGCCCGAGAAATGGGTCGGCCTTCCGCCGGCATTGCCGGCCGAGGTCGTGAAAGAACTGTCCGAGCGCGCGCTGGCAGCGGAACGGGCGCTGCGGATGCAGAAGATCGCCGATGAGGCGAAGAAGCGCCCGCCGGTTCGCGTGCGGGCATCGGTTCAGCCGACCTTCGTCCGGTTTGTCTTTGAGATGCCCGATGGCGTGAATGTGTCATCCTCGTTGGGAACGGAAAAGTTCACGCTGTCGTTCACAGCGCCGCTGGTGTTCGATCTCGCGGACGCCAAGATTGCGATGCCGGCGAACATCACCTCGATCAATCAGAAGATCGACGGCGAGGCGTCGCGCGTCGATATTGCGCTGGTCGGCGAGGCGGATATTCATTCGTTCCGCGAGGACAAGAACTACGTCGTCGATGTTGCTTTCGAGCCGTCGCAGAAGCCGCAAACCGTTTCGCCGGCGAAATCCTCTGTCCCCGGTGACAAGGCGAGCGAGTTCGCGCAGCCGACGTCCGAACAGATCGCGCGGCTGATGAAACCGGACGCCAAGCCGTCCGAGATAAAGCCGCCCGAGGTCAAACAGCCGGACGTCAAGCCAGTCGACGCCAAGCCGCCTGCGCCATCGCCCGAGGCCAAGACGGAGGCGGTGATCGCAAAGCCGGAGCCCGCCGCGCCAGCGCCGACTCCGGCTGTGGTCGCGGAAGCGCCCGCGCCGGTGAAGGTGCCGCCGGTGGCTTCGCCGCCCGCCGTGAAGGCACCGCCGCCCGAAGTCGCGACGGCCAAACCCGCAGCCGGGGTGACGGTTGAGGCAAGACTGACCAGTGACGATCTCCGTCTGACATTTCCGTTCAGCACTCCCACCGCCGCGGCGGTGTTTCGCCGTTCGGACTCGATCTGGCTGGTGTTCGACACCGATCAGGTGATCGATACCAGCGCCGTCCGCCGTGACGGCGGATGGATTGTCGCTGACGTGGAGCCGGTCGATCTGCCGAAGGGCCGCGCGCTGCGGATCCGCCTGAACCGTCCGCAGCTCGCGAACCTGATCGGAGACGAGCGCGCATGGACCCTCGTGCTTGCCGACAAGGCGCTGCCGCCGCAACAGCCGCTGATCGCCACGCGCAACATGGCTGATCCGGGCCGCGCCAGCGTCAGCGTCAGCCTCGCGAAGCCCGGACAGCTTCATCGCCTGAACGATCCTGATGCCGGCGATCTCCTGCTGGTGATGACCGCCGGTGCGCCGGCGCGCGGCTTCATCAAGCGCCAGGACTTCGTTGAATTCTCGCTGCTGGAATCGATCCACGGCGTCGTCATCCAGCAGAAGTCCGACGACATCACTGCGGGCATATCCTCCGACACCCTGACCCTGACCCGGCCCGGAGGATTGACGCTATCGACCGCGACATCCGCGCCGGAGCGCGCCGCGTCGCTGATCCGCCCGGTCTTCGATGTCACCGAATGGCGCGACTATCAGAACGCCGAGTTCATCCCGACGCGCAACAAATTGCTGACCAAGGCCGCGCAGGCAACCGGAACGGCGCGCTTGCCGGTCCATGTCGATCTGGCGCGGTTCTATCTCGCGCGCGGGATGTATCCCGAAGCAAAGGGCGTTCTCGACCTGGCGTTTTCCGAGATCAAACCGGGCGAGGAAGACGCGCCGTCACTGACCGTTCACGCGGTCGCCAGCACGCTGGCGGGTCGTCCTGCACTTGCGATGGCCGACCTCAACAATCCCTTGGTGACGGCGAATGTCGATTCCCAGCTCTGGAAGGCGCTCGCGCTGGCGCGGCAGGAAAAATGGGCCGAGGCACGCGAGAAGTTCAAGAACGTCGAGTTCGCCATCACGGCGCTGCCGCTCGATCTGCAGCGGATCGTGATCGCGGATGCGTTTCGCGCGTCGCTGGAGGTGAGGGATTATCCGGGCGCAGGGGTGCGGAGTAACGATCTGGATGTTGTCGGCGTCGGTCCCGAGCAGACAGCGGCGATCGCTCTGCTGCGCGGGCGGCTCGCCGAAGCGCTTAGCCGCGATCAGGATGCACTGGCTGCGTTCCAGGCGGCCGCAGGATCAGCCGATCGCCCGTCCGCGGTCGAGGCGCAGGTCCGCCAGATTGCACTGCGCCAGAAGCGTAGCGAGATCAGCGATGATGACGCGCTTCGCGACCTTGAAGCCATTTCGGTCACCTGGCGCGGCGATTCCATCGAGGTGAAGACGCTGGAAATGCTGAGCCGGCTCTACGCGGCCAAGGGGCGCTATCAGGAGGCCTTCAGCGCCGTGCGCACCGCGACCATGCTGCAACCGAACTCCGAAGCGTCGCGGAAGATGCAGGACGAAGCGTCGGCGATGTTCGAACAGATCTACAACGGCGCCAGGGGGGACGACCTTCCGCCTGTCGAAGCCCTTGCGATGTTCTATGAGTTTCGCGATCTGACGCCGATCGGCCGCCGTGGTGACGAGATGATCCGGCGTCTGGCGGATCGTCTTGTCGCGGTCGATCTGCTGGAGCAGGCGGGCGAACTGCTGCAATACCAGATCGATCACCGGCTTGAAGGTTCGGCCCGCGCGCAGGTCGCCTCACGGCTGGCGATGGTCTATCTGATGAACCGCAAGCCCGAGCGCGCCATTACCGCGCTGCGCACCACGCGAATCGCCGATCTGGCCGGCGAGATTCGCCAGCAGCGCCTGCTGCTCGAGGCGCGGGCGCAGAGCGACATCGGCCGACACGATCTGGCGCTCGACATCATCTCGAACGTCGGCGGCCGTGAAGCGGTCCGGCTGCGGTCGGATATTTACTGGGCGTCGCGGCGCTGGCGCGAATCCGCCGAACAGATCGAACTGCTCTATGGCGATCGCTGGCGCGATTTCCAGCCGCTGTCGCCCACCGAGAAGAGCGACGTCATTCGCGCCGTGATCGGATATGCGCTGGCGGAGGATGCCATCGGCCTTGCCCGGTTCCGCGAGAAGTACAGTCCGAAGATGGATGGCGGCGACCGCGCGGCCTTCGACGTGGCATCGCAGCCGGCGACGGCGAACAGCGCCGACTTTGCCCGGATTGCGAAAATGGCGGCGACCATCGACACGCTCGATGGCTTCCTGCGCGAGATGAAGGCCCGTTTTCCCGACGCCATGGCCCGTGCCAAGCTGCCGCCGGAAATCAAGGCCGACCCGAATCCGACGGGCAGTCTGCCCGAGATTATTGGATTGAAACGGGTGAAGTCTGGGCGGTGATTGTTATCTCGTCATTGCGAGTGAAGCGAAGCAATCCACTCTTCCCAGGAACAAATCCCAAGAACAAAAGCTGCATTGCTTCGTCGCTGCGCTCCTCGCAATGACGTAAGTGGGCACGCTGACATCACCCGCCGCCGTAGCTTTGCACGAGGCTGCCGGCCACCAGCGACCAGCCGTCCACCAGCACGAAGAAGATCAGCTTGAACGGCAGCGACACCACCACTGGCGGCAGCATCATCATGCCCATCGACATCAGGACCGATGCGACGACGAGATCTATAATCAGGAACGGCAAGAACAGCAGGAAGCCGATCTCGAACGCGCGCTTCAGTTCGGAGATCATGAAGGCGGGGACAAGGATACGCAGCGACATCTGCTCCGGCGAAGCGGCCGGCGGTTCGCCCGACAGGTCCATGAACAGCTTGAGATCCTTCTCGCGCACATTCTTCTGCATGAAGCTGCGCAGCGGCACGGTGCCGCGCTCGAACGCCTGCTCGACGGAGATCTGGTTGGCGACCAGGGGCTTGATGCCGTCGTCGTAGGCCTGTTGCAGCACCGGCCCCATCACGAAACCGGTCAGGAACAGCGCCAGCGCGATGATGACCGAGTTCGGCGGCGCAGTCGCGGTGCCCAGCGCCGTACGCAGCAGCGACAGCACCACCACGATGCGGGTGAACGACGTCATCATCACCAGGATCGACGGCGCGATCGACAGCACCGTCAGCAGCGCGATCAACTGGATCGCGCGTTCGGTGACGCCGCCGTTGCCCTGACCCAGATTGATGCTGATATCCTGCGCGCTCGCGGGTTCGATCAGGAACCCGGCGGCGGCGACAAGACTGGCAAAAAATAAAACTCTACGCGGTGATGTCGAGGATCTCACGCGGGAGGCTTTGGACGGCCGAGGAGATTGGCCATCTCGTCTTCGAGATTCTCAAACGCAGCCTTCGGAGTGGGCGGCGGCGGAGGCGCCGGCGGCACTGGCGGACGCGGAGCGCCTTCGGAACGGGGCGCCGGCCCGTTGCCCATCGGTTCGGGAGCAACCGGTGGCGCGCCCGGCCGCTCGACCGGGCCGATCGACGGCGCGGTATCAAGGCGCGGTTCGCCGCCGGGGCGGCGCAGGGCGGCTTCGAGCCGCTGCGCCATATCGGCAAGATTCTGATCGGCCGATGACAGCGAAGGATCGGCGGCGGGACGCGCCGGCGGACGCGGCGGCAGCGGCGGCGCTTTCGGAGCGTCGCCCGAGCGCGGCAAGCGCGGCGGCAACGGTTCGCTGCGCTCGCTTCGCGGGATTGCGCGAGGCTCCGAACGCAGCATCGGTTCGGGCCGCAGCGAGGGCTCCGGACGGATCATCGGTTCCGGCGTGAAGCTCGGCATCACATCGGGGCTGTGACGTTCAGGCAGCGGCGCCGCAGGGCGGCGGGTGTCGTCGAAATGGGGCGCGCGCAGCGGGCGCGGCGGCGGTTCAGGCGCGAGGGGCTCGCGATGTTCAAATGTGTCGGCATGGGGGGCTTCGCCGTCGGACCAACCGGCATCAGGCGCCAGACGTGGCGGAAGCTCGGTTCCCACAGGCCCGCGCGGCGCTGCCTGGTCGCGCTGCGGCGTGCTGCGCACGATGTTGGGTTCGACCACGAGATCGGCGGGGCCGCCAATCATCAACAGGTGCTCGACGTTGTCGCGCCGGACCAGCACCAGCCTGCGGCGGCCATCGACCGCCGCGGCGTCGATCACGGCGAGCCGGGGCATGCGTCCCCGGCTGGCTCCGGAACCGCCGAGACTGCTTCCGCCAAACCGGCGAACCAGCCAGGCGGCCACTCCGATCAACGCAAGAACGATGACGAAGGCGATGAAGAACCAAAGCGTTTGCGGCATGTCCTGTCCCCGTCAAACAACACTCGCATCTATGCCAGATTCGCAGGTCACTGGCCGCGAAACAAGCAGTTTGGGACGAATTGAGTGCTAAGTGCGCGCTACCGGTTAATTCTTGGCGGCAAATGCTGCCGCCGGCGGATCAGTACCCTATCAAAGCGCGGCGGGCCGAAATAGTTCTTCTGCCGGTACTTCAATGACTTGTCCGTTGAAGGCCATTCGTGGCGAAATTGGGTCCGGCCGGTTCTTAACTCCTTATTAACCATACACACGGCAAATTCTGCCTACCTGAGGCGCTGCGCTTCGGGCTGAGGGCTGGCCGATGGCGATCACCGATCTTCCGATGTTGTCCGCGCTTCGCATCAAGATGCAGTGGCATCAGGAGCGGCAGCGGGTGCTTGCGGACAACGTCTCAAATTCCGACACGCCGAATTTCAAGCCGCGCGACCTGGTGGAACCCAAGTTCGACAGCAGCGGCGCGGGCCCGGTGACCGGCGCCATGCCGTCGCTGTCGATGGCGCGCACCAGCGCCGGGCACATCCAGGCGACGGGCGTCAGCGAGAATTTCAGCTCAAGCAACCGCGGCGGCTACGCGACGCGGCCCGCGGGCAATGCCGTCAATCTTGAGGACGAGATGCTGAAAGTCTCCGCCAACCAGGGCGACTACGCGGCGGTGACCGCGCTCTACACCCGCAGCCTCGGGCTTCTGAAGACCGCCATCGGAAAGCGGTAACGCGCATGATCCTGCCTAGGAGAGTCAAAGCATGAGCGACGGCAACGATTTTCTCAGGTCCATGAGCATCGCGACGTCCGCTCTGCGCGCGCAGGCAGGCCGGATGCGGGTGATTTCGGAAAACATCGCCAACGCGGATTCGACCGCAAAGACCGCGGGCGGCGATCCGTATCGCCGCAAGGTGCCGACGTTCTCCTCCGAACTCGATCGCACGCTCGATTCGCGCGTCGTGACGCTGGGGAAGATCAAGCCGGACAATTCGGAATTCCGCATCAAGCACGAGCCGGGCAATCCGGCGGCGGACGCCAACGGCAACGTCAAATACCCTAACGTGAACTCGCTGGTCGAAATGACCGACATGCGCGAAGCGCAGCGATCTTATGAAGCGAACCTCAACATCATTTCCGCAACGCGCCGGATGATCCAGCGCACCCTCGACATTCTCAAGGCCTGACAAAAGGGAATTAACTCATGGCTTCGCCAACAGTCGCTGCCAATGCCTATGCAAGCCTTGCGAAAATCATGGAATCAGCCGGCGGAGCCGCTGGTGGCGCCAAGGTTGGTGACACCGGCGGGGTATCGTTCGGCGCACTGCTCAAGGAAAGCCTCGGCAGCGTGATGGATGCGGGGCGCAAGTCCGACGCGCAGACCATCGCGATGGCGCAGGGCAAGGCCAACGTCATGGATGTCGTGACCGCGGTGGCCGAAACCGACGTCGCGGTGTCGACGCTGGTCTCGGTGCGCGACCGGGTGATCCAGTCCTACGAAGATATCATGCGGATGCCGATCTGATTCTGGCTTTTGAAATGCCTGCGGGCGGGGGATTGAAATGACAGGTGCTGAAGTTCTCGACGTCTCGCGCGATGCGATCTGGACCATCGTGAAGGTGTCGTCGCCGCTTTTGATCGTCGGCCTCGTGGTCGGCGTTGCGATCTCGCTGGTGCAGGCGCTGACGCAGATTCAGGAGCAGACGCTGGTGTTCGTGCCGAAGATTCTCGCAATCTTCGTCACACTTGTTCTGGCGTTGCCGTTCATGGCGGACGCGCTGAACAGCCAGATGCTGCGGATATCGTCGCGAATCATCGGCGGCTAGCGCATGATCGGGGACTTGTTCAGGGACACGTCGTTCAGGGGCGGGGCAGGTCTTCTCGGAGCAGGTCTTCCATGCGTATCGACATCTCGCTGCTTCCGGCGCTTGCTGCGGCCTTCATGCTGGTGTTCGCCCGCATCGGCGCCATGGTGATGCTGCTGCCCGGATTCGGCGAAGCCAATATTCCTGTCCGGGTCCGCCTTGGCATCGCGCTAGCGCTCACGCTCATTCTCCTGCCGCTGCATCGCAATGCCTATACCGTCAGCATGACCTCCATCGCGCCGCTGCTGGTGCTGATGGTTCAGGAAATCATCATCGGCGTGGTGCTCGGCGCTACCGCGCGCGTCACGCTCTCCGCACTGGCGGTGGCCGGTTCGGTCATCGCCCAGCAGCTCGGCCTCGGTTTCGTGACCACGATCGACCCCACGCAGGGCCAGCAAGGTGCGCTGATCGGCAACTTCCTGACCATGCTGGGGCTGACGCTGCTGTTCGCGACCGACATGCATCATCTGGTGATCGCGGCGCTGAGCGAGAGCTACAACGCATTCTCGCCGGGCGAACTGATGTCGAGCGGCGACGTCGCGGCGCTGGCGACCAAGGCCTTCGCGACGGCTTTCAAGATCGGCATCCAGTTGTCAGCGCCGTTCATCGTGTTCGGTCTGGTCTTCAACCTCGGCCTCGGCGTGCTGGCGCGCCTGATGCCACAGATGCAGGTGTTCTTTGTCGGCGTGCCGCTTTCGATTCTCGGCGGCTTCCTGATCCTGGCGGCGATCATCGCCACCATGATGGGAACTTACCTCGACTACTTCGGCGGTGTCCTCCACGAACTCGCGCCGCGGCGCTGAGGGCAGGGCATGTCAGACGAGGACAAGGAATCAAAAACACAGGACCCGACGCAAAAACGTCTCGACGATGCGTTGGAAAAGGGCGATGTCGCCAAGAGCCAGGAGGTCAATACCTGGTTCGTGATCGCTGCCTCGACGCTGCTGCTGTCGTCGTTCTCCGGATCGATCAGCAAGGGCATCGAGGTGCCGATGCGCAACCTGCTGATGAACATGCATCAGATCCGCGTCGACGGTCCCGGCCTGCTGTCGTTGCTCAGCCAGATTGAACTGATGCTGATCGGCGTTCTCGGCGTCCCGCTGCTGCTGCTCTTGATCGCGGGCGTCGGCAGCAATCTGATCCAGCACCGGCTTGTGTTCTCGACAGAGCCGCTCAGCCCGAAATTCAGCAAGATCTCGCCCATGGCGGGCTTCCAGCGGCTGTTCGGCAAGCAGGCGGGTGCGAACTTCCTCAAGGGCGTCTTCAAGGTCGTCCTGCTCGGCGTCGTGATGTTCCTCGTATTATGGCCTGAGCGTCACCGGGTTGATGCCATGATCCGGTTCGACCCGATGTCGATCCTGAACGTCACCAAGACCATCTCGGTTCAGTTGATGGGCACGGTGGTCGCAGCGCTCGCGCTGGTGGCGGCGCTCGACTATCTGTTCCAGTACCGGCAGTGGTTCGAGCGGCAGAAGATGTCGCTGGAGGAGATCAAGGAAGAATACAAGCAGTCTGAAGGCGACCCGCACATCAAGGGACGCATCCGGCAGCTTCGCCATGCGCGTGCAAAAAAGCGTATGATGGCGGCGGTACCTACGGCATCGGTGATCATCACCAACCCGACCCACTATGCGGTCGCGCTGAAATACGATCGCGGCATGGCGGCGCCGGTCTGCGTCGCCAAGGGTGTCGACGCGCTGGCGCTGAAGATCAGGGAGATCGCGACGGCCAACGATATCCCCATTGTCGAGAACGTGCCGCTGGCCCGCGCACTGCACGCAACCGTCGATATCGACGACGAAATTCCGGTCGAGCACTATCATGCGGTCGCCGAGGTGATCGGCTACGTGATGAAGCTCAAGCGCAGGATTTCCGGCCTTGGCTAATCGCTTGTTGACCTTGGGGAACCGGGTCTGGCGCGGGCAGGAGCACGGACGTAATGTGCCTTGCATTAGAAGGCCCGATTCAGGCACTCAGAGGCCGGTCGACTGCGAACTACAATGACTTGCGCGTCTTTTGCGGACTACGCGCGAACAGGCTGAGATGACAACCGATACGGGCAACGAACTTCGTCCCTCTTTCGCCGCCGTGCATGAGCCGGCCCGGCGAAGCGGAAGCATCTTTCTTGTGCTGCTGGTGGCGGGTGCGATCATTGCCGCGGCTGTAGCCTTTATGACCCTGGGCCGCACCCAGGCCCAGCCTTATATCCTGGTACTGCTGGCTTTGCTGGCGATGGTCGGGCTGTTCACGCTGTTCGCCTTTGCCGCCGGGATCGTGCGGTTCGCCGATCGCCTCGCTGAAGACCCGATCACGCGGCCGATCGCCGATCATGCGTTCGACGGGCTGGCGGTGACCGATCCGCGCGGTCATGTCGTCTACGCCAATACGGCCTATCTCGCGCTGACCGGCGCATCCGGTCCGAACGATGTGCGGCCGGTCGAGCGGGTCTTCATCGGCAATCCCGACGTCTCCGAAGCGGTGTTTCGCCTGCTCAAGGCCGCGCGTGAGGGCAAGCGCCAGCAGGAGGAGGTCCGCGTTGCAGGCGTCGACAGCGCCCATGGCCGCTGGCTGCGCATGCGCGTTCGTCCGCTGGGCACCGACAAGCGGCAGGCAAAATTCGCGGTGTGGTCGGTGGCCGACATCACCCGGGACCGCGAGCGCCAGGAAGACGTCTTCCAGGAATTGCAGCACGCCATCGAATATCTCGATCATGCGCCCTGCGGCTTCTTCTCCGTCAACGCCAAGGGCGAACTGGTCTACGTCAACGCGACGCTCGCCAACTGGCTGGATTACGATCTCGCGGAAATCGGGTCCGGCGGCCTGAAGGTCGCCGACATCATGTCCGGCGACGGCGCGTCGCTTCTGACCTCGATCACCCCGGAGCCGGGCGAGGTGAAGACCGAGGTGTTCGATCTCGACCTGCGGATGCGCAACGGCAAGACCATGCCGGTGCGGCTCTATCACAAGCTGGCGTTCGGCGCCGACGGCACGCCCGGCGCATCGCGTACGCTGGTCATCAATCGCGCGCGCGACGATCATTCCGATCCGCAGCGCGCGGCGGAAGTGCGTTTCATGCGCTTCTTCGATCATACGCCGATGGCGATCGCCACCGTCGACAAGGCGGGCAACATCGTGCGCGCCAATGCGCGGTTCGCAAAGCTCACCCAGAGCCTGTCACCGGCCGGCACCGGCAGCAAATCGATCTTCGCTGTGGTGCACGAGCGCGAGCGCGGCGAACTGGTTACCGCGATCAACAAGGCCGCCGACGGGCAGGGCGATATTCCGCCCGTCGAGGCGATGCTGGACAGCACCAAGGAGCGCTGGGGCCAGTTCTTTGTCACCTCCGTCGAGCACGACGCGCGCGATGCGGAAGCCGCGATCGTCTATCTGCTCGACACCACCGAGAAGCGCACGCTGGAGAACAGCTTCGCGCAGTCGCAGAAAATGCAGGCGGTGGGTCAGCTCGCCGGCGGCATCGCCCACGACTTCAACAACGTGCTCTCAGCCATCATGATGGCGAACGACTTCCTGCTGAACGCGCACAAGCCGACCGATCCGTCGTTCCAGGACATCATGCAGATCAAGCAGAATGCCAACCGCGCGGCGGCGCTGGTCCGGCAATTGCTGGCGTTCTCGCGCAAGCAGACGCTGCGTCCGCAGGTGCTCGACATCGGCGATGTGCTCTCCGACATCAACGTGCTGCTGAAGCGCCTGCTCGGCGAGAAGGTGAAGCCCGAATTCGTCTACGGCCGCGACCTGTGGCCGGTGAAGGCCGACCTGTCCCAGTTCGAGCAGGTCATCGTCAATCTGGCGGTGAATGCGCGCGACGCGATGCCTGAAGGCGGCAAGCTGACCATCCGCACTGCCAACGTATCGGCGAAGGATGCCGAGCGCGGCGAATACAAGGGCATGCCGGCGGCGGACTATGTTCTGGTCGAGGTCACCGACACCGGCAGCGGCATTCCGGCGGACATCGTCGACAAGATCTTCGAGCCGTTCTTCTCCACCAAGGAAGTCGGGAAGGGGACCGGGCTCGGTCTCTCCACGGTCTACGGCATCGTCAAGCAGACCGGCGGCTTTATTTATGTCGACTCGGTCGAAGGACGCGGCACCGTGTTCCGGATTTTCCTGCCGCGGCATTTCCCGGAAGTCGAAACCGTTCAGGAAGCTCCGGCCGCCGCCAGCGCGGTGGCGCAGGCACCAGCTCCAACCCGCGCGCCGGATCTGACAGGGCACGGAACCATCCTTCTGGTCGAGGACGAGGACGGTTTGCGCTCGCTCAACGCGCGCGGTCTTCGCTCGCGCGGTTACACGGTCATCGAGGCGGAGAACGGTCTGGATGCCTTGGAAGCCTTGGAGCGCGAGGAAGGCGCGGTCGATCTCGTTGTGTCCGACGTGGTGATGCCGGAAATGGACGGTCCCACCATGCTGACCGAGATGCGCAAGCGAAATCCGGACCTGCGGATCATCTTCGTATCGGGTTATGCGGAAGATGCCTTCGAGAAGAGCCTGCCGGAAGGCCAGCAGTTCAACTTCCTGCCGAAACCGTTCACGCTGAGCCAACTTGTGGCTTCGGTGAAGGAAACCATGACAGCTCCGTCATAATCCGGGCCTGATTCGACCACGCCCCCGCGACTGAGGGCCGCAGGCCCTGTCCTACCTATCCGCTTCCCTTATCTCGCGACGCTCCCCATGTATTGCGGGTCCCCTTTGCCGGGGATCAATGCCCCTTGAGGGCCGAGAGGGAACAGACATGGTTTCGTCGCAGCGCTTGCGCTCAGTCATCAAAACACTTGCTGTGGTCATGGCCGTCGCCATGCCGCTGGCAGTCACCATTTCATCGTCGGTGGATGCCCGCCCGAGCAGCGGCGGCAGCCGCGGTTCGCGCACATTCTCCGCGCCGCCATCAACTCCGACTGCGCCCAACGCTGCGCAGCCGCTTAACCGCACCATCACCCAGCCCGGCGCGAAGGCACCGGCAGCGGCGCCCGCAGGCGGCGGCTTCTTCAACCGTCCCGGCATGGGCATGCTCGGCGGTCTTGCCGCGGGCTTCCTCGGCGCCGGCCTGCTCGGCATGCTGTTCGGCGGCGGATTGTTCAGCGGCCTCGGCGGCCTGTCGTCGATCATCGGCCTGATTCTCCAGATCGGCCTGATCTACCTCGTGGTTCGTCTTGCGATGTCGTGGTGGAAGCGCCGCAACGCGCCGGCCTACGCCCACGCATCGGCTGCGCCCGGTCAGGCTCCGCAGCCGGATCAGGGACCGATGGCCAACGCGCGATCCGGCTTCGGCTTCGGTCTGGGCGGCGGTTCGAACGACGCGCCGCTTGAGATCAAGCCGGACGACTACGATGCGTTCGAGCGTCTGCTCGGCGAAGTTCAGACCGCGTGGTCGAACGAGGACATCGGCAAGCTGCACACGCTGGCGACGCCGGAAATGGTCTCGTACTTCACCGAAGATCTCAACGCGAACAAGGAACGCGGCGTGATCAACAAGGTGTCCGACGTCAAGCTGCTGCAGGGTGACCTTGCGGAAGCCTGGCGCGAAGGCACCACCGATTACGCAACTGTCGCGCTGCGTTACGGCCTGATCGACAAGACCATCGAGCGCGCCACCGGCAAGATCGTCGAGGGCAGCGATGCGCCGCAGGAGGTCACCGACGTCTGGACGTTCGTGCGCCGCCCCGGCAGCCAGTGGGAACTCTCGGCCATCCAGGCGACCTGATCCCGCCGGATCGCTCAAAGATAATGAGAAAGGCGTCGCGCTCGCGCGGCGCCTTTTTGTTTGGTGGCTGGAAAGCGATCCTTCTGAACATCCGGCCGTGCCGGGTGTTACCATCGCCGGACCATCAAGGGATTCCCCATGCGGTACGAACTCTATTACTGGCCGACCATTCAGGGCCGCGGCGAATACGTCCGGCTCGCGCTGGAAGACGCGGGCGCGGATTACATCGATGTCGCGCGGGGCAGGGGCGGCGACAGCAGGATGATGGCCATGATGAAGCGCGGAGCGAAGCCGCCGTTCGCACCGCCGTTTCTGAGGGCCGGCAAGCTGGTGATCGGACAGACTGCGAATATCCTGCTCTATCTCGGTGCGCGTCACGGGCTCGCGCCGAAAGCCGAGGCGCAGCGCCTATGGGTGCATCAGCTTCAACTGACCATCGCGGATCTCGTGGTTGAAGTTCATGACACCCATCATCCGCTCGGGCCGACGCTTTATTACGAAGATCAGCGCCCCGCCGCCAAGACGCGCACCGGCGAATTCTGGAGTGATCGTGTGCCGAAGTTTCTCGGCTATTTCGAGCGGCTGATCGGCGCCAGCGGCGGGCCGTATCTCAATGGCCGCAGGCTTTGCTACGCTGATCTGTCGCTGTTCCAGATCGTCGAGGGGCTGCGCTATGCGTTCCCGAACAGCATGAAGCGCTTCGAGCGCAAGGTGCCGCGCGTGATCGAGCTGCGCGACCGGATTGCAGCGCGGCCGAACATCAAGGCCTATCTCGCAAGCGACCGGCGCATTCCCTTCAACGAGGACGGCATTTTCCGCCATTACAAGGCGCTCGACCCGTAGGACGGAATATTCCCTGACGCCATAACAAATCAATTTGATCTGCAATGGCAAATCCTGTTGCGGCTTCCCTGCTAATAGTAGCGCGGTAGCGAAGGTACTCAATCAGGGAGCAGACCTATGACGAAATTCGCGCTTTACGTTCCGCTTGAAGCAAAGCCGGGTAAGGAAAAGGATGTCGCCGCATTTCTGAAATCGGCCCTGCCGTTGGTCGATGCCGAACCCGGCACGATCTCCTGGTTTGCCATCCAGGAAGGTCCGTCGTCGTTCGCGATCTTCGATACATTCAACGACGAAGCCGGCCGTGACGCCCATCTCAACGGCAAGGTGGCCGCGGCGTTGATGGAAAAAGTGAAGACGGGCGATCTGTTCGCCAAGGCTCCGCAGATCATGAAACTCGAGATTATCGCTTCCAAGCTTCCGAAATAGGCTTCAGAGCATGGCGCATCGGTTTTATATCGCTCCTATATCGAAGGCGGCCCGGCCCTCTCGAATTCCTATGGCCCACAGATCATCTTCCGGTTGTCACTCCGCATCTGCGTCGTGGCGATTTGGGAGATGGCCATGGCCGCTTTGTTTACCGGCGACGACAATCGCAACTTCTATGCCGAGGATGATTATCGCGCCTATCTGATCAGCCGCAATCCGCCGCCGATCGTTCATCACTCCGGCTCGGTTTATGTGAAGCGGTTGCGCGTCCATGGGCGGCGCGCTGTGAATCTCGTGGACTTCGTTCTGCATCGCATGGTCGAAGCGCTGGCCAGATCCAAGACGCGCCGTATCCAGCGTGAATTGCAATTGCGCGGCATACGCTATCCGCAAGAGACGCATGACGAGCCGTCATCGCCGCGCTGAAATAAGAACTCCCCGATTGCCGGATTGCCGCGTAGACTGAGCGTCTGTTTCGATGCCGGTCCCGGCGATCCCTCACTCCGGAGTTTTTCTCATGAAGATCACACCATCCGGCTCCGTGCCGACCAAGCGCGCGCCTGCGTCCTATTTCACCGGCACGGTATGGCAGGATCCTGTGATCGACACGCCTGCGCCGGGACGGCTCAATGCGACGCGCGTAACCTTCGAGCCCGGTGCGCGTACGGCGTGGCACACCCATCCCGTCGGTCAGACTCTTTATGTGCTGTCCGGCACCGGCCGCGTGCAGACGGAGGGCGGCCCGGTGCTTGAGATTCACCCCGGCGACGTGGTGTGGATTCCGCCGGGTGAAAAACATTGGCATGGCGCCGCGCCGACAAGCCTGATGACTCACCTCGCGATGCAGGAATCCGAGAACGGCAGCTTCGCGACATGGCTTGAGCACGTGACCGACGCGCAATATGTAGTGGAGCCGTCAAAGTAACGGGTGTCATCGCGCTGTCGTGCATCTGCCGCAGCGAAACGGCGTGAATAATTTCGTCGCGAAACATGTCCGAAGTGCTGACGCATCGCGTTGCGCGGCGCAACGACGAATGCGCTTGACGATTGGTGTGCATACGACTTTAGTTTGCGCGGTCTGGGAGGTGCGTATCATGCCTTATGGGTCCGGGTTTCTTCTCAACAAACATCCTTGCGCTCAATGCGGTCAGCCGATCGCTTCACCGCTTTGGTCCGAGCGGGAGCGTAATCGCGTTTCGTTTCTCTGGTCATGCCATGCGTGTGACTATCAGTTTGTCACCATCGCGATCCTCAAGTCCGAGATGAGGGAGGATCCGGTTCCGCGGCAACCGCGAATGGCTGAAGTCGCGGTCCACGACGAGCCGGCGATCGCAGCCTGATTGTCTTCAAGCGTCGATGCGGATCAGCGCCAGTCCCGATTCGGGGTCGTGACGCTTGCGCAGGTGCGCCGGGCTTTCGGTGAGGATGACTGCGAGGGTGGGCGCACATGCGCCTCGCCGAGATGTCCCGCCAGGGCGCTGCCGTCGCGCCGCCCTGCGCGCTGTCCGCCGGTGTCGTACAGCGGTTTCGATTGCGTCGCAGGTTCCATTTTGACCGAAACGTCAGCGCGCGCGCGATCAGGGTTCCCGAATCACCCATCTCGCCGCAATACTGTCGCATTCGCCCTGTCTGTTCCGGCTTCATTCACATCGCGAAGCAGGAGGATCGATGCGCATCATCACCCCCGCCATCTATGCGGCCCTGCTCGGGGGCGCGATCTACATCGCCATCTCGCAGAATCCTCTGCCGAACGCGGTCGCATCCGTACAGCCCGAAGGCACCAAGATCGCCTACGCGGTGCCGACCGACAGCAAATCGCCCCCGGTGGTGCGCACCGGCAGGCGCGAAGTCTGCCGCCAGGCGGTGACGGCGAAGCATCTCAGCCGCCATCAGGCCCGCGATCATATGCAGCTCTGCGTGGCGCAGGCGCGGGTGGAATGCCTGAAGCAGGCGATCGACCAGAAGCTCCGCGGCGCAGCCCGCCGTGTCTATGTGAAGAGCTGCGTCGCGGCGTAATCCGTCCCTAGCGGATCATCAAATCCTCAACGCGTGCAGCGACAGGCTCTGCTGCCTCCGGCTGTGCTTCGTGGAGAGGCACTGCGGGGAGTTGCAGGACCGTGGCGCGCTGACCGGGATCGAGCTGGGTCAGCAGCACGAGCTGCCCGTCGGGAAATTCCAGCGCGTCATGATGACGGTTCGGATTGTCGAGATCGACGGTCCGGAACCGCGCGACGGTATGACGAACCTTCTTCCTGAAAAACGCTCCGTCGTATTCCACCTCGCGTTCGAACGCGAGTTCGGTGCCGGGGCGAACGCAGACCGCAACATTCGGCTCACCTTCGCCGGTGAAGCCGCGGGTTACGGTCATGGGAAATTTCGTCGACACCAGCTTTTCGCCAAGCCTGGCGGGGCGGCTTGCGACGGCGTGCAGACTATAGTCACACATTGCGGCCACTCCTGTTGTTGATCGATCAACCGGGTGATGCGCGGTGACAAAAAGGTAATGCTCTTGGAGCGGCGTTGTTATGCTGGAGCGCCGTCACCTTTTCGTGAAACGGCGAAGGCCGTGTTGCTCCATCCCTGATGTGTCATGGACGGGACTGACGTGGCCATCCATCTTCGAGTGATGCTTTTTGCAAGGAAGGATGGATCGCCGGGTCAAGCCCGGTGATGACGTCATGATTGGTTGAGACGTCGCGCTCAGCCCGGTGGGCGGTCAGCGGCTCAGGTGAGCGGGCGTTCTGTCGCGCATGTGTGCGGCGCACTTCTCCCGCGCCATGCGCTCGGCCAGTTCGACGATCTTCAGGCGTCCCTGCATGTTGGGAATGGCCCTGAACGCGGCGAGCAAACGCTGCGCTTCCTCGTCCGATGTCACCAGAATATCCCTCAGCATTGTCCGTCCCTGCGACTTTAAGCGTCTCTTGGTTAGGCGCTTCTTAGTCGCGGGACGTTACCATCCGGTTCATGCGCGAATGTGACGGTTTTATCAGGGTGCTGGCGTGGTTAAGCGGGCGTAAGCGCGGCGAGGGAACAGCGCAGTTCCTTATGGCGTGTCCGCGCACGCTCTCTCGTCGGCCCCGCGATCTTTCTCCGCTCGTCCCCGCGAAGGCGGGGACCCATACTCCCTGGACCATCGTGTTGTTGGGAGCGGGATAACTCTTTCCTTCGTCATCACAACGCTTAGTGGTTATGGGTCCCCGCTTTCGCGGGGACGACATCGGTCGTGTTGCGCGATCGCGCGCACCATCTTCTCCGGATTCAGTTTTCAAACAGCCCGCACTTGCAGATGTGCGCCATCGCCCCTGTTGTTGTGACGGCGTCGCGCGCGGGGCTTGCCCCGTTCGCGCAAAAGACAACCCGCGCCACCAGCGGCCACGCGCCATCGCCCCTGTTGTTATGACGGCGCGGGGGCGCCCGAAACTCTTTCATCGCTTCGCCCTGAGTGAGGGCGCGCGGAACGCCGGATGCGCGAGCGCATCCGCAGCCCCGTGTGCAAAGTAGTGAAAGCACACGAGCGTAGTCGCCACGGTCGCGCCGTTTTCATCCGGCGTTCCGCACGCAATGGTTGGAACGGCTTGCTGCGTGAGGCACCCCCGGTGGCCGGTGCTGAGTACACCACCGTTGTGTGGACTGACGGACTCGTCCATCGCCCTCTGTACGAGGAGCGACGGCGTCGTCCTGCCCCTTGGCGCGAAGCCGATGCGCCGGGATGACACGCCTTGGGCCGTCCGCGATACGGTGTGGTCGTCATCTCCGTGCAGCGCGAAATCACCCGGCAGGCCGGGACATTCCACACGCGTCACGGCCTTCGAACACCGCCGCGGCCACCGCATCCCGCCCCGCGTATCGTGACGATCGCGAAACGCCCCTCATGACGGGGCGGGACGAGAAGGAATATAGTCCTAAAAATGAAATTGTCAAGTCCGGCGACGCGGAGATTTATGAGCAGGCTGGTGCAGTTATGATTGTCATTCCGGGGCGCGCGACTTCGCGCGAGCCCGGAATCTATAGCCGTGCGGTCACAATGGCCTATTACGTCTACCTGCTCGCGAGCAAAAAGAACGGGACGCTCTATCTCGGCGTCACGAACGACATCGTTCGGCGCGGATACGAACATCGAACCAAAGCTGTCGATGGTTTTACAACGCGATACGGCGTGGACAAGCTCGTCTGGTTTGAAGTTCATGATGACGCGCTGACCGCGATCACCCGCGAGAAGGAATTGAAGAAATGGCGGCGGGCGTGGAAGATTCGGCTGATTGAGGAAAACAATTGCGAATGGGTTGATCTATATCCCGAGATTGCAAGTTAGCCATGGATTCCGGGCCTGCGCCAAGAGGCGCATCCCGGAATGACGGGCTGAGGCATTCATGTGGGGCTAAAGCGAGTAGGGCTCCCTGCTATTGAGAGTTCTTCGAGCCTTGCAAGGTCTCGCTGTTCTTGGCCTTTGATCCAACATTCTCTCCACAGCTGAGCTTAGGACAAATGACGTGTTCGCCTCACACACCCTTCTCGCGCGACATCGTGATGCGCACGCCGGTCTTGGCGACGGTGCAGTGGACGTCGAGCTTGCGGTAGCGTGAATCGATATTGTAGCCGCGGATGATATTGGTGCGGCTCACGCATCGCTTTGCGCCCTTGACCGCGTCGGGCTTCGGGATGGTGAACACCAGCGCCGCCGCCGTGCCGATGAAATCGTAATAGGCTTCCGCCGGCTTCTTCTTGTCGGTGGAGGCGAACACGTCATTGGTGCGGTTGCGGCTCGAACAGCCGAGCGAGGCCTGCGTCACGGCGGGGTGCTCGAGATAGATCACGCCGGCGACCGTCTTGCCGATCTTGAGCCCGGGAATCTGGTTGACGAGATCTTTTGCGAGATCGTCGCAGCGGTCGGCGCGGGCAGGGGTGCTGCCGAGCGCGGCCATGGCGGCAGTAAGCGCAGCCGCGACGGCGGAATGTCTAAAAACCGGGGTGCGTTTTGTCATGGTTTCTCCCATGGCATTGAAGCGTGCGGGAAGGGTGAGTGCAAGGGGCGCTCTTTATCCCTCCCCTTGTGGGGAGGGTAGCTGGTCGCGCACTTGTGCGCGGCAAGCCGGGTGGGGGTGTCGTTCAGCGTCGAAGATTTCAAGCGTAATGATGTACCCCCACCCCGGCCTCGCTTCGCTTGGCCGACCCTCCCCACAAGGGGGAGGGAGAAGATGCGTCGTTGTGAGAATTCAAAACCCGTAGATCATCACGCCGATCGCGAACCCGACGAGCAGCACGAGATTGAACAGCGTTGGCACGGCGACAAGGAATGTGGCGCGGCCGAGATGTTCGTTATGCGCCGCATAGGCGATGGCGCAGGCGGCGATCAGCGGGAAGGCGATGACCTTCGCGGTGGTTTCCACCGCGCCGAACGCGCTCCTGAACGCGAGCCCGTGCGCGACGACCGACGGCATGTCGCTCAGCCACGCCATGATGATGATGGTGCCGAGCGCGACGATCGCGTGCCGCACGCGGCCCATGGCCGCGAACACGATGGCGGCAACCGCCAGCACCGGATGCGCGGCGAGGTGGGCCTTGACCAGTCCGCCGCCGATGCCCGAGCCGATATGCGACATGTCGCCGAACAGCGTCGGCGCGTCGGACAGACCGAGCCCGGCCTCGATCAGGGCCAGAATAATGAGCACGGCGCGCAGCCCGAGCATTTGCGGGGCAGGCATGGATGTGGGCTCGGGCGCGGCGGAATCGGCAATCACCGGCGTAGCGGGGGACATGTCTGAAAGTCCTGATCGAAATCCATTCTGAAAGGCCGCACCGTAGCGCGTCCTCAGGCCGCGCACAGCCGCCCTGCAACGCTTCTGGCCATCTTCCCTTTGTCGGAAAAGCGATTAGAACGGTTCAAACCTAAGATGAGGCGCGAGCAGGACCCTTGAAAGTCCAACGCTTTTCGCCCTTCCAACCCGCGAGACCTTCCATGAACGCCCCGATCCCTGTGCCCGCGCCCAAAGCTGTTCCGCCCTACAAGCACACCCCGCTGTTTCCGCTGGGCGCGGACAAGACGCCGTACCGGAAGATCACGGCTGAGGGCGTCCGGGTCGAGACGGTGATGGGCAAGGAGATGTTGGTGGTGACCCGCGAGGCGCTGCGTGCGCTTTCCGAGGCTGCGTTCGGCGACATCAACCACTACCTGCGGCCGGGCCATCTGGCGCAGCTCCGCAAGATCCTCGACGACCCGGAAGCCAGCGATAACGACAAGTTCGTCGCGTTCGACTTTTTGAAGAACGCCAACATCGCCGCCGGCGGCATCCTGCCGATGTGCCAGGACACCGGCACCGCGATCATCATGGGCAAGAAGGGCGCGCGCGTCATCACCGAGGGCGACGACGAGGCGGCTCTGTCCGAGGGCGCGCGCGATGCGTATCTGCGCCGCAACCTGCGCTATTCGCAGGTCGCACCCCTGTCGATGTTCGAAGAGAAGAACACCGCCAACAACATGCCGGCGCAGACCGAGATCTATGCCGAGGGCGATGACACTTACAAGTTCATGTTCATGGCCAAGGGCGGCGGCTCTGCCAACAAGAGCTTCCTGTTTCAGGGGACGCCATCGCTGCTGACCAAGGATCGCCTGCATGCGTTCCTGAAAGAGAAGGTGCTGACGCTCGGCACCGCCGCGTGTCCGCCGTATCACCTTGCCATCGTCATCGGCGGCACCTCGGCCGAACTCTGCATGAAGACGGTGAAGCTCGCCTCCGCGCGCTATCTCGATGAACTGCCGACGCACGGCTCGCCGGACGGCAATGCGTTCCGCGATCTGGAGATGGAGCAGGAAATCCTAAAGATGACGCAGTCGCTCGGCGTCGGCGCGCAGTTCGGCGGCAAGTATTTCTGTCACGACGTGCGCGTGATCCGCCTGCCGCGTCACGGCGCGTCGCTCCCCATTGGTCTCGGCGTGTCGTGCTCGGCGGACCGTCAGGTGCTCGGCAAGATCACCAGGGACGGCGTGTATCTGGAGGAACTCGAACACAATCCGGCGAAGTATCTGCCGGAGGTGGAGGCCAAACTCGGCGGCGAGGTGGTGCAGATCGATCTCAACCAGCCGATGAAGGACATTCTCGCCACGCTGACGAAGTATCCGACCAAAACCCGCCTCTCGCTCACCGGCACCATGATCGTGGCGCGCGACTCTGCGCATGCCAAGCTGCGCGAGCGCCTCGAGAAGGGCGAGCCGCTGCCGGATTACTTCAAGAACCATCCGATCTATTACGCTGGTCCCGCGAAGACGCCCGAAGGCTACGCGTCCGGTTCGTTCGGCCCGACCACTGCGGGGCGCATGGATTCGTTCGTGGATCAGTTCCAGGCGGCGGGCGGCTCGATGGTGATGCTGGCGAAGGGCAACCGCTCTGCGGCGGTGCGCGACGCCTGCAAGAAGTACGGCGGGTTCTATCTCGGCTCGATCGGCGGCTCGGCGGCGAACCTCGCCGAACACTGCATCAAGAAGGTCGAGGTGGTGGAATATCCCGAACTCGGCATGGAAGCGATCTGGCGCATCGAGGTCGAGAACTTCCCGGCCTTTATCATCATGGATGACAAGGGCAACGACTTCTTCAAGGAATTGAATCTGGGGTAAGATTTGACAGTGCCAGCCAAATCCAGCAAGCCGCCATGGAAGAAGCCGAGCCCGCGAAAAAGCCGCGGCGGCAAGTCGTCGAAGCTCTCCCCGGAATTGCGGGAACTGGCGCGCGAACGCGCGGCGAAGGCGGGGCGTCGCTATCCCAACCTCATCGATAATATGTGGGCGGCGCAGCGTGCCAAAGCCTCAAGGATCGATGGCGATGCATGATCGCCCTCGGGCTTGATGGATTCAGAAACGGCTGGGTCGCCGTCCGCATCGATGGCGCGCGGCGCACGATTCATTTCATTGAGCATGTGCGTGAGATTGTTGCGCTCGGCTTTGACCGCGCCGGCATCGATATTCCCATCGGCATGACGGAGAACGGCGTTCGCGACTGCGATCTGAAGGCGCGCGAAAAGCTCAGGCCGCATTCGTCGCGCGTTTTCACCGGCGCGCGCCGGTGGCTTTGGCAGGAGTTTACTGACCCCGACGATGCCAACGTTGAAGCGCACCGGCGTGGGCAATCGCGGGTGTCCCGGCAGCTCTGGCACCTCGGCCCGAAGATCATGGAAGTTGATGCCTTCGTTCAGACGAACCCATCGCTTGAGGTTCGCGAGGTGCATCCCGAACTCGTGTTCCTGCGGCTCAACGATGGCAAACCACTGGATTCGAAGAAATCAGAGCGAGGCGCGGAGCTGCGCCGCGTGCTGCTCAAGCGTGACGGTTTTGCGATGATCGACACGTGGCTGAACGAGACCCGCATCGGCCAGGGTGCGAGAGCAGACGATGTCCTTGATGCCTGCGCCTGCGCGATTGCGGCGAGAGATTTCTCGGCTCGTCTGCCCGAAGGGGATGCGCCGCGAGATTCCAGCGGACTGCCCATGCAGATATGGTTCTAGAACTGGCTCTGCCGCAAGTCGGGCGGCAGTTTACTTCCCCGGCGCGATGCCCTTGAACGACAGCCGCAGCGCCGCAGCGACCCGCGGATCGTTCTTCTTCCACATGCCGTCGCTGATCAGCGACGCCACGCCGTGCGCGACGGCCCATGCCAACGCCAGCGTATCGGGATCCGTCGGTTTGCCCGGATCGGACTGGACGCCCGCAACGGCGATCCGCAACTGGTCGAATGAACCGGGGATGCCGTCGGTCTCGGCGCGGCTGTCCGAGCCGAAGCGGCTGAACGCCAGGCGAAAGAGCCGCGGCTCCGCGGAGGCGAAGTCGATATAGGCCATGGCTGCGGCGTTCAGCCGTTCCTTGCCCTTGAGGCCCGTCGTCGCCTTCTGCGTGCGATGGGCGAGCAGATTGAGCGCCTCGGCTGCCACCGCCGCCAGCAATTCATCCTTGTCCGCGAAATGCTTGTAGGCGGCTCCTGAGGTGACACCAGCGTCGCGCGCGGCTTCGCGCAGGCTGAAGTTCTCCGCGCCGCCCTTGCGGACGCGCTCCATTGCGAGGGCAACCAGGGCGCTGCGCAGGTCGCCGTGGTGATAGGCCTCTTTTTTTACCGGCTTCATGTAACTGGTGTTTACATTGGCTTGGCCGAGTCGTAAAGTATGCACTGTTTACTTAAGCCAAAAAGGCGTTCAGGGAGAACAATGATGAGTCAGGTGGAGACCACAGCCGAGAAGCCGTACTGGGAGCGGGGCAACCTCGCGCCGGTCTTTGAAGAGGTGACCGCGTTCGACCTGCCGGTGGAGGGCGCAATTCCGCCCGAGCTGAATGGGCTCTATGCGCGTAATGGCGCCAATCCACGCGAGGGCCATGCCGGCCATTGGTTCATGGGCGACGGCATGCTGCACGGCGTTTCCCTGAAGGACGGCAAGGCGGAGTGGTACCGCAACCGCTGGGTCCGCACCCCGCGCTTCAACGGCGCGCCGTCGCGGCCGGGTATCCCCGACATCCGCGCCTCCACCGCCAACACCAACGTCATCGCCCACGCCGGAAAAATCATGGCGCTGGTCGAGAACGCGCTGCCGATGATGATGACCCGCGACCTTGATACGGTCGGTTTCCATGACTACGGCGGCAAGCTCGATACGCCGTTCACCGCGCATCCAAAAATCTGTCCGACGACTGGCGAAATGCATTTCTTCGGTTACGGCTTCATGCCGCCGTTCCTGACCTATCACGCAGTGGACGCGGGCGGGACGCTGTTGCGCAGCATTCCGATCCCGACCAAAGCGCCGACCATGATGCACGATTTCGCGATGACGTCGGACCACGTCATTTTCATGGACCTGCCGGTGGTGTTCGATATGCCGGCCGCGCAGCGCGGGACGATGCCGTTCGCGTGGAACGACAGCTACGGCGCACGGCTTGGAATTCTCAAGCGCGGCGCGGGGATCGAGTCGCTGCACTGGGTCAAGATCGATCCATGCTATGTCTTCCATGTCGCGAACGCGTTCGAAGAGGCAGACGGCACCATCGTGATCGATGTGGCGTGGTACAACGAACTGTGGCGCGGCGGACCTTCGGCAACGAGCTTCGACAAGGCCTCGCTGAAGCGCTGGCGGATTCCACCCGGAGCAACCAGAGCGCAGGAGCAGTTGCTGGACGACAAGGCGATCGAGTTTCCGCGCGTCAACGAAAGCCTGACCGGCTCGCGGCACAACATCGTCTATTCGGTCGATACCGGATCGGATCTCGCGTCCGGGCGCTACACCAGCGTGCGCAAATACGATCTGAAGTCCGGCAATAACACCGTTCATGACTTCGGGACCGGTGTGCCGAGCGAGTTCGTGCATATCGCCCCCGAGGGCGGCACCGGCGAGGATGACGGCTGGCTGATGGGATTTGTCTACGACCGCGCCCGCGACGCCAGCGATCTCGTCATTCTCGATGCGCAGAAGATCGAGTCCAAACCGGTGGCGCGGATCGGTTTGCCGGCGCGGGTGCCGCAGGGCTTCCACGGCAACTGGATGCCGGGAGTGTAATGGATTTCGTCATTCCGGACGGCCTGCGCAGCAGGCCGATCCGGAATCTCGATGCGTTATTGTATTTATTTCTCGGAGAGATTCCGGGCTCGATTGCTTCGCAATCGCCCCGGAATGACGTGCGCGTTCTTACGCCCGCGTTCCCTTGAACGGGAAGCTGCCCATCGGGCCGATGCTGACATCGCCGGAAATGGAGTCGCCGTCGACCTTGCCTGAGAAGGCGAGCGTCAGCGGCATCGGATTGGTGATCGAGGCCTTCCATGCCACGTCATTGCCGTTGACCGTTCCGTCAACGATATCGGCTTCGTTGCCGTCCGCCGCCTGCTTGCCGGTCAGCGCGCCGCCATCGGATTTCAGCGTCAGCGTCGCATCGCGATCGCCAAGCGGCGTGCTCAGGGTGATATTCCAGTTTCCGTCGACTGCCATGTGTTTCCCTCTCTCCGCGCCCCGCAAGCCTGAATTGGTCTGAAGCAGGACGCGCCAGCGACGATATAACGCATTTTCCAGACCCGGATGCAATTTGCCCGCGTCAATTTGTCAGGCTGATGACACCTGGGCCGCCGCGGCTGCGGCGCGGAGCTTCCGGGTGATGGTGACCCGGAAGACCACATACTGAATGGCGAATGCCAGCACCTTGGCGCCGATGGCAATCACTGTCACGTAAAACGCCCACAGTTTCACGTCGCCAATCATGGCGAATACAATGACGCCGATGCCGAGGACGAACATCAGAACGGCCCAGGCATAGCCCGCGAGGGTGACGAGGTGAGGGATGTTCTCCTGCACGATCGGCGGCAGGTAACGCAGCATCCAGCCTTTGCGCAGCATGATCGCGCCGATGGCGAAATGCGCGATGCTGGGTTTGATCAGGACGAAGCGGGGATCCTTTGTCAGCAGCGTCGCGCTGCCGAGAACGATGACGAGCCCAAGGCTCGCCCACGTCATGATGTCGAGCTTCTGCCGCTTGATCCGCGCGCGGATGAATTGCCCGATCGCGCCTGCGATGGCGACGCCTGTCGCGATTAAGATGTCTCCCGTCGCGGCATAGACCACGAGGAAGACGATAGTGGAGAAGAAATCGACGAAGAGCTGACGAAAGACGGCGGCCATGCCGCAACTGTCACACGGGGCCGGGCGCCGGAGCAAGGGCTTTCGGGGTTTGCGGAGCGTGGCGGAACGGGACGGGCAAGCTGCGCACCTTGGCCGCGGGCTTGCAGGCGCAATCGGTCACCGTGCCGGTGATGTCGGTCTGCGATACCAGCGGCTCTGTCGTATCGTCGCCGGCAAGAGAAACGCCGGTGAGCGTCAGGACAATTGCGAGACTGCCCCAGATCGCAACGCTTGGCTTCGCGCTGGTGGTTCGCCCGAACACGATCTGGGCGACGACCACGGAGATCGCGGCCAAGGCCGCCAGCACGACATCGCCGACGAGAACGAAGGCCGCGAAAAAGACAGCAGTCGAGAGGAAGCCGAGGACAATCTTGAGAGCAGTGCGGGCCATCGAAGGCTCCTTGAGTTTGTAACGATTGCGCTGTGGTCGGGATCAGGCAGCAGCCGCATTGGCGCTGGCCGCGATCCCGGCGCGAACGTGCTTCGGGTACCATTTCGTGAAGTAGGTGGCGGTGTTGCGGGCGGCGAACGCGATAGCGGCGCAAACCCACAGCGGCGTGCTGGGCAGATAGATCGTCACCATGTCGGCGAGGAGCATCAGAACAAAGGCTGCGCTCCAGACCCAGGTGAGGATGTAGTTGGTCCGCATGAAGTGCGGCAGCTTGGCGGTTTCGGCATCAACCACTTCCCGCGCATGCTGAATCGTGAAGGGCAGGCGGATTGCGATGGAAACGAGTGCGATGGCGAGCACGCTGCCATCGACGGCGAGACGGACGGATGTCGGGCTCATCTCGGCGGCAGCGATAAAGTGGTATCCGGCGAGCGAAGTGAAAATGACGAGGGCGCCGATGGGCAGCATCTTGACCGAGCGGCCTTCGATCATATCTCGGAGGACCAGGCCGAAAGCGACCAGAGCGCTGGCCGCAAGGCTGATCTTCACCGTCGTCAGCAGCATGAGCGTGGCGAAAGTGGCGAACGGAGCGAGGATCAAAAAGAGGGCCATGGCGGTCTGCCTGGAAATATCTTGACGTTGTAAAGATGCATTTAGGCCCTCGCCGGGGAGTCGTCAAGGAAAATCTTGACAGCGTCAAAATGCATACCTAGATTGCGGTCATGGGTGCTCAAAACGCAGCAAAGCGGGAGAAACTCCCGAAGACCGCAGCGGCTGGAAAAAAGCCGCTGTCCAAGCCTGCGTCTGTGAAAAAAACCTCTCCGGCCGCTGCCAGGTCCGCTCACAAGGGTGATCGCGGCCAGCCCTATCATCACGGCGATTTGCATGAAGCCCTGCTCAAGGCGGCCAAGACGGTCGCCGAGCGCGAGGGCATCAACGGGCTGACGCTGCGCGCGGTGGCACGCGAGGCGGGTGTCTCACATGCCGCGCCGGCGCATCATTTCGGCGATGTCACCGGTCTTTTGAGCGAACTGGCGGCCATCGGTTTCAAGAAGTTCTCCGAGCAACTTGGCGCAGCGACGTGCAGCGAGGTTGCTCCGGAGGCTGTCGCTGCACGCAAGGCCAGCGCTTACGTCGCCTTTGCGCAGGATAATCCGTGCATGTTCCAGTTGATGTTTCGGGGCGAGCGCCTCGATCACGACCGGCCCGCGCTGCGCGAGGCATCCGAAGCCGCCTTTATCAAGCTCGCCAACATCGTTGCTGCCCGCCGTCACGAAGAGGTCGTACCCGACCATCTGACGCTGGAGCAGGCGGCCGATATCGCGCGGATCTGGTCGATGGTGCACGGATTCGCAATGCTTTATCTGGATGGCCGGCTGTCGCCGATCATGGACGGCCTGCCGCCCGGTACGACCGTGGAAGCGTTGCTTGCCACGATGATGACGCCGGACCATCGGCCGATTTAAGTTCGGCCCTCATGCTGCCGATATTTTGAGCGGTTGCCCCGATGCCCTGCCGGGGAAGGCGCGCGGGGTATCACCGTCATCATGAAAACGCTGTGAAATGTGCCCGGCGCGAACTGGAACCCGTTTTGCCAGGCGCTGTTGTCACACATCGCCATTGGCAGCGTCAGGCGTGTGGATCGTTCTTGGGCTTGACGCGAAAATCATGTCATGTTGTGCGGAATCGCATTAGAACACCGCTAACGCGCCTTGTGTCCTCGTTGGTTTTGCAGTGAGCCATGCCCGAAATATCCTCGAATAAGCCCTATCGCATCGGCCGCTCCAAGACCGGCCTCGGTCTCTTCGCCACGCAGAAGATCAAGAAGGGCACCAAGATCATCCGCTACTTCGGGCCGATGCTTGATTCGAAGAACAAGAAGCACGACGACATCGACAACAAGTATCTGTTTGAAATCAACAATCGCTGGACCATCGACGGTTCGGTCCGCAAGAACATCGCCCGCTACATCAATCACGCCTGCCGGCCGAACGCCGAGTCCGACGTCAACTCGCGCAAGCGCAAGGTCGTGATCCGCGCCATCAAGACCATCCAGCCGGGCGAGGAGATCAACTACGATTACGGCACCGACTACTTCAAGATTTTCCTGAAACCGATCGGCTGCAAGTGCGACCACTGTGAGAAGAAGCGCGCGAAGAAACGCGCCGAGGCTCGCGCCGAGAAACTGCGGCTGAAGCTGAAGGCCGAGAAGAAGGCCGCCAAAGAGGCGCTGAAGACCGGCAAGAAGGCCGACAAGTCCTTGAAGAAAGTGGTCAAGGCGGCGAAGTCCAAATCCCTGAAATCCAAGGCCGCGCCGAAGCGCAAGACCGTGGTGGGCGGCGCCAGGACGGGCGCAAAGGCCAATCCGCATGCGCGCGGCACCGGCAAGCCGACCAAGACCAAGTCGGCGCGGACCAGGCCGCTCTCGCAGATCGTCCAGGCGCAAAGCCCGGATCGTGCGAGCCGGGCTTCATCGACCTGATCATCCGGCGGCGGCGCGCAACCGCCGCCCCGACATCCGCGCTCACAGACCTCTGAAAAGATTTCCTGCCAGCAGCAGGATGTAGCCGATGCCGAGCGTGGCGAAGGCGTGACCGCTGACCAGCGGAATCTTGACGCCGGCATAGGCGACGAGTGCGGCCAGCACGGCGAGAATGACCGAAATCAAAAAGATCGGAAACGTCGGTGCGCTGAGATTCATGACAAGTCCCCCGGAGAGATGCTCCGCACGATTGCGGTGGGGGGACTGAAGCCTGCCCGGACTGGCCCCGGCAAGGGCGCGGCCACGCTCGCCTGTGGATGAATGCCGCCCGAGTTATTCGGCGATGACGGCTTCCACGGCCTTGATGGTCTGCTGAATCGCCGCGATTTCCTGAATCAGAGCCTTTGATAGGGCAGGCGCGCCGGAGCCCATCTGCATCACCAGTTCGCGGCGGCGTTCGCGCAGCAGAACGAGCGGCAGGCGGTGATCGAACGTATCTTCGGTGTTCGTTCCAAATTCCGCTTCGATAACCGACATCTTCGTCTCCCATCAACGACAGGGATCAAAGCTAGCCGTTTTGAATTAAATGGCTGGAACAGAGATCGTTAAACTTGGATCGAATCCGGAAATCATGAGGCGGCATGAAAATGCCGGGCGGACGGGATGTCCGGCCCGGCATTCGTTTTGAAATCATGACAGTCAGCGTGCAGTCACGGCGCCTTCGCTCTTGCGCAGCCCGATGAATTCCAGTTCCGCGAACACGCCGACGGCGATCGCCTGCATCACGATAAAGGCCTGTCCGAGAAGATTGGGCGAGACCCAGCCGCTGGCGAGCAATGCGATGCTGTCGATGGTCCAGATCGCGTTGATGGCGATCACGGCCCATACGGCAGTCTTTGACACCACGTCGCGCGAGGCGAGGTAGCCAACGCCCAAAGCGAAAGGCACCAGCACGAGGCCGGCGTTACGCAGAAAGGCTTCCGGCAGATTCAGCAGTGCGGCGAAGAAGCCTGCGCCAAATATCAGCATCAGCGCGGCTGCACCGCTGAAGATGGCATCGATCTGAAGGGCGCGGCGAAGGAAGGGGGACGCATTGAGCATGTCAGTTCTCCTTTGGGGTTGACGGGTGGGTCGGGTCAGAACTTGCGGCGGCGGGCGAGGTATTGACGCAGCAGGGTGAGCGGGCAGAGCGTCTTCAGCGCCCGGTCTTCGGCGGCCCGCACATGGGCAAACACGAACACGCCGGTGTCGTGCAGCAGCGGCTCGGGCATGTTGAGCGATTGCGCGAGCAGGCGCTTGGCGAGTTTGGTGATCCAGCCCAGCGGGCTTGTCGCGATGATGGAAGTGTCGCACCCTGCGGTCCGGCCGGCCTTCGCCGAGGGCGGCTGCTGATTGGCGGGCTGTGGTTGTGATGTCGTTCGCGTGGTCATCGGTCATCTCCTGTGATGCGGAAGATGATCCGGCGAGGGGATCAAATCGATTACCTTGCAGGTAATGGAACGTGCGAAATCTGCATGGTAGGTTTTTCACCATGATGAACGCACCATCTTCGGCGCGCCGCGCCGTCAAATCGTCCGCCAAGTCTTTGGTGAAGACTCCGCCCAATCACTTCGGTGAGCACCTGCGCGAATGGCGGCAGCGCCGCCATCTCAGCCAGCTTGATCTTGCAGGCCATGCCGAGATTTCCGCGCGGCACTTGAGTTTCGTCGAGACCGGCCGCGCCGCGCCGTCGCGCGACATGGTGCTGCGGCTTGCCGAGCGGCTCGACGTGCCGCTGCGCGAGCGCAACGTGCTGCTGGTCGCGGCTGGATTCGCGCCGGCGTTCCCCACGCGCTCGCTCGACGATCCTGCGCTCGCCGCCGCGCGTCAGGCGATGGAGCTTGTCCTCAAGGCCCACGAGCCGTATCCGGCGCTGACCGTCGACCGGCACTGGAATCTGGTGTCGGCCAACGCCATGATCGCGCCTTTCCTTGCCGGCGTCGCGCCGTCGCTGCTGGAGCCGCCGCTCAACGTCCTGCGCCTCAGCTTCCATCCGCAGGGCCTCGCGCCGCTCACGGTCAATCTTGCGGAATGGTGCGGGCATCTGCTGGAGCGGCTGCATCGCCAGTGCGAGGCCACCGCCGATCCGGTGCTGGTCGCGCTTTATGACGAGCTGAAAACCTATCCGATCCCGGCGCGGGGCGGGGTGCGCTCGAGCCTCGCCGATTCCGTGGCGATCCCTTTCCAGATGCGGTTCGGCAACGAGGTGCTGAGCTTCATCTCCACCACCATGATTTTCGGCACGCCGGTGGACGTCACCCTGTCGGAGCTGGCGCTCGAGACCTTCTTTCCGGCAGATGAGAAGACCGCTGCGTTCATGAGGGCAATGCAGCCGCGGTGATTGCAGGTTCTCTCGTTCATCGCCTACAAGCGCAAAAAAACGCATGGATCGATGGACATGATGATAAGCCCCGCTGACGCCGTTGAGACCTACATTCTGGCCAAGGACGGCAACCGGCCGTTCCTGATGCAGCGCGCCTTCGACGCGAATGCCGAGCTTGAAATGGTGGTGAAGACCGACGCCATTTCGTTTCCGAGCACGGCGAGGGGCGTGAAGGCCATCGCGGACGTGCTGGTCCATCGTTTCGGCATCGACTACGAAAACGTCTACACGGTTTGCCTCTCGCGCCCGTCGGACGCCGACCGCCGCAACTTTTCATGTCACTGGCTGGTCGGGATGTCCGCCAAGAGCGACGGCAAGGTCCGGGTTGGTGCCGGGCGTTACGGCTGGACGTTCGGTTGGGACGGTCTGGTTGAGAAACTCGTCATCACCATCGATGTGATGAACATGTTTCCCGCCGCCGAACTCGCGGCGACAATGAACTGGCTGTCGCGCCTGCCGTATCCCTGGTGCACGCCCGGCGACGTTCTTGACGGCATGCCGAAGGCCGAGGGATTTGCGGCAATCGAAGCCTACGTCAAGCAGGCCAAGGCGATTCCGCAGGCGCAGTAACGGCCGTCGCGCCTTGTCTCATGGCCTCAATGGCTTATCTTCCGGTCACATCAGGCCGAGAAACAGCCCCGAGGATTCCATCATGAGCACTTTGAAGCCGTTGAAGATCGATATCGTGTCCGACGTGGTGTGCCCGTGGTGTTACATCGGCAAGAAGCGGATTGAAGATGCGCTGGCGCTGGTGCCGGATGTTCCAGTCGAGGTGAACTGGCGGCCGTTCTTCCTCAATCCGTGGGTGCCGCGCGAAGGCATCTCGCGCGACGAATACCTCACCGCCAAGTTCGGGTCTCCCGAGGCCTACAAAGGCATCGCGGGTCGCGTGGTCGCGGCTGCTGCTGAGGAGGGGCTCGAATACAATTCGGACCGCGTG
The DNA here is from genome assembly GCF_000314675.2 of Afipia broomeae ATCC 49717. GTDB lineage: Bacteria > Pseudomonadota > Alphaproteobacteria > Rhizobiales > Xanthobacteraceae > Afipia > Afipia broomeae. The sequence goes on along the minus strand of NZ_KB375283.1, from coordinate 192,011 downwards.
AAGCGCCAGCCCAACACCATCGATTCCCATCGCCTGATCCACTGGGCCGCGGCGGAGGGCAAGGCGGCGCAGATGAAGCAGCGCCTGATGGAGCTTTATTTCCGCGATGGCGGCGATCTCACCGATACCGATGTGCTGGTGCAGGCGGCGGCTGACGTCGGTCTGGACGCGGACAGCGTGCGCAAGCGCCTTGCCACCGACGAGGACGTGGACCGCATTTCAGGTCAGGCGCAGGAAGCCTCGGAGAAGGGCATTTCCGGCGTACCGACATTCGTGTTCGCGCAGAAGTACGCGGTCTCCGGCGCGCAGCCTGCGGATCAGCTCGCCCGTGCGATCCGTCAGGTCTCGGCGGAGATCAATCAGGCGGCGTGAACGGTTCCGGTAATGCCGTCATTCCGGGATGCGCCCCTTGGGCGCAGGCCCGGAATCCATTCTTGCATCTGAGGTGATGGATTCCGGGTTCGCCTGCTTCGCTCGCGCCCCGGAATGACAGGGAGGAGCTGCTACGCCGCCGCCGCAACCGGCGTCGGCAGCTTCGCCGGCAGACATGCCACCGCGACGAAGATGACCGCCGCCGCGCTTGCCATCAGCCGGAACAGCGTGTCGAAGCCGTAGTTGCCGTAGACGAACGAAATCATCGGCAGCGCCAGCGCGAGCACCGTGAAGCTGACGACATAGCGCACGCCGTAGATCCGCGCGCGGGCTTCGCCGCTCGCCATCTTGCCGATCATGAAGTCGTTGATCGGAATCTGGCCGAACGCGCCGAGCATGAAGCCGAACGCCGCCGCCAGCGCCCATACGTCGCGCAGGCCGGGCATCACCGCGAAGAACACGATCTGGATCGCGGCGACGATCATGAAAACCGTGCGCGGCCCGAGCCTGTCGAGCAGGCTGCCGACCACGAGCTGCGCCAATGAGGCCACCGCGAACACGATGAAGGTGAATGCGCCGACCATGGTGGCGATGTCGCCCTTGGCTGCCGCCACGCCGCTCGCCGCCAGCCATTGCGTCATGTCGGTCGCGATGCCCTGCAGCCGCTCGTCGAAGATTTTCGGCAGCGCGAAGGTCGTCGACTGAAACACCAGGCTGGAAACAGCCGTGGTGAGAAACACGATGGCGGAGATGCGCAGCAGCAGCGCCTTCATGTCGGCGGATTGCGCAGGCGGGGCGGCAGCGGCTGCCGGCGCCTTCTGGTGCGCAGTGGACACTTCGCTCCACTGGTGCGCGGCATAGAGCACGCCGATGACGATGGACAAGATGCCCGGCACCACGAAAGCGGTGCGCCAGCCGCCGTGATCGATGAAATAGCCGGTGATCAGCGCAGCGCTGGCGACGCCGAGATTGCCCCACACGCCGTTCACGGCGAGGCGCATGCCGGTGTTCTTCCATTTCTGGGTGACAATGGCGAGGCCCACCGGATGATAGATCGCGGCGAACATGCCGACGATGAAGAGACCGATGCCGACCTGAAGCGGCGTCTGCGCGAATGCGGTTGCGATCGACGAAATGCCGATGCCGATGAAGAAAACGACGATCATGCCCTCGCGGCTCCACTTGTCCGCGAGCCAGCCGGCGGGCAGCGAGAACAGCCCGAACGCGAAGAAGCCCGGCGTCGCATATTTCAGGAGTTCGCTGTAGCTGAGGCCCCATTCGCGCGAGAGCGCGAGCGCCGCCACCGTGGCGAAGATCAGCGTGAACAGATGATCCAGATAGTGGCCGATGTTCAGGAACAGGAAATGGATGCGGTCGCGCGTCATGGGAGCCTCGAAACAGAATCTCTGACGAAAAAGTACCCTTGGCAGGATGGCGTGGTCATGCCAATTTTCGTCGAGAATCTGCCATCGGGACTTCGACCGGCCATGACCCCGCGTTCACGCCGCAGCACTGACGCCAACGACTATCAGTTCGTGCCGCGTCCGCTGGCGGCGATGTCGAAGAGCTTCAAGGACGGCTTCGAGATCGAGCCGCATCATCATGCGCGCGACCAGCTCGTTTATGCGGTGACGGGCGTGATGCGGGTGCGCACGGCTGGCGAGGCGTGGATCGTGCCGCCGGATCGCGCGGTGTATCTTCCGGCGCGGACGGTGCACGCGATCAGCATTCGCGGGCATGTGGAAATGCGCACGCTCTACATCGCGCGCGATGCCCGTGACGATCTTCCGTCCGCACCGACGGTGCTCGAAGTCTCACCGCTGCTGCGCGAACTGGTGCTGGCCCTGATCGAGGAGCCGGTGGTCTATGACGAGCAGGGGCGCGGCGGAGCGGTGGCGCTGCTGATCCTGAGCGAGATCGCAAAGGCGAAACGGCTGTCGCTGGTGATCCCGATGCCGCGCGATCCGCGCCTGCTGCGCGTCTGCAACGCGCTGCTGGCCGATCCGGCAAGCCGCCTCACCCTGGACAGTTGGGTCGATACCGCGGGCGCATCGACGCGGACATTGGCGCGGCTGTTCGAGGCTGAACTGGGTTTGAGCTTCGCCGCCTGGCGGCAGCGCGTGCGCTTTCACAACGCGCTGGAGGCTATCGTGAGCGGCGAGCCGATCTCGCGCGTCGCGGAGCGCAACGGCTATCGCAGTTCGAGCGCGTTCTCGGCGGCGTTCCGCAAGGCCATGGGCCAGCCGCCGAGTTCGCTGAGGAGCGAGGGGAGAGCGTGAGCGATTAGCTCACGCCTTCTTCAGATAGTAGTTCGCGTTCTTGCCGAGCGCGATGCGGCGGATGATGCGGCGCATGGTCTCCGAGCCGCGCAGCGGCTCGATGATCGCAGCGGCGGTGCGGTACACGGCGAGTTTCATAGCGTCGAGCGCCGGGTTCTTGCCCGGGGCCGCCTGCGGCAGGCCCAGGCTGCGCAGCATCGAGTTGAAGCGATGCAGGTCGTTCAGGCGGCGGACTTCCTCGGTCTTCCAGGTGATTGCCATGGAGATCGAGTAGGAGCCTGCGGTCTTCACCCAGTGCGGCCACTGATAGGGGATGTAGCAGCCGTCGCCGGCGTCGAGATTGAATTCGGTGCCGCGCGGGCGGAAGCTCTCATGGAACGGAACGTTGCGGTGCTTCACGGTCGAGTGCTCGACCTGCGCATCGTCGGCGATCTTGCCGTCGCGGTTGTCATAGACCGCGAAGACCTTCTCGCCATGGATCTGCACGAAGAAATTGTCCTCGGCGTCCATGTGGAACGGCGTCGTCGAGTTCGGCGACGACACGAACAGGAAGCCCTCGATCTGCGAAAAGCCCGCGTCCTCGATGCTCTTGAAGCCGCGCGCGCGGGCGACCGATGTCAATGCGTCTTCCAGAAGCTGGCGATACTCAGGCGTTTTCTCGATGCGCTTGAGCACCATCCATGCGCCGGCGGTCTGGATGCGGTTGACCACTTCGATCGGATCGAGGTCGACGCTCTTCACCTTGTCGGGGTCCTGGCTGATCGCGGCGTCGCCGGAATTGTACTCGATCAGGTCGCGGGGCATGCTTGATGCGAGCTGCGCGATGCGCGGCAGCGTCAGCAGCGGATGACCCGAGAGCTTGTGACGGATCGCGAACGGCTTGAGCGGAAAATCCCGTTTCAGCGATTCATTATCCGCAGTGATGACCGGCGAAATGCTTGAGGCGACGTTCATGAGCGTGTCTCCCGGAATTTTCTGATGAAATGAACGAGGCGGCGCGCGGGCTCGCGAACGAGCGCGCGCAGGGCGAGGCCGAGCCGGATGGCCGGCACGAACGGATCGCGGCGATTGAGCGGGATGAGGACGTCGCCGATGGCAAGACGTCCGCGCCAGATCGGATCAATCATGGGGTGGCCGGGCATTGCGGTGGAATCCACCATCGCGATGCTCGGGTCGGCGCACATATGGCGCGTCAGTTCGAGCGTCAGTTGCACGCCGGGCGAATATTTGGCGAAGTTCTCGTCGACACCGAGCTTGAAATAGAAGGCGCGGTCGAGGTGACGCAACACGATGGCGGACGCGACCGGCGTCTCACCCGCATGCAGTGTCACGATTTCGCAACTGCCGCGCGCGGCCGCATCGAACACCGCGCGGCGGACGAACGCGGCGTCGCCTTCGTTCTGGGCCAGCGCTGTGCCGCGCCTGGCTTTCCAACCGCTGGCTTCGAGGGTGAGGAAAATTCCAAGGTCGCGTTTGATTTCGCTCGGCGCGGTCACGATGGTGAAGATGACCTCGCCATGGTCGGCGAGCCGGTTGCGCTGGCGGCGGAGTTCTTTGAGTTTCTTCGGGCCGAGCGCGTCGCGCAGCAGATCGTCGGCATTGCGCGTGGCGTCGAGGCTGGCGCGGGCGTGACTTTGCAGGATGCGCGGCTTCAATCCATCGCTCGCGAGAGCGCGGGTGAACGCCATCATGGCGGCGCCGTCGATCGGAATGTCGCGCAGGATCAGCGCATGCGCGCCGGCGTTGCGTGCCTGCTGCATCAGGTCTGCTGCAGCCTCGTCCGCGCCGTCGCGGTCGAGCAGCGGCGTTGCCAGTGTGCCGTAAGGGTCGGCGCTGACAAGCGCGGGCAGGGGAAGGTTGTAGGCGCGCCATGCGGAAATCACCGGCAGCAGGCCGATCAGGCGCGGCGTGTCGTTGGGCACGATGGCATCGACGCTCGCCGTGAGGGCGCTGACATTGGTGCGCGCCTGTGCGGAAGCATTCACCGCCAGTTCCCATTCGGGCAGGTAGTAGCCATTCGGCTCGATGGCGTTGTCGCTCAGGCGCCGCCAGCGTTCCGCGGAAATTGTATCGAGCAGCGGCAGCGCGGCCGATGCTCCGGCTGCGGAGCGGCCGCTGTCGTCCGCTCGCTCGCGGGCCAAGCCCACCGCGCGGCGCGCGGCGGCGGCTTGTGCTGCGTTGGCAATCTCGACCACGTCCCAGTCCCTGTTCACGCGTTTTTTGAGCGCGCGGCTTTTGGCATCGCGCAGTTTTGTCGTGCGTCCCTGGTCTTCGACGCTATGCGGGAAACATCAAAATCGGATGTGGGGTTCGGGTTAAATGCGCGGTGCTTTTTTCATCAATCGTTAACGATGACGCGGGCGCGGATAATGGCGGCGATAACGCCTGCCGGTATCATCTGGTTGAAAAAGGGCCTTACGCTTAAGGAAGTTTAAGTAATTGCGCGTAATGTAGAACTATTATGACACTACCGGCGTCCGGTTTTTGCGGCGCCGGCCGTTTAAGACGACAGTTTCTGTAAACCGAAATTCTGGAAATACATTTTCACAAGCAGCCTCTGAAGGAGGTCGCAATGAGCAAGGAACTTCGTAAGAGCCAGCGCATCGATTTCGAGCGTGGTTTCGATGTTCAGATCATGGGAATAGACGGCACCTGGCGCCGCCCATGCAAGATGCTGGACGTTTCCGAGGGCGGCGCGTTGCTGAAGGTCGACGGCTCCGTCGGGAATCTGGACCTGAAGGAATTCTTCCTGCTGCTGTCCTCGACGGGACTGGCTTACAGGCGTTGCAAGATGGTGCGCGTGAACGGCGACCAGATTGGCGTGATTTTCCTGAAACCGGAAACCACCAAGAAAAAGATGGCCTCACCGTCGGCGAGACGGGCGCCAGTGCAAGGGGTGGCCTGACTGTAATCTCTGCAAAATCATTCACGGATGTTCGCATGCCTCAAGACCGCCGCTTTAACCGCGTGAAGCCGTCGGGGAGTCTCTCCCGAGCTGCCAAGATCATCGTCGATCCGAAATCTCCGGTGATCGGCTGCAATGTCGTGGATTATTCCGCGGGCGGAGCGTGTCTCGAGGTGACGCCTCGTATGCCGCTGCCGCAGCGGTTCGAACTGCTCTACGCCGGCTCCAAGAAGAAATGCCGCGTCGTATGGGTGAACGGCCCGCGCCTCGGGGTTTCGTTCTAGCTCATCTTCCGGGCTCTGCGGCCGATGCGTTCAGTCGAACGCAATGCCGAAACGTTTGCCGTTGCTCCAGACCACACGGCACCGGGCGAAAAAATCGTCCGCCTTGATCGCGAGCCGGAACGTCGGCGGAATGACCGCCGCGTTGGCGACATCCAGCGCCGCGCCGCCGCCCGAGATGTTGCGCACCGTGCAATCGATTCCCGCGCCGCCGAATGTGATGACGCCGCCCTTGAACACGCGGCGGCGCGCTTGCGACCGCCTGTCCACCTGTGGTGCTTCTGTCATGGCTGCGAGCCTCTGGATCATGGGCGCCAGACTCGTGTGGTGGTTCGCAAGTCCGCATCGTTTCTACGGCGCGCTCCATTGCGGACTTGCGAACCCAAACCTCACGAGAGTTATATTTTCCTAGTGTCTCCCGAATCCGAAGTTCGCTCCAGACGGTGCCGCAGAATCAAGCGAACTTCGGATTCGGACACTAGGGTATGGCCGGTTGCCAGCCTTTAAACCGATGCCCCGCGCCGGGTGCGGTCGCATTCAGGATTGATTCACGATAGGGGCCGCGCGGCAGGGCTCGGCCGTGCGGACAGATAAAATGACCGTGAAACCGGCTGATTCCGGCCGTTGCGGGGTACTCGCCCCGTCTTGGCCATCGTTTCACGGTGGAGTAGAACGGTGCACGGTCGCCGGACGGGCGGCGATAACAGTCTCAAAGACGAACAACCTCAAAAATTGACCGGGGTGGGGAGAGTTTCAATGCACGTGTTTCGGGTGGCGATGCTGATCGGAGCAATGACGGTTTCCGTCTCTATCCCGGCGCTTGCCCAGTTCACTCCCGGTTTCAGGCTCAACGAGACCAAGGAGCTTACCGAGGAAGAAAAGGCGCGGAACAAGGCCAATGAGGATGCGGCCAAGGCCGCCCGTTCCAAGATCCCGGACGCCAAGGCGAGCAACGATCCATGGGCCTCGGTCCGCAGCGAGCCTGCGGCCAAGCCGGCAAAATCGAAATCGACCGCCACGAAGTGATGCCGCGCGGGTGGCTATTTCAGAGGTTTCGGATCTGCTGACAGCCAGTTGTTCAGGTTGACGGCGATGTCGAGCTGACTGGCCTTCTTCAAAAGCTCATCGCGCTTCTGGCAGGGCGGCATCTTGCTCGCCTGGTTTCGCGTGTCGTCCGCGATCTTTTGCCACTTTTCTTCGATCGAGATTGAATTGGTCCGGGCCATGGATGGCGCTCTCCTGTTCGTCAGGGGTGAGCCAAGGCGGCAGCCTTGTCGAAGCAGCCGCCGGTTTCCGTAAACCGGTTCAACCGGCGGTTGGCCGAAACGATCCCTTGGCGAGGATGGCCGGCCGCGACATATTTTTGCATCGCGGTGGAACGAAAGCCGCGGCTCATTTGTCTTGCTGAGATATGACGAGCGGGGGACGAATGTTCAGCCTGATCCGGCTCATCCAGAGATGGCTATGGCCCGCGGGGGACGAGACTCCGTCCCCGGCGCAGGATTCGACCAGCATGGCCGACCTGGTCCGGCTGCTCGAGACGGACGCCGAGCCGTCCGACCCAGCGGGGACATCCAAGACGGACGCTGCCGATGGTTCCGGCGCCTGAGGCGTGATGCGGAAATCTTACTTCCCCTCGGGCGGCCGCACCGCGTGCACAAGCCGGTCCCACTTCGGCGATTTGAACGGATCAAAGCCGTCGCAGGTGTCGCACACGTACTGTTTGTGCCTGTTCGTGAAGACCAAGGTCATCCGTTGCCCGCAGACGGGACACATTGAAGGATCGAACGAGTTCATGGGTAGCTCCGCGTGGACGAGGCGGGAGCGCAAAACTCTCAGTCACCGGTGATGCCACAGTCGGACGGTGATGAGACAAGCCTAGCGGGTTCTGTTTTTCGCTGCATCAGAAATCGCGTCGGAAAGATCAGAACACGTCTACCTCATTGGAAGTAGGCCAAGGCGATTTTCAAAACTCGGCGGCGCGCAAAGCGCGAGTTGAAGAAGATTTTAACAAAGAGACCGCCTGAGCGGCCGTATGTTGATGCCCGCGCAGCGGATCTAGTGAAGGCGCCCGGCTTCCTGCTGCTGTGCAAGTTTTAGTTCTTCGGCGCGCTCCTGGCGTTCCCTGGCCAGAAACTCCCTCTCGCGTTTTTCAAACGCTTCCAGCTCTTTGTGGACCACCTGCATGAACTGGTCGTGCGCCGATTTAGCGATCTGGGTCGGGTTTATGGTCGGCACTCCTGTCAAGAAACTGTCACAGGAAAAAGCATAGCCGTGGCAAAAGTTCGGCTCCATTCATCACTTCGGGTTACAGCCCTGCGGCGCCTTGCAAAAAACCTTGAACGGCGAAGCAACGGAACGGCGGAGAGCGGGCTCGGCGAGGGGGTCTGCAACGCTCGGCGCCCGGGCCTGATCGCCGACGTTGCGGACTGTGATCATCTTCACAGACCCGGCCGTCAATTCATGGTTTGAAGACGCCGGCTCACGCGAGCCGTCGTGAACCTCAGCGGCGCTCATACCGCTGGGGTGCCCTTGTCGGGCGTTCCTCCCAGACTTGGCCGCCGCTTCCTTGACGGGAGGCGGCGGCTTTTTGGACCAGCCACGGGGCCTTACTTCTTGGGCTCGTGCAAAAGCCCTTTAATCAGCTTCTTCAACTGCGGCGATTTGATCGGGTCTGGCCGATCGCAATGGATGCACTGGTAGGTGCGCGGGCCTTCGCCACCGGGCGGCAGCATCAACTTCAAAGGCTTCCCGCACTTGGGACAGATGTGGTCCTTCACGGGCATTGCGATCACCCTGCCAAGGGGAGCTCCATCCTAGTTCCTGCGCTGGATGAGAATCGAGTCCAATCTTTGGATGAGTCTACGCCCAGAAACCCCCCGCGCCGGGAGGCTGGGGGAATTGTTGGATCGGCTCCTGCTCACCCGGTCGTTTGTATGCTTTTCAAAATCCGTGTCAGGCGACGAATAAAGCTGTCGATCCATGTGTCGGGCAAAGGTCGCGCCTTTGGCTTGCGATTAAATTGGTCCAGGCATGAGAGATGGATCGTAGTTTTTGTTGGGCCTGTCATTTGATATGGTCCTACCGGCCGCCTGAAGGCGGCTGTCATGGAACCAAGTTCGTATAGCGAACATCGTTCCATGAGAGGCCGCTTCCATAATCAAATCAGGCCACTAAGGGTTAAAACAGGCCAGTACCCCGCCCCTGAAAAGAACATATTGCGAACTTGGAACAAAAAGGGTACATTCTCGTCCATCGGATCACCACCGATTCCGGTCCGCCGACCCTGGGAAGCCGTTTGTCCGGCAGGCGAATCCCATACATAAGAGGAGCATCAGATGGCCCCCGCCGCCCTGCGTATCGTTGAAGGATCGTCCATGGACAAGACCAAGGCCCTGTCGGCCGCGCTCTCCCAGATCGAGCGCCAGTTCGGCAAGGGCTCCGTGATGAAGCTCGGCAAGAACGACCGCTCCATGGACATTGAGGTCATTCCGTCGGGCTCGCTTGGGCTGGATATCGCACTCGGCGTCGGCGGTCTGCCGAAGGGGCGGGTGGTCGAGATTTACGGGCCGGAATCCTCCGGCAAGACTACGCTCGCGCTGCATACGGTGGCCGAAGCCCAGAAGAAGGGCGGCATCTGCGCCTTCATCGACGCCGAACACGCGCTCGATCCGGTCTATGCCCGCAAGCTCGGGGTCAATGTCGATGAACTCCTGATTTCGCAGCCCGACCACGGCGAACAGGCGCTGGAAATCGCCGACACGCTGGTGCGCTCGGGCGCGGTCGATGTGCTGATCGTGGACTCGGTGGCGGCGCTGGTGCCGCGCGCCGAACTCGAGGGTGAGATGGGCGACGCGCTGCCGGGATTGCAGGCGCGACTGATGAGCCAGGCGCTGCGCAAGCTGACCGCCTCGATCAACAAGTCCCATACCATGGTGATCTTCATCAACCAGATCCGCATGAAGATCGGTGTGATGTACGGCTCGCCGGAAACCACCACCGGCGGCAATGCGCTGAAGTTCTACGCCTCGGTGCGCCTCGATATCCGCCGCATCGGCCAGATCAAGGAGCGCGACGAAGTCGTCGGCAACTCGACCCGGGTCAAGGTGGTGAAGAACAAGCTGGCGCCGCCGTTCAAGCAGGTCGAATTCGACATCATGTACGGCGAGGGCGTCTCGAAGATGGGCGAAATCCTCGACCTCGGCGTCAAGGCCGGCATCGTCGAGAAGTCCGGTGCCTGGTTCTCCTACGATAGCCAGCGCCTCGGGCAGGGCCGCGAGAATTCCAAGGCGTTCCTCAAGGCGAACCCCGAGATCACCGCCAAGATCGAGGCTTCGATCCGGCAGAACTCCGGCCTGATCGCCGAGCAGATTCTGGCAGGATCGCCCGAGCGCGATGCCGACGGCGAGGAGCCGCAGGACGAATAAAGCGTTTTCAGGCGAAGTGGGAACCGGTTCGCGTTAAGAAAACGCGACAACTAAAAAGAGTTCATTTTCGACCGGGCTTCACGGCCCGGCCGGTGCGATCCGAAAAGACGGGAATCCTTTTCGGGCATCCATCGCACCTTCGGAAGCAAACGGGCGTTGTGGATGTTGAGTTGCCGACATCCCCAGCGCCCGATTTGTTTTTGAGCTGTGAGCGCGGCTGTTCTCTCGCGGCGTCGTCCCCGCGAAAGCTGGGACCCATACTCCCTGAGCTATCGATGCCGTGGGATGTGGGGCGGATGCGTCGTTCTCTTCAAATGAGAAAGAGGAAGGTGGATCCCCGCTTTCGCGGGGATGACCGGTTTAGAAATCGCGCGTGCGACTACTCCGCCGCCTGCGCGTAATCCGCGACCGGCGGGCATGAGCAGACCAGATTGCGGTCGCCATGAACGTTGTCGATGCGCCCCACGGGCGACCAGTACTTGTCGCTGCGCGAGGTGCCGGCCGGGAAGCAGCCTTCCGCGCGCGTATACGGCCGCTGCCAGTGATCCTCGGCGATGTCGTGCACGGTGTGCGGCGCATGACGCAGCGGCGAGGCCTCGATAGGCCATCGTCCGGCCTCGACGTCGGCGATCTCGCGGCGGATCGCGATCATGGCGTCGCAGAAGCGGTCCAGTTCCGCCTTCGATTCGGATTCGGTCGGCTCGATCATCAGCGTGCCCGGCACCGGGAAGCTCATGGTCGGGGCATGGAAGCCGTAGTCGATCAGCCGCTTGGCGATGTCGTCCACGGTAACGCCCGATCCTGCCTTCAGCCCGCGCGGATCGACGATGCACTCGTGCGCAACGCGGCCGTTGTGGTTGCGATAGAGCACCGGGAAATGCGGATCGAGCCGCCTGGCGATGTAGTTCGCGTTCAGGATTGCGACTTCCGTCGCCCGGGTCAGGCCTTCGCCGCCCATCATCAGGATGTAGATGTAGGAGATGACGAGGATCGATGCGGAGCCGTAGGGCGCCGCCGACACCGGACCGACCGGGGCCTTGCCGCCGTCGGTTGCGACATGTCCGGGCAGGAACGGCGCGAGATGGGCGCGCACGCCGATCGGGCCCATGCCCGGTCCGCCGCCGCCATGCGGAATGCAGAAGGTCTTGTGCAGATTGAGATGGCTGACATCCGCGCCGTAGTCGCCGGGGCGGGCGAGCCCGACCTGCGCATTGAGATTCGCGCCGTCGAGATAGACCTGTCCGCCGTGACCGTGAACGATGTCGCAGATTTCGCGGATGTGCTCCTCGAACACGCCGTGGGTCGACGGGTATGTGATCATCACCGCGGCAAGATCGTTCGCGTGCTGCGCGGCCTTCTTGCGCAGGTCCTCGACATCGACGTCGCCGCGTACGTCGCAGGCGACCACCACCACGTCCATGCCGACCATGCTGGCGGATGCCGGATTGGTGCCATGGGCGGAGGAGGGGATCAGGCACACCTTGCGGTGCGCCTCGCCGCGCGAGCGATGATAGGCGCGGATCGCCAGCAGCCCGGCATATTCGCCCTGCGCGCCGGAATTCGGCTGCAGCGACACCGCGTCATAGCCGGTGATGTCGGCCAGCCATTTCTCGAGCGTGGCGAACATGGCGTGATAACCGGCAGCCTGTTCCTTCGGCGCGTAGGGATGCAGTCCGCCGAATTCCGGCCAGGTCACCGGGATCATTTCGGTGGTGGCGTTCAGCTTCATGGTGCAGGAGCCGAGCGGGATCATGGCGCGGTCGAGCGCGAGATCGCGATCCGAAAGCTTGCGCATGTAGCGCAGGAGTTCGGTCTCCGAGCGGTGCTCGTGGAACACCGGATGGGTCATGAACTTGCTGGTGCGTGCGAGGCTGGACGGCAGCGCGTCGCGTGCCTCCTTCTCGATGTCGGCGTAAACCAGATTGCCGCCGAAGGTGCGCCACACGCTCTCGACAATCGCAGGCGTTGTGGTTTCGTCCAGCGCGATGCTGACCGTCTTTTCGTCCAGCCGCAGATTGATCTGCTCATGCGCGGCATGAGAGATGATCTTCTGCCGCTCGCCGTTCACCGCAACCGTCACGGTGTCAAACCAGCTGTCGTTCAGCGGCGCGAAGCCGAGTTTCTTCAACCCGGCTGCCAGCACTGACGTGCGCCGGTGCACGGTCCGTGCGATATGGCTCAAGCCTTCGGGGCCGTGATAGACCGCATACATCGACGCGATCACGGCGAGCAGCACCTGCGCGGTGCAGATGTTCGACGTCGCCTTTTCGCGGCGGATGTGCTGTTCGCGCGTTTGCAAGGCGAGGCGATAGGCAGGCGCGCCGCGCGAATCCACCGACAGGCCGACAATGCGGCCGGGAAGCGAGCGCTTCAGCGCATCCTTCACCGCCATGTAGGCCGCGTGCGGTCCGCCGTAGCCCATCGGCACGCCGAAACGCTGGGTCGAGCCGATCGCAATGTCCGCGCCGAGATCGCCCGGCGATGCGAGCAGCGTCAGCGCCAGCGGATCGGCAGCGACGACGGCAATGCCGCCTTTTGCTTTCAATGCTGCAATGGCCGCGCGCGGATCGAACAGTCCGCCATGCGTGCCCGGATACTGGAACAGCGCGCCGAACACGTCGGCATTGCCCAGATCACGCGCAGGATCGCCGACGATCAGCGACCAGCCGAGCGGTTCGGCACGGGTGCGCAGCACCGCCAGCGTCTGCGGATGCACTTCATGATCGACAAAGAACGCTTTGGTCTTCACCGATGACGAACGCTCCGCCAGCGCCATGGCTTCCGCTGCCGCGGTGCCTTCATCGAGCAGCGATGCGTTGGCGATGTCGAGGCCGGTGAGATCGCAGATCATGGTCTGGAAGTTGAACAGCGCTTCAAGACGTCCCTGACTGATCTCGGGCTGATACGGCGTGTAGGCCGTGTACCATGCGGGATTTTCGAGAATATTGCGCTGGATCACAGCGGGGAGGATCGTGCCGGAGTAGCCTTGGCCGATCAGCGACGTGAACACCTGATTGCGCGCCGCGATGCCGCGCATGTGCGTCAGCGCTTCGGTCTCGGAAAGCGGCTTGCTGAGATCGAGTGGCGCCTTCTGCCGAATGGAAGCCGGCAGCGTCTGATCCATCAGCGCACTCAGGCTGGCCACGCCGACGGTCTGCAACATCGCGTTGATGTCGCGCGGCGAAGGGCCGATATGCCGGCGGACGAAATCGACGGCGGGTTCAGCGGAGGGGCGGATGGCGGTCATGCGTAGGTCCTCACTCTGTCGGGCTTATGCCGTGTGGGCCTTGTAGGCGGCTTCATCCATCAGGCCGTCGAGATCGCCCTTGTTGGCGATCTTCAGCTTGAAGAACCATGCGGCCTTGCCGGGATCGGAATTGATCAGCGCGGGATCGGCGACGAGTGCGTCGTTGACCTCGATCACTTCGCCGGTGATCGGCGCGTAGACGTCGGACGCCGCCTTGACGCTTTCCACCACAGCGGCGGCTTCCGCCTTCTTCAGCGCGCGGCCGACCTTCGGCAGTTCGACGAACACCACGTCGCCGAGCTGGGTCTGGGCGTAGTCGGTGATGCCGATGGTGGCGACATCGCCCTCGATGCGGAGCCATTCGTGATCGGATGTGTACAGTGTGGTCATGAAATCCTCAGCCTGTTGATTGCTATCGTTTGTAGCCATTGGGCACGAACGGCATCGCCGATACGCGCAGCGGCAGACGCTGCCCGCGCACATCGGCGAACACAGCCGTGCCTTCGGTGGAAAGAGATGTCGGCAGATAACCCATGGCGACCGGCGCGTTCAGCGTCGGTCCGAAGCCGCCGGAGGTGACCGCGCCGATTTTCTCGGGCGATGTTTCGCTGGCGTACAGCGCAGCGCCTTCGCGCACCGGCGCGCGGCCTTCCGCCCGCAGGCCGACACGGCGGCGCGGTGCGCCGGTTTCGAACTGCTTCAGGATGACGTCCGCGCCGGGGAAACCGCCCGCGCGCACGCCACCCAGGCGGCGGCTCTTTTGCACCGACCATTCCAGCGCGCCTTCGACCGGCGTGGTGGTGGTGTCGATGTCGTGGCCGTAAAGACAGAGGCCTGCCTCCAGCCGCAGGCTGTCACGCGCGCCGAGGCCGATCGGCAATACGGCGGGATCGGCGAGCAATGCCGTTGCGAGACGTTCGGCGTCTTTCGCGGGCACCGAAATCTCGAAACCGTCCTCGCCGGTGTAGCCGGAGCGTGAGACGAAGCAGCCGATGGCTTGACCAGAGATTTGCACCGTGTGCGGCCCGGCATCCATGAACTTCATCGCAGCTATTGTCGGCGCATGCTTGCTGAGCACCTCGACCGCCTTCGGTCCCTGGAGCGCGATCAGCGCGCGGTCCGGCAGCGGTTCGATGATGCAGGTGCCGGAGAGATGCCTGCGCAGGTGCGCTTCGTCTTCGGTCTTGCAGGCGGCATTGACCACCAGGAACAGGTGATCACCGAAATTCGCCACCATCAAATCGTCGAGAATCCCGCCGGCATCGTTGGTGAATTGCGCATAGCGCTGGCGGCCGTGCGGAACCGCGAGAATGTCCTGCGGGACCAGCGTTTCGAGTGCGCGGGCTGCGTCTTCGACCCTGCCGGATTTCGCCGTCAGCGTGATCTGCCCCATGTGGGAGACATCAAACAGGCCGGCGGAGGCGCGGGTGTGGAGATGTTCCTTCAGCACGCCGGCGGTGTACTGCACCGGCATCTCGTAGCCTGCGAAGGGCACGATCTTGCCGCCGCGCGCCACATGCAGTTCGTGCAGCGGAACACGCTTCAGGGCATTTTCGGCGGAGTCTGGTTGGCGCTCGGTGGCAAGCATATTCAGGGCTCCTGACGGATTCCGGGACGGTTCCCGAAACCTTGTCGAAGCCCCATCTGTCGCTGTGCCTGAGAGTATTATCCCGTCGGCGGATGCCGCGCCGGTCTGCCGGCCGCATCTCTTTCCAGATTTCAGTCAGTCACACGGTCCGTTTGCCTGAGAGTTTCCGGGGCGGTTGCTCCTTCGGCGCCGGCATGAAGCCGGTCTCTCCCGACGTGACTTGTCAGCTTAGTATATAGCTTACTTAGGCAGGGAAACACGCCTTTCGAGGCCCTGTCAACGCAACTGCGAGATTATCAACGGCCTTCGTGGCGCGCTTAAGACTGCTTGCAAGCCGCTGATCTGGTGCACACTTTCTGGACATACCCGGCCTGTTCCGTCTAGAAACAGGGCGGGACAAATTGCGCTGCACGCGTCATTGAAGGCGGGCGGCACATCCGAGTGTTTTCGGGCGAAACAGAGCGTGTTTTGCAAGCCGAAAATGCACCAGAACATTCAGGCTTCTTGAAAGCTTTTTGGGCGCGATTGGACGAGCATGAGCGGCGTTAACGAGATCAGGTCGGCGTATCTGAATTATTTCGCGAAAAACGGCCACGAGATCGTGCCGTCGTCGCCGCTTGTTCCGCGCAACGACCCGACATTGATGTTCACCAATGCGGGCATGGTGCAGTTCAAGAACGTGTTTACGGGCCTTGAGAAGCGGCCGTATCAGCGCGCGACCTCGTCGCAGAAATGCGTCCGCGCCGGCGGCAAGCACAACGACCTCGACAATGTCGGCTACACCGCGCGGCATCACACCTTCTTCGAGATGCTCGGGAACTTCTCGTTCGGCGATTATTTCAAGGACCGCGCCATCGAGCTTGCCTGGAATTTGATCACCAAGGAATACGGGCTCCCGAAGGACAAGCTGCTGGTCACGGTCTATTCCGAGGACGACGAGGCGTTCGGTCTCTGGAAAAAGATCGCAGGCCTGCCCGAATCGAAAATCATCCGAATCGGGACGTCGGACAATTTCTGGCAGATGGGCGACACCGGCCCCTGCGGCCCGTGTTCGGAAATATTCTTCGATCACGGCGACAAGATCTGGGGCGGCCCTCCGGGTTCGGCCGAGGAAGACGGCGACCGCTTCATCGAGATCTGGAATCTGGTGTTCATGCAGTTCGACCAGATCGCGCCGGGCAACCGCGTCGCGCTGCCGAAGCCGTCGATCGATACCGGCATGGGCCTGGAGCGCATCGCCGCCGTGCTTCAGGGCAAGCACGACAACTATGAGATCGACCTGTTCGTCGCGCTGATCCGCGCGATCGCCGAATTGACGGGCGCCGATCCGAATGGCGAACAGAAGGCGTCGCTGCGCGTCATCGCCGACCATCTGCGTGCCTCGTCCTTCCTGATTTCGGACGGCGTGCTGCCCTCGAACGAAGGCCGCGGCTATGTGCTGCGCCGGATCATGCGCCGCGCGATGCGCCACGGTCAGTTGCTCGGGGCGAAAGAGCCGCTGATGTATCGCTTGGTGTGGGCGCTGGTGCGCGAGATGGGACAGGCCTATCCCGAACTGGTGCGCGCCGAGAACCTGATCGAGGAAACGCTGAAGCTGGAAGAGACCCGGTTCCGCAAGACTCTGGATCGCGGCCTTTCGATTCTGGACGAGAAAAGCGCTTCCCTGAAAAAGGGCGACATGTTCGACGGCGAGACTGCGTTCACGCTGTACGATACCTATGGCTTCCCGCTCGATCTGACGCAGGACGCGCTGCGCAACCGCGGCATCGGCGTCGATATCGCGTCGTTCACCGATGCGATGGACCGCCAGCGTGCCAAGGCGCGCGCCTCGTGGGCGGGGTCCGGCGACACTGCCACGGAGACCATCTGGTTTCCGCTGCGCGAGAAGCTCGGCGCCAGCGAGTTCCTCGGCTACGACACGGAAGTCGCCGAAGGCGTCGTCACCGCGCTGGTGAAGGACGGCAAGGAAGTAGATAGCGCCAAGAGCGGCGACAGCGTCGCTATCGTCATGAACCAGACGCCGTTCTACGCCGAGTCTGGCGGTCAGGTCGGCGACACCGGCGTTCTGACCGGCGACGGCGTGCGCGTGCGCATCACCGACACCCAGAAGAAGGCCGGCGATCTTTATGTGCATCTCGGCACCGTCGAGCAGGGCACGGTGAAGCTCGGCGTGCCGCTGCAGCTCGAAGTCGATCATGGGCGGCGCACGGCGATCCGCGCCAACCACTCGGCAACACATCTTCTGCACGAGGCGCTGCGTCAGGTTCTGGGCGATCACATCGCGCAGCGCGGCTCACTGGTCGCGCCGGAACGGCTGCGGTTCGACTTCGCGCACAACAAGCCGATCACGGCGGAAGAACTGCGCCGTATCGAGGATATCGCCAACGATGTCGTGCTGGAGAACGGCGAGGTCGTCACCCGCTCGATGGCGGTGGACGATGCGCGCGATTCCGGCGCGCGGGCGCTGTTCGGGGAGAAATACGGCGACGAAGTCCGCGTGGTGTCGATGGGCGCGGGCAAGGGCAACGCGCTCGGCTGGTCGGTCGAACTGTGCGGCGGCACCCATGTGCGGCGTACCGGCGACATCGGTCTGATCTCCATCAGCGGCGAAAGCGCGGTGGCTTCGGGCGTGCGGCGTATCGAGGCGCTGACCGGAAACAATGCGCGTCACGCCGTGAATGCAACCATTCACACCGCGAAGGCGGCGGCGGCAGAGCTGAAAACCACGCTCGATGATCTGCCGGCACGCATCGCCGCGCTCGTTGAGGAGCGCAAGAAGCTTGAGCGCGATCTGTCGGATGCACGCAAGAAACTCGCCATGGGCGGAGTCAGCGTTGCGAGTTCTCACCGCACGGAGGACGACTTCCAGGAAGTGAAGGGCGTCAAGTTGATGGCGAAGAACGTGTCCGGCATCGAGATGAAGGACCTCAAGAGCCTTGCCGACGATGGCAAAAAGCGTCTGGGCTCCGGCGTCGTGGCCATCGTCAATGTGGGCGAGGACGGCAAGGCCGGAGTTGTGGTCGGCGTCACATCGGATCTGACCTCGCGGTTCAGCGCGGTTGATCTGGTCAAGATCGCGTCCGAAGCGCTGGGCGGAAAGGGCGGCGGCGGCCGTCCCGACATGGCGCAGGCCGGCGGCCCCGATGGCGCGAAGGCGGACGCTGCGCTGAAGGCGATCGAAGCCGCGATGGGTGCCTAGCGCGACTTAGCGCAAAAACACGTAGTCCGCTGAATAAGGCACGCTCTGGTAAGTGCCGGGTTTGTCGCAAGCACCTTGCAGCTTTCCGCCCGCGGTGTTGATCCGCTGCACGGTCGTGATTCCGCTGAGCGCGCCGCTTCCCCGCTGCGAGACGACTTCGAGCTTGAGCCACGGGATGTCCTTGTCCGTCGCGCCCGGCGCATTGCCGGCCGCCTTGCCGACAACAGCGCTGCCGTCGCTGTATTCCCAGTTCGGTCCGGCGTAATGGCGCCCAACGGTCTTTCCGTCGGCAAGCAATGTCGCAATCGGCTCGCGGAAAACCCACGCGGGTTTTCCTGACGCGTCGGCCTTGCATTCGTAAACCTGCGCGCCTTCCGCGTGCAGCGTCAGCACAACCGTGCCGGTGGCCGCGATAGCAGCCGGCGTTTGCGCGTATGTGGCGGAGAGTGGTGCGAGGACGAAGCCTGCAATCGACAGCAATGCGAGGAGATCAGCTCTTATCGGGGTCATCGCGAGGTCCAATCATCGCCGGCGCTGTCGTCAGCGTGCCATCGTCTCCCGTCCATGTGTCGTAACCTTGTCGTGACTGCATTTAGATCGAGACGCGATTTACTGCGGCGATGGGTAGCGAAAGATGCACTGGCATCCATTTCCCCTATGCGTCAAAATGCGGCATGCATCACAATACTCCATTGATTTCGACGGTCGTCGTCGGCCTTGTGCTGGCTTTTGTTCTCGGCGCGCTTGCCCAACGGGTCCGCATTTCACCGCTTGTCGGCTATCTCCTCGCGGGCGTGGTGATGGGCCCGTTCACGCCCGGCTATGTCGCGGATCAGAACATCGCCAACGAACTCGCCGAAATCGGCATCATTCTGCTGATGTTCGGCGTCGGTCTGCATTTCTCGCTGAAAGATCTGCTGTCGGTGCGCGCCATCGCGGTCCCCGGCGCAGTGGTGCAGATCGCTGTGGCGACGCTGCTCGGCATGGGGCTTGGCTGGACGCTGGGCTGGCCGGTCGGCGGGGGGCTGGTGTTCGGCCTCGCGCTGTCGGTGGCAAGTACGGTTGTGTTGCTGCGCGCTTTGCAGGAGCGGCGGCTGGTCGACACAGAGCGCGGGCGAATCGCGGTCGGATGGCTGATCGTCGAGGATCTCGCGATGGTGTTGACGCTGGTGCTTCTGCCGGCGCTCGCGGGATTGCTGAAAGGCGAGGGCACAAGCGGTCTCAGTGCCTACGCGATGGCGCAGCCGGTGCTCATTACGCTCGGCAAGGTCGCGGCGTTCGTCATCTTCATGCTGGTGGTCGGCCGCCGCGTGATCCCGTGGGTCCTGCATTACGTGGCGCATACGGGTTCGCGCGAACTGTTTCGTCTCGCGGTGTTTGCGATTTCGCTCGGTGTGGCGTTCGGCGCGGCAGTGCTCTTCGACGTGTCGTTCGCGCTCGGCGCGTTCTTCGCCGGCATGATTCTGAGCGAATCCGAACTCAGCCAGCGCGCCGCGAACGAAACCCTGCCGCTGCGCGACGCATTTGCGGTGCTGTTCTTCGTGTCGGTCGGCATGCTGGTCGATCCCGCGATCATCGTGCGGGAGCCGCTGCCGCTGCTGGTGACCGTCTTCATCATCATCTTCGGAAAATCCGTCGCGGCTTTCGGCATCGTGCGCATGTTCGGGCATCCGACATCCACCGCACTGACGATCTCTGCAAGTCTCGCCCAGATCGGCGAGTTCTCCTTCATTCTCGTCAGTCTCGGCGTCAGCCTTGCGCTGCTGCCGGACCGTGGCCGTGATCTTGTTCTTGCGGGAGCAATCATCTCGATCATGCTGAACCCGCTGTTCTTTGTGTTGCTGGATCGCTATGAGGCGAAAAAACAGGCAGCCGAGGAAGCCGCGGCAGCAGCCTTGTCAGCGGAGGATTCCGCTGCAGAGGTGGCCGCGGAGGCGGCAAGGAAGAAGCCGGCCCGCGTCGAGTTGCCTGTCACCGCTCTCACCGGTCATGTCGTGCTGGTCGGATACGGGCGCGTCGGGAGTGTTGTCGGCGCATCGTTAAAGCAGGGAGGCGTGCCGCTTCTGGTCATCGAAGATAATCCGGGATGCCTCGAAAAGCTCGCTCAGGCGGGAATCGAGAAGATCACGGGCAATGCGGCGGCACCGGGAATGCTGGTTGCGGCAAACCTCGAGGCCGCGCGCGGGCTCATTGTCGCAATACCCGATGCGTTCGAGGGCGGGCAGATCGTCTCCAAGGCCCGCGCGATCAGCGCGACGCTGCCAATCATCGCGCGGGCGCATTCGGAAGAGGAAATCGCGCACCTCAAGCATCACGGCGCGAATAGCGTCATCATGGGCGAGCAGGAGATCGCCAAGGCGATGATTGCGCAGATCGGTCTCGCCAGCATCTGAGCGCTGGCTGCCGCGGGTCAGGATGCGAGATGCTTCTCGCGTGTTGCGATCAGGTTGCGGATCTCCGGAGTGATCGGAGCAGGCCGATGCGTCGATTGATCGGTGTTCACCCAGACGATTTCACCGGTGGCCATCAGATCCGCGCTGTCATTCAGGAAGATCGCCAGTTCGAACGTCATGCTTGAACTGCCGATCCGCGCGACGCGGACGCCGACCTCGATCTCGGCATCGAAGCGGATCGGCGATTTGTACTCGACGACGGACTTCACGACATGGAAGTCCATGCCGGTCTTCTTGGCGTCGGCGTACTGATCGTATTTGAGCTCACGGAAATATTCGGTGATGGTGGTGTCGTAGAACGTCAGGTAATGGGCGTTGAACACCACGCCCTGACCGTCGATCTCCGAATAGCGGATGCGGAAGGGATGGAAGAAGCTGAATTGGTCTCGCGTCATGTCCGGCGTTCCGGTTCTTTTTGAAATTGACAAGCAAACGGCGCAGACAATGTCTGCGCCGTCAAAAACATGAGATGCAGCTTGCGGCGCCTTACGCCGCAGGAGCCATCGCCTTGGTGAGGTTTTCCGCGACCTTGTCGAGGAAGCCCGTGGTCGAGAGCCACTTCTGATCGGCGCCGACCAGCAGCGCGAGGTCCTTGGTCATGAAGCCGGACTCGACCGTATCGACGCAGACCTTCTCCAGCGTCTTGGCGAACTTCGCCAGTTCCTCGTTGTTGTCGAGCTTGGCGCGGTGGGCGAGGCCCTGCGTCCAGGCGAAGATCGACGCGATGGAGTTGGTCGAGGTTTCCTTGCCCTTCTGGTGTTCGCGGTAGTGGCGGGTCACGGTGCCGTGGGCAGCTTCGGCTTCCACAACCTTGCCGTCCGGCGTCAGCAGCACCGAGGTCATCAGGCCGAGCGATCCGTAGCCCTGAGCCACGGTGTCGGACTGCACGTCGCCGTCATAATTCTTACAGGCCCAAACGTAGCCACCTGACCACTTCAGCGCCGAGGCGACCATGTCGTCGATCAGGCGATGTTCGTAGGTAAGGTGCTTGGCTTCGAAGTCCTTCTTGAATTCGGTGTCGTAGATTTCCTGGAAGATGTCCTTGAAGCGCCCGTCATAGACCTTGAGGATGGTGTTCTTGGTCGACAGGTACACCGGATAGCCGCGCGACAGGCCGTAGTTCATCGAAGCGCGTGCAAAGTCACGGATGGAATCGTCCAGGTTGTACATGCCCATCGCCACGCCGGCGCCGGGAGCCTTGAACACCTCACGCTCGATCACCGTGCCGTCCTCGCCGACGAACTTCATCGTCAGCACGCCCTTGCCCGGGAACTTGATGTCGGTAGCGCGGTACTGGTCGCCGAAAGCGTGGCGGCCGATGATGATCGGCTTGGTCCAGCCGGGAACCAGACGGGGCACGTTCTTGCAGATGATAGGCTCGCGGAAAATCACGCCGCCGAGAATGTTGCGGATGGTGCCGTTCGGCGACTTCCACATTTCCTTGAGGCCGAATTCCTTCACGCGGGCTTCGTCCGGCGTGATGGTGGCGCACTTGACGCCGACGCCGTGCTTCTTGATCGCGTTGGCCGCGTCGATGGTGACCTGATCGTTGGTCTTGTCGCGGTATTCCATCCCAAGGTCGTAATATTCGAGCTTCACATCGAGGAAGGGGTTGATCAGCTTGTCCTTGATGTACTGCCAGATGATCCGGGTCATCTCGTCGCCATCGAGTTCGACGACGGGGTTGGTCACCTTGATTTTTGCCATGGGGGATCGGGCCTTAAATTGGGGGCGGAGAGGGCGAGAGAACCGCAACGGTTCCGTAGCGAGGCTATAGCACCCGCGTTCGCGGGCTGGAAGGCAACGCACCTGAGACTTTCTGGCATGTCGGGCGAGACACGCGTGCCGGCAGGTCAATCCTGGAGCCATTTCAGCCGGTGATTTTGAAGCGGTTCGCGCTTTTGCGGCCGCTCGCCGAAACCGTGCAGTGGCAAAACCCTTCAGCACTTCCGCCTGGTGCCGTTTGGCGGGCCGTAACGGCGAGGATTGCCGGCGGGCACTCCCGCCTGGCGTTTCGCGCGAGATTCAAACGATTCGATAACCCCATTGATTTATAAGGGTAATTTCAGGCGACCAAGACCGGAGCTGAATCGATCTGTTCGGTTCTTGAATCAATTCCTTCACGGGTTGAATCAAAATCTTCAGAAGGTGATTCAAAACCTTCACGCGTTGAATCCGCATCATCAGAACCTGATTCAAGACCTTCACCGCGCTGATTCAGAATGTTGGGATTTCGGGCGGAGAACGGCGCTATCGGGCTTTGGGTGTGAAGGGCCCGGGCGGGGATTTCGTAATCAGGGCGGTCACGAGAAGCCCCATGATCGCGAAACCGAAGGTCAGCCAGAAGCCGTCGATATAGGCCAGCACGTTGGCCTCGCGCTGGACCATGCCGGCCAGTGTTCCGACGCTGCGCGCGGGGGCCGTCGCTGTGCCATGGCCAGCGAAATAGCCCGACATGCGGGCAAGAAACTGCTCCACCTGATCGGTGGCGTGGGTGATGTGCTGACCGATCAGGTTGGAGTGGGTCTGTTCGCGCACCCGCAGCCAGGTGGCCATCAGCGCAATGCCGATTTCTGCGCCGCCGAGGCGCATGATCTGGATATAGGCCGCAAACGCCGTCGCCCGGGTCGGATCGGAGTTGGACAGCGCGATGATAATGATCGGGAACAGCGTGAATGCCTGGCCGACCGATTGCAGCAACACAATCGGGATGAAGTCGGCCAGCCGCCAGCTATTGGTGATTTGCGTTCCGAGCAATGCGGCGATTCCGAACGTGATCAGGCCGATGATCAGGACGATTCTCACATCATATCGCCGCAGCAGCCAGATCGAGAGGGGAAACAGCACGGCAAAGGGAAGAACGCCATAGATCACAAGCAGGCGCCCCGTCTGTTCGGGCCGGAGCTGCGCAACGGCCGAAAGGAAGTTCGGCACCAGCGACGAGTTGGAGAGACTGGTCAGGGTGTAGAGCAGGATGACGACCAGCGCGAAGCCGATATTGCGCGAGAACAGCACATTGGCGTGCGCCCACGGCTCCTCCACCACGGCCTCGTTGATGAAAAACGCCACCAGCAGAAACGCACCGCAGCCGAGCATTGCGACAACGGTTCCGGAATTGAGCCAATCCAGACGGTTCCCTTGATCGAGGCCGGCATAGACCATGGCGATGCCGGTCCCCAGCAACAGCATGCCGCCCCAGTCCGCGGTTTCCAGCAGCGTCCGGTTGACCGGATCGCGGGCGGCGCCGAAGTAAACCAGGATCGCCATCAGCACGGCGATGATCGCATCCTGCCAATACAGCCATTGCCAGCCGATCTGATCAACATAGAAGCCGACCAGCGCCGGACCGAAGTTGAGCGCAAAGCCGACTCGCAACGAATAAATCCCGATCGCCACCAGCCACCACTGCATCGGCAGGTTGCGGAAAATGATCATCAGCGTGGCCGGCACGAAGGTGCCGATCAGCAGGCCATGAAGGATCGTGAGGGCCAGAAGTGTCTGGTAATCGCGGACAAATGGGAGAACCAGCGAGATCACCGCGAAGACCAGACTAGGTATGCCGAGAATGCGGCGCAGGCCGAATACGGTGGCAAGCCAGGCCACCGAAGGCGCGATGAAAATCTGCGACGCGGTCGAGGCCGTGCTCAGCCAAGCGCCTTCGTCGAAGCTGAGAGAAAAGGCGCCCTTGATATCGGGCAGCCCGATCGTGAACATCCGGCTGTCGATGTTGGCCATCGACGAGCCGAGCAGCACGGCGATCACGGCGAGCAGCGGATGGTGAACAGCCTGACCGACCGAGACCGGCCCGCTGGCGATGATTTTAGCTTCCGCCACCGGCTTTGGCTCCGGCGTTCGAGGGCACAACGGTTCCCTCTGTGTTGATCCGCGTCACCGCCGACATGCCCGGCAGCAGACGATCGAGCAGCGGCTGGCCCTTGTCGAATTCGATCCGCAGCGGAATTCGCTGCACCACCTTGGTGAAATTGCCCGTGGCGTTGTCGGGCGGCAGCAACGCGAATTGCGATCCGCTCGCCGGGGAAACACGTGCGACATGCCCGCTCAGCTTCGCGTCCGGGAAGGTATCGATGGTGATTTCCACCGGCTGCCCCGGCTTCACGCGCGTCAGCTGCGTCTCCTTGTAGTTCGCGATGACATAGACATTCGGCAGCGGCACCACGTTGAACAGGTTGCTGCCGATGTTGACGTAATCTCCTGGCTGAACCTGCCGTGCTCCGACCACACCGTCGAACGGGGCGACGATCCGGGTGTAGCCAAGCTTGAGTTTTGCGGCTTTCAGCGCGGCCTGAGCGGCGAGAACATCGGCGGCGCGCTGCTTTTTCGTTCCGGCGAGAACTTCGAGCTGGTGCCTTTGTGCGGCGATGACAGCGCGGCTGGCGCGGACATCGGCGTCCGCCTTTGCAAGGGCGGCGGTCGCCTGCTCGAGCCGCTGGCGGGTGAAGGCAGGGCTTTGGATCAGACCATGCTGGCGGTCGTATTCCTGCTGCGCTTCGACCTGGATGGCTTCGGCGGAGGCGAGCTGCGCTTCGGACTGCGCGATGGTGGCGTATTGAAGTTCGACCTGATTGGCGAGGTTGTCGAGCGCGGCCTGTGCTCCGGCGACGGCGGCTTCCGCCTGCGCAACCTGCGCCTCGTAGTCCGCAGGGTCGATCTCGACGAGCAGATCGCCGGCCTTGACGTGCTGATAATCGCTCGCGGCGACTTTCAGCACTTCGCCGGCGACGCGGCTGCTGAGTTGTGTTGTCTCGGCGCGAACATAGGCGTCGTTCGTGGTCTGGATCACGGCGCCGCCGATCCAGGCGTCCCAGCGCAGCGTCGCCACCATCACGAAGGTCGCCGCCGCAATCAGGCAGGCGACGGGAATCGCGACCCGGCGCAGCGTGGCGCTGACATGCGAAGGCTCGGGAGGCGGGGCGGACGCTGCCTGCTGTGGGGGAGTGCCGGCGGCGGGGTTATCTGTCTGAGCCATGGGTCACGCTACTCCAACCGGCGGAGAAAGTTCAAAGCCAAACCTGCAATTTCGGCATGACCGTATTGCAGGGGTTTTGCCGGACTTCCAGCGGCCCGAAAACGAAAAATGTCTTGACCTGTCCGGCGTCAACTGCGTTACGGCATGGGAAAATGTGACACACAAAGCAGGGACAATGACCGGTTCAGGCACCGACAAAACCAAGACGCGCAAAGAATTGAACGGGCCCATCGTGGTGCTGGTCGAGCCGCAGCTTGGCGAGAACATCGGCATGTGCGCGCGCGCCATGGGCAATTTCGGCCTGACGCGGCTGCGCATCGTCAATCCGCGCGACGGCTGGCCCAATATGGCCGCCCAGCGCGCCGCCGCGGGCGCCGATCACATTCTTGATAAAGTCGAACTGTTCGACACGGTGGAAGCTGCGGTCGCCGATTGTTCGCTGCTGTTCGCGACCACGGCGCGGGCGCACGATCAGGCCAAGCCGGTGGTGGGTCCTGAAGAGGCTGCCCGTCAGATTGTCGGTGAAACAGCGGCAAGCGGCACGGCGGCGATTATGTTTGGACGCGAGCGCTACGGCTTGCAGAACGACGAGGTCGCGCTCGCCAATCGCATCGTCACGTTTCCGGTCAATCCGGGCTTCGCCTCGCTGAACTTGGCTCAAGCGGTTTTGCTGATGGGTTATGAATGGTTCAAGCTCGCCACCGGCAACGCACTGCCGTTCGACATGCCGGAACGATCTGAACGGGCCTCGAACCATCAGATGCAGGCGTTCTTCGACAACCTCGTCAATGAACTCGACAAGGTTGAATTCCTCCGCCCGCCGGAAAAGCGGGACACCATGCTTGTGAACATGCGCAACATTTTCACCCGCATGGAGCCGACCAAGCAGGACATGCACACGTTGCACGGCGTGATCATGGCCATCGCCGAAGGCCGGAAAGGCCCGGCGAAAGGCGGGGTTCTCGACGGCAATGAAGCGACGCGGCTCCGTGCCTTGCTGGCGGAACAGTCCGACGGCCGCACACCATCCGAAAGCGGCGGCACGGTGAGGGGACTGGCGCGCCTGCTGCGGCGTAATCCGACCGATGCGGAGCGTATTCTCTGGCAGGCGCTGAGGACGGACCGCCGTTTCGCATCCCACTTCAAGCGGCAGACGCCGGTTGGGCGTCACATTCCGGATTTCGTATCGTTCACGAGGCGGCTGGCGATCGAACTCGTCAACGCCAATGAGACCGATGTCATCGCTCGCGACCGCGCGGCCCGGCGCGAATGGCTCGAGGCGCGGGGATATCGTGTTTGCCTCATCAACGCGGCTGACGTGGAAGCAAACCTCGATGCGCAGCTCGCACGGCTCGCCGCAACGGCCTAGCCCTTCGCTTGTGCAATATCGATTCTTGTTCTGCCGCGGGATTAAAGCAGGATAGGAAGGGTTGCTACAAAAACGCACAAACCAAAAACCATCAAAGGGAGGCTTCCGTATGCGTTCACTCAGTCTTGCAGCATTGACGACTGCTGCAATCGTTCTCGCCGGTCCGGCTCACGCGCAGGCGCCGCAGGTTGAAAAGAACGTCTCGATGGCGATGGCTATCGCCATCATCCAGGGCACCATCGAGCAGTGCACCAAGGACGGCTACAAGGTGTCTGTCACGGTCGTGGACAAGGCCGGCAATGTCGCGGCGCAGGTTCGCGGCGACGGCACCAATCCCCACACCATGGAGTTCAGCCGCCTGAAGGCCTACACCTCGCGCACGCGCGGCCAGACCTCGCTCGAATTCATGAAGCTGGTTGAAAAGCCCGAGACGGCCTACCTCAAGCAGGTCCCGGGGACCGTGGCTGTCGGCGGCGCGGTTCCGATCAAGGTGGGCAACGAAATCATCGGCGCGGTCGGCGCATCGGGTGCGCCCGGCGGCGAAAAGGACGAAGTCTGCGTCCTCGCCGGCATCGCGAAGGTTCAGGACTCGCTGAAGTAACGCGATTCTGAATCGTCATTGCGAGGAGCGCAGCGACGAAGCAATCCAGCTTCAAAGGTGGATTGCTTCGCTTCGCTCGCAATGACGGGAGGGTTTTAGGTCGATGCGCGGCAGGCTTACTGCCCGGCCTTGATCTGGGCGACGGCGACCGCCACCAGTTCGTCCATCTTCTTGCGAACGTCGGCTTCCGACACGCCCTTGCTGGCCAGGTCGGCGGCCACCTTGCGCAGGACGTCGGTATCGCCGGCTTCCTCGAAATCGGCCGCGACGACCTCCTTGGAGTAGGCCACGGCGTCATCACCGGTTTTGCCCAGTTTTTCGGCGGCCCAGAGACCCAGCAACTTGTTCCGGCGGGCTTCCGCCTTGAACTTCTGTTCCTCGTCGAGGGCGAACTTCTTCTCGAAGCCTTCCTGGCGCTTGTCGAAAGTGGACATATATCTGTTCCGTAAGCTGAATTTGATGCCGCGAGGAGAGGAGCGGCGGGACCCTGCATATAGGGGTTGCGGCCCCTGCAAGGCAACGTCCGAGAGGTCGCAGGAAGCCTAAAAGGAGCCGGTAAAACGCCTCTCCTTACATTGTATCGGTCACATCAATCGGTTAGGTTGCCGATGAGTCCGGTTCGCGGTTTGTTTCACGATTCCGGACTTCACGGCAGCTCCGCCGTGGGTCGCGTAAATCACCCGGAGCACCCCATTCATGGACTTCAACAGAACACGGTACATCCCTATGAGCCGTCGGCGTCGCATTTACGAAGGCAAGGGCAAGACCCTTTACGAAGGGCCTGAGCCTGGAACCCTGATTCAGCATTTCAAGGACGACGCCACCGCGTTCAATGCCAAGAAACACCAGATCATCGAGGGCAAGGGCGTCCTCAACAACCGGATCTCGGAGTACGTCTTCCAGCATCTGAACGACATCGGCGTGCCGACGCATTTCATCAAGCGTCTCAACATGCGCGAGCAGTTGATCCGCGAGGTCGAGATTGTGCCGCTCGAGGTTGTGGTGCGCAACGTCGCCGCCGGATCGCTGTCGCAGCGCCTCGGCATCGAGGAAGGCACGCAGCTCCCGCGTTCGATCATCGAGTTCTACTACAAGAACGATCAGCTCGGCGATCCGATGGTCTCCGAAGAGCACATCACCGCGTTCGGTTGGGCCACGCCGCAGGAGATCGACGACATGATGGCGCTGGCCATTCGTGTGAACGACTTCCTCACCGGCCTGTTCCTCGGTGTCGGCATCCGTCTTGTGGACTTCAAGATGGAGTGCGGCCGCCTTTTCGAGAACGACATGATGCGCATCATCGTCGCCGATGAAATCTCGCCGGACTCGTGCCGGCTGTGGGACATTAAGTCGAACGAGAAGATGGACAAGGACCGCTTCCGCCGCGATCTCGGCGGCTTGCTGGAGGCCTACACCGAAGTGGCCAAGCGTCTCGGGATCCTGATCGAGAACGACCGTCCCGCGGGCTCCGGCCCGGTGCTTGTGAAGAGCTGAGTTCGATGAAGGCACGCGTTACCGTCACATTGAAGAACGGCATTCTCGACCCGCAGGGCAAGGCCATCGAAGGCGCGCTGAAGTCGCTCGGCGTCGATGGCATTGCCAGCGTGCGGCAGGGCAAGGTGTTCGACATCGAAGTCGCCGGCGCGGACAAGGCGAAAGCCGAAGCCGCGCTGAAGGAAGCAGCAGACAAGCTGCTGGCGAATACGGTGATCGAGAATTACCGCGTCGAGATCGTCTGATCCGATTGCGTCCGGACATGAAAAAACCACCGGCCGAACGGCCGGTGGTTTTGTTTTGCAATCTCAGACCAGCGTGAATTCCAGGTCGCCGAGCTTCTCGATGCTGGAGACGATCTTGTCGCCTGCCTTCAGCCAGACGCGCTTCTCCGGCGGGTAGCCGAGGATCACACCTTCCGGCGTGCCGGTGAAGATCAGGTCACCGGGCTCCAGCGTCATGTAGCGCGAGGCGTAGCTGACGAGCTGCTTCACGCTGAAGATCATGTTCTTGGTATTGGCGGACTGGCGCTGCTCACCGTTGACCAGGGTTTTCAGGTTGAGATTTTCCGGATCGACCTGATCCCCGGTCACGAGCCATGGGCCGATCGGACCCCAGCCGTCACCGGTCTTGCCGAGCATCCATTGGCCCGAACGCATCTGCTGATCGCGCTCGGAGAAGTCCTGCCCGGTGCAATAGCCGAACACATAGTTGAGTGCATCGGCCTCGCTGACATTGCGCGCCTGCTTGCCGATCACGGCCACGAGTTCGGTCTCGTAGTCGAAGTTCTTGCCGGGCTCCTTCGAAACGGCAATCGTTCCGCCGTGATTGTTGAGGGTGGAGTTGTACTTGTTGAACAGGATCGGCTCTTTTGGCAGCTTCTCGTTGGCTTCCGCCGCGTGGGCCTTGTAGTTCAGGCCGACACACAGGATCTTGCTCGGCTCGGTGACGCAGGGTCCGAACTTGGCGGACTTCTCCGCAACGAGATACTTGCCGCTGGCCTTGGCCTTCTCGACAGTGGCTTTCAATGCACCGGCGTTGTACTCGCCGCTGATCACCTCGTCGGTCGAGAGCGGTGCGCCGAGTTTGAAAGCCTGCTCGGCGGCTCCCACATCCACAATGCCCTTGTCGGTGCGCACGCCGAGCGACAGGCCGTTGGCGGTCTGGAGCATGGCCAGCGTCATGTTCCTGGTGGTTTCCAGCTTCGGCGGCTGGCCTGGGGCAGGGGCCGCGCCCTTGGTCTTGTCCTGGGCGAAGGCTTCGCGTGTTCCGGCGGAGAGCAGGCCGCCGGCCACCACGCCGGCAGCAGAGGATTTCAGGAATTTGCGGCGATCATTGTTCATGGTTTCCATCCCGATTTCTTGTTGTCAGCACCGTTTGGATGGTGCCGGGATACTAACTTACACTGGAAAACCGTCCCTCAAATGGGATAAGTCATGTGGTGAAGGCATGACTAGTGTCCTGAATGCGAAGTTCGCTTCATTCTGCAGCGCATCCCGTAGCGGACTTCGGATTTCAAAAGGACACTGGAAATGATGATTCTAGTGTGGTTTTGGTTCGCAAGTCCGCAGGTGGACATGCCGCAGTGACGACGCGGACTGGCGAACCACCGCAATAGCCCGTGCAGCCCGCAATCGGAAACTCAATGAAATCCGCAATTCTTGTTTTCCCCGGCATCAATCGCGAACGTGACATGGCGCGTGCGCTCAAGCTCGCGTCCGGCAATGACGCCGCGATGGTGTGGCACGCCGACACGGCGTTGCCGAAAGGCACCGATCTGGTCGTGGTGCCGGGTGGTTTCTCCTACGGCGACTATCTGCGCTGTGGGGCAATTGCCGCGCGCGCCCCGATCATGGACGCGGTCCGCGCCCATGCTGCGGCCGGCGGTTTGGTGATGGGCGTCTGCAACGGTTTTCAGATTCTCTGCGAGTCGGGCCTGCTGCCCGGCGTATTGATGCGCAATGCACAGCTCAAGTTCATCTGCCGCGACGTGCATCTGCGTGTCGAGCGTTCCGATACGCCGTTTACGCGCGGCTACAATGCCGGGCAGGTGATCCGCGTGCCGGTGGCCCATGGCGAGGGCAACTACGCCGCCGACGAGGAAACCATCCGCCGTCTCGAAGGCGAGGGCCGGGTGCTGTATCGCTATTGCTCCGCCAACGGCGAAGTTGGCGACACCCACAACATCAATGGCGCGGCTGCGTCGATTGCGGGCATTGTCAGCGACAAGGGCAACGTCCTCGGCATGATGCCGCACCCGGAAAACCACGTCGAAGACATCATGGGCTGCACCGACGGCCGCGGCCTGTTCGCTGGCCTTGTGGCGCATTTGAAGGCCGCCTAGAGGGCTTTTTTAGCCGGGATTTCTCCCTATCTGATGCTTGCCGCAGGCCGGGCCGCCGTGCACAAAGAAGCCCGGAATCACGCATATTCCGCCTTGTCCGACCCCTCTGAACCCCCGGAGGGCCGCCGAAGCATTTGACCCGGAGCGACGTCGCCTTGACGATCAGGAACGAACCCCAGATCACCCCCGAACTCGTCGCCCAGCACGGCCTGAAGCCTGATGAATACGAGCGCATCCTCAAGCTGATCGGGCGGGTGCCGACGTTTACGGAACTCGGCATCTTTTCGGCGATGTGGAACGAGCACTGTTCCTACAAGTCCTCGCGCATCCATCTGCGCGGGCTGCCGACCAAGGCGCCGTGGGTCATCCAGGGACCGGGCGAGAACGCGGGCGTCATCGATATCGGCGACGGGCTGGCCGTGGTCTTCAAGATGGAGAGCCACAACCACCCGAGCTACATCGAGCCGTATCAGGGCGCCACCACCGGCGTCGGCGGCATCCTGCGCGACGTGTTCACCATGGGCGCGCGCCCGATTGCCTGTCTGAATGCACTGAGCTTCGGCGATCCGAAGCATCCGAAAACCCGTCATCTCGTCTCCGGCGTTGTCGCGGGCGTCGGCGGCTACGGCAATTCGTTCGGCGTGCCGACGGTGGGCGGCCAGACGCGCTTCCACACGCGCTATGACGGCAACATCCTCGTCAACGCGATGGCGGTCGGCCTCGCGGAAAGCGACAAGATTTTCTACGCGGCGGCCTCCGGCGTGAACATGCCGATCGTCTATCTCGGCTCCAAGACCGGCCGCGACGGCATCCATGGTGCGACCATGGCGTCAGCGGAATTCGATGACGACAGCGAGGAGAAGCGCCCCACCGTGCAGGTCGGCGATCCGTTCGCGGAAAAGCTGCTGCTGGAAGCCTGTCTCGAAATCATGGCAGCGGATTGCGTGATCGCGATTCAGGATATGGGCGCGGCGGGCCTCACATGCTCGGCGGTCGAGATGGGCGCGAAGGGCGACCTCGGCGTCGAACTGCATCTGGACTCGGTGCCGACGCGCGAACCTGGCATGAGCGCCTACGAGATGATGCTTTCGGAGAGCCAGGAGCGCATGCTCATGGTGCTCAAGCCAGAGAAGGAAAAGCAGGCCGAGGCGATCTTCAAGAAGTGGGGCCTCGACTTCGCCATCGTCGGCTACACCACGCCGACGCGGCGTTTCGTCGTCAAGCACGGCGGCGATGTAATGGCCGACCTGCCGATCAAGGAACTGGAATCCGAAGCGCCGCTCTACGACCGTCCGCATGTGCCGTCGCCGCAACTTCCTGTGATCCATGCGCGCGACGTCAAGGCGCCGGTGTCGATCACCGAAGCGCTGTCGAAGCTGATCGCCACGCCTGAACTGTGCTCGAAGCGCTGGGTGTGGGAGCAGTACGATCATGTCATTGGCGGCAACACCTTGCAGCGCCCCGGTGGCGATGCCGCGGTGGTGCGCGTGCAGGACGGGCCGAAGGGCCTCGCGCTGACCTGCGATGTCACGCCGCGCTATTGCGAGGCCGATCCGTTCGAGGGCGGCAAGCAGGCTGTTGCAGAGGCCTGGCGCAACATCACCGCGGTTGGCGGCAAGCCGCTCGCGATCACCGACAATCTCAACTTCGGTAATCCCGAACGCCCCGAGATCATGGGCCAATTCGTGGGCTGCCTGAAGGGCATTGCGGAAGCCTGCCGCACGCTGGATTTCCCGGTCGTGTCCGGCAACGTGTCGCTCTACAATGAAACCAATGGCCGCGGCATTCTTCCGACGCCGTCCATCGGCGGCGTGGGCCTGCTGGACGATTTCACCAAGTCCGCGACGCTGGCGTTCAAGGCTGAGAACGAAGCGATCCTGCTGATCGGCGATACGCAAGGCTGGCTCGGCCAGTCGGTGTATCTCCGCGATATCTGCGGCAAGGAAGAGGGCGCGCCGCCGCCGGTGGATCTTGCCATCGAGAAGCGGAATGGCGATGTGGTGCGCGGCATGATCAAGGGCGGCACTGCGACCGCCGTGCATGACGTGTCCGACGGCGGCCTGCTGGTGGCGCTGACCGAGATGGCGATGGCCAGCGGCATCGGCGCCATCCTCGATGCGCCGCCGGAGGAGATCGTGCCGCATGCGTGGTGGTTCGGCGAAGACCAGGCGCGCTACGTCATCACCGTGCAGGAAGAGCATCTGCTGACGGTGCTGAGCAAGCTCAAGGCGGTCGGCGTGCCGTGCCATGTCATCGGCAAGACCGGTGGGCACGACATCGCGGTCGAAGGCGAGACGCCGGTTTCGGTGGCGTCGCTCAAGGCAGGCTTTGAGAACTGGCTGCCGGCCTACATGTCCGGAAAGAACTGATCGCGCGCTGCGATCATTTCCTGCTTTGACGTGTGCGCCGTCGCGGCTGTTCCTGCCGCGATGCCATGAATCTTTTCGCGACGTCAATGAACCGCGCCGCCAGCGGCGACAGATGATCCTCGCGCCACACCAGCGAGATATCGAGCGTCGCGGTCGCGTCCGCGATTTCCAGCGACACGATTCCCGGCGGCAGTGTCGGAATGAAGGATGCATCGAGGATGGTGCAGCCGAAACCTGAGCGCACCAGTTGCAGCAGCACCGGAACGTCGTCGGCTTCTTCTGCAATTGTCAGGGAGAAGCCACGGTCCGTCACCAACTCATCGATGAGCGCACGAAAGCCGCGCCACCGGCGGGTGCTACCGATCACCAGCGGTGAGGTGGAAAGGGTTCGCAGCGAAATCGCACGATTTGCCGCCCAAGCGTGACTCGCCGGAACCAGGGCGACCAGCCGTTCGCGCGAGATCGGAAGTGTCTGCTGCGGCGGCACTACGACATTCGACATCATGAAGCCGAGATCGAGCGTGCCTTCGTCGAACGCGGCTGCCTGTTCGGATGACGCGAGCAGGCGCAGGCCGACCTGTGCCTGTGGGTGATGCTTGCGGAATTCGATGATGATGTCCGACATCGGGCCGGTGGCGGCGAAAGTCGAATAGCCGACGCTGACGGTGCCGCTGAGCCCCTGCGCGACACGCTCCGCATGCATCGTGGCGCGGGCGAGACGCTGCATCGCGTTGGCGCTTTCGCGATAGAGCACTTCGCCTGCGGGTGTCAGCGCAACGCGGCGGGTGGATCGCTCGAACAGCGCAAAGCCCAGATGGCGTTCGAGATCCCGGATGCTGCGGCTGAGCGCAGGCTGGGCGATGCCAAGCTGTTCGGCGGCTTTGCGGAAGCTCAGCGTTTCTCCGACGGCGAGGAAGTACGGAATCCTCGCGGGAAGCAGGGGACGGATCATGAGAACGGGCCGCGCGAGCGGATTCCTATTATTGCTTTGAAGGTATCAATCTAAGCTTGATTGGTATTGGACAGGTATGAATGCCATCTGTCAAACCGGTCCGTATCAGCCTGCGGGGTGCGGTTCGCCCTGCCTCGCCGCGCCGGCGCAACCAGAAGAAACTCACGGGAGAGACCATTGCCCAAAGGCAAGGAGATGATCGTCGCGGCGCAGGCCGAAGCGGCGGAAGCCGGAGCGGACATCTTGCGCGCCGGCGGCAACGCCATCGACGCTGCGATCGCATGCGCGCTGGTGCAGGGTGTTGTCGATCCGCTGATGACGGGTATCGCCGGTTTCGGAAGCTGCGGTATCTACTTTCCCGGACAGAACTTCCATCAATATCTCGATTTTCACGCGCCCGCACCGGCGGCCGCGCGTCCGGACATGTGGGAAGATCTGATCGAAGGTGAGGCGCGCGATGGCTACGGCTTCATCCTGCGCGGCAAGGTCAACGACCTCGGCTATCAGTCGATTTGCGTGCCTGCGTCATTGAAAGCTTATTACGAGGCGCATTCGCGGTTCGGTGTGCTGCCGTGGCGCGACATCGTTGCGCCAGCGATCGCATGGGCCGAGCGCGGCTGGATGGTGCGCCCGCATGTCGAACTGTTCTGGTCCGACCCCGGCATCATGGACCGTGCCTCGGGCATCGATCGTCTGTCGTTCACGGCGTCGGGGCGGAAGCTCTATTGCCGCGAGGACGGCAGCTACAAGCGCGTTGGCGATCTAGTGCGTAACCCGGACTATGCACAGACGCT
Source organism: Afipia broomeae ATCC 49717 (assembly GCF_000314675.2). Classification (GTDB taxonomy): domain Bacteria; phylum Pseudomonadota; class Alphaproteobacteria; order Rhizobiales; family Xanthobacteraceae; genus Afipia; species Afipia broomeae. Next base: position 156,350 of record NZ_KB375283.1, on the reverse strand, counting down.
TCGCATGATCGCGGAGGGCGGCTCCGACGTGTTCTATCGCGGTGAGATCGCCAGGCGCATCGCTTCCGACATGAAGGCCAATGGCGGCCTGATCACCGAAGACGATCTCGCAAGTTATCAGCCGCGCTGGTGCGAGCCGCTGCGGGGCCAGTATCGCGGCTATGAAGTGACGACCAACAATCCGCCGGGTGGCGGCGTCATGCTGCTCGAGATGCTCAATGTGCTCGAGAACTTCGATCTCGCGGCGCTCGGGCACAACAGCGTCGAATATCTGCGCGTGGTCTGTGAAGCGATGAAGCGCGCGACTGCGGACAAGGATCGGTTCCTTGGCGATCCCGGCTTCCTCGATATTCCCGTCGGCAAACTGACGTCGAAGGACTATGCCGCCACGATGGCGGCCGAGATCAAGGCGCGCGTGAAGGGCGACGTGCCGCGCTTCAATTCGGGCCATCCGTCCAAGGACACGACGCACGTCTCGGTGGTCGACCGCGACGGCAACTGCGTGACCATGACCCATTCGCTCGGCATGCCGTCAGGCGTCATCACGGATGGTCTCGGCTTCATCTACAACGGCTGCATGGGTGTGTTCGATCCACGTCCAGGTCGTCCCGGTTCAATTGCGCCGGGCAAGGCGCGTTTCACGTCCGTGGTTCCGTCGATCGTTTTCAAGGACAGCAAGCCGTACCTCGTGATCGGCGCGCCGGGCGCGACGCAGATCGCCATGGGTGTGCTGCAGGCCATTCTCAACGTGCTCGACTTCGGCATGACCATGACCGAGGCGGTGAGTGCGCCGCGCTTCTCGGCGACCAGCAACGCAATCGATGTGTCCAACCGCATCGTCCACGGCGTGACGCGCGCGCTTGAAGCCGATGGCTATGAGGTGATCCGCAGCCCGTACACCTTCGGCTTCGCGGCCGTGCACGGCATCCGGATCGACGGCGACAGGCTCGATGGCGGCGCAGACCCCGGACACGATGGCATCGCGCTGCCGGTCTGACACAGAACAAGAGATAACAGAGGGAGGAAGAATTATCGTGAGAACAACAAGGATCGGACTGACCGTCGCGGCCATGCTGATGGCAGGCAGCGCGGCGCAGGCGCAGGTCTCGGACGATGCCGTCAAGATCGGGGTGCTGACCGACCACTCGGGCGGCTTCGCTTATCTGGTCGGCAAGCACTCGGTCGAGGCGGCGCAGATGGCGGTCGATGATTTCGGCGGCAAGGTGCTGGGCAAGCCGATCAGTGTCGTCACGGCCGACCATCAGAACAAGGCGGATATCGCGTCCGCGATCAGCCGCAAGTGGTTCGAGACCGAGGGCGTCGACACCATCACCGACGTCGCCGGGTCAGCCGTGGCGCTGGCGACCCAGGAAATCGCGCGCTCGCGCGGCAAGGTGCTGCTGATCTCCGGCGCCGCCACCACCGAACTGACCGGCAAGGCCTGCTCGGAGACCACGTCGCAGTGGAGCTACGACACCTACGCCTTCGCCAAGGGCACGGCGAGCCAGGTCACCAAGCAAGGCGGCGACAGCTGGTACTTCCTGACCAGCGATTACGCGTTCGGTCATTCGCTCCAGCGCGATGCGAGCCGTTTTGTCGAGGCCAGCGGCGGCAAGGTGTTGGGAAGCGTGCGATTCCCGTTCGGTTCGCCGGACTTCTCGTCGTTCCTGCTTCAGGCGCAGGCGTCCAAAGCCAAGGTGATCGGGCTCGCCATGTCGGGCGCGGACCTTCTGAGCGCGGTCAAGCAGGCGCGTGAATTCGGCATTGTGCAGTCCGGGCAGAACCTCGCCAGCCTCGTCATCTACATCAACGATATCGAAGGTGTGGGCCTGAACGTGGCGCAGGGCCTGACGCTGACGACCTCGTTCTACTGGGACGCCAACGACGAGACCCGTGCCTGGGCCAAGCGGTTCATGGAGCGCTCGGGCGGATTCATTCCGAACCTGATCACGGCGGGCACCTATGCGTCGGTGCTTCACTATCTGAAGGCCGTCGAGGCCGCCGGCACCGATGAAGGCAAGGCCGTGGCTGCGAAGATGAAGGAGCTGCCGGTCAATGACTTCTACAACAAGAATGTGCAGATCCGTGCCGACGGCCGCGTGATGCACAAGACTTTCCTGATGAAGGTGAAGTCACCCGCGGATTCGAAATATCGCGGCGATTTCTATCAGCAACTGGCCGAAATGTCTGGCGACGAGTCGTTCAAGCCCCTGGCGGAAAGCGAATGTCCGCTGGTTAAAAAATAGAGGCACAACGAAAGCGCGTGACTGAAACAGAAAAACCGCAGGTCAGCCTGCGGTTTTTCTTCGTTCTGACTGCGGTTTGCTGAATTACCAGCGGTCGCGTCCGACACCTATGCCGATGCCGACGCCCGGCGCGTATACGCCGACGCCAGGACCTTCGTTGTAGTAGCCGCGCTCCCTGTATCGGCGCTGCGGAGCGTAAGCATACGAGTCGTCCTGAACAATCACACGGCGTGCGCCGCGGGTTCGATAACAGCGTCCGCTTTCATCGCACACCATGCGGACATGCTCGATGTCCGATCCGGTCTTCACACCCGAAATGCTATTCGTCATTGGCGCTGCAATCGCACTGCCAGCAAAAAGAGCGCTGGCGCCTGCTAAAAGCGCTATCGTGAAATGTCTCATTGTATGTCTCCTACCGGCAAAAGTATCGCTGGGGAGGCAACAGAAGGGACCGGTTGTTGTTCCATGTCATTCTGCGCGCGACAGAGCCGTTTATCGAGGCGCGCGCATGGCGGATTAAATTTCCTCGATCGTGACCTTGTTGGGGTAAAACGCCAGATGCCCTTCGATCTCTTTCACCGATTCATAGGGCGTCTCGTAGGTCCAGATCGCGTTTTCCAGCGTCTGGCCGCCTGAAACGATGCTGAAATAGCTCGCGTCGCCCTTGTAGGGGCAATAGGTGCTGTGGTCCGTCCGCTTGAGCTTGTCGGAATTGGCATCGGCGCGGGGAATATACTGGACGGCGGGATAACTTGCCTCTTTGAGCGTCAGGGCGTGGCTGGTTTCGGCGATCACCTCGCCACCGACGCTGATCCGGACCCGTTTGGGGTTCTCTGCGATTGTAATCGGGTGGTCCGGGCCTGGAATCTTCATACGAATGTTCATGGCGGGCTTCCTGTTGAGAGCCACAATATAGGAGCTATCTTCCGCAATGCCCGCGTGACGGCGCGGGTTGCAAGGGCTAGAATCAGGCATATTTCGATGCGTTGCTTGAGCCGGGATTGGCTCAACATGAGGAGATTCAAAGACATGCCAATGGACGCGCGGGACATCGAAACGATGATCAAGGCTGCCTTGCCTGACGCGCAGGTCACCATCCGCGATCTCGCCGGGGACGGCGATCACTACGCGGCCACCGTCATCTCGGAATCCTTCCGCGGCAAGTCGCGGGTGCAGCAGCACCAGATCGTCTATCAGTCGCTGAAGGGGCAGATGGGTGGTGTGCTGCATGCGCTGGCGTTGCAGACGGGTGTGCCTGACGCCTGATCGACGAAAGCGGGGGCGCCGTGTCGACAAAGAGGACATTGCTGCGGGCGCGCGCGCCGCACCAGCATCATCGCGTCACTTACGTCGAGCTTTTCTTCGATCTGGTCTTCGTTTTCGCCATTACGCAGATTTCCCACACGCTGCTGGCGCATTTCACGCCGCTCGGCGTTCTGCAAACCACGATCCTGTTTCTGGCGGTGTGGTGGGTCTGGATCTACACATCCTGGATCACCAACTGGCTCGACCCGGAGCGCACGCCCATCCGGGTGATGCTGTTCGGTCTGATGATCGCCGGCCTGCTGCTGTCCACATCCATTCCCAAAGCCTTTGAAAGCAGGGGGCTGGCGTTCGCGCTGGCCTTTGTCGCCATGCAGGTCGGCCGCTCGGCCTTCACCTATTGGTCGATACCCAGGTCTGAGCCCGGTTTGCGCATGAATCTGTTGCGCATCACCCTGTGGCTCGCGTGCAGCGGCGTGTTCTGGATAGCAGGCGGGCTCGCTGAGGGGCAGGCGCGGCTTCTTCTGTGGATCGTCGCGGTGGGGATCGAGTATTGCGGACCGATGATGCGATTCCGGTTTCCCGGGTTAGGCGCGACGCCTCTCGAAGACTGGGAGGTCGAAGGCGGCCATATGGCCGAGCGCTGCGCGCTGTTCATCATCATCGCGCTGGGCGAGTCCATCGTGGTGACCGGAGCCACCTTCGCGGAAGCTACATGGACCGCGCCGACGGTCTCTGCCTTTGTTGTCGCTCTGCTCGGGAGCATCGCGATGTGGTGGGTGTATTTCCATATCGGGGCCGAGGCCGGAGCCGAGCATATTTCGCAGTCCAGGGACACCGGCCGGCTGGCCCGGCTTGCCTATACCTATCTGCACCTGCCGATTGTTGCGGGGATCGTGGTGACGGCGGTCGGCGACGAACTGGTGCTGGCGCATCCCGCGGGTCATGCGGACACCAAGGCCATACTCAGCATCATCGGCGGGCCGCTGCTGTTTCTGATCGGCACGATCTTGTTCAAGCGCAGCATCCGCGGCATCTTTCAGCTCTCCCACCTCGTCGGTATCGCTCTGCTGGTCGTGCTGATCCCGTTCGCGCACTCGCTGTCACCGCTGCTGCTGTCAACGGCAACGACGATCGTCATGCTGATCGTCGCGGCTTGGGAAGCGATCTCGCTCGGCTCAGGGACGAAGGAAGACGAGATCTAGAGGTTGGCCGCTCCCACCTTGCGGGCTTATGCCTACGCCACCAGCGCGTGTACCGAGAACATTCCGTCGGGATCGGTCCATGAGGCGCGCGGCGTCCACCCCGAACTGCGCGCCAGATCCGTAAAGCGGTCGATGCTGTATTTATAGCTGCTTTCGGTGTGGATCGTCTCGCCGGTACGGAACGTCGCCGTGTGGTCAAGCACCCGCACAGTCTGCGGCTTGCGGCTGATCAGGTGCATCTCGATGCGATGGCGCTCGCGGTTGTAGATCGCACGGTGTTTGAAGCCGTCAAGATCGAGGTTGGCGCCGAGTTCGCGGTTGATGCGCGCCAGCACATTGAGATTGAACTGGCCGGTCACGCCTGCCGCGTCGTTATAGGCGTCGTGGAGCACGCGCTCGTCCTTTTCGAGATCGACGCCGACGATCAATGTCGCGCCTTCCCCGAGAATGGCGCGCGCGCTGCGCAGGAAGGCACAGGCTTCATGCGGGTCGAAATTGCCGATGGTCGAGCCTGGAAAGAAGCCTACTTTCGGCATGTCGTTCACTTCCGGCGGCAGTTCGAACGGCTTGGTGAAATCGGCTGTCACCGGATAGACCGCGAGATGGGGGAAGTCCTCGCGCAGCGCGCTGGCCTGACCGTTGAGGAAATCGCCGGAGATATCCACCGGCACATAGGCCTTGAACGCGCACTGTTTCAGGAGAAGACGCACCTTGGTCGTCGCACCGGCACCGAATTCCACCAGCGCCGCGTTGGTCGGAATCGCGGTTGCGATCTCTGTCCCGCGATCGCGCAGAATGCGCAGTTCGGTGCGGGTCGGATAGTATTCCGGCAGCAGTGTGATCTGTTCGAACAGTTTCGAGCCTGCCTCGTCGTAAAAATATTTGGGCGACAGCTTTTTCGGCTGTTGCGACAATCCCTCAATCACGTCCTGCGCGAAGGAACGGTCAATTTGATCGGGGGACGGAGCATCAGTCCGCGCGTTGATATGCACATTCATGACGATCTCATGCGTTGAGGATTCAGACGGCGTAATCGGCGAGGCGCAGTCCGGTGAACTGCCAGCGGTGATGTGGATAGAAGAAATTGCGATAGGTGATACGGCTGTGGTTGTCCGGTGTTGCCAGCGATGAGCCGCGCAGCACCAATTGGTTGACCATGAACTTGCCGTTGTATTCACCCAGCGCGCCTTCGACGGCGCGATAACCGGGGTAGGGCGAATACGAACTCCGGGTCCACTGCCACACGATGCCGAAAGCATCGTTCAGATGGCCGGCGCGGGCGGCAACTTCCCATTCCATTTCCGTGGGCAGGTGCTTTCCGCTCCAGCGCGCGAAGGCATCGGCCTCATAGTAGCTGACATGCGAGACGGGGGCTGATGGATCGATCGGCTGCAAACCGCCGAGCGTCATGATCTTCCATTCTCCGTCAGTGTTGCGCCAATGGCCGGGGGCCTGCCATTCCTCACGTTCGGCGGCAGCGAAGCCGTCCATGAGCCACAGTGTCGGCGTCGTGTAACCACCGTCGTTCATGAAGGCGAGCCACTCGGCATTCGTGACGAGATTGCGCGCCAGTTTCACAGGGCCGACCAGCGCGCGGTGCGCAGGCTTCTCGTTGTCGAAATGGAATGACTCGTCGGTATGACCGATGGTGTGGATGCCTTCCATCAGCGTGACCCATGCGTCGCCGGTGCGGGTCGCAGCCGGAAATCTCCATCCAGGCTGGTAGGCGGGCGGGATCGGGTTCTGTGCGAAGGCGTGCAGGATGTCGGTGAGCAGCAATTCCTGGTGCTGCTGCTCATGATTGAGACCGACCTCAATCAGCGGCTCCAGCTTCGCCAGCGTGTCGGCGTCCGCTGAATCGAAAAATGCCGCGACCGCGGCATCGACGTGCTTGCGATAGGCCGTCACCTCGTCCGCACCGGGGCGGGTGAGGTGGCCGCGCTGGGCCCGGGCGTGACGCGGCCCGGCGCTGACGTAATAGGAGTTGAACAGGTAGGCGTAATCCGGGTGGTAAGGCCTGTAGCCTGGAGAGTGGTGACCCAGCAGGAATTGCTCCCAGAACCAGGTGACGTGGGCGCGGTGCCATTTGGTGGGGCTGGCATCCGGCATCGACTGGACCAGCTGGTCCTCGGGTGACAGCGGGGCCGCCCGCCGCTCGGTCTCGTCCCGAACCGTGCGATAGGCTGTCAGCAGCCGGGCCGCCAGTTCGTTGCGGGATTCCTGGCCAGATTTGGCCGTAAATGCGGAGGAAGTGGCGACACGGGCGTCTGACTGGGATGCTGGTTTCGTCACGAGTATCTCCGATTGAGGAGAGAACGATTCTTCTCCGGAACGGTTCCGTAGAAGGGATGCTCTAGATAGGGCGCCCCGCCGGAGATAAAAGGTAGCGTCGGCCATGAAATCGATACGTTGCGGGGGCGACGATTGTTTCAGGCGCCCGGCATGGCAGATCCGCGCTCCCGTCCGGGGCGCCGCATGGCACCTTTTCGGCGATTTGATTGGGCTGCCGAGCCGTTTCACGCTACATATATAGGGAGAGAGCAGGTCGGTGACCGAATCCCGGCCTGGGCAAGCCACTTAAGGACGCGAATATGAGCATCGACCAATTCATCGACAACGAAGTGAAGTCCAACGACGTCGTGCTGTTCATGAAGGGCACGCCGCAGTTTCCGCAGTGCGGCTTCTCGGGCCAGGTGGTCCAGATTCTCGACCACGTGGGCGTTGCCTACAAGGGTCTGAATGTTCTCGAGTCCGGCGAACTGCGCGACGGCATCAAGATCTATTCGAACTGGCCGACCATTCCGCAGCTCTACGTCAAGGGCGAGTTTGTCGGTGGTTGCGACATCATCCGTGAGATGTTCCAGGCTGGCGAATTGCAGCAGTTGCTCGCCGACAAGGGCATCGCGGTTCAGCAGCCCGTTGGCTGATGTTTTTCAAGGCGAGACGGCTTAAGCCGTCTCGCTTGTGCGGCCGCCTTTTTCACAGATACAGTCCTTCCGTCCCGGACACGTGCCATCCGGGATGGAGGGATTTTTTATGCCCGTTTCCGCAACTCGTCAGTTGATCGGGGCAACGCCCATTCTGCGCCATGCCCGCAGCATTCTGCCTGTCGCGCTTTTTCTCGTCACCGCTGTTCAGGCGTCGGCCGACAGCGCAATGCGGACTTATCCGCCGGATGCCGTTCTTTCTCCGCAGCGCCTTGAGCGCATCACCGACTTTTTCAATGCCGAAGTCGCGAACAACAAAATTGCCGGTGCGATCGTTCTGGTTCAGCACCGGGGCAAGCAGGCCTATTTCAAATCCTTCGGCAAGATCGACGTGACGACCGGCGAGCCAATGACACCGGACGCGATCTTCCGGATTTTCTCGATGACCAAGCCGATCACGAGCGTTGCCGCCATGCTGCTGGTGGACGACGGCAAGCTCAAGCTCGACGATCCGGTGTCGAAATACATTCCGTCATTTGCGGAAGCCAAGGTCGGCGTGGAAACCAAGGCCGAGAACGGTGATCCCGTTCTCAAACTTGTGCCGCTGGAGCGTCCGATCACCATTGAAGACCTCATGCGGCAGTCAGCCGGTATCCCGTATGGGTTTTATGGGACGGGCCTGGTGCGCTCTGCCTACAAGAATGCCGATATCTACGCCGAAGGGACTGACAACGCCGCCGTGGCCGAAAAGATCGCGCGGCTGCCACTGGCCGAGCAGCCCGGCACGTTGTGGGACTACGGCCACTCGCTGGACGTGCTCGCACGCGTGATCGAAGTAATATCGGGAAAATCGCTTTACGCCTTCGAAAAGGAACGGCTGTTCGATCCGCTTGGCATGAAGGACACCTCGTACTATGTGGCCGACCCGTCGCAGTATCGCCGGATTGCTGAGCCGCTGCCGAGCGACAGCAATTTCAGGACCGGGAATTCCCGTGATCCGCGTAAACCCTATAAATGGGAGCCGGGGACCAGCGGATTGCTCACCACCATCGGAGATTATAGCCGACTGGCGCAGATGCTGCTCAATGGCGGCGAGCTTGACGGCAAGCGTTATCTGAAGCCTGAGATATTCGCGACGATGACTGCGAACCACATCGCGCCTGCAACGGGCGTGAAGCGTGGATCGTACTACTTCCCCGGGGACGGCTTCGGATATGGCCTTGGCTTTGGCGTTCGCACCGAACCCGGGAATGCGACGCCTCCACCGCCGGGATCGCTCGGCGAAATCAAATGGGACGGTGCCGGTGGCACCTATTTCTGGATCGACCGCGCACAGGATATGTTTGTGATCCTGATGATGCAGTCGCCGTCAGAACGCGGCCGCATTCAGCCCGCGCTGAAAGCCATGGTTTATGATGCTTTAGAGTGACCGGCGCGCTTTGCACGATAGCCGCTGCCCGCTAAAGTCCGGCTCATTGACTGGATTTGCGGAGATCGGTTTTGTTTTATTCAAATATCGTCCGGCGCGCTGGTGCTGCCGTGGTTGTCGCAGCGATCTCGGCCGCAGTCATAACGACATCACTGCCGGCTTGCGCGGAAAGCCTTGGGCGAACAGACCCGGACAGGGCCGGGTTTTTCCCGCAACGGCTCGCGCGCATCACCGCGTATTTCAACAACGAAGTCGCGACCGGCAAGATCCCGGGCGCGGTCGTGCTGATCCAGCGCCACGGCCAGCCCGCATACTACGAATCGTTCGGCGTCCGCAGTCCTGCCACCAAGGCGCCGATGACGCCGGACACCATCTTCACGCTGTTTTCGATGACCAAACCGATCACATCGGTGGCGGCGCTCATGCTGGTGGAGCAGGGCAAGCTCGCGCTCGACGATGAGGTGGGGCAATATGTCAAAGGTTTTTACCATATCAAGGTCGGCGTGGAGAAACCGGGCCCGGATGGCAAGCCCGAACTCGATCTTGTCGCGCCGCGCCGCCCGATCCAGATTCACGATCTGCTACGGCATTCAGCGGGCATTCCATATGCATCGCTCGCGTATGGCGTGGTGAAGAAGCCCTACGAAGATGCCGACCTGATGTCCGGCAAATTCACCAACGCAGAAGTTGCGGACAAGATCGCCGCGCTGCCGCTGATCAGTCAGCCCGGAGAATACTGGACCTACGGTCACGCCACAGATGTGCTCGGGCGGGTGATCGAGGTGGTGTCGGGAAAATCGCTTTACCAGTTCGAGAAGGAGAACCTGCTCGGGCCGCTCGGGATGACCAATACGAGCTTCTTCGTCACCGATCCGGCGAAGCAGGCGCTGATCGCCGATCCGTTTCAAACCAAATATGACAAGCTCGATCGCGATCCGCGTGAGGTCACCAAATGGGAATCCGGCGGCGGCGGCATGGTGTCGTCGATCGCGGACTACGCGCGCTTTGTGCAGATGCTGCTCAATGGCGGTGAACTCAACGGCACGCGCATTCTGGCGCGCAAGACCGTCGACCTGATGACGTCGAACCACATCGGCGAGGGAACGGGCATCAAACCGTGGGTGTACTATTTCCCTGGTGCCGGATTTGGCTTCGGCCTCGGCGTTGCCGTGCGGACGGACGCTGGCGTCAGCCACTGGCCCGGCTCGGTCGGCGAGTTCGAGTGGAGTGGGGGCAGCGGAACGTATTTCCTGGCAGATCCAAAGGAAAACATGTTCGCGATCCTGATGATCCAGTCGCCTTCACAGCGCGGACGCATCCAGTCGGCATTCAGGAGCCTTGTTTACGGCGCGATGAAATAATCAGAACCTCACAGCAAGGTTGGCCCTGACCGAATGGGCGCTCGCATCGGCGGCGAGACGCCCGGTGTACAGAATTCCCAGAATTGCATTCCGGTGAACGAGCGCGTCCAGGCCGGCCTCGACCAGCAGCGTGTCGGCGGCAATCGGAACGCCCGCAATCGCAAATGGCGACGGGCTTGCCGCAAACGACATCAGCGAGACGGGCGTAGCTCCATCGTAGGCGTGCTGCCATCCGAGCGACCCGCGCGCCGTCATGGCCCATGGGCCGATCGCGGGGATGGGCGCCTGTGCGCGCAGGCCGAGCGTTGAATAAGTGGCGGCGGTGGTGGCCTGTGCGACTCTGAGCGCCGCCGGCCCGCCTGTTTCCGTGAAGCCGTCGCTTCGGACCGACACGTAAGCGAGGTTTGCGAAGGCCTCGGCGTTCACCCAGCTCCTGACGACGCCGTAGGCGGCTTCGCCGAAGACCTGTGCCGTGCTGGCGCTGTAGCCCGCGGTGGCCATGTCCGCGAAGCCCGGGAAGGCGATGGTGCGTGTAGTGGAGATGTCGTGATGCGAATAGGCCGCGCCGGTGCGGACTGCGAGGTCGCCAAGTCGCCCGCCGCCATAAGCTGCGAGATGGAAGGTGTCGATGGTGGCGGATGACGTGCGTGCATCGACGCGGGCATCGGTTCGTCCGCCGCCGGTCGCTACGCCGAGGCGCCAGTTTTGATCGAGGGTCACGTCTACGCCGCCAATGGCCCCGCCGCTGGTTGCGCGCAGCGTCGCGGCGTTGCCGTCGCTGTTGAGGCGCGTCCAGTTGCCGTAACCCTGCACCCACGCGGCATAAACCGGTGCGATGACGGGTGCCGGCGCCTTGATCGGCCACTTTGGCCCGCCCTTGGCCTTGCGCGTCTTCTTCGCATAGGCGAGTGCGGATTCCTCTTCATCTGCAAATCCGGTTGCCTGTGAGCCGCTCGCGGGGTCCAGCCGCTGCCGTCCGAGAATGGCGTCGCGGATCAGAGAACTCTCATCCAGCATCAGCGAGCGCAGACTCGGATGAATCTCGCCCGATACGCTGTCAAAGGCCGCGCGGGCCTGATCCGGCGTCAGCATCAGCGCCGCGCCGACGATCGGGTTGGTCATGCCCAGCGCGGCGAGGCCGCCGCCCGCCGAAATCTGGTTCGGTGTCATGCCGACGCTGGCGAAGTCGATGCTGTTACGGACCAGCGTCAGATAGACGTTGTTGGGATCGTAGGTGAGCATCGGATTGAGGAACGCGAAGTTCGATGTCACGCCGCTGAAGGTGCCGTTTCGGCCGCCCGTGGTCGTCAGGATCGTATACTGCGTAGAGGGCGCGTAGCTGCCGACGCCAGCCATCACGCGCACGGTGCCGCCGTTGAGGGTGGCAGTGTGGCCGGCTCCGGTAATTGCGAGCACACCGTTGGCGGAGGGGGTGACTCCCACGGTGAAGAACGCACCCATCTGGTGGATGTAATTGCCGTTGAACGCCAGCGTTCCGCTGTCGACCCGCACATTGCCGCCGGTGTTGTTCGTGACGTTGCCGACAACAGTGCCGTTGCCGGTCACCGTGCCCCCGCTCTGCACGCCGACAGCGGGGCTCGTGAGTTGTCCGTTGATCCGGAGCGTTCCGGCCTGAACGGTCGTGGTGGTGGAGAAGGTCCCGTTGCCGGTCAGGGTCCAGTCCACGCCATTCATGGTCAATGTTTCGAAGTTGGAGAACTTCGCGATGCCCTCGGTGCCTGTGCCTTCCAGGATCAGGTTGTCGGTGCCGGTACCGCCCACGACGTTTCCGATAAGGACAGAGCCGGTTTGCAGCCGAAGGGTATGGGTCGCTCCCGCAGGCACGCCAGCGGCGGCCGCAAATGTAATTGCATTTGTCTTGCCGGAGATTGTGCCGCTGTTGATAATCTCGGCAGCTGCGGTGTTGCGCACCAGAATTCCGTTCCAGTCCGCGGCATTTCCGGCGCTGCCGGTGTTCAAAATGGTGCCGCTGTTTGTGATCGTACCGCCGCCGGTTGCTTCAACCGCCGCGCCTCGATTAGAGGTAATCGAGCCAGCATTGCTGAACGAGGTCCACACCGCGGTGGCGCTCCCATAGACACCATTATAGTCACCAAAGATCACACCGGTGCTGGTGTTCGTGAATGTCGATGGGCCACCTTGAATGAGCACGCCGGTGCTGAAACCCGTCGTCTTGTTCGATTGGATCGTGCCTGCATTGTATAAGGTGCGGGACGTGCCTTGTCCGATGGACACCGCATTGACGCCGGTATCGGTCTTGATCAAGCCGCCGGAATAGTTGTTCACCGTGCCGCCGAGCCACATCGTCACGCCTTCGACACCGGCGGTGATCGTGCCGTAATTGTTTAACGTGCCGGGGCCGCCGGCCGGAGGCAGGCCAAATGGCTTGTAGCCAAAGGTGATTGCGGTCAGCGTGCCTGTGACGGTCGCCGCGGCCGTGTTGGTAAATGTGCCGCCCTGGTCAAGCTTTACGGTATTGCCACCGGTCACGGTGCCGTCGTTGGTAACGGACCATGCCTGCAATGTGGCGCTGATGGCCGGATTTCCCGATCCCACGGTGACGCCGGTGGCGATATGCGCGGTCGTCCCTGCAAAGGTATCAAGGTTGACGCTCGGCGTGTTGCTTGTGATCTCGACATCGGCGGCTTTAGCGGCGTTAGGACCGAAAGTGTCGGCCATCAACAACGCAGCCACGCTGGCGGCGCACACAATCACGTTCAGCGCGCGCTCTGCGCGACGCGTACCACCAATAGATTTTGTCACAATCGCCCCGCATTCCACCCGCAATGGAAAAACGGTGCCAAAGGTATGGGAGCAACGCACTATTCAAATGAATAGGGTTAGTTTTAAATTGCTATGCCATTTTAGCTTTCCACAGCGGGTGCGGCGGGGTGGTCGTGAGCGAGGCCGAAGGCAAATTTCTGGATGCCCTTTATCAAGGAGTTTCCGACAGCGCCCAACTCACTCTCGCGCTGGAGCTGATCCAGAACATGTTCGGCTGTCGCAGCGCCGTTCTGGTGATGGTTGACGCACGCGATCCGACGGCGAATTTTGTCGAGACATCGGGCACGCTGCTTCAGAGCTTGCAGCTTTATGTCGAGAAATATGCTCAGATCGATCCTGCCCCGGCGCGCTTTCTCAGCCTGCCGGCGGGCCGTGCCATGAGTACGGATCGTCTGTTCACGCCGGAAGAACGCGCCACCGGTCAATTTTATAATGAATTCTTCAAGCCGATCGGGCTGATCGAAACGCTTGGCGGGCCCCTCTATTCCAGCGACGGAAATTTCGCGATGATCGCGCTGATGCGCGGCGATGATCGTCCACCCTTCGACGATCGGGAAGCGGCTTATCTGGAGCAGCTTATGCCGCACATCACGCGCGCGCTGCAACTGCGCCGCACGTTCTTCCGGATCGATTCACGAAATGTCGGCTTGCAGGCAACGCTCGACCGGCTGCAGGCCGGCCTGATGTTGCTGGCGGCTGACGGGGAGGTGCTCTTCGTCAACGCGGCGATGCACGCTCTCACACAGCAGAGCGACGGCTTTGTGCTTGGCCGGATGGGCAAGCCTCTGGTCACCCATACCGACGCGCGCCGACGCTTTGATGCGCTGTTGATCAATGTCGCAGGTGGCGGTGCCGGCGGTGTGGTTGCCGTGCCGCGCGCCAGAGGACGGGACTATGTTGTCCTGGTCGCGCCGTCTCCGGCGTCCTCCGCGCAATCCGACTGGGAGCGCGGCGGGCCGCGTGGCGCGATCGTTGTCGTCCACGATCCCGATTCCGGATCTGCCAATACGTCCGAAATTCTGGAGCAGGGGCTAGGGCTGTCAAAGGGAGCCGCGCGGCTGGTCGCGGCTCTGGCGGCTGATCACGATCTCAAGACATTTGCAGAGAGCGAAGGCGTCACGATTCACACCGCGCGATTCCATCTGCGGAGTGCGCTGTCGCGCACCGGAGCCAAGACACAGGCCGAGGTGGTGCGGATCGCGGTGCGCCTGTTGCGGGATTTTGCTTTGGCCGAACCCAATCCGGTATCCTCCACCTGATGCGATCAGCCAAACAAAAAGGCCGCCCGGTGAGGCGGCCTTTCGTATTTCTGTCATCCGCGCTGAGGAATTAGCGCGAATAGAATTCGATGATGAGGTGCGGTTCCATCTGAACCGGGAACGGCACTTCCGAAAGACCCGGAACGCGCACGACCTTGGCAGTCTGCTTGCCGTGATCGACTTCGAGATAGTCAGGTGTGTCGCGTTCGCCGAGCTGGTTGGCTTCGAGCACGAAGGCGAGTTGCTTGGACGATTCCTTGATCTCGACGACGTCGCCGACCTTCACCTTGTAGCTGGCGATGTTGACGCGCTTGCCGTTCACCTTGATGTGGCCGTGGTTGATGAACTGACGTGCGGCGAACATGGTGGCCACGAACTTCGCGCGGTACACCACGGTGTCGAGGCGGCGCTCGAGCAGGCCGATCAGGTTTTCACCCGAGTCGCCCTTCAGGCGGCTGGCTTCGACGTAGATCGCGTGGAACTGACGCTCGGAAATGTTGGCGTAGTAGCCCTTCAGCTTCTGCTTGGCGCGGAGCTGCGTGCCGAAGTCGGAGAGCTTGCCCTTGCGGCGCTGGCCGTGCTGGCCGGGGCCGTATTCACGCTTGTTGACGGGGCTCTTCGGGCGGCCCCAGATGTTCTGGCCCATACGGCGATCGATTTTATACTTCGCCTCACTACGCTTAGTCATCGCGTCCTCTTTCTTTGAACGTTGGTTTTGAGGAAACGCGCCCTCCTGTGCAGCGGGATATGATCCCGGTGCTGACAGGTCCGCCTCATAAGCTTAATGGGGAGGACCACGGGTCGCGAAACGCAACGCGGGCCGAAAACCGGCCCGCGAGCAACGTGTTCATAGGTAGAAAAGGCCGATAAGTCAAACCATTCAGGCCGTTATTTGGGGGCCGGCGTCGCCACTGGCTTGCCTTCCTCGACCACGTAAACAGCCATGATTTTCAAGCCTTTAGCCCCGGTCTTGACGTCATGCGGAATGCCGGCGGGCACCGCATAGGAATCCCCGGCCTTGATAGCCTGGTCCGGCTTGCCTTCGACCATCAGCGTGGCGTCACCTTCGAGAACATATCCCGTATCGATGCCCGGATGGGTGTGACGGCCGGCCAGCGTGTCGGCCGGAATCTCGGCGATGACGGTGATGGTATTGTAACCCTTGGGAAACTCCACCTTTTGCAGCGGGGTGCGCTTGATGGCGTTGGCAGGGGCTGTCTGAGCCATTGCCGCGCCGATGCCCGCGAACGCAACGATCGCGAGGCCGAGAACCATTTTCTTGAGCATGTGTATCTCCCTTTCGCTGCTCTCTCCGGAGCAGACCGGGCGAAAGCTAGCAGCCGGACGGTATCTGCGGAAGGCCGTTCTTAGTTGGCAACGCTGGCGCGGATGAACGGCTCCAGCGCCCTGGCCAGAACCGGGGATGGCGCCTGCCCCGATGTGAACAGAAAGCGCGCTTCCGGCCCTGCGCCATTGCCATTTGCCGGGCCGAGGAGATCACCCACCCGCCGCGCGATCGCGGGTGCCGGGTCGATCCAGTCCACCCCCCATGGCGCAAGCGCAAGCATCTGATCGATCAACAGGGGATAGTGCGTGCAGGCCAGCACCACGGTGTCGGTTCGTGCATCGCCATTGAGGAAGCACGGCGCAATCTCGGCCGCGATGGCGTCGTCGCTGACCCGTTCGCCGCGCAGCGCCGCTTCGGCGAGGCTTGCGAGATTTTCCGCGCCGACCAGCGTCACGTCGCAGCCCTGAGCGAAATCCGCGATCAGTTTCTTGGTGTATTCGCGCTTTACGGTGCCTTTGGTGCCGAGCACCGAGACGCGTTTGGTCCTGGACGAGGCGCAGGCGGGCTTGATCGCCGGCACGGTGCCAACGAACGGGACCGTGTAGGCTTCGCGCAGATGGGTCATCACCAGCGTTGACGCGGTGTTGCAGGCGATGACGACAAGGTCGGGCGTGTGCTCGGCGATCAGGTCGCCGACCAGCGGCACGACGCGGGCGACGATCTCGTCCTCGGTGTGCTGGCCGTAGGGGAAATAGGCGTCGTCCGCGACGTAGGTGTAACGTGCGCCCGGCCGCAGCTTCACAATCTCGCGGAAGACGGTCAATCCGCCGAGGCCGGAGTCGAAAACCAGGATGGTGGGAACACGGGACACGGCGGGAGTGTATCGAAAGAGCCGTTACGATTCAGTTGTTTTAACGCCAGTCTGCCCTGCCCGAATGATGGCAGCGGCGGCGCTCTTCAGGCGTTCCCCGCTGACTGAGCGCGGGTCGATGCTGCCCGAGGCATAAGCTCCGTTGACCAGCAGCATAATTTGCTCGGCGATCCATCCTGGATTGGCGACGGATAGCTGTGCCGCAAGGCGCTCAAGCTCGGTCTTCAGCCGCATCTTGTTGGCGGAGGCCATGATGCGTGCCGGATGAGTTTCGTCGGGAATTTCCACCGCCAGATTGATCATCGGACAGCCGCGATACGCCGGGCGCGCGATGCTCTCTGCCACGTCGTCGAGAGCGGCATTGATCTGATCGAGCGGGCTGTCCTGATGAGCCTCGGCGGCCTTATTCCATTTGTCCCAGAACCGTTGGTCGTGGGCTTCTGCGTAGGCCGCGATCAGTTCGTCCTTCGACTGGAAAACCCGATAGAGGCTGGTCTTCGACACCCCTGACACCTCGACGATCCGGTCAACGCCCGTCGCACGGATGCCTTCCCGATAAAACAGGTCAGCGGCCACGGACATGATCCGCTCTCTGGCCGTTGCGTCGGTCTTTCGGGGGGCGCCACGCCGGGGCCGGGATAATTCCAGTTCGCTCAAAGGCCTGCTCGGGTTCACCAGTTGAAGTTGACAATGTAACAGGTTTGTAACTATGTACAAGTAACAGACAGGTCTGTAACTTTATTGGAGCAAGCTGATGCGCGTCATCGAAGCATTTGAATTCACGGGATATTTGGGGTTGCGACTGGTCGAACGCGAGAACCTTGCGCCGAGCCGGGACCTGGTAACCGTCCGCCTGACAGCGGCAGGCGTGAACCCGCTCGATCACACGATTCTGTCCGGCGGGCATCCGCGCGCCAAGCCTCCCGCTGTGTTCGGCAACGAGGGCGCGGGCGTTGTCACGCATAGCGGTCCGTCGTCGCTGCCAGTGGGCGCGCGCGTGATGTTCACCGCTCCATTCGGCAACGGGAGCTGGCAGGAATACGTACAGATCAAGGCTGAAGAACTGCAGCCCATCCCCGACGGTGTCGACGACGTCACCGCAACCGCAGCCGTCGTGGGTTATCTGTCGGCCTATCTGACGCTGCAGCAGGCGGGTTTTGCGGCGGGCAAATCGGTGCTCGCGCCTGCGATCGGCGGCGCTGTCGGCAACGCCACCTATCAGCTTGCCAGGGCGCTCGGCGCGTCGAAAGTGGTTTCAACGGCGGGCAGCAAGGCGAAGGCCGAGCAGGCGCGTGAGCGCGGCTACGATAACGTTGTCGATCTGTCCGCAGAGTCGCTCGCGCAAGGCGTACGGAGACTGACCGATGGTGCTGGCATCGACGTGGTGATCGATGCCATTGGCGGCACCATCACGAGCGAAGCGCTCAAGGCCATGGCCATGGGAGGATCGCTGGTGACGCTCGGCTATTCGGCAGGCCGCAATACCACGATCGAGGTGACGGACATCATCTGGAAGGATCTTTCGGTCACCGGATTCAGCCTGTTCCGGTCCACGCGTCAGGAGATTCAAGCCGCGTGGGACGTGATCTCGCCGCTGCTTGTGAAGGGCACGGTCAAGCCGCCGGTGGCGCGCATTTTCCCGCTGGAGGAGGCGGCGAAGGCGCTTCAATACCTGATCGAGGAGCGGCCGTTCGGCAAGGTTATCCTGAAAATCGCCGACTGACGTTCGGCGCGGAAAAATCCGAATGATCCGTCATGCCCGGCTCTATGCCGGGCACTCACATCTGATGTGTTTCCGTACTTCAGACCGGTTCGAGCGCCCGGTGCGGACCGTCCGGCAATTCCACCCGGATGGGATCGCCCGGCCGGACGTCGCCCTCTGCCAGCACGATGCTCATGACTCCGGCTTTGCGGATCAGCTTGCCGCCGGAGTCCTTGTCCAGGGTCGCAGCCATCAAACCCTTCTGGAATCGGTCGATCTGGATGCAGGGATTACGCAGGCCAGTGATCTCGACCACAGCGCTTTCGCCCAAGTGCAGCCGGGTGCCGGAGGGAAGGCCGAGCAGGTCGATGCCGCGGGTGGTGACATTTTCGCCCATCTCGCCGGGGCGGACGATGAAGTTTTTGGGAGCGAGTTCGTCGAACAGTTCTTCGTGGATCAGGTGGACCTGACGCAGGTTCGGCACCGTGGGGTCTTTGGCAACCCGCGAGCGGTGTTTCACCGTCTCGCCCATATGCGCGTCGCCGTCGACACCGAGGCCTTTCAGCAGCCGGATGCTGAGGGCGTTCGTCTTGCTGAAATGATGGCCTTTGCGAAGGCTGACAGCGGTGACGACAGCCATCAGTTCAGCTTGCCCCAAACACCCGCTTGAAAATCGTATCGACGTGCTTGAAGTGATACGCGAGATCAAATTGTTCTTCGATCTCCTTGTCCGACAGATACTTCTTCACGTCGGCGTCCTTCTTCAGAAGTGACTGGAAGTCGCCTTCGCCGCGCCAGACCGGCATCGCGTTGCGCTGGACCAGCTTGTAGGCGTCCTCGCGCGAGGCGCCTTTCTGCGTCAGCGCAATCAACAGCCGCTGCGAATGAACGAGGCCCCCGAGGCGATCGAGGTTCTTCTGCATGTTGGCCGGATAGACCAGCAGCTTTTCGACGACACCTGCGAGGCGGTTGAGCGCGAAGTCCAGCGTCACCGTGGCGTCGGGACCGATCATGCGCTCGACAGACGAGTGCGAGATGTCGCGTTCATGCCAGAGCACGACATTCTCCAGCGCGGGTGTCACGGCGGAGCGCACGATGCGCGCGAGGCCGGTGAGGTTTTCCGTCAGCACCGGATTGCGCTTGTGCGGCATCGCCGACGAACCCTTCTGGCCTTCGGAGAAGAATTCTTCTGCTTCCAGCACTTCGGTGCGCTGCATGTGGCGGATTTCGGTAGCGAGACGCTCAACCGAGGAGGCGACAACACCAAGCGTCGCGAAGAACATCGCGTGGCGATCACGCGGGATCACCTGCGTCGAGATCGGCTCGACCGTGAGCCCCATCGCCTTCGCCACGTGCTCCTCAACCCGCGGATCGATTTGCGCGAAGGTGCCGACTGCGCCGGAAATGGCGCAGGTCGCGATTTCCTTGCGTGCGGCAATCAGGCGCTCTTTCGCGCGGGTGAATTCGGCATAGGCATAAGCCAGCTTGAGACCGAACGTCACCGGCTCGGCATGGATGCCGTGAGAGCGGCCGATGGTCGGCGTCATCTTGTGCTCGAAGGCGCGGGTCTTGAGCGCCGCGAGTACCTTGTCGGTGTCGGCAATCAGGATGTCGGCGGCGCGCGCGAGCTGCACATTGAGACAGGTATCGAGTACGTCCGACGAAGTCATGCCCTGGTGGACGAAGCGCGCTTCGGGACCGACGATCTCGGCCAGATGGGTCAGGAAGGCGATGACGTCATGCTTGGTCTCGCGCTCGATCTCGTCGATGCGCTCGACATTGAACACCGCATCCTTGGCCTTGGCCCAGATGGTCTTGGCGGCGTCCTTCGGGATCACGCCCAGTTCGGCCAGCGCGTCGGCAGCGTGCGCTTCGATCTCGAACCAGATCTTGAAACGCGTCTGCGGCTCCCAAATGGAGACCATTTCGGGGCGGGAATAACGGGGAATCATTGCGAACTCATGGGCTTGGGGGATTACGCCGCGCTTTAGCAGATCAGGGCTGGCGAAACCACCCTCGGAACGCAGCTCTGCCCCGAAAATCAGGCCCTTTGGCGTTAAATCGCCTCGCCGCGCGCGGAGGCAGCAGCACCCCGGATCGCGGAAATATTGCCCTTGTAGCTCTCCAGCGTGCCGCCTTTGAACACGGCCGAGCCTGCGACCAGCGCGTTTGCGCCCGCGGCTGCGACCTTGGCCGCATTGTCTGCGGTCACACCGCCATCGACTTCGATATCGATCGGACGCCCTGCGCACATGGCGCGGACCTGCGAAATCTTTTCCAGCACGGCGGGAATGAACGACTGGCCACCGAAGCCCGGGTTGACCGACATCACCAGCACCAGATCGATCATGTCGATGACGTACTCGATGGCGCTCGCAGGCGTTGCCGGATTGAGTGACACACCGGCCTTCTTGCCGAGGGCGCGGATCGCCTGCAGCGAGCGATGCAGATGCGGGCCCGCCTCGGCGTGCACGGTGATGATGTCCGAGCCGGCCTTGGCGAAGGCTTCGAGATACGGATCGCACGGCGCAATCATGAGATGCGTATCGAAGATTTTCTTCGAATAGGGACGCATCGCCTTGATGACGTCGGGGCCGTAGGAAATGTTCGGCACGAAATGGCCGTCCATCACGTCCAGGTGAATCCAGTCGGCGCCGGCCTGATCGACGGAGCGGACTTCCTCACCAAGTTTCGCGAAATCCGACGCCAGGATCGACGGCGCGATAATCAGCGGACGAGATGCGAAGGGCTGGGACATGGCGGTTTCCGATGGTTCCCCTTGCGCAGGGGGCGATGGCTTCGCCTAACACGCCGCCCGTGCGCGGGCAACGAGAGGCGGCTGGCGTGCACAGGAACCACGCGCTGAACCGGCAAATCCTGCCGCTGCGGGCAGAAATTGCCCTGCGGGGCGTGCCGATGGAGGGAGAAAAACCCCGTATTTGCTGCGCTTTTCGAGCGGCACGGCAATTGCTGGATATTTGCCGGGATCATCTCGGCCGCGTATCAGCGGCCTTGGGGAGTGTTGTGATGTTCTTTGCCGCAGGAGCAGTCGGGGCCGCAGCCGTTGGTGCGCTGGATCTGCTGTCGTCGCTGACGCCGGACAAGTCGAATGCGGCCAAGACCGGCGTCAAGCAGACGAACTCACTGTTCGATGTGGGCACAACCACCAGCGCGACCAACACAGCGACAATCACCTCAAGCACCCCGACGCAGGCCGGAGCGCTGTCGCCGTCGACATTCAACGCATTGCTGTCGGCGCAGGATGCGAACGGAAAAGCCAATCCGTCAGATGCCTTGAAGGATCTGTTCGCGCAGATCGATACCAACGGCGATGGCAAGATCACCAAAGCCGAGTTCGAAGACAAGCTCGGCGCAGGCGGGACCAATATCGCGGCGGCCGACAATGTTTTTGACAAGATGGATGCCGACAGTGACGGCTCCGTTAGTCTCGACGAGATGGCGTCGGCTTTGAAGCCCAAGGGCGGCCACCCCCATGCACATCGCGCCGGTGGCGGCGCTGATGCTCTGATGCAGGCGCTGCAAGGCGCTTCGAGCACCTCGACAACGAACAGCGACGGTTCGATCACCACCACGCTGACATATGGCGACGGCTCGAAGATCACGATCAGCCAGCCTGCGGCTTCCGGCACGTCGACCAGTGCTTCGTCGCAATACAATCTCGTTGATAAAATGATGCAGCGTCAGACAGATGCGCTTGCCGCTGCTGCGAAGCAGTCGGTCTCCGTCAAGGTCTGATCGCTGATGTAGTTGATACCGCCTGCATCGGTAGCACTACGCACAAGTCTTTCATTTTCATCAGTCGCTAACCACGCCGGATCGCTAATCGCGCTACGCAAATTTTGCGAGGTGCGAAGTGCAGATTGTGCTGAGGATAGCGGCGTGTGCCGGCATTATCGCCGCCGGCGCGAGCAGCGTTCATGCCGAAGACGATTTCATTTCCTCGCTGCGGCTGCGCGGAGGCTACGACACCAACCCGCAATTCTCGAACGGAACCGGAATTGGCGGGAGCGCCTTCATCGGCGCGGACACCGCGCTTGCCGCGGGCACCAAAGAGAAGGATTACAGCTACGGAGTCGCGGCGGAAGCCAGCACCACGCAGTACGCCAATCCGCTCGCGGTCCCCGCGCTGAGCGGAAAGGTCATCCTCCATGGCACCTATGGCGGTGACGATGCCAATATTGCGGCCACCACGACCATCGCCGACGCCAACACCTATAGTCTGCGTTCGTCCGATCTCGTGCAATCGATCAAGGGCGAGGCGAAATTCGGATCAATCAAGATTTTCACGACGGTCGAGGGGGCGCGCTCGGGTCTCAACCAGACCAACGCGATCTTTCAGGATTTCCTGCCGAACCCGCAGGTCTATCTGCGCGGGACGCTGATCCCCGGCATCGCCTATGTTCGCGACAGGTTCGAGATCGGTGCGTCGGTCAACCTGTCGGTGCGACGCTATCAGAAGGAACTGGATGACTTCGGCTATCGCCGCGACAACGAACGTGTGCAGCCGTTCTTGTTCGCCAAATATCAGGACAAGGACATCACGGTGTTCGGCTCGATTTCGCAGCTGTACGGCACCTTTCATGACATCGACTTCACCAACGTCAACACGACCCTGTTCGATGCGAGCCTGTCCTGGCGCATTGCGCCGTTTATGGTCGATCTTGCCGCCTATCGCCGCGCCAGTGAGACCACATTTCCGATCTCGCCGATCACCATAGATACGGCCTATACGGCGAAAGCGAGCTGGCTGGTCGAACCGAGGCTGACGCTGACAGCGGCGGTCGGGTATGCCACGACGGATTATCTGGATTCGCGATTTAGCGCGCAGACGCTGAGTTACGGCATTGGAGCGTCGCACGATCTTGGAAATGGTTATGCGCTCGGGCTCGATCTGACGCGTGCGCAAGGGACACTCATCTCCGGTGAGAAAGCCAGCGCGATCGTCATCAGTTCATCGCTGACGAAAAAGTTTTCACCTTTCGCAAAGGACGAGAAGAAAGAAGCGCCGAAAGATAGACCGGCGGTGACGAAAGGTTAGGTGGCAGCCTGATCCTGCAGGGGGGAATGCAGGACCAGGCTGCCGCGAGAATGAGGCGTGGGAGGTTGGGGATCTCATTCGCGTTCGCGCAGTGGCCTAGACGTCAGTGTCCGCAGCCGCAGCCGCCGCCCAGCAGGCCGCCAAGCGCGCCGCTCTTGCCGAGAACGGCGCCGAGGACGCCGCCCTTGCCAGTGGTGACCGAGGCATTGACCACCAGAGCGCCGCGCCCATCGAGCAGGCCGAGCACGCCGCCCTTTCCGGTGAGCACGTTCGCTCCGACACCCACGCCTTTGCCACCGCCGCCACCTCCGGCGAGGGCCGGAGCGCTGATGAACGCCGTCGCGACAACGGCCAGGCACAGCATTTTCTTCATGACGTTTTCTCCACTGTTGCGTGCACGACGTTGTGCACGCAATGGACCGTATTGCGGAGAATGCCGGCTGCAATCGAAAGGGAAAGATAACCTTAAACGGCAGGGGTTTTCTGCATTTTGCGACAGCATGATGCGTGAGTACTTACGGACAAATACGTAAGCAGCCGCACGGCAAAATCAGTCACTATCTTGCGAACCGCATTTTCCACGACGGCAACGCGCCGGCGAAAGGCAACGCGTTGGCTTCGTAGACGCCGCGTGCGATCGCACGCGCGACGACGTTCGCGGCAACGGCGCCTAGCTCGGTTAGCCCATACAGCGGATCGATTGCGTTCTCGCAGGTCGCCGCCGCGAACACGACGTCGCCATCGAGTGGCGCGTGCACCGGATAGATCGCGCGGGCAAATCCGGTCTGTGCAATGATAGCGAGGCGCTTTACCTGCGGCTTGGTCAGGATGGCGTCAGTGACGACAATTGCCAGTGTTGTGTTTTCGATCGCCGTAGCGGCGGGGCCGCCCTTGAGCCGCATCGCGAGCATGTCTGCGGTGAACGCAGGCGGCAGGCCACGTCCGCCGAGTTCATTGTTTTGTTCGAAGGGCGCCGCCCAGAACCAGGGCCCGTCGCCGACCGTGACGCTGCCGACCGCATTGACCGACGCGATGGCCGCGACACGCACGCCATTTGCCATCACGGCCGAGGCGGAACCAAGCCCGCCCTTGAAATTGGCGGTGGTCGCGCCGAATCCTGCACCGACGCTGCCGAGCGCGAACGCGCCATCGGTCGCAGCGGCTGCCGCCGTGTATCCCAGATCGCGATAGGGCGGGAAGCGGCCCCACTTTTTGTTGCCGCCGTTCAGCATGTCGAATTGAACGGCTCCCGGAACGATCGGGATCAGAGCGTCGCCGACCGCAAAGCCTCGTCCTTGCTCGGCCAGCCAGGCCTGAACGCCGCCGCCGGCCTCCAGCCCGAAGGCGGAGCCGCCTGAAAGCGTGATTGCATCGACGCGCTCCACCGTATTGACGGGCTCAAGCAACGCGCCGTCCCGGATTCCCGGTCCGCCGCCGCGGACATCGACAGAGGCCACAGCGGCCTTGTCGAAGATCACCGCGGTCACGCCGGATGCAACGCGTTCGTCGTGGGCATGGCCGACGCGGATACCGGGAATGTCGGTCAGCAGGTTCTTCAAGGCGGCGAACTCCGATCACAGTCCGTTCACAACAGGCGGAACGGGTACGGCTGAGCTTGCATAGCATATGGGCGACAGTGCAATAAGCGGCATGATCCAGGACGTTTCCATCCCCGCCGCGCTCGCCGCCG
The DNA here is from genome assembly GCF_000314675.2 of Afipia broomeae ATCC 49717. Classification (GTDB taxonomy): domain Bacteria; phylum Pseudomonadota; class Alphaproteobacteria; order Rhizobiales; family Xanthobacteraceae; genus Afipia; species Afipia broomeae. Next base: position 131,245 of record NZ_KB375283.1, on the reverse strand, counting down.
GCATCATCAGCTTTCTGTCGCCCTGCGTGCTGCCGCTGGTGCCCCCGTATCTGATTTACCTGACGGGCGCGACCATCGAGCATGTCGCTAACGACGAGGAATCACGCGCGTCCAAACGCGCAGTGATGTTGTCTGCGCTGGTGTTCGTGCTTGGCTTCTCCACCGTTTTCGTGGCGCTGGGCGCCAGCGCCAGCCTGATTGGCGGCCTGATCCGGGCCTGGTCCACGCAACTGTCGATCGTTGCCGGCATCGCCATCATTCTGATGGGGCTGCATTTCCTTGGCCTGACACGCATCGGCTTCCTGATGCGCGAGGGACGCCTGCCGATTCCCAAGCCGGTCGGGTTGTGGGGCGCTTACGTCATGGGCTTGGCGTTTGCGTTCGGCTGGACGCCATGCATCGGGCCGATCCTCGCGGCAATCCTGTCGGTTGCAGCTTCGGAAACCACAGTGACCAAGGGCGCAGGCCTGCTCGCAGTCTATTCCGCCGGTCTCGGCATTCCGTTCCTGATCGCGGCATTTATGGTGGAGCAGTTTTCAGCGGTGCTCGCGCGGATGAAAAAACATCTCGCCACCGTCGAACGCGTGATGGGCGTGCTGATGATCCTGGTCGGAATCGGATTTCTTACCGGCGCAGTTACGGATGTCAGTATCTGGCTGCTGGAGACATTCCCGGCGTTGCAGAACTTCGGGTAACGGCGAACTAAAAGCCTGTCATGCCCGGGCTTGTCCCGGGCATCCCGATAAGCTGAGCACAGTGGTCTATTAATCGAGATCACCGGGACAAGCCCGGTGATGACCATTAAATGTGACTTTGGCCGACGAGCTTATGATCCCTTGTTCAGCTCGGCGTAGTTGCCCTTGGCATCCCACTTGTAGACCACGTAGTCGAGCAGCTTGATGTCGCCCTTGGCATCGAACGACAGCTTGCCGAGCACGGTGTCCCATTCGCCGCCCTTGATGGCCTCGATGACCTTCTTCGGATCGGTGCTCTTGATCTTGTTCACGGCCTGCGACCAGACCTGGAACGAAGCGTAGGTGTAGAGCGTGTAGCCTTCTGGATCGATGCCCTTCGCCTTGAACTTCTCGACGATGGCCTTCGCGGTCGGCTTGTTGCGCGGATCGGGGCCGAAGGTGAACAGCGTACCTTCCGCAGCCGCACCGGTGATCGAGGCGAATTCCTTATCGTTCATCGCATCGCCGGCCATCAGGATCGTCTTCAGGCCCTGATCGCGCATCTGACGCAGGATCAGGCCGGCTTCCTGATGATAGCCGCCGACATAGACCAGATCGATGTTGTCGCGCTTCAGGCGCGAAACTATGGAGTTAAAGTCCTTGTCGCCCTTGTTGTAGGACTCGAACAGCTTCTCTTTGAAGCCGGCGGCGTTCAGCGCCTTCTTGGTCTCGTCCGCAAGACCCTTTCCGTAGGTGGTCTTGTCGTTAAGGATGGCGACGTTCTTGCCGGCGAACGCCTTGAGGATGTACTGCGCGGCGACGAGGCCCTGCTGGTCGTCACGGCCGCAGACGCGGAGCACGTTCCACAGCTTGCGCTCGGTGAACACCGGATTGGTCGAAGCCGGGGTTATCTGCAACACGTTGCCTTCCGCGTAGGCTTCCGACGCCGGGATCGACGACGACGAACAGAAATGACCGGCAACGAACTGGACTTTCGAACTCGCGAGCTTTTCGGCCACCGACCGCGCCTGCTTGGGGTCACATGCGTCGTCACCGACCTGCAATGCCAGCTTCTTGCCGTTGACGCCGCCCGCAGCGTTGAGATCGGCGACGGCGAGGTCCGCGCCGTTCTTCATCTGGCGGCCGAATGCGGACTCGCTGCCGGTCATCGGACCGGCGACGGCGACCGAAATGTCTTGCGCAAACGCAGCAGTCGACATGGCAATCGACGCGCCGAGTGCGAGGCCAAGGATGTGGATCGATTTCATAGGACAGTCCTCATGAAGGTCTCGAAAGGGCGTGGCCGTACGGCCCGCCGGGCGAACAAATCCTGCGCATTGTCGGCTGATTTTACCGCCAAGTCATCGGCAATTTTGGTGACGGCTCAGGAGTTGGATGGCGCATCTTGCCGCAGCCGCCAGCCGAGGGGGCCGCTCGGCTCGTAGAGCCAGTAATACTGCTTCACCATCTGCCAGGCGCGGGTTCGCTGGAACGCGAGGCACGAAATTGCCATGAGGATGATGGTTTCCAGCAAATAGGTTTGCGGTTGCCACAGTGTTTCGTTGAACAGCGCGAAATGCACGAATCGCACTGCCAGTCCCATCGGAATCATGGCCACGGCCGCAATCCAGATGCTTCGCCACGTCAGCGCAATCGCGCGGCCTGCGAGCAACGCGCATCCGCCGCCAAGCACCAGGGTGATGAACAGCACCTGAAAAACGGATTCGTTGGCGTAAAACTGCTCCATCAGCGTCGCCCGCCTTCAAGGTAAGCTGCCCTGATCTCCGGCCGCGCCAGCAGTTCCTCGCCGGTTCCGCTGAGCGTGATCAGGCCGTTGACCATCACGTAACCGCGGTTCGCCAGTTTCAGTGCATGGTTGGCGTTCTGCTCGACGATCAGAACGGTCAGGCCGTCCTGTCGGTTGAGCGTGCGGACGGCGTCGAAGATCTGCCGCGCAATCAGCGGAGCGAGGCCAAGCGACGGTTCATCAAGCATCAGAAGCCTTGGACGGCTCATCAGCGCGCGTCCGATCGCCAGCATCTGCTGCTCCCCGCCCGACAGCGTGCCGCCTCGCTGCGCGATGCGCTCCTTGAGGCGGGGAAACAGCGTGAAGACGCGTTCTAGGTCGACGCCGCGCTCAGCCTCGGTGCTTTCCACGGCGGCGTCCGCGCCCATGCGCAGGTTCTCTGCCACCGTCATGCGCGGAAAGATGCGCCGTCCTTCTGGGGACTGCGCAATCCGCAGCCGAGCCACATGGTGAGTCGGCTCGTTGGTGATGTCCCGGCCGTCGAACTCGATCGTGCCGGCGCGGGCGCGTGGCCGGCCGAACACCGACATCATCAGCGTTGACTTGCCGGCGCCGTTGGCGCCAATCAGGGCCACGATCTCGCCGGCATTGATGTCGAGGTCGACGCCCTTCAGCGCTTCGATATTGCCGTAGGCCGCGACGAGGCCGCGAATCGACAGGAGCGCACTCATGTTCCGCCATCCATGACTTCGATGGCGGTCTTTTCGTCGGCGCCGAGATAAGCGGCGATGACCTTGGGATCGTCGCGGATTTCACGCGGCGTTCCGGCGGCGATCTTGACGCCGTGGTCGAGCACGAAGATGCAGTCGGAGATTTCCATCACCACCGACATGTCGTGTTCGATCAGCAGGATCGATGTGCCGTGATCCTTGCGGATCGCGCGGAGCAATTCGCTCAGCTCGTCACTCTCGCGTGCGTTCAATCCGGCGGCTGGCTCGTCGAGACAGAGCAGTGCGGGTTCGGAGCACATGGCGCGTGCGATCTCGAGCCGCCGCTGATCGCCGTAGGGCAGGTTTCCTGCGGCATCATCGGCGCGGGCGGTGAGGCCGATGCGATCGAGCCAGTAACGCGCTCGCTCGATGGCGTCACGTTCCGCGCGGCGAAAGCTTGGCGCACCGACAAGGCCGAGAAAGGTGTAGCCCGACGCCAGCATCAACGCGTTGTGCTGCGCCACCATCAGATTTTCCAGGGCGGTCATGCCCGCGAACAGCCGGATGTTCTGGAACGTGCGCGCGACCTTCGCAACCTTGGAGATGCGATAATCGAACAGCCGCTCCAGCAGGAACTCGCGGCGATCTTCATGAACGAGACGCATCATGCCGGTGGTTGGCTTGTAGAAACCGGTGATGCAGTTGAACACGGTGGTCTTGCCGGCGCCGTTCGGGCCGATCAGTGCGGTGATGTCGCCGCGCTTCGCGGTGAACGACAGATCGTTGACCGCGACGATGCCGCCGAAGCGCATCGACAGGTGATCGACGTGAAGAATGTTGTCGTCGCCCGCCATCAGCCGTGGCCTTCCTTGACCATGGACGATGAGATCTGGGTCGGTTTTTCCAGAAACACCGACGGTGCGCGGTGGCCGATCAGGCCACGTGGGCGCCAGATCATCAGCAGCACCATGGCCGAGCCGAACACCAGCATGCGGAACTGTTCCAGCCCCCTGAACAGCTCAAAGCCGCCGATCATTGTGAGTGCGGCGAGGGCGACGCCGAGCTGGGAGCCCATGCCGCCGAGCACGACGATCGCAAGCACCAGCGCGGATTCGTGGAACGTGAAGGATTCAGGGCTGATGAAACCCTGACGTGTGGCAAAGAACGCGCCGGCAAAGCCGCCGAACATTGCACCGGTCGCGAAGGCCGTGAGTTTCGTGGTGGTGGTGTTGATGCCGAGCGAGCGGCACGCGACTTCGTCTTCGCGCAGTGCTTCCCATGCGCGGCCGATCGGCAGACGGCGCAGACGGATGGTGACCCAGTTGGTCAGCAGCGCGAGCGCCAGGATCAAATAGAACAAAAACACCACGCGGTGTGTGGTGGAGAACTCGATGCCGAGCAGGGCTGCGAGTCCGTCGTCGGTGTTGGTCAGCGGAATGCCGAAGAAAGAGGGGCGCGGAATGCCGGTGATCCCGTTCGGCCCGCCGGTGACATGCTGCCAGTTGAGCAGGATAAGGCGGATGATTTCGCCGAATGCCAGCGTGACGATGGCGAGATAATCGCCGCGCAGCCGCAGCACCGGGAAGCCCAGCAGTACGCCCCAGAAGGCAGCGAGAATGCCCGCCAGCGGCAGGCAGGCCCAGAACGACAGGCCGAAGGTCGTCGCCAGCAGTGCGTAGGAATAGGCACCGACCGCATAGAACGCGACGTAGCCGAGATCCAGCAGGCCGGCGAGACCCACGACGATGTTCAGACCCCATCCGAGCATGATGTATGTCAGCACGAGGATGCCGAGGTCCAGGATGTAGCGCTGATCGTAAAAGATCACCGGCACCAGCAGGGCGAAGACAAGCAGCGCCGGAGCGAAGAAACGGCCAAGGGTATCAACCGCGCCCTTGGCTGACTCTGGAACGAGCGAGATGCTTTTTGACGGCCCGATCCACTGCCGCAGCAATTCGACCATGATGCTGCCGAAAAACACCGCGGCCACGAGCGCGGCAAGATCGCCGAACCGCGTCCAGTAGATCAACTGTCCTTCCGGTCCGGCTTCGGTGCGGACGCCGATCATCAGCGAAAACAGAACCAGCGCCACAAGGGCGCTGATGAGGGATTTCTTGAGAATGAAAGCGACGCCGTGCGGAGCAGCGGCGGCGGCTTTGGGCGCGCGGGCGGCGGGATCGGTCGGACGCGCCACGCTGCCTCTCAGACTTTTTCGACTTCCGGACGGCCCAGCAGGCCGGTCGGAAGAAAGATCAGGACGACGATCAGGATCGAGAACGCTGCGACGTCCTTGTATTCGGACGAGAAGTACGCGGACCAGAACGTCTCGATCAGGCCGATGAGGAGGCCGCCGAGCATCGCGCCGGGCAGGGAGCCGATGCCGCCGAGCACCGCCGCGGTGAACGCCTTGATGCCGGCGACGAAGCCCATGAAGAAATCGACCACGCCGTAATAGAGCAGGTACATCATGCCAGCGACCGCGGCGAGCGCGGCGCCGATCACGAAGGTCATCGAGATGGTGCGATCGACATCGACGCCGAGCAGCGCCGCCATGGTCTGGTCCTGCTCGCAGGCGCGCATGTCGCGCCCGAGCCGCGTCCGCGCCACCAGCCAGGAGAAGATCGCCAGCAGGATGACGGTGGTGATGACGACGATGATCTGGATGTTGGACAGCCGCACCACGAAGCCGTCGTTTTCGAACAGCGTGTAGCCGCCGGTGATGACAGGAGGCACCGGCTTGACGCGCGCACCCTGCGACACCTGCGCGTAGTTGGTCAGGACGAACGACATGCCGATGGCGGACAGCATCGGCGCGAGACGGAACGATTGCCGTAGCGGACGATAGGCGATCCGCTCCACGGTCCAGCCGTAGAGGGCAGTGATTGCCATCGCCACCAGCAGCACCAGCAGCAGGATGACGGGAATGGCCGTGAGGCCGATCGAGACCAGGATGAGGAACGTGATGAGGGCGATGAATCCGCCGATCATGAAAATATCGCCATGGGCGAAATTGATCATGCCGACGATGCCGTACACCATCGTGTAGCCGATCGCGATCAGGCCGTAGATCGAGCCGAGCACCAGTCCGTTGATGAGTTGCTGGGCGAAATAATCCATGGGCTGCCGTGTTCGAGCGAAGCGAGCGACACGTCGAAGGCCCCGGCAGCCGGATCGTCGCGTCGTCTCATTTTCTAACAGCGGGAACTGGGTGCGGCAACCGTACCGGGTGCGGCGTGAGGTCGTCGTCCACGATGTTTGCGTTGCCGCGAAATGGTCACGCCGGAACTCGGGTTCCTCTGAAACCAATGGAGATGCCGGCCGTTGGGGCTATGTTCAACGAAGGAGAGTCAACATGGGTAACCAGAACAATCCGAACCAGAACCCGGGCCAGCAGAGCCAGAATCCCAGCCAGAAGCCGGGTCAGCAGCAGGGTGGCGGCCACAAGCCGGGCCAGCAGCAGCAGGATCCAAGCCAGAAGCCCGGCCAGCCGGGTCAGCAGAAGGGCGGACACTGAATTTTCGGGCAGGATCTTCATGCCTTGATTGTTCCGTTCGGACAGTCTGAGGAAAATCCCGCCGAAAGGCGGGATTTTTCGTTGGCGGCCTGGTCCCGGTCGTTGTCCACAGGCGCGGGTGCGCCGTTAAGGTTAAAAAAGGGTTTAAATTGCCGCTCGCCTTTGAGGGGCGTTAGCTCCGCCAATCATCATTGCGGTGTCCAAGGGGGCGCTGCTTTGGCCGGGCATGATCGAAGCGCCAGTTTCAAGGCGCCGTGCCCTTCAGATCAGGGTGAGGCGGCATGCCGAAGGATTGGCGGATCAGCACGTTCAATGGCGTGCTTCTGGCGTGCTACTTCATCCCGTCATGGGTGATTTCGGCGATGAAAATCTGGGTCTCGCCGATCCGTGGCTTTTATGATCGTACCAATATCGCCGCCGCGATGTATGTCAGCGATTTTACGAGCCTTCCAGCGATGGGAACCATCCGCGTCGCGTGGCTGCTCGCCCTCTCCAAAGTGATCGTAGCCGCGTTCTTCTTCGTGTTTCTGCTGCTGGTAATCCGTGCGGCGATCCGCAACAAGGGCGGAGCCGACGAGGCGCTGGCTTTCGCGCTCGGGGTTGGCTCCTTCATCAGCATGGCAAGCCTGATCGCTGCGTCAAAAGTCGGCGAACTCGCCGCGCTGCGGCTTCATGCCAGTGAATCGCTGTTGCTGATCGGCGCCGCGATTTTGCTGATCGTCGATACCGATCAGGCAACTGTGCCTTCCAGCGAGCCGGCGGCGTCAGCGGCGGAGCCGCATCACAGCTACTTCTCGAGCAGCCCCAATTCCTGAACCACGGCGGCGGCTTCCTTGACCGCATGGTTGGCAGCGGGGACGCCGCAATAGATCGCCTGTTGCAGCAGGATTTCCTTGATGTCGTCCGGCGTGAACCCGCCTTCGCTCAAGGCCGCGCGGACGTGCAGGCGAAATTCATCCCATTGTCCCAGCGCCACCATCGTGCCGATCACCAGCACGCGGCGGGTGCGTTCGTCGAAATGCGGACGCGTCCAGATATCACCCCATGCGTAGCGCGTGATGAGATCGATGAAGTCGGCATTGAATGCGTTCTTGCCGGTCACCGATTTATCGACCCAGGCGTTGCCGAGCACCTTGCGCCGTTTTGCCGTGCCCTGATCGCGGCGTTGATTGTCGTCCATGTGTTCTCTCAGCGCTGGGTCAGGAAGCCGACCACGGCTTCAGTGAAGTTGTGCGATTGTTCGACGTTGGAGATGTGCGCCGCGTCAAGCAGGGTCATGCTTGCGTTGGGAATGTTGCTGCGGATGTAGACGCTGGCCTCGACCGGCGTCGAGACATCGTGGCGTCCTGCGATCACCAGCGTCGGCGCGGTGATGCGGGGCAGCAGGTCGCGCTGGTCGAGCCGGCTCAATGCCTCGCAGCAGGCGATATAACCTTGCACCGGGGTGGCGACCAGCATGGCTTTCATGCGTGCGGTGATTTGCGGCTCGCGTTCGCGGAAATCCGCCGTCAGCCATGCAGCGATAACGGCATCCGCGATGGAGGCGATCCCACCGTCGTTGACCGCCTTGATGCGGTTCAGCCAGTTGGTCGGATCGGGATAGTAGCAGGACGTATTGGCGAGAATCAGCTTCTCGATGCGTTCCGGCGCGTTGGCGCCGAGCCACTGGCCGACCATTCCGCCCATCGACAGGCCGCACCAGTGGATCTTTTCAATATTGAGATCGTCGAGAATCGCCAGAACGTCCTTGCCGAAGCGCTCCATCGAATACGGCCCGGCTGGAACGCCGGACTTGCCATGGCCGCGCCGGTCGTAACGGATGACGCGATACAGCTTTGTCAGCGCCGCCATTTGCGGCTCCCACATCTGCATCGTCGCGCCGAGCGAATTCGACAGCATGATCGTTGGTCCGCCGTCGCGCCCCTCCACCGAGACATTGAGCAGGCATCCGTCGGCGTCGATCATAGGCATGTTGGGTCTCCGTGAGTTCTTGTTGTTATTCGCTGGCGAGCGATGCCAGCAGCCGGTCGATCAGCGTTTGCGCGACGCCCTGATAGGCCATCGGATCAAACAGGCCCTTGAGCGTATCGGCGTCTATGTGGGTCGTGACACGGGTATCTTCCGCAAGAACCTCGTGCAGATGCCGCCGGGTCTCGATCGCCCTGCGGCTTGCGGCCTCGACGATGTGATGCGCTTCGCTCTTGCCGACCTTTTCCGCCAGCGCCATCGATACGGCCTCGGCCATGACAAGACCTTGAGTCATGTCGAGATTGGCGCGCATCCGCTCGGGATCGACCTCGAGTCCCTCTGCGATCTCTGCAATCGCCTCAAGCGCCCCCGATGTGACCAGTTGCAGCGTCGGCAATGTCGGCCATTCGGCATGCCAGGGGCCGGCGCTGCGCTCATGATCCTGAACCTGAGCGGCCATGATCGTCGCTGCAAGATTCGGCGCCATGGTCGCGGCCGCCAGTACTCTTGCAGCGGCAACCGGGTTGCGCTTGTGCGGCATCGTCGACGACCCGCCGCGGCCTTCGTCCGCGGGCTCAAAGGCTTCCGCGACATCGGTCTGCATCATCAGCGAGACGTCGCGGGCGATCTTGCCGCAGGTGCCGGTGAGAATCGCCAGCGCCGACGCCACATCCGCGATTCGGTCGCGGTGCGTATGCCATGGCGCATCCGGCAGCGGCAGCAGCAATTCCTGGGCGAGTTGTTCGGCGACCTTGAGGCCGTTGTCGCCAAGGGCGGCGAGCGTTCCGGCGGCACCGCCGAATTGCAGGGCGAGGGTTTCGCGGCGGAGCCGCTTCAACCGCTCGCGCGACCGATGCAGCGCCGCGGCGTATTCCGCCAGCTTCAATCCGAACGGCATCGGCAGGGCATGCTGCAACCAGGTGCGCGCAACGACCGCCGTCTCGCGGTGCCGGATCGCCAGGCGGGCAAATCCTGCAATCGCGCGGTCGAGATCCGCGATCAGGGCGTTGAGGGCAGCACGCAGGCCCAGCATCGTGGCGGTATCGATCACGTCCTGGCTGGTCGCACCCCAATGCACATAGCGCGCAGCAGAGGGGTCCAAGGTGGCGACCTTCGCGGTCAGCATCTTCACCAGCGGAATCGCCAGATTTCCGGCCTGTACCGCAGCCTCGGCAAGCGCTGCGCGGTCGAACGACTCGGCATGACAGGCTTTCGCGATACTGACCACGGCACTCGCTGGAATGATGCCGACGGCTGCTTCTGCCCGCGCAAGGGCGTGCTCGAAATCCAGCATATGCTGCAAATAGACTTCATCGTCGCACACGGTGCGCATGGCGGCGCTCGACAGCAAGGGCGCGAGCAGGGGAGGCAGGGACGAGCTCATGATGCGCTGACCCTATCCAAGCCATGCAGGTGTGCCAATAGCGCGATACCCATTGCCGGAAGCGCCGCAACATTTCCCGGGCGCATTCCGTAAGTTTTGCAACGCTCCTTCCCGCACGATACCCTTTCCTTTGCGGGCGCTGTATTCTAACTGAGACCGGCAGAGCCGCAGGACGCGGTTAAAGAACGAGGAGGCTTGCACATGGCGATGACGATGACGGGCGAGGTGCAGCTTCCTGCTTCCCGCGAAGTGGTGTGGGCCAAGCTCAACGATCCGGCCGTTCTGAAGGCCTGCATTCCGGGCTGCGAAGAACTGAATGTCGCTGGCGAGAACCAGTTCGAGGCCGTTGCCAAGATGAAGGTCGGGCCGGTGTCCGCGCGCTTCAAGGGCAAGGTCACGCTCAGCGATTTCGACCCGCCGAGCAGCTACAAGATTTCCGGCGAGGGCGAGGGCGGAGTCGCGGGGTTCGCCAAGGGGGGAGCGACGGTCGCGCTGGCCGAAAAGGATGGCGGCACCCTGCTAAGCTATAATGTGGAGGCCCAGATCGGCGGCAAGCTCGCGCAGCTCGGGCAGCGGCTGATCAACGGCGCGGCCAAGAAGCTGGCCGATGAATTTTTTGCGAAGTTCGCGGACGCGGTGAAGACGGGCTGAGGCCGTTTCGGCATATCAGGTCCTCGTACAAATCAAGCCTTCTTGTTCGGAAGCGGCGCGCCATGAGGTTGCTCATTGCCGCAATGGCCCATATTATGAATTTGGAACCATTATAAACGCGTTTTGCGCCGCGCCATGCGGTGCTGCGTGAGTCCCAGAACTTGAGTCCCACAATCTGGGCGCCAAGCTGAAAACAAGAGAGTGTTGATGGCCAAGATTTCACTGATCGTGAACGGCAATCCCGTGACAGGGAAAGTCGAACCGCGCACGCTGCTCGTCCAGTTCTTGCGGGAGCATTTGCGGCTGACAGGCACCCATGTCGGCTGCGACACCTCGCAATGCGGCGCCTGTGTCGTCCATCTCGACGGCAAGGCCGTGAAGTCGTGCACCACGCTGGCGGTGATGGCCGACGGGCACGAGGTCAAGACCATCGAGGGTCTTGCTGCCGACGGCGCTCCGCTGCACCCGATGCAGGAAGCCTTCCGCGAGCATCACGGATTGCAGTGCGGCTTCTGCACGCCGGGCATGATCATGACTGCGGTCGATCTCGTGCATCGCAAGGGCCACGACCTGAGCGACGAAGTGATCCGGGAAGAACTCGAAGGTAATTTGTGCCGTTGCACCGGTTACCAGAACATCGTCTTGTCGATCGCAGCCGGCGCCAAGGCGATGGCCAAATCCGATCTCGCGTAACCGACGCCGTTCCCGAAGGACCGCTCATGTACGATTTCAAATATCATCGTCCGGGGACTGTGCGGCAGGCCGCCAATCTTCTCGTCAAGAACGAAGACGCCAAGCTGATCGCCGGTGGTCACACCCTGGTGCCGGTGATGAAGCAGCGGCTCGCCAGCCCGCCGCATCTGGTCGATCTCAGCCACATCGAAGGGCTTAACAGCATCGAGATGAAGGGCCGCAATCTGGTGATCGGTGCGACCGCGACCCATGCGGAAGTTGCGAACTCCGCCGTTGTCGGCGAAGCGATCCCGGCGCTTGCGGAACTTGCCGGTCTGATCGGCGATCCCGCCGTTCGCCACAAGGGCACCATCGGCGGCTCGCTGGCCAACAACGATCCGACGGCGGATTATCCCGCTGCCGTCACGGCGCTGGGTGCGACCATCGTCACCAACAAGCGCCGGCTGAAGCCGGAAGAATTCTTCCAGGGCCTGTTCACGACCGCGCTGGAGCCGGACGAGATCATCACCCGCGTCATGTTTCCGCTGCCGAAAAAGGCCGCGTATCAGAAATTCCGCAATCAGGCGTCGCGTTACGCTCTGGTCGGCGTGTTCGTCGCGCGGCGTCCGTCGGATGTCCGTGTTGCAGTGACCGGTGCGGGCGGTGACGGGGTGTTCCGCGCCACCGAGTTCGAAGAAGCGCTGAAGAAGCGGTTTTCGGCGAAGTCGCTCGAGGGGCTCACGGTGTCTGCCGATGGACTCAACAGCGACATTCACGGCAGCGCCGAATATCGTGCGCATCTGATCGGCGTGCTTGCGCGCCGTGCTGTGGAAGCCGCGACCGCGAAGAGCTGAATTTGGAGTCTGTGTGAGCATGAGCAAGATCCCCGCATCCGTCGATGCAACGCTCGATCTGCTCACCAGCCGTGGCTATCTCGCGGAGCGCTCGCTGGCGACGGTGGTCTACCTGTCGCTCAAGATGGGCCGCCCGCTGTTTCTCGAAGGCGAGGCCGGCGTCGGCAAGACCGAGATTGCAAAGGTTCTCAGCGCTGCTCTCGGGCGCAAGCTGATCCGGTTGCAATGCTATGAAGGCCTCGACGTCGCGTCCGCAGTCTACGAGTGGAACAGCGCCGCGCAGATGATCGCCATTCGTCTGGCCGAAGCCAGCGGTGAAACCGACCGCGAGCAACTGTCCGCCGACGTGTTTGCGGAAAAGTACCTCATCAAGCGACCGCTGCTTCAGGCGCTGGAGCCGGATGTCGCCGGGCCGCCGGTGCTGCTGATCGACGAACTTGATCGCGCGGACGAGGCCTTCGAGGCGTATCTGCTGGAAATTCTCAGCGACTTTCAGGTCACGATTCCGGAATTCGGCACGGTGAAAGCACCGCAGCCGCCGATCGTCATCGTCACGTCAAACCGCACCCGCGAGATCCATGACGCCCTCAAGCGCCGTTGTCTCTATCACTGGGTCGATTACCCCTCTGCCGAACGCGAGCTTGCCATCGTCAAGTCGCGGGTGCCGAATATCGGCGCGAAGCTGTCGGAGCAGGTGGTCGGCTTCGTGCAGGCGCTGCGCGAGCAGGATCTGTTCAAGGTGCCCGGCGTCGCGGAGACCATCGACTGGGCGACGGCGCTCACCGAACTCGATGCCCGCTCGCTGACGCCGCAGGTGGTGGGGGATACGCTCGGTGCGCTGTTGAAGTATCAGGATGATATTGCGCGCATGCAGGGCCCGGCACTCGACAAGGTCATCAAGGAAGCCGTCAGCGATCCTGCGGCCTGAACGCGCTTTCGGGAATCGTCATGCCAGATGACATCGAGACCCCAACGACCGGATTGATTGCGGACAATGTTATCGGCTTCGCGCGCGCGCTGCGCGTCGCCGGGTTGCCGATCGGGCCGGGTGCCGTGATCGATGCGCTGAAGGCGATGCGGCTGATCGATATCGGCAACCGCGCCGATCTGTTCACCACGCTGGAATCGATTTTCGTCAAGCGCCATGAGCACGCGCTGATTTTCGCGCAGGCGTTCGATCTGTTCTTCCGCCGTGCCGAAGGCATCGAAAGCATGCTCGACTCGGTGCCGCTGCCACCCGAAGCGCAGAAGCCGCCGCCGCCCGCCTCGCGCCGTGTTCAGGAAGCCTTTGCGCAGAGCCGCAACATCGAAGGACCTGAGATCGAAGAGAAGGACGTCCAGCTTTCGGTGTCCGATCGCGAGGTGCTTCAGCGCAAGGATTTCGCGCAGATGAGTGCCGCCGAGATCGCGGAAGTGACCCGCGCCATCGCGAAGATGAAGCTCCCGCAGGCTGAACTGCGCACCCGCCGCTTCAAGCCGGACGCGCGGGGCCAGCGGCTCGATCTGCGGCGGACGCTGCGTGGCAGTCTGCGCACCGGCGGCGAGATTGTGAAATTCCAGCGGCTCGGGCGCATCGATAAGCCCGCACCCATTGTGGCGCTGCTCGATATTTCCGGCTCGATGACTGACTACACCCGTCTGTTCCTGCAATTCCTGCATGCGATCACCGACGCGCGCAAACGCGTCTCGGTGTTCCTTTTCGGCACGCGGCTGACCAACGTGACGCGTGCGCTGCGCGCCCGCGATCCTGACGAGGCGCTGGCGGCATGCTCAAGCAGCGTCGAGGATTGGGCCGGCGGGACGCGGATCGCGACCTCGCTGCACAACTTCAACAACCTCTGGAGCCGCCGGGTGCTCGGGCAGGGTGCCATCGTACTCCTGATTTCAGACGGGCTGGAGCGAGAGGCCGATTCCCGGCTGGAATTCGAGATGGACCGGCTGCATCGGTCGTGCCGCCGCCTGATCTGGCTCAACCCTCTTCTGCGTTTTGAGGGCTTCGAAGCCAAGGCGCAGGGCATCAAAATGATGCTTCCGCATGTTGATGAATTCCGTCCCGTGCATAACTTGAAGTCCATGGAAGGGCTGATCGGCGCACTGACCGCGGACCAGCCGCCCCGGCGGATCGAAACCCGCTCCGCAGCCTGAGGAATCGAACCATGCTCAACCGCGATGACGACATTCTGAAAGCCGCTGAGACCTGGATGAAGTCCGGACACGGCGTGGCGCTCGCCACCGTGGTCGAGACCTGGGGCTCCGCGCCGCGCCCGGCTGGATCGAGCCTCGTCATCAATGACGACGGGACGTTTCTCGGCTCCGTCTCCGGCGGCTGCGTCGAAGGCGCGGTGGTCACCGAAGCGCTCGATGTGATCGCCAGCGGCAAACCGAAGATGCTGGAATTCGGCGTCGCGGATGAGACCGCGTGGAATGTCGGGCTGTCGTGCGGCGGCACGATCCGGGTTTTCGTCGAGAAGGTGGGCAACTCTTGAAACAGAATACGCTGGCTGAGCTGAACGCCGAGCGCGCGGCGCGCCGGGCCGTGATCGTTGTGACCGATGTCGTCAGCGGCGATCAGCGCCTCATCAAGGCCGCGGACATCGCAGCTGATCCGCTGCACGCCGAACTCGACAAGCATCTGCGCATGGGCAAGAGCGGCATGATCGAGAGCGACGGCAGGAAGCTGTTTCTCAATGTCTATGCCCCGACCGCGCGCCTGGTCATTATCGGCGCGGTCCACATCAGTCAGGCGCTGGCGCCGCTGGCGCAGTCGCTGGACTACGATGTGTTCGTGGTCGATCCGCGTACGGCCTTTGCCTCGCCCGAACGTTTTCCCGATGTGCCGCTGTTTGCGGATTGGCCCGATGTGGCGCTGCCGCCGCTCAACATCGACCGCTACACGGCGTTCGTCGCGCTGACCCACGATCCCAAGATCGACGATCCGGCGCTGTTGCATGCGCTTGAACGCGACTGTTTCTACATCGGCGCGCTGGGCTCGCGGAAAACGCATGGCAAACGTCTCGAGCGGCTGAAGGCCCAGGGTGCGAGCGACGCCGCGCTGGCGCGCATTCACGCACCCATCGGTCTCAATATCGGCGCGGTGTCGCCCTCTGAGATCGCGGTTGCGATCATGGCCGAGATCACGGCGCGGCTGCGGCTTCCTGCCGACACGCCGCTCAAGACGAAGTCAGCGGCATGAAATTCGGTCCTGTTGCGCCGGAAGACAGCATCGGCGGCGTCACCGTTCACGCCATCCGTCAGGGGCCGCTTGTCCTCAAGAAGGGCACCGTCATCGGTGCGGCTGAGGTCACGGCGCTGAAGCAGGCGGGTGTGAAGGAAATCGTCGTCGCGCGCCTCGACAAGGACGATGTGTCCGAGGACGAGGCGGCCGCCAGTATCGCTGCGGCGGTGGCGGGCGAGGGCGTCAATGTCGAGCGCGCCTTTACCGGCCGCGCCAATTTGTTCGCGGCGGAAGCCGGCGTGCTGGTGGTGGACCGCGAGGCCGTCGACCGCATCAACCGGGTGGACGAAGCCATCACCTTCGCCACGCTTTCGGCGTTCAAGCCGGTGGTGGCCGGTGAAATGATCGCCACCGTCAAGATCATTCCGTTCGGCGTCGAGGCGAAGCTGCGCGACGCTGCGGTGGTCGCCGCCCAAGCTGGGCAGATGCGGGTCGCGCCGTTCACGATCAAGCGTGTCGGGATCGTCTCGACGATCCTGCCGGGGCTGGCCCCGAAGGTGATCGAGAAGACTTTGCGCGTCACCGAGGAACGTCTCGCGCCGACCGGCGCACGCATCATCGGTGAGCGCCGCGTCCCGCACGATGAAGGCGCGCTTGCGCCGGCGATCGAAGATCTGCTCGGCGTCGGTGCCGAACTGGTGCTGGTGTTCGGCGCCTCCGCCATTGCCGACAGGCGGGATGTGATTCCGGCGGCGATCGAACGGATCGGCGGGGCGGTCGAGCACTTCGGCATGCCGGTCGATCCCGGCAATCTCATGATGATCGGAAACGTCAGGAATTTTCCGGTCCTCGGCGCGCCGGGCTGCGCGCGCTCGCCGAAGGAAAACGGGTTCGACTGGATCCTGATGCGGTTGCTGGCGGGGCTTCCCGTCACCCGCGCGGATGTCACCGGCATGGGAGTCGGCGGGCTCCTGATGGAAATCGTGACACGGCCGCAGCCGCGCGTGCCAATCGAGGCCGACGGCAATCGCAAGGTCGCTGCCGTGATCCTCGCCGCCGGGCGCTCCACCCGGATGGGCGGACCGAACAAGCTGCTGGCCGAATTGAACGGCAAGAAGCTGGTGCGGATCGTCGCCGAGCAGGCGCTGGCCTCGAAGGCCTCGTCGGTCATTGTCGTTACCGGCCATCAAAGTCTCGAGGTCGAGGCGGCGCTGAAAGGACTTAAAGTCGAATTCGCCCGCAATCCCGATTTTTCCGAGGGCCTCGCGACGTCGGTGAAGGCTGGCATCGGTGCGGTGCCTGACACCGCTGATGGCGCGGTGGTCTGCCTTGGCGACATGCCGCTGATCGACGCCAAGCTTATCGACCGCCTGGTGGATGCTTTCGCGCCGGATCGCGGTTCGCTGATCGTGGTGCCGGTGGCGGGCGGGCGTCGCGGTAATCCGGTGCTGTGGTCGCGGAGATTCTTCCCGGAATTGATGACGCTCGACGGCGACATCGGCGCGCGGCACCTGATCGCCCAGCATGCCGAGGCGGTGGCGGAAATCGAGGTCGAGGGCAAAAGCGCTTTTCTCGATATCGATACGCCGGAAATGCTGGCGGACGCGCGGCGCGGCTAGCGTTGACCTCTTTCCTTTCCACCCTGTTCACCAAGTTGAAACGCCCTCCCGCCTAATGTCCTTTCCGGAATGACCTCGGGGGAGGGGACGTTGACGGCTTTCATGGCGGCGCGTTGCCGCGCACTTTTTGTTTTTGCTTTGGTTTCAGCTTTTGCCACCCATCTCGTCACAACACCGGCTTCCGCGGCCGGCGCGCTGGCGATTGGCAAGTGCGGCGCCTATGGCCAGGCGTTCGATTATCCGGCCGAGCAGGCTGCGCGGGCCGCGGCCCTCAAGCAGTGCAAGGGCGATTGCTCCGCCGTGACCATGAAGCGCGCCTGCGCCGCGCTGTCGCTCGATATGACCAAGCCTTGCGGGGCTCACGGCTACGCTGTTGCTCCGCGCATCTCGACCGCGCTCAATGACGCGATGAAGAAGTGCTACGCGTTCGGCGGCAAGGAATGTGTTATACGCGCCTGGGCTTGCGACGCAAAAGGCTAGTTTGCGGCTCCGCCCGGCCTTGCCGTTGCTCGGGGCAGCCAAGTCTCCTGTGTAATATTCTTATAATTCAATGACTTGCGCGATTTCTTGAAAGGATTGTCTTTATCCTTGAATATGACTGACCAGTCAGTCATATTCAAGGAATGGCAAAACTTCCCCTGATCGACACCCGTCCCCCCAAAGATGAACCCGCGCGCGGTGCACGAACGCGCGCGTCCGCAGATCGCACTGCGCCATCGCGCCCGTCAAAGCGCGCGGTCGGCGCGACCGAACGGCGGGCTGCGATCATCGCAGCGGGTCTCGATGAATTCACCGCGAAGGGCTTTGCCGCAACGCGCCTCGACGATGTGGCCAGGCGCGCGGGTGTCGCCAAAGGCACGATCTATCTGCACTTCAAGGACAAGGAAGTGCTGTTTCAGGAACTGGTGCGCACCGCGCTCGGACCATTGATCACACGGATTTCGAATCCGCAGATCGGGGCGGGAGCAGGATCGGCGCGCGCAGCGATCGAATTATTGGCCGAGACGTTTGCCCGCGAGGTCATCGGCACAAAACGCGCCGATATCGTGCGGATGATTATTGCCGAAGGCACGCGCTTCCCGCAGCTTGCGGAATTCTACTACCGCGAGGTGGTTGCACACGGCATCGCCGGAATGCGCAAGCTGATCGCATACGGCATCGCACGCGGTGAAATCCGTAACCCGGGGCTGGCGGAATTTCCGCAACTTCTGGTCGGGCCGCTGGTTGTCGCGGTGATTTGGCAAGGTCTTTTCGGAAAGCAGGCACCGCTCGATGTTGCCGCGATGCTGCGGGTTCATCTCGATCTGATTTTCAATGAAGGGAAAGCGACATGATTTCGTCGCGAAGCATTGCACGGGGCCTCGTGCTGTTGCTGGCCTCGATAAGTCTGGCCGGTTGCTGGGATTCCAAAAATCCCGGCTATCAGGGATGGGTCGAGGCCGACATGATCTTCGTCAGCCCGGACGAGCAGGGTCGTGTGGTCAAACTTAATGTCCGCGAGGGCGACAAGGTCGAGGTCGGCATGCCGCTCTATGCCGTCGATGACGATCTTCAGCAGGCCGCGCTGAACCAGAGCAATGCCACGCTCGCCAACGCGCAGCAGGCCTACGATCGCGCGGCGTCTCTGAGCAAGACCGGCTCCGGCACACAGGCCAATTTCGATTCCGCGCTGGCCGGGCTGCGCGTCGCCGAGGCACAGGTGAACACATCGCAGACGCGGCTGGCGCGCCGGCGCATGAACGCGCCCATCGCCGGCACGATCCAGCAGATCTATTTTCGCGAAGGCGAAACCGTTCCTGCGCAGAAGCCGGTGGTGTCGATCCTGCCGCCCGGCAACATGAAGGTTCGCTTCTTCGTGCCGGAGCCCGAGTTGCCGAAGTTGAAGGTCGGCGAGGACGTTCGCGTGACATGCGACGGTTGCGCCAGCGATCTGACCGCGAAGATCTACTTTATCGCGACCATGGCGGAATACACGCCGCCCGTGATCTACAGTCTCGATGAGCGCTCGAAGCTGGTCTATCTGATCCAGGCGCGGCCGAACAAACCGGATAGCCTGCGCGTCGGTCAGCCGGTCAGCATCTTCACAGACGGCAAGACGCCGTGAGCACCGACACCGCACAATCAGATATCGCGATCGAGGTCCATGGCCTGTCGAAGTCGTTCAACGGCCGTGAGGTGGTGCACGACCTGTCGATGCAGGTGAAGCGCGGCTCGATCTACGGATTTCTCGGTCCCAACGGCTCGGGCAAGACCACGACCATCCGCATGCTCTGCGGCCTGCTGACGCCGGACAGCGGCGAGGGGACATGCCTCGGCTACGACATCCGGCGCGATGCCGACAAGATCAAGCGGCGCGTCGGCTACATGACGCAGCGCTTCAGCCTCTATCAGGACCTGTCGGTGCGCGAGAACCTGGAGTTCGTCGCGCGGCTTTACGGCGTGCCGGACCCGCGCGGCGCGGCGCGCGAGATGATCAAGCGCATCGGGTTGTCGGGGCGCGAAGAACAGCTTGCCGGCGAACTGTCCGGCGGCTGGAAGCAGCGGCTTGCGCTGGGCGCCTGCACATTACCAAGTCCTCAGTTGCTGCTGCTCGACGAGCCGACCGCCGGTGTCGATCCCAAGGCGCGGCGCGAATTCTGGAACGAGATCCATGCGCTGGCGGCGGAAGGGCTCACCGTGCTCGTGTCGACGCACTACATGGACGAGGCCGAGCGATGCCACGAGATCGCGTATATCGCATACGGCAACCTGCTGGTGCACGGCACCGTCGAAGACGTCATCGCGAAGTCGGCGCTGACGACCTACACCGTCACCGGCGAGGGATTGAACAAGCTGACCGCCGATCTCACCGGCAAGCCTGGGGTCGATATGGTCGCGCCGTTCGGCACCAGTCTGCATGTGTCGGGACGCGATGCGGCAGCGCTCGAGGACGCAATCGCGCCATACAGGTCTGGCGGCGATACGATATGGCACAAATCCGAACCATCCCTCGAAGATGTCTTCATTGAGTTGATGAGCCGCTCGAAGGATAACTTCCAATGAGCGCAACTGAAACAAGCAACGGCGGTGCGCGTGGCTTCTGGCAGCGCACTTATGCGATGCTGGTGAAGGAATTCCTTCAGCTCCGCCGCGACAGAGTCTCGTTCGCGATGATCGTGATGCTGCCGATCATGCAACTCCTGCTGTTCGGCTATGCCATCAATACCACGCCGCGCAATCTGCCGACCGCCGTGCTGTTGCAGGAGGACAGCGACCTCGGACGCTCGATCCTGAAGGCGCTGCAGAACACCGCCTATTTCCGCTTCACGCGCGAGGTTCACACTGTCGCTGAATTCGACAGTCTGCTCGAGTCCGGCAAGGTTCTGTTCGGGGTCGAGATTCCGCGTGGCTTTGAGCGTGCCGTCCGGCGCGGCGACAAGCCCGCGTTGCTGGTGGCGGCGGATGCCACCGATCCGGTGGCGTCCGGCTCTGCGCTCGGCGCGCTGGGACAGATCGCGCAGTCGGCCCTCAAGCATGATCTTTACGCCGGCGATCCGCCTTCGATGCCGTTCGAAATCCGTGCCCATGCGCGTTACAATCCGGCGGCGGAGTCGCGGCTGAACATCGTGCCGGGTCTGGTCGGGACGATCCTGACCATGACGATGCTGATTTTTACCGCGCTGTCGGTGACGCGCGAAATCGAACGCGGCACGATGGAAAACCTGCTGGCGATGCCGATCACTCCGGTTGAGGTGATGCTCGGCAAGATCATTCCCTATGTGCTGGTTGGTTTTCTCCAAGCCACCATCATCATCGGTATCGGCCACTTCCTGTTCCATGTGCCGATCCTCGGCAGCCTGTCGGTGTTGGCCGCCCTTTCGACACTGTTCATCGCGGCCAATCTGTCGATCGGCTACACGTTCTCGACCATTGCGCAGAACCAGCTCCAGGCGATGCAGATGTCGATGATGTTCTTCCTGCCGAACATTCTCCTGTCCGGATTCATGTTTCCATTCGCGGGCATGCCGGTCTGGGCGCAATGGATCGGTGAGGCGCTCCCGCTAACCCACTACATCCGCATCGTCCGCGCCATCATGCTGAAAGGCGCGTCGCTGGAGAACCTGCAGTACGACGCCATCGCTCTGTGCGTGCTGGTGCTGGTCGCCATGAGCATCGCTGTCACGCGATTCCGGCGCACTTTGGATTGAGGCCGCTGGCCGACGCTGTAAGGGCAATATCGGATTGCCGCGGCGCAAGGAATACCGTCATCGGTGACACGGTGAATTTCGCGGCGCGGCTTGAAGCCCTCAACAAGGAGTTCAATTGGCAGTTTCTGATCTCGTCGGCCGTCCGCGAATCTCTTGGCAGCATGCGCCGACGCGCTCTCGCTCGGCGAGGTCGCGGTGAAAGGCTATGAACAGCCGATAGCGGTCTGGCGTCTGGGTTGACCGGTTACGCGGTTGCCGGTTTCGGATTTGGCCGCTTCAACGGTCCTTAGGTTTGGTGTCGACCAAAGTCCAGGCCTGCGCTACCGGCGCGTGAGCACACCGATGCGCCCATAGACTCCGGAGCGGTGGCTGTTGTCCTGGACATAGCCTGCGCCCAGCGACCACTCGAAAGCCGACATTTTGAACGATGTCAGGTGGGCGCCGATCCGGTACTGCCGATAGACCGCATCGCCCGACGTTTCCACTTCGGGTCCCGCCCAGAACCGATCCCTGACGCGCCAGCCGGCAGCGGCGCGCACACCGAAACTGTTGCCGATGGTCGAGCCGGAGATCGACGATGCCAGCATCACTGTCGCCGTCGGCTCCCACCACAGGTCCGCGGCGACACGCAGTCCGACATGATTGCCGCGCAGGCCGTTTCCTGGATCGTCCGGAGAATAGCGATGGTTCTGGACATCGGGACCGGCGAAGACCTTGATTTCGAAGTCGCCGCGCTTGATCCGCCAGCCCGGCAGGACGGCGCCGAGCAGTCCAGTGCCGCGAATGTTGTTGGTGCCGGCGAGATAACGGTAGCTGCTTTGCGCAAGGAGCAGCTTGAGGGTGAAGCCATCCTGATTGAGGCCACCGGGTGCCCACTGAAGGCCGCCGTAGAAAGAGCCGCCACTGCGCCAGAGATCGAACCCGCTGAAATAGAGAAACTTCTCGGGATATGCGCCGCCGCTGAGAGCGCTGGCCGGTGGCAGCAGAAGATCATTCAGGGGATCGGCCGCAGTTGGAGAGCCTCCGCAAAGCAACGCGGCGGCGGCGACGCAAAACGCGCGCACCCTTCCAACGCAACGCATGGAGCCCCCAAGCCCCGGACACAAAAATACTTACGTAAAAATGCCTCGTGATTAGAGCGTCAAAGGGGGAGTTCGTCTAGCGAACGAGCGGGAACGCGCCGTGAACGGGCTGGAAAAATTTTCCGCCAGCCTGTGGATAACTCAGAACTGCGGGGCGACCAGGTTTTCGATCTTCACGCCTTCGCGGTCCTCAATGATCTCGGCAATGAACTTGCGATGGCAGGCTGTGTGATCGCGCTCGTAACAGAGAATACAGACCGGTCCGGCTTTCATCACCAGTGCCGCAAGCTCATCCATCTCCGCGCGCGCCTGCGGGGTTTTCAGATGCGCGTGATAGATTTTCGACAGCGCCTTCATGTCGCCGCTGCGCGCGGCTTCGCGGCCATCCTTCGGTGTGCCGAGGCCCCGCAGATGGACGTAGGATATGCCGCGCTCATCAAGACCAGCGGCAAGCTGGGTCTTCGAGAAGCCGGGACGGCGCGATGATGCGATCGCCCGCACGTCGACGAGGAGCTTCACGCCCGCGTGTTGCAGTTCATCGAGAACTGCCTTCGGCGGCGTTTGTTCGTAGCCGATAGTGAAGAGCTTTTTGGCTTTGGCCATGCTGTCTCCCGTCCTCGTTCGCTCACGTCACGCGCTCGATCAATTCCATCGCCCCAGCCGGAGCCCGGATTTTCCCCTCGTGGATCACATAGGCGAATACATCGCGGGGTTCTTTCTTCGGCGGCGTCTTGTCGGAGCGGGCAAGGTCATCCGGTTCGCTGCCCTGCGCCCACAACGTCAATCGCTTGGCCCATGCATCCAGTTCCTTGGGCGGGTAGGCGGTCTTCACCGTATCCTTGCCGGTCTGGAGGCGGACGTAAACGAAATCGGAGGTTATGTCGGCGATCGCCGGATACTTCGCATGATCGGCGTAGACCACCGCGACGTTATGCTTGCGCAGCAGCGCGATGAACGCCGGCGTGCAGAAACTGTCATTTCGCACTTCGACCACATGGCGCAGGGCGAGGCCATCGAACTGGCGTGGCAGCAGGTCGAGAAAGGCGCCGAAGTCGGCTTCGTCGAACTTTTTGGTCGGCGCAAACTGCCACAGCACGGGGCCGAGCCGGTCGCCCATTTCCGTGACGCCGGAATCGTAGAACCTCTTGATGGAATCCCCGGCCTCCGCCAGCACGCGGCGGTTGGTGGCGAACCGCGGGCCCTTGACCGAGAAGACAAAGCCGTCCGGGACCTCGCTGGCCCATTTGCGGAAGCTTTCCGGCTTCTGCGAGCCGTAATAGGTGCCGTTGATCTCGATCGAGGTCAGCTTGGAGGCGGCGTAGGACAGTTCTTTCGCTTGGGTCAGCTTCTCCGGATAGAACACGCCCCGCCAGGGCGCGAAGGTCCAGCCGCCGATCCCGATATGAATTTGACCTGATTTCTTAGCCATTTCCCGTTTCCCTTGGAGACCCTTGCGGAACGCCGGTTGCGTACCTATCTCGTTTCTATCGGCAATGTTGCAGCTTCCGCTCCATTGCCGGGACGACCACGAGAAGAACCGTGAGAAGTTGAGCGCGCCGGATGTACGCGCAGACTTGATTCTCTCACTGGTTTCCCTCCGTGGTCGTTGGCATTTCTGGACCCCTGAATGCCCGCGGCCACCCGATTTCCAGCCATTATCGCACCGAAATCGCGTCCCGGCAGGGCGTCTTGGCATCGTCCGGTCCCCCGGATATACGCTGGCTCCATGACTGAGGCCATCTCACCCGGGGCAGCACCTGCACGTCAATTGTGTGTCGTGGTGCCGACTTTCAAAGAGCGCGACAACGTTCCCAAGCTTTTTGCAAAGCTGGACGCCGCGCTGTCCGGCATCGCGTGGGAGGTCATATTCGTCGACGACAACTCGCCGGACGGGACCTGGGAGGTTGCGCGTCAACTGGCCCAGACCGACTCCCGGGTTCGGTGCATTCGCCGGATCGGCCGTCGCGGGCTGTCCGGCGCCTGTATCGAAGGCATCCTGGCCTCAAGCGCGCCCTATGTCGCGGTGATGGACGCCGACCTTCAGCATGACGAAACCCAATTGCCCAAGATGCTCGGGCTGCTGCAATCGGGGCAAGCCGAACTCGTGGTCGGCAGCCGTTATGTCAGCGGCGGCGACACCGGCAGTTTCGGGAGTGCGCGCCTTGGCGGCAGCGTGCTTGCGACCAACATCGCAAAGAAGCTGCTGCATGTCGAAATCGCCGACCCGATGAGCGGGTTTTTCATGATCCGCCGCGAACGGTTCGAGCAGCTTGCGCCGTCCCTGTCGGTGCAGGGCTTCAAGATCCTGCTGGATATCGTGGCGACTGCCGGCGGAAAGCTCCGCGTGGTCGAGGTGCCGTTTTCGTTCGGCGCGCGCCAGCACGGCGAGAGCAAACTGGATTCACTGGTCGTGCTGGACTTCCTCGGTCTCGTGCTGGCCAAGCTGACCGGCGATCTGGTGTCGCTGCGCTTCCTGCTGTTCGCGCTGGTCGGTGCAATCGGTCTCTTCGTTCACTTCGCCACGCTGTACACGTCGCTTGCGCTCAACGTCCCGTTCGCCGAAGCGCAAGGCGTAGCTGCGTTTGTCGCGATGACCGGAAACTTTCTGCTCAACAACCAGCTCACCTATCGCGACCAGCGCCTGAAGGGCGGTGCTCTCATTCGCGGTCTCCTGCTGTTCTATCTCGTTTGCAGCGTCGGGCTTCTCGCCAATGTCGGCGTTGCGGCGACCGTGTTCGATCAGGAGCCGATCTGGTGGCTCGCCGGTGCAGCCGGTGCCCTGATGGGCGTGGTCTGGAACTACGGCGTGTCCAGCCTCTTCGTCTGGCGCGCAAAATGATCTCCGAGACGAAACTGGCGCGCGGTGCGGCTTTCACCGTAGCCGCGCTGGTGCTGCTTCGTCTGGTCGCGGCGGCGTACACGCCGCTGACCTTTGACGAGGCCTACTACTGGACGTGGTCGAAGCATCTGGCCGGCGGGTACTACGATCATCCGTCGATGGTCGCGGTGGTGATCCGGCTCGGCACGATGATCGCGGGCGACACGGAATTCGGTGTTCGCTTGGTATCGATCCTGCTCGCGCTGCCGATGAGCTGGGCGGTCTATCGCGCCGCGCGGATTCTGTTCGATGATGCGCGGATCGCCGCGACGGCGACGATCCTGCTCAACGCTACCCTGATGGCGTCGGTAGGCACCACCATCGTGACGCCGGATGCGCCGTTGATGGTGGCAGCGGCCTTTGTCCTGTACTTTCTCGCCAAAATTCTGGAGACCGGCCGCGGTATCTGGTGGCTTGGCGTCGGCGCAGCGGCAGGCTTCGGACTGCTCTCGAAATACACCGCGCTGTTTTTCGGCGCGCAGATCCTGCTGTGGCTGGTGCTGATGAAGGAGCAGCGGCGGTGGCTGGCATCGCCGTGGCTTTACGCCGGCGGCATCGTCGCCGTTGCGATCTTCTCACCGGTGATTCTGTGGAATGCCGATCATCAATGGGTGTCGTTCATCAAGCAGCTTGGCCGCGCGCGCGTCGCGGATATGACGCTCAAGTATCTCGGCGAAATGATTCCGACGCAGTTCGCATTCGCAACGCCGTCCGTATTCATTCTTGGTATGCTCGGCCTCTACGCTCTGGCTCGGGGCAGGGCGGCGAACGCTGCGAGCGCCACGCTGATCAACATCAGCGTCTGGATGATCTTTCTCTACTTCGTCTGGCACTCGCTGCACGCCCGTGTGGAGGCCAATTGGCTCGGACCGATCTATCCGGCATTCGCGATTGCAGCCGCATTCGCCGTGTGGGGCACGACATGGAATGCGCGCGAGCAGCGTACGGTGAACTGGTCGCGCCGTCTCGCGCTGCCGATCGGCGTAATTTTGTTCGTGGTTTTGATCGTCCAGACCAACACCGGGCTACTCACCGGCTTCCGCCGCGATGCCACCGTGCGCAGCGTCGGGGTCGGCTGGCCTGAACTGGCCAAGGAGATCGAAGCGCTCCGCATCAAACAAAATGCAAGCTGTGTGCTGGCGGCGGACTACGGCACCACGTCATGGATGATGTTCTACCTGCCGAAGGGGACATGTGTCGCGCAGTTTCAGCAGCGCTATCGCTGGACTTTCATGCAGGAGCCGGACGCGAATCTGCTGACGGGCAAAGCGCTGCTGATTGGTCCGGTGGATTCCAGTCCGTATTACCGTGCGAGGTATGCCCGCTCCGAGAAACTGGCCGAACTCACCCGCAAGCGCAGCGGCGTCGGCTTCGAGACCTACCAGGTCGACCTGCTCGACGGCGTGAAAGGCGAGACGCTCGACCGCTCGCCCGCGCCCGAGCTTGGCGGGCCTCAATAAAATCCGCGTTCCGTTGCTTCCCAAACGTTGCCGCCGCGCGCTCATTATTTGCGCGCGATGCGGAGAAATGATGCGGGAACGGCTTTGACGGCCGATGCGTTGGCTCACTACCATCGAACTATCCAGGGAGGCGGTCCATGGGGAAGGTTGCCGGTTTGGTTGCGTTGGCCGTCGTTGTCTGCGTGCAGCCGTGCTTCGCGCAGGGAACCGAACAGGAGCGCGAGGCCTGCACGCCGGATGCCATGCGCCTGTGCGGACAGTTCATCCCCGACGGCGGCCGTGTCGAGACTTGTCTGCGGAACGCGGGCCCGCGGCTCAGCCCGGCCTGTTATGCGGTGTTCAATCCGCCGCGCGCGGCGAACCAGCCGCGGTCCGCGCAACAGCCGTCCCGGAAAGCGCCTCCGCCGCCGCCCGATGACGACGAGGATTGATGGAACCCGGCTGGTCTGAGGGTCTGCCTTACATCTGCCCTCACTTAATCCGCATTTAACTAAATGCCGCCTTAATGCCGCTCCGCACCTTTGCGAGATGTCGCGTGGGGAACTCCAAGCTCCGCAAGGCAACTGACGCTGGCTCGCTTTCGCATGCGCTGTTCGCGCGTGAACTGCCGAATGCAGCCAGCGGAACAAGGTGGGATTGTTCTGGATGCAAGGCGTATGAGTACCAGTTCTGTCGCGCGTACCGGCTTCACAGCCCATCACCACGGACGTTCCAAGAGAACCTCCAGCCCTTTGAATATTGCAGGCGGCGCAGCGATTGCGTTCGTGACTCTTGCCTGTGGCTGGACGCTCTACAGCAATGTGTTCGGCAGCAATCCATTCGGCACCGGCTATGAACTGGCGTCGCGTGACGCGCGTGTCGTGTTCGTCCCCGCAGGCCCCGGCCTCGACCAGCAGGCCTTCACAGATCGTTTCGCTGCGCTCACCGACGTTGCCGCCGACGAGGCGCCCGCACTCACCGTCGAGCAGAAGAACTACGCCGCGCTGATGGACGTGACCCATTCGCTCGGCGCGCCGCCGGTGACGTTCAAGCCGACCGTCGTTGCTGCGCCCGACACGCCGAAGCCCGGCCCGTCGCGGGCTGAGATCGCCAAGGCGCCCGATGTCGCGCTGCCGCCGACGACACCTGCGCGCGTCGCCAGCATTCCGCTTCCGGCTTCGCGCCCGGGCGACTTCAAGTTCGCGCAGCAGCCTCGCGTCAAGCCCGGCCACTCCGAGATGGTGGAGCGGGCGAAGAACGCCGCGCTCGCGGCGATGGCCTCCAAGACGCCGAGCCTGTTCGACAAACTGTTCGGCAAGACACCCGCGCCGGGTCCCGTGCTGGCCTATGCCGGCTCCGATGGCGGCGTGATGAACGATGGCACCTCGGCAACCCCGGCGGGTTCGAGCGAAGACGACAAGCTCACCGCGATCTACGACATCACCGCGCGCACCGTGTACATGCCCGACGGCTCGAAGCTGGAGGCGCATTCCGGCCTCGGATCGAAGCTGGACGATCCGCGCTACGTCAATGTCCGCATGCACGGCGCGACGCCGCCGCACATCTACACCCTCAAGCCGCGCGAATCGCTGTTTCACGGCGTGGCGGCGCTGCGGCTGACGCCGGTGGGCGGCGAGGGCGCGATCCACGGCCGCACCGGACTGCTTGCGCACACCTACATGCTCGGGCCGAACGGCGATTCCAACGGCTGCGTGTCGTTCAAGGACTACAACGCATTCCTGAAAGCCTATCAGCGCGGCGAAGTGCGCCGCCTGGTCGTCGTCGCGAGCATGTAACCGCGCGCAAAACCTGCATCATTGCGACAGCGCGGGCTTCGCCGCTGCGCTGTCCGGCGCACGGGACGCGGCGGCGGGCGCGGTGCCCATGCCGAGCAGCCAGCGCATCGGCCGCCACGGCCGGATCAGCCAGTGATACATCGCCAGCGAAACCGCGACAGTCGCGAGCAGGATCACCGTAACCTTGCTCCAGACCGGCAGCGGCAGGTTCATCACCTCGACGCCGATCAGCAGCAGCACCGCATGGTGGATGATGTAGACCGGCAGCGTGGCCGCGGCGAGGTATGTCAGAGCCGGCGTGGCGACGGCAGGCTTGAAGCGAATGGCGAAGCCGAGCGCGGCGCAGACGCAGAACCACGCCGTCAGTCCGACAAACACCCGTCCCGGCGTGGAGACGCCAAAATACGCCACGCCGGCGAAGGCCAGCACCATCAGGACGGCGAAGCGCGGCGCCTGCGCGCGCAACTGCACGTCGATCCCCGGCCATGCCGCGATCATGGCGCCGAACGTCATGTACATCGCGAAGTAAAAGAAGTTGGTCCAGTCGCCGATCAGGTTCGGCAGGAAGGGCCAGTAGCCGTTAAACGCCGCGAGGTAGAGGCCGAGCGGCAGCGCGGGCAGAAACAGCACCGCGGCATTCAGCTTCGACGGGTCCGGCGCGCGGCGCGCCAGCAGCACCAGCAGCGGCAGAAGCATCAGCGAGATGATGAGAAGGTAGCCGAGGAACCAGAGGTGCGACCATGTCAGCAGGTTCAGGATGCCGAGATTGCGCGGGAAGAAATCGAAAAAGCCGAGCGGGACGCTGGGGTCGACATCGAGCATCTGCTGCAAGGTGCGGGCCTTGCGCAGGCCGTGAAAGCCGAAATCGCGGCCCTGCATCATCTCGATATATTTGATGATGGTGCCGGAGGTCACGACCCCGAAGAGCAGCGGAACGAACAGCCGCACCACGCGGGTCCTGGCGAATTCCAGCGGCCCGCGCGCGCGCAGCGAGGCCACCGCGGTATAGCCCGCGATGGTGAAGAACGTCGCCATCGCCGAGATGCGGATGAACTCGGTCGCGAGGGTGGCGAACTGCGACGGCTCCGCGCTCTTGATGTGATAGTTGGGGTCCGCCGAGAAAATGATGAGCGCGTGCGCGAGGATGACAGCCGCACACAATGCGATACGCAACACCTCAAGGTCAGTCCGGCGCATGGTGCTCAACGTTTCCGAAAATCCGCGAAATACAGGGTTTGTGAAAAGCCGCGCATCTTATCCGGCGGGCTCACGGGAGGGCAAGGCGCGGGGGCTTCATTCCCGCGTGAGGGGTGATCTGTCTCTCTCTCTCTCTCTCTCTCTCTCCGGTCGTCCCCGCGAAGGCGGGGACCCATACTTCCTGAACCATCGTCGTTCTCGCGAGTGCGGACCAACGCTTTCCTTTGTCACCAGAAAACCCGGTGGTTATGGGTCCCCGCCTTCGCGGGGACGACACTGAAGGCGTCATGCGCATCGTGCTTCATCTCCCTGTTTAGATGTGCGCCATCGCCCCTGTTGTTGTGACGGCGTCGCGCGCGGGGCTTGCCCCGTTCGCGCAAAAGACAACCCGCGCCACCAGCGGCCACGCGCCATCGCCCCTGTTGTTATGACGGCGCGGGGGCGCCCGAAGTTCTTTCATCGCTTCGCCCTTCAATGAGGGCGCGCGGAACGCCGGATGCGCGAGCGCATCCGCAGCCCCGTGTGCAAAAGTGAAAAGCACACGAGCATAGTCACCACGAACACGCCGAAATCATCCGGCGTTCCGCACGCAATGGTTGGAACGGCCTGTTTCGCGCTCTCCCCGGTGGACGGGCTCTTTCGCCACCGTTCTGGAAACTACGATCTTCCGCCTTCTTCGCGAACGAAGCGACGGCTCGATGTCTCCGTTCGACGCCAGCATCGCGGCGCCAGGACCACACGACTTCAACCGTCCGCGAGCTGCGCTGTCGTCATCCGGCGCACTTTTCATGTGCCGGATCTGACGCCGCACGCGGCCACCGCATCCCGCCCCGCGTATCGTGACGATCGCGAAACGCCCCTCATGACGGGGCGGGATGAATAGGAATATAAGCCTATGATGGGGAATGTCAAGTTATGATGCAAGGAGGCCGAAAATTTCCGATCTGCTTTGTCGGTCACCACCAGTTTATCTTCTTCAAGAGTGCCCCATAGGCATCCGCGACATCGGAGAACCGTTTTTCAGATTGAGAAAAGAAACCCGCTTTAAGCAAATCCCAATTTGGCCCTTTCTTTTTGGCGTTGCTGACGAATCGGCCATAAGGTGCGTTTGCACGACCGCTTGACTCCTTCCACGCAAAACGTCCCGGTGGTCCCCAGACGTGCTGCGATGGGTCTTTATCTCTGAGGTCAGCATAAGAGAGAGCAACCAGAATCTCAAAATCATCAAATAGCTGGTCGTAGCTTCGTCCCAAAAATAACTGGTCCTCGAGAATAGGTTGAAGTCGCTTATAAAGATGCTCGCTGCGGGGCACATACATTCGTTCATGGCCGGGCAAACGTTTGAATTGCTCCACGACCTCAGTCATGTAGCTGACTGCAGCTAGCACCGCAGGCGGGTTGGTTTGGTCCAAGATTGGCTGCTCAGAGTAAACAGGAGCGAAGAGCGAGGTTTTGAGAGCGGCGGATCTATTTGCTGAAAGCGCAGAGATTCCCCCGGCGTACATCAAAAACAAGATTGGGTACCAAAAGAGTCTAATCCAAGCGACTATGCCAGATTGAGGGTGCTCAATTTCCGAAATACGTGAGTAGATGTTTTGGAGGATATGGAGCTGATCCGTTTCGGCCCAGCGAGCAAGCAAAATGACCACAATAGCAAGATCATCTATCGCATCCTCGTAAAGTTGAATTCTTGCCGAGAACTCCTCGTTTGTCAGTGGGGCGTTGGCTGGAAATTTGTCTTGCGAAAGTGCAGCGCTAGTCTTTCGTAGGACTTCATTTATGAAGTCATTGAGTTTGATCTTCTGCGTCGGATCGGTGAGAAGTCGTTTAAGGGTTTCGGCCACAGTTTCGGCTGCGGGCGCCACCGGTGCGGGAATCGACGGAGCTTTGATAAAAATATCCAAATCGGGCTGTAGTTTTGTAGAGTCTTTGATTTCGAGATTTTCTAATTCCGAAATATCAAAAATGAAATCGCCGTCCCCATCCAAGAAGCCAAAGTGTGGTGTTTGGTGGGATTGGGGGTCTGCTCCCACTCTATCATAAACATAGGCCATTAGAGCGTAACCTGTAAGTATTCCCTTGCCCGCAGCAGCTCCATTCATTCCATCGAGAAGATGTGATGTGAAAATTGAATGTCCAGGACGGGTGCCCCCGCCATCAGATACGACTTCATCGGCTTTGCCAGCAGTGAGTACTTGCCGAGAATATTGACCGGCCCCCACTGAGTGGTCCGATCGGAATGTTAGTTTAGGGATTGCATTTTGACTACCTCCTTTGGTGCTGGCCAGACGATGGCTTCGGGTGCCGGTGGTCGATATCCAAGCGATGAGTGTGGACGCACCGTGTTGTAGTGACGTCGCCAGTTTTCGATCACGATCTGGGCCTCCTTCAATGTGTAGAAGATTTCGCCGTTGAGCAGTTCATCGCGCAGCTTGCCGTTGAAGCTCTCGCAATAGCCATTCTCCCACGGACTGCCCGGCTCGATGTAAGCAGTCCTGGCTCCGACGGTGGCGATCCAATCCCGCAGCGCCTCGGCGACGAACTCAGGGCCATTGTCCGAACGTATGTGCGCAGGGATGCCCCGCGAGACGAACAGCTCGCAGAGCGCTTCGATGACGTCAGTTGCTTTGAGCTTCCGCGCGACACGGATGGCCAGGCTCTCACGGCTGAACTCGTCGATGATGCACAACATCCGGAACGCCTTGCCGTCGTGGGTGCGGTCGGCGACGAAGTCATAGGACCAGACATGGTTGGGTCGCTCCGGCCGCAGACGGATGCATGAGCCGTCGTTGAACCAGAGACGCCCGCGTTTAGGTTGTTTTAGGGGGACCTTCAGCCCCTCGCATCGCCAGATCCGCTCAACACGCTTCTTGTTCACCATCCAGCCGGCTCTGCGAAGCAACGCCGTAATTCGGCGATATCCGTAGCGGCCATATTGGCGGGCAAGCTCGATGATGTCGGCAGTCAAAGCCGCCTCGTCATCGGGTGTCGTTGGAGTCTTGCGCTGCGTCGATCGGTGTTGACCCAAAGCCCGGCACGCCCGTCTCTCGGAGATGCCAAGCTCGGCTGTTACATGATCGACGCAAGCACGGCGTCGGGAGGGGCTTAGAAGTTTCCCTTTGCGGCCTCCGCCAGGATCAGCTTGTCCAGCGTCAGATCCGACACCGCTCGCCGGAGACGATTGTTCTCAGTCTCCAGCTCTTTGAGTCGCTTCACCTGATCGCCCTTCAGGCCACCGTACTCGTTTCGCCATCGATAGTACGTTACTTCCGTCACGCCTATCGCTCGGACTGCGTCTGCTACCTGCCGGCCCTGTGCCATCAGCACATCAACCTGCCGCAGCTTCGCAACGATCTCTTCAGCCGTATGCCTCTTCCTTGCCATTGATCTTATCCTCCATCCGAAAATCATACTTCAGGGAGGACCACTTCAAAGGGGGCAGATCAGTATTAGGTCCGCATTTCTTGTTAGTTCATCCCACCGAATGAGGGTTGCTAAATCATCCGCTTTGCCATCGACGGGCACCAAAAATCCCGTTTCTCCACGCCGCCCAGAAACGGTGTGCCCGTGCCCTGCAAAAAAGACTAACACTCTATCGTCGGCTTCAGTGACCGATTCGCCAGCTAGACGTAAGAATGCTCGCAGGATATTTGCACGCGTAGCATCTTCGTTAAGAAGTACCTCCACGTTCGGCTTTGGGAAAGCAAATAGGTCAACGAGGCTTTTAGCTATTGCGGTGGCGTCATTGCACGCATGGAGTAGGGGAGAAACATACTGATATTTGTCGATACCAATGATTATCGCACGGCTTTCCCTATACTTGGGAAGATACGTTTCTATGTTTGGCACGAATAATTCCTATTTCAGGGACTGAGTATTGACGCGGCGAAGGTTCTCTTAAAAGGTGAAAGTACACAACAAAAACCCCGGCATCGCTGCCGGGGTTTTGCATTTGGTAATTGCTGAGAGAGATTCCGGGTCTGCGGAGCGGCATGAAAAATGCCGCACCGCGCCCGGAATGACGGCTTCTCTCAGAAGTCCGATGTCGCCCAAGCCGTAACGCAGGGTCGTTGGGACTGTCAGCCGCTTACCTGAACCCGCCCGTCACGTGCAGCGTTTCGCCGGTGATGCAGGAAGCTCCTTCGGAGGCGAGGAAGGCGACGACCGAGGCGATCTCCTCGACCTTGCCGACGCGGCCTATCGGGGCGGCGGTTTCGATCCAGGTGCGCAGCTCGCCTTCATGGATGCCTGCGGACTTGACGCCTTGACGATCATGCCCGGATTGACCGCGCTGACGCGGATCTTGCGCGCGCCAGTTCCTTCGACAGCACCTCAATGATCGCATCGGCCGACGCCCTGGCCGCGCTGGTGGCCTCGTACCAGCGGCGAAACGCTCTCATCAACGCGGCAAAACATCGTGAATAATTCCTGTCTCGGGGGCTGTTAAGCCGGCCCGCGCCCCAGCGTCTTCACCGACTGGAAAGGCTGTTTGCACGTTCTGCGCATGGAAACGCGTCCGAAACGGGGGATTAATACGTATGCGATCTGGTAGTCCCGGAGTTCGCAATGTCCAATTATTCAAATCTGTTGTTCGTTTATCATCACGGGTTGATTTTCATTGCCGCCGCGGTGTGCCTGTTCGGCACCTGGGTTGGAATGCGCCATTTCGCCCGTGCCCGCGCCACAGAGGGAGCCACCCGCTATGGCTGGCTGTTCATGGCCTCGCTTGGTACCGGCGCTGCCCTCTGGGCATCCATCTTCATCTCTATCCTGTCTCAGGCGCCGCTGTTGCCCAGCGGCTTCGATCTCGCGCCCGTCGCGGGCGCTCTTCTGATTGCGATCGTCTCATGCGCTCTCGGGTTTGAAATCGGCAGCCGCAAGCGGCCGTCGCTCGCTCCCGAACTCGGCGGCATGGTGGTTGGCGCAGGCATTCTGGCCATGCACTACGTCGGCCTCAAGGGATGGCACGTCGCCGGTACCGTCACCTGGAACTGGTTCGGCATCGCGATCAGCATCATTTTCGGGCTTGGGCTCGGAGCCTTGTCCGTCAACCGGGCGAACCGGCCCGTGACCCGTTACTGCCGCCACGGCGCGGCTGTCGTGATGACGTTTCTCGTATGCGTCATGCATTACACGCTGCTGGCGTCTCATCACTTCATTGCCGACAGCGCTGTCCCCCTGCCGCCGAATCTTGTCTCGGCGCATACCCTCGCGATCGGTGTCGTCGGCGCGGTGCTGCTCGTCATCGGCAGCGGTTTTTCGTCGTACATCATCGATCTGCGCTCGCGCACCGAGGCAGCGGAGCGGATCTATCAACTGTCGTTCAACGACACGATGACCGGCCTGCCAAACCGTGTCGCCTTTAACGAGCGTCTGGCTTTCGATGTCTCGGACGCCCACGAGAAAGCTCACAAGCTCGCCGCGTTCTCGATCGATATCGACGGGTTCAAGGACGTCAACGATGTGTTCGGGCACAGCGTCGGAGATCTCGTGCTGATCGAGGTCGCTGAACGCATACGCCGGATTCTGCAGCCCGGAGAATTTCTGGCGCGGCAAGGCGGCGATGAGTTTCTCGCCCTGCAAATGTCCGGAAATCAGCCGGTCACGGCGCAGCAATTCGCAGAGCGTATCAGCGCGGCCCTGCGCGAACCGTTCAATGCAAAGGGTACGCCGGTCAAGCTGACGGCTTCGATCGGCTACGCTATATTCCCGACCGATACGCCGGAACGCGATCAATTGCTGAGCAACGCCAAGCTCGCCATGCATCGCTGCAAAATCACCCAGCGGGGAACGATAGGCCGTTACGATCAGCGGATGGATGAACCGGCGCGCGACCGCCGGGCTCTGGCGCGCGACCTTCACTCCGCCATCGAGGGCAACGAGCTTCACCTCTGCTATCAGTTGCAGACGTCCCTGGCGGACGGATCGATCCGGGGGGCGGAGGCCCTGATGCGCTGGACTCATCCAACCCGCGGCGTCGTCTCGCCGGGAGAATTCATCCCGCTCGCCGAGGAATCCGAACTGATCATTCCGATGGGCATCTGGGCCTTGAGAACCGCCTGTCGCGATGCCGCCGAAGGCAAGGTTCCGGGCGTTGTGGCCGTCAATCTGTCACCGGTTCAGCTCAAACAGCCCGATCTGGTGGAAACCATTCACACGATCCTGCTGGAAACAGGTCTTTCTCCATCGCGGCTTGAAGTCGAGATCACCGAATCGTCGCTGATGAAGGATCAGACCAGCGCGATGCACGTTCTTCGCAGACTGAAGGGCATGGGCGTGGCAGTCGCGATGGACGATTTTGGCACCGGTTATTCGTCGCTGGCGACGCTGCACGCGTTTCCGTTCGACAAGATCAAGCTCGACCAGTCGTTCGTCCGTAAAATTCCCGAAAACATGTCTGCCGTCGCCATTGTGCGGACCGTGCTGGCGCTGGGCAAGAGTCTCGGAATTCCCGTCCTTGCCGAGGGCATCGAGACGGAGGAGCAGCTGCGTTTTCTCGCGCGCGAGGGCTGCGATGAAGGGCAGGGCTATCTGATGGCGCGGCCGGTTGAAGCGGGAAAACTTGCGGATGCCATCGCTGCAATCGAGCGGCGCACGGCGCAGCACGTTGACTTTGACGATGCCCTGAGCCGGTCCGGCAGTATCGCCGCAGCATAATCAACCCCGGCATCGCTGCCGGGGTTTTGCATGTCGTATTTATTTGTTCGAGATTCCAGGTCTGCGGAGCGGCAATGAAGAATGCCGCACCGCGTCCGGTTGGCTGCCGCTTACTTGAATCCGCCTGTCACGTTGATGGCTTCGCCGGTGATATAGGACGCATCGTCCGAGGCGAGGAAGGCGACGGCGCCCGCGACTTCCTCCACCTTGCCGACGCGGCCGAGCGTGGTGATGGATTCGATCTGGGTGCGCAGTTCGCCCCGGTCGAAGCCAGCGGTCTTCACGCCTTCGGTGATGATCATGCCCGGATTGACCGCGTTGACGCGGATCTTCTTCGCGGCCAGCTCCTTCGACAGCACCGACGTGATCGCATCCACCGACGCCTTGGTCGCCGTGTAGACCGCCGAGCCCGGCGGGGTGATGGTCGTGACGCCGGAGGAGATGTTGATAATGCTGCCGCCGTTGGCGCTGAAGTGCTGCGCGGCTTCCTGCGAGACGAGGAGGAGGCCGAGCACGTTCAGGTCGAAGTGCCGGTGGAAATGCTCCGGCGTGATCGCCTCCAGCGGGGCGAACTCGTAGACGCCGGCATTGTTCACCAGAACGTCGATCGGCCCCAGCGCCTTCACCGTCTCAGCGACCACGGATTTCGCGGCCTTCGGATCGGCCAGATTGCCGCCGACCGCCACGGCCTTGCCGCCCTTGGCCTTGATCTTGGCCACCACATCGTCCGCGCCCTGCTTGCTCGACGCGTAGTTGACGGCGACGCTGGCGCCTTCCGCGGCGAGACGCAGCGCGATTTCCGCGCCGATTCCCTTCGATGCGCCGGTGACCAGCGCAACCTTGCCTTCGAGTTTCTTGGTCATGATCGTGTTCCTTGATCTCTCGTTCCGAGCCGCCAGCGATCCGGTACGGACCGGCGGCCCGGAGGTTCCATGTTTCAGTAGTTCGGAAATATTGAACTATTGAACCGGTTCAAGGGGCGGCCTATATTATTTTTATGGTTCAGTTCGTTCATCCCGCGAGGCAGGACATCACGCTGGCTGGCGTGCTCGCCGCGCTGGCCGATCCGGCGCGGCTGATGATCGTCAAGAGCCTGATCGGCCAGAAGGATTGCATGTCGTGTACGGCGGCGGCGCCGTGCCCGGACATGGCGAAGTCGACGCTGTCGAATCATTTCCGCGTGCTGCGCGAGGCGGGCCTGATCCACACCACCAAGCAGGGCGTCGAGCATCGCAACGCCGTGCGCGTGGCCGACATCAACGCGCGCTTTCCGGGGCTGCTGAAGACCATCCTCAAGCACGCGGACGAATAGGCTGCTGCGATGCCTCGCAGCCGCGCGGTCGCGTCCTAGTAGCGGAAATTCAAGCCGGCCCGCACGATGTCGTAGGCATTGCTGAAGGTCACATTGGCAAAGCCGTTGCCGGTCGCGGGGCTCTGGACGTTCAGCCGGATCGTCTGGTCGCCGAGGTCGATGTGGAGATATTCGGCCTTCAGCGTGATGTTGGGCAGGATCGCATATTCAAGGCCGCCGCCTGCGGTCCACCCGGCGGAGGTTTGTGAGGCTGCACCGGAAAGACAGGTCGAGAAGCCGTTGCAGATGATCGTTGTCGCGGCGCCGACGTTCCAGCCGGTGGCGTGAATGATCGAGATGGCGGCCTGCCCCTTGGTTTCGCCATAGGCGAGGCCCGCCGTGGCGAAGGCGAGCAGCCGGTCGGTGATGAGATAGCCGAGGCGCGCGCGTACGGTGCCGAACCACTTGAGCTGATGCGAGGAGGTCGCGCCGAGATCCACGCCGCCGCCACTGTCGGGTGCTGCAAAAAGCGCGCTGCTCTTCAGGTTCGCGTATTGAAGATCGGCTTCGAAGCCGGTGATCCAACTCGGCGCGACCTGCCAGTTGTAACCAAACTGCCCCCCGCCGGCGAATCCGGACATGCGATACGCCTGGCGGTAGGCGGGATGATTGGTGCTCGGCCCCTGTAGGGACTGGTCGACGAGCCCGTCCGTGAAGATCGTGCCGGCGCCCGGAATCGTTCCGAAGGAATCGCCACTGAACGCGGCATCCTTGTCCTGCCAGCCATAGCCAGCATTGAGACCGGCATACCATCCGGTCCAGCTATAAATTTTGGCCGATGGCGCCTTGAGGGGAAGGTCGGCAGCCAAAGCTGGCGATAACGCCGCGATGGAAAGAATGGCGCCGGTCGCAATCAACGTCTTCATCCTGAAATGCCTTCTCAGTCGGTACTCGTCTGCTGTGTGATGTGAGGGATTCCGCTTCGCCTGTCTTGCACGCGGCGGAACAGCAATTGCACTCGGCGGCAGGCCTGCGGAAATCGTTCGCCATGTTGCGCCGTTACAACGATGCAGAGGGCCATATCGCCGTGATTGACCTCGACGGCGCTGGGCTTGATTTATGCGGCAGGAGTGCCCGTTTTCGTGCCACCTGTTGGGTCGCCAGCCGCTGCCGTTCACGGTGGCGTGTGGTAGGGTGGTAGGAAAGGGAACCCATTTGCAATACAGCAGGCGAACATGCCGAAGGTCGATTACTCGTCGGATCAGCTTCCCGCGCATTTGAGTGACAAGGCGCGCTTCATGTTGTGGCGCGATATCTGGCTGGAGCAGCTCGGCGCGGCCGAGATCAAGCACGCTGACGACAAGCCGTTCG
Source organism: Afipia broomeae ATCC 49717 (assembly GCF_000314675.2). GTDB lineage: Bacteria > Pseudomonadota > Alphaproteobacteria > Rhizobiales > Xanthobacteraceae > Afipia > Afipia broomeae. The sequence continues at coordinate 92,379 of NZ_KB375283.1, read as the reverse complement.
CGACGTCGTCCAGGAATGTCATGCTCGGCAATCTCGGCGTCAGCCGGTTCAGCACGACCACGAACCACTACGTTCGCACCCGCAAGCATGTCGCCAATGACCGGGACGACATCTACATCGGATTTTATCGCAGCCCCAAGCCGCAAATCTGGAGTGCGGGCAATCGCGATCTCGCCATGAAGAACGGCAGCGTGATGGCCTATAATATCGCGCAACCATGTTCGAGCTTCACCGATGGCGTCACCTCATGGGTGATGGCCTCGATCCCGCGCGCGCAGATTCTCAAGGTCGTGCCGCATGCCGACGATCGCCCGGTAACCGCGCTCGACAGAAGCGATCCGATTGTGCGGCACCTCGAGCACACCATCGATTTTCTGCTCAATGCCGATGAAGTGCATGAATCGCCGCCTTTGATGCAGCATGCCGAAACCATGCTGGCCGATCTGATCGCGCTGGCGCTGGGCGCGCGCGGCGACGAAGCCCAGGTCGCGCAGACGCGCGGCCTGCGTGCCGCCCGCCTGCGTGAACTTTTGTCGATCATCGAGGCGCGTTTTGCCGATCCCTCGCTCTCACCCGCCGCAATTGCGGAGAGTCTCGGGCTGTCCGACCGCTACGTGCGGGACCTGTTGTTTGAAAGCGGCGAGACGTTCTCCGAACGGGTGCTGGAATTGCGCCTGCAGAAGGCGCGCGCCATGCTCTCCGACCTGCGTTTCGACAGGCTGAAGGTGTCGGATATTGCGCTGGCCAGCGGCTTCAACGAAGTGACTTATTTCAACCGCCGCTTCCGCGCGCGCTTCGGCTGCTCGCCGACGCAATATCGCGGCGGGTTGTGAGGCGGGGGCGCGGGGTATTCTCGCGCAATGAGAATGCCGCGCCGCCCTCGGAATGACAACGCGGAGCGAACAGAAAAGAAAAGGCCCGGATTGCTCCGGGCCTCTTGCATTTCGTAACTGCGAAAGACGCGTGGATCAGAAGTCCATGCCGCCCATGCCACCGCCCGGCATTGCCGGTGCGCCGGCGCCACCCTTCTTCGGCACTTCAGCGATCATCGCTTCGGTGGTGATCAGCAGCGCCGCAACCGAAGCTGCGTTCTGGATCGCCGCACGCACGACCTTGGTCGGGTCGATGATGCCCTTGGTGACGAGGTTGCCGTATTCGCCGGTCTGCGAGTCGAAGCCGTAGGAATACTGCTCTTTCTCGAGCACCTTGCCGACGATGACCGAGCCGTCTTCGCCTGCGTTGATGGCGATCTGGCGGGCCGGAGCGGAGAGCGCCTTGCGGACGATCTCGACGCCGGTCTTCTGGTCGTCGTTCGCGGTCTTGATGCGCTTGAGCTGCTCGGAGGCACGGAGCAGGGCGACGCCGCCGCCCGGCACGATGCCTTCTTCAACAGCCGCACGGGTCGCATGCATCGCGTCATCAACGCGATCCTTGCGCTCCTTCACTTCGACTTCGGTCGCGCCGCCGACGCGGATCACCGCGACGCCGCCTGCGAGCTTGGCCAGACGCTCCTGCAGCTTCTCACGGTCGTAGTCCGAAGTGGTCTCTTCGATCTGCGCCTTGATCTGCTGAACGCGGGCTTCGATGTCGGCCTTCTTGCCGGCGCCGTTGACGATGGTGGTGTTTTCCTTGTCGATCATCACCTTCTTGGCGCGGCCCAGCATGTTCAGGGTCACGTTTTCAAGCTTGATGCCGAGGTCTTCCGAGATCGCCTGGCCGCCGGTCAGGATCGCGATATCCTGCAGCATGGCCTTGCGGCGGTCGCCGAAGCCCGGAGCCTTCACAGCGGCAACCTTGAGGCCGCCGCGGAGACGGTTGACGACGAGGGTGGCGAGAGCTTCGCCTTCGACGTCTTCAGCAACGATGACGAGCGGCTTGCCGGTCTGCACGACGGCTTCCAGCAGCGGAAGCAGTTCGTTCAGCGAGGAGAGTTTCTTCTCGTTGATGAGGATGTAGGCGTCGTCGAATTCAACGCGCATCTTGTCGGCGTTGGTGACGAAGTAGGGCGAGATGTAGCCGCGGTCGAACTGCATGCCCTCGACGACGTCGAGTTCGGTGTCGAGCGACTTGGCTTCCTCAACGGTGATGACGCCTTCGTTGCCGACCTTCGCCATGGCCTTTGCGAGGAAGTCGCCGATTTCCTTGTCGCCGTTGGCCGAGATGGTGCCGACCTGGGCGATCTCGTCGTTCGACGTGACCTTCTTGGAGTTCTTGACGAGGTCTGCAACGACCGCTTCGACCGCGAGGTCGATGCCGCGCTTCAGATCCATCGGGTTCATGCCGGCGGCAACCGCCTTGGCGCCTTCCTTCACGATGGCCTGGGCCAGAACGGTCGCGGTGGTGGTGCCGTCGCCGGCAGCGTCTGCCGACTTCGAGGCCACTTCACGGACCATCTGCGCGCCCATGTTCTCGAACTTGTCTTCAAGCTCGATGTCCTTGGCGACGGTGACGCCGTCCTTGGTAATACGCGGAGCGCCGAACGACTTGTCGAGGACGACGTTGCGGCCCTTCGGACCGAGCGTCACCTTCACGGCGTTGGCGAGGATGTCGACGCCCTTGAGCATCTTGTCACGGGCTTCGACGCCGAATTTGACTTCCTTGGCGGACATGTTGGGTTTCCTTGAGTGTCAGGACAAGTTGGAATTCTGGGTGGGAGAGGGCGCTCTTAAGCGGCCTTCTTCTTGGCGCTGCCATCGGTGATGACGCCCATGATGTCGCTTTCCTTCATGATCAGCACTTCCTGGCCGTCGATCTTGACCTCGGTGCCGGACCACTTGCCGAAAAGGACGATGTCGCCGACGTTCAGGTCGATCGGGATCAACTTGCCGGCCTCGTCGCGGCCGCCCGGACCGACCGACAGGATCTCGCCCTGGGAAGGCTTTTCCTTCGCGCTGTCCGGAATGATGATACCGCCTTTGGTCTTCTCTTCGGCGTCGATGCGCTTGACCACGACGCGGTCGTGAAGCGGACGGAATTTCATGCAGTCCTCCTAATAGCTTGATAAGGCTAAGTTTTTTCAAATGTTAGCAGTCATGGTAGGCGAGTGCTACCGCAACTGACACGGACATAGGCCGATGGCGGGTGCCGGGCAAGGGTCTTTAGCAGAAAAATTGGCACTCTGATTTGACGGCTGCCAATTTTTGCTCAAGCGTTAACGCGGAGCCGGCCCCTCGTTTCCGGGCGATTGGGGCGGAGGCGGAGGTGTCCCGGTCTGCCGCCTGCGCTTGCTCACAATGTCCAGTTCCGGCCGGGGCGCGACCTCGGCGGGGATCGGCTTGTCGTTTTTCCAGGCCATGGCGCGGGCGGCCTGCAACGACAGGAAACCAAAGGTGCGCACCGCCGCCCACATGATCCATCGGGTGAAGAAACCGACGCCGGAGACTTGCATCGCCTCATAAAAGATCGCGTCGGCGCGCTGCCTGGTCGGCGCCTCCGGGTGCCGCTCGGTGCCGGGGCGTAGCTCGTTGTAAAGGTAGTCGTGGACCACAGCGGCCCGGCTGTAGCGGCCCCACGTCGGCAGGAATGACTGGAAGAGACGCGGGATCGATGCGCCGTCGGTCTCGAACAGCTTGTGAACCTCGATCACGTGGCCGGAGTTCTCGTCGCCGACCTCATAGACCAGCGGCTGTTCAAGCCGCCACGTTCGGCAATCGACGTCGAGCTGCGTGATGGTGAGTTCGCCGGTGAAACGGCTCATGGCCCCGCTCCATATTGACGGGATGCGAGAGTCGCACGGGCGCGGCGAACTGTCAGCAGCAACCTTGTCAGCAGTCGCGGTAAGGTGCTGCTAATGCATTGAAAGATAACACTTTATTTAACATTTGAGCTTGTGATGAAGCTTCGTATTGGGTCAGATTCTCAGACAGCGCGTTTGTTCGCGACGTGGAATCCGGTTCGCGACTTGCGCGCTCAACAGAGAGTGGGTGCGAGCGCGTTCGACAAAACCGGTTGCCACTGTTTGCCGATCGCCTCCACCAAGGAGGTACTGATGGTCCCGAATGCTACCGTTTCTCAGGGCAACGTATCTGAGGACTTCAAACGGCAACTCGCCGGTTACGGCCTGACGACGGCCGAAATTCTCTACCGGCGCCCCGATCACCACTGGCTGCTGCAATCCTACGTCTGGCAGAACTACGACCTGTTCCCGAAATTTCCGGCGCTGAAGGATTTTCTCGCCTTCTGGCAGGAGAAGCTGGAGGGACCGCTGGTCTCGGTCACCGTCGCGCATTCCAAGCTGATCAAGCCGGCTGAGATCAAGGCGATCGACGGCATGTTCCGGCTGCACTGAGCGGGTCGCGTCTCAATTCCTCGCCGTCATGGCCGGGCTTGTCCCGGCCATCCACGTCTTTCTGGATCTCCGGAAAAGATAAAGAGACGAGGATCACCGGGACAAGCCCGGTGATGGCGACAGAGTATGTTGAGACTGCGCCGCGCGATTAAGAACCGTCTGGGTTCACCCGCGTCCGACGAACGGCATCTTGGTCGCCATGATGTTGAGGAATAGCGCGTTGGCGTCGAGCGAGCGCGTGGCCATGAACACGATGGCGTCGGCGACGTTCTGAACATCCATGCGCGGCTCGACCATGGTGTCGCCGCGCGGCTGCAACACACCGCCGGCCATGCGCTCGGTCATCTCGGTGGCGGCATTGCCGATGTCGATCTGGCCGCAGGCGATGTCATAGGCGCGGCCGTCCAGCGCGGTGGCGCGGGTCAGGCCGCTGATGGCGTGCTTGGTCGCGGTGTAGGGCGACGAGAACGGACGCGGCGCATAGGCCGAGATCGAGCCGTTGTTGATGATGCGTCCGCCGCGCGGCGTCTGGTCCTTCATGATGCGGAAGGCGTGCTGGGTGCAGAGGAACGGCGCGGTAAGGTTGGTCGCCACTGTGGTCTGCCACTGCTGCAGGCTGAGATCTTCAAGCGGCACCGGCGGCGTGCCGACGCCCGCGTTGTTGAACAGCACGTCGAGGCGGCCGAACGCGTCCATGGTCTTCGCGAACAGCGCCGCGATCGAGGCCGGATCGGTCATGTCGCTCGGCACGACGAGGCTCTTGCCCAGATCCTTGCCGGCCTTCGCGGTGTCTTCCAGCGCATCCTTGCGCCGTCCGGCCAGCACCACCGAGAAGCCGGCCTTCATCAGCGCCAGCGACGAGGCGCGTCCGATTCCAGAACCCGCACCGGTGACGATTGCGACTTTCATTGGTTTCTCCCTTTTTACGCCGCTGCTGCGGCTTGTTCTGATTTTTAGTATGGCGGGCGTCAGGTCTTCTGACCGTAAGGCGGACGCGGAATGCTCTGATGCGCGGCGCGCAGCGCCGCCGACCAGCGCGAGCGCAGATCGTGGAAATACGGTTCGCCCGCCTCGATGCGATAGTTCACCTCGGCATCGAGCACGTCGGGACGCACCAGCAGAATGTCGATCGGCATGCCGACGCCGAGATTGGACCGCATCGTCGAATCCATCGACACGAGACCAACTTTGAGCGCGTCGTACAGATCGACGTCATAGGAGATCGCGCGGTCGAGCACCGGCTTGCCGTACTTGTGCTCGCCGATCTGCAGGTAGGGTGTGTCGGTGGTGCACTCGATGAAGTTGCCGGCAGTGTAGATCATGAACAGACGCATCCGCGCGCCCTTGATCTGTCCGCCGAACAGGAACGACACGTCGAACGAGATGTCCTCCGCGCGCAGCGCGTTGCCCTCGAGTTTATGCACCTCGCGGATCGCCCGGCCGATCCGCTGCGCCGCCTGAAACATCGTCGGCGCATTCATCAGCGTCTCGACTTCGCCGGTGATCGGGTCCTCGAACCCCTCGTTCAGTGTCGAAATCACCGACTGGCTGATGGCGAGATTGCCCGCGGTGGCGATCGCCATGATGCGCTCGCCGGGGCTGCTGAAGATGTGCAGCTTGCGGAAGGTGGAGATGTTGTCGAGACCCGCATTGGTGCGAGTGTCGGCCATCATCACAAGGCCGTCACGAACCAGAATTCCGCAGCAATAGGTCATCAGTTCAAATCTCCAGACCGCGCATTTCTACGCGGCGGGGAGGGATGGGGCAACCGGGGAGCTTTCGTGCCCCGGACGCGGTGCGGCGTGCAATGCCGCTCCGCAGAGCCGGGGCCGTACAAAACCGTGCGCGTAACGGTCCCGGCTCAGCGATGCACCGCTTTCGCGCTGCATCGCGTCCGGGACAAGAATGTCGTCAGCTCTGGCTCTGCCGCCCGGCCTGATCGACCCGCACAGCGACTTCGAGGGTTTCCGTGCCGCCCCCGTAGCGGGTGCCGCGCGTCGGGGCTGCGCTCAGATAGTCGAGCCCGACCGCGACCCGGACATGGGCGTCGGTGGTGCAGATCGCGTTCGCGGCGTCGAAGCCGACCCATCCGAGTCTTTCGACATGGGCCTCCGCCCAGGCATGTCCGGCGTCCTGCGCGATCATGCCGTCCGAGCGCAGCAGATGCCCCGAGATATAGCGGGCGGGGACACCGGCGCTGCGCGCGCAGGCAATGAAGATGTGTGCGTAATCCTGACAGACGCCGCGCTTGAGTGCGAAAGCTTCCGGCGCAGACGTGCCGGCGTGGGTCGGATCGGTATCGAATGTCATGTGATCGTTGATCTGAAGCATCAGCGCATGGAGAAAGCCCAGCGTGTCTCCGGCTGCTTCGGTGTAGAGGTCGCTGGCGAACTTCGCCATGGCGGCGTTGACTTCGGTCAGCGGCGTCGCGCGCAGGAACAGGCTCGGCGGAAAACGCTCGTCGGTGCCGCGCAGCACGCCGCCGGTATCATGCGTCTCGACCAGGCCCTCGACATGGATGGTCAGGTCCGAGAGCGCGCCATGGGTCAGAACATGCGTGACGTTGCCGAACGCATCCTGATGCACGTCGAGGCGTGTATCGGTGGAGACGTCGATCTGCCAGTCGGCGACATATTGTCCGTCATGGCTGCCGGGCGTCATGCGCAGAATCTGGATCACGCCGGTCGCCGGCGGCTCATAGCGATATGTCGTCGAGTGGGAAATCTTCAGGCGCATGGCAAAGCCGCAGTTTCGTGAGAAGGGCGTCAGTAGCACAACGCTGTCATTGCATTGTCGCAAATACGCATCGCAATGACGGGATGCAGCCCTGCATTCCGGGCAACTCAGATCAGATACTGTTTCGAAATGGTATCGCCCAGACGCGCGTTGTCTGCAATGAACTCCTGGATGAATTCATGCAACCCGCGCTGGAACAGGTCATCCATGTGCGCGTGTTCCAGCCGGTTGCGGACGCCGCGCGCGTGGCGCTGTGCGGCGCCCTGGCGCCCATAGGCGACGCCGATCTGGTCGAGATTGCGCACCAGATTGCCGTAGCAGCTCGCCAGCGAGCGCGGCAGCGATTCATTCAGGATCAGCAGGTCGGCGATCAGCCACGGTTTCAGCGTCTCGCGATACACCCAGTGATAGGCGGTGAGCGCCGAGACCGACCGCAGGATCGAGGTCCACTGATAGTAGTCGAGCGGGCCGCCGACATGTTCTTCTTCGGGCAGCAGCACGTGATACTTCACGTCGAGGATGCGCGCGGTGTTGTCTGCGCGTTCCAGATGCAGCCCGAGCCGCGAGAACCAGTAGGCGTCGTTGCGCAGCATGGTGCGGTAGGCGGAGCCGTCGAAGCGCAGCGATGTCTCCTGCACGAAGCGAAGAAACTTGGTCAGGTCCTCGCGCGTCTTTGCGCCCTTGGGCCAGCAGGCATGCAGTTCGATCCACGCGCTGTTGATGGTGTCCCACATCTCGCTGGTGAGCGCGGTGCGCACCGAGCGCGAATTCAGCCGCGCGTTCTCGATGCAGTTGCGGATCGAGGACGGATTGTCGGGCGAGAACGACAGGAAATCGACAACGGTGCGCTCGTTGGCCTCGTCGTGAAACCTGTAAAAGATGTCATCGATGCCCGCCGTGAGCAGCGCGGATTCCCATTCGTTGCTCTTGCCGACATAGGCGTCGGGCAGCGCGGTGGCGCGCAGCGTCGCCTCGATGGTACGGGCGAGATATTCCGCCCGTTCGACGTAGCGGGCCAGCCAGTACAGACTTTCTGCGGTGCGCGACAGCATGTGTTACTCGAGAATCCAGGTGTCTTTGGTGCCGCCGCCCTGGCTGGAATTGACCACGAGCGAACCTTCCTTCAGCGCCACGCGGGTCAGACCGCCGGGCACAACGGTCACGTGATCCTTGCCGGTCAGCACGAACGGCCGCAGATCGACGTGACGCGGCGCGAGGCCGGACTCGGTGCAGGTCGGACAGGTGGAGAGCGCCAGCGTCGGCTGGGCGATGAAGCCTTCCGGCTCCTTCATCAGTTTGGCGCGGAAGGCCTCGATCTGCTCCCTGGTGGCGGCGGGGCCGATCAGCATGCCGTAGCCTCCGGAGCCGTGGACCTCCTTGACTACGAGGTCCTTCAGGTTGTCGAGCACGTATTTCAGATCCTTCGGCTCGCGGCAGCGATAGGTCGGGACATTCTTCAGGATCGGCTCTTCGCCGAGATAGAATTTCACGATATCCGGCATGTAGCTGTAGACCGCCTTGTCGTCGGCGATGCCGGTGCCGACGGCATTGGCCAGCGTGACGTTGCCGGCGACGTAAGCCGACATCAGGCCGGGAACGCCGAGCACCGAGTCGGGGCGGAAGGTGAGGGGATCGAGGAAATCGTCATCGACACGGCGATAGATCACGTCGACGCGTTTCAATCCCTCGGTCGTGCGCATGAACACCTCATCGTTCTTGACGATGAGATCGCGGCCCTCGACCAGTTCGACGCCGAGCTTGTCCGCCAGGAACGAATGCTCGTAATAGGCCGAGTTGTAGATGCCCGGCGTCAGCAGGGCGACGGTGGGCTCGGCCTTCGAGGTGAGCGGCGCGACCGAACGCAGGGCGGCCAGCAGTTCGTCGGGATAGTTCTCCACCGGCGCCACGCGATGCCGCGCGAACAGGTCCGGAAACAGCCGCATCATGATTTCGCGGTTTTCCAGCATGTAGGACACGCCGGACGGCGTCCGCGCATTGTCTTCCAGCACGTAGAAGTTCTCGGAATCGACGCGCACGATGTCGATGCCGGCGATATGGACATAGACGTCGTGGGGGACATCCTGCCCGTTCATTTCCGGCCGAAACACCGGGTTCTGGAAGATCAGGTCGTCGGGGATGATCTTGGCGCGGAGAATGTCGCGGTTGTGATAGATGTCGCCGAGGAACATGTTGAGCGCCTTCACGCGCTGCTTCAGTCCCTTTTCCATTGTCGTCCATTCCTTGCCGGACAGGATCCGGGGAATGACGTCGAACGGGATCAGCCGCTCGGTGGATTCGGCCTCGCCGTAGACCGCGAAGGTGATGCCGATACGCCGGAATAAGAGTTCTGCTTCCTGGCGCCGGTATTCTAGCGCGTCCGGAGGGGTCTCCTTCAGCCAGAGGCTGAGCTCGTGGTAGGCGGAGCGAAGGTCTCCACCGGTCCCATTCATTTCATCGAAGGCAACTGACATAAACCAGAACGCTTCTCTCTGCGGCGGGATACCAGATCCGCTGCTCAAACTGATGGTAGCAAGGCTTGGGCCAGCGCGATATGCATTGCCTGCGGGCAATTGGCGTGACCTTGCGTCGATCTGCCTGAAAAACGGGCGGGCGGTTGCCCAGGGATGCGGCAAAAGCTCGTGACTTCAATGCGTTGCGTACGCCAAGGTTCCGGGCGTACCGGTAGGATGGCCGGCACACCGGTTCGGGGACAGGTAGGAGAGTTAAGATGAGTGAGATCGTCACCGCCGGCATTCTTGTGATCGGCGATGAAATCCTGTCCGGGCGCACCAAGGACAAGAACATCGGCTTCATCGCCGAATACCTGACCAACATCGGCATCGACCTGAAGGAAGTGCGGGTGGTCGCCGACGACGAGGACGCGATCATCTACGCGCTCGACTCGCTGCGCCAGCGCTACACCTATGTCTTCACCACCGGCGGCATCGGCCCGACCCACGACGACATCACCGCCGACAGCGTTGCCAAGGCGTTCGGGGTCAAGATCGACCATCACCCCGAGGTTGTCGCACGCTTCAAGGAGCGCTTCGGCGCGGACCTGAACGAGGCGCGGCTGCGGATGGCGCGCATCCCGGACGGGGCGGAGCTGATTTCGAGCGCGACCATCCTCGCGCCAGGCTTCAAAATCGGAAATGTCATTGTGATGGCCGGCGTGCCCTCGATCATGCAGGCGATGATGGACATCGTCTCGCCGAAGCTGAAATCCGGCGTGCGGATGCTGTCGGAGTCGGTGCGCGCCAATGCGCGGGAAGGCGACATCGGCACGCCGCTGCGCGCCATCCAGGAAGCGCATCCCGATACCAGCATCGGCAGCTATCCGTTCCTCGACGAGAACGGCAAGCCGAACACCAATGTCGTTGTGCGCTCGCGCGATGAGGCCAAGCTGCGCGCGGCGATGACGGACGTCGAAGCCATGCTGGCAAACCTCAAGGTCGCCAAAATATGAGCGAGCGATTTTTCGAGGCCATCGCCGCGGGGAAGCTTCCGCCGCCGGAATGCGCCAAGACGCTGGGCCTTGAAATCATCGCTTACGATCTGGATGCGCATACCGTGGAACTGGGGTTCGACGGCAAGCCGGAGTTCGCCAATCCCATCGGCATCGTGCAGGGCGGTTTCCTGTCCGCGATGCTGGACGATTGCATGGGGCTCGCGTCCGCAACCATGATGAACGTCGGAGAGTTCGCGCCGACGCTCGCGCTCAATGTCCAGTTTCATCGTCCGGCGAAGATCGGCAAGCTCAAGGGCTTTGGACGTGTGACGATGCGCGGCAAGGAGATATTCCATCTTGCCGGCGAGCTGTTTCAGGATGACAAGCTGGTGGCGACCGCCAATGCGACGTCGCTGTTTCGTAAGATCGCGTTGTGATGGCGGGAGCCGTCAGGTCCGAGAGCGCACTCCCTCTCCCCGGCGGGGAGAGGGTTGGGGTGAGGGGGCTCGATTTGTCGAGAGAGCGTACGCCCTCACCCGGATTGCTTCGCAATCCGACCTCTCCCCACGGGAGAGGTGAAGGGGAGATCGACGATGAGTGACGAGGGCGCGCGCAAACCGTTCCCGGTGTCGTGGGACCAGTTTCACCGCGATGCGCGGGCGCTGGCATGGCGGCTGAGCGGGGCGGGGCCGTTTGAAGCCATGATCGCAGTCACGCGCGGCGGCCTTGTGCCAGCGGCGGTGATCGCGCGCGAGCTCGGCATCCGCGTCATCGATACGCTGTGCGTGTCGAGCTACAGCCACACCTCGCAGGTGAGTGAGCCGACCGTCCTTAAGGGCATTTCCGACGCGGTGTCGCGGCTCGGCGGCGGCACCGGCAAGGGGTTGCTGGTGGTCGAAGACCTCGTGGACACCGGCAAGACCGCGCGCATCGTGCGCGATCTGGTGCCGCAGGCGCACATCGCCGCGGTCTATGCCAAGCCCATGGGCAAGCCGCTGGTCGATACGTTCATCACGGAAGTCTCGCAGGACACCTGGATCTTCTTTCCGTGGGACACGGGACTGTCGTATCTGCCGCCGATCAAGGACGGGGCGGCGTAGACTCGTTTGACTTCTCCCCGCAGGCGGGGAGAGGGAGAAGGCGGGATCGCGCGGCGTAGTGCGCTGCAACGACCGAACACGCTGGAACCTCACCCGCCGACCTCATAATCTGCGATCATCGATGATCTGGATGTGGAGGATCGGGACCATGACCGGCAGCATGATCGAAAACAAACGCGCGTTCGACTCCTCCGATATCACCGCGCTGTCACATCTGTATCGCGGCGAACTTTACCGCAGCACGGTCTGGCGCACGAGGCTCGATGCCACCACTAATTGGGCGGTCCTGACCACCGGCATTGCGCTGTCCCTGACGTTCAGCAGCGAGCATGCGTCGCCTCTGCCGCTGGTGCTGGTGGGGCTTCTGGTCGCCACGTTCCTGTTCATCGAAGCGCGGCGTTACCGCTTCTTCGATTTCTGGCGCATGCGGGCGCATGTGCTTGAGGTGCAGTTCTTCGGGCCCATTCTCAGGGGCGAGGGCGTCCAGACCGCGAATGGCTGGAACGAGATTCTCTATCAGGATTACAAGGCGCCCAACCTGCACATCAGTTACCTCGAGGCGGTCGGCCGGAGGCTTCGCAACAACTACTGCTGGATTTTCGCGATCCAGGTCACCGCCTATCTCGGAAAGCTTCTGATCCATCCGGAGCCTGTCGCCTCGCTGCACGAACTGTTCGCGCGGGCAACCGTCGGGCCGATCCCCGGCCAGCTTGTGCTGTTTGCCGGGCTGATCTTCCATGCGACCTGGATCACCATCGCGCTGGTTACATATCGCAGCCGGCGGGGCGCGGGGCGCGCGCGGCCGCCAACTCCTGAAAAGGATCAGTTGCTGGATCTGGCGCGCGGATAGTCACATGAAGCCTGGATTGCGCGGCATATACCGAGCCCAGTCGCCGACATTTCGCGTTGCCATCAGGACCATGGGCAATGTGATGCGCATCCGGCTGTCGGTGGCGATCTGAAGACATGCGTCGGCGGTGCCGGGGATAAACGCCGAAACCTGCGGCGAGCCGCCCTCAAGCGCGAGGTTCACCGCGGCTCTGAAGGCGGGGCCGAGGCTTTCAGGCTTGGTCACCGCGAGAGGGCCGACATGACCGCTCGCGCTGACGTAGGCGTAGCCGAGGCACCTGTCCCCGTCGTGAAGGGTCACGCCGCGCGTCGCGCTGTCGCTCATCAGAAACCGGTGGTGCTTTTCGCGTGAGACGCCGAGCGCAGCGATATCGATCTCCGCGAGCGCCCGCATCCGGGCGTCGGTCTGCTCCAGCGGAACGCAGACCGGCTGATCGCCCTGCAGCCGGCCCATCAGACGATCCCGGGCAACCGACATCATGTAGATCGGAAATCCCGGGAGCAGGCCATGCCGGATATAGAGACCTTGCGACACCGTGTTGAAGCTGAACGTGATCAGCGCCCTGCGCGTCGCACCGGCGGCCTGCGCGTGCGCGAAGGTGCGTCTGATCAGTTCATCGCCGATGCCGGCGCCCTGACGGTCAGGCGAGACAAACAACTGGGCGAGAAACCACAGATCGCCGCAAACCCAGCTCCAGGCAAAGCCGACGATGTTATTGTTGTCTTCGGCGACCCACAGGCCGGCCGAATCGTCCCGCAGCGAGAACATCTGAAAGTGCGGCGGGTGGGTGCTGGCAATCGCGCCGAATCCGTGCCGCCCGGTCAGATCGTTGATGCTGCCGACCACCAGCGCATCGGCCCGCTCGAGATCTTGCGTCTGGGCGGGCCGGTACACGATTGTCATGAGACCACCTCCGCTGTCGGTGCCAGGTCTGTAAAAGTTACCCCAGTTTCTGCCGCGCGAGCTTCGCGCCCGCACCGAGCGCGCGCAGCTTGGCTTCCGCGATGTCGCGCCGCATCGGCGCCATGCCGCAGTTCGTGGTCGCGACGATGTTTTCCTTCGGCACGAACTTCATCACAGCCTCGATGGTCTTCACCACATCGTCCGGCGTCTCGACAATGTCGCTGGCGACGTCGATCACGCCGGCCTGCACGATTTTGCCTTTGAGCAGCGCGAGCAGTTCCAGCGGCACATGCGAGTTACGGCACTCGATGGCGACCTGCTGGATCGGGCTCTTGTCGATGGCCGGGAAGATCTGTTCGTATTGCCGCCATTCGGCGCCGAGCGATTCCTTCCAGTCGGTGTTGGCCTTGATGCCGTAGCCGTAGCAGATGTGGACGGCGGTCTTGCAGGTGAGGCCGGCGGCGGCGCGCGTCAGCGCTTCGATGCCCCAGTCGTTCACTTCATCCATGAAGACATTGAACGCGGGTTCGTCGAACTGGATCATGTCGACGCCGTCGGCCTGCAAGGCCTTGGCTTCCTGATTGAGCAGTTCTGCGAAGGCGAACGCCATCTTCACGCGGTCGCCGTAATAATTGTCGGCCAGCGTGTCGATGATGGTCATCGGACCGGGCAGAGTGAATTTCAGCTTGCGCGTGGTATGCCCCCGCGCGGCGCGGGCCTCGAGATCGTGGACGCGGCCTTTCAGTTTCAGCGGCGCGACCACCTGCGGCACCATCGCCTTATAACGGTCCTTGCGGATTCCCATTTCGACCTTGTGGGCGAAATCGATGCCCTCGACGCGTTCGAGAAAGCCGTGGACGAAATGCTGCCGCGCCTGCTCGCCGTCGGTGACCAGATCGATGCCGGCGTCTTCCTGGATTTTCACCCAGAGCAGCGTCGCATCGCGCTTGGCGCTGGCCAGTTCCGCGCCCTTGAGCTTCCACGGCGCCCACAGCGTATTGGGCTCGGCCAGCCAGTCGGGCTTCGGCAATGAACCGGCGATGGTCGTTTGAAACAGCATAGGACGCTTCCATTCTTATTGTTTGCTTGGCTGGGTGCCTATCTGCCATGTCCGGGGCCTGGCATACAAGCTATTCGCGTGCTCCACCTCTCCCCGTTCTTACGGGGAGAGGTCGGATCGTGAAACGATCCGGGTGAGGGGCGAGCGTGCAGCGCGAAAGATTTGCCCCTCACCCCAACCCTCTCCCCGCAAAGCGGGGAGAGGGAGCGCATCGCGGCCATGCGTGAGTTCTAAGGTAGCGTGTCTCTCAAGCGAGAGTTAGGATCGTGCCTCGCTCTTCCGGCTGTTCCTCACTCGCGGACATCTCATGATCGATCTCTATTATGCGCCGACACCCAACGGGTGGAAAATCTCGATCATGCTGGAGGAACTCGGGCTGCCTTATACGGTGTTTCCGGTGAACATCCGCACCGGCGAGCAGTTCAAGCCGGAATTCCTCGCGATCAGCCCGAACAACCGCATTCCCGCGATCATCGACCGCGCACCCGCCGACGGGCGTGAGCCGATCCCGATGTTCGAGACCGGCGCGATCCTGATCTATCTGGCCGAGAAGACCGGGCGCTTCCTGCCGCAGGATGTGCGCGGGCGCTTCAAGGTGATCCAGTGGGTGATGTGGCAGATGGGCGGGCTTGGCCCGATGCTCGGCCAGCATGGGCACTTCGCGCTCTATGCGCCGGAGAAGATTCCCTATGCCATCGAGCGCTACCGCGACGAGGCCGCGCGACTGTATGCCGTGCTCGACCGGCAGCTTGGCCGGACCGGCGCCTATGTCGCGGGCGAGGAGTATTCCATCGCCGACATCGCCTGCTTTCCCTGGACCATGACCCACAAGGCGCAGGGGTTCACGTTTGACGACTTTCCGAACCTCAAGCGCTGGTATGCGACCGTGCGCGCGCGGCCGGAGGTGCAGAAGGGGCTGTCCGTCGGCAAGTTCGACAAGACGCCCTTCACCGAGGAGCAGCGCAAGAACATGTTCGGCAAGACCGCGCAGCAGGCGCAGTGATTTTCAACCTCTCCCCGTTTTACGGGGAGAGGTCGCGAGCAACGCGAGCGGGTGAGGGGCCGGCATCGTATTGTGAAGTTGCCCCTCACCCCAACCCTCTCCCCGCAAGCGGGGAGAGGGAGCGATAACGAGAATCGTGCGACGTCAGGCGCACAACATAAGGAAACGCCATCATGATCGAGTTCTTCTTCGACTGTTCCAGCCCGTGGACCTATCTCGCGTTCACCAACATCCAGCCGATGGCGAAGGAGCTTGGCGCGCCGATCACATGGCGGCCGATTCTGGTCGGCGGAATCTTCAACACCGTCAACAAGGCGATGTATGAGACGCGCGCCAATCCGGTGCCCGCGAAACAGGCTTACACCGCCAAGGACATGCAGGACTGGGCCCGGCTCGCCGGCATCAAGATCACCATGCCGCCGACGATATTTCCGGTGAACGCGGTCAAGTCGATGCGCGGGTGCGTCTGGGTCCAGCAGACCGCGCCGGACAAGCTCGTTCCTTATGCGACGGCGGTGTTCGAAGCCTATTGGGGCGACGATCAGGACATCTCGAAGGACGAGGTGCTGACGAAAATCTGCGAACGTGTCGGCATCGATCCGCAAAAATTTTTCGCAGGGATCGGCGAGCAGTCCGTCAAGGATCAGCTCAAGGCCAATACCGACGAAGCCATCGCGCGCGGCGCATTCGGTTCGCCGACGATCTATCTCGACAAGACCGACATGTACTTCGGCAACGACCGGCTGCCGCTGATCCACGCCAAGCTGCTCGAGATGAAGGCGACGGCGTAATTGCTGTTGTCCTGGCGGATGGTACGGATCAGGACGCGGGCGTGATGCGTTCCCTCTCCCCGTCGGGGAGAGGGGTGGGGTGAGGGGGCTGGATGCCTGAAATGAAATTCGAACCCCCTCACCCGGATTGCTGCGCAATCCGACCTCTCCCCCACGGGGAGAGGTGAAGCACACATCGCATCGTTATTGCAGATAAGGATCAATTGAATGCCGCGCGCCGTTGTCTGCCGCGAACTCGGGCCGCCTGAATCCCTGAAGCTGGAAGATGTCCCACGTGCCGCGCTGGCACCGGGTCAGGTGCGCATCGCGATCCATGCGGCGGGACTGAATTTTCCCGACATCCTGATGGCGGCGGGGGAGTATCAGCTCAAGCCGCCGCTGCCGTTCACGCCGGGGATGGAAGCGGCCGGCGAGGTGATCGAGATCGCGGGTGCAGATGGCATCAATGTAGGCGACAAGGTGATCGTGAAGGCGCGGTTCGGCTGCTATGCCGACGAGATCGTTGTGACGCCCGATCAGCTCGTGCCGCTGCCTGCGGCGTTCGACTACGCGCAGGGCGCGGCCTTCTTCGCCGCGCACGGCACGGCCTGGCATGGGCTGCATGATCGCGCGCAGATCAAGCCGGGCGAGGTGCTGCTTGTGCATGGCGCGGGCGGCGGCGTCGGCCTCGCCGCTGTTGAGCTTGGCAAGGTGTTCGGCGCGACTGTGATCGCGTGCGCCTCAAGCGAGGAGAAGCTGGGGGTCGCGAAGCAGCGCGGCGCGGATCATGGCGTGCTCTACGGCCGCGAGCCGTTCAAGGATGCGGTGAAGCGCATCACCGATGGACGCGGCGTCGACGTGGTGTTCGATCCGGTGGGCGGCGAGATTTTCGAGGACAGCCTGCGGTGCATCGCGTGGGGTGCGCGCCTCCTGGTGATCGGCTTCACCGGCGGCGTCGGCGTGGCGAAGACCAATCTCTTGCTCATTAAAGGCGCCAGCGTGCTCGGCGTGCGGGCGGGGGAGGCGGTGCGCAAGAACCCGGCGCTCGGCGTTGCGCGCCAGCAGGATCTCACGCGTCTTGCGAACGAGCGCGGCATCAGCCCCAACATTTCGCATCGCCTGCCGCTCGAAGATTACGCGGCGGCGATGCGACTGCTGATGGACCGCCGCGCCATCGGACGCGTGGTGCTGACGATGCGGTAGGCCTCTACTTGTATTCCCGCTCGGTCCACCACGGGAAATACGACGGCATGTCCTTCGACACAGTCTGCACGAATTTCGCGGGCCGCTTTTCCAGGAATGACATCACGCCTTCGCGCACGTCGGCAGACTGGCCGCGCGAATAGATGCCGCGGCTGTCGACCTTGTGGGCCTCCATCGGATCGTCCGCGCCCAGCATGCGCCACATCTGCTGGCGGATCAGCGCGATCGACACCGGCGCGGCGTTCTCCACGATCTCGCGCGCGATGGCGCGGGCCGTGGTGATTAACTCATCCGCGGGCACGACCTTGCTGACGAGGCGGCCGGCGAGGGCTTCATCGGCTGGAAACACGCGGCCGGAATAACACCATTCCAGCGCCTGCGAGATGCCGACAATGCGCGGCAGGAACCAGCTCGATGCCGCTTCCGGCACGATGCCACGCCGGGCGAACACGAAGCCGAACCGCGCATCGACCGAGGCGATGCGAATGTCCATCGGAAGCTGCATGGTGACGCCGATGCCGACCGCCGCGCCGTTGATCGCGCCGATCACGGGCTTCAGGCACTTGAAGATGCGCAGCGTCACACGCCCGCCGCCGTCGCGCACCGCATCGTCGCTCCATTCGACTTCGCCGTTCGGGCGCAGCGGCGCAGTCTTGCGATCGGACCGCGCGGCCCGGTCGAATGTCGCACCGCCTTCCGAAAGATCAGCGCCCGCGCAGAACGCGCGTCCCGCGCCGGTCACGATGATGGCGCGGACGTTGTCGTCGGCGTCGGCGGCATCGAACGCTGCGATCAGTTCGTCCATCATGACATGCGTGAACGCATTCATCTTGTCCGGACGGTTCAGCGTGATGGTCAGGATATGGTCCTGAACCTCGTATTTGATCTGCTGATAAGCCATCGACGCTTTCTCTCCCGCTGGTTTCTTTTTGTTAATGCCGTTTGAAAGGCCATCCTAGCGCGTCTCCTCAAGTGCTGGCAATTTGCGCAGACGGGACGCCACTATGCGATGGACGTTTTAAACGGCGGGGCTTAGCCTTGCTGCGATCGGGATGGAGACCGGAATGCGCGCGGTTCTTGAACATTGCGTTGGAGGGCAGGAAACGTCGCTTCCTGCCGATGCGCTGCTGATCCGGGAAGGAGAGACCACCGGGCGGCTCTATGTTCTGCTGAGCGGCCGGCTCAATGTTCTGAAGGGCGAAACGGTGGTCGCCACCGTCACCCAGCCTGGCGCCATCCTCGGCGAAATGTCGGTGCTGCTGGGCCAGCCGCATACCGCGACGGTGCGCGCCACGGTGGCCTCGAAAGTTTATCAGTTCGATGACGCCGCTGCGTTCCTGCGGGCACAACCTGCGGTCGCGCTTCTTGTCGCGCAGCTTCTTGCGCACAGGCTCAATGCGGCGACAACGTATCTCGCCGACATCAAGCGGCAGTATGCCGACCACGACAATCATCTGTCGATGGTCGGCGATGTGCTTGAAAGTCTGGTCAACCTGTCTCCGGATGCGTCGTCGCCGGGATCGGACCGCCAGCCTGAGCCGCTGCCTGACTCCCGGCTATAAGCCATTCCGGAAATGCTTCGACGGTGTCCGCGGGCCGCCGCAGCGGCTTGCCGAGGTCGATCGACTGTTCGCCTGCCGCCGAAAACCAGTAGGCCCTGTTGCTGTCCAGATCGAGCACGATGTGCGCGGGCGTCGGTCCGAATTGTTGCCCCATATTGAAGACCCATGTATCGCCGATCCGGTCGAACCAGGAGCCGTCCTTGACGAACGGTGACTGGTGCACATGGCCCGACAGCACGATGTCCGGCCTGTAGCTCTCGATCCACTGCACAAGCTCCGCATCGCCGAAGGTGCGCGCGCCGCCCCAGCTTGTCGGCGAGTTCGCGGCCGGCGCGTGATGAATCCAGATCCAGCGGCCGCGATGCGCGGCGGCGGCTTCCTCGAGCTGCATGCCGATCTGCTCCTTGACGCGCGGGCCATCCCACCACGGGCAGACCGTGAAGAAGGTATCGCCGATGGTCAGGCTCTCGCCGTCATGGGCAATGCCGAGATTGCCGAGATCGCCGATCCAGCGCGAGATTCGCTCGCCGGCCTCGTCGCGTTCGTCGAGATCGTGATTGCCCGAGCAGAGAATCACGCGCGTCTTGCTGGCGAGACGTTCGAGATATTTCCGCACGACGACGATCTGGGCGCGGAAATCGACAATCGATCCGATGTCGAGCGCATCGCCTGCGATGATCACCACATCGAACCGCGGCGCGATGCTGAGCACCCAGTCGAACTGCGGCAGGGCGTAATGCAGGTCGGCAACCACGAGGCAGCGCATGACGAATCACACCCCTAAATTCCAGTTCGCGAAAGCTCCTGAAGGCGCTGTTCGCGACGATCCGTCCGGCCCGGCATTTGTACCGTCAAACGCGAGCCGTGCAAATCGGCGGTGTGAAATTCGGTAGGTCTTTTCGCCGCACGACATGCGATTGAGGCCTGCCATGCCTATGTTTTTTGCATTCGCGCGCGCCGGAGCGGCGTTGCGGAGAGCGTTTCAGAGCGCTCGATCATCGATTCCGGGTGCCCGGATTCCGGCGATATTGTCCCCGGCACGCGCGTTTTGCGTCACAAACCGGGCTTTCAGCCGCACCCCGCGCGATGTTACAACCCGCGCGCGCGGACGTGGCGGAATTGGTAGACGCAAGGGACTTAAAATCCCTCGATGGCAACGTCGTGCGGGTTCGATTCCCGCCGTCCGCACCAGCACATAAGATTACCGCTCCGTCGAAGCGATATTGCAGGATACGAACGTGTTTTTCAGAACTGCCGTACGCGCATTGCTTGCCTCTGTAATATTTGCCCCGACTCTTTTTATCCCAATGATCGCCCGCGGTCAGGGAAGTGAATGGCCGGCGGCGCTGGTCTGTCAGGCGAGCGTGCAATCCTATTTCAACCTGCCGCAACCACCGCGCCAGATCGATGAAAGTTTCGGCTGGCTGATTTTCAGAAGTTCGCTGGGCGGCGTTTATGACTGCAAGGTGTGGGGCAGCTCCGTTTCGCTGAAATGGAAAAGTCACAACGGCACCATGAGCAACAGCAGGACTGAGGTCGACGCGAATGGTCCGGTGCTGACGGTTCGGCCGGGCGGAACGGGACAGTGGCGATTTCGCCGCATTGCTGACGGATATGGTTTGTTAAACGAGGGCAGGCACCGTTAAATGTGCCGGGGGGAATCTATCTGACCTCCTGACCGCCGATCGAAGGACTGACAATGGTGGACAAGCAAGCCCTGCGCGAAGAGACCGAACGGCTGGTGCGCGAGGCGATGGAACGCAAGGCTCTCGTGGTCAAGCAGGGCAACACGCGCTTCGAGGCCACCTGCGGCAAGTGCGGCAAGGCCAACCGCGTCACCGCGGAGAAGGGCACCAAGCGCGCGGCGTTCACCTGCAAGGAATGTGGCCACAAGCAGGAAACGCTCTGACGCCGCTACGCTGTGCAGCCCTTCTGCTAGAAGGGCGCGCGCCGGCTGGAGCTGAAATCCTCTACGGGCCGCTCTTCGTGCAGCGGTGACGGCGGTGGCGCAGGGCGCCCGGCCTGCGGCGGCACCATCAATGCGATCACTTGCGCTTCCACGCCGGGAACGCCCCACAGCCTGCTTTGAATGGTGAACGCGATGCGCCGGCCGCTTGGCGCGGTATCATGGACCTGCTGAAGCCAGGACAGGCACGCGCCCTCGTCCGAGAAGCACATCGCGGCCCAGCCGTTCTGAAGCGCGCGTTTCGGGATCGGCCATTGATCCTGAAGACGGAACGGCCGGCTGTAGGCCGGATGCATCGGGCTGTAGAAAGCCATCGCGAAAGCGAGCGGGTCGCTTCCGCTGATCCGCTTCAGCGGCATGTCATAGGTGTCTTCCCATCGCTTCGTCAGTTCATTGGCCGCCAGACTTAGAAAATTCCGGCGCATTTCGAACGGATGCGTGTTGCGATAGGAGGCGTAGAACGGCGCGGCGGCGATTGCGCCGAAGCACAGCGCGATGACGGCCACTGTCAGGTTGACGGTGTCGAAACGATCGATGCTGAAGCGCGTGCAGCACACTGCGATGATCGCGGCGAAGAACAACCCTTGGAGATTCCAAAGCGGCGGCAGATCGGTGACAAGGATGATCGCGACAATGGCCGGCAGGATGATTGTTGCCGCGAAAATGATGGCGAGCAGCACGAGCCCGGAATCGAGCTGGCGCAGATTGGCGGCGAAATTTCGCAGGTCGGCCCGGATCATGAGCAAGAGAGCGACTGCCGGAATGGCGAGATAGCCGACAATTCCGGCGAAGAACATCGCGACTTCCCAGAGCATGCCGGAGAACGTCCAGCCGGAATGTTCGCTTATCGCGTACTGGAACGGCATCGCGCCTGTGGTCGCGAGCCAATGCAGGTGTGGTGCGAGCGCGATCAGTCCCGCAATGGTGGATACCCAAGGCGCCTTTGAGGTGAGATAGGCCCGCCGCTGCGGGTGCGCGATCGCTGCGACGATAAAGCCGGCGATCAGGAAGACGGAGTAATACTTGCCGAGCATCGCAACGGCGCACAGCACGCCGGTCGCCACCGACCAGAGCAGCGCCCGCGTCTCGAACGAGCGCAGGAAGCAGTACGTCGCGAGCGGCCAGACCGCCAGCAGCACGGTGTTGGCGTTAAACCGCTGCGCATGAAACTGATAGGCCGGCAGCAGCATCAGCAGAAGAATGACGATGGCCCGTTTGTCGCCGCGCACATATCGCCGTGCGATCAGGTCGACCGCCCAGAGCGCGACGGCGGCGTTGACCATCGCGAGCAGTTGAAGCGACCAGTCGGTTGTCGGGAAAATCAGGGTCCATGCATGGGTGAACCAGCCCATCAGCGGCGGATGTTTTCCGCTGCCCCAAGACAGTGTGCGGCCGACCGACCAGGCTTCGAGAACGTCCGGATGCAGGTCGCCCGCGATATAGGCGATGCTGAAATACAG
Source organism: Afipia broomeae ATCC 49717 (assembly GCF_000314675.2). Taxonomy (GTDB): domain Bacteria; phylum Pseudomonadota; class Alphaproteobacteria; order Rhizobiales; family Xanthobacteraceae; genus Afipia; species Afipia broomeae. The sequence goes on along the minus strand of NZ_KB375283.1, from coordinate 70,030 downwards.
CATCCAGACCGCAACAAACGCCGCGAGCAGGGCGGGGATGGCCCATTCCTTCTCGATCCCGTCCAGCCATACGTGGAAAGGCCTGCGCCACGGGGCAACAGCCACCGGCGTCGCCGACAGAGGGGATGAGGGAATCTGCACGTGTTGACCAATGAATGAATTATCAAGCCATAGCTGATAGTTATGAATAACTAATGCTACAAGCGCCTTGATTCATACGCGTCTGGAATTCATCAAGATGGCCGCACTTTACCGGTGCGGCGGCCGCCAACGCCCACCACAAATTCAACATGAAGACCCGCAACACGACCCCGATGAGACAACAGACGCGGATGACTGAAGCCATGAGCAACATATGGGCGCGACGGCAGCCGGGCGGCGTTTCACGCATGGCCGTCCTTGGCGCGGTTGCGATGGGCCTCGGCGCTTGCGCGAGCCCGGGCGAGGGAGGCTTCGGGTCGAGTGTGTTTCTCGATCCGGCCAAGTACGAACTCTACAATTGCCAGCAGCTCGTCTCCACCCGCAGGGACGTGAACAATCGCGTGGTCGAACTGGAAGGGCTGATGGCGAAAGCGGAGACCGGAGCAGGCGGAGCGCTGGTTTCGGGACTTGCGTATCAGACGGATTATCGCGCCCAGCGCGCCCAGCGCGACGATCTCGATGCGAGAATAGCACGCGACAATTGCAGCGCCGAGGTTGCCAAGCCCGCAGCAGCTCCGGCTGCGCCGCCCAAACGCAAGCGCTGATCTTTGCCGCTTCGCCGGCGCATCACGACATGCGCCAGTCGTAGATCCAGTCCTGCTGAGACAGCAGCCGCGATCCGCCCAGCACCCTGATGACCTGATCGCGCGCGAAGCCGACCGGCCCGCCGAGATGATACCTCTGGCCGTTCTTGCGCGCCGTGCGCTGCGCCCGCGTCACGCGCGGCGCGCGCAGGCGGGCGTATTGGGCGAACGCCGCCGTTGGATTGGTCGGCGAGCTTTCAAGGCATTTCGCGATCACCGCGGCATCCTCGATCGCCATGCCGGCGCCCTGCGCGGCGAACGGCAGCATCGCGTGCGAGGCGTCGCCCAGCAATGCAATCGGTCCCTTGTTCCAGGCGCCGCCGTCCCGCATGGCGAACAGCGCCCATTTGCGCCAGCCGTCGACCGCGCCGATCATCATGCGCGCGGCGATCGGCCATCGCGGCGCTGAGAACTGATTGGCGATCTCGACCACATCGCCGGGCTCGCTCCAGCCCGGCCTGTTCCACTTGCCCGAGATGATCGCGACGACGTTGATGCGCTTGCCGCCCGACATCGGATAGGCGACCAGATGCGCGTTCGTACCCATCCAGAGCTGCACGCGCTGCGTGTTGAAGCCGCGCGGCAACTGCGTCGCGTCCACCGTGCCGCGCCATGCGATGCTGCCGGTGAACTGCGGCTGAGCTTCGGGGAAAATCTGATGCCGCACGCTGGACCAGACGCCGTCGGCGCCGATCAGCGCCAGTGCCTGCTCCTGCTGCCGCGCCGTGCCCCGCCGCTGAACGACGGTGACGCCTTTCGGATAGACGGCGACGTCCTCGAACTGTGCGCCGAGCCGCAGGTCGATATCGGGATGGCTCGTGACCCTCGCCACCAGCGCGGCCTGAAGGTCGGCCCGGCGGACGATCCAGTACGGCGCGCCGTAGCGGAATGTGGCGGCTTCGCCGAGCGGAATCCGGCCGATCTCCTTGCCGGTGCGGGCGGTCATGATGCTGATCGAGTCGGGTGCGATCACATGCGGCGCGAGCGCGGGCTCAAGACCGAGATCGATCAGGATGCGGCTGGCATTCGGAGAAAGCTGGAGGCCCGCGCCGGCTTCCTGAAGCTTTTCTGCACGCTCAAGAATGATGACGCGGAAGCCGCGCGCGGCCAGCGCCAGCGCAGCCGTCAGTCCCCCAATACCCGCACCAGCGACAACGATGGTGCGCGAATCGGCCACAGGCTTTTTAGGCGACCTTGTCTTTCAGCACGCATTCGGGCGGGCGGGCTTCGCCGGCCTTCAGATCGGTGGCGTAGCGGTACAGCGTCGAGCAGTACGGGCAGATGATTTCGTTGTCGTCGCCGAGATCGAGGAAGACGTGGGGATGATCGAACGGGGGATTCGCACCCACGCACATGAACTCCCGAGAGCCGATTTCGATGATGGCCACGCCCGCATCGTTATGAAAGTGAGGGACGACGTGATCCGCCATAACAATCCTACCCCAATCCTAGTCTGGTGCGTCTTTGCCCATACCCCAGCACGCACAGCGACGACGCAGTCGCTGCCTTGCAGCATACCGAGCGATACAGCTTATTCCTAGATTGCGGCATCGGATTCGTCCAATTCGCCGCAGAAGTCAGCATGTGAATTCGACACAATCCTGCCGCCTTGGGAAAGCCCTTCTTTCGTTGGGGAGGTTGTGTCCGAAAAACGGCACACCATGTCATCGGCCAGTCATGGTCTCGAACCGGCGGGACATTCAGGGGTTATTGTCCGTATGAAGGGTTTCTGGCGCATCGGTTTGACCCTCGCGGGCGCGGCTGCTTCTGCGGCGGCATTTGCCGCGCTGTGGCCCCATGCGCGCGAGGCCTCCGCCCTGCTGCTGGCTCAGGACGACCCGGCCCAGTTGTCGGACATCCAGGTCAATTCCGCCTTGCGAACGAATGCCGCGGCCATCGGGCAGGGCGCCGCGCAGGCGCTCGCGGACAACGACGCCGATCTGGCCAAAAGCTTCACCGATCTGGCGCAGGACAGGGGCGTCGCGCTGCCGTCCGGATTGGCGGCGAGGGTCGATGCCGCGGTCACTGACGAGAATTCCACCGCCAGTACGGCGCGGCGCTTTGCCACCGGCTTCGTGACCGGCGAGGCGGACGATGTGGCGAGCCTCTCCGGCACGGTCGCCGGCGACCTGTTCGTGTTCGGCGACATCCGCGATGTGGTGCGCGAGGGCAAGCGGCTTGCGACGGGCGAGAACGCCGATCAGTTGGTGCTCGGGCTGGCGAGCGTCGGCCTGTTGGTAACGGCGGCGACATACGTTTCGGCCGGTGGCGCGACGCCGGTGCGTGCCGGGCTGTCGATGGTGAAGGACGCGCGCAAGGTGGGCCGGCTCGGCGCGGGCCTCACCGAATGGGCGGGGCGCTCTGCGCGCGGCGTGGTCGATGCGCCGATGCTGCAACAGGCGGTCGCGACCGCATCGATCGCGCGTCCCGGCCAGACCATCAGCGCGGTGAAGGCCGCGTTCAAGGCGGAGAAGGCGGGCGCTCTGGTTCGTCTCGCCAAGGATGTCGGCCGCGTCAGCGAGAAGGCGGGCACCAAAGGCGCGCTCGACGTGCTGCGCATCGCCGACGGGCCGAAGGATGTCGCGCGCGCTGCAAAGCTCGCGGAATCCAAAGGCAGCCAGACCCGCGCCCTTGTGAAAATTCTCGGCCGCGGCGCGCTGCTGCTGACCGCCGGCGCATTCAATCTGGCGTGGTGGGTGTTTGCCGCATTGCTGGCGCTGTTCGGATTTATCACCTCGATCAAGGCGACGACCGAAAGGCTGACGCTGTCATGGATTCAACGCTCCAAACTCAAACGCGCGCGGCGCGAGCTTGCTGAGGCTCAGTTGTAACGCCTCGTCATTGCGAGCGAAGCGAAGCAATCCACTCCAATCTACTCTTATAAAACAAGGCTGGATTGCTTCGTCGCAAGTGCTCCTCGCAATGACGAAGCAGTAGACTGGCCTTGTTGGCTGCATCCGGGTAAACTTCACGCCTCGCATCGCGGGCCGCTCCGGCCACATCACTTCCCACGAACATTGGACGACAAGATGCCGAGTTTTAAAAACGGCTCCGTTGAGCTTTCGTACCTCGATGAAGGAGAGGGCGATCCGATCGTCCTCGTGCACGGCTTTGCGTCGAGCAAGAATGTGAACTGGGCCTATCCCGGATGGACGTCGACACTGACCAAGGCGGGACGCCGTGTCATCGCGCTCGATCTGCGCGGGCATGGTGAGTCCACCAAGCTGTACGACTCCGAGGACTATCACATCGGCACCATGGCCGGTGACGTGCGCGCGCTGATGGATCATCTGAACATCGAACGCGCCGATATGATGGGTTACTCGATGGGAGGACGCATCACCGCCTATCTCGGCCAGCGCAGTCCGGAGCGCCTGCGCAACATTATCCTCGGCGGCATCGGCATGGGTTTGATCGAAGGGGGCGGGCCGGGTGAGAACGTCGCCTCGGCGCTGGAAGCGGCATCGCTCGACGACGTCACCGATCCGGTCGGCCGGACGTTTCGTGCGTTTGCAGATCAGACCCGCTCGGATCGGAGGGCGCTTGCGGCGTGCCTGCGCGGTAGCCGGCGGCTGATGACACGCGACGAAGCGGCCGCGATTGCCGTTCCGACGCTGATCGCAGTGGGCACGACCGACGACATCGCAGGCTCGGCGTCCCGGCTTGCGGAAGTCATTCCGGGGTCGCAAGTGCTTGATATTCCAAATCGCGATCACATGCGCGCGGTGGGCGATCGCGTCTATAAGGACGGCGTTCTGGAGTTCCTGGCTAAACGGCCATGACATGCATCTGTGACGGGGAGATGTAGGTAATTATTCTACGGAGGCGGGAGATAATTATTCCAACGTCAACCTTGGCAACTGTTGCGGCCTTTCAACTTCCCATTATGTGGTAATATCTCCTCAACGCTCATCAGCCGGACCCTTGATCATGGCCAAGCCTCAACTTGATACAAAGTCGGCCCTTTCGACCGTCGATCCGGTCTGGACCCGCATCCGTGCCGAGGCTGAAGAGATTGTGCAGCGCGAGCCGGAACTCGCGACGTTCATCTATTCAACCGTGTTGCATCACGACCGGCTCGAGGATGCGGTGGTGCATCGTATCGCCGAGCGTCTCGATCATTCGGCGCTGTCCGGCGACCTGATCCGTCAGGCCTACAATGATGCACTCGAGGCCGAGCCTGATCTCGGCAACGCATTCCGTGCAGATCTCGTTGCAGTGTTCGATCGCGATCCGGCGACATCGCGCTTCATCGATCCGCTGCTCTACTTCAAGGGCTTCCATGCCCTTCAGGCGCATCGTCTCGCGCACTGGCTCTACAACAACAGCCGCAAGGATTTCGCCTATTACATCCAGAGCCGCGCGTCGGCGGAATTCCAGACCGACATCAATCCGGCTGCGAAGATCGGCCGCGGCATCTTCCTCGATCACGCCACCGGTCTGGTGGTCGGCGAGACCGCGGTGATCGAAGACAACGTGTCGATCCTGCATGGTGTCACTCTCGGCGGCACCGGCAAGGAGAACGAGGATCGTCATCCGAAAATCCGCCACGGCGTGATGATCGGCGCGGGCGCCAAGATCCTCGGCAACATCGAGATCGGACATTGCGCGCGCATCGCAGCGGGTTCGGTGGTGGTGAAGCCGGTTCCGAACAACGTCACCGTTGCGGGCGTGCCGGCGAAGATCGTCGGCGAGGCCGGATGCGCCGAGCCGTCGCGCACCATGAACCAGATGCTCAACGCCTTCGGCAACTGATCCAAGCTGGTTGCGATTTATCGCGGCGCAGGCCTAGCGGTCTGCGCCGGATCGTTTTAAAGCTATCGCCAACAATCATTGTTCAGTTGGAGAAACGCCCGTGGACGTTACGGAAGTCAGAAAGCTCGACGCCTATCTCAAGCGGCTGTTCGGCAATCAGAAAATTCGCGTCGTGCCGCGCCCGAAGAAGGACGACTCGGCCGAGGTCTATATCGGCGAGGAGTTCATCGGCGTGCTGTTCGTCGATGACGAGGACGATGACCGGTCCTATCAGTTCCAGATGGCGATCCTCGAAACCGATATCGAGGAAGAGGTCTGATCACGCGCTAGCCGTGCGGCTTGCGCATCCTGATGATGATCTGATCCATCGCGCCCGCAACGTCGCGCCATTTCGACAGCCAGCCGCGCGGAAAGCGGAACGTCAAATCCGCTCCTTCGATACGGCGCTCGGCAAGACACATGCCGGGCGTTTTCGCATCGCGGGTGCAGCGCGCGATGATCTGAGGCGATGAGGCGTAAACCAGATCCTCGTTCGCGTAAGGCGTGTTGTCGCGGAACGGCCGGATACTCAGCCCGTCCTGAATGCTTCCGGCATTCTGATCGAGATAGCGCGGGTAGATCGTCCGCGTCCGCTCGTCCGGCGAGAGCGCATCGTGATGCGCCGCGATCGACAGGAAGATGCGGTCGATCTCGGGCAGATTGTCCTCGACAGTTTCCGCGCTCACAGGCTGCCGCGCCTCGGGCGCTTCAAGCGACGGATAGGCGAAGTTGAGATCGACGCGTTCCTGCGGGCCGGTCCGCTTCTGCACCTTCACGCGGATCGCCTGGGTCGGCACGTTGAACAGCGTGTTGCCGATGCTGATCGGCAGGCGCGACGGATCGCCGGCCTTCTCGACACCCCAGGTCGGCCACAGAAGATAAGCCACCACTCCGACCGCGCAGCCGCCGATCACACCCATGATCAGGAATGGCACAAAGTGTCCGCGCTGGGCGCGCCGCGCGGGAGCCGGTCGGGGCGTTGCCGAAGAATACAGAGCCATGAGCAGAAGACAGACGTTCCAGGAGGTGGCTCGCCATGCGAGCGCCGAATCGCGGCGATTATGCCATGCGCCGGGTGATTTCCTCCCGGGTTCCGTGCGGGCGGACCCTGTCCGAGCCATGCGTCCGGGGCCGAACGCCACCGCGCTGTTAACCTTTCTTTAAGGATAAAGTAGCGAGCACGGCGGCATTTTGCGAAGCCTAGGGACGAGCCAGCCGGCACTGCGGATCGCATGACACCGGTGTGTGCATCGAATTGTTCTCGTGCGTTGTGAGTCCCGACGGATGTCGCCTGAAGCCCTCAATTCCTTCTTCGCCATTTTCATTGGATTTGCGCTTGCGGGGGCGCTGACCAGCGGCTTTCAGGCTTTCATGGAAAAGCCCCCCGGTTTCGGATTGCTGATGCAGGAGGCGAGCGCGAAGGCTTTCGCCGCCGTGCCGTTTCTGGTGTTCGCGGCACCCTTCATCATCATGCGCAATACCGTGCGCGGCCGCACGATCGAAGGCCGACGGGTTCAGTTCGTCGCGATGGCCACCGTCATCGCCGGGTTCTGGAGCATGATGTCCGGCACGTTCGTCCTGATGCTGCTGGAAACCGCCGGCATCATCGCCTGATTTCCAGCACTTCCCACACTCGCCAGACCCTGTTCATTCATGGCATGGTCGCTCCGGATTTTCCGCGCTCGATCTGAAGCGCGTTACTGGAGACGACAAGAGAATGGCGATCTACGAGCTTGACGGGCGCGCGCCCGAACTTCCTGCCGACGGACAATACTTCATCGCCGAGACCGCGACGGTGATCGGCAACGTGCGCCTGAAGACCAACGCCAGCGTCTGGTTCGGCTCGGTGCTGCGCGGTGACAACGAACTGATCGAGATCGGCGAAGGCTCCAATGTGCAGGACAACTGTACTTTTCACACCGATCCCGGATTCCCGCTGACCATCGGCAGGAACTGCACCATCGGCCACAACGTCATCCTGCACGGCTGCACCATCGAGGATGGCGCGCTGATCGGCATGGGCGCGATCATCATGAACGGTGCGCGGATCGGCAAGGGCTGCATCGTGGGCGCGGGGTCTGTGATTACCGAAGGCAAGACATTCGAGGATCGTGCGCTCGTGATCGGCGCACCGGCACGTGCGATCAAGACACTGACGCCTGAGCAGGTCACCGCCATGACCTACGGCGCGCCGCACTACGTGCACAACGGCAAGCGCTTCAAGGCCGGGCTGAAGAAGATCGGGTGAGGATGCGCGGCTGCAGGAGCTGATGCCTATAACTTCAGCACCGTGAGCTGCGCGATCTCCGACGGCGCTGAACCATTGCGGGACCGGATCGAAGAATATCGGTGAGCAGAGGCGCTGTTTGCGCTATAAGCACCGGCATTATTTTACGGCGATTGATTTTTGCAGTTGTTCTTCAACCGTTGCAGCGGGGATGCAATGCATTCAGCTTTCAAGGAATTTGAGCACGACGCCTGGCAGACCGTTGTCGATGACTATGACGCCTCGTTCAGCCGTCTCACCCAACAGTCGATACCTGCGATCCTCGACATTTTGCAGGTGAAGCCCGGTACGACCCTGCTGGATGTCGCGTGCGGGCCGGGCTATCTCGCCGCCGCCGCGCAGCGGCTGGGCGCCAAGGCGAGCGGTATCGATTTCTCGGCGCCGATGGTGGAGCGGGCGCGCGCATTTCATCCGGATATTGCTTTTACGGAGGGCGATGCTGAGAGTCTGGAGTCCTATGCCGACAACAGCTTCGATGCCGTCGCGATGCTCTTCGGCATTTTGCATCTGGACCGGCCAGAACATGCGCTGAAGGCCATGCACCGGGTATTGAAACCGGGCGGCAGGCTGGCGTTCACGGCGTGGGGGGCACAGCCAACAGTGCCCGGATTTGCCATTCCCATACAGGCGATCCAGTTGCTGGGCGACCCCGATGTCCAGCTTCCTCCCGGTCCGCCGTTCTTTTACTACAGCGACCCGGCCAACTGCCACGATGCGCTGACCCGGTGCGGCTATCGCGACATCGGCACCAAGATCGTCGATCAAACGTGGGTCTTCAATTCCCCGGACGAATTCTTTCAGGCGCTTCTCAAGGGGACTGCGCGCACGGGCGGCATGCTCAAGCTGCAATCGCCCGGACGGCTGGCGTCGATCAAGGCCGACATCTGCTCGTCTGCGAGCGCTTATCTCAACAACGGGAAGGTCGTTTTGCCGATGCCCGCTCATCTGGTCTGGGCGATCAAGCCCTGAACGCTACGAGTTGCGGCCGGGACTCGCGGCTTGTGCGGCTTTTGGTTTCTGCGCGGCTCGCGCGGTATCATCGCGCATCAGGCCTTTTGCATCCGCCACAAGCTTTGCGGCCGTGCGCCTGCTCGCGCATTTGAGGACGCTTTGCTCCTCTGACTGAACGATAAAATCTCGTCCGTCCCTGATGATCGCGTATCGCACCATGTGGCCGATCCCCGTGTTCACCGTCGCTTGTAGAGAAAAAAGCGCGCGCCGTCGGCAAACATGTGGCGTTATACCCGGCGCCGTGGCCGATGGTTTCCGGATGATTAAGCGAAACGAACAGCGCGCTTATTCTCGCAATGTTCGGAGCGGTCCACGCCGTCCGGCTCGTTCTGGAACTCCACCCCGGAGGATTGGACTAAAAGCTGAGCACGACGCGCTGCCTTTCGCGCGCGGAGCGATTATATTGAAGTTGTTGTCAACAACCGAAAGGAGGTGGTCCAGTGTCTATAACCAAGCGCTGTCACCTCGCTGAGGCCGCCCGCTAAGCCATCATGGCTTCGGACAGGGCGGTCTTTCCGCCTGGTTCAGCGAGATTAGGGAAGGGCGCGTCCGGAAACCCGGCGCGCCCTTCTTGCTGTGCGCCTTAGCCCACAAGCAAAAGGATCGCGCCGACCGCGCGCATCGCGAGACCGGGCCATGTCTCTTTCAGGCGGAATCCGGCAGCGGGCTCGGATGGCTCCAGGGTGGGTTCTGGCGTCGCCGCAGGCGTTCGTCTGACAGAACTGAGCCGCGCCCGAAACATCGGCTGCGCCGCCAGGAATATCAGGCCGCCGAACATCAACAGTGCGCCAAACAGAAGGCTCAGCATCCTCGCCTCCGAGGCTTGCCACTGGGAGTCAAACCCGCGCCGGCGACTTGGTTCCGGTGAGGCGGCGTCGCGGGTGGTCTGGAAAAAGTTGCGGCCAGCCTTGGGGGAGGCTGGCCGCGCACGATCCGGTCTGGGACGGGGAGGGGTGGGGATACGACCGGAGCGTGGATTCCTATGACTTCAAGTATTCATTTTTGAGCATGACGTTTCGATCATGCTCCAAATCTCAGCGTGAACTTGCGGTGGCGACGGCTGGACGCGAGTCTCCGAGCGACACCCAGGCCTGCGCATCGGTCTGCGACTGACGCTTGACGAAGCGGTAGCCAGTCTCGGTCCACGACACGACGTCCTCGTTCTGGTTGTCGAGGATGAACTCGCCCTTGTCGGACTTGACGGTCAGCACCGCGTGGCCTTCGCCCTTCTTGTCGCGCACCACCGTGATCAGCAGCGCTTCGCGCGGCCATCCGGCGTCGATCAGCATCTTGCGCTTGAGCAGGACATAGTCCTCGCAGTCGCCATATCCGTCGGTGGGATACGACCACTTCTCGATGACGCCCCAGTGATCCATGTCGGTCATCGGCTTGATGGTCTCGTTGACCCAGCGATTGACCCTCAGCAGATCCTTCCACGCCGCCTGCGTCATCACGATGTCGCGGGCCTGCGTCGCACCGCCCCGGCAATCACCGGGATTCTCGGCGCAGAATTCGACCCAGCCGATCGGCGCACGTGTGGTGTCGCCCAGGCTGGCATAAAGTACGCGTTCGCCTGCGGCATGCGCCGCAACCGTCATCCCCAACAGGCTGGCGGCAACCGCCAGGCCGACTCCCCGTCCACGAATTGAAAACATTGTGGCCCCCGTTTTTCTTGTTGGGACCACTTTTCACACAAAGGATTTTCGCCACGGCTAAGTCGTCGAAGTACAATTGAGACGAATACAAGTAAAAGCTGCGGATAAATCGATCTATACTTGAATAAAATGAGCCTAAAATTTGAAATACTTGGATTTGATTCAAATTTTATCTATCCACGATCAGGCAATTGATATTGCTGATGATTTTGATGTGGCGCGGGCGCGGCCCGATCTCCCGGCAAGCGCCCAAAATGCTTCAGGGCGATACCCGGATGTGGGGTATCGCCCTGAGAAGGCTCAAAATCAGAGATTTGGTAACCGCAGCGCTTTACTGGGCGCTTACGTTGTCTTCGACAGTCTCGGGAAGCTGCGGGTGAACGAACTCGATCGCGAAGCCTTCCTCGAGGTGGCGGACGACCCGGGCATGCACGCGGCCGAGGGTGACCGGCTCGCCGACCAGCGGCTTGATCTCGGCGGCAAGGGCCGCACCGGACAGTGAAAGGTCCATGATCCGGCAGGCGATGGCGCGGCCGTCGCCGAATTTGAGCACGGACATCGGATTGCGCGGCACGATGCGGTCGTGGCGGCGGTCTTCCGGCAGATTGAGGATCTGGCGGTTGGCAAGCCAGGTGAGCTGGGCGGCGAGCTTGTCGCGTTTGCGGGGCGTCGCGCCGACCGTCATCGCAAAGCCGTTGTCGAGCAGGCGGGTGATCTTGCCTTCGACGCGGCCGATATGATCGAGATAGGCCACCACGCGCTCACCGACATTGCCGATGCCGGGCGCCAGCATGGCGAGGCCGCCGGGAGACATATTGATGACCTGGCATGGAAATTCGCGCCGGTCCGCCAGCATGTAGCGGCCAAGCAAATGTACTTTCACGCGCTGAAAGCGTCGCCGCTCCTGAGCGGACGGACGGATCGATTGTCTTTGCACCAACGCCATCATCACACCGGTCGACCGGTTTTTCGGTATGATGAACCTTACGGCGCTCACGGTTAACGATGTGTTAGCCCTAACGAAGTGCGCTGTCTTAGCGAATGCCTTCGTACACGGTGAGGCCGCGGATTAGCGACCACGTCCGGAGCGCACGCGGTCCGCGCCGGTCTTGCTTCAAATGACGCCAGGAGGTGAGGCTGAAGTCTTTCAGACTGCCATAGGCCTGCAACTCCCCGACGGGACTGAGCGGCGCAAGCAGCCCGGTCATGCTGATCGGCGCGTGCGAGCGGGCGCTGAACGGCAGCAGCAGCAGTTCGAGATGGATGCGCGTTCCATCCGGCGCCAGCGAGGTCGCGCCGGCGATGGTCGCCTGGGTTTCGTGGGCCACAATTCCGAGAATGTCCTGCATCTCTCCGCGGTCGGCCTCACGGAACAGGCTGAGGACGCTTCGCCCCTTCAGATCGGCGCCGAACAGGGCGCACATCCGGGTTCCAGCCACCCGGAACGGGTAGCCGGCGGAGGCATCGCAGGACAGTACGAAAATGTCGCCAAGCAGATGCCGGACATGGCCGGGTTCCAGATCGCCCCGCTCGGGAGCGGCCGCGCTGGCGCGCTTCCTGTCCCAGTAGGCGTAGAATTCCTGGCTTGCTGGATGCTTCATGACCCGATTCCGCCCCGCTGACGACGATGGCGGGACAGATTTGTCCCGCTTTCAGGCGCCGCGAGGCCCCTTCTTGTTGTGCGGGACTTGAGGTGCAGCGTCCATGCCGGAGCGGGGATTTGGCTTTCTCCCAGCCGGATTTGCGTTGTTAAGATTAATTTAACTATGAGCTTCGTGGAAACGCGCAGGGCGGTTAGTGTCCAGCCACTCCAAGTTGCCGGTCTTCTCCAGGGATCGGCGGTTGTGAACTCAAGGTTGAATACAGGCGGCGGAAAACGATCTGGTCATTGTACGGGGAGGGGTGGGGATACCCGGAGCGTGAAGCGCTCTTACCCGGACAGTCCGTACAGGAAGACCGGCGAGACCAGGGGAGGGCCTTAAAGCCCTCCCTTTTTCTTTTCCGGACCGGCCCTTGTGCTTGCACCGCACCGCCAAAGCCGCCTATCTCAGAAGCTGGCCCCGCTTCGGACATTGTGTGCCCTTGAACTCTCCTGAATCGCCCCGCGAACCGATCCTGACCATTCCGTTCGGGATGACGGCTATCCTCGTCATCATGGCTGCGATCCATGGCGTGCGCGCCCTGCTGCCGCTCGCCACCGATCAGGAGGTGATCTGGACTTTCGGCTTCGTGCCCGCGCGCTACGACGCATCGGTGCTGGCCGGGCAGTTTCCCGGCGGTGTCGGCGCCGAGATCTGGACATTCCTGACCTACGCCTTCCTGCATGCGGACATCACCCACATCGCATTCAACATGTTGTGGATGCTCCCGTTCGGCAGCGCGGTCGCGCGCCGCTTCGGCACGGTGCGGTTCTTTGCATTCTTCGCCGTGACCGCGATTGCCGGCGCGTTCGCGCATCTGGTGACGCATCAGCATGAGGTTGCGCCGATGATCGGTGCATCCGCCGCCGTGTCCGGCATGATGGCCGCAGCCATCCGCTTCGCCTTCCAGCACGGAAGCTTCCTGTCGTTCCGGCGCGGCGATGCGGAAGCTGCGGCGCGCGTACCCGCACTTTCGCTGGTGCGGTCGTTGCAGAACTCGAGTGTGCTTGGATTCCTCGCCGTCTGGTTCGGCCTCAATATCATCACGGGCCTCGGCGCGATCGCCATCGGCGCGTCGGCACAGAGCATCGCGTGGCAGGCGCATATCGGCGGCTTCATCGCCGGTCTGGTGTTGTTTTCATTGTTCGACCCGGTGCCGCGCGCGATTGTGCAGGACAACAATGCTGGCGTTTTGCCGCCTGCGTCAGACTGACCCGTGCCTGTTGCTTCTGGCTGACCTGCGCAATACCTGCAGTCTTGCGAGCAGGTGGTATTTGCTCCATCATCGCCATCGACGACGCTGGAGGCGCGAGAAACAAATCAGACGATACGTTGTTTGACTCGACAGCAGAATTGAAAGCCGCGCCGCGCACGACGTCAACGCGCAATCCCGCGGCCGGAGTTTCGGGAGGCTATAATGACGGTTCGGGCAATTCTGGGTACCAAAGGCCACCAGGTGATCAGCGTGTCGCCGGAAACCAAGCTTTCGGCGGCGATCAAGATTCTCTCCGAGCGCCGCATCGGCGCCGTCCTGGTGATGAGCGGCCAGAAAATCGACGGCATCCTCTCAGAGCGCGACGTGGTGCGCGTGCTTGGCGAGCGCGGCGCAGGCGTTCTCGAAGAGCCGGTTCGCAGCGTGATGACGCCGAAGGTCATCACCTGCCGGGAAACCGACACTGTCGGCGCGATCATGGAAGTCATGACGTCCGGAAAATTCCGGCATCTGCCCGTGGTCGAGAACGACAGGATCGTCGGTCTGATTTCGATCGGCGACGTCGTGAAGTGGCGTGTCGCGGAATTCGAGCGCGAGCAGGAAGCGCTGCACGACTACATCAAGACGGCGTAGGTCATACGCGTTATCAGTCTGGCTGATGGAAGCACCTCGTCATTGCGAGGAGCGAAGCGACGAAGCAATCCATCTGATGTGATGACTGGATTGCTTCGCTTCGCTCGCAATGACGACAATCGTCAGGGCTGCGTTGGTTGAGCCGTGCCCGGCGTCTGGTTCGCCGTCGGGGTGAGCAGGTTGATCGCTTCCTGAATCGATTCGATGTTGCGCTCAGCCGCGCGCACGCCGTGGTTGATGATTTCCTCGGCGCGGTGGAAATCGAACCATCCAACCTTGCCGACGCGCGGCGAGATCAGAACATCCGGCGGGTCGCCCGCGAGGCGCGAGCGCGTGATGCGATCCTGCATGATGTTGAAGGCCTCCACCATCACCGTCGAAATCCCCGGACGTCCGGCGCTGCCGAAGAATTCGCGCTTCACGGTTTTTTCGGCCGAGAAGAATTTTCCGAAGCCGCGCTTCTCCGGCGCTGCCGGCTCGGTTGGCGGCTCGGGCTCGGCATCGACCCTGCCATGCGCGGAGATGATGGTTCCGTGTCCGAACACGTCGGTCGAGACATTGCAGGCGATGACGATTTCCGCGCCGAGCGCGCGGGCCGCCGACACTGGCACCGGATTGACCAGCGCGCCATCCACCAGCCAGCGATCGCCGATCAGAACCGGCTCGAAAATGCCGGGCAGGGCGTAGGACGCGCGCACCGCGTCGACCAGCTTTCCGTTGGTGATCCAGATTTCGTGGCCCGTATTCACCTCGGTGGAAACCGCAGCGAACTTCAGCGGCAGTTCGTCGATGTAGGTGGCGCCGAACGATGCTTCGAGCTGGGCCGCGAGCTTGCTGCCGCCGATCAGACCGGAGCCGTTGAGCCGGATGTCGAGATAGCTGAAGATATTGCGCGGCATCAGGCCCCGGGCCCAGGTCTCCAGCGTGTCGAGGTGTCCTGCGGCATAGGAGCCGCCGACAACGGCGCCGATGGACGTTCCGACCACGATGTCCGGGACAATTCCGTGAGCGAGAAGCGTTCGCAGAATGCCGATATGAGCGAACCCGCGTGCTGCGCCGCCGCCGAGCGCGAGCCCGATCGTCGGCTTTCTGATGACTGGCGCTCCCAGCTCCATCTTGTTCCTTGCGCCGTTCTGTCGAAATCCAATCAAACTCTCAAGCAACGCATGTCTCCTGGGGGCTGATAACAGCGAATCGGTCGCCTTTGACCGGATTCGGCCATCAGAACGCGAAATGGGTGTGATTGTGTCGGGGACACGCGTCTCGCGTAATCAGGAAATGTGACTGTAGCGCGGCCTGTCCTCGCGCAGAAGGCGTTATTCTCCTCAAGGGAGCCCCGGAAGGGTAGTCAAGCACGTTGTCAGGCTTGAATTTGCCTCGTTTTCGGTGAAAAACCTCCGCCATGACAGCCCCCGGACACCGCCGCAGGATAGCCGTGCGCGCCGCGCGCACCGGCTCGCCTGATGCTTTGCGTCGTTACGCACTGGCATCGGTGTGCGGGCTGGCGTGGCTGGTGGTGCTCGTCGCTCCGCAGCCCGCGGCTGCTCAGTTCATTGGCGATGCGCCGCCCCCAATTCCTCCGG
This sequence comes from Afipia broomeae ATCC 49717, assembly GCF_000314675.2. Taxonomy (GTDB): domain Bacteria; phylum Pseudomonadota; class Alphaproteobacteria; order Rhizobiales; family Xanthobacteraceae; genus Afipia; species Afipia broomeae. The sequence goes on along the minus strand of NZ_KB375283.1, from coordinate 54,429 downwards.
CCAATGTTCCCATCGCGCCCACGCCGTCGGGGCCGGCGATCAGTCTTGCGCCGCCGTCCGGCCCAGCCGCGACGCCGGGATTGCCGGCAACCCTCACTCAGCCGCCGGTCACCACGGCCGCTCCGCCGCAGCCCGCGGCGACGCCCTCGCAAGGCGTGCTCGCATTGAATGCGCGGTTCGGAAAAGACCTGCCCGCCGTCAGCAGCGGTGTGATCTGGCGCGTCTATTCCGACAAGCCGGACGCCAGCGGCGCTTTTCAGCTTGTCCGCGAAGATCGCAGCCCGACGCCGAACATCGTGCTCGCGCCCGGCGGATATGTCGTTCACGCCTCGCTCGGTCTGGTGAGCGCGGTCCGTCCGGTCACGCTGCGCAACGATACGGTGCGTGAACAGTTCGATCTGCCCGCCGGCGGCCTGCGCATCGAGGGCCGCGTCGGCACCACCAAGATCCCGCAGGGTCAGATCACGTTCTCGATCTACAAGGGCAGCCAGTTCGAAGTCGGCGAGCGTGCACCGCTCGCGCAGAACGTCGCCGCGGGCGATGTGTTGCTGGTACCGGAGGGCACCTACTACATCATCTCGAACTACGGCGACGCGAACTCTGTGGTGCGTTCGGACATTCGCGTGCAGGCGGGCAAGTTGACCGATGTCACCGTGACCCATCGCGCGGCGGTCATCACGCTGAAGCTCGTGAGCGACAGGGGCGGCGAAGCGCTCGCCAACACCGCGTGGTCGGTCATCACGCCCGCCGGTGACGTCATCAAGGAATACAACGGCGCCTTTCCAAAGGTGATCCTTTCGGAAGGCGAATATCGCGTGATCGCGAAGAACGAAGGCAAGGTGTTCGAGCGCCCGTTCAACGTGAGCAACGGCGTCGACGGTGAAGTCGAAGTCGTTGCCCGGTAATGACGCTGTTGCAAAACCGTCATAGTCTCTAAGGCGCACTAACCATCAGACGACTTAGAACTTTCACAAATCACACATCCGCTGCATCGGCCCGCATTGTTTACGCAGCATTAATTGCGCCCGCATTGGATACCGGCCGCTGACACGACAGAAAGCCGTGTCGATGGGGTGGGGTGCGTTGTGGTTGCCATCGCGAAATCGAAGAAGACTTCAGATCCGGAATTGTTCAGCGACGTTTCGGTCCTGCGCCGCAAGTGGCAGGCAGCTCTCAAGCCCGGAAAAGATCTGCCGTTCTTCGAAGACGTGATGCTCGGCAGCCTTGGGCGCCTGGCCGATCATGTCATGCTCATCAAGGATGAGACCGCGCAGTTCAAGGTTTCCCGCGCCGGACGCTACGTCGAGCAGTGGCTTGAAACCGAAGTTTGGGATACGGCGCTCGATGCGTTTCCGCCGGACTGCGCGATGGTCCTGAGCGAGGCGGTGGCGAATGCACGGCGCAGCCGCAAGCCCCATCTGGCGGCGGCTCATTGCGTCCGCGACGGCCTCGTCCAGATTTACGATATCCTCGCGCTTCCGGTCGCCTCGCGCTGGGGCGGCACCATGACCAGCATCTACGTCAATCAGCGCGGCGCTCAGTACAGTCTGCTCGACGCAGTCTTCTCCGCCGCTGACGACGGTATCCTGTCGCTGGCGACAATCCGCGATGCGGATGGCCAGCCCGCGGATTTCCAGATCGTCCATCTCAATCAGGGGACGGCGCGCCTGCTCAAGCTGCCGCCGGACGAATTGCGCTGGCACCGGCTGAGCGCCGGAACGCACGCTTTATGTTCGCCGCAGGTTTTCCAGCGGCTCTGCGCTGCCGTCAAAGGCGGGGTGAGTGAACAGTTTGAAGTGAGCGATCACGACAGCACGCTGAAGATCAGCGCAGCGCCCGTCGGCGATCTGCTGTCGCTCTCGCTGACCGATGTCACCGACCTCAAGCGCCGCGAACAGTCGTTCCGTCTGCTGTTCGACAGCAATCCGATGCCGATGTGGGTGTTCGACGTCGAAACCCGGAGATTCCGCAACGTGAACGACGCGGCCATCAGCCATTATGGCTATGACCGCGACCGGTTTCTCTCGATGGAATTGCAGGACCTCTGGCCCAAGGACGAATGGGAGGAGCATTCCCGCGCACTGGTCGGCGTCGGTGAGGTTTACAACTCGGGCCGCAACTGGCGGCATCTGAAAGCCGACGGCAGCGAGATCGAGGTGCTGACATTCGGGCGCCGCGTGTCGTTCGAGGGGCGTGACAGCTTTCTGGTCTCGGCGGTCGATATTACCGAGCGGCGGAAGGCGGAAGCCCGCATCGCCTATATGGCGCACCACGACGGACTGACGAATCTCGCCAACCGCGTGATGTTCCAGGAGCGCCTGCGGCACGATCTGGAGCGCAGCCGTCAGGTCAACAAATGCGTGGCTGTGCTCTGCATCGATCTCGATTTGTTCAAGAACGTCAACGATTCCTTCGGTCATCACACCGGCGACAAGCTGCTGACGCTGGTGGCCGAACGTCTTGCGGCGGATGCGCGCCAGGACAATCTGGTAGCCAGACTCGGCGGCGATGAGTTCGCGATGATCCTCGGGGGCGACCTGTCGCCGAACGAGGTCAGCGCGCGTGCGATCCAGATCATCGAGACCCTGAGCGAGCCTTATCAGATCGACGGCCTTGAAGCTGTGATCGGCGCCAGCATCGGAATCGCGATCTCTCCGGGCGACGGCGACACCGGTGAAGAGCTGCTGCGCAACGCCGACATGGCGCTGTACCGCGCGAAGTCGGAAGGCGGCGGCGTGCATCATTTCTTCGAGAAGGAAATGGACCGTCGCGCGCAAACGCGCCGCGACATGGAGATCGACCTGCGCCGCGCGCTGGCGACCGGCGAATTCCAGCTTCACTATCAGCCGCTGGTCGATCTGGCGCAGGACCGCATCGTCGCATTCGAGGCGCTGCTGCGCTGGCATCATCCGGTGAAGGGGATGGTTTCGCCCGCCGACTTTATCCCCGTCGCCGAGGACATCGGCCTGATCGTTCCGCTCGGCGAGTGGGTGCTGCGCGAGGCCTGCATGCAGGCGGCGGCGTGGCCATCCGATATCAAGGTCGCCGTCAACCTGTCACCGGCGCAATTCCGCAGCCGCAGCCTCACGCAGACCGTGTTCAGCGCGCTTGCGCAGTCGGGCCTGTCGCCGCTGCGGCTGGAACTCGAAATCACCGAGTCGATCTTCCTGGCGGACAGCGAGGCCAATCTCGCGACGCTGCACCAGTTGCGCGATTTCGGCGTCCGCATCTCGATGGACGATTTCGGCACCGGCTATTCCAGCCTGAGTTACCTGCGCAGCTTTCCGTTCGACAAGATCAAGATCGATCGCTCGTTCGTGCGCGACCTTGCGGAGCGGCCGGACTGCGCCGCCATCGTCAGGGCGATTTCGAGCCTCGGCCGCAGCCTCAACATTTCAACGACCGCCGAAGGCGTCGAGACGATGGATCAGCTCGACAGATTGCGCGATGAAGGTTGCACGGAAGTGCAGGGTTTCCTGTTCAGCGCCGCGCGTCCGGCGTCGGAGATCGCCGCACTGCTTGGGAAGTTCGGAGACCACGCGACAAAGGCGGCGTGAGAAAATTAACCCGCTCATTCCCGCGAACGCGGGAATCCAGCACTCGACAAGTCTGGGTCCCCGCTTTCGCGGGGACGAGCGGAACCGGAATCTTGTTCTAGAACCGTGTCACGATATCGCTGAGCGCGGGGCGGGGCCGGTCGTCGGTGGGCCGCTCGGACTTGCCGATGTGAATGAAGCCCGCGATCTTCTCGTCCTCGTTCAGGCCGAGTGCATTGAGCACATCGCGGTCGAACGCCATCCAGCCGGTCAGCCAGTTCGCGACATAGCCGAGGGCGTGCGCGGCATGGACGATGTTCATGGCGCTGGCGCCGGCCGACAGTTCCTGCTCCCACGGCGGCACCTTGGGATGCTTCGACGTCTTGCTCACCACGCCGATGACGAGCGGAGCATGGGTGAAACGCTTCTTCTCGGTCTCGACCTGATCCGGCGTCGCGGTGACATTCTTGGCGCGGAACACTTTCGCGAAAATCTCGCCGGCCTTGGCGCGCGCATCGCCTTCGAACACGATGAAGCGCCATGGCACGATCTTGCCGTGATCAGGCACCCGCGCGCCGATGGTGAGAATGGTTTCAAGCTCGGCGGGCGAGGGGCCTGGCCCGGTCATCTCAAGGGGCTTGAGCGAGCGGCGCGTCTTCAGAAGGTCGAGTGCATCGGGCATGTCGTATCCAGATTGAGCACGCAAGGGGGCGTGCGTGCCGCTGATATCGGAAATTCAAACCGCGATAACAAGGCATGCAGTTTATGAGGCCTCTAAAGAAGAGAGGCCTCATAAATCCTGTCAGGCATTTGCGCGCTTCAGGTCCGGCGGCATTGCTTCATACGCCAGCGCCTTGAGCGCCTCGTCGAGCGGAAGCACCGTCTGGCCTTCGCTGCCGAGGCGGCGGATCGAGACCATGCGGCCTTCGGCTTCCTTCTTGCCGACAACGAGCAGCGCGGGGACCTTCGCCAGCGAATGTTCGCGCACCTTGTAGTTGATCTTCTCGTTGCGAAGATCGATCTCGGTGCGCAGACCCGCCTTGCGGCAAGCGGCAAGAACCTCGCGCGCATAGTCGTCGCCATCGGAGGTGATGGTGGTGACGACCGCCTGCACCGGCGCGAGCCAGAGCGGGAAGTGACCGGCGAAGTGCTCGATCAGGATGCCGGTGAAGCGCTCCAGCGATCCGCAGATCGCGCGATGGACCATCACCGGCGTCACCTTGTTGGAATGATCGTCGATGTAGAATGCGCCGAACCGGCCCGGCAGGTTGAAGTCGACCTGCGTGGTGCCGCACTGCCATTCGCGGCCGATGGCGTCGCGCAGCACGTATTCGAACTTCGGCCCGTAGAACGCGCCTTCGCCCGGATTGATCGAGGTCTTGATCCGGTTGTGGCCTTGCGCGGCGATCTGTTCGAGAACTTTTGCCATCACCGTTTCGGCGTGATCCCACGCCTCGTCGGTGCCGACGCGCTTTTCCGGGCGGGTCGAGAGTTTCACCGTGAGTTCACCGACGAAGCCGAAGTCCTCGTAGGTCGACAGGATCAGGTCGTTGATCTTGAGGCACTCTTCCGCGAGCTGATCTTCGGTGCAGAACACGTGAGCGTCGTCCTGCGTGAAGCCACGCACGCGCATCAGGCCGTGCATCGCGCCCGACGGCTCGTAACGATGCACGATGCCGAACTCGGCAAGGCGGATCGGCAGTTCGCGATAGCTCTTGAGGCCATGCTTGAAGATCAGCACGTGGCCGGGGCAGTTCATCGGCTTGATCGCGAACCAGCGCTTGTCTTCCGCCTCGTCGCCGGCCGACTGCGCCGCGAACATGTTCTCGCGATACCACTCCCAGTGGCCCGAGGTTTCCCACAGCGACTTGTCGAGCATCTGCGGCGCGTTCACTTCCTGATAGTCGCCCGCGAGCCGCCGGCGCATATAGGCGATGATCGCCTGAAACAGCGTCCAGCCCTTGGCGTGCCAGAACACCACGCCGGGGCCTTCTTCCTGGAAATGGAACAGGTCCATCTCGCGGCCGAGGCGTCGGTGGTCGCGCTTCTCGGCTTCCTCAAGCTGCTTAAGGTAAGCGTCGAGCTCTTCCTGCTTGGCGAACGCGGTGCCGTAGATGCGCGTCAGCATCGGATTGTTGCTGTCGCCGCGCCAGTACGCGCCCGCGACCTTCATCAGCTTGAAGGCGTTGCCGACCTTGCCGGTCGACGTCATGTGCGGGCCGCGGCAGAGATCGAACCATTCGCCCTGCTTGTAGATCTTCAGCGACTGGTCTTCCGGAATGGCGTCGACCAGTTCGATCTTGAAGGTCTCGCCCTTGTCGGCGAACACTTTCTTGGCGCGATCGCGCGACCACTCTTCCTTGGTGAAGGGCGCATCCTTGGCGATGATCTCGCGCATCTTCTTTTCGATCGCGGCGAAATCTTCCGGCGTGAAAGGCTCGTTGCGGAAGAAGTCGTAATAGAAGCCGTTGTCGATCACAGGACCGATGGTGACCTGGGTGCCGGGCCACAGCGTCTGTACGGCTTCAGCCAGCACGTGCGCGGCGTCGTGCCGGATCAGCTCAAGCGCACGCGGATCATCGCGGTTGATGAATTCGATCTTTGCGTCACGCACGATCGGGTCGGCGAGGTCGGACACGACGCCGTCCAGCGCCATCGCGACGGTGCGCTTGGCCAGCGAGGGCGAGATGCCCTTGGCGATGTCGAGGCCGGTGGTGCCTTTGGGGAATTCGCGCTGCGCGCCGTCCGGGAAGGTGACCTTCACTTTGTCGGTCTCGACGGGCTTCAGGTTGGCGAGGCTGTACTTCAATCCGGGCGCGGAAGGGTCTTTATCGGTCATATCATTCTCCTTTGGCTCACTCCTGCGAACGGGCGCAGGTAAGCGGTGAGAGAGGGATATAGCAGGCAGCCGTCCGTGTGCAACAGCGGTTGTTAAATGTCGCGGCGCTCGCAATGGGGCTTCTGGTCGTGTCGCGAGCCGCGGTCGCGGCGCCCGCGCCAGCTGTTCCGCTTCCTGCAGCAAATCGCTGATCGAAGGTGCTCGTCCCGTACGGCATGGCTTTCATGCAGTTGCATTAAACCGTTCGTGTGCTAACAACACGGCGTGAAACGCTTTGCACCCACAGCATTGATGCTCGGCAATTTCGTCACCGGCGTGAGTATTCTCGCGCCGGCGGGGATGCTGCCGGAGCTGTCGCAGGAATTCGGCGTCTCGATTCATGAAGTGGGATTGCTCATCACCTTCGGCGCGCTGGTGCTGTGCATCGGCTCGCCTGTGTCGGCGTGGCTGACCAGCGCCTTCGACCGACGGATATTGCTGTCCGTGACGGTGGCGATCATCGCCGCGGCGCAGTTCGCATCCATGGTTGCGCCGAACTACGCAACGCTCATGGCGGTGCGGCTGGTGATGCTGGCGGTCGCCGCACTGTTCACGCCGCAGGCCGCGGGCACGGCCGCGATGATGGTGCCGCCGGAGCGGCGCGGCAGCACGATGTCGTACGTGTTTCTCGGCTGGTCGCTGGCGCTCGCGGTGGGGCTGCCGCTGATCGCCTATGTCGCAAGCCATATCGGATGGCGCGTTGCCTATACCGGCATCGGCATTATCGCGTTGCTCAATCTGGCGATGCTGGTCTGGCGGATTCCGGCCGGGCTTGTCGGCGCGCCGGTCGATCTCAAGACGTGGAGCGATATTGCGCGAAATCGGCTGATCGTGCTGTTGCTCCTCATCACGGTGCTACAGACGTCCGGGCAGTTCGTGGTGTTCACCTATCTCGGGCCGCTGTTCGCGAAGCTCGGCGGCAACGCTCAACTGGCGATCATCGCGTTCAGCATCTACGGCGTCATGGGTTTCATCGGCAACGTGATCGCCAGCCGCGTTGTCGATCGCTGGGGGCCTTATCGCACATCGCTGACCACGATCGCGCTGCTGCTATTCGGAATTACAATGTGGGCGCTCGGCGCGGGCATCGTGCCGCTGATGCTGGCGTCGATGATTCCGTGGGGCACGGCGTTCTCATCGGCCAATTCGATGCAGCAGGTCCGGCTCGCCGCGGCGGCGCCGCTGTTCGCCAGCGCCACGGTGTCGCTGAACACCTCGGGGCTTTATATCGGTCAGGCCATCGGCTCGGGGATCGGCGGCTTCCTGTTCGCGCACGAAATGTATTATGCGATCGGCTATGTCGGCGTCGGCTTTCTCGTGCTGGCGCTGATCACGGTGTTTATCTCACGGCGGTGAACTGATTTCCGTGCCGTCGTTGACGCCGCGCCATCGCGCATAGCGCCACGGCAGATACCAGCGCGCATCGGCCTGCAACGTGCCGGGCACGTTGTCGATCCCCGAAGTGCCCCATGGCTGACAGCGCAGCAGCCGCGCCAGCGTCATCCAGCCGCCCGCCCACAAGCCGAACCGCGCAATGGCTTCGTCGCCATAGACCGAACAGGTCGGAAGATGACGGCAGTTGAAGCCGACCAGCGGCGAAAGGGTGTGACGATAAATCCAGATCATGCCGCGGCCAGCGTTGCGCGGCAGATTTTGAACCCCGCCGGCGCAATCGGGACATCGGGCCGAATGTTTCATCTCAATGTCTCGACGGATGTCTTCACAGCGTTGGACGATGTTGTGCCGTTCGTGGCGGATTTATCGGCGATTGCCGGAAACGTCGCCACGCAAATGATGAGTTCCCGCGCAGGGAACCGCAACACATTGTCTTTCGCGCCACAGTTCCACAATTATCGCACGTTTTTGACTGCGCCGCAGCAAAAGTGGAATAGACGCGAATCCTTTGCGCAGATACGTTTTTCATAACGCCCGTGTGACAGGATTCGTCCTTGCGGGATGGGGCCGATGCCGTTGTCGATTGGGGCGGGGAAGGAACCACGTTGTTCGTCGTGAGGTCGCTACCATGGGGCGGCTGGGCGCGGCTTTGCGCCACTGCCGTTTGTCTCGCGCTGCCTGGCTCCGCCACGCTCGGCGGTACGGTTGGTGCTTCCGCCACTCTCGAAGAACGCAAGCTTCCGATGAATTTCAAATGGCACGCGGCGCAGCCCGCCTGCGCGCAGGATTGCGCCGGCTGGATCGGCGCGGTCGGCGTCATCACATCCGACACGCCTGCGAAGTTCGAGGAGTTCTCGGACGGACGCGATCTCAAGGGGACCACGGTGGTTCTCGATTCCAGCGGCGGGTCGGTGCTCGATGCCATTTTGCTCGGACGGCGCTGGCGCAGCCTCGGTCTGCGCACCACCGTTGGCATCGTGATCGAAAAGGAAATCGCGGGCGCTGTCGCGCGCGACATCGTGCCGGATGCCTACTGCGAGTCGATGTGCGTGTTCCTGCTGCTGTCGGGCAAAACCCGCCACGTGCCCGAAGGCGCGCATGTGCGCGTGCATCAGATCTGGATGGGCGATCGCGCGGACGATGCGCGGGCTGCAAGTTATTCGGCGGACGATCTGATGATCGTCGAGCGCGATATCGGCCGTCTCGCGAAATACACCTTCGATATGGGCGGCACCGGTGACCTGCTGTCGCTGGCGCTCAGTGTCCCGCCGTGGGAGGCGTTGCATCGCCTGTCGGCGGATGAGTTGCGCCTGACCAATCTCGTGACGACGGATGCCGTTGCCGACGTCAGGACGCCGTCCGACGATGTCGTGGGAAGCGTGAGCCCGAAGGCGCAGGACCGCGTGGTCAGCGCGCCCGTGGTTGTGAGCGCACCTGCTGTGGTCCCGGTGATCTCAGATATCTCCGACAAGAGCATGCGGCCGGTGCCTGCGGGGACCAAGACGGCCGAAGCGCATGCGCCGACCGGTGGCGTGGCGCCTGCGGCCACGGACCGGAAGTAATCCCGTCAGGTTTGTGCCGGGGCGAGGGCGGCTTTGGCTTCGATCTGGCCGACGGCATCTACCACTGCATCGAACGTCAGCAGGGTCGAGGCGTGGCGCGCCTTGTAGTCGCGCACCGGCTCCAGCATGGCGACATCCGCCCATTTGCCTTGCGGCGGCGCGCCGTTTTCCTTGAGCATCCTGCGCACGGTTTCGCGCAGCTCTCGCAGTTCGGCGGCGTTGGAGCCGATCACGTGGCGGGCCATGATCGAAGAAGAGGCCTGGCCCAGCGCGCAGGCCTTCACGTCGTGGGCGAAATCGCTCACCACGCCGTCCTGCATCTTCACGTCGACCTTGACGGTCGAGCCGCACAGCTTGGAATGAGCGGTGGCGGAGGCATCGGGGTCGGCAAGCCGGCCCAGACGCGGAATATTGCCCGCCAATTCGATGATTTTCTTGTTGTAGATGTCGTTCAGCATGGCGGTCGAATTTCGCTCTTGCATGAGACCCCTGCCGCCCCCCGCTCTTGGCGGTCGCGGCCCTGAGCCTATATAATGCCCATGATGCAGGAATAAACCGCCTGCATTTCAGCAATGCACGGAAATATAGACGGTTTTTCCTGTGATTTGCTGCAATCATGCAGGCTAGGCGTCCGGCGGCTGGGTATCGCTGCCGCGGCTGACCGGTGACACTCCGGCCCCTCCGTCGAGGTTATAATGGACCAGGGCCGGTCGAACGGAGACGAAATGGACGCGATTATCAAGCCGATCCGCACCGGCAAGCCGGCGGAAAAATCCGAAATTCCTGCTTCCGACTACATGGCGTCTGCCATCGACCCCGGTCTGGTTCGTCCATCCCGCAGCGAGGCCGAGGCGGCTGCAAAGACGCTTCTGGCCTACATCGGCGAGAACACCAGCCGCGAGGGCCTGCTCGACACGCCGCGCCGGATGATCGAAGCCTATGACGAACTGTTTCAGGGGTATGCCCAGTGCCCCGCGGAAATCCTCGACCGCACGTTCGGCGAGACGGCGGGTTACGACGATTTCGTGCTGATGCGCGACATCAATTTCCATTCGCACTGCGAGCACCATGTGATGCCGTTCTATGGCAAGGCGCACATCGCCTATGCCCCGGTGGATCGCGTGGTGGGCCTGTCGAAACTGGCGCGTCTCGTTGATGCTTTCGCGCATCGTCTTCAGACCCAGGAGCATCTCACCGCGCAGGTCGCCGGTGCGATCAACGCCATCCTGAAGCCTCGCGGCGTCGCGGTGGTGATGGAAGCGGAGCACACCTGCATGTCGGTGCGCGGTATCGCCAAGGCTGGGGCGAAGACGCTGACGTCGCGCTTCACCGGCGTGTTTCAGGACAATCCTGAAGAACAGGCCCGTTTTCTCAACATGGTCCGTGGCGTATAAGCCTTCGAACGAAGGCGTCCGCGCCTTCCTTTGAAAAGGTAACGCCGTGACTTCATCACACACACACTCGCATGACGTCGAGGAAGGGCTGAGGTTTCAGCCAAAATTCGACGCGTCCGGTCTCGTGACCTGCGTGGCAACCGACGCCGGCAATGGCGACGTGCTGATGGTCGCGCACATGAACGACGAGGCGCTGCGCAAGACGGTCGCGACCGGTGAGGCCTGGTATTACAGCCGTTCGCGCAAGAAGCTCTGGAAGAAGGGCGAAAGCTCCGGCCATGTGCAGCGTGTCGTCGAGATGCGGATGGACTGCGATCAGGACGCGGTGTGGATCAAGGTCGAGCAGGCGGGGGCCGCGTGCCATACCGGCCGGCGCTCATGCTTCTACCGCGCCGTCACCGGTGAGGGTGGCGAGGCGAAGCTGACATTCGTCGACGCCGACAAGGTGTTCGATCCCGCCAAGGTCTATCGCTAGACCTTAGTCTTTCCTGAGCCGGCGCTTGGCCCGTTGATCCTCGATGCTCCAGAACAGAGCGGTCGATGCCACCAGCAGGCTAGCGATCAGCCCCAGGAAAGCCCATGTCGCGTCGGCTATGCTGAGTGCGTTGATCATGCTCAGGACAATGCAAGGGATGGACCTTCGGTCATGCCCAAGCCGCATGGCTGCTGCATGCCGGGCGAAGGACGGCGCGCGCTTCGCAAATTAACGTCCCTTTAACCATAAATGCGGCAGGTTGTGGTTGGTTCCTGGGGAGCGGGCACCATCATGGCTGTCGATACTTCAAGCATAACGACCGGGCTTGATTCCGCGCGCGCGAAAATCGCGGGCACGATCAAGAATGCCGCCAGCGCGACCGGCGCCAGCTTCGAGTATCTGATCTCGGCGGCGAAGATCGAATCCAACCTCAACCCCAGCGCGCAGGCTTCGACCTCGTCGGCGCGGGGGCTTTATCAGTTCATTGAGCAGACGTGGCTCGGCACGGTGAAAGAGGCGGGGTCTGCCTTCGGCTTCGGCAAATATGCCGACGCAATCTCCAAATCCCCCTCGGGCCGCTATTCGGTCAGCGATTCATCCACGCGCGACGAGATTCTCAAGCTGCGCGACGATCCTGCCGCCAACGCCGCCATGGCGGGTGTGCTGACCCAGTCCAACAGCTTCAAGCTCACTGGCATGATCGGCCGCCGCCCGACCGACGGCGAGCTTTACATGGCGCATTTCATGGGGGTGAGCGGCGCATCCCGGCTGATTTCAAGCGCCGAGGACAATCCTCGCGCTTCCGGCCCGGCGATGTTTCCGAGCGCCGCCGCCGCCAACCGCTCGATCTTCTACAACCGCGACGGCAGCGCGCGCAGCGTCTCGCAGGTCTATTCGGTGCTGACGTCGCGCTACGATGCGGCGGCGAATTCCCAGACGGCGCGCACGGCGATGGCCGCGGCCGGCGTCACGCCGGGGCAGTCGCGGATGGCGGCGGCGCCCGTCGATAACGCGGCGTACCTTTCGAGTTTCCCGCAGGCTCGGCCCCCCGCCGATGCGCCCACCCAGGTCGCGGCGCTGCAAACGCCCGCTCAGCCGGTTTTCCGTTCGCTGTATCAGACCGGCGATCGCCCCGAGCCGGTGTCCAATACGGTGCGCGAACTGTGGGGCAACAACACGTCGATCACGAACCCGCTGCCGGCGGGCGCGGGCACCCGGACGGAGGCCCCGCAGGGGCTTGGGCTGTTCAGCGATTCGACCGGCGTTTTCAGCGGCTAGGCCTCACGCTTCATCCTTTGCCTGAAAGGGCGAGCGCGGATCGCGGTAGGCGACTCGCGCGGCCTTGAAATACCCTCGCAGCCTCACGCGAGTTGGCGCCCTTGATTTATGTCTTCATCCTTATCGTCGGCCTGATTGCCGGTATTCTCGGCGGCATTGTCGGGACCGGCACGTCGATCATGCTGCTGCCGGTGCTGGCCTATTCGTTCGGGCCGAAGCAGGCGGTGCCGATCATGGCCATCGCGGCGATCATGGCGAACATGGCGCGCATCCTCGCATGGTGGCGCGACATCGACTGGCGCGCGGTCGTGGTTTACTCCGTCCCCGGCATACCGGCCGCCGCCCTTGGCGCGGGAACGCTGCTCGCGCTGCCCTCAGGTTTCGTCGACATCGCAATCGGCGCGTTTTTCATTCTGATGATTCCGTTCCGCCGCTGGATGCATGCGCGCCAGTTCACGCTGCCGCTGTGGTCGCTCGGGGTCATCGGAGCGGCGATGGGCTATCTCACCGGCATTGTCGCCTCGACCGGCCCGATGACTGTGCCGATCTTCGTCTCCTACGGACTGATCAGAGGGCCGCTGCTGGGAACCGAAGCGGCCGTCTCGCTCGCCGTCTACATCAGCAAGGCGATCACGTTTCAGCGGCTCGATGCTCTGCCGCCCGACGTCATCTTCAAGGGACTGATTGCCGGCTCATCGCTCTTCGTGGGCGCGTTCATCGCCAAGCGTGTGGTCATGCACATTAACGCGGCGAACTTCCACTACTTGATGGAAGCCCTGATGCTGGTTGCGGGCCTGTCGATGTTCTGGAGTGCGTTTCAGGGTTGAGAGTCTGATTCAACTCTCAAACGCAGGCCGTTGATGTGACTCACGTTGGCAGTGAATCCTTTGCAAAAAGTTCTGCGAACTCCGCGCTCGGTGGAATCGGCTTGATCACATCGATCAGGACACCGTTCGGGTCGGACGTGATGAAGTGACGCTGCCCGAACGCCTCGTCGCGGAGAGGGGTCAGGATCGGCAGGCCCGCTGCCTTTGCCCGGCCATACATCTCGTCGGGGTCTTCGACCTCGAAGTTCAGCAGCAGACCCGACACCCGGCCGCGGCCGGTCTCCGGGATTGTCTCGTGGGCGCCGTCGAGGACCGCGAGGTTGACGCTCGGGTCGGCTTTTGAGCGCAGGTGGACGTACCAGTCGCTGCCGAAGGCCTCCTCGAAGCCGAAGTGGGCCTTATAGAAATCGGCCGTGGCGGCCACGTCACCGGTCATGATGACGGGATAGTAGCTGGTGATTTTCATGGTGGTCCTCCCTTGCGAAATCACATACAATCTGTATGTTTTTGATGAATAACGTACAGGCTGTATGTATGCAAGTTACCAAACCGGACGAATTGCCGCGGTCCAACCGTGACCGTACCGCAAGGACCCAGGGTGCCCTGATGCAGGCGGCGAGGGCTCTGTTCGTCGATAAGGGATATGCAGAGACCTCGACGCCGGAAATCGTCGCAGCCGCAGGCATTACGCGCGGCGCGCTCTACCATCACTTCGAAGACAAGCGGGCGCTGTTCCGGGCGATTGTCACCGGGGAGGCGCTCGCGGTGGCGGCGGCCATCGAGCAAAGGGCGCTCGCGGGTTTGTCTCCGATCGATGCGCTGGTCGAAGGAAGTTCGGCTTATCTCGATGCGATGCGCGTGCCGGGCCGGACGCGGCTGCTCCTGATCGAGGGGCCGTCGGTTCTTGGACAGGCCGAGATGAAAAAGCTGGATGAAGAGAATGCAACGCGCACGCTGCGCAGCGGGCTCGAAGCAGCGATCGATACGCGAGGCCTGCCGCTTGCGGCGCTGGCCGATCTGTTGTCGGCGGCGTTCGATCGCGCCGCGCTGGCGATCGACGCCGGCGAAGATGCGGCGGATTATCGGAACGCGATTGTCATGCTGATCCGGCGCGTGGTGGCGCGCTGAATCCTGCCGCGTCCGCGAGGTTAACGAAACCTCAACAAACACAGCCGTTTATGGTGAACGTTTTCTTAAGTGTCATGGTTTACGGTTCGTAACAGTGGCGTCGCGTCGCGGTGCCTTGGCATGTTGCGTAAGCCGGAACACCCATGATCGTTCGGCAGTTTATTAGTTGGGTTCGCACGGCTCCCGCAGGGGAGCGCGCAGAGGCGACGCGGTGTCTGGCCCGCGCCTGGCTCATTTCCGATTTGTCGGAAGACGATCGCGCCGCCGCGGAAGGCGCGCTGCTGATGCTTCTCGATGATGCCTCGCCGCTGGTGCGGCAGGCGATGGCGGAAGTTTTCGCGCACTCGCTGGATGCGCCGGCCGCAATCGTGGCGGCGCTTGCTGTCGATCAGGCATCGGTAGCGGTCCCGATCCTCGAACACTCTCCGTTGCTGCTCGACTCCGATCTGGTCGACATGGTCGCGACCGGAAATGCCGAGACCCAAAGCGCCATCGCGCGCCGTTTCGATCTGCCGCCGTCGGTTTGCGCGGCACTTGCCGAAGTCGGCTGCGCCTCGTCGGTGCTGGAACTGATCGAAAATCGCGCCGCCCAGTTGGCTGATTTCTCGCTGGCGCGTGTGGCGGAGCGGTTTGGCCATCTCGCCGCGATCCGTGAATCGCTGCTGACGATGGATGAATTGCCTGCCGCGATCCGGCTCACGCTGGCGCAGAAATTGTCCGACACGCTGACGCAGTTCGTCACCGCGCGCGACTGGCTGAACCCCGATCGCGCCCGGCGCGTGGCAGGGGAGGCGATGGAGCGCTCCACGGTCAACATCGCGGCGCAGACGCGCGGCGAGGATATGACCGCGCTGATTGGTCATCTGCGATCCATCGGCCAGCTCAATGCAGGGCTGATCCTGCGCGCGCTTCTCTCAGGCAACATCGAACTGTTCGAGGAATCGCTTGTCGAACTGTCCGGCCTGCCGCGCAACCGCGTGGCTGCGATCGTCCATGATAGCGGCGGCGTCAGCCTGAACGCGCTGCTCGCCAAGGCTGGCCTGCCGGAATCGACCTATCGCGCCTTCCGCGCGGCACTCGACGCGTCGCATGAAATCGGCTTCGTCGGCACGGTCGCGGGCGCGACGCGGCTTCGCCGCCGCATGGTCGAGCGCGTGCTCACCCAGTGCGAAACCGCCGAAACAGTCTCCGAACCTCTGCTGATCCTGCTGCGGCGCTTTGCGATGGAATCGGCGCGGGAAGAAGCGCGCCTGTTCTGCGACGAACTCGCGGCCGATGATTTCATCGGCACGCTCAATGCGCATGTTGCCGAAGAGGCGGTCGGCTACGACGCCTATCAGACTGACGACGACATGGATGCGTATGCCGCCGACGATGCTTACGAGACGTCAGAGGACTACGAGATCTACGGCGCTGAAGATACTTACGATGCCACTGCGGTCGACCCGCAGTATCGCGACAGTGTCGAGACCACGCGCTATATCGATGACTACGCCAAGGATGAATATACGGTGCAAGACGTCTATGCGGTCGCGAATTCCGATCCGCTGCATTATGACGACATGCGAACCGCAGATGACGCTCGACATAACGACGCGTCAGTCCATGCCTTTGTTGATAGTGCCATGGATCGGTACGACGGGTACGATCGCGATGAGCGCGATTATGACTATGACCGGCGCATTGCGGCGTAGTATTTTGAAGATCGCCGAAATCTGGCTTGAGCCGTCATCCTTCGAGGCTCGCCGCAAGCCCGGCTCGCACCTCAGTATGACGCGCTATCGTGCAAGATGAATCCCGGCCTTCGCCGGCACGCCGCAAGGAGTGCTGACGCATCGCGTCGTCCCGACACCATGAGCGATGGAAACATTGATCGAGGGTTATTCAGCCTTCCGGAACGATGCTCGGCGACAGGATCGCTTCGAGATGTTCGGGCCGGTCGCGGTTGACGTGGATCAGATATTCGTCCGCCACGCCGCGCAGCTTCTTGCTCAGTTCATCCGCCATGCCGACGGCGTTGATCTTCGACTGTTCGCGATAGATCGCCTGGATCGCGTTGACATGGTGCTGGATCAATTCGCCCGGCACCTGAGCGAGATCCGGTGCATGTTCGATAATCCGGCACAGGCTTTCCGCCGCCGCAGCGGCGGTGGGGAAGCCGAACGTCGCAGCGCCGCCCTTGATGTCGTGCGCTGCGCGGAACAGTTCCTCGCGGTTCTCGCCGTTCAGTCCTTCGCTTGCGATTGCGGCATAAGCCGCGCTCAGCCGGTCGCACTCCACCTGCATCCAGTGGTTGAACTCGCCGGACAGGCTGGCGAGCGCCTGTTCGGCCCGTGCAACCGGATCGTCGAGATCCTTCTCTTCGGAATACCGCACCATCTTGCGCAGCGGATTGGGCTGCGAGATGACCTGATGGTCCGCGAAGGTATCGACCTTGATCTCGACTGGCGGCTTGCGGGCCATGGGTGCTCCTAGTTTCCGGAACGGGCTTTGTCGAGCAGCGAGGGTTGCTGCACGACTTCGGCTTTGCCGCCGGTGCGCCGCTCGACGCCGATATAGGCCGCGTTGGGATTGCGGCGGCGGTCCGGTCCGAAATAGTTCTTGGTCTTGATGAAGGGGCGGGGATTGGCCACGACATTCAGAATGCGCTGGTAAAGGCCCTTGGCGGAGATCGGCTTCGCCAGGAATTCCGTGACGCCGGCGTCGCGCGCGACCATGACGCGGCGCTTCTCCGAATGTCCGGTCAGCATGATGATCGGCGCGTAAGGATTGCCCACGCCGTCGGGCTGACGGATCATCTGCGCGAGCTCGAGCCCGTCGAAAATCGGCATCGACCAGTCGGTGATGACGATGTCGGGGACATAGTGGGAGTACATCTCGAGCGCGGTTGCACCGTCTTCCGCTTCATAGACTTCGCGCGCGCCGAACGAATGGAGCAGCGTGCGCAGAATGCGACGCATATGCGCATTGTCGTCGCACACGAGAAACCGCAGTTTGTTGAAATCGATAATGAACATGCGCCGCCCGGGGTGGCGCACCCGGACCAGGGTACACCTCGCATTAACTATATGCGACTGCCGTTAACGAAGGGTTATCCAAGACGGCCGGGGCGGCAGGGTCAGAACCCGAACTGCTCGCTGAGGATGCGTTCTTCCAGGCTGTGGCCGGGATCGAACAGCATGCGGATCGAGATGGTCTTGTCCGCGATGATTTCGACCCGCTGCACGTCGCGGGCCTCGTCATGATCGGCGACGGCGGCGACCGGCCTCTTGTCGGATTCAAGCACCTCGAACACGACGAACGCCGTGTTGGGCAGCAGTGCGCCGCGCCAGCGGCGGGGGCGAAACGGGCTGATCGGTGTCAGGGCGAGGAGAGCCGCGTTGATCGGCAGGATCGGGCCCTGCGCCGACAGATTGTAGGCGGTCGAACCGGCGGGTGTGGCCACCATGATCCCGTCGGAAATCAGCTCGGCCATGCGCTCGTGCTCATCGACCATGATGCGCAGGCGCGCCGCCTGATGGGTCTGCCGGAACAGCGAGACTTCATTGATGGCGTGATGGATGTGCACCTTGCCGTGAACGTCGGTGGCGCGCATCAGCAGCGGATTGATCACGGTGAGCTTCGCGGCTTCCAGCCGCTCGACCAGCGAGTGCTGGCTGAACTCGTTCATCAGGAAACCGACGGTGCCGCGATGCATGCCGTAGATCGGAATGCCGGAGCGCATATGCCGGTGCAGCGTTTGCAGCATCAGGCCGTCGCCGCCCAGCGCCACGACCACGTCGGCCTTGTCTGACGGCTGGTTGCCATAGGCCGCGGTGAGCTGGGCGAGGGCCTGCTGGGCCTCATCGCTCGGGCCCGCCACGAAGGCAATCCGCTCATATTTTCTCGGCTTCGTCATATCCGGATCAGCCCCTGAGCGCGCATCCACGAAGTCGTGACGCGCGCGGGCTTCGTCTATACGAGGTTTTCCGGTGTTGTCGAGGCGGGATCGCCTGCGCAAAACAGTCCCGCGCGGCCAAAATCCGGCTTGACCCGCGCGGGTTAACCAAGAGGACGGCGCGTGCCCGTGGCCAGGCGCGCGCCGTTGATCGGTTCGGTCAGTACGACGTCCGGCCGGTGGTCAGCGCGGAGGCCAGCGACTGATACTCGGCGCTGTCGCGGCCTGCGAGCGCTTCGATCCTCGCGAGGTGGTGCTTCGCCTGTTCGCGGTTGCCCTGTTCGACCTGCCACAGGCCGTAGTACTGCCAGGTGCGGACGTGGTTCGGATCCGCCTTCAGTGCGCGCTCATACCAGACACTGGCAAGCTCGTAGTTGCCGAGCTTGCGATACGAGTATCCGATCAGATTGGCGACATCGGCGCGGTCGTCCTGACCGAGCGCCTTGAGCTGGTCAATCGCCGCGGCGTACTGGCTTCGCTCGTAGATCGTCGCATAGGCGGCGCGATAACCCTGGAGAAACGCAGGGCTGTCGATCGAGGACTTCCTGTCGTCTTTCTTCTTGTCCTTGGGCTTCGATTTGGTGTCGGAGGCCGGAGGCGAGGGCGTGTCCGAAGGGGCTGCCTGCACGAGGGTGATCGAAGGTGCCGTAACGAACGCCGAAAGAAGAAATGCCAGAGATATCTGCCTGATGGTCGAGTTGCTCATGCGTAGCCTCCGTTGATCTGCAAACACGATCCTAATCCTGTTTGTACCTCTTAAACACCCGCCGGGTTCAAACATTCCTGCGTCAGCCCGTCATAATTCCGGCGATTTCCGGTTCACCCGCCGGCCGGGCGCATGTCCAAACTGTCATCCAGATGAACGAAAGCCATTGGTGCGCTTCAGACTGAGTTCAGCGGGGGAGTCCTAGCTTTGTTGCGACGATCGGTTACCCGGCCATCCGACCGGCCACCCCTGATCGCATAACGCCAGGAGAGACCCATGCTGAAGATCATTTCTGCCGCCCTTGTTGCGGGTTCGATGATTGCCGCCCCTGCAATGGCCGCCACCGTCATGAAGACCGAGACGGCGCCCGCCGCGAAGTCCGAAACTCTGAAGCCGTCGGTCGCGAATGCGAACGCGAAAGTGAAGGAGAAGAAGATCAAGCATCACAAGGCGCACAAGAAGACCAGCGCTGTGGTGAGCAAGAAGCACATTTCGTCCGCGGCGCCTGTCAAGCACATCGCCGTGCAGAAGAAGGGCTGATCTCTTCTTCCTTGATATTTCCGTGACCGCTATTGCATAGCCCCCGCATCGAAGCGGCTCATGGAAAGAAGAACGGCCTGCGGTCATCGGTCATGCGATGACTGCAGGCCGGGCTGTTAGTTAAAGACACGTCTCTAAGAGGCTACTTGCTGCGTCAGAAGGTCATACCCGCTTTAACCATGTAGACGCGGCCGGGTAATGGATACGCACTATAATTGCCGAGCGTAAACTGGCTCGCTACAGCGTAGTCATAGTAAAGTGTGTCGAACAGATTGTTGACTGCGACCGACCAGAAGAAACGATCATACTGTCCACTCAATTTCAGATCGAGCGTTGCATTGGCAGGAATTGTGGGCTGGTTGTTGCGCTGGTCGTTGTCCATGCGCCGAACTCCCCAGAAGCGAACGTTCGCATCGAGGACTGCGTACTTCTGCCAAATATCCCAGCTAAAACCTGCCGTTCCGCTGATGGGGGACACCAGTGGGACGTTATTCCCGGCGAACGGGCCATCCTCAAAAACAGCGCGCGTGTAGGCAAGGCTTCCGCGCAGCCGCAACGTATCGGTGACCGCGAGCGACACGCTGGTTTCGGTACCATAGCGATGCGTAGGGTCGAGGTTGAGATTGTATCCGAGGAACGGATTGAAATGGATCTCGTTCCTCAAGTGCATGTCGTAGACACTGGTCTGCATCTGGAAACGCCCGGCGCGTATGCGGAAGCCTCCTTCCACGTCATACGACGTCTGTGTTTTCAAGGAGAAGTTGCTCGGGATTGCAATGAAATTCGCATCGAACTGCGGACCGGCTCCAACACGTTCGTCGACGTTTGGGGTTCTAAAAGCGCGCGCTGCCCTGCCGAAGACCGCAAAACTGTCGGTGAAGCGGTGCTCCAAGCCTACGTGCAATGCGTATTGAGTTTCGTTGCTGTTTAGCGGGAGGTCCTGCGCTCCCGTCGAGAATAGCGGGGCGGGAGCAGTCGGGTCGTAGCGGTCGCGTGCGCTAACCTGTGTGTTCTGAACACGCGCACCGTAAGAGAAATCGGTTGTCGGAAGGAGCCCCAAAGTTTGCTGCCAGTATCCGCCGAGGGTGCGCTGTGTGAGATTGTAGACGTGTATCGGAGCCAAACCTTTGAACATCGGCCGATCCGAGTCGTACTTTGCATCGTAGTAATCGATACCGGTCAGAATGTTCGAACGAAGGCCAAGAATATCATTCTTGATGTTGAGGCGAGGCGTGATCGACCACGTCGTTAGAACGCTATCGACATAACTCTCGGAAAACGGACTAAAGAAAGCTGATTGCTGATTTTTGTTGCGCACACCGCCATCGATGATCAGTTCGGCGCCGTTCCAGAGTGTCTTGGTGAAGCCTGCAGTCGCATTGGCTCCTTGCTTGTTTCCGAAATCGAACGGCGTGGCCGCGCCGCGCCGGTCGGTAGCGAGTTCGTTGACGAAAGCATTGACAGTCCGGCCTCCCGGGAGGCCCAAGTGCTGGTCATCGCCCGACAAATTAAAGAACGCGCTGAAATCTGTCGTTGTGTAACGGATTTCACCTACCGCATTCCGCTGATCGGTTGCGTTGTTGACGCGATAGCCATCGGACTTGAAAACGTTTGCAAATGCCGACGACGACCAAGGGCCGTTATTGGTCGTAAAGGACGTGCTGCCCTGGCGGGCACCGTAAGAACCCGCGCCGCCTTCAACGCGCATTTCGATAGGTTTACCGGCGCCGGCGCCGGTTTTGGTGACAATATTGACGACGCCACCAATAGCGTTGTCGCCATACAATACTGCGCCGCTATTGCCGCGAGTGACTTCGATGCGCTCGATCGAGTAAAGCGGAATTGTCGAGAGGTCGACACCAGCGAGGTCAACGTCGTTGATGCGCCGTCCGTTGATCAAGATAAGTGTATTGGCCGTCGCAAACGCACCGAAACCGCGCAAATCGACGGTCGTCCCGGCGCCATTGACGCCTCCGAACAATGTCTGCAGTTGCACGCCCGGCACAGTGGCCAAAACATCTTGGATAGTTTGGCCGGGCGCCCGCGCAATATCTTCCTTGGTGATGACTGTCGTCGAAGCGCCGACGATGCCGATGGAGTTGGTGGGAGCGCCGGTGTTGCTCCCCGCATTGCCGCCGGTGCCATAGAGACGCGTCGCATCGACGTTGATCGCCGGCAGCGCACCGCCGTTATCCTGCGCGAGGGCAGGGCTGACGAGTGCGGTGCCCGCAAGGCATGCCGCTGCGAATGAGAGTCCGAGCGTCGCCGCCGGAAAGAGAGATTTGGAATACTGAGTCACGTTGAAGCCCCGCCGATGCATGTGATCGCGGAGGCGCGGTGAGAACGCGCAGACACGACGGCCGGCGGCAGGTTTCTGCCTCCACACGTTCCGTCCTGACTGAGGAAACAGGCCATCGGCCGAACCTCCGCAACAGTTACGTCACGTCACCGCTGCGGAACGCCGCCCCTTCGCACGCCCCGTGCGACGGAAGGATGACCGGTACAGGCAGGTCTCCTGGCTCGCGGATCGTCGCCGTTGTCCGCCTTCCCAAGCCCGGCTGAAAAGCCTTCGCTCAGTGGCATATTGGACAACGGCTCACCGCTGACAGTTGCGGGGGCAGCTTCGGAATGGCCATGCAGACGTCACTTTTACGAGCCTGCACGGCGGCACCGAATTCCCTATTCGCCAGCTTGCGCTGGCACCTGTGCCGTGGTTGCAATCAACCGGCGAGGGGTTGCCTTGTCAATGACACAATGTCCAAGAAACCCAATGCGATGCCTCAGGTCGTGGACTTCATCGGAATGCGTTGCAAATTGGTGACATATACGCGGAGCGTTGCGCTGGCGCTGGTTGCGCTCGGTCTTGCGGGCTGTACGTGGACCGGCGGCAGCGACGGCCTGTCCTACACCGCCGATCGCGGCATCGAGAACCAGCCGTATCCTGCGAACTACCGTCCCGAACTGCTTGCGCTGCTGCGGACCTACCTGAACGATCCAATGGGCATACGCGACGCCGGGATTTCAGAACCGGCGCAAAAGGAAGTCGGGGGCCGACGGCGCTATGTCGTGTGTGTGCGCTTGAATGCGCGCATTGCGGGGCGTTACGCCGGTGTGAAGGAGCGTGCGGGCGTGTACGTTGACGGGCGGCTCGATCGCATCATCGAGGATACCGAGGATCTTTGTAAGGGTGTCACCTACGCCGCGTTTCCCGAACTGGAAAGGCTGACGCGCTGAGCATCTACGGAGGGATGTCATGACGTCGAAATCAGCCGGGCGGTTGGCCCTCTGCCTGCTGCTGTGTCTCGGCGTCGGGATTCTCGAATCATATGTGACGCGGCCCGAAATCCCGGTGTGGTATGCGGCGCTGGCAAAGCCGTGGTGGACACCGCCACCGGTGGTTTTTCCAATCGCGTGGACCATTCTCTACATTCTGATGGCTGTTAGCCTGTGGCGCCTGTGGGATCGCGCGGCGCCGTCGGCTCCGCGGGCCTCGGCGATTACCTGGTTTCTGATTCAGCTTGCGCTGAACGCGGCGTGGTCGCCGGTCTTCTTCGGATGGCACGGCACCCGCACGGCGCTCGTTATCATCATCGGACTGTTGATCGCCATCGTGATGACAATGATCGCGGCTTCACGCGCCGACAAGTCCGCGGCCTGGCTGCTCGCGCCGTATCTGGCTTGGGTCGCATACGCGACCACGCTGAATGCCGGCGTGGTCGCGATGAACTAACCGACGTCCTATGAAAAGTGCTGGACGATGGCCGCGAAGCCGCGCCGCCAGGCGCGGTAGTTGTCGACATCGAGCGGGATCGGCTCGGCGGCGACGCGAACGATCACCAGTTCGCTGATGGGATCGATGTAGATCCACTGGCCGTGGATGCCGATGCAGCACAGCGTGCGCCGCTTGCGGTCGATCTGATAGAACTTGCTGCGATAGGCCGCATCGGGAAACATCTCGGCGAATTCGCCGCGCGCCCAGGCTTCCGGATCACCATTGTCGTTGATGTCGTCGATCCACCAGCCGGGAATGACCTGCCTGCCGTGCGCGACACCGCGCTGCCGGATCATTTCGCCAAAACGGGCGAGGTCGCGCGGCGCGGCGCAAATGCCGCCGGCGGCGCGCATCGCGCCTTCCGGATCGAGCGTGATATAGGCGTCGGTTTCCGCGCCGAGCGGCGTCCAGAGATATTCGCCAAGCAGATCGGACAGGGCGCGGCCCGCCGCACGCTCATAGACCCAGCCGAGCAGGTCTGTGTTGGTCGAGACATAGTGGAATGCGTGGCCGTGGGTTTTGCCGTCGGGCTTCTGGGTCGCGAGGTATTCGCGCAGCGCCATGGTGCTCTGGCCGGGTTGAATGACATCCCATCCCACAGCGCGGCGATAGCGCGCGACATCGCCGTCCGGATCGACGTAATCCTCGGTAAAGGAGATGCCGACCGTCATGTCGAGCAGATGCCGCACCGAGCAGCCGCCGTACACCGAAGACGAGACCTCGGGCACGTAATCGGTTACGGGCCGGTTGGGGTTGAGAAATCCCTTGTCCGCGAGAATTCCGCCAAGCGCACCGCAGATCGACTTGCTCACCGAGAACACGATATGCGGCGTCGTGGCATCCATGCCGCCCGCGTACCACTCGGCCGCGATCCTGCCGCGGCGAAGAACCAGAAACCCCTTGGTGTTCGTAGTACGCAGCGCATCGCGCAGCGTGGTCCGGCCGCCCTTGTTCCCCTCGAAGGCGACGTCGCCGATTTCGACCAGCGAGCTTTCCAGCGGAACGGGGTTTTTCGACGCCGCGATGTTCGCGGTCGGCAGCAGGCGGCGGACGTTGTGAAAGCTCCAGTCGCTGGAAGGCTGGGTGCGCCAGTTGGCGAGGGTTACGAGATTGTCCCGCGCCGGCGGGAATTCAGTCATCAGTTTTTTTGCGGGACTCTTTGCGGTCAATTTGGCTGTCATGTTTTTCTTTTTCTCTGGCTGAAAGAAACGCGGGATATTGTGCGTTTAAATCGGCGCATGACAACACTGCGCCGCACAACCATCTGCCAGAAGCCGGGAGAATCGGACTCGGAAAGGGAAAACTGACAAGGGGGCCCAGCAAAAACAATGCGCGAGACTCGCAGCCGCCGGGGCGGTCAAATCCCGGTATGACGCGGATGATTCTCAGACTGGCTCCTGAGGAGCCGATTGCGGTCGATACGTTGCTCGCCGTCACCTTGGCGGTTGCGGCTGCGCTCAACGCATGGTGCCTCAGCGCCTATCTTTAGATAGGCACGCGAGCGGCCGAACCGGCTGAGCCGATTCGGCCGCGCTGATGTGCAGGCTATCTTGGCCTGTCTATGCCTTTATTTCGCGTTTTCCGAGTACTTGAACGCCGGCATGGCCTTGAGCTGCTCCTTGGTGCCGCTCATCACCGCATGGTCCGGGTACCATTCATTCTTGGTCGCGGTCGCAGCCATGCCGCCGCCAGCCGCGCCCGTGGTTGTCGACGGCCGGGTTGTTGTCGACGTTCCTGCCGAGCCCGGCATCTTGTCGGCCGACGCCGAGCGGACCGGCTCATCGACCCATTTCAGCTTGTCGAACGTCATGGCGATGTCGTGCTGACCGACGCCGAGGAAACCGCCGACGCCGATGATCACGGCGTTGACCTTGCCGCTCTTGTCGAGAAGGATTTCACTGATGTCGCCGAGCTTCTCGTTGGCGTCGTTATAAACCGCGAGGCCGACAAGCTTGGAAGCCCGCCAGTTGCCTTGCAGATTCATCTGCTCGCTGGATACAGAAGCCGCGGGAGCAGGGGAAGGCGAGGCCGGAGTTGTGGTCTGCGCGAACGCCGCTCCACCAGCCAACGCGGTTCCGAGCAGAGCTGCAGCCACATATTTCTTGATCATCGGATTCTCCTTTCAATAAATCGATTGAAACGGAAGAACCCAAACCGCTTGCTTATGTTCCGGGAACTATCTCTGTTCGCCCGCGTCAATTTAGCAAGTTTGCCGGCACCTTCTCGAAGCGCAGCGGAACCTCGCCGGTTTCGATCGCTGCGTGGAGATCGTTGAGCTGGGCTTCGAGGAATTCGTTCGCCGCGAGCAACGCCATCAAGGCGCCGCGCGTGTCACCGCCGCATTGGGCGATGACGTCGTCGAGGGCATTTTCATAACGGTCATCATCATGTGAAGGCATGATCGTCCTCGTCTGGTTGCCTGAATCGCTGTCTACCTGCGTAGGCAACGGTGACGAGACCGTGACCGTTCCAAGGCGCGCCGAGTTGTCCACGCAATTCACAGGCGTTTTGACGCAGGACAGGGGGAATATTTGGCGTTCGCGCGATTGCTATTTCGCGGCCTGATCCACCGACCAGACGTCGAAAATCCCCAGGTTGTAGAGGAAAGCGAGAGCGGCAATCACGCCGATCGCGGCAATCAGATATTTGTGGTGCGTCCGAAACCCGCCGTTGCCGTCCATGCGAAATCCTCCGGGCGCCCGATGTCCAACCACATTTACTGGTGGCCCAAATCGGACGACAGCGCAAATTGAATGGCTGTGAATTTCAGCCGGCCTCGGTTCGTCCGCCGCTCTTGCCCAGCAATTTGCGCGACGCCCAGATGATCAGACTGGCGATGCCAAAAAACAGCGCGCCGGTCAGCTTCAGGACCGCGGACAAAAAGTCGAGAACATCGAAGAGCTCCAAATAGTCGAGCAGCTTGATGATCAGGATCAGCACCAGCAGCGTGCCCAGCAACCACTCGGTCATTGCAACGGTTCTCCGCGCCGGCGCCGTGACATCGGCGACAAGTCCCTGCGTTGGTCGCTGCGGTAAAGCGGAGGTTCACGGCATTGCGATGCGCGGTTCCCGGAACCCCGGGGGACGCCAGGCGGTGGCTAGGTGAAGGTGGAAGCGGAAAAAGCCGCGGACCAATGTCCTGTCCGGAAAGCCGTCGCTTCGAGCGGCGGCTTTTCCGTTGGCGTGCGACCCGGCAACATCGCCGTCGGTCTTGTCCTCAGGCGGCCGCGCTGATAGCTGTTCCCCGACGCCGGTTTAGCTCAGCGGTAGAGCAGCGGTTTTGTAAACCGAAGGTCGGGAGTTCAATCCTCTCAACCGGCACCATTCACCGCCGCCGTCGGCCGATTGCTTCAGCCCTCGTTCGTGCGCGGAATCATCCACGTGGAAAACGTCTGCCAGACGCCGTCGCCGAGATGGCGCTGATAGGCGATGAAATCGCCGTCGTTGCCACGCACGAATTCATAACGATGGTGGTTGAATTCTCTGGTTTGCACGGTCATCGAAGTTCTCCTCTGTTCGTTCTGACGGAGGAGCTAAGTGGCATATCCGGCCGATCAATAGAATGATGATTATCATATAATCACGTTGTCGAGAGGCGTTGTTTCACCTGTGGAACCGGGCGAGCGAGCCCGCCCGGCGCCCGCCGTTAACCTTCCACTTTCCAAAATCTTATTGAAATCGCTCGCAATTGAGCGACCGCAAATGCTTACGCGTTAGGCTTACCTGACGATTGGGCGGGGCCTTTAACTCCTGGCTTGCCTCGCTGGATTAGGGTGCGGCTGCAACGAAGGTCTCATTCCATGCATGCGATACTGGCTCTGGCGATCTTGATCGGAACGGCGGCAGCGGCTGCGGCCGATACCGGTCCGTTGATCGTGATTCCCGGCCGTGCGGGCGTTCCCGTCATGATCAATGGCCGCGATGCGTCCTATGCCGTCGTCGAAGGCGAATGGGGCCTCGCCAAACATTTCAAGAATGCGGACCGCGTTTATGGCGGCTGGGATCGCTACATCGGCCCCGAAGTCGGCCACTATT
Organism: Afipia broomeae ATCC 49717; assembly: GCF_000314675.2. GTDB lineage: Bacteria > Pseudomonadota > Alphaproteobacteria > Rhizobiales > Xanthobacteraceae > Afipia > Afipia broomeae. The sequence continues at coordinate 26,966 of NZ_KB375283.1, read as the reverse complement.
ATCCGAGCGCCGGACGCACGCCGGGCTACGGCCGTCTCGAAATTCAGCCGCCTGCCAATCGCGCGCTGCCGCAGCCTGCGGAGAGCTATCATCGCTCGTGGTCCGCGCAATCCGCGCCGCCGGCGCCGCAGCAGCACTACGACGTTCCGCTATATCCACCGTCGATCATCGAAGCGCCGCGCGATCAGAGCGGTCGGCCGAACGGCTTCCGGCCCAGCTACAGGCCGAATGGTTTCCGGCCCGATCTGAAACAATAACGAGACCAAAACAAAAGCGTTTAAACAGGAGAGAGTAATGCGTCAGACGATTGCAGGATTGATTGCGGGAGCAGCCTTTGCTGCGACCATGGCGACGGCGGCACCCGCGCAGGCATGTGCTGTGACCGATCCGTGCGGCAGCTACGGCTATTATGCTTACAACTATGGATGCGGTTACGGCACAGGCTACGGTTACGGCGGTTGCGGTGTGCGCGAGCGTCTGACCGATGCGGACGCTTATCAGACGTATGCAAGCCCGCAGTATTACTGGGTGAATCAGGGCCCGACCTATACCGGCCCCGGCAACTTTGCTCCGGTGCCGACCTATCAGGAACGCGCGGTGATCGGTTCGCGCTACTATGGCCGGCCTTATCGCTATGGTTATGATGGCGGTCCGTACGGCAACGCCACCAGCCATTACTATGACGGCGCACCGGGCGTGCAGGGACCTGCGGTCTACAGCTATCGCTACGCCCGCCGCCATTATCACCGCGGCTATCATCGGATGCACTACCGTCCGTATCGTACCGCGCCGAAGTACTATTACACGCACCGTCACCACGGCCACGCCATGGCGCACGGATCGCGTCCGCTTCGCTACAAATACTGATCTGATTGATCGGATATAAAGCGAAACGCCCGTCTGCATCACGCAGGCGGGCGTTTTGATTCAGCCCATCAGGCCAAGACGGCTTGTCCCGATATAAAGCGCGAGCGCGGCTGCATTCGAGACATTAAGGCTCTTCATCGCGCCGGGCATGTCCATGCGTGCGACCACGCTGCACGTCTCGCGCGTGAGCTGACGCAGGCCTTTGCCTTCCGCGCCCAGCACCAGAGCGAGCGGCGCATGCAGGGGCACCTTGCTGAGATCGCCCTGGCCCTCGCTGTCGAGTCCGACCGTCAGGAAGCCTGCCTCGTTCATCTCGCCGAGCGCGCGATGCAGGTTCGCGACTTCGATGATGGGCACAAGCTCGAGTGCGCCGGATGCGGATTTGGCCAGCACACCGGTCGCCTCCGGACTGTGCCGTCCGGTGGTGATGATTGCCTTGACGCCGAACGCTGCGGCCGAGCGCAGGATCGCGCCGACATTGTGCGGATCGGTAATCTGGTCGAGCACCAGCACGATGCCGTCCTGAGGCAGTTCGTCGAGATGCAGGCCGGGCAGGGGATCGGCCTCGGCGAGCAGGCCCTGATGCACAGCATCCGGCCCGAGCCGGCGGTCGATGTCGCCCGGATGCACCAGCTCCGGCGGAACGCGGGTGTCGATTTTTTCGTCGGCAAGGCGGCGGGCGACGTTTTCGGTGACGAACAGCTTGCGGATTCGCCGTTCGGGATTGGCCAGCGCCATGGTGACCGAGTGCCAGCCATAGAGAACGACAGGGCCTTCGCCTTTCGCGTGTCCCCTGGCTTCGCGGTCGCGCCACTGAGGACGTCCTTGAGGCTTTCCCTGGTGCTTCCCGGAACGCTCCCCGTGCCGTTCCCGGTCACGGTCGCCACCGCGTCCGCCTGGTTTGGGGCCTTTGAAACGTGATTTGCGGTCTCGATCGCTCATGCGGCCTTGTCCCACGGGGCTGAAATAATGGCAATTTCCGGCTTCGGACGGCGGGAAGGGAAATGTGACAATCGTCCCGGCATTGGTTGACTTTACCCCGGTGCTTCGCCCATAAACGCGCCGACCGGGCGCCCGTCTACGGGCACGCTTTTTACCGTCATCCATGGCCGTTCAACCACCCCGTTCGGGTGGGCGAGGGTGTCCGATGACGTCGAGCGGGGGAGTGTCCCGAGTGGCAAAGGGAGCTGACTGTAAATCAGCCGCCGTATGGCTTCGAAGGTTCGAGTCCTTCTTCCCCCACCATATTGAAATCGCCCGGAAGTTGCTTCCGGGCGATTTTTTATTGGGCGTGCCTGTGTCAGGCTGGGAAGCGGGGAACTGTCAGTGGGGGATCAAATCTGATGAAGTCGCTCGGCGTGGGCCTCGTCCGCCTGTCTCTCGGCTTCTGGCACGGCCTGCGCGATCCCGAATTTCAGGCCATCATCTTCCTGCTGACCATGTCGGTGCTGGGCGGTTCGATTTTCTACCATTGGGTCGAGGGCTGGTCGTGGCTCGATTCGGCCTATTTCAGTGTCGTAGCCCTGACCACGGTGGGTGACGCCACGCTTGGGCCGACCACTGGCGTCTCCAAGATTTTCACAATGGGATTTTCGCTGGTCGGGATTGGACTGGTGCTGGCATTTCTGTCGCGGTTATCGTCGTATCGCGATCTCGAGCGCCGTGACTGACGCAACAAAGCCGCCCTCGCTGGATCGGGGCGGCTTTCTCAATGACGGCGAACGTGGCCGCTGGCAATGCTCAGTCGTCATAGCGCCGCTCGCGGCGCACCTTGCGCGGCTTCACCACACGAGCGCCGGGTTCGGCATATCGGCCTTGCTCGGCAAAGGCGAAGACCGGATTAACCTGGCAATAGGCGCGCCGTCCCGAGGCGCTGGCCATGCACTGGGCGTAAGTATCGTAGTAACAGGTGCCGGGACCGGCCTGCCAACCCTCGACCAGGCAAAAGCGATAATCCCGAGCCTCGGCAGAGTCGGCGCCAAAGACGGCAGCGCCTGCCAGGGCTAGGGCGGCTACAAGTGCCTTGCGCATGAAATGTCTCCCGGTTGGAATTGGTTCTCATGAGAACCCGCTTCCCCGGAATATGGTTCCTTGGGCCCGGGCTTCAAATCAATCGTGGTTGAGGCGGCGGAATGACCATGCTAGGTCTCGCCGCACTGCGGGTGTAGCTCAATGGTAGAGCAGCAGCCTTCCAAGCTGAATACGAGGGTTCGATTCCCTTCACCCGCTCCAGCCTTTTCAATGGGTTAGCTCAGATCCCAAAGTTCATTCTGACAAACTGAAATTTCCATTCTGACAAATGTTCACTTTACGGCCGCTTGCTTCGCCACTTTCGCGCGGCGTTTGATGCGCTTCATTTGCGCGTCCTGCTTGGCTTCGTCGTCGTCGTGCAGATAGTTCGCCATCGCTGCCGTCGACGACCATTGCCCCTTCTGCATCAACTGCGTTTCCGTCAGCCCGGACGTGCTCGCTTCCGTCGTGCCGCCATGGCGGCCGAACGAGGTGAAGGTCAGTTCAGGACGAAGACTCGCGGCAAGGATGACCTTCTTCGAAATGCGCTGAACCTGGGTGAGCATCTCCCCCTTGCCAAACCACGGCTGGCTGCTGCCGTCCCGGCGCAGCATGAGGCCCCCTGTAGGACGCAACTCCTTAATGGCATCCAACTCGGTCATCAACTGGGGATAGAGCGGCTTGCCTTTGGCATTGAACAGTGGCTCCCACGAGCCCGTACTCGTCTTGTAGTTGATGACATAGACGTGGTTTGGCCGGCTCGGAGGCCGGTAATGTTCGGCCACGAAACGGATGAAGATGTGCGCCTCGCGCTGAAGCAGCTCCCACCCAATCAAAACGCCAGTGGCGAGCGAGGAATAGCCCATTTCGATCGCTTTGGCCCGGAACGCCGCCAACTCGGCGAACGTCGCATGCGGCGTTTCCCGAGAGTTCGACTGCAGACCCATCTTCTCGAATGGATTCTTCGGAGGAAATATGCCCGGATTGGCGCGTGATACCGTATTCCATGCCGAACGCGCGGTCTTCATCGCGTGATTGACGGTGGTGCGGCGTTCGATCTTTTCGCCCTTCACCTCTTTGAAAAGAAGCTTTTCAAAGAGGTCATCGGCGAAAGCAGTATCGATGCTGGAGACGCGCCGCGTTCCGAGACGCCTGCCGTCCTGCAGGAGGTATTCACAAATCATCTTGATGCCGGTCTCGTGCACACGGCATTGACCTGGACTCAGCGGCTGCAGTCGCTTGGCAGTTTTCTGCGACCATGTCCGGCGATACTCGTGAAACATCCAATCCAACGTTCCGACGACCACGCCGACAACAGAGGTCGCGTCCTCGCCACCCGTGCGCCAGCTATCAAATGCCGGCAGTAGAATCCTTTCCACCCGCTGTACCGCTCTTTCGTAGTCGGCACCAAGTGGTTCATTGTGCAGGGGACAGCCTCGTGTGCGAGCCCATGTTGGAACGTTGAAGAAATAACTCCAGCCGCTTCCGATCCGCTTACGAAGCGTGTAGCGGGGCAACGGAAGGGCGGAACGTCCACGTTTCACAGCAGCCTCCTTGACACCGCTGGGTCATCCTCCGGATCTACCGAAGGACGGCGATCCTCTTTGACCGCAATAGATATGCGTCCGTCAGGCCAGATTTCGACGTTTGCGACGATGCCGCCGCCATCGATGACGCCTTTCACGGCACGCTTAACATCGGCCTCGGTGAATTTAGCTTTCGACATTATTGTAACGCATTAGATGAAGTTCATAAGACTCCGACCTCAGTTCCTTGCCCGACGCTGGCTGCCTTTCTGCTGATCCCGCCAATCGCAATTCGCAGAGCAGAAGCGGGTGCGTTCATCGAGCTGCCCCTATGTCAATGAGGTGCCGCGCCATCAAAACCGCTGAGCCTGTATTTTGGAAGAGCTCTTCCTTCCGCATGCTGCCATCGGCGGTGATCGGACACACATACGTGGGGTCTGGCGCAAGTCAGAAATCGTTGCGTCAGCGGCAGGGCGCTTCGATAAAGGCAGCAGCCCGCAAAAACGCACCTATAGGTTCGACACCGTCTCCTGGTCTGGATTCCTCTGATAAGTAATTGAAATTACGTTGAATTATGTGTTTTTTCTTTCTGATCTGAGAAAGATTGTTTGACAGCTGGGTCGCCCTTGTGGCTGACTGTCCTCAGTCCGAGGACAAGGGACAGGGACGAAATACCGGATGAAAAGCCAGGATGTCGTCATATTGCTCAAGCTCGTGAGCCTCGAACATGAGGAGCGCAAGGGGGGCGGGCATCCAAGGTTGGATGTGCACCGCGAGGATCCCTTTTCCGTTCGCGGCTTAGAGGCTTCCCTTGGAATCAGCAAGACGGAAGTCAATGCCTCGATCAACCGAAGCATCTCTTCAGGCCTTGCGGTCAAAGATCGCAATTCCGGTCGGCCAAAGCCCAACCGCCGCAACCTCTGCGATTTTATTGTCCACGGACTGAAGTTTGTTTTTCCGGCAAGGCCCGGCGCCATGACGCGAGGCGTTCCTACCGCCTTTGCAGCTCCCTCGTTGAAGAGTCTTTTGATCAGCGCAGGCGAATATATCTACGTCTGGCCGTTCGCAAAAGGCAAGGCCCAGGGACAGTCGCTAGAGCCTCTGTTCAAGAGCGTTCCCGAAGCTGTCCAGAAAGACGAGCGTCTGTATGAATATCTGGCCCTTGTTGATGCCATTCGGATTGGAAATCAGCGAGAAACCGGGCTGGCCGTCGAGCGCATTTCAGAAAGGCTTTTGAAAAATGAGCAGCGTTAAGGGCCAACTCCTTGTTATGTTGGAAACCGTCGCCAAGGCGCTGGGCGACGACCTGCGCGGGCGGCTGGTCTTTGTCGGCGGATGCACGACAGCTCTGTTCATTACCGATGAGATTACGCTCGAAGGTGTGCGGGCAACCGACGATGTGGATCTGATCGTTGATCTTGTCGGGCGTGCGCAATGGGCGCAACTGCAAGAGCAGTTGCGGCAAAAGGGATTTGCGGAATCTCCAGAGGACGATGTGATTTGCCGAATGCGGCTTGGCGACCTCAAGGTCGATTTCATGCCTGACGATGAAAGCATTCTCGGCTTTAGCAATCGCTGGTATGCCAAAGGCATTGAAACGGCGGTCAATCATCCTCTGACCGATACGATAACCATCAAACGCCTCACGCCAGAATTGTTTCTGGCGACAAAGTTGGAGGCGTATCTCGGTCGCGGCAACAATGATCTGTTAGGAAGCCGCGATATGGAGGACATTCTTCTCGTCGTCGATGGCCGCGAGGAACTCGTCGCTGAAATTCAAGCAGCGGACGAAGATGTTCGCCGCTACATTGCAGAGCAGTTCAGAGCTCTGCTGGAGCATGATGATTTTGATCACTTTCTGGCGGGCAATATCAAAGGGCCGGAAGGGCGCGTCGATATTGTGCGTGAACGCTTTGTCGCCATAAGCGAGAGCGACAGCTAAAATGGAAATGGAGCTCGATTGGCGCAGTCAGCAGGGAACAAAGACCGGCGGCAATCGGGATTACGGGGGCGCCGGAATACGCCCGGATGGGGTGCTGTGCCTCCTTCTGGATGGTTCAACGTCAGGACCAAAGAGCGGCGAGCTTGCCGGCCAGATCGCCCGTGATGTCATAGATTGGTACGTCGCCACGGCTGAAGACGTAACGGCAGAAACCCTCACAGCACAACTGCGCCAAATTCATGGAAGCCTATCGAAGCGGTTTCCCCGGGATACGGCCAGCTATGTGATCGTGTGTCTCGCAGGAACTGGACCGGCACTCGTTCTACATGCCGGCGATTGCTTGCTGGGACGGCAGGTAGGAAAAAGCCCTCTCCAATGGCTCATCAGGCCACATACGTTGGCCAATGTGATTGACGACATTCCAGTCGCGGAGATTGCAGAAAGTTACGTCAGGCATCGACTCACGCGGAGTTTCCGGGCCAGGGAGTTCATGCTTCCTGACGTCACTGAAATCAACGTAGAGCAGGGCAGCTCACTTGTCGCTGCTACCGACGGGTTTTGGGCAGAACTTAATTCTGAAGAACAAGCCATGCTTATGCGGGGGCAGATTTCCCCGATGATAGGCGAAGCTGACGACCGCAGCGTTCTTACGATTCGGCTGCTTGATAACGAGCAGCGCGTCAAACTCCACCTCAACGAGGATAGGTTGGAAAATTTCTACATAGGCGGGCCTTCGGCTCAATCTGAACCTCGGACTAAATGAAAAACATGCGTCTCTCAACACCGGTAATGAGCTTTTGGGGAGGATTTCGTGAGCGCCGATTTGGACGCCGCCTGTACGAAGGTAGGCCGCTATCTCTACGAGTTCGCGCTTTTGGAACGTGAAATCAACGCGAGCATCGTGCAGATACTCGACCTCAAGAGCGACGCAGCGGACGTGGTGTCGCACAGCTTGGACTTCTTCAAAAAGGTCAACTTGCTGAAGATCGTCGCCAACGAAACGGCGCCGAAGGAAGACGTCGACGGGCTACAGGACCTTTTCAACGACATAGCCAAGCTCAATGAAGGCCGCATCCTCATGGCTCACGGCGCGTTTGAACCTGCACCGAATGACGCCGTGCAATTTCGGGTAACCAGCGCGCGCGGCGGCGCGGTCAAGGTTCGCGATCCGCTCTGGGACAAGAAGCAGTTCGAAGACGCTTACGCGAAGCTTCAGAGGACGCGGGAGAGTGTGAAGAGGGTGCGACCGAGCCTGACCGTCACTATAAGCCTGGAAGGGAAGAGCGAACTGCTTTCTGCCTATACCTACGGCTCATTGATGTCTGCCGGCGTCGGCGGCAGCTACTACTGACTCCCTACCACACGCGCATAAGAATAATTGGAGCAGCGCATGGCGTCCCCGTTCTTCGGAGAGAACAAATCAAACTGGACGGATATGTCCGACTACGTCGTCCACTTCGCGAAGGACTACGAGCAAAAGAGTGCCTACGAAAACATGCTAAGCATTTTGGGCAGCCGCGTCATCAAGGCCAGAAATCCGTTCGGTTTGGTGCGGGAAAAGGCGCCGGACCCGGCATCGCAGCGTGCCGCCTGCTTCAGCGAGATTCCACTGCACCGCCTAAGACGTTTGGCCGAAGCCCGGTCCGAATATGGCATCGTATTCAGGAAGGATTTCGTCGTTCACAGAGGCGCCAATCCGATCATGTACGCGTACAAGGACCACGACATGACGGCCGCGCTGAAGCAAATAGTGAAGAGCGCAAAAAAGGACCCGGATCATCCGATTTGGAGAATTACCCCCTTCGTCGACGCCCCGGGGAAGTACGGCAACAGCACCTATTTCTTCGAGTGGGAACGGGAATGGCGTAAGGCCGGCCACTTCAAGTTCTCCGAAGACGACGTTGCGTTCCTCATCATCCCCGAGAAACGGCACGAGGCTACACGCGGATTCTTCGACAATGCGAAGGTCGAGAACCTCGGCCCCTGCTACGATTGCCCGTTTATAGATCCGTTCTGGAACCGCAAGAAGATTAAGCCCCTACTGCCCAACTATACCGATGCAAACGAGGCTTAGCCCGCAGTGGGCGAAATAGGCCGGCTCAAGTCGCGGAGCACCTGCGCCGCCCACTTCAGCAGACCCTCCAGCACCGGCACCAACCCGCGCAATTGCTCCGCATCAAGGACGCCGTAGAGCATAGCATCGATGCCGTCGGGCAGCTCACCGTAGACCCTGCGGTAATCAATCGCGCTCTTCGTCATGAAGACATAAGCATCGTCTTCAGGGAAGCGTCGGACGATGAAGTGAGCAACGAGGTTTCGCATGCGCCGGTATTTCTCTATCTCCTCCAGAGCGAACTTATTCGGGCCGGTCCAGATGGGGGATGACTGTATCGCTTCGGCGACCTGAGCCATCGTGAGCTTCTGCGTCTTTCCGGCCCAGGGCTCCTTGAACATGCCTTGCTTATCCATCGTCTCCGCCATGTAGCGCAGGATGAAATCGCAGGCGCTGTAGATATGGGTGATCTTTCCGAATAACGCATAGTCTTCATCCGTCGGTTTGGCCCAGCCCAGCATTTGCTCGGGGCCGGTCTCCTCGACGATCTTGCGGAGAGCCAGCGTGCGCGGTGTTTCGGTTGAATCAGGTAACGCCATCGGACCTCACTGGAAAGCAGCATGGTACACTGAGGGGCGAGCCGGGCAGCCGGTCAACTCTCCCAGTACTTTTTCAGCGCGGCTGTGAAAGTGTTGAAGTTGGCCGTCGGCCAGCAAACCGGAGAATTGTCCCGAACGAGCCAGTGCAGGCCGCTCGCCGTCGTCAGCTTCGTCTTATCCGTCGTCACGATCCAGTTGAAGCATGCCACCCAGGCTTCGGCGTAGGTCCCCGCGAACTTGTCCTTCGGCACGTTCCAAAGCATGCCTTCTATGAAGTAGGACGGCGCGATTCCTTCGGCGAGAAACCCGTTCTCGATCATGCGGTTCCGCATGTTCTTGAAGATGCGGACCATGTGCTTGAAATTACCGGTCTCCTGGTGCTTGGCCGTACAGTTGTCCGAATGCTGCTTCGGAAAGTTCTCGATGCGCTGATTTCCGATGTAGAACGCTATGCCTTCTGCGAATTCCTCGTGCCCGATTCCATTGAAATCCCGGTAGCGGCGAAACTCTTGGCAGATGATGATGTCCGCGTTGCGCCGATTGCCGTTGCCGCGGACTTTGACCGCCTTCTTGCCGTAACTGTCGACGTCGTCTTTATAAAGGCCGTTGATCCATTTGAGTGCGTCCGTCTTGAAGTGGTGATAGCCGTACGCGGCGTCGGCACCGTACGCCTTCGTGAAGGCCTGCTGCTTCTCTGCGGGCATCTCCGAAAGGTCGTGGTAGAACGCGCCGGTGTGCTTCAGCACAATATCGACATCGCTATCGGCCCACACGTTCGTGTCGTTCCCGTAGGACCCCTGCAGGCGGATTTCGACATTCTTCACTGGATACGGCGCGTGTCCGTCCAGTAGCTTCTCCCGAATGGAATTGTATGTGGTGGTAAACTGGGCCGTCTTGCCTTGCTGCGACCACGTATCCAACTGACTTTCTGCAATCGCCACCACGTCCTCCCTAGAGCAAGAATTTCTTCAAATCGGATTCGGCATCGCGCGCGGAATCCCGGCCGCGGAGCCACAATGTATTGAGCTTATCGAGATCCACTTCGAGCATATCGGTTGCGAGCTCGGGCTGCGTATACTTGTTGTGAATGCGGACGGTCTGGACCTCTCGGAAAAGCACTTTCCGCAATTGATCCATCGACTGCGTGCTTATCTCCATCGTCTTCTGGAGAAAGACCATCGTCGGCAACTTGCTTGCCCACTTCCGCACGCTCCACGTCGGCAACTTCGGGGGCGGATATTCTCCGACCCCAATGCTAACGACGCGGACGTCGGTACGGGGGAAGCCAAGCGACTCGGTCGCATCGACTATCGCAAAGAGTGCCGGATTATTCGCCACGAAACCGCCGTCTCGCACTTCAATGCGCTCGCCGTGACCGGTGAGGACAAACTTCTTCTCGAAGAATGGATAGGCTGAACACGAGCCGATGACCGCGTCAGCGATCGTGCAGCCGAAGCCGGCTTCAAAGCTCGCCTTGCCCGAGAACGCTTGCCGACGATTCGTCTTGAAGATTATCGGTCGTTCTTCCAGCCAGCGCGTACCGACGATGCCGATGTCTGTCTTGAACGCATCGAACTTCAGTTCGCCGAAGACATCGGCCGCAAGTTCCTCGAGCGCTGCCGTCTTCGAACTAGGGAGCCAGGCGGCCATAACCTTCACGACGTGGTCGCGATACAGCGTCCGAATCTCCTCGACGGATTTCCCGAGACCGAGCAGCGCAGCGATAATGGCGCCGGTACTCGTGCCATAGATCAGGTCGAACTTCTCGAAGAGCGGGCAGCCGACAAGGGCCTCGATCTCTTTGAGGGCGCCGAGCGTGTAAAATCCCTTTGCGCCCCCACCATCGAGGCTCAGGACACGACAGTGTTCTTGCGCCGGTTCACTCACCGCGCTCTCTCCGACTCCAGACGATTGACAACCATAGCACGTCGTTTCTTGTGGTTCTGAGGCCGTGCCTTTGATGAGCGCGACCATGGCAATCGATCTCAGCCAAAGAAACCGTCAAGCGCGCAAAGCGGGTGTCTGGCCGACACAGCGAATTCACAGTTTGACCCTTCTCGGACCTATGCGACGTTTGCTTTGAGGACAGCCAGCCGCTGACCCCGCGGGCGCACGGGTGTGCCAGATTGTCGTTGCTGCCTTCTCTGGCTCTATCGACGCTTCTTGCCGCTCGGCCAAGGCAGGGTACCGTCGAGTTCGCGCAGACCGTAGGACCGCTCTTCCCACTGCTTTCGCTCCGGACGTGGCGGGGGAACTTCGTCATCCTCAAACCACAGCAATGTCAGCGTCTGATCCCATCGATCAAGATGGAGCACGTCTTCGTAGAGCGCGCCCTCACGCTCCCAATCCTCAAACCACTCCTCCGGAGCTGCTTCTTCAGGTCCCGTCGGGTTTTCACCTGCGCGCGCGCGGGCGCTGTAGGAGCTCGTTGGTATTGCCGAGCCTGATTTAATCCAGGCTCGCGCGTCGCGAAGGGCGGCAGATCGGGCGCTGTAGCGGACTTTGCCGCCTTCAGCGAGCACAAAGGCGCAAGGTACGCGGGAGAAGGTGGCGAAGCGGGATCCTGTCGAGATCAATGAGGCATCAAACTCGTCTGCCAGCGCGTTGACGGCCGCGAGACCCATATCCGCCATATCCACGCGCGGTTTGAAGAGCTTGTACGGCAGCAGAAGTTCGGCTGCGAAGGTATCGCAAAAGATTTCGCCTTGCGGTCGTTGCGTGTAACGCCAGCTCGGTTGGGCATGATCTGCCGGGATTCCCAAAACCGCATGAGCCACCTCGTGGCAGATGCTGAATCGCTGCCGCCTGCTGTTGTGAGCGCAGTTCACACAGATTCTGTATTTGCCCGATGGCAGCCTGACGGACCAGGCGTCTTCATTTTCGCCAAGGGTCTCTTGCTTGATCGACCCGCCAATCTCGGCCGCATACCTCTCGACCAGCACCGGAAGTGCCGAAGGCCCGCAGCTTGTGATAAACTCCCGAGCCTTCATGGCTACGGACAGATCATCCATCGTCATCCTCCTGCAGAATCCGACGGATGCGGGCAAGGGACGTCGCGTAGTCAGGTCGGGTGCCCCGGTTCACCACCGTGGTGAGCATGTGAAATTCCGCGAACGTGACATCTGCGTTCTCGCGGACGAAATTCAGCATATCGACGTCGACATTAGGATGGTTAGCGAGAAACCGGAATATTTCGGCATCGCGCTCTGTTGGCGACAGGGCAACGCTCAGCTTGTTCACCACCTCGTCCGATGGCGACTCCTTCGCACCCGTCTCAAGCCGGTGAATGTACGCGTGATCGACTTCGCTGCGCTGCGCCAGATCTCTCAAGGTCAGCTTGCTGCCCTCCCTTAGGCCCCTCAACCAAACACCCATCGCTGATTCCGGCATCCGCCATCCTTGACAAAGTTTATGTAATGCCCCATTGTTGTCTGGACAGACAACAGGCCCCAATCTGGCGTTACCAGTGCGGGGCTTTTTCAGGCCCTTTCTGTTGTCTGGCTGGACACCAAGATGCCACCGGCCAGGGTCAAACGCAAGCGCCGCGAGACGCGGAGAAGGAAAACTGAAATGTCTGTCATTGTCGAAGCGCACTTGGTGCGCATCCACATCAACCGGGTGGCGTGCCAGTCGCCCAACCCGACGACGGGAGAGGCGCTCTACGCCGTTGCCGACATCGCCAAGCATGAGAAGCTCTACCGCGAGGTTGAGGGCGACGAGGAAGACGAGCAGATCCCGCGCGATGAGACCCCGATCCATCTGACGCAGGATGAGCACTTCTATAGCCAGAAGGTGTTCGACATCCTCGTCAATGGCGATGACCACGAGATCGATACGAAAGAGATCACTTACGCCCGGGTCGTGGACCTCTATCTCGGCAGCGGTGGCAAGCCGTCGAACGAATATCTCGTCAAATACTCACTTGGCCCTGTCGAAAATCCGAGCGGAACCTTGGCGCCCGGTCAGAAAGTAAAGGTGAAAGATGGCATGCGCTTTCGGGTTGCCGGAACTGGTGAGTCATAACGCCTTCCTCAAGGACTTCGAGGAAACGGGGTACCTGATCGACTTTGTCGGCGGGTACCTCGTCTTCTACGGTCTGCCGTATCTCGATAAAGACGGCCAGCTCCAGCACGGAGACTGGGCAAGCCCGGTTGATCTGAACGGGGCCGTCATCGATCCGCCCCCAAACCATCAGGCGTGGTGGCGCGGCAGCAGGCCCTGTGATCAGCAGGGGCGCGAGCTTAGGTTAGGCGGCGGAGCGCATAACGTCACGGTCACACCTGACCTCGTCACCGACTTCTCGTTCTCCTACAAACTGCACGACGAAAACGGCGCGATGCGGGCGTACCGGTCGTTTGAAGAAAAAGTGCAGACCTATCTTGATACAATCACGGCGCCGGCGATGACCGCCTACCCACAGGCGACGCCCTTGCGCGGCATTGCGGTCAAGGCAGCCGCCCAGAACTCTCCGCTCCGGTTTCCGGATACGATGTCGTCGCGCTATCACATCAATGATCTCTCAGCCCTCCTGCGCGGCAAGAAAGTCGCGATCATCGGCCTTGGTGGGACGGGCTCCTATATTCTCGATTTCCTCGCACGAACGCATCTGGAGAAGATCGCGCTGTTCGACGACGACAAGGTGCATGTGCACACGATCTTCAGGCTGCCGGGCTTCATTGCGCAGGCCATCGGCAAGCTCAAGGTCGAGGTGCTGGCGCGGCATTACGACCAATGGCACGCAGGGATCGAGCCGGTCGCGGAGCGCGTCACGTCAGAGAACGTCGCGCGCCTGAAGGAGTTCGATTTCGTCTTCGTTTCCGTCGATGACGGCCCTGCGCGTCTTCTGCTCGTGGATTGGCTGAGCGCCAACGGCCTTCCGTTCGTCGATTGCGGCATGGGCCTCAATCGCTCAACGGTCGGCCTCAGCGGATTTGTGCGTATCACCGGCGTCGATCGCAAGGCGTTTGACGAAAATGTCAGCACGGTGCGTCTGCCGGTCGAAAACGCCAAAGACGACGAATACCGCAAACATGCCCAGATCACTGAATTGAACGCGCTGAACGCGACGATGGCCGTGATCCGGTTCAAACAGCATTTCGGCTTGTTCGACCGGGAAGACGCCGCGACATCGTATATTTTTGACTCGGCGACGTTCGAGATCGATTGAGAAAGGCGGGCAGGGTGAGATACATCTATCAGGCTGTCGAGCGCATACCCAAGCCGCTCAGCAACGGCGTCGTCTATCACAGCGAAGAATTTGAGGTCGGCGCGCTGCTCTGCGCCTGCGGCTGCGGTCATCGCGTCAGCCTCTTGGTGCCGGACAGTCATCAGATTACGTCGGAAGGCGGCATGGCCACGGTTCGCCCGTCCATCGCTGTGTGCGACGCGCCCTGCAAGTCGCACTATTACATCAGCGCCGGCCGGGTCGAGTGGCTACCGGCTTTCTCGGACGCTATGGCAGTGTCGGTTATGCGCGGCCAAATCGCCCGGCATGCCGTTCGTGATGCGAAGGCGCAGTCTTGGGGCAGCCGAGTCCGGGCCGCGGTCGCGAGAGTATACCACAAATTTAGATCGATCCTGCGGATCTGAATTCCGTGTAGTTGACGTGCTTCCCCGATTTCAGCGGGTCACAAATTAGGCTCGGCTTTGCTTATTTAAGGGGAGCACGTCAGTGCGGTTAGTAACGTCCGCTATCCTCGCGGCGGCCAATGTCCGCAACTGGACCGTGGCAGGACGCGGCTCCTATTTTCGGCATGTCCGGTCACCGACGAGAATCGGACGTTCGTGTCATAGCGGCTCCTCCCTTTGGGAGGCCACGCTCTAGTCGCCGAGCGTGGCTCGGCGACCGGAGCCGCCCGCCACGGCGTCTCCGCCCATTCGGGTGACGATCGTTGCCGCAAACGCGGCCGCGATCTCCTGCGTCACGTGTGAATCCGGCGCGATGGAGAGCGAGAGTGCGGACCAGATTCGCCGCGACGGGTTGAGAGTCGGGAGAGAGGCTTCCGGCGCCCGTCGCGGAGAATCGCGATGTCCAGACAGATCTCGCAGGCGCGCGCCGGCCAGGACCGGGCGAGCCTTTACACCGACATCACCGACAAGATCATCGCCGAGCTTGAAGCCGGGCGTGTGCCATGGGTGCAGCCATGGGGCACCGCGGCTGCGAAGGCGGCGCTGGCGATGCCGCGTAACGCCACGACGCAGCGCCGGTACTCCGGCATCAACGTGCTGATCCTGTGGGGCGCCGTTATCGAACGGGGCTTTGCCGGCCAAAGCTGGTTGACCTTCCGCCAGGCGCTCGGCCTCGGCGGCCATGTCAGAAAGGGCGAGCGCGGCACCACTGTGGTCTATGCTGATCGTTTCACGCCGGAGGACGAACGCCGGCGCGCAGCGGAGACCGGGGAGGAGCCGGGCGCGATTCCTTTCCTCAAACGCTTCACTGTCTTTAACACCGATCAATGCGACGGCTTGCCCGAGGAGATCGCCGCGTCGGCTGTCCCGCCACCGCCGGACGAGATCGAGCCGCAGGCCGAGACCCTGATCGCCACGACCGGGGCGGATTTCCGCGTCGGCGGTGCGCGCGCTTATTATCATGTCACGGGTGACTTCGTGCAGGTGCCGCCGCCGGGCGCGTATTTCGAGCCGATCAATTGGCACCGCACCGCCTTCCATGAACTCGGCCATTGGACCGGCGCGGCCGGTCGGCTCAAGCGCGATCAATCCGGATCGTTCGGCTCGAAATCCTACGCGCGCGAAGAGCTGGTCGCGTTATCCTGACTCTGTGATCCTGTCTCAGAATCAGCCATGGAGATGCATCACCGGTGGTTCCGGTGAGGCTCTTCAGACGTCCGGGTCAAGCGTTCCCGCAGCGTAGCGAGGACAACGCTTGACGCGGCGGCGACACCACAAGCTGTTGATGGGGTGCAGGCGAAGTCCTGCACCCCTGCCACGCGGCGAGCGGGAGAGCGCGAGGGGAACCCCTCGCATTCTAAACAATGAAGTTGCGCCGAAGGCGCTCCGCTTAGGTATCTTGCGTGCAGTTGTATTTTACAGACGTTGATGTTGTTTCGCGCCCGCTTTCGATTGGTGACCTTGCAGTGAACGTGGTGGCCGGCGCGCTCGGCACCGCCGAGCGCGCCGGATTGATCGAGGGCATGCCCTTCATCTTGATGGATGACGGGAGCTACGATCTTCATCTCAATCGATTCTTCCGCGTATGTCCGGGCATGGGTGCGCGGTCGCCGAACACATGGCGCTCCTACGCCCACGACATTCTCGTCTGGGCGCGTTTTCTCAGCGAGCGGCGGGACCGCAAGACGGTCTGGCAGGCCGACCGTCACGACGTGCTGGCCTTTCACCGGGCGCGGCGCCTGTCGGACGCCGCGTTCCGAGTCTCGGCGGCGAGCTGGAACCGCGGCATTGCGGCACTCGATAAGCTTTATCGGTGGGCCGTCGAAGAAGGGATCATCACGACCTCGCCCTTCAGCTATGGCGTCACCCTTCGCAGGGCAGCTGGCACGCGCGCCGTGCTGGCCGTTACGACGAACCGGGCGCGCGAGCGCGCGGCACGGCAGCACGATATGCGTTACGTTGATCTCGGCCGCTATCTGTTATTCCGCGACGTGGGGCTGAGAGGACGCTCGCCCGACGGCACGGACGATCCGACGTGGCGTGGCCGCAATGGCGAACGGAACGCGCTCTTCGCAGAGCTGTTGGTCACGACTGGACTGCGGCTGACCGAAGGCGGTAGCCTGCTTCTGGCTGATCTTCCTCGTGCGACAGAAGCCGGATTGCGCTCGGTCGTATTCGATCTGCCAGGCGCGGTCGCCAAGGGCGGACGGCCGCGCCGTGTTCGCATTCCCCGTCGGGTATTGGCGCTGATCAATGACTACATCGATCTCGAGCGAACCATATCGTCCGCCCGATGGGAGCCATCGGTCACCAATCCACTCTGGTTGGCGCCGGAGGGCGGGAGGATCGTCGACGCGGCGGGCAAGCGGGTCCGGCTCGATCGGCTGACGCCGAGCGAGCGACGGCGTGTGCTGATCGGCGTGCCCGGCAAGGCGCAACACGCCTTGCTCTGGTTGACGGAAGGTGGCCGGCCGGTCCCATCAGCCACTTGGGAAGCGGCTTTTCGCCGGGCCTGCGTCCGCTGTCGCCGTTTCGGGATCGACCTCGACGTATCGCCCCATACATTGCGGCACTCCTTCGCCGTCAACATGCTTTCAATGCTGATCCGCGAGCAGATTGGCGCGGTGTTCGATCCGCAGGATCGGCACGGCGCGGCCTATCGCCGGATTCTCGGCGATCCCTTGCAGAAGCTGCAGCATCTGCTGGGGCACGCGAGTGTGACCAGCACCTACATCTATCTCGACAGCTTGGCTGAAGCGCAGGAACTGGTCGAGGCGGCCGCGGATCGCTGGGCCCAAGATACGGCCGGTGATGCGCAATGACCGCCGCCATGACTACATCGGCGCGGCGGCCTGGCCGTCGTGCCCTCTTTCCCGAGACGCTGCCCGATCCCGAGGAGGAAGCTGCAGCGGCGATCGCATCGCTCCGCTTCCCTGTCACCCTCGCGGACCGCACCGTGACGATCGACCTGACGATGCTGGGCGGTCGCAGAGCATTGGCGCGGACGCTTGCGGGGGCGCTTTGGCGCGCCTGCCAGGTTGGCGGTCCGGCAGGCTCGATCTCGACCGCCGCTGCCTACGCCAATGCGCTCAAGATGTTCTGGCGCTACCTCGACGCCGGCACTCATCACGTGATGCGTCTGTCGGACGTCAACGCCGCGTGCATCGACGGTTTCGACGCTTGGATGGAAGAGAGTGGCCTGCATCCCAATCATCGGTTGCACCGGATGAGCAAGGTGCTCAATCTGCTCCGGCTGGCGGATGCGGCAGAACCGCGGCAATTGCCACCTGATGCGTCGCGCCGGCTCATGTACACGAGTAATCGGCCGGGCGTGCGCGCCCAACCGCGCGATGCCTATGGCGATGATGTTGCGTCGGCACTGCGAAGTGCAGCACGCGCCGACCTCAGCGCGATCATGCATCGCTTTGCTGCGGCCGAGCGCCTTCCGGCGCACGACGATGCCGATCGGAGCAGCGTTCTGGCAGCAGCACACGAAGCGGCCATGGCAGCGATCGATGTCGAAGGCGTCATCGGGCACCGGCATCCGCTCTTCAAACGGCTCTATACGCTTCGCCGGGAAAGCGGTTTGGCGAACGATCGCCTGATCCACGATCTCCATGGCCGTCGGCACCTCCTCGCCGCCGACTTGGTGCCGCTCATCGTTCTCATTTCGCTCGAGTCTGGTCTCGAGGTCGAAGCCATCAAGGGATTGCGGTCAGACTGCCTGAAGAACCCATCCGGCGGCTATGTCGAGATCGAGTATTGCAAGCGGCGGGCGCGCGGCGCCGAGTGGAAGCGACTGCGCGTCCGCGCTGGCGGATCGTCGACGCCCGGCGGCCTGGTTCGGAAGGTGCTGCACTGGACGGAAGCCGCCAGACACCGGCTCGGCGTGCACTCGCTGTGGGCTCATTTCGCCTGGGGCCGGCTGACCCCACGCGTCCTAAGCATGAAGGAAGTTATCGCCTCATGGGTCGGACGGCATGGCATCCTCGACGAGCAGGGCCGGCCGCTCCGCCTCAACCTGACCCGCCTGCGCAAGACCCATAAGGCGGCATGGTATCGCCGAACCGGCGGCCAGCTCGACCGCTTCGCGGTCGGGCACAGCATCGCGGTCGCGGCCAATCACTACGCCGACATTCCCGCGCTTCGCCATCTCCACGAAGCGACCATTGCCGACGCCATGACCGATGCGCTCGACGCCGCTCGGCAGCCGCACGTCTTGTCATCAGGGCAGGAGGCCGCCCTTCGAGCTGATCCTGACGAGGCCGGTGATCTGGCGGTCACGGGCGCCGCCGCCGTCAATGCCCTGTTAAGCGGCGAGCAGGACGTCTGGCTCGCCAGTTGCGGCGGCTTCTACAAGAGCCCGTTCGGGGCCGACGGCGAAGCCTGTCCGTCGCCATTCTGGGGATGCCTGGAATGCAGCAATGCGGTGATTACCGCCCGCAAGCTGCCCGCGCTCCTGTCGTTCCTTACCTTCATCCGCGCGCAAAGGCAGACGCTCACCGAACATGACTGGACGACGAAGTTCGGACGCGTTCACAGACGGATCGCCGATCAGATCCTGCCCCGCTTCAGTGATGCCGAGATCGAGCAGGCGCGTCAGGTCGCGGCTTCAGACCCGGCGCTGATTTACCTGCCGCCTGAAGCGGGAGCGCCGTGATGCCGACGCCGATCACGCTGCCGGCGCGGCGGTCGCTGCCATCCGCCATCTATGGTGACGACGAGCCTGTCCTCGCCGGCGTCACGGTCAGGGAGGATGTCGACCGCGCGCAGCTTCCCCGTTTCGGTGACGATCACTGGGATTTGGGCGCCACCATCTTCCGCGTGAACGCCCGCTACAGCAATTATCGGCTGAACTTCGCCCGCATCGCCGATCCTGTGACGCAGCGGCTTGCGAAGGAGTATGTGATCGCCCGTTTGCGCATCCATGTGCCGGGATACCGCGCGCCTTGTGGTGCGACCTCGGCGATCCGCTTGCTGCGCTACATCCAGCATTTCGCGGCGTTTCTCAGCACAAGGATCGGTGCCGTCGATCTGAGCCGGATCGATCAGGCGCTGCTCGATGCCTATCTGGTGCACGCCCGCGACGGCGGGCGGCGAACGCCCAACGAGACGGTGAAGTATGTCGAAGTGCCGATCGATCTGCATCATTTGTCGCCATGGTTGACGGGCGGCGGCATCGGCATTCTTCCGTGGCGCGGGCGCGCGGCGCACCATGTTGCAGGACGTCCGCCTGCGCCCGCCGAGAATGCCACGCCGCGCATTCCCGAGCCGATCATCGGCGCCATGCTTCGCTGGTCGCTCAAGTACATCGAGGTCTATGCGCCGGATATCCTGGCGGCGCGCGCAGAACTCGATGCCCTGGAAGCCCGCTGCGCTCGATTGATGGCGCGCGATGCCCGGACAAGTCGAGCCGTTGCCAAGACCTACCGCGCCCGTGTCGCGAAGTGGGTCGACGCGCGCCGGGCCGCAGGCCGAGGCGTGCCGATCTGGGAGCGGGCGCCCAACGCCGCCCGCCGGATCGATCCGCTGACCGGCCGCGAGATTCCTCCCTACAACCTCCATCTGATGCGGCTGCATGTCGGAGCTCCCGAGAGCGGGCGCGTCAGCCAATCCGAACCGACCGCGCGGCTGATCGATGCCGCGGCGGCTGAACTGGGAACCGAGATCGGCGGTCTCAATACGCCAATCTCGATCGATACCGACACGGGTTTGCCATGGCGCGAGCGCTTCGACGGCTTAAGCCTCGCCCGCGAGGAGCGGATGCTGCAAGCCGCCTGCTATGTGGTCTGCGCCTATCTCACCGGCATGCGCGACAGCGAGGTGCAAGCCATGCAGCCGGGCTGCGTGTCGGCGGTTCGTAGCGCCGATGGCCTGGTCGAACTCTACCGGGTGCGCAGCACCGTCTACAAGCGTCAAGGCGCACGCGGCATGATGGCCGACTGGATCACGATCGAGCCGGTCGCTCGCGCCGTCGCGGTCATGGAGGCCCTCTCCGCACCTAATCGCCGCGAGAAGGGATTGTCATCCTTATGGGTGACGCTGAAGGATTGGCCCTGGAGCAACGATCATCTCGGCATGGGTGCGACGATCACGCTCAATCTGTTTCGCGACGGGCTGGATGCGCGCTCCGCCGACACGCCGGCGATCCCACGGATCGGAGACGAGCCCTGGAAGTTCACCACCCGGCAATTACGCCGCACGGTCGCATGGTACATCGCCAATCGGCCGTTCGGCACCGTTGCGGGAAAGATCCAGTACAAGCACGCCTCGGTCGCCATGTTCGAAGGCTATGCGGGCTCGGCGCACACGGACTTCCGTCTGGCCGTGGAGCGCGAACGCGCGCTTGGCCAACTCGACGACATCGTTGCTCATTACGAAGCGTTTCTTCGTCATGAGGGTCCGGCGGGACCAGGCGCGACACGATTGCGGCGGGAGTTCGCGCGTGTGCAGGACGAACTCGGCGAGCTTCCCGGCCGGATCATGGATCGCAAACGGTTGCGCACCATGTTGGCTCATCTCGGTCGAACCTTGCACGTCGGCTTTCTCAACGACTGCCTCTTCGATGCCGCGACCGCGCTGTGCCTCAACGCCGCACCGCATTCCGAGCGGGCGGCACCGGCCTTGTCCCGATGCAGCCCCGATCGCTGCCCGAACGCCTGTTTGACCGCCCGACACCGCGAGCCGTGGCAAGCCTCGATCGCGGACGGCGAAGCCCTGCTCGCCGACCGGCGCCTGTCGCCGCTGCAGCGCGCGGCCATCACACGCGACAACGAACGCAAGCGTCGGCTGATCGCACATCTGATGGACGGTGATGCATGACCAGCCTGGGTCCGAAGAGCGAGGCGGCATTGAGGGCGGGAATGGCACGACTGCTCGACGGTCGGCCCGAGCGCACCGACGGCGCGCTCACCGTCTCCAATCTGGCGCGCGAGGCCGGCGTCAGCCGGGCAACGGCGAACCGTGCGATCGATCTTCTTGCTGAGTTTCGCGCCGCCGAAGTACGCCACCGGCGATCATCTCCCCAGGCACTGAAGGAGCGTGTCCGCTTCCTCGAAGCCGAGCTCCGGGCCGTGCGTGGCGCCGAGATGACCGAGTTGCGTGCGCTCACCCGCACACTCGCACAGCACATCCAGGTGCTGACGTTGCAGGTTGCCGAGCGTGACGAGGTGATTGTCGGCTTGCAGAATGAACTGGCGCGATCGAATGAGGCCAAGGTCGTTCCGCTGCGGCGCTCGCCGCGAGATGGCGCTGGCTGAGAGCCACGCAATATCCCCGTAACCGGCCGGTCCTGCGGCCATCGGTCGTGGCCGACGTCTCCTGTGCTCGCCCGTCGAGGCAGGGGCTCGGTTGTGGCAGACGTTGCCAGCCCGTCAACCCTGTTCCGCACCGGTAACCGAGAACAGGGTGTGACGGCCCGGCTCGCCGCGTCTGCCCCTGCCGCTTCGCCCTCGACGGAGAGGGCGAGCACAGGAGGCACCCATGACCACCAATCGCAACAGCCAGGCCCGCACCGTCAACGATATCTACGAGCGCGTGACCAACCAGATCATCGCCGCCATCGAGGCCGGCGCCGGAGATTACCGGATGCCCTGGCATCACGACGGATCGGCCATCACCAGGCCCGTCAACGTCACTTCACGCAAGGCCTATCGCGGCGTCAACGTCATCACCCTCTGGGCTGCGGCGCATGCGGCCGGCTATCCCGCCGGCATCTGGGGCACCTATCGCCAATGGCACGAACTCGGCGCTCAGGTTCGCAAGGGCGAGCGCGGCCACCTCGTCGTGTTCTGGAAGACGGCAGATCGCAGCAGCGACACAGATCGTCAGGATGGCGACGACAATCATCACGAGCCCGCACGGCGCCTGTTTGCTCGCGGCTACACTGCCTTCAATGCCGCTCAGGTCGACGGCTACACACCGCCCGAGCTGCCGGTGCTTCCCGAGGTCGAGCGGATCGAGCACGCCGAGCGCTTCTGCGCCGCCCTTGGCATCGATATTCGCCACGGCGGATCACAAGCTTGCTACATCCCGTCCAAGGATCACGTGCAGATGCCCGAGTTCGCTTGCTTCCGGGACGCGATTGCCTACTACGCCGTGTTGCTCCACGAATGCGGCCACGCTTCCGGCGCCAAGAATCGCCTCGACCGCGATCTCTCCGGACGGTTCGGCTCGGCCGCCTACGCCATGGAAGAATGCACGGTCGAGCTTCTCAGCGCCATGATCTGCGCCGACCTCAACCTCAGTGTTGAGCCACGACCCGACCACGCCCGCTACATCGCCTCCTGGCTCGAAGTGCTGCGCTCCGACAAGCGCGCCATCTTCACCGCGGCGAGCAAGGCACAAGAGATCACCGACTGGATGCACGCCCGGCAAGCCAATGCTCATGGGCACGACGTCAGGGGCGCTGCATAGGCGCCCCCTCAACGGGCCGTTTCAAAGGGTCCACCGGGTGCGATCAGTTGACCGCACCCTCCCGGAACAGCGTCTCGATCAGCGCGCATTCCGGCAACGTGCCGTCAGCACATTGCGCGACAACCTTCTTGAGCACCCGCTCCATGCGCTTCAGATCGGCGATCTTCGCCTGCACGTCCTCAAGGTGTGCGGCGGCGACGGCGCGCGCCTCGGCACAGGGCTGGTCGCGCTCGTCGACGAGACGCAGTAGCTCACGGATTTCATCAAGGGAGAAGCCGAGCTCGCGCGCCCGCAACACGAAGCGAAGGCGCCGCTCATGCGACGTGTCGTAGCTGCGGTAGCCGCTCGTTGTACGCGGCGGTTCGGGCAGAAGGCCGACCTTCTCGTAATAACGCACCGTCTCCAGATTGCAGCCCGTTCGCTGGGCGAGTTCAGCCCGCTGCAGTCCCTTCACCACGGCGTGATCGCGCATCGCAAAATCCTTCTTGACCCTGTAGCGACTACAGACCGCATGGTACGGCACGCTTAGGATTTCGACAAGGAAAGAGAGAGTGGACATGGTCGCATCGCGATCCAGAACGGCAAGCATGGCGCCTCTTGTGGCGGATCCCTCCGCGTCCGAGCGCGGCGAGGTCGGACGGCAGCGTCTGATCGCCGTTGGCGGCATTTTCGGCGCGCTCGCCGCCTCGTCCTGCTGCATCGTGCCGCTGATCCTGTTCAGTGTCGGCATCGGCGGCGCCTGGATTGGCAATCTGACGGCGCTTGCACCCTACAAACCGATCTTCGTCGCCGGAACGGCAGGCCTACTCGGATACGGCTTCTACCTTGTTTACTGGAAGCCCAGACGGGCCTGTGCTGATGGCGCTGCCTGCTCACGCCCCATTCCCAGCCGCCTTGTTCAACTCGCGCTCTGGATGGCGACCGCGCTTGTGATCGCCGCCTTCGTCTTCGACTACGTTGCCCCACTGCTGCTTCGCACCTGACACCAAGAGGAGACCCGACCCATGAAGAACAGTTTGGGCGCTTTCGCCCTGATCGCCTCAGTGATGACGGCGTCGACCGCATTCGCCGGCGAACGCACGATCACCTTCGCTGTCGACAACATGACCTGCGCCTCGTGTCCCTACATCGTGAAGAGTTCGATGGAGGGGGTCCTCGGCGTCGCAAAGGTCGCCGTTTCGTTCCGAGCCAAAACCGCGACCGTGACCTTCGACGACGCCAAGACAAACCCGGCCACCATCGCGGCCGCCAGCATGAACGCGGGCTATCCAGCCCGTCCGGTGCAGCAGGGCAGTTGAGGTGAATGACCGCGCCCTCATCGGTGCAGGCACGGCTGGCGCCGTCCTCGCTGTGATCTGCTGCGCGGCGCCGCTCCTCGCCGGAGTCCTGCCACTGGCCGGCCTCGGCGCGTGGCTGGCAGGTGCAGGTCTGGTGATGCTTCCCCTGGTGATCACGTGCTTCGGTCTCGTCGCGTGGGCTATCCATCATCGCCGTGCAAGACCCGCCTGCAGCGAGACCAAGATTCACAACGAAGGCGTGAAGCCATGAACGACTGTTGCGCATCCTCCTCGTCTCGCGACAAGCTTGCAGCTTCCGCATCCGCGACGCTCCCGAGCTACGTCGTGCGGCCGGGCGTGACGTTTCCGGATTGGTCTGTGGTCAAATCACCAGCGGTCAAGGACGCCCTGCTGGCCATGGTCGGGTCCGACCATGTGTTCGATCGCTGGAGCGGCTACGATCCCGCCACCGACCGCGTTCGCATCGCGCTGCTCCAGCTCTACGCGGAACATGGCCGAGCTCCGGCCGCAGACGCGCTTGCGGAGCGCGCAGGGTTGAGCGAGACGTCCGTCCGGGCTCTGCTCGAAGAGCTCCGCCGTCGCGACCTGGTCGTGCTCGACGGCGAGCGGATCGTCGGCGCCTATCCCTTCACCGATAGTGACACCGGCCACCGGGTCACACTCGACGGACGTGTTCTCAACGCAATGTGCGCGGTCGACGCACTCGGCATTGGCGCCATGACTGATCGCGATGTCACGATTGCATCGCGCTGCCGCCATTGTGGTGCGCAAATTCGGGTCACCACACGGGATCAAGGTCGGATGCTGGCTCGCGTTGAGCCGAATACGTCGGTCATGTGGCAAAGCGTCCGCTATGAAGGCGCGTGCGCTGCGAACTCGCTTTGCGCGACGACCGCCTTCTTCTGTTCGGACGACCATCTCTCCGCCTGGCGCCGTGAACAGGCGGCGGACGAGGCCGGATTTCGGCTGTCGATCGAGGAAGGGATGGAGGCTGGCCGCGCTCTGTTCGGCCCGAGCCTCGCCGGCCTCGATACCCCGGCACAATCGTCGGTCGGCTCGACATCGAAGAACCCTGCAGCGGCGGACCGTCGCTTTCGCACGAACGATCGCAATGGTGGCGCCTACGATCTCGTCGTCATCGGCGCCGGCTCGGCCGGCTTCTCGGCCTCCATCACAGCGGCCGATCAGGGCGCGCAGGTGGCGCTCATCGGCAGCGGCACCATCGGCGGCACCTGCGTCAATATCGGCTGCGTGCCGTCGAAGACTCTGATCCGGGCCGCCGAGACGCTTCACAACGCGCGTGTAGCAGCACGTTTTGCCGGCATCACGGCGGAGGCCGAACTGACCGACTGGCGCAGCACCGTTCGTCAGAAGGATGCACTCGTTTCCGAACTGCGCCACGCCAAGTACACGAATCTGCTGCCCGCCTATAACGGCATTGCTTATCGCGAAGGCGCGGCGCGCCTCATAGAAGGTGGTGTCGAGGTGGACGGCGCGCGCATTCCCGCCGGCAAGATCATCATCGCGACCGGCGCGCGGCCGGCTGTGCCCGCCATCCCCGGCATCGAGACCGTACCCTATCTGACCAGCACGACCGCGCTCGACCTTGAGGAGCTACCACGATCGTTGCTCGTCATCGGCGGCGGCTATATCGGGGCCGAGCTTGCCCAGATGTTCTCCCGCGCGGGCGTCAAGGTGACGCTCGTATGCCGGTCCCATTTGCTCCCCGAGGCCGAGCCCGAGATCGGCGCGGCGCTGACAGGATATTTGCAGGACGAAGGGATCACCATAGTCTCCGGCGTTGCCTACCGTGCGATCCGCAAGACCGAGCACTGCATTGCGCTCGATGTTTCGCGCGACGACCAGAACACGACGATCGACGCCGATCAGGTGCTGATTACCACCGGGCGCGCGCCCAACATTGAAGGTCTTGGGCTTGCCGAGCGCGGCATCACCGTCTCGCTGAAGGGCGGCATCGTTGTGGATGACCGCATGCGCACCACCGGGGCCGGCATCTATGCCGCCGGCGACGTCACCGGCCGCGACCAGTTCGTCTACATGGCCGCCTATGGCGCCAAGCTCGCCGCCAAGAACGCCCTCAATGGCGACAGCCTGCGCTACGACAACAGCGCCATGCCTGCCATCGTGTTCACCGACCCGCAGGTGGCGAGCGTCGGGCTGACCGAGGCCGCGGCGCGCACGGCCGGGCATGCCGTCCGTGTTTCCACGATCGGTCTCAACCAGGTACCGCGCGCGCTCGCCGCTCGCGACACCCGGGGACTCATCAAGCTCGTGGCTGACGCCGGCAGCGGCCGGCTGCTCGGCGCGCACATTCTCGCGCCGGAAGGGGCCGACAGCATCCAGACCGCAGCACTTGCGATCCGGCAGAGCCTTACCGTCGAGGACCTCGCGGATACGATCTTTCCGTATCTCACCACTGTCGAGGGCTTGAAGCTCGCAGCGTTGTCATTCGGAAAGGACGTCGCGAAGTTATCCTGTTGCGCTGGGTGAGCTAGGGCCCCTAAGCGATCCGCGAATCTGTCTCACGCGCCGACATCCAGCGGCAGTCCGCATTTTCAGGCAAACGCCGCCGCAAATCCGACTGAGACAGCTTGACTGTTCAGATAA
>NZ_KB375282.1:2004457-2643477 GCF_000314675.2 Afipia broomeae ATCC 49717 | reverse complement strand
TTATCCTGACTCTGTGATCCTGTCTCAGAATCAGCCATGGAGATGCATCACCGGTGGTTCCGGTGAGGCTCTTCAGACGTCCGGGTCAAGCGTTCCCGCAGCGTAGCGAGGACAACGCTTGACGCGGCGGCGACACCACAAGCTGTTGATGGGGTGCAGGCGAAGTCCTGCACCCCTGCCACGCGGCGAGCGGGAGAGCGCGAGGGGAACCCCTCGCATTCTAAACAATGAAGTTGCGCCGAAGGCGCTCCGCTTAGGTATCTTGCGTGCAGTTGTATTTTACAGACGTTGATGTTGTTTCGCGCCCGCTTTCGATTGGTGACCTTGCAGTGAACGTGGTGGCCGGCGCGCTCGGCACCGCCGAGCGCGCCGGATTGATCGAGGGCATGCCCTTCATCTTGATGGATGACGGGAGCTACGATCTTCATCTCAATCGATTCTTCCGCGTATGTCCGGGCATGGGTGCGCGGTCGCCGAACACATGGCGCTCCTACGCCCACGACATTCTCGTCTGGGCGCGTTTTCTCAGCGAGCGGCGGGACCGCAAGACGGTCTGGCAGGCCGACCGTCACGACGTGCTGGCCTTTCACCGGGCGCGGCGCCTGTCGGACGCCGCGTTCCGAGTCTCGGCGGCGAGCTGGAACCGCGGCATTGCGGCACTCGATAAGCTTTATCGGTGGGCCGTCGAAGAAGGGATCATCACGACCTCGCCCTTCAGCTATGGCGTCACCCTTCGCAGGGCAGCTGGCACGCGCGCCGTGCTGGCCGTTACGACGAACCGGGCGCGCGAGCGCGCGGCACGGCAGCACGATATGCGTTACGTTGATCTCGGCCGCTATCTGTTATTCCGCGACGTGGGGCTGAGAGGACGCTCGCCCGACGGCACGGACGATCCGACGTGGCGTGGCCGCAATGGCGAACGGAACGCGCTCTTCGCAGAGCTGTTGGTCACGACTGGACTGCGGCTGACCGAAGGCGGTAGCCTGCTTCTGGCTGATCTTCCTCGTGCGACAGAAGCCGGATTGCGCTCGGTCGTATTCGATCTGCCAGGCGCGGTCGCCAAGGGCGGACGGCCGCGCCGTGTTCGCATTCCCCGTCGGGTATTGGCGCTGATCAATGACTACATCGATCTCGAGCGAACCATATCGTCCGCCCGATGGGAGCCATCGGTCACCAATCCACTCTGGTTGGCGCCGGAGGGCGGGAGGATCGTCGACGCGGCGGGCAAGCGGGTCCGGCTCGATCGGCTGACGCCGAGCGAGCGACGGCGTGTGCTGATCGGCGTGCCCGGCAAGGCGCAACACGCCTTGCTCTGGTTGACGGAAGGTGGCCGGCCGGTCCCATCAGCCACTTGGGAAGCGGCTTTTCGCCGGGCCTGCGTCCGCTGTCGCCGTTTCGGGATCGACCTCGACGTATCGCCCCATACATTGCGGCACTCCTTCGCCGTCAACATGCTTTCAATGCTGATCCGCGAGCAGATTGGCGCGGTGTTCGATCCGCAGGATCGGCACGGCGCGGCCTATCGCCGGATTCTCGGCGATCCCTTGCAGAAGCTGCAGCATCTGCTGGGGCACGCGAGTGTGACCAGCACCTACATCTATCTCGACAGCTTGGCTGAAGCGCAGGAACTGGTCGAGGCGGCCGCGGATCGCTGGGCCCAAGATACGGCCGGTGATGCGCAATGACCGCCGCCATGACTACATCGGCGCGGCGGCCTGGCCGTCGTGCCCTCTTTCCCGAGACGCTGCCCGATCCCGAGGAGGAAGCTGCAGCGGCGATCGCATCGCTCCGCTTCCCTGTCACCCTCGCGGACCGCACCGTGACGATCGACCTGACGATGCTGGGCGGTCGCAGAGCATTGGCGCGGACGCTTGCGGGGGCGCTTTGGCGCGCCTGCCAGGTTGGCGGTCCGGCAGGCTCGATCTCGACCGCCGCTGCCTACGCCAATGCGCTCAAGATGTTCTGGCGCTACCTCGACGCCGGCACTCATCACGTGATGCGTCTGTCGGACGTCAACGCCGCGTGCATCGACGGTTTCGACGCTTGGATGGAAGAGAGTGGCCTGCATCCCAATCATCGGTTGCACCGGATGAGCAAGGTGCTCAATCTGCTCCGGCTGGCGGATGCGGCAGAACCGCGGCAATTGCCACCTGATGCGTCGCGCCGGCTCATGTACACGAGTAATCGGCCGGGCGTGCGCGCCCAACCGCGCGATGCCTATGGCGATGATGTTGCGTCGGCACTGCGAAGTGCAGCACGCGCCGACCTCAGCGCGATCATGCATCGCTTTGCTGCGGCCGAGCGCCTTCCGGCGCACGACGATGCCGATCGGAGCAGCGTTCTGGCAGCAGCACACGAAGCGGCCATGGCAGCGATCGATGTCGAAGGCGTCATCGGGCACCGGCATCCGCTCTTCAAACGGCTCTATACGCTTCGCCGGGAAAGCGGTTTGGCGAACGATCGCCTGATCCACGATCTCCATGGCCGTCGGCACCTCCTCGCCGCCGACTTGGTGCCGCTCATCGTTCTCATTTCGCTCGAGTCTGGTCTCGAGGTCGAAGCCATCAAGGGATTGCGGTCAGACTGCCTGAAGAACCCATCCGGCGGCTATGTCGAGATCGAGTATTGCAAGCGGCGGGCGCGCGGCGCCGAGTGGAAGCGACTGCGCGTCCGCGCTGGCGGATCGTCGACGCCCGGCGGCCTGGTTCGGAAGGTGCTGCACTGGACGGAAGCCGCCAGACACCGGCTCGGCGTGCACTCGCTGTGGGCTCATTTCGCCTGGGGCCGGCTGACCCCACGCGTCCTAAGCATGAAGGAAGTTATCGCCTCATGGGTCGGACGGCATGGCATCCTCGACGAGCAGGGCCGGCCGCTCCGCCTCAACCTGACCCGCCTGCGCAAGACCCATAAGGCGGCATGGTATCGCCGAACCGGCGGCCAGCTCGACCGCTTCGCGGTCGGGCACAGCATCGCGGTCGCGGCCAATCACTACGCCGACATTCCCGCGCTTCGCCATCTCCACGAAGCGACCATTGCCGACGCCATGACCGATGCGCTCGACGCCGCTCGGCAGCCGCACGTCTTGTCATCAGGGCAGGAGGCCGCCCTTCGAGCTGATCCTGACGAGGCCGGTGATCTGGCGGTCACGGGCGCCGCCGCCGTCAATGCCCTGTTAAGCGGCGAGCAGGACGTCTGGCTCGCCAGTTGCGGCGGCTTCTACAAGAGCCCGTTCGGGGCCGACGGCGAAGCCTGTCCGTCGCCATTCTGGGGATGCCTGGAATGCAGCAATGCGGTGATTACCGCCCGCAAGCTGCCCGCGCTCCTGTCGTTCCTTACCTTCATCCGCGCGCAAAGGCAGACGCTCACCGAACATGACTGGACGACGAAGTTCGGACGCGTTCACAGACGGATCGCCGATCAGATCCTGCCCCGCTTCAGTGATGCCGAGATCGAGCAGGCGCGTCAGGTCGCGGCTTCAGACCCGGCGCTGATTTACCTGCCGCCTGAAGCGGGAGCGCCGTGATGCCGACGCCGATCACGCTGCCGGCGCGGCGGTCGCTGCCATCCGCCATCTATGGTGACGACGAGCCTGTCCTCGCCGGCGTCACGGTCAGGGAGGATGTCGACCGCGCGCAGCTTCCCCGTTTCGGTGACGATCACTGGGATTTGGGCGCCACCATCTTCCGCGTGAACGCCCGCTACAGCAATTATCGGCTGAACTTCGCCCGCATCGCCGATCCTGTGACGCAGCGGCTTGCGAAGGAGTATGTGATCGCCCGTTTGCGCATCCATGTGCCGGGATACCGCGCGCCTTGTGGTGCGACCTCGGCGATCCGCTTGCTGCGCTACATCCAGCATTTCGCGGCGTTTCTCAGCACAAGGATCGGTGCCGTCGATCTGAGCCGGATCGATCAGGCGCTGCTCGATGCCTATCTGGTGCACGCCCGCGACGGCGGGCGGCGAACGCCCAACGAGACGGTGAAGTATGTCGAAGTGCCGATCGATCTGCATCATTTGTCGCCATGGTTGACGGGCGGCGGCATCGGCATTCTTCCGTGGCGCGGGCGCGCGGCGCACCATGTTGCAGGACGTCCGCCTGCGCCCGCCGAGAATGCCACGCCGCGCATTCCCGAGCCGATCATCGGCGCCATGCTTCGCTGGTCGCTCAAGTACATCGAGGTCTATGCGCCGGATATCCTGGCGGCGCGCGCAGAACTCGATGCCCTGGAAGCCCGCTGCGCTCGATTGATGGCGCGCGATGCCCGGACAAGTCGAGCCGTTGCCAAGACCTACCGCGCCCGTGTCGCGAAGTGGGTCGACGCGCGCCGGGCCGCAGGCCGAGGCGTGCCGATCTGGGAGCGGGCGCCCAACGCCGCCCGCCGGATCGATCCGCTGACCGGCCGCGAGATTCCTCCCTACAACCTCCATCTGATGCGGCTGCATGTCGGAGCTCCCGAGAGCGGGCGCGTCAGCCAATCCGAACCGACCGCGCGGCTGATCGATGCCGCGGCGGCTGAACTGGGAACCGAGATCGGCGGTCTCAATACGCCAATCTCGATCGATACCGACACGGGTTTGCCATGGCGCGAGCGCTTCGACGGCTTAAGCCTCGCCCGCGAGGAGCGGATGCTGCAAGCCGCCTGCTATGTGGTCTGCGCCTATCTCACCGGCATGCGCGACAGCGAGGTGCAAGCCATGCAGCCGGGCTGCGTGTCGGCGGTTCGTAGCGCCGATGGCCTGGTCGAACTCTACCGGGTGCGCAGCACCGTCTACAAGCGTCAAGGCGCACGCGGCATGATGGCCGACTGGATCACGATCGAGCCGGTCGCTCGCGCCGTCGCGGTCATGGAGGCCCTCTCCGCACCTAATCGCCGCGAGAAGGGATTGTCATCCTTATGGGTGACGCTGAAGGATTGGCCCTGGAGCAACGATCATCTCGGCATGGGTGCGACGATCACGCTCAATCTGTTTCGCGACGGGCTGGATGCGCGCTCCGCCGACACGCCGGCGATCCCACGGATCGGAGACGAGCCCTGGAAGTTCACCACCCGGCAATTACGCCGCACGGTCGCATGGTACATCGCCAATCGGCCGTTCGGCACCGTTGCGGGAAAGATCCAGTACAAGCACGCCTCGGTCGCCATGTTCGAAGGCTATGCGGGCTCGGCGCACACGGACTTCCGTCTGGCCGTGGAGCGCGAACGCGCGCTTGGCCAACTCGACGACATCGTTGCTCATTACGAAGCGTTTCTTCGTCATGAGGGTCCGGCGGGACCAGGCGCGACACGATTGCGGCGGGAGTTCGCGCGTGTGCAGGACGAACTCGGCGAGCTTCCCGGCCGGATCATGGATCGCAAACGGTTGCGCACCATGTTGGCTCATCTCGGTCGAACCTTGCACGTCGGCTTTCTCAACGACTGCCTCTTCGATGCCGCGACCGCGCTGTGCCTCAACGCCGCACCGCATTCCGAGCGGGCGGCACCGGCCTTGTCCCGATGCAGCCCCGATCGCTGCCCGAACGCCTGTTTGACCGCCCGACACCGCGAGCCGTGGCAAGCCTCGATCGCGGACGGCGAAGCCCTGCTCGCCGACCGGCGCCTGTCGCCGCTGCAGCGCGCGGCCATCACACGCGACAACGAACGCAAGCGTCGGCTGATCGCACATCTGATGGACGGTGATGCATGACCAGCCTGGGTCCGAAGAGCGAGGCGGCATTGAGGGCGGGAATGGCACGACTGCTCGACGGTCGGCCCGAGCGCACCGACGGCGCGCTCACCGTCTCCAATCTGGCGCGCGAGGCCGGCGTCAGCCGGGCAACGGCGAACCGTGCGATCGATCTTCTTGCTGAGTTTCGCGCCGCCGAAGTACGCCACCGGCGATCATCTCCCCAGGCACTGAAGGAGCGTGTCCGCTTCCTCGAAGCCGAGCTCCGGGCCGTGCGTGGCGCCGAGATGACCGAGTTGCGTGCGCTCACCCGCACACTCGCACAGCACATCCAGGTGCTGACGTTGCAGGTTGCCGAGCGTGACGAGGTGATTGTCGGCTTGCAGAATGAACTGGCGCGATCGAATGAGGCCAAGGTCGTTCCGCTGCGGCGCTCGCCGCGAGATGGCGCTGGCTGAGAGCCACGCAATATCCCCGTAACCGGCCGGTCCTGCGGCCATCGGTCGTGGCCGACGTCTCCTGTGCTCGCCCGTCGAGGCAGGGGCTCGGTTGTGGCAGACGTTGCCAGCCCGTCAACCCTGTTCCGCACCGGTAACCGAGAACAGGGTGTGACGGCCCGGCTCGCCGCGTCTGCCCCTGCCGCTTCGCCCTCGACGGAGAGGGCGAGCACAGGAGGCACCCATGACCACCAATCGCAACAGCCAGGCCCGCACCGTCAACGATATCTACGAGCGCGTGACCAACCAGATCATCGCCGCCATCGAGGCCGGCGCCGGAGATTACCGGATGCCCTGGCATCACGACGGATCGGCCATCACCAGGCCCGTCAACGTCACTTCACGCAAGGCCTATCGCGGCGTCAACGTCATCACCCTCTGGGCTGCGGCGCATGCGGCCGGCTATCCCGCCGGCATCTGGGGCACCTATCGCCAATGGCACGAACTCGGCGCTCAGGTTCGCAAGGGCGAGCGCGGCCACCTCGTCGTGTTCTGGAAGACGGCAGATCGCAGCAGCGACACAGATCGTCAGGATGGCGACGACAATCATCACGAGCCCGCACGGCGCCTGTTTGCTCGCGGCTACACTGCCTTCAATGCCGCTCAGGTCGACGGCTACACACCGCCCGAGCTGCCGGTGCTTCCCGAGGTCGAGCGGATCGAGCACGCCGAGCGCTTCTGCGCCGCCCTTGGCATCGATATTCGCCACGGCGGATCACAAGCTTGCTACATCCCGTCCAAGGATCACGTGCAGATGCCCGAGTTCGCTTGCTTCCGGGACGCGATTGCCTACTACGCCGTGTTGCTCCACGAATGCGGCCACGCTTCCGGCGCCAAGAATCGCCTCGACCGCGATCTCTCCGGACGGTTCGGCTCGGCCGCCTACGCCATGGAAGAATGCACGGTCGAGCTTCTCAGCGCCATGATCTGCGCCGACCTCAACCTCAGTGTTGAGCCACGACCCGACCACGCCCGCTACATCGCCTCCTGGCTCGAAGTGCTGCGCTCCGACAAGCGCGCCATCTTCACCGCGGCGAGCAAGGCACAAGAGATCACCGACTGGATGCACGCCCGGCAAGCCAATGCTCATGGGCACGACGTCAGGGGCGCTGCATAGGCGCCCCCTCAACGGGCCGTTTCAAAGGGTCCACCGGGTGCGATCAGTTGACCGCACCCTCCCGGAACAGCGTCTCGATCAGCGCGCATTCCGGCAACGTGCCGTCAGCACATTGCGCGACAACCTTCTTGAGCACCCGCTCCATGCGCTTCAGATCGGCGATCTTCGCCTGCACGTCCTCAAGGTGTGCGGCGGCGACGGCGCGCGCCTCGGCACAGGGCTGGTCGCGCTCGTCGACGAGACGCAGTAGCTCACGGATTTCATCAAGGGAGAAGCCGAGCTCGCGCGCCCGCAACACGAAGCGAAGGCGCCGCTCATGCGACGTGTCGTAGCTGCGGTAGCCGCTCGTTGTACGCGGCGGTTCGGGCAGAAGGCCGACCTTCTCGTAATAACGCACCGTCTCCAGATTGCAGCCCGTTCGCTGGGCGAGTTCAGCCCGCTGCAGTCCCTTCACCACGGCGTGATCGCGCATCGCAAAATCCTTCTTGACCCTGTAGCGACTACAGACCGCATGGTACGGCACGCTTAGGATTTCGACAAGGAAAGAGAGAGTGGACATGGTCGCATCGCGATCCAGAACGGCAAGCATGGCGCCTCTTGTGGCGGATCCCTCCGCGTCCGAGCGCGGCGAGGTCGGACGGCAGCGTCTGATCGCCGTTGGCGGCATTTTCGGCGCGCTCGCCGCCTCGTCCTGCTGCATCGTGCCGCTGATCCTGTTCAGTGTCGGCATCGGCGGCGCCTGGATTGGCAATCTGACGGCGCTTGCACCCTACAAACCGATCTTCGTCGCCGGAACGGCAGGCCTACTCGGATACGGCTTCTACCTTGTTTACTGGAAGCCCAGACGGGCCTGTGCTGATGGCGCTGCCTGCTCACGCCCCATTCCCAGCCGCCTTGTTCAACTCGCGCTCTGGATGGCGACCGCGCTTGTGATCGCCGCCTTCGTCTTCGACTACGTTGCCCCACTGCTGCTTCGCACCTGACACCAAGAGGAGACCCGACCCATGAAGAACAGTTTGGGCGCTTTCGCCCTGATCGCCTCAGTGATGACGGCGTCGACCGCATTCGCCGGCGAACGCACGATCACCTTCGCTGTCGACAACATGACCTGCGCCTCGTGTCCCTACATCGTGAAGAGTTCGATGGAGGGGGTCCTCGGCGTCGCAAAGGTCGCCGTTTCGTTCCGAGCCAAAACCGCGACCGTGACCTTCGACGACGCCAAGACAAACCCGGCCACCATCGCGGCCGCCAGCATGAACGCGGGCTATCCAGCCCGTCCGGTGCAGCAGGGCAGTTGAGGTGAATGACCGCGCCCTCATCGGTGCAGGCACGGCTGGCGCCGTCCTCGCTGTGATCTGCTGCGCGGCGCCGCTCCTCGCCGGAGTCCTGCCACTGGCCGGCCTCGGCGCGTGGCTGGCAGGTGCAGGTCTGGTGATGCTTCCCCTGGTGATCACGTGCTTCGGTCTCGTCGCGTGGGCTATCCATCATCGCCGTGCAAGACCCGCCTGCAGCGAGACCAAGATTCACAACGAAGGCGTGAAGCCATGAACGACTGTTGCGCATCCTCCTCGTCTCGCGACAAGCT
The DNA here is from genome assembly GCF_000314675.2 of Afipia broomeae ATCC 49717. Classification (GTDB taxonomy): domain Bacteria; phylum Pseudomonadota; class Alphaproteobacteria; order Rhizobiales; family Xanthobacteraceae; genus Afipia; species Afipia broomeae. Next base: position 2,634,614 of record NZ_KB375282.1, on the reverse strand, counting down.
TGCAGCTTCCGCATCCGCGACGCTCCCGAGCTACGTCGTGCGGCCGGGCGTGACGTTTCCGGATTGGTCTGTGGTCAAATCACCAGCGGTCAAGGACGCCCTGCTGGCCATGGTCGGGTCCGACCATGTGTTCGATCGCTGGAGCGGCTACGATCCCGCCACCGACCGCGTTCGCATCGCGCTGCTCCAGCTCTACGCGGAACATGGCCGAGCTCCGGCCGCAGACGCGCTTGCGGAGCGCGCAGGGTTGAGCGAGACGTCCGTCCGGGCTCTGCTCGAAGAGCTCCGCCGTCGCGACCTGGTCGTGCTCGACGGCGAGCGGATCGTCGGCGCCTATCCCTTCACCGATAGTGACACCGGCCACCGGGTCACACTCGACGGACGTGTTCTCAACGCAATGTGCGCGGTCGACGCACTCGGCATTGGCGCCATGACTGATCGCGATGTCACGATTGCATCGCGCTGCCGCCATTGTGGTGCGCAAATTCGGGTCACCACACGGGATCAAGGTCGGATGCTGGCTCGCGTTGAGCCGAATACGTCGGTCATGTGGCAAAGCGTCCGCTATGAAGGCGCGTGCGCTGCGAACTCGCTTTGCGCGACGACCGCCTTCTTCTGTTCGGACGACCATCTCTCCGCCTGGCGCCGTGAACAGGCGGCGGACGAGGCCGGATTTCGGCTGTCGATCGAGGAAGGGATGGAGGCTGGCCGCGCTCTGTTCGGCCCGAGCCTCGCCGGCCTCGATACCCCGGCACAATCGTCGGTCGGCTCGACATCGAAGAACCCTGCAGCGGCGGACCGTCGCTTTCGCACGAACGATCGCAATGGTGGCGCCTACGATCTCGTCGTCATCGGCGCCGGCTCGGCCGGCTTCTCGGCCTCCATCACAGCGGCCGATCAGGGCGCGCAGGTGGCGCTCATCGGCAGCGGCACCATCGGCGGCACCTGCGTCAATATCGGCTGCGTGCCGTCGAAGACTCTGATCCGGGCCGCCGAGACGCTTCACAACGCGCGTGTAGCAGCACGTTTTGCCGGCATCACGGCGGAGGCCGAACTGACCGACTGGCGCAGCACCGTTCGTCAGAAGGATGCACTCGTTTCCGAACTGCGCCACGCCAAGTACACGAATCTGCTGCCCGCCTATAACGGCATTGCTTATCGCGAAGGCGCGGCGCGCCTCATAGAAGGTGGTGTCGAGGTGGACGGCGCGCGCATTCCCGCCGGCAAGATCATCATCGCGACCGGCGCGCGGCCGGCTGTGCCCGCCATCCCCGGCATCGAGACCGTACCCTATCTGACCAGCACGACCGCGCTCGACCTTGAGGAGCTACCACGATCGTTGCTCGTCATCGGCGGCGGCTATATCGGGGCCGAGCTTGCCCAGATGTTCTCCCGCGCGGGCGTCAAGGTGACGCTCGTATGCCGGTCCCATTTGCTCCCCGAGGCCGAGCCCGAGATCGGCGCGGCGCTGACAGGATATTTGCAGGACGAAGGGATCACCATAGTCTCCGGCGTTGCCTACCGTGCGATCCGCAAGACCGAGCACTGCATTGCGCTCGATGTTTCGCGCGACGACCAGAACACGACGATCGACGCCGATCAGGTGCTGATTACCACCGGGCGCGCGCCCAACATTGAAGGTCTTGGGCTTGCCGAGCGCGGCATCACCGTCTCGCTGAAGGGCGGCATCGTTGTGGATGACCGCATGCGCACCACCGGGGCCGGCATCTATGCCGCCGGCGACGTCACCGGCCGCGACCAGTTCGTCTACATGGCCGCCTATGGCGCCAAGCTCGCCGCCAAGAACGCCCTCAATGGCGACAGCCTGCGCTACGACAACAGCGCCATGCCTGCCATCGTGTTCACCGACCCGCAGGTGGCGAGCGTCGGGCTGACCGAGGCCGCGGCGCGCACGGCCGGGCATGCCGTCCGTGTTTCCACGATCGGTCTCAACCAGGTACCGCGCGCGCTCGCCGCTCGCGACACCCGGGGACTCATCAAGCTCGTGGCTGACGCCGGCAGCGGCCGGCTGCTCGGCGCGCACATTCTCGCGCCGGAAGGGGCCGACAGCATCCAGACCGCAGCACTTGCGATCCGGCAGAGCCTTACCGTCGAGGACCTCGCGGATACGATCTTTCCGTATCTCACCACTGTCGAGGGCTTGAAGCTCGCAGCGTTGTCATTCGGAAAGGACGTCGCGAAGTTATCCTGTTGCGCTGGGTGAGCTAGGGCCCCTAAGCGATCCGCGAATCTGTCTCACGCGCCGACATCCAGCGGCAGTCCGCATTTTCAGGCAAACGCCGCCGCAAATCCGACTGAGACAGCTTGACTGTTCAGATAACGCGCCGAAATGGCCGGCGCGTTCGTCTGCGCCTCGCTCGGCATCGTGCCGACCGTGCGCCACGCCGATTACATCGGCTCCTGGCTGGAGGTGCTGCGCGAGGACGACCGCGCCGTGGTCCGCGCGGCAAGCGCCGCATCGAAGGCGTCCGATTTCCTGCTCGCGTTCCAGCCGCACGCCATCGACGTCGGCACCGAGGGCAACGAGGAAGCCGCGTGATGCGTTCGCCTTCTACCTCAGCCGTTCGTCGTTGCGGCGCGCTTGAGAGTGAGAGGAGGGCCGGGGTGTCCGCGACGGGTTGGAGGTCGAGAGAGAGTCTTTCGGCCGCCCGTCGTGGAGTGATCGACATGGCCACAGCCGTTCAGAAGATCAAACTCAGTCCCTCGCGCGACATCCCCTTCAACAAGCTGGTCTTGAGCCAGTCCAACGTCCGGCGCGTGAAAGCCGGCGTCTCGATCGAGCAATTGGCGGAGAGCATCGCACTTCGCACGTTGTTGCAAAGCCTGAGCGTCCGGGCGGTCCTCGACGAAGACGGCAAGGAGACCGGCATGTTCGAGGTACCGGCCGGCGGCCGGCGCTATCGCGCTCTTGAGCTGCTGGTGAAGCAGAAGCGCATGACGAAGACGCAGCTTGTGCCTTGCGTGATCCGTGACGACGGTCTCGCCGAGGACGACTCCCTGGCTGAGAACGATGAGCGGGTCGGTCTGCATCCGCTCGACCAGTTCCGCACGTTCAAGCTGCTGCGTGATGGCGGCATGAGCGAGGACGACATCGCCGCACGGCACTTCGTGTCGTCGGCGATCGTCAAGCAGCGGCTGCGTCTCGCATCGGTATCCCCGAAGTTGCACGAGGTCTATGCCGAGGACGGCATGACGCTCGAACAGTTGATGGCGTTCTCGGTCACCGCCGATCAGGCGCGCCAGAAGCAGGTCTGGGACAATGTCAGCCGCTCCCAACTCGACGAGCCGTACCAGATCCGGCGAATGTTGACGGAGAACACCGTCCGCGCTTCCGACCGTCGCGCCCAGTTCGTCGGGCTCGATGCCTATGAGCAGACCGGTGGCGCCGTCATGCGCGACCTGTTCGAACACGATGACGGCGGTTGGCTGCAGGATGTGCCGCTGCTCGATCGCCTCGTCACCGAGAAGCTGAAGGCGCAGGCCGAAATTATCGCCACGGAAGGCTGGAAGTGGATCTCGGTGGCGGTCAATTTCCCCTATGGCCACACCGACGGCCTGCGCGAGCTGGAGGGTCTACCGGCAGATCTCAGCGACGACGAACGTGCGTCGATCGAGGCGTTGAAGGCCGAGTACGACAAGCTCGAGGTCGAATACGCCGAAGCCGACGAACTGCCCGACGAGATCGATCAACGGCTCGGCGAGATCGAGGCCGCGCTGTCCGCCTTCGATGCCCGGCCGGTGATCTACGATCCGGCCGATATCGCACACGCCGGCGTCTTCGTCAGCATCGATGACGAAGGCGCACTTTTCGTCGATCGCGGTTATGTCCGACCGGAGGATGAAGCACCCGTCGGCGTCAGCGCCGAGCCGGAATCCGATATCGGCAGTGACAACGCTGACGGTGGCGAGGCCAAGGTTGCGGTCCAACGCGCCGTCATCACGGTCGGCGGCGTGCCGGCTGAACCGGAGGATGACGAGGACGACGCGATCAAGCCGCTGCCGGATCGGCTCATGACCGACCTGACCGCGCATCGGACGCTGGCGTTGCGCGATGCTTTCGCGACCCACCCGTCGGTGGCTTTTGTGGCGGTGCTGCACAACTTCGTGCTGGCGACGTTCTATCGCTTCGCGTCATCGAGCGGGTGTCTGGAAATCGCGGTTCGCTCCCCGACGCTTCCCGCCCAGGCGCCGGGATTGAATGACAGCGCCTCGGCCAAGGCGATTGATGCGCGTCACGATACGTGGAAGGCGCGATTGCCGAAGGAGGATGGCAGACTCTGGGATGCGCTGCTGGCTTTCGACGCGACCGATCAGACATCGCTGCTTGCACATTGCGCCTCGCTCAGTGTTAACGCGCTCTACGAGCCGGCCAATCGCTACAACGAAGGCCGCGTCTCCGCGCATGGCGTTCGCCGCAGGCTCGACCAGGCCGACGTCCTGGCGCGCGCCGTCAATCTCGACATGGCGGCGGCGGGCTGGAAGACCGGCGTGGACAACTATCTCGGCCGTGTCACCAAGCCCCGCATTCTCGAAGCGGTGCGCGAGGCGAAGGGCGAGCCGTCGGTGCAGCTCATCGACCACCTCAAGAAGGGCGACATGGCCCGCGAGGCCGAGCGCCTGCTGGAAGGCACGGGCTGGCTGCCCGAACCGCTGCGGCTCTCCGAGGCGGGCACCGAAGCGGGTGGCGATGCTGCGCCTGCCGAAGCTGACGCGCTGCCCGAGTTCCTCGCCGACGACGAGGAGCAAGTCGACCTCGACGAAGATCGGCCGGATGTCATCGCCGCCGAATGAGTCATGACCGCGGGGCGGCGACAGCCGCTCCGCATCCTTCCGCACATCCCCAATCCCATCCATCGGCCCGGCCCCCGCGAACACGGGACACGCCGGGCCTTCATCGTATCAGGAGAACCATCATGACTGACGACACCCTCGCGCCGATCCCGACGCCCGATCCGACCGCGTGGTTCGCACAGGAGCAGGACTATGTGAAACGCTGCGACTCGGTCCGTCCCGCGAACAAGACGGCATTGTTTGATGCGTTTGTCGGAGCCGGCATCACCACCGTCGTCGTGACCTTCGACGGCTGTGGCGATAGCGGCCAGATCGAAGATGTCACTGCGAAAGCAGGCGATCACTATGCCAATCTGCCCTCGCTCGATGTGGAGATCGCGCGTGCCGATTGGGACAGTGTCGAGATCGCGCGCGTCACGCTGCCGATCCGGGACGTCATCGAAGAACTCGCCTACGACCTCCTCCGGCAAACCCATTGCGGTTGGGAAAACAACGACGGTGCCTATGGCGAGTTCACTTTCGACGTTGCGGAACGGACGATCACGCTCGACTACAACGAGCGATACATGTCGTCCGAAAATTACACTCATCAATTTTGAGGAGGGAGTAATGGGACATCCTTATCATCACGCGCTGTCCTCGGTGCGGAAATGGGGTGGTGACGCCGCCGACTATCTGCCGCTTCATCAGTGGTTCGACGAGTCGAAGGCGATCACCGCGGATTTCCGCCACCGCGCGCTGCGCCATCACGCCGAAGGCATCTTCATGCTGGAGCGTTTCTTCGGTGCGACGATCACGATCTCGACCGGCCGTGTCGTCCCGGTCCGGTTGATCGGCGAACAGCACGTCATCGAGGATCTCGGATTCATTCCGGGCTTCGCCGATTGGGTTCGCTGTATCCGCCCCGAACCTTGGATGGGCCGGGCCCAGCCCATCCACCGTCAGGTCGATCCGTTCGCGGTCACATCCGCCTGACCCTACCCCGCCAACTCAAACCTTGCGAAACGCCCGGCCACCGCGCCGGGCTTTCGCTTTCAAGACGGCGGCGGAACGACACCGCGCCGCCCCCTTCGTGCCCCCGCAACGACCTCTGACCTGATGCCGCCGCGGTGTGCCGGGTCTGGACGCGGCGGTTCGCAGGTCAACGGGCAAGCCGTTTCCCCATCGCCGAGCGCGATGGGTGACCCGCGATCCTGATCCGCGTCCGGCGACCTGCTCACCGCAACGGGGCAATCAGGAGGCGATCGCGATGTGCAGGGTTCTCAACAAGCGGCATTCGGGCGTTCCGGCTGGCGCCGTCTATATCGGCCGCGGCAGCAAGTGGGGCAATCCGTTCCGGATCGGCCCGGACGGCGACCGCGCGACCGTCATTGCGAAATACGAACGCTGGCTGCGCGACCAGCATCATCTGCTGCGTGCGCTCGATGAGCTGCGCGGCCGCGATCTCGTTTGCTTCTGCGCACCACTCGCGTGCCACGGCGATCTGTTGCTGTGGCTCGCCAATGCATCGCGCGAAGATCGGATCGCATGGTGGCGCGGCCGCATCGATCGTCGCGCATGGACGTGCGGATAATCGCGCGCGCCATCGCTCTGCGCGGGCGGCGCGCCTTTCCCGACACCGCGCCATGAGAGGGAGAGTCCGGCCGGGACGGGTTTGAGCCGGCGAGGTCGAGAGAGAGCGCCGCGCGGCTCGACCCGTTCCCGCTCTCCCGAGGCTTCTCATGACAATATCTTCCACATCCGTGGCCGCCATCGCGGCCGCGCGATCGCCTGCTTTGCCGGCAGATCCCGCCACCCGCATCGCGGCTGCTGCCCGGCTGATCCTTCCCCATCTCGAGCGTGGTCAGCGCATCGACGCCGCCAATCTTCGCGCTGCGATGTATGCGGCCTGTGGCGGCACCGACTCCGAGGGCGTCTGGGACTGGAAGTCTGCCTACGACACCTGCGAGGCCGCGACGGTGTTGTTCCTCCGTAAATTTACCCCCGCGCTCCGCGCCCGGGCCGCGTCGCCTGCGGCCATGCTGCCGATGCTGGCGAAGGTTGCCGGCCTTCTCCCCACCCACACGCGGCGCTCTGAAGAGAGCGAAGCGTTTCAGCAGTTCTCGACTCCGATTCCGCTCGGGCTTGCGGCCTCGATCGCAGCCGCGATCACACCCTCCGAAGTCGTGCTCGAACCGTCGGCCGGCACGGGCCTTCTTGCGATCCTCGCGGAATTGTCAGGCGCTTCGCTCGTGCTCAACGAACTCGCCGATGCTCGCGCCTCGCTTCTCTCACTGCTCTTTCCTGCCGTTCCCGTCACCCGCTTCGATGCGGCGCATATCGACGATCATCTCGATGCCGGCATCACGCCGAGCGTCGTGCTGATGAACCCGCCATTCTCGGCGGTCGCACATGTTGATCGCCGTATGGCCGACGCGGCACTGCGTCATATCTCCTCGGCGCTGGCGCGGCTCGCCGATGGCGGTCGTCTGGTCGCCATCACAGGCGCGAATTGCGCACCGGATAGTCCGGTGTGGCGCGATGCGTTCGTCGGCTTGCAGGAGCGTGGGAGGATCGTGTTCTCGGCCGCGATCGACGGGGCGGTCTATGCCAGGCACGGCACGACCATGGACACGCGCCTGACCGTGATCGACAAGCGCACGGCTGACGATCCGACCGCGTTTCCAGCTTCGCCCGGTCTCGCGCCGGACGTCGCCACGTTGCTGGGCTGGATCGCCGAACGCGTGCCGCCGCGGCTGCCGATCACGGCCCCGCTGGCCAGCCCGATCATCGTTCGATCGGTGGCTCCCCGCACATCGCGTCCTGTCGTCTCGCGCCCTTCCTCTATTCCGGCGACGGTTCCCGAACCCAAAGCGATCGAGCTTGCTTATGAGGTCATCGATTGGAAACCGGTTGAGGGCGGCGGCATCAGCGATGCGCTGTATGAAGAATACGGATTGCAGTCGATCCGGATTCCCGGTGCGTGCGCGCATCCGACCAAACTCGTGCAATCGGCGGCGATGGCCTCGGTCGCGCCGCCGCAACCGAGCTATCGGCCGCATCTTCTCGCCAACACCGCGTCGGACGGATTACTGTCCGATGCTCAGCTTGAATCCGTTATCTATGCCGGCGAGGCGCATACCCGTTTTCTTGCGGGATCATGGACGGTCGATGAGACCTGGGACATTGTCTCTGCCGCATCCGACGACGCCGAACATGCTGTCCGTTTCCGCTGCGGTTGGTTCCTCGGCGACGGCACCGGCGCCGGCAAGGGCCGGCAGGCCGCGGGCATCGTGCTCGACAACTGGTTGAAGGGCCGCCGCCGTGCGGTCTGGATCTCTAAATCCGACAAGCTGATCGAGGATGCCCAGCGCGACTGGTCGGCGCTCGGCATGGAGCGCCTGCTGATCACACCGCTGTCGCGCTTCCGCCAGGGCACGCCAATCCGTCTGGAACAGGGCGTCCTTTTTACCACCTATGCCACGCTACGCTCCGATGCGCGGGACGAGAAGGTATCGCGGGTCAGACAGATCGTGGAATGGTTGGGCGCCGATTTCGACGGCGTCATCATCTTCGACGAGTCTCACGCGATGCAGAACGCCGCTGGCGGGAAGGGTGAGCGCGGCGATGTTGCCGCCTCGCAGCAGGGCCGGGCCGGGCTTCGCCTGCAACATGCGTTGTCGAACGCGCGCGTCGTCTATGTCTCGGCGACCGGCGCCACCACGGTGCACAATCTCGCCTATGCCCAACGTCTCGGGCTCTGGGGCGGCGAGGACTTTCCGTTTGCGACGCGCGCTGAGTTCGTCGAGGCGATCGAGGCGGGCGGCGTCGCGGCGATGGAAGTGCTCGCGCGCGACCTCAAGGCACTCGGGCTTTATGCGGCCCGCTCACTCTCCTACGACGGCGTCGAATACGAACTGGTCGAACATAAGCTCACCGACGAACAGATCCGCATCTACGACGCCTATGCCGGTGCCTTCAGCGTCATCCATAACAATCTCGACGCCGCCATGAAGGCCGCGAACATCACCGGCGCCACCGGCACGCTGAACGCACAGGCCAAGTCGGCCGCCCGGTCCGCGTTTGAATCGGCAAAGCAGCGCTTCTTCAATCATCTGATCACCGCGATGAAGACGCCGTCGCTGATCGCGTCAGTCGAGCGTGATCTGAAAGCCGGCCACGCCGCCGTGATCCAGATCGTCTCGACCGGCGAGGCGCTGATGGAACGGCGCCTGGCCGAAATCCCGACCGAGGAATGGGGTGACGTCCAGGTCGACATCACGCCGCGCGAATACGTGCTGGATTATCTCGCGCACTCATTCCCGACGCAGCTCTATGAGCCGTTCACCACCAGCGAGGGCGATCTGTCGTCGCGGCCGGTGTTCCGAGATGGTCAACCGGTGCAATGCCGGGACGCGGTCGCGCGTCGCGAACGGCTGATCGAGAAACTGGCGTCGCTGTCACCCGTCCACGGCGCGCTCGACCAGATCGTGCAGCGTTTCGGTACGGACATGGTGGCGGAGGTCACCGGCCGTTCGCGGCGCATCGTCCGCAAGCGCGGGGGCGATGGCATCGATCGTCTCGTGGTGGAGAACCGTGCCGGGTCCGCCAATCTCGGCGAGACCCAGGCGTTCATGGATGACGTCAAGCGTATCCTGGTGTTCTCGGACGCGGGCGGCACGGGACGCAGCTATCACGCCGAACTTTCGGCGAGGAACCGGCGCCTCCGCGTACATTATCTATTAGAACCGGGATGGAAGGCCGACGCCGCGATCCAGGGGCTCGGCCGTACAAACCGCACCAACCAGGCGCAGCCGCCGCTGTTCCGGCCGATTGCGACGAACGTGAAGGCCGAAAAGCGCTTCCTCTCGACCATCGCGCGGCGTCTCGACACGCTGGGCGCCATCACCAAGGGTCAGCGCCAGACCGGCGGGCAGGGCCTCTTCCGCGCCGAGGACAATCTCGAAAGCCATTACGCGCGCGATGCGCTGCGCCAACTCTATGTCCTGCTCGTCACCGGCAAGGTCGCGGGCTGTCCGCTTCAAGCGTTCCAAGATGCGACCGGATTGAAGCTGACGGACTCGGGCGGCATCAAGGACGATCTGCCGCCGATCACCACGTTCCTCAATCGCCTACTGGCGCTGACCATCGACCTGCAGAACATCCTGTTCACGGCGTTCGAGCAATTGCTGACCGTTCGCATCGAGGGTGCGATCGCCAGTGGCACCTACGATGTCGGACTGGAGACGCTGCGGGCCGAGAGCTTCACTGTTACTGCTCGTGAGGCGATCTATACCCATCCCGGCACGTCCGCCGAAACCCGGCTGCTGACCGTCATCCAGCGCGAGCGCAATCGGCCGATCCCGCTCGATGAGGCGCTTGAGCGTTTGTCCGACCCGCGCGCTTTGCTGTTGGTCAACACCCAGTCGGGCCGAGCCGCCGTGCAAGTGCCGGCGCGCAGCGTGATGCTCGACGACGGCGAGGTCGAACGCCGTATCCGGCTGATCCGCCCGATGGAGCACACCGCGATGCCCTTGGCGGCAATGCCGCAGACCCATTGGCAGGAAGCCAACCGCGACGGCTTTGCTCGGGCCTGGCAGGCCGAAGTCGCCGAGGTTTCGCCGTTCACAGACAGCGAGATTCATATTGTCGCCGGTCTGTTGCTGCCGATCTGGAAGCGTCTCCCGAACGAGTCGACGCGGGTCTATCGGCTTCAGACCGACACCGGTGAGCGCATCATCGGCCGCAAGGTCTCGCCGGCCTGGGTCGCCAGTGCTTTGGAGGCGGGGACTTCAACGTTATCTCCGGACGCCGCCTTCACCGCGCTGATGGACGGCAAGACCGTTCTTGATCTCACCGAAGGCCTTCAGCTTCGGCGCGCGCGCGTGATGGGCGCCAACCGCATCGAGCTGTGCGGCTTCACCGATCTCATGCGCGATCGGCTGCGCGCCTATGGCCTGTTCAGCGAGATCATCTCCTGGAAGCTGCGGTTCTTCGTTCCGGTCAATGCGACCGGGCCGGAGATCCTTGCCAAGGTGCTGGAGCGCTACCCGATTGCCCGTATCGCCGATCGGGCGGCCGCGTGACATGGCGCATGATGCCGCAGAGCTGGCGCATCGGCTCGCGCGCGAGGCCGAAGCGGTGTGCCGACATTATCTTTCCCACGGGTGCCGGGTCGGAAACTACTGGCAGGTCGGCGACGCCAAGAATACGAAGGGCCGCTCGATGTTCGTGCGGCTCACCGGCGACCCGTCCGGCAAACGCCGCCCCGGAAAATGGACCGACGCGGCGACCGGCGAACACGGCGACTTGCTCGACGTCATCCGCGAAACCTGCGGCCTGGTCGATTTCCACGATGTGGCCGAGGAGGCGCGACGCTTCCTCAGTCTGCCACGGCCCGAGCCGAGGCCCGGAAGCCCTCATCGCTCATCGCCGGCACCGATGGGCTCACCGGAATCGGCCCGTCGGCTTATTGCGATATCAAGGCCGATCGGTGGCACTCTCGTGGAGTTCTATTTGCGCCATCGCGGTATCACCCGTCTGAATGAGGTCAGCGCACTGCGATTCCACCCGCGTTGCTATTATCGCCCCGATGCTGACGCGCCGACGCAGACCTGGCCGGCGATGATCGCTGCCGTGACCAATCTCGAAGGCCACATCACCGGCGCACATCGCACCTGGCTCGACCCGTCGGGCCGAGATAAGGCGCCGATCGACACGCCGCGTCGTGCGATGGGCCATCTCCTGGGCAACGCCGTCCGCTTCGGTGTCGCCGATGACGTCGTCGCGGCAGGCGAGGGCATCGAGACCATGTTGTCGCTTCGCTGCGTCATGCCGACCTTGCCGATGAATGCAGCCCTCTCGGCCGCGCATCTCGCCGCCATCCTGTTTCCGGTGACGCTGCGCCGTCTCTATATCGTGCGTGATGACGATCCGGCGGGCGATAGCGCGATGGAGAGCTTGAGTGCACGAGCACAGACGGCTGGGATCGAGGCGATCACGCTGTCGCCACGCTGCGGCGATTTTAATGGAGATCTGCGGCGTCTCGGCATCGATACGTTGCGGGCGGCGTTGCGGGTGCAGATCGTCCCTGAGGACGTTGGCCGCTTCTTGCATCCGGACGTCAGCGCCGGGACGAGGTGAGGCAAGCGGCGTTCCGATCATGCACCGCCTTCGGTCTTGGCGTCTCATCGTGTCGGAGAGGTCCGCGTCCCCGGCCTTCTGAGAGGGCGATCGAGCCGTCAAACGGTCCGGCCCCGCAATGGCGGATGGCCGACTATTTTCCGTCGGCGGGCAAGCCCGCCTTTACATCGCGAGACAAAATAGTCGGCCCCCACCATCCTCCGCTGCGCTCCGGCCGCTTCCGCTTCGCTTCAGCGGTGCAGGTCCGGCCCGCCCGACGGCTTTCGTCGCCACGAAGGCCGCGATGGACGCGGCCGATCCGAGCACAAGGAAGCCGCCATGACGACCGACGACGACACCACCGGCTACGAGCCGCCGCAGGCATCATCCCCGACCGATCACCTGCTGACCGAACTCCAGCTCCACGGCCACCGGCCGTTCCAGGACGAACCCGATCCACGCCCGCTGCCCGACCCCCGCATTGCCGCTGGCGCCGTCGCCGACATCTTCGACGCCCTCATCGTCAGCCTCGATGACACCCGGCTCGAACCCGACCTCGACGACCTCTTGTGGTCGACCGTCAATCTATTCCATCGCGCGACGATGCGGATCGCACGCCACCTCGACGATAACGAGCAGGCGCAAAGGCGCGGCCAGCGCGAACAGGACGGTTCCGAGGTGCGGTCGGTCGAACTGGAACGGCTCATCGCCGAGGGCATGACACTCAGCGAGCGTCGCAACGCCATGGAGTTCTTTCGCGACCATGCCGCCGAACACTACGAACGGCGTACCCACACGGCCTGGCGCCCGCGGTCCGGGTCGATGGTCAACCACCGCGCGCTCACGGCGGCCATGATCGACAGCCGCGATTACCTCGCCGCCAAGCGCCGAGCCGAGACCGAGGTGATGCTGCCGCCCGGACCGAAGGTGGCCTTCAGCGGCGGCCTCGACTTCAACGATCACCGCCTGATCTGGGACGTGCTCGACAAGATCCGCAGCAAACACGCCGACATGGTGCTGCTGCACGGCGGGTCGCCAAAAGGCGCCGAGCTGATCGCGTCCAAATGGGCCGACAATCGCAAAGTGCCACAGATCGCCTTCAAGCCGGACTGGACGCGGCACGCCAAAGCCGCACCATTCAAGCGCAACGATGCGATGCTCGACGTGCTGCCGATCGGAGTCCTTGTATTCCCCGGCACCGGTATCCAGGAGAATCTCGCCGACAAGGCACGAAAGCTCGGCATCCCGGTCTGGAAATTCGGCACGAAGCCTGAGAAGGGAGGCGCGTAAGCGTCGCTACCTCTTCAGCGAATTTCAAACACGATGCGGCGCATTGAAACGCGCCGCAGAATTTCTGCCGCCACAACGGATCAATTTCGCTATAGTTCGACTTGCGCCGTGGTGGTGGTGGAAGGCGCGACCCTTGCACTCTTGTGACAGGATAAACCACCATGATCGCCATCGGCATCGTTCTCAATCTCGTCGGACTCGGCGTGTTCTGCTGGCTGTTGTTCACGCTGGCCGTTTATGCCTTGCCGTTTTTTGTCGCCGTCACCGCCGGGCTCTTCGCCTATCATAATGGAGCAGGTTCGCTCGGCGCCATCGCGCTCGCTCTCCTTACCGGCGGCGCGACCCTCGCAGCGGCGCAGATCGCCTTCACGCTGGTCCGGGCGCCGTTCCTCCGTTTCGTCCTTACGGTGCTGTTCGCGGGACCGGCCGCGGTCGCCGGGTTCTACGCGACGCACGGCCTTGCCGCGTTCACGACACCTTCGGAGATGTGGCAGAACATCTTTGCCGTCGTCGGCGCGATAGTCATCGGTGCGACCGCCTGGCTGCGGCTGGCCGATGCCCCGCTCGACGGCGGAACATCGCGAGCGGATCGGGACGTCGTCCGGCGCCGCGGTCTGACCTCGACCTGAGGCGGCCCGCCGCCCGTCGCCAGATTCACGTCTCCCGAAGCGTTGCCGCATGCGCGCGCATTGACCTCGGACGGATTGCGTTTCGCGGATGAGCTGATGCCAGTATGCCGATGGTTGGCCGACACCGCCGCGGCCCGGTGCATTCGATAGGCCGTGTTGGAGAGACGGGCGAACAACGGCCCGGACGTCGACGACACTATGCCGGATCGCCAAATGTTCATGTGGTGAGGCGCACGGTCGCGGGTTTTTTCTCCTTGCAAGGCTCTGTCATGCCGAGCGCGGGTCATCGGGTCTCTACGATGGCCTGATCTGGCCGAACGACGGCTGCGCCTCGATCGCCTAGCTGCAACGCCGTCGTTCAACTTTCTTCCCCTGGCGGCTACGCCGCCATTCCTCGCGCAAGACAAGAAAGTTGCCCGCCTGGCGTCCTCCGCTGCGCTTCGGTCCGAAGACGGATGCAGCGCCGATCGCCTCCGGCCTGTCGATCGCCATCGAGACCGCGATGGTCGCGGCTCGGAAACAGAGAGCAAGGAGAACTACCATGGCGAACATCGGCACCTTCACCAAGAACGAAGCTGGCGCTTTCATCGGCGAAATCGTCACGCTCAGCTTCCAGGCCAAGAACGTCCGCCTCGTTCCCGAGACCAACCGGGCCAACGAGAACGCTCCGAGCCACCGCGCCTATGTCGGCCGTGCCGAAATCGGTGCCGCCTGGCCCAAGCGCTCCGCGGAACAGCGCGACTACCTCTCGGTCAAGCTCGACGATCCGAGCTTCAACGCTCCGATCTACGCGAACCTTTTCGACGACGAAGAGGGCGGTAGCTACACCCTGATCTGGTCGCGCCCGCAGAAGGCTCGCACGGCTTCCGCCGATTAATCGATCCGCTCTCAGATGCCCCGCCGCGAGGCGGGGCATCTCGCGCGCTCAAGGCGTCGCCGATCGACCGCGCGAAGCACGCGCGGCGAGGGCGTCCATCTCCAAAAGGGAAATTACTACGCGGCCGCCCGCGCCGACGGGTCGCGCCGCGTATCCACGCCCGTCTGAAAAACATGATCGCAAGCGTCACAGTGCCAGTGCAACGTGATACGATCCGCGCAGACGAAGGCAGCATGCTCGGCCGCGAACAGCGTCTCCCCACAAACCGGGCAATCCCGAAACCCCATGAAGCGCGCAAATGTTCGCAGGCGAGAATCGGTCGTCATCGGCACCTGTTCCTCCGTGCACCGCATAAGCGCTCGGTGTGAAGACGACATGACCGACAAGGGCGAGCTTTAAGGTCTCTTTGCGGCACACATATTCGGGCGAATGATGTCTTCGCAGCCGCAGCAAATCGCGGGGTGCACTCTCCGCCACGCGATGTGATCTTGAGACCAGAACTGATGCGATGCCGCCGGATCAGGACTTGCCGCGCGAGGGCTTCGACGCGCGCCGTAGCAACACGTCCGGCTCGACACCGAGCACTGTGGCCAATTTACCAACCATGTCGATGGTCGCGGCGTAAACGCCGCGTTCGAGCGAACTGATATAGGTGCGGTCGACGTCCGCTTCATGCGCCAACGCCTCCTGCGACAGCCCCTTGGCGTGCCGGGTCCGGCGCAGGTTGCGAGCGAATACCTCCCGAATCTCCATTCGAAAAGTGTTCGTCTTGTAGGGTATTTCACTACGGAGTATACTCGACAAACCGATCCTGCTTGCCCCTCGAAGTCCGATAGAGTTCGGGGCCCTTGCCGGACGGATCGCCTGAAGAAACGGGTCAAAAGCCGAGTAATCTGTTAATTGTCCAACAACTGTCATCGATCCGCAGCAAGAGCGTCGTATTTCGTCGGTCCGATCCGGTTAAACGCTTGGCGCGAGTTCCCGCCATGACCATTGTTGCTTTTGACGACCATCCACCCGACCTGCCGCATGTCACGCCTTACGACGAGCGGCACCTCAAGACGTATCTTCGGCTTCTTGATGCGGATGAGGAGGGTGCCGACTGGCGCGAGGTCGTACAGATCATTTTCGGTCTTGATGCGCAACGTGAGCCGGATCGCGCGCGTCACGTGCATGACAGCCATCTTGCACGCGCAAGATGGATGACGCAGACCGGATACCGGGACTTGCTCAAGCCGCCGTCCCAATGATTTGAGCACGCGCAGTTTTCGAAGCACCACGCCTATTCCATCATCTTTCACTGACCACGGTGTTGCAACACGCGTTGCAGTGGCGGCGACTTCTGCGTGGGACAACGCTTCCAAATACTCGGCGACGGGGAGGGCATGCCTTGCTTGAGGCTGAGTAACGCTGGAGTGCTCGTATGCCGGATGATGAAAGCTGGCGGTCGCAAGATGCGACCGCCTATCTTGATCGTGTGCAACGCGCGGGTTTCGCCTGGGAGTTCCTGCGGCGCAACCCTGACTACCGCGAAGACTACGAACACATGAGCCGCGATGCGATGAGCGGCGTCACCATCGTGCTGGAGGCAGCCCTTGCGCTGTCCCAGCGCTGGGGGTTGAGTTTTCCCGTGCGACCCGAAGCAACGCAGCGACCGGGCACTGGTGTTGTGGGAATTCAATGTGCTTCCGGCTGCGGTGATACTCACGACGGCGCCGCCGGCGACTGGATCCACAATCACGCTGGATCGGATTCCATCGGCGCCCGCCATGGAACGCGCAGACGGCCGTCACATGCTGTGGCGGCGGGCGAGCGAGGAACAGCGGATTTGGATTCTTCCCGATACGAACCCGTCGGCTCCGATCGCCGCCGTTATCCCATTCGATATGCACGTGGCGCAGCGCGTCGAAGCCGTCCTTCACCTCTGGCACAGCCTGACGGATGCCGCGGTGCGCCCGGTTGTCTCGCCGCTGACCGAACAGCAGCGCCGCCGCATGATCTTGATGCTGAGGGCACTTGACGGTCATCAGCAACAGGCGACGTATCGCGACCTCGCCGCCACCCTGCTTGATGCCGATGTACGGACCCAAAGCCGGCGCGACTGGCTGACCTCGTCCTGTCGTTCACAGATCATCCGGCTGGTCAAAGACGCCGTCGGTCGGATGCGGGGCGGCTACCGCGACTTGCTGATCGGCCAATAGCCGCTGCGCATCCATCGCGCCACGCAGAGCGTTAGCGCCCGACGAACACAACGCTGTGTTTACGCGCTAGCTTCGCAGCGGCGAGGGGGGATGGACACAAACGACAGCCGCATCTTCGGCATCCTCGTCCACGCCTCAAATTCGCAATCGTGCGCCCGACGCGCCGTCGATCCCCGATGGCGACCGAACCCACACCGGGCGCATTCATGGCTGACAACCCCGCCAATTCGCAGCAACGCTATTTGCGCACCACCGAGGCGGCCCGGTTCCTCGGCCTGTCGGGTCGCACGCTGGAAAAGCACCGCACCTACGGTACCGGACCGAGCTATCGGAAGCTCGGCGGCCGTGTCGTTTACGCCCTCGAAGACCTGCAGACCTGGGCCGACATCGGTCTGCGCCAGTCCACGTCCGATCAAGGCAAGGGCGTCGTCCATGCCGCCAAGCCGGTGAGCGGCTTGGGTCCGCTGGTCGGCGGCCGGCCACCGGTGAGGCGACCATAGCCATGATCGCGCGCCGACCGACCTCCGCAGAAACTACGCGTAGTGAGCCACCGGGTTTACTGAACGGCACGCCCGCGCCGCGCGATCCGAGGACCGCGCATTCCGCAATCGACACGCTGACGCATGTCGAATTGACTTGGCAAGCAAAACGCATCGAGCACCGCATCCGGTTTGGTCATCCGGTCGCCTCCGTGCGGCTCGATCGTCATCGCCGCCGCGTGTCGTTTGCGCCGGGTGCCATCTTCGCCGTCATGCGCTGGGCCGCCAATGACTTCGGCACCGTGCTGTCGCGCATCGACATCCTTCGTGCGGTTCAGGCGGACGAGTCCTTCACGACGGTGCCGCTGGTGCAACCAGGTGGCGTCATCCTGCTGACAATCTCCGGTTGGCCGAAGGTCGAGCGGGTCTTGCAGGCCATCGACGGTGTCGAGGCGCTCGGCATCGACCCCGCCGACGCTGCGCCCGAACATTGGCATCACATCCACAACCGCCTCAGCGTTGGCGATACGCCGCGCGCTTACACGATGACGCGCCATAAGGCCTGGCTCAAACGGCGGCGAGTCGCGCCATGACACTTCGCACCATGACACCTCGCGCTGCCTATACCCTCGCTGCGTCACTAGCGGTCGCAAGTCTGCTCGCAGCCCTCGGCGCGAACTCACCGCCACATTATATCTGGAATCTCACGCCGAGCGTTCCGCTTGGTCTTTACGCGGTGCAGTCGCCAGACCGTCTCTATGTCACCATGCTGGCCGTGGTGACGCCGCCGGAGCCGCTGGCAACGACATTGTCGGATGGTGGTTATCTGCCGCGCGGCGTGCCGCTGCTCAAACGCATCTTCGCCCTCTCAGGGCAGACCGTCTGTCGTTTCGGCGTGCAGATCAACGTTGACGGCATTGCAGCCGCGCCCGCGCGTGAACGCGATCTGCGCGGCCATCCGCTGCCGGTCTGGCAAGGCTGCCGCGTCATCGCCGATGACGAAATCTTCCTCATGAATTGGGACGAGCCCGACAGCCTCGACAGCCGTTACTTCGGCCCATTGCCGCGCAGCGCGATCGTCGCGCGCGCAGTGCCGATCTGGACCGACGAGGCCGGCGACGGACGCTTCGCGTGGCGCGCCCCGACGGAATGACACTTTATTTTACCCACCCAGCAACGGAGGCCACCATGGCACAGATCGGCACCTTTACCCGCACCGTCGATGGATACACCGGCACAATCCGGACCTTCACGCTCAAACGCGATGTCATCATCATCGTGCCGGCTATCGTGAGCGAGACCGATAACGCTCCGAATTACCGCGTTCTTGCCGACGACGTCGAAATCGGCGCCGGATGGAAGCGTACCGGTGACAAAGCTGGCGATTATCTCTCGCTGCTGATTGATGATCCATCATTCGGCCAACCGATCCGCGCCAACCTGTTCCAGGTGGTGAGCGGCGGTGACACGTTCCATCTGATCTGGACCCGTCCATCGCGCCGCGCGCCGCGCGAGTGAATCCGTGTCGCCGCTTGCGAAGCCGCTGCGCATTGCCATGATCGTCACCGCCTCGCTCGTGGTCCTCACTCCCTTCACGGCCCGCTGCGAGACCGCGTCGGCGCGTGTCGCTGACGCGGTCGCGCCGTGGTCGCAATTCGTCAGCGAAGCGGCCGAGCGTTTCGCGATTCCTGCGGCATGGATCCACGCCGTGATGAGGGTCGAGAGTCACGGCAACGTCAAAGCCGTGTCGCCAAAGGGCGCCGTCGGGCTGATGCAGATCATGCCCGCCACGTATGCCGAGCTGCGCGAACGCTACGCGCTCGGCGGCGATCCTTTTGATCCGCACGACAACATCGTGGCGGGTGCTGCGTATCTCCGCGAAATGCACGACCGCTTCGGTACGTCCGGATTCGTTGCCGCTTATAATGTCGGCCCAACGCGCTACGAAGACCACCTTGCGACAGGCCGTCCGTTGCCCGACGAGACCCGGAACTATGTCGCGTCGCTGGCGCCGCTGCTGTCCGACGCGCAAACTGGCGACAACGCGATCGCAGCCGGCGAGCCTAACACCTGGCGCGGGGCGTCGTTATTCGTCTCGCGATCTCAGCGCAAATCCTCGGACACGCGGATGTCGTTCACGCCGCAGTCATCCCCCGTTGGACATGACCGCGGTGCTGTCGATCTGTCGGCGCTCACGCCACTTCCCGGCGGCTTGTTCGTTAAACAAGCGCCCACACCCGGCAAGCCATAATCCCATTCCGTCATTTTCGTGCTGTCTCGCGCAATTGCGTGAATCAGGCTGGAGTCTCTGAGAACGCCAGCAAACGAGCGGAGGACGGCAAGATTAAAGCAAACGGTGCCCTTCGGTGCCCGTTTGCAAAAAAGCGTTGTCTGCACATTGGTTAGCGCGACGTAGCGAGCGGCTGCGAGACGGCAGCGATGTGTGCTTCATCAGTTTGATGAGTGATCTCAACGATCGGAGCGGTGCCGCTCCATATTGTCTGTTTAGGGAGCGTCCGATCTCGATGCTGTCACCGCGATAGACGCGCCGGTTGCCGCGCCGCCGATCTCCTGTATTTGCGCGCGCCGTTACGACGGTCGTTTGAACTGTCTTGCGCCGTGCTGCCGTGTCCGCATTCTTGTCGGCATGAGCGACGAGCCTTCCGACTTCCGCATCCGCACCGGCCGTATCGGCAATCGCGGCACCCGCGCCGGCGGACGCCCGCGCTCTTTCATCGACCAGGTGCTGAAGGCATCCGCGAAGGCCAATGGCGCCGCACTGACGCCGGCGCAATTCTCGAACCGCCGCCGTCGCGGACCGGGCGCAGTGCGGCCCCGGAAGGGGAAGTGCTCGCGAATCGGCCGCGGGCAAGCCGCGGCCGACCGACTGAAGCGGTCGGTCGAAGGGCGCGGGCCAGGCCAGCGTCTGCGCCGCGTGATCGTGAAGGCGCGGATCGTCAAGCTCAACGCGGGAAGCAAACGGGCGGATGCACACCTGCGCTATCTCCAGCGCGATGGCACCACGCGTGATGGTGCGCGCGGAACGCTGTACGGGCCGGACACCGACGCCGCCGACGGCCGCGATTTCCTCGAGCGTGGCCGCGACGACCGCCACCAGTTCCGGTTCATCGTTGCCCCCGAGGATGCTGACCGTCTGCAGGATCTGCGCGGCTTCACCCGCGACGTGATGCGACGGATGGAGGAAGACCTCGGCACGAAGCTCGACTGGGTCGCGATCGACCATTTCAACACCGGCCATCCGCACGGCCATGTGGTGATCCGCGGCAAGGACGATCTCGGCAAGGATCTGATCATTGCCCAGGACTACATCACCGATGGCCTGCGCATCCGCGCCCAGGAACGGGTGACACTAGAGCTCGGCCCCGAGACCGATCTGGAATTGCGCGGGAAGCTGGAGGCCGAGATGACGGCCGAACGGTTCACCCGGCTCGACCGTATCCTGGTCGAGGAGGTGCCGTCACGACGGCTCGATCTGCGGCCGGACGCTGGCCAGCTCCGCGCCGACCTCGACGAGACGCTGTTCATCGGGCGGCTGAAGAATCTGGAGCGGTACGGACTGGCGACGCAGACCGAACCAGGGGTTTGGTCGTTCTCCGAGAGGCTGGAGCCGACGCTGCGCGAATTGGGTGAGCGCGGCGACATCATCAAGGCGATCAATCGCTCGCTTGCGGACCGGGGCGAGGAGCGCGCACTCGGCAGCTATGTTCTACATGGCGCGACTATGCCGGAGCCCGTCGTCGGTCAGGTGATCGGCAAGCGGCTCGACGATGAACTGGGCGAGCGCATCGGTCTTGTCATCGATGGCGTCGATGGCCGCGTCCATCATGTCGCCCTACCGGATGCCGCGGACAGTGAGCCTCCAGCCGTGGGAAGCATCGTCCAGATCGGCGGGATGTCCTCCGGTCCGCGCTCCTCCGACCGCAATATCGCGGAGGTGGCCGGAAACAGCGACGTCTACCGCCCGAGCACACATCGCGCACTCGTCGAAAGTGGCGCGGTTCGTATTCCCGGTGGTGACTCCGATAGCTATGTCCGCAGTCATGTCCGGCGGCTGGAAGCGCTGCGCCGCGCCGGCATCGTCGAGCGCATCGACGCCGACCATTGGCGTATTCCCGAAGACTTGGTGTCACGCGCCGCCGAATATGACGCACGCCGCGGTGCGCAGGCCGTAGTCCGTATCCTCGCCACCCTCGATCTGGAACAACAAATCGCCAGCGACGGCGCGACCTGGCTCGACCGCGAACTGGCTTCACGCCAGCGCACGCCGCTGACCGACACGGGATTCGGCCAGCACGTCCGGCAGGCGCTGGAGCAACGCAAAGACACACTGCTCGAACAGGGTCACGCTTGGCGCGCGCCAGACGGCGGCATCCGCGCGCCGCGCGATCTCGTTACCCGCCTGGAGCGACAGGAAGTCGCCCGCGTCGGCGCGCAGTTGGCAGCCGCGCGTGGGCGGACCTATCAATCGACCGGGACCGGCGAGCACGTCAGTGGCACACTGATCGGCAAGACCGATCTCGCCAGTGGTCGCTTCGCCATGATCGCGACCTCCAGCGGTGACAACGGCCTCGGCTTCAGCCTCGTGCCATGGCAGCCTGTTCTCGACCGGCGCATCGGCCAGCACATCACTGGCGTGGCGCGCGAGGGCGGTGGCATCGATTGGAGCTTTGGGAGGCAGCGCGGATTGGGCCTGTGACGGTCGGTCAGCCCAGCACACCTTACCATAATACCGTTGCCAAGGTTTCGTGACCGCCCCCGCAATGCTAACGTCATGAAAGGAAGATGACGGAGCAGCGGAATATGACGATAGCTTCGCGCCGACCCCACCCATCACACGATCGTCGTATGGACGACGTTAAGCGGGAGCTTACGCGCGCGATGGAACGGGAGTTGAGCTTCCGCGCAGCCGAGCGCACCGAACGTGCGCGACAATTGGACCTTGGCACTCCGGACAAATATCTTTCGGAAAGCGCGCAGCGCTCGCCGTGAATGCGGCGACCAGCATCGGGCGGATGCCGCTGTAAGAGTGCCGTCATCCCATAAGAAGTTCTTCGCCAGTTTTTGCACGCCAAATCCGCCGATCCTACGATCGGCGTTTCGCGCATCTTGCCTTGTGATGCGCCGACGGTTTCCTTGACGGCTGACCGTTCCGTCAGGAGCAAGCCGGTGCCCGCGACGAAAATCCTTTGGGGCCAGATTCTGATCGTGACACTGATCGTGCTCACGACAACCTGGGGCGCGACGCAGTGGACCGCCTGGCGTCTCGCCTATCAGGTTCAACTCGGCGCGCCATGGAGCCAGATCGGCGGTTTGCCGCTTTACCCGCCGCCGGCATTCTTCTGGTGGTGGTTCTCTTATGACGCCTATGCGCCCGGGATCTTCGTCGAAGGCGCGTTAATTGCTGCTTCCGGTGGCTTCATCTCAGTCGCGGTCGCCATTGTCATGTCGGTATGGCGCGCCCGTGAGGCGAAAGAAGCGCAGACCTATGGTTCAGCGCGCTGGGCGACCATCAAGGAGATCAGCGCGGCCGGCCTGTTGAGCCCCGACGGTGTCGTGCTCGGCAAGATCAATCATCAGTATCTGCGTCATGCCGGACCGGAGCACGTGCTCTGTTTTGCGCCAACCCGCAGCGGCAAGGGTGTCGGTCTCGTCGTCCCGACGTTGTTGACATGGCCGGGCAGTTGCATCGTCCACGACATCAAGGGTGAGAACTGGCAGTTGACCGCGGGCTGGCGCGCCTCGTTCGGCCGCGTGCTGTTGTTCGATCCCACCAATCCCGACTCCTCTGCTTACAATCCGCTGCTCGAGGTGCGCCGCGGCGACAGCGAAGTGCGCGACGTCCAGAACATCGCCGACATCCTGGTCGATCCCGAGGGCGCGCTGGAGCGGCGCAACCATTGGGAAAAGACCAGCCACGCCTTGCTGGTCGGCGCCATCCTCCATGTGCTCTACGCCGAGCCGGAGAAAACGCTCGCCGGCGTAGCCAATTTTCTGTCCGACCCCAAGCGGACCATCGAAGCCACACTGCGAGCCATGATGACGATGCAACATCTCGGCGATCGCCCGCATCCCGTTGTCGCCTCGGCGGCTCGTGAACTGTTGAACAAAAGCGAGAACGAACGATCCGGTGTGCTCTCGACCGCGATGTCATTCCTCGGCCTCTATCGCGACCCGGTGGTTGCAAAGGTGACGGCGCGATGCGACTGGCGCATTGGAGACCTCGTCGAGGGAGCGACGCCGGCGACACTCTATCTGGTGGTCCCACCATCGGATATTTCGCGAACCAAGCCGCTCATTCGTCTTGTTCTCAACCAGATCGGCCGGCGTCTCACAGAAGATCTCCAAGCTAAGGCAAAACGCCGGCGACTGTTGCTCATGCTCGATGAATTTCCGGCGCTCGGACGGCTGGATTTCTTCGAGTCGGCATTGGCCTTCATGGCAGGCTACGGCCTCAAGAGCTTTCTGATTGCGCAATCACTCAACCAGATTGAGAAGGCCTACGGCCAGAATAATTCAATTCTCGACAATTGCCATGTTCGTGTCGCGTTCGCAACCAATGATGAGCGGACCGCCAAACGGGTCTCGGATGCACTGGGTGTCGCGACTGAACTCCGCGCCATGAAAAATTATGCCGGTCATCGCCTGTCGCCATGGCTCGGCCACCTGATGGTGTCGCGTCAGGAGACAGCGCGTCCGCTTCTGACCGCCGGTGAGGTGATGCAATTGCCGCCCTTCGACGAAGTCGTGCTGGTTTCAGGGACGTCGCCGATCCGTGCGAAGAAGGTCCGCTATTTCGAGGATCGCCGTCTCACCGATCGTGTTCGGCCGCCCCCCTGTGTGGGGGCAAGCACGCGAGCACAAGAGAATGGGGATGACTGGATGGCGCGGCCAATTCCCCCATCTGTACCACAGGAGGAGAGGTTGCAACGCGCCAACGATAATGCCAACGGCGGAATCCGTCGTGAGCCCGCGTTATCAAAACACGAAGCGATTGTGCCGGAAGGGATGGACCCAACGCCAACGGTTGCCATTGTCGACGATCAATCGAGCGAGGCTGGCATTCGGTCTGCCACCATCCGTCACAGGATGCGCAGCGTTGCACGGCAGGCCGCTATGGACCCGGACGATGGGATCACGCTGTGAGGCGATGGCGATGAAAGTCCGAACGAGTATGCATTTGTCGCCGGAAGCCTTGCGACTATTGATCGATCACTCGGATCGCAAGGGTATCTCCCGGTCGTCCATCGCCGATGCGGCGATCACGAGTTTCCTGTCTCCGGACGGCGCCGATCGGGCCGAAGCTGCGTTGTCGCGCCGGCTTGACCGTCTGTCGCGGCAGGTGCAGCGCCTGGAGCGTGACACTGCGATTGGAACCGAGACGCTGGGACTCTTCATCCGTCTCTGGTTGACGGCGACGCCGTCCTTGCCCGCCGATGTGAATGGTGGCGCAGACGCGAAGGGACGCGAGCGGTTCCAGACGTTCGTCGAGGCACTGGCGGAGCGTCTCAACAAGGGACAGACGCTGCTGCGGGAGATACCCGATGACGTCAAGTTCGATCGAAGTTAGTGGAGGACACTGAAGAGGAAAAGCCAGTCTAGCCAGCCTGTCTCAAATTTGACATGGCCGGTGGGGCAGAGTTCTCCGCCGACCATTCGGCGGAGCGTTGCCTTGGACGATGGCATTGCTGCTGTGTGAGCTTGGAAGGGCCGCCGTGCTCTCCAAATTGAGCGAGCGGCGGCTCACGCTGCTGGCTGGTGAAAGTTCGCGATAGAACTTTCTTAAATGAGACATGTTTGCACTTGGCGGAGAAGCCGTTTCCCCTTAAGTTCCAAATCTTGCGGCGTGTCTTAATATCGGAATTGAAGAGCTGGATGTTCGTACGATTGAGCAAAGCGAAGCGACTGAGGGCCGGGTGGTTTGCCGCCTTGGTCTATCTGCTTTGCGTGCTGGCGCCGGGCATTTCCTTTGCGTTTTCCGATGGGTCGCGGGCGGCGCCATGTCTTACTGAAGAAAATCACGGTCTGGGCATTGTGCACGTGCATGAACATAGCGAGGGCGCTTCGCAGCACGTCCATAGGGACGGCCATGTGCACGAACATCCTGGCGGCGAGGCTCATTTCAACAAGTCTAAGAACTTCGACAGCGCGATATCCGTCGCTGACGAAACGCCAGCCCCTGCAAGTGATCATCATAAGGTTTCGGGTGCGCAATGTTGTGGGATGGTGTGCTTGAGCGCATTGCCGACCACGGTTATGGACATTGTCAAACCCTTGATGCCGACGTCTGTCTGTGCGTCCGAGAACTATCGGGACGTTGCCGACAGAGCTCCCCCTCGACACTATCGTCCCCCCATTTCCTGACCTGACTTGAATGACGTGGTGCCGCGCCCGTGAGGGCACGCGGGCCTATGGTTCATCGGCAGTTCAGGAAAATGTCATGCTTGCGCAGTTTGGGGCGAAGTCCGCCGCCGTTCATTCGGTAGCGATCGGATTCTTTCAAAGGAAATTCAGCGTTCTTACGGGGATGGCAGTCATCGCCGTCGCGCTTGGGGGATGTATACCGCCCGGCGTTCCGCTGGTCGGAGCCGACCCGACAGATCCGAACGCCAAGGTCTCGGGCGCTGTCTATCGATCGCGGCTCGGTTCCTACACCAGCATGCGTCCGGTCTCGCCCGGGTCTTGGGTCGAGCAGAACCAGCGCTCCGCGCCCAAGCCGAACCAGTAGGAGCGGCATCATGGATATTTTCAGAGCTTCCCAAGCAGCGCTCGCTCCACTGACAATACCGCTCTTGAGTGTTCGGCTGCGATTGATTCTGGTTGCCGGAGCGGCCGCTCTCACATCCGGCTGCGCACAATTCTCTCCTGACGGCGGCATGAGCTTCGTATCGGACGTCGCACGTCAGGAGATGAACAAGGACGTCGTCGCGCTGAAGACGGCAGATGATGCGGCATCATCGCGCGCGGTTGTTGACAAACTCCTAGCGCGCAGTCTGACGGCGGATACCGCGGTGCAGATCGCCTTGCTGAACAATCGCGGATTGCAGGCGGCGTTCAACGATCTCGCATTCGCAGAAGCGGTCATGGTCGGGGAGAGCCTGCCGCCGAATCCGTCGATTTCGCTGTCGCGCATCGCAGGCTCGGCGGAAGTGGAGATCGACCGCCAGATCATCGTGAGCGTGCTGGCACTGGCGACCTTGCCCGCCAGATCCGAGATCGCAGCGGAAAAGTTCCGGCAGGCGCAATTGCGCGTGGTCTGGGAGACGCTGCGTATCGCGGCCGACACACGCCGCGCCTACTATCAGGCGGTTGCCGCACGCGAGCTCACCGAATTCCTGACCCAGGCGCAAGGCGCGGCCGAAACCTCGGCCAAGCTTGCAACGAGGCTCGGCGAAACCGGCGCCATGAACAAACTCGATCAGGCACGCGAACAGGCGTTTTCCGCCGAATTGGCCGTGCAACGCGCAACCGCATATTCGGCCGCGACGTCCGCTCGCGAAGCTCTGATTCGCGCGATGGGCGTGTGGGGAAGCGATCTGGATTTCAAGCTTCCCAACGCGCTGCCACCGCTGCCGAAGCGCGTCCAGGCGCTCGCCAACATCGAGGTCGAAGCCGTTCGGCGCCGCGTCGATCTGCAAATTTCACGGATGGAGGTTGACGCGATCGCCAAGGCGTACGGGCTCACCCAGGCGACTCGCTTCATCAATGTCCTGGACGCCGGCTACGCCGATAAAATCACCAAGGATAAGGCAACAGGCCAGCGTACCAAAGATCGCGGCTTTGATGTCGCGTTTGAAATTCCGATCTTTGATTTCGGCGAAGTGCGCGTGCGCGAAGCCGAAGCGACTTACATGGGGTCCGTTAATCGGTTGCTGCAACGGGCTGTCAATGTCCGTTCGGAGGCGCGCGATGCCTATCGAAGCTACCGGTCGACCTATGACATCGCGAACCACTACACGCGGGAAGTTCTGCCGTTACGGAAGATCGTCGTTGATGAAAGTCAGCTTCGCTACAACGGGATGCTGATCGACGTTTTCGATCTGCTCCTCGAAGTGCGGCAACGTATCACCGTGAACACGGCGGCGATCGCGGCACGGCGCGAATTCTGGCTCGCCAGCACCAACCTCACCACAGCCGTCGTCGGCGGCGGCTCATCCGGTCGGGCCGGGATCGCGCTGGCAACTGCCAGCGCTTCCGGCGCGGCGGGCGATTGAAGGAGCACTGACATGATTTCGCGAAGAGATTTGCTCGGAAGTGCCGCGGTCCTTGCTAGTGCAACGGCCGTCAGCGGGCGGCTGCAGGCCGCGAGTATTCCGGAAGCGGCGGTCACCACCACAAATACGATGCAGCCGCCGTTGCACCCGACGACCGGGCAGGACTATCAGCCGGTCGTGACGCTGAACGGCTGGACGTTGCCCTGGCGGATGAACGGCGACTGGAAGGAATTCCATCTCGTCGCCGAACCTGTGGTGCGCGAGATGGCCCCCGGCATGAAAGCGCATTTGTGGGGATACAACGGTCAGTCACCCGGACCGACGATCGAAGCTGTCGAGGGCGATAAGGTCCGCATTTTCGTCACCAACAAACTGCCAGAACACACGACCGTTCACTGGCACGGAATGCTGCTGCCGAACGGCATGGACGGCGTCGGCGGTCTGACCCAACCGCACATCAAGCCGGGTAAGACCTTCGTGTACGAGTTCGTGCTGAAGAAGAGCGGCACCTTCATGTACCACCCGCACGCCGATGAGATGGTGCAGATGGCGATGGGCATGATGGGGTTCTTCGTCATTCACCCCAAGGACCCGGCGTTCATGCGGGTGGATCGTGACTTCGTGTTTCTGCTCAGTACCTACGACATCGATCCGGGGACCTATCTCCCGAAGGTCTCGGAGATGACCGACTTCAACATGTGGACCTTCAACACGCGGGTCTTCCCCGGGATCGATCCGCTGGTCGTGCGCAAGAACGATCGCGTGCGGGTTCGCGTCGGCAATCTGACCATGACCAATCATCCGATTCACATGCATGGTTACGATTTTGAGGTGACTTGCACGGATGGCGGATGGGTCAGGCCGGAAGCGCGTTGGCCCGAAGTCACCATCGACATTCCGGTCGGCGCCATGCGCGCTTACGAGTTCGTCGCCGATGCGGAAGGCGACTGGGCGCTGCATTGCCACAAGTCGCATCACACGATGAACGCCATGGGGCACAATATCCGGAACTTTATCGGCGCCCGAAGCCGCGATCTCGTCAAACCCATCCGCAAGCTCGCGCCTGATTACATGGCGATGGGTAGCGCCGGCATGGCGGACATGGGTGAGATGGAAATGCCGCTGCCGGACAACACGATTCCGATGATGACCGGCTTCGGCCAGTTCGGGCCCATCGAGATGGGCGGCATGTTCACGACGGTGAAGGTGCGCGATGGGATCGCATCCGGCGATTACAAGGATCCAGGTCCTTACAAGAATCCGGCCGGAACGGTGGCCTATGAAGTCGACAATCCGTCTGCGGCTCCCGCGCGGAAAGCAGAAGCACCTTCGTCGAGCAAACCAAGCGTCGAAGTCAACGTGGTGAAGCCTAAGGGCGGCCACATGAACAACCACTAACAGGAGAACCAAATGAGCAAACTTAGAGTCTATGCGGCCGCATTTGCACTGATGGGTACTGCAACGATTTCAGCCAACGCAGGCTCGGGTGAGCCAGGTCATAGCCATGGCCACGACGCGGGCTACTCGGCGGGCGAGCCGGGTGATCCGAAAAAGCCCGCCCGGATCGTGCAGGTCGTCATGCGAGAGTCGGACGGAAAGATGCTGTTCATCCCCGACCGCGTCGAGGTTCGCACCAATGAGCAAATCAAGTTCGTACTGAAGAACAACGGCGATCTTGAACATGAGTTCGTGTTGGCGAGCACCGAGGATAATCTCAAGCATGCCGAAGTGATGAAGAAGAATCCCGACATGGAGCACGATGATCCGAACGCCAAACGGATCGACCCGAAGGAGGGTAGCGAGCTTGTCTGGAAGTTCAGCAAGCCAGGTCAGTTCGAATTTGCGTGCCTGATTCCCGGACATCGCGAGTCCGGCATGCTCGGCACGGTGATCGTTAAGTAATTGAATCGCTGGGGAGCGTAGAGCCTTCATTCCGAAGGTTGATCAACTGAAAGGAAAACACATGCGTAAACAACTTCTGGCCGTCGCCGCCGTACTCTCGATCGGATTGATGAGCTTCACTGCGTCGGCTCAAACAGCCCCCGTTGA
This sequence comes from Afipia broomeae ATCC 49717, assembly GCF_000314675.2. Classification (GTDB taxonomy): domain Bacteria; phylum Pseudomonadota; class Alphaproteobacteria; order Rhizobiales; family Xanthobacteraceae; genus Afipia; species Afipia broomeae. Next base: position 2,604,944 of record NZ_KB375282.1, on the reverse strand, counting down.
GGGCTCGGTCGTGAAAATCGATGAGTCTGCCGGTAAAATCACCTTGAAGCACGGCCCCATCAAGAAGCTCGATATGGACGAAGGGATGACGATGGTGTTCCGGGTCCAGGATCCTGCGGTGCTGAAGACCGTCAAGGTCGGTGATAAGGTTAAGTTCGATGCCGACCGGGTCAATGGTCAGATCACCGTGACCACTCTTCAAAAATCCAAGTAAGAGATCGGAACGGTTGCGATCGATTCAAATTGTCGAGCACGATCGCAATCTAATCGGGTTGGCGGGCGCCTATCCTGTAGAGCGAACAGTATTCTTCGCTCTACAGGCGGGCTCCGCACACAATGCGCGGAGAGCTGCCGCGCTGGAGAGCAACCGGCCAACTACTCGATCGATGGTTGCTCCGCGTTCCTCTTTAAGCCGAGGCTTCATCCGGGACTTCGATGGCCACAGAACAGAAACGTCCCTTTCGAAACCATACCCAGAGTTTTCATGACAGTGCGTGCTATCCTTCCTGCCAAAGGGCGAGATCTTCGTCTCGACCTTTTCCGCGGTATCGCGAATTGGGCAATCTTTCTCGACCACATTCCGAACAACGCGGTCGCTTGGCTGACGACGAGGAATTACGGCTTCAGCGACGCAGCGGACCTCTTCGTATTCATCTCGGGGTACACGGCTGCGTTCGTCTACGCAAAGAGCATGCTCAAGCGAGGCTTCATTGCAGGAACCGCCCTTCTATTCAAGCGCGTTTGGCAACTGTACGTCGCGCACGTGCTGCTGTTCGTCTTCTATATCGCTGCGATTGGCTGGGTTGCTCAAACCTACAATCATTCGCATCTCCTGGACGAGTTCAACGTCGCAGGGTTGATCGATCATCCGATCATCAATTTGACGCAGGGGCTGTTGCTAAAATTCAAGCCCCTGAATCTCGATGTTCTACCGCTCTATATTGTCCTGATGGCAATGTTTCCGCCGGTGCTATGGTTGACACTTCGGCAACCAGACCTTGCGATCGCCGGATCGCTCGTCCTCTATTTCGCCGCACGGCAGTTTGGCTGGAATCTTCCCGCGTATCCGTCGGGCGTCTGGTATTTCAATCCGTATACGTGGCAATTCCTCTTCATGTTTGGCGCTTGGTGCGCTCTCGGTGGAGCGTCACGGGCGCGGATGATTATCCGATCCTCGGCGGCCGTATCGATCTGCGCTGGGTATTTGATATTTGCGCTGCTCATGACCGTCGCAGGCTATTTTGAACCACTGGGTGAGCTGATCCCCAAATGGTTGTTGAGCGCATTCAATCCCAACGACAAGACCAATCTCGCACCGTACCGGGTTTTGCATTTTGTTGCTTTGGCAGTGCTGGTCGTGCGATTTCTTCCTCTTGGCTGGGCCGGCTTGAAGTCGCGCTGGCTTCGGCCGCTAATAGTCTGCGGCCAGCGTTCGCTCGAAGTATTCTGCGTCGGAGTGTTTCTTTCGTTCGTGGGCCATTTCTTACTCGAGCTGATTTCGGACTCTTTCATCGCCCAGCTCATCGTGAGCGGCTCGGGAATCGGGCTGATGACGGCCGTTGCCTATTACCGATCTTGGTTGAAAGACCTGGATAAGCAACCCCAAGCCAGGTCGGTGTCGGAATCGGTCACATAGAAGTTCGTTTGGCGCAGGCAGTGTTTGGATTACTCTCAACAATAACGGAAACGGATCGCGACATGGATAACTCAAGCATATCTCCACGCCTTTTCACGCGACGATGTGCTTTAGGACTAACAGCGGCATTGCTGGCTTTTCCGCGTGGCGCTGTCGCCGCCGACGGGGCTGCGGTCTTGGTTCACAAGGACCCAAATTGTGGGTGCTGCTCGGGCTGGGTTCGCCATCTCAAGGAGGCAGGCTTCGCGGTTAAAGTCGATGAAACGACAAACCTTCACGTGGTCCGGACGCGTCTCGGCGTACCACCCGACCTGGCCGCTTGTCATACTGCCGAAGTCAGCGGATATGTCCTCGAAGGTCATGTCCCTGCAGCCGCTGTACGACAACTGCTAGAAAAGCGTCCCAACGCCGTCGGATTGTCGGTTCCCGGAATGCCCGTCGGATCACCCGGAATGGAAGGCGGCGCGCCCGAAAGGTATGAGGTCGTTCTTTTCGGGACCTCTGGCCGTCAAACATTTATGCGCTTCCTGGGCGGGGATATCGCTGGTTAAGGCGGTTCCCTTAATTAGGTTAACGTCGTCGCTCGCTCGTTCCCGGCCCATTGTGGTGGCGAATTTGTGATGTGATCCATCTTCACAAGTCCACGATCCTATGTGAGGTTGGACTATGGATTTTTGCCGACTCATCAGCCGGTTGCTCGCGGTCTTTGCGATTGTAGGGCTCATTGTTTCGCCGCTGACCACGCCGGCGGCGGCAAAACTGCTGTCGGCGGCAGAGATGAGTGATATGTCGACGATGTCCGCCGACATGCCTTGCTGTCCGGATACACAGAAGAGCAACGATTGTAAGGATTGTCCGCTCCGCGCGATGTGTACGTTGAACGTTGCCCAGGCGGAACCTCCTATGGCAGTTGGAGTCGTGACACCTCTGCAAACGCGCAAGTTATTTTCGGCCTTCGACGATAGGATCGCCGACGGCTTCGATCGTCCTCCTCCCGACCAACCCCCTCGAACCTGATCTGATCGGCGCCTCGGCGCCGTGTTGCCGCGCGACTCGGTCGCGCGGATCGACGCATGCCGCCTTGCGGCAATCATGATCATTCGAGGATTTTGAAATGAAGAAGTTCAATCTACCGCGCGCCCTCCGGGGGGCGCTCATCGGCATTGCTATCAGTGGCACAGTCACGGCCGCACGCGCCGACATCAAAGACTATGAGTTCCAGCTCGTCGACCAGACCGTTAAGGCCGGTCCGGACAAAACCATTACGGTCCGGCTCGTCAACAAGACCACCGGTAAGGCGGTGCCTGATGCGGTGATCTTCGCAACGCGTCTCGACATGGCGCCCGACGGCATGCAGGAAATGGCCACCAAGGTCGCTTCGGCTCCTAGCGCCGAGCCTGGCACTTACCGCTTCAAGGCCACGTTCGGCATGGCGGGCCGATGGCAACTTTCGCTCGGGGCCAAAGTACAGGGCGAGACCGGCACCGTCGAAAGCAAACTCGTCATCACGGCGCAGTGATGAGAACGGTCAGCCTGGCTATTGCTGCTGCCGCCGCATTGATCGCGGCGGCGGGTGGCGGATTCATCACCGGCCGCGGTCAACATCAGCCAGCCGAAGGGGCAAGCCCGGCGGCTCTGGCATCTGCGGCCGCGCAAACGAATGGCGCAACGATCTACTACAAGGATCCCGACGGCAGACCGTTTTACTCGCCAACACCAAAGAAGGCGCCGGATGGACGTGACTACACGGCCGTACCTGCGGCTGCTGATGTCAGTTTCGACGAAGCGCCAGTGATTGAGAGCGCATCAGCGACAGCGGCGGAGCGCAAGATCAAGTATTACCGCAATCCGATGGGACTGCCGGACACCTCGCCGACGCCGAAAAAGGATTCGATGGGGATGGATTACATCCCGGTCTATGACGGTGACGACAGCGACGATGGATCGGTGAAGCTTTCGCCAGGGAAGATCCAGCGTACCGGCGTCAGCTCCGAACCCGCAACATCGCGCGTCATTCGAACCCTCATTCGTGCGCCAGGCACGATCCAGCTCGACGAGCGCCGCATCTCCGTCATTTCGATGCGAGCCGAAAGCTGGGTACAGAAAGTCGCGAACGTCACCACCGGCAGCAAAGTCAGTAAAGGCCAGCCGCTGATGGAAATTTACAGTCCATCCGTGGCATCGGCGGCCGCCGAATACATAGCCACCATCACGTCGAAGGGGACGAGCGGCGTCGCCGTGTATGGTCGCGGCTCGCGGCAGCGGCTGATGAACCTCGACGTCCCCGACACAGCAATTACAGCTATGGAGAAGAGCGGCACTGTTCCGATCACCATCGACTGGTCGGCGCCGCGCGACGGCATTGTGCTCGAACGTAACGCCATTGAAGGTATGCGCGCGCAGCCCGGGGACGTGTTGTTCCGGGTTGCGGATACGTCCGTGGTGTGGGCGATGGTCGATGTCGCGGAGCGCAGTCTCGGCACGATTTCGGTTGGACAGCCGGTAACCGTGAAGGCGCGCAGCTTTCCTGGCCGCGAATTCGCCGGGAAGATCAGTGTCATCTACCCGCAAGTGAATCGGGAAACACGAACCACCCGGGTGCGGATCGAATTGTCCAATCCGGATGGCGCGCTGCTTCCCGACATGTATGTCGATGCGAATGTCGGTATCGGCAGCTCGCAGCCGGTACTTGCCGTGCCCGAGAGTGCCGTTCTTGATACTGGCAGCCGTCAGGCGGTCTTCGTCGAGAAAGGGCAGGGGCGATTTGAACCCCGCGAGGTGAAACTCGGTCATCGCGGCGACGGCTATGTCGAGATCCGACAGGGCCTCGCGGAGGGGGAGCCGGTCGTCGTCTCGGCCAACTTCCTGATCGATGCGGAAAGCAATCTGAAGGCTGCGCTCAAAGGGTTTTCGGACGCGGGAGGCCAGCAATGATCGCCCGCGTCATCAATTGGTCGGCTCGTAACCTACTGCTGGTCCTGTTCGGCACCGGCTTCGCCGCTGCCGCCGGCATCTACGCACTGGTCCATCTGCCGCTCGATGCCATTCCGGATCTCTCGGACACCCAGGTGATCGTTTATACCGAGTATCCTGGCCAGGCGCCGCAGGTGATCGAAGACCAGGTCACGTATCCGCTGACAACTGCGATGCTGACCGTGCCCCGATCCAAGGTCGTGCGCGGCTTTTCCTTCTTCGGGGTGTCGTTCGTTTACGTCATCTTCGAGGACGGCACCGATATCTACTGGGCTCGTTCGCGCGTGCTCGAATTCCTCAACGGCGCGGCTTCGCGGTTGCCCGCCGGTGTAAGCCCGACGATCGGTCCCGACGCCACGGGCGTGGGATGGGTCTATCAATACGCGGTGGTGTCGAAGGAATTGAACCTGGCCGACACACGCACAATCCAGGATTGGAATCTGAAATTCGCGCTGGCGAAGGCCGAAGGCGTGGCTGAAGTCGCGAGTGTCGGTGGCTTCGTCAAGCAGTACAACGTCATCCTCGATCCGCAGCGCATGCGCGATCTCGGCATCACCATGCAGAAGATGCGCGATGCGATCCGTGCCAGCAACGCCGACGTCGGCGGCCGCACCGTCGAACTCTCGGAGTTCGAATACGTCATCCGCGGCAAGGGCTATCTGAAGAGCATCAACGATCTCGGCAACATCGTGCTGAAGACCAACAACGGGACCCCCGTATTGCTGCGGGATGTCGCCCGGGTCGAACTCGGCCCGGACGAACGTCGCGGCATTACCGAGCTCAACGGGGAGGGAGAAGTTGCCAGCGGCATCGTGCTGCAGCGGTTCGGGGTCAATGCGCTCGACGTTATCGATAACGTCAAGAAACGCTTCAAGGAGATCGCGAGCAGCCTGCCGAAATCCGTCGAGATCGTCCCGGTCTATGACCGCTCCAACCTGATCAATGCGGCCATCGCCACGCTCAAGCATACGTTGCTGGAGGAAAGCATCGTCGTTGCGTTCGTCTGCATCGTGTTCTTGCTGCACGTCCGCAGCGCGCTCGTCGCCATCATCATGCTGCCGGTTGGGGTGCTGATGGCCTTTGGCGCAATGAAGCTGCTGGGACTGGGGTCCAATATCATGAGTCTGGGCGGCATCGCGATTGCGATCGGCGCCATGGTCGACGCAGCGATCGTCATGATCGAAAATGCGCACAAACATCTGGAGCGAGCTGAACCCGGACGGTCAAGAGTCGACATCCTGATAAAGGCGGCGTCCGAGGTCGGGCCGGCGCTGTTCTTTAGCCTGCTGATCATCACCGTGTCGTTCATGCCGATCTTCACTCTGGAATCGCAGGAAGGCCGGATGTTCAGCCCGCTGGCTTTCACCAAGACTTTTGCGATGGCGGCGGCGGCGTTGCTGTCGGTGACGCTGGTGCCGGCGCTGATGATCATTTTCGTGCGCGGCAGAATCGTTCCTGAGCACAAGAACCCGATCAACCGATTCCTGATCTGGATCTACCGGCCGGTGATCAAGGCCGTGATGCGCGCCAAGACCGTTGTCATCCTGCTGTCGCTCGCCGTGCTTGCGGTGACGATCTGGCCGGCGCGTCAGCTCGGCACCGAATTCATGCCCAACCTCAACGAAGGCACGCTGCTCTACATGCCCACCACGCTGCCGGGAATTTCGGTGACCAAAGCGGGTGAACTGTTGCAGATGCAGGACAGGATTATCCGGTCGTTTCCGGAGGTGGCGTCGGTCTACGGCAAGGCTGGCCGCGCAGCAACTGCAACCGACCCGGCCCCGTCCGAGATGTTCGAGACTGTTGTCAATCTGAAACCCAAGGAGCAATGGCGGCCGGGCGTGACGATTGATGGCCTGATCGCAGAGATGGACAAGTCCCTGCAGTTTCCTGGTGTCTCGAATGCCTGGACCATGCCGATCAAGGCGCGCATCGACATGTTGTCGACCGGCATCCGAACGCCGATCGGCGTCAAGGTGATCGGGACCGATCTGGTCGTGATTGACAAACTGGCGAAGCAGATCGAGCAGGTTCTGAAAGCCGTGCCCGGCACGTCGTCGGCCTACGCCGAGCGGGGCATCGGCGGGTACTATCTCGACGTGACGCCAAACCGTGAGGCGTTGGCGCGCTACGGCATCATGGTCCAGGACGTTCAGGATGTGATTGCGACCGCCCTCGGTGGCCAGACGGTGACCACCACAGTTGAAGGTCGCCAACGCTTCAGTGTCAACATGCGCTACCCTCGGGACCTGCGGGAGAATCCACAGGCCATCGCCAACGACGTCCTGGTTCCGATGCCGGCCGGAGGTGCAGTACCGCTTGGGGAAGTCGCTAAGATCGAACCGGCGCGAGGGCCGACATCGATCCGCACCGAGAACGGGCAGTTGGCCACCTATATCTACGTCGACATCCGCGACCGCGATCTCGGCGGCTATGTTGCCGACGCGCAGCAAGCGGTGCAGGCCAGCATTCAGTTTCCGGCGGGATACTATGTGGTCTGGAGCGGCCAGTACGAATACCTCGAGCGCGCAACAGCGCGCCTGAAGATCGTGGTGCCGGTGACGCTGCTGATCATCTTTCTGCTGCTGTACCTCAACTTCCGTTCCATCACCGAGACCATGATCGTCATGCTGTCGCTGCCGTTCGCGCTGGTCGGCGGCATCTGGCTGATGTGGGCGCTGGGCTTCAATCTGTCGGTAGCCGTCGCGGTCGGTTTTATCGCGCTGGCCGGGGTCGCCGCAGAGACCGGCGTGGTGATGCTGATCTACCTCAATCAAGCGTTGGCGGAGGTCGAGACCGAATGCGATGTCGAAGGCCGCATGCTGACGCGCGGTGATCTCTACGACGCCATCATGGAAGGTGCCGTGGAGCGCGTGCGCCCGAAAATGATGACCGTCGTGGCCATTATGGCGGGGCTGCTGCCGATCATGTGGAGCACTGGTACCGGCTCAGAGATCATGCAGCGCATCGCGGTGCCGATGATCGGCGGGATGATTTCGTCAACGCTGCTGACGCTGATCGTGATTCCGGCGATCTACGGATTGATCAAAGGCTTCCGTCTGCCGGCCAATGATCGTGGAAACGGTCATCTTCCATCGCCGACCATCGAGCCGGTCAAGGAAGACACGCGACTTGTTTCGGAGCCAGCCGAGTGAGGTGAACCATGATGATGTTGTCAGCAGCGGTACTCATCAAACATCTCCGCTCCGGCAATAGGGGAGGTCAGCAATGAACAAGTCCATGATAACGGCGCTTGTGACAATCGCATTTTTGCCACCCGCACTCGCACAGCAAAGCGATGGAGCGCGAGGCCAGCGCGATTTCCAGGCCTGCGCGCCATGCCACTCGCTGGAAGCTGATCGAAACATGACGGGGCCGAGTCTCGCCGGTCTTTGGAACCGAAAAGCCGGCACGCTGCCGAGCTTCAACCGCTATTCGCCGGCCCTGAAGTCGTCAGGAATTACCTGGAACGACACCACGCTCAACGAGTGGCTTCGGGATCCGCAACACCTCATTCCTGGCAACACGATGTCGTTCCCCGGCGTAAAGGAAGCGGGACGGCGCGGCGATCTTCTGGCGTTTCTCAAGGAAGCGACCCAGCCCGGTCACGCTCCGCCATCGGCTGCGCAACGCGGCAACCAAATGGGCGGGATGATGGGCATGATGGGGGGCAGCCCAGTCCCAAACCTCAAAAAGATCGGGCCTGACGAACGGGTCCAGACGATCACGCATTGCCGGGATACCTACCGGGTGACGACCGCGGACGGGAAGACGCGCGATTTCTGGGAGCGAAATCTGAGGTTCAAGACCGACGTAAGCGAAGATGGACCACAGAAAGGCGCTCCGGCGATCGTGGCAGCGGGCATGATGGGAGACCGGGCCGACGTGATCTTCGCGGCACCCGAAGAAATCAGCGGAACCATCTCACCGCAATGTTGATCGGCGCCAAGCCCATCAATCCACGACGGTAGGACAACAGGTCAACGATTTTTCGATCTATAGCACCGCCGACTGTAACCAAATGGGCCGGATCAGCGAACTCATAGAGATAATGCAAGCATGACGACCCACGAAATCGAACTCAAGGCACTGATGCTTGCCAGCCTGGATGGCGACGCGGCCTCGCATCGCGCGCTGCTCGAGCAATTGAGTCGCCGTTTGCGCGCGTACTACAAGGGTAAGCTTGCGAGGATCGGGAGGGGCGCAGCAGAGGCGGAAGACCTGGTTCAGGAGGCCGTATTGGCGATCCACTTCAAGCGGCATACCTACGATCCCGCTGAACCTTTGACGCCTTGGGTCCATGCCATCGCGCGCTACAAGCTGGTCGATTTCCTACGCCGGACCCGCACGTCGCTTGCTGATGTACCGATCGACGAGGCTGACCACATCATGGCGCATGACGACAATGTCGGTGCCGAGAGTACATATGACGTCAGGCGGCTCATGGAGCGGCTGCCGAAAAGCATGCGATGCTCCATCGAGGCTGTAAAACTGGACGGACAGAGCATAGCTGAAGCGGCAGACCGATGCGGCATCTCGGAATCGGCCGTGAAAGTGAACATTCACCGTGGGCTCAAGGCACTGGCTGCCTTGATTGCCCGGGAAGCCGGAACATGAAGACAGACGACCTGGTTGCCATGCTGAGTACGAGCGTCGAGCCGGTCGATCGCCGGCTGGTCGTGCGGACGGTTTGCATTGCCGTTGCGGCCGCGTCTGTGTTCGCGCTCGGCATCATCCTGATCGGGCCGGGCATCCGGCCAGATCTGATGACAACCCGCGCCTTCACGTTCTTGTTGCTGAAGCTTGTGTTCACGGTTGTGATCGTCGGCGTGGCGTTGATCTATCTCACAAGGTTGGCGCGCCCAGGCGGGGAGCAAAAAACTCCTCCGATGATGGTTGCAATGCCGTTCATCGTGATTGTGTTGCTTGCCGCAATCAGCCTCGGATTCGCGCCGCGCTCGCATTGGGATGCAATGATCGTCGGGGATCAATGGCTTGAATGCCTTCTCTCTATTCCGATTATCGCAATCGTGCCATTTGCCATTACCATTTGGGCCGTGCGAAAGGCCGCCCCCACGGACCTGGCCCGCACAGGTGCCATCGCCGGCCTCATTTCTGGTGGCGTGAGTGCAATGGCTTACGCGCTTCATTGTACCGATGATTCATTGCCGTTTGTTGCGGTCTGGTACGGCGGCACGATTGCGCTGTGCACGTTAGCAGGCGCAGCACTGGGACCGCGCCTATTGCGCTGGTAAAGGACCTTTGTGCAGGCAGCTTCACGTCAGCGTGAGCCTGTAACCGGCAGACGATTGGCTCCGAACTCATTCTTAGAAGCGCACTTCACGCGCTTCCAACAATGGAGCCGGACAATGTTAACGAAACACCTTCTCAAGATCGCACTCTCGTTGCCGCTGGTGGCAGTAGCTGCAACGGCCCACGCAGGCTCGACAATCACGGACAAGAGCTACTGGCCAAATGAAGCGAGGCCTACCGTACGTAGTGTAACTGGCACCGCACAGCGCGAACCGCTGAGTGCGTTCGCATCCACCAGAATGACGCCACGTTTCCAGGTCGTGCCAATGGCTAACGAGGGTGGAAATGGTCCCCGCTATCACGGCGGACCGAAGTTCCAGTGATACCCGCACGAGCAAAATGATGCGTGCCGTTCAAGTCGCGCAACATCTTGATTCTATGCATGTGCGATCATGCTCATCGTTCCCAGTTCTGATTCAATTCTTAACTGGATCGGGAGTCGGTTTGGTCGCCTTGTTTGTGAATTGGAGGCTATTGAACCGCGCCCGACGGGCCCGAAGCAGCTCTTGGTGAATCGCTCCGGGCACGATGAGTTGGTGCGAGTGCCTCAATGATGCGGCAATCGGCGATCGTGCCGCGACCGCATTGGTTGATAATGCTGTCGAGTTCAGCTCTCAACGCCTTCAAATCCTCGATCTTACGGTCGACGTCGGCCAGATGCTCGCGTGCGATCACATCGACCGCTTCGCAGGAGTGACGTTTCTGGTCCGATAGACCAAGGAGTGTACGAACCTGGTCGAGGGTGAAGCCGAGATCGCGGGCCCGCCGAATGAAACTGAGCCGACCTAGGTGTTCGGGTGCATACGCCCGAAAATTGCCGCTCGTACGAAACGGGGCCGGTAGGAGGCCGATAAGTTCGTAATAGCGGATCGTCTCAACCTTCGTATTGGTGGCCCGCGCGAGATCGCCGATCCTGAGCTTTTCTGTCCGCTGCATCGCTTGACCCTCTAGTGACTACAGGGTCTATATAACTGTCACGTCGAAAAAATCGAGGTGACACGATGCCGGCACAGGTGGACCGAGACCAGCAGGATCAAGCGCAGGTCTCCCGTTTCAAGGTCAAAGGCCTTGATTGCCAAAATGAGGTTCGGGCTCTCAAGGCTGCGGTGGGTCCGTTGGTAGGCGGTGAAGAACGACTCTCTTTCGATACCAAAGCTGGTCGAATGGATGTGGCATCGCAATCCTTCGTCTCATCAGAGTCGATCAGGGAGGCGGTCGCGTCCACCGGCATGGTGGCGGAGCTGTGGTCCGATGACAGCCACACGCCTGCGATAAGTCAGACCCCGGCGAACACGCCGTGCACGAGCTGTGCGAGTGATGCGCTAACGTTGCCTGAACGTGTGGTTGTGTCCGAGCAGGTGGTGTTCAAGGTCCACGGAATGGACTGCGGCGACGAGGTGGCTGCCCTCAAGCGTGAGGTTGGCCCGATTGTCGGGGGCGAGGACAAGCTCGCATTCGATCTCGTGAATGGGCGTATGTCCGTTCTAGGCCGTGCGGACAGGTTGCCGGCCGAGCAGATCGAAAAGGCTGTGCTTCGAACGGGTATGACGGCCGAGCTGTGGCAAGAAGGGGCGACTTCAGACGCCACAATCGCCGAAGAGCGCCGCCGTCGCACGCAAACTCTGCTCACCACTGCGAGCGGGATCCTTGCCGCGGCTGGTCTAGGGCTACACGCGGCCCTCGGCGGCGGCATCGCCGCTGCCATCGGCGCATCCGAAACGACCGGCGGCACACCTTTGCCGGCCATTGCGGCCTACGCTCTCTCGATCCTTTGTGCCGTTCGCTACGTGGCTCCCAAAGCCATCCTATCGGCTCGACGCCTGCGACCCGACATGAACTTGCTCATGGTCGTGGCAGTGGCTGGTGCGATTGGCATCGGCGAGTGGTTTGAGGCGGCGACGGTTTCATTCTTCTTCGCACTGGCTTTGGCACTCGAGGCATGGAGTCTGGGGCGGGCGCGGCGGGCGGTTGCGGCACTTATGGAGCTGGCCCCGACGGTCGCTCGTGTTCGTCGCTCTGATGGGAACGAGACAGAAGTCCCGGCTGGTCAGGTTGAAGTCGGCGCACACATCGTCGTGCGTCCCGGTGACAAAATTCCACTCGACGGACGGGTCTTTGCCGGCGAAAGCGAGGTGAACCAAGCTCCAATCACGGGAGAAAGTGTCCCTGTGCCCGTCGAGCCCGGCAAGGAAGTTTTTGCTGGAACGATCAATGGTGAGGGCGCCCTTGAAATTCAAACGACCAAGGCCGCACAAGATACCACCCTCGCTCGCATCATCCGGATGGTCGGGACAGCCCAGAGTCGGCGAGCCCCCAGTGAACAATGGGTCGAGCGGTTCGCTCGAATTTATACGCCTGCGGTCATGGTACTCGCATTGGCGGTATTCTTGGTGCCGCCTCTCGTTTTCGGTGAGGCCTGGGAGCCGTGGTTCTATCGCGCGCTGGTGCTGCTTGTGATCGCTTGCCCCTGCGCGCTCGTCATCTCTACCCCAGTGACGATTGTGGCAGCGCTTGCGGGCGCGGCTAAACAGGGTGTGCTGATTAAGGGCGGTGTGCACCTCGAAACTCCGGCCAAGCTGAAGGCGATTGCCATGGACAAGACCGGCACCTTGACCGAGGGCCGGCCCAAGGTTGTCGAGCTCGTCCCGTTAGGCAACCGCACCGAAGCTCAGTTGCTGGAGTTCGCGGCCGCGCTGGAGGCGCGAAGCGAACATCCTCTCGCTCGTGCGGTTCTCGACGAAGCGAGAAAGCATGGCGTCAATGTTGTCCCTGCGGATTCCGTGCAGGCGGTGCGCGGCAAGGGCGTGATCGGCCGGATTGGCGGTCGCGAGGCATGGCTTGGATCCCGGAGCTATTTGGAGGAGCGTGCAAAGACGGCGGCGGCGCCAGACGTCTCGCTTTCGGCAGATCGGATTGCGGGTGCCGGCCGCACCGTCGTCGCAGTGGGTGACCAAAATTCCGTGTGGGGCTTGATAGCAATCGCAGATGCAGTCCGTCCGGAGGCGAAGCTAGTCGTGGCCGCGCTCCACGCGGCTGGAGTTGAACGCGTCGTCATGCTCACCGGCGACAATCGCGCGACGGCGGAAGTGATTGCCCGTGAAACCGGTGTGGATGAGGTTATGGCTGAGCTTCTTCCCGAAGACAAGGTCGCCGCCATTGAGCGGCTCGTCGGACAATTTCACAAGGCGGGTAGCGCCGTCGCGATGATCGGCGATGGGGTCAACGACGCGCCGGCAATGGCCCGCGCCGATCTCGGTATTGCGATGGGGGCGATCGGCTCCGATGCGGCGATCGAGACCGCAGACGTCGCTTTGATGTCGGACGATCTCTCGAAACTTCCCTGGTTGATCCAGCACTCGAAAGCAACGCTCGCGATCATTCGGCAAAATATCGGATTCTCACTCGCGGTGAAGTTATTGTTCACGGGCTTGACGGTCGCGGGTTTCGCGTCGCTCTGGGGCGCCATCGCCGCCGATGTAGGCGCATCGCTCCTCGTCGTGCTGAACGGACTGCGTCTACTCACCCATGATCAGCCGCAGACGTCCTAGTCGTTCCGACCAATGGCGCGTATCCGAGCTGGATCGATGCTAGTACGCGCGAGGAAACTCATTTGGCTTTGATTTCCAATATCGGTCTTACCACCGCCTTCGCTGCCGGGGCTGTGTCGTTCCTCTCGCCTTGCGTCCTGCCACTGGTCCCAGGTTACGTGTCTTACGTTGCTGGTCAGTCGGTTGTCGGCTCCACTGCTGGCAAAGCGCGATTGCGGACCCTCGGCTTAAGCCTGTGTTTTGTACTCGGCTTTTCGACGGTGTTCGTGTTGCTTGGCTTGGGCGCAAACGCGCTGAGCATGCTCTTGAACGCCTACCGATGGGAGGTCAATCTCGCCAGCGGGTTACTGGTCATTATCTTCGGCCTGTTCACCGCAGGGCTTCTTCGCTTGCCATGGCTTCAGCGAGAGTTGCGATGGCATGGAAATCCGCCCGGGAGCGGACCGGTCGCTGCCTACTTTCTCGGAATGGCTTTCGCCTTTGGGTGGACGCCCTGCATCGGTCCGGTACTTGGCGCAGTTCTAGCCGTCTCGACGTCGTCGTCCAATCTGAATGGAGTTGCTCTCCTCGTCGCATATTCGCTAGGGCTCGGGCTGCCCTTTATTCTAGCGGCCCTTTTCATGGGCGGGTTTGTAGAAAGGCTGCGCACCTTCCGCCAAGCCGGTCGCGCGCTACAGCTCGCAGCCGGCGCCGTTATGATTGTGATGGGGATAGCCATGATCACTGGGCATCTCACAATGTTCGCGATTTTTATGCTTGAGATGTTTCCGGCGCTCGGGACCATCGGATGAGAACCGAACCGATTGCTGCGAGGCATGCGCCGATGCACGGACTGAGACTCTTTGGACTGGGTCTGGCGTTGGCGTGGCTCCTCATCGATCAAGCAACGAAGTGGTGGATCCTCGAATACGCCATGAAGCCGCCCGAGGCGCTCCGCATCGCGCCATTCTTTAACCTAGTGCTCGGCTGGAACAGGGGCGTCAGCTTCGGGTTGTGGGGTGGTCATGAGTTGCCACCTTGGACGCTCGCGCTTTTGTCGGGGAGTATCGCGACGAGCCTCCTTGTTTGGCTGTTCCGCACGGACAACCGTCTTGTGGCCACAGGCGTTGCCCTTATCGTTGGTGGCGCTTTTGGCAACGTTCTTGACCGCCTGCGCCACGGAGCCGTGACTGATTTTCTCGATTTTCACCTCTGGGGTTGGCATTGGCCAGCCTTCAATATGGCCGATGTTGGCGTGGTCTGTGGCGCAGCATTGCTGATCCTGGAGAGTTTTGTTCACCAACGCCGCGTGGCGGCATAGTTTTGCTAGAGGCAGATATGATGTGGGCCTGCTGATGATTGCGCGCCGTGGATCACGTGCGAACCACACCCAGATCGGTAAAACTGATCGCCAGAAGCTACGGCAGAACGCAGGCGCAGCAAAACGGGATTTCAATAAGAAGTGCCCGGCCATAATAGTATTGCATTCCAAAGTTTGATATTCATGTCTCTGATGAGACGAAGAACCAACCATCGACGCGCGTCTGTTGCACCGATTTATTATCGGCTGCTGATAGCGTTTCTTGCCGTCGCATATTTAGTGGTCGGATTTGCGGGTGAGATTTCGTGCGCAGGGGAATCGCTTTTCATCGGCGCTGCATTTGAGGTAAGCGCCATAATTGACAAGGCCGACGAGGGTTCGAAGGCCACTCCCACGGTTGTTGAGCATTGTTATAGCTGCACTCCGCTTGTGATGCCCGCGCGCGTCGAAATTGTGGAGCCTTCGGCCAAGCCAGTCGAGTTGTCCTTCGAAGCACTGACATTCCTGCTGGAAGATTATCTCGAACTTGATACGCCACCGCCCAAACATCTGACCTAAGAGTTGAGCCGCATGCGGCTGAGCCGCGTCGCTGTCTTTTCGCTTTTCTGGTCGACATGATGTATTTGCTAAGAGTGGCTTTGCGCCTCTTGTGCGCACTGCTTGTACTAACCGTTCCAGTCGAAGCTGCGGAGAAGGTGCAACGATCGATTTCGTTGCCCGAGGCCCTGCAGCGCGCTCTGGCGGCAAACCCGCGTCTCACGGCTGCGGAGCGCGATATCGGCATCGCGGGAGGCCTTCGTATTCAGGCCGGGGTGCTTCCCAACCCGGAGGCCTCATTCGAACTCGACAACGCGCTCGGGTCGGGGCCCTACAAGGGCGTTCGCTCGGCCGAGACCAACCTCCAGCTCAGCCAACTCGTTGAACTGGGCGGCAAGCGTGAGGCGCGCGTTGCGGTCGGAGAGGCCGGCATCGGCACGGCTGTATGGCAGCGGCGGGCGACGCGATTGGAGGTTCTCTCCGAGACCGCGATCGCGTTCATCACAATCATCAGCGCCCAACGCCGGATCGAGATCTTTAACGAGCAGATTGCAAGCTTCGATCCTCTCATTCCGCTGCTTCAAAAGCGCGTGCAGGAGGGGGCGTCGTCACCCGCCGAGACGCTGCGTGCGCAGGTCGCCGCAGACCTGTTCCGGGTGGAACGTGAGCGCGCCAAGACGCAGTTGGCAACCGCACGTCGCGACCTTGCGATCCTGATGGGCGATCGTATCCCGCGTTTTGGTGAAGCGGTGGGCCGACTTGCCAGCGTGGGGCAGCCACCGCCGTTCCAAGCGGTCGTCCAGGCCATCGAAGCCAACCCGCAACTGATGCGCTGGACGGCCGTGACAGCGCAACGAAATGCCGAACTCATTCTGGCCCGCCTTAAGTCGATCCCCGACGTTCGCCTATCCGCCGGATGGCGGCACTTCCAGGACACCAACGACAATGCGGTGCGGCTCGGCGTATCGATACCGCTTCCGGTCTTCGACCAGAATACCGGCAACATCATTGCTGCCCAGGAAACGCTTGCAAAGACCGGCGCCGAGCGGGCGATCAACAAGCTCGTGCTGATCAGTATCGCAGGCCGCGCTTATGACGCTCTGACCGGTGCGCTCGCCGAACTGAAGCTGCTGCGGACGTCGGTCATTCCGAATGCGCGCAGCGCAGCGGAAACCATCCAGGGGGGCTACCTTCAAGGCCGCTTCACGTTGCTCGAATTGCTCGATGTTCGAGGCTCGGTTTTGCAGGCACTGCTCCGGGAACAGGAAGCCTTGCAGAATTTCCACATTGCCATCGCGACGATCGAAGGTCTCGTCGGTAATCCGTTTTCTCTCACCCGCGAGAGTTCAAGATGATTTCTGGATTGATCCGCTATTTGGGTTTCGTTTTGGTCGCTGTTGCGCTCGTCTACGGCGGCTACCGAATGTTGATTCCGGCTACGAAAACGACCTCCACTGAGAAGGCCGAAAAGGAAGAACGAGCGAATAGCGTCTCGTTGAGCGACGCCAAGATTGCGGCATCTGGAATCGAACTTGCGACAGCGTCACCCGGCGTGCTGCGCGACAGCCTGTTGCTGAACGGAATGGTACAGCCCAACCAGGAGTCGCTGGTCCAGGTTACACCCCGCTTTCCGGGGATCATCCGTGACGTGCGCAAGCGGATCGGCGACCGAGTCCAGAAGGGGGACGTTCTTGCGGTCGTCGAAAGCAATCAGAGCCTGACCCCATACGAATTGAAGGCGCCACTGGCGGGCACGGTGATCGATCGCCAGACCACCCTCGGGGAATATGTTTCGGAACAGAAGCCGGCGTTCGTTATTGCGGATCTATCGACGGTGTGGACCGATTTCTCCGTCTATCGGCGCGACCTGACGCGGGTCAGCATTGGCGATCAGGTTTTCATCGATCCCGCTGATGGGAAGCCAGTGATCGATGCCAAGATATCGTATCTGTCGCCCGTTGGCAGCAGCGACACCCAGAGCGCGCTTGCCAGGGCAATCGTGCCGAATCCCGAGCTGCGGCTGCGGCCCGGCCTGTTCATAACGGGCCGGCTAACCCTGTCGGCGAAGCAAGTGAGCGTTGCCGTGAAATCCTCGGCGCTGCAGAGCATTGAAGGACGCGCGGTGGTCTTCGTTCGCAACGGCGAGAAATTCGAGGCCCGCGAGGTCGAGATCGGTGAGCGCGATTCGGAGTCCGTGGAGATCACCTTCGGTGTGCTGGAAGGCGATGTGTATGCAGCACGGAACAGTTTCATCGTGAAGGCGGAACTGGCGAAAGGAGCGCCGGACAATGATTGATGTCGCCTCAGCGTTGATCACCATCTTCATGAACAGGCGTCCGGAGAACTGCAATGATTGATGGCATCCTTTCATTTGCCATCCGACAGCGATGGCTGGTGTTGATCGGCGTTCTTGCCATGGCCGTCTTTGGCGCATGGAATTTCACGCGCCTGCCGATCGATGCTGTGCCCGACATCACCAACGTTCAGGTCCAGATCAACAGCCGCGCACCAGGCTACTCGCCATTGGAAGTCGAGCAACGCATTACCTTTCCGATCGAGACCTCGATGGGAGGGCTGCCGAACCTGGAGAATACGCGGTCGCAATCCCGTTATGGCCTCAGCCAGGTCACGGTCATCTTCAAGGACGGCACCGACATCTACTTCGCCCGTCAGTTGGTCAACGAGCGGATTCAGCGGGTCAAAGACCAATTGCCGGCAGGCATCGAAACCGCGATGGGACCGGTCTCGACGGGATTGGGCGAGATCTACATGTTCACGGTCGAAGCAACGCCCGAGGCGCGCAAGGCGAGCGGAGAATCATACAGCCCCAGCGATCTGCGGACGATCCAGGACTGGATCATCAGGCCACAGTTAAGGACTGTTGCCGGCGTCAACGAAATCAACACGGTCGGTGGATTCGAGAGACAGTTCCATGTGCTGCCCGAACCCGCGCAACTGATGGCCTACAAGTTGAGTTTCCGTGACGTCATGACGGCACTTGCGACAAACAACGCGAACGTGGGCGCAGGTTACATTGAGCACAATGGCGAACAATACCTCGTCCGTACGCCGGGACAGGTTAGCAACATCGACGAAATCAAAGAGATCGTGATCGGATCGCGCAACGGCATTCCGGTACGAGTGGCCGACGTCGCCGACGTCAGGGAAGGCAAGGATCTGCGCACGGGCGCAGCAACCTTGAATGGGAAAGAAGTCGTGCTGGGAACCGCAATGCTACTGATCGGCGAAAACAGCCGAACTGTGGCGCAGCGCGTGGCCGCCAAACTCAAGGAGATCGGCCGTTCGTTGCCGCCCGGTGTGATCGCGCATACCGTCTACGACCGGACGCGCCTCGTTGAGGCGACTGTTGCGACCGTCGAGAAGAATCTCGTCGAAGGCGCTCTCCTGGTGATCGTTGTTCTGTTCTTGATCCTGGGAAATTTCAAAGCGGCGATCGCAACAGCGTGCGTCATACCGCTGTCCATGTTGTTCACCATCACTGGCATGGTGGAGAACAGGGTCAGCGCCAATCTGATGAGCCTCGGCGCCATCGATTTCGGCATCATCATCGACGGGGCCGTCATCATCGTCGAGAATTGTTTGCGCTTGCTCGCCGCGGAACAACACCGGCTCGGCCGCGTGCTTGATCGCCAGGAACGTTTTGACACCATTCTCGCGGGATCGCGCGAGGTGATCCGTCCCAGCCTGTTTGGAACATTCATTATTGCTATCGTTTACCTGCCAATCCTGACGCTCACCGGCGTCGAGGGAAAGATGTTCGTGCCAATGGCCCTCACGGTGTTGATGGCGTTGACCGGCGCCAGCATCCTGTCGCTGACATTCGTACCTGCTGCCGTGGCGCTTCTTGTTACCGGCAAGGTATCCGAGCATGAGAATTTCTTCATGCGAGGTGCACGCCGGATCTATACGCCGTTGCTCGCCACCTCGATCCGCAACAGGTCCGGCGTCGCCGCAATTGCCGTCCTGCTGATTGCCATCTGCGGTGTCGCCGCCACCCGCATGGGCGGTGAGTTCATTCCAAGCCTCGATGAAGGCGATGTGTCTATGGAGGTCATCCGCATCCCGGGAACGAGCCTGACCCAATCGGTGGAGATGCAGGCAATGGTTGAGACGCGACTACTCAAGGTGCCTGAAGTCAAGGAGGTGTTTGCACGCACGGGCACGGCGGAAGTTGCGACCGACCCGATGCCGCCGTCGGGGTCGGATGGTTACGTGATGCTGAAACCGCGCAGGGAATGGCCCGATCCTGACAAGTCGAAGGCAGCGGTTGTTTCGGATATCCAGGAGGCCGCCGAAGACGTCCCTGGAAATGTCTATGTGATTTCGCAGCCGATCCAGCAACGCATGAATGAAACGGTATCGGGTATCCGCAGCGACGTGGGCATCAAGATATTCGGCGACGATCTGGAAGTGCTTATCCAATCTGCGGCTCGGGTCCAGGCGATCCTCAAGAACGTTCAAGGGGCGGCGGATGTCAAAACCGAGCAGACTTCGGGATTGCCGGTGCTCACCGTCAAACTGAACCGTCAGGCTTTGTCGCGCTATGGAATTAGCGTTGGCGATGTTCAGAACCTGGTGGAAATCGCGGTCGGCGGTAAGAGCGCGGGCCGGGTGTTTGAAGGTGACCGCCGCTTCGATATCGTCGTCAGGCTCCCGGAGCACCTGCGCTCTGACATCCAGGCGATCAGGTCGTTGCCGATTCCGTTGCCGCCCCTCGAGAACCCGGCCAAAGCAATGCCCGCCTTGTGGGGCAACTCCCCACTTGCTCAGATTCGCTATGCTCCATTGTCGGAACTCGCGCAGATTGAGCTGGCACCTGGTCCAAATCTCATCAGCCGTGAAGACGGAAAACGACGGATCGTGGTGACCGCGAACGTAAGGGGGCGTGACCTCGGATCATTCGTCGCCGACGCACAAAATCAGGTCACGGAGCAAGTGAAGCTGCCGGCCGGCTATTGGATCGGCTGGGGCGGGCAGTTCGAGCAGCTTGTCTCAGCGACGCAGCGGCTCATGATCGTCGTACCGCTCGCGCTGCTTTTGATCTTGATGTTGCTCTTCATCAGCACAGGGTCAATGCCCGACGCATTGCTGGTCTTCAGCGGCGTGCCCCTTGCCCTGACCGGAGGTGTCGCCGCACTCTTGCTAAGAGGAATCCCGCTGTCCATTAGCGCCGGTATCGGCTTCATCGCGCTCTCCGGCGTGGCAGTCCTCAACGGTCTGGTTATCATCACGTTCATCGAAAAACTCCGACGGGAAGGACATGCACTGATCGATGCGGTCCGGGAAGGTGCGTTGACCCGGCTGCGTCCGGTCTTGATGACGGCGCTCGTGGCGTCTTTGGGCTTTGTTCCGATGGCGATTGCGACCGGCGCCGGGGCGGAAGTGCAGCGGCCGCTGGCGACCGTTGTTATCGGCGGGATCATTTCGTCGACGATCCTCACGTTGCTAGTGCTTCCGGCTCTCTACGTGCTGTTCAGGAAAGAGGCCCGATCGAACGTTGCTGTTGTTGCCGCCAACCAAGGAGAACGACCATGAGATTCGTACTGGCAATCCTCGCCGCTCTCTCGATGGCTTCACAGGTTTCTGCCGAGGAATACGAAAAGGGGCCGAACGGAGGGCTGATGCTGGACGTTGCCGGCATCGACGCCGAACTAATGACTTCTGGAAACACGGTTACGTTCAACATCTTCGTTCCGAACACCCCTAAACCGGTCTCTACAAGAGGCTTTATTGCGGCCGCGCTCATCGTCAGTGGCAATAGCCGCGAAACGCTTCCCCTTGCGCCTCAGGGCGAAAATTCACTGAAGGGCGACGCAAAGAATCCGATAGCGGCGGGAGCGACCATCACGCTCACGATCAAGACAGCCGAGGGCAAGTCCGGCCAGGTCAAATTCAAGAAATAGAGACGCAATAGTGTGGCGACTGAGATGCATCGCAACATTCTGCGCTGTGCTGCAGACTTGAAGATGACCTTGGTAGACGAAGACTATGGGATTAATCTCAAAGTGAGGCAGCCACGTACCAGATCGAAAAGAGGAAAGCTTTAATAGCCGGAGGACACGTCCATGAGGATGCGGGTTCTTCTTTTTTTCGTAGTTGCATTAGTTGCGGTATCAACCGACGCCAGTGCCTTTAGTTCATCCGCACCGCAGGGCGGATGGTCGAACCTGACGAGCGAGCGTCTGCAGCAGCTACCATCGAGCGTTCGTACAGCGATTGTCACTGCCCAGAAAGTCTGTGGTGAAGAGAGTATCAGCGTTCGGAGCGGTTTTATCCGGTATCTGAAGGATGTGAATGGAGACGAGTTTGTCGCACTCCATTTTGATCGGTTTCATTGCGCAAATCGATCGGCTCTTTGTATATCGACCGGATGCTTGCACCAGATTTTTGTGGCTCGAAGTGGTCTTGCCCATCGCGAAGTCTGGCGCGACCATGTTCAGGAAGTCGATATGACGAATGAGACCGGCCGGATGTCCGCGAACGTTGAATGTAGTCGCGAGGGGGGACACTGCGCGACTATGTTGCAATGGAACGGTAAGCAGCTTGTTCGTTGAAAAGCGTATAGAAGATCTGCAGTGAGCGAGGCCCGCGTTCCAGGTTCGGCTGTTCTCAAATCATCAACTCAAGAACGACGTGATGACACTCACTGCGGCGTCGAGGAGTTCTTCGGGGGGCGCCGATGATACCGGTGCGTCCCGGCATGCGCAGCTAGGCTCTCCGATTGCCGGCGATTGGTAGCGATCAATACCGATGAATAGGCCGCGAAATGCCATCAGAGGACCTCACTAAATATTCAATTCTGCGCTCGTTCTCTCAATCATTCGCTTCGATGCGTCCCGCCGAGCGCTAAATTCATTCACGATATGTTCGACAAACCATTTCGCGGCGAACCGAAGGTCGCCGCGAACCTTCTTAGTTCTGCTCAGCGCCGGCTGCGCCGAGTAGAGGATCAACTATGCCCAGGAAAAGGGGACATACCCGTAGCGGACGAAGTTTGCCCGGCAATCGGGAAACAATTAGCGGGCAAACTATTCGGGGACAAACTATGCCCCGGGTATCAACAACACGCCAATTCAAATGTGCAGTGATATCGCGGTCGCATTGCTGGAGCACCCCGAACCCCGGCTTCGGGAGTTAAGCGCCCGCGCACAAGCGCGGACCTCCGGTACAAAATGATCATTCCATAGGCATATCGCGCAAGATGTCGGCGCAGGATATGGAGAACGCAGGCATTCCACGTAGTGCAACCAACACAATGTGAATGGCGATTTGTCGCAGTACGACACAATGAGTATGCGGTACACATTTTGTGTCCGGAGAATCAAATTGGCGATCAACTATCGACCAGCGTCCAGCTTGAATATAGGAAGTTTGCGCTCTTTCGGGGCGGTTTTTCTGTTGGTTGTTTATCTGGTCGGCGGCGCCTTACATGGGACGTGCGGAATGGCATTTCTCGGAGCAGACCCCGGCGTTTCGTGCCAGACATCGGGTCAATCGCATAACTCCGAATCCGCAGTGCTAAGTCATCACTGCCACGGTTGTTTTGCCAGCGTCATGCCAGTTCCCTGCGCAAGTGCGATTGGCGAGACCATGGGATATGGGCTGAAGTGGACCGCTATTTCAATCGACGGGCTTTCGCCGACCCTTAATACTCCACCCCCAAAGTCGCTCGCCTGAACGTGTTTCGCCGAACGCTGCTGATGCGTTCCTGAAATCGTTTTCGAGCTAACTGTCACTTTCCGATAACGATCGCACTGGCATCCGTTGAGCAATCAACTTCGCGCCACCGCGAGTCCGTGCCGCTTGCGGCTGCGTGGAAAGGCGCAGGGAGCTCTCTCCTCCGAGAGGCAACCCATGAGCGACAAGTCCATTATCGGTCTTTCGCGGTTGGTAACATTGCGTCAGCAGGTCGATACGGTGGCCCGCAACATCGCTAACCAGTCGACCACAGGCTACAAGAGCGAAGGTCTGCGCTTCCGGGAGTATCTGACGGAAGCAAAGGAAGAAGACGTCCGATCGTCACCGTTGCGATCGCTCGTCGCAGCCACGGCGTTCTCAGATTTCTCGGCTGGGCCACTTCAGGCGACCGGCAATTCCACCGACGTTGCGATGATCGGGGACGGGTTCTTCGTCGTCGCGGTGCCTGGTGGTGAGAGATATACGCGGAATGGCGCCTTCACGCTCGACGCGAAAGGCCAACTGGTCACGCTCGGCGGTCAACCGGTGATGACTTCGACCGGCCCAATCAGGGTCTCGCAGCAGGACGGGCCGGTCACGATCGGCCCCGACGGCTCTATCTCTATCGGCAAGGGATCCATCGGGCGTTTACGCATTGTCCGGTTTGCGGACCAGCGGCAGCTCTCCGCGGAGAGTGGCGGAATGTTTTCTGCTGCAGCTTCGCCGACGGACGTCGCGGCAACCGAAGTGCGGCTCGCCTCCGGCGTACTTGAGGGGTCCAACGTCAGGACCGTGCAAGAGATGAGCAAGCTGGTAGCGGCAACGCGCGCTTACGATCAGGTCGCTAACGCCATCCTCCGCGAGAGTGATCCGAACGAACTCAAGCGGCTGGCTGGTGAGGAGTGAAATGATAGGTAGAACAGACAAACCTGCCCACCGCGCAAGGACGGGAGCATCCGCGCGTTCAGATCGAGGGCATTTTGTGAAGAAAGCGGAGCGCGCACTCAACGTTCCGTCGAGATCTCGTCGCAAGGACCCATCTGAAGGTGACGACGTCACTCATCGCTTGGTCTGGGATATCTCGGCCGTCAGCGTTTATACAATGCGGATTGCGGAGCTTCTGGGGAAACGGATTGGTGTCAGCGGTCCGCAGTGGATGATCTTGATGGCGATCGAAGAACTGAGTGATGGGAGCGGATTGTCCGTCAAGACCGTGGCGGCACTTCTTCACGTCGACTCATCATTTGTTTCGGTTCAATCCAAAATGCTGGAAAAACGCGACCTCATTCGACGTAGTCGTTGTATGGAGGATCGAAGAATCATGCTTCTTTCGCTCACGGATAAAGCGACCAGACGTCTAACGCCTCTCATTCCGACTCGCGCGCGACTTCAAGGATCCATTCGCGGTGACCTCGATGGTTCCGCCCTCCTGCAGCTATCAAACATGCTTTCCGCGTTGCGCGACCGCATGCGCAAGGAGACGGCGTTAGTCGCTACTGGTGAATGATGATGCAGCTTTGGATTGAGCGTAGTCATCTCCAAATCAATTCAACTTCGGCAGGAAGTTGGGAACTTTTACCGAAACACTCGTGGAAAACGAGGTGAGGGCCGTCTCGCCACCTGCTTATTCGTACAAACCTGCGGCAATAGTGTAATATTGTTGCGGGTCGACATGCATTCGTCATGCATGCTATGTAAATCCACACAGCAACCGGATTTGTGATTTGTCACCTCGTCTGATCACCAACAGGACTTCCCATCTGCGCATCCCGCGCAGGATTGCGGTTGTGTTGCTGATGCTGACGTACGTTTTTGGCGGCTTGCTGCACGGTCTGACGGATATCAGCCCATTCAGTTCGCCTGCGAACGTGGTGGTGTCCTCATCGGTGGATACAAACGACGGTCACTCCGATAAGGGAACCGCGGCAGGACACCACTGTCATGGGTGCTTCTCGGTATCGATATCCGCGCCCCCCCAAATGTCGGCCACGGTCGAGCCTCGGATCTCGTCTTTAGCGTTTCCGCAAGTATGCCGTCGGGATCGTGTCCCGGAACTTGATACTCCGCCCCCCAAATTCCTGACCTGAATGCATTCGCCAGGCGCGTGAGCGCCTTTTCTCGGCCGCTCTTCAGGTTCCTATTTTCATGTCGATCAGAAGCGTCGCCACGCGAATTGCGTGTGCGTCGGCACTGCTTGTCAGCCCTTGGCTCACAGGCGTGTCGTACTCTCAGACATTGTCGCTCCAGACGGCGCTACAACGCGCTTTGGCTGCAAATCCTCGCCTGACGGCGGCCGAACGCGATGTGGGCATTGCATCCGGCCAACGGATACAGGCCGGTGCGTTGATCAATCCGGAAGTATCCTATGAACAGGACAACTCCCTCGGCTCTGGTGCGTATCGCGGCACTCGCTCTGCCGAAAGCACGTTGCAGATCAGTCAATTGTTTGAACTGTTCGGCAAGCGGGAGGCACGCATCGCCGTTGGTCAGGCGGGTGTTGATACAGCCGAAATTCAGCGCAAGGCCATTCGCCTAGAAGTGCTTTCAGAAACGGCCGTTGCCTACCTCAGCGTGCTTGGAGCTCAGCGCAGGATTCAGATTCTCGACGAGCAGGTCGCTCAGATCGACAGGATAACTCCTCTCCTGCAGCGCCGGGTTGAGGCTGGTGCATCCTCGCAGGCAGAAACGGGTCGAGCAGAGGTCGCATCCTCTTTAGTAAAGGCTGATCGCGAACGTGTGCGATCACTCCTTGCAAGCGCACGACGCGAACTGGCTGTGTTGATGGGTGACACAGCTCCGAAGTTCTCGGCCGTCTCTGGGCGGCTTGATGCCACGGGGCGTCCACCATCGTTCGGCGCCGTCGTCGCGGCGATCGACGCCAATCCCCAACTGGTGCGATGGACCGCGGTCTATGCGCAGCGTAATGCCGAGCTCCTGCAAGCGCGGCTGCGACCCTACCCGGACCTGCGTGTGGGCGCGGGATGGCGGCACTACAATGAGACCGCAGACAACGCTGTACGGTTGAGCATCTCGGCTGCAATTCCTGTGTTCGATCAGAACCAGGGTAACATTCTCTCGGCTCAGGAGAGCTTGGCGAAGACTCGCGCCGAGCGCGAGGCGAACCGCAACGCGCTAATCGTGATCGCAGGACGAGCCTACGATTCCATTCAGGGGGCGCTACGCGAACTCGCCATTCTTCGTGAAACGGCGATTCCGAAGTCGCGGCAGGCATCAGATGCGATCCTCGAAGGTTATGGGCAGGGGCGTTTTTCCCTTCTTGAAGTCCTCGATGCGCAGGCTTCCGTTGCGCAAGCGCGCCTGCGTGAGCAGGAAGCGCAGCAGAATTTCCACATCGCCGTCGCCACCATCGAAGGCTTGGTCGGCAATCCATTTGCACTGGCGCGGGAGAGCGCAAGATGAAGATTTCCAGAACCATGCTCGTTACTGGCGCGCTAATCGCCGTCGGTGTTGGCGTTTATGCTTTCGCTCCATCCAAATCTGCAGCGCCGGCTACGAAAGAAGCGGCTGCGGGAACGGAGGAAGGACACGGCGCCGAAGGTGTCGAAATGAGCGATGCGAAGGTCGCTGCCGCAGGCATCGAAGTCGTTGCAGCTTCCAAAGGTACGTTGCGCGACGCTCTTCAGTTGAATGGCATCCTGCAACCCAATCAAGAAGCCCTCGTGCAAGTCACGCCGCGCTTTCCGGGCGTGGTACGTGAAATTAAGAAGCGGATCGGAGACCAGGTCGAGAAAGGCGAACTGCTCGCCAAGATCGAAAGCAACCAGAGCCTGACCGTCTACGAAATGCGAGCGCCGATCGCCGGTACGGTGATTGATCGCCAGATTTCGCTCGGCGAGTACGCGTCGGAGCAGAAGCCTGCCTTCACGGTTGCCGACATCTCTACCGTCTGGGTGGATCTGTCGGTCTATCGACGTGATCTTCCACGGGTAAAGCTTGGCGACACCGTCCTTATTGACATCGGTGACGGCGGTAAGCCGATTGAAGCCAAGCTCTCCTACATTTCGCCCATCGGCAGTAGCGACACGCAGAGTGCGCTCGCACGGGCGGTCGTATCGAACGAGGACCTTCGGCTGAGAGCCGGCCTGTTCGTTTCAGCCCGGTTGATACTGACCGCGAAGGAGGTCCCCGTCGTCGTGAAGTCCGAAGCGTTACAGACCGTTGAGAATCGCAATGTTGTCTTCGTGAGAAATGGAAACAAGTTCGAAGTGCGGGACGTGGAGCTGGGCTCGCGCGATCCAGAGCAGGTTGAAGTCGTCTTCGGTCTTCTCGAAGGCGACAAGTACGCCGCGAAGAACAGCTTCGTTGTCAAAGCCGAGCTGGCGAAAGGCTCCGCATCTCATGAGCACTGATAATTTCACGCGGTCATCCATGCGCCGTGACAACCATCATATGGGAGACGCGACAGCTTCATGCGTCCGCGTCGGGCTTTCTAATCCACACTTTGGAGATGTCCGATGATTGACGGCATCCTATCGTTTTCGGTCCGCCAGCGATGGCTAGTGATGATCGGCGTGCTGCTGATGGCCGGGCTTGGCGTGTGGAACTTTACGCGTCTTCCGATCGATGCTGTGCCGGACATCACGAACGTCCAGGTCCAGATTAATACGAATGCACCGGGATACTCGCCGCTCGAAGTCGAGCAACGCATTACGTTTCCGATCGAGACCGCCATGGGCGGACTTCCGAATCTGGTGAATACGCGGTCGTTGTCACGCTACGGACTCAGTCAGGTTACGGTCGTCTTCAAGGATGGAACAGACATCTATTTCGCGAGGCAACTCGTCAACGAGCGGGTTCAGCGGGTGAAGGATGTCCTTCCGACCGGTATCGAGACCGCGATGGGGCCCGTATCGACCGGCCTTGGAGAAATCTATCTGTTCACGGTGGAAGCGAAGGCCGGAGCGAAGCGGGCGGACGGACAAGCCTACAGTCCGACCGACCTGCGCACAATTCAGGACTGGATCATCAAGCCCCAACTTCGAAATGTCTCGGGCGTCGTTGAGGTCAACACGATTGGCGGCTTCGAGAAGCAATTTCACGTACTTCCGAATCCCGCTCAGTTGATGGCTTACAAGCTTAGTTTTCGCGAAGTCATGGCCGCGCTCGCGGCAAACAACGCCAACGTTGGCGCGGGATACATCGAGCGCAATGGCGAACAGTATCTCGTCCGGACGCCGGGTCAGGTCGCGAACATCGATGAGATCAAGCAGATTGTTATCGGATCCCGCAATGGAGTCCCGGTTCGCATCTCCGATGTCGCGGACGTGAGGGAGGGCAAAGATCTACGGACCGGTGCGGCCACGCTCAACGGAAATGAGATGGTAATGGGCACCGCGATGCTCTTGATCGGCGAGAACAGTCGATCCGTTGCGCAGCGCGTTGCCGCCAAGCTCGATCAGATCGGTCGTTCCCTTCCAGACGGTGTCGTGGCCCGCGCGATCTACGACCGGACACATCTGGTTGATGCAACGATCGCAACCGTCGAAAAGAACCTCGTCGAAGGCGCGTTGCTGGTCATCGTGATCCTGTTTCTTATCCTCGGAAACTTTAAGGCCGCGATCGCCACAGCTTTCGTAATCCCACTCTCGATGTTGTTCACGATCACGGGGATGTTCCAGAACAAGGTCAGTGCCAATCTTATGAGTCTTGGCGCGATCGATTTCGGCATCATCATCGACGGAGCCGTGATCATCGTCGAAAACTGCCTGCGTTTGCTGGCTCACGAACAGGAACGAAAAGGTCGAATCCTCACACGCGAAGAGCGTTTCGAGACGATCCTCGCCGGATCTCGCGAAGTCATTCGGCCGAGCCTTTTCGGCACATTGATCATCGCGGTGGTCTATCTGCCGGTCCTTACCCTGACGGGCGTTGAAGGCAAGATGTTTACGCCTATGGCGCTGACGGTGCTTCTTGCGCTCCTCGGCGCCAGCATTTTGTCGATGACTTTCGTTCCCGCCGCTGTCGCGCTGATGGTGACCGGGCGAGTATCGGAGAAGGAGAACTGGTTCATGCGCGGCGCGCGGCATGTTTACGTGCCGCTTCTTGAGAAATCGATCACGTATCGCAAATCTGTCGCCATCTTTGCCGCGGTTCTGATTGTCGTCAGCGGTTTTGCCGCGTCGCGGATGGGAGGTGAATTCATTCCGAGTTTGGACGAGGGAGATATCGCGGTCCAGGCCTTGCGTGTTCCGGGGACCAGCCTGACGCAATCGTTGGAGATGCAGAAACTGCTCGAGAAGCGGCTTTTGAAGATCCCGGAAGTCAAAGAGACCTTCGCCCGAACCGGCACCGCCGAAGTTGCGACCGACCCGATGCCGCCATCGATCTCCGACGGCTACGTCATGCTGAAGCCACGTGACCAATGGCCTGATCCCAAGAAGCCTAAGTCCGAGGTCGTCAAGGAAGTCGAGAAGGCTGCCGAAGAGATCGCGGGGAGCAGCTACGAAATCTCGCAGCCCATTCAGCTTCGCTTTAACGAGCTGATTTCGGGTGTCAGAAGCGACGTCGGCGTCAAGATATTCGGCGACGATCTGGAAGTGCTGGCGCAGGTCGCCGGGCGGGTTCAGTCCGTTCTCCAGACAGTGCAGGGCGCTGCCGACGTGAAGACCGAGCAAGTCTCGGGTCTTCCGGTTCTGACCGTCAAACTTGACCGTCAGGCGCTTGCCCGATACGGAATCAGCGTCGCTGACGTCCAGAATCTTGTCGAGATCGCAGTTGGAGGCAAAACCGCAGGTCTCGTCTTTGAGGGCGATCGTCGTTTCGATCTGGTGGTGCGTCTTCCAGAAAATCTCCGCTCGAACGTGGAGGCGATCAAAGCGCTTCCGATTCCGCTGCCGCCGCTCGAGAACCAAGCGAAAGCAATGCCTGCACTCTGGGGCAACTCGCCACTAGCGCAGATACGATATGCGCCGCTCTCCGAGCTTGCTGTGATCGACCTTGCACCGGGCCCAAACCAGATCAGCCGCGAGGACGGAAAGCGCCGCATCGTCGTCTCAGCCAACGTGCGTGGACGGGATCTCGGATCGTTCGTCGCCGATGCGCAGCGCCAGATCGCGGAGAAGGTCAAACTTCCCGCGGGCTACTGGATCGGCTGGGGCGGACAGTTCGAACAACTCGTCTCCGCGACCCAGCGGCTGACGATTGTCGTCCCCATCGCTCTATTGCTGATCTTCATACTGCTTTTCGTCAGCCTCGGGTCCGCACCGGATGCATTGCTCGTCTTCAGCGGTGTCCCTCTCGCACTGACCGGAGGGATATTTGCACTGATCTTGCGCGACATTCCGCTCTCGATCAGTGCGGGCATCGGTTTCATCGCGCTGTCGGGCGTCGCTGTCCTCAATGGTCTGGTGATCATCACGTTCATCGAGCGTTTACGCCACGAAGGCAAAAAGATCGTCGAGGCGGTCGAGGAGGGCGCGCTCACGCGGTTGAGGCCGGTGTTGATGACGGCGTTGGTCGCTTCGTTGGGATTCGTCCCGATGGCAATCGCGACCGGGGCCGGCGCAGAGGTGCAGCGACCGCTGGCGACTGTCGTTATCGGCGGCATCATTTCTTCAACTCTACTTACCCTTCTGGTCCTTCCAGCACTCTACGTCCTGTTTAGACGCGAAACCCCGGCGTCTGAAGACGCCATAACTCAACACTGAAAAGGAGCTACTTCATGAGAGCTATTCTGATTCTGACTGCGATGTTGTTGTCCGCGGTTCCCGCGACGGCTCAACATGCTCACGGTTCGAAAGGCCCAAATGGGGGCATGATGGAGGATGTAGCGGGTGTGCATGCCGAGCTCATCACTTTCGGAAACACCATCACGTTCAACATTGTCGATGAGGCCAGCAAGCCGGTTGCCACGAATGGTTTTACGGGTTCGGTTCTCGTTACAAGCGGTACCGAGAAGGAAACGATCACTCTATCGCCCGCGGGCGATAGCGCATTGAAGGGAGAAGCCAAGAAGGCGATCCCCACCAATGCGTCCGTGACGCTGATGTTGAAGACGAAAGCGGGCAAATCCGGCCAAGCAAAGTTCGCGAAATAGACCAATGCGAGCAGCAACGGACAACTCCATGACGATGAAGTCGAGCTTTCGACATGCTGGCTTTACTGATGCGTCAGAAACCGCGAGGCGTTTATCTCGACAGCGGGCCCATCGTCTGTCGATCCAGTTGACCGCTGGGACGCTGCTTCTGGCGGTCGCTGGTTCATGGTCCGGAGCTGAGGCGCAGTCCACCAAAGGCAAGGTCGTCGGCCTGGGAGCAGCCACGTGCCAGCGGTTCAAAGATGACGTGAAGTCCAACGCCATACTCCGTCGCGATTACATGGCTTGGGCGCAAGGCTTTATGAGTGGAATGCTGGCGAGCCAGCCGGGCGGGGCTGACGAACAGATCAATCTCAACCCGGTCACGTACGACCTCGTCAGTCAGTTGCATTTTCTCGAAGATCACTGCTCTCAGAATTCGGCGCTCCGGTTTTCCGAGGCCGTCGCGGCGCTCTTTCAACGGCTGCTCAAGGAAAGCAAGACATGACTGTCCACACCGGAGTTCCAGCCAGACCCTGGACGACGACCCTTCGATCACATTCTTCGGGGTCCGATGTCGCGGCACCAAGCTCATGAATGTCTCGATTTGCGGTAACAGGAGTCGCCGATGACCCAAGAAACGCTGGTGACAACGCGCATGCGGATCGAGGGAATGGACTGCGCTTTCTGTGCGATCAAGATCGAGAACGCGCTGAAGCGCGTTGCCGGTGTCGCGGAAGTCAATGTTTCCGCGACCGGAGGGACTGTCATTGTAAAACATGACCTTCCGGACACGGAAACATTGCGCGTCCGGATAGTGGCTCTGGGCTACAAGGTTATTGGCACCGAGCACGTGTTTGCAAAGGTGGACCCAACTGTAGGTCAATCAACGCACGCGCATCAGGACGGTCACTCCCACGATCATGGTCCAATCGATGGATCTTGGTGGCGGACGAGTAAAGGACTTCTCACGATTGCGTCCGGATCGGCTTTAGCCGCAGCATTTCTGCTGGGGAAGGCATTTCCGGCGACGGAACGCTGGGCGTTTCTGATAGCCATGCTGGTCGGGCTGATCCCGATCGGAAGACGAGCTATCTCCGCGGCGCTCACGGGCACGCCATTTTCGATCGAGATGTTGATGACGATCGCGGCCATCGGCGCGGTCTTTATAGGCGCAACGGAGGAGGCGGCCGCAGTCGTCTTCCTGTTCCTGATCGGAGAACTGTTGGAGGGCGTTGCTGCGAGTCGTGCGCGCGCCAGCATCCAAAGTCTAACCGAACTCATTCCAAAGACCGCGAGGCTCGAAGAGAACGGCCAGGTGCGCGAAGTTCAGGCCGATACGCTTGCGGTAAGTGCGATGATCCAGGTCCGGCCCGGCGATCGCATCCCGGCGGACGGCATCATCGTTTCTGGAGAGAGTTCGATCGACGAAGCGCCGGTCTCCGGGGAAAGTATGCCTATCCGAAAGGGGCCGCAGCAAAGTCTGTTCGCCGGCACGATCAACGGCGATGGGCTGCTCAGTGTTCGGGTCACCGCTGCAGCCGCTGACAACACGATCGCACGGGTCGTTCGGCTGGTCGAGGAAGCTCAGGAATCAAAAGCACCGACTGAGCGATTCATCGATCGTTTCTCTCGCTACTACACGCCGGGCGTAGTCGTCGTCGCAACCCTAATCGCGACCCTCCCGCCGTTGCTCATGGGCGGTACGTGGAATGAGTGGATCTACAAAGGACTGGCTATCCTCCTGATCGGCTGTCCCTGTGCTCTGGTGATTTCGACACCGGCTGCCATTGCTGCCAGCCTGTCTGCCGGCGCGCGGCGTGGACTTCTGCTGAAGGGTGGGGCCGTGCTGGAGCAGATCGGCAAGATCACGATGGCCTGTTTTGACAAGACGGGCACGCTCACCGCCGGAAAACCGCAAGTCACCGACATTGTTTCGTTCGGTACCGCAGAAGCTGATGTGCTGCGGGTCGCCGCGGCACTCGAGTCAGGATCCAGTCACCCGTTGGCGACGGCTATCCTGGCGAAAGCCTCGGAGCAGAAGTTATCGTTACCACAGGCTTCGGATTCACAGGCCATCGGCGGAAAGGGCGTCCGTGCGACGGTCGATGGCAAACAGATCGTTCTGGGTTCGCCCCGGGCAGCCGGCGATATTACGGCACTGAGCGACGAGCAAAACAGTCGCATTGTGGCGCTGAACGATGAAGGCAAGACGGTATCAGTGGTGCTGATCGACAGGGTGCCTGCCGGCGCCATCGCGATGCGGGACGAACCTCGTCCGGATGCGGCGAGAGGCCTGAAGCTTTTGGCGGATATCGGCATTCGAACCTTGATGTTGACTGGCGACAATCGGCGCACGGCGGCGGCGATCGGCAAGCAACTTGGAATCGAGGTGCAGGCTGAACTGCTTCCACAAGACAAGCAGCGAATTGTCGGTGAGCTTCAGAAGGAGGGCTTCTCTGTTGCCAAGGTCGGCGACGGCATCAACGATGCGCCGGCGCTCGCCGCTGCGGACGTCGGGATTGCGATGGGTGGCGGTACCGATGTCGCGCTGGAAACTGCCGACGCCGCTGTGCTTCACGGCCGCGTCGCGGACGTGGCCGCTATGGTCGATCTGTCGAAGCGGACGATGCTGAATATCAAGCAAAACATCACCGTTGCGCTCGGTCTCAAGGCAGTTTTTCTCGTCACCACGGTCGCCGGCGTGACGGGGCTGTGGCCCGCCATTCTCGCTGACACCGGAGCGACCGTGGTGGTGACATTGAATGCATTGCGCCTGCTGAAGCCACCCAGGATCTGATACGACATCCGTTCTCGAGGCAACATTCGCTTGAACAGAAGGATAGCAACATGGGTTTCGACCAGTACCACGAACCGCCGGAAGAACTTTCGCAGGAAACTCGCACCTTCGCGCGGATGATCACTTCTCTGATCGAGGAGGCGGAGGCCATCAGCTGGTACGAACAGAGAATGTCTGTCGAAAAAGACAAAAGCGCCAAGGCGATCATGGCGAACGCGCAGAAGGAAGAGTTCAAGCATTTCGGAATGAATCTGGAGTTTCTTTTACGCAAGAAGACAAACTGGCGGATCGAACTGCAGGGCATCCTTTTTACGAAGGGCGATATCGTGAAGCGCGGGGAGGCTGCCGAGAAGAAACTCGATTGATCTGACATGGAGAATAGTCATGGAGGAGAAAAGGATAGGCCCACGGACAAGGGTGCTGAAAGCCGGCACGATTGCCTTCGGCGGCGCCGTCATCGACTGCATCGTCCGAAACATGAGTACTTCCGGAGCGTTGCTCGAGGTCGCGAGTCCTCTCGGCATTCCACTCCATTTCGTCCTCGTCATCCCTTCGGATCACATTTCTCGATCGTGCCGGCGGATCTGGGTGTCCGAACGGCGCATCGGGGTTCTCTTCGATCGCACGAACGAAGGCACGCCAGTGCAGACAAAAGGAAACGTCTCTTGAAAAGACGGTCGGCAATCCCGCTCGCAGCGTTTTTGCTGATGTCCCTGCAGGCCAGCGGGCAGTCGGCGGCGCGCAGCGGCATGGCCACGGAAAGACCTTGGGCATCCGAGCACATTGAGGGGCTCCCGGCCGACATTAGACGGCGAATAGTTGCGCTTGAGCGCGTGTGCGGCAATGCGGCAGCCGCCGCCCATTACTTCGCGGTGTCGATCGAGGCGGGAGGCCAGCGCTTTGTGTCGCTGCATTTCGAGGAATTCGCCTGCGGGAACCGGGCAGCCGTCTGCAACGGTAACGGCTGTCTCCATGAGATCTACGCGGAGTCGCGTGGCCGCTATCGGATCGTATTTAGCAGGAAGGCTTTGGATGTGAGGATGACGAACGCCGGAGGAATTGCCGGCTTAGAGGTCTCGCAACCCAATACCAAGGAAACATATCGGTGGAACGGTCGTGGCTTCACGCCGGTCCGAACCGTAAGAAATGGACCATAGATGGCGTCTTCAATTATCCAGCACCTCCATCTCGGAGGCGCGAGCCTCAGCTATCGTAAGAAATTTCGGCTGTTCTTTACGGTTGTGGCTGTCGTCCTGGTGCTCGGATGCGTCAAGATCGGGGTGCACTATTTCGGATTCGAGTTTCTCGAACTGAACGCGCTGCTGACCAGCGGAATTGGCGGTGCCATCTTCATCATTGGGTTCCTTCTCTCTAGCATCCTCGCCGACTACAAGGAGGCTGAGCGCATACCAGCCGACATTCGCACCTCGATCGAGGCGATCGACGGCGATCTCGAATCGTTCGCTGCAGTCAACAAGGATTTCGATCTGCGCGAATGTCGGCAGATCCTGTTGGCGACGATTGACAAATTGCGCGCAGGTCTAAGCCATGCGCGCAATCACAAGGACATACCCCCCGTCTTGGAAGAGCTTGCAAAGTTGACGCCGATTTTCGGGCGCCTCGAAGGGATGGGCATGGCGGCGAATTTCGTCGTCCGCCTGCGGACGACGCAGGATGTATTGCGCAGGTCGATGTTGCGCATCTATCAGATACAGCGGGTCGAGTTCGTACCGTCCGTTCACGTGCTGGTACAGACGCTGGTGTTCTCCATTGTGATCATGATGCTCTTTCTAAAGACGGAGGGGGACCCGGCATCCGCAATGATGTTCGGCTTCATCTCCTACATGTTTATCTACGCGTTGTACCTCGTCCGTCTTCTGGAGCAGCCCTTCGCAAGGGGGCATGGATCTCTGGACGACGTCAGTTTCTTTCTGTTCGACGAACTCGAAGAAAGGCTGCGAAAGGCGCTCGGCGGGGGCGCCGCCACGCAGCATAACAAACACGCGGAGGTCTAGCGATGCACGGCGGAGGTTCGACGGGAACTGCAGCAGCAAAACACGCAAATCGACTGCGTTGGGCACTGGCGCTGACCGGCACCTACATGATTGCAGAGGTGGTCGGTGCCTTGGTTACCGGCAGCCTGGCGCTGCTCGCGGACGCGGCGCACATGTTGACCGATGTCGGCGGCCTTGCGCTGGCGCTGCTCGCGATCCGTTTCGCGACGCGTGAGGCCACTCCACAATTGACCTACGGTTATTTGCGAACGGAGGTGTTATCAGCGCTTACCAACGCCGTAGTTTTGCTATTGCTGACAGTCTACATCTTGTACGAGGCGTATCAGCGCTTTCTAGCGCCGCCAGAAATTCTGAGCGGCCCGATGCTCATTGTCGCGGCGATCGGCCTCGTTGTGAACTTGATCAGTATGCGGTTGCTGGCCGGCGGGTCATCCGAAAGCTTGAACGTCAAGGGCGCCTATCTGGAGGTGCTGGGCGACATGCTGGGATCCGTCGGCGTTATTTTCGCGGCCTTGATCATCATGTGGACGGGCTGGCGATTGGCTGATCCGATTATGGGTGCCGGCATTGGCCTGTTCATCGTGCCAAGGACATGGACCCTCCTAAAACAAGTGACGCATATCCTGATGGAGGGCACGCCGCCGAATATCGATCTGGCATTACTGGAACGGAAGCTCATGGACATCCCCGGTGTGACCGCTGTTCAAGATATGCACGTCTGGACTGTGACGTCCGGGTTTGACGCAATGAGCTGCCATCTCGTCGTCGCTGACATCTCGAAGGCCAGAGACGCACTGCAGAACGCCCGCCGCGTGATGAAGGATAATTTCGGTATCGACCACGTCACGATCCAAGTCGAAGACGACGTCTTGAGGGCGGAGGAGGCTGTGCTGCATGTCTGATGTCGAATACCGGCCCGCCACGCGTGGCGCTGCACCGCTTGCAGAAGTTCTATCCCTATGCCGCAGCACTCTTAGGGCGAATGACGCCAGACAAATTCATCCACCTTCGTGAGGGCGTGTGGCCATGATCAGAAGCATCGAGATGGTGACTCTGCTGCAGACCTTGATCGCGGCCGAGCAGGGCAGCTTTCACAAAGCTGGGATGCTGCTCGGCATTCCCGCATCCACGGTCAGCCGCCGCGTCAGGAGTCTGGAGAACCAGCTCGGCGTCAGACTGTTCGACCGCCATCGCCATGGCATCCGTCCGACCGCCGCCAGCAACGCGTTTCTCAAACCGATCCGTCGCATACTCGACGAACTCAACACGGTGTTGATCAATGCCAAAACCATCGCGCGCGGCAAGGCCGGCGCGCTGCACATCGGCCTCTACGTTTCGCCGTCGACGGGCCAGTTGCGAACGGTGTTGCACGAATACAAGAACGCCTTCCCAAATGTCGACGTACAGTATGTGGAGGGAGAGCGCAGCCTCCTGATGGAGCGGCTCAACGCGGGTTCGATCGATGTCGCCATCGTTGTCGGTCATTTCCGCAGCGGCATGCATGACATCGTCCCGTTATGGTCCGAGAAGATCTTGGTCGCGATGGCAGCAACACACTCCCTCGCCGACAAGGCGACGTTGACGTGGGACGATCTGCGCACCGAACATATCCTGCTCGGCCGCGATCCCGGTCCCGAGCTCAGGGACCATTTGTTGTCCAGACTCAACGCATCCGGCGATCTGCCGGCCATTCGTCACTCCCATATCGGTCGCGATTTCG
Source organism: Afipia broomeae ATCC 49717 (assembly GCF_000314675.2). Taxonomy (GTDB): domain Bacteria; phylum Pseudomonadota; class Alphaproteobacteria; order Rhizobiales; family Xanthobacteraceae; genus Afipia; species Afipia broomeae. The sequence continues at coordinate 2,567,369 of NZ_KB375282.1, read as the reverse complement.
TGCTGAGCCTCCTCGATATCGAATCCGACGTCACCCTGCTGTACGAGGCTGACACCGGAGCGCAGCACCCCGGCGTCATCTATCGCGAGGTGGTCGATGACGAGGGGCCGAGCCTGGTGCCTTACTTCGCGTGTTGGATCACCAGCAACGATAATCCGGCGCTTCAGCACTTCCTCGATCTGCTTCGTCAGCACAAGGGTCCGCAGCGTCAGCCGCACAGCATACGTCCCCGTTAGTCCTGTTGCGCGGGTTTCGCTTTGCGCGCCTGCAGGAACGCGCGATCGGTCGCCATAAAGCGCGCGAGCATCGGAGCGATCAGCTTTATCGGATCGGCTTGCTGTCCTGTCTCGCGAGTGAGCACCTCGGCGTAGACGAGGAGATCGCGGTGCACTGACCCCGGCAATTCGGTGGCGATCTTCACAGGTTTATCGTTGTTGAGGGGACCTAGCTTGAGCTTTGCCATGGGGCCATCCGTCATGTCTTGTAGGGTGTGAGCACGAGATCGCGGTTGACGATCACCCTCACCGGAAAGCCCGGCCGGATGGTGAGTGTCGGTTGTACGTTGAGTTGACGACGCACCAGGGTCTGGCCGCTCTGGTTGATCGTATCCTGGCTGCCGCGGCGCAGCGCGCGAACCAATGAGTTGTCGCCGCTGAGCACGAGTTCGCTGCCGATCCCAAGCAAAGTCGAGATAGCCGCCGCTTGCAGAAGATTGCCCCAGTGATAGTCGACGCCATCCTCGAGGCCGGCGTACCCTTGCGTATCCGCGCCGGATTGCCGCTCCAGCACAATCGACTTGCCGTTCGGCAAGATGATACGATTCCACACCAGCAGCACACGCGATTGGCCGAACGAAATCTGGCTATCATATTGTCCGATCAGCCGCGCGCCTTGCGGGACCAACAGATATTTGCCCGTGGGACTGTCGTAGACATTCTCGGTGACCTGCGCGGTGATTTCACCCGGCAGGTCCGAGCGGATGCCTGTGATGAGCGCCGCCGGAATAACTGCGCCGGCTTGCACGATGTAGCGCGACGCTGGCTTCTCGATCCGGTCCGGACTGACGGTACGCTTGTCGGCGGTAGCATTCACGAAAGCGAGCTTGCGATCCTGCATGTTCTGCAACGCGTCCGGATCGAGCGGCGGCTTGCCGTCGGCCGCAGTCGCATTGGCCGTGGACGTTGCGGGAGACGCGGCGCTGCTTGCCGGAGACTGCCGCACATTGGTGCTGGCGAAGACGCGGCTGACGCGGGCCGCTTCGTTCTCCTGCACGATCCGCTGTTCGCCGGCATCGAGCCCGCCGCTTGAAGCGCCTTGCGCCGCAAGGATCGGCCGGCCGAGATCGCCGGGAAGGGGCGGACCGAGTTGCGGCACCGTGCGCGGCGGCGGTGTGTCGCGGGGCAGTCCTGCATAGTCCTTCGGCAGTGTCGCAAGTCCGTCCGCTGTGGTCTTGTGGTCGGTGCTGTAGAGTTCGGTGCCATTGTCCTGGCGCGCCGAGCGCGATTGCAGCGCCCAGATCATCGCGCCGAGCACGGCGATACCGACGATGCCGCCGAGCCCGGCCAGAACTTTACGTGACAAACGCGTCACGCGCGGTCGCTCAGGCCGCAGCCGCAATTGCGCCGTGAGCGCGTCATCGGGATGGGGATGCGGATCACTCACCATAGTTTCCATCCGTCGGTGCGCACGATCCGCACTTTTTGCTGGTTGTCGCCACCGAGACGCAGTTCGGCGGCCGCGAACAGCCGGTCGACGATGTAGTAGTTCCGCCTGGCGCGGTAGTTGACGAGTTCAGCGCCGCCGTCGCTGCCGATCACGAACAGCGGCGGCATCTCGCCTTGCGTAATGCCGTGCGAGAACTCGATATAGACTTTCGAGCCGTCATCGAACACTTGGCTGGGTCGCCACGGCGGTGTGTCGCCCTCGATGCTGTAACGGAAACGCAATTTTCCGAGATCCAGGCCGCTGTCGATCGGTGCCGCGGCATCGGCAGCCACATTCTGCCGGCGCAGCGCGATCAACTGGTCTTGCGGATATTGCCACGACACCGAGGCCATGTAAGTCGTCTCGGTGGAGCGCAGCTCCATCAGGTAGGTCCGCCGGTCCGTGTTGATGATGAGATTGGTGGTGAGATCCGCCCGCGTCGGCTTGGCCAGAATATGAATCCGCTTGGTCGGACCAGTACCGCTTTCGGTATCGCCGATTACCCAGCGCACCGTATCCCCGGCGGCCACCGGCCCGGAGCCGACCAGTTGCTCGCCCTCTTGTAACGCGATGTCTGTCACTTGGCCCGGCGCCGTATAGACTTGGTAGAGCGCGCCATCGACAAAGGGATAGACCTGCACGGCGTTGAGATAGCCATGTCGCGTCGGTTGAACCCTTGCGGCGTCGTTGGCTTTGGCGACCCGTTCCTTGGGATCCTTCGGCTCTGGTTTGGCGGTGGTCTTGCCGGGCAGCGGTTTGAGCTGGCCGGGAAGGGGGAGGATCTTGGGGAGTTCCAACACCTCGACCGGCTTCGGCGGTTCGGCCTGCAGCACCGCTGGTTCCAGATCGTCATAGCCGATCTGAGGCGGTTTCCAGGCGCAACCGGCCACCGGGAGGGCGCACAATATAATGTGTAGCAGGGACCGGGGTCGCATCAGCCGAGCTCCTTTGACCAGTTGAGGGCATGAATGAAGACCCCAAGCGGATTGCGGCGCAGCTTCTCTGCATCGCGAGGGGTCTCGATGACGATGGTGAGAATGGCGGTCCAGCGTTCGGTCGCAGCGAGGCTGCCGTTCTCGTAGCGGCGCTCGACCCACGCGATCCGAAACGAATCCCGCGAGGCGCGGATCACGCTGGAGACATCGATCGCAATCTGGATCTTGCCGACCTTCGTGAAAGGATCGTTGGTGCGGGCATAATCATTGAGCGCGATCGCGCCGCGGTCGGTGACGAAGTCGTAAGCGGTCAACCAGTTCTGCCGCACGATGATAGGATCGACCGGGATCGAACGCACCTGCTCGATGAAGCGCGCCAGATGCCAGGCGATCTGACCGTCGGTCGGTTTGTAGTCAGCGATCGCCGGCGCTACGGCTTGGGTCTGGCCGAGCTGATCGACCTGCACCACCCACGGCACCACGGAGCCGCGCATCGCGTGCCAGACGAGCCCTCCGGCCAATCCCGCGGCGAGCGCGAGATTGCCGAAAGCGATCAGTCGCCAGTTGCGCGCCTGCACCCGCGCCGAGCCGATGCGCTCGTCCCAGACTTGAGCGGCCTTTTGATACGGCGTCTCGGGCACTGGCGTCTTGCCGTAGCGGACGCTAGGTCTGCGGAATGGATTCATGCGCGGTCATCCTGGCTGAGAGGAACAGAATTCGATCCACCGCCATGATCGCCGGAGCGGACCGCGTGGGCGGCGGTCGATGCGCCGCTCTTCATGGTCTGAACGCGGTGCAGACGTTGCGCCCAGGTCGGGGCGCCGGCGCTTGGTGAGGACGATGCTGATGAGGGAGAGGAGGGCGACATCCCGGCGAGCGAGCCAACGCCGCGTGCGCCGGCACCCATCGCGCTGCCGGCGATGCTGGCGCCGGCGCGGGCTCCCATAGCGCCCGCCACGCCCAGTCCGCCAGCCGCGAGCGCCGTGCCGACCGCGGCTCCGGCGCCGAGTTGCGGTGCACCTGACACGAGGCCCGCCGCGATCGATGGCGCGAAGATGCCGAGCCCGAACAGCGACAACGACGCCAGCATGATCGCGAGCGCGTCCTCGATGGTCGGCTGATTGCCGGCAAAACCTTGCGTGAACTCGGAGAACAGCGAGGTGCCGATACCGACGACGACGGCGAGCACCAGGATCTTGACGCCGGAGGCGACGACGTTGCCGAGCACCTTTTCGGCCAGGAACGACGTCTTGTTGAACAGCGCGAACGGGATCAGCACGAAGCCGGCCAGCGTCGTCAGCTTGAATTCGATCAGGGTGATGAAGAGCTGCACCGCCAGGATGAAGAAAGCGGCGACGACGATCACCCAGGCGACCAGCAGCACGAAGATCTGCACGAAGTTCGTGAAGAACGAGACGTAGCCCATCAGGCCGGAGGCAGCCTCGAGCAACGGCTTGCCGGCATCGACGCCGACCTGGGCGAGCTTGCCCGGCCGCAGGAAGTCGGCTGAGGAGAGCGCCGATCCGGCGGCCTTGAGCCCCAATTGGGAGAAGCTCTCGAACACCACACGGCACAGGCTATTGAAGTTGCCGATGATGAAGGCGAAGAAGCCGATATAGAGTGTCTTCTTGATCAGGCGCGCGATGACGTCTTCATCCGCAGACATCGCCCAGAACAGGCCGGCCAGCGTAATGTCGATGCCAATCAGCGTTGTGCTAAGGAACTGGACATCGCCACCGACCAGGCCGAAGCCGGAATCGATGTAGCGGGTGAACACGTCGAGGAAGTGATCGATGACGCCGGTGTTGTTCATGGCTCACTTCCCCATCGGTGGCGGCAGGATGCGCTGGCGCGCTTCCGCCCAGGCGCTTTGGCAATCGGCATCGTCGGCGGCAGCTTTTGGCCCCAGCGCGCTGCAGCGCAGGAGGCGGGCATCGAGCGGATCGCTCGCCGGCGGCGGAGCCTCGTCGCGGGCTTGCCGCAACGGAATCGTGCAACCGGTCGTGACGAGGGCGATCAACGAGAGGGCTGCGGTGCGAACGAGCGTGATCATGCGCGGCCTCAGTGGAACATCTGAACGGATTGCGGCTGATAACCCCGGCCGTTGGTCAGGAACCGGCGCACTTGCTCGCGGGCCTGGTCTTCGCCTGCCGTTTGACGCGCCTGTTCGATCGATTGCGCGCGGCCTTGCGCGGCGACGAGCGCGGTGAGATCAGCCATCTGCCGGGCCTGCACTGCGAGCAACTGGTTGCCGGCTTGCGACACTTGCAGCACGCCGACCGCCGATTGGCTGGCACCAACCAAAGTGTCGGTATGCGACTGCGTGGCAGGGAGATTGTTGACGGTGGTCGCGCCGACGCTCATCGCATGCTGGAACGCCGAGACCGAGGTCTGCCAGCGATCACGCGCGCCATCGACCAATTTCTGATCGCTCTGTGACGCGCTGAAGCCCTGGTACTTCTGGAACGTCCGCTCGATCGCCTGGACGTCGTAGGCGATCCTGTCGGCCTGCTTGAGCAGGTTCTGGGTTTGCGTGAAGGTGCGGTCGATGTCGTTGAGCAATGACGTCGGCAGGCTGGTGAGATGCCGCGCCTGATTGAGCAGCATCTGGGTCTGATTCTGCAGCGCCGTGAGCTGGTTATCGATCTGCTTCAGCGTATTCGCCGCCGTCATCAGGTTCTGGCTGTAGTTCGACGGATCGAACACGGCGATCTGCGCTGGGCAGGGCGTGGCCGCGAACAGGGAGGCCGATATCGTGACGACGGCTGCAAGCGAACGGATACGAGTCATGGCGATGGCTCCGTGACGAGGGTGGGGAGGAGGTCGGCAGTCCAATCGCTGCCCTTGCGGCGCAGCCAGGCGGCGGCGAACCCGTCGCGGCCGTAATCGGCGACGAGTTCGGCGATGGTGACCTGGTCGGTCTTGGAGGACGCCGCGGTGAAGGCAAGCGCCACCTCGCCGAGGCCAAGCTCGAACAGGCGGTTGCCGCGGCGGGACTGGCAGTAGTAATCGCGCTTCGGCGTTGCCCGGCTGATGATCTCGATCTGGCGATCATTGAGCCCGAAGCGGTGATAGACCGTCATGATCTGCGGTTCGATCGCGCGCTCGTTCGGCAGGAACAGCCGTGTCGGGCAGCTCTCGACGATAGCGGCGGCGATCGCACTGCCCTCGATGTCGGCCAGCGACTGCGTGGCGAACACCACCGAGGCGTTCTTCTTGCGCAGGGTCTTCAGCCATTCGCGCAATTGTTGCGCGAAGCCGATGTCGTCGAGCGCCAGCCAGCCTTCATCGATGATCAGCAACGTCGGTGAACCGTCGAGCCGGCCTTCAATGCGATGGAATAGATAGGAAAACGCGGCGGACGCTGCGGCGCTGCCGATCAGGCCCTCGGTCTCGAACGCCTGTACCGGCGCATCGCCCAAGCGTTCGGCCTCGGCATCGAGCAGGCGGCCGAACGGCCCGCCGAGGCAATAGGGCCGCAGCGCTTGTTTCAGCGCGCTCGACTGCAGCAGTACGGAAAGGCCTGTCAGTGTTCGTTCGCCAACGGGCGCGGAGGCCAGCGACGTCAGCGCCGTCCACAGATGTTCCTTGGCCTCCGGCGTGACGGTGATGCCCTCGCGGGCGAGAATCGACGCGATCCATTCGGCTGCCCAGCCGCGCTCAGCGGCATCGTCGATCGCGGCCAGCGGTTGCAAGGTCACCGACATCGCGCTGTCATCGGAGAGAGCACCGCCGAGATCGTGCCAGTCGCCGCCCATCGCGATCGCCGCGGCACGTATGCTGCCGCCGAAATCGAACGCGAAGATCTGGCTGTGCGCGTAGCGGCGGAACTGTAGCGCCATCAGCGCCAGCAGCACGGACTTGCCAGCGCCGGTCGGACCGACGATCAGGGTATGGCCGACATCGCCAACGTGGATAGAGAACCGGAACGGGGTCGCGCCTTCGGTCTTGGCAAAGAACAGCGGGGGTGCACCGAGGTGCTCGTCCCGTTCCGGTCCCGCCCATACCGCCGAGAGCGGGATCATATGGGCGAGATTGAGGGTGGAGACCGGCGGCTGCCGGACATTGGCGTAGACATGGCCGGGCAGGGAGCCGAGCCAGGCTTCGATTGCATTCACGGTCTCGACGATGCAGGTGAAGTCCCGGCCTTGGATCACCTTTTCGACCAGCCGTAGCTTCTCGTCAGCGGTGCGCGGATCGGCATCCCACACCGTGATCGTCGCGGTGACGTAGGCCTGGCCGATCATGTCGCTGCCGAGTTCTTGCAAGGCGGCGTCGGCATCGGCGGCCTTATTGGCCGCGTCGGTGTCAAGAAGTGTCGAGGCCTCGTTGGTCATCACCTCCTTCAGAATGGCCGCGACCGATTTGCGCTTGGCGAACCACTGCCGGCGGATCTTGGTGAGCAACTTCGTGGCGTCGGTCTTGTCGAGCATGATCGCCCGCGTCGACCAGCGATACGGAAACGCGAGTTGGTTCAACTCGTCGAGCACGCCGGGGAAGGTCGCGGTCGGGAATCCGATAACGCTCAGCGTGCGCAGATGCTGCGATCCCAATCGCGGTTCGAGACCGCCCGCCATCGGTTCATCGACCAGCAGCGCATCGAGCTGCATCGGAATCTCGGGCACTCGGACGCGATGGCGCTTGGTCGAGATGCAGGCGTGCAGGTAGGTCAGCGTCTCGCTATCATCGAGCCAGGCCGCGTCCGGCACGAAGCCTTCGATCAGTTGCAACACGCGTCCGGTGCGATCGATGAAGCCGCGCAGCACCTCGTGACCGTCGACGCCGCCGCGCTCGCGCCCTTCATAGAGCCAGGCTTCGGCGCGCGCGGCGTCTTCCGCCGGGGGCAGCCAGCACAGCGTCAGGAAATACGCGCTCTCGAAATGCGCTTCTTGCTCCTCGAATTGTGCCCGGCGTTCGGCATCGACCAGCGCCGAGACGGGGTCGGGGAAGCGGCTGTCGGGATAGCGGTTGGCGGCGTTGCGCTGCGCCTCGACGAAGATCGCCCAGCCGGAGCCCAGACGTCGCAACGCGTTGTTGAGACGCGCGGTCGTACCGACGAGTTCTGAAGGTGTCGCGGAATCCAGATCTGGTCCGCGAAACCGCGCGGTGCGCTGGAAGCTGCCGTCCTTGTTGAGCACGACGCCGGGCGCGATCAGTGCGGCCCAAGGCAGGAAGTCGGCTAAGAGAGCAGGGCGCTTGCGATATTCTGAGAGGTTCATCATCGCGCTCACCCTCCAAAATGCGCGGGGTAGCGCAGGTGACGTCGCACCACGTCGACGAATTGCGCGTCGCGCTTGGCCGCCCAGACCGCGGCCGCGTGTCCGATCGCCCACAGCAGAAGTCCCGGAATCCATAGACGCAGACCGAGGCCGATCGCGGCGGCGAGCGTGCCGTTGGCGATGGCGACCGTGCGCGGCGCGCCGCCGAGCAGGATCGGATCGCTCAAGGAGCGATGCACGGGCGCGTAAAAGCCGGGGACGGGTTCGACGATGTCGGCCATCAGATCACCGCTCCCCCGCCGAACGAGAAGAACGACAGGAAGAAACTCGACGCCGCGAAGGCAATCGACAACCCGAACACGATCTGGATCAGCCGCCGGAAGCCGCCGGATGTGTCGCCGAAGGCAAGAGTGAGACCGGTGGTGACGATGATGATCACCGCGATGATCTTGGAGACCGGCCCCTCGACCGATTGCAGGATCTGATTGAGCGGTTGCTCCCACGGCATGTTGGAGCCGGCCGCGTATGCCGGCAGTGTGGTGAGGGCGACTAGGACTGCCGCAAGGGTGAGACGATGCGACGGACGAGCGCGATGGACGATCATGACCGGTCACTTTCGGGGATGGTTTCGGGATTGCTTGAGAGGAGGACGTAGTCGCCGGCAGGCGACAGCTCACGGACCGCGGCCAGTTCGGCGACGCGTCGTTGCGAGCCGCGGCCTTCGAGGACGACGATGAGATTGATGGTCTCCGCGATCAGCGCGCGCGGCACGGTGATGACCGCTTCCTGGATCAGTTGTTCGAGACGGCGCAGCGCGCCGATGGCCGAGCCCGCGTGAATGGTGCCGATGCCGCCGGGATGGCCGGTTCCCCAGGCTTTGAGCAGCTCCAGCGCCTCGGCGCCGCGCACTTCGCCAACGGGGATTCGGTCTGGCCGCAGCCGCAATGAAGAACGCACCAGATCGGAGAGCGACGCGACGCCATCCTTGGTGCGCAGCGCCACGAGGTTCGGTGCCGCGCATTGCAGCTCGCGGGTATCCTCAATCAGCACCACGCGGTCTGACGTCTTGGCGACCTCCGCGAGTAATGCGTTGACCAGTGTGGTCTTGCCGGTCGAGGTGCCGCCGGCGACCAGGACGTTCTTTCGCTTCTGGACTGCGAGGCGCAGCAGATCGGCCTGCCTCGGCTGCATGATGCCGGCCGCGACGTAGTCCTCGAGGGTGAACACCGCAACCGCTGGCTTGCGGATCGCAAACGTCGGTGCGGCGACGACCGGCGGGATCAAGCCTTCGAACCGCTCACCAGTCTCTGGCAATTCGGCAGAGACGCGCGGCGAACCCGGATGGACTTCGGCGCCGACGTGATGCGCAACCAGGCGCACGATGCGCTCGCCATCAGCCGGCGACAGCCGCTCGCCGGTGTCTTCCAGTCCACCCTTCAACCGATCGATCCAAAGCCGGCCGTCGGGGTTGAGCATCACCTCGACGACGGAAGGCTCCTCCAGCCACGCGGTGATCGCAGGCCCGAGCGCCGTGCGCAGCATGCGCGCGCCACGTTGCGTCGCTTCGGATCGATTGGATTGGTTTGCCACCCCGGTCCCCACCGTTTGAGACCGCCGATGGCGATCCCGTCGTGGGGATGATTAGAAAAGGCATGATCCGGGCGGACGCAACAAGGATCAGATGGCGGTCGTAGGATGGCGTATGAAAACAGGTAATTGGCGGAGTCACCGGGCCACGGTCACTCGCTCCCAACAATGATCGGAATTATGAGGGCTAAGCCGCGCGCGTGCCGGCCGTTGATCGGCCCGGGGTTAGACGCCCGACGCGATTTGAATCGACCGGTACGAGGGAAAGGGAATATCTCGCCCTCGCGGAGGCGTTCCGGCCTTGCTCTTCGCATTCCCGGGCATAAGTCTCGACCATTTCCGCGTCGTGGCCGAGCAGCATGCTCGCGATACGCCGTGCTTGCGCTGCGCGGGACTGCCAGACTGACGGATCAGACAATTGGATTTCGGCCATGGCACGACTCAGTCGAGGGCGACTTTGGGAGATTTTGGGGCGATAAAATACGAAGTACAGTCCTTGCGATTTCCCGTCTTTCGAGTCCTTCGACCGATTCGGGAACAATCCCATAGACGTGTCTGACTGCAACACATTAGGCCGCAGATAGTGTTCGCAAAAGTCGGCCCGATGAAAACAGATGACTAGGTGGTTGAAGCGGTGGTGCCGTCTAACCAGCCTGGCGGGACGAGCTTTTGGTCGTTGCGCCATTCGTGCGCGAGCGTGACCCCTTCAATTTCGCCCCATACATCTGGTCCGGCATGATCCAAGACGATTACTTGAAGTTGCCCTTTGGCCCGGATAGCTTCTCGACCCAAAGCTTCGAACACCGCTCTTACAGCGGCGATGTCTTCATCACGAGTACGACCGGGTCGATCTTCATATTCGGCAGAAGCAAATCCTCTTGGGAAGTAAACCTGACTGGGTTGATCGTAGATTGCCAATCCTGGGACCGGGTGATGGGGCGTTTCAATGAAGAAGCGTTGGAGCGCCATTGTGACAGCAACGTGATACGCGAGCCAGTTCGCGCCGCTACCTATTTCCCACAAATAGTCCTCTCTCTCAGTATGTATGACTTTGATTGTTAAATCATTGATCACAAGTTGTATTGGGGCATTGGGCCATTCGGCATCGAGCGTCGGAATAATCGTGGCTGCGATGTTTTCGATTTGCCGCAGGGCATTTTGTGTCTTTCGGGAGACCTGAGTTTCCGAATAAATCGCACGTAGTTGTTCAATCTGCTCCCTGATACCAGCGACTTCCTCAGCGAGCTCGGAATTGTCGTCCGCTCTATCGAAGGATTGTAAGGCTTGTTCCAGCCGGCCAACGAACCGCTCAATGCGGTCCTGCCGGTAGGTTGCTGCACGGACCTGTTCCGATCGTTGCTCGAGCAGGGCAATCGTCTGCCGTGCGTTCGCCAACCTAGCTGTTGCTGCTTCAACTTCGGCTCTCAACCGTAGTCTCTCTCTGTCGAATGCATCCGAAAGGCCCGGCTGCGTCCGAATTTGAACGTCTAGGCCCGCCAACGCCTGCGCCAATGTATCGAGCTTATCTCTGCCCCCGTCGCCTAGCGTGACAAGTGGATCATCTGAATCTTGCGTTCGGGTGCGAAGCCAGCCGGCGATATCCAAACGGTCACGCTGAATGCGGACAGCGGAACCGTAGTCTTCGCTGTTGTTTAGTAGCCGTTGGATCTCACTTAGCCGTTGTCTGCGCTCAGCAAGCTCTGCGGCGGCTTCATTCTCTTCCTGCCGAAGTGCTCCCAACTGCTGCAATGTCGGGTCGATTGAATCCAGCGACGTAAACGCTGTTCTTGTATTCGCCCCGGCAGCACGTCTTAAAAGATCAATGATATTGATCCACTCCGCAGGAATCTGAGTGCCGACAGGAAGCAAACCAAGCTCGATGGCATTGCGTACCCATGCTTGGGTCTCGATCTGCCAAGCGGATACCGCCTTCTTCACCGATTCCAACGCTGCTTCTTTCCGCCGGAGATCTTTTTGCAGTCTCTCGATTTCCCAGCGCGCCGCAAGCATTTCGGGTGTTAGCGCGCCGAGAACATAGGGAAAGATAGCTTTGAGCTTTTCGCGATGTTCTGTTGTATCGGCGTTGAAGAACAGCACCATTGGGTTAGCAACGACGTACTGTGGCTGAAACGTGAATGCGACAAGATCCCGGAAGCTGACGCGGGCATTGTAGCCGACTTCGGTGTCTGGATTCAGGCGTAGTTGCGACAATCCAGCCAGTTCGTCGAGCATTCGCTTCACCGAATCGGCGGTTGTGTTTTTTTCCGGCGTGTCTGTCGGAACCTCGACTGCGTCACCCTCAAGAAGAAACATATCCCCGGTTTGTCGGGCTTCGCCAGGCTCACGTCGAGCCAAAAGCTTCTGGCCAACCATCGTGTCGATGACGATTCCAAACCACGAACAGGTGTTTCGGATCGTGCCAACGGGAATTCCGCATTTTCCCGACGCTAAGCAGTAGTCAATTATGGGAATGACAGCGGATTTACCGGTTTTCGATGCTCCACTGATTACATTGACCATCCCTGGTTCGAATTCAAGAATTCGCGGAGCATGTCCGGCCTTCGACCATAAGATGAGTTTACGGATCTGGAAATGCATCAGGGCACGACCTGCAATAATGCAAACGCTTGTCCGATGGGGAGGCGCGCAAACCAACGGCCGAGCTTTTCTGCGTTCGTCACATGATACTTCACACGTTCGGGAGAGAGTGGTGGCTTCGCATCATTTGATCTCACGGCTGCTGTTTCGTAATCCACATGCAGCAGGCTGCTTGCAATGCCGGCAGCGACGGACTCGAGTGTCAACAAACGCATTGCCATGGCTCGATCATGAATGGCGAGAAGTTGCTCGCGATGGTCGCTAAGCTTTGCAACGAATTTGCTGAGACCAGAACTCTGGTTTGTCGACCGTATGATATTCAGGGTTGGCTTATGCAGAAGCAGCGGCAGAACAAGAAAAAAGGGCGTCAATGGTGGTAGATCGCCCACCTTTTCGGCCTGATATCCACGACCAAAATTCCACAGAAGCTGCGCACCGAAGGCGGGGTTTTGTACCAAAGCGACTGGTGATAGTTCCAAATCCGACACAGCGGCCTCATTCCGGGGGGAACAGCGTTTGATATTGAGGGTGCCACCCGAGACGGCGGCCGTCGGCTAAACAATTGTAGGCTCCCGCGATAAAATGCGAGGGTAGGGTCTGACCATCGAGAGGAAGGGTAGTCGCCGCACATTTGCGATAGAGCGCGCGCCCCCTTGCTGGTTCGCTAAGCGAGGATTGAACGTCCTCGATCTCATCCCTTGCAATTTTATGTTGTCGCTCAAGCTGTCTGTCGAGATCGTTCAGACTGTCGTCAATGATTCGACCATCGTCAGCCCAATGCACTTTATCCGCCGTCGTTTTGAGGAAATCGCTTACGGCTGTAACAAGCATGTCGGACGTGGCGTCGACAGCTTCCAATTGGCGAACGAATACCGGAGCGCTGTCGACCAGCGCAGTAATCGTTTCCGATGAGGGCTCTGGCGCGGTCGAAACCAACAGATTGGTCAAGTTGGAACGCCGGCTGAATGTTTGAAAGCTCTGTCGAAAAACCGTCGCCAAGATGAGGGGAAGTTGTTTGTCGCGGATTAATTTGTCGATGCGATCCCGCGCCATTCCGATGGCGGCGGCACAGAGGTCGTCCAATGCCTCGGCGGGGATTCCAGCGCGAAGCAGTTCGCGTATTCCCTCCACTGGATCGGCATCAATTACCAGCTGGAAGCGCCTAATAATTACGCTGCAGATATCTTCGCCGGCTTCCAGGAAACGCAGAATATGAGGACTACATCCCGCGTTGGGTTTCTTAGTATTGATTAGTTTCTTGATTTTCTTCAGCGCCTCTGCTGCGCCTTCCGGCGTTGCCGCGGCGTGGAGCTCGTGAACCAAATCTCCCGTCTTGGCGGAGACAATATACAATCTAAAATCAGTCGTCTCTGGTGCGATCGTTTTGGCGACGCAACGGTCAGCCCAATTGGCAAACGTCTTCCAGAGATCGTCTGAGCGGTCGGCCGCTGGATTGCCATCGATCGCGCTTTTGATCTGCTCTAAGAGTACAGTCCCATCCGCTCGATGCACGGCGACATCGTCGAAATACTCAAGGGAAACGACGTCGCCATCGGGAACCCGAAGTAGGTGATGGCATAGGCGGAGCTGCTGCAGCGAATAGCCGAGGTATTGACCAGCCGCGGCCGTCTTCAAGGGCTTTTCAAGCTCGACCAGGCTCATGCGGTCCTTCAGAAGTCATTAAGTTCGTTTCGGGGGATCGACGCGCGACAAGGCGTTAGCTGGATACGCCCCGAAGTTGAAGAAAATGAACACTCGCCCGAAGAGTAAAGCGCTGGCGAGTTCCTCGTCATGGAAAAAATCGAATCTTAAGCAAAATACTGACGTTCTGCCACAGAATGTCAATATATAAGTTGACGTTTCAACAGGAACGTATAGTTATACATTGACATCTAAGCTCTCATGTAAACAAATAAGTTGACAATATGAGCGTCAAACACCTCGCAATAAAGCAATATCGTGAAATTGTAGATCGGGCGGCCGCCGCGGTCGACAAGCAGCTCAGCCGCCCGTCTGAGGGCTGGATTGCAACTACCCGCACGGCACTCGGAATGTCGGCCGCACAACTTGCTCGCCGTCTCCGTGTCACTCGCGCTCGCGTGTCTCAAGCCGAACATGCAGAACTTTCTGGGGGCGTAACCCTAAAAACTATGCAGTCAATGGCTGAGGCGATGGGTTGCCGTTTTGTCTACGCGATCGTTCCCCAGGATGCTTCCATCGAGAACGCCATTAAAGCCCAAGCCCACCGAAAAGCCGTAGCCCTAGTCAATAAAGCCAGCACACATATGGCTTTGGAGCGACAGTCTCTGTCGGTGGCGAAAAATAAGGAGGAAATAGAGCGCATCGCTAGCGAGCTAATGCACACCATGCCGGCTGACTTTTGGGCCGCCGACTAATGAATTCAATCTCCAACGAGCCCGAAGGTGCGACACCCGTCGACCCAGCTCAGATGGAAGGACTCAAATTCGGGCACGTCACAACGCGCGAACAGCTAAATGAATTGGAGCAAGCCAACGTTCAAAGCGGGTTGCTTTGGATTGGTCGCCGTCGCAAGAGCGATATCCTGACTGAACAATTCATGTTGGAACTACACCGGCGATTATTCGGCGAAGTGTGGAATTGGGCAGGGCAATTTCGCGAGCGAGAGACTAATATCGGAGTAGATCCGCTTCAGATCCAAGTGCAGCTTCGAATGTTGTTGGACGACGCGCGATATTGGGCTGAACATGGCACTTATCTGCCGCTCGAAGCTGCGGCGCGTTTTCATCACCGGTTGGTTCAAATTCATCCGTTTGCGAACGGCAATGGTCGCCATGCCCGCATCGCCGCTGACATCTACCTTGCCGAGCGATTAAAACAACCGCCGATCGATTGGGCTGCCGGTCACGATCTGCAAAGCGACAACGAGCGGCGCAACAGCTACATTGCAGCTTTGCGGGCTGCCGACGCCGGTGATCACAATCTCCTTTCGAGGTTTGTGGGTATCAATATCTGAGCATCTTATACAAGCAGACGGGTGCCAGACATTGCGCACCGGCTGGTAATGTGCTGTGGACTGGCGAAAATGCATCGTACAGCCCGTTCGCGTTGAGTTGCTAGTCATTTCCATAGTCAGGTTCGTACTGGAGCTCCCGCTCTTGCTGGTCCTCATGGACATAGCTGAGGCCAGTTGCCTTGATCTCGTCGCTTCCTATAAGTGACAATTCGCAAGTCGGACAGCGAAACTCCTCGCCGATAAATTCACGGTCGACGATTTCCCAAACGGCATATTCATCGCGCTCTTCGCTGATATCCTCGCCAGTCTGTTCCCCTGTCATGAATGCACGGCACCCACATGAGGGGCAGGTTTCAACCCACACCTCGTCGAAACGATCTCTGAAAAGGGCTGCCTGATGCTGGGGCTCTCGCAATGTAGCTTCCGCGGCAAGGCGATCCCTTACGGATTTCTTTAACGCTTTGAATTTGTCCCTAGCAGCGTTCACGCGCAGTTTCACCGCTGCGTCGATAGCGTTCGCTGCTTCGTCGAGCAATCGGCGAGGAGCTTTGGCGTCGGTCGCTCCTAGCCAATGTTCTAACGACGAGCCCATCTCCTGAAGAACGGTATCGCAGGCGTGCCAATAACGCGCCTCCCAGGCGTCAAGCCGCATGGCGCGAAATGGCAGATCGGCGGAATGAAGCTCAGCGTTGCGACGTTCCGCAATGCCTTCGCAGAATTTCTGAATCGTTTTATCGAACCGCGGCACAAGGTGAGCTAGGCGTTCGAATAGTGTCTTCGCGGTGATCGTCTTGACGTCAGTTGTCACGTTGATGCCGGCGGCGACGAACATCGACTGCCAGTGTGTGGGATCGACGATGAGGCTAGGATGCTTGCGAGCGAGCGCAGCTTTTCCGAGCAGCTCGAGCGCCAGGGAAGCCCATAGTTGGTATTCGTCGAGATCCCCGAGGCTTTTTCTCGCTAGTGCGCGGCTCACGTAAACTTTGGATTTGGAATGGAGAGCTTCGCCGCTGATTGCAATGAAGACGTCGTCAGGCATCGATCAGAATCCTTGCTAGGCTCCGGCCCGAGTTGAGCTGGGAAGGGCCGCGTCCGTGCAGGACGCGCCAGTTGTCGATAATCAAAATGTCGTCTTGGCGCCATTCGTGGTTTTCGGATGAGGCGAGCGAAAGTCGACGCGCCAGAAGTTGCAACGCGGAGCGGCCGCGCTGCTCGACGCCTTCAACACAAGCAGGGTCATATCGGAGAAACGTCCGATCGGAAGACAGGATGGTCGAATAGAAAGAGCGGCGCCCAGTTCGCACGAGAACAGGGGCGCTTTCGAGGAGCTGAAAGTCGTCTGAGGAGAAGGCAAGGCTTCGCCAGTCGAGCAGCATCGTGGTAGCGCGCGGAGCACCTGGCGCCAGACACCCCAAGAGAAGGTACCTGCACGGCCTCGGTCGATGGCTAAGCTCGACGTGCAAAGGCAGGGCATCTAGGCCATATCGCGCGCTCAAGGAACGCGGATGAGCCTCTGGACTTCTTTGTGGCTGAACGACCTCCTCAAGCGCGCGGGCGCGTCCAAGTGCGCGCATCCCCAGGCTGTCGCCAAGCCACCGGATCTCGTTCAGCATAGCGTCGCTGCCAGAGTCAGCCGCGCGATGTTGGACCCACCCGCGTTGAGCCAGCACGGTGAGCACTGTGGGCCGACCGCGCATGGTCATCGTGCAGGTTGTGATGCCATCAGAGTTACCAATTCCGAGTTCGATAGATAGCTTTCAATCGAGACTTTGATACCCTGTCTTGAGGCTGACTTGAAAAGCTTTGTAATTAAAGTGCCGGACTGGGGGGCCGTTGGCGGTTGCGCGGACCAGAAATATGACGAGGCTCCCGATTCATTCCTGCTCGAACCTTGCGGTTGCAGCGCGAAGGTCGGCGAGGTCAACGCATCGTCCAGGATGGATATGACGCACGGGGGAGCCGCTCTTGAGCCGCCTCAGTCGTGGCCAAACGGTTCGCTATCGTGCGACGCGTAATTGCTATTCTGACAACGCGAAATTCTGTAATGATCTCAATGGGTCAAAAAGCTGCAAAATGTCAGAATGGCCGTTGAACGCACTTCAGAATTTTCTGACTTCCAAGCTGAATACGAGGGTTCGATTCCCTTCACCCGCTCCAAACCTTCCTTAAATTGATACCGGCAACGGTCTGAGCCCACCTCACGAGTCATCAAGCTTGTTGAGGTCGCGCACCGATTGCATGATCGGGTCGAAGTTCGCGCGCGCGTCGAGAGCGTCGAACAGTTGGGCCGTGTCGGACAGCAGCGCGTGAGATCGCTGAATCGCGATCCTCACGTCGTCATGAGGGGTGTCCGACAGGCGGCCATGGCCGGACAGCAGGATTTTCGAGTCCAGTCCCTTCAGCCGTTCCAGCGACTGGATGTAGTCGGCGATGCTTCCCGATCCGAACACGCCGCCCATGACGCCTCCGGGCATCAGGGTGTCGGCGGCGAACAGCAGCCCCTTGTCCTGATCGAACAGGCTGATGCACGCCGAGGTGTGGCCCGGGGTGTACATCACATTCAGCCGGAAGTTGCCGAGGTCGATCAGGTTGCCTTCCTCAAGCCAGATGTCGATGTCGATCGGCACATTCGGCTCGTTGAACATCTTGCGCAGCATCGAGAAGTCGTCGCGCAGCATGATCTTGTTCGCGGCCAGGCGATGGGCGGCGATGATTGTCCTGCCGTTGAAATGATACGCGGCGCCGATATGGTCGAGATGCTCATGGCTCAGCACGACCATGTCGATGTCAGCAGGCTTGATGCCAAGGTGCTGAAGGCATTCCAGCAGATGCGGATAGTTCGAAGACAGGCCGACATCGATCATGATGGTCCGCTTGCTGCCGCGGACCAGATAGGCGTTGGCGGCGCGGTTCTTGAACCGGATCTGATAGACGTCTTCGGCGGCCTGGATCAGGGAGCAGACGTCGTTGCTGAGAAGAATCGGAAAGGGCGAGGGTTTCCGGTCGCTCATGGCGCCGCGGTCCTGAAGTTGACGGCATTGGAGGCCCGCAGCCGTTTGCTCAGCGCATCCATGATCATCAGCGCGAAGGCCGGCTGCTGGCTGACGAGATAAACGAAGCGGGCGTGATTGATCCGCATCACACGGGTGCCGGCGATGGCGGCAACGGCACTGGCTGAGCGCGCGGAGCCGTCGATAACGGCCATTTCTCCGAAGAATTCACCCTTGCCGAGGGTGACGATGACAGTTCTGTCTGCCCCGGAATTCTTGACAATGTCGACCTTGCCGTCGAGCACCACGAACAGCTCGCGGCCGGTCGATCCTTCCTCGAAAATCATCTCCGAGGCGTCATACTCGTTGATACATTTCTCAATTGTCATAGTGCAGCCCAGCCGTCCGGCACCGGTTACGCCCCGTCATACTAGGACGGAATCCGGAGGGCGCAATCGATACGTCCGGCTGGCGCCCGTTACCGCAGGGCACAAACGCACAGGCCGGCCGGGCCGGGCGTCATGCAGGCTTCATGTTCGCCATCACCATCGTTGCGACATCGGTATAGGTATTCACCAGCGGCCCGACGATCTTGTGCATCGCGTTCTTCGACACCAGCGTGTCGTGCATCACGAGGTGATCGATGCCGGTGGTCAGGAAGCAGATCACGGCGTCGCGCGGGGTCTCGATGATCGGCTCGCCCTTGACGTTGAACGACGTGTTGATGAGGACCGGCACGCCGGTGAGGGCGTCGAACTCCTTCAGCAGCCGGTAGAGTGTCGGATTGGTTTCCTCGCGAACCGTCTGCACCCGCGCCGTGCCGTCGACATGGACGATGGCGGGAATCCTGTTGCGCCATTCGGGGCGGACGTTCTTGGCGATCAGCATGAAGGGCGAGTCTTCCTCGCCCTCGAAGATGTCCTTCGCGCGCTCGTAGAGAACGATCGGTGCGAAGGGGCGGAACGGCTGGCGATGCTTCACCCGGCTGTTCAGGATGTCCTTCATCTCGGGCTTGCGCGGATCGGCCAGCAGGCTGCGATTGCCCAGCGCGCGCGGGCCGAACTCCGAGCGGTCCTGAAACCAGCCGATCACCTTCTGGTCGGCGAGCAGTTTTGCGGTATCGCGAGCGATGTTGTCGCTTTTCGTTCGCGTCGTCTGAATGCTGACGAGCGGTTTTGAGATCGCGTCGCTCACCTCCTGATCGGAATAGCGGCGGCCGACATAGGAATGATCCATCACAAATGAACGCGGTTGCTTGAGGATTTCCAGCCAGCCGTAATAGGCGCAGCCGATCGCGATGCCGTCATCGCCTGCGGCCGGCTGAATCCAGACATTCTCGAAGCCCGACTCGCGGGCAACGCGGCCGTTGGCGACGCAGTTCAGCGCCACACCGCCCGCGATGCATAGATTTTTCGCACCCGTGGTTTCGCGCAGCCACGCCGCGCGGGCGAGCAGCACCTTCTCGGTATCGTCCTGAACGCGCCAGGCGAGATCCTCCCAGTGCTTCATCAGCGGGCTGGTCTCCCACTTCTCGCCGCTGTCCGCGATGTAGGGTTTGTTCAGCTCGGAGGTCCAGCGCGGAACGGTGAGGACGTTGTCCTTGATCTGCATCAGCGGCTTGACGTTGCCGTGCCGTCCGTAAGGGGCGAGGCCCATCAGCTCGCCGCACTTGTTCCAGTCGCCGAAGATGTAGGTCGATGCGCGGCTGTAGAGCGCGCCGAGGCCGGGCATGTTGTAGAATTCGTCGCTAAGGAAGCCGCGATCGGGCTCCATCCAGACCTTCTTGAGGCATTCGAGCTTCTCGCCCGAGAATTTGTAGTAGCTCTCCGACTCGCGCGCCAACGGCGTCGCGGTGTCTGTGGCGGGAAACGGCTCATTGACGTCGGAGCGATAGCTGCCGACGCCGTCGACAATCATGATCGCGCCTTCCTCGAAGGGGGAGACGGCGAACGCGCTGTAGGCGTGGGCGAGGTGATGGGAGATCGACACCATCTTGTCGGAGCGCGACAGGAAGTAGGGATGGCTCTTGGCATCCGCTCTCTCGTATTCCGGCAGGAAGCCCGGCAGGTCCTGGTAGAGCAGGCGGTCCTCCATTTCAGGAACCGGCAGGATGTAACAGTTGCGGACCACCAGATCGACGTCGTCGAGGGTGATGCCTTCGGCTTCGAGGCAGTAGTCGATGACTTCCTTGTAGAAGCCGCTGGCGTGCTTCTCGCGGGTGATGCGCTCCTTGGCGATCGCGTAAGCGATTTCGCCATCCCGCAGCAGACAGGCGCTCACGTCGTGGTCGTAGGTGTTGAGGCCGAGAACGTAAATGTGTGTTTTGGGCATGGACCAACTTTCGGAGCGGCGGGCTTAAACGCTTGGTGACGGAAAAAGTTCGGATGGTTCAAACGTGTCTCGCAATTGCGAAGATATTTCGTTCAGCATGATGAACAACGGTTCAGCAGGAAGCGGGACGTACTCAGAATAGCGTGACGTGCGATGCATTGACCGGCGAGGCGGGATGATCCTAATCTGTTACCGGATGAATCGTGTAGAGTAGTCTTGTTTTTGACTATCTATTTTCCGAACGTGCCTGAACGGGACGCAGGCTCGCGAGTTGAATACGCGGAAGTGCTCCACGGCGTTTCCGGAAATGGAGGTTCTCTTTATGACTCAGATCAAGACACGTTCGAACTTCTTCAAACGTGCCCTGGCGGCGGCAGCGTTGGTGCTGGTCTATTCGATCAGCTTCATCGGCACGTCGTTCGTTGTCGCGACCTCGACGTCGACCTCGGCGGAAGCCCGTGGTCGTGGCGGTGGCGGTCGCGGTGGTGGACGGGGTATTGGCCGCGGCCGTGGCGGCGGTTGGGGTCGTGGCTGGGGTCGCGGTCGCGGATACTATCGTGGCCGCGGTTACGGCTATGGCTTCATCGCTCCAGGCTGCTACTGGAGCCCGCGCTGGGGCCGGACGATCTGCCCGTACTGATCGGCTGCTCGCTCACGCGAGTTGAAAAAATGCGAGGTGCGGCGGTCTCCGTCGCACCTCTTTCATTTTGGTAATGCTGTTTACCGGCTGTCGCCGGAATGTCACCCGGCCAGATCTGCCGCGATCAGGATTTTCGAAAGCCTGACGCGCGAACAAGAGGCGTCGCGGCATCGGCGCCGCCGACCAGTGCGTCTTTCGCGGTCGATACAATCCGCCGGATGATGTCGTCGACATCATTCAAGTCGCACAATCCTCCTGACAGCTTCTTCAACCGCTCGCTGTCGGTCACGGTCTGCCGGATCATCGCCAGCGCGAAGTGCAGGCCCCAGTAGATATCGACTTCGTCGCGATGGGGCAGGGCGAGGCGCAGTGCCGTCGCAAATCGCTGCAGGTGGCGGAATTCCTTATCCACGATCTTCTTGATCGGCGGCACGGTCTCGACCGAGGCGCGGGTCATGAAGCGGGCGGCGGCCGAGCGCTGCAGGTCGGGGCTGAGGCACCACCGCAGCGGCGGACCAACCAGCGCGCGCAAAATCGCCTCGACACTCGGACGGCCGCCGCCTTCCAGCTCCGCGGCTTTCAGTTCGGCGAACCGCTCGCGGTTCAGCACCGTGGTGCGGCTGATGAACAGTTCGGCGAGCAATTCGTCCTTGGAGCCGAAATGATAGTTCACCGCGGCCAGATTGACGCCGGCGGCGGCCACGATGTCACGCATCGTGACTTCGCCGAAACTACGCTCTGCCCAGAGCATTTCGGCGGCGGTGAGAATGGCGGTTTTCGTTTGGTCGCTCGACATAGAAGCCATGCAAAGTGAGAGATGCCATGCAAATGCGGAAAAGCTGTTCCGCGCTGCAAAATCATATCAAACATTTGTTTGATTGTCACTTGTCATTCAAACAAATGTATGAAATCAACCTAGCAGCAAGATTGCAGCGCGGCAAGCCGTTCACGCGAGGATCAGACAACGTCAACATTGCTGACGTTGATGTCCGGGTGGACAGGTGGTCGCGAGTGTTGCAAGACCATCGTTAACTAACAACAAGAGAGGATCGTCCTATGGATTTCACAATGTCCGCGCGTCAGACCGAGTGGCGCAACCGCGTTATTGCGTTCATGGACAAGCATGTTCGCCCGGCCGCCCCGATCTACAAGGAACAGGATGCGAAGGGTGATCGCTGGAAAGTGATTCCGGTCCTCGAAGACCTCAAGAAGAAGGCGAAGGCCGAAGGCCTCTGGAACATGTTCATGCCGCCGAACGAGCATGAAGACGACGAATTCCGCGGCGCGGGCTTGACCAACCTCGAATACGCGCCGCTCGCGGAGCAGATGGGCCACTTCTACTGGGCCTCCGAAGTGTTCAACTGCTCGGCGCCAGATACCGGCAACATGGAAGTGTTCATGCGGTACGGCACCAAAGAGCAGAAGCGCCAGTGGCTGAAGCCGCTGATGAACGGCGAAATCCGCTCGGCGTTCCTGATGACCGAACCTGCCGTCGCTTCGTCCGACGCGACCAACATCGAAACCAGCATCAAGCGCGACGGCGATCACTATGTGATCAACGGACGCAAGTGGTGGTCGTCGGGCGCCGGCGATCCGCGCTGCAAGATCGCGATCCTGATGGGCAAGACTGATCCGACCGCCGCCCGCCACCAGCAGCAGTCGCAGATTCTCGTTCCGCTCGACACGCCCGGCATCACGATTGAAAAGATGCTGCCGGTGTTCGGCTTCGACGACGCGCCGCACGGCCATGCGCAGATCCTGCTCGAGAACGTGCGCGTGCCGGCCAGCAACATTCTGCTCGGCGAAGGCCGCGGCTTCGAAATCGCGCAGGGCCGCCTCGGTCCGGGCCGCATCCACCACTGCATGCGCACCATCGGCGCCGCCGAAGAGGCGCTCGAGAAGATGGTCAAGCGTCTGTCGTCGCGTACCGCGTTCGGCAAGAAGATCATCGAGCAGTCGGTGTGGGAACAGCGTATCGGCGAAGCGCGCACCAACATCGAAATGACCCGTCTGCTCTGCCTCAAGGCGGCGGACATGATGGACAAGGTCGGCAACAAGGCTGCGCAGACCGAAATCGCCATGATCAAGGTCGCGGCGCCGAACGTCGCGCTCAAGATCATCGACGATGCGATCCAGGCATTCGGTGCCGCGGGTGTGTCCGACGAAGCCGGTCTCGCGAAGTCCTACGCCGGCATCCGCACGCTGCGTCTGGCGGACGGACCCGACGAGGTTCACAACCGGGCCATTGCACGGCTTGAGCTTCGGAAGTATTCCAATCACTAACTGAAATAGAAGAGATTGGGAGACGTCGTGGCTGAGCAGGTAAGGCAAGACGAGGATTACTCAGGCACAATGGAAGTCGAGGAACGTCATCGGATCGATGACGTTCGTCTCGATGCCTGGATGCGTGAGAATGTCGAGGGCTATCAAGGTCCTTTGACCGTTCTTCAATTCAAGGGCGGTCAGTCGAATCCGACCTACCGGCTCAATACGCCGACAAAATCCTACGTGATGCGGCGCAAGCCGTTCGGCAAACTTCTGCCGTCGGCTCACGCCGTGGATCGCGAATTCAAGGTGATCGCCGCCCTGCATGCGCAGGGTTTTCCGGTGGCGCGCGCTTACGCGCTCTGCATGGACGACACGGTGATCGGCGCGGCCTTCTACATCATGTCGATGGAAGAGGGGCGCGTGTTCTGGAATCCCACACTGCCGAGTCTCGAGCCCAAGGAACGTCACGCGGTCTTCACCTCGAAGATCGAGACGCTGGCGAAGCTGCACAGTTACGATCCGGAGAAGATCGGGCTGGGCGACTTCGGCAAGCCGGGAAATTATTTCGCGCGTCAGGTCGATCGCTGGACCAAGCAGTACCGGGCTTCCGAAACCGATCTGATTCCGGAAATGGAAAAGCTGATCGAGTGGCTGCCGAAGACCGTGCCGACGCAGAAGCGCGTGTCGATCGTGCATGGCGACTATCGCATCGACAACATGATATTCCATCCCACCCAGCCGAAGGTTATTGCGGTGCTGGATTGGGAACTGTCGACGCTCGGCGATCCGATGGCGGACTTCGCCTACCTGCTGATGCAGTGGGTCATGCCGGGACTCGATGGCGCCGATTTCAAGGCGCTGAATATTCCGAGCATGGAAGAGGCGGAAGCCATCTATTGCAAGGCCGCGGGTGTTCCGCCGATCGAGAATCTCAACTGGTACTTCTCGTACAACCTGTTCCGGCTCGCGGGAATTTTGCAGGGCATAGCCAAGCGCATTCAGGACGGCACCGCCTCCAACGCCAAGGCTGATGCGTCGGCCGCGCGCCGCATTCCCCTGGCGCAGGCATCGTGGGCCTACGCCCAGAAGGCCGGCGCAAGCTGACGCGCAAACAAATCCGGCGTGACGCGCGTCAGCGCGCGTCCGCTCACTTCAAATCAAAAATCGGGAGAACGTCATGGGTCGCCTCGAGGGCAAGTCTGTCATCATCACCGGCGCGGGCAGCGGCATCGGCCGCGCGGCATCGCTGATGTTCACCAAAGAAGGCGCGAAGCTGATCGCGGTCGACAAGACCGAGGGCGTCAAGGAAACCGTCGAGCAGGTGCGCAAGGCAGGTGGCACCGCGGAAGCCGTGATGGCAGATGCAGGCCTTGAGGATGACGTGAAGGGTTTCATCGCCAAGGCGATCTCTGCTTACGGCAAGCTCGACGCGATCTGGGCCAATGCCGGCATCGGCGGCGGTCTGATCCCGCTCGCGGAGCAGACGCCGGAGCATTGGCAGGAAGTTCTGCGCGTCAATCTGATCGGGCCGTTCCTCGCGGTGAAGCATTCCATTCCGCACATGGTGAAGCAGGGCCATGGCGCCATCGTCTGCACCGCGTCGGTCGCAGGCCTCAAGGCCAATGCCAGCGGTCATCCCTATGCGGCGAGCAAGGCGGGTGTCATCAGCCTGGTGCAGACCACGGCATACTCTCTCTCCGGCACCAATGTCCGCATCAACGCGGTGTGCCCGGGACTGATCGAGACCGGCATGACCAAACCGATTTTCGACAATGCGAAAGAGCGTGGCACCGAAGGCAAGATCGGCCAGCTCAATCCGCTCAAGCGTCCGGGCCAGCCGCATGAACTCGCGGCAATGGGATTGTTTCTCGCCAGCGACGAAGCGTCTTACGTCAACGGCCAGGCTTTCCCGGTCGACGGCGGTCTGACCGCCTCGATGCCTTACGCCGGCAAGCCGATCTGAGTTGAAACGATGTCGAATGCACCCGCCAAGCCTTTTCTGGTCCAGCATGCCATTCCCGCCGGGGTGACATCGACACGCTGGTGGTGGGTGCGGCACGCGCCGGTTCGCACCGACGGCGGAAACATCTACGGCCAGTTCGATATCGATTGCGATTGCAGTGACAGCGTGGTGTTCGCGGGTGTCGCGAAATTCCTGCCGAGGGATGCCGTCTGGTTTTCCAGCAATCTGAAGCGCACCCACCAGACCGCCGCAGCGATCTGGGCGGCAGGGTTGCCGAAGCCGGATCAGATGCATCAGGACAAGGCGTTCGCCGAACAGGATCTCGGCGAGTGGCAGGGCATGAACCGCGCCGCGTTCTTCGCCGCGCGTCCGGCGTCGATCGCAAGCTACTGGTTCGCGCCTGCGCACGAGCGCGCGCCGGGCGGCGAGAGTTTCAACGATCTGTTCGACCGGACGGTGGCAGGCATCAAGCGCATCAACGCGGAGCATGCAGGCAAGGACATCGTCTGCGTCTCGCACGGCGGCCCGATCAAGGCGGCGATCGCGCATGCGCTCGGGCTTGAGGCCGGCGCCGGATTCGCTTTCACCATCGACAACTGCTCGGTGACGCGGCTCGATTATCTCACGAGCGACGGCCACACCGGCTGGCGCGTGCCGATGATCAACCAGCAGCCATGGATTGCCAGCCACGCCCACGATGCCATGCATCAGCCGGCGGGACCGGAAGTCACCAACAAGCTTGGATAGCGATAAGCGGCAGCGCCGCACGCATAGGGAGAGAAGCGCATGACCTTGTTCGACATGACCGGAAAGACGGCCGTCATCACAGGTTCGACGAAAGGCATCGGCCGCGCGATCGCGGAGCGCATGGTGGAGCATGGCGCGCAGGTCGTGATCTCGTCGCGCAAGCAGGATCAGTGCGATCAGGTGGCGAAGGAAATCAACGACAAGTTCGGCAAGGGCAAGGCGATCGCCGTCGCCGCCAACATCTCCAGTAAGGAAAACCTCCAGAATCTGGTCGACGAAGCCAACCGCGCCTACGGCAAGATCGATGTGCTGGTCTGCAACGCGGCGTCGAACCCGTACTATGGGCCGCTCGCGGGTATCTCCGACGATCAGTTCAGCAAGATTCTCGGCAACAACATCGTCGCCAACAACTGGCTTATCAGCATGGTGGTGCCGCAGATGATCGCGCGCAAGGACGGCTCGATCATCATCGTCTCGTCCATCGGCGGCCTGAAGGGCTCGACCATTCTCGGCGCCTACGCGATCTCGAAGGCCGCCGACATGCAACTCGCGCGCAATCTGGCCTGCGAGTACGGTCCGCACAACGTGCGCGTGAACTGCATCGCGCCGGGCCTGATCAAGACCGATTTCGCCAAGGCGCTGTGGGACAATCCCGATAACCTGAAAGCGTCCACCGCGCGTTCGCCGCTGCTGCGCATCGGCATTCCCGATGAGATCGCAGGCGCGGCGGTGTTCATGGGATCGGCGGCCGGCAACTTCATGACCGGCCAGACGGTTGTGATCGACGGCGGCGCGACGATTAGCTGATCTTCGATTCGTCATTCCGGGGCGCGCGGCAGCGCGAGCCCGGAATCTCGTTGCGTGAATCTGGATTCCGGGTTCAACCCTGCGGGCTGCCCAGGAATGACGGCGGTTTATTCCACCGCCGCGTAGACGAGGCTGCGCACCAGCGTGCGGAAGTATTCGCGCTGGCCGGGACCCTGGCTCAGGAACAGCGCGAACAGGTCTTCCTTCGGATCGATCCAGAAGAATGTGCCTGCCATGCCGCTCCAGAAATACTGGCCGACGGAGCCCGCGAACGGCGCCATGCCTTCGTGCGTGCGCACAGCGAAGCCGAGGCCGAAGCCATGGCCCGCTGGCACCAGATGGCTTTCGACCTTCACGTTTGCAGCGAGGTGGTTCGACGCCATGAAGGCCAGCGTCTTGCGTCCGATCACGCGATTGCCGTCGAGGGCGCCGCCGCTGAGCAGCATCTGGCAGAAGCGCGCGTAATCCATCGCGGTGGAGACCAGTCCGCCGCCGCCGGATTCCATCTTCGGAATTTCCAGCGGATCGAACAGCATTACCTTGTCGCCGGACCACGGATCGGCCGGGAAGGGCTGTGCGATACGCGACTTGTTGTCCTGCGCAGTGTGAAAGCCGGTCTCGTTCATCTGAAGCGGATTGAGGATGCGCTCACTGAGGAAAGCGCTGAGCGTCTTGCCGGAGACGACCTCGATGACGCGGCCGAGAATATCGGTCGAGCGGCTGTAATTCCATTCCGCGCCCGGCTGGCACATCAGCGGCATGCCGGCGATCAGCTTGGCGTGCTCTTCGTTGGTGATGTCACGGCGGAAGACTTTCGACTTCGCGTACATCCGCTGCACCATGCCTGCGCCGGTGATCTCGTAGGAAATGCCGGAGGTGTGGCGCAGCAGGTCCTGAATGGTGATCGGCCGCACCGGCAGCGCATATTCCATCGCGCCGTTACGTTCGACGCCGACCTTCTGATTAGCGAACTCCGGAATGTATTTGGCGAGGGGATCGTTGAGCAGGATGTAACCGTCTTCGACCAGCATCATGATGCCGAGCGACACCAGCGGCTTGGTCATCGAGAAGATGCGGAAGATGCTGTCGCGCGCCATCGCCGTGCTGCCGGCGGGATCCTGCTTGCCCTGCGCCTCGAACCAGCCGATCTGCCCGCGCCGCGCCACCATCGACACCACGCCGGGCGTCGTGCCCTTGTCGATCTCGCGCTGGAAGGCATCGCGCATCCGCTCCAGGCGCAGCGCGGAAAGGCCGATCGCTTCCGGTTTGGCTGAAGGAAGAGCAGGGGTTGCCTTGGCTGCGCTTGGCGTGGCGTGGACGTTCATGGAGCCTCCGGAGTTTTCTTGTTCTGAAATTGCTGGCCGAGCTTGGCCCAGCACGTGATCTTTGAACAGATCGCAGCGCAATACAATTATAAGTAGACAATATCCCTCGCTTCCCCCTATTTCTCGCTTGGGCTGAAGAGACAGAAACGGCGGGGGCTGTATGTCGAGATTTTTGGGGCTGGCACGGCTTTTCGCCGTGCTTGCGGGTACGTTTGTGCTCGCTGGTTGCGTGACCGCGAAAAATTCACTTTCGCAAGACGATATTTCCAGCATGAAACTGACGGATGTCACCGTCAGTTTTGCTCCCGATGCGAGCATACAGTGGGAGGACGGCATCCGGGCCTACGCTACGGCAAAGGCTATCCCCGACGACCAGATTGCGACGGCGACGAATACGCCGGAAGCGAAAGCCTATGCTCAGAGTCTACTGGCGCCGCGGATCAAGGCGGGCGTCGAGAAGGCGATGGCCGGTCAGCTCAACGGCACACGACCGGTGCGCCTCAACATCGTCATCCGCAGTTTCACCATTTCGCCGGCAATTCAGCGCGTGGTGATTGGCGGCGGTCATGGCATGGTTGCGGACGCAAATCTCGTCGATGCACGGACAGGCGCCACCATCATGGCCCATCCGAAGCTGGGTGTGGCGTTGATCGTGGGGCAGGGCGTTCTGGGGACCGCGGTTCAGGCCGCGATTGACAGTGCCTCAACGCAGAGCACCGCTGATAAAATAGCCGACCGCTACGGCGAGAGCTATCGTGAGTGGCTGTTGCGCAAAACGTCGTAACACTGACCGATCGCTCGACATGAAAAAGCCGCCCCACAGAATGGAGCGGCTTCAAATCACCGTCGAAATTCGGTCCGGCTTACGCCGCCCGGACCTCGCGCAGGAAGGCGTCGACCTGTGCCTTCAGTGTTTCGCCGTTTTGTGAAAGCTCGGCGGCGGATGAAACGACCTGATCGGCGGCGACGCCGGTCTCGCGTGCCGCATCGCGGACACCGACGATGTTGGCCGAAACTTCACCCGTGCCCTTCGCAGCTTGCGAAACGTTATGCGCGATCTCGCGGGTTGCCGCGCCTTGCTCCTCGACGGCTGACGCAATCGCGCTCGCGATCTCGTTGACCTTGCCGATGGTGCGGGTGATGCCGTCGATGGCTTCGACCGAGGTTCGCGTTGCCGACTGGATCGCGCCGACCTGCGCCGAAATCTCGTCGGTCGCCTTCGATGTCTGGCTGGCCAGCGCCTTCACTTCGGAAGCGACAACCGCAAACCCCCGTCCGGCCTCGCCGGCGCGGGCCGCTTCGATGGTTGCGTTGAGGGCGAGCAGGTTGGTCTGCGCGGCGATCTCGCTGATCAGTTTCACCACGTCGCCGATCTTCTGCGCGGCGAGCGCCAGGCCCTGAACTTCAGCGTTGGTCTGGTTCGCTTGCTGAGCAGCATGACCGGCAACCTGCGCGGATTCATTGACCTGCTGGGCGATCTCGTTAATCGAGGCGTTGAGTTCCTCGATCGCTGCGGCGACGGCCTGCGCATTGGCCGATGCCTCTTCGGACGCGTCGGCTACCGCCGTCGTCTGCTTGGTTGCTTCCTCCGCGGTACGGGCCATGCTCTCAGCGGTGTTGCGCAACTCGGTCGAGGCTGCGCCCACGGCATTCACGACACCGCCGACGCCGGTTTCAAACCGCTCTGCCAGCGCGAGCACGGTGCTGCGGCGTTCTTTCTCCGAGGCAATGCGCTGGTCTTCCTGTGCCGCCCGCAACCGGCCGGTCTCGACCAGACTGTCCTTGAACACCTCGACCGCGCGCGCCATCGAGCCGATCTCGTCGCGGCGATTTCCGCCGGGCACAACGACGTCGTGCTGGCCTGATGTGATCGCGCGCATCGCGCCCTGCAGCGCGACGATGGGGCGCGCCAATCCGCGGCCCACCCAGGCAGCGATCAGGATCGCGATCAGGACGGCGGCAACAGCGCCTGCTGCGAGCCACTTGGCGGAGTTCGAGGCGAGTTCTTCATAGTCCCTGGTGTTGCGGATGATCTCGACCACAGCAACAGGCTGGCCCGAGAAATTCTTGAGCGGACCGAATGTCGTGGCTGTCGGCTGGCCGTCTAATGTGCCCATGAGGAAAATGGATTCCCCTGTCAGGGCGCGCTTCAGAGTGGCGGGCGCGGCGGTTGCGGCCTTCACCGTCGACGCGAGAGTCTGCACCTTGTCGTCGTTGATCTGATGGATGGCGACATCGACGCCGAAGCGCGACTTCATCGAATTCACGAAGGTCTCCCCGAACGGCGCGCCGACGTCGACCGTGCCGAGCAGGGTCTCGCCGTCCATAATCGGCGTCGCGCCGAAGATGTTGAGAACGTCGCGGCCGGCTTCGACACCGCCGATCGGTTTTTTCGTCGCGAACGACTGAACGATCATCTTGCGGCGGGCAGTGACGTCGTCGCCGAATGCCTTCGGATTGTGAACCCGGGTGAGGGCAACTCCCGGCGGTATCTGGATGGTGATAAGCTCAATACCGAGCGGCTTGATGTCTTTCAGTGTCTTGTCGAGCAGCGCGTTGATACCTGCGCGGTCCTGCGCGCGTATCATAGGCTTCAGTTCGGGGATGTTCGCCACGGTGTTGGCCACCGCCTGCACGGCGCGCGTATCGGACTCCATGGCGCCGATCATGTTCGCGTAGTCGGATTGCAACTCGCGATGGAGGGCGAGATCGACGGCCGTGTTTTGCCGCCAGAGGCCGAATGCGGCCAGCCCTGCGCAGGAGGCGGCCGCCACCAGTGAAATCGCGATCATTATCCGGGCGGAAACGGACCAAAGTTTGCGCATCGTGTCCCCAAAAAATCCTGAGCCATCACAGAGAATTCTGTTGGGGAGTTTTTACGAACTTTGAATCAACACCGGGTTAAGGCCCTCGTTGGCGGCTCATTCAGCCGCTGAGGGTGTCTCGTTCGCCTGGTGGCGCGGCTCGGAGGAGGGCGCCACCATGCTCAAATGGAAGACGAGACCCGAGGGCGGGTAGCGGAAATTGCAGTCGCCGCCGAGTTGCCGGCTGAGGTTTGTGATCAGGCGCGTGCCGAAACCTTCTTCTGCGGGCGGGGTCACGGATGGGCCTCCGCTCTCGCTCCAGATCAGGCTGACGATCGTGCCCCTCGGGTCGTCGCGGGTCATCCAGCCAATGGTGACGCGGCCGTTTTCGTTCGACAGCGACCCGTATTTGAGCGCGTTGGTGCAGAGTTCGTGCAGGATCATCGCCATCGGCACGGCGGTCGTCGGCGGCAGATCGACCTCCGGTCCCGAGATTGTGACGCGATGTCCGCGATCCTGATGCAAAGGCGCCATCGCGGCCTCCGCGATTTCCGACAGGCTGGCGTGCTGCCAGTTCTTCCGGGTCAGGAGGTCGTGGCCGCGCACCAGAGCCTGAAGGCGCTCGTGAAACTGGCGCAGCGCTTCGGGCCCCTGACTGTGGCGAAAGCTCAAGCTCGCAATCGACTGCACGGTGGCAAGGGTGTTCTTCACACGATGGGCAAGCTCGTGAACCAGAATCTCGCGCCGTTCTTCGGCGGTCGCGCGTTGCTCTTCGCGCATCGCGTTCTCGTCCATCAGCCGGTCGAAGGTTTGCCCGAGAACGCCGATCTCGTCGTCGCGGCCGACGATGCCGGTTCGCGCGGCATCGTGACCGCGCCGCCAGGCCTCGGCCGTCGCCACCATGCGCATCAGCGGCCGGCGGATAATGCTCTCGCCGACCAGCCAGGCCAGCAGGAACGCGACGGCGCTTCCGAGCGCGAACAGCGCGATGCTGTTGCGGACGGCGCGATCGATGGGCCCGAACGCTTCGCTGTGCGCGATACCGCTGCTGACATAAAGGCCGAACGGAGTCGCCGACGCGGGGAGGAAGCCGATGATGCGCGCCACGCCGTCGATCCCGACAATGTCGTCGGTTGCCGGCGCGGACATTCCGATCCTGCCGAGGCTATCGGTCAGTTTCGTGCCGACAAACTTTTCAGGCGCGGGTTCGCGCGACACCACGATGCCGTTGCGGTCGGCGATCAGGATGGTGCCGCCGCGCGGGACGCCGCGCTGCTTCAACTGCTCCCCGAGCCATTCTAGGTTGAGGCCGGCCACCACCGCGCCTTCGACCTTGCCGTCCCGGATGATCGGGACCGCCATCGGAATGATGTTGCGGTCCGAGATCTTGCTGACGGTAAAGGGGCCAATCGCGAATTTCTTCTGATCGACAGCCTCGCGAAAGTATTCACGCCCCGCGAGATTCGGCGAGGCGAGACTTGGCTCGCTGAAGCAGCGGATATTGCCGTCCAGACCGACGATCAGAAGAGAGGTCAGCGGCTCGACATGCGGACGGACCCGCACGACATAATCGGTGCACGCGGTGCTGTTGAGCCGGCTGACCTCGTCTGCCTCCGCTACGGCGCGAAGCGAGGCCTGTATGCCGTCGAAAATCTGGCCGACTTCGGAGGCGACGACCTGTGCGTTGCGCAGCGCGTCGCCCCGGACCTCGGCATAGCGCGTATTGCGCAGATCGAACGCGCCGTAGGCGACTGCGGCAAGGCCGGGCAGGGATGCAACAAGAGTAAGCGCCAGCAGCCGGTGGGTGAGCGACATGCGGCGTATGGCGTTGCGAAGCGGCAAACCGTTTTCATCCCCACCGGTTGAGCTTTTAGTTAATGTACGCGGCACATCCGGTGTCGGCAATCGCCAGAAACCGGGTTCCATCAGCAGGTTAATTGCCAGGAAATTGTCCTGAAATTCTCCGAGAAATCAGCGAGAAATCGCCGACAGGGGACGTGACGCCGCAAAGATCGTTCGCTATAGAGGCGGCATACAGGGGTGTAGCTCAGTTGGTAGAGCATCGGTCTCCAAAACCGAGGGTCGCAGGTTCGAGTCCTGCCGCCCCTGCCAGATTTGGCCGTACAAATACGTGTTTCTGGCCCTTGGCCCGCTCCCCGAACCTTGACCTGACGCCCGTCCCACAGTAGATAACGGCACCTGCTGCCGGCCCGCTTTGACGGATATCCGGCGCGGCATTGAAATCCCCGGACAATCGAGCCCGCTTGGCGGCTCATCCTTCAAACGAGGGTTGGGCGCAGTAAACATTGGCGTGCGAGGGCTGTCCGGATTCCTGAAATAACTGAAATCACGCCAGGATACGACGTTTTCCCGGCATTATGGATGCGGACCTCAGACGATGGCTCTCAGCCCGTTCAAATTTCTGCAGGAAGTGCGCTCGGAGACCGCGAAGGTCACCTGGCCGACCCGCCGCGAGACCATGATCACCACGATCATGGTATTCATCATGGTCGCGGTGTCCTCAGTGTTCTTCTTCGTCGCGGATCAGATCATCCGCGTCCTGATTACTTTCCTTCTCGGCATTCATGCCTGAGCGCGGAACCGAAACAATGAGCATGCGCTGGTACATCGTTCACGCCTATTCGAACTTCGAGAAGAAGGTCTCCGAATCGATTCGCGAGCAGGCCAAGCAGCGCGGACTTGAAGATCTCTTCGAGCAGGTGCTGGTGCCGACCGAGAAGGTCACGGAAGTCCGCCGCGGCCGCAAGATCGACGCCGAACGCAAGTTCTTTCCGGGCTACGTGCTGGTGAAGATGAACCTCACCGACGAAGCGTTTCATCTCATCAAGAACACGCCCAAGGTGACGGGCTTCCTCGGCGCGGAAAACAAGCCGATGCCGATTTCGGAAGCCGAAGCCATGCGCATCCTGCATCAGGTGCAGGAAGGCGTGGAGCGTCCGAAGGCGTCGGTGTCGTTCGAGATCGGCGAGAACGTGCGCGTGGCCGATGGCCCGTTCGCCTCGTTCTCCGGCGTGGTCGAGGAAATCGACGAAGCGCGTTCGCGCGTGAAGGTCGCGGTGTCGATCTTCGGACGTGCGACGCCTGTCGAACTGGAATTCGGTCAGGTCGAAAAGGTCTGATCGTTTCCGCCATCATCTGATGGCGGTGAGAATGCCGTGGGAGGAGACAGCCGGTCGCCAGCCGCCTGTTGAACCGCACCACGGTCCTAAGAAGGTCCGGAATGGTCCGGATCGTTTGAAGGAGTAAAGTATGGCTAAGAAAGTGACCGGATACCTGAAGCTTCAGGTCCCGGCCGGTGCGGCGAACCCGTCGCCTCCGATCGGTCCCGCGCTTGGTCAGCGCGGCCTCAACATCATGGAATTCTGCAAGGCGTTCAACGCGCAGACGCAGAAGGAAGAAAAGAACACCCCGATCCCGGTGGTCATCACCATCTATGCGGACCGGTCGTTCACGTTTGAGATGAAGACCCCGCCGATGTCCTACTTCCTCAAGCAGGCGGCGAAGATCCAGTCCGGCTCCAAGGCGCCGGGCCGCGACGTCGCAGGCAAGGTGACCAAGGCGCAGGTGCGCGAGATCGCCGAGAAGAAGATGAAGGATCTCAATTGCGATACCGTCGAAGCGGCCATGAAGATGGTCGAGGGCTCTGCCCGTTCGATGGGTCTCCAGGTGGCGGGGTAACGATCATGGCTATTGGCAAGAAACTTGCGAAGGCCCGTGAGGGTATCGATCGTGAGCACCTCTATCCGCTGACCGATGCGGTGAAGATGGTCAAGGAACGCGCTTCGGCGAAGTTCGACGAGACCATCGAGATCGCGATCAACCTCGGTGTCGATCCGCGTCACGCCGACCAGATGGTGCGCGGCGTTGTCACCCTGCCGAACGGCACCGGCCGCACGCTGCGCGTCGGCGTGTTCGCGCGCGGCGCCAAGGCTGAAGAAGCCAAGGCTGCGGGTGCGGACGTCGTCGGTGCTGAAGACCTCGTTGAAAAGGTCCAGGGCGGCGCGATCGATTTCGATCGTTGTATCGCAACCCCTGACATGATGCCGCTGGTCGGCCGTCTCGGTAAGGTGCTCGGCCCGCGTGGCATGATGCCGAACCCGAAGATCGGCACCGTGACCATGGACATCGCCAACGCCGTCAAGGGCGCCAAGGGCGGTTCGGTCGAGTTCCGTGTTGAGAAGGCCGGCATCGTGCAGGCTGGCATCGGCAAGGCCTCGTTCTCGGAAGAAAAGCTCATCGAAAACATCAAGGCGCTCGCCGACGCAGTCGTGAAGGCGAAGCCTGCTGGCTCGAAGGGCACCTACGTTCAGCGCGTTGCGGTCTCCTCGACGATGGGTCCGGGCGTGAAGGTCGAGCCGGGCAGCCTGCACTGACAGGCAACGGCTTGTGAATGATTTGAAGGCGGAGCAGGGATAACACCTACTCCGCCTTTTTCTTTGTGCTCCAGTGGACGTTCAGCAATGGCCCAACAAGTCCTGATCTATTCACAATTTCCCAAGGCGCTGATGGTGCGCATCGGCGAGCGTTACGACCTGCTGGACGGCAAGGGCAGGCCGCCGATCGAGACATTTACCGCAGAGCAGTTGAAGCCGATCCGTGCTCTGATCACGGCAGGGGGGCAGGCAATACCCGCAGCAGTGCTGGATACGCTGCCGTCGCTCGGCGCGATCATCTGCTACGGCACCGGCTATGACGGAGTGGATTTCGCCGAGACGAAGAAGCGCAATATCGTTGTCGGCCATTCGCCAGCGGCGAACGCAGCCTCGGTCGCCGATCTCGCGGTGACGCTGATGCTGGCGACGACCCGGCGACTGATTCCAGCGGATGCCTACGTGCGCAGCGGCGGATGGTCGGGAAAGCAGCCGTCGCCGTCGATGCGGCCAGGTCCCGGCATGACCGGCCGCAAGATCGGCGTTTATGGGATGGGTGAGATCGGCCGCAAGATCGCAGCACGCTGCGCGGCGTTCGAGACCGAAGTCGCATACTTCAGCCGCAGCAGGCATGATGTTCCTTATGAATATCACACGAGTCTGGCGTCGCTGGCCGAATGGTCCGACATTCTCATGGTGGCGGTGCGCGCCGGCAAAGATACCCAGCACGCCGTCAACGCGGATATTTTGAAGAAGCTCGGCCCGCAGGGCACCGTCGTGAACATTTCACGCGGGTCGGTCATCGATCAGAAGGCGCTGGTTGCTGCACTTGAGAGCAACGCGATCGCTGGCGCGGGTCTCGATGTTTATGAAAAAGAGCCGCACGCGCCGGACGCGCTCACGAAGCTGCCCAATGTCGTGCTGACGCCGCACATCGGCGGTCACACGGTCGAGTCGCATATCGCCATGCAGGACTGCACGCTGGCCAATCTCGATGCCTTCTTTTCAGGCAAGCCCCTC
Source organism: Afipia broomeae ATCC 49717 (assembly GCF_000314675.2). Classification (GTDB taxonomy): domain Bacteria; phylum Pseudomonadota; class Alphaproteobacteria; order Rhizobiales; family Xanthobacteraceae; genus Afipia; species Afipia broomeae. The sequence goes on along the minus strand of NZ_KB375282.1, from coordinate 2,531,045 downwards.
CGCTATCCGGTTGCGTGAAGCCGGAAAATAAAACTGTCATCATCTGTGTCGCGGATGCTGACATATGTAAGAAGCCGCAACGCAAACTGCGATGCTTCGTTCCTCGCGCATTGAAAAAATTTGTATCGCCGCAGCGCACATTAGTTTGATTGCTGATTAGAACGAGTCGAATGTAGTGTTCGCCTTCGAATTTACGAAGGAGACCCGCGATGGCGGCATTCGTACTCAAGATCAACGGCGGCGAACATCGTGTGGATGTCGACCCGCAAACACCTCTTCTCTGGGCAATCCGCGACGGCGCGGGACTGATGGGCACCAAGTACGGCTGCGGTGTCGCGCAATGCGGCGCATGCACGGTGTATCTCGATGGCCAGCCGGTACGCTCGTGTTCAATGCCGGTCTCGGCGGTGGGCGCCATCGAAATCACAACCATCGAAGGCATCAAGAGCCGTGAAGCCCAGGCTGTGCAAAAGGCGTGGGTCGCGCTCGATGTGCCGCAATGCGGTTACTGCCAGTCCGGACAGATCATGAGCGCGACGTCGCTGCTTACGCTCAATCCGAAGCCGACGGATGAAGACATCGATCTCGCAATGAACGGCAACATTTGCCGCTGCGCCACCTATGTCCGGATTCGCGCCGCGATCCACGACGCCGCCAAGTCGCTGGAGGGCTGAGCCATGAACGTTCACATCAAGAACACAGTCACCCGCGCATCCGCTCTCTCGCGCCGCTCGCTTCTGAAGGCGGGAGCGGGACTCGCGATCGGCGTTTATATCGCCAGGAGCGGCAAGGCCTTTGCGCAAGCGCCAGCCGCAGCACAGGTCAACATCACGCCGAATACGTTCCTGATCATCAAGCCCGACGACACGGTCACGGTGCTTTGCAAGCATATCGAGTTCGGGCAGGGACCTTTCACCGGCATGGCGACGCTGGTCGCCGAGGAATTGGACGCAGACTGGTCGCAGATGCGCGCCGATCACGCGCCGTCCAATCCGGTTCTCTACAAGAACCTGCTGTTCGGCGTGCAAGGCACCGGTGGCTCAAGCGCCATCGCCAATTCCTACGAGCAGATGCGCAAGGTCGGCGCGGCAGCGCGCGAAATGCTGGTGGCTGCGGCCGCCAAGGAATGGAACGTGCCCGCCGCCGAGATCACGGTCGAGAATGGCGTGATCAAGCATCCGTCGGGCAAGCAAGGCCGGTTCGGCGCGTTTGCCGAGAAGGCGAACCAGATGCCGGTGCCGGCCGATCCGAAACTGAAGGACCCGTCGCAGTTCAAATTCATCGGCAAGGAAGGCGCGACCAAACGCCTCGACAGCGCCGAGAAGTCGAACGGCACGGCAGTGTTCACGCTCGATATCAACGAGCCGGACATGCTGACTGCGGTTATCGCGCGTCCTCCGCAGTTTGGCGCGACGGTTGCGTCGTTCGACGCGACGGCGGCGAAAGCCGTGTCCGGCGTCGTCGATGTGAAGCAGGTGCCGACTGGTGTTGCGGTTTATGCCAAGGGCTTCTGGCCGGCCAAGACGGCGCGCGATCTTCTGAAGATCACATGGGACGACAGCAAGGCCGAGAAGCGCGGCACGCAGCAACTGCTGACCGAGTTTCGCGATCTGTCGAAGACGCCGGGCAAGACCGTGAAGACGGAGGGTGATTTCGAAGCCGAAGCCGCCAAGCCGGGCGGCCGCGTCATCGAAGCCGAATTCGTGTTTCCATATCTGGCCCACGCGCCGATGGAGCCGCTGAATGCGTTCATTCACTGGCAGGGCGATACGGTGACGTCGCGCTATGGCAGCCAATTCCCGACGCCGGATCACGCAACTATCGCGAAGATTCTTGGCGTGCCGATGGAGAAGGTCTCGCTCAAGACCATTCTTGCGGGCGGCAGTTTCGGGCGGCGGGCGCAGCAGACGGTGCATGTCGCGGCTGAACTCGCGGAGGTGGCAAAGGCCATCGGTCCTGGCAAGCCGATCAAGCTGGTCTGGACCCGCGAAGACGATATGCGCGGCGGATATTATCGTCCGTTCAGCGTGCATCGCATGCGCGGCGTGGTGCGCGACGGGAAGATCCAGGCATGGAGCGACACCATCGTCGGCCAGTCCATTATGAAGGGATCGCCGTTCGAGGCGATGACCTTCAAGGATGGCCTCGACTCGACGGCCTATGAAGGCTCGAACGAAATCCCGTACGAGGTCGCCAACTTCAAATGCGACCTGCACCAGATCGATGTGGGCGTGCCGGTGCTGTGGTGGCGTTCGGTCGGGCACACCCACACAGGTTACGCGGTCGAAGCCTTCGTCGACGAGTTGCTCGAGGCGGCAGGTAAGGATCCCGTCGAGGGACGGCTTGAACTGATGAGCAAGAAGCCGCGCCATGCCGGCGTGCTTCGTGCGGTCGCGGAGCTGGCGGACTGGAAGAATGCGAAGCTTGAGCCCGGCCGCGCGCGCGGCGTCGCGGTGGTTGAGAGCTTCAATACCTTTGTCGCGCAGATCGTGGAACTGTCGATGGAAGCGGAAGGTCCGAAGGTCCACAAGGTCTGGTGCGCGGTGGACTGCGGCGTCGCCGTCAATCCGGACATCATCCGCGCGCAGATGGAAGGCGGCATCGGGTTCGGTCTCGGTCATATCCTCTATGCCGACGTGCCGATGGAAGATGGCCGCGTGGTGCCGGGCAATTTCGATGCCTACCGGTCGCTTCGCATCAACGAGATGCCTGCGATCGAGGTCACCATCATCAAGTCGAACGAGAAGCCGAGCGGCGTCGGTGAACCCGGCGTGCCGCCGATCGGTCCTGCGGTCGCCAACGCCATGGCGAAACTTGGTCAAACCCGTCCCCGGCAGTTGCCGATCGTACCGGGAGCATCGGCATGAAGTTGCTCAGGCAAGGAGTCCTTAGACAAGGAGTTTTGGCGCTTGGAGCGGGCGCCTTCGCCGTGACGTTACTTGCATTCGCGGGACCCGCATTTCGCGGCGAGGCGGATGCGGCGATGGAGCCGCCGGTCAATCCGGTCAAGCTGAAACCGGTGTCGGCGTTTGGCGATATCAAGAACCCGAACGAGCGCGCGGTCGCGCTGTTCGAGGAGGCCGGCAAGGTCATCATGTCGCCGCGCTGTATGAACTGTCACCCTGCGACGGAGCGCCCGACGCAGACCGACAAGATGAGACCGCATCAGCCGCTGGTGGTGCGCGGGGAAGGCGGCATGGGCGCGGCGGGGGGGCTCGCCTGCAACACCTGTCACCACGAAACCAACTTCGATCCCGCCGGTGTACCGGGTCATCCGCAGTGGCATCTCGCCCCGCTGGAGATGGCATGGCAGGGCAAATCGCTCGGCCAGATCTGCGAGCAGATCAAGGATCCGAAGCGCAACGACGGCAAGGACATGGCCGCGCTTGTGAAGCATATGGCCGAGGACAGTCTGGTCGGCTGGGCCTGGGCACCCGGTGCCAATCGCACCCCGGCACCCGGAACCCAGAAGGAATTCGGCGATCTCATCAAGGCCTGGGCCGCGGCAGGTGGCGCATGTCCGAAAATAGTAGGGAACACAAGAGGTTGAGGTTCAGTCCGCCTGCCGCTATGCTTTGAGGGTGCCTGAAGCAGAGGCAGGCGGACAGCTTCTGGCCCGAAAAATGCTTATGGAACTCAGAATCCCCTTGGCAACGCGTTCCTGACCCGTTAAACATTCCTTTCCGGGCGTGCTGGCTATCGCTGGCGCGTCCGTGCTCGTTTTCCGAAAATCAAACCAATAGGAGTCCATTCCTCGTCGATCATTCCGCATGGATTGCTCACAGGAACGGAAAGCCTTTGTTTTGAAAGAAGAAAATGGGCAGGGGCTATCTCTGGTGTCAAACCCGGGGAACGCTCCGATCCTGTCCAAGACTGCAGGTGCCTTGCCTGATCCCTCGTGGAAACGGCTTCGCTTAATCTCCTGCACAGACGGGTGAAAACCGGATTTCGTGACCCACCTCCGATTCGGCGGTGGCTGCGGGTTTGGTTCGAACCTCGACACCTCGTTCCAGTGAGCCGCAAGGCAGACCAGGGCGAGAGGGCAGGCTTCCAAAATGTCGTCGTGCCCGACGTGTTGAGAGATGAAATGTCTCGAGGCCAGCGGGCAGGACGATCGGTGCAACCCGGCGGTTCTGTCTCAAGCGGACCGCCAACCGGAAAGAGCTTGCTGTGGAACGAGCGGCAAAAAAAGAGGCGGTCGAAACGCTGAACGAGGTCTTCAAGACCACGGGCGTTGCGGTCGTTGCTCATTATTCCGGCCTGACCGTTGCCCAGATGCAGACTCTGCGGACGCAGATGAAGCAGGCTGGCGCCTCGGTAAAGGTCTCGAAGAACCGTCTCGCCAAAATTGCTCTTGAGGGCACGGATGTTGTTTCCATCGGCTCCCTGTTGAAGGGGCCGACCGTGATCGCGACTTCAAACGATCCGGTAGCAGCACCGAAGGTTGCCATCGAATTCGCCAAGGCGAACGAAAAGTTCGTCATCCTTGGCGGCGCGATGGGAACGACTGTCCTGAATCCCGACGCTGTGAAGGCGCTTGCCTCCCTGCCGTCGCTTGATGAACTGCGCGCGAAAATCCTCGGCCTCCTTGTGGCGCCGGCGACCAAGATCGCTCAGCTCTCCACCGCGCCTGCTGCGAAGCTGGCCCGCGTGGTTCAGGCCTATGCCTCGAAGGGTGAAGCGGCGTGACGCCATTCTCCATCTCAACTGGTTCGAACTGATACGCTGAAGGAAAGTTAAAATGGCTGATTTGCAAAAGATCGTGGACGACCTCTCGAGCCTCACGGTTCTCGAGGCTGCTGAACTCGCGAAGCTTCTCGAAGAGAAGTGGGGCGTTTCGGCTGCTGCCGCTGTTGCGGTGGCTGCTCCTGCCGCTGGCGGCGGCGGTGCTGCTGCCGCTGAAGAGAAGACCGAGTTCTCGGTTGTTCTCGCTTCGGCTGGCGACAAGAAGATCGAAGTCATCAAGGAAGTCCGCGCCATCACCGGCCTGGGCCTCAAGGAAGCCAAGGACCTCGTCGAAGGCGCACCGAAGCCCGTCAAGGACGGCGTTGCCAAGGACGAAGCCGAGAAGATCAAGGCTCAGCTCGAGAAGGCTGGCGCCAAGGTCGAACTCAAGTAAGTCGTTATGTTTCCCGGCCGGTTCTTCGGGACCGGCCGGACACTTTAATGTGCGACGGTTCGATGATTGACCCCTCGAATCGCCGCGAAGACCGCCTACATAGGCGGAGGCACGAAAGGACGGATCGCCCTTTGAAACCCGGATCGATTTCAAGGCGGGACGTTGGGAGACGAGATATTTCGGGCTTTAACAGGCCGTAGAGTTGTTTTGACGGGCAGAGCGCCACCAGCGCTCCGCGCGTCATTTTGCGTCTTGAGATTCGGAACGGGATCGCCCGCCGCCTGAAGCTCGGATGCCGTGACGCCGGGACAGTTGTCCGGGCGATTTGAAATTTAACCCGGATGCGGTGCCCATCGCACTCCGGAAGCGGCCGCCAGTCAAGGGCGGCAAAAATGAGAGGCCACGATGGCGCAGCAGACGTTCACCGGTCGCAAGCGAGTTCGCAAGTTCTTCGGACACATCAAGGAAGTTGCCGAGATGCCGAACCTCATTGAGGTTCAGAAGGCGTCTTACGACCAGTTCCTGATGGTGGACGAACCTACCGGCGGGCGGCTTGACGAAGGCTTGCAGGCGGTTTTCCGCTCGGTGTTCCCGATCAACGATTTCTCGGGAACCTCGCAGCTCGAATTCGTCCGCTACGAGTTCGAACAGCCGAAATATGACGTTGATGAGTGCCGCCAGCGCGGCATGACGTTCGCTGCGCCGCTCAAGGTGACGCTGCGCCTCATCGTGTTCGATATTGACGAAGAAACCGGCGCCAAGTCTGTCAAGGACATCAAGGAGCAGGACGTCTACATGGGCGATATCCCGCTCATGACGATGAACGGCACCTTCGTCGTCAACGGCACCGAGCGCGTCATCGTCTCGCAGATGCATCGCTCGCCGGGCGTGTTCTTCGATCACGACAAGGGCAAGACCCATTCGTCGGGCAAGCTGCTGTTTGCCGCGCGCGTCATTCCGTACCGCGGTTCGTGGCTCGACATCGAGTTCGACGCCAAGGACATCGTGTTCGCGCGTATCGACCGTCGCCGCAAGATTCCGGTGACGTCGCTGATGTTCGCCCTCGGTCTCGACGGCGAGGAAATCCTGTCCACGTTCTACAAGAAGATCCAGTACAAGCGGATCAAGGACGGCTGGCGTGTGCCGTTCGTTGCCGACCGTTTCCGCGGCTATTCGACCATCAATGACCTGATCGACGCCGATAGCGGCAAGGTCGTGCTCGAAGCCGGCAAGAAGCTGACCGTGCGTTCCGCGCGCCAGCTCCAGGAAAAGGGCCTCAAGGCGCTGCGCCTGTCCGACGACGAACTCGTCGGCATGTATCTGGCCGAGGATCTGGTGAATCCGAAGACCGGCGAAATCCACGCCGAAGCGGGCGAGGAAATCACCGAGAAGCTGCTGAAGGCGCTGAACGAGCAGGGCTACAAGGAACTGCCGCTGCTCGACATCGACCATGTCAACATCGGTCCCTACATCCGCAACACGCTCGCCGCTGACAAGAACATGACGCGTGAAGACGCGCTGTTCGACATCTATCGCGTGATGCGTCCGGGTGAACCGCCGACGCTCGACTCCGCGCAGGCCATGTTCCAGTCGCTGTTCTTCGACTCGGAGCGCTACGACCTGTCGGCCGTCGGCCGCGTGAAGATGAACATGCGTCTCGAACTCGACGCGCCGGACACCATGCGCACCCTGCGCAAGGAAGACATCCTGGCCGTCATCAAGACGCTGGTCGACCTGCGCGACGGCAAGGGCGAAATCGACGACATCGATCACCTCGGCAACCGCCGCGTGCGTTCGGTCGGCGAGCTGATGGAGAACCAGTACCGCATCGGTTTGCTGCGCATGGAGCGCGCGATCAAGGAGCGCATGTCGTCGGTCGATATCGACACCGTCATGCCGCAGGACCTGATCAACGCGAAGCCTGCAGCTGCCGCCGTGCGCGAGTTCTTCGGCTCGTCGCAGCTCTCGCAGTTCATGGACCAGACCAACCCGCTGTCGGAAATCACCCACAAGCGCCGTCTCTCGGCGCTTGGACCGGGCGGTCTGACGCGCGAACGCGCGGGCTTCGAGGTCCGCGACGTGCATCCGACGCACTACGGCCGTATCTGCCCGATCGAGACGCCGGAAGGCCCGAACATCGGTCTGATCAACTCGCTCGCGACCTTCGCGCGCGTGAACAAGTACGGCTTCGTGGAAACGCCTTACCGCAAGGTCAAGGACGGCCGCGTGACCGACGACGTGGTCTATCTCTCCGCGATGGAAGAGGGCCGCTACCGCGTCGCTCAGGCGAACGTGCCGCTCGATAACAAGGGCCGCTTCACCGACGATCTGGTGATCTGCCGCCACGCCGGCGAAGTTCTGCAGATCACGCCGGACAAGGTCGACTACATGGACGTGTCGCCGAAGCAGCTCGTTTCGGTCGCCGCGGCGCTGATCCCGTTCCTCGAGAACGACGACGCCAACCGCGCGCTGATGGGCTCGAACATGCAACGTCAGGCCGTGCCTCTGGTGCGCGCCGAAGCGCCGTTCGTCGGCACCGGCATGGAAGGCGTCGTGGCCCGTGACTCGGGTGCTGCGATCGCCGCACGCCGCACCGGCGTGATCGACCAGATCGACGCGACGCGTATCGTTATCCGCGCGACGGAAGATCTCGACCCGACCAAGTCGGGCGTCGATATCTACCGTCTGATGAAGTACCAGCGCTCGAACCAGTCGACCTGCATCAACCAGCGTCCGCTGGTGAAGGTGGGCGACCAGGTGCGCAAGGGCGACATCATCGCTGACGGTCCGTCGACCGATCTCGGCGAACTCGCGCTCGGCCGCAACGTGCTCGTCGCGTTCATGCCGTGGAACGGCTACAACTTCGAAGATTCGATCCTGCTTTCCGAGCGGATCGTGAAGGACGACGTCTTCACCTCGATCCACATCGAGGAATTCGAAGTCATGGCCCGCGACACCAAGCTCGGTCCTGAGGAAATCACGCGCGACATTCCGAACGTCTCGGAAGAAGCGCTGAAGAACCTCGACGAAGCCGGCATCGTGTACATCGGCGCGGAAGTCCGCGCCGGCGACATCCTGTGCGGCAAGATCACCCCGAAGGGCGAAAGCCCGATGACGCCGGAAGAAAAGCTTCTGCGTGCCATCTTCGGTGAAAAGGCCTCCGACGTTCGCGATACCTCGCTGCGCGTGCCTCCGGGCGTGCAGGGCACGATCGTGGAAGTCCGCGTGTTCAACCGCCACGGCGTCGACAAGGACGAACGTGCGCTGGCGATCGAGCGGGAAGAGATCGAGCGTCTTGCCAAGGACCGCGACGACGAACAGGCGATTCTCGACCGTAACGTTTTCGGCCGCCTCGCTGACCTGCTTGAAAACCGCCAGGGCATTGCTGGCCCGAAGGGCTTCAAGAAGGACACCAAGATCACCCGTGCGGTGCTCGAGGAGTATCCGAAGTCGCAGTGGTGGCAGTTCGCCTCGCCGAACGACAAGCTGATGGCTGAAATCGAAGCCATGCGGAAGCAGTACGACGAATCGAAGAAGGGCCTTGAACAGCGCTTCCTCGACAAGGTCGAGAAGCTTCAGCGTGGCGACGAATTGCCGCCCGGCGTGATGAAGATGGTCAAGGTCTTCGTCGCGGTGAAGCGCAAGATTCAGCCCGGCGACAAGATGGCGGGACGTCACGGCAACAAGGGCGTGGTGTCGAAGATCGTGCCGATCGAAGACATGCCGTTCCTTGAAGACGGAACGCATGCCGACATCGTGCTCAATCCGCTCGGCGTGCCTTCGCGCATGAACGTCGGCCAGATTCTCGAAACGCATCTTGGCTGGGCCTGTGCGGGCCTCGGCAAGCGGATCGGGCAGGCTGCGGAGGCCTACTGGTCGAAGCAGGATCTCAAGCCGCTCAAGGAGACCCTGAAGAAGGTCTACGGCGACGACGAGACCATCAAGTCGCTGAACGACTCCGAACTGCTCGAACTGGCGCGTAACCTCAAGCCCGGCGTGCCGATCGCGACGCCGGTGTTCGATGGCGCCAAGGAGAAGGACATCGAGGACATGCTCGAGCTCGCCGGGATGAATAAGTCCGGCCAGTCGGTCGTGTACGATGGACGCACCGGCGACCAGTTCGATCGCAACGTGACGGTGGGCTACATCTATATGCTCAAGCTGCACCATCTCGTGGACGACAAGATCCACGCGCGTTCGATCGGTCCTTACTCGCTCGTGACCCAGCAGCCGCTGGGTGGCAAGGCGCAGTTCGGCGGCCAGCGTTTCGGCGAAATGGAAGTGTGGGCGCTCGAGGCTTACGGCGCGGCGTACACGCTCCAGGAAATGCTGACCGTGAAGTCGGACGACGTGGCCGGCCGTACCAAGGTGTACGAGGCCATCGTGCGCGGCGACGACACGTTCGAAGCGGGTATCCCGGAATCGTTCAACGTGCTCGTCAAGGAAATGCGCTCGCTCGGCCTCAACGTCGACCTGCACAATTCCAAGCTGGGTCCGACGCCGACGTCCGAAGCGGCCGAGTAATCAAGATTTCATGCCCGGCTCATGCAGCCGGGCATCCGCGCCTTGTCTGAACGTCGGGCAGGGCGCGAGACGACTGACAAGTTTCGAATTTGCTGCCGATGACGATCGGCACGCGAGGAGAAGACGATGAACCAAGAAATTATGAATCTCTTCAATCCGACGACTCCGGCCCAGGTCTTCGACCAGATCCGGATTTCGATCGCATCGCCTGAGAAGATTCTGTCGTGGTCCTACGGCGAGATCAAGAAGCCGGAAACCATCAACTACCGCACGTTCAAGCCCGAGCGTGACGGCCTGTTCTGCGCGCGCATCTTCGGGCCGATCAAGGACTATGAGTGTCTTTGCGGCAAGTACAAGCGCATGAAGTACAAGGGCATCATCTGCGAGAAGTGCTCGGTCGAAGTGACGCTGTCACGCGTCCGACGCGAGCGTATGGGTCACATCGAGCTGGCTGCTCCGGTTGCGCACATCTGGTTCCTGAAGTCGCTGCCGTCGCGCATCGGCCAGTTGCTCGATATGACGCTGAAAGACCTCGAGCGCATTCTGTACTTCGAATACTACGTCGTTCTCGAGCCGGGTCTGACCGCGCTCAAGGACCGTCAGCTGCTGTCTGAAGAAGAATATCTCCGTGCTCAGGACGAGTACGGCCAGGACAGCTTCACCGCCATGATCGGCGCGGAAGCGATCCGCGAACTGCTGAAGGGTCTCGAGCTTGAGAAGCTCGATGGCCAGCTTCGCGCGGAGATGGCCGAGACCGAGTCCGACATCAAGCACAAGAAGCTCGCCAAGCGCCTGAAGATCGTCGAAGCCTTCCGCGTGTCCGGCAACAAGCCGGAGTGGATGATCATGACGGTGGTGCCGGTGATTCCGCCGGACCTGCGTCCGCTGGTGCCGCTCGATGGCGGCCGCTTCGCGACCTCCGACCTGAACGACCTGTATCGCCGCGTCATCAACCGCAACAACCGCCTGAAGCGGCTGATGGAGCTGCGCGCGCCGGACATCATCATCCGCAACGAAAAGCGCATGTTGCAGGAAGCCGTCGACGCACTGTTCGACAACGGCCGCCGCGGCCGCGTCATCACCGGCGCCAACAAGCGTCCGCTGAAGTCGCTCGCCGACATGCTCAAGGGCAAGCAGGGCCGCTTCCGTCAGAACCTGCTCGGCAAGCGTGTCGACTACTCCGGCCGTTCGGTCATCGTGGTCGGTCCGGAACTGCGCCTGCATCAGTGCGGCCTGCCGAAGAAGATGGCGCTCGAGCTGTTCAAGCCGTTCATCTACTCGCGGCTCGACGCCAAGGGCCTGTCGACCACCGTGAAGCAGGCGAAGAAGCTCGTTGAAAAAGAGCGTCCCGAGGTCTGGGATATTCTCGACGAGGTTATTCGCGAGCATCCGGTGCTGCTGAACCGCGCTCCGACGCTGCATCGTCTCGGCATTCAGGCGTTCGAGCCTGTGCTGATCGAAGGCAAGGCGATCCAGCTTCATCCGCTGGTTTGCGCCGCTTTCAACGCTGACTTCGACGGCGACCAGATGGCCGTGCACGTCCCGCTGTCGCTCGAAGCGCAGCTGGAAGCGCGCGTGCTGATGATGTCGACCAACAACATCCTGCATCCGGCGAACGGCCAGCCGATCATCGTGCCGTCGCAGGACATCGTGCTCGGCCTGTACTACCTCTCGATCATGCGTGAGGGCCTGCAGGGCGAGGGCAAGGTCTACCGCGACATGGCGGAGATCGAGCACGCGCTGTTCTCGAAGGTCATCCACCTGCACACCAAGATCAAGTACCGGTGGACCGGGGTCGACGAGGAAGGCAAGACGATCTCGAAGATCTACGACACCACCGCCGGCCGCGTCATGCTCGGGCAGGTTTTGCCGAAGCACGGCAAGGTGCCCTTCGACACCATCAACAAGCTGATGACGAAGCGCGAAATCTCCGGCGTGATCGATCAGGTGTACCGTCACTGCGGTCAGAAGGAGACGGTGATCTTCTGCGACCGCATCATGGCGCTCGGCTTCTACAACGCCTTCAAGGCGGGCATCTCGTTCGGCAAGGACGACATGGTCGTGCCGCACGGCAAGTGGAAGATCGTCGACGACACCCGCACGATGGCGAAGGACTTCGAGCAGCAGTACAACGACGGCCTGATTACTCAGGGCGAGAAGTACAACAAGGTGGTCGACGCCTGGGCGAAAGCCTCGGAGAAGATCGCCGAGCAGATGATGAAGGAAATTTCGTCCGTCAAGAAGAACGCGAAGGGCGAAGATTCCCAGATCAACTCGATCTACATGATGGCTCACTCGGGCGCGCGCGGTTCGCCGGCCCAGATGCGTCAGCTCGCCGGCATGCGCGGCCTGATGGCCAAGCCGGACGGCTCGATCATCGAAACGCCGATCGTGTCGAACTTCAAGGAAGGCCTCACGGTTATGGAGTACTTCAACTCCACCCACGGCGCCCGTAAGGGCCTCGCGGATACGGCGTTGAAGACCGCGAACTCCGGCTATCTCACCCGTCGTCTGGTGGACGTGGCGCAGGACTGCATCATCACGCAGGACGATTGCGGCACCAAGCTCGGCATCAAAATGCGCGCCATCATCGACGCGGGCACGGTCGTGGCCTCGCTGGCGTCGCGTATTCTCGGCCGCACCGCGGGCGAGGATCTGCGCGATCCGGCGACCAACAAGGTCGTCGTCAAGCGCGGCACGCTGATGGAGGAGACTCACGTCGACGCCATCCAGCAGGCTGGCATCCAGGAAGTGAAGATCCGCTCGGCGCTGACCTGCGAACTGGTCAACGGCATCTGCGGCAAATGCTACGGGCGCGATCTCGCCCGCGGTACGCCGGTCAACCACGGCGAGGCTGTCGGCGTCATCGCCGCGCAGTCCATTGGTGAACCCGGCACGCAGCTCACCATGCGCACGTTCCACATCGGCGGTGCGGCGCAGATCAACGAGCAGTCGTTCATCGAGTCGAACTTCGACGGCAAGATCGTCATCAAGAACAAGGCGATCGCGACCAACAGCGAAGGCTTCAATGTTGCAATGGTCCGCAACATGGTCGTCGCCGTGGTCGATCCGGACGGCACCGAGCGTGCGACGCATCGCATCCAGTACGGCGCGCGCATGCGCGTCGAAGAGGGCGATATGATCAAGCGCGGCCAGCGCATCGCGGAGTGGGATCCGTATTCACGCCCCATTCTGACCGAAGTCGAAGGCACGATCGGATTCGAGGATCTGGTCGAAGGCCAGTCGATCTCGGAAACGCTCGACGAATCCACGGGTATCGCAAAGCGCGTGGTTATCGACTGGCGCACGACCGGCCGTGGCGCGGACCTTCGTCCCGCCATCGTGGTCAAGGGCAAGGATGGCAAGGTGCTGAAGCTGGCACGCGGCGGTGACGCCCGTTACATGCTCTCGGTGGATGGCATTCTGTCGGTTGACGTGGGTGCCAAGGTCAAGGCGGGCGACATTCTTGCCCGTGTTTCGACGGAAAGCGCCAAGACCCGCGACATCACCGGCGGTCTGCCGCGCGTCGCGGAACTGTTCGAAGCCCGTAAGCCGAAGGATGCCGCGATCATCGCGGAAATCGCCGGCACGATCCGCTTCGGCCGCGACTACAAGAACAAGCGCCGCATTTCGATCGAGCCTGTCGACAAGAACGAGGAGACCCGCGAGTACCTCATTCCGAAGGGCAAGCACATCCATCTGCAGGACGGCGACATCGTCGAAAAGGGCGATTTCATCGTCGAAGGCAATCCGGCGCCGCACGACATCCTGGCGATCAAGGGCATCGAGGAACTCGCTGCCTATCTGGTCAACGAAATCCAGGAAGTTTACCGGCTCCAGGGCGTGCTCATCAACGACAAGCACATCGAAGTGATTGTCCGTCAGATGCTGCAGAAGGTCGAGATCACCGATCAGGGCGAGACCGACATGATCTCGGGCGAGCAGGTCGACAAGATCGAGTTCGACGCGCTCAACGCCAAGGCGAAGGAAGAGGGCAAGAAGCCCGCGACCGGTACCCCGGTGCTGCTCGGCATCACCAAGGCCAGCCTGCAGACGCGGTCGTTCTTCTCGGCGGCGTCGTTCCAGGAGACCACGCGCGTGCTCACCGAAGCTGCCGTCAACGGCAAGGTGGACCCGCTGGAAGGCCTCAAGGAGAACGTCATTGTCGGCCGCCTGATCCCGGCCGGTACCGGCGCCTCGATGGCGAAGATCCGCGAAGTCGCAGCCAAGCGCGACAAGCTGATCCTCGACGAACGCGAGAAGCAGGCGGCGATCACCCCGGCTGCTCCGGAAGCGGAACCGCTGGCTCTGCCGCCGGCGGAGTAATTCCGCAGCAAATGACATATGTCATATGATGAAAAGGCCGCCCCGAAAGGGCGGCCTTTTTGTTACGGTGGCGGACTTTTCAGCGGCCCCCCGTGTTTACGCTTATGTGATCCTCCTCACACAGGCGGCGGGAACACCATGTTATTTTTATAGTTCTTTATTTGGCGCCTTACGCCTGATCCCATTGCGAGGCCTGTTTTGCAGCAGCCTGACCGTCTGATTGCGGCGATTGAAGCTATCTATGCGTCCGCGGTGGATCCATCGCGATGGCCGTCAACGCTCGAGATCGTCACGAAATGCTTCGACGATGTCGGGGCGATCCTTATTTACGGCCGCGACGACGGCAGTTTTGGCGTCATCGAATCTCCATCGCTAAGGGAAGTGTGCGCCGAATACGCCCAGAGCTGGAGCGACCGCGACATCCGGGCCATCCGGGCGCGCGAACGCGGCTATTTCTTCAAGCGGGATATCATTACGGATCGTGATCTTCTGACGCCTGAGGAAATGGAGACCGACCCGTTCTACAACGATTTGCTGCGGCGGCATGGCCTCAAATATTTCGCGGCGGCGACCGTCTCCCCGGACCCGCATATTGAAGTCGCGTTGAGCGTGCAGCGTGCGATCGGCCGACCGGAATATTCGGAAGACGAGTTGCAGATTCTGGAGCGGCTTGCTCCGCATGTCGAAACATCGCTGCGTCTGAGCATCCACCTGATGGACGCCCAGTCCGTCAACGCAGGCATGGGCATCGCGATGGCCCGGATCGGAATCGGCGTGTTCGCGCTGGATGCGATGGGCCGTGTGGTGTCCTCCAATGCGGCCGCCCAGGCGCTTCTCGGCGATGGATTGAATATCGTGAACGATCGCCTGGTGATTTCAAATCCCGCCGCGAGCGGGGAGGCGGTGACCGCGATCCGGAATGCCCTCGATGGCAACCGGATTATCCTGTCCCAGGAAACCAAACCGATCCTTGTGCATAGGCAGAACGCCAACCGACCGTTGGCGCTGTATGTGCTGCTGACCGGCCCCCACTGAGTGGTCCGATCGGAATGTTAGTTTAGGGATTGCATTTTGACTACCTCCTTTGGTGCTGGCCAGACGATGGCTTCGGGTGCCGGTGGTCGATATCCAAGCGATGAGTGTGGACGCACCGTGTTGTAGTGACGTCGCCAGTTTTCGATCACGATCTGGGCCTCCTTCAATGTGTAGAAGATTTCGCCGTTGAGCAGTTCATCGCGCAGCTTGCCGTTGAAGCTCTCGCAATAGCCATTCTCCCACGGACTGCCCGGCTCGATGTAAGCAGTCCTGGCTCCGACGGTGGCGATCCAATCCCGCAGCGCCTCGGCGACGAACTCAGGGCCATTGTCCGAACGTATGTGCGCAGGGATGCCCCGCGAGACGAACAGCTCGCAGAGCGCTTCGATGACGTCAGTTGCTTTGAGCTTCCGCGCGACACGGATGGCCAGGCTCTCACGGCTGAACTCGTCGATGATGCACAACATCCGGAACGCCTTGCCGTCGTGGGTGCGGTCGGCGACGAAGTCATAGGACCAGACATGGTTGGGTCGCTCCGGCCGCAGACGGATGCATGAGCCGTCGTTGAACCAGAGACGCCCGCGTTTAGGTTGTTTTAGGGGGACCTTCAGCCCCTCGCATCGCCAGATCCGCTCAACACGCTTCTTGTTCACCATCCAGCCGGCTCTGCGAAGCAACGCCGTAATTCGGCGATATCCGTAGCGGCCATATTGGCGGGCAAGCTCGATGATGTCGGCAGTCAAAGCCGCCTCGTCATCGGGTGTCGTTGGAGTCTTGCGCTGCGTCGATCGGTGTTGACCCAAAGCCCGGCACGCCCGTCTCTCGGAGATGCCAAGCTCGGCTGTTACATGATCGACGCAAGCACGGCGTCGGGAGGGGCTTAGAAGTTTCCCTTTGCGGCCTCCGCCAGGATCAGCTTGTCCAGCGTCAGATCCGACACCGCTCGCCGGAGACGATTGTTCTCAGTCTCCAGCTCTTTGAGTCGCTTCACCTGATCGCCCTTCAGGCCACCGTACTCGTTTCGCCATCGATAGTACGTTACTTCCGTCACGCCTATCGCTCGGACTGCGTCTGCTACCTGCCGGCCCTGTGCCATCAGCACATCAACCTGCCGCAGCTTCGCAACGATCTCTTCAGCCGTATGCCTCTTCCTTGCCATTGATCTTATCCTCCATCCGAAAATCATACTTCAGGGAGGACCACTTCAAAGGGGGCAGATCACGGTTCTGAAGCGGGTCTTTTCCAAGGTCGGCGTGTCGCGCCAGAGCGAGCTTGCGGCGATGATGGCGCGGCTGGTCATCAAATAGAGTAGGGACCCATCCCTCGACCTGATGTTTATCCTGAACAATACCTCTTACGGCTTTGACCCATTTGGGGGATGTATCGTCCCGTGACCGTCTTACTGTATGGCTATTATGTGACCAACGAAGATGCGCATGCGATTAGGGCAGGGCTATAGAAACTGGCGATAGTTTGAAGCCATAGGACATGATCGCCTTGCGGTGATTATTTTGATGTTCGTGGCTCGGAATACTGAGGAACACCTCCACGGGCCGGCGCGAGCCGGCCTATTTCTTTTCCGGCATGAGGTTACGCCACCCCGCGAGCCCCCTCCCGGGCGGGTGCTGCCGGTGCCGCGGATGCCAGCGCTCTGGCTGCCCTCGCTCCCCGCCAGGCCGATCAAAACCGCAAAAACGCTGTTCTTTTAGGCACCTTCAGCCTTTTTCGCGTCGGATCGCGCTTTGTTCATCTTCCCTTCAGATGAAAAACGCATTTGTTTAAGATGAGTTAGACCGGCTTAAACCCGAACGGGTGCCCGGCAGGGGGCGAAGGACGACATGCTCGATCTTGCGATTGTAGGCGGTGGGCCGGGTGGCCTGATGAGCGCCTGGTACCTCAAGAAGAAACTTGGGGCGCTTTGCCGCGTCACGATCTACGAGGCGTCCGACCGCGTCGGCGGTAAGATCCTGACCAAGCAATTCGACACCGCGCCGGCGATGTACGAGGCGGGCGTCGCCGAGATCTATGACTACTCGATGACGGGTCCTGATCCGCTGCGGGAGCTGATCCAGCATTTCGGCCTGCAGACCATCCCGATGGACGCCGAGCAGGTGCAGCTTGACGGCGAATTGCTGGACGACGTGCCCGGCATGCGCCGCAAGTACGGCGCGCAGACCGCCAAGGCGATCGAGGATTTCCGCAAGCTCTGCGCCAAGATGGTGTCGCCCACCGAATACTATGAGGGCGTCGGCGCACACGACAACGAGCATCCCTGGGCCTACATGAGCGCCGAGGAACTGCTGGACCGCGAAGTCGCCGATCCGGTCGCCAAGCGCTTCCTGAAAGTGATGGCGCGGTCGGACATTGCCACCGAGCCGCACAACACCAACGGGCTCAACGCGCTGAAGAACTTCGTGATGGATGTGGACGGCTACATTGGCCTCTACTCGATCCAGAACGGCAACGAGCAGCTCATCCACAGCCTGCGAAGTGAAATCGAGGCCGACATCCAGTTGAACCATCGGGTTCTGAAGGTCGGCAAGGCGGATTCCGGGCGCTACGCCATCAACATGATGAACGGCAAGGGGCCGATCACCAAGGAGCACGATCTCGTCGTGATGTGCCTGCCGCATTCGTGGCTGACGACGATGAACTGGGACGGCGAATTGCTGCGCCATTCGATGATCAAGCACATCGCCTATTTCGATCGTCCGGCTCACTATCTGCGCGTCTCGATCCTGTTCGACGAGCCGTTCTGGGGCGACAAGGTTCCGGGCGCGTGGTGGATGTCCGAGGCTTTCGGCGGCTGCTGCGTTTACGTCGAAGGTGCGCGGCACGATGTCGGCCGCCACGGCGTGCTGAACTGGCTGATCCCGGGCTCCGATGCGCTGGCATTCGCCAATCTCAGCGACAAGGAGCTGATCGACGCGGCAATCAAGTCGCTGCCGAAATCCTTCGGCGACGCCCGCGCGCATTTCCTCGAAGGCAAGACTCATCGCTGGCTGTCGTCGGTGAACTGCATTCCGGGCGGATTGCCTGCGCGCGACGTGATGACCAATCACCATCCCGAGCCGACGGACCATCCTGGTTTGGTCGTGGTCGGCGACTATCTGTTCGACTCGACGCTGAACGGCCTGCTGGATTCCTCGGATGCCGCGACCGACATCATCCTGACGCAGATGATCAAGCTGCGTTATGAGCGCGGCGAGAGCGGCAACGTGCCGTCCGACAAGATCGATCGCGCCTATTTCGACAACTACCGCAACACCGGCCCTTACGGCGAGGTCTGGAACCAGTTTACCGATCCGGACTATCTGATGAACCTCATCAAGATCGTCTGGAACCGGGCCAAGGGCTACAAGCTGCTGGTTGCCGGTTCGGCGAGCGGCGAACTGGTCGGTGCGCTGCGCGAACGCGGCATCGATGCCTGGGGTATCGAGAACAACCGCTACATTCACGGCAAGACGCCGAAGGCGCTGCGCAAGTACAACAAGCTCGGTTCGCTTACCAAGCTGCCGTTCAAGGCCGAGGAGTTCGATTTCGTTTTCGAAACCAGCCTCTGTCATATCTCGCCCAAGCAGGTGACGCGCGCCGTCCGCGAACTCAATCGCGTGGTGAAGACTGGTTTCGTGTTCGGATCGATCACCAGCGACATGGCGCCGGCCCTGATCGACCGCTACGACCTGCTGCGCGGTGTCAAAAAACTGGGCACCTGGTGGGAATGGTCCGAATTGTTCTTCGGCAACGGTTTCGACCTGTCCATGCATCGCCGCGATACCACCGACGCGGTTTGGGACGCGACGCTCGCGGCGAACAAGGGGCCGGGCGACTGGTACGCCGACGCAGACAGCCTGCGTTATTCGTTCTTTGACAAGATTGCCGACGACGACTAATCGCTTAAGGGTGCACCGGCCATCCGGCCGCTGCGGCAAGTGATTGCGGCCGTTTGGCCGCGCAGCGACGGTTTTAGATGGCGACCACCCCGGATACCGACAAGGCAGGGTCGGGCAAGCCGCTCGACGACGAAGCTGCGCGCCTTGCCGCGACGGCTCAGGCCGACATGCCTCTGCCCCCGGAGCCGGACGACATCGACGACGATGATGACGACGATGAGGATCTCGTCGCGTTTACCGCGAGCGAGGCCGCGGGCGCGTTCGCGACCCTGTGGCGGTTCACCTGGCCGCATCTGCGCAACTACAAGACCTGGCTCAGCTTCGTCGCGATCGGCCTTTTCATCGAGACGTTGTTCAACGTCATCATGCCGCTCAGCCTGAAGTTCCTGATCGACGACGCGCTCGGCGAGGAAGATTTCCAGGCGCTCTACACTATTCTGGGCGTGCTGGCTGCCGCGGGCATCATCACCTCCATCGTCGCGGTGTGGTACGAGCGCTGGGACGCGCGGCTGGCGGCGGCGGTCATCTCCGATGTCCGCTCCCGGCTGTTCGAGCATGTCCAGAACCTGCCGGCGTCCTTCTTCGGACGCACCAAGCGCGGCGAGATCCTGTCGCGGTTTTCCGTCGACATGGCGGGCTACGAATCCTCGGTCAAGCATTTCGCCAACAGCGCGATGCTGCCGTTCCTCGAGCTGATCGCGGGCATCGGCCTGATGATCTGGCTGAACTGGCAGCTCGCCGCCGTGGCGCTCCTGATCTTTCCGATCACGTTGATCGGCCCACGCATCCTGACCCCGAAGGCCGTTCAGGCCAACTACGAGCAGAAGGTCAACGAGTCCGCGATCCTCGGTGTGGTGCAGGAAAACGTCGCAGCGCAAATGGTGGTGAAGGCGTTCGGCCTGCAACGCAAGGCGTTCGGCTGGTTCTCCTTCCGCAACAACGCGGCGCGCCGCTCGATGGCCGATGCGACCTTCCTGTCGACCATGGTTGAGCGCACCGTCACCGTATCGGTGCTGCTGCTGCACCTGATTGTGCTGGCGATCGGCGCTTATCTCGCAACCATCGGCAAGATTTCCATCGGGACGTTCGTCACCTTCGAGAGCGCGTTCTGGGAAATTTCCTATAACATCGCGCATTTGATGCACTTCATTCCCGTCGCGATTCAGGCGGCGGCGGCCGTGCGGCATATGGAAGAACTGCTCGACGAGCCGACGCGCGGCGCCGACCGGCCCGGCGCGCCCGATTTGCCGCGCATCACCGACAACATCAACTTCGACCGGGTCGTCTTCAAGTATGAAGGCAGCGACACCACGGTGCTCGACGGGCTCTCGCTCAAGATCGGCGCGGGGAAGAACATCGCCATTGTGGGACCGAGCGGCTCCGGCAAGAGCACACTGCTCAATCTGATCCTGCGCCTCTACGAGCCGAACGAGGGCAAGGTGACCATCGACGGCGTCGATATCCGCAGGGTGACGCGCGACTCGCTGCGCAGGAGCATGGCGGTGGTGTTCCAGGAGAACATGCTGTTCAACATGTCGCTCCGCGAGAACATCCGTCTCGGCAAGGATGGCGCGACCGATGCCGAGGTCGAGGATGCGGCGAAGAAGGCCGAAATTCATCGTTACATCATGACGCTGCCGCAGAAGTACGACACGGTGGTCGGCGAGCGCGGCGATACGCTGTCCGGCGGCCAGCGCCAGCGCATCGCGATTGCGCGCGCCATTGTCCGCAATCCGTCGGTGCTGCTGCTGGATGAAGCGACCTCGGCGCTGGACCAGACCACGGAGGCGGCGATCAACCGCACGCTGCTCAAGGTCGCCAAGGGCCGCACCATGATCTTCTCGACCCACCGCCTGACGTCGGTGGTCGACATGGACGAAATCATTGTCATCAGCAACGGCAAGGCCATCGAACGCGGTCCGCATGCCGAGCTGCTCAAGGCCAACGGCATGTACCGGAAGCTCTGGGATGACCAGCTTCATCAGTCGCATCATCCGGCAGAGGATGATGACGACGATGATGATGACGATGAGGATTGATCGGTAAGGCAGCCGTTACGGCTGCGCCGTCCGCCGGACCGACAGCGTCTCGCGCACATGACGCAATGCGCCGAGGCCTGCGCGATGCAGGAAGCGGACCCAGCGCCGGACATGCCACGGCAGTCCGGTATCGATGGAAATCGAACGCAGATCGTAGGCCTGACGCTGTGAAGAGGCGTCGTTGGCGCACTTTTCCGGATCGTCGTAGAACTGCGAAATCTTCGACGCGTCCATGCCCTCGCTGGCAAGCCACGCCGGGATGTAGGCGTTGCACAGACGCTGCACGTCCATGAACACTTTTCCGGTGCCGGTGCCGGCAGCAGGACAGGACGTGCAGAACGCATCGCCGACCAGCACGATGCCCGCCTGCCGGTGCCCCTTGGTGATGTACAGATCGGCCGGACGGATCTTGATGATGCCATCGACCTTGAACTCGCCGGAGAGGGCGCGAAGGTTCGGCATCAGTTCGTGAATGGCCTCCTCGGGAGTCTGGCGCATGCGGCGCAGCCATGGATCGTCCATCCCGCGGTAGACCATGAGGTTGGCGCGCATGGCGGAGCCGATCGGGAACAGCGTCAGATAGGACATCTGCGCGGCAGAATTCTCCGTGAAATAGGTCAGGGCCGGAAATTCAAACGTCTCCCGGCCGACAGGTACGACATTGAAGCCCACGGTGATGGAATGGCACGGGCTGATCACTTCGCGCTCGATGCCGAGGGTGTGACGCAGGCCGATGTTCAGGCCGTTCGCCAGTACGATCAGCCGCGCGGAAATTTCTTCGCCGTTCGACAGTGTCAGCATCTGGCGATCGGCGCTGGTTGCGACGGCGGTGACCTTGGCCTCGATGAAATCGACATTGCCGGGGATCTGGCGGCGAACGGTGTTGACGAGATCGTCGTAGATGATGCCGTGCTGGTCGCTCGGCTTCTTGTCGAGCAGGCGGCCCAGCCGGGCGGTCCAGGCGCTGTGATCGAGCGTGGTGGCAGCAAGCACCGCGTCCGCGATGCCGGTCTTGCGCAGCAGGTCGAGCTGATAGCCGCCGAGTTTTTCGCAGCGGAAGTCGGGCGGATAGATTTTATGGGGATCGATCAGGATCGCTGAGATGCCGGCGCGGCCCAGCATCGCCGCTGCGGTCGATCCCGCAAGTCCGCCGCCAACGATGGCGATGTCTGTGTGCCGCATGTTTCGCCTCTATCTGAGCTGCTTAGCATTACGGCTGCAAACTCGACTAAAGCTTGAAACAAACGTGGTGAACGTCCGGTGAGGTTAATGCCGCGAAAACGCAGGTATTAACGATTAAAATGGTTGCGGCTTGCCTGCGACTGGCCGCCGCAGCATTAATGGAACCAGAGTAGGGCAGCCTGGTTTTGGATCACAGTCATGCCCTCGCAATCCGCCACCGCGAGAATGCGGCTTCCAGGCGCTTCCCAGGTTTGGCCTTCATGATTTCAGTTACGGTCGCAAAACCGGGCCAGGATATCAGCGCACAGTGGGATGATCTCATCCGGCGCGCGCCCGGCAACGCATTCATGAATCCCGTCGCGCTGAAGGCGGCTTTCGACACCATGTTCGCGGCGGTCTATGTGCTGCTGGCCTGGGAGGAAGGTGTCGAGTCCGCGCGGCTCGTGGGTCTGTGGGCCTTGCAGCAGCGCAGCGTCATGATGTTCTGGCCGGCGATGCTTGAGGCCCGGCCCTTCAACTACGCATTTCTGTCGACGCCGGTGATCGATCCGGCCTTTGCGGGCGAGGTGATCCCCGCGTTCTTTGCCGCGATCCGCAACAATCCGGCGCTGCCCAATGTGGTCAGCCTGAAGGAAATGGATGCCGACTCGCAGGCCTATGCCGCGATTCAAAAAACCATCGCGGATGAACGTCACGCCCATCTGACCCTGACCCGGACCTTGCGGCCGTCGGTGACACGGGAGAAGGGCGTGAAGAATTCGGGCTCGACCCGCAAGAAGCTTCGGCAGGACTGGAACAGGATGTCGGCTCTCGGCACGCTTGAGGTGGTCAACGAGCGCAAGGTGGATGCGGCAAAGGCCGCGTACGAGCAGTTCCTCGATCTCGAAAAGCGAAGCTGGAAGGGCGCCGAGGGCACCGCAATTCTTTGCAGCGAACGGGACACGGCGTTTACCCGGCGGTTGATCGGTGACCTTGCGGCGGACGGTGACGCTTCGGTGGCGCTGCTGCGGCTCGACGGGCGGGTCATTGCCGCCCAGGTGCTGATGTATTGTGGGCCAACGGCCTACACCTGGAAAATCGCGTTCGACGGCGAGTTTGCGAAGTACTCGCCTGGCGCTGTCCTTATCGACAAGCTGACCGAGCAGCTTTTCACCGCGACGGAGGTACAAGCCATCGATTCGTGCTCGGCGGAGGGCAGCTTCATGGCCCAGCTCTGGACCGGCCGGAAAACCATGGTCGATGCGGTGGTCGATGTCGGCTCGACTCGCTCGCTGGTGTTCGCCCTCGAGGCGACCCGGCAGTACGGCTATGAGCGGCTGCGCGATCTGCGGGACTGGCTGCGGGCCACCTCCCTGATCCCGGCAAAGCGGCGGCTGGCGCCGAACCTTTAAAACCGCAATCTCCGTCCATCCTTGTAAACCATTGAAATAAAACTACATTAGCCGAATCGACGGAGAGGGATGAGCCCGCTTTACCGGATGCGAACCGGGATTCGCGGCTTGCGCGGGTGTCCGGAATGGCTGCCCGGGCCGGGTTTGCGAGCGCAGAATCGGCCGGATTTTGCCCGGTGAAGATTCGCGTGCCGTGTCACAGTCGGCGACTGCGCGGCTTCATGTGGTGTGTCAGAAGTGGCTCTGGCGCTTGCTCTTTTCGCATGTCGTTTAGTCTTGACTTGAGTGTGCATGGCTTATAAAACCCGGCCACTTCACGACAGGCGGTGAGCTTCCCTGCGTCGGAACGGATCACCTTTTCAGCCCGCTTTTGCGGATGGATCGGCACCAACCTCGACGAATGTCGCTCAGACGCTGTCGGCACTAGCCAGGCAATGCCAGGACAACATTGATCTCTCGGGCCACCGCGCTTTTGCGCACGCCTTCAAAGATCAGTCTCGGATGCATGACCACGGTTTCGATTGTGGTCCTCTGTGGCGTTCAAGCGCTTTCCATTCGGAGCCCGAATGGATGGCGCCGTTTCGTTTTGCGCATGTTGAGTGCGCGGCGCGGACCGAGAACCCCAGTCTGGTTGCCGGCGTGAAGCGAGTGGGGCGGTTGGCTCCGAATGAATTTGCGAAGCTTGCAAGGCTTCGCGCGAACAAGGGTGAAGGCGAACGATGCCGACGATCAACCAGCTGATCGCGAATCCACGCGAAGCGCAGAAGTCGCGCAAGAAGGTGCCAGCTCTGCAGCAGTCGCCGCAGAAGCGTGGCGTTTGCACGCGCGTCTATACGACGACTCCGAAGAAGCCCAACTCGGCGCTTCGTAAGGTCGCGAAGGTGCGCCTGACCAACGGCTTCGAGGTCATCGGCTACATTCCGGGTGAAGGCCACAACCTTCAGGAGCACTCGGTGGTCATGATCCGCGGCGGCCGCGTCAAGGATTTGCCCGGCGTGCGCTATCACATTCTCCGCGGCGTCCTCGATACGCAGGGCGTCAAGAACCGCAAGCAGCGCCGTTCGAAGTACGGCGCGAAGCGTCCGAAGTAAGCGGGAGCATTTACGATGTCGCGTCGCCATTCGGCTGAAAAGCGTGAAGTGAACCCGGATCCGAAGTTCGGGAACATCATCATCACGAAGTTCATGAATTCGATCATGTATGACGGCAAGAAGTCTGCCGCCGAAAGCATCGTCTACGGTGCGCTCGAGATGATCGAGCAGAAGACCAAGCAGGGTCCGCTGCCGGTGTTCGAGCAGGCGCTGGAAAACGTCATGCCGACCATCGAAGTGCGCTCGCGTCGCGTCGGTGGCGCCACCTACCAGGTGCCGGTCGAGGTTCGCTCGACCCGCCGTCAGGCGCTGGGCATCCGCTGGATCATTACGGCCGCGCGTGGCCGCAACGAGAAGACGATGACCGAACGGCTCTCCGCTGAGCTGCTCGATGCGTCGAACAATCGTGGCAACGCGGTCAAGAAGCGTGAAGACGTGCACAAGATGGCGGAAGCCAACCGTGCCTTCTCGCATTATCGCTGGTAACGGCGAAACGAACGGAAATTAAGGACAGCCGCTATGCCCCGCCAACATGCCATCGAGGACTACCGTAATTTCGGTATCATGGCGCACATCGACGCCGGTAAGACGACGACGACTGAGCGCATCCTCTATTACACCGGCAAGAGCCACAAGATCGGCGAAGTGCACGAAGGTGCCGCGACGATGGATTGGATGGAGCAGGAGCAGGAGCGTGGCATCACGATCACCTCGGCTGCGACCACCGCGTTCTGGAACGGCAAGCGCCTGAACATCATCGACACCCCCGGCCACGTCGACTTCACCATCGAAGTCGAGCGTTCGCTGCGCGTGCTCGACGGCGCCGTTTGCGTTCTCGACTCCAACCAGGGCGTCGAGCCGCAGACCGAAACCGTCTGGCGCCAGGGCGACAAGTACAGGGTTCCGCGCATCGTCTTCGCCAACAAGATGGATAAGACCGGCGCCGATTTCTACAAGTGCCTGCAGGACATCATCGATCGCCTCGGTGCGAAGCCGGTTGCGATCCAGCTTCCGATCGGCTCGGAAAACAATTTCGTGGGCATGGTCGATCTCGTGATCATGAAGGCCTACGTCTGGAACAACGAAGCGCTCGGCGCGAAGTTCGACGTTGTCGAAATTCCGGCCGACCTCGCCGACAAGGCGAAGGAGTACCGCGAGAAGCTCGTCGAAGCCGCTGTCGAGCTCGACGACGATGCGCTGGCTGCGTTCCTCGACGGCAATGAGCCGGACGAAGCGACGCTGAAGCGGCTCATCCGCAAGGCGGTGCTGACCGGCGCGTTCTATCCCGTGCTCTGCGGTTCGGCCTTCAAGAACAAGGGCGTTCAGCCGCTGCTCGACGCCGTGGTCGACTATCTCCCGTCGCCGGTCGACGTGCCTGCGATCAAGGGCACCGACGAGGACGGCAACGAAGTCGTGCGCAAGGCCGACGACAAGGAGCCGCTGGCTCTGCTCGCGTTCAAGATCATGGACGACCCGTTCGTCGGCACCATCACCTTCTGCCGCATCTATTCGGGCGTTCTTATGAGCGGCACCGGCGTCATCAACTCGACGCGCGAGAAGAAGGAGCGTATCGGCCGCATGCTGCTGATGCATGCGAACAACCGTGAAGACATCAAGGAAGCCTACGCTGGCGACATCGTCGCGCTGGCCGGCCTCAAGGAAGCCCGCACCGGCGACACGCTGTGCGATCCGGATCATCCGGTCATCCTTGAAAAGATGGAATTCCCGGAGCCGGTGATCGAAATCGCGATCGAGCCGAAGTCGAAGGCCGATCAGGAAAAGCTGGGCGTTGCTCTGGCGAAGCTCGCGGCGGAAGATCCGTCGTTCCGGGTGTCGACCGATCACGAGTCCGGCCAGACCATTCTGAAGGGCATGGGCGAACTTCATCTCGACATCAAGGTCGACATTCTCCGCCGTACCTATAAGGTCGACGCCAACATCGGCGCGCCGCAGGTTGCGTTCCGCGAGAAGATCACCAAGCGGGCCGAGGTCAAGTACACCCATAAGAAGCAGACGGGTGGTACGGGCCAGTTCGCTGAAGTGTCGATCATCGTCGAGCCGAACGAGCCGGGTGCCGGTTACGAGTTCGAATCGAAGATCGTCGGCGGCGCGGTGCCGAAGGAATACATCCCCGGCGTCGAAAAGGGCCTCAACAGCGTGATGGGGTCGGGCGTCGTTGCCGGCTTCCCGGTGGTTGACGTCAAGGTCCAGCTCGTGGACGGCAAGTACCACGACGTCGACTCGTCGGCGCTCGCCTTCGAAATCGCGTCGCGTGCTGCATTCCGCGAAGCGCTGCAGAAGGGCAAGTCGGTCCTCCTCGAGCCGATCATGAAGGTCGAGGTTGTGACCCCTGAAGATTATACGGGTTCGGTGATCGGCGATCTCAACTCTCGCCGTGGCCAGATCCAGGGTCAGGACATGCGCGGCAACGCCAACGTCATCAACGCGATGGTGCCGCTCATGAACATGTTCGGTTATGTGAACAACCTGCGCTCGATGAGCCAGGGCCGCGCGACCTTCACGATGCAATTCGATCACTACGCTGAAGCGCCGGCAAACGTGTCGGCAGAAGTCCAGAAAAAGTTTGCTTGATTTCTTTGACGTAAGTCAAAGTTGAACGGAGAACGTCATGGCTAAAGAGAAATTCGAACGTAAGAAACCCCACTGCAACATCGGCACCATTGGTCACGTCGACCATGGCAAGACGTCGCTGACCGCGGCGATTACGAAGGTTCTGGCTGAAGCTGGCGGTGCTACGTTCACGGCCTACGATCAGATCGACAAGGCGCCGGAAGAGAAGGCGCGCGGCATCACCATTTCGACCGCTCACGTCGAATACGAGACGCCGAACCGTCACTACGCTCACGTCGACTGCCCCGGCCACGCCGACTACGTGAAGAACATGATCACCGGCGCTGCCCAGATGGACGGCGCGATCCTGGTCGTGTCCGCTGCTGACGGCCCGATGCCGCAGACCCGCGAGCACATCCTGCTCGCCCGTCAGGTCGGCGTTCCTGCGCTCGTCGTGTTCCTGAACAAGTGCGACATGGTCGACGATCCGGAGCTCCTCGAGCTCGTGGAAATGGAAGTCCGTGAACTGCTCTCGAAGTACAACTTCCCGGGCGACGACATTCCGATCGTTCGCGGTTCGGCGCTTGCCGCTCTCGAGAACAAGGATCCGAAGCTCGGCCACGACGCCGTTCTGGAGCTGATGAAGGCCGTTGACGCCTACATCCCGCAGCCGGAGCGTCCGATCGACCAGCCGTTCCTGATGCCGGTCGAAGACGTGTTCTCGATCTCGGGCCGCGGCACCGTCGTCACCGGCCGTGTCGAGCGCGGCATCGTGAAGGTCGGCGAGGAAATCGAAATCGTCGGTCTGAAGGCCACCCAGAAGACCACCGTCACCGGCGTCGAAATGTTCCGCAAGCTGCTCGATCAGGGCCAGGCTGGCGACAACATCGGTGCGCTGCTCCGCGGCACCAAGCGCGAAGAAGTCGAGCGCGGTCAGGTTCTCTGCAAGCCGGGTTCGGTCAAGCCGCACACCAAGTTCAAGGCTGAGGCTTACATCCTCACCAAGGAAGAGGGCGGACGTCACACCCCGTTCTTCACCAACTACCGTCCGCAGTTCTACTTCCGCACGACCGACGTGACGGGCGTGGTTCACCTGCCGGAAGGTACCGAAATGGTGATGCCGGGCGACAACATTGCGATGGAAGTGCACCTGATCGTGCCGATCGCGATGGAAGAAAAGCTCCGCTTCGCTATCCGCGAAGGCGGCCGCACCGTGGGTGCAGGCGTCGTCGCAAGCATCATCGAGTAAAGACGCGAATAGAGGGTAGCGAGCAGGTAACTGCTCGCTGCTCACCACTCACTACTCGCTCTTAGAGAAAGACAAACGGCAATGAACGGCCAGAATATTCGCATTCGTCTCAAGGCGTTCGACCATCGGATTCTCGATACGTCGACCCGCGAGATCGTGAACACGGCAAAACGTACCGGTGCACAGGTTCGCGGACCCATTCCGCTGCCGACCCGCATCGAGAAGTTCACCGTCAACCGTTCGCCGCACGTCGACAAGAAGAGCCGCGAGCAGTTCGAGATGCGCACTCACAAGCGCCTTCTCGATATCGTCGATCCGACCCCGCAGACCGTGGACGCGCTGATGAAGCTCGACCTCGCCGCCGGTGTCGACGTCGAGATCAAGCTCTGAGCATGACCCCGAATGGTGGGCACCGGTTTTCGGACCGGGTCATGCTCACAAGATAAGTTAGTTAGTCCCTCGGGACAGAAAGAACAGGAAGCACGCCGATGCGCTCCGGAGTGATCGCACAAAAGGTCGGGATGACGCGGGTCTTTACGGAGACCGGTGAACATATCCCTGTGACCGTGCTCAAGTTGGGCAATTGCCAGGTTGTTGGCCATCGCACGACCGAGAAGAATGGATACGTCGCTTTGCAGCTCGGTTCGGGCTCGCGCAAAAGCGTCTATCTGCCGAAGGCTGAGCGCGGCCAGTTCGCCGTCGCCAAGGTCGAGCCGAAGCGTAAGGTCGCGGAATTCCGCGTCTCGGAAGATTCGCTGATTCCGGTCGGCGCTGAAATCCAGGCGGACCATTTCGTTGTCGGCCAGTTCGTCGACGTGACGGGCACCTCGGTCGGTAAGGGCTTCGCCGGCGGCATGAAGCGCTGGAATTTCGGCGGCTTGCGCGCAACCCACGGCGTCTCGGTCTCGCACCGTTCGATCGGTTCGACCGGCGGCCGTCAGGATCCCGGCAAGACCTTCAAGAACAAGAAGATGCCTGGCCACATGGGCGTCGATCGCATCACCACGCTGAACCTGCGCGTCGTCCAGACGGACGTTGCGCGCGGTCTGGTCCTCGTCGAAGGCGCCGTTCCCGGCTCCAAGGGCGGATGGATCACGATGCGCGATGCGGTGAAGAAGCCGCTTCCGAAGGAAGCTGCGAAGCCTGGCAAGTTCAAGCTGGCTGGCGGAACCGATGCTGCTCCTGAAGCGGCTCCGGCTGAGGAGGGCGCGTGATGGAATTGAAGGTCACAACCCTTGAAGGCAAAGCCGCCGGTTCGGTTCAGCTCTCGGACGAGATCTTCGGCCTTGAGCCGCGCAAGGATCTGATCCAGCGCGTCGTCAACTGGCAGCTCGCCAAGCGTCAGGCTGGTACGCACAAGGCCAAGGGCCGTGCGGAAATCTGGCGCACCGGCAAGAAGATGTACAAGCAGAAGGGCACCGGCGGTGCTCGTCACGGTTCGGCTCGCGTTCCGCAGTTCCGCGGCGGTGGCCGTGCATTCGGTCCGGTCGTTCGCTCGCATGCGCATGATCTGCCGAAGAAGGTCCGCGCGCTCGGCCTGAAGCACGCTTTATCGGCGAAGGCTCAGGACGGCGGTCTGATCGTGATCGAAAATGCCGATCTGAAGGACGCCAAGACCAAGGCTCTGCTCGGACACTTCTCGAGTCTGGAGATCACCAACGCGCTGATCATTGACGGCGTGGAAGTGAACACCGGTTTCGCGCAGGCTGCGCGCAACATTCCGCACATCGACGTACTGCCGATCCAGGGCATCAACGTCTATGACATTCTGCGCCGTCAGAAGCTCGTTCTGACCAAGGCCGCTCTCGATGCGTTGGAGGCGCGCTTCAAATGAAGACTCAGGATGCGCGTCATTACGACATCATCGTTGCGCCGGTCGTGACCGAAAAGGCGACCGTGGCTTCCGAGCACAACAAGGTTGTGTTCAAGGTCGCGTCGAAGGCGACCAAGCCGCAGATCAAGGACGCGATTGAGAAGCTGTTCGACGTCAAGGTGAAGAGCGTCAACACGCTGGTTCGCAAGGGCAAGACGAAAGTCTTCCGCGGCCAGTTCGGTTCTCAGTCGGATACCAAGCGCGCTGTTGTGACCCTCGAAGAAGGTCACCGCATCGACGTGACCACCGGGCTGTAAGGCGAACGACGATGGCATTGAAAACATTCAACCCCACGACGCCAGGCCAGCGCCAGCTGGTGATGGTCGATCGTTCGGCGCTGTACAAGGGCAAGCCTGTCAAGGCTCTGACCGAAGGCAAGCATTCGTCCGGCGGACGCGGCAATACCGGCCGTATCACCGTGCGTTTCCGCGGCGGCGGCCACAAGCAGGCTTACCGCATCGTCGACTTCAAGCGTAAGAAGGTCGACGTGCCGGCCAAGGTCGAGCGTCTCGAGTACGATCCGAACCGCACCGCGTTTATCGCGCTGATCAAGTACGCCGACGGCGAGCAGGCCTACATCCTGGCGCCGCAGCGTCTGGCCGTTGGCGACACCGTTGTCGCCGGCAGCTACGTCGACGTGAAGCCGGGCAACGTCATGCCGCTCGGCAACATGCCGGTCGGCACCATCGTGCACAACGTCGAGCTGAAGATCGGGAAGGGCGGCCAGATCGCCCGTTCCGCGGGCACCTACGCCCAGATCGTCGGCCGCGACCATGATTTCGTGATCCTGCGTCTGAACTCGGGCGAGCAGCGCCTGGTTCACGGCCGCTGCATCGCCACCATCGGTGCGGTGTCGAACCCGGATCACATGAACATCTCGATCGGCAAGGCCGGTCGCAAGCGCTGGATGGGCCGTCGTCCGCATAACCGCGGCGTCGTGATGAACCCCGTCGACCATCCGCACGGCGGCGGCGAAGGCCGCACCTCGGGCGGCCGTCACCCGGTTACTCCGTGGGGCAAGCCGACCAAGGGCAAGAAGACGCGTTCAAACAAGTCGACCAACAAGTTCATTCTCATCAGCCGCCACAAGCGGAAGAAGAAGTAAGGATCGCCGGACATGGTTCGTTCAGTCTGGAAAGGCCCGTTCGTTGAAGGCTCTCTGCTCAAGAAGGCAGATGCCGCGCGTTCGTCCGGCCGTCACGACGTTATCAAGATCTGGAGCCGCCGCTCGACGATCCTCCCGCAGTTCGTGGGGCTCACCTTCGGCGTCTACAACGGTCAGAAGCATGTTCCGGTTGCCGTGAACGAGGAAATGGTCGGTCACAAGTTCGGCGAGTTCTCGCCGACGCGGACCTTCCACGGCCATTCGGGCGACAAGAAAGCCAAGAAGTAAGGGCTTGAGGACTTAGTCATGAGCAAACCAAAGCGCGAACGGGTTCTCCCGGACAACGAGGCAAAGGCGGTAGCCCGCATGCTTCGCGTCAGCCCGCAGAAGCTGAACCTTGTTGCGCAGTTGATCCGCGGCAAGAAGGCATCGTCTGCGCTCGCCGACCTGCAGTTCTCGCGCAAGCGGATCGCCGGCGACGTCAAGAAGTGCCTGGAGTCCGCGATTGCGAACGCCGAAAACAACCATGACCTCGATGTCGACGCTCTGGTCGTCGCTGAGGCGCATGTTGGCAACGGCATCGTCATGAAGCGTTTCGCACCGCGCGGCCGTGGCCGTTCGGGTCGTGTTTTTAAGCCGTTCTCGCAGCTGACGATCGTCGTTCGTCAGGTCGAGGCCGAGGCGAGCGCCTAAGGGCGGGAGAGAACGATGGGTCAGAAGATTAATCCAATCGGGCTGCGTCTGGGCATCAACCGGACCTGGGATTCCCGTTGGTTCGCCGGCAAGAACGAGTATGCGAAGCTCCTCCATGAGGACATCCGCATCCGTGAAATGCTGATGAAGGAACTTAAGCAGGCGGCCGTCGCGCGCATCGTGATCGAGCGCCCGCACAAGAAGTGCCGCGTGTCGATCCACTCGGCGCGTCCGGGCGTCGTGATCGGCAAGAAGGGCGCCGACATCGACAAGCTGAAGAAGAAGGTCGCCGAGATCACTGACTCCGACGTCGTGATCAACATCATCGAAATCCGCAAGCCGGAGCTCGATGCGACCCTGGTCGCCGAATCGATCGCGCAGCAGCTCGAGCGCCGCGTTGCGTTCCGCCGCGCCATGAAGCGCGCCGTTCAGTCGGCGATGCGTCTGGGCGCCGAAGGCATCCGCATCAACTGCTCGGGCCGTCTCGGCGGCGCCGAAATCGCGCGCATGGAATGGTATCGCGAAGGCCGCGTGCCGCTGCACACGCTGCGCGCCGATGTCGATTACGGGGTTGCGACCGCGTTCACGACGTTCGGTACCTGCGGCGTGAAGGTCTGGATCTTCAAGGGCGAAATCCTTGAGCACGATCCGATGGCCCAGGACAAGAAGATGGCTGAAGGCGACAGCGGACGTCCGTCACGTCGCGATGCAGCCTGATTGAAATTCGAAGAAGGTTTGAGGGCGTAAGCCATGATGCAACCAAAGAAGACAAAGTTCCGCAAGGCGCATAAGGGCCGTATTCACGGCGTCGCCTCGTCGGGTGCGACGTTGTCTTTCGGCCAGTTCGGCCTGAAGGCGATGGCGCCGGATCGCGTCACCGCGCGTCAGATCGAAGCCGCCCGCCGCGCGCTGACCCGTCACATGAAGCGTGCCGGCCGCGTCTGGATCCGCGTGTTCCCGGATCTTCCGGTGTCGAAGAAGCCTGCCGAAGTGCGAATGGGCTCGGGCAAGGGTACGCCTGAACTGTGGGTCGCCCGCGTCAAGCCGGGCCGCATCATGTTCGAGATCGACGGCGTGACCCAGCAGACCGCGAAGGAAGCATTGTCGCTCGCCGCCGCCAAGCTGCCGATCAAGACGCGCTTCGTTGCGCGCATTGCGGAGTAACGATCATGGCCCAACTCAAAATCGAAGACATCCGCGCAATGAGCCCCGATCAGATGGACGACGCCGTCCTCAATCTGAAGAAGGAGCGGTTCAACCTGCGCTTCCAGCGCGCCACCGGGCAGCTCGAGAACACCTCGCGCCTGCGTGAGGCTCGCCGCGATATCGCACGCATCAAGACCATCGCCGCGCAGAAGCGCGACGGCAAGACGAAGTAAGGGGCGAAAGATGCCGAAGCGTACTCTCCAGGGCGTCGTCGTCAGCGACAAGCAGGACAAGACCATTGTCGTGCGTGTCGACCGCCGCTTCACCCACCCGATCTACAAGAAGACCATTCGCCGGTCCAAGAACTACCATGCGCATGACGAGAACAACCAGTTCAAGGCAGGCGACACGGTCTGGATCGAAGAAAGCAAACCACTCTCGAAATTGAAGCGCTGGACGGTTGTTCAGAGCGACAAGAAAACAGCTTAAGCGCAACTTCGCGCATCAGAAAGAGGACGAGGTGCATCAATGATTCAGATGCAGACCAACCTCGACGTGGCCGATAATTCCGGCGCGCGCCGTGTCATGTGCATCAAGGTTCTTGGAGGTTCCAAGCGCCGCTATGCAACGGTGGGCGACATCATCGTCGTCTCGATCAAGGAAGCCATTCCACGCGGAAAGGTGAAGAAGGGCGACGTGATGAAGGCCGTCGTCGTTCGCGTTGCGAAGGATATTCGCCGCGCTGACGGCTCCGTCATCCGTTTCGACCGCAACGCGGCTGTGTTGATCAACAACCAGTCCGAGCCGGTCGGCACCCGTATCTTCGGGCCGGTGCCGCGCGAGCTTCGCGCCAAGAACCACATGAAGATCATCTCGCTTGCGCCGGAGGTGCTGTAATGGCTGCCAAGATCCGCAAGGGTGACAAGGTCATCGTGCTGAACGGCCGCGACAAGGGCCGGACCGGCGAAGTGTTTGAAGTGCGTCCTTCCGAGAGCAAGGCGCTCGTGCGCGGCGTCAACCTGGTGAAGCGTCACCAGAAGCAGACGCAGGCGCAGGAGGGCGGCATCATCACGAAGGAAGCCCCGATCCATCTGTCGAACATCGCGCTCGTCGGCAAGGACGGCAAGCCGACCCGCGTCGGTTTCAAGATTCAGAAGGATGGCACCAAGGTGCGCGTTGAGAAGCGCTCGGGAGCAGAGATCAATGGCTGAGACCGCATACGTTCCGCGCCTTCGCGCGGTTTACGACAAGGACATCCGCGGCAAGCTGGTCGAGCAGTTCGGTTATGCGAACGCCATGCAGGTGCCGGCGCTGGAGAAGGTCGTGCTCAACATGGGCATCGGCGAGGCTGTCAACGACCGCAAGAAGGTCGAACTGGCTGCCGCCGATCTCGCGTTGATCGCCGGCCAGAAGCCGGTCGTCACCCATTCGCGCAAGGCGATCGCGACCTTCAAGCTGCGTGAAGGCCAGGCCATCGGCGCCAAGGTCACGCTGCGCAAGTCCAAGATGTACGACTTCGTCGACCGTCTTGTGAACATCGCGCTGCCTCGTGTCCGCGACTTCCGCGGCCTCAATCCGAAGAGCTTCGACGGCAAGGGCAATTACTCCCTCGGCCTCAAGGAGCATCTGGTGTTCCCGGAAATCGACTACGACAAGTCGGGCGAGACCTGGGGCATGGACATTACGATCTGCACCACCGCGACCACAGACGACGAGGCGCGCGCGTTGCTGACCGCATTCAATTTTCCGTTCCGGCAGTGAGACACTGAACTAGTCAGCGTCTCAAACGCGGAAAGGTATGGAGACTACTCGTATGGCGAAGAAAAGTTCAGTCGAGAAGAATAACCGGCGTCAGAAGATGACGAAGAACGCTGCGGCCAAGCGCGCCCGCTTGAAGGCGATCATCGCCGACAAGAACAAGCCGATGGAAGAGCGTTTCGCGGCGACGATCAAGCTCGCCGAGATGCCGCGCAATTCGTCGGCGACCCGCGTTCACAACCGTTGCGAAATCAGCGGACGTCCTCACGCGGTCTATCGCAAGACCAAGATGAGCCGCATCGCGATCCGTGATTATGGCTCCAAGGGCCTGATCCCGGGCCTCGTGAAGTCGAGCTGGTAAGGGGAGGGTCGGACATGTCTACGCACGATCCTATCAGCGATCTCATCACCCGCATCCGCAATGCGCAGATGCGCAACAAGTCCAAGGTTTCGACCCCGGGCTCTAAGATGCGCGCCAATGTTCTCGAAGTGCTGAAGACCGAGGGTTACATCCGCGGTTACGCAGCGGTCGAGCATGCCGGCGGCCACAACGAGCTGGAAATCGAACTGAAGTATTTCGACGGCGAGCCGGTCATCAAGGAGATCGAGCGCGTGTCGAAGCCAGGTCGCCGGGTTTACGCGTCGGTCAAGAACCTGCCGCGCGTCCGCAACGGTCTTGGCATCTCGGTTCTGTCGACGCCGAAGGGAATCATGGCTGACCACGACGCGCGCGACGCGAACGTGGGCGGCGAAGTTCTCTTCACGGTGTTCTAAGGAAGGAAGACCAATGTCACGCGTAGGCAAAAAGCCCGTCGCGATCGCCTCCGGCGTCACCGCGAATATCGAAGGGCAGACCGTCAAGATGAAGGGCCCGAAGGGCGCTCTTCAGTTTGTCGTGCATGACGACGTTTCGGTCCAGATGAAGGACGGCGCGATCACCGTTGCGCCGCGCTTCGAGACCAAGCGCGCACGCTCGCTGTACGGCACCGCTCGCGCCCAGATCGCGAATCTGGTCGAAGGCGTCACCAAGGGCTTCGAGAAGAAGCTGGAAATCACCGGCGTCGGTTACCGCGCCGCGTTGCAGGGCAAGAACCTGCAGCTCGCGCTCGGCTACAGCCACGACGTGATCTACCCGATCCCGGAAGGGATCACGATCACCGTGCCGAAGCCGACCGAAATCACCATCGTCGGCAACGACAGCCAGCGCGTCGGCCAGGTCGCCGCCGAGATCCGCAGCTATCGTCCGCCGGAGCCCTACAAGGGCAAGGGCGTGAAGTACGCCAACGAGTTTATCTTCCGCAAGGAAGGCAAGAAGAAGTAACGGAGCCGGTCATGTCGAAACTCAAGGTCACGAATGCCCGGCGCAAGCAGCGCGTACGTCTCGCGCTGCGCCGGACGGCGAACGGGCGTCCGCGCCTGTCGGTGTTCCGCTCGTCGAAGCACATCTACGCTCAGGTCATCGACGACCTGAAGGGCGAGACGCTGGCTTCGGCCTCGTCGCTGGAAAAGACGATGCGCGATGCCGGCAAGACCGGCGCGAACATCGACGCAGCGAAGGCTGTCGGCAAGCTGCTCGCAGAGCGCGCGGTGAAGAACGGCGTCAAGGAAGTGGTTTTCGACCGTGGTGGCTATCTCTACCACGGCCGCGTCAAGGCGCTCGGCGAAGCCGCGCGTGAAAGCGGCTTGAGCTTCTAAGCTCAGCCTTTGAAATTGGTTTGAACGGACACAAGGTCAGAGGCGCGAGCCTCACAAGGATTGGAAAACACCATGGCAGGTGAACGCGAACGCGGTGGACGCGAGCGGGGCGGTCGGGATCGGGAAGAGCGCGACAGCGAGTTCGTCGACAAGCTCGTCCACATCAATCGTGTGGCGAAGGTCGTCAAGGGCGGCAAGCGCTTCGGTTTCGCGGCTCTGGTCGTCATCGGCGATCAGAAGGGCCGGGTCGGTTTCGGCCACGGCAAGGCGCGCGAAGTGCCTGAAGCGATCCGCAAGGCGACCGAGTCGGCCAAGCGCAACCTGACGCGCGTTGCTCTGCGCGAAGGCCGCACGCTGCATCACGACATTGCTGGCCGTCACGGCGCTGGCCGCGTTTACCTGCGCGCAGCTCCGGCCGGTACCGGCATCATCGCGGGCGGCCCAATGCGCGCCGTGTTCGAGACGCTCGGCATCCAGGACGTGGTGGCGAAGTCGATCGGCTCGTCGAACCCCTACAACATGGTTCGCGCGACGTTCGATGCGCTGAAGCATCAGGATTCGCCGCGTTCGGTTGCAAACCGCCGCAACATCAAGGTTTCCACGTTGCAGTCCCGCCGCGTCGGCGGCGACGCGGAAGCTGTCGCGGAATAACTAGGGCGTGATCCGGAAAAGCGGTCTTCCGGTTTTCCGTTAGGATCATGCCAGTCTGAAAAGACGTTTTGGAGTTAGGACAATGGCCAAGGCCGCTACGAAAACCATCAAGGTCGAGCAGACGGGTAGCCCGATCCGCCGTCAGGCCGCGCAGCGTGCGACGCTGATCGGTCTGCGTCTCAACAAGATCGGCCGTGTCTCCGAGTTGCAGGATTCGCCTGCGGTTCGCGGCATGATCGACCGGGTCAAGCACCTCGTTCGCGTCGTCGACGAGAAGTAAGGAAGCAAGCGATGAAGCTCAATGAGATCGCCGACAACAGCGGCTCGCGCAAGAAGCGCATGCGCGTTGGCCGTGGCATTGGCTCCGGCAAGGGTAAGCAGGCAGGCCGCGGCGGCAAGGGCCAGACCGCGCGTTCGGGCGTGCGCATCAAGGGCTTCGAGGGCGGCCAGATGCCGCTGCATCGTCGTCTGCCGAAGCGCGGCTTCAACAACATCTTCCGGCTCGACCTGACCGAGGTCAATCTCGACCGCCTTCAGGAAGCCATCGATGCCAAGAAGCTCGATGCGAGCGCAACCGTCAACGCGGAGTCGCTGGTGAAGTCCGGACTGCTGCGCCGTTCGAAGGACGGCGTACGGCTGCTCGGCCGCGGCGAACTCAAGGCCAAGCTCAACATCGAAGTGCACGGCGCGACCAAGTCCGCGATCGAGGCAGTCGAGAAGGCTGGCGGTTCGGTGAAGATCCTGGCACCGGCGAAGGACGCTGCCGCCCTGAAGGCTGCTGCCAAGAAGCCGAACAGGAAGGCCTCGTAAGGTTCGACCGATCCCGCCTTTGTGACCGGCACCCGCGACAAGACTTCCTATATGGTCGTGCGAAGTCTTAAAAATCGCAGGTGCCCGGGCCGCTTAAGGCTCGGTACTGACGAATAGAAGGATCGGAGCCTCGGATGGCCTCTGCAGCGGAACAACTGGCGGCAAACCTCAACTTCGCGGCATTCGCAAAGGCTGACGAACTCAAGAAGCGCATCTGGTTCACACTGGGTGCGCTGCTTGTTTATCGGCTGGGCACCTACATCCCGCTGCCGGGTATCGACCCGAACATCTGGGAGCAGGTGTTCAAGTCGCAGGCCGGCGGCATTCTCGGCATGTTCAACATGTTCGCCGGCGGCGGCATCCACCGCATGGCGATCTTCGCGCTGAACATCATGCCGTACATCTCGGCATCGATTATCCTTCAGTTGCTGACGACTGTTTCGCCGCAGCTCGAGGCCCTCAAGAAAGAGGGTGAATCTGGCCGCAAGCAGATCAACCAGTACACCCGCTATCTCACCGTCATTCTCGCAGCATTCCAGGCTTACGGCATCGCCGTCGGTCTCGAAGGCGCGGGCAATGTGGTGTCCGATCCGGGCATGTTCTTCCGCATCTCCACGGTCATCACGCTGACCGGCGGCACCATGTTCCTGATGTGGCTCGGCGAGCAGATCACCTCGCGCGGCATCGGCAACGGCATCTCGCTGATCATTCTGGCCGGCATCGTCGCCGAACTGCCGTCGGCGATCGCCGGTACGCTCGAACTCGGCCGTCAGGGTGCGCTGTCGACCTTCCTGATCCTCGCGATCATCATCATGGCCGTTGCGGTCATCATGCTGATCGTGTTCGTCGAGCGCGCGCAGCGCCGGCTTCTGATCCAGTATCCGAAGCGCCAGGTCGGCAACAAGATGTTCGAGGGCCAGTCCTCGCATCTGCCGCTCAAGCTCAACACCGCGGGCGTCATTCCGCCGATCTTCGCATCGTCGCTGCTGCTGCTGCCGACCACGATCGCGAGCTTCAACGCAGGGAAGGGACCGGAGTGGTTCCAGTGGCTGACGACTCAGCTAAGCCACGGCCGTCCGCTGTTCCTCGTTCTCTATCTCGCGATGATCGTGTTCTTCGCGTTCTTCTATACGGCGATCGTGTTCAACCCGACCGAGACCGCTGACAATCTCAAAAAGCACGGCGGTTTCATTCCCGGCATCCGTCCGGGTGAACGCACCGCCGAGTACATCGACTACGTGCTGTCGCGCATCACCGTGATCGGTGCGATCTATCTCGCGGTCGTCTGTCTGATCCCGGAAATTCTGATCTCTTACGCGTCGGTGCCGTTCTATCTCGGCGGTACCTCGCTTCTGATCGTCGTCAGTGTGACGATGGATACGGTCGCCCAGGTGCAGGGCTATCTGCTGGCGCACCAGTACGAAGGGTTGATCCGTAAATCGAAACTGAGGGGCCGCCGTAAATGAGGTTGATTCTTCTCGGGCCGCCGGGGGCGGGCAAGGGAACGCAGGCGCATCGACTGGTTCAAAAGCACGGTATCGTTCAGCTCTCCACCGGCGAGATGCTGCGTGCCGCTGTCGCAGCCGGAACGCCGGTCGGCCTCAAGGCGAAGGACATCATGGCCAGCGGCGCGCTGGTGCCTGACGAGGTGGTGGTCGGAATCATCGCCGATCGCATCGAAGAGCCGGACGCGAAGAAGGGCTTCATCCTCGACGGCTTTCCGCGCACCGTGCCGCAGGCGCAGGCGCTGGACGAACTGCTCAAGAAGAAGCACCTCAAGCTGGACGCCGTCGTCGAACTGCGCGTGAACGAGAGTGCGCTGCTGGAGCGGGTCGAGACCCGCGTCGCGCAGATGCGCGAGCGCGGCGAAGAGGTCCGGATCGACGATACGCCGGAGGTGCTCTCGAAGCGCCTCGCCAGCTACCGCGCCCAGACCGAACCGCTGGTTCACTACTACTCGGAGAAGCGCAAGCTGATCACCATCGACGGCATGATGACCATCGAGCAGGTGACGGCGGCGATCAACCGGGTGCTGGCGGCGCTGGAAGCCGATTCGGCTGCCAAGTCCGCCAAGAAGGCCGCCGTTCAGAAGTCCTCCAAGGCCGGTAAGGCCAAGGGCGCCAAAAAGGCCGCCGGGAAGGTTGCCAAGGCACCCGCCAGGAAGACCAAAAAGGCCGCGAAACCGACTGGCAAGGCTGCGAAGGGCGGAAAAAAGCCCGCCGCCAAGGCCAAAACCCGGGCCGCGGGAACCAAAGCTGCCAAGACCCGAAAAGTGGCCAAAAAGGCCACGAAAAAGAGCGCCAAGACCGCCAAGCGGTTGACGAAACGCCGCTAAATACATTAATAAGCCTGCATCCAGTCGGATAGTTCAGACGATGCCGGGCCCCGAAAGAAAAGTGGGGAGGGCGTCGTGTTTGCGTTTGTGAACACCCGCCCGACGCCAGAGACCTAACAAAGACAAGCTGTCCGGAGCGGACGGCGACAGGAGCGAAGACCGTGGCCCGTATTGCAGGCGTCAACATTCCGACCAACAAGCGCGTTCTGATTGCGCTTCAGTACATTCATGGCATCGGCCAGAAGAACGCCGCGACCATCGTGGAGCAGCTCAAGATTCCGGCCGACCGCCGCGTCTCGCAGCTCACCGACGCTGAAGTTCTCCAGATCCGCGAAATGATCGACCGCGACTTCCTGGTCGAGGGCGACCTGCGCCGCGAAGTCGGCATGAACATCAAGCGTCTGATGGACCTCGGCTGCTACCGCGGCCTGCGTCATCGCCGCGGCCTTCCGGTGCGCGGTCAGCGGACCCACACCAACGCGCGCACGCGCAAGGGTCCTGCCAAGGCCATCGCCGGCAAGAAGAAGTAATTTCGTTTCGACCACTGAACCGATCCGGCTCGCGAGGGCCGGGTGATCACCTGAATTTCCCCAGCGTCTGGAATCACGGACGCGCTTGAAGGAAGAGAAGAGACTTATGGGTAAAGAAGCCACACGCGTCCGCCGCCGTGAACGCAAGAACATCGCCTCCGGCATCGCGCACGTGAATTCGTCGTTCAACAACACGACCATCACCATCACCGACGCTCAGGGCAACACCATTGCCTGGTCGTCGGCAGGCACGATGGGCTTCAAGGGATCGCGCAAGTCGACTCCGTATGCGGCTCAGGTTGCCGCCGAAGACGTGTCGAAGAAGGCGCAGGAACACGGCATGCGTACGCTGGAAGTCGAAGTCGCGGGTCCCGGTTCGGGCCGTGAATCGGCTCTGCGCGCATTGCAGGCCGCGGGCTTCACCGTCACCTCGATCCGTGACGTGACCACGATCCCGCACAACGGTTGCCGTCCGCGCAAGCGCCGGCGCGTCTGATTGTTTGGACTGCCGCGGGCGATATGCGCCCGCGTTGTTTTTGAGATGCGATGACGCGGCCATTGTTTAAGAACATTGCCCGCGCCGCCAGACCTCCAACGCCAGTGATTTTGATGGCATGGGTGAACAAGTGACGATCCAGAAAAATTGGCAAGAACTCATTCGTCCGAACAAGCTCAACGTGACGCCTGGTTCGGATCCGACCCGTTTCGCTACCGTCGTCGCCGAGCCGCTCGAGCGCGGCTTCGGCCAGACCCTCGGCAACGCGCTGCGCCGCGTGCTGCTGTCGTCGCTGCAGGGCGCTGCCGTGCAGTCGGTTCACATCGACGGCGTTCTGCACGAGTTCTCCTCGATCGCCGGCGTGCGCGAGGATGTGACTGACATCGTGCTGAACGTGAAGGACATCTCGATCAAGATGCAGGGCGAAGGCCCGAAGCGCATGGTCGTGAAGAAGTCGGGTCCGGGCGTCGTCACCGCCGGTGACATTCAGACCGTCGGCGATGTCGTCGTGCTGAACCCCGAGCTTCAGATCTGCACCCTCGACGAGGGCGCTGAAATCCGCATGGAGTTCACCGTGA
Organism: Afipia broomeae ATCC 49717; assembly: GCF_000314675.2. Lineage (GTDB taxonomy): Bacteria > Pseudomonadota > Alphaproteobacteria > Rhizobiales > Xanthobacteraceae > Afipia > Afipia broomeae. The sequence goes on along the minus strand of NZ_KB375282.1, from coordinate 2,488,955 downwards.
ACTCCGGCAAGGGCTACGTCGCCGCCGAGCGCAACCGTCCCGAGGACGCGCCGATCGGCCTGATCCCGGTGGACAGCCTGTTCTCGCCGGTTCGCAAGGTGTCCTACAAGGTTGAGAACACCCGCGAAGGCCAGATCCTCGACTACGACAAGCTGACGCTGACCATCGAAACCAACGGCGCGATCTCGCCGGACGACGCGCTCGCTTATTCGGCGCGCATCCTGCAGGATCAGCTCAACGTGTTCGTGAACTTCGAGGAGCCCCGCAAGGAGGTTGCCGCCGAGATCATTCCGGATCTCGCCTTCAACCCTGCGTTCCTCAAGAAGGTGGACGAGCTCGAACTGTCGGTTCGTTCGGCCAACTGCCTGAAGAACGACAACATCGTCTACATCGGCGACCTCGTGCAGAAGTCGGAAGCGGAAATGCTCCGCACCCCGAACTTCGGCCGCAAGTCGCTGAACGAAATCAAGGAAGTGCTGGCCCAGATGGGTCTGCACCTCGGCATGGAAGTGCCCGGTTGGCCGCCGGAGAACATCGACGAGCTGGCCAAGCGCTTCGAGGATCACTACTGAGAACCGCGTCATCCTTCGGGGCCGCCGCAAGAGCGACGGCACCTCAGGATGACGAACAAGCGATAGTCCGTCATCCTGAGGTGCGAGGGCGTAGCCCGAGCCTCGAAGGGTGACGGAGATTAAGGGCGAACGCAGGCAGCCCACCTGAGCAACATGTCCGACGAACCGTCGCGGCAATCTGGATTGAGGACTACATCATGCGTCACGGCAAGGTTCATCGGAAGCTCAACCGCACCGCGGAGCATCGCAAGGCGATGTTCGCAAACATGTGCGCCGCGCTGATCAAGCACGAGCAGATCGTCACCACTCTCCCCAAGGCGAAGGAGCTTCGCCCGATCGTCGAGAAGCTGGTCACTCTCGGCAAGAAGGGCGGCCTTTCGCTGCGCCGTCAGGCGATCGGCGAAATGCGCGATGTCGATCAGGTCAAGAAGCTGTTCGACGTTCTGGCGCCCCGTTACAAGGACCGTCAGGGCGGCTACACCCGCATCATCAAGGCCGGCTTCCGCTACGGCGACAACGCGCCGATGGCCGTGATCGAGTTCGTCGACCGCGACGTCGATGCCAAGGGCCAGGACTCGGGCCCGGTGCAGGAAACGTCGTCGGAAGCGGCGTAAGCCTCATCCCTCATAGAATTCAAAAGCGGCGCCTTGTGCGCCGCTTTTTTTATTGGCCGGACGTTTCCCGTGCGGCCACAATGCCATGAACCGGCGGACACGATCTGGCAGTGGCGCGGGCTGTTTGGGCCGCCATATGAGTTCCATAGCAAAGGAGCTTTTCATGAAAATCGATCTCTCAGGCACCACCGCAATCGTGACCGGCTCGACCGGGGGCATCGGGCTGGCCATCGCCAGGGGCCTCGCCCGGGCCGGGGCGAGCGTTGTGGTCAACGGCCGCACACAGGACAGGGCGGACGCAGCAGCCGAGGCCATCGTCAAGGCGGTGCCCGGAGCGAAGGCGCGGGGCGTCGCGGCCGATGTATCCACCGCCGAGGGATGCGCGAAGCTGGTCGAGGCCGAGCCGGACACGGACATTCTCATCAACAACGCCGGCATTTTCGAGCCGAAGGGCTTTTTCGATATTCCCGACGCGGACTGGACGCGCTTTTTCGAGGTCAACGTCATGTCCGGGGTCCGGCTCTCGCGCGCCTACATGCCGGGGATGCTGAAGCGCAACTGGGGACGCATCGTTTTCATCTCGTCGGAATCGGGCGTGAACATTCCGAGCGAGATGATTCACTACGGCATGTCCAAAACCGCGCAGCTCTCGATCTCGCGCGGTCTGGCCGAGTTGACCAAGGGCACCAACGTGACCGTCAATTCGGTGTTGCCTGGCCCGACCATGTCGGAAGGCGTGGAGACGTTCGTGAAGGATCTGGCGAAGCAGAACGGCCAGTCAGTGGAAGAGGCGGCCTCGCAATTCGTCAAGCAGCACCGCAGCACGTCGCTGATCCAGCGATTCGCGACGGTCGACGAGATCGCCAACATGGTGGTCTATGCCAGTTCGCGCGAGGCGTCGGTGACCAACGGCGCGGCGTTGCGGGCCGAAGGCGGCATTATCCAGACGATCGTGTAGCGCCTTTCAGAGAAGCAACAGATTGATTTCGGCGTTCTCCGGGAATGATTTTCTCCCGGGACGTCGTGTCGCATGCGACAAACGTCGCAGATCGGCTGTTTGTCACATCACTGTAACGCCGCTGTCGCATTAATGCGGCCATGCTCATGGCTGCAATGCAACACGCCTGCTCGTCTTGTCCGCGGCAATTGTCGTTCTAGATCAAGCGAATACGGCCCGCCTTTCAATGATCGGCTGACTTCATCGTGTGGACGACTGTTTTGAATGAAGAAACCGCCAATCTCTCGCCGTCGCGCTTCGAGCCGAACGGCTGGATGCAGTGGCCCCAAAATGAGGATTACAGCCTTCAGTTCATGCGTGTGCTGGGCTCCGCGCAAGAAGGCGGCAGCACCATCTCCGAGTGCTTCCTGACGGCGAGCGGGATCACCGCCGGCGACGACGAAAGCTGGCATCGCGCATGGAATGCCATCGCCAACGTCAACAAGGCGCGCGGCAATCTTGCGTTGGAGGCGGGGAATATCCCGTCGGCGCGCAGCAACTGGCTGCGGGCATCGAATTATTACCGGACCTCGGAAGTCTTTCTGAAGCTGGATGACGTGCGGCGCGCGACCGCGCTGGAGCAGATGCGGGCCTGCGCGAATCTCGTGGTCACGCATCTGCCGTCGGGCGGCGAGCTGGTTCGCATTCCCTGTTTCCAGAACGGCTTTGTCGAAGCCTATTTTCTGCCGGCGCCCGGGTCGGATTCGCCGGCGCCCGTCGCTGTCTGTGTCGGCGGGCCGGAGCATTTCAAGGAAGAGCATCTGCTGACGCTGCTGCGGCATGCTCATTCGCGCGGACTGTCGCTGCTGCTCGCCGATCTGCCGGGGCAGGGAGGCGCGCCGAAGCTCAAGGAGATGGTGCGATACGAGGTTGAGACCGCGATCAGTTGCTGCGTGGATTATCTGATTGCGCGCGGCGACATCGACGAGCGGCGGATCGCGATTTTCGGTGACGGACTGGGCGCCGCCTATGCCTCGCGCGCGGCGGGTCTCGACGACCGGTTTGCCGCCGCCGTGTGCGATGCCGGGATCTGGGACATGCACCAGCGCGTGACCGCGGCACAATGGATGTCAGGACACGACGGCGGTGACGCGATCGGTGACGAGATTCGCAGGATGCAGCGTCATGGCGGTATCACCAGCATCAAGTGCCCGATCCTGATGACGTTCGGAGAGTTTGACTGGCTCGATACCCGTCACGCCGATGCTCTGTGCACGGCGTTGAGGGACGAGGGCGCGGACGTGACGCTGAAGGTGTTCTCCACTGCCGAGACCGCCGTGGTGCACGGGCAATCCGACAACCCGACCATCGGCAACGAGTTTATCTTCGACTGGATATCGGCGCGCCTGCGAACGGCGCCTGCGCTCGCGGACTGACGGTCAGTTTCCTGCGGCGATCATTTGCGCGGCTTTCGCCAGGCGCTCCTTGAGCGTCGACAGCTTGTCGGTGAGATCGCGGAACGTCTGGGTCGAGAAATCCGAGAAGACGAGATTGTCGGCGACCACCTGCTGCGAATAGAGATTCGCGATCTGCTTGTGCGCCTTGTCGGTCAGCGACATCAGCACGACGCGCGCATCTTCCTTCGATGCGACGCGGCGCATGAAGCCGTGCCTTTCCAGGCTTTTTGTCTGGGTGGTCACGAACGAAGGATCGACATGAAGCTTTGTCGAGACCTCGCGGACGGAAATTCCCTTGCCCTCATCGAGATCATTAACCGCCATCAGGATCAGCCACTGCGGACAGGTGATGTCCAGCATGCGCGCCCAGTTGGAACGGATTTCTTCGAGATGCGTGTTGATCGAAATAACATCCCAGATGAACTTCCGGACCAGTGCATCGTCAGGCCCCATCGGATGCGCATCGCGCGCCGTGCCGCGCGGGCTCGCCGTGTGACGTTGAGATGAAATTTTCTTGGCGGGAAGTCTGCCGGCCATTTAATTCTGCCTTTGCGAGCGAATGCGCAAAAATATGTCAGCATTTACGCCTTTGCAATCACTGCTTGCGTCATCCCGCTGACATGATGTTGCGGGGAAAGCACACGAACGCGGCCAAATAAAAGCATGAGTAAATCAATTATTGTAATCAATTGATGCTTGCGGTCATTGTTCCTGCGTCAGCCGGAGACGTCGGGTGACTCGTTGGTGGTCCCGCCCGGAAGGCGAGGCGGCCGGCGGTAAGTGGGGGTCAAGGGGCTGATTGGGGTGGCTAGCGCCACGGGAAGCGGACCTTTCCTCAATTGAACAATTTTGGAGGTTTTATGAGCAAGATTAAGAGCCTTATCCTGGGTTCGGCGGCCGCGTTGGCTGCTGTCGCAGGAGCACAGGCGGCTGATCTTCCCGTCAAGGCGAAAGCGGTCCAGTACGTGAAGATCTGCTCCCTGTATGGAGCTGGTTTCTACTATATCCCGGGCACCGACACCTGCATCAAGCTGGGCGGCTACGCTCAGCTCGACGTCACGGTCAACGGCAGCGCCCACGGCCAGCCGGCCTGGAACAACAGCGCGAACACCGGTCAGCAGAACCGCTCGTCGGATTACTTCGTGACCCGCGCCCGTACCCAGCTGAACATCGACACCCGCACTGCCTCCGAATACGGCGTTGTCCGCACCTACTGGTCGAGCAACTTCCAGCACACCTCGGGCGACGGTCCGTCGTCGGGCGTGCTCACCATGGATCTCGGCTTCGTCCAGTTCGCCGGCTTCACCTTCGGTAAGGCGATCTCGGGCTTCCAGACTCCCTGGGGCGCAACCCCGGTTGGTCTGAACACCTCCAACCTTCTCGGCGGTTACGACAACTCCACCGGTATCACCCAGATTGCCTACACCTGGCAGTTCGGCAACGGCCTCTCGGCTCAGTTGGGCGTTGAAGACAACAAGACGATCAACCGCGCTCCGGTGTTCAACGCCAGCGGCTCCATCACCGGTGCAACCGCAGCTACGGTGGCGGGCGCTTACCTCGGCGCCGGCACGCTCGCTGCGAACCAGAACGGCACGGGCGGTCAGCACTCACCGGATTTCGTCGGTAACATTCGCCTCGACCAGGCTGCGTTCACTGCCCAGATCTCGGGTGCGGTCAACAACATCAGCGCCAACTATTACAGCACTGGTGCCGGTGCAATCGGCAACGAGCAGCTCGGTCATCCGAGCGATGCGTGGGGCTACTCGATCTCGGGCGGCCTTCAGCTGAAGCAGCTGCCGACCGGCCCTGGCGACAAGCTGTCGTTGGACTTCACCTATACCGACGGCGCTCCGAAGTACATCATCGGCGGCACCACGGGTAACACCTTCGACGCCTTCAGCGGCGAGACCAACTTCGCTGGTAGCTACCAGTCGTTCGCTTCGCTGAACCTCTACGACGGCGTCTACGGCAACGGTGGCGGCATCGAGAAGACCAAGGCTTGGGGCTTCCGCGGCGGCTACGAGCACAACTGGTCGCCAGAGTGGCAGACCAGCGTGTACGGCAGCTACACCAAGGTCGACTACAATAACAACGCTTCTGCCCTGATCTGCGGCCGCCAGCTCCAGGCGATCGGCGCGCTGACCGGTGGTGCAGCAGCCAACGGCTACACCTGCAACCCGGACTTCGCGATCTGGCAGGTCGGCACCCGTACCGCATGGACTCCGGTCAAGAACCTGACCCTGTCGGGCGAAGTGCTCTACACCACGCTGGACCAGTCGAACACCGGTTCGATCACGACCACTGGTGCAAACCTGATCGGCGGCTTCAAGCCGGCCGGCACCTACGACTACAAGGATCAGGGTATCGTGTCGGGCCAGTTCCGCGTCCGCCGCACTTGGTAATCGCGTAACGACCACTTGAACAAAGAACCCCGGCAGGAAACTGCCGGGGTTTTTCTTTGGTCTTATCCAAAAGTGGAAGTCAGCTTCCACAGCGGCGAAAATCGGTGGCACGGCGATATCGAACAAACATATCCCGCGCTGCACACGCAATCGTGAGAGCACGTATGCATTTCGATTGTTTGACTAAATAAGGTAATTGAGGCATGTTCCAGTCACAGCGCGGCGGTGACGTCGCGGCTCGATTGCGCATCAGTTTTTCTCAGAAAATCTCCCATAACCTCCGGCAATGCCCTGCCGGAGGTTTTTTATTAGGGACGCGCGATAAGTGCGAAGGCGCTACCAGCCTTCCAGCACCAGCTTGCCGGTGGAGCGTCCACCTTCCAGCAGCGCGTGGGCCTGCTTGAGATTCGCCGCGTTAATCTTGCCGAGCACCTTGTCGAGGGTGGTGCGCAGCACGCCGTTGTCGATCAGGCTGGCGACGTCATCGAGCAGCTTGTGCTGTGCGATCATGTCGTCGGTCTGGAACGATGAGCGCGTGAACATCGATTCCCAGTGCAGCGATACTGCCTTGCCCTTCAGCAGGTTGACGTTGAGCGAGGCGGGATCGTCGATCAGCCCGATCTTGCCTTGCGGCGCGACGATGTCTGCGAGCGCAGCGAAGTGCTGATCGGTATTGGTGAGTGCTGCGACCAGCGCGACCGGCGGAACTTTCAGAGCGGCGACCTGGTCTTTCATCGGCTTTGAATGATCGATCACATGATGCGCGCCGAGCTCAAGACACCACTTGCTGGATTCGGGACGTGACGCGGTGGCGACGACGGTGAGTCCGGTCAGCCGCCGCGCAAGCTGAATCAGGATCGAGCCGACGCCGCCGGCGCCGCCGATGATCAGCAGCGTGCGCGGATCGACGCTCTTGCCCGGCGCAACCCCGAGGCGATCGAACAACAGTTCCCATGCCGTGATGGACGTCAGGGGCAGGGCGGCCGCTTGGGCGAACGACAACGTCTTCGGCTTGTGGCCGACAATGCGCTCATCCACGAGATGGAATTCCGAATTGGTGCCCTGGCGCTGGATCGAGCCAGCATACCAGACCTCATCACCGGGCTTGAACAGCGACACGTCCGGTCCGACTGCATCGACGATGCCGGCGGCGTCGAAGCCGAGAATCTTGGTTTCGCCTGCGGGCGGCTCGGCGCGCTTGCGGACCTTGTAGTCCACAGGATTGGCTGAAATCGCCTTCACCGCGACGCGGATGTCACGCCCGCGCGGCTCCGGCTTGTCGGTTTCGAAATCGAACAGCGCGTCTGCCGCATCGATCGGCAGCGACTTCTTGTAACCCACAGCTTTCATTGTTCTTGCTCCATCAAGGACCATTGCGGTCTCCGAGAACCTACCTGTCGCGCCTGGGCCATATTTGCAAGTACTGTCATTTCAGGGATATAGTCACCGTTCGGATACCAATGGATATATCCCAATGAAACGACAGGATTTCGGCTGCGCTCCGGGCTGTTCGGTGGAGGTCACGCTCGATCTGATCGACGGCAAGTGGAAGGGCGTCATCCTCTATCACCTGCAGGAGGGGCGGCTGCGCTTCGGCGAACTGCGCAAGAAGCTGCCGAGGATCACCCAGCGGATGCTGACCAAGCAGCTTCGGGCCCTTGAGGAGGATGACCTGATCGTCCGCAAGGTGTATGCGGAGGTTCCGCCGCGGGTCGACTATGAGTTGTCCGAGACGGGCCAGCGGCTGCGGCCGGTGATTGATGCCCTCAAGGCGTGGGGCGATGCCAATCGCGCCCGGGTCGATGCCGCATTGGAAAACAAGGCTGCGGAAGCAAGGAAAGGCAAGGTGCAGCCGGACACCGCGAAGCGCCCGTCGAGGCTGCCGCAACCCGCTGAATAGTGATTTCTCCCGCCACCCCGGCGTGGCTGTATCTTTGGCATCAAGTTCAGGACTGTTTCATGATCGTTATCCGTGCGCTTTCCGCGCTTCTCGTCTCGTCCGTTTTGGCCGCGCCCGCGCTGGCGCAGGATCGCGTGGTTCCCCAATCGCCGGCGCAACTTCGCTTTTCCTATGCGCCGATCGTTCAGCGCGTGCAGCCGGCAGTGGTGAACGTCTACGCCGCCAAGATCGTGCAGAACCGCAACCCGCTGCTGGACGATCCGGTGTTTCGCCGTTTCTTCGGCGTGCCGGGCAATCAGCCGGAACAGATGCAGCGCTCGCTGGGCTCCGGCGTGATGGTCGACGCGGCGGGTCTCGTGGTCACCAACAATCACGTCATTGAAGGCGCCGACCAGGTGAAGGTCTCGCTGTCCGACAAGCGCGAGTTTGAAGCCGAGATCGTGCTGAAGGACAGCCGCACTGATCTGGCAGTGCTGCGCCTGAAGGACGTGAAGGAAAAATTCCCGGTGCTCGAGTTCTCGAACTCTGACGATGCGCTGGTCGGCGACGTGGTGATCGCCATCGGCAATCCGTTCGGCGTCGGACAGACGGTGACCCACGGCATCATCTCGGCGCTGGCGCGCACACAGGTCGGCATCACCGACTATCAGTTCTTCATTCAGACCGATGCGGCGATCAATCCCGGCAACTCCGGCGGTGCATTGGTGGACATGACCGGCAAGCTGGTCGGCGTGAACACCGCGATCTTCTCGCGCTCCGGCGGCTCGCAGGGCATCGGCTTTGCAATTCCGGCCAACATGGTGCGCGTGGTCGTCGCCTCGGCCAAGGGCGGCGGCAGTGCGGTGAAGCGCCCATGGCTCGGCGCGCGCCTGCAGGCTGTGACACCCGAGATCGCCGAAACGCTCGGGCTGAAGCGTCCGGCCGGCGCGCTGGTGGCGAATATCTCCGAGGGAAGTCCGTCGGCCAGAGCCGGATTGAAATTGTCCGATCTGATCGTGTCCATCGATGGCCAGCTCGTCGACGATCCGAATGCGTTCGATTACCGCTTCGCGACGCGTCCGCTCGGCGGCACAGCACAGGTCGAGGTGTTGCGCGGCGGCAAGCCGGTCAAACTTTCGGTCGCGCTGGAAACCGCGCCGGACACCGGCCGCGATGAGATCGTCATCAAGGCGCGTTCGCCGTTCCAGGGTGCTAAGATCGCCAACATCTCCCCGGCGCTGGCGGACGAGCTGAAGCTCGACAGCAGCATCGAGGGCGTGGTCGTAACCGATTTGCCCGACGATGCCATCGCGACGAATGTCGGATTCAAGAAGGGCGACGTAATCGCCGTCGTGAACGGTCAGAAGATCGGCCGGACCAGGGATCTCAACAAACTCGCCACCGAAGGCTCGCGGCTCTGGCGCATCACGGTGATCCGCGGCGGCCAGCAGTTGAATGTCGTTCTCGGGGGATGATGATTATCGAGGCGCTTCTCCTGACCTCGCCCCGTTCTTACGGGGAGAGGTCGGATTGCCGTAAGCGCGTTTACGCGCGTCTTCGACCCGCTATGGCAATCCGGGTGAGGGGCTTTTGCTTGTTGCCGAGTTGCCGCTTACCCCAACCCTCTCCCTGTAAACGGGGAGAGGGAGAAGAACTTGCTCTATGAACGCGAAGCGACCGCAGCCTTCCGCAAACCTCTTCGCCGCAGCCGGCATGGAGCAGGACGCACCGCGTCCGCTGCCGGACAAGCTGCGCCCGCGAACGCTTGCCGATGTGGTCGGGCAGGATCACATCCTCGGTCCGGATGGCGCGCTCACGCGGATGCTGGAGACTCGTACGCTCGGCTCGTTGGTGTTCTGGGGGCCACCCGGCACCGGCAAGACCACGGTGGCGCGGCTGCTGGCTGATGCGACCGAACTGGAGTTCGAGCAGATCTCCGCGGTGTTTTCCGGCGTCGCGGATTTAAAGAAGGTGTTCGATGCAGCCCGCGCCCGCCGCGAGATGGGCAAGGGCACGCTGCTGTTTGTGGACGAGGTGCATCGCTTCAACCGTGCGCAGCAGGATTCGTTTCTGCCGGTGATGGAAGACGGCACGGTGGTTCTGGTCGGCGCCACCACGGAAAACCCATCCTTCGAGCTCAACGCGGCGCTTCTGTCGCGTGCGCGGGTGCTGGTGTTTCACTCGCTTGACGTTGCGGCGGTGGAGAAGCTTTACGCCCGCGCTGAAGAGGTCGAGGGCCGGAAGCTGCCGCTCGATGCGGAGGCCCGCGCCGTGCTGGTGCGGATGGCGGACGGTGACGGCCGCGCCGCGCTGACACTGGCGGAGGAAGTCTGGCGTGCCGCGCGCCGGGACGAGATTTTCAACGCCGCGCAGTTGCAGGACATTCTCCAGCGCCGCGCGCCGATCTACGACAAGTCCGCCGACGGCCATTACAACCTGATCTCGGCGCTGCATAAGTCCGTGCGCGGCTCGGATCCTGACGCCGCGCTCTATTATCTCGCGCGCATGCTGGACGCCGGCGAGGACCCGCTGTTTCTAGCGCGACGCGTGGTGCGCATGGCGGTGGAGGATATCGGGCTTGCCGATCCGCAGGCGCTGGTGATCTGCAATGCCGCCAAGGACGCCTATGATTTCCTCGGCTCTCCCGAGGGCGAACTCGCCATCGCGCAGGCGGTGATCTATCTCGCGACCGCGCCGAAATCCAACGCCGGCTATATGGCGTACAAGGCCGCGATGCGCACGGCAAAGGAGGGCGGCTCGCTGCTGCCGCCGAAGCACATCCTCAATTCACCGACCAAGCTGATGAAGTCCGAAGGCTATGGCGGCGGCTACGAATACGACCACGACACGCCGGACGCCTTCTCGGGGCAGGATTACTTCCCGGAAGCGCTCGGCCGCCAGACGTTCTACGATCCGCCGGACCGCGGTTTCGAGCGGGAGATTCGCAAGCGGCTCGAGTACTGGGCCAAGCTGCGAAGAGAGCGAAAGGGCCGGAGCGAATGAGCGCCTTCAGCAGAACGGCTCGGACGCTCGCCGTGCTGGCCTCATTGTCATGGGCTGGCATGGCGGCCGCCCAGACGGTCGAGGTGGCGCCCGGCGTTCAGGTCACGAAGAAAACCTACTCCGCGCCGATCAACGAGCAGCCGTTCTATGGCTTTGCCGAGAAAACGCCGGAGCTGCGCGCAACCGACGAACGCTTTGTGTCGGCGCTGACTCAGGCCGCCGGGACACGGCAGAGGGCGTTTGAGGAAACCACCCTGCGCGGCTGGAGGGCGCTTGGCGCCGGCAACACCGCCGAGGCTGCGCAGCGGTTTAATCAGGCGTTTCTCCTCGCTCCCGAACAGAGCGGCGTTTATCACGGCTTCGCGGCGGTGGTCCAGGTCCGCTTCAACGATCCCGCGTTCGCGGAGGAGTTGTTCAAGATTGCGCGCAAGCAGCCAAATCCGTCGAAAAATCTCAATGCCGATTACGGGCGGTTTCTTCTGATCGCCAAGCGCCCGGGCGATGCACAGCCGGTGCTCGAACAGGCTGTCATCGATGCACCTAATTTCGGCGACGCGTGGTCCAATCTTGCCTTCGCGCGAATTCAGAATGGCGACCGCGCTGGCGCGTGCGCCGCTGCGGACGAGGCCGCCAAACGGAATCCGTCAGTCAACGCGAGCCGTGATCTCGTGCTCCTTAAAAGCAATGCGGAATGCAAATGAACGATACCGAATCCCGACGTCTTGAATTTGAATGGCCGACGGCTCGCCTTATCGAGCCTGAATGCGGCCCGAGCAGGAAAGTTAAGTCATGAGCCGCCGCGCCAGAAAGCCTCTCGCGAAGAAATCCGAACGCGGCAACAAGCGCGGCGTGAAGCGCTCCACCGACAAGCGTGGGTCGGGCAAGCCGTCATTCGGCGGGCCGGATAAACGCCCCGGCGGCAAGTTTCCGCCGCGCCGCCCGGCCGCCGAGTTTTCGGCGAAGCCAATGCGCGAGCCGCGTCCCGAGCCGGTGAGGGAGGAGAAAGCGGCACCTCCGCCGTTGCCGACCAAAGTGCAGACCGTTGTCGTCACCGCCGACGAGAACAACATGCGCGTCGATCGCTTCCTCGAGCATCGGTTCCCCGGCCTGTCGTTCTCCCATATCCAGCGCATCGTCCGCAAAGGCGAGCTGCGCATCAACGGCAAGCGCGCCGACAGCAAGGACCGGCTCGAGGAAGGCCAGAGCGTGCGCATTCCGCCGCTCAAGCTCGACACGCCGAAGGTTGGCGGTGAACTGTCCGAGGCTGCGACCAAGACGCTCGAAGATCTGCGCAAGATGATTCTGTTCGAAGACGCCGACGTGATGGTGCTGAACAAGCCCGCCGGTCTCGCGGTGCAGGGCGGTTCGGGCATGACCAAGCATGTCGATCAGATGCTGGAAGCGATGCGCGACGCCAAGGGTCAGAAGCCGCGTCTGGTCCATCGTCTCGACCGCGAAACGTCCGGCTGTCTTTTGATTGCCAAGACGCGCTTTGCAGCGAGCGCATTGACCGGATCGTTCCGCCATCGTTCCGCGCGCAAGATCTACTGGGCGCTGGTGGCGGGCGTGCCGAAGCCGAAGCAGGGGCGCATCTCGACCTATCTCGCCAAGGAAGAGAGCGAGGAAGATTCCATCATGCGCGTCGCCGCCCATGGCGACGAGGGTGCGGCGCATGCGGTGACGTATTATGCCGTGGTCGAGGCCTCGGCGCAGAAGCTGGCCTGGGTGTCGCTGAAGCCGGTGACCGGGCGCACTCATCAGTTGCGCGCGCACATGGCGCATATCGATCACGCCATCGTCGGCGATCCGAAATACTTCAACAAGGAAAACTGGGAACTGCCCGGCGGTATCCAGAAGCGGCTGCATCTTCTGGCGAGGCGGATCGTGATCCCGCATCCGCGCGGCGGGTTTATCGACGTCACCGCGCCGCTGCCGCCGCATATGCTGCAATCGTGGAACCTGCTCGGCCTCGAGGCCGACCGTTTCGATCCGATCGAGAACGCTCCGGAGGAGTGATCACGCGAGGGTGATGCTCTTGCCGCTGATGTCCCGGGTAACGATATGATCGTGATGAACAGAACCGCATTCGCAATCGTGCTCACGCTGTCCGCGCCTGTGTCCGGCGTCGCGCACGCGCAGCTCTATCCGCCGGGCGGCGTCGGCGCGCAGCCTGTCATTCCGTTTCCGACCGCGCCACCGGCGCCGCCGCCGCCGATCGTTGTGCCGACCGTGCCGCAGATGAATTCGCCGCCGCCGTTCGCATTGCAGAACACGACGCCGGGTGTGGTCACGCAGGACACGCCGCCGAAACCGGTGCTGAAGCGCGACCGCCGTCCGTCGTTCAGCGACCGGGTCGCGCGCTGTCTTGACGACGGCGCGGCGTGGGGGCTTAACCCCAATCAGCGCGCGGCGTATTCGCGCCAGTGTGCAAATCAATAGGGCATGACCCCGAAAAGTGGGAACCGGTTTTCGGACAAGGTCATGCCCAGAAAATCAAAAGGCTAGTGGATGCGCGAACTGTTCGACGAAGTTGCCGGCAAGTCGCCGCTCGATCCGCGCGAGGCGTCGCGCAAGTCATCGCGGACGCCGCTGCGCAAGCGCTTCTATACCAGCGCGGGCGTGGCCGAAGGGCCTGACGGTTTTACGGTGACGCTCGACGGCAAGCCGATCCGCACGCCGGGGCGCAATCCGCTGGCTGCGCCGACGCGCGAGCTCGCCGAAGTGATGGCCGCGGAGTGGGACGCCCAGACCGACAACATCGATCCGATGTCGATGCCGCTGACACGGCTGGCCAACAGCGTGATCGACGGCGTCGTAAAGGACGTCCAGACCGTGGCCGACGATGCTGCGAAGTACTTCGAGACCGATCTCTTGTTCTATCGCGCCGGTTTTCCCGACGCGCTGATCGCGCGGCAGGCTGAGCACTGGGACCCGGTGCTGCGCTGGGCCGCCGATGATCTTGGTGCGCATTTTATTCTCGCCGAGGGCGTGATCCATGTGACGCAACCGGAGACGGCGGTTGCGGCTGCGCGCAGTGCGTTGCCGAAAGACGCGTGGCCGGTCGGCGCGTTTCATATCGCGACCACGCTCACCGGCTCGGCGCTGCTGGCGCTCGCGCTCAAGCATGGCGTGCTGGATGCGGCGCAGGTCTGGGCGGCGGCGCATGTGGACGAGGACTGGAATCGGGAGAAGTGGGGCGCCGACGAGGAAGTCGACGCCCGCCGCGCCTCCAAGTTCAGGGATTTCGAGGCCGCGGCAAAGGTGCTCAGAACGCTCTGAGCAATTCATACTTTCATGGCGCCGACTAACTCGTCCGTGGTCAGAATGGCGTGGGCATAGGTCGGACCATTGATGTTCATCGCCGCATGCATCGCCTCCGGCGTGCGCGCCGCAGTTGCGTCGCGAACGAGGGTGACGTGATAGCCAAGCTCCATCCCGATGCGCCCCGTCGCCTCAAGGCATGTATTGGCGAGCAGGCCGACAAGGATGATCTTCTCCTTGCCGCGCCGTTTGAGCTGGATATCGAGGTCCGTGTTCGGAAAGCCGCTTGATGCCCAGTGTTCGGTCGCGACAACGTCCCCCGGCTGCACCTTGAAGTCATCGTGAAATTCGCCGCCCCATGTCCCCTTGGCGAAAATCTGCCGTTCCATGCCGGAGAGCTGATAGGGGGTAGCATTTTTCCAGTTCTGAAGATCGCCCGGTTCCCAGCGATGATGCGGGACGTGGAAAACGGTGATGCCGGCCTCGCGTGACGTTTTGACGATGGTGCGCAGATTGTCGAGAAGCTTCAGTTCGGTTGCCATCGTCTTCACCATGGGCCACAGCTTGCCGCCTTCGCTGAGGAAGTCGTTGTAGAAATCGATGCACAGGAGCGCCGTGGTCTTGGGATCGTAAGACTGGGTCATCGGAGAAACCTTGCTTTTGGCCGGGGGGCGGTTAATTAGCGTATTATCAACCTCTATTCTATAAATAGAGGTCAATCAACATCTATTATCGGAAATCGCCAAATGGGTCGATCGAGCAGGCAACAGGCGGAAGAAAACCGCGAGCGGATCGTGAAGGTCGCCAGCGGGCTGTTCGCCGCCAACGGCGTCGGCGCTGTCGGTATCGCGGACGTTATGAAGGCTGCGGGAATGACGCAGGGCGGCTTCTACAAGCATTTTGAGAGCAAGGACGCGCTCGCTGCCGAGGCTTGCAGTTTTGCGTTCGCCGGTGCGGCCAGGATGTGGCGGCAGGTCGCGGAAACGGCGCAGCATGCGGGGCGCGATGCAGCCGGCGCGATCGTCACATATTATCTCGATCCTAAGCCGCCCGAAATGACATGCCCGATGGTGACTTATGCGCCGGACGCCGCGTCCGCTCCCGGTGAGCATCCGCTGAACGCCGCTTACAGCGCGGGCGTCCGCGATCTGTTCGACACCTTCTGCGAGCTTTCCGGGCCGGGATCGTCCGATGCGTCTCGGGATCACGCACGCATGCAGTTCGCGGCCATGGTGGGATCCAACATGCTGACGCGTCCCTCGCGCGGAGCGGGATGGCTCACCCGATTCAGGCAATCCATCAAAACGAACTTGAATCCCGGTGGCCAGGCCAAAGCGGACCGGAATACAGCGCGGACCGTGGATCGCGCCCGGCAGAAACCGGAGAGGCGGAGTTAACAAAGGGTTTACGACGCTGGTCTAGCTTGGCGGCCGAACAAGGCCTCCATCATGTCGATCGCCATCAATCCCGTGTTTCCGGTCGTCGCCGCGCAGAGCGTAGCGGCGGGCGTGGCGTTGCAGCCGGGGACCGTGATCGATGCGACCGTGCTCAAGCAGCTCGACGCCAATCTGGTCCGCATTGCGATCGCGAATCTGACAATCGAAGTCCTCTCCGAAGTGCCGTTGCAGCCCGGCCAGGTGCTGCAACTGGCAGTGTCGCAGACGCCGCAGGGTGTGCGGCTTCAAATCGTGCCGGGCGAGGGTGCCGCGCTGTCGTCCGTGGCCACGGCATCAGCCGGTGCGGCGAAGGCCGATACGGTCAGCGTGCCGAAGGCCGATGTGCCGGTGCAGGCCGCAGCCGCAGGCCGCGTGCTGACCAATCTCGAAGCGCTCGCCGTGTCGGCCGCGGTGCAGGGCGCCGCCGCACGGCAGGGCAGTCTCTCGCCGCTGTTCGCAAATCTCGGTGTTGCGGCGTCGTCACCGGCACTGCCGCAAACGCTGCAACAGGCCGCCGCGCAACTGCTCGCCCAGCGCACGCCGCTTGGCGAGAATCTCACCGGCGATGCGCTCAGGACCGCGTTCCGCAATTCAGGTCTCTTCCTCGAGCAAAGCCTCGGATCATCGCAGGCTTCCAATGGTCCCGACCTCAAGGCCGCGCTGATCGTCTTCCGCCAGACCGTGGCGTCGTGGCTCGGCACCGCGCCGGCGCAGGAGGCGGCAGCGTCGCCGCAGCCGACCAACGTGCCGCCGTCCGCAGCGCCGCCGTTGTCGCCGGAGATTGAAGCCGGTGACATCTTGTTGCCGCAGGCCGCCGCGCGCATCGCCGAGGACGCCGCCGAACTCGACGGCAAGGTCCGCATCTACGCGCCGAACGAACCGCTGCCGACGGCGGCCAACCGCGCAGCCACGGCCAGCGCCGGGCTCACGGCACTCCAGGAAGTGCTGCAGGCATTTCCGAAAGGCGTGCAGGACGAGGTCGCAAAGCTTCTCAATGCGGAAGCGCATGCCGGTGTGACCCGCATGCCCGGGAATGACGATGCGATCGCGCGCACGAATGTGCCGCCGCCACCGTTCCGCGGTTCGGAAACATCCGCACAGCCGGTCGCGCTGCCATCGCTCGCGCCCGACGATGCCCCGGCGACGGTCGCGCATCGCCTGATCGAGGATACCGACGCCGCATTGGCGCGGCAGACGCTGTTGCAGGCGGCATCGTTGCCGCTGGATGTGCCCGGCGTCCGCAACGATCCGACCGCGCCGCGCTGGAATTTCGAGATTCCGTTCGCCACGGCGCAAGGTACGGCGGTGGCGCAGTTCGAGATTTCGCGCGATGGCGCAGGCAGCGAAGCCGAAGCGGCCAGCCGCGTCTGGCGGGCGCGCTTTTCACTCGATGTCGAGCCGAGCGGGCCGGTGCACGCGCTGGTGTCATTGAGCCATGGACGAACGTCGGTGCGGATGTGGGCCGAGCGGCCCGCGACGGCGGCGCAACTGCGCATCAATGCGCCGCAACTGTCGCATGCGCTGCGCGAAGCAGCGCTGGAGCCGGGCGACATTGTGATCGGCGAGGGCGCGCCACCGAAGTCCGCTCCGCCCCCGGCCGGGCATTTTCTGGATCGCGCGCTGTGAGCATCGATATCAAAAACCGTCTCGCGGTCGCGCTGCATTACGACAAGAAGGGTGCGCCGCGCGTCGTCGCCAAGGGCAAGGGCACGCTCGGCGAGAAGATCATCGAAATCGCCAAAGAGAACGACATTCCCATTCAGGAGAATGAAGTGCTGGCGGGCGCGCTGTCCAATGTCGAACTCGGCGACGAGATTCCAGCAGAGCTTTACAAGGGCGTCGCGGAAGTCCTGATTTTCGTCATGCGGCTGACGGGACGGCTGCGCTAGATTTAGTTATCGTCATTGCGAGCGAAGCGAAGCAATCCAAGCTTGAAGCTGGATTGCTTCGTCGCTTTGCTCCTCGCAATGACGAAGACTGGAACCGTCATCATTTAACCACGATGCGCCGCGCAATTAGCGCCGCCAATTCGTATGAGATGATCATGATCAATCGCCGTCATGTCTTGTCGCTTGCCGCCGCTGCGGCCGTTATCCCGGTACCTGCATTCGCCACTGGCGTGCCGCGATACGAAGTCCGCAAGAATTTGCAGAAGTATTTCACCGACGACGGCACCGTTGGCGCTTTCGCGGCATTCCGGGCCGACGATCAGCATGTCATCGCCAGCGACAACACCCGCGCCCGCGAGGCTGTCCTTCCGGCGTCCAGCTTCAAGATTGCCAATTCCGTCATTGCGCTGGAAACCGGCGTCGTCGCCGATCCGGACAAGGACATCTTCAAGTGGGATGGCGTGACGCGGAGCATCCCCGAGTGGAACAAGGATCACACCATGCGGACCGCCATCGCGGCTTCTGTGGTGCCGGTCTATCAGCAGATCGCGCGGCGCATCGGCGCGGAGCGGATGCAGACGTATGTCGATACGTTCGAGTACGGCAACCGCAACATCGGCGGCGGCATCGATCGCTTCTGGCTGACGGGTGACCTGCGCATCTCGCCGCTGGAGCAGATCGCATTCGTGGACAAGCTGCGGCGGCGGACGCTGCCGGTGTCGAAGCGCGCGCAGGATTTGACTGCCGACATTCTGCCGGTGACGAAGGCAGGCGACAGCATCATCCGCGCCAAGACGGGCCTGATCGGCGTCGATGACAGGACAGCGGTCGAGGGTGTGAAGGCCAGCCTCGGCTGGCTGGTCGGCTGGGCCGAGAAGGGCAGTGCGCAGACCGTGTTCGCGCTCAACCTCGACATCCGCGAGGACAAGCACATCGCCAGCCGGATGAAGATCGCGCAGCAATGCCTCAGCGACATAGGAGCCATCTGACACTTTGTCCGGTTTCGCACCCGCGCGAAACCGGTTAGGCTCGCGGCAATCCAAAAGAATAATGAGCCAAGGGAGTGAGTTGATGTCCTCTTCAGCAGCCGCGAAAATTGCGCCGACCTCGTCGTGGAAAAACCTCGCCACGCGTTACAACGCCGCGTGGAATGCCCACGACGTTGCAGCCATCATGGCGTTTCATGCCGACGACACCAGCTATCAGCGCCACGGCAGCCCGAAGGTCTACAAGGGCAAGGAGTCGGTCGCCGAGCAGTTCGGCAAGGACATCTCAGGATTGCCGGGAATCAAGTTCGAGCCGGTCGCGCTCTATGGCAGCGACGATCATTTCGTCTCGGAATCGATTCTTACCGCAACGAAGCCCGACGGTACGCCGGTGACCATGGAACTGGTCGACGTCATTACGCTCCGCGACGGCAAGGTGGTGCACAAGTCGAGCTACTTTGTGCAGAGCCGTCCGCCGAAGGCGTGAGACTTATTCCTCTGCCGTCTTCCCTGCCACCTGCGCCGCCAGCACGGCCTTGGTGGCGGCGAGATCGACCAGCGGATAGGTGTCGAACCGGGCGGGGATGATGTCCGCCCATTCGTTCAGAATCCGGTGCAGGACCTCGTTACTCTCGACATCGAAGATCGCCACCGCGCCGCGCCCGACGCGCGGATAGATGTGCTTGCAGATTCCCTGCGACTGATACGTCTCCATCCACGGCCAGAAACCTTGCCGCGCCTTGGCCACATCGGATGGCCGCTCGGGCCGCGGTTCGGAAATGACAAGAAACAGCATGGCCTGATCTTTCTGTGCGCGGGAATATTGCGCAGCGTTAAGTCCTATCTGGCCAGCAGCCGCTCAACCAGGGTTTCGGCGAAGGCTTCGTCGGCAGGCGAGCCGAACAGCGCCCGCACATAAAGCGGCGCGAGCAGGTGATCCAGCACTTCGGATGTCGATGGCGTTTTTTCACCGCGCTCGCGGGCGCGCGCCAGCATGGTCGAGATTTGCTTGCTGCGCGGCGCGAGTGTTGCCAGGCGCGCCGATTCGTACTCGCCGGCCGGCATCGTGGTCGCAATCAGCGCGCGAAAGAACGACGAGCCGTCGCGGCTGGCGAGGCCCGCAGCGATCGAGCGGCCCCAGGCGATCAGGTCTCCGCGCAGCGATCCGGTATCGGGCAGGGGCCGCTCGCGCATCAGCTCTTCCACGGCCACTTCCAGCACCAGCACGCGCACGTCGCCCCAGCGGCGGTACAGGCTCGTGGCCGCCACGCCGGCGCGCTCGGCGATGTCCGTCATGGCGATGTTGCCGTAGCCGCGCTCTGCGATCAGGGCGGCGACGGCCTCAAAGACCACTTCCTTGGTCCGGGCGGTCCGTCCGCCGGGCCGGGTTTTCCCCATCATGGGCCTTCCTTAATGCAAATTAATTTGCGTTAGTGATTATCTGATGCCATTGTAGCGGGCGCCAATAAACAATTTGGAGGAACCCATGGATCGCAGGACACTTTTGGAACTCGGCGTATCGCTGGCCACCTTGGCCACCAGCACTTTTGCGGTCGCACAGACCGCGCCGCCGGCCGCAGCGGCCGCGCCGAAACCTCCGGCGGCCAAGCCGCCGCTGTTTGCGGACGACGTCCAGTTCTGGTTCGAGACCCAGCGGATTTTCGGGAATGCGGAATATGGCGGCGCGCTGTTCGGCGAGGTCCTGGCGACGTCGTCCCGCATCAAGGCCGGGGATTACGACAGCTGGTACGACGAGTGGAATGCGACCGCCGACAAGGTGGCCAAGGAGGGGACCGATCAGCTCGCACGCGGCCACCGCGTCAGCGCCCGCGACAGCTTCCTGCGCGCCAGCACCTATTACTTCGCGTCCGAGTTCTTCCTCCATGCCAACCCGAAAGATCCGCGGGTCACGCGGGCCTACAAGCTGTCGGTGGAGACCTACAAGCAGAGTGCGGCGCTTCATGACCAGCCGATCAAGCATATCGAGATTCCTTACGAGAACACCACGCTGCCGGGCTATCTCCACCTCGTCGATGACTCGGGCCGTCCGCGCCCGACGCTGATCATGCACACCGGCTTCGACGGCTCGGTGGAAGAGATGCATTTCTCGGGCGCGCGTGCCGGTGTCGAGCGCGGCTACAATGTTCTGGCCTTCGATGGGCCGGGCCAATACGGGCCGCTGCATCGCGAAGGTCTGGTGTTCCGGCCGGACTGGGAGAAGGTCATCACGCCGGTGGTGGACTTTGCGCTCAAGCAGCCGGGGGTTGATCCGAAGAAGATCGCGTATATGGGCATCAGCCTCGGCGGCGTGCTTGCGCCGCGCGCGGCGGCTTTCGAAAAGCGCATCGCGGCACTGGTGGCCAACGATGGCCTCTATGACTACGGCGCAGTCCACCGCGCTGCCGCCCGCGTTCCGCCGGACAAGTCCGATGCCTTTGACGCATCGCTGCGCGCCGAGCACGCGCCGGAGGTCGATCGCGCGCTTGAAGCCGCGATGAAGGCATCGCCGGTCTCGCGCTGGGCCATTACCCACGGCATGTACTGCACTGGCGCGAAAACGCCACGCGGCTATTTCGCCAAGGCGCTTGAGTTTAACGTCAAGGACGGCATCGCGGAAAAGATCAGTTGCCCGACGCTGGTGCTGGACCCGGAAGACGATCTGTTCTTCAAGGGCCAGCCGCAGCAGCTGTTCGATCATCTGACCTGCCGCAAGACCATGATCCACTTCTCGAACGCGGAAGGCGCGGGCGCGCATTGTCAGGTCGGCGCGAGCCGGCTTTCCAACGCCCGCATCTTCGACTGGCTGGACGAAACGCTGGCGTGACCATGCGTAGATAATGTGTCGAGGAGGGCGCAGGCTATCGGCCCGCGTCCTTCCCGATCCGCCCCAGATGGGTGAACGTAAATCCCGTGTCGTACTTCAGGCCGTAGCCGAGCGCGCGGTCGATCCCGATATGCGCGCACCAGATCAGCGACAGGTGCATCGCCAGCGCCGAGGGCATGACCATGGCGAAGATGCCGAGCAGCATCGGGATGATCGCCGCGTGGGCGGCGTTGTAGGCGGCGGCTCCCGCGCGCGGACCGGCGAGATAGCCCAGAAAGCTCAGGTCCGGCGCCAGCAGCAGGAGGGCGAACATCCACCACGAGCCCTCGAAATAGCTGTAAAACACCATGCAGGCGGCGGCGAGCGCCGCGCCCTCCAGCCGGAGCAGGGTGCGGACCCCGCCGGTGGCGCTGCCTGGGGCCGGGGTCGTCGTGGTCTCGGTCATGGCTTGCGAATCCCTGTAAAGGACGCCTTTTAGCACGCGCCACAGGCCAGCCAGACCCGCCATTTTCGGGGCAGCAGGGCCATTTTCTCCCGCCCAAACAGCGTGCTAGAAAGCTGCCCAACCATCCAAGAACGGCGGCGTCCGCCGCCCGTGAACACACCGGGACGAAATCCATGAAGCATATCCTCGAAGCACTCGATCAACGCCGCGCGGGCGCAAAAAAGGGCGGCGGCGACAAGCGCATCGAGGCGCAGCACGCACGCGGCAAGCTGACCGCCCGCGAGCGCATCGAGCTGCTGCTGGATAAAGGCTCGTTCGAGGAGTTCGACATGTTCGTCGAGCATCGCTCGGTCGAGTTCGGCATGGACAAGACCAAGATCCCCGGCGACGGCGTGGTCACCGGCTGGGGCACGGTGAACGGCCGCACCACCTTCGTGTTCGCCAAGGACTTCACCGTGTTCGGCGGCTCGCTGTCCGAGACCCACGCGCTGAAGATCACCAAGCTGCAGGACATGGCGCTGAAGGCGCGGGCGCCGATCATCGGCCTCTATGACGCAGGCGGCGCGCGCATCCAGGAAGGCGTCGCGGCGCTGGCCGGTTACTCCTATGTGTTCCGCCGCAACGTGATCGCCTCGGGCGTCATCCCGCAGATCAGCGTCATCATGGGCCCGTGCGCGGGCGGCGACGTCTATTCGCCGGCGATGACCGACTTCATCTTCATGGTAAAGAACACCAGCTACATGTTCGTCACCGGCCCCGACGTGGTGAAGACCGTGACCAACGAAGTGGTCACCGCGGAAGAGCTCGGCGGCGCGAGCGTCCACGCGACGAAGTCATCGATCGCCGACGGCGCGTTCAGCGACGACGTCGAGACGCTGCTCCAGATGCGCCGGCTGCTGGACTTCCTGCCAAGCAACAACACCGACGGCGTGCCGGAGTGGCCGAGCTTCGACGACATCGAGCGCACCGAAGAGTCGCTCGACACGCTGATCCCGGCCAATCCGAACCAGCCCTACGACATCAAGGAACTGATCCTGAAGGTGGTGGACGAGGGGGACTTCTTCGAACTCGCGGACACCTTCGCAAAAAACATCGTCACCGGCTTCGGCCGCATCGCGGGCAAGACGGTGGGCTTCGTCGCCAACCAGCCGATGGTGCTGGCGGGCGTGCTCGACAGTGACGCCTCGCGCAAGGCTGCGCGCTTCGTGCGGTTCTGCGATGCCTTCAATATTCCGATCGTCACCTTCGTGGACGTGCCGGGCTTCCTGCCGGGCACCGCGCAGGAATACGGCGGGCTGATCAAGCACGGCGCGAAGCTGCTGTTCGCCTACAGCCAGTGCACCGTGCCGCTGGTCACGGTCATCACGCGCAAGGCCTACGGCGGCGCGTTCGACGTGATGGCCTCGAAGGAAATCGGCGCGGACATGAACTACGCCTGGCCGACGGCGCAGATCGCCGTGATGGGCGCGAAGGGCGCGGTGGAAATCATCTTCCGTCAGGACATTGGGGACGCGGAAAAGATCGCCGCGCGCACCAAGGAATACGAAGACCGCTTCCTGTCACCGTTCGTCGCCGCCGAGCGCGGCTATATCGACGACGTGATCATGCCGCACTCGACCCGCAAGCGCATCGCCCGCGCGCTCGCCATGCTCAAGGACAAGCACGTCGACGTGCCGATGAAGAAGCACGACAACATTCCGTTGTAAGCGCTATCGCAGCGCAGCATGCCGCGTCTCTTGCGAGAGAGAAGGTTCCCGTGATTGGATGCTCGTTATGCGAGCATTTGGGTCGGGGGGCCTTACATGGATGGCGCGCGAATAAAGACAGAAATTGGTCCGATCGACGGAACACCCGAGAAGCGGATGTTTTGGTCAATAATAAGCGACTATGATCTGAAAACCGGCTTATGCGAGCTAATAGATAACGCTCTCGATGTTTGGCTTCGAAGCGGCCAGAAAAAACTTCCAACCATTGATGTGGATTTAAACACGGAGCAGCAGCTTATCGTCGTTAAAGACGATGTCGGCGGCGTGAGATTTGAAGACCTGTATCTGCTTCTTGCCCCTGGAGGCAGTAAGAACGATCCCAAGTCCGAGGTAATAGGAATTTTTGGAGTCGGGAGTAAGCGTGCGGGCATTGCTCTCGGAGAGCGTGTTGATATCAAAACGAGGTTTAAGGCAGAGCGAAGTCTTGAACTAAATATAACAAAGGAATGGTTAGAGTCCGACGACTGGCATCTTGCAGCTTACGAAATTCCTAGCATTGAAAAGGGTACAACGCAGATTGAAATATCACGACTGCGCACATCTATAGTTAGTACAGACATTGGTAGTCTTCGGGTTCATTTCGGTCAGACATACGGTTGGTTCATAAAACACGGGTGCACGATCAACCTAAATGGCGTGCCGATAGATGCGGAAGAGTTTGAGAATTGGGCTTATCCGAAGGGGTTTAGTCCCAAAATTGCAAAATTTGTTGTCCATATTCCTGATGAAGGACAAGTGGAGGCCGAGATAGTTGTCGGATTGATTACGGATCGTGTCGCCGAGGAAGATAATTATGGCGTTTATTTCTATTGCAACAATCGGCTTATCGTAAAAGAGCTAAAGTCTAGAGAGGTTGGTTATTTTAATTCGCAAGAGGCGGGTGTGCCTCATCCTGATGCTTCTCTTTGTCGGGGAATCGTAAAATTAAGAGGTCCGGCGCGGCTGATGCCGTGGAATAGCACCAAGAACGGGATCAATTGGAGTCATGTACTTTTCCAAAAAGTGCGGCCAACTTTGGTGCCTCTTGTGGGGCATTTCAGTACGCTTTCACGGCGACTAAAGGACGACTGGGATAAGAATGTTTTTCGCCATGGTTCAGGGGAAATTGAGGAGATTGAACCAGCGCCTTCTGGGGCGAGCTTAAGGAGTCATTTGCCTCCTTGCCGAAAGCAAAAAGGCCATCGGTTGAGAAGCTGAAGTCTCGAAACAAAAATCAGATAGACGCTATGCCTTGGACTTTAGGTCTGGTCGAGGCAATGGGGGCGGTCGAGCTAATTGATAGGTTAAATCTTGAAACGAAGAACAGAATTATACTGATACTTTTGGACAGCAATTTTGAAATAGCTCTCAAAGAATTCATTGTCCATCGGTCGGATCTTTTTCCATTTCCGAAATATAACGATGCAAAAATCGCTGAAATATTTTCTAAGCGCCATCTCGTTTTGAACGAGATCAAATCAAGAGTTGATATTCCAAAGGAATTGATCGAGAAGGCGAAGCACTACTATGGACTTCGAAATAAGTTCATTCATGAGAGGGCGACGGTGGATGTGACTGATCGAGACATAAAGAATTATCGCGCCGTGGTTGCGAAAACTCTGAACATTTTGTTCGATCTGAATTTTCCAAAGTCAGCGTAAAAGGTTAATATAGGTGCCCCACATCCTCGTTGTCCGCGCCACTGTCCCCGATGAATCGAAACGCGCTGCGTTCGATGCGTGGTATTCGCGCGAGCATCTGCCGGATGCGGTGAAGTCGTTCGGCTCGAAGCGCGCGTGGCGCTACTGGCTCGCCAACGATCCTGCCGTGCATCTGGCGATGTATGAATTCCCGGACCGCGCGTCGCTGAATGCCGCGGTGGGCGGGGAGGAGATGAAGCGGCTGATCCGCGATTTCGACCGCGACTGGCCGGAGGTGAAGCGCACGCGCGACATCATGGTGCAGGCGGAGAGTTGGCCTGCGTAATTCACTTTGTCATGGCCGGGCTTGTCCCGGCCATCCACGTCTTTCTCCTTCCGGCAAGTCTAGTCTGGATCCCCGCCTTCGCGGGGATGACCGGGAGCGTAGAGCGGCAGGCGTTTCGCTGCTCCCGCCCTGCATCAGCAACCGATCTATGCTACGCCTCCGTCATGGAGCCCGCAGAATCAGTCCTTTTCTTCTTCGGTCTGTTCGCCATGGTCGCCGAGGCCATGACGGCGGCGCTCGCGGCCGGGCGGCGCAAGATGGACTGGTTCGGCGTCGCGATGCTCGGGTGCATCACCGCGCTCGGCGGCGGTTCGCTACGCGATGTGCTGCTCGGGCATTATCCGCTGCTCTGGGTGAAATATCCCTCGCTGCTGTTCCTGACCGGCGGCGCGGCGCTCTTGACCATCGCGCTGGCGCGCGTGGTGCATCGCTTTCACACTCTGTTTCTCGTGCTCGATGCGATCGGGCTCGTTGTCTTTACCATCATCGGCTGCAACGTTGCGCGGAGCATGGGGCATCCGGTGACCATCGTGGTGGTGGCGGGAATGATCACCGGATGCGCCGGCGGCGTGTTGCGCGATATTCTGTGTACCGAGGTGCCGCTGCTGTTCCGCAGCGAGCTTTACGCCAGTGTCTCGTTGATGACCGGCGCGATCTATGTCGCGGGCACGCAATTCGGCACCGAGCATGTCGCGGTGGTGATCGGCTCGGTCGCGTTCGGCCTGACGTTCCGCCTGCTGGCGATCCGCTACAAGTGGGAAATGCCGAAGTTCATCTACGAGCGCGAAGGGCCGCACTGAGCGTCCGGCCCGCGCCGGTGCAGGGCGCTTACGCCGCCTTGCTGCGCTTCCTGAGTTCTTCCTCCGCGCGCTTTTTCAGGTCGCCGGCGCTGACGTCCTCGATATGCGTGCTGACAAACCAGCTATTGCCCGCAGGATCTTTCACGCCGCCGGAGCGGTCACCGTAGAACTGGTCCATCGGCTCCATGATCGAGGTGGCGCCGGCCCTGATGGCTTTCTGGTAGGCGGCGTCCGCGTCCGGCACATACAGATAGAGCATGACCGGCGAAGCCTTGGCGTGTTCGGACGAGTCCGCGATCATGACCATCGAGTTGCCGATTTTCAGCGTGGCGTGCATCACGGTGCCGTCGGGCCGCTTGGTCATCTCGTGCAGCAGTTCGGCATCGAAGGCTTTCTTCAGAAAGCCGATCACCTTCTCCGCGCCATCGACAATGAGATACGGCGTGACGGTGTGGAAGCCTTGGGGAATGGGGTTGACCTTGGAAGCCATGAGCAAACTCCTCGTTTGGAAGAAGAATGACGAGAATAATCCGCGCCCGGACATGATCCGGCAACCGGCTGCCGCGCCTGGTCATGGCGGGTTGCCGGCGGGAGCTTCGTCCGCAATTGCGACGGGACCATGAACGGGCCGAACCGTGAGCAAATCTGCTGCGTCACAGTGGCGCGATTGAGATTAAATTGTGCCGCGCGATTTGTTCCAGGAAACTTTCAGGGAGCCTGCGCGTTTATGTGGCATGTCATCACGCAAGCCACCTCCCATGATCAATCAGCCACCTGCCGATGGCAGCAACATGCCCCGGCAGATGGTGTCGCGCGTCGAACTGGTGGGGCCGAGGCAGCCGACGCCTTATGACAAGGCGTTGTGTGCGAAGGCGCGGGGCGATGCCCTGAAAAAACAACGCGAAGCGCTTGGCGCGTCCATGGTCATGAAAACCGGCGCGTCGCATACCGGGCGCGGAAAGACGTCCTGAAGCCGACGCACGCCCTGCGGGGCAACGCCGGTTCGATTCAAATTCTCTCAAGTTTTCCGCATGCGCGCCGTCAGACCGGCCACGATCTGTATCGTCACGCCAAGCAGCCAGCCGAATGCGAGCAATGACGATGTCGCGGTGGTTGTATCGGCGTCTGTCACGATGGAATACACCGATATGAAAGCCGTTATGGCGGCGAGAAAGGTTCCAGCCGAACTCAGAAGCTCGACGGGGTCGGTGGACGGCGGAGGTTCGTCGGCGCGTGCGCGTGCCAGATGCAGTCTGGCGTTGCGGTGAGGGGGCACATCGATCCCGAGATAGAACCCGATTGCACCAAGAATCATCAGGGCGAGGCTCATGCTCACGGAGCCCAGCGCATCGACGCGTGCGTTCGCGACATGCGCGGCCACGAACAGGCCGCACGACGCGCCGGCCATGGACAGTCCGACGCGTTCGATGACATGAGCGACCCGGCTGGTCCGGGAACGGTATGTCCGGTGGGGGATGATGCTGTCTGCCATCTGTACCAACCACGGAACCGCGAAAGGTTCCTTCAGCATCGTGAAAAATTGGCGGGGCCTGTTTAGGACCGTCCGGCGCGGATCGGAAGATACCCATTCGATACCTCGCGGATTGACAATTCCCGCAATTGGATTATATTCCTATTTGTCCTGCCCCGTCATGAGGGGCGTTTCGCGATCGTCACGATACGCGGGGCGGGATGCGGTGGCGCGGCAGCGTCAGGCCGGAGCGAGGGTTGCAGGGCGCAAGCCCGGATCGCGCGCACGCACCCGCAAGGGCGTGCGCAACATCCGGAGGCGTGTGAGCGATGCAAGCGACGGCAGACGAACCACGCTGTGCGCGCCGGCCCAAGTCGTGTGGTCCCGACGCCCGAAGCTGGCGTCAGTCCGGCAGAGAGCTGCTTCCAACCGGAGGCGGAAACCCTCAGCAGGGATGCGGTGACGTAGCATCGTCCACCGGGGAGAGCACGAAGCAAGCCGGAGCCCCACCGCGTGCGGAACGCCGGATGCAAACGGCGTGACCGTGGTGACTACGCTCGTGTGCTTTTTCACTTTTGCACACGGGGCTGCGGATGCGCTCGCGCATCCGGCGTTCCGCGCGCCCTCATCTTGAGGGAGGAACGAACGAGAGCTTCGGGCGCCCCCGCGCCGTCATAACAACTGGGGCGATGGCGCGCATCTGCAGGTGCGAGCTGTTTGAAAACTGAATCCGGAGAAGATGGTGCGCGCGATCGCGCAACACTACCGATGTCGTCCCCGCGAAGGCGGGGACCCATAACCACTAAGCGTTATGATGACGAAGGAAAGAGTTGTCCCGCTCCCAACAACACGATGATTCAGGGAGTATGGGTCCCTGCCTGCGCGGGGACGACGAGAGAGCAAGAAAAACCCCGCCGAAGCGGGGTTTCGATAGCGCGGGGCGGAGTGCTTACCACCAGGTGCGGCAAACGCGGCGGCCCGGGCCCCAGTAGCGGCACTTGCGAACGACCGGCGGACGAACGACGACGACGCCACGGTTGGCGCGGCAGCCGCCATACGGGCCGCGGTGAAAGCCGGGGCCGCAACCGCCGGCGACCTGAATCACATCGGCGGAGGCGCCCGACGCGGGAGCCAGAGGCATTGCGTTGGCCGTGCCGAAACCGGCGACAGAAACGGCGAGAAGCGCTGCTGCGAACAATGTTTTCATGGGGGTCCTTCCTAGGGTGATCAAATCGCGATGCGTTTCGGAGCGGCCGGGGCTGGCCGGAGGCGCCGAAGATTGTTCGCCGGCGACGGGCCGGCGGAGGGACATTATTCTTTCGAACATTGATACAAGATGAACCGAATGTGGCCCGGTTGCGACCACTGACAAGGCATTACGCCTGGGGCAGGGGACTCACTTTCATGAAGACATTTATTCTATCGGGATTGCTGATGTGTGCCGCGGGCGTGGCCATGGCAGCCGATGTCACCGCGATCTGCAAGCTCGGGGACGACAAACGTACGGTGACGGTTGCGTTCACAAATCCCGAATCGAAGAAGATGCAGTGCGAGGTCAACTGCGACATGGCGCTGCCCGGCGGGTTCGGGACGGTGGTGTGCGTCAAGCCGGTGCCCGGCGGCGCTAAAGATCAGGTGATGTGCACCGACGTAAGCAAAGGCAGCGCAGCCTGGGTCCGTGTCAAGGGCACCGAGGTCAATTGCCGCGATCCGAATGGAACGCCGGTCACACCCGCCGACGACAAGTCGGAGGAAGAAGAATCCGACGCGCTGATCAAAAAATTACAGAAGCAGGGTCAGGATTTCATCGACCGGCAGAAGAAATAACATCGCGGCGCGAAACCTGAAACGGTTCAGTTTCCATTCATGCGCGCTGCTGAATTCTGCTGTCGGGCAGAACATCAGAGGACGCACCATGGATCGCCGCGTTTTTCTCAAGTTCGCGTTTGGTGTCGCTGCCGCAGGTGCGGCCACCATCGCAGCCGCGCGTGCCGCGCCGCTCGCGCCGCAAGCGCTCACCGGCACTCCGATCGAGCCGGATCAGCTTCCGCAAAATGCCGTCGCCAACGACGACGACCTGAACGAAGCGCAGGTCGAGCAGGTCCGCTGGGGCCGGCGCCGTGGCTGGGGCCGTCGCCGATGGGGATGGCGCCGCCGCCGCAGATACTGGCGCCGCCGCAGATATTGGGGATGGCGCCGCCGCCGTCGCTTATATCGCCGCCGGTACTGGCGTCGCCGCTACTGGTGATGACGTACCTCATGCGAGGAGATGCGTCTGCCCGGGACAAAATTATTGAAGCTGCCAGGGAACGATCACGCTTCACTGCGTTTGTCCTTCTTGCGGGACATTCGGTGCCGTAAAACGTTCACAAGGAGATAGTTGATGGAACGTCGTAATTTCCTGAAGTTCGCGTTCGGCTTCGCCGCCAGCGCTGGAGCTATCGCCGCGGCGGCAACTGCCGCAAGCGCCGCTCCGATGCTGGCCCCGCATCAGGATTTGATGAATGGGCCGAAGCCCGAGCCCGATCTGAGCGCCAAGCCCGCTGTTGCCGATCAGGACGATCTGGCGCGCGCCACACCTGAGAATGTGCAATGGCGCCGTCGCCACTGGCGTCGGCATCGCCGGCGGTACTGGCGCCGCCGCTGGTAATCAGCGGTTGAGCTGACGGACCCCGGCTTCAACGAGCCGGGGTTTCGTTTTGGCGCCGTCTATTTCGCGAGGAAGCCCAGCATCAGTTCATTGAACTTCGATTCGGCTTCGAGAAAGACCAGATGCCCGACGTTCGGGATCACCTCGGCCTTCGCGTTCGGCATTTTCGCCGCCAGCGCTTTGGCGAGATCGGCGTTATGTCCCATTTTCGGCCGCAGCGCTTCCGGCGCGTTCGGCTTGCCGGGCGCATTGTGATCGTCTTCGCCCATGACGAACAGCGTCGGCCGGTCGATCAGCGGGATTTCGTGCGCAACCGGCTCGCGATAGATCATCTGTGCCGAATTGACGAAGGCGCGCAGCCAGCGCGGGTATTCGGACGAGCCCTTGATGTTGAAACGCGCATCGATGAACGGCGTGATCGCCTCAGGCGGCAGCTTCAATGAGTAGTTGCTGACGAGCTGCGTCCGGTACCCGTCCGCGGTCAGCTTGTCTTCGTTCTCGAGAATTTTTTCGGTCGGCGTCGGCGGCACGTAGAGCCGGTAGTCCTCAAGTCCGATGGGAGCGGCCAGCAGCAGGCGGGAGACGCGGGCAGGGTAAGCGCGGGTGATGCGGACGCCGAGCATGCCGCCGAGCGAATGCGCCACGATGTCCACCTGCTGCAATTGCAGATGATCGAGCAGCGCGATGGTGTTACGCGCCAGCGGATCGAAATGCAGGTCGAAGGCCGGCTTGGAGGATTTTCCAAATCCGATTTGGTCGGGCACCACCACACGATAGCCCGCGCCGGTTAGCGTCTTGATCACCGGCGCCCAGTAGCTCGATGGAAAGTTGCGGCCGTGCAGCAGGAGTACGATGCGGCCGTTCGGTGTCGCTGGCGCGACATCCATATACGCCATACGGACCTGCTCACCCTCATTGGTGAGAGGCAGCATGTTGACCGGGTAGGGATAGGCGAAGCCTTCGAGGCCGATGCCGTAGGGTTCCTTCGCGACAGGCTCGGCCGCATGCGCGGCGGTGAGCGACAGCAGTGCGAACGGCAAAAGGTATAGCGATCTCATGAGACTCTCCCGGATACGGGCGGCACCGTTAGCGCCGTCGGGTATCCGGGTAAAGCACGGCGCGTTCTGCTCTCATGACAATGCCGTGAGGGCAGAAAGCGATGTCAGAGTTTCGGCGCGTTTCCAAGCGGAGTCTTGTTGAGCGCCTCGTTCTTCTCGGCGGCGAAAGCGTCGGCATCGATCTTGGCGGCACTGATGATCTGCTTGAAGTCGATCAGCGTGAATTCAGCCTTGCTGACGCGATCCGGCGTGATGCCGGGAAAAATCTCGACGGAGACGAGGGCATCGCAATTCGCCGCCTTGGCCTCGGTGACAAGCTTGTCGAGCGTCTTTTCCAGCGCTTGCGCGCGTTTCAGCTCCGCGACGCAGCTTCCGCGTCCATTGGCATCGTTGAGCGCCACGGCAGCTTTGGGATTGAGCGGAGCGTTGAGTGCCTCAAGCGCGGAAGCAGGGGTGTATTTCTGCTTCACCGACATCACCTTGCCGGCCTTGTAGAAGTAATACATGCGGCCGTCGCCGATCGCGGTCGGCTGACCGTATTTCGCGGTGACCCGTTCGATCATCTCGGCCTTCGACGGTTGCTTCTCGGCGGAAAAACCGAGAACGCGCGAGATGTAATAAGCGCGGTTGGCGCTGGCCGGAGAGGAAAACACCGCCAGCATCGATTCACCCGGATGAGTGCTGGTGGGGGCGAGGGTGAACTTCATCGCGGTGACATAGGTCACGTTGGTGCCGCCGAATTTCTGCTGGGCGGTTTCCGGCTTCACACCCGGCAGGTCCTTCAGATAGGCCTCGAACAGGGGCGAGGCCTTGCTGCCCTCGGTGCTGCTCGACAGGCCGACGATGTCGGGTTGCAGCTTCGGGGAAAACGCGGTTTCCGGCACTTTCGGCTTGATCTCATAGGCCCAGCCTGTCGCCGGAAAGGTAACCGAAGACAGCGCGACAAATGCGATTAACCCACAGCGAAACATGGAACACCTGCTCAGAAATGAAGGAAGTCAAAGCGCAATGCGCGGCGAATTACGCCAATTTTTGCGCGTGTGTGTCAACACCGGATTGTTGCATTAATCATTCTTCGTGCCGAACAGCGCCGTGAACCGGTCGGCGCCCTTGGGCGAAAACGTCACGACGCGATTGCCCTTTTCGCGCCTGGCCCATTTCAATTCGTAAAGACGCGACAGAATCGCTGCGCCCAGCGATCCCGCAAGGTGACTGCGCCGTACGCTCCAGTCGAGGCAGGTCTTGCAGAGCGGGCGGCGGGTTCCGTCGAGTGCCGACAGGTCGATGCCGAAATCGGCGACAAATCGTTCGCCCTCCGGCGTCAGCGTTACGCTGCCCTTGTGCGTGCGCAGGAGCTTCTTTTCGGTCATGGCGTCGAGCATCTGGACGCCGAAATCGCCGGCGAGATGGTCGTAGCAAACGCGGGCGCGCCGCAATCCCGGGTCCGCCGGTCCGGTCCTGACCCGCAGATGGCCGGCGCGGGCGGCGAGGCCCATCAATCCCTCCAGCACCGCAGCGACATCTGGACCCGAAAGGCGGAAATAACGATGACGGCCCTGTTTTTCGGGAACGACGAGGTGACCCGCTTCGAGTTTGGCCAGATGCGAACTCGCGGTCTGCGGCGTGATGCCGGCTTCCTGCGCAAGTTCGGTCGCGGTGAGCGCGCGGCCACTCATCAGCGCCGTCAGCATGTTGGATCTCGCGGGATCGCCGACAAGCGATGCGATCACGGCCATGTCCGGTCCTGCTTTCATACTTCGACCTTAATCGAAGCATTCGCGGCAGGCAACGGATAGCTTGCGGTCAAGGCAAGGAGTGTCTCATGACAATTACCGTTTTCATCCGCTACCAGCTTGATCCGTTCAGGCGCCATCTTTTCGAGGCCTACGCGCAGCGCTGGCTCACGATCATTCCCAAGTGCGGCGGCGATCTGCTCGGCTACTGGATGCCGCACGAGGGCACCGACAACATCGCGTTCGGACTGATCTCGTTTCCAAGCCTCGCGGACTATGAGTCCTATCGTGCGCGGCTCAGAGCCGATAGCGAAGGTATCGCCAATTTCAACTTCGCACAGGAGCACAGGTTTATTCTCTCTGAGGAGAGGACTTTTCTGCGGCAGGTGCAGGGCTGACACCGCCCAGGGGCCGATTGATTTCACATCGCATCAGCGGCATCGTCCGATGTAGCAAAGACACAGAAAACAAACTTGCTGGGAGAATGACCAATGCCGGTTTCGACAGCGCAGAAGCGCGCGGACTTCAGGAAACTTCACGAGAGCGGATGCTTCGTGCTGCCCAATCCATGGGACGTGGGTAGCGCACTGTTGTTACAAGGAATGGGCTTCAAGGCGCTGGCTTCGACAAGCTCGGGCATGGCCTGGTCGATCGGCCATTCCGACAACAACGTGAATCGCGATCATGTCCTGGCGCATCTGAAGACGCTGTGCGATGCCACGGATTTGCCGGTGAATGCTGATTTCGAAGCGGGGTTTGCGCACGATCCGGCAGGCGTAGCCGCGAACGTGGCGCGTGGTGTTGATACCGGCGTGGCCGGATTGTCGATCGAAGATTCGACCGGAGATCTGTCCGCACCGCTCTACGAGATGACACTTGCGGTGGAGCGCATGCGCGCGGCCCGCGCGGCGATCGATGCAAAGGGCGGCGCCGTCGTGCTGGTGGGGCGCTGCGAAAGCTTTCTGGTCGGGCAGCCTGATCTCAAGGCGACCATCGCGCGGCTGGTGGCCTATGCGGAGGCCGGTGCGGATTGTCTCTACGCCCCAGGCATCAGGACCAAAGAGCAGATCGCAGCGGTCGTCAAAGAGTTGGCCCCGAAGCCAATCAATGTCCTGATGGGAGGTCCGGGACTGACCGTTGCTGAACTCACCGACCTCGGCGTGCGGCGGATCAGCATTGGCGGCGCGCTGGCACGTGCAGCGTGGGGAGGATTTCTTCGCGCCGCGCGAGAGATCGCCGAGAAGGGATCGTTCTCCGAGTTGGCTCATGCCGTGACGCATGGGGAGATCAATGGCTTCTTCATCAAGGTGGCGAAGGATCGGAAATGACGGAACGAAAAAGAGCGGGCATCCGCGAAGATGCCCGCCCTGACGTTCAGCCTTCGTGATTAGTTACTTGACGGCGCGCCAGCCGGAGCCGCGTTGTTCTGCTGCGGAACTGCCGGAGCAGGGTTGTTAGCTGCCGGTGGAGCAGCCGGTCGTGCCGGATTCATTGCCGAGCCGGTGGTCTGGCCAGCCGGAGCGCGAGGCGCCTGAGCGGTGCCGGCCGCCGAAGGAGAGGCAGGTGTTGTCTGCGCGGTCGGAGTCGCATCGGGTGATGTTTTTGACGAATTCAGCCCGTAAAATACGACGCCGAGAACGGCCACCAATGCGATCGCGAACAATGCGATACGCCCGCCGTTCGCAGGACCTTCAGCCAGTTCGGGATCCGCCTGAAGTTCATTATCAATTTGTTCCGTTCGGCGGCGAAGCACATCATCGTTCGTCGCGGCGCTGTAGGGATCGTTGGGATTGCGTTCGATTGCCATAATTCAATCCTCCAGTCGTTGCATCTGGACAGACAATCACCCGATGCTGGGGACGTTCCCGGCGCCGGGCGATGATGGGTCAAGAATCTCGGATTGCAGGTCGGGTATTCATCGGGCGCTTGTACCCGTCGTCTGGCCTGTCGTTATTGCAGGGTTGTTCGAGACATCATGCGGTGCAGGATTCATCCGCGCGAGTGCGACGGCGAGCACCACAAGGAGCGCGATGCCAATCAACGCCTTGACCGGTTTGCCTTGCTGATACGCGAACTCCTCGCTCGCCTGAGCAGGTTCGTCGGAGACACCTTTTTTGCCGTCCGACATCCAGTCGCTTCCTGACATGCGATTCATAATGCAAATCCTCCGCTCTGTGACCCGTTGAGATCAGGTCTTTGTATGTCGGGGGCAACGGCCTTTCCGGTGGGAACGTTCCGGCGGAGCGTTGCATGGAGCGAGGGGCAGCATTGCGGGGAGACAGGCCGCACTGCAGCGGTATGAACGGGGGGCCGCTGCAAGGCACGAGTCGTTCGCAATGTCCTTTCGGCCTCAGGCAGGCGGGCGACACAACCGGTCCGAAGGAAGGTGAAAAGCGCCCTAAAATTACGTTTGAAAACAAAGGTCTGATGAATGCGATTTCTTTTGTGCGGGAAACGAAAAGCGACATAGACTGGCTCTAGGTAGACTCGTCACGGCGCAACAAGAGCCCGGCAAAGAGGCAAACGAATATGGGAATCAACCAAGGGCCGATCAGCCTTGACCAGAAATACACGCAGGCATCGGGGCATGTTTTCCTGACCGGAATTCAGGCGCTGGTCCGGCTGCCAATGGCACAGGTCAGACGCGACCGCGCGGCGGGGCTGAACACCGCAGCGTTCGTATCCGGATATCGCGGATCGCCGCTGGGCGGCTATGACCAGCAACTGTTCGCCGCGCGCAAGCACCTTGAACAGTACAATGTGAAATTCCAGCCGGGGGTCAACGAGGACCTCGCCGCCACAGCGATCTGGGGTTCGCAGCAGCTCAATCTCTCGCCCGGCGCGAAATACGACGGCATTACCGGGATCTGGTATGGCAAGGGCCCCGGCGTCGATCGTTGCGGCGACGTCTTCCGCCACGGCAATGCGGCGGGCTCCGCCAAGAACGGCGGCGTGCTCTGTCTCGCCGGTGACGATCACGGCGCGAAGTCATCGACCGTGCCGCATCAGTCGGACCACGCCTTCATCTCCGCGCTGATGCCGTATCTCTATCCATCGAGCATCCACGAGATGATCGAGATGGGACTGCTCGGCATCGCGATGTCGCGCTATTCCGGCTGCTGGGTCGGCATGAAGGTGATCACCGAGACGGTGGAAACGACCGCGGAGATCGATCTCACCGACGAGATGACGCCGTTCATCATTCCGAGCGATTTCGAGATGCCGCCGGGCGGTCTCAACCTCCGCTGGCCGGACGACCGTTACGCGCAGGACAAGCGCTTGCAGGACTACAAGGGCTTCGCTGCCGTCGCCTTTGCGCGCGCCAACAAAATCAACCGCGTCACGATGGACTCGCCGAACGCACGGTTCGGCATCATGGCGTCCGGCAAGAGCTATGAAGACATCCGCCAGGCCCTGCGCGAACTCGGCATCACGCCCGAGGTGGCTGCAAAGATCGGTCTGCGGCTTTACAAGATCGGCATGCCGTGGCCGCTGGAGCCGGAAGGCGTGCGCGCCTTCGCCGTCGGTCTTGAGGAAATCTTCATCGTCGAGGAACGCCGCGAGATCGTCGAAAACCAGGTCAAGCAGGAGCTGTTCAACTGGCGCGACGATGTGCGCCCGCGCATCATCGGCAAGATGGACAATCACGACAAGCGCTTCCTGCCGTTCGCGGAAGAATTGAGCGTCGCTTCGCTGGCAAGCTCGTTGACCGAGCGGCTGCTGCAACTCGACCTCAATCCCGAAATCGTGGCGATGCTCCGCGCCAAGGCTGACTGGTTCAACGGCCGACAGGCGACGCAGGTGCAGGCCATTGCGCCAGTCACGCGCACGCCGTATTTCTGCTCGGGCTGTCCGCACAATTCATCGACCAAGGTCCCGGAAGGCAGCCGTGCGATGGCCGGTATCGGCTGTCACTTCATGGCGTTGTGGATGGACCGCAACACGGAGACCTTCACGCACATGGGCGGCGAGGGCGTGCCGTGGGTCGGCATCGCGCCGTTCACCAGCGAGAAGCACGTTTTCGTCAATCTCGGCGACGGCACTTACTTCCATTCAGGCAGCCTCGCGATCCGGCAGGCGGTCGCGTCCAAGGCCAACATCACCTACAAAATTCTTTACAACGACGCGACGGCCATGACCGGCGGTCAGCATGTCGACGGCGAGCTTTCGCCGCAGCAGGTGACGTTCCAGCTTCACAGCGAAGGTATCCGCGACATCTATCTTGTGTCGGAAAATCCCGAGGCCTATCCGGCATCCGACATCGCGCCCGGCACCAAGGTCGCGCACCGCGATCAGCTCGACGAAGTCCAGCGCACGCTGCGCGAGACGCCGGGTTGCTCGGCAATCGTGTTCGTGCAGACCTGCGCCGCCGAAAAACGCCGCCGGCGCAAGCGCGGATTGATGGAAGACCCGTCAAAGCGGGTCGTCATTAATGCCGCGGTCTGCGAAGGGTGCGGCGACTGCTCGGTGCAGTCGAACTGCATTTCGGTGGAGCCGCTGGAGACCGAGATGGGGCGCAAGCGCACCATCAACCAGTCGACCTGCAACAAGGACTATTCCTGCGTGAAGGGATTCTGCCCGTCCTTCGTCACCATCGAGGGCGGCACGCTGCGCAAGCGCGCGCCGGTCGATATCGGCAATATCGGTGAATTGCCCGCGCCGGCCTCGGTGCCCTCGCTGGATCGTCCGTATAATGTCGCTGTCGGCGGCGTGGGCGGCACAGGCGTGCTCACCATCGGCGCGCTGCTCGGCATGGCCGCGCATATCGAAGGCAAGGCCAGCATGATCCTCGATATGTCGGGGCTTGCGCAAAAGGGCGGTGCGGTGCTCAGCCACGTGCGGCTATCGAAGAATACGGCGGATGTGACTTGTTCGCGCATCGTCACCGGCACCGCCGATCTCCTGATCGCGGCGGATGAAGTAGTCGCTGTCGCCAAGGAGACGATTACGCTGGCGGAATCGTCGCGTACCTACGGCGTGATCAACACGCATTTGATCCCGATTGCGGACTTCATTCAGAACCGTGATTTCGATTTCCAGCGCGGCAAGGTCAATCGCGTACTGGAAAATGCGCTTCGCAAGGAATCGGCGTTCCTCGATTTCACCAAGCCTGCCGAGACGCTGCTGGGTGACTCGATCGCGACCAACATGATGATGCTGGGGTATGCTTATCAGAAGGGCTTGCTCCCCGTCGGCGCCGAAGCCATCGAACAGGCGATCGAACTTAACGGCGTGTCGATCAAGATGAACACGCAGGCGTTCCGCCTTGGCCGCCTCGCCGCGCATGATCCCGCAAAGCTGGCGGCCATGATGAAGGACGACGAACCCGAGGCCCCCAAGACCCTCGATCAGATGTCGCTGGACGAGGTCATCGCGCATCGCACGAAATTCCTGACCGACTATCAGAATGCGGCCTATGCCGCGCGGTATCGCAATCTCGTCGATCAGGTTCGGAAGGTGGCATTCGATGGCGGCTACGGCGAAGCATTGCCGCGCGCTGTTGCGATCAACTACGCCAAGCTGCTGGCCTACAAGGACGAATACGAGGTGGCGCGGCTTTATACAGATGGGCGGTTTGCGGACAGCATCCGCAAGCAGTTCGACGGCAACTTCACGATGAACTTCAATCTTGCTCCGCCGATTCTGAACACTGGCACCGATGCATTGGGGCGTCCGCGCAAGCGCGCCTTTGGTCCCTGGATGATGAGCGCTTTCGGCGTGCTTGCGAAACTCCGCTTCCTGCGCGGTACGCTGTTCGATCCGTTCAGCTACAGCGAGGACCGCAAGCTCGAGCGCAACCTAATCAAGGGATACGAGCAGGATGTGGTGACAGCGATGAAGCTGCTGTCGCCGAAGACCTACGACATTGCGGTGGAGTTGCTGTCGCTGCCGGATCAGATCCGCGGCTATGGCCCGGTGAAGGAAGCATCCATTGCGAAAGCGAAGGCGCGATACGAACAGCTTGCCAAGGACCTGGTCAATCCGCCGCCGATGATCGCGCCGCAAATCGCAGCGGAGTGATCGCTGAAGCCACCGCAAAGCCGTGAGGTCTCAAATGATCGCTATTATCTTTGAGGTCTGGCCTGCGGAGGGACAAAAGGACCGCTATCTCGATCTGGCAGCACGGTTGCGCGAAGACCTCGAGCAAATGGACGGCTTCATTTCGGTGGAGCGGTTTCAAAGCCTCACCGATCCAGGCAAGCTGCTGTCGATTTCGATTTGGCGAGACGAGGCGGCTGTTGCCGGATGGCGCGCATTTGCACGCCATCGCGCGGCGCAGCGCGCAGGGCGGCAGGGAATTTTCAGCGACTATCGGCTGCGCGTCGCGGCTGTCCTTCGCGACTACGGGATGAACGAGCGGCGCGAGCAGGCGCCCGCGGACAGCATCGCAAACTACGCGCCTGAAATCTGACCGGATCGCTATTGCTTCCCGTTCGGCGTGACGATGTCAATGCGCCAATCGGTGCCGGCATTTGATCTCTGGCTCGTTCGCCCTGCGAAATTCAAGATGCTTGCCAAGCGCGGCTTGAAGGGTCAGAAAATCCGCTGAGATAATGCAGCGGAGATGACTTTGAGCATCAAGGGAAAAGCCTATATCGCCGGGATTTACGAGCATCCCACCCGGCATGCGCCGGACAAATCGACGGCCCAACTTCACGCCGAATGCGCCAAGGGCGCGCTGGAGGATGCCGGCCTGACCAAGGCTGATGTCGACGGCTATTTCTGCGCCGGTGATGCGCCCGGCGGCGTGATGCCGATGGCCGATTATCTGGGCCTCAAACTGCGTCATCTGGATTCAACCGAGACCGGCGGCTGCTCCTATATCATCGCGCTTGGGCACGCCGCCGAGGCGATTGCCGCCGGCAAATGTTCCGTCGCGCTGATCACGCTGGCGGGCAAGCCGCGGACTGGGCCTATGCCGCCACGCGCGTTCGGCCCCGAGGTCGATTTCGAAGTGGCTTACGGCGCGACAACCCACAACGCATATGGCATGTGCGCCATGCGCCATATGCATGAGTTCGGCACCACCAGCGAGCAACTCGCCTGGGTCAAGGTCGCGGCCTCGCATCATGCACAATACAATCCGCACGCGATGCTGCGCGACGTCGTCACCGTGGAAGACGTCCTCAACTCGCCGATGATTTCTGACCCGCTGCACCGGCTCGATTGCTGCGTAGTCTCGGACGGCGGCGGTGCGCTCGTAGTGACCACGCCGGAGATCGCGAAGTCGCTGAAGCGTCCACTGGTCCGTATGACCGGTCATGGTGAATCGCTGAAGGGTCCCAACGGCGGCCGCAAACTCGACCTGACCTATTCCGCGGGCGTGTGGAGCGGCCCACCGGCGTTTGCGGAAGCAGGCGTGACGCCGAAGGATATCAAGTATGCGTCGATTTACGACAGCTTCACCATCACCGTGGTGGTTCAGCTTGAAGACCTCGGCTTCTGTGCGAAGGGCGAGGGTGGCAAGTTCGTCGCCGATGGCAACCTGATTTCCGGCGTCGGCAAGCTGCCGTGGAATACGGACGGCGGCGGGCTGTGCAACAACCACCCGATCAACCGCGGTGGCATCACCAAGATCATCGAGGCGGTGCGTCAGTTGCGCGGCGAGGCGCATCCGAAGGTTCAGGTGCCGAACTGCGATCTCGCGCTGGTGCACGGCACCGGCGGACTGCTGGGTGTGCGTCATGCGGCATCGACCGCTATTCTGGAGCGCGTGTGATGACCGACAAACCGAAGTATCCCGCCCCCGTGGGCAACCCTGAAACTGCACACTTCTGGAACGCCGCCAAAGAGGGCAAGTTTCTCATCAAGCGCTGCACCGCGTGTGGCGAGCCGCATTATTTCCCGCGCTCGATCTGCCCGGTGTGCTTCTCGGACCAGACGGTGTGGGAAGAGAGCAAGGGCGAGGGCGTGATCTACAGCTACAGCCTGATGCGGAAGTCGCCGACGGGACCTTATGCCATTGGGTACGTCACGCTCGATGAAGGTCCGTCACTGCTGACGAACTTCGTGGACTGCGATTTGGCAACGCTGAAAATCGGTCAGCGCGTGAAGGTCGTGTTCAAGCCGACGGACGGCGCGCCGCTGCCGTTCTTCACGCCGGCCTGACAACAATAACAACAGCGAGGAAACATGCCGATCAAGTACGATGAGGTGATGGCGCTCAGGAATGTCGGCCAGAAGTATTCATGGACTGACCGTGAAGTGATGCTCTACGCCTACGGCATCGGCATGGGCGCCGATCCAATGGACCAGAAGGAGCTGTCGTTCGTCAACGAAGGCTACTTCACGCCGCGCGAGCTGAAGGTGGTCCCGACTTACGCGTCGGTTGCTGCGTGGGGCGCAAGTGCCGGCCCCATCGACGTCAACCGCGTTATGGTGGTGGATGGCGAGCGTGACATCACCTTTCACAAGCCATTGCCTGTCGCCGCCAGTATCACGGCGGACTCCAGCATCCTTGGCGTGTTCGACAAGGGCAAGGACAAGGGCGCGGTGATTCTGCGCAAGACCGTGCTCAAGAATGACAAGGGCGAGGATCTCGCCACGCTGATCGCATCGCAGTTCGCGCGCGGCGACGGCGGCTTCGGCGGCCCGTCCGAGGGACAGCCTGAGCCCCATGCCATTCCGAAACGCGCGCCGGACATGACGGTCGACATCTCGACCCGGCCGGATCAGGCGCTGATCTACCGGCTGTGCGGCGACCGTAATCCGCTGCACAGCGATCCGGAATTCGCCAAGCGCGCTGGCTTCGACCGGCCCATCCTGCACGGCATGTGCACCTATGGCCTGAGCTGCCGCGCAGTGCTTCAGACCTACGCGGATTACGATCCGTCCGCCTTCAGGCAGCACGTGACGCGCTTCTCGTCGCCGGTGTTTCCGGGGGAGACCGTGTCGTTCGATCTGTGGAAAGACGGCAACGTCATTTCGCTTGAAGGCCGCGTCAAGAGCCGGAACGTCACGGTTATCAGGAACGGGAAGACCGTTCTCGCCTGAAACAAGAGAATCCGGGAGGACTCGATGGGTTTGCTCGACGGCAAGGTTGCGATCATTACCGGCGCGGGTGGTGGTCTCGGCGAAGCCTACGCCAAACTGTTTGCCCGCGAGGGCGCATCGGTGGTCGTCAACGATCTTGGTGGGCCACGCGACGGCAGTGGCGCCGACAAGTCGATGGCCCAGAAGGTCGTCGATGGCATCAAGGCCGAAGGCGGGAAAGCCATCGCGAATGGTTCGGATATTTCGACGATGGCCGGTGGTCAGTCGGTGTTCGACGATGCGATCAGGCATTTCGGCCGCGCGGACATTCTGGTGAACAATGCCGGAATTCTGCGCGACGGCACCTTCGCCAAAATGACGGAGGACAACTGGGACAAGGTGATGACGGTGCACCTGAAGGGCACCTTCTGCGTCACCCTGCCGGTCTTCAAATGGATGAAGGACAACGGCGGCGGCGTCATCGTCAATACGTCATCGACGTCCGGGCTGTTCGGGAATTTCGGCCAGAGCAATTATGGTGCGGCCAAGGGCGGTATCTTCGGCCTGTCCAATGTGCTGACGGATGAGGGACGCAAGTACAATATCCGCGTCTGGACGCTGGCTCCGGGCGCTTTGACCCGCATGACGGCGGATCTGCAGCGCTACATCGACAATCCGGGGGCCGCCATGGGGCCTGACGAGATTGCGCCGGCGGTGCTTTACATGGTGAGTTCCCTGTCCGGCGAGCAGACCGGAAAGGTACTGGGCGTTTCCGGTCCGCGAGGCATCCGGGAGATAAAACTCCTGGAGCGGGAGGGGTGGAAGCCCGGCGGCCCGTGGAAACCGCAGGACATTGCGGCCCATGCAAGCGAGATTTTTTTCGACGAAGGCGTTAGAATTGTGCCGCGCAGCTACTGACACAAAAACAAGAAAGCAGTCCTCCTCTCATGAAACTAACTCACGAAGCGAGCGGTACGTTCGCCATCGCACCAACCCCGTTCTTCGATGACGGCCGCATCGACTACGACTCGATCGACCGCCTGACCGATTTCTACGCGGAGGTCGGCTGCAATGGCGTCACCGTGCTCGGCATTCTCGGTGAGGCGCCGAAGCTCGAAGGCAACGAATCCATCGACGTCGCGACGCGCTTCATCAAGCGGGCCAAGGACAAGCAGATTATCGTGGGTGTCTCCGCGCCGGGCTTTGCGCAGATGCGCACACTGGCGCGCGCATCGATGGACGCCGGCGCCGCCGCTGTGATGATCGCTCCGCCGACGCACCTGCGCACCGACGAGCAGATCACCGGTTATTTCCGGCAGGCGAGCGAAGCTATCGGCAGCGACGTGCCGTGGGTATTGCAGGATTATCCGCTGACGCTGACCGTCGTCATGACTCCGTCGGTGATCCGCAAGATCGTCATGGACAACCCGTCGTGCGTGATGCTCAAGCACGAAGACTGGCCGGGGCTGGAAAAGATTTCAGCTCTGCGCGGCTTCCAGAAGGACGGCTCGCTGCGGCCGCTGTCGATTCTGGTGGGCAACGGCGGGCTGTTCCTCGACTTCGAGATGGAGCGGGGTGTCGATGGCGCCATGACCGGCTACGCATTCCCTGATCTGCTGGTGGATGTCGTCAACCTGTCAAAGGCAGGCAAGCGCGACGCCGCGCACGATCTATTCGATGCGCATCTGCCGCTGATCCGTTACGAGCAGCAGCCGGGCGTCGGCCTCGCTGTGCGCAAATATGTTTTGAAGAAGCGCGGCAAGATCGCGTCTGACGCGCAACGCAAGCCGGGATCGAGCATGAGCGTGCTGGCCCGCAGCGAGGTGGACTATCTCCTGTCGCGCGTCGGGCGCATCGATAAACGGGCGAACATCTCATGAGCAGCGGCGGCAAGAGCGCTCCTGACCCGTCGAAGGCCTTACGCACGGCGTCCACGGTGCTGCTGTTGCGGGAAGCCGCCGGTGGCATGGAAATCTTCATGGTGCAGCG
Organism: Afipia broomeae ATCC 49717; assembly: GCF_000314675.2. Lineage (GTDB taxonomy): Bacteria > Pseudomonadota > Alphaproteobacteria > Rhizobiales > Xanthobacteraceae > Afipia > Afipia broomeae. The sequence goes on along the minus strand of NZ_KB375282.1, from coordinate 2,444,845 downwards.
GAATCGCCAGATCGAGTTCAGTTCCGGCGCCTTGGTGTTTCCCGGCGGCAGCATGGACCCGAATGACCATGAGATCGCGACCGATCCGGCGCTCGTCGCCGATCGTGGCGGTCTCGATATCGATACTGCGGCCATTCGCATTGGCGGCATCCGAGAGACGTTCGAGGAAAGCGGAATCCTTCTGGCGCGGCCGCGAGGCTCATCCTCGCTGGTGTCTGCGGAGAAGGCCGACGCCCTGGGTTCGCAGCGCGAGGCGCTCGACGCGGGCGAGGTGAGTTTCGCGGACGTTCTGCGCGAACATAACCTTACTCCTGCGATCGATCTGCTTGCGCTCTTCGCGCACTGGATCACGCCGGTGAATCTGCCGAAGCGTTTCGACACGCATTTTCTGTTGGCGCTGGCTCCGGCAGATCAGATCGGCAGGCACGACGGCAGGGAGTCCGTGGATTCCGTATGGCTGTCGCCGAAGGCTGCGCTCGAGGCCGCAGAGTCGGGACGTTACAATCTGCCGTTTCCGACGATCCGCAACCTGATCAAGCTCGACAAGCTCGGAACTGCGCAGGCCGCAATGGACTTCGCGCGGGCGACGCCGGTGGTAACCGTTGTTCCTGAGATGAGCAGGAACGAGAACGGAACCACGCGCCTGCGCATTCCGATCGAGGCAGGCTACGACGGCGACGTTTTTGACGTTGCACGCCCCTGAGACGCTAATTCAGAGCCATTGAATCCATCGGCTGCCGTCACCATTCTCATGAGACGCGAAGCGCGCCCATGACGGTATCCGATGAGATTTTGGAAGATGGTTCTGACGGCTTTTCTGGTCCTTTTATTCGCCCCCATCGGCGTTTCTGCGGCATCGTATTTTTTGAGCGACCGGGCGTCGGCGAACTGGTACGCGGCCGATCGCTCCAGCGCGGGCGTTCTGCCGCAGGTATCGGATCATCCGGATGCGCTGGTTCGCATCTATGCCGCGCGTACGGTGCGCTGGCGCGGCATCGTCGCTGTTCATTCATGGATCGTGTTCAAGGAGAAGGGCGCGTCGCGCTATAGCCGCTACGATTATACGGCGTGGGGAGAACCGATCCGCGTCAACGGCTTCGTGGCGGACGGGCGCTGGTTCGGGCAGATTCCTGATGAGGTCTTCCGCGCAGACGGTGAGCACGCAGCACAGCTGATTCCGAAAATCCGGGCGGCCATTGACCGCTACAAGTATCGTAACCTCGGCGACTATCGTGCTTGGCCCGGCCCGAACTCGAATACGTTCGTTGCAGCGATCATCGATGCGGTGCCGGAGATGCATGCTGTGCTGCCGCCTACGGCGATCGGCAAGGATTATCCCTACGATGGCGAATGGTTTGGCCGGACGCCTTCGGGGACCGGCTTGCGGGCCACGTTGGGCGGCTATCTCGGTTTGACTGTCGGCTGGCTGGAAGGCGTCGAGTTGAATGTGCTGGGCGCGGTTCTTGGTGTCGACATTCGCCGCCCTGCAATCAAGATTCCGGGCATTGGACGCATTGGCATGAGTGCCGCAGCGGCGTAGTCAGTCAGAACGATGGCTGACCGAGATTGCCGATGACTTTCCCTCCACGACGAGTCGTGTGCCTCACCGAAGAGACGGTTGAGACGCTGTACCTGCTTGGCGAGCAGGATCGTATTGTCGGCGTATCGGGATACGCGGTTCGGCCGCCGCAGGTACGGCGCGAGAAGCCGCGAGTCTCGGCGTTCATATCAGCCGACGTTCCCAAGATACTTGCGCTCGATCCCGATCTGGTTCTGGCATTCTCGGATTTGCAGGCCGATATCGTCGCCGATCTGGTGCGGGCAGGGGTTGCGGTCCACGTCTTCAACCAGCGCGATATCGCCGGCATTCTGGCAATGATCCGCACGCTCGGCGGATTGATCGGCGAAGCAGAAAAGGCGAATGCGCTCGCGGCATGGTTCGGGCAGCGGCTCGCGGATGTTGCTGCGATCGGGCGCGCCAGAGCGGTGCATCCCAAAGTCTATTTCGAGGAATGGGATGACCCGTTGATCAGCGGGATCGGCTGGGTGTCGGAATTGATTTCGATCGCAGGCGGAGAGGACGTGTTTCCGCAGCTTGCAAAGGCAAAGGCTGCAAAGGACCGCATCATTGCGCCCGAAGCCGTTGTCGCTGCCAATCCCGACGTGATCCTGGCGTCATGGTGCGGCAAGAAAGTCGTCCCGGACAAAATCCGGCAGCGCCCGGGCTGGGACGCGATCGCGGCCGTGCGCGACAACCGTATCGTGGAGATCAAATCGCCGTTGATCCTGCAACCGGGACCTGCGGCGCTGACAGACGGTCTCGATGCGATTATGGCGGCGTTGCAGCCGAACACATGAGATGCGTCGACTCAAGGGCTGTTCAATCAGGTCTGACCGTATTAATAACGGTCTTGAATAAGAAGAACTGATCGATGGTGTCCCTTAAACAGCTCAAGTACTTCGACGCAGTGGCCAGATCCGGCCATTTCGGCAAGGCCGCCGAGCACTGCGCTGTGACGCAGCCTGCGCTCTCAATGCAGGTACAGGAACTGGAGAGAACCCTCGGAATTCAGCTCCTGGAGCGCGGTCGCAACGGTGTGATGCTGACCGAGGGCGGCAAAGAAATCGCACAACGTGCGGCGCGCGTCCTTGCCGATGTTCGTGACATTGTCGATGTCGCGCGGCGGCAGGGCAACGTCCTGTCCGGCCCTCTGGGTCTCGGCGTCATCCCTTCGGTGGCCCCGTATATCCTTCCGCAATTGCTGCCGATGATCCGGGACACGTTTCCCGATCTCGACCTTCACATCCGCGAAACCCAGACCCAAACCCTCGTTAACGAGCTTGCCGATGGTCAACTAGACCTGCTCTTGCTCGCGCTGCCGGTCGAACACCCCGACATCGAGACGGTTCGGTTGTTTGACGATCGCTTCCTGCTGGCGATGGCGACGTCGCACCGCATGTCGAACCGGGTCAAGGCGACGCCTGATCTGCTGGAAGACGACCGGCTGCTACTGCTGGAAGAGGGGCATTGCATGCGGGATCAGGCGCTGGCTTTTTGTAACCTGCGGCGGATCGAGAACATCAACACCTTCGGCGCGTCGAGCCTGTCCACACTGGTCCAGATGGTGGCGCACGGTCTCGGCATGACGCTGTTGCCGGAACTGGCGGTGCCGCTCGAAAGCCGGCGGGGCGACATTCACCTGATGCGGTTCGCCGATCCCGAGCCGCAGCGCGTGATCGGGCTTGCGTGGCGCCGAAGCTCGCCGCGGAAACGCCATTTCGCCGAGCTTGGGCAGATGATTTCAGCGGCGGCGGCCAGGTAAGGGCACCGCGGCTGCGGCGCGCTCCAGAAAAACGTTTATGCAACCGCCTTGTCAGTAGGTTGCTGCGTCCAGTCGATCAGCGGAACGCCGTAGGCTCTGCTCCAGACGGTCAGGAAGCGGGGAAACCAGGAGTGCGCGATGGCGCCGCGGTAGGCCCATGTGCGGTACTGAAGGCCGTTTTCGGACAATAGCTCCTGGTATCCGCCATGCGTCTCCGTGGCGTGATGGATATGACGCAGGATTTCGCGGGCGTAGGGCCGGTATCGCTCGACCCCGGAGAATTCATCGTATTCGAGCATGCGGTCGGCGAACTCGACGTTGAAGGTCGGCCATGCGGACCGACCTTGATAGGACGGCGTAGCGATCCGGTGGATGAGTTTCTTGCGCGGATTATCCGCCGACACGAAGAAGTGGAAGGTATCCGGAATCCGGAAGCGCGGCTCGGCGAGGATAAGGTCGGCGGTCGCGCTGAACAGTGCGCGCTCTGCGTCGTTGCTGAAATCCCAGAAACCGTGCTGCACGTTGACGAAATCAAGCGCGATGGAAAACGCAGGCGAGTCCGCGTTGCAGTCGAGGCTATGCTTGATGTAGCCGTCGCGGCCGAACAACTGAAGCAGTTCTCCTTTGTACTGCGAGAGGCTGCGTCCCAGAATTTCCTCCAGTTCGTTCTGGTGCACGATCCCGAGCCGGATGCTCTGCTGGAACGTCGCATAGACGCTGGCGTTGGTGACGAAACGCAGCCGCTCCGCGCGAGTATCCGTCGCCGCCGAACGTGGCGCGCGGACATCGCAAAGCAGGGTACGGATTCCATAGCCGTCATAAGGTTCGAGACTTCCTGCGAGATCGAGCAATGATCTCTTCAGGTCTTCGCGATATTCGGCCAGCAACGCGCGGCCGGTTTGTGCGGCGGTTGCCATGTCGGCATAGGGCGAGGGTCGAAAGTCAGCGCGAATGATCTGCTCGAGACCACCCTGAATGCCGAGAAGCGTATCCGATGGCAGCGCGAAATAGTTGGCGCCGATATAGCGGTTGCGCTTCACGGGAATGAGCGTCGTCGTGATGATGCCGGAGCGCACTGCGCCCAGCATCAGGCGGACGCTTTTTTCCAGCAGACGAACCCGGCGGGTCGCGTCCTCGGAATCGATGATGGTCTGCGGATCGAGAACGTCGGGATAGAACCAGGCGAAATCCCGCGGATAGTAGGCCGACGCGTGCGGTGCGCCGGTGACAAGAAACGCTTCCTGCGCGGAAAAGGCGCTGTTCATCGAGTTGCGGTAAAGCTCGTCAATCTTCGCCGATGCATAATAGGCGCGCCGCAGGAACCGGTCGGAGAGGAAGTTGGTGGCCTGAAGGCAATTGGCGACAAAGGTCGCGGCGAGGCCCTGATAGAACCTGTGCTCGGAATTTGAAGACAGAAGCCCTTCGTTGCCGCTCACAATGTCCTCCCTGGCAATTGCAAGTCTTGAATAGCCTGGCGGCGCGATTCGATTGAAGCGCCATATGGGCGCAGGCCACCGTGCAAAAGCTCGGCAAGCCATGCCGAAAGATGCCACTGTTGGCAATTCAAAATACTGAAATCTGACTGTCATAATTGGCATCTTGCCTGTGCCCGGCTGGGCTCAGACCACGTGCTTCCCGGCTGTATGATGCCGAATTTTGGACGGGAATGGCGCGCTCCGAGAGATTCGAACTCCCGACCCTCGGAATCGAAATCCGATGCTCTATCCAGCTGAGCTAGGAGCGCTGACGGCTGCACCATAGCCAATGACGGCTCGAAATCCAGCCCGAAATCGCTCCAAAACTCCTGTTTTAGCCGCAGGCAGTTGCAAGGTGTTTGCGGTCAAAACACAACGGAAAATACTGGAACGGGCTCGTCGAAACCCTTCAGCGTTCGTGGATCCAGCTCGACAAGAGGCACGCTCGACGCCACAGCGGAAGCTGCAATGCGATCGATCAGGATCTCGGAGTTATTCGCGCTCGAACACAAGCGCGAGGCAAGGTTCACGACGTTGCCGATTGCGCTGTAGTGGAGACGGCCGCCGGAGCCGATCTTTCCGACCGTAGCCGGTCCCTTCGCGAGTCCGACGCCAAAGCCCAGCCGGTGATCGAGTGCGTGCCAGCTGGTCAGAAGCCGCTGAACGGTTCTCTGCATGTCGATTGCTGTATAGACGCCGCGCAATGCCGGATCAGGGCAGGCAACCGGCGCGTTGACCAGCACCATTGCTCCGTCGCCGGAGAAACTGATCAGAGTTGCCTCATGGGAGCTGACGACGCTTTCAAGCGAGTCATAGTATTCGCGCAGCACGCCGAGGATAGTTTCGGGCTCCGTGCGCGCAGAGAAGGCGGTGAAGCCTCGCATATCGCAGAATATTGCGACCACATCGACGCGCCGCCCATCGAGAACGCGATCGTCACCGGTACGGTCAATCAGTTCGGCGACTTGTGGAGCAAGAAAGCGCTTGAGCCGGCTTATGCGTTCGGAACGTTCCTGTGAGATCGCCAGCTCACCCGCCATCTCGTTGAACCGGGTCGCGAGCCGCTCGAACTCGTCACTCGTTGCAAGGTTGATGCGGTGTTGAAAATTTCCCGCACCAATTTGGGCGACCCCGTCCTCCAGCACGCGTATCGGTCCGACCATGCGCTGGGTCAGCCAGTAGGCGAGGATGGCGGCAAGGGCCGCTCCGGCAATTAATAACGCTGCCGTGCGCCAGAGCGCAGCGTAGATCGGCCTGAATGCCTCGGCGACAGGTTGTTTGACGATGACACTCCAGTCGATGCCAGGAATCTGAACCATCGCGCCCAATACCGTCTTGCCTGCGATGTCCTGCCCGGTGGCTGCCTGACTGGGGCGAGACAGAATGGCTGTCCGCAGGTCCCGGAGTGGTTGCTGCGCGGGTTCATCGGCGCGCAACACGAGGCTGATGTCGGGGTGCGCGACGACGCGGCCCGGCTTATCAAGCACGAAGGCTTCTCCGGTGCGTCCTACCCGAATTCCCGAGACAACCTCCCAAATGAATTTGAGATTGACCTCCGCGATGGCGACCCCGTCTGCCGAGCGGTTGCCCGCGACGGCGATCGTCATAAACGGCTCCGAGCCGCGATAGAATGTGACCGGGCCAAACCAGATCCGATCCGATCGGGCTGCCATCACCGCCGGTTTTGTTGAGAGATCCGCTCCGCTCTCAATCCTGTTCAAGCCGATGCGCGACACGAATAGCCGTTCCTTCCCGGCAGGGTCGACCAGACTGAGGCTCTCAATGGCCGGAACCTGACGTAGCAGGCGCAGAGCGTCGAGCCTTCGCCTGTCGCCGCTGTCGTCCGACCACGGCAGTTGGACAACCCAGCCGAGCTGATCCCGGATACTTTCGATGAAGTCCTGAATGTTGACGGCAGCAAACCGGGCTTCTGCGTTCAGAAGGTCGTTTAACCTTGCGCGCTGGTCGTGATAGCCGAACCAGGCTTCGCTTGCGCCTGCGATCAAAAGCGGCACGACGGTCGCCGCAAACAGCGCACGAAAGTATTTCCTGAACAGTGAGGTGCGCGGGGCGGTGCGTGGATCGGACATCGTCCTATCTCGAGAGACGGCCGGGCGGCCAGGTCATTCGATCACCTCGTCGGCGCTACTCAGAAGCGAGGACGGGAAGGATATGCCGAGGGCTTTGGCGGCCATCAGGTTGATGAACAACTCGACTTTGGTCACCCGTTGCACCGGCAAATCGGAAGGCTTCTCGCCCCTGAGGATACGGCCGGCATACATGCCGGTGTGACGGTGCGACTGACTGAAGTCACCGCCGTAACTCATCAGGCCGCCAGCGAGCGGGAAGTCGCGGGATTGGGTCATCGCAGGCACGGAATGACGGGCTGCCAATAGGGCCAGCAGCTCACTACGGTAAGCGAAATAGGGATCGGAGCTGAAGACAAGTCCGCCTGCGCGCGCTTCTCGCACAGCTGCAAACATTCCGTCGAACTCCTGCTCGGCGCTGGTTTTCATAACAATAAGCTCCAACCCGAGGCTTTCCGCCGCGGTACGGAGGTTCTTCAACTGCATATCCGAGGTCGGACTTGTGGGGTTGATGGCCACACCGAATACATTGGTGCTTGGGCGGACCTCATGCATGAACTCCAGGCGTTTACGCGACACCTCCACGCTCTGGCTGGACACACCGGTAAGATTCCCTCCCGGCCGGGACATACTGCCCACCACGCCGAGTGCAATTGGGTCGCCGCCCATCTCAAAGACAATCGGGATGGTGGTCGTCGCGGATTTCGCTGCAAGCGCAACCTCAGCGCCACCTGCCGCGACGATGAGGTTCACCTTTCGAGTGGCCAGGTCCGCTGCGAGTGCCGGCAACCGGCTGTACTGACCTTCCGCCCAGCGAAACTCAATTGTGACATTGCGGCCCTCCGCGTAGCCGATTTCCGCCAGCCCTTTGCGGAAGGCGGTGAGGCGGCTGCCGTAGCGTTGCGGCGTTTCCGAACCAAGATATCCGATGACGGGCATCGTCTGTGCAGAGGCGGGGACTGTCCAAGCAATCGTGCTCCCCACCAGCGCAATAAAATCGCGCCGCCGTATTCGATCTGCAGTTTCGGGCATCAAGCGCATGGCCCGTCCCAAATAACGCCACCAACCATCTACTTCAGCATAGCTGCGAGGTGTGGGTTACGGAACCGGATATCCGGTCCCACAAACACGATTATGAGGATTAAACCGGGCGGGTAAGCTGCCGCGCTGCCTACAATTTGACGGCTGCCTCGAACGGATTTTCCCGGCCGAGAGTTTCGACGCAAATCACGAAGCGCCGCATCTCAACCGGTGCATACTTCAACGTGCGTGCGCTGCAAGAAAACAGACGCACCTTCGTTGCGATGCGCAACATGGTTTCGTTGACGCTTCCTCTTTTGCGTCTAACATTCGTTCAGGCCCGTGAGAGGCCATCGGAGGAATGCATGATCCGTCTTGCCAGCCCTACTGCTCGCCGAGAATTTTCAAGGACTGCCGAAACCCAGCGCTCGCCGCTGGGTTTTTTGATGATTGCATCCACAATCGCAACGCTTGCCGTCGTTTCAGCAGCCTCTGCACAATCACCGCCGAAGGGATCGCCTGAGCACATCAAGGCAGTGACGTCGGCTGTCGATCAGAACTCCATCAAGGCCAACGCAGCAACATCCAACGACTGGCCGACCATTGGCCTCGACTATGGCGAGACACGTTTCAGCAAGTTGAATCAAATCAATACCGACAACGTGAAGAACCTGGGTCTTATGTGGACCTACAACCTCGAATCGTCGCGCGGCGTTGAGGCAACGCCTCTGGTTGTCGATGGCATTATGTATGTCACCGCCTCATGGAGCGTGGTGCATGCGATCGACGTGCGCACCGGCAAGAGGATCTGGAGTTTCGATCCCGAGGTTTCACGCTCCATCGGCTACAAGGGCTGCTGCGACGTCGTCAATCGCGGTGTCGCGCTTCACAAGGGCAAGGTCTTTGTCGGCGCCTATGACGGACGGCTCATCGCACTTGACGCGGTCACCGGCAAGAAGGTGTGGGAGAAGGACACGCTGATCGACAAGGAGCACTCGTACACGATTACGGGCGCGCCGCGTGTCGTGAACGGGAAGGTAGTGATCGGTAACGGCGGCGCTGAGTATGGCGCGCGCGGTTACGTGACGGCTTACGATGCGGAAACCGGCAATCAGGCCTGGCGCTGGTTCGTCGTTCCCGGCGATCCATCGAAGCCATACGAAGATGAATCGATGGAAGCGGCCGCCAAGACCTGGGATCCGGCTGGCAAATACTGGGTCAACGGCGGCGGCGGAACGGCGTGGGACACCATCACCTTCGATCCCGATCTCAATCTCGTCTACATCGGGACCGGCAACGGCTCGCCGTGGAATCGTCATCTCCGCAGTCCCGCCGGCGGCGACAACCTCTATCTCGCGTCGATTGTCGCGCTGAATGCCGACACCGGAAAATACGTCTGGCATTATCAGGAAACGCCGGGCGATCACTGGGACTATACCTCGACCCAGCCGATGATCCTGGCTGACATCAATATCGACGGCGCTCCGCGGAAGGTGATCCTTCACGCGCCGAAGAACGGCTTCTTCTTCGTGATCGATCGCACCAACGGCAAGTTCATCTCGGCGAAGAATTTCGTCGATGTGAATTGGGCGACCGGATACGACGCCAATGGACGTCCGATTGAAGTTGCCGCTGCTCGCGATCCGGAAAAAGGCATGGACGCCATTCCGGGTCCTTACGGCGCCCACAATTGGCACCCGATGTCGTTCAATCCGATGACCGGCCTCGTGTATCTGCCCGCTCAGGGTGTGCCGCTCAATCTCACTCCGCAGAAGGGCTGGAAGCACAATGCCAACCAGCCCGGCGAGTTCGGCGGCAACACCGGCTGGAACACCGGCTTCGTCCTTAACGCGACGCCGCCCCAGAACCTGCCGTTCGGCCGGCTCATCGCGTGGGATCCGGTCAAGCAGAAGGAAGCCTGGAAACAGGAATATGTCGCGCCGTGGAATGGCGGCACGCTGACCACCGCCGGCAACCTTGTGTTCCAGGGAACGGCTGACGGCCGCTTCATCGCCTACAATGCGACGACCGGCGACAAGCTTTGGGAGTCGCCGACGGGCACCGGCGTTGTGGCTGCCGCTTCGACCTACATGCTCGACGGCAAGCAGTACGTATCGATCGCGGTCGGGTGGGGCGGCGTGTTCGGGATCGCGGCGAGGGCCACCGAGGCGGACAATCCCGGCACGGTTTACACGTTCGCGATCGACGGCAAGGCGCCGCTGCCGCCCATCACGAAATACCAGATGGAGAACCTCGTCGAAGGCGTAAAATACGATCCCGCAGATGTCGGACCAGGAACGCTGCTGTATGTCAGCAGTTGCGTCACCTGTCACGGCGTGCCGGGTGTCGACAAGGGCGGCAACGTCAGGAACCTCGGTTATGTCGGCGCCGAAACCATTGCGAACCTGAAGAACTTCGTCTTCAAGGGGCCGCACGTCGACAAAGGCATGCCGGACTTCACCGGCAAGCTGAGCGATGACGACGTGGTCAAGATCATCGCCTTCATTCAGGGCACTGCGGATGCGGTGCGTCCTCCGAAGAAGTGAGTCGCTGGACGGTATTATGAGCGGGGAGCGGGCGGCTGACTTGCCGTCGGCTCCCTTTGCTTTTGCGGAATGGTTTGCGCCGTTCGATTTCTAATTTTTCTTATATTTCAATTGGTTGTTCCGTTTGTTTCAAGTTCCTTGATGTCCGCTCCGTCATGCTTAACGGTTTTTCAAACACAGTCCCGCCAGAGTCTTCGTGTTGATGGAGCTCATTAGGGCCGTCACCATTTGTTTCCGACTTCATCGTGCTCGGGCTTGCATGCGGATTGCCGTTTTTGTGTCTGTCGTTCTATCGCTGCTGGCCACGATGCCGGCGCGTGCGGACCTGCGCATCACGCGCGACCATGGCGGCTATGTCGAAGAGTACAAGGCAAAGTATCAGCGCATCCGCGCTCGTGGCGAGCGCGTGATCATCGATGGCATCTGCAATTCGGCCTGCACGATGGTGTTCGGAATCGTGCCGATAAACAAGATCTGCGTCACGCCGCGCGCCAGCCTTGGTTTTCATCTGGCCTACTACGACAAGGCCTTTACGTTCGGCATGAAGATCAACAGCAGCGAGGGGACTTCCGACTTGATGTCGTACTATCCTCCGACTGTGAAGTCGTGGATCAGCCGCAACGGCGGCCTCACCAACGATATGAAGAAGATCAAGAACGGCACGGATCTCTGGCAGATTGTCGATCCGTGCCCGGAGGAGTTCTTCTAACTCCCAATTGTTTTTCTTTGAAGCATCGGCGTTCTCATCAGAACGTCACGACGCCCCTGATCGACTCTCCGCGCTTCATCAGATCGAACGCCTTGTTGATGTCGTTCAGCGGCATCACATGCGTGATCATCGGATCGATCTGGATTTTCCCCTGCATGTACCAGTCGACGATCTTTGGCACGTCGGTGCGGCCGCGGGCGCCCCCGAAGGCCGTGCCTTTCCACACCCGTCCGGTCACAAGCTGGAACGGACGCGTTGCGATTTCCGCTCCCGAGGGCGCGACGCCGATGACGATCGACTGTCCCCAGCCGCGATGGCACGCCTCGAGCGCCTGGCGCATCACGGTAACGTTGCCTGTGCAGTCGAACGTATAGTCCGCGCCGCCGATCTGGTCTTCTTTCGTCTTGGTCATGTTGACGAGATAGGGCACGAGGTCCTTGCCGACCTCCGTCGGATTGACGAAATGCGTCATGCCGAAGCGCTCGCCCCAAGCCTTCCGGTCATTGTTGAGGTCGACGCCGATAATCATGTCGGCGCCGGCGAGCCGCAGGCCTTGCAGCACGTTCAGCCCGATGCCGCCGAGACCGAACACGATGGCCTTCGCGCCTTGCTCCACCTTGGCGGTGTTGATGACCGCGCCGATGCCGGTGGTGACGCCGCAGCCGATGTAGCAAACCTTGTCGAATGGCGCGTCCTCGCGGATTTTCGCCACGGCGATTTCCGGCAGCACCGTGTAGTTCGCGAAGGTCGACGTGCCCATGTAGTGATGGATCGGTTTGCCGCCCAGCGAGAAGCGGGACGTGCCGTCAGGCATCAGGCCCTGTCCCTGCGTGGCGCGGATCGCGGTGCACAGATTGGTCTTGCGCGAGAGACAGGAGGGGCACTGGCGGCATTCCGGCGTGTACAGCGGAATGACATGATCGCCTTTCTTGACGCTGGTGACGCCGCGCCCGACGTCAACGACAACGCCCGCGCCCTCGTGGCCGAGAATAGCGGGGAAGAGACCTTCCGGGTCGGCGCCTGACAGCGTGAATTCATCGGTATGACATATGCCTGTCGCCTTGACCTCGACCATCACTTCGCCCTCGCGTGGGCCTTCGAGTTGAACGGTCGTGATCTCGAGCGGTTTGCCGGCAGCGGTGGCAACGGCGGCGCGAACATCCATGGCGGATCCTCATGTTTGAAGCGAGTTCGGTCTGCGTTTCCGGGCAGGGCGTCCGGCGCATTTGACGATTGCCCGACACCATAGGATCGGGCAAGCAGTTGCGCAAATGAGCCAATCGTCGCCCCAGCCCACACTCGAATCGATTGCCGCGCGGACCGCGCCTGCGATCTTCGTCCTGCTATGGAGCACCGGATTCGTCGGCACGAAATACGTGCTGGCCGGCGCCGAACCGCTGACCTATCTCACCGTGCGCATGGCCCTCGTGGCATTGCTGATGGGTGTGATCGCTGTGATCTGGCGGGCCAAATGGCCAGATCGCGCGGGCATCATCCACAGTGCGATTGCAGGGCTTCTCGTCCATGGCTTCTATCTTGGCGGGACAGCAGTCGCGATCTTTCATTCCGTGCCTGCGGGGCTGTCCGCGCTCATTCCGGGTCTGCAACCCATCCTGACATCCACACTCGCGAACCGCTGGCTCGGCGAGCGCGTTTCGCCGCTTCAGTGGACCGGACTGCTGATGGGCCTCGCCGGAACGCTGATCGTTCTGCACGGCCGTTCGCTGTCGGGCGAGGCGGGCTGGGGGTGGCTCGGCACCTGTGTCGCGCTTGTCAGCATCACGCTCGGCACGCTCTATCAGAAGCGTTATTGCAGCCGGATCGACTGGCGCGCCGGAAATTTCATTCAGTTTATCGCGGCGGGGTTGTTGTTCGCACTCGGCGCATGGTTGTTCGAAACGCGCGTGATCGTCTGGAACCGCGAGTTCGTGCTCGGTCTCGCGTGGCTGGTTATCGTGCTCTCGATCGGATCAATCGGCCTGCTTTACTGGCTGATCCGTCACTCGGCCGCGACACGGGTGGCTAGTCTCTTCTATCTGGTGCCCGGTGTGACCGCGATTATGGCTTATGTGCTGTTCGACGAGCGGCTTGATCTGATCTCTATCGCGGGCATGGTGATCTGCGCCACGGCCGTGCTGCTGGTGAATCGCCCGGCGAAGGCCGACATCTCTCCCGGCAGCTAGTCGCGCGTCTTTGCATACGCAGCGAGCGCCCGCGCACGTGCTGTCTTGTGATCGACGATTGGCTCCGGATAGGTTTTTCCAAGCGTCACGCCGGCTGCGGCCAACTCCATCGGCGTGGCTTCCCATGGCTGATGGATCAATTTGGCCGGAAGGCGCGCCAGCTCGGGCACCCACTTCGAGACATACGCGCCGTCGGGATCGAACTTCTCGCCCTGCAGGATCGGATTGAAGACGCGGAAATAGGGCGCCGCATCCGCGCCCGAGCCCGCCACCCACTGCCAGCTCGCCGGGTTGCTTCCGGGGTCGGCATCGACCAGCGTATCCCAGAACCACTTTTCGCCGTCGCGCCAGTCGATCAGCAAGTGCTTCACCAGAAACGATGCGACCACCATCCGTACCCGGTTGTGCATGATGCCGGTGTGCCAGAGTTCCCGCATCCCGGCGTCGACGATGGGATAGCCGGTCTGGCCGCGCTGCCAGGCACGTAATGCTTTAGGATCGCTGTGCCAGGGGAATGCATCGAACGACGATTGAAGATTCCGTTCGGCAAGTTGGGGGTGATCGAACAAGAGATGACGCGAGAATTCGCGCCAGCCGAGTTCGCTCAGAAATTTCGCGACACTGCTGGATATTGCGGGTTTTCCGGCCGCAGCGAAACTGGCGGAATGCCAGACCTGACGCGGGCTGATTTCGCCGAAGCGCAGATGCGGCGATAGCCGCGACGTAGCATCGCGATCGGGGCGGTCGCGCAACGATGCGTAGCTTGCGATGTCGTTGTCGAGGAAATCCTTCAGCCGTTTCTGTGCTGCGGCTTCGCCCGGCGTCCATGTCTCGCGCAACCCCGACGCCCAGTCGGGCCGCGTCGGCTCCAGGTTCCAGGAAGCCAGGTCGTCGGTGGCGATCTTCGGGCCGGCTGTCAGCGCCTTTGGCGCGGGCAGGGGTTGGGGTGGGTCGCCGAGGCTCAGGACGCGTTTCCAGAATGGTGTGAACACGCGCAGGCCGCGGCCTTCCTTGTTGCGCAGCTTTTCGGGTCTCACCAGCAGGTCGCTGGGAAAGCTGCGCGATGCGACGCCGATGCGGTCAAGGGCGGTCGTCACCTCGCGCTCAGTGGCCGCCTCACCCGGGATGTCGCTCTCGTTCCAATGGACCGCAGAAGCGCGGATCTCTTGCGCAAGATCTGCGATCACCCGCGCGGGACGGCCCCTGCGGAGGGTCAGCGATTGGCCTCGTGCAGTAAGGCTCCCCTGCAAACTCCGGAGCGACTGGGCGAGCCACCAGCGCGATGCGCTGCCGATCGGACGTCCGTGCTGAGGGCTGCCTTCTTCGTCCAGAACGTAAAGGCAGACGAGCGGTGCGCCGCTTTGGGCGGCATCATGCAGGGCTGGATGATCGGAAAGCCGCAGATCGTCCCGAAACCAGACGATCAAGGGGGAAGCTGAAGAACCTGTCATTGCGCTGGCAATCCTGACGTTAGCGGCAGCGCTTGGCCACCTGGCGAACTGTTAATGAGGCGGTAAACATAAACTGTCAAAATTCATCGATTTTTCATCGGAATGCATTTTTGGGGACGACACGATGGCACTCGGCTTGGGGAAGAATTCCCTTGGTTTCCTGAAGTTTAAACTCGGGACCAAGGCCACGATCTGTGCGGCGGTACTGATCGCCGCGACCACCTCGATGGTTGTCGGAGCAGCCTACTGGTCGCTGAGCACGGAGTTCGAGACAAGGGCAAAATCCGACATCGAAACCAGCCTTCGCACGCTGGCTCTGGCCTTCGCCGAAACTTACGGGGATGCCAAGGTCACGATCAAGGACGGCATCGTCAGCCGTGCTGAAATTCCTGCGATGCCGGAGTTCAAGGATCACACGACGGTTGATCGCGCGACGTCCTACGTCGGCGGGAACGCCACACTCTTCGTGTATGACGACGCGACCGGGCAGTTCGTCCGCAAGACCACCAACGTCAAGAAGGAGAACGGCGACCGCGCTGTCGGGACCCAGCTTGCGCCGGATCATCCCGCGCAGGCGGTCCTCCGAAGCGGGCAGGCCTACAAAGGCCCGGCTGTGCTGTTCGGCAAAAGCTTCATGACCGCGTATCAGCCGGTGTTCGATGCTGCGGGAAAGATCATCGGAATTCTCTATGTCGGGATTCCGACGGCCCCGCTCGACGCGATGCTTGTCCATGCCATGCAGATGATGACGATTGCAGCGGTGGTCGGGGCGTTGCTGGTTCTCGGTTTGACGATGCTGATCGTACGCAGCGTGACCCGGCCACTCCGCTCCGTCACGGATACGCTGACATCGCTTGCGGAAGGCAAACCCGACGTGACCATCAATCATGTCGACAGGTATGATGAAATCGGCGCCATCGCCCGGACCATTGGCGTGTTCAAGAACAATTCTCTCGAGCGCCGCCGGCTCGAGGCGGAGCGCAAGACCGCCGAGGCGGAATCAGTGCAGCGGCGCAAGGCGGAATTGCAAAGCTTCGTGGATGAATTCCAGTCCAACGTCGGCGGAATTATCGACAAGGTCCTGCATTCGTCCGGCGAGTTCGAGAGTGCGGCAAGAAATCTGACCGAAACCGCGCGCAGCACGGCGCATCTGTCGAAGGCGTCCGCCGATGCATCGGCGCAGGCGTCGGAGCACGTGCGCAACGCGGCTGCGGCGTCCGAAGAACTGACAAGCTCGATCGCCGAGATCAGCCGCCGGGTTCAGGAATCCAACGGGATCGCTGCTGATGCCGTTCAACAGGCGGTCGCCACCGACGCACGGATGGCCGATCTGTCGATGGCAGGAGATCGGATCGGTGACGTCGTGAAACTGATCACATCGATTGCGGAGCAGACCAACCTTCTGGCGCTCAACGCGACCATCGAGGCAGCGCGGGCAGGCGAGGCTGGACGTGGCTTCGCGGTGGTGGCGCAGGAAGTCAAAAACCTGGCCGGCCAGACGGCGAAGGCGACCGACGAGATTAGCAGCCACATCGTCAACATGCAGTCTGCGACGCGTGAATCTGTCGCCGCGATCAAGGCCATCGGGCAGACCATCGAGCAGATCAACGACATTGCAACATCGATTGCCGCCGCGGTCGAGCAGCAAGGGGCCGCGACGCACGAAATCGCCAAAAGCGTTCAAGCCGCCGCAACCGTCACCACCGAAGTCGCCGCCAATGTCGGGGACGTCGCCCGTGGCGCAAACCGGACCGGCGAGACGTCCGACGAGATCCTCAAGTCGGCGCAGGCGCTGAGCGGCGAGAGTTTGCATCTTCAGGCGGAGGTTGAGCGCTTCCTCGACGGTGTCAGGGCGGCCTAGGGGCGACCAACTAACCGACAAATAGAAAAGGGGACGCAATGCGTCCCCTTTTAATTTTGCGTCCTTGCCGCGATTATTTCGGCTGCGGAACAATCCGGATATAGGGCTTCGGCGACTTCCAGCCGCCCGGATAGATCGTCTTGGCTTCATCGTCGGTGACCGAGCCGGCGATGATAACGTCTTCGCCCTGTTTCCAGTCCGCCGGCGTCGCCACGCGATGCTTGGCAGTGAGTTGCAGAGAGTCGATCACGCGCAGGATCTCGTCGAAGTTGCGCCCGGTGGTCATCGGATAGACCAGCACGAGCTTCACCTTCTTGTCCGGACCGATGACGAACACCGTGCGCACCGTGGCGTTGTCGGCAGCGGTGCGGCTATTGGCATCGCCGGACGTGCTGGCGGGCAGCATGTTGTAGAGCTTGGCGACCGCGAGATCGGTATCGCCGATCATGGGATAGTTCGGCGCAAACCCCTGTGTCTCCTTGATGTCATCGCTCCACTTGGCGTGCCTGTCGACCGGGTCGACGCTCAGCCCGAGCAGTTTGACGCCGCGCTTGTCGAATTCTGGCTTCAGTCCCGCCAGCCGTCCGAGTTCGGTCGTGCAGACCGGCGTGAAATCCTTCGGATGCGAAAAGAGAAGAGCCCAGCTATCGCCGATCCAGTCGTGAAATTTGATGCGTCCTTCGGTGGTATCAGCCTCGAAATCGGGCGCCACCGCGCCAATCTGGATTGTCATGTTTTTGGCCTCACGTACTTGGAGTTGCGAGGAAAATCTCGCTGCGCTGGTATATCGGCAGATGCCCCAAAACGGAACCGCATACCGAAAAGGACAAGGTTTTTCTCGCGAAGGACAGTCCTTTGAAAATCCGTTCTGCCGCGAGCCGGATTAATGAAAATTCATAATTGGCCGGCGCGGGCTCACTTTTTCGCTATGCCCCGAATTTGACTTTGATGCGCCGCAACGCCGCCGGTTCCGGTTGGCATTGCATGAACCATGCGGACGGTCAGTGCGACCAATCCGCAACCATAAGGGAAAGAAGCGCGCTCCGAATCGCTTCATTAACGCTTCGTTTACATCCGCATGAAAATGCTGCGGGACACAAAAAGAGAATAGTAACATGACGTCCGCCTCGATCATCTCCAACGCTCCGCTTTCCGACCTGATCCGGAAAATCGAAACCGGCTCCGTTGCCGACCGCGATGTGTCTGCCTACGCGCTCGCTTTCGTGCGCGACGGTGTCATCACCGGTGAGGGGCCGACGACGACAGGCCGCGTTCACTTCTCGCGAGCGCTGGATGCGGACGACGCAGCCTGGTGCGCGCGTATTCTCAACGCCGCGGCAAACACCAACGAGCCCGTCAGCCGCGCCGAGGCTGAAACCCTTTTCGAGATCAACAAGGCCGCGACCGAGCGCAGCGATGACGGCCGGTTCGACGACCTGTTCACAAAGGCGATCGTGCATCATGCGGCTGCTGCTTCCGGTCTGCCGGTGCCGCCGCGTTCCGTTGCGCTCTCACCCGAGACCTCGATCGAGAGCTGGGCGCCGACCACTGCGGTTGGCGTCAACACCGAAGTGCTTGAGTGGATCGCTGGCCAGATGCGCGGCACCCGCCGCAACAACCGCGCGCTTGCGGCGCTGGTCGCGAGCCTGATCGGCGCGGCGACCATGCCGCTTGCGCATACGCTGCCGAATTTCCTCGACCTTGGAATGTAAGGCGAGCGGCTTCTAACTGACGGACAGGCGCTACTTGGCGCCTGCCGTCTTGGCCAGTTCGGGAAGGCCGACAGTTTTTCCCGGGAATCCCGCCACATCGAAGTAGCGCTGCTCCTGGACGCGCTGGAACTTCAGCACGGTTCGCAGGCCGTTGGCGGCTGGCTTGCCGGTGATGGTGGTGGCGAACGACTTCGGGACGAGGCCGTTCGGCATCGCTTCAGTCATCACACGGCCCATCAGCGTGCCCTTGGGCTTGCGGTTGAGACCGAGAAGATGCGCCGCTGTGATGCCGACGTCGGCATTGCTCACGGGTAGTTCACTGGCAAAGCCGGCTTTGAAGTCAGGACCGATCGCCGCCATGAAATTCATGGTGTCGCCGCGGCTGAAACTGCCGTGCATGCCCTGGCCCTGACGCAGAACGGTGTCCGCGATTTCGACCGAGCACAGCGTCGGTTCGTCGCACCCCGTGGAATAGGAGCGGAAGTTCACGACGATGGCCGGGTGCGGCGTCACGGCCTTGCCTCTCAGGCTGAGGGTCGAGAGCGGCAACGTGCCGGGAAGTTTCCCGAGCTTATCCTCGACGAAAATGCCGCTGACGTAATCCTGCTCAAGCAGCGCCTTCACGGTGCGGTCCGCAAGTTTCTTGTCGCCCTTCGGCAGGTAGATCAGGTCGGAGCCGCCATTGGTCGCAACGACCAGATCCGGCTTGCTCGGGTCCTTGCCGAGCAGTGCGTTGCCTGCTTTCGGATACGCATTGGCGCCAACCTGCTTGTTGCCGTCGTTGGGATCGAACAGCGGCAGGTCCAATGCCTTCGCCAGATCGAGGGCAAGAAAACCGAGTGGCAGAAAACCTTCCGGCGTGTCGGGATAGCTGTTCTTCACCGTCGGACTGGTCTTGCTTTCCTTCGAGATTGTCGAGAAGCCGTGATCCGCCGAGACGATGATGTTGGTGGTGGCGGAGAGGCCGAGGTCGTCGAGAGCTTTCCGCAATTGCGCGAGATTGTTGTCGGCATTCTTGATGGCCGCGAGCGAAGAGGGGCCGTTGATGCCCGGCGTCACGCTGTTGAGGCTGTCTCCCTGGTTGTGCTGGGTGCCATCAGGATCGCGCGACCAGAACACCAGCACGAACGGCTTGTTGCGCGCCTTGAACATCGGCAGCACGACCTTGCTGGCGACGTCGGCGAGATATACCTGCTGCTTGATGTTGGCGACCGTCGTGCCGGGGGTCTTGGCGTCACCGGCCTTGCCGTTGTCGCCGCGGCCGGGCGTCGCGAGAGGGAGGTTGGCGGCGGTCAGGGCCGCCTTCATTTCATCGGAGAGCGGAATGCCGATCAGCTTGCCGTCCTTTTCGACGGCGCCGGTCTGATCGTCGACGGTGATGGTCTTGGTGCCGGTCCGCTCGGTGTGGTCGAACAGGAATGTCGGGCCAACCTTGCCGATGGCGGCCGTGCTGTATCCGGCGTCGCGCGCGGCTTTCAGCAGGGTTTCCTCGTTAAGGTAGTCGCCGTTGAAGTCCTTATCGACCTCACCCAAAATCTGGTCGTGCTCGATGAACGGCACGACCGTGCCCAACTGGCTCGGAACCGACTGCACCGGATGGCCGGTATAGATCGAGTTGCTGAAGGTGCCTGTGTCACCGAGATAGTGCCCGGTCGACATCCCGGACGCGTTGGCCATCGTGAAGGTGGGGAAGAGGGAGTGGGGGTTCTTGAAATTCACGCCCTTATCGCGCACGGCAGCCATCGCGGGCGCCAGTTCGGGGGTGACCTCGAGCGCGCGGAGCCCATCTGGCACGAATAGAATCAGGTTGCGGGGCTGGCTGTTTTGGGCGAAAGCGACAGCCGACGACAACGCCAAAAAACCAAAGGAAATGAAAGAAATGGTGCGGCGCATGGGAGACTCTTTTTCGGATGGGTATGCGGTCAATGCAGGTGTGCTGAGTGGTAACTTGGTGTAGTTACGCCTCGCGACAGAATTGTTACAACCCGCCGTGCATGCAAATTTGCGGTTGAAAGCTCTTCCAGCCGAATTCCGCCCTTAAGGTCCAAATCAGCTCATGTTCAAGAAGATACTGATCGCCAATCGCGGCGAAATCGCCTGCCGGGTCATCAAAACGGCACGCCGTATGGGCATCAAGACGGTCGCCGTCTATTCGGAAGCCGACCGCGACGCACTCCATGTCGAGATGGCGGACGAGGCCGTCTTCATCGGCCCGCCGCAGGCAGCCGAGAGCTACCTCGTCATGGAGAAGATTGTCGAGGCCTGCCGCCAGACCGGAGCAGAGGCGGTGCACCCTGGCTATGGGTTCCTGTCCGAACGTGAGGCTTTCCCGCGGGCGCTGGCGGCAGCGGGGGTCGTTTTTATCGGTCCCAATCCGGGCGCGATCGCCGCGATGGGCGACAAGATTGAATCGAAGAAGGCCGCAGCCAAGGCCAAGGTGTCCACCGTGCCGGGCTATCTCGGTGTGATCGAGGACGCGGCGCATGCCGCCAAGATCGCCGACGAGATCGGTTATCCGGTCATGATCAAGGCGTCGGCCGGCGGCGGCGGCAAGGGCATGCGCATCGCGCATTCGAAATCCGAAGTCGAGGAAGGCTTCAACCTCGCCAAGGCCGAGGCGAAAGCGTCGTTCGGCGACGACCGTGTTTTCGTCGAAAAGTTCATTGTCGATCCACGCCACATCGAAATTCAGGTGCTGGGCGACAAGCATGGCAACGTGATCTATCTCGGCGAGCGCGAGTGCTCGATCCAGCGCCGCAACCAGAAGGTGATCGAAGAGGCGCCGTCGCCGCTGCTCGACGAGGCCACCCGCCGCAAGATGGGCGAGCAGGCCGTCGCGCTGGCCAAGGCCGTGAATTACGATTCCGCCGGCACGGTGGAATTCGTGGCGGGCCAGGACAAGAGCTTCTACTTCCTCGAGATGAACACCCGCCTTCAGGTCGAACACCCGGTGACCGAACTGATCACCGGTGTCGACCTCGTTGAGCAGATGATCCGCAGCGCCGCCGGCGAGAAACTCGCGATGACCCAGAAGGACGTGACGCTAACCGGCTGGGCCGTCGAGTCGCGCGTCTACGCCGAGGATCCATTCCGGAATTTCCTGCCGTCGATCGGACGGCTTGTGAAGTATCGTCCGCCTGCGGAGAGCAAGGTGGACGATATCACCGTGCGCAACGACACCGGCGTGCAGGAAGGCGGCGAGATTTCGATCTACTACGATCCGATGATCGCCAAGCTGGTGACCCATGCGTCATCGCGGGCCGCCGCCATCGAGGCGCAATCGCAGGCGCTGGATTCGTTTTATATCGACGGTATCCGTCACAACATTCCGTTCCTCTCGGCGCTGATGAACCATCCGCGCTGGCGTGAGGGCAATCTGTCGACGGGGTTCATCTCTGAAGAGTTTCCGAAAGGCTTCGGACCGCGCACGCCGGAAGGCGAAACCGCAAACCGGATCGCGGCGGTTGCCGCGGCTGTCGATCACATTCTGGGCGAGCGCAAGCGCCAGATTTCCGGCCAGTTGAACGGCCGCGCGGTGTCGCGTGAACGCCGCCGCGCGGTGTGGCTCGACCGGAACGAAGTGCCACTCGAAGTCGCGCGGGATGGCGAGGGGATTGTCGTGCGTCTTGTCGGCGCCGATGGCGCGCTCGGTCAGCCCGTCACGCTGCTCTCGAACTGGAAGCCCGGCGATCCGGTCTGGCAGGGCAGCATCGCAGGGCATCCGGTCGCCGTGCAGGTGAGGCCGATGCCGAACGGCTTCCGGCTGGCCTATCAGGGCTATGAAGTGCCGGTGCAGGTCTTCACCGAAACGGAGGCCACGGCGGCGCGCCTGATGCCGATCAGTTCGGCCGCAGATGCTGGTAAGAAGGTGCTTTGTCCGATGCCGGGGCTCGTGATCTCGATCGCCGTGACCGAGGGTCAGGACGTCAAGGCGGGCGAAACCCTTGCCGTCATCGAGGCGATGAAGATGCAGAACGTGTTGCGTGCTGAACGCGACGGCGTTGTGAAGAAGATCGCCGCCACACCCGGGGCAACACTCGCCGTCGATGCGCTGATCCTCGAATTTGCGTGAGGGTGAAATGGTCCCGCAGGAGAAGCGCGAAGCATTCCGTGCCATCCTGTCGGGCCGCGAGGTCATACGTCCCGGTTCGGTCTACGATCCGATCTCGGCGCGCATTGCCGAGGACGTCGGGTTCGAGCTTGGACTGCTCGGCGGCTCCGCTGCGTCGCTGACCATCCTCGGCGATCCCGATCTGCTGCTGATTACACTGTCGGAGCTTGCCGAGCAGGTGCGGCGCATTTGCCGCGCAGGGAAAATCCCCGTGCTGGTCGATGCCGATCATGGCTATGGCAACGCGCTCAACGTCCGCCGCACGGTGCAGGAGCTTGAAGCAGCTGGCGCCGCCGGATTGACCATCGAAGATACCTTGCTGCCGCAGGCTTATGGGCAGGCCAAGTCGCAGGTGATCTCGATCGAGGAAGGTGTCGGCAAGATGAAGGCGGCGCTGGACGGGCGCTCCGATCTGTCGCTGGTGATTGTCGGCCGCACCGGCGCCGCGTCGATCACCAGCATCGACGACACGGTGGCGCGTGCGAGAGCCTATGAGACCGCTGGCGTCGATGCGCTGTTTTTCACCGGTCTGAAAACCCGCGCCGAACTTCAGGCCATCGCGGCTGCGACCAAGCTGCCGATCATCATGGGAAGCGCCGATGGCGAACTCGCCGATACGGCGTTCCTTGCCAGCCAGCGCGTGCGTGTCGCCAATCAGGGCCACCAGCCGATCGCGGCGGCCACGCAGGCTGTTTACGAGACTCAGAAAGCGCTGCGCGATGGCGTTGCTCCGAAGGATTTGAAGGGACTGCCGTCAGCGGAACTCACCAACCGCGTAATGCGCAGCGCCCAGGTGAAAATTCGCAACGACGATTTCCTCGGACTGAAGAAATAAAACGCGAGGCCGAAGCGATGAGCGGTGTCATTCGTCACATCATCGTTCGAGGGAAGGTGCAGGGCGTTGGATACCGCGCCTGGATCGAGGGCGAGGCCGTGGCGCGAGGGCTCGCGGGATGGGCGCGCAACCGCAAGGACGGCACGGTGGAAGCGGTGCTGTCCGGCTCCGAATCCGATGTGGCGGCGCTGATCGAAAAATGCCGGCATGGGCCAGGCATGGCCCACGTAACGGCGGTCGATAACGAGCCTGCCGGTGAGGACATGCTGAACCTGCGCACGCCGGGTGAACGGTTCTCGATTCTGCCGACGATCTGACGCAGGAACGCCGTTACATCGCAGGCAAGCTTGCGGCCGCGCCCCGCAGTGCCGCGGCCTGATTTGCGCAGGTCTGAGAGCGCCTTCGGGATGCAAAATCCTCGAAGGCCTCCCTCTGCTTCAGAGGCTTTGATCGAGGCCGATGTGCGGAGCGGTCTTTAAGATGCTGTTCCGCTGGGCAAGGGCCAGACTGTAGTCGGGCTTGAGCGCGAGGGCTGAATCGAAGCTTGAAAGCGCTTCCTGATGCCGCCCGAGCTGCTGAAGAGCGATACCGCGGTTGTAGTGAAGTATTGCAACGGCCGGCTGCAAGCCGATCGCTTGCCGGAGCTGCTGTTCAGCAGCTTCGTATTTGTGCTGCTGGAGGAGGGCGACGCCGAGGAGATACATCGCATCGGCGTGTTTCGGCTCGGCTTCCAGGATCGCCCGATAGGCTCTTTCCGCTTCCGCAATCTGCCCGCGCTGATGGAAGCCCTTGGCCGTGGCGAGATTGGCCGGCACCGCGCGCCGCCGCTCGGCGTCAAGGCTCTTCAGCAATTGCGCCGCGTCGGCATGACGTGGGTCGGCATCCAAAATCTGACGGCAGGCCTGCGCTGCTCCCTCGAGGCTGCCTTCCTTTTTCATTCGCAACGCGCGATCGAAAACCACCGATAAGGTCAGAGGCTCGAGTGTGCCGCGAAGGTTGCGCTGGTCACGCGTGCTCACGCGCAGGCATTCGACCCGGCGCTCGATTCCGCCGAAGTCGTACTTGTAGGGGAAGTCGCCGGTCTGGAGATCGTAGACCGCGAAGCCGTTCTCAATCCCCCAGCGGACGCATTGCAGATGAAGAACGAAACCGGGAGGCGGGCGCTTCACGTTCAGATCGCGTCCATTCAGCAGGCTGATCAGCGAGCGGTTTTTCCAGTCGATAAGGCTCGCCTGAATGCCGGCCCGGTTTTCTCCCTGCCAGAGAATTGGCAGGTACAGCGCATTGTCAGCGAAGCAGCACCGCAGCATGTTGCGGAAGTTGTTCATCATGCCGTAGGGCAGCCGCGGATTGTATCGCGCGGCGAGCTTGGCGGCCCATTGCAGTTCCCAGAACTTCAGAAGGGCCTCGATGTCGTCTTCGATCGTCTCCGCGGTGGGGGTGGTGATTTTGTATTCGCCGTCCTCAGCCTGTCTCAATGCGGCGCGTGCATTTCGCCGCGCTTTCGTATCGAGCCGCTCGTACAGGAAAGCGTCCCAGCTATCGGGCAGGTTCACATAGACATAGATGTCGTGATCGATGCCGTCGCCATCATCCGGGCGCTGGATCTTTTCCGTGACGAAGTCGGATGACGGAAATTCGTTCAGGAAGAGGGCAAGCCGTTCCGGCGAGGCGAAGATGTTCTCCAGGTGGAGTCTTGCCCAGTTCAGCCGCTTGGTATGATCCGCGAAAGCGGGGATGATGCTCCGATCGAGCTTGGGATCGCAGATGAAGCCGGTATAGCCGGCGAAATAGCCGCCGCCGGTGCGCAGTTCGTTGTGGAACGTGCCGTCCCGCCGTTGTTCAGTCCGCAGTTGCAGCGGGAAGAACCCGACATAGTCGGATGAATTGGCGTCCGCTTTCGCGGCCAGGACGATCCACTGGCAGCCGAGCTTTTCAAACCACCCCGCAATCCATGTCCAGGACATGTAGAGCTGCGCTTCGGGGTCCGCCTGATACACAGCCTCCCAATTGCTCCGAACGCGGAGCAACATGTCCCGGCTTTTGATCACATCCACATGCATGGCGTTGACCTTTGCTCCTGGGAGCGCTGGCGCACGAATGAGAAGTGTCTGCAGGCGAAGGCTGTTCTGACCGTATTCCTTGCTTAAATTCCAAGACTGGCCCGATTACGCCACGGAAGGGCGGCTTTTGGCAAGGCTGTCCCGGTTTGCCTCAGGCGCCAAAGACGTCCCTGAAGGCCTGCTTCAGGGCCACGTCCACATCGGCCATGGTCACTGGCAGGCCGAGATCGACCAGGCTGGTGACGCCGTAGCGGTGGTCTTCGACGCCGCAGGGAACGATGCCCGAAAAGTGCGCGAGATCCGGCTCGACGTTGATCGAGATACCATGCAATGAAACCCAGCGCTTCAGGCGCACGCCGATCGCGCCGATCTTGTCTTCATAAGCTGGGCCTTTCTCGGGCCGCGCCACCCAGACGCCGACACGGTCCTCGCGCCGCTCGCCGCGCACGTTAAAGGCGGCGAGGGTGCGAATCGTGAATTGCTCGAGGCTGGCGACATAGGCACGAACGTCGGGACGGCGGCGCTTCAGATCGAGCATCAGATAGACCACCCGCTGGCCGGGGCCATGATAGGTGAACTGCCCGCCGCGCCCCGCTGCAAACACGGGAAATCGCGCATCGAGCAGGTCCGCGGCCTTGGCGCTGGTACCGGATGTGTAGAGCGGGGGGTGTTCGAGCAGCCAGACCAGCTCAGGCGCGTTCCCGGTGGCGATGTCCGCAACGCGCTTTTCCATGGTCTCTACAGCGTCCTGATAGGCCACCGGCGAATCCGCCACCCGCCACTCGGCGGGCGGGCCGGAGCGGGGGAAAAACGACGTCAAAGCAAGGTCTTCGCGGCGCTCCTGGAGCATATTAACCATTGGGTAACCATAATCGTGCTGATCTGCGTCCATCATTCATGTGTGGGTGTCAAATCAAAGTGGCAACTCTCGATAACGTCTCGGTGGATCTGATGGTGGTTCTGGGGACCACGTCGATGCCCGTCCATCAGGTGATGCGGCTCAGCCGCGGCGCGATCATCGAACTCGACGCGACCGAGCAGGACGAGGTCAAGGTGCTCGCCAACAACCTGCCCATCGCCAGCGGTGTCGTGGTCGTCAACCGCAATCGCATCGCGGTTGAAGTCAAGCAGATGTTGCCCCGGACGCCCGATAACAGATAGTCGGGAAAAGCCTTGCCGAACCATCGGCCTAGGCCTTGTCCCCCTAATCTCGATTTGTTACACGGGCGCCGTTGATCCGCGCCGGGTGCGAATCCGGGCCGATCTTCTAGCGCTCGTGGCGGAATTGGTAGACGCGCTGCCTTGAGGTGGCAGTCCGTAACAGGGTGGGGGTTCGAGTCCCTCCGAGCGCACCATACTATAGCCAAACCATTGAAATGGCTGATCTTGCTGGCCCAGAGGCCTCGCGAACGCGCGGCGCGGGTTTGCATGCGGTCGACGGCCCCGTGAGTTCCGCCGTCGCGGGCGCTCGCATTTCGCGCCCTATGCGACCACGTCCTAAAATCCCCGGACCTATTCGGCTGATTTCTTCAGGTCTTCAAGATCGGGATCTCTGTCAGGGTCCTGGTCAGGATGGTCCCAAGGCTCATCCAAAATCTCTTCAGGCTCGTCACCTGCTTCGCCTTTTGCCGGCTTCTTTGGATCATTCATCTGACGCCCCTGTGGTTAGCTGCGGTTAGACCAGTACGGCCCTGTAACCTTTCGCAGATCGTCCTCTGCCTTCCGCGCGGCCCGGTAATCTTCCAGAAATTCGATGTTCGTGTACGCGCCCTGCTTGGCGAGCAGGTGATAGACGCTGCCGATGTGGCGCAGCCAGAACTTTGGCGGACCGGGCGGCAAGCGCCTGGCCTCCAGGATCGTCTTTCTGGCATGAGCCATGAGATAGTCGGTTGCGTCTGACATGCAGGAACAACGGCGTTGAGACCGCGGTGTTCCATCCGGGCGTGTAGGAAGGGCTCCCTTGGCTTCAACCATGGGGCACACCCCTTACGCGGTGGATGAACAGCAGGAGGTCAACGAAGTCTGATCCATGCAGGCGCGTGATCGCTCGCGCCGTCTTCTGCACGAACGTCGGCATCGACGCCGCCCTCGATCAGCTTGGGCGCCAGATTTTTGCTCAGCAAAAGGTGATCCAGCCGAAGCCCGTCGTCGCGCTCGAAGCGGTTTCGCCAATAGGTCCAAAACGTATAGACCCGTTCGTCGCCGTAGAGTTCACGAAGGGAGTCAGTCCAGCCTTTTGCCACCAGCGCGGCAAACGCTTTTCTCGGCGCCGGCTGCACGAGAGCATCCTTCGCCCACGACTTCGTCGGGTAGATATCCAGATCGTTGGGAGCAACATTGTAGTCACCGGCCAGGATGACCGGGTGACCTTGCTTCTGAAGCTTTGCTGCATGTTTCGCGAGGCGCGAAAACCATTCCATTTTGTAGTCGAACTTTGGACCGGGTTGAGGATTGCCGTTCGGCAGATAGATGCAGGCGACGAGGACGCCGTTGATTGCCGCTTCGATGTAGCGGGCCTGATGATCCGACGGATCGCCGGGAAGTCGCCGGGCTGTCGCAACCGGCATTGCGCCGTTGGCAAGGATCGCAACGCCGTTCCAGGATGTCTCGCTTTCCCAGATCGCTGAATAGCCAGCTTTCAGAAGCTCCTTTTCGGGAAAGGATGCGGGCGCACATTTCAATTCCTGAAGACACACTACATCCGGCTTGCTCCGCTTCAGCCATCTGAGAAGGTTCGGCAGCCGCTTGTTGACGTTGTTGATGTTGAAGGTCGCGATTTTCAAAGGCGAGTGTCCCCGTGAGACGCGTGAGGCATCACCTCGGAGCCTCGGCCATCGCTGCCAAGCACAACTCTATACTGCCTCAAATCGTCCAGTGCTCGCCGGGCGGTTTTTGTTCACCGGATATTCGGACCGGCCGGCACATCGGTGCGGCTGCCGGTTTTGATCGGCGCGGTGAGGGGCTTGAATGTTCCGTCGCTTGCCCGGACCGGATGACTGCCCGGAAGGCGTGCGAGGCTTCGCGGCCTCGCCGCGGCGGAAATGTCCGTGCGTGCGGGCTTGCCCAAAAGCGGCGCGTTGGATGGCTGCAACATATGGACGGACGCCCGCGGGGCCATCTTCTGCTGCGCCAGCCAGACCGAACGCACCGACCGCGGAGCATCATGGAGCGGTGTTTCTGCCACTCCGAACACAAAGCCGCTCGGAGTCTTCGCCGCGATATTGGGGCCGTGAATCCAGTACGGAACCCATTGCGCGGGATCGGTGACGGTCTTTGGCCGTTCCGGCGTTGCCGGAACAACGTGGACGACGCGGTAACCGCGCGTCTTCAACTCGCGAAGGATCACAGGCAGCGCGGCTTGTGTCCGCGCCTGAATGTCGTGCAGCAGCAGGACGCCTTTGCCTTTGGCTTCGAGCCGCGACAGCGCGTAGTTGACGACCTGCGTTGAGGAAATATGCCGCCAGTCGTCAGCGGGGAAATCGGCACTCCAGGTCATCAGGCCGCGCTTGGCCAGTTCGGCTTCGAGCAGATCGCCGCGGCGCAAGCCGGGAATCCGGAAGAACGGGGCAAGCTGCGAAGGATCGGCGAGGGCGGCTGAGACGTGGGCTATGCCGTCATCGATTTCAGCGCTCATACGCTCCGGTGGCAGTTTGCCGAAGAAAGTCGGATGGTTCTCGCTGTGGGTGCCGATGGTGTGCCCGGCATCGTGGATGCGGCGCACGTCCTGCGGAAATTCTTTCGCCATCCGGCCGACCAGAAAGAAAGTCGCCTTGACGCATTGCGCGGCAAGGATGTCGAGAATGGCGTTGGTGTGAGCCGGCAGCGGGCCGTCGTCGAAGGTCAGGACCACCTCATGATCTTCCAGCGGCAGAGTCTCGCCGTACTGCATGGTGCCGATCCGCGAATGCTCCTTCGGATCGACAACGATGGTGCGCGAGGTGCCGAGCGCGTCCGCCTTGCATTCGGCGGCCTGAGCAACGGTGGCCCCGAACGAGGCTGTGGCCATGGACAGGCCAAGTGCTGTGAGGAGTGCGGTACAGGCTCCGCTTGCGGTTCGGCGCATGGGCAATCCGTGATGGCGCGAGACCATCCTGCTTACCGCCGGGCCTCTGAACGCATGCTTAATTCGGCGGGTATTCCTAACGGTCATTCAACGTACTCTTGACCGGCCGCGGCGGGACGAGATGAACGACCTTGTAGCCGTTGCGCCGGAGGTACTGCAAAAACGCGGGCAACATTTTGGCGGTCTGTGCCTTGGTGTCGTGGAAAAGAATGATTCCCTTCCCCGCCTTGTCGAGCCGTTCGGTAATGAGGTTCAACTGCTGCTCCGGGGTCATCGGCTCCCAGTCGCTGGCCCAGAAGTCGGCGCCGAGAACCGCGATCCCGCGCGACTGAAGGCCGCTCAGCAGGGCGGGTGTCGACGCGAAGCCGGGAAAGCGGAAGAAAGGCGTCGTCGGGACGGAAGTTGCCTTACCGTGTAAAGCCTTCTCGTCGGCAACGATCCCGCGATCGATTTCCTCGATCGCCTGCGGCTGGCTAATCTTGTCCAGCCAGCGATGCGACCAGGTGTGGTGGCCGATGGTATGGCCTTCCGCAGCGATTTTCTTGACCATTCCCGGATTGGCTTCGGCATTCCTGCCGACCAGAAAAAATGTCGCCTGAACGCATTCAGCGGCCAGCGTGGCCAGAACTTTCGTCGTGGTCGGCGGGAAGGGGCCGTCGTCGAACGTCAGGACGACTTCCTTGTCCGCCAGCGGCAGGGTTTGCGGGAAGCTCTTCAGCCCGACGCGGGGAAATGCCTGCGGATCGACCGTCATGACACGCGAGGTGCCGAGCGCATCCTTACGCGGGCAGTCCGCAGCGTTGGCTGCTGAAACCGACGCGACTAAAGCGAGCAGTGCGGCCTTTAACACGGTCATGACAGAATTCCCGGACGCGCGGATTTCGCGCGCCGCACATTTAGCATTGCGCCCGGCGGTGTCGATTGGGTATTGCCTGAAACGCACACGCAAATCAGCAGACCTCCATTGAACCAGTGAGGCACGGCATGGCCGATCAACAAGACCTTGCCGAGGCGAATGCCGCTCACGATTCCGTGCTGGACCAATATCCCATGAGGGACGAAGACGGCGAAATTCGTCCCCGGTTCGTCGGGATGATTGCGGATGCGGTTCAACAAGGCGATTCCGCATTTCTTCAGAAAATCGTTGCAGAACTCCACGAGGCCGATCTCGGCGATCTGATCGAGGCGCTGGAGCCCGATCTGCGGCCGCGGCTGGTGGAGCTGACCGGTGCGGCCTTCGACTTCTCGGCGCTTAACGAGGTCGACGACACGGTTCGCGAGGAAATCCTCGAAGAGCTGGAGCCGGAAACGGTCGCCGAAGGCGTTCGCGAACTGGATTCCGACGACGCCGTTGAACTGCTTCAGGACCTCGACGAGGAAGACAAGGAAGAGATCCTTGAGAAGCTGCCGCAATCCGAGCGTGTCGCGCTGGAACGCAGTCTAGACTACCCGGAAAATTCCGCCGGCCGCCGCATGCAGACGGAGTGCATTTCGGTGCCGGACAACTGGACCGCGCTGCAAGCCATCGAATACATGCGGGACACGCCGGGACTGCCGGACCGGTTCTACGAGATTTACGTGGTCGACAGGGACAAGCGCCTGAAAGGCGCGGTGCCTCTCGATGCGTTGCTGCGCGCGCGGCGGCCGGGGCCGATCATGGATCTGGTCGACGAGGACCGCCGGCGGGTTTCAGATCACGAGGACATCGCGGAAGTCGCGCGGATGTTCGGCAAGTACAATCTTGTCGCCGCGCCGGTGACCGACAGCGAGGATCATCTCGTTGGCGTTATCACCATCGACGACGTCGTCGACGTGATCGAGGAGGAGGCCGACGAAAACATCAAGGCTCTCGGCGGCGTCGCCCGTGACGAAGAGCTGTCGGACTCGGTGTGGACCATCGCCAAGAGCCGGTTCAACTGGCTGCTGGTCAATCTGGCGACGGCGTTTCTTGCGTCGGGGGTGCTCGGCCTGTTCGAAGGCGAATTGCAGAAGATGGTCGCGTTGGCGGTGCTGGCGCCGATCGTGGCCAGTCAGGGCGGAAACGCGGCCACTCAGACCATGACGGTCGCAGTGCGCGCACTGGCGACGCGCGAACTCGGCTCAAACAATGCCTGGCGCGTTGTCATGCGTGAAGGTCTCGTCGGTCTGGTGAATGGGCTGGCATTCGCGGCTATCACCGGCGTGGCCGCTGCGGTGTGGTTCAAGACTTCGGGCCTTGGCATCGTTATCGGGCTCGCGATGATCTGCAATCTCGTCGCCGGCGCGCTCGGCGGCATTCTCATTCCGATGGCGCTTCAGCGCCTGCGCGCCGATCCAGCCGTTGCGTCAGGCACATTTGTGACGACGGTCACCGACATCGTCGGTTTCTTCGCGTTTCTTGGTATCGCGACGCTCTGGTTCGGACTCAAAAGTTAACGCTGCCCGTTTCGACATGGGTTCCTTGCGTTTGCATGGGTCTATGGGCACACCAGCGCCTCATTCTCGCCACCTGCCGCAATAAAACCAAATCATCGCATGCCGCAAAACATCGATGTTTTGGCGGCCTCTTAGAATCTTAGGCGAACGTGACGTTGTCGCACGCGACCGTCCATCACGCCAAAATCATCCGGAGCTAAAATTTTGATTAGAACAGTCACCGCCGTGGCGGCGCTTTGTGCGTTGTCCTCGATGGCCGAAGCGCGTGTTCGTGCACAGGCCGTCGCACCAGAATGCAACATCACGATGCCATGCATCGGAGTCGACAATCCTGTTCACGCGCGTCAGCGCGGTCAGCGTCGAGTGGAGCCCGCATTTTCCATGATGCAGCCAGCGGCGACGCCTCGGCTGAGCAGGCGGCAACAGCGGGCGCTTGAACGCGCTCAGCGCAACTTTGAACCGGCACCGCGTGCGGTCGCCGAGCGCGCGTCCTATGCATCGGAAGGATATTCCGCCGGTCTGGTCGGTCCGCTGGCCGCCAAGCTGGCATCGATTCAGGCAGCGTGTCCGGGAACGCAGGCAATCTCGGGCATTCGCCACACGCGCATCGCAGGAACGCGCCGGATGTCGCTCCATGCGCAGGGCAAGGCCGTGGACGTGCGTGGTCCCTATGGCTGCATCTATGCGCAGCTCAAGGGCTGGAGCGGCGGCTACTCGACCGATTCCGGGCGCGTGCAGCACATCCACATTTCCTATGACGATGCGGGCGGCCGTGAGATGGGCCTTCGCTTCGCTCATGGTGGCGGACGCCGTTCGTGGCGCGAAGCCAACGCGCGCATGCGATAACCTGAACGACAACCGTCCGGGAACATCGGCTTTCCGGACGGAGCTTTCTGTTAACCGTCGATTAACCATGTTGGGTTGACCCTCCGGTCTGCGGAGGTGTCACATGCAGCGGCTACGGCTGAAGGCAGATGGACGGATTGTGGAGGTGCTGGACGGGCGGGAAGCTCCGCTCGTGCCTGGCATGCCCGGCGGCAGCGCGCCATCACGTAGAGCC
This sequence comes from Afipia broomeae ATCC 49717, assembly GCF_000314675.2. Lineage (GTDB taxonomy): Bacteria > Pseudomonadota > Alphaproteobacteria > Rhizobiales > Xanthobacteraceae > Afipia > Afipia broomeae. Next base: position 2,411,931 of record NZ_KB375282.1, on the reverse strand, counting down.
AACACAGCGCCGGTCGTGCGTGATCTGCGCCTTCGCGCAAAACTGACGCAGGCCGAATTTGCATCACGCCTCGGCGTTCCTCTCGAGACCATACGCAACTGGGAGCAGGGCAAGCGTTCACCGCGTGGTCCGGCGCGCGCGCTGCTGACCGTGATCGCTCACGAGCCCGATATGGTTTTCGCGGCACTTGCGCGTCGGCCTTGATCGGGCATGACGTTAATGTTTCGCCATGCAGCGTTCTTGGCAATGCGGCATGCGCGGCGCAAGATGGTGAGCCTTCCGGCATGGAACGACGCTGAGGCATGCGATGCACACCGTTGAAGCGAACGGCGCCAACATTCCGGCGATAGGTCTGGGAACCTGGGAACTACGCGATCGTGCCTGTGCGCGTATCGTCGAGCAGGCGCTTCGGCTTGGCTATCGCCATATCGATACAGCGCAGATTTACGAGAACGAGCGCGAAGTCGGTGAGGGCGTGCGCGCCTCCGGCATCAAGCGCGCCGACGTCTTTGTCACCACGAAAGTCTGGACCACCCATTTTGCGCCGAACGATCTGTTGCGCTCGACCAAGGAAAGCCTCGCGCGCCTGCGCATGACCGAAGTCGATCTGCTTCTGCTGCACTGGCCCAATCCGCAGGTGCCGCTGGAAGAAACGCTGGGCGGGCTTGTGGAGGCCCGGAAGCTGGGTCTCACACGTCACATCGGAGTGTCAAATTTCACCGTGGCGCTGATCGAGGAGGCTGTGACGAAAGCTGCGGCGCCGCTGGTTTGCAATCAGGTCGAGTATCATCCGTATCTCGACCAGAACAAGGTGCTTGCGGCGTGTCATGCCAACGGGCTGGCGCTGGTCGCGTACAGTCCGGTCGCTAAGGGGCGCGTTAAGAATGCGGAAGCGCTGAACCGGATCGGCGCGCGATACCGCAAGAGCGCGGCGCAGGTCTGTTTGCGCTGGCTGATCCAGCAGGACGTGGTGGCTATCCCGCGCACATCCAAGGTCGAGCGCCTGTCCGAAAATCTCGACATCTTCGATTTCAATCTGACTGACGACGAAATGACCGATATCTTCGCAATGGGGACGCGCGGCGGCCGCATCACAGATTTCGGTTTTGCCCCCAAATGGGATTGAGTGCGGCTTGATCTTGCCGCGGGGATCGCCCATTCAGGGCTGGCATGTTCTTCGCCGTCTCCAAGATACTTGGCTTCTTCGTCGTCCCGTCCAACGCGGTCGCAATGCTTTGCGCGCTCGGCGCGCTGCTGCTGCTGACGCGTTTCCGCAAGGCGGGGTCGCGCCTTCTCGGACTCGGCGTCATTTTTATGCTGGTCTTCGGCTATTCGTCGCTCGGCAATCTACTGCTGCTGCCCCTGACCGAACGCTTCCCGGCGTGGAGCGCGGCGGGCCGCACGCCGGACGGGATTATCGTTCTTGGCGGCTCCATCGATCCTGAGCGCAGTCAGGCGCGGGGCTCGCTGGAAATGGACGCGGCGGCCGAGCGCATCATTGCAATGCTGCAATTGGCCCGTCGCTATCCGCAAGCGCGTATTGTCTTCAGTGGCGGCAGCGCGAACCTGATTCAGGAGCCGGTATCGGAGGCGCCGATCGCGGGCGATCTGTTACAGGACTTCGGAACACCGGCTTCGCGCATTGTGCTGGAAGGGGATTCTCGTACCACTGCCGAGAATGCGGAGTTCACGCGGAAGCTGGTTTCACCAAAGCCGGGCGAGCGATGGCTGCTTGTGACATCGGCATTTCACATGCCGCGCTCCATTGGTGTGTTTCGCAAGGCCGGCTTCGAGGTCGAAGCCTATCCGGTGGATTGGCGCACGCGCGGCTGGAACGATGCGACGATGCCGTTTACGGCATTGAGCGCCGGCCTGGCGCGTACCGACGTCGCCGTTCATGAGTGGATCGGGCTGATCGCCTATTGGGCGACGGGGCGCAGCAGCGAGTTTTTTCCCGGACCGCGCAAGATTAACTAGGCCTGATCCCGCAGCATGCCATCGGGCTTGACCCGAGGCGGCGCCGGTTTTCGGATCAGGTCATGCCCATGTTTAATCGTGCCGCGGCAGGCCGAGGCGATAGACGCCGCGAAAATCATTCGGGTCGGCGGGTTTGCCCTTGCGGTAGATCACAAGGCGGCCTGCCTGTGCGAGGGCCACAGCGGACCTTCTGATCGGCACCAGCAGCCCATGCCAGTCGTCGCCGGCCGCAATGGCGTGAGCGATCTCCGGCGCGCTGAGAGTCTTTGCCTCGGCGCGCGCCAGCACGCCGAGAATGGCGTCGTCGAGCGACAGGCTATCGAGAGCTTTCGAATCGGAATGGTTCATGACCATGCCATGACGCATCCGAACCCGCGCGGCAAGCGCGCAGGGTGCTATTTCGACATCGCGCGATAGGCGTCGGAATCGAACTGGCGGCGCCAGATCACGACCACGATGGCCAACGTGGTTGCGATCAGGACCCATGGACTGATGAACCAGCCGAGATAGCCCAGCGCGAACAGGAACGCGCGTTGGCCGCGATTGAAGTGCCGTCCCGCCGACTGGAACAGCTTTGTGGTTCGCATCACATGTGATTGCGCTTCGGGCGTGTCGCGCTTCTCGGCAAAGGGCATCGCCCCGAGCAGGATAGCGACGTAGTTGAACAGGCGATAGGCCCATGAGAATTTGAAAAACGCATAGACGAAGATCACGATCAGCCCGACGCATTTGATCTCCCACAGCGCAGGAGAGCTTCGGATGCCCAGCGGGAGCGTGGCGAGCACCGACATGGCTTCTTCGGTCGATCGCAGCAACGTCAGTCCGCCGCCGATCGCCAGCAACGTGGTCGATGCAAAGAAGGCTGTGCCATTCTGCAGGGAGGCCATGATCTGCATGTCGACCATCCGCGCTTCGCGATCGAGGATGCGCCGGACCCACACCTCGCGATAGATGCTCATGCGGGCGTTCAGGCTGTTGCGTCCATGCGCGGTGCGTTCAAGCGTGACCGCGTAGACCATCCAAGCCAGGACGAAGAACGCGATCGCCACGAGGTCGGCAGTTGCAAACAGGTTCACGATTCGATGCCTTCTGAATGATGCCTGTCACGATAGACAGGAAGCCAGCCGCTGCGAAGCAGTTTTGACGTTTTCCGGGGGCTGGTTGCGTGCCGCGCGCCGGGCGTGGCAAGGTCGACTCTGCAGGGAGAACTCAATCGATGGCTTTGACGCTCGTTATCGGGAACAAGAACTATTCCTCATGGTCGATGCGGCCGTGGATGGCCCTGAAAGGGACGGGAATCTCCTTCGACGAGATCGTCATTCCGCTCTACACCGGTGATGCGGACAAGCAGCGCATTCTGGATGTCACCCGGTCGGGCAAGGTTCCGGCGCTGGTCGACGGCGACATCACGGTCTGGGATTCGCTGGCGATCATCGAATACGCCGCCGAGCGATTTCCGGATGCGCGTCTGTGGCCGCAGGACGTCGTGGCGCGTGCTCATGCACGCTCGATCTCGGCAGAGATGCATTCCGGCTTCATGGCGCTTCGCAACGAATGCGGCATGAACATTCATCGTCCGATCCGCTCAAAGCCGCTCTCCGACGATGCCAGGGCGAACATCGCGCGCATCCAGCAGATCTGGACCGAATGCCGGGCCCGGTACGGCGGGCAGGGGCCATATCTGTTCGGCGCCTTCAGCGGTGCGGATGCGATGTACGCGCCGGTTGTCCATCGGTTCCGGACCTATGCCATCAATGTAACGCCGCCGGTGCGCGACTATATGGAAACGATGCAGGCGAATGCAGCTTTCCGGGAATGGAGCGATGCGGCTCTGGCCGAGACGCTGCTTATCGAAAGATTCGAGATCGATTGAACCGGGGACTACATCATGGGAATTCTCGACATGCTGACCAGCGTGATGGCGGCGAGAGCGGCGAGCGAACTGGACTCAGCCGTCATTCCGGCTGTCCTCAGCGAAGTGCTCGGCAGCGGTAATCAGGGCGGGTTGTCAGCGATTGTGGCCAGGCTCGAGCAGGCCGGACTTGGCGAGCAGGTGAAGTCCTGGATCGGCACCGGCCAGAACCTGCCGGTGAGCGCGCAGCAGCTCCAGCAGGTGCTAGGCAACGATGTGGTCAGGCAGCTTGCGACCCGTTTCGGGATTCCGGTGGATCAGCTCTCCACGGTTCTCGCGCAGGTTTTGCCGGGAGCAGTCGATCGGGCAAGTCCTGAAGGAGCGTTGCCGGAGAGCGCCTAAGATTATCCCGTTAACGCACTGAACTTGCCGGGGAATCGTTCCGTCGCGCAGATAAGGCGAAATTGCGGCGTTGCACGCGGCTGGACCCTGCCTTGCCGCGGGCGCAAGGCCCTCGAAAGGCCTTCAAGACACTGATAAATAGAAGTTATTTCGTCATTACCCATGTGCTGGTTTGTCTGGCAAATGGGGGCTCTGCGTGCTATACCTCTGCTGGGCGTCAAACTGGCTTTGCCGGACAACGGCAGGCCGCCAAAATGCGCGTATCGCGTGATGGAGCAGGGTGTTGAAGCACAAATACATTGTTGGAGAGACTGTCTATTTCACGGCAAGCAATGTGGCGCGGCCAGCCGCCAGCGGAACCTACGAGGTGATCCGCCTTCTGCCGACAGACGGTGACGACTGCCAGTATCGTATCAAGAGTTCGACCGAAGCCTTCGAGCGTGTGGCCAAGGAAAGCCAGCTCGCCGTCGCCTGACAATTTCGGCTTGACGGAATTTCGCCGCGGTTACAGCGCTTGGTCTGGTTCGTTGTGAAGGGGACCTTGCATGAACCGGGCTTTGGCCACGTCGATCGAGAACTTTTGGAATTCGCAAAGCTTGCCGATGTGGCTGACCATTGCCGCAGCGGGCTTCTTTGCGATTATCCTTCTGGTCACGCTGTTTCGTGCTGAGCGATCGGTTGCGAACGGCGCGCTGACCGTTATCACGCTTCTGGCCATCGGCATTGCGGTCACCACGATGATCCGCGCGTCCGGTGTGGCCGGCGGCTCGTCCGGGGATTCCAGATCTTCCGTTCAATCCGGGGCTTCTCTTCCGGCGCTGGCCTGTCTCGACGGGCTTGCCGGAGAGAGCGTCGAGGCCGCCTGCGAAAAGGCGTTGTTTGCGTCAGCCGATTCCGTTGCGGCCGGCGTGTCCTATACCGCCGCGCAGATCACCCGTCTTGCCGCGTTTGGCAATGTCGCTGCTGCCAACAAGGTCATGACACCCGAACTCAACGCTCTGCGGCGGGCGATCGAACGCGATCGTTACGGACTGGTCGCTCAGGTGCTCAAGACGCGCGAGGGGTGTTCGCTCTCGGCGCCGTGCCCGTTCTTCCAGTCGCTGACCAATTCGGGGCAGATTTCGTCGAACATGAGCGAAAATCTCTACGACGGCTTTGTCGGCCGCTACGCTGCCGCGTGGAACGCTCCGCCGGTTACCGCGAGCGCAGCACCCCCCGTCGCGGCGCTTGGCACCGTGCCGCCGCCGGGACGGCCGGTGTCGGGTGATTTCCCGAGTGCGGCGTCGATCCCTCCGATCAACATCATGTCGCCTGAGCCGGCTGCGCAGGGCGCCCAGGCATCATCACAGCGCTCGTCGGAACCAGCGGCCGCGCCGGCGGCCCGTAACGTGCCTGGCGCGGTGATCAATCCGCAGCCGGCACCGGCCGCCGCGAAGAAGGCCGCACCTGCGCCTGCGCCACAGAAATCGCGTGCACAAGCGCCCGTGCAGCTTGCGCCTCCCAAAGAGAGCGATGATAACTGATCGCTCTTCCTCCATTTGAAGCGCGATGCTCCGCGTCGCGCTGGCGATTTCCGAATATGCCGCTTCATCTCGTCAAGCTCAGCGTCGGTGCCACCTCCATCAAGGATCTTCGGGGCTGGATTGCCGAACGCGTGAAGCAGGCCAAGGCGAAGGGCCTGCCCCCGCGCCACATCCACGTCACCCGGATGTCTCCCAAACGCGTTGACGAACTTCTCGACGGCGGATCGATCTACTGGGTCATCAAAGGCGAGATCGCCGCGCGCGAGAGAATTCTCGGCATCGAGCCGTTTCGCGACAAGGATGGCATCGGACGATGCCGCCTCGTGATGGAGCCAAAGCTGATTGCTGTAGCGCCGCGGCCGATGCGGCCGTTCCAGGGCTGGCGTTATCTCGATCCGAAAAGCGCGCCGCCGGATCTCGGCAAGGCCGCTGCCAGCGTCGCCGCGATGCCCGAACCGATGCGGCGCGAATTGCGCGAGCTGGGTCTTCTTTAGCCTAAGCCTTGATGTTGTCGATCAGCCGCGTGGTTCCGATTTTCGCGGCGACCAGCAGCCGCACCGGTCCATCGTTCAAAGACGCGATAGGGGCAAGCGTTTCGGCGTGCCGCGCCTCGAGATAGTCGAGGGCAAAGCCAGCCTGACGGATGAGATCGGCGCCGTCGGACAACGCGGCCTTGAAGTTATCGCCGTCGCGCATCCGCTTCGCCGTGTCCTTGAGCGTGCGAAACAGAACAGGCGCCGTGCTGCGCTGGGCGGGTGACAGGTAGACGTTGCGCGACGACATCGCGAGGCCGTCGCGCTCGCGGATGATTGCGCCGCCGATAACCTTCACCCCCAGATCAAGATCGCGCGCCATGCGCGTGACGACCTTGAGCTGCTGGAAATCCTTCTCGCCGAACAGCGCCATGTCGGGGCGCACCTGTGTGAACAGCTTGGCGACGACGGTCGCTACGCCGCCGAAGAAGTGCGGGCGGAATTTATCTTCTAGCCCTGCAAGTGCCGGTCCCTCGGGCGCAACCCTGGTTGCGAAGCCGTCCGGATACATCGTCTTCACATCCGGATTCCAGATCAGGTCGACACCCTCTGCCTTGAGGCGTGCGAGATCCTCCTTCCATGTGCGGGGATAGGAGCCGAGATCTTCGTGCGCGGCGAACTGCGTGGGGTTCACGAAGATCGATACGGCGACCTTCTGTGCACGACGTTTGGCAAGACGAACCAGCGACACATGGCCGTCATGGAGCGCACCCATGGTCGGCACAAGCGCGAGCTTGGAATTGCGTTTGCAGAGTTCAGTGCGCGCGCGATGAAGGGATGAAAGCGAACGTGCGATGATGGGGGAGCGGGTCATTCGTGCCGGTGTGTGCAACGGGTGATTGTCGGGTGGGCGCTAGTCTTAACAAAGGTGGTGCTGCGAGCCAACGACCGCCCGTCGTCTTCGTGCAGACTGCACGGCGATTCATCATGAAGTATGAGCCAATCGAATTTCACTTGATTCTTTCTGGACTTGGCTGAAGATATCCACAGGGGTTTTTGCATGCTTTTGCAGGCGAGTCAGGGGCAGTCCGGGTCGGCGCATGTCGTCGTGCTGGGCAACGAGAAGGGCGGGTCGGGCAAGTCCACCACCGCGCTTCACGTCGCCGTTGCCTTGCTCAAAGCCGGGCAGCGCGTTGCCACGATCGACCTCGACTCGCGCCAGAAGAGCTTCACCCGTTACATCGAGAATCGCCGGGCGTGGGCCCAGCGCACCGGGCTCTCCCTCGAATTGCCGCACCACTGCTGTGTTGCCTTGGGCTCCAGCATGCAGATCGGCGAGAACGAGATGTCCGAGTTCGAGCAGTTCTCCGCCGCCGTCAGCGCGGTGGAGCGAACCTACGACTTCATCGTTATCGATACGCCGGGGACCGACAGCTACCTGATGCGCCTGGCGCACTCGATGGCCGATACGCTGGTCACGCCGATCAACGACAGCTTCCTCGATTTCGATGTTCTCGGCTCAGTGGACCCGGCGACCTATTCGGTGATCGGGGAAAGCCACTACGCGACCATGGTGAAGGTTGCGCGCAAGCAGCGCCGCGATCTCGACGGCGCCACCACCGACTGGATTGTCGTCCGGAACCGGCTCTCGATGCTGGGATCGCGCAACAAGCAGTTGATCGCTGAAGGGCTCGACCAGCTCTCGTTCCGGCTCGGTTTCCGCCCCGTGGACGGGTTCGCCGAACGTGTGGTTTACCGCGAGTTCTTCCCGCGGGGCCTGACGGCCCTCGACGATCTGGACGAGGCGACCTTGGGCACCCGCCCGAACATGGCCCATGTGACTGCCCGCGAGGAGGTGACCGGCCTGTTGCGTCACCTGAAGCTCCCGCTCGACGAGCGAGGCCGCCGCCGGGCCGCGACCCGTGCTGAATGGTTCGCCCAGGTCGACCGCCCTCTCGAAAATCATGGGCTTACGGCCTAAATTTAAGGCTGAACTGCCGGGTTCCTTTGCGTTCCCGGAGCAGTTCCATAGCTAAAAGAGCGAATTTTTATTGCAAAATTCGAACGTATCGACGAATAGGCGGTTGTTATTTACCTGCGGTAGACCAAGCGGCGCGTTTGGCTGCCGGTGGCACGTTTGATGCATCGCACAATTTATTGGTCTCTGTCAGAGACATGACGTGGAATTAAGTTGGTTTGTCGCTAGTCTGTCATCATCTAACTGGACAAGTGACAAGGATTCTAAAACACTGTGTCGTGAAGGGCGGTCTGGACGAAATTCCGACTGGCACCTGACAATTCGAGGACGTGATGAAGCGCGGAATTTTCATCCTGCTTGGTCTGTTTGCGATCGTCGTTGTCGCGTATTTCACCGCGAGCAAATGGGCGATCCGTCACGAGACTCTGACGTTCTACGATGCCGCGCGTAATCGTCAGGTCGATGTCGCGATTGCCGTGCGCCGTGACAAGGAAATGCAGGCGAATGCCGGCATGCTCACTTTGCCGGTGGCCGTCGTGAATCACGGCAATACCGTAAAATTCACAGAATACTCTTTCCTCGCTAACGTGCTTGCGGCTCGCGGATATTTCGTAACCAGCATTCAGCATGATCTGGCGACCGATGCCCCGTTGGTCACCAAGGTTGGCGAACTCTATGTCGGACGCCTGCCGGTCTATCAGCGCGGCGTGGCGAACATCGAATTCGCAGTCGACCAGATGCGGAAAATCCAGCCCAACGCAGATTACGATCGTCTCACGCTGGTTGGACATTCCAACGGCGGCGACATCTCGATGTACTTCGCCAAAATGCATCCGGAGAACGTGAGAAAGATTGTCACGCTGGATAATCTTCGCGTGCCGTTCCTCACCGAAGGCAAATTCAAGATCCTGTCGTTCCGTTCGAAAGACCCCGTGTTTAAGGCCGATCCTGGCGTCGTGCCGGATGATGATACGTGCGATCAGTCCGGGATCACCGTAGTCAACACGGGCTTCCAGCATACCGACATGAGTGATCGTGGGCCTGATAACGTGAAGACGTCGATTCAGGGCGTTCTCGACAAGTTCCTTGCCGAAGACAATAGCAAGCTCGCGCCGGTCGACACGACCAAGAAGATCTCCATGCCGAAGCCTGACTCCGTGGCGCAGGTTGCCCCGCCCATTAACTAACTAAGTTGCGATCACGGTTGGTGTCGCCGGACTTACCTCGGCGCATCGCACGTTTGCGTGAGATAATCCCACTGCAAATGATTCCTGCTTGCTCTCGCCACATTCCGTTGGTGGCATAGTTTCTGCTTGTTTGGATGTATCCAAGTGGCAAGTGAGGTGAGAGTCATGCCCGTCAGCTCTTTTCAATCTCCCAGTCTGGTTCCGTCCGTGAAAGACCAGATCGCTCACGTCATCAGTGACGATGAGTGCATGTCGCGCCTGGCGCGCGCCGTGGCTGAGCACGATGACCGGCGGCTGAACGAGGTCGCCGAGCTTATCGGGCGACTCGCGGTGCCGATCGAGTAGGGCGATCCTTTAGCGATCTTTGGCCGGAGAATTGACCAGGCGCTCTCCGCGCTCCACATAGGACTCGCACCCAACCGCGAGATCCGATGACCCGCGATCCGACCATTCCCAAATCCGGCGAGCAGCCCATCACAGGGCGCAGTCGCACGGAGCCGGACGTGCAGACATCGGCGTCGGCCGACATCGCCGCCTTCGTTGCCAAGGCGCGGGCGATGACGCCCGGCAAGGCGGGGACGGGCCGGCTGATCTTCGCGCTGGATGCGACCATGAGCCGTCAGCCGACATGGGACATGGCGTGCCAGCTTCAGGCCGACATGTTTCGTGAAGCCGGCAGCATCGGCGGACTTTCGGTTCGTCTCGTGTACTACCGCGGTTTGAACGAGTGCCGCGCGAGTCCATGGATTTCGGATACGGCGCATCTCGCCAGACTGATGAGCAGGATCGATTGTCAGGGCGGGCAGACCCAGCTTGGGCGCGTGCTGGCGGACGCGCGGCGCGAGGCTGTCGCCTCCGGCGTGCGTGCCATCGTCTTCGTGGGCGATGCGATGGAGGAAAACGTCGACGCATTGTGCGCCACTGCGGGCGAACTTGGGTTGTTGAAAGTGCCGTGCTTCATGTTTCAGGAAGGCAACGACCCGGCGGCGGAGGCGGCGTTCCGTGAGATCGCGCGGCTGACCGGAGGGGCGTGGTGCCGGTTCGACATGGGTTCGGCTGCGCAGTTGCGTGAGCTTCTGCGCGCGGCAGCCGCCTACGCCGCAGGCGGGCGGGATGCCCTCCTGAAGCTGGCGAAGAACACCTCGGGCGCTGCGGCTTTGCTTGGGCAGATGAAGTAATCGTCAGCAGGACAGGCGCGGCGTTATTTCGCAATATGTCAGCTTAACAAATCCCGATATCACCATAGATCAGGTATGCGTGTCGGTAGCGCGCGCTGCCGACGAACGATTGCAAGGATGATTCCACGCCATGCCGACCCTGATCGCAGGCATCGTCGCTGTCGCGCTGCTTTACGTGGCGCTGAACATCATCAAGGGCGCCGATCCGAAATGGCTCGCGAAGATCATCCGCGGTGGCGGCGGCGTGGTGACGTTGGCCGCGGCGCTGTTCATCGGGGCCAGAGGCGAGCTTGCGGTGGCGATCCCGCTCGGCATTTTCGGCGCAGGTCTGCTCGGGTGGTCGCCGTTCGGCGCGCAGCTCGGTTCGGCCTGGGGCAACTACGGTCCCGGCGCCTGGAAATCACAGGGGCAGAAGTCCCAGGTACGGTCCCAGTTTATAGAGATGACGCTCGACCACGACACTGGAGCGCTTGAGGGGCTTATTACCGCCGGACCCGAAGCGGGGCGCGTACTCGACGAATTCACGCTCGACGAACTCATTGCTCTTGCGCGCGGGTTCGACGCCGAGAGCTGGGCTCTTCTGGAAAGCTATCTGGACCGCCGGTTTCCCGCCTGGCGTGAGCACGCGCAGGGCGAGGGGACAGGGCGGAGTGGAAGCGAGGATCGCCGCGCGGCGCCGAGTGGAAAAATGACGACGGAGGAGGCCTATCAGATCCTTGGCCTGAAGCCGGGTGCGGGGCGCGACGAAATCGGCAAGGCTCATCGTGGGCTGATGAAGAAACTGCATCCCGACCAGGGGGGCTCGACGTACCTCGCTGCCCGTGTGAACGAAGCCAAGGACACTCTTCTTCGCAATCATCGCTGACTCCAGCACGCAACATCACGCTACAAACTGCGAGCAGCCTTCTCCTCTGATTGAAATGCCCCTGCGGACGCCCGCCGTTGTCCGGCGTGATCGATCCTGCGATTAAGGTTTTAGAGACCAAATCTTGAAAAATGGTTGAATGCGCGCGCGCCCCGCAAAAAAGATAAAGCCCGCGGCAGAACCGCGGGCTTTGTTTTTCCGATCTTGAATTGTGTTTTCGCGATCAGTTCCTGATGGCGATGCAGGAAATATCGGAGCGCTTCAGCGTGCGGCATGCAGCTTCGGCGGAGTCCTGATTGAGGCCGGCGAAACGTGCGCGGTAGAGCGTCTTGTTGCCCTTCGACACGGTCTCGGTGAACGGATCGGCGTCGCTCAGCAGTCTGCTGGCGCTGCCGCGTGCCGCGTCGAGGCGCTGGCGAGCTTCGCTCTCGGATTCGAGGGCGCCGACCTGAATGATCCATCCCGAGCGCACGGCAGTCTTGATCGCGCCGTTGTGCTGCACGGTCTGGGTCTGCGCCGGCTGTGCAGGCGGCAACGCGGCCTGTTGAACGGGCTGCGGAGCAGGCTGCTGCGGCGGAGCGGTGGAGGTCTGGAGAGCGACGGCCTGCGCGCCGAGCGTGGTGGGCGGTGCGCCGCGGCCGGGATCTGCATAAGCCAGCGTCTGCGCGTGTGGGGTCGATGACGAAGGGCTCGGGGCGGGAGCGGAGCCGATGATGCCCTGACCGATGCCGTTGCTGGTGTTGGGCTGAGCCGGGAGCGGAGCCGGGAAATCGCTGCGCGGTTGATTGGAAGCGACCGGCCAGGGCTCGGCACGGCGGTCGATCTTGGTCTCCGCTTTGGCTTCGGCCTTTGTTTCGGCCTTGGCGACAACGGCCTTCGAGGTTTCTGCAACCTCGGCCTTCTGCGGTGCCGGGATGGCGCTGGTGGCAACCGGAGCAGGCGAACCCGGGGCCGCAGAAGCAACCCTGGTTTGACCCATGCGGACCTGAACCGTCTTGACGCGCACGGGTGTCATCGGTTCGGCGGAACCCGGGATGGCTGCGAAAGTCTGCGAGGAGATCACGCCGCTGGTGAGCGGAGCGGGAGCTGGCTTGTCCTGAGCTTCAGCAACAGCTTTTGCTGGTGTCGCCGGTGTTGCGCGCGGAGCGGGAAGCGGAACGGCTTCCGGCGGCGTCGATGCGACCTTGATCGCGCCCTGGACCTGAACCGCTGCGGCGGGCTTGGACTTGGATTCAGCCTTGGCCTCGACCTTAGTCTCGGCTTCATCGTTGTCATCCGCGCTCGCAACCCTGGTGTCGCCGCGTTCGGTGATGGCGGCAACGGTGCGGCGGGTCGAGGCCGCGTCGAGGTTTTCGGCCAGCAGGTTGCGCATGATCGCATCGCGCGAACTGCCGCTGCGTCCACCCATCACAACGCCGACCAGATAGCGATTGCCGCGCTTCATCGAGGTGACGAGGTTGAAGCCGGAGGCGCGGGTATAACCGGTCTTGATGCCGTCGACGCCTTCGACGCGGCCGAGCAGCTTGTTGTGGTTGCGGATCGAGCGGCCCTTGTAGTTGAACGCTTCGGTCGCGAAGTAGCGATAGTATTTCGGGAAGCGGTCCTGAATGGCGCGGCCCAGCGTGGCCTGATCGCGCGCCGTGGTGACCTGATCGCTGTCTGGAAGACCCGACGCGTTCTTGTAAACCGTCTTGCTCATGCCGAGCGCGCGCGCCTTGCGCGTCATCGCCTTGGCGAAATCGTCCTCGTCGCCGGCAATCGCCTCGGCGATCACGACGGCGGCGTCGTTGGCGGAGCGGGTCACGAGGCCCTTGATCGCGTCCTCGACGCGAAGTGTCTGACCGGGACGCAGACCCAGCTTGGTGGGCGCCTGCTGCGATGCGTGGACCGACACATCCATTGGTGTATCGAGCTTCATCTTGCCGCTCTCCAGCCGCTCGAACAGCATGTAGAGCGTCATGATCTTGGTGAGCGAAGCGGGGTGGCGCAGACTGTCGGCGCTGGTGGCCTGAAGCGTGTTGCCGGAATTGGCGTCGACGATGATCGAAGAGAAAGAGGGGCTGTAGCTGGATACGGCGGCGTGGCTGCGGTGCCGGTGACGCCGCCGGGCGTCGGCGGTGTCGAGCGTAAACGTGACGGCCACTGAGAGGGTGGCGACGCCGAGAAGGCAAAGGCGGAGGGCGCGTGAAGACGCCGACGATTTGACCCCAAGCATGAATTTCCCCGTCCGATTCCCAGTTTATTCGCCTCGTTCTGAGGCCAAATTTGGTCCGGCCACAGCCCAATTTCGGGAGCTGGGTCGTCCACGCGAAGCCGCGGCTCGGGAGCCGGTGCCGGATGCTCGCTGATCCGGGCTAAGGCATTGGAACCGCGCCGCTTTTTGAATTCATCTCGGAATGCAAAAAGCGCAGGGAATCAAAGTAGGTGGCCACGGTTTCAAAAGGGTTAAGCAAGAGTTTCCGCGATGCTTCACTTTTGTCTCGGATTTGAGACGATTGTGCGACGCACAAGATTCTTGACTTCTATTGTGCATTGCAGTACTACCAAAGTCGTGGTTAGGGAGCCGGGTACCTCCCGGCAGGTAAGGTCATCAGTCTGGGAAAGGACTCTGTGTAATGGTCAAGGTTGAAGAATTTCAGCAGTTCGGCAAAGAGCAGTTCGACGCAGCGGTTGCATCCGCCAACACCTTCTCGAGCGGCCTTCAGTCGATTGCTACCGCTTACGGCGACTACGCCAAGAAGTCGTTCGAAGACACCAAGACCTTCGTTGAGAAGCTGTCCGGCGTGAAGTCGATCGAAAAGGCCATCGAGCTTCAGACCGAATACGCGAAGACCTCGTACGAGACGTTCGTTGCTGAGTCGCAGAAGATCGGCGAACTCTACACCGATCTCGCCAAGCAGGCGTTCAAGCCTTTCGAAGGCATCGTCGCGAAGGTTTCGGCGACCACTCACTAATTTTACGGTTCTCTACCAAGAGAAAAAGCCCGGCTTTGCAGCCGGGCTTTTTTGTTGCCTTGATCTGTTTTGTTTACTTCGCGATGCGCAGTTTCGACAGCGCGGTACCGATCGAACTGAACGCCGTATTAATGCCGCTGGCGCTGGTCGTCGAGAAGTAGTTGCTGCTGCTGCTGGCGCAGTACGACATCACGCTCGAATTGGCAGAGCCGTCGGTGTTCACCTGGATCGTGTAGATCTGGATGCCGGCCGCTTTCGCGTTATCGCACAGGAGCCTCTGCCGCGCATCGATCGACGACTGACTCGAACTGAAGCGGTTCTGGGTGTTGTCGCCGTCCGAGAGCAGAATGACGGCCTTCGTATACTTGAAGTTGGGATCTTCAGCAGGCGCGTTCAGCGGCGCCTGTTGGAGCAGCGAAATCCAGCCCCATGCCATGCCGATGGCCTGGTTGGTGTTGCCCTGCGGCTGCATCGCATCGACCTTGTTCTTCAGAGCGGTCCAGTCATAAGTCAGAGGAAGTATCTCGGTCGGGCAATTCGGATAATTCTCCGCCGGGAACTGGGTGGCGCGATCGGTCAGGTTGTTTGCGGTCGCGGTCGTATTATATGGCGCGGTGCTCAGCGTGTCATAATTCTGATCGCGATCGGAGACGCAGCCAGTCCAGTTGTTGGACTTCGTCGACGTCCAGTTGCCGCTGGCGTTGTTACAGTCGCTCTGCGTCATGAATCCGATGGTGCTTCCCCACCAGTTGGTGCACTGGCCAACGTCCCACCGCAGCCAATTCGCATTCTTGTTACCCGTTCCGACGTTGACGTCTTTCGCGAACGGAATGATGGAAATGTAAACGTCGCCATCGGTCTTAGCGGCGGTCTTCAAGGTGTCGATCAGGCTCTTGGCGGATGTTTTCAGGGCATCCATCTTGCCCGAGCTCGCCATCGATCCGGTGTTGTCCAGCGCCAGCGCCACGCGCAGTTTGGTGGTGCCCCAAACCGTGGTCGAACTCGCGCCGAAGTCGAGCTTGGGAAGGCCGACCATCTTCATAAAATCGGTGTCCATCGACCCCGAGCCGGTGAGGACCACCTGCGAGCCCTGGGACGTGCTGTTGGTGTAGACCGCGTTCACGGTGACGTTCTGCGCTTCGGGATGGTTGAAAAGCGCGTTGAAGTAAGCCTGCGCCTTCTGGTTGATTTGAGAGGCGGTCAGGCCGGTCACGTCCTTTGAAATCATCAAGGCTGCTGTATCGAGCGCCGACTGCATGGCGGTACGGGCATTGTTGACGCGGGCATAGTCGACGGCTGCGCCGACGAAACCCAGGAGCGGGACGATCGCAATGGCGAACAGCACGGCAACATTGCCGCCTTCCGCACGGCGGAAGCGGGAGAGCGATCCGCGGACCCGATTGAAAATCGATGCATCGTTCATGGCGTCACCAGAAGAGTAAGGTTCTGGGATGCGGGATAGGCCGGAGGCGTGAAGAGGTAGTAAAATGCTGCGGTGAATAACGGGTACACCTGAGGACAAGGCGGCCGGCGGCGCCTGCGTCGCAGTTTCATGGTGAAGGCCGGGTTGCGCACCTGGTTCGAATTTTATCGATTCGCCGGCCGGGTAGGCCGCATCTGAGGCAAGGGAACGCTTGAAAATGGATGCAATGTTCATGGCGGTCACCAAAAATGGGTCCTGCCATGTCGTAGAAGCCGGCGATGAAGGGGCGGTAAAAGTTGACGCCAATCTACGTAAAATGCCCCATAAAGCGGCCTGTTCCGGCCTTTAATCCCGATACATCCTCAACATCGTCTCAATGCGATGCGGCGAAATTGACGTGAATTCCGGGCACTTGCATTAACCACAGGCGGTGGTTGCGCCGATGCGACGCCATCTGTCCGGCACGGTTTCAGCCGGTAACGGTATGCTTGCGGGAGGGCGCGCGGCGACCCATATTGTTAATGTGATCAAAGGGCGCTTTGCCTCGGGCAGGGTTGCCGTTCTGTGGGGATTTTGAACTTTCAGGCCATGTTGCACGTGTCTTCATACCCGGTACCAGTCCCGGCACCCGAGGTGCCCGGCGAACGAACCTCCTGCTTTGGCCTGCGCATGAGCAAGGACGAGAACGACGGCAGCGGGCGGGGCAGTGGTCCGGGCACGTCTGTCATCACCAAAGTGAAGCCGAAGACCAAGCGGCCGAACCTCTATCGCGTCCTGATCCTGAACGACGACTACACCCCGATGGAGTTCGTTGTTCATGTTCTAGAGAAGTTCTTCAACAAGGACGTTGAAGCCGCGACCACAATCATGTTGCATGTGCATCATCATGGCATCGGCGAATGTGGCGTTTTTACCTACGAGATCGCCGAAACCAAAGTGACGCAGGTGATGGACTTTGCCCGGAAACACCAACATCCTTTGCAATGCGTGATGGAAAAGAAGTAGCATTTGAGTCTCGTTCGTTTTGTGGGAACCGGATGAGATTTCGAGAGTACGTACAAACAGGTTGCAGGAACTGATCAAGCCCGGACCCGACGACAAACGATCAAACGAAATGGCGGGGGCCATTAAGGGACGCGAATGCCGACTTTTTCTCAGAGCCTTGAACAATCCCTGCACCGTGCGCTTGCCATAGCAAACGAGCGGCATCATCAGTATGCGACGCTCGAACATCTGCTGCTTTCGCTGATCGATGACTCGGATGCCGCCGCCGTGATGCGCGCATGCAGTGTCGACCTCGACAAGCTGCGCGGCAGTCTGGTCAACTATCTCGAAACCGAATTTGAAAACCTGGTCGCGGAAGGTTCCGACGACGCCAAGCCGACCGCCGGATTCCAGCGCGTTGTGCAGCGCGCGGTCATCCATGTGCAGTCCTCGGGCCGCGAGGAAGTCACCGGCGCCAACGTGCTGATCGCGATCTTCGCGGAGCGCGAAAGCCATGCCGCGTATTTCCTGCAAGAGCAGGACATGACGCGCTATGACGCGGTGAACTACATCAGCCACGGCATTGCCAAGCGTCCCGGTGTGTCCGAGGCGCGGCCGGTGCGCGGCGTCGATGAGGAAGCCGACACCAAGGGCAACGACGACTCCAAGAAGAAAGGCGAGGCGCTCGAGACCTATTGCGTCAACCTGAACAAGAAGGCGCGCGACGGCAAGATCGATCCGGTGATCGGCCGCCACGCCGAAATCAACCGCGCCATTCAGGTGCTGTGCCGCCGCCAGAAGAACAATCCGCTGTTCGTCGGCGAAGCGGGTGTCGGCAAGACCGCGATCGCGGAGGGCCTGGCCAAGCGCATTGTCGACAGCGAAGTGCCGGAAGTGCTGGCAGCGTCCACGGTCTTTTCGCTCGACATGGGCACGCTGCTTGCGGGCACGCGCTATCGCGGCGATTTCGAAGAGCGCCTCAAGCAGGTGATCAAGGAACTGGAAGCGCATCCCAATGCGATCCTGTTCATCGACGAAATCCACACCGTGATCGGCGCGGGCGCGACCTCTGGCGGCGCGATGGACGCGTCCAACCTGCTGAAGCCGGCGCTGGCTTCCGGCACGATCCGTTGCATGGGTTCGACCACATACAAGGAATATCGCCAGCACTTCGAGAAGGACCGCGCACTGGTGCGCCGGTTCCAGAAGATCGACGTCAACGAGCCGACGGTCGAAGACGCGATCGGCATCCTCAAGGGTCTCAAGCCTTACTTCGAGGACTACCACAAGCTGAAGTACACCAACGATGCCATCGAGGCGGCGGTGAACCTCTCGGCGCGTTACATCCATGACCGCAAGCTGCCGGACAAGGCGATCGACGTGATCGACGAGTCGGGTGCTGCGCAGATGCTGGTGCCGGAGAACAGGCGCAAGAAGACCATCGGCATCAAGGAAATCGAGGTGACCATCGCGACGATGGCGCGGATTCCGCCGAAGTCGGTGTCGAAGGATGACGCCGAGGTGCTCAAGCATCTCGAGACGACCCTGAAGCGCACGGTGTTCGGTCAGGACAAGGCGATCGAGGCGCTGGCCGCGTCGATCAAGCTCGCCCGCGCGGGCCTGCGCGAGCCGGAGAAGCCGATCGGCTCGTACCTGTTCTCGGGTCCGACCGGCGTCGGCAAGACCGAAGTCGCCAAGCAACTGGCGGCGTCGCTCGGTGTCGAACTGATCCGCTTCGACATGTCGGAGTACATGGAGCGCCATACCGTGTCGCGTCTGATCGGCGCGCCTCCGGGCTATGTCGGCTTCGATCAGGGCGGCCTGCTGACCGATGGCGTGGACCAGCATCCGCACTGCGTGGTGCTGCTCGACGAAATCGAGAAAGCCCATCCGGATCTCTACAACGTGCTGTTGCAGATCATGGACCACGGCAAGCTGACCGACCACAACGGCAAGCAGGTCAACTTCCGCAACGTCATTCTCATCATGACGACGAATGCCGGTGCGGCCGATCTTGCCCGTCAGGCGTTCGGCTTCACACGCAACAAGCGCGAAGGCGACGATCAGGAAGCGATCAACCGGCAGTTCGCGCCGGAATTCCGCAACCGTCTCGATGCCATCGTGTCGTTCGCGCATCTCAACACCGATGTCATCGGCATGGTGGTCGAGAAGTTCGTGCTTCAGCTCGAAGCGCAGCTTGCGGACCGCGACGTGACTATCGAACTGTCGGAGCCCGCCAAGGCCTGGCTGATCGAACACGGCTATGACGAGCAGATGGGCGCTCGGCCGATGGCGCGTATCATTCAGGAGCACGTCAAGAAGCCGCTGGCGGACGAGGTGCTGTTCGGCAAGCTGAAAGGCGGCGGACATGTCCGCGTCGTGCTGGTGAAGGACGAGCAGGACGTCGACAAGATCGGCTTCGAGTTCGTCGAAGGTCCGGTCACGCCGAAGCCCGAGAAGCTGCCAGGATCGCGCAAGCGTTCCGCGCCCCGCAAGCCAAAGGGCGGCGATGGTCCAAAGGGCCCGACCAAGCCCTTAATGAAGGTCTGATCAGGCTAAAGAGAACAAAAAACCCGGCGGTCCAGCGATCGCCGGGTTTTTGCTATTTTGATCTGCTTTTCGACATTCTCGGCGGCGAGACTGTTGCGATGAAGTGGCGGCACCCGGGGAAGTGGCTTGCGGTTGGCGTGATCGTGACGCTAGCGGCGACGCTTGCGCGTGCAGATGAACCCGACGATCCGCCTGCGGCTCCAGCACCTGCTGCTGCCACAGCGAAGGATGGCAACACGCGCGAGGCGATGTGCCTGATGATCGAATCCGCGGCGTCCGCGCACGGTCTGCCTCTGGAATTCTTTGCGCGCGTCATCTGGCAGGAAAGCCGGTTTCAGCCGGACGCAGTGGGACCGATGACACGGAGCGGCCAGCGCGCGCAGGGCGTGGCGCAGTTCATGCCAGGGACTGCCAGCGAGCGGCGGCTGCTCGATCCGTTCGATCCCGTGCAGGCGCTGCCGAAATCGGCCGAGTTCCTGCAAGAGCTGCGCGAACAGTTCGGCAATCTCGGGCTTGCAGCGGCCGCTTACAATGCGGGGCCGCGGCGGGTGCAGGAATGGCTTGCCGGCACCGGTTATATGCCGTCCGAAACCCGCAACTACGTTTATGCGATCACCGGTACGTCGGTCGACGACTGGGCGTCTGCGGGCAAGAACGGCGCGATCAAGGACCGTACGCCACCCGCCGGCTGCCGCGAACTGATGGCGCTGTTGCAGCGTGCACCCAACCCCTTTGTCACGGAGCTTGCCCAGCGCGTGAAGCTCGGCGCGGCGATGCCATGGGGTGTGCAGCTTGCCGCCGGGTTCTCGCGTGACAAGGCGCTGGCGATGTATGCCCGCTCCATGACGCGGTTGAGTGCGATCATCGGCGATCGTGATCCGAGCCTTCTCAGCTCGATCTTCCGCAGCCGCGGCACACGCCCGTTCTATCAGGTGCGGGTCGGGGCGGACACGCGGGCCGCCGCCAATGAGTTGTGCGATCGCATCAGACGGGCGGGGCAGGCGTGCATCGTGCTGAAGAACGCGGAGCAGCATGGTTAACCGCCGCCAGTGCTGAACGCGGCGGAAAATTCCAGGAATCTCTTGTGACGGTTAACGCCGCGGCCAGGTCGCGAGCGAAAGAAACTCAATATTTGCAGGCATAACTTCAATTCGTGCAGTGAGCTTTATGCTCAACGAAATGCTAACGCGATGCTGACGATTTTCGCTTAAGTTTTGCGAAACCGTTTTCCAATCATCTGATCGGGGGGCAGCGAAAGCGTTTCGCCGCAGTCTGTGAGGAGGCCGTCGTGCTGACGTTCGGGATTATTGGTATAGCATTTGCAATTTTGTGTGTTCTCGGTTCGCTGTCGTCATCCGCGCGCGAGCCTTCGATCTGATTTTGGATCTGATTTTGACGCCGCTGTTTGCGGTGAATGTTCTCGGCGCGCACCGATAGCGATGCGCGCCCTGCAAGCTGTGCAATTGAGCGGTACGGCTCCGCGAAATTAGCGCCCCCGGTCCCTTGACGGCGGGGCGTTTCAACCGCGTGATGAATCCAACGATTCACCCGGTATTCCGCCCCGTGGCACTTCCCGCCCTCGATTCCCCGAAATGGCTAAGCACGCCCATCGCATTCGCACTCGGGGTCAAATCCGCGCTGTCCTCGATTCTGGCGCTCGTGCTGTTCGGGACCTTCATCGGGGTCGGCGCATTCGCCCATGATACCGGCTTTACGCTGGGCTGGGCGCTGGCCAGCACGGTGCTGGTCTGGGCCGGACCTGCGCAAATCATCCTGATCTCCACATCCCATGCCGGGGCGACGCTGCTGGAGTCGGCTCTGGCGGTGACCATCAGCGCGATCCGCCTGCTGCCGATGGTGGTTTCGGTGCTGCCGATGTTGCGGACGCCGCAGACCAAGATGCGCCAGCTTGCGCTGCCGGCACATCTCGTGGCGGTGACGGTCTGGGTCGAGAGCTTTCGTCTGCTGCCGCTTGTGCCGCGTGAGCGGCGGATCGCATTCCTGAACGGCCTCGGCTTCGGACTGGTGTTCCTGAGCAGTGTGGCCACGCTGATCGGCTACTGGCTTGCCGCGAGCTTGCCGCCGCTGCTGGCCGCCGGCATTCTCGCGCTCACGCCGCTGACATTCCTGCTGTCTACGGCGCGCAACGCGCACAGACTGGTGGACAAGCTGGCGCTCGCACTCGGGCTTGCGCTCTATCCGCTTGTGCAACTGCTGCAAACCGGCGTCGACATCATGATCTGCGGTCTGACCGCCGGCACGATTGCCTATGGCGTTCATCGGATCCGGAGGCGCGCATGAGCGGACTGTTCGGCGATGGACAGGCGATCGCGCTGCTGCTGTTCGCGGGCTTCCTGTCGAACGAGGTCTGGCGCGTGCTCGGTCTCGTGATCGGCGGCGGGATCGATGAGAGTTCCGAGTTCCTGGTCTGGGTGAGGGCGGTCGCCGCTGCAATTCTTGCAGGCGTCATCGCGCAGATTCTGATTTCACCACCCGGCGCGCTCGCGACCGTACCGGACATGGTGCGCTATGGCGCTGTTGCCGTCGGCTTTGCGGTCTTCATTGTTGCGCGCAGATCGGTGTTCGCCGGCGTAATCGCCGGTGAACTCGTCGTGCTCGCGGGCAAGTGGTGGATGGGCTGAACCGCTCTGCGGCTCAGCCGTTCAGCGCTGCGATCAGCCGCGTGGCGTGATCTTCCAGAACCTTGACGTCTTCCTTGCGGCTTGCCGGCGGCAACAGCGCGACGCCCTCAACCCGTGGCATGACATGGATGTGCAGGTGATAGACGATCTGGCCCGCTGCCGGCTCGCTGAACTGTTGCAAGGTGATCCCGGCGGCATTGAAGGCTTTCATGCCGGCGACCGCGATTTTCTTCGCCGTGCGGGCGACATGCGCGAAGCTGTCGGGCGAGATGTCGAGAATGTTCCGGGCCGGAGCCTTGGGGATCACCAGCGTATGTCCGGGACATCGCGGCATGATGTCCAGGAAGGCGAAGGTGTGTTCGTCTTCATAGACCTTGTGACAGGGAATTTCGCCGCGCAGGATTTTCGCGAAAATATTGTTGGTGTCGTAAGCGGTCATGGTTCATCCCGGAAAAGAGGCGCGTCACATTCGCCGCCCAGCGCCGCGCGGTCAAGCGGGGTTGCCTCAAGGATGGCATGTCAGGAATTCGCCGTGGGCTCCGGTATTCCAGTGGCAATCTCGTCGATCCTGTCGGCGAGATCGGCCAGATCGCGATGAAGACCGTCCAGCGTGTAGGCGAGGCCGAAAGTACGCCCGACCGCATTGAAATCCAGCGCGCGCATGACACCAGACTGCCGCAGGCCGTTGAACGTTTCCGTGAAAGCAAAATGCGCGGCGGACAGGTCTTCGCGTGAAACCACGGTGGCGGCGTCGAGGGCGATCGCGCATCGCTGCGTCAATTCGGCTTCGGCGCGCAGCAGGTTCGCGGCGGCAGGCGCCAGCGTTGAGGCGATCGTGGCTGGAAGGGGTTCGCGGAGCACGTTGCCGATAGCGACGAGATCGTTGCGCACGCGCCAGAGCGTTCGCGGAATCGCGGAGGGAATGCGATGATCGGCAAGACGAGAGGCGCGCTCCCTGTCGGCATCTTTCAGCGCCTGCTCGACGGCGGTCAGCGCCTGCCGCAGGGCCGCGTGTTCGAGCGAGGGAGCCAGCGCCTCGCCGCGATCGAGCGCCTCCGCTTCCGCGAGCAGGAGCTTTCGCATGCGTGCCAGTACGGTGACCGAGCGGGCCACGACGACTGTATGGGAGCGCGCGGGAAATATCAGCACCATTGCCAGCACGCCGATCACGCCACCCAATCCGATCTCGACAATGCGATCGAGAACGAACTGCTCGACCGGCGCGCCGGCCGGTTCGGTCAGCAGCATGATGGCGGCGGTGACCGGCGCCACCCGCAACTGAGGGCGGACCGCTGCGCCCCATACAGTGATGCACGTGACAAGGACGAGGGCGACCCCAATGCCGAGCGATGTGTTCGAATGAAATGCCGCTGCCAGTCCGCCGAAGACCGCGCCTGCCAGGGTGCCGATCATGCGCTCCGTGGCCGCGCCGAGCGTCCCGCCGATCGACCCTTGCATGACAATGATGACGGTGAACACCGCCCAGTACCCCTGCGGCAGGCCGAGAGTCTTGTAGGCCGCATAAGCCGCACCCACGGCAATGGTGACACGAACTGTCTGGCGCAGCTCGGAGGCGCGGCGCGTCAGGAATTCGCGGGTCCGGTCAGCGATTGAACTCAAGGCATTTCCCGCAGCGGTGTTGTGGTCGGCAAGTGAGGCTCAGGTTAGGCGGCTTGCGCGGCGGCCACAACGCCGGCGCTCAGTCGTCACCGTTGGCCTTGCGGAACGGACCGGCCTCGGTGAGTTCGCGCACGGCCTGCTGCACATAGCTTCGCTCGTGCTTGAGATAGTCGCGGATCGCCCGGCGCAGCGCGGGATCGGCGATGTAGTGCGCGGAGTAGGTGGTCTGGGGCAGGTAGCCGCGGGCGATCTTGTGCTCACCCTGTGCGCCGGCCTCGACGCGCTTCAGGCCGCGCCGGATCGCGAAGTCGATGGCTTGATAATAGCAGACCTCGAAATGCAGGAAGGGATGGTGCTCGACCGCGCCCCAGTGGCGGCCGAACAGCGTATCGGAGCCGATGAAGTTGATCGCACCGGCGATCCATCTGCCGTCGCGCTTTGCCATCACCAGAAGCACGTCTTTCGCCATGGTCTCGCCGATCATGGTGTAGAACGCGCGGGTGAGATAGGGCCGTCCCCACTTGCGCGAGCCGGTCTCCATGTAAAATTCGAAGAATGCGTCCCAGACGTCGGGCGTGATGCCGTCGCCGGTCAGGGCATGAATGGTGATGCCGTTGGCGAGCGCGTCGCGTCGCTCGCGGCGGATCGCCTTGCGGTGACGCGAGGCCAGCGTGGCGAGGAAATCCTCGAACGTGCCGTAGCCTTCATTGCGCCAATGGAATTGCTGGTCGGTGCGTTGCAGGAAGCCATGTTCGGCGAGGAGCGTCCATTCGTCTTCGCGGGCGAAGGTGACATGCACCGATGAGGCGTGCGTGGCGCCGCACAGGGCGATCAGGCCGCTGGCCAGCGTCTCGCGGATACGCGCGGCATCCGGGCCGTTGCCCACGAGCAGGCGAGGGCCAGTTGCCGGGGTGAACGGAACGGTGGCCTGCAATTTCGGATAGTAGCTTCCGCCGGCGCGCGCATAGGCATCAGCCCAGCCGTGGTCGAACACGTATTCGCCTTGCGAGTGATTTTTCAGATAACCGGGCACGATGCCGACGGCTTGCCCATTCATCCTCGCCACCAGATGGCGCGCGGCCCAGCCGGTGCGCGCGATGGCAGAGCCTGACTCTTCCAAAGCAGCAAAAAAGGCGTGCGTTACAAACGGATTGTAGCTGCCATCTGCATTGGCACACGCATTCCACTCGTCGGCCGTGACCTGGCCGACTGAGGAGACCGCTTCAAGGGTGATCTCGCAGGGATCCGTCAAAGGGAAGGGGTACCGTGGCCGTGAGAAAACCGAAACCGTTCAGCATTATAGATCGGTTCTTGCGCGGATGACTTCAAGTATCTGGCATCGGATGGCTGGTATTGCGCTTTAGGCTTACTCCGGGATGAAACCCTCGAAAGTCATCTGGTCGGCATATCGGGCGCTGCGTGCGCGCTGTTCCGGGGTCCGCACAGTCCATGTGATCAGCGCGCAGCCAAAGATGTTGCGTGCGATCCAGGGCGCAGGCGACGGCAAATCGTCGACCCGGTAGCTGACGAAATGCGGCTGCGTGCGGAACGCGTGGCGCAGGCCTGTCATCTCACGGGTTTTCTCGGGCGGCAGCCGCGTCCACTCGCCCTCGGTGTAGTGCCGTTCGGCCACGATGCCGCGCGGCAGACCGGGCATCAGGTCGCGCAGCGCCATCACCTGATCGGGATCGAACGACATCGCGGCGACCGGTCCGCTGTACGACGTCAGCACTTCGGCCATTCGCCTCACCAGCGTCCGGCTGCCGTCGAAACGGCTTTTCACCTCGAGCACCAGAGGGACGCGTCCGGCGACGCGCGCGCAGAGATCGCCCAGCGTCATCATCCGTTCTGCGGTGTGTTTGAAGCCGACCTGCTTGAGCTGCGCCGCGGTCAGCGACAGCAGTTCGCCGGTGCCTTGGGTGAGCCGGCCCAGCGCGTAATCATGGTGGACCATCGCCTCATTGTCGGCGGTGGGTTGAAGATCAACCTCGATCGCAAAATTGGCGGCGATCGCTGCGTCGATCGCCGACGGCATGTTCTCGACGATGCCGCGCGCGCGGTCATGCAGCCCGCGATGGGCGATTGGACGTGCCGTAAGCCAGCCGGGCGCGCGCGCAGCCATCAGTTTGATTTCTTGAGCATGATCTTGTCCGAAATCCGGTTCCCACTTTTCGGGATCATGCTCAGGCGACCTCGAAGATGCCTTCGACTTCGACCGCGGCGTCCGAGGGCAGTGCGGCCACGCCGACCGTGGTGCGCGCATGGCGGCCCTTGTCGCCGAATATTGCCACCATCAGATCCGATGCGCCGTTGAGCACCTTCGGCCCTTCGAGGAAATCCGGTGTCGCGTTGACGAAACCGCTAAGGCGCACAACACGGGCAACCTTGTCGAGATCGCCGAGCGCCATCTTGACCTGCGCCAGCAGGTTGATCGCACAGCCGCGTGCGGCGGCGGCGCCTTGCTCGGTGGTCACGCCGGCGCCGAGTTTGCCTTTTGCGATCAGCTTGCCTTCCGGGGTGTTGCAGACCTGGCCCGATACGAACAGCAGATTCCCGGTGCGAACAAAGCCGACATAATTCGCGATGGGAGGGTTGGGCTGATGCAGCACGATACCCAACTCGTTCAACTTCTGCTCGACCGTTCCCGCCATGTCAGTCCCCGATGTTTTATCTGAGTATTTGCCCGGAGTGAGGTCCGGCGTTCATGCCGATGTGTCGGGCGCGCCATATTTCGCCCATCGTGCAGTCACATGCAAGCGCGCAAGGCTTGCGATTTTTGCCGGATATTCGGGGCAATTTTGCGTTTTTGCCCCGGTTGCGGCGCAATGCTGCGGCTATTATTCTTCGATTCTCATTACCTTAAGGAGACGCCATGCGTCGCGCGCGCCGGATTTCGGGTTGTGGATTGGTTGCCCTGTCTGCTGTGTTTCTGGCATCGGCTGCGGGCGGAGCACAAGCCGCACCCAGCGTTGCGTTTCTCGCGCATCAGGCGGTCTACGACCTGAGCCTGAAAACATCGCGCGGCAATGCCAGTGTCAGCAACGCGCGCGGCCGCATCCTGTACAACTTCGCCGGCAGTGCCTGCGAAGGCTACACCACTGAATTCCGGCAGGTGTCACAGCTCGATACCGGTGAGAACAAAACCACCGTGAGCGATCTGCGCTCGACGAGCTGGGAAGACGGCGAGGGCAAGAGCTACCGCTTCAAGATCGAGACCCGCATGAACGATGCCGATACGACATCGATCGACGGTATGGCGGAGCGCGACGGCAAGACAATCAAGGTCAAGCTGAAGAAGCCCAAGGCGAAGACGTTCACCATCGAGGGCGCGGTGTTCCCGACGGAGCAGGTCAGGCTGATCATCGAGGCCGCGCGCGAAGGCAAGTCGCTGCTCGAACTCGTGGTTTATGACGGGTCGGACGACGGCGAGAAGGTTTACAACACGCTCACCGTCATCGGGCAGCCGATTCCCGGGACGAAGGCGCCGGTAAAGCCGGATGCCGCCAGCACCAACGAGAAGTTCAAATCCCAGACCCGGTGGCCGGTCACCGTGAGCTACTACGACCGTGCAACGAAATCGAATTCCGGTGAGCAGACGCCGGCCTATGCGATGTCGTTCGAGCTCTACGAAGACGGTGTGTCGCGGGCGCTCTCGCTCGATTACAACGATTTCGTCATTGCGGGCGCCATGGACAAGATCGACATCAAGGAAACCAAGCCCTGTAAATAGGGCGGGCCGTCATTCGGCTTTCGCCGGTCCATCATAAGCAATGCCGCGGATCACGGCGGCGTTGCCGAATTTTTTTCGGACATTGTCCATCGCGCGCTCCGCATGAGCGGATCGCCGGTCCAGCAAATCCTGACCGTCGGCTTCCGCGCCCGGCTTCAGGGCGCTCACGCCGGCGCCAATCAGCCGGAATGCGGTGCCGTCGATCTCGCGGCTGAGCATTTCGCGCACCGTCGCGAAAATTCTGGTGGCAAGCTGTGTCGGGACCTGAAGCGATTGGGAGCGGGTGCGCTGCCTGAAGTCCGCGGTTTTCAGTTTCAGGGTGATGGTCGAGCCGGAGAGGTCGCTGCTTTTAAGGCGTGACGAGACCTTTTCGCACAGCCGCCACAGGATCTTTTCCAGCGTCGCGAAGTCTCGCACGTCGGTTTCCAGCGTCGTCTCGTTGGAAATCGTCTTGGCGCCGCGATCCGCGACGACCTTGCGCTCATCGATGCCGCGCGCCAGCCGCCACAGCCGCCGTCCCTCAGGACCGAACTGCTTCATCAGATCGGTCTCGTCTGCGCGCTGCAAATCCTTGATGAGACGGAACCCGCGCTGAGAGAGTTTTTCCTGTGAGGCGGGACCGACGCCATAGATAAAGCCGACAGGCCGGTCGGCCAGCATCTCGCGCGCTTCCTCCTGATCCAGTGCAGCGAAGCCGCGCGGCTTGTCGAGATCGGATGCGATCTTGGCCAGAAACTTGTTCACCGACAGGCCGACCGACACGGTGATGCCGATGTCACGCTCGACCTGAGTAGCAAACCGCGCAAGCACCTTGGCGGGGATCATGCCGTGCACGAGTTCCGTGCCGCTGAGATCGAGGAAGGCCTCATCGATGGAGAGCGGCTCGACCAGCGGCGTCAGCGCCATCATCGCATGGCGAACCTCGCGGCCGACGCGGACATACTTCGCCATGTCGGGACGCACGACAACCGCCGAGGGGCAGAGGTCGAGCGCCTTGAACATCGGCATCGCCGAGCGCACGCCATAAGTGCGCGCGATGTAACAGGCGGCTGAAACGACGCCGCGCTTGCCGCCGCCGATGATGACGGGTTTGTCGGCGATGTCCGGATTGTCGCGTTTCTCGACGGTTGCATAGAACGCATCACAATCGATATGCGCGAGGGTCAGCGTCCTGAGGGCACGATGCCGGACCATGCGGGGCGAGCCGCATTCAGCGCAGCGCATCGCCTTTGCCGCCGCGTCCGACAGGCAGTCGCGGCAGAAACCCGGCGAATCGGCTGGCGGACGGTCGCTCACTGAATCATTCCCAACGTGGTTCCAGCACCTCGCGCGCATTGGCGACGGCCTGCGGTGTCAGTTGCGACGCGTCGGCGAAGGCCTTCACGGTCGCGTCATCGCGCACGATGAAATCGAGCACGCCCGCGAGGAACTTCGGGTCTGCGGCGGCCGTCCGGAGGGTTTGAGGGCCGATACCGCTCTCGGTCAGGAACAACCCTAGCCGTTCGGGATCGGACGCCAGGAAGGAGAGCGCCTGAATCGCAACGAATTCAGCGACTTCCTGAGGGTTTTTAGGGCCCTTTGTCATTGATCGTGTTTGCCTTTCCGTAACTTATCGTCTCTATTTTGAACCCATCATGCCCGAGTCATCACGGCGTGGCGAATTCAACGGTTTCAGCACGTACGGGCATTTTACGGGAATTGGAGGGCCAGGATGGCCAAAACCGTCCTGATCGTGGAAGACAACGAGCTCAATATGAAGCTCTTTCGCGATCTGCTTGAGGCCCATGGGTATCAGACAGTCGGCACGCGTAACGGGGTTGAAGCACTCGATCTCGCTCGCACATACCGGCCCGATCTCATCCTCATGGATATTCAGCTACCCGAAGTTTCCGGTCTCGACGTGACACGCTGGATCAAGGCGGATGTCGACTTGCGTGCCATCCCCGTGGTCGCGGTAACGGCTTTTGCCATGAAGGGCGATGAAGAACGTATTCGCGAAGGCGGGTGCGAAGCGTATTTGTCCAAACCGATCTCGGTTGGGAAATTTATTGAGACGGTTCGACGGTTTGTCGGCTAGGAAAGTTTGGAGAATTCGATGTCCGCGCGCGTTCTGGTCGTTGACGACGTTCTCGCCAACGTAAAGCTGCTCGAGGCGCGTCTGTCCGCGGAATATTTCGACGTGGTGACGGCGAATTGCGGGACACAGGCGCTTGAGATCTGCGAGCGCGCGGAATGCGACATCGTGCTGCTCGATGTCATGATGCCGGACATCGACGGTTTCGAGGTCTGCCGCCGCCTGAAATCGAATCCGAAGACCCATTTCATCCCGGTCATCATGGTGACGGCACTCGACAGTCCATCCGACCGCGTGCGAGGGCTCGATGCCGGCGCCGACGATTTCCTCACCAAGCCGGTGTCCGATGTCGTGATGATCGCCCGCGTGCGGTCGCTGACCCGGCTGAAGATGATGACCGACGAACTGCGCATGCGCGCGATCACGTCGCTCGAGATTGGCGTCAATGCGCCGGAGCGCGACGCGGTTGCCGATACGGGCAAGGGCGGGCGCATTCTGCTGGTGGACGACCGGCCGTCGTCCTACGAGCGGCTGGCTCCGGTGCTGGCCACCGAGCACAGCGTCGACGTCGAACCGAATCCCGCCGAAGCGGTGTTTCATGCCGCCGATGGCAATTACGATCTGCTGATCGTGTCGCTCGGGCTTGAGAATTTCGATGGCCTGCGGCTTTGCAGCCAGGCGCGGTCGCTGGAGCGCACGCGCAGCGTACCGATCCTCGCCATTGCCGATGCCGACAACAACGCGCGGTTGCTGCGGGGGCTGGAGATCGGCGTCAACGATTACCTGCTGCGCCCGGTGGACAAGAACGAACTGTTGGCGCGGGCGCGCACCCAGATTCGCAAGCGCCGCTATACCGATCACCTGCGCGACAACGTGCAGAACTCGATCGAAATGGCGATCACCGATCCGCTGACCGGGCTGCATAACCGCCGCTATATGGAAAGCCATCTCGCCACATTGGCTGAGCAGGCGGCAATGCGGGCCAAGCCGTTGGCGCTGATGATGCTCGACATCGATTACTTCAAGTCGATCAACGACACTTACGGCCACGATGCCGGCGACGACGTGCTGCGCGAATTCGCGGTGCGTATCCGCAAGTCGATCCGCGGGATCGATCTGGCCTGCCGTTACGGCGGTGAGGAATTCGTGATCGTGATGCCGGAAACCGACCTGCATGTGGCAGGAATGGTTGCCGAGCGCCTTCGCCGCTCCATCGCTGGCGAGCCCTTTACGATCGAGAAGGGCGTCAAGCGCATCGAGGTGACCATTTCGATCGGCATCTCGACGCTCGAAACCAAGGGCGAGGCGATCAGCGCCGTCCTCAAACGCGCCGATCAGGCGCTGTACCGCGCCAAGCACGACGGCCGGAACCGCGTAGTGGCTGCGGCGGCTTAACTCGCTTTCGTTCTTTCTTCTTTCGGCTCGAAATATGCCCCGGATAAGGGGTCAACCCAGCACAGGTGATCGTGCACCTGCTTGACGCCCGCGACATTCTCGGCGGCTACGATGATGGCTTGCCGCGTGCGCTCGTCCGTGATGACGCCGCAGATATCGACCACACCGTTGCGGACAAACACCTCCAGCCCGGATGGGCCCCAGTCATGACGCCCGATCTCTTTGAGAATGCGGGTGTGGATGTGTGAATCGTCCGCAGTGGGGTCGGGGACATCGCGAGCGAGGCCTGCGACAGCCCGGACGAAGTTCTGGCGGCTGATGATTCCGGTGAGCTTGTTGTTGCTGTTCATCACGGGAACGCGCTTGATGCGATACCTTTCCATGATGGCTACGACATCGGAGAGCGGAGTGTCTTCAGTCACGGTTTGCACGTCGCGCGTCATGATCTCATCAACGCGGCGTCCGGCGGTCTGGACATAGTCCGCGGCCTGACGTCCCGGGCCAAGGATAAAATCAAGCCAGCGCGGCCGGTTGCGCTGCGTACCGATTTCACGCCGGCGCAACAGGTCGCGCTCGGTGACAATACCGACCAGTGCGCCCTTCAGGTCAACGACAGGAAGGCCGCTCAGATGGTTGTCGAGCATAAGCCGAGCGGCATCAGTGATCGAGTCACCGGGGGCAACCTTGATGACTTTACGGGTCATGATGTGATGGGCTTTCATGAAATCACCTTTGCACGCGGGAATGGGCGTTCACTGGTTCAGTGTGATCGCTTCTCCTTCAATCACCTTGATGCACATCAAATGGCGGAGGTCCTCCCGCTGCTTTGAGCCATATCAAGCCAGAAGGTTCCGGCTCCGGCTAAGTTGAGCCCCAAGGAGATTGCCATGGCCACCAGGGACTTCTTGCTTCCGCTTGTCAGCTATCCGAAGCCGACGACAAAGGCTGCAATCGAGACGGTGTTTCAACTGAGCGAAAGTCTTTTGTCGGCAGGAGCCCGCAACGGGAATCATTCGACCATCTCGCAACGCGTTTCTGCGGTGGTGTACGAGATCGAAATCGAGACGGGCCTTTACTTCGAAGGCGCCCATATGGGGGAGTTTCTCGAACGGGAGGCAAGAAAGAGCGCAGCGAATGCACAGCAACTCGTCCATAGTTTCGAGGAGGTCGCCGCGCATCACAATGTGATGCACCGCTGTCGCCTTGAGCGCAGGGCGCCCTATGACATGACACGGAATCTGGTGGCGTCGGCGCGGCTGCACCACGTGACTGTTCAGCCCCTCAGGAAGGACACCGAAGACCAGTTTGATCTCGCCGAGCAACTCATCTTCGAATCAGGCCGTCCGGTTCTGATCTTTCCGGAAGAGCCGCTGCGGCCGCTGGCGACGGCTATCCAGACTGTTGCCGTGGCGTGGGATGGCAGCCGTCAGGCTGCACGAGCCGTCGGCGATGCGTTGCCGTTTCTCCGGCGCGCAAGGACGGTGAGGGCATTCACGGCGACTGACGACAAGCCACTGTCGTCTGCTCAAGGGCAGCAATTCGTCGAGTACCTGGCAGGATTCGGAATTGAAGCGATCCATGAGGACGTCAAGAAAACCGATCAGCATTCAATCGGCAGTTTCCTGGAAGCCTATGTCGCCTCCCGTGGTGTCGATCTTCTGGTGATGGGCGCTTACGGCCACTCGAGGTTGCGCGAGTTCATTCTGGGCGGAGCCACGCGCTCAATTCTGGCCAACCCGCCGTGCTGGGTCCTGCTGTCCCACTGACCGGTAGTGACCGACGGGAGGGGATAAAACGCAAAACGGGGCCGCGAGGCCCCGTTTTCGTACATAAGCAATTGAAATAATTACTTGATCTTGGCTTCGCGGAACTCGACGTGCTTCTTCGCGACCGGATCGTACTTTTTCTTCACGAGCTTGTCGGTCATCGTGCGCGAGTTCTTCTTGGCGACGTAGTAAAAGCCGGTGTCCGCGCTGGAAACGAGCTTGACCTTGATGGTGACCGCTTTGGCCATGTTTCAGAACCTCGAATGTCAGGAATCACGAGCAGACCCGACAGATCGAGCTGCATTTGGGGCGCAACCTAGCTTCGAACGCCCCAAAGTCAAGGTTTTAGGCCGTATTATTCCGAAAAGCGGATACCCCGGATTTCGCCCGCGAAGGCCCCCCGGTTCGATGGGCCTGAGAGGCTATTCAGCCGCTTTCACAGCCCCGGCAGGCTCGAAAAACCGGTTTTTGGGCCGCGGCAAGCCGAGATTTTCGCGCAGCGTACGGCCCTCGTAGTCCTTTCGGAAGATGCTCCGCCGCTGAAGTTCCGGAACCACCTTGTCGACGAAGTCGTCCAGCCCCTGCGGCAGGAACGGGAACATGATGTTGAAACCGTCGGAGGCGTTGGTCACCAGCCATTCTTCCATCCGATCGGCAATGGTGGCGGGCGTCCCGACAAACGACAGGCCGCCATAGCCGCCGACGCGCTGCGCAAGCTGCCGAACTGTCACGTTGTTCTTGGCCGCATATTCGACCAGTCGGTCGCGGCCGCTCTTGCTGGCGTTGGTGTCCGGGATCGGCGGAAGAGGGCCCTCGGGATCGAATTTCGATGCATCGGTGCCGAGGATGACGGAAAGCCCCGCGATAGCGCTGTCATAGTGGACGAGGCTGTCGAGCAGGTCGCGCTTCTTTTGCGCTTCCTCGAGGGTGTCGCCAACGACAACGAATGCGCCCGGCAGAATCTTCAGGTAGTCGCGGTCGCGTCCCAACGTGTCCATGCGGCTCTTTATATCTTCGTAGAGCGCCTGGGCTTGGGCAAGCGTGCCGCCGCCGGTGAACACCGCTTCGGCCGTTTCTGCCGCAAGCTGCTTGCCGGGTTCCGACGCGCCGGCCTGAACGATCACGGGCCAGCCTTGCACCGGCCGGCCAATGTTGAGCGGACCCTTGACCGAGAGAAACTGGCCCTTGTGATTCAGCGTGTGCATTTTCGCGGGATCGAAATAGATGCCGCTCTCGGCATCGCGCACGAAGGCGTCATCGGCGAAGGAATCCCACAGGCCTGTGACGACATCGAAGAATTCACGCGCACGCCTGTAGCGTTCACCGTGTTCGACATGCTCTTCAAGACCGAAATTCAGAGCGGTTTCCGGGTTGCCGGTGGTGACGACGTTCCAGCCGGCGCGGCCGCCGCTGATATGATCGAGCGAGGCGAAGCGGCGCGCGACATGATAGGGCTCGTCGTAAGTGGTCGAGGCGGTCGCAACCAGCCCGATGCGCTCTGTCACGCCTGCCAGCGCCGCCAGCAATGTGAACGGCTCGAACGATGTGACGGTGTGACTGCGCTTGAGCGCGTTGATCGGCATATTCATCACCGCGAGATGATCGGCCATGAAGAAGGCGTCGAATTTGCCGTGTTCAAGTTTTTGAATGAAACGCTTCAGATGCGAGAGATTGAAGTTGGCGTCGGGGAAACTGCCGGGATAGCGCCATGCGGCGGTATGAATGCTGACCGGGCGCATGAAAGCGCCGAGGCGCAACTGGCGTGGGCTCATCGGACTCTTCCCCTGACGATTTTGAGGCGGCACTTAAAAAGTGTCGCTTGGCGATACAAAAGGATCAGAGATTGTATGGGGTGGCGCGATGCGTCTCGCCACGGAAGATTATTGTTTTTTGAGTTGAGCGCGAGGGCGTTTTTTCTCGGTGGACTGGGGGTTACCCGCCCCTGAAGTCTTTCGGCGAGAAGCGGAGATCCAGCATGCGCCACTGGTCGTAGCGATCTGCCGGAAGCATGGCGTAGGGCTGACACCTGTCCAGTGCATCCATTGCGCTGCGCATCAGGGCCGGGCCTTTTTCAGATGCGCTGGCTTCGATCAGCAGCGGCTCCGCTGCGAGTCGTCCGTCGCGCTGAAATGCAACGCGCAAAATGATCGAGACGTTGTCGGCAGGGGATATCGATCGCGGCAGGACGGAGCATGATTTCAGATGCGCCCGCAGCGCCGCGGCGTCCTCGTTGGAGATGTTCGCCTTTGCCGTCGCCTTGGCATCGAAGTCGCCGGCTGCGCCGGCGTCCGGAAGAGTGAACATCATGCCGAACTTGCTGGTGATATCCGGGGCGGCGGTCGGCACTTCCTGCTGCTGCGCCGAAGGCGGCGTTTGAGGCTGCGCCTGTTGTTGAGACTGAGGCTGCTCCGCGGGTTTGGGCGGTTCGGCAGGCTGCTGCTGCTGCTGGAGCGCGGCCTGCCGCGAATCCTGTTTCGCATTTGAAGCGGGAGTGGAGGCCGGTTTGGAGGGCTGTTCCGGGGCGGGTTGCGAAGATTCCCGTTCAGCCTGCTTTTCCGCAGCCTGCTCATTGGATTTTTCGTCAAACTTGGGAAAATCGTAATCGGGCTCTTTGGGAAGCGGCGGCGCCTCCTCGGGCGTGACGATATCGACGGTGATGGCCTCCGCAGTCGTAGGCTCGAACGGATGCACGCCCGCCAGCAAAAGCCAGGCTGTCAGGGCCGCAACATGTGCGGCGACCGATATGGCGGCGCCGGTACGCATACAACGGTGGTTCGCTTATCCCCCGGCGGGCGTTCCGCCGTCAGACGCCAACATATCAGCTCGCACGCGGGCATGAAACCACCACCCGTAGGTCAGGTTTCGCTCAGCACGTGAAGCAGAACGGGGCGTCCGCGAAGGCCAGACAATGTGAGCGGGGTGTCGGAGTTGAGCCACTCCGAGACCGACAGTTCCGGCGCAACGGCGGTTGTCATGACAGCCTCAGGCATCCGCGCGCCGCGGAGAACCCGCGCGCGATCAAATGACGTCCCGCTGCATCTTTCCGCCGTAGAAGTGGAAGAACGGCACCTCGGCGGCATGGGAAAGCGGCCCCAGTGCAAGGCGCTTGTCCAGTTCGCGCAGCACCATCTTCGTCATCTGGTGAAGATCCGCGAGGGAAAGCGATCCGAGTTCGACCCACACCAGTTCGACGAGTTCGGCATCGGCATGGACGACGCCTTCAACCCGGTGCGCGATTGACGATGCATCGGCAGTGAAAAATCGGGTGTCGAACCGCCGGACGCGGCCGGGCGGAGTGATCGCGCGGGCGATGAGGAACAGTCCTGACGGATCGGGCAGCAAGCCAGCCTCGGCGAACGGTTTCCATTCGCCGGTCAGTTTCGCCGCCGCGCCATTCATGCGCGCCACTTTGCGTCCCAGACAAAGACCGGTTTCTTCACAGGCCTCGCGAATGGCGGCCACCGCCAGCGCGCGGGCGCGGGCAGGGGCGATCTTCGGACTGCCGCCGATGAGTTTCTTCTCAAGTCCCTTGGGGATTTCCGCGGCCACCGGAATCTTGTTGTCGGTGGCATCGACCCGGCCGCCGGGAAACACGAATTTTCCCGGCATGAAAATGACTTTGTCATGCCGCTTGCCGACGAGGACCTTGGGCACGCTTCCGCTGCGATCGACGAGGATCAGTGTCGCGGCATCTTTCGGGCGGCGGTAAGGATGACTGTCGTCTTCCTTATCTTCCTTCTCGGGCTCGCTCATTTCACCACGGTTAGCTTGGCAATCGTACCTTCTTCGACGTCCGCGGGGCGGCTCTCATCGAAGCCGTGCATGCGGAACGCCCATTGCAATCCGACAACAGCGCCCTTCACGGGTTGCAGCAACACGAGCGACATGATGAGAGTGACCGGCAGATAGACCGAAAGCTGAAGGGCGATGGATGGTGCGTAGTCGGTCTCGATCCACAGAGCGATCGGCACAATGATA
This sequence comes from Afipia broomeae ATCC 49717, assembly GCF_000314675.2. Taxonomy (GTDB): domain Bacteria; phylum Pseudomonadota; class Alphaproteobacteria; order Rhizobiales; family Xanthobacteraceae; genus Afipia; species Afipia broomeae. The sequence goes on along the minus strand of NZ_KB375282.1, from coordinate 2,375,380 downwards.
TGGCCGACGATCACGATGACGAGGTAAGCCGGAAGATCGTCGGCGCGGTGTCCGCTGAAATCCTGTCCGCACACCGAGCAGTTGTCGGCGACTTTCAGGAAGGCGCGGAAGACCTTGCCTTCGCCGCAGTTCGGGCAGCGGCAGCGCAGCCCGCGCGCCATCGCCTGCCAAACATCGCGCTTCGGCAGCGGCTGCGAGGCTGACGTCCACGTCTCGGTGGGCATAGTTCGGCTTTCCATGTTCAGCTCCTTTGAAAGGCGTGAGTGGTCCGATTCTAGCATTCGTATCCACTAGCCTTCCTTCTTCGACTTGCGCGTTTTGCGGGAAGGTTTGCGCAATTTCTTTCCGTTCTTGCTGTTGCGCCCTGGCCGTGCCTTGCCGCCGGTATTGGGCGGTCTGGCGCGGGTGTCGCGCATACGGCCGCCACGGGGAGCGGTTCGTCCTTCGGACAACAGTTCGAACCGCAGCGCGCCAGCCACAGGCGCAGCTTCTACCAGACGAACCTGCACCACGTCACCCAATCGATGCATGGCACCGCTGCGCGATCCGATCAGGGCATGGCGGGTCTCGTCATAGTTGTAATACTCGCTTCCCAGGGTCCGCACGGGAATCAGGCCGTCCGCGCCGGTATCGGCCAGTTTGACGAACAGTCCTGCGCGGGTGACGCCCGAGATTCGCCCCTCGAATGTCGCGCCGATGCGGTCGGCGAGGAAATGCGCGATCAGCCGGTCGGCGGTTTCGCGTTCGGCCTTCATCGCCCGGCGCTCGGTAAGCGAAATGGCCGCCGCGACTTCGCTAAGCGTTTCAAACGTCTCGGTTTCGGGAAGGGCGCCTTCACCGAGCCCGAGCGCGCGGATCAGCGCGCGATGCACGATCAGATCGGCGTATCGGCGGATCGGCGATGTGAAATGAGCGTAACGCCGTAGATTGAGGCCGAAGTGGCCGTAATTGTCCGCTGAATACTCCGCCTGCGCCTGCGAGCGCAGGACCACCTCATTCACCAGCGGCTCCGCGTCGCGTCCCTTCACCTGCGCAAGAATGCGGTTGAAGACGGCGGGGCGCAGCGCGCCGGTGGCAGAGAACGGCATTTCCAGCGTCTTGAGAAACTCACGGAGGTTGTGGACCTTCTCGACCGTCGGTTCGTCATGCACGCGGTAGATCAGCGGCAGCGTTTTCTTTTCAAGCGTTTCCGCAGCCGCGACGTTGGCGAGGATCATGAACTCCTCGATCAGCCGGTGCGCATCGAGCCGTTCCGGCGTTGCCACGCGGTCGACCGTGCCGTCGGCTTTCAGCAGTATCTTGCGCTCGGGAAGGTCGAGGTCGAGCGGATCGCGCTCGTCGCGGGCGCGCTTCACCAGCGCATAGGCGGTCCAGAGCGGCTTGAGGATCGAATCGAGCAGGGGGCCGATGGTGTCGTCGGGGCGTCCGTCGATGGCAGCCTGCGCCTGCGCGTAGTTCAGTTTTGCCGCCGAGCGCATCAGCACGCGATGGAAAGTGTGCGAGCGCTTGCGGCCATCCTTGTCGATCACCATGCGGACGGCGAGCGCGCCGCGCGGCTCGCCTGGCTTCAGCGAGCACAGATCATTGGAGATGCGCTCGGGGAGCATCGGCACGACGCGGTCCGGGAAGTAGACCGAGTTGCCGCGCTTGAGCGCGTCGCGGTCGAGCGGCGATTGCGGCCGCACATAGAACGCGACATCGGCGATGGCGACATTGACGATGTAGCCGCCCTTGTTGTTCGGATCGGCGTCCGGTTCGGCATGAACCGCGTCGTCGTGGTCCTTCGCGTCGGGCGGATCTATGGTGACGAGCGGAACATCGCGCCAGTCCTCACGGCCTGCAAGCGTCGCGGGTTTCGCGGCCTCGGATTCGCGGACGACGTCGGCAGGAAATTCCTGCGGGATGTCATGCGCGTGGATCGCAATCAGACTTACCGCTTTTTCGGTCTTGAGCGAGCCGAGGCGTTCCTTCACCCGGCCGGACGGCAGTCCGTAGCCGCGCGCGCGCATCAGTTCGACGCTGATCAGGTCGCCATCCTGCGCGCCGCCGGAATCCTTGGCGGCGATAGCGAGATCGCGTCCGGCCTGTTTCTTGTCGACCGGGATCATCCGGCCGTCGCCGTTCGGCATCTCGCGGTAAATTCCGAGGACGCGGTGCTGCGTTTTGTCGAGGAGCTTGATGACGCGGCCGCTGTAGGTCTCATGCTTGTTGCGCGGTTTTTCCACGCGCAGCAGCACGCGGTCGCCGACACCCGCGACGGTGCCGGGTTTCGGCTTTCGCGGAACATGGATCGTAATGGCCGGTGCCGGACCATCGACCTCGGCAAACCATTCGGCGGGGGCAGCGAGCAGCTCGCCGTCGCTGTCGCGGCCTGTGATATCGGCGACGAGGGTGGGTGGGAGTGATTTGGGTTCACGGACCTTTCGGCCCTCTGTCGCGATCGCGCCTTCCTCGGCGAGATCGCGCAATGCGCGCCGCAACTCGGCGCGCGATTCATTCTTCAATCCAAAATGCCTTGCTATGTCGCGCGTCCGGGCCTCGCCCGGATGCGCCTTGACGAACGCGACGATGCTCTCTCTGTCGGGAAAGGCAGTCGTCGCGTCGCTTTTCTTTTTCATTATCCGCGTGCTTTACCGGCGCTCTTCTTTTCAGCGACCTTCGTGACCTTGGCTGCGGCGACCTTCGATGCCTTCGCCTTGGCCGCCTCTGTCAGCGACACAGGCTCCGCTGCTTCCTTCTTCGGCGGAGCCTTTTTCGCTGCGGCTTTCTTGGCCGCGGGTTTCTTCGCAGGTGCCTCGGATTCGGCTGCGCCATTCGCGGCGGCGGCCTTTGCGGGCTTCTTCTTCGCGGCCTTCTTGGCGGCGCGCTTCGGCTTGCCGCCGGTCTTTGCCGCACGTTCCTCGATCAGCGCGATGGCTTCCTCGATCGTCAGCTTCTCCGGCTCGATGCTGTCGGGGATAGTCGCGTTGATGCCGTCGATAGTGACGTAGGCGCCGTAGCGGCCCTTCTTGAGCATGATCTTGCCGCCGCGCGCGGGGTAGTCGCCGATCTCCTTGCCGGGATCAGCGCCAAACCGGCGGCTCGGACCCTTGGCGATCTTTTCGGCGATCAGCGTCACCGCACGGTTGAGGCCGACGGTATACACCTCGTCGCCAGCTTCGAGGCTTGCGTAGGTTTTGCCATGGCGCACGAACGGACCAAAGCGCCCGATGCCGGCTGTGATGATTTCGCCATCTTCCGGATGCGGTCCGATATCGCGCGGCAGCGAGAGCAGCTTCAGCGCAAGCTCGAGTTCGACATCGGCAGGCGACATGTTCTTCGGAATGCCCGCACGCTTCGGCTTCTCGTCCTCGCCATAGTCCTTGGGCTCGCCGAGCTGGATGTAGGGGCCAAAGCGCCCAGCCTTGACTGCAACTTCGAGGCCCGACACCGGATCCTTACCTAGCGGGCGATCGCTCGATCCGCTCGATGCGGCGAGGGGGCGCGTGTAACGACACTCGGGATAATTCGAGCAACCGACAAAGGCGCCGAACTTGCCGGCCTTGAGATTGAGTTTGCCGGTGCCGCAGCTCGGGCACTGGCGCGGGTCGCCGCCGTCGGCGCGCGGCTCGTAGATGTGTTCGCCGAGCATGGCGTCGAGCACGTCGAGCACTTCGGTGACTCGGACGTCCTTGATCTCGTTGACCGCGCCGATGAAGTCCTTCCAGAAATCCGTCAGCACCTGCTTCCAGGAAATCTCGTTGTTCGAGATCAGGTCGAGTTTTTCCTCGAGGTCGGCGGTGAAATCGAACTCGACGTAGCGCGCGAAATAGTTCTCGAGGAACGCCACCACGACGCGGCCCTTATCCTCGCCGTGCAGACGCTTCTTCTCGAGCTTCACATAGCCGCGATCCTTCAGCACCTGAATGATCGAGGCATAGGTGGAAGGACGGCCGATGCCGAGTTCTTCCATGCGCTTCACGAGCGAGGCTTCCGAGAAGCGCGGCGGCGGTTCGGTGAAGTGCTGGCTGACGTCGAGCCCCTCGCGCTTGAGCGCTTCGCCCTCATTGATGACGGGCAGGCGCTTTGAATCCTCATCTTCCGGATCGTCGTCGCGGCCTTCCTGATACACAGCGAGGAAGCCGTCGAACTTGACGACCTGACCGGTGGCGCGCAATTCGAGCACGCGCGCACCGACCTTGCCGGTAATGTCCACCGTGGTGCGTTCCATCTCGGCGGATTCCATCTGGCTTGCGACGGTGCGCATCCAGATCAGCTCATAGAGCCGGGCCTGATCGTTATCGAGTCTGGATTTCAGCGATGAAGGACGGCGGGACAGATCGGTCGGGCGGATGGCTTCGTGGGCTTCCTGCGCGTTCTTCGCTTTCGACGTGTACTGGCGCGGCGAGTCGGGCACATAGGCTTTGCCGTAGTCTTCACCGATCACCTTGCGTGCCTGCGTGATCGCCGAAGGGTCGATCTGCACGCCGTCGGTACGCATATAAGTAATGAGACCGGTGGTCTCGCCGCCGATATCGATACCTTCATAAAGGCGCTGCGCGATGCGCATGGTGTGCGCGGGCGCGAAGCCGAGCTTGCGGCTGGCTTCCTGCTGCAGGGTCGATGTCGTAAACGGGGACTGCGGATTGCGCCGTGCGGGCTTGGCCTCGACCGTTGTGACGGTGAAGTTCGCAGCTTCAAGCGCTTTCTTGAAATCTTCGGCTTCCGCGCCGCTGCCAATGTCGAGGCGCTGAATCTTCTTGCCGTCGGCGCCGACAAGGCGCGCCTCGAAGGATTCGCCACGCGGGGTCGCCAATGTCGCAAGCAGCGACCAGTACTCGCGCGGGACGAACTTCTCGATTTCGAGTTCGCGGTCGCAGACCAGCCGCAACGCGACGGACTGCACGCGGCCGGCGGAGCGTGCGCCGGGCAGCTTGCGCCAGAGAACGGGGGAGAGGGTAAAGCCGACGAGATAATCGAGCGCGCGGCGCGCCAGATACGCATCGACCAGTGCGCCGTCGATCTGGCGCGGATTCTTCATGGCCTCGGTGACGGCCTGTTTGGTGATCGCGTTGAAGACGACGCGCTCGATCTTCTGATCCTTGAGCGCGCGCTTCTGCTTCATGATCTCCAGGACGTGCCAGGAGATCGCTTCGCCCTCGCGATCAGGGTCGGTTGCGAGGATCAGCTTGTCGGCACCCTTAAGCGCCTTGGCGATATCGTTGAGACGGCCGGCGGCTTTGGGGTCGGTTTCCCAGATCATCTGGAAGTCGGCCTCCGGATCGACCGATCCATTCTTGGCCGGAAGGTCGCGGACGTGACCGTACGAGGCCAAAACCTCGTAGGAGGAGCCCAAATACTTGTTGATCGTCTTGGCCTTGGCAGGCGACTCGACAATGACGAGATTCATTTGATTCCAATAACTTAACGGGGGTACGCGGGCCGGAATCGCAAGATTCCATCAGGCTGGCTTGGCCGATACATGGGTAAAAGGGGGGCCGCTGTCAAATGGGGATCCGGTGATGAGGCCGGAACCGGAGCTAAATTTCGCGCATAAGTTGCAGTTTATGGGTACTTTTGATTGTGCATCTTATGCGTGTATTGTTATAGAATACTCTTAAATTGATCGATTCTCGCGTTGGAAGGGGTCGATGCGGATGGCCGCTCGCGACAGTCGCAGCGATTTCGTGCAGGCCGATTCCGTCGCCAGAGATGGCGGTCCGGCCGAGGCGGCGAGCTTCATTTCAGGGGCGGTCGCGGAGTTGGTCCAACTCTCGCGCCGGCACCGCCTCGATATGCTGGCGCACCTGCTGGACATGGCGCAACTCGAAGCGGATGACATTGTCCGCCGGCAACTGACCGGCGGTAAATTCTAGGTGGCCGCGGGAGCAATGACCTTGGTGTCCGCCTGATCGATCGGGCGGCCGTCATGGGCCAGGATCTGAAGCTTGCTGAGCGGCAATCCGTCCTGCTTGTCGACCAGTGAGCTGCAACTTTCGCCCGGTTTAACGGCATATTCCTCACCCCACTGGCGCATTGCGACCAGCACCGGAAACAGCGCACGGGCCTTCGTGGTCGGCACATAGTCCTGATACGCGCTGCCGTCAGAAGCGGGCTTCACCTCAAGAATGCGCTGTGCCACGAGCGTCCTCAGCCGCACGGCCAGAATGTTCTTCGCCACACCGAGATTTTTCTGAAACTGGCTGAAGCGCCGTGCTCCCATCAGCGCGTCACGAACGATCAGCAGCGACCACCAGTCGCCGATGGCGTCGAGCGTCCGCGCGATAGGGCATACATCGCCCTCAAGACTCTTTCGTTTCACAGCTTGACCTCCGATCACGCAATTGTGGTTGCATTATAGAACCAGAAGCGCTAGTCAGCAAGAGTAGTTTTATTATGAAACCAGAAACCAAGCTGATCAAAACAGGAGCGTTCCATGAGGCTTAAGGGAAAAACGGCATTTATCACGGGCGGCAACAGCGGAATCGGTCTGGCGACCGCAAAGCTGTTCGTGGCCGAAGGGGCGCGTGTGGTGATCACCGGCCGCGATCAGGCCAGACTCGATGCTGCGGTGAAGGAACTCGGGCCGAACGGGTTCGGCGTTAAAGCCGATGCCACGGATGTTGCACAACTCGAAGGCGCGGTCGCGCAGGCGGTGAAGAAATTCGGCAAGCTGGACATCGTGTTTGCCAATGCGGGCATCGCGGGCAACACGCCGGTTGGCGGCACCACGCTCGCGGCGTTTGAGAATGTCATCAAGACCAATCTCACGGCCGTGTTCTTCACGGTGCAGGCGGCCGTGGCACACCTGAACGACAACGGCTCGATTATTCTCAACGGTTCGGTCATCTCGGTTCTCGGCAATCCGGGCTATTCGGCCTATGCCGCGACCAAGGCCGGCGTACGCGCGATGGCGCGCGTGATGGCGTCCGAACTTTCGCCCCGCGGCATCCGTGTCAACGTGGTTTCGCCAGGTGCCACGCGCACGCCGATCTGGGGGCCTGGCATCGCGACGCCTGAAGCCGAGAAGATGCTCGAAAAGCGGATCTCCGCCAGCACGCCGCTCGGACGGATGGGCGAGGTCGACCACATCTCGAAGACCGTTCTGTTCCTCGCGTCCGACGACGCCGCGCATGTACAGGGCCAGGAAATCTTCATCGACGGCGGTTCGACCGCATCGCCCGCCGGCGCGCCGATCTATCGCGGGTAATCATAAAAGCGAGACCATTCCGCCGCCGTGGCGTTCCAGCTTTCCTGCCAGCTCAAGCTCGAGCAGGACGGTGCGGACCACGGCGGGGGAAACATCGCTCATGCGGATAAGATCGTCGATACCGATGGGCGAGGGACCGAGCAGGTTGAGAATCCGCGCGCGGTCACTGGCGGCGGGCTCGTCATCCACCGGTCGGCCGTCTTCCTGCTCGCTCATCGGCAATTCGACCGGACGCCCCATGATCGGCTGAACCGCGTTGATCACGTCGTCAGCTTCCGTCACCAGCGTCGCGCCCTGTTTGATCAGATCGTTGGTTCCTGCCGCGCGCGGATCAAGCGGTGAGCCCGGCACGGCGAACACCTCGCGGCCCTGTTCATTGGCGAAGCGCGCGGTGATCAGCGAGCCCGAGCGATGCGCAGCCTCCACAATAATGACTCCAAGCGAGACACCCGAGATTAGCCGGTTGCGGCGGGGGAAATCGCGCGCGCGTGGCCCATGGCCGAGCGGCATTTCGGAAATCGCGCCGCTGCCTGACGCGATAATTGCCGCCAGCAAATCTTCGTGCTCCGCCGGATAGATCTTGTCATGTCCGCCGGCCAGCACCGCGACTGTGCCGGTATCGAGCGTGACGCGATGCGCGGCCTGATCGATGCCGCGTGCCAGACCGGAGGCGATCGCAAAGCCGGCATTGCCGAGATCTTGCGCGATGGTTTGCGCGAACTTCAGTCCCGCGCCGGACGCGTTGCGCGAGCCGACGATGCCGATCATCGGCTGGGTCTGGACATTCAAAACGCCGCGTACGCCGAGCAGGGGCGGGGAGTCGTCGATCAGGGCGAGGCGCGGCGGGTAGCCGTACTCCCCTGGAGCGAGCAAGGTCACGCCGATCCGCCGGCTGTTGTCGATCTCGCGCTCGGCCTCAGCCTGCGTGCAGATGCGGCCCGCCCTGGCGGCGCCGCCGCGCTGGGCCAGATCGGGCAGGCGATCGAGCGCGGCGCGTGCACTGCCGAAATGATTGACGAGCGAGCGAAATGTGCGTGGTCCGACATTGTCGGAACGGATCAGCCGCAGCCAGTCGATGCGCTGCGCGTCGGTCAGTCTGGTCGTGGCTGAAGTCCTGATGTCCACGCGGCCCCCCGTGGACGGGAGTGTCGCGCAACTTGGCTGGCCGGACAATCCCGACTTGCGCGTTCGAGCGGATCAACCGCGACAAACGGGCAATCTTTTGAGGATTGCGGCCAGATCGCATAAGCCTTACCGATGCTTTGTGAACGGTTGTCCTGGCTGCCTTTTATTTCGGTGAAGCCGAATTATTCGGTTGGAATGCTGAGAATTGCTTATGAGCGTATCCAATACTGCGCCCGAGTATTTTCCTGATCCCAATCACCCAACTCGCAAACTATCAGGCATCGGCCAGATTTCTGCCGGTTTCGTCAAGGTATGGATATGCGTGATCGGCAGTGTTCTGTTCTGCCTGGCGACAGCGACCTATCTTCTTTATGAATCAAACCAGAACACAAAGTTTCTGCATGGCATGGCCAGGGCCTTTCCAGAACGGCTTGGCGCAGACTGGACCGCGGGGACTGTCGACGGGCTTCCCGTCTTCTCAGGTCTTGTTTTTTTAGTCGCTCGTTTTGGTCACCCGATCCTGTTCTATGTCGTTGAGATCGGATTGCTGACCTGCCTCTTTTGGTCATGCTTCTCTCTGGCGCTCCGCCTCGCGGGACAAGCTGGTCAGTCCGCTTCCTTCCAGCTGTTGCTCACTGGAGCACTTGTGCTCCTCGCACACGCCAGCGCGCCAGTTCTTTTTGGATATGGCGTCGCTGATCAGTATCTCATCGGAGGATATCTTCAGCCCTCGGAATTCGGCGTGCTTTTTCTTGCTTCATTCGCCCTTGCGCTTGCCGGATTTAGAAACTTTGCGCTTGTCGCAGCCGCTGTCCCTGCCGCGATCCACGGAGGGTATGCGATGCTTTCGCTCATCGTCGCCGGAAGCATGATGCTGTCAGATGGTGCGTCGCGACTCAACCTGAGTACGAAACTCGTGGCCCTCGCGTTAATCATCGTCCCGCAGGTTGATCTGGCCTTACGGTTTGTGCCCACCGATTACGCGACCTTCCGGGAGGCTGCGGGCATTCTCGCGTTTGAGCGTATACCGCAGCATTCCGATCCTGCCCGCTGGTTGAGAGGCGAGGCTTACGCGAAGCTTGGTCTGGTGATCGTCGGCATATGGCTGGCACCGCGCGGTTTGCTCCGAAACACCCTTGCTGCACTTCTTGTCTGGGCAGTAGCTGGAACTCTCGTTGTTATCTCAACCGGCGCGGCTGGTCTCGCGCTTGTCGCGCCTTGGCGCGCGTCGATCATTCTTGTCCCTGTCTCGACGCTTGTCATATTGGCGCGGCTTGGAGAACTGTCGTTTGGATCGTCACCATTTCGGCGGGGTATGGCCGTCGCAGGTGCCGTGGTTATCCTGCTTGCGCTATTTGTTGCAGGAAAGGAAGCGGTGGCGAAGTTTAAAAGCTACCGCGATCAAGGAGTGCCTGAATACGTTGAGTTCCTGCAGCGCAACCATAGGCCGGGTGATGTCTATCTGACCGATCCTCTCAATCAAAAATTTCGGCTCGATGCGCTGAGCGCGCAATTCGTGTCGTGGAAAACCCACCCGTATCTTGATCGCGAGGTGCTGGAGTGGCGTCGGCGCGTCCTGCTGGCGCGCGAAGTCTTCGGTGATCAGGGCGGAAAAGAGCCGTTGAATTGTGCTGCGCTTGTAAGATTGGTGCGGTTGTATCCCGTCACGCACGTGCTGCTGGAAAACAGAGACATTCCGGCCGGTGAAACATGCCCGCCGCTTGAAATGGTGTTCTCCGCCGAGCGGGCCAAAATCTTCAGGCTTGATCGGACGTCGCTGTAGTGTGTCGGGGTTGAAAGGCTCCGTTATTTGCTGCCGATCTTGCCCTCGGTGCCGTTCATCAGCCGCTGGATGTTGGCGCGGTGCATGATCCAGAGCGCGGCGGTCATGAGTGCGAAGACGGCGGCGAGGGCTGTGTGCTGAGCCCAGAACAGCATCACCGGCACAACCACGCTTGCGACCAGCGCCGCCAGTGACGAGTAGCGGAAGATCAGGGCGACCGCGATCCAGATAGCACAGAAAGCGAGTGCGGCAGGCCAGAACAATCCAAGCAGCACGCCGATATAGGTCGCGACGCCTTTGCCGCCCTTGAACTTCAGCCACACCGGAAAGAGATGCCCAATGAAGGCGCCGACGCCTGCGGCAATCGCGGCGTTAGGTCCGCCGAAATGTCCGGCGACAATGACGGCGATCGTGCCTTTCAGCATATCGCCGAGCAGCGTCGCGGCGGCGAGGCCCTTGTTGCCGGTGCGCAGCACATTGGTCGCGCCGATATTGCCTGAGCCGATCGAGCGCAGGTCCTGCGTGCCGGCGAGTTTCGTCAGGATCAACCCGAATGGAATCGATCCGCACAAATAGCCGAACAGGAAGGCCAGCACGAAACTGAGCACGAAGGCCGTCAGAAAGCCGCTCATGATGCCTCACATATCGTAATCAAGCGCTGCTGCCGGCCGAACTTACACATGCTCATAGACGGTGCGTCCGTCGACGATGGTGCGCGCGACGCGGCCGGTGAAACGCGCCTCGTCGAACGGTGTGTTCTTACATTGCGATTTCAGGTCGGCCGGATCGAGCACCCACGGCGTAGCGAGATCGATCACGATCATGTCCGCAGGAGAACCGGGACGCAGCGAGCCGCCGGGTAGGCCAAGCAGTTCGGCAGGGCGGGTGGACATGGCGCGAATGAGCGTCTTGAGCTCGATGTCGCCGGAGTGAACCAGGCGCAATCCCGCCGACAGCATGGTCTCCAGACCGATAGCGCCGGCGGCCGCCTCGGCGAATGGCAGGCGCTTGACCTCGACGTCCTGCGGATTGTGGTCCGACATGATGACGTCGATCAGCCCCGATGCGACGGCGGCGACGAGCGCGGTGCGATCCTGTTCGGTGCGCAGCGGCGGCGACACCTTGAGGAACGTGCGGTACGGGCCGATGTCGTTTTCATTCAGGGTCAGGTGATTGATCGAGGCCGATGCGCTGACGTTCAGGCCGGCCTCGCGTGCGCGCCTGAGAATATCGAGCGAATCGGTGCAGGTCAGCGAAGCTGCGTGATAGCGCCCGCCGGTCAGCGCGACGAGACGCATGTCGCGCTCGAGCACGACAGCCTCGGACGCATTCGGGATTCCGAACAGACCGAGCCTTGATGCGAGCTCCCCTTCGTTCATGACGCCTTCCCCGACGAGGTCCGGGTCTTCGGTGTGCTGCACGATCAGCGCATCGAAATCGCGGGCGTAGGTCAGCGCGCGGCGCATCACCAGCGCATTCATCACGCTCTTGTCGCCATCGGTGAAAGCGACCGCGCCGGCCGCCTTGAGCAGGCCGATCTCGGTCATTTCGCCGCCCTTCATGCCCTTGGTCAGTGCGGCCATGGGATGAATGTTGACGATCGCGGTATCGCGGGCGCGGCGGAGGATGAAATCCACGGTCGCAGAGTTGTCGATCACCGGATTGGTGTCGGGCTGGCAGACGATGGTGGTGATGCCGCCTGCGGCAGCCGCGAGGCTCGCCGAGGCAAAGGTCTCGCGATGACCGGCGCCGGGTTCCCCGACGAAGGCGCGCATGTCGACCAGGCCGGGGGCGACCACCTTGCCGGCGCAATTAATAATGTCTGTGCCTTCGGGAACGCCCGCTGCGCCTATGCCGCGGCGCGCGTCGCGGATCATGCCGTCGGCAATCAGTACGTCACCGGGACCGTCGAGATCGCGGGAAGGATCGATCAGGCGGGCGTTGGCGAGCAGGATGGGGCGTCGATCTGTGCGCATGTGCTTCACGCGTTGGGCAGGTTGCGGGCCAGTGCTTCGAGCACTGCCATGCGCACCGCCACACCCATTTCGACCTGTTCGCGGATCAGCGACTGCGCACCGTCCGCCACAATGGAGTCGATCTCGACTCCGCGGTTCATCGGCCCCGGATGCATCACCAGCGCGTCCGGCTTGGCATAGGCGAGCTTTTTCTGGTCGAGGCCGTAATAATGGAAGTATTCCTGACTCGAGGGAATGAACGAGCCGTTCATGCGCTCGCGCTGCAATCGCAGCATCATCACGATGTCGGCGCCTTCGAGGCCTTCGCGCATGTCGCGGGCGACCTCGACACCCATGCGCTCGATGCCGGGCGGCAGCAGCGTGGAGGGCGCGACCACGCGGACGCGCGCACCCATGGCGTTGAGCAGGATGATGTTGGAGCGCGCGACCCGCGAATGCAGCACGTCGCCGCAGATGGCGACCAGCAGGCCTTCCAGCCGGCCCTTGTTGCGGCGGATGGTGAGCGCGTCGAGCAGTGCCTGGGTCGGATGCTCATGCGCGCCGTCGCCAGCGTTGATGACCGAACCGTCGACTTTCTGGGCAAGCAGTTCCACTGCGCCGGACGCATGATGGCGCACCACCAGAATGTCCGGATGCATGGCGTTGAGTGTCACCGCCGTGTCCATCAGCGTCTCGCCCTTGCGGATCGAGGACGACGACACCGACATGTTCATCACATCCGCGCCGAGGCGCTTGCCCGCGATTTCGAACGAGGACTGGGTGCGGGTGGAGGCTTCGAAGAACAGATTGACCTGGGTTCGGCCGCGCAGATTGGTGCGCTTCTTGTCGACCTGCCGGTTCAGTTCAACGAACTCTTCGGAAAGGTCCAGAAGGCCGCTGATATCGGCCGCGGAAAGGCCCTCGATGCCCAGCAAATGCCGGTGTCCGAGGACGAAAGTCGATTTCGATGCAGTTGTCATTAAAGCAAGAGCTATAGGCAGAGTTGCCCGGGGGAGCAAGGCGGATTCGGCCTCTGGGGAGTTTTCCCCCGCTGATGTCCGGGCAGGGTAAATGGCTCGAAAGCATGCCGCGGAGCATTGCTTCTATCGTATTTTCGCCGTCATGGCCGGGCTCGACCCGGCGGCACAACAACGAATCGGGTCATGAGACTTACAACTGCGATCCTGCTGGGTGGCCTTGGGGTGTCTGCGGCGGCGGCGCAGCCGTTGCCTGCGGATTTTGTCTATCTGCGCGATGTCGATCCGACCATCGTGCAGGACATGCGCTACGCCACAGCGAACAATTTCGTCGGACGCGTGCTGAACGGCTACGAGGCCGGCGAGTGCATTGTCACCCGCAGCGTCGGCGCCGCGCTGAAACGTGTGCAGCAGGATCTGAAGCCGCGCGGGCTGTCGCTCAAGGTGTACGACTGCTATCGCCCGCAGCGCGCGGTGGACGACATGTATGCGTGGGCGCAGGACGGCCAGGAGACACCGGCGCAGCGCCGCTACAATCCGAAGATGCGCAAAGACGATCTGTTTCGCTTAGGCTACATCGCCAGACATTCCGGCCATTCGACCGGCAATGCGGTGGATCTCACGCTGGTGCAATTGCCCGTCTCAAATGCCGCGCCGTTCGATCCGAGGGCCGACTATGCCGATTGCACCGGACCGCAAAACCGCCGCGCACCTGACAACAGCGTCGATATGGGCACTGGCTACGACTGCTCGGACGAGATCGCGCATACGGGCTCAAAGGCAATCACTGCGCAGCAGCGCAAGTGGCGCGGGACGCTGGTGAACGCGATGGCCAGGCATGGCTTCTTCAACTACAGGCTCGAATGGTGGCACTTTTCTTTGCCTGGACCTGGGAATACGGCTTTCGATTTCCCGGTCACGCGCCGGCCGTAAAGGTCGGCGCGTTTGAGCGTCGTTACTTGATCGACGCGTTGATGTTGGTGAACTTGGTATTGAGCTTCGTGCCCAGGCCGTTCACGGCAGCAATAATTGCCAATGCAATGCCGGCAGCGATCAGCCCATATTCTATGGCGGTGGCGCCGGATTCGTCTTTGATGAAACGCTGAATGGTTTTCATACCGGGCAGTCTCTCTCGGGAACCCTGAATTTGCGGTAAAAGCCTGAGCGGAAACGCGGTTCTATTGCGCGCGAATTGTCGCAGTTGCGATGGAACCCGAGCGGCAGAAATTGCCGACCGCGATCGGCGCGAAGTTCGACGCGATGCCATCACCGACGCGAAAGCACGAAGTTCAAGACGTTTGATGATCATCCCTTCGGGCTTGAATTTCCACTCCTCCAGCATAGCTTTGATGAAGACGCACGACCCGTGTGCCGAATGCAGAAAGGCCTCGCCATGAGCAGGGGCGCGATTGCAGTCACGACAGTTCTTCTGGCTATCCTGGCGGCCACGATATGGTGGGCGTGGCAAGGCTGGGTTGCACACTCCGATGTGCAGATGTCGATCCATGGCTACATCGCCATGGGACTGGGAATTTTCTTCTCGCTTGTGATCGGTTTCGGCCTGATGGCGCTGACGTTCTATTCAAGCCGTCGCGGTTATGACGATCTTCCGCAGGCGAAAGAGCCCTCCAGCAAAGAACCGGCCCCGCACAATATTCCGTAACAGGATGGCGTGAAACGCGCCGCGTTCCGGTGTAACCTGTTGTTCTCAACTGCGAGAACGACACATGACGCAATCGATCCTTTCCGCCACGACCGAAGTTTTCAACCAGTCGCCGCCGTTCGAGGACGTCGATCTGTATTCGCTCGATCGCCCGCTCACGAAAGCGGTTGCGGCGAATGGCGGTGAGGGTGCAGCGGCAGAGCTTGCCGATTTCGGCAAGCACTGGGGCTCGGCGGCGATGGCGCAGCGTGGCCGCATCGCCAATGAAAACACACCGAAGCTGAAGACCTTTGATGCGCGCGGCTTCCGCCGAGACGAGGTCGAGTTTCATCCAGCCTATCATGAACTGATGGCGCACAGCGCCCACGCCGGCATTCACAACTCGACCTGGAACGCGAATGGCGAGACCGCGGGCGGAGCGTCCGAGGTCGTTCGCGGCGCAAAGTTCTTCATCGCCTCGCAGGTCGAGACTGGGCACCTATGCCCGATCACCATGACCCGCGCCGCTGTCGGCGCGCTGGCGGTCGATCCGGCGCTACGCGCAAAGGTGATGCCGGTGCTCGGCACCCGCAGCTACGATCCCTCATTCGCCCCGTGGTGGACCAAGCGCGGCATGACCATGGGTATGGGCATGACCGAGAAGCAGGGCGGCACAGATGTGCGCGCGAACATCACGCGGGCGGTGCGTGACGGCGACGCCTATCGCATTACCGGGCACAAGTGGTTCATGTCGGCGCCGATGTGCGATGCATTCCTCGTGCTGGCGCAGACGGAAGGCGGGCTGACCTGTTTCTTCATGCCGCGTTTTGCGCCGGATGGCTCGGTCAACGGCATTCACTTCCAGCGCCTGAAGGACAAGCTCGGCAACCGCTCCAATGCCTCGTCAGAGGTGGTGTTCGAGAACGCCTACGCGTTGCGCCTCGGTGAAGAGGGCCGTGGTGTGCCCACAATCATTCAAATGGTCTCGCTGACCCGGCAGGATTGTTCGCTGGCGTCTGCCGGGCTGATGCGCTCCGGTCTGGCGCATGCGCTGCATCACGCCCGCCATCGCAGCGTGTTCCAGAAACATCTCGCCGACCAGCCGCTGATGCGCAGCGTGCTCGCCGACATGGCGCTGCATGTGGAAGCTTCCACCGCGCTGGTGATGCGGCTGTGCCGGTCGTTCGACCGCGCGCCCACCGACACGGCAGAAGCTGCCCATATGCGGCTGCTGACGCCGGTGGTAAAATACTGGACCTGCAAGAGCGCGCCGGGATTTCTCTACGAGGCAATGGAATGCCTCGGCGGCAACGGCTATGTCGAGGAGGGCATCCTGGCGCGGCATTATCGGGAGTCCCCGGTCAACGCGATCTGGGAAGGCTCGGGCAACGTGATGTGCCTCGATGTGTTGCGTGCGCTGTCGCGTGAAGCGGAAGCAGCGGCGGATGTGCTGCGCGGTCTTGTCGAGCAGACCAAGGGGCTACCCGGTGTGGTCGGGGCGGTCGGCTTCATCGCGAAGTCGTTCCGTCAGCCCGACGCGGAGCGCGTTGCGCGGCTTGCCGTGGAAACGCTTGCGCTGGTCGCGGCAACCGCTGCGCTCAATGAGGTCTCGCCGAAGCATGCCGAACTGTTCGCGGCGACGCGGCTCGATGCTAACCACGGCAATCTCTACGGTGCAGTCGATCTCGCCAGCGACGACATTCGCGGGCTGCTCGATCGCGCCTTGCCAACGTGATTGTTCCGCAATCACGGAATGGATCATTAATCACTGCTCGTCAGAATCGGTTCCGAGGCGACCAATAAACGGGAGATTTGACGATGACTGCTGCTGAAAGCCCTGCCGACGCCGCTCCCGTGTCGCCGCCGGGCAAAAGCCGCGAGCCTCGGGTCTGGAAATTCATCGGCACCAGCCTGTGGGGTGTGGCGCTGTTCGGTGCGATGTTCGCCGGGCAGGTCGCGGTGGTCGCTTATTTTCTCGTCACCAGCGGCGAACCGATGGACACCAGCGCCATGACGGCGTTGCTGACGAACGGGCGGATCATTTCGCTCTCGGTCATCATGGGATTGCCGGCCATATTAGCCATGCTGTGGCTTGCCACGCGGCTGTCGCGGACGCCGTTCGCGGACTATCTGGCGTTGCGCTGGCCGTCGTGGCGCATGCTCGCAACCGGTGTGGTGAGCATGGTGCTGCTAATGGTGGCGTGGGAGGTGGTCAGCCGCGTAGCCGGACGCGAGTCGTCACCCGGCTTCATGACGGATGTCCTGAAAACAGCGCGGGCTGACGGCGCACTGTGGCTTCTGGTTTTCGCATTCTGTGTGGCGGCGCCGATTGTCGAAGAGTTTTTCGCCCGCGGGTTTCTTTATCGCGGCTGGTCGGAATCGTTTCTGCGCCCGGCAGGCGCAATCCTGCTGTCGTCGGCCGTGTGGACGCTGATGCACCTGCAATACAACTGGTTCTTTCTGGCGCAGGTGTTTTCAATCGGATTGCTGCTCGGTTATCTGCGCTACCGAAGCAACTCGACATGGCTGACGGTGATCCTGCACGGGCTCAACAATCTTGCCGCAACGATCCAGACCATCTGGCTGGCGAACAATTCCTGAGCGTCACGTCACCAGCGCAATCGCGATGGGCATGGTGATGACGGCGAGCGCCGTCTGCAAGGTCAGGATTTCCGCAACCAGCGGGGCATCTCCGCCCATTTGCCGCGCGAGCAGATAGGCGCTTGACGCGGTCGGCACCGAGGCGCAGCAGACGACAATCGCGAGGTTCGTTCCCGACAGTCCGAAAGCCAGCCCGAGCGAGATTGCGAAAATCGGCATCAGGACAAGCTTCAGCGCACATGACAGCAGCGCCGGCGCGTCGGGCCGCAGCACGCCCTTGAGTTGCAGTCCCGCGCCGACAACGAGAAGGCCGATGGCGAGCGAGGAGCGGCCGAGCGCATCGATGAATTCATCGATCCATGTCGGAAGCTTGAGGCCAATCAGGTTGGCGGCCAGCCCGAGCGCGCAGGCCCAGATGAAGGGATTTTGCGCAATCGTGAGCAGAATGCGCCCCCATGACAGCCGCGTCGGCGCGGCGTAATGCGCCAGCACCCAGACCGACAGCACGTTCAGGATGGGAATCATCGCCACCATCGCCACGGAGGCGAGGGTGAGCCCGATATCGCCATAGAGATTTCCGGCGACGGCCAGTGCGACATAGGTCTGCCACCGGCAGGAGCACTGAAAGATCGAGGTGAACGATGGGCCGCTGACCCCAAGCCGCTTCATCAGGACCGGCCGCAATGCCAGACAGAGCGTTGCCATCAGCAGCACCGCGATCAGCAGCGCGCCCCCGACACCGAACAGCGGAACCTCGGAAAGTTTCGCGCGGCTCAGCGTCCGAAACAGCAGCGCGGGGAACAGAACGTAGTAGACGAGCTGCTCGGTGCCGACCCAGTGGGATTCTTCCTTCACGAGAACGCGGCGGAGAACGAAACCCATCACGATCAGCAGGAAGATCGGCACGATAGCCGTAACAATCGTTAGCATCGATCAAAGGTCTCCGGCCGCCTTGCGCAATGTCGCGAGCCGGTCCAGCGCGCCTTGCAGAATGAAGATTGCCGCGTGTTCGTCGATCACCTTGGCGCGCTTGGCGCGGCTCATGTCCATGTCGATCAGTTCGCGTTCGACGGCGACAGTGGACAGCCGTTCGTCCCACAGGCCGATGGCAAGATCCGTGAGCTTCGCGAAATTCCGGGCAAAGGCGCGTGTCGATTGCGCGCGCGGGCCCTCGCTGCCGTCCATGTTGATCGGCAGACCCAGGATGAAGCCCACGACATTGCGCTCGGCGGACAGGCTGAGCAGCCGTTTGGCGTCGGCGGTGAAGGTCTTGCGCTGAATGGTCTCGATGCCGGTCGCCAGTTTGCGATCCGGGTCGGACACCGCAACGCCGATGGTTTTGGTGCCGAGGTCGAGCCCGATCAGGGCTCCTCGTGCAGGCCAGAGGGCGGCGGCCTCGATCAGCGGGTGGATGGATGCAGGCATGGCTTCGCTTATCACGCGAGGTGCTTGCGTTGCAAAGCCTCAGGCAGGCGTCCGGGATCAGCCGGCTTAGGCGTTCTGCTTAACGCGTCGCTTCGGGGCTGTGCCGACCGAGGCCATGAGCGTACGCAGCGCCAGCACCGGAGGCGAGACTTCACCTTTCCGCCAGATCAGCGGCGTGACGATATCGCTTTGGGCGCGGGGGATGGGGTTACGGCGCACGCGTGTCAGCGGCATGGCGTCGAGCACGGCCTCCGGCATCAGGGCAATCCCTGCGCCTGCCGCGACGCAGGCGACGATCGCGTGATACGAACTTAAGTCCAGCACCCGTGAGGTGGTCAGGCTGTCGCGCCTGAGCCAGCGCTGCAGGACGCGGCGATAGGCGCAGCCGTCGGGGAAGGCGATCAGGCTCTGTCCTTCGGCATCGCGCGCGTTTCTGATCGGCTCGTGGTCAAGACTTGAGATCACCATCAATCGCTCGCGAAACACCGGCAGATGGGAAAGCGTCCGCGACGAGGGAGGTTCGGCGATGAACGCGGCATCAAGCCGCCGTTCGGTCACCGCATTGACCAGGGCATCGTTGGTGCCGGTTGTGAGTTCGAGGCGCACATCGGGATAGCGGCGGTGAAACTCGGCGAGCACAGCGGGGAGGCGGCTGGCGGTTGTGCTTTCCAGCGATCCCAGTTTCAGCAAGCCTTGAGGCGCGGTGCCGGAGACAACATGGCGCGCCTCTTCGGAAAGATCGATCAGCCGCGCGGCATAACCCAGCAACAATTCACCGCTCGGCGACAGGTGCAGGCGCTGCCGGTTGCGGTGGAACAGCGGGATGCCCACCGCGCTCTCCAGGTGTTTGATACGCGTGGTGATGTTGGAAGGAACGCGGTGCAGCTTCTGCGCCGCCTTGACGATCCCGCCTTCCTCGACAACCGTCTTGAAGATCTGCAAATCGGCGAAGTTCATCGTTCTGTTCTCCGGTGCGACCGTCGATATTTCCAAATCGAGAACAAGATGTTCTCAATTATTCATTATTCAGGAATTGAAAATCAGCGTACTCTTCTGGGGATTAGATTCAAGCCGCGGCTCCTGGGAACATCAGCCGCGTAATGTTGCCAATCAGGTCCGCCATGTCGTCTACCGCCGCACCCGCTGCTTTTTCCACGCGACCCACAGCCGTCACCGCTGTATGGACCGGGCTGATCGGCCTCGCCGTTGCGATGGGGATTGGCCGCTTCGCCTTCACACCTTTGCTGCCACTGATGCAGCAGGATGCCGGCTTGACCCTGGTGCAAGGAGGCTGGCTCGCGACCGCGAACTACGTAGGTTATCTGGTCGGAGCGGTGATCTGTATTTCCGCACCGCCCGCGCCGGCGCGCGCGATTCAATGGGGCCTGACGTCGATTGCGGTGTTTACGCTCGGCATGGCGGCGACGAACGATTTCTGGCTATGGCTTGTGCTGCGTTTTCTTGCGGGCGCGGCGAGCGCCTTCGTTCTGGTCGGTGTATCCGCTTGGGCGATGCCCATTCTGGTGCATCTGGGCAAGGCGGCATGGTCGGGGCGGGTGTTCTCCGGCGTTGGCGTGGGGATCTGCTTCGCCGGTTTGATCAGCCTTGTCGCGGGCGTGACCGCGTGGGGATCGCGCGCGACGTGGATCGTTCTTGGCGCAACGGCTGCGGTTTTCGCATTCACGTTATGGCGCCGGCTTGCGAATGATGGCGCGCACGCTCCAGCGGCGGTCGGGGCGGGGCATACGCCGCTGTCCGCTCAGGCATGGCTCGCGGCGCTCTGTTATGGCGCTTTCGGTTTCGGCTACATCATTCCTGCGACCTTCCTGCCGGCGCTGGCACGCGAGGTGATCACGAATCCTGCCGTGTTCAGTTGGGTGTGGCCGGTGTTCGGGGCTGCGGCTGCGATATCGACCGCTCTTGCCGCACGCTTTTTTCCGGGACACTCGCCGCGGCGGCTTTGGGCCTACGGGCAATGGGTCTTGGCCATCGGCGTGATCGCGCCGGTGCTGGCGGTCAATCTTTACGTCCTGCTGTTTTCGGCGTTGTGCGTCGGCGGCACGTTCATGGTCATCACCATGGCCGGCGTTCAGGAGGCGCGGCGTCTGGGCGGCACGCAGGCACCGCGGCTGATCGCTGTCTACACCGCCGCGTTCGCCCTCGGGCAAATCATTGGACCTCTCACCGTGAATCTGTTCCACGGTGGTTTGACATGGCCCAGCCTGATCGCAGCGTTTGCGCTGGCGGCAAGCAGTTTTACACTTGGCCTGAGCGCACGTGCCTCGGGCGACGCTGGTTGAAATCCGCAGGAGAGATCGATGCACCAACATCCCGACCGCATGCCGCCCCTCAAGCTGGAGGACATGGACGCCGTTCAGAAGACGGCCGCGGAAGCTTTGATCGCGGGGCCGCGCAAGGCGGTCAAAGGTCCGTTCATTGCCCTGTTGCGCAGCCCGCTATTGATGGACCGGTTGCAGCGTGTGGGTGAGTACATCCGTTTCGACAGCAGCCTGTCACCGAGGATTTCCGAATTCACGATGTGTGTGGTGTCGCGCGCCTGCACCCAGCAGTTCGAATGGTTCACGCATGTCCCTCTGGCCATGAAGGAAGGCACCAGCGCGGAGACCATCGAGGCATTGCGCTGCGGGCGCAGGCCAAACAACATGCATGCCGACGAAGCCCTGGTTTATGACTTCACGCAGGAACTCATGGCCCATCACGGTGTCTGCGATGCCACGTATGCCGCCGCGGTGGAGCGATTCGGGGAACGGGGAGTGATCGATCTCACCGGCCTGATCGGCTATTTCATCACCGTTTCGCTGGTGCTGAATGTCGCGCACACGCCGCCGGAAGTGAAGGATGGCGTGGCCGCCTTGCCGGCGCTGCCTCTATAGGTCCGTGGCATCCGGCAAGCCGCTCGTTTTATTGGCGTATTTCGGCCCCTAAACCGGATTCCACTTTGCCGGAAAATGCTCTATACGGCAGCCTGAATTGGGCCGCCGTCCCTGGAGTCTCCGGAATATGTCAGTCGATGCCGCCACCGTCCGCCGGATTGCGCATCTTGCGCGCATCGCCGTGAAGGAAGACGAAGTTTCCCATCTGCAGGGGGAACTCAACGCGATGCTGGCCTTCGTCGAGCAATTGTCCGAGGTGAACATCGACGGCGTCGAGCCGATGACCTCTGTCACGCCGATGGAGATGAAGAAGCGCGCGGACGTCGTCAGCGACGGCGAGATACCGGACAAGGTCCTCGCCAATGCGCCCGCCACCGAAGATCACTTCTTCCTGGTGCCCAAAGTCGTCGAATAGAACCCGAGGCAAACGCCATGTGCCTGTTGTGCAGCGACGAGAAGGCTTATGCGGCCTATATGACCTATCTCGACGAGATGGAGCGGCAGGGAAAGAATGTCGATCCGGATAAGGCCATCGACGCGGTGATCGACATGCTCGAAGCCGAGGCGGCGCAATCCAAGAAAAACAAGTCTCCCTTTATTTGCGATCCGATTGAAGAATAAATGACCGACCTGACTTCACTGACGCTCGCCGACGCCCGCGAGGGGCTGACGCAGAAATCCTTCACGGCACTGGAACTGACCGACGCGCATCTCGCCGCGATGGAAAAGGCGCGTGTGCTCAACGCTTATGTGCTGGAGACACCGGAGCAGGCGCGCGAACAGGCGCGCGCGGCGGACGCGACGATCGCGAAAGGCGAGGCGAGCCCGCTCGCAGGCATTCCACTCGGGATCAAGGATCTGTTTGCCACCACTGGGGTGCGGGCCACGGCGTGCTCGAAGATTCTCGGCAATTTCATTCCCCAGTACGAATCCACCGTGACCTCTCAGCTCTGGCGCGACGGTGCGGTGATGCTGGGCAAGCTCAACTGCGATGAATTCGCGATGGGGTCGTCCAACGAGACCTCGGCGTTCGGACCGGTGGTCAATCCGTGGCGGCGCGAAGGCTCGGATGCCAGCCTCGTTCCCGGCGGTTCATCGGGCGGTTCGGCGTCGGCGGTGGCGGCGAACCTGTGTCTCGGCGCAACCGGTACTGACACCGGCGGCTCGATCCGCCAGCCGGCGGCGTTTACCGGCATCGTCGGCATCAAGCCGACCTATGGCCGGTGCTCGCGCTGGGGCATCGTGGCGTTCGCGTCGTCGCTGGATCAGGCCGGACCGTTCGCGCGCACGGTGCGCGACACCGCGATCCTGATGCGCTCGATGGCGGGTCACGATCCGAAGGATACGACCTCGGTTGATCGGCCCGTGCCGGATTACGAAGCCGCCATCGGCAAGTCGGTGAAGGGCATGAGAATCGGGATTCCAAAGGAATACCGTCTCGACGGGATGTCCGGCGAAATCGACAAGCTGTGGGCGCAGGGCGCCGACTGGCTGAAGGCCGCGGGCGCCGAGCTGGTCGAGGTCTCGCTGCCGCACACGAAGTATGCGCTGCCGGCTTACTACGTCGTCGCGCCCGCTGAAGCCTCATCCAATCTCGCGCGGTACGATGGCGTGCGCTACGGCGCGCGAGTCAACGGCAAGAACATTGTCGAGATGTACGAGAACACCCGCGCAGAAGGGTTCGGCGCGGAGGTTCGCCGCCGTGTCATGATCGGTACTTACGTGCTCTCGGCCGGATATTATGACGCGTACTATCTGCGCGCGCAGAAGGTCCGAACCCTGATCAAGAAGGACTTCGAGGACGTGTTCGCGAAAGGCGTCCACGCTATCCTGACGCCGGCGACACCATCGGCGGCATTCGGTATCGGCGAGAAGGGCAAGGCCGATCCGATCGAGATGTATCTCAACGACATCTTCACGGTGACCGTGAACATGGCGGGTCTGCCCGGCATCGCAGTACCTGCGGGCACCGACGGGCAGGGGCTGCCGCTCGGCCTGCAACTGATCGGCCGGCCGTTCGATGAAGAGACGCTGTTCTCGCTCGGCGAGGTGATCGAGCAGTCGGCAGGCCACTTCACCGCCAGGAAATGGTGGGCGTGACGCTTTGCGGGCACGGCGGTATGCCGTGCCGCTGCCTTGAATTCACCGTTCTGGTGGCCAATGCCTGATCCGCGGCGGTATGTGTTCATTAACTGCCAGCGGCGATAACGGCCGGTGGGATCGGTGATTATGCGTTGGGTGCGTCCTCTCGCCAATGTTGCGTTCGTGTCCGGCTTGCTGCTGGGCTGCGCGTCGATTCAGAACGCGCCGGTCAATCTCCCGGGATCTGATAATCTCACTGACCGAGGCAATATCGGCTTCGGCGAGACGACGAGTTACGACGACACGGTCGTTGGACTGTCTTTTTCAGGCGGCGGAACCCGCGCCGCCGCGTTTTCCTTCGGCGTGTTGCAGGAGATGGAGCGCATTCCGGTCCGCGGCGCGCAGGGACCGATGATCGACCGGGTCGAGTTTGTCTCTGGCGTCTCGGGAGGCTCCGTTACGGCGGCTTATTATGGTTTGCGGAAGCGGGCTGCTCTTGCCGATTTTCGCGAACGGTTTCTCCTGCGCAACGCTGAGGAGGGACTTCAGACAAATCTCACTCTGGCGACTCTCTCCCGCGCGATCGCTGGCGGCATCAACGACTCGACCGGATTTCCACGCTGGCTCGACGCCAATCTGTTTCAGGGGGCGACATTTCGCGATCTGGGCCTGACCAGCCGGCCGCAGGTCTGGATCAATGCCTCCGATATTTATAACAGGACACCTTTCGTGTTCGGTGCGGTGGCATTCGGCGCCATGTGCAGCAACCTGTCCGAATATCCGCTCGCAAACGCCGTCGCCGCTTCGGCGGCGGTGCCCGTGGCGTTCGCGCCGGTCGTGATCCAGACGTTCCCCGGAAAGTGCAACGAACGTCTGCCGCCGTGGATCGTGCGCGCGCGAGACAATGCCAACGCGCCTCCGATGTTGAACTCATTCGCAAAGGCGATCAGCCGCTACCACGATGGCTCGATGCCTTACATCAAGCTGCTCGATGGCGGCCTTGTCGATAACTACGGCCTGGCAGGCATGACCATCGCGCGGTTGTCGTCGGATACGCCGTATGGCCCGCTGAGCCCGCGACAGGCGGTGAAGCTGCGGCGCGCTCTGATTTTGGTGGTCGACGCCAAGACGGGCCTGTCTGGAAACTGGATCAATACCATTGAGGGGCCGTCCGGGGCGGACCTCGTCAAGGCTGCCGCCGATACGGCTATCGATGCCAGCGTCGCCGGCAGCTTCACCGCATTCACCGCGACCATGACTGATTGGCAGAGCTCGCTGGTGAGGTGGCGCTGCGGATTGTCGGCCGCGGATCGCGCGAAGTACGGCGTAGGTGCGAACTGGAATTGCCGTGATCTCAAATTCTATGTCGGCCGGATCGGGTTCGATCAGCTCGATCAGGCGCGCGCGGCGGATCTTGAACGGGTCCCCACGCGCTTCCATCTGCCGCCCGAGCAGGTCGACAGTGTCATCGAGGCGGGGCGCGACGCGCTGCGGGCGAGCCCGGTTTTCCGCAGTTTCGCAGCGAACCTGTGATCTGATTCGGGGTTTTCTCGCCCGCGCCATCAAGGTAAAAGGCGGCCCATGAACGCACCCGTCAAATCGTCAAAACTCATCAAGGGCGCCACCGGTGACTGGGAAATGGTCATCGGTCTGGAAGTCCATGCCCAGGTGACCTCCAACTCGAAGTTGTTCTCCGGCGCTTCGACCGAATTCGGCGGCGCACCGAACGATCACGTCTCGCTGGTGGACGCGGCGATGCCCGGCATGCTGCCCGTCATCAATGAGGAGTGCGTTGCGCAGGCGGTGCGTACGGGGCTTGGCCTCAAGGCGCAGATCAACCTGAAATCGACCTTCGACCGGAAGAACTACTTCTACCCGGACTTGCCGCAGGGCTACCAGATCAGCCAGTACAAGTCGCCGATCGTCGGCGAGGGTGCGGTGGTCGTCGATCTTCCCGGCGGCGAGAGCGTGACGGTTGGCATCGAGCGGCTGCATCTGGAGCAGGACGCTGGTAAATTGCTGCACGACCAGCATCCGTCCATGTCCTTTGTCGATCTCAACCGTTCAGGCGTTGCCCTGATGGAGATCGTCTCAAAGCCCGACATCCGCTCGGCCGAGGAGGCGCAGGGTTACGTCGCCAAGCTGCGCTCGATCCTGCGCTATCTCGGCACCTGTGACGGCGACATGGAGAAGGGCAACCTGCGCGCGGACGTCAACGTCTCGGTGCGGCGTCCCGGCGAGGGCCTCGGCACCCGCTGCGAGATCAAGAACATGAACTCGATCCGCTTCATCGGGCAGGCGATCCATTACGAAGCCCGCCGCCAGATCGGAATTCTGGAGGACGGCGGCACCATCGACCAAGAGACCCGGCTGTACGATCCGAACAAGGGCGAGACCCGATCGATGCGCTCCAAGGAAGAGGCGCATGACTATCGCTACTTCCCGGACCCCGATCTGCTGCCGCTGGAGTTCACTGCGGACTACGTCGAGGCTTTGAAATCCAAGCTGCCCGAACTGCCGGATGAGAAGCGCGAGCGCTTCATCGCCGAAGTCGGCCTGACACCGTACGATGCCGGCGTTCTGGTCGCCGAGCGCGAGAGTGCGGACTTCTATGAGGCGGTGCTGGCGAGGCTTGCCGACAAGGCGCGCGACGGCAAGCTGGCTGCCAACTGGGTCATCAACGAATTGTTCGGCCGCCTCAACAAGGAAGGGCAGGATATCGCCTCGTCGCCGGTGTCGGCGGAGCAAATGGCCGCGATCATCGCTCTGATCGGAGAAGGAACCATCTCCGGAAAGATAGCGAAGGACCTGTTCGAGATCGTCTGGACCAAGGGCGGCGATCCGAAAGCGCTGGTCGACAGCCTCGGCATGAAGCAGGTGACCGATCTCGGCGCCATCGAGAAGGTGGTGGACGACATCATCGCCGCCAATCCCGACAAGGTGGAGCAGGCGCGCGCCAAACCTCAGCTCATGGGCTGGTTCGTCGGTCAGGTGATGAAGTCATCGGGCGGCAAGGCGAACCCGCAGGCAGTCAACGACCTGCTGAAGGCCAAGCTCGGCATCTGAACATCGTTAATGCGAGTGACATCGTGCGCGCGGCGTCGCTCCCGCGCGCCGTTCCGACGTCTCGTTTTCCGTTTTCGATGTCACGACGAACCCTCGCAACGGTGCCGCAAGACGACGTGAGCGCCTCTCGACGCGGAATCAATTTGCGAATCAGATTCGCAAAAAGGTCGGGAAAAGTTCTCCGGCGCGAGCGATGATCGCGCCAAAACCAAATTTTCCAGAAAATATTTTTGTTGCCAAAATTTACGACTCAGAGTCCGCGAAAGGCGTTTTTCGCGCGCTGCGAAGTTACATGCGGTTTTATTGACGTTATGATGCGTGCTGCTTTGTGATGAAAGAAGCCGCTGCGGCACAGGCATTTCTTTGATGCGCGATGTTTCTTCGCTCGATCGTTTCTTGCCCGCGATGGCGTGCCGTGCGGATGCGTCGCAACGCTTCCGTTTCGTGTTTGCAGCGCGCGCGACGCCTTGTGCGTAAACACTTCCTTAAGCGGGACACTGTTTTTTTGAACGCGTTGGTGTAATCCAGATGAAGTGCATTTCGATTCCCGAGTGCACACAGCGATTAAGCCATCTCACGAACTTAGGAGGGCAACATGGCCAAGAAAGCGAAGAAGGCGAAGAAGGCGAAGTCGGCAGTGAAGAAGACTGCCAAGAAGACCCGCAAGGTCGCCAAGAAGAAGAAGTAAGGCTACGCCTTATGGAATTGCCGGCACATGATGCCGGCACCGTCACAAGAGCCGCCAGACAATCCAGTTCGCGAAAGCGGATTTGAACCGGCGGCTCCGGTCGACGAAAGAGGGTGTCGGCGAGACATCAGGCGAGACGGCCCGGCCAACCGGTCAGGCAGAAGAGTTCAAGAGCTCTTCGTTCGTTGCGGGGGATGACCCCGCAGTTTCCCGGCAAGACTATGCCGGTGAGATCTCAGTCCTGGCGTGTTCACCGACGCCCTCGTTTTTTTGACCCCTACGTATCTGCCGGTTCGGCGCACGCGGTCGCGGTCATCGAAGTTCTCCAAAACAAATTCTGATTGAAGCTTCGGCCGGTGAATGTTCGCATTCGCAAGCGGCGGCCCTGACGTGGCGTCTTCGCGGCCAGAGCCCTGCGATCGCCGATTCGCGATGGGTGAGGGAACGCTCGCGGGAGGACAGCTCGTGCAATGGTTATCGCTTCGCCAAATACCAAGGTGAATCGATCTTCACGAATGCCGATAAACCCCTGCAAATAGCCCGTTTCTCGCAATTCGCCGGGCAGCGGCCCGCCGCATCGTTCACGTTCGATTCATCGCGATGCTTAAACTGCGATTCAAATTTTACGGATCATATGGTGCCAACAAGCCGGCAAACGGCGAACGCGTATTCCGCAGAATTGGCAAACCGGTTTTGCGGAATACGCGCCAACAAAAGCAACAGTCGCATCGAACAGAATACTGACAGGAGCCGCGCTCGCCGCGGCGAGGAATCGGGAGAGCCACATGTTTCAGGGAACGATTGATACCGGCAGCGCACTGCCGATCGAAGCCACGGCGAACGGCGACATCCTGTTCGAGCTCGGCATGATCTATTCGACGGGCCGCAGCGGCCTGATAGACCTGGTCGCCGCGCACAAATGGTTCAATCTCGCCGCGCTCAAGGGCAGGGTGGATGCCATTTCCCTGCGCCAGGAAATCGCAGGCTTGATGTCGGATGTCGAGATCGCAACTGCCCAGCGTGAAGCTCGGGCATGGATGGCGGCGCACTAAGGTGACTCGCTAAGAAGTCCGCCATTTATCGACATTTTCGCGTACTCGTTGCTGTGATTTGTCGCTACGCTTTTGCGATCGGTGATCTGTCACTCGCGCACAGACGTCGCCTTTGAGTCCCGGCTTCGAAGTGTTCCGAAAATTCCGTCTACCCGGCGCGATGTATCTCGCCATTGATGCGAGTTCGCCGGCGGTTCATCTGGTGACGTCGATGATTTGAATGTGGGTGGCGGAGACGGAGGGATTCGAACCCTCGATACCCTTTTCAAGGTATGCTCATTTAGCAAACGAGTGCCTTCAGCCGCTCGGCCACGTCTCCACAGGCTCGATATGCCTTACGCGGTCACGCGCCGCAAGTCGCTGAGGAATTTTCCCCGATTTGGCCCCAATCAGATCCGTTCGGGCCGCTCCTTTCTCTCACTCTATAATGTCTTCGGTTTCCTCAACGCGGTTCCGAGCCGGCCGAAGGCCGCCAAATGCGCTGTGGCAGCCTAAAATGTTGGGGAACACGGATTTAACGGCCGCCCATTTTGCTGGATTTCGCGTGCGACAGAGGCGGGCATGGCTGACTTTTTTTTGTGTCAGCGATTCGACGAATTCACAGCCTCAAGGGGCGCTAGGGCCGTTTGCGCTGCCACATCCGCGTTCCAGCGGAACATTTTGGGGCAACCGCAAAAATACAACGTTTCCAGCCGCTTACAGATGTTCCATGGGGGATTTTGCGTGCTATTTGTGCAACACCTCCCTAAAAACGGCCGGAACAGCACCGTTTCAAGGCGGTCCTTTGTTGCGTGATTACGACTGTTGGGCAATGGTCATCGAAGCGACGGAGGGGGGCATCCCGAGGTCGTCCCGTTTGGGAGTTTCGCTTAAGTCGCTCGCGTTCATGCGGGAGTGTCCGAAGGCGCGAGGCGACCGGGCGGTTAGCGGGGATCAAGGGAACCTACCATGTGGTGTGACTTACACCACCGGCCTGGAACCTTCCCTAGAGAGCAAAACTTGGAGGTTTTATGAGCACCATTAAGAGCCTTATCCTCGGATCGGCTGCGGTTATCGCAGCATCCGCTGGAGCACAGGCAGCCGATCTTCCCGTCAAGGCGAAAGCCGTTCAGTACGTGAAGATCTGCTCCCTTTACGGCGCCGGTTTCTACTACATCCCCGGCACCGACACCTGCATCAAGCTGGGCGGCTACGTCCAGGCTGACGCCAACATCAACGCCGGCAACTACAACAAGCCAGCGTGGGATGAAACCGCAGGCACCGCTGGTGCTGGCGTGTTCGGTACGGGCAGCCGTAACTCGGACTACTTCACCACCCGTTCGCGCGTTCAGCTGAACATCGACACCCGCACCGCCACCGAATACGGCGTTGTTCGTACCTACTGGTCGAGCAACTTCGAGCATTCGACCGGCTTCGGCCCGTCGTCGGGTAACCTGACGATGGACTACGGCTTCATCCAGTTCGCCGGCTTCACCTTCGGTAAGGCCGCTTCGACCTTCCAGACCCCTTGGGCTTCGGTTGGTGCGAACAACAACACCTCGTTCCTCCTGGGCGGTTCGGACAACCTGACCGGCATCACCAAGGCTGCCTACACCTGGCAGTTCGGTAACGGCCTGTCGGCTGAAGTCTCGGTCGAAGACAACAAGGTCATCACCCGCGCTCCGGTGCTGAACGCAAGTGCCTTCCCTGTGGCTGCTCAGTCTGCTGCAACCTTGGCTTATCTCGGCAACGGTACGATCACCGCTGCTCAGAACGGTACCGGTGGTCAGCACGCACCTGACTTCGTCGGCAACATCCGTCTCGACCAGGCGGCCTTCACCGCCCAGTTGTCGGGCGCCGTCCACAACGTTTCGGCCAACTACTATGCTACGCCTGCTGGCGTTATCGGAACCGAGCCTCTCGGTCATCCGGGCGATGCCTGGGGCTGGGCCATCGCTGGCGGTCTGCAGCTGAAGCAGATTCCGACGGGTCCTGGCGACAAGATCTCGTTGGACTTCACCTACTCGGACGGCGCTCCGAAGTACGTGATCGGCGGCGTTACCGCCAACACCTTCGACAAGTTCAGCGGCGACACGAACTTCGCTGGCAGCTACCAGTCGTTCGCGGCTGTCAACCTGTACGATGGTGTTTACACCAACGGCAGCGGCATCGAGAAGACCAAGGTTTGGGGCTTCCGCGGTGGTTACGTTCACAACTGGACCCCGAACTGGGAAACCAGCGTGTTCGGCAGCTACACCAAGGTTGACTACAACAACAACGCCTCGGTTGCGATCTGCAACGCTCGCACGAACTCAGCTGGCGGCGCTGGTAACCAGATCAACGGTTACACCTGTAACCCTGACTTCGCGATCTGGCAGATCGGCACCCGTACCGCCTGGACCCCTGTCCAGAACCTGACGTTCTCGGGCGAATTCATGTACACCATGATCGACCAGTCCAACACCGGTTCGCTGAACGTGACCGTTGCCAATGGCATCGGCGGCTTCAAGCCAATCGGCGTGTACGACTACAAGGACCAGGGCATCTACTCCGGCAGCCTCCGCGTTCGCCGCACCTGGTAATAGCAACCGCCTAACGGCGATTGTTACCTGAACTAAAGAACCCCCGGCAGGAAACTGCCGGGGGTTTTTTGTCGTGCAATCTTCTTTCCCGAACGAGAGGCGATGACAGAGTGCTTGCCAAAACTACCTGTGTCGTCCCCGCGAAAGCGGGGACCCATAACCACCCGACGCCGTGAAGGCGGCAGGATCGCTCCGGCATCACCCACAACCAAGAACTCAGGGCGTATGGGTCCCGGCTTTCGCCGGGACGACGCGAGGGTTATGAAAGACTTCTGTTGTGAAGGCGCGGGCCGTTATGCCCCATCACATCGGGCGCAGAACGCGATGATGCGATCCATCGTTGGCTTGTCTGCCAGCAGGGGCGCATGACCCTGGTCGGCCACCTTGACCAGATCGATGTCCGGCCGCCGGGTGATCATATCCTGCACCCCCTGAGGCGAGAGCAGGTCAGACAATTCCCCATGGATCAGCATCAGTGGAATGCCGGCGAGTTTGTCGAACAGCTCCCAAACCTGCGGCAACGGACTTGCCGGGTCGAGACCATCCAGCGTGCGCGCGATGTTGAGGTCGTAGGTGCGCTCCAGTCCGCCGCCGGCTTTCTCCCGGAACGCGCGGCGCGCCCACGCCATCCAGTCGGCGTCGGTGAGCGAGGGAAACACGCCGCCGAACAGGTCTCTCATGCCGCGCGCGCCTTCATCCCAAGTCGTTACGGGAGGTGGAGAGGCGAGGTACCCCTTGATCTTCATCAGACCGCGGATATCGAGCTCCGGGCCGATATCGTTCAGAATCACGCCGGCCAGCAATTGGGGCTGTGCCGCCGCCAGCGCCATGGAGATCAGGCCGCCACGGGATGTGCCGAGCATGATCGTGCGCGATATCCCCAGCGAGGTCGCCATGGTCAGCACGTCACCCAGTTCGACAGGGACCGAATACTTGGCCGGGTCCGTATCGTAGTCCGACAGACCCCGTCCGCGCAGATCGATGGCCACCACCTTGCGTGGTGTTCCGGGATTGGTGGCCAGAGCGATCGCGATCTCATTGAAGTCGTCGGTGGTGCGTGTCAGGCCCGGCACGCAAAACACAGGCAATGCGGCGCTGTTATCGGGGCCGATGACCTTGGCATGGAGTTTCAGCCCGTCGGCTGACTGGCAGAAGACGTCGCGAAATTGTGCGGACATAACGTTCCTTGCGAACAGGCGTGATGCAGCCGAGCCACCGGAGGCTGGCGGTCTATTGGGCCGAAAGTTTTCTTGAGATGGGTCACCGGGTCAAGCCCGGTGATGAATCCGGCAGAGAACTGCGGGCAATTACGCCTCAATCATTCCGCACCCGCACCGCGGCGCAAGTCCGCCTCGATCAGCAGCTTGCTGCCGCCGCCAAACCGTGCGCGGTAAACCTGCAGGTTCTCCATGATGCGCTGAACGTAATTGCGGGTTTCGGAGAACGGAATCTGCTCGACCCAATCCACTGCGTCCACCTTGGGATCGCGGGGATCGCCGTAACGCTCGATCCATTTGCGCACGCTGCCGCGCCCGGCATTGTAGCCGGCGAAGGTCATGATGTAGGAGCCGCGATAATCTTCGATCAGGCCGCCGAGTTCGGCGGCGCCAAACGCCGCATTGTAGGCGGAATCGGTTTTCAGCCTGGCGAGATCGAATGTCGCGCCGTGCCGTTTGGCGACGTATTTGCCGGCGGCAGGCGTGACCTGCATCAGGCCATAAGCCTGCGCTGGTGACACCACAGAGGGATTGAACGCGCTTTCCTGCCGGGCGATGGCGTAAACGATCGCCTTCTCAACCTCAGGCCCGAAATCCTTGTAGGGCGGGATTCCGATCACCGGATAGGCGTAATGGTCGAACGGCATGCCGCGGTTCAACGCAGCCTTGCCGACGAGCAGCATGCCTCGCGCGTCGTTGTGACGCTGGGTCAGTTCGCAAAGCGCGAGCAGGCCGTCCATGTCGGCGCGCTCGCCCATATCGGCGAGGATGGGGATGGCGATCTCGCGCTCATCCAGGGCGTAAAGAAGCTCGACGGCACGAACGACCTCCAGCCGCTCTCCGCCACGCGAACGGCCGGGCACGCCGTTCAGTGCGATCTGCGGCAGCCCAAGCTTCGCGCGGGCGAGCTGGCCGTAATAGCTGGTCGATTGCGCCGCGGCTGATTCATAGGCGTTGCGCGCCTCCTGCGGGCGCCCGGCGGCTTCCGCCGCGCGGCCCTGCCAGTAACCGGCGCGGGCCAGCGCCGTCGGATTGACGCTGCCGACCCCGATGCGCGCAAAGTGCTGGGCTGCGAGATTCGGATCGTTGAGAAACCTCAGTGCGATCCAGCCGGCGGTGAATTCCGATTCCGTTTTGTAAATATCGCGCGCGGGCAGCGATGCATCGCGTGCGACAGCATAGGCGAGGCGAGGCTCATTGGTGTCGAGCAGTTTGCGCGCCAACAGACGCCGCTCGATCCACCACTCGTCTGCATTCACCAGCCGTGCCGGATCGCGGGGCGCTGCTTGCATGGCGCGTGCGGCTTCCTGGAATTTGTCCTCGCGCCGCAGCCATTGTGCCTTGCTGAAAAGATACAGCGGGTCGTTGTGCAGGTCGCTTGGTACCGCATCGAGCAGGGCCTTCGCATTCGAGGCCTTTTTGTTGAGGGCGATACGCGCCTTTGCCAGCGCGATATGGCCGCTGCCGAGCCGTCTGGCGGAGCGCAACGCGGCTTCCGCGTTGTCGCCGCTATACAGCAGCATATCCATCCGGATCTTGATGTCGCCGGGAGTCAGCAGCGTGCCGAACCGCTCAAACGCGGTGTCTTCGGTGTCAGACGAGAATGGATCGCCGCGCCACGCTTCGCGCACCAGCCGTTCGGCACTTGCGCGATCGCCGCGGGCCAGCAGCGCGCGGGCGAGCATGAACCGGCCCTTGGCGGAGATCGGCTGTTCGCCATTGAAGAACGCGAGGACGGTGGAATCGTCGCGCTTGTCGTCCCATAAAGCTGCTTCGCCGCGGCGGCGCAGGAACGTCACGCTGGGCCAACTCGGATTTTCCGCAATGAAGTCGCGATAACGTTCGACAGGCGCACCATTGTCGTCGCTGCGCAGGATCAGCCATTCGGAAAGCTTGCGCGCAACGGGGTCGGAGAGCGAAGCCTGAAGCTGCGTGGCATCGGCCGGCTTCCGTTTACGCACGAGATCAATGATCTGCTCGAGCGTATCCATGTCGGCCTTTGACGTGGACGATGTGCTCGACAGCGCCAGCGCCACCGACGGCTTTCGGGGCGGCGCAGGGCGCGCGGCCAGAGCTTTCGGCGCAGGCGCGGCCGGCGTGGCTGTTGCAGAAGCCGAGGCCTTTTGCTGATCCGGTTTTGCCGGAGCGGCCTGCGGCGCCTGGCGGGAGATCGGCCGGGGCTTCGGCAGCGGAACGGCGGACGCGGCATATGAAACCAGCGCAATCGCGCCAGCGCCGAAGAGTGCAGCACTCCAGCGCAACAGCCGGGCTGATCCCGCAGATGAAGGAGCAAATGGCATCACGGGCGGCCTATGCGGCGAATCATTCAAGACCTTCGCCTTCAGGTGTAGTTCATTGAATATGTGGACAAAACACCAAATGTGTTAGAACAGGCACAATGCCGCAACACCGCGGCAAAATAGCGGCTGATACGGGGCGTTCCTGGCTCCGGGGCGGTCGATATTGTCCGGGACTTTCATCGCGTTCCGGGACTCGGTATCAATCATTAATCGCAGCGTGCGAAGCGTTCGGAGACAGAGCAATGGCCACCAAGACGAATTTCAGGGGGTCCCTTACCGCCTTGGTTACGCCGTTCAAAAACGGTGCATTGGACGAGGGCGGGCTGCGCGCGCTCGTGAACTGGCAGATCGAGCAGGGATCGCACGGTCTGGTTCCGGTTGGAACCACCGGTGAAAGCCCGACCCTGAGCCACGAAGAGCACAACAAGGTCACCGAGTGGTGCGTCGCGGAGGCGAAGGGGCGCGTTCCGGTTATCGCCGGCGCCGGCTCGAACTCGACGCGGGAAGCTGTGGCTCTGGCGAAGCACGCCGAGAAGGCGGGCGCCGATGCCGTGCTGGTGGTGACGCCCTACTACAACAAGCCGACGCAGGAGGGGATGTATCATCACTTCAAGGCGGTGAACGACGCGATCGGGATTCCGATCATCATCTACAACATTCCGCCGCGTTCGGTCGTCGATCTGTCGGTCGAGACCATGACAAGGCTGTTTGAGCTGAAGAACATCGCCGGCGTGAAGGATGCCACCGCCAATCTCGCACGCGTGTCGCAGCAGCGCCACGCCATGGGGCCAGATTTCATCCAGCTCTCGGGTGAGGACATGACCGCGCTCGCCTATATGGCGGCGGGCGGGCACGGCTGCATTTCCGTCGTCGCCAACGTGGCGCCCAAACAGTGCGCCGACCTGATGGTCGCCGTGTTGAAGGGAGACTATGCGGCCGCGCTCAAGATCCAGGACCGGCTGACACCGCTGCACGACGCAATCTTCAAGGAGCCGGGTCTTGCGGGCGCCAAGCATGGCCTCAAGCTGCTGGGCCGCGTGCATGAAGAGGTGCGCCTGCCGCTGGTGCCGGTCACGCCGCCGACCGGCAAGGTCATTCATGACGCGATGGTGTATGCCGGATTGCTCAACTGACGATCTTGGAAAGGGAATGAGCCGATGCTTGAGGAGTTCAAGAAATTTGCCCTGAAAGGCAACGTCGTCGATCTCGCGGTCGGCGTCATCATCGGCGCGGCGTTCGGAGCCATCGTTAACTCTCTGGTGGCGGACATCATCATGCCGATCATCGGCGCGGTGACAGGCGGGCTCGATTTCTCGAATTACTTCACTGGCCTGTCCAAGTCGGTCACGGCAACCAACCTGGCTGACGCCAAGAAACAGGGCGCGGTGCTGGCATGGGGCAGTTTCCTCACGTTGACGCTGAACTTCATTATCGTCGCATTCGTCCTGTTTCTGGTCATCCGTCTGATGAACCAGTTGAAGGCGAAGCAGGAAGCGGCGCCCGAACCTGCGGCCATGAGCAAGGACCAGCAGCTGCTGACCGAAATCCGCGATCTTCTGAAAGCGAAATAAATCACTATCTGTCACCAGCAGACATTCTGACGGGGCAAGCTCTCAGCGCCGTCAGCCGTACTGAAGGATTGCGTGTTCACGCGAGCCGTATTTTTCGCGTGTATGCGCACCGAGGCACCTGATGGCCGAGAAAAAAGAACCCACGATCAAGGTCATCGCCGAGAACCGCAAGGCGCGGTTCAATTACGCCATCGAGGACACCGTCGAGGCGGGCATCGTGCTGACCGGCACCGAGGTCAAGTCGACGCGTAACGGCAAGACCACGATTGCGGAGTCCTATGCGGATTCCAAGGACGGCGAAATCTGGCTCGTCAACGCCAACATCCCGGAATATCTGCAAGCCAACCGCTTCAACCATGAACCGAAGCGGGACCGCAAACTGCTGCTGCACAAGAAGCAGATCAACAAGCTGATCGGTGCGATCGAGCGCGAGGGAATGACGCTCATTCCGCTCAAGATGTATTTCAACGAGCGCGGCAAGGTGAAGCTTCAACTGGCTCTCGCGAAGGGCAAGAAGCTGCACGATAAACGCGACACCGAGAAGAAGCGTGACTGGGCGCGCGAGAAGGGCCGCTTGCTGAGAGCACGAGGTTAACGCCGAAAGGGCTAATGTTCTCGGATAGCTCAGCTTCGAGGATGCAAAGGATACTGCGATGAATCAGCCGAACTTGATGGATGTGGACTGGAGCAAGATCCCGGCGCCTGTCGACGACGGCGCGGCGCAGCATCTGATCGGCATGAAAATGCCGCCAGTTGTGCTGCCGGCCACCGATGGATCATCGGTCAAGCTGGCATCGCTGCCGAGGCGGGTGGTGCTGTTCGCCTATCCGCGCACGGGAGAGCCCGGCAAGATCAGCCTCGTCGATGACTGGGACATGATCCCCGGCGCGCGCGGCTGCACGCCGCAGACGTGTGCCTTCCGCGATCTGTTCAAGGATCTGAAAGATGCGGGCGCCCAGCACGTGTTCGGGGTTTCCACGCAGGACAGTGCCTATCAGCGCGACATGGTCGAGCGGCTGCATGTGCCGTTTCAGGTTCTGTCGGATAGCGATCTTGAGTTGACCCGCGCGCTGAAGCTGCCGTCGATGGACGTCGCCGGACTGACGCTGATCAAGCGGCTTGCGATGATCGTCGACGACGCGACGATCACTCACGTGTTCTATCCGGTGTTTCCGCCGGACCGGAATGCGGGTGATGTGCTGGCCTGGCTGCAGGCCAATCCGCGCTAGCCCAGATAGTTCTGCACGCTGGCAAACACCGCCCTGAACATCTGGGGCGTGAGAACGCCTGTGTTCGTGTTGTAGCGGGAGCAGTGATAGCTGTCGAACAGCCGAAGAGAGCCAGTCTGATGCTGCGCGCCGTGGGCGAAGGGCGCATCCGCTGCGCGAACGCCGAGCGTCTTCAACGTCGTATCATGTGCCACACGGCCGAGCATGACGACTGCACGCAGGCGCGGCATCTCGTCCAGCGTTGCATTGAAGAATGGGCGGCACGTCTTGATTTCAGCAGGCAGGGGTTTGTTCTGCGGCGGCACGCAGCGCACCGCATTGGTGATGCGGCAATCCATCAGCGTCAGCCCGTCGTCGGGGCGCGCCTCGTATGAACCCTGCGCAAAACCGGTATCGAGCAGCGTCGCGTAAAGAAGGTCGCCGGCAAAATCCCCTGTAAAGGGCCTTCCCGTGCGGTTGGCACCCTGAAGACCGGGCGCGAGCCCTACGATCAGAAGCTGTGCGTCGATCGGTCCAAAAGAGTAAACGGGTGCGTTAAACCAATGCGGGTGCTGCGCGCGGTTGGCTTCACGATAGTCTTTCAGGCGGGGGCAGAGCGGGCAATCCGGGCCGGGTTCGTTCGACTGCCCTGAAACAGAAGAGGAAGGGCCGGCGCTACTGCGCCGGCTCTCCTTGGTTTTCTGCTCAATCGTCGAATTCGTCATCGCCCCTTGGCGCCATTGAGCTGGTCGTCGCCCGCTGCAGGAATTGCGGCGTGTGCTGACGAGGTTCGCGCGGTTCGCGAGGAGCAGGGCGCTCGCTCGGGTCGCGGCCAAGCTTTGCTTGTAGCTGGACCAGATCAGTAAAGACATCCGCCTGGCGGCGCAATTCGTCTGCGATCATCGGGGGCTGGCTGGCGATTGTGGAAACGACCGTCACGCGAACGCCGCGGCGCTGCACGGCCTCGACCAGCGAGCGGAAATCGCCGTCGCCCGAGAACAGCACCATCTGGTCGATGTTTTCAGCCAGCTCCATGGCATCGACGGCAAGTTCGATGTCCATGTTGCCCTTGACCTTGCGGCGTCCGGAGGCGTCGATGAATTCCTTCGTTGCCTTGGTCACGACCGTATAGCCATTGTAATCGAGCCAATCGATCAGCGGACGGATCGACGAGTATTCCTGATCCTCGATGATGGCCGTGTAGTAGAATGCCCGAACGAGAGTGCCACGACTCTGAAATTCAAGGAGCAGCCGCTTATAATCTATGTCGAAACCAAGGGTCTTCGCTGTTGCGTAAAGGTTTGCACCGTCAATAAACAGCGCGATCTTGTTCGTGGCAGAAGGCATCAGTTTTTACTCGCATCGTTGTTATCGCATGTATTCTTGGCGCGTATCCATCACCGCGCATTCCCATTCAATTCAGTTGTTATTCGCTAGAAGGTTTAGAGAGGATAAAGGACGCAAATATTCCGCGCGGCTGAAGCAGCGGCGCAGATCGCCGTACACCGTGATGAAGCAATGAAGCGATTTCTTGTCCATGGGACTATTTGACCCTCAGCTATGCTCTGGCGGGGCCCTTCCGGCAACGGCGATTTACGGACCAATCCGAAAAACATGCTTGCGAAAAGGCGCTGGTCGCTATACCTAGCGCGCATAGCGACATATTCTCAGATCCAGACCCGGAGCGGCAGCCGATGGCGCGCGTCACTGTTGAAGATTGTATCGATAAGGTCGACAACCGGTTCGACCTCGTATTGCTGGCCGCACACCGTGCGCGGATGATTTCCTCAGGGTCGCCCCTGACCATCGACCGGGATAATGACAAGAATCCAGTGGTTTCGCTACGTGAAATCGCTGATACGACCATTTCTCCCGAGGATTTGCGGGAAGAACTGGTCCATTCCCTGCAGAAATTCGTCGAAGTGGACGAGCCGGAACCCGATACAGTGCCGCTGATCGGCTCCGCCGGCGCCTCCGTTGACGCCGACGACACCGAAGTGGCCGTCGAGCGCATGACGGAAGAAGAGCTTTTGAAGGGTCTGGAAGGCCTTGCTCCGCCTGAGGAGCAGCCCGAGGAAGACGAATAAGGTCGTCCATCGGACCGGCTTTCCAGCGTTCTTCACTGTTTTTCCCAAAGGCCCGGGCAGATTGTCCGGGCCTTTGCATTTATTGATATTTTTAGTGTCTTCCTTGCGATTATCGGCGAGCGGGCGATATTGTGAATGGCGGTTCCTTTTCGAGGGCCGCCAATAAGGCAGGCAAGCAGAATGGCGATCTGGCGGCGAAATCAGCCCCAAATGCAAGCGGCGACCGAAGCGGCGGCGACGGCCCCGGCTGAGCCCCCGCCGCTGCCGGCCAAAAAGCCCGTCCGGACCAAAATGATGCGCCAGTACGACCTGGTGGACCGGGTCCGCGCCTATAATCCGAACACCGACGAAGACCTGCTCAACCGGGCCTATGTCTACGCCATGATGGCTCATGGCGAGCAGAAGCGCGCCTCTGGCGACCCTTACTTTTCGCATCCTCTTGAGGTCGCCGCGATCCTCACCAACCTGAAGCTGGACGACGCCACAATTGTCGCGGCGCTGCTTCACGACACCATCGAAGATACCGAATCGACCCGCGCCGAGATCGACCAGATGTTCGGCTCCGAAATCGGTGCGCTGGTGGATGGGCTGACCAAGCTGAAGCGGCTCGAACTGGTGTCGCGCGAAGCGAAGCAGGCCGAGAACCTGCGCAAGCTGCTGCTGGCGATCGCCGACGATGTGCGCGTGTTGCTCATCAAGCTCGCTGACCGCTTGCACAACATGCGCACGCTGGAATTCGTGCCCCCGGCGTCGCGGCACAGGATTGCGGAAGAGACCCTCGATATCTATGCGCCGCTCGCCGGCCGCATGGGTATGCAGGAAATGCGCGAGGAGCTGGAAGACCTCGCGTTCAAGGTGATCGATCCCGAGGCGCACGCCGTCGTGGTGCAGCGCCTGGATGCGCTTGAGGAGCGCGACCGCAATCTGATCGGCGAAATTGAAGCCCAGCTTTCCGCCAAGCTCGCCAAGAACGGCGTGAATGCGCAAGTGAAGGGGCGGCGCAAGCAGCCGTTCTCGATCTGGATGAAGATGGAGCGCAAATCCGTCGGCTTCGAACAGTTGTCCGACATCTTCGGATTCCGCATCATCGTCAACAGCATCGCGGAAGTCTATCGCACCGTCGGCATCGTGCATACGACGTGGCCGGTGGTGCCCGGACGGTTCAAGGATTACATCTCGACGCCCAAGCAGAATGATTATCGTTCGATCCACACCACGGTGATCGGTCCCGGCAAACAGCGCGTCGAACTGCAAATCCGCACCGAGGAGATGAACCGGGTCAACGAGTACGGTATCGCGGCTCACGCCATCTACAAGGATGGCGTCGGCTCTCCCACCGAGCGGCTCAAGCTGGAGTCGAACGCGTTCGCGTGGCTGCGCCACACCGTCGAGGTTCTGTCGGAAAGCGCCAACCCGGAAGAATTCCTTGAACACACCAAGATGGAGCTATTCCACGATCAGGTGTTCTGCTTCACGCCGAAGGGAAAGCTGATCGCGCTGCCGCGTCATGCCAATGTGATCGACTTCGCCTACGCAGTGCACACCGATGTCGGCAACAGCGCCGTCGGCTGCAAGATCAACGGCAAGTTCGCGCCGCTGTCGTCGGAATTGCAGAACGGCGACGAAGTGGAAGTCCTCACGTCGCAGGCGCAGTCGGCGCCGCCGACGGCATGGGAATCTCTCGCGGTCACCGGCAAAGCCAAGGCCGCGATCCGCCGCGCCACCCGCACCGCCGTGCGCGATCAGTATGCGGGTCTCGGCCGGCGTATTGTCGAGCGCCTGTTTATGCGAGCCAAGATCGTCTACGCCGACGACAAGCTGAAGGGCGCGCTTCCGCGCCTTGCGCGGTCATCCATCGACGACGTGATGGCGGCGGTGGGACGCGGTGAGATGAAGGCGTCGGACGTCGCGCGCGCGATGTATCCTGACTACAAGGAAGAGGCGCGCCTCAGCGGCAAGAAAACCGCGGGCGCCAAGCCCAAACCGTCAGGCGACGCAAAGGCGTCGAATGCAATTCCGATCCGCGGCATCAATAGCGATCTGCCGGTGAAGTTCGCGCCGAACGGCGGCGCCGTGCCGGGCGACCGGATCGTCGGCATCGTGACGCCGGGTGAGGGCATTACGATCTATCCGATCCAGTCGCCCGCACTGAAGGATTTCGAGGAGGAGCCGGAACGATGGCTCGACGTCCGGTGGGACACCGACGAAGCAACGCCGCGGCGCTTTCCGGCGCGGCTGCACGTGCAGAACGTCAACGAGCCGGGCAGTCTTGCGCAAGTCGCGTCGGTGATCGCGGAACATGACGGCAACATCGACAACATCAGCATGAGCCGCCGCTCTCCTGATTTCACAGAGCTCACCATCGATCTTGAGGTCTATGACCTGAAACATTTGAACGGTATTATCGCTCAGCTTCGCGCCAAGGCGGTCGTCGCCAGCGTCGACCGCATCAACGGCTAACCGCATCACTTCAGGTTTTCCATGCCCGCAATTCCGCCGCTTCGTCTCGGGGTCAATGTCGATCACGTCGCGACCCTGCGCAACGCGCGCGGCGGACGCACGCCGGATCCGGTACGCGCTGCGCTACTCGCGATCGAAGCGGGCGCAGACGGCATCACCGCGCATCTGCGCGAGGATCGCCGCCATATCCGCGATGACGACATGGCGCGGCTGAAGGCCGAAATCTCCAAGCCGCTGAACTTTGAAATGGCCGCAACGGCCGAGATGCTGCAAATCGCGCTCGCGACAAAGCCGCATGCGGCATGCCTCGTGCCGGAACGGCGCACGGAAGTGACGACTGAGGGCGGACTGGATGTGGTGGGGCAGCGCGATGCGCTTGGTCCTTTCATCGCGCGGCTGACCGACGCCGGTATTCGCGTGTCCTTGTTCATTGCTGCCGATCCGGCCCAGATCGAAATGGCCGCCAAATTGAAGTCGCCTGTGATCGAGATCCACGTCGGCGCTTGGTGCGACGCCGTGGTCGAGGGGCAGAAACAAAAAGCCGAAGCCGAATGGCAGCGCATCGTCACCGGCGCCAGGCTCGCTCAGTCTGCGGGGCTTGAAGTCCATGCCGGGCATGGCCTCGATTACGTCACGGCGGAAACCATTTCCGCGCTGCCGGAGATCGTCGAACTCAACATCGGGCATTTCATGATGGGGGAGGCGATGTTCGTCGGCCTGCCGCAAACCGTTCGCGATATGCGCGCGGCGATGGACCGCGGGAGAAAGTCGCTCCGGGGTCATGTGAGATCATGATCATCGGCATCGGGTCGGACGTCATCGACATCACGCGCATCGAGAAGGTGATCGGACGTCACGGCGACCGGTTTATCGACCGGATTTTCACAGAGGCTGAGCGGGCCAAGGCGGAGCGGCGCTCCAAGATGCCCAAACTGATCTGGGCGACCTACGCCAAGCGGTTCGCTGCCAAGGAGGCCTGCTCGAAAGCGCTGGGCACCGGCATCCGGCGCGGGGTGTGGTGGCGGGACATGGGGGTGGTCAACCTGCCGGGCGGCCGTCCGACCATGAAACTGACCGGCGGAGCCCTGGCGCGGCTCGAATCCCTGCTTCCCCCGGGGCATGAGGCCCGGATTGACCTCACAATTACCGATGACTGGCCGCTCGCGCAGGCGTTTGTCATCATTTCGGCCGTCCCGGCCGCCAAGGTCTGAGCCTCCTGGGGGCACGGTTCCGAATTGCTCAAAAATCTAAAATTCATTGAACTGTCAGATGATTAGCAAGTTTTCATGAGCCCGTTGATTGCACCCCTTGCGACAACGGTCTAAAACCCGCGCGGGTGATTTGGGCGGCGTCTTCGCCTCTGATGGGCACAAAGGTCCAGTTCCGAGGCATGAAAAACCAGGATTCGAAAGAGCAGATGAGCGTGACAACACCGGCCAAATCCGAAGGCGGCGTCGGCGAGACCGTCCGCGTCGTCATTCACGCGCTCATTATTGCGCTGGTGATCCGGACCTTCCTGTTTCAGCCTTTCAACATTCCATCGGGATCGATGAAGGCGACGCTGCTGGTCGGCGACTACCTGTTCGTCTCGAAGTACTCATACGGCTACAGCCACTATTCGATCCCGCTGTCGCCACGGCTCTTCTCCGGCCGCATTTTCGGCTCCGATCCCGCCCGCGGCGACATCGTCGTGTTCCGTCTGCCGAAGGACGACACCACCGACTACATCAAGCGCGTCATCGGATTGCCGGGCGACCGCATCCAGATGAAGGAAGGGCTTCTGTACATCAACGACAAGCCGGTGGAGCGTGAACGGCTTCCGGACTTCGTTGGCGAAGATCCGTGCGGCTCGGATGCCACGGCGCGCGTCAAGCAGTGGAAGGAAACGCTGCCGAACGGCGTGAGCTACAAGTCGCTTGATTGTGTTGATAACGGTTTCTACGACAACACCAACGTCTACACGGTGCCGCCCGGCCACTTCTTCATGATGGGTGACAACCGTGACAACTCCACCGACAGCCGTGTCCTGTCAGCGGTGGGTTATGTGCCGGCGGAAAACCTGATCGGCCGGGCGCAGATGATCTTCTTCTCCATTGCCGAGGGCGAACAGGCCTGGCAGTTCTGGCGCTGGCCGGTTTCGGTGCGCTGGAATCGCATTTTCTCTATTGTGCGATGAGCGGCGACCCCGCAGTCGCCAAAACTCCCCCGAACACAGACGACGCC
Source organism: Afipia broomeae ATCC 49717 (assembly GCF_000314675.2). GTDB lineage: Bacteria > Pseudomonadota > Alphaproteobacteria > Rhizobiales > Xanthobacteraceae > Afipia > Afipia broomeae. Next base: position 2,331,274 of record NZ_KB375282.1, on the reverse strand, counting down.
GCGAGCGCTGGCGCCGTGGAGATCAAGTCTGCGAAGAAAAAAGCGCGCAGGCCGAGCGCAAAGGCCGCCGCCAAGATTATCGAAGAGCGGATCGGGCACACGTTCGCCGATCCCGCGCTGCTGGCGACTGCTTTCACCCATGTCTCGGCACTGAAGTCCGCTCGCCGCGGCGACAGCTATCAGCGGCTGGAGTTTCTCGGCGATCACGTTTTGGGCCTGATCGTTTCGGACATGCTCTATCGGGCGTTCCCGAAGGCGGACGAAGGCGAATTGTCGAAGCGTCTCGCCGATCTGGTGCGCCGCGAAGCCTGCGCCGATGTCGCCAAGTCGCTTGGGCTGGATGAAGCCATCAAGCTCGGATCGGTGGGCGCTGGCGCCGGGGCACGGTTGCGGAATTCGGTGCTGGGGGATATCTGCGAAGCTGTGATCGGCGCCGTGTTCCTCGACGGCGGCTATGCGGCGGCGGCGCAATTCGTCGAGCGCAACTGGACCGAGCGGATGCGCAAGCCCGTTCGCCCACTGCGTGATCCGAAAACGATTTTGCAGGAATGGGCGCAGGGCAAGGGATTGCCGACGCCGGTCTATCGTGAGGTCGAACGGACCGGCCCGCACCACGATCCGCAGTTTCGCGTCGCTGTGGAATTGCCGGGACTGACCCCGGCGGAAGGTGTTGGCGGCAGCAAGCGTGCCGCGGAGAAGCTTGCGGCGACAGCGCTGCTGAAACGGGAAGGCGTGACGGGCGGCAATGATGCCTGACGAACTGCAAGAGAATTCACCCCGCGAGACGCGCTGCGGCTTCGTCGCGCTGATCGGCGCGCCGAATGTCGGCAAGTCGACGCTGGTCAATGCGCTGGTCGGATCGAAGGTCACGATTGTCTCGAAGAAGGTGCAGACCACGCGCGCGCTGATCCGCGGTATTGTGATCGAAGACAATGCGCAGATCATTCTTGTCGATACGCCGGGCATCTTCGCGCCCAAGCGCCGCCTCGATCGCGCGATGGTGTCCACCGCATGGAGCGGCGCGCATGACGCCGACCTGGTTTGCGCGCTGATCGATGCGCGTGCCGGCATTGATGACGAAGCTGACGCGATCCTGAGCAAGCTCGAATCCGTCAATCATCCGAAAGTTCTGGTGCTGAACAAGATCGATCTGGTGCCGCGCGAAAAGCTGCTGGCGCTGGCCCAGAAGGCCAACGAACGATTGAAATTCACGCAGACCTTCATGGTTTCGGCGCTATCAGGCGACGGCGTTGACGATCTGCGCCGCGCTCTGGCCAGAGACGTGCCCCCTGGCCCGTTCCACTATCCCGAAGACCAGATGTCGGACGCGCCGATGCGGCATCTCGCGGCGGAAATCACGCGCGAAAAGATCTACCGTCATCTGCATCAGGAACTGCCGTATCAATCGACTGTGGAGACGGATTCCTGGCAGGATCGTAAGGACGGATCGGTGCGGATCGAGCAGACGATTTTTGTTGAGCGCGATAGCCAGCGCAAGATCGTGCTCGGCAAGGGCGGCGCGACGATCAAGGCAATCGGCGCAGATTCCCGCAAGGAGATCGCGGAGATCGTCGGCCAGCCGGTACATCTGTTTCTGTTTGTGAAGGTGCGCGACGGCTGGGGCGATGACCCGGAGCGCTATCGAGAGATGGGGCTGGAGTTTCCCAAGGAATGATGACCGGACCCGACGTCAAGGTGCCGACCAACATCTTCTATTTCGAGGTGCTGCTGTATCTGTCGCTGCTGATCGACGTGCTCTCGGCTGCCTTTCTGGATCGCATGCCGGATGACGTCACCGAGTCTACGAAGCTGGCGGTCAATTTCATCGCAGTCATGATGACGCTCGGATTTGTCCAGCTCGTCTGGCTCACAGCGCACCGGCGCAAAAGCTGGGCGCGGATGATCCTGGTCGTGGCGCTGATGCTGTCTGTGGCGTCGATCGTCACGACGATGGGCGAAACCGGACTGCAATTCAGCACGTTCGTTGACATCGTTTCGACAGCGCTGACGGCGCTCGGTCTGTCGTTCTCATTCACCGGCGATGCCAAGGATTGGTTCCGGCAGCCGGAATAGGCGGCGCTTTCCGCAGCCATGCTGCTGCGGATGAGCCCAGAATCCTGTAAGCTTCGGTCATGGAATGGACTGACGAAGGCATCGTTCTGGGCGTGCGGCGGCATGGCGAATCCAGCGCGATCGTCGAACTGCTGACGCGCAGCCATGGCCGTCATCTGGGACTTGTACGCGGCGGCGCAGGTTCACGGATGCGCCCACTGCTTCAGCCGGGAAATACGGTGAGTGCGGTCTGGCGTGCGCGGCTCGACGAGCATCTCGGATACTACGCCGTCGAGGGCACGCGGTTGCGCGCGGCCACGATGTTCGGATCGCCGCATGCGGTCTACGGGGTGACGCATATGGCGTCGCTGGTGCGGCTGCTGCCCGAGCGGGACCCGCACGAAGATATCTACGAGATGCTGGAAGCCATCCTCAACGATTTCGACGATGCGGGCATGGCGGGCGTGCAACTGGTGAAGTTCGAGCTGGCGATGCTGACAGAGCTTGGCTTCGGCCTTGACCTGTCGTCCTGCGCCGCGAGCGGCGCGGTGAACGATCTGATTTATGTCTCGCCGAAGTCGGGCGCGGCGGTCTCCCGGCAGGCGGGCGAGCCGTGGCGCGACAGGCTGTTGCGGTTGCCGCCGTTCCTGCGCGAGAGCGATGACGGGGCCAACGGCTGGTCCGGTCAGGACATCGAGGACGGCTTCCGGCTGACCGGGTTGTTCCTGCTGCGCAATGTGCTGGAGCCGCGGGGGCAGGGCCATTCGGACGCGCGGGACGGCTTCATTGCGGCGGTGATCCGGCCGCGCGTGAGGGCTGTTGCCGAATAAACAAAACGGGCCGGATTGCTCCGGCCCGTTTGCGCTTATCGACAAACCGAAAATCAATAATAGCGATAGTAACGCGCACGCGGGCGATAATATCCGCCGTAGCCATAACCGTAATAGGGGCGCGGCGCGTAATAGCGCGGGGCGGTCCGATAGCAGGTGCGCACCCAGGCATAGCCGTTCCACACCGGGTTGCAGACCACCGCGACGGTTTCAGCCTGCCCGGTCGCAACCCCGGCCAGACCGCCGGCAAGCGGCATGGCCTCGGCCCGGCTTCCGGCAAACAAACCGGCGCCGATGAGCGCCAACGCGGCCACAGCCGCCAAAACAAAACGACGCATTCCAGTTCCCTCCGGGGTCTGTTACCGGCTCGCCTGTTCGGCTGACCGGCTGATCAGGATGGCCCGGGCCGACCCATACCCAGACCTATCCGCATGATGTAGCAGGGCAAATTATGGCGGAACAATTACGAACAGGTGATGTCCGCCTAATTCATTTGTTGTTCAATTTGCCCGGGGACGTTAACCCCTTGCCATGGGCAAAAGACTGATTCCACCGGAGCCAATGGATGTTCAGGAGGTCGCACTCCGCGAGGCGCTCGAAGAGCGCTATCTCGCCTATGCGCTCTCGACCATCATGCATCGTGCGCTGCCGGACGCACGCGACGGCCTGAAGCCGGTCCATCGCCGCATCCTGTACGGCATGCGGCTGCTGCGGCTCGACCCCGGCACGCCGTTCAAGAAGTCCGCCAAGATCGTGGGCGACGTGATGGGCTCGTTCCATCCGCACGGCGACCAGTCGATCTACGACGCGCTGGTGCGCCTCGCGCAGGATTTCTCGTCGCGTTATCCGCTGGTCGACGGGCAGGGCAACTTCGGCAACATCGACGGCGATAATCCGGCCGCCTATCGCTACACCGAAGCGCGCATGACGGAAGTCGCGCGGCTACTGCTCGAAGGCATCGACGAGGACGCGGTCGAATTTCGTCCCAACTACGACGGCCAGTCGAAAGAGCCGTTCGTGCTGCCGGGTGCATTCCCGAACCTGCTCGCCAACGGCGCTCAGGGCATCGCGGTCGGCATGGCGACCTCGATCCCGCCGCACAACGCAGCGGAACTCTGTGACGCTGCGCTGCATCTGATTGACAAGCCGAACACCAAATCGCGCGGCCTTCTGAAATATGTGAAGGGCCCGGATTTCCCGACCGGCGGCATCGTGGTCGATTCCCACGAAAGCATCGCCGAAGCCTATACGACCGGGCGCGGTTCGTTCCGCGTGCGCGCGAAGTGGGCCCAGGAAGAGGGCGCGCGCGGCACCTGGAACATCGTCGTTACCGAAATTCCGTGGCTGGTGCAGAAGTCGCGGCTGATCGAACGTATCGCCGAACTGCTGAACGAAAAGAAACTGCTGCTGGTCGGCGACATTCGCGACGAGTCGGCGGAAGACGTGCGCATCGTCATCGAGCCGAAGTCGCGTAACGTCGATCCTGAAGTGCTGATGGAAACGCTGTTCAAGCAGACCGAGCTTGAAAGCAAGATTCCGCTGAACCTCAACGTGCTGGTGAAGGGCCGCGTTCCCAAGGTGCTCGGCCTCGGCGAATGCCTGCGCGAATGGCTCGACCATCTGCGCGATGTGCTGATCCGGCGCTCCAATTATCGCAAGAACCAGATCGAACATCGCCTCGAGGTGCTGGGCGGCTACCTGATCGCCTACCTGAACCTCGACAAGGTGATCAAGATCATCCGCACCGAGGATGAGCCAAAGCCGGTGCTGATCAAGACCTTCAAGCTCACCGATCTTCAGGCCGACTCCATTCTCAACATGCGCCTGCGCAACTTGCGCAAGCTGGAGGAAATGGAAATTCGCGGCGAGGACAAGGATCTTCGCAACGAGTTGAAGGGCATCAAGGGCGTTCTGGCGTCCGAAGAGGAGCAGTGGAAGAAGGTCGCCGAAGGCGTCAAGAAGGTGCGCGACACCTTCGGCCCCAAAACCCCGCTCGGCAAGCGGCGCACGCAATTCGCCGACGCGCCGGAGCATGATCTCGCCGCCATCGAGGAAGCGTTGATCGAGCGCGAGCCGATCACCGTGGTTGTTTCCGAGAAGGGCTGGGTGCGCACGCTGAAAGGTCACGTCGAGGATCTTTCAAATCTCGCCTTCAAGACCGACGACCGTCTCGGCTTTGCATTCTTTGCCGAGAGCACCTCGAAGCTGACGCTGTTCGCCAGCAACGGACGTTTCTACACGCTCGATGCGCAGAAGTTGCCGGGCGGGCGGGGTCACGGCGATCCGATCCGCATGACCATCGATATGGAGGGCGATGCCAATATCGTTTCCATGTTTGTGCAGAAGGGCGGCCGGAAATTCCTCGTGGCCAGCGGCGACGGGCAGGGCTTTGTCGTCAACGAAGACGATTGCGTGGCCAATACCCGCAAGGGCAAGCAGGTTCTCAATGTGACGGCGCCGAACGAGGCGGTGGCGCTTGCGACAGTGAGCGGCGATACCGTTGCGGTGATCGGCACCAACCATAAGATGGTGATTTTCCCGCTCGAGCAGGTGCCCGAAATGGCGCGCGGGCGCGGCGTGCGGTTGCAGAAGTACAGCGGCGGCAAGCTGTCCGATGTCATGACCTTCATCGCCAAGGACGGCATGACCTGGAAGGACTCGGCGGGGCGCGACCAGAGTTCGACGTGGAAAGAACTCGCCGATTGGCGGGGTAATCGCGCCGATGCGGGCCGTCTGGCGCACGGGTTCCCGAAGTCGAACAAGTTCGGCAAGGTGATCGAATAAGATGAGAGCGCCGGATCAACAGGCCGGCGCTCTCGCTAACCTCGCTTGCTCCCCTCCGTAGCAGAGCTACATTACCGGCCACGTCCAAGAAGCCGGTGAGCAAAATGGTCCGCTATAACGAAATCCGCGACGGCGAGGTCGCTGTGAATCCGCCGCCGCCGACTGACGCGGGGCTTGTGTTCATCGGCCGAATCCGGACGCCATGGACCGACCGGCTGATGACGCCGCGTCAGGGCAAGCACGACGGTCCGATCTGCAAGATCGAGATTTTCGATCCATGGGTGCCGGCGCTGAAGGGTCTCGACAGGTTTACACAGGTCGAAGTGATCTACTGGCTGCACGAGTCGCGCCGCGACCTCGTTCTGCAAAGTCCGGCGAGTGACACCAATACGCACGGCACATTTTCCTTGCGATCGCCGGTGCGTCCCAATCCGCTTGGGACGTCAGTGACGAAACTTGTCGGCATCGAAGGCAACACCGTTCTGGTGCGCGGGCTCGATTGTCTCGACGGCACGCCGCTTGTCGACCTCAAGCCGGACCGCTGCCAGTTCACGCCGATCGCTCCGCCGCAGCCGGGTGATTTCGAGACAACCTGAACCGGGCAACCTAAGGTCTCAGCCGGTGACGGCGATGGCCTCGATCTCGATCAACCATTCCGGCGCGGCGAGAGCCGGCACGCCGACGAGTGTGCTGGCTGGCGGCGGCATGTTCGCGAAAAACGGCGTTCGCGCCTTTGCGATGATTGCGCGGTGTTCGGGCCGGTAGTTGACGACATAGGTCGTGATTTTCGCCACATCCGAGAACGTCGCATTGGCCGCGGCCAAGGCCAGGCCGATGTTCTTCATCACCTGCGTTGTCTGCGCCGAAAGATCGCCGGCGCCGACAATCGCACCCTTCTCGTCCAGCGCGACTTGCCCGGAGATGTAAATCGTGCGCGTTCCCGACGCCGCGACGACATGAGAATAGGCCGGATTCTGGAAAAGTCCTGTCGGGTGTGGGTGTTCGAGTTTTGCCATCGGTCGCTGCCTCCATTTTCTTGAACACCTTCTTACAGGAGGGGATTGATCCCCGGATGTCATTTCGCGCTGGGTCAAGATTTGCTGTTGCAAATCACTTGCAACTGGGGATGCCGCTGTGCATATTGGCGGTATGGATGCACGATCTCCGTCAATGCCGCCTGACCAGGCTGCCACCCCGCCTGCGCCGGGGGGATGGCGTGCGGCCCGTGGCGAGCCTTCCCTGGCGGATATGTTCGGCTCTGTCCGGGTGGCCAAGGGCGGCTCGTTCTGGCGCAAGCTGGTGGCGTTCCTCGGGCCGGGTTATCTCGTCGCCGTCGGCTACATGGATCCCGGCAACTGGGCGACCTCGCTCGCGGGTGGTTCCAAATTCGGTTATGCGCTGCTCGCCGTCGCGCTGATCTCCAACATGATGGCCATCGTGCTTCAGGCGCTGTGCGCGCGGCTTGGCGTCGGCTCGGGCCGCGATCTCGCGCAGGCCTGCCGCGACGCTTACCCGAAGTGGGTATCCTGGCCGCTGTGGCTGCTGGCCGAAATCGCCATCAGTGCGACCGACCTTGCGGAGATCATCGGCACTGCGATTGGTCTCAATCTGCTGTTCGGGATTCCGCTCGAAATCGGTGTGCTGATCACGGCGGCCGACGTGTTCCTTATTCTTGCGTTGCAGGCGATTGGCTTTCGCTGGATCGAAGCCTTCGTGGTCGCGTTGCTCGGCGTGATCGCGGCGTGCTTCGCCGTGCAGATCGCGATGGCCGATCCTGACTGGGGCCAGGTGATCCGCGGCTTCGCGCCCACGGTAAATATCGTGGCCAACCGCGACATGCTTTATCTCGCGCTCGGCATTCTCGGCGCGACGGTGATGCCGCATAATCTTTATCTGCATTCCGGTCTGGTGCAGACGCGCGGCTATGGCGACTCTGTTCCGGAAAAGAAGGAAGCGATCACTCTTGCCACCATCGACTCCACCATCGCGCTGTGTCTTGCGCTGCTGATCAATGCGTCGATCCTCATTCTGGCTGCCGCGACCTTCCACAAGGCGGGCAAGACCGACGTCGCCGAACTCGATCAGGCCCATACGCTGCTGTCGCCGATGCTCGGATCGTCGATCGCACCGACGCTGTTCGGCATCGCGCTGTTGTGCTGCGGGTTGAACTCGACCGTTACGGCCACGCTGTCCGGCCAGATCGTGATGGAAGGGTTCATCAACATCAAGATTGCGCCGTGGCTCCGGAGGCTGGTGACGCGCATGATCGCCATCGTGCCGGCGGCGATCGTGACCATCTGGTACGGCGAGAAGGGCACCGCACAGTTGCTCATTCTCAGTCAGGTGGTGCTGAGCCTGCAATTGCCGTTCGCCATCGTGCCGCTGGTGCTGTTCACGGCGAGCAAGGCCAAGATGGGGACGTTCGTCGCGCCGCGCTGGCTTTCGTTCATCGCAGCGATCATCGCGGCAGTGGTGATCGCGCTCAACGTGAAGCTGCTGATCGATTTCGTGACGGGCTGACGATCACCCCCGCTTCATTCCCGATTCAATTTTCAAACAGCCACCTTCATTCACGCACGCATCATCGTTCTCGCGCCTCGCGCGAGGTGAGCTGTCGTTTTGCCCCGTCATACTGAGGGGCATGGAGCGCCGTAAGGCGCATGGGATAGAGTTTCGCTTCCGGCATCGCGTGCGAAGCGATGATGTTGTCCGAAAGCGCGTCGCCTCACGGCGCTCCATTGGCGGCGATTTTGGGCGAGGGGAGCGTTCTTCCGGGACAGGACGGACGCTTTCACGCCCCGATCCGGCGGCTTTCGCCGCGTTCGTGCCTGTCCGCGTCCAGCCATTGAAGGCAGAGCCACGTAGTTGGCCCGGACGCTGACCCCAGCCTCCCGGGCGACGTGTGTGCGAGACACGCGCGCAGGCGCCGCAACCTGCTCCGCTCTCAAGACGCCTCTAGAAAGCGCCCCTCGTGAACAGGACAAAGCGGACTATATTCCTATATTGGGAAGTTGTCAAGAGACGTTGTCCCGGGCGCGATGCAGCGCGAGAGCGTTGCTTCGCAGAACCGGGACCGCAACAAGAACCCGTCTTCGCAACGGCCCCGGCTCAGCGGCGCACCGTTTCACGCTGCGCCGCGTCCGGGGCACGGCTTTATGCATGATGATGCACGCATCTCGGGATAACGGGCCGAAATATTGAGAGGCGGGGATACAACAACCGTCATTCCGGGGCGCTCGCACACTTGCGAGCGAACCCGGAATCCATTGTTACACCAGATTTTCCGCATTTATGGATTCCGGGCCTGCGCCTTCAGCGCATCCCGGAATGACGCAAGGAAAGATCGCGGTTTTGCGTTGGATCGTAGTTCGGATGTAGCACAGCGAAACCCGGGACCGGGCGATGTTCGTCCTGCATTTCGCTGCGCGCAATCTCTCCGCTCATCCCCGCTTTCGCGGGGATGATGCGATCCGCAAACGTGATGGTTCTGAGTTTCCGCTGTCGCCGGGAGGCTAGTCCTGCGGCTCAGGCGCCATAGACCCGGTGGCTTCGACGCGAAGCCAGCCGCTGGGCGCCAACCGTTGCTGCGGCAGGAAGCGGGCCTTGTAGTCCATCTTCCGCGAGCCTTCGATCCAGTAGCCGAGATAGACGTAAGGAAGACCGAGCCGCCGCGCGCGGGCGATGTGATCGAGGATCATGAACGTGCCCATCGAGCGGCTTTCCTCGCCGGGCTCGAAGAACGAATAGACCATCGACAATCCGTCGCTGAGGATATCGGTCAGCGCCACGGCAATCAGGTCGCCGCCCTTGCCGGTGATGCCGCTGTCGGCGGTTCGCCGGCGGTATTCGATAATGCGGGTCGAGACGTGGCTGTCCTCGACCATCATCGCGTAATCGAGCACGGTCATGTCCGCCATGCCGCCGTCGCGGTGGCGCGCGTCAAGATAGGCGCGGAACACCGAGTACTGTTCCGATGTCGGCACCGCCGTGCGCAGCTCACTGACGATGTCGGCGTTGCGTGCCTGAATTTTGCGGAAATTGCGCGACGGACGGAATTCGTTGGCGATGACGCGCACCGAAACGCAGGCGCGGCACTGGTCGCAGGCGGGGCGATAGGCGATGGACTGGCTGCGGCGGAACCCGCCATGGGTGAGGAGATCGTTCAGCTCGCCGGCTTTGTCGCCGACAAGATGCGTAAACACTTTGCGTTCCTGCTTCCCCTCCAGGTAGGGGCAGGGCGAGGGCGCCGTCAGGTAAAATTGCGGCGTATTGCGCGAGTGTTGTGTCACGTGTGGCCGTATGTCTCCGGTCTGCGCGATTCCCCTCCACAGCATCGCGCCGGGGAGGCCCGGGGGTCAACAGATTTGAACGCGCCACGGCAGGTATGACGCGGCTTTCAGACCGCATTATGCACAACACGGGCAGACCACACGGATGTGATCTGCCCGCATTGGAAGCCGTCTAGACGCGGGTGGTCTGAACCGTTGAAGGCTGGACATTGCTGTTGATGAAGACCGTGCCGAGCACGACGTCGTGCAGCAGCCGGCGACGGCCGTTGAACAGACCCACCAGCAGCACCAGGGGACTGAGGAACGAGACCGACACCCAGTACAGAACCGCGTGAACCGCACCGAGGATGAAGTAAGGCCGCTCGCCGCTCCAGGTCCGCATCTCGATGTCCATCATCCGCATGCCCACGGTGGCGCCGTTCGGTCCGCCGAGCGTCATGCCGTAATAGAGCAGCGCCCAGATCACCGAGAACGGCGAAATCAGCCAGAACAGGAACCAGCCCAGCCCCAGCGTGACGATACCAAACAGGGTGACGAAGAGGACCGCGAGGATGATCGGAATCGACAGGATCACGAGGTCGATCAGAAACGCGAAGGACCGCTTGGTCAGCACGCCGCGAAACAGTTCGGGCTGCAGCCAGGGGTCATAGGCGGCGCTGGCCGATGGATTGTTGCGCCAGGTCGCACCTGATGTCGTGCCGCCGGTGTTTCTCGTGTCAGACATGGAAACCCTCCTCAGCGGCCATTTGCCCGGGCCGCTCGCTGCGCACATGGCCCCGCCATATGGCGGGCGCAAGGCGGCTTAGGCTCACATGGAGAAAAAGTTATCCGGCGGGTTGCGGAACGGTATCAGCGCCCGGCCTTCAGCTTTTCCGCCGCCTGCGGCGCGAAGTAGGTCAGGACGCCGTCGGCACCGGCGCGCTTGAACGCAACCAGGCTTTCCATGATCGTCCGGTCGCGATCGAGCCAGCCGTTGTTAATGGCGCCGGCAATCATCGCGTACTCGCCGGAGACCTGATAGGCGAAGGTCGGCATCGCGAAGGTGTCCTTCACGCGCCGCACGATGTCGAGATAGGGCAGGCCGGGCTTGACCATTACCATGTCGGCGCCTTCGGCAATGTCGAGTTCGACTTCGCGCAGCGCTTCATCCGAATTCGCCGAGTCCATCTGATAGGTGCGCTTGTCGCCGGTGAGTGTTTTCGCCGAGCCGATGGCGTCGCGGAACGGACCGTAGAATGCGGAAGCGTATTTCGCCGCATAGGCCATGATCTGCACGTCGCCGAACCCGCCGCGGTCGAGGCCGGCGCGAATTGCAGCCACGCGGCCATCCATCATGTCGCTTGGGGCGATGATGTCGCAGCCCGCTTCGGCCTGTACCAGCGCCTGCTGCACCAGAATGGCCACGGTCTCGTCGTTCAGGATCCGGCCGTCCTGTAACAAGCCGTCGTGACCATGACTGGTGAACGGATCGAGCGCCACGTCGCAGAGAATGCCGAGATCAGGGAACTCCCGCTTGATCGCGCGCACCGACTGACAGACCAGATTGTTGGCGTTCAGCGCTTCGGAGCCCGTCTCGTCGCGCAGCGACGGCTCGGTGTAGGGAAACAGCGCGATGCAGGGAATGTCGAGTTTCATGGCACGCTCGGCGTCCCGAACGCACTGATCGACGCTGAGGCGATCGACGCCCGGCATCGACGCGATCGGCGCGCGCAGGTTGCTGCCGTCCACCACGAACAGCGGCCAGATCAGGTCGTCGGTGGTGAGCACATTCTCGCGCACCAGCCGCCGCGCCCATTCGGACTTGCGGTTGCGGCGCATGCGCGTGGTCAGATCGAGGGAAGGGGCGGCGGCCGTGTCCCGGTGCGGTGTATCCCGCAATTCGATCGGACGCCCGAATTTGATCGCCATCTTGATGCCACTCCCGCGCAGAAAAGATGTCCTACATGTAGCATCTGCCGGGCCGTCCGTCACCGCACGGGGACGTCATCGGCGGATTGATTTTACCGGCATAAAGCGCCAAACACACGGCATGAACAAAGACACCCGGCAATCGATGGCCGCGCGCATGGGCCGAGGCGCGAATGACGACGTGCCGCGCGATCAGGTCAACCTGGTCACTGCGATGACGTCGCCGGACGCCGAGACAGGCGAGAGCACATGGACCACACGGCTCGTGTTATTCCTGCGCGTGATGGCCGTGCTGTCGATGATCAAGGGCCTTTATCACTGGGCGCAGATCACCGGCTTCATCGGCGGCGAGGAGAGCGCGTTCGAGGCGCAGACCACGCAATGGCAGACCGCCACGGTTTATTTCGCGGTGATCGAACTGGTCGCGGCGGTGGGACTGTGGCTCGCGACGCCGTGGGGCGCCGTGGTGTGGCTCACGACCATTGTTTCGACTGCCGTGATCGAACTGATGTTTCCCACGATCTATGGTGGCAACCTGTTCGCGGTTCTCGTTTCCCTGATTTTGCTCGCGGCCTACCTCGTCCTGGCGTGGTTTTCGGCCCGGGAACGGCCGCCATAGTGCAACGCGGCAGGGTGACTTCGCCTTGATGCTTGACGGAATCTTTCAAATTCGAACGAACATGTTCTGGAATGCGACAGGCCCTGTGACGAAGCGTGAACATCGGGCTGTTTGGGTGAATCAAAACTAACAAAAAGCCCTTATTTTATCGATGTAACATACGATTCACCGTTTCAAATAAACCATCTCTTTATGCTGTTATTTAAGCTGATCTTCAAACGCCTCCCTTAGTTTGAACCTATCAGGCGAGACAAAAGTTTCGTCGAATAAGTCGTAAAAACGACAACAGGGGAAGTGTCATGATCAAAACAGCCGCTACGGCCATTGAGCCCGCACGCGACAACTCCGCTGCACCGGTGCAGCCGCTCTATCTCGAAGCTCTTACGCTTGTCGAGCGTCTGCATCGCCGTCTGCTCGACGTGATCAAGGACGAATTCGATCGCCGCGGCCGCGCCGACATCAATTCGGTGCAGGCTCTGCTGCTCTATAATATCGGCGACAAGGAATTGACCGCCGGCGAGTTGCGCACGCGCGGCTATTACCTCGGCTCCAACGTCTCGTACAATCTCAAGAAGCTTGTCGAGATGGGCTTCCTCGATCATCAGCGTTCGCGCGTCGATCGCCGCTCGGTCCGCATCCGCCTGACGGCGCAGGGCCAGGAAATCCGCCACATCGTCGACGCGCTGTATCAGAAGCACGTCAAGACGGTGGAGCAGGTGGGCGGCATCTCGAACGCCGAGTTCGCGACGCTGAACAAATCGCTGCATCGCCTCGAGCGCTTCTGGACCGACCAGATCCTGTATCGGCTCTGAGCCCTTCAAAAATTCGGGTCAGCCGGCAGATTTAAAAAGACCGGCGGCCTATCGTTCTTCCTTGCAGTTTTACGCCGGTGCCCTCCGGCTGTTACCGAAGTGCGCACAAGACGCACGCGGAAGAATTCCGCACGAGTTTCCCCTGGTGTGGGATATGCGACTAGGCGCCTTCGGGCGCCTTTTCGCGTTCTCGCGGTCAGGCTGAGTAGAGGCTGTCGATTACTTCGCTCGCAGCGGGGCGACCACAGTGAAGTCCATGACGAAGGTGTCGCCGTAGTTACCGCTCGGCCCCACAGCCACGACCCATACGGGTATTTTTGCGCTTCCGCTAAGCTTCTTTGTCAGCGTCACCTTGGAATGGCAGCCGGTGGTGCCGGATTTTCCTAAAATCACGTTTTTCAGGCTGGAAATTTCTTGTTCAACAGGCAATCCTGAAGACCAATCCCAGTCTTGATGATCTCAATGTTATATCCTCGACAAACCGACATGTTATCGGGATGCATATTGAATGGAACGCCGGTCGAAATTGCTTCGTCCAAATTTTGTTGCGTCGTTCCGGCGTCAAATCCTATCTCAAAGAAGGGTATCTTCAGGCCGAACCCCCAACCGCTGTCATGCGTTTTGGAGATCGTCCACGAGATGGCCACTTGCAAATCTTGCGGCAGGCTTCTCTTCTTAAGTGCAGCGCCCACACGTCCCGCTTCACATTGCAGGGTATTATTTATGACCGCGTCGCTTGGCGGATCTGATGGATCGAGTGCTTTCGCGGATTGAACAAAGCCAAAAAAACAAAGCGCAGACGTCACAATAACCTTTGCGAACAATGGTGCCTCCCAACCCCAAAAATTCAAAACTAGCATACAGGCTTAGGTTGTACATGCGGGAGCAGCCATAAATTGCAGCTTCCGCGGCTGCTTTCACGGTAGAGAAAGCTCGGCTCGCGATTTCAGGCTCAAGGATTTTGCTACGCCTCGCGTGGTCGTCTTCCGAGAATCGACTCGTAAACGAGTCCTGAATCCTCTCCCGCGGAAGGCAAAAATATCGTCCGAGACTCTTGCGCGGACTCTTTCCATCATCCTCACATCATGAGGCCGATTCTCAAATTCGCCGGCGACCGCCTGCAGGTCGCGCTGATGCTCGTGCTGCTGGCCGCGTGCTCGCTGAACGTGATGTTCCTCTGCGCGCGCCTGTAGGCCGGTGCGCTTTCAAAAAGCCGGTTTGAGCCGTTGGCGCTCCCTGGGCAGGTAATCTTGCCCAACCCTGGCGATCGGGAACCCGGAATGTGGGCAAAAAGGGCGGTTGCGGAGGGCCCGACCGGGCTGAACCCGCCAAAACCGCCGTTTCGAAGCCTTCGGGACGGGCCGGTGGCATGCAGCCCACAGCGCCAGCGCAGAACAGGGCTGCCCGGCATAAATTGCGGCCCACGGGCTTGGAACTTGGCCGCCCCCGCCAGATATGGTATCTCGCGCCTGCCGCCCTTAGATGACACCGGAGCAGTTTCAGGGAAGCCCGAAACCGGGTTTTCATCCGAAAATGCTCCCAATCAGGCCGCCCGTAGCCGATCTTGAAAGCTGCGGCGGTGGAGACATTCCGCAATGAGCTCATCTGCCAAGACTGCTTCCGCTCCCGATTCGTTTTTCACGGCCTCGCTCGCGCAGGCCGATCCCGAGATCGCGAATGCGATCAAGGGTGAACTCGGTCGTCAGCAGCATGAGATCGAGCTGATCGCGTCCGAGAACATCGTCAGCCGCGCCGTTCTCGAAGCGCAGGGCTCGGTGATGACCAACAAGTATGCGGAAGGCTATCCGGGCGCGCGATATTATGGCGGTTGCGAGTTCGTCGACGTTGCTGAAACGCTGGCCATCGAGCGCGCGAAGAAACTGTTCGGCGCGAACTTCGCCAACGTGCAGCCCAACTCCGGCAGCCAGATGAATCAGGCCGTGTTCCTGGCGCTGTTGCAGCCGGGCGATACCTTCATGGGCCTCGACCTCGCTGCGGGCGGACATCTCACCCACGGCGCGCCGGTCAACATGTCCGGCAAGTGGTTCAAGCCGATGCACTACACCGTGCGCCGCGAAGACCAGATCATCGACATGGACGCGGTTGCGAAGCAGGCGGAAGAGATCAAGCCGAAGCTGATCATTGCCGGTGGCTCGGCTTACTCGCGTGCCTGGGATTTCAAGCGCTTCCGCGAGATTGCCGACAGCGTCGGCGCGTATCTGCTGGTCGACATGGCGCACTTCGCTGGTCTCGTCGCGGGCGGCGTTCATGCCAATCCGGTGCCGTATGCACACGTCACCACGACCACGACCCATAAGTCGCTGCGTGGTCCGCGCGGTGGTCTGATCCTGAGCAACGACGAGGTTATCGCCAAGAAGCTGAACTCGGCAATCTTCCCCGGCTTGCAGGGTGGCCCTCTGATGCATGTGATCGCGGCGAAGGCCGTCGCGTTCAAGGAAGCATTGCAGCCGGACTTCAAGATCTACGCCAAGAACGTGGTCGAGAACGCCAAGGCGCTCGCGGAAACGCTGCGCTCCAACGGGTTCGAGATCGTCTCCGGCGGCACCGACAACCATCTGATGCTGGTCGATCTGCGGCCGAAGGGCCTCAAAGGCAACGTCTCCGAGAAGGCGCTGGTTCGCGCCGGTCTGACCTGCAACAAGAACGGCATTCCGTTCGATCCCGAAAAGCCGTTCGTCACCTCCGGCCTGCGTCTCGGCACCCCGGCGGCGACCACGCGCGGGTTCGGTGTTGCCGAATTCAAGCAGGTGGGTGCGCTGATTTCGGAAGTGCTCAACGCCGTTGCCCAGTCGGGCGAAGGTTCGGCGCCTCTGGTCGAGGCGGCGGTCAAGGAGAAGGTGAAGGAACTCACCAGCCGCTTCCCGATCTATCAGTAAGGGGTACGCGGAATGCGCTGCCCGAGCTGCAACAGTCTCGATACGCAGGTAAAGGATTCGCGGCCGACGGAAGATTCGGCCGTGATCCGGCGGCGGCGCGTCTGCATGGCGTGCAACTTCCGCTTCACCACCTTCGAGCGAGTGCAGCTTCGCGAACTCACCGTCATCAAGCGCAACAGCCGCCGGGTTCCGTTTGACCGCGACAAGCTGGTGCGCTCGCTCCAGATCAGCCTGCGCAAGCGTCCGGTCGATCCCGAGCGCGTTGAGAAGATGGTCTCGGCCATCGTGCGCGAGCTTGAAAGCGGCGGCGAGGCGGAGATTTCCTCGGAGGTCATCGGCGAGACCGTGATGGAGCATCTGCGCCAGCTCGACGACGTGGCCTATGTCCGCTTCGCCTCGGTCTACCGTAACTTCCGTGAGGCCAAGGACTTCGAGGCTGTGCTCGGCGAACTGTCCGGTGAGGATGAGCCGCCGCGTCCGGTGGCCGTGCGCAAGTGATTTTCCCGCAGCGCGCGTTGTTCTCTGGTGTCCCGGGCGCAATGCAGCGCGAAGCGGTGCGTTGCTGAACCGGGACCGCTGGAGAACGTGTAAGACCCTGTCGCGGTCCCGGCTCTGCGATGCACCGTTGCACGCTGCATCGCGTCCGGGACAAGGTGCCTTCATTCCGTGGCGGGCATACCTGAAAGCAGTGGATGCAATTCCGGCCAGACCCTGACGACCTTCGTTACATGCAGCTCGCGCTGGCGCTCGGCCGGCGCGGGCAGGGCCGTACCTGGCCGAATCCCGCTGTTGGCGCGGTCATCGTCAAGGACGGCGTCATTGTGGGGCGCGGCTGGACCCAGCCCGGCGGGCGTCCACATGCCGAACCGGAGGCGCTGAAGCGCGCGGGCGATGCGGCGCGCGGCGCGACGCTCTACGTCACGCTGGAACCGTGTTCGCATTTCGGGAAATCGCCGCCGTGCGCGGACGCGATCATTGCCGCGGGTATTGCGCGGGTCGTTTCCGCCATCGAGGATCCAAATCCTGAAGTCGGCGGGCAGGGTCATGCGCGGCTGCGGGCCGCGGGGATCGAGGTCGAAATCGGCCTGTGCCGGGAGGAAGCGGCGCGTGATCATGCCGGGCACTTCCTGCGCGTTCGCGCGAGACGCCCGTTCGTCATTTTGAAGCTTGCTGTCTCCGCCGACGACAAGATCGCGGCCGCGGGCCATCGGCCTGTCGCGATCACCGGCGAAGCGGCGAAAGCCCGCGTGCATCTGCTGCGTGCGCAAAGCGACGCGATCCTCGTTGGCATCGGCACGGTGCTTGCTGACGATCCGCTGCTCACCGTGCGGTTGCCGGGGCTGGAAGCACAATCGCCGGTCCGCGTGGTGCTGGATCGCGCGCTGCGCCTGCCGGGCGACAGCAAGCTGGTGCACTCCGCACGCCAGACATCGCTGTGGGTCATGACGTCCGGTCTGTCGGACGCACCAGCCGCGATGAAGCTCGGCGCTGCGGGCGCGCAGGTGATGCGCGTGCCGGTGAGCGATGGATCGCCGCCCGGCCTACATCTGAAATCGGTTCTAAACACGCTGGCTGAGCGCGGCATCACCCGGCTGATGGTGGAAGGCGGTGCGCGGGTGGCTTCATCGTTCCTGAGCGCGGGTCTTGTCGACGAGGTTTGGCTGCTGCGCGGGCAGGGCGCTATCGGCATGGATGGTATTCCGGCGCTCGATACGCAGCCGTTGTCGGTGGTCACCCAGTCGCCTCGCTGGCGCGCGCGTGCTACCGAGACTTTGGATAAAGACACGCTTACGGTTTACGAACGATCATGATCCGGAAAAGTGGAAACCGGTTTTCCGATCAGATCATGATCAATTGAAAAGAGATCTATATGTTCACCGGCATCATCACGGACCTTGGCGAAATCACCAGCATCACGCCGACGGCGCAAGGGCAATTGCACCGGCTGCGCATCGCGTGCCGCTACGACCAGACGACCATCGCAGACGGTGCGTCGATCGCCTGCAACGGCGTGTGCCTCACGGTGGTGCAGTCGGGCGTCGATCAGGGCAAGACGTGGTTCGATGTCGATGCCGCTGCCGAGACGCTGCGGCTGACAACCGCGAAGGGCTGGGGCAAGGGAACGCGCCTCAACCTCGAGCGTGCGCTCAAGATCGGCGACGAACTCGGCGGGCACATCGTTGCCGGGCATGTCGACGGGATAGCCACGATCATCTCGCGCGAAGACCTGCCCGACATGGCCCGGTTCGAGTTGCGTGCGCCGCGCGATCTTGCAAAGTTCATTGCGGCGAAGGGGTCGGTGGTGCTCGACGGCGCGTCGCTGACGGTCAATACTGCTGTTGACGATACGTTTTCCGTTCTCATCATCCCGCACACGCTGCAGGTAACGACGCTGAGCGACTGGCGCGCGGGGTCGGAAGTCAATCTCGAAATCGATCTGATGGCGCGCTATGCCGCGCGATTGATCGAGATGAAATAGAATCTGCCTGAGCGCCAGATGGCGCAGGCAGGCGACGCACAGCGACGGGATTGGCATGCGCAAGCAACTCACCGATCAGCAGGTCGAGGTCTTCCGGGAGCGATTGCTGCGCGCCGCCGAAAAGCTGTTTACCAAGCATGGCGTCGCCGGCGTCTCGATGCGTCAGATCGCCCAGGCACTGGGTTACAGCCAGACGGCCGCGTATCGTTACTTTGCCAACAAGGACGAAATCCTGCTTGCGATGCGTGCGGCTGCACTTGATCGCTTCTGCGGACATCTGGAAGCGGCATTCGATCCGGAGCGCGATGCGCGCAGGAATGCCCGCGCGGTGGGGCAGGCCTTTCTCAACTTCGCGCTGAAACATCCCGACACTTATCGGCTGATTTTCTTCACCGAAAATCTCGAACAGGCGATTGCTCCGCAGTATTCCGCGATCATGACGCGCTTTCGCGCCACCATGACCACCTATGTGCAGGCGCTTCTCGACGCCGGATATATCGAAGGCGATGTCGAGACGCTGGCCGAAGCGTTCTTCTCCGCCGCGCATGGCATTGTCATGATGCACATGAGCGGTCTTCTGAAAACGGTCCGGGCGCGGGATGACCTGCACCGCGCATCCATGCGCCTCATCGCAAGGGGGGCGGGCATGTCCGATGTCCCGCAAGCGGCTGCGAAAAAGCCGATCCGGATCGCCGCAACCGGGCGCGCAACCCGCAAAACTTGACGGTGTTAAATTAATTAAATAGCGTGCCGCCCAAAAACGGACCGCGTTTCGCCGCGGTCGGATGAGAACAGTTCAAAAGGGGAAACACATGCCGCTTTTCAGCGAATATCCGGTTGCAACGCTCCAGGATGTCGTCCGGTTCGAAACCGAGAAAACGCTGGAGCAGCGTTATGACGCGCGCAGCGTCTACGATATTTTTACGAAGAGCGCGTCACGTCACCCTGATCGCACTGCGCTGACTATGCTGATGACCGGCGCTGATGACGAGACGGCGCGTGTTGTCACGTACAAGCAGATGCTCGATGGCGTAACCCGCGCGGCGAATTTCTTCGCAAGCCTTGGCGGTCCGGGGGCGGGAGTTGCCTACATCCTGCCGAGCCTTGTCGAGACGCATTTCACGCTCTGGGGCGCGGAAGCGCAGGGCTATGCCGTGCCGATCAACTTCCTGCTCCAGGCGCAGAACATCGCCGATCTGGTCCGCGCGGCCGATGCAAAGATTCTCGTCGCGCTCGGCCCGCATCCGCAACTCGACATCTGGCAGAAGGCTGTCGAGGTCAAGAAGCTGCTGCCCGACATCAAGCTGGTGCAGGTCTCCCTGTCCGATGCACCGCTGCCGGACGGCGTGTTCGGTTTTGCGCCTGGTCTCAAGGCACAGGATGGGAGCGCGCTCACCTTCGGCAAGGCGCGGGTCGGCGATGACGTTGCGGCCTATTTTCACACCGGCGGCACCACAGGTTCGCCGAAGCTCGTCACCCATACCCATCGCATGCAGATCGCCGCGGGGTTCGGCGGAACGGTGTTGCAGGACTTGAGCGAGACCGATGTCATCACCAACGGCCTGCCGTTGTTTCATGTGGCCGCGACGATTTCGTGCGGACTGTCGTTCTTCATCGCAGGCGCGAACGTCATCGTTCTTTCGCCGGCGGGAATGCGCAATCCGGTCATCATCAAGAATTTCTGGAAGATTATTGAGCGCTATCGCGCGACCGTGATCGGCGGCGTGCCGACGGCGTTGGCCGCGTTGCTCAATGTGCCGGTCGATGCCGACATTTCGTCGGCGCGCTACAGCATCTCTGGTGCGTCGCTGCTGCCGCGCGCAGTGGCCGTGCAGTACCAAAAGATGACCGGAACGAAGATTCACGAAATTCTCGGCATGACCGAGACCGGCGGACTTGTCTCGATCGATCCCGCGCCGGCGGAGCCGGTGCTGGGCTCTGTCGGCGTCCGGCTGCCGTATACGCAGGTCGTGGTGCGCAGGCTGTCGGCGGACGGTTCGCTGGGCGAGGCCTGCGCGCCGCACGAGGTCGGCGTGATGACCGTATCCGGCCCCAATGTCACACCGGGCTATAAGGATCAGAGCCAGAACGGCAGCGCGCTGCGTGACGGCTATCTCGACAGCGGCGATCTGGCCTACACCGACGAGGAGGGACGCCTGTTCATTGCGGGCCGCTCGAAGGACCTGATTATCCGCAGCGGCCACAACATCGATCCGGTTCTGATCGAGGACGCCCTGCAATCACACCCCGCAGTTGCATTGGCGGCAGCCGTCGGCCAGCCGGACAAGTATGCCGGTGAACTGCCGGTCTGTTATGTCGCGCTCAAGCCCGGCGCGCAGGCAACGCCCGATGAGTTGAAAGCATTTGCCGAGCCGCTGATCGCGGAACGCCCGGCCTGGCCGAAGCAGGTGATCGTCATCGACGCCATTCCGATGACCAGCGTGGGCAAAATCTTCAAGCCGCAGTTGCGCACCGACGCCGTGCAGCGGCTGGTGGAGCAGGTGGTGGCGGATGCCGTTGGGTCCGACAGCGCGAGGATTGATGTCGCGGCCGGCGGCAAGCGCGGCATTGATGTCACCGTAACGCTGGCTGCGGCGCAATCTGGTCAGCAGGGCGTGGTCGAGAAGGCGCTGGAGGGCTATTTGTTCGATTACAAGGTCGCACAGGCCGTTTGAGCCGGGTTCAAAGCTGCATCCCTGCCTTGAAAGGGGCCCGTTGTGCTTGGCTTTGTAGCGCTCAGCGACTACAAACGCGCAAACACGGAACCCTTTGACTGGATGGAATGATGGCTGAACCGCGGCGCGCAGAGCTCAAGGACCAAACCGATATCAGCGGCGCGACCGTCGTCATCATCGAAGCCCGCTTTTACGACGATATTCAGGAAGCGCTGCTTCAGGGTGCGATCAAGGAACTGGAGGCCGCGGGCGTCGGCTATGACGTCATCAGCGTGCCGGGTGCTCTCGAAATTCCGGCAGCGATCGCCATTGCCATGGATGCATCGAAGAAGAATGGCCGGCAGTATGACGGCGCGATTGCACTCGGCTGTGTTGTGCGCGGCGACACCATTCATTTCGAGATTGTTTCGATGGAATCCTCGCGCGCGCTCATGGACCTTGCTGTGGCGCGCAGCCTGCCGCTCGGCAACGGCATCATTACCGTCAACACCACGGAGCAGGCGTGGGAACGCGCCCGCAGTGACAAGCTGAACAAGGGTGGCGACGCGGCCCGCGCGGCGCTCACCATGATGCGGATCAAGAAGCGCCTGGCGAAACCACTATGAGCGACACCAAGAAAGCCAGCGACAAAGGACCGGGCGACCGCAAGGCCAATCGCCGCGGGGCGGCACGGCTCGCCGCCGTGCAGGCGCTGTATCAGATGGACATCGCAGGCGCGGGTATCGGCGACATCTTTGCCGAGTTCGAGAGCCATTGGCTCGGGAACGAAGTGGAGGGTGACACCTACCTTCCCGCTGAAGCGGCTTTCTTCAAGGATGTCGTGTCTGGCGTGGTGCGCGACCAGGGCAAGCTTGATCCGCTTATCGACAAGGCGCTCGAAAGCGGCTGGCCGCTCAAGCGTATCGACGCGATCCTGCGCGCGACATTGCGGGCAGGCGCGTATGAGCTCGAACATCGCAAAGATATTCCGGCGCGCGTCGTGGTGTCGGAATATGTCGATGTCGCGCATGCCTTCGTCGACAAGGATGAAACCGGCATGGTGAATGCTGTGCTCGACCAGATCGCACGGCAGTTCCGCGCAAGCGAATTTACGCGGGCGGGTCACTAGTTATGACGGCGCCGGGTGCCGGAGCATCGGGCGAGGACGATTTGATCGCGCGCTATTTCCGCCCGCTCGCGACCGATCCGGGTGCTTTCAGTCTCGTTGATGATGCGGCTCTGCTGAATCACTCCGGCGATGATCTTGTCGTAACCACGGACGCTATCGTCGAAGGCGTTCATTTCCTTCCCGATGATCCTCCCGACACCATCGCGCGCAAGGCGCTGCGGGTGAATCTGTCGGACTTGGCAGCCAAGGGCGCTTCGCCTGCGGGGTTTGTGCTGACGCTTGCGCTACGGGACGCGGCGGACAAATGGCTGGCACCGTTCGCCTGCGCGCTCGGCGAGGACGCGGCGGACTTCGGATGTCCGGTGCTCGGTGGCGATACGGTCTCGACGCCGGGACCGCTGATGATTTCGATCACGGCGTTCGGCCGTGTGCCGCCGGGCAAGATGGTTCGACGGACCGGTGCGAAGCCGGGCGACCGGATCGCGGTCACCGGCACCATCGGCGATGCGGCGCTGGGCTTGCGCGTTCTCAAGGGCAAGATCGCGGGCGAGGGGCTCGATACGTCCACGCGCGACTTCCTCATTCAGCGTTATCGCGTGCCTCAGCCGCGCAATGCGCTTGGTCTTGCGATCCGCGAACATGCCAATGCTGCGATGGATGTATCGGACGGATTGGCCGGCGATCTCACAAAGCTCTGTGTCGCATCTGGCGTGTCAGCCGCGATCGGCCTCGCGGCTGTTCCGCTCTCTGCTCCCACGCGCGCCTTGCTCGCTAACGGGAGTGCGGACATCGAAGCCGCGGTGTCCGGCGGCGATGATTACGAGGTGCTGTGTACCGTTCCGGAGAATCGGTGGGATTCGTTCGTCGCCGCTGCACGCAAGGCCGATGTGCCGGTATCGGCCATAGGCAGGATCGAGGCGGGCGCGGCAGTGGCCCGGTTCCTCGATGCGGCAGGCCAGCCGATCGTGCTGAAATGCCTGTCCTACAGCCATTTCTGATTGTTTTCGCGCTGCACCAAAACTCCTTGTGCAGCGTTCGTTGAATCATCCAAAAACCAGCCCCCCGAACACCGGTGGCGTTGCGTCAAGGGTACGATTTTGGCATTGTCCGCGCCGAATTGAGGCAGCTTTTCGCCTTCGAAAACGCATGACTTCTTTTTTGCGCGCCCGGTCGCCCTGTTACGACCCGTGGAGCGTTTCTGGGGAAACAGCAGGGGACTGAGGCAACATCAATGACAGCATTATGGTTGATCGTGCTCGCGGGAGCGCTTTCTATCGTCTACGCCGCGTGGGCAACTTCGTCGGTGCTTGGGGCTGATGCGGGCAATGCCCGTATGCAGGAAATCGCAGCAGCGGTGCGCGAAGGCGCGCAGGCCTATCTCAAGCGCCAGTACATGACGATCGGTATCGTCGGCATCGTGATCTTCGCGCTGCTGGCCTACTTCCTCGGCATTCTCGTGGCGGTCGGCTTCCTGATCGGCGCGGTGCTCTCGGGCGCTGCCGGCTTCATCGGCATGAACGTCTCGGTGCGCGCCAACGTCCGCACCGCGCAGGCGGCGACCAAGTCGCTGGCCGGCGGCCTTGAACTCGCCTTCAAGGCGGGCGCGATCACGGGCCTTCTGGTCGCAGGTCTCGCGCTGCTCGGCGTGACGCTGTACTTCATGTACCTCACCAAGGGCGCAGGTTTTGCCCCCAACAGCCGCACTGTTGTCGACGCACTGGTGGCGCTCGGCTTTGGCGCTTCGCTGATCTCGATCTTTGCGCGTCTCGGCGGCGGCATCTTCACCAAGGGTGCGGACGTCGGCGGCGATCTCGTCGGCAAGGTCGAAGCCGGCATTCCGGAAGATGATCCGCGCAACCCGGCCACCATCGCCGACAACGTCGGTGACAACGTCGGGGACTGCGCCGGCATGGCGGCCGACCTGTTCGAGACCTATGCCGTGACCGCGGTCGCGACCATGGTGCTCGCTGCGATCTTCTTCGCCACGTCGCCGCTGCTCGTGAACATGATGACGCTGCCGCTCGCCATTGGCGGTATCTGCATTCTGACCTCGATCGCTGGCACCTTCTTCGTGAAGCTCGGCGCCAGCCAGTCGATCATGGGAGCGCTGTACAAGGGGCTGATCGCCACCGGCGTTCTGTCGTTGATCGGTGTGGCCATTGTCATTCACCAGTTGATCGGCTTCGGTCCGCTTGCTGGCGTGAAGTACACCGGCCTTGCACTGTTTGAGTGCGGCGTCGTTGGTCTGGTGGTGACCGGTCTCATCATCTGGATCACCGAATACTACACCGGCACCGATTTCCGCCCGGTGAAGTCGATCGCGCAGTCGTCGGTGACCGGTCACGGCACCAACGTGATCCAGGGTCTCGCGATCTCGATGGAATCGACGGCGGCTCCGGCCATCGTCATCATCGCAGGCATCCTGATCACCTACAGCCTCGCTGGTCTGTTCGGCATCGCGATCGCAACCACGACAATGCTGGCGCTGGCCGGCATGATCGTCGCGCTCGACGCTTTCGGACCTGTCACCGACAATGCCGGTGGCATTGCCGAAATGGCTGGCCTTCCGAAAGAAGTGCGCAAGGCCACCGACGCGCTCGACGCAGTCGGCAACACCACCAAGGCCGTCACCAAGGGCTATGCCATCGGTTCGGCCGGTCTGGGTGCACTGGTGCTGTTCGCTGCGTACAATGAAGATCTAAAGTTCTTCATCGCCAACGCTGCGAAGTATCCGTACTTCCAGGGGGTCATTCCTGACTTCTCGCTGAACAACCCGTACGTCGTGGTCGGTCTGCTGTTCGGCGGCCTGCTGCCGTACCTGTTCGGCGCAATGGGCATGACGGCCGTGGGCCGCGCTGCCGGCGCGATCGTCGAAGAGGTTCGTCGCCAGTTCCGCGAGAAGCCCGGCATCATGAAGGGCACCGACAAGCCGGATTACGGCAAGGCCGTTGACCTTCTGACCAAGGCCGCGATCAAGGAAATGATCATTCCGTCGCTGCTGCCGGTGCTGTCGCCGATCTTCGTCTACTTCGTGATCTATGTGATCGCGGGTGGTGGCGCAGCCGGCAAGTCGGCTGCGTTCTCGGCCGTCGGCGCGATGCTGCTCGGCGTGATCGTGACCGGTCTGTTCGTCGCGATCTCGATGACCTCGGGTGGCGGCGCATGGGACAACGCCAAGAAGTACATCGAGGACGGCCACTTCGGCGGCAAGGGTTCGGATGCTCACAAGGCAGCCGTGACCGGCGACACCGTCGGCGATCCCTATAAGGATACGGCGGGTCCTGCCGTGAACCCGATGATCAAGATCACCAACATCGTGGCATTGTTGTTGCTCGCGATCCTGGCGCATTGATCGTCGCAATCTAGAACTGGAAAGCCCCGCGGCTTGCGCTGCGGGGTTTTTCTTTGCGCCGTTGCCGCAGATGATTGTTGCGATTTGATGACAGGTTGAATCTTTGTCCCCGCTGAAAATTTTCGGTCGGTCGGGAAACCAACACATCCTTGTGCGTTGTTACTCATTCCACCACGGGAGGCGAACGAATGGCAGCCGACGATGGAGATCCGTTCGAGCAGGGGAAGCTCGCACGATTCAACAATGAGCCGCACGACAATCCCTATCCGGAAAACACCGAGCAGCACGAGCGCTGGGAGGCGGGCTACAGGTTTGTAGAGCAGGGTTTGATGTCAGTCTGACCCTTTGCGTCGAAACGAAAAACGGCCGCCTTTGAGGGCGGCCGTTTTGCTTGAGGCGTTTTCCGACGTCAGTTGACGTCCATCTTGAGGCCTTCCTTGTTGATGATGCCCGCGAACTTCTTGATTTCGGCTTCGACGAAGGCGGTGTATTGTTCCGGCGTTCCGTAATCGGGCACGGCACCCATCGCCGCGATGTTTCTCTTGATATCGTCGCGTTCCAGCATCTTTTTGATCTCGGCATTGTAGGCGTCGACGATCGGGCGCGGCGTTCCGGCTTGCATAAACATTCCGAACCAGGACGAGACGTCGAAGTTGGCAAGTTCCGGCGCACTCTCGCGCATTGTCGGGACGTCGGGCGCCTTGAAACTGCGCTCCGGCGTCGTCACGGCCAGTGCGACGAGCTTGCCATCTTCGGTCTGCGGCAGTGACGGATAAAGATTGTCGAACAGGATCGCCACGTCGCCGCCGAGCGCGCCGGTCAAGGCGGGGCCCGCGCCGCGGAACGGGATGTGCGTCATCTTCACACCGGTCAACTGCATGAACCAAACGGCGGTGAGGTGCGGGCTTTGTCCGACGCCTGACGTGCCGTAGTTCAGCTTGTCCGGATTGGCCTTGAGGTAGGTGATCAGTTCCTTGATCGACTTGATGCCGCTGGAAGGATGCGCGGAGACGATGTTGGGAATGCGGATGGCATTGCTGACCGGCTGCAACTGATCCGCCTTGTAGGGCAGGGAGCGAAAGATGCTGTAGGCCACGGCATTGGGCCCGGGGTTGCCCACCAGAATGCTGTTGCCGTCCGGCTTTTGCTGGACGTAGTAGGCGGTGCCGATGGTGCCGCCGCCGCCGGATTTGTTCTCGACGACCGCCGATATGCCCCACGCCTGCTGCAAATGTTGCGCGAGGTAGCGGCCGATCACGTCGGTGCTGCCGCCGGGGGCGGCGGGCACGATGATGCGGACCGTTTCATTCGGACGCCAGTCGGCAGACTTCGCCGGGCGTGGCCAGAGCGGACTTGTCGAAAGAGCCGCGGCGCCCGACAGGACGGCGCGGCGAGAGAGTGAACGTGTCATCGGTAGTCCTCCCAACTGCATCTCGTTTTCGAGATATTGTTGGAGGAAAGCGTATCGGTCGGGTTTGGGGGCGGCAAGCGCCGCGGCTACGCACGACGGACGAGAGTTTCGCGCAGCAAAATACCGGCGGTTTGCCCGCCGGTATGGTTCAGGGATCAGCGCGGGCTGAGGAGCTTGAAGATCGGCGTGAGGTAGCTCATTTCCTGACCGCTGGTCGGCGTCGTGCGGCTGATGAAATCGAAGATCTTGCCGTCCTGAAGTCCGTAATTCGCGATGCGCTGGACCGTCCGGTTCTTGTCGAAATAGATCGCGATTACGCGCTGGTCGACGACCTGCTGCTGCATAAAGGCGACTTTGCGCTCCGAGCGCTGGGAGATGTAGTAGAACACTTCGCCGCTCAGGGTCGCGACGGTGGACGGCGTGCCCATCACGATGAGGACCTGATCCTGACTGGCGCCGATCGGAATTTGCTCGAGTGCGCCCGGGGGCAGGATGTAGCCCTTTTGGAACTGCTCACCGGTGCAGGCCGCCAGCATGGTGCCGACAAGCAGGGCAGCAGCCGCCACCCGGAGACCGGCAGCGAATCCCCGCATCCCAGCGGACTGTCTGAAAGCAGTCATCTTCGTCTTGCCTCTTGCATCAGCTTGAGCGTTGACGTACCGGGCAGAGCCTCGGATTTCAACACACCGGGAGCCATCAGCGCGATCAGGAATCGCCGCTGGCTCCGACGTGGAACCCAAAAATGCTTTGGCCATTCAATCGCTTCAGGAACCCCACCGTCCCGCGCGGCACCATTGAAGCCATCTATGGCATGATCGTGGCGCAAGCGCGAGAACCGGTGTTTTACACGGACCTAGGTGTCCGGGACACGGTTAATGGCCGATTCGACATGCTGGTCCTGCACCTCTGGCTGGTGCTGCGCCGGTTACAGCCGATCGAGGGTGGAAGCGTCCTGTCACAGGCGCTTTTCGACCATTTCTGCGCGGACATGGACGACAACCTGCGCGAAATGGGGGTGGGAGACCTGACCGTCCCGAAGCGCATGCAGGCGTTCGGCGAGGCGTTCTACGGACGCTCGACGGCTTATGATTTGGCCTTAGAAGCGGGCGAGGCGGAATTGGCGCAGGCGTTGTCCAAGAATGTCTTCAACGGAGAGGCCCTGGAGAGAGCGAAGGCGCTCGCGGGCTATGTCCGCGATGTCAGCGCCCGTCTGGCGGCTCTGGACGACGCGGCCGTTCGCAGAGGGGCGTGGACCTTTCCAAAGGTTGCAACTGATCAACTGCGAGTAACGCCATGAGCAAGGGTCATATGACTGGCAGCGACCTTCCCTGGAGCTTTCCGGTGATGGTTTCCCAGTTACCTGAAGCGGGATTGCACCAGGCTCTGGAAGCCAGCGCGGCTCAGCGCGATCTGATCGCCAAGGCCGCCGGCGTGAATGCGGTGCTGCGCGCCACTGCGTCATTCGATGTCGTGGCTGAAACCGAAGGCCGGGTGAGCGTCACCGGAAAGGTCACGGCCCGGGTCGAACAGACGTGCGTGGTTTCGCTCGATCCCGTCGAGAATGATATCGACGAAGATATTGCGGTTGTTTTCGCACAACCCGCGCAGATCCCGGCGGGCGCCAAATCAGTTCAGAAGGACGAAGGGGATGACGCGGAGATTCCCGATCTGCCTGAACCCATCGTCCATGGCGCGATCGACCTTGGCCAATTGGCCACAGAATTTCTCGTTCTGGGAATAGATCCCTATCCGCGCAAGCCGGGGGTCTCGTTCGTTCCGCCCGAAACCCCTGAAGACCCTGATGAGCACCCCTTTGCAGCCCTCAAGGCGCTCAAGGCCACGCCGGGCGGCTCTCAGGGCAAAAAACCCAAGGGAAAATGACGCGGCTGCGGGGAGCGCTTGACCGAACCTGCGGCCGGGGTCAAGCCGTTGTATCGCACCACAAAAACGCTATTGTCGCTGCCCGGCTGGGGCTGCGCTGTTTTTGGCGAAGACTTCCGCCTACCGCTGTCACAACGATGGCATCCAGCTCGCGGCCAGTTGCTTCGAGGCCGCAACGATCAGGTTTCCGGGACGCTTATGCCGCAAAAGGTTCGAATCGCGCTTGACGCCATGGGCGGCGATTTCGGTGCATCGGTGGTGGTCCCGGGGGCGGCACTCGCCTTGATGCGGCACACCGACGTCGAATTTCTGCTGTTCGGCAACAGCGCGTTGATTGACGAGCAGCTTGAGTCTCATCCAGCACTGAAAGCCGTCTCAAAGGTCTTTCATGCCGAGATCGCCATCAGCATGGATGAGAAGCCCAGTCAGGCCCTGCGCCGCGGCCGCAAGTCATCCTCGATGTGGCTGGCGATCGACGCCGTCAAAAAGGGCGAGGCCGACGTCGCGGTCTCAGCCGGCAACACCGGCGCACTAATGGCGATGTCGCGGCTGAACCTGCACATGATGCCTGGCATCGACCGTCCGGCCATCGCGGCCGTGTGGCCGACCGTGCGCGGCGAGTCGGTCGTGCTCGATGTCGGCGCCTCGATCGGCGGGGATGCCCGCCATCTCGCGTCGCTGGCGATCATGGGAAGCGCCATGGCACGCGTTCTGTTCGATCTCGAACGGCCGACCGTGGGTCTGCTCAACATCGGCGTCGAGGAAGTGAAGGGCGTCGAGGCCGTCCGGGGAGCTGCTGAACTGCTCCGGGCGATGAACCTGCCGCAGCTCGATTTCATCGGCTTCGTCGAAGGCGACGGTATCGGCAAGGGTGCTGCAGACGTCATTGTGACCGAAGGCTTCAGCGGCAACATCGCCCTCAAGACCGCCGAGGGAACGGCCAGGCAGATTGCGGAATATCTCCGCACCGCCATGAGCCGGACCTGGCGTTCCAAGCTCGGCTACATTTTCGCGCGCGGCGCCTTCAATGCGCTGCGCGACAAGATGGACCCTCGCAAGGTCAATGGCGGGGTCTTCCTTGGACTGAATGGCGTGGTCATCAAGAGTCATGGCGGCACCGATGCCGAAGGCTTTGCGTCGGCAGTTGACGTTGGCTATGACATGGTTCGCTACGATCTCCTGCCCAAGATCAATCAAACACTCAACCGCGACGGCCACGCTCTTTCGATCGTGCCGAACGCGCAGGAGGCTGTCTCGTGACTGTGATGCGTTCGGTTGTGCTCGGCTACGGCTCTTATTTGCCGGAGCGCATTTTGACCAACGCCGAACTGGCGAAGATGGTCGACACCTCGGATGAGTGGATCATCCAGCGCACAGGCATCAAGCAGCGCCATATCGCGGCGGAGGGTGAGTTCACCTCGCATCTCGGTCTCAAGGCCGCACAGGCGGCGATCGCCAACGCCGGGATCGACACGCAGTCGATCGATCTGATCGTGCTGGCGACCTCGACACCCGACAACACATTCCCGGCGACTGCGGTTGCGATCCAGAACGGTCTGGGAATCAACCACGGCGCCGCGTTCGATCTGCAGGCGGTCTGCTCCGGCTTCATTTTCGCGCTGGCGACCGCCGACAATTTTCTGAAGACCGGTGCGTTCAAGCGGGCGCTGGTGATCGGGGCGGAAACCTTCTCGCGCATCCTGGACTGGAACGACCGTGGAACCTGCGTGCTTTTCGGTGACGGCGCCGGCGCGGTGGTTCTTGAGGCTCAATCGCAGGCCGGAACTTCTGCGGACCGCGGCATCCTGACCACACATCTGCGTTCTGACGGCCGTCACAAGGACAAGCTGTTTGTCGATGGCGGCCCCTCGAGCACCCAGACCGTCGGCCACCTGAGGATGGAAGGCCGTGAAGTGTTCAAGCACGCCGTCGGCATGATCACCGACGTCATCGTCGACGCATTTGATGCGACGGGGACGACGGCTGACGACATCGACTGGCTGGTTCCGCATCAGGCCAACAAGCGGATCATCGATGCATCTGCGAAGAAGCTGCATATTGCGCCGCAGAAAGTGGTGCTCACTGTCGACCGTCACGGAAACACCTCGGCAGCGTCGATCCCCCTCGCGCTCGCGGCTGCGGCCGACGACGGACGTATCAAGAAGAACGATCTTTTGATGCTGGAAGCGATGGGAGGCGGCTTCACCTGGGGATCGGCGCTATTGCGCTGGTGAGTCTTTTGCTAAAGTCTGTCGATAATTGAAAACAATTTCATGCTGTTGCATCGATGAGCAAGGTTGACCCTCGGTCGCTAAGCTCATAATTTCAGAACATAAATTTGTTCGCCGTGAGCGGGGCAGGCGATGACCGGAACCGGGAAGACAGTCACACGCGTTGATCTGTGCGAAGCCGTCTACCAAAAGGTAGGGCTGTCGCGCACGGAGTCGTCTGCGTTCGTTGAACTGGTGTTGAAAGAGATCACCGACTGCCTCGAGAAGGGCGAGACGGTGAAACTGTCGTCATTCGGTTCCTTCATGGTGCGCAAAAAGGGCCAGCGTATCGGCCGTAATCCAAAGACCGGAACAGAAGTGCCGATTTCTCCGCGGCGGGTTATGGTGTTCAAGCCGTCAGCGATTCTCAAGCAGCGTATCAACGGCAACGGCAGTGGCGGCGGTACCGCCGATAGCGCCGACGACTGACTGACTTAGGACAAAGACGGACCTAGGACGGCGGCTTTCAACGGGGAGCCAGCATTTTGGACAAAGCGCCGGATGCGTTTCGGACAATCAGCGAGGTCGCTGAGGACCTTGATGTGCCGCAGCACGTCCTGAGGTTCTGGGAAACGCGCTTCAATCAGATCAAGCCGATGAAGCGGAGCGGGGGACGCCGCTACTATCGCCCCGATGATGTCAGCCTGT
The DNA here is from genome assembly GCF_000314675.2 of Afipia broomeae ATCC 49717. Classification (GTDB taxonomy): domain Bacteria; phylum Pseudomonadota; class Alphaproteobacteria; order Rhizobiales; family Xanthobacteraceae; genus Afipia; species Afipia broomeae. The sequence continues at coordinate 2,299,259 of NZ_KB375282.1, read as the reverse complement.
TGCGTGGCATCCGCCGGCTGCTTTACGGCGAGGGCTACACCATACGCGGTGTGCAGCGCATTCTGCGCGAGCATGGCGTGAAATCGGTCCAGAGCCTCACCGACGGGTCAGCCGATCATGCTACCGCGCTGTTCGATGGACCCTCGTTCGGGCCGGAAAAGGGCGAACACGCCCCACACCTGGCAGCCGACGAAGTGGAGATCGACACCGAGGACGAACTCGCCGCCGCCGACGAACCTGATGCCCACCAAGATGAGTATCCCTCGACGCTGTCGCTGCGCGATCTCGGGCCGCCGCTGACGGAGATCTCAGCGCCGAAAGCTGTGGTGCAGAAGCCGGTGCAGCCGGCTCCGCTGAACGGCCTGTCCGGCGCCGAGGCCTATGCCCCGCCGAATATCCGGAAAAGCGCGAGGCCGATGGATCGCGGCAAGCTTCAGGCGGCGCTGGACGATCTGATCGGCGCGAGAGCGCTGATCGATCAGGTCCTGAAGGAAGGCTAAGCCGTTTTGGCCGCAGGGCGCTGGTCCTGCGGGGTTTGCCAGTCGACCTAAAGCTTGGAAATCAGGGCATTCCCCCCGGGGGGAAGCCCCTTCTTGCACCATGGCGCGAACGGGGCTACAGGATCGGGGCCTCACGGCACGGTTCGGAGCGTAGCGCAGCCCGGTTAGCGCACTAGTCTGGGGGACTAGGGGTCGGAGGTTCGAATCCTCTCGCTCCGACCATTCAGGCTCCTGACGAGCGAATGAGCTATTCTCTGCTCGATTCGCCGGGAGCTTCCATGAACGAGACCTTGATTTCCGCCTGCCAGATGTTCCTCATCCCGGCGACAATTCTGTTTGCGGCTGTCGGCGTGGCCAACAGCCCTGGCCTGAAGCTGCTTGTCTGCTTGCTCGGCGTCGCGACTGCGGGGCTCTGGATTTACCGCGTCTGGTACTGGGCCGGCTTGTCGCTGATGGACCGAAGGACGGCCCTGGGGCTGGCCGGTCTCTATACGCTCGCCTGGGTGTTCACGTTCCTGGTTCAGCTCAAGAACATGTTCTCGCGCGGTTACAGCGGACGCTGATCTGGCTTCAGGCGGGACGCGGAAAAGCTTTCGCCGCGTTCACAGCGCGTTCCAGCAGATCGATGTCGACTGTCGAGACGATCGGACTGCTGGCGCCTTTGGTGGCTGCCTCCACGGTATGAGATTGGCAGAAGACCAGAAAGTAGTTGAGCTGAAAAAACGTCGTCAGATTGAGCGCCCAGCGCTCCGGTGCAAAGTTCCGCCGCGACCAGTAATTGATGTACGTCGTGGGCATCAGGTCGATCAATGTTGACCTGGGTCTGGAGAACGGAAGGTTTCCGAACGCGGAGCCGTGCGCAGCGACAACAATATCCGCACCGTGAAACAAGCTTACTTGCTCCTCAAATGCGAGATTCCCGGGCTCGATAATCGCAAAGCCCATTTTCATGAGTGCGCGAACAACCTCGTCTTCGTTGGAAATTGTCCGATCCGAGTAGGTGACCTGATTCCGTCGCGTCAGATAAATCATCTTCCTCGACGACGGGCGGACGGTTTCTGGAAGCCTGGTCAGCGATTGGCAAATTTCTCGAACCGGGCGGAAACAGTTCCGCGAGTCGATGGCTGTCGATAAGATTACCTCACGGCAGACCGCAACATCCTTTGTAATAAATTTTACATGCGATGCGATGTCGAATCCCGCCGCGCTGAGAATGCGTGGACCCCATGCCGGGAAGAATGACGGAATCAGAATTTTTGCGCGCCCTGACAGGATCACGTCCCGCAACAACAGGATGGGCGCGAGACAGTCGAAAATGAAATGACCATATGCCGGGCTGGCGCGGTGAAAGCAGTGGATGACCGGCTCATCGACCATTTGCCTCGACGCCTGTGGTGAGAGCGCCCGTGTATTCGTGAGGCCAGGATCGATAGCTTCGGCTATCGACGCGGTTTCGTGCAAGACGCGGCCGGCCCTGTCGATGCAGACCCCTAGTTGATCGTCGATTGTTATGTCGCTTATTCGAGCGAACTTCACGTCCGCAGACGTGAAGTCCCTGTCGCCGAATATCGTCGATATCTCGGATGGGGAGGGGGCGCTGGTACGCTGGAAAATCTCGAAAGGAGTCGAGCGCTGAATCAGACGAGACGGAAACGAGCAGTGCCCAAGTTTCGATGTCCAGAAGACCTCATCCCGGGTCAGCGGCTGACCGGCCCACTCATCGGCCGCAATAGTTGAATAGTTCATCGAAACGGTTTCATGAGGGCGCGATAGACCGACCGCGCCACGGCAAATGTTGTTGGATATCCGCGCAAACTGCGGTGCGCCCACAACCTGAGGTTTTCAATGCGGTCAGTACGCTTTTTTCGGTTCTTGAGGCGGGTGTTGCTTGTGAAGCCGTCGCTCAGTCTCGAGCGCCCGCGCTTTGATCGGTAAGTGGCGTCCAGGAAGCCGTTGCCGTACTTGATGTCTGCCTCGAGGTGGCAACCCTCGGCCCATTCGTTCCATGCATTGATAAAAATGAGACGATCGTTCGGGTCTCGTTCAGCGATCGTCTTTTCGCTGGCCTCGTTCAGCCAGCGTTCGTAGTTGTCGGGGTTCCCGTCCAGAACGATCAGCGGATTGGTCTTCCTTCGTGCGGTGTTGTCCCACGATGGGAAGAGGCCGCGATAAACACGCCGCTTGCGATAGTCGTGGCTGAGATACTGGGTCGCAACGTCATTGAACTTCAGCGCGACGGCCTCCGTCGTGCTTCCGATACCGGGGAGATCGCTGGCGTAGTTCTTGACCAGACAGTTGTGCGGTGGAAACTCAACGCCGGCGTCGAAGCCGAAATGTTCAAAGCTGGTGTTGCCGTGGGTCAGAGCCGCAACCAGATGGATCTCGCCGATTCCGTTTCCCCGGCAGAATTCGCGCCAGCGCCGGACCGTCGCGGCGGGCTCGGGAATCTGCTGCGGCCGGTAAACCACCAGCAGCGGTTTTCCATCGACCCGCAGATAGCGCCGATCGCGGAAGAAGGGCAGCAGGCTTTCGATGAAGTCGATGTCGTTTTTGGGAGAATATGTCTGTTCGATCAGTATCTCGCGCTCGGATGCGTCCCATGCCCGCGTCCAGTTTTCATTCGCCCAGCAAAGGCAGAACTCGATGTCTGCTTTCTTGTCGGAGAGAAATTCATCGACAGGGCGTTCGAGCAGACGGCGGCCACCGAACCAGTAGTAGTGGAAACAGAACGCATCTATGCCGTGGGCCTTGGCCTCCTGAATTTGCTGATGCTGAACGTGCCGGTCTCGTAGATCGTAAAATCCGTTGCTGGGCAGGTGAGGTTGATAGTGTCCGTCAAATAGAGGCCGGGCCTTGGTGGCATTTGTCCACTCGGTAAACCCCTTGCCCCACCACGCGTCGTTCTCAGGAATGGGATGAAATTGCGGAAGATAGAAAGCAATGTATTTCAGCTTGTTCGCCTGCCCGACCGTTTGCTCGGTCAAGTCGATGCCTTTCTGACCCGGGTTTCGATCAATCGGTTCGGCGCGCACGACGACTTGATACACATGTGCGTATTGGGTCGACTCGAATGCGTCACGTTTCGATTGCGATGTCTGTTCCCATCGCTCTGAAAATTCCGATTCTTCGGGCGGGACAACCACAAAAGCGGCTTCGGTAATCTTGAGCCGTGCCCGCGCAAACAAGTCCTGTATGTTCTTGATGCCGAAAAACCGGATATGGGTGCGGTCGAGAAGACCCCAGTCACGATACTCAAAGTCGTTATCGGCGAGGCATGCCATAACCGCCGCGTGGCCCACGTGAGGTATGGAAACGACGAGGCTGCCACTCGCGTTGAGAAGATCGCCGGCCAGCCTGAGCGTTGTCCATGGATCGTAAAGATGCTCGAGAACATCAGCGATGACGACAGCGTCAAATTTCTTTCCGTTGAGGGCGCTTGGCCAGTCAGGCTCATTCAGATCCGCATGAAACACTTCTTTGCAGAACGTGCGAAGGAGTTCGACGCATTTCGGGTCGCGCTCGATGGCGGTAACCTCACATCCGTTGCTGCCAGCCATCACACGCGAGATTGAGCCCGGGCCTGCGCCGATTTCCAGTACCGTCTTGTTGTTGCCTGATCTGCCCCCTTTGAAGTGGTCCTCCCTGAAGTATGATTTTCGGATGGAGGATAAGATCAATGGCAAGGAAGAGGCATACGGCTGAAGAGATCGTTGCGAAGCTGCGGCAGGTTGATGTGCTGATGGCACAGGGCCGGCAGGTAGCAGACGCAGTCCGAGCGATAGGCGTGACGGAAGTAACGTACTATCGATGGCGAAACGAGTACGGTGGCCTGAAGGGCGATCAGGTGAAGCGACTCAAAGAGCTGGAGACTGAGAACAATCGTCTCCGGCGAGCGGTGTCGGATCTGACGCTGGACAAGCTGATCCTGGCGGAGGCCGCAAAGGGAAACTTCTAAGCCCCTCCCGACGCCGTGCTTGCGTCGATCATGTAACAGCCGAGCTTGGCATCTCCGAGAGACGGGCGTGCCGGGCTTTGGGTCAACACCGATCGACGCAGCGCAAGACTCCAACGACACCCGATGACGAGGCGGCTTTGACTGCCGACATCATCGAGCTTGCCCGCCAATATGGCCGCTACGGATATCGCCGAATTACGGCGTTGCTTCGCAGAGCCGGCTGGATGGTGAACAAGAAGCGTGTTGAGCGGATCTGGCGATGCGAGGGGCTGAAGGTCCCCCTAAAACAACCTAAACGCGGGCGTCTCTGGTTCAACGACGGCTCATGCATCCGTCTGCGGCCGGAGCGACCCAACCATGTCTGGTCCTATGACTTCGTCGCCGACCGCACCCACGACGGCAAGGCGTTCCGGATGTTGTGCATCATCGACGAGTTCAGCCGTGAGAGCCTGGCCATCCGTGTCGCGCGGAAGCTCAAAGCAACTGACGTCATCGAAGCGCTCTGCGAGCTGTTCGTCTCGCGGGGCATCCCTGCGCACATACGTTCGGACAATGGCCCTGAGTTCGTCGCCGAGGCGCTGCGGGATTGGATCGCCACCGTCGGAGCCAGGACTGCTTACATCGAGCCGGGCAGTCCGTGGGAGAATGGCTATTGCGAGAGCTTCAACGGCAAGCTGCGCGATGAACTGCTCAACGGCGAAATCTTCTACACATTGAAGGAGGCCCAGATCGTGATCGAAAACTGGCGACGTCACTACAACACGGTGCGTCCACACTCATCGCTTGGATATCGACCACCGGCACCCGAAGCCATCGTCTGGCCAGCACCAAAGGAGGTAGTCAAAATGCAATCCCTAAACTAACATTCCGATCGGACCACTCAGTGGGGGCCGGTCACGCCCCATATTCCAGTTCAATACAATGATCGAAAGATCGGGAATCTTCTCCATCACAAATCTATATGTGATCTTCGCCGCGGGACCGGCGCCACCTCCATTTATCGGCAAGCTGCCGATATCGATACACAATTCGCCAAGTTGGCGATGAGATCGAATCGTGCAGGAGCGCGGTGACCAGATTCATTCTTGCCTCCAGCTCTGCGTTGCGGTCTTTGAGGGCCGCAAGCTCGTCGCAATTATCCATTCGAATCGTTGCCTCCGCAGGAAATGCGAACCCGTCAACCAGTGCTAGACAACTTGATTTTTCAGGTCTAGGCCCAAAAATCAATATACCGGATGTTCTCAGCAGCGTGCGCTGCGTGGTAGTTTGAGAAGCGATAGGCAGCAATCGCACCGCAAGGTACCGGGTCGCATGAAAGTCAGAGATCTGGTCAGGGATACCGAGTGGATTCCCGGCTCGGACTATGTTGATGGGCATAAGCCTGCAATTTCGGTCCTGTTGCCGACATTCCGGCGCGGCGCCAGCGGTCTGTTTCGGAAAGCCGTAAAGTCCGTTCTTGGCCAGACACTGCACGATCTCGAGCTGATTATCGTCGACGACGCGAGCACTGACGGCACCGCCGATCAAATTGCGGAATTCATGCGCGAGGACGGCCGTGTGAGCTGCCTGCGTCATCCCAACAATATCGGCCTGCCTGCTGTTTCCGAATTTGAAGCTTTTATGAAAGCGCGCGCCGATTACATCGCGTTCGCATTCGATGATGATACATTCTACCCTGATGCCTTCGCGCAGTTGCTTCAGCATAGTTTGCAGAATCCGGACCGGGTATATTTTGGTTGCGTGACCATGTTTGCAAGACACGATTATTCGTCGAATGTAGAATCTATACGGCTCGGGTGTCCGTTAGCTGATCACAATTTACAAGGCCGGAATCTGATCTCAAATTCCGCAGTCCTGCTCCCCCGTTCTGTAATTGATGCTGTTGGGTTTTATGATCCACACATCATTATGGCTCGACTTTGCGATTGGGATCTGTGGCGCAGAGTATCCGAGCGATACTTATTGCAATACGTCGATGTTAGTGTTGGGGAAGTGACGGGACCCGCAACGGAGGATTCGCTTGGAAAAACGTATCCCTTAGTGATGAGCGCGACGGAGGAGTGGATGCGTGCCGGCGCCAGGAGGCTTACGTCTCAAGATTACTTCGATGTTGACGTGTTTTCATCTCGACCGGAGATATCCACGCGTACGGCAGGCGTAATTGACGATCTCGTTATGGCTCACGTGGCCAACCGGCCATGGCTCAGAAAGCATTTTGAAGAAAGCAATGACTCGAAAACTATTGTTGTTCTTACGTCATCTTACGACGCGTCCACATCGCTATACTTTGACAATCTTCCATCGTCGGTTCGCGGACGAATTAGAATCGTGCTGTCAGAGAGGCATCTCGAACTTACAGAGCTGGCATCTGCCTCCTGCGTAATAGTTGTGCGGCATTTTGATATTCACGAGGAGTGGATAGATGCAGCAAAGCGAATGAGGGTTCCTTTATACTATTTCCTTGATGACAATTTTGTTGAGTTGGCGTCGGTGGAATCTTATCAAAGTTCGGAGGATTTTTCTCTGAATGGGTTGCGGACAAAGCTGGAGCGGTTCGCGGGGGTGCTTCTAAGCAGCAAAGAACTGCTTGAGTATTTTGAGGCGAACCTTATTCACCCTAATCTGTCGTTTTTTCCCGTGAGTTACGCGCGGTCTCCGAAGAGTGCTCGCTTTACGATATCTAATTCGTTTGATCTAACAGTTGCGTCAATTGGCGGCAAACATCGACAACGAGGTCTACAGGAGTGCGTTCTGCCGGCGTTGCAGCGATTGGCGAGCGACGCATGCAGAATTCATTTCGTTATCGGCGGTTGCGATCCAGAAGATTCTGAATTGCTGAGCAAAATCGCAGCTAGCGAGAATCTGAAGTTGACGCTCATACCGTTCAACGTCGAATGGAACCGCGCGATATTGCAATTGGCCGAGCATCGCCCCGACGTCCTCATCCACGCACCCAGCAAAACCATCAACAATAAGTATAAAACTTTGAATGTTGCGCTATCGGCTTACATTCTTGATTGCGTGCTTATTGTCCCGAACGATCCGCCCTATGATCTCGTGGAATTCGATGGCGCGGCCGTTCGCGTCGAACCTGCAAATGAACCGGGTGCCTGGTTGCAGGCCGTGCGAAACCTTCTCTCCAAGCGCGAAACATGGGACGGCTATAAGAAAGCAAATGCAACGTTCTGCCGGACCCAGTTTTCGGGGGAGCAGAATCTGGTTGTTCTGAACGAGATTCTTCAATCGTCACCCGCGATTAGCCCGGCGTTGGTGGAAACGAGACTCAAGGAATTGTATCTCTCCAAGTCTGTTTCCGCGGGGAACAACCTCTTTGATTCAGAGCCGCTCCGGGCAAGCTTGCTGCAGCTTTCGCAGTTCCGCGCCCAAACGCGGCGCAATCAGCGTTATCGGCCGCACCGGCCGCGCGAGGATATCTGGCCGCGGATTTCGCCCGCATTTGAAGATATCCGGCAGCATGTTCTCAAGAATAAAATACGCTCGAGCTCCAGCTATCTGGAACTATCCGACTCGCTTCACGATGTCGCGTATGCGGAGTATCCTATCCATATCGAGAAAGGGCAGCTCAAAAGCATGACATGCGCCTTATCATCAGAGGGAATTCATAGTGGGCTCGTAGGTGTTGAATTGGTTGCGCCGAATGACACGATTGCGGTTCAATCATCGAGAGATCTCGCGCCGCTGAATCTGCATCTTCCTGTTACGTTCGACCTGAAGAATACCGTCGTTCAGGAGGGGATATGGAAGTTTCGCTTCTTCGCCCGGTCGGAATGGCCGCTTTATATTCTTGAGTTCGCGGAGTATTCCCGCTTCGGCTGGAGCCGGCGCGTGATCGCTCCATTCGTGAAGATAGAGTATGCCGGTCAGGCTGAAACAGGGGCGCGTTCCACGATGTAGGCGCGCCCGCCGGATCGGAGGCTTTCAGTCTCGATCTGTTTGATGCCCGATGGCGCGGCGGACAGAATGCAATGCCGTATGTAGGAGTCGGGATATTTCCTGTGCAGGAATTTCGCCCCCTCGATCTCCTCGTAGTCCTCTTTGATTTCATCGGTTTCACTCGGCCAAACCGTGAAAATGCAGATCTTCCCCGTTGCGCGAAGCAATTCATGCAGCAGGCGCTGGACGTGGGGGACATGACCTGCCACCTCAAAGCATAGCACGCAGTCGATCTCGGCATCCCGGAAGACAAGGTTGAAACCGTCGCCGTAAAGAAATAGCGCTTCAGGAAAATTCTGACGCGCGGTCCGGAGCATCTGCAAGGAAACATCGACCCCCGTGTAGTCAATGGCACCGTTTGATGCAGCCCGAAGCCGCTCGTAAACCAATCCGGTCCCGCAGCCGACGTCCAGAAACGTACCCTTTAGTCCGGGGACTTGGCGAGATATCAGCTCCGTCAGTTGCTCACGATGTTGAATCTCACCGGGCTCTTCGTTCCAGATTGTCTGGACTCGTTCGGCGACCTTCGGAGCATCCCAGTTCTGCCAATCCCGGCTCATCGCTGATCTCACGATACAGTTCTACAAGCTTGCATATGCCGGTTGCATCCGGCTTCACAAGCGGTTGATTTTTACCCCAGCTCCGTACTGATCAAAATTGATCCTTATTTGTGGCGGACTATTGGAACCCTCTCGCTTCTACGAGGTTAGCGATCCGGATTTCTGCGCCGCATTGCGCGGATTTGTCACTGTGTGAGGTACAATGTTTTTGTTTGAATCAATCAGCCGTCGGCTGGCCGTGGTTGCGGTCTTGGGATTGCCGTTTTTCTCTTCGGCGTCGATGGCCCAGTCCGCGCAGCCGTTCGCCGGCATGTCCGGTGTGTGGTCGGGGAAGGGCTCTATCTCCCTCGAAGGCGGGGCAAAGGAGAACATCCGGTGCCGGGCGACCTACGCGGTCAGAAACGACGGCAATGCCCTCCAGCAGACATTGCGTTGTGCAAGCGACAGCTACAAGATCGAACTCACCAGCAATGTCGTCGCCGATGGCGGCAAGCTGACCGGGACGTGGAGTGAGGCGACCCGCAACGTCAGTGGCGATGTGCAGGGGACGACATCCGGGGGACGCTTTCAGGTCGTGGTGAGTGCCGGTACGTTTTCTGCAGACCTGTTGTTGACCACGCGCGGCAATTCTCAGTCCGTCGTCATTCGCTCGACCGGAGGGGAATTCAAGGGCGCCAACATCACGCTGACGCGCACTTAAATCGATCACGAACGATTCAGGCCGAGAGCAGCAGATCCTCGTTGAAGGTCTGCTGTTCTCGTTATTGTTCCTGCAGCAATCCCGACGGCAAGGACATAGAGCCAGCCCTGATAAAAATCGCTCAGATGCGAATTGAAGAGCGAGCTCAGGATGTTCTGCACAACGGCCACCAAGCCGATCCATGCGACGACGCCTTCGCCGCGAAACGTCAGCAGATGAACTCCCCACATTGCATAAAGCGCCAATACGCCAAGCAGTCCCCACTGAAGCGCAAACAGCAGCGTTTGATTGTGAGGGTTGCCGCTCGTATTCGCTGGTGAGTCGGCCTGCTTTGGAATGTCGCGGGTCAACAGGGGTTTGGCTGACCCGGTCCCGTGGCCGATCACGGGGGCCGTCTTGAAGAGTTCGATCGACTTATTCCATAGCTCCAGCCGCTGTCCCACAGACGTTGTTCCTGCCTCCTTTTGAGCCGCGCGATATTCGCTGAATGCTGCGGAAACTTTGTGCTGCAGGTTCGAAGAAATTTTCCAGAGGCCGGCAATCGTAACAACGAGGGCCATGCATGCGATCCAGAAATGTCTGCGACCAAGATAGCGGTAGGCAAAAAATACCGCGAGGACGGGACAATACACCAGCGCGGTCCGCGAGACGTTGACGAAGGCAAGATTGGCCAGCAACGCGGCTGCGATTGTCGCAGCCGAAATTGCGAGTGCCCGCCGATGTCGCCGCAAGCCATGAACGGCCACAGCAGCGAGCGCAAACGCGCAAAACGCAAAGCCCTGGCTCTGGTCGATATAGTTTTTCACGGGGATGCCGGGCTGGTCGGACTTGTAGTGGATGGACAGACCCGGCCAGTACAGAACAACCCAGGAGTACATCATTAAAATGACGCAGGAAGCGACAAACGCATAGAGGACGTAGCGGCCACGATCGGATTGGCTGAAGTAATAGATCAGGATCGGAATTCCCAAGAGTTTCGCCATGGGCGTCAGCCCGCGAAACCTCTCGGCCCAGGAAATGCCGTCCGCCCAAAAAACGCCAAGCACGGCAATAAGGCACAGGGCCAATGCCGCCGAGCTCGCGGGGTGTTTCAATGACTGAACGAATGCACCAGGTCTTACGGTGCTGAGAAAGCCCAGCAGAAAGGCCAGCCCGCAGGACGATGCAAGGGATGTCGACCAGGGCAATCCGGCGGCTGCAATAATTACGAAGTTTTCCGTGCCTTTTTGCCGTGCGGCCTGTGCGGCTGAACGATTGGGGCCGGTCCAAACGAAGAAGCCGAGCCAGACATCGGCCAATTCTCGCTTTATTGCGGCGTACATTAGCCCTCGACGGCGCTGTTTTTAGGTGCGGACAGCGGAAAATATGCGATATAGGTCAAGATGATAACCCCATCGAGCGGCTGCGGCCGCTTTCGAATCGGACTGTACCCGGAAGCTGGATGAGCGCAATCGACGGCTATATCGTGCGAACGACGTTGGTGGCGTTCCTGTTGATTCTCGTCTCGTTGACGGGGGTCATCTGGATCACGCAGGCGTTGCGCGGCATCGATTTGATGACAGGGCAGGGCCAGTCGATATTGGTCTTTCTCGGTGTCACGGGGTTGGCCATTCCGCTGCTGGCGATGATCATCGCGCCGATCGCTTTGCTGATCGCGGTGATGCACACACTCAACAGGCTCGCGACTGATTCCGAAATCATCGTGATGAACGCGGCCGGGCTCTCGCCAGGCAGGTTTCTCCGCCCGTTTATGTATGCGACCTGTGTGGTCAGTCTGCTCGTCGCCTTTCTCTCGATTTATTTTGCGCCGGAGTGCTTGCGCGCTCTGCGGCGATGGCAGACCGAAATCGGCGCTGACGTTCTCACCAACATCCTGCGTCCCGGTGAATTTCAGAAACTAGGCCCGCTGACAATCCGAATTCAGGGCCGGCAACCGGGAGGACTCCTCGTCGGGATATTTATCGACGATCAGCGCAATCCTGCAGAGCGCATCGATATTCTTGCGGATCGTGGCACGGTTCAGAAGAACGAGCGTGGCTCGTTCCTGATCCTTCAGGACGGAAATCTCCAACGCTTCGAAACCGGCAAGAAGGATCCGGCGCTGGTTGCATTCAATAGCTATGCTTTTGATCTGTCGCAGTTCTCGAATGTCGTTCAGAGCGTCACCTACGGTCCGCGCGAGAGGTCGATCGGAGATCTGATGTCGCCGCCGCCTGACGATCCGATCTTTAAGCGCGTCCCCGGTGAATTCCGGGCTGAATTGCACGACCGTATTTTTGCGCCGATCTATCCCTTTGTCTTCATTTTGATGGCATTCGCCATCCTTGGTGCACCACGTACCACGCGTCAAAATCGTAACTTCGCTATCGCGGTTCTTATTGTTGGCATACTCGTCGTGCGTATCGCTGGGTTCGGTCTTTCGACGGCATCTACGTCCAAACCGTTCGCGATTCCCGCTCAATACCTGCTGCTGGCGATCGTAAGCGCAGGAAGTTTATGGATGATCATGCGGGGTGTGATTATCGATGCGCCAGCGAACCTGTTGCGACGTATTGATAATTTGTTCAGCCGTGGAGTGTCACTCAAGCCGCAGTAACATTACGGAAGCCAAATCCGGATGATTTAACCGCGGATGATGTTACAAGTGACGCTTCGGCGAAAATGAAGGTCTGCAAACTAGATGAAAAAAACTGCGCTTATTACAGGGATCACCGGCCAGGACGGCGCATACCTGGCGGAGCTACTGTTATCCAAAGGATATTCTGTCCACGGGATCAAACGGCGTACATCGCTTTTCAACACCGATCGCATTGACCATCTTTATCACGATCCGCATGACAAGGGTTATGACCTCACGCTTCATCACGGCGATCTGACGGATTCGTCGAGCCTCATCCGGATCGTGCAGGAAGTCCAGCCGGATGAGATCTACAATCTCGCCGCACAGAGCCATGTCGCGGTCTCGTTCGAGGAGCCTGAATACACGGCTAACTCGGATGCGCTCGGTCCGCTGCGAATTCTCGAAGCGATCCGCATTCTCGGACTCGAGAAGAAGACGCGATTTTATCAGGCCTCAACTTCCGAACTGTACGGACTCGTTCAGGAAGTACCTCAAAAGGAAACGACGCCCTTTTATCCCCGGTCGCCTTACGCGGTTGCGAAGTTGTACGCGTACTGGATTACCGTGAACTATCGGGAGGCATATGGCCTGTTTGCTTGCAACGGGATTCTCTTCAATCATGAATCGCCAATTCGCGGAGAAACCTTCGTCACGCGAAAAATCACGCGTGCATTGGCCCGCATCAAGCTCGGTCTTCAGGAGAAGGTTTATCTCGGCAACCTGAATGCCCGGCGCGATTGGGGGCACGCGCGTGATTATGTTGAGATGCAATGGCGGATGCTGCAGCAGGATGTCGCTGAAGATTATGTCATTGCGACCGGGGAGCAGCATTCGGTTCGCGAATTTCTGGAAGTCGCCGCAAGGGAAGTCGACATCGCCATTCGCTGGGAAGGTGAGGGTGTTGATGAAAAAGGGTACGATGTTTCCACGGGACGATGTATCGTCGAAGTCGATCCGCGCTATTTCCGTCCCACAGAAGTGGAGACGCTTTTGGGCGACCCGACAAAGGCATACGAGAAGCTAGGCTGGTCACCGACGACATCGTTCGTTGAACTGGTCACGGAGATGATGAGAGAGGATATGCAGACTGCACAACGAGACGAGCTCGTGAAGCAGCATGGTTTTAAGCATTTCAATTATAACGAATAATTTCAAGAATTTGAGCGCCGCTGAACTGCGGTGGACCGCGGTTCGTTGATAGTTTTATTAGCTGATTGCGGCGGCGCGGCTATAATTGATTGGAATCGAGGCTGGTATTGAAGCTTAAGGTTTTAATTACTGGGGCGTCTGGGCAGGACGGCTATTACCTTATCAACCTGCTACGCCAGCATGGGTGTGTTGTGCACGCTCAGTCACGCCGCGAGGTGCATTCAAATGCCCACCTGGATGGCGCGCAATGGCATGCTGGCGACCCCACGGACCGCGAATTTCTCGGCGGCTTGATCTCCAACATACTGCCGGACGAAATTTATAATCTCGCCGCTATTTCACGCCCTATACAGAGCTGGGATGCGCCCGGGGAGACAGCCGATCTCAATGCTCTGGTCCCGCAGGATATTTGCGAGCTCCTGCTCAAGCACAAGCCGGACTGCCGCCTGTTCCAGGCGTCGTCGTCGGAAATTTTTGGCGACGCCCCCGGTCATGCTCAGAACGAGCAAACATTGTGCGTTCCAAAATCGCCTTACGGCGCCGCGAAGCTCTATGCCCATCGCATCATAGGTGCGTATCGGGCGAAATACGGCCTGCATGTTTCGTGCGGCATTCTTTTCAATCATGAAAGCCCAAGGCGTCCGCTTTCCTTTGTGTCACAAAAAATCGCTTTTGCTGCGGCCGCTGTATCTCTCGGATTGAACGAAACGTCCGAAGCCGATGAGCGGGGTCTGCCGATCCTGCAGCATGGAAAGATAGCCCTCGGCGATTTAAGCGTGCGGAGAGACTTCGGTTTTGCTGGTGACTATGTGGAAGCCATGAGGTTGATCGTTCGGCATTCCGTCGCGGATGACTATGTCATCGGCACGGGCGAAGATCATTCGATAGAAGATTTTTGCAATCAGGCATTCAGGCTGGTCGGCCGGAAATGGACCGACCACGTCGTTTTCGATGCCGGGTTGATGCGAAAGATCGATAGCCGCTATACGCGCGCCGACGCGACGAAGATCCAGACCGTATTGAACTGGCGGCCAAAGGTCGATTTTCAATCACTCGTTTCGATGATGGTGAACGCGCAAATTGCTTTCATCAAGAATAGCATGTCGTTGAATCGGAATCCGGGCGGTGACTACTACAGCGCTGAATGCTGATGCGAATTCTTCACGCTTACAAAGTTTATTTGCCCAGTGTCTACGGCGGCATTCCGTCGGTCATAGCAATGCTGGCGGCGCTTCCGAAGGGCTTCGAGACCAGGATCCTTGTCGCCTGTGAGCGCGGCATGGGATGCAACTACGAATTCCAGGGCGTGAACGTCGAGGCGGTTTCGTCGGTCGGAATGATTATGTCGACGCCGCTGGCGCCGACTTATCCGTTCAAGTTCCTCGAACGGGTAAAATCCTCGGACATCGTCGTTCATCACGCGCCCTTTCCGCTGACGGATCTGGCGGTTCTTCTGATGCCGAAGGATTCAATCCTGATTGTGCATTGGCATGCTGAGGTCGTCGGCCGGCCATGGCTGATGAGGGTTTTAGCGCCATTCATCCGGAATTCGCTTAAGCGAGCTGACAAGATTATTGTGTCCAACCGCGTCATCATCGAAAATTCTCCGTTTCTCAAAGAATTTGAGGCGAAATGCGCTGTCGTACCTTATGGGTGTGACGACGCTTATTGGGGCGAGCTGGATCAGGCAGAACAACTGGCTGCTGACGGCATTCAAAAAGAACATCCGAGACTTGTGCTCGCTGTCGGCCGGCTTGTGAGTTACAAAGGCCACGAGATTTTTCTTCGCGCCATGCAGAACGTTGATGCTGACGCCGTCATTATCGGCGAGGGAGCGCTCAAGGCCGATCTTATCAGATTGGCTGAAGAGCTTGGTGTTGCCGTTCGTGTGAAGTTTCTGGGGGCGCTGCAGCCGCATGAGGTCAAACAGTACATCCACGCAGCCAAGGTGCTTGCATTTCCTTCTGTCACGGAAGCCGAAGCTTTTGGGCTCGTGCAACTGGAGGCGATGTCCGCAGGCAAGCCGATCGTCAATACGGCTCTTGCAACGGCGGTCCCGTATGTCGCGCGCGACGGCAAGGAGGGGCTTACCGTTCCACCAAGTGAGCCGGTTGCGTTGGCTGAGGCCCTATGTCGCTTGCTGGACCAACCTGACTTTGCTGCCAAATTGGGGCAGGCGGCGAAAGAACGCGTTCGAAGTGAATTCAGCCGGACCCTGTTCCTCTCGCGCATGCAGGAGGTCTATAAGGACGTCTATCAACGCCGCCGTTCAGCCCGGTGAGGAATGGCGGACTATACCGAGCGGGTGGGTGAGTGTTGACGGCACGGCCAGGGCAGAGGCGGGGTCCGGCGGAGATGGCATTGCAGGATGCCGTCGATGGCCTCTCTTTGTGGGCGCTTTGGGGAAAGCTCGGCTGGAACGATATTCTGCAGCGTTACCGGCGTTCGTTGCTTGGTCCGCTTTGGCTGACGGCAAGTATGGCCGTCATGGTGGTCTCACTCGGTCTGGTTTATTCAAAGATTTTCAAGGCTGAGCTGCGCGACTTTATGCCCTTTCTCTGTGTTGGGCTGCTGGTCTGGGGATACATCAGCGCGATTTTGTCGGAATCCGGCGCGCTTTTCACAGGTGCTGAATCCTACATCAAGCAAATTCGCCTGCCATACTCTGTCTACGTGCTGCGCTTCATGTGGAGTAAGGTCATTGTCTTCGCGCACAATTTTGTAATCTACTTCGGCATCCTTGTTTACTTCCAGATATGGCCGGGCATTGCCGCGCTTTATGCCATTCCCGGCTTTCTGCTGGTGACGGTGAACGGCGCACTGACGAGCATGTATCTCGGCATGATGTCCGCACGTTTCCGCGATATCCCGCAGATCGTCGCGAGCTTCATTCAAATTGTATTTTTCATTACGCCGATCATGTGGAAGCCTGAGTTGCTTGGCGGACATGAAGACCTGATCAAGTTCAATCCATTTTTTCATCTTGTTGAAATCGTGCGTGCGCCACTGCTGGGGCAATTACCATCCGCGGGAAATTATTTGGCGGTTGCCTTGATTACAACGCTGAATGCCATTTTTGCGATTTTGTTCTTTGTCCGGTTTCGCGCTCGCATTTCATATTGGGTATAGACGGATGGTGCAGTCACATAGCGTCGACGCAGAGCAAGCGGTTCTTCGGCTTGATAATGTGAGCGTGTCGTTTCCAGTTTATCATGGCGGCTCCCGCTCCCTGAAGAAGGCGATCCTTTCGCGGAGCTCTGCCGGCCGTATTGCCCGCGATGCCAACGATCGCATCACGATCGACGCATTGCGCGATATTTCATTTTCGCTCGATCGGGGGGACCGGCTCGCTCTGATCGGAGCGAACGGCGCAGGAAAAACAACCCTCTTGAGGGTGATGGCCGGAATCTACGAGCCTGTTGCAGGGGCCGTGCAGATCCGTGGCCGAATTTCACCGATGTTTGATATCGGCCTTGGCATCGACAGCGATTTGAGCGGCTACGACAACATTCGGATGCGCGGTTTGTTGCTCGGCCTTTCGTCAAGGGAAATCGAGCGTCTGTTACCCTTGATTCTGGATTTTACCGAGCTTGGCGATTACCTCGACATGCCGGTGCGGACTTATTCTTCCGGAATGACTCTGCGGTTGACGTTCGCGGTCGCGACCTGTTTTGAGCCGGAAGTCCTGCTGATGGATGAGTGGATTCTCGCTGGAGATGCTCATTTCATGACGAAGGCGCGGGCGCGCATTGATTCTTTCATTCAAAAGGCGAGCGTTTTGGTGCTGGCGTCCCACAATCTGGAAGTGTGCCGCCGCTGGTGCAACAAGGGGCTTTGGATGGATCGCGGAAGCCTTAAGGCTTTCGGGCCGGTAGAAGATGTCATCGCCGCGTATTTGGCCGCCAGGCAATAAGAGATCAAGCTCGCTAGCTCCTGACCAGTCTCGATTCCAACTCGTGGATCCGATCCTGAAGGCTTTTGAAAGATGCAGTTACGTAGGCATCAAGGACATTGGCAGGCGTCGACAAATCGAGTCTCAGGGCCGGTTCTTCTGCGCGATAGTAGTACCGGTTTAGACCGTCAAACAGCGCGAAGCAGTAGCCGGCGTCGAACAGCAATCCCTCCCAATCGAACCATGATGGTTCATTTGTAAGAGGCTTTATAGATTCGACGATTACCACGCGTGGACGGAAAGCACGCCATTCGGCGCTCTCAATAACGCCACGCTCGCCCCCCTCAACATCGATTTTGAGAAAATCAACGGTTGGCGCGGCGTATCGGCTTGTAATTTCCGAGAGCGGCATGACTTCGACTTCGATCTGCTTAGTATCGAAATCTGAAATGGCATTGAATGAAGCCAGTCTTTCAGTGGTATCGACGAGACCGGAAAGTCCCGAGTCCCCATGCTGCAGGAATTGAGCTCTTCCACCTGTAGGCCCAACTGCAACCTTCAGGTTGATGTCCGCAGGGCGCCTTTCCATCAAGCGTGCATGATATAGATCCGTTGGTTCGATATTTATCCCGCGCCAGCCGTTCAGATAGAAATGCTTGGTTACGGAATCGAAGTCCGGATCCCATGCGCCCACATCGATGTAGAATCCAGTCCGCTGCCTGGAAAACGCCCGGTTGAGGATCACATCCTCGGCATTCTGGGCGTAAGAGATCATCGGTTCGGGCATCGCGCATTCTCGCTGCCGGCGTGGTTGGAGAGGTGGCCTGATGACGCAGCCCGGCGTGACTAAGGCGGGACTGGTCGCTAGGCCTCGTTGGACGTTATGAATGGCCCTATGCTATCATTTGGCATTGAATTTTCCAGAAATGTTTGAGTTCGTTCGATGACCCTTTGGATTGACGTGACGGATCTCTATCATTGGGGTCTGGGTCATTTGACTGGAATTCAGCGCACATCTGCCAGCGTATTATCGGAATTGATGGCGGTGCGGGGAGATGTTCAGCTCTTCGCGTACGATCCGGCCGCGAAAGTCCTTCGTAAAATAGACGCTCACGCGCTTCCAGCCGTTGTTCGTCGCTATATTGGCGCCCGAACCGAGGCTGGCAGGGTATCTGGCAATCTGGCGGAGCCTGCGGCATCTGCAGCCATACCCTCGCTTAGCATGCGCGGAGGTCTTGCTCGGGTGAAGCAGTATCTGAGACCCAGGCTTTGGTTTCTGAGGCCGGCTGTGCGACGCCTGAGGTCAGGCATCCAGCGTCAGAAAGGCCGATGGGCCGGTCCCGAAGCAGTTGAGATTGTCAAAGACTTCCGGCGGAGCACCCGAAGACTTTTAGATCTGATTTGGAGAAATGTTCTCGGCAGGGAGCGATCAACGGCATCGATGGTGCCGGCTGCGCTAGGAGAGGTTCCCCCGAAAACGATCCTGTTTCAGCCGGGCGATGTTTGCCTCTCGCTGTCAGCTACATGGGGATTCCCGCACTATGGCGACGTCATAGCGGCGAATAGTCGTGCGAGCGGGGCAAAGTGTATCAACATGCTTTACGATCTGATCCCGACACTTTTCCCGCAGTGGGTGTTGCCGGGCCATTCTCAAATGATAACGCTTTGGGTTCGTCAGCAGATTCAGAATGCGGACGTGGTCCTCACCATATCGAAGTTTCAAAAGGAGGAAATTTCCAAATTCATCGCGGCCGATAAACTTCCCGTTCGGCCTGTTGAAGTCATTCATCTTGGAGATAATCCGAAGTTCGTAACACCAGCTACGGCGAGTGCCTCCTTGCCCCTGCCGCGCTACGTTCCAGAGCGGAAGTTCGTGGTTTGCGTCGCGACGATAGATGTAAGAAAAAACCATAGTTTGCTGTATCAAGTCTGGCGTCGTCTGACTGAAGAGCTTGGACCGGATTGTCCTCAACTTGTGCTGGTCGGCACAATCCATCTGCATGTGTCCGACTTCTTGCATCAGATCCGTAACGATCGGCTAGTCAACAGACTCATCGTCCATCTACACGACGTCGCCGATGAAGAACTTGCGTGGTACTATCGGCACTGCGCTTTCACTATCTACCCTTCGATCTATGAGGGCTGGGGGCTTCCTATTTCGGAAAGCTTGTCTCTCGGACGATATTGCATTGCCGGCAACAGAACGTCGCTGCCGGAGGCGGGTGGAGATCTTGTCGACTACTTTGATCCCCTTGATTTTGCCGGCTGTTACAAGCTCGTTTACAGGGCCGTGACAGATCCGGATTACGTCAGGCAGTGCGAGGAACGGATACGGACGAACTACGTGCCTCATACATGGGCCATGACGGCGGCGCATATTTCTGAGATTGTGGATCGGATCGGTGGCTTGGATCGGCAGGCGGCCGTCGGATAGTGTCTCGCCATGTGTCCGAGTTCGACGGGTTTGTTGCCACTACACATTCGTCGTCTGAGTAGATGCTCAGTCATCAAGAAAGTTCTGTCGCGCAGATGCTTGTAGGATTCGAATCCAGTATTTTGAATCGCTCGATGACGGGCGTGGCGAACTACACATTCAACATCGTTCGTAGCGTACTTGAGCTCGAGCCAAACCTGCGTTTTGCGGGATTTCGAGATTTCGACTGGCGCAGATTTGACCTTGCTGAAGCGGAAAAAATAGCGTTCTCCGAACGCAAGCGCGATGATGCCGAGACATCAAGGGCAAGTTCACTGACCCGTGTGAGGAGGCGTCTGCTTGACGACGTCGCGGGATTGCCAGGTTCACGCAAAGCTGCCGCAGTTTATCGCGAAATACGCAAGGGCAGATTTGCCTGGTCGGTGCAAAAGCAATCCCTTGACTTGTTTCATGCGTTCAACTTTCGCCCGCTGACCGATCCGGGGGTGCCGATACTTCCCGTGATCTATGACCTCTCGACGTTTCGGCATCCGGAATTTCATCCGGCCGATCGTGTCAAATGGCTTGAACCGCTGCGGCAGACGATCGAACGCGCGCCCCTGGTGCAAACCATCTCGAACTTCAGCAGGCGGGAAATTGCTGAACTGTTCGCCTATCCCCTCGCGCAGATACTTGTTG
The DNA here is from genome assembly GCF_000314675.2 of Afipia broomeae ATCC 49717. GTDB lineage: Bacteria > Pseudomonadota > Alphaproteobacteria > Rhizobiales > Xanthobacteraceae > Afipia > Afipia broomeae. Next base: position 2,278,817 of record NZ_KB375282.1, on the reverse strand, counting down.
CGCCGCCGGCCGCGGCGCCGCTATTTGCACCGCTCGGTGAAGAGAGAACGCAGCCGGGGCTCGACTTGCTCGGTCTGACATACGGGGAGTTCTTCCTCGTCGTGGGGACTCATGAGCCGCGTAAAAACATTCGAACTGTGATCCAGGCCTATTCGCAATTGACGTCGCGCGAGCGGGCGCGATGCCCGCTCGTACTGGCGGGTGGAAGAGGCTGGGGCAAACTCGATCTGCCCGAGCCGACAGAGGCAATGGTCAGGAATGGATCGGTTCGATTTGTTCATGACATGACCGATCCGCAACTGCGAAATCTCTACGAAGGAGCGCGGTTGCTGTTGGCGCCGTCGCTCTATGAGGGGTTCGGAATGCCGGTTGTCGAGGGACTCGCATGTGGGACGCCCGTGGCGCATAGCGCAGATACGGCTATGGATGAAATTTCCGGAAGCATAGGTAAGCGAGTTGGAGCCCTCGATGTGGACGGCTGGACTGACTTGCTCAAGGCTTCGATCAACACCACCGATCATACAGATCCCAGGGGCCGGGCCGCACGGATCGCTCGCGCACACGAGTTTGACTGGCGGCGGAGCGCCAGCTTGGTCATCGATGCCTATCGGCGTATTGTGAACTGATGCTACTCGATCAGCGCGAACAGCCCTGGGGTGGAATGAAGCGGTATGGAAACACGAACTGCTTTCCAGTCCATGTTCGTTTGAGCGGAATGGAGACTTTGCTCTCGGCCGAGTAGGCCTTTCCAGGCAGGAATCTTGCCATTCGCTCCTTGAACTCGGGATCGGTATCCATCACGACGGCGCCGCCCTTGCGGAGCTTGTCGTCATTGTACCAGGTCGCTCCGGCGATTTCCCGATAGGCGAGGGCGGTCACGTCGCGCCCGGCCTCGATCCCGACGCCGTAAGTGGCTTGCCGGCCGCCAATGAAGTAGGCGGGTCCGCAGCTATATTTGCTATCCCAATCCTTGAGGATCAGCCGCGCTGCTTCTGCGGTGGGCTCCTGCATCGCGCTATGGCTTGCGAATGCCGTAAAGACCACGGCAACGCCTATGCCGGCGACGAGGTAAAGTCCGGCGATGGAAGGCACCACTGTGTGCTCCACCCAGCTTTTGCAACACTCGCTCCAGTTCATCAAAGGTGCGACGGCGAGGAAGGCCAGCATGATGTAGGTCGCAGCAAACCGCGCCAGAAAGTTGAGTCCTGCGATCATCACCAGGACCATGAGGGCGATGTGTGCAGACGCAGCCGTAAGGAGCAGAAAGCGGGACACCGGTAGCGGGTCAGACGCCGGAACGCGGATTTTCAGGAAACCCTTCCAGAGGCTGATAGCGACGATTACATAACCCGGAAGTGCGAAGGTCAGATAACCCGTCAGAAGCTCGGCGACGCCGGCCAGCCGTTGCGAGAGCGGATTCTGAAAGTCGAAATGGTCGAGGCCATATTCGAAAGCCGCTCTATGTCTCAGGACGGCTACGACGTGAGGAAGGATCAGCGCCATACCTGTGGCGATCGCGACGTAGAAACCGGGACGTTTCAGCACCTGACGGCAGGATGGCAAAATAAGAATCGCGCTTGCCATTCCGAAGAACAGCACCACCGCATTGTACTTTGTCAGCAAGGCCACGGCCGACCAGAAGCCGAACGCGACCCAGTCACGCATGCGATCGGATTGGACCGCGCGAAGAAAATGAAAGATGACCGCAGGCCAGGATGTGAGCTGGAGGATATCAGCGTTGAGCGCAAAGGAGAGAGGCGCGAAGATCGTGTACGACGATGTACCGTACAGAAAGGTAAAGAGCAGGGCGTTGTCTCGAGTCGTGGTCAGCCGAAGCGTGCGATAGAAGTAAACCAATCCGATCGCGATCAGCAGTTGTCCGGTCAGGATAGTGACCGCGGCGGACGTTCCGAACAGCCTGTCGACGACCCCGCCGATCCAGACCATCATCGGGGGATGGAATGGGGTGACGATTGGAAACTCCCGGCCCCAGGCGATCAACTCACGGGTATCGTACATCGCGGTCGGAAAGACGACGACGGCGAGCAGCACCGGCAACAGAAGCGCAAGCCCAAGAACGGCAAGCGCAGGACCGCGCCTCAGGCCTGAACGATGCTCACTGGGCATGACGTTGATGTGCCTCGATGCCTTGTAGATTCGCGTGTCTTCGCAGAGATAAATATAGCAATCGAGGTCGCGTGTCGGGCCCCGCGAGCGCGGGGGCGGGCGCGGGAGTGCTGCGCGTATTGACCCTCACGGGGATCGTCCGATACGCCTAGGGATCGCGGCTGAACGCCGCCGCAGCAGGTGAGATGACGCCGCGATGGCCTCGTTTCTCGATACGTGGCTCGAGGGTGTGGAGGAAGGCTGGGGGATTCCGGCTCTCCTCGCGCTGTTTGTACTTTTATGGACGGCGTTTCTGGGCATTGCCTACCTGAACGCCGATCTGCATCCGGACGTGATCGAAGCCTGGGTCATCGGGCGGACGCTGGATTGGGGCGGCGCCAAGCATCCGCCCTTGATGGGCTGGGTGACCCACGCATGGACGGTGGTTTTTCCGGTCCGCGACTGGTCGTTTCACCTTCTGGCGATGACCAATTCGGCCGTGGCGCTCTGGATCATCGACCTTACGACCCGCCGCTTCGCGAAAGGCGACAAGCGCGCGGTTGTTCTGCTGCTGCTCATGCTGCTGCCGATCTATCAATTTCAGGCCCAGCGCTTCAATGCGAACTCGGTGTTGTTCGCGGTCTGGCCGCTTGCGATCTATTGCTTCCTGCGGTCGTTCGAGACCCGGCAGGTGGGGTGGGCCCTCGCCGCCGGGCTGGCCGGTGCTCTCGCGATCCTCGGAAAGTACTATTCCGCGTTCCTGGTCTTCGGGTTCGTCTTCGCCGCCATCTGTCATCCGGCACGCAGGGCCTATTTTACGTCGCTGGCCCCGTGGACCTCCGCGGGCGCTGGCCTGCTGCTGCTTGCGCCTCACATCCACTGGATGTTCACTTCCGGGATCAGTCCCTTTGGCTACGCGCTGGCGACCCATGGCGGCCTCCCGGCAGGCCGCGCCTTCCTGTCCGGCCTGAGCTTTCTGTTGGGGCTCGCTGCCACCCTGGTCCTGCCGGGGCTGGTCTGGGCCGCCATGATCCGCACACGCGCGGGGGAGTATCTCCGGGAGTTCAAGCCGTTGGATTCAGGCCTGCTGTTAATGGTTTTGGTGGCAATCGGCGCGATCATTTCCCCGCCTGCGGTAAGCCTGGTCCTTGGAAGCTCGCTCAGCCCGGTCTGGGCCTCGCCGGGGCTGTTTGTATTCGTTCTCGTCGCGGTCTGTGCTGCGCGATTTCCCATCAATCGGACCGAGACGCGGCGGCTGGCCGTGGGCGTCCTTGCGCTGACCGTGGTTGCGGTCCTGCTGGCGCCTGCGCATGCCTATTACCGCAACCTGCACCCGTTCAGGGAGGGGCGAAACTACTACAGCCTCGCGGCGGCCGAGGTGATGAAGCGCTGGCGCGAGATCTCGTCAAGTCCGCTGAAGACCGTCAGCGGCGACAAACTGGCGATGGCGCTGGCCTTTTACTCTCCGGACCATCCAGCCTTCACAATTCCTTTCAACCAGCAGTATGTCTGGCAAACGCCGTCCGAGGCGGCGCTGCGGGAGGGCTGGGCGACGATATGCCTTCCTGACGAGGAAACCTGTCAGGTCTGGTTGAAGCATCAGGTCGCGCCGGCCGCGCCAGGGGCCATCAGCTTCGATTTCGTGGTTCAGCCGCAGTGGTGGGGCTCCGCAGGCGTCCCGACGCGGATTACCGGTCTCATTGTTCCGCCCCGCACGGTCCGCTGAGATGCAAACCGTCGCCGCCCAACTCCGCTCGCTGATGACAAGGCGAGGAGCCGTCCCGTTTTTGATTATCTGCCTATGGGCGATTGCGGCATTTCCGAACCTGTCGGTGCGATCGTTCATTTGGGAGGAAGGGACGAATGCCGAGATCGCGCGGGACATCCTGTCGAACGGCAACCTGCTTCAGCCCGAGGTCTATGGAGTCCGTTGGAACGAGAAGCCGTCGCTGCTGCCGTGGCTAATCGCCGGAGTTGCGAAAATCACAGGCGAAGTCAACGAATTTTCCGCGCGGTTGCCTGCGATGATCGCGGTGGTGCTGACGGCGCTGCTGGTTCAGTCACTGACGCATCGCTACGCGAGCCTGAACGCATCGCTGCTTGCGGCGACGCTGTTCATGTTTTCTCCGATGCTGTTGCAGAAGCTCGCGATCGCCGAGCCGGATACGCTGGTGACGCTGTTTTCGTTCGCCGCATTCATCGTCTGGTGGAATGGCGTTGAGGCCGGTCGCGTCGGCTGGGGGCGCTGGATCGGATGCGGATTGCTGCTTGCAGTCCTTGCCATGGCAAAAGGACCGCAGCCGGTGGGTTATTTTGCGCTCGGTGTTTTGGCCTATCTCGTCCTAACGCGTCGATGGCGAGATGTTCCCGGGCTGTTGGTTTGTTTGCTGATCCCGGCCGCCGCAACGATTGCGTGGGCCGCAGCGGTGTACCGGCCCGGCGACGAAGCGACATGGATCGGCTACGCGCGGCTGCGTTCAGCCCCAAGTTTCTCCGACTACATCTTTCGAAATACGGACGTCTTCCTGAGACTCGTTGTGGAATCGATGCCGGCGATCCTGTTAGCGCCCTTGCTCTGGCGTGCAAGGGTCACTGAGTGGAGTATCCCGCCCGTGGCGCTTCCACTCGCGCTCTATGCCGGCCTTTGCACCATCGCGGTGGTGTTCTGGCCGGGCTCGAACAGCCGCTACGCCATGCCATACGTGCCCGCAATTGCGGTGCTTGCCGGCTTTGCGTGGGATGCAATTGCACGAACAAAGTATGCGTGTCTGCGGCGTACCACTGTGGCGATCGCATGCGGTTTGACCGCTATTCAGATTGTCCTCGCGAATCTGGTCATGCCCCTGTTCGCCGACAGGTTTGGTGGTTCGAGGATCGCTGGTCAGAGTATCGAACGCGCGATCCGCGCCAATCCAGCTCCCGCGTTTTGCACGGACCTCGCGACGAACCAGCTCTTCTACATGAGGGCAGGGCCGATCCGCTGCGTCGACCCAGCGAACTTGGGTTCGATTGTTGCACCTGCGTGGCTGATCGTGCCTCGCGAACAATTGCCGCTGTTGGTGCAATTGAATCCTGACCGCAGCACGCGCGTCGCTGTGGAAACCGACTCCGGCTCCCGGTTGTCAGCCGTAAGGCTCGACAGACGGTGAGGCGGCAAGCGCCCGCCGAGTCGCTTTGATCTAAAGTTCAAAAATTGAATGTATGGGCGGATCGGCTTGCCAGCCCGTGCCCGGACGCCTCCTAACCTGATCCAGCAATTCAAATTGCCGATATTCAGAGTAATTTTCGCGCGCTTCCTTTTTTCGCACCGCACGCGACGGTGCTTGACTAGTTCTAAAAAAGAACTGTAACCTCTTGCTCAATAACAGCGACCGAAAACGGCAGCACTTGAAACGAGCCCGCCCGCCCGCTCGAGCGGCGAGGCGCAGGCGTTTTTCACACGGGAGGAGAAACGATGATCAAGGGATTGAAACTCGCGTCAGCCTTGTTACTGGCATTGTCCGCGTCTGCTTCCGCCAGCGAAATGCCCGGTGTTACGGCGACCGAAATCAAGGTCGGTGGTGTGTTCCCATTTAGCGGGCCGGCATCGTCGATCGGTCTTGTCGGCAGGGGCGTGCTTGCCTACGTGCAGTCGATCAACGATCGCGGCGGCATCAACGGCCGGAAAATCAATTACATCGCTTATGATGACGCCTATAGCCCTCCGAAGGCGGTCGAACATGTCCGCAAGCTGGTTGAGAGCGATGAAGTCGCCTTCATGTTTGGCCAGCTTGGCACGCCCGGCAACACGGCAACGGCAAAATATCTAACTGGCAAGAAAGTTCCGGCGCTCGGCATCGTGAGCGGCTCGAACAAGTTCACGAACGTGACGGATTTTCCGATCACCACGACGAGTCTTGTCAGCTTCGATACCGAAGGAAAAATCTACGCGAAGTATTTGAACAAAACCCTGCCGGGAAAGAAATACGCGATCCTCTATCAGAACGATGATCTTGGAAAGGACTACGTCAATGCCTTCAAGGCGTTGATGAAGGACGAGTTCGACAAGCGCGTTGTCACCGCTGCCTATGAGATCGCCGATCCGACGGTGGATTCCCAGATCGTCAATCTGAAGAGTTCAGGGGCGGAAGCCCTGCTTGTTGCGGGGACGCCCAAGTTTGCCGCGCAAGCCATCCGCAAGGCTTCGGAAATAGGATGGAAGCCGACCTTGCTGCTGAATTATCCGTCGAGTTCGGTCGGCGCCACGCTCAAGCCCGCGGGTCTCGACAAGTCGATCGGCGTGATCGCCGGAACGATGACCAAGGATCCGACAGATTCGAAGTGGGACAACGACAAGGGCATGAAGGACTATCGTGCGTTTGTCGATAAGTACATGCCCGGTGTCGACATCTCCGATACGAACTACATTTTCGGCTACACCCAGGGAATGATCCTCGAACAGATCATCAAGCAGTGCGGAAACGATCTGTCTCGCGAGAACATCCTTAAACAAGCGAAAAGCCTGAAGGATGTTGCTCTTCCAACGGCATTGCCGGGTGTTCTGGTCAACACCAGCGCCACAGTCAATCAGGACTTCACCCAGATGCGTTTGCAGCGCTGGACGGGCGAGAACTGGGACCAGTTCAGCGACGTGCTCGACGCGAAGTCAGAATAACCTGAGAGAGAAGGCGGAGGCCGGCACTCTTCGGGGGAGGTGCCGGCCTCTTCGCTGACATGCTGCGTGAAATTCAAGGAGAGTGGCCGTGAAGGGCTTAATGCAAAATCAGCCGTTGCTGTTATCGTCGCTGTTGCGGCATGCGGACCGGTTTCATGCCAACACGGAAATCGTGTCGCGGACGGTCGAGGGGCCCATTCACCGCTACACCTATCGCGATGCTGCGCGGCGAACGCGCCAGCTTGCCAGCGCGTTGCAGCGCTGGGGCGTTCAATACAGCGACCGGGTCGCCACCATGGCCTGGAATAATTATCGCCATTTCGAGCTCGAGCACGGCGTGACCGGCATGGGCGCGGTGTGGCATGCGATCAATCCAAGACTGATCCCGGCGCAGATCATCTACATTGCCAATCACGCCGAAGATAAAGTGCTGTTCTTCGAGAGTTCGTTCCTGCCGCTGGTGGAAAAGCTCGCACCTGAGCTGAAGACCGTCAGGCTGTTTGTCCTGATGGTGGATCGGGTGTCGATGCCCGAAGCGACGACAATTCCAAACCTGCAATGCTACGAGGATTTCATCAAAACCGGCGACGAGAATTTTGTCTGGCCGGAGTTCGACGAGCTATCGGCATCTTCGCTGTTCTATACTTCAGGAACCACGGGTAATCCCAAGGGCGTGCTTTATTCCCATCGGTCTGATCTGTTGCATGTTATCACGGAATGCGGAGCACACAGCTTCGGCTTCACAACGCAAGACACCATTTTGCCGATGACGCCGATGTTTCACGCCAACGGTGCGTGGGGCTTCACCTATGCACCACCGATGGTGGGCGCCAAGCTGGTACTGCCGGGACCGAAGCTCGATGCCGCAAGCGTCGCCGAATTGATCGAGACCGAAGGCGTTACGCTGACCGCCGGAGTCCCGACGCTTTACACCAAACTTCTCCAGCATTTTACGGAGCAAGGACGTGGCGCCGGAACATTGAAGCGGATCGCGGTTGCGGGGTCCGCTCCGGCACCCAGCATGATGGAGGGCTTTGAGCGTCTCGGCGTCTCGGTCAATCACATCTGGGGAATGACGGAAACAAGCCCAACCGGCACCACGCCGCAGCCGTCGCGGAAGGTCGCAAAATTGTCCGCGCAGGAGCAGCTTCGCCGCAAAACCATGCAGGGCCGGCCGCTTTTCGGTGTCGATGTGAAAATCGCCGACGAAAGCGGAAACGAGATGCCGCGCGACGGCAAATCGAGCGGCCGCCTGATGGTTCGCGGTCCCTGGGTTCTCAGCGGTTACTACCGCGAAGAAAAGCCGTTGTTGGAAGACGGATGGTTCAATACCGGCGACCTCGCCGTAATGGACGATGACAATTACATTCAGCTCACCGATCGTGCCAAGGACGTCATCAAATCCGGCGGCGAGTGGATCAGCTCGATCGATGTCGAAAATCTGGCGATCGGCTGTCCCGGCGTGGCCGAAGCGGCTGTCATCGGTATTCCTCATCCGCAATGGGAGGAGCGTCCGCTGCTCATCGTGGTGCCGGCTGCCTCCGAACCGGCGACCGCAAAGTCGATCATCGCATTTCTGGAAGGGAAGATCGCCAAGTGGTGGATGCCGGACGATGTCATTTTCGTCGATGCGCTGACCTACGGCGCGACCGGCAAGGTGCAGAAGATGGAACTGCGCCAGCGCTTCGCTGGCCACTACACCTCAAAAAAGAGTGCTTAACGGCAAAGGCGCCAGAAAATATCTGGCGCCTTTGTTTCTATGGGTGGACGTGACTGTCTGTCAGATTGCGAGGTTCAAGCCGCACGAGCCTTTGCGCGCGATGCTTTTGCCTTGGCCACTTTCGCCGGCTTCGGCGGAATGGTCTTCGGTCGTGCGCCCGGTCCGGGGTGGACGTGAACTTCCTTCGCCAGCAACGGCTCGTGGCATTCCGAGCAGATCATGACGGGGTTGAACTGGTGGCCGCACTTCTGATGTTCGTGAAGCAGCGGGCGGCCGCGCTCGTCGACCATGTGGATGTCGCCCCAATGAACGATCGCCATCATGATCGGGTAGAGGTCGAGACCCTTCTGGGTCAGAATGTATTCGTGCCGCTTGGGCGATTCCTGATAGGCGACGCGCCGCAGGACGCCGAGACGGACCAGCTTCTTGAGGCGCTCGGCGAGGAGATGCCGGGTAATCCCGAGGGCGGACTGGAAAGCCTCGAACCGGCGGGTTCGCAGGAAGCATTCCCGCAGAATCAGGAGGCTCCAGCGGTCACCGATCACGCCGATGGTGCGGGCCATGGAACACGGCTCTTCTTCAAGTTCATCCCATCTCATAGTCGTCTCCGGTTCGTGCGCAGGGCTGATCGTTTATACCCTGCATGCGCACCATTCTAAATAGGCACTGAGTTGGACAAAAGTCCTATTTTGGACTGGTCCAGGTGTAAAATATGCACGGGGGGCCTGATCGAAATTGACAGTTCAATTTTAGAACTCTATGAATGGGTCGACGCTCCGGGCAAGGGCGAATGCAGAGAAAAAGCCACGTCGGACGACGTGTGACAGAGGAGGAGAAGCGCGGTGGCCAGTCCCTTGAAGGTCGAGTTTCAGTTCGATTTCGGTAGCCCCAATGCCTATCTGGCAGAATACGCGATTCCGGGCATCGAGAAGCGCACCGGCGTCAAATTTGAATACGTCCCGGTGCTTCTGGGGGGGATCTACAAGGCGACCAACAACATGTCGCCGTCAGACTCGCTTCGCGGCATCAGGAACAAGCCGGAATACCAGGCGCTGGAAACGCAGCGTTTCCTCAAAAAGTACGGCATCACGAAGTTCAAGCAGAATCCGTTTTTTCCGGTCAATACATTGACGCTGATGCGGGTCGGCACTGCGGCGCAGTTCGAAAACATGTTCGAACCCTATTTCCGCGCTGCCTATCATCACATGTGGGAAGAGCCGAAGAAAATGGACGATCCGGAAGTGTTCCGGAACGCATTTCTGTCTTCCGGTATCGATATCGACCGGCTCTATGCACGCGCGCAGCAGGACGACGTGAAGAAGAGGCTGATCGAGGTCACGACCGATGCAGTGAACCGCGGCGCGTTCGGCTCACCGACCTTCTTCGTCGGCAAGGAAATGTTCTTCGGCAAGGACCAGCTTCGGGATGTCGAAGAGTCCATAGTCGAGCAACTCGGCGGGGCGAAGGCCAAATCCGCCTGACCGCGGCTGAAGGTCTCAAATAACGGTTCAGATCCAGCGGTAAGGCCGGCAGGCTGTCGCGCCAACGAAATCAGGGAAGAAGCAGATGCCTGGTCCTTTGAGTGGAGTTCGCGTTCTGGATTTGACGGCGGTGGTGTCGGGTCCTTACGCGACGATGTTCCTGGCGGATCAGGGCGCGGACGTGCTGAAGATCGAGCCGATCGGCGGTGACGGTACGCGGCGTAGCCGCACCCTGATCGATGCGGCCGGAGAGTTCTCCGCGCTGTTCGTGTCGTGCAACCGCGGCAAGCGTTCGCTGTCGATCGATATGAAGAGCGACGCGGGACGCGAGGTGCTGGCCAAGCTGGCATCGCAGGCGGACGTGCTGGTGCAGAACTTCCGCCCCGGCACGATGGAACGCCTCGGCCTCGGGCAGAAGGAACTGCGCGAGAAGTACCCGCGCCTGATCTACGTTTCCATCAGCGGGGTCGGCGACAGCGGGCCTTATGTCAAGAAGCGGGTCTACGATCCGATTGTCCAGGCCTTGTCCGGCTTTGCCGACATCCAGTCGCAGCCGGTGACCAACCGGCCGCAGATGATCCGCACCATCGTCTGCGACAAGACCACGTCGGTGTTCACCGCGCAGGCGGTGTCGTCGGCGCTGTATGCGCGCGAGAAGACCGGCAAGGGCGATCACATCCAGGTCGCGATGCTCGACACCATGATCTCGTATCTGTGGCCGGAAGGCATGATGCAGTACACCGTGGTCGGCTCCGAGGCGGCCGCGGCTGACCCGAACGACCGGCCGGACCTCGTGTTCCAGACGCTCGACGGTTACATCACCGCCGGCACCATCTCCGATTCCGAATGGCAGGGCTTCTGCAAGGCCTCGGGCGATCCGGAGCTTGCGAAGGACGAGCGGTTCGCGACGCCGAGCGCACGCTTCATCAATGCCACCGCGCGCATCAACAAGATGCAGGAGTACATCAGCCAGCGCACCACCGCCGAATGGCTGGAGCGTCTGGATGCCGCCGATGTGCCGTGTGCGCCGATCCTGCGGCGCAATGAGATCATCGGCAACGATCAGGTGGTGGCGCGCGGTCTGATCGAGGAGTTCGACCAGCCGACGGTGGGCCGGGTGCGGCAGCCGAAGCCCGCGGCGATCTTCGAGGTCAACAAGGCTGAGATCGGCGGTCCGGCGCCGCGTGTCGGCGAGCACTCCCGCGCCGTGCTGCGTGAACTCGGCTACAGCGACAGCGCCATCGACACAATGATCGCCGGCAAGGCCGTCAGGGCCGTGGGCTGAACAAATAAGGCCGACGGGATGTCGGCCTTATGATTCATGTGAGATCAAGCTGGTCGTTTGACCGGTTCGCCGGGAGCGGGCGGAACATTCGCGGCGTTGCCGCGCTTGTAGCCCGGCCGTTGCTGGATGCGCGCGAGATAGGGATGGGCATTGTCGCAGATGCCGACGCCGTAAGCGATCGCCCATTCGAGGCAGGTCGTCAGCAGAATGTCTGCGCTGGTGAACTGCTCACCCATCAAGAACGTCCGTCCGTCGTCGAGCGCGACTTCGACATGACGCAACTGTTCGCGAAAGTACTCTCCGGCCTTGGCGACGACGTCGGGGGCGACCCCGTAAATCGGCCCCAGTGCATTCGCGCTGTGACGTCGCATCACATACAGGCTGGTGGAATCCAGCTCGGTGACGATGAAGAAGCACCATTCCAGCCATTTGGCATAGGCCTGCTTGTCGTCGGGAATTAACGCCTTGTCCGGACTGCCATAGGTTCTTGAAAGATAAGCGACGATGGCAGCGCTTTCGCCGATTGAGAAATCGCCGTCCTGGAGCAGGGGGATTTTCTGGCGCGGGTTGAGTTTTGTGTATTCCGCCGTCTTGGTTTCGCCGGTGCGGGGACCGATGGCGTAGGTCTCGTACTTCAGCCCCAGTTCTGCCAGCGCCCAGTGCGGCCGAACGGTTCGGCTGGTTCCGACGCCCCACAGGGTGAGGTTCGGAGCGATCACCATGTCACCATGTCTCCACAGAGGGGCGCAGATCGAGTTCGTGGGTCCAGCCGTCGCGCGTCTGATGATGCGTGAACCAGTACGCGTCGGCAATGGAATCCGTTTTGGTCAGGCTGTCAGCGGGAATATCGCTCGCTTCGATGCCCTTTGCCGCCTTCATGCGCAGATGGATCGCCTCGCTGTCCACAGCGGCGTCGATCAGCAGATGAACGACATGGATGTTCTTGGGCCCAAGTTCGCGCGCCATTGCCTGGGCCACGGCACGGAGGCCAAATTTGGCTGACGAGAAGGCAGCGAAACCTTTTCCGCCGCGCACGCTCGCCGTCGCGCCGGTGAACAGAATGGTGCCGCGGCCGCGGGGCAGCATGTATTTGGCGGCTTCGCGGCCGACAAGAAAGCCGCCGTAACACGCCAGTTCCCATGCCTTGAAGAACAGCTTTTCGGTTGTTTCCAGAAGCGGCTTGTTGACGTTGGAGCCGGCGTTGTAGAGGCAAACCTCAATCGGCCCGATTTCCTTTTCGATGCGCGCAAACATGGCCTGCACCTCGGCTTCCTGACGGGCGTCCACGCTGATGGCGTGGACTTCGCATCCTTCAGCCTTCAACTCGTCGACAAGTGCTTGAGATTTCGAGGCTTCGCGGCGCGCCACGCAGACCTTGTATCCGCCCTTGGCGAATCGCCGTGCGACCGCCGCGCCGATGGCGTCACCCGCGCCGACCAGCAAAACCACGCCGTTGCCCTGAGCCAAGTCGTCTCTCCCATATAGTTCTTATTTGGTACTTTCTTTCATAGCGGCCATGCCGGCTGTTGTAAATGATTATCATCGCAATCCGTCGCAACCTATGGCCTATGGGCAGTCGCTCGCCAAACCGTGGCCTTCTGGCGCTGCATCAATTCAGATTGACTAGTTCTAAAAAAGAACGCTAACGTGCATCCACGTCAAGACCGCCGCCGAAGCGGTCGAAGAATATTGCCGGAGGATAAATTGGCTAGCGCTCAACCCGAATTCGATGTTTCCGACATTCTGGATGGATTGCCAGAGCGGCTACACGACACGATGGCACGCGCCGTCGCGGAAACCCCGGATCATCCAGCGCTGATCGAGGATGGCCGAGCCTGGTCCTATCGGCAACTGGCCGGCAATGTTGACCAAACCGCTGCATCGCTGACCGCATTGGGCATTCGTCCGGGCGACCGGATGATGATCGTCAGCGAGAATAGCATCGCGCTGGTGGCGCTTCTGCTGGCTGCCAGCAAGATCAACGCTTGGGCCATTGTTGTGAATCCGCGGCTATCGCCACGCGAGTTGGATCAGATTCGCGATCATAGCGGCTCGCGCCGCATGTTCTTCACGGCTGATATCTCCGGCGAGGCTGCGAGCCATGCGCAGCGCGTGGGCGCGGAGATCGCGAAGGTCGGTCCGCTCGACAATATCGGCGTTAGTGCGTTGAACGAGGCGACGACGCCGGAGCCTGTGGAAACCAGTCCGGCCAAGCAGGTGGCTGTCCTGATCTATACGTCCGGGACCACGGGGACGCCAAAAGGCGTCATGCTGACTCACGAGAATCTGCTGTTTAGCGCCAGGACCACAGCGCTGCTCAGGCAGATGGACAATCGGGACAAGCTCTACGTCGTTCTTCCCATCTCTCATATCGTCGGTGTTTCGCTGACGCTGATGACGCTGATGACAGGCGGCACCGTCCGGCTGGTCAGCAAGTACGATCCCGCAGCGCTTGCAAAGGCCATTGCGGAAGAAGGGATCACCATCCTCAATGGTGTGCCGGCGACCTATCAGCGCCTACTTGAGTACAAAAGGCTTTCCGGTGTCCCGAAGCTGAACAAGGGTTCGCTGCGATATATTGGCGTTGCTGGCGCGCCGCTCGATCCAGATTTGAAGTCCCGTGTCGAGGCAGAGCTTGGTCTGCCTCTGCTGAACGGATACGGCATCACCGAATGCGCGCCCGGGATTTCCGGCGTTCGGATCGAAGCACCGCGCCCTGACAGTGCGGTCGGCCAGATTGTGCCGGGCGTGGAAGGGCGCATCATCGATCGCGACGGCAAGCTGGCCACGAACGGAGCGGTGGGCGAACTTCATGTTCGCGGCAAGAACGTGATGCTCGGATACTACCGCGCGCCTGATTTGACAGAGAAGGTCATCGATCGCGATGGATGGTTCAATACCGGCGATCTGGCGTACCTCGACGGCGACTGCATGTTCATCGTCGGGCGCACCAAGGAAATGATCATTCGTTCGGGATTCAATGTTTATCCAGCCGAGGTGGAAGCGGTGCTTAGTTCGCACGATGCTGTTGTGCAGTCCGCAGTGGTGGGCCGCGCTGCCGATGGCAACGAAGAAGTTGTTGCGTTCGTTCAACTGCTGAAGGGGTCGAACGTGACGCCTTCCGAACTGATGGCCTTCGCAAGCAAGCAACTGACATCCTACAAGCGTCCGTCGCAGATCATTGTGCTTGATGCGCTGCCGGCGACATCGACTGGAAAGATATTGAAACACAAGCTAGCCGAGTCCTTGCGGGGAACGTGACGTTCGACATTCGGCGCAGCTCGAAACTTAAATCTCACTCGGACTTTTAGGAGAATGATCTTGCAGAAGCGAAACGCGACCGTGGCCGTCGTTGGCGCCGGTGATTTCATCGGCGGCGAGATCGCCAAGAAATTCGCCGCCGAAGGTTTCACGGTCTTTGTCGGACGGCGTCAGGGCGAGAAGCTTGAGCCGCTGATGAAGGAAATCCGGGACGCCGGCGGCACGGTGTTTGGCCGCTCGCTCGATGCGCGCAAGGAGGAGGAAATGGTTTCGTTCATTTCCGACGCCGACAAGCATGCGCCGCTGGAAGTTTGCATCTTCAACATCGGTGCCAACGTCAATTTTCCAATCGTCGAGACCACCGAACGGGTCTTCCGCAAGGTTTGGGAAATGGCCTGCTACTCAGGTTTCCTCGCGGGACGCGAAGCGGCACGTGTGATGTTGCCGCGTGGCAAGGGCGCCATCTTCTTCACCGGCGCAACCGCAAGCTTGCGCGGTGGGTCGGGTTTTGCGGCCTTCGCCAGCGCCAAGTTCGGCCTTCGAGCCGTCGCCCAAGCGATCGCGCGCGAATTGGGGCCAAAGAACATCCATGTCGCCCACCTCATCATCGATTCGAGTGTCGACACCGAATGGGTACGGCAGCTGATCGCCAATCGCGAAGGCAAGGAAGCGATCGAGAATCTCGATCCGAACCGCCTGATGCGTCCGGCTGCGGTCGCGGAGACCTATTGGCAGCTTTATCAGCAGCCGCGCGATGCCTGGACGTTCGAGACCGAAATCCGCCCGTTCGGCGAGAAGTGGTAACGGAGCTTTCCGATGGAGCTGAAGCTTTCAAGTGAAGACGCGGCGTTCCGGGATGAAGTAAGAGCTTTCATCGCGGAGAACTATCCGCAGGAAATGCGTGTGCCTAATCCGGAAACGGATCTGACCAAGGAGCAGTCGATGCTCTGGCACAAGATCCTGCATAAGAAGGGATGGATCGCCCCGCTGTGGCCGAAGGAATACGGCGGACCCGGCTGGTCGATCACGCAGCGCTTCATCTGGGAGCAGGAAACCTCGCGCGCCGGGACGCTGCCGCCGCTGGCGTTCAGCGTGACGATGGTGGGGCCGGTTATCTATACGTACGGCAACGACGCGCAAAAGAAGAAGTTTTTGCCGCGGATTCTGTCGGGCGAGGACTGGTGGTGCCAGGGCTACTCGGAGCCGGGTTCAGGATCGGATCTGGCGACTGTCCGCACCAGGGCCGTGCGTGACGGTGACCATTATATCGTCAACGGTCACAAGACCTGGACCACGCTTGCCCAGCATGCGGACTGGATCTTCTGTCTGGTGCGGACCGACCCCGCAGCCAAGCCGCAATCTGGCATTTCATTTCTGCTGATCGACATGAAATCGCCGGGGGTGACGGTGCGGCCGATCATCACCATCGACGGCTCGCATGAAATCAACGATGTGTTCCTCGAGAACGTTCGCGTTCCGGTCGAGAACCTCGTCGGCGAGGAAAACAAAGGCTGGACCTACGCCAAGTTTCTGCTCGGCAACGAGCGTACGAGCATGGCCGGCATCGGCCGTTCCACGCGTTACATCGAGCGACTCAAGAAGATCGTGAAGGCAGAGATCGCCGAAGACGATCCGGTATCTGGCGAGTTTGCCAAGGATATCGCGCGGGTGGAACTGGATCTGCTTGCCCTCGAAGCCACCGAATTGCGTGTCGTGGCGCAGATGTCGCGCGGTATTGATCCGGGACCGGCAGCTTCGCTGTTCAAGATCCGGGGAACTGAAATATTGCAGCGAATTACCGACCTGACGCATCGCGCCATCGGTAATTATGGTCTTGCGCTTCGGGAAATTCCAGCGAGTGAAAACATCTTCGTACCCGGACCGGACTACATGCACACGGTCTCCGAGAAATATCTGAATATGCGCAAGCTCAGCATTTTCGGTGGATCAAACGAAATTCAGCGCAACATCATCGCGAAAGCGGTGCTCGGTCTTTAATCGCGTCCCACGAGGCATCCGGTGGATATTCAGTTTACGGAAGAACAGGAACTCCTGCGCAGCAGCGTTCAGCGTCTGTTACGCGATCAGTACGATTTCGAGACGCGCCGCAAGATCGTTGCGACGGAAGAGGGCTGGAGCAGAAAGCACTGGAATGCTTTCGCGGAGATGGGACTGCTCGCGGCCCCGTTATCGGAAGCGTCCGGCGGACTCGGCGGTGGTCCGCTTTCCACTATGATCGTTATGCATGAATTCGGCCGTCATCTCGTGGTCGAGCCGTTCTTCGAGACGGTTGTTCTTGCCGGTGGTCTGATTGAAAGCGTCGGCACCGACGCGCAGCGTGAAGAATTGCTGCCCGCCATAATGGGAGGCGAAGCGATCTGGGCGCTGGCCTGGACGGAAAGCAAGTCGCGATACGATCTCAACAATGTCGCGACGACCGCGAAGCGGACTGGTGATACTTATGTTCTGAACGGCGCAAAGGCCGCAGTGATCGGAGCGCCATGGGCCGACAAGTTGATTGTATCGGCGCGAACCTTGGGCGGTCCGCGTGATAATGCCGGTGTCAGCCTGTTCATTGTGGACCGTAAGTCGGCCGGGCTTCATCTGCAAAGCTTTAAGACGATCGACGGCCGGCGCGCCGCTGAAATCACGCTCAAGGATGTCACCGTTCCCGCCGGCAGCTTGCTCGGCGCCGAAGGCAAGGGTGTTGCTGCTCTCGAGGCGTGCCGGGATCGGGCCATCGCGGCCCTCTGTGCTGAAGCAACCGGGGCGATGGATGTCCTGAATAGTGCGACGCTGGAATACACCAAAACGCGCAAGCAGTTTGGCGTGGCGCTGGGCACGTTCCAGGTGCTGCAGCACCGGATGGTGGACATGTTCATTGCGCTCCAGGAGGCGACATCGCTCTCGCAGCATTTGAACCTGACCGTGGCTGAGGGCGATCAGCATGTGTCGAAACTTGCCTCGGGTGCGAAGTCCAAGATTGGTGAAGCTGCGCGCTTTGTCGGCGAGCAGGCGATTCAGCTTCATGGCGGCATGGGAATGAGCGACGAACTCAACATCGGTCACTACTTCAAACGCATCCTGTCGATCAACATTCAGTTCGGCGACCCGACGTACCACCTGCTGCGCTACGCCCGCGCAGCCTGACCACGGCATCCCGACGGCCCAGCATGGCAGCCCTGCTGAGCGGTCGCGACGCTTCTTATTGAATGATGATTGTCATATAACGCCGTATTCAAACCCGAGTCCGTCTGATTGATCGGACTCACGTTCCGGAGGTCATCGGATGGTAGATGCAGTTATCGTTTCCACAGCCCGTACCGGCATCGGCAAGGCCTATCGCGGTGCGCTCAACAACACCGAAGGCCCGACGATGGCGGGTCATGTCATGGCAGAGGCGGTGAAGCGCGCCGGGATCGAGCCGGGAGAGGTCGAGGATGTGGTGATGGGCTGCGCGATGCAGCAGGGCACCATGGTGATGAACGTCGCGCGCAAGGGTGCGATCCGAGCCGGACTCCCGATCACGGTTGCCGGCACGACTATCGATCGCCAGTGTGCATCCGGTTTGCAGGCAATTGCTGTCGCCGCTCGTTCGGTGATGCTCGATGGCGTGGAGGTCGCGATCGGCGGCGGTATTGAATCGATCAGCCTCGTGCAGAACGACCACATGAACAAGTTTCATGCCGTCGATCCTGAACTGATGGCAATGAAGTCCGAAATGTACATGTCGATGCTGGAGACCGCCGAAGTGGTCGCAGCGCGTTACAACATTCCGCGCGACAAGCAGGATGAGTACGGTCTGGAATCTCAGCGTCGCACCGGCGCCGCCATTCAGGGTGGGCGCTTCAACGATGAGATCGTTCCGATCACCACCAAGATGGCGGTTGTGGACAAGGAAACCAAGCAAGTTTCTTATAAAGAAGTAACGCTGACGAAGGACGAGGGCCCTCGTCCGGACTCGACCCTCGAAGGTATTGCCAGCATCAAGCCGGTCTTTGAAGGCAAGACCATCAGCGCCGGCAATGCCAGCCAGCTCTCGGATGGCGCGTCGGCCTCGGTGATCATGAGCGACAAGCTCGCAGCCAAGAAGGGCTTGAAGCCGCTCGGCATTTTCCGTGGCTTCGTCGCCGCGGGCGTCGAGCCGGATGAAATGGGTGTAGGCCCCGTGGTCGCTATCCCACGTCTGTTGAAGCGTCATGGCCTCAAGATCGATGACATCGACCTCTGGGAGCTGAATGAAGCCTATGCCGTCCAGGTCATCTATTGCCGCGACAAGCTGGGGATCGACCCGAACAAACTCAATGTCAACGGTGGCTCGATCGCCGTGGGCCATCCGTATGGCATGACCGGTGCGCGTCTGACCGGCCACATCCTGATTGAAGGCCGCCGCCGCAAGGCCAAGTACGGCGTTGTGACCATGTGCATCGGTGGCGGCATGGGCGCGGCGGGACTTTTCGAAATCCTGCACTGAACACACTACGGCGTTGGTCTCCCTGACTTGCGTCTTAAACTGGCCCGGCTTCCGAAAGGTCGCCGGGCCTCTTTTTCGAGAGCAGTCCAACAACCAAATATTTTACGTTCAACCCGAACAAAACTCCGCTTGATGCGTTGCAAGGTGTCGATCAATATTTGGCATCGATCCTGAACGATTGGGTGCGGTCGTGTTGCGACGCAAGAGCATTGCTTTATCGCTGATCTCGCTCACCATGGTTTCCGGCGGACTCGTTTTGGGTCAAACGACGCAAGCGACGACGCCCAGCCCACAAACAACCCAGACCGACAAGCCGCAGGACGCAGCCACCCCGGCAACAGGCGCGATTCCTCCGCAATCGGAGCCCGTTACCGTTGCGCCGGCGCAGCCGGCGGAGGCAACCCCCGCTCCGGTACCGGCTCCGTTGTCGCCGGCAGAACAGAAAGCCGCCGACAACAAGGCCGCTCTCGATGCGCTGCTTGCCGAGGCGACTGCGCTGAAGACAAGCTATGAAAACTCCAGGCGCGGCAGGACCAGGGCGCCGGTATCGCTGTCCGCATTCCGCAGCATGGAGTTGCGTCTTCAGATGGCCGCCGCGGCAGACCCGGCAAATGCCTCGGCGCTGGACATGGCCAATGCCATGCGCATGATCCAATACGGAATTCTTCAGCCGTCAGTTCAGATCGCGGCCGTCGCCAACCGTGAACTTTATGCCCATGAGATGGGACAGCGGATGCGGGACGACGGAATGAAGGTCGAGGCGTCAGGGCGCGGGAACAGCACGGTCCGGTTTGTGTCGCCGCAGATGACACGGCAGATGGCGATGCAACTGGTCGAGACGGCGAAAATTCCAGAGCAGGCGAGAGCCTTGCAGTTCAGGCGGGTGGTCTTCAGCAGTGGCCGCCGCTCCTGGACATATGACGTGGCACGAGGGCGGCTTCGCTAAATCGTTCTCAATCTGCAAGCAGAAAGAGGCCGGTCGATCGGACCGGCCTCTGATCGTTTTGGTGGTGCTCAGCTTACGCTTCGAGCACGGCGACGATTTCGAGCGTGCGCGGGTTCACGACCACGATCTCGCCATTAACGAGGAAGAACTCATATCCACGCCAATCGGGGTAAATCGTGACGACTTCCGCCGGAAGCGGGTGGAAGCTCACCGTTCGCGGAACACGCGTGCCGACGGAGATCGAGAAGTTCACGTTCGTCACAGGCTTGATGTTCTGCTTGGTGATCGAGGTGCGGATCGTCGTGCGCTGCTCGGTTGTAAGCTTTGCGCTGGCGCCAGCCTGACCGGTTGTTGCTCCGGTCTTCTGATCGCCCTTCATGCCATCCCTTTCGGCGGCATTCTTCTGATCGCCCTTCATTCCGTCCTTCTCGGCGGCGTTCTTCCGATCGGCCTTCATGCCGTCTTTCGACCTGTCCATATTCGTTTCGGACGCAGCCTTGCCGCTCTTCGTATCCGGGGCGGTTTCAGCGCCCTTCGACTTCATTCCATCCTTGGTGCTGTCCTGAGCACGCTGGGCATTCCCGCCCTCGCGAGGCATCTGGGCCTGGCCGCCCTTCATCTCACCGGATGGCGCGGCCTTGTCAGCAGGCGCGCCCGCAGATGGCGCTGTCTGCGACGCGGCAGGTGCGTTTGGAGCATTGCCCGGAGCCTGCGCCGAAACCAGTCCCGCACTGCCGATCAGGGCGGCCGTCGCGACCGTCATCAAAAGCTTGGTCTTCATATTATCCTCCTCGTTGTCTGCCCAATCCTCAACGAGAAGCCCTCGGCTCGGTTCCGTGTAAAAATGTTATGTTGCGTGAATAGTCGTTCATCCGGAACATTGGTCCGTAACGGCTGCGGAATATTTTCAGTTTACGAAACGGTGTCGGACTGGGCGCGGTAGCCATAGGCATGCGCCGCTGCAAACATCGCCCACATCGCGCCCAGCATCATCCAGAAATGACGCCAGTGATCGACGTCGATGATGAAGGCTTCGCAGACCGTTCCGAAGAAGGCGGAAAAAACCGCAAGATACATCCGCTGCCACGGCACGCGCACGAAAATCAGCTTGAATCCCATGATGACAGTGATGAACACAAGCGCCGGGAAGCAGACCCCGGCGATCCAGCCGCCCGACATGAAGGCATTCAGGAAGGAGTTGTGGGTGTCTTCAGGAAAGAACTTTGTGAACTGAAGCGGGCCTATACCGAACGGGAGTTCAAGGGCCATCTGGAAGCCGAGCGCGTGCCGTCCGAAGCGTCCGAAGCGTCCGCTGTCGTAGGTTTGGTTCAGGCTTGCCCGCTCCTTGAAGAGATCGCCGATGGAATCAATCGAGAGCAGCGCGATCAGGAGCAATGCCGAACAGATCGCCGCCGAGATCGCCACGGTTACGATGCGCGTGCGCTGCGCCTGTGACGGCGTCGTCACGTACATCAGCATCAGCATGAGGGCCGAGCAGCCTATCAATTGCCCCCAGGACGCGCGGGAGAACGCAAGCAACACAGCAAGGCTGACGATCCCCAGTGCAATTATGCTGCGGAAGGACTTCCCGAACGATTGGGTCACGACAGTCTGTAGCAGGAACAACGCGGGCAGGATCAGATAGGCGCCCAGCACGTTCGGGTCCTTGAACGTCCCGCGTGCGCGGCTGTACAGCGTGAAAGTGTCGTAGCCAACGAAATTGAAGTAGCCGGCGATGCCGGCAATGGACGCAATCAGCGCCCCGAAGATCAAGCCGCGCCGGAGAAATTCAAGCCGCGTGGCCGTATCTTCAGCCAGTACCATCGCGAAGAACATGCACGTGATGGCCATGTACCATGAGGTCAGGATCCAGTTCAGGATCTCGGATTTGTCGATCAGGTAGATCGAGCAGATGGTGTAGCCGATATTCAGCAGGAAGAGCAGGATCAGCAGCGGGATAAACACCGGACGCATGCGCAGGCCGGTCGCGAAGAAGAAGACCACCGACGCCAGCGTCATCAGCTCATAGGGGCTCGGCTCGATAAAGACGATCGCGCCGCCTGCGCCGACGGCCCACATCAACGCCCGCTGGATCGCCGCGATGCCGGGCGGCGTCGCAGTCGCGGGAAGGGCGTAGTCTGCGGCTGTGAGTGAAGCCATGCGAACCGAAATCCTCTCCGCGCGTTCTGCGCGTCAGCTCAGTAGGCGTTCTCACCCTTGATCAGCGCGAACGGTGTTTTGAAGAGGATGTAGAGATCGAACAGGACCGACCAGTTCTCGATGTAGTACAGGTCGAATTCGACGCGCTTCTGAATTTTCTCGTCGGTATCGACTTCACCGCGCCAGCCGTTGATTTGCGCCCATCCCGTGATGCCGGGTTTGACGCGATGGCGCGCAAAGTATCCGTCGACGGCTTCATCAAACAGGCGGCTTTGCAGCTTGCCTTGCACCGCATGGGGACGAGGGCCGACCAGCGAGAGATTGCCCTTGAAAACGACATTGAAGAGCTGCGGCAGTTCGTCGAGGCTGCTCTTGCGAATGAAACGGCCGACGCGGGTGACGCGCTTGTCACCCTTGGTTACAACTTTGGAGGCCAGCGGGTCGGCCTGATCGTGAAACAGCGAGCGGAACTTGAAGACGTCGATCCGCTCGTTGTTGAAGCCATAGCGCTTTTGCAGGAACAGCACCGGGCCGGGGCTGTCGAGCTTGATGGCGAGGGCGACGATCGCCATCACGGGCGCAAGCAGGATGAGGATGATCGCGCCGACGATGCGGTCGAACGCCGACTTCAGCACCATGTCCCAGTCGGTGATCGGCTGCTCGAACACGTCGAGGGTCGGGACCTTGCCGAGATACGAGTAGGAGCGCGGGCGGAAACGAAGCTTGTTGGTGTGTGCCGATAACCGGATGTCGACCGGCAGCACCCACAGTTTTTTCAGCATATCGAGAATGCGCGTCTCCGCGGAGATCGGCAGCGCAAACAGCACCAGATCGATCCGGGTGCGGCGGGCAAATTCAACGATGTCGTCGATCTTTCCGAGCTTCGGCTGGCCGGCACAGGTGTCCAGCGCGCGGGAGTCGTTGCGGTCGTCGAACACGCCGAGAATCTGAATATCGGAGTCATCCTGCGCTTTGAGTGCCCGGATCAGGTTTTCGCCGTTCTGGTCGGAGCCAACGATGATCGTGCGGCGGTCAAGACGGCCTTCGCGCGCCCAGCGGCGGACCAGCGCGCGCAGAACCACTCGCTCGGCAAACAACGAGGCCAGTCCGACGAAGAAAAATGCCGAAAGCCAGACGCGGGAGATCGTATCGCCGAGCTTGGCGAAGAAGGATGCGCCGATAAACAGCAGAAAAACGAAAGCCCACGACGACGCCATGCGCGTCATCTGGCGAAGCTGACCACGGAAAATCTGCACATCATAGATTTCAGCGGCCTGAAAACTGACGACCGCGCAAGCGGCCACACCGATAATCGCCGCGGCGTACTGCCAGGAGAAACCGCTCGTGCCCGGCAGCACATACGCAAGATAGAGCGCAAGCCCGACTGCGGTCAGAAGCAGGAAATCCACGATGCGGACAACGCCGCTGATAACGACTGTCGAGTAAGCCTTTCGGACTTTCTCATTTGCGACTGCAAGCGCGGCAGGAGTCAGACGCTTGCGGCGTTCCACCCTCGGAGCGCCGTCAACGGCGCCCATGGTGGCTGATCCCGCCGCAGCGGCATTCATCATCGTTCTGACGTCGATCGGTTCCACGGCCAAAATTTCCGTTGTTGTACCGTCATGTGGCGATAGGCCAGGGGGAACCAAAGTCCCCCAGCCTCATGCCTAGACAACAAATCGGAAGAATTAGTTATCGTCGATAAAGGTAGGTTAACGTTCGTTAAATGCGTCGCGATACCCGCTTATGACGCCGTCGACCATCGCCTTCTGCGAGAAGTGAACGAAGATGCGCTCGCGGAGATTCCGGGCACGCTCGCGGGTTGCATCCATATCGGCAAGCGCCATTTCGATCGCATCCGCCATGGCGCCGACGCTGTTTGCGACAAAAAGTCCGCTGGTGTGCGGGCCGAGGATTTCGGGAATGCCACCGACGCTGGCCGCGACCATCGGGATACCGGCAGCGGCGGCCTCAATAACAACGTAGGGCATCGAGTCGCCGCGTGAAGGGACGACGAGCAGCCTGCCTTTCGAAAAGCCAAACCGGGCCCTCACATGACCGATGAACCGCACGGCGTCGCCGAGGTTCAGGCGGCTGACGAGGGCCTTCAGGGCCTCGGTCTCTTCACCGTCGCCGGCGAGGGTCAGCGTGACCGGTTTGCCGTCGGCCCGCAGCCGCGCCACCGCCTGGATCAGCAGATCCGCGCCTTTGATCTCACGAAACTCGCCGACATAAACGACGTCGGTCGCGTCTTCGGCCGCGGGTACGGGATCGAACTCGGATGCGGTAACGCCGTTGAAAACGCAGCGAACCAGACCGGCAGGCTTGCCGACCACGCGCAAATAGGTATCGCGTGCGAACGCGCTCTCGAACAGAAACAGGTCGGTGCGATTCATCAGGGTGCGTTCCATCCGCGCATAAGCGCCGCCTTTCAGCGTGCCCGGTGGATAGTGCAGGGAACCGCCATGCGGGGTGTAGACCCGGATCGATTTCTTCGATTTGCCTTTCAGGCGAACGAAGGCGCCGGCCTTCGCGCCGTGTCCGTGCAGAACGTCAGGCTTCAGCGATCGCGCCAGACGCAAGAAATGCAGGGCCGTCAAGCTATCGACGGGATGGGGCTCCCGGCGAATGGCGAGGCGATAAACCCCGAGCTTGAGCTTCGGGGCGATCTCCTTGAGCGCTGTTTCCGCCCGCTCGCCGCCGGTCAGGCTGTCCGCAAGAATGCCGACCGCATGCCCGCGTTCGGCCTGTCCCACAGCAAGATCGAGAATATGACGGAAAATCCCGCCGACCGGCGCACGAACAGCGTGGAGAATTCGCAGCGGAGAAGTCGAAGTCTCGGGCATCGTCAGAACCAGCGCTCGGCGACTACGACGGTGTCCCCGGGTTTCAGAAGCGTACCAGGCGGCACGACAGCCTGAACGGTGCCAGCTTCGCCCATTCGGGTTAATTTGATGCTGCTTCGCTGCGCGCGAGGGGTGAAGCCGCCGGCAATGGCAACGGCGCTCTCCGCCGTCATGTTCGGCACATAGGGATATTGGCCGGGAGCGGTCACTTCGCCGAGGATGAAGAAGGGCCGGTAGGTTTCGACCTCCGCCGCAACATAGGGCTCGCGAAGATAGCCGTTCTTGAGCCGGGCCGTGACAGCCGCAGCCAATCCTGCTGGCGTCAAACCTCGCGCGCGCACCGCGCCGATCAGCGGCATGGTGATCGAGCCGCTCGCATCCACCATGTAAGTGTTGGTGAGGCCTTCCTGGCCGTAGACGACAATGCGTAGCCGGTCGCCGGCATTCAGGCGATAGGGCTCATCGTGCGCGCTATCGCCGGGAGGGACAGGGGTTGTCGCGACGCTGACGGCGCGCACGGGCTGAACCGGACCGTAGGCAATCGCATCGAGGCTGCCGTTGTCTATGACCGCCACCGGTGCAGCCGTCCGCATGCAGCCCGACACCGCGAGCGCGAGGATGAGGCAGGTGAAACTCGCGCGGCTGCGCTGCATGGGAGAATCCAAATAAGTATCGATTCTGATTAAGAACTTTCATGGTTAATAAAATATGACCTCAGGTGACTGGCTTGCCGCCGAACGGCGCGCGCACCCTCCAATTAACCCCGCAGCAACCTTAATGGACTGTAATCGGCGCGTAGGAGATCTGGATTCGCGCCAGTGCAGTAGCGTCCGGGTGGAGAGTATTCGATGCGTTTTTCGTTCTGGCGTGACTGGATGGACAAGGTGCCGTTCCGGGCCAAAGTTGATGCGGTTCCGATAGCCGCGGCCCATGCGCCGGCGGTGCCTGTTGCATCCCCCGAGCTTGGCGACGTCGATCTTCGTGCGATCTGGGACACGCTGGTTCGCAAGCGGATGTGGGTCATTGGGCCGACGGTGCTGGCGTTCGTGCTCTCACTCCTCGTCGTCAATATCATTACGCCGCGGTATAAATCCGAAGCCCGCATCCTGATCGACGGCCGGGAGAACATCTTCTTGCGTCCGAATGGGGATCGCGCCGAGGAGCGGGGCAGTCTCGATGCGGAAGCGGTGACAAGTCAGGTCCAACTGCTGCTGTCACGCGAGCTTGCTCGCGACGTCATCAAGGCGAACAAACTCTCCGAGTTGCCAGAATTTGACCCGGTTCTGCGTGGCGTATCGCCGCTGCGAACGCTGCTGGCCCTGTTCGGGATTGTCCGGGATCCCTTCAAGATGACCCCGGAGGAGCGCGTCCTCGAGGCTTATTATGAGCGGCTGACGGCCTACGCGGTCGACAAGTCGCGCGTCATGGTGATCGAATTCCAGTCGCAGAATCCGGAACTGGCGGCGCGTGTCACCAATTCGATCGCCGATGGCTATCTGGTGCTTCAACAGGCTGCGCGGCAAAATCAGGCGAAATCGGCCTCGCAATGGCTGCTCGTGGAGATCGAGAGCCTGCGCAAGAAGGTTGCGGATGCCGAGGCGAAGGTCGAGGAGTTTCGCTCGAAGTCAAATCTCTTCGTCGGCACCAACAACACCACGCTGTCCAATCAGCAGCTTGGCGAGTTGAACACGCAACTCAACAACGCGCGGGCATTGAAGTCCGATGCGGAATCGAAGTCGCGGCTCATCCGCGAAATGCTTCAGAGCGGCAAGCCGATCGAAGCATCGGAAGTGCTGAATTCCGAGCTTGTTCGCCGCCTGTCCGAGCAACGCGTCACGCTTCGTGCGCAGCTTGCCGAGCAATCGTCAACGCTGCTCGGCGGGCATCCGCGCATCAAGGAGCTGAAGGCGCAGATACTGGATATCGATCGCCAGATCCGCGAGGAGGCGAGCAAGATATCCCGCTCGCTTGAAAACGACGCCCGTATCGCGAGCGCCCGAGCTGACGGGCTCAACGGCAGTCTCGATCAATTGAAGCGTCAGGCGTCCTCCACCAATGGCCAGGACGTTCAGTTGCGTGCATTGGAGCGCGAGGCGAAGGCGCAGCGCGACCTGCTGGAATCCTATCTCGCCAAGTATCGCGAGGCGACCACCCGCGAGAATATCGATACGGCTCCAGCGGACGGCAGGATCATTTCCCGCGCGATCGTGTCGAACACGCCGGCGTTCCCGAAGAAACTCCCGACGGTGTTGATCGCCACCATGGCAATGCTAATGCTAAGCGCTGGCTACATTACGACGAGTGAATTGCTGCGCATGACCGCGCCGCGTCCTAGCGTGACTGCGCGCGCTCCGATTGCCGCTCCACGCGACACGCCTCCGCAAGTGCCTACCGGTATCGTGGAAATCGAACGGCTCGCAGCAATGCTGCGCGGGGGCGCGGCTCGCAAGATCACCGTTATTGGCGCCCATCAGGATGAAAGTGTCACGCTGGTCGCGCTGACGCTTGCCCGGCTTCTGTCGCGAAACTCCAAGGTTGTCCTTGTCGATCTCGCGATGGCGTCTCCGACATTGGCGGCGGTCTCGACGGACCCGGCATCGCCGGGGCTGACGGAACTGATGCAGGGCTCGGCGTCATTCAGCGACATCATCACCAAGGATCGCTTGTCGGCGGTTCATATCGTCGGGGCGGGGCGAGACGCTGCGCAGCGGCAGTTGCTGCAACTGCCGCGGATCAATCTGGCGATCGATGCTCTGTCGCGGGCCTATGACTACGTCGTGCTCGATGCGGGAACCGCGTCGGATCTGCCGGCAACCGTCATCGCCGCGCAGGCGCATGCGGTTATCATTCCCGATCCCGCGATCACCGCGGCTGCACGCGAGATGATGAAGACCCAGCTTCTTGAATCGGGCTTCGCCGGCGTGACCATTCTGACCACATCACTGAACGCAATGGATATCGGCGCACCCGGTGAGCGGGTCGCGGCGGCCTGAACCGTTCGCAATATATCTTGCTTAGCGAGAGATGGCGTTGCGCAGCAGTTGCGCCATGTGCATCAGCGCCGGGTTATGTTTGACCAGCCGCTTGGCATGAGTCAGCGACGACATGCCCAGCGCTGCGAATTTTCCCCGCGCGGTCAAGGGAATAAAGGCATCGAGCAGAGGCTCGTCTTCCTTGCAAAATGTCAGCTTGTATTCGTCCGATCCCACGCCGAAATCGACCGAGCGATAGCCGCGATCGCCGAAGTGATCGATCATGTAGCGCAGCAGGATCAGGCCCGGGCTGTAACGCGCGTTATCTGAAATCGTATAGGTGTTGAACATGGTGGAGAAACGGTCGCCATCAGCGACGCAGGAAAAGACCGAGATCAGTTCGCTGTCGCACTCGAGCGTGTGAAGCTCGATGGCGCGGTCGCCGTTTGGCAGCTTTGCCAGGCAGGCATCGCGGACAAAGGCCTTGGTCGCTTCGTCGGAAAAGATATCCGGCAATTTCGAAAGCGCCATGCGCTGCGGCTTGATGATGAAAAACGCATCCAGGACGCGGTTGATATCGGCGTCGGTCGCCGCCACTGAATAGCGATAGCCGGGGAGAGACTGTAGCTTGCGCTCCTTGTTGCGCAGTCGCCGCCGCGTCGATGTGCTGATGCGGTCTTCCGGCTTGCAACCGGGAGTCATCGTCATCATGGGGCAGGCATTGGTTGAGGGCTGTCCAGCGAGCAGCGCCAGCGGATTGAGGATGTTTTGCCAGCGTTGCGGCTGTTGCGCGAAGGCGAGGACATCGACGCCATCGGGTTGGCCGCGGATCGCAGAGACCAGAGCATCGAGTTCCGCCCGTGTCACAGTCTCCGCGAAATCACGACGCCATAGCGCCATGTTGAATGTCGGGTGCTTGCCGCCCATGAAGCGCGCGACCTTCGCGCCATTCTCGCGGCAGATCACCAGTGGCAGCAACAGCAGCGGCTGATTATGCGCGTTGCTGGCAATCACGATAAACGGTGATGCGCCTTCATGTTTGCCGAGGGTCTGTTGCCACGCGTCCAGCAGTTCAAAGCGCTGATAAGGCGTTGAGAGGTAATCGGGCCCCTCGAAGGCCCGCCAGCGAGGCTCTGACTCTGACATGGTGCGAACGACATCGACGCGCGCGATGCGGTTTGAAGCCGGGTGCGCTGGCGTGTTTGTGTCGGAGCCGTGAAGTGCTGCAGCCATGGTCATCGGACGACCTGAATTCCTGGGCATTTTGAGATTTCGGCTTGAGCGACCTTATTCAAAGAAATGTCAACAAAGAGTAATGAGAATGGGCGCGGGGCAGGCGTCGTGTGGTGGTTCGCAAGTCCGCGCTCCCTTCGCCGCGCGTTCCTTTGCGGATTTGCAAACCAAAGCCACACGAGAATCTATAAATTGCTAGTGTCCTTTTGAATCCGAAGTTGGCGCCGGAAGGTGCTGTAAGATAAAGCGAACTTCGGATTCAGGATATTAGCGCGCGGAGGGTGGCTAAGTGCGGTTTCGGAAGAGCATGCTGGCGGATGTGGGGCTGGAGCTCGGCTATTTCAGCGGCATGGCGCGCGCTCTCGAACGGCGAACCGGCGGCTCGGGAGCCATTCTCAAGTTCGAGCACGTCCGGCCGGGGCGTGACGATCCGTTCCAGCCGCTGCGATCGCATGACATCACCCCCGAATTCCTCGACAAGGCGATTTCCGCCCTGAAGCAGTGGGACTTTGATTTTCTCTCCATCGGCGAGGTTGCAGAACGCGCGCAACAGGCGGCCCTCGCACGCCGGTTTGTCTGCCTGACGTTCGACGGCGGCCATCGCGATTTCATGACGTATGCGTACCCGGTGTTGTCGCGCCATCGTGTACCGTTCGCCCTGTACATTCCGACGGGCTTTGTCGACGGCATCGGCAAGGCGTGGTGGCTTGCGCTTGAACAGGTTATCGCGCGCCATGCTCGCATTGGCCTCGTGATGAACCGCACTGAAAGGCATTTCTTTGCAGCCAGTTTTGCGGACAAGTATCTGCTTTACGACGTCTTGCACGCGTGGATGATGACCTTATCGCCAGACGACCTTGCGATCGCGATCGGCGACCTGTGCGGCCGTTACGGCGTCGATATCAACGAGGTCTCGCGTGACATCGCAATGAACTGGCAAGACCTCGCCAAACTGGCGCGCGATCCGCAGGCGACGATTGGAAGCGCTACTGTCAATTATCCCAACCTGGCGCGCACAAAGGGCACGAGCGCTTCGCGGGAAATGTCGATGGGACGAAGGGTGTTGGAAACCGCGCTAGGCGGCCCATGCCTGCATTTTGCCTACCCGTTTGGTGGGCAGGATTGTTTTGGCCCCCGGGAGATAATGCTGGCGCGGGAGGCGGGGTTTACCACTGCGGTGTCCGCCGGGCCCGGGGTTATCAGATCCGACGGTCGGTCGGACCTGATGGCGTTGCCACGGATCGCGTGGGACGGGCGGCGGAATTCGCTCCGCGCGCTACGCGTGATCTTGTCGGGTATCACCGTACGAAAGGCGAAGGCACATTCGCCGGAACCGGCCACCAACTACGGCTGAGGATCCGGCCGCGACATCCATGCGATCAGCGGCATTGCGGGCAGGACCCAGCCGAGGCCGGCCACCACGTAGAAGATCGCCTGAGCAAGCTTCGATGCCGCAAGCCAAGGGGTTTGGGCAATCGCCATGCCGGCCAGCGACCACACAACCACGAGCCCCAAAAGGCCGAAGGTTCCGATCAGTTTTCGCGTGCGAATCGTCATGACATAATTGTGCTGGTGGCTGCAAACACGCGTCTTGCGTGGAAAAGTGCGGCGACTATAAGGACCGCGCGAATTCATTCAAGGCTGCATTTCGGATCATGACCGCTCCCATCCCAATCGTTCGACAGGCAGGGACCGCTGGTATGCGCGGCGTCCGCGCGTGGCTCATTGTTGTGGCCGCCCTTGTTGTCTGCACGCTGATGGTCGGCGGCGCGACGCGGTTGACAGAATCCGGCCTCTCCATTGTCGAGTGGAAGCCGGTCACCGGCACCATTCCGCCGCTGACGGACGCCGAATGGAGCCGGCAGTTCGAAGCCTACAAGACCATTCCGCAGTATCGCGAAATGAATCGCGGTATGAGCCTGTCCGAATTCAAGACCATCTTCTGGTGGGAATGGGGACATCGTCTGCTGGGACGGCTGATCGGTGCGGTATTTCTGCTGCCGTTCCTCTGGTTCTTGTGGCGCGGTTTTCTGTCGCCCGGGCTTCAGCGCAGACTGTGGATCATCTTCGTGCTTGGCGGCCTGCAGGGCGCGGTCGGATGGTGGATGGTGAGTTCGGGCCTCACTGAACGGGTCTCCGTTTCGCAGTACAGGCTCGCCATTCACTTCATGCTGGCGCTTTTCATTTTCTCGGCAGTCGTCTGGCTACTGCGGCGGCATATTCAAGGTGGCGTTCCATCGGTTGCCCCGCTGCGCGTGAAGGTCGTGGGCAGAATTCTGCTGGTGCTGGTGTTTCTCCAACTCTATTTCGGTGCGCTGGTCGCGGGCCTTCGGGCCGGCCGGGTGTTCAACACCTGGCCGCTGATCGATGGCGCATTCATCCCGTCATCCGCGCGGCTGTTTTTCGAACAGCCCTGGTGGCGAAATTTCTTCGACAATACGCTGACCGTTCAGTTCAGCCATCGCATGATCGCTTATACGCTTCTGGTCGTTGCCGTCGCTCATGCGATCGACGCGGCGCGCTCCCGGACAAGTCCCGCTATCGTGTCCGGCGCACTCTGGATCGTGGCGGCGATGCTTGTTCAGGTGGTCATCGGCATCCTGACGCTGCTTAACCAGGTGCCGATCGATCTCGGTTTGGCTCATCAGGCTGTCGCGATCGTCATTCTCACGACGACGCTGTTTCACGTCGAGCGGCTGGGCCGAGCGCTGCCCGATCGAACGCCCGCCAAACTTCGTCTCGTGGTCGGCGAGGGTGGTTGAAATCGAACTATTCTAAAGTGGCGGAAATTCCGGAAGTCGCTGAGTCTCAGGGATTTCTTCAATTTCGGACCTGGGTTACGATTTGGTGCGGCCCATACCCGCTTTAACTTCGATTTGCACCGCGATAGAACGAAATCCTCAAAACGCGGATTTTTGTTACAAGGCCCTCCATGTCCAACGCATTCGTCCAGGCAGCCGTCATTCTGTTGCGTGAGGGCCTCGAGGCCATGCTCGTGATCGCAGCACTTGCGGGTTATCTCCGCAAGGTCGGTGGCGGCCACCGCGTCACGGCGCTCTATGGCGGCGCGCTCGCCGCAGTCGGTTGCAGCATCGTTACGGCGTGGTTGTTCGCGGTCCTTAATTCCGGTCAGCATAACGATGTTTTCGAAGCAATCGTGATCCTCTTTGCCGCCGCGCTGATGCTCTACGTCAGCGGCTGGCTGATGGTGAAGCAGGACCCGCGCGGCTGGCAGGATTATCTTGCCCACAAAGCGGATAGTGCGCTTGCGCAGGAGACGGCTTGGGCAGTTGGCGCGCTTGCGTTTTTCGCGGTGTTCCGTGAAGGTGCCGAAACCGTGCTTTTCATCAATGCGCTCGCGGTCACTGAAGGCGGCTGGAGCCTCGGACTGTTCGCCGGTCTCGCCGCCGCGACGGCCGGTCTCATCGTGTTGTTCTACTTCATCAATCTGATTGCGCGGAAAATCCCGCTGCGCCCGCTGTTCATCATTACGTCGGCATTCCTGTTCGCGATGGGCATCAAGTTTATCGGCGAAGCGATTCAGGAATTTCAGGAGCAGAGCCTGTTGCCTGTCACCGAATTGAAGAGCTTTGGCTGGCTCCAGTCACTCGGGCTGAATGCAACGCTTGAAGCTTTATCGGCTCAGCTTCTCGTCATTCTGTTCGCTCTTGCGACATTTTCAATCGTCCAGCGCAACGCACGCCTGAGCCGCGAGGACAAGGCCAAAGCGTCTGGAGCCGTGAAGACCTGAATTTCTGAAAGCACTTTTGCTCTCTGCATATTGAAGAACGCGGCGCCATGCCCGGCGCCGCGTTCTTGCATTTCAGAAGCCGCCTTAAGATTTAGGCCTTCAGCGCCTGATCGAGATCGGCAATCAGGTCTTCCTTGTCCTCGAGGCCGACCGAAAGCCGCACCACATCGACGCCTGCGCCGGCCTGCGCCTTTTGTGCATCGCTGAGCTGGCTGTGGGTGGTCGAAGCCGGGTGGATGATCAGCGACCGCGTATCGCCGACATTGGCCAGGTGAGAGAACAGTTTGACGTTCGACACCAGATTGATGCCTGCGTCATAGCCGCCCTTGAGACCGAAGGTGAACACCGCGCCTGCCCCTTTCGGCGAATATTTCCGGGCGAGGTTATGATAGCGGTCGCCGGGAAGGCCCGCATAGTTCACCCACGCCACCGCGGGATGCGCAGACAGCCATTCCGCGACAGCCTTGGCGTTATCGCAATGCCGCTGGACGCGCAGGCTCAGCGTTTCGATGCCGGTCAGAAGCAGGAACGCATTGAACGGAGACAATGCAGGGCCGAGATCGCGCAAGCCGATCACGCGCGCGGCGATTGCGAACGCGAAGTTACCGAAAGTCTCTTGCAGCTTGATGCCGTGATATTCCGGGCGCGGCTCGCTCAATACAGGGTAGCGGCCATCGCGCGACCAGTCGAACGTGCCCGCGTCCACGATGATGCCGCCAATGGAATTGCCATGGCCGCCGAGGAATTTCGTCGCCGAATGCAGGACGATGTCCGCGCCGTGATCGATCGGCTTGATGAGGTAGGGCGACGCCAGTGTATTGTCGACGATCAGCGGCACGCCGGCCTTGCGTGCGATGGCGGCGATGGCTTCGATGTCAGTCACCGTGCCGCCGGGGTTGGCAATCGACTCGATGAAGATCGCCTTGGTCTTCGGCGTCAGCGCCTTCTCGAAGGTCGAGACATCGTCGGTGTCCGCCCAGACGACGTTCCAGCCGAAGGCCTTGAATGAATGATTGAACTGATTGATCGAGCCGCCGTAGAGGCGCCGCGCTGCGATGAATTCATCGCCCGGCTGCAACAGCGCGTGAAACGTCACCAGTTGTGCCGCATGTCCCGATGCAACAGCCAGCGCAGCCGTGCCGCCTTCCAGCGCGGCAACGCGCTCTTCGAGCACGGCATTCGTCGGATTGCCGATGCGGGTGTAGATGTTGCCGAACGCCTGCAAGCCGAACAGCGAGGCGGCGTGGTCGGCGTCGTTAAATACGAACGATGTGGTCTGATAGATCGGCGTCGCGCGTGCGCCCGTGGTGGGGTCCGGCTGCGCGCCTGCGTGAATGGAGAGCGTGGAGAAGCCCGGCAATCTTTCTGTCATAGGGTGTCCTTCTAAGCGCCGCGAACGGGCATGGAGAAGATTATGCTGCGGGTGGATGCGCTCGGCGTCAAGCCGGTCGCGACGACTGGCCTTAACTGGTAATGAACCCGACGATTTCTCCCGCCGCGCTGAAACGATCGTTCTGCTGCGCGCCGTATTTAGGGCAGGTCGTTCTTGTCCTTTGCGGCGCGGTCGGCGGCCGCGGTTGCGCCGCCGCTCACACTGCTGCGATTCAATGACAGCCGCATGTTGCTGGTTGGAATCGGGGCGCGCTTCGAGCTGATGGTGCGCGAGTTGACGCCCACCCACTGGATTTCCGACGTTAGCCGGGCGTATTCGATCTTCGGACAGCGATTCATCACCACCTTGACGCCCGCGGCTTCAGCTCTCCTGGCGGCTGCGTCGTTGCGAACGCCGAGTTGCATCCAGATCACTTTCGGCAAGACCGGCAGCGCCAGCGCATCATCGACCACCGCCGCGGCGGCATCCGAATTGCGGAAGATATCGACCATATCGACGGGACGATCGATATCCTTCAGCGACGCGACGAAGGGCTTGCCGACGAGCGTCTTGCCGACCTGACCCGGATTGATCGGGATCATGTCATAGCCGCGCTCGACGAGATATTTGAAGGCGAAATAGCTCGGCCGCACATTGACCGGTGAGGCGCCGACCATGGCAATCGATTTCACGCCCGTGAGAATGGCGCGGATATAATTATCGTCGTAAGCGTCGTGGTTCACTTTAACTTCCATCTGTTTTCGTCATTGCGAGGAGCGGAGCGACGAAGCAATCCATCTCTCGATCGCAAAGGTAGATTGCGCGCTTCGCTCGCAATGATGAGCAATATGGATCAGCGGTCTTCCCACTTGGGGGCGCGCTTTTCGATGAATGCGCCGATGCCTTCCTGCGCGTCGCGCGCCATCATATTTTCGGCCATTACCTGCGCTGCATATGTATACGCGTCCGCGAGGTTCATCTCGGCTTGCCGGTAAAACGCTTCCTTGCCCACTTTCAGTGTATAGGCGGATTTCACAGCGATCCTGTTCGCGAGATCGATTGCGGCATCGCGTTCCGTTCCAGCCGGGACCACGCTGTTCACCAGCCCAAGCTCATACGCACGCTGTGCGGAGACGTGCTCGCCGGTGAGCAGCATGTGCATGGCGTGTTTGCGCGGCACATTGCGGGACAGGGCGACCATCGGGGTCGAACAGAACAGGCCGATATCGATTCCGGGCGTGCCAAACGTGGCCTGCTCGGACGCGACCGCCAGATCGCAGGTGGCCACCAGTTGGCAACCCGCCGCTGTCGCAACGCCCTGTACAGCGGCGACGACAGGCTTGGGCAGACGAACGATGGCCTGCATCATGTCGCTGCATGATTTCATCATATGCGAAAAGTAGGCCTTGCCCTTGTCCGCGTCGCTGCGGCGGGCGGTGAGTTCCTTGAGATCGTGACCGGACGAATACGCAGGACCCTGCGCGGCAATGACGACCGCGCGGACGCTTTTGTCGTCGCGGATGGAATCGATCGCTTCGTGGAGAGCGGCGATCATCCCTTCCGACAACGCGTTGCGTGTTTTGGGTGAATCGAGCGTGAGCACGGCGATGCCGCCGATCTGTTCGCGCAGAAGGGGCGAGGGGGCCTGCAATGGAGCACGTGATGTTTGCGCGGTCATAGTCTTTAGGCTCAGATCCGAGGTTCGCTTTTGGGTTCCGTCAGGCTCGCTATCGTGCTCACCCTAAGATACAAAACCGTCACATACGAGAGCAGGGCAGGACATACGTTCCATGAGCAAGGCGAAAATGACGGTGGCAGAACTCGAGGCGTTTCTCCACAGGGAGTTTCCGCAGGCCTTCGCCAGCGGCGAAATCCTGATCGAGAGCGCCGATGGTGCAACGAGCCTGCTGCGGCAGCCCTACAGCGAGCGGATGCTGCGCCCCGGCGGCACGGTCTCCGGTCCGACGCTGATGGCGCTGGCTGACTTTGCAATGTACGTGGTGCTGCTGTCCGCCATCGGTCCCGTTGGCCTCGCCGTTACGACCAGCCTCAACATCAATTTCTTGCGGAAAGGTCAGCCCGGCCAGGATGTGCTGGCTGCCGCGAAGCTGATGAAGCTCGGAAAGCGCCTCGCCGTCGGAGAAGTGAGCCTGTTATCAGGGACTTCGCCCGATCCGATCGCTCATGTCACCTCGACCTACTCCATTCCGAATATTTAGTGATTTCAGGGGTAATATAGCACCATATTTATAATTCACTGTTTTTACTGAGTTATTTCTGCTCAAATGGCATTGACGGTTGAGGGCGGGTTATCTAGAACCGCGTCCAGTCCGGCGATTGCGCCGGACGTTCCATTTCACGGACAACTCACATGAAGACGTTTTCGGCAAAGCCAGCCGAGGTCAACAAGAAGTGGGTGCTGATCGACGCCAAGGGTCTGGTCGTCGGTCGCCTCGCGACTTTGGTTGCCATGCGCCTGCGCGGCAAACACCTCCCGACTTACACCCCCCACGTCGATTGCGGTGACAACGTCATCATCATCAACGCGGCTCACGTCGTCCTCACCGGGCGCAAGCGTGACAACAAGGTTTACTACAACCACACCGGTTTCATCGGCGGCATCAAAGAGCGTACCGCGAAGTCGATCCTCGAAGGTCGCTTCCCTGAGCGCGTCGTCGAGAAGGCCATTGAGCGCATGATCCCGCGCGGTCCGCTCGGCCGTGTGCAACTCGGCAACCTCCGCGTTTATGCCGGCGCAGAACATCCCCACGAAGCACAGCAGCCTGAGGTCGTGGATATCGCATCGATGAATCGCAAGAACATGAGGGCCGCATAATGTCCGATACCATGCAGTCCCTCGATCAGCTCTCGGCGCTGAAGACCGCAGCGCCAGAAGCTCCGAAGTACGAGAAGAAGGTCGACAAGCAGGGCCGCGCTTATGCGACCGGCAAGCGCAAGGACGCCGTTGCGCGCGTCTGGATCAAGCCAGGCAACGGCAAGATCGTCGTCAACACCCGTGAGGTCGAGGTTTACTTTGCTCGTCCGGTGCTGCGCATGATGATCCAGCAGCCGATCGTCGCCGCTGCCCGTCAGGGCCAGTACGATGTAGTCTGCACCGTCGCCGGTGGTGGTCTGTCGGGC
The DNA here is from genome assembly GCF_000314675.2 of Afipia broomeae ATCC 49717. Lineage (GTDB taxonomy): Bacteria > Pseudomonadota > Alphaproteobacteria > Rhizobiales > Xanthobacteraceae > Afipia > Afipia broomeae. The sequence continues at coordinate 2,241,415 of NZ_KB375282.1, read as the reverse complement.
CAGGCTGGCGCTGTGCGTCACGGCATTTCGAAGGCTCTCACTCACTTCGAGCCGGATCTGCGCACCGTCCTCAAGAAGGGCGGCTTCCTGACCCGCGACTCGCGTGTCGTTGAACGTAAGAAGTACGGCAAGGCGAAAGCCCGCCGGTCCTTCCAGTTCTCGAAGCGCTAATCGTTTCGTTCAAATTTTCCGCAATCCGCGGAATCTACAAGATTCAAAAGGCGCCTTCGGGCGCCTTTTTCTGTTCCAGATGCCGCCGAATTGCAGCGATTTTTCCCGAAAATTTTGTGACCGCCGCAAACGGAGTGCCAAGACACGGTTGCTAGCCTCAACGATGGCTGAGGGGCTATTCCAGCTCCATCTGTTGTTAAAAAGCGCTGCATAGAACATGCCGGCTGGCACACATTTGTCTTTGGACATTTCGACGCTGTATCTCGTCGCGACGCTGGCGGCTGCATTGCTCGGCGCGATGCTGCTGTTCTTCTGGCGTCAGGAAAAGATCGCGGCCCTTGGCTGGTGGGGCGCGGCCTATATCCTCGGTGCGGCATCGGTTGCGCTGTGGACGGTCGGCGGGAATGATCTGGGCTGGGAACTGTCGCTCGCTGTAAACGCAGTTGGCTTTGTCGCCTGTGGCCTCGTATGGGATGCGGCCCGAGCCTTTCATGGCCGCCCGGCTAACTGGATCGGCGTGATCGCGGGGCCTGCGCTCTGGGTCGCGGCAGTCGTGGTGCTCGATCCCATCGATCCCGAAACCCGGATGCTGCTCGGCGCCGGCGTTGTTGCAATCTATGCCGCGCTGACCGCCGGCGAGTTGTGGCGCGAGCGGCGCAAGAGCCTGCGCGCGCGCTGGCCCGCGATCTTCGTGCCGCTGCTGCACGGCGTTGTCCTGATGCTGCCGGTTCTTCTTGGCGACCTGTACCGGTCCGCCGACACAAAGATCATGGCGCAGGTCTGGGTCGCGGCCTTTGCTGCCGAGCTCGTGATCTATGCGGTCGGTACGGTGTTCATCATCGTCATGCTGGTGTCGGAGCGGACGGTCAGCGCACACAAGACCGCAGCCTCCATCGATCCGCTGACAGGTCTCCTGAACCGGCGCGGCTTTGGTGAGGCAACATCGCGCATGATCGAGCGGGAAGCCAAGGCAGGCCGCCCTGTGACCGTGATGATTTTCGACATCGACCATTTCAAGTCGGTCAACGATCGCTTCGGCCATGCCGCGGGCGACGAAGTCCTCAAGGTCTTTTCCAATATCGTCGTTGCTTCGCTCCGCATGAGCGATCTCGTCGGCCGTGTAGGTGGCGAGGAGTTCGCCGCGCTGTTGCCGTGTTCGATCGATGAAGCGCTGCTCGCCGCGGAGCGCGTGCGCGAAGCGTTTGAGGCGTCCGGTGTGGCCATCGATGACGCGCCGCTGGAAACCACGGTCAGCATCGGTGTCGCAGGTGGCCCGGCCAATACCGAGCTAGAAGTGTTGATGGCCTCCGCTGACACCGCGCTCTATCAGGCCAAGCGCACCGGGCGTAATCGCGTCGAGGCCGCGGTCGAGCAACCGCTGTCGCTCGAGAACGCTCGCCGCAATCAGATCCGCAGCGGCGCACCGCAGCCGGACAAACCGGAGATGATCAGCGCGCCGGCGGAAGCTCACGCCTGACGAACTGCGGCGCTAACCGTCTGTTTACCATGCGCGCCGTACCATGCGGCATGACCATTGTACGCAGCCACGATTCACAAGCCGACATCAACGCACTCGAAGCGACCGTTGCCTCCGCGCGGGCCGGCTTTGCCTGCATGTTTTCGACATCCGATGAATATGAGAATGCCCTGATCACCGCGCGCCGGGCCGAGGGGCGCTATCGATCGGTGTTCGACTGGCAGCCGGTGATTCTGGGAGGCTGCGCGCTGGCGCTGCTGGGAGCGCTCGTGACCTTCATGTGAGGCTGTTAGCGCAGCAGTATGGTTTCAACAGGGCGCTCACGGCGCCCTTTGTCTTTTCCGGTTGGCCTTTTTGCGCTATTGCCCCCTTATAACCAGAAAGGGCGGACAACCATGATTACCGAAATCGCACAGATCGAAGTCAAGCCGGGCAGCGAGAAGGACTTCGAGGCGGCGGTCGCCAAGGCGGAATCGATTTTCAAACGCTGCAAGGGCTGGAAGAGTTTTGAACTGCACCGCTCGATCGAAAAGCCGTCGCGCTACCGGCTGCATATCAAGTGGGAAACCCTCGAAAACCACACGGTCGACTTCCGCGAGTCTTCAAACTTTCAGGAGTGGCGCGCGCTGGTCGGCCCGCATTTCGCGTCGCCGCCGGAGGTCGAGCACACCAACACGGTGGCGAGCTTCTGATAATTTCGGATCGTCATTGCGAGCGAAGCGAAGCAATCCATACTTGAGCGACAAGAACTGGATTGCTTCGTCGCTTACGCTCCTCGCAATGACGAAGATAGCATTATTAGGCCATCTTGAATTCCGGTTCGCGCACCTCGTCGTCTTCGCGCAAATAGGTGATGATCACCTTCACGATCGCCATCAGCGGCAGCGCCAGCGCCAGTCCCCACAGCCCGAACACCACGCCGAGCAGGATCTGGAACGCGAACAGCGTTGCCGGCGGGATGTCGAGCGCCTGACGCTGGATGATCGGTGTCAGAATGTAGCTTTCCAGCGCATGCACACCGAGGAACAGCACGAAGGCGCTGGCGGCGGCGACCCATCCCGAGGCAAGACTCGCCAGCACGATGATCAGCCCGCCGATCAGTGCGCCGACCGTCGGGATGAACGCCAGCAGTCCGGCCTGAATGCCGAGGATGAAGGAACTGTCGATCCCGATGATCGTCAGGCCAATCCATGTCACCAGGAACACGGCGGCCATGGTGATCATCTGCGCAATCAGCCAGCGCTCCAGCGTGTCGCTGATGCGATCGACCACGGTGGTGACGCTCTGGCGATGCTTCTTTGGCGCCAGCGCCAGCAGGCCTTTGCGGTACACGCCCGGCTGTGCCGCGAATGACAATCCCAAAAAAAGCACAATGAAGAAGTTGCCCACGGCGCTGACGGTGCCGAGCAGCAGCTTGAGGGTCTGGCTGACGATGGCGCCGCCGCCGGAGGCGAGGGCGCCGGCGCTGGGCAGGCCTTTCGGCAGGCCGGGCGAGGGGGCCGGAGCTGTTGCCGCAGGCGTGTCGGTGGTGCTCGCCGGCGTTGCTGTCACGCTGCCGAGTTCGAGATAGCTGGTGTCGACGCCGTGCTGTTCAAGGAACGTCTTCACGGTCACGAGCTGCGACTTGAGGGTGTTGCTCAGGACGGTAGCCTGCCGTGCGATGGTCGCGCCGCCGAGAAAGACGACACCGGACAGGAAGCCCGCCAGCACGACACAGACCAGCGCGAGGCGCAGCGCATGGGGTCCACCCATGACCTTCTGCAGGAGATGCGTCATGGCGGTCAGGGCGACGCCGAGCAGGATGCCCGCGAACACCAGAAACAGCGTGGCCGCATAATACCAGGCGAACAGCAGGAAGGCCGTGAAGGCGACGACGCCGATACCCCCCACTGCGATCGACCACGCAAGGTCACTGCGGGTCTGCACTCGGGGCTCGATTGGGGCTGACACGTGCTTTCCTCTTCCGTTATTGCGGGTTCAGTCTTTCCTGAAAGGCCGGGCCGGATCAAGAGAAGATGGCGTGACAGCCAAGCGCCATCGTTCCCGCGCATCGCGCGAGATGAGCTTTTCGTTCCCCCTCAAAGCGCACGAGGCCTGCCTCGTTCGCGCCCTCAATACGAGGGGCATGGAGCGCCGCGAGGCGCACCTTGTCTTTGTTTCGCTTCCGGCATCGCGTGCGAGGCGATGATCTTCCGAAAGCGCATCGCCTCACGGCGCTCCATTCGCGGCGATTTGTGAGCCGGGGACCGTACTTCCGGGTGAGGACGGGGGAGAAACTCAACCCCTGATCCGGCAGGCTTTCGCCTGCCTTCATCCAGCACCGCGTCCAGCCGGCGAACGGCAGAGCCACGTAGTTGGCCCGGACGGTCAACCCCGGCCTTCCGGACGCAACGGGTGCGAACCGTGCGCGCAGACGCCGCATCCTGCTCCGCTTCAAAAGCGCCCTCGAGAAGCGCCCCTCACGACCAGGACGATACGGACTATATTCCTAGATCGGGGCATGTCAAGCGTCGCGTCATCCTGAGGTGCGAGCCGCGTTTGCGGCGAGCCTCGAAGGATGCGTGGCAAACTGCGGATCGCGCAGTCATCCTTCGAGGCTCGCAAATGCTCTCACCTCTGGATGACGATTCAGAATGTGCCGTCATTGCGAGGAGCGACGCGACGAAGCAATCCAGTCTTTCGCGGCGACACGTGAAGATGGATTGCTTCGCTGCGCTCGCAATGACGAGCGTGAGCGTTTAGGTCTCCCGCGCAATTTTCTCCGCGTCGTCCCCGCGCAGGCGGGGACCCATACTCCCTGAATTATCGATTTGAGGGAAATGCCGGAGCGATCTTCTCGTCGCCACCATAACTTTCGGTGGTTATGGGTCCCCGCCTGCGCGGGGACGACATCGGATGTGATTGCATCGAACCGTATCTGGTCTCAAACAAAAAAGGCGCCCCGTTAGGAGCGCCTTTCCGTTTGCATAAGCTGAGTTCAGCTTACTGCGAGTAGTACATTTCGAATTCGACCGGATGCGGGGTCATCTCAAACCGCGCGACTTCGGTCATCTTCAGTTCGATGAAGCTGTCGATGAAGTCGTCGTCGAACACACCGCCGGCCTTGAGGAACGCACGGTCCTTGTCGAGGTTCTCGAGCGCCTCGCGGAGCGAACCGCACACCGTCGGAATGGTCTTCAGTTCTTCCTTCGGCAGATCGTACAGATCCTTGTCCATCGCCGGGCCCGGATCGATCTTGTTCTTGATGCCGTCGAGGCCGGCCATCAGCATCGCCGCGAAGGCGAGGTAGGGGTTCGCCATCGGATCGGGGAAACGCACCTCGACGCGCTTCGCCTTCGGCGAGGTCGTGTAGGGGATGCGGCAGGAGGCCGAACGGTTGCGCGCCGAGTAGGCGAGCAGCACCGGCGCTTCATAGCCCGGGACCAGACGCTTGTAGGAGTTGGTCGACGGATTGGTGAAGGCGTTGATGGCCTTGGCGTGCTTGATGATGCCGCCGATGTAGTGGAGGCAGGTCTCGGAGAGGTCGGCGTACTTGTTGCCGGCGAAGGTGGGCTTGCCGTCCTTCCAGATCGACTGGTGCACGTGCATGCCCGAGCCGTTGTCGCCGTAAACCGGCTTCGGCATGAAGGTGGCGGTCTTGCCGTAGATGTGCGCGACCTGATGGATGCAGTACTTGTAGATCTGCATCTGGTCGGCCATGTGGGTCAGCGTGTCGAACTTCATGCCGAGTTCGTGCTGGGCGGAAGCGACTTCGTGATGATGCTTCTCGACCTTGACGCCCATCTTGGCCATCGAGCCGAGCATTTCCGAGCGCATGTCCTGCACCGAGTCCTGCGGCGGGACGGGGAAGTAGCCGGCCTTGGTGCGGATGCGGTGGCCGAGGTTGCCGCCCTCGTACTCGGTGTCCGAGTTGATCGGCAGCTCGGAGGAGTCCAGCTTGAAGCCGGTGTTGTAGGGCGTGGTCTGGAAGCGCACGTCGTCGAACACGAAGAACTCGGCTTCCGGGCCGACGAACACGGTGTCGCCGACGCCGAGCGCCTTGACCTGGGCTTCCGCCTTCTTGGCGATGCCGCGCGGGTCGCGGTTGTAGGGCTCGCCGGTCGACGGCTCGAGAATGTCGCAGACGATGACCATGGTGGTCTCCGCGAAGAACGGATCGATCGTCGCGGTCGCCGGATCGGGCATCAGGGTCATGTCGGACTCGTTGATGGCCTTCCAGCCGGCGATCGAGGAGCCGTCGAACATCGTGCCTTCGGCGAAGATGTCCTCGTCGATCATCGAGACGTCGAAGGTTACGTGCTGCCACTTGCCGCGCGGATCGGTGAAACGCAGGTCGACGTATTTTACGTCGTTGTCCTTGATCGACTTGAGGACGTCTTTGGCGGTCTTCATGAATACCCCTTATGTCTGCTTTGGCTTTGGCGTTCGTCGTGGAATGGTCTGGATACGGCGGGAACCTCGGCCAGCAGGAGGCTGCCGGCGAGGTGAGGGCGGATGAGGCTGGTCAGCTTCAAATGGCGTCGAGGCCGGACTCTCCCGTTCTGATGCGGATGGCTTCCTCAACGTTGGATACGAATATCTTACCGTCGCCGATACGGCCAGTCTGCGCGGCGCGCCTGATGGCGTCTATGGCTTTCTCGACAAGATCGTCGCCGATCACAATCTCAATCTTCACCTTGGGCAGGAAGTCCACGATATATTCGGCGCCGCGGTAAAGTTCGGCATGACCCTTCTGGCGGCCGAAGCCCTTGGCTTCGGTGACGGTAATGCCCTGAATTCCAACTTCCTGAAGGGCCTCTTTCACCTCGTCGAGTTTGAAGGGCTTGATGATGGCCTCGATCTTTTTCACTGAACGTCTCCCCGGCACTTCTACTGGCCTGTCTGTACTTCCATATCGCGCGATGGACGCGCTCGTCACGTCGGTTCGTCGTCACATCGTGGCCGCGGGAAGGTGAACAACCCGGAAAACGATAGCTGGCCCGCCTGGCTTCTGCCGGTGAGCGAGACAATCCGAAAGCCTCCCCTTAAAAGCAGGGTCTGTGCCAATTTATTAAGACGTGGAATTGGGCAACAAGATCATTCAGTTAGTGGGTGCTGTGCCTGTTTGTGCGGCTAATGCCGCAAGAGTGGAAGGCTATGAATTAGGCAATTGCATAAAAATTAGACTGACACTTTCCACCTCTCTCCTATCAGAGTGCCTCTGGATGAGGCGAACCGAACAGGCGAACAGCAAATGGAGCTCCTGACAGTCGCCGAGATGGCAAGCGCGGACCAGGCCGCGATGGCGGGCGGCACCAGCGGATTTGCCCTGATGCGAAGCGCCGGACAGGCGGTCGCGCTGGCGGCCGAGGCGATGGCGGAGCGGGGGCGGATTCTCGTCGTCGCGGGCCGTGGCAACAACGGCGGCGACGGTTTCATTGCGGCAGCCGAACTGGCGGCGCGCGGGCGGGACGTCTCGGTCATTCTGCTGTGCGACCGCGCCTCCCTGAGGGGCGACGCTGCGTTCGCCGCCGAAGAGTGGAACGGCGCTGTCCTGCCGTGCGATCCGCAGGCGATCGGCAAACCCAACCTCATTATCGATGCGCTGTTCGGCGCGGGTCTCAATCGTCCGGTGAAGGGCGACCCCCATGCGATGATCGCGGCGATGAACGCCAGCGGCGTTCCGATCCTGAGCGTCGATCTGCCGAGCGGCATCAATGGCGACACCGGCGAAGTGATGGGCATCGCGGTGGAGGCGTCCGCCACCGTCACGTTTTTCCGCCGCAAGCCGGGTCATCTGCTGCTGCCGGGGCGCGTTCACTGCGGCGAAGTCGATGTGGCCGACATCGGCATCGACGCCGACGTGCTCGACAGGATCGCACCAAAGACATTCGAGAACGTTCCGGACCTGTGGGCCGATGGGTTTCCGTTTCCGCAGGCCGACGGCCACAAGTATGCGCGCGGCCACGCGGTGGTCGTCTCCGGCGATGTTGTCTCGACAGGCGCGGCGCGTCTTGCGGCGCGGGCCGCGCTGCGCGCCGGTGCAGGGCTGGTCACGGTGGCGTCGCCGCGCGATGCGCTCGCGGTCAATGCCGCCGCGCTGACGTCGGTGATGGTGCGCGAGACCGAGACGCCGAAGCAGTTCGGTGAGCTGCTTGCCGATAAACGGCTCAAGGCCTGTGTGATCGGGCCGGGGGCGGGTGTCGGTGAGCGCACGCGCGAGATCGTGCATGCGGCGCTGTCCGCGCATCGCGGCGTGGTGCTTGATGCCGATGCGCTGACGAGTTTCGCCGGTGCCCCCGAAACGCTGTTTGCCGCGATCAAAAAACAAAACGATCCACAGGTTATCCTCACCCCGCATGATGGCGAATTCGGACGCCTGTTCAGTGCCTTGCGATCTGATAATCCACATGGGTCGAAGCTTGAACATGCGCGGCTAGCCGCAGTTCGATCGGGCGCTGTGGTGCTGCTGAAAGGCGCTGACACGGTTGTCGCGGCGCCGGATGGGCGCGCGGCCATCACCGCGAATGCGCCGCCGTGGCTTGCGACGGCGGGATCGGGCGATGTGCTGGCCGGGATCATCGGCGGCTTGCTGGCGCAGGGCGTACCGGCCTTTGAGGCCGCCTGTATCGGCGCATGGATGCATGGCGAGGCGGGGCAGGAGTTTGGTCCGGGCCTGATCGCCGAGGATCTTCCGGAGATGCTGCCGGCGGTGCTGCGCAATCTCTACGACGAAATCGGCATCGCTTACTGATCAGAGCGTGATGCGAGTTCTTTTCACCTCTCCCCACGGGAGAGGGGGTTCTATCTCGCTCGCGTCTGGGGCAAGCGTTTTCAAGTCGCCTGGATCAGATGGGTCACTCCACCGCATAACTGCGGACGAGTTTCGGTGCGGCCCAGTTGATTGCGGTCGCTTCCATCAGCCAGCGGCCCGGATACTCGGCAAGGAATGCGATGCGCTGGGTCTGGCCCTTGTCGAGCATCAGTGTGTCGAGCCAGAACGGTTTCCAGCCGTCGTCGAGACGGTCGAGCAGGCGGAAGTGATGACCGTGCAGGCGGAAGGCGATGGGAGTCGCGGTGGGATTGCTGATGGCCATCACGACGGTCCGTCCGCGCTTGACGGCATAGGCCGCTGGCGTCGCCGCCGAGAAACCGGCGGGTGTGACCCACTGCGCTTTCGGGTCGAGCGAGAGATCGCTGCGCAGCGCGCCTTGAAGATTCAGCCGCGCGGGCAGATTGCCTGACGGCAAGGCGTCTGCTGGCGGCAACGGCGCGGCGCGGACCGGCGCGTCGTTCGACATCGTGATCTGCGCGATCGTGCGCGGGCCGGTGCCGTCATGCAGGATGATCTTTGAGATTGTTCCCGGTGCGCGGGTCGCATCGATGAACGCATCGATCCGGGAACCGGGCGCGAGCACGAGTTGTCCGTCACGGGCTGCGAACGGTTCGGCGGGTGCGCCGTCGACCGCCATCACGCGCACATCGTGATTTTCGATTCGCAGACCGATAGGCGAGCGCGCGCCGCCGTTGATGAAACGCAGCCGCAGCCGCTCGTTGACCCTGGCGGTGATATCGAGGCTCGGCTGTCCGTTGACGGTGTATGCGGGGGTGGTGCCGTCCGGGCTGGTTCCCGGAAGAATAGCGCTGCCGTCCGGCTTCACGCGCCATTCCTCGATCAGCAGGACGTCGTCGCGGTCCACTGGGACCGGCGGATTGTCCTCAACGATCAGAGCGCGGGCGGCCGTGGGCAGCCCTGAGGTTTCGCCAAGCTGCGCGTTGACCAGACACGTTCCCGACTGACGCAGGGACACGGTGAACGTGGCCCGCCCGCCCGGCAGGACGGGGGCTTGTCCGGTCAGCGGGGATGCCGCCTGCGCGCCGTCGATTCCGAGCCAGTTCAGCACGACAGGAGCGGAGAGTTCATTTGAAAGCGTAACGGCGAGGTCGCCCTTCGGGAATCGCAGGGGGCCTGACGCGCCGGTCTCCAGCGCCCAGATCTGGCTTTTGGGCAGGCCTGCGCCCAGCATCGCCGCCGCAGGCCGGGCCCGCAGGGCCACGGCGGCCCCGGTCTGCGCCGATGCCTTTCCCTGAGCAAAAGCCGGCAGCCGCAGCGCGGAGGCAACGGCGGCTCCGCCCAGTCCGGCCAGCAAAACCCGTCTGGAAGGCGAAAAAACCTGATTTGTCATGGTCGTTTTCATGGCCCATGCGGACCATTTTCCGCACCCCGTGTCCAGCGCGCGCTTGGCCGCGGCGGCGGACCTGCCTGCGCGCCCTAAGGCCGCGTTGCGAAAGCCATTTTTTTGGCTCGCGCAGCGGGTACACCATGTTATAAGCCCGCCGCTCGCGGCTGTGCCGGGACAGACAACCACTGCGCGCTCGTGGCGGAATTGGTAGACGCGCTGGGTTTAGGTTCCAGTGTCGAAAGATGTGGGGGTTCGAGTCCCTCCGAGCGCACCAGGCGCGATTTTTCGTTTGCGCGAAATTCTGGAGGAGATGTTCCTCGCGGGAACGTGTCCGCCGCACCACCGATGCATCCGAACGGCCCAGCGGCCGAATGGTTTGTATCCAACAGATTTACAACGACCCGGCGACGCCGGGTCAAGCCGGAAGAAGATTGACGCCATGCAGGTTACCGAGACCCTCGCCGAGGGATTGAAGCACGAGTTCAAGGTCAGCGTTCCCGCGTCGGATATCGATGCCAAGGTTGATGCCCGTCTTGTCGACATGAAGGACAAGGTCCGGCTGAACGGTTTCCGTCCCGGCAAGGTGCCTGTCGCTCACCTCAAGAAGGTCTACGGCCGCTCCGTCGCCGCCGAGACCGTCGAGCAGTTGATCCGTGACACCAACGCAGGGATCTTCACCGAGCGCGGTTTCCGTCTCGCGACCGAACCCAAGGTCACGATGCCGACCGAGGAAAAGGAAATCGAAGACATTCTCGCGGGCAAGTCCGACCTGAACTATTCGGTCGCGATCGAAGTGGTGCCGGCGATCGAACTGGCTGACTTCAAGACCTTCAACGTCGAGAAGCCGGTGGCGGAAGTGACCGACGCCGACATCGACGAAGCGCTGAAGCGCATCGCTGACCAGAGCCGCCCCTATGAGGCAAAGGCGGAAGGCGCGAAGGCCGAGAAGGGCGATCGCGTCACCGTTGCCTTCAAGGGCACCATCGACGGCGTGGCGTTCGACGGCGGCACCGGCGAGAACATCCAGGTCGTGATCGGCTCGAACACCTTCATTCCGGGTTTCGAAGACCAACTCATCGGCATCGCGTCGGGCGAAACCCGCAACGTGAAGGCCTCGTTCCCGAAGAACTATGCCGCGCCGAATCTCGCCGGCAAGGACGCGGAATTCGAGACCACCGCGAGCCTGATCGAAGCTCCGCAGGAGTCGAAGGTCGATGACGAGTTCGCCAAGAACCTCGGCATGGAATCGCTCGACAAGCTGAAGGAAGCCATGCGCGAGCGCCTCGTGCAGGAATTCTCCGGCGCCTCGCGCCAGCGCGTGAAGCGCACGCTGCTCGACAAGCTCGACGAGACCCACAAGTTCGGTCCGCCGCCATCGCTGGTGGAGGAAGAGTTCAACCTGATGTGGAACTCGATCAAGGCCGAGATGGAATCGACCGGCAAGACCTTTGCCGACGAAGACACCACCGAAGAGAAGGCGAAAGAAGAGTACCGGAAGATCGCGGACCGCCGCGTCCGCCTCGGCCTCGTCCTCTCCGAGATCGGCGAGAAGAACAAGATCACCGTGACCGACGATGAAGTCAGCCGTGCGCTGATCGACCGCGCGCGCCAGTCGCCGGGCCGCGAGAAGGAAGTGTGGGATTTCTATCGCAACAATCCGAACGCGCTGGCCCAGCTCCGCGCGCCGATCTACGAGGACAAGGTCGTCGATTTCATTCTTGAGCTTGCCAACGTGACCGAGAAAAAGGTCTCGCGCGACGATCTGCTCAAGGAAGAAGAAGACAAGACCGCGGCCTGAGCGCCGGCTCCAGCAACAGGACCGATCATCGCCGGTTATGGCCGGGGGTGATCGGGCCGTGAATGGATCACGGCATCCAGAACGACCGACAGAACCGTATCGGTTCCGTCGGTGATCTGGCTCCGGACCGTGACCACGGCATTTCTCTTTTCAGGCCGGAGCGCGATCGCCGCGATTTCGGCTTGCCCCGTGAGCGTCATGCCGGGGCGCACAGGTCTCTGAAACCTGGATTCGATGCGGGTGCCCGCGACGCCGGCGACCTGCCTCCACATCGCCTCGACAATCAGCCGCTGATAGATCGCCGTGGTGTGCAATCCGCTGGCGATGAGGCCGCCGAATGGGCCGTTTGCCGCGGCGACCGGATCGATGTGGATGAAGAGGGGATCGAAACGCTCCGCAAATTCGATGATTTCGGCTTGTTCGATCGGGTAGGTGCGAAACGGAAAACGTTGTCCGACCGTGAGATCTTCGGCGTAAAGCATGCGGGTCCGGTTCCTGGCTGCGGAGCGGCCGACGATAGCAGGCCGGTTTCGCTTGGCCATTACCTCCCGGATAGGCGGGAAACGGCGAAAACCATTAACGATACACGCCAGAATAGCGTGTCCGGTTGGAGCGCGTCGCTTTTCGCCTCCGGCCGAATCGGCTTCAACTGACCTTTTCCCGCTCTTGTGGCAGGGCTCTCCTGCTATATCTGTAGGGTCCGACCCTTCTGCATCACGAGGCGATTCGTCTGCCGGAACCCATCAAGCCCTCGGTCGTCCGGCTGTGCCTCAACTAACCTTCAGGTGATAAATGCGCGATCCCGTTGAAACCTACATGAACCTCGTGCCGATGGTGGTCGAGCAGACCAACCGTGGCGAGAGGGCGTACGACATTTTCTCGCGCCTCCTGAAAGAGCGCATCATTTTCGTGACCGGTCCGGTTGAGGACGGCATGTCGGTGCTGGTCGTCGCGCAGCTCCTGTTCCTCGAAGCCGAGAATCCCAAGAAGGAAATCTCGATGTACATCAACTCGCCGGGCGGCGTGGTGACATCGGGTCTGGCGATCTACGACACCATGCAGTTCATTCGCCCGCCGGTCTCCACGCTCTGCACGGGGCAGGCCGCGTCGATGGGTTCGCTGTTGCTCGCAGCAGGCCACAAGGACATGCGCTTTTCGCTGCCGAACTCGCGGATCATGGTCCACCAGCCCTCGGGCGGCTTCCAGGGCCAGGCCACCGACATCATGCTGCACGCTCAGGAAATCCTGAACCTGAAGAAGCGGCTGAACGAAATCTACGTCAAGCACACCGGCCAGCCCTACAAGGCGATCGAGGACGCGCTGGAACGCGACAAGTTCCTGACCGCCGAAATGGCGAAGGACTTCGGCCTGGTCGACAAGGTGATCGACAAGCGCGCCGAGGAAACGACGCCGAAGGCGCCGTAACTCAGGTTCCCGGCCTATCGTGACAGTCAATGCGGACGCCTTCGGGCGTCCGTTTTCGTTTGGATGGCACTAGCCAATTGGATAGGTGGTTTTTGCGGTTTCGTCCGCGGGCCGTACTTGACCGCAATCTGTTATTGGCCGCTAATTATCCCAATTGATCCGGGACTTTTGGCCCGTCTTATTTCGATCTGTATTTTTTGGACGGTCTCCAATTGCACTCCGGACACACCGCATTTTCGGTGGCTATGACAATGTCCGGGAGCAGGCCATGACGATTGTCGCCAAGGGCAGCCTAGCGCGCAGCGCTGCGGTGTTCGCTTTTCTTCTGCCGTTCGTTGTCAGCTCGGGAGCGGTCGCTTTCAACAAGGAAGCCGCCCTCGAGCAATGCCGCGCCTCGGTCGGCAGGCCGACCTATCAGGCGTGTAAAAGGAGCGGCGGCGATCACGAGACCTGCTTTGCCAAGGCGCGTGCCGTCGTGCAGCCTTGCTTCAAGGCAAAGCTGCCGACCGCAGCGCTGTTCGACGCCGCCAAGGTGTCGGCACCGCAGAAAGAGGACCTTGCCGCGGGTGCCGCCGCGCTCGCGAAAGGCAATGCACCGCTCGTCGCGCCGCCGCGCACGGTTTCCGACATCACGGCCATTCTCGACCAGCAGAAACCTGATCCCGCCAAGATCGCGGAACTGACCGCGACCGCCGATGCTCCGGTGCCGTCTGGTCTGAAAGGGAGCGAACTCGCCGCGTTTCACTACAAGCGCGGACAGGCGCGGGTGCTGATCGGGCGCAGCAACGATGCGCTGGCGGATGCCGAGATCGCGGTCAACAACAGCAAGAACGACGACTACAAGCTCGTGGCCAGCCGTCATGAGGATTTTCTGATCCGCCGCCTGCGCGAGAAGGGCGAGCACAAGCGCGCCATGGCGATGTACAACAAACAGGTCGCTACGTTCTCGGCGCCGGGAGGCAAGGGACGTCTGTTCGGGCTTCACAATGCGCTGGCGATTCTGGCGTTGCAGGCGGGGGATGTGAACCTCGCGGAGTCCTATGTCGCGCGAAACCGCAACCTGTTGAACGAGGCGCGCAAGTGGCCGGTGTTCCCGACCTACGGGATGGTGTGGCAAGCCACGCTGGAAGATGGCATCGGGCGCGTCGCCGAGGCACGCGGGCGCTACGCCGATGCCGAGGCCGCCTATCACAAGTCGGCCGTGTTCTATGCCAACGCGATCCCGACCATGTCGCAATGGGAAAGCAAGCCGCCGGAAGGCGAGATGGAGCGGTATGTCGATTGGGCGACGGCGTTCGAGGGGCGCACGAAGGTCAAGCAAGGGCGTGTCGGCGAAGGCGAAGCCGATGTCCGCCGCGCACTGCTGAGCCGCCTCAGCAAGTCCGGGAAATACCATGCCGATACCGCAGGCATCCTGGCGGTGTTCGTTTATGTGATTCAGGAGCAGGGCCGTTACGAAGAAGCCGAAAAGCTTCAGCGCGAAGTGGTCAACATCTACAAGGGCCTCGGCTACGGCGACGACACCAACCAGGTGGTCAATGCCAATGTTTTCCTCGCGCAGATATTGAACCTCGGGCGCAAATACGACGAGGCAGCGAAGCTCTACGATCAGGTCGATGCATGGACGGCGAAATGGGAGCCGTCACAGCGCGAACGCGTGGACGGCGGCCTCGCCCGCGTCTCCATCATGCTGGCGCAGGGCAATTACGACAACGCGCTCGAAATCGCGCAGCGCTCGTATGAGCGCGAGAAAGGGCGCTCCGGCGACAAGAGCTTCAATACGGCAGTCGCGCGCGGTTACTATGCGATGGCGCTGGCGCGCAAGGGCAGGACCAACGAGGCGCTGCAGGCGTTCAAGGAGTCGATTCCGATCTTGCAGACGCCATCCGGCGGCAGCGACGACGATTCAGGATCGACCGCCGCTGCGCGCGAGGCGCGAATCCGTTTTGTGGTCGAGGCTTATCTGCGCACGCTGGCGCTAAATCCGGCGTCGGCCCCGCCGAACGTCGCCGAGGAAACCTTTGCCTTCGGAGACCTGATGCGCGGACAGGCGGTGCAGCGTGCGCTGCAGGCGTCATCTGCCCGTGCGTCCACGAGCAATCCCGAACTTGCCAAATTGATGCGTACCTCGCAGGACACCGAAAAGCGGATCGGGGCCGCGATTGCGACACTCAACAATCTGCTGACGCTGCCGTCTGCCGAACGCGAGGAGAAAGCGGTCAAGACCACGCAGGCTGAAATCGCGGCGCTGCAGGCATCGCGCACCCAGACCATGAGCGAGATCGCAAAGAAGTTTCCGGACTACGGCAATCTGGTGAACCCGCCACCGCCGAATGCCGGCGACCTGCAAAAGCAACTCACTGACGACGAAGCCCTGCTGTCATTTTACTTCGGTCGCTTTGACAGCTTCGCCTGGGTGGTGCGGAAGGGGACGCCGGCTCAGTTTACCCGCATCAAGATGACGCTTGGCGATCTGAATGCGACTGTCACCAAGCTGCGCGAGGCGCTGGAGCCGAAGGCCGCGATGATCTCGGACATTCCCGCATTCGATGTGAAGCTGGCGGCGCAGCTTTACGACGAGCTGCTCAGGCCGCTTGAGAGCAGCTGGAAGCCGGCGAAGAGTCTGATCGTGGTAACGAACGGCGCGCTTGGCCTGCTGCCTCTTTCATTGCTGCCGACAGCCGCTGCCGAAGTGAAGACGGACGACGATCCGCTGTTCGCCAGCTATCGCAATGTGCCTTGGCTGGCGCGGACCCATGCGGTCACGCTTGTTCCGTCGGCAGCCGCGCTGCAGACCTTGCGCAAGCTGCCGCCCGGCAAGAGTTCGCGGCAGGATCTGGTGGCGTTCGGCGATCCTTACTTCAGCCAGGAGCAGGCTGACGAGGCGGCCAAAACCGATAAACCCGTGCAGGTCGCCGATGCATCGACAGCGACGCGCGGCGTCCCGCTGAAGCGGCGCAACAGTCCGCAGCTTGAAGGTGTCGACAGCGCGCAACTCGGCCAGTTGCCGCGTCTGCCTGACACCTCCGATGAACTGACCTCCATCGCGCTGGCGCTGCAGGCCGATCCCGCCAAGGTCCTCAACCTCGGCAAGGATGCAAACGAGAAGAAAGTGAAATCGATGGACCTCTCCGGGTTCAAGATTGTCGCCTTCGCAACTCACGGACTGGTGCCCGGCGAACTGGACGGCTTGACACAACCGGCGCTGGCGCTGTCTGCGCCCGCTGTGTCAGATTCTGACGGTGACGGGCTGCTGACCATGGAAGAAATCCTGTCGCTGAAGCTCGATGCAGACTGGGTGGTGCTGTCGGCCTGTAATACTGCGGCGGGAGCAGGGGCGGGGGCGGAAGCGGCTTCGGGTCTTGGCCGTGCCTTCTTCTATGCGGGAACCCGCGCGCTGCTGGTGACCAACTGGTCGGTGCATTCTCAATCCGCGCGCGAACTCGTCACGGATCTGTTCAGGCGGCAGGCCGCCGATCCGAAGCTGACGCGCGGCGAGGCGTTGCGGCAGGCGATGATGGCGCTTGCGGATGGCCCCGGTTATGTCGGCGCCGACGGCAAGACCGAATTCGCCTATGCTCATCCGCTGTTCTGGGCGCCGTACTCGATCATCGGAGACGGCGGCGGACGCTGAGAGATGCGATAGCGGACTTTCGCGTCTATCTGATAGACGACGCCAGTTGTGCCGCGACCTTGCGATGCCCCTCGGCCGTCATGTGAATATGATCGGGCTGAAGCATGCTGGGCTGGCGCGTAATGCCATGGATGATTGGAAGCACGTTAATGACGCGAATTCCGCGTTCGGTCAGTAGCTTCTTCATTTCTCTTTTATTCGCCAGCGCGGCTTCCTGGCTGACGCCACGTTTCGTGTCGTTCTGCGTGCCTTGCGCCATCAGTACGATCTTCGTCCCGGGTGGCAACGCGCTCAGTCCGGAGAGTGCCTGGCCAGTGGTCTGACCGTTAAGTGCAGCGTTTGTGATTTGGGTGCTTGAGCCTTTTGCTGCCAGCATGCTCTGTAACTGAGCGGGCCATGCTTCCGACGCGCTAACGCCTTTACCTTGACTGTTGCTTGCTCCGATCACGACCACTTGCGCTTGGGCAAAGCTCATCGTCAAAAAGGCTGAACTGGCGAACACCAAGGCGAACATCCACGTTTCCCTGAACCTCATTTTGCTTTCCCCTGGCGCTTGATGAACTTTGATACACCGGACAATTCAATATCGCGCAATCGCAATGCGTTACTGATAATTCATCGCCGTCCGGCAGCGATAGTCTTTACTCTTGCTCACGCGAGACAATAACGATTTTGTGAACAGATCATAATGGCTTGGTGCAACCGGCGTGGTCAGTCTTTAATGACGATACGTTCTTGTACGACAGCAGGTTCTTTCAAGCGGCCCCGGATTAATCATCTGCATGGCAAGACGAGCATTCATATTCGCGGCATTTATTACACTCGCGGTGGCGCTAGGGACTTTCTCGGGGAGAGCGGAGCGGGCTCCGTTCGTGGCGCCTCCGCGCTCGATCACCGACATCACCGCTATTCTGGATGCTGA
The DNA here is from genome assembly GCF_000314675.2 of Afipia broomeae ATCC 49717. GTDB lineage: Bacteria > Pseudomonadota > Alphaproteobacteria > Rhizobiales > Xanthobacteraceae > Afipia > Afipia broomeae. The sequence continues at coordinate 2,223,826 of NZ_KB375282.1, read as the reverse complement.
AAAACCCGATCCTCAACTCATCGCAAAATTAACGGGCGCGGCAGATGCAATGCCGCCGAAGGACACCGATCGCCTGACGCTTGCGAAATTCTACTACGAGCGCGGCAACGCGCGAAAGCAACTCGGTCGCATGCGAGAGGCGCTTGATGACGGACAAAAGGCCGTCGAAGCGGCGCGGGGCGTTGCTGACAGCAATCAGCTTGGCCGCATGATGCAGTTTCTCGCCATTCAATATAAACGGGTCGGTGAACCCACGCAGGCGCTTGTGACGTTTGAGCAAATGATCCGCGACGTCGATCGGCCGGGATCTTGGGGGTTTCTATTCAATATCTATCGGCAAATCGGCAGCATATTGCTACCGATGGGCGGCATTGCAAAAGCGGATGAGTATCTGCGCCGCAGTCAGCTTTTGCTGGACGAGGCGCGTAGCAGTACGAAGCCGGAGGTGCGCCGCGCTTTGGCGGCGAGGGAAGCAACCTGGGACTCGGATATCGAAGGTTTGCGTGCCATGATTTTCGAGGCGCGCGGTCAATTCGACGAAGCCCGGCAGTCCTATGAGCGCGCAGAAGAGCGCAAACGTGCTTCGCTCAAGGATGTTCTTGCCGGCGCGAATCCACCTCCTGCAGACCAGATCGTACAAAGCGCGGATGTCTATTTGACATCGCAAGCCCGCATGAAGGTACGGCTCGGCCGGCTTGCTGAAGCTGAATCAGACGCGCGGAGAGCGCTTTTGTCGCGCCTCCAGTACGGCGGCAAGTACAATCCTGACACATCGCTCTACCTCACGACGCTGTCCAACATCCTGATCGAGGAAGGGCGTTTTGCCGATTCCGAAAAGCTTACGCGCACGGCCATTGAGATCAACCGCGTATTGGGGCTTCCCGAAAATGCTCCGGCAACTGCCCAGCTCCTTTCCCAGCTCGGCTCCATATTGAGTCTGGAGCGCCAGCCGAAAGATGCTGCCGAGATCTACGCCCGTCTTGATAAGGCAATCGCGGCCTGGGAGCCGGAGCAGCGCTCGCAGATCGAGCTGAACAGCTCCCGCATCGCGTCCCTGTTTGCATCCGGACAGACAGAAGCAGGACTCGCGGCGGCGAACGCGCTGCTAAAGCAGGAAATTCGCCGTGTCGGCGAAAAGCATTTCGACACCGCCGTGGCGCGCGGGACGCTCGCGCTGGGATTGGTGCAGTCCGGACGAGAGGCGGGCGCTCTTCGTGAATTCCGCGCGGCCGTGCCAATTCTGATTTCCGGATCGCGCGAGTCTGCGGATGATGAAGATCCGACAATTGCAGCCGCGCGCAACATCCGGCTTCAGACGATCATCGAGGCCTATATAGGTCTGTTGTCGCGAGTTCAGCGCGGCAGTCAGGACGCCGCGATCGAGACGTTCGTACTGGCGGATTCCATTCGCAGCCACGCGGTGCAGGCTGCGCTGGTGGCGTCCAGCACTCGCATGGTCGCGCAGGATGCATCGCTGGGCGAACTGGTCAGAGGTGAACAGGATCTTGCCAAGCAAATCAGCGCCCAGCTCGGTGTGCTGAATAGCTTGCTGTCGCTGCCATCGCGCGAGCGCGATGAAAAGAGTGTCGCGGCGATCAATGCCTCCATCGTGAAACTTCGTAGCGAGCGCGAGAAAGCACGCGCCGATATCAACAAGCGATTCCCTTCTTATGCCGATCTCATCGATCCACCGTCGCCGTCGGTCTATCAGATCAAGGCGGTGTTGCGTCCTGGTGAGGCGATGCTGTCGTTCTATTTCGGTCAGGACAGCAGCTTCGTCTGGGCCGTGCCGAAGGAGGGGCCGGTTTCCTTTGCCGAAGTCAAGGCGACGTCCAGTGCGTTGGAGGGTAAGGTCCGCAAGCTGCGCGAGGCGCTAGAGCCCAAGGCGGCGATGATCTCCGATATTCCGACGTTCGATCTCGCGCTCGGATACGAACTTTATTCCATACTCCTGAAGCCGGTCGAGGCCGGCTGGAAGCCCGCGAAGAATCTCGTGGTGGTGACCAACGGCGCGCTCGGTCTGCTGCCGCTGTCATTGCTGCCGACAGCCGCTGCCGAAGTGAAGACGGACGACGATCCGCTGTTCGCCAGCTATCGCAATGTACCTTGGCTGGCGCGGACCCATGCGGTCACGCTTGTTCCGTCGGCAGCCGCGCTGCAGACCTTGCGCAAGCTGCCGCCGGGCAAGGGTTCGCGGCAGGATCTGGTGGCGTTCGGCGATCCTTACTTCAGCCAGGAGCAGGCTGACGAGGCGGCCAAAACCGATAAACCCGTGCAGGTCGCCGATGCATCGACAGCGACGCGCGGCGTCCCGCTCAAGCGGCGCAACAGTCCGCAGCTCGAAGGTGTCGACAGCGCGCAACTCGGCCAGTTGCCGCGTCTGCCCGACACATCCGATGAGCTGACCTCCATCGCGCTGGCGCTGCAAGCCGATCCCGCCAAGGTCCTCAACCTCGGCAAGGACGCGAACGAGAAGAAGGTGAAGTCGATGGACCTCTCCGGGTTCAAGATTGTCGCCTTCGCCACCCACGGGCTGGTGCCCGGCGAACTGGACGGCCTGACGCAGCCGGCGCTGGCGCTGTCTGCGCCCGCTGTGTCAGATTCTGACGGTGACGGGCTGCTGACGATGGAGGAAATTCTTTCATTGAAACTGGATGCCGATTGGGTCGTGCTGTCCGCCTGCAACACGGCGGCCGGAGCAGGGGCGGGCGCAGAAGCGGCGTCCGGTCTTGGCCGGGCATTCTTCTATGCGGGAACCCGCGCGCTCCTGGTGACCAACTGGTCGGTGCATTCTCAGTCCGCGCGCGAACTCGTCACCGATCTGTTCAGGCGGCAGGCGGCCGATCCGAAGCTGACGCGCGGCGAGGCGTTGCGGCAGGCGATGATGGCGCTTGCTGATGGCCCGGGTTATGTTGGCGCGGACGGCAAGACGGAGTTTGCCTATGCTCATCCGCTGTTCTGGGCGCCGTACTCGATCATCGGAGACGGCGGCGGACGTTAAGGAAGGACAGGCAAAGTGTCTTTCGAAGGAAGGCGCCGTGCTGTAGACTTGCGGCATTGCGGTTGAGGAGATTTAAGATGCGACGCTCGTTGTTGCAGGTTGCGGTCCTCGCTAGCGGTTTTGCCTGGGCGGCTGCGATGCCGGCGAGCGCCGGCACGGTCCTTATTTCCGCCGATGAGGCCAAGCTTCCTCCGCCCGCAGGCGCGGTCGCTGTTGCCACCCGCGGCATCACACGTGGACCCAAGATTGCCTATGTCGCGACTGCCGATCCGGCGAAATCGCCGATGCGCCTGCAGCTGAAGTTCGAGTCCTTCGGTGGCTCCAAGATCGATACCGATTCACTCAAGGTGACTTATATCAAGAATCCGGCGATTGATCTGACGCCGCGGCTGAAGCCATTCGTGAAGCCGGACGGGATCGACATGCCCGATGCTGAATTGCCGGCCGGCGATCACGTCATTCGCGTGGATGTGAAGGATTCGGAAGGCCGCACCGCGAGCACCAGCTTCACCCTCAAAGTCGCTCCCTGAGCCGCATGCCGGCGCATTGCCCTTTTTGCGCACAGCCCACCGCAGCCGAGGCGCTGGTGTGCAGCTCGTGTTCGCGTGACATCACGATTCCGGAATCGCTGATCGCTGAGCGCGACGACCTGCTGCGCAAGCGCGCGCTGGCCAGCGAAGAGCTTGTGCAGGCGAAGGCGGAGCTCGAGGCGCTCCGGCTCCGCCAGCGCCTCACACTGCGGCGGAACTGACATGTCCGGGCCCAAACCTCACGCAACGGCATTCTGATGGAATGCCCTTTCTGCGCCGAGAAGGTGAAAGACGAAGCGCTGGTCTGCAAGCACTGCTCGCGCGATCTGCGGGTGGTCCGTCCGGTGCTTCGCGAGATCGAAGGCATCGTGGCGGATATCGAGACGATCAGGCGCGAATTCGATAACGTCAGCGCGCGGCTCTACCGGCGGCGTCATCCTGTCAGATCGTTCGCGGTTCATAGCATCGGCTACATTCTGGTCCCGGCGATCCTGCTGGTCGCGGCGCATGTCATCGTGACCATCTTGCTGAATGTATCGCCGCTCTATCTGCGCATCGCCTCGGTGATCATTCCGTTGCCGTTCGGTTTTGCCATCTACGCGATCCAGAAGATCGGATATCGCGGCGCCGCGCTCGTCGGCATCCTCACGGCGCTGCTCAGCGTGTTCTGCATGCTGACCGTGACGGGCCTGAACGATCATGTTCCCATTCTGCCGAGGGGGTGGGTGGAATGGCGCGAGGTGCTCGAATACTCGGCGAGCATCGCGCTGGCGTTCCTCACCGGAAACATCCTGGGAATTCTGATACTTCAACTTCTGGCCAGCTCGCTCTCCCAGGTCGACCGGCCGAATATCGCGGCCTACCGTATCGCGCGTCTCCTGGGGCCGTATGTCGGGGAGGATCAGCTCCGGCGCCGGGCGCGGATTATTCAGGAATTCATGCGCACGGCAGGTCCGCTGCTTGGCATCTTGTCCACAGCGGCCGGGTCGATATATGCGGGCCTCAAAGGTATCCTGGGTACATAACTGCCCATTGGCGGCCGCCGGCGGAGTTCCATCGGGCAAAAGCCCGTGTCATTCCCGCAACGCTGCAATGAATTCGACAGGCCAAGCTCCTGAAAACGCGCAAAATTGCGCCAAGATCACGGAGTTGAGTAGTTGGGCGGTTAGCGAATTCTTGATAGTCGGGTGTCACCATGGTTGGCTAGGCACCGTAGGATCAGGATTCGATTGAGCCGTGATTCGTGCGGTAACTGAGGTGACGGGTCTTTTTTGGTACGGTTTTTGCTCCTATCTACACATCATCTCGGTGTGTGCCGGGATGGGGCGAGCCCCTAAAACAAGATCGAGCGGCGGACGGAGATAGGAATGAGCAAGGTCGGTACGAGCGATTCAAAGAACACTCTCTATTGCTCGTTCTGCGGGAAGAGCCAGCATGAAGTCCGCAAACTCATTGCGGGCCCGACGGTATTCATCTGCGATGAATGCGTCGAACTGTGCATGGACATCATCCGCGAGGAGAACAAGTCGTCGCTGGTGAAGTCGCGCGACGGCATTCCGACGCCAAAGGAAATCTGCAAGGTTCTGGACGACTACGTGATCGGTCAGCAGCACGCCAAGAAGGTGCTCTCGGTCGCGGTTCACAACCACTACAAGCGTCTGAACCATCAGACCAAGCACAACGATGTTGAGCTGGCGAAGTCGAACATCCTCCTGATCGGCCCCACCGGCTCGGGCAAGACGCTGCTCGCGCAGACGCTCGCCCGCATCCTCGATGTGCCGTTCACCATGGCCGACGCCACGACCCTCACTGAGGCCGGTTACGTCGGTGAGGACGTCGAGAACATCATCCTGAAGCTGCTCCAGGCTGCCGATTACAATGTCGAGCGGGCGCAGCGCGGCATCGTCTACATCGACGAAATCGACAAGATTTCGCGCAAGTCCGACAACCCGTCGATCACCCGCGACGTGTCGGGTGAGGGCGTGCAGCAGGCTCTGCTGAAGATCATGGAAGGCACCGTGGCTTCCGTGCCGCCGCAGGGTGGCCGCAAGCATCCGCAGCAGGAGTTCCTGCAGGTGGACACGACCAACATCCTGTTCATCTGCGGAGGCGCTTTCTCGGGCCTGGAGAAGATTATCTCCTCGCGCGGCCGGACCACCTCGATCGGCTTCGCCGCTCAGGTTCTGGCGCCGGAAGATCGCCGCACCGGTGAAATCTTCCGCGAGGTCGAGCCAGAGGATCTGCTCAAGTACGGCCTGATCCCGGAGTTCGTCGGACGTCTGCCGGTGGTGGCGACGCTCGAGGATCTGGATGAGGCTTCGCTGAAGAAGATCCTGACCGATCCGAAGAATGCGCTGGTGAAACAGTACCAGCGGCTGTTCGAGATGGAGAACATCGAACTGACCTTCGCCGACGAGGCGCTTGGCGCGGTGGCCCGCAAGGCCATCGAGCGCAAGACCGGCGCGCGCGGGTTGCGGTCGATCCTCGAAAGCATTCTGCTCGAGACCATGTTCGATCTTCCGGGCCTCGAAGGTGTGGAAGAAGTCGTTATCTCGCGTGAAGTGGTCGAGGCGACGGCGCGTCCGCTGTACATCTACGCAGATCGTTCCGATCTCAAGGCGGAAAGCAGCGCAAGCGCCTAACGGGCCGACGGAACCATTCAGGTTTTCAACAGAGCCGGCTGCCGACCCCCTCGGCAGCCGGTTTCTTGTCTTCTGCGACATTAGAATAATCCAAGAAAACCCAAGACTGGCGGGGGTTTCCGCTCTCTTGACACCCCCATATGCGATAGCCACCTAATGATGTGCTGCCGCAACGTCAGTCGACCGAGTCGCAGCAAAAGCTACCCGGGCAGGGAGAGGCCGCACCACGGCCACTGGCTCAAAAGAGCTCTTTCTTTATCCGGCACACAAGGCACCTTGTGGCGGTCGCGTTCAGCGGACTGCGTGCAAGGGGGCGCAACAAAAGGAATATGGGCATGACAACTGCCTCAAAGCCTCGTCCAGTCATCGTTCACGGCGAAAGCCACTCCTATCCGGTGCTGCCGCTTCGCGACATCGTCGTCTTCCCGCACATGATCGTGCCGCTGTTCGTCGGCCGCGAGAAGTCGATCAAGGCGCTCGAAGAGGTGATGAAGAACGATGCGCTGATCTTCCTCGCGACGCAGAAGAACGCGTCTGATGATGATCCGGCTCCGGACTCCATTTACGAGATCGGCACGCTCGCCAGCGTGCTGCAGCTCCTGAAGCTTCCCGACGGTACCGTGAAGGTGCTGGTCGAGGGCTTGGAGCGCGGCAAGGCCGGCAAGTACGCCGACCGTACCGATTTCTATGAAGCCAGCGTCACCGCGCTTGCCGATCTCGATGCCAAGAGCGTCGAGGCGGAGGCCTTGTCGCGTTCGGTCGTCTCCGACTTCGAGAGCTATGTGAAGCTGAACAAGAAGATTTCCGCCGAAGTGGTGGGCGTCGTTCAGCAGATCACGGATTTCGCGAAGCTTGCGGACACCGTGGCGTCGCACCTCGCCGTCAAGATCTCCGACCGCCAGACCATCCTGGAAACGTTGTCCGTCTCCCAGCGCCTTGAGAAGGTGATGGGCCTGATGGAGAGCGAGATCTCGGTGCTGCAGGTCGAGAAGAAGATCCGCTCGCGCGTCAAGCGCCAGATGGAGAAGACCCAGCGCGAGTACTATCTCAACGAGCAGATGAAGGCGATCCAGAAGGAGCTCGGCGACGACGAAGGCCGCGACGAACTTGCTGATCTCGAAGAGAAGATCAACAAGACCAAGCTCTCGAAGGAAGCCCGCGAGAAGGCGGCGCATGAACTGAAGAAGCTGCGGCAGATGTCTCCGATGTCCGCCGAGGCGACGGTCGTGCGCAACTATCTCGACTGGCTGCTGTCGATTCCATGGGGCAAGAAGTCCAAGGTGAAGAAGGACCTCGTTGCCGCGCAGGAAGTGCTCGACTCGGATCACTACGGGCTTGAGAAGGTCAAGGACCGCATCGTCGAGTATCTCGCCGTGCAGTCCCGCGCCAACAAGCTGACCGGACCGATCCTGTGCCTCGTCGGCCCTCCGGGCGTCGGCAAGACCTCGCTTGGCAAGTCGATCGCGAAGGCGACCGGACGTGAGTTCGTGCGCGTGTCGTTGGGCGGCGTGCGGGATGAAGCGGAAATCCGCGGACACCGCCGCACCTACATCGGCTCGATGCCCGGCAAGATCATCCAGTCGATGCGCAAGGCGAAGACCTCGAACCCGCTGTTTCTGCTGGACGAGATCGACAAGATGGGCGCCGACTTCCGCGGCGATCCGTCGTCGGCTTTGCTTGAGGTCCTCGACCCCGAGCAGAACGGCACGTTCAACGATCACTACCTCGAGGTGGATTACGACCTCTCCAACGTGATGTTCATCACGACCGCGAATACGCTCAATATTCCCGGACCTCTGATGGACCGCATGGAGATCATCCGCATCGCCGGCTACACCGAGAACGAGAAGGTCGAGATCGCCCGCAAGCATCTCATCCCGAACGCGATCGCCAAGCACGGTCTGAACTCGAAGGAATGGTCGATCGACGACGAAGCGCTGTTGTTCCTGATCCGCCGCTACACCCGCGAGGCGGGCGTGCGTAACCTCGAGCGTGAGATTTCGACACTGGCCCGCAAGGGTGTGAAGGAACTCATGATCTCGAAGAAGAAGTCGGTGAAGGTGACCGCGGCCGTTGTCGAGGAGTTCCTCGGTGTGCCGAAGTATCGCTATGGCGAGATCGACAGCGAGGACCAGGTCGGTGTTGTGACCGGTCTGGCGTGGACCGAGGTGGGCGGCGAGCTGCTGACCATCGAAAGCGTCATGATGCCCGGCAAGGGCCGCATGACGGTGACGGGCAACCTGCGCGACGTGATGAAGGAGTCGATTTCGGCTGCTGCGTCCTACGTCCGCTCGCGAGCGATCAACTACGGCATCGAGCCGCCGCTGTTCGACCGCCGCGACATCCACGTGCACGTGCCGGAAGGCGCTACGCCGAAGGATGGTCCGTCTGCCGGTGTCGCGATGACGACGTCCATCGTCTCGGTGCTGACCGGCATTCCGATCCGGCACGATGTCGCCATGACCGGCGAGATCACGCTGCGGGGCCGGGTGCTGCCGATCGGCGGTCTGAAGGAGAAGCTGCTTGCGGCCGCGCGTGGCGGCATCAAGACGGTCTTCATTCCTGAGGACAACGCCAAGGACCTCACGGAGATTTCCGACGCCATCAAGGGCGGCATGGAAATCATCCCGGTCGCGCGGATGGACGAAGTGCTGGCCAAGGCGCTGGTGCGGGTTCCGACCCCGATCGTCTGGGAAGAGGATGTCAAGGCGCTGGCAACGCCTGAGGCCGATGAGACCACAGGCGGCCTGACCACTGCGCACTGAGCGATACGCGGAATTGATGATAAAACGGCGCCTTCGGGCGCCGTTTTTTATGTCCGATGTCCTCAAATGACGGCGATGCCGGGTTGCGCCGAAGGCGTCCGCCCGGCTAAAACACGCGGGCATCGTCGCTCGTTCGGCGAACATTGAGGGCGGCTAGCTCAGCTGGTTAGAGCATCTCGTTTACACCGAGAGGGTCGGCGGTTCGAATCCGTCGCCGCCTACCATATTTTGTTTTTCCAACACCCGTTCCCACGCAAGTTATTCGCGGCTTTCCCGAATGAAGCAGCCACTTTTCATAGCGGCAGGCCCAGCTATGGCGGCAAGCATGGCGGAGGAACGAAATGCCGGGCTGGACGGCCTTCGCGGTTATGCTGCGATCGTTGTCGTCGTCTTTCACTCGGTTCTTGGGCTGGACGCGACACAGATCGAGAGAATCCTGCGCGGCCACTGGTCGAATTTTGATCCCTACGAAGGATTAACAAAAATCTTTCTGAAGATTTTCGACGGCGAGGCAGCCGTCATGCTGTTCTTCGTCTTGAGCGGTGCGGTTCTGTTTCGGAGCCTGATGCGCGAGGAGGACGGGATCGGCGGTGTCGCCGTGAAGTTTTACGTTCGCCGCGTGTTCCGGATTTATCCGGCGCTGTTTGTCTGCCTTGTCGCCTGCTCACTGGCTTTCGCGTCCGGCGGGCGCGGGATCACGCTCGACGATTTTATCAGCAACGCGCTGCTTTATGATTTCAAGGTGAATGGCGCGACCTGGACGCTGAACGCCGAGATGATTGCGCCGTTGTTTCTGCTCCTGTCCTATCTGGGATATCGGGCGGGCAAAGAATGGGGACTGGCGTTTGTCGCTTTCGGCCTGATGTATCTGCTCGAATTACCTCAGCTTGACGGTTATCTCACGTATTTCAGGGGCTCCTGGTATTGTTTCGCGCTGGGGGCTCTCATTCCGACAAGAGCTGGCAGGGCGGTCGCGTCAGCGCTCCCGACATGGTCATGGATCGGCGCAATCGCCTGCGCGATTGTTCTTCGCTGGCCGCTGCGGGAGGCTTCGATCGCCGTGCTTGTCGCGATGGTTTACTATCGCCGCACACCTGCGATCGAGGCGTTTCTGTCCGGCCGCATCTCGCAATTCCTCGGCAGGATCAGCTTCAGCTTCTACCTTTTCAACGTGCTGTTCCTGGAGTTGATTTGCGACCGGGTGCGTCAATATCCATGGGCGGCGGCGCATCCTCTGGAGGCGGGTATCGGTGTCGCTGCCGTCGTCATCGCGTGCACCATTCCCGTGGCCTGGATCTCTTGGACCTGTATCGAAATGCCCTTTAATCGCCTTGGACACCGTTTGACTGGCCGGTCGCGCATCACGTCCGCCGCTCAGCCGGCAGTGCCATGATGGATCGCGTCACGAAGCGGAGTCATGGCGCCGCCATCTTGACGGCCTAGACATTCTTTCAAGCGGACTGTTCCTCGTTTCTTTTCCACTGCGGAGTTTCAGATGAAGTACTTCCTTTGCCGCTTCGTTCCTCCGGGGCCGGACTTCCTCAAGACCATGACCCCCGAGCAGAAGGTGCTGATGAAATCGCACGGCGAGTTCTTGCAGGCCTTGCTGGAGCAGGGCGGCGTTCTCGCGCACGGGCCGGTGGCCGATCCGGCGGGCGGCTGGGGCATGTCGTTGTTCGAAATGGCCGACGACGAGAGTGCCGACGATGTCCGCGCCATCGTTGCGGAGGATCCGATGGTCAAGGCCAACATCGGCGCACGCTATGAGGTGTTGCCGATGCTTCAGTTGCGGATGCGGGGCTAGGGCACTTCGAATCAACGGATGTATGGTTCTGTCCCACCTCTCCCGTGGGGAGAGGTCGACGCGCGAAGCGCGGCGGGTGAGGGCGTAGAATCTCTCGATAGACCTAGAGCCCCTCTCCCCACTGGGGAGAGGGAGCACATCTGATGTCGAACTATGCTTGCGCTAGCGCCTCGTCAGCACGAACTGCGATTGCGTCAGCCGGCACGGCTTGCCGTCCGCGCAATCGGCAAGCGCGATCAGCTTCGCGCTGCGGACGAGACGCTCCTTTGTGTCCTCGGAGCGGTGCGGCGTCAGCACGCTCATCGCGGTGCGCAGAGAATCCGCGATCTCGTCGTTCGCCTTGGCGTCGGTTCTGTCGGTGAGGACAGCGACATCGATGATGTCGTGGTTGCGTGCATCGATGTCGACAAAGACCAGGCCGATCGGCAGCGGTGCGAGCGCCACATTGTCGAACCTGCAGGTCCATGCGTTCTGACATTGCGACAGCAGGCGGCGCCCCTGCGGCTTCCACAGGCATTCCGGTTTGGCATTCGCGCGCACGAGGCAGACCGCGATGTCAGGTGCGGCGTTGAGATTGAGCTTTGAATTGCCAAGCCGCGGCACGCCGTCCCATGGGCTGCCGTTGGCCTTGGTGGCGTCGGCGGTCACCGTCATGTCGAAGCGCGGCTCCTGCGCCTGTGCGCTGAGCGGCACAAGGAGAGCGAACGCGAGCAGCGCGGCGAGGCGGTTCACAATCCGGATCATGCCTTTTCCTCCCAAATCGCGGCGAGATGCACGATGGTCCGCACCGCCGCTTCCATGTCCTGAACGCTGACCCATTCGAGGCGCGAGTGGAAGGCATGTTCGCCGGCGAAGACGTTGGGACAGGGCAGTCCCATGAAGGACAGCCGCGAGCCATCGGTGCCGCCGCGAATGCTGCTGAGGACCGGCTGAAGCCCCGCGCGATCAATCGCTTCCAGTGCGTACTCGACCACTTGCGGATGGCGGTCGAGAACTTCCTTCATGTTGCGGTACTGTTCCTTGACCTCAAAGGTATAGGACGAGTGCGGGAAGTCCTTCATGACGCCGCGCACGATGTCCTCCAGCAGCGCCTCCTTTTCCTTCAGGCCCTGCACGGTGAAGTCACGCACGATCAGCGACAGCACGGCGCTGTCGAGGCCGCCCTGAAGCCCGACCGGATGCAGGAAGCCTTCACGGCCCTCGGTGGTTTCCGGGGCAAGGTCCTTCGGCAGCCGGTCGACGATGCGGGAGGCGATCTTGAGCGCGTGCTCCATCTTCCCCTTGGCGAAGCCCGGATGGATGCTGACGCCCTGGATGGCGATGGTGACACCATCCGCCGAGAACGTCTCGTCCTCGAGGTGGCCCGCGCTTTCGCCGTCAATGGTATAACCGAAGGCGGCGCCGAGCTTCTTCAGATCGACCTTGTCCGCTCCGCGGCCTATTTCCTCGTCCGGCGTGAAAAGAATTTTGATCGCGCCGTGTTTTATCTGTGGATTGGCGATCAGGACCTGAACCGCATCCATGATTTCGGCGACGCCGGCCTTGTTGTCCGCGCCGAGAAGCGTGGTGCCGTCGGTGGTGACAATGTCGCTGCCGATCTGGTCTTTGAGCGCGGGGTTGTCCGCCGCACGGATCACCTGCGTGGGATCGGCGGGCAGCACGATGTCGCCGCCCTGGTAGTTGCGCACGATCTGCGGCTTCACATCCTTGCCGGTGCAGTCCGGCGAGGTATCCATGTGCGAGCAGAAGCAGATCACTGGGACGGTCTTGACGCTGTTGGCGGGCAGCGTCGCATAGACGTAGCCATGCTCGTCCATGTGCGCGTCGGTGAGGCCGAGATCGCGCAACTCCTGCGCGAGCAGGTGGCCGAGGTCTTTCTGCTTCTCGGTGGACGGGCAGGTGGGTGATGACGCGTCCGATTGGGTGTCGATGCGCACGTAGCGCAGGAAGCGGTCGAGAACGGTGTGGGAGAAGTTGATCGCCAAAATTTGCTCCGTCATCCTGAGGTGCGAGCCGCGTTTGCGGCGAGCCTCGAAGGATGCGCGGCATGGGCGCCGCGCCGTCGCCCTTCGAGGCCTTCGCTCCGCTACGGCACCTCAGGGTGACGGCGAGCGATACGCAATGCTGTTGTGTTTACTTAACCCACAGATGTAAAAGCGCCACCCAAAAGAAAACGCCATCCCGGCGGAGCCGGAATGGCGTCAGGGCCTTTAAAGTCTGGATGCCGGTCTTAGACGGCTTCCTTCAATTCCTTGGCAGCGCGGAAGGCAACCTTCTTGCTCGCCTTGATGTGGATCGCTTCGCCGGTTGCCGGGTTGCGGCCCATGCGGGCGGCGCGCTTGCGGACCTGGAGGATGCCGAGGCCGACGATGCGGATACGCTCGCCCTTCTTGAGGTGCTTGGTGATCTTGGTGACGAGGTCGCCGAGGATGGTTTCAGCGGTCTTCTTCGACAACTCGTGCTCTTCGGCGAGAGCGGCGGCAAGGTGCTTCAAAGTGACGGTCGCTGGGGTAGCTGCTTTCTTTGCCATATTTGGCCCTCCTCGTGGATACTAGGCTTCACAAAACTAACGGTACATCAGGGCTTATTTGATTCGGGAGCGTCCTGACTACGAGTTTTGCCCGTAAATAGCGCCTTATTTAAATCGGCGGTGGAAAAGAGCCTGACACACAAGGGGAAATGCAACAACACCCTCGCAAATGTGGCCTCGGAACGGGCGTGGCTTGTCGGCCCGATCCCGGACGGACGGCGTAGTCCGGCGCGACCGTGCGAAGTAGGAACTGATTGTTTTTATGAGATAATTTGGCGCGAGAGACGGGGCTCGAACCCGCGACCTCCGGCGTGACAGGCCGGCGCTCTAACCAACTGAGCTACTCCCGCAAGGCCGCATCAGCGGACCGCAGGGTCCCGGACTTAAAGGTGCCGCCCTGCCAAGTCAAGCACTGCAGACTTTTTACACGATCAGTCTGTGACCGCGCTGAGTACGGAGCGAAATTGCGCCGCAAACCTTGCGCCGTGCTTCTGTTCGAAGCTGTCGTGGGCGTTCCGCCAGAGCGGATAAGCCTTGTCGAGGAGAGAGCGGCCTTTTCGCGTGAGCAGGATGTCGCGGCTGCGACGGTCTTCCTTTGAAACCCTGACGTCGACGAGGCCATCGCGTTCGAGGGGGCGGAGATTCTTCCCCATCGTGGTGCGATTCATCACCATCAGTTCGGCCAGCCGGTTGACCGACAGGCCGCCTTCCTTGTTCAGCGCCATCAGGAGCATGAACTGCGTCACCCGCACGCCTGAGGGCGCAAGCGCGGCGTCGTAGATCTGTGTCATGCGGCGCGCCGCCTTGCGCACGGCGAAGCAGTTGCACGTGTCCAGTCCCGGTTGCGCCATGACCTGTCCGATTCCTGTTTCAAGAGTTCCGGCCGTCGCGGCCGGGGATTAAAAAAATAGGTGAACATTCTCCTGTTTTTGTCAAGCCATTGCCAAAGACCGGCTTGGATAATAAGAGCATATGCTCCTAATATCTGGAGGAGATGAAAATGAGCGATTTGATGCTGGTGACGGGCGCGACGGGGTCGACAGGGAAGGCCGCCGTTCGCGAATTGAGACAAGCGGGCGCCAGGGTACGGGCGTTCGTTCACAGGGATGACGCGCGGGCCGATGCGTTGCGGGACCTCGGTGCGGAGGTGATGGTCGGCGATCTGCTGGACCTCGCTGCCGTGCGGGCCGCCACCACGGGCGTGACGGCAGCTTATTTTGTCTATCCGATCCGGAGTGGACTGGTCGATGCGACAGCGTATTTCGCGCAGGCGGCTTCAGAAGCGGGTGTGACGTTCATCGTGAACATGTCGCAGATTTCGGCGCGTTCGGATGCCAAGAGCAACGCGGCTCGCCAGCACTGGGTCTGTGAACGGATGCTGGATCGGTCCGGCATTCCGGTCGTGCATCTGCGCCCGACCTTCTTCGCCCAGTGGCTTCTGTATTTCGGCCGCGGCAGCAGGATAGCTTCGACGGGCCAGATCGTGCTGCCGTTCGGGGAGGGGCGTCACGCGCCGATCGCGGGAGAAGATCAGGGGCGGTTGATCGCTGCGATTTTGAGGGACCCGGCACCTCACGCCGGAAAGACCTATCCTCTCTACGGTTCCACCGAAATGAACCACCATGAGATCGCTGCACAGGTCAGCACGGTGCTCGGCAAGAAGATCAGCTACACCGCGCAGTCTATTCCGGACTTCAAGGCGCAGCTTGAAAGCCTGAATGCGCCGCAGCACCTGGTTCAACACCTGTGCGAGGTGGCGCAGGACTATCAGGACGGCATCTTCGCCGGCACCAACGATATTATCGAGCGTGTCACAGGCCGTCCGCCTCTGACGGTTCCTGAGTTCGTCGAACTCCACCGGGCGGAATTTTCCGCCTGACGTCCGCCGGTCCCGGACGGCGCGTGCCGCACGGGGCCGGACCGACCGCTCATACGGCCGCGCCACGGGCATCCCCACCCAGCACGATTGTCATTTCAGCCGGGACGTTATCTCCTGTATTGCTGCCCGGCGACGCAGGATCGACCGCGCTCAAAACCATGTGGGGAAACATTTAATGCCGACCACCAGCACCGGGACCAACAGGAAGTACAGACTGGCCGTAATTCCCGGCGACGGCATCGGCAAGGAAGTCGTCCCCGAGGGGCTGCGGGTGCTGGAAGCGGCAGCCAAGAAGTTCAACTTTGAACTGACCCTCGACAGCTTCGACTTTGCCTCCTGCGACTACTACCAGAAGCACGGCAAGATGATGCCGGACGACTGGAAGGCCCAGATCGGCAGCCACGATGCGATCTTCTTCGGCGCGGTGGGCATGCCGTCGATCCTGCCGGACCACATTTCACTGTGGGGATCGCTGATCCAGTTTCGCCGGGAGTTCGACCAGTATGTGAACCTTCGGCCTGTTCGCCTGATGCCCGGCGTGAAGTCGCCGCTGGCCGGCAGAAAGCCCGGCGATATCGACTTTTTCGTCGTACGCGAGAACACCGAGGGCGAGTATTCGTCCATCGGCGGCCGCATGTTTCCGGGGACCGACCGCGAGGTGGTGATCCAGGAAAGCGTCATGTCACGCACAGGCGTCGACCGGATTCTGAAGTTCGCCTTTGAGCTTGCGCAAAGCCGCCCGAAAAAGCACCTGACGTCCGCGACGAAATCAAACGGCATCTCGATCACCATGCCGTACTGGGACGAGCGGGTGGAGGAGATGGCCAAGGCCTATCCGGGCGTGAAGTGGGACAAGTATCATATTGATATTCTGGCCGCGAACTTCGTCCTGCATCCCGACTGGTTCGATGTCGTGGTGGGTTCGAACCTGTTCGGAGACATCCTGTCGGACCTCGGTCCGGCCTGTACCGGCACCATCGGGATCGCCCCGTCCGGCAGTCTCAATCCGGAACGCAAGTTTCCCTCGCTGTTCGAGCCGGTTCACGGGTCAGCGCCGGACATTGCCGGGAAGGGGATTGCCAATCCGGTCGGGCAGATATGGTCGGCGGCAATGATGCTGGATCATCTTGGCGAGCCGGAAGCGGGCAAGGCGATTGTGACGGCGATCGAGACCGTTCTGGCAGACGAGAAGCTGCGGACGCGGGACCTCGGCGGACAGGCCGACACGGTTGCATGCGGCAAGGAAATCGCGCGCATCCTGTCATAAATGGCGCCCGGGATCAGGGACTACGCCGAAGGTCGCATATTCGGTTGTTCCCTGCGTCGTTTCCCCGTCTCGCTTTGCTGCCAATAAGCCCCGCGCATGGGTCAATCGGTGGAGCTTATTGGTGGCGGGAGGTGCCGGCGCAGGCGGGGTTTCCGATCGGCAATAACAGCGGATCAGGCCTCAAAACAGCTTGTCTTGCCCTCCCTGTTGCGCTGCGCTATCCCTTTCGAACCATTCCAATGTTTCGCGAATCTGCGGGACAAAATCGGGCAGCATGAGGTCGCCGATGGGCGGAATTCTGCAGAATTACCTGCCACTTCTGGTGTTTATCGGGGTCGCGACCGTGATCGGTCTTGCGCTTCTGATCGCTCCGTTCATCGTCGCCTATCAGCAGCCGGATCCGGAAAAGCTTTCTGCCTATGAATGCGGCTTCAATGCATTCGACGATGCGCGCATGAAATTCGATGTGCGGTTCTATCTGGTTGCCATCCTTTTCATCATCTTCGATCTGGAAGTCGCCTTCCTGTTTCCATGGGCAGTGGCGTTCGGAAAACTCGGCCTCGCCGGGTTCTGGTCGATGATGGTGTTCCTCGCCGTGCTGACTGTCGGCTTTGCGTATGAGTGGAAGAAGGGAGCCCTGGAATGGGATTGAGCCCGAACCCGGCGCCTTCGATCGTGCAGCCCGCTGTCTCTCAGGCCGCGACCGGGATTATCGATCCGCGCACCGGCCAGCCGGTCGGCGCGGATGACAAGTATTTCCTCGAGATCAACAGCGAACTGTCCGACAAGGGCTTCTTCGTTGCCGCGACCGACGACCTGATCACCTGGGCGCGCACCGGCTCGCTGATGTGGATGACCTTCGGCCTCGCATGCTGCGCGGTCGAGATGATGCAGGTGTCGATGCCGCGCTACGACGTCGAGCGCTTCGGCTTCGCGCCGCGCGCGTCGCCGCGCCAGTCCGACGTGATGATCGTTGCCGGCACGCTGACCAACAAGATGGCGCCTGCGCTCCGCAAGGTCTACGACCAGATGCCGGAGCCGCGTTACGTCATCTCGATGGGCTCGTGCGCCAACGGCGGCGGCTATTATCACTATTCCTATTCGGTGGTGCGCGGCTGCGATCGCATCGTGCCCGTCGACATTTATGTTCCGGGCTGTCCGCCGACGGCGGAGGCGCTGCTTTACGGCGTGCTGCTGTTGCAGAAGAAGATCCGGCGCACCGGAACGATTGAACGGTAATCGCACATGGATGATGCGAAACTAGACGCTCTTGGCCAGACGATCGTGGCCGCGCTTCCAGGCGCGGCGCTCGGGCATTCGGTTGCGTTCAACCAGCTCTCGATCTCGGTCGATCTTGCGAAGATCGTGGACATCGTTCGTGTGCTGAAGACCGATCCGCGCTTCCGCTTCGTCAACTTCACCGACGCGACAGCCGTGGACTATCCGGGCCGCGAGAACCGTTTCGACGTGATCTATCACCTCATGTCGCCGGTCCTGAACGCGCGCGTCCGCCTGCACGGCGAAGCCAACGAGACGACGCAGGTGCCGTCGATCATCTCGGTGTTTCCGGGCGCTGACTGGTTCGAGCGCGAGACTTACGATCTGTATGGTGTGATCTTCGTCGGCCATCCGGACATGCGCCGCCTGCTGACCGACTACGGCTTCGACGGCCATCCGCTGCGCAAGGATTTCCCGCTGACCGGCTTTGTCGAGGTCCGGTACGACGACGCGGAAAAGCGCGTGGTGTACGAGCCGGTGCGGCTCAATCAGGAATTCCGCAAGTTCGATTTCCTCTCGCCGTGGGAAGGCGCAGACTACACGCTGCCGGGTGATGAGAAGGCTGCTGCGCCCGCACCGGCGCCGGCACCAAAGGCAGGTGGCTGATGAGCGAGGTTCTCAACGCCGAACAGACCGGCATGCGCAACTTCACGATCAACTTCGGACCGCAGCATCCAGCGGCGCACGGCGTGCTGCGCCTTGTGCTCGAGCTTGACGGCGAAGTGGTCGAGCGCGTCGATCCGCATATCGGCCTGCTTCATCGCGGCACCGAAAAGCTGATCGAACAGAAAACCTATCTGCAGGCGATCCCTTATTTCGACCGGCTCGATTACGTCGCGCCGATGAATCAAGAGCATGCGTTCTGCCTCGCGGCGGAAAAGCTGCTCGGCATCACCGTGCCGCGCCGCGGCCAGTTGATCCGCGTGCTTTATTGCGAGATCGGCCGCATCCTGTCGCATCTGCTGAACGTGACCACGCAGGCGATGGACGTCGGCGCGCTGACGCCGCCGCTCTGGGGCTTCGAAGAGCGCGAAAAGCTGATGGTGTTCTATGAGCGCGCCTCCGGCTCGCGCATGCACGCGGCGTTCTTCCGCGTCGGCGGTGTGCATCAGGACCTGCCGCCGAAGCTGATCGACGACATCGAGGCCTGGTGCGATCCATTCCTCAAGGTCGTGGACGATCTCGAAACGCTTCTCACCGACAACCGCATCTTCAAGCAGCGCAACGTCGATATTGGCGTGGTGACTCTCGATCAGGCGTGGGAGTGGGGTTTCTCCGGCGTGATGGTGCGCGGCTCGGGCGCGGCGTGGGATCTGCGCAAGTCGCAGCCTTACGAATGCTACGCCGAGATGGATTTCGATATTCCGATCGGCAAGAACGGCGACTGCTACGACCGCTACTGCATCCGCATGGAAGAGATGCGTCAGTCGGTGCGCATCATGAAGCAGTGCATCGAGAAGCTGCGCGCGCCTGAAGGGCAGGGGCCGGTCGTCGTCGAGGACAACAAGATCGCGCCGCCGCGCCGTGGCGAGATGAAGCGCTCGATGGAGGCGCTGATCCATCACTTCAAGCTCTACACCGAAGGCGTTCACGTGCCCGCCGGCGAAGTCTATGCTGCGGTCGAAGCGCCGAAAGGCGAGTTCGGCGTGTTCCTGGTCGCCGACGGCACCAACAAGCCGTACAAGTGCAAGATCCGCGCGCCGGGCTTCGCGCACCTTCAGGCGATGGACTTCATCTGCAAGGGGCATTTGCTCGCCGACGTGTCGGCCATCCTCGGTTCGCTCGATATCGTGTTCGGTGAGGTGGATCGCTGATGACCCAGCCGCCGATCCAGTTCGACCGCACGACCGGTGACATGCGCGGGGCAACGCCCTGGGAGCGCACCATCGGCTTTGCGCTGCTCGCTGGATCCAAGGTCGGGGCGTACATCTCGCATCGCGGTTACAACAGCGCAGCCAATCTCCTGAAGACGCTGTTTCTGTCCGAGCGCGACATCAACGTCATGCTCAACCCGGACGCTGCATTCTCATTCCCTTACGGCGACGGTTACTGGAGCAAGCTGCTCAACCGCACGTTCAAGTACGAAGACGAACTTGAGCTGTTTCTGCTCGACTCCAAGGATGTGAATTACACGCTGATCGATTGCGGCGCGAACTACGGCTACTGGTCTGTGATGGTGTCCAGCCAGCGTTTCGGCTCGCGTCCGTCGATTGCGATGGAGCCGTCATCGCGGAATTTCCCGCGTCTCGCTCACAATGCGAAGATCAACGGCGGCCGGTTCGAAGCGATTAATGCCGCCATCGGCTCCGCACGCGGCACGGCGCGCCTGTCGGGCAACCGCCACGAGGCGTTCAGCATCGCAGGCGGTGCGGATGCGGGCGGCGAAGAGGTGCAGGTGCTTGCACTCGATAACCTGATCGAGGACGGCAAGATCCCGGCGCAGGGCAAGTACATCATCAAGCTGGACGTCGAAGGCGTCGAGATCGACGCCATGAAGGGCGGCAAACGGCTTCTGGAGACGGATTCGGTCGTGGTCTGCGAGGAGCACGGCAACGATCCGACCCACAGCGTGTCGCGCTACATTCTCGAACAGACGCCGATGAAGGCGATCATCCACGATCCGGCGACGGATCGGTTCGAGGAACTGACCAAGCTCTCCACACTCGACCGCATCAAGGTCGCCTCGCACGTCGGCTACAACGTGTTCGCGACCTCGAGCGTGTTCTGGGAACAGCGTATCTACAGCATGAATTCAGGCAACGCGCGCCGCGCCATGACGCAGTGAAACTTAACGCAGTAAGACTTGACGCAATAGAATTGGCGCAATGAAAGATCGAAAGACTTAAACGATGGCCGTCCGCCGTTTGGCTCCGAAAGAGGTACAGCCCGCAAGCTTCGCGTTCAGCGCGGAGAATCTGGCGTGGGCGAAAGCCCAGATCGAGAAATACCCGCCGGGCCGTCAGCAGTCCGCGGTGATCCCGATCCTGTGGCGCGTGCAGGAACAGCACGACGGCTGGGTGTCGGAGGTTGCGATCCGTGCCGTCGCGGACCTGCTCGAGATGCCCTACATCCGCGTGCTGGAAATCGCGACGTTCTACACGATGTTCCAGCTCGAGCCGGTCGGCAAGAAGGCGCATGTGCAGGTTTGCGGCACGACGCCGTGCATGCTGCGCGGCGCGAAAGACCTGATCGAGGTCTGCAAGCATCGCATCCATCACGATCCGTTCCACGTATCGGCCGACGGCAACTTCTCGTGGGAAGAGGTCGAGTGCCTCGGCGCCTGCGTGAATGCGCCGATGGTGATGATCTGGAAGGACACCTATGAGGATCTGACGCCCGAGAGCCTGAACAGGGTGCTCGACGGCTTCGAGACCGGCAATCCGCCCAAGCCCGGCCCGCAGATCGATCGCCAGTTCGCGGCACCGGTCGCCGGTCTGACCTCGCTGAAGGGCGAAGCGGCGAGTTCTCCGAAGGGAGACAAGTCATGACGGGAACGACGCTTCGCTACATCGCGCTTCACGCGGTTGTCGCCGCTGTCTTCATCTTCTTTTTGAACTTCTACATTCTGAAGACTGAACTTCAGTCAGCCGTGTTCTGGGCCATTGGCTTCGGCGCGATGGCGGCGGGGCTCGCCTATCAGCAATCCAAGCGTTCAGGGTCTTAAGGTAGCGACTATGCTCGACGACAAGGACCGCATCTTCCGCAATCTCTACGGCCAGGGCGACTGGGGCCTGGAGGGCGCGCGCCGCCGTGGCGCGTGGGATGGCACCAAGGCGATCATCGACCGGGGCCGCGACTGGATCGTCGCTGAAATGAAGGCGTCCGGCCTGCGCGGGCGCGGCGGGGCGGGCTTCCCGACCGGCATGAAATGGTCGTTCATGCCGAAGGACAACGCCGACGGGCGTCCGAGCTATCTCGTGGTCAATGCCGACGAGTCCGAGCCGGGCACCTGCAAGGATCGCGAGATCATGCGGCACGATCCGCATCTGCTGGTGGAAGGCTGCCTGATTGCCAGCGCCGCCATGGGCGCGCATGTCGCCTACATCTATGTGCGCGGCGAGTTCATCCGCGAGCGTGAGCATCTTCAGGCCGCGGTCGATCAGGCCTATGAGGCGAAGCTGATCGGCAAGGACAACGTTCACGGTTATCCGTTCGATCTCTACGTTCACCACGGCGCCGGCGCATATATCTGCGGCGAAGAGACCGCGTTGCTCGAAAGCCTCGAAGGCAAGAAGGGCCAGCCGCGCCTGAAGCCGCCGTTCCCGGCCAACGTCGGTCTTTATGGTTGCCCGACCACGGTGAACAATGTCGAGTCGATCGCGGTCGCGCCGGACATCCTCCGCCGGGGCGCGGCATGGTTCGCCGCCATCGGCCGTCCGAACAATGTCGGCACCAAGCTTTACGGCATCTCCGGTCACGTCAACACGCCGTGCGTCGTCGAAGACGCGATGAGCATTCCGTTCAGGGAACTGATCGAGAAGCATGGCGGCGGCATTCGCGGCGGCTGGGACAACCTTCTGGCGATCATTCCCGGCGGCGCATCGTGCCCGCTGATCCCGGCGGCGGATTGCCAGGATCTGATCATGGATTTCGACGGCACCCGCGCGGTGAAGTCGAGCTTCGGCACCGCCGGCGTCATCGTGATGGACAAGTCCACCGATGTGGTCGCGGCCATCGCGCGCATCTCCTATTTCTTCAAGCACGAGAGTTGCGGTCAGTGCACGCCGTGCCGCGAAGGCACCGGCTGGATGTGGCGCGTGCTGTCGCGCATGGTTGAAGGCCGCGCCCACAAGCGCGAGATCGACATGCTGCTGGAAGTCACCAAGCAGGTCGAAGGTCACACCATCTGCGCGCTCGGCGACGCGGCGGCCTGGCCGATCCAGGGTCTGATCCGCGCCTTCCGTCCGGAGATCGAACGGCGCATCGACGATTTCACACGCAAGTCGACCATCGATGATGTCGGTGTTCTCGATCCCGTCAACATGGTCGCGGCGGAGTAATGGCATGACCAAGATTCTCGTCGACGGAAAAGAGATTGACGTTCCTGCCGAGTACACGCTGCTTCAGGCGTGCGAGGCGGCGGGCGCCGAAATTCCGCGCTTCTGCTACCATGAGCGGCTGTCGATCGCCGGCAACTGCCGCATGTGTCTCGTTGAGGTCGCGGGCTCGCCGAAGCCTGTCGCGAGCTGCGCCTGGGCCGTGCGCGATTGCCGCCCGGGTCCGAACGGCGAACTGCCGGCGGTCAAGACCAAATCGCCGATGGTAAAGAAGGCACGCGAAGGCGTGATGGAATTCCTGCTGATCAACCATCCGCTCGACTGCCCGATCTGCGATCAGGGCGGCGAGTGCGATCTTCAGGATCAGGCGATGGGTTACGGCGTCGACACCAGCCGTTTCATGGAGAACAAGCGCGCGGTCGAGGACAAGTACATCGGCGCGCTGGTGAA
Organism: Afipia broomeae ATCC 49717; assembly: GCF_000314675.2. Taxonomy (GTDB): domain Bacteria; phylum Pseudomonadota; class Alphaproteobacteria; order Rhizobiales; family Xanthobacteraceae; genus Afipia; species Afipia broomeae. The sequence continues at coordinate 2,200,683 of NZ_KB375282.1, read as the reverse complement.
GACCTCGATGAACCGCTGCATCCAGTGCACGCGCTGCGTCCGCTTCACCACCGAGGTTTGCGGCGTGCCAGAACTGGGCCTGACCGGCCGCGGCGAGGACGTCGAGATCACGACCTATCTGCAAAGTGCGCTGACGTCCGAGTTGCAGGGCAATCTCGTCGACATCTGCCCGGTCGGCGCGCTGACCTCGAAGCCATACGCATTTGCCGCGCGTCCATGGGAACTGGGCAAAACCCAGTCCATCGATGTGATGGATGCGGTCGGCTCCGCGATCCGCGTGGATACGCGCGGCCGCGAAGTGATGCGCATTCTGCCGCGCGTCAATGAGAACGTGAACGAAGAGTGGATTTCGGACAAGACGCGCCACATCGTCGACGGTCTGCGCACGCAGCGTCTGGATCGGCCGTACATCCGCGAAAACGGCAAGCTGCGCGCGGCCACATGGACCGAAGCTTTCGCGGCAATCGCCGCGGCGGTTGCCCGCTCGGACGGCCGGCGCACCGGCGCCATCGCCGGCGATCTCGCCGCGGTGGAGGAAATGTTCGCGCTCAAGGAATTGCTCACCTCGTTTGGGTCGGCCAATTTCGCCACTCAGGACGGCGCCGGGTTCGATCCGAAGGCGGGCCGCGCGTCGTACATCTTCAATCCGACCATCGCGGGCATCGAACAGGCCGACGCGCTGCTGATTGTCGGCTCCAATCCGCGCAAGGAAGCTGCCGTTCTCAACGCGCGCATCCGCAAGCGCTGGCGCACGGGTGCGCTCAAGATCGGTGTGATCGGCGACAAGGCCGATCTGACCTACGATTATGAGCATCTCGGCGCAGGTACCGATACGCTGGGCGATCTCGCCGCCGGCAAGCACTCGTTCGCCGACGTGCTGAAGGGCGCAAAGCACCCGATCGTGCTGGTGGGCGCGGGCGTTGCCGCCCGTCACGACGGCGCGGCGGTGCTGTCGCAGGCTGCCAAGCTCGCCGTCGATCTCGGCGTGCTCAAAGACGGCTGGAACGGATTTGCGGTGCTTCACAACGCCGCCTCGCGCGTCGGTGCGCTCGATATCGGCTTCACGCCGGGGGCGGGCGGCCTGAACGTCGCGCAGATGACGACGTTCGGCACGCTCGATGTGCTGTTCTCGCTGGGCGCGGATGATGTCAGCCCGGCCGACGGCACGTTCGTGGTTTACATCGGCACCCACGGCGACAAGGGCGCGCACCGCGCCGACGTGATCCTGCCGGGCGCAGCCTATACCGAGAAGGCCGGTCTCTACGTCAACACCGAAGGACGTGTGCAGATGGCCAACCGCGCCGCGTTCCCGCCCGGCGATGCGCGCGAGGACTGGGCGATCATCCGCGCGCTGTCGGACGTTCTCGGCAAGAAGCTGCCGTTCGACTCGCTCGGGCAACTGCGCCAGGCGATCTTCAAGGCCGCGCCGCATCTGATGCGGATCGACCAGATCGAAGGCAACGATGCGGCGGGCGTGAAAGCGCTTGCGGCGCGCGGCGGCTCGGTCGAGAAGGGCGCCTTCAAGAGCCCGGTCGAGGACTTCTACCTGACCAATCCCATCGCGCGGGCATCCGCGGTGATGGCCGAATGTTCCAAGCTCGCCTCCGGGCAACTTCTGACGGCGGCGGAGTAAGCGTGATCCGATGACCGAATTCTTCGCAAGCGAGTTATGGACGGGCTATCTCTGGCCGATCATCATCATGGTCGCGCAGAGCGTGCTGCTGCTCGTGGTGCTGCTGATCGCCATCGCCTACATCCTGCTGGCCGACCGCAAGATCTGGGCGGCGGTGCAGATCCGGCGCGGTCCCAACGTGGTTGGGCCATGGGGCCTGCTGCAATCCTTCGCGGACTTGCTGAAGTTCGTGCTGAAAGAGCCGACCATTCCGGACGGCGCGAACAAGGGCGTGTTCCTGCTGGCGCCGCTGGTCTCGTGCGTGCTGGCGCTGGCAGCGTGGGCGGTGATCCCGGTCAACCTCAACTGGGTGATCGCGGACATCAATGTCGGCGTTCTCTACATCTTCGCGATCTCGTCGCTGTCGGTCTACGGCATCATCATGGCTGGGTGGTCGTCGAACTCGAAGTATCCGTTCCTCGCGGCGCTTCGCTCCGCCGCGCAGATGGTGTCCTACGAAGTCTCGATCGGCTTCGTCATCATCACCGTGCTGCTGTGCGTCGGTTCGCTCAACCTGACCGCTGTGGTCGCGGCGCAGGACACCAAACTCGGCATTCTCGGCTGGTACTGGCTGCCGCTGTTCCCGATGTTCGTGATCTTCTACGTCTCGACGCTGGCGGAAACCAATCGCCCGCCGTTCGATCTGGTGGAAGCGGAATCCGAACTGGTCGCCGGCTTCATGACCGAATACGGCTCGACGCCGTATCTGCTGTTCATGCTCGGCGAGTATGTCGCCATTACCACCATGTGCGCGCTGGCGACGATCCTGTTCCTTGGCGGCTGGCTGTCGCCGATCCCGTTCGCGCCGTTCACCTGGGTGCCCGGTGTGATCTGGTTCGTGCTGAAACTGTTCTTCATGTTCTTCCTGATCGCGATGGCAAAGGCGATCGTGCCGCGCTACCGCTACGACCAGCTCATGCGGCTGGGCTGGAAGGTGTTTCTGCCGTTGTCGCTGGCGATGGTCGTCATCGTCGCCGGTGTTCTGCAATTCGCGGGGCTTGCACCGAAATGAGGTTTTCGTCATGGGCATAGCAAGCACAGCCAATCAGCTTCTGCTGAAAGAGTTCGTCTCGGCGTTCATTCTCGCCATGCGATACTTCTTCAAACCGAAGCCCACGCTGAACTATCCCTTTGAGAAGGGACCGATCTCGCCGCGTTTCCGCGGTGAGCATGCGCTGCGCCGTTATCCGAACGGCGAGGAACGCTGCATCGCCTGCAAGCTGTGCGAGGCGATCTGTCCGGCGCAGGCCATCACCATCGAAGCCGGCCCGCGCCGCAACGACGGCACGCGCCGTACCGTGCGCTACGACATCGACATGGTGAAGTGCATCTATTGCGGGCTGTGCCAGGAAGCCTGTCCGGTCGACGCCATCGTCGAGGGCCCGAATTTCGAATTCGCGACGGAAACGCGCGAGGAGCTTTATTATGACAAGGCGAGGCTGCTCGCCAACGGTGACCGCTGGGAGCGCGAGATTGCGAAAAGCATCGAACTCGACGCGCCGTACCGGTGAGGTGAAAGTATGATCGGTCCCGCGCTCTTCTTTTATCTCTTCGCCGGCGTCTGCGTGGCGTCCGCGATCATGGTCGTGACGTCCCGCAACCCTGTGCACTCCGTGCTGTTCCTGATCCTTGCGTTCGTGAACGCGGCGGGACTGTTCATGCTGCTCGGCGCGGAATTCCTCGCGATGATCCTCGTCGTGGTTTACGTCGGCGCGGTCGCGGTGCTGTTCCTGTTCGTCATCATGATGCTGGACGTCGACTTCGCCGAGTTGCGCCAGGGGTTCATCGAATATCTGCCGGTCGGTTTGCTGATCGGAGCGGTGTTCCTTGCCGAGCTGCTGCTGGTGGCTGGCGGCTGGATCATGAATCCTGCGATCTCGAAGGCGATCACGTCGCCGATCCCGGGCGGGGTCAGCAACACCGAAGCGCTCGGCCTCGTGCTGTATACGAAGTATCTGCCGTACTTCCAGTTGGCGGGTCTGGTGCTGCTGGTCGCCATGATCGGCGCTATCGTGCTGACGCTGCGGCACAAGCCGAGCGTCAAGCGGCAGGACATCAATGTGCAGAACGCGCGAACCAAGGCAGCGGCGATGGATGTGCGCAAGGTCGCGTCGGGGCAGGGCCTTCAGGATGCGGATTCCGGGGAGTGGGTGCGATGACGATCGGTCTCGGTCACTATCTCGCCGTCGCCGCCATCCTGTTCACGATCGGGATTCTCGGCATCTTCCTCAACCGGAAGAACGTCATCGTCATCCTGATGTCGATCGAACTCATTCTGCTCGCAGTGAACATCAACCTCGTGGCGTTCTCGGCGTTCCTCGGTGACATCGTGGGGCAGGTGTTCGCGCTATTGGTTCTGACGGTCGCCGCGGCTGAAGCGGCGATCGGACTTGCCGTGCTGGTGGTGTTCTTCCGAAACCGCGGTTCGATCGCGGTCGAGGACATCAATCTGATGAAGGGTTAACGCATGATCCCGAAAAGCATGCCCTCGGGCAACGACCCGGCGGGTGGACACCGGTTTTCGGACCAGATCGTGCGTCTTGAGAGAATCACGCCATGATTCAGGCCATCGTTTTCCTGCCGCTGATCGGCGCGCTCATTGCGGGCGCGGTGGCGCTGTTTGGCGCGCATGCGCGCAATCCGAGCGGCGACGAGATGGATCACACCCACGGTCATGACGACCATGGGCACGGGGTAACTCACGCTCATGCGGCGCATGACGATCATGCCCACGGCGATCACGGGCATGACGAACACGGTCCGGTCGAGCCGGCTGCTGCGGGCTCACGCACCGCCGAAATCGTCACCACCGCGCTGCTGCTGATTTCCGCCGCGCTGTCATGGATGACGCTGGTCGATGTCGGCTTCCTGCATCACGACACGCGCGCTCAGCTTTTCACCTGGATCGGCTCGGGTGATCTCGTCGTCAACTGGGCGCTGCGCGTCGATACGCTGACCGCAGTGATGCTGGTGGTGGTCACCTCGGTGTCGTCGCTCGTGCACCTGTATTCGATCGGCTACATGAACGAGGACCCGAACCGTCCGCGGTTCATGGCCTATCTGTCGCTGTTCACCTTCATGATGCTCATGCTGGTGACCGCCGACAACCTCGTGCAGATGTTCTTCGGCTGGGAAGGCGTGGGCCTCGCGAGCTACCTGCTGATCGGTTTCTGGTTCCAGAAGCCGTCGGCCAATGCCGCCGCCATCAAGGCGTTCGTCGTCAACCGCGTCGGCGACTTCGGATTCCTGCTCGGCATCTTCGCGATCTTCATGATGGTCGGCTCGGTCGATTTCGACACGATCTTCGCCGCGGCTCCCGGCCTGACCGGCAAGACCATCCACTTCTTCGCCTGGAATATCGATGCGCTGACCCTGATCTGCCTGTTCCTGTTCATGGGCGCGATGGGCAAGTCCGCGCAGTTCCTGCTGCACACCTGGTTGCCGGACGCCATGGAAGGCCCGACGCCCGTGTCGGCGCTGATCCACGCTGCGACCATGGTCACCGCCGGCGTGTTCATGGTGGCGCGCCTGTCGCCGCTGTTCGAACTGGCTCCGAACGCGCAGGCCGCCGTGATGCTGATCGGCGCGACCACCGCGCTGTTCGCCGCAACCATCGGTCTGGTGCAGAACGACATCAAGCGCATCGTCGCCTATTCGACCTGTTCGCAGCTCGGCTACATGTTCGTGGCGATGGGAGCAGGGGCCTATTCGGTCGGCATGTTTCACCTGTTCACCCACGCCTTCTTCAAGGCGCTGCTGTTCCTGGGCTCCGGCTCGGTGATCGTCGCGATGCATCACGAGCAGGACATCCGCAACATGGGTGGCCTGAAGGACAAGATCCCGTTTACCTACATCACCATGGTGATCGGTACGCTCGCGCTGACCGGCTTCCCGCTGACGGCCGGCTATTTCTCGAAAGACGCGATCATCGAGTCCGCGTTCGTGGCAAACAATCCGTTCGCGCTCTACGGCTTCCTCTGCACCGTGCTCGCCGCGGGCCTGACCTCGTTCTATTCATGGCGCCTGATCTTCAAGACGTTCCATGGCGAGCCGCACGACCAGAAGCACTACGAGGCCGCGCACGAGAGCCCGTACACCATGCTGATTCCGCTCGCGGTGCTGTCGGTGGGCTCGATCCTCGCAGGCTTCCCGTTCAAGGAGCTGTTCGCGGGCCACGGCATTCACGAGTTCTTCCGCGAGTCGCTGAAGATGAACCCGAAGATCATCGACGAGATGCATCATATTCCGGCGGCGATTGCCTACCTGCCGACGGTGATGATGGTGGTCGGCTTCTTCTTTTCGTGGCTGTTCTACATCCGCAAGCCGTATCTGCCGGTCGAACTCGCGAACCAGCATCCGGGCCTGTACCGCTTCCTGCTCAACAAGTGGTATTTCGACGAGCTCTATGACTTCCTGTTCGTGCGGCCGGCCAAGTGGCTCGGGCGCTTCCTGTGGAAGAAGGGCGACGGCTTCATCATCGACGGGTTCGGTCCTGACGGCGTCTCGGCGCGCGTGCTCGATGTCACGCGCAACGTCGTGCGGCTCCAGACCGGCTATCTCTATCACTACGCATTCGCGATGCTGATCGGCGTGGCCGGTCTCATCACGTGGTTTATCTTCGGTCTCGGGGGCCAATGATGACAACCTGGCCCATCCTTTCCGTCGTCACGTTCCTGCCGGTCGTCGGCGCGATCCTGATTTATCTCAGCCGCGGTGATGACGAGGCCGCGCGCGGCAATGCGCGCTGGATCGCGCTGTGGACCACGATCATCACCTTCGCGGTGTCGGTCATTCTGGTGCTGCGGTTCGATCCGGCCCAGCCGGGCTTCCAGTTCGTCGAGAAGACGGCCTGGCTCGCCAACGGCATCGGCTACCACATGGGTGTGGACGGAATTTCGCTGCCGTTCGTAATCCTGACCACGGCACTGATGCCGTTCTGCATTCTCGCAAGCTGGAAGTCGGTCACGCTGCGCGTGCGCGAGTACATGATGGCGTTTCTTTTCCTTGAAACGCTGATGATCGGCACATTCTCGGCGCTCGATCTCGTGCTGTTCTACCTGTTCTTCGAAGGCGGCCTGATTCCGATGTTCCTGATCATCGGCGTCTGGGGCGGCCCGCGCCGCGTCTATGCCAGCTTCAAGTTCTTCCTCTACACGCTGCTCGGCTCGGTCTTGATGCTGCTCGCTATCATGGCGCTGTATCTGAACGCCGGGACAACCGATATCCCGACGCTCATGAACACGGCTGTGCCGCGCAATCTCCAGACATGGGCGTGGCTGGCGTTCTTCGCTTCGTTTGCGGTGAAAATGCCGATGTGGCCGGTTCATACCTGGCTGCCGGACGCGCACGTCGAGGCGCCGACCGCAGGCTCTGTCGTGCTGGCTGCGATCCTGCTGAAGATGGGCGGCTACGGCTTCCTGCGCTTCTCGCTGCCGATGTTCCCGCTGGCGTCGCATGATTTCGCGCCGCTGGTCTTCACGCTCTCAACGATTGCGATCGTCTACACGTCGCTGGTCGCCTTGATGCAGGAAGACATCAAGAAGCTGATCGCTTACTCGTCCGTCGCCCACATGGGCTTCGTGACCATGGGCATTTTCGCTGGCACCATGCAGGGCGTCGCCGGCGGCGTGTTCCAGATGGTGTCGCACGGCATCGTGTCCGGAGCGCTGTTCCTTTGCGTCGGCGTGGTCTACGACCGGCTGCATACCCGCGAGATCGCCGCCTATGGCGGCCTCGTGAACCGCATGCCGCTTTATGCCTTCATGTTCATGGTGTTCACCATGGCCAACGTCGGCTTGCCGGGCACCTCGGGATTCGTCGGCGAGTTCATGACCCTGATCGGCACCTTCAAGGTCAGCATTCCGACCGCGACGATTGCCACACTTGGCGTGATCCTGTCGGCGGCCTATGCGCTGTGGCTCTACCGCAAGGTGGTGTTCGGCGTGCTCGACAAGCCGTCGCTGGCGAGCATCAAGGATCTGACGCTGCGGGAAGGGATCATTCTCGCGCCGCTGGTCATTCTCACCATTCTCTTCGGCGTGTATCCGAAGCCGATCCTCGACATGTCGGCGGCGTCGGTGCAGCAACTCGTCACGAACTACAACACCGCCATCACCGCCGTGAAAGCGGCGGCGCTGGTTCAGTAACAACGGGGCAGGACCGGGTTTATGACTTTCGCAGGATATTCGCTGCTTCCCGTGCTGCCGGAACTGGTGCTGGCTGCTGGCGCCATGGCGCTCCTGATGCTCGGCGCGTTTCGCGGACAGCAGACGACGTCGCTGGTGACCGGCATCGCTGTGGTTTTGCTCGTTGTGACGGGCGGTCTCGAACTGTGGCTGCCGGCTGGCAAGCTGACCACCTTCGGCGGCAGCTTCATCGTCGATGACTATGCGCGGTTTCTGAAAATCCTGGCGTTGATCGGCTCCGGCGTCACGCTGATCCTGTCGCGCGCGTACCTCGCCGAGCAGGCGAAGATTTTCGAGTATGCGATCCTGGTGATGCTCTCCACCACCGGCATGATGGTGCTGATCTCGGCCGGCGACCTCATCATGCTCTATCTCGGCCTCGAACTGATGAGCCTTGCGCTCTACGTCGTGGCGGCGAGCCATCGTGACGACACCAGGTCGACCGAAGCCGGGCTGAAGTACTTCGTGCTCGGCGCGCTGTCGTCCGGCATGCTGCTTTACGGCGCGTCGCTGATTTACGGCTTCACCGGCACCGTGAGCTTCGCCGGCATCGCCGCTGAGGCGAAGAGCGCCAACGTCGGCCTGCTGTTCGGGCTGGTGTTCCTGCTGGCCGGTCTCTGCTTCAAGGTCTCCGCGGTGCCGTTCCACATGTGGACGCCCGACGTCTACCAAGGCGCACCGACACCGGTCACCGCGTTCTTCGCGTCCGCGCCGAAGGTCGCCGCACTCGCCGTGTTCACGCGCGTGGCGCTGACCGCATTCCCGGGCATCGTGCCCCAGTGGCAGCAGATCGTGGTGTTCGTCTCCATCGCCTCGATGGCTCTGGGATCGTTCGCGGCCATCGGCCAGAAGAACATCAAGCGCCTGATGGCGTATTCGTCCATCGGCCACATGGGCTTTGCGCTGGTCGGTCTCGCTGCCGGAACGCAGCAGGGCGCGCAGGGCGTGCTGGTCTATATCGCGATCTACGTCGCTATGACGCTCGGCACCTTCGCCATCATCCTGGCCATGAAGCGCAACGGCCGGGCTGTCGAGACCATCAGCGACTTTGCCGGACTGTCGCGCACCAATCCGCTGCTGGCGTTCTTCTTCGCGATGTTCCTGTTCTCGCTGGCGGGCATTCCGCCGCTCGCCGGATTCTTCGCGAAGTTCTATGTGTTCCTTGCCGCGATCAAGGCGGGGCTGTTTACCCTCGCGGTGATCGGCGTGGTAACCAGCGTGGTGGGCGCCTTCTACTACCTCACCATCGTCAAGGTCATGTACTTCGACGAGCCGAAGGAAGCGATGGAGCCGATGCGTGTCGAGCTTCGGGTGGTGCTGGCTGTCGCCGGCATCTTCAATCTGCTGTTCTTCGTCTATCCCGCGCCGCTGGTGAATGCTGCCACGGTGGCCGCGAAGTCGCTGTTTTAATGGCGTTCGCGCTCGGTCCACTGGCCAGAGCCCAGAACTATCGCGTTGAGGCGTTCGACAGCATCGGTTCGACCAATGCCGAGGCCCTGGTGCGGGCGCGGGCCGGTGAACGCGGTCCGCTCTGGCTGGTGACGGATCTGCAAACAGCGGGACGCGGCCGCCGCCAGCGCGAATGGATTTCCCCGCGCGGCAATCTCGCCGCCACCATTGTCGAGACGCTGGACGTTGCGCCTCCCGTCGCGGCGACGCTCGGGTTTGCCGCAGGTCTGTCGCTCGAAGCCGCCTTGCAGGCGGTGAGCGTGGAGCAGCGGATGCGATCCGGCGGATCGGCCAGCACCAGTTTCCTCCTGAAATGGCCGAACGATGTGCTGGCCGACGGCAAGAAGCTGTCGGGCATCCTGCTCGAGGCCGAAACCATCGGCGGTGATCTCGCCGTCGCCGTTGGTATGGGAACCAATGTGATCTCCGCGCCGGAAGGGACGCCGTATCCGGCGACCTCGCTGGCCGCGCTCGGCATCACGGCCGGTGCCGGTGACCTGTTCATGGCGCTGTCGGATGCGTGGGCGGAATTCCGCGGCATCTGGGACAACGGCAGAGGCTTCGGCGAAATCCGCAGCCGTTGGCTGGAGCGCGCCGCCGGGCTCGGCGAAACCGTTTCGATCCACTCGAACGGAGCGCCTGTTGAAGGTATCTTCGAAACCATCGACGATACAGGCTGCCTGATCATTGCCGGCCATGACGGCAAGCGCACGCCCATCGCCGCCGGCGATGTCCATTTCGGTTCAGCCAAATCGTCCGGAGCAATTTAGATGTCGCGACCTGACGAACTCACATTCGCTCCGCTCGGAGGCATCGGCGAGATCGGCATGAACCTGTCGATCTACGGCCTCGGCAAGGGACAGCAGCGAAGCTGGCTTGCGATCGACCTAGGCGTGTCGTTCGGCAATGAGGAGCATCTGCCGGGCATCGACGTGGTGATGCCGGACATTCGCTTCCTGGTGAAGGAGCGGAAGAACCTGGTCGGGCTGGTTCTAACCCACGCCCACGAGGATCATTTCGGCGCGATCATCGATCTGTGGCCGCAACTGAAATGCCCGATCTATGCGACCCAGTTTAGCGCGGCGCTTTTCGAGGCCAAATGCGCCAGCGAGCGCAATCCGCCGAAGATTCCTGTCACCGTGATTCCGTCGGGTGGCACTGTCCAGATCGGCCCATTCAGCGTCGAGTTCATTCCGGTGGCGCATTCGATTCCGGAGTCACACGCGCTGGCGATCCGCACGTCCGCCGGAACCGTGCTGCACACCGGCGACTGGAAGATCGATCCGACGCCGATCATTGGCAAACCGACCGACGAGAAGCGGCTGCGCGAGCTTGGTGATGAGGGCGTCATGGCGCTGGTCGGCGACTCGACCAACGCGGTGCGCGAAGGCCGCTCGCCGTCGGAGCGGGAAGTCGCGAAGAACATCACCGAACTGGTGAAGGCAGCGAAGGGGCGCGTCGCGGTGACGACGTTCGCGTCCAACGTGGCGCGGCTGCGGGCCGTCGCGGACGCGGCAAAGGCGGCCGACCGCGAGGTCGTCGTGGTCGGGCGCGCGATGGAGCGGGTGGTGCAGGTCGCACGCGAGACCGGCTATCTCGACGGCGTGCAGGCGTTTCGCAGCGCCGACTACTATGGAAACTTTCCGCCGGACAAGGTGCTTGCGCTGTGCACCGGCAGCCAGGGCGAGCCGCGCGCCGCGCTGGCCCGCATCGCCAACGACGATCATCCGCAGGTGACGCTGAACAAGGGCGATACCGTGATCTTTTCGTCGCGGACCATTCCCGGCAACGAGAAGGCCGTCGGTGCGATCATCAATGGTCTGATCATGCAGGGCGTCGAGGTCATCACCGACCGGACTCACATGGTGCACGTCTCCGGTCATCCGCGCCGCGACGAGTTGCGCGATATGATCTCGTGGGTTCGGCCGCAACTGCTGATCCCCGCGCATGGCGAGGCGCTGCATCTGTCCGAGCATGCCAAGCTCGCGCGCGAGTGCGGCGTACCGAAGGTGCTGATCTGCAAGAACGGCGATCTGGTGCGGCTCGGCCCCGGCGATCCCGCGATCATCGAGGAACTGCCACACGGGCGAATCTACAAGGACGGCAATATCCTCGAGCCCGACAAGGCCCGCGCTGTGGTCGAGCGGCGGCGGCTGGCGTTTGCGGGCTGCGCGTTCGTCGCCATCGCGGTTACCGATAAGGGCGATCTGGCCGACGATCCCGAGGTTGATCTCGTCGGCATTCCGGAAAAGAATAAGGCAGGCGAGGTCATCGCGGACGAGGTGTTCGATCTCGTTGTCTCCACGGTGGAAAACCTGCCGCGGGCGCGCAAGCGCGATCCCGATGCGATCGCCGAATCCGTGCGGCGCGCGGTGCGCGCCGAGATCAACGACCAGTGGGGCAAGAAGCCGCTTTGCGTCGTTCATGTGCTGATGGTTTGATTCCCGTCGATAGTCTGAAGGAGCGAAATATGCTGGGCCGGCTCAATCATGTGGCGATCGCGGTGAAGGACGCCGAGAAGGCCGCTCAGATCTATGGCAAGGCCTTCGGCGCGGAAATTTCCGGCGCGGTGCCGCTGCCCGAGCATGGCGTCATCACCGTGTTCGCGACGCTGCCGAACACCAAGATCGAATTCATCCAGCCGCTCGGCGAGGATTCGCCGATCGCGAAGTTCGTTGAGCGTAATCCGGATGGCGGTATTCACCACATCTGTTATGAGGTGCCTGAGATCATCGCCGCGCGCGATACGCTGATCGCGGAGGGCGCCCGCGTGCTGGGCGACGGCAATCCGAAGATCGGCGCGCACGGCAAGCCGGTGCTGTTCCTGCACCCGAAGGACTTCTCCGGCGCGCTCGTCGAAATCGAACAGTCTTGAGAATTTAGATGGTCTATTCGATCTCAACCGCGTTCGCGATCTACTTCGTGCTCTGGTGGGTGGTGCTGTTCGCAGTGCTGCCGTTCGGCGTGCGCAGCCAGATGGAGAACGGTGAAGAGATCGCCGGCACCGATCCCGGCGCACCCAGCGTGGCGCGGATGGGACGCAAGCTGCTGTGGACCACGGCGATCTCGGCAGTGATTTTCGCGATCGGGATGTGGGCCTTCAGGGCCGGTTACCTGAATATCGAGCGCCTGACGCAGCTCATGGGCATTCCGCTCTAGTATTGGCGGTTCGCGAAGCGAACGCCGCAACATCGGTCACGCGCACCGGCGATATATTTCATCCTGACTGCGCGGCGTTTGCGTTCGATATGATCGCGCGGGCAAATTCAAACATGCCGAAAGAAAAAAGAGCAGGGCCAAAGCCCTGCTCTAAAAATTGTGTCGACCCTGTTTTCCCCGAAAACGTTGGATTTATCCTTGATTAGACGGGGCGACGCTGCTTGTGCGCGTCAGGGGCTCCTCCCGAGACTTGGACCACCAGACGATGCGACGAATAGCCGTATCGCGCTGACGCGTTTTTGTAGCGGAAGGATTCTGAGTTGTCACGTTTTTCAGCACTAAATGTCTACTTTTGCGGCGGTGCACAATTTATCAAAAACAACCGGATAAATGGCTGTTTTTAACGTATTTTGAAGCGCACAGATTTGCGCGCTCCAAAAATGGTGCGGAACTACCATCTCACTTTCATTCCTGCATAGATCGCGCGTCCGGTGCCGGGCTCGAACAGCGGCATGGTTGCGTTTGCCTGATTGATGATGCTCGCGCTCGCGATGTATGCGGTGTTGGCGATGTTCCGCGCTTCGAGATACATCGAATACTTGCCGTCATCGACGCCAGCCTTGAGGCCCCAGATTGCGTAAGCCTGTGTGGTTAGCGTGTTCGCGCTATCGACGTAGTAGGCCTGCGGCACCCATTCGATATTCGGACCGATGTAGAACCCGTTGGCGTGCTTGTAGAGCACCTCCGCACGCAGGAAGTGACGTGGCGCGCCAGGGAGCTGGTTGTTGCGGAATACCGGATCGTTGTCGAAGCGGAAATCGTTGAAGGTGTACGCCATATTCAGCCAGATCTTGTCTGCGTCAGGCGTGAAGATGTTTCTGAACATGGCAATGCCAAGTCCGGCCTCGATACCTTGATGCACCGTGCGATCGGCGTTGGTGACGTTGCAGTTTCCAAAGTTGCTGTAGAAGCACAGCAGTTCGTTCTTGATGTTGGCGCGATAGCCGGTCAATTCCCACGTCAGATCAGGCCGCCTCCCGCGTGTTCCGATCTCGTAGGTCGTGGCGGTCTGCGGCTTGATGTCATAGAAGGGAATCGTCGGATAACCGGGGTTCTGGAAGCTCGGGGCGACACTTTCGCCGAAGCTCGGCACCTCGGCGCTGCGCGAAACATTGGCGAAGGCCTGCCAGGTCGGGTCGATATCCCAGAGTAGTCCGCCCTTCGGGCTAAAGAGGCTGAACGAACTGCGGCCGTTCTTGTCGCCATTGAGCGAAAAGTTCACCTGCTGGTCTCTCACTGCAAACAGATATTGAGCTCCCGCAATCGCCGCGACATTCGGCAGGAAATAGAACGAGTTCTCCGCAAAGCCGGAATAGTTCTCCGGCTTCTGCGTCAGGGACGACTGGAGCGCGCCTTTGTATCCGCCAGTGTTGACGTATTGCTGGGCATCGATGGTGCCGTTCAAGATATTGACGCCAGCGACAAAACGGTTGCGGAAGCCGCCGATGATCCGGTCGTCGGTTGCCTTCACGAAGCCGCCGTAGTCCTTGTAGCTGTAATCGAGCCACTGGAAGATCGGATGCATCAAGTGGCGATCCACCGCGAAGGCTCCGAACTCAACCGTGGTGGCACCGAACCGGACCGTCGTCTTGTTAGCCAGACGCACGGTATCGATATTGCGTTGCCAATCGTTGGCCACGTTCACAGCCGCTGCGGTTTCCGGTGAGGTGAGTGCGGAGGCTCTCGTCACCGAGCCCGGGATGCGCTGCCGCACATCGTTGGCATCAATGTAGAAGCGGGTCTCGAAATCCGGCGAGAACTGATAGCCGATATTGCCGCTCGCGCGCGTACTGTGGCCGTAGCTGTGATCGCGGAACCCTTCGGCGCTCTGGTTCGATGCCGTGAAAAAGGCGTCCCACGGACCGTTGGCGCCGCCGACACTGCCCTGGAAGCGGCGATAGCCGAATGAACCCATGTCGATGCCGGCGCTGTTGACGCCAAAATCGCGACCGGTCGGCGTCACGAAGTTGATCGCGCCGCCGAGCGAATTCGCGCCGAACTGCAAGGCGTTCGCGCCCTTGTAGACTTCGACATACTTGTAGGCGGTCGGGTCGATCTCCTGGAAGTCGCCATAGCCGTCGGACGTGTTGATCGGAATGCCGTCCATGTAGAGCTGGACGCTGCGCAGATGGAAATTGCGCGACAGGCCCGAGCCGCGAATGGAGAGGCGGGTGTCGTCGCCCCATTTCGGCTGTGCGAACACGCCGGGCACGTAACCGAGGATGTCCTTGATGGTGCTGGCGACAGAGTTGTTCTTGTACTCTTCCGCCGCAACGACGGCGACGCCGCCGGGTGTCTGCTGAATTTCCTGACGCGCCTGATCCGCAGTCTTCACGCCGAGCGGTGCGGGTGTCGCGGTGGGCGCGGTTGAGGTTGAGCCGGACTGAACGGGGGCCGGCGTTGCGACGCGGTTCCTAACCGGACGCGGCTGTCGTTCGGTTTGTACCACAACAGGCGGAAGTTCCTGAGGCGCGGTTTGAGCGTGCGCAAGCGGGATCGTGGAGACGGTCGCGGCGGACGCCAGCAGGATGCTGCGCGCCCGTATGGAAACGGAAAACATGGGTTGAGGTCCCACCAATGATGTTGACGATTGAACGGATGCGCGAAAGCGCGAGGTCGTCAGCTCAGGTGGGGAGGGCCGCGGGGCTGGTGATCGCTCTCCGCAAAGCGGACAGTGACATGGTCGTTGGGCGCGGGTTCGAACAGGACGCGCAGCGCAATGCGGATGGCCAGCGCCGGGGTCTGCGGCGGCTGGTCAGCCGTCGCCACGGCGCTCGACAGGCACAGCGGGCAGCGGACGATCGGCTTGGCGGAATCGCTGTTGCCGTCGGCGTCGGGAATAGCTGAACTGCCGTTGAGGCAGAGTTCGTGGAGGGCGTTGAACTTGAGCGGCGAGATCGAGGCCAGCAGGGCGCTGGTCAGCATCACGTTGAAGACAAGCGCGTAGAGCGCGACAAACGCAGCCCATCGTCCTATCGATCTGATCCGTGTTGCAGCCATTTGAAACCCCATCAGGCTGTTACCATGGGGGGAGGGAACCGCAAATCCCCCAAAAGCCACACCCATGCTTCCTCTTGTGTTTTGCCATTTGATCCGCTTTCACTGAAAAGGTTCCCAAGCTTTCCCTCCGATTCCCGGATCAATCCCGAAACTCCGAGTGTTCCCATGCGATTGTCGCGTTTTTTTCTGCCAATTCTCAAAGAAACGCCCAAGGAGGCGGAGATCGTGTCGCATCGCCTGATGCTGCGCGCGGGGATGATGCGGCAGGAGGCGGCGGGCATTTATGCGTGGCTGCCGCTCGGCTTCCGGGTGTTGAAGAAGATCGAGCAGATCGTGCGCGAGGAGCAGAACCGCGCCGGCGCCATCGAACTGCTGATGCCGACCTTGCAGCTTGCGGATCTGTGGCGCGAGAGCGGCCGTTATGACGCCTACGGGCCGGAGATGCTGCGCATCCAGGACCGCCACAAGCGCGAGTTGCTCTATGGTCCGACCAACGAGGAAATGATCACCGAAATCTTCCGGTCCTACGTGAAGTCCTACCGGAGCCTTCCGCTCAATCTGTATCACATCCAATGGAAATTCCGCGACGAGCAGCGTCCGCGTTTCGGCGTGATGCGCGGCCGCGAATTCCTGATGAAGGATGCATACTCGTTCGACATCGACGAAGCGGCGGCGCGGCTGTCCTACAACCGCATGTTCGTGGCTTACCTGCGCACCTTCGCGCGCATGGGCCTGAAGGCGATTCCGATGCGGGCGGAGACCGGACCGATCGGCGGCGATCTGTCCCACGAGTTCATCGTTCTGGCAGAAACCGGCGAGTCCGGTGTGTTCTGCAACAAGGACGTTCTCGATCTGCCGGTGCCCGGAGCCGATGTGGACTACAACGGCGACCTGACCCCGATCATCAAACAGTGGACCGATCTCTACGCCGCCACCGAGGATGTTCACGACGCGGCGCGCTATGAGAGTGAAGTGCCCGCCGACAAGCGGGTGCAGACCCGCGGCATCGAGGTCGGGCAGATTTTCTACTTCGGCACCAAGTATTCCGACACGATGAAGGCTCTGGTGTCCGGCCCGGACGGCGCGGAGAAGCCGATCCATGGCGGCTCCTACGGCGTCGGGGTCTCGCGTCTTGTCGGCGCGATCATCGAGGCCTGCCATGACGAGAACGGCATCAAGTGGCCGGAGGAAGTCGCGCCGTTCCGCGTCGCGGTCCTCAATCTCAAGCAGGACAGCCCGGAGACCGGGGCGGCCTGCGAGAAGTTTTATGCGGCGCTCAATGCCAAGGGCGTCGACGTACTTTACGACGACACCGACCAGCGGCCGGGCGGCAAATTCGCAACCGCGGACCTGATCGGTATCCCCTGGCAGGTATTGATCGGCCCGAAGGGGCTCGCCGAGGGCAAGGTGGAAATCAAGCGCCGCAGCGACGGATCGCGCGAGTTCATGAGCCTGGATGAGGCTATCAACCGCTTCACCCAGTCCTGATCCGTCCACTGAATAATCTTCGGTAAGGTCGCGATCGCTGCGGGCCGCGACTAGAATTAGCCCGATTCGTGTGAAAATCCGGACTATGGAACCAACATGAGCGAGCCAGTTCGGACCCCACCTTTCGCGCCATTCGAATGGATGCTGTCGACCCGCTATCTGCGGGCGCGCCGCAAAGAGGGCTTTATTTCAGTCATCGCCGGTTTTTCGTTTCTCGGCATCATGCTCGGGGTGGCGACGCTCATCATCGTGATGGCGGTGATGAACGGCTTCCGCAAGGAACTGCTCGACAAGATTCTCGGTTTGAACGGCCATATCGTTGTCCAGCCGCTTGAATCGCCGCTGACCGACTGGAAGGACGTGGCCGAGCGCATCAGCAAGGCCGACGGCATCCGCCTCGCGGCGCCGGTGGTCGACGGACAGGGCCTCGGCTCGTCGCCGTTCAATGCCGCGGGCGTCTTCATCCGGGGCATCCGTGCGCAGGATCTCAACGCCGTCACGTCGATCGCCAAGAACATCAAGCAGGGCACGCTCGAAGGGTTCGACGAAGGTCAGGGCGTCGCCATCGGCCGCCGGCTGGCCGACCAGTTGTCGCTGCGCGCCGGGGACAGCATCACGCTCGTATCGCCGCGCGGCGCAGTCACGCCGATGGGGACGACGCCGCGCATCAAACCTTACAAGGTGGCGGCGGTGTTCGAGATCGGCATGTCGGAATACGACGCCTCGTTCGTGTTCATGCCGCTGACCGAGGCGCAGGCCTATTTCAACCGCGCCAACGACGTCACCGCCATCGAGGTCTTCACAACCAACCCCGACAGGATCGACGTCTTTCGCAAGGCGGTGACGGAGGCGGCGCAGCGGCCGATCTTCCTGGTCGACTGGCGGCAGCGAAATTCCACGTTCTTCAATGCGCTACAGGTCGAACGCAACGTGATGTTCCTGATCCTGACGCTGATCGTGCTGGTGGCGGCGCTGAATATCGTCTCAGGCCTCATCATGCTGGTGAAGGACAAAGGCCAGGACATTGCGATCCTGCGCACCATGGGCGCGTCGCAAGGGTCGGTGATGCGGGTGTTTCTGATTACCGGCGCTGCCATCGGCGTGGTGGGCACGCTTGTGGGCTTCCTGCTGGGCCTCGTGATCTGTCTCAACATCGAGACTATCCGGCAGTTCATCTCCTGGATGACCAACACCGAACTGTTCTCGCCCGAGCTTTACTTCCTCTCCAAGCTTCCGGCTGAAGTCGATGTCGGAGAGACCGCCGCGGTGGTGATCATGGCATTGACGCTGTCGTTCCTGGCGACGCTGTACCCGTCATGGCGGGCGGCGCGTCTCGATCCTATCGAAGCGCTCAGGTACGAATGAGCGCACAGATGGAGCAGGGGGAAAATGGCGTACCGGTCGTTTATCTGCACGACGTCCGCAGGCGCTACAAACAGGGCGAAGCCACGCTGACCATTCTCGACGGCGCCAGTCTGGCGCTGTGGGAAGGGCAGTCGGTTGCGCTGGTCGCGCCGTCGGGCACCGGAAAATCGACGCTGCTGCATATCGCCGGTCTGCTGGAGCAGGCCGACGAGGGCGAAGTCTATGTCGGGGGCACTGCGACCTCGGGGCTGTCCGACGTCGAGCGCACTCAGATCCGCCGCACCGATATCGGCTTCGTCTACCAGTCCCATCGCCTGCTGCCGGAATTCTCGGCGCTTGAGAACGTGATGTTGCCGCAGATGATCCGCGGCCTGCCGAAAAAGGAAACCGTCAAGCGGTCGAAGGAAATCCTGGCCTATCTCGGATTGGCGGAACGCGTGACCCACCGGCCCGCGGAACTATCGGGCGGTGAGCAGCAGCGCGTGGCAATTGCGCGCGCGGTGGCCAACGCGCCCCGGGTCCTGCTCGCGGACGAGCCGACCGGCAATCTCGATCCGCATACCGCGGATCACGTTTTCAAAGCTTTGACTCAGCTGGTGCGGGCGACGCGCGTCGCGATGCTGATCGCGACGCACAACATGGACCTGGCTGCGCGGATGGACCGCCGCGTCTCGCTCCAGGACGGTCACGTCATCGAACTGGACTGACGCGGCGCTTTGGCAGGATCAGTAGGCCGAGCGCCGGGTGCGGCGGCGCGGCTGATCGTAGGGGTCTTCGCTGTAGGCGAAATACGGATTGGCGTAGCAGCTGTTGTACGTGCCTGAAGCCGTCGCCTGACACTGCTGATAGGTCGAGTATCGGCAGTCACCGAGACCACCGGCCGTATCCCGTCCCTGGAGGCAGAACGGATAATCCCGGGCTTGCGCCGGAGCGGACTGGATAGCGACGCCGGCGCCGAGTACGGCGAGGGCCAAAAGGGTGCTGCGCATGATGTTCTCCTGCCGGGTCGATACCCGGGATTCCTGATGTGGTGAAGCCAGACCGTTTCCAACAGTTTTCGTCAACTCACGTTCCCGCGTAGCTGTTGATGGATTTGCGAAAGTCACGGGCCGTTTACGTTTCATTAGCATTGGCCAGAACATCGGCCCTGGCCGGATTTCCGGCGCTTGACTCTGAGAACAAAAAAGGAACAATGTTCCTATTACGTTCTCATAGAATCGTATCGGATAGTCGATAGAGCGTCGATAGGGAGTTCGGTCATGTTGAAGACATTCGTTGAAGAAGCTGCTGCGCTGACGTCGGTTGTGCTTTTCGTCGGAATGATCGCGATCTGGGCGCAGGTCATTCCGCAGATGTAGTGACCTGCCCGGCCTCGGAACCGCCCGAGGCTGGGGAAAACGATGATGGACCCGGCCTCAACAGACGGGTCCCCGTCTTCTGCGTGGACACCCATAGTACAAGGCACCACCATCGACGCTTATGAGTCGTTCTTTTATCGCAGTTGGTTCATCGGTTCGATGAACGGCGCTTGCGAAGGTTGCCAGGGTCAGCATGTCCAAAACTGTTTCGCCGAAGTCGGCCGCGTCGGATCCCGGATTCGTTCATCTGCACGTGCATTCGGCCTATTCGCTGC
The DNA here is from genome assembly GCF_000314675.2 of Afipia broomeae ATCC 49717. Lineage (GTDB taxonomy): Bacteria > Pseudomonadota > Alphaproteobacteria > Rhizobiales > Xanthobacteraceae > Afipia > Afipia broomeae. The sequence goes on along the minus strand of NZ_KB375282.1, from coordinate 2,180,672 downwards.
TGCAAGGGTCGATGACCATCAGCAAGCTGCTGGAACTCGCCAAGGCTGACCATCAGCCGGCGCTCGCGCTGACCGACAATGACAACATGTTCGGCGCGCTGGAATTTTCCGACAAACTTGCCGGTTACGGCATCCAGCCGATTACCGGCTGCGCGATGACGACCGATTTCGGCGATCAGGATGCCAGCGCACGCAATGCGCTCCAGCCGGCGCGGCTTGTCCTGCTTGCCACCAGCGAGGACGGCTACCGCAGCCTGATGAAGCTCAACTCCCGTGCGTTCCTGGAAACGCCGGTCAATCAGCCGCCTCACATCAAGATCGAGTGGCTGGAAGGCGAGACCGCCGGGCTGATCGCGCTGACCGGCGGGCCGGAAGGGCCGATCGGGCAGGCCATCAACGCGGATCAGCCCGCATTGGCGCAGGCGCGCTGCGACATTCTCGCAAAACTGTTCGGCGACCGGCTTTATATCGAATTGCAGCGCCACGGACTCGAGAACGAGCGCCGCGTCGAGCCCGCGCTGATCGACATGGCCTATGCCATGGGTCTGCCGCTGGTCGCGACCAACCAGCCGTATTTCGCCACCGCCGACGACTACGAGGCGCACGACGCATTGCTCTGCATCGCGGGCGGGCGGCTGGTGTCGGAGACCGATCGCGATCAGTTGACGCCGGACCATCGCTTCAAGACACGCGCCGAAATGGCGGTGCTGTTCGCCGATCTGCCCGAAGCGCTGGCGTCCACCGTCGAGATTGCGAAGCGGTGCTCCTACCGGCCCAAGACACGCAAGCCGATCCTGCCGCGCTTTACAGTGGGCGGCGACAATGCCGCCGACGGCGAAAATGCCGAGGCGGAGGAACTGCGCCGTCAGGCCGAGGAAGGCCTCGCCTGGCGTCTGCAAAAGTACGGTCTTGCTCCGGGCACAACGGAAGAAGACTACGCAAAGCGTCTGGCGTTCGAGATCGACGTCATCACGCGCATGAAATATCCCGGCTACTTCCTGATCGTGTCGGACTTCATCAAGTGGGCGAAGTCGCATGGCATTCCGGTGGGACCGGGCCGCGGTTCGGGCGCTGGCTCGCTGGTTGCCTACGCGCTGACCATCACCGATCTCGATCCGATCCGCTTCGGTTTGCTGTTCGAGCGCTTCCTCAACCCCGAACGCGTCTCGATGCCGGACTTCGACATCGACTTCTGTCAGGACCGCCGCGGCGAGGTGATCCGTTATGTGCAAGAGCGCTACGGCCGCGAGCAGGTGGGCCAGATCATCACCTTCGGCACCTTGCAGGCGCGCGGTGTGCTTCGTGACGTCGGCCGTGTGTTGCAGATGCCTTACGGGCAGGTGGACCGACTGACCAAACTGGTGCCGCAGAATCCGGCCGCGCCCGTAACGCTGGCGGCGGCCATCGCCAGCGAACCCAAGTTGCAGGCGTTCCGCGACGAAGACCCGGTGGTCGCGCGGGCGTTCGACATCGCGCAGCGCCTTGAAGGTCTCACGCGTCATGCCTCGACCCACGCCGCGGGCATCGTGATCGGCGACCGGCCTCTCTCCGAACTGGTGCCGATGTACCGCGATCCGAAATCGGACATGCCGGTCACCCAGTTCAACATGAAATGGGTGGAGCCCGCAGGACTGGTGAAGTTCGACTTCCTCGGCCTCAAGACGCTGACGGTGCTCGACGTCGCGGTGAAGCTGCTGAAGCAGCGCGGCGTTGACGTCGACCTTGCGCATTTGCCGTTCGACGACAAGCCCAGCTACGAGATGCTGGCACGCGGCGAAGTGGTCGGCGTGTTCCAGGTTGAAAGTCAGGGCATGCGGCGCGCGCTGGTCGACATGCGGCCGGACCGGCTGGAAGACCTGATCGCGCTGGTTGCGCTGTATCGCCCGGGTCCGATGGCGAACATCCCGACCTACTGCGCGCGCAAGCACGGCGATGAAGAGTCGGATTACATGCATCCGATGCTCGAGCCGATCCTGAAGGAAACCTTCGGCGTCATCATCTATCAGGAACAGGTGATGCAGATCGCGCAGGTCATGGCCGGCTATTCGCTCGGCGACGCCGACCTGCTGCGCCGCGCGATGGGCAAGAAGATCCGCGCGGAAATGGACAAGCAGCGCGAAATCTTCGTCGCCGGCGCGACCAAGAACAACGTGCCGAAAGGGCAGGCGCAGACGATCTTCGAACTGCTCGCCAAGTTCGCGGACTACGGCTTCAACAAGAGCCACGCCGCCGCTTACGCGCTCGTGTCGTTCCAGACCGCCTACATGAAGGCGCATTATCCGGTGGAGTTCATCGCGGCGTCGATGACGCTCGACATGAACAACACCGACAAGCTGTCCGAATTCCGCGCCGAGGCGCAGCGGCTTGGCATCAAGGTCGAGCCGCCGTCGATCAACCGTTCCGGCACGACATTCGAGGTCAGCGACAACACGATCTATTACGCGCTGGCCGCGCTCAAGGGCGTCGGCCAGCAGGCGGTCGAGATGATCGTGGAAGCGCGGGGCGACCGGCCGTTTACCTCGCTTGCCGATTTCGCCGCCCGCGTCAGTCCGCGTGCGATCAACAAGCGCGTGGTCGAAAGCCTCGCGGCTGCCGGCGCATTCGACACCATCGATGCCAACCGCGCGCGTGTCTTCGCCGGTGCCGACGCCATCGTCGCCGCCTGCCAGCGCAGTCACGAAGCCGCCACCAGCGGACAGAACGACATGTTCGGCGGCATGGCCGATGCGCCGAGCATCGTTCTTCCGAATCTCGAACCGTGGCTCCCGGCGGATCGTCTGCGGCGCGAATATGACGCCATCGGCTTCTTCCTGTCGGGCCATCCGCTGGACGATTATTCGACCGCGCTGAAGCGTTTGCGCGTGCAGTCGTGGACCGAGTTCTCTCGTGCGGTGAAGACCGGGGCGACCGCGGGACGCGTGGCCGCGACGGTGGTGTCGCGGATGGAGCGGCGCACCAAGACCGGCAACAAGATGGGCATCATCGGGTTGTCCGATCCGACCGGACATTTCGAGGCCGTGCTGTTCTCCGAAGGCCTCGCGCAATACCGCGACGTGCTTGAGCCGGGTTCGGCAGTCCTGATGCAGATCGGCGCGGAGCTACAGGGCGAGGACGTGCGCGCGCGCATTCTGCATGCCGAGCCGCTCGACGATGCCGCCGCCAAAACCCAGAAGGGCCTGCGCATCTTCGTGCGCGACGACAAGCCGCTGGAGTCGATCGCCAAGCGGCTCGAAGGTCATCAGGCCGCGACCGGTGGCAACAAGCTTCAGCCGCCAAGGCCGTCTTCGGGCCCGCCCGCAGGTGACGGCGAGGTCACGCTGATCATGATGCTCGATCTTCAGACCGAGGTCGAAATGAAGCTTCCGGGCCGTTTCAAGGTGTCGCCGCAGATCGCCGGCGCGCTCAAGGCGGTCTCCGGCGTGGTGGATGTGCAGACAATCTGACGGTTGCCCTTTTGGGCTGCCGCCTTATTCCGACTATCTTTCGTTCAACCACTGTTCATGCGGCGCGGGGTTGACTGCACCGTTGGACTGAACGGGAAGGGTGTCATGCGCGGAATCAGCAGGTTCTTCGGCGTCGCGGCGGTACTGGCCTTCGCGACCATGGCGTTACCCCTTCACGCGCAAACCCCGCCGCCCACGCAGGGCCAGCAAAGCCGCATCGCGCTCGTGATCGGCAACGGCAACTACCAGAAGGCGCCGCTGGCGACCGCCGCCAATGACGCCGGCCTGATCGCCCAGACATTGCAGGCGGCGGGCTTCGATGTGGTCGGCGCGCGGGATCTCGACGGCGAGACGTTGCGCCAGACCTTCGGCGACTTCATCAGGAAGGCGCAGGCAGCTGGACCGGATACGGTCGCTTTTGTCTATCTTGCAGGTTACGGTCTTCAGCTCGCGGGCGAAAATTACTTTGCGCCCGTCGATGCCAACATGGTGCGCGATACCGACGTTCCGGTCGAAGGCCTGCGCGTCGGCGATTACATCCGCCAGTTGTCGTCACTGCCGCTGAAGGGCACCGTTGTCGTGCTCGATGCGGCGTACAACCATCCGTTTGCGAAGGAAGGCCAGCCGCTCGCGGGCGGCCTTGCGCTCATTGAACCCGATCCCAAAAGTCTCATCGCGTTCAACGCCGCGCCGGGCACGGTAGCGCCGAACCCCACGGGCAACTACGGCCCTTATGCGCAGGCGCTCGCTGAGATGATGCGCACCGGCGGCATTTCGCTTCCCGAGGTTTTCAACCGCGTGCGGCTGCGCGTGAATGACGTCACCAAGGGCGCGCAGGTGCCGTGGGACGCGCAGAAGTTTGAAGGCGACTTCGTGTTCTTCGAGCGCGCGCCGGACGCTCCGCCGCTCCAGGCCAATCAGGACGCTGCCGCGCGCTCGAAACCGATTCGTGATTTCAGCGCACAGGAGGCCTACACGGCGGCGCTCGAGCGCGACACGATTGCCGACTACGAGGCGTTTCTCGCGGCCTATCCCGACGATCCGATGGCCAAGCGGGTGAGGGCGATCATCGCCGCACGCCGCGAGGCCATCACCTGGAGGCAGACCTATCGCGCGAACACGCAGCAGGCGTACTGGTCCTATCTGAAGCGTTATCCGAGGGGACCGCATGCGGCCGACGCGCGCCGCAGGCTTGCCAATATTGCCGCTGCGCTGGAGCCACCTGAAACCTTTGATGCGTACGCTTATGATGTGCCGCCGCCGCCGGAATACGAATACGAGTATGTCGACCGGCCATATCTGATGTTCGACGATCCGGTATTCGGATTCGCGCCGCCACCGCCGCCGCCGATCTTCTTCCTGCCGCCGCCGCCGGAAGATTTCGTCGTGCTCGATCCGCCGTACTATTACGACGATGCCTACTACCTGCCGCAGCCGGTGTTCGTGCCTATTCCGATCTTCATCCGGCCGCCGATTTATGTGCGTCCGCCGATCAACCGTTTCCTGTTCACGAATATTCACAACACGAACGTGATCAACACTATCATCAACCGGCGTCCGTCGCCTGGAGTGATCGGAACGGGAAGACCCGGCGGCCAGTTCGGGCCAGGCGGTCAGTTCAGGCCGGGACGGCCCGGTGGACCCGGCGGCGCGGCGACAACCCGTCCCGCATTTGCACCGGCGCTGCCGCCGTCGGCGACGCGGCGTGCAAACCTGATTCGTCAGGGCAAGGTCGCGGCACCTCCGGGCGTTCTGCCGGGCGCCGGCCGTCCGGGTGGTCCGGGACAGGTCCAGCCGGGCCAAGTCCAACCGGGTGTTGTCAGGCCGGGTCTTCAGCCGGGCAACGTGCTGCCGGGACAGGGTCCGGGAGCAGGGCCGGTTGGTGGCCGGCCGGGAGTACGGCCTTTGCCCAGCACCTTGCCGGCGCCGGGCGCGACAGGTCCGCAGCCTGGACCGGATAGCCGTCCGGGCCGCCCCGACCGGGGGCCCGGTGGTCGCCCCGGCCTTGCGCGGCCTTCGGTTCAGCCGGGAACTGCCGCTCCGTCAGGACCGGCGGGAACCCCGCAGGTTCGTCCCGAGCGGCCCCGTCCGCAATTCCAGCGCCCAGAGCCGCGGCCTCAGGTGGCTCCGCGACCGCAGATTCAACGGCCGCAGCCCCAGTTCCAGCGGCCCCCGCAGGCGGCTCCACGACCGCAGCCGCAGATGGCGCCGCGTCCACAGCCGCAGTTCCAGCGGCCGGCGGCTCCACCTCCGCGGCCTCAGATGGCGCCTCGGCCACAAATGGCTCCGCGCCCCGCAGCACCGCCGCCCCGGGCAGCTCCTCCGCCCAGACCGGCTCCTGCTGCGGTCAAGCGATGCCCGCCGAATGTTCCAAAGTGCTGAACAGGTGGCCGGTCGGACCATGCTCCGGCCGGCGTTTCGCAGGACCTTGGAGGTCAAGAAAAACGGCCATAAATCCTTGCTTCGACGCGACGCGGCAGTTATAAGCCGCGCATCTCACACGGAAGCATGGCTCTAAAAAGCCGTCCGGTGGCAACCGGGACGCAAGTCATTTTTGTTTGCGGCTCGTTGCTCACACGCTTCCGGAGGAACCAACCGGAGAATTGACTATGGCGTTACCTGAATTTTCTATGCGTCAGCTATTGGAAGCTGGCGTTCACTTTGGTCACCAGTCCCACCGATGGAATCCGAAGATGGCGGATTACATCTTCGGTGCCCGCAACAACATTCACATCATCGATCTCGCTCAGACCGTGCCGCTGCTTCATCGCGCGCTGCAGGCTGTCAGCGACACCGTCGCCAAGGGCGGCCGTATCCTGTTCGTCGGCACGAAGCGCCAGGCGCAGGACGGCGTGGCGGAAGCCGCCAAGCGTTCCGCGCAGTACTTCGTCAACTCCCGTTGGCTCGGCGGCACGCTGACCAACTGGAAGACCGTGTCCGGCTCGATCAAGCGTCTGCGTCAGCTCGACGAGATGCTCGCCTCGGGTGAAGGCGCGCAGTACACCAAGAAGGAGCGCCTGACGCTTCAGCGCGAGCGCGACAAGCTCGACCGCTCGCTCGGCGGCATCAAGGACATGGGCGGTCTGCCCGACCTGATCTTCGTAATCGACACCAACAAGGAAGACATCGCGATCCAGGAGGCCCAGCGCCTCAACATTCCGGTGGCCGCGATCGTCGACACCAACTGCGATCCGAAGGGCATCTCGTACGTGGTTCCCGGCAACGACGACGCCGGCCGTGCGATCTCTCTGTATTGCGACCTCGTCGCCCGCGCGGCGATCGACGGTATTTCGCGCGCACAGGGTGGCGCGGGCATCGACATCGGCGCTCTGGCCAACCCGACGCCGGAAGCGGTTGAACCTGCCAAGTCGGAAGGCTTCCAGGGTCTTGCGGGTCCGCGCGGCGTTGCCGACGATCTCAAGAAGCTGAGCGGCGTGTCCGGCGCGATCGAGAAGAAGCTCAACGATCTCGGCGTCTTCCACTACTGGCAGATAGCAGAGCTCGACCACGATACCGCTCACAAGATCGGCGAAGAAGTCGGCTTGCCGGCGCGTGCCGATGGCTGGGTCGCCCAGTCCAAGGCGCTGACCGCGGACGCGGAATAAGCCTTAAACCTATTCGCGGCCGGTTCATCCGGCCGCGACATTCCCCGACTAGAAAAATCCTGCGCGTCGAATCCGGCTAGCCAGCAATCGCTGCGCCGCGCGGCCCGCACAGGCAAAGGACATCCGGCAATGGCAACAATCACAGCGGCAATGGTCAAGGATCTGCGCGAGAAAACCGGCGCGGGCATGATGGATTGCAAACAGGCCCTGACCGAAACCAACGGCGACATCGACGCGGCGGTTGACTGGCTGCGCAAGAAGGGCCTCTCCAAGGCTGCGAAGAAGTCGGGCCGCGTTGCGGCGGAAGGCCTGATCGCAGCCGTGACCGACGGCACCAAGGGTGTCCTCGTCGAAGTCAATTCCGAGACCGACTTCGTTGCGCGCAACGAGCAGTTCCAGGGCCTGGTCAAGATGATCGGCCAGGTTGCGCTCAAGGCCGGCGCCGACGTCGAGAAGATCAAGGCTGCAAAGGTTGGCGAGTACAACGTCGATCGCGCTATCGCGGACGCGATTGCGACCATCGGCGAGAACATGACGCTGCGCCGCGCGGCCGAACTTTCGGTCAGCGATGGCGTTGTCGGCAGCTACGTCCATGGCGCCGTGATCGATGGTCTCGGCAAGATGGGCGTGATCGTCGCGCTGGAATCCACCGGCAAGAAGGATGAGCTTGCAGCGCTGGCCCGCCAGATCGCGATGCATGTCGCCGCATCCAACCCTCAGGCGCTCGACGCCGCAGGTCTCGACCCTGTGGTGGTGAACCGCGAGAAGGACGTCATGGCGGACAAGTACCGCCAGCAGGGCAAGCCGGATGCGATGATCGCCAAGATCGTCGAATCGGGTCTCAAGACCTACTACAAGGAAGTGACCCTGCTGGAGCAGGCGTTTATCCACGACAGCGCCAAGACCGTGGCGCAGGCCGTGAAGGAAGCTGAGGGCAAGGTCGGCGCGCCTATCAAGGTTGCCGGGTTTGTGCGCTATGCTCTGGGCGAGGGAATCGAGAAGCAGGAATCCGATTTCGCCGCTGAAGTCGCTGCCGCTGCCGGTCAGGGGTAACGAGACGACGCGCGCCGATCGGGATTCTGGGCGCATTCGGCAAGACACCCTGTTTTGCTTTGGAATGCGCTCAATTCGAATGAGTGAGCGATCGTATGGCTGAACCTGCTTACCGGCGTGTCGTGGTCAAGGTTTCCGGCGAATATCTCGCCGGGGACCAATCCTTCGGTATTCACCAGCCCACTATCGACCGCATCGCCAGTGACCTGATCAGGGCGCGGGAACTTGGCGTCGAGATCGCTGTCGTAGTCGGCGGCGGCAACATCTTTCGCGGTGTCGAAGTTTCTTCCCGCGGCGTGTCCCGCACCACCGGCGACACGATGGGCATGCTCGCCACCGTGATGAACTGCCTGGCGCTCGAATCGGCACTTGAGCGCAAGGGCCAGTCGGCCCGCACGCTGTGCGCGTTCGTGATGCCGCAGATCAGCGAACTTTTCACCCGCGCGGCGGCCCACCGGTATCTTGCCGAGGGCCGCATCGTGTTGCTCGCAGGCGGGACCGGCAACCCGTACTTCACGACCGACACCACGGCGGTGCTTCGCGCATCCGAAATCGGCGCGCAGGCGGTCCTCAAGGCCACCAATGTCGATGGCGTGTACAGCGCCGATCCCAAGAAAGACCCATCCGCCAAGCGATTTGAACGGTTGAGCCATTCGCAGGCGGTGGAAGGCGGCTATAAGGTGATGGACGCGACGGCCTTCGCGCTTGCCCGCGAAACGTCCTTGCCTATCATTGTGTTCTCGATCGCCGAGGCAGGCTCGATCGGCGCCATCCTGAGCGGCAAGGGCAAGGGCACGATCGTTTCCGGCTAGGGCGGAGGCGGCGGCGCGGACCTGAAAGTCGCGCCAGAACAATAAGATACGCGATGCGGACGATCATTTGAGCCGCATCAGACTTGAAGGAGTAGCATCGCATGGCGGCCGGGAATTTCGATATCAACGACCTCAAGCGCCGGATGGAAGGCGCGATCAATTCGCTCAAGCACGAACTGGGCGGGTTGCGCACCGGCCGTGCCGCGATCTCGATGGTTGAGCCGGTGCAGGTCGAGGCCTACGGCAGCCATATGCCGCTCAACCAGGTCGCTACCGTCAGTGTGCCGGAGCCGCGTCTGCTGTCGGTCCAGGTCTGGGACAGGTCGATGGTGAAGGCGGTCGAGACTGCGATCGTGAACTCGAACCTCGGCCTCAGCCCGGCGACTGAAGGCCAGGTCATCCGCTTGCGGATTCCCGAGCTCAACGAAGAGCGCCGCAAGGAACTGGTGAAAGTCGCGCACAAATATACCGAGGCTGCGCGCGTTGCGGTTCGTCACGTGCGCCGCGACGGTCTCGACATGCTGAAGAAGCTCGAGAAGGATCATCAGATTTCCGAGGACGATGAAAAGCGCCTTTCGAACGAGGTTCAGAAGGTGACTGATGCCGCCATCGCCGACGTCGATAAGGCGCTTGCGGCCAAGGAAAAAGAAATTCTCACCGTTTAAGAGATCGCGAATGTCGAACGGCGCCATGCCAAAGCCAGGAGAATCGGATCGTGCCGATGCGCCGCGGCACGTCGCGATCATCATGGACGGCAATGGACGCTGGGCGGCGGCGCGGGGATTGCCGCGCGCCGAGGGACACCGCCGCGGCGTCGACGCGCTGCGCAAGGTGGTGCGGGCCTCGCACGAACTCGGAATCTCCTATCTCACGATCTTCTCGTTCAGTTCCGAGAACTGGTCGCGGCCCGCGAGCGAGATCGGCGATCTGTTCGGCCTGCTGCGCCGCTTCATCCGCAACGATCTTGCGACGCTGCATGCCGATGGTGTGCGGGTTCGCGTCATCGGCGAACGCGACGGACTTGAGTCCGACATCTGCGCGCTGCTCAACGAAGCCGAGGAACTGACGCGGAACAACACGCGTCTCACGCTTGTCGTGGCCTTCAATTACGGATCGCGGCAGGAGATCGCCAACGCGGCGCAGCGGCTCGCGCGCGAAGTCGCTGAGGGCAAGCGCGATCCGGCGACGATCACCACCGATACGCTCGGCAGCTACCTCGATGCGCCGGACATTCCGGACCCCGATCTGATCATCCGCACCAGCGGCGAACAGCGACTCTCGAATTTCCTGATGTGGCAGGCCGCCTACAGCGAGCTGGTGTTTGTCCCGATTCACTGGCCGGACTTCGATAAGGCTGCGCTCGAAAGCGCGATTGCCGAATACGCGACCCGCGAACGCCGCTTCGGCGGGCTGGTCGCCAAAACCGGATCGTGAGCCGCGTGGCCCCGGAGATCCCAGCGACACCCGATACCGCGAAAGGGTCGAGCAATCTCTACATGCGCGTCGTCGCGGCGCTGGTGCTTGCGCCGCTAACCATCGCCGTAGCGTGGATCGGCGGCTGGCCATGGGCCTGCATCGTGATCGCGGCTGCTGCGCTGCTGTATTTCGAGTGGCTGATGATCGTCGGCCTCTCCGGCAATCGTGTCGCTGCGGCAGCGGGAATAGCTGCGCTCGCTGTCGCCGGCGTTTGCCTGATGATGCGACGGATGGACCTCGCGTTCGGGATCGTGGCTGTCGGAATTGTGCTGGCCGCGGCACTCGTGCGCGAACGGCGCATATGGGTTGCAAGCGGACTGGTCTATGCCGCCGCGGCTCTGATTGCCGCGATCATCGTCCGGCGCGATGCCGAAATTGGGTTTGTCGCGCTGATGTTCGTTCTTCTCGTCGTGTGGGTGACCGATATCGGCGGTTACTTCGCAGGGCGCGGCATCGGCGGGCCAAAACTCTGGCCGCGCGTAAGCCCGAAGAAGACATGGGCCGGCGCGATTGGCGGCTTGGTCCTCAGCCTCGTGATCGCTGCGGGATTCGCGCTGCTCGGTTTCGGCAAGATGCTTCCGCTGCTCTTGCTCGGCACCGTTCTGTCGATTGTTTCGCAGTTCGGTGACCTGTTCGAATCCGCCGTCAAACGCCGCTTCGACGTCAAGGATTCGAGCCACATCATTCCCGGTCACGGCGGGTTGCTGGATCGGCTCGATGGTTTCGTTGCGGCGATTGTTTTCGCCGCCCTTATTGGCTTTATGCGCGGCGGCCTTGATGGCGTCGGCCGCGGTTTCATGGTTTGGTGATGTGATGAACGCTGTTCCGTTGCGTAACAACAAGGCCGTGGCATCCGCCGTGCGGACGATTACCGTGCTCGGCGCCACAGGTTCGATTGGCGACAGCACGATGGATTTGCTGCGCGCGTCTCCCGAGCGCTATCAGGTCGAGGCGCTGACCGCGAACGGAAATGTCGAGGGACTGGCCAAACTCGCGAAAGAATTCAATGCGCGGTTTGTCGCCGTCGCCGATGCCTCGAAGCTTGGTGAATTGCGCGAAGCTCTGGCCGGAACCAACATTGCGTTTGGTGCAGGGGAGAGCGCCATCATCGAAGCGGCGGAACGTCCTGCCGATTGGGTGATGGCTGCGGTCAGCGGGGCGGCGGGACTGAAGCCTGCGCTTGCGGCTGCCGATCGCGGCGCCACGATTGCGCTCGCGAACAAGGAGTGCCTTGTTTGCGCCGGCGATTTCTTCATGGATCGCGCCGCCAAGGCGGGCGCGTGCATCCTGCCGGCGGATTCCGAACACAACGCGCTGTTTCAGGCGCTAGCCTCCGGCAATCGCGAGGAGCTTGTTCGCGTCATCATCACGGCGTCGGGCGGGCCGTTCCGCACCTGGAAGGCCGCCGACATCGCGCAGGCCACACTGGCGCAGGCCCTGAAGCATCCGAACTGGAGCATGGGCCAGAAAATCACCATCGATTCCGCATCGATGATGAACAAGGGGCTGGAGGTCATCGAAGCCTCATACCTGTTCGCGCTATCACCGGACGAGATCGACGTGCTGGTGCATCCGCAGTCCATCGTCCACGGCATGGTCGAGTTTTCCGACCGTTCCGTCATGGCGCAGCTCGGAACGCCCGACATGCGCACGCCGATTGCGCATTGCCTCGGCTGGCCGGACCGCATCACAGGGCGCGCCGCGTCGCTGGATCTCGCCAAAATAGGCTCACTGACCTTCGAGGCGCCGGATTACGACCGGTTCCCGGGATTGAAACTCGCCTATGATGCGCTGCGCACCGGTAACGGGGCGACCACCGTCTACAATGCGGCGAATGAAGTCGCCGTGGCCGCTTTCGTTGCGCAGAGAATCCGGTTTGGCGGCATCGCGCAGCTTGTCGAAGCCACTCTGAATAACTGGGTGAGGGCAGGGAATCTTGCGCCGTTGACTTCGGCCGATGACGCGATTTCTGTTGACCATGATGCGCGAAATAGTGCTGCCGCCCTCTTGCCTCAAATTGCCTTAAAGGCATCCTAGATCGTTGGGACCGGGCCCGGCGGCCCGCTGGTGAGGGATTGAGTTGTGGATTTTTTCCTGAATGGTTTCAATACGTTGAGTCATGGCCTGATCGGCTACATCATCCCCTTCCTGTTCGTCCTGACCATCGTTGTCTTCTTCCATGAGCTTGGCCATTTCCTCGTCGCCCGCTGGGCCGGGGTGAAGGTCTTAACGTTCTCGCTCGGCTTCGGGCCGGAACTGTTCGGTTTCAATGACCGCCACGGCACGCGCTGGAAGGTGTCGGCGATTCCGCTCGGCGGGTACGTCAAGTTTTTCGGCGACGATTCCGAGGCCAGCACACCGTCCGCCGATGCACTCCAGACCATGACCGCTGAAGAGCGCAGCGTTAGTTTTCACCACAAGAAGGTTGGGCCGCGTGCTGCCATTGTGGCTGCGGGTCCGATTGCGAATTTCCTGCTCGCGATCGTTATTTTCGCGGCTCTCTTTACGTTCTTCGGCAAGCCGAGCCAGACCGCTCGCGTCGATTCCATTCAGGAAAACAGCGCCGCCGCTGCGGCCGGGTTCAAGCCGGGCGACATCGTGACCGCAATCAACGGCGACGCGATCGAGAGCTTCACCGACATGCAGCGGCTGGTGAGCACCAAGGCGGGCACGCCGCTGGTCTTCACCGTGAAACGCGGCGACGAGGTCGTGAAACTGACCGGAACGCCTCAGCTTCGCGAAATCAAGGATACCTTCGGCAACGTCCACCGGGTCGGAATCCTCGGAATTACCCGCGCAACGGGCCCAGGCGACACCGTCACCAAATCAGTGAATCCGGCGACCGCTGTTTGGCTGGGCGTCAAGGAGACCTGGTTCGTCGTTGACCGGACCGTTGCCTATATCGGCGGAATCTTCACCGGCCGGGAAAATGCGGATCAGGTCGGCGGACCGATTCGGATCGCCCAGATCTCCGGTCAGGTCGCCACCATCGGCCTCGCGGCACTGATTCACCTCGCCGCAGTCCTGTCGGTCTCGATAGGGCTTCTCAACCTGTTTCCGGTCCCGCTTCTCGATGGCGGGCACCTTTTGTTCTATGCCGTCGAAGCGGTGCGGGGGAAGCCGTTGTCGGAGCGGTCGCAGGAACTGGGTTTCCGGGTCGGACTGGCGCTCGTGCTGATGTTGATGATCTTCGCGACCTACAACGACATTCTGCATCTGGCCGCGTCCTGATTGCGGCTTTTTTACAGGCGTGGCCGATCAGCAACGTCTTGTTGGGAAATTGGAATTGCGCTGCGAAAGGACGTTTGCCCGTTAGGCAAAATTGGCTACAAGCAGTGCAATATTTGGGGAATCTCCCGGTTCGGAAACGGGTCGGCTTTGGAATGACAAGGGCGCCTGGCGCATGATGGTTGGATTGCGAGTGCTACGGGGCGGTTTGACCGCTGCCCTGATCATGTTTGCTTTGCCGGTCGCCGCTGTGGCGACGGCCTCGCTCGTATCGTCGCAGGCTGTTGCCCAGACCGCGGCTTCCATTGGCGTGGAAGGCAACCGCCGGATCGAGGCCGATACCATCCGTTCCTATTTCAAGCCGGGCCCGAGCGGGCGCCTCGACAGCGCACGCATCGACGACGGCCTGAAGGCCCTGATCGAGACCGGCCTGTTCCAGGATGTGAAAATCAACCAGGCCGGCGGCCGGCTGGTCGTTGTGGTCGTTGAAAACCCCGTCATTGGCCGGGTCGCCTTCGAAGGCAACAAGAAGGTCAAGGACGACCAGCTCTCGGCCGAGGTGCAGTCCAAAGCCCGCGGAACCCTGTCGCGGGCGATGGTTCAGTCCGACACCGCGCGTATTACCGAAATCTATCGCCGCAACGGCCGCTATGACGTCAAGGTCGAGCCGAAGATCATCGAGCAGCCGAACAACCGCGTCGATCTCGTCTTCGAAATCACCGAAGGCGCGAAGACCGGCGTGAAGTCGATCGAGTTCATCGGCAACCAGGCTTATTCGGGCTACCGCCTGCGGGACGTGATCAAGACGCGCGAAAGCAATTTCCTCAGCTTCCTCGGCGGCAACGACGTCTACGATCCGGACCGCATCGAGGCCGATCGCGACATCCTGCGCAGGTTCTACCTCAAGAACGGTTACGCCGACGTCCAGATCGTCGCTGCGCTGACGGAGTACGATCCCGAGCGCAAGGGCTTCCTCGTGACCTTCAAGATCGAGGAAGGCCAGCAGTACCGCGTCGGTTCTGTCGAATTCCAGTCCAGCATCGCCACGCTCGACGGCAACTCGTTCCGCAGCCTTTCTCGCGTCAACGTGGGCTCGATCTACAACGCCGAAGCCGTTGAAAAGTCGGTCGAGGAAATGTCGATCGAAGCATCGCGGCGCGGTTACGCTTTCGCGACGGTGAAGCCGCGTGGCGACCGCAATTTCGAGGCGCACACCGTTTCGATCGTGTTTGCGATCGAAGAGGGTCCGCGCGTCTACATCGAGCGAATCAACGTTCGCGGAAATACGCGAACCCGCGATTACGTTATCCGCCGCGAGTTCGATATCTCGGAAGGTGATGCGTACAACCGCGCGCTGGTCGATCGCGCCGAGCGACGCCTGAAGAACCTCGACTACTTCAAGACCGTCAAGGTCAACTCCGAGCCGGGTTCGTCGTCCGATCGCGTGGTTCTGAACGTCGACCTCGAAGAGAAGTCGACCGGCGACTTCTCGGTGTCCGGCGGCTATTCGACCGCGGACGGTTTCCTCGGCGAAGTCAGCATCTCGGAGCGCAACCTGCTGGGCCGCGGCCTTTATGCGAAGGCGTCCGTGCAGTACGGCCAGCGTACGCAGGGCTACACGCTGTCGTTCGTCGAGCCGTATCTGCTCGGCTACCGCGTCGCGCTCGGTCTCGACTTCTATCAGCGCAAGCAGCTCGCTTCGAACTACGTGTCGTATGACTCGAAGACGATCGGCTTCAGCCCGCGTCTAGGCTTCCAGCTGCGTGAAGACCTGAACCTGCAGCTGCGTTACTCGATTTCGCGGCAGGAAATCACGCTGCCGTACTACTTGCAGAATTGTAATAACTTCGGTTCGGGTATCCCCGGCAGTTCTTACTTTCCGACCCCCGCATACCTCAATGCAGGTGGGGATACGAACAACCAGAATCCTGGTGGCACGGCTTACAGTTCGGCTATCGGCGGCAATAACTGTTTGGTCGACGGCGAAGCTTCGGTCGCTGTGAAACAGGGACTTGCCAAGGGGCCGGTCATTACGTCTGCGGTCGGCTACACGCTCGCCTACAACACGCTCGACAACAACAAGGATCCAACCAGCGGTATCCTCGCGACCCTTAATCAGGATTTCGCGGGTGTTGGCGGTGACGTGAGCTACCTGAAGACCACGGGCGACGTGAAGCTCTATACTCCGGTTGTGGCTGACATCGTTGGCGTGCTGCGCCTACAGGGCGGTGTGCTCAACGACACCGGCAAGGGCATCCGCATGCTCGATCACTTCCAGATGGGACCGAATCTCGTCCGCGGCTTCGCACCGGTGGGCATTGGCCCGCGCGATATCAGCAACTTCGCAACGACAGGCTATGGCGATGCGCTGGGTGGCACCAAGTACTGGGGCGCTTCGGCTGAGTTGCAGATGCCGTTCTGGTTCCTGCCCAAGGAAGTTGGTCTGAAGGGCGCGATCTATGCCGACGCCGGTTCGGTGTTTGGGTATGAGGGTGTGAGATCGATTGTTCAGGGTGCTTCATGTAATCAATCAGCTCTGCTGAATGCTCAGTATCAGTGTCTCCAAGTTGGCGCGGACAATGGCTTGATCCGGACGTCGGTGGGCGTGGGCTTGATCTGGCAGTCGCCGTTCGGACCGCTGCGCTTCGATTACGCAATTCCGCTGTCCAAGAGTCAGTACGACCGGACCCAGGAATTCCGGTTCGGTGGCGGTACGTCATTCTGAGCTCATAAAAGAGCTCGCACTTCAAATAGCGGGTTCCAGCCATCCGGTTGGAACCCGCTAGGTTATTTTGTTGCAGGCATTTTCCTTATGCGGTCCGGGGTTCGAGTCGCGGGAAAGTGCATTTCCCTGACCGCGGCGGATGGAATGACGCAGAGGACATTCTTTAAACGTCCTTCACCGGTGACGCTGGCAGACCTTGCCGCGCTGACCGGAGCCCAGCTCGCCGATGAAGCGCGTGCCGACAGGCTCATTGCCGGTGCAGCGTCGCTCGATCGGGCCGGGCCCGCTCACCTGACATTTTGCGAAAACAAGAAGTACGCCGCCCAGCTCGAGCAGACCCACGCCGGCGCCTGTCTGGTAAACGAGAAGCTTGAGGGTAGCGTTCCTCCCCATGTCGCGGTTCTGCGCGTCGCGGAGCCCTACAAGGCCTTTGTCGCGGCGATGCGTGCCCTCTATCCCGACACGTTGCGGCCGACCTCGTGGTTCGACAACGGCGGGGTCGCGGCTGCGGCCGTTGTGCATCCGTCGGCGTATCTCGAGGACGACGTCATCGTCGATCCGCTGGCCGTGATCGGACCGGACGTCGAAATCGGGGCCGGAACCGTGATCGGGTCAGGCGCGGTGATCGGGGCGGGTGTCCGGATCGGCCGGGATTGCAATATCGGCGCGAACGCTTCGGTTCTCTGTGCGCTGATCGGCAACGACGTCATCATCCATCCGGGTTGCCGGATCGGCCAGGACGGGTTTGGCTACCTGATGGGTGCGAAGGGGCATGTGAAGGTGCCCCAGGCCGGACGGGTCATCATCCAGAACGGGGTCGAGATCGGCGCGGGCTGCACCATCGACCGCGGGGCGCTCAACGACACCGTCATCGGCGAGGGCAGCAAGATCGACAACCTTGTCCAGATCGGCCACAACGTCGTCATCGGCCGCAACTGTGTGGTGGTCAGCCAGAGCGGGATCGCCGGCAGTTCGACGCTGGGTGACGGCGTGGTCCTTGCCGCGCGCATTGGCGTGAGCGATCACGCCACCATCGGCGACGGGGCACAGATCGCGGCACGAAGCAGCGTCGTCGGCGAGGTGCCGGCCGGCGCGCGCTGGGGTGGCTCTCCGGCCAAGCCGATCAAGCAGTTCTTCCGCGAACTGTTCGAGGTGGAGCGTCTGGGCCGGGAAGGCATTGCGAAATTGAAATCGAAGCCGTCGGGCGACGGGGAACAGACATAATGGACGAGCAGGCACCAATCACCATCGAGGCCGTGGACATCGGGCAGATCCTGAAGACTCTGCCCCATCGCTATCCCATGCTGCTGATCGACCGGGTGATCGATATCCGCAAGGACTTCAGCGGTATCGGCATCAAGAACGTGTCGGTCAACGAACCGGTATTTCAGGGGCATTTCCCGAACCGCCCGATTTTTCCTGGCGTACTGATGATCGAAGGCATGGCGCAGACGGCTGGCGTGATCGGCATGCTGTCGACGGAGACGAACCGGCCGACGGCGGTGTATTTTCTGACCATCGACAAGTGCAAGTTTCGCAAGCCGACGGGCCCCGGCGACATCATTCACTATCATATGAAGCTGGTCACGCGGCGGCGGGACATGTGGTGGTTTCACGGTGACGCCAAGGTCAATGGCGAGATCGTCGCGCAGGCCGATGTCGGTGCGATGCTGGCCGACTGACGTGCTCTGTCATCATGCGTAACAATTCATGACCACGAACGCGCCATCTTTGATCCGGGATGGCGGATCGGGTTCGTTATAAAAGTGTCGTATCGTCTGCGCGGTCCGGTTTTCGGCTGAGCGAAAGGTATGGTGACAAGAGGGGCTGATGAGCAAGATCGATCCAACGGCGCGAATTGAGGATGGAGCCGTTATCGGCGACGGTGTGTCGATCGGTCCTTACTGCATCGTGGGATCGAACGTGACGATCGGCCCGGACTGCAAGCTGCACGCTCATGTCAACATCGGCGGCCACACCACACTCGGCGCCGGCTGCGCGGTGTTTCCATTTGCGTCACTCGGAATGGCGCCGCAGGATCTCGGCTATCGCGACGAACCGACCACGCTCGACATCGGCGAGGGATGCATCATCCGCGAAAGCGTGACCATGAATGTCGGCACCGTTAAAGGCGGCGGCAAGACGCGCGTCGGCAAGCGCGGTTTCTTCATGGCGTATTCCCATATCGGTCACGACTGCCTCGTCGGAGACAATGTGATCTTCGCCAACAGCGCGACGCTGGGCGGTCATTGCGAGATCGGCGATTTCGTTTATTTCGGCGGCCTGTCAGCGGCCCATCAGTTCGTCCGGATCGGGCATCAGGCCATGATCGGCGGTGTCTCCGGTCTGCGTCACGATGTCATTCCATATGGACTTGCGAGCGGCCAGTTCGCGCATCTCGAAGGCATGAATGTTGTCGGCATGCGCCGCCGTGGCTTTACGCATTCGCGCCTCAAAGTCGTGCGCGACTTCTACCAGCAGCTGTTTCATGGCGGCGGTATCTTCGCCGAACGGCTTGAAGCGCTGCGGCCAATGGGAAGCGCCGATCCGGCGATCGCCGAGATACTGACCTTCATCGACAACGGCATCAAACGGCCGCTCTGCATGGCGCACAACAACCCCAACAAGCCCTCAGAGCGCGCTCACCTCGAACAGCGATGATGACAGCTCCCGCATTGTCCTCGACAGTCGGCATCGTTGCGGGAAGCGGAGTGCTGCCGTTTTCAGTCGCTGACCTGCTACGGGCCCGGGGCGTCGCACCGTTTCTGTTCGCGATCCGAGGCTTCTGCGATCCGGTGCGGGTCGCGCAATATCCTCATCACTGGGTCGCACTCGGACAGTTCAGCCGGCTGACGCGGCTGATGCGAACCGAAGGCTGCCGCGACATCGTTTTCATCGGCGGCCTGGTGCGACCGGCCTTGTCGGAAATTCGTCTCGACTGGGGCACGCTGCGCGCCATTCCCGCGATCGCGGCGGCACTGCGCGGCGGCGACGATCATCTGCTGACAGGCGTCAGCCGCATCTTCGAACGCCATGGAATTCGCGTCGTCGGCATCCAGGATGTCGCGCCCGAACTGCTGATGCCGGAGGGCAGCCTCACACGCCGCGTGCCCGATGCCGAGGCCGTCGCCGATATCGCCAAGGCGCGTGAACTGATGCAGGCGATCAGTCCTTTCGACGTCGGTCAGGGCGTTGTCGTGATCGACGGCCATGTGGTGGCTGTTGAAGATATCGAGGGTACCGATGGACTTCTGGCGCGGGTGACGCGGTTGCGCGCGGAGAAAAGAATTCGCGCCAAGCCCGGACGCGGCGTGCTGGTGAAAATGCCCAAGGCACAGCAGGATTTGCGCTTCGATCTTCCGACACTCGGTCCCAGGACCATTGATGGCGTCATTGCCGCCGGGCTGGCCGGCATCGGGATTGTTGCCGGGCGTACACTGGTCGCCGAAGCAGATGTGATGACCGCGAAGGCGGATCAGGCCGGGCTGTTTGTTACGGGATTGCCGCTGTGAGCGCGGGCGAGAGCGATGCGCGCAAATCCCCGACGATATTTCTGATCGCGGCCGAGGAATCCGGCGACCGGCTCGGCGCAGGCCTGATCAAGGCCTTGCGTGCGCGGCTCGGGGCGGCGTTCAAAATTGTCGGGGTCGGCGGTCGTCACATGGCTGAGCAGGGCGTGCCGTCACTGTTTCCCACCGACGAGCTGTCGATTATCGGTCTGGCGGCGATTCCGAAACGATTGCCGATGATCCTGCGCAGGATTCGCGAGACGACCGACGCTGTTCTGATGGCGCGGCCTGACGTTCTGGTCATCATCGACAGCCCGGATTTCACGCATCGGGTGGCGCGGCGGGTCCGCGCGCGCGATCCGTCGATCCCGATTGTCGACTACGTCTCGCCCACGGTGTGGGTCTGGCGGCCGGGACGGGCGCGGAAAATGCGTGCGTATATCGACCGGCTGCTGGCCGTTCTGCCATTCGAGCCCGAGGTTCATCGCAAGTTGAGCGGCCCGCCGTGCACCTATGTCGGTCATCCGCTGCTGGATGAACTGGGTACATTGCGGCCGGATAAGCAGGAACTGGCGCGCCGGTCGGCCGCGCCGCCGCTGCTTCTGGTGCTGCCCGGAAGCCGCCGCAGCGAGATCAAACGCAACATGGCAATCTTCGGCGACACGCTGCGCCTGTTGCGTGCGCAAGGTGTTGCGTTCGAGCCGGTGCTGCCGACAGTGCCCGGACTGCTCGACAGCGTGCGTGCCGCTGCTGCGGACTGGCCGGTGCAGCCGCGCATCGTGGTCAGCGACGAGGACAAGAAGGCCGCTTTCAGGACGGCACGCGCGGCGCTCGCAAAATCCGGAACGGTGACGCTCGAACTGGCGCTGGCGGGCGTGCCGATGGTGACCGCGTATCGCGTCACCGAGATCGAGGCCTTCATCGCGCGGCGGGTGATCCAGACCTCGTCGATCATTTTGGCGAACCTCATTCTCGGCGAGAATGTGATCCCGGAATTCCTGCAACAGGATTTCACGGCGGAAAACCTCGCGCCTGCCTTGCGCGATATTCTTGAAGATACCCCGGCGCGGCAACGTCAGGTGGAGGCGTTTGACCGGCTGGAAGAGATCATGTCCACGGGCGGCAAGCGGCCCAGCGAGCTTGCGGCGCACAACGTCATCGCGATGCTGCGCTAGAGGCGTCATGAGGCTCAACGAAAAAGGCCGGTGCGCAGCACCGGCCTTTTTGCTGAGAATGACGTAGCGCTTACTTGCGCTTGTCGATCCCGACGTAATCGCGGGACGTCGCGCCGGAGTAGAGCTGGCGCGGACGGCCGATCTTCTGCTGCGGATCCTGGATCATCTCGCTCCACTGGCTGATCCAGCCAACGGTGCGGGCGACCGCGAACAGCACGGTGAACATCGAGGTCGGGAAGCCCATCGCCTTCAGGGTGATGCCCGAATAGAAGTCAACATTCGGATAGAGCTTGCGCTGGATGAAGTATTCGTCGCTCAGCGCGATCTTCTCCAACTCCATCGCAACCTGAAGCAGCGGGTCGTTCTGGTGCCCGGTCTCCTTGAGCACCTTGTGACACATCTGCTGCATGATCTTCGCGCGCGGATCGTAGTTCTTGTAGACGCGATGACCGAAGCCCATCAGGCGGACATTGGAGTTCTTGTCCTTCACCTTGGCGATGAACTCAGGAATCTTGTCGACGGTGCCGATCTCGGCCAGCATTTGCAGAGCGGCTTCGTTCGCGCCGCCGTGAGCCGGGCCCCACAGGCAGGCGATGCCGGCGGCGATACAGGCGAACGGGTTGGCACCGGACGAACCGGCGATGCGCACGGTCGAGGTCGATGCGTTCTGTTCGTGGTCGGCGTGGAGAATGAAGATCTTGTCCAGCGCTTCCGCCATCACCGGATTCACCTTGTACTCTTCACAAGGCACACTGAAGCACATCTGCAGGAAGTTCGAGGCGTAATCGAGCGAGTTCTTCGGATAAACGAAGGGCTGGCCGACGTTGTACTTGTAGGCCATCGCCGCGAGCGTCGGAATCTTCGCGATCATGCGCATCGAGGCAATCATGCGCTGCGTCGGATCGGAGATGTCGGTGGAGTCATTGTAGAACGCGGCGAGGGCGCCGACCGAGGCGACCATCACGGCCATCGGGTGCGCGTCGCGGCGGAAGCCCTGGAAGAAGCGGGCCATCTGCTCGTGCACCATCGTGTGACGGGTCACGCGATTATCGAAATCTTCCTTCTGGGCCTTGGTCGGCAGTTCGCCGTACAGCAGCAGGTAGCAGGTTTCGAGGAAGTCGCCCTTTTCGGCGAGCTGTTCGATCGGATAGCCGCGGTACAGCAGGATGCCTTCGTCGCCATCGATGTAGGTGATCTTGGATTCACAGCTGCCCGTCGACGTGAAGCCCGGGTCATATGTGAACATCCCGGTCTGGGCGTAGAGCTTGCTGATGTCGATGACATCAGGTCCGACAGTGCCGGACAAAACCGGGAGATCGACGGTCTTCCCTTCAACCGTCAGCGTTGCTTTTTTGGTGTTGGTCTTTGCATCCATCGTGAAGTCCCCGGTGAGTGTTGCTCAGGGCGAGTGACGCTTAAGGCCATATAGGGGCCTAAGCGCTTTATTCCAGAAGAGTGGCTGGAATGGGTAGCTTATTGCTGTGTGCGCTGCAAGATAGGTGGGCTGCACCTAAAGTTTGGGCAGCTCTGCGTTGGTGTTTGTTATTCCAGGGCTATCCCGAGGCCTGATCCTGCAGGCGTTCGAGGCAGGTTTGCCGCCCCAGCACCGCCAGAACGTCGAAAATCCCGGGTGACGTTGTCCGCCCGGTCAAGGCGACACGTAACGGTTGCGCAATCGCCCCCAGCTTGAGGTTGTTCTGCTCGGCAAACTGGCGCATGGCCGTCTCGGCGGTCTCCGCAGTCCAGGGATCGACCTTTTCCAGCGCCGAACGAAGTTCCCCGATCAGCTTGCGGGTGTCAGGTGTGAGCACCGCCGCCGCCTTGGGCTCCATCTGGAGCGGGCGGTCGGCAAAGATAAAATTGGAGCTGTCGACCAGTTCGAGGAGCGTTTTGGCACGCTCCTTCAGGCCCGGCATCGCAGCCAGCAACTGGGCACGGGTCGTGTCATTCAGCTTGGCCTGGATGGCTGCGCCTTCGGGAATGAACTGGAGCACATCCTCGAAGCTCGCCAGCAGCGCCTTGTCGTCGGCGTTGCGGATGTAGTGGCCGTTGAGATTTTCGAGCTTGGCGAAATCGAACCGCGCCGCGGATCGACCGATCGCCGGAAGATCGAATTCCCGGATCATCTCCTCGGTCGAGAAAATCTCCTGATCGCCGTGGCTCCATCCGAGCCGTACCAGATAGTTCCGCAGCGCCTCCGGCAGATACCCCTTGGCGCGGTAGGCATCGACACCAAGCGCGCCATGCCGTTTGGAGAGCTTCGAGCCGTCGGGACCGTGGATCAACGGAATGTGAGCCATCACCGGAACGGTCCAGCCGAGGGCATCGTAGATGTGCTTCTGACGAGCAGCGTTGATCAGATGGTCATCGCCGCGAATGACATGGGTGACGCCCATATCGTGATCGTCCACGACCACGGCGAGCATGTAGGTCGGATTGCCGTCCGAACGCAGCAGCACGAGATCGTCGAGATTTTCATTCTGCCAGACCACGCGGCCCTGGACCTGATCCTCGATCACGGTTTCGCCGGTCTGGGGCGCGCGAAGCCGGATGACAGGCTTAAGGCCGGCAGGCGCTTCCGACGGATCGCGGTCCCGCCAGCGGCCGTCGTAACGGATGGCGCGGCCCTCGGCCTTGGCGGCCTCGCGCATCTGCGCCAGTTCCTCAGCCGTCGCGTAGCAGCGATAGGCCTTGCCGTCGGCGAGCAACTGCTCGGCGACTTCACGGTGCCGCGCGGCGCGGGTGAACTGATAGACCGTCTCGTCGTCCCACTCGATGCCGAGCCATTTCAGTCCATCGAGAATGGCCTCGATGGCCGCATCGGTGGAACGCTCGCGATCGGTATCCTCGATCCGCAGCAGCATCTTGCCGCCGCGCTTGCGCGCATAAAGCCAGTTGAACAGCGCGGTGCGTGCGCCGCCGATATGGAGGAAGCCGGTCGGGGACGGCGCGAAGCGGGTAACGACAGTTTCGGTCATTTCAGGCGGTTCGATCGATCTCGGAGAGGGGTATCGGCGGGCGTTTATCACAACAACGGCACACTGTCTCAGCACGAATTGCCGGGGATTTAAAACGCGCCCAAAGCCCGGATGCGGGCTTCGCCAGCGAAAAAGCCCGGTCTGGCCAGCGCCGGGCAGCACTTGGCGGGGCCTCCCGGATTTGGCACATAGGGCCCAACTGAAAGGGTGCCAATGACCGACGAATCGCCTTCGACCGCAGGCCGCGACTTCATCCGCGATATTGTTGCCGAGGACCTGGCTTCGGGCCGTGCAAAGGGCGTGGTGACCCGCTTTCCGCCTGAGCCCAACGGGTATCTGCATCTTGGCCACGCCAAATCGATCTGCCTGAACTTCGGGATCGCCGAGGAGTTCGGCGGGCGCTGCCATCTTCGCTTTGACGACACCAATCCGACCAAGGAAGAACAGGAATACATCGACGCGATCGAGCGCGATGTGCGCTGGCTGGGCTTCGACTGGGGCGAGCATCTCCATTTCGCGTCCGACTATTTCGAACAGCTTTATGCCTGGGCGCAGCACCTGATCCGCGCAGGCAAGGCCTATGTCGACGATCAGACCCAGGAAGAGATCCGGCTGACCCGCGGCACCCTGACCGAGCCCGGACAGAACAGCCCTTTCCGCGACCGGTCGGTTGAGGAAAATCTCGACCTGTTCGGCCGGATGCGCGCGGGTGAATTTCCGAACGGCGCGCGCGTGCTGCGCGCCAAAATCGACATGACGTCGGGCAACATCAATCTGCGCGATCCGGTGCTCTATCGTATCCTGCACGCGCATCATCCGCGCACGGGCGACGCGTGGAAGATCTATCCGAGCTACGATTTTGCGCACGGCCAGTCGGATGCGATCGAGCACATCACGCATTCGATCTGCACGCTCGAATTCGAAGATCACCGTCCGCTTTACGACTGGTGCCTTGAAAACCTGCCGGTGCCATCGCGGCCGCATCAGTATGAATTCGCCCGGCTCAACGTGACCTACACGCTGCTGTCCAAGCGCGTGCTCACAGAACTGGTGCGCGGCGGCCATGTGTCCGGCTGGGACGATCCGCGCATGCCAACGCTTGCGGGCTTGCAGCGGCGCG
This sequence comes from Afipia broomeae ATCC 49717, assembly GCF_000314675.2. GTDB lineage: Bacteria > Pseudomonadota > Alphaproteobacteria > Rhizobiales > Xanthobacteraceae > Afipia > Afipia broomeae. The sequence goes on along the minus strand of NZ_KB375282.1, from coordinate 2,155,548 downwards.
GGATTCCGGCGGAAGCGCTGCGCGAATTCGTCAAGCGCATCGGCGTCGCCAAGGCGAACAGCACCGTCGACCTCGGCATGTTCGATTTCGTGGTGCGCGAGGTCCTGAACAAGACCGCGCCGCGTCGCATGGCCGTGCTCAATCCACTCAAGGTGGTGATCGAGAATTATCCGGAAGGGCAGAGCGAAACGCTCGAAGCCGTGAATCATCCCGACGATCCGTCGCAGGGCACGCGGCAGATTCCGTTCGGCCGCGAGCTTTACATCGAGCGCGACGACTTCATGGAAGACCCGCCGAAGAAATTCTTCCGCATGGCGCCGGGCCGCGAAGTGCGGCTGCGCTACGGCTATTTCATCACCTGCCGCGAGGTCATCAAGAATGCGGCGGGCGAGGTGGTCGAACTGCGGTGTACCTACGATCCTGCGACCAAGGGCGGCAACGCGCCTGACGGACGCAAGGTGAAGGCCACGATCCACTGGGTGAGCGCGGCGGACGCCGTGCCGGCGGAGGTGCGGCTTTACAACCTGCTGTTCACGACACCTCAGCCGGAGGCCGCGAACTTCGCCGCGCAGATCAATCCGCAGTCTCTGGAAACCGTGACCGGGATGCTGGAGCCCGCGCTGGCCAGCGACAATTTCGACGGAGCCTTTCAGTTCGAGCGCCAGGGTTATTTCGTTCGGGACAAGGATTCTGCGCCCGGCAAGCCGGTGTTCAACCGCACCGTCGGCCTGCGCGACAGCTACGCCAAGGCTGCGGGCTGATCGAAGCTCGCATTCCGCATCCGTTCCGCTGTTCATCACCGGATCGCTTCCGCTACCATTGCGGGAGCGATAACGAAGCGGCACGGCAGGTTGCAGATGGATCGTCTCGAAGCAATGAAGGTGTTTGTCACGGCGCTGGATGAGGGAAGCCTCGCCGGAGCAGGACGACGGCTCGGGCGGTCACCGGCAGCGGTCAGCCGAGCCATTGCCTTTCTTGAGCAGCATGTCGGCGCTGAACTGCTTCATCGTACCACGCGTACGATCAAGCTGAGCGAAGCCGGTGAGCGTTATGCCGTGGCGTGCCGGCGCGTTCTCGTCGAGCTTGAAGAGGCGGATCTGTCCGCGGCGGGTGAGCGTGCCGCTCCGCGAGGCGTGCTGACGATCACGGCGCCGCCGATCAGCGGCGAAGAAATTCTGCGCCCAATCATCACCGCCTATCTCGACGCGTTCCCGGGTGTCTCGGTGAATCTGCTGTTGCTCGACCGCCATGCCAACCTTGTGGAAGAAGGTATCGACATCGCGCTTCGTGTTGCCGAACTTCCGGACTCCGCAATGGTCGCGGTACGGGTGGGGGGAGACGTTAAGCGGGTGGTCGCCGCGTCGCCGCGTTATCTCGCCGCCCATCCTCGTATCGTCGAGCCCGCGGATCTGACCAAACACAGCATTGTCACCACAACTCACATGGGGCAGGACACCTGGGTCTTTCCGCCAGCTCCGGGGAGTTCGATCGCGCGATCTGTCCACTTCAAGCCCCGGTTTCTCGTGAACAGCGTACGTGCAGCGCTTGGCGCTGCGGTGGATGGCCATGGTGTGACGCGTCTCTACACCTATCACGTTGCCGAACGCGTCCAGGATGGATCGTTGAAGCTCCTGCTGCGCGATGCCGAACCCGCAGTCCTGCCGGTCAATCTCGTGATGCCGCAGGGGCGGCTGACGGTGCCAAAGGTGCGCACATTCGTTGATTTTGCAGCGCCCCGCCTGAAAGCCGAATTTGCCCGGTTGTCTGCGGAAGCCGGAACGATGAATTCCTGAACCCTCGCCATTCTTTCGGCCGGCGGAAGGATGTCTGCCGAACGTCGGCAATTCTGCCGCCTCATGGGACGCCATAGAACGATGAGCAACGGCCCGCGGGCCAGCCAGCAGCAATATCGCCGTTGGGTACATCATCGAGGCACACCATGAGCAACGCACAGAAGGTCGCAATTATCACCGGCGCATCGCAGGGTATCGGCGCCAGCCTGGTCAAGGCCTACCGGGATCGCAACTATCGGGTCGTCGCGACATCCCGCTCAATCAAGCAGGGCAGCGATCCCGACGTTGTGGCCGTCGCCGGCGATATCGGCGATCGCGCCACAGCCGAGCGCGTCGTCAAGGAAGCCGTCACGCGCTTTGGACGGGTCGACACGCTGGTGAACAATGCCGGCATCTTCATCTCCAAGCCGTTCACCGAATACACGGCCGAGGACTTCAATTCGAAGATCGCGACCAATGTCGCCGGCTTCTTCCACATCACGCAACAAGCCGCGGCGGAAATGCTGAAGCAGGGCTCTGGTCATATTGTCAGCATCACCACGAGCCTGACCGACAACGCGACCGCCATCGTGCCCACGGTGCTCGCCAACCTCACCAAGGGTGGCATCAATTCGGCCACCAAGGCGCTGGCGATCGAATATGCGACCAAGGGCGTTCGTGTGAACGCCGTGTCGCCCGGCATCATCAAGTCTCCGATGCACGCCCCGGAGACCCACGAGTTTCTTGCCGCCCTTCATCCGGTGAAACGCATGGGCGAGATGCGCGATATCGTGGACGCGGTTCTCTACCTTGAATCCGCTGGCTTCGTGACCGGAGAAATCCTGCATGTCGACGGCGGCCAGAGCGCCGGTCACTAACGGAGGCTGTCATGCCGATTGTCACGATCCAGGTTACGCGCGAGGGATCCGGCCCCGGCCGGACCTCCGTCACGGCGGAAGAGAAGGCGCGTCTGATTGCTGGCGCCAGCCAGCTTCTGCTCGACGTCCTCCACAAGCCGCTTGAATCCACCTTCGTCGTTATCGAGGAGGTGGACACGGACAACTGGGGATGGGGCGGCCTGCCCGCGCTCGAATACCGCAAGCAGCGCGCCGCCAGCGGCAAATAACCGGGACGGAGGCCGCCATCACTTGGCGGCCTCAGTTTTCCGGCAAAATCGAACAGCGCATTCTGCATCCGTTCCGCTATCCAGCCTGATGGCTTCCGCTAGCATTGTCTCGGCGATGCCGGAGCGGCGCGATGGCGGGCGGGGGCGGCGAAGACCGGGAGCGATCCCAAGAGAGATCCCAAGGCCGGGCGGGGCGCGCCATCGGCCGAGCTGTTTCTTGGCCGCCGCGCAGTGCCGTGCCTGCCGCCGCCGGCTTCACGGAAAGCGCATCGTCATTCCTCATCGGAAAAGCCCGAAGCTGGATCGCGGCGGAAGCCGGACCGGGCCGGTTGCTGCCATGGGTGCCGGTCGCGTTCGGCGCGGGCATTGCGATCTACTTCGCTGCGGACCGTGAACCCGTGGCGTCGGTTGCCATTGCGACGGCGCTCGCGTTCTGTATCGCAGCATTCCTCGCGCGGCGAAGCCGCATCTTTCCTTTCGCGGTGATGCTGGCCGCACTGGTGGCGGGGTTTGCCACAGCCACGCTGAAGACTGCGCGCGTCGCCCATGGCGTGCTGGCGCGACCGATGTTTTCGGTGACAGTGAAGGGGTTTGTCGAAACCCGTGACGAGCGCGAGCGCACCGACCGCTTTGTGCTGCGCGTTGAGGAGATGGAATCGGCGCGCGGTACGCAGAAACTGGAGCGTGTCCGGCTTTCGGTGAAGAAGGGGACAGCGCCCGCCGTCGGCAGCTTTGTCGAACTGAAGGCGCGATTGCTGCCACCGCTCTCGCCGCTGCGTCCGGGGAGTTACGACTTCGGCCGCGACATGTACTTTCAGGGCATCGGCGCGTCGGGCTTCGTCATGGGCGCGATCAAGACGGTTGATGCCCCACGCAGCGGCGGCGCATATCTGCGCTACGCCGCCACGATGCAGGGGATGCGCGACGCCATCGACGCGCGCATTCGCAGCGTCGTCTCCGGCGATAACCGCGCCATCGCCACGGCACTGCTCACCGGCCGGCGCGATGCGATTTCCGCGCCGGTCAACGACGCGATGTTCATTTCAGGACTCGGCCATGTGCTGTCGATCTCGGGCTATCACATGGCGGTGGTGGCAGGCGTGGTGTTCTTCGCCGTGCGCGCGCTGCTCGCGCTGTTTCCCGCGCTCACCGTGACATTTCCGATCAAGAAATGGTCCGCCGCCGCGGCGCTGATCGCCGCCGCTTTCTATCTGCTGCTGTCTGGGGCTGAGGTCGCCACGCAGCGTTCGTTCTTCATGACGGCGGTGGTGCTGATCGCGGTGATGGTCGACCGGCGCGCGATCACGTTCCGCACGCTGGCGGTGGCGGCGATGATCGTGCTCGCGATCGCGCCGGAAGCGCTGGTCCACCCAAGTTTCCAGATGTCGTTCGCGGCGACGCTTGGCCTCGTGGCGCTGATCCAGATCGGCATGCCGAACCTGTTTGCCTCGCCCGACAATTCGCAGGTGGCGCGCGCGGCGCTCTGGGGTGGACGCGAAATCACCATGCTGGCGCTGGCGTCGCTGGTGGCCGGGTTCGCGACCATGCCCTACGCGGCGTTTCATTTTCATCGCGTGACGCCTTACGGCGTGTTAGCCAATCTCGCGGCGATGCCGGTGGTCTCGATACTGGTGATGCCCGCAGGGCTGCTCGGGTTGCTGGCGATGCCGTTCGGCTTCGACGGCGTGTTCTGGCGGCTGATGGATGTCGGCATCGGATGGATGGTGGCGGTGTCGCAATGGGTGGCAGCGCTTCCCGGCGCGATCGGCCAGATCGCGTCATTCGGCGCCGGGCCGCTGGCGGTGATGAGCGCAGGCATTATCGCGCTCGGTTTGTTGCGGACGCCATTGCGATGGACGGGAGCAGGGCTCATTGCATTCGCAACGGTCTGGGCGCTGACCACGCCGCAGCCGGACATCCTTGTTGCGGGAGACGGCACCTCGGTCGCGGTGCGCGGGAAGGACGGCAGGCTGCGCCTGATGCGCACTGGAAAGGATGCCTTCCTGTCGCGCGAATGGCTCGCAGCCGACGCCGACATGCGCAAGGCAACCGACGCGTCGCTGACCGACGGTGTCTCGTGCGACCCATCTGGATGCGTGGTGCAGGCGGCGGACGGCTCGACCGTTGCGCTGGCGCTAAAACCCGACGCGTTCGCGGATGATTGCGCGCGGGCCGCGGTGATCGTGACACTGCGTCAGCCGCCCGCCGATTGTGCGGCCATGGTGCTGGATCAGGAAATGCTGCGCAGGCGCGGCACACTCGCTCTGCGCAAAACCGCAGACGGCTACGCGATCACGGCCAACAAGCCGCGCGGCGTGAATCGCCCGTGGTCACCGGCAAATGCCGATGATGACATCGAAACACCCGCTGTCCGGTCAAATCGTCCCGCACAGCCTGTCGATGCGACGCCGGCGGAGAGCGATCTGCAGCCGGACGATTGATCCAGCCATCATTCCGGACAGGCCAGCAAATTCAACGGGCAAGTTTCTGGATTCCGGGTTCGCTCGCAAAAGCTCGCGCCCTGGAATGACAGGGAAACCGAAAGTCTCAGTACTTGCGGACGAGACCGATCAGCTTGCCCTGAATCCGCACGCGGTTGGGCGGCAGGATACGAACTTCATAAGCTGCGTTGGCCGGCTCCAGCGCGATGGACGCGCCGCGGCGGCGGAAGCGCTTCAGGGTGGCTTCTTCCTCGTCGATCAGCGCCACCACGATGTCGCCGGTGTCGGCGGTCTCGTTGCGCTGAATCAGCACGGTGTCGCCGTCGAGAATGCCGGCTTCCATCATGGAATCGCCGCGCACTTCGAGAGCGTAGTGTTCGCCGGAGCCGAGCATGTCGGGCGGCACGCTGATGGTGTGGCTCCGGGTCTGCAACGCCTCGATCGGCGTACCTGCCGCGATCCGGCCCATGACCGGCACGGCAACCGGGAAGCTGGCATCCTCATCAGGACCGAGGGACGGAGCCGACCGGACCTTGCCGAGGTTGCCCTCGATGACGCTTGGCGTGAAGCCGCGGCGGGCGCCGCCGGGGCTGGCACTTGTTTCGGGAAGCTTGATGACCTCGATGGCGCGGGCCCGGTTGGCGAGCCTGCGGATGAAGCCGCGCTCCTCAAGGGCGGTAATGAGCCGGTGGATGCCGGACTTGGACCGCAGGTCCAGCGCGTCCTTCATCTCGTCGAAGGAGGGCGGAACACCAGCTTCCTTGAGCCGCTCGTTGATGAAGCGCAGAAGCTCGTATTGTTTGCGTGTCAGCATCTGAATTGGTCCCCGATCCCAAGGATCTCAAGAATTCCCACGTTTTGATCCGAAGCCGCGCCTCTCTGGATCCCCACTGAGAACAAGTGGAAAGGGACACTCAGGAGTAGCGAGTCACTCGAAACAAATCATGAACGAACACTATCTGTTCCATATGTGTTCCGCAACCCCTTAATTTCACGTCAACGACGGGGCCCGTGTGATCGGGATTGTCAGTCCGGCAGCCGCAGGATCGTGCAGGGCGAGCCGGCGGGGGCCGCGGGCGCGAACGGCGGACGGATGATCAGCGCATTCGCTTCGACCAGTTTTGCCACCAGCGAACTGTCCTGCGCACCCACCGACGTAGCGACGGGCACACCGTCGCTGCCGGCTGTGACGCGCGCCCGCAGGTAGTCCTGCCGCTTGTCGTTGGCGGGCAGCTCGCGCCCAAGCCTGGCCTGCTCGAGTGGATGATCGATCATGGTTCGCCCGGAGAGCGAACGGATCAGCGGTACCAGAAACAGGAAGGCGCAGACGTAGGACGACACGGGGTTCCCGGGCAGGCCGAGCACGCGCATCGCCCCGAGCCTTCCGTTCATCATCGGCTTGCCGGGCCGCAGCGCGATCTTCCAGAAGGCCATGTCGAAGCCTTCGGTTGTCAGCGCGGCCTGAACCAGATCGTGATCGCCGACCGATGCGCCGCCGGTGGTGACAAGAACGTCCGCGCCGAGATCGCGCGCGCGCCGGATGCCGCCGGAGGTCTCTTCGAGTGTGTCGCGCGCGATGCCGAGTTCGATCACGTCCGCGCCTTCGCTGCGCGCGAGTGCAGCCAGCGCGAAGACATTGCTGTAGACGATTTGACCGGGGCCGGGTGTCGTGCCCGGAGGCACCAGTTCGTCGCCGGTCGCGAGGATCGCCACTTTCGGACGGCGGTGCACCGGCAACCGCGGATGGTTCATGCCGGCCGCCAGCGCGAGGGCGCGGTCGTTGAGCAGAGAGCCGCGCGGCAGCAGCACGTCGCCCTCGCGGAAATCGATACCGGCGGGGCGGATGTTTTTCCCCGCCGTGACGGCTTCGTTGATGACGACAAACTCACCGTCACGCGTGGTGTCTTCCTGAATGACCACCGCGTCCACGCCGCCGGGAACAACTCCGCCGGTAAAGATGCGCGCAGCCTGTCCAGCGCCGATGCTTTGATTGAACGGCCGACCGGCAGCGACTTCGCCGATCACCTTCAGCCGTGCGCCCGGCAGGGCATCTGCGGCGCGCACCGCGTATCCATCCATCGCCGACAAGGCGACAGGTGGCTGGGTGCGCATTGCTGCGATATCGCGAGAGAGCGTGCGATGAAACGCATCTTGGAGCGCAACCGTCTCTTCGGGCAACGCAGCGGCGTCCTTGAGAACGGCGGCATAGGCCTCGGCGACCGGCATCAGCGCCATGGTGCGATCCTCAATAGTCCGCCAGATAGTGGCCGGACTTGCCGCCCTTTTTCTCGACCAGACGGATGGCTTCGATCTGGATGCCGCGCTCCACGGCCTTCACCATGTCGTAGATGGTGAGGCAGGCCACCGACACGGCGGTCAGCGCTTCCATCTCGACGCCGGTCGGGCCTTTCACTTTCACCGTGGCACGCACGCGGCAACCCGGCAGCTTGGTGTCGGGCGTAATGTCGAGCGTGACCTTTGAGAGAGCCAGCGGATGACAGAGCGGAATGAGGTCGGAGGTCCGCTTCGCCGCCATGATGCCCGCGATGCGCGCGGTGCCGAGCACGTCGCCCTTGGCGGCGTTGCCCTTGATAATGAGGTCGAGCGTCTTGCGGGTCATGATGACCCGGCCTTCGGCCACCGCCACACGCTCGGTATCCGGCTTGGCCGAGACGTCGACCATGCGTGCTTCACCCTTGGCGTCGATATGGGTGAGGGCGGCGCCTGCTTTCGTCTTTGATGTCTTTTTGGCCACGGTTCAGCGCGTCCCGGTGGCGCGTTGCGCATCGCTGCGGGCGAGCAGGGTGCGCGTTGCAGCCGTCACATCGGCCTGACGCATCAGGCTCTCGCCGACGAGAAAGGTGTTCATGCCCACGCGTGCAAGACGGGAGAGATCCTCCGGCGCGAAGATGCCGCTTTCGCCGACACTGATGCGATCCTTCGGAATCAGCGGAGCGAGTTCTTCACTGGTGGCGAGCGTCGTCTCGAAGGTGCGCAGGTTGCGGTTATTCACGCCGAGCAGCGGCGACTTCAGTTTCAATGCGCGGTCGAGTTCCTCGCGGTTATGGACTTCGAGCAGCACGTCCATGCCATGCGCGAACGCGGCATCCTCGATATCTTTCGCCGCAGCATCGTCGAGCGCGGCCATGATGATCAGGATGCAGTCCGCGCCATGTGCCCGCGCTTCCGCCACCTGATAGGTGTCGTACATGAAATCCTTGCGCAACACCGGCAGCGAGACGGCCGCACGTGCCGCAACCATGAAAGCGAGCGATCCCTGGAACGACGGCGTGTCGGTCAGCACCGAGAGGCACGCTGCGCCGCCCGCCTCGTAAGCTTTGGCGAGAGCAGGCGGATCGAAGTCGGCGCGAATGAGTCCCTTCGACGGCGAGGCTTTCTTGATCTCGGCGATCAGTGCGTAGTCGCCGTTGGCGTGCTTGGCGCGAATGGCCTTGGCAAAGCCGCGCGGCGCGGATGCGGCCTTGGCGCGCGCCTCGACCTCGGCGAGTGGAAGCGCGCGCTTGGCAGCGGCGATTTCCTCGCGCTTGTAGGTTTCGATTTTATCGAGGATGTCCGACAAGGGTATTGGCTCCTCAAGCATTGGAAACGGCGACAAGGCGCTTGAGCCTGTCCGCCGCCGCACCAGTGTCCAGCGCCTTGGTGCCGAGCGCAACGCCTTCCTTGAGGTCCTTGGCCTTGCCGGCGACCACGAGCGCAGCCGCCGCATTCAACAGCGCGACGTTGCGATAGGCGTTCTGTTTGCCTTCCAGAACATCGCGAAGCGCCCTGGCGTTGGCCTCGGCATCGCCGCCCTTGAGGTCCGCGCTGGTAGCGCGTGGCAGCCCGCCGTCGTCCGGCGTGACTTCAAATGTGCGGATGTTGCCCTTTTCGAGAGCCGCGACGAAGGTCGGGCCGGTGAGGGTGATCTCGTCGAGGCCGTCGGAGCCATGCACGACCCACACCGATTCCGCGCCGAGATTCTTCAGCACCTGCGCCAGCGGCTCGACCCAGTGCTTGGAAAACACACCGACCATCTGCCGCTTGACGCCCGCGGGATTGGACAGCGGTCCGAGCAGATTGAAGATGGTGCGGGTGGCGAGTTCGACGCGGGTAGGGCCGACGTTCTTCATCGCCGGGTGATGCGTTGGCGCGAACATGAAGCCGATGCCCGCCTCGGCGATGCAGCGGCTTACGCCTTCCGGCGCAATGTTGATGTTGACGCCGAGCGCCGCGAGCGCATCGGCAGCGCCGGACTTTGACGACAGCGCGCGGTTGCCGTGCTTGGCGACGGGGACGCCCGCGCCGGCAAGAATGAACGATGCGCAGGTCGAGACATTGACCGATCCCGACCCATCGCCGCCGGTGCCGACGATATCGACCGCGTCGGCAGGCGCTTTCACGGTCAGCATCTTGGAGCGCATCGCGGAGACCGCGCCGGTGATTTCGTCGACGGTCTCGCCGCGCACGCGCAGGCCCATCAACAGCGCGCCCATCTGCGAGGGCGTCGCTTCGCCGGACATCATGCGGTCGAACGCCGATGCCGCTTCGTCACGCGACAGGGCTGCGCCGGTGGCGACTTTTCCGATAATGGCTTTCAGATCGTCCATGTGACTTCCGCTCAAATGAGCTTTTATTCCAACATCACTGAGCGGCTGTGGCTCCCGTCGCCACGGCAAACGCGTTCTGGTTGATCGTCACGCCAATCTCGGTTTCGAGCTTCGCGATATAGGCGGTGAGTTGCTCTTCCATTTCCGCGCGGCGGAGGCTTTCGGTCAGCTTCTTCACATCCTCGGACGCAAGATCGACCGGCGGCACGACGACGTCGGTCACCTTGAACACAATCCACTCGCTGCCGCCGCTGCCTTCGGTCTGGCCGACGCCGTCCTTTGGCGTGCGGAACGCAGCCGTCACCAGCCGCTCGGGAATATCCTTGGCGTCGGTGTCGCGCTTGAACAGCTTGGCGGTCTCGACCTTGAGTCCCGCAGCCGCGGCTTCGGCGTCGAAGGCTGCGCCCTTTTCCAGCTTTCCGACAATCTCGGTGGCCTTGGCGCGCAGGCGGGTCGAGATTTGCTCATCGCGCCAGCGCGCTTCGACCTGATCCTTCACTTCATCGAGCGAACGGTCGCGCGACGGCGTCACGCCGAGGACGTCGAACCAAAGCTCGCCGCCGTTGTACTGCACCGGCTCGTTCTCCACGCCGATGTTGCTGGCGAATACGGGCGAGACGAGATCGATGCCTTGCGGCAAACCGGCCACCAGCTTGCCGTCCGGGCCGCGGCCAGAGCGATCGATGGCTTCGATCGTGGTCGCCTTGAGCCCGAGCTTCTGGGCGGCTTCGGCAATGTTCGATCCGCCGCCGCGCTCGTCCTCGATCTTGTTATGCAGATCCTGCATCTGCGCCCGCGCACGCTCCAGCGCGATCTCGCGCTTGATCGTCGGTGCAACGGTCTCATAGGTCGGGTTGGTGCCGGGTTCGACCTTGGTGACTTTGAGCAGCGCGGTGATGAGGGTGCCCTTGACCGGCTCGCTCACAGTGTTCGGCGCGAGCGCGAATGCGGCGTCGGCGATGGCGGAGTCGCCGATCGAAGCCTTCGCCACGTTGCCGAGGTCGATATCGGCCGTCGTCAGCTTGCGCTCCTTGGCGATGTCCTCGAACGATGTTCCGGCCTTGATGCGATCGCTTGCCGCCTTGGCCTCGTCGGCGTTCGGGAACGGGATCTGGAACACCTGACGCTTCTCAGGGGTCGCGTAACGCTCGCGGCGCTGTTCGAAGACCTTCTTCGCGTCTTCGTCAGATACGGTGATCGACTTGGCGAGTTCGTCGGGCGTCAGAGCGAGCACCGCAATCTTGCGATATTCCGGCGCCCTGAACAGTTGCTTGCGCTCGTCGAAATACGCCGCCAACGCTTCGGGTGAGGGCGGCGCGATGGTTCCCGCCTGAGCGGCTGCCAGTTTGACGTAGCTGGCCGAGCGCTGCTCGTTCTGGAAACGGACCAGCGCCTCGACCTGGGTCTTCGGCGGCTCGAGGCCCGCAACGACCGTGCCCGTGAGCTGGCGGCGCATTGCGATGCGGCGCTGCTCGGCAATGAAGCGCTGTTCGGTGTAGCCGGCCTGGCGGATCGTCTGCAGGAACCGGTCATGATCGAATTTGCCGTCGAGCCCCTTGAAGGTCGGGTCGCTCGAGATGGCGCGCACGATATCGGCATCCGACTGGCCGAGCCCCATGCGGCGCGCGGTCTCGTCCAGCGCGGCGTCGGAGATGACCTCCTGAAGCACCTGACGGTCGAGGCCGAACTGGCGTGCCTGCTCCATGGTCAGCGGACGGCCGAACCGGCGTCCGATCTGCTGAACCTTGTCGGTGAACAGATTCCGGAACTGTTCGGTGGTGATTTCGGTGCTGCCGATCTTGGCGAGCGACGACTGTCCGAATCCCTTGAAGATGTCGGCGATGCCCCAGACACCGAAACTGATGATCAGCACGCCGAACAGGACGGACATCACCGTCTTGCCGAGCCAATTCGATGAGGCTTTGCGCATTCCTCGGAGCATGGGTCCAACTTGATGTTCGGGGGGTGGAGCGGCCGGCCGCAGAGGCATTACCGCGTTGTTTCGCCAACATATAAAGGGGTGCTGGTTCCCTAGCAACCATGGTGAAGGCGACGCTTCAGCGCGGTTAATGGCGCGGATAGGGAAAAACCGGAACCGCCGTGTGGAAATAAGGCCTCGGAACTGGCATCTCCGATAACGCTCTGCTAGCGCAGATCGGCCGCACTGCCCGATAATCCCGATAAATATGATGCGAGATCAAATATGACCGACAAGCGCCGTCCGCTGATCGCGGGGAACTGGAAGATGAACGGCCTCAAGGCCTCGGCGAACGAACTCGCCGCCATCGGACAGGGTGCTGAAAAGGTGTGGCGCAAGGCCGATCTTCTGATCTGTCCTCCCGCGACACTGCTCTTCACGGCCGCGGCAGTGGTCACCGGATCGAAAGTCGCAATTGGTGCACAGGATTGTCATCCGGCGCCGTCCGGCCCGCATACCGGCGATATTTCGGCGGAGATGCTGGCGGATGCCGGCGCAACCGCCATTATCGTTGGCCACTCCGAACGCCGCACGGATCACCATGAGAGCGATGCGCTTGTTCGCGAGAAGGCAGAGGCGGCGTGGCGTGCGGGCGTTGTCGCCATCGTCTGTGTCGGCGAAACACAGGCCGAGCGTGACGCCGGACAGGCGCTCGATGTGGTCGGGCGTCAGTTGGCCGGATCGCTACCGGACGGGACTACCGCAGCCAATCTGGTGGTCGCCTATGAGCCGGTGTGGGCCATTGGAACCGGCCGGACCCCGACAGCGAAGGATGTCGAGGAAGTCCATGGGTTTATCCGGGGCAAGCTGAAGGACCGGTTCAAGGGCGAGGGCGATTCCGTCCGGATTCTCTACGGAGGCTCGGTAAAGCCGTCGAACGCCGCCGAATTGATGGCTGTCGCCAATGTCGACGGGGCGCTGGTAGGCGGAGCCAGCCTGAAAGCTGCTGATTTCCTTGCGATTGCTGCTGCGTGCCCCTAAATCCCATGGTCTCGAAGCGGTCCATCGGGGGTGACAATGCCCCCTGCAATCGTGTACAGACCGCGCAACTTCAACCCCCGCAAGCACCGACGCGACCGGCTCCCGGCGCTGGAGGCTTGTGACGGAAGGTAACGATGCAGACTGTCATTATTGTCATTCATCTTATGCTCGTGCTGGGCCTGATCGGCGTCGTACTGTTGCAGCGATCCGAAGGTGGCGGCCTTGGTGTCGGCGGCGGGGGCGGCGGCGGATTCATGTCGAGCCGCGGAACGACCAACCTGCTCACACGCACCACTGCCATCCTGGCGGCAGGCTTCTTCGTGACAAGCCTGGTTCTGTCGTGGCTTGCGAGCTACGACCGCAAACCTGCCTCGATCCTCAACACCAGCCCTGCGCCGATCTCGCAGCCTGGTGCTCCGGCCGCGCCTGCTGGCGGTCTGCTGGATTCTCTCAAGAAGCCTGAAGCGCCGTCCGCTCCGCAGGCCCCGCAGTCGAAGTAGTGCTGTTGCGACGACAAGACTTGCAGCCATGCGTAAGCTGCTTGCCTGCAAGTCTTAGAGTTGCCTTCCAAGTACCTGACTGAACTCACATATCGAAGTCACCCACAGCGTCGCGATTTATCGGCGTGCGCGTGGGTTTAGTTTTGCGAATCACACCGGCGGAGATAAAGGTAGAGTCCCATGACGCGGTATATTTTCATCACCGGCGGCGTGGTCTCCTCGCTCGGCAAGGGTCTGGCTTCAGCAGCGCTCGGCGCTGTTCTGCAGTCACGAGGCTACAAGGTCCGCCTTCGCAAGCTCGATCCCTATCTCAATCTAGATCCCGGAACGATGTCGCCGTATCAGCACGGCGAAGTGTTTGTCACCGATGACGGCGCCGAGACCGATCTCGATCTCGGTCACTACGAGCGCTTCACCGGCCGTCCTGCGACGAAGCAGGACAATATCACCACGGGGCGCATTTATCAGGACATCCTGAACAAGGAACGCCGCGGCGACTATCTCGGCGCAACCGTGCAGGTGATTCCGCATGTCACCAACGCCATCAAGGAATTCATCCTCGGCGGCAACGAAGACTACGACTTCGTGCTGTGCGAAGTCGGCGGCACCGTCGGCGACATCGAAGGCCTGCCGTTCTTCGAGGCGATCCGTCAGGTCAAGAACGACCTGCCGCGCGGTGAAGTGATCTACATCCACCTGACCCTGCTGCCTTACATTCCAAGTGCTGGCGAATTGAAGACCAAGCCGACCCAGCACTCGGTCAAGGAACTGCGCTCCATCGGCATCCAGCCCGATATCCTGCTGTGCCGCACCGATCGCGAGATTCCGAAGGAAGAGCGCCGCAAGCTGGCGCTGTTCTGCAATGTCCGCGAATCCGCCGTCATAGAGGCGCGGGACGTCGACAACATCTACGCGGTGCCCGAGGCCTATCACGCCGCCGGTCTCGACGACGAAGTGCTCGCCGCATTCGGCATCGTCGATATCAAGCCGCCCAAGCTGGAAAGCTGGCACACCATCAACGAGCGTGTCCGCAATCCCGAAGGCCAGGTGACCATTGCCATCGTCGGCAAGTACACCGGCATGAAGGACGCCTACAAGTCGCTGATCGAGGCGTTGTCGCACGGGGGCATCGCCAACAAGGTGAAGGTCAATCTCGACTGGATCGAGTCCGAGGTTTTCGAGAACGAAGATCCCGCGCCGTTCCTCGAACACGTCAACGGCATTCTGGTGCCGGGCGGCTTCGGCCAGCGCGGTGCGGAAGGCAAGATCAAGGCGGCGCGGTTCGCGCGCGAGCGTGATGTGCCGTATTTCGGCATCTGCTTCGGCATGCAGATGGCGGTGATCGAGGCCGCACGCAATCTGGTCGGCATCGAGGATGCCAATTCGACAGAGTTCGGTGCGACGAAGGAGCCCCTGGTCGGCCTGATGACCGAATGGCTGCGCGGCAATGAACTTGAAAAGCGCAGCAAGGCCGGCGATCTCGGCGGCACCATGCGGCTCGGCGCTTATCCCGCCTCGCTCAAGAAGGGCAGCCGCGTCTCGGAAGTTTACGGCGGGGCGCTGGAAATTTCCGAGCGGCATCGTCACCGCTACGAGGTCAACACCGCCTACAAGGACCGTCTCGAACAGCATGGCCTGCGCTTCTCGGGCATGTCGCCTGACGGCGTGCTGCCGGAAATCGTCGAGTACGAGGATCATCCGTGGTTCATCGGGGTGCAGTACCACCCCGAACTGAAATCGCGTCCGTTCGAGCCGCATCCGCTGTTCGCCTCGTTCGTGCAGGCGGCGATGGTTCAGAGCCGGCTGGTTTAGTCCAGCTAGGCGCTCGGCGTGTCGCGTCAGGCCGCGTGGGAGCGGTTCTCCTGAGCCGTTTGAACAACGGCAAAACTGGCGAGATCGAAGCGGCATGATTCCGAAGATCAAACCTCCAGGGCTTGAAGGCGACCAAACCGCGCGGCCGTGGGGCAAGCCTGCGGGCGATGCGCCGGCGCCGCAGGAAAACCAGTCCGTCCCGCGCAGCCGAAGATCGCTGTGGTCTGTTCTGTTCGTGGTGCTGCTGATCGCAACCTACGGCGTGAGTGCGTATCGAGATCTTTCTTCGCCGGGTGCGTGGTCGTACTGGAGTGATCTTTTCGGTTCGCCGAGCATGACGGCAACGGTTGTCACCATGGCAGACGGCCGCAAGGGACTCGCAATTCAGGGGCAGATCGGGCCTGCCGCCGCAGGCTGGTTCCGCGAACAGCTCGATGCAGCCAAACTGACAGGCGGAGATGTCGTCTTCCTGTCGTCGCCGGGCGGCTCACTCGATCAGGGATTGATCATGGGTGCAGTGGTCCGTTCGCGCGGACTGACGACGGTGGTGGGGAGGGTCGATTCCAGCGGACGCCCGCAACCTGCGCGTTGCGCCAGCGCGTGCGTCTTCGTTTTCGCGGGAGGCAAGATCCGGGAGGCCATGCCGCGGTCGATGCTCGGCGTGCATCAGTTCAGCAGCACAGGAGCGAAAGGCGAAGAGTCCGCGGGAGATATCGTGTCGCGTACCCAGCGCACCACCGGCATCATTCTCGATTACATGACGGAGATGGGCGTTTCGCCTTCCATCATGCAGGCGATGACTGCGAGCAAGGACATCCGCTGGCTCACGGAGAAAGAGGCCTTTGATCTCAATCTGGTCACGGCTCGTTACGCTGGGAGCTGATCGTGACAGCCGCAGGCTTGGCCGTTGAAGGTCACGCCGTTCGCGCCGCCGGTGACCACGCTGGGCGTTCCGGGTGACCGGGCTCGGGCAAAACCCGAAGTTATCAAGCCGGATGCGACGACGGCCAGTGTCAAACAACGCACGATCTTTTGCATGACAATTCTCGCATTGGTCCCATCGCCGGGAAGCGCTTGATAACGGATCGCGCAGGCGACTATATGCCGGTTCTGGAGAGCCTGCATAATCACAGTCGGCGCGGTTCGATTCCGCTAGGGAGCGCCATCAATCAACAAGAGGGCCCATGAGCAAGATCTATGAAATGCGCGTTTATCGCTGTGTCCCGGGGCGACTTCCGGATCTGGTGAAGCGCTTCGAGAATCACACGCTGAAGATCTGGGAAAAGCACGGCATCCGTCAGGCCGGCTTTTTCACAACGGTGGTCGGCCAGTCCAGTCAGGAACTGACGTACTTCCTTGCGTGGGATTCACTGGCGGAGCGCGAGCAGAAATGGGGCGCGTTCCAAACCGACCCGGTCTGGATATCCACGCGCGCCGAAACCGAGAAGAACGGTCAGATCGTCGAGAACATCACCAGCCAGTTCCTGGCGCCGACGGCCTTCTCCGCGGTGAAGTGAGGGCGCGTCTCGCGCACCGGTCATGCCTCGCGGTCTCGATCATATCGTCCATGCCGTCCGCGATCTCGATGCGGCGGCGGACTTCTATCGCCGCGCCGGCTTCAGGGTCGGCGCGCGCAATGTGCATCCGTGGGGCACACATAATCATGTCGTGCAGTTTCCCGGCTTCTTCATCGAGGTTCTGACGGTCGCCGAACCCGAGAAGCTCGGAGACGACGGCCTGTCGCTGCATTTCGGCGCTCCGAACCGCGAGGCGATCGCGCGCGACGACGGCTTCTCGATGCTGGTGCTTGAAAGCACCGACAGCGAGGCCGATGTCGCGGACTTCGCGCGACATGGCATTGGTGCCTCGAAGTCACTGCCGTTTTCGCGCGAGGCAAAACGACCGGATGGAAGCTCCACGACTGTCGGTTTTTCGCTCGCCTTCGCGCGGGATGCACTGTCGCCCCACACGACGTTCTTCACCTGCAAGCAGCACAATCCGGCCGCGTTCTGGAATGCGGACTATCAGCAGCACGCCAATCGCGCGAGCGGTGTGCTCGGCGCGGTCCTCGTCGCCGACAATCCGACCGATCATCATATTTTCCTCGGTGCACTGACCGGGGTGCGCGATCTCCATTCGAGTTCGATCGGCGTCACCGCAAACACGCCGCGCGGCGATGTCGAGATCATCGAGGCGGTGTCGTTCCGCGACCAGTTTGGAACCTTGCCGAAACTGGACGGCGAGGGCGCTTCGATCAAAGGCCTGCGCCTTGCGGTGCCGGACATCGACGCTACCGAGCGGGTCCTCAAAAGTGGCGGGGTGGCCTCGCATCGCCATATCGGCCGGCTGGTGGTGCCGTCCGGGGCAGCTTTTGGCGCAACCCTGATATTCGAGGCCCCGTCGAAGATTTGACGGGCCGGACTTGATCGGGCACTCCCTCACCGGCATGGTCCAACCGATTTTCTGAAAAGGGACACCCTTTGAACGCCAAGATTTCCGCGGCCCCGGTGGTTTCCGCAGGCAACGTCAAATTCGGCAACGCATTGCCATTGGCGGTGATCGCCGGGCCATGCCAGTTGGAGAGCCGCGCGCATGGGCTGGAAGTCGCGTCCGCGCTGAAGGAGATCGCCGCTCGTCTCAAGATCGGCCTCGTCTACAAGACCTCGTTCGACAAGGCCAACCGCACCAGCGCGTCCGGCGCGCGCGGCATGGGGCTTGAGAAAGCGCTGCCGATCTTCGCGGAGATTCGCGAAACCCTCGGTCTGCCCGTGCTGACCGATGTGCATGAGATCGAGCAATGCGCGCAGGTCGCCGAAGTGGTCGACGTGTTGCAGATACCCGCGTTTCTCTGCCGGCAGACGGACCTGCTGCTGGCCGCGGCCGCAACCGGCAAGGTGGTCAACGTCAAGAAGGGCCAGTTTCTGGCGCCGTGGGACATGGCCAATGTTGTTGGCAAGATCACTGGCGGGGGCAATCCCAACGTCATGGTGACCGAACGCGGCGCATCGTTCGGCTACAACACGCTGGTGTCCGACATGCGGGCGCTGCCGATCCTCGCGCGCACCACCGGTGCGCCGGTGATCTTCGATGCGACCCATTCCGTACAGCAGCCGGGCGGCAAGGGGACCTCATCCGGCGGCGAACGCGAATTCGTGCCTGTGCTGGCGCGGGCCGCCGTCGCGGTCGGTGTGGCGGGTGTTTTCATCGAGACGCATCCAGATCCGGACAACGCGCCGTCGGATGGTCCGAACATGGTGCCGCTGAAAGATTTTGAAGCTCTGGTGAAGAACCTGATGGCTTTCGACGCGCTCGCCAAGAGCGAAACACGCTGATGCAACCTCGTCGCGCAGCATCCGTGGGACAATTGAATCCCTGATGCTGCCGATCCTCAACATCATCGCCGCCACGACGTTCGCCGCTGCCTTGTCATCGCGTGCGATGGAGCCGGTGCTGCCGCTGGTGGCCGATAGTTTCGGCGTGACGGTCGCGACCGCCGCAAGCCTGTCCGCCGTGGTCGCTTTCACATTTGCCATTGTGCAGCCCATTCTCGGCGCGGCCGCCGACATGTTCGGCAAGGCGCGGCTGATGATCGCGTGTCTGATCCTGCTGGGTGCGGCAAACATCGTCGGCGCGATGGCGACATCGTTCGAGATGCTGTTTCTGTCGCGCGTCCTGTGCGGCATGGCGGCGGGGGGCACATTTCCCATCGCGTTCGGACTGACCAGCGATCTCGTGCCGACGGCGCAAAGGCAGGTGGCGCTGGGCCGGGTGCTCGCCGGTGCGATGACCGGAAACCTGCTGGGCGCGACGGCCGCAGGCGTGATTGGCGATTTTCTGGGATGGCGCGGCGTTTTGGCTGTCCTCGGCGCGATCATGGTGATTGCATCGGTGGCAGTCTTCATTGGCTTTCGCCGCGGCGGCGTCACCAGTCCGCGAAGCGGCGTGAGCTTGAAATCGCTCAAGGACGGCTATCGCACCATCCTGAAAAACCCGAACGCGCGCGTTGTTTTCATTGCCGTGTTTATCGAGGGAATTTGCGTTCTCGGGCTGCTTCCGTTCGTCGCCGCGTTTCTGTTCGAACTCGGCGAGACGCGCGCCTCGATCCCCGGTGTGGTGATCGCCGCGTTCGCTGTTGGCGGTCTGCTCTACACCGCGAGCGTGTCCCGGATGCTGCCGCGTTTTGGCGTCAACGGGTTAATGGTCGGCGGCGCTATTGTGGTGGCGCTTCAGTTTCTCGTCGTTGCTATTGGGCCGCGTTGGGAAATTCAGGCCATCTGCTTTCTTCTGATGGGCTGGGGATTCTACTCGCTGCACGGGTCGTTGCAGGTGTTCTCGAGCGATCTAGCGCCCGAAGCGCGCGCCTCGGCGTTGTCGCTCCATGCGTTCTGCTTCTTCATGGGGCAGGCGGTCGGGCCGATCCTGTACGGCTTCGCACTGTCACACGCCGGCAAAATCCCCACGCTGATAATCAGCGCAGTCGCCATCCTTGTGCTCGGGATCGTTGCGGCGCGCCTGCTTCACCAGAAGCCGGCGGAAATGACGGATATCTAACCCCGCCCGCGATAGGGCGGGACGCCCTGATCCGGCACCCAAACAGTCGCCGGCAGCTTGCCGGCCTGCCAGAACACATCGATCGGCATGCCGCCGCGCGGATAGAAATATCCGCCGATCCGCAGCCAGCGCGGCGCCAATAGTTTCGTCAGCCGCTTGCCGATGGACACGGTGCAGTCCTCGTGGAACGAGCCGACATTCCGGAAGCTGTTGAGATAGAGCTTCAGCGACTTCGATTCCACGAGCCATTTGTTCGGCACGTAATCGATGACGAGAATGGCGAAATCCGGCTGGCCGGTGACCGGGCAGATCGAGGTGAATTCCGGCATTGTGAAACGTGCGACATACTTCGTGTCGGTATGCGGATTCGGCACCCGGTCGAGTTTGGCCGTATCGGGCGAAGCGGGCGCTTCGACCTGCTGGCCGAGTTGCAGCGATGTTCCGGCGGCCTTGGCCGCGCGAGGCTTTCTGGACATAGGTGTCTCCGTTTGCCGTCTGATAGCCGGTCCTGATCAAAACGTCACGGGATCAAAGGCTTCGGATGGTCTTTTCCGGCGCGGCGCGTTCCTGTAGAAGCTGCCCCAAACCTCAGAACCTGATCCTGAAAGGGCGCACATGACCGCAATCGTCGACATCATCGGCCGCGAAATTCTTGACAGCCGCGGCAACCCGACCGTCGAAGTCGATGTGGTGCTGGAAGACGGCTCGCTGGGCCGCGCGGCCGTTCCCTCGGGCGCTTCCACGGGTGCGCATGAGGCCGTCGAACTGCGCGACGGCGACAAGGGCCGTTATCTTGGCAAGGGCGTGCAGAAGGCCGTCGATGCGGTCAACGGCGAGATCTTCGATGCCATCGGCGGCATGGAGGCCGAGCAGCAGGTCCAGATCGACCAGACCATGATCGATCTGGATGGAACACCGAACAAGAGACGGCTGGGCGCCAACGCCATCCTTGGCGTGTCGCTGGCTGTCGCCAAGGCCGCCGCGGAATCGCTCGGCATGCCGCTGTATCGTTATGTCGGCGGCACCTCGGCGCGCACCCTTCCGGTGCCGATGATGAACATCGTCAACGGCGGCGTGCACGCGGACAATCCGATCGACTTCCAGGAAATCATGGTGATGCCGGTCGGCGCAAAGAACTTTGCGGAAGGACTGCGTTGCGGCGCCGAGATTTTCCACACGCTCAAGGGCGAACTGAAGAAGGCCGGTCACAACACCAATGTCGGCGACGAAGGCGGCTTTGCGCCAAACCTGCCGTCGGCGGACGCTGCGCTCGATTTCGTGATGAGCGCCATCGGCAAGGCCGGCTACAAGGCGGGCGGCGACATCATGCTGGCGCTCGACTGCGCCTCGACCGAGTTCTTCAAGAACGGCTCATATGTCTACGAGGGCGAGAAGAAAACGCGCTCGCGCTCCGAGCAGGCGAAGTATCTCGCCGATCTCGTCTCGCGCTATCCGATCGTGTCGATCGAAGACGGCATGGCCGAAGACGACATGGATGGCTGGAAGGAGCTGACAGACCTGATCGGAAGCAAGTGCCAGCTCGTCGGCGACGACCTGTTCGTGACCAATGTCACGCGTCTGTCGGATGGTATCAAGAAGGGCCTCGGCAATTCCATTCTGGTGAAGGTCAACCAGATCGGCTCGCTCACCGAGACGCTCGCGGCTGTCGAGATGGCGCACAAGGCGGGCTACACCGCCGTGATGTCGCATCGTTCGGGTGAAACGGAAGACTCGACCATTGCCGACCTCGCCGTCGCCACCAATTGTGGACAGATCAAGACCGGTTCGCTGGCGCGCGCAGACCGTACCGCCAAGTACAACCAGTTGCTGCGCATCGAGCAGGAACTTGGCAACCAGGCGGTCTATGCGGGCCGCTCGGCGCTCAAGGCGCTTGCGTAAACTTTCCTTCGCGCCAAGCCTCAGCGGTGCAACGCTGGGTTTCGTTTTCATATCGCGCTTGCGGCTTGCCTTGGCAAGCCGCACTCGCTTGAGTGGCGTCCGCTAATCAAGTTGCGGGAGAACGACGCCATGAACGGTCCGCTTGCCGGAATTAAAGTCATTGAAATCGGGCAGGCGCTCGCGGGTCCGCTGGCCGGTGCGATCATGGCCGACATGGGCGCGGACGTGATCAAGATCGAGAAGCCCGATGGCGGCGACGACGCGCGAAGCTGGGGGCCTCCGTTCATCGAGGAAGCCTCGATCATGTTCCACGTCACCAATCGCAACAAGCGGTCGGTGACGCTCGACATGAAGAACGCCGCCGATATCGAGAAGCTGAAGACCCTCGTGCGCGATGCCGACATTCTGATCCAGAATCTGCGCTCGGGTGTGGTCAACGATCTCGGCATCGGCCCCGAGCATATGCACGCGGTGAATCCGCGGCTGATCTACTGTTCGATATGGGCGTTCGGACCGAAGGGGCCGCTGTCGAAAGCGCCGGGATTCGACCCGCTGCTGCAGGCCTATGGCGGCGTGATGATGCAGACCGGCCGGCGCGACGATCCGCCGACATTCTGCGCGCCCGCGATCAACGACAAGGCCACCGCGCAGTGGTGTGTGATCGGCGCATTGGCTGCGCTTCAGCAGCGCCACGTCACCGGCAAGGGTTGCGTGATCGATACCTCGTTGCTCGACAGCGCGGCGTCGTGGGTGGACTCCTCGCTGGCGACCTATCATGTGACACAGGAGCTTGCACCGCGAACGGGTGCGGCGACGCCGACCATTGTGCCGTATCAGGCGTTCGAAACCGCCGACCATCCGCTGGTGATCGCCGCCGGATACGACCGGCTGTTTCACAAGCTCGCCACCGTGCTCGGTTTTCCTGAATGGTGTACCGATCCGCGATTTGCCAAGGGCAGGGACCGGTTCGTTCATCGCGACACGCTGATCGATTTGCTGAAGCCGGTGCTGCTGACCAAGACACGCGCGGAATGGCTGGCCGCCTTCGAGGCGGTTGGTGTGCCGTGCAGTCCGGTCAACACCATCGTGGAATTGTCACAGACCGAGCAGTTCAAGGCTTCGGACTTGATGCGCACATTGCCCGGCAGTGAGTTGCCCGTGGTAGGTCTCCCGATTTCGTTTGACGGGCAACGCCCGCATCCGCACTCTGGCGCGCCCCGGCTCGGAGAACACAACGACGAACTGCTGGGATAAAGGAACACGATCTCGCGATCCGAATTTAATGCACTTGCATCCTTTTTGTCCGAAGGCTAATCGGGCCTTTCGCAGGTTCCCTTTGTCCTGTTGCTTAAGAGGATCGTTCTATGGCCCATTCCGTCGCCGTCATCGTCGGCAGCCTCCGCAAGGAGTCGTTTTCGCTCAAGATCGCCAAGGCGTTCGCCAAGGTTGCTCCATCGTCTCTCAAGCTTGAGATTGTCACTCTTCATGGTCTGTCGTTCTTCAATCAGGACCTGGAAGCGACGCCGCCGGCGGACTGGGTTTCGTTCCGCGAGACAATTCAGAAGTCCGACGCTGTTCTGTTTGTGTCGCCGGAATACAATCGTTCCGTTCCCGGCGTCTTGAAGAACGCCATCGACGTCGGCTCGCGTCCCTACGGCAAGAGTTCTTTCCTCGGCAAACCGACCGGCATTGTGGCGAACTCACCGGGACCGCTCGGCGGCATTGCGGCGGCCATGCACCTGAAGGCGCTTCTCCCCGGTATTACGGGACCGATCCTGCAGCAGCCCGAAATCTATCTGAATGGGGTGGGCGACGCGTTCGATGACAAGGGCGAACTGACCAAGGAGGCTCTTGAGAAGGTGCTGAGGGATTACATCACGGCCTTCGCAGCCTGGATCGATCGCATCAAGAAATGATGGCGCGGTGATGAAGGGTCAGCCCGGTTGTTAGCGATAGGTTAACCGGGCTGTCCCATCTTGCGGGCATGGTTTCACGCTCGCGACTCAAAGCAATCATGACCGGCCTCGCGCTCTATACGATCGCAGCGGCATTGATTGCCTATTTCGGGGTCAATGCCTACACCGGCAAGTACGGTCTCAACGCGCGGCAGGAACTCGATCAAGAAATCGTGCAACTGACCGCCGAACTGGCCCGGCTCAAGGCCGAGCGCATCGCGGCCGAACAGCGCGTTTCGCTGCTTCGTTCAGACCGAGTCGATCCCGACATGCTCGACGAGCGCGCACGTTACCAGCTCGACTATGTGCATCCGCGTGATCTCGTTCGGATGATCGGTCAGAACTAGCCTTTTGAAGCCGAAGTTCGCCCGATTACCAAAGCACTTCATTCCAGACTTCGGATTCATGACACCAGAACCTATCATTCCATTGTGATTTTGGTTCGCCAATCCGCAACGGTACGCGCCGCCGCAGCCTTGCGGACGTCCGAACCACCGCTCTGGTTTCAAATTTCAAAAATCGTCTGCTTTGCATTTTAAAGTTGCGTTCGCTGCGTTGCGAGATAAGTGCGCGTGCACGCGACATCATGCAATCCTTTCATGGCGATGTGAGTTGGAGTAGAGAAGATCGTACCCGCTCTCTCATCCGGACGTGACATGTCGCCAAAAGAATCGGCCTCTTCGAAGAAAAGCGCCGCCGCGCAGGACGTGGGCCAGGCTACCGGCAACGGCTCCCGCAATCCGAACAATCTGACGTTCAGCAAGGACCAGGAACTTCACGCGTTTCGCGAGATGATGCTGATCCGCCGTTTCGAGGAAAAGGCCGGCCAGCTCTACGGCATGGGCGCCATTGGCGGTTTCTGCCATCTCTATATCGGCCAGGAAGCGGTCGTGGTCGGCATGCAGATGTCGCTGGAGAAGGGCGACCAGATCATCACCAGCTACCGCGATCACGGCCACATGCTGGCCTGCGGCATGGACCCCAAGGGCGTGATGGCCGAGCTGACGGGACGCGAAGCCGGCTATTCCAAGGGCAAGGGCGGCTCCATGCACATGTTCAGCAAGGAGAAGAACTTCTATGGCGGCCATGGCATCGTCGGCGCGCAGGTTCCGCTCGGCACCGGCCTCGCTTTCGCCAACCGCTATCGCGGCAACAAGAATGTCAGCATCGCCTATTTCGGCGACGGCGCAGCCAATCAGGGCCAGGTCTACGAAAGCTTCAACATGGCGGAGCTGTGGAAGCTTCCCGTGATCTACGTCATCGAGAACAACCGTTACGCGATGGGCACGTCAGTGACCCGTTCGTCGGCACAGACCGATTTCTCCAAGCGGGGCGCGTCATTCAACATTCCCGGCGAACAGGTGGACGGCATGGACGTTCGCGCCGTAAAGGCCGCGGGCGACAAGGCGGTGCAATGGTGCCGCGAGGGCAATGGGCCGTACATCCTCGAAATGCAGACCTACCGTTACCGCGGCCATTCGATGTCCGATCCTGCGAAGTACCGGACCCGCGAGGAAGTGGACAAGGTGCGTCATGACAGCGACCCGATCGAGCAGGTGCGCCAGCGCCTGCTCGAGCTCAAGGTCAGCGAGCAGGACCTGAAGGGGATCGACGGCGAGGTTCGCGAGATCGTCAACGAGGCAGCGGATTTCGCGCAGCACACGCCGGAGCCGCCCGTGTCCGAGCTTTACACCGACATTTACCGTTAAGCCTGCGAAAGAGTCCGGAGCAACCATGCCGATTCAAGTTCTGATGCCCGCGCTTTCGCCCACCATGGAGAAAGGCAATCTCTCCAAGTGGCTCAAGAAAGAGGGTGAAGCCATCAAGTCCGGCGATGTGATCGCCGAGATCGAAACCGACAAAGCGACGATGGAAGTCGAAGCGACCGACGAAGGCACGCTCGGCAAGATTTTGATCCCCGAAGGCACCAGCGACGTTGCGGTCAACACGCCGATCGCCACCATTCTTGCCGACGGCGAAAGCGCCGCCGATCTTGGAAAAGCTGCTGCTGCACCAGCAGCGCAGCAGAAGGCCGCTGAATCCGCACCGCCTGCCGCTGCCGAAGCCAAGGCGCCCGCCACGCCGGGCGTTTTGCAGTCACCGGCTCCGATTGCCGAGGCCGATCCGGAAGTGCCGCCCGGCACCGAAATGGTAAAGATGACGGTGCGCGAAGCTCTCCGCGATGCCATGGCCGAGGAAATGCGCCGCGACGAAGACGTGTTCGTCATGGGCGAGGAAGTCGCCGAGTATCAGGGCGCCTACAAGATCACGCAGGGCCTGTTGCAGGAATTCGGCGAACGCCGCGTGATCGATACCCCGATCACTGAGCACGGCTTTGCCGGTGTTGGCGTCGGCGCGGCGATGGCCGGATTGAAACCCATCGTGGAATTCATGACCTTCAACTTCGCGATGCAGGCGATCGACCAGATCATCAACTCCGCCGCGAAGACGCTCTACATGTCCGGCGGGCAGATGGGCTGCTCAATTGTGTTCCGCGGCCCGAACGGCGCGGCCGCGCGCGTGGCGGCCCAGCACAGCCAGGACTATTCGGCGTGGTATTCGCAGATTCCGGGCCTCAAGGTGGTCTCGCCGTATTCCGCGGCGGACGCGAAGGGTTTGCTGAAAGCCGCAATCCGCGATCCGAACCCGGTGATCTTCCTCGAGAACGAAATCCTCTATGGTCATTCCGGCGATGTGCCGAAGCTCGACGATTACGTTGTACCCATCGGCAAGGCGCGCATCGCGCGCGCGGGCAAGGATGTCACGCTGATCGCGTGGTCGAACGGCATGACCTACGCGCTGCATGCCGCCGATGAACTCGCCAAGGAGGGCATCGAAGCGGAGGTCATCGACCTGCGCACGCTGCGTCCGCTCGACACCGAGACGATCATCAATTCAGTCAAGAAGACTGGGCGCGCGGTCGCGGTCGAGGAAGGCTGGCAGCAGTCCGGTGTCGGCGCTGAAATCGCGGCGCGGATCATGGAGCAGGCCTTCGATTATCTCGATGCGCCGGTGGCGCGCGTGTCGGGCAAGGATGTGCCGATGCCTTACGCCGCCAATCTCGAAAAGCTGGCGCTGCCGTCGGTGGCTGAAGTCGTCGATGCGGCCAAAGCCGTGATGTATCGCTGAGAGAGCCGGGAACAGGATTATGCCGATCAACATTCTGATGCCCGCGCTGTCGCCCACGATGGAGAAGGGCAACCTTGCCAAGTGGCTCAAGAAAGAGGGCGACAAGGTCAAGTCCGGCGACGTGATCGCCGAGATCGAGACCGACAAGGCGACGATGGAAGTCGAAGCCGTCGATGAAGGCACCATCGCGAAAATTCTGGTGCCGGAAGGCACACAGGACGTTCCGGTCAACAACGTTATCGCAGTTCTCGCCGGTGACGGCGAAGACGTGAAGGCTGCGGGAGCGGGAGCCGCATCGGCTTCGCCTGCTACGAAATCCGAAGCACCAAAAGCTGATGCGCCGAAAGCCGCTGCGCCTGCCGCAGCACCGGCACCGGCTGCTGCATCCGCGCCTGCAAAACCTGCGGCTGCACCGGCCGCGGCCGCTGCTCCCGCACCAAGCAACGGCGCGCGTGTGTTCTCATCGCCACTGGCGCGGCGTCTTGCCAAGGAAGCCGGGATCGATCTGTCCCGCGTCACCGGTTCGGGGCCGCATGGCCGCGTGGTTGCGCGCGACATCGATCAGGCGAAGTCCGGGAAGGGCCTCAAGCTCGCAGCCAGCGCAGGCGCTCCCGCCGCGGCCACCGGTGCCGTCAGTGCACCTGCGATGTCGGACCAGCAGATTCTCGCGCTGTATGAGGAGGGCGGTTACGAGAGCATACCGCACGACTCGATGCGCCGGACCATCGCGCAGCGTCTCACCGCTGCGACCAATTCGATGCCGACGTTCTATCTCACGGTGGACTGCGATCTCGGCAAGCTCAACGCGGCGCGCGAAGAGATCAACGCCGCGGCGGGCAAGAATGCAGACGGCAAGCCGCTCTACAAGCTCTCGGTCAACGATTTCGTCATCAAGGCGATGGGAATAGCGCTGCAGAAAATCCCCGAGGCGAACGTGTCATGGACCGAAGCGGCGATGCTTCGCCACAAGCATTCGGACATCGGCGTCGCAGTGGCGCTGCCATTCGGCCTGATTACCCCGATTATTCGCCAGGCCGAAATCAAGACCCTGTCGGCGATTTCCAACGAGATGAAGGATCTGGCCGCGCGCGCAAAGGCGAAGAAGCTCAAGCCGAACGAATATCAGGGCGGCACATCGTCGGTGTCGAACCTCGGCATGTACGGCATCAAGGACTTTACTGCGGTGATCAATCCGCCTCAGTCGTCGATCCTTGCGGTCGGAACGGGTGAGGAGCGTGCGGTTGTGCGCAACGGTCAGATCGTCGCAGCGTCGATGATGAGCGTGACGCTGTCGTGCGATCACCGCGCCATCGACGGCGCCCTCGGCGCCGAGCTGATCACGGCGTTCAAGAAGCTGATCGAAAACCCGGTGATGATGGTCGTGTAATTTCTTTTCCCTCTCCCCTCGTGGGAGAGGGTGGCAGCCGGAGGCTGCCGGGTGAGGGGGCATGCGCCAACGCGTAACGCAGTCGAAGCGAATATTCGCAAAGACGCTTCGTGTTAATGCGACTGACGCTGAAATTGCATTGTGGCGATTGCTGCGAGCCCGCAGACTGGCGGATATGAAATTCAGACGGCAGGCGCCGATCGGCGAATGGATTGCAGATTTCGTGTCGTTCGACAGGCATCTTGTTGTCGAAGCCGATGGAAGCCAGCACGCCGATAGCGCGCGAGATGCGGCTCGCGATCACGATCTGGAGGCTCGGGGCTTTCGTGTATTGAGATTCTGGAACAACGAGATCCTTCAAAATCCAAGCGGCGTCGCTGAGGTCATTTTGGCTGCGGCGTCAAATTCCCCCTCACCCGGCGAGCTTCGCTCGCCACCCTCTCCCACAGGGGGAGAGGGAAGCAAGAAAAGCGTTTAGCTATGGCTGATACATCCTTCGACGTCGTCGTGATCGGATCGGGGCCGGGCGGTTACGTCACGGCTATTCGCGCGGCGCAGCTTGGTTTCAAGACCGCCATTGTCGAGAAGGCCTATCTGGGCGGCATCTGTAACAACTGGGGCTGCATCCCGACCAAGGCGCTGCTGCGCTCGGCGGAAATCTATCACTACATGAAGCACGCCAAGGACTACGGCCTGTCGGCGGACAACGTCTCGTTCGATCCAAAGGCGGTGATCGCGCGCTCGCGCGGAGTGGTGAAGCGCCTCAATGGCGGCGTCGAATTCCTGATGAAGAAGAACAAGATTTCGATCATCTGGGGCGAGGCGACGCTGGACGCGCCGGGCAAGTTCACGGTGAAGAAGTCGGCGGCCGAACCGCCGAAGGGATCGCTGGGCGAGGGCGCGTACACAGCCAAACATATCATCGTCGCCACCGGCGCGCGCCCGCGCGTGCTGCCGGGCCTGGAGCCGGACAAGAAGCTGGTCTGGACCTATTTCGAGGCGATGAACCCGGACAAAATGCCGAAATCGTTGCTGGTGGTGGGCTCAGGCGCCATCGGCATAGAGTTCGCATCGTTCTATCGCACCATGGGTGCGGACGTAACGGTGGTCGAAGTGCTGCCGCAGATATTGCCGGTGGAAGACGCCGAGATCGCAGGTTTCGCGCGCAAGCAGTTCGAGAAGCAGGGCATCAAGGTGAGGTCCAACACCAAGGTCACCAAGCTCGACAAGAAGGCCGACAGCGTCGTCGCCACCATCGATGACGGCAAGAAGCCGGTGCAGATCGAGGTGGATCGCGTGATCTCGGCGGTCGGCGTGGTCGGCAACATCGAAGGCTTCGGGCTCGAGAAGCTCGGTGTGAAAACCGACCGCGGCTGCATCGTCATCGACGGATACGGCAAGACCAATGTGCCCGGCATCTATGCTATCGGCGATGTCGCCGGTCCGCCGATGCTCGCGCACAAGGCCGAGCACGAAGGCATCATCTGCGTCGAGGCCATCAAGGGGATGCATCCGCATCCGATGGACAAGCTGCTGATCCCGGGCTGCACGTATTGCCATCCGCAGATCGCATCGGTCGGTCTCACCGAGGCGAAGGCGAAGGAAGCGGGCAAGGATATCCGCGTCGGCCGCTTCCCGTTCGTCGGCAACGGCAAGGCCATCGCGCAGGGCGAAGATCAGGGCATGGTCAAGGTGGTGTTCGACAAGAAGACCGGGCAGTTGCTCGGGGCCCACATGGTCGGGTCGGAAGTCACCGAACTGATCCAGGGCTTCGTGGTGGCCATGAACCTCGAGACCACCGAGGAAGAACTGTTCCACACTATCTTCCCGCATCCGACCATTTCGGAAACGATGAAGGAAGCGGTGCTCGACGCCTATGGCCGCGTGCTGAACATGTGAGTCGATCGGGACGCGCCGATGATCTCCAGGTCGGATCTCTGCGCTTCTTGTTGTGACCGCGGTGTGGGCTACGGGATATTGCTTGCGAGAGCGTCAATGCGCAGAGAGACATCGTCGATCTGTCGTCCAGTACAATGAAAGTCGGTTCGCGATTTCTGTCGTGAACGCTGAAAACGAACCGGGATGACTTCAAGGCCTGGGCCTTCTGGCTTTTGAAGGCTTTGACGGCTTCATCGGGTAGCTCGCTGCGGTACCGGCTTGAAAATTCCGCATCAGCGTTTCGCGCAGCCATTTGTGGCCCGGATCGTCGTTGTTCTTCTCGTGCCAGATCATGTGGTAGGACTGATCCGAAATCGGTACTGGTGAATCGTAGATCTCCAGCCCGAACAGCGGTGCCATCAGCTCCGCAAACCGGCGCGGCAATACGCAGACGAGGTCGGTGCTGCCCACGATGGCGGGCATCGACCAGACCTTGTTCACTTCATAGACAATGTTGCGTATGCCGCCGCGCGAGGTGATGTCGCGGTCGATATTGGCGTGGCCACGCAATTCGCCGATCAGCGCGAGATGGCCGAGCGACATGAATGTCTTGGCGTCGAGAGTCTTGCCGATGCGCGGATGATCACGGCGGGCGACAACGATGTGATCGCAGTCGCAGATCGTGGAGATCATCAATCCCGGAGCGCTGATCGGAAACGTATGGCAGGCAAGGTCGAGTGTGCCGGCGACGATCTCCTCCGATACTCTGGAATTCCACGCCGGACGCGACTCGATCGAAACGTGCGGCGCATGTCCGGATATATCGCGCAGCAGCGGCGGCATCAGCACCGGCTCCAGCGTATCGACCATCACGATACGAAATTTGCGCTGATAGGTGGCCAGGTCGATACTTTGCCCGCCGTCGAGCTGGCGCCGGATCAGCTGCAGTGCTTCGCGTACCGGCGCGATCATCTGCAGCGAGCGGTTGGTCGGCTTTACGCCGCGTCCGGACCGCACGAACAGCGGATCGTCGAAATGCTCGCGCAGCCGCGTCAGCGCGTTGGAGACCGCAGGCTGACTAAGCGCGAGCTGTCTGGCGGCGTGGCTGATATTTCCGGTGGAGAATACGGCTTCAAAAACGATCAGCAGATTGAGATCGATATTGCGCAAATTGGCGGACACTGTCGCGGTTTTCTATGTGCAGGACAGACATATTCATGGACTTGATACATAAACCTGAAACCGCCGCATTTTCCAAGCGTCTCGTTCCCGCTCGTGTAGGTAACATCATGATTGCAGAGCCGTATTCGTGGTTTGCGACCCTGCTGCGGATCATTCATCAGAACTATGGTTGCTATTCGTACTGATGATTTTTCACCGCCGAGTGCTTTGCCTATTTTGCCCCCGGAGTCGGGTTGCTTGCGCGCAGCCGAGCGAAGGGGCCGGGGTGTTGAAATGAGCAAAAGATTGAAAAGCGGCGGCAATATCAACCGCCGCCGGGCGCTGGTCGGTGCGCCTTATGTGATACGGCTTCGGGTTAAGTTCGGATTGCGGCGCGCGATGCTCGGCACCGCGCTGCTTGCGGTGCTCGGCGCTCCCGCATTTGCGCAGTCCATCGACACTCGTCCCTCATGGAACGGCACTCAAGCGCTTTCTTTTTGGGGCTCCGGAGGAGGTCAGACAGCGTTCGGCCAGAGCATTACCGCCGGAAGCGCGCCTTCGCGCCTGTCGAGTTTCTCATTTGAAGTAATTCAAGACTCGGGAGTACCCCAGCAATATCGGGCGTACGTTTATCAATGGGATCCGGTCACAAGCAGTATGGTCGGCAGCGCCCTGTTTACGTCGGGGGTGATGACGGCTCCGGCGACCGCCGGAGCATTTGCGCAGATGACGATCAATACCGGCGGCGGCGTGGTTCTTTCGCCGGGCCAGCAATATGCTCTGTTCGTGACCACGAGTTCGGTCGGCGCTCAGGCCGCCGGACTTTATCGGTTTGGATATATGGGCGGCTCGGCCTATTCGGGAGGAAATTTTGTCACGCAATCGAGTCCCACCCTGGCTGGATTGCTCGGCCAGAGCTGGGGGTCGCCCAATCTCGATCTCGCCTTTACGGCAACGATTATCCCCGGTCTTCCCGTCGCGGGCCAGAACGGCATCGAGGCGCAGCAGGGCGTCGTCCAACTGATGCACCAGTACCTGAATGTGCTGACCGATCCGTTTGTCACCGATCGCGGTGGCGCTTCAGCCATCGGCTTTGCACCGGAGCGCCCGTCGAACGTGCCCGCGGGCGTCGCGTCTGCCTTCGCCAAGTTCAACAAAGCGCCGAACGGTTATGAGCCACGCTACAGCATGTGGGGCGCGGCTTTCGGCGGCGGCAACAAGAGCAGCGGCGTGTCCACACTCGGCATTTCAGATACATCAACGACGGTCGGAGGTTTTGCCGCCGGCGTCGATTACAAATTCTCGCCGAACTCGATGATCGGTTTTTCGCTTGCGGGTGGCGGAACATCGTGGTCGGTGTCAGATAACAACGGCGGCGGCCGCAGCGATGCACTCCTCGTCGGTGTCTATGGCGCGCATGGTTTCAACACGTCGTATTATCTCTCCGGCGCTTTGAGCTTCGGCAATTATTGGACGACAACCAATCGGACGGTCGGCGCGGATCAGTTCGATGCGAAGTTCAACGTGCAGAATTTCGGCGGGCGGTTCGAACTCGGGCGGCACTTTCAGGTTCCCGAAGGTATGCGTCTGACGCCCTATGTCGCGATCCAGTCGCAGTTCTACACCACGCCGTCCTATACCGAGACCGCATCGGCAGGCGTAGGCGCATTCGCGCTGGCGTTCGCGTCGCGCGATGCGTGGGTCGTCCGCTCGGAAGCCGGCAGCCGCCTCGACAAGACATGGAGTCTGCCAAGTGGCGGCAGCCTGCGCGCGTTCGGCAAGATCGCCTACGGCCACGATGAATATAGCGATCCGACGATTGCAGCTTCGTTTTCCGGTTTTGCTATCCCGGCGTTTGGGGTCGGCGGTGTGACGCCCGCCCGCGACCTGGCGCTGGTCGCTGCCGGATCAGAATGGATGATGGGCAAGGGCTGGTCGCTGATGGCGAAGTTTGACGGTGAATTCTCCGAGCGGACGCAGACTTACGCGGGCACCGGTCGTGTGCGGTATGTTTGGTAAGGGCTAATGTACTGATGGCCGCTCTCAATCAGATTTGCACGACTTTCGCTCACGAAAGCCTAACTGTCCTGTGCGAGGTCCGGTATAACGCAATGTGACCGGACAGTTTGTGCAAGGACTATCAATGAACGAAGCTCAGGCCTTTTTCAGCCAGCCGGGAGTCGGCTTCTTTACCATGCTTCTGATCGGCGCCATCGCCGGCTGGATCGCGGAGCGGGTGACGTCGTCCGACCACGGCATCTTCACCAATATCCTTGTCGGCATCGCCGGGTCGTTCGTCGGCGCCAAGCTTGCCGAAATCGCGGAAGTGCCAGTCTTCGGCTTCTGGCGGACGCTCGTTTCCGCAGCGATCGGCGCGGTGCTTCTGCTGTTTGCGTGGCGCATGATCCGCGGCCGCTAAGCGCGGGCATCTGCCGAGGACCAAAAGCGAAAGGCCGCCTCGGCCAATCGGTTGATGCCAGGTGGAGGATGGGTGCGGGCCACGGGCGATTCACGCGCGCCGTCCGATGTCCGCCGGAGGATTGCGGCTACTGGGCCTTTACCTCGATGCGGTAGGTCTGATGGCAGGCGACGCAGTTGCGCATGATATCGGCAAGCGACTTGTTGATCGTCGCCGCCGGTGCATTGGCGCGGGCTTGATCGGCGAGCGCATCGAAGCCATTCCTCACCGACAGAAACATCAACTTCCAGGCCTCGCTTTCCTTGGCCGCCAACGAGGGCGGCCGCGCCAGCGTCAGGTTGGCCTTCCGGCCCCGCGCGGCGGCTTCGCGCGCGACCAGGCCCATATCGCCGGTCCCAAGCCCTTCCTCGATTTCAGTGATTGAATTCAGAAGCAGCCGCATCTGATCAAGGATGAAGGCCTTTTCGGCCTCCGTCCTGAAGACCTGCTCCCGCGCATCGACCATGTCATCCGCGCGGCCGGACGACACCGGCGCACCGAGGAAGAGGCATGGAATGGCGAATGCCAAAGCAACAGCACGGCGCATCGGATCGTCTCCGGCTAGGGCGAGGGGCAAGCGGTCGGTTCTGGAGTTCTCTTGCGCTGCTTATTTGCGCTCGATCAAAAGACCGTGGCAATCCGCATCCGTCACATTTTCGGCTGCATGCGACGCAGTGATCGGACCGGTGTGGGCCTCGCCGGCCTTGACCTTGATCTCGCGCGTCGTGCCGTCGACGTTATGGACCTTCACCTTACAGTCATCGAGCGCGTAAGTGACAAAGGCAACCGGGTGGGAGTGCTGCTTGTCCGTCACGCCCTTCTTCCAAGTCGCTGAAATCACGCGGAAGTTCTGATCTTCGAAAATGACCTTGTAGACCGTTGGGTCGGCCTCATAGGAGGGCGGGGCACTTTGTGCGGCCGCTGCGCCGATCGACAGAATGAACGCGCTCAAGCCAGCCGATAGATATCGAACCATGGTCAAACTCCCCAGCAGAATGAATGTCCATAAATGCAAAAGCGTCCTGCAACGCGGACAAGCTATTCGCAGATGTGTTCGTCCGGTCGGAAAACATTGCGCAGATCGGACCGCGCAGATAGCGTTTCGGCGGGGAATGACGCCTTGGGGCAGACCGTGGAAAGCGACGAACTTGAGCGACTCGTCGGCGGCCGGTTGCGGCATAGCTTCGAGGAAATCTTGAACCATCCGCTCCTGCCGCAGGCTCGGCGAGCGTATCTGCAGAGCTTTCTCGACGTCTACGAGGGCGATCCCTTTTTGATCCGCCTCCTTTTGCAGGCTGGCCGTTTCCTCGTGTTTCACTGCGCCATGGTCCTGGAATCCTCGCATGACCTCGCGCGACGCGAGACCTGGTTCACGGTCGCGGCGTTGAAGCAGCAATTGGCGATGTTCGGCTATGTCAGTGCAAGACAGGTGGATCATCTGCTGGCGCGGCTGCAGGAGGTCGGCTTCATCGAACAGCGCCGTGCGCCCGGCGACGGCCGCGTGCGTCTGCTCGCCACCACGGACAAGCTTCGCTCGCATCATGCCGATTGGCTGGCGGCGCATTATGTTCCGCTCGCGACGCTCTTTCCCGCGCATGATTATACTCCGGTGCTAACGCGCGACCGCACTTTCCATGCGCTCCATTGTCGTGCCTGCCTGCCGTTTACGCCCGTAAGCGCGCGGATGATGATGACGCTGCCCGACACGATGCTGTTCTTCAGCCACGCCGCCGGGCCATTGATTCAGAATGCGGTACTCAAGGCAGCGATGGATGCCGGCGATCCAGCCGCGGCGGTGCCGTATTTCGACGCGGCCGATCGCTTCGGCGTCTCGCGAACGCATGTCCGCAACCTGATGGAGACGGCGCAAGCGGCGGGGCTGGTGAAAATCGTCGGCCGCGGCGGCCGCGGCATCGAGATCCTGCCGCGTTTCTGGTCGAGCTACGACCGCGGGCTTGCCGTAGGCATGTATCTCCACGACGCCGTCAACTGCGTCGTCATGGCGGAGTGGACAAAGCAGAACGCCAGGGATGCGTCCCGCGAATTAATCGACGGCTGACCTCGGACTGCGCCGACTTGAATTCTGAAAATGTAAAGAACCAGCGCCAACGGCTGGCCTGTCTCCATGACCCGGCTTCCAAGCGCGGTAAGCACCGGGACACCCCATCCGAAGTAAGTCCTGAGCGGCGGAGAAGTTCTAAGGCTTGTCAGGCGCTGGTCGTTGGAGTTGCCGCGCAGCAACGAATGTTGCGTGTCTACAACACTTCGTGAACATTTAACCGTGGCCCCAGCAAGCACTTGCGCGCGCCGCTATTTAGCCACACGCCTCCATGAGATCATTATTCCGTAGGCGAAACGCCACGGCATTCGCGATGGCATTGGAAGAACCTCCCATTTTTAGGGGTTTTCTGGCTCTCGGGGCGGCTGCGGGACAAGGTTCACGATGGACGCGAAGAGCAACATCAAGTCGCGACTCCCAAGCCGTCATGTGACGGAGGGTCCCGCACGCGCTCCCCATCGCTCCTACCTCTATGCCATGGGCCTCACCACCGAGCAGATCCACCAGCCGTTCGTCGGCGTGGCGTCCTGCTGGAATGAGGCGGCCCCCTGCAATATTTCCCTGATGCGTCAGGCCCAGGCCGCCAAAAAGGGCGTCGCCTCGGCGGGCGGCACCCCTCGCGAATTCTGCACCATCACCGTCACCGATGGCATCGCCATGGGCCACGAGGGGATGCGGTCGTCGCTTCCGTCGCGCGAAACCATTGCCGATTCAGTTGAATTGACCGTCCGCGGCCATGCCTATGACGCCCTGATCGGCCTCGCCGGCTGCGACAAGTCCTTGCCCGGCATGATGATGGCGATGCTGCGGCTCAACGTACCGTCGATCTTCATCTACGGCGGCTCGATCCTGCCCGGCAACTTCCGGGGCCAGCAGGTCACCGTCCAGGACATGTTCGAGGCGGTCGGCAAGCACTCGGTCGGCGAAATGTCCGACGAGGATCTGGACGAAATCGAGCGGGTGGCGTGCCCGTCGGCGGGCGCCTGCGGCGCTCAGTTCACCGCCAACACCATGGCGACCGTCTCCGAGGCGATCGGCCTTGCCTTGCCTTACTCGGCCGGTGCGCCGGCTCCTTACGAAATCCGCGACAGCTTCTGCATGGCGGCGGGCGAAAAGATCATGGAATTGATCGCGCAGAATATCCGTCCGCGCGACATCGTCACCCGTAAGTCCTTGGAAAACGCGGCAGCCGTCGTGGCGGCGTCGGGCGGCTCGACCAATGCTGCGCTGCATCTGCCCGCGATGGCACACGAATGCGGCATCGAGTTCGATCTTTTTGACGTTGCCGAAATCTTCAAAAAGACACCGTATATCGCGGATTTGAAGCCGGGTGGCCGTTATGTGGCCAAAGATATGTTCGAGGCTGGTGGAATACCGCTTCTGATGAAGACGCTCTTGGACAACGGTTACTTGCACGGCGACTGCATGACAGTCACCGGTCGTACGATCGCCGAAAACCTCAAGAGCGTGAAATGGAATCCTCACCAGGACGTGGTGTATCCAGCCGATAAGCCGATCACCGTGACCGGTGGCGTTGTCGGCATGAAGGGTAATCTCGCGCCCGACGGCGCGATCGTGAAAGTCGCTGGAATGTCGGTGTTGAAGTTCACAGGGCCCGCGCGTTGCTTCGATTGCGAAGAAGATGCGTTCGAGTCCGTGAACAATAAGACCTACAAGGAAGGCGACGTCATCGTGATCCGCTACGAGGGCCCCAAGGGTGGCCCCGGCATGCGCGAAATGCTCCAGACAACCGCAGCTCTCACCGGCCAGGGCATGGGCGGCAAGGTGGCTCTCATCACCGACGGGCGTTTCTCGGGAGCCACCCGCGGCTTCTGCGTCGGCCATGTCGGGCCTGAAGCGGCCGTCGGCGGCCCGATCGGGCTGATCCGCGACGGTGACATCATCGAGCTCGATGCGGTCAACGGCACGCTCAATGTCAAATTAACCGATGCCGAACTGGCCGAGCGCAGGAAGGCGTGGAAGCCGCGTGAAACCTCGGTCGGTTCCGGCGTGCTTTGGAAATATGCCCAGCAGGTGGGACCGGCGGTCAAGGGCGCGGTGACCCATCCCGGCGGGGCGGCTGAGAAAGTGTGTTATGCGGACATCTGAGCGCATCGGTATTGTTGCTGCCCTGACTGTCGCGTTTTTCGCGGCAGGTCCGGCCGTTGCCTTTGAGGGCACGTCGCCGGGCAATCAGGACGGCACGCTGCCGGTTGTTGCCGCTCCCACCGGCGTTGCCGTGATCAAGAAGCCGGTCCCACCGGCCGACATTCCCCAGCCTCCGGCGACGTTGTCGGCGCTGCAATATGCCGCCGAGGGGGGTCATCCGGTGGCGCAGTGGAAGCTCGGGCGCATGTACGCCAAGGGCGACGGCGTCGCGCAGGACGATCTGCGCGCCTACGACTATTTCAGCAAGATCGCGAACGCCCACGCCGAGGATAGCCCGTCGGCGCCACAGGCGACGATCGTTGCCAACGCTTTCGTGGCGCTCGGCCGGTATTACGTCTCCGGAATTCCGAACACCCGCGTAAAGGCTGATCCGGAGCGGGCGCGGGAAATGTTCTCCTACGCCGCGTCGTATTTCGGCAACGCCGAGGCGCAGTACAATCTGGCCCGGATGTATCTCGACGGCGTCGGCATGCCGCGCGACACCAGGTACGGCATTCGCTGGCTCGGGCTGGCGGCGCGCAAGGGCCAGCATCAGGCGCAGGCGCTGCTCGGTCAGATGCTGTTCAACGGTACCGGCTCCCAGCGTCAGGCGGCCCGCGGCCTGATGTGGCTGACCTTGGCGCAGGACAGTGCGGGGCCGGACGAGATCTGGATCAAGGACAGCTACAAGACCGCGCTCTCCAAGGCGTCCGAGGACGACCGGGCGATGGCGTTGCAGATGCTCGAGCGCTGGGTGCAGGGTCGCCGGGACTGATCTGTTCGCGTCGCGAACGTGTTTAGTTGAGATCCAGATCGATCCACACCGGAACGTGATCTGACGCCTTTTCCCATCCCCTGACGTAGCGATCGATGCCGGCATCGAGCAGCCGGTCGCTGGCTTGCGGCGACAGCAACAGGTGGTCGATCCGGATGCCGTTGTTCTTCGGCCATGCGCCGGCCTGATAATCCCAGAACGTGTACTGACCGGGCTGGTCCGAAACCGCACGGATCGCGTCGGTCAGGCCGAGGTTCAGCAGGGCGCGGAAGCGCTCGCGCGTCTTCGGCAGGAACAGGGCGTCGTTCGCCCAGGCGGCAGGATTGTAGACGTCGCCATTGGCGGGAATGACGTTGAAATCGCCCGCCAGCACCAGCGGCTGCTCGCCCTTCATGCGCTCCTTCGAGTACTCAAGAAGCCGCTCCATCCATTTGATTTTGTATGGGTATTTCTCGGTTTCCGGCGGGTTGCCGTTCGGCAGGTACAGACAAGCGATCCGCAGCGAGCCGTTTGCATGCGAGACCACGCCTTCAAGGAAACGGGCGTGCAGATCGTCCGCGTCGCCGCCCAGACGCGGCGTGGTTTCGTCGAACCGGTACTTCGAGAGCAGCGCCACGCCGTTGAATGTCTTCTGGCCGTGGGTCACCACGTTGTAGCCGAGCGCCTCGATCGGCTCGCGCGGAAACGCCTCGTCCACGCACTTGATCTCCTGAAGGCAGACGATGTCCGGGGACCGTTCCTTGAGCCACGTCAGCAGGTGATCGAGCCGCTGACGGATAGAGTTAACGTTCCAGGTGGCGATCCGCATGTCCGATCCCGTTAGTTACGTGGGGCATTATTCCAAAGAATCCCC
Source organism: Afipia broomeae ATCC 49717 (assembly GCF_000314675.2). Lineage (GTDB taxonomy): Bacteria > Pseudomonadota > Alphaproteobacteria > Rhizobiales > Xanthobacteraceae > Afipia > Afipia broomeae. The sequence goes on along the minus strand of NZ_KB375282.1, from coordinate 2,116,078 downwards.
CGGTATCCCGTACCACGGGCGGTGTGGCTGTGATAAGCCGAATACAAATTAACGCTGGAAAACCAGCACTATGGGGTTGGGAAACGGCGGCTGTCTGGCGTGCTCGCGCAGCCTGAATCCTGAACCTGAGAGACGGCATGAACGGAAATTTTTTCAAACGGCGTACTTTGCTCATTGCGGGCATCCTTATTGCGGCCGTCGCGCTCTATGCGACCCGGTCGATGTGGACGAGCGGCGCGACCACCGCGCAAGCTCCGCCGCGGCAAGCAGTCTCCGTCGAAGTTGCGAAGGCTGAAAAGAAGCCGGTGCCGCTCGATGTGGATTCCATCGGCGCAGTCACCCCGATTTCGAGCGTTGCGCTGAAATCCCGCGTCGAGACCACCATCGTCGGGGTTCATTTCGAGGACGGCGCTCGCGTCAAGGAAGGCGATTTGCTGTTCACGCTGGATTCGCGCCAGATCGATGCGCAGATCGCGCAGGCGGAAGGCAATCTTGCACGGTCGCAATCGCAGCTCGTCGCCGCCGAGCGCGACATGAGGCGTTTCAACGAACTGATCGGCAAGGGCGCGACTACGCAGGTCAATGTCGACAATGCGAAGACCGCGGCCGACACCGCGACCGCGACCATTCAGGCCGATCAGGCCATTCTGGATAATCTGAAGGTTCAGAAAAGTTACACGAAGATTACGGCCCCCATCAGCGGCCGGATCAGTGCCGCGACCGTCAAGGTTGGAAACTTCGTCCGGCCGGCGGATACGTCGCCCCTTGCGACCATCAACCAGATGGCGCCGGTTTACGTCACCTTCGCAATTCCCCAGCGCGTGCTGAGCGATCTGCGTGATGCCATGAAGGACGGCAAGTCGTCGGTCACGGCGACGATCCCCGGCAACGGCAAGTCGGAGACCGGCACCATCGCCATGGTGGAGAACACCGTCGATCCGACCACCGGCATGGTGACGGTGCGCGGCATGATGGGCAACGAGAGCGAACTGCTGTGGCCGGGTATTCTGGTCAACACCACGCTCACCGTGCGGACCGAAGAGGCGGTCATTGTGCCATCGGTCGGCGTCCAGCGCAGCCAGACAGGGAACTTCGTGTTCGTGGTCCGGGACGGCAAGGCGCAGGTTCAGCCCGTTACCATCAGCCGCACTTTCCAGGGTTTTTCCGTGGTCGACAGTGGTCTGGAAGGCGGAGAGGATATCGTTGTTGATGGTCAATTGCTGCTGTCCAACGGCACGCCCGTCGCGCCTCGCAGCCGCAAGGCCGGGGCTTAATAGATGAACCTGTCGGAACTCTGCATCCGCAGACCGGTGATGACGACGCTGATGACGGCGTCGATTATTGCATTTGGCGTGTTCGGATTCCGGCTGCTGCCGGTCTCCGCGCTGCCCAAGGTTGATTTCCCGACCATTCAGGTCACGGCGACCTTGCCCGGCGCGAGCGCCGACACAATGGCGGCCTCGGTTGCAGGTCCGATCGAGCGCCAGCTCTCGACGGTTGCCGGCATTTCGTCGATGTCGTCGAGCTCCTCGCAGGGCACGACCTCGATCACCATCCAGTTCGACCTCAACCGCAACATCGATGGCGCAGCACTGGACGTGCAGACCGCGCTGACGATTGCGCAGCGCCGCCTGCCGGTCGAGATGCTCGTCCCGCCGAGCTTCCGGAAGGTGAACCCGGCCGACTTCCCCGTGCTGTTCGTGTCGTTGAGTTCGGAGACTCTGCCGCTGTCGACCGTCAATGAATACGGCGACATCACCATCGGCCAGACGCTCTCGCAGATTCCCGGCGTCGCGCAGGTTCTGATCTACGGTCCGCAGAAGTTTGCGATCCGGGTGCAGGCCGATCCTGAGGCGGCAGCCGCGCGCGGATTGTCGCTCGAGGACATCCGCGCGGCAGTTTCGCGCGCCAATTCCTCGACGCCGGTCGGCACCCTGAACGGTCCGAAGCAGGACATCGCAATTCAGGCGTCCGGGCAGCTCAACAAGGCTGCCGATTACCGGCAGGTGGTTGTGGCATGGCGTAACGGCTCGCCGGTCAAGCTGGACGAAGTCGCCCGGATCTACGATAGCGTCGAAAACGACAAGGCTGCGACCTGGTTCAACGGCACGCGCTCGATCGTGCTGGCGATCCAGAAGCAGCCAGACGCCAACACCGTGGCCGTGGTCGATGCGGTGCGGGCCAAGCTGCCGTCGCTGCGGGCTCAGGTCCCGCCCTCTATCACCATGGACGTGACCCTCGACCGCTCGGTCTCCATCCGCGAGTCCGTCACCGACGTTGAAGAGACGCTGCTGATCGCGGTCGGTCTTGTGATCGTCGTGATCTTCCTGTTCCTGCGGTCGGCGTCCGCCACCTTCATTCCGGCGCTCGCGGTTCCGATCTCGGTGCTGGGCACCTGCGCGGTGATGTACGCGCTCGACTATTCGATCAACAACATGACGCTGCTGGCGCTGACGCTGTCGGTGGGCTTCGTGGTGGACGACGCCATCGTCATGCTCGAAAACATCATGCGTCACATCGAGGAGGGCATGAAGCCCTATGAGGCGGCGCTGAAAGGCGCGCGGGAAATCGGCTTCACCATTCTGTCGATTACGTTCTCGCTGATCGCGGTCTTCATTCCCGTGCTGCTGATGGGCGGCATCGTTGGCCGCGTGTTCCGCGAGTTCGCGGTGACCATCTCTGTAGCCATCCTTGTGTCCGGCTTCGTGTCGCTGACCCTGACGCCCATGCTCTGCGCGCGCGTGCTCAAGGCGCACGATCCGCATCACCGGCCCAACTTCGTGCTGCGCTGGTTCGAGGCCATGTTCGAGGCCTGGCTGCGCGCCTATGAATGGACGCTCGACCGCGTGCTCGCCTACAAGTCGGTGATGCTGGTGGTGACGCTGGCGACGCTCGGCCTCACGATCTGGCTGTACATGATCGTGCCGAAAGGGTTCTTCCCGCAGGAGGACACCGGCTTCCTCAGCGGTACGACGGAGGCCGCGACCGACACGTCGTTCGAGGCGATGAGCGCACGGCAGAAACTTCTTGCCGATATTCTGCGGGCCGATCCCGCCGTTGAATTCGTCAACAGCACGGTCGGGTCCGGCGGGCCCAATCCGACGGCGAACTACGGCCGCTTGTTCATTGGCCTGAAGCCGAAGGAGGAGCGTCAGCCCGCGCCCGTGGTGATGGCGCGGCTCCGGCAGAAGGCGTTGCAGGTGCCGGGTCTTCAGGCCTTTTTCCAGGGCATCCAGAACCTGAACATCGGCGGACGTCCGTCGAAGAGCCAGTATCAGTACACATTGCAGAGCGGCGATACGGACTCGCTCTACAACGCAGCGCCGGTGATGCGCGACCGCATCGCCAAGGTCGATGGATTGCAGGATGTCACCACCGATCTCTACATCAAGAATCCGCAGCTCACGGTCGAGATCGACCGCGAGAAGGCCGCGGTCTATGGCGTGACGGCCGACCAGATCCGCAACCAGCTTTTCAACGCTTATGGCGCGCGGCAGGTGGGCACGATCTACATGCCCTCGAACGACTACCAGATCATTCTGGAAGTGCAGCCGAAGTTTCGCGTCGATCCGACCGATCTGTCCAAGCTGTATGTGAAGACGACGAACAACCAGACCATTCCGCTCGATGCGGTGGCGAAGATGGTGCCGACGGTCGGGCCTTTGCAGATCAATCACCAGGGCCAGCAGCCGGCGGTGACGATCTCGTTCAACCTGCGGCCCGGCACCTCGCTCGGCTATGCGGTCGATCAGATCACGAAGATCGAGCAGGATTCGAATCTGCCGGCGACCATTGCGACCGGCTTCTCAGGCACCGCGCAGGTGTTCCAGGATTCGCTGCGCGGGCAGGGCGTTCTTATTCTCGCCGCCGTGTTCGCGGCCTTCGTCATTCTCGGCATTCTCTACGAGAGCTTCATCCATCCGATCACGATCATCTCGGGTCTGCCGTCCGCAGGTATCGGCGCGATCCTGACGCTGATGCTGTTCAAGATGGAGTTGTCGGTGATCGCCATGATCGGCATCGTCATGCTGGTCGGCATCGTCAAGAAGAACGCGATCATGATGGTCGACTTCGCCATCGAACGCCGCTCCGCGGGTCTGAGTGCGGAGCATGCCATTCGTGAGGCGGCGCTGATGCGGTTCCGTCCGATCATGATGACGACGTTCGCGGCGATCTTCGGCACGCTGCCGATTGCGCTCGGCGCGGGCGCGGGCGCCGAACTGCGTCAGCCACTCGGCGTGTCTGTGGTCGGCGGTCTTCTGGTATCGCAGTTGCTCACGCTCTACATCACGCCGGTGATCTACATCTATCTTGACCGCATCGACCGCCGTCTCAAGCGGCGCCTTGACCCGACGCTGCAGGACACGCCGGATGTCGAGCCGCCACGCGTCGCGGCGGCCGAGTAGAGTTTCGAATGTCGATCATATCCGCACGAACAGGCTGGCGTTTCCTCATCGCCGCCGCCGTGCTGCTTTCCGCTGTGCCTGCACGGGCCATTGAAGAGCCGATCGAGATTTTCGACGCGCACCTGCATTACAACTGGGAGCCGACGCCGTATTTTCAGGTCGATGAGGTGCTCGCGCTGTTCAGGAAGCACCGCGTCACCGGCATTCTCGCCACCAGCCGGCCCAACACAGGCACCCATGCCCTGATGGATGCAAAAGCCGAAGGCCTGTGGGTCGTCCCGTTCATCAGGCCGTATCGCGTTCGTCCTGACATCCAGACCTGGTTCAACGACCCGACGATCTTCGATCTGGTGCAGGACGAGTACAAGCGCGGCTATTACCGCGGTATCGGAGAGTTTCATCTGTCGGGGAAGGCCGCCGCGACCGAATGGGTCAAGAAGGCCGTGGACTTCGCAGTCGCCAACGATCTCTACCTTCATGCCCACGCCGACGATGAAGCCGTCGAGATCCTGATGCGTCACAACGCGCGCGCAAAGATCATCTGGGCACACACCGGCTTCAGCCTCGCGCCGAGCCGGGTCGCGGCGATGCTGGCAACTTATCCGCAGTTGTGGGGCGAACTGTCTTACCGCAGCGGCATTACCGGCGCGGGCGGGGCGCTCACGCCGGAATGGCGCGCGATGTTCGAGAAATATCCGGACCGCTTCCTGCTGGGATCGGATACCTGGATCAGCGAGCGCTGGGCGAGCTACGGTTCGATCATGGCCGAGTATCGCGGTTGGTTGAAGCAGTTGCCGCCGGGGATCGCGAAACAGATCGCGCATGGCAACGCGAAGCGGCTGTTCGCGGAGAACGCAGGGAATAAGTAGCGGCGCTTTCTGGCGTCATCCTGAGGTGCGAGCCGTTTCCGGCGAGACTCAAAGCATGAGAGTTTGCTTTACCTCTCCCATGGGGAGAGGTCGGCGCGTAGCGCCGGGTGAGGGGGTACGCTCCCTCGATAGATTCTACGCCCTCACCCCAACCCTCTCCCCACGGGAGAGGGAGTTGGACTGCGCTCGTGTCGGAGCAGGTGTCTAATTCAAAGAAACTAAATCGAAAAACTCGTACCGCAGCCGCAGGACGCGGTCGCGTTCGGATTGACCACGCGGAACGACGCGCCGATCAGATCATCGACAAAGTCGACTTCCGAGCCGGCCAGGAACGGCACGGATGAGGGGTCCACCAGCACCACGGCGCTGTCGCGTTCGATCACAAGATCGTCGTCTGCCTTGGCGCGCTCGACATCGAATTTGTACTGGAAGCCGGAGCAGCCGCCGCCTTCGACGCTGATGCGCAGCATCGCGCCGTCGCCTTCCGACTTGAGGATGGCGCCGATTCGCTTCGCTGCCCGTTCGGAAATGGTCACACCGGCGGCTGAGGCGAGTTCGGTGGCAGTCATAATAGGTCTCCGAAACCGGGGTATTTGAATGTCCCCGTATGGCATAGTTAAGTGCGCTGAACGCCAGAATCAAACACCGAAAGTAGAATAATTCGATGTCGGTCGGAATGGCAGCAACCCGCGTAGCCTATGGCTGCGACCCCAGCCAGAGCCGCGGCAGGCGCTTCAATGAGCCGCCGAGCCTGCGGCGCAGTGCGTTCCGCCGCGACTGTGACCGCGTCATTCATTCCAATGCCTTCCGCCGCCTGAAGCATAAAACACAGGTATTCGTGTTCCACGAAGGCGATCACTATCGCACCCGCCTGACCCATACGCTGGAGGTCGCCCAGATCGCCCGCGCGCTGGCGCGGCAACTCGGCCTCGACGAGGACCTCACCGAGACGCTGGCGCTCGCCCACGATCTCGGCCATCCGCCGTTCGGCCATGCCGGGGAGCGGGCGCTCGACGAGTGCCTCAAGGCGCACGGCGGTTTCGATCACAACGCGCAGAGCCTGCGCGTGGTCACGCTGCTGGAGCGGCGCTATCCGCAGTTCGACGGCCTCAATCTCACATGGGAGTCCCTCGAGGGAATCGTCAAGCACAACGGCCCGTTGATCGACGGCAATGGCGAGCCTGTCGGCCGCTACCGCGAGCACGGCGTGCCGGTCGGCATCTCGGAATATGTCGCGTATCACGATCTCGAGTTGTGGAGCTACGCCTCGCTGGAAGCGCAGGTCGCTGCGGTGGCCGATGACATCGCCTATGACGCGCACGACATCGACGACGGATTGCGGGCAGGGCTGTTCACCGTGGACGATCTCGGCGCCATCCCGCTGATCGCCGACATCAACGCGGTCATCACCGCGCGCTATCCCGTCCTCGACGAGACGCGGCGCGGCGCGGAACTGGTGCGCGAACTCATCTCCTATCTGATCGAGGATGTGTTCTCGGAAACGCGCAGGCGGCTCACCGGTGTGCACCCCGGCAGCGTGATCGACGTGCGCAACCATGACGCAACGCTGGTCGGCTTCTCGGCCGAAGCCGAGAAAACGGAAGCGGCGATCAAGCGCTTTCTCAGGACGCGGATGTATCGCCACGAGCGGGTCATGAGCGTGATGCGGGACGCGGAGGCGGTGGTCCGCGATCTGTTCGCGCGCTATCAGGCCGAACCGGGCGATCTGCCCGCCGAATGGCTGCCCGACGAGGGCGAGCATGACGAGGCTGGCCGGGCCCGCCGGATCGGCGATTTCATTGCGGGAATGACCGACCGGTACGCCATTGTCGAGCATCAGCGGCTTTTTGACTCGACCCCGGATTTACGTTAGGCGGCGGCATCCGGCCTTGGCAGCAAGCCCAAGGGCTTACTCCGTCATTGCGAGGAGCGCTTGCGACGAAGCAATCCATTCCTTTGGTCTCAAAGATGGATTGCTTCGCTCCGCTCGCAATGACGATCTGAACTGTCTATTTTGTACACGACACAGGACTTCCTAATGACTTCGCCCGCCCAGTCCCAGCATTTGTTCGCCGACGTGCTTTCGCGCGTGCATGCCGTCTGCGCGGCGCTCGGCGGCGAGGGTGTTCTTCCCGCAGGTCTTGATCTGTCGCGCGTTGTGGTCGAGCCGCCGCGCGACGCTACTCATGGCGACATGGCGACCAACGCGGCAATGGTTCTGGCCAAGGACGCGAAGGCAAAGCCGCGCGAGCTTGCCGACAAGATCGCGGACAAATTGCGCGCCGATCCGATTGTCGAGCGCGTTGACGTCGCCGGACCTGGCTTTATCAATCTGACGTTGAAGACATCCGCCTGGTTCGGCGCATTGCGGTCCGTGCTGGAGCAGGGCAACAGTTATGGCCGCAGCAGCGTCGGCGCGGCCGAGAAAGTCAACGTCGAGTACGTCTCCGCCAATCCGACCGGACCGATGCATGTCGGTCATTGCCGTGGCGCCGTGTTCGGCGATGCGCTTGCGAGCCTGTTGTCGTTCGCGGGCTACGACGTCACCAAGGAGTATTACATCAACGACGCCGGCGCGCAGGTCGACGTGCTCGCGCGTTCCGCTTTCCTGCGTTATCGCGAAGCGCTTGGCGAAACCATCGGCGAGATTCCCGAAGGGCTTTATCCGGGTGACTATCTTGTGCCGGTCGGGAAGGCGCTTGCCAGCGAATACGGCGACAAGCTGACCAAGCAATCCGAAGCAGAGTGGCTGCCGGTGGTACGAGCAAAAGCCATTTCCATGATGATGGAGATGATCAAGGGTGATCTCGCCGCGCTCAACATCCGTCACGACGTATTTTTCTCGGAACGCTCGCTCAACGAAAACGGCAACGATCGCGTCGGCGCGACCATCGCTGAACTGCGCGCCAAGGGCGATGTGTATGAAGGCCGCCTTCCGCCGCCGAAGGGCGCGCCGGTTGAAGATTACGAGGATCGCGAGCAGACGCTGTTTCGCGCGACCGCGTTCGGCGATGACGTCGACCGTCCGCTGAAGAAATCGGACGGCTCGTACACTTACTTCGCGTCCGACATCGCCTATCACAAGACCAAGTTCGATCGCGGCTTCCTTAACATGGTCGACGTGTGGGGCGCGGATCACGGCGGCTACATCAAGCGGGTGCAGGCGGCGATCAAGGCCGTCACCGATGACAAGGCGACGCTGGATGTGAAGATCGTCCAGCTTGTGAAACTGCTGCGCAACGGCGAGCCGGTGAAGATGTCGAAGCGCTCCGGCGATTTCGTCACGCTGCGCGAAGTCGTCGATGAAGTCGGCTCCGACGCCGTGCGGTTCATGATGCTGTTCCGCAAGAACGATGCGGTGTTGGACTTCGACCTCGCCAAGGTGATCGAGCAGTCCAAGGACAATGCGGTATTCTATGTGCAGTACGGACACGCGCGCGGGCATTCGATTTTCAAGAATGCACGCGAGACGGTTCCGTCGCTGCCCGAGGATGCAACGGAGCGTGTCGCGTTCCTGCGCGGCGCAAAGATCGAGCGGCTCAGCGACCCGGTCGAACTGAGCCTGATCCGGCAGATCGCGATTTATCCGCGGATCGTCGAGGCGGCGGCGGTCGCACATGAACCGCACCGAATCGCGTTTTACCTGTATGATCTCGCGAGTGAATTTCACGCGCTTTGGACCAAGGGGCGCGATATGCCTCATTTACGCTTCATTATCCAGAATGATGCAGAAGTAACAATCGCGCGACTTGCCCTGGTTCAGGGCGTTGTCTCGGTTCTGGCTTCCGGTCTCGCCGTGCTCGGCGTCCATGCTCCGGACGAGATGCGATAATTGGGGATTTGACCGCCACGGGGACGGGTGGCGGTGTGTGAGAAGCGGCGTTCGTTTGAATGACGGGCGAGGCGCTTTCCCGAAGGGGATGCAATATCGCAATGGCGAACCAGTATCGCGACAGACCGTTTCCGGCAGACGATGACTACGGCCGGGATCAATCCCGCATGGCCCAGCCGCAAGGCGAGAGCGATCCGCTGGCGGAACTGGCGCGACTGATCGGGCAGGCCGATCCATTCTCGAATTTTGGACGCGAGCAGCAGGCGCAGCCGGCACGGCATGAGCCGCGCGATCAGTACGCCGCCCATGAGCCCGCCGCCGAGGAAGAAGACGTGCCCGCCGTTCGGCCGTCCTGGTTGCAGAATTTGGCTGCCGCGCGTCAGGCGCCGCAGGAGCCGGCTTATCGCGAGGACTCTTATCGTGAAGAGCCTTATCGCGAGCCAGAGCGTTACGATCCGCCTTATGCGGACGAACGGCATCATCAGAGCCAGGATCATATTTACGGCCAGCATGCCCCGCGGTTCGATCATAGCGGTTACGATCCCGTGCTGACCGGGCAGGGCCGAGGTCAGCAGGTTGCCAGCGACCGTTACGATGACGTCCTGTACGGGCGGCCCGATCACGATCCCGGCCGCGATGACTTCACCGCTCAGGGCGGACACTACGACGAGGGCGGCTACGACCGGCCGCCCTATGGCGAAGATTTCGAGCAGGAAGCCCCGAAGGCCCGGCGCGGCGGTATGATGACAGTTGTCGTCGTTCTGCTGCTCGCGGTTGTCGGCACCGGCGCAGCCTTCGCCTACAGGACGTTCGTCGGTTCTCCGCGCAGCGGCGAGCCACCGGTCATCCGGGCGGACGCAGGCCCGAACAAGATTATTCCTCCCGGCGCGGGCGATGGTTCAAGCAAGCAGATCACCGATCGCGTCGGCGACAAGTCACCCGAGCGCGTGGTGTCCCGCGAGGAACAACCCGTCGACGTCAATGCCAGGACCGGTCCACGCGTGGTGTTTCCGCCCTTGACCCAGAATGCCAACCCGCCATCGGTCGCCAGCGCGTCCACTAGCGCCCGCCCGACCGGCGCGGGCGTCGGCAACGGCACATTGACCGGCGGCGAGGAGCCGCGAAAAATCCGCACCCTGAGCATCCGGCCGGATCAGCCGGATTCGGCGGCTGCCGCGCCGGCAGCGCCAGCGCGTGCGCAGTCTCCGGCACAGCGGACGTCGACGACGGCACCGGCGAGCACCGCTTCGACAGGGGCACCGTCCGCCAACGCACCCGTTTCACTCTCGCCGCAGGCACAGCCTCCGGCGGCTCCTGCCGATCGGCAGAAGGTTGCAGCAATCAGTCCTGCGGCTGTCACGGGCGGCGGCGCCTATGTGCAGGTATCGTCGCAGAAGTCGGAAGCCGATGCGAAGGCGTCGTTCAAATCGATTCAGGGCAAATATGCCTCGATCCTGGGCTCACGCACGGCGACGATCCACAAGGCCGAGATCGCCGGCAAGGGCACGTTCTACCGTGCCATGGTCGGGCCGTTCGGGACCAATGAGGAAGCCGCGGCGTTCTGCGGCAACCTGAAAACGGCCGGCGGGCAGTGCGTGGTGCAGCGCCGCTAGGCCTCGGCCCTTGTGATCGTCGAGGCGACTACGCCGGCAGCAGACCTGCCGCGCGGTAGCTTTCGATCAATGCATCATAGACCGAGATATCAGAACGGCTTCGCGCAACCAGTTGAGCTCCGGCTATCGCAGCGAAGATGGCGCGCGCTCGCTGTTCGCAGTCGAGGGCGCCAACCACGCCCGCAGCGGACAGAACTTTGCTCAGCCACGCCACGTTGACATCGGCGAAGGCTTGAACTTCGTTCCGCACTGCCTCCGGCAGGTCGTCATGCTCGGCAGCCATGAAGCTGCAGAGGCACATGCGGTTACCGTTCTCGAGCGCTTTGCGAAATGTGTCGGGATACTGCCGCAGGCAACTGAGAGGATCTGGTGACGCCGCCAGCAGTGCGTCGAGAGCCGCCGCCGAGTCCTGCCAGTAACGCTTCGCGACCGCCGCAGCGAGATCAGCCTTGCTCGGGAAGTGATGGTAGATGCTGGCCGCCTTGATGCCGACCTCATCCGCAAGCTCGCGGAAATTCAGGCCGCCATATCCATGCGCCTGTGCGGTCTGTTTGGCCGCTGCCAGAATGGCTTCCCTGGAATTTGAACTCATCTGACGCCCTTACCCTCAAAATATCTACCAAGTGGTAGATAGACATTGACGGTGCGGATATAAATGGTAGTTTTCACCTACCAAGTGATAGGTAGGTTCATGGTAAAGGAAGTCGCGATGAAGATTTACGATTGGCATACCGGCCCGTACCCGGCACGCGTCCGTATCGCGTTGGCGGAAAAGAACCTGCAATCGCAGGTCCAGTTCGTGTCGGTCAATCTGTGGAAAGGCGAGCATAAGAAGCCCGAGTTTCTTGCCAAGAACTACTCGGGCACGCTGCCGGTGCTCGAACTCGAAGACGGAACTCTCATTGCCGAGTGCACGGCCATCACCGAATACCTCGACAACCTTGACGGCGCTCCGACGCTCACCGGCAGGACTGCTCGCGAAAAGGGTGTGATCCACATGATGAGCAAGCGAGCCGAGCTGGAATTGCTCGACGCCATCAGCGTTTATTTCCATCACGCCACGCTGGGGCTCGGCCCGGATGTCGAGATTTACCAGAACGCCGAATGGGGATTTCGTCAGCGCGACAAGGCGGTGAGAGGGATGCACTATTTCGACGCCGTTCTGAAAAGGCAGCCGTTCGTGGCGGGCGAGGTCTTCTCGATGGCCGATATCACGGTGATCGGCGGTCTGATCTTTGCGGAGCTCGTCGAAGTGGAGATACCGGCAGAGTGCACGGCTCTCCAAGCCTGGTACGCGCGGATGCAGGAGCGTTCCAGCGTCAGGAACCGGATCACCATGTCGGAGCCCGTGCCGGTGTCCGCGTGACACCGGCATCGCGAAAGCTGTTCGGAGCTTTCGCCAAATCATTGGAACGATTGCGTTTGCGATTGTGGATGACGCCCACAATCACGTGTGATTTTACCCGGTTTCCTTGACCCTGGAGCCAAGCGCGGGCTAATCGCGCAAGTATGGCCCCGCGCGCATTCATTACCGGCGTTTCCGGAACCACTCTGACCGACGATGAGCGCGCGTTTTTGCGCGACCAGCGGCCGTGGGGCTTTATCCTTTTCAAGCGCAATATCGAAACCCCTGACCAAGTCATTCGACTGGTTGAGGAAATGCGGTCCGCTGTGAGCCAGCCCGATGCACCTGTCCTGATCGACCAGGAAGGCGGGCGGGTTCAGCGGCTGCAGCCCCCGCAGTGGCCGGCCTATCCGCCCGGAGCGGTCTTCAGCGCGCTGTACGAGGTTGACCGGGCGACCGGACTTGAGGCTGCGCGCCTGTCGTCCCGGCTGATTGCGGCCGATCTGGCCGATCTCGGGATCACCGTGGACTGCCTGCCGCTGGCTGACGTCCCGGTTCCCGGCGCGGACTCGGTGATCGGCGATCGTGCCTATGGCACGACCGCGGCGAAGGTGGCCGAGATCGCCCGGGCCGTGACCGATGGACTGGCGCAGGGCGGCGTCTTGCCGGTCCTCAAGCATATTCCCGGCCATGGAAGGGCCACAGCGGACAGCCACTTTCGGCTGCCGACGGTCGATACCCCGGCGGCGGAACTCGCCAAAACCGACTTTGCGGCGTTCAAACCGCTTGCCGATCTGCCCATGGCCATGACGGCACATGTTGTGTTTAGCGCCCTCGACCCCGCCCAACCGGCGACGACATCTGCGACAATCATCGAACAGGTGATTCGCGGAACGATCGGATTCCAGGGTCTGTTAATGAGTGATGACGTGTCCATGAATGCCTTGCAGGGATCGATTGCGGAGCGGACACGCGCCAGCCTCAAAGCCGGCTGCGATGTCGTCCTGCATTGCAATGGCAAGCTCGACGAAATGAGCCAGGTTGCGGGTGAAGCCCCTGAACTGGCCGGCGTGGCGCTTGCCCGTGCGGAGCGGGCCTTGGCGTCGCGCAGAACACCGCAGCCCTTCGATCGCGGAGCGGCGCGGGCCGAACTCGAACGCCTGATCGGCGAGACAGGGAGTCTCACCTCATGAGCGCGGAAATCCTTTCCTTCGAGACAGGTTTGCCCGCGGAGCACGCCGAGGACGAACCGGCACTCGTTGTCGATGTCGAGGGGTATGAAGGCCCGCTGGATCTGCTGCTCGCGCTGGCGCGTCAGCAAAAGGTCGACCTCGCCAAGATTTCCATTCTGGCGCTGGCGGATCAGTACCTCGTGTTCATCGAGGCGGCGCGCAAGCTGCGGCTCGAACTGGCGGCGGACTATCTCGTGATGGCGGCCTGGCTGGCCTATCTCAAGTCGCGCCTGCTTCTGCCGGAGCCTCCCGAAGCAGAAGGACCCAGCGCAGAGGATCTTGCGACCGCGCTGGCCAACAGGCTGCGCCGGCTCGAGCAGATCCGTGAGGCGTCGAACCGGCTGATGACGCGGCCGCAACTGCGGCGCGACATTTTCCCCCGCGGCCAGCCGGAACAGATTGCGCAGGTCAAGCACTCCCGCTGGACCGCGACGCTGTACGACCTGCTGACCGCTTACGCGACCCAGCGTCAGTCGCGCGTGCTCGCGACCGTGCATCTGGCCAAGCGCACTGTGTGGTCGCTGTCGGAGGCGCGCGCTTCGCTCGAACGGCTGGTGGGCGCGGCGGAAACCGAGGACTGGGCGAGCCTCGATGAGCATCTGATGCGCTATGTGGTCGATCCGACGCAGCGCGCGACCGTGTTCGCATCGAGCTTTGCTGCAGCGTTGGAACTGGTGCGCGAAGGCACGCTCGACCTGCACCAGAAAGAAGCTTTCGCACCTTTGTATTTTCGTAAGCACGTGGCGCATTTGCCGCCCGACGCTCAGGCAGCGCCGGAAGTGCCGGTAGAGTAAGTGGAAGAAGGAGACAGGGCCATGGCAAGTCCGGCGAGAACGACTGCCCACATCGCTCCGGTAGAGGATTCCGTGGAGGAGTCTGTTGTGGAGACCTCTGTTGTGGATTCCGAGCAGGAATCGTCCAGCGAGGCGGCTGCGCGTCCCGAGGAACTCCGTCTTCTCGAAGCCTTGTTGTTTGCCTCCACCGAACCGCTTGAGGAATCCGCGCTCGCCAAACGCATGCCCGAAGGCGTGGATGTGAAAGTCGCACTCGCACAGTTGCAGGCCGACTACGCGATGCGCGGCGTGAATCTCGTTCGCGTCGCCAACAAATGGACCTTCCGCACCGCGGGCGATCTTGCCTGGCTGATGACGCGTGAAAGCGTCGAGACGCGCCGCCTGTCGCGGGCCGCGATCGAGATGCTGGCGATTATCGCCTATCACCAGCCGGTGACACGCGCCGAGATCGAGGAAATCCGCGGCGTGGTCACCTCGAAGGGCACCCTCGACGTGCTGCTGGAAACCGGCTGGATCCGCCCGCGCGGCCGCCGGAAGACACCGGGCCGTCCGCTGACTTTCGGAACCACCGAGGCCTTCCTGTCGCAGTTCAGCCTGGAAGCGCTGGGCGATCTGCCCGGACTCGACGAGCTGAAAGGTGCAGGCCTTCTGGACACGCGGCTGCCTGGCGGGTTCGCTGTTCCATCGCCGTCGGACGATCCGGCGTTGCGCGAGGACGAAGATCCGCTGGAGCCCGGCGATCTCGAACTGGCGTTGGCGCCTGCCGTGGAGCCGGAAAAGAGCGGCGAAAGTTGATTTTTCGCGTGCGGCGCGGACAGCCGCGCCCGGGTCCGAGTGAACATTAACTCTCATGTCAATGCGCCGCTTTGCGCAATCCTGGCGCGGGGTTAATCCTTGTTTTTGACACCTCCGGGGCCTACTTTCCGGTCAGATTTGGCCGGAAATCCCGGCCCCGTGTTTTGGAGGATGGCAGTATGGGTTCGTTGAGTATCTGGCACTGGATCGTCGTGATCGCCGTTGTTCTGCTGCTGTTCGGCCGCGGCAAGATTTCGGACCTGATGGGCGACGTCGCGCAGGGCATCAAGGCCTTCAAGAAGGGCATGGCCGATGATGACAAGCCGGCCGAGAAGCCCGAGCCGGTCAAGACCATCGACAACGCGCCTTCTGCATCCACATCGCAGCGGACCGACGTCGGCAGCAAGGCGGTCTGATTTCAGGCCGCGCTTTCTTGATTGAGGTGCGGGGCAATTGAGGCCCCGCAAACGGAATCTTCCATGTTCGACATCGGGTGGAGTGAACTGGTCGTCATCGGCGTCGTGGCGCTGATCGCCATCGGCCCGAAAGAATTGCCCGGCGTGCTGCGCATGGTCGGGCAGTGGATGGGCAAGGCGCGCCGCATGGCCGCCGAATTCCAGGGCCAGTTCAACGAAGCGATGCGCGAAGCCGAGATGGCGGACATCAAGAAGACGTTCGATGACGCCTCATCCGCTGCCAAGGATCTGTCGCCGACCAATCTGCTGACGTCCCTCAACAAGGACGTCGAGGATGCCATGAAGATCGACCAGCCGGTGATGACGCCGACCACACCCGAGCCGCCGACACCGGCGACGTTCGCCGAAGCCGAGGCACATGCGCCGGCGGTTGAGACCCCGAAGCCTGCCGTACCGGACGCCAAAGCGTCATGAGTCAAGAGGACATCGAAGCCACCAAGGCGCCGTTGATGGATCACCTGATCGAGCTGCGCTCGCGGCTGATCAAGGCGCTGCTCGCGTTCGCGCTGGCCTTCATCTTCTGCTTCTTCTTCGCCAAGCAGATCTACAACGTGCTGGTGTGGCCGTTCGTCTGGGTCGCGGGGCCGGAAAATTCCAAGTTCATCTACACCGCGCTGCTGGAATATTTCCTGACGCAGTTGAAGCTCGCGATGTTCGGCGCGGGATTCATTTCGTTTCCGGTGATCGCGGCGCAGATCTACATGTTCGTCGCGCCCGGTCTCTACAAGCACGAGCGCGGCGCGTTCCTGCCATATCTGATCGCGACGCCGATCTTCTTCGCGCTCGGCTCGCTGCTGGTTTATTTCCTCGTGCTGCCGATGCTGATCCGCTTTTCGCTCGGCATGCAGCAGGTGGGCGGCGCGGAAACCGCGCAGATCGCGCTGCTCCCCAAGGTCGGCGAATATCTCTCGCTGATGATGTCGCTGATCTTCGCGTTCGGCATCGCGTTCCAGTTGCCGGTGATCCTGACGCTGCTGGGGCGGATCGGAATCCTGACCTCGAAGCAGCTCAAGGAAAAGCGGCGCTATTTCATCGTGGTGGCATTCATCATCGCCGCAGTGCTGACCCCGCCGGATGTCATCAGCCAGATGTCGCTCGCGGTCCCGCTGCTGATCCTCTACGAGGGCTCGATCATTGCCGTTGCGATGGTAGAGAAAAAGGCCGCCAAACAGGCCACCGGCACGACCCCGCCCGCGGATGTGCCGCCGACACCGCCTGCCACGACGCCTGCGGAGTAGGACAGAGACAGCCAGGCTTCCCTCGTCATTGCGAGGAGCGAAGCGACGAAGCAATCCAGCTTTCTTAAGAGTGGGTTGCTTCGCTTTGCTCGGAATGACGGTCTTTCGGTCGTTTCGGTCTGGTACGCGGGATGACCGCCTGTGCCAGTTGTTCAGCTATCATTGCTGCAATGCCCTTCGATTCGCGGTTTCCGGGCTTGACCCGGCACTGCGTGGCTTGTTCTAACCCACCCAGATTTTGACGCAGATGGCCGGAAAAGCGGCCATGACCGGAAGCTGCCCATGCACGACATCAAGTGGATACGCGATAACCCCGAAGCGTTTGACGCAGCCCTGAAGCGGCGCGGGCTCGAGCCATTGTCGTCGTCGTTGATCGCGCTGGACGAGAAGCGCCGTACTGCGATCCTCGCGTCGGAGCAGGCGCAGGCGCGCCGTAATGCAGCATCCAAGGAGATTGGCGAGGCGAAGAAGGCCAAGGACAACGCGCGTGCCGACGCGCTGATGGCCGAGGTCGGCGAACTCAAGACCAGACTTCCCGAGCTTGAAGCGACGGTGAAGCAGGTCGAGGAGGAGTTGCGCAAGGAACTCGCGCAGATTCCCAACCTGCCGCTTGATGAAGTGCCGGACGGCGCCGACGAGCACGGCAATGTCGAGCATCATCACTACGGCGCGAAGCGCACTTACGCGTTCAAGCCGAAGGAGCATGTCGAGCTTGGCGAAGGTCTCAAGTTCATGGACTTCGAGACGGCGGCGAAGCTATCCGGCGCTCGTTTCGTCGTTTTAAAGAAAGGCCTCGCGCGGCTGGAGCGCGCCATCGGCCAGTTCATGCTCGATCTGCATACGAACGAGCATGGCTACGCGGAAGTGAATCCGCCGCTGCTGGTGCGCGACGATGCGATGTTCGGCACCGCGCAGCTTCCAAAGTTTCGTGACGATCAGTTCGCGGCTGGCGCAATGGGAAGCGGAGGCGAGGGCTACTGGCTCATCCCCACCGCAGAAGTGCCGCTGACCAATCTCGTTCGCGAATCCATCCTTGATGAAAGAGAACTGCCGATGCGCCTGACCGCATTGACGCCGTGTTTCCGCGCGGAAGCGGGCGCGGCGGGACGCGACACGCGCGGCATGATCCGCCAGCATCAATTCACGAAGGTCGAACTGGTCTCGATCACGACGCCGGAAGAGTCGAGGAACGAACACGAGCGCATGCTGTCGTGTGCCGAGGAAGTTCTGAAAAAGCTCGATCTGCACTACCGCGTCATGACGCTGTGCACCGGCGACATGGGCTTCGCCTCGCAGAAGACCTACGACATCGAAGTCTGGATGCCTGGGCAGGGAGAGGGCGGCATGTACCGCGAGATTTCGTCGTGCTCGGTGTGCGGCGACTTCCAGGCACGGCGCATGGATGCGCGCTCGCGCGGGCCGGACGGCAAGCCGCGCTTCGTGCACACGCTGAACGGCTCGGGCACCGCGGTCGGCCGCGCTCTGATCGCCGTGATGGAAACCTATCAGCAGGAGGACGGCTCGATTGCCGTGCCGGATGTGCTGCAGCCGTATATGGGCGGCCTCAAAGTGATCGCGAAGGATAGTTGACTCCCAGCCCGTCATCCTGAGGTGCGAGCCGTGCTTGCGGCGAGCCTCGAAGGATGCGGGCAAACAACGTCGCCCTTCGAGGGCCGCGCTTCGCGCTGCCACCTCAGGGTGACGTTGATCCATGACTTTGGAAGATAAGGATACGATATGCGAATTCTCTGCACCAACGACGACGGCATTCACGCGCCGGGACTGAAAGTCATCGAGGAAATCGCAAGGCAGATTTCCGATGACGTCTGGGTGGTTGCGCCCGAACTCGACCAGTCCGGCGTCTCGCATTCGCTGTCGCTGAACGATCCATTGCGTCTGCGCGAAGTCGGGCCGCGCCACTTCGCTGTGCGCGGCACGCCGACCGACTGCATCATCATGGGCGCGCGGCACATCCTCAAGGACAAGCAGCCGGACATCGTGCTGTCCGGCGTCAACAAGGGCCGCAACGTCGCCGAAGACGTTGTCTATTCGGGCACCATCGCCGGCGCACTCGAAGGCACCATCCTTGGTTTGCCCTCGTTCGCTCTGTCTCAGGAATTCTCCATGGAGACGCGCACCAAGCCGCTCTGGGACACCGCGCTGAAGTTCGGCCCCGATGTGATCCGCAACGTGATGAAGCTCGGCGTGCCGCGCAACACCGTCATCAACGTCAACTTTCCGTCCTGCATGCCCGACGAGGTCAAGGGCATCGCGGTCACCCGGCAGGGCAAGCGCAATCTGGGCTTTCTCAAGATCGACAGCCGCCAG
This sequence comes from Afipia broomeae ATCC 49717, assembly GCF_000314675.2. Lineage (GTDB taxonomy): Bacteria > Pseudomonadota > Alphaproteobacteria > Rhizobiales > Xanthobacteraceae > Afipia > Afipia broomeae. The sequence goes on along the minus strand of NZ_KB375282.1, from coordinate 2,097,150 downwards.
GATGGGCGCGGCAATCCGTATTACTGGATCGGCTTCGAGCGCTCGGCGATGCTGGAAGTGCCGGCGGAGGGGACCGATCTCGCGGCCCTCGCTGCTAAACTCGTATCGGTCACGCCGCTGCGGCTCGATCGCACCGATGAGGCGTTTTCGGAAAAGCTGAAAGGCGTTCTGAAGTAATTCTCTGAGTCGTCCCGGCGAAGGCCGGGACCCATCACCCCTCTATGCAGATAGAGCGAAGGAAGAAGCTGTCGGGTTTTTTCCTAATTGGTTTGACTCAGCGATTGTGGGTCCCGGCCTTCGCCGGGACGACCGAGGAGATTGCTCCTCGCTCCTCACGTTGAGGTTGTCGGGGCGACCGCGCTCTAAGCCGCGATGCCTTTCAGCACGGTCTCGATGGTGCGCGCGAGCGTTTCGATCTGGAAAGGCTTTTGCAGGGTCGGGCGATCGCGGAATTTTTCCGGCAGCCCCTGTGCGCCATAGCCGGTTGCGAACACGAACGGCTTGCCGCTCATCTGAACGGCTTCGGCAACAGGCGTAATCACCTTGCCGTTGACGTTCACATCGAGAATAGCGATGTCGAAATCGGTGGCTTGAACGAGTCTGACGCCTTCGTCGATGTCGCCCGCTTCAGCGGCAATCGTATAGCCAAGCTCCTCCAGCATGTCGGCAACCATCATGCGGATCATGACTTCGTCCTCGACGAGCAAAACCGACGTGCGCGATCCTGGTTTGAAATTGCCCGGCATTCGTTCCCCAAACGACAAATCTGGACTGCTTTGCTAGTGGAACCATATAACTATTGAGCGCACAAGTTCACAGCCAAGGGGGCAAAGTTCCACCGGGAGGAACTTGATCCGGCCGGCAAAAGAGCCGTTTTCATGCGGGCAACGGGAAAAACCGGCCCCGTCCGGTCGCCAGCACGACCCCGGTGCTGAGGTTTTCCAACCGGCCTTCGACATCCACATAGCGGCCGTGGTCGGCAACCAGCGACCCGCGCCCGACGATCGGCGTCTCGGTCGGCACCGGCTTCATGTAACGAATGGTCAATTCGCCGGTCACGCCCAGCCGCCCCGCGAACCGGAGAACCGTTGCCGCCAGCACCTCGTCGAGATAGGCGGCGACAATGCCGCCGTGAGCGGCCCCCGGAGGCCCTTCGTATTGCCGCGAAATGAGAATCGGCGAGGCAACGCCTTCGTCCGTCCTGAAAGTGCGCACATGCAGGCCCGTGGGATGCGATGGCCCGCAGCCGAAACATTGATGAAAGCTGTTGTCCGACCCGCCGGAGAGGATCTGCTCCTCCAATCCGGCAAAGGAGGCGTGAAATGGTTCGGGAAGGGGGAGCGTCATGAGGGTCTCGGCACGCTTGGGCTGTAGGCGGTTATTGCGCAAAACGTATCTGGATTGCTAACACGAAGGTGGCGCATGCCGCGACTCCTGTCAGAGCATGCGTCGTATACAGCCCGTTCCCGTTTTCAACGTTGATCACGCATGCCGCCGTCCCAGCCCACGCCGCACGACAAGATGATGTTTCAGTTGAACTTGCGGCAGCGCGGTATCAGCAATCAGGCCGTGCTGAAAGCGATGGAGGATGTCCCGCGCGAACTGTTCGTGACGGCGATGGACCGCGCCTACGCGTACCGCGACACCGCTCTCGGCATCGCCTGCGGGCAGACCATCAGCCAGCCGTTCGTCGTGGCCTACATGACCGAACAGCTCGATGTGAGGCCGGAAAACCGCGTCCTGGAGATCGGGACGGGCTCGGGCTATCAGGCCGCGATCCTCTCGAAGTTGTGCCGTGACGTGGTGTCGCTGGAGCGGTTTCGCACGCTGGCGGATCGCGCGAAGCTGGTCCTGACCGAACTCGGTTGCCGCAACGTCGACGTGAAACTCGGCGACGGATTCGACCTGCCGGAAACGCTCGGCACGTTCGACCGGATCATCGTGACCGCGGCGATGGAGGAAATTCCCGACGCGCTGCTCGGGCGGCTGGAGCCAGGCGGCATTCTGATCGCTCCCGTTGGGCCAGTGGACGACCGGCAGGTGCTGATCCGCATGGTCCGGAACGGCGACAGCTTCGATCAGGAGGAGCTTGTCGCGGTGCGTTTCGTGCCGGCGCTGCCCGGCATTGCGCGCGAGTTGTGAGCGGCGTTACGCGTTAGGAAGTAAGGCGGAATTCGAGCCTTAAAGAGTTATTTACTCGGACTGTGTTTACTCAAATTTGTGTTAGTTGCGTACGAGTGAGTAACCATGTCCCGCTTTGTCGAGTTGATCAACTCGCGTCACGCGCCGCATTTCGTGGTTCTGGCGCTCGTCTCTGTCGGATTTGGCGGATGTAGCGCCGATACCTCGACACGGTTCTCCGATACATCGTTCTCCAACCCGTTTGCGTCGCGCAGTGCGGACGCGACCGGCTCGGTCCCGAGCAATTATCGCGGCGCGCCTTATCAGGCTCACCCGCAGCAGGAATCCTATCAGCAGCAGCCCCGCGAGCTTCCGCAATACGCGCGCCCGCATTCTGCTCCGGTCATCTCCGCGCCGTTGTCTGCACCGGCCGCTGTCGGTACGTCAGGCGGTGGCAGGGGCATGGCGTCCTACGCGCCTCCGTCGTCTTCGCCGATCGAAACCACCGCATCGGTTGCGCCACGCTCCGTTGCCGCGACCTCAGGATGGAGCCGCGAAGGCGGCGCCACGATCATCGTAGGCACCGCCGACACGCTCGATGTCATCTCGAAGCGCTACAATGTTCCGTCATCCGAAATCCTGAAAGCGAACGGCTACGGCGGACCTCGCGTCCTTCAGCCGGGGCAGCAGCTCGTCATTCCACGCCGCATGGCGCAGGCCGCTCCGCCGGCGCTGTCGACCGCGCCGGGCACGAAGGTTGCTGCTGCGCTTCCCGCAAGCGTTCATGTCGTCAAGTCCGGCGACACGCTGATGAACCTCTCGCGCCGTCACAACATCGCACCCGCGCAGCTTGCCGCGGCCAACAACATTCCGGTTACGACCCAGCTCAAGATCGGCTCCAAGATCAACATTCCCGGCGGCAAGGCCGTCGCGGCAGCACCGGCGCCGCAGGTTATCGCGGAAGCACCGAAACCTGCGGTTGCCGCGCCTGCGCCTGCTGCAAAGCCGGTGACTGTTGCATCCGCCGAGCCTCAGCAGAAGGCGCGTGTCGCCGCTGAAGCCCCTGCGGCCGACCTGCCTGAAGCGTCGCCTGTAAAGGCCGCTGATGCGACCAATGCCTTGCCGACATTCCGCTGGCCGGTGCGTGGACGCGTCATCGCTGCTTACGGCGCGAAGAACAACGGTAAACAGAACGACGGCATCAATGTCGCCGTTCCCGAAGGCACGCCCGTCAAGGCCGCGGAAGACGGCGTGGTTGCTTACTCGGGCAACGAACTCAAGGGTTATGGCAATCTGATCCTGGTGCGGCACTCCAACGGTTATGTCACCGCGTATGCCCACGCGAGTGAACTGATGGTGAAGCGCGGAGATACGATCAAGCGCGGCCAGATCATTGCCAAATCGGGTCAGACGGGAGAGGTGGGGTCGCCGCAGCTTCACTTCGAGATCCGCAAGGGATCTTCAGCCGTCGACCCGCTTCAATTCCTGAACGGCGCGTGATCGCCGCCGTCAGAATCCAAAACGAAACCCCGGCTGCGAGGCCGGGGTTTTTCTTTGCGGGGATGTTGCGAGACGCTATTTCGCCGCCAGCTTCACGCCCATCCGTCCGGCGATTTCCTGCGTGAACTGCCAGGCGACGCGGCCCGAGCGCGATCCGCGTGTGGTCGACCATTCCAGGGCTTCGCGCGTGAGCTGATCGTCAGCCATCCTGACGCCGAAGTGCTTGCAGTAGCCGCGGACCATCTCGAGATATTCGTCCTGGCTGCACTTGTGGAAGCCGAGCCACAGGCCGAAACGGTCCGATAGCGAGACCTTTTCCTCGACGGCCTCGCTCGGATTGATAGCGGTCGAGCGCTCGTTCTCGATCATGTCGCGCGAGAGCAGATGGCGGCGGTTCGAGGTCGCATAGAGGATGACGTTCTCGGGCCGGCCTTCGATGCCGCCCTCTAACACCGCCTTGAGCGACTTGTAGGACGCGTCGTTGCCGTCGAACGACAGGTCGTCGCAGAACACGATGAAATGGAAATCCGACTCGCGCAGCAGCGACATCAGGAGCGGCAGGCTCTCGATGTCCTCGCGGTGAATTTCGATCAGCTTCAGCCGGCCGTTCACTTCGGGCATGGCGTTCACGCTGGCATGTGCCGCCTTGACTAGTGACGACTTGCCCATGCCGCGCGCGCCCCAGAGCAGGGCGTTGTTGGCAGGCAGGCCCTTGGCGAAGCGCTCGGTGTTCTCGATCAGGATGTCGCGCATCCGGTCGATTCCCCGGAGCAGGCCGAGATCGACGCGGTTCACTTTCGGAACCGGTACCAGTCGGCCGTTGGGCTGCCAGACGAACGCAGCGGCGCTTTTGAGGGAATCAGCGCTCGACGGCTTGGCCGCGGATGCGTTCAGGCTTGCGGCGATGCTCTCGAGCGCCCGCGCGATGCGCCCGGTCTCGGTTTCGGCTGCTGCGGCAGGGCGTTTTGTCGCGGTTTTGATCGCCTTCCCGGGACGTGCCATCGCGGCGGCCCGAGAGGCCTTTTTACTGGGTTTTTTGGACATGATTCAGCCCCCTTGGGAGGCACCCTTAGCGAGGCGCGCCAATACCCGCAAGCGCCACAAATGCATGGCAAAATCGTCACCTCCGGTCCCGTTGCAATTGGGACGCTGGCCGCTATAGTCCGCGCAAATTCGGCCAAAACGGCCACAACACGACGCGTTTCGCCCGATGGCGGGCGCCTTCCCGAGGACTTTTCGTATGTTCATTACTCCTGCCTTTGCTCAGGCTGCCGGTGCCGCTGACACCAACAGCATGCTGATGTCGTTGCTGCCGTTCGCGCTGATCTTCGTCATCATGTACTTCCTGATCCTCAAGCCGCAGCAGAAGAAGCTGAAGGACCATCAGGAACTGGTGAAGAACATCCGTCGCGGCGATACCGTCGTCACCAATGGCGGCCTTGTCGGCAAGGTGACCAAGGTGGTCGATGACGACCAGATCGAGGTCGAAATCGCCGACGGCGTGCGCATTCGTCAGATGCGTGGGATGATCTCGGGCGTTCGCACCAAAGGCGAGCCCGCCAAGGATTCCAAGGAAGAGACAGCCGCGAGCTAACGCGCTGATCGCCGCGGTTTCATCAATCTGACGGACTTACATCGATGTTGTATTTCACGCGGTGGAAGGCACTGGCGGTCATCCTGACCGCCTTGATCGTTTGCCTTTGCGCGGTTCCGAACTTCTTTCCCGAAGCGACCGTCAAGAGCTGGCCGAAGTGGGCCCAGCGTCATGTCGTGCTCGGTCTCGACTTGCAGGGTGGTTCGCACATCCTGCTCGAAGTCGATTCTAACTCGGTCAAGAAGGACAAGCTGGATCAGGTTCGCGATGACGTGCGGCGCACGCTGCGCGACGCCAAGATCGGCTACACGGGGCTTGCGGTTCGCGGCGAAAGCGTCGAGGTCCGCGTCAAGGATACCGATCTGACCGCTGCGCTCGCCAAGCTGCGCGAACTCTCGCAGCCGCTCGGCGGATTGCTCGGCTCGAGCGGCCAGCGCAGCGTCGAAGTCAGCGATGCCGGCGGGGGATTGATCCGCCTGACCGTTCCTCCGGCCGCGATCACGGAACGCATCCGCCAGTCGGTCGAGCAGTCGATCCAGATCGTCGAACGCCGCATCAATGAACTGGGTACCGTCGAGCCTCTGATCCAGCGTCAGGGCGTCGACCGCATTCTGGTGCAGGTGCCTGGCCTGCAGGACCCGACCCGCCTCAAGGAACTGCTCGGCAAGACCGCGAAGCTCGACTTCCGCATGGTCGATACGACGGTGCCGGCGGATCAGGCGCAGCAGGGGCGGGTGCCTCCGGACTCTGAAGTCCTGATGAGCGCGTCGTCTCCGAAGGTGCCTTATGTCATCAAGAAGCAGGTGCTGGTCTCGGGCGGCGACCTGACCGACGCGCAGCCCGGCTTCGACCAGCGCTCCGGCGAGCCGATCGTCAGCTTCCGCTTCAATACATCGGGTGCGCGCAAGTTCGCGCAGGCCACGCTTGAGAACGTCGGACAGCCGTTCGCGATCGTTCTCGACAACGAAGTGATTTCCGCGCCCGTCATCCGTGAGCCGATCACCGGCGGCTCCGGCCAGATTTCCGGCAGCTTCACGGTGCAGGGCGCCAACGATCTGGCGATCCTGCTGCGCGCGGGTGCACTGCCTGCGCCGCTGACCATCATTGAAGAGCGCACGGTCGGGCCGGGACTCGGACAGGACTCGATCGCCGCCGGCGAACTCGCGTCCTATGTCGGCTCGGTGCTGGTCATCGTATTCATGCTGCTGACCTACCGGCTGTTCGGCTTCTTCGCCAACGTCGCGGTCGCGATCAACGTCGCCATGATCTTCGGCATCCTGTCGCTGCTCAACGCCACGCTGACGCTGCCCGGCATCGCCGGCATCGTGCTGACGGTCGGCATTGCGGTCGACTCGAACGTGCTGATCTATGAGCGCATCCGCGAGGAATTGCGCGCCGGGCGAACCGCGATCTCCGCCATCGATGCGGGCTTCACGCGGGCGCTCGCGACCATTCTGGACTCCAACATCACCACGTTCATCGCGGCGGCAGTGCTGTTTTACATCGGCACCGGACCTGTGCGCGGCTTCGCCGTGACCCTCGGCATCGGCATTCTGACCACCGTGTTCACGGCTTTCACCGTGACCCGGCTGATTGTTGCGATGTGGGTGGCGTGGAAGCGGCCCAAGACCGTGCCGATTTGAGGATTGTATAAGCCGTGACTCATACCATCATCGTCGCACTCGCCATCTTCATTGTCGTTCTGACAGGCCTCAGCATCTATGGCGTGATCCCCGCGCTTCGCATCGTCCCGGACGATACGAAGTTCGACTTCATGCGCTTCCGCCGCATCAGCTTTCCGATCTCGGCGCTGCTGTCGCTTCTCGCCATCGGCCTGTATTTCGTTCACGGACTGAATTTCGGCATCGACTTCAAGGGCGGCACGCTGCTTGAAATCCAGACCAAGTCCGGCCCCGCCGACATCGCGGCGCTGCGCGCGCAGCTCACGACGCTGAATTTCGGCGACGTCCAGCTTCAGCAGTTTGGCGGTCCCTCCGACGTTCTGATCCGTATTGCCGAGCAGCCGGGCGGCGATCAGGCGCAGCAGGCTGCGGTGCAGAAGGTTCGTCAGCTGTTCGGTGACAGCGTCGAGTATCGCCGTGTCGAAGTCGTTGGTCCGCGCGTGTCGAGCGAACTGCTCGCCTACGGCACGGTCGGCCTGATGCTCGCGATCGCGGGCATCTTCATCTATCTCTGGTTCCGGTTCGAGTGGCAGTTCTCGCTGGGCGCGATGATCGCCAACGTCCACGACATCGTGCTGACGCTCGGCTTCATGTCGATCACCCAGATCGAATTCGACCTGACCAGCATCGCGGCGCTGCTTACCATTCTCGGCTATTCGCTGAACGACACGGTCGTCATCTATGACCGCATTCGCGAAATGCTGCGGCGGTACAAGAAAATGCCGATGCCGGAACTGCTCAACACGTCGATCAACTCGACGCTGTCGCGCTCGATCATTACCCACGTCACGGTCACGCTGGCATTGCTTGCGCTGCTGCTGTTCGGCGGCAAGGCGATCCACAGCTTCGCGGCGACAATGACGTTCGGCGTGGTTCTGGTCGGCACCTATACGTCGATCTTCATCGCAGCGCCGATCCTGATCTATCTCGGCGTCGGCGAAAACCGGGGCGGCGAGGACAAGCCGTCGAAGCCGTAATCGTCATTGCGAGGAGCCCTTGCGACGAAGCAATCCACTCTTGTTATGGTCAAGATGGATTGCTTCGCTTCGCTCGCAATGACGAAGGTAGGGCCACCTTATTGCAGGCGGTGGTGAGATGGATCACGAACTTCAGAAATCGGGTAATCACGCGCCCGAAGGACTGCACCTTCCGCGGTCGGCGCCGATCGAAGCCTACGGCAACGGCGGTTTTCGGTTCGCCGACATGTCGCATCGCGGCTCGCTGCTGTGCCTGCCGGATGCGATCTGGGCGTGGCCGGTCACGGACCCCAAGGACATCGACCGGTATTCGCTGGAACGCGTGTTCGAGCATGCCAATGACATCGATACGCTGCTGATCGGGACGGGAAGCGGTGTCTGGATCGCCCCCGCGCCGCTGCGCAATGCGCTGCGGCAGGTCCATATCGTACTGGACACCATGCAGACGGGGCCCGCGATCCGCACCTACAACGTCATGATGGGCGAACGGCGGCGCGTCGCGGCGGCGCTGATTGCCGTGCCATGAGCAACGCGCCCAGCAATGACGCCGCAGCGTTTTGCGCCGATCTGGTGCGCGCGCGGGATTTCAGAACCTATGCCGCAAGCCTTTTCGTCTCGCCGGAAGCGCGGCGGGCCTGGCTTGCGCTGGCGGCGTTCAATGCCGAAGTCGCTCATGTCCGCGATCACGTCAGCCAGCCATTGCCCGGTGAAATCCGGCTGCAATGGTGGCGCGATGTTCTGACTGGTGAGGGGCAGGGGTCTCGCGGCGAAGCCGAGGCCAATCCGGTCGCGGCGGAATTGCTGCGCGCCATTACGCACCACAATCTGTCGATCGAGACCTTCGTACGCCTGGTCGATGCCCATGTGTTCGATGTCTACGACGATCCGATGCCTGACATGGCTGCGCTGGAGGCACATTGCCGGGATACATCGGCGGCGCTCTACGGCTTGCGTGCAAAGGTGCTGGGCGTGAATTCACCGGAGGCCGTGCGCATCGCCGAACATGCCGGCATTGCGGAAGGATTGGTCGATGTCATGCTGGCGATGCCGCGCCACGCCGCGCGCCGTCAGCTTTATCTGCCGGGCGATCTGATGAACCTTCACGGCGTGATCGCCGAAGAGTTCTTTCTGCGGCAGGCAAGCCAGCCGCTCAAGGAGGCGCTGGCGCATCTGCGCCGCGAGGCCGCCTCGCAACTGCAGCAGGCGATAGCGATGCTTGCCAGCGCGCCGCTTTCCGCGCGTTCTGCATTTCTTCCGCTTGCGGTCATCGGAAAAAATCTGACGCGACTTGAGTCATCCGAGCCGTTCGCGCCGCCGTTGCTATCGCGGCTGGGCATCCTCTGGACGACCTGGCGCGCGGCCAGTGCGAAGCCGTTCAAGGCTTAAGCATCAAGCCGACGTAGCTTGGTCTCGTTGCTTTCTGCCTTCGGTTAAGCAGAAGGCTGCCCACGTAACTTCCAAATGGTGAAGGATTGGGGAGTCTGTCAGGAATCACGCGAATTCGAGGTGTCGATTTTCGAGGTGATGACATGGCCGTATCGGACAAGGACAGGCACGTCGAGCCGATTGGCAAACTTCATTGGACGGCGATAGCGCTGATCATAGTCATGACTCTCGGAATGCTTGCGCTGGCTGCTCGCGTTGAAAATGCCGCACCATCGAAACCCGATAGAAACCGGATATTCGAGAATTTGAAGTCGATTGACTAAGCCGTTCCGGAGCTGTGCAACGCCTACAGGGCCGCGCCCAGTAAGCGCGACCTCATTCAAGGCGTGAAGCTGCGTTCAGGCGGGGTCAGTCAAGTTAATTCCGCGCCTTTGCGCCCACTGAATCCCGATCCGTCTGAGCGACATCATTCAGTCACCACTTCGCCTTTTGCGGAGAAGTTTGCCGCTGTTTTGCCGTTACGCTGCGTCAGCCACATGGAGCGTATCTGCGATCCAGCGATCAAGATCCGACAGCGCGCGCGCGCTGATCGCCTGCTTCTTCGCGATTGTCTTTTCATTGCCGCGCAGCCGCGTGCCGTCCGGCTTCTTGGTCGGCGGCGACGCCAGCGGCGGAAACAATCCGAAGTTGATGTTCATCGGCTGGAATGAGCGCGGCCCGGCGTCGATGGTTTCAATATGGCCGCCGGTGATGTGGCCGAGCAGCGCGCCGAGAGCGGTTGTTGGCGGGGGCGGCGCGATGCTGCTGCGCTTGATGTCCGCCGCTGCGAACAGCCCTGCGAGCAGACCGATACCTGCAGATTCGACGTAGCCTTCGCAGCCCGTCATCTGTCCCGCGAACCGCAGACGTGGCTGGGCGTGCAGTCGCAATTGCGGATCGAGCAGTTTCGGCGAGTTCAGGAAAGTGTTGCGATGCAGGCCGCCGAGCCGCGCGAATTCCGCGTTCTCAAGGCCTGGAATGGCGCGGAGTACGTGGGTCTGCGCGCCGTGTTTCAGCTTGGTCTGGAAGCCGACAATATTGTAGAGCGTGCCGAGCTTGTTGTCCTGTCGAAGCTGGACGATCGCATATGGCTTGACCGTGGGATCGCGCGGGTTGGTCAGTCCGACCGGCTTCATCGGCCCATGGCGAAGCGTTTCCCGGCCGCGCGCGGCCATCACTTCGATCGGCAGACAACCGTCGAAGTAGGGCGTGTTGGTTTCCCATTCCTTGAAGTCGGTTTTCTCACCCGCGATGAGCGCGTCGACAAAAGCGTCATATTGCTCGCGTGTCATCGGACAGTTGAGATAGTCAGCGCCGGTGCCGCCGGGGCCCACCTTGTCGTAGCGCGACTGAAACCACGCGACGTCCATGTTGATGCTGTCGCGATGAACAATGGGCGCAATCGCATCGAAGAAGGCGAGGGCATCTTCGCCGGACAATCCCCGGATCGCGTCGGCGAGCGCGGGGGATGTCAGCGGGCCGGTCGCGACGATCACGTTCTGCCATTCGGCGGGTGGCAATCCGGCGATTTCCTCGCGGCGAATTTCGATTTTCGGATGTGCGACAAGCGCTGCGCTGACGGCTGCCGAAAAGCCGTCGCGGTCCACCGCAAGCGCACCGCCTGCGGGCACCTGATTGGCGTCGGCGCTGCGCATGATGAGGGAGTTCAGCTTGCGCAGTTCCGCGTGCAGCAGGCCCACGGCGTTATTGGCCGCGTCATCGGAGCGGAACGAATTGGAGCAGACGAGTTCGGCAAGGCTGTCGGTGCGATGGGCATCGGTCGTGCGGACCGGGCGCATCTCGTGCAGCACGACGTTGACGCCGGCATTGGCGATCTGCCACGCGGCTTCCGAGCCGGCCAGTCCGCCGCCGATCACATGGACGGCGTCTTTTTCATGATTGGTGTGAGCTGTCATGGCTCACAACTAAAGCTCACAAGACCCCGACGCAACGCTTGATGCCGGGGCGGCCGTCTGTGTCGTGCGCCAGATACGACAACGCCCGCAAGATGCGGGCGTAATCCGTTCGTGATGCAGTTCGCGGCGTTTAGCCGTTGTAGGCGCCCGCTGCGACCCGCTGGATGTCGGACCGATCGAGTCCGATATCGGCCAGTTCCCGATCGCTCAACTGGGACAGCTCAGCGACATTGCGCTGATAGTCACGGAACGCCTGGATAGCGCGGATAAATGAGAGCAGCATAGTTAGTCTCCTTCGTAATCCCGATTCAGCTCTTGGAGTAGCGTCATCGTTGAAACTGAATATAGGGGACGATTCTGCGCTGCAACACCGCAAATGTTGCGATGCAGCTAATCGTACAGCGCATATCTAGAGTAAGGAGTGATTAATCTTTCAGCTAAGATTGTTCACACTTAATCGGCCTGTCTTCATGCAGAAGCCAATTTTAGCTCTGTATTTCATTGAGTTGACGCAAAGGAGACATAAATTCTGGTCCGCCCGGCACGACGGTATTGGAATAAGTAGCTACGCTAAGCCATGTGCTGGATAAATGGCACCGAAAGCTTCTCACGGCTACTCACGTATAGTTCCGAGTATCTACTAATAGCGAACAATAATTCATTTTATTGTGCCGATCCTGGCCGATGTATCCCGGGACCCAAGGTGCGGTACGCCGAATTGTGGACGTCCAACCGACGGCGTGGCATAGCCGCTGGATGCGAGATCGCTATTCAGTTTGCAGGTTGCTCCTGACCCTTGCGCTGTCGCAGGCGATGGTGATTCAGGCTCTCCTGGTGGTCTGGAGCGGCGCTCAGGCCGCGGCCGGGGTAGCGGGCGGCGTCAGCGCCATTTGCTCTGGCAAGATAACTCCGGGCAGGACTGAGCCAGGCCAGCCGAGCGCGCCTCACGATTGCTTTAGCGCCTGCCTGGCGGGTCAGATCGCTGCACCACCCGATCGCATGGTGCTCCGGACGCACGCCACAGCCTATGAGCGAATGTCAGCTTCCCGGCAGTTGGCGCTGCCGGAAATTGAACGGCAACTGGCTTTTTCGGCAAGGGCTCCGCCGAAGCTGACTTGAGACCTTCGTTCAGAACTCTCTTTCAGCATCATTCGAGGACAACATGATTATCAACTTCCGCGGCCTTCAGCGGCTGCTGACCGGCGCTGGCCTGACGGCAGCCGCCGTCATCGCTTCGCAACAATCTGCATCCGCCCATGTGACGCTCGCGACCGGAGAGGCGCGCGCCAACACATACTACAAGGCAGTGTTCCAGGTACCTCACGGCTGCGATGGCGCGGCCACGCAGACCGTCCGTGTCCAGATCCCGGAAGGTGTCATCGGCGTAAAGCCGATGCCGAAGGCCGGATGGACCCTCAGCATTACCCGTGGCGCCTACGCCAAGTCTTACCAGAGCCATGGCAAGACCGTTGCCGAAGGTCCAAAGGAGATCGTCTGGTCGGGCGGATCGCTGGCGGACGACAACTACGACGAGTTCGTGTTCACCAGCTTCATCACGGATTTTCCATCGGGGCAGGCGATTGCATTCCCCACGGTCCAGCAATGCGCCAAGGGTGAGGTTCGCTGGGATCAGATCGCGTCAGAAGGGCAGAATCCACACACCCTGAAATCACCGGCTCCCGTGCTGCGGATCGTTGCCGATATGGCGACAGTTGCGCAGGCGCAAATGGATCACAGTCAGATGGACCATGGGAAGATGGCAGCGCCCAAGTCAGGCAGTGACACCTTTAAGGCCGGTGATTTGATTGTCACCGCGCCATGGACTCGCGCGACGCCGGGCGGCGCCAAGATTGCCGGCGGCTATCTCAAGATCACCAACAACGGCAAGTCTGCCGACCGTCTTGTCAGCGCGATCTCGGCTGGTGCCGACCGCGTGGAGATTCACGAGATGTCGATGACCGACGGGGTGATGAAGATGCGGCCGCTGACTGACGGCTTGACCATCAAGCCCGGCGAGACCGTCGAACTTAAGCCCGGCGGCTTCCACATGATGTTCATGGACATCAAGCAGCCGCTGAAGCAGGGCGACAAGCTGAAGGCCACGTTGACCTTCGAAAAGGCGGGCAAGCTCGACGTCAGTTTCGACGTCAATGCGATGGGAGCAACCAGCGAGCCTGCTCATAAGCACTGACAACCAGGGCGTGGTGATGCGGCAGTAACTTTGCTGCCGCATCATCGGTCAGGGAGCGCGATCAAGCTGGTTCGCGAAATAGGCGATTGTCTTCGAGTAGACTTCGCTTTTGTTCCACTGCTGGATCACCGCAAAATTCTCGCTGCCCGGATCCCAGGGCTGACCGCGCTTCCAGCCGTGACTGGCAAGGAAGTTTGCGGTTGAGGCCAGCACATCGGGTGCGCTTCGCAGCAGATCGCGCCGTCCGTTGCCGTCGAAGTCGACGGCAAATTTGATGTAGGACGAGGGCATAAACTGCGTTTGCCCGATTTCGCCGGCCCAGGCACCGCGCATGTCTGTGGGTGACAGATCGCCCTGATCGACAATGCGCAGGGCATCCTTCAACTCCGCGCGAAACATTTCGGAGCGCCGGCAATCGTAAGCAAGCGTTGCGACGGAGCGAATGGTCGGAAATTTTCCGATATTGACGCCGTAATCTGTCTCGAGCCCCCAGATCGCGACAAGAACGGAGCCGGGAACGCCATAGCGCTGCTCGATGCGGGACAACACCGACCCGAACTGCTTCATCTTGTTGGCGCCCACGGCCAATCGCGGAGGGATCATCCGGCCGGAAAATTCCTCGAAGCTTTGGCGGAAGACATGCTGCGACCGATCGCGCGAGAGGACGGTGTTGTCGAGGGTGACGCCGTTCAACCCCTGGGAGATTGCCTGCTGGGAGATTCCTTCCGCCGCGGCTTCCTTTTTAAAGTTATCGAGCCAGCTCTCGAAACTGCCGGTGCCGCATGTCGCAGCGGATGCCCATGAAGCCGGCACAAGGACGATAAAGGCGGCGAAGGCCGCGCGTGGGAGAAAGCCAACGGTCATCTGAACGCCTGCTGCGAACATGGCCTACCGCGAATCTCGCGCGCAACCGCGGCTAAAACGTGTCGCTTTCCGGGTCAGACCGGATTCATCGATTGAGCGAGGAGGCAAAAGCGTCGCCGTCCTTAAGGCCGAGTTCGTAGGCATCCCGGATGCCGTCCGGGTTTCGGATGTCGAATTGCCCGACGCCGATCTTTTGCGAGGGCTGCACGTAGATGCGTCCGTTCACCTGTGGGATTGTCTGGTAGACACGGGACAGCAGCACCAGCGAGCGGCCTCCGGCGGCCTCAATCGGCGCCAGCGGCTCAACCGGAACGTTATCGACGAGCCCGCCATCGAAGGCCGGCCGCCCCGCGACATTGGTGACCGGCATGAATGGCGGAACGCCGCTGCTGGCCATTAGTGCCTCGTGAAGCTGTTGCGGGTCGTTCAGGGAGCCTGCCGCGACGAACTCTGGCCTGAAACCAAGCGCGCGCCCGAACCGCGGGTGCACCGGATGAAAAAGCTGCTTCTCCAACTGATACACGCCGATACCAATGGCCGCGCCGATCGGTGGGGACAGCCCGCGCGGTAACCGCGAGACTGCGATCCGAAAGTCGGTCATGTTCTGAAGCCGACTGAAGGCTTTCGCGTCAATGGTCTGTTCGAGGAGTTCGCGGAACATCGGACCGACAGGGCAAAGTGGTTTGCCCGCGCGCCACGCCGCGAAATCGAAATTTTTCAGTTTCGGGTCGCAGGCACGTATCACGCGCGCGCGGGTAGCCGGTCCGGCTTCGAGCAACGAATAGGCTGCCGCAAATGCACCAGCGCTTGCCCCGACCACGAGTTTCGGTGACAGGCCAAGACGTGCAGCCGCAGCCTCATAGAAGCCGCCTTGCCAGTAACAGCGGTTGCCACCGCCTGCAAAAACCACTGCGTCGAACATGAACCGTCTTCTGATGCACGCCTTGAGGCGTGCATCCATGCCAAACCGCGGCGCGGCAGGCAACCATGCCTGACGGACTGAGCATGCAGTGCTGGTCAAAGTTCATCTGCGGAAACATCACGATCGCCTGCAATGTATAAGCGAGCAGATGGAGCAAGGTTCTGCAAGGGAACGAGACGGATTCTCGTTTTGCAAACAATCAGTGTCGTCACATCCGAGTCATTGTGGCGTCTTTTTGACAGCTTTAATTCAAATCGCCGCGGCGCAATGTTGAGCTGCTGCATTGGCAAGCCCTGACCAGCCGTCTACACTCTTGCGTGATACCGGTGCGGTGCTGCCGGAGCGGGGAAGCGCCAATCAGATCCACCAGTCAATCGACGGGCTATCGGGAGTTTTACATATGAGCATTTTTGGAAAGATCATGGGCGCGATTTTCGGCACAAAGGCCGAAGCTGCTGAGCCCGCTGGCGGTGCTGGATCGGCTGCAGGCGGTGGCGGCAGCGTCCCCATGGTGGATGTCGCGCCAATTCTCGACAAGGCCGTTGCTGCCAAGGGTGAAAAGCTCGAATGGCGCACGTCGATCGTGGATTTGATGAAGGCCCTCGACATCGATTCAAGCCTGTCCGCTCGCAAGGAGCTTGCGAAGGAACTGAAGTATGATGGCGACACCAACGACTCGGCCAAGATGAACATCTGGCTGCACAAGCAGGTCATGACCAAGCTTGCTGCGAACGGCGGCAAGCTGCCGGACGATCTCAAGCACTAATCCAGCGACCTTGTGCCGGATTTGGAAAGGCCCGTCATTGGCGGGCCTTTTTCGTTGCGCCGCACACTTGCGTTTGCGCACGAGGCCTCTGTTCAAATCATCGTCGTCGGCATACAAAATACCAGCGCTTCCGAACCGTTGTTCGCTGCCGCGAGTTTACGAGCGGCAAGTGCGCCAAAGCCAACAAAGCAAACGGGAAACGACCATGACCAAACTCAACCGCAGACACATCCTGGCTGGCGGAGCGGCAGCCCTTGCCGGCACGGCAGCACTTAGCGAGACGGCAAGCGCCGAAATCGGCCTGAAGGCAGTTTTTCCGGTCGCACAGGCGACAATCCCTATTGTCGGTCTGAAAGAGGTTTTCCCCGTTCGGCGCATCTATTGCATCGGCCGCAACTACGCGGCGCATGCGCGCGAGATGGGATCCGATCCGACTCGTGAGCCGCCGTTCTTTTTTCAGAAGCCGACCGACGCGATCCAGAACGTCGCGATCGGAACGGTTGCAGACCATCCGTATCCGCCGCTGACCAAGAACTATCACTATGAAGTCGAACTGGTCGCCGCGCTGAAATCAGGCGGCTCCGATATTTCGCCGGAGAAGGCACTCGAGTGCGTTTACGGTTACGCGCTCGGTCTCGATATGACGCGCCGCGATCTTCAGCGCGCGATGGGTGACCAGAAGAAGCCGTGGGAGATCGGCAAGAGCTTCGATAATTCCGCCGTGATTGGCCCGATTCACCCCGTGACCAAGACCGGCCATTTTGCCAAAGGCGCGATCTCGCTCGCCGTGAACGGAACGGTGAAGCAGAGCTCCGACCTCAGCAACATGATCTGGAGTGTGGCCGAACAAATCTCGAAGTTGTCCGAGGCCTGCGAGCTGAAGGCCGGCGACATCATCTATTCCGGCACGCCGGAGAATGTCGGACCGGTTGTGAAAGGTGACGTCATCCTTTGCAAACTGGAGGGCCTGCCGGATATGTCGATCAAGATCGTCTGACGCTGTTCGAGCGGCACGGTTCGCTGTCGAGCAAATAAAAAGCCCGCCGTCCGGTGGGCTTTTTTTTCGATCGACGAGTGGACTAAGCCACAACGTCCGCGAACTCTGGATGCTTCTCCAGATAGTCCACGACGAAACCGCATCCCGCCACAACCTTCAGGCCGTCGGCGCGGATTTGCTCCAGCGTGCCTTGCACCAGCTTTGAGGCGATGCCGCGGCCGCGCAACGGGCGAGGCGTTTCGGTGTGGGTGATGATCACCTTTCCCGGCGCCAGCCGATAGTCGGCAAATGCGGTCGCGCCGTCTGCATCGAGTTCGTAGCGGTTGAGGGATTTGTTGTTGCGGACGATGCCTTGATCCATGGCGCCTGCGTTCTGCTGTTGACCGTGTGGTGCGAACTTACTTCAGGAGATCGGCGTATTCCTGATGCTTGCCGATGTACGCCTTCACGAAAGGGCATTGCGCGATGACTTTCAGCCCGGAGGCGCGCACCTGATCGAGCGTTTCCTTGATGAGTTTCGAACCGATGCCTCGGCCTCCGAGCGCCTCCGGTACTTCGGTGTGGACAAACGTGATTACGCCATCAGACAGTTCGTAATAGGTCGCCGCGATATGACCTTCGACGTCGAGTTCGTAGCGCTTCTTGGCAGGGTTGTTCCGTACATCGGTCATTGTCGGCGTCCGCTTCGGGGTGTCAGATTCGGCGAGTCTATCAACATTCCATGGGGCAAGGCGAGCCGTCCGCCGCACCGCACCTCATACGCCGGTGAAGCAACAAATTCCGTCCTTGGGACCTTGCAGGAACCCCGGGGTTTCATACGTTTAGAGATGGACATACTCCGATGCGGCCGAATGGTCGTCTTCAAGTCGGAATGTGACGACACCAGGCCCGCCGACGTATGCCTCTTTCAATGGAGGTCTTACATGTCTGGTTTTCGGTTTTTCGACACTCATCGCAAATGGGAAGATTGGTTCGGCATGCTGTTGGGCCTGCTGATCGTGCTGTCGCCCTGGCTTACGGGACAGCCAAATTACGGGTTTGGTACGCTGTCGGAGCCGGGATTCGCGATCCTGTGCACGGTTCTTGCGGGCGTTTTCGTATTTGGCCTTGCCCAGATGGAGTACATCGCGCTCCAGCGCTGGGAGGAGGCAGGTGAGATGGCGCTCGGTCTCTGGCTGATCGCGGCGCCGTACCTGCTGGGCTATTCGGGCAGCGGCATCCTCAGGTTCTGGCACACCGGCATCGGTGGCGTTGTATTCCTGCTGGCGGTTCTGAAGTTGTGGCAGGACTGGAATCTGACAGACCAAGAGCTTGCCAACCACGGGCGATGATGTCTTTCGCCTGACGCTTCTCGCTTTCGCGTCAGGATGATGTGGTCAACCCGCAGAACGAACGGCGCGCGGTGTGATCCGTGCGCCGTTTTTACTTAATCGGATCCCTGCGGGACCATGCTATGATCGCGCCCCAACGCGAAGGTGGCCTGACGATTGTAATCAGGCGAGCCATTTTCTTCGCTCATCGAAACGCATCATATTGGAAAACGTCATGGCGAATGAGAAGGGCCCGAACATCAAGAAGAAGCAGAAGTGCAAAAACTGCGAAGGCAAGGGGCTGCTGAAGAAAGGCGACAAGGTCGTTACCTGTCAGCGATGCAAGGGCACCGGGGTAAGGTAACGGCTCCTTCCGGGCAGCGAGAGACCGCTTTACTCCGCGGCCTCGCCGGTGTCGTGAATTTTTCCGGCGCGGCCCTTCTTCAGAACCGGCGCGAGGAATTTCCCGGTGTAACTGCGCGGCGCTTTGACGATGTCCTCCGGCGGTCCCCAAGCGACGATTTCTCCGCCGCCGTCACCACCTTCCGGGCCAAGATCGATCACCCAGTCCGCGGTCTTGATAACCTCGAGATTGTGCTCGATGACGACCACGGTGTTGCCTTGAGCGACCAGCTCATGCAGCACTTCCAGCAGTTTCGCGACGTCATGGAAATGCAAGCCGGTTGTGGGCTCGTCGAGAATGTAGAGCGTCCGCCCGGTTGCACGCTTGCTGAGTTCCTTGGCGAGCTTGACGCGTTGCGCTTCGCCGCCGGAGAGCGTGGTCGCTTGCTGGCCGACATGAATGTAGTCGAGCCCGACACGATGGAGCGTCTTGAAGGTCTCGCGCACACGCGGCACCGCCTTGAAGAACTCGGCGGCTTCTTCCACCGTCATGTCCAGCACGTCGGCGATCGACTTGCCCTTGAACAGCACCTCGAGGGTTTCGCGGTTGTAGCGCTTGCCCTTGCAGGTGTCGCAGGTGACGTAGACGTCGGGCAGAAAGTGCATCTCGATCTTGATGACGCCGTCGCCCTGACAGGCCTCGCAGCGGCCGCCCTTCACGTTGAACGAGAAACGGCCCGGCTCATAACCGCGCGCCTTGGATTCCGGCAAACCGGCGAACCATTCGCGGATCGGCGTGAAGGCGCCGGTGTAGGTCGCGGGATTTGAGCGCGGCGTCCGCCCGATCGGCGACTGGTCGATGTCGATGATCTTGTCGATATGCTCGAGCCCCTCGATGCGGTCGTGCGGAGCGGGACCCTCCGAGGCATTGTTGAGCTTGCGCGCAATGGATTTGTACAGCGTATCGATCAGCAGCGTGGATTTGCCGCCGCCCGAGACGCCGGTGACGCAGGTGAAAAGCCCGAGCGGGATCTCCGCCGACACGTTCTTGAGGTTGTTGCCGCGCGCGTTGACGACCTTGATGGTCCGGCGGTGATTGGGCGGCCGGCGCTCGGGAATCGGCACGTACATTTCACCGGTGAGATACTTTCCGGTCATCGATTTCGGATTGCTCTTCACCTGTTGCGGTGTGCCCTGGGCGACGATGTTGCCGCCATGCATGCCGGCACCGGGGCCGACGTCTACCACATAGTCCGCGGTTTCGATGGCATCCTCGTCGTGCTCAACGACAATGACCGTGTTGCCGAGATCGCGCAGCCGCCGCAACGTGTCGAGCAAGCGTGCGTTATCGCGCTGGTGCAGCCCGATTGAAGGTTCGTCCAGCACGTAGAGGACGCCGGTCAGGCCGGAGCCGATCTGCGAGGCGAGGCGGATACGCTGGCTTTCGCCGCCCGACAAGGTCCCGGATGATCGCGACAGCGTGAGGTAGTTCAGGCCGACGTCCAGCAGGAACGACAGCCGCTCGCGAATTTCCTTGAGCACGCGCGTCGCGATCTCGTTCTGCTGCTTGTTCAACTGCTTGGGAACGTTCTCGAACCATTCCCCGGCGCGCAGAACCGAGAGCTCGGCGACTTCGCCAATATGCTTGCCGCCGATCTTGACGGAAAGCGCTTCCGGCTTCAGGCGATAACCGTGGCACGCTTCGCACGGAACGTCGCTGAAGTATTTGCCGAGTTCTTCACGCGCCCACTCGCTTTCGGTTTCGCGGAAGCGGCGCTCGATATTGGTGACCACGCCCTCGAACGGCTTCTTGGTGTCGTAGGACCGAACGCCATCCTCGTAGGAAAACTTTATTTCGTCATCGCCGGAGCCGAACAGAATTGCGTCCTTCGTCTTCTTCGGCAGATCCTTCCACTTGGTGTCGAGTGTGAACTTGTAGAACTTCCCCAGCGCTTGCAGGGTCTGCACGTAGTAAGGCGATGACGATTTTGCCCACGGCGCGATCGCGCCCTTGCGCAAGGTTAGTTCCTTGTCCGGGATCACCAGTTCGGCATCGATATGCTGTTCGACGCCGAGGCCGCCGCATTTCGGGCAGGCACCGTAAGGGTTGTTGAACGAAAACAGGCGCGGCTCGATTTCCGGGATCGTGAATCCGGAGACCGGACAGGCGAATTTCTCCGAGAACAGAATCCGCTCCGGTCCGCTCTTGTCGTGGATCTTTGCGGTCTTCTTTTCCGCTTTCTTCTCCGACGCAGCGTCGCTTGCGGGTGCATCGGCGAATTCGACGACGGCCAGGCCTTCGGCGAGTTTCAAAGCGGTCTCGAACGATTCGGCAAGCCGCTGCGCCATATCGGGACGCACGACGATACGATCGACCACGACGTCGATGTCGTGGGGGAATTTCTTATCCAGTGTCGGCGCGTCCGCCAGTTCGTAGAACTTGCCGTCGACCTTGATCCGCTGGAATCCCTTCTTGAGATATTCGGCAAATTCCTTGCGGTACTCGCCCTTACGGCCCTGAACGACCGGCGCAAGCAGGTAGAGGCGGGTGCCTTCGGGCAGCGCGAGCACGCGATCCACCATTTGCGACACGGTCTGGCTTTCGATGGGGAGCCCCGTCGCCGGTGAATAGGGAATGCCGACGCGCGCCCAGAGCAGGCGCATGTAGTCGTAGATCTCAGTGACCGTACCCACGGTCGATCGCGGATTCTTGGAGGTCGTTTTCTGTTCGATGGAAATGGCTGGCGACAGGCCGTCGATCTGATCGACGTCCGGCTTCTGCATCATTTCCAGAAACTGACGGGCGTAAGCCGATAGCGATTCGACGTAGCGGCGCTGGCCTTCCGCGTAGATGGTGTCGAAGGCGAGGGAGGATTTCCCGGAACCTGACAGGCCGGTGAAGACGACCAGTTTGTCGCGCGGAATGGCGAGGTCGATATTCTTGAGATTGTGCTCGCGCGCGCCGCGAATCGTAATGGCCCGCGAGTTCGATCCGGCTGACGGTTTGCGGTTTGCCTTGATCACTTCATCCATAAGGGAGTTCCGGTAGCGCGTGGTGCGCAGCTAGAGCGCTGTTCCGGAAAACGCGATGACCGTTCGCCGGCTCTCATTCTCGATCAGATTCTTGTCCGCAGAACATAGTGAGAACGCGGCTGAATTTCCAGCCCTGTTCGCGATCCATCAACTGCTTGGTGTCTCGTGGGACTTGAGAGATATAGGGTCGTGACCACCAAACAAAAAGGCCGGCTCAAGAGCCGGCCTTTCCGTGTTCCCGAGAGACTCAGGTGAAGCGAAGCTTAGTACTTCGCGACGACCGGGCCACCCCAGTTGAAGCGGTAGTTCACGCCAACCTTCACAGTGTGGAGGTCGTCCTTGTAGGACAGAGCGCCAGCGCCAGCGTTGGTCGAAATGTTGGTCGTGTCGAAGTTGTAGTACTGGTACTCAACCTTCGCCGACCAGGCCGGAGCGAACATGTATTCCAGACCGCCACCGACGGTGTAGCCGGTCGAGTTGCGATTGGTCACAGCCGGCAGGAAGCCAGCGGTCGCTGCGAGGCCGTTGTCGTCACGGAACGCGACACCGCCCTTGGCGTAGATCAGGCCCGGACCCCAGGTGTAGCCGAGGCGACCGGTGACCGAAGCGAGCCAGTCGGAACGGTCACGGATCGAGTTCACGCCCGTGGTGAAGGTGCGGTCGCTGTTCGAGAGGCCGGAGATCTGGCCTTCGATACCAACCAGCCAGTTCGGAGCGAACTGGTAGTCAGCGCCGACCTGGCCACCGCCGAGGAACGCTGCGTCGCGGTTCGAGCCGGTCAGGCCGACGATGTTGGTTGCGAACCCATCATCACCACCGAAAGCGGCGCCGATGTGCCCGCCGACGTAGAAGCCGGTCCAGTTGTAGATCGGAGCGGCATAAACCGGCGCCTTGGTGTAGGTGCGGGCCGGCAGATCAGCGGCGACCGCCGAAGCAGTACCGAGGGCAACGAGTGCCACGGTGCCGAGCAAGAACTTCTTCATTTCATCTTCTCCAGTTTTAAGTCCGCCCCGATTTTTCGAAGCAGTTATCCAAGGCGCGAACGCAGTGGGATTCTCGATCTCATGGCCGGGAATATACCGGCTTCCGCCGAAAAAGCCGTCTCCGAAATGCAACACTCGGATGGGAAGTGAATGCTCCTAACGTAAGGAATTGTTTGGGATATTCGGCCTGCCGGTTCCACGATTTGATCACGTTTTCGTCACATTCAGTGGAACACGCGCAGATAATGTTTTGTCCTACAAAGGGTTGCTTTTGCGGGAACACTTGCGCGGGAACAAAAAGAGTACGTATTATGTCTGTGCGACAATGCCGGTTGCGTGTGGATAACCGGCGCGGCGGCCTCATCCCGGGAGCCGGAAAGTATAGGGTCATTTGCAGGGCGGACGTCTCCCAGGGTGGGATTGTCGTTCCGCGTACATAAATCCTGACAGATTCGGCGCGCCGTATCGGTGCGCCAAAGTGGAGAACGGTAATGGCGGGAAGCGTCAATAAAGTCATTCTGGTTGGAAACCTCGGCGCCGACCCTGAAATCAAGCGCACGCAGGACGGCCGCCCGATCGCGAATCTGAGCATCGCGACCTCGGATACCTGGCGCGACAAGAATTCCGGCGAGCGGAAAGAAAAGACGGAATGGCATCGTGTCGTGATCTTCAGCGAAGGTCTTTGCAAGATTGCCGAGCAGTATCTGAAGAAGGGCTCCAAGGTTTACATCGAGGGCCAGCTCCAGACTCGCAAATGGCAGGACAAGGACGGCAAGGATCGCTATTCGACCGAAGTCGTTCTGCAGAACTTCAATTCGACGCTGACGATGCTCGACGGCAAGAGCAGTGGCGGCTCGTTTGGAGCGGATGAGGGCGGTGATTTCGGATCGTCCGGACCTTCGCGCTCTGCACCTCCGCGCCGGGTGGCCGCCGGCGGTGGCCGCAACGACGACATGAACGACGACATTCCCTTCTAAGCCGGAATGCTGTCAGGCTTGCGGAGGCGGTGTTGAATTCACCGTCTCCGTGATTGCCGCGCTGATCTGACCCGGATTGCGCACAGACAACGCGCGGGACACGACCGCGTCATCAATCAACAGGAGAGCGAACAGTCTGCGCTTTTTGCGCGAATGACCGGGTACGACATTGCCTTGGCCACATGTTAATGATATTAACATGCATTCGGATGGTCGCAGCTTTGATCGCGTCTTAAGCCTGTACCGTGGGAATACGAATGAGCTTCGCGCCGCTGCTCAATGCACCGTCGATCATTCAACTGCATGCGTTCGCCGCGATGGGCGCGCTTGCACTAGGCCTCGTTCAGTTCTCGCTGCCAAAAGGCACTCTTCCTCACCGCACCATGGGCTGGATCTGGGTCGCGCTGATGGCGACTGTCGCGGTCAGTTCGTTCTGGATACATGGCCGCCAGATCAAGCTTGGCGAGCCATGGAGCCCCATTCATCTGTTGTCGATCTTCAGCCTCATCATGCTTCCGCTCGGCATTTGGTACGCGCACAGCCATCGTGTGAGAGGTCACCGGATCACGATGATCTCGATTTTCACAGGCGGTTTGGTCATCGCTGGCCTGTTCACTTTCGTCCCTGGCCGGATCATGCATGCGGTCGCTTTTGGACAGTGATTGGCGGTTCTGGAATCAGAGTTTTCCGCCTCCCGGAATCGCTGGTCGAAATCGATTTTTCTCTCAACGTAAGCCATTGTAATGGCGGGTGAATTTGCGTCGATTTTGACGCTAAATGCGGTTGGCGTTGCGGTGTGAATTCGCCTATATAAAACGAGCATTTCGCACCCAGGATTCGCACGTTGTCCGACCAAGAAAATCCGCCGTCCGGCCCACCCGAGGCGGCTGATATCCGTCCCGTCTCGATTACGGATGAGATGAAGCGCTCTTACCTCGATTACGCGATGAGCGTGATCGTGGCACGTGCACTGCCGGATGCGCGCGACGGTTTGAAGCCGGTTCATCGGCGCATTCTCTATGCGATGTATGAAAACGGCTTTGAGTGGAACAAACCGTACCGCAAATCGGCACGCACCGTCGGTGACGTGATCGGTAAATACCATCCGCACGGCGATCAGTCGGTCTACGACGCGATGGTGCGCATGGCGCAGGATTTTTCCATGCGCGTGCCGCTGATCGACGGGCAGGGCAACTTCGGCTCGGTCGACGGCGATATGGCGGCTGCGATGCGTTACACCGAAGCGCGCCTGCAAAAGGTCGCGCATTCGCTGCTCGACGACATCGACAAGGACACGGTCGACTACCAGCCGAACTACGACAGCTCGGAGCGCGAGCCGAAGGTTCTGCCCGCGAAGTTTCCCAATCTTCTCGTCAACGGCGCCGGCGGCATCGCAGTCGGCATGGCGACCAACATTCCGCCGCACAATCTCGGCGAAGTGATCGACGCATGTATCGCGCTGATCAACGATCCGGCGCTCGGCATCGACGACATCATCAACATCATTCCCGGACCGGATTTTCCGACCGGCGGCATCATTCTCGGCCGTCAGGGCATTCGCGCGGCTTACCACCTCGGACGCGGTTCGATCGTGATGCGCGGCAAGGTCGAGATCGAAGACATCCGCAAGGACCGTCAGGCGATCGTGGTCTCGGAAATCCCGTATCAGGTGAACAAGGCGGGCATGGTGGAGCGCATCGCCGAACTGGTGCGCGAGAAGAAGATCGAAGGCATCGCGGATCTGCGCGACGAATCCGACCGCGACGGTTATCGCGTGGTCGTCGAGCTGAAGCGTGACGCGGTGCCGGAGGTGGTCCTGAACCAGCTCTATAAATTCACACCGCTACAGACCAATTTCGGGGCCAACATGGTGGCGCTCGATGGCGGCCGCCCGCAGGTGATGAACCTGAAGGATCTGTTGACCGTGTTCATCGCGTTCCGCGAGAGCGTGGTTTCACGGCGCACCAAATTTCTGCTTGGCAAGGCACGCGACCGTGCTCACATCCTGGTCGGCTTGGCCATCGCCGTTGCCAATATCGATGAAGTCATTCGTGTAATCCGGACGTCGCCTGATCCGAACACCGCACGCGAAACCCTGATGGCGCGCGACTGGCCCGCCAAGGACATGGCGACGATGATCACGCTGATCGACGATCCGCGCCATCGTATCGCCGAGGACGGAACCGCGCGCCTGTCGCTGGAGCAGGCGAAAGCGATCCTCGATTTGCGCCTGCAGCGCCTGACCGCGCTCGGCCGCGAGGAAATCTCCGAAGAGTTGAACAAGCTCGCCACGGAGATCGCGGATTATCTCGACATCCTGCGTTCGCGCGCCCGGATTCAATCCATCATCAAGGACGAACTCACGGCCGTGAAGGACGAGTTCGCCACGCCGCGCCGGACCCAGATCATCGATCAGGAAGGCGAGGTCGAAGACGAGGACCTGATCCAGCGCGAAGATATGGTCGTGACCGTTTCGCACGCGGGCTACGTCAAGCGCGTGCCGCTCTCGACCTATCGCGCACAGAAGCGCGGCGGCAAAGGCCGCTCGGGCATGCAGACGCGCGACGAGGATTTCGTCAGCCGGCTGTTCATCGCCTCGACCCATACGCCGGTGCTGTTCTTCTCGTCTCGCGGCCAGGTCTATAAGGAGAAGGTCTGGCGTCTGCCGATGGCCGCTCCGAATTCACGTGGCAAGGCGCTGATCAACATTCTGCCGCTGGAGCAGGGTGAGCGCATCACCACCATTATGCCGCTGCCGGAAGATGAATCGTCGTGGAGCAATCTCGACGTGATGTTCGCCACCACAGGCGGCAACGTCCGGCGCAACAAGCTCTCGGATTTCGTCGATGTTCGCCGCTCGGGAATCATCGCGATGAAGCTCGACGAGGGTGAGGCCATCGTCGACGTACAGATCGCCACTGAAAACGACGACGTGCTGCTGACCGCCGCCGGCGGGCAGTGCATCCGCTTCCCCGTAACAGATGTGCGCGTGTTCAGCGGCCGCACCTCGATGGGCGTGCGCGGCATCGCGCTTGGCGATGGCGACAAGCTAATCTCTCTCACGATCCTCCGCCATCTTGAGGCGTCATCAGACGAGCGCGCTGCGTACCTGAAAATGCGCCGTGCGGTTGCCGGTGAGGCGGCTGCCGAGGAGAGCGGCGATTCGGATACCGAAGAGACATCGGCGACAGTGCAACTCAGTCAGGAGCGCTATGCGCAAATGTCCGCTGCCGAACAGTTCGTGCTGACCATCAGCGAGAACGGCTACGGCAAGCGCAGTTCGTCGTTCGAGTATCGCACCACGGGCCGCGGCGGAAAGGGCATCGTCGCAATGTCCGTCAACAATCGCAACGGCAAGCTTGTGGCGTCGTTCCCGGTCGAGGACAGCGATCAGATCATGCTGGTCACCGACAAGGGGCAGCTCATTCGCTGCCCTGTGGAAGGAATTCGCGTCGCAGGCCGCTCAACCCAGGGCGTCATCGTGTTCGATACGGCCGAAGACGAGCACGTGGTGTCGGTCGAGCACATCTCGGAAGACGAGTCGGAGAACGGCAACGGCGGTTAAGAGCGCCGCGCTAAATCTCGATTTCGGTTCCGAACTCGACGACCTGCTTGGTCGGCACGCCGAAGAAGGCGGCTGTCCGTTCCGCATTCCGTTGCAGGAAGGCGAATACCGTCTCGCGCCATACCCACATGCCCGCGATTTTCTCGCTGGGGATGATCGTCTCGCGGCCGATGTAATAGGTGATGTTGTTGAGGTCGATGCCCGGCAGCTTGCCCTGCGCGCAGGCAAGCTGGAGTCCTTCCAGGATGACCGGGTACTGCATGAAACCGAAGTGCAGGATCACCCGCGTGATGCCCTCGATAACCTCGATCACTTCAGCCCGGTCCTCGTCGGCAATGCGCGGCGCTTCCGCAATCAGGACGGTCACGAGAAGAACGCGTTGATGCAGCACATGGTTGTGTTTGACGAACTGCGTGAGGGCGAGAGGGACCCCGTTGGCTGCGGAAGCGAGAAACACTGCGGTCCCCGGAAGCCGCGCATGGCACCTGCTCACTGCGGTTTCGATCAGGTCTTCTTCCGGCTGACGTAGTGCACCTCGCGCGGCTTCGACGAGTTTCACTCCGCTGCGCCATGTCAGCATCAGGAATGCGATGACTGCTGCGATCAGCAGCGGAAACCAGCCGCCCTCGAACAGTTTGGCGAAATTTGCTGCGAAGAAAATACAATCGATCACGAAGAAGAACCCGTTGACCGCAATGACAACGACCGGCGGATAACCCCATTGGAGAGCGACGAGCGCAGCCAGCAGCGTTGTAATCGCCATCAGCAGCGATACGGCGATGCCATAAGCCCCGGCAAGAGCGTCTGACGTGCCGAAGCCGATGACGGCTCCAAGCGTTGCTGCGGCCAGCATCCAGTTGATCAGCGGGACGTAGATCTGGCCCTTCTCGTCACTTGCCGTGTGCTGGATATGCATGCGGGGCAGAAACCCCAGTTGAATGGCCTGCTGTGTGAGGGAAAAGACACCGGTAATGATTGCCTGAGATGCAATCACCGTGGCGAGGGTGGCAAAGGCAACAAGCGGATAGTGCGCCCAATCGGGGGCGAGCTGGTAGAACGGGTTTTCCAGAGCTCCGCGATCGGTGAGTAGCAATGCCGCCTGGCCGAAGTAGTTGAGAACCAGCGCCGGCAACGCAATGGTAAACCACGCGAGCCGGATCGGCGTGCGGCCGAAGTGACCCATATCCGCATACATGGCTTCGCCGCCTGTCACAGCGAGAAAAGCCGCACCCAGGATCGCAAACGAGATGTGGAAATTCTGGCTGAGGAGAAACGTCACCGCATGGGTAGGACTGAGGGCCCAGAGAACATCCGGATTTTTCGCGATGCCGTGAATGCCGAGCAGCGCGAGAACGAGGAACCAGATCAGCATACAGGGACCGAATATCCCGCCGATGAAACCCGTGCCCTTGCGTTGCATCAGGAAGACACCAATCAGGATGACGACTGTGACGGGCACTACGGCAGGCGCCAGCGAAGGCGCGTCTACCTTCAATCCTTCCACCGCGCTCAGAACCGAGATCGCGGGTGTGATGGCGCCGTCACCGTATAAGAGCGCGGCACCGATCAGTCCGATGATCAGCAATTTCGCGCGCCATGTTCCGGGTTGCGCATTGCGGGCATGGAGAAGCGCCAGGAGCGAAACGATTCCGCCTTCGCCGCGGTTGTCAGCCCTCATGATTAACATGGCGTACTTGAAGGAGATAATGAGGATCAGCGCCCAGAAGATCAGGGAAACCACGCCAAGAATGGCTTCGTTGGTAAGGGCGCCGCTGCCGTGATGGGTTGCCGCCTTGGCAGCTTCTTTCAAGGCATAGAGTGGACTGGTCCCGATATCGCCATAGACGACACCAAGCGCTCCTATCGTTGCCGTCATCGGAAGTGTGGGGGATCGGCCGGAAGCCTCAGTATGTATGGCAGTCACTTGCTACCCCCATCGCCCTGGGAAACGTCGCAGACAGCTTGCCGTAGTCTGCTACCGGTAGCGAGAAATTGCCATGGCCGCGGGATTGATTTTATTGATGGCGCGAGGTGACGCTCCGCCGGCGATGCGAACGGCGGTGCACTGGGATGGGTTTACTTGCGGTCTGTGGTCACGACCCGAACCGGCTGAATTCCGGTCTTCCAGTTGCTGCGGTGCAGACAGGCCGCATCCATGGTCGGCCAGTGCTGGGCCGAGCAGGGCACGCTAACCGTCCGGATGGGCAACCGGTCGGCTTTCGCAAGTGCGTGCGGCACGCTTGCCTCTACCGGAGGCGCAAAACTGGGCAAAATTGTCATCGCTGCTGCAACGAAAGCCGCGATCGTCACTGCCGAGAGTGCCTTGATCATGGTCCGTCCCCTGTGATGCCAGCCTTTGCGGGCCGCTTGGAGGGATGACTCTCAGCGGCACGTAAAGGTTCACGAGATCTTAAAATTTTTAGCCGCCCGACCCTCATACCTGAGTGGAACCGGGCCAGCTTGCGGCGCTCGCCGGGCCGGGTTAGGAGGGGACATGTCCCGTATTGCGCTTTACCCCGGGTCGTTTGACCCCGTCACCAATGGTCATTTGGATGTGGTTCGGCAGGCTTGCAGCCTGGTCGACCGGCTGGTCGTGGCGATCGGCATTCATCCCGGCAAGGCTCCCCTGTTTCCGGTCGAGGAACGGCAAGACATGATCCGTGAGGTGTTCGCTCCGATCGCGGCGAGTGCCAAATGCGAGATCGATTGTGTGACGTTCAGCGATTTGACCGTGACCGCCGCTCACCGGGCGGGCGCGACGATCCTGATCCGCGGCCTGCGTGACGGCACCGATCTCGACTACGAGATGCAGATTGCCGGCATGAATCAGACGCTCATGCCTGAAATTCGCACCGTGTTCCTGCCAGCCTCAGCTACCGTCCGCCCGATCACCGCCACACTGGTGCGTCAGATCGCTGGTATGGGTGGAGACGTTTCGCATTTCGTGCCCAAGGCGGTCGCCGCGCGCCTGAAGACAAAGTTTGCCGGCAAATAACTTCCTCGCTCCGGAGTTCTCATGATCCGCATATTTGCCGTTCTCGCGGCCATCGTTTTTGCAACGCCTGCCTTTTCCCAGGCGCTTCCGGCCGGGCTCGACAAGGCCAACGCGATTGTCATCGACACCACGAAGGGGCGCGTCATCGTTAAGCTGCGCACCGATCTGGCTCCACAACATGCCGAGCGCATCAAGCAGCTCGCCCGCGACGGCTACTACAACAACGTGCCGTTCCACCGCGTCATCGAGGGCTTCATGGCGCAGACCGGCGACGGCCAGCGCTTCAATGGCACCGGTGGGTCGAAGTATCCGAACCTTCCGGCGGAATTCTCCAATGTGCCGTTCAAGCGCGGCATTGTGGGTATGGCGCGTTCCAGCGAACCAAATTCGGCGAACTCGCAGTTTTTCATCACCTATGCCGACGCTTCGTTCCTGAACGGCAAGTACACCGTTGTCGGAGAAGTGGTGTCCGGCATGGACGTCGTGGACAAGATCAAGCGCGGCGAGCCGGTTCAGGACCCTGACAAGATGGTGAAGGTGCAGGTCGCTTCAGACATCAAGTAACCAACCTCAGGCGATCCGCGGCCGTCCTGGCCACAGCGGGTTTCCCAATCTGCAAAGGAAACATCATGGCAGACAAAGAAAACACATTGATCCTGGAAACGACGCAGGGACCGGTCACGATCGAGATGCGTCCAGATCTCGCGCCGGGTCATGTCGAGCATATCAAGAAGCTCGTCCGCGAAGGCTTCTACGATGGCATCGTCTTTCACCGGGTGATCGAGGGCTTCATGGCGCAAACCGGCTGTCCGCAGGGCACCGGCACCGGTGGATCGAAGTATCCGAACCTCAAGGCCGAATTCAATGCGGAGCCGCATGTGCGTGGCACGGCATCCATGGCACGCGCGGCCAATCCCGATTCGGCTAACTCGCAGTTTTTCATCTGCTTCGACGATGCACGTTTCCTCGACAAGCAGTACACAGTGTGGGGCAAGGTGACGTCAGGCATGGAAAACGTCGACAAGATCAAGCGCGGCGAGCCGGTGCAAAATCCTGACAAGATCGTCAAGGCTCACATCGCGGCTGACGCCGCCTGATTGACGCTATAGTCTGGCTTTGCGAATGGATGGCCGGGCATGTCCCGGCCATCGACATTTGAGCATCATGCGTACTGATCTTTTCGACTTCGAACTCCCGGAAGGCAATATCGCGCTGCGGCCTGTCAGCCCGCGCGATGCGGCGCGCATGCTCGTGGTGAAGCCGGGTCAGCCGCTGACGGATTCCACTGTTTCCGATTTGCCGTTGTTTCTTCAGCCCGGCGATCAACTCGTGGTCAACGACACCAAGGTCATCCCGGCGCAACTGACCGGCCGCCGCATCGGTCGTGAAACTGAGCCGAAGATCGAAGCGACGCTCATCAAGCGGCTCGACGGATCACGCTGGCAGGCACTGGTGAAACCGGCAAAGAAACTTACCGCTGGTGACGCTATCCGCTTCGGCAACGAGGGCCGTGTTTGTCTGCTCGGAAATCTCGATGCCGAAGTTGAGAGCAAGGGCGAGAACGGCGAGGTGACGCTGGCATTCTCGTTTCACGGGCCGATCCTGGATCAGGCCATTGCCGACGTCGGCGCGCCGCCGTTGCCGCCCTATATCGCCTCGCGCCGGACGCCGGACGAACGCGATGCAGCGGACTATCAGACCATGTTTGCCGTCAGCGAGGGCGCGGTTGCCGCGCCCACGGCTGGACTGCACTTTACACCGGCGCTTGAGGCGGCTTTGCGGGATCGCGGCATCGGACTGAATCGTGTGACACTGCATGTCGGGGCAGGGACGTTCCTTCCGGTGAAGGCTGACGACACGGCTGGCCACAAGATGCATTCCGAATGGGGCACGGTGTCCAGTGAGACCGCCGCCGCACTTAACCAGGCCCGCACCAGGGGGGGCCGTATCGTCGCCGTCGGGACGACATCGTTGCGGCTGCTGGAAAGCGCTGCTGCGGATGACGGCACTATCCAGCCGTTCTCCGATGACACCGCGATTTTCATCACGCCCGGCTATCGCTTCAAGGCCGTGGACATTCTGATGACCAACTTTCACCTGCCGCGGTCGACGCTATTCATGCTTGTTTCGGCCTTCAGCGGGCTGGAGACCATGCAGAAAGCCTATGCTCATGCCATAGAGACCGGCTATCGCTTCTATTCATATGGCGATGCGTCCCTGTTGTTCCGCAATCAACCTGACCGATAAACTCGCTCATGAGCGTTCCCAATTATTTCAAGCTTCTCGGCCGCGACGGCGAGGCGCGGACCGGCGAACTCACCACCCCGCATGGGGTTGTGCGCACGCCTGCATTCATGCCTGTCGGCACGGCCGGTGCCATGAAGGGCATCCACTGGCGTGACATTCGCGAAACTGGGGCCGATATCGTCCTTGGCAACACCTATCATCTGATGCTGCGGCCGGGTGCGGAGCGCATCGCCGCGCTTGGCGGGTTGCAGGCATTCACCACATGGAATGGCCCGATGCTCACCGACTCCGGTGGCTTCCAGGTCATGTCGCTCGCCAAGATTCGCAAAGTTACCGAGCATGCCGTGACGTTCAGTTCGCACATCGACGGTACCAAGGTGGAATTGTCGCCAGAGCGCGCGATCGAAGTGCAGCGGCTGCTGGGGTCCGACATTGCGATGCAACTCGATGAATGCGTCAGGCTTCCGGCAGAACGCACCGAAATCGAACGTGCGATGCAATTGTCGATCCGCTGGGCTGAGCGCAGCAAGCGGGCGTTCGAAACTGCACCTCCCGGCTACATGTTGTTCGGTATCGCGCAAGGCGGAGACGTTCCGGAATTGCGCCGTGAAAGCACCCTCTCACTGATCGACATCGGCTTCCATGGCTACGCCGTCGGCGGTCTCGCCGTGGGAGAGCCGCAGGAGGTCATGCTGGCGATGATCGAGGAGGTCGCGCCGCTCCTGCCGCAGGAGCGTCCGCGCTACCTGATGGGCGTCGGGACACCGGACGATATGCTGGAGGCTGTCGCCCGCGGCATCGACATGTTCGACTGCGTGATGCCGACGCGGAACGGCCGTCACGGCCATGTCTTCACGCGCCATGGCGTTATCAATCTGCGAAATGCCCGCCACGCCGACGATCCTAGGCCGCTGGACGAGGAAAGCGGCTGGCGTTCGACGAGTGGTTATTCACGGGCTTACTTGCACCATCTCGTGAAGTCCGAGGAGGCGCTGGGCGCGATGCTGTTGTCCGAGATCAACGTCGCCTACTATCAAAGCCTGATGAGCGGCGCCCGCGCCGCAATTGCTGCCGGGACGTTCGACGATTATCGCGCATCGGTTCGTGCAGGATGGGCGCGGGGCGATATCGCGCCGCGCTAAGCCAAGCAGGTCTGCGACTTAGTTGCAGACGATTTTCGTTGAGTTCGTTGAGTGCTTCGTAACGAAGCCGTACCCGCAATTGTCGCAAGTCCAGAGGTAGCTGATGACGTTATCAGCCAGGAACGCGGATGCTTCTGCGGCAACCATCGAGTCCGCGCAGATCGTGCAAATGGGCCGGTCTGTGCTCCGAGGGGGCAGGCGTGACGGTTTGGTCGACAGAAGTTCAGCAAGTGCTGGCATCGTGACCTCCCTTCCGGGTTCGAGCTCGCGCAGAATATACTCATGCAAGTTTGAAGTTGTCGCAACACAAATACGTTCTTTTTGCGAAATACTGTTTTTGCAACGCAATGCATGCCGGCAGACGATTGCTCTTGCACGCGCGGTCGCGACCGCCATTAATGGCGGAAGCCTTTCGTTTTGCGCAGCTTTCTCCCATGGTGCGCACGGATCGATTCAGGAGGACCGGGCATGGATACCAAGTCAAACCCAACTGCTTCACAGACACGTCAGCCCGGGCGCGGACGAATCTACGACAGCATCGTTGATGCATTCGGCGATACGCCGATCGTTCGGCTTCACCGTCTGCCGGAACAGAACGGAGTAAAGGCGAAAATTCTCGCCAAACTTGAATATTTCAATCCCGCCGCGAGCGTGAAGGACCGCATTGGTGCGGCGATGATCATCGCGATGGAAAACGCCGGCGTCATCAATCCGGACACCGTTCTGATCGAGCCGACATCCGGCAATACGGGCATCGCGCTGGCGTTCGTCGCCGCGTCGCGCGGCTACAGGCTGAAGCTCGTGATGCCGGAATCGATGTCGATCGAGCGGCGCAAAATGCTGGCGTTTCTGGGCGCCGAAATTGTCCTGACGCCGGCGGCACAAGGCATGAAAGGTGCGATTGCAACTGCGGAAGATCTTGTCCGCAACACGCCCAACTCGGTGATGCCGCAGCAATTCAAGAACCTGGCCAATCCCGAAGTTCACCGCCGCACCACGGCCGAAGAAATCTGGAACGACACCAACGGAGATATTGACGTATTCGTGGCCGGCGTTGGCACGGGCGGCACGATCACCGGCGTCGGGCAGGTTCTGAAGCCGCGCAAACCATCCCTGCGCATTGTTGCCGTCGAGCCCGTGGAAAGTCCGGTGCTGTCCGGCGGCCAGCATTCGCCGCACAAGATTCAGGGCATTGGTGCCGGCTTTGTGCCGGATATTCTCGATCGGTCCGTGATCGACGAGATCGTCAAGGTCGATAGCGCGACAGCGATTACGACTTCGCGCGCACTCGCACGTGTGGAAGGCATTCCGGGCGGCATCTCGTCGGGGGCAGCTATTGCGGCAGCGCTCGAACTCGGCAAGCGGCCGGAAAATGCCGGCAAGACCATTCTCGCGGTTATCCCGTCATTCTCGGAGCGCTATTTGTCCACGGCGTTGTTTGAAGGAATTTGAAATGGCATCTCCTCCGCGGCGGCCCCGCACGCTCAGTGACGCAAAAACCGAAGCCGAGGCGGCGTTCAAATCCGTCACTGCCAAGGTGCCGGAAGCCGTTCCAAGGAAAGCTGCCATCCCCGGTGTGAAGGAGCTTGTCTCGATCAGGATCGATCAGGACGTCCTTGAGCATTTCCAGGAGGGCGGTCCCGGCTGGCAGGACCGCATCAATGCCGCGTTGAGGAAGGCGGCAGGGATGTCCGACTGATCACGCCACGCGATTGACGCGCGCGGCTTCTTTCTGCGCATCGAAATCGCGTCGCCGCCGGGCAAGCTCTTCCGGCGACATCCGCTCGACATTGTTGTAGTCGAGCTTCCACGAAGCATCTGCCCTCCAGCGCAGCGGTGACTGAACCGTCGTCTGCGGACCTGGTGCGCTTTTAAGCACCTTCAGCGCCAGTTCCAGCGTAAATGCCTGCGACGGCACATCGTGCGGCTTGCCGGCGGAATTGCCGAGCGGAAAATCGCTGAACAGGAACCGCGGTACAGCTGCGTGCTCGACGATGTCCTTGGCGCAGCCCATCACCACGGTTGCAATTCCATTGGCCTCGAGGTGACGAGCCACCAGCGCCGTGGTCTGGTGACACACGGGACAATTGGGGACCAGCACGACGGCATCGACGTCGTCGGCCTTGCACCGCGCCAGGATTTCCGGGGCGTCGGTCTCGATCGTCACCCGGTGGCTGCGATTGGTCGGCGCGCCGAAGAAGCGGGGGGCGATCGCGCCAATCCGGCCTTCGCGGGCAAGCCGATGCATCTGTGCCAGCGGAAACCATGAGTTCATGTCGGTCGCGGACGTGTGTGCGCGGTCGTAGGCGATGTGAGAGATCCGCAGGTCGTGCTGCTTCGCGCTGTCGCCATCGTAGACCTGATAGAATTTCGCGCTGCCGTTGTAGGCCGCGCCCGGTCCCTGATCGCCTTTCGTGGGGTCGAAGCGGGCCGCCGTGGTGACGATGGCCACCCGCGACTGTGCCAGCGGTTTTGTCAGCGGCTGAAAGGGAGCGGCGAGATTGTGCGCCCAGCGATAGGGCGTGTCGTACCCGATGGCGAGGTAGTAGTCGCGCGTCCGCTGCATGTACGGCACGGGCACATCGAACTCCTGGACGACGTCCTCGGGGGCCGCAGGCGAATCCGTCATGGCGCATGTCCTCGAAATGTGACGAAGTAGGCGTAGCAGATGCGACTCGCCTCAGCCATATTCAAGGGAACCATGCCGGTCATACCGGCAATGCGGGTAAGGAAACCAGCGATGGCCGGAAAGCAGAAAAAGCGAGATGCCGCCGATGCGGGCAAGGTGAAAAAACGCCCGGACCCCACCAAGAATGCGCCGTTCAAGGTCGATCCCGAAAGCGACGACTTCGCGACCCCGAGGATCGATCTCAGCGAGGACGAACTGAAAGAGCAGGAAGACCGCAGATCCTGACGGATACGGGCTGTGAAAGCGTAGGGCCCGGGTTACAGGCTGCTCAGATCCGTCGGGACGTTGCCAAAGGTCTTCAGCACCATGGCATCCTTGAAATCACCCGTCATCGGATCGCCCGAGCGGGTGAAGGCGACTGCGCCGATAATGCCGGAGGTGCGAGACAACGTTTCGGCACGCCGAATCGCTGTGGATGCGCTCTGGAATTCCTCGGCGGTTCCCGTCACGACAGAGCCTTCATCGTCTTCACTGAACGGAAGGGCAACATAGTAGGAGATATCGGCCATCGGATTTTCCGGCTGTGATGGGTGGAGACTATGTTCTCTATTTGTTCTACTGTCAATGGCTGTCCTCGGGCTGGAATCTCGAACCCAAGGTCGGCGAATTCCACAGCCTGAACAAGGATGCCGGGGCGCACTTGACCCACATCCACCCGCCACCTACACACCGCGACACGTGAGCGCGTAGCTCAGGCGGTAGAGCACGTGACTTTTAATCATGGGGTCGAGGGTTCGAGTCCCTCCGCGCTCACCATGACATCCATGGCAAACCGCATCCCTGCGGTTACAATCCGCG
This sequence comes from Afipia broomeae ATCC 49717, assembly GCF_000314675.2. GTDB lineage: Bacteria > Pseudomonadota > Alphaproteobacteria > Rhizobiales > Xanthobacteraceae > Afipia > Afipia broomeae. Next base: position 2,060,114 of record NZ_KB375282.1, on the reverse strand, counting down.
AAGATTCGCATTGTTGCGGGTCGCGAACCTTTTGGGTCGCGGGCAGCGAAAAGGGGCAAACGAGAATGTATGTCGTCGCCGGTATCCTGGTTGCCCTGTCCGGGCTCTTCTACGCAGCCGATCAGGGTCAGATCGGTAGCCTCGGAAAAACCATGTGCAACTACGGGGAAACGTTTTGCCGGCATCCCGTCTACGTTTTGGTCGGGGCGGGAATAGCCGCGGCATGGGGCACATTCGTCAGCATCAAGTAAGCCGACGCCATCTGTTTCTGTTGCCCTCGGTCGCCCGCCTGAAGCCAACGAACCCCGTGCCAGCGATCACTTGATATCCGAGCGGACGTCCGATGTGACCGGCTGTTGAACCGTCATGTTCGTCGGCGTTGTTTCCCGGCGAAGACCGATCAGCTCGGCGGCGCGCACCGTTGACGAACTCCAGAAGCCAAAGGCGTTGATCCGCGAGTTCTCAAGGATCGCGATCGCGACAGCCGACAGGAACGGCAGGCTCTGGAGCACAAGCACGCCGGCGAAGATGTTGATCTCGCGAACTTCCTTCTGGTTGAAAGCAACCAGCACGATAGCGCCGATGATGAGGAGGATGCCGATCACGGCCTCCCAGAAGGCCTGGAATTCCACCGACATCCGCGACAGGCCGCCCTTCGAGGTGCGGGCGAAGGGGAGATGGTCGGTTATCAGGCCGTTGGCGACGGCGCGCGACACTGTCCATTGCACCGACATCGCCGCAACCATTGCACCCAGCATCTGGCCTACCTTTACGGGTACGCGCAGCCTGTAGAGTGTCAGGAAGTGGGCTAGCGACACGATGAACGCTGCAATGATCGGCAGGGTCAGGATCTTGTCGGGAATGGCGATGTCGGCGAACGAAACGATCGGTACCCAGATCAGATTGAGGATCGCAACGACCACGCCGAGACTTTCCGCGCCGAGCCAGTTCAGCCAGCCGAGTGCGAACTCGCGCTTCTGATCGGGTGAAAGCCGGCTCGCATTGGGAAGAAACCGGCGCCAGTGCTTTTTGACGATCTGGAAGCCGCCATAGGCCCAGCGGTGGCGTTGTTTCTTGAAGGCCTCGTAGGTGTCCGGCAGCAGGCCGTATCCATACCGCCTGTTGGTGTAGTGGGTGATCCAGCCGTGTTCGATCACGGCGAGGCCCAGATCGGTATCCTCGCAGATCGTATCGCCGGCCCAACCGCCCGCCATGTCCATCGCCGCGCGGCGGATCAGACACATCGTGCCATGGACAATGATGGCGTTGGCTTCGTTCCGCTGCACCATGCCAATGTCGAAGAAACCGGCGTATTCGCCATTCATGATGTAGTGCATCAGCGAGCGGTCGCCGTCGCGATGGTCCTGCGGGGCCTGCACGAGGCCCACGCGGGGGTCGGCGAAAGCCGGAACGAGATCCTTGAGCCAATCCGGCGTGACCACATAGTCGGCGTCGATGATGCCGATAATTTCGGCGTCGGCGGCGGTGCGCGCCATCGCGATCTTCAGCGCGCCAGCCTTGAAGCCCTCGACCTTCTCGGCGTTGATAAAGATGAAGCGTTCGCCGAGTGCGCGGCAATGGTCCTGGATCGGCTGCCAGAAGGCCGGGTCAGGCGTGTTATTGATGATCACCACGCATTCGAAATTCGGGTAATCGAGGCGGGAGACCGCATCGAGCGTCAGCTTCAGCATCTCCGGCGGCTCGAAATACGCCGGGATGTGAATGGAGACCTTTGGCGCGTAGCCTTCAGAGGGCGAGGGTACGGCTTCAGAGATAAGGCGCACCGGCTTGCGTCCGAACGCGATGGTCGCAATCTCCTCGATCCGGGCCATCGCGATCAGGACCAGCGGCACCAGCAGGATAAGACCCAGCGTCAGCGCAAAGGCCGACCCGAAGACGAAGTAGTGCGTGTTCCAGTAGGCGAACACGGTTGCGAACCACGCGCCGACGCCATTGGCCGCAGCGGCCAGCATGATGGATTGCATCACCGTCGGATGTGCCAGACGCAGAATCGGCAGTGACAGCAGCACGCCGATCAGCAGGGCAATGCCTGCTATTTTCCAGTAGTCCGGATCGACAATGGGACCGGTCCAGGCGAACTTCGGTTCGCGTGAAGCATTAAGAACGCCCCAGTAGGGCCCAACGCCGCCTTCGAAAAACTTCCACGGCTGGTCGATCGCTTCGACGATGTTGTAGTCCATGCCGATCGCATCGGCGCGGGTGACGAAGTTCCGCAGCACGGATGCCTGTTCAAATGGGCCAGGGTTGGCATTCTTGAGGTTGTAGCCGGCGCTCGGCCAGCCGAATTCGGCGATCACGATACGCTTGCCAGGGAACGTATCCCGCAGCAGGCCATAGATATACATGGCCTGATCGACAGCCTGCCTGTCGGTGAAATTTTCCCAGTACGGCAGGATATGTGCGGCGATGAAATCGACGGACGACGCGAGCGACGGGCGGCCCTCTTGGGCTGCCAGTTCGAGATCGTCTCGCCAGATGTTCCAGATTTCACCAGTCGTAACTGGAACATTAGTCTGTCTCTTAACGCGCTGGATTAGCTCGATCAGGTCAGCGGCCTTTTGTTCGCCGCGGTAGATCGTTTCGTTGCCGACAACAATGCCGATGACGTTGCTGTTTCGTTTGGCGAGATCCAGGGCGGCTGCGATTTCGCGTTCGTTTCGCTCCGCGTTCTTGTCGATCCAGGCGCCGACCGTGACCTTGAGGCCGAATTCGGCGGCAATCGGGGGAACCAGCTCAACGCCGCCCGTCGACGAGTACAGGCGGATGGCCTTGGTCATCGTCGCGAGTTTCTTGAGGTCTGCGCGGATTTTTTCCTTGTTCGGAATGTTGTCGACGTCCGGGTGCCCCGCGCCTTCGAACGGGGCGTAGGACAGGCTGGGCAACATTCCGTTGAAGTCGGGTGCCTTCTGCTCATCCCTCAGGATGCCCCAGATGGCCGCGTGGACAGCAGTAACGCAGAAGAGGACAGCAACGATGGCGCGCATCAAGGAAAACCATACGGGGCCAAACGTGGCAGGATCGCGAACCTGTCCCCTCGGTTCGTCAGCGTTAATGGCAGCTTATCTATGCTGCGCGGCTTAACAACTCATACGGCGACATGGCCTTTTGAGGGCGTAGCCGAGACCGAATGAATACCCAATGAATGCGGGATCGGTTCGTTCCTGTTCCGCCAGCGCTTTGGCACTTACTTGGCAGGTGTTGTTGCAGGTGTCGGCGCCGCCGGAGCGGGTGCTGGCGGTGTCGCTGCCGCAGGGGCCGCTGGCGGCGGTGGCGCGGCTGCTGCTTGCGGCTGGGACGCCGGATTGATCCAGCAGGCGTGCACGCGGCCGTTGAGGGTCTCGGCCACCTTGGGATCGATCGTGGCGCCGAACCGCACGACACAGCGGAAAGTCGCCTGGATGTGCCCGCCGGGGCAGCCGAAGCGTTCGTACAGGTCAAGATGGCGGAAGGCCGTATCGAGATCGTCGCGCCACATCAGCCCGACCACCCGCCGTCCCAGCCAGACGCATTCGGGATTGCCGGCGGGGCCGTTGATTGCCTGGGCCGCCTCGACGAACTCGTCGGCCTTGCGCTTGCTTTCCTTGGCTGCGTCAGCGGGAGCCGCCTGTTTAGGGGCCGTGTCCTGAGCCCGGAGGTCGCCGCTTTGAGCGATTGCGGCTCCGATACCCACAAACAAAGCGAGGGCCGGAACGGCCACTCGCTGAAAAACCGCAACTCGAAACCCGGTACGAACCCGAAGCATGAAATCCCCGATTGATGGCGTGCCAGCCGGCCGCGCGCCGCGCCTGCACAGGTGCCCTGCTAATGCGGCAGAAGATTGCCTCTACCGCAACTGCCTGATTCACATGAAGGACATTTACGTTTTTGTCCAGCAAGGCGGAAGTTTGATGGCCTTGTGGTAAAGGCGTGCGACGAGAAGACCGGGGGTAGCCGCGCGCTGGGGTCTTGGCAGACCGGCGCGGACCGGTTATCGACGTGCCTCCTGGAGGACGGAACCCATTTCGCTTCGTACGCCCCTGGCCCTTCTGGTCATATCCCTGAGCGCTATTGCTGCAATTTGGTGGTGGTTAGCCACGCCAATCGTTTTGGCGCGCGCGCCGATCGACCCTGCTGCCAAGCTGGAATGCGTCTCCTATGCACCATTCCGGGATGGTCAGAATCCTTTGCAGCCGGGGTTGGTGATCTCGCCGGAGCAGATGACGCAGGACCTCGCGCAACTGGCCAAGGTTACCGATTGCGTCCGCACCTATTCGGTCGGCAACGGCCTCGACAGGGTCCCGGAGCTCGCCGAAAAGGCCGGGCTCAAGGTGATGCTCGGGATCTGGATCGGCACCAACCGAATCGACAATCGCGCGCAGATAGAAACAGCCATCGCGCTCGCCAAGAAATATCCAGGCGTGATCAGCGCGGTCATTGTCGGTAACGAGGTGCTCCTTCGCGGCGAAATGACCGCAGCCGACCTGACAGCGAATATCCGCTACGTAAAATCGAAAGTCGGCGCGATCCAGGTCACCTATGCCGACGTCTGGGAGTTCTGGCTCAAGAACCGCGACGTCTATGACGCCGTCGATTTCGTCACGATTCACATCCTGCCGTACTGGGAGGACTTCCCGATTCGCGCGCGTCATGCGGCGAACCACGTGGACGTAATCCGCAAGCGGATGGCGGTCGCATTTCCGAACAAGGAAATCCTGATTGGCGAAACTGGCTGGCCAAGCGCGGGCCGCATGCGCGAAGGCGCGCTGCCGTCGCGGGCCAATCAAGCCCGGGTGGTCTCTGAAATCCTCCAGCTTGCTCGCCAGGAAAAGTTCCGGGTCAACCTGATCGAGGCCTATGACCAGCCTTGGAAGCGGATGTGGGAGGGCACTGTCGGAGGTCACTGGGGTCTGTTCGACGCTACCGGCAGCCGAGATCTGAAATATCCAGCGGGCGAGCCGATCACCAACTTCCCGCGGGCAAAGATCTATGCCGGCGCAGGCATGATTTTCTCGGCGCTCGTGTTTGGCGTGGCGCTGCTGACGCTGCGCCGCCGGCCCTGGTCACCGCATTTGAGTTCGTGGGTCACGGTGGCGATCTGTGCCACTGCGGGCGGTGCGCTCCTAGGCGTGGCGTACGACAAGTTGATCGTCGAAAGCCTCGGTGTCGGCGGATGGACCGTCGGCATCCTGCTGTTCGGCGCCGCGGTGTTGTCGCCGCTGGTCGTCGCCAATACTGTGATGTACGGGCGCAGCCTTCCGACATTCATGGAGCTTGTCGGGCCGCGGGAATACCGCACCGGTTCCCGCATGCAGACCATTCTCGGAATCGTGCTGCTGATCACGACGGTGCTCGCCACTCAGACCGCGCTCGGATTCGTGTTCGACCCGCGCTATCGCGATTTTCAGTTCGCGGCACTGACCATGGCCGTTGTGCCGTTTGTGCTGCTGACGGCGCTTAACAGGCCGGCAAAGGGCACGCGCCCGATTACCGAGTCTGTTTTTGCGGGCGCGCTGGCGCTCTCGGCGGTCTACATCGGGTTCAACGAAGGACCGGCGAACTGGCAGTCGCTATGGACCTGCGGATTGTATCTGCTTCTGGCGCTTACGCTGTCGCGGGCGCGGGTCGCGCAAATCCAAGAATAAGCAGCGCGATCGCGACGCCCGACAAACCGATATTGTAGAGCACGATGCCGAAACACGCGGCGATCAGCCCGGCGGTAAGGGTGACGATCGACGGCCGGATGAAGTGCAAGGTGGCGATCACCAGCGCGGCTATTCCGAACACATAGTTCTTGAACAGATAGGTCATCGTCAGTCGGGTCTTGCACAACATGGTCTGCAGACCGGCCTCGCATTCGAGCCGAACCTGCGCAAACTCGATGGCCATGTAACGCAGATAGAGTGCGTATCCGATGGTGAGAAATCCCACGATCAGGATCCATTGCACCTGGTAGGGGGTCAGTCTGAACGGCTCTTTTTTCATGCGCCGAATATGGTTCGGAACGGATTGCGACACAACCCGAATGGCACAAAAGTTGATCGGTTATTTGTTACCGAAGAAGGAGCTGAAGGCCGACGTCTTGGGCCGTTCTTCAACAACAGGCTCGCTGCGCTGCCTGCTTCGCCGCTTCGAACGATAACCCTGGCCTTCAGGCTTCTTTGCCTCCGGCTGCTTTTCGCTGAACATGCTGAGGCGTTGACCTTCGTACACGGTGGTCTCGCAGGCACGGTTGCTCTCGGTGAGCACGCCCGCACAGACTTTCGCAGCTTCCGCGGCATCTGACAGCGGTCCGGCAACAAGCCGCAGTTGCATTCCCAAACCGTCGTGGCGTTCTTTCACCACGATGATCGGTTGCAGCGATGCGAGCTGTTGCAGATTGCCCTTGATCACACCGCGCCAAAGAGCGCGCAGACCTTCGATCGAATTCGCGCCGCCGAGGTCTACGCCAAACTCCGTCTTCCGCACGATAGCTGCTGGTGGCGTTTCAACCGCCGCCGGGTTCTGCGGGGCGATAGCCGCCGTCACGGTCGGAGCGGGAGATTGATCGGCCGTGGACGTTTCGGCTTTCTGCTCAACCGGTTTGGCGGGCGGAGAGGTTGCTGCCGGGGCGGTCGCGACCGGCGCGATCTTGGGAAGCTGGGTGACGGATTCGGCTTTCGCCTCCGTTGGTTTGACCGGACCGATGGGATCAGCCTCGGTCGCCTGTGGGAGGGACGTCTGTGCGGGAGCCGAGGCCGCAGGTGGTGCCGGTTGCGTTGCAGGTGGTAAGGAAGCCGCGGGCCGTGCCAGCGCGCCAGTCACCGAGTCCAGCCCCTGTTCGAGCATCGTCAAGCGCGCATACAGGCGATCCCGATCGCCGTTGAGCGTATCGACCGCCGCTGCAAGTTCGCGCGCTTTGTTCTGGCTTTCCTTTGCGATCCACTGAACCTGCTGGGATTGCCGGGCGAGTTCGGCGGATGCCAATTGATCGCGGTTCATCGCTGCCGGTGACCGCGTCGCGAGGATCGCAACGATCAGCGCTCCGACCGTGCCGACGCCCCAGGACGCCAGACGCCACATGGAAGGTCCGCCGAATTCGTCCTCTTCCGCGAGAAAGCGATTGATCCAGCCGGCACCGTCATCGTCCGTCAGATCATCGCGGAATTGGTTGCGATCCTTGGCCATGGGACTGTCGGGCCCTCCCGCGGCCCTGCGAATCATTGTGTAAAGATTAACAGAAGCTGGGGTTTGTGCGCGCGGTGGGCGTGTCCAAAACACTTTTGTCCCTCGGCGCTCTCGGGTAAGACGACGCCGGCGCGACTTCGCGTGCGGTACAGGAAAAGCGCATGTCCGGCAGAACAACCCTTACGATCGTACTTGCAGCCGGCGAGGGCACGCGAATGCGTTCCAGCCTGCCGAAGGTGCTGCATCCGATCGCGGGACAGCCGCTGATCGCGCATGTGCTTGCGGCCGCGCCGGGCGGCAAGAACGATACGATTGCGGTCGTGGTCGGCCCTGATCACCAGGCGGTGGTGGATGAGATCAAGCGGTCACGCCCGGAGGCCAAAACCTTTGTGCAGCGGGAGCGGCTCGGTACCGCCCACGCGGTGCTCGCGGCGCGCGAAGCCATTGCCTATGGAGCGGACGACATCCTGGTCGCTTTCGGCGACACACCGCTGATCGATGCAGTGACATTCGAGCGCTTGCGGACCGCGTTGAAGGACGGCGCGGCGCTGGCGGTACTCGGCTTTCGTGCCGCCGATCCGACTGGTTATGGACGATTGCTGGTAGAGGATGGACAACTGGTTGCGATCCGCGAGCAGGCCGATGCCAGCGAAGCCGAACGCGCCGTCACCCTTTGTAACGCAGGCGTCATGGCCTTTGCGGGCAGCACTGCACTGAAGATTCTGGATCGCATCGGCAATGGCAATAGCAAGGGCGAGTATTATCTAACCGATGCGGTGACGATCGTGCGGGAGCTTGGTCTGCGCGCCGCCGTGATCGAAACTGGTGAGGACGAAGTGCGCGGAATCAACACCAAGGCCCAGCTTGCCGAAGCGGAACAGGTGATGCAGCAGCGGCTGCGGCGGGCGGCACTGGATGCCGGCGTTACCCTCATCGCACCTGAGACGGTGTTCCTGTCGGCGGATACAACGTTCGGCAAGGATGTCATCATCGAACCGTTCGTTGTCATTGGCCCCGGCGTTGCGATCGACGACGGCGCGGTCATCCATTCGTTCTCGAACATCGTCGGCGCGCGCATCGGCAAGGGCGCATCTGTCGGTCCTTACGCGCGGCTGCGGCCAGGCACGGTGCTGGGCGAAGGTGTTCGCATCGGCAACTTCGTCGAGACCAAGGCCGCGGATCTTGAGGCCGGGGTGAAGGTTAATCACCTGACCTATATCGGCGATACCCATATCGGCCAGAATGCTAACATCGGCGCGGGCACGATCACCTGCAACTACGACGGGTTCGACAAGCACCGCACCGAGATCGGCGCGGGGGCTTTTGTCGGCTCAAACTCGTCGCTGGTGGCGCCGGTGAAGATCGGCGCGGGCGCCTTTATCGGATCGGGTTCGGTCATCACCAAGGATGTGCCGGACGATTCGCTGGCCATCGAACGCAGCGATCAGACCGTTCGTGAAGGCTGGGCTAAGCGCTTCCGGGACATGAAAATGCTCAATCGGAAGCCGAAAAGCCCGAAGTAGGGCGATTCCGTTTACCGGACTGATTTCGTTAACGGTTTACCCTGTCTCAATCCGCAACAATTGTTGAGGCAGAACCGTGTTATTCCTCGGTACATAAGGCCGCATTGGGGCGGCTGGAGATCACAAACCGCATGTGCGGAATTGTCGGAATTCTTGGACGTGGGCCGGTTGCGGAGCAACTGGTCGATTCCCTCAAGCGGCTTGAATATCGCGGATACGACTCCGCGGGCGTCGCGACGCTGGAAGGCATCCAGCTCGATCGCCGCCGTGCGAAGGGCAAGCTGAAGAATCTGGAAGCGGTGCTGAAGACCTCGCCACTGGCGGGGCACATCGGCATCGGACATACGCGCTGGGCCACGCACGGCAAGCCGACCGAGAATAACGCGCATCCGCATGCGACCGACAACGTCGCCGTGGTTCACAACGGCATCATCGAGAATTTCCGCGACCTGCGCACGCAACTCGAAGCGCAGGGTGCGAAGTTTTCCAGCGAGACCGATACCGAGGTCGTCGCGCATCTGGTCAGTTCGTACCTCGCCAAGGGTTTGTCTCCGGTGGATGCCGTGAAGGCGACGCTTCCGCAGTTGCACGGCGCATTCGCGCTGGCTTTCATCTTCAAGGGCGAAGAAAATCTGATGATCGGTGCCCGCAAGGGCTCGCCGCTCGCGGTTGGCTACGGCGACGGCGAGATGTACCTTGGCTCGGACGCCATCGCGCTCGGACCGTTCACCGACACCATCAGCTATCTCGATGACGGCGACTGGGTCGTTCTCTCCCGTGCCGATGCGACCGTGTATGACGACAAGAACGCCGTGGTCGAACGCGAGATCGTCAAGCACAACACCGCATCCGCGCTGGTGGACAAGGCGAACTACCGCCACTTCATGGCGAAGGAAATTCACGAGCAGCCCGAAGTCGTCGGCCACACGCTGGCGCACTATGTCGACATGGCCACCGAGAAGGTGTCGATGCCGGTCAAACTGCCGTTCGATTTCAAGGACATTCAGCGGGTGTCGATCACGGCCTGCGGCACGGCAAGCTATGCGGGCTTCGTTGCCAAGTACTGGTTCGAGCGCCTTGCGCGGCTGCCGGTCGAACTCGATGTCGCTTCCGAGTTTCGTTACCGCGAAGCGCCGCTGCGCAAGGGCGATCTTGCGATCTTCATTTCGCAGTCCGGCGAAACCGCCGACACGCTGGCTGCGCTGCGTTACGCCAAGTCGCAAGGCCTTCACACCATCTCGATCGTCAACGTGCCGACATCGACCATCGCGCGCGAAAGCGAAACCGCGCTGCCGACGCTGGCCGGACCTGAAATCGGTGTCGCCTCGACCAAAGCCTTTACGTGTCAGCTTGCCGCGCTTGCGGCGCTGGTGATTGCAGCGGGCAAGGCGCGCGGCGAACTGTCCGAGACCGATGAAACCAAACTCGTCCACGCGCTGATCGAAGTGCCGCGCCTGATGACGCAGGCGCTCGCCCTCGAGCCGCAGATCGAAAAGCTCGCCCGCGACATCGCCAAGAGCCAGGACGTGCTCTATCTCGGCCGCGGCACCAACTACCCGCTGGCGCTGGAAGGCGCGCTCAAGCTCAAGGAAATCTCCTACATTCACGCCGAAGGCTACGCCGCCGGCGAACTCAAGCACGGCCCGATCGCGCTGATCGACGAGAAGATGCCCGTGGTCGTGATCGCGCCTTATGACCGGGTGTTCGAGAAGACGGTCTCGAACATGCAGGAGGTCGCGGCGCGGGGCGGCCGGATCATCCTGATGACCGACGCGCGGGGGGCCAGGGAGGCTACCGTCGACTCGCTGGTCACCATCATCCTGCCTGACATGCCGGCTACGGTGACGCCGATGGTGTACGCGGTCCCGGTGCAGTTGCTGGCCTATCATACGGCCGTTGTGATGGGCACCGACGTCGACCAGCCGCGGAACCTCGCCAAATCTGTGACGGTCGAGTAAGACGCGGGCAGACAAACGGTCGCAGCGCGGGCGGTTTTGGCCCGGAAAAGTCTGATACAGTGGTGTCGCAATGATTTGCGATGGTGTTCCCGCGCGTGTTCCGCAAAAGTGGGCACCGGTTTTGCGATCAGAATACGCACAAGTGTTTCGCTTGAGGATGATTTGGCTCGCCAATGAATGAGACTAGCCCCAACATGATTCCGGGAGGCCTGCCGCCCCTACCACCGGCCGGCGCGCCGCGCGGTGCCATGGCGCGGCTCCGCAACTATTTCCTCACCGGCCTGATCATTGCCGGTCCCATCGCGATCACGATCTACCTGGTCTGGTGGTTCGTCACATGGGTCGATGGCATCGTTCGGCCGTTCGTGCCGGTCGCCTATCGTCCCGAGACCTATCTGCCGTTCGGTCTGCCGGGGTCGGGTCTGATCGTCGCCGTGTTCGCGTTGACGTTCCTCGGCTTCCTCGCGGCCAACCTGATCGGGCGAACGCTGGTCGAATTCGGCGAGGGGCTGCTCGGCCGTATGCCGGTCGTACGGGCGATCTATCGCGGCCTCAAGCAGGTGTTCGAGACGCTGTTCTCGGGCAACGGATCGAGCTTCCGCAAGGTCGGTCTGGTAGAGTTCCCGTCGCCGGGCATGTGGTCGATCGTGCTGATCTCCCAGCCGCCGAGCACTGAGATCGCCACGAAGCTTCCGCAAAACGACGAGTTCATCTCGGTGTTTCTGCCGTGTGCGCCGAACCCGACCACCGGCTTCTTCTTCTACGTTCCGAAGTCCAAACTTATCGAAGTCGATATGAGCACCGACGCCGCAGCGACCTTGATCATGTCGGCGGGCGTGGTCCAGCCGGGCAGCGACGCCCAGAAGAAAGTCAACGCGCTGGCGGAGATGGCCAATGCCGCGCGCGTGGCAACGGCATCGCAAACACAGGACCCTGCGAAGGTCGACTAACCCGCGCCGATCAACGGCAATGCTTCGTCGCGTTCATAGAGGTACAGCAGGCATCGCAGCGCTTCACCGCGCTCGCCCTTGAGCTTCGGATTATCCTGCATGATCCGTACCGCCTCGTCGCGCGCCTGTGCGATCAATTGCGCGTGGACTTCGGGCCGCGCGATGCGATAGCCGGGCAGGCCGCTCTGGCGCGTGCCGAGCACTTCGCCTTCACCGCGCAGGCGCAGATCTTCCTCGGCGATGCGGAAGCCGTCCGTGGTTTCGCGGATCACCTTGAGCCGGGCGCCGGACATTTCCGTCAGCGGTTCATGATAGAGCAGGATGCAGGTCGAGGCTTCCGAGCCGCGCCCGATGCGCCCGCGCAACTGATGAAGTTGCGCCAGCCCGAAGCGCTCGGCGTTCTCGATCACCATGATGGTTGCCTGCGGGACATCGACGCCGACTTCGACCACCGTTGTCGCCACCAGAAGCTGGATTTCACCGGCTGCGAACTGCGCCATGACGCGATCCTTCTCGGTGCCTTTCATCTGGCCGTGCACCAGCCCGACGCGATCGCCGAACCGCTTTTGCAAACTCTCGAACCGTTGCGTTGCGTTGGTGAGGTGATCGTGGCCTTCCGCCTCGGATTCCTCGACCAGCGGACAGATCCAGTAGGCGCGTTTGCCCGACTCCAGGGCGCGGTCGAGGCCATCGACGACTTCGCGAATGCGGCTTTTGGCGACCGCGCGGGTGTCGATCGGCTGGCGGCCTGCGGGCTTCTCGCGTAGTTCCGAAATATCCATATCGCCGAAGTAGGTGAGCACCAGCGTGCGCGGGATCGGCGTGGCGCTCAGCACCAGCACGTCGACGGCATCGCCTTTCTCGGTCAGCGCTAGACGCTCGCGCACACCGAAACGATGCTGTTCATCGACCACGGCGAGCGCAAGATCCTTGAATATCACGTCGTCCTGGATCAGCGCATGGGTGCCGACCAGCAGATCGATCTCGCCGTCCGCAAGTCCGGCGATAATCTCGCGCCGCTCCTTGCCTTTCTCGCGCCCCGTGAGGATGGCGACGCGTAGTCCGGCCCGCTCCGCCAACGGAGCAATGGTCTTGATGTGTTGCCGCGCAAGGATTTCCGTCGGCGCCATCAGCGCCGCCTGCTTGCCGGTTTCCGCCACGGCAGCGGCAGCAAGCAGCGCGACGACGGTTTTGCCGGAGCCGACATCGCCTTGCAGCAGACGCAACATGCGGACCGGCTGGTTGAGATCGCTGGCAATGGCTTTCGCCGCTTCCTGCTGCGAGCTGGTCAGCGCGTAGGGCAGGGCATCGATGATCTTGTGGCGCAGGTGTCCGTCGCCGGCATTGCGCACGCCGGCAGGACGGCGAAGCTGCGCACGAACGAGCGCCAGCGCGAGTTGTCCCGCGAGCAGTTCGTCGAATGCCAGCCGTGACCAGAACTGGTTCTGCGGCAGGATGTCGGTAAGTTCGACAGGCTCGTGAACACGGTGCAGCGCTTCTGCGATCGGCGGAAACTTGCAGCGGCGGAGCACTTCGGGACTGATCCACTCCGGCAGGTCGGGCAGTTTTTGCAGCGCCTGCGCCATGGCGCGGCGGATCGAGCCGATGGCGAGGCCTTCGGTCAGCGGATACACCGTGTCGATCTGCGGTAGTTTGGCGAGGCCTTCCTCGTCCACCACCCGGTCGGGATGCACGATCTGCAAGGTGCCGTCGAACATCTGCGCGGTGCCGGACACGAAACGCTTCTCGCCCTTCGGCAGCAGCTTCTCGATGTATTCGGGCTTTGCGCGGAAGTAGGTCAGCACCACGTCGCCGGTCTCGTCGCTGGCGTAGACCAGATGCGGCGCGCGCGAGCGGCCGGGCGGCGCGGGGCGGTGACGATCGATGGTGACTTCCAGCGTCACCACGGTTCCCGGAACAGCTTCGGCGATGGTCGGCCGCGTGCGGCGGTCGATCACATTGGTCGGCAGATGCAGCAGCAGATCCACCAGCCGCGGTGTCTCGCTGCGGTCAAGCAGATAGCGAAACAGCTTGTCCTGCTTCGGCCCCACGCCTGTAAGGCTCGTGACCGGCGCGAACAGGGGATTGAGCAGGGACGGGCGCATTAAAGAACCTAAGGCGGAATTTCAGTCCGAATCGCCGCCCCACGTCATTGCGAGCGAAGCGAAGCAATCCAGATTCCCTTGTATCATACATGAAGAACTGGATTGCTTCGTCGCAAGAGCTCCTCGCAATGACGGCCACGAGGGCTCGCCACCCCGCTATGACGTCCAAGCGCAACACGCACGCGCAGGAAATTACTGACAGCATCAATTCTGACAGCTATATCAGCCTCCCCGGCACCGTCCGGGCTTTTTGCGTTGGAGAAAGTGACGGACATGACGGGAACGACACGATCGAGCGATGGCCTCGATGATCGGCGCAAGCGGCTGCTGTTTCGCTGCTGGCATCGCGGCACGCGCGAGATGGATATGATCCTCGGCGGCTTCGCCGATGCCCGGATTGCCGATCTGAGCGACGGGGACATTGCCGATCTCGAACGTCTGATCGAACTGCCCGATCCCGATCTGTATGCGGCGTTCAGCGGCAGCCAGTCGCTGCCGGGGGACTATGCCAACGGCATCTTTGTGCGCATCAAGCAGTTCCTCGACGCAGGCCAACGCCCATGAAGTCGCCGACGCGATCGCCCGCGCAATTGCTTCGCGCCGGTCATGCGCTGACACTGTCGAACGTCGCCGAGGGCGCGGAAGGTCTGGTGGTCTCGGATATGGCGCGCGCGGTCGCGGCCAAGCCGAATCCGCCCGCGATCAGTCTTGCCGTGGTTTGCCGCGACGGCCCGCGCATGGCGCGACTGGCACGCGCGCTTGAGTTTTTCGCCCCCGACCTGTCGGTGATGCAGTTTCCGGCATGGGATTGCCAGCCCTACGACCGCGTCTCGCCTCACGGCGGCATTCTGGCGCAGCGGCTGACCACGCTGGCCAAACTTTCACGCCTTCAGGGCAGCGAGAAGCCGCTGATCGTGCTGACCACGGTCAACGCCATCGTTCAGCGCGTGCCGGCGCGGGAGGTGGTCGCAGCGCAGGCGCTGTCGGTCGCGCCGGGGCATCGGGTCCCGATGGACAACATCGCGGGTTGGCTCGAGCACAATGGCTACAACCGCACGTCGACGGTGCGCGAGCCGGGTGAATACGCCGTGCGTGGCGGTATCCTCGATCTGTTTCCGGCTGGGCTCGACCAGCCGGTGCGGTTCGACTTCTTCGGCGACACGCTGGAATCGATCCGCACCTTCGACGCGGAATCCCAGCGCACGCTGCTCGACATGCGCGGACTGGATCTCGTGCCGGTGTCGGAATTCCAGTTGGTGACGGAAACCATCAAGCGTTTCCGCATGGGCTATGTCGCGCAGTTCGGCGCGCCGGACCGCGACGACATGCTTTATGAGGCGGTGAGCGAAGGCCGCAGGCATCCGGGCATGGAGCACTGGCTGCCGCTTTTTCAGGAGCGGATGGACACGCTGTTCGACTATCTCGGCGCGGCGCCCATCGTGATGGAGCCGCTGGCCGAGGATGCCGCGCGTGAACGCTTCACCCAGATCAACGACTATTACGAAGCGCGGCGCGAGGCGATGGACACGCCGGGTGGCGGCGCGATCTACAACCCGCTGCCGCCGGACCGGCTCTATCTCACCGAACCCGAATGGACTTCGCTGCTTGCCGATAGCGCGCTGGCGCGGCTGACACCGTTCGCGCTGCCCGAGGGGGAGGCCGTGATCGACGTCGGCGCGCGGCAGGGACGCGACTTCGCGCCGGAGCGCGGGGACAGCAAGGTCAACGTGTTCGAAGGCGTGGTGGCGCACATCAACGGCCTGCAGGCTGCGCGCAAGAAAGTCGTCGTCGCGCTGTGGTCGGAGGGCTCGCGCGACCGCATGGCGAGCATGCTCAAGGACCACAAGCTGCTCAACACCACCAGCGTCAACTCATGGCGCGCGGTGCAGGCGACGCCACGCAACGAGACCATGCTGGCGGTGATCGGCCTCGAATCCGGCTTCGAGACCGAGAACATCGCGCTCATCACCGAGCAGGACATTCTCGGCGACAGGCTGGTGCGTCCGCGCAAGGCGAGCCGCAAACTCGACAACTTCATTTCCGAAGTGACGTCGCTGGCGACCGGCGACATCGTCGTTCACGTCGAGCACGGCATCGGGCGATTCGTCGGCTTGCAGACGCTGCAGGTGGGCGGTGCACCGCATGACTGCCTCGAACTGCACTACGCCAACGAGACCAAGCTGTTTCTCCCGGTCGAGAACATCGAACTGCTGTCGCGCTACGGCTCCGACCAGACAAATGTCGAACTGGACAAGCTCGGCGGCGGCGGATGGCAGGCGCGCAAGGCCAAGCTCAAGAACCGCATCCGCGAAATCGCGGGCGAACTGATCAAGATCGCGGCCGAGCGGCATGTCCACGAGGCGCCGAAATTCCCGGTGCATCAGGGCACCTACGACGAATTCTGTGCGCGGTTCCCCTACGAGGAGACCGAGGATCAGCTTGGCGCAATCAATTCCGCGCTGCATGACCTCGACCTCGGACGTCCGATGGACCGCCTGATTTGCGGCGACGTCGGTTTCGGCAAGACGGAAGTAGCGCTGCGTGCAGCGTTCGCCGTGGCGCTGGACGGCAAGCAGGTCGCGGTCGTGGTGCCGACCACGCTGCTGGCGCGGCAGCACACCAAAACCTTCACCGAGCGCTTCAAGGGTTTCCCTGTGAACGTGGCACAGGCGTCGCGCCTCGTCGCGCCGAAGCAGATGACTCAGGTCAAGAAGGACCTCGCCGACGGCAAGATCGACATCATCGTCGGCACCCATGCGCTGCTCGGCAAGAGCATCAAGTTCAAGGACCTCGGCCTCCTGATCGTGGACGAGGAGCAGCATTTCGGCGTGTCGCACAAGGAACGGCTGAAGCAGCTCCGCGCGGAAGTTCACGTGCTGACGCTTTCCGCAACGCCGATCCCGCGCACGCTGCAACTGGCGCTGACCGGTGTCCGCGAATTGTCGATCATCGCATCCCCGCCGGTTGATCGCCTTGCGGTGCGCACCTTCGTCGCGCCGCACGATCCGCTGATGATCCGCGAGGCCTTGCTCCGTGAGCGGTATCGCGGCGGTCAGGCGTTCTATGTCGTCCCGCGCATCGAGTACCTCGCCGAGGTGAAGGACTTCCTCGACAAGCATGTGCCGGAAATGAAGGTCGCGGTTGCGCACGGCCAGATGCCGCCCACCGTGATCGAGGACATCATGTCCGCGTTCTACGACGGCAAGTACGACGTGCTGCTCTCGACCACGATCGTCGAGTCCGGCCTCGACATTCCGTCCGCGAACACGCTGATCGTGCATCGTGCCGACATGTTCGGCCTCGCCCAGCTCTATCAGTTGCGCGGCCGCGTCGGACGCTCCAAGCTGCGCGCCTATGCGCTGTTCACACTGCCGTCCACGCACAAGATCACCGCGCAGGCCGAACGCCGCCTCAAGGTGCTTCAGTCGCTGGACAACCTCGGCGCGGGCTTCCAGCTTGCGTCGCACGATCTGGACATTCGCGGCGCAGGCAACCTGCTCGGCGAGGAACAGTCGGGTCACATCAAGGAAGTTGGCTTCGAGCTGTATCAATCGATGCTGGAGGAGGCGATCCTGTCGCTCAAGGCCGGCATCTCCGAGCCGGTGGCGGATCGCTGGTCGCCCCAGATCACGCTCGGTATGCCGGTGCTCATTCCCGAGGACTACGTTGCGGATTTGTCGATCCGGCTGTCGCTGTATCGCCGCCTTGCGGATCTGGACACAGACGACGCGATCGAGAATTTCGGCGCGGAGCTGCGCGATCGCTTTGGTCCGCTGCCGGACGAGGTGCGCTGGCTGTTCAAGATTGCAGCGATCAAGGCCTATTGCCGCCGCGCCAACATCGAGAAGGTCGATGCCGGGCCGAAGGGCGCGGTCATTACGTTCCGCGACAACTCATTCGCGCATCCGGACCGGCTCATGTTCTTCATCAGCCGCCACGGCAAGGCCGCCAAGGTCCGCCCGGACATGAAGGTGGTGTTCTTCCAGGAATGGGAGACGGCGGAAGAGCGCGTCGAAGGCACGACCACGATCCTGCGCGATCTCGCCAATCTGGCCGAGGGCAAGAAGGCGGCCTAGGTGGCAAAAGACAGAGCGATTTGAACGACAGCGTCATACCGTCATGCGAGCGAAGCGAAGCAATCCATCTTTGCATAACAAAGGAATGGATTGCTTCGTCGCAAATGCTCCTCGCAATGACGAAGACTATCTGGCAGGAACCGTTACTTCGGATACTTGAACTCAGGCGCGGCCTTCAGCGCCTCCTTGGTGGTGTTCATCTTCGCAGTCCAGGTGTCCTTGTCCTTGTTGTAGCTCACACGCACGGACGAGGGCGACACAGCGACGTAATGCTCGCCGACGCCGAGGAACCCGCCGACGGACAGGATCATGGCCTGAATCTGCTCGCCCTTGCCGATGGCAAGATCGGTGATTTCGCCGACCTTTTCATCCTTCTGGTTGTAGACGTTCAGGCCCTTGAGCTTCGAGCTGAACATCTCGTCCTTCGCGACGGTCGAGAATTTGGCTTCAGCGGGAGCAGTTCCGCTGGTCTGGGCGAGTGCCGGACCGGCGAGAACGGCCAGCGACGCGGCGACGAGTGCAATCTTCTTCATGGTATCCTCCAAAGGGAATAGAGGCTCACCAATGCAAAGCCGGTGCGATTGTTCCTGACGATATCGAAAGTAAAATTCTTTAGGACGCGACCCGTTGTGCCTCGGCCCGAAGCCGGCGGAGAATCGCTGCCGCCGTGTCACCGGGCATCAGTGTCGCCAGCGTCACCTGCGGATCGAGCCGCTGGTCGCGTTTGGTGCTGTACATGGTGTGCTTCAGAACGCTGGTCAGCCGCCGCGCGATGGCGTGTGCGTTGCGCAGGTCGGTTTCGGCGAAGACGACAACGATTGCGCCTTCTTCGTCCAGCGTCGCGAAATCCATCCGCCGCATCAGCCGGCTGAGTATCCGCGCGGCGTCGAGGCGCATGCGTTCGGAGATCGAACCGTGCGCGAAGGTGATGCGGGCGACGGACAATCCTGCGCCGCGCGTCTGGGTGTCGGTCACGGCGGTCTCGAAATCGCGGCTGAAGGCGTCTTCGTTGAGCAATCCGGTGCGCGGATCGAGCAAGCCGCCGACATCGATCGATTTCAGCGCGCGCCCGATGCGGGACTCGAACGCCTGTTGCCGGATCAGCGGAACGGCGTGGGCCGCGACCGTTTGCGGATCGCCGTGGGAGATTTCAAGATTGGGCAGGTCGTAGCCCGTGGTCAGCCCCGATCCGCTTCCGACCAGAACCGGAAGATTCCGGAACCGGGAATCTTCCGACAGCACAGTCAGAAAGGCGTCGAGCACGCGCAGCGTGAAACCGTCACCGATGATGATGCCGTCGAGCTCGCGTGCATTGAGATGCTTGGCGGCAGCCTCGATGCTGAGCGCGCCGACGACGCCCATCTGTTCGCCGAGCGCGACCGACAGGGCGGGATACCCCGCGCCGCGTCCGATCAGCAGGACCGTCGCATCGTTGATCGGATCGCTCGTCGGCATACGGGTGGACGTGGAACGGTCATTGGCCATGCGGCGCAGCAGCGTGACGTGCAGGGCGCGCACGCGCAACGCAGCGTTGAGACGGCTGACCAGCCGCTCGGCGTTGTGGCCAGTTTGCGTGAACGGGAGAACATTTTGCGGCAACACGTTGCCGGGATCGACGGCGATGACTGGTACGTAGGGATCAGCCTGCGCGGCCTGTTTTGCCAAATGCGCCAATGCGGCCTCGTGACCGCCGGTATCCGCGGCAAGCACGGCCGCCGGCCGTAGCCGCGCGACGGCGTCAGCGGCATCCGCCCACCCGACATCCACCAGCGGAAACGTCTTCACCTGCGCGATCGCGTCGGCGAGGGTCCGGCCTTCCCGATTTGAGACAGTGACGATCGGGCCTTGCTGTGACATAGCGTAGTGACTCACAGAAACCGTGGAACAGCGCCGCAAAACTGAAGCGGACTCGCGAACCGTCACCGTAGGCCGTGGCTGTTAATGGCAGGTCAATACGACCGATGAAATGGCGGACTCAGGTTCCGCTGGACCGGTCGCGAAACGCATCGACCATGAGCGGATTAAGTCCAAGCTGGCCAAGCGCTTCGCGCGCGCGGCGGTTGTCGCCGGCGCGTCCGGCGAGGCGAAAGCCGTTGAGTTGATCAGGCAATGCGGTCAGCATCGCACCAGCCGCGAGCCGCTTCGCCCATGACTCAAGATCCTGCGCGAGAAAGCGATAGCCGCCGACGCCGACGAGACCGACAGGCGGTGCGGTGATGCCGATAGCGCCTGTCGTGCGATCAAGATGCGCAGCGTATCCTGTGTCGACGTAGTCGGGAGCGGCCGTCTCCACAAGAGACTCTCCCGGCGCTGGACGATAGGCTGCGACCGGCACCATCGTTCCGCGCAGCGCGAGCGTCGCCTTCGGCGTGACGATGATCTCGCCGATGGCTTTCGAACTTGCCGCACCACGTGGTGCGCTGAACGATCCGGGCTTGATGGGCACGGGCGAGCCATCGCTGAGACGGCGCGCGGCGAACAATCCGGCCTCGCCGAACAGGTAGACGTCTGTGAGCGTCGTGCCGGTGTCTTGCCAGTCCTCGCTCGCCATCACGCGGTCCGGCGTGCGCCACAGGCCGACGACATTCCTGATCGCGACCTGGGGCCGCGCGAGCGTGCCGCTCTCCGCCAGACGGATCGCAAGCAGGGCAGGCGCGATTAGGGTGTCATGATGCTCGTCGACGATCTGTTGTTCGAGAACCTGCAAATCAGCCGGGTGATGCAGCGCGAGCGATCCACCGCTCAGGAGCCAGGTCACCACGGACGAGACGCAACCGGCGAACGAGGCCGGCGCAATGGCGGACAACAGTCGCGCGCCCTGCGGGAGGCCCGCTTCGAGGAAAATCGCAAGACCGCCGGAAATCAACTGCAGATGGTTGCGCGGGATCGCGCGAAGTCCGTCCGCCGTGACGTCGAACGTAATGATCGCCGGTCTGCGCGCATCCGGCGCCGTGGGCGGCAGCCAGCCGTTCATGCCGCTCGTTGTGATTTCAAGCGGCGACATGCCTTCGGGCAGATCGTTGCCGAAGCCGAACACATGGCGGATCGAAAAGGCTTCAACGGCTGCGTTCAATGCCAGTTCGGCGTGATCGACGATCTCGATGCGGCTGACGCCGACAATGGCACGCGCACCGATCCGGTTCAGCGCCCCGGTCAGTTCCGATTGCCGCCAGAGCTGCGGCAGCAATGCCGCCACCAGACCGGCACGAAGCGCCGCCAGTACCGTCAGCGCGAACTCGACGGTGTTCGGCATCTGCAAGGCGATGATCGAGCCCGGCGGCAACCCTGCCTCGACAAAACGTGCGGCGATGGCTGAGACCGCCTGATCAGCCTGCGCGAAGGTCAATTTCTGCGGCTGGGTGCCGGTGACGCGATGCTTGTTCGGCGGATCGATCAGCGCAATGGCATCGGGCTGACGCAGCACCGTGCGCCGGAACAGATCGTCGAGCGTCAGCGGCGCGCCGGACGAGGTCGCTGCTGAGGTCGGTGCGGTCTGCAAGGTCTCGCTCACTGCGTTACTGCATCAATCTTGGGCTTACGGCGCTTTCGTGCCCGGTTTGGACCACCACGTCTCCGGCAGAAAGCCCGAGACCGCGGTCACCTTGGGCCGTTCTATCCGATTCCACCGTGCGAGCCATTGCTGCTGAACGTTATAAAGCGGGATAGCGTAGAAGCCCGAGATCAGCGCCCGGTCGAGGGCGCGGACGGCGGACACGAAGGCGGTTTGCTCGCGCTCCTCGAGTAGCGCGGCGATCATGGCGTCGACGGCTGGGGATTTCGCGCCCATGTAGTTGCGGGTGCCCTGATTGTCGGCAGCGGCGCTGCCCCAGTAGAAAGCCTGTTCGTTGCCCGGCGAGAGCGACTGGTCCCAGCGGTTCTGGATCATGTCGAAATCGAAAGCGAGCCGGCGCTGGTCGAACTGCACGCCGTCCACCGCGCGCACCGACACATCGATACCGGCGCGCTTGAGATCGCGGGAATAGGCCAGCGCGATGCGCTCCTGATCGCGGGTGGTGACCAGGATCTCGAATGTCAGCGGCTTGCGGCTGGCTTTCTGCCGCAGCACTGTTCCATCGAGCTGGTATCCGGCTTGCGCCAGCAATGTGAGTGCCGCGCGCAGCGACACCCGGTCGCGGCCGGACGCATCGGTGACCGGCAGGCGATAGCTGCCGTCCATGATGTCGGGGCGGATGCTGGCGGCGTAAGGCGCAAGCAGTGTCTTTTCGCGTGCGTCCGCCGGACGGGTGTAAGCGGAGAGTTCGGAGCCTGCGAAGAAGCCCGCAGAGCGCCCGTACAGGTCGAAGAAGTAGTTGCGGTTGATCCACTCAAAGTCGAACAGCAGTGTAAGCGCCTGCCGCACGCGGATGTCCGCGAACACGGGGCGGCGCGTGTTGAAGATCAGATACTCCGACGGCTGAGGTGTGCCGGGCTTGACCGTATCCCGCACCACTTCGCCGTTGCGGGCCGCCGCGAAATCGTAACCCTCGTGCCAGCGCAGCGGCTCGTTCTCGATCCGGAAATCGTAGAGGCCGCGCTTGAACGCTTCAAACGCGCCGTTGGCTTCGCGGTAATAGTCCAGACGGACCTCGTCGAAATTCCACACACCGCGGTTGATCGGCAGGTCGCGGCCCCAATAGTCCGGGTTGCGCGTCAACGTTACGCTCTGACCGGCGCGGACGCCGGTGACCCGGTAGGGCCCCGAGCCGATCAGGCCGGTGAGGGACGTCTCCTCGAAGGTCGCGGTATCGATGGCATGCTTGGGGAAGACCGGCATCAGACCGAGGATCAGCGGCAATTCGCGGTCTTTCGCGCCGCCGAAATCGAACCGCACGGTGCGCTCATCCAGCGCTTCGGCCTTTTCGACCTTTGCGTAGTACAGCCGGTGATTGGGGCGGCCCTTGTCGCGCATCAATTGCCACGAGAACAGCACGTCAGCCGCCAGCACCGGCTTGCCGTCCGAGAACCGCGCCAGCGGATTGAGCCGGAACGTGACGTAGGTTCGGTCGTTGTCGGTCTCGACTGTCTGTGCGAGCAGGCCGTACAGCGTGAACGGCTCGTCGTGGCCGCGCGCCAACAGGCTTTCGGTCACGTAGCCGCGGACTTGCTGAACCGCGATCCCTTTCACGATAAATGGATTGAGGCTGTCGAACGCGCCGAGCAGGCCGAAGATGATCCGGCCGCCTTTAGGGGCGTCGGGATTGACGTACGGCATCTGCGCGAAGTTCGCAGGCAGGGCGGGGGTCCCGTGCATGGCGATACCGTGGAGCGGAACCGGCGCTTGGCGTTCCGGTTGAGCACTTGGCTGAGCCTGGACCTGCGTTGCCGTCAGTCCCGTCCAGACCAAGGCCACGCAGCGGAGTTTCCGCGCCCAGCTTTGACCGCTGCGGCGCACCGCGGATGGCACCCGGTTTGATTCGGCTGACTTCACGCGAAAATTTACCACGTCTGGCCACGATAATGCGGGTTGCAACCCGCAAATATCACTGTTGGCATTGATCTTTTCGTCCGCCGTTGTATTGAAGGCGGGCTATTCGAGGGAGGCTGCGGGCACTGTCACGTATCCGCCTCAATTGGCTCCGAGACAGCCGCCGAACAAACAGGCGTCCGGGCCCCGATCGGGAGCGGGCGTTAAGGTTCAGAAAGGGTTTTCCACAATGAATTTCCGTATCTTGGCCGCGCAGGCCTCGCCGCGCGGCCGGGTGTTCGCCGCTTTGACCGCCGGCGCCTTTTTGGCTGCTGCTACCATTACCGGCACCCAGGCTCAGACACCCGCGCCAGCGCCCGGCGCTCCGGCTCCGAAGGCCGCTGCGCCCAAGGCTGCTCCGAAGGCTGCGCCGAAAGCCCCGGCTCCCGCTGCCCAGCAGCAGGCTCCCGCCGCCAACGGTGCTCCGCAGCAGCCTCCTGCCGACCAGCAGGTCCAGTTGATCTATCAGCCCTGGACCAAGTTCTGCATGAAGGGTCAGGACGCCAACGCCAAGCAGGTGTGTTTCACCGGCAAGGACGGCCGCATCGAGTCCGGCCAGCCTGTCGTCGCCGCCGTGATCATCGAGCCGGAAGGCGAGCCGAAGAAGCTGCTTCGTGTCACCCTGCCGCTCGGCATGCAGCTCGTGCACGGCACCCGCATCATCGTCGACGCCAACGCGCCGCTGCAGAGCCCGTACGTGATCTGCTTCGCCAACGGCTGTATGTCGGACTACGAAGTGACCCCGGATCTTCTCGGCCAGATGAAGAAGGGCCAGAATCTGGTCGTGCAGGCGATCAATGCCAACGGCGCGCCGCTAACGCTGGCGCTTCCGCTTGCCGAATTCCCCAAGGCTTACGACGGTCCGCCGACCGATCCGAAGGTCTTCGAAGAGACCCAGAAGAAGTTGCAGGAAGAGCTTCAGAAGCGCGCGGCGGAAGCCCGCCAGAAGCTGGAAAACGCGGCTCCGCCCGCCAATCCCGCCGCGAAGTAACGCGGTCTTTCGCAGACGAACAAAGGGCGCGCAGCAATGCGCGCCTTTTTTGTTGGCTACGGAACGGGCATAGTTCGCTGCGCGTTGCAGAATGAGCGATGCATTGCGCACCGCCACAGGAGAACTTCATGTCCGACTACAGTGCACTCTCGCTTTCCGAACTCGAAGACCGCATCGCCATCGTGCGGGACAATATCCGGCAACTGATCGAGCAGGCGGCGGCGGTGTCCGGCGGTCAGAACGAGGAGCGAAATGCCGATCGCATCGCGCAGCAGACCGAGGAGCTTGAAGCGCTGGTGAAGGAGAGGGATGGGCGGAAGCGGGGCTAGGCCGAAGCCAACCGTCAGTTCAGTGACGGATTGCGGGGACGATAGCTGCCGGACTTGTCCTTGACGAAGATCTCGGCGACCTGCGAATGCCGGATCGGCTCACCTGACTCGTCAGGCAGCAGGTTCTGTTCCGACACGTACGCGACGTACTCGGATTCCGAATTCTCGGCCAGCAAGTGGTAAAACGGCTGGTCCTTGTGGGGCCGCATCTCTTCCGGAATCGACAGCCACCATTCTTCCGTGTTGTTGAATTCCGGATCGATATCGTAAATCACGCCCCGGAACGAAAAAATCCGGTGGCGGACGATCTGGCCGATCTGAAACTTGGCGGTGCGTGCTTTAATCATCCTCCGTCGAATAGACCATGATTGTGGCCGATGCTAGGGGTTTACGCCTGAATCGGGCGGGTGAGGGTCTCCTCTGCGCCGCAGTCGGTTCTCTGGTGCCGCGCGGCATAATAAGCGTATCCCAATGATCGATATTCTGAATCTCGCCCTTCCGTATTTCGGGCTGATCTTCATCGGCTACGCCTGCGGGAAGTACAAACGCCTGCCGGAAGCCGGCCTGGAGTGGATGAATTTTTTCCTGCTCTACGTGTCGCTGCCGGCGCTGTTCTTTAGAACGCTTGCAAGGACCCCGTTCGAGCAACTGAACAATCCGCCGTTCGTGATCGCCACCACGCTGGCGACCGCGAGCGCTTTCTTTCTGTCGATGTTCGGCGCGAAATTCATCGCAAAGCTGTCGACGCGCGAGGCTGCGATGGCGGGCCTCGGCGGCGGCTATGGCAACATCGGCTATATGGGACCGGGACTGGCGCTCGCGACGCTCGGCGCAAAGGCCGCAGCACCCGTGGCGCTGATCTTCTGCTTCGACACCATTTTTCTGTTCACCACGGTGCCGCTCCTGATGGTGCTGACCGACGGCGAGCGCCGGCCCGTACTGCCGACCATCGCCCTCGTGGTCAAACAAATCCTGCTGCATCCGCTCATTATTGCATCCTATTTCGGCGTGCTGGTCGCGGCATTCCATGTTCCGGTACCCGTGGCGCTGGACAACACGTTTCAGTTTCTGCAAAGCTCCGCGGCGCCCGTCGCGCTGTTCGCGCTTGGCGTAACCGTGGCGCTGCGGCCGTTCGAGCGGGTGCCATGGGAAGTGCCGGGCGTCATCGCGGTCAAGCTGATCCTGCACCCGCTGATCGTGCTCGGGCTTCTGCTGCTGCTCGGTCCGTTCCCGATGGAGTGGGCGGCGACCGCGCTGTTGCTGGCCTCATTGCCGCCGGCGCTCAACGTGTTCGTGATCGCGCGCCAGTACGACACCTGGATCGAACCGGCCTCGACGCTGGTCCTGATCGGCACGTTCGTGTCCGTGGTGACACTCACCAGCGTAATGTGGATGATCAAGAACGGCGTGATATTTCCGTGAACGTCACGCTCGAAAGATCGTGAAACCGAGTATCAGCAGGATCAGGAAGATCACGCCGAAGATGTAGAACAGCACGCGTGCGATGTCGGCCGACGCGGCTGAAATGCCGGTGAAACCGAAGACACCGGCGACGACGGAGATCAGGAAGAAGATCAAAGCCCATTTCAGAATCGACATGACGAGGTCCTTGAAGCTTTACGTTCCGACAACCGGCAACGAAACTTCAGGTTCCATGATCTCGGAACATCTTTGCGATCCGCCGATTGACTGCTCAGTTCAGACATCGGAGGTCGTAATGAGATTGATCGCAATCGTATTGGTGCTGGCGCAAATAGGCGGCGCGACCGCTGTTCTCGCGCAAGCATCAGGCGGGACTGGTGGTAGTTCCGGCGGATCAACCGGTGCATCGTCGCCCGGCGCAGCAAGCGGCGGATCGCTCGGCACCAGCGCAGGTTCGCCCGGCACAAACTCGCTGGGCACGGCGGCGCCGTCAGGATCTGGCACGACAGGTTCGGCCGCGACGGGCACGGGCGATCCTCGGGTCGACAAGAAAGACAGGGACGTCGACAATAAGGTGAAAAGCATCTGCAAGGGATGTTGAGGTCAGGTTGCGCAGGCGGTTTCCGCCCCGGGCATACCGCCTATGTGCCGCATCCTGCGTCTTGCTTGACGGCTGCTGAACCGCAAGTAATGAAGTTCCTTCAATCATCACCAGGGAATTTCAGGCCAATGCAGTTCGATGACGTTATCCTCGGCAGGCGGAGCATTCGTGGCTACAAACCGGATCCCGTGCCGAGAAAACTGATTGAGGAAATCATCAATCTGGCGATGCGCGCTCCGTCGTCGATGAATACCCAGCCCTGGAATTTCTACGTCGTTACCGGCGAGCCGCTCAATCGAATCCGGGCCGGAAATACCGAGAGAATGCTGGCGGGCGTACCGCAGTCGCGCGAATTCCGGACAGGTCAAGCATTCTCAGGCGCGCACCGCGACCGGCAGGTTGGCGTCGCCAAGCAATTGTTCTCCGCAATGGGGATCGCACGCGATGACAAGGATATGCGCCAGGACTGGGTTCTGCGCGGATTCCGTCAGTTCGACGCGCCTGTCTGCATCATCGTGACTTACGATCGCGTGCTGGACGGCAGCGACGATACGCCGTTCGATTGCGGCGCGGTGGCGACCGCCCTGGTCAATGCCGCCTGGTCTCGCGGACTGGGAGCTGTGATCAATAGCCAGGGCATCATGCAGTCACCGGTGGTCCGTGAGCATGCCGGTATAGCCGACGATCAAATCATCATGAAAAGCATCGCATTGGGATGGCCGGATGAAACTTTCCCGGCAAATGCGGTGGTGTCTGAGCGAAAGTCAGTGGAAGAAGCCACCGTGTTCGTGGGCTTCGACAGCTAACCCCGACGCTCCGCCGTGACGGCGATAGTCCGTCGCGGCGCGTACGGCCGAAGACATCGACGCCCCGTAACCGCCGCGGCTGTGATATGCTGCGGCGGAACGCAGGAGCGCTCCAATGACGATTAATCATCCCAATGCCAAAAGCATCCGGACGACGATTGAAATCGACAAGGACGGTGTGGAGACGGTGCTGGTTGTCGAAACCGATCTCGAACTGAATGCTGCGGCTCCGGCTTTTGATGTTGCCAAGGTCGATGCGTTGATCGAAGCCGCGATGAAGAGTTTCGCCGCCAGCGGCGGAACGATCGATCGCGTTCATCTGGTGCCGGTCCGGTAAGGCCGATACCTCGCGGCCACTACCGTCCGCGCCACGACGGCGATAAGCCCTCGCGCATTGCGAGCCGGCGGAGCGGGCCGACCGAATTCAGCATATGCATGCCGGCGGCGCGAAGCGATTGCGCCGGCAGGAAATCGCTGAGCAGCGTGCGGTTCGCCATGTCCACCGCGAAGGTCCGGCTGAAGACATCGGCGCGCCGTGCGCGGGCGTAGCGTTGCAGCACTGCGTCATCGCCGGGATCGGTACCCGTCAGGAGTGCATCCCGCGCGATCTCCGCCAGATCGGCAGCATCGCGAAGTCCCATATTGAGACCCTGTGCGCCGATCGGCGGCAGCACATGCGCGGCTTCGCCGACCAGCGCGATGCGTTTCGCTGCGAGATGATCGGGGTTCTCGATCGCGAGGGGAAACACATGACGGCCCGGCGCGACGGTGAGTTTTCCAAGGATCGAGTGCGATTGCTTCTCGGCGGCGATCGCGAGCGCCTGGTCATCGAGGCTCTTCAGCCGCTCGGCCTCGTCCGGCTTCAGCACCCAGACGATACTGGATCTCTCGCCGGGCAGGGGGACGAAAACGCACGGGCCGGACTCGGTGTGAAATTCAGTCGAGCAGTTTCCGTGCGGACGTGTGTGGGTCACGTTCAGGGTCAGCGCCGACTGGCCAAGGTCGCGGCGCTTGACGCCGATGCCCGCGGCCTCCCGGCAGAGCGAATGCCGGCCGTCCGCACCGGCCACCAGAGCCGCGGTGAGCGTCTGGCCTTGTTTCGTCGTGATCGCGATTGACGATTCGCCGGTAGCGATGGTCTCCGCTTCGTCATCGATACGAACGAGGTTCGGCAATTCGGCCGCGCACGCTTCCATCGCGACCATCAGCAAACGATTCTCGATGTTGTAGCCGAACGCCTCCATGCCGATCTCATCCGACGAGAACTTCACCTCCGGCGAGCGGATCAGGCGTCGCGTGTCGTCAACCAGACGCATGGTGCGCAGCGCGGCCGCGTCATCGCAGCAGCGCCGCCAGACGTCCAGCGATTGCAGGAAATCCACCGAGCCGCCGAGCAGGGCGGTCGTTCGGTTGTCGGCATAGGGCGAGCGCCGCGCGATCAGGGCTGTGTCGACGCCGGCCTGGGCCAGCGCGATGGCTGCGGCGAGCCCGGCAGGTCCGCCGCCCACAACGGCGGTGTGATAGTTTTGCGATGCAGGTCGGGTTTCGGTCATTGGGTATCTATCGCCGGAATTTTCCGGCGTCACAATGGATTTCGGGTTGTCATCCTGAGGGGCATTTTAGGCAAATCCGGTTCGCGCTTTGTCACAAAGTAAGGAGGCAACAGCGGATATGCAAAATGCCGGGAATCCTGTTAGTCACGTGAGCACATGAGCGCGCCCAGCCCGCAGGACCAGCCCCCGTTTCCCGCCAAAATGCGCATGCGCGCGTTCGGGGTTCATATATTCACCGCGCTGGGCGGCGCGGTCGCGCTGATCGCCATGCTGGAGGCGGTGAGGGAACACTGGGCCGGGATGTTCGGCTGGCTGGGGCTGGCGCTGCTGATCGACGGTCTCGACGGGCCGCTGGCGCGGCGGCTTAATGTCGGCGACGTGCTACCGAACTGGTCCGGTGACACGCTCGATCTGGTCGTGGATTTTCTGACCTACGTGTTCGTTCCCGCCTATGCGATCACCGCCAGCGGCTTGCTGATACCGCTGGCGACATATGTGCTTGGCGCGGCCATCGTCATTTCCGGTGCGCTGTATTTTTCCGACCGGCGGATGAAGACCGACGACAATCACTTCCGCGGTTTCCCGGCGCTGTGGAATGCAGCAGCGTTTTACCTGTTCCTGCTCAAGCCTCCGGCGGCAGTCGGCAGCATCGCGCTCGCCATTCTGGTCGCGCTGACCTTCGTGCCGTTCAATGTGATGCATCCGCTGCGGACCACCCGGTTCCGCGAGCTAAACATCGCGCTGCTGGTCATCTGGGCGGTACTGGCAGTGATCGCGATCGCCGCAAATTTCGAGGTGTCGTGGTGGGTCACAGCCGGGCTGTGCGCCATTGGCGCATACATTCTTCTGAGTGACGTGTTGATCAGACTGTTTGGTGGAAACCGCACATGATGGAATTATTGACGAGCCCCGAAGCCTGGGCCGCGCTGCTGACACTCACTGCGCTTGAAATCGTGCTCGGCATCGACAACGTGATCTTCCTGTCGGTGATCGTGTCGCGCATTCCGCCCGAACAGGCAGAGCGCGCCCGCAAGATCGGTCTCGCGCTGGCGCTGATCTTCCGGATCGCGCTGCTGAGCATCCTGGTCTGGCTGATCGGTCTTACCCAGCCGGTCATCACTGTCGGCAAGTTTGCTCTGTCGTGGCGCGACATTATCCTCATCGTCGGCGGCCTGTTCCTGATCGCCAAGGCGACCCATGAAATTCATGCCGAGGTTGAAGCCAAGGAGGTCGAGGAAACCGCCAAGGCTACACCCAGCGCGTTTTTCTGGGTCATCATCCAGATCATCATTATCGATCTGGTGTTCTCGATCGATTCCATCATCACCGCGATCGGCATGGTGGACGATATCAAGATCATGGTCGCCGCTGTCATCATCGCCGTCGGCGTGATGTACGTCTCGTCCGGGCCTGTTGCCGCGTTCGTGAAGGAGCACCCGACTACAAAGATGCTGGCGCTTGCATTCCTCGTGCTGATCGGCGTTGCGCTGGTCGCGGACGGATTCCACTTCCACATTCCGCGCGCGTTCATCTATGTGGCAATCTGTTTCTCGGCGGCAGTCGAGTTCTTCAACATTCTCGCCAAGCGCAACCGCAAGAAGCGGACGAGCCTGCAAAAGGGCTGATCGGACGCGGCTTTGGTCCGCGTTGACAATTTGCTGCCGATGGACTTGGCTCCCGGTTGAGATTGCTTGAGAAAAGGCCGGGAGAAACCATGACCAAGGCTGTGCGCGTCCACCAGGTGGGCGGTCCGGAAGTGATGATCTACGAGGACGTCGAGGTGCCTCCGCCCGGTCCTGGCGAGGTCCGCATCCGCCAGCACGCCATCGGCCTGAACTTCATCGACACGTATTACCGTACCGGTCTCTATAAAGCGCCGGGCCTGCCGTTCGTTGTCGGCAACGAGGCCTCCGGCGAAGTGATTTCCGCAGGGCCGGGCGTGACCAATTTTCACCCCGGCGACCGCGTGGCGTACTACTTCAATCTCGGCGGCTACGCGACCGAGCGCAACATTCCCGCCGACAAGCTGGTGAAGCTGCCGGACCACATCTCTCACGAGCAGGCGGCGGTGCTGATGCTCAAGGGGCTGACGGTCTGGTACCTGCTGCACAAAACCTTCAAGGTCGAGCCCGGCCATCGCGTGCTGATCCACGCCGCCGCCGGCGGTATCGGTCTGCTCGCGTGCCAGTGGGCCAAGGCGCTGGGCGCGAATGTCATCGGCACTGTCGGCACCGAGGAGAAGGCGAAGCTCGCGCTGTCCAATGGTTGCGACCACGTCATTCTCTACAAGCAGGAAGATTTTGCGGAGCGCGTGAAGCAGATCAGCCGCGGCGAATTGTGCGACGTGGTCTACGACGGCGTCGGCAAGGACACGTTCGCGGGATCGCTGAAGTCACTCAGGAAGCGAGGCCTGTTCGTGTCGTTCGGCAATGCCTCGGGGCCGGTGCCGCCGTTTTCCATCGCCGAGTTGAACAATCATGGCTCGCTGTTCGCGACACGGCCGAAGCTGAACGATTATGTCGGGACGCGCAAGGAACTGATGGAGGGGGCGGATACGCTGTTTGCGGCCGTCATCAGCGGCACGCTGCATGTGCCGATCAATCATGCCTACGCGCTGAAGGATGCGCAGAAGGCGCATCGCGATCTCGAGAGCCGCGTGACGACGGGATCGGGGATTTTGAAGCCGTAAATTATCGCGGTCATTCCGGGGCGCGCTCTTCGCGCGAACCCGGAATCCCCAAGAGTTCATCGGAAATAACTGCTGGCTCGCGCCCCGGAATGACAGAGAAATCAGAACCCCGCCACGGTCCCGTGCAGGTCGTATTGATCCGCGCGGTCGATCTTCGCGGTGACGATCTCGCCGACTTTCAGCGGCCGGCGGCTTGAGACGTAAACCGCGCCGTCGATCTGAGGTGCGTCGGCCTTCGAGCGTCCCTTCGACACGGTCGGTCCGACTTCATCGATAATGACCTGCTGGCGGGTGCCGACCTTGCGCTTGAGGCGCTGCGCGGAAATCTTCTGCTGCCGTGCCATCAGCGCATTCCAGCGCGCGGTCTTGATCTCTTCCGGCACCGGGTTCTCGATGGTGTTCGAGGTCGCGCCCGCGACCGGCTCGTACTTGAAGCAGCCGACGCGATCGATCTGCGCTTCATCGAGCCAGTCGAGCAGATACTGGAAATCGGAATCGGTCTCGCCGGGGAAGCCGACTATGAAGGTCGAGCGCAGCGTGAGATCCGGACATTCCTCACGCCACTTCTTGATGCGGCCGAGTGTCTTGTCCTGCGACGCCGGGCGGCGCATCTGCTTGAGCACTTCAGGTGAGGCGTGCTGGAAGGGGATGTCGAGATAGGGCAGTACCTTGCCCTCGGTCATCAGGCTGATGACTTCGTCGACATGCGGGTAGGGGTAGACGTATTGCAGCCGCACCCACGCGCCGAGTTCGCCAAGCTCACGCGACAGGTCGAAGAACTTCGCGCGGACCTCGCGGTCCTTCCACATGCTGGTCGCATACTTGATGTCGACACCGTAGGCGGAGGTGTCCTGCGACACCACCAGCAATTCCTTGACGCCGGCCGCGACGAGCTTCTCGGCTTCGAGCAGAACCTCCCTGGCGGGGCGTGAGACCAGATCGCCGCGCAGCTTAGGAATGATGCAGAAGGTGCAGCGGTTGTTGCAGCCTTCTGAAATTTTCAGATATGCGTAGTGGCGGGGCGTCAGCTTGATGCCCTGCGGCGGCACCAGATCGATGTGCGGATTGTGCAGCGGCGGCAGTGCGCGGTGCACGGCGTCAAGCACGCTTTCATACTGCTGCGGCCCTGTGATCGAGAGCACGTTCGGATAGGCTTTCTCGATCTGCTCGGGCTCCGCGCCCATGCAACCGGTGACGATCACCTTGCCGTTCTCGGCCATGGCCTCGCCGATGGCGCCGAGCGACTCCTGCTTGGCGCTGTCGAGGAAGCCACAGGTGTTGACGATGACCAGATCGGCGCCGTCATGCTTGCGCGCCAGTTCATAACCCTCGGCGCGCAGGCGCGTGATGATCCGCTCGGAATCCACCAAAGCCTTGGGGCATCCAAGCGACACAAAACTGACTTTTGGGGCGACGCCCTGTTCCATACGACCACACCTGTTGGGAGAATGCAGGAGCTATCCCTGATCAGCCCCAATTACAAGGCTTTAAGCAGCGCTGGCGGTTATGCTAGGACTGATTTGCCGGAATGCGAGTACTGAATGGCTGCGGATTCGTCGTTCAAGATAGTTATCGTCGACGAAAGCCCGATCAGAGCGGCAATCCTCAAGGAGGGACTGCGCGACGCGGGTTTTACCAGCGTTGAGCACATTACGGAGATGCACAATCTCCTCGCGCGCATTTACCGTATCGATCCCGACGTCATCCTGATCGACCTTGAGAACCCCAGCCGCGACATTCTGGAGCAGATGTTCCAGGTCAGCCGCGCGGTAAGGCGGCCGATCGCCATGTTCGTGGATC
This sequence comes from Afipia broomeae ATCC 49717, assembly GCF_000314675.2. Taxonomy (GTDB): domain Bacteria; phylum Pseudomonadota; class Alphaproteobacteria; order Rhizobiales; family Xanthobacteraceae; genus Afipia; species Afipia broomeae. The sequence goes on along the minus strand of NZ_KB375282.1, from coordinate 2,026,683 downwards.
AGAGCGATGCTGCCTCGATCCAGCAATCGGTCGAGGCCGGGGTCTCAGCCTACATCGTCGATGGCCTGAAGAAGGAACGGATCAAGCCGATCCTCGACCTGTGCATTTCGCGGTTCAACGCCTTCTCCAAACTGCAGGACGAACTGGACCGCACCAGGTCGGCGCTGGAAGACCGCAAGATCCTCGATCGCGCCAAGGGTCTGCTGATGAAGGCAAAGGGGCTGACCGAAGAAGAGGCCTATGTGCTGATCCGATCCACCGCGATGCGCGAGAAGAAGAAGATCGGCGAAATCGCCCAATCGATCATTACTGCGGCGGAGTTGTTGAAATGACAGGTACACCGCTCAGGATCGGATTTATTCCGCTGGTGGACGCGGCCGCGCTGCTCGTCGCCGTAGACAAGGGCTTCACCGCCGCTGAAGGGCTGGATGTGACACTCGTGCGCGAGGTGTCGTGGTCGAACGTTCGCGACAAGCTCAATATCGGCCTGTTCGATGCCGCACATCTGCTGGCGCCGGTCGCCATCGCATCGACACTCGGCTTGTCTCAGGTCAAGGTGCCGATCATCGCGCCTTTTAATCTCGGGCTGAACGGCAACGCGATCACGGTCTCGCCCGCTCTGTACGCGGCAATCACAGGAGAGGCTGACGGCGATCCGGCCAATCCGATGGTGACGGCGAAGGCGCTGGCGCGGGTCGTGGCGGCGAGGCGCAAGAGCGGCAGCGAACCGCTGACCTTCGGCATGACGTTTCCGTTCTCGACCCACAACTACCAGCTCCGGTTCTGGATGGCCGCCGGCGGCGTCGATCCCGACGAGGACGTGCGGCTGGTTGTGCTGCCGCCGCCTTACATGGTGGACAGCCTCGCCAACGGCCATGTCGATGCCTTCTGCGTCGGTGCGCCGTGGAACTCGGTCGCGGTCGATCTCGGCGTCGGACACATTCTGCATTACGTCTCGGACATTCTCGAGCGCGCGGCTGAAAAGGTGCTCGCGGTGCGCGAGACGTGGGCGCTGAAGAATTCGGGAGTCCTTGCCCGGCTGACGCGCGCGCATGGCCACGCTGCAGACTTTATCGAGAACCCGGACAATCGGACCGAAGTGTCCCGCATCCTCGGGGCCCCGGAACGGATCGGGGTCGATCCCGAGGTGATCCGGCGAACCCTCGACGGTCGCCTGAAAATCTCTCCTGGCGGGACAATCCGCGAAAGCGGGCGCTATCTGCTGATCGGCCGGGAAGGTGCCGCGCGGCCCGATCCCGTGCAGGCGGCCTGGCTTTACGCCCAGATGGTTCGCTGGGGGCAGGCGGCTTATTCACGGGAGGCGCTGGAGACAGCCAGGAAGGTCTTCCGGCCCGATCTCTATGACGCGGCGCTCGGCGCACCGAAGACGCCCGTACGGGCGATGCAGGACAGCGTGGGCGCCTTTGACGGCCCCTTGTTCGATCCTAATGACATCCCGGCGCATCTTGCTTCCGTGACCATCAAACGGCGTCAGCTCTAATAGCGATTCCCGGTTCATTTTGACGTCCGCCTAATTTTTGTGCGCCGCGCAAGAAGTGTGCATTTGCCGTTTGGAGAGGCCGCGACTGCAGCCTGCTTCATATCAAGGCACCTCTCCAACTCATTGAAAAATATGAACTTGCTGCCTCGCACGCGGCTGGCACGATCCTTGAATATCTAGGGCAGGCCGAACGAAGGCCTGCCGGGTCCACCGATGGCCCAAACAGCAATGCCGCTGTCTCGAGAGCCTCATGGGTGGGTCTCGAGCTGGCGGCTTTTTTGTTTTTGGGCAGCAGGAAACCTGTGCGTAGGGCGATTGAACGGCAGTCAAACAGCGACACGGTCGAAAGGACGACAGACACGATGACCAAGACCACCAAACAGGGACTGGCGGGCCGCAAGATGAGCCGCCGCGCGCTGCTCAAGGCCGGTGCGGGAACGGCGGCGCTGCTGGCTGCGGCGCGACTGAATTTTCCCGGCGGCGCATTCGCGCAGACCGCCGGACCGGAAGTGACCAAGGCTATCTTCGGCTACATCGCGCTGATGGACGCGTCGCCGCTGGTGATCGCCAAGGAAAAGGGAATTTTCGCGAAGCACGGCGTGCCGGACGTTGAAGTCACCAAGCAGGCGTCCTGGGGCGCGACGCGCGACAACCTTGTCCTCGGCGGCGAAAAGAACGGCATCGATGGCGCACACATCCTGACGCCGATGCCGTATCTGATTTCGGCGGGCAAGGTGACGCAGAACAACGTGCCGACGCCGATGTACATCCTGTCGCGCCTCAATCTCGATGCGCAGGCGATCTCGGTCTCCAACGACTACAAGGATCTCAAGGTCACCGCAGACGCATCCGCGCTGAAGGAAGCCTTTGCCAAGAAGAAGGCCGAAGGCAAGGAAGTGAAGATCGCCATGACCTTCCCCGGCGGCACCCATGACCTGTGGATCCGCTACTGGCTCGCCGCCGGCGGCATCGATCCCGACAAGGACGTTTCGACCATCGTCGTTCCGCCGCCGCAGATGGTGGCGAACATGAAGGTCGGCAACATGGACGCGTTCTGCGTCGGCGAGCCGTGGGGCGAACAGCTCGTGAACCAGGGCATCGGTTACACTGCCTGCTCGACCGGTGAAATCTGGTCGAAGCACCCGGAAAAGGCGCTCGGCCTGCGCGCCGACTACGTGGACAAATATCCGAAGGCGACGCAGGCCATCCTGATGGCCGTGATGGAAGCGCAGCAGTGGTGCGACAAGCCCGCGAACCGCGCCGAAATGTCCGAGATCGTCGGACGCCGTCAGTGGTTCAACGTTCCGGTCGCCGACATCATCGGCCGCGCCAACGGTGACATCAATTACGGCAACGGCCGGATGGAGAAGGGCACCAGGCAATTCATGAAGTTCTGGCAGGACCACGCGTCCTACCCGTTCAAGAGTCATGACGCCTGGTTCGTCACCGAAGACATCCGCTGGGGCAAGTTCGAGCCGACGACGGACGTCAAGGCGCTGGTCGACAAGGTCAACCGCGAAGACATCTGGAAGTCGGCAGCCAAGGCGCTCGGCGTCGCCGCTGCCGACATTCCGGCCAGCACGTCGCGCGGCAAGGAAACCTTCTTCGACGGCAAGGTCTTCGATCCTGAAAATCCGTCGGCGTACCTCAAGAGTTTGTCGATCAAGCGTATCGATGCCTGAGACCCTGCGGGCCGCCCCACGCAGGGGCGGCCCCGCACCTAACATAACCGAGGCGATCTCATGAACATGCCGCTCGCAAAAACAACCAGCACTCTCCCGGCACCGGCGCCGTCGCCGGCTGCGACCGCAGCGGTCGTCGCGCTGCCGAAGTCATCACGCAGTTTTCTGACGGACAAGCTGTTTCCGAATTTACGTGCGCTGGCGGCCCGTGTGGTCCCGCCGTTCATCATGCTCGTCCTGATCTTCGGCGTCTGGCAGATCCTCTGCATGAAGCCGGGCGCGACGCTGCCGTCGCCGTCCCGCATCTGGGCCGATGCCAAGGACCTCATCCTCGATCCGTTCTTTGTCACCGGACCGCAGGACATCGGGCTCGGCCTGCGCGTCCTCACATCACTTCAGCGCGTCGCTGTCGGCTTCGGTCTTGCGAGCGTGGTTGGAGTGCTGGTCGGCGCAATCATCGGCCAATCAGTTTGGGCGATGCGCGGCCTCGATCCGATCTTCCAGGTGATGCGCACGGTTCCGCCGCTGGCGTGGTTGCCGATTTCGCTCGCGGCCTTCCGTGACAGCAATCCATCGGCGATCTTCGTGATCTTCATCACCTCGATCTGGCCGATCATCATCAACACGGCGGTCGGCATCCGCAACATTCCGCAGGATTACCGCAACGTCGCCGCTGTGGTCCGGCTGAATCCGCTCGAAATCTTCTGGAAGATCATGATCCCGTCGGCGGCGCCTTACATCTTCACCGGTCTGCGCATCGGCATCGGCCTCTCATGGCTCGCGATCGTCGCGGCTGAAATGCTCACCGGCGGCGTCGGCATCGGCTTCTTCATCTGGGACGCGTGGAATTCATCACGGCTGTCCGACATCTTCGTGGCGCTTGCCTACATAGGCATCGTCGGATTTGTGCTCGATCGCATGGTTGCCTTCGTCGGCAACATCGCGACCCGCGGCGTTCAGGCAAGCTAACGGAGAGAGTGACAATGGCTTATCTCAAGCTCGATCATGTCGATAAGGTCTTCACCCGCGGCTCTACTCAGAGCGAGGTGTTGAAAGACATCAATCTTACTGTGGAGCAGGGCGATTACGTCTCGATTATCGGTCACTCCGGTTGCGGCAAGTCCACACTGCTCAACATCGTCGCCGGGCTGACCAATGCGACCCAGGGCGGCGTTCTGCTCGAAGGCCGCGAAGTGAATTCGCCGGGCCCAGATCGCGCCGTGGTGTTTCAGAACCACAGCCTGCTGCCCTGGCTGACGGTCTATGACAACGTGCGTCTTGGCGTCGACAAGGTGTTCGGATCGACCAAAACCCGCGCCGAGCGCGATGAATGGGTGCTGCACAACCTCAACCTCGTGCAGATGACCCACGCCAAGGACAAGCGCCCGTCCGAAATTTCCGGCGGCATGAAGCAGCGCGTCGGCATCGCCCGCGCGCTGGCGATGGAGCCGAAGGTGCTGCTGCTCGACGAGCCGTTCGGCGCACTCGACGCACTGACCCGCGCCCATCTCCAGGACTCGGTGATGGCGCTGCACCAGAAGCTCAACAACACGGTGATGATGATCACGCACGACGTCGATGAGGCTGTGCTGCTCTCCAATCGCATCGTGATGATGACCAATGGCCCCAGCGCACGGATCGGCGAAGTGCTGGAGGTGCCATTGCCGCACCCGCGCAAGCGGCTCGAACTGGCGTCCAACCCGATTTACCTCAAGTGCCGGCAGCGCGTGCTTGAGTTCCTCTATGAGCGTCATCGTTTCGTCGAGGCGGCTTAATCGAGGCATTGGGATGAGGACGTGACGTGAGCGAACCTCTTGTCATCATCGGAAACGGAATGGCCGCCGCTCGCTTTGTCGAGGAGATGGCGACGCGGGCTCTGGGCCGCTACGCCATCGCCGTGATCGGTGACGAACCGCGGCTCGCCTATAACCGCGTGCTGTTGTCCTCGGTCCTGGCGGGTGAGACCACCTCACAGGATATCGAGCTGCGGTCGGCGTCGTGGTGGCGCGACCGCGGCGTAACGCTGACCTACGGCTGTGCCGCCAATTCGATCGACCTCAACGGCCGTACGATCCATCTCGCGAACGGCACCGACGTTCCATTCTCGAAGGTGGTTATTGCCACCGGTTCGACGGCCATCCGGCTGAATGTTCCCGGCGCGAACCTGCCGGGTGTCCACACGTTTCGCGACAGCCGCGATGTCGACCTGCTGTTGAAACTCGCCCGCGAGAAAAAACGTGTCGTTGTGGTCGGCGGGGGATTGCTGGGTCTCGAGGCCGCTTACGGCCTCGCCAAGGCCGGCTCCAAGGTGACGCTGCTGCATTTGATGGACCGCCTGATGGAGCGGCAGCTCGATGCACCGGCAGCGTCGCTGTTGAAGCGGCTGGTCGAGAGCAAAGGCATTGAGGTTTTGCTGGGCGCCAATACCAAACAGATTCTCGGCGAAGACACGCCACAGGGTGTCGAACTGTCGGATGGGCGGGTGATTGCCGCCGATGCCGTGGTCTTCGCCGCAGGTATCCGGCCGAATGTCGCGCTGGCGAAGGATGCCGGCGTTCCGGTCAATCGCGGCATCGTCGTTGATGATCAATTGCGGACGGGCAGCGCCGATGTGTTTGCGCTTGGCGAATGCGCCGAACATCGTGGCACGTGCTACGGGCTCGTCGAGCCCGCCTATGAGCAGGCCCGGGTGCTGGCGGATCATCTCGCAGGGCGTCCGGCGCTTTACGACGGCAGTGTCGTTTCCACCAATCTCAAGGTCTCGGGCGTCAGCGTGTTTTCGGCTGGCGATTTTCTCGGTGAAACCGACACCGACACGCTTGTGTTCAATGATGAACGGCGTGGCACTTACAAGAAACTTGTGGTGGCCGACGGCCGCCTCAAGGGAGCGGTCCTGGTCGGCGATACGCAGGATGCGCTCTGGTACCTCGAACTGATCAGGACAACGGCGTCCATCGAAGCGATCCGCGGCGACATGATGTTCGGCCGCGCTCTCGCACAACCGAAGGCCGCATGAGACATGTCCAGCGATTTTTCTCCGGACCAGAAGCGATATCTCGAAGGATTCGTGTCGGGGCTTTCGGCCTCGCGTGTCGCACGCACCAACGCGCCTTCGAAGTCGGAGCCCGTTGGACCTGATGCCATTCACCTGAAAGCGCAGGATCGAACGGTTGCTGCGGGCGGCAAGCTCAACGATCAGGAGAAGTTCAAGCGCGACGAGCATCCGTTCGATGCCTATCCGCGGCTGGTCAAGCAGGCGGAGAACAACGAGGCGCCGAAGCCGCCGGACAATTTCCGCTGGCGCTATTACGGCATCTTCTACGTGGCGCCGACGCAGACGTCCTATATGTGCCGCCTGCGGATTCCGAACGGTATCCTCAAGCACTGGCAGTTCGCAGGCGTCGCTGACCTCGCGGAGAATTTCGGCGGTCCCTATGCCCACGTGACGACGCGTGCCAATCTTCAGATTCGCGAGATCGAGCCGAAGAACGCCATCAACGTCATCGAGGGCCTTCAGGATCTCGGACTGTGTTCGCGCGGCTCCGGCGCCGACAACATCCGCAACGTCACCGGCACATCGACCGCGGGCATCGATCCGCAGGAAATTCTGGATACGCGGCGCTATGCCCGCGAGTGGCACTTCCATATTCTCAACGACCGCTCGCTCTACGGGCTGCCGAGGAAGTTCAATGTCGCGTTCGATGGAGCAGGGCGCATCGCCACACTCGAGGAAACCAACGACATCGCCTTTCAGGCTGTCGAGGTCCTTGACGGGCATGACGTCGAGCCGGGAATTTACTTTCGATTGGCGCTGGGCGGCATCACCGGCCACAAGGACTTCGCCCGCGATACCGGCGTCATTCTCAAGCCGCAGGAAGCAACCGAAGTCGCCGACAGGATTATCCGTGTCTTCATCGAGAATGGCGACCGGACCAACCGCAACAAGGCGCGGCTCAAGTACGTGCTCGACTCCTGGGGCTTCGACAAGTTTCTCGCCGCCGTCGAGGAGAAGCTTGGCCGCAAGCTGGCGCGCGTGCCGGCTGAAGCCATTGCGCCACGTCCAGTCTATGACCGTTTTGCCCATATCGGCGTGCATCCGCAGAAACAGGCCGGCCTGAACTGGATCGGCGTCGCGCTCAAGCTGGGCCGGTTGTCGCTTGAGCAGATCCGTGGACTTGCGAAGCTCGCGGCAGATTTCGGCGACGGCGATATCCGTCTCACGGTCTGGCAAAACCTGCTGATCTCCGGCGTGGCCGATGCCAACGTCGCGACCGTCACCGCCGCCATCGAGGCGCTGGGACTTTCAACGACAACTTCAGCGCTCCGCGCCGGCCTGATCGCATGCACAGGCGCAACCGGATGCCGCTTCGCCGCGGCTCACACCAAGGAGAATGCCGACGAGATCGCTGCCTGGTGCGAGGAGCGTGTGCCGCTTGAGACACCGGTGAACATTCATCTCACCGGATGCCATCATTCCTGCGCCCAGCATTACATCGGCGACATCGGCCTCATCGGCGCGCGCGTTCCGATCAACGAGGATGGCGACACCGTCGATGGCTACCACCTGCTGGTCGGCGGCGGCTTCGGCACCGAAGCGACCATGGGACGCGAACTGTTCCAGAACGTGAAGGCCGAAGATGCGCCGCGCATCGTCGAGCGCGTCCTGAAGGCCTATGTCAATCATCGCTCATCAGAGGATGAGACCTTCATCGCTTTCGCCAGGCGAACCGAGATCGATGCCCTCAAGCGCATGACCGAAATGGAGTCTGTGTGATGAACCAGAGAACTCCGCCCGGACAGATTGAGATCATCCCGGAAACCGCGCCGTTCTCGCAGGAGCAGCGCTCGTGGCTCAACGGCTTCTTCGCCGGTCTCGTCTCGCTCGACAATGCCGTGACGCCGTTGTCGCCAGAGCAGGGCGCTGCCGTGATGAAGGGCGCTGCCGGCGACGGGGATGACGACGAAGCGCCGTGGCATGACCAGACCATGCCGATCGCGGAACGCATGAAACTGGCCGAAGGCCGCCCGATCCGCCGCAAGATGATGGCGGCGATGGCGCAGCAGGACTGCGGCCAGTGCGGCTACAACTGCCACGACTATTCCGAGGCGATTGCCAACAAGTCCGAGGCGCGGCTCAATCTCTGCGTTCCGGGCGGCAAGGAAACCGCACGGATGCTGAAGGCTCTTTATGAGGACCTTGAAAGAGCACCTGCTGCTGTCTCATCACCCGCCATCGCGCCGACCGCGCCTGTTGCTGCGGCTCCGGCAACAGAGCCCGGCCGCTCGCGCGACAATCCCGCGAAAGCCTTGTTCCTCTCGCGCCGTCAGGTCACCAAGCCCGGCTCGGAGAAGGAGACCTGGCATATCGAGTTCGATCTGGAGCAGGCTGGTCTCGATTACGTCGTCGGTGATTCATTCGGGGTGTTTGCCGCCAACGATCTCGGCCTTGTCGATCAGATCATCGCCATGCTCGGCGCGTCGCACACGACCGAAGTCAATGGAAAGACGCTGCGTGAAGTGCTGCTCAATGATGTTTCTCTGTCGCCCGCGCCGGACACGCTGTTCGAACTGATCTCGTTCGTCACTGGCGGCGCGCAGCGCGAGAAAGCACGGGCCTTGGCGTCGGGCGACGATCCGGATGGCGATGCCGCCAACCTTGACGTTCTGGCGGCGCTGCAGAAGTTCTCCGGCGTGCGCCCGCATCCGGAAGCTTTCATCGAGGCGCTTGAACCATTGCAGCCGCGCCTGTATTCGATTTCATCTTCGCACAACGCCACGCCGGGCAAGCTGTCGCTCACCGTCGATGCGGTGCGCTACGTGATCGGCAAGCGCAAGCGGCTCGGTCTTGCGTCGACTTTTCTCGCGGAACGGATCAAACCCGGCGAACAGCTCTCCGTCTATGTGCAGAAGGCGCACGGCTTTGGGCTGCCGCAGGATCCGAACACGCCGATCATCATGATCGGCCCGGGCACCGGCATCGCGCCGTTCCGCGCGTTCCTGCACGACCGCCAGGCCACCAAGGCGCCGGGCCGCAACTGGCTGTTCTTCGGTCATCAGCGCAGCGCGTATGACTTCTTCTACTCGGACGAACTGAACGCGATGAAGACGTCCGGCCTGCTGACGCGTTTGTCGCTGGCATGGTCACGCGACGGCACGGAGAAGTTCTACGTGCAGGACCGCATGCGCGAGGTCGGCCGCGAGTTGTGGAACTGGCTCGCCGACGGCGCGCACGTCTATGTCTGCGGCGATGCCAAGCGGATGGCGAAGGATGTCGAGCGTGCGCTCGTGGATATTACCGCCCAGTTCGGCGCGCGGTCGACGGATGAGGCGATCGCGTTCGTAGCCGATCTGAAGAAGAAGGGCCGCTACCAGCAGGACGTCTATTGATGCGGGAAGGGCGCAAATCGCCGGTTTCGCCGGAGGCTGTTCGTTCTCCGCAGGTGTCCCGGGGAGGATATTTCTCTCCCCCGGTGCGGACGGGGGCAACTTTATCGTCTTTTTCCGGGGTGCCTTGTAAGTCACTGACGAAGCACTTCAATATCCCATCACGTGATCGATTGGAGATCGGCGATGAGCGATATTGTGTCAGAAGCCCATGCCCGGGTGACTTCCGCCCAAGCGGAAGATCGCATTCACACGCTCGCCGTTTACGGCGCCTTCGCGCTGATCGCCGCCATCGTGTTCGGCACGCTCTCCTACCATCCGTTCTGATCTCTGATCCGTTCGTCGTGCGGGGGACCGCATGACGAACGTCGATCCATCCGTCGCTCCCACAAAGACCACCTGTCCCTATTGCGGCGTCGGCTGCGGCGTCATCGCGACGCCGGACGGCAAGGGCGGCGCGACCATCGCGGGCGATCCCGAGCATCCGGCCAATTTCGGGCGGCTGTGCTCGAAGGGGTCGGCGCTCGGCGAGACGCTGGGTCTGGGCGAACGATTGTTGCATCCCATGATCCGCTGCTCGAACGGCAAGTTCGAAGAGGTCGCGTGGACCGATGCGCTCGATCACGTTGCCAACCGGCTTCAACACATTATTGCAAAGTATGGACCCGATTCAGTCGGCTTCTATCTTTCGGGGCAATTGCTCACCGAGGACTACTATGTCGCCAACAAGCTGATGAAGGGCTTCATCGGCACGGCGAATGTCGACACCAACTCGCGGCTCTGCATGTCGTCGTCGGTCGCGGGGCATCGCCGCGCTTTCGGCTCCGACACGGTGCCGGGCTGCTATGAGGATCTCGATCAGGCCGACCTGCTGGTGCTGGTCGGATCGAACGCGGCATGGTGTCATCCGGTCCTGTTCCAGCGGATGATAGCCAACAAGCAGCAGCGCGGCGCGCGCATCGTGGTGATCGATCCGCGACAGACCGAGACATCGGGCGACGCCGATCTATTTCTCGGCCTTAAACCCGGAACCGACACGGCGCTGTTCAGCGGGCTGTTGACCTACCTCGCAGACAGCGGTGCGCTCGATCACTCCTATATCGATGAACATACCAGCGGCTTCGCCGAAGGTTTGGCGAAAGCGCGCAGCATTGCGGGCAGCGTTGCCGCGACGGCGCTCGCCACAGGTCTTGCGGAAACGGATGTTGCGACGTTCTTCCAGATGTTCGCGAAAACGCCGCGCGTGGTGACGCTCTATTCGCAGGGCGTGAACCAGTCTGCGCAGGGCACCGACAAGGTCAACGCGATCATCAACTGTCATCTCGCGACCGGTCGCATCGGCAAGCCGGGGGCTTCGCCGTTCTCTCTCACCGGTCAGCCGAATGCGATGGGCGGACGCGAGGTCGGCGGCCTGGCCAACCAGCTTGCGGCGCATATGAGCTTCACACCGCCGGACATCGACCGCGTTCGCCGGTTCTGGAAGGCGCCGCACATCGCCACCCATGAGGGCCTCAAGGCCGTTCAGATGTTCCAGGCGATCGGCCGCGGCGAGATCAAGGCCCTGTGGGTGATGGGCACCAATCCCGCCGTGTCTCTGCCGAACGCGGATGCCGTGCGCGCCGCAATGCGCAAGCTTGATCTGCTGGTGATCTCGGAAAATGTGCAGTCGAACGACAGCATCAATTCAGGCGCGCACGTGCTGCTGCCTGCGCACGCGTGGGGCGAGAAGTCCGGTACCGTGACCAATTCCGAGCGGCGCATCTCCCGGCAGCGTGCATTCCTGACGCCACCCGGTCAGGCGAAGCCGGATTGGTGGATTATGAGCGAAGTCGCCGAGCGCCTCGGCTACGGCGCGGCATTCGCCTATCATTCTGCCGCCGACATCTTCCGCGAGCATGCCGAACTGTCTGCGTTCGAGAACGGCGGTAGCCGGGATTTTGATATCGGCGCGATGGCATCAGTAGCCGACGACGAATTCGATTTAATGCCGCCGTTCATGTGGCCTATGCCGAAGGGTGGGAGCGAAGCGGCGCCGCGTTTCTTCGCCGAGGGCCGCTACTATACATCGGACCGCAAGGGCCATTTCATTGCGCCTGACGTTCCGATGCTGCGCGGCGCAATTTCGGAGGCACGTCCGCTGCGGCTCAATACCGGGCGCATCCGCGATCAGTGGCACACCATGACACGCACCGGTCTCAGCCCGCGCCTCGGCCAGCATCTGCCTGAACCTTATGTGGAGATTCATCCGGCCGACGCCGCCCAGGCGGACGTTGTCGATGGCGGTTATGCGCGGCTTGCGACCGATCTCGGCCAGTGCATTCTCAAAGTTGTCGTCAGCGAGCGCCAGCAGCGCGGCATGCTGTTCGCGCCGATCCACTGGAGCCAGGAAAACTCGGCATCGGGGCGGGTAGGAGCGCTGGTCGCGCCATTCACCGATCCGTTCTCCGGGCAGCCGGAAAACAAGGCCACGCCTGTTGCCATTGAGTCGGTTACGTTCGGGCAGCGTGGGTTCGTTCTCTCGCGCAGGCTGATGTCGTTTCCGAAGGATGTGGGGTGGTCGCGCGTCGCTGTTACGGGCGGCTATGGCTATCTCATCGCCAGCAATCTGGACGTTGCGGCCTGGAGAACCTTCCTGTCGCCGCAAGGAGAAGCAGGACACATCGCAGAGTACGAAGACGCCGCCCACGGCGTGTATCGCGCAGCGCAGTTCTCCGGCGACAGGCTCGAAGCCTGCGTGTTCATCGGGCCTGCGAAGGACATACCCAGCTGGGACGCGGTGAAGACGGCGTTCGCTGCAGAGACGATCAGCGACGAGCAGCGCCGGCTGTTGCTGTCGGGCAAGTCCGCCGATGGCGTAGCGAACGACGGCCCCGTGGTCTGCGCGTGCTTCGGCGTCGGACGCAACGCGATCTGCGGCGCGATAGCGGAGGGGTCGCGAACCGCTGCCGAGATCGGCGCGAAGCTCAAGGCCGGCACCAACTGCGGCTCCTGCATTCCGGAGTTGAAGCGGCTGATCGCGCAGACCGGCGTCGCGCAACCGATGGAAGCTAGCGCCGCGAGCTGAACGGCGCGACGGTAATGCCGCTGCTCTCAAGCCCCGCCCGCACCTTGCGCGCGATCTCGACCGCGCCGGGCGTGTCGCCGTGAATACAGACAGTGTCGATCTTCACCGGGATGATCTTCCCGGAAGCGGCAGTGATAGCGTTGTCCTGAACCATACGGACCACACGCTGCGCGATCTGGTCGCCGTCATGAAGCACCGACCCGGGTTTGCTGCGCGCTACCAGTTGCGCATCATCCTCGTAGGCTCGGTCGGCGAACACTTCGTAGATCAACTTGAGGCCAGCAGCTTCACCGGCACGCACCAGCGCCGTGTTCGGCAGCACCACGAAATACAGATTGGGATCGACGGCTTTGATCGCGGCAGCGATGGCGCGTGCGGTCATGTCGTCGGCACATGCAACATTTGAAAGCGCGCCGTGCGCCTTGACGTGGGTCACCTTGTGACCGGCCAAAGACGCGACCGCCTGCAACGCTCCGATCTGGTAGGCGACCATGGTCTCGATCTCGGATGATTTCAGTCCGGGGACCGGCCGCCGTCCGAACCCGTGCAGATCGCGATAGCCGGGATGCGCACCGATGCTGACACCGCGCTCTTTCGCGAGCCTCGCGGTCTTCAGCATGATGTCGGAATCGCCCGCATGAAAGCCGCACGCGACGTTGACACTGCTGGCGAGGCCAAGCATCGCATCGTCGTTGCCCATGTCCCACGCACCGAAACCTTCGCCGAGATCACTGTTGAGATCGATGGTCATGGATGCGCCTCGTGAAGATTCAGGGGTCGTCGATGGCGTTTACCGCGACGCCCGCGACATTGGCCTTTTGCAGTTCGACGAGATTGAGGCTCGAGCCGCCCGCGATGTGAATGCGGCCCGGCAGCGCCTGAATGAATTGGGCCAGCTTGCGCGCCTCGTTCTGGGCTTCTTCGACGGTGACTGCCTTGAAGCGGACCATCGCACCTGATTGCATCTGCGCGAACCGTCCCAGATCGGCGCTGATGACGGTCGCAATCTTCGGATAGCCGCCGGTCGTGCCATGATCCGCCATCAGCACGATGGGCTGGCCATTGCCCGGCACCTGAATGCTGCCGTGGACCGCGCCGTCAGAAACAATGTTATGGCCGCCGGGGTGAACAACCTTCGGGCCTTCCAGGCGATAGCCCATCCGGTCGCTGGTCGCCGAGATGCGCCACTCGCTGTTAAGGAATACATCGCAGGCCGCGCCGAACTCGTCGTCCTGCGGTCCCATGACGACGCGGATCGGGGACTGCGGCTGATCGAAGGTGTCCAGCGCGCGCTCATGCGAAGTGACTTGTGCGGTTCCCACGTCGAGTACATCGCCGGCTTGCAGCGGCCGGGGGAAGGGACTGCCGAGATCGGCGCGCGCATTGACCGACAGGCTTCCAAACACGGGTTCTCCCGCGATGCCGCCTTCGATGGCGAGATAAGTGAATACGCCGCTGCGGGCCGCGCCGAGCCTGAGCGTTTCGCCGTCCGCAATCAACGCCGTTTCGCTCATCAGCAGCGGCGAGCCTGCAACATCAGCAACACGTGCTGCGCCCGAAAGGGCAACGCGCACGGCCCCGTTGCGTACCGTAAACGCGGTCGCGAATGGCCCGATTTCAATCGCGGCGGCGAGTGGAGAATTGCCCGCGAGGGTGTTAGCCATCGCCAGCGACGTGCGATCCATCGCACCACTGGTGGTGAGACCATAGCGTTGCGCGCCGAACCGGCCGGCATCCTGAATTGATGTCGCGGGCCCGGTTGTGACGACAACAAGCTTGCTCATGACGCGATCAACTCTGCGACAGCTTCGCCGCGTTCAGCGGCGCGATCAAGCGAAGCAAACTCGCTGGCCGCAATGGCATGGAAGGTGACGGCATCGCCGGGTTCCATCAGAAACACCGGATCGCGATGCGGATGGAAGGTGCGGACTGGCGTTCGCCCGAGCAGATGCCAGCCGCTCGGCGCGGCAAGACACTGCACGCACGCCTGCACACCACCGATCGAAATGGTGCCGGCCGGTGTTTCGGTTCGCGGGTTCTCGCGCCGCGGCGTGGCGATGGCGGGATCGAGGCCGCTCAGATAAGCGAAGCCGGGTGTGAAGCCAATCATCGCGACGCGATACTCGCTGCCGGTGTGCTTTGCGATGACATCAGCCGTCGAGATACTGTGCGCGCGCGCCACGTCGTCGAGGTCGATGCCGTATTCGCCGCCATAGACCACCGGCACGCGCCAGCGCCGGATGTTGGTTTGTGCTGGAACAGGCCGCTCCGCGAGCGCCAGCAGCTTTTGCGACAATGTCGCGAAGTCGATCAGCAAGGGATCGTAGTGAACCAGCAGCGAGCGATAGGTCGGAACGGTTTCCAGGATTCCCACAATGGCTGCGCTCGCGACTTCGCGATCGAGCGCCAGGACCTGCCGGTTGACCGCCGGATCGATGCTGCGGCCGAATTCGACCGCCAGGGCAGTGTCTCCGGACGGGAGGATGCGGGGCGGGGTGCTCATCGGCAGGCCGGAGATCTCAGGATGGACCCTCCCTTTGTCCGACACTCCCGCTAAAATGGCAAATAAGTTGGTGTTATCGCAACGCATAAGCGGACATTACCGGTCACGCGATTGCCGCCTTGACGCGATCCCGCGCTTTCGCAAAAAGGCTGGCACACCACACCCGGAGTTTCCCTTATGTCGCTCTCGCCCGAAGCCATCGCAACGCTCAAAAAGATCACGACCGCCACCATCACGACCATCCTTCTAAAGAAGGGGCTTCGCAACGTCTGGCTGCGCGGGTCACGCCCGTTGCGTCCGGGGCAGGAGCGTCTTGTCGGTCCGGCGTTCACCCTGCGCTTCGTTCCCGCACGGGAAGATCTTGCGACGCCGGAATCGTGGTCGAAGCCGATTTCGACCCGTACTGCTATCGAGGCGATGCCGGCAGGCTGTATCGCCGTGGTCGATGCGATGGGCATCACCGACGCAGGTATCTTCGGCGACATTCTGTGCGCGCGCATGGCAAAGCGCGGCGTCACCGCGCTGGTGACGGATGGCGTGGTGCGCGATCTCGAGGGCGTGCTCGGCACCGGACTTCCGGTGTGGTGCAACGGCGCGGCTGCCCCTCCGTCAGTCGCCGGGCTGACGTTCGTCAATTGGGGCGAGCCGATTGGCTGCGGCGGCGTTGCCGTGTTTCCCGATGACGTGATCGTAGCCGATCAGGACGGCGCGGTGCTGATCCCGCGGGCATTCCTTGAACTGATCCTGACTGAAGGTCCGGAGCAGGAGGCAATGGAGGGCTGGATCGTCAACGAGGTCAACAACGGCGCGGAACTGCCCGGCCTCTATCCGATGAATGCCGAGACCAAGGCACGTTACGCCGCATCCAAGACGAAGAAGTAAGCACCAACTCTGTCAGGCATGATCTGATCTGGAGACCGGTTTGCGCTTTATGCAAATGCGGCTCTTCGGATCAGGATCGTGCTTCTCTGGGCCGCCGCCAGCCGACCACCATTGCTTCAACGAGACTTCCGGATTCGCTGTTGCGCCATTCACCGTTGACCCGGCGGCATGCAAAGGGAAGCTGATAGGTCCCGCTCTTGTCCTCGCATAAAACCTGAACCGCCTCATCGGGGGACGGTTCGCCATTGCCGTCAAATTCTGCAAGTCTTTGGAGACGTGTTGCCATCGGCAAAAATCCTTCCGCGATAAAAATGTTCCGGCTGCAACGCGTGTTCAGCGGTTCCATCCGGACGCGACGGATAACAATCAAATTAAGACGCTCGCGCGTGTCCATTTTAAGACATTCGCAAATTCACATTTCACGTTTGAATCGGTTGCTTGCAATGATCGTTCGTCGACGCGATTGCGACGTCACCGACGCTGCCAGCGGCGAGCGTGCTGAGGAGCGGTTTGCTGCCATCGGGGCGGCCATGGACAAGGCGACGGCCCATGGATGTGGGGTGATTTTCGCACGAAGCACCCGGGTTTCAGCAATCGGGACAAGCATTGATTCACTCCTTCGCGCCGAACATCGGCAGTGGAAAGGAGTGGACCCATGCGTCAGCTTATTCTCGCAATCACGGGCGCGGGCGGGATATTCCTGCTCGCCGGCGCCACCCGGAACCACGGCTGGTCCCTGGCCGATGAAGTATGCCGCCAGGGAACGGTGCTGTGCGACAACCCCGGCTGGGTGCTCGTTACGATCGCGGCTTTGTTATTCGTCGCGACCATTCAAACCATCGCCAAGATCTAAGCGGTGGATACAGATCAGTTCGTCGGACCGTGAACCAATCCGGCCGAACCTTGTCAGATGTCGGGTTACATCGCGAGGGTCTGACAGAACTCGTCGAACGCAGAACTGTCCATGCCCAACGTGGCCGCCGATGTTCCGGCGCCGGCGCCGGCCTCACGCGGAGTGATCTCGGCAGGGCGGGCCTGTGTGATCTGCGCGGTGTTCGCGAACATCGGCTGTTCAAAGCGTTTCGCGCCTTCCGCATCGATCGCGAAGAGGGGGCGGTACTTGTCGAACCCGTTGTCCTCGAGCATCAGGAAGGTGCGGTTATCGAGCACCCGCCAATGGCCCTCGAACCGGGCTGCGACCACGGCGTGGTCATCTCCGGTCGCGGTTTCGCGAATGATCAGGAGGCGAAGATCGGCTGGCGCAACGCCGGCGGCGCGCAGCGCAACGAGCTTGGCAATCGCATAATCTTCACAGTCGCCGGCGCCTGCCGCCAGCGTGGCCAGCGGTGACGACCAGTAATCTTCGACACCGTATTGCGCACGGTCGCTGACCGGCCGTATGGCAAGATTGAAAGCGCGGTTGATTTCGCCGAATCGGGCAAGGCCCTCGCGGGCGGAGGCCGTCTTCACGATTTCCAGGAAACGCTGGGCTGGCTGGGACGTGCAATGTCCGGGATCGCTGGCGCAGGCGGCGATGATCTCGGATTCGGCCGTAATGGCGCGCTCTACGGTCTGCCATTTGGCGCGAAGAGGGCCGTCGGCCAGCATCGAGGTCGCAAGCCCGAACGGCTCGGAAGCCGGACTTTGCGGGCCCTCGGTTGCCCCGATGGCTGGATCGCTCGGCGAGTGAGCTGCCCCATGAGCCACTCCGCCCAAGACATTGATCGTGAACATAAATGACACTGCGCCTGCGCGCAGAACACTGAAAGCCGACATCTGACGCCCCTTGTCCGGACATCGGCTCGCAACGTATGCAGGCTCGTGACCAGATCATCTGGCCACAAGGATTAGGCGCGTCCCCTTTTCGACCGCTTAAAGCGGCGGCTAATCAGCCATTTGGATTCAAATATGCGGAACTAGCGCTGACCACATTGTCTAAAATTGTAGATAGGGCTAACGCGCAGGCGCTGATGTATAAAATGTTAAGATTTCAGTATTCGGTGAAACCAGGTGATGGATTATCAAGTCTAGTTGGATGAATAGACTGTACAGATTGGTTATTGATCGATTTCGAATGCGCCCTTTCGGCGGCTTTTAGGCTCAATTCGCTTCCGTTAATCGGCCGATCATTTTGCGGAGCAGCACGGATTATCGATTTTGTCCCATAGTCTTAGGAAGCAGTAGCGGAATAACCAAGTCATCACCGTCCAATTGTACTTAACGAGGGCATGTAAAACCACGCTGTGTGGTTCAATTCACTATGGGCCCACGGTCTTTGATGCTATGAATTGCGAATTCTGAATTTCTTAATAATAACTTTTGACGGGCGGGCAGGGGTTTGAATTTTTCCGGACCATTTGATGCCGGGCTGATGCACGACTCCCCAGTTTCACTGGGTGGGGAGCGTTTCTCTTTCGATTCGAAGCCGAATTTCGTCCAGCATCATATGTCGGACAACCAAGTCGTCGTACCTGACGCGCATCTGCTGTTTTCCGGCGACTACATGCGGATCGGCAGCGACCTGATCATTTCGGGTAATGGCCAGAAATTTGTGATCGGCAATTACTTCAAGGGCGAAGCAAGGCCAGTTCTTACCACCAAGGACGGGGCAACCCTTTCCGGTCACATCGTGGATGCGCTGACCGGTCACGTCCACTACGCGCAGGCTACCGCGCCGGCACAGGCCGGAGAAGTGATCGGACACGTCCTGAAGATGTCCGGAAGCGCATCCGTGATCCGGAACGGAGTGTCGGTTGAGCTGAATATCGGCGATCCCGTGCAAAAGGGCGACGTGGTCCAGACCGGATCTAACTCGTCGGTCGGCATGACGTTCATCGACGGCAGCGCGTTCGGCATGAGCGCGAATGCGCGCATGGTGCTCAACGAAATGATCTTCGATCCGAACGGATCGTCGAATTCATCGCTGATCAGCCTGGTTCAGGGCACCATTACATTCGTTGCGGGACAGACCGCCAAGAACGGCAACATGCGCGTCGAGACGCCGGTTGCCACGATGGGTATTCGCGGCACTGCCGTACTGGTGGAAATCGGCGCGAACGACGGACCAACCAAGTTCTCGGTGCTGGTCGAGCCGGACGGGCATACCGGCTCATACAATCTCTACGACAAGACAACCGGCCAGTTGATCGGAACGGTATCGCAGGCCGGGCAGGTGACCTACGTGTCGGTCAGCGGCGTTGGCCAGCCTCCGACAGCGATTGAACAGCTCAAGACGCTCGCGGATCAGGAATCCGCGAAGACACTGATTCAGGAAGTCTTCAAGCTTTACTTCCCGAACTACAATCCGGACAACGCCAATCCGAAGTCGCAGAAAAACGGATTTGGCTCTCCCGGCGACAACTTAAATCCCTTCGCATTCTACAAGCCGCTACAGGACCTCGGGCCGC
Organism: Afipia broomeae ATCC 49717; assembly: GCF_000314675.2. GTDB lineage: Bacteria > Pseudomonadota > Alphaproteobacteria > Rhizobiales > Xanthobacteraceae > Afipia > Afipia broomeae. The sequence continues at coordinate 2,007,260 of NZ_KB375282.1, read as the reverse complement.
CCAAGGTCATTACAATCCCGGGTGTCGGCTACGATCCCGTTACCGGGCAGCCAAATCCTCCGAGGACTTTCTACAATACCAAGGCGCAGTTTTCGGCACTCCCTGTCTTCGCGGATCAGGCGTTCTCCCCGACGATCAAAATTTTCAGCTTCAAGGACGTCGTCAAGATCGACGATCCGGATATCGGCAATGCGCCGTTCTACGATATCGGCATTCCGTTCGTCGCCGGCAGCGCGATCATTACGAGCGCGGTCAGCACGATTCCATATCTCACCGAAGGCTTTCTGAAGCCGCTGATTCACATCAATCAGACGACGGGCGCGGTCTCCTTTGACCGCGAGCAGTTCAATTTCCTGGACGACGGCCAGACCGTTACCTTCAAGATCCAAGTGACCGCGACATCTGGGCCGGATACCGGTGTGGTCGAAATCCCGATCACGATTACGGGCGCCAACGACGCGCCGACGATCGTGGTGGGTGCTGTGACGACCATCACTGGCATGGTCAAGGAAGACGTACAGGTCGCGTCGAGCCACATCGAGACGAACGGGACGATCACGTTCAAGGACGTCGATCTGACCGATGCACACACCGCGACCGTCGAATTGACATCGACGTCCTCAACTCTGCCAGGTTTTGTCAGCGGCGCCGGAAATGCTCCGACGACGACCAAGATCGGAACATTCACCATTGATCCGGTCTCGGAGAGCACCACCGACACCAACAATCAGGGCTCGGTTGGCTGGCACTTCTCGCTGGACGACAACGATCCCACGCTGCAATCGCTGGCCGAAGGTCAGACGATCACGCAGATCTATACGATCACGATCAAGGACGACAACGGCGTCCCGGTGACACAAACCGTCACCATCACGATCACCGGCACCAACGATGCGCCGGTGCTGACGGCCGATGCCGCGATTCATCAGGCCGACGAAGTTCCGGACACAACGGGCGCGCCGAATTCGGTTGTCGATATTGCGACCGGAACGCTGGCGTTCGCCGATGTGGATCTCTCCGACACCCATACGGCAAGCGCGGCGCTTCATCCGGGCGCCTCATCGGTGGTGTGGTCGGGCGGCGACTACAACGACATTCCGCATGCAACCCGCGATGCCCTCAATGGAGCGGTGACAGCCTCGGTATCGGAGAGCAACACCGATACCAACAATCAGGGTTCGGTCGGCTGGGAATTCAAGCTGCCGGACCATCTGTTCGATTTTCTGGCGAAGGGGCAGACCCTGACGCTGATCTACGATGTCACGGTTACGGACAACAACGGCCTGTCGTCAACAAAGCAGATCACCGTTCAGATCGGCGCGGCGAACGACCAGCCCGTTATTTCCGTCATCGACAACGGCGCAGCGGTCAAGGAAGACGTCGACCCTGTCGGTGGTATTCTGAAAGACCACGGCTCGGTCACGTTCACCGACGCCGATCTGACGGATACGCATACGGCGCACGTCACCTACAACAACGATGCGGCGGGGAGTGCCGGGGTATCTCCTGCATTGGCCCTGGCGCTCGCAACCGCACTGACGGTTCCTTCGTCGGCCTTGGCTGCAGGCGATCACGACTTCAACTGGGATTTCGCGCTGGATACCAATCTGATCCAGTACCTCGCGGAAGGCGAAACCATAACGGCGACCTATACGATCACCGTCAAAGATAATAGCAACAACAGCAACGATACATCTGTTGCGAAGACCGTCACGGTTACGATCACCGGCACTAACGATCTTCCAACGATATCCATCACCAATCCTGCAACCGACACCGAGGGCAACACCGGCACACCAGACGTCGCCGTGGTCACGGTCGCAGATCACGTCTCGGTCTCGGACGTCGACGCGAGTGACGTGAAGACACCGTACGCAGGCGCGCTGACCTTCGATGCTGTCAACTCCAGCGGTCCTGCACCGGCTGGCGGCTCACTGGCAGACCTGTTCACCCTCGATCCCGTCACCGGCAAGATCAGCTACGACAGGGCCGCGTTCGATTATCTCGCCGGCGGCGAGCATGTCACAGCGGTCTTCACCTTTAATGTGTCGTCCGGCCCGGATACGGTTCAGAAATCCATCACGGTCACCATCGATGGCGCAAATGACGCGCCGGTGATAGCCGTGACCAATCCTGCAACCGACACCGAGGGCAACACGGGCACTCCGGACCTCGCCGTGGTCACGATTGCGGATCATGTTTCGGTCTCGGATGTCGATGCGAGTGACGTGAAGACGCCGTACGCGGGGGCATTGTCGTTCGATGCCGCCAACTCAAGTGGCCCGGCGCCTGCTGGCGGGTCTCTGAGCGATCTGTTCACGATTGATCCTGTCACGGGCAAGATCAGCTACGACAAGGCCGCGTTCGACTACCTCGCAGGCGGCGAGCACGTCACCGCGACGTTCACCTTCAATGTGTCGTCCGGCCCGGATACGGTTCAGAAGTCCATCACGGTGACGATTGATGGCGCCAACGACGCGCCGGTGATAGCGGTGACCGATCCGGCCGCCGACACCGAGGGCAACACCGGCACTCCAGACGTCGACGTGGTCACGGTCGCGGACCACGTTTCGATTACGGATGTCGATGCAAGCGACGTGCACATTCGCTATGTGGCCGATACGCTGGCCTTCGACGCCGCCAATTCAAACGGTCCAGCGCCTGCCGGTGGCTCGCTGGCAGACCTGTTCACGATTGATCCCGTCACCGGCAAGATCAGCTACGACAAGGCCGCGTTCGATTATCTCGCCGGCGGCGAGCATGTCACAGCGGTGTTCACCTTCAATGTGTCGTCGGGCCCGGA
>NZ_KB375282.1:1481133-2004357 GCF_000314675.2 Afipia broomeae ATCC 49717 | reverse complement strand
GGCAAGATCAGCTACGACAAGGCCGCGTTCGATTATCTCGCCGGCGGCGAGCATGTCACAGCGGTGTTCACCTTCAATGTGTCGTCGGGCCCGGATACGGTTCAGAAATCCATTACGGTCACCATCGATGGCGCAAACGACGCGCCGGTGATTGCGGTGACCGATCCGGCGCATGACACGGAGGGCAACACCGGCACTCCGGACCTCGCCGTGGTCACGGTTGCGGATCATGTTTCGATTACGGATGTCGATGCAAGCGACGTGCACGTTCGCTATGTGGCCGATACGCTGGCCTTCGACGCCGCCAATTCAAACGGTCCAGCGCCTGCCGGTGGCTCGCTGGCAGACCTGTTCACAGTCGATCCTGTCACCGGGAAGATCAGCTACGACAGGGCTGCGTTCGATTATCTCGCGGCTGGCGAGCATGTCACCGCAACGTTCACATTCGATGCTTCATCGGGCCCGGATACGGTTCAGAAATCCATTACCGTCACGATCGACGGCGAAAACGATGCTCCCACCGTTGACGCACCGCTGACCATCACCACGCAGGAAGGCAATGCGCCGGTCGTGCGGGACCTTCTTGCCGGTGCGTCCGACGTAGATAATAGCGATGCTCTTTCCGTCACCAACATCCGCTATTCTATCGATGGCGGACTGGAAACGGCCACAACTCCGCACGGCATTATTTTCCCTGACGCACACACGATCAACATCGACGCTGCGGCAATCCAGCATATCCCGGCCGGTGTGATCGAGACCATCGAGGTGCGCTACGATATCATGGACGGTCACGGCGGAACTGTTGCGCAGACCGAGACGATCACCATCACCGGTGTCAACGACCGGCCTGTCCTCGCTGCCGGCACCAATTTCTCGACGATCACCGAAGATCAGACGACGAACTCCGGCCAGCTGGTCAGTTCGTTCGCCACGGGCATTTCAGATCCCGACGACGGCGCGCTGAAGGGCGTCGCGATCACAGGCTATTCGAACCAGAACGGCCACTGGGAGTATTCGATCGACGGTGGATCGAGCTGGACGCAATTCGGGACATACTCCTCCGGCTCCGGTCTGCTTCTTGCGAGCGATGACAAGGTTCGTTTCGTTCCAAACGGAGAGAACGGCGGCACTGACACGCTGACCTATGTCGCTTGGGACCAGAGCTCCGGCTCGCATGGCCAGGCCGTCAACACCATGGTTCCGGGGCATACGGCTCCGTTCTCGGAAGACAGCCAGACCGCGTCGCTCACCGTAACGAGCATTAATGACGCCCCGGTCTTGAACGGGGACAACGTGTCGACCCTCGAACTGGGCGGCGGAGTCACAAAGGTGACGGGTATCGCCTTGTCCGATGTCGATGCAGGTGCTGATACGTTTACCGTGACAGCGACCGCCGATCACGGAACGGTCGCGACCGCAACCGGAAGCCAGCCGCTCGCAGGGGCGGGTGTCAGCGGGTCGTTCGCGGCCATCAGCAACATTTTCAACGACGGCGCTGTGTACACACCAGATAACGCCTCGCCGACGGACAAAGTGACGTTAACAGTTACAGACGGCCAGGGGGGAAGCGACACCCTCAACTTCGTTTTCAAACAGTACGCCCCCGGCGGCGTTACCCTGACGGGTACGACCGGAAAAGACATTATCTTTTCGAGCACCGGCGACGACACGATGACGGGCCTGGCCGGTAAGGACAACTTCGTGTTCGCACAGGTTTCCGGCCACGATACGATCATGGATTTCACATCCGGAACCGACAAGATCGATTTCAGGGCTCTTTCAGGTATGGATGCGAATGCGCTGACGACCCTGCTGACCAACGCCGATCACACCGGCGGCGATACGCTGCTTCACATCAACGGCACGACGGATACGTTGCTCTTGAAGGGCGTTGCCGCCCTGAATGCCAGCGATTTCATTCTCCATGCGTGATTTGAGAATGAGCCGGAAACATTAACTTCGATCATGTTTCCGGCTGCAATACATGCCCGTGTCGTGGCATGATAGGCCGGTCGCAGCGCCACATTTCATGAATTCCAGATTGGCTCCTGACAGCAGCCACGGCCAGGTATCGATGCAGCCCGCGAAGACATCACATCAGGGGCATTCGCCCCGTTCCGAACTGGGGACGGCGCTTCGCGCCTGCCGCAGCGCGTTTGTCGGTGTCGGCGTGATGAGCTTGGTCATCAACATTTTGTATCTCACCGGCTCGTTCTTCATGCTGGAGATTTACGACCGCGTGCTGCCGAGCCGCAGCATCCCGACGCTGGTCGGACTGATCGTGCTGGCAGGAGGTCTCTACCTCGTCCAGGGTATCCTCGATCTGATCCGCGGTCGCATTCTGATCCGCATCGGATCGGCGCTGGACGAGATGCTGAGCCGCCGGGTCTACGACATCGTGGTGCGGATGCCGCTCGTTATCGGTAACCGTAGCGAGGGACTTCAGCCGCTGCGCGATCTCGACAACGTCCGCTCCTTCCTGTCCGGAATGGGGCCGGGCGCGCTGTTCGATCTGCCATGGTTGCCGCTTTATCTCGCCATCTGCTTTGCCTTTCATCCGCTGATCGGCATCACCGCTCTGGCCGGCGCCATCATTCTGATCGCGCTGACCATACTGACAGAATACCTGACCCACGAGCCCATGAAGCGCTCGACGGGGCTGGCGATGCGGCGACAGGATCTTGCCCTCGCCAGCCGCCGGAATGCCGAGGTGCTCACCGCGATGGGCATGGCCGGACGCGTCGGCAAGCGATGGGATGAATCCAACCGCGACTATCTTGCGAGCAACCAGCGGGCGAGCGACGTCGCCGGCGGTCTTGGTGCCATCGCCAAGGTGATGCGCATGATGCTGCAATCGGCGGTGCTGGGCGTCGGAGCGTATCTCGTCATCAACCAGCAGGCGACGGCGGGCATCATTATTGCGGGGTCGATCCTGAGCGCCCGTGCACTGGCGCCTGTCGATCTTGCCATCGCGCATTGGAAGGGGTTCGTGGCGGCGCGCCAAAGCTGGCACCGGCTCAACCGTCTGCTCGGCATGTTGCCCGAACAGGCAGCGCCGACCCTGCTGGAGGCGCCGACATCCAGGCTCGCGGTTGAAACGCTTACCATCAGCCCGCCCGGCGAGCAGAAGGTCGTCGCTCAGGACGTTACGTTCGCGATCGAGGCCGGACAGGGCGTGGGAATTATCGGTCCCAGCGGGTCTGGTAAATCATCGCTGGTCCGCGCGCTGGTCGGCGTCTGGCAGCCCCTGCGCGGCAAGGTGCGGCTTGACGGTGCCGCGCTCGACCAATGGTCGCCCGAGATCCTTGGCCGCCATATCGGCTATCTGCCGCAGGACGTCGAACTTTTCGCCGGAACGATAGCCCAGAATATTTCCCGCTTCGAAGACAAGGCCTCGTCCGACGATATCATCGCGGCGGCGCGGGAAGCACGCGTCCACGATCTCATCATCAGCATGAAGGACGGCTACGATACCCAGATCGGCGATCAGGGCAACGTGCTGTCGGCCGGGCAGGCGCAACGGATCGCGCTGGCTCGCGCGCTTTATGGCAATCCGTTTCTCGTGGTGCTGGACGAGCCGAATTCCAACCTCGACAGCGAAGGCGATGTGGCGCTGAACAAGGCCATCCTCGGAGTCCGCGCGCGTGGCGGCGTCGTGGTTGTGGTCGCCCACCGTCCGATCGGAATTGAGAGTGTCGATCTTGTTCTGGTCATGAAGGACGGGCGGGTTCAGGCATTCGGGCCAAAAGACACCGTTCTCGGCCAGGTGCTGCAACGCCCGGCGACGCCACCACCCGCCATCAAGATCGTCTCCGACAAGGGAGGAGCTCAATCATGAAAGGGCCGACCCTCGCTGGAACCGAAAGCAAAGTCCGGGGCGTTTTGAATGCGCTGTTCTCGCCGCTGGACCGGCTCTCGATCTTCAAAAGTCTTGATAAACCCGGATCGCGCGGCTCGATCCGATTTCATCTGATCGTCGGACTCGTTGTCGTCACGCTGCTGACCTGCGGTATCGGCGGCTGGGCATCCACCGCGCAAATCTCCGGCGCGCTGATCGCGCCGGGCTCGATCGTGGTCGATTCCAACGTCAAGAAAGTTCAACACCCGACCGGCGGTGTCGTCGGCGAGGTGAGGGCGCGCGATGGCGACCGCGTCAAGGCCGGCGATGTCGTGGTGCGCCTCGACGACACTGTGACCAAGGCAAGCCTTGCGATTGTCACCAAGGGCCTCGACGGATTGCTGGCGCGCCGGGCGCGGTTGCTGGCGGAGCAGGATGGCGCAGAGCGCATTACGTTTCCACCGGAACTGATGGAGTCGTTCGCCAATCCCGATGTCCGGGCGTTGATCGGAAACGAGATCAAGCTGTTTCAGGTCCGCTCATCAGGCCGCATTGGTCAGAAGGCCCAGCTCAAGGAGCGCATCGCACAGCTCAAGGAGGAGATCGGCGGGCTGGAAGCGCAGGAAAACGCCAAGTCCCGCGAGATCGAACTCATTCAGAAAGAGCTGGTGGGCGTCCGCGATCTGTTCGCCAAGAACCTTGTGCAGATTTCACGGTTGACGGTGCTTGAGCGTGACGCGGCGCGGCTTGATGGCGACCGTGCGCAGTTTATCGCCCAGAAAGCGCAGGCGAAGGGCAAGATCACCGAAATCGAATTGCAGATCATCCAGATCGACAAGGACCTTTCCAGCGAAGTCTCCAAGGAGATGCGCGAGATCAACGACAAGATCGGCGAGTTTGTCGAGCGCAAGGTCACCGCCGAAGACCAACTCCGCCGCATCGACATTCGCGCGCCGCAGGACGGTATGGTGCTTCAGTCGACAGTCCACACCGTAGGCGGCGTCATCACCGCCGGCGACACCATCATGCTGATCGTCCCTGAGTCCGATAACCTGTCGGTCGAGGCCAAGGTGAACCCGCAGGACATCGATCAACTGAGGATCGGGCAAAAGACGCTGCTGCGGCTCTCGGCCTTCAACCAGCGCACCACACCGGAGTTGAACGGGACGGTCAGCCGGATCTCCCCCGACACCACCACGGACCAGCGCACCGGCCAGAGCTATTACACCATTCGCGTATCGATGCCGCCGGAAGAAGTGGCGAAGCTCGGGGATGTCAAATTGATCCCGGGCATGCCGGTCGAGGCCTTTGTGCAGACCGGCGAACGCACCATGATATCCTATCTCGCGAAGCCGCTGAGCGACCAGCTCATGCGCGCATTCCGCGAGAAGTGACGGTACCGGTTTTAGCGGCATGATGCGAGCGGCATTGAAATCGTCAGTCCGGTTGATTGCGCGTATCCGTTTGTACGCCAGGCAGTTCGGCTACGGCCGGCTGCTGGCCTTTCTGCTGCTGATAGCGTTTCTTGGCGTTCGGGTCGCTGATCCGATTCCGCTTGAAGAGCTGCGCGTCCGCGTCTTCGATGGATATCAAATTCTCAAGCCAAGGCAGACCACGCAACGTCCTGTCGTGATCATCGACATCGATGAAAAGAGCCTTGCGAAATACGGGCAATGGCCGTGGCCACGGACCCGTGTGGCCGATCTTGTTCAGCGGTTGACCGATCTCGGCGCGGCAGCCATTGCCTTCGATATCGTGTTCGCCGAAGCGGACCGGCTGTCGCCGGGACTGGCTGCGGATGCGTTTCGTGATCTGGACGAACAGAGCCGGATGAAGTTGCGGGCGCTGCCCAGCAACGATCAGGTGCTTGCGGATGTCCTGCGCAAATCACCCGCCGTTCTCGGCGAATCCGGCCTGCCAAAGTTCGTGCCCCAGCCGGAACTGAACCTGCCTTTGACAGGGTTGGCGACCTTGGGCGAGGATCCGCGTCCGTTCCTTCTCCAATTTCCTGGACTGCTCCGGAACATCCCGGTGCTCGAAGAGGCGGCCCCCGGGCGCGGACTGTTCACCATCCGCACCGAGCGCGACGGCATCGTCCGCCGGGTCCCGATGATCATGTTGGCGCAGGGTGAATTGATGCCCTCGCTGACGTTCGAGATGCTGCGCATTGTCACCAAAGCCGACACCATTCTTGTCAAGTCGGACGAGGCGGGCGTGAAGAGCGTCGCGGTCCCCGGCTTTGAACTTCCCACCGATCGCAACGGCCAGCTCTGGGTGCATTTCGCCAAGCACGATCCGGCGCGTTATGTGTCCGCGGCCGATGTACTGGAGGGCAAGGCCGGTGCCGACCTGATCTCGCGCAAGCTCATCCTGATCGGCACCTCTGCCGTCGGACTGCTGGATGTCAAGACCACTCCACTCGATCCGGTCATGCCGGGTGTGGAGGTCCATGCCCAGGTGCTTGAAAGCGCGCTGACCCGGACGGTGCTGTCGCAGCCGAACTACGCAATCGGCGCCGAGCTGCTGGCCGCGATCCTGTTCGGATTGGCTATTATCTGGCTTGCGCCCATTCTCAGCGCCGTCATGCTCGTCATCTTCGGTGGCGTGATCGTCGCCATCATGGTCGCTACGTCTTGGTATTTTTTCGCCGAACACCGATTGCTGTTCGACTTCACATTCCCGTTGATTGCAAGCACGTCGATTTATCTCGTGCTGGTGTTCAGCAGTTATTTCCGCGAGCAGGCCCAGCGCCGCCGCATCCGCTCGGCCTTCGGTCAGTACCTGTCGCCGGCGCTTGTCGAGCAACTGGCGCAGTCGCCGGAAAAGCTGGTGCTCGGCGGCGAGGAGCGGGACATGACCATCATGTTCAGCGACGTGCGCGGTTTCACCACTATCTCGGAGTCATTCAAGAGCGACCCCCAGGGCCTGACGTCGCTGATGAACAGGTTTCTGACGCCGCTGACCAACGCAATCCTCGATCGCAAGGGCACCATCGACAAGTACATGGGTGATGCCATCATGGCGTTCTGGAATGCGCCGTTGAGCGATCAGCAGCATCAGATCAACGCCTGCAATGCGGCGCTCGACATGATCGATCGCATCGAAGTGCTGAATGTCGAACGCGAGCGCGAAGCGAATGAAGCCGGCAAGCCGTTTATCCCGATGAAAGTCGGTATCGGCTTGAACACGGGCACCTGCGTCGTCGGAAACATGGGATCGAATTTGCGTTTCGATTATTCGGTGCTGGGTGACAGCGTGAACCTTGCCTCGCGGCTCGAGGGACAGTCGAAGTCCTACGGCGTGCCTATCATCGCGGGCTCCGCGACGGCGCTGGCGGCCAAGGACAAGTTCGCAATTCTCGAACTCGACTTCATCACCGTGAAGGGCAAGAAGGAGCCCGAGGTGATTTATGCGATCGTGGGGCGGGAGGAGGTCGCAAATTCCGGACAGTTTCAACGGCTTCGCAATCTCTCCATCGAGATGCTGGCGTGTTATCGCAGCCGCGACTGGGAGGGGGCGCTTGCTGCGATTGCGAAAGCGCGTATTGCCGACGAAGCAAAGACCTTCACCACGCTGTACGACCTCTATTTCGAGCGTATCAAGGCGTTCCAGGAAACCCCGCCACCGGATGACTGGAACGGCGTCTTCGCCCTGACAACCAAATGATGGGTGAGGCAAAACGCCGCCGCGCTACCCATCGCGGTCCGGCATGGCAAGCCATTTTTTTGGTGAACAGTGCGCGGTATCGTGTTGGTGAAGATGACAGCGGCATGCAATTCTCCCGAAGGGTTCATTGAGTTTTTTTATGCCGACCACAATGTCCGTGCGTTTCTGGGGTGTTCGTGGGAGCATTCCGTGTCCAGGCCCCAATACCGTGCGGTATGGCGGCAATACGTCATGCGTCGAAGTTCGCTGCGGTGACCATCGTTTGGTCTTCGATGCAGGATCGGGACTGCGCATGCTCGGTCTCGAACTGGCGGAAGAAGCAGAGCCGACCGACATCGATTTGTTTTTGAGTCACTGCCATATCGATCATTTGATTGGCCTTCCATTCTTCGTGCCGGCCTTCATGACCGGAAACCGGTTGCGTCTCTGGGCTGGTAATCTGAAGGCCGCAGGCGGTGTGCAGGAAACCGTCCGGAAGCTGATGAGCTATCCATTGTTTCCAATCGAACTGGAAGCCGCCCATGGCAAGGTCGAATTCACCGACTTCGAACCGGGTGACATTCTGACACCGCGGCCGGGCATCAAAGTGATGACTGCGGCGCTCAATCATCCCGGCGGTGCAACTGGATACCGCGTCGAGTTTGGCGGTCGCGCCATGGCCTACATCACAGACACCGAACTCAGTGCCGATGAAATCGATCCGGGGCTGGTCGAACTCGCACGGGACGCGTCGATTGTCATCATCGACACGACATACACCGACGAGGAGTTGCCCGAGCATGTCGGCTGGGGGCACTCAAGCTGGCAGCAGGCCGTCCGCCTGGCCAATGAAGCGGGGGTTGGCAAGCTCTATCTGTTTCACCACGATCCCGAACACGACGATGACGAGATGGACCGTATTGCCGCTGCCGCCGCGAAGGCGCGGCCGGGGACCGTGGTAGCAAGGGAAGGGCTGTCAATTGAGATTTGAGCGGAGCGCATGTTTTGGCAGCGCGCTCAGCATGGATTTTGGCACAAGACCTGGGTCAGATTAACACATCGGCCGATCCGTGTTCCAAATCCGGCGTTCGCTTCGTTTTACAGCACGTTCGTTACGAACGTCGAATTTTAAGGGACACCGGAAGAATATATAATTTTGGTGTGGTTTTGGTTCGCAAGTCCGCTGTCGGGGCGCGCCGGATAACCATGCGGACTTGCGAACCACCACGCCGGAACCGTTGTCGCATAAGGCGCGGCGCGGCATAATTGATACCAGATTTCCTTTAGCATCAGGTTGATTCCGATGGATATGTCAGGACTCGTTTCCGGCGCCGGCGGCTTTATCGCGTCCGCGTTTGTGGTGGCCGGATACACCATGCGGACGATGATCCCGCTTCGCATCTTCGGCATTCTCACCAACGTTCTGCTCATCGGATTTTCAGTGGTTCATCATCACTATCCGGTGATGGTGCTGCACATGATCCTGCTGCCGCTTAACGTCTACCGGCTGCGGGAAATGCTGCTGCTGGTCCGCGAAGTAAAGAAGTCGGTCAACAGCGATCTCTCCATGGCGTGGCTGAAGCCGTTCATGACCGAGCGCAAATGCAAGGCCGGCGAGATACTTTTCTACAAGTACGAGAAGGCCGAGGAGATGTTCTACATCGTCAGCGGACGTTTCCGGCTTGTGGAGTCGGGGATCGAACTGCCGAAGGGCGCCATCGTCGGCGAACTCGGCATGCTCTCGCCGTCCAACAAGCGGACTCAAACGCTGGAATGCCTTGAGGGCGGGATCATCCTTAGCGTGACCTATCAAAAGGTCGAGGAGCTCTACGTCCAAAATCCCGCATTCGGCTTTTACTTCCTGAGGCTGGTCAGCGCGCGGCTATTCCAGAATCTCGGAAAGCTGGAGGCGCAGCTTGCCGAAACCGGTGCACAGGCGACCTCGTGAAGATTCGAGTCAAAGTTCCGCCGTCGCCGTTCCGGTTGCTGAAGGAACGATATTTCGGCGAAGAGACACGAAATCCGCGAGTCGCCCGCGCGGCGCTGGCGCGGCTGGTGCCCCAGTTGTCTGCAGACGTGGCTCCCATTGTCAGCCAAGCCGTCCATTCGCTGATCGATTATCAGGACCCGGATTATGCGCTGGCGTATCTTGAGCGGATCGAACGGTATGTCGGTCCAGCCGCGCACCATGTGCCTAACCTGGCGGAACTGGCGCAGTTGTTGTCGGACCGGATGCATTTCGAGGATCCGATCCGCATCGCAGAATTGAAGCTGGCGGAAGCGGGCGGCGCGACTGCCGAACCCAACCCGCTGTCCGTCGATCGGGTTGAAAAATTCCGCTGGGACGAGGTCATCCCGATGCTTCCGCCGAAGGCGGCAGCGCCGGCTCTCGATCTGTTTCAGCGCCTGCGTCTGGCAAAGCTCGCACGCCGAAGTGTCACATTGCGGTTTAGTTCGAGAACCAGATTCAAGCTTCAACGATTGAAGTGGCTGGCCGCGGCGCGGATCACACGCCCCTTTTCCGAGCGCTTCAAGCTGGAGCGGGTGTGGGTGGAGCGATGGCTGCACATGGTCGATCGCAGTCTGGTGAAGCAGCCGGAAGCGACCGTCGCGATTGTGAGAACCGCCAACCTCATTAAGGGACACGGCGATACCTATCAGAACGGGTTGGCCGAATGGAATGTTATCATCGACCGTCTGGTGAAACCGACATGCGACGGAGATCTCCCGCTCCCGAGGCTCGGCGACGCCATTCAGGAGGCGCGCGAAGCGGCCATCGGCGAACAAGGGCAAAGCCGCCTGTTGAATGTTGTTGAACAGTTAAGGGCGCAGGCACTGGCACATGGGTGAGCCCGGATGCGCCGATGGCCTACCGCCAAAAACTACATTAGAGTTACGCCGGACGTGCGGTGCCCGGCATGATTTTCGCCGCAGCACGCACGGATAATAGGGGTCAATCGATGAAGAAATTTCGTGGATTCTTTCTTGGAGTTATGCCGGTTCTGGCGCTGACTGTCTCCGCCGGTCTTTCCGGAGCGCGCGCAGCGGACGACATCAAGCTCAGCAGCAACCAGCGTATATCCTGCGGCCGCGGACTGAACGCCGGCAAGCTTCAAAACATTTCCTGCAAATCATTTGCTTACATTTTTAATACGAAGACATCCGAATTCTATCGCTGCCAGGTCAGCGTCGGCGTCACCCGCGACAACAAGGAAGTTCTCAAGGTCGATACCGACGGCGATTGTAAATTGAAGGCGCGTATCTTCCCCAGCGATTCCAGCTACCAGTTCGATGCGACTGAAACCGAACCACCCAATACGAATTCATTCTTTGGGTCTGGTGGGACCGCGATCTGGGTCAGCGACAGCACCAAGCTCAGCGCCAAGGGCTGCATTCTGCTAAGCGTCGGCGTCGGACCGGATGTCCTGAAATGTGTGGACATGACGTTCAACAAATAGGACGTCGAAAGTCTACCTCTTCAGAAAGATCGCCAGAACGATCAGGCCAATAACAACGGCAACGCCGATCGCCCAGGTCGAGAGCCGGATGTCACTCTTCAGCTCGCGCTTGGCTTCGTTCTCGGCGATTTTTTGATTACGCTTTCGATTGTCCTGTTCCGGATCGCTCACGGCTTCTCCTGATCTTCGCTAGGCGCTGAGGCATGATCTGGTCCCCGAAAAGGCGACCTCATAAGCAGTGTAACCGGCATAACGAGGAATCCGCAAAGAACAAACGAAGGTGACATCATTCGGTGACGGATACATACCGCTCTTCCTTCGGCGATGGCATCGAACCGCAACACGCATACGTGATTTCGGGCCGATGCCAAGATGTCCAGAAACCGGCCTAAGATAGAGCCAATTCTCCGACCTGCGATCAGGCGAACCGCGTTGGCTTGAGCCGGGACCCGCGCTGGTGTCTCATGCGGCCAACACGAATCGAGGACAACATGCGTTACCTTTATCTTGCGCCGCTGGCGCTCACCGGTTTCTTTTTTCTCGGTCAGGCTCCGGCCCATGCGACCGAATACCCCTATTGCATGACCTATGCGTCGGGCTGGAGCGGTGCAATCGAGCAATGCGATTACTCCACGATGGCCCAATGTCAGGCGAGCACTGGTGGCCTGAACGGGTCTTGCGCTCCGAACTGGCGCTTGGCGTTTCGCCGTGGCGCCGCCGCTTATCCCGTTGAGGTCGAGCCAGCCACCACGAGCGGCAAACGCAACCGTCGCTGAGGTTTACCTGGGCATCGAAGGACAATGGCGGAGAGGGGAAGGATTCGAACCTCCGACACGGTTGCCCGTGTACCGCACGCGGTGCCTTAAGCCACTCAGCCACCTCTCCGTTAGTAGAAACTGACACAGGGACGCATCAGGTGCGCCCCCTGAACTCCACGCCAATGATCTTGTCCTTCCGCCAGATCAACCGGCAGTGCTTCACCTTTCGCACGTCACCCGTCAGCGCCAGGCTGAGGTTGTTTCCGATCGGCCCGGTATCGATGAGCTTGATGCGCGCACCACCCGACGACAGATCCAGGATAGTGCAATTGCGTTTCGCAAATCCCCCGTCAAGCAGCATCCACGCGTCGTGCCGCGTGGTGTGGCGGGGCTTGCGGGATTCTTTTCTGAAAACAGCCATTGGCTTCGCTCCGTGATCGAAGCGTATTCCTACCGGGCGAAAGTTTCGGAAAATTTGAATCAAAGCACGAATGCCGGGACGCGCCTTTAATCCTTGATTAACCAGAGCCAATTGAGACAGAAGCCCGGAAAGCAACGGCTTGCCTGACGTCAGCGGCGGGCGGTCCGACTTGGAACCGCCTCCGTATCCGGTGCGTTGGGTTGCAGGAGGAGCCCTCCGGTGACCGGCAGTCATATTAGTGGAACGACCAAGGCTGAGCGACACGAGCGGTCGCGCGTGGTCCGCGGCGCGATCATTTTCATGACCATTGGTGTCGGCCTGGTGGCTCTGGTTTTTATTGCGTTGCAATCGTTCGGGATCAAGCAAGAACAACCCGAAGCTTCGCTCGCATGTGCAACAAAACTCTACAGCCCCTATGATCCCAAGAACCTCGAGCAATGCATGGCCGTCTGTCAGGCCTGTAGCGCAGGGGTGAAGACGACATGCTCCACGTCATGCACCCTCAGGGGCGCGCGGTAAGGGCTGCCGGCCGCTACGTCAAAGCGTGGGCGCAAGACCTGCCGCTCCGACCTATAGCCGCGACGAACCGGTCCGGAGCCTGGCCACTTGCGCGGATTCTTTTCTCGTTTTCTTATGAGCGGAATTGCCCGCAACAATCTGAATGCGTGGAGGCCGGGCAGGGTGAGGGACTGAATGAAACGATACATCATCTTCGCAGCCATAGGACCGTTGGTGGCAGGCTTTTTCCTTCTCGTTCTCGGAACACCGGAAGGTTACTGGGACGGAGCCGATGTTGTGAAGAAACTGTTCAAGGTCCTGCTGATGACAATCCCCTACAACTACCTGTTCGGGATCATCCCGGCGCTGATGATCGGCGCTGTCGACGACATTCTCTTCCATGTCAGGAGAATTGGTACGGTCCCTCGGATGTTCCTCACCGGTCTCGTCGCATTTTGCGCAACGGCAATTCTTTACGGCACGCTAGGGAGCGAGACGGGGCTCAAGCACTATCTGCTCTACGGACTTGTCGGATTTGTCCCGGCGACGATCTCGTCCTGGCTGGCGCACAGGTTCGACAAGCAACCCGGCGTGCCACTGCCAGCGTGAGACCGTCGCCTATACCAGCGGCGGCACGAGAACGGTTTTGCTCAGCGGTTTTCCCAGCCATGCACCATACGACATCACGCATCTGGGCTCCGAGGGGCTGCAACTCACGTACAACGACACCACGATCGATCTGCTGAACGCAGACTGCCGATGCAACGCTGGTGCATGCGAATGTGTTCGGGTGGCCCCATCGATATCAAGCTTCACGGTGTCCATTCGCTGACGGCCGGCGACTTTATCGTTGCTTGATGAACCAGAGTTAGGCGCGGCCCGGGACGGGTTGCCCGACAAGGCGCCAACATCCAATGGTCAATCAAGGAGCGCCCTTTCGGGGCAATCACCTCTTTCGCTGCCTCTTCCGCTTTGCTAAGTGCTGGTGTTCAGAGCGCAGGAAGGGTGGCCGAGTGGTTTAAGGCACCGGTCTTGAAAACCGGCGTGCCTGCAAGGGCACCGTGGGTTCGAATCCCACCCCTTCCGCCATCATTCCGCGTAAGCGATATCTCACACGGTCCGCGCCGGCATAGTTACGGCGTCTGCCAGACATTACACCCGTCAAAACCAAAACCCGGCGCAAGGCCGGGTTTAAGTTTCAACGCAGGAGGATGCTTACGCTATCAGTACTTGGCGACGACCGGGCCGCCCCAATTGAAGTGTGTCACGCACCGGCAACAGGGGCGGCAAAAGCGCGCCTGCCGAACGCCGCCCTCAAGCGGTCAGGTTCGGCCAGGCGGCGACCACAGGTTGTCTGGACGTCCCACAAAATCAATCTCCGGTTTACCACCTCGCGCTTCAGAGCGTTTTCGGCATGGAAGCAATGAGTTAAGGTAAGCGGCGTATGAGTGCCATCATCCGGCCTCGCGGTGCCCGGTAGGCAAGCGGCCGCGAAAGATGCTATTTGGGGTTCTATGGGGATTTGGGTCACGGAATCGGGCGGGGCGGCCGCGCGTATCGCGGCAGCGGGAGCCTTGTGCCTGCTGGTCGCCAATTGCGCCTCGTCGAACAAGCTCTCCAGCCGTGTCGACCCCAAATACGGCGTCTCCAGCAGTCCTCGCGTGGTCGATTTCGGCGAGGCTGTCCCACGGGGCGGCGGCACTTATCGCGTCGGCAAGCCTTATGTCGTCGCCGGCCGGACCTACGTTCCCGAAGAAAACCCGAACTATCGCGCCGAAGGAATGGCTTCTTGGTACGGCGATGCCTTCCACGGCCGCCTGACCGCCAATGGCGAAGTGTTCGACATGACGTCGCTCACCGCCGCCCATCCGACCATGCCGCTGCCGAGCTACGCGCGCGTCACCAATCTGGCCAACGGCAAATCGGTCGTCGTCCGCGTCAACGATCGCGGGCCGTATCATGGCAACCGGCTCATCGACGTCTCCAACACCGCCGCCAAGCTGCTCGAATTCCGCGAAAACGGCATTGGCCGGGTCCGGGTCGAGTATGTCGGCCGCGCGCCGCTGGAAGGATCGGACGACCGCCAGTTGATGGCGACGCTGCGGACCGGCGAACCTGCGCCCGCACCATCGACCGTGCGCGTCGCCTCGGCCCGCGCCTTCATCCCGGACATGACGCCTTCACCCTCCCGCGGGGTGACCCGGGGTGACGTTCCGCTGCCCACCGGGCGGCCCTATACACTCGGCAATACACAGGAAGACCTGGCTGCGGCAGGGGCATCCGAGGTCTCGGCGTCGCGCGCCGCGCGGCCTGGCGGACGCCGCTTCCAGCGCAGTGCTCCGGCTGAGGTCGAGGAGGCTGCCGAGGAAGCTCCCGCGACGACAAGGCCGGTTGCGGCCTATGCGCCAGCATCTCGCGACAACAGCCTCTACCTGATGTCCGGCCGCGGGCTCTACTGAGCCCCACGCGCCCCGCGATCAGCCCCGCACACCCTTCAGGAATTCGACCAGAGCCGCGTTCACCTCGTCGGGGCGCTCCTGCTGGATCCAGTGGCCTGCACCTTCGATGATCAGCTTGCGCTTCAGATTTGGCAGCACGCGGTCCATTTCGGTCACGCGCTTTCCGCCGAGAATGCCGGTGACGACGGAATCGTTGGCACCGGCGATGAAGATCGACGGCTGATGGATTTTCGCGCCCTGCCAGGGGGCTGTCAGTTCCCAGTTCCGATCGATGTTGCGATACCAGTTCAGGCCGCCGCGAAACCCCGTCCGACGGTAGGTTTCGACGACATGCGCATGGTCCTGCTCGCTGACCCATGCGGGCAGGGGGCGCGGGATTGTCGTGTCGCCCAGAAAGCCGTGCCCGTCCTTCAGGAATAGCGAGGCATCAACGCCGAAGGTTACCGCGCGCATGGTGTAATCGACATCGCGCTCGAACTCGGCTTCGGCGTCGCCCGGCTTCTGGAAATACTGCCAGTAGAAGTTGTTGACGCCACTTTTGGCCAGCGCATCCAGCGGACGCTCGCGCCCCCTGAATGGCGGCGCAACGCTCAGCCCGCCGACAGCTGTGAAGATATCCGGCCTGAACAGGGCGGCGTGCCACGCGACAGGCGCGCCCCAATCGTGGCCAATAATGATCGCTTTGGTTTCGCCCAGCGCCGCCACCAGCGCGACCATGTCGCCGACCATATCGAAGATCGAGTAGGCATCGATACTTTCGGGAGCGGATGTCCGCCCGAAACCACGCATGTCGGGTGCGACGACATGGAAACCGGCAGCCGCGATGGCCGGCAGCTGATGCCTCCATGAATGGGAGAGTTCGGGCCATCCATGACACAGCAGTACCAGCGGGCCGGAACCCCGTTCGGTCACAAAAATCTCAATGCCGTTGGCTGAGATCATTCGCGATGACGACATCGATTTTCTGCCTCTTTTCAACATATTGAGGGCTGAGAGCACACCGAAGCGGCTAGCTGTCCGTTGTTTGGTACCAGCCCAACTGTTACAACGCGATCCTCAGGAAACTCAACATGGCAGCCATTCTCAGAACATCCCGGAGTAGCGGGCGTCCGTATGGGCGGTTCTGGCCGCTTGCCGCGGTCCTCGTGATGGCCGGTCTGGCGCTTGGTGGCGGGGTCCATGCAGCTAACAACAGCGTGCAGGGTGCCAAAAAGGACGAGGGCTACGAGATCGATGCCCCGACGGCGATCCTGATCGAGGCAAAGTCCGGCAGTATTCTTTTCGAGAAGAACTCCGACGAACTCCGCGCACCGTCCAGCATGATGAAGCTGATGACCGCTGAGGTTGTTTTCAACGCGCTGAAGAAGGGCGACATCAAGCTCACCGACGAGTACCGGATCAGCGAATACGCCTGGCGAAAGGGTGGGGCGCCGTCCGGCGGCTCGACCATGTTCGCCGCGATCAACAGCAAGGTCAGCGTCGACGATCTTTTGCACGGCGCGCTGATCCAGAGCGGCAACGACTCCTGCATCGCGCTGGCGGAAGGCATCGCGGGCAGCGAACGCGACTTCGTTGCGCTAATGACCAAACGCGCGCGTGAACTCGGCCTGACAAAATCGACGTTCGGAAATTCCAACGGTCTGCCGGACCCGGTCAACAAGATGACCGTGCGCGAACTGGGCATGCTCGCGCGGCACATCATCCTGACCTATCCCGATAACTACAAGCTGTTCGGCGAGCGGGAATTCACCTGGAACAAGATCCGCCAGCAGAACCGCAATCCGCTGCTGACGATGCTCGAAGGCGCGGACGGACTGAAGACCGGCTACACCAAGGAGGGCGGCTACGGCATGGTCGGCTCTGCCGTGCAAAATGGCATGCGGCTGATCGTGGTGGTCAACGGACTTGAAGATGCCGATGATCGTGCCGCCGAGGCGAAGAAGCTGCTCGAATGGGGTTTCCGCAATTTCGAGGCACGGACGCTGTTCGACAAGGATCAGACTATCGGTTACGCCAAGGTGTTCGGCGGTGATTCACGCTCCGTCAAACTGGCGAGCCCGGAGCCGATCAAGGTGATGGTGCAACGGAACGGCACCGACAAACTGATCGCCCGCATTGTCTATACGGGGCCGGTGCGCGCGCCGATCCAGCCGGGTCAGCGGATAGGCACGCTCAAGGTCTGGCGCGGCAGCAACATCGCACTGGAATCTCCGCTGGTCGCAGCGGAAACGATCGAGACAGGCTCGACCACCCGCCGCGCCATCGACGGCGCCAGCGAGCTCGTCATCGGGCTGTTCCGCGCCGGCGCGGAGAAGCTTTGACATGACCGACGCTGTCAAACCGCGACAGCCGCCGCGCGGCCGCTTCATCACCTTTGAAGGCGGCGAGGGTTCCGGCAAGTCGACGCAGATACAGTTGCTGGCGGATCGTCTCAATGCGGCCAAGCTGCGGACGATCACAACCCGCGAACCGGGCGGCTCGGCGGGTGCGGAAATCGTGCGGCATCTGCTGCTCTCGGGAATGGCCAAGGCATTCGGTCCCGAGACGGAGTCGCTGCTGTTCGCAGCCGCGCGCGACGATCATGTCAGTCAGGTGATCGAACCGGCGCTCGCGCAGGGGCTCTGGGTGCTGTGCGATCGCTTCACGGATTCCACCCGCGTCTATCAGGGCGAACTGGGCAAGGTCGATCCGACACTGATCCGGGCGATGGAGCGTGTGACTATCGGCAATCTCAAACCAGATCTCACGGTGATCCTCGACGTTCCGGTTTCAGTCGGAATGGAGCGCGCTCTCAAGCGGCGAGGGACTGCGGTCCCTGACCGTTTCGAAGGTGAGGGCGTGAGCTTTCACGAGAAGCTGCGCGAGGCCTATCGCAAGATTGCCGAAAGCGATCCACAGCGCTGCGCGCTGGTTGATGCCGACGCCGATCCCAGGACGGTTGCGGAACGTGTTTGGAAGGCGCTGCGCGATCACCTGTTCTCCGTGGCCTCCGTCCGCGAGACCACCAAGGCATGAGTGCTCGCACCGCCGAACCCGAGACATCCATCCGCGCTCCGCGTGAAACGACGGCCCTTTTCGGTCATCGGGATGCCGAGCAGACATTGCTGACGGCCTATCGCAGTGGTCGCATTCCGCATGCGTGGCTGATCGGCGGCGCGCAGGGCATCGGCAAGGCGACACTGGCCTATCGCATGGCGCGGTTCGTGCTTGCGCATTCCGACCCCTCCGCACAGTCTGTACAGGATTCCGATAGTCTGTACGTCGATCAGGATCATCCGGTCGCGCGCCAGGTCGCAAACGGCAGCCACGGCGGATTGCTGACGCTGGAGCGCACCGCCAACGAAAAGGGCACGATGCGGACCGTCATCACGGTGGACGAGTCGCGCGAAACCATCGGCTTTTTCGGTTCGACCGCAGCTTCTGTCGGTGGCTGGCGTGTCTGTGTGGTCGACACCGTCGATGAACTCAACGCCAACGCCTCCAACGCGCTGCTGAAGATTCTTGAAGAACCACCAGCGAGGTCGCTGTTTCTTTTAATGAGTCACGCTCCTGCGCGCGTGCTCGCCACCATCCAGTCCCGTTGCCGGAAACTCCTACTGCGGCCTCTGGCGACGGAGGATGTGATTCAGGCAGCCGCGGAAGCAGCCGGATTGAACCGCAGCGATCATGCGCTGGGGGAGGCGGCAGACGCGGCGGAGGGGAGCGTGGCCCGCGCACTCACCTTGCTTGGCGGGCAATCGCTGGGGCTCCACCAGCGTACGCTCGAACTGCTGAATCGCTTGCCGCAACTCGATCACCGTGCGCTCCATGCCCTTGGTGACGCGCTGCCGCTCAACGACCGCGTCGGGCTGAAGGCTTTCGTCGACACCATCGACCGCTGGCTGACGGGGCACCTCCATGCGCCGGACGCGGGCTCAAACCTGCCGCGCCTTGCACGGCTTGCCGAGGTATGGGAAAAGATCAACAGTGCCGCACGCGACACGGAAAGCTTCAATCTGGAGCGAAAACCTCTGGTTTTCTCGGTATTTGGCATGCTGGCCGAGGCCACGCGTTAACCGCCCTCGGTCGGATTTCCGCGCAAGTAATGGCACAATCGACGTTTACGGAAAGGGCCTTCGCAGACCTTGCGATTGCAGAAGTCACATATGTCCCGTCAGACCTTCTACATCACAACCGCCATCGCTTATCCGAACGGCGTCCCGCACATCGGCCACGCTTATGAGGCGATTGCGACGGACGCGCTCGCGCGCTTCCAGCGTCTCGACGGCAAGGACGTGTTCTTTCTGACCGGCACCGACGAGCACGGCCAGAAGATGATCCAGACGGCGCAGAAGGAAAACATGACGCCGATGGACCTAGCGACGCGCAATGCGGCGCGGTTCAAGGAGATGGATCAGCGCCTGAACATTTCCTACGACCGCTTTATCCGCACATCGGAGAAAGTGCATCACGAGTCGACGCAGGAAATCTGGCGACGGATGACCGCGAACGGCGACATCTATCTCGACAGCTATGCCGGCTGGTATTCGGTGCGCGACGAAGCCTACTACGCCGAGGACGAGACGGTCGTCGGCGAGGACAAGGTGCGGCGCGGGCCGCAGGGCACACCGGTCGAATGGGTCGAGGAGAAGAGCTACTTTTTCAAGCTCTCGGCCTATCAGGACAAGCTGCTGGCGCTTTACGAGAACCAGCCGGATTTCATCGGGCCTGACTCGCGCAAGAATGAAGTGATCAGCTTTGTCAAAAGCGGGCTGAAGGATCTTTCGATCTCGCGCACCACGTTCGACTGGGGCGTGAAGGTGCCAGGCGACGAAGAGCACGTGATGTACGTGTGGGTCGATGCGCTGACCAACTACATCACCGGCGTCGGTTTCCCGGACGAGGGCGACAAGAACTGGCGCTACTGGCCCGCGGATGTTCATATTATCGGCAAGGACATTATCCGCTTTCACGCCGTGTACTGGCCGGCGTTCCTGATGTCGGCGGGTATTCCAGTGCAGAAGCGCGTCTTCGCGCACGGCTTCCTGTTCAACCGCGGCGAAAAAATGTCGAAGTCGGTCGGCAATGTCGTCGATCCGTTCAATCTGGCGGATCAATACGGCGTCGATCAACTGCGCTATTTCTTCCTGCGCGAGGTGCCGTTCGGCCAGGACGGCAACTACAACCACGAGGCCATTGTCGCGCGCACCAATGCAGACCTCGCCAACGACCTCGGCAATCTCGCGCAGCGTTCGCTGTCGATGATCGGCAAGCAGTACGGGGGCTTGCTGCCGGAGCCGGGCGCATTCAGCGACAACGACAAGGCCATTCTCGCGATGGCTGACGGCATGCTCGAGCAGGCCCGCACGGCCATGGCCACGCAGCAGATCCATCACGCGCTGAATGCGATCTGGGCTGTGGTGGCCGAAGCCAACCGCTATTTCGCGGGAGAGGCGCCGTGGGCGCTCGCCAAGACCGATCCGGCACGTCAGAAGACCGTGCTGTATGTCACCGCCGAAGTCGTCCGGCAGATCGCGATTCTTGCGCAGCCGGCGATGCCCGATGCGTGCGCGAAGCTGCTCGACATCCTTGGCGTCTCGCCGGACGCGCGCGACTTCGCGGCACTTGCCACCCGGATCAAGGGCGGTTCGCAACTGCCGCCACCCGCGCCGGTCTTTCCGCGTTACATCGATCCCCCGGAAGCCGGAGCGGCCAAAGCCTGATGCTTGTCGACAGCCACTGCCATCTCGATTTTCCCGACTTCGCTGATGACCTCGACGCCATTGTCGCGCGCGCCGAGGCCGCCGGCGTTAGCCGGATCGTCACCATCTCCACGCGGGTGCGCAAGATCAACGGATTGCTGGAGATCGCCGCACGATTCCCGAATGTCTATAGCTCTGTGGGTACCCATCCTCACAATGCGGATGAAGAAGACGGTATCACCTCGGACGAGCTGATCGCGCTCACGAAGCATCCGAAAGTCGTGGCGCTGGGAGAGGCGGGGCTGGACAATTTCTACAAGGACGGGTCGCCGGAAGCACAGGAGCGGGGCTTCCGTGCTCATATCGCAGCAGCCCGTGCGACCGGATTGCCGCTTGTAATCCACACCCGCGAAGCGGATGAAGCCTGCGGCCGCATTCTTGAAGACGAAATCGCGAAGGGACCATTCAAGGCTGTGCTGCACTGTTACACCGGCGGACGCGAACTCGCGATGAACGCCATTGGACTTGGGCTCTCGATTTCCTTCACCGGTATCCTGACGTTCAAGAATTCGCAGGCGATCCGGGACATCGCCGCTGAACTCCCTGCGGACCGGATCATGGTGGAAACCGACGCGCCGTATCTCGCGCCGGGCAAATTCCGAGGCAAACGAAACGAGCCGTCTTTCGTGGTCGAGACCGCAAGAGTGCTGGCAGAAACGCGCGGCGTTACGCTCGACGAAATCGCGCGGCAAACCACGGAGAACTTCTTCCGGCTGTTCAACAAGGTCCCGCGCCCGGACGCAAAAGCTGCATGACGGTGATCCTGACAATCCTCGGCTCCGGATCGTCCGCCGGCGTGCCGCGCCCCGCGCTTGGCTGGGGCGCGTGCGATCCGAACAATCCGAAAAACCGCCGCCGGCGCTGTTCGCTGCTGGCCGAAAAGGGTGGCGCCAACGGTCTGACGCGCGTCCTGATCGATACCTCGCCGGACCTGCGCGAGCAGTTGATCGACGCCAACGTGGATCACCTTGAGGCGACCTTTCTGACGCACGAGCACGCCGACCAGACCCATGGCATCGACGATCTGCGTTCGGTGGTGCTGCATCAGCGCAAGCGGATTCCGGTCTATCTGAACAAGTCTACGGGCAAGGATATCCTGCTGCGTTTCTCGTATTGCTTCGAGCAAGCGCCAGGCAGCGACTATCCTGCGATCCTGGAAAAGCGATCAATCGAAGCGGGTGAAACCAAGAGCATTGAGGGGAAGGGCGGCTCCCTCGCCCTGACCGCTTTCCTGGTTCAGCACGGCAATATTCCGGCGCTGGGCTATCGCATCGGCAACGCCGCCTACACGCCGGATCTTCATGACATTCCACCTGAGAGTTTTCATGCGCTGGAAAACCTCGATCTGTGGATCATCGATGCGCTGCGCTATGCGCCGCATCCGAGCCACTTCAGTCTCGACGATGCACTGTCGTGGATTGCGAAGTTCAAGCCGCGACGTGCGGTTTTGACCAACCTGCACTCGGACCTCGACTACGACGTGCTGCAAGCCAAATTGCCGCCGGGCGTCGAGGCGGGCTACGACGGCATGCGTCTGGCGATCGAGGCCTGAGGTTCAGGCGGAAATCGCCTTCGCAGAATTGGCCTGATCGCGCAGCGCGAATTTCTGGATCTTGCCGGTCGACGTCTTCGGGATGGCGCCGAACACGACGGACTTCGGCGATTTAAATCCCGGCAGTATACTTTTGCAGTAGCTCAGGATTTCCGCTTCGGTCGCGGTCGCGCCGTCCTTCAGTTCGACGAAGGCGCAGGGCACCTCGCCCCATTTCGGGTCCGGCTTGGCAACCACGGCTGCGAACAGCACCGCCGGATGCTTGTACAGAACATCTTCGACCTCGACCGACGAGATGTTTTCGCCGCCCGAGATGATGATGTCCTTGGAGCGATCCTTGATGATGACATAGCCGTCCTTGTCGAGCACGCCGAGATCGCCGGTGTGAAACCAGCCACCCTCGAAGGCTTCCCTGGTCGCCTTCTCGTTCTTCAGATAGCCCTTCATGACGATGTTGCCGCGGAACATGACCTCGCCGATGGTTTCACCATCGCGCGGCACCTCACGCATCGTCTCCGGATCAAGCACCGTGACGGCCTCCTGAAGCGGATAGGGCACGCCCTGCCGGCGCTTGAGCTGAGCGCGCTGGTCTGCCGGCAGTTCGTCCCAGCCGGGCTGTTCGGCGCAAACGGAGGCGGGGCCATATACCTCGGTGAGGCCGTAGACGTGGGTCAGCTTGATGCCGATGCCCTCGGCGCCCTCGAGCACCGCCACCGGGGGCGCCGCGCCCGCGATCAATCCCACGACTGGCTTCGCAGACTTGCTCTTGGGAGCATCCGGCGCGTTGATCAGCGTGTTGTAGACGATCGGTGCGCCGCACATGTGAGTCACGCCGTGGATCTTGATCAGCTCGAAAATCTTGGCCGGGTCGACCTTGCGCAGGCAGACATTGACACCGGCCGACGCTGCGATGGTCCACGGGAAGCACCAGCCGTTGCAGTGAAACATCGGCAGCGTCCAGAGATAGATCGGATGCGTGCCGAGATTGCCCGCCAGAATATTGCTGACGGCGTTGAGATAGGCGCCGCGGTAATGCGTGACGACGCCCTTGGGATTGCCCGTGGTGCCGGATGTATAGCCGAGCGCAATGGCGTCCCATTCGTCGTCCGGCGTCAGCCACGCAAACTCCGGGTCACCGGACGCGACCGCAGCCTCATATTCGAGTTCGCCAATTCGCTTGCCACCGGCAAACGCAGCGTCGTCGACATCGATCACCAGCGGCTTCGGGCCTTTCATCAAGCCCAGTGCATCCGAGATCACGCCGCCGAACTCAGGGTCGACCAAAATAATCCTGGCGCCGCCGTGATCGAGCTGGAATGCGATTGATGCCGCATCGAGCCGGATGTTGAGCGCGTTGAGAACGCCACCGGCCATCGGTACGGCAAAATGCGCCTCGTTCATCGCCGGGATATTCGGCAGCATAGCCGCCACGGTATCGCCACGCTGAATGCCGCGTTTGGCAAGAAACGACGCAAACCGCTTGCAGCGCTCATAGGTCTGCGCCCAGGTGAACCTGCGGCCTTCGTAAACGGCGCTGGTGTGGTCCGGATAGACGCTGGCGCTGCGAGCCAGAAAGCTCAGCGGCGAGAGCGGCACGTAGTTGGCAGCGTTCTTGTTCAGACCGGTGCTGTATTGGCCCTGATTGCTGCTCATATCCTGACTCCATGATTTGTCCGACGCAGTGGACGCCAACGGTGTCCGGTCAGGCATTTATCTCGTTCTACAATGACCATCCTTGCGGTCAATCATCGGGCCGGTCTCCAAACGCGGCCATCGATACAACCTTGCTTGCATGCCCAGCGCAGAGATGCCTGAGCGGCAATTACACGGAGCAGGCAGTGTTCAGTTGCACAGGTATTTTCAGATATAACCCAATATATATCGATCATTTTATCTACTATTGAATAGATCATATTGAAATCGCTCAGCTATATTATATTCCATAATATACCTTATGCGAATCTTTGATATTGGCCCAGCCAGGCTCCGATGGCGATCCGGCGGTCATCCACCCGGCAGTTCAAGACCCGTCCGCTCGCCGTATCAAGGCGCCCTAGATGCCGCCCTTCGTCGTCTTGCCTTGCGTGATGAGACGAGCGCTCCGCTGGCCGCTGATATAAATCCACAGCCAGTTCATCGCGACGGCCAGGCGATTGCGTAGCCCGATCAAAAAGAAAATGTGCGCGACGCCCCACATCCACCAAGCCAACCGGCCTTTGAGCTTGATCCAACCGAAGTCGACAATGGCGGCGCGCTTGCCGATCGTGGCGAGATTGCCCGCGTTCTTGTATGCGAACCGCTCGCCTGGATTACGGCCCCTCAGGCGCTCCATGATCCTCCGGGCAACATATTGCCCTTCCTGCTTGGCTGCAGGCGCTACGCCAGGCACCAGCTTTCCATCCGCCGATTCGACATGCGCGGCATCGCCGATGACAAAGATGTCCGGATGACCCGGCGCCGTCAGGTCGGGCTCCACAAGAACGCGCCCTGCGCGATCGGCTGGTACATGCAGCCACTCGGCCGCCGGCGAGGCCGCGACCCCCGCGGCCCAGATGATGGTTTTTGCCGGAAGGAATTCGCCGCCCAGTTCGACCCCGCCTTCTCCGCACTTTGAAACAGCATGTCCCAATTTGACCTCGACACCGAGACGCGTCAGCGCCCGTTGCGCGTAATCCGATAGATCCTCGCTAAAGCTCGAAAGGATGCGAGGTCCGGCTTCGATAAGGACGACCCGCGCGCTTCGTGTATCAAAATTGCGAAATTCATCGCGCAACGTATCCCGCGCAAGTTCGGCGATCGTGCCGGCCAGTTCCACGCCGGTAGGCCCCGCTCCTATAATCACAAATGTGAGGAATTTGGCGCGCTCCGCCGGATCGGTCTCCCATTCCGCCTGCTCAAACGCGGCGAGAATCCGCCGCCTGATCTTGGTGGCATCCTCAAGCGTTTTCAGCCCGGGTGCATATGGCTCCCATTCGTCGTGACCGAAGTAAGCGTGGCGGGCTCCCGTCGCCAGGATCAGGGTATCGAAAGCGATCGGCTCCTCGCCGTCCAACAGAACCTGCTTCGCCTGGGTGTTCACGCCGACGACACTTCCGAGCAGCGTCGTGACGTTCTTCTGTCTGCGGACGAGATGGCGGACGGGCCAGGCGATTTCTGAGGTCGCGAGTGTCGCGGTGGCGACCTGATAGAGCAGCGGTTGAAACAGGTGATGGTTGCGCTGATCGACAATCGTGATGCGCACGGGTGCTTCGGCAAGACCGCGCGCGGCTTCAAGACCGCCGAAACCGGCTCCGACGATCACAATATGAGGCACGGAAGCTTCAACGGTCCTATCGTCAGCCACGCATCGACATCCTCATCCCCGCAATCATTTTTTCGGAGTTACAAGCGCAACTGCCGCCTCGGCGGTCAATTGCCGGAACGTGAAGGTTTCCTGCAGATACAGTTCAACGACAGAGCTGGAATGGCTCAGGTAGCCGATCGAGAAATCCTGACCGATATCCAGTTCGAAATC
The DNA here is from genome assembly GCF_000314675.2 of Afipia broomeae ATCC 49717. Lineage (GTDB taxonomy): Bacteria > Pseudomonadota > Alphaproteobacteria > Rhizobiales > Xanthobacteraceae > Afipia > Afipia broomeae. The sequence goes on along the minus strand of NZ_KB375282.1, from coordinate 1,978,470 downwards.
GCCGCCCCGCGTGGTGAGTACAAACCCGCCTTCAATCGCCGGCGCCCAGATAATTCCGCCGTCCACCACACGCTCGATATGGTGGAACACTGGATATCCATCGTCGCTGCCACCGCTTGCTGCCGTGTAGGCGTTCCCGCCGAGAACAAGGGCATAGGGACCTTCACATCCGGCAAGCCGTAACTCACTCACCGCCTGCGCCACAGCATCCGGGTAGCCCTTCACACTGGCCGGAAGCGTCACGGCGGCGTTGCTACTACCTTCCCGGATACCCTGGATCGCGGCCGCGGCATATCCTTCGAAAACCGCACGATCTTCGGCGAAGGCAATCTTCCGCGCCGCGTCCTTGACAGGCGACCAGTCAGAATCGGTTGCGCCGCGCTCCACGTCGTCAATCGCCTGACGCGTGAGTTCGAACGGAACGCGCAGTTCGACGAGGGCCTTCACGTCGCGCTGCGCGGCCTGGATCCCGTCGCCCGGCCCTGAAATCGGCTTGAGGTGCCCTGTCCCCACAGCCGAGAAATCGACGCCCTTCGGGCCGACAACGTCCACAACACGGCGCGCCGCCAGGTGACGCTTGAGTGTGCGAGACGCTTCCTGTTCGATCTGTTCCCACGCTCCCGCCGAGATAGGCGCGAGGTGCCGATGGAGATTATTCATGTCCTGCCTCTTTCTTCAGGGATCCAATACCGAGTGAGCCATCGCTGCTGCGCGCGTTCGGCTGAGGCGCCACAGGCGCCCGCGCCTCTTTTACGTCGGTGTCGGCAACGTGTTGTGCCTCTGGGCTGACATCATCCAGGAACGTCACCGTCGGCACGAAGAACAGGCATCCGGTCACTGTGTGGCTGAAATCGAGCAGATGGTCGTAGGTACCCGGCGGATTGCCGATGAACATGTTCTCCAGCATCTTCTCAATCCGGTGCGGTGACCGCGCGTAACCGATGAAATACGTGCCGAATTCACCCTTGCCCACCTCGCCGAACGGCATGTTGTCGCGCAGGATCTGAAGCTGCTCGCCGTTCTCTTCAATCGACGTCAGAACGTTGTGCGCGTACGGTTTCTTCACGGAGTCAGGCTGTTCGATGTCGGACAGTTTGTGCCGGCCGATAATGTTCTCCTGCTCCTCGACAGGCACTTTATTCCATCGCGCGACGTCGTGCAGATACTTCTGCACGATCACATAGCTGCCGCCAGCAAAGGCCGAATCTTCATCCCCGACAAGGGTGGCCGCTTCGGCAGCCTGCCCCACCGGATTTTCTGTACCGTCCACAAAGCCAATGAGATCGCGGTCATCGAAAAACTTGAAGCCGTGCACCTCGTCGACGGTCGAGAAGGCACCGTTGAGCCGCGACATAATATGCGTCGCCAGCTCAAAACACAGATCCATGGTCGCAGCACGGATGTGAAACAGGATGTCCCCGGGCGTCGAAACGGCGGTATGCACACCACGAATTTCGCGAAACGGATGGAGGTCCTTCGGCCGCGGCGGTCCAAACAGGCGGTCCCAGGCCTCAGAGCCAAATCCCATTACGCAGGTCAGTTGGCCATCGAGATCGCGAAACCCCACGCCCCGCAGCAGGCTCGAAAGATCCGCGCATAAGCCGCGAACCGTTTCCTCGGACGTCGTTCCAGGATTGATTGTCACAACCAGAAATATCGCCGCCCGCGTAAGCTTGGCAGCGACGGATTGGGACACGGGGTGTGGCAGGCTTGAGACCATGCTCGATCCGTTTAATACCTTTGGTTCAATCGCGATCCGGCCAGCAGCAGGGCAAGCCCTACGGCACATCGGTGATGTTCTTGAGTTGCTATGTTGAGGTCAGTCCATGTTTCGAAACGCATGGCCGTCCGCGGCGACACCTTGCACCACGCCCGGAGGCAACAGATCCTGCGCAGCAGTGCCATCGAAGACCCAATCCGATTTATCGGCGAGGTCGGGGAGACCCGCACCCTTGCGTACGTAGAGGCCGATGGCTGGCTTTTTCGCGTTGATGTAGAGATCGTATTCTTGCATCACGGCCCTCCTGCTGCACTGGCGTCCAAGCTTGGTGTTTTTGTACAATAAGTCCAAAACCCGTATGAGAACCCAACCATACAACCTCGCGCGCAGCACTCCCATGGGAATGTTCGCGGCTTGTTTAGCCCTCTCCGCTACTGGCAGTTCAGGCGGTCAGTTTTTGACGGTCTGAACCGCACATCACAGCTTGACGGGCCGGCCTGACGGTTCTTCTTCCAACGTCACGGCAATATCAGCGTTCGCCGAGAGGCGAACCTTGTTGCCTTCAACGCCAGCCACGAAGCCGGTTTCGATGTAGTGATGGTGCCCCGCGTGGGCTCCGAAGCTGTCGCTCTTTTTGAGCTTGATGCGATCACCTTCGATGCGGTCCACTGTGCCGACATGAACGCCGTCGGCCCCGATGACCTCCATGTTTTCCTTGATCTGATTCCTCATCGCAACTGCCTCCTTCTTTGAGTTCGTGCGTGTTGAAAACGGTCATTCGCCAAGAAACACAGGCACCAGATCCTCCTCAACAACGACCCGCGCGGCCTGGGGTGTCTGGTCGCTACCCACAAGGTCGAGATGAGTTGCGGCTTCAAACAGCAGTGCGCGCACGTCGTCTGATGAAAGAACATTTTTAGAGACCAGCTTGCGCACTAGCGCTTGCAGGATAAGGGAGTCGATTTCACCGTGTCCAAGAGCCGTGAATCTTCCGACCATTTCGATCTCCAAGGTTAGCCTGCGGCTCCGATCTCGGCGTTTGGTGCGGCAGTGCGCCTAAGGTGAACGCTCCTGAATATCCTTTTGCAATTGCGCGAGCGCGTGGCGCAGCCCATGGATCTGGTCCATGAGATGAAGGATGACGTCGATCCCCTCATCATTAGCACCCAGATCGCTCTTTAGATCATAAATGAGACGGGCCCGTGCAACATCGATGTCAGAGAACTGAATTCCGACGGAGGTTTCCTCCGGAATCAGCCATCGCTGCTCGAGCCAGAGGTCGAGTGTCTGCACCTGAAGACCCGAATAAGTCAGAAATTCCTGCTTGTTCATGATCAAGATGTCCTGTCCGCGCGCGGATTGAATTCTTTGCCCTTCTCCCAATTCGAGACGAAGGCTTCGAGTTCCGGATCCAGAGATTTAGGCAAAACCACCTTCAATTTGACGAACTGATCGCCCTGCCCGCCGCCGCGGCGGGGCGCGCCCTTCCCCCTGAGGCGCAGGGTGGTGCCGGTGTTCGATCCCTTTGGCACCGCCAGCTGCACATCTCCAGTCGGCGTCGGAACGCGGATCTTCCCTCCCAATACGGCTTCGGTAAGAGAGACCGGCAACTCGATAGATATATCGTCGCCGTCGCGGGTGAAGCGGCGATCGGGCAGGACCTCCACCTCGATCAGGGCATCTCCAGGGCCGCCCTTACCGGCGCCGGGCGCTCCCTTGCCCTTGAGACGGATAACCTGACCGTCCACCAGACCGGGTGGAATTTTCACGTCAAGCGAACTACCGTCAGGCAGTGTCAGACGTTTGTCCGCGCCCTTGATCGACTCCACAAAATCGATCGGCACGGTGTAGTGCAGATCCGGTCCACGCCGGTTCGCACGTGCTCTCTGACCGCGGCGCAGGAGTTCTGCAAACGCATCGTCCGTATCCATGTAGTCGGCGAAGCCCGAGCTGTTCGCATAATGATGCCCTTCATCCGAAGTGGCAAAATCCCGGTAATAGTGATGCTGCGGCCGCTCTGCACCGGTCGCGTCGATCTCACCATTGTCGAAACGCTTCCGCTTCTCGGCGTCGCTCAGCAAGTCGTAGGCGCCGGCGACTTCCTTGAATTTCTCTTCAGCCGTCCTGTCACCGGGATTCAAGTCCGGGTGCAATTTCTTTGCCAGCTTCCGATACGCCTTCTGGATGTCGGCGGCAGAGGCAGTCGGGGCAACGTCAAGAATCTCGTATGGATTTCTCACGACTTACTCCGGACGCACACTGTTTGTCTAAAATCACGAGTACGGCACGTAAGATTGGCAAATGCTACAACAACCCCGCCTCACATACCAACCCGCCAACGGCGCGATGCCGCATCTGCTAAGAATGACGCTTTTAAAGGCGCTGGCCCGCTTCTTCGTTCAGCTTTAGGGCTCAATAACGATCCCTTCAGCGCCGCGCAGACTGAGTAGACCGTCAATCACCTCAGCCTGCCGATCCATAAACGTCGACAACAAGACATGCCCACGGACCTCCAGCGAAATGGTCGCCATGCCAAGGTTCAGCGCAACGAGTGACCGCTGGTCCTGATGCTCACGCGCATAAACCAGGAGATCATCAGCAACGCTCACGAGCCTGTAACCACCGAGTGCAAGCTCTGGCCGGGCACGGCGCAGTGTGACCAGCGCCCGGTACAGGCTGAGCATGGACGCTGTGTTCTGACGCTCGGTGGCGACGTTCACCAAGGCGATATCCTTGCTGAGTGGCAGCCATGGCTCGCGAACGCTGAATCCTGCATATGCTGTTTCATCCCATTGCATCGGCGTGCGGCAGCCGTCGCGGCCAACACCCATACCCGGGACATTCTTCTCCCACGGGTCCCTCACCCGATCCGGTGCGATCGCAACCTGCGGCATCCCGATCTCGTCGCCGTAATACAGCGTTGGCGTTCCCCGGAGCGTCAGCAGCAGCATGGCCGCGACGCGCGCCTGATCGGTACCTAGACGGCTGGCGATGCGCTGGCGGTCATGATTGCCGAGCACCCAGTTCGGCCATGCGCCGGCCGGCAACGCGGCTTCATAGTCGTCGACAAGCTTTGCTATGGCACGCGCATTCCACGGCGTCGAGATCAGGGCGAAGTTGAACGGCAGGTGAGCGCCAGCGAGGTTGCGGCCATAATAGGCTACGAGCTTAGCTGGCGGCAGATAGATTTCACCGATCAGTACACGATCGTCGAATTCGTCGATCACCTGCCGCAACTCGGCGACGACGTCGTGAACCTCAGGCCTGTCGGTCGAATAAAGCGGGATTAGTTGCTCATAAGGCTGCTGTCCCGGCACGAAATCGGGATTCGGCGGGTTGTCCCGCAGCATATCGTCCTTGATCAGATGCCACATCACATCGACACGAAATCCATCGACACCGCGCCGCAGCCAGAAGCGCATCACGTCATGCATGGCACCGCGCACTTCGGGATTGCGCCAGTTCAGATCGGGCTGGCTGCGCAGGAACGCGTGATAGTAATACTGCCCGGTGTGCGCATCGAATTCCCAGGTGCTGCCGCCGAATTCGGAAAGCCAGTTGTTCGGAGGACCGCCCTCTCCCTTTGGATCGCGCCAGATATACCAGTCGCGTTTCGAACTATCTCGCGAACCGCGGCTTTCGATGAACCATGGATGCTGATCGGACGTATGGTTGGGGACAAGGTCGAGGACGATCTTCAGTCCAAAATCGTGAGCAGCCGCCACCAGCGCATCGAAATCGGCCAGCGTGCCGAACAGCGGATCGATACCCGTGTAGTCGGAGATGTCGTAGCCAAAATCTTCCATCGGCGATGGAAAAATCGGCGACAGCCACAGCGCATCGACGCCAAGTTCACGCAGGTAGGGCTGCCGCTCGATAACGCCGCGAAGGTCCCCTACGCCATCGCCATCGGAGTCCTGAAAGGAGCGCGGGTATATCTGATAGAGAATACCCGATTTCCACCAGGGAACATTCTCACGCATGGCACACGCCAACCCTGTGACAGTAAAGACAATCGAGAACCTGCACATAGGCGGAAGAAAAAGTCGCTGGCAACACCCGCTTGAACCCGCCTCGTCCAAAGCAGATAATTCAGTTGATGAATCGCGTTGCGCGGCCGCGTGACATAAAACTCTCACATTGCAGCGCGGACTTGAGCATGAGTTTCCGGGTGTCACAGCGCCAACAATCTCGTAGACCGACGCGGTTCAACCCGGACACTCGCCGCTGGACGGTCATGGTGATCGTGCTGATCGGATCGCTCGGTGTCTATGCCGTTGAACGCTGGATGCGGAAGCCGGACGCGCCGGTCTCGGGAAATGCGTTTGTGGCCGATGGCGACACACTGACAATCTCCGGCATGCGAATTCGCCTTATCGACATCGATGCGCCCGAACTTGACCAGACCTGCACTGACGCACAAGGTCGGGACTGGCCTTGCGGACGGCAGGCTTCCGCGCAACTCCGAAGCCGTGTCCGCGGACACGATCTCACATGCCAGCCGAAATCGATCGATAAGTACGGACGCACGCTGGCGACCTGCACCCTTCCCGATGGCACCGACATCAATGGCTGGATGGTCCAGCAAGGCTGGGCCGTAACATCAGGATTTGCGAACGTTTACGGCGCCCAACAGGATGATGCGAAATCCGCGAGGCGCGGATTGTGGGCCGGGACATTTACACCGCCGCGCGAATGGCGACACCAGCATCCGCGCACGGATGATCACCGCAAGGATTAGCTGCGTCCCTGCGTCTCAGCTCGCTTTCGCCAGGCACGGCTGCTCCCGCAGGTGCCGCTCGGTCGATGCCGGATATTTCCGCAACATCGCCGTTGGCCTGATCGGGCGCGGCACAAAATTGCCCGCGCAGTTGGGGCATGCGCCTTTGAAAACGGTATCCGCGCAGGCTGCGCAGAACGTGCACTCGAAGGTACAGATCACGGCCTCGCGGCTCTCGGGCGGCAAATCCTTGTCGCAACATTCACAATTCGGCTTCAGCTTCATCATCGCGCTTCTCCCGTGTGCGGCTTGCCGAGCCTATGCGGCTGGCCAGGGCGGTGCAAGGCTGTCCAGCAGCGTCCAATGCTTGCGTCCGGGCGGCTTTTGATCTTTCCTGCGCCCAGAACGACTGAGGAAATTGCAATGTCAAAACCGCAAAGCATCCAGGAATCACGTGCCGCTGAATCGGAGGTGCTTTATGCGGTCGATGGTAACATCGCCACCATCACACTCAATCGCCCTGAGCGGTTGAACACGATCTCGCGGCCGATGCTGGCGCAACTCGGTCAACTGCTTCTGCAAGCGGACAACGATCCGGCGGTGCGTGTCGTCATCCTCACCGCGACTGGACGCGCTTTCTGCGCTGGCCTTGATGTTGGCAGCGCTGCCAGCGGCACCGGCATCGGCTCGCAGAACGACGCCGATGGCGCGCGGACGACGCTTGATCTCAAGACCGCTCCTCCGACGATCCTCTTCAACATGGAGAAACCGACGATCTGTGCGCTCAACGGCGCAGCAGCCGGCTACGGCATGGACACGGCGCTCGGCTGCGACATTCGCATTATGGCCGAGAGTGCGAAGTTTGCTGCCGCATTCGTCAAGCGCGGTATTGTGCCTGAGTCAGGCGGTACCTGGTTTCTGCCGCGCATGTTGGGTTGGGCCAAGGCGGCCGAAATCATCTTCACCGGCCGCACGCTTTCGGCAAAGGAAAGCCTCGAGATGGGTCTGACCAATCATGTGGTCCCCGATGCCGAGCTGATGCCGCGCGCCCGGGCACTTGCCTCTGAGATCGCCGCCAATGCGCCGTTGGCTGTTCAGTCGGCCAAACGCATGATGCGCGTCGGCCTTTCCGAGAATTTCAACGATCATGTCCACCACGTTTTCCTGCAACTGCTGCCGTTGATGCGCACGCAGGATTTTCGTGAAGGCCTGGCATCGTTCCTCGAAAAGCGGCCGGCGGACTTTAAGGGACGCTAATCTACGCAGCGCCCAACCGCTCGTCTCTGTTGCGCAGCCAGCGGATCGCCGGCAGCGTCAGGAGCACCATGATCGCTTTGCCTACGATCTGGCCTGCCAGAAACTCAAGGCTGCCAAACGCGAGCCACAGGAACAGCAGCGAGTCCGCCACCAGTCCCACAAGGCTGCTCGCTGCCACGGCGAGCACAAGCCCGCGTTTTTGCAACGGCGTGTAGACAGCGAAATCGGCCAGTTCCGACAGCAGGAACGCAACCGCCGACGCGACGACCAGCGGCGCAGGGGCCAGTGCTGCGGAGAGCACAGTCCCCGCTCCGATCGCTATCAGTCCATAGGTGATACCGAGCCGCCGCTGCACGAGGTCGCGCAGCACAAGCGCAAGCCCGGCCATCAGCACGCCACTCGGCGCCATCAGACCCGGCGCAACTGGTATCAGGCATGGGCCGTCCGGTGGACAAACGGTGCCGATGTGCTGGATCAGCCAGTTCGCGACCGGAATGCAGGCGATATAGGCGGCCAGAAATACAAAGCCTTCCGTGCGAAGCCGGTGCGCGAGGGTCATTGCTTTTCGGTCTTCGCTTTCGCGCTGTAAGCCGCCCAACCTTTAGAGCGCAGGCTGCATGCCGGGCACTCGCCGCAGCCGTAACCCCAGTCGTGCCGCGCGCCGCGCTCACCGAGGTAACAGGTGTGGGAGTGTTCAACGATCAGATCGACCAGCCCCTTGCCGCCGAGTTCTTCCGCCAGCGCCCATGTTTCACCCTTGTCGCGCCACATCAGCGGCGTGTGTAACTCGAACGGACGTGCCATCCCGAGGTTAAGCGCGATATTGAGCGCCTTGATGGTGTCATCGCGGCAATCGGGATAACCGGAGAAATCCGTCTCGCACATCCCGCCGACGATGTGCGTAATGCCCCGCCGATAGGCCAGTGCAGCCGCGAAGGTCAGGAACACCAGATTGCGGCCCGGCACGAAGGTGTTGGGCAAACCACCCTCGCCCATCTCGATGGCCGTGTCGCGCGTCAGCGCGGTCTCGGAAATATCGCCCAGGGTCGGGATGTCCAGCGTGTGGCTTTCGCCGAGTCTCGCCGCCCATTCCGGGTGTAGAGCCTTCATGCCGCCGATCAATGTCGCCCGGCTTTCCAGTTCGACGGCATGCCGCTGGCCATATGAAAAGCCGATGGTCTCCACGCGTTCAAAACGAGCCAATGCCCACGCGAGGCAGGTGGCGGAATCCTGCCCGCCGGAGAAAAGCACAAGAGCTGCGTTGTTTTGGCTTAATTCCGTCATGGCATTGCACTTAGCATCCGAACACCGCGCCGCCAATTGTCTCGGGGCCATCGTTACGGCATAGAGGGCAGAACCTGTTCAGCCCACGGTGCGCCATGCCTGCTTCCCATGATATCTCCAAACTGCTCGAGATAATGGCTGCTTTGCGCACGCCGAAAACCGGATGCCCATGGGATCTGGAGCAGACGTTTGCGACCATTGCGCCCTATACCATTGAGGAAGCCTATGAGGTTGCCGAGGCGATCGCGCGGGATGATCTCGACGATCTGAAGGAAGAACTCGGTGACTTACTCCTTCAGGTCGTGTTTCATTCACGGATGGCCGAGGAGAAAGGCGCCTTCGCGTTTGGCGACGTCGTCAACGCCATCACCACAAAGATGATCCGGCGTCATCCGCATGTGTTCGGCGACAGGGCCGGCCGGATGACACCCGATGAAGTAAAAGGCCTGTGGCACAGCATCAAGGCGGAAGAGAAAGCCGAGCGAGCGGCGTTGCGCGGGGAGGTTCCTGATGCAAAGCCCGGTCTCTTGGAAAGCGTCAAGAAGAGCCAGCCGGCGCTGGCGCGCGCGATGGACTTGCAGCGGACTGCTTCGACCGTCGGCTTCGACTGGAACGACCCGCGGGCGGTGCTCGCCAAAATCCGCGAGGAGGCCGACGAAATCGAGGCGGCGCTGGACAGCGGCGATCAATCGCACATCGCCGAAGAAGCCGGCGATCTTCTGTTTGCAGTCGTCAATCTGGTGCGGCACGCCAAGGCCGATCCCGAGATGGCGTTACGTGCAACCAACGCGAAGTTCGAGCGGCGGTTCGCCTATATCGAACGCACTCTCGCCGCGCGCGGTTCATCGCTGGAAGCAGCGACGCTGGCCGAGATGGACGCGCTATGGAACGAAGCGAAGACTGCAACATAGTTTTCGCGGCAAGCGCAATCAATGTGCGCTTGGGACAGCGCCGAACTTGGCAATCGTGATGTCGCGCTTGGTCTCGTCCACGCGCACGGTCATGGCAAACCGACCATTCTCCATATGCTTGTCCAGCACTTCCGCATTCCGGTGCAGCCAGCTGATGCCGGCGCCGTCCGACGCATCGATAGAGAGATCCAGCGTCACGCGGGTTGCGGCCAGACGGTCCTCGATGGCCGCAAGCAGGGCATCAATGCCCTCTCCGGTCACAGCCGACACCGGAAAGCACGGCCGTTCTGGCGAGCGCCGCGCGGCGATATTCATGAGATTGGCACGACCCTCTTCGTCGAAGCGGTCGATCTTGTTCCAGACTTCCAGAATGCGTTGACCGCTATCCGGATCAATGCCGAGCTGACGCAATACGCCCTCAACGTCATGCTGCTGGGCGTCGGCATCCTCGTGCGAGATATCGCGCACATGCAGAATGACGTCAGCCTCGATGACTTCCTCGAGCGTGGCGCGGAACGCCGCCACCAGCATGGTCGGCAAGTCCGAGATGAACCCGACGGTATCCGACAGCATGGCCTTGCCGCCGTGCGGTAGCGTCAGCGCGCGCAAGGTCGGGTCGAGCGTTGCGAACAGCATGTCGGCGGCTTGCACGTCCGCGCGGGTCAACCTGTTAAAAAGCGTGGATTTACCCGCATTGGTGTAACCCACCAGCGCGACAACACGGTAAGGCACGCGTTGACGCCCTGCCCGGTGCAGCCTGCGCGTTGCCTGCACCTTCTTGAGTTCAGACTCGATCTTGGAGATGCGATCGCCAATCAAGCGGCGGTCGGCCTCGATCTGGGTTTCGCCGGGGCCGCCCATGAATCCGAAGCCGCCGCGCTGGCGTTCAAGATGGGTCCATGACCGAACGAGACGACTGCGCTGATAATTCAGATGCGCGAGTTCGACCTGCAATGTGCCTTCGCGGGTTTTGGCGCGGCGGCCGAAGATTTCCAGAATGAGACCGGTGCGGTCGAGCACCTTGGCATTCCATTCCTTTTCGAGATTGCGCTGCTGAACCGGCGAAAGCGCGCAATCCATCACCACCAGATCGACTTGATTGGCCTTGATCAGGCCGATCATCTCCTCGACCTTGCCTTTGCCGAGATAGGTCGCTGGCCGGATTTCGCTCAACGGCGCCAGGACCACCTCCGCGACAGTGAGATCGATGGCACGCGCCAAACCCGCAGCTTCTTCAAGCCGCGCTTCAGGATTGCGTACTCCATGAGCTACCGTCGTCGCGTCAGGATCGCCCCGCCGCACGCGCTTGTAAGGACCGATGACCAGCACCCGTCCTGTGTCGCCCCGCGCCGACTTTGGCCGGTCGGCGCCCCCGTCGAAGTTGCGGGGTTCCAAATTAATTCAATCTCAAGCTGGCGCGTCCTCGCCGCCTTCGAACAGCTGGATGGGAGCGCCCGGCATGATTGTCGAGATCGCATGCTTGTAGACAAGCTGCGAGTGACCATCGCGCCGAAGCAGCAGACAGAAATTGTCGAACCAGGTGACAATGCCCTGCAGCTTCACTCCATTGACCAGAAAGATCGTCAGTGGCGTTTTGGTTTTGCGAACGTGATTGAGGAAAGTATCCTGTAGGTTTTGTGCGCGGTCTGCCGCCATTTTCTTATCCCGCATTATTGTTTTTGGGCCCGACCTGCCCTCTGCGTGGCGTGGTCCGGCTGCCGGCGTCCCTGAGATCCCCCTCCGGGTGCTGCAACGCGATTAAAAGGCACGCCCGGTTGTTAGGCAAGGCCGCGGTACCCGGCTAAGCCGCCAAAGGGCGGAAAAACTTACGAAAATGCTGAAAATCGGTGGAATTCTTCCCGCAATCGCATGGAAATGGAGCCGGGTTTACCATCTCCGATGCTGCGACCGTCGATCTTGACCACAGGCATGACGATCTGGCTGGACGCAGTGACAAACGCCTCGGCCGCCTCATAAGCCTCGGCCGGGGTGAAAGGACGCTCCTCGAACTTGATCTGGAGCGCTGCCATCACCTCGGTCAGCACCGCTCGCGTGATGCCGGCAAGGATGCCGCTCTCGGCCGATCGAGTTACGACGCTGCCGTCCCGGGTCACGATCCAGGCGTTGCTCGATGCCCCTTCGGTGACGTGGCCGTTGCTATCGACGTACCACGCCTCGTACGCGTCGTTCTCGCGCGCCTGCTGCTTCGCCAGCACGTTAGGCAGCAGCGATACGGATTTGATATCCACCCGCGGCCAGCGATTTTCGGGAACAGTGATGACCCCGATTCCCTTCGCCGCCGTTTCCTGATTTTTCTGAAAGTTGAGAGCGCGCGCTGTGACCACCACGGCTGGTTTGACGGGCTTGACCGGAAATGCGTGATCGCGCCGGGCTACGCCGCGCGTCACCTGCAAGTACACGATACCGTAGCTCACGCGATTGCGCCGCACGGTTTCGTGGATCACGACTTCCAGTGCGGCAAGCGGCATCGGCATGTCGATGCGCAATTCGCGCAGCGAGCGCTGCAGCCGCATCAGGTGGCGCGGCATATCTACCACCTTGCCGCCCCTGATTTCGCAGACCTCGTAGACGCCATCTGAAAACTGATAGCCGCGGTCTTCGATGTTCACACTGGCATCCCGCATGTCGCGGTACTGGCCGTTCACATAGGCAATGCGGGACATGCGGTCGTGTCTCGATTCCGAAGTTCGTAAGACCTTGCAGCGCTCCCTGATACGAACTTCGGAATCAAAGAGACGCGAGCAACCAATATTCTAGTACGGCTTTGGTTCACAAGTTCGCAAACACGTCTTGCTGCGAGCATATTGCGGCCTTGTGAACCGCCGCACTAACCTACACCCAGCGCTTTGAGCTTCCGATGTAGCGCAGAACGTTCCATGCCCACGAACTCTGCCGTGCGCGAAATATTGCCTGAGAAGCGGCTGATCTGCGCGATCAAGTAGTCGCGCTCGAACACCTCGCGGGCCTCGCGCAGAGGCAGGCCCATGATGTGCTCGCCGTTGTTACCTGTGGGCATGGCCGGGATCATCGAGCCGACATCCTGCGGCAGCATGTCGGCGGTGATCGCAGCATCAGGGTCACCCCCCGCCAGGATCATCACGCGCTCGACATTGTTCCGCAACTGCCGGACGTTGCCCGGCCAGACATGCGATTGCAGAACAGCCATCGCATCCTCCCCGATCCGCCGCTTCGGCAGACCGGTCGCGGACGAAATCTGGTCCATGAAGTATTCGACAAGGTCGGGAATATCCTCACGGCGCTCCGAGAGTGGCGGCACTCGGATCGGAACGACCGACAGGCGATGGTAGAGATCTTCGCGGAATTTTCCCTCCGCGATCTCGGCTTCGAGGTTGCGCGCCGTCGACGACACGATACGAACGTCAACGCTGACCTTGGTGGTGCCGCCGGCCCGCTGGAACGTTTGATCGACCAGCACGCGCAAAATCCTGTTCTGGGTTTCGCGCGGCATATCGGCGATCTCGTCGATGAACAACGTGCCGCCGTGAGCCTCCTCGAGCGCGCCGGGCTTGCGGCCGGTTTCGCCGTCGGACAATTCAACCCCGAACAATTCGACTTCCATCCGCTCCGGCGTGATCGCGGCAGCATTGATGACAACAAAAGGCCCATCCGCGCGGCTGGACATCGCGTGCAATGTACGCGCAGCAAGCTCCTTGCCGCCCCCCGACGGGCCGACGATCATGATGCGGCTGTTGGCTTTGGCCGCGCGTTCAATGGTCTGACGCAACTGGTTCATGCAAGGAGAGCGGCCGATCAGCGTTCCCGACGATGGCGCGTGCTGCTTGAGTTCGCGGACTTCACGCTTGAGGCGTGACGTTTCCAGCGCGCGGTTGGCGACCAAAATCAACCGATCAGCCTTGAAGGGCTTTTCGATGAAATCGTATGCGCCGCGCTTGATCGCCGCGACCGCCGTTTCGATGTTGCCGTGCCCCGAAATCATCACCACCGGAACTTCAGGGTGGTTCAGCTTGATCTGCTCGAGCAATTGCAGACCATCCAGCTTGCTGCCTTGAAGCCAGATGTCGAGGAAAATCAGGTTCGGCCGGCGGCTCGAAATTTCCGCCAGAGCAGTATCGCTGTCACGCGCGGTGCGCGTCTTGAAACCCTCGTCGTCGAGAATGCCCGCGACGAGATCCCGAATATCTGCTTCGTCATCGACGATCAAAATGTCATTCGCCATGAATCACGCCCGCTCTATCAATCGCCGGTTACGGCTTCTGTTTTTGTTTCATGTGGTTCTCCGGCACCGGGGTCTTTAGCCTGACCGGAGATAGAAAATCTCATTCGCACCCACGCGCCCCGCGCACCAGGGCGAAGCGCAGATGCGTCGTTTAGTTCGATACGTCCGCCGTGATCTTCGAGAACACGGCCCACAATGGCGAGACCGAGACCGGTGCCTTTCTCGCGGGTGGTGACATATGGCTCAAGCAGCCGCGCGCGGCTTTCTTTAGGCAACCCGATTCCGTTGTCGAGAATATCAATCACGATATCGTCGTTTTCGCGCGCGGCGATGACATCGATGTGTCCACGCTGGATCTCTCCAGGAGGAACCGCAGCAATGGCTTCGGTCGCGTTCTTGATAATATTGGTCAGCCCTTGCGAAATCAGCCGCCGGTCGAACTTCGCATGCATCGGCTCCTGCTTGATATCGACGTCGATATCGATATCGGGATAACCGACACGCATCAGGAAGACCGTCTGACGGACAGTGTCCGCAACATCCTCGCCCTCAATGACGGGCTTTGGCATACGCGCGAACTTCGAGAACTCATCCACCATTCTGCGAATATCATCGACCTGACGGATGATGGTGTCGGTGCACTGATCGAAAATTGGCCGGTCTTCCGTGATGACCTTGCCGAACTTGCGGCGAATGCGTTCGGCGGACAGTTGAATCGGGGTCAGTGGATTTTTGATCTCGTGCGCGATGCGGCGGGCGACGTCCGCCCATGCCGAGGTCCGCTGCGCCGTCACCAGCTCGGTAATGTCGTCGAGCGTGATGATGTAGCTCTCGTTCGACTGCCCGGTTTGTTCGGAACTGACGCGCACGGAAAGGTTTCGCTCGACACTGTCGCGGCTGATTTCGATCTGCCCCTGCAACAGCCGTTGTGCACTGCTGCGCGCCGTCGACATCAGTTCGTCAAGTTCCGGGACGATCTCGGACAATGGCTTACCCATCACCTCCGATTCCGAGTGTCCGATCAGTTTTTCCGCCGAACGGTTGAGAACGGCGATCTTGCCAGCGCCATCGACGCCGATGATGCCCGCACTCGCCGATGAAAGAACCGCTTCGATAAACCGGCGGCGACTGTCGATAAGACCACTGGCATTCACGAGGTCATCGCGCTGGGTGCGCAATTCCTGCGTCATCTTGTTGAAGGTTTCGCCAAGATTGGCGAGGTCGCCCTCGGATTTGATGACCGGGACCTGAACATGGAGATCGCCGGTAGAGACGAGATTGGCCGCGCTCATCAGCCGGCGGATCGGCGCAACCAGCCAGTTAGCGAAATTCAGGCCGATCAGTACTGATGACATCAGAACCGTCAGCGCGATCACGGTGAACATCAGCGCGAAGGCGACCTGAATTCCGAGACGCCGCGATTCGAGCTCGGCGTATTCCTTCACACTCGCTTGCGTCTGCTGCAACTGCGCAACGACGCGCGGATCGAGAATGCGCGCCACGTAAAGAAAGCTGTCCTGAAACGCGCGCAGGCGAATGACCGCGGCGACGTAGTTCTGTTCGATAAAGACGGCGATCTGAGGCTCATCCTCGGTGACGTTCTTCAGAAAATCCGCGGCGGGGGTCTGGAAATCCTGCCGGATACCGGTCGCTGCCGTTTCAAGAATGTTGCGATCCTTGTCGATGATCATGGCGCCGGGCAGATTGCGGGAGGTCGCGCTCGACGTCAGTACGCTGCGGAAAGTCTGACGATCCTGATCGTAAAGGGGCCGCGCGCGTGCGATATCGTTCGACATGCCGATGATATCGCCGCGAATGAGCTGCGCGTGCTCGTAGACGTAGGCGTTGGCCACGATCAGCGAGTTCTCGATCACCGCACGGGTGCGCACCGAGAACAGCCGGTCGAGGCCGCGGTCGATGGTGACATTGGCCACGATCGAAACCAGCACTGCAGGCAAAACTGCGATCACCGAAAACAGACTGACGATCTGGACATGCAGGCGCGCAGCGGCGCGGCCACGGCGGCGAGCCTGAACGACCTGCCAGACCTCGCGGGCGATGATCGCCAGCAGCAGCAGGATCGTGGCGCCATTAATCAGGAGGAAGGTGACGACGATTTCGTGGGTCGGTGCGATCGGGGTCAGTCCGGTCAGCACCACGAAGGTCAGGAATGCCGAGAGGAGCGCCAGGCCGACGGCGAACGGAGCCAATAGCCGGTGCCATGGCCGGCTGTGAGGCTCGGCGACGGTTGGGTCGAGGGTTTGGGCCGACGCCTCTGCTGCTGTCATGCGGGGATCGTGTCAGGCCAATTTTGCCGGTACGAGGCGGGGTGCCCCGACCAGTGATGCAATCATATCACAATGTTGCTGAATTGCGACATTTCCTAGGCGCAGGTCCGTGACGAATTGCGCCTTCAATTGCTTCTAAGCTGGACGGTACGCTTCCGCCTGTCCCCTCCGTCACCGGAATGCCACTCGGTGGCAAACCGGGATCGGAACGGACGCGCTGTCAAAACGGGCCCGGCGAAGCCGCAAACGGGTCCTAGCCGCCGCTGCGGTAGACCTGAATATCGAGGTCCCGAATCTTCTTGCGGAGGGTATTCCGGTTCAATCCAAGGAGGTCCGCCGCCCTGATCTGGTTTCCCCGATTCGCCGCCAGCGCGGCCGTGAGCAACGGGACTTCGATTTCCTTCAGGATCCGATGGTAGAGCCCCGGCGGCGGCAGCCCGTTCGGGAAGCCGGCGAAGTGCGACGCAAGGTACATCTCCACCGCGCCTCCGAGGTTGTCCACGCTCTGCGGCATGCTGCCGCCTGACACCACGGCAGGGGGTGCCAGTTCGCCTTCGATCACCGAGCCCGTAATGACATCCTGCGGATAGAGCGCGGCAAGGCGGCGTGCGAGGTTTTCAAGCTCGCGCACGTTGCCCGGCCAGCGATGCTGCTTCAGCCGCTCCAGCGCCTGCGCATCGAGCTTCTTGGGCGGCAAGCCATCCTTTTCCGCCAGCGCAAAGAAGTGCCGGATCAGATCGGGCAGATCCTCAATCCGCTCGCGCAGCGGCGGCAGCCGCAGCGGAACGACGTTGAGGCGGAAGAACAGATCTTCGCGGAACAGGCCCTGCTGAATGAGAATGCGCAGGTCCTTGTTGCTGGCGGCGACGATCCGCACATCGGTCTTGATCGGCGTGCGCCCGCCAACCGTCGTGTATTCGCCCTGCTGCAGTACACGCAGCAAGCGGGTCTGTGCTTCCATCGGCATATCGCCGATTTCGTCGAGGAACAGCGTCCCGCCTTCGGCCTGCTCGAACCGGCCGGTCGCGCGGGCATTCGCCCCGGTGAATGCGCCGCGCTCGTGTCCGAACAATTCGGACTCGATCAGATCGCGCGGAATGGCGGCCATGTTCACGGCAACGAACGGGCCGTTGCGGCGCTTGCCGTAATCATGCAGCGCGCGTGCGACCAGTTCCTTGCCGGTGCCGGACTCACCGGAGATCATCACCGTCAAATCGGTCTGCATCAGACGCGCGAGGACACGGTAGATTTCCTGCATCGCCGGCGAGCGTCCGACAAGCGGAATCGAATCGAACTCGCCCTCGTCCTTCACAGCCGCCGGGCGCTCCTTCGGCTCCGACAGCGCGCGGCCGACGATCGCAATCAGTTCCTTGAGGTCGAACGGCTTCGGCAGATATTCGTAGGCGCCGCGCTCCGATGCCCTGATTGCTGTCATGAAAGTGTTCTGCGCACTCATGACAATGACCGGGAGGTTCGGGCGCATCTTCTTGATCCGCGGCAGCAGATCGAACGCATTCTCATCGGGCATCACGACGTCGGTGATGACCAGATCGCCCTCACCCTGGCTCACCCAACGCCAGAGCGTGGCGGCATTGCCTGTCAGCCGCACCTCATATCCGGCGCGGGACAGCGCCTGATTGAGAACGGTACGGATGGCGGTGTCGTCGTCAGCGACAAGTATGCTACCTGCGGGCATTGTTATTTATTCCTCATCTGCGGTCTGTGAGGCATGCGAGAGCGTTCCCGGGCGCCCGTCGCTATTGCTGTGGTTGGGATTGTTGTTTTTGGTTGGATTGAACATCGGCAGCAGCACGCGAAAAACCGTTTTTCGCGGCTGGGATTCACATTCGATGATGCCGCCATGATCGTTGACGATCTTGGCGACGAGCGCGAGGCCAAGACCGCTGCCGGTCGGCTTGGTGGTCACGAACGGATCGAACAGATTTGGCAACAGATCGTCCGGCACGCCGGGTCCATTATCTTTCACGCAGAATTCCAGCGGCAACGACACACGTGACTTCTTGCCAGGCACCGAGAGACGCACACCCGGCCGGAATGCCGTGGTCAACTGAATTTCACCATCGGTCCCGAGATCGGAGACGGCCTCGGCCGCATTCTTCACGAGATTCAGGAATACCTGAATCAGTTGATCCTGATTGGCCAGCACAGGCGGCAATGACGGATCATACTCCTCGACGAACTTGATATTGCGCGCGAAGCCGGACTGGGCGAGCCGCTTCACATGATCGAATACCGAATGGATGTTGACCGGACCGCGCGCCACGGGGCGCTCATCGCCGAACACCTCCATGCGATCGACAAGCGTCACAATGCGATCCGCCTCGTCACAGATCAGGCGTGTCAGCGTACGGTCTTCCGGCGAAGCTGCCTGTTCGAGCAATTGCGCGGCACCGCGAATGCCCGACAGCGGGTTTTTGATTTCATGCGCCAGCATCGCGGCCAGCGCGATCACCGAGCGGGCGGCGCTGCGATGAGTCAACTGCCGGTCCATCTTGTCGGCGATGGTGCGTTCCTGAAGCATCACCACGATATGGCCGGGGTGCTCGCTGAGCGGTGCGACATGGAGATCGACCTGACGATCGCCGCCGATGCGAGGTGTGCCAAGATCGACTTTGTATTCGTTTACAGCCGAGCCGGTACGGCGCACCTGATCGATCAGCGCGAGCAGCGGGCTGCCGAATGGCACCAGTTCGCGCAACATCTGACGCTGTAAATGCGGGATCGACGTTTCAAAGAACGATTCCGCTGCGATATTCGCATCCAGTATCTTGCCGTCCGGCGCGACAAGCATCACCGGATTCGGGAGCGCGTTCAGAATCGCATCGCTGTTAGCGAGTTGCGGAACGCGTCGTTCAGCGACGTTGCTCATGCAGCAGCGCTCCAGGAAAACTCGCCAAAGGCATCGTGAAGGGAGCGGCGAACGTGAGCTGGATCGGTCGCTGTCAGGATGGTCTGGCGCCAACGCTTGAGCACGTCCGCGGATGCGGCGCTGCCCTTCGCAGCAACATCGAGTGCCCAGCCCAGATGCTTACGCGCATGACGCGAACCGATGCGCGATCCGTAATGATCAACGACCTGATCGTAGAGTTTGCAGACGTGATCCAGTTGCTCACGGAGGTGCGGTACCGATTCTGCTGCGCCGCCATCGAGACGGCGCGCGATCTGTCCCGGCAACCATGGCTGACCCTGCGCTCCCCGCCCGATCATCACGGCGTCTGCGCCGGACGCTTCGAGCGCGATCGCAGCCTGCTCAAACGAGGTGATGTCGCCATTGACGACCACAGGCACTGTGACCGCGTCCTTGACCGGCCGCACGGCGGTCCAGTCGGCGCTTCCCTTGTAGAACTGACAGCGGGTGCGCCCGTGCACGGTAATCATCTTGACGCCCGCCGCTTCGGCGCGGCGCGCCAGCTCCGGAGCATTCAGCGACTTGTCATCCCAGCCCAGCCGCATCTTCAACGTCACCGGGACGCTGACAGCGGATACCGTGGCGTCGATGAGACGAAGCGCGTGATCAAGATCGCGCATCAGCGCGGAGCCGGACTGGCCGCCCGTGACATGCCGCGCGGGACAGCCCATGTTGATATCGATGATGTCTGCACCGGCGGCTTCCGCGATCTTCGCGCCTTCGGTCATCCAGTGGGTTTCACAGCCGGCGAGCTGAACTACGTGCGGGCCGATACCGGCCGCCTCGCAACGAAGAACCGACATTGGGCGGCCTCGCGCGAGATCGTCGCTGGCAGTCATTTCCGATACGACAAGACCGGCCCCAAGCTCGGCAGCGATGCGCCGGAATGGAGCATCGGTGATGCCGGACATCGGTGCGAGAAGGACGCGATTTGCGACCTCGATACCGCCAATGGTCAGTGTTGGCTGACTTACCGGACCCATACCGATCACTGTTCTTTTCGTTTTTTGCCGAACCCCGCCTCGTTGCGGAGATCAAACAGCTTAATTTCTAAGCATACTGAAAGCATGCCTACACTTTAGCCAATTCCGGCAGGCTTGCAAGTGCGGCGCAACAATTCTTCCAAATTCTTCACAGGGTTGCGGAATCATGCTGTTCCCCGCCCGAATATGGTAAGTGCAGCACCCAAAGCTGCCAACAACGGGCTCAGCCACCCTGCTCTGACGGTCGTCAAATATTCATGCCAAACCAAAAACGGACTGCCGCCATTATCGTCGCTGCCGGCCGCGGACTTCGCGCCGGGACCGGAGGCCCCAAGCAATACCGATCAATCGGCGGCAAAACCGTCCTTTCGAGGGCGATGGAGCCATTTTGTACCCATCCGGACGTTTTTGCCGTTCAGCCGGTCCGCAATCCGGATGACGCCGATATTTTCGATCAGGCGGTTAGCCATCTCAAATATCAGACGCCGGTGAATGGCGGCGCTACAAGGCAGGCGTCCGTTCGTGCCGGACTCGAGGCGCTCGCAAGCGAGGCGCCGGATATCGTTCTTATTCACGACGCCGCGCGCGCCTTCGTCACCGACAAGGTGATCTCGCGCGCGATCGATGCGGCGCTGATCACGGGTGCAGCGATTCCCGTCGTGCCGGTGACCGATACCATCAAGGTCGTCGATGCAACCGGCGCCATCCAGGCGACACCGGATCGTGCGAATTTGCGAATCGCGCAAACACCGCAGGCGTTTCGATTCGACACCATTCTCGATGCCCATCGGCGCGCCGCGCGCGAGGGGCGCGACGATTTCACCGACGACGCGGCGATCGCTGAATGGGCGGGATTGACCGTCGCAACATTTGAAGGTGATGCTGCCAACATGAAGCTGACCACACCGGAAGACTTCGCACGCGAGGAAGCGCGCCTTGGCGCCATGCTGGGCGATATCCGCACCGGCACTGGCTACGACGTCCATGCGCTCACCGACGGCGACCATCTGATGCTGTGCGGCGTTCGCGTGCCTTTCAATCGCGGCTTTCTCGCCCATTCCGACGGCGATGTCGGACTGCATGCGATTGTCGACGCCATCCTCGGCGCATTGGCCGACGGCGACATCGGTTCGCACTTCCCGCCAAGCGATCCGAAATGGAAGGGTGCGGCCTCAGACCAGTTCCTTAAACATGCGGTCAGCCTCGTGCATCAGCGCGGCGGAAGGATCGCACATCTCGAAGTGACGATGATTTGCGAAGCACCAAAGATCGGCCCGCTGCGCGATGAGATGCGTGCGAAAATCGCCGAGATCACCGGGCTTCCACAGTCACGCGTGGCCGTGAAGGCAACGACAAGCGAGCGGCTCGGTTTCACCGGCCGCCAGGAGGGCATCGCCGCAACGGCGGCCGCAACGATCCGCCTTCCGTGGGATGAAAGCGGGAGCAACTGACATGAGCGGCAGCACCATCCGCGCCCTCTCCCGCTCGCTGCTGGATCTGTGCCGGATGCGCAAGCTGACCATTGCGACCGCCGAGTCCTGTACGGGAGGTCTCGTCGCTGCGGCACTCACCGAAATTCCCGGCTCTTCCGATGTGGTCGATCGCGGTTTCATCACCTATTCCAACGAAGCCAAGCACGCGATGCTCGGCGTCGAAACCTCGACGCTGGAAACATTCGGCGCCGTCAGCAAGGAAACCGCGACCGCCATGGCATTTGGCGCACTTGAACATGCCGATGTCGATCTGGCGGTTTCGATCACAGGCATCGCGGGCCCCGGCGGCGCAACGCCTGGAAAACCCGTCGGGCTGGTGTATCTGGCGGTCGCGGCACGCGATGGCCGTATTGCTCACAAGGAATGCCGCTTCGGCGCGGTCGGCCGCAGCAATGTCCGCGAGCAGTCAGTGGTCGAAGCGCTGAAAATGCTGACTGAGATGGCCCGCGGACCACAGCCCCCGATCAAGAAGCGGCCACGCGCGGCGGCCCATAGACCGCATCCGCGCGTTTCTCGAACGCCGCGGCGAAGCGTTGGAAAGCGGCGTCGAACATCGCGCCCATCAGCACCGCGAGCATCCGACTCTTGAATTCGTAGGCGATGAAGAAGCCGACATCGCAGGCGTTTTCGGACTTCGCCTCGAAGGTCCAGCGGTTCTCAAGCTTGCTGAACGGACCTTGCAAGTACTCGACAAGGATTTTCAGGTTCGGCTTGTCCAGCGTCACGCGGCTGGTGAAGGTTTCGCGGACCACCTGAAACGACACCGTCATATCGGCGACAATGACTTCGGTACCGTCCGGCTTTTGCGTGCGCTGGCGAACCTTCAGCGCCTGACACATCGGCACGAATTCGGGATAGCGTTCGACGTCCGCGACGAGATCGAACATCTTCTCCGCGCTATGGCGAACGCGGCGCTTGTTGGAAAACTGCGGCATCGAAAACCAAAAGTGGCGGTCTAAGGTTGTTGACGGTTGTGTACCGTCATTGCGCGGAGCGTAAGTGACGAAGCAATCCATATCTTCTCTTGTGGCCAAAGATGGATTGCTTCGCTTCGCTCGCAATGACGATTGAATCTTAGCGGTTGGCCGCGTCGCGCGCCGCCTGCAGCTTGGCGAAATCCTCGCCGGCGTGATGTGACGAACGCGTCAGCGGACTCGCCGACACCATCAGGAAGCCCTTGGTGTAGGCGACCTTCTCATAGCCGCCGAATTCATCCGGCGTCACGTAACGCATCACCGCATGATGCTTGAGGCTCGGTTGCAGATACTGGCCGATGGTGAGGAAATCCACATCCGCCGAGCGGAGATCATCCATCACCTGCAGCACTTCGTGCCTCTCCTCGCCAAGACCGACCATAATGCCGGACTTGGTGAAGATGGTCGGGTCCATTTCCTTGACCCGCTGCAACAGCCGGATCGAATGGAAGTAACGCGCGCCGGGACGCACGGTCAGATAGCGCGACGGCACGGTTTCCAGATTGTGGTTGAACACGTCGGGCTTGGCGGCGACCACCTGCTCCAGCGCGCCCTCTTTGCGGAGAAAGTCCGGCGTCAGGATTTCGATGGTCGTGGTCGGACAGCTCGCGCGAATGGCGCGGATGGTTTTCGCAAAGTGATCTGCGCCGCCGTCGGCGAGATCGTCGCGGTCCACCGAGGTGATAACGACATGGTTCAGGCCGAGTTTCGATACGGCCAGCGCCACATGCTCGGGCTCCGACGCGTCGAGCGCGCCGGGCATTCCCGTCTTGACGTTGCAGAAGGCGCAGGCGCGGGTGCAGGTGTCACCCATGATCATGAAGGTGGCGTGCTTCTTGTCCCAGCACTCGCCGATGTTCGGGCAACCCGCCTCCTCGCACACCGTGACGAGACCGTTTTCCTTGACGATGTTGCGGGTGTTGGCATAGCCGCGCGAATTCGGCGCGCGCACGCGAATCCAGTCGGGCTTGGCCGGCGACTTGGCGTCGGGCCGGTTGACCTTCTCCGGATGACGTGGGCGCACCTGATTTGGCGACACCGTATCGATCAAAGTGACCATGAAAAGTCCGCGATTTCCTTAGACTTACCTAAGCCCGCCAATGTCTTGGCGCAAGCCGCCCGCATCGTGCTACCTTGGAATGACTATCACGTTTCCAACCGGTCCTGCATGGCCCTGCGCGCCTATCCCCTGCCCATAAATGGCTGACCTACAGTCCCAAGCCCCTGCCGGACAGCTGCTGACGCGTAAATTCTTCGCGCGCAGCGTCCATGACGTGGCACCCGACCTGATCGGCGCAACGCTGCTGGTGGACGGCGTCGGCGGAATCATTGTCGAGGTCGAGGCTTACCACCACACCGAGCCTGCGGCGCATTCGTTCAACGGGCCGACGCCGCGCAACATGGTGATGTTCGGCCCTCCGGGATTTCTCTACGTCTACCGCTCCTACGGCATCCACTGGTGCATGAACTTCGTCTGCGAGAAGGAAGGCTCCGCCAGCGCGGTATTGATCCGCGCGATCGAGCCGACCCACGGCATCCCGGCGATGCGGCGGCGGCGCGGATTGCACGACGAACGAATGCTGTCTTCGGGCCCCGGCAAACTCTGTGAGGCGATGGCGGTGACCGGCAAGCACAACGGCCTCGCGCTCGATGCGCCGCCGATTGCGATTTACGCACGGACGCGCAAGCCGGAGATCGTCAGCGGCATCCGCATCGGCATCACCAAGGCGGTGGAACTGCCGTGGCGCTATGGCCTGAAGGGCTCGAAATTCATGAGCAAGCCGTTTCCGGCATAAGGCGAAATGGTGACGAACTTCGCCGCAAAAGGCGGAATGGTGACGTAGCGGCGGCGCTTGGAGATTTTGGCTATTTGCCTCGCGGCAACATCGCGATCGACAGCTCGTGCACTTGTTATGCGTCGCCTGCATAACCAGAAAAGCGCGACAGCCTCACCAAAGAGCATCCATCAAAACGCAGGCAGCCGAGCCATGCGCTGCTGGCTGGACTCAAATTCACCAGCAGCCGTTCAGGCCCGGCGCGACGAGAAGTCCGTTCTCAGCGTGAAGAAAATGAGCGGCAACATCCACACCGCGATCGGGACAAACGCAAACGCAGCATTCCCGGTGATATCCCACACGACGCCGCCAAGAACGGAGATCGTCATCGCAAGGCCATAGCCCATCGTGAAGATCCCCGCCGACATTCGCGGCACATCGTCTGGTGCAACCAGCAGTGCGGGCAATGCCAGCACGAGAGTCAGTGTGATGGCGCAGGCAAAGCCGATCATCGCCGCCGATCCGATCAGACTCCACGCGTGTCCGGACACCAGAATGCCGGCGATACCTGCAATCCCGAGCGCAGCCGCAGAGAGCAAGGGCCATTTCCTGCGCTCCCATCGGCTCGCCATGACCAGCAGAAGAAACGACGCGGGCAACTGGCCGACATTCAGCGCTGTGAGCGCCGGGCCGATCAGTTCGGTGCGATCCGTGTGCAGGAGGTAACCGGGAAGAAAAGCATTGGTGCAGAAGTAGAGCTGGTTGGGCGCGCTCATGATGAGGCCCAGCTTCCAGAGCAACGGATCGCGCCAGTCCGGCATCCAGAGACGATGGCGCGAGACCGGCGCATCCTTTCCGCCAGGCTGAAACAGGAAAATGATGAGCGCAATCGCGACCAGCGGAATCGACCAGAGCACCAGACTCGCGCGCCAGCTTCCGGCGAGAAGCGGTACGATGAAAGCCGCGAGCATGACCGGGAAGATTTCGCCGCACAGAAGGCCATTGGTATAGACCGCCGTTGCGAAGCCGATCCGGTCCGGCACCCACTGACGCACGATCGGCGGAAGTGACGGCTGCATCACCGCGATCCCCGCCGCCATGATGATCGTCGTGATGTAGAGCAACCATGGATCGGATGCGAAACCGCGCAGCGCCGAACCCGCTGCCGCGATCAGAAGTCCGATGATCAGCGCAGGCACGGCGCCGACGCGCGCGATCAGCAGCGAGCCCGGCACGGCGACCAGCGCGAACAGGAAAACCGGAATCGCATTCAGGATTCCGACTTCCGTGCCGGACAGCTTCAGATCCAGAATGATGAGCGCCAGCACCGGCGGCACGGCAAGGATCGTCAGCCGCAGGCCGTTTCCCGCGAGCCAGAGGAGAAGCAGCGCGTTGAACGAGGATGACCGCTGCAAGGTCATTCCGCGCCCTTGAGCCGCTCCAGCGCTTCGAGGATTTTCGTCTTGCGGCTTTCCGCTTCCTCGCGCTTCTCGCGCTGTTCGTCGATGACTTCTTCCGGCGCGTTGGCGACGAACTTCTCGTTGCCGAGCTTGGCATCGACACGCTGGATGTCGGCGGTTGCCTTCGCAAGCTCCTTGTCGAGACGCACCTTCTCGGCGCCGAGATCGATCACACCCTTGAGCGGAATCGCAGCCACCTCGCCACGCACCAGCAACTGCACGGAGCCGTCCGGCGCACGATCCGCAAACGAAATGTCGCCGAGCCGCGCAAGGCGCTTCATCACATCGCTCCAGCGCTCCGCACGCGCCTTGATGTCGGCGGATGCGCCGACCAACACCAGCGGGAACAGCGTTGCCGGCGGAATATTCATTTCCGCGCGCATCGAGCGGATCGCCGAGATCAGTTCGATCAGCCAGCCGATTTCGGCTTCGGCGGCGGGATCGCTGAAGGGTGCAGCTTCCGGTGCAGGCATGACCACGACCGGCATCGCCAGCGGATCGGCGGAGATCGCAGGTTCAATGATCGTTTCCGCCGACGCCTTGAGCGGCCATTCGGCGAGCGCCAACAGCCCATCACGCTGCGCCGTTACGCCCCAAAGCTCCTCGGTGAGGAACGGCATGAACGGATGCAGCAGCTTGAGGATTTCGTCGCGCGCCCAGGCGATGCTGGCCTGCGTCTCGGCTTTCGCCGGCGAGTCCGCGCCCATCAGCACGGGCTTGGCGAGTTCAAGATACCAGTCGCAGTAAATGTTCCAGACGAAGCGGTACATGATGCCCGCCGCGTCGTTGAACCGATAGGCCTGAATGGCTTCGGTGACTTCGCGCGTGGCGCGCGCGGTCTCGTGCGCGATCCAGCGGTTGAGCGTTTCCTTCGTCTTCGCCGGATCGAAGCCCTCGGCCAGCGCGCAGCCGTTCATCTCGGCAAAGCGCGACGCGTTCCAGAGCTTGGTCGCGAAGTTGCGATAGCCTTCGACGCGCTGGGTCGAAAGCTTGATGTCGCGGCCCTGCGCCGCCATCGCCGCCAGCGTGAAACGCAGCGCGTCGGCGCCGTAATCGTCGATCAGATGCAGCGGATCGATGACGTTGCCTTTCGACTTCGACATCTTGGCGCCCTTCTCGTCGCGGACGAGGGCGTGGATGTAGACGGTCGGGAATGGCACGTCCTTCATGAAGTGCATGCCCATCATCATCATCCGGGCGACCCAGAAGAAGATGATGTCGAAACCCGTGACGAGAACGTTGGTCGGGTAGTAGCGCTTCACATCGACGTCGGTGTCGGGCCAGCCGAGCGTCGAGAACGGCCACAACGCCGACGAGAACCAGGTGTCGAGCACGTCTTCGTCGCGCGTGATGAAGCCTTCCCGCTTGGCCGGATCGAGCGCCATGTCATGGCCCTGCTCCGCCGTGATGACCTCCTGCTCGACGTAATAGCCGAGCGCCTTGCCCACCGCTTCGTCTTCGGTCTCGGCGACGAACACCTTGCCGTCCGGTCCATACCACGCCGGAATCTGATGACCCCACCAGAGCTGGCGCGAGATGCACCACGGCTGGATGTTCTCCATCCACTCGAAGTAGGTCTTCTCCCAGTTCTTCGGCACGAACGCGGTCTCGCCGCTGCGCACCGCTGCAATCGCGGGCGCGGCCAGCGTCTTGGCGTCGACATACCACTGGTCGGTGAGATACGGCTCGATGACCACGCCGGAGCGGTCGCCGTGCGGCACCATATGGGTGTTCGGTTCGATCTTCTCCAGGAAGCCCGCCTCTTCCAGCTTCGCGACAATCAGCTTGCGCGCGGCAAAGCGGTCCTTGCCGTGCAGTTCTTCGGCGAAGATGAGCGCGGCTTCCGGCAGGTCGCGCAGATAGTCCTCGTTGGCGGAGAGCGACATGCGCGCTTCCTGATCGAGCACGCTGATGAGCCGCAGATTGTGACGGCGGCCGACCTCGAAGTCGTTGAAATCGTGCGCAGGGGTAATCTTCACCGCGCCCGAACCCTTCTCGGGATCGGAATACTCATCGGCGACGATCGGAATAAGACGTCCGACCAGTGGCAGCACGGCGTGCTTGCCGACCAGATGCTTGTAGCGCTCGTCATCGGGATTCACGGCGACAGCCGTGTCGCCAAGCATGGTTTCAGGCCGCGTGGTCGCGACCACGATGAACGTGGATGCGTCCTCGGGATTGAACTGCTTGCCTTCCAGCGGATAGCGCAGATGCCAGAGGCTGCCCTTCACCTCGATCTGCTGCACTTCGAGATCGGAGATCGCGGTCAGCAGCTTCGGGTCCCAGTTGACCAGACGCTTGTCCTTGTAGATCAGGCCCTGCGCGTAGAGTTCGACGAACACCTTGGCGACCGCGCGTGACAGGCCCTCGTCCATGGTGAAGCGTTCGCGCGACCAGTCGCACGATGCACCGAGGCGCTTGAGCTGATTGACGATGGTGCCGCCGGATTCGGCCTTCCACTGCCACACACGCTCGAGGAATTTCGCACGGCCCATGTCGCGGCGGCCAGGCTCCTGCCGCTCCATCAGTTGGCGTTCCACCACCATCTGCGTGGCGATGCCCGCGTGGTCCGTTCCCGGCTGCCACAACACGTCGCGGCCGCGCATCCGCTCGAACCGGCACAGGATGTCCTGCAGCGTGTTGTTGAGCGCGTGGCCCATATGCAGCGAGCCGGTGACGTTCGGCGGCGGAATGACGATCGTGAACGGCTCGGCGTCGCGCCGCTCCGGCCGCCCAGCCCTGAACGCGCCGGCGTCTTCCCACGCCTTCGCGATGCGGTTTTCGATCTCGGCGGGCTGGTAGTTTTTCTCGATCATCACACTGCAATCAAAAGGAGTGGATCAGGGCTGGAACATTGCCGTCATTGCGAGCGAAGCGAAGCAATCCGGACAGGATTGCGCTGGGCAAAGGAAGCTGGATTGCTTCGTCGCTGGCGCTGCTCACAATGACGAAATCGCGGTCCAATCCGATTTCATCGCGCCCTAGAAAGCCCCCGGCGCGGCTCAAGTCAACCACTCGGAATATGGAGGATTTAGGCCTGAATCGCCGAAATCACCGGCCGCGGGAGACCCGCTCGATCTCGGCCTTGACGATCCGCTCCACCAGATTGGGCAGATTGTCGTCCAGCCAGGATTTCAGCATCGGACGGAGCATCTCCTTGACGAGATCCTCGAGGGTCCGGGCGTTGTTGCTGAGAACGGTATTCGCCAGCGTGTTGAACGCGGACTCGACCGCCGAGACCGTCGATCCCGACAGAATCTGCTGCGTCGGCATCTCACGCTGTGGCTGCGCCCGTTCGGTGAATGAAGGCGCTTCCATGACAGGCGACCGTTGTTGGGGTGCTTGAACCATCGGCGACTCGGTGAACTCCAGATCGTCCTCGGGCTCGATCTTGTTGAATGACGGTGGCGGTTCGGGCACGGCCATCTGTTCGGTCAATTCGAACACATCGGCGTCCTCTTCCGGCTCCGGCTCGGCGGCTTTCGCCGGGACAGCAGGCGCATCGAAGCTTGCCATCATCGCATCGATTTCGGCCTGGCTGTTCTTTGCCACCGGCGCCGGTGCGGGCGCAGGAGCAGCCGCGGGCTTGGGCGCGATCCTGGATGGCGGAATGCCGGTCATCACGGGACGCGCGGGCGCGGGCCGCGACATCTCAGCTTTGGGAACCTCCGTTTTCTGAGGCGCAGCAGGCGCGGCTGCGGGAGCAGCGGCAGCCGGAGCAGCTCCCGCTGCCGGCTTGGCCTCGTCATCGGAGATGATGCGCCTGATCGACGCGAGAATCTCCTCCATTGAGGGCTCCTGCGCCTTTGCCGGTTGCGACATCTCGGACTCCACCCCATCGGCTGCAAGGTTCACCTGAGGGACCTGCAATAGCCGCACACCAACGTCACGAATCGCTTTGCGATCCTTCAGAACGGTATGTCATGGCAACAATTGATTGCAAGCAACGGGCGACGAACTCGGCCGGTTGATCACAGCGCTGATGAGAGACGGTTAACCGTCGGCACGGCGAAACTGATTCAGGCATCCGCGCCCGTCCCATACATGGGATCGCGACGCGAATGCCGATTCAAGCTAGCGCAATTTAGCGGCCGTCAGGTGTCCGTACGCCGAACCAGCTATCGCGAACCTGATGATAGTGGACGCCTGCATCGTAGACGTTGGTGGCGAGTTTCAGAACGGTCGGCGACAAACGTCCGATGGA
The DNA here is from genome assembly GCF_000314675.2 of Afipia broomeae ATCC 49717. Taxonomy (GTDB): domain Bacteria; phylum Pseudomonadota; class Alphaproteobacteria; order Rhizobiales; family Xanthobacteraceae; genus Afipia; species Afipia broomeae. The sequence continues at coordinate 1,948,253 of NZ_KB375282.1, read as the reverse complement.
GTTCAGCACGCTGTAGGACGCGACGACGCGATCGTGCTGCGCCGTGACGAGCGCGACACGCGCGTTGACCAGCGCCTGCTGGGCGTTGAGGACGTCGAGTGTCGTGCGCTGCCCAACCCTCGCCTCTTCGCGAACGCCGTTCAGGGCGATTTCAGATGCCGTCACCTGCGCCTGCGCGGACTGCACCTGCGCCTTGCCGGCAACGAGCTGGCCCCAGGCCTGCGCCACGGTGGCACGGGTCTGGTCGCGAACCTGTTCGAGGTTGAGGCGCTGCTGCGCCAGCGTTTCTTTCGACTGGCGGATCAGTGAGTATTCGGCGCCGCCCTGATAGACCGGCACGGTCAACTGCGCGACGGCGGATGCACCGAACGCCTTATAGGTCGACATCGTGCTTTCATAGGACTGCTGCACGCTGCCTTGAAGAGTGACGACCGGGAACAGCGCGCCTTCGCTGACCTTCACCTGAAGGAAGCTCACGTCGATGCCGTACATCGCGGCGGTGACGTTCGGATTTTCGAGAAGGCTAAGATCGACCGCACCCGCCAGCGTGGGCGGCAGGAAACGATCGACGGGCGATCCGGCCGCAAGGTTGGAAGGCTCGTTGCCGATGATGCGGCGGAAGTTCGCGCGCGTCGTCGTCAGATTCGATTCTGCCGTCAGAAGCTGCGTGCGGCCTGCGGCGAGCTGGGCTTCGGACTGCGCGACGTCGGTGCGTGTGACTTCGCCGACATTGAAGCGATCGCGAGTCTGTTTGAGCGTCTGTTCGAGCACACGGACGTTGCTCTTCTGCACCTCGACGATCGCCGAATCGCGAAGGTAATCCATGTAGACGGTCGCCGCCGAGAACAGCACGGTCTGTTCGAGCACGCGCAAGCCTTCGCGCGCAGCCGAGACCTGACTTTCAGCGGCGCGGGTGCGGTTGCCGGTCTGGCCGCCGTTGTACAGCGTCTGGCTGAGGGTCGCACCGACCGAGCGCGGCGCATTCACGCCGCGAAGCCCGATTTCGCTGAGCCGGCCGCCGATCTGCGTGTTGGTCTGCGTTTCGGTGTACTGCGTTCCCGCGCTGGCGGTCACCGCGACACGCGGGCGATAACCCGACAGGGCCTGCGGCACGCTTTCGTCCGTCGCCCGGACCGATGCGCGCTGCGCGTTCAATTGTGGATTGTTCTGATAGGCACGAACCAGCGCGGCCTCGATCGTGTCAGCCATGACCGGGACCGTCATGACCGGGCACAGCAGAAGCGTCGCCAGGGCGACACCCGCACTGAGTTTCTTCCGATATTTAGCTTGCATCACTTCTATCCCCAAACCGGCTCTACACTCGCCATCAGGGCGCGCGAAAACCGGGTAGCTGAGTCGCCTGTGCCCGTACCGCGTCAGTCTATGCATCGGTTCATCTTGGTGAAACCCCGGCGCAGGCACTCACTGCCGAAACAGTGCGGATGGGACATTGCTGCCACACTGTCGCAGTCCTAGGAAAACAACCCTAGAAGACGTGCGCCGAAAGCTAGAATGTGAAGGCTGGACGACGTTCCAGGCCGGTCAAAACCGGCGCGGTTGCGTCAAAAAGGACCCGGCTGCCGAAATCGGCCGGAGACCGGGCGATCAATGTGGCACGGGGGGGCTGGCTGGTCGCGAACACGCCCACCAGCCGTCCACCCATCTTCAACTGCTCATACAGCTTGTGAGGTTCCACTTCCGTGGCGCCGTCCATGACGATGACATCGTAGGGCGCGTGGGCCCTGTCGCCCTCGGCCGGCTCTGCCGTGCTGACGGTCACATTGGCGAGGCCCAGATCGGCAAGATTTCTCGCCGCCGCATTGGCGAGCGCCGGATCGGGCTCGGTGGCAAAGACCTGCGCCGCGAGGTGCGCCACGACCGCCGCCGAATAGCCGGTGGCGCAGCCGACCACCAGGACGCGGTCGGTTTCGGAGATCGTCGCCGCCTGGAGCATTTTTGCGAGAACTGCCGGCTTGATGAGGCAGCGCTTCGGCTGACCGTCCGCCGCGACATCAATATCGAGATCCAGATAGGCGATCAGGCGCTTGCTCTGCGGCACGAAATTCTCTCGCGGCACGGCGAGCATCGCATCGATGATCCGCAGATCGGTCACGTCGCTCGGCCGCACCTGACAGTCGACCATATACTGCCGAGAGGTCGTGAAATCAGACATGGGATAGCCTCAAGACAGGAACACCGAATGGATCATCGGCCAGCGGGGTGTGGCCAGCGCGGCACATATTTGCTGCAAGGCCGCATGCGATGCAAGCCTGCAGGTCCGGTTCAAGTCTTGTTATGATATGCGATCGCCGTGGTAACGGCACCTGAACGGCTGAAGCGGGGCACATGACAGGCAGCGCAACGAGACACCCTCTCCGCACCCGGCTTTGCGGCCTCCCGCTGGCTGTATTGTTAATCGGCGCAGGTATCGCGCCGGCGGCGGCACAGACCCCGGCGCCCGCAGCGGCTGCGGCCTCCGATCAGCCCGCGCCGAAGCGCAAGAAAGTGGTCGAGCGCGCCGCCGCCATCATGAAGGCGCTGAGCGATTATTCGGCCAGGCGCACACAGAAGCTTCCCGCCCTGGCCGATTACTACGCTGCCAAAGCCGATCTCGGAAAAATCGATGATTCCGCACCGGAGGCTCCGCGCGCGAAGAAACTCTTGGCGGCGATGCAGAAGAATGAGCGTGAATACGTCCGCAAACATGGCGCGACCAACATCAGCGCCCGGCTCGATTCGCTCGCCGAGAACGTTGAGGGCCGTAAGCAGTTCGCGATCACGACCAGCAAGCAGATGTTGCGCAGAGGACTTGCGATGGACATCGGCACGTCCGGCGATCACGAGACGGTGCTGAACTACAAGTATTTCAAGATGGATCGGCCGACGGTCCTTAACCTTGCCCGGTCCGGGAATATCTTCAACAAGGCGCGCGATCTCGGATTTCGCTTAGTGGTTTTCACCAACGGACGCCTGACCTGGACCTACGACGTGGCAGCGAACACATTCAAATGAAGCGCGACCAGACACCATCTGCGGGCAAACCCGCGCCGGGCTCGGAACAGGGAGACCTGTCTGCAAGCAGACTGTCGACGATGCGGCGGCAGATGGACGAGTTCGACGATCTGCCGTCCGAAGTCCGCGCGGCCCTGATGTCGGCGAACGAACCGAGCGACCAGATGATCGACGTCCTGTGCACCATGAACCGGAGCGGCTTTCCCGTCGCGGACCTCATGAAGGTGATCGCGGCAAGCAACGCGAAGAGCGGTTCTTAGAGAGCGAATCGTAGAGAGCGGATCGTAAAGGACCGGCACTATCGCCGAATTCACCATCAGAAGCGGATTTGGGTGCCAAATGGCCGCAATGGACCCGTTCCGCCACGGGACGATTGCATAAGCGCCTGCGCCCTTGTAACTAGTCCGGCCTGTGAGGCCACGTGGCGGAGTGGTTACGCAACGGTCTGCAAAACCGTGTACACCAGTTCAATTCTGGTCGTGGCCTCCAATATTTCAACGACTTAGCAGGGCCGAACTCACGAACTTCTTTAACGTCAATGAATTGTCAGCATATTGCCTGAGGCTTTTTATGCTTTCGACTCGTCAGCGCTTATTCGGAATTTTCTGCTCATTTGCTAAACTTGCGCTCCGTGCGGCAGTTTTTGGAGCGATATCGCTCAGTACCCAAACACCGGCGTTTTCACTCCCATCTGAGGATGCGGCCTACTTTTGCACAGTACTGTTTTCGGGCGGAATAAGTTACGATTCCTTCTCGAAACAATGGGGCAGCGCGAAGTTTCGACCATCCGAAAAATTTGTGCTCAAGCTAAGGTTTCTCCAAGAGCGAGAGGAACCGCCATATGTGCCTTCTCTGCCACCCACAAAGTACAAAGATTTTCAGATAAGTTTGACGGAGGCCGGAAAAAACACATCCCGCCCTTGCCACAATACGAGCAACGCGAAATTGCCGGTGTCCATTGATGAATACGAGAATGCATTCTGTACATCATCATTGAGTGGCTACCGTTTCAACCTAAAAGCGAATCGGTTCTTGACTTGGTACGCCATCGGATACGTTGACGGGAGCGACGACAACGAAAACACCCCAAGTATGGGTGGAGGTACATGTACGAAGATTAATTAGCCCCGCTATTTTGCTTTCACTTGGTTAGCCTCTCTCAAGCAAGTCGGCACCCGCGTGGCTGAGACAATTTTGCAGCCTATGCTTAAACAGGCAGCTATACATGGAAATTGTTCAGGAAACATTGGATGACGTTCTCCGTAAGCTATATCCGAGTCTCCTTACGCAATCCGCTTCTGTCGCTGCATCTCGTGGCAAAACCGTAGAAGCAATTGGCGTACTCCTTGAAATAACGAAGCCTCGTGCACGGTTGAGTCGAACTGAAACGCGAGGAAAGCCATTTAGCTCGTTGGGAGAGCTTCTTTGGTATTTCTCACGCAACAACCGATTAGATTTTGTTGCTTATTATATTCCTCGGTACGAACAAGAAAGCGACGATGGGGTAACCGTTCACGGCGGCTACGGTCGCAGACTGTTTAGACACCGAAATATTGACCAAATACAGAATGTACTCGGTTTACTCCATGCGCGGCCTCAAACTCGCCGAGCAGTGATTCAATTGTTCGATGCAGAGGATCTAACAGCGAATTTCAAAGAAATTCCATGCACGACAACTCTGCAATTTTTTATAAGGGACAATCGGTTCGACATGGTCGTGACCATGCGATCCAACGATGCATACAAAGGATTGCCGCATGACGTTTTCTGTTTCACGATGTTGCAAGAAATTATGGCGCGCTCGCTTGACTGTGAACTAGGGACTTACAAGCACTTCGTCGGCAGCATGCATTTGTACGAGTCTGATTTTTCTGGTGCCAAGTTGTACATTGATGAAGCGGTCCAACCACGTATAGAAATGCCGCCAATGCCGATTGGTGATCCTTGGCCATCATTGCGCATTCTGTCGGAAGCTGAAGAGCGCGTTCGTACAGGCGAGCAGCTTACCGCGTCATCGCTTCCGATTGATGAATATTGGCGAGACTTGGTGAGGCTGCTTCAGATTTTCCGAGCAACAGGCGACGAGGCGCAGATCGCTGATCTCAAAGAGTCCATGGCCTTTAAGCGATACAGTGTCTACGTCGATACACGCGTTTCGATGAAACCACGCAAGCGACGTCAATCAGCACAGCCCACACTTTTCGAACCTAGAGACAATTAATGTGGCCTTCTAGACAAAAGCAGATTCAAAGAATTGAAACTGCGCTGTGGGAGTTCTCGAACAACGAGATTCCCTTGCTAGGAATTCCGGATAGGCAGCGAACACACACCTTGGCGCTACAAATGGTAGCGAGCATACGACGCCTCGACTACACGCAAGCTCAACTGAAAAGGCCTATTGATCCACGCAGAGCCGATCCCAACGATCCGTTGTTTGACCCAGAGCGAGCCGCAATATTTCACCACAAAATGGGAAATATTGACGAAGCTGTTTGGCTCATTTTCCTTGCCACCCATTTCGGCAAGCATGGAAGGCATAAGTGGAAAAGGCTGATCGATGTCTATTCGGGGCTTGGTAAAAAGACTTGGACGTGGGTAGCAGTCAGCGCAGATCCTCCGGCCTTCAGGGCATGGCTTTCAAAAAACGAATCAAAGATCGGTGGAGCGTTTAGCAATCACAGAAAGTACGAATCTCTTAAGACTGCGTCGAACAAAGGCACAGCAAGTGTAATTGAGAGTTACATCTCATGGATTGGCCCGAGCCATCGGGCTCGCTTTTCGCAGTTAGTACAGGCTGGCGGCAACAATCCGCACCAAATCTTCGATAAATTCTATAACGACATGCATATCGCTCGTTTTGGCCGGTTAGGAAAATTCGACTTTTTGGCTATGTTGGGAAGATTAGATTTAGCTCCAATCGAGCCTGGCTCGGCCTACCTAGATGGCGCGACTGGTCCTCGCAAAGGAGTAAGACTTCTTATCGCAAATGATCCCGACGCCGCTATCGACGTTCCATCAATGCAAGACCTGCTTGATAAGTTGGACGCTGCGTTAAACGTCGGAATGCAAGTAATGGAAGATGCTCTCTGCAACTGGCAAAAAAGCCCTTCTAAATTTGTCCATTTTCTCGGCTAGTTAACCGCAGAAGCGATTGCGTCCCACCGATGATATCGCTTCAGAAAATTCAACTGATTTCGTCGAATAATGCCTGAGTGCTGAAGTTGCCCCACAACGATGCCCGGCGCTATGCCGATGGACGTAGCAAATCGGATGACCGACTGACTGCCCGGTTTTAGGTCGGATAATTCTTCGCGTCGCTCGCGAGGGACTAGGATGTCTGCTGCGAAAGCATTCGCCTCTATCTCTTGCTCACTTTTACCTTCCATTCCGTCGTCTACAAATGTCTGCGAGGGGCTGTGCAAAATTACGTGGCCGAGTTCATGGAAGAAAGTGAACCAAAACTGATCGTCCGACAGATGCCTGAAGCTCAGAATTATCATTGCTTTGTCGGAAGATAGATAGCGGGTCGCACCACTTGCACGACAACCAGACGGTGCTCTCACGAACACAACTGCGACACCTGCGTCGGCGCAAAGATTCCGCAAACGGGGGAGAAAGTAAGTTGGATTTTTTACTTTCGTTAGTTTTCTCATATCGTCGACATTTGATTTAAGCGTCGAGATAGAAAGAGGTTTGCACTGAAGTAAATCGGCCTCAATCTCTCCGCGCCTAAGCCACGCAGACAAGGGCCCGATTTTCGATTGCATCGAGGGTGATGTTCTGAAAGCGAAGTCTTCAAATATCGTTGCGTACCGCGAATGCCACTCGCTTGGACCATTGACTGAAAAATACGAAAGGTAAGCCTTTAAAGCTTCCTTTCGATTGACGGATTTATTCACCCACCCATAGCTGGCGATATCGCTCTGGGGGAACTGCTTTAGCCAAAGATCACGCTCAGCAACAGGTACGGAATCAACCGCGCGATTAAGGGCTTTATCGTAGGAGGCCTGTCGATTTAGCCAAAACTGTTTGGTTCCACCTAAGTGATGGGCTAGTTTTGCAGCGATTGAATCATCGATCTTGATCGATCCTTCTAACAATCCCCTGACTCTATCCACTCCCCAATCAGTGTCTTTTGCAAACGCATCTAGCGTGACTGATTTGCGCGACAACAAGTTCGAGAGCGTGTCTCCCGGCTTGGAGAACCAGTTCGGATGGAAATCGCCACTATTCATCGGGTCTCAGCTCATGAATACGAATTCGGGTAACTTTGTCCCAATCGGTCTGCATAACACTTGCATCGCGGGGATGGCCGGACCTCAAGATCAGTTTGTAACCGGATTTCAGCCGCACCATAAGCTCGGTTGCTGACCTGTGGACAACGTCATTGAATAACGTGATGTACTCGGAGCAATCTGTTGACGCGTCAATTTCCGCAATCACTTGGCCGAGTTCAAACGCAACAGCAGGTCCAAATTTAGCGGTAGCGACTTCTCGCTGCTCGCAAACTTCTCTCAAGTCTGTCGTGGCGAAGGAAAGCTCCAAAGATCAACGCCCTCAGCGCCCAACAGTTAGCCCATTGCATACAAGCCGCGCGCTCAACAACGCTGGCACAACTAATGCGCGATTCTGCGTGAACTGCAACGAGAATGCGGCGGTGAGTATTAGCAAAATGAACGATTCGCGTGCTGGGTTCTCTGTCAGCCTGTAAAAACACGTGCAAGGGTGCAGCATCGAGCTGCCGGGTTTCAGCGCAGGAGAACGCTGCGTCAGCATGCTATCCCGACTGTCAGGAACGAAATCCCATTGATGCGATTGAGGAAGCACGCCGCATCGAAGATGATGCCTGCGAAGCCCGGCCCGGGATTTCCATTGGGCGGCACCCAAACTTACCTCGGCATTGTGCTTAACGCGTCACAGACGCCGCCAGCCCGAACCGCTATCGTCGGTATTATTTTATTCAGATTTTTATCAAGGATATTGCAAATGAAGACGCTGGCTTTCGCTATCGGCCTTTCAATTTTGAGCACCGGCGCTTCATTAGCAGCCGATTTACCCGTGAAAGCCGTGAAGGCAGACCCCGTTCCCGTATATACCTGGAGCGGTATCTATGGCGGCGTCAACGCCGGCTACGAGTGGACCCAACTCGATTGGGCCTATTACAACCTGCCGGGACAAACGCTCGCCCGTAAACCTGAGGGCGGCCAGGTTGGCGCCCACGTCGGCGCTCAGTATCAGTGGAGGCAGTTCGTCTTCGGCGTCGAGGCGCAGTGGCAAACGCAGCCGATGACAGGTGTCGGTCCGGATGCTCCCGTTTTTGCACCGGCCTTCGATGCTTACATGTCGCTTTCTCAGCTGTTCATGGTCGGCCCCCGCGTGGGCTGGGTTTTCAGCCCCCAGTGGCTGGCTTACGGAACCGGCGGCTATGCACGAGGTACGGTTAGCACCGCCTTCTATGCGAGAGGTTTTCCCAACGTCCCTGCATTGATCGAGAAGCGTCCTGACGGCTGGTTTGCCGGCGGCGGCATCGACTATCTGATCACAAACTGGCTCTACGCAGGCGTCGAATATCGTCACATTGAATTCGACACTGACCTGTACAAGACGACCAACATCCCGGCCGTCGGTTCGGCGCGCTACGTTTCGGCCAAGGCGGATCTTGTTCAGTTCCGGCTTGGCTTCAAGTTCTCGGGGCTTGAACCCGGAAAGTACTGAGCGAAAAGCCACAAGGCTCCAACCGCCGCGATTTTTCGGCGATTGGCGCTTTGCGAGACTTTATGCTTTGCAAGACTCGGTGCCTTTGCTATAGGCGGCCCATTGCTGCTTCAGCAGTATTCCTCGGTAGCTCAGCGGTAGAGCATTCGACTGTTAATCGAATGGTCGCTGGTTCGAATCCAGCCCGGGGAGCCAATCAAATCAATCACTTATCAGCCTGCCTCCGTCCCGCAACTTGCGCGGGATCGCCTGCGTATATAGCTCAATCCTGTGACGGGCTGCGGGGCGCTCCCGGAATGGAACAGGCAGGTAGAAAGTGAGCGCAGAAGCAAGGGCCGAGCTCGACCGTCATTTCGACTGGATCGCAGCACGGCTTCCCGAAAAAGGCGCCCGCTTCATCCGCTGGCTGCGCGAACCGGGCTCGGGATGGGTCCGCATTCCGCTCGCCCTGCTGCTGGTCGTCGGCGGCATCTTCAGCTTCCTTCCCATTCTGGGTCTCTGGATGCTGCCGCTTGGCCTGTTGCTGATCGCCCAGGATGTGCCGTTCCTTCAGTTGCCGCTCGCCAACGCGCTCGGATGGATCGAGCGGAAGTGGATGGGCCGGAAGGCGTGACAGCGCGCGTCTTGGAAAGCCCCGAATGAGCAACCCCCTCGACATTGTTGTTCCGGTTCTGATGGGCGCAGCGCTGCTGTGGTGGATCGGCCGCGGCATGGGCGGACGGTCGATGCTGATCGCGGCCGCAGTGACCTTGGCAGTGATCGTGGGCGTGCTGCTGATCCAGCACGCGGGGTGGCGCTGAGCCGCCCGCGTTCGATATGACAAAAATGTCGCAACTGCCCGGCCATGTAATCCGTACGGGTTCCCGGTGCTTGCCCCTGAAACCTTCGTTGGTAACAATCCTCAAATGTTACCGCTGGGGGCCGAGTCGATGGGAATCTCTGGTAAGGCCGGACAATCCGGAAAAACCGCATCCGTCACCGGAGCGTTTTTCCTCGGCGCCGCGGCCAGCCTCGCAACGGTGGCGGGCGCATCGGCAGCCGACCTGCCGGTCAAGGCCAAGCCCGTCCAGTATGTGAAGATCTGCTCGCTCTATGGCGCGGGCTATTACTACATCCCCGGCACCGACACCTGCATCAAGCTCAGTGGCTACATGCGGGCCGACTGGAGCATCAACGGCGGCAACTACAACAGGCCCGGCTGGGATCAGACGAACGCCGAAGGCACCAAGTCGCGCGACCGCGACTACTTCGTGACCCGCACGCGCACCGAATTTCAGATCGATACCCGCACCCAGACCGAATACGGCGTGGTGCGCACCTACATGAATCCGCGCTTCCAGTTCGATTCCGGCGCGCTGCCGGAAACCGGCGTGCTGACGCTGGACTACGGCTTCATTCAGTTCGCCGGCTTCACCTTCGGCAAGGCCGTGTCGATTTTCCAGACACCGTGGGGCGCGACCGGCGCCAACACGCTGACGTCGTTCATGCTCGGCGGCTACGACAACGTTAATGGCATCACGCAGGTGGCCTACACCTGGCAGTTCGGCAACGGCGTGTCGGCCTCGGTCGCGGTCGAAGACAACCGCGTCATCAATCGCGCGCAACTGCTCAATGCCAGCCTGACGCAGCCGGCGACCAGCGCATTCAACGGCGCCTTCACCAATTCCTACGGCGGGAATGTCACGCCTGATTTCGTCGGCAACATCCGGGTCGACCAGACCGCTTTCACCGCGCAGCTCTCGGGCGGCGTGCATAACATCCGCGCCAACTACTATGCCGGCCCCGGAGGGATCACCCCGGTCGAACCGAACGGACATCCAAGCGATGCATGGGGCTTTGCCGTGCTCGGCGGCCTGCAACTGAAGAACCTGCCGACTGGCCCCGGCGACAAGTTTTCGATCGATGCATCCTATGTGAATGGAGCCTCCAAGTATCTGATCGGCGGCGTGACCGGAACCGCTTTCGATGCGTTTGGCGGCGGCACGCCCAACTTCGCGGGCAGCTATCAGACCATGGCGGTGCTGTCGTTGACGGACGGCGTCTACACCACGGGCAGCAAGATCGAGAAGACTTCGGGGTGGGGAGTCCGTGCCGCTTTCGTGCACAACTGGTCGCCAACATGGGAGACCGGAATCGTCGGCACCTATTCCCGCATCGAATACAATACGAACGGCGCGGCGGCATTCTGTGCCGCCTTCACGGCCCTGTCGCCGAAGCTGAACGGTTATTCCTGTAATCCGAACTTCAGCATCTGGCAGGTCGGCCAGCGCACGGCATGGACCCCGGTCAAAAACCTGACCTTCTCGGCCGAGGTGCTCTACTCCTACCTCGATCAGTCGCATACCGGCTCGCAGGCCTTGACCAATCCCGGCCAATTGACCGGCACCTTCAAGCCGACCGGTGTCTATGACTTCAAGGATCAGGGTGTCTGGTCCGGTCTGCTCGGCGTCCGCCGCACGTTCTGACCGGTGGCCGCATTCAAAAAAACGCCGCCGCTTACGGCGGCGTTTTTTATGACTGCAACGATTTCTTGCCGCGACGGTTTTCCGGGCGCCGGTAATCGCGCTTCTTCGGCTTCGGCGCCAGTTCGGGCATCGACGACTGCACGGCGCGATACTGTGTCAGCATCCGCTGGAACGTCGCATTGAGTTCGGTTTCGATCTCGGCGCGTCCTTCCAGCCTGCTGAGAACCATTCCCGCGGCCTCGATGGTCGACAGGCCGTCGCGCCGCGGCTCCTTGCGCAGCTTGCCGTAGAGCGACGGCTGCGCCGGCCCGAGAATGATGCGCCGGCATTTCAGCATCCACGCATTGCGCCACCACAGCGCCTTGGCCTGACTCCATGTGCCGTCGAGCAGTACGACGCCCTCGATGTCTTTCAGAATCTGGCGCTGATGGTCCTCGATCTCGCCCTTGCGGTCGATCGCAACGACATCCCGATCGGTTGCAAGGTCTGCGACCTTCGCCGACCCGAGATAGAGGATGGCCCAGTCCTGCGGATCGACGGAGCGGCCCAACGCCTTCGACAGGCTCGGCCAGGACAATCCGATCTTGTGGGTCACCTTCTCGAAATGTTGCGCGGTCAGCCGCGCGGTGCCAAGCGCCCTGTCCTGCTCCTGCGGATGCTGCAGGATCAGCAGTTCGATCCGGTTGCGGATCGGAGTGACGCTGTCGCAGATGCACAGCGGCAACGGTTTGCCGCAGCGGGTGCACTCTTCGATCTCTTCGGACGCATCGGCGCCCGGCTTGGCTTTGGCGGCTTTTGACATGGGTCCGGCTATACGCTGCGCACCCCGTCACGGCAACCTGTCAGCATCGTCCGAGGACAATTCCGTCAGGCCGCCTTGCCCGGCTTCGGGGGCCGGCGGTGCCGAAGCCATCCGCCCAGCAAACGCCGCTTGTCACCTCGCGGGATCAGTTCGATGTCGCTGACGAGCTTCGCGCCTCCCTTGCGGCGCTCCAGCGTGATCTTGCGGCTGTGAAACTCCTCCAGTTCCGTGCGATGGGCGACGCTGATGATGGTCGCGTCTTTCAATTCCTCGTGCAGCAACTTCATGAGATTGTCCTGCCCGGTGTCGTCGAGCGCGGAGGTCGCTTCGTCGAGAACGATGATATCAGGCCGGTGCAGAAGCAGTCGCGCGAAGGCCAGCCGCTGCTTTTCGCCGCCCGACAGGGTCTGATCCCACGGCGCGTCCTCTTCGACCTTCTCCTTCAGGTGCGCGAGCCCGACCTTCTCAAGCGTCTCCGCCATCTGCTCGACCGTCCAGTCCTCGGCGGCGCCGGGATAGGCGATCGCGCGCCGCAACGTGCCGGTCGGGACATACGGCTTCTGCGGCAGCATGAAAATCCGGCGATCGCGATGGAAGTCGACGCTGCCGCTGCCCCACGGCCACAGACCGGCAATGGCGCGCACCAGCGTGCTCTTTCCGCTGCCGGATTCGCCGGCAACAAGGACACGTTCGCCGGGCTCGATAACCACCTCAGACTCGCCGACCACGGCGGTGCCGTCGTTCAGCGTGACGGATAGTTCGTTCAGGCGCACCATAGCGTCGCCTTCGGTCTCTCCACGCTCGATGCGGTTGATCCCCTCGCCGGTTTCGGCTCGCTCCAGACCATCGAGCGACATCATCAGCGACGCGATGCGCCGCGCACCGGCGTTCCATTCCGCAAGGCGCGGATAGTTGTCCACCAGCCAGCCGAACGCCGCCTGCACGATCGTGAAAGCCGATGCCGCCTGCATGACCTGTCCCAGCGACATGCTTCCTTCCAGAAACTTCGGAGCGCAGAGCAGGATCGGAATGACCGGCGCAATCAGGCTCGATCCCTGCGACACAACGGTGGTGCGCATGTGCTGCCCGCACAACCGCGCCCATTGCCGCAAGACATTCCCGAACGACTTGTCGATTCCCGAACGCTCCTCCTCCTCGCCGCCGAGCAGCGCGATGCTTTCGCCGTTCTCGCGCACGCGGGTCAGCGCATAGCGGTATTCGGCCTCCGCCTGATTCTTGCTCTCGGAGACGGACACGAAGTTCCGGCCGATGATCATCATCGAGCCGCTGGCGATCGCCGCATACACGACGGCGGCGATGACGAGGAAGCCCGGAATGGTGACAGTACTGCCCCCGACGGACAATGTCAGCGCGCCGCCGATGGTCCACAGCACGACGATGAAGGTGGCCGCCGAGAGAAATGCCTGCGTCACGCCAGCGGCGAAATCCACCGGTGCGTCGGTGGCAACCCGCAGATCCTCCGCGATCCGGTATTCCGGATTCTTGTGATCGCCGTCGACCAGATTGAGCTGATAGTAGCGGCCGTTGGCCAGCCACCGCGACACCACGGAGTTGGTCAGCCACGCGCGCCAGCGCCGCTGGATGCTCATGCGGGCAAAGACCTGCACGACGCCGATAACGACGCTGCCGATCGCGAGCGGAAAGAATATTCCCGTCAGATAGAAAACCTTGGCGGCATCCTTCTTCTCGATGGCGTCGAAGATCGACCTGTTCCAGACGTTGATGCCGTACTGAAACGTGATTTGCAGAACGATCAGCGCGAGCAGGCCGAAGCTCAACGTCCACGCCAGGCGGCCTCCGCCACGGCCCCAAAAGCCGCGCGCGCTGATCCAGAACCGGGTCAGCAGATAGTCGCGTTTGAGCTGTTCGAGTTCCTCGGGAGAGAGCCCGGGTTCGGGCTCAACCATTTCGGGCGGGGGCGCTTCAACCGGCTCTCCGGTTTCAGCGAGAACTTCTTGAATCGGCGGTCTATTCATACCGGCCCAACGCCAGTGGAACCACAAAGTTCCCGCCCAAAGTGCGCTGCCGCAAATCGGCTATTCGGCAGGTGTGGCCTGCGGCAGCGGCCTCCGTGTGTCCCGTCCGCGCAGCCGGTCGATCAACAGGTAAATCACCGGCGTCGTGTAGAGCGTCAGGATCTGGGAGACGATCAGCCCGCCGATGATGGTGATGCCGAGCGGCCTGCGCAGCTCCGTCCCCGGCCCGGTCGCGATCACCAGCGGCACCGCGGCAAGAAGCGCCGCCATCGTGGTCATGATGATCGGCCGGAAACGCGCCAGGCTGGCCTCGAAGATCGCATCCTCCGACGACAGGCCGCGCTGCCGTTCGCCCTCAAGGGCGAAGTCGACAATCATGATGCCGTTCTTCTTCACGATGCCGATCAGCAGGATGATTCCGATAAACGCGATCACCGTCAGCGGCGTGTTGGTGACCTGCAGAGCCAGCAGCGCGCCAAGTCCGGCCGGCGGCAAAGTCGAGATGATCGTCAGCGGATGGGCAAGGCTCTCGTAAAGGACGCCGAGCACAATGTAGACCGCGATCAGCGCGCCGAGAATGAGCAGCGGCTGGCGGTTCGCGGTTTTCTGACTGTCGGCGGCGTTGCCGGCGAATTCGCCGCGAATGCCTTCAGGCATGTGCAACTCCTCGACCGCACGCTGGATGTTATCGGTCGCGGTCTGCAGCGGAACGCCGTCGGGTACGTTGAAGGAGATCGTGTTCGAGGGGAACGACGCCTGATGATAGACCGACAGCGGCGACAGGCCGCGCTCCATCCGCACCACTGCCGACAGCGGCACCTGCGCATCGCCTGCGCCCGCAACGTATATCTTTTCGAGCGCCGTCGGATCGCCCTGCAACCGCGGATCGACCTCCAGAATGATCTTGTACTGGTTCCGCTGGGTGTAGATGGTCGATATCTGCCGCTGTGAGAACGCATTGTTCAGGGCGTTGTCGATGTCCTGAACCTGCACGCCGAGGCTGGCGGCGGTCTTGCGGTCGATGGACAGGTTCAGCGCGAGGCCAGCAGCGTCGCGGTCGCTGGAAACATCCGTGATGCCTTCCACGCTCTCGAATTTCTTCGCTACGATCGGCGCCCACTTCGACAGCAAATCCAGATCTGAACTGATCAGCGTGTACTGGTAGTTGGAGTCGCTCTGGCGTCCGCCCGCGCGCAAATCCTGTGCGGCAAACATGAACAGCCGGATGCCGGGCACCGTGCCGAGATTGCGCCGGAGCCGATCGATCACCTGCGTGGTGGTCAGGCCGCCGCGCTGGTCGAGGTCCTTCAGACTGATGAACATGGTGCCGCGGTTGGCCCCGCCTCCGCCCGGCCCGCCGCTGCCGCCGAGGCTCGAACCGACACCCGCGACGGCGGGATCAGCCATCACGATGTCCGCAATCCGCTGCTGGAGACCGAGCATGGCCTGGAACGAGACGTCAGGCGATGCCCGCGTCGCGCCGATCACGAGGCCGCTGTCGTCGGTCGGAAAATAGCCTTTCGGCGTCTTGATGTAGAGCGTGACCGTCAATGCGATGGTCGCGACAAACACCAGCATGGTCAAAATCGGAAAGCGCAGCACGACATGCAGCGTCCGCTCATAGAACCGCACGATGCGCGACAGGCTGCCTTCGACCAGCCGGTCGAACCAGGTGGCGTCCGGCGAAACGGTGGTCTTGATGTAGTGAGCGCAGATCATCGGCGTCACGGTCAGCGACACCACCATCGACACCAGAATGGCAAAGGTCAGGGTCAGCGAGAATTCACGGAACAGCCGCCCGACGATGCCTTCCATGAAGATCAGCGGCGTGAACGCCGCCACCAGCGAAATGCTGATCGACAGCACCGTGAAGCCGATCTGCTTCGCGCCAAGCAGTGCGGCCTGATACGGCTTCATGCCCTCTTCGAGATTGCGGTACATGTTCTCGATCATGACGATGGCATCGTCGACCACGAAGCCGACCGAGACCGCCAGTGCCATCAGCGACAGGTTGTTGATCGAAAACCCCGCGACCCACATCAGGGCGCAGGTCCCCGCCAGCGCCAGCGGCACGGAAATGCCCGCCGCAATGGTCGGCGTCATCCGGCGCACGAACACGAACACCACGAGCATGACCAGCACGGCGGTCGCGCCCAGCGTCCATTCCATGTCCTCGACGTTGGCTCGGATGGTGCCGGTGCGATCCGAGAGAATGGAAATCTCCACACCGCCCGGAATCCATTGCTTCAACTCGGGCAGCAACGCCTTCACCCGGTCCACGGTGTCGATGACGTTGGCGTCCTGCTGCTTGGTGATCAGGATCAGAACGGCAGGCTGCTTGTTGAACCACGCGATGGAACGGCTGTTGCGCGTCGCATCGAGCACGGTGGCAACGTCGGACAATTTCACGAAATTGCCGTTGGCCGCCTTGATCACGATATCGCGGAACTGGGCCGCCGTGCGCATCTGCGGATTGGCCGCGAGCGTTTCGCCGAGAACCGGACCGTTGAAGGCTCCGACCGGTCCAATCGCGTTGGCGTTGACGATGGCGTTGCGGACATCGTCGCTGGCGATACCTGCGGTTGCCAGCGCTCCTGGATTGAGCTGGACGCGGATGGCCGGCTGATCCGCACCGCTCACGGTCGCCTCGCCCACGCCGGGCACCTGTGAAATGCGCTGGGCGATCACCGTATCCGCGACGTCATAGATCGCGCTCGGCAGCATGGTCTTCGATGTCAGCGCGACGATCAGCACCGGAGCCGCGGCGGGATTGGCCTTGCGGAAATTCGGCAGCGTCGGCAGGTCGGTCGGCAGATCCGCAAGCGAGGCATTGATCGCAGCCTGCACGTCGCGCGCCGCGCGGTCGATGTTGCGGCCGATGGCGAACTGCAGCGAGATACTGGTGGTGCCGAGCGAACTGGTTGACGTGATCTGGTCGATGCCGGCGATCTCACCGAGCCGCCGTTCCAGCGGCGCGGCGACGGTCGACGACATGATGGTCGGATCGGCGCCGGGGCGTGAGGCGCTCACGCGGATCGACGGGAAATCGACCGACGGAATGCTCGCGACGGGAAGGAAGTTGTAGGCAACCGCTCCGACCAGAAACAGGCCGATCGCCAGCAGCGTGGTGCCGACGGGCCTGCGGATGAATGGTTCGGAGAGCGAGGCCATGAGTTATGGCCTAGCTGGTTTGCATGAAGACAACCGATCCGTCACCCTGAGGTGCCGAAGCGAAGCGAAGGCCTCGAAGGGCGACGGCGTCTTGTCATCCTTCGAGGCTCGCAAAAGCTCGCACCTCAGGATGACGGCGTGCACCATATGGGATGGTTGCCTCATTACTGAATGCCCTCCGTGGCTCCCGCGATCGGAGGCGAGGGCTTGCCGGAATCATCCGGCGGCACCGCGGCTTCGATCCGGCGATTGATCCGGTCGAGCGCAAGGTAGATGACCGGCGTCGTATAGAGCGTCAGGATTTGCGAGACGATCAATCCGCCGATGATCGACACGCCGAGCGGGAAACGCAGTTCAGATCCGGTGCCGCTTTCGAGCGCCAGCGGCAGCGCGCCGAACAGCGCCGCAAGCGTCGTCATCATGATCGGGCGGAAACGCAGCAGACACGCTTTGACGATGGCGTCGTAGGCCGACAGGCCCTGATGCCGCTCCGCTTCCAGCGCGAAGTCGATCATCATGATCGCGTTCTTCTTCACGATGCCCATCAGCAGGATGATGCCGATCAGGCCGATCACCGACAGGTCTTGCCCGCAGAGGATCAGCGCCAGGATCGCGCCGACGCCGGCGGATGGAAGTGTCGAGAGGATGGTGATCGGATGGATGTAGCTCTCGTACAGCACTCCCAGCACGATGTAGATCGTCACCAGCGCCGCGAGGATCAGCCAGGGCTGGCCCGACAGCGACTTGGAGAACTCGGCGGCGTCGCCCGAATAGAGGCCGGCGATGTTTCCCGGCATACCGATGTTCTTCTCGATCTCCGCAACCCGTTCGACCGCGTTGCCGAGCGCTTCCCCCGGCGCAAGATTGAACGACAGCGAGACCGACGGGAACTGCGATTGATGCGAGATCGACAGCGGCGCGGTCGTTCGCACGATGGTGGCCACCGCGTCGATCGGCACCTGCGCGGTGGGCGCGCCTGACGCGCCGGCGGCGCCCGGAACATAAAGCTTCGAGAGCACCGATGGATCGCGCTGATACTCCGGCAGCGCCTCAAGCACGACGCGGTACTGGTTGGCCTGACCGAAGATCGTTGAGATCTGGCGCTGGGCGAAGGCGTCGTTCAGCGTGTCGTTGACCGCCTGCACCGAGACGCCAAGCTGGCCCGCCCGCTGGCGATCGACATTGACCAGGGCGCGCAGACCGCCCTCCTGCCCGTCCGACGAGACGTCGCGGAACATCGGATCGCGCCGCATCTCCTGAACGAGCTTGTTCGCCCATTCGATGACGGACGGCGCGTCGGTGGCGGTCAGCGTGTACTGATACTGCGACCGGCTGGACCGCGTGCTGATCTGAACGTCCTGCACCGCCTGGAAGTAGACCGTCATGCCGGGAACGGCGGCGACGCGCTGCTTCAGCCGGTCGACAACCACGGCGATATCGGTCTTGCGCTCGCCGCGCGGCTTCAGCGTCAAAACGAGACGCCCGACATTCGTGGTAGGGTTCACCGATCCCGCGCCGATCACCGAGACGACGCCGACGATGTCGGGATCGGCCTTGATGGCATCGGCGATCTGGCTCTGCCGCAACTGCATGTCCGAGAAGGACACCTCGGTGCCGGCTTCGGTCACCGCAGTGATCGAGGCCGTATCCTGCAACGGCAGGAAGCCCTTCGGCGCGACGACATAGAGCGCGAGTGTCGCAACGATGGTGAGAAGCGTGACCACCAGCGTCGCGCGCTGATGCCGAAGCACCCAGAGCAGCGTGCGCTCATAGAACGCCACCATCCTGTCGATCCAGCCGCTGATCGTGGCAAGGCCGGGAACCTTGAGTTCTTCGTCATGCCGTTTCAGCAGCCGCGAGCACATCATCGGCGTCAGGGTCAGGGACACTACGGCGGATGTCACGACCGCAATCGTCAGCGTCAGCGCGAACTCCCGGAACATGCGCCCGACGAGGCCCGACATGAACAGCAGCGGGATGAACACCGCGATCAGCGACACCGTCAGCGATATGACCGTGAACCCGATTTCACTGGCGCCGCGCAGCGCGGCGTCCATCACGCCCTCGCCGTCCTCCATATGCCGGACGATGTTCTCGATCATCACGATGGCGTCGTCGACCACGAAACCGGTGCCGATGGTGAGCGCCATCAGCGACAGGTTGTCCAGGCTGAAGCCGGCGAAGTACATCACCCCGAAACTGGTAATCAGCGACAGCGGCAGCGCGACGCCCGCGATCAGCGTAGCCCGCAATGAGCGCAGGAAGATCAGAACCACGAGAGTCACCAGCACGACGCTGAGCACCAGCGTGAACTGCACGTCGCGAACCGACGCCTTGATGGTGACGGTGCGGTCGCTGACCACGGTCAGGTCCACGCCCGCAGGAACGGCCTTCTGAAGCTTGGGGATCTCTTCGCGGATCTGCCGCACCACCTCGATGACGTTGGCGCCGGGCTGGCGCTGGATCTCGATGACCACCGCGGGCTTGCCCTGATACCACGCGCCGGTCTTCTCGTTCTCCAGTCCATCGACGATCCGGGCAACATCTCCGATGGTAACGGGCGAGCCGTTGCGATAGGCGATGATGATCGGCTTGTAGGCGTCGGCGGTGGCGATCTGGTCGTTGGCCGAGATGGTGTAGGCCTGCTGTGCGCCATCGAGCGATCCCTTCGGGCCGGACACGTTTGCGCCTGCAATCGCGGTGCGAAGGTCTTCCATCGAGATGCCATAGGCGGCAAGCCTGGCGAGATCGGCCTGCACGCGAACGGCGGGTTTCAATCCGCCGAGAATGGATACGCGGCCGACGCCGGAAATCTGCGCCAGCCGCTGCGCCATCATGGTGTCGGCGAGATCGCTCATCGCACGCAGCGGGGACGTCTCCGACGTCATCGCCAGCGTCAGCACCGGCGCGTCGGCGGGATTCACTTTCGCGTAGGTCGGTGGATACGGCAGGTTCTTCGGCAGCACGCCGGCCGCGGCATTGATCGCGGCCTGCACGTCCTGCGTCGCGCCGTCGATGTCGCGGTTGAGATCGAACTGAAGCGAAATCTGGCTGACGCCGAACGAACTTGTTGAGGTCATGGAGACCAGCGACGGAATTTGCCCGAGCTGCCGCTCAAGCGGCGCTGTGATCAGCGACGCGGCGACATCGGGACTGGCGCCCGGCAACTGGGTCGTGACCTGCACCGTCGGAAAGTCGACTTGCGGCAAAGCCGACACCGGCAGCGCCCAGTATCCGAGCGCACCGCCGATCAGCAGCGCCACGCCCAGCAGCGAGGTCGCGATCGGACGATGGATGAATGGCTCAGAGACGCTCATCGATGCGTGCTCACCGGGTTGGACTCTAGAACATCATCAAGTCGTGGATTTTCCATCGTCATTGCGAGCGAAGCGAAGCAATCCATCTTTTGGATATGGGAAGCTGGATTGCTTCGTCGCTTTGCTCCTCGCAATGACGGTGAGAAATCCTGTTTCGATCGCAGGCTCACTGCGGCGCTTTCGTGTCGCCGCCTGTTTGCGGTTGCCCGCCTTGCGGTGCAGCTCCCTGCTCCCTCGCGCCGCGCCGTTCGCCCTTCTCGCCGCGCTGGCCCTGTCCCTTTTCGCCGCCGCCCGGCCGCTGCTGTTTGCGCGGCGCAAGGTCCGGCGTCGGAGCCTGATAGTCCTTGCTGATGGTCACCTCGCGCCTTCGGACAGATTGGCGAAGCCCGTGGTCACAACCTGATCGTCGACCGTGATGCCCGACGCGATGACGGCGAGGGTTTCGTTCTGCAATGTCACCGTGACGGGGCGCGCGGCGACGGTATTGTCCTGACCGATCACGTAGACGAACGTGCCCGCCGGCCCGCGCTGAACCGCCGCGGTCGGAACCACGATGGCCTTGTCGAGCGTGTTCACCTTGAGGCGCACATTGACGAACTGTCCCGGCCACAACTGAAAATTCGCGTTGGGAAATTCCGCCTTCACCTTCACCGTGCCGGTGGTCTGATCGACCTGATTGTCGACGCCCGTGACCTTTCCGGTATCGGCCACCGTCTTGCCGTCGTTGCCGAACACATCGACCGCGAGCGGCCCCTTTGCCAGCGCCGTGTTGACACGGAAAATCTGTTGCTGCGGCAGACTGAACTGAACGGAGATGGGCTGGAGTTGCGTGATCACCACAACGCCCGTCGCGTCCGAGGTCTGGACGATGTTGCCCTGGTCGACCTGACGCAGTCCGGCGCGGCCAGACAACGGCGCGATGATCTTGGTGTAGCCGAGCGTGGCCTGCGCGTTGTCGATCGCCGCCTGATCGGATTTCACCAGCGCCTCTAGCTGCGCAACCAGCGCCTTCTGGGTGTCGGCCTGCTGCGCGGAGCCTGCCTTGGATGCCGCCAACTGCTGATAGCGGACCAGATCCATGCGCGCGTTGGCGAGGGTGGCTTCGTCCTGCGCCTTCTTGGCGACAGCCTGATCGTACTGCGCCTGGTAAATCACCGGATCGATCTCTGCCAGCACATCACCTTTCTTGACGTCCTGGCCTTCCTTGAAATTGACCGACAGCAGCTTGCCGTTGACCTGCGCGCGCACCGTTACGTTGTTCAGCGCGCGGACGGTGCCGACGCCGTCTAGATAGACCGGAACGTCTTCGATGCGCGGCGTCGTGGCCAGCACGGGAATGGCCAAATCGGGCCGCGTGCGGGTCGCGGTCTCGGTCTTCTTGAAATAGGTCCACCCAAGATAGCCAAGACCGCCGATGATCAGGAGCCACACGGCAATCGAGACGGTTCGCCGCCGCGCGCCGGACGCCACCCGCGCGACTCCTTCGCCAGCCGCTTTGGCCTTTTCATTCAGCTCGGGCTTAAAGAGCATTAGCCGGCCCTTCCGTCCTTGGCGACCAACCACCGCCCAATGCCTGATAGAGAGATACGACCGCCAGCAGCCGGGCGAGTTGGAACTGCGCCAGCGAATCTTCAGCCTGAAATAGCGTCAATTGCGTGTTTAGCACAGTTACGATGTCGGCCGTGCCGGCGCGAAGCTGCCGCTCGGACAACTCGAACGCCCGCCTGGAGGCCGACACCACGATGCGCTGGAGCCGCAGCCGCTCGTTGGCCTGTTTGAGGGTCGAGAGCGCCGTGTCCACATCGGCAAAGGCCGAGACAACGGTCTTGCGATAGGTTTGCAACAACTCGTCCTGCCGTGCCTGCTGCAAGTCGAAGTTGGCCTGAATCCGTCCGGCGTCGAAGATCGGCTGCGTCAGTCCGGCCGCCATATTGAAGAACGCCGATTGCGGCGTGAACAACATCGCCAGTTGCGCGCTCTGGTAGCCGCCCTGTCCGGTGAGCTGAATGCTCGGGAAGAACTGTGCCCGCGCGCTGCCGACATTCGCGGTCGCGGACGCGAGCTGGTTTTCCTGACGCCGGATGTCGGGCCGCTGCGTCAGCAGGTCGGAGGGAATACCCGGGGTGACGCGCGGAATGGCGATGCTGCCGAGCGATCCGCCGGTCAGCCTTACCCGCTCCGGCGGACGCGCGACCAGCGTTGCGAGAATGTTGGCATTCTGATCCAGCGCCTGCCGCAACGGCGGCACCGCTGCCTTCTGGTTCGCAAGCAGACTTTCCTGTTGCGCAAGGTCGAGATCGGAGCCCGTCCCCGAATCGACGCGCGCCTTGATGGCGTCATAGATGCGCTGCGCGCTGGCGATGTTGCGGGTCGCGATGTTGATGCGCTCCTGCGCAGCCACCACCTGGAAGTAGGCATTGGCGACGCTCGCCAACGTGGTCAGCGCCACAACGTCGCGATCGAAGCGATTGGCGTTGGCGGTTTCTTCCGCGGCCAGCAGCGCGTCGCGGTTCTTGCCCCAGAAATCGATCTCGTAGCTCGCGCTGAGGGAGGCAACATGATTCGTCACCTCGCCACGGCCGCCGATCGAGCTGCCTGACGTCACCACGCCGGTATTGCTCGACGAGCGCGACCGCGAGCCGGAGAAGGTGCCGGTGACACTCGGCAGCAGCGCAGCGCCTGCGGTCTGGGCCTGCGCGTCCGCTTGCCGGATGCGGGCAACCGCGGCGGCAATGTCGAGGTTGACGGTCTGGGCCTCCTCCATGAGGACGGTCAGTTCCCTTGAGCGAAAGCCTCGCCACCAGTCCAGCGTCGGCGGTTTGCTCTCCGCGTCACCTGACGCCGCCTTGTAGGCGCCGGGCACGTCCAGCGCGGGGTCCGGCAGATCGGACGTGAGGATGCAGCCGCCCGACATGGCCGCCATGGCCAGCGCCGCGCAAAGCGCGAACGACGGCCGCGGAAATGCTCCACGTCTCGACTTGCAAGGCAGCTCAAACACCGGCGCTAACACTCTCCGAAATGGGCCAGAATCTCATTCTACAGGGCCGTTCTGGCCACGGACAGGCATGTCCTGCCGCCGTCCTCAAGACAAGCGCGACCTGTGCCTCCCGGGTGTCAGGTCCGGAATTCGACTTATCCCCATAAACAAAGGGTTTCCTGCGTTCATCGATCTGAACGGCGGCAAGCCTTACAAAGATTTCATCCGGAGCCGGCGTCAGAGGCTGCAGGCCGGACGTGGCCTTCACACCATGATACCCGGCCTTGCGTCTTTGGCTAAAGGGCGCAAGAATTGTGGCAAGACCAACAGCGAAGGACAGTTCGGCGGAAAGCGGCCGGCGCGCGAGCAGAAGAGTTGGACACAGAGCCACGTCATACTGATGGAATTGCGCGATGTCTGACCCGATCATCCTGACCCCCGACAATGTCGAGGCGGTTTTGCCGGATGTTCCCCGACTGGTCCGGTTTGCATTCAAGTTCGCTTCGAGGCTCCGGCGCGGCACCCTCGACGTCACCCTGCCGAATGGCCGGACGGTGCGCTGCGGCGGTCTCGAGCCCGGCCCCGCCGCGCAAATGACGATCTACAGCTACGGATTTGCATGGCGGCTGGCGCGAGGCGGCGACATCGGCATTGCCGAGGCCTATCTGCGCCGCGAGTGGGACACGCCCAACCTGACGCAGTTCCTTTACATCTTTTGCGTCAATCACGATCTGATCCAGACCATGCTCGGCGGCAAACCGGTTGCGCGGTTCGTGCAGTCGCTGCGCCACTGGTTCAACCGCAACACCAGGCGGCAGGCGCGGCGCAATATCTACGCGCACTACGACATCGGCAATTCGTTCTACTCGGCGTGGCTCGATCCGAGCATGACCTATTCGTCGGCGCTGTTCGAGGACGGCACCAACGATCTCACCGCCGCGCAGCACAACAAGTACCGGCGTCTCGCCGAGGCGATCAACCTTCAGCCCGGACAGAAAGTGCTGGAGATCGGCTGCGGCTGGGGCGGCTTTGCGGAGTACGTCGCCAAGAACTACGACGTCCGGGTTGTCGGGCTGACCATCAGCACCGAGCAGCGCGATTTCGCGCTGAAGCGGATGCAGGCCGCAGGCCTCAGCGAGAAGGTCGAGATCAGGTTTCAGGACTACCGCGACGAGCGCGGACAATATGACCGGATCGCCTCCATCGAAATGATCGAGGCCGTCGGCGAGGAGTTCTGGCCGCAGTATTTCAGCCAGCTTCGGGACCGCCTTGCCCCCGGCGGCCTCGCCGGAATTCAGGCGATTACCATTCAGGACAAGTTCTTCAACGCCTACCGGCGCGAGGTCGATTTCATCCAGCGCTACGTGTTTCCCGGCGGCATGCTGCCGTCGCCGCAGGTGCTGAAATCGCTGGGCGAGAAGTTCGGCGTCCCCGTCATCCGTGAGCGCATTTTTGGAGAAGATTATGCCAAGACGCTTGCGACATGGAGAGACAACTTCCGCGCCGCATGGCCGAACCTGATGCCGCTCGGATTCGACGAGCGCTTCCGGCGGCTGTGGGAATACTACCTTGCCTACTGCGAAGCCGGATTCCTGTCCGGCAATATCGATGTGCGTCAGGTCGTATTCGCCAAATCAGGTTAATTGACCGGTTCAACTTCCTCAAAAAGCGGGCAGATCACGCCTGCACGCGCTGCCCTTGTCGGAACGGCGGGCCGCCTCTAGGTTGATCCCTGAAACAGCAGCCCTTCCCTTTGCTCCTGATACATCCGGTCCCAGGTCCTTCCATATCATGCACATTCGCAAAGACGTCATCGACGCCATCGGCAACACCCCGCTCATCAAGCTGAAGCGCGCATCCGAAGAGACCGGATGCACAATTCTCGGCAAGGCCGAGTTCATGAATCCCGGTCAGTCGGTGAAGGACCGCGCCGGCAAACAGATGATCCTCGAAGCGGAAAAGCGCGGCGACCTGCGGCCCGGCGGTCTGGTCGTCGAGAGCACCGCGGGCAACACCGGAATCGGCCTCGCCCTCGTCGCGGCGGCGCGGGGTTATCGCACCATCATCGTGATTCCGGAAACGCAAAGCCAGGAAAAGAAAGACGTGCTGCGTCTGCTCGGCGCGGAACTGGTCGAAGTGCCGGCGCTGCCCTTCAGCAACCCGAACAACTATCAGCATGTCGGCCGGCGTCTTGCAGATGAGTTGCGCAAGACCGAAAAGAACGGCGTCATCTTCGCCGACCAGTGGAACAACCTCGACAACCGCAAGGCCCACTACGTCTCGACCGGTCCCGAAATCTGGGACCAGACCGACGGCAAGGTCGACGGCTTCATCTGCTCGATCGGCAGCGGTGGCACGCTCGCGGGCACGGCGACGTTCCTGCGCGAGAAGAAGAAAGACATCAAGATCGGCGTCGCCGATCCGCGCGGCGCGGCGATGTACAACTACTTCGATCATGGCGAGGTCAAATCGACCGAGGGCGGATCGATCACCGAAGGCATCGGTCTTGGCCGCGTCACCCCGATCATCGAGGACATCAAGGTCGACAAGGCCTATCTCATCGAGGACTCGGAAGCCGTGCCGATCGTGTTCGACCTGCTTGAGAACGAAGGCATCTGCGTCGGCGGATCGTCGGGCGTGAATATCGCAGGCGCCATCCGTCTGGCGAAGGATCTCGGGCCCGGCCACACCATCGTGACCATCCTGTGCGACTACGGCACGCGCTATCAGTCGAAGCTGTTCAATCCGGAGTTCCTGCGCTCGAAGAACCTGCCGGTGCCTGCATGGCTGGAGCGCAAGAGCACGATCAAGCCGCCGTTTGAGAAGGTGTGAGTTGCCTTTATTGCAAGCGCGAGCGCTTCTGACTTCACCTCTCCCCGTTTACGGGGAGAGGTCGGAGACTGAGCGCAGCGAAGTCTCCGGGTGAGGGGCAGTCGGAAACTACAAAGAGGCCCCTCACCCGCTCGCTTTCGCTCGCGACCTCTCCCCGCACGCGGGGAGAGGTGAAGATGTCACCTCAAGATCTGACTGAGGAACAGCTTGGTCCGCGCGTGCTGCGGGTTCGAGAAGAACTTCTCCGGCGTATTCGCTTCGACGATCTGACCGGCGTCCATGAACACCACGCGGTCGGCGACTTCGCGGGCGAAGCCCATCTCGTGGGTCACCACCAGCATGGTCATGCCCTCTTTCGCCAGATCGACCATGGTGTCGAGCACTTCCTTGACCATCTCGGGATCGAGCGCGGAGGTCGGCTCGTCGAACAGCATCACTTTCGGATTCATCGTCAGCGCGCGCGCAATCGCCACGCGCTGCTGCTGGCCGCCTGAAATCTGGCCGGGATACTTGTTCGCCTTGTCGGGAATCCGCACACGCTCGAGATATTTCATCGCCGCGGCTTCGGCGTCTTTCTTCGGGATGTTGCGCACCCAGATCGGCGCCAGCGTACAGTTTTCCAGCACGGTCAGATGCGGAAACAGATTGAAGCTCTGGAACACCATGCCAACCTCGCGGCGCACCGCATCGATGTGGCGCAGGTTCGGCCCGAGCTCGATATTGTCGACAACGATGCGGCCTTCCTGAAATTCCTCCAGCGCATTGATGCAGCGGATCAGCGTCGATTTGCCGGAGCCGGACGGCCCGCAGACCACGATGCGCTCGCCGCGGCCGACCGCCATGTCGATATCGCGCAGCACATGGAAGTCGCCGAACCACTTGTTGAGGCCCGAGATGTTGACGATTGCGTCTGCGGTCATGGTTTCATCTCAGACATTCTTGTGAACATTCAGGCGCCGCTCCACGAACAGCGAATAGCGCGACATTCCAAAGCAGAACACGAAGTAGATCATTCCGGTGAAGGCGAAGCCGGTGAACAGCGTCGTCGGCGTCGCCCAGTTCGGATCGGCGAACGAGGCCCGCAACTGCCCGAGCAGATCGAAGATCGCCACGATCAGCACCAGCGTGGTGTCCTTGAACAGCGCAATGAAGCTGTTCACCAGCGCCGGAATGACATTCCGCAGCGCCTGCGGCATCACGATCAGACCGGTGGTCTTCCAGTAGGACAGGCCGAGCGCGCTGGCGGCTTCCGCCTG
This sequence comes from Afipia broomeae ATCC 49717, assembly GCF_000314675.2. Classification (GTDB taxonomy): domain Bacteria; phylum Pseudomonadota; class Alphaproteobacteria; order Rhizobiales; family Xanthobacteraceae; genus Afipia; species Afipia broomeae. The sequence continues at coordinate 1,920,709 of NZ_KB375282.1, read as the reverse complement.
TCCGCGCGGCACGGCCTGCAAGCCGCCGCGAATGACCTCGGCATTGTAGGCACCGGCGAACAGCGCGATGCCGATCAGCACCCGCACCAGACCATCGACTGTGAAGTTCCCCGGCAGAAACAGCGGCAGCATGTAGGTTGCGAAGAACAGCACCGTAATCAGCGGAACGCCGCGCCAGAATTCGATGAAGGCAATCGAAAACACCCGGATCAGCGGAATGGTCGAGCGCCGCCCGAGCGCCAGGATCATTCCGACCGGCATCGACGCGACAATCCCGGTGACCGAGACGACCAGCGTCACCAGCAGACCACCCCATGACCGGGTATCGACGATCGGCAGGCCCCCCTTGTCGAGGCCCATCACCACGATCACGGCAGCAATTCCGGCGAAGATTGCGATGCTCTTGAACAGCGCCCGCCAGCCGTTGCGGAATCCGCCGGTCAGGAAAAACATCAGCAACGAAACAATGATCGCGGTCGCGGCAAGATCGGTCCACAGCGGAGACTGGAAACGCTCGATGTAGTCACGCAACCATTCAACCGGCCAGATCAGGATGGCCAGTCCGTCGCCGATCCATCCGACCAGCCTGCCGACAAACGACAGCCCCTGTCCCAAGGGTCCCACGATTGCCGTGGAGGCCAACCGTGCGCCTGCGTCCTGGAAGCTGGAAGCCAGTCCGGACCCGAGATCGGCCAGCCAGTGAATGGCAAAGCCCTTCAGTCCGCCGCCGCGCAGCAGGAAGAAGCCGATGACGGGATAGGCGGCGAAGAACAGCCCGGAGTTGAGCGCCTTCGCGGGCGCGCGCGGAATCAGTAGCGGCAGGAGCAGAAGTGCGCCGAGCGCGAAGGTCAGATTGACCCGCCAGCGCTGGTCCTCCGGATAGAAGCCGTAGATGAACTGATCGAATTTCGCCTGCACGAACGGCCAGCACGCACCGACCACCCGCCCGGCATTCGCTTCAAGACAGGCATTGCGATCACTGCCGTGCCACACGGCATCGACGAACAGGAATTTCACGGCGGGAACGAGGATCAGCCACAGCAGCGCAGCGCCGATCAGCGTGATCATGATGTTGAGCGGCGAATTGAACAGCCGCTCGCGCGCAAAGCCGATGACACCCGTGGTCCTGACCGGAGCGCGGCGCGGTTCGGCAATCTGCTGCCGGACGAATGACGCGGTCTGCTCCGTCATGTGGCAAGGCTCCGGTTCAGACGCCAGCCGTAGAAACTCATGATCGCGCTCGTGACCAGCGAGATCAGCAGATAAACGCCCATGGTGAGCGCGATGATCTCGACCGCCTGTCCGGTCTGGCTCAGGGTCGTTCCGGCGAACACCGAGAACAGATCGGGATAGCCGATGGCGACCGCGAGCGACGAGTTCTTGGTGAGGTTGAGATACTGATTGGTCAGCGGCGGCAGGATCACCCGCATGGCCTGCGGAATCACCACCAGCCGCAGCGTCTCGCCGCGCGACAACCCCAGGGATGCGCCCGCTTCCATCTGGCCCTTCGGCACGGACTGGATACCGGCACGCACGATCTCGGCGATGAACGCTGCGGTGTAGGTCGAGAGCGCGATGGTGAGCGCGGCAAACTCCGGCAGCACCTTGGCGCCGCCGGCGAAGTTGAAACCTTTCAACTGCGGCATGTCGAATGCGAACGGCGCGCCGAAAATCAGGATGGCCAGCGCGGGAAGACCGACCAGCATCCCCAGCACGAACGGCCAGATCGTCACCTTCACACCGGCGGCAAACAATTGCCTGCGGGCATGGAAGCGCATCAGCAGCGACGCCGCGACAGCGATCACGATGGCGGACACGAACACGCCAAATCCTTGCTGCGGTACCGGATCGGGAACGATCAATCCGCGGTTGCTCAGGAAGACGGTCCCGAACAGCGAGATGCTCTGGCGCGGGCTTGGCAGTGTCGCCAGCACAGCGAGATACCAGAACAGGATCTGGAACAGCAGCGGCAGATTGCGGATCAGCTCGACATAGCCGCCGGAAATCCGCGCCAGCAGCCAGTTCGGCGACAGCCGCCCCAGCGCCACGAGTACGCCGATGATGGTCGCGATGATGATACCGACGATAGAAACCAACAGGGTATTCAGCAGGCCGACGAAAAACACCCGCGCATAGGTGTCGGTCTCCGAATATGGAATCAGCGCCTGGCTGACAGCGAAGCCCGCAGTGTTCGACAGGAAGCCGAAGCCGGACGCGATCCGCTGGGCCTGAAGATTGGCCCGCGCGTTCTCGACAATCTCATATCCAATCCAGACAACGGCCGCGACGAACAGGATCTGAACGATCACACCGCCCCACCCCGCCTGCCCGCCAAGTACGCGGCGAAGCCGTGCAACCAGTTGCAGCGGAGGCTTGCGGGGCTCGGTTGCCATTGCCGTATCCGGCAATGCCGTCAACGGATCGGCGGCGCGTATTGAAGACCGCCCTGATTCCAGAGCTTGTTCAGTCCACGGGCGATGCCGAGCTTGGAGCCTGCGCCGACGTTGCGATCGAACGATTCGCCATAGTTGCCGGTCGCCTTGATGATGCGCGTGACCCAGTCCTTGGTAAGACCGAGCTGTTCGCCGAGATTGCCGTCGGTGCCGAAAATCCGCTTGAGTTCGGGCTTGCTGGACTTCGCCATCTCGTCGACGTTCTTCTGGGTTATCGCATATTCCTCGGCATTGATCATCGCGAACAAAGTCCAGCGCACGATGTCGAACCACTGGTCGTCGCCGTGACGGACCACTGGGCCGAGCGGCTCCTTCGAGATCACTTCCGGCAGAACCGCATGATCGTTCGGTGCGGCGAGCTTGAGGCGCTCGGCGTAAAGCTGCGAAACGTCCGAGGTGAACACGTCGCAGCGACCCGACTCATAGGCCTTAACCGTCTCATCCGCGGTGCCGAACGCGATCAGCTCGTACTTCATGTTGTTACCCTTGAAGTAGTCCGAGACGTTCTGCTCGTTGGTGGTGCCGGTCTGCACGCAGATCGACGCGCTGTTCAGCTCCAGCGCCGAATTGACCTTGAGCGACTTGCGGATCATGAAGCCCTGGCCGTCGTAGTAGGAAATGCCGGTGTAGTTCAGGCCGAGCGAGGTATCGCGCGACAGCGTCCAGGTCGAGTTGCGCGACAGCACATCGATTTCGCCGGACTGCAAGGCTGTGAACCGATCCTTCGCGGACAGCGGTACGAACTTCACCTTGGTCGGATCGTTGAAGATCGCTGCTGCAAGGGCGCGGCAGACGTCGACGTCGAGACCGGCCCAGTTGCCCTTGTCGTCGGGGGCCGAGAATCCGGGCAGACCCTGGCTGACGCCACAGGACAGGCTTCCGCGATCCTTGATGCTCTGAAGCGTGCCCCGATCCTTCGGTTTGTCCTGCGACTGTGCCTGGGCTGCCTGAATGGCGAATGCTGCGAGAATAAGAGCGAGCGATACCCGTTTCATAGAACGACCTTTCCCGGCAATTCCGCGCTGGCGACGAACAACGTCGCACGGAGCGAAATGATCCTGCTGAAGCAACACAAATCCCAGCTAAATATCTGGTCTGCATAACAGAACGCCGAACGCGACGGGTCAAGGGGTTGACGTCCGCCATTGCGGTCAGCTTACTGACCCATAAGGCAGCACATTGCCTTTTGTCGAGCAGTCCCCTCCGCGGCTGCGGCAAGATGTCTTGCACAAGTGATCGTCACATGACTTCCCCAAAAGACAGCCGTCCCTCGAAACCGCTTGATCCGCAGACCGAACTGGTCACGTCCGGGCGCGACACCGTTGCGCAAAAGGGCTTCATCAACCCGCCGATCGTGCGCGGTTCGACAGTGCTTTATCCGACCGCCGAAGACCTCCATGCCCACCGCGGCGAGTTTCAGTACGGGCGGCACGGCACGCCGACCACCAAGGCGCTCCAGCAGGCGCTGATGGCGCTGGAAGGACCGAACTGTGCCGGCGTGGGACTGGCGCCGTCCGGCGTGGGCGCGATTTCCACAGCGCTGCTGGCGATTCTCAAGGCCGGCGATCACTTACTCGTCATCGACAGTGTGTATCGCCCGACACGAAACTTTTGCGACAGCGTGCTCAAGCGGTATGGCGTCGAGACCACCTATTTCGATCCGCTGATCGGAGCAGGCGTCGAAAAGCTGTTCAAGCCAAACACCAGGGCCGTCCTTGTCGAAGCGCCGGGATCGCAGTCATTCGAGATGCCGGATATTCCGGCCATCGCGGCCGTCGCGCATGCCAGGGGCGCGCTGGTTGTGGACGACAACACCTGGGCGACGCCGCTGTTTCATCGCTCGCTCGATCAGGGCGTCGACATCAGCATTCAGGCCGGAACAAAATATATCGGCGGCCACTCGGACATCATGTTCGGGACGATCTCGGCGAACGCAAAGACGTGGCCTTTGATCACCGAAGCGATTCGGCTGCTCGGCGTCTGCGCCGGTCCCGACGATGTCTTTCTCGCGCTGCGCGGACTCCGGACGCTGTCCGTGCGCCTCGCCCATCACCAGCAGGCGGGTCTCGAGATGGCGCGCTGGTTCGCATCGCGTCCGGAAGTTTTGCGGGTCATTCATCCGGCGCTGGAGACCGATCCGGGACACGCGATCTGGAAGCGCGACTTCACCGGCGCCACGGGCCTGTTCAGCATCGTGCTGAAGCCGGCATCGAAGCAGGCGGTCGATGCGTTCCTCGACACGGTCACGCTGTTCGGCATGGGCTATTCGTGGGGTGGCTTCGAGAGCCTCGTCATTCCGTTCGACTGCGCGTCCTATCGCACGGCTACAACATGGAATCCGGGCGGGCCGACGCTGCGTTTCCACATCGGTCTGGAAAATCTTGACGACCTGAAGGCCGATCTTGAGCGAGGTTTCGCGGCGCTGAAGGCGGCGGCGTAATCTCACTTTTCGACATTGCGAGCGAAGCGAAGCAATCCACAGCGACGTGCAACAATGGATTGCTTCGTCGCTTACGCTCCTCGCAATGACGGGGTGCTGACTTTTCAGTTCTTCTCGACCTTCGATCCCGACCCGCGGTTCTTCAGGATCAGCATGATGTTGCGGATATAGATGATCGTCGCCAGTCCCTGCCCCAGAATAATCACCGGCTCGCGCTTGGCGATGCCGTAGATCAGGGTCATGAACCCGCCGCCCATCGAAAAGAACCAGAATGCCATCGGCACAACGCTCTGGCCGGCGCGCTCGCTCGAAATCCACTGCACGAGAAACCGCGCCGTGAACAGCAACTGCGCGATCAGGCCGAACGCGAGCCAGAAATCGAACTTCGCGACGAACACATCGTAGAGATAATTGCCAAGATCCTGACCGAACTGAATCAGCATCAGGTCACCTCCGTTGCGACCGGCGTGGATTTCTTGCGGCGGATCAGCCACCACACGCCCGCAAGATCCATGATCCCGATCCAGAGCCGGTCGAAGAACCCGTAGTTCGACACGCCGGAATGCCGAGGACGGTCAATCACATCGACATAGACGATGTCGTAACCCTCCCGCCGCACCAGCGCCGGAAGAAAACGATGCAGACCATCGAAATATGGCAAAGCAAGGAACACATCGCGGCGCAGCGCCTTCAATCCGCAGCCGGTGTCGCGGGTGCCGTCATGCAGGATCGCGTTGCGCACGCCGTTGGCCGCGCGCGACTGAAACCGCTTGAAGCCGGTGTCCTTGCGGCCGACGCGCTGTCCCGCCGCGAGGCCGACCTTGTCGCCGCCCTTCTCGATCGCCTCGATCAAGGCCGGAAGAAACGCCGGATTGTTCTGCCCGTCGCCATCGAGCGTCGCGACGATCTTTCCCCGCGCCGCGCGAACGCCGGTCCGCACCGCGGCCGACTGGCCGCTTGAGGCGGCGTGCCGGATCTGGCGCACATTACCGCGCGCCTTCATCTCGGCGGCGAGCCGCTCGCCGGTTGCATCCGTCGATCCGTCGTTGACGTAGATGATCTCGTAGGCCCAGCGGCCATCGAGCGCCGCCGCGATCTCGGCGATCAGCGGCGCGACGTTGTCCTGTTCGTTGCGGACGGGAACCACAATCGATACGTCGGGGGCCGGCAGGCCGGGGATGCTGGATTGATCGTTCATATCTCGATGGGTCCGAAAACCCGAAAACGCGGTCAAAACCGTACCGGGCGACCGCTTCTTATGGTGCGAACGCCCCGCGGGCAACCCTTTTCAGGGCGGACCAGGACGGTCCTGCGAGGGTTTCAATGGCCCCGCCGCTCACGATTTTGAACCCGAGACGGCGGGCCGCGAACCAGTACTGGACGATCATCGCGCCGATGATGCCGGTCAGCGCCCCCGCGACCACGTCGCTCGGGTGATGGGCCAGCAGAACCACCCGGCTGACGCAGATCAGCACCGCATAGACGAACATGAAAAGCGTCATCCGCCGCCACACGGCGGAGACCGCGAAGGCGAGCGCAAACGCCGTGGTCGCGTGACCGGACGGCAGGCTCTCGAAGGCCGGATTGCCCGCAAAATGCTGGTAGAAAAACGCGTTGGCATCGCCGCCGACAAAAGGCCGGCTCCGGCCGATGATGTATTTCAGAAGTTCGCCGCACAGAACCGCGAACAGCACCGCGAAGAACAGATACTGAATGCGCACGCCAAACGCGATCAGCATTGATCGCAAGACGTCGCTGAGCAACGGCTGGATCAGCAGAATGATGAAGAGCAGTCCCGCCAGCGTCCACAGCACATAAGTCGACTTGCCGAAATCGGTGAAGATCCGCAGCCACCACAGGCTGGCAGTGCCGCGCGCGGGCATCTGCTTGATGGCGGCGACATCGACTGCGAACATCAGAATGCCGATGGCGATCGCCGTCAGTGCGGCCACCCCGATCCATCTCCGCGCCAGAGCGCGGCGCGCCTCGGCACGCCGCGAGTGCGACGACGCACGCACCAGCCGCGCCACCGACTGCCACGCGACCTGCCCGACCAGCGTCACATAATTTGCCGGTCGCGCGCCGGGTCCAGTCGCCATTTACTCCGTACCTTCGGAGCGGAAGATAGCGACCGAAATCGCGCGGCCTTGCGAGAAATTATAACCATCGATGCGCGTGCCGGCGTTGTAGCGCAGCCCGATTGCTTCTGCGCGCTGCGCGAACGCGCGCTCCTCGCGCCATTCCACCAGCGCAAACCGGCAGCTTCCCTGCAACAGGAAGTCCGCCGCGCCCGAGCCGTTGGTCAGGACGGTCGACGTGCCCACCATGAAGACGAGGCTCGGCTCCTGGAAACCTGCGGCCGCGGCTGCCGGTCCGACGCATTCGACGCTGCGCAGCGCACGCGCGATCTGGACGCTCGGGAACAACGGCGCAAGCGACGGCACCACGACGCCGTAAATACACGCCGCCATGAACCACGATGCGCCGATCGCATTCAGCAGAGAACGCTCGGCGTGAGTGTCGTCATACATCCACCAGGCGAAGAGTCCGAAGATCAACGCACCAGCCGCGAACGGCCAGGCCAGAAACTCCGGCTGCCGCAGCAGCGCGATCGCTCCGATGATGGATGCGACGGTGATGATCAGCGGCAACACGAACCACCATGCCGACCCGCGCACGATCCATGCGGAACGCGACAGCACTTTGCGCTCCAGCGCGCCGACGATCAGGATGGCGATGGCCGGATAAAGCGGCAGCACATAGTGCGGCAGCTTGGTGATGACGAGTTCGAAGACGATCCAGGCCGGCAACAGCCATGCCAGCAGGAACTGCGCACCGGGTTCGCGGCGCGCGCGCCAGATCGCCGGGGTCGCCATGCCGGCCATCGCGGCGCCGGGCCAGAACGTCACCCAGAACAGGACAAAATAGAGTCCCGGCGGCGCGCCATGCGACTCCTGCGGACTGGCGACCTTGCTCAGCATGTCGGCGCCAAGCGAATTTGCGAAGAAGGTATCGCCGGCCTTGAGGAAGATCGCGATGAACCACGGCAGCACCAGCACCAGCGTCCACATCAATCCCCAGACCGGACGCAGACGCCACAGCCACGCCGACGAACGATCGAGAACCGCGAGGGTCACGACGGTCGTCGCGACGAACATCAGGATCAGCGGGCCCTTCAGCAGAATGCCGCCCGCAATTGCGGTCCAGAACACAAACGCAAGTGTCCACGACGGATGTGGATTGTCGTCGCCGCGCTGCCACGACAGATAGGCTCGCGCCATCGCGCCCATCACGGCCGTGGTGGTCAGCAGCAGCATCGCATCGGTCTTGGCGAGGCGCGCTTCGACACCCAGCAAAATCGAACTGCACATGATCAGGCCGGCGATCAGCGCGCCCCGCCGGGTCACGAAGGCCAGCGCCGTCCAGTACGTGAGCAGCACGGCGCCGATCGCGCCGATCATGGAGGGAATGCGGTAAAGCCAGATGCGAACCTGCGCGCGCGGCAGGCCGAGCTTGGATGCGGTTTCCACGACGGCGGCCTGCAGCCAATAGATGCCGACGGGCTTCTTGTAGCGCACCTCGTCCTGGAAACGGATGTCGACGAAATCGCCGCTCTCAACCATCTGCTTCGTCGCCTGCGCGAAGCGGGCTTCGTCACGGTCGACCGGCGGAATGTTGAAGAAACCGGGCAGGAAAAACAGCAGGCCGACCAGCACAAGCAGGGTGACGGCGCGGGCATGGCTCCCGACCGCGACGTCAACGACGCGCGCGAGTCCACTGCCCGGGTTTTTCTGTTCCACGGGCTCGCGCGGCGCGCCAAATCGGGGTCTTGGGTAGCTCTCAGCCATCGGTTCCGCATACGCTGAAACCGATAGCCGGACAACAGGTTGAGCCCGCCCTACTGAATTCTCACGACGACTGTGTCCGCCGCGCCAGTCGCATCCATCACCGTCAGCCGGACGAAGCCCGGCCCCGGCGGATCGACCAGTTTCTGGCGCCGGCTGTCGATATTTCCGACCGCGACGCCGTTAACCATCATGGTCATGGGCAGCACCCCGCCCGCGACCTTGACTGGCATGGCCGACTGGCCCGTCTCGCCGCCGCCATAGGCGTCGATCCGCGAGCCGTTCAGGGGGAACTGAATGCGCAGTGCCTGTTCGCTGCCGGTCCGGACGAAGTCGCCAGACGGACGGAAACGCCGGAGCGGCAGCGGCAGCCTGGCGTTGCTCGCCATCAGCGTTCCTTTCGGGGCTTTCGGCAGCGCCATGGGCAGCTTCCCGGTGCGTGCGAAGGCATCGAACAGGATCGGAGCCGCCGCCGTCCGGCCGGTCAGGCCCGGAACCGGGGCACCGTCAGGACGGCCGACCCAAACGCCGATGGTCATCCGGCCGTCAAAACCGACCGACCAGGCATCGCGGTAGCCGTAGCTCGTGCCCGTTTTAAACGCGAGCCGGTTATGCGGCGCATTGTCCGGCGGCGGCGTGCCCATCAGCACATTGCCGACCAGCCATGCGGCCGATGGATCGAGCAGACGCCGCGTCTCGGGCTCGGCTGCGTCGTCCGGCCGCACGATTTCCCGCAGCGCTGTCGTCTCGCCAAGCTGGGGGAAACCCGAATAGAGCCGGACGAGATCATTCAGTGTGACGCCGACGCCGCCGAGGCCCATGGCAAGACCGGGCGTTTCATCCTTGGGCAGGATCAGGTTCGCGCCCGCCTGCTTGATCCGCGCGGTGAGCCGGTTGGAGCCGATGCGGTCGAGCAGCGCGATGGCCGGCACGTTCAGCGACATCTGCAAGGCCTTGCGCACAGTGACGGTGCCCTGAAACGTCATGTCGAAGTTTTCCGGGGCGTAGCTGCCGTAGCGGATCGGACGGTCCTCGATCAGGCTTTCGGGATGCACGAAGCCATCCTCGAACGCGAGACCGTAGATAAACGGCTTCAGCGTCGAGCCTGGCGAGCGCACCGCGCGGGTCATGTCCACCTGCCCTGCACGCCTTGTGTCGAAGTAATCGGACGATCCGACATGCGCCAGCACATCGCCGCTCTCGTTGTCGACCGCGAGAATGCCGACCGAGACGTCAGGTCCGAGTGCAATCGCGCGATCCCGTGCCAGCGACTCCAGCGCTTTCTGAATCGTTGAATCCAGTGTGAGCTGAATCACCGGCGTGTCCTTCATGATCGCGAGCGACTGATCGGTCGCATGCGGCGCGAGCAGCGGCATCGGTTTGCGCAATCGCGGCACGATCTCGCGTTTGGCGTGCGCCGCATCGTCGGCGGAAACGCGGCCGTCTTCCACCATGCGCGCGAGCACGCGATCCCGCGCAGCCTGCGCCACCTCGGGATGACGATCGAGCCGCCGCGTTTCCGGCGACTGCGGCAGCGCCACCAGCAGCGCGGACTCTGCAAGCGAGAGCCGCTTCGGCTCCTTGCCGAAGTATGCGAACGAGGCCGCGCGGACGCCCTCGAGGTTTCCGCCGAACGGCGCCAGCGTCAGATAGAGATCGAGGATCTCGTCCTTGCTCAGTGTGCGCTCGAGCTGGATCGCGCGCACCATCTGGCGCAGCTTGGCCGTCACCGAGCGCTCCTGCCGCGGCTCCATCAGCCGCGCCACCTGCATGGTGATGGTCGAGCCGCCGGACACGATGTGTCCGCGCGTGACGAGCTGGGCCGCGGCGCGTCCCATCGCCAGCGGATCGACACCGATATGCGAGCGGAAGCGCTTGTCCTCGTAGCTCAGCAGCAGATTGAGATAGCCGGGATCGACATCCTTGGCGTGAGCAGGCAGGCGCCACCTCCCGTCCGCCATGGCGAACGCGCGCAACAGCTTGCCGTTGCGGTCGAGTATGGTGGTGGAGACCTTCTTTGCGTCGGTGAATGGCAGCGGCGGGAGTGAGGCGATCCAGATGGCGGCGGCGATGACCAGGAAAGCAAACACAGCCATGGTCGATAGTGCGAAGCTGCGAAGTATGTCTCTCGGCGGTGCCGACCTTGCAGCGAGCGAAATCGGCCCCCTCTCCCCGGTGGGGAGAGGGTTGGGGTGAGGGGCTCTCGATCCATCGATAGATTCTACGCCCTCACCCGGATCGCTTCGCGATCCGACCTCTCCCCACGGGAGAGGTGAAGCAAGAGCATGCATCCGCTGCGCCGGGACGACCGGAGAAGTTTCGCCGGTGACCTGAGAATTATGGTCGGCCTTCTCGCTCATTTTGCCTTCGTTACCTCGACCGTTCCCGTACCCGTACGGCCGTAGCGCGAGGGATTGTACATGTCCTCGACATAGGCCTGCGGCAGCACGTACTTGCCGGGCGATACCGCGCGCACGATGTAGGCGACCGTGAACACGGCTTCGTCCTTGGCTTCGCGCTCGATGGCCGCGCTGAAGCGGTCATCGCGGAACTCCGTGTTCTCCGGCTCCTCGCCGTCCTCGATCCAGTCGAGCGTTCCCGAGTCGCCGGACGACACCAGCTTCGGATTGTCGATCTCCAGCCCCGCCGGGAGATAATCGACCACCATGATGCGGCCGAACTCCGGCTTGGCTTCGGTGACCTTCAGCACGACGGCGAAGCGGTCGTTCTGCTTCGCTTTGCTCACGTCAGCGGGTTTGCCGTCGAGCGTGAAGAAGTTGCGCTCGATCTTGAAGCCGTTCGACGCCGCAGGCTCCGGCGTGACCGGTGCGCCGGTGACCGAGACCACCGCCTGCACCGGCGTGTCGCCGGTGTTGGTGATGGTGATCGGCTTCGCCGCGACGTCCGCGCTGCGGTAGTTGCGGTAAACCGCGTTTTTCGCTGTCTCGCCGTTGACCGTTACCGCAAGACCATTCGCCTCCTTCGCCAGCGCCCGCGAGGCCAGAACCAGCCACGCGTTTTCCTGCGTCGAGGTGTAGGGCGTCAGGCCACGCGCGGCCTCGACGCGCTCGACCGCGAGGCTGATCGTCGCCTTCGGTGCATTGCCTTCGCTGGACAGCGAGACCAGCGCCGCCGCGTCGCGCAGCGACGAGCCGTAGTCCATGCGGCCGAATTCAAGCGCAGGCTTCGGCGCGAGGCTGTTCACCGCCGCCGCATAGACGCGCTCAGCGCGGCCACGATCACCGACCAGCGCCAGCGCCGCCGCCAACTGTGCCTTGGCAATGGGCGTGGCGATGTTGTTCAGCTTGGTGTCGGCGAGATAGCGCAGGTCGCCGATCGGCGCGGTGCCGTTCTTCGCCAGCACGTAGAGGCCATAGGCGAGATCGCGGCCGCCGTCCTTCTCCGGCTCCTCGGCATTGACCACCGAGTTGCGGATGCGGTCCAGCGCCGTCTTGAACAGCACGTCCGGTACGGCAAAGCCCTTCTCGCGCGCCCGTGTCAGGAAGTCGGTGACATAGGCGTCGAGCCAGGCATCGTCGCCGCCCGCCGACCAGAGGCCGAACGAACCGTTGGAGCCTTGCCGCGCGAGCAATCGATCAATCGCATCCTTGATGCGCTGATCGACGCCGGTATCCAGCGCAAGATGGTTCTCCGCCGCCAGATCGTTGACATAAAGCAGCGGCATCGCGCGGCTGGTGATCTGCTCGGAGCATCCGAACGGATAACGGTCCAGCGCTTTCAGGATCGTGGCGGCATCGAGCGCGGTAGACAGGCCGACCGACAGTTGCACCCCGCCGGTGCCCTGCACGAGATCGGAGAACATGTCGTTCGTCAGCGTCAGGCTCTCGCCCTTCGCCAGCGTGCGGACCGAGCGGCGCGCGAGGATCTGCGTCGCCGGTTTGACGTTGAGGTCGTAGTGCCGCGCGAGCGTCAGCCCGTTCGGCCCCTTGATGTCGACATCGAGCGCGGCGGCCCCTGCTCCGCCTGTCGCATCGATGGCGAGCGCAACGGTGCTGCGCTGCTTGGCAGCCAGCCGCATCGTGGTCGCCGGGTTGCCGGTGAGCTTCAGCGGGCCGGACGGCTTGACGCTGATGACATAGTCGCCTGCAGCACCTTCGACATTATCGAGATCGAGGTTCATGGTGCCGCGATCGCCGCTGAGCAGGAAGCGCGGCAGCGTTGCCGTCAGCACCACAGGATCGCGCACCGTGACATCGGTGTTGGCGCGGCCGACCTTGGTCGCGGTCCAGGCCACGGCCATGACGCGGGCGGTGCCGGCAAACTCCGGAATGTCGAAGGAGATGTTTGCCGTACCATCGGCGCCGACTGTGACGATGCCGGAATAAAGCGCGAGCGGCTTCTGTGTCGGAGGGCTGCCCTGCAACTCGGCAGCAGCGCCGTCACCGCCGGTGCGGATCTGCCCGCGGGTGCCCTGCATGCCGTCGATCAGTTGCCCGTAGAGGTCGCGGATTTCGGACGTCATGCGGCGCTGGCCGAGATAATAGTCATCCGGCGCAGGCGGCTTGTAGTTGGTCAGGTTGAGAATACCGACATCGACGGCGGCGACCACGATCTTGGCGTCCTCGCCACGGCTCAGACCTTCGATCTTCACCGGCAGCTTGAGCGCCGTGCCCGGACGCACCAGCGCCGGCGGCGTGAGCGAGACCTTGAGCGTGCGCTCGGCCTTGTCGATGCCGAACCACTTCAGGCCGATGGCGCGGCCCGGCATGCGCTGGGCAGCGGCATCCAGCGGACGGCGCAGCGTGGCGACTACATAGGCACCCGTGCCCCAGTCCTTGCCGACTACAACGTTGACCTTGTTCTGGCCTTCCTTGATGTCAGCGGACTGGGTGGTCAGCAGGCGGTCGCCCAGCACATTGATGGTGAGCTTGCCTGCCGTGCGCGCGTTCACGGACACAACCATCGTGTCGCCGGACTTATATTCCGGCTTGTCGATGGACGTTTCCAGCAGATCCGGCGTATCGGCGCTGCCGTCGGAATACCAGCCGACGTCGAACTGGACCGAGGTGATCGGGCCATCGTTGTCGCCGGTCTTCACGTCGAGGCGATAGCGCCCGGGCTGGGGCGCGACCTGGATACGCGCCGGCTTGTCCGCCGTCAGGGCGATGGCGCCGTCCGCCACGCGCTTGGTGGATTTCACCGGCTCGTAATCCCAGGACGAACCCTGCCGGTACCATTGATAACGGGATTCAAGCTTGAGCAGTTCGTAGCGCAGGTCGCTGCGCGCAAGCGCCTTGCCATCGGGGGCGGCGAAGACAACATCGAAGTTGGCAGGATCGCCTTCGGCGACATTCTTGTCCGAGAACAGCGGCTTCACGCCGATCATCGCGTCACTGGGCGCGACCGGAATCGTCAGCTTGCGCTCGACCGCGCGGCCGCCGGTCTCCACCATGCGGACGAAAATCTGCGCTTCCTGCGGACGCGTCGAGGACGGAGGTTTCGGCAGACTGACCTTGAAGGTCGCCTTGCCGTTGGCATCGGCCTCCGGCAGGTTTTCCAACGGCGTGCGCTCGTTGCTTGCCGTTTCCTCGTCGGCGACGCCGAACTTGTAGCCGGCATAGCCCGGACGGTCCGTCGCGGTCGTCACCAGCATGTCGCCCTCAAGCGCTAGACCCGAGGCGGGTGCGCCGTAGAGGAAGCGGCCATCGACCTCAAGTTCTGCTGGAAGTTCAGCCGTGATCTGCTTCGCCTTGGAAGTTAAGGTGAATTCGATCCGGTCAGCGACATAATCCTCGACCATGAAGGTGGTTTCGCCCACCGACGGCGCCTTCGGATCGGTGAAGGCGCGGACCCGCCAGGTGCCGGTCGGCACCGCCGAATTGAGCGGCAGCGTCAGGCTTCGCCCGCCAGCTCCCTGATCGGGCACAACCGTGCGGCGGAATTCCACACCGTCGGGCCGCTCGACCACCAGCGTCATCGGCGTGCCGGTGACGCCGTTGCCCTTGCCGTCGCGCAGCAGCGCGGTGACGTAGACGGTCTCGCCGGAGCGATAGACACCGCGTTCGGTGTAGACGAACGCATCCGGCCCAGCAGGCACTGTGCGGCCCGAGACGCCGCGATCGGTCAGATCGAACGCATTCGATTTCAGACTGAGGAAGGCGTAATCGCCCTTGTCGCCGGAGACCGACAACAAGGCCGGAGAAAGCCCGCCCTCGCCGCGCGCCAGCCCCGCTTCGAACAGCACGTGACCCGCGCTGTCGGTCTTGCGTGTCGCGAGCACTTCGTTGCTGCGCGACACCAGACGAACCTCGGCATTCGCCGTCGGCTCGGTTGAGGCGAGCGAGTTGACGAACACATGGACGCCGTCATTGCCTGAGTACGCGGTCAGGCCCAGATCCGAGACGATGAACCACTGCGTCGCCAGCGAACTTGAATCGTCGTCGCCGCCGGAGCCCGGTCCCTTGGCGGCGGCCGTCATCACGTAGACGCCCGGCTGCATCTCGCCGACCGCCTGATCGACCGGGAATGCGGTGACCACGTCGGCGTTGAGTGTGGCGGCAGTCGCTACCTCGCCGGTCCAGACCTTGACGCCCTTCTCGTTGCCGAGGTCGGACAGTTCATAGCTCGACAGGCTGCGCTGGAAGTCGCTGCCCAGCACCGAGTTGATCAGGTTGCGGTCGCCGATACGGAAAATGTTCACCGACACCGAGGGTGTGTTGACACTGACCAGAGGAATGCCCTTCTGGCCGGTACGCGGCAGCACGTAGGCGCGGCCGGTGAAGCGTACGAACGGCTTGCGGTCGCGCACATAGATGTTGAACTCCGCCGATTTCGGCAGGGTCTCTTTCACCGTCGACGGCAGGCCGGCACGCAGGTTGATGGTGTAGCGCTCGCCGTGCTTGAGGCCCTCGACGCAGAGCTGCTTCTCCTCCGAGGTCAGCGCCGGGCTGTCAGTCCCCGCGAGCGCGACGAACGGATTGAAGTCGGCCCGCTTGGCGAGGTCTTCCGAGAACTGGAAGCAGGCGCGGGGCGAGGCCGAGTCCGAATCCACGCTGTAATCCAGCAGCCGGAAGCCCTTTTCATCGCGCAGTTTTTCATACTGGCCGCGAACGTCGGCGACTTCCTTCTGGTCGAGCGACAGGCGCAGCGCATCGAGCGCCGGACGCCAGAGCTTGCGCTCCGCCAGCGCGCTGCCGAGCACCGCCAGCGCATCGGCTTCCTCGGCTGCATTCGCGGCACGCTGATAGGCGATGTAGGCCGCCGTTGACGCACGCTCGTGGAAGAAGGTCCGCTCGCGGTTATCCGACGGGCGGATCTGGAACACGGTCTTCGCCAGCCTCAGCCAGTTGCCGCTGTCCTCCGGGGCCACGGCGGCCGTCTGTCCCAGCAGAACCAGCGCGCCGCGCAGATCACTGCGCTTGAAGGCGGCATCGGTATCCGACTTCAGCGTCGCGACGGTCTTGTTGATGATCCCGGCCTCGGTCTTGATCTGGGCCTCGAGCCGGATCGCCGAGTCCGCCAGGTCATCCCGCTTGAACGCCTTGTCGGCAGCATGGGCTGAAACCAGACCAAGCGCGAGCGTGGCGCAAACCGACATGGCGCGAACCAGACCAATCATGATGAAAACTCCTTGCGGGCGACGCTGAGCGAGGTCGCTTGAAATATAGACAATGCGCGAATCGTGACAGACTCATGGTCTTACCGATATCGGGTCGAAAGATTCCGCGCGACCGCCGCACATGTGCGGCACAAGGCAGCGCTCCCAGCCATTGACCCGGCTAAAACACGACTGTAGGTCGGGAGACCCCAAAGGCAATGCAGGCCCTCGGGTATGCCCCACCGGTTTGTCGGCTGAGCCCTCGGACAGGTTCAGAAATTTCACGGCCGGGTGGCGGTTTTTTCACGATCGCGGTGGTATGAAGGCCCCAACGGTCCCATAGCTCAACTGGATAGAGTAACGGATTTCTACTCCGTGGGTTGCAGGTTCGAATCCTGCTGGGATCGCCAACTCGTGCCAGATCCATCCGGAGAATGTCGAGCTCAGCTCAGCGCCGCCGCCCGATTGCAATGCCGAGCACGAAGGCCGCGAGCAGCGACCCGAGCGGGGCTTCGCGCGCAATATTGCTCAGGATGCTGAGTGGCATGCCGGGCTTCTTGGCGCTCTCCACAAGATCACTGAGAGATTTTACTGCGGCCGACAGCTTGCCGATGCCGAAGCGATCCTCGTCTTCGACGGGGTCCAGCCCTTCGTAGATGAATGGCTGCGGGGGAATTTGGTCTGTCATGGCCGGGCTCCTGGATGCGCCATTGTTTAAGAGATCAATGGGGAATCCGTTCCCGGCGATCGCGGGAAGTGCCGTGCAGGCGCAGACTGTTGAACCAGCGGTTGTGGTCTGCCGGAAGCATCCAAGACTAAAGGATGACGGGGATTGGGACCGAAACGCCCTATGTAATGCTGCAACGCATCATAAGGAATTTGCCCGATGACGGACGCCGCGAAAATCCCGCCAAGTGCAAAGCCGCAGCCTCCCCGGCCACAACCCGTACCCGCTTCGCGCGAGGATGGCCTGGAAAGTCCGCGAAGCGTTCATTGCTAAAAACCCGCCGGGATGAACCGGCGGGCCTTTATGCATTCAGGCAGTCGTCGTTCAGACCGCGTCTTTTGCGGCCTTGACCGGGCGGGCCCGGACGATCTTGCGTGCCGGCTTGGCCTTGAAGGTCATCGGCTCGCCGGTGAAGGGGTTGGTGCCCTTGCGCGCCTTGGTGGCCGGCTTCTTGATCACAACGAACTTCGCGAAACCGGGCAGCAGGAACACGCCCGACTTCTTCAGTTCCTTGTAGCCAATGCTGGCGAGGGTCTCGAGGACGCCCTTGACGTCCTTCTTTGCGATTTCGTTCTCCGTAGCGATCTTCTCGATCAGCTGCGACTTCGTCAGTTGCGTTGCCATGTTGGCTCCCAGTGATTCGTGCCTGCAGACTTTACGTGGTTTGCGGTCTGCAAAACTGGAATTAGCGCGATACCAAGCCAAAAATGCACTGAATTCGCATGAAGTCCCCAGTTTTTCAGCTCCGGGGGCTGTGATTCAGGGCTTTAGCGTATGCACAGATCGGAAAATCAGCGCCAACCCCGGCGCCTTGCCGCCAACTTTCCAGTCGGTTAAATGGCGCCTCGCTCGGCGGCGGCGACCACGATTTCTCCCACCGCATAACAATAAAGAAGAAGGACCGGCGGCCATCCTGGCCGCACAGTTCGCGCGAATGCGATGAATCCGGCGATATCGACATATCTGGATGCGCTGCGCGTTATCGCTGCGGGCACCGTGCTGTTCGGCCACGCGCTGGGCTGGCGCACCCTGCCCCATGACGCGGTGATCCTGTTCTTCGTGCTGTCGGGCTATCTGATCTCATACACAGCCGCCGAGCGAGACCTGACCGGCAGCCAATACGCGATCAACAGAATTGCGCGAATAGCCACAGTCGCCATTCCGGCCATTATTCTCGGCATCCTCGTGGACATCTATGTGCGTCCGCTCTGGCCGCGCGGCTGGCCGGACTTCGCGCCTCTCGACCAGATGGCGAAGACAATCGCTATCTGCGTGACGATGACAAGTTACGTCTGGGATAACAGCTATCCGTGTTTTTCAAATGCCCCTTATTGGTCGCTCACCTATGAGGTCTGGTACTACGCGCTGTTTGGCGTTGTCTTCTATCCGAAATCCCGCAGGACAAAACTTCTGGCCGGTGGCATCGCGCTCATACTCATGGGTCCCAAAATCGCGGCACTGTTGCCATGCTGGCTGGCAGGTGTCGCGACATTCCACATTCAAAGATCGTGGCGGCCGTCACGATCTTTCGGTCTTCTGCTCGCCGGCACGACGCTGGCAATCTTCCTCCTGATGCAGATCTTTCCGCTCTACGAATTCACCGCCTTGCAGATCGTTGGACCATTGAGCATCGCAACCGGCTATCCATTCTATTCGTCGAACGCCTTTCCTCTTGATTGGCTGACAGCCGGGCTTTTCGCTGCGAACATGCTGGGCATGATCGGAATGCTAGGCGCGACTTCGCATTTGCCAGGAACATCCCTCGCGAGAATTTTTGCCGGAGCAACGTTCAGCATCTACCTCTTCAGTGCGCCGCTGACCAAGCTTGTCTCGGCGCTGTTGCCCGCCTGGGCCTATCAACTGCCCGGCCGGCACGGTCTTCCACTCGCAGTCTCGCTTGTTGTTCTGGGACTGGCGATGACGCTCTCGCTCATCACGGAAAAACAAAAGGACAGGACGCGCGCATTTCTGAACTGGCTTGTGAGCCGATCTCGCGATCGGCTGGCCGCGCGGCGAACAACCGCAGCATCTCAGCGCGCCCTGATGTAAAACACGCAACTCCGAGCTGCGATCGCGCGGCTGGATTTGCTTTCCTCGCTCATTATCATGCAACCACGATTGGCGTGCCATTGGCGCCGTTCACCCACCGCAGGAATGCCGAATGCTGAGCTTTTCACGCTCGAACGACCAGCAGGTTCTTGATCGCTTCCAGCGCGCGCTGGATACCATCGAACAAAACGTCGTCATGGAAGGTCCGTTCGAGCGACTGGATCCCTACATCGTCGAGCACGATCAATTCGGCCATCAGTTCCGGTTGATCATATTTCATCGTGAATCGAAGGCCTGGTACGACAGCAACACGCCGGAATGGTCGTTCAAGCAAATTCGCGATCACAACTGGCTCAGGCGTGGAGATACGGTCTTTGATCTGGGCTGCAATATCGGATGCAACTCGGTCTGGTACGCAAAGGAAGTCGGACAGGAAGGACGCATCCACTCATTCGATCCCTTCCCGTGGAACACCGCCGCGACGGCCGCGAACGCCGAGTTGAACGGCCTCGGAAACATTCAGGTTCATATGGTTGGCATTGCCGACCGGGAGAGCACACTATCGATCGCGTCCACCGACGCTCGCATCCTTCATGGCGCCGACGGAAACAAGTTCGAGGTACCCATAAGACCGATAACCTCTTTCTCTGGATTGAATCCGTCCTTCATGAAGATTGACATCGAAGGGGCCGAACACGAGGTTTCGCTGACTGACTTCAAGCCATTCAAATCCTTACGGTCGATCTATCTTGAACTTCACGAACCTTTCATTCGTGAACGCGGAATTGATCCGAGGGCCTGTCTTGAAAACTTCATGCGGCAGGGGTTTGAAATCCGGCTGAATGAACCGGATGGAGAAATTTATGATCCGAAGCAGAGGGATCAAAACATCGCGCATCTGTATTTATCGCGAACCGGCGCGGAACAGCCGGTCGCGCCGAGGCGAGAGCTTGTTGTGAAAAACAAGGCATCGAAAAAGGTCGCTCTTCTATCCACATGGAACGAGCGCTGCGGGATAGCGCACTACAGCAGCTTCCTGAAGCTGGCTCTCGAGCCTTATCTCGACATCGCGGTCGTCCCTCTTCCGCGTGAAACGCTGCGGGATGAAAAGGATCGAAAGAAAGGTGACGAATACATCGCCACTATTGCGCCTGCCCTTCGCGATTTCGACGTCGTCTGCGTGCAGCTTGAACCGAGTCTTTTCGGCCTGACGCCCGCTGAAATCCGGCGCCGGCTTCAAACCGTACTGAAAAATTCAAAAGAGCTGATCGTTACGTTTCACTCGATCCCCCCACACGAGTATCGGGGGCTTTTCAAGGAGACGGCGCGAAATCTTTCGGTGCGCGCGCTCGTAAGGCTTGCCCGTCACGCGCTTTCCGTCTTCACGTGGCGGGGCATGCTTGACGATATCGCCGGGCACACCCGAAAACACAAGGTGAGCGCAATCGCGCACAGCAAGGCGGACGCGCAAATTCTCAAGCGAATTCTTCCGGGCGTCGAGGTCCGGGATAACCCGCTGTCATACATGTCCGAGAGCTACATCGAGGCCATGGATGAAAAGGTTCACACCTCAAACCTGCCGTCCGTCCTTCCAAATCTCCCCTCGAACGTCCGCTTCGTCGGCGTGTTCGGCTTCATCGGTCCGCAGAAAGGTTTCGATACCGCGATCCTTGCTTTGAAGCATCTGCCGGAAAACTACCATCTCTTGATGTTTTCCGGCGTTCACGAGGCAACTCTCCGGGTCGGCGACGGCGTCCAGCCGTATCTCGCCCAACTGATCAGACTGGTCGAGAAGCACAAGCTGACGAAACGGGTCCATTTCATCGGCACTGTCAGCGACGACGATCTTCTCCTCGCCATGAAGATATGCGACGCGGCCGTCATGCCTTATCTGAACACGGGCCAGTCCGCGTCCGGTCCGGCCAATCAGGCCGTGGAGTTGAGCAGGGTCTGTTATTTCACGCGATCGCTGCAGTTTCTTGAAATGGAAAAGTATCTTCCGAACACGTTTCAATACTTCGACATCGGGAATTACATCGAACTCGCGCAAAAGATATTGCTGGGACCGAAAGGCAGGGACCGCATGGTTGGGCGTCTGCGTATTGTGGATTTTCCCAGGCTCGATCGAAAGCACGACATCAACGACACCGTTCAAAACTATCTCGCTGCAGCCGGTGTGAAAGCCGACCATCGGGGTGAGATTGTTCAGCTCCCCGCCTCCGTTAAATCAGCGCGCAATGCCTGATATTTGCTCGGACATCCGGCATTGACCGGTTGATGCGATTGCATCTCTCAGCCGCGCCTAATCAGGCGCAAGCTGCGTCTCCTGTCGTCTCAAATCTCGTATTAATCTCGCTCCATCACCACCTGGAGGTGCGTGACATGAGCAAACCCGCAAAGACCTCGGCAGATCTCCTTGCCCTCCTCAACGAAGAAATGAACCACTACGCCGATTGTCCCGAGGGCATCAGCGTCTCTGTGATCCCGGCTGGTGCTTCCTGGCAGTTTCGGACAACCGCTGACGACGCCACTCAGTCCTCCGTGGGTTACGGCGAGTGCGTCGCACGCATCGTCCAGATTGGCGACCATCTCGGCAAGCAGTTCGATTTGAAGAACTGATCGGCAGCCTGCCGCGTCGGCGTCGTTGAGGAAGACGTCAGCCATGATGCCGCACGCGCTTGTGCGGGGCCGGCCAGCCGCCATTGGCAAGGATCGCAGTGAAGCTTGAGAGCGGCCATGTTTCTCTGCCCGACCGGAACGTAACAGCCGGCTGTCGGTTAAGACTGGAAGGTAGCGGAGGGTCACCCTCATGGCTGTCGTTAGCGGCGACTATGTCGACTTCGTTGTGCGTTACGAGGGAAATACCGAGAGGTGCCGGATAACTGAGGCTGCCCTCCTGGACCGCGAGCGTGTGATCGACGAGCACCTCAACCACGGGCAACTCATTGCAATTTTTGTGAAGCACCGGGCCGAGATCGAATATCTCGCTATCGCGAAGATGCAGCGTGAAGAGCATTCCGACCACGGCTTTGTTCTCACCACCGAGGACCTGAATCCCTGAACACCGTCGCGATTCCAGGCGTCGAGTGGCGGTCGTCACCACTCCAGCGGGAGGGTCATCGCTGTTCGTAACCCGCCACAGAGAGCAAAAAAGCCCGGCACGAGGCCGGGCTTAAGTTTGGAAACTGGAGAAAGGATGGAGATTAAGTGTCTTCCGTCGTCTTTGTACCTTGTAGAACAGTTCTCGGCCAAGATCAGTTCTTGGCGACCACCGGGGCACCAAATTTGTAACTGATGCGAGCTCGGACGTCGTTGGTGCGATAGTCGGCGCTGCCGAATGCGATTCCATGCCCGGCCGGGAACGCTCCTGCCGGAACGATGACATCTGCACGGCCGAGATCGGTGTAGCGATATTCGACGCCCAGGATCCAGTTCGGCGTCATCATGTATTCGACGCCTGCACCGACGGTCCAGCCGACCCGGGTGTCCGAACTGGTACGCGTGTCCGCGCCGACGCCATTACGCACGATACTCAGGGCGGTGTCAGTCTGGCCAAACGCGATGCCGCCGACCGCGTAAAGCAGCCACGCATTCGAGGTCCAACCCAAGCGTCCACGGATCGCGCCTTGCGTCCGCAAACGGGCGCCGCCATCGATGTGGTCCGTTGGAGTTGCGGTCTGGATAATCAGCGCCCCCGTATCGTGGTCGGCATAGCTGATGTCGCCTTCAATGCCGAGCAGCCAATTTGGCGAGAACTGCCAGTTGTAGCCGATCTGGCCGCCGCCGATGACGCTCGTGTGGCGAAGGCCGCGCGATCCAACGAGAGCCAGGGGCGGATAGCTGGCGTCGTAGCCAGAATCCAGCCACTGCCCGCCGACGTTGCCGCCGATGTAGAAACCGGTCCAGTTGTAGACCGGCACCGGGGGAACCTTGACGTAGGGCTTGGCAGCGATGTCAGCGGCAGAGGCGTTACTCGCCGAAAGGGCTGTGGCAGCCGCGGCCGCAATCAGGAAATTACGCATCCCAAAACTCCGAAATAACTGTGTGGTTCAAAATGCTGGCGAACCGCGCCGTGCCAAATACCATCATGACTGGCGGCAAGAGTCTGTCACCCGAGGGCCACAGCAACGGTCTTTCCGCACCCTGATACCTCTTTGGACAACCTTGCTGTCCTATCGAACTGGCGCGTCAAATTCCAACCATCCGCAAAAAATCTGGTACAAGCCGCCCAGCGACACATGCCAACAGAAAGACATCGACCGTATGGGTTTCAAGGAACCAAGCTTCGCGGACCGGGCCGCGGCCGCGCAGAACGCCAGAAAGAACATCCTCGAGAAATTCAAGGCCAAGCCGGGGCCCAATGATCCTGAGGTCCAGAAGAAGGCCGCCGAACGGCAGGCACAGGCTGCCGCGCGCGCGGAAGCGCAGAAGCTGCGCGAGGCTGCCCGCGTTGAAAAGCTGGCCCGCGACGCCGAACTCGCCGCGCAAGCCGCTGCCGAGGCATTGCGCCTCCAGGCGGAAAAGGAAGCTGCCGAGGCAGAGCTCAAGGCGAAGCAAAAGGCTGCGCGCGATGCGCGCTACGCCGCACGCAAGGCAAAGAAGTAAGACGCACGAAATCTGGAACACGACAGGCCCGCCGGGGATGGCGAGCCTGCCGAAAAGCAAAAAGACGGGATGAAGATTTACTTCTTCATCTCGTCTTTTTTCATGCCGTCCTTGGCCATGCCGTCCTTCTTCATGCCATCCTTCGACATGTCATCTTTCTTCATGCCGTCCTTCGACATCGCATCTTCCTTCTTCATGCCATCCTTGGACATCTTGTCCTGAGCGAAGGCGGCGGGCGCGAACGCCAGGCCGAGCGAAAGAATTGCAGCGGTGGCGCCGAGGGTGAAACGTGTGGTGCGTGCCATTGAAGTTCGTCCTCTCATTCCGTTTCTGGTGCGACAAAGGTCGCTTCAGGGTCTTCGGTGAGAAGCCGGCTTCGTTACCCCCGCGCGGAAGATAATTTTCAGACCGGTGGTTTTCCCGGAACTTTCCAACCGTCACGACGGCACGCGCCGAAAGTATAGACTCCTTCGCAACGTAGTGCGGTGCAGCAACGGTAGCATTGCGCGGATGACTGGGTCAGAATGACGCACGACCTCTAATCAGCGCAAAGCGCTGACCGAAAAGCAAAAAGACGCCAGGGAGAGACTCCATGCTTACGCGACGCCACCTTCTCGCGACCACGCTTGCCGCACCCGCCATTCTCCGCTTCGGCCCTGCGCAGGCCGCAACCACCCTCAAGATCTCGCATCAGTTTCCCGGAGGCACCATCGACAAAGGCGACTTCCGCGACCGGCTGACCCGTGTCTTCGCCGCCGAGATATCCAAACGCAGCGGCGGCGAAATCGTCGCCGAGGTTTATCCCGGCTCGTCGCTCATCAAGACCAACGCCCAGTTCTCGGCGATGCGCAAAGGCGCGCTCGACATGAGCCTCTACCCGCTGCCCTATGCCGGCGGCGAACTGCCTGAGACCAACATCGGTCTGATGCCCGGTCTGGTGTCGAGTTACGATCAGGGCCTCGGGTGGAAAAACAAACCGGTGGGCAAGGCGCTGACCGACTTCCTCGCCGACAAGGGCATCATGCTCATCACCTGGGTGTGGCAGGCCGGCGGCGTCGCCAGCCGGACGCGGCCGCTCGTTGAACCCGAAGATGCCAAGGGCCTGAAGGTGCGCGGCGGATCGCGCGAGATGGACATGGTGCTTCAGACCGCCGGCGCGGCTGTGCTGTCGGTACCGTCGAACGAAATCTATGCGGCGATGCAGACCGGTGCATGCGACGCCGGCATCACGTCATCGACCAGCCTGATCTCGTTCCGGCTTGAGGAAGTCGCCAAGCATCTGACATCGGGCGCGGGCCAGTCGTACTGGTTCATGCTCGAACCGTTGATGATGTCGAAGGCGATCTTCGACAAACTGCCGAAGAACCAGCAGGACATCATCCTGACCGTCGGCGCGGAAATGGAAGCCTTCGGCCGCAAGGGCGCGCAGGACGACGATGTCGAAGTGGCGAAGGTCTATGAGAAAGCCGGAGCCAAGGTCGCCACAATGGACGCTGCGATCGTCGGCAAATGGCGCGACATCGCCCGCGATACCGCGTGGAAGGACTATTCGGGCAAGACCGCGACCTCTGCCAGCCTGATGAAGCTCGCGGCCGACGCATGATGCACGGTTCGGTGGAAGACCAGCGGGAGCTGGTCGCCCCGGCTTCGAGCAATCCGCTCATTGCCGGGGTCGAACGCGCTCTTGCTGTCTGCAATCGCGTCATCGTCGTGCTGGCGTCCGCTGCGCTCATTCTGGCGTGCCTGATCCTGAGCTACAGCGTCCTGACGCGCAGCATCTTCCACAGCGCGACCTACTGGCAGGATGAAGCCGCGGTCTTTCTGCTGGTCGGCGCGACGTTCATGACCGCCGCTTTCGTGCAAAGCCAGCGTGGCCATATCGGCATCGAAGCCTTTGTCGGCATCCTGTCGCCGACCGCGAACCGGATACGCCTCACCCTGGTCGATGTCGCCAGCCTCGCGTTCTGCGCCTTCTTCTCGTGGAAATCATGGACGCTGGCTCATGAAGCGTGGGTGGACGGTCAGGTCTCCAACTCGATGTGGAGCCCGCCGCTCGCTATCCCGTACGTCCTGATGGCGGCAGGCATGACGCTGTTGTGCGTCCAGATCCTGCTCCAGATCATTACCTCTCTCGGCAAGGCTCCGCGTTCATGACCGTTCTTGGAATTGGCATCAGCTACGGCATCGCCACCCTCGCCGCGATGTTCTCCGGCATGCCGATCGCATTCGCGCTCGGCGCCGTGGCGGTCGTGTTCATGGCGATCTACATGCCGTCCGCGTCCCTCGATACGGTGACGCAGAACGTCTACGAGGAGATGGCGTCGATCACCCTGCTCTCGATTCCACTGTTCATCCTCAAGGGCGCAGCGATCGGCAAGTCGCGCGCGGGACAGGACCTCTACTCCGCGCTGCATGCGTGGCTGCACAAGGTGCCCGGCGGTCTCGGCGTCGCCAATGTCTTTGCATGCGCGCTGTTCGCCGCGATGGCGGGATCGTCACCCGCAACGTGCTCGGCGATCGGTTCGGCCGGCATTCCGGAGATGCAAAAGCGCGGCTATTCCGGCGGCTTCGCCGCCGGGATCATCGCAGCAGGCGGCACGCTCGGTATTCTGCTGCCGCCATCGATCACCATGATCCTGTTCGCAGTCGCTGCGGAAAAGTCGCTCGGACGTCTGTTCCTCGCCGGCATCGGACCGGGATTGCTGCTGGTCTCGCTGTTCGGCTTCTACGCGGTGTACCGCTTCCGCAAGGAATATGCCGCCGCCAAGGTGGCGTATGAAGCGACCGGCGCGACATCGCCGATTCTTGCCCATGACGATTTCACCATGGCGGAACGCTTCAATGCGCTGCCGCGCGTCTTGCCGTTCATCATCCTCCTGACCGGCGTGATGATCGCGCTCTATGGCGGCTACGCCACCCCGTCTGAGACCGCAGGTCTCGGCGGGCTGCTGGCGCTGCTGCTGATCGCCCTGATCTACAGCGTCTGGAAACCGGCGGACCTCTCGCCGATCCTGACCTCGACGATTCGCGAGTCCACCATGCTGATGATGATTATCGGCATGTCGCTGCTCTACTCGTATGTCATGAGCTATCTGACGATTTCGCAATCGGCGGCCAACGCCATTGTGGCGATGCAACTGCCGAAGTGGGAATTGCTCGCAGCCATCCTCGGCATGGTGATCGTGCTCGGCTTCTTCCTGCCGCCGGTGTCGATCATCCTGATGACCGCGCCGATCATTCTGCCGCCGCTGCGCGCCGCCGGATTCGACATCATCTGGTTCGGCGTGGTCATGACCATCGTCATGGAGATGGGGCTGATTCATCCCCCGGTGGGGCTGAACATCTTCGTCATCCGCAACGTCGCGCCGGACATTCCGCTGAGCGAAGTGATCTGGGGCACGCTGCCGTTCGTGCTGCTGATGTTCTTCGCCGTGTTGTTGCTGTGCGTCTTCCCCGGCATCTCGACCTGGCTGCCGGATCTGGTGATGGGGCCGGAATCGGTCCGCTAGGCGCGCGCGCGGCTGCTTGCTGTCGCGCGCTTTGAAGGCTGAGAGATCTTCCGGTTCACGGCACCCGCCATCGCTCGGGCAGACTTGGCTTTGGCTGGTCCGGCTTTGGCCGGCTTGGCTTTGACGGCCTTGACCGGAGTGGCCGGCTTTTTCGCAAACCGCGCCAGAACCGCGCGGACGTCGGCCTGCATCTGCGCGATGGCATCTGCATCGCCAGCCAGATGCTTGAGCAGGCATTGCTGGAACAGTCCGTCGAAAACGGCGTAAAGCACCGCCGGCGTCATCTGCTGCGGCTCACCGGTCAGTTCTGAAAACCGGCTCATGATCCGCCAGATCATGTTCTCGAGGCTCTTGTCGATTTCCAGAACATCGGCCCGGAATTCTTCCTCGAACAGCGACTGCGAGCGCAAATCGTACCAGAGCCGGTGCATCTGCGCGTCATTGCGGACGGTCTCGCTCAGCGCGGCTAGAAATCCCTCGAGCAGCTCGTCGTAGGTTGCCGCGCCCGCGACAACCTCGTCATAACGCGTGACGCATACCGCCTTGTAATGGCGGACGCAGCACATCATCAGGTCGACCTTGTCCTTGAAGTAATAGTGCAGCACGCCATGCGAGAAGATCGAGTTCTGCGCGATCTCGCGCAAACTGGTCTTTGCATATCCCAGTTCGGACAGCGTCTGCAGTGCAGCCTGCGCCAGTTCCGCGCGTCGTTCGGCAAACTTGTCGACGCGCTGCCCGTTGATGCGGTCAGCTTTTTCGATCGTGGCCGGAGCCATTGTTTCTCAGCCTTTCAAATCCCCGCCTCAGGGATAACACCGGATCGCATGAGATCAAGGTCTGTTGTTCATCCGTCAAAAATCTTCGCGAGCCCGGAACTGCGGACAGCGCAGCACAAGAAAGATGCACTGGACACCTGACCAGCATTTTCTTGACGACTGTATAAATTTTCTTGACAACTGTCAAAGACGAGCCTCTGATCGCATTGTTCCCCACCAAGAGGGACGCGAGGAAACATCAGGGAGGATAAAATGCGGCTTGCAGGAATCTGCAAACGGTCCGTCGGTCCTGTCGCCAGCCCGGCCTTGGGCGCCCTCCCGCTCCCGAAAACATTGCCAGATCTCACCGCGACAACGCGGAACGCCTGACCACGACGGCAGCAACCGCTGCCGTCACGACAGCGCCTTTCTCACTTCAGAACGACTGAACGGCAGCGACCCCGCTGACGGATGGCGGCGGCTTGCCTGCTCAACAAACAACCCGGGAACCCACATGAGCGTATTCAATCTCACCGGACGCAAGGCGCTGGTGACTGGCGGCGCACGCGGTCTCGGCGCCGGCATGGCAGAAGCCCTGACCAAAGCCGGAGCCTCGGTCGTGATCGGCGATGTGCTGACAGACCTCGGCCAGCAAACCGCAAAGGCACTCGCCACTGGCGGCGCCAAGGCGGACTTCGTCCCGCTCGATGTCACTGACGATGCAAGCTGGGCCGCCGCCGTCGCCGCAACGATCTCCAAGCTCGGCGGCTTCGACATCCTCGTGAACAACGCAGGCATCGAAATCACCTCGCTGCTGGTGGATGCCAAGGCCGAAGATTTGCAGCGCATGTGCAGCGTCAACATCGTCGGCACCGCGCTGGGCATGAAGCACGCATTCCGCGCCATGCGCCCGGGTGGCGCGGCAGGCAAAGGCGGCGCGATCGTCAACATCGCATCGGTCGCCGCCACCATCGCGTTCCCCGGCATTGCCGGTTACTCCGCGACCAAATCCGGTGTCGACCGCATGACCCGCGTCGCAGCGATGGAGTCCGGCAAGCTCGGCTACGGCGTGCGGGTGAACTGCATCTATCCCGGCCTCGTGCCGACCGACATGGGCATGCAACTCGCAGGCGACGTCGTCGCGGCGGGACTTTATCCCAGCGGAGAAGCCGCCATCGGCGACGTCGTCGGTCAGACGCCGCTCGGCCGTCTCGGCGAAATTCCCGACATGGCGGATGCAACCGTCTTCCTGTGCTCCGACGCCGCACGCTTCATCACCGGCGCGGGACTGCCGGTCGACGGCGGAATGGGCATGTGACGGCACGCGCTGTTGAACTTCACAAAGGGCAAATCGAGGAAACATCCATCATGACAACGAAAAGACCTGTCGTCGTATATGGCGTCTCCGGCTACACCGGGCGCCTGGTGTGTGAGTATTTGCGGGAATACAACATTCCCTTTATCGCCGCCGGGCGTGACAAGGCGAGAGTTCAGGCTGTCGTCGAGAAGATTCCGGGAATCGAGACCGCGGATTATGAGGTCGTCGAGGTCGCACACACTGTCGAAGCGCTGACCAGCCTCTTTAAGGGCGCCAAATTCGTCAGCAATATCGTGGGGCCTTTTATCAAATACGCTCCTGAGGTCGTCGAAGCCTGCCTGGCCGCCGGCTGCCATTACAGCGATACGACGGGCGAACAGGACTGGGTCATGCTGGCGCAGGACCGCTGGGGCGCGAAGTTCGCCGAGAAAGGCCTGCTGCTGGCGCCGAATATCGCTCAGATGTACACGACGGGCGAGATCGCGGCGAACATCTGTCTCGAAACGCCCGGTCTCGACAGCCTCGACATTCAGGTGTTCTGGAAGGGTTTTCCAACCTACGCCTCGACGCAGACCATTTTCACCATCCTCAAGGCGCAGTGGTACTACCTCGAGCAGAACAAGTATGTCGAATGGGACGTCACTGCCCGCGCCGACGTGGTGGTGCCAGGCCAGCACGAAACGGCGATCGCAGTTCCTTGGGGAGGCACCGCGCATCCGGTCTGGTTCAAGAACGATCCGCGCGTTTCCAACTGCCGTGTGCTCGGCGGCGTTCTTGCCCGCCCGGTGATGGAAGGCGTGGTGCAAACCACGCAAATGGTGAAGGAAAAGATCAAGCCCTTGCCGCCCGCGGAGCAGGAGAAGGCGCTGGCCGAAATCGCAGGGAGCCTGCAAGCCAGCATGCCGCCGCGCGAAAATCCACGCATCAACACCTCGATCGATTCCGTTTATGCGTCCGGCCCGCTAGGCCGCGCGCATTGCGTGATCCACGGAAACTGCAACTACAAGCAAACTGGCATGTTGCAGGCCTATGCCGCGTTCTCGTTGCTGCAGGTGCCGCCGAAGAGGGTTGGATTTGCTTCGGGCTGCCAGGCCTTCGGCCATCGCGAATTGCTTGGCCAGTTGCGCAGCTTCGGCCTGGTGATGAACCCGATCCTGACCGTTCACCAATAAAGGCGATCACGCCGGGGCGGCTTTGTCGCCTCGGTTCCTAACCGCGCGCCTTGGCGTTGAGCGCGGATGCAACGCGGCTCACCGGCGACTTGCCGAGGACTTTGGCGATGTCATTGGTGGCGGCCACGAGCTGCTTCATATCGACACCGGTCGCAACGCCCATGCCTTCCAGCATGTAGACGACATCCTCGGTGGCGACATTGCCGGTCGCTCCGGGCGCATAGGGACAGCCGCCGAGACCGCCGGCGGCGGAATCAATCACGCGAGCGCCCTCTTCCAGACCTGCGTAGAGATTGGCGAGCGCCTGTCCGTAAGTGTCATGGAAATGCATGCCGAGATTCCGCATCGGCACCTCGGCAGCGACAGCGCGCAGCAACTGCCGCGCCTTTGACGGCGTGCCGACGCCGATGGTGTCGCCAAGCGAGACTTCGTAGCAGCCCAGATCCCACAGCTTCTTCGTCACGTCGACAACTGCGGATGGCTTCACCTCACCGTCATAGGGACAGCCGAGCACGCAGGAAACATAGCCGCGCACCTTGATGCCGTCGGCCCTGGCGCGCTCGATCACCGGGACAAAGCGCTGGATCGATTCCGCAACGGTGCAGTTGATATTGGCCCTTGAAAATCCTTCCGAGGCCGATGCGAACACCGCGATCACCTTGGCGCCCGCCGCCTTCGCAGCCTCGTAACCCTTCTCATTGGGAACGAGGACATGGAATTCGTAACCGGGATGGTGGTCGACGGCGCGCAGCACCTGATCCGAATTGACCATCTGCGGGATGGCCTTGGGCGAGACGAAGCTGCCGACCTCGATGGTGTGAAGGCCCGCCTTGACGAGATTTTCAATGAATGCGATCCGCGTCTCGGCCGAGACCGGCGTCTTTTCGTTTTGCAGCCCGTCGCGCGGGCCGACTTCGACAATACGGACCTGATCGCTCATGAAACCCGTCTATGCCTTCGGTTCGATCTCGGCGAGTTCGACGCCTTCGGCGACGATGTCACCGACCTTGCACTTGAGCGCCTTGACGGTGCCCGCGAACGGCGCGCGCAGGGTCTGCTCCATCTTCATCACTTCCAGTGTCAGGATCGCGGCGCCCTTCTCGACCTCCGCGCCTTCTTCGACCAGCAACGCCACGACCGTACCGGGCAGCGGCGCCACCACACGGTCGGCACCCGCCTGCTCCTCATCCTCAGTGCCGAACGGATCGACCCAGTGAACTTCGAAGCGTCCGTTGCGGGTGCGGACATAGACCTCGTGGCCGTCGAGCACGACGGTCACATGATGCTTCACGCCGTCGAGCACAAGATCGATTCCGCCGCGCGGCGATGCAGAACTTGCGAACGCGATGACCCGTCCGTCGATGGCCAGCGTCGAAGGGCCCTGACCATAACGCATCGACACCTTGCGCTCGGTGCCATCCGCTTGCCGGAACATAAACCGGCGACGGCGCGCAGCGACCGCGGCCCAGCCTGCTCCCGCGCGCCATGGCGAGTTCACGTCAGCGCCCGCAGCCGCACGCTCGCTTTGCAAAATTGACCCCACAGCAGCGGCCAACTCAAGATCGGTCAGTTGCCCTTCAGCAGGCGTCAGCTTCGCCAGTTCGCGCTCGATGAAGCCGGTGTCGATGGTGTTGGCGCGGACATCCGGATGCGTGATCAGCGCCGACAGGAACGGAATATTGGTGACGATGCCGCGAACATCGGTTTCCTGCAGGCCGCGGTTGAGCCGCGAGATTGCGAGATCGCGCGTCGGCGCCCAGGCGATGACCTTGGCCAGCATCGCGTCGTAATTCGGGGACACGGTCTTGCCCTCGGCGTAACCCG
Source organism: Afipia broomeae ATCC 49717 (assembly GCF_000314675.2). Taxonomy (GTDB): domain Bacteria; phylum Pseudomonadota; class Alphaproteobacteria; order Rhizobiales; family Xanthobacteraceae; genus Afipia; species Afipia broomeae. The sequence goes on along the minus strand of NZ_KB375282.1, from coordinate 1,888,454 downwards.
CATCGATGCGCAGGCCATCCACTTCTTCCGGCGTGTGCCAGGTGCGGATGCGGCCCACCGACGGCATGAAGTTCTTGTTCGGATTCTCGGCGTAGACGCGCGCCTCGATGGCGTGGCCATTGAGCGTGACCTGATCCTGCGCCAATGGCAGCTTTTCGCCGAACGCCACGCGCAACTGTAGTTCGACCAGATCGACGCCGGTGATCAGTTCGGTCACCGGATGCTCGACCTGAAGGCGCGTATTCATTTCAATGAAGAACGTCTCCTTTCCGTCGGAGACGAACTCGATGGTGCCCGCGCCGACATAGTTCACCGCACCCGCAGCCTTGCGGGCAGCAGCACAGACTGCGTCACGTTGCGCCGCATTGAGCGTCGGCGACGGGGCTTCCTCGATCACCTTCTGGTGGCGGCGCTGCAGGGTGCATTCGCGCTCGAACAGAGAGATCAGGTTGCCATGGCTGTCGCCGATGATCTGCACTTCGATATGGCGCGGGTTCTGGACGAACTTCTCGATCAGCATGCGGTCGTCACCGAAGGCCGCCAGCGCTTCGCGTTTGGCGCTGACGATGGCCGCCGCCAGCTCGTCCGCGCTGCGGACGATGCGCATGCCGCGTCCGCCGCCGCCGGCGGACGCCTTGGCAAGCACGGGATAGCCGATCTTGCTGGCCGCATCCGCCAGCGTCTTCTCGTCCTGGGCCTCGCCGTGATAGCCGGGCACCAGCGGCACGCCCGCCTTTTCCATCAGCGCCTTGGAGCCTGACTTCGAGCCCATGGCTTCCATCATCTCGGCGGTCGGGCCGACGAACACGATGCCTTCGGCCGCACAGCGGCGCGCGAAGTCGGCGTTCTCCGACAGGAAGCCGTAACCCGGATGGACCGCTTCGGCGCCGGTCTTCTTCACTGCCTCGATGATGCGATCGACATTGAGATAGCTGTCGCGCGCGCGTGCCGGGCCGAGCAGCACGGCATCATCCGCCATGGCGACATGCACGGCATCGGCGTCCGCTTCGGAATAGACCGCGACGGTGCGCAGGCCCATCGCCCGCGCCGTCCTGATGACGCGGCAGGCGATCTCGCCACGATTGGCGATCAGCAATGTGTTGAACCGGCGATACAGCGCTGCGGACTTGGTGGCGGCTTTGGCGTTCATCGGATCAGGTCCACGACGGTTTGCGCTTTTCAAGAAATGCGGAAAGGCCTTCGCGGGCCTCAGGTTTGGCGCGCACATCGGCGATCAGTTGCGCGGTCTCGGTCATGAGGGCTTCGTCGATGCGACGCCCGGCGATATCGCCAGCGAGCTTCTTGGCGATGGACCGCGCACCCGGCGCCGCCGACTTCAACTGCTTGAGCAACTTGCCGATGCGTTCGTCCAGAGCTTCGGGCGCGACAACCTCGTGCAGCAGGCCGATCCGCATCGCCTCGTTCGCATCGAACACTTCCGCAGTCTGGAAATAGCGCCGCGCCGTCCGCTCGCCGATGGCGCGCAGCACGTAGGGGCTGATCATGCCTGGCACGATGCCGAGACGAACTTCCGACAGGCAGAACGTCGCCTCAGAAGAGCCGATCGCGATGTCGCAGGCCAAGACCACTCCCACACCGCCGCCATAGATCGGCCCGTGAACACGGCCAATGGTGGTCTGGGGCATCCGGTCGAGCGCGGACAACATCCGCACCAGCGGCATCGCGTCCGCGATGTTTTCCTCTCGCGTATAGGTGCCCGCTTCGCGCATCGCGTTGATGTCAGCTCCGGCACACAGGCTCTTGCCCTCGCCTGCGAGCACCATCGTCGCAATCGAGCGATCGGAAGCGATGCTCTCGAAGGCGGAGCGCAGCGCTTCGATCAGCGCGCGATTCAGGGCGTTGTTCAGTTCAGGACGGTTCAGCGTGACGCGCGCCACGTCCTGATCGCGCTCGATGCGGACAAGATCGGTCATCGTTTTGCGCCCCGCATCACATTCTGAACACGCCGAACTTCGGCGGCTCGATCGGAGCGTTGGCGGCGGCGGACAGTCCGAGCCCAAGCACAAGCCGCGTATCGGCAGGATCGATCACGCCGTCGTCCCATAGCCGCGCGGTGGCGTAATACGGATGGCCTTGCGTTTCGTACTGTTCGCGGATCGGGGCACGGAACGCATCTTCTTCCTGCGCCGACCAGGTGCCCCCCTTGGCCTCGATGTTATCGCGGCGGAGCTGGCTCAGCACCATCGACGCCTGCTCGCCGCCCATCACCGAGATGCGCGCGTTCGGCCACATCCAGAGGAAGCGTGGGCTATAGGCGCGGCCGCACATGCCGTAGTTGCCGGCGCCGTAAGATCCACCGATCACCACGGTGAACTTCGGCACCGAGGCGGTTGCGACGGCAGTTACCAGCTTGGCGCCGTCGCGGGCGATACCGCCCGCCTCGTATTTCTTGCCGACCATGAAGCCGGTGATGTTCTGCAGGAACAGCAACGGGATGCCGCGCTGGCAGCAGAGCTCGATGAAGTGTGCGCCCTTCAGCGAACTCTCGCTGAACAGAATGCCGTTGTTGGCAATGATGCCGACCGGATAGCCCCAGATGTGAGCGAAGCCGCAGACAAGCGTGGTGCCGTACAGCTTCTTGAATTCCTCGAACTCCGAACCATCAACGATGCGCGCGATGATCTCGCGCACGTCGAACGGCTTGCGGGCATCGGCGGGAACGACACCATAGATGTCCTCGCGCTCGAACAATGGCTCGCTCGGTTCGCGCAGGCCAGTTGCGGAGGATTTCGCCGGATTGAGATTGCCGACGATGCGGCGTGCGATGCCGATGGCATGGCTGTCGTTCTGTGCGTAGTGATCGGTGACCCCGGAATGGCGGCTGTGAACGTCAGCGCCGCCGAGTTCTTCGGCGGTGACGACCTCGCCCGTCGCGGCTTTCACCAGCGGCGGGCCGCCGAGGAAGATCGTGCCCTGATTGCGCACGATGATGCTCTCGTCCGACATCGCGGGCACATATGCGCCGCCGGCGGTGCACGATCCCATCACGATGGCGATCTGCGGGATGCCCTGCGCGGACATGTTGGCCTGATTGTAGAAGATGCGGCCGAAGTGCTTCTCGTCGGGAAATATCTCGTCCTGCTGCGGCAGGAACGCGCCGCCGGAATCGACCATGTAGATGCAAGGCAGATTGTTCTGCCGCGCGATGTCCTGCGCGCGCAGATGCTTCTTCACGGTCATCGGATAATAAGTGCCGCCGCTGATGGTAGCGTCGTTGGCGACGATCACGCATTCACGGCCCGAGACGCGGCCAATGCCCGTCACGATGCTGGCCGAATGCACACCGCCGCCGTAGAGGCCGTAGGCGGCCATCGGCGAGAATTCGAGGAACGCCGTGCCTGGATCGATCAGGAGGTCGACGCGGTCACGCGCCAGCATCTTGCCGCGCGCGGTATGCTTGGCGCGCGAAGCCTCCCCGCCACCGCCCGCAACTTGTGAAAGCTTGTCTCGGAGGTCCGCAACCAGGGTCCGCATGACGTCCGCATTGCGGGTGAAATCGGCCGATTTGGGATCGAGTCCGGAACGAAGTGCCATTGTTTCCCGCCGCGTAACGTTTTGATCTTGCTTGCTTCCGTCCTTTCCGGACGGCTTCGACCCGCAAGGTGTCACTGCTTGGCGGCTGAATGCAACCACAACTTTCGCGACGAGTTTGAAGAGACTTGCCGTGGGTCAGAGGCCCTCAATAGGGCAAAGCGGCATCAGGAAATGTCATGTCCCCGACATTTGCCGGGGCAATTTCATGAGGCCGGACCGGCTGAACACCAAAGCCGGGCCCGCGGGCGAACGCCCGCTGAGCGCAACATCGGAGGGAGGCTTAGTGTGTCCAGGGCTCGACGCGGCGGAACGCGAAATTGTCCGCGTAGGCCTTCACGCGCGGCTGCAATTCCTTCGGCTCCAGCACCTGATAGGGGATGCCTTCCCGCTCGCAATAGGCGACGGCCTCTTCCTTGGTGTGGAAATGCAGCGTCACCTGCTGCTTCATGTCCCCGGAGCTGGTCCAGCCCATCAGCGGCTCGACCACACGCGGCTGCTCGGGTTCATAGTCCAGTTGCCATGCCTTGGTCTTGGCAAACCCGGACTGCATCGCATTTTTAGCAGGTTTGAAGATTCTTGCTGTCATGGAGCTAACGGGTCCCTGCGCCTGATCACTAGTGGCATCGGATAGGTAAAAAGCATGAGATTCGGATGCCGGCCAACATCAAGATCCTGAGCATGACTGCCCAGAACAAGACTTTTTACGGCGAGTTCTGGTATAGTCGGTCCGAAACGCGGTGACAATGTCGGACCGCTTGGGTCCGGGTAGGCGTTCCGCTGGCGTTATTTGGTTCGATCGCATCACGAAACGGTACTCATGGAAATTCAGGCAACACTCCCAGAGAAGGGCCGCGACCTCCGGCTCGATTTCTTCCGCGGCATCGCCAACTGGTGGATCTTTCTCGACCACATTCCGAACAACGTTATCAACTGGGCGACCCCGCGCAATTACGGGTTCAGCGACGCCGCCGACCTGTTCGTCTTCATATCGGGCTACACGGCGTCGTTCGTGTACGCGAAGATGATGCTCGATCGCGGCTTTATCGTCGGCTCGACCCGGCTGTGGAAGCGCGTCTGGCAACTCTATGTCGCGCACGTCATTCTGTTCGTGATCTATATCGCGGCGATCGGCTGGGTCGCATTGCGATATGCCGATCCGGACATCCTCAACGAGTTCAACGTCGCCGGCCTCATCGCAAATCCCATCCAGACGCTGACGCAAGGGCTTCTGCTGCGCTTCAAGCCGGTCAATCTCGACGTGTTGCCGCTTTACATTGTCCTGATGGGCTTCTTCCCGCCGGTGCTGTGGCTGATGCTGCGCAAGCCCGACATGGTGATGATCGCTTCGCTGGTGTTGTATTTCGCGGCACGCCAGTTCGGCTGGAATTTCTCGGCCTATCCGGTGGGCTCTTGGTACTTCAATCCGTATACTTGGCAGCTGCTGTTCGTCTTCGGCGCCTGGTTCGCACTGGGCGGGGCCAACGAATCCCGCTCGGTGATCAAGTCGCAATGGCTGCTGATCGCCGGGACACTCTATCTGATCTTTGCGATGATCATGACGATGGCCGGGCGCTTCGAATCCTTCGGCGCGCTGTTTCCGAAGTGGCTCTATGACGCCTTCAATCCGAACGACAAGACGTTCCTGGCGCCGTATCGCGTCATCCATTTCGTGGTCATCGCGTTCTTCATCACGCGCTTTATTCCGAAAAACTGGGGGCCGCTTGAGTCGAAATGGGCCGAGCCGGTGATCAAGTGCGGCCAGCAATCGCTGCAGGTGTTCTGCGTCGGTATCTTCCTCTCCTTCGTTGGGCACTTCGTGCTGATGCTGAGCTGGGGCACGGTCTGGGCGCAACTCGGCGTCAGCGTCATCGGGGTCGCGATCCTGACCGCCGTCGCCTACTACGGAAGCTGGTCGAAGAAGCAGGACAAGCCATCGGCGCGGTCGGCACCCGCGAAAGCACCTGCGGCCCAGACTTCGGCAGCTCCGGGGGCCTGATTTGACCATACGGCGGACAAATTGGCCGCGGGCGGTTTAACCGCCCGCGATATGCCGTTCTGCCTTGCTGGAGCCATGCGAAGCGTGTATCGACTGCCCTCTCGGGGTATAGCGTAGCCTGGTAGCGCGGCGGTTTTGGGTACCGCAGGTCGGAGGTTCGAATCCTCCTGCCCCGACCAACCCACTGATTTCCTTAAGTTTTACAGGAGACGGACGCCATCCGACGGTCCGCGCGCCCGATGCCAGATTGGCTCAGCGGGTTCCGAACAGCGGATGAGCCACGCGGTCGCCGGCCTGGATTCCGTATTTCCGGGCCGTTCCGCCGATCACCTCAAGCACCCCCTTCGCCAGACCGCCCGACGAAATGATCTTCTCGGAGTGAGGTTCGGTGTTTTCCGCGATCCGCAGAATGCGGCCATCGCTGCGGATAAAGATCATGTCGAGCGGAATGAAGGTGTTCTTCATCCACATCGAAACCTGCTGCTCGGGTGAGAAATCGAACAACATGCCCCGCCCCTCGGCCAGTTCCTTGCGGTACATCAGGCCGGTTGCGCGCTCCTGCTCGGTCTTTGCCATCTCGACCGAAAACACATGAACACCCGACTTGGTGACGATCTCAAGCGGCTGCACTTCGGCGGCGGTGGCGCTGAGCGAGGCGGTCAGCATCACGACGAAGGCAACGGCAACCCTTTGCAAAAACCCCCTCAGGTTTTGCGACCGGATGACGGATGGAAAAGATTTCAACAGAGAACCCGAATTCATCTCAAGCAACACCCTGACGTTCGACGGCGCACCCTAGCCCGTCAATCATGGCAAAGGCCAGATGCAGGATCTGGCCTTCGTTTATGATCACGCGGATGTGGTTGACGTCAGGTCAGTGCGACGACAGTCCGGGTGCACCGGTCTCAGGCTGAATCTCGGCCGCCATCATACCCTTGGAGCCGGGCCCGAAGCGGACCAGCACATATTGGCCAGGACGCAGTTCGGTCATGCCGTAACGGCGCAGGGTTTCCATATGCACGAAGATGTCAGGTGTGCCTTCGCCGCAGGTCAGGAAGCCGAACCCGCGAAGCCGGTTGAACCATTTGACCTGCGCCCGCTCCAGCCCGCTGGTCGGAGTCACGCTGACGTGAGTCCGCGCCGGAAGCATCTGCGCCGGATGGATCGCCGTCGACTCGTCCATCGAGACGATGCGGAAGGCCTGATAGCCCTTCTGGCGCTGGACGCATTCAACGACCAGACGCGCACCTTCATAGGCGGTCTGGTAGCCGTCGCGCCGCAGGATCGTGACGTGCAGCAACACGTCCGGCCAGCCGTTGTCAGGGACGATGAAGCCGTAGCCCTTGGAGGCGTCGAACCATTTGATAACGCCCGAAATCTCGACGAGGTTGACAGCCGCACCGTCTGCGGCCGCGAAGGAGTCGGCGGCCAAATTCCGCTCGGCAGTGGCAGCCAGTTCACTCGGAGCAAACCTGTCGGATCCCCCAACCGGTTGACCACCTGCCTTCTTGGACTCAAATCCGTCCGAACCCATGACCCCCGGACCCCAACAAATCTTCAGTCAGTCAACGACATGACCAAGTACGTTATGCAAGGAAGCTCGCGCTATTTCATCGTGACGAATCAAAATGAACTAAGGCGAATCCTTGATTTAACGATAACACTCCGCAACAGGGCTGAAAGACAAAAAACAAATCAGCGGTGACCTATGAACAGCCTTGAAGGGCAGCGAATCATTAATGGGGTCAATTGCCGACGAACGGCCCAAGGGTCTCGCCGATATCGTGACGGATCACCAGATCGGCAACGTCATCCTGATCCGTCGGCTCGTTGTTGATGATCACGAGCTTGGCCCCGCAATTGCGGGCCATCAGCGGAAAACCCGCGGCAGGCCACACCACCAACGACGATCCGATTGCAAGGAACAGGTCGCAATGCTGCGCCAGTTCCGTCGCGCGGCGCATTTCATCTTCCGGCATCGACTGGCCGAACGAAATCGTCGCCGTTTTCACGGGCTCACCGCACGTCGTGCATGAGGGCGCAATGCCTTCTTCGTCGAAACGTTCCTTGACCCAGGGAATCTCGAAACGCTGTCCACATCCGATGCAGCGCGCGTAGGTGGTGTTGCCATGCAGCTCGACGACATGCTCGGCGGAAAACCCCGACACCTGATGCAGGTTGTCGATGTTCTGCGTAACGATCGCCGGAACCTTTCCGGCCTTGTACAGCGACGCCAGCGCCCGGTGCCCGCGGCTGGGCTTGGCCGCAGCGAAGCTCGGCTCCATCGCGAAGCGGCGGCGCCAGGCCTCGTCCCTCGCCTCCTGGCTGGCGACGAACTCGCCGAACGGGATCGGACGATTGCGAGTCCACAGGCCGCCGGGCGAACGGAAATCGGGAATGCCGCTTTCGGTGGAAATGCCTGCACCGGTGAACGGTACAATCGTGCGTGCCTCGGCGATCATATCGCCAAGCATGTCGATTCCACTGCGAAGATCGGATGCAATCATCGTGTCAGTATAACCCAACAAAAATGGGGGCGCGAAGCCCCCATTCTCTTCCGAGCTACCGCTAAAATCAGGCTGCCTTGTCCGCCTTGGGCGCCTGTGGTTTCGGCGCTTCCTGAGGCTTGGACGCTTCCTGAGGCTTGGACGCTTCCTGAGGCTTCAGGGCTTCCTTGATCTCCCTCATATCCTTCTTGGGAGCGCTGACCTTGGCTGTCTTCCCCAAGGCGGCGAGCTTTTCCATTTCCGCGGCGAGTTCGCGCTGACGTGCGGCGATCTTGTCGGCAAGCTTCTCGCTGGCCTGGTCGCGCAGGTTCGCCAGATCGTCGATCGACATCGAATCCAAATCTACCTTTTGCATGGTCTTCCCCGTTTGACTGGGTCAAGGAGGTACCAAGAAGGCCTGTGCCTCGCCAGACGACGCGGTTTCTTATCCACTGTCATACGGCAGCGGATCGCGACGAGGCGTCGAGACTCAACAGCCGGTAAATTTTGGGGAAGGTTCTTCAAGGCGATTGCGGAGAAATGTCAGACCGCACACCGTCAGACGTTGCGGGTCGGTCTCGCCGGCGGAAGAAAGTGTTTCGATATAGGTATCGACGCTTTCGCGGGCTTCCTTCAGTTCGTTCTCGTCCAGGTTACGCATCATACCGAACGTATGGATAATCCGATCGATCACTTCTTCCAAGAACGCCTCCTTATTCCCATCAATTCCGTGAGATAACGGCGACGGAGCAAAAAGGTTCCCTTAACAACACCTGCCCTCGGGGCCGATTTGCTGCTATCTGATCGTCGGAATTTTCAACGGCACTCCGGCGATGCTCGAACAGGGATAAGAAACATGCGTTATCTGCACACCATGCTGCGCGTCCGCAACCTCGATATTGCTCTCAAGTTCTACAGCGACGCGCTCGGGCTAAAGGAAGTCCGCCGGACGGAAAGCGAGAAAGGCCGCTTTACGCTGGTGTTTCTCTGCGCGGACGAAGACGAGAGTCTGCTCAAACAGGTCAAGGGGCGCGGCGCGCCGCTGGTCGAACTCACCTACAACTGGGATGAAGAGACCTATGGCGAGGATCGCTACTTCGGCCACCTCGCCTACGAGGTCGACGATATTTATGCCACCTGCGACCGGCTGATGAAACTCGGCATCACCATCAACCGTCCGCCGCGCGATGGCCAGATGGCCTTCATCCGCTCACCCGATCTTCATTCCATCGAGCTTTTGCAGAAGGGCGACGCCCTCGCGCCGAAGGAGCCGTGGAGTTCGATGCCGAATACCGGGCATTGGTAGGCACCGGTTTATTTTCGGAACAAGAACATCGCAATCACGTTCTCCATGACATCGATTATGCATGGAGGAAAAAATGGGACGCGGACTCTTGTTGTGGCTGCTGGGCGTGCCGATCCCTGTGATCATTCTGCTCTGGCTTTTCTTCGGCCGCTAAAACTCGTTCGACTTCGAAAGCCCCTGCGCAACGCAGGGCTTTCACGTCAAAGACGCGCATGCAATTCAGGGCTTACTGCAGTCGGCCGTCGCTTCGATAAGCTTGACGAGCTTGTTGCCAGCCGCCTTCAAAATGCACATTTCGATCTGCTTGCCGGCAGGCACCGGCTTGGCGCAGATGATCTGCGGGTTGTCGTCGTAAACGGCCGTCGAGAATTTGCAGTTCGCCTGACATGACGCCGTGTAGTTGAACGGATTTGTCAGAGAGATGCTGGCCGACTGTTCGCCCGGCAGAATCGTGCAAACGATCGGCACCGGCTCGGCATGCAGCGCCGAAGGCAGGCCTCCCGCCAGAGCTGTAACTAAAATCAGGATACGTCTGCGCAGCATGAATCGACCGTGGTTGCTTCCGGCAGTACGGTAGCAAGACCGGATGCCCGAGACGAGCATTTCATGGCAACGGCCTCATCTGGCGGCCAGCCTCATCTTGAGTTGCAAGAATCCGCGATCTCTGTTCGAAATCGCTGACCGGGTGAGTACCGTCAGGGCGGACATCTTGCAAAACGTGGTCAACGCATTCCTGCTGGTCTATGCCGCGCTGTTTCCGATCGTCAATCCGGTTGGCAGTGCGCCCCTGTTCCTGCGCATGACGCGCGGGCGCACCACAGCCGAACGCAGCGTCCTTGCGTTGAACGTGGCGCGCAACAGCTTCTTTCTCCTGCTCGGATCGCTGTTCATCGGCTCGCATGTTCTCGAATTCTTCGGGATCACCCTTCCGTGGTCCGCGTGGCCGGCGGTCTGGTGGTGGCAGCCTTTGGATGGCAGATGTTGCACGCCCCGGAAGATCCCGGCCCGGATCGTGCGAAGGTCGACACCGGCCCCGCAATCGATGCGTTCTACCCACTGACCATGCCGCTCACGGTCGGTCCCGGATCGATTTCAGTTGCTGTCACGTTAGGCAGCCAACGACCGACACCAACCGCAGATTTCGCGCAGCTCGCGATCCTCGGTGGCGCTGCGGTGGCGGGGCTTGCCGCCATCGCCCTCACCATCTTCGTTTGCTACCGCTTTGCCGACCGCATCATCCTGTTTCTGGGTACGCGGGGCACGAATGTCGTCATGCGGCTTTCGGCATTCATTCTCCTCTGCATCGGCATTCAGATCATCTGGAATGGGTGTAGCGCGCTGCTCGGCAAGTCGATTTGAGCCCGCATTGCAGGTCACCATCCGCACGCTCTTCACGCATTTGTGCATCGCAACAAGATCGGAATTCCAGCTCCGAGCGCCAATTTTGCGAGAGATTTCAATTAAGCATGAGTTCCCTCCCTCCAAACGGCGCATTGAATATGACGGTAATTTTCGCTAGGTCTTGATCGATGCAGGCCCTCGGATGGCCGCTACGCCAGGGTCTGTGATTGATGCCTCGCCTTATTCACGGTCTTAAAACCGCTTCGACAACCGCGGCGATGGTCAGTGCGTTTGCGCTTGGCCTGTCTGCTCTCGCGCTGTCCCCCGTCGCATCTCATGCTGAACAGGCAACAACCGGCGCCAGCACTGTTGTCTCCGACGATCTCAACAGCGTCTTTAAGGCCCAACCCTGCGTGCAGTCCAAATCGCTTGCCCAGCTCGACGCACCGATCGCTCGTTTGTCGAAGAAGCTGGATGCCCATGAGCCTGTGACCATTGTCGCCGTCGGCTCGTCATCCACCGGCGGTGCGGGTGCAAGTTCTCCGGCCTATTCCTATCCCAGCCGCCTCGAGCGCGAACTACGCCAGAGGTTTCCCGAGACACCGATCACCGTCATCAATCAGGGCGTCAACGGCGAGGACGCCGCCTCGATGATGGAGCGGATGGATGCGGTTCTCGCACCCAAGCCGGACCTGGTGATCTGGCAGCTCGGCACCAACACTGTGCTTCGCGACGGCAACATTCCCGCAACCGCGGACCTGATGCAGGCCGGAATTTCGCGCATCAGAAAAACCGGCGCGGATGTGCTGCTGATCGACCCGCAATTCGCACCACGCGTCAACGCCAAGCCCGGCGCGAGCGAGATGGTCGGACTTATCGCTTATGTTGCCAAGCAGGCGCACGTTCCATTGTTCCGGCGTTTCGTGGCGATGCGCCACTGGCATGAAGATCAGGCTATTGCATTCGACCGGTTCATTTCCGCAGACGGCCTGCACATGAATGACTGGGGCTATTCCTGCCTCGCCCGGCTGCTTGCCGACAACATCACGGCCACGGTTGCACGATCACGCTCCGTCGCCGGCGTCAGGCCGTTTCTGTAACGGCTCCATCAGCTCATATTTTTCGAATGTGATAGTATCCGGTTTCCGGATAACGCATATCGCATGCAGCAACTGAACCTTTCAGGGTTCAGCCTGTATGAGAACCGCATGACGCATTCGCACGATACCGCGCACGACCATACTGATCATCGGCATGAGGGGCATGACCATGGACATGGTCATGGTGCCGGGCACGTTCATGCGCCTGCGAATTTCGGCCCGGCCTTTGCGATCGGAATTACGCTCAACACGATCTTCATTGTCGTCGAAGCGGTCTACGGCTACGCCAGCAACTCGACGGCGCTGATCGCCGACGCCGGACATAACCTGTCCGATGTGCTCGGGCTGATCGTCGCATGGATCGCGGTCATTCTGTCGAAGCGGCCGCCGTCTGTGCGTTACACCTACGGCCTGCGCGGCTCGTCGATCCTCGCGGCACTGTTCAACGCAGTCTTCCTGCTGATCGCCGTCGGCGCGATCGGCTGGCAGGCCGTGCTGCGGTTGTTCAATCCGGAACCCGTGGCCGAGATGACCGTGATGATCGTCGCGGCCATCGGCATTGCCATCAACGGTTTCACCGCGCTGCTGTTCGCATCCGGACGCAAGAGCGACCTCAATATCCGGGGCGCCTATCTGCATATGGCTGCGGACGCCGCGGTATCGGCCGGCGTCGTCATCGCCGCGCTGATCATCATGTTCACGGGCTGGGTGTGGCTGGATGCGGTCGTGAGCCTTTTGATCGTTGGGGTCATCGTCTGGGGCACATGGGGCCTTCTGCGCGACAGCACGGCGATGTCGCTCGGCGCTGTCCCGTCAGGCATCGATCCGGTTGCGGTTCGTCAATACCTCGAACAACGTCCCGGCGTGACCGAGGTTTGCGACCTGCACATCTGGCCGATGAGCACGACCGAGTCCGCACTGACCTGTCATCTGGTGATGCCCTCGGGGCATCCGGGGGATGCCTTTCTGGTTCAGGCCACGCTTCACCTGAAAGAGACCTTCGGGATTCAGCACACCACGATCCAGATTGTGACCAGCGCGGTCACGGCCTGCACGCTGGCGCCGGAAGGCGCTATTTAACCAGCCTTGAAAAGGCCCGACAGAGAATCTACTGATACGACATGAGGAGCGATGCCTACATCAATGCAAGGCCCGGCGCTGGACGCAGCGGACAGCGACGCAGTCTGTCGCTTGTCCTCGCGCTCATGATCGGCCTGCTGGCATCGCTGATTCATTGCGGAAGCTGCGAGCCGGCCATTGCCGGCTCGAACACCACGGTCGTCGCAATGGACTTCGACGGGACAAGCCCGCCTGACACGCCCGATCATAAGATGCCCTTTCATTGCGGGCATTGTCTCAGCCACGTCACCGGACAACCGACATTTGTCGTGCAGATTCCGGCCGACGTGAGCCATCACGTGCCACCTCTCGGCCGTGAGCAAACGCTGGCGTCGCTGGCCGGCCTGCCCCTGTTCAAACCACCCCGCGCCTGAACTAACGCGGCCGCCAAGGCCCGTTCGGCATGACCGCAGCCTCATAGCTGCGGGAGCGCCTGTTCACACCATTTCGCAGACATGGCGATGGCACGACTCCGATCGTGCGCGGGAACATAACGATGACCAGACTCAAATTGCTTGTTGCGGCAAGCGCGACATGCGCGATCGCGGCGCTTTGCTTCGTAGCAGCCTATGCACACGAAAAACAGCCTGTTCAGGAACAGCCTGCTCAGCATGACGAACCCGGCATAACGCTCAGTGAGAAACAGGTCGCTGCCGGAAACTTCGCGGTCCAGGAAGCGCGTGGTGGACTCCTGAGCAAACGCATGGTCGTTCCGGGAGCAATCGTGCCGAGCGGCGACCGCATCGCCAAAGTTTCCGTCCGGTTGCTCGGCACCGTGGCGGAGGTACGCAAGCGGCTCGGCGACACAGTGCGTGAGGGTGACGTTCTCGCGATCATCGAAAGCCGGGAGGTGGCCGACGCCAAGAGCCAGTACCTCGCCGCGCGGGTCGCCTTCGACCTTCAGGACACCTTGTTCACGCGGTCGAAAAGCCTGTTCGAGTCCAAGGTCAGCAGTGAAAACGACTTCCTGCGCGCGAAAACCGCATTCGAGGATATCCGCATCAAGTTCGACGTTGCGCGTCAGAAGCTGTTCGCGCTGGGTCTGACCAGCGACCAGATCGCGGTGCTGCCCCAGCAGCCTGTCGAGAGCCTCAGATTACAGGAATTGCGCGCGCCGATGAACGGCCGGATCGCTGAACGCCGCGTCGATCTTGGATCTCTGGTCGGCCGCGAAGGTCAGGAAAGCGAGCTGTTCGTGATTGTGGATTCAAGTGTCGTGTGGGCCGAGCTCGCTCTCGCCGCCGCCGATCTTGCCGTGGTCAGCGAGGGCCAGAAAATCACCATCAGCGCCGGTTCGCAGGGCGAGCCCTTGCCCGCGACCATCATGTTCGTGAGCCCTCTGCTGGACAAGGACACACGTCTGGCGCGCGTCGTCGCATCGGTCGACAATCCCGCGCACATCCTGCGGCCGGGCATGTTTGTGACCGCCGAAATCCCGTTCCAGCAGGTGAAGGCTGACGTGGTGGTGCCGAAAACCGCTGTGCAGAACATTGAGGGCCAGAGCGCCGTATTTGTCCGAACGTCCACTGGCTTCGAGCCTCGCAGGATCGTCACAGGCCGCGAGGACAGCCGCTCGTTCGAAGTGACATCCGGCCTCACCGCCGGCGATCCCATCGCAACCGCCAACACCTTCGTCCTGAAGGCCGATCTCGGCCGCGGCGAAGCATCTCACGCGCATTAGGCCACCGAACATGATCAGTCGCATTCTCGACCTGTCCATCCGGCACCGCTGGATCGTCGTCCTGTTCAGCATCGGCTTTGTCGCGTTGGGCGCCTGGTCGCTGCTGCATTTGCCGGTCGACGCCGTGCCCGACATCACCAACAAGCAGGTGCAGATCAACACGACCGCGCCGGCGCTGTCCCCGGTGGAAATCGAAAAGCAGGTCACATTCAGGATCGAGACCGCGCTGGCGGGCATCGCGGGACTGGAAAGCACCCGGTCGTTGTCGCGCAACGGCTTCTCGCAGGTGACGGCCATCTTCCGCGAGAAGACGGATATCTATTTCGCACGGCAGCAGATCAACGAGCGGCTGATCGAACTCCGCGCCAGCCTGCCGCCCGGCGCCGACCCGAAAATGGGCCCGATCTCGACCGGCCTCGGCGAAATCTACATGTGGACGGTTTCCCTCGCGCCGAAAGCCAACGGCAGCAGCGGCAAGGCCGGCTGGCAGAGCGACGGCTCGTTTCTGACAGCGGAAGGCGAGCGTCTCAAAACCGATATCGAACGCGGCGCCTATCTGCGCACGGTGCAGGACTGGATCATCCGGCCGCAGGTCAGGAGCGTCCCGGGTGTCGCCGGTGTCGATGCCATCGGTGGATACATCAAGCAGTATCAGGTGAAGCCCGATCCTGCGAAACTGATTTCGCTCGGGCTGTCGTTCGGCGATGTCGTTCGCGCCATCGAGGCCAACAACATCAGCCGGGGCGCCAGCACCATCGATCGCAACGGCGAGGGAATTGCTGTCCGCGCCGGTGGCCGTCTGGAGAGCCTCGCCGACATTGGCGATGTGACGATCATCACGCGCGGCGGAGTTCCGGTGCGGATTCGCGACGTTGCTGAAGTGGCAATCGGAGGTGAGATCCGGACCGGCAGCGCCAGCCGCGACGGGCGCGAAGCCGTGATCGGAACGGCGCTGATGCTGATGGGCAGCAACAGCCGGACCGTCGCCGCCGCAGTCGACGCAAGAATGCAGGACATCCGCCGCAGTCTTCCGGCCGGGGTCACAGTGGAAACCGTCCTCAACCGCACCCAACTGGTCGATGCGACCGTCACCACCGTCGCCAAGAATCTCGGCGAAGGCGCCCTGCTCGTGATCGCCGTCCTGTTTCTGCTGCTCGGCAACTTTCGCGCTTCGCTGATCACGGCGCTGGTCATTCCGCTCGCCATGCTGATGACGGCCACAGGAATGCTGCAAAGCCGGATCAGCGCAAACCTGATGAGCCTGGGTGCCCTCGATTTCGGCCTGATCGTCGACGGCGCAGTCATCATCACCGAAAATACGCTGCGGCATCTGGCGGAAAGGCAAACCGAAACCGGCCGGACACTGACGCTGTCCGAGCGCCTCGCGACGGTGAAAGCCGCCGCTGAAGAGATGATCGCGCCGACCGTCTACGGCCAGGCGATCATCATCCTGGTCTATGTCCCGCTGCTCACCTTCAGCGGCGTTGAAGGCAAAATGTTCGAGCCGATGGCTTTGACGGTCATCCTCGCGCTCGTTTCAGCTTTCGTGCTGTCACTCACGTTCGTTCCGGCGCTGATCGCAATCGCAGTCACCGGCAGGGTGAAGGAATCCGACAACCTCGCCGTGCGCCGCCTCAAGTCCTCCTACGCGCCGCTCCTGAAACGCACCATCAACCGGCCCCTCGCCGCCATCGCGACCGGCGTGGTTCTGTTTCTCGGCGCGCTGTTGCTGTTCTTCCGTCTCGGTCAGGAATTCATCCCGACGCTGGATGAAAAGAATCTCGCAATGCATGCGCTGCGTATTCCCAGCACCAGCCTCACGCAATCGCAGGCGATGCAGTTTGACGTCGAAAAAGCCATCAGCGGCTTCCCGCAGGTGGCCTACGTCTTCTCCAAAACCGGAACGGCCGAGATCGCCTCCGATCCGATGCCACCCAACGCGTCCGATACTTTCATCATCTTCAAGCCGAAGGACCAGTGGCCCGATCCCGCATTGAGCAAGGCCGCGCTGCTGGACCAGATCGAAGAAGCCGTCCGCGTACTGCCCGGCAATAACTACGAATTCACCCAGCCGATCCAGATGCGGTTCAACGAGCTGCTGGCGGGTGTGCGCGGCGATCTGGCGATCAAGGTTTTTGGCGACGAGTTTGAGCCGCTGCTGCGCAGCGCGGGCCAGATCGCAGGTATCCTGCAGAAAACCCAAGGGGCGACTGACATCAAGGTCGAGCAGGCCAGCGGCCTGTCGGTGCTGGATATCACCGTGAACAAGGCGGAGATCGCCCGCCGCGGCCTCAGCCTCACCGCCGTTCAGGACGTGATCGGCACAGCCATCGGCGGACGAAGCGCCGGAGCGGTGTTTGAAGGCGACCGGAGCTTCGACATCGTGGTCCGCCTGCCGGAAGACATCCGCGGCGATCTCGATGCCCTGAAGAACCTGCCGGTGTCGCTGCCGCCGGCCGGCCTGACCCCGTTGACCGTCCCACTCGGCCAACTGGCGACGTTCAAGATCAGCGACGGTCCGAACCAGATCAGCCGCGAGAATGGCAAGCGGCGTGTCGTCATCACCGCCAATGTGCGGGACCGCGATATTGCCTCGGTCGTGAACGACGCCCGGGCACAAATCGAGACTCGGGTGGCGTTGCCGCCCGGCTACTGGCTGTCCTGGGGCGGCCAGTTCGAAAGCCTTGCAGCCGCACGCCAGCGGCTCTCGTTCGTCGTGCCGGGGTGCTTCGTCCTGATCTTCCTGCTGCTGATGGGTGCGCTCGGCACCGCGCGGGACGCTCTCATCGTCTTCAGCGCCGTTCCCCTCGCCCTGACAGGCGGTGTTGTTGCGCTGTGGCTGCGGGGGATTCCGTTCTCGGTCTCTGCGGCGGTCGGTTTCATTGCCCTGTCGGGCGTTGCCGTCCTCAACGGGCTGGTGATGCTTAGTCACATCAAGCAACTGATGGCCAGGGGGCAGGAGAAGGCGGAAGCCATCTTCGATGGCGCCCTCACCCGCTTGCGGCCCGTCGCCATGACGGCGCTGGTCGCGTCGCTTGGCTTTGTGCCGATGGCGCTGGCAACCGGAACCGGCGCGGAGGTGCAACGGCCGATTGCAACGGTCGTGATCGGCGGGCTGATCAGCGCAACGCTGCTGACGCTGTTCGTTCTGCCCGCGCTTTATGTGCTGTTTGGACGCAAGCCGGAGAGCGTTGCATCAGAGACAACATCGATGCCAGCTCAAACCGTCGAACCGTTGCGCGGTTAACTGGATCAGGCGGCGCCCAGATATGCGGCTTTCACCTGCGGGTCCGACAGCAGCGTCGCGCCGTCGCCCTCCAGTGCCACCTTGCCGGTCTCCAGCACGTAGCCACGGTCGGCGATCTCGAGCGCGGCGCTGGCATTCTGCTCGACAAGCAGAACGGTCACCCCTTCTTTCCTCAGCGACACGATCGCCGCAAGGATCTGATCGACAAGCGTCGGCGATAGCCCGAGCGAAGGCTCGTCTAGCAGCAGCAGCTTCGGCTTGCCCATCAAGGCACGGCCAATCGCCAGCATCTGCTGCTGACCCCCGGACAATCCCCCGGCAAGCTGGCGGCGCTTCTCGGCAAGGATCGGAAACATTCCGAACACACGGTCGCGGTCGCTTTCGATGTCCTTGTCCCGGCGCATGTAAGCACCCAGGCGAAGATTGTCCTCGACGCTCAGCGGTCCGAAAATCTGGCGGCCTTCGGGCGACTGCGTCATGCCGCGCTGAACCCGCCGATGCGGCTTGAGGCGATCGATGCGCTCGCCCAGAAAGCGGATTTCGCCGGCTGTAATCGGCTGAACGCCCGATAGCGCCCTGAGCAGCGTCGTCTTTCCCGCGCCGTTGGAGCCGATCAGGGCGACCACCTCGCCTGCCCGCACGGCAAGGTTGACGCCGTGCAGCACCTCGATCCGGCCATAGGCGCTGCGGAGGTTGGCAACTTCAAGCACGGGCCGCCTCCTTCGCTCCATGTTTGCCGAGGTAGGCTTCAAGGACCGCCGGATTGTCACGCACCTCCTGCGGCTTGCCTTCGGCGATTGGCTTGCCGCGATTCAAAACAAGAATGTGGTTCGAAATCTTCATCACCAGCTTCATGTCGTGTTCGACAAGAACGACCGCGATGCCCTTGGCGGCGACCCGCCGGATCAGTTCGTCGATCTCCTCGGTCTCGACGGGATTGCAGCCGGCCGCGGGCTCATCGAGCAACAACACGCGCGGTTCGGAGGCCAGCGCGCGCGCGATTTCGAGGCGCTTGCACGCGCCGTAGGACAACGATCCCGCTGCAACATCTGCGCTGGCGCGCAGTCCAACCTCGTCGAGCAAGGCGAGCGCGGCATCGCGCGTCTCGGCGTTTTGCCGCGTCACCGATGGCAGGCGGAACAGGTCCGCGAGCAGATTGCAGCGCTCCCGGAGATGACGGCCGACCATGACGTTCTCCGCAGCCGTCATGCGCTGGAATATCTGGAGGTTCTGGAAGGTGCGCGACATGCCGCGCGTTGCGAGCTTGTCGGGCGTCAGTCCTGTGACATCCTCGCCCGACAGTTCGACATGCCCCTGATCGCGCTCATAGACCCCGGAGACGATGTTGAACAGCGTGGTCTTGCCCGCTCCGTTCGGCCCGATAATTGAAAGAATCTGTCCGGGGCTGACGGAGAAGCTGACACCGTCGATGGCTTTGACGCCGCCGAACGAGATTCCGATATCCCTGGCTGCGAGGATCGTCATGCCTTCGTCCTCTTCACCAGCAGACGCGACAGCGTCGGGACAATGCCGTCGCGCATGAAGATCATCGACACAATGATGATGAAGCCGAGCAGCAGGTGTTCGTATTCCTGAAACACGGTGAGCACCTGCGGCAGCGTGATGAGGACCGCAGCACCGACAATGCTGCCAACGACCGAGCCGAGCCCGCCAAGCACCACCATGGTCACCATCTCCACAGAATGGAGAAATCCGGCCTGATCGGGATTGATGAAACCATTCATGAGTGCAAGGGCGGAGCCCGCAATCGACGCATAGGCGGCCGCGATTACGAACGCCTGCAACTTGAAGCGGGCGACATTGATACCCGCCACGCGTGCCGCGACCTCGCTGTCATGCAGCGCGCGGAAAGCACGCCCTGTCGGCGTATCGTTCAGGTTGAGAGCGATCCACGTTCCCAAAATCAGAAGCCCGCCCGTGACCCAATACCAGGTGTCCGATCCGCTGACGCGCCAGCCGAACAGCACCAGCTTGGCAACCGGCATACCGTCAGGCCCGCCGGTCCAGCGGCTCTCCGTGGTGATAACGAGCGCCACGAGCACGCCGAGACCAAGCGTTGCAATGGCGAGGTAATGCCCCTTCAGTTTCAGGATCGGGCGGCCGACGAGATAAGCCAGCACCGAAGAAATAACACAGCCAAGCAGAACCGCCGCCCATGGCGGTATTCCGAAATGCGCGGGACCGATGGCGACGGCATAGGCACCAATTCCGAAGAACCCCGCATGACCTAGACTGACCTGCCCGGCCGATCCCATCAGGACGTTCAGGCCGATGGCTGCAAGCGCCGACACCCACACCAGCGACGCCACACGGAAATAGTAGCTCGACGGAAAAATCAGCGGCAGCACCGCGACGACGACCGCGAGTGCGATCAGGATCAGATAGCGATAACCGATCTTCTGCAGCACCGCTCAGACCCTTTCCACGGTCCGCCGGCCGAACAGGCCTTGCGGCATGGCGAACAGCACGAGGAGAATGACGATGAAGGCGAACGCGTCCTTGTAGGTCGAGCTGATATAGCCGACGCCGAAGGCTTCCAGCAGACCGAGCAACAGCCCGCCCGCGACCGCGCCGAGCGGATTGCCCATGCCCCCTAACATCGCCGCCGCAAATCCCTTCAGCGCGAGCATCGTGCCGACATCGTAGCTTGTGAGCGTGATCGGCGTGATGAGAATGCCGGCGACCGCTCCGATGGCCGCTGATCCGCCGAAAGCCAGCGCCATCACGGTCGCGGTGTTGATGCCGACAAGCCGCGCCGCCAGACGGTTCGCGGCAGTCGCAAGCACGGCCTTGCCAAGGACCGTTCGTTCCAGAAAAACGTAAAGCAGGATGACGATCACGGCGGTGCCGCCGAGCACCCAGAAGCTCTGTGGCTGAACGGTCGCGCCCAGCACGTTGACCGGCGTGTCGCCGGAGATACTGGGCAGCTTGTGAAACTGTTTGTCGAACAGGATTTGCGCCGCGCCCCGCAGCAGGATCGACGCGCCGATGGTGATGATGATCAGCGTGACCGGCGAGGCATCGCGCGCCGGCTCGATAGCGAGCCAATAGAGCAGAAGGCCGACGACGATGGAAACGACCACTGCAAGCAGCGCGGCAAGCGGAAGGGGAACCCCGGCGGCAGTAGCAAAGACCGTCACCATCCCGCCCAGCATGACGAACTCGCCCTGGGCAAAATTGACGACGTCGGAGGCGTTGTAGACCAGCGTGAAGCCGAGAGCGACCAGAGCGTAGACCGCGCCCACGGTCAGTCCGGAAATGAGAAACTGGACAAACTCCGGCATACCGGCTCCACGAGCAATGATGGCAGCCGATGGCTGCCGTTCCCGGCGAAAACGAATAAATTCAGACAGAGAATAAGCTCCCGGATAGATCGGACCGAACCGTCCGGGAGCGTCTGTATCGGCTTGCTTATGCGCCGGGCTTGATCAGGGTCCAGTCGCCGCCCTTGATTTCCAGCATACGGAACGCCGAGAGATCGAGGCCGAGATGATCCGTCGGCGTCATGTTGACGATGCCGCCGGTGCCGACGAAGCCCTTGGTCTTTTCGATTTCGTCCCGAACCTTCTTCGGATCGGTCGAGTTGGCGCGCTTCATGGCTTCGACCAGAATCATCAGGCCGTCATAGGCATGGCCGCCGAAGGTCGAGACCGGGCTCTTCGCGGTGTCCTCATAGGTTTTCTTGTAATCGACCACGACCTTCTTCTGCGGGTCGCTGTCAGGCAGCTTGTCACCGACCAGCAAGGCCGCCGCCGGCAAGCGGATGCCTTCAGCCGAAGCACCTGCGAGTTCGATGAAGCTCTTCGAGGCCACACCATGGCTCTGATAAAGCGGCGTCGCGGTCATGCCGAGCTGTGCGTAGTTGCGGGTCACGATCGCAGGTCCCTGCCCGAAGCCAGGATTGACGATGGCCTGAACGCCGGGAGTGTTCTTGATCTTGGTGAGCTGGCCGGTCATGTCGCTGTCACGCGGACCGTAGCTTTCCTCGGTGATGATCTTGATGTCGTAGTTCGGTGCCACCTTGGTGCACTGCGCCTTCATCGACGCTCCGAAGCCGTCGGTTCCCGAGATCATCGCGATATTGGTGAGCTTGCGCTGCTTCAGGTTCTCGAAAATCTTCTCGCACGCCATTTTGTCGGTATGCGGCGTCTTGAAGACGTACTTGCGGACAGGCTCGATGATTTCGACCGCGCCGCCGAAGGAAATGAACGGAACCTGGGCTTCCTCGAACACCGGAATCATCGCCATGGTCGTGCCGGTGGTCGAACCACCCGCCATCGCGACGACCTTGTCGTCCTCGATCAGACGTGTGGCAAAGGTGCGCGCCTTGTTGGCATCGCCGCCGTCGTCATAAATGATCAGCTCGACCTTCTTGCCGTTGATGCCGCCTGCCGCGTTGATCTTCTCGACATACATCCGCAGTGTCTTGTCCTCGGGTTCTCCGAGAAACGACGCCGGGCCTGTCACAGAGAGGACGGAACCGATCTTTACGGTCTGCTGCGCATGCGCGGCACTACCGAACGTCAGACCGGCAACGCCGGCCGCCAACAGAAATCCCAATGCTGATGCTGGTTTCACAGTTTCCCTCCCTGGTGATGGGCGCTCGATTTTTTGAGAGCTTGCCCGGCATGTTTCCAACCACAGAGCGCCAATAGTTTCAAGTGCAACTATTGTCACTTCTAGCCATCAATATAATTGACCGAACGGTTGGTCAATAGTAATCTGCCTTCCAATTTCTGACCAAGAAGCCAATGGGAGGACTGTGTGGACAAAGATCTGGTCTTGACCGAGATCCGCGACGGATACCGCGTCATCACGCTTAACAGGCCCGGCAGCCTCAACTCGTTCAATCAAAGTGTACACACCGCGCTGAACGCGGCGTTGAATGATGCGGAGGCTGATACGAAATGTCGCGCGTTGATCCTCACCGGCGCCGGACGCGGATTTTGCGCGGGACAGGATTTGTCAGAGGTTGATTTCATAACGGGACAAAAGCCGGACCTCACCGTTACGCTTGATAAGAACTACAATCCCCTCATCCGCAGATTGCGCAAGCTGCCGCTGCCGATCGTCTGCGCGGTCAACGGTGTCGCCGCGGGCGGCGGAGCCAACATCGCCTTCGCCTGCGACATCGTTCTGGCGGCGCGTTCCGCGAAATTCATTCAGGCGTTCTCGAAGATCGCGCTGGTGCCGGATTGCGGCGGCACATGGTTCCTGCCGCGCCTTGCAGGCAATGCACGCGCGCGGGCGCTGGCGATGCTGGCCGAACCCGTGTCGGCCGAACAGGCCGAAGCCTGGGGCATGATCTGGAAGGCCGTCGACGATGCCAACCTGATGACCGAGGCGCACCGCCTCGCCGCCCATCTCGCCAAGCAACCGACGGGCGCCCTCGCCCTGACCAAACAGGCGCTCGATGCATCCGAAACCAACACCCTCGCGCAGCAACTCGATCTCGAGCGCGATCTTCAGGGGCAAGCCGGACGCGGATCGGATTTCGCGGAGGGCGTGAGCGCGTTTCTGGAGAAGCGCGCGCCTAACTTCACGGGGAGCCTGTAATGGACGCAAGCGTTCCCGGCGACAACAATGCCCAGGCGGTGGCTGAAGCCTGCGCAAAGGCGATGTGGCTCGACGATCATGCGAGCAAGGGCCTTGGCATGAGCCTGCAGCGGGTCGCTCCCGGCGAGGCCGTTCTCACCATGACGGTCCGCAAGGACATGACAAACGGCCACGGCATCTGCCACGGCGGCTTCATTTTCACGCTTGCGGATTCGACCTTCGCTTTCGCCTGCAACACCTACGACCAGCGCACCGTCGCGCAGCAATGCGCGGTGACGTTTCTTCAGCCGGTGCGCGAGGGTGAGACACTGACGGCGCACGCGGTTGAACGCAATCGCGCCGGACGTGGCGGCATCTATGACGTGACGGTCCGCGACAGCAGCAACACGGTCGTCGCGGAGTTTCGCGGACATTCGCGAACGATTTCGGGCCGCCTGCTTGAAGCCGACAGCCATCAACAAGACAACAAGTAGAATGGGAGGGAATGTTGATTCAGATTCCGTTGCGTAAGCTCGATCGGCTGACACCCGAACCCACCGCGCTCGATCCCCATGAGATCGCGTCCCGTGACGAGATTCGCGCCCTCCAGCGCGAGCGTCTCGCATGGTCGCTGCGGCACGCCTACGAGAATGTGCCGCATTACCGCGCCAAGTTCGACGCCGCGGGCGTGCGGCCGGAATCGTTCAGGAACCTTGAGGATCTCGCGAAATTCCCGTTCACGATCAAGACAGACCTGAGGGACAACTATCCCTTCGGCATGTTCGCGGTTCCTGAATCCCAGGTCGCGCGCATCCACGCCTCGTCCGGCACGACCGGCAAGCCGACAGTCGTCGGATACACCAAGCGCGACATCGAGACGTGGAGCGACGTTGTCGCCCGCTCGATCCGCGCCGCAGGCGGCCGCGCCGGGATGAAGGTCCATATTGCCTACGGCTACGGCCTGTTCACTGGTGGTCTTGGCGCGCATTACGGAGCAGAGCGTCTCGGCTGCACCGTCATTCCGGTTTCCGGCGGCATGACCGAACGTCAGGTTCAGCTCATCACCGATTTCAAGCCCGAAGTCATCATGGTGACGCCATCCTATATGCTGGCGATCCTCGATGAATTCAGGAAACAGGGCCTCGACCCGCGCAAATCGTCGCTGCGCATCGGCATCTTCGGCGCCGAGCCCTGGACCAACGCGATGCGCGAAGAGATCGAGGAAGCGTTCGATCTTCACGCCGTCGACATTTACGGCCTGTCCGAGGTGATGGGCCCCGGAGTCGCCAGCGAATGCGTCGAGACGAAAGACGGCCTGCACATCTGGGAAGATCACTTCTATCCCGAGGTCATCAATCCCGCGACCGGCGAAGTGCTGCCGGACGGCGAGAAAGGCGAACTGGTCTTCACATCGCTGACCAAGGAAGCCATGCCAGTGATCCGCTACCGGACTCGCGACCTGACGCGGCTGTTGCCGGGCACGGCGCGATCACTGCGGCGCATGGAGAAGGTCACCGGCCGCTCCGACGACATGATGATTGTTCGCGGCGTCAACGTGTTCCCGACCCAGATCGAGGAAAAGCTGCTCGCGATTCACGATTTGTCACTGCACTACCAGCTTGTCCTCACCCGTGACGGCCGCATGGACAACATGGAAATCCAGGTCGAGGCACGGCCGGATGCAAGTTTCCCGGCGCGCGAAGCAGCCACGAAGCAACTGGCGCTGTCAGTCAAGGACACCATCGGCATCACCGCGCTTGTCACCGTGCTCGATCCCGGAAGCATCGAGCGCTCGGTCGGCAAAGCCAAACGCGTCATCGACAAACGGCCAAAGGAATAAGACGTCTCATGGCACGCAGCCGCGCCAACGATTACGACGACAAACGACAGGCGATCCTCAACCGCTCCGCGGAGCTTTTCTCGGCGCACGGTTATGACCGCGCGTCGATGAACAAGATTGCGGAAGCCTGCGGCGTGTCCAAGGCCAACCTCTATCACTACTACAAAGATAAAGAGGGTCTTCTGTTCGACGTGATCCGCTTCCATCTCGAGGAACTGCTGGAAGTCGTCGAGGCCGCTGATAATCCCGCGGCTGCGCCGGAAACGAGGCTGCGCGGCCTGATTGCCGCGCTGCTCGAAGCCTACCGGGACGCCGATTCACAGCACAACGTCCAGATCAGCAGCATGCGGTTTCTGCCGGCCGAGCGTCAGGCCGAACTGAAAGGCATGGAGCGCGACCTGGTCCGGATCTTTTCGGCGGCGGTTGCGGGCGCCGCGCCGCATCTCAAGGGCACGAAGATGCTCACCCCCGTCACCATGTCGCTGTTCGGCATGGTGAACTGGCATTACCTCTGGTTCAAAAGCACGGGATCTGTCAGCCGCGACGAATATGCAGAGATCGTCACCCGCCTGATATCCGACGGAGCACGGAGCCTGCTCAAGTCTCCCCCCAAGACATAGAAGCGCACTGCTGCCGCGGAATAAACGTCCATCGGTGCCCGAAGCACCCAACCTCGAAGTGATCGCATGAAACTCGAAAGCTACATCAACGGACAGTGGGCCGCACCGGGCCGCGATTTCATCGAAGTGCGCAGCGCCGTGAGCGGCGATGTTGTTGCCGAGGCAACCAGCGGCGGGCTGGATATGCGCGGCATTCTTGGCCATGCACGCAACACCGGCGGCAAAAATCTCCGGCGGCTGACATTCCATCAGCGCGCCGACATGCTGAAGAAACTCGCGCAGTATCTGACCGAGCGCAAGGATCAGCTCTACAAACTGTCATTCCAGACCGGAGCGACGCGCACGGACAATCTGATCGATGTCGACGGCGGTATCGGAACGTTGTTCGTCTACGCCGGCAAGGGACGCCGTGAGCTTCCGAACTCGACCTTCCTGCTGGATGGCGCCGTGGAGCCGATGGGCAAGGCAGGCACGTTCGCCGGGCAACATATCATCACGTCGCTGCACGGCGTTGCGGTTCATATCAACGCGTTCAACTTCCCATGCTGGGGCATGCTCGAAAAGCTGGCGCCTGCGCTGCTTGCGGGCGTCCCCGTCGTGTCGAAACCGGCGACGGTGACGTCCTACGTGGCGCACGCACTGGCGCGCATGATCGTGGAATCCGGAATTCTGCCTGAAGGCGCGTTTCAGTTCATCGTTGGCTCGACCGGCGACCTGTTCGATCACTTGACCTGCCAAGATGTGGTTTCGTTCACCGGCTCCGCCGATACGTCGGAAAAGCTGCAACGGCATCCGGTCATCGCGAAGGAAGCCGTGCGCTTTGTCGCTGAACGGGATTCGCTCAACGCCGCGATCCTCGCACCGGATTCCGGCCCCGGAACGCCGGAGTTCGATCTCTTCATCAAGGAAGTCGCCAAGGAAATGACGGTCAAGGCCGGACAGAAGTGCACGGCGATCCGCCGTGTGCTCGCGCCGTCGGCGTATGTCGAGCCTGTGATCGCTGCCTTGCGCGAACGGCTGGACAAGGTCGTGATCGGCAACCCTGAACTCGAGACGGTGCGCATGGGACCAGTGGTCGGCCTCGAACAGCGCCGCGATGTGCTCGCCAACGTGAAGGCCCTCCGCACCGAAGCGGAACTCGTCGCCGGCGATCCCGACAATTTCGACGTTCAGGGAGCCGATGTCACCCGCGGCGCATTCCTGCCCCCGCTGCTGCTGCATTGTGCCGATCCTATTCGCGCAACAAAGGTTCATTCGGTCGAAGCGTTCGGCCCGGTCAGCACCGTGATGGGCTACAGCGATCTCGATGAAGCCGTGGCACTGACCAATCGCGGCGGCGGAAGCCTGGTTGCTTCGGTTTACACGCACGATCCGAAAGTAGCGTCCGATCTCGTGTTCGGCGTCAGCAGCTTCCACGGACGGCTCGTGATCATCGATCGTGACTGCGCTAAGGAGCAGACCGGTCACGGCTCACCGATGCCACAGATGGTGCACGGCGGTCCCGGCCGCGCCGGCGGCGGCGAGGAACTGGGCGGCGTGCGCAGTGTCCACCATTACATGCAACGCACGGCGGTTCAGGGATCGCCTCGCATGTTGACTGGCGTAACCGGTAGTTGGACCAAGAACGCACCGGTCATCGAAAAGGACCGGCATCCGTTCCGGTTTCATTTCGAGGACCTCGATGTCGGACAAACCTTCTACTCTAAGGAACGTACCATCACGCTTGAGGATATCGAACACTTCGCGCATTTCACCGGCGACACGTTCTATGCGCACATGGACGAGGAAGCGACCAAGGGTCACCCGTTCTTCCCGGGCCGCGTCGCGCATGGCTATCTGCTGCTGTCGTTCGCCGCGGGCCTGTTCGTCGATCCGGATCCGGGTCCGGTGCTGGCCAACTACGGCCTCGATTCACTGCGCTTCATCAAGCCGATCCAGCCGGGTGAGACGATCAAGGTGCGACTCACCGCGAAAGAAAAATCGCCCCGCAACAAGCAGTATGGCGAAGTGCGCTGGGACGTTGAAATTCTGACCGACAAAGACGAGTCGGCCGCAACCTACGAATTGCTGACGATGAACGCCGTTCGTCCTCAGGCTTGAACAAAAACAACGAAAGGGAGAAACGATGATCCTCGTGACAGTGATGTATCCGGCCGGCGAAGCATTCGACACGGACTATTATCTGAAGACGCACATGCCGCTGGTGAAAGACCGCTGGGGGCCGCTCGGGCTCAAGAGCGCGCAGGCCATCAAGGGCGTGGCGAAGCCCGACGGCAGCGCGCCCGATTACCAGATGACCGCGCTGCTGACCTTCGGATCGATGGAGGATTTCAAGGCCGCCGGTAAAGCTCACGGCAAGGAAATCTTCGCCGACATTCCGAATTTCACCAAGGCGCAGGCCGTGGTGCAGATCAACGACGTCGTTTTCTAGACGTCAGGTTTGCCACTTGTCGTCGACGGGTCAAACGTATAGCGGTCCACAAAGCGCACCTCGCCCGGTTTCGAGCGAGGACGCCGCGACTGCGCGCGACTTCTCACTGAAAGACCTTCCTGAGTCTTTCTATGATGACCCCTACCCGACCTATCGCGCGCTGCAATCCGCCGATCCAATCCATCAGATGCCCGACGGTTCGCTGTTCCTGACCCGGCACCGCGATCTGGAAGCCATCTACAAGGATACGACGCGCTTCAGCTCCGACAAGAAGGTGGAGTTCGCGCCGAAATACGGCGACGGTTCGCTGCTATTTCAGCATCACACCACGAGCCTCGTGTTCAATGATCCGCCGCTGCATACCCGCGTTCGCCGCCTAATCGCCGGTGCTCTCAATCCGCGCGCCATTGCGGAGATGGAGCCGGGGCTCATCTCCCTCGTCGACCGGCTGCTGGACAACATGCAGGCGCAAGGCAAGGCGGATCTCATTGAAGACTTCGCCTCCGCCATCCCGGTCGAGGTGATCGGCAACCTGCTGGCTATTCCTCACGAAGACCGCGCACCGCTGCGCGGCTGGTCGCTGGCGATCCTCGGCGCTCTGGAGCCGTTCCTGACCGAAGACCTGCAGGCACGCGGCGAGCGTGCCGTTGGCGAATTTCTTGCCTATCTCCGCGACCTCGTGACCGACCGCCGCGCACACCCCGGTAACGCCGAGCACGATGTGCTGACGCGCCTGATTCTGGGCGAGACCAGCGGCGAGAAGCTCAGCGAGATCGAGCTGCTGCAAAACTGCATTTTCATCCTGAACGCGGGCCATGAGACGACCACCAATCTGATCGGCAATGGCCTCGAACTTTTGCTGCGTTTTCCGGACCAGCGGCAACGGCTGATCGATGATCCCGCGCTGATCAAGCCGGCGGTCGAGGAATTCCTGCGCTTTGAGAGTTCAAACCAGCTCAGTAACCGACGCGTCGTTCAAAACACGGAGATCGATGGCGTCTCAATCCCGGAAGGCGCGCTGATCACACTCTGCATCGGCGCCGCAAATCGGGACCCCGACGTGTTCGCAGAGCCGGAACGCCTTGATATCGGGCGTGCGCCCAACCGTCACCTGGCCTTTGCCTCGGGCGCACATGCCTGTGTCGGGCTCAGCCTTGCCCGCCTCGAAGGCCGCATTGCGATTGGCCGTTTCCTCGCCCGCTTCCCAAATTTCGCAGCCGCTGGCTCGGCTCATCGCGCCAGGCGCGTACGCTTTCGCGGCTTCACGACACTTCCCGTAACACTCGCGTAGACATTCAGATCAGGAAATTTGCATGACGACGTTCGACAAGACCGCTGCCTCCGCGCTGCTGAAATCCGCACCAGCGCCATGGGTGCAGGATCTCGACCTGTCTGTCGAAAGCCTCACCGCTGACGGAGCTGTTCTGAGAATGCGTTTCTCGGACAAGCTGTGCCGCGACAACGGCGTGGTTTGCGGGCAAGCGCTGATGAGTTTTGCGGATACCGCAATGATCCTCGCTGTCGCGTCGGCCGCCGGCGGGTATTTTCCGATGACGACAGTGGATCAGACCATCCACTTCATGCGTCCGGCCATGAAGAGCGACGTTCTGGCGGAAGCGCGCGTCGTGCGGCTCGGCAAGACTATGGCCTATGGCAGTGTCTCACTGCGAACGGACGGCGACGAACGGCCGGTGGCGATGGCGCAGACCGCTTACGCCCTGCTCCGCGACGCCAAATAACTGTAAGAGGTAGTTACATCTGGTCGTAATCGACCACGACGCGTGACGAGACCGGATGCGCCTGACAGGTCAATACGAACCCTGCTTCAAGCTCCCACGGTTCAAGCGAATAGTTCACGTCCATCTTCGTCTCGCCTTCGACTATCTTCGCGCGGCATGTCGAGCACATGCCGCCCTTGCAGGCGTAGGGCAGATCCATGCCGGCGCGCAGCGCGGCGTCGAGGATGACCTCACCCTCAGCAATCGGCACGTCCTTGCGCTTACCGTCGACAATCAGCGATGCGATGGCTTTCGGCGGCGCTTCCGGCGCGACCTGGACCTTGGGACGCGGCTTGCCGCCAAACTCCGAAACAAAACGCTCGACATGGACGTGATCCTTGGGAATGCCGAGATCGATGCAGGTCGCCTCGATCTCTTCGCTCATGGCGACCGGACCGCAGACGAACACATGATCGACCGCAGCCGCTGGCACCATTGATCGCAACAACACACTGACCTTCTCACGGTCGAGACGGCCATACAGGATCGGCAAATCCTGCTCCTCTTGCGAAAGCACATGGAACACCGACAGGCGGCCCATGAAGCGGTCCTTGAGCTCTTCCAGCGCCTCGCGGAACAGAATGCCGTTGGTGGTGCGATTGCCGTAGAACAGGAAAAAGCGGCTATTGGGTTCTCGCGCGAGAATGCCGCGCACGATGGACATGATCGGCGTGATGCCCGAGCCGGCCGCAAAGCCGACATGAATGCGCGCCTGATCGGGCGCATGCGCCACGCCGAAACGGCCCGTGGGCGTCATCACATCGAGTTCGTCGCCGGACTTCAGTTCTTCCAGCGCCCAGCTTGAAAACGCACCGCCGTCGACCTTCTTGACCGCGATGCGCAGTTCGTGATCGTCGGGACTTGAGCAGATCGAATACGAGCGCCGCACCTCCTCGCCATCCATGATGGTGCGAAGTGTGAGATACTGACCAGGCGCGAAGGCATAGTCGCCAGCCAGTTCGCCCGGAATGGCGAACGTCATGGAGACTGCGTCCGCAGTCTCGCGCTTCAGGTCCGCGACAGCCAGACGATGAAATTTCGGAACGTGCGACATCGCAGCCTCGCCTAGTGGCACTTGAAATAATCAAACGGCTCGCGGCACGCCTTGCAGCGCCAAAGCGCCTTGCACGACGTCGAGCCAAATTCGGACAGAACTTCCGTGTTCACCGATCCGCATTGCGGGCACGCCACCTGCTGTTCGCCGAACAGCGCGCGGCGTCCTCCGCCCGCCTGCGGCGGCGCGATCCCATATTCTTTAAGCTTCTGGCGGCCCTGCTCGCTCATCCAGTCCGTGGTCCAGGCCGGCGACAGAACGGTGCGGATTTTCGGATTGCGGATGCCTTCCCGTTCCAGCGCCAGTTCGATTTCCAGCGCGATCATGTTCATCGCCGGGCAGCCGGAATAGGTCGGCGTGATCGCAACTTCAACCGCGCCGTCAATCACGGTAACGTCGCGCAGCACGCCGAGATCGGCGATGGTCAGTACCGGGATTTCCGGGTCGACCACCTGCGCCGCCGCGTTCCATGCGGTCTGGCGGAGGTCCTGCGTGCTGATGCCGGCGGTTACCATGTCGCGTTCGGGAAAGTTCGCTGCATTGATTGCAGTTCGCTGAGCAGATGCCCGAGATGTTCGGTGTGATTGCCGGTGCGGCCGCCCTTCTGCATCCAGTCGCTTGACGGACGCTTGAGCGTAGCAACGCCGAGAACATTGGAAACGGTGTCGGCCCAAATATTTCGCAGGGTTTCGGGATCGATCGCAATGCCGGACGAAATCAGTTCCGCGTCGCTCTGGTCGGCGTGAAACAGTTCGCCAGTGAAGGCCCAGAGATCATCAATGGCGGTCTGTGCGCGGCGATGGCTCTCGTCGGTGCCGTCGCCGAGGCGGATCATCCATTCCGAAGTGTGACGCAAGTGATACGCGCTTTCCTTCTCGGACTTCGCAGCAATCGCGGCCAGCGTCGCATCTTTCGATTTCATCATCGCGCGCCAATACGGATCGGCGAAAGCCGAATAGAAGAATTGCCGTGTGATGGTGCGCGCGAAATCACCGTTCGGTTGCTCCACGAGCAGCAGATTGCGGTACTGGCGCACATCGCGCAGATAGGCGAGCTTGTCCTCATCGTTACCTGCGTCTTCGACTTTTGCGGCGTAGGTGTAGAGTTCGCGCGCCTGACCGATCAGGTCGAGACCCATATTGGCCAGCGCCATGTCCTCTTCCATCATCGGGGCGTGACCGCACCATTCCGACACGCGATGGCCGAGGATCAGCGCATCATCGGCGCGGCGCAGCGCGTAGAGCACCAGCGGACTTTCGGCGACTTTGATGGAAAGCATTGCCATTTTGAATACTCGCGATGTCATTCCGGGATGCGCCTCTTGGCGCAGGCCCGGAATCCATATGCCAGCGTGGTTATGGATTCCGGGTTCGCTCGTTTCACTCGCGCCCCGGAATGACGAGTGAGCGCAAATCACATATGCCCGACTTCGTCGGGCACGTCGTAGAAGGTCGGATGGCGATAAATCTTCGACATCGCCGGCTCGAACATCATGCCCTTCTCGGACGGGTCGGACGCGATGATCGCATTCGACGGCACGATCCAGATCGACAGCCCCTCGCCGCGGCGTGTGTAGATGTCGCGCGCGGCCTGAAGCGCCAGCGTCGCATCCGCTGCATGCAGAGAGCCGACGTGCTTGTGCGCGAGGCCGTTACGGCTGCGGATGAAAACTTCCCAAAGCTGGGTGTTCTGAGTGGTCATGACAGCCTCCAGCCGATTACGCCGCAACCGCAGTGCGGCGCGTCTGTTGCTTCTCCGCATAGGCGGCAGCAGCCTCACGCACCCACGCGCCCTCCTCGTGCGCCTTGCGGCGCGCGGCCATGCGGTCGCGGTTGCACGGGCCGTTTCCCGAGAGCACCTGCCTGAATTCGTCCCAATCGATTGCGCCGTATTCCCAGTGCTTCGTCTCCTCGTTCCACTTGAGGTCCGCATCGGGAATCGTGAGGCCGAGATAATGGGCTTGCGGCACGGTCGCATCGATGAACTTCTGGCGCAGATCGTCGTTTGAGAACCGCTTGATCTTCCAGGCCGTCGACTGGTCGCTGTGCTGGCTCTGACTGTCCGGCGGGCCGAACATCATCAGGCACGGCCACCACCAGCGATTCAGCGCGTCCTGCGCCATGGCCTTCTGCTCTTCGGTGCCGCGCGACAGCGTGAGCATGATTTCGTAGCCCTGGCGCTGATGGAACGACTCCTCCTTGCAGACGCGGATCATCGCGCGCGCATAGGGACCGTACGAACAGCGGCACAACGGAATCTGGTTCATGATGGCTGCGCCATCAACCAGCCAGCCGATCGCGCCAATGTCGGCCCAGGTCGGCGTCGGATAATTGAAAATCGAGGAGTACTTCGCCTTGCCGCTCAGCATCGCATCGACAAGCTCCTCGCGCGAGGAGCCAAGCGTTTCAGCGGCGGCATAGAGATAGAGCCCGTGACCGCACTCGTCCTGCACCTTGGCCAGCAGCGCGGCCTTGCGGCGCAGCGTCGGCGCACGGGTGATCCAGTTGCCTTCCGGCAGCATGCCAACAATTTCCGAATGGGCGTGCTGGGAAATCTGGCGCGTCAGCGTCTTGCGATACGCGGCAGGCATCCAGTCGTTCGGCTCAATCCGGTCGTCGGCATCGATGCGGGCCTGGAAATGCGCGGCACGTTCCGCGTCTTCGACGTGAACGACTTCAGCTTCCGATGCGTTGAGCGCTTGCGTGTACATCGCCGTTCCTCCCGGGAGACAGCTCCAACATATAACAAAAAATATAAGACGCAAGCTATTTCTGTAACATATCGCTCCGCACATCCGAGAACCGGCGGCCAAGTTCCGGCCCCGGCGAAGGCAAGGAACCCGTCACGCTCTCGCCGTGCTCGTCTAGCCAGGATTCTGATGGCGGCAGAAGGGCTTGATAAAGCCGCGCACAAAGCTCGCGCGCCTCAAGGGCCGGCCATGCCGGCGGCAACAGGCCTGCCGGAAGCAACGGATCGCGCAGGATCACCCGCCGGTAGTGATGGATCAGCAGGATCCGCGCGAGGATGGCGTCCGCGGGAGCGACCTTGTCAGCACCGCCGATCCAGCCTTCGAGCGGTGCGAAGGTCTTCACGAACTCGCGATACGATTCCGCGGTCCGTTCCAGCGACCAACTCGCGGCCGCGAGTTGCCGCCCCATCGCGTCGTCAGCCGATACCTCCAGCCGGATCGCACCTTCGGCAATCGACGGCACCGGCACATCCGATGGCGCAACCCACACGCCCGGCATCGGGCTTCCAAAACCGGCCTCGGTCAATGCCGCCCGCGACGCCTCGCGATCGGCACCGTTGCCAATCAGCAGAAGCTCGAAGCGCCCTGCCCAATTCGACGGATGCGGATTGTAGACGTGCTCGACAGCCGCTTCGAAACGCTCGCGGCCACTCTTTGCGAGTTTGTAGAAACTCTTGCGGCCCGCCTTGTCCCGATCCAGCCAGCCGTCAGCAGCAAGCCGGGACACCGCGGTGCGGACCACGCCACCGTCGGTCCCCAGCATGTTCAGAAACTGAAGCAGCGTTCCAAGCCACACCGATCCGCCCCGGGGCAGGATGGCGTCGCCATAGAACGTGATGATGAGAGAGCCGGTGCGCGAAGGCTCGCGCTTGAACCGGCTGACAATACGGGAAAGCGAAGGGTGACTCATGGAGGCGCAGCATAGTGCATTCCGTCCAGCGGGCGAGCCCCGATCCGAAGACCATGAATGACATGCCGCGCCCGCCAAGCCACCTCGTATGAGGAGCGGCTTGCAGTTCATCGTCGATAAAATGGATGAGGGACCTCATCCAGAATCTTAGGATCAAACAGACAGGAATGCGGGCAAACCCGGGCACGCTTCATCGCAGGCAGCGGTGCTGCGCACCCTTGTGTGGCGCTCCGGGACGCTCAGACGTGGAAATGCCAAACCAGCAGAACGACGCCTAAAAACGCAGCGCAACTCAGCGCCCAGCTAGCAACATAGGCAGCGTCCTCAAGACCCGGGCTGCCAATGTGGTCTGCCGGACTTGTATGGATTTGTTGCCAATGGTCAGCCATCGCAGCCTCCAATGAAGCCTCCCTGCAAGGGACAATGGCGAGCATCGCAAAAGGGTTCCGCGCAATGGCAGAATTCATAGGGCAGTTGATGGCTGGGCAGATGGCGCTCCCTAGCGGAATCGAACCGCTCTCTCCACCGTGAAAGGGTGGCGTCCTAACCGATAGACGAAGGGAGCATTAGTCGCGCAAAACCAACAGGTTAGAAGTGCTGGGGCGAGCGCCGGGCCGCAAACCTCAAGGCAAGCTGGCCGACGCGGGGGAACGTATAATGGCGTTTCGCGGCTGCGGCAAGCCGCGAGATACCCCGCTTGAGCGGTGTGCGCAACTTCATGCACACTCGGCCAAAAGCCTGCCGGGACCTCCGGCAAGGCCGCCGGAGCCAGACCATGACCCGCAAGCTGATCGATATTTCCGTCCCCCTCCAGAACGACGTGCCGGCGGACCCTCCAGGCGGTCATCCGACCATCCAGTACATCGACCATCAGCAGGGGTTGCCGCGCATGCTGTCCTTCTTCGACGGCCTCAAGAAGGAAGACCTCCCCGACGGTCAGGGCTGGGCGGTCGAACAGGTCAACCTCTCGACGCACAACGGCACCCATCTCGACGCGCCCTATCACTTCCATCCGACGATGAACCGCGGCGAGCGCTCATGGACCATCGACGAGGTGCCGCTGGAGTGGTGTTTCCAGCCAGGCGTCAAACTCGACTTCCGGCACCTCCCCAACGGCTATGTCGCGACCGCAGCCGATGTCGAAAATGAGCTGAAGCGCATCGGACATACCCTGAAGCCGCTCGAGATCGTCGTGGTCAACACCAGCGCCGGTGTGAAGTACGGACAGCAGGATTACGTCACGTCAGGTTGCGGGATGGGTTATGAGGCGACGATGTATCTCCTGGAGCGCGGTGTGCGCCTCACCGGCATAGACGGCTGGAGCTGGGACGCCCCGTTCGTCTATACCGCAAAGAAATATGCCGAGACGAAGGATGCGAGCCTGATCTGGGAAGGCCACAAGGCCGGCCGTCACATCGGCTATTGCCACATCGAGAAACTTCACAATTTGGAACAATTGCCCTCAACGGGATTCACTGTGTCTTGCTTCCCGGTGAAGATCGAGCGCGCGTCCGCCGGATGGACCCGCGCTGTCGCCATTCTGGATTGATTGGAACGAAAAGCTCTTAACAACCAGCCCGCCGCAGGACTAGTCTTAGGCGAGCCGGCTGTGCCGGATCACGAAATGGAGATCATCGATGACGATGCCTCAGGATGTCGCCCGGCTCCAAACGCAGATGCGAGAAGCAGTCAAGGCAAACTGGAAAGCCTTCCTGATCGAAGGCATCGTGCTGGTGATTTTGGGAATGGCGGCGATTGCGATCCCGCTTCTTGCCAGCATCGCGGTTACGATCTTCCTTGGCTGGCTGTTCCTGATCAGCGGCGCAGTAGGCCTCTACCTGACGTTCACCACGCGCGACATGCCCGGCTTCTGGTGGTCACTGCTCTCGGCGATCCTCGCACTTGCCGCGGGCATTATCCTGATCGTTCAGCCCGTCGCCGGGACGCTGACGCTGACGCTCGTGGTCAGCGCCTACTTCATCGCCGAAGGCATCACCACCATCATGTACGCCCTCGCCCACCGGAAGGAATTGTCCGGGCGCTGGGGATGGCTGCTGATGTCGGGTATCGTCGATCTGGTGGTCGCCGCGCTGATCATTGCCGGGCTTCCCGGTTCAGCCGCATGGGCGATCGGATTGCTGGTCGGCATCAATCTTGTCTTCGGCGGCACGTCCCTGATCGGGATGGCGCTCGCGGCGAAAAATATGTGATGCCCAGAGGCTGCTGAATTTAGCAGCCTCTGCAAATGCTCTTGATCTTGCGATCGAGCGCCTTGTCCTCAGCGGACTCGGTGTAGTTCTTTTCCTGATTGGAAGGCACATCGCTCGCACGCGGCTGACGATGTCCGACGGGTGCCGGGGGAATGCTGCCCGAGTTCGTTGTCGCGGAGGGACCGGTCGTCGTCCCGCTTTTGCTCTGAGCCATTACGCCTGACGCCGCCAACAGCAACACCATCATGGCGATCGGGATGGATTTCCTCATATCACACCTCCACCAGTAACGATTCCTCAGCGTGGGTGTAGTCTACCGGGAATGAGAGGGATTTTCTATCGTTGCGCAGTTACGTCTGCCCTGCGCCGCACAATCCTGCGTCTTGCGGATATCCGCCATCGATCCGAGCAGCCAGATACCTGCGGTGACCAGCACGACGAAAAAGCCGAGCATCACAGCGTTTTCAACGCCGCGATGGCCGTCGTTTTCGGGAGGTTCGGGCTCAGTCATCTATTCCGGTGGCGGATAAAGGTGCACGTCGCCGCAGTAATCCACGACGCGATACCGCCGGTCGTGCCCGTCTTCACCCGTCTGTGACAGATATTGTGGTCCTATCGGCGCCTTGCCATGACCGCCGGGAATATCGAGCACATAATCGGGCTGGCACAGGCCTGACACACGCCCCCGCAGCGACAGCATCAGCCTTTGCCCTTCCTCAAGCGTGGTTCGGAGGTGAGCCGTACCCGGCGCAAGATCGCCGTGATGCAGGTAATACGGCTTGATGCGGCATTCGACGAAGCTGCGCATCAGCGCCTCCAGCGTCGCAGCATTGTCGTTCACACCGCGCAGCAGCACTGACTGGCTCACCATCGGGATGCCGGCGTCGATCATTCGCGCACAGGCAGTGCGTGCATCCCCCGTCAGTTCACGCGGATGATTGGCGTGCAGGGCGACCCATGTCGTCGCGCCCATCAACTTCAGCGCATCGACGGTCTCGTCAGTGACCCGGGCGGGATCGGCGACCGGCACGCGGGTGTGAATCCGAATGATCCTGACATGATCGATGGCGGCGAGGTCGGTCATGACTTCCTTGAGCCGCCGCGCCGACAGCATCAGCGGGTCGCCGCCGGTCAGGATCACTTCCCATATTTCGGGATGGGTCCGGATATAATCCAGCGCCTTTGAATAAACATCGTCGGAAAGAGCGGTCTCCTTCCCCGGTCCCACCATTTCGCGGCGGAAGCAGAACCGGCAGTACACCGCGCAGACATGCACCAGCTTGAACAGCACGCGATCGGGATAGCGATGCACGATGCCGCGGACCGGCGAATGCGTATGGTCCCCGATCGGATCGGCGTTCTCGCTCGGAAGCGTGACCAGTTCGTCGGCGGATGGAACATATTGGCGCGCGATAGGATCGTTCGGGTCCGACGCATCAATCAGCGCCGCGACATCCGGCGTGACCGCCACGGCGTAACGCGCGGCGACCTGCTCAAGGTCAGGCAGACTATCTTGCGCAGCAAGCCCCCGCGCGATCAGCTCGGCCGGCGTCCGAAGTGTTCCGGCACGACCGGTCATGCCTCGCCTCCCATCGGCGTCCACACCACCTGATCGATCCGGGTCGCCCCGCTCGCCAACATCACTAAGCGATCGAAGCCCAGCGCCACGCCGCAGGCCTCCGGCATCTGTGCTATCGCGGCGAGAAACTCCTCATCGAGCGGATAGCGTTCGCCGTAGCGGCGCTCCTTCTCGTCCATCGACGCGGTGAAGCGCGCGCGCTGCTCCTGCGCATCGATCAGTTCGCCGAAGCCGTTGGCAAGCTCAACACCGCAGGCATAAACTTCGAAACGTTCCGCAACGCGCGGATCGGACGGCTTGGCGCGCGCCAGCGCGGACTCCGGTGCAGGGTACTCGTAGAGAATTGTCAAACGGCCCTGCCCCAGGTTTGGTTCGACATGCTCGACCAGGACCTTGCTGAAGATGTCAGACCAGGTGTCGTCATAGGTGACGCGGACACGGCTCGCGGCCGCTGCCGCCAGCGCCTCGCGATCGGCTCGTCCATCCGGAATCGTTGCAAGCAGATCGATAGAGGCAAAACGGGTAAACGCATCGGCGACGGTGAGCAGATCAGGTTCGGCAAACGGATCGGCGGCTTTTCCCCTGAAGGAGAACGTCCCGATCCCGGTGGTCTGAGCGGCATGCGCAATGGCAACCACCGTATCGGCCATGACCGCTTCATAGCCTTCATTAGCGCGGTACCATTCCAGCATCGTGAATTCCGTCAGATGCAGCGGCCCGCGCTCGCGATCCCGGAACACCCGGGCGAATTCCACGATCTGTTTCTCTCCCGCTGCAAGCAGTTTCTTGCAGGCGAATTCAGGTGAAGTCCGCAGGAAGTAAGTCGACTTCTTGCCGGATGCCGAGGTCAGATCGGCTGCCGGGGCATGGAGATGGGTCTCGTTCCCGGGCGATTTCTGGAGGATTCCGGTTTCGACCTCGACGAATCCCTCGTCCTCGAACCAGTCCCGCAAGGCACGGGAAATCGCGGTCCGCGCCTGTAAAAACGGCTTCCGGTCGATATGGCGGCCGGGTGTCCACCAGGGCGAGGATTCCTGGTCTATACTCATGGGCGAAAAGCCCGATTCCGCAGCAAAATGCTGGCTTTACCGGTCCAGATGAGTATGTTGCAGCCCGAAACTGCCTTGCCGGACCCCGAAGCGCCGTATCGGCGCCGCCACCGGCCCTGAACATTAGGAAACCTATCTGTGAAAGTCATCGCCAGTTCGATCCGCAAGGGCAACATCATTGAGCAGGACGGCAAGCTATATGTCGTTCTGAGCGCGGAGAACATCCATCCCGGCAAGGGAACCCCGGTCAGCCAGATCGAAATGCGCCGAATCAGCGACGGCACCAAGGTCTCCGAGCGCTACAAGACCACCGATCAGGTCGAGCGCGCGTTCGTCGAAGACCGCGACTTCAACTATCTCTACGAAGACGGCGACGGCTTCCATTTCATGAACAACGAAAACTACGATCAGCTCCTGGTGTCGAAGGACGTCGTTGGCACGCAGGCGCCGTATCTGCAGGAAAACATGACTGTGAAGCTTTCGATCTTCGAGGGCAATGCTGTCGCGATCGTGCTGCCGCAGCGCGTCACCCTTGAGGTCGTCGAGACCGAGCCGGTGACCAAGGGGCAGACCGCCTCCTCGTCTTACAAGCCCGCGATCCTTTCCAATGGCGTCCGCACCGGCGTTCCTCCGCACATCGGCACGGGAACGCGCATCGTCGTCCTGACGGAAGACGGTTCTTACGTCGAGCGCGCCAAGGACTAAGGGCAGATCTCGCGAGGATGTATTGAGGGGAGCGGAGGCAGTAACAGGCAGACGAAACGCATCGGCGAAGCTCTGGTGCTTTTCTCTGTTCGTTGCCTCGCTGCTCCTCCTCGTTCAGCCTGCGCGCGCGGCCGAATTCAAAACACCGGCGATTTCGGTCGTCACCCCGGACTGGCCCGCGACCGTCAGTCAGCTCAGGGCCGAGATCGATTCACAGCCTTTGGCTGTCGACAATTTCAACTTCCCCTCCCGAAATCAGCCATCCCAATTCAACGCGCAGCGCATCACGGCGATCTCGCAGATCAATGCGGTGACGTCGCCGATTTTCTCCGGGATTGAACTCAGCCCCGTCCCGGTGCTGTTGCCGTTCGATAGCGCGCTTTATCTTTCTGATCGCCAGAGCGGCGCGATCAACCTCCTTATCCCGCGGTATCAAGCCGGGTTCAGAGCGGCGAGCATGTTCGAGGCCGGATCGGCCGGCTACGACGCTGTCTTTTTGCTGGACCGCGGCGCGGGCGACAATATGCCGTCACGGACGTATCTGGAGCCCGTCGAGGTTCAGATCACGGGATCGCTGCTGATCTACGACATCAAGGATCCGCTCGCTGGGAAAGGCGAGCCGGTCAAGGCGCTGGCCACGCAATATCCGAACCTCCGCCGCGTGATCCGCGAAGGCTATGTGCGCTATGCGTTCACGCGCTTCGGCGTCCCCTATGTGGTTTCGATCCAGTGTCACGACGGCGTTGCACGCGGCAGACGCCTCTCCTGCCGCGAAGCCTCGCCGGTCGCCGAACGGTTCCTCAAGGCCTTGCGGGTGGCGGGCGGCACGCCCCGCGATCCGCGCTCGAACATCGCCTCATATGCGTCGGAGCGTCCGATCGAATACTCGGCGGATTTCACCTATCGGCCGCCGGGCGAGATCATCGCCAACAGCGGCTATCGCGGGCAAGGCGGCCACGAGGACCTTACTGTTTATTCTCAGATCCGTTTTCCAATCGAGAAGGGTCCGGCATTCGCCAACTCCCAGTCCTTCATGAACTGGGGAGACTGCAACCTCACAGGGCGGGTCTCATTCGCGCCGACCAAGGGCGACCAGTACCGCTGCAAGCGCAATGACAAGCCGCTGGTGTTCGATGAATCCGCC
Organism: Afipia broomeae ATCC 49717; assembly: GCF_000314675.2. Classification (GTDB taxonomy): domain Bacteria; phylum Pseudomonadota; class Alphaproteobacteria; order Rhizobiales; family Xanthobacteraceae; genus Afipia; species Afipia broomeae. The sequence goes on along the minus strand of NZ_KB375282.1, from coordinate 1,846,998 downwards.
AAGGAAAATTACAGCTATCCCTGGCAGGACAACTTTTGCGAGACGCGCGATTTCGAAGTCGGACAGTGCGCCAACGGAATGGGTCACCAGGGACAGGATATCCGCCCGTCGTCCTGCCACTTGCGCAACGATGGCGCGGATCGGTGCATCCCCGACCTGTTCGCGACAGTTGCAGTTCGCGACGGTGTGTTGATGAGGTCGCCCAGGCAGCAGGCTGCGTTCCTGCTGGTGAACTCGCGCAATGAACATATCCGTTTTCGTTACATGCACATGAACCCGGCCCGCCTCGATGCCGATGGCGTCCTTCACGGACGGCGCGTCACCGAAGGCGAAAAGATCGGCGTGGTCTCGAACTACCAGGATCGCCCCGGCGGAACGACAAACCATCTGCATTTCGACGTGCAGGTGTTCACGCGCGATGGCTGGCTTTGGGTCAACCCCTACGTCACGCTGATTTCCTCCTACGAGCGCCTGATCGGCGGCCGTGGCCGCGAATACATCCAGCCGCCACCAGAAGCGCCTGCGATGGCGCACGCCCTGCCGCCTGCGGATCTCCCCGCACACGTCATAAAGGAAGGCGAAGGCCGTTAGGTACGAAGGCATGGTCCCGAAAAGTGGGAACCGGTTTTCGGACAAGATCATGCCCAGACAGAATCCGCGGCACAATGGCCTTTGGCCCAGCTACCAAAGCCGCGCTAGACTGGCTGCATGACGCAAAAAGATTCTCGGAACACGCCCGCCCTCACACGACGAACCTTGCTCGGTTCCGCGCTCGGCGCAGGTGCACTGATGGCGAGTTCCACTCGCGCACTCGCCGCTACGCCCCCCGGATTCGATCAATGGCGCGAAGGATTCCGCGCTCGCGCGCTGGCACGCGGCATTTCCGAGGGCACGTATATCCGCTGTCTCGCCCGGATCGAGCCGGACATGAGCGTGTTCGAAAAGATGCGCAAGCAGCCGGAGTTCAACGAACAGCTCTGGCAATACATCAACCGCCGTGTTTCGGACTGGCGTCTGTCTGCCGGAAAGGTCGCGCTTCAGAAAAACAGTGCGCTGTTTGCCCGGATCGAAAAGGACTTTGGCGTCGAACGTGGCACGCTGCTGGCGCTGTGGGGCGTCGAGACGGCGTACGGCGATCCGCTGGTGCAGCAGAACCATATGCGGCCGGTATTTCCTTCGCTCGCCGCGCTGGCGTGGAACGAGCCTCGTCGCAAGGCCTATTGGGAAACGGAACTGATCAACGCGCTGCGCATCGTCGACAAGCACTGGAGCACGCCGGAGGAAATGCGCGGCTCATGGGCCGGCGCAATGGGTCATACCCAGTGGATGCCGGAAGTCTGGCTCAATGTCGGCTTCGACTATGACGGCGATGGCCGCGTTTCACCGTTCGGCAAGCCGGACGATGCCCTCGGCTCCAGTGCGCGCTATCTCGTCAACCGCGGCAAGTATCGTCGCGGCGAGCACTGGGGCTATGAGGTCAAGGGCGCGACCGGCGGCAGCGGCAAAAAGAGTTACGCGCAATGGGCGGCGGCTGGCGTGACCCGGGCCGACGGCCAGCCGTTCCCGCGTCCCAACGATTCCGCGCAATTGTGGATACCGGTGCAAGGTGGTCCGGCTTTCCTGCTGGGCCCGAACTTCTATGCGGTGAAGAGCTACAATCCGTCGATGAACTACGCGCTCGCCATCGTACATCTCGGCGACCGCATTCTCGGGGCGGGACCGTTCATCCAGCCCTTCCCCGGATCGGAGCGCGCGCTGACACTCGCCGAGGTGCAGGAAGTGCAGACACGTCTCACCAACGCAGGCTTCGATACCGGCGGCACCGATGGCCGCGTCGGCAACGACACCATGAAGGCGGTGAAGGATTTCCAGACCAAGGTGGGACTGCTGCCCGCGGACGGCTATGCCGGATTGAAGGTGTTGGCACGGCTGCGGCAGGGATCGTGAGTCCTACCGGATCACCGCAGGCCCCGGATCAGGCACGGCCACATCCGTCACACGCATCTGCACGCGCTCGGAGCCCTGCCAGCGGTCGACGGTGAGCGATCCCGCCACATGCAGCATCTGACCTCGATTTTCGATCAGCGCATTGCCTAGCTTCTGGCCGATGGAGCGAAACGCAATCCCGTTGACGAATGCGCCATCGCCCGACTTGAAACGCAGGCGCAGATGCGCCTGCCCGACCTCATCCGCGAAAACCAGTTGATGTGATGGCAGTGCGATCAGCGGCTCCGGATTGCCCGCGCCGAAAGGACCGGCGCGGTTCATGGTGGCGACGAAATCCGTGGTCACCGCCCGCGCACTGACCGCACCATCGATGAACAACTCGTTGGCATGCCGTGCGTCTGCGACCGTCGCCGCAAGCTTGGATTCCACGAAAGCGCGGAATTCCGCCAGCCGTTCTTTCTTCAGCGTCACGCCCGCCGCCATGGCGTGGCCGCCGCCTTTCAGAAGAATTCCCTCGTGCACCGCTTCGCGCACCACCTTGCCGAGATCGACGCCCGGAATGGAGCGGCCCGATCCGGTGCCGATCCCGCCCGGCTCCAGCGCGATGGCGAATGCGGGACGTGAAAACTTCTCTTTCAGTCGCGACGCCACAAGACCGACCACGCCCGGATGCCAGCCCTCGGACGCAGTTACGATCACCGAACCTTTGTCGTCGAGACCAAGCGACGCCAGCGCCTCGGCCTCGGCCTGCGCCTCGGCCATCTGCTCGATGACGCGACGTTCGGTGTTGAGGCGATCGAGTTCGGCGGCAATCCGCGCGGCTTCCGAAATATCGCCTTCCAGAAGCAGCCTCACGCCGAGGTCCGCCTGCCCGATGCGGCCGCCGGCATTGATGCGCGGCCCGAGCATGAAACCAAGGTGCCACGCCTCCGGTGGGCCGCTCAGCCGCGCCACATCCATCAGCGCGGTGTGCCCGACATGATCCCGGCGGCGCAGGGCGATCAGCCCCTTGGCGACGAAGGCGCGGTTGAGGCCGGTCAGCGCTGCAACATCGGCAACGGTGCCGAGCGCCACATGATGAAGCGCGTCAAGCAGATTTGGTTCGGGCCGAACGTCGCTCCAGAAATTGCGGGCGCGCAATTCACGGTTCACCGCAACCAGTGTGACGAACACGAGACCGACGGCGGCGAGATGTCCGAGGCCCGACAGGTCGTCGGGGCGGTTCGGATTGACCAATGCATCGACAACCGGAAGTTCGTCACCGCACTGGTGATGGTCGATCACCACCACGTCCATGCCGAGACGCTTGGCTTCCGCCAGCGGTTCGATGCTGGTGGTGCCGCAATCGACCGTAACCAGCAGTGTCGCGCCCCTGTTGGCGAGGCCGCGCACGGCTTCGACATTGGGGCCATACCCCTCGAAGATGCGATCGGGAATGTGGATCAGCGGATCGAGCCCGCAATGGCGCAGATGCCAGGTCAGCAGCGCAGCGGAGGTCGCGCCGTCCACGTCGTAGTCGCCGAAGATCGCGACCTTCTCGCCGCGCGCCGCAGCGTCGGCAATGCGCTTGGCCGCAGCTTCCATCTCCGTCACAGTCAAGGGATCGGGCAGCAGCTTGCGGATGGTCGGATCGAGAAAGTCCTCGACGGCGTCGATGTCGATGCCGCGGCCCGCGATGATCCGCGCCAGCATTTCGGGCACCTGATAGCGCTGCGCAATGGCGAGCGCCCTTGCCGCCCCGCGCGGATCGAGCCGGTCGCGCCACACGCGGCCGGTCGCAGACTGGTTCACGCCGAGGAAGGCGGGGATCGTCTCGACTGGCAATGCGGATGCAGGGAGCGTCATGATGCTTTCCGCAGGTAAGCACGAAGCGTCAGCGTTCAATGATTCGTCGCTGTCATCCTTCGAGGCTCGCAAGTGCTCGCACCTCAGGATGACGTCTCATGTTGTTGCCGTCACCCAGAGGAACCGTCGCAAAGCAATAGGCGTTCGAAAGAACGCCGTTCTTCGAACAGCTATGGGCCTCGAAGGGCGACGCATTTTCTAGCAGCCGAGCTTGTCCGCCAGATCGTTTAAGTCCTTGACCACGTAATCCCAGTTGCCGTCGGCCTTGAAATCGCGGTTCTGGTGCGGACCGTACTCCGTCAAGCGCGGAACGAATGCGGTCTTTAGGCCGAATGACTGCGCCGCCTCGAGATCGTTGTTGTGCGCGGCCACGAGCATCACCTCACCTGGCGTCAGGCCAAGAATCTTCGCCGCGCCCAGATAGGCCTCGCGGTCGGGCTTGTAGTGGCCGAACACCTCGGCGCTCAGCACGAGGTCCCACGGCAATCCCGCGTGCTTCGCCATGTTGGTCAGCAGCGCGACATTGCCGTTGGACAAAGGACTTATGATGAATTTCCTCTTCAGCCGCGTCAGGCCGCCGACGCTGTCCGGCCATGGATTGAGGCTGTGCCAGCCGCGTGTGAGGTAGTCGAAGTCGGCTGACGTCAGTCCTGTGATGCCGAGCTTCGCCGCCAGCGGCTCGATCGACTGCCGCTGCAGGTCATCGAGGATCACGAAGCCGCGCTCGGGATGCTTGCGGACCTCGTCCATCGACGGCATGTACGCGGCGCGCCAGCCGTCGACCAGCGCAGTCCAGTCGCCCTTGAGACCCTTCGCTTGGCCCCATGCGGTGAAATTATCGATCAGACTGGTCCGCCAGTCGACCACGGTGCCAAAGACATCGAACAGCAGCGCCTTGATCTCGGACATCGGACCTCTCAGAAAATCTTGCGGTATTGCATGAAGCCCGACCGGTCAGCGACTTCATCGTAGAGGATTTGTGCGCGCGCATTCTCGAACTGGGTCAGCCAGTGCACCCTGCTCGCGCCTGCGGCTTTGGCCTTATCGTAGACGGCCTCAATCAGCTTGCGGCCCACGCCGTGGCCACGCGCGCCCTCGTTCACGAAAAGGTCCTGGAGATAGCAGTAGTTGCCGACCGTCCAGCATGAGCGATGGTACAGGAAATGGACAATGCCGGTCAGCTTGCCATCGACAAACGCGCCGAGCACATACATCGGCTCGGCGTCATCGTGAAACCTCTGCCATGTCACAGCCGTTGTCTCGGCCGGAACAGAGGCCTTGTAGAACTTGAGATAGCCCTGCCAGAGCGGCTCCCACGCCTCGCGCTCATCCACGCGAAGCGGCCGGATGACAACGCGCTCGGTCATGGGATTTCCTTAGCTTAGTCGAGGTGGAATTTCTCGAACTGGCGATGCTCGCCCTTGATGATGCGAACCGTGCCGGTCACCGAGCGCATCACGACGGTTTCAGTCTCGATCACGTTCTTGCGGAACTTGACGCCAGAGAGCAGCGAACCATCGGTGACGCCGGTTGCCGCGAACAGGCAGTCGCCGCGCGCCATGTCCTCGATGCCATAGACCATGTTGAGGTCCTTGATGCCCATCTTCATCGCGCGTTCGCGCTTCTCGTCGGTGTCGAGAATGAGACGGCACTGCATCTGGCCGCCGATGCAGCGGAGCGCCGCAGCAGCCAGCACGCCTTCCGGCGCGCCACCGGTGCCCATGTAGATATCGACGCCGGTGTTCTCCGGATCGGCGGTGTGGATCACGCCGGCGACGTCGCCGTCGGTGATCAGGCGAACCGCAGCGCCGGTCGACCGGATCGCATTGATGATGTCGGCGTGACGCGGACGGTCCAGCACCAGCGCAGTGATCGCCGATGGATGCACATCCTTGGCGCGGGCAAGACGGCGGATGTTTTCGGCCGGCGGCGCGTCGAGATCGACGACATGTTTCGGATAGCCCGGACCAACCGCGATTTTCTGCATGTAGACGTCCGGTGCGTTCAGCAGCGTGCCGCCTTCCGCCATCGCCATGGTCGCAATGGCGCCCGGCATGTTCTTGGCACACAGCGTGGTGCCTTCGAGCGGATCTACCGCGATATCGACTTCGGGACCTGCATCGGAGCCGACCTTCTCGCCGATGAACAGCATCGGGGCTTCGTCGCGCTCGCCCTCGCCGATCACGACGGTGCCCTGGATTGGAATCTTGTTGAGCTCGCGGCGCATCGCGTCCACCGCGGCCTGGTCGGCGGCCTTTTCGTTGCCGTGGCCCCGGAGACGAGCAGCAGACACCGCGGCACGCTCAGTCACGCGCACGATTTCGAGTGTGAGAATGCGTTCCAGCAGAAGCTGCGGCGGAACGGAAATCGTAACGGACATAGGCTAACTCCCAAGACAACAGACGTGGCGATGGACCCGGCGGACCGGACCCTATCAGTTCTTTTCGATGCGGATGACCTGCGGACGGCCGGTTATAACCCGATCTTGCTGGACGGCATGCAACGCCTGGCGCACTGCATCCTCGGTGGTTGCGTAAGTAATGAGAATGACCGGCACTGGCGATGGTTTGCCGCGCGTATTTACCGGCTCGACTGCGCCGTCTGGATGACGCTGCACGATCGATTCAATGGAAATTTTCTGCTCGGCAAGGCGTGTCGCGATGGTCGCGGCGGTTCCGGCGAGATCGCGCGCCATCAGGCGAATGTAATAGCCGCCCTCGTGACGCTTCATCGGTGCCTTGGTCGTCGTTTTCAGCTTTTCGATCGGCCGTCCGAAAGGTGCCGCGCGAATGCCGCGCGCCACGTCCGCAATATCGGCCAGCACGGCAGATGCAGTCGCAGCGCCACCGGCGCCCGGCCCCACCAGCGTGATCGGCGGAATGCCCTCGCCGTCGATGGTCACAGCATTCGTGACGTCCATGACCTGCGCAATCGACGACGACTTCGGCACCATGGTGGGATGCACGCGCTGCTCAATGCCGGATTCAGTGCGCACCGCAACGCCGAGCAATTTTACCCGGTATCCGAGTTCTTCAGCCGCGCGCAGATCTTCCGGCGCAATGGATGAAATGCCTTCGACGTAGACCGCGCTCTGATTGACCTTGGTGCCGAATGCGAGGCTGGCGAGAATGGCAAGCTTCTGTGCGGTATCATGGCCATCGACGTCGAACGACGGATTGGCTTCGGCGTATCCGAGCCGCTGCGCATCCTTGAGGCACTCCGCGAACGACAATCCCTCGCGTTCCATCCGCGTCAGGATGTAGTTGCACGTGCCGTTGAGAATGCCGTAGACGCGATTGATGCCGGTGCCGGCCAGGCCTTCGCGCAGCGTCTTGATGACGGGAATTGCCGCACCGACTGCAGCTTCATAGTTCAACGCGCCGCCGTGTTTTTCGGCAAGCGCAGCCAGGCGCGAACCATGCCTGGCGATCAGCGCCTTGTTCGCCGTGACGACGGATTTTCCGTTCCGCAGTGCGGCTTCGATCGCGGAGAGAGCCGGCTCGCCGGAGCCTCCCATCAGTTCAACGAAGCAGTCGATTTTCGGGTCGTTGGCCAGCGCCAGCGGGTTCTTGGCCCACTCGATCCCGCGCAGATCGACACCGCGCTTCTTGGCTTTAGAACGAGCGGATACCGCGACAACCCGGACGCCACGGCCACACCGCGCCGACAAGGCCCTGCCCTGACTTTCGATCAGGCGGACTACCTCGGCACCCACGGTGCCGAGGCCCGCAATACCCACCTTGAGGGGTGCGACCATCTTGCTGAAAACCTGCCGGAAAAACTTGAGTTAACTAGGCATGATCTGGTCCGAAAACCGGGGGCCACTTTTCGGGATCGTGCCTACCGCCGATTGGCGAGCGGAACCACGTTGTGCAACGATTCAACGCCAGTTTCAAGGAAGCGCCGGATATTGCGGGCTGCCTGGCGAATACGCTGCTCGTTTTCCACCATCGCGATGCGGACATAGCCCTCGCCGTGCTCGCCGAAGGCAACGCCCGGCGATACGACGACGCCGGATTTTTCCACCATCAGGGTCGCGAACTGCATGCTGCCGACCTCCCGGAATTTCTCCGGCAACGGCGCCCAGGCGAACATCGACGCCGCCGGCGGCGGAATATCCCAGCCCGCACGGCCGAAGGTTTCCACCAGCACGTCGCGGCGCTTGCGGTAGGTGTCGCGCATTTCCTTGATGCAATCCTGCGGACCGTTCAACGCTGCGGTCGCCGCGACCTGGACCGGTGTGAACGCACCGTAGTCGAGATACGATTTCACGCGCGTCAAAGCTGCGATGATCCGCTCATTGCCGACGGCAAAACCCATACGCCAGCCGGCCATCGAGAACGTCTTCGACATCGAGGTGAATTCGACGGTGACATCGATCGCGCCCGGCACCTGCAAAACGGATGGCGGCGGCACGCCGTCGAAATACAGTTCCGCATAGGCCAGATCGGACAGAATGAAGATCTCGTGCTTCTTCGCGAACGCGACCAGGTCCTTGTAGAAATCAAGCGACGCGACATACGCCGTCGGGTTCGACGGATAACACGCGATCATCGCGATCGGCTTGGGGATCGAGTGAACGATCGCCTTCTCGAGTGCGCTGAACAGTTCCGGGGTCGGTTCGGCGGGAACAGAGCGAACCACACCGCCCGCCATCAGGAAGCCGAAGGCATGGATCGGATAACTCGGGTTCGGCACCAGCACCACGTCACCGGGTGACGTGATCGCCTGCGCGACGTTGGCGAAGCCTTCCTTGGAACCGAGCGTCGCAACGACCTGGGTTTCCGGATTAAGTTTCACGCCGAAACGGCGCTCGTAATAGGCAGCCTGCGCGCGGCGCAGGCCCGTAATGCCCTTCGACGCCGAATACCGGTCCGTCCGCGGCTTACCGAGGGTTTCCTTGAGCTTTTCGATGACATGCGGAGGGGTCGGGAGGTCCGGATTTCCCATGCCAAGGTCGATGATATCGGCCCCGGCGTTCCGCGCGGCCGCCTTGGCCCGGTTGACTTGCTCGAATACGTAAGGCGGCAGACGGCGGATACGGTAAAACTCTTCCATGGGTCGGGCTCCGGGAGCCGGTAAAACCGGCGAATAACGACGAGATTAGTAACGTGTTTTGTACCGAAGTGGAATTCGGCACGGCGGTTAGAAGACACGGAATTTCAGCATATTACGCGGATTCGAACGCAATGCGGGATGACCCGCACCAGAATTTGCATTTTTGCGATTGAATCGTGGTCTTTTTAGCACCAACCGGCGGTTGCGGCGAGGCGCAATTCCTGGACGCAAACCTCGGATTTAGGGCCCTAGTTGCTGCGGCGCTGAGCAGCCTTGGCGCCGGCCGTCTGCCTGTCGCGGGCTGCGAGCAAATCCTTCTCCAGTTTGTCCTGCTGGGCCTGATCCAGCACCGTCTCTTGCCGTGGCGCTGGAACATCATGCACGGGCAGGTACTCAGCCGGGGTCGCAGGCCGTGCCGGTGTGTTGGCCGGCAATCCCACCAGAGGCGCGTCGGCGATCGTGGATGCACAACCGCCCAGCACAATGCCGAGCAACAGCACACCGGCCAAAGCCGGCCACCGCCGAACCGGATGCGTGTGGCGTCGCACAGAAATTGTCACGTCCCCTTGATTTAAAGCGGCACGATTCCTGCTCTGCAAAATGCGCAGGCGATCTGAACTCGACATCGGCAGAAAGCGTTAACTCCCGACCAACAGCCGCAGCGAAGCAGATCGCGTTCATGAGGCCCTAATATGACCGAAGTATTAATCATGTCGCAGCGCAGCACATGCAAATCAGCGGGCGCATCCGAACTATGCCATGATGATGATGCGAACTCACAGCGTTCGCGGTTTGAAACAAGAGTTTAGAAGCAAGCGATGAGTGACACTCTGCTAAGCACCAAGTCTGGAGACTCCGGCGCCGCGAAAAGCTTCGATCCGGAAGCCTTCTCCGCAAATCTTGCGCGTGCTCTTGAATCAAGCGGCCGCGCCCTCTCCGCTTATCTGAAGCCTCGCGAAAACGGGGAAGCCAAGGATCGTCCGCCCGGCGAGCTGAATGAGCTGGTGAAGACGTTCACGTCCGTGGCGGAGTACTGGCTCTCCGACAAAGACCGCGCTGCCAGCGTTCAGGCGAAGCTGGGCAAGGCTTACCTGGATCTGTTGACCAGCGCCGCACGCCGCCTCTCAGGGGAGACGACGACACGCGCTGCCGATCCCTCGCCGCGTGACAAGCGCTTCCAGGACCCCGAGTGGAAATCGAACCAGTTTTTCGATTTCGTGATGCAGGCCTATCTGCTGACCACGCAGTGCGCCAACGATCTGGTCAAGAACGCCGATGGTCTGGATCCGCATACCCGCAAGAAGGCGGAATTCTACGTTCAGCAGGTCACGAACGCGATTTCGCCGTCCAACTTCGTGCTGACCAATCCGGAAGTATTGCGCCAGACACTTGCGAGCAACGCGGACAATCTCGTTCGCGGAATGACAATGCTCGCGGAGGATATCGAAGCCGGAAACGGAACGCTCAAAATCCGCCAGTCGGCGGCCAATCTGGAGATCGGCAAAGACCTCGCGCTGACGCCCGGCAAGGTGATCTATCAGAATGAGGTGATGCAGCTCATTCAGTACACGCCGACGACCGAAACCGTTCTCCGCACGCCACTGCTCATCGTGCCGCCGTGGATCAACAAGTTTTATATTCTTGATCTCAACCCGCAGAAGTCGTTCGTCCAGTGGTGCGTCAATCAGGGCGTCACCGTATTCCTGATCTCATGGGTCAACCCCGACAAGAAGCTCGGCGGCAAGACCTTCGAGGACTACATGCGCGAAGGCCCGCTGACGGCGATGGACGTCATCGAGAAGGCCACCGGCGAAATGCGTGTCCACACCATGGGCTATTGCGTCGGCGGCACGCTGCTCGCAACGACGCTGGCATGGCTTGCGGAAAAGCGTCAGGTGCGCGTGACTTCGGCGACCTTCCTGGCCGCGCAGGTCGATTTCACCCATGCTGGCGATCTGCTGGTGTTCGTCGACGAGAGCCAGATTTCAAGTCTCGAACGCGACATGAACAGGGCTGGGGTGCTCGAAGGCAGCAAGATGGCGATGGCCTTCAACATGCTTCGTTCGAACGATCTGATCTGGTCGTACGTGGTCAGCAATTATCTTAAGGGCAAGGAGCCTGCGGCGTTCGACCTGCTGCACTGGAATTCGGATGCCACCCGCATGCCGGCGGCGAACCACTCCTTCTATCTTCGCAACTGCTATCTGGAGAACCGCCTGTCCACCGGCTCCATGACCATCGACAATACGCAGCTCGATCTCTCCAAGGTGAAGGTGCCGGTCTACAATCTCGCCACCAAAGAGGACCACATCGCGCCGGCCGAATCCGTGCTCTACGGTTCACAGTTCTTCGGCGGCCCGGTCAAATACGTGCTCGCCGGCTCCGGTCATATCGCGGGCGTGGTCAACCCGCCGGAACTGGGCAAGTACCAGTACTGGACCAATGACCGCATTGGCGACATCACCCTCGCCGACTGGCTCAAGGATGCACAGGAGCACAAGGGATCGTGGTGGCCGGACTGGCGCTCGTGGCTCGAGACGATTGACGCCGAGCAGGTCCCCGCCCGCATTCCCGGCAGCGGACCTCTGGAAGCCATTGAAGACGCTCCGGGAAGCTATGTCCGGGTCCGCGCCTGAGCATAACGCCTGCCCCGACGTTGGCCTTGCATCGCCAATCGTCTATGACTTCACACGTTATTTGCTTCGTCGACTCGCCCCGTACCATGACGGGACGGTGAAAGCATTTCCACCCGCCTCCGGGCAGGCCTTGCAAGATTGGAAGGACAAACGTCGATGACACGTGAACTGTTCTGGCTGACGCTGACCGTTATTTTCACCGGCCTGCTCTGGGTGCCCTACGTTCTCAACCGCTGCCAGGTGCGTGGCCTGGGCGGCGCAATGGCAAATCCGTCGCGCAACGACAAGCCGCTCGCCGAATGGGCGAACCGTCTGCTCTTTGCACATGACAATGCCGTCGAGAACCTCGTGGTGTTCGCCCCGCTGGTCCTGATCCTCAATGCCATCGATTATTCGAGCAAATGGACCGTGCTTGCGTGCGCCGTCTACTTCTGGTCGCGCGTCGCCCATCTCATCGTTTATACGCTCGGCGTGCCTGTTTTGCGCACCCTGGCATTCCTGATCGGCTTTGCAGCCCAGGCCATGCTGGCGCTCGCGATCTTCAAGATCCTCTGATCCGAATCCGACGAGACAAACAAAAGGGACGGCTCATCGCCGTCCCTTTTTTATTGCCCGCTGCGCCTCGCTTACGGAAACATCGGCGGTTGATCGATCCCCATCGTCTCTGGAAGGCCGAGCACCAGATTCATGTTCTGCACGGCCTGCCCCGACGCACCCTTGGTGAGATTGTCGAGGGTCGAGACAATGATCGCCCGTCCCGCGATGCGATCCGCGGCCACGCCAATGAACGTCATGTTCGAGCCGCGCACATGCCGCGAATGCGGGGTCTTGCCGAACGGCAGGACGTGAACGAACGGCTCCTTCTCGAACTGGTTCACCAGAATCTCGTGAAGGTCCTGCGCGATCTTGCCCCGCCGGCCCCGCACGTAGATGGTCGAGAAGATTCCCCGGTTCATCGGGAGGAGATGCGGCGTGAACGATACGACGACCTCTTTGCCGGCGGCCTTTGAAAACTCCTGATCGAGCTCAGCCATATGCCGATGCTGGCCGACGCCGTAGGCGTTGAAGCCTTCGGAGACCTCCGAGAACAGCATCTCTTCCTTCGCCGAACGCCCCGCACCGGTCATTCCGGATTTCGCATCGATGACGATTTCGTCCGGTTCGATCGCCTTGGCTTTCAGCAGCGGGATCAGCGGCAACTGCGCGCAGGTCGTGTAGCAACCGGGATTGGCGACCAGCCGCGCCTTCTTGATGTCCCGCCGATAGATTTCCACCAGTCCGTAGACGGCTTCTTTCTGAAGTTCGAGCGCATGATGGTCGTGCCCATACCACTTGGCATAGGCCGCCGGATCTTCCAGCCGAAAGTCCGCCGACAGATCGACGATCTTGATGTCCGGCGCCTTTGCGAAGACGTCCTTCAGTACCTTCTGCGTGGTGGCGTGCGGCAACGCGCAGAACACCAGATCGAGCCCGGCGTTGGCCCAATCGACCTCATCGATCGTCACCAGCCGCGGCAGATCATATGGCGCGAACTGCGGAAACACGTCGCCCATCATCTGCCCGGCGCGCCGGTCGGCAGTCAGCACGGCAATCTCCACGCGGGGATGGCGCAGCAGCAGCCGGACAAGTTCGGCCCCGGTGTAGCCGGAGGCGCCAAGGATGCCGATTTTCTTCTTCGTGCTCATGGCGCGATCCCTTCGTGCGCAGTGCTCAACATTCCATTGTCTTCAACGGCGGCAAAGGCCTGCGGGCGCATAGCGTGCATCGCAGCCGACAGGATGCCCGCGCCCGCGGATGTCTGTAAGGCCAAAGCGCGGGTGACCGCAACATGGTCCGCATCCGATTTATGCTGGTTCAGCTTGAAGCTGCCCTCGACACCCTCAACGGTCATGACCAGCCCCACGATGGCCTTCATCATCGCTTCAAGCCGGCCGGACGACATCTTGTCCACCGTCCAGGGCTTTTTCGGCGCAAGATCGCTTTCGAACCGGGCGCTGGCCTGATTCAGGTGATCCGGCAGTTGTTGCCCTGTCATGATCCGGACCGCGCCTGTCATGTGAACCGACCGATAGAGCCACGTCGGCACCTGGTCGGGAGAGACGTACCAATCGGGCGATACATAGGTATCCGCATCGCTTACGGCGAACAGCCATGGCGTTACGCCATCGGCTCGGCCGATCAGCGGATTATGGCGCGCAAGATGAAAACAAAGCTGCGGCGTGCCGTCGCTTCCATACTCAATGTGGAACGGCACCGGCGACGCGATAGGTTTTTCCCCATCATGGGCGCAGGCCAGCCCGAATCCGCGCGCGGCAGCGAACGCGAGGCAAGTGGCTCGGTCAACTCGGAAGGCGGGCGGAACGTACATTGCAAACTCCTGCTTCTGCGAGGAGCCGCCTGAGATCAAACCGCGTGTTTTGGGAAGCAAGGTGTGCCGCGGGTTATCTCCGGCGGCACGTGGGGTGATTTAAACGCAATCAACCGCCCATACCGCGAGAATGCGGCGGCGGCGGGCAGCGATGATGGTTGCGCTCAAAATCATGGGCGCGGATATAAGTCCGCGCCCATTTTCCGTCAAGCGATCATCCGCGGATCAGATAGTCGGATTCCAGGGAGCTGGCACCCAGCGATAGCCGGTGCCGTCCTTCTCGATGTTGGCAAGACCCGGGAATGGGTAATGGAAGCCCTGCACGCGCATCCTGTCCGCCGCGAGCATGTCATAGACCTTGCGCCGGGTGACTTCGGCCTGCGGACCATCCTGATCGAAGAACGCCTGCCAGCCGGGATTGCGAGCGAACAGGTCGGGATTGTTGGTGACGTCCGACTGGATAAATACCTTGTCCGCGCCTGAAGACAGTACGTACGACGTGTGACCGGGCGTGTGGCCGATGGTCTCGACTGCGAGCAGGCCGGGCGCGACATACTTGCCCCACTCGTAGGGCGTGACCTTCTTCTTCAAACCAGCCTCGAAAACGCGGCGGTTGTTCTTGAACAGGCCTTCCATGCGGCCTGCAGGCGCGCGGCTCATCTCGCCGTCGTCCATCCAGTATTTCCATTCAACGGACGGCACGAGCACCTCGGCATTCGCAAACGCCGGCTGACCGTCGGCGGTGAGCAATCCATTCACATGATCGCTGTGGAAATGCGAAATCACCACCATATCGACTGCCTTGGAATCGATCCCCGCGGCGGCAAGATTGCTGGCGAACTGTCCCATGGTGCCCTTGCTGCTTGCGAATGCGCCGGGCCCATTGCCAGTATCGATCACGATAAGCTTTCCGCCGGTGTTGATCACGAGCGGCCCGAAATAGATCGTTACGAAATCGCGCGGCCGAAATGCTTTTTCGAGCGAGGCATTCACTTCCTCTTTCTTCGCATTCGTTACAAAATTGTCAGCAAGCGGAAATGTGGTGGCCCCGTCGGAGACGACGGTCACTTCCGCGTCGCCAACCTTGTAGCGATAGAAGCCGGCGTTTTGCTTGCCCGCAGCGGGTGCTGCGGCTTTCGCGGGATGAGCGGATAACAGTGGGGCCGCAGTGAGAGCGGCAGCGCCAGCCAGTGCATGACGTCGTGTCAAATCCATCGTGTTTCTCCCGGTTTGTGAAATTCAATGCCGCGGTTCTTCGCGGTCGTTCGCATGCTGCCCTGTTGCAAATCATTCGCAGCTTGTCCACGCACGACAACCGGCGTGTCAATTTAACACCACCTCACGACAGCTATTCCCGATCACAAAATAGTTTGAGCGCGCGTCGTCACATGAGCAGTTTGACGCCCATGATGCCGGGCGCCATCAGAACGCCGGACCACACGAACGCCGAGGTAAAATTCGCGAACTGGAAATGCCAGTATTCCATTTCGACGACGCCTGCGACCAGTGGAACGGTTGCGCGCAACGGTCCCGAAAAGCGGCCGATGAAAATACCGAGGACCCCCCACTTCTTCATGAAGCGTTCGGCGCGAGGCAACATGTCGGGGAAGCTGGACATTGGCCACATGTGGGCGATGCGATCGTGGAATCTGACTCCGATCCAGTACGACAACCAGTCGCCGCATGCTGCGCCCAGTCCGCCTGCTATCCAGATCGGCCAGAAATTGATTCCGCTGACACCGATCAGCGCCCCGATGGAAACCAGTGCGCCCCACGCCGGAATGATGAGCGAGAGAAAGGCCAGCGACTCCGCAAAGGCGAGCCCGAAGACAACGGGCATCGCCCACATCTGATGATCGCGGACAAATTCCGCGAGTCCGCGGGTCATTTCCTCAAACGTCATGCAATGTCCCAATCCGGCTTATCGAATCCGCCGGTTCCCCTGATCCGGAATAGCACGGCCAGCAGCCGCCATGTTTGAGAACCGCCTGCGTCACATTTGCCGCCGTAACCATGGCATAGTAACAGCCAGCGATTCGTCCCCCGATCACGATATATCAAGATTTAAGAAGCATGGCTAAATCACTGAATAAAAAAGAAAAAACGGACTCGGACCTGTTTGCCGCTTCAGGCAAGAAGCCGGGCGCGCCTGCGAAGGCTGCTGCTAAGCCGTCAGGTGCAGAGGCCGGTTATACCGCGCGCGACATTGAGGTGCTGGAAGGCCTGGAGCCTGTTCGCCGCCGTCCCGGCATGTACATCGGCGGCACCGACGAGAAGGCGCTGCATCACCTGTTCGCGGAAGTCATCGACAACTCGATGGACGAAGCACTCGCCGGTCACGCAACTTTCATCGAGGTGCATCTCGGCGCCGACGGCTATCTCACGGTCGTCGATAACGGACGCGGCATTCCGGTTGATCCGCACCCGAAATTTCCGAAGAAGTCCGCCCTCGAAATCATCATGTGCACGCTGCACGCCGGCGGAAAATTCGACTCCAAGGTCTATGAGACTTCTGGCGGCCTGCACGGCGTCGGCGTGTCGGTGGTGAATGCCCTCTCCTCGCAACTCGTGGTCGAGGTCGCGCGCAACCAGAAGCTCTACAGGATGACGTTCGAGCGCGGAAAGCCGAAGGGCAAGCTCGAAGAACTGGGCAAGATCAACAACCGTCGCGGGACGAGCATCCGCTTCAAGCCAGATACCGATATCTTTGGCACCAAGGCAGTCTTCAAGCCTCAGCGCCTGTTCAAGATGGCGCGCTCGAAGGCGTATCTGTTCGGCGGCGTCGAAATCCGCTGGCGCTGTGACAAGGAATTGCTCAAGGGCGTCGATGATGTTCCTGAGGAAGACACCTTCCATTTCCCTGGCGGCCTGAAGGACTATCTCGCGGCAGCGATCCACGCGGACACGCTGGTGCACCCTGATATTTTCTCCGGCAAGTCCGGCCGCAACGGCGCTCATGGCGCCTGCGAATGGGCCGTCGCCTGGACTGCCGATGCTGACGGATTTCTGTCGTCCTACACCAACACGGTTCCGACGCCCGACGGCGGCACGCATGAAGCGGGTTTTCGCAGCGCGCTGCTGCGCGGCCTCAAGGACTACGGCGAGCGTATCGGTCAGGGCAAGAAGTCCTCATCCATCACATCCGAAGACGTGATGGTCGGCGCTGCCGCGATGCTGTCGGTGTTTGTCCGCGAGCCCGAATTTCAGGGCCAGACCAAGGACCGGCTGGCGACCGCCGAGGCCCAGAAGATCGTCGAACAGGCCATCAAGGACCCGTTCGATCACTGGCTGACGGGCAATCCGTTGCAGGCCAACAAGTTGCTGGAATTCGTGGTGGAGCGTGCCGACGAGCGGCTGCGCCGACGCGCCGAGAAGGAAACCTCGCGCAAGACCGCGGTGAAGAAGCTGCGGCTGCCCGGCAAGCTGGCGGATTGCACCAACAGCGCCACTGAGGGCTCCGAACTCTTCATCGTGGAAGGCGACTCCGCAGGCGGCAGCGCCAAGCAGGCGCGCGATCGCAAAACACAGGCGATCCTGCCGCTCCGCGGCAAGATCCTCAACGTCGCATCCGCGACCAAGGACAAGCTGACCTCGAACGCGCAGCTTGCGGACCTCATCCAGGCGATCGGAGCCGGGATCGGCGCGCAGTATCGCGAGGAGGATTTGCGTTACTCACGCATCATCATCATGACCGACGCGGACGTGGACGGCGCGCACATCGCCTCGCTGCTCATCACTTTCTTCTACCGGCAGATGCCGCGCCTGATCGACGAAGGTCATCTCTATCTCGCCGTGCCGCCGCTCTATCGCCTCACCCACGGATCCAAGACGGTGTACGCACGCGACGAAGCGCATCGCGATGAACTCCTGAAGAAGGAATTCCACGCCAACGCCAAGGTCGATATCGGACGCTTCAAAGGCCTCGGCGAAATGATGCCGGCGCAGTTGAAGGAAACCACGATGGACCCAACCAAGCGTACCATGTTGCGTGTCGTGCTGCTGCCGGACGATCGCGAAGGCACAGCCGATTCCGTCGAACGCCTGATGGGCACCAAGGCCGAAGCCCGCTTTGCCTTCATTTCCGACAAGGCCGAGTTCGCCAGCGAGGACATGCTGGACGTATAGCCCGCTCGTGAAACCAATCCCGGCAGGAGGCGTAGTGTCTATATGAAAACACTTCTCCTCACTGTTGGCACACTCGCGCTTTTGGTCGGACTGCTCTGGATCGGTCAGGGCACCGGTTATGTGAACTGGCCGCAGTCCAGCTTCATGATCAGCCAGATGCAATGGGCCTACTACGGCGCTGCAGTGGGCATCGCTGGATTGCTGATGATTGTCATCGCGCAACGCCGCTAGGCGGCGGCATCTCGATATGATCTGATCCCGCGAGCGGCGAAGACCGCAGCGGAGACAGCATGCAAAAATCCTCATTCGATCTCACCGGCAAGGTCGCCATCGTGACCGGCGGCAATGGCGGCATTGGCCTTGGCATGGCACGGGGTCTGGCCCGAGCAGGCGCCAGCGTCGTTATTGCCGGACGCAACCAGGCAAAATCCGAAAGCGCAGCCCGCGAGATCGAGGCGCTTGGCGCAAAGGCGCTGGCAGTCGCTGTCGACGTGACTGACAAGAACGCGGTTGCTGGCATGGTCGAGGCCACGATGAAGGCGTTCGGCCGGCTCGATATCCTCATCAACAATGCCGGGATCAATATCCGCAACCCGGCACACACGTTGAGTCTCAACGACTGGCACGCAGTCATCGACACCAATCTCACCAGCGCCTTTCTCTGCGCCCAGGCCGCCTACCCAGCGATGAAGAAGGCCGGCGGCGGGAAAGTCATCAATATCGGCTCGATGATGTCGATCTTCGGTGCGGGTTTCGCGCCGGCCTATGCCGCGAGCAAGGGCGGTATCGTGCAGTTCACCAAGGCAATCGCGTCGTCTTGGGCGGTCGACAATATCCAGGCCAATGCCATCCTTCCGGGTTGGATCGATACCGACCTCACCCGCAAGGCGCGTGAACAATTGCCGGCACTCAACGAGAATGTGCTGAATCGGACGCCCGCAAAGCGCTGGGGCACCATCGACGATCTCGCAGGAGCTGCCGTGTTTCTCTCGTCGCCCGCCTCCGATTTCGTCACAGGCACCGCGATCCCGGTCGACGGCGGATATTCCGCGCAGGGCTGATCAGGGCTGCTGGACCGAATGCACATGCTTCGGGCGTTCCAGCGAGTACGTCATAGTCGCCTGCTACAAGAAGGCGGTTCATATGGCCCGATTCTGAACGCCAGAAACCCTTCAACTTATTGTCGTATTAAGCTTTTTCAGCCGTTTAACCCTTAAATTCATTGACTTTCGCGGGATCGAGCCTATGTTCCGCTGCAACGCGGTCAGAATCGAGACGCGATTTCCTGGCCAGCCGCTGTCGGCGAATATGTCCTCCCCGTGCCCTTAAAGCGTGCCGTTCCGGGGTGAGCGCGACAGAAATTTCCAGAGTCCGAACGGCGATTTCGACTCGAGGCTCAATGTCCTTTTCCAATCTCGGCCTTTCCGACAAGGTTCTCGCTGCTGTTGCGGCCACCGGTTATACGACCCCTACCCCCATCCAGGAAAAAGCGATCCCCCACGTTCTCGCCCGGCGCGACGTGCTCGGCATCGCCCAGACCGGCACCGGCAAGACTGCCGCTTTTGTGCTCCCGATGCTGACGCTGCTCGAAAAAGGCCGCGCCCGGGCTCGCATGCCGCGCACCCTCATCCTTGAACCGACCCGCGAACTCGCGGCGCAGGTGAAGGAAAATTTCGACAAGTACGGCGCCGGCCAGAAACTGAATGTCGCGCTGCTGATCGGCGGCGTCTCGTTCGGCGATCAGGACACCAAGCTGATGCGCGGCGTCGACGTGCTGATCGCCACACCCGGCCGCCTGCTGGATCACACCGAGCGCGGTGGCCTGCTTCTCACCGGCGTCGAACTGCTGGTGATCGACGAAGCCGACCGCATGCTCGACATGGGCTTCATTCCGGACATCGAACGTATCTGCAAGCTGGTCCCGTTCACCCGGCAGACCCTGTTCTTCACGGCGACCATGCCGCCGGAAATCCGGCGCATCACCGAGACTTTCCTGCACAATCCCGAGAAGGTCGAAGTCTCCAAACCCGCCTCCACCGCGATCACCGTGACTCAATCGCAGGTCGGCGTAGGCCGCGAACCGCACGAAAAGCGCGAAATGCTACGGCAGTTGCTGCGCGACGCCAAGGACCTCAAGAACGCGATCATCTTCTGTAACCGCAAGCGCGACGTCGCGGTGGTTTACAAATCCCTCCAGAAGCATGGCTTCAGCGTCGGCGCCCTGCACGGCGACATGGATCAGTCGGCTCGCACAGCCTCGCTCGACCAGTTCCGCAAGGGCGAACTTCCCTTGCTGGTGGCCTCCGATGTCGCCGCCCGCGGTCTTGATATTCCCGAAGTCAGCCACGTCATCAATTTCGACGTTCCCCATCATCCGGACGACTACGTTCACCGCATCGGCCGCACCGGCCGCGCCGGACGCCTCGGGACCGCGATTTCGATCGTCAGCCCGGCGGACCAGAAGTCCGTCACCGCGATCGAGAAATTGATCGGTCAGCCAATCGCTCGCGCCGCAGTAACCCCGGTTGCAAGCACCGAAGCCTCGCCATCGCCTGCCGGCGAACAGCAGGCCGAGCGTGCGCCGGAAGAGCGCAAGCCGCGCCGCGACTCGCAGCGGACCCGTGGCGGCCGCAACAAATCCCGCAAGCCTGAGGGCGCCGAACGGAAGCCCCATGCCACCGCCACCGAAAAACCGGCCGCGCAAGTCCCGTCGATCGGACGCGCGATGCCCGCAGCATCAGCCCGCGAACAGCATGCCGAACCGGCAGACCACTCGCATCTGCCCGCGTTTCTCCTGCGGCCGGTCCGCGCTCGCGGTTAACCCCCAACCAATTGACCCGTCTGCGGACTGGAACCGTTTACGGGTCATTCATTCTCGTCCCTTAACTTGCATCCGATACTTTTAGCCATTTCGTTAAAGGGCATGCAGAAGCTTGCCTTGAAGGGCACGGAACGTGATTGGCCTGCTGGAAGAATATGAACGCACCATGGCGTTCGCCGAAGTTGCTTTGGGCCAGATTCGATCCCTGCGCCAGAACGCCGTGCCTCGCAATTACGAAATCTGGTACATCTACGCGACCGGCTACAATTCCGCTCTCAACAAGATCATCAACGAGACACTCGCGCGCAACGGCAAGCTGACCGAAGCCGATCTCGAGCAGATCTACGAAACCTATCTTTCCCAACATCGGACCTCGGAGCGCATCGACACGGTCGGAGCGCGGGTGATCAACGAAATCGATGACGTGATGAATCTCATCACCGACGCGCTGGGAATGACCTCGACATTCGGACGCAGCCTCGAAGGCGCCACCCAGAAATTGTCCGGCGCCAAGGATCGCGAGCAGGTCAAGGCCGTGGTCGAGGCGCTGGTGGCATCGACCCGGGAGATGCAGGAAACCAACAAGGCCCTGGAAGCGCGCCTTGCCACATCCAAGCAGCAGATCAGCAGTCTCCAGCACAGCCTCGAAGCCATACGCACCGAGAGCCTGACGGATCCACTTACCTCGCTCGGCAATCGCAAGTTCTTCGATCGCGCCCTCGAAGGCGCCGTGGCGCATGCGTCCGAAAGCGGGGAGCCGTTATCCCTGCTGATGCTGGATATCGACCATTTCAAATCGTTCAACGACAACTACGGCCATCTCACCGGCGACCAAGTGCTGCGCCTTGTCGCGATGTCGCTGAAGCAGACGATCAAGGGGCAAGACATCACGGCGCGGTATGGCGGCGAGGAGTTTGCCGTGGTGCTGCCGAACACCGCCTTGCGGCAGGCCCTGACGGTTGCCGACAACATCCGCCGCGCGGTGATGTCGAAGCAGCTCAAGAAGAAGTCGACAGGCGAGATCCTCGGTCGCGTCACCATCTCGGTCGGCGTGTCGATGCTTCAGCCCGGCGACGATCGCGAGCGGCTGATCGAGCGTGCGGACGCCTGCCTCTATGCCGCCAAACGCAACGGCCGCAACCGCGTCATCTGCGAAGCCGATCCGGAATTCTCTCCGGCCGACCGCATTCAGGTCGCCTAGCGCTTTTTTGCGGACAACCTTTTCGGGCTCGTTTTTCGGCCTGCCGTTTTCAGGGCGGCCTTCTTGGCCGCGGGCGGTTTTGCCTTCTTGGCTGTTCCCGACTTGCGAGGCGCAGCCTTCGCCGGCGCGCTCCGCTGGCCTGAGCGTTTCTTCACGCCGGCCTTTTTGGCAGCAGCGCGCTTCGCGGCTCCGACAGCCTCGCGGGCCCAGACCGCCAGTTCCTCCGGATCGTCGTAAAGCCGCTCCGGCAGATGCCGGTAGGATTTCACAATGACTGTCTTGTTCCGGGTCTCATACTGGAATGGCTTTGCGCCTTCGGCCTGGTAACGCGCTTCCGTCTGCTCATCGACCCTGAAGATGATTCCGGCGCGCAGCGCCATGGCGAAGTTCACATCGTCGGCGACGATGCCGTAACCGCTGAACATCCTGCGCAGGACGACGGGCCCGAACTCAGAGAAAAGATCGATGAGATAGTCGCGGTCCATCGCATCTTCCGCAAAAGCTTGCCCCCGGGTTCGACCCAAGGGTGGTATCGGTTTTGCGACCAGAATACGCGAAAACTAAAAAGCCGGGCCGAATGAATTAGCCGACTTTGGCCGGGGTCAATTGAACAGACTCGCCGCAGCCGCAGGCGCTGACCTGATTGGGATTGTTGAAGATGAACTGCGCCTGCATCTTGTCGGCCTTGTAGTCCATCTCCGTGCCGAGCAAAAACAGCACGGCCTTCGGATCGACAAGAACCTTCACGCCCTTGTCTTCCACGACCTCGTCGGTCGGACGGACCTCGTGGGCATATTCGACAGTGTAGGACTGGCCGGCGCAGCCGCCGTTCTTGATGCCGACACGAAGGCCGACGATCTCAGAGTCCGCACGGGCAGACAGTTCCTTGACGCGCGACGCAGCCGCTTCCGTCAGACGCATCACCTGCGGACGGGGGCGCACAGCGGGCTTGGAGGGCGCGGGAGTATTTGGCGTCATACCGGTCATTTGTTCATTCCTCGTGGCGGTTCAAGGCCGCCCTGAAATGCAGATAGATACTGAAGCTAACTGAGTCGTCTCAACTCACCACATGTTGAGGACGAGGCGCGCCTCGTCGGACATCCGGTCAGGGGTCCAGGTCGGCTCCCAAACCACGTTGACGCTAACCGGGCCCACACCAGCAACGCTGGCAACCGCGTTCTCAACCATGGTCGGCAGTTCGCCCGCGGCGGGACAGTTCGGCGTCGTCAGCGTCATCTGCACATCGACGGAGCGGTCGTCCTTGATGTCGACCTTGTAGATCAGACCGAGTTCGTAGATGTCCGCCGGGATTTCCGGATCGAAAACCGTCTTCAGCGCGGCCACGATATCCGTCCCCAGACGCTCGGTTTCCTCGGCAGGAAGCGCCGACTGGGTATCGAATTTCAAACTGGCCGGCTCAGCGGCCTGGATGGTGTCGTTCATGCGAATAGCTCCCGCGCCTTGATCAGCGCCTGTGCCAGCTGGTCGACTTCAGCCCGCGTATTATACATGCCGAATGAGGCACGGCACGTCGCCGTCACGTTGAATCGCTCCAGAAGTGGCATGACGCAATGGGTGCCTGCCCGCACCGCAATGCCGCCCCGGTCTATGACCGTCGCCACATCATGTGGGTGCGCGCCCTTCATTTCGAAAGAGATGACAGGCCCCTTCCCCTTTGCCGTGCCGATGATGCGCACCGAATTGATCTCGCGCAGCCGGTCGGTGGCATAGGCCAGCAAGTCATGCTCATGCCTGGCGATACGGTCCTTGCCGATCGAATTCACGTAGTCGATGGCCGCGCCAAGCCCGATGGACTCGACGATGGCCGGGGTGCCCGCCTCGAACTTGTGCGGCGGATCGCCATAGGTCACCCAGTCCTTGGCGACCTCGCGGATCATCTCGCCGCCGCCATTGTAGGGGCGCATCGCGACGAGATGATCGTATTTCGCGTACAGCACGCCGATCCCGGTCGGACCGTAGAGCTTGTGGCCAGTGAAGACGTAGAAATCGCAGTCGATTTCTTGCACATCGATGTTCAGATGAACCGCGCCCTGACTGCCGTCCACCAGCACCGGAATGCCGCGGGCATGCGCGAGCTTCACGACGTCTTTGACCGGGACAACCGTGCCGAGCGCATTCGACATCTGCGTGATAGCGACCAGCTTGGTCTTCGGCGTGAGCAGCTTCTCGAACTCGTCGATCAGGAAGTTGCCTTCATCATCGACCGGCGCCCACTTGATCACGGCCCCATACCGCTCGCGCAGGAAATGCCACGGCACGATGTTGGAGTGATGCTCCATGATCGAGAGCACGATTTCGTCGCCGGCCTTGATGTTCGGCTCGCCCCAGGACGACGCCACGAGATTGATCGCTTCGGTGGCATTGCGTGTGAAGATGATCTCTTCATTGCGCTTTGCGTTCAGGAACTGCGCAACCTTGGTGCGGCCGCCCTCATAGGCGTCGGTCGCAGCGTTGGCGAGATAGTGCAGACCGCGATGAACGTTGGCGTACTCAGACTTGTATGCCTCCGTCATGCGATCGAGAACCGCCGTCGGCTTCTGCGCCGACGCGGCGTTGTCGAGATAAACCAGCGGCTTGCCGTAAACCTTCAGCGCCAGCGCCGGGAAATCCTGGCGGACACGCTCGACATCATATGAGCCGTTGGCAACTGCCGGATGCATGATCAGCCTCGCGTCGCCAGCCATCGCTCGGCAGCGGCGACTGCAAAGTCGCGAAGGTTATCGTCGGCGATCGACTCGATGGCCTCGCCGACAAACGCAGCGATCAGAAGCGCCTGCGCTTCCTTCTCGGGCAAGCCGCGCGCGCGGAGATAGAACAGCAGGCTTTCATCAAGTGCACCGGTCGTGGCGCCGTGACCGCAGGTCACGTCATCCGCGAAGATTTCAAGCTCAGGCTTGTTGTCCGCTTCGGCCTCATCCGACAGGAGCAAGGCGCGCGTCATCATCTTGCCGTCGGTCTTCTGCGCACCGGGACGCACGATGATGCGTCCCTGGAACACCGAATGGGCGCGATCGTCGAGCACCGAGCGGAACACCTCGCGGCTGGAACAGTGCGGCACCGCGTGATCGACCACCAGCGTGGTGTCACCATGCCGGCGCGCGCCGAGCAGATTGACCCCGTTGGTGGTCAGTTCGCTGCCTTCGCCGGCGAACGTGATGAAGCCCTGATAGCGGCTGATATTGCCGCCGTTGGTCAGATTGAACGTATTGAGTTTGGCTTTGGCGCCGATCGTGAAAATGCCGGTCGAGATGTTGGCGGCATCGAGCGCATCCTCCATCAGACGAACGTGCTGAAGTTCAGCCTCATCGCCGATCCAGATCACGACGGAATCGTGCGTCTGATACGACTTCGCGCCTTCCGCTGCGACGAAGCTCTCGACGAACGTGACGCGAGCGCCCTTCCCGACCTTCAGCAGCGAGCGCGTGACAAGCGACGTGCCCGAGTCGGTGGCCACATGAACGATATGAATCGGTTTTGCGAGCGCAGCGCCCTCGGCGACATCGATCACGACACCATCCGTCGCGAGCGCGGCATTCAGCGAAATCATCGCATCCGACGCGACACTGGTTTGCAGCAGATCGGCACGGACCTTGTTGCTGCCGTCTTCCAGAACTTCACGCAGTGTCCGCAGGTGGACACCCGCTTCCAGCGCCGTCACGTCCGACAACTGCGGCGCGAACACGCCATCCACCAGCACAAGCTTCTGGGTGCTGTCGATGCCGAGCGACTTCACCGCCTTGGCCGCACGCGCGAGATCAGCCTGATCCGGCGCCGGTGCCAGCGGCGCGATCTCGCGCAGCAGTGCGCGCAGATCGGTGTACTTCCATTCCTCGATGCGCCGATGCGGCAGGCCGAGACGCGCAAAGTCGTCGAAGGCGTTTTGCCGAAACTCGGCAACCGGCCCCGATCCGGGCAAACGGCCCCGCGCCGCGGCGAACAGCTCGCCGAGCGCATGGTCCGTCGTGGGCTTAACCAATGCAACGTTCATGATTGGACCCGCTTACGCTGCCTTGTCTTCGAACTGGGCGTAACCGGACTTCTCCAGTTCCAGCGCCAGTTCCTTGCCGCCGCTCTTGACTACGCGGCCCTTCGACATGACGTGGACGAAATCCGGCACGATGTAGTTCAGCAGACGCTGATAGTGGGTGATAACGACCATCGCGCGGTCCTTTGAGCGCAGCGCGTTGACGCCGTCAGCGGCGACACGCAGTGCGTCGATGTCGAGACCCGAATCCATCTCGTCGAGGATGCACAGGCTCGGCTGGAACAGCGCCATCTGAAGCACCTCGTTGCGCTTCTTCTCACCGCCGGAGAAGCCGACGTTGACGCCGCGCTTGAGCATATCGATCGGAATGTTGAGCGACTTGGCGATCTCGCGAACCTTTTTGAGAAATTCAGGCGCCATCAGCTCCGTCTCGCCGCGCGCCTTGCGCTGCGCATTGAGCGCCGTATGCAGGAAATTCATTGTGGTGACGCCGGGAATTTCCACCGGATACTGGAACGCGAGGAACACGCCCTTGGCGGCGCGCTCGTCGGGATCCATCTCAAGCAAATCTTCGCCCTTGAACAGGATTTCGCCAGCGGTCACGTCATAACCCGGCTTACCGGCGATGACATGGCTGAGCGTCGACTTGCCGGAGCCGTTCGGCCCCATGATGGCGTGAACTTCGCCTGCATTCACGGTGAGGTCGAGACCATGAAGGATCTCGTTATCTTCCACCTGAACCTTGAGGCCTTTGACTTCGAGTAACGCGGTCATCCAACACTTCCTTCCAGCGAGATCGAGATCAGCTTCTGCGCCTCGACTGCAAATTCCATCGGCAATTGCTGCAACACATCCTTGACGAAGCCGTTGACGACCAGCGCCACCGCTTCCTCCTGGCTCAGTCCGCGCTGCACGCAATAGAACAGCATATCTTCGGAAATCTTCGACGTCGTCGCCTCGTGCTCGAACAGCGCCGACGAGTTCTTCGCTTCGATATACGGCACTGTGTGCGCGCCGCACTTGTCGCCGATCAGCAGCGAATCGCACGCGGTGAAGTTGCGCGCGCCCGTCGCCTTGCGATGTGCGGTGACGAGGCCGCGATAGGTGTTCTGCGACACGCCGGCGGCGATGCCCTTCGAGATGATGCGGCTGGTCGTGTTCTTGCCCAGATGGATCATCTTGGTGCCGGAATCGACCTGCTGGTAGCCGTTCGAAATCGCGATCGAATAGAACTCGCCGCGCGAGTTGTCGCCGCGCAGGATGCAGCTCGGATACTTCCAGGTGATCGCGGAGCCGGTTTCGACCTGCGTCCACGAAATCTTGGAGTTCTTGCCGCGGCAATCGCCACGCTTGGTGACGAAGTTGTAGATGCCGCCCTTGCCTTCCGAGTTGCCCGGATACCAGTTCTGCACCGTCGAGTATTTGATCTCGGCGTCGTCATGGGTGACGAGCTCGACCACGGCGGCGTGCAATTGGTTCTCGTCGCGCTGTGGCGCGGTGCAGCCTTCGAGATAGGAAACGTAAGCGCCCTTGTCGGCGATGATCAGCGTGCGCTCAAACTGGCCGGTATTGCGCTCGTTGATGCGGAAGTAGGTCGACAGCTCCATCGGGCATTTAACGCCCGGCGGCACGTAAACGAACGAGCCGTCGGAGAACACCGCCGAATTCAGCGTCGCGAAATAGTTATCTGAGGTCGGCACCACAGTGCCGAGATATTTCTTCACCAGATCGGGATGCTCGCGGATCGCTTCCGAGATCGGCATGAAGATCACGCCGGCGGCCTTCAGCTCGGCCTGGAAGGTCGTAGCAACAGAGACCGAGTCGAACACGGCATCGACCGCCACACGGCGCTCGCCTTCAGGGCGCACAACGCCGGCCAGCATCTCCTGCTCGCGCAGCGGAATACCGAGCTTTTCGTAGGTCTTCAGAATTTCCGGATCGACCTCGTCGAGCGAGGCCAGCGCCTTCTTCTTCGGCGCGGAATAGTAATAGAGATCCTGGTAGTCGATCTTTGGATAATCGACGCGCGCCCAGGTCGGTTCTTCCATCGTCAGCCAGCGTCGGAACGCCTCCAGACGCCACTCGAGCATCCACTCAGGTTCGTTCTTCTTGGCGGAGATGAATCTGACGGTGTCTTCGGAAAGCCCTTTTGGAGCCTTCTCGGATTCAATGATGGTCTCGAATCCATAACGATATTGATCGACGTCGATCTGGCGAACCCGATCGACCGTCTCTTGTACGGCCGGCATTTCAATCCTCCGCTCGCGGTTTCAAGGACCGCGGTGGACCGTTTAAGTTGTAGAGGGCTTGAGTACACGCATTGCGCGAACGTTAGAACCGTTCAAGCCCGATTGCATGAGCCTTACGTAATACACCTGAGAGCTTTCTCCAAGCCTCTAGACAGCGATCTATGTCCGCTTCCGTGCTGTCCCACCCCAGACTGAGGCGAATGGCTCCCAAGAGTAGCCCCGGATCAGCCTTCATCGCCTGAAGAACATGGGATGGCTGAACCTTGCCGGAGGAACAAGCCGACCCCGATGACACCGCGATGCCCTCCAGATCGAATCCGATCACTGCTGTTTCAGCCTTCAGACCGAGGGCCGAGACCAGCGTGGTGTTGGGAAGCCGTGGCGCGGTATCTGAAAAGATCACGGTGTCCCGATGGTCCCTGAGGCCGCTTTCAAGGCGCGCCTGAAGGGCTTTCATGCGCGCGGCGTCAACGTCCATGGAACCGGCGGCGGCTCTGACGGCGGCTCCAAAGCCGGCTATTCCGGCGACATTCTCGGTTCCGGCCCGGCGGCCCTGCTCCTGTCCCCCGCCGCGCACCTGCGCGTGCAGCCCCTCCAGCCCATCCGCCGCGACAGCCGCCCCGACGCCCTTGGGACCGCCGATCTTGTGCGCAGAAACCGTGAGAACATCCGCGTCGAGGGCCTTGATATTGATTGGTATTTTCAGAAATGCCTGGACCGCATCGACATGCAGGATGCCCCCGGCTTCATGAACCAGCGCAGCCACCTCGGGAACCGGCTGGATCGCCCCGGTCTCGTTGTTCGCCAGCATGACCGAAACCAGAGCGGGAGGGCCGCTCGCCAGCACCGCCGCGAGGCTCTCCAGATCGATCAGGCCAGAAGGCAACACCGGCGCAATCTCGATGGCGCCCTGGGCGAATCGTCCCCCCGCGAGCACCGACGGATGCTCGATGGCCGAGACAATCAGCCGCTGCGCCGGCCCTCGGCCGCCTCGGCGCAGTCCAGGCGTTAGCGCCAGCGCGTTTGCCTCTGTACCGCCGGATGTAAAGACGACATTCCGCGGATCCGCGCCGACGGCGGCAGCGACAGCTCCGCGCGCGTCCTCGATGAGCTTGCGGGCCGCACGGCCCTCGCTGTGCACCGACGACGGATTGCCGCTGACGTCGAACGCAGCCGCCATCGCCGCACGGGCTTCCGGCCGCAGCGGCGTCGTTGCATTCCAGTCGAGATAGACGCGATCACGCATAACGTCTGACGATCCAGTCCGGTCCGAAGGGCGCTTTACCGCACAATCGCATGAAAATAATCAGCAATCCGGGCCTCCTAGATAGTTCCTGCAGGCTCAATATGCTTGCTTTTTGCCCCTTGCCCCATGCTAGAACGCGGCAGCCGTTCATCGCGCGTACCGCGCGCCCTGACAACATTCGAGAGACATATCGTTGCTTAAGGCCAGCCGGCCTGCACAACGACGCTTCAAAGGAACTTTGATGCCTGAGGTCATTTTCACCGGCCCTGCCGGCCGTCTTGAAGGCCGCTACCACCCGGCGAAGCAGAAAAACGCGCCGATTGCGATGGTGCTGCATCCGCATCCGCAGTTCCAGGGCAACATGAACCACCCGATCGTGTATCAGGTTTATTACGCGTTCGTGGCGCGCGGCTTTTCGGTGCTGCGTTTCAACTTCCGCGGCGTCGGCCGCAGCCAGGGACAATTCGATCACGGAACCGGCGAGCTGTCGGACGCGGCATCCGCCCTCGACTGGGCACAGACCATCAATCCCGAAGCGCGCGCCTGCTGGGTCGCCGGATTCTCGTTCGGCGCATGGATCGGCATGCAGCTTCTGATGCGCCGTCCTGAAGTCGAAGGCTTCATCTCGATCGCGCCGGAGCCCAACCGTTACGACTTCTCGTTTCTCGCGCCCTGCCCCTCGTCCGGCCTGATCGTTCATGGCGACAAGGACATCGTGGCCCCGGCGAAGGACGTCACGACGCTGGTCGAGAAGCTGAAGACGCAAAAGGGAATCGTGATCGATCAGCAGGTCATTCCCGGCGCCAACCACTTCTTCGTCGACAAGATGGAGCCGCTAATGGAGTCGGTAACGTCCTATCTCGACATGCGGCTCGCCAACGTCCGCTGACAACAACCACTTTCCAAAAACAGAAATGGCGCGGATGAGGGATCATTCCGCGCCATTCTTGTGACTGGACCTGCGCCTTTAGGCAGCAGCACGCTGGTCCAGTTGGGAAAGATACGACTTGTGCTTCTTCATGAAGGCACGCAGCAGCGCGGAGTATTCCGGGCTCACGGCATCGCGCACTGATGGCCGCTCGCGCAAGCTCTTGCGCCAGCGCGCGATCTTCGGCTTGCCTGCGAGTATGCCAAAGTCACCGATCTCATCGATCGTATCGAAGTAGCGGAACACCGCCGCAAACACCGCATCGACCAGCGAGAAGGATTCGCCGTCAAACCACGGAGCTGCAACAAGCCGCGCTTCGAGGCGAGCGAACTTTTCGGTCGCCTGCTTCACCTTGACGTTGAAGGCAGCTTCATCGGTGACCGTTTCCAGCCCCCAGATGTCGCCCAGCACCGCCGAGCCGAACTCCATCCACGCGCGATGTTCAGCGCGGGTCAGCGGATCCTGAGGATGCAGCGGCTTACGCTCGGTTTCCTCAAGATACTCGAGAATGACTGCGGATTCGAAGACAACCTTGTCGCCAACCTGAAGCACCGGCACCTTACCAAGCGGCGAAATCTTCAGAAACCACTCGGGCTTGTTGTCGAGATCGATATCGATCCGCTCGAACGGCACGCCTTTCTCGGTCAGGGAAATCACCGCGCGCTGAACATAGGGGCAGAGCTTGTGGCTGATGAGCTTGAGTTTCTCGGTCATGTCATTTTCCTCCACTCATGCGAGCATGGTGGCGGTCTGTCACTTTCAACATTCGATGTGGTCTGACGCATGTAGCGCCAAACGCCATCACGAATGATTTGAACTGCTAAAATGAGCTCGGCGACCAGCATCGCGATTCCCTTCCATGCACATGCATCAAATTAGATGCAGGCGCATGAAATTGTCAAGATCCATGCAAGTGCATTAAATCACGGTTTCGCGAGAACACCACCCGTGTGGGGCGCGGCCACTCCGGTCGTTCCCGGAAATGTCAGCGGCAACCCTTTGAGACTGCGAACGGCCATGTATGCGAAGGCCTGCGCTTCGATGGCGTCCCCGGACCATCCGAGGTCGCTTCCACGCGTCACGGTGGCAGGCGCCAGGCGCTCGCCCAGAATCCGCATCAGGGTGGGATTGCTGGCACCGCCGCCCACAACGATCCAGTTTTCGGGAATCTGAGGGAGCCTCGGCGCGATCATCGCGATTGAGGCGGCTGTGAAAGCCGTCAGCGTCGCGGCGCCGTCCTCCGTGCTCATGCTGTCCACGGTCAACGTGGCAAAGTCGTTTCGATCGAGTGACTTCGGTGGCGGCGCGGTGAAGAATGGACGGCGCAACGCCTTCGCGAGCCACTCACCATCAGTGCGGCCCTTCGCGGCTGCTTCCCCGTCGCGATCCACCGCCTTACCGGTTCTGCGCAGCATGAAGTCATCAAGCAGCGCGTTGCCGGGACCCGTGTCGCAGGCAATCAGTGTCTCACCGTCGATATAGGTGATGTTGGCAACGCCGCCGATGTTCACGACCGCTGTCGGTCCTGAACGAGCCAGCATTCGCACCAGCGCGCTGTGATACACGGGCACCAATGGTGCGCCCTGTCCACCAGCGGCAACGTCAGCAGCGCGAAGATCGAACACCACCGGCACGCCGAGTGACGCGGCCAGCGCACGACCGTCACCGATCTGCATCGTCAGCTTTTGCTCCGGGCGATGCAGGACCGTCTGTCCATGAAAGCCGACGACATCGACTGCGTCGCGAGACAAGTTGTTCGTCTGAAAAAAATTCTCGACGGCATCGGCGTGCGCACGCGTCACCAATCTCTCGGCGTCTGCCAATATGCCCGGCCGCGCGTCGCGCTGGGTAACGGATGCCGCATCGGCAAGCGCCCGCCTCAGGAGTTCCCGTTCATTGTCGGCGTAGGCGCGATAGCCCGTCGGGCCGAATGCACCGATATGCTCACCGTCCGTTTCAATCAGCGCAACATCGACCCCGTCAAGGGACGTCCCGCTCATCAGCCCGATCGCCTTCAGCAAGGGCCTCTCCCTCGGGCAGAAATGCCCTCATTTGCGCGCATTCCGATCCCAACCGCTTGGTTGAATCCGACGCCGGACCTGATACACCACAGGCCCAAATAAACGCTAAATATCTGAATCGTTAAAGAGTGCCGCCATGAGCGCCTACAAGTCCGATTTCCTCAACGTCCTTCAGAGCCGGGGCTTCATCCATCAGATCTCGGATGCGGCCGGGCTCGATGCACTTGCAGCCAAGGGCGATGTGACGGCCTACATCGGATACGACTGCACGGCATCGTCCCTGCACGTCGGGCACCTGCTTTCGATCATGATGCTGCACTGGCTTCAGCAAACCGGCAACAAGCCCATCGTCCTGATGGGCGGTGGCACCACCCGCGTGGGCGATCCCTCCGGCCGCGACGAGACGCGCAAACTTCTGACCTACGAGCAGATCGATGCCAACAAGGAGAGCATCAAGGGAACCTTCACCAAGCTGATCAAGTTCGGCGCGGACAAAACCGATGCTGCGATGGCCGACAACGCAGAGTGGCTGACGGCGCTCAATTACATCGAGATGCTTCGTGACGTTGGACGGCACTTCTCGATCAATCGCATGCTGACCATGGACTCGGTAAAGATGCGGCTCGAGCGCGAGCAGGAGCTGTCGTTTATCGAATTCAACTACATGATCCTGCAATCCTACGATTTCGTCGAGCTGTCGCGGCGCTACGGCTGCAACCTGCAGATGGGCGGCTCCGACCAGTGGGGCAACATCGTCAACGGCATCGACCTCGGCCGCCGCATGGGCACGCACCAGCTCTACGCGCTGACCTGTCCGCTGCTGACGACATCCTCTGGCGCCAAGATGGGCAAGACCGCCGCTGGTGCCGTGTGGCTCAATGGCGATCTGCTCAGCGACTACGACTACTGGCAGTTCTGGCGCAACACCGAGGACGGTGACGTCGAGCGTTTCCTGAAGCTGTTCACTCTCCTGCCGATGGACGAGATTGCAAAGCTCGCCGCGCTGAAGGGCCAGGAGATCAACGAGGCGAAGAAAGTGCTCGCGACCGAAGCCACCGCACTCATTCGCGGCCGCGAAGCGGCGGATGCAGCCTCGGAGACCGCGCGCAAGACGTTCGAGGAAGGCGCTATCGCCAGCGATCTGCCGACGCTCGAGATTTCCCGCACCGAACTGGACGCCAGCGCGCCGGTGCTCGGGTTGTTCGTCAAGGCAGGTCTTGTGGCCTCCAATGGCGAAGCGCGGCGTCAGATCAAAGGCGGCGGCCTGCGCGTCAATGACGTTGCGATTGCCGATGAGAAGATGGTCCTGACACCGAAGAACCTGACGCCGGAAGGCGTCATCAAGCTGTCGATGGGCCGCAAGAAGCACGTCCTGCTCAAGCCGGTATAAAATACGGCGGCAGGCTAGCTCTGGCGCAGCATCGTCATCATGGTCGCCGACATGGTAGCGATCAGTTTCTCGCGGCCGTCGTCGCTGGCATAGGCATGGCCTTCCGAGACGACAAGCGTACGGCCCGGCTTCACGACTCTGCCGACGAAACGGAACGTCTGCCCCTTGGCCGGCGCCAATAAATTGATCTTGAACTCGACGGTCAGAATGTCCGCCGTTGCCGGCATCAGCGTGTAAGACGCCAGCCCGCACGCAGTATCGAGCCCGGCCGACACCACGCCGCCGTGCAGGAAACCGTTCTGCTGCGAGAACTTCGCATCATACGGCATCCGCAGCTCAAGCGTTCCCGGCCCGACCTTCGCCAGCGTTATTCCAAGCGTACCCAATGCCGGTTGGCCGGCGAATGTCTTTCGGACGCGCGCCTCGAAATCCGGATCCTGAACCTGAAATGCTGTCACTGCTGGGGCGTGGGGAAGTCGGTGGGGACGCTTTGCCGGCCGGTGTTGAAGTCGAAGATCTTGCGGAACACGCCGGGCGCCATCGCCGAAATCGGATTGACCCTGAGAACCGGCGCACCGGGGGTTCCGACGACTTCGTAGGTGATGCCGATCAAGCCTTCGTTGCTGCCACCGCCCAGGAACAGTCCGACAATTGGAATTTGCCCGAACATATTGTTCAGACCGTAGAGCGGAACGAAAGTGCCGCTCATCTTCACCTGATTGACGGGATAATCGATCACCCCTTCGATGGTCGCGCCTATCGTCGGGCCGCGAAGAACCCCGTCCTTGACCCGCAACTGACCGCTCTGGCGGGTGAATTCCGCGCGCATGCCGGAGAACCCGACGCCCTGTGAATTCGCTCCCGGTGCGTTCGCCACCGCGCGGTCAAGCGCGGCTTCGCCTTTGATCGTGAAGTCGCGGACGTTCAACAGTCCTTCCTGCGGCGACGTGTCGGACGTCGGCGGATCGACCGCGATCCACATCTTGCCGCCGTTCATTTTCGCGTAGGTATCGGTGAAACGGAAAAACGCACCTGCGTCGCCCGTCTCGAGATACATCACGTCACGCCCCTGGCCTTGTCCTTGGCCTCTCCCGCGCAGATCGCCGATCACCGGCGTATCGCGTCCCAGCTTGCCACTGAGCGAGAACGATCGGATCGCTCCGGCACGGCGCGTGAGTTTCAGGTCTATGCTGCGAACCGCCTCGCCATAAAAGCCGGCAAGCGCGCCGAGCTTGGCATCGATATCGATGTCGAAATTCTTGGATTTTTCCTTGGTATTCGGATCCCTGCCCGACATCGCGCTCTTGATGAAGCCGCGGCCGTCGAACACCTCACCCCGCATCGTGACCTTGAGCATTCCGTCCGGCTGCCGCTCGGCCTTCAGGTTGGCCTTGTCGCCTTCAGATGGCGCAAACGTCGGAAACGATGCATTGACGAGATCATTCTTGTCGTCGATTTCCAGCGAGCCCTTGATGGACGTGCCGTTGCCGTCGATGACGATATCCTCGAAGCGTGTGCCTTGAGGCTTTTGAATGACGTTAAAAGTCATCTTGGTCGCTTTGCCCGCGACCTTGGTCCAGCCCGGCAACAGGTTATCGATACGCGCCGCGGTCAGATCGGCTTCGACGCCGAAGCGATTGTCACGATTGTCGCCTTCGCCGCCGGCAATCTTGCCGGTCAGTTTGATCGGAATGGCGCCGCTCAGGCTTTGTCCAAGATCCACACCAAGGCGCGCCCGGGCTGCATCGTCGAGCGTCGCCGACACGCGCACGTCGGCGTCTCCATCGCTCGTCTTGCGGTAGTCAAGCGCCGCGGGCTGTCCGCCAATCTTGACGTCGCCCCTGACCCGATAACCCTGATTGTCCGCGACCACCTTGAGCGAATTCGCTTCGAGCTTCTGATTCATCGCGAGCTTGTCGACGGCCAGCGCGCCAAGGTCGAGACTGATCGAATAGGTGGTGTCGGCTTTCGTCAGCGCATTCTTCAAAGGCATCGCAAGCGTGACGATCGCGGACACCGTGCCCTTGCTCGAATTGGGATCGATCACCGTGTCGCCGGCTTCGCGCAGCCGTTCCGATTGCAGGACTTCGGCGGCCGCGGGAACCGGGCCATCGATCCGGAAGCGCACTTTGGTGGGCGCAGGCTTCGGTGCGAGATCCGGCACTTCAAACGTCAGATCAGAGATGGCAAGTCGTCGGCCGGCCGGTGTATCGACCGCTCCCTGCCCCACGTTGATGTTGACGGTCCGCCCGCTCACACGCCCCTTCATGTCGGCATCACGAACCAGAGGCATGTCATCGACGGGCCGCACGGTCAGGCCATTCGCCAGAAAATTCACAGACAAGCCATCGTCTGGAATCGGCGGGCCGCCGCGCACAAGCGTATGAACCGGCGCATTGACGGCAATGTCGAGCCGCTGGACCGTGCCGCGATCCACCCGCTCCGTGATCCATTCGCGCACTTCAGGCACGATCAGCACAGGCCAGATGCGCTTTAACACGGCGATCGGCATCGGCGTCGCGGCCATTCCAAGCCGCAAACGTGCCTCGCCTGAATAATCGATGCTTCCCGAACCCGCGATACCGATCTCGCCGTTGCTGATATCGCATTGGGTCAAAAGCACGCGCCGGTTTTCCGTATCAAACCGCACACGGACCGCGATGCGGTTGAAGATCGAGGGCGCCTCTCCGTCATTGCCGGCAAGCAGAATGGTTCCGCCGCTCAAACCGAGCTGCCAGTTCGGTATGCTGTCATTAGGCGGTTCGAGATGCGCCAGCAAAGTGATGCGATTGGCGCCTGCGTTAACATGAAATGGCGCCACCATGACCCGGCGTCCGGCATCCCATTCGACACGCGCATCGGCGTGGTCGATCACCATCGGATAGTCCGGCACATTGAGGTCGACGATTGTGCCCTTGCCGGCGACGATCTCGCCCCGGAAATAGGTTGGAAGCCCGTCGCGGCCGATCTCGCCCTTGAACTCGCCGCTGAGCGGCATGTCCGCGGCGTAGGTAAAATCCTTCAAACGCGCTGCGAGCAGCAGGTTGTTGGTCGGGACCTTGTACGCGCTGATATCGATCGAGCGCACGCCATTCGACGGCGCACCCACGGCCACTTTCAGTTCCCAGCCGTTCTTGCCTTCCTCGCCGACGCTAAAAGCGGCGCCGCCACCCAGCGGACGCCGCAGGCTGAGGCTGATGTTGTTGAAGTTGATAACACCGCCATTGCGCTGGTCCTCAACCGTCAGCACGCCGTTGCGCAATCCGATTTCATTCAGGCTCTGACCGTCGAGCCCTTTGGCGCTGAGACCATCGAGCCATTCCAGTGCGGCGAGCAGTCCGCTCGTTCCGTTCGAAGCTGCGGCCGACGTGGCCGGAACTGGCGGCGTCGGCGATGCCTGAAACGGCAGCGGCGGAGGGCCTGAAACAGTCTGTGGCTCCGGCTTGACGGGAACCTTGCCGGTCGCGAGCGGGCTGTTGCTTTGACCGGTCGAAACAATCACGCGTCCGTCGGGCGTGATCCGGACGGCGAGCTCGGCGCCGACAAGGCGAAGCGTCTCGGCACGCAGACGCCCCATGATCAGGGCCGTGCCTGATAGTCTCACTTCCGCCTTCGGCGCGCTTGCGACAATGTTGCTCGCCTTGTCCCGCACAACGATATCACGCAGCCGGACCGCAATCCTGATCCGGCCGGCGCGCTCGATCTGCGTGCCGCCGACTTGAACGGTGTGATCGTGCCCGAGGTTCTCCTCGATCGCCGATGCCAGCCACGGCGTCACGACATCGAGATTGACCGGGCCAGCGCCAAGCCGCAGCCACAACGCGCCAAAACATCCGGCGAAGATAATGCCGAGCGACATCAGGACGACGACGGTCCGCCCGATCCATGGACTGCCGGCGATTCGGCGGCGGCGCCCGCGAAACCAGTCCGTGACCCGATGAATTCCGATGCTTGGCCGATTGAGCAGCTTGATCGCCCGGTCACACGCCGCATCGTCATGGTGATTCCAGCCGGAATCATCCCAATGCCGGTGCTCGTCTGCAGCCTTCGCGAAGGCTTTCTGGGGCTCTGATCTCGGCATTGCCTCTCGGTATTGATCGTCAGCC
The DNA here is from genome assembly GCF_000314675.2 of Afipia broomeae ATCC 49717. Taxonomy (GTDB): domain Bacteria; phylum Pseudomonadota; class Alphaproteobacteria; order Rhizobiales; family Xanthobacteraceae; genus Afipia; species Afipia broomeae. The sequence goes on along the minus strand of NZ_KB375282.1, from coordinate 1,809,051 downwards.
TGGTCGAGCCGCCGGGCGTCAAAGCGTCAAATTTGGAGACTCGCTCCGTCGGAGTGTCGCCAGACTAAAAGCCCGGTCTTAGTTTTCTGTATCGCCCGTTATTCGACCGTCCGCGTGGGAAAGTCGTAAATTCATTCTGTTGGCTATTCACCATACCTCGGGGACGTCAGATTTGCCCAGCCGAAGAAGGCAGCTTTAATGGTCCGGTTGCGAGTCTTTCGAATCCCAAAATACCCCGCTGAAAGCGACGAAAGGAAGGCGTATGTCCAAGAAAACGCGTAAGAAATCGACCAAATCGACATCAAAGGCCAAGGGCGCAAAAGCCAAGCCCGCCAAGCGGGCCGCCGCTAAAAAGCCGAGCGGTACCGTTACCCGTAAAGTCGCGAAGAAAGCCAAAGCTAAAACCGGGGCCACGAAAAGCACCGCGACAAAAAACGCGACAAAAAAGAAGAGCGCCGCAACCACCTCAAGGCGCTCCGGTACGAAGGCTGTACCTGCCAGGAAACCAGCAGCACTTACCCCAGTTCGCAAGGCCGAACCCCTTACCGAAGGGCAATCCGCACCGGCATTTGCGCTACCGCGTGATGGCGGACAGTCGGTCTCGCTTGCGGATTACGCCGGCCGTAATCTGGTGATCTTCTTCTATCCACGCGCCGACACGCCGGGATGCACCCTTGAGGCCGTCGCCTTCAGCCGGCTCGCTGACGCCTTTGCGGAAGCACGGACTGCCGTTCTCGGCGTTTCGGCTGACCCGATCGCTGCGCAGGAGAAGTTTCGCGACAAGCACGGGCTGACGGTTCCGCTCGTTTCCGATGAAGAGCTTGGAATGTTGACGGCCTATGGCGTCTGGGGCGAAAAATCGATGTACGGCAAGACCTTCATGGGAATCTCTCGGACAACGGTTTTGATCGACCCCGAAGGCAAGATCGTCAGAATCTGGCGCAACGTGAAGGTCGATGGACATGCCGACGAGGTGCTCGCCGCGGCCCAAAGTACCTGAGAATTCCATTCCGTTTTCCGAAAATTAACCATGAAAGGTTCAAATCGGCGCCTGTAATTGAGCCGTCCGGGCGCTTTCGGACGGTGCGGGAGTACCGATGTCGAACCGTTCCGCCCACTACCCCGAACATCCGCAACATCACCACGCGCATGACCATGCGAGAGCGCCCCAGCGGCGCCCTCCGCATGGTCATCATCGTCCCGACCGCAATGGCTACACCATCGTCCATCACGGCAAGGCGGTACGGTTCGGACCGGTGGTGTTCTGGATCGTGGCGGGATCTATCGTCATCATGGGCGCGTGGTCGGCGGCGACGGCCACCTATTTTGCCTTCCGAGACGACGTGCTGACCCGCCTCATCGCGCGTCAGGCGGAGATGCAGTACGCCTACGAGGACCGCATCGCCGAGCTGCGCGCGCGTGTCGATCGCACCACCAGCCGTCAATTGCTGGATCAGGAGCAGTACGACCAGAAGCTCAACCAGATCATGCGGCGGCAAGCGCTGCTTGAATCACGTGCCGCGGCCCTCAATGCCATGCCGGATACCGCCCCTACCGGCTCGATCAAGCCGACGGCACGCGGACCGCAGTCGACCGACGCCGGCGCGGCTACAGGCGTGCCGAAACCATCACCGATCAACGACACCGTGATCTTCGTGACACCGCCCGACCGCGAAGCGCGGCTTGAATCCCGCACGCCTCCGGCCGCTCGCCCGCGCACGGAATTCGCAAAGGCCAGTGGTGTCGACAGCGTCCTGACCAACCTGCAAAGCGCGCTCGACAAGGTCGAAGGCCGCCAGACCGCCGCACTCAATTCGGTCGAAGAGAGTTATGAGTCGCGTATGCGCCGGATGCGCAGTGTGATTACGGACCTCGGTCTTGATATGGCGCAGCTCGAAGCCGCGACGCCCAAGGGCGGCGTGGGCGGGCCGTTCATACCGGTCACCAGGCCATCGTCCGATGCCAGCACGTTCGACCGCCAGTTGTACCGGATCAATCTAAGCCGTGCACAGGTCGACAAACTCACACGCACCCTGTCGCTTGTGCCGTACCGCAAGCCGGTCGTCGGCAATGTCGAATTCTCCTCCGGTTTCGGCGTGCGCAGCGATCCCTTCCTTGGCCGCCCCGCGATGCACAGTGGGCTGGATTTTCGCGCCTCTACCGGCGATCCGGTTCGCGCAACTGCCCACGGCAAGGTCATCAATGCCGGATGGAGCGGCGGCTATGGCCGCTTGGTGGAGATCGATCACGGCAACGGCCTGTCGACGCGCTACGGGCATCTGTCGGCCATCAACGTCAAGATTGGCCAGCAAGTCACCATCGGTCAGGTGATTGGCGAAGTCGGCTCGACAGGCCGCTCGACCGGCCCTCACCTGCACTATGAAACGCGGATCGATGGCGATGCCGTGGACCCGCAGAAGTTCCTCCGCGCCGGCGTTCGCCTCAGCCAGGGTTAAGTTCCAACTCCTGAGCGACTGAACAGCCGAAACACCCTTCCGTCCATGACCAGCAGCGCGCTTCCAATGACGAGCGCGCCGATGATCTCGCGGCCTTCGATCCTCTCGTCCAGTATGAAGTATCCGAGCAGGATCGCGCTGACCGGAACGAGCAGCGTCACCAACATCACGTTGCTTGCACCGGATCGAATGACGATCTGGAAGAAAATGATGAAGGCCAGCGCGGTCGAGAGCGACGCGAGGCCGAGAACCGCCAGCCACGTCACGTGTCCCGGCACTTGCAGTTGCCAGGGACGATCGAAGACCGCGGCCAGAACGAGCATCATCACGCTCGCCGAGATCAACTGAAACGCTGCGGTCCCAATCGGCGGCGAGCCGGCCAGCTTGCGTGTCGCCCATAGAGCGGAAAATCCGAAGCAGATCGTTGCGCCGAGGCAGAGCGCGATACCAATGCTTTGCCGCGAGCCGAGATCAAAATCATAACCCTTCAGGATGACGACGCCGCACAGACCGAGCAGCACTCCGGCAACACGCCGCAGAATGAGTTTCTCTTCTCCGAAAGCCGCCGCCACCAGAACGGTAAAAACCGGCGTCGTGGCATTCACGACGGAGGCCGTCCCGCCCGGGATGTAGGTTTGCCCCATCACGATGAGCGAAAAGGGCATCACATTGTTGATCAGCGCCATGATGGCGTAAGGGCGCCATCCCGCGATACCGACCGGAAACGGGATGCGGTTGATCCAGAGCATCGGCAGCAGGATCAGCGCCGCAATCGACAGACGCAGGAAGACCAGCGTCAGCGGCGGCAATTCTTTCAGCGCCACACCGGTGAAGAAGAACGTGCCGCCCCAGAGAACCGACAGGAAGACCAGCCGCGACCAGTCGCGCTCATCCATACGCAGTTCAGTTTCGGGAAGTCTCTCTTGGACGACAGCCATGGCCCAGAGGGATACGCGGTGGCACTGCACAGAACCACCCGCTTCCCGACAACCCGGTTCTGCGTCTGGCGCGTTTTCAAGCGAAGTGGGCGCCGGTTCGCGTTAAGAAAACGCGATAGCAAGACTCTAATCCACGTCCTCAATGGCGCCGGGCGTGGTGCCGAACGCCTTCTGTGCCAGCGTCGCTGCCATGAATTCATCGAGATCGCCATCGAGCACGCCGGACGTGTCGGAGGTCTGCACCCCGGTGCGCAGGTCCTTCACCATCTGATACGGCTGCAACACGTATGACCGGATCTGATGACCCCAGCCGATATCGGTCTTGGCGGCCTGATCGGCGGCGGCTTTTTCCTCGCGCTTCTTCAGTTCGATTTCGTAAAGCCGCGCGCGCAGCATGTCCCAGGCCTGCGCCCTGTTCTTGTGCTGTGAACGGCCGGCCTGACAGACAACCGCAACGCCGGTCGGAATATGTGTCAGACGCACAGCCGATTCCGTCTTGTTGACATGCTGGCCGCCTGCACCGCCTGAACGCATCGTATCGGTGCGCACATCGGATTCCTTGATGTCGATCTTGATGCTGTCATCGACCACCGGGAAAATCGCAACACTCGAGAATGACGTGTGCCGCCGGGCGTTGGAATCGAACGGCGATATCCGCACAAGCCGGTGCACGCCCGCCTCGGTCTTTAGCCAGCCATAGGCATTGTGGCCGCTGATCTGGATTGTCGCGGATTTGATACCGGCTTCTTCGCCTTCGGTCTCTTCAAGGTATTCGACCTTGAACCCATGCTTCTCCGCCCAGCGCGTGTACATACGCAGCAGCATCGAAGCCCAGTCCTGGCTCTCGGTGCCGCCGGCACCGGCGTGGACTTCGAGGTACGTATTGAATCTGTCGGCCTCACCCGACAACAGCGCTTCCAGCTCCTGCTTCGCGACGTCTTTTTTCAGAGCCTTGAGCGCGCTCTCAGCTTCAAGAACGACGCTCTCGTCCTTCTCGGACTCGCCAAGCTCGATCATGCCAGTCTGGTCTTCGAGCTCGCGCTCGATCTTGCCGATGCCGGTAAGCTGATTCTCGAGCGACGTCCGCTCCTGCATCAGCTTCTGGGCCTTCTGCGGGTCGTTCCAGAGATTGGGATCTTCGGCGAGAGCGTTCAGTTCGGCGAGGCGTGCCGTGGCAGCATCGACGTCAAAGATGCCTCCTCAGCAGCCCGACTGACTGCTTGATCTCTTCAACAAGGCGTTCGATTTCGGGGCGCATGACAATTCCAGCTTGCAGCAACGCTGCGATTCAAATGACGTGAGGGATGTAGCGGCTGACGGCTGTCAGCGCAACGTGGCGCGTTGCGCTAGTACAGGCCGCCGGTACCCGGCCGGAAAATGGCGCGGTCCGCATCCGGCGAAACGCCGGGTGAGCGCCCGTCAGCGTCAGCCACGCCGATAACCGAGTAGTTGTCGGGTGGTGCAGTCCCGGGCTTGAAGGCTTCGAGGATTGTCCGGCCACTGTCACCCGGCCCTGCCCGCATGCCGCTCTTGGCATCGACACGGATTAGTTTGATGCCGGCAGGAACCTTGAAGGGCACCGCAGGCTTGTCAGCCAGCGCAAGCTTCATGAAGTCCTTCACCACCGGCGCAGCGAGGTGGCCGCCGGTGCCGCCTCGGCCGAGATTTCGCGGCTTGTCGTAGCCGATGTAGACGCCGACCACGAGATCGGGCGAGAAGCCGATGAACCAGGCGTCCTTCTCGTCGTTGGTCGTGCCGGTCTTGCCGGCGATCGGTTTGCCAACTTCACGCAAGACGGTCGCGGTGCCGCTCTGCACGACACCTTCCATCATCGACGTGATCTGGTAGGCGGTCATGGAATCCAGCACCTGTTCGCGGCGGTCAACCAGCGAAGGTTCTGGCTGGTTCTTCCAGACATCGCCAGCATCGCAGCCGCGGCATTCGCGCTGATCGTGCTTGAAGATGGTGTGGCCATAGCGGTCCTGAATACGATCGATCAGTGTCGGCTTCACCCGCTTGCCGCCATTGGCGAACATCGAATAGGCGGTCACCATGCGCATCACGGTCGTCTCGCCGGCGCCGAGCGCGTAGGACAGATAGTTCGGCAACTCGTCGTAGATGCCGAAGCGCTTGGCGTACTCGCCGATCAACGGCATACCGACGTCCTGCGCGAGGCGCACCGTCACCGTGTTCAGCGACCTGATGAGCGCGTTCCGCAGCGTGGTCGGTCCGTAATACTTTCCGGTCGAATAGTTTTCCGGACGCCACACGCCTGCGCCCTGCCCCTGATCGATTTCAATCGGTGCGTCCACCACAACCGTCGAGGGCGTGTAGCCATTATCCATCGCAGTCGAATAGACGATCGGCTTGAAGGACGAACCCGGCTGACGATAGGCCTGCGTTGCGCGATTGAACTGGCTCTGGTCAAACGAGAAGCCGCCGACCATGGCCACGACGCGCCCGGTCCACGGATCCATCGCAACCATCGCGCCGGAAACTTCAGGGATCTGACGCAGCCGGTACTGTCCCTCGACCTTGTTGCCATCCTTGTCCAGCAGCGGATCGACATAGACCGCGTCGCCCGGTGCAAGCACCTGTGTCACCGCGGTCGGCGTTTTGAAACGCGTCGGACCGGCGGCCGCCTTCGCCCACCTCACACCTTCCAGCGAGATCAATCCTGTTTCGCGAGTCTTTGAGATCGCGCCGCCAAGCTCCCGGCCGGGCTGAAAACCGATCCGCGCCGACTGGTCGCTGGTCTCAAGCACCACGGCCATCCGCCAAGGCGAAATGTCGGAGAGCGATTTGACCTCCGCGAGCTTCACGCCCCAGTCGCCGCCAAGATCGATCTTGTGCGGCGCGCCGCGCCAGCCCTGGGCTTCGTCGAACTTGACCAGCCCGGCCACCATCGCCTTGCGCGCCATCATCTGAAGCTTGGGATCGAGCGAGGTGCGCACCGAGAGACCGCCCTCATAAAGCTTCTTCTCGCCGTAACGCTCGAAGATGTCGCGGCGGACTTCTTCGGCGAAGTATTCACCCGCGAAAATATGCGCCGCATTGGAGCGCGACGTCACCACAAGGGGTTCCTTGCGAGCTGCAACAGCATCGGCCTGCTTGATCCAGCCGTTTTCGGCCAACCGGTCGATCACGTAGTTGCGGCGCTCGATGGCGCGGTCGCGGTTACGTACAGGATGCAGGCTCGAGGGCGCCTTTGGCAACGCTGCCAGATAGGCGGCTTCCGCAATGGTGAGTTCGTTGACCGACTTGTCGAAATAGACAAGCGATGCAGCCGCGATGCCGTAGGCGCTGAGACCGAGATAGATTTCGTTCAGATACAACTCGAGGATCTTGTCCTTGGTGTAGGTGCGCTCGATGCGCATCGCCAGCAAGGCTTCCTTGATCTTGCGGTTGAACGAGACTTCGTTGGTCAGAAGGAAGTTCTTCGCGACCTGCTGTGTGATGGTGGACGCACCCTGCGGGCGACGGTTGGAACCGTAATTCTGTGCGTAGAGAACCGCGGCGCGCGCCATGCCGGTGAAGTCGATGCCGCCGTGCTCATAGAAATTCTTGTCCTCTGCCGCGAGGAACGCATTGATCACGGGTTTCGGAATCGCCTGGATCGGCAGATAAAGCCGGCGCTCCTTGGAATACTCGCCGAGCAGCGAACCGTCTGCGGCGTGAACGCGAGTCATCACCGCCGGCTCGTAATCCTGTAACTGGGAATAGTCCGGCAGATCCTTCGAGAAGTGCCAGATCGCTCCGGCAACTGCGGCGACGCCGACAAGGAACACGATCGTTCCGGCCGCGAACAGGAAGCCCATGAACCGCAACAGCAAGCGCATTGTCAGTATCCGTCCTTAGCGTCTGGGCGCGATCACGGCGCACTTCAGGGATTTCGAACCGAACTATACCATTCGCTATCCGCGCGTGGATCGATTCTGGTCTCTTACCAGCCCAAATTTCTATAGAGCCGCTGCTGTGGCCAAACTAGGGCCTCGGCGACCAATTGCCCTGCAAATTCAACCCCAAGGGGCTTAATTCGAAGGACCAGTGGAAACCACGCGTTTTCCGAGGAAGGCATCCACCGCCTGGGCGACTGAACCGACGGTGCGGGAGCGCCAGCTTTCAGAGACCAGATGCTGAAGATCATCCTTGTTGGACACGTAGCCGAGTTCGACCAGCACCGACGGAACGTCGTGCGCCTTCAGGACCTTGAAGCCTGCGGATTTCAGCGGATGCTTGTGCATGCGCGCGACACCCTTCATCTCATTGACGAGAGTGCGGGCGAAACGATTTGAAAACGTTCGGGTCTCGCGCTGGGTCAGCTCGATCAGGATGTCGGCAACCTCCGCCGGTTCCTCGGTCAGATTGATGCCGGCAATGGCATCGGCCTTGTTCTCGGCCTCGGCGAGTTTCTCAGCTTCGGCGTCGGAGGCGCGTTCCGACAGCGTATAGACGGTCGCGCCCTGGGCATCGCCCTCCCGCTTGGGCAAGGCATCGGCGTGAATGGAAACAAATAACGCAGCCGTATTGGAGCGGGCGATCCTCAGCCGCTCTCCGAGCGGGACGAAGGTGTCGTCGTCGCGCGTCATGACAACGCGGAACTTGCCACTTTTCTCGATTCGATCCCGCAGCGCTTTGGCGAAATCCAGCACCAGCATCTTTTCGCTTTCGCCGGTGGCCGCCTGCGTGCCGTTGTCGACGCCGCCATGACCGGGGTCGATAACGATGACCGGACGGGAATCCGTCGTCTTCGCTGTCCGGGTTGTGCCCGTGGTTTCAACTGCGGCGCCGCTGGCGTCGGCAACGATTGCCGGACGTAACTGCACTTTGTCCTCGCCCGGAGACGACGCCTTGAACGCCGATCCTTCAACCGCGGCCAGTTCGACCACGAGGCGCGCCGGCTGCCCGTTCGCCGGGTCGATGACGTAGGTCTTCTCAATCTTGGCCGGACCGGTCAGGTCGAAAACCACTCGCGATCCGCCGGGCATGACGAGGCCGTAGCGAAAGGCGCGAATCAAACCGCGCCCTTCCTTCCCCACGCCGGGGGGAAGATTGAAGGTGACTTGCGGGATATCGACCACGACGCGATACGGATCTGCGAGTACAAACGCCCGGGCATCGATCTTGCGGTCGAGGTCGAGAATGAAACGGGTCTGCTTACCATCGCCCGCCACGCGCACGTCGGAGGCGACTGGAAACGCTACCGCAACCACCGGCTGCGGCGGCTGAGATTCGACCGCGAGAGCCCGGGGAATCGGCAGGCACAGAAATGCTGCGGCGCACACCTGCGCGACAACCCAAAATGTGCGATAATTCATGTGACTCGTCAATGAATCCGCAGCCTCCGGAGACCTCATACCGCAATAGAACCGCGCAGTTAACGGCCCCTTACCACGCCTGCGACGATTAGCCGAGTGTGTTGCAGCGCTGTGACGCTTCCCTTGCCAGAAACGGCCATTCGACGTATGTAGGAGGGGCTGACGGTTTAAACTTGCGGTTGTGTCGCGTTCAGCTTCCCGGTGCAGCGCCAGTTCCTCACATTCAATAAGAGGTTCCAGCGTACCTTCCGACCCTCCACAGCCAGCGCAGCACGCGGCTGATACGGAGCGGCGGTTACCAGCCCGAGCGGCCACCTTCATGACCGGCGACCGTTGCCGCAAGGCAGCGGACCATCGAGAGCCAGCGCGCGCGTCTTGCGCCGCGTTAGCACTGCCAGCAGCGAATCCGCTGGCAACGTCGGCGGCAGGATACGGCGGCACTTTGCCGCCACATTGAATTAGACGGGCCGACGCTTGATGCGCCAGACTCTATTGCCGAACGGGATTGGTCAGAAAATCCCATCGACGCCAGCATCGATACGACGCGAATCTTTTCCGCGTCGCGTTTCGCTGACGTTGCGATCGGCACGGTGCCTCGGGCGGCGTTTTGGCCTTCCCCTCACCCCCGAATCAGGTGGACCGTCACGTGACCCGGCTACGCGCAACGCGCTGGCCGCCGAACGCACCGTTCGCCGTCAAGAGCTCAAAAATGCCCAACAAAATGTTGATCGATGCCACCCATCCGGAAGAGACCCGGGTGGTTGTGGTCCGCGGCAATCGCGTCGAGGAATTTGATTTCGAGTCTGCCCAGCGCAAGCAACTGCGCGGCAACATCTATCTCGCCAAAGTCACGCGCGTCGAGCCGTCGCTGCAAGCCGCCTTCATCGAATACGGCGGCAATCGCCATGGCTTTCTGGCCTTCAGCGAAATTCATCCCGATTACTATCAGATCCCGGTTGCCGATCGTCAGGCCTTGATCGAGGCCGACGAGCGCGCACATCGCGAAGCCGAGGAAGAATCGGAAAACCGCTCCAACCGCCGCCGGTCCCGCCATCGGAGTTCACGACGCCGTAACAGCGGCGAGCGCGTGCAGAGCGAGGTTATCGAAGGCGCAAGCCAGGAGGCGGAAGCCGCGCAGTTGACGGACGCTGCCCAGGTCGGCGACCACGCGCCAGATTACGGCCATGACGATGCCCATTACGACCATGACCACCCGCATGATGACCCACATCATGGCGAACATGATCACCAGCATGGTGAAGCTCATGACGTTGCTGCCCTCCCCGCCGGCGACGATCACCATCAGGAACATCATGCCGATGACGCTACGCCAGTCGCGGCATCCGAAGAAGCGCCAGCGCCGGTAGCTGCGCACGATGACCATGCACATGACGATCATTTCCATGACCATGGGCATGATGATCATGAGCACCTCGATCATCAGCATGAATCGCATGCGCACGACGAGGCTCACGATGCGCCCATCGTTCCTCACGGCGACCATCAAGACGAACACCACGCCGACGATGCGGATGGCGACGACGACGAGGACGGTGACGACGCCGAAGAGGAAGTCGTCGAGTCGGTTGGCGGTGACGACGTGCTGGAAGAAGTGCCGGAGCGCGCCTTCCGTCCGCGCCGCCAGTACAAGATTCAGGAAGTCATCAAGCGCCGCCAGGTGATGCTGGTTCAGGTCGTCAAGGAAGAGCGCGGCAACAAGGGCGCTGCGCTGACAACCTACCTCTCGCTCGCCGGCCGTTATGCCGTGCTGATGCCGAACACCGCACGCGGCGGCGGTATCAGCCGCAAGATCACCTCGGCGCAGGATCGTTCGCGCCTGAAGGACGTGGTGCAGGATCTCGATGTGCCGGAAGGCATGGGGATCATCCTGCGTACCGCCGGTGCCTCGCGCACCAAGCCGGAGATCAAGCGCGACTTCGAATACCTGATCCGGATGTGGGAAACCGTCCGCGACACCACTCTGAAATCGCAGGCCCCTACTCTCGTTTACGAGGAAGGCTCGCTGATCAAGCGTTCGCTGCGCGACCTCTACAACAAGGAAATCGACGAAGTCCTCGTTGCCGGTGAAGCCGGTTTCAACGAAGCCCGCGATTTCATGAAGATGCTGATGCCGAGCAACGTTCGCGCGGTGAAGCAGTACCGCGACGGCCAGCCGCTGTTCTCGCGCATGGGCGTGGAGAGCCAGCTGGACGCGATGTTCTCGCCCACGGTAACGCTGAGGTCCGGCGGTTACATCGTCATCAACCAGACCGAAGCGCTGGTCTCGATCGACGTCAACTCGGGGCGTTCGACCCGCGAGCACCACATCGAGGATACAGCGCTCAAGACCAATCTCGAAGCCGCCGAGGAAGTCGCGCGCCAGTTGCGGCTGCGCGATCTTGCGGGTCTCATTGTGATCGACTTCATCGACATGGATGAGAAGCGCAACAACCGTGCGGTCGAGCGCAAACTCAGCGACTGCCTGCGGCAGGATCGCGCCCGCATCCAGGTGGGACGCATCTCGCATTTCGGCCTGCTCGAGATGTCGCGCCAGCGTATCCGCGCCAGCGTGCTCGAAAGCTCCACCGAGCCGTGCCCGCATTGCGGCGGCTCCGGTCACGTCCGCTCGGTCTCGTCCGTCGCGCTGCAACTGCTGCGCGGCCTCGAAGAAACCCTGATGAAGGGACCGACGCACAATCTGACGGTGCGCACGCGCACCGACGTTGCGCTCTATGTGCTCAACCACAAGCGCGGTCACCTGCGCGATCTCGAAAGCAGCTTCAAGGTCACGCTGGCGGTCATCGCCGATGCGACGATCAGCGGGCAGCAGTCCTACGTGATCGACCGCGGCGAAGCCGTTCATACCCTCGAAGCCGCCAAGGCCATCCTTGCAGCGCAGCTTGCGGCATCCCCGGCTCCGGTCGAGGACACCTACGACTACGAGGATGACGAAACGTTCGAAGCCGAAATGGAATTCGAAGGCGACGACGAGGACAATGCCGAGACGCAATCCGCCGACGCAGTTCCTGTCTCGGAAGGCGAAGAAGGCCCGCGCCGCAAGCGCCGGCGCCGCAGGCGTGGCCGTGGCGGAGAAGCGCGTGAGGGAGTACAGGCAGCCGATCGGGGCGACGCACCCGCCATCGCGTTACAAGACGACACCGCCAGCGATGACGGCGATGAAGGTGACGACGAGCAGGACGATCAGAATGGCGAACCGCGCGCCGAGCAGAACGCGAATGGCGAACGCCGTCCGCGCCGCCGTGGGCGCCGCGGCGGCCGTCGCCGGCGTGGTGGCAACGACCTGAGCGGAGCAGAAGGCGGTCAACCCGGCGAGGGAATCGTTTCGACGATTGCCGACGATTTGGGAACGCCGCCCGAGTCCGAATCCGCCGAAGCGGTAGCCGATCTGGCAGCGCCGGCGGAGCCGGTCCGCGAGGAACATCCCGCTCCGGCTCCGCAGCCGGAACCAGTGACGCATCACATCTCAACCCCGGAAGAGACCGAAGCTCCGCGCAAGCGCTCGACTGTTCGCGAGAAGGTCAGCTTCTTCTTCGGTGAGGCGCCGAAACAGGAGTCTCAGCCCACTCCGGTTCAGACACAAACTCCAACTGAACCAGAGTCTTCTCCACAGCCGCAGACCGAGACCGCCCAGCCGCGCCGTGCGGGCTGGTGGTCGCGCCGCGGCGAGTAACATCCGAGTACTGGTCACGAATAAACCGCCCGCTTCACAGCGGGCGGTTTGCGTTTGGGCCCTCGAAATCTGCAATCAGCCTTTGGTGAGCCAGCGCGTGATGCGCGCCACCGCTTCGGTGATTTCCTGCGTCGAGCGCGAGTAGGAAAAACGCACGAAAGACTTTCCGTGGAATGGGTCGAAGTCCACACCGGGCGTCGCCGCGACATGCGCCTGCTGCAACATGGTCTTGGCGAACTCGAAGCTGTCGGCGTTGAACTTGGAGACATCCGCATAAAGATAGAACGCGCCATCCACAGGCAGGAATTCCGTCAGCCCGACTTTCGGCAGCCCTTCGATCAGGATGCGCCGATTCTCCTCATAGCCGTGCTTGATGACATCCATTTCGGCACATCCGTCGAATGCGGCTTCTGCCGCGATCTGCGACAGGGTCGGCACGGAAATCGACAGGTTCTGCTGCAACGTCTCGACCGAGCGCACCAGCGCCTCCGGAACGACGATCCAGCCCACGCGCCAGCCGGTCATGCAGAAGTACTTCGAAAACGAATTGATGATGATCGCCTCGGACGAAAGCTCGGCGGCCGTCACCGCCGGAAACGCGTAGTCGAGCCCGTGATAGATCTCATCCGAGATAAAGCGAATACCCGCGCTATCCGCGGCGGCGATCAGATCCGCCATCGCCTCGCGCGTCATCATGGTGCCGGTCGGATTCGCAGGACTGGCGACCAGTACGCCCTTGAGCGGCGTCTTCCGATGAGCCTCAAGCAGCATCTCGCCTGTCAGTGCATGCCGTGTGGCGCTGGTGGTTTCGATCAGGACGGGCTCACATCCGAGCGCGCGCAGAATATGACGATACGGCGGATAACCCGGGGACGCGATTGCAACACGGTCGCCGGGCTCAAACGCTGACAGGAACGCGAGAACAAAAGCGCCCGAGGAGCCTGTGGTAATGACAATGCGCGCAGGATTGACATCCTGTCCGTAGGTTTCTCGGTAATGGCGCGAAATCCGCTGACGCAGCGATGGAATGCCGATCGCAGCCGTATAATCGATCTTGCCTATATCGAGCGCGGCGCGCGCGGCGGCGATGGCCGTCTGCGGCGCGGGAGCAGCAGGCTGCCCCACCTCCATGTGAATCACGTGACCGCCCTGGGCCTCGATCCTGGCGGCAGCCGCCATCACATCCATCACCATGAACGGCGGAACATTGCCGCGGGCGGAGGGCGTTAAAAGGCCTTTTGCCTTGTCTGTGAGCATCACATCCAGTGTCCTGAATCCGAAGTTCGCCTCGTTTTGCATCAATCTCCATAGCGAACTTCGGATTCAAAAGGACACTGGAAAATTACAATTCTAGTGTGGTTTTGGTTCGCAAGTCCGCAAATGTGCGCGCTGTGGAAGTAATGCGGACTTGCGAACCACCACACTAGCATGAAATCTGCTATTCCCTGGAACCGCGGCATGCAAGGAAAGCATGCGGCAATGTGCCGTTGTACCGCCGCATTCGGCGTCTTGTTAGACCGTGATTTTAGCACCCTACAGGCCTCCGCTCCATTGCCAAGCTCGCTGACCAAGCCATGACAGATGCCCTCTTGACCCCGCCATCCGAAGCCTCCCGCGTTCGCGCAGGGCTGCCCGGAAAGTCATTCGCACGGCGTGCGACGGCGATCGTCACTGCTGCGGCGCTGCTCGTCGGCTCGTGGCCGGCGCATGCACAGCAGGGCGGCCCACCCCTCCTGCGCGATGCCGAAACCGAGCAACTTCTACGCGACTATACGCGGCCGATCCTGCGGGTCGCCGGTCTCGAGAAGCAGAACATTCAGGTCGTCATCATCAACGATCCGACGTTCAACGCCTTCGTCGCGGACGGACGCCGCATTTTCGTGAACTACGGGGCATTGCGAGAATCTGAAACACCCAACCAGATCATCGGCGTGCTCGCCCACGAAACGGGACACCTTGCCGGCGGGCATCTCTCAAAGCTGCGCGAACAGGTTTCCCGCGCCCAGACCCAGATGATCATCGCCATGCTGCTGGGCCTGGGCGCGGCCGTTGCAGGGGCGCGTGCAGGAGCCGGAAGTGCAGGCGCCGCTGCGGTTGCGGCACCTCAAGCCGCGATCATGCGCACCATGCTCTCCTACCAGAGGCAGCAGGAAGAAAACGCGGACAAGGCCGGCGTGAAATTCCTCAACGCCACCGGCCAGTCGTCCAAGGGAATGTACGAGACGTTCAAGCGGTTCTCCGAACAGGGGCTGTACTCGTCCCGCGGCGCCGATCCGTACAATCAGTCGCATCCGATGCCGGCTGAACGCGTCAGGGCGCTTGAGGAACTGGCGAAATCGAGCCCCTACTGGGACAAGAAGGACGACGCTGCCTTGCAGCTTCGTCACGACATGATGCGGGCAAAAGTGTCCGGGTTCATGGAGCGCTCGGACACGGTGTACCGCCGGTATCCGCCTTCGAACGACAGCCTGCCCGCCCGCTACGCCCGCGCCATCGCAACCTATCGTCACGGCGATCTGCGCAGCGCCCTCTCCCAGATTGACGCCCTGATCAAGGTCCAGCCCAATAACCCTTATTTTTACGAATTGAAGGGTCAGGCGCTGCTGGAAGGAGCCAAGCCCAACGAGGCCATCGCTCCGCTTCGCAGAGCTGTTCAACTGTCCAACAATGCGCCACTCATCGAGATGTTACTTGGCCAGTCCTTGGTGGCATCGGACAATAAGGCCTACGCTGAGGAGGCCATCAAGATTCTGCGCACGGCACTCTCCCGGGAACCGGAAGCGGCGCTCGGATATACGCAGCTTGCGATGGCATACGGCCGCAAGGGGGACTATGCGGAAGCCGATCTCGCCTCGGCCCAGGCAGCCTATCTGCGCGGAGACCAGAAAACGGCGCGGGACCTTGCCTCTCGCGCGAAGACAAGATTTGCGATCGGCACACCAGGTTGGGTCAAGGCCGACGACATCGTTAATACGAAGCCGATAAAGAATTAAACCCGGCGTAGCATCGCTGCACACAGCCCGAAGGAATATCCATGCTCTCGCTCCGCTCTCTTGCCCCCCTCGCCTTTGCACTTGTGCTGGGTCTGCCCGCCGTGTCGCATGCCCAGTCGTTCAACGACACGCAGAAGAGCGAGATTCAGAAGATCATCAAGGATTACCTCATCGCCAATCCCGAACTGCTCGAGGAAATGTCCGCAGAGCTGCAGAAGCGGCAAGCGGCCGCAGAATCGGAAAAGCACCGCGCCGCTGTCCAGAAAAATGCAGAGGTGATCTTCAACTCGCCGCGCGGTGTCGTTGTCGGTAACCGGGACGGCGACGTGAATTTCGTCGAGTTCTTCGATTACAACTGCGGCTATTGTAAACACGCGATGGCCGACATGCTCACCCTGATGAAGTCGGACTCGAAGCTGCGGGTCGTACTGAAGGAATTCCCAGTTCTCGGACCGAGCTCGGTGGAAGCGGCTCAGGTCGCTGTCGCGGTCCGCATGCAGGACCCGAGCGGGAAGAAGTATCTCGACTTCCATCAGAAGCTGCTGAACGGGCGCGGACAGGCAGACAAGGCGCGCGCCATGGCGGCGGCGAAGGAAGCTGGTCTTGATATGGCCAAGCTCGAGAAGGACATGGCCAGCCCCGAGGTCAACGCCACCCTCAACGAGAACTTCAAGCTCGCCGAGGAGATGGGCCTGAACGGCACGCCCAGCTATGTGATCGGAAAGGACGTCGTGGTTGGCGCGGTCGGCGCGGCCGGGCTCGCCAAGAAGATATCCGAAGCCCGCTGCGGAAAGGCAACCTGCTAGGCCAGGCACCTTGGCCGAACGGTTCTCCAGGAACATCCGTTAAGATTGGTTAACCAACGATTTCAAGGCTTTTTCCGGGGCTTTTCAGGTGATTTCTGAATGATTTGGCGGGGGATGGCGAAGCCGATCAGGCTTCCCTCCCGGCTCCATGTTGCCTATAAACCGCCCGAAGCTGCGCGCACCCGCATTATTCCGCCGACATTGCTGGATTTGATTTTCGGATGGCAAAGACGATTTACGTGCTCAACGGGCCGAACCTCAATCTGCTCGGCACCCGCGAGCCGGAGACCTATGGCCATCACACGCTCGCTGATGTGGAGAAACTCTGCCACGACAGCGCTGCCGGCTATGGCCTGACGGCCGACTGCCGCCAGTCGAACCGCGAAGGCGAACTGATCGATTTCATTCACGAAGCCGGCGCGAAGAAAGCGGCCGGCATCATCATCAACGCCGGCGGATACTCGCACACATCGATCGCGCTTCATGACGCGCTGGTTGCTGTCAAACTTCCAACGGTCGAAGTCCACGTCTCCAACATCTACGCGCGCGAGAGCTTTCGTCACCATTCCTTCGTCGCATCGGCTGCCGTGGCAACGCTGTGCGGCTTCGGAATCGATGGCTATCGCCTCGCAATCAGCGGCCTTGCCGCGAAGATCGGCGCCAAGGCGAAAGCCTGATACGCCTGCCTGTCATTTACTAAGAAAGCTTCGGATTACACATGGCCTCCTCGCCGAAAGAACCATCTGCTCCCAAGGAAAAACCGGCCGACGAGCGCGAACTCATTCGCGAACTGGCAATTCTGCTCGATGAAACCAATCTCACGGAAATCGAGATCGAGCGTGCCGGATTGCGTCTGCGGGTCGCGCGCAATATCAGCATCGCGGCACCCGTCTCCTATCAGCCTGCCGCTGTGGCTGCTGCCACGGCGTCCGCACCTGCGCCGGCTGCGGCTGCGGCCGCACCCGCCGATATTTCAAAGCACCCCGGCGCAGTGCCGTCGCCGATGGTCGGCACGGCCTATCGTGCCTCAGAGCCCGGCGCGAAGCCGTTTATCGATGTCGGCAGCAAGGTGAAGGTCGGCGACACGCTGATCATCATCGAAGCGATGAAGACGATGAATCAGATCCCGTCGACGCGCGCAGGCACCGTTACGCAAATCCTCGTCGAAGACGGCCAGCCGGTCGAGTTCGGCGAGCCGCTCGTCATTATTGAATAGAAACGCGCCGTCGTCCTGAGGTGCGAGGGCAAGGCCCGAGCCTCGAAGGATGCGGCGCCGTCACCTTTCGAGGCCCGCAAGTGCTCGCGCCTCAGGATGACGGGAGAAGGCAGGCACGATGTTCGACAAGATCCTGATTGCCAATCGCGGCGAGATTGCATTGCGCGTGTTGCGCGCATGCAAGGAGCTCGGCATCGCGACCGTTGCGGTTCACTCGACCGCCGATGCGAACGCCATGCATGTCCGCCTTGCGGATGAAAGCGTCTGCATCGGACCGCCGCCCGCGAAGGACAGCTATCTGAACATACCGGCGTTGCTTGCCGCGTGTGAGATCACCGGCGCTGACGCGGTCCATCCCGGCTACGGTTTCCTCTCGGAGAATGCGCGGTTCGCCGAAATTCTCGCCGACCACAATCTGCATTTCATCGGGCCGAAGGCGGAGCACATCCGTCTGATGGGCGACAAGATCGAAGCCAAGAAGACCGCCAAGCGCCTCGGCATTCCTGTGGTGCCCGGCTCCGACGGCGGCATTGGCCCCGGCGACGACGCCATGGCCATCGCCAAGCAGATCGGCTTTCCGGTCCTGGTGAAGGCGGCAGCAGGCGGCGGCGGCCGCGGCATGAAGGTTGCGCCGACTGAAGCTGATCTGCTGCTGGCCCTCTCCACCGCCAGCAACGAAGCCAAGGCGGCGTTCGGCGACGGCTCGGTTTATCTTGAAAAGTATCTCGGCAAGCCTCGCCACATCGAAATCCAGATCCTCGGCGACGGCCGCGGCGGTGCGATCCATCTCGGCGAGCGCGACTGTTCGCTGCAACGCCGCCACCAGAAGGTGTGGGAGGAAGGTCCCTCGCCGATTCTGAATGCAGCCGCGCGCGCGAAAATTGGCGAGACCTGTGCCAAGGCGATGCGCGAGATGCAATATCTCGGCGTCGGCACCATCGAATTCCTCTACGAGGATGGCGAGTTCTATTTCATCGAAATGAACACGCGTATTCAGGTCGAACATCCCGTGACCGAGATGATCACCGGAATCGATCTGGTCATCGAACAAATCCGCGTCGCCGCTGGCGGCGATTTGCCCTGCGCGCAGGAAGATATCGTCATCAACGGTCACGCGATCGAGTGCCGCGTCAACGCCGAGAACCCGGTGTCCTTCCGGCCCTCGCCCGGCAAGATCCTGCAGTACCATCCGCCCGGCGGGCTGGGGGTGCGGATCGATTCAGCCGTGTATCAGGGTTATGTCATCCCGCCCTACTACGACTCGCTGGTCGGCAAGCTTATCGTCCACGGCAAGACCCGCGGCGAGTGCCTGATGCGCTTGCGACGCGCTCTGGACGAGATGGTGGTGGACGGCGTCGAAACCACCCTGCCGCTGTTCCGCGGACTGGTGCGTGAGCCCAGCATTATCGACGGCGACTACCATATCCACTGGCTCGAGCATTACCTGGCCGCCGGCGACACCAAGTCATCCTGAGCTACCATTTCCCCGACGGGCTGGTTCCAGAAATGGAACTAAATTCGTATTTGCGCGTTGTCGCGCACGTAAGCTATGGGTAGGCTTCAGGGGTAGCAATTTGAATTTTCAGCGATTTATTTATTCCGGCAACATCGCAGGGCGGACGTGACACGGGATAAGGCCCGCCGGCGTACGCTCTGGCAGATTGCCTTGCTATCAGCGGGCTTTCTGGTGCTGGTCGCGATCAGCGTCATTTCCATCGTTCTGGTGAACAAGGCGCGCGACGACAGCCGCTGGGTGGTTCACACCGTCGAAGTCGAAAATCAGATATCGACCGTCCTGCTGGATATCAGGCGCGCAGAAAGCGCTGCCCGAGGTTACCTCCTCACGTCGCAACCCAAATTTCTGGCGGAGCACGAGACTGCAATCCAACGCATCTTGCCGGGCGTCGACACGCTCATAAGACAGATCAGCGACAGCCCGGTTCAGATCGAGAACAGCAAGCAATTCCGCGAATTCATCGAATTGCGTCTCGCGGAATTCACCAAAGCTGTTGACTTCGTGAAAAGGAACGACATTCCCGGCGGCGTGGCAATGTTGCGCGACGGTAGTGGCACTGCCGTTCAGCGCATCACTGAGATCGCCACAGCCATGCGCGCGGAGGAAGACCGTCTTTTCCAGGCACGAACCGCCGCAGCCGACCGCAGCCAGACTCTCGCAGCGGTTGTCACAACAGCCGGTTCAGGCCTCGTGCTCCTTTTGGCTGGCGCTTCACTGTTTCTTGTGCGGCGATCAACGCGTGCGCGCGACGAAGCCGAACGGCAACTGCGCGACAACAATCTCAACCTCGAAGCGACTGTTGAAACACGCACCGCTGATCTTCGCGAAGCGAATGAAGAAATCCAGCGCTTTGCCTACATAGTAAGCCACGACCTGCGCTCGCCGCTTGTGAATATTATGGGGTTCACAAGCGAGCTCGAAGAGTTGCGCAACGACATCTTCACCCGCATCGCGAAGTACAGCCGCGCCGCCGCAGCAGCGCCCGCAATTCCCGAAGCTATCAATGACCTGGATCCGGGCGTCTCCCCGGAGCTTCAGGCGGAAGACAAGCAACTATCGCAGGACTTTTCGGAAGCACTTGGCTTCATCAAGTCGTCGATCGGCAAGATGGATCGTCTGATCTCCGCTATACTCAATCTGACACGCGAAGGTCGGCGCGATTTTCGCCCTGTAGAAATCGACACCAGAGAACTGATCGAGACAATCATCTCGTCCGTGGCGCATCAAGCGTCTGAGGCCAATGCGCAAATCCGCGTCGAGCCGCTGCCGAATATTGTCAGCGATCGCCTCGCATTGGAACAAATCTTCTCCAACCTCGTTGATAATGCTCTCAAATACCTCAAGCCGGGCGTGCCGGGCGACATCCTGATCAAGGGCCGCCCCAAGCTCGGTTTTGTGATCTTCGAAATCACTGACAACGGACGTGGTATCGATCCGAAAGATCACCAAAGGATATTCGACCTGTTCCGCCGGGCTGGTCTTCAGGATCGTCCGGGACAAGGCATCGGTCTCGCCCACGTCCGTGCGTTGGTACGCCGCATGGGTGGCACCATCAACGTCTCCTCAGAACTTCACAAGGGCAGTACTTTCACGGTTACATTGCCTGCGCAGTGGAATTTCGGAACTCAAGGAAAAGAAGAATGAGTTTGCCAGTTAAGATCATCATGATCGAAGATGACGAGGGCCATGCCCGCCTGATTGAGCGCAATATCCGGCGCTCCGGTGTCAACAATGAGATCTTGCCGTTCACCAACGGTACAGATGCGGTGAAGTACCTGTTCGGCAAGGACGGCTCAGGCGTCGATCATAGGGATCAGGCGCTTCTGATCCTGCTCGACTTGAATCTGCCCGACATGACCGGGATCGAGATCCTCAAGCGGATCAAAGAAAACAGTCACGTCAAATGCGCACCGGTTGTCGTACTGACAACCACGGACGACGAGCACGAAATCAAACGCTGCTACGAGCTGGGCTGCAACGTCTACATTACCAAGCCCGTGAATTACGAAAGCTTTGCCAACGCGATCCGCCAACTGGGATTGTTTTTTTCAGTCATCAAGGTTCCACCTGTCAAAACATGAAACCTGCAACGCCTCTCCTTTTGTACATTGACGACGATGCCGATCTTGCGCGGCTGGTCGAGCGCGGGCTGAAACGGCAGGGTTTTGCCGTCGAGCACGCGGCTGACGGCGCGAGCGGCCTTGCGCGTATCAAGCAAGGCGGGGTCGATGTGGTGGCGCTCGATCAGCACATGCCCGGTCTCGACGGTCTGGAGACGCTTGCCGAAATCCAGAAGATCCCCGATGCGCCGCCGGTCATTTTCGTGACCGCGTCGCAGGACAGCAAGATCGCAGTCACTGCCTTGAAGGCGGGCTCTGCCGACTATCTGGTCAAGGATACGCAGGGAGAGTTTCTCGCCCTGCTCGACGTCGCTGCAAAGGGCGCCATCGAACAGGCGCTGGTGCGCAAGGCCCGCGACGATGCAGAAGCAGAAGTTCACGCCTCGCGTGACCGTTACGCAGCGCTCGCCGCGGAGCGCGAGGTCCTGCTGCGCGAAGTGAACCACCGCGTCGGCAACAGCTTGCAGATCATCGCTTCACTGCTGCATCTTCAGGCGAATTCAAGCTCAGATGACGACGTCAAGGCCGCATTGACCAATGCCATGGGCCGCGTCGCCGCGGTCGCGCAGGTTCATCGCCGCCTCTATACATCGCAGGACCTGAAGACGGTCATGCTGAACCAGTACCTCGAGGCCTTGCTGGAGGATTTGCGCCGCTCTACCGAAGGCAACCGGATGTCGCGGCTGACGCTGAAAGCCGAGCCCGTCGAGATCGACCCTGATCGCGCCGTCGCGATCGGCATCATCGTCAACGAACTGGTCATGAACGCCGTCAAATATGCCTATCCAGACGGTGCTGGCCCCATTCACGTCGAATTGCGGTCATGCAACGGAGGCCTCGAACTGTCGATTTCCGACGACGGCGTCGGCTTGCAGGTCAAGCAGGATCCCCGCTCCACCGGCATGGGCCAGCGTATCGTGAGCGCCATGGCGCAAAAACTCGAAACCAAGGCAGAACGTGATCCATCCCACACCGGAACACGTATCGTGTTGCGGCTGAAGAGCGCCGCACAGCCGCAAATCAGGCAGTTTGCCAGCACGGCTTGACGGTCGCCGAAGGCCGCACAATCTGTTACGATTGCGCATGAGTTCGCGCGACGCCGCATCGTCCGAAATTACGCCGAGTGTTTTGCTGCGCGCGTATGCCTGCGGCATCTTCCCGATGTCCGAGAGCGCCGACGACCCCACGATTTTCTGGGTCGAACCTGAGAAACGCGGCATCATTCCGCTCGACGGTTTTCGCGTCACGTCGCGTCTCGCGCGCACGGTTCGATCCGACGCCTTCCGCGTCACCGTCAACACGGATTTCAAGCAGACCATCGCCGGATGCGCCGCGCCTCAGCCGGGCCGTGATGATACCTGGATCAATGGCCGCATCCGCGACCTCTATACTTCGCTGCACGAGATCGGGCATTGCCACAGCGTCGAAGCCTGGCAAGGCGATCGGCTGGTGGGAGGTCTCTACGGCGTTAGCCTCGGCCGCGCATTCTTCGGAGAGAGCATGTTCCATACCGAGCGCGATGCCTCGAAGGTGGCGCTGGTCCACCTCGTCGCGCGTCTGATCGCGGGCGGCTTTGTGTTGCTCGATACGCAATTCGTGACGGATCATCTGCGCACCTTCGGTGCGGTGGAGGTGCCGCGGCGCAGATACCGCACCATGCTCGATGATGCGGTCACGGGACAGGCCGACTTCTTCGCGCTTCCTGCAAGCCGCCCGGTCACTGGCGCCGAAGCGCTGGCGTGCCTGACCCAAGCCTGAGCAATTACTGCCGGAATGGCGGGAATGGATTTGGCGGCGGCAGTGGCCGCTGCACGGCGGGCTGCTTGGGCGCCGGTGGCCGCTTGGGCTGCTGCTGAGGCGGCGGAGCTGGCGCGGCTTTCGGCGCTTCCTGCTGAGCCACCGTTGCGGACGGACCTTTGCAGTCGGTCAGCCAGATATCGTAAATCGGGTGCTCGACGCCGTGCAGACCCGGGCTGGCTGCGAACATCCAGCCGGAGAAAATCCGCTTCACTTCGCCCTGCAAGGTGATTTCATCGACCTCGACAAAGGCGTCGGTGTTGGCCGCTTCTGTCGATGGCCGCGTGTAACAAGCTTGCGGCTTGACGCGCAGAGCACCGAACTGAACGGTCTCACCGATGTCGGCATCGAACTTGATGATACGGCCGGTGATCTTGTCGAGGCCCGCGAAAACCGCCTGCTTGTTTATGATCTTCTGCGCCGGCGGCTCGGTCACGACCTCATCGCCTGGCTGCAACGTCGCGGCCGTCGGCGGCGCGCTGCGCGGTTGCTTCTGCCCCGGCGGCAGTCCCGGCAAAGGATTAGCTGCGGCGTTGTTGGGCGTGCCCTGTCCGGGCACCGCGGGCTGGTTTGGAGCGGCTGCCGTGCCCGGAGGTGGCGGCAGCGGCTGGGTCTGAACATTGCCGGGCGGCGGCACGCCTTGTCCCGGCAGCGGACGATTGGGTGTCGGCAGCAGACGGCCCTGCGGAGGAAGATCAGGCACCTCCTCCTCTTCAGGCTCCTGAACGGGCTCACCGCGCTGCTGCACGTTGGCGGGCGGACGCGGTCTGTCGGAAAAGATGTTGCCGATCTGCGCATGGACCGGCGTCGCCGGCAGCAGCAGCAAGGCGGCGCTCAACGCCGCAAAGGAAAGAGTGGTGATGGTTCGGAACATCTTGCGCAGCTTCACAGGAGCACGGTGTCGCAAGGTGCGAAGCGATTTGCGGAAAACATCGTGCTCCACACCTGTCGGAATGATCACATTCGAGATCATAAACTGATCCGGCCCCAATATCCGATTCAACCGAATCGTGTCCGCGCCATTCTACAGAAAATGGGCCGCGCGCAGATTATCGGTTAACACGCCGAATACGGCGGGGAAAGGGCGGGCAATTCACGCAGCCTGGCAACCTGGGCGGTTTGCCTGCCGTTACTGTCCCGGGGTCCAGGATTGATAATCGCCGGTGGCCTTCGGCCGGCGACCGGCAGCGAGCGTCGAACCCGACGGACGGTAGGCGGCTGGCGTACCGGTCATGTTGGGGCGGTGCGGCTTTTCCCACTCGCGCGGTTTGTAATCGATCTCGGTCGGCGGCGTGTCAACGGTGTGGTGCAGCCATCCGTGCCACGCAGGTGGCACGCGTGTCGCTTCAGCATAACCGTTGTAGATCACCCACCGGCGCTCAAATCCGAGTGTCGGATCGATCTTGCCGCCGCGCGTGCGGTAGTAGGTGTTGCCACCCTCGTCCTGCCCCACGACCTCGCCAAATCGCCGCGTCCAGAGCTGCGTGCCGAATGTCGAGCCGTTCCACCACGTGAAAAAGCGTAAGAAAAACAGCTTCATGGCGAGAATCCGAAGTGGGCGCGCAAGGCCGCGCGATGGCTGTTTGATGCCATCCGGTGCGCCAATTGTCCAGCGCTAACAGCAACTTGATGCATTGCGTGAACCTCCGGCGGAATTCGGCGTTGACACCCCTCACCGACCATCCCCGCTGGAATTCTGACGATGCTCGACGTCATCAAATACAGTTATGCCGAGATTCTGAACACGCTCTGGCTCCTGCCGGACTGGCTGACCGCGTCGGTGCTCGTCATTGGCGGAGTTCTCGTCGCGCTGATCTTCAACGCAGTGATCGTTCATGCGATCAGAAACACGCTCGGCGTACGTCATCCCAAGACCCGGTCGTTGCTCACCCGCAGCAAGGGACCGCTTCGGCTGGCGTTGATCGTCCTGGCGCTCTCGCTTGTGGTCAGAGTCGCTCCCATCGGCGATCGCGCCGCGACAGTGTTCGGCAATATCCTCAATGTCGCTTTCATCGCGTTGCTGGGATGGACCGCTCTTATCGCGGCTCAAATCGGATCGCAGATCTATCTGCGGCGCTTCAGCCTCGATGCCGAGGATAACTTGCTCGCGCGCAAGCACGTCACGCAAGTGGGCATCCTGAAGAGTGCAGCCGACACCCTGATCGTCATCATGACGGTCGCGGCCGCGATGATGAGTTTCGAGCAGGTCAGGCAATACGGCGTCAGTCTGTTCGCCTCGGCGGGCGTCGCCGGTCTCGCAATCGGTATTGCCGCGCGTCCCCTGCTCGCGAACCTGATTGCGGGCGTTCAGATCGCGGTGGCGCAGCCGATCCGGCTTGACGACGTTGTCTTCCTCGAGGGCGAGTACGGCACCATCGAAGAAATCACCACCACCTATGTCGTCATCAAACTTTGGGACTGGCGGCGGATGGTGGTGCCGCTGAGTTACTTCATCGAAAAGCCATTCCAGAACTGGACTCGCGAAACCTCCGCGCTGATCGGCTCTGTGTTCCTGTATGTCGATTACACCGTGCCGGTGGAAAAGCTCCGCGAAAAACTGATGGAGGTGGCGCGCGCCTCTCCCCTTTGGGATGGCCGAGTCGTGGTGCTTCAGGTCAGCGACGCCACCAAGGATCACACGGTCGAGCTGCGTGCATTGCTGAGCGCGCGAAGCGCCCCTGCGGCGTGGGATCTGCGCTGTGAGGTGCGCGAGAAACTGATCGCCTACTTGCAAGAAGAGTATCCCGGCGCATTGCCGCGCCAGCGCCAGGAGTTTGTGTCACGCAACGAACCAGATCAAGCGCCGCTATCGCCTCACACGATGGTATCGCATCACCGCGCGGGCTGACCGGCAACACCGTTTGGTCGCAATCCATTCATGCTGCATTGGGTTAGCCCGTGCGAACGTGAACTCAAACTTTGGAAAGCACGGAACAATCTCACGTTTGCTTCCGTTCTTTCGTGGAGTTCACCCGGAGTTCGAACACATGATCAATCTCAAGGTAATCGGCGCTGCCGCACTTCTGGCAGTTGCACCTGTTATCCTCGCAACGACCGCAGATGCGCGGCCGGGAGGACACGGCGGCGGCGGAGGATTCTCGCGCGGCGGAGGTGGCGGTGGCGCTGCATTCCGCGGCGGAGGCGGAGGTGGTGGTTTCCGTGGCGGCGGCTTCGCAGCGCGCCCAAGTTTTGGAGGCGCAGGCGTGGCGCGACCCAGTTTCAGCGGTGGTCCTGCTGTCGGCAATAGCGGCGTTCGTTTCTCGGGGCCGCCCTCAACCGTGTTCGGAAATCGTGCGATCTCCGGTCGTCCCGTCGCCCAACTCGGCGGCGGCGGACAGTGGAATGGAAACCGGCATTGGAACGGACGCAGGCACTGGCGCGGTCCGGGGTACGGCTTCGGCGCAGGCTTGGCGCTCGGCGCGTTGGGCTCGTCGTATTACTACAATGACCCGTACTACTATGGTGACTCCTACGCTTACGCGCCGGACGCCTACGTCGACGACGGACAGTATGCTGCCGCTCCTGCGGCTGAGGGCGACGCTGCTTACTGCGCCCGGCGCTACAGGTCCTACGACCCGGCGTCAGGCACCTACCTGAACTACGACGGCAACCGCTACCCCTGCCCGTAAGCGGTCGTGAAACCTGACGTCTGGCCTCTGGGGCGATGTTCCGTGAATGGAACCGCCCCAGAAGCGCCTGAATCCACACCAACATTGCTCTCTTCTGCATGGAGCCGCGCATTCCGCGCGGCCCCCGATGCAGAGTGATCGATGCGGGCTTTGGAGTGAGGAAGATGATCACCTTTAGGAATGGATGCGCGATCGCAGCCGTTGCGCTGGCGCTTCCGATGGCTGCGATGTCATCCGGCCATGCTGCCCCGCTGGCGCCGAGCCAGCCTCTTGCGGCTGCTCATGCGGGCGCCGACAATTCGCTGGTTACTCAGGTTCAGTGGCGGCGGCGGGGATATTACTATGGCGGTGCTGGCCTCGGTGTCGGGCTTGCTGCCGGCGCACTTATCGGCGGCGCAATCGCGGCCGGCGCAAATCCATATTACGGTCCGGGATATGGCTACGGTTACGGCTATGGTGGCCCCGCATATTATCCGGCGCCCGCCCCCGTGGTGGTCGCGCCAGGCTACGGCGGCGGCGACGCTGAAGCCTACTGCATGCAGCGCTACCGGTCCTACGATCCCGCATCAGGCACGTACCTGAACTATGACGGCAACCGCTACCCCTGCCCGTAACTTTGAACAGCATCTGATTTCGAAAACGGCGATGCATTGCATCGCCGTTGTTGTTTGTATCGATGCTGAGTGAGCCGGAGCGACGGCGCGCCTAGAACGAAACTTTCACACCGCCACGGCCGGTGATGGTCTGGCTTTGGTCGGACATCGCGGTGAACTCAGCGGCGCCAAACACCGAAACGCCGGTAGCGTTACGCCAGTCGAAGCCGGCCCCCGCATAGAAGCCGACAATGCTGCCCTTGCCCGGCGTTGCGAACGCGAGGCTCTGCCCAAGCAGGATGGTGCTGACGTTGCTGTCGCCGACGCGCTGCAAGGCGATCAGACCTGCAGTGCCGCTCACCTGAAGCTGCTCGGCCGGCGTCGTGTTCGTGGTGTGCGTCAGCTTCAACTCGCCGCGCTCCTCGAAATTGTGCGAGGTGCGCGAAGCCACCGTTAAATTCGTGCTCGACCCGCTTTCCTGATAACCGCCGAAACCGGCAGCGAGATAGCGCACACGCGCAGACGGTGTCAGTGTCAGGTTATAGCCGAGGGATTGCTTGAGGCCGTAGGCGATTTCCGGACTGATGAACCAGCCATTGTATTTGCCCGCGGCGTATTCAAGTCCGCCGGGCACCAGATTATTCGCGATCGTGCGCTTCACATCGTTGCTGCTGTAACCACCAAGCAACGAGAAATCCAGGAACGCGCTGCCCATCGCATAGCGGCCGTAGAGACCGCCGAAAAAGATGTCGCTTTTGGTGTCGCCGGAATTCAGATCAATTTTGGAGTCGATCGCTCCGCCCCCGATGAACCCGCCAAGACGCAGGCCGGGCTGCACCGTCTTGTC
Organism: Afipia broomeae ATCC 49717; assembly: GCF_000314675.2. Taxonomy (GTDB): domain Bacteria; phylum Pseudomonadota; class Alphaproteobacteria; order Rhizobiales; family Xanthobacteraceae; genus Afipia; species Afipia broomeae. The sequence goes on along the minus strand of NZ_KB375282.1, from coordinate 1,781,131 downwards.
GAGGCCGAGCACGCCGCCATAAAAGTTGCTGACCGAGCGCAACGTCGGCGCGTCCGTCTGCTGGATGCGCTGGCCGCCAAAACCCTGCGCCCAGACGCTGGTGCCGTCGGCCGCGGTGAAGCTCGGATTGCTGAGCAGCAGGCGGTCGTTGCTGGCATAAGCCAGCGCCGGAATACCCGAGAAGGCGTCGTTGGCCATATCGCGCGCGACATTGCCGGACGGAGCGAAGCCGATAGCCGCCGATACATTGCCACCGATCGGCGCTGGATTGGTCAGGCGGCTTGTGACCAGCGAGGTGATGGTGCGCGTAACATCGACCACGTTGCGATCTGCGTTGGCAAAGGACGTCGGGTCGAGAATTGCGACGGTGTTTCCGTTGATGACATAAGGCGCGCCGCCTGTGACGTTCACAACCGCGCCGGTGTCGGTGAGGCCACCGGTCGTGCATCCGCAACCGCTGCCACCAAATGTCAGCACGGACGAGATGTCATGGCCGCTCAGAATATTGACCTTCGTACCGACAGCGAATGGATCGGACGTATCGCCATTCAGAATGATTTCTCCGACAATGCGGGAGCCTGGCATAATGTTGAGCGTCGTCCGCGTCGATGAATCGAACTGCGTGAGGTCGATGGCGACGCCGGTGGACGAACTCGCATCAATCAATCCGGCGTTGGTGAATGTTGCCGTTCCTCCGTTACCAGCGAAAACATCCACTTCACCGAAAATCTTGCCGCTGTTGTACGCCGCCGCACTGCCATCGATAGTCGCAACGGCGACATTGCCTTTAATCGTGCCGGTATTTGTCAAGAATGCGTTGCCGATGTCATTGGCGGCGGAAACAACATTGCCGTTGACCATACCCGCATTGATCGTGGTGGCGTCTCCCGTCCCACCGCTCAGCCCGGTGAACGTTGCAATTCCACCGTTCACAAAACCTGTATTGATCGTCGTTGCATTTCCGCCATCGATCGCAAAGGTCTGGATACCGTTGAAATTCAGTACACTTCCTGAATTGACGGTAACGGCATTTCCGCCATCTGAGGTCTGCGTGACGACGAATTGTACGGTCCCGGAATTGATCGATGTGGCCGTGCCCGCACCAAATCCAGCGCCGCCGTTGCTGGTTTGCGTATTGAGGATTCCGGCAATCGTTCCGGAATTGCTGGTCGTTGCGTTGCCGCCGCCATCAGCGGTCGTCGCGATGCTGCCTCCAACATTTCCGGAGTTGTTGGTCGTCGCCGAGCCACTGACGAGCGCCGAGTTGATGCTGGTCGATGTAAAAATCGAGCCTGACACGGTCCCTGAATTGTTTGTCAGTGCTTTGCCGCCGTCCTGCGCAGATGTCGTGATATCCTGAGCCACCGTTCCGGAGTTGGTCGACGTGGCATTGCCCGCGCCGGTCAACGTGCTGATGTATGTCCCGATGATCCCCGAATTGTTCGATGTCGCGTTGCCAAGGCCGCTGGCCGAGGTGTCGAGCATGCCGGCGTTGATGCCGGAGTTCGTCGCGGTGACATTGCCATCGACGCTGGTCGTGGTGATGCCGTTGCTCAGACCCGAACTCGTTGTCGTCAGATTGAACGTGCCGAGTTGATCCTGAAGGAACGGAACCGCTGTCGCGCCGGTGTTTGTACAGGAGACGTCACTCGCGCCGAGCGTCCCGACGCAGGCAAACTGCGCATGTGCGTCCGTCGATGGCAGGGTTGCTGCGGCGATGATCACGATTCCAATCACTGGGAATTGCATCGCGCGCGCGGTCCGCACGCGCGTCTCCAACGCCCTGTCCGCAACAATCGACGCCACGCCCCAACCCCATTACCCGGCGGCATGGTCAGCCGCCGATAGCCTACCTGGAACCTATCAGGCCGGGGTTCCACGCACTGTTACATTTGGGATACAGCGCTGATTTATGAAGTAATAACAGGCACTTTCTGCGCGCATTGAGACACCACCGTCTCAGGATCGTGACGCCAGAACGACACCTGCAATGGTGAATCCGAGCGCCGCAATCTGGGCCACGCCGAGCGGCTCGCCGAGTGCCGCTGCAGATGCCAGCACGCCGATCACCGGCACAAGCAATGTCCCGATCGCAGCGACAGATGCCGGAAGCCGCTGGAGCGCGGCAAACCAGCAGGCGTAGGCGACGCAGAACTGGACCACGATCGAATAGCCGAACAAGGTCCAGCCGAGTGACGACAGCGCCATGAAGTGCGGCTGTTCAAGCAAGAGGCCCGCCAGCCCCACCGGCAGACAGCCGATCAGGATCTGCCAGACCGCCGAGGTCAGCGGCGGCAATCCCAGCGGCCAGCGTTTGCCGAACACCGTGCCCAGCGCGAACAGGAACGCGCCGGACAACGCCAATGCAATGCCCGGCAGTTTGGCGTAGCTCGCGGCGATGCCCCCGCCGCCCATCAGCGCGACGAGTCCGGCGATGGCCATCGCCATGGCGACCACCCGCAGCAGCGAAATCCGCTCGCCGAGAATCGGCCACGCCAGCGCCGAGGCCCAGACCGGCATTGTATAAGCCATCACCGCAGCTTCGCTCGCCGGCAAATACACCAGCGCCAGGCCCATCAGTGCCATCCATGCCGTCACGTTGAGAAATGACAGCAGCACAAGCCGAGGCCATGTTTCGCGCGGGACGCGCAGCGGCTGGCGAAACGCCAATGCCAGCACCGCAAGCAGCGCGGCGCCGATGATGCCGGACAGGCCGCGCACCGACAGCGGCGGCAATTCCATCAACAGATGTTTGGTGACGGGCCAGTTCAATCCCCAGCCGACGGATGTCGCGACCAGCAACAGGTAGCCGACCGTTCGCGTTCGCCGCTGCGCGACGGCTCGTTCTTCCGGCGACATTTCGGTCAGCGCTTCGGGCGGTGTGCGGCTATCCACAGGTTTGGTCCTTCGACTCGAATTCCACACCATGTGGATGACGGGGAGAAAAACCACGCGCGCGGCATGTGATCCACCCGAAATCCCCAAAATACGCGCATACCAAGGACGCGATTTTGGAGGCTCGCGACAAACCTTGGAGGAACTCACAAGACGGTGAGATTTCGGCTTCCGAATCCACAAGGACTCACCGATACTTCCCGCAATGCGAACCGTTCCGGCGATGCATCATCCCGCTGGAAATCCGCATTTTCCACCATATTTAGTATTTGATTCAGGTTTCGACACTAATCCTTGACGTGCCGGATGGAGTCGGCCTAGCTTTGGGATTGTTCGGCGCGGGGGTTTCCAGTCCCGCCGGGCACCTCCCGAAAAGGGTCAAACAGACATCTCCGTCAGGCTGCTCAAAGCCACGGGACGAGGATTTGTCTGCTCTTTTTTCGACGCAGGACGGACGGGTGAAGTCACCTGCCGCCGGCAAGACGGCCCGCCAGGGGCGGCAAAACGAAATGGCGAAACCGCGGCAAACCGCGGCGCAAAAGGCGAGTTTGGGGCGTTCGGGCAAGACTGGTTTTGGGGACCGGTCCTCGCCCACCAGAGTTAACAGGCCGCGGCTTCGGACCCGGACACGGGACGACGTGAACGGCAAAACACTGCGAACGAACCGGTTCGCAAATTGAAATCTCCGGCTTACCGTCAAGGGACGGGAGCGCCGGCAAAAAGGACGGGGCACTACAATGCGCATCGAACGCCGCTACACCAAAGCCGATCAGTCACCCTACGCCGCGATTGATTTCAGGCTGACGACAAGCGAGATCCGCAACCCCGACGGCTCGGTGGTGTTCCGCCTTGAGAACGTCGAGGTGCCGGAGTTCTGGTCGCAGGTTGCCTCCGACGTTCTGGCGCAGAAGTATTTCCGTAAAGCGGGCGTCGCCTCGCGCCTGAAGAAGGTCGAGGAAGAAACCGTCCCGTCGTGGCTGTGGCGTTCGGTGCCGGATACCGAAGCGCTCGCCCTGCTCCCCGAATCCGAGCGCATCGGCGGCGAGCATTCCGCCAAGCAGGTGTTCGATCGCCTCGCCGGCTGCTGGACCTACTGGGGCTGGAAGGGCTCGTACTTCTCGTCGGAAGAAGATGCCAAGGCATTCTACGACGAACTGCGCTTCATGCTCGCAAAGCAGATGGTCGCGCCGAACTCGCCGCAGTGGTTCAACACCGGACTTCACTGGGCCTACGGCGTCGATGGTCCCGGCCAGGGCCACTATTATGTGGACTGGAAAACCGGCAAGCTGACCAAATCCAAATCCTCCTACGAGCATCCGCAGCCGCACGCCTGCTTCATCCAGGGCGTGGACGACGATCTCGTCAACGAAGGCGGCATCATGGACCTGTGGGTCCGTGAAGCACGCCTGTTCAAGTACGGCTCCGGCACCGGCTCCAACTTCTCGCGCCTGCGCGGCGAAGGCGAAAAGCTCTCCGGCGGCGGCCGCTCATCGGGCCTGATGTCTTTCCTCAAGATCGGCGACCGCGCGGCGGGCGCGATCAAGTCGGGCGGCACCACGCGCCGCGCGGCCAAGATGGTCGTGGTCGACGCCGACCATCCGGATATCGAAACCTACATCGACTGGAAGGTGAAAGAGGAGCAGAAGGTCGCCGCGCTCGTCACCGGCTCCAAGATCAACCAGAAGCATCTCAAGGCCATCATGAAGGCCTGCGTGAACTGCGAAGGTTCAGGCGACGACTGCTTCGATCCCGAGAAGAACCCGGCGCTGCGCCGTGAGATCAAGTTCGCGCGCCGCGCCATGGTGCAGGACAATCTGATCAAGCGCGTGATGCAGTTCGCCAAGCAGGGCTACACCGACATCTCGTTCGACACCTATGACACCGACTGGGATAGCGAAGCGTATCTCACCGTCGCCGGCCAGAACTCGAACAACTCGGTTTCGCTGAAGGACGACTTCCTGCGCGCGGTGGAAACCGACGGCGACTGGAATCTGATCGGCCGCACCAACAAGAAGGTGACGAAGACGCTGAAGGCCCGCGACCTGTGGGAAAAGATCGGCTACGCCGCCTGGGCCTCGGCCGATCCCGGCCTGCACTACAACACCACCATGAACGACTGGCACACCTGCAAGGCCAGCGGCGACATCCGCGCGTCCAATCCGTGCTCGGAATACATGTTCCTCGACGACACGGCCTGCAACCTCGCCTCCGCCAACCTGCTGACCTTCTACGACACGCAGACCCGCCGCTTCGACATCGAAGCCTATGAGCATCTGTGCCGTCTGTGGACCGTCGTGCTCGAAATCTCCGTCATGATGGCGCAGTTCCCGTCCAAGGCGATCGCCGAACTCTCCTACGAGTTCCGCACCCTGGGCCTCGGCTATGCCAACATCGGCGGCCTCCTGATGACCATGGGTCTGTCGTACGACTCCAAGGAAGGTCGCGCACTGTGCGGCGCGCTGACCGCCGTCATGACCGGCACCAGCTACGCCACCTCCGCCGAAATGGCGAAGGAGCTTGGCCCCTTCCCCGGCTACAAGAAGAACGCCCAGCACATGCTGCGCGTGATCCGCAACCATCGCCGCGCCGCCCATGGCCACTCCAACGGCTATGAAGCGCTCGCCGTGAATCCCGTGCCGCTCGATCACGCGAGCTGCCCGCAGGGCGACATCGTCACCCGCGCGAAGTTCGTCTGGGATCAGGCGCTCGAACTCGGCGAACAGCATGGCTACCGCAACGCGCAGACCACCGTGGTCGCGCCGACCGGCACCATCGGCCTTGTGATGGATTGCGACACCACGGGCATCGAGCCGGACTTCGCGCTGGTGAAGTTCAAGAAGCTCGCCGGCGGCGGCTACTGGAAGATCATCAACCGCGCCGTGCCGGAAGCGCTGCGCGCGCTCGGCTATCCCGAAAACGAAATCGCCGAGATCGAAGCCTATGCCGTCGGCCACGGCTCGCTCTCCAACGCCCCGGGCATCAACGCCTCGACCCTGCGTGCCAAGGGCTTCACCGATGAAGCGATCAAGAAGGCCGAGGCTGCATTGCCGACCGCCTTCGACATCAAGTTCGCCTTCAACAAGTGGACCTTCGGCGAGGACTTCCTGCGCGACACGCTCAAGCTCGATCCGGAGGCCATCGCGGCCCCCGGCTTCGACCTGCTCACCGCGCTCGGCTTCACCAAGCGCGAGATCGAAGCCGCCAACATCCACATCTGCGGCGCGATGACCGTGGAAGGCGCGCCGCACCTGAAGTCCGAGCATTACCCGGTGTTCGATTGCGCCAATCCCTGCGGCAAGATCGGCAAGCGTTATCTCTCGGTGGAAAGCCACATCCGCATGATGGCGGCGTCGCAGCCCTTCATCTCGGGTGCGATCTCCAAGACCATCAACATGCCGAACGACGCCACGGTGGAGGATTGCAAATCCGCCTACCTGCTGTCGTGGAAGCTCGCGCTCAAGGCCAACGCGCTCTATCGCGACGGCTCGAAGCTGTCGCAGCCGCTGAACTCGCAGCTCATCAGCGATGATGACGAAGAGGACGATGCGATCGAGGCGTTCTACGACAAGCCGATGGCGGCGCGCACCACCCAGGTCTCGGAAAAGATCGTCGAGAAGCTGGTCGAGCGCATCGTCGTGATGCGTGAACGCGAGAAGATGCCGGATCGCCGCAAGGGCTACACCCAGAAGGCCGTGGTCGGCGGGCACAAGGTGTATCTGCGCACCGGCGAATACGATGACGGGCGCCTCGGCGAAATCTTCATCGACATGCACAAGGAAGGCGCGGCGCTGCGCTCCTTCATCAACAACTTCGCCATCGCGGTGTCGCTGGGCCTCCAGTACGGCGTGCCGCTGGAAGAATATGTCGACGCCTTCACCTTCACCCGCTTCGAGCCCGCAGGTCCGGTACAGGGCAACGACTCGATCAAGTTCGCGACCTCGATCCTCGACTACGTGTTCCGCGAACTCGCGGTATCGTACCAGTCGCGCTTCGATCTCGCCCATGTCGATCCGTCAGAGACCAACTTCGACGCGCTCGGCAAGGGCGTCGAGGAAGGCCGCAATCCCGACGCATCGAACTCCTCGAAGTACCTGTCGAAGGGCCTCACCCGCTCGCGCACCGACAAGCTCGTGGTCATGCAGGGCGGCGCGGCCGACGCGCAGGCGTCCGGCAATGTCACGTCGATTGCGTCCGCCGGCGCGACCGCACGGCATCACGACGGGCAGGACAATGTCGACGGCGCGGTGGCCCTCAAGGTCGCCGAGCCCGAGCGCGAACTTTCGCCGACCGAAAAGCTGGAAGCGCAGCAATGGAGCAAGGCGGGATCAGCGGTGCAAGCTGCACCGAGCAAGGCCGAGCGCCGAGCGGAAGCAAAGGCTCGCGGCTATGAAGGCGACATGTGCACCGAGTGCAGCAACTTCACGCTGGTTCGTAACGGGACTTGTATGAAGTGCGATACGTGCGGCAGCACGACGGGATGTTCGTGATCCACTAATCCACAGGTTGCAGGGCGGCGAATTTTCGCCGCCCTTGACATAATAGAACAAACGATGAACAATCTAGAATTATCGAAGGAGAATCGTAATGGCGACTAACCCTCCAAAAGGCGACGGTCATCGCAACGGCGCGGTGAAAGACCGTTCGCAAACCTACAACACGAAGACCGAAACGTGGGTCAAACGAGACGCGGACACCGGAAAGTTTATGGACGTGAAGTCTGACGGCAAGCCATTCAAAGGTGTTCGTCGCGAAGATTAAGTAGGATCAGCTTTGCTTTAGCAAACCCATCAGGAATCCTCATGGCAAGATGCACAGCACCAGTCGAGGGTCATCGCTCATCAAGTGCAGCCGCTAATTGCCCTGCATGCCGTGGAAGCAGCCGCTATGGCGGCCGTTACAGTAGTTACAGCAGCTACGGATCGTATTCGTCTCCGTCTTACTCTTCCCCGTCTTATTCCTCGTCGGGAAGCAGCGGTGGTGGGTCTTCCGGCCGTACAAGGCCGCGCTGGTCGCGACCTGGTTCATCTATAATCTACACACCTGCCGAGATAACGACACTTACGCCGTTTCGCGAGAGCGTTGAAAAGAGACCACCCCAGCCTGACCTTCGGGACGTTTTTCTTTGCCATGCATGGGACGACCGAGACGGCGCTGCCAAAGAACTCCATGATCTGCTTGAGGCACGCGGTGTTACTGTTTGGTTCAGTGAAAAGGATGTCGTCCTCGGCACATCACTGCTCCGCGAAATCGATAAGGGACTAGCGAAGTCGCGTGTCGGGATCGTGCTGGTAACTCCCGCACTGCTGCGCCGCCTTAAGGGAGAGGGCATCGCAGATAAAGAACTATCGGTACTTCTCGCGCGTGATCTACTCGTTCCAATTGTGCACGGCACGACATACGAAGCTCTCCGCGACGTTAGTCCCATGCTTGGCTCGCGAAGCGGTCTGACTACTGCAGACAATCCGATGACGAATGTCGCAGCTAAGCTCGCTGAGTTAGTTAGCATCTAGAAATGCGTTAGCTCAAATGACTCGCATTGAAATTAAAATCGACGGCGAGCTTCATGATGATCTCAGCGAAGAAATATTCTGGAATGACTACAGGCCGCCGTCCGAAGAATTTAAGAATGCACAACTACACATTGTCGCAAGAGTCGACGGTCTTAGGATCAAGATTTGGGCGGACGAACATCTGCCACCTCATTTCCACGTATCATATCAAGGCGAAGATGCCAGTTTTACGATAACCGATTGCGTGAGGTTGCAAGGCGTTCGCGGGTTAGAGCGATACGACCATCTTATTTTCAGTTGGTGGCTTAAAAATAAAGATGCGCTAGTTGAAGTCTGGAATTCTTCAAGACCGAGCGATTGTCCTGTAGGGCCGGTGTAGCGGACACTTAGTCAACGCTATGCACATCTGCTGGCAGCCTTGCCTCCCACCCCCACCATCCCCATCTAGCTCGTATCGCACTCGCACGAGCCTTCCTCCTTCATGAAAAAAATCGGCTTTCTCTCCTTCGGCCACTGGTCGCCGTCGCCGCATTCGCAGACACGCTCGGCCGCTGACACGCTGCTGCAATCCATCGATCTTGCGGTCGCCGCAGAAGAGCTTGGCGCGGACGGCGCGTATTTCCGCGTGCATCATTTCGCGCGACAGCTCGCCTCGCCTTTTCCGCTGCTCGCCGCCGTCGGCGCGAAGACCAGCACCATCGAGATCGGCACCGCCGTGATCGACATGCGCTACGAGAACCCGCTCTACATGGTGGAGGACGCGAGCGCGGCCGATCTTATCGCGGGCGGACGCCTGCAACTGGGGATCAGCCGCGGTTCGCCCGAGCAGGTGATCGATGGCTGGCGCTATTTCGGCTATCAGCCAGCCGAGGGCGAAACCGACGCCGACATGGGCCGACGCCACGGCGAAGTGTTCTACGACATGCTGAAAGGCAAAGGCTTCGCGCAGCCCAATCCGCGCCCGATGTTTCCCAATCCGCCCGGCCTCCTGCGGATCGAGCCGCATTCGGAAGGTCTGCGCGACCGCATCTGGTGGGGCGCGGCCTCGAACGCGACCGCGCAGTGGGCTGGCAAGCTCGGTATGAATCTTCAAAGCTCGACATTGAAGAAGAACGAGACCAACGAGCCGTTCCATGTGCAGCAAGCCAAGCAGATCCGTCTCTATCGCGAGGCGTACAAGGAGGCGGGCCACACCCGCACGCCGCGCGTGTCTGTCAGCCGCAGCATCTTCGCGCTGATGAATGATCGCGACCGCGACTATTTCGGAAACGGTAGCGATGCCGGCGACCAGATCGGCTTCATCGAGGCCGACATGCAGGCGATCTTCGGGCGCGGCTATACCGCAGAGCCGGACAAGCTGATCGAGCAGTTGAAGGCGGACGAAGGCATCGCCGAGGCCGATACGCTGCTGCTGACGGTGCCGAACCAGCTCGGCGTCGATTACAATGCCAATGTCATTGAATCGATCCTGAAGCATGTCGCGCCCGCGCTCGGCTGGCGCTGAACGGCACGCGCATTCTGGTGTGGCGGTGTCCTCGCGCGCCTCGCCCGATTCCGCCAAGGCCCGTCTCCAAAGCGTCCTCCGGAACCATTCAATGGACATCCGGAGAAAGATACTCCGCTTTGCGCGATCTAACTGCGCTATGCTCCTTTCGGGCACCGGCATCTCATGCCTGAAAGGACCACCCCATGTCACTCACCTTCCTTCGCGCCCAGGGTCACGATTACCAGACCGGCACGTTCCTGTTCGTCATGGCCGACGGCGCAACCGAGATTCAGTGCGGCGTCTCGGACTCCGCGATGGACGATGCGGAAAAGGCGCGCAACGTCCGCGAAAGCCAGCGCGGCGATCAGTTCGCGCGCCTGCAGAACCGCATCACCACATGCGCCGCGCAGAAACACAGCGACGGCCATCTGGAAGCGGGTCCCACCCGCATCCTCGTGCGCTCCATCGACCTCACGCCGCGCAGGTAACGGCGGCTCCGGCTGCCCGGTTCATTGACCGGAAACCATCCGGCGCTAGACTTTAGGGATGAAGCGGACCCTGCATTACGGCGCGATCGCGTTCATCATCACCGCATCGCTGCTGTGGGGATGGCAGCAGATCTCGTTCACGCGCAATGCCTCGCCGCGCGCCAAGGCCGCATGCCATGGTGTGGGATCGTCGTTCTGGGAAATGCAGAACGCCTATTATCGCTGCCTCGACCGCGTCGAGGCCGGCGGCAAGCCGTAACGTCCTATCTCCGGTTTGCGCCAGATCAATTCGGGGAAGCGCGCAGCGGTCTAGCCTTCAATCCTGCAACGCTCGCAGTGATCCGGAGGACGCCATGTCCACAGCCCTTCAAGCAGCCCTGTCGTGCGCAGCCATCTTCATTCTCGCGTTCGCCACGATCTGGGCGTTCTGGTTCGTCGAACGGTGGCGGGGCGACTCCGCACCGAACATCGATAAACTCACCGGCGATATCGTGAAGCGCGGCAGATCGCGCGCCTGACACGGATGAGGCGAAGCGGATTCCGGGGTCGCGCTGTCCCCCACGCAGAGTCCGTAGTGTGCCCGCGCTTCATGCCGTATCGTGCGGCCCCGCAGCAATTCCCGCACCGCACATAAACATCTGCGGATGCGTCAGCCCTGCTGCTGGAACGCTTCGGCCCCGGGGGTATTGTTGTTTCCTGAGGCGAGCGGAGAACGCGCCATGCGGCTTCATCTCGATGACGAGAAACACGAAACGCAGGTGTGTCTGGCGTTGGTGATCGCGATCATGATCCTCACAGGGTCCGCGATCCTGTACATGGGTGCACACACGCAAGTGGCAACGCAGACCGTCGCGCGTATACCGCTCGCCTCGCCGCTCTGACGACTCCGCCACGTCCCGTCGCGGCAGATACCGGGTTCCGCTCGTCCCCGCGAAGGCGGGGACCCAGTTTTTAGATCACGATGAGAGATCAGACCACAAATCACGCCATCCCGGATTGCCCGCTTCGATCAATCTCAGCTTCCAGCCGCGATTCCATTTCTTTAATTGCCGCTCTCGTATAAACGCCGATTCACGGCTCTCATGTACCTCGTACCAGACCAGCATCTTCACCTCATAGCGGGACGTGAAGCCGGCGCCGCGTTCGTCCGATGCTGCCAGATACGGCGCAGCAAATCGTCAGTCATGCCGACATAGAGCGTGCCGTTGCGCTGGCTCGCCAGCATATAAACGAAAAAGCTCATGCACTGTCGCCTCTGGATCCCCGCATTCGCGGGGATGAGCGGAGCGGGGAATTGCTCGCACTTTTTTACAACCTGTCGCATCACCCGCTTGATCTTCCCGCTTTTCCGCGCGCCTTTCCAATCCTTTCCGGCCTGTGTAGCATTCGCGGATAACAAAAGCCGCGGCTGGCTCACCGGCCGGACATCGCGGATATGGAAAGGAAACGCTGAATGAAGTCCCTCGTCCGCGCGCTGGGTGCGCTTGTCGTCATCTCCGCCTCCGCCAGCAGCGCATCGGCCCAAACCCAGGGCTGGCCGAACCGGCCGATCCGCATGGTCGTGCCTTATACGCCCGGCGGCTACACCGACATGATGGCGCGCCTTGTCTCGGAGAAGGTTGCCGCCTCGCTCGGACAGAGCATCGTGATCGAGAACAAGCCCGGCGCCAACGCCGCCATCGGCACCGATACCGTCGCCAAGGCCGCGCCCGACGGCTACACCTTCGGCACCGTGATCGCGGCGCATTCGGTCAATCCGTCGCTCAAGGCCAACCTGCCCTACAACACGGAAAAGGATTTCACCTACGTCTCGCTGATGAGCGTCGCGCCGCTGATCATTGTCGCGACGCCGTCGCTGCCCGCGAAGAACATGCAGGAATTCATCGCGCTGGCGAAGGCGAAGCCGGGCCAGCTCAATTTCGCCTCCAGCGGCATCGGCTCCGCGGCGCACCTGACCATGGAGATGCTCAAGAGCCGCGAGGGCATCAATCTCCAGCACGTACCCTACAAGGGCACCGCAGGCGCGCTGCAGGATCTGGTCGGCGGCCAGATCAACGTGATGTTCGACATCATCGGTCCCCTGATAGAGCAGGTGCGCGCGGGCAACGCCAAGGCGCTCGGCGTCGCCGCGAAGGAGCGCGTGCCGGCGGCCGGCGATACGCCGACGCTGATCGAGCAAGGCGTGAAGGATTTCGCCTCCGGCACCTGGGCCGGCATCATAGCGCCGGCGGGCGTGCCGAAGGAGATCGTCGACCGCATGTCGCTTGAGGCGAAGAAGGCCCTCGCCGATCCCGAGTTGAAGAAGAAGCTCGAGCAGCAGGGCATCGTCGCCATGGGCACCACGTCTGAGGAGTTCAAGGCGTTCGTCGGCGAAGAGATCGCGCGCTGGAAGCAGGTCATCACCGCCGCCGACATCAAGGTCGAGTAGCTAGCGCCGCCCTGCCCGTTTCACTGATAATCCGGCGGCCTTGCAGTGCCGCCGGACGGCTGCCGCGATCTCGGTTGCCGCGCGGCTGCGCGCGCGGCCGCTGCGCCAGATGATGGCGGCGGTCCTCGTCACGCCGGGCTGGACGATCTCGATCTGCCGCAGGCCGCTCTCCTCGCGAATGGCGCGCTCGAACAGGATCGCGGCGGTCTGACCTTGAAAACGGAGCGTCTCAAGGATCGCATCGATCGAACTCATCTCCAGCCAGACGTTCCCCTCGACCCATGCACCGAGCCGGGAGTCGATGATACGCCGCGACAGAAACCGTTCGGTCTGCACCGCAAGACGCAGACCTGTCAGCATGCGCGCGCTGACCGATTTTTGCGGCGCCAGCGGATGATCGTCCCGGACCACGAGCATCAGCCTCTCGGAGAACAGCGGCTCCGCAGCAACATCCGTGTGCCCCGGCGTCACGAATGAAAGCCCCAGATGCAGCGCGCCGCTCGCAACCTGCGCCGCGATGTCCGGCGCGGGCAAATCCTCGACAGAAATCCGAATCCCGGGATAGGCCTGCGCAAATTCCGAGATCACGGCGGGAAGCAGAGTGGTGTTGTAGGTGTGGATCACACCGATGCGGACCCGTCCGCGCACGAGGTCACGCAAGCCGTCGAGCGCGAACCGTCCCTCGTCCACCTCTTCCAGCGCGCGCCGCGCATAGTCGGAGAACGTGCGCCCGGCGTCGGTCAGTTGAATCCCGCGCCCGATACGATCGAAGAGCTGGATTCCCAGCACCGTCTCAAGCTGATTGATCTGATGCGACAGCGTGGACTGCGTGACATGCAGCGCATCGGCCGCGCGCGAGACGTGTTCGTACCGCGCAACCTCCAGAAAATATCGCAGATGCCGAAGCTCAATCATTCATCGATGCCATCGATTAATTTGTCCGATATATATCATTTGACTCATCGGACGGTCCACCTCCTATGTGACTGTAAAAGTCACAGAAAACCCTGCGGAGGAGACCGTTTTGCGGAAGATTTTGATCGCGATTTCCATGGTTTTGGGCATCGGCCAGGCCACAGCCGCCGACTTTCCCACGCGCCCGATCCGGCTGATCGTCCACTTCCCGGCCGGTTCTTCCACTGACGTGATTGCGCGCACCCTTGGCGAGGCCATTTCGAAAAAGCTGGGCCAGCAGTTCATCATCGACAACAAGCCCGGCGCGGACGGCGCGATCGCGGCGACCGAACTGAAGCGGAGCGCGGCGGACGGTTATACCATCCTGCTCGCCACCAACAGCGCAATGTCCGGTGTTCCGGCGACGCGCAAGACGCCGCCTTACGATGTCACCACCGATTTCACGCCGATCACCGATATCGGCCGCTACAACTTCTTCCTCTATGTGAGCAAGGACGTTCCGGTCAAAAGCCTGAAGGAGCTGATTGCCTATGCCAAGGCCAACCCCGGCAAGCTCGCCTACGGTTCCGGCAACATCACCGGCCGTCTGGCCTTTGCGTCCATTGTCGCGGCAAACAGTCTCGACGTGACGCCCGTTCCCTACAAGGGCGAACCGCCCGCCATCACCGACCTGATCACCAACCGCATCCAGACCATGGTCGCAACCTCGGGCACAGGTCTTCCCCAGGTCAAGGACGGAAAGATACTGGCGCTCGCGACCATCCTCGACAAGCGCAGTCCGGCCGCGCCGGATGTGCCCACCATCGCGGAAGCCGGCTTTCCCGATTTCAAGATCGAGCCCTGGGCAGCGTTGTTCGGCCCGCCGAACATGCCGCGCGAGATTGTGACGGTGCTGAATACCGCATTCAAGGAAGCGATGTCCGATCCTGCCGTGAAACAGCGCATGGCCGAACAGGATTTCTCGCTGTCGCCGTCAACCCCGGAAGAACTCGGCGCCCTGGTGAAGCGGCAGCTCGACATCCATCGCAAGATGGTCACCGCCGCGGGGATTGAAGTTATCGACTAAGGCGTGCGCCCTGCGAGACGATCCGGGGGAGTTGACGAACAGTCAGCTCCCCTTTGCTTTAAACCAACGAAATCGTAACCGTAGCTTGCGAGCACACAAATCGCCGCACGCGTGCTGGTCACGGAAAAGATTGGTACGCGCCCACCAGTTTGCGGGCTTCTGCAAGCCGGCAAACCTCGATTACACGCTATGCCTTGGCACTGCGATCTCGCCGCGCGTGGTCGCAATGCCCATCTCGAAGCTGTCGGCGATGCGGCGGGCGCGGACGATGAAGGCCTCGGCCACATCGCTCTCGAAGATTTCGCGCGCGGTGGTCTCGAACAGCGCAAGCCAGCGGTCGAAGTGTTCACCCCGAATCGGCAGCATCAAATGCGGACGCATCGGGCGGCCCTCATAGCGGCCGGTCTTGAGCAGCATCGACGACCAGAAATGGCTGATCTGCGCAATGTGATGGTTCCAGTCCTTTACCTGCGCATTGAAGATCGGCCCGATCAGGTCATCGGTACGGGCGCGGCCGTAGAACGTCTCGACAAGCTGCGCGATCTTCTCTTCGGTCAGGTCGGGATGGAAGGTATGAATGGCGGGAACTGTCTGCTCGGTCATGCGGCTGATCTAGGCCGCCGAACCAACGCAGGCAACCGGCGCAACGCACACCCCTGCTATTTGCAGAGCCCGCGCTATTTGCAGACCTGGTCCCGGCGCTTGTCCTGGAGCCGACGCTCGCAATAGATCGTGCAGTTCTTCCCGCCCACCTTGGTGCAATAGGCAACGCACTTGTCGTAATTGCAGCCCCATGCATCGGCGGCGCGGGCCGTATCCGGCGCGCCGGTGAAGAACGTCACGACAATGGATACAGCCAGCAACCTGATAAGCACCATATCGGCCTCCTGCGCCAAGCCTGTGAGCCGTATGGAGATTACATCAGATCGCCCGTCTGCGAACTATCCAAACAGACAGGCAACGATATCCCGTCCGCGCCGCCGCCCGCCGGAGCCGGTAACCGAAAAGACTCGCCTATCGGAAAAAGCTTCATTCAAAAGAAGCTCGCACATGTCGGCGCAGCAAAGATTCCGCCACGGCAACCTGAGAAAAATGTGCCGGGACAAAATCTTCCTGCAGGCTGTTTCAAACAGCGCGAGCGCACTTCCCGTTTGATCCGGGTCAAGGCGCCGTCTAGTTTCCCGTGCTGAAACCGGTATCACCGCGACAGGAGACACGCATGTCCGCATCTGAAATCGCAAGCCGTCATTTCGCGGCGGCGCTGGCCGAGGCGAAAGCCGCGAACCTCGACAGCGACGGCCTGTGCCGCGCGCTGCTCGGTCTCGTGGTCGGCAAGTATCTCGAAACGCGGAGCGTGTCGGACGTGCAGTCGGAACTGCACTTCCTTGCTGACAATTGCGACCCCGATGCGGACTTCGCCTTCATGCGGCCTTAAGGCGGGTCGAGGCGCGTGATCGCGTCGCCGAGGCGAACGTCGCCGCCCTCAATGATGCGCGCCGTGATGCCGCCGTGCCCGCGCGTCGCATTATAGCCCCCGGTACCGAGCGCCTCCTCCATCCAGCTACATGGCGCGCAGTCACCCGATCCTTCGAGGACAGCGTGGCCGATACGAAAACGCATGCCCTTCAGCGCCGCGACGTTGATACCGCGCGTCACGAAATTCCGGCGCAGCAGGTCTGGCGCGACAGCATCGCGGCCAAGGAACGCCGCGATGGCGGCGATGTCCTCCGCAGCAATCAGCGTTACCTGCCGAGCGCCGTTGCTGCTGGTTTTGTAGCGGTCACCTTCGATGCCGCGCTGGGCGACAAGCCTGGCCGATGCGGGTGTGACCATGCCCGCGCGGCGCGCGGGACGCAGACCAATCCACACCAACTCGCCCGGCCGGACCGGCGCTGCCGTTAACCGGCCGAGCAGTGAGTCAGACGAAAAGGCCAAGACCTGCTCACGCCTTGGCGTAGCTGTAGAATCCCTGGCCGGTCTTGCGGCCGAGATGACCGGCGTCGACCATTTCCTTCAAGAGCGGCGCGGGCCGGTACTTCGGATCGTTGAAGCCGGTGTAGAACACCTCCATCACCGACAGCATGGTGTCGAGGCCGATCATGTCGGCCAGCGCCAGCGGGCCGATCGGATGATTGCAGCCGAGCTTCATGCCGGCGTCGATCTCTTCTGCCGATGCGATGCCTTCCTGCAATGCGAACACCGCCTCGTTGATCATCGGGCACAGGATGCGGTTAACCGCGAAGCCCGGGCTGTTCTTGGCGGTGACCGCCACCTTGCCGATGCGCTGGGCGAACGCGAGCGCCTTGGCGTGTGTGTCGTCGGAGGTCTGCAAGCCACGGATCAGTTCGAGAAGTTGCATCACCGGCACGGGGTTGAAGAAGTGCATGCCGATGAAGCGATCCGGACGATCGGTCGCTGCCGCAAGACGGGTGACCGAGATCGACGAGGTGTTGGTGGCGACCAGCGCGCGCGGTTGCAGGTTGGCGCAGAGATCCTTGAGGATCTTGATCTTCAATTCCTCGTTCTCGGTGGCGGCTTCGATCACGAGATCGCAGGAGGACAGTTTCGATTTGTCGGTGGTCGCGTTGATCCGCCCCAGCACGGCGTCGCGGTCGGCCGCGGTCATCTTCTCTTTCTTGACCAGCCGATCGAGGCTGCCGCTGATGGTGGCAACACCGCGCGAAACGGCTGCGTCGGAAATGTCCACCATCACCACCTGGAGCCCCGCAGCCGCGCTGATCTGCGCGATGCCGTTCCCCATGGTGCCGGCGCCGATAATGCCAACCGTTTCAATCATGTCTCTTGTCCTTTCATTGCTTCAATCCGGCAACAAGCCTACCCGCCGCATGGCATCGCCATACGGCCCGGTCGTGCCTTATCCATGGCTCGGCTATCTACTCCGCCCTGCCCGGCTGCGCTACTGCTAACATCCCGCAAGAACGCCAGAGCTTCCTGCGCTTATGCCGGCAAGGGCGCCCCTGCCTGCTCCGCCACCATGTAGTCGGCGTACCACTGCGGCCAGTTATCGTCGTGTTTGCCGCCGGTCTGCTTCTCGTGCTCGCCGTGCGCGATCGCCGCACGCGTCAATGCTGCCGCAAGTTCGGTCGATGACTTGAAGACCGTGTCCCCCGCTTCGACCCGCCCGGGCAACCGCGTGGTGATCTCCTGGAAAAGCCAGCCATTGCCGTCGGGATCGTTGAACGAGGCGTACGAGCCATAGCTGCCACGATTGGGCGCCGGGCCGCTGACCCGGTGGCTCCCGGACAGGAAAGGCTCGTCCGTGCCGGAATGCCTGTCGCCGACGCCGTGAAAGATCTCGCCGACCTTGACACCGCGGCCGAGCAGGTCGTTGCGGGCGACCTCGATATCGGACACGATCAGGTACAGCCCCTGCGCGGAGCCGGGAGCCGCCGCAGTCACGTTTTTTCCAAAGATGACCGAGCACTCCGAGCCGGGCGGCGTGAACTGGATCACGCGCCATTCGTCGCCGGCGGCGAAGTCGGCGTCCAGCCTCCATCCCAATCCGCCATAAAAGCTTTTGGCGCGATCGACATCCGACACGGGGATGACAACAACCTCCAGCTTCATGTCACTGCGCGCTTGGGTGTTGCTCATGTCTGGCCTCCTTGGTTCTTTAATCCATTGAGACGGGCGATAAAAACCTGGGAAAGAGATCACGATGTGGAACCCAGCCTACATGGACGGTGGCCGCCCATGAACCCATTTCTGCGGCTCCAATCAGACTGGCATCACCCGGATGGCGGATACCTCATGCCGTCCTGAAATCGATTTGCGGGGAACCAAACTGTCGACGTTCCGGTTGAACCTTATCATCCGGACGGTAAGCTGCTGGGGACAGCGGAGTTCACGACAATGGACGATCAGGAAGTTGTCATTGCGGCTGTTCAGAAGGCGCGCCGCATTCTCGGCCGTGACATCGGGTCCAGTTCGCAGGACCGCGAGGCAACGATCAGCAGCCTGCGATCCGTGCTGGACGACGATCAGGTCGTACGTGCGCTGGAGCGGATCGGCCAGCGAAGCCGCCCTACGCCGGAGAAGATTGTTGAAAGTCCTTGGAGTTAAGTCATTCGGACCGAACGCACAGGGGAGACCACGATGGAGTCAGCTCAAGCCTTCAAACATCTGCGTACGCTGATCAAGGCTGCATCCGAAACCGACGACACGACCCTGATCCACACGCAGCTGACCATGATGACTGTCATCATCGACAAGGCTGCCCCGAGACAAAAGCCTTACGTGCCATTGTGGCTGAGCGGACCGGACCCCAGGGAGCAACGGTCCAGTGACGGTGCTGCGGTGGGCGAGCGCTAGGCGGATCGCTTTCACCTCCGCTCGTCCCCGCGAAAGCGGGGACCCAGAATTTATCTATCACTCACCCTCAGTACAGCGGCCCCTACCCGGCACGCCGCGGCTTCATGGTCTGCTCCTGCCAGATATAGAGCGCGCGTTTGGCTGAGGAGAACGAAATCTCCTCGTAGGTCTTGCGGAGCTGCTCGATCTCGGCCGCAGGCAGTGACAACAGGCGGCTGAGGATCACCGCCTTTGCCGTCTCCCATGAGAGATCGGCGGCGCGGCACGCCGTCATCAATCCGTCGTGGCGATGAATCCTCATCAATGGCTGGATCAGTGGGATCGGCGCGCCTGTCATCGCGGCGAGCGCCGCGATAATCGTCTCATACTGCCGGTCCTTGGCGAACTCGAGCAATTTGTCTTCCGTCAACTGACGGTTCTCCACCAGCCGCTCGACAAGCGCCAGCGCGGAACGAAGATCGCGCGGACGTTCCGCCTGGCGTTTCGATTCCAGTGCGATGGTCTCGACACGGCTTTGAATTTCACCTCGCAGCGAGGTCGGCGCCTTGGCCATGAGCCGCGCGTGCACGGCGCCTGCGCAATTGTCCAGCAGTTCATGCAGCAGCCGGACCGGCAGATCGGCGCGCAGCCCGGTTTTCTCCGCCAGCAGTGGATCGCCCTTGGAGGCTGCAACAAGCCGTAACAATCCCGCGCGCGAGATCGCCGCGCCCGCGTTGCCCGCCACACGGCGCAGCACATCCCTGTCACCGAGATCGATCAGGGCCTGTGTCAACGCGGTGTCGATTTTTGCGCGGCCGGAGATGGCTAGCAGATGTCCCTGCCCGCGCGATGTCGCGATCTCAAGGAGGTCATCGCCGGACAGCACGGGCGACTGCGTCAGCACCGGACTCGCGACGGTGACGTTGAGATCGCTTGCCAGCTTGCGCACAACAGAGACCGGCGCGAACGGCACGGGCGCGAGTTTCCGGCTGAGCTCCACAAGCACGTCGACGTCGCAATCGCCGATAAAACCAAGAAGCAGACTGTCGAAGATTTCGATCTGCGCCAGACCGAGGCGGCTTCCCTGATCGAGGAAGAGATCCGTCACCTTCCGCAACGTAGTGACCCGGCGATCGGCCGATCTGTTGCCGATGGCGGCCTGCAGTTCCTGAATGAAATGATTGTGCACAGCAAATCCTGAGCTAAAGCAGACGGGAAAATGACTTTCAAAAAACAGCCGATCATACGACCTGATCGTTTCGAGGTCGTTAAATGATACCGTTTGCCGTAAAAGGCCGGGATGAGTAACGCTCTCCATTCTTCCTGTGATGTCGCCAGCGCCCAGGCGCAGGCATGCATCGATCATGCGGATCGTCCGAACCTCGTCATTGCAACAACGATTTTGGCGTCGAGCCTCGCCTTCATCGACGGCTCGGTGGTCAATGTCGGACTGCCCGCGATCGGGGCTGACTTCCGCGCCGACTCGAGCCAGTTGCAGTGGGTGGTCAACGCTTATCTCCTGCCGCTCAGCGCACTGTTGCTGCTCGGCGGCGCGGCGGGAGACCGTTATGGCCGCAGGCGGCTCTTGATCGCAGGCGTCGCGCTGTTCGCAATTGCTTCGCTGGCATGTGCATTGGCCCCGACGCTAGGATGGCTGCTCGCCGCGCGCTTCATCCAGGGTGCGAGTGCCGCGATGCTGATGCCGAACAGCCTCGCGATCCTCGGACAAACATTTTCCGGCGAAGCCAAAGGGCGCGCCATCGGCATCTGGGCCGCGACGGGGGCGGCCGCGGGGGCGGTCGGTCCCGTGCTCGGCGGATGGCTGATCGATATCGGGAGCTGGCGTTTTGCGTTTCTGGTCAACCTGCCGCTGGCGTTCGCCGCCATCTGGCTGGCCACTGTTTCCGTGCCCATCGACCGCGAAGAGCAAACGGAGGCGCTCGACAGCGCCGGCGCGCTGCTCGCCACCCTCGGGCTCGGACTCACCACCTGGGGGCTGACCGAAGGCTCGGCGCATGGCTGGTCGCTATTCGCCGTGGCGCTGATGGCGGCGGGCTGGGTATTCCTGATCGCGTTCGTGTGGGCGGAACATCGCCGCGGCGACAGGGCGATGATGCCGCTGGTGCTGTTCGGCTCGCCGAGCTTCGTCGGCCTCACGCTGCTGACGTTCCTGCTCTACGGCGCGCTCGGCGGTCTGTTCGTGCTGGTGCCGTTCGTGCTCATCACGGCCGGCGGCTATTCCGCAACGCAGGCCGGTGCGGCACTGCTGCCGTTGCCTCTGGTGATTGCCGTGGCCTCGCCGCTCGCGGGCGCATTCGCGGCCAGAACCGGTCCGCGATGGCCGTTGATCATCGGACCTCTTGTCGTCGCGCTAGGCTTTCTGCTCGCGATGCGGATCGGCGCAGCGCAGAGCTACTGGCGCGATGTGCTGCCGGCAATGATTGTCATCGCGCTCGGCATGGCAGGCGCCGTTGCCCCGTTGACGACTGCGGTCCTGATGTCAGTGGACGAGCATCATGTCGGCGCAGCGTCCGGACTCAACAGCGCGGTGGCACGCACCGGCGGCCTTGTGACAACAGCGCTGATCGGCGGAGTCCTGGCTACGATGGGATCCTCGCTCCCCACCGCGTTTGGGATCGCGAGCGTTTGCGCCGCGATGCTTTGCATCGGCGCATCACTCTCGGCGTTTCTGCTGATCGCGCGCGACCCCAAGCCTTAAACTGGGACTCGTTCTGTCGGCACGGCTCGCGGAAGCTCGGCTTCACTCTGAAAACGACCGACATCCCAGCGAACGACATCGCCGTCCACTAAATTCTAGCTTGTATATTCCCAGAAATCGTCCGGAATAGAGCCTCCCATAGCGGTTCGCATGGCATCCCGGAAAAGTTTCGCTGCGGGCATCGGACGAAAAGCTATGGTGCGATCAACGATGAGTCCTTCGTCGTTTTCTTCGATAAGATCGAAGCTTTCCAGCTCGTGACCCTGAATTTTACCCTTCCATCTCAGCAAGGTTCTTCGGTCGTCCAGCTTCCACTCACCTGTATAGGCACCTTCTCGTAGCGTGGTGGAAGTCGCGAAGATCTTTGCAAGGACCTCACGACCTTCAATGGTCCGTATCAACACCGGGCTGTGAAAAACAACATTTGCGGCGAGAATCTTTTCGTAGTCAGCCACGGTGGCGTCGCCTGACTCACGAAGTTTTCGAATGATATGCATGGCGGATGACTCCTTCGATGGGTTAGATCCCGCCTCCGCGCCCTAATACGGTGGCGCTTTCTTCGCGCGCTGGGTCTTGGCGGCCTCGACCCACCACATCAGGTCATCGGCGAAACGCGGGAAGGATTTTTTGAGCGCCTCGCCGCCCGGCCCTGTCGGCTCGCCTGTCTCAGACAGCGATTGTCCGATCGGCCCGACCGCGATGGTAGAAGAGGTCACCACCATGCCCATCTCCGACAGCGTGCCGTGCCACGCCAGCGCAGCTCGCGCGCCGGAGAACCGTCCGGCTGAATAGCTGGCAATGGCGGCAGGCCGCCAGAACCATTCCTCCAGAAAATGATCGGTGAGATTCTTCAGGCCCGGCTGAAGTCCCCAGTTGTATTCGCCGGTGACGAACACGAAGCCGTCGGCGGCGATGATCTTCTGTCCAAGCTCCTCCAGTGCCGCAGGCACTTCACCCTTCGGATATTCCTTGCGCATCCGGTCCAGCATCGGCAGGCCGACGGCCTTGGCATCGATCAGTTCGACGTCGGCGCCGCGCTCACGCAGGCTTTTGACGATGAAATTCGCAAGGCGAATGCCCATCCGGTCAGAACGGTAAGACCCGTAGAGAACGAGAATTCGGTCGGTCATGGGCCTGCCCCGGATTGAGAATTCACAAGCCTATCGAAGTTAAGGCACGAGACAAGACCGAATTGAGCACATCTCACTCCGGTCGCCGGATATTGCGAAATGATAGTGCGTGCTTATTGTTCGCCGTGACGACCTTGGTCCGAACTAAAATCCGGAGGATTTGATGATGGCCCGAAAATCATCCTTGTGGCGTGATGCCACCGCGGCACTGATCGCTGCAGTCTTCGGAGTCTCTTCCGTCGCCAATGCCTGCACACGGCTGGTTTATCTTGGCCATGGTGACGACGTCATCACGGCGCGTTCGATGGACTGGAAGGTCGATGTTCAGACCAATCTCTGGATATTTCCGCGCGGCATGAAACGCAGCGGCGAAGCCGGTCCCAATTCAATCAAGTGGACGTCAAAGTACGGCAGCGTCATTGCATCAGGCTATGAGATTTCGACCACTGACGGCATGAACGAAAGAGGCCTGATGGCAAACGTGTTGTGGCTCGTGGAGTCGCAATATCCGAAGTTCGACCAGACCAAGCCCGGTCTCACTATCGCCGCCTGGGCGCAGTATGCGCTCGACAATTTCGCGACCGTCGCGGAAGCCGTCGAAACGCTGCGGCAGGAGCCATTTACAATCGTGACTGACACGGTCCCCGGACAGGATCGGCTTGCGACGCTGCATCTTTCGTTATCGGACGCGAGCGGGGACAGCGCCATCATCGAATATATCGGCGGCAAGCAGGTCATCCATCATGGCCGCGAATATCAGGTGATGACCAATTCACCGACATTCGACCAACAGCTTGCGCTAAATGCCTACTGGAAGGAGATTGGTGGCACCGTGTTTCTGCCGGGGACGAACCGTGCCTCCGACCGCTTTGCCCGCGCCTCGTTCTACGTGAATGCCATCCCGAAGAGTGAAGACCCGGTTGTGGCACTGGCCAGTGTATTCAGCGTGATCCGCAATACTTCGGTCCCGTTCGGCATTACGACCCCCGACCAGCCCAACATCTCCTCGACCCGCTGGCGCACGGTCGCTGACCACAAGCGCAAGCTATACTTCTTCGAGTCGGCATTGACGCCGAATACGTTTTGGGTCGATCTCAAGACAATCGACTTCTCCACGGAAACCGGCAAGGTCAAGAGACTCGATCTGGGGCCGAACCAAACAAATGTGTTTGCTGGCGAAACCAGCAAAGAGTTCATAGTGGCGGAGCCATTCAAGTTCCTGGGCCTGTGATCGCTGCTGGGATCGCGCTGCTCAGCGCAAGAAAACCACGATGGCGATGACAGCAAAGGCCGCAATAATTCCCAGATGCGCAAGACTGCGCGCGGCGGTTTCCCTCGCTGATTTCATGTCGCCTCCCCAGGCTTGTTGAACCCATGAGTCATCGATGGCCGGTCAAGGCCTTGTTGATTCAGATTTTTACGCAAACACCCCATGTCGCGCCGACGAGTCCCCACCCTGCGGCGCAGTTGAAGCGTGGCGAGATATTGAGGCCAGAGTTTGTCACAGGGGCGGTCTTGCGATCGCGGACGCGACGCCGCAGATGGTTCGACCGGCGTCGAAATGATTTGGCTGCTCTTCGTCGTATGCTGTTCAGATCGAATTATGACTGGAGCTTCGCTCATGCCTCGTGAGATCATTCGCGTCGAACCGCTCTCCACATATCTGGAGCGATGGAAAGCGCCGACTTCCGCCGTAACGCGGCACGGCGACACGATTTACGTCTCCGGCTTTCCGCCATTCGATCCGGCCACGGGCGACGTCGTCGATGCACCGATCGAGCGCCAGACGGAACTCGTGCTGGATCAACTGAAGCTGTGTGTCGAGACGGCAGGGTCGTCGCTGGATAACGTTCTCAAGTGCAACGTCTATTGCACGTCGGTCGAGAAGTTCGCGGCAGTCAACGCAATCTACGCCAGATACTTTCCGGACAATCCGCCTGCCCGTATTTTCGTCTGCGTGCCCGCATGGCCGGGACATTTCGACATCGAGATCGATTGCATCGCGGCGGTCAAATAGTCCTCGTCATCACTGCGCGGTGCATCGGGTCGGCCCGCGCTTGCCGTGACGCAGGATGGTGCCGGACTTGTTCATCGTCAGCGTGACGCCGCGTCCGGTGTAGCGCGAACCCGTCAGCGTGAAGCGCTTCCTGAGCGCGACAGCTTTGCCGTCGAGTTGCAGATGGACCTGTTTCGGATCGTACTTGAGGAAGGCCGCCGTGAAACTCGCGCCGTCGGCGCACGTGAAGCTCTGGAAGGTTTGCGCAGCCACGGGCGATGAGTCCGCATCGACCAGAACGGCGACCGTCGCCGCGAGACATACGACAAGAAATTTCATGGTTCGCATCCCCGCTCCCTGTGGACAATGCCGACCGAACCACTCTAGCAGACCCACCTTTCCTGTGCATATCGCAACAGTTCCCGGGAGTTACCCCCTGCATGGCGGTAAACTGAGGCCGTCGCCGGTGCTTGCGATTTCGCAAGGGCTTTCAGACGTCTATATCCGCCGTCCTTCGGTCAGGAAGGAGAGTCCAGATGCTCGAAAACGTGCCGCTCCGGGATGCCAAGCCGGCCGTGATCGTGTGCCCGGAATGCCGGCGTCACCTCATGGAGGTGATGGACGTACGCTGGGCGATGACCAAGCTGGAATTCACCTACGCCTGCACGGGCTGCGGGCACCAGACCCTTCGGGCGATCTCCGGCGATACGCCGGTTTTCGTCTCGCGGGCATCGACGCATCTGCGCAGCCTGGAGATTTTTAACTTCAATCCGTATGCGGGAAAGACGCAGCGTCCGCACGCAACCGAGACCGCGATCAGCGCGCACGTCGTTCGCGAGCAAAGAGCGGGCGAGCGCTAACGCGCGTCTGCAGATCGTCAGAAGCACAGATTGGTGACAACCTTGCCGGACTTGTCCTTGAGCACGTAGGGACATTGCGCACGCTTGAGCGCGGCCTTGGCGTCCTCGTTGCCGAGCGCTGCGGATTTCTCGTAGTAGGTTTTCGCTGCGCTCGAATCCTGCGGACCGCCGCGGCCTTCCTTCGCGAATGCACCCATCCGCTCCAGCGCGCCGGGATGATCCTGTGCCGCCGCCTTCTCGAACAGGGTGCGCGCGCCCGCGTCATCCTTCGGACCGCCGACGCCATCCTGCAACATCAGTCCCAGTTGAAACTGCGCCTCCGCGTTGGTCTCCGCCGCTTTCGCCAGCAGGCTGCGCGAGCGGGCCGCATCGGCAGGTGCAGCACCGCCCTTGCCCGACAGTGCAGCCAGATTGCTGACACCGCGTGGATTGCCGCCCTGCGCGGCTCGCTCGAACAGCTTGGCTGCCGCGGCTTCGTCTTTCGCGATGCCCGCCCCTGTCGCATAGGCGACGCCGAGCTCGACCATCGCCGACGTGCTGCCCTTGTCGGCGGCCTTGCGCCACGCGCCGATCGCCTCACCGCTCTGGTTGTTCGCCGCGTAGGCGCGGCCAAGCTGATACATCGCGCGCCGCGTGCCGGAGGCCTGCTTGCAGAATTTGATCGCGGTCGCGACATCGGCCGCCGCGACGCTGGCAACGCCCTTCACATCGGCGGGCTTGTCCGGATCGGCAGGATCGGCGGCGAGCCGGTCGCACAGCACCAGATCGGCGGACTGCGCATGCGCTGGCGCGTGATTGGCGGCGGCGATCAGCGCGGCTGCGGCGATGCTGAAAATATGTGCAATTGAAACTAAGGTCTGCTTCATCGGGAACCCGGGTCGCTTCATGGCCCGTTATACCCCGACAACGGCCCGCACCGCTATGCCTTCAGCCAGTCCAGCAGCGGCGCGTTGATCTCGCGCGGATAGGTATGGGCGAGATCGTCGATCTCGCGATAGGTCACGTTCGCGCCCGCCGCGCTCAGCGCACGCTGCGCCTGCCGCGCCACCTCGACCGGAAACATCCAGTCCAGCGCGCCGTGGACCAGATAGATGGGCAGCCCCTGCATGCGCTGCGCGTCGGCCATCGAAATCAGCATCGGATGAAACGTCGCGGACACCGGCGCGAGATGCGTGAAGGGCGAGCCGCTATCGAGCGCGCTGACATAGCAGAACGTGCCGCCGTCGCTCATGCCTGTCAGCAGCCGCCGGTCGGGATCGATATTCCATTGCGCGCTGACCTGCTCCACGATGCGCGCGAGGTTCGGCGTATCGTTGTCGTCGCCCATCAGCGCCCACGTGCTGCCCAGCGAATTGCCTGCTGATGTCGGCGCGACAAGGATCGCACCGAAGCTGCGCGCGTCGCGCAGCCAGGTCCACAGGAAGCCGCGGCCATGTCCGCTGCCGCCGTGCAGGGCGACCACCAGCGGCCACGCGCGATCCGGCGTGTAGGTTTCCGGCACGTAGAGCGAGAAGCCGCCGCGCGTGCGCGGTTCGTTGTCGAAGTGCATCACGCCGGTCACGCCCTCACGCGGCGGCTGCATGCTTCGCGCAAGGACGTCGGCGTCGGAGCGCAGGGATGAATCGAGAAAGAAGCCGTTCACCGCCGGGATCATCGAGGCCAGCGGATAAAGCGCCTCCTGCGCACGCGGCAGATGGCGCAGGGCCTTGAATACGGAGCGGATGTCGCCGCCGTCCAGCGCCGCACGCAATTCTGCGAACGCCGACAGGGCTTCATCGCTTGCGGCGACAAGCCGCTTGCCGACGTCGTCCGATGCATCGGACGGCTTGAAGTCCGAATAGGCCGCGCGCAACGCCGCGTCCGGCGTGCCGGCCGCCTCCATCACTTCACCGAAGGTCTGGGGATCGAGGTGACGCGCGATAACGCCGAGCGTCTCGAGGCACGCGAACAATGGCGGCAGGATCGTTGCGGGATCGGATGTCATCGCCGCACGCTACCGTCCGGAGCGGCGCGCAGGCAAGGCGAGGCCCCGGACTGGCAGCCATGATTTACGATTTCAGCAGGCTGACCGTATGAAAGCGGCCCCGCCTATTCTTCCTTCTCCGTCGTGAAGAACAGCGGATAGCCCTTGGCCTTGCCGAGCTCAGTCGCTTCCTTGGCCTTGGTCTCGGCCACATCGCGCGTGTAGACCGCGATGACGCAGGCGCCCTTCTGATGCGCGGTGAGCATCACGCGGCTTGCCGTCTCCGCGCCCATGCGGAAAACTGCTTTCAGCACGCTGACGACGAATTCGCGCGGCGTGTAGTCGTCATTGAGCAGGATCACCTTGTAGAGCGGCGGCCGCTCCAGCTTGACCTTGGTCTTGGTGGTGGTTTTCGGTTTGACGGTTGTCGGGCTCATCAGGCATCTCTCGGACTGGTCCGTCTCGGACACGTTCGCGGGTTGGTATGGTTCGTTCCGCACCCCATATTCGGCAGGCTGGGATCATCGAGGGGCCGCATGCCGCAGGTCGCATCAAGCGTGATTTCGCGCATCGATTATAACGCGCCGGCGCGCGAGCTTCACGTCACTTTCACGAGCGGACGGTCCTACAGCTATTTCGGCGTTCCCGGCGAGGTCTATTTCCAGTTCTGCCGGGCTGCTTCGAAGGGCGATTTCTTCAACACCATGATCCGCGACCGCTACGAATTCGCCGAACGCCGCGGCGGTTGACCACCGCTTGAGCCGACCTGACAGTCCAGAATCGATACTGAGGCCGGTATTGACCCACATTCGCGGCGCTTATGTCGCACAAATCTCCTTTAGCAATGGATTTTTTCCACTTGCACCCCCTTTTCGCGGAAGCTAATTTCAAGTTCTAAAATCGAACTAATAATCCGCATCGATGGACGGGCGGCTCACGGGAGAGAAAGAACCACTATGTCGAGGATATTATTCGCCGCGCTTGCCGCATCGCTCACGCTGACCACGGCTGCTGTCGCGGCGGACGCCCCTGGCGTCACCGCCACCGAGATCAAGGTCGGAGCGACCTTCCCCTTCAGTGGCCCGGCATCGGCGCTGGGCAACGCCGGTAAGGGGCTGATCGCCTATGTCAACCAGATCAACGACCGCGGCGGCATCAACGGCCGCAAGATCAATCTCATCACCTATGACGACGCCTACAGCCCGCCGAAGGCGGTCGAACACACCCGCAAGCTGATCGAAAGCGACGAGGTCGCTTTCATGTTCGGCCAGCTCGGTACTCCGTCGAACTCGGCAACCAACAAGTATCTGACCGGCAAGAAAATACCCTCCGCCTTCATTACAACGGGCGCGACCAAGTTTACGGACAGCAAAGAGTATCCGCTGACCACCACGTCGCTGCCGAGCTACGACACCGAAGGCAAGGTCTATGCGAAATACTTCCGCGCGGAGCTGCCGAACGCGAAGGTCGGAATCCTCTATCAGAACGACGACTTCGGTAAGGACTTCCTCAACGCGATGAAGGCGTCCTACAAGGACGAGGCCGCAACCAAGCTCGTTGCGATCCCCTATGAAGTCGCCGACCCGACAGTGGATTCACAGGTCGTGAACCTCAAGGCGAGCGCACCCGACGCATTCCTGTTTGCGGGAACGCCGAAATTCGCGGCGCAGGCTCTCCGCAAGATGAACGAGATGGGCTGGAAACCGCTCACCGTCGTCAACTTCGTCGGGGCCTCGATCGGCGCAACCTTCGTGCCTGTTGGTCTCGACAAGGTGGTGGGTGTAGTAACTGCGGGCTTCCAGAAAGAGCCGACAGATCCGAAGTGGAAGGATGACCAGGGTGTGAAGGACTTCATCGCCTTCGCACAGAAGTATCTCCCCGGAGCCGACCTCGCTGACCAGAACTATATGTTTGGCTACCAGCAGGGCATGATCCTCGAGCAGTTGATCAAGCAAAGCGGCAACGATCTGTCGCGCGAAAACATCCTGAAGCAGAGCAAGAGCATCAAGGATCTGACGCTGCCGACCGCGCTGCCGGGAATCAAGGTCAACACAAGCGAGACGGTCAATCAGGCCTACACACAGCTTCAGTTGCAGAAGTGGAACGGCAAGAGCTGGGACCAGTTCGGCAGCGTCCTGAAAGCCGACTGACGCAGCTAACGCCATCAGACATCTGACACATCATCAGGGCGTCGCGATCATCTCGCGGCGCCCTCTGCTTTTGGCCTTGAGACGCCGACCCGGCGGCAAGGCCGCGGGAACATAGCCGCCGCTGCCGTGTTGTATGTGCGACCCCGCCGCGCAGGCATTCGCCGCCGGCAAAATCCCCCATCTGATGACGGAACCATGGATTCGGCCCCCATGACTGTGACCTATCATTCGGATCCCTCGACGCCATCGTTCAAGATCAAGCCTGTATCCTTCGTCTTTGCGGATGATGGATCGGTCCCGAACAACCGGCTGCCGTTCCTGCTCTACAAGAGCGCGATCGCACTCGAAAACGGTAATCCGGAACAGGCCATCGAGGACACGTTCCACGCCAATGGCTGGGGCCAGACCTGGCGCAACGGTATTTTCGACTATCTCCACTATCATGCGACGGTCCACGAAGTGCTGGGCGTCGCGCGCGGCCGGGCGCTGGTTCGCTTCGGCGGCGACCATGGCGAAGATTTTGAGATCAGAAAGGGCGATGTTGCGATCCTGCCCGCAGGCACCGGTCACCAGCGGCTGTCGGCGAGTGACGACTTCGTCGTGGTAGGCGCTTACCCGCCCGGCCCGCAGATGCAGATCTCGCGTCCCACCCCGGAAAACTATCGCCTTGCAGTCCAGAGCATTCCGGAAGTCGCGCTGCCGGACACCGATCCGGTCTACGGATCGCGCGGCCCGCTGGTCGAGCTATGGAAAAAACGCAGTTAGCCAGAGGATCAGGGGATCGCGACGGCGCGCGAGGCCTGTTCGCGTCCCATCGGGACGCAAGCCTTCTTGCGCCGGAGCGCACCGAGGGCACCCGTGACCTTCATAACCTTGCCTACACCGCAGCTCCCGTTGTCGACATAGACGACGGACCACGGCGAGAGGAAATAAGGTTCTTTTTTCAGGAAGTTGGGTGACAATTCCTGCGCCAGGCACGGCGCGGAGACGGTGCAAAGAAGTGCGAGAGCAACAACGGTACGCATGACACTCATCTCTGGGACGGCAGACATCACAATGCGCTTTTTCGGTGAAGGTTCCAAGACGCGAACAGCAGCACGATGATTATTTTCTCGGCATGGTCTTCCGGCAGGCATCACGCGGCCGGACCGGAACGGTGTGCCGCACGATGTGTTGAGCCTCCAGTAGCAACGGAGGTTCTAATGCGACGTAAATTGCTTCTGACAACGATCATCGCCGCCTCGCTTGCGGCCTCGACGATTGCGGCGTCCGCTCAGGTTGCTCCGCCCTCCTCGCCGGGCGGCTCGGGTGCGGGTTCGCCTGGCGTCTCACCGGCAACTCCACCACCTGCAGCAACGGCTCCGTCACCGGGGACCACCGGCAGCAACACCGGGGTCAACCAGCCTGGCGTGCCGAACACATCGACGCCCGGGAAAATCGGGACCGGCGCGTCGCCGAGCGGCCTCCCCGGCGACAGCACGTCCAATCCCGGCTACCCGGGTAAGGTGGGCCGGTAGCCCGCTCCAACCAAAGCAATTCGGCGCGCTTACCCCGTGCCGGATTTTTACCTCTTGGCTTCCTGCTTCAAGGGGGCCAGCAGCCAGAGCGTAAGGAACGTGAACAGTGAAATGACCACGGCGACGTCGTAGGCGCCGAGCCCTACCGCCGCGCCGGTGGCGCCCGTGGCCCAGAGGCTGGCGGCTGTCGCCGTGCCCCGCACCGTATTCTCGGTCTTGAGGATCGCGCCGCCGCCGATGAAGCCCATGCCGGTCATCAGGCCCTCGATGATCCGTGCCGTGCCTTCGGGGTGACCTGCGAGAATGTGCTCGGTGGCCTGCACGATGCCGCAGGTCGCCAGCGCAACCAGCGGGAAGGTCCGCAGGCCGGCACTCCGCTCTTCCTTTTCCCTATTCCAGCCGATCGGCAGCGCCAGCACGTAAGCTATGGTCAGCGCGACCAGATGAGGGCCGAGCCTGAAACTGCCCGCTGCTTCCAGAAGTGATTGCATGAGATTCACCACGGTTCACCGTAGAGGTTTTCCGGACAGGTGAACCGCGACAAAAAGCTCACGCAATCCAGAGCGGTCCCTGGAACCAGGCTCATCCAAAGGAAGGCGAGCTACTCGGTCTTGGTGGTGGAGTTGGAACTGGTCCGCGGCGTGCCGTCCTTGCCGGCTCCCGCGATGCGGACCTGATCGCCGTCCGCAATACCGTCGAGCGGAGTGATGATGATCCGGTCATCGGGCGACAGTCCGCTGGCGATCTCGATCTCGCGGCCGAGGTCGCGTGCGATGGTCACGGTCTTGAACAGCACCTTGTCGCCGGCGGTCACCGTGGCCACGCGCAATCCGCTGTTGTTGAAGACCAGTGCGCTCGCCGGAATGCTCAGCGGCTGCGCATCGCTGGACAGCGCCAGCTTGACGTTGGCGAAGGCGCCGGGACGCAATTCGCCCTTCGGGTTCTCGATCGCAAGCTGCATGCGGGTCGTGCCGGACGAAACATCCACCGACTGCGACGACGCCTCGATGGTCGCCGGGAAGGTGCGGCCCGCATATTCCGGCACCGTGACGACCGCTTTCGCGCCCATCCTGATGCCGGGCAGATAGTTCTGCGGCACGTTCACATAGAGGCGCAGCTTCTTGACGTCGGACACCACGAACATCGCCGCACCCGAGCCGGTGCCGCCGTTGATCAGTGCACCGACGTCGGTGTTGCGTTCGGTAACCACGCCATCGAACGGCGCGGTGACATTCTTGTAGCTCGCCAGCGCCTCGAGCCGCTGCACGTTCGCGCTCATCGCGTTGACCTGCGCTTCCTTGCTGGCGAGATCGGCCGAACGCTCATCGATTTCCTGCTGCGAGACGAAGTTCGACGCCAGCAGCGTCTTGCGGCGCGCGAGCGTGGCAGCGGACAGCTTGGCCGCCGCCTGCGAATTCGCGAGGTCCGCGCGAGCCTGCAAAAGTTGCTGGTCGAGGTCCGGCGCTTCGATTTCGGCAAGCTTCTGTCCGGCCGCGACCTGAGCGCCGATATCGGCGCTCCAGCTCTTGAGATAGCCGCTGACGCGCGCGTAGATCGGCGCACGCGAATAGGCCTCCAGACGTCCCGGCAGGTCGAGCGTCGCGTTGAGCGGCTTGGTGCCCGGCAGCGCGACCGCGACCGACGGGATCGCCTGCGCGTCGGTCCATTCCTTGAGGTTGGCGTCGCCCTTCGAGCGGGTGATGATCCCGCTGACAACAACGGCTGCAAGCACGCCGATGGCGACGGTGCCATAGAGCCTCAGCTTGCGTGGCGAGACTGACGAGGTCTTGTCAGGTTGCATGAACCATCTCCGGCGCCGTCGCGGATGTCGCGGGCTGTTGCTTCTTCTTGTGAACCATACTGAACACCACCGGTACGAACAGCAATGTGGCGGTCGTTGCGAAAATCAGGCCGCCGATCACGGCGCGGCCGAGCGGCGCATTCTGCTCGCCGCCCTCGCCCATTCCCAGAGCCATCGGGGTCATGCCGATGATCATGGCAAGCGCCGTCATCAGCACGGGGCGGAACCGGACGAAACCGGCGTCGAGCGCGGCCGCGACCGGATCGCCGAGCTGGTCAAAGCGCTCGCGGGCGAAAGCGATCACCAGCACCGAGTTCGCCGTCGCCACGCCCATGCACATGATCGCGCCGGTCAGCGCCGGAACCGACAGCGTTGTATGGGTCGCGAACAGCATCCACACGATGCCCGCAAGCGCGGCGGGCAGCGCCGAGACGATCACAAACGGATCGGACCACGACTGGAAGTTGACCACGATCAGAAGGTAGATCAGCACGATCGCGCCGAGCAGGCCGAACAGCAGGCCGGCGAAGGCGCTGTTCATCGTCTCCACCTGCCCCAGCAAGACCACGCGGCTGCCGCGCGGAAGATCCTTGGCGGTTTCCGCGATCACCTTGTTGATGTCCGCTGCAACGGCGCCCAGGTCGCGGCCCTGCGGCGTGGCGAAGATCTGCACCATGGTCTGGATGTCATACTGCGAGACCACCGCGCTCGAGGAGGAGCGCTTGATGTCGGCGATGCCGCCCAGCATCGGCGCCGTCGCAATTCCGGCGGAGGAAATCGGCAGCGCCTCCAGCTTGTTCAGCGAGTCGATCTGGTACTGCGGCGTCTGCATCACAATCGAATAGGATACGCCGTTGTTCGGATCGAGAAAGAACGTCGGCGCAACCTGCGAGCTGCCGGCGAGGTTCACCACCATGCTGTTGGTCACGTCGCGCGCGGTCAGACCGACATACTGTGCGCGGGTGCGGTCCACATTGACGTCGAAGCTCGGATTGTTCGGCGACTGCTGGATGCGCGCATCGGCGACACCCGGAATCAGCTTGATCCGCCGCAGAAGGTCATTGGCGTACCTGAAATTCTCAACCGTATTCGCGCCGCGCACCTGAATGTCGATCGGCGCCGGAGAGCCGAAGTTCAGGATCTGGCTGACGATGTCGGCGGGAAGGAACGCGAACGAGACGCCGGGGAATTCGCGCGGCAGCTTTTCGCGCAGCTCGCGCACATATTCCTCGGTCGGCTTGTGATCTTCCTTGAGTTTGATCTGGATGTCGCCGTCCTGCGGGCCGATCACGCCGGTGTTGTTGTAGGTCAGGTTGATGCCCGAGATCGGCATGCCGATGTTGTCGGCCATGGTCTCGATCTTGTCGGACGGAATGACCTGCCGGATCACCTTCTGGATATCGGCAAGCTTGTTGGCTGTTTCTTCGACCCGCGTCCCGATCTGGGTGCGGACGTGGATCAGGATCTGCCCGGTATCGACCGACGGGAAGAAGTTGCGGCCGAGGAACGGCACCAGCAGGAACGAGACCCCGACGAAGCCGAGGAAGCCGATAACGAACACCTTGCGATGGCCGAGCGCCATATGCAGCAGGCCGTGATAGACGTCCCTCACCCGTTCGAAACGCTTTTCGAATGCGCGCTGGAACAGCACCAGCGGATTGCGGCTTTCCGGCGGAGGCAGCGGATTGCCGTTCTCGTCATGCGGGTGCGGATGCAGCAGATACTTCGCCATCGTCGGCACCAGCGTGCGCGACAGGATGAACGACCAGGTCATCGCGAACATCACCGAGAGCGCCATCGGTACGAACAGGAAGCGCGACACGCCGGTCAGGAAGAACATCGGCACGAACACGATGCAGATACAGAGCAGCGTGACGAAGGCAGGCGTCGCGATCTGGCGCGCGCCCTCGAGGATGGCGGGCTCGACCTCCATCCCGTGTTCGAGATGGTAGTTGATGTTCTCGATGGTCACGGTGGCGTCGTCGACCAGAATACCGACCGCGAGCGCGAGGCCGCCGAGCGTCATGATGTTGAGCGTCTCGCCGACCGCCGACAGACAGATGATCGCCCCGAACACCGAGAGCGGGATCGAGATCGCGATGATGAGGGTCGAGCGCCAGCTTCCGAGGAACAGCAGGATCATGATGCTGGTCAGCGCCGCCGCCAGCACGCCCTCGAAGGCGACACCGGCGATGGCGCCGCGCACGAAGATCGACTGGTCGCCAAGCAGATTGACGCGCAACTGCTCCGGCAACTGGTCCTTGGTGTCGATGATCTTCTGCTTGATGCCGGAGATGATATCCAGCGTCGACGTCGCGCCCGCCTTCAGCACCATCATCAGCACCGATCGCGTGCCGTCGACATGAACGATGTTGGTCTGCGGCGGGTTGCCGTCGCGCACCTGCGCCACATCGCGGATATAGACCGTCGCGCCGTTGACGACCTTGATCGGCAGGTTGCCGAGCTCCTCGATCTTGCGCGGCGCGTTGTTGAGCTGGATGTTGTATTCGAAGTTGCCGATCTTCTGGGTGCCGACCGGCGTAATCAGGTTCTGCGCGGCGAGCGCGTTGGCGACGTCCTGTCCGGACAGGCCGAGCGCCTGCATCGCGGTCGGATTGATGTCGAGCTGGATCTGGCGCTGCTTGCCGCCGAACGGCCACGGGATCGCCGCGCCGGGCACGGTGACAAGAGGCGTGCGCAACTGGTTGGTGGCGATGTCGAACATGTTCTGTTCGGTCAGCCCCTCGCCGCCGAGCGCAAGCTGGATGATCGGCACCGTCGAGGCGCTGTAGTTCAGGATCAGCGGCGGCGTCGAACCGGCGGGCAATTGCCTCAGCATGGTCTGCGCGATCGCGGTGACCTGCGCATTCGCCGTGCGGATGTCGACGTTCGGCTGGAAGAAGATCTTGATGACGCCGTAAGTGTTGTACGAGTTCGCCGTGATGTGCTCGATGTCGTTGACCGTCGTGGTCAGCGCGCGCTGGAACGGCGTCACGATGCGGCCGGACATCTGGTCAGGCGGCAGGCCGGTGTACTGCCACACCACACCAATCACAGGGATGCGGATTTCGGGGAAGATGTCAGTCGGCGTGCGCAGGGCCGCCAGCGGCCCGACGATCAGCAGCAGGACCGCGAGCACGACGAAAGTATAGGGTCGGCTCAGGGCAATCCGGACAAGCGCATTCATCTTATGTTTTCTCGGTCGGCAGGCGCGACGTTGCCCCTGCGGGAAAGACCTGTTGTCTTCACGCTTTCAGTCAGGGGCTGATCTACCTGAATCTGCCGCGATTGCGCAACGCCGCGAAACTCACAGTCGCTTGTTCGGAAGGTTCCGGCGGCTGATTTCGCGGGTTTTGGATCAATATTTCGCCGGGCGGGGCCAATTTATCACAAGATCATCTGGGTCTGGGTGACGATGGCGACCAACCGCCCCTCCTCGGTTTCAATCCGGGTCTGCCAGACATGGGTGCGCCGCCCGAGATGGATCGGGGTGGTGGTCGCCCTGACGGTCGACCCCGCTTTGGCAGCCCCCGTGAAGTTGGTCTTGCTCTCGATGGTCGTGGTGCCCTTGGCGTCGGGCGGCAGGTTGATGATGGTGGCGGCAGCCCCGACGGAGTCCGCGAAGGCCATCACCGCGCCGCCATGGATCGAATGCCCCAGCGTACAGAGGTCCTCGCGCACCACCATGGTCGCGACTACCTTGTCCCTGGCGGCCTCGACGAATGTCACGCCCATCAGGGCGGCGAACGGCATGGGCCGCGACTGGATCATCTCAAGCAGGGTCACGCTGCCGCTCCTGTTGTTAATGTAAAAAGTGAAGCCGCTTCCGGGCCGGAGAGCGACTTAAAGTAACTGATGAACATCATCACACGGCCCCGGATCACGCGGCCTCCACGCCGCACCAGCCGGCCACGAACAGCGCAATCGCCCGCGTGGTCTTGCGCACCGATTCGATTTCGACCCGTTCGTTGAAGCCGTGCATCGCCTCGGCATTGGCGCCGAAGCACAGGCTCGGGATACCGGCGTTGAGACCATAGAAGCGCGTATCGGTCAGCGCCGTGAAAGCCAGATCCTTCATCGGTCCGCCATAGACCGTCTCACAGACCGAACGCAGCACGGCTTCGGGTTCATCCGCGCCTGTCAGTTCATAGCCTTCGGACAGGAAGCCGGACCACTCCACCACCGGCGGGTTCTTGGCCAGGAACGGATGCCGCGATGCGGCGGCTTCGACACAGGCGACGATCTCGGCCTGATGGTCCGCGATCGACCAGCCGGGCAGCACCGCAATCCGACAATCGACGTCGCACCATGCCGGCACCGAGGACGCCCAGTCGCCGCCCTTGATGATGCCGGGATTGAGCGTGATCGGATGCTTCACGACCTTGAAATGCCTGTCGCTGGCGGCGCGCCTGTTCCAGTCCTCTTCCAGCGCTTCAAGCGCCTGAAGCAGATGGTACGCCGCCTTGATGGCGTTCGCGCCGATGCCCGCCTCGTAGACGTGCGCCGGCTTGCCGCGCACCTTGAGGCGAAACCAGATCACCCCGACCTGCGAGCGCACCAGCCTGCCGTCCGTCGGCTCGGGAATGAAACAGCAGTCCGCGCGATAGCCACGCTGCACGGTTGAGAGCGCGCCAACGCCGGTGCTCTCCTCCTCGATCACGGACTGAAAATGGATCCGCGCCGTTGGTTTGAGACCTGCCGCGCGCAGCGCATCGAGTGCGTAGAGCGCGGCGATGGTGCCGGACTTCATATCGCCCGCGCCGCGGCCATAGAGCCAGCCGTCCCTGACGGTCGGCGAGAACGGCGGCGTGTCCCACATGTCGAGCGGCCCGGCGGGCACCACATCGCAGTGACCCTGCAGGATCAGCGAACGGCCCGCCTCACGCGCGGGACGATAGGTGCCGACCACGCTGCGCGCGCGGGAGAAATCGTGCTCGATCGGACCGAAGCCGCGCAGGTCCTTCAGGTCATCGACATTGATACGCCAGTCGTCGACCTCGTAGCCGCGTGCACGCAACAGGTCATGCATCATGTCCTGACACGGACCTTCCGCACCGCGTGTCGAAGGAATGGCGGAGAACTGTTTCGTCGTCTCGATCTGCCGGTCGAAGGCCTCGTCCACCGCATCGAGAATGCGGCGCTGGACCTCGTTCGAGGTTGTCTTGGCGTCCATCGTTTCGTCCCTTCGTGCCCGCGTCTTCCGCACGGATTACTGGCACGAGTGTAACCAACTTTAGGGGACGGCTGGAAGGGATGCGATAACCTCGCATGTAAGCATCCCAGAGGGTGCGGGCTGCCGGTTGAACCTCGGCCGGCGAAGTAACGACCAATGATTTCTCCGTAGCTGCCGCTACAGATGGGGGACGAACGGGGCGACCCGCTCCAGCCATCCTGCTCAAGACAAGCGTGACACAATGCTCATGATGTCCGACCGATTTAAGTATGCCGCCCTCGCCTTGCTGCTGCTGGCGATACTGCTCGCATGCTACAAGGGACGACACGCGATCTCTGCAAACGGCCGGTCGCTTGCCTGGACTCAAGTTCCTCTGATCGCGTTCGTGACGGTTTCAATCGGCCCGAGCGCAATCGCCACAATTCTCTATCTCGGCTACAAATCCGGTCTGTTGCAGGCCGGACCATCCGGATATCGATTTTCATCATTCATTTTCCAGCTCCCCCTTGATTTCGCGGTCATGAACTGGGGGTTTGTTGCGTTGTACGTGACTTGCCGGCTGGCGCCGAACTTTCGGTCGGCCCGGTCCGCGATGTGGCTTTCCGCAGCCGTGATGTCTTTACTCAACGTGCCGCTGTTCTTCCTGGCTCCCGATATGGTGTCCAACGTCTTCGATGCGGGCCAGGGCATCGGCATCGTTCAGGCCGTGCTCAGCATGCCGCTCTGGTTCGGTTCATATCCCAGCTTTCTTAATCCCGACTCTGCGCTTGGTCTTCTGGTCTTCGCGCCGCTCGCACCCATACCGCTCGCGGGTTTGGTCTGCTGGATTGCCGTACAACTCATCGGAGGGCCAGCCAGTTCTCCAAAAGCAACCAGTGCACGGCCGTAACGCACCGCTCCAAAAGTCTGCGGCCAGTCATTCTGCAAAGAGTCCGCATGTCCTCAATCATTCGGCCGCCACGCCTGTTGCGGCGGCCGAAGGATGACCTGCAAGGATCAATACCCTACCGTGAACCGCTGCCTTGAATGCGCGGGCTTCTCGACTTCATCCGCGAGCGCGATTGCATAGTCCGCGAACGAGATGCTGCTGCCCTTCTCCGTGGTCAGAAGCTGATCCTTGCCGAGGCGGAATGTGCCGGTACGAGGACCGTCGAAAAACAGTGCTGACGGCGAGAGAAACGTCCAGTCGAGGTCTTTCTCCTTGCGCAGCAATGCGAGGAACTCGCCGCCCTTGAAAGCCTCCGCCTTGTAGGCAGCCGGAAACTCCGGAGTCGTCACCAGCGCGACGCCGGGCGCGACCTCGAGGCTGCCGGCACCGCCGACCACCAGATAGCGCTTCGCGCCCGAGGCCTTCGCCGCGTCGATCAGCTTCTGCGGGTCGCTTGCCGTGAAGTGCACGGCGCTGATGACCACGTCGTGCCCTTTAAGCAGCGCGGCGAGCCCATCCCTGTCGAAGACGTTGCCCTTCTTCGGCGTGACGTTCGCCTGCGCCTGCACCTTCTCGGGATTGCGGACGATGGCCGTGACCTGATGGCCGCGGCTGGTGAGTTCCTTGAGAATGGGCGTGCCGGCCTGGCCGGTCGCGCCGATCAAAGCGATTTTCATGATTTGCGTCCCTTGTGCGATGTGGTATCTAATGGATACCAACTAACGAATGGACATCAGATGCCCGCTCGCGACGCCGCTGTGAAGAAGGCACCTTTCCGAGACATGGTCCCCTTTGAGAAACCACCCGCCAAACCTGCACGTGGAAACAAGGCTCAGCGCGGAAACTGGCCGACGAATCCCTACGCGCAGGATTGCCCGACCCGACTGGTGCTTGACCGTATCGCCGACAAGTGGACCGTATTGTTGCTGATCCTGCTGTCGCGCAGGCCGTGGCGCTTCAACGAACTGCGCCGCGAGATCGGCGGCCTCACGCAGAAAATGGCGTCGCAGACTCTGAAGGGACTGGAGCGTGACGGTCTCGTGAAGCGCAAGGTGACGCCGACCGTTCCGGTGACAGTAGAATATTCGATCACGCCCCTGGGGCGCACATTGAGCGACACCGTTGACGGCTTGCGCATCTGGGCGGAGCAGCACATGGGCGATGTCGCAAAAGCCCAGTCACAATATGACCGAACCAAGGCACAAACTGTGTAGATTCGGTCACACACGCCGAGTTTGTGCGGATGTTCTTTGTGCGTTCGCAAGAGTTGATGAGGTGTTTAGAGCTTGCGCGATAGGATGGCGCATCATCGGCGACAATCGATGACTTAATCGCCGGCGATGAAAATGAGCTCCCAAAATACAAGGAGAGCAATCATGCCAGCCTATGCACAGCATCACCGCAACCAGCAGATATTTCACGCGGCCATGACCGTGTGTCCAAGCTGCCAGAGCCTTCCCATGGAAATCAGGGAGGTGCATCCTCACTGGGACCTGGCGAGAGTCGACTTCATCTATGAATGCCCGGCGTGCTGCACTGAAGTCCGGGACACTGTCGCGAAGCACTAAACGCCGCTGTAAGTTCGCGGGGGCATCCGCGCCTACCAGAATCACGGCCGCCCGACTACGATGAGGCATGACCTTCGTCTACCTCATCATCGCGATCATTCTTGAGGTGATCGGAACCTCCGCGCTGCAGGCGTCGGAGCAATTCACCAAGCCGAAGCCGCTGATCCTGACAGCGATCGGCTACGCGGCCTCGTTCTATTTCCTGTCGCTGGTCCTGCGGACCATGCCGGTCGGGATCGCCTATGCGATCTGGTCCGGCCTTGGCATCGTGCTCATCACACTCGTTGGTCTTGTCTGGTTCGGCCAGAAGCTGGACATGCCTGCCGTGATCGGCCTCGCGCTGATCATCGCCGGCGTCGGCACCATCAATCTGTTTTCATCGACCGTTTCGCATTGACACATTGGAGAGACCACATGGACAATCGCAATATCCTCTACGCCGTCGTCGGAGCTCTCGTCATTGCGGTCGCCGTGCTCGGCTACAAGGTCTATCAGGACAACAAGAAGCCGCAGGGCCTGCAGATCAACGTCGGCCCCGACGGGCTGAAGATTCAGAACAAGTGAGACGCGAATGACCGCGACATCCTTCCCGCGCGCGCTGTTGCTTGCAGCGATTGCCTCGGTGGCGCTGATCGCCGCCGCGCGCGCTGACATTGTCGGACGTGAAACCGACATCACCGAACTCCGGCTCGGTCAGAAGATCTATGTCGACGACGGCTCGTGCCCCGCAGGGCAGATCAAGGAAGTCAGCGGCATGCGACTGACCGCAGCGGGCGTCGAGCGCTCCAAGAAATGCGTCGATCGCAAGGGCAAGCGCTAAATCGTCCTGCCGCCATCCACCGGCAGCACCACGCCGGTAATAAAGCCGGCGTCGTCCGACGCGAGATAGACGCACGCCTTGGCAATATCGTCAGGCTGCGACATGCGGCCGAGCGGAATCGTCGCGATGAACTTCGCGCGGTTCTCCGGCGTGTCCGGCACGCCCATGAAGCTTTCGAGCAGCGCGGTTTCGCCCATCACCGGCGCGACGCAGTTGACGCGAATCTTGTCCGGCGCAAGCTCCACCGCCATCGCGCTCGACAGCAGGTTCACCGCGCCCTTCGAGCCGTTATACCAGGTCAGGCCCGGACGCGGCCGGATGCCGCCGGTCGAGCCGATATTGATGATGCAGCCGCCGCCCTGCTTGCGCATCAGCGGCACCGTCGCGTTGGTCATGTGAAAGATCGATTTGACGTTGACGGCGAATACGCGGTCGAATTCGTCTTCCGTCACATCCATGATCGGCTTGTTGCGGAACGACCAGCCCGCGTTGTTCACCACGATGTCGAGCCGTCCGAATGTCTCGACGGCGGTCGCGACGGCCCTGTCGATGTCGTCCCGCTTCGACACATCGCCTGCCAACGAGACAGCCCCGCCGGTATTCGCGGCAACGCGCGCCGCGCCCTCACCGTTCAGATCGACGATGACGACCTTCGCGCCTTCATCGACAAAATGACGCGCGATGGCCGCGCCAAAACCCGATGCGCCACCTGTGACCAGTGCAACCTTGTTTTCAAGACGCATGGTGTCCGCCCTTTTGATTTTCGTTGTCGCTGCTTCAAGCGTCGATCAACCGAAAGGCAAAGGCAAGCTGCGTCGCAAAACGCGTCTACCCCGAAATGAAGTCACCGCATTTCTGGATGGTGTCGTTGCTGCCCCAGGGCATGATCGGCACGGAGGACGTCGAGTTCTTCGGCGAACCGTCGATCAGCTTGTCGGAATAGACCATGTAGACCAGCACGTTCCGCTTGGGATCGCAGCCGCGCACGATCTGCATCTTCTTGAAGAACAGCGAGCGGCGCTGGCGGAACATGTCCTCGCCCTGCGGCGCCTTGGACTTGAAGCGGATCGGCCCGATCTGGCGGCAGGCCAGCGAGATGTCGGAGACCTGCTCGGCGAGGCCCAGCCAGCCCTTGTAGCCGCCCTTCTCCGGCACGGTGAAATGGCAGGCCACGCCGTCAACCACCGGGTCATCGACGCCGTACGTTGCAAGTTTGTCATCCGGGCTCAGTAGCTTGAATACGGTCGAGCGCCGGAAGATCAGATCCGGCTCGTCGGCCGCGGCCAGTGGCGTTATGGCCAGCCACGCAAAGGCGGCGGCCAACAGCGCGGCGGCTGTCAGTCGGGTCGGTCGGAAGGGCATCGGGAGGCTCCAAGAAAAGGGTCTTCAGAACGGCTGGACGGCTGTCCCGCCGGGACCCCTCATGTGGGGTGGGTCGGGCTTCGTTGGAAGGCACGGAATTGTGACCGGGGACAACCCGCCGTTAAGCGCTTTTGAAGGCTCAAAGGCTAGCTTTTCGGCACCGTGAATCACGCAGAATGCGGTATCGAGGCCGGGCGGCGATGAACATTCAGCCAGTTGGCGACACTAATACTGGAATCAATTGAGGAATTTCGCGTGTACGGGAATAGGCTACCAGCTTCAGGCGACCAGCGGAAAACGCTCGGCATAACCTCCCCTTTTCCTGGCAATGACATCAGTTCCAGGCCGCTCCGGTCCATAGGGCTGCGAACCGCATGGCTCGCCACGGCGCTCACCGCCGGATTTGTGCTGCCTGCCGATGCCCAGGTCTACTGGCCGATGGACCCCGGCGCCACTTACTACCCGGAACCGCAGCATCACCTGGAGCCGCGCCGTCCGCGCGTTGCCCGCGCCAAACCGAAATTGCCCGATGCCCCGAAGGACACCGCAAAGCCGGTCGGCCCGATCGTGGTTGCGATCTCGATCGATCGGCAGACCTTGAAGCTCTACGACCAGAACGGCCTGTTCGCGGAATCGCCGGTCTCGACCGGCATGCGCGGCCATTCGACTCCGATGGGCGTGTTCAGCGTCATCCAGAAGAACAAGTATCACCGCTCGAACATCTACAGCGGCGCGCCGATGCCTTACATGCAGCGCATCACGTGGTCAGGCGTGGCGATGCATGCAGGCGTTCTGCCCGGCTATCCGGCCTCGCACGGCTGCATCCGCATGCCGATGAATTTCGCGATGCGGATGTGGGGCTGGACCCGCATGGGCGCACGCGTAATCATTACGCCCGGTGAAGTCTCACCGGCTGATTTTTCCCATCCGCTGCTGATC
This sequence comes from Afipia broomeae ATCC 49717, assembly GCF_000314675.2. Taxonomy (GTDB): domain Bacteria; phylum Pseudomonadota; class Alphaproteobacteria; order Rhizobiales; family Xanthobacteraceae; genus Afipia; species Afipia broomeae. The sequence continues at coordinate 1,737,106 of NZ_KB375282.1, read as the reverse complement.
GCTCGCAAGCAGGGCACAAAACCCGTCGCTGCAGCGGCGGTGCCGGAGAGGCACACCGAGACGACGCCGAAATCAGACCGGTCGTCCATTGTCGACGCGGCGTCCCACGACAAGCCGCAATTGCGGCTGACATCGATTTCCGAAGACGCGCCCGTTCGCACGGCTGACGCCAGCGGCGCACTCCCGCAAAAGAGCGACGCCGACAGCGTCGTTGCGCAGGCATGGGATGCCAGCCGCGGCGGCGGTTCCTGGGATGCAGGCCGTGGCGGCGTTACGCCGGAGCCCGAAGCGGCCAAGGACGGGCCTAAGGAGAATGCCAATCCTCCGTCGCCGAACGCACCGAAAGACGGCGCAGCGGCCAAGGACGATGCCGCGAAAACCGACGGCAACGCCGGTGCTTCCGACGACAAGGCAGCCGGCGACAAGTCTCCCGATGCAACGCCTGCCGACAAAAAATCCGAGGCCCCGAAGACCGACAAGGATCAGACTCGCGTGACTGATACCGGCGCGGCACCGGCGCCGGTTGCGGTCGCGTCCGAAGGCTCTGCCGAGTTCATCGGGCCGGTCAAGCCGCGCACCGGGCATGTCGCCGTCTTCGTCAGCGCCAAGGAAAACAAGATTTACGTGCGGCAGAATTTCGAACCGTGGTTCGAAACGCCGGTGACGATCGCCGCATCGAACCGCCCGCTCGGCACGCACGTCTTCACGGTTCGCGCCGACAAGGACGACGCCGAGGCGCTGCGCTGGTCGGTGGTCTCGCTGCCATCCCCCGCACGTGTCGCGGAAGAGGCTCCGCGGCGCAGGCGCGGTGAGCCGGTTGCGGCCATCGCAGCCCCCGCTCCGCCGTCATCGCCAACCGAGGCGCTCGACCGCCTGTCCATCCCCGAAGAGACCATGACCCGGATCGCCTCCGCGCTGGCGCCTGGCGGATCGATCACCGTGTCGGATCGCGGCCTTGGCGACGAGACAGGACGGGGCACGGATTTCATCGTCCAGTTGCGGTAGCTGGCGATCCCGATCTGGCCGGTTGGCTTTCGGCCGGGCGTTAAGCTAGAACGCGCCGATCATGACAGCCTCACCCGATAGTCAGACCTCCGCCTCGCCATCCCCCAATGATCCGCGCAGCGACGCGCTCGCACGGCTGACACCATTCGGCTGGAACGGCGGACTGGCGTTCATCCTGGCGCTCCTCGCTGCATCATTTTTCCTCGCCGGCTATTTCGTCATCTACTGGCGCAACGCCGACATGGATTTCATGATCGTCTACAACGCGCTGGTCATGAACGATGGCAAGCCACAGGCGTTCTTCGATCATCCGTCATACTTCACCATCCTTTCGGTGAAGTGGTGGTTTCAGGTGATGCACTCGCTGGGACTGCTCGACGCATGGAAACTGTCGTCGATCCCATCGGCCCTGAACGTCCCCGCCTTCGATGCCGCGATGACGCAAGCCGTTCGCGCCGGCCGCATCGTGGCGTGGCTGACCGCAACCATCTTCGTCATCGGCTTCGCGGCACTCGCCCGCTGCATCTTCCGCGACTGGCGGATCGCACTGCTCGCGACGTTCGCGTTCGCATTCTCCGGCGGCATTGCGGTTCACATGCGGATTCTTCGCAGCGAACTGATCGCGGCGTGCCTTTTCACACTGGCATTGATGCTGCTGATCGCCGTCAGCCGCCGCGCCGGCAACTGGCGCCCGCTCGCGCTCGCCGGTGCCGCCGCGCTGTGCGTGCTAGGGATGGAGAACAAGGTCCAGATCATCCTGCTGATCGCAGCGCTGCCCGTCATCATGCTTCCCTTTGGCAGCGCGGACAGCGCCAGCGCGCCGTTCTGGCGCGGTTCGTCGGCATGGCTCGCAGTTCTGCTCTCGGCCATTGCCGCTGGCGTGATGCTCGCCCTTGCATGGCCGCTGATCGCTGCGGGGCTGGAGCCTGAATCGATCGACATCGCCCAGCTTCACGCTCTGATCGCCGGCAGGTTCGGCATCTATCAGATCGCCCTGCTCGGCTGGATCGGCGTCGGCATGATCGCATTCGCTGCGCTATGGCGCGTCAGCGCTGCCGAGACGCTGGCGTCAGTATTCGCGGTGACCGCCGGTGCATCGCTCGGACTGCTCGCGCTCTATCTGGAGTATGACCCGCAGAACGCCGTTGCGGTGATCAATCCGATCGAGAAGATGCTGGTGTTCGCGGATGCACCGGCCACATCGGCCACCGAAGGGGGAAAGATCTGGGCTGCGGTCGCCCTGCTGTTCGACGGCGTCAAATCCGTGCTCCAGCGCTACACGTTCGTGCTGTTCACGTCGCCGCGTCCCACCGTATTCCTCACCTGGCTCGTTTTCCCCGGCATCGTCTATGCGTGGCTCAGGGGCGAGCGGCAGACCGCAATTCAGGCGGCTGTTCTGCTGCTCTCCGCCATCGGCATCGATGCACTCGGCGTACGGCGCAATCTCAAGGCGGAATACTTCATCCTGACCGACCCGCTCATCATCATCGCCGGCGCTTTGCTGCTGGAGAAATTGAGCGATCTGCGGTTCAGCAAATGGGCCTATCCGATCGGCGTGGCGCTGATTGTCGCTCACGTCGCCGTCAGCCAGGCCGAGCCGGTCAAACACGTCCTGAAGCGCAGCGGTCCCGAATACATCTGCGAATGGAACGAGTATTACGAACCGCTGCTGCCGATGCCATGGTGCGACAAGCCGCCGAAGCGTCCTTGAGGATCGTCACGGGTTGTTGAAACTCCGGGCGGCGGCAATCCGTTATCTTGAGTGAATAACCCTCAGGGAGCGCATCATGATCGACCGCCGACGTGTGATAACAGCCATTGCGGCAGGCGCAGCGCTCCCGCTCACGGCGCGATCAGTGTTCGCACAGGCGGCCATGAGCCGCATGACCGCCTACGGCTTTTCCTTCCAGGGCCTGAAGGGCGGCGACATCCGCCTTGCCGACTTCGCCGGCAAACCGGTGCTGGTGGTGAACACCGCCTCGCTCTGCGGTTACACGCCGCAATATGCCGGCTTGCAGGAATTGTGGACGCAGTTTCGCGAGCGCGGCCTGATGATCATCGGCGTGCCGTCCAACGACTTCGGCGCGCAGGAGCCGGGCGGCGCCAGCGACATCGCGCACACCGCCGAGCAAACCTATCATGTCAGCTTCCCGATCACGGTCAAAACGAGCGTGAAAGGGCCGAACGCCCATCCCTTCTACAAATGGGCGGCGGCCGAGCGGCCTGCGGATCTTCCGAGCTGGAATTTCCACAAATACCTCGTTGGTCGGGACGGCCATATCGCCGAGGCATTTTCCTCGCGCATCGAGCCCACCGATACGCGCGTGGTCACCGCCGTGGCCCGCGCGCTGACCGCCTGACGGAACCCGCGCCCGCCTCGATTAACCCTGCCAACGCTCCTGTTGAAAATCGGTTGGCGCGTTTGCCGATGCAGGATTAGGCTGATGACCGGGGACTACGGCGGCGTCCGGCGGACCGGACGCGGGGATTTTGCGTTCAGGGGTACTAACATGCGTATCAAGGCAACATTTTTCGCCGCCAGCGCCATCTCGGTCTGCGCATTCACCAGCGTCTGGTCGCAGGCCCTTATCCCGCAGCGCACCACCCCACCTCCTGCTCCGGCGGTCGTTCCGGCTCCCGCACCCGCCCCTGCGGCAACGGCCGCACCGGCCCCGGCACCTGCTCCGGCTGCCGCAAAAGCCAACTGCGCCAACCCGAATGCCATCGGCGTCTCGCGCGTGGTGCAGATCGACACCACCGGCGGACCCGGCTTCGGCTTCGAGCATTTCAAGCAGCTCGACTTTTTGCGCGATAAGGAAGTGGTGCTGACGTTCGATGACGGACCATGGCCGGTCAACACGCCGTCGGTCCTCAAGACGCTCGCCGACGAATGCACCAAGGCGATCTTCTTCCCGATCGGCAAGCACGCGACCTACTATCCCGAAATTCTCAAGCACGTCGCGGCCGAGGGCCACACCATCGGCGCGCACACCTGGTCGCATGCCAATCTCAACAACAAGAAGCTGACCGAGGCGCAGCAGAAGGAAGAGATCGAGAAAGGCTTCAGCGCCGTCAAATGGGCACTCGGCGCCGCACCGTCGCCGCTGTTCCGTTTCCCCGCGCTTCAGCACCCGCCCGCGATGGTGACGTATCTCGGCGAGCGCAACATCTCGATCTGGTCATGCGATCTCGACTCGTTCGACTTCAAGGCCAGCACGGCGCAGAAGATCGTCGACACCGTCATGACGAAGCTCGACAAGTTCGGCAAAGGCATCGTGCTGATGCACGATTTCCAGAAGCACACCGCAGAAGCCCTGCCTGAACTGATGAAGCGGCTGAAGGCGGGCGGCTACAAGGTGGTTCAGGTCAAGGCCAAGGCCCCGATGCAGACCATCGCGCAATACGACGAGGAAGTCGTCAAGGGACTGAAGCTGCCGACGGTAAGTTCGCGTCCGCTTAACAGCGTGGTGCAGACCATTTCCGAGTAACGGAAAATGCCCACTTGCGGTTGTCCGGGAAATGGCTAAACCGCACGCATGCGCATTGAAGGCTATGTGATCGTTTCCGCCGACGGCATGCTCGCCGATGTGCACGGCGTCATGCCTGCTTCGCTGAAGTTCGACGCCGATCAGAAGTTCTTTGACACTGCGCTGGACGCGGCCGACCTGATCGTTCACGGCAAATACTCTTTCGAGGACCAGCCGCATTCGCCGCAGCGTACGCGCATCATCCTGACGCGCAGCGTCGCCGCCCTCGCCCCCGATCCATCAAATCCCAAAGCAACCTTGTGGAATCCCGCAGGGGCGTCCTTCGAGGAAGCCTGCCGTCATGCCGGCGTCACCAGCGGAACAGCGGCGATCATCGGCGGTCCCGGTGTGTTCGAGATGTTCATGGATCGCTACGACACATTCTGGCTGTCGCAGGCGCACCGTTTGAAAATTCCGGGCGGCACCGGCGGCTTCCCCGGCGTGCCGGCGCGCTCACCGCAGGATATTCTCGCCGCTCATGGTCTCAAGCCAGCAGAGACCCGCGTTCTCGATGCCGCGCAAGGCGTCGATGTGACGGCGTGGCGGCGAAGCTAGACGCCGGTGTAGCGGCCGCTGTCTTCCATGGCCACCGGACGCGGATAGCCCGCGATCACCAGGAGGCCGCCGATCAGCGACAGGTTCTTCAGCGCGTGGATCATGTTGTTGATGCGATCCGCGCCGGTCATGTCCCAGAAATTGTGGAAATAGAACGTCGTCACCGCGACGAACAGCACCAGCAGCCAGGCAAAGGTCCGCGTGCCGAAGTTCAGTGCGATTAACAGTCCGCCGACAACTTCCAGCGCGCCCGCCAGGATCGCCAGCATCTGCGCGGTCGGCATCCCTGTGATGCCCTCAAGCTGGGCCGTGTACTGTGTCAGCATCGCCGGAAGGACGACCTTCTCGGTGATCGCCTGGGTCGTCGAGGCGATATCGAACAGCTTGGAGGCGCCGGAAAACACAAACAGAACGACGAACAGAACACGTCCGACAGTAACGATGGCTGGCATTTGGCGGCCCCGCAAAAATCCCTGAACAGACTATACAGGAGTTCCTGTCAGCCGAACAGCGTTGGCTGCTGCCGCCCCGCCCGCTCCTGCGCCTCGACCGCCGCGACCGCCGTCATGTTGAGAATCCCGCGCGCCGTCACCGACGGCGTCAGGATGTGCGCCGGACGCGTCGGTCCGATCAGGATCGGTCCGACCGGAAGTGCGTCGGCGAGGATCTTGATCATCTGGTAGGCGATGTTGGCCGCATCGAGGTTCGGCATGATCAGGATGTTTGCCGACCCTTCGAGCCGCGAATGTGGCAGCACGAGCTTGCGAGACAGCTCGGTCAGCGCAGAATCGCCGTGCATTTCGCCGTCGGCCTCAATCTCCGGATGATCGTTCACAAGGATCTCGGTGGCGCGCCGCATTTTCTGTGCAGACGCGGAATCGTAGCTTCCGAAATCCGAATGCGACAGGAACGCGACCTTGGGCTTGATCCCGAAGCGTTGCACATGCACAGCGGCAAGCGCCGCCATTTCCGCCAGTTCTTCCGCCGTCGGATTGGGGCGGATCTGGGTATCGGCGATGAAATACGAGCCCTTGCTGGTGATGACGAGCGCCAGTGCCGAATAGTCCGCGAGTCCCGGCGTCACGCCGATGATTTCGCGAATGCGCCGCAGATGGCTCATGTACCGGCCATCGACGCCGCACAGCATGGCGTCGGCCTCGCCCCGCGCGACCGCCAACGCCGCGATCACGGTGGCATTGGTGCGCACCAGCGTCCGCGCCGCTTCCGGCGTGATGCCGTGCCGTCCGGCCAGATCGATGTAGCTCTGGACATAGGAACGGTAGCGCGGATCGTCCTCGGGATTGATCAGGTCGAAATCGCTGCCGGGATTGATCGAGAGGCCAAACCGCTTGATGCGCGCGGCGACCACGGACGGACGGCCGACCAGGATCGGACGCGCCAGCTTTTCCTCAAGCACCACCTGCACCGCGCGCAGCACGCGCTCGTCCTCGCCCTCGGCGTAGATCACGCGCACCGGCTGCGTCTTGGCCTTCGCGAACACCGGCTTCATGACCAGACCCGAGCGGAATGCGAAACGGTCGAGCTGGCTGGTATAGGCGTCAAAGTCGGTAATGGGCCGCGTCGCCACGCCGGACTCCATGGCGGCCTTCGCCACCGCCGGTGCCACGCGCAGGATCAGCCGGGGATCGAACGGCGACGGGATCAGCGAGCCGGGACCGAAGCCCTGCGTCTCACCGCCGTCGAAACGCACCACCACATCGGACGGCGGATCGCGCGCGAGCTGCGCCAGTGCATCCACCGCGGCAACCTTCATCGCCTCGTTGATCGCCGTGGCGCCGACATCGAGCGCGCCGCGGAAGATGAAGGGGAAGCACAGGACGTTGTTGACCTGGTTCGGGAAGTCCGAGCGGCCGGTGCAGATCATCGCATCGGGCCGCGCCTTGCGCGCCTCATCCGGCATGATCTCGGGATTCGGATTGGCGAGCGCCATCACCAGAGGCTGGTCGGCCATGGCCTTGACCATCTCGGGCTTGAGGACGCCGCCGGCTGACACGCCAAGGAAAATGTCCGCGCCGCCGATCACATCGCCCAGCGTACGCTTGTCGGTCTTCTGCGCGTAGACGGCCTTCCACTTGTCCATCAGCGTATTGCGGCCTTCATAGACAAGACCGTCGATATCGCAGACCCAGATGTTCTTGCGCTGCGCGCCAAGCGACACCAGCAGATTGAGACAGGCGATCGCAGCGGCGCCCGCGCCCGACGCCACAATCTTGCAGTCTTCCAGCTTCTTGCCGTTGATCAGCAGCGCATTGCGGACTGCTGCGCAGACGATGATGGCCGTGCCGTGCTGATCGTCGTGAAAGACGGGAATCTTCATCCGCGCCTTGAGCTGCTCCTCGATCTCGAAGCACTCCGGCCCCTTGATGTCTTCGAGGTTGATGCCGCCGAAGGTCGGCTCCAGCGCGGCCACCGTCTCCACCACGCGCGCGATGGTGTCGGCGGCGATCTCGATGTCGAACACATCGATGCCGGCAAACTTCTTGAACAGGACGGCCTTGCCCTCCATCACCGGCTTGGACGCCAGCGGACCGATGTTGCCGAGGCCGAGCACGGCGGTGCCGTTGCTGACGACGGCGACAAGATTGGAGCGGGTTGTCAGTGTCGCCGCCTCATGGGGATCGGCGGCAATGGCTTCGCACGCCGCAGCCACGCCCGGCGAATAGGCCAGCGCGAGGTCGCGCTGGTTGGCCAGCGGCTTGGTCGCCTGAATCTCGAGTTTGCCGGGCTTCGGAAGTCGATGATACGCCAACGCCGCGAGGCGAAGTTCTTCAGACAACGTCGACGCCATACCCGCTCCCGATATTCTCTTTGCCCCGGCTTGCGCCGGTGCTGTTTAGTCCCGTCCTGCGACGGTTATGCGATTCAGTACTCGTGTCCCGAATCCGAAGTTTGCATCATTTATCAGCGCGTCTCATAGCGAACTTCGGATTCAAAGGGACACTAGAAATTATAATTCCAGTGCGGTTTCGGTTCGCAAGTCCAGCATGACGCAGAATGATGCGGACTTGCGAACCGCCGCACTAGGGCAGATTGAGCCTGATATGCAGTTCGCGCAACTGCTTGAGCGAGACCTCCGATGGCGCGCCCATGAGCAGATCTTCGGCACGCTGGTTCATCGGGAACAGCGAGATTTCGCGCAGGTTGTTCGTACCGCAAAGCAACATGACAATGCGATCGACACCGGCGGCCATGCCGCCATGCGGCGGTGCGCCATACTGGAACGCGCGATACATGCCGCCGAAACGCTCGATGACCGTTTCCTCGCCATAGCCCGCGATCTCGAACGCCTTCACCATCGCCTGCGGGCGATGGTTGCGGATGCCGCCCGACGCAATCTCGTAACCGTTGCAGGCGATGTCGTACTGGAATGCCTTGATCGTGAGCGGGTCCTGCGTCTCCAGCGCTTCGAGGCCACCCTGCGGCATCGAGAACGGGTTGTGCGAGAAGTCGACCTTCTTGTCTTCCTCGTTGTACTCGTACATCGGGAAGTCGACGATCCATGCGAGCTCGAACCGGTCCTTGTCGATCAGGTTCAGCTCTTCGCCGAGCTTCGTGCGTGCGAGGCCTGCGAACTTCCAGAACTTCTGCGGATCGCCGGCAACGAAGAATGCGGCGTCGCCTTCCTTGAGGCCGAGCTGCTCGCGGATCGCGGCGGTGCGCTCGGGTCCGATGTTGTTGGCGAGCGGGCCTGCGCCCTCGCCGCCTTCGCGCCACATGATGTAGCCGAGGCCCGGCTGTCCTTCGCCCTGCGCCCACGAATTCATCCTGTCGCAGAAGGCACGCGAACCGCCGCCCGGCCCGGGGATCGCCCAGACCTGATTGGTCGCGTCTTCGAGCATGCGTGCGAACACCTTGAAGCCCGAACCGCGGAAGTGTTCGGACACATCCTGCATCACCAGAGGATTGCGCAGGTCCGGCTTGTCGGTGCCGTACTTGCGCAGGCTTTCAGCGAACGGTATGCGCGGCCACTTCTTGGTGACCGGCTTGCCGTTGGCGAACTCCTCGAACACGCCAGTGATCACCGGCTCCATCGCCGCGAACACGTCTTCCTGCGTGACGAAGCTCATCTCCAAATCGAGCTGATAGAACTCGCCGGGCAGACGGTCGGCACGCGGGTCTTCGTCGCGGAAGCACGGCGCGATCTGGAAGTAGCGGTCGAAGCCCGACATCATCAGCAACTGCTTGTACTGCTGCGGCGCCTGCGGCAGCGCGTAGAACTTGCCGGGATGAATGCGCGACGGCACCAGGAAGTCGCGCGCGCCTTCCGGCGACGACGCGGTCAGGATCGGCGTCTGGAATTCGAAGAACCCGGCCTTCTTCATCCGCGCACGCATCGAGTCGACGATGGCGCCGCGGGTCATGATGTTCTGGTGCAGCTTCTCGCGGCGAAGGTCGAGGAAGCGGTACTTCAGCCGGATTTCTTCCGGGTATTCCTGATCGCCGAACACAGGCATCGGCAGTTCGCCTGCTTCGCCCAGCACTTCGATATCGGCGATAAACACTTCGACCGTGCCAGTCGGCAGATCAGGATTGTCGGTGCCTTCGGGACGGCGGCGAACCTTGCCATCGATCTTCACCACCCACTCGGCGCGCAGCTTTTCGGCTAGAGAGAATGCCTTCGAATCCGGATCGATCACGCATTGCGTCATTCCGTAGTGGTCGCGCAGGTCGATGAACAGCAGTCCACCATGATCGCGGATGCGGTGACACCAGCCGGACAGCCGGACCTCCTGGCCAATGTCGGAATCGCGGAGGGCGCCGCAGGTGTGGGAACGATAACGGTGCATGGAAATCCTGGAAAACGGCGTCAGAGGGCAGAATCAAGGGATACGGGCGCTGGTGCGCGCGCGCAGGGTTTACCCGAGCGAAGGGAACGCGGCAACCGGATGGTGCCGGTTACCCTCCCATATGGCGGGAAAAAGCTTAATAAAAACAACGCCCCCGCCAGCGGTCTTGAAGGCCGGGCATGAAGTCTTGCTAGGCCTCGCGCTTGTCCTGCTGGATCACGATGGTCGGGACGCCAAAGGTCCCGGTCCGCACCGTGAAAACCTGCGTGCCCGGCTTGCGGCCTTCGCGCAGTTCGGAGACCTCAAGGCCCGCCTTCTCAAGCCGGCTCCGAGTCGCCGCGACGTCGGCGACACGCCATGAGACGCCGTAAATCTTGTCAGGGCCGTCGCTCCGGCCGTCCTTGAGGCGATGGATGACCTCGAACACCAGACCGCCGGTCCTGAAAAACAGAAAGCGCGTTCCTAGCGCCTCGATGGTCCGGTCGAGTTTCATGTCGAACCCGAGCCGCGCGCCGTAGAGCGCCGCGGTCCGCTCGGGATCCGGTGTCGCGATCACGAGATGATCAAGCATCTCGACCGAAGCCGGCGCGATCTCAGGCGAGCGTGCGAGCCGTTCGCCCCGCTGAAGAAAGAATAGCCGGATGCCATGGGTGGACTCCGCCGACGCGCGGGTGCGCTTCCATGTCAGCGTACGGCCCGAGGCTAGGTTCGTGCTCGCGCCATCGCTGATAGCTTCAGGCGCAAGGCCAAGACGCGTCAGGCGATGATGCGCTTTTTCGATGTCGCCAACTTCAAAGGCCAGACTGGCGAGCCCCTCGCCCTGCTTCTCGAGCGCGGCACGGACGCGACCGGCAGCCTCGCCCTCGCCCGCAGGCGCCATCAGTTCAAGCGAGGTGTTGTTGAGCACAAAGATCGCGGTGGCTGCGCCGTCGCTTTGCGCGCGCCACACCGGCGCGCGGCCGAGCAGCGTCTGATAACCGGCAACACCGGCTTCGATGTCGCGAACCAGAACGACGGCGTGATCAAGTCCAGTAATCATGATGGTGACAAAGCTCGCATGGGAAGCCGCACCTAATCATGTCATCGCGGGCAATGCAGCCCCCTTGCCGCCGTGCATGCCACCTCTGAATTTCACATTGCGGAATGTTGCTAGCGATCCTGACGGCAGCGCCACTCACGCCGGCCTTTCCTTTTGATGCGCTCGTCTGGCCGGCAGGTTTCGGAGAGATCAATATCGTGAAACGTCCGGGTCTTTACGTCGAGGTTGATCGTTGCGTTGAGATTGACGTGAGGCCGGATCGGGATGTGGGTCCCGGCGTTGACATTGAGGTTGTTCGCCAAGGCCGCGGGAACCAGCGATACGATCATGAGACCTGCGGCTACAGCCTTGATGCGAAATCTCCCCGCCATGGCGAAACTCCCTGAAAATAGTGCATTGCGGCAATGATCATTGGTCGCGCGGCGCGTGCGGCGGGTTCAGATCGGGGCGGAGATGTCTCCGCCATGCCCTACAGCCTGCCCTGACAGCCGATTTTCGCATGGAAAAATCCGTTCAAGGCGTTCATAACCCCCGCATGGAAATCATTACCACCACCGACGAACTCACCGCCGTCTGCAATCGCCTCGCCAAACACCGCGTCATCACAGTCGATACCGAGTTTTTGCGCGAAACCACCTATTATCCTCTGCTCTGTGTCGTTCAGTTGGCCAGCGCGGACGAAGCCGCCGTGGTCGATGCGCTCGCCGAGGGAATCGACCTCAAGCCATTCTTTGACCTGATGGCCAACGAGAATGTGCTGAAGGTGTTCCACGCTGCGCGGCAGGACATCGAAATCATCTTTCACCGCGCCGGCATCATTCCGCATCCGGTGTTCGATACGCAGGTCGCCGCCATGGTTCTCGGCTATGGCGACAGCATCGCCTACGACCAGCTTGTCGAGCGCATCACCGGTCATCGTCCCGATAAAACCCATCGCTTCACCGACTGGTCGAACCGTCCGCTGACGCAGGACCAGATCACCTATGCGGTCGCCGACGTCACGCATCTGCGCGATGTGTTCGCGGCGCTCGACGCCGATCTCAAGAAACGCGGCCGCAGCGAATGGGTCAGCGAGGAGATGGAAATTCTCACCTCGCCGAAAACCTATGACTTCCATCCGGAGCGCGCATGGGAGCGGCTCAAGACGCGCGTCCGCAAGCCGAAAGAACTCGCGGTGCTGATGGAAGTCGCGGCGTGGCGCGAGCAGGAAGCACAGAGCCGCGACGTGCCGCGCTCGCGCGTGCTGAAGGACGACGCCATCGGCGACATCGCCACCCATGCGCCCACCACACTCGAGCGGCTGGCAGGTCTGCGGTCGCTGCCAAAGGGCTTCGACAAATCAAAATGGGGCCAGGACATTCTCGCCGCGGTGAAGCGCGGAATTGCGCGCGACCTGACCAAGTTGCCGAAGCTCGACAAGCCGCGCGGCAATGCCAATGGCGGCGCGACCGTCGAATTGCTGAAAGTTCTCTTGCGCATGACCTCGGAACAGCACGCGGTCGCCAGCAAGGTGATCGCGACCGTGGACGACCTCGAACAGATCGCGGCCGACGACAACGCCGATGTCGGCGCGCTGCACGGCTGGCGCCGCGAACTGTTCGGCGAAGCTGCGCTGGCTTTGAAGAAAGGCCGCCTCGCGCTGGCCATCGACAAGGGCCGCGTGGTGCGGGTCGATCGCGAATAACATTTCGCCTCAGGCAACCCAGACCGGCCACACGCCCCTGTGATGATACAGGGGCGTTTTCGTATTTGCCTGCCGGTCCGCCGGTGTCACAATCACCCCCTTACATTGTCAATAATGTCGTCTGTTTTACCGTCCTTCCATGGACGATCTTGTCCTCCGTCAACACCAGCACGGAGTGAGACCCATGAAGCGCTACGTTATCGAACGTGAATTGCCCGGCGTCGCCAACCTGAGCCCCGCACAGCTCAAGGAAACCGCCGCGACCTCCAACGACGCGCTCGCCAAGCTGGCGGGAAAGGCACAATGGCTCCAGTCATTCGTCGTGGATGACAAGACATTCTGCATCTACCTCGCCGAAAACGAAGCCGCCGTTCAAGCGCACGCACGATTGAGCGGCATTCCAGCAACCAAGGTGTCAGAGGTGCGCGGCGTCATCGACCCGACGACGGCATCCTGAAAAGCGCGGCGCCGCCGCGCGAAGTTTGTCGGCGGCGTCGGTACCCATCACGGAGTTTCGTCATGACAGGAGAATTGATTGTCCTGATCGCACTGTGTCGCACGATAGCGACCTATATCAGCGCGCTCATGGGAAAATAACACACACAGTCAGCAAGCAGGTTTCACCATTTGGTTCAGGCGTCCCAAGGACACAGGTGGAAAGCATGGCCAGGCAAGAAAATTCAGTGGTGCCCTCCAAGAGCATTGTCACCGAGCATGCGAAGCGCGTGCTCGATGTCACGGTTGTCCTTCTGGAGGACGGCTACGCGTCAACGGCAATCGGCCCGATCGAGGTGTTTCATTCGGCGGGCCTGCTGTGGGAATGGCTGCACGGCACGCCGCCTGACAATCCGCCGTTCCGGGTCCGGATCGCGTCGCTCGACGGCAACAGCGTGACCAGCCTTTGCTCGTTGGGATTGACCCCGAACTGTTCGATCCATGAGATCGAACACACCGACATCATCATTCTTCCCGCTTCAGGTTGGGACGTGATGGACCGGATTGCGAAGAACAGCGCTCTCCTGCCCTGGCTGCGCGAACGTTACGCGAAAGGCGCCTACATCGCAGGTGTCTGCACCGGCGTTGCCTTCCTTGCCGAATGCGGATTGCTCGACGGCCGCGAGGCGACCACGCACTGGGGCGTGGCGGACATCATGCGCCAGCGCTATCCCAAAGTGATCTGGCGGCCGGACCGCTTCGTGACCGAAGACGGACGGCTGTTCTGCAGCGGCGGGGTTTATGCATCGCTGGATATCAGCCTTTATCTGGTGGAGAAATTCTGCGGTCACGAGATTGCCCTGCGCTGCGCGAAGGCGTTGCTGCTCAGCATGCCGCGCAGCCGCCAATCCGGATACTCGGTGGTGCCGCTGTCCCATCCCCATTCCGATGACAAGATCAGGGACGCGGAAGAATATCTGCAGGCGCATCTGGAGAAACCGATATCGATCGATCTGCTCGCCGACCGCGCCGGAATGGGTCAGCGCAACTTCATCCGGCGCTTCAAGGCGGCGACCGGGCGCGTGCCCGGCGAATATGTGCAGATGCTGCGTGTGGCGGCGGCCAAGGAAATGCTGGAGCAAGGCGCGTCCTCCATTCAGGCCGTCTCGATCAAGATCGGCTATGAGGACGTCGCCTTCTTCAGGAGCCTGTTCAAGCGGCATACCGGCCTGACGCCTGCGAACTATCGCGCCCGCTTTGCCAACATGACATTCGATCGCGGCGAACTCGTCTCCGGATAACGCTTCAGCACATTTTTCGACAAAGCGCTTCAGCGCGTCTTTCTAAACGTCAGATTGATGCGCTGAGGACCAAGCAGCGGATGCTCGCCCTCCGCCAGCGGCATCACGCCGTGATAGGCCAGCCGCGCCGGCCCGCCCCATGCGACGACATCGCCATGGATCAGCCGGTAGCGCACGGTCTTGTCGGAGCGGTTCAGGCCGCCGAACAGGAATGTCGCGGGTAATCCGAGCGACACCGAGACGATCGGCGCATTGAAATCCAGTTCGTCCTTGTCCTGATGGAGCGATAACTTGGCGCCGGGCTCATAGCGATTGATGAGACAGGCGTCGGGGCGAAAATCGGCGAAGCCTGCTTTGGCGGCGGCGCGTGCCGCCAGATCCGCAAACACAGCCGGCATCTGCGGCCATGGATGACCGCCGACAGGATCGATGGGATCATAGCGATAGCCAGTGCGATCGCTGACCCAGCCGACCCTTCCGCAGTTGGTCATGGCCACCGACATCCGGTGGCCGCCGGGCGTGACCAGATGACGGAACGGCGCACGGGCGATGATCGCACTCACCGCCTCGATCAACGACGCTTCAAGCGGCCTCGCAAACCCGGCAAGCAGCATCGCGCCCGGCGCGAGTTGCACATCGCGCTGGTCCACAATGTCGCCGTCGAACAGATCACGCATCTCTGGGCCTGGAGTGAACGACGCGATTCACGCGTCCCTCACCGACCTCATCCGATTCAAGGCGATGCTTCCACCCGATTCCCGGAAATTGCTGTCCATAAAAACAAACCGGGCGGAAGCTTGCGCTTCCGCCCGGCGTCATTTGAACCCGAGGAACCTTAGGCCGCAGCCTTCTTCGAGGTCGGAACTTCCGAGATCGTCTTCAGGATCTGCGAAGCGATCTGGTAGGGGTCGCCCTGCGAGTTCGGGCGGCGGTCTTCCAGATAGCCCTTGTAGTCATTGTTGATGAAGGAGTGCGGGACGCGGATCGAAGCGCCGCGGTCCGCCACGCCGTAGGAGAACTTGTTCCAAGGCGCGGTCTCGTGCTTGCCGGTCAGACGCTTGTCGTTGTCCGGGCCGTAGACGGCGATGTGATCCATCAGGTTCTTGTCGAACTGCTTCATCAAGGCTTCGAAGTAGTCCTTGCCGCCGACCGTGCGCATGTACTCGGTCGAGAAGTTGGCGTGCATGCCCGAGCCGTTCCAGTCGGTATCGCCGAGCGGCTTGCAGTGGAATTCGATATCGATGCCGTACTTCTCGGTGAGACGCAGAAGCAGGTAACGCGCGATCCACATCTCGTCAGCGGCCTTCTTGGAGCCCTTGCCGAAAATCTGGAATTCCCACTGGCCCTTCGCCACTTCGGCATTGATGCCTTCGTGGTTGATGCCGGCGGCGAGACACAGGTTGAGGTGCTCTTCGACGATCTCGCGGGCGACCGAGCCGACGTTGCTGTAGCCGACGCCCGTGTAGTACGGACCCTGCGGTGCCGGATAACCAGCCTCAGGGAAGCCGAGCGGACGCCCGTCCTTGTAGAAGAAGTATTCCTGCTCGAAGCCGAACCATGCGCCGGCATCATCGAGAATGGTCGCGCGCTTGTTCGACGAGTGCGGGGTCTTGCCATCGGGCATCATGACTTCGCACATCACGAGCGCACCGTTGATGCGTGCTGCGTCCGGATAGACAGCGACAGGCTTCAGAACGCAATCCGAGCTGTGGCCTTCGGCCTGCTGGGTCGAGCTTCCGTCGAAGCCCCAGAGCGGGAGCTGTTCGAGGGTCGGAAACGCATCGAATTCCTTGATCTGGGTTTTTCCGCGAAGGTTCGGGGTCGGCGTATAGCCATCGAGCCAGATGTACTCGAGCTTGTACTTTGTCATTTCGGTCTCTCTTGAGTGAAAGATTGCGGCGCTAAATTCCCGGCCGGTTTAGCCGCCGAGGGGACCCGGCCGCAAACGGCTGACGCCTTAACAAGCATTTAACGTGCCAACCAGCCCCCTCATGGACCGTGATCCTGAGCCGATCGACCGGTCCTCCTGGCCAGCCACTTTGCCCGCCGCAACCAGGTGATTCGCAGACCTGTTCGTCCGAGTGCGTGTTTTTACGCCACTTTTTTCGCCTGCCTCGTTTGGTGGCGGCGGTATTCAAGACGCTTAGCCGCGGAAACCCTTCAAGTGCGAGAGCGTTAAGATTTCAGGCGCATGCTGAGTGAAGGCGCAGAATCGAAGATGCGCAAATTATATGCATTTGCCTGCTTTTTATAGGGCAAACCGCGCAAAAGACGTGCGTTCCTCTTACATTAGTTCTCCACGCGATAACCGCGCAACAAGAGGAGACTGGAATGACACCTAATTCGACCCAGCCGACGGCCAAGATCTACCAATTCCCTGTTGGTGGCCGTGCGGCGCCCAGCAGCCGTAGCGAGCCTGCCAAGCCGACACTGGACTACGCCGTCTCCGGCAGCGGCTGGTACCACGAAGCCGCTATTGAAGACGCCAAACGGGGCAGCGAACACTGATGCCGCGCGCCGCCATGACGCCCGGGTGGCCTGACCGCCCGGTGACCAGCGACGTCAAATAAAGGGTCGAAGCATCGCGCTTCGGCCCTTTTCCTTTGGGCGTGTGCCCTGCCCGTTACGCACCGAAGATCGACCAGCCCATCCGCTTGCTGAGAGTTTCAAGCGCATCACGGCCCAGCCGGGAGTTGCCGTTGGCATCGAGACCCGGTGACCAGACCGCGATGGAGGCCTTGCCCGGCGCAATGGCCAGGATGCCGCCGCCGACGCCGCTCTTTCCCGGCAAACCCACCCGATAGGCAAATTCCCCCGAGCCATCGTAATGCCCGCATGTCAGCATCACCGCGTTGATGCGCCGCGCCCGCTCCGGCGGAACGACCAGAAATCCGGTCGACGGATTGCGACCCGAGTGCGCGAGAAACCGCCCCGCCATCGCAAGCTGGCGGCACGACATGGAGATTGCGCATTGATGGAAATAGACGCCGAGCGTCAGTTCAACAGGATTTTCGATAACCCCGAACGACTTCATGTAATTGCCGAGCGCGATGTTGCGAAAACCGGTGCGCTGCTCGGATGCCGCGACAGACTCATCGATCTTGATCGAGGAGTCGCCTGAGAGGAACTGCATGAATCTCAGGATTTCGCCCAGCGTTTCGCGGGGCTGATGCCCGGACAGAATGGCATCGGTCACGGCGATCGCGCCGGCATTGATGAAGGGATTGCGCGGGATACCGCGTTCGCGCTCAAGCTGAACGATCGAGTTGAACGGGCTGCCCGACGGCTCGCGCCCCACCCGCTGCCACAGCTTGTCGCCGATCATGCCCAATGCGAGCGTGAATGTGAACACCTTGGAAATGCTTTGAATCGAAAACGACGTGTCGGCGTCACCGCCCGCCGCGATATGTCCGCTGGAATCGACCACGACGAGACCGAACGAGTTGACATCAACGCCAGCCAGTTCGGGAATATAGGTCGCGACGTCTCCGCGATCCTTTCTTTCGATCATCTCGTCGGCGATTTCCTTGACGACGCGATCCAGGGTAGCATTGCTCATTGCGGCTTCGGCTTCTGATTGCGGACACACGGTCTTACCGAACGTGGTCATATGCGACAACCGTGCCAACGCGACAGGCGCGCCAAAAGCGACAAACGCTGCTCAAATCGCCGTGGACTGCCTGTTATTTTGCGTCGTGGAAAATGATGCCGACGGTATGCCGGTGACCGGAACGGAGCTGGCTGACGCCATGGCGCAAATTAACGCGATAGGTCCCGCGCGTGCCCTGAACCGGCCGGTGATGAACCGCGAACACCACGGCATCGCCCTGCTTCAGCGGCACCACCGCTGCGCGTGACTGCATGCGCGGACGCTGCTCCGTCAGCACGAACTCGCCGCCGGTGAAATCGCGCTCCGGTTCCGACAGCAGGATTGCGACCTGCAACGGAAACACATGCTCGCCGTACAGGTCCTGATGCAGGCAATTGTAGTCGCCCGCGTTGTACTGGAGTAGCAAAGGCGTCGGCCGGGTCTGCCCGGCCTCGTGGCAGCGCGTGATGAAATCGGCGTGCTCCGCGGGATAACGAACGTCGATGCCCATCGACTCGTTCCAGCGATTGGCGATCGGCGCCAGTTGCGGATACAGCGCCGTCCGCAATGCCGAGATGATATCCGGCAGCGGATAGGAAAAATACTTGTACTCGCCGCGCCCGAAGCCGTGACGTGCCATGATGATGTGGCTGCGGAAGATGCCATCCTCGCCGTAGAGACCGGCGAGCGAACCGCATTCATCGGGTGACAGCAGCCGCGGCAGAACCGCCCAGCCATTGCCATCGAGATGCGTTGCGATGTCGGGCCAGTCCATCGCCTCGACACGCGTCGGCGCCTGCGACGCCCGCGTTTTGACTTTTGCTGATGCGACCATGTCCGGGCTCCTGTCTGATGCCCCGAACTAATTCAATGGCGACGGGCCTTCCACCCGATTTCCGGCGGGATGGAACTACGGCTTCACGATCGTGGCAGTGCGCCCGATCAGACGGGCGAGCTGCTTGAAGCGATTGACGACACGGTCGGCGGCAAGATCTGCGGCCCGCTTGTCGAACACCAGGATAAGCTTGCGGCCCTGATTGCGGAAATGCGTGTGCGGCAGCACGCCGCGCTGCGCCGCGGATATCATGAAGGCAACGCGGAAGGCGGCACCGATCAGGCGCGCGCGATCGACCATCGCGGGCGGAATGAGCGCGCGCACGGCTTGCGGCGCCTCGTTCTCCGCGTTCAATCCGGCGTAGCGATAATAGGCCGCGAGCGCGAGAAACACCCTGCCCTCGTGAGTCACCGCGCCGAAATTCCCGTTGATGATGAAATCGAGCGATTGCTCGCCGCGATGATCCGGATGAGCCCGCCAGGCTGCGTCGGACAGCCAGCACGCCGCATGACGCAGCCGCTTCTCGTCCTCGCTTTCGCGCAGGCCCGCGACCCTGAACAGCTTGTCGGTCCACACGATCAGATCGTCGGCGTGGCGCGGCGAACGCGCGCGCAGTTCGTTCATGGTCTGCGCCGTGGCGATCAGCCCGTCTTTCTGCTGCTCCTTTTCAGGCAGCATCTCATAGAGCAATCCTTCGCGAACGCCGTAGGTCGAGAACACGATGTTCTTCGGCTTCGCGACGCGGATGATGTATTCGAGCACGAGCGCCGCGTAGGTCAGCAGCGGGCGGCGGGCATCGGCCACAGTCTCGATGTCGGCGAGCGTATTGCTTGCAGCCAGACGGCGGAGCCGCCGTACAAAGTCCAGCGCGTCGGCCGCCGGAATGGTGTAGCCGTGCATCACGTGCAGCGGATAGCCGCTCTGGATGATATGGATGCGTGCCAGCGCGCGCCATGTGCCGCCGACCGCATAGAACGTCCGGCCCGCGCCCGCCTTGAGCTGCGGCAATCCGGTCAGCCCGGCGGCGACGATACGCTCCGCCTTCTTCAGCGATTTCTGCGACGCATCCTGCAACGCGAGGCCGCCGAGCGGCAGTGTCGTGCCCGAGCGAATGCGCTGGCCGCGCACATCGATGAGTTCGAGCGAGCCGCCGCCGAGATCGCCGACGATGCCGTCCGGCTTGTAGACGCCCGACGCGACGCCGAGCGCAGACAGCTTCGCTTCGCGCGCGCCCGACAGGATATTGATGGGACAGCCGCAGATGCGCTCGGCCTTGGCGATGAAGTCCGGCCCGTTGGTCGCGTCGCGGCAAGCTGCGGTGGCGATCGCATGGACCTCGCCGACCTTCATGATCTTGCAAAGCGCCTTGAACCGCTTGAGCGCCGCCAGCGCCTTTTCGACGGCGTCTGCCGCGAGCAGTCCGGTCGACTGCACTTCGCGGCCGAGACCGCAAAGTGTTTTCTCGTTGAAGATCGGTGCGAGATTGCGCGTCTTGTCCTCGTAGACAACAAGACGGACCGAGTTCGATCCGATGTCGATGACGGCGACGCTTTTCGATGGCTTGCGCGCAGGACGAATCCGCTCGCGAACGAGTGCCGGGCTCACGGATTCGTTCTTCGAACCACTAACGCTCCGAACGGCGCGTAAGACGGCGTGGCGAAGATTCTTTAAGCGACTTTCCACGGCCTGACAGACTCGGATTCGTCATGAAGTAATCGTGCACGTTGAAAGGTTCCTCGCCTTTCGCGGCCTTCATACGCGTTGACGACCCGTCCGGCAACAACTGCCAGCTCTGTTCATTATCCTTCAGGTTCGCGACCATGATTTGTTCGAGAACCTGCTGATGCACCGTAGGATTTTGCAGCGGGCACAACACCTCGACCCGGCGGTCGAGATTGCGCGGCATCATATCTGCCGACGAGATATACACAGCAGCCTTCGCACTCGGCAGGCCATGGCCCATGCCGAAGCAGTAGATTCGCCCGTGTTCAAGGAACCGGCCGATGATCGACTTGACCCGGATGTTCTCCGAAAGTCCGGGAACACCGGGACGCAGACAGCAGATTCCGCGGATCACCAGATCGATCGAAACGCCGGCCTGCGAGGCGTCATAGAGCGCGTCGATGATGTCGGGATCGACCAGCGAGTTCATCTTCAGCCAGATCGCCGCCGGCTTGCCGTGCCGCGCGAAGTTCGCTTCGCCGTGAATGTGTTCGAGCATCCGCTTGCGCAGTGTCAGCGGCGACACGCCCATCTTCTCGATGTCGCGCGGTTCCGCGTAGCCGGTGATGTAGTTGAAGACACGCGCAGCATCGCGTGCGATCACCGGATCGGATGTGAAATACGACAGGTCGGTATAGATGCGCGCAGTGACCGGATGATAGTTGCCGGTCCCGGCGTGAACATAAGTCGTCAGCCCCGCGCCTTCCCGGCGCACCACCAGCGACAGCTTGGCGTGAGTCTTGAGTTCAAGGAATCCATAGACCACCTGAACGCCAGCGCGTTCGAGATCGCGCGCCCAGCGGATGTTGGCTTCTTCATCGAAGCGCGCTTTCAGTTCGACCAGCGCGGTCACCGACTTGCCGGCTTCGGCGGCTTCGGCAAGCGTGCGCACGATCGGTGAATCGCGCGAGGTGCGATAGAGCGTCTGCTTGATCGCGACCACATCCGGATCGCGCGCGGCCTGCTGCAGGAACTGCACGACGACGTCGAACGATTCATAAGGGTGATGGACGATGAGATCCTTTTGACGGATCGCCGCGAAGATATCGCCGCCGTGATCGCGGACGCGCTCGGGATGACGCGGCACATAGGGTGTGAATTCGAGATCGGGACGATCGAGCCGTGTCAGTTGCGACAGCTCGTTCATGGCGAGCACACCGTCAACCAGCAGCACGTCATCATCAGGAGTGGACAACGCGCGCTGCACGAAGGCGCGCAAGTCGTCGGGCATATGGGCTTCGATTTCGAGGCGGATCACCGATCCGCGGCGGCGCCGCTTCAGCGCCGACTCGAACAGGCGAACGAGATCTTCGGCTTCTTCTTCGATTTCCAGTTCGGAATCGCGGATGATGCGGAACGCTCCCTCACCCTTGACGACGTAGCCCGGGAACAACCGGCCGATGAACAGTGCCGTGGCCTGTTCAAGCGTGATGAGACGGACCGAGCCGTCCTTGCCCGCAGGCAATCGGATGAAGCGGTCGATCTTGCCCGGCATGCGGATCAGCGCGTTCATCGCCTTGCCGTCGGACACGCGCGCCAGATGCAGCGCGATGGTGAAGCCGAGACTCGGAATGAACGGGAACGGATGCGCCGGGTCGATCGCAAGCGGCGTCAACAGCGGGAAAATGTTGTGAAGGAAGTGATCTTCGATCCAGGAGCCTTCCGCCTTGGTGACGTCCTTGCCGTCGACCAAGACGATGCCGACTTCAGCGAGCGCGCTGCGCAGATCGCGCCAGATCGCCTGCTGGTCGCTCGCTAGCTTCGAGACGGTCTCATTGATCTTGGCGAGTTGCTCGGTGGGCGTCGAGCCGTCCGGGCTGCGCTCCGTGATCCCTTCGCGGACCTGAGCCTTGAGGCCCGCGACGCGGACCATGAAGAACTCATCAAGGTTATTGGCAGAAATCGACAGGAACCGGACCCGCTCCAGCAGCGGGTGGTTCGGATTGACCGCTTCCTCGAGCACACGGCGGT
This sequence comes from Afipia broomeae ATCC 49717, assembly GCF_000314675.2. Classification (GTDB taxonomy): domain Bacteria; phylum Pseudomonadota; class Alphaproteobacteria; order Rhizobiales; family Xanthobacteraceae; genus Afipia; species Afipia broomeae. Next base: position 1,714,635 of record NZ_KB375282.1, on the reverse strand, counting down.
TGAAATGAAGCCACGACAGTTCGCGGTTGATGAAGCGTTCCGGGCCCGATCCGATCGCCGACGCGAGCGCTAGCTCTTCATTTTCTTCTTTTTTTACAGCAGTTTGCGCGGCATCCATGAAGCGAGACCCTATTTCACGTCATTTGGCCCCAAACTTAGGCCTGTTCCACGGAGACAATGTGCCAGTGTCATGACAGTTCGATGACATGATGGGCCAGGAAGTCTTAAGGACCAAGCCCTGCGCGGTCAGGCCGCAGGATCTTTCAGCAGCTCCGCGGCTAGGGCGCGGGTCACCGGCCGGCGCAGCCGCAGCGCCTCCTCGTCCAGCAATTCGACCGTCCGCCGCGCCGCAGCGAACGACCGCTCGATGCGGGTCGAGAGGTAACTCACGAGCCCTTCGTCTACGGTCATCTGGCGGTCGGCACAGAACTTGACGATCAGCGCGCGGAACAACTGGTCGTCCGGCGGGGTCAGCGCGACCACCGGTACCGCACGCAGCCGCGAGCGCAGATCCCGCAATTCCACCGGAAACACCGAAGGCAGCGCCCGCCCGGTCATCAGGACATAGGCTTCGTCCTCGCGGGCGAGATTCAAGAGATGGAATAGCGCGCGCTCGTCGAAGGCCGCGGGATCGAGATCGTCGACCACAAGCGCCCCGGTCGCGAGTTCGCCGGGGACATTGGCCGCGGTCAGCGTATGGGCCGCAACCGACCGTGCGCCAGCTTCGGCGGCCCAGATCGATGCAAGATGGCTTTTGCCGCTGCCCTCCGGCCCCACCAGCATCATCACGCGATTGGGCCAGTCGGGCCATGCGTCGATCAGCGCAAGCGCCTGTGCGTTGGCAGAACCCTCAAGGAAATTGTCGCGCGTCAGGCTTTCGGCATGCGGCAGCGCAAAGGCCAACTGACGAGGGCGGACGCGAGCTACCACGCAAGACTCCTGGCCGAACCGTACGCAACATGCGGCTTGTGAAATCGTATCACGGGATTGGCGCAGTCGCGCTCATGTGCCGTGCCCACTCCACGAGATAGAAGGACACCGAAAGCAGCGTCAAGACCGTCACGAAACCCGCCAGAATGACCTCATAGGGCGATGCATTGAACTGGAAGCCGAGCGAGGCCAGCACCAGTGCCGCGAATGCCACCTGAGCCACGGTGTTCAACTTGGAGACCATCAGCGGCTTCATCGGAACCGGATTGTCGAGCAGCCACGAGATGATCACCGCGCCCACGATCATGAAGTCGCGCGACACCACGAGAATGACCAGCCAGCGCGGAATGTCGCCCGAGATTCCGAGCGTGACGTAGATCGAGACCAGCAGCGCCTTGTCGGCCACGGGATCGAGCAACGCTCCGATCTCGGTGGTCATATTGAATCGCTTGGCGAGGAATCCATCGATGGCATCGCTGACCCCCGCCACCACGAAGATCACGAAGGCGATGGTCATCTGGTTCGACGCGATCGCCCAGACGATGACCGGCACCAGCAGGATGCGGCCCAAGGTAATGATGTTTGGCAGATTCACGCGACTTTTTCCCGGCTGCTCCTGTTTTAACGGGCCCCGGACGGCTTGCATAGGATACGGGGATGCGGCGGACCGCCCGGGGGCCCTTCTCCCAGCTATGCACAGCCTGCCCGGCGGCCATTGCGCCAGCGCAAAATCCGACGTAACCACCGGCTAACTCGGAAGGCGCTGTAGAAAGAGGCGAATTTCGGATTCGGGGCACTCGTATGACCGACCAAAAAACCGGCCTGACCTATTCATCCGCTGGCGTCGATATTGACGCCGGAAACCGGCTCGTGGACCTCATCAAGCCGCTGGTCCGCGCCACCGCGCGGGCGGGCGCCGATGCCGAAATCGGCGGATTCGGCGGGCTGTTCGACCTCAAGGCCGCCGGCTTCAAGGACCCCATTCTGGTCGCCGCCACTGACGGCGTCGGCACCAAGGTCAAGATCGCCATCGAAACCGGCATCCACGGCGGTATCGGCATCGACCTCGTGGCGATGTCGGTCAACGACCTCGTGGTTCAGGGCGCCGAGCCGCTGTTCTTTCTGGACTACTTTGCCTGCGGCAAGCTCGACCCAGAGGCCACTGCCTCGATTGTCGCGGGTGTCGCCGAGGGCTGCCGCGAATCCGGCTGCGCGCTGATCGGCGGCGAGACAGCCGAAATGCCCGGCCTCTACAAGGACGGCGACTATGACCTCGCAGGTTTCGCAGTCGGCGCGGCCGAGCGCGGCACGCTGCTGCCGCATAAGGACATCGGCCCCGGCGACGCGGTGATCGGCCTCGCCTCCTCCGGCGTTCATTCCAACGGTTTCTCGCTGGTGCGCAAGGTCGTCGAGACATCCGGAGTGACGTTCGACGCGCCGGCCCCCTTCGCACCCGTCATGACCCTTGGCGGCGCCCTGCTTGCCCCGACCAAGCTTTATGTGAAGTCGTGCCTTGCGGCGATCCGCCAGACCGGCGCGGTCAAGGGTCTCGCGCACATCACCGGCGGCGGCTTCACCGACAACATTCCGCGCGTGCTGCCGAAACATCTCGGCGTCCGTATCAATCTGGCCGCTGTTCCCGTCCTGCCGGTGTTCAAGTGGCTGGCCGCCGAGGGCAACATCGCCGAACTCGAATTGTTGCGCACCTTCAACTGCGGCATCGGCATGATCGCCATCGTCAAGCGTGAACAACTGGTCGAGGTGATGGACGTGTTCGCGCAGAACGGCGAGCGCGTGGTCGATCTCGGCGAAGTCGTCGCAGCCTCCAGCGACGAGCGCGTGATCTACGACGGCCACCTGAACCTGGCGGATTGAGATGGCACGACGCCGCGTCGCCATTCTGATTTCGGGACGCGGCTCGAACATGACCGCGCTGATCGAGGCCGCGAAGGCCAAGGACTATCCCGCCGAAATCGTTCTGGTGATGTCCAACATCGCGGGCGCCGGCGGCCTCGCGAAGGCCGGTGACGCCGGGATCGAAACCGCGACCGTCGAAAGCAAGCCGTTCGGCAAGGACCGCGAAGCGTTCGAGCGCAAGCTCAATGAGACGCTCATTGCCCACAACATCGAGCTCGTGTGCCTCGCTGGATTCCTGCGCCTGCTCACGCCGTGGTTCGTCAGGCAATGGGAAGGCCGGATGCTGAACATTCATCCGGCGCTGCTGCCGTCCTACAAAGGCCTCCACACGCACGAGCGCGCACTGGCCGACGGCGTCAAGATTCACGGCGCGACGGTGCATTTCGTGGTGCCGGAAATGGATTCCGGGCCGATCATCATGCAAGGCGCGGTCGCCGTCCGCGATGACGACACACCGGACACGCTGGCTACCCGTGTGCTCGGTGTCGAGCATTGTATCTATCCGAACTCGCTGCGGCTTGTGGCCAGCGGGCGTACCCGTCTCGAAAACGGGGTGTGCAAATCCGACGCGAGCGGCAGTCCCGACGACGCTCTGATCTCGCCCGAGGTTATCTAGCGGCTGACTTCGCTGCCGGCGTGACGCGCCACACCGCGTTGCCGACATCATCGGCCACCAGCAACGCGCCCTGCTTGTCGATCGTGACGCCGACAGGCCTGCCCCGCGCTTCACCCCTGTCGCTCAAGAAGCCGGTGAGAATGTCCTGCGGCTTGCCCGACGGCATGCCGTCCTTGAACGGCACGAAGATCACCTTGTAGCCGCTGCGCGGATTTCTGTTCCACGATCCATGCTGGCCGACGAATGCGCCGTTCTTGAACGACTCCGGAAACAGATCGCCCTGGTAGAAGGTCAGTCCCAGCGATGCGGTGTGCGGACCGAGGGCATAATCCGGCACAATCGCCTTGGCCACGAGGTCCGGGCGCTGCGGATTGACGCGCACGTCCACATGCTGCCCGAAATAGCTGTAGGGCCAGCCGTAAAATCCACCATCCTTCACCGACGTCATGTAATCCGGAACGAGATCGCTGCCGATTTCGTCACGCTCATTGACCACGACCCACAATGCGCGGCTCTGCGGCTGCCATGCCGGCCCGTTCGGATTGCGCAGCCCCGACGCGAACACGCGCGACGCTCCGGTTGCGATATCGATCTCGAGCACGGCTGCGCGGTTTTTTTCGGCCTCGATGCCGTTCTCGCCGACGTTGCTGTTGGAGCCAACGGTGGCATAGAGCTTGGTGCCATCAAGGCTCGCCACCAGATCCTTGGTCCAGTGATGATTGATGCGACCGCCGGGCAGATCGGCCACCTTCACACCCGGGGTCGTGATCTTCATGTCGCCTTCGCGGTAGGAAAACTTCAGGATCGCATCGGTATCGGCGACATAGAAATCATTTCCGACCAGTGCCATCCCAAATGGCGAGTTCAGTTTCTCGAGAAAGACGGACCGCTGCTCGGCCTTGCCGTCACCATCAGCGTCACGCAGCAGCGTAATGCGGTTCGCGCTCGGCACGCCTGCGCCCGCACGTCCCATCACCATTTTCGTCACCCATCCCTTGATTCCGGCGCCATCGTCGGGCTTCGGCGGGGCATTGGTTTCCGCGACCAGCACATCGCCGTTCGGCAGCACAAACAGCGTGCGCGGATGGTCCAATCCGGACGCCAGCGCCGCGACGGAGAAGCCGTCGGCGGCTTTCGGCTTCTCACCTGCCGGCCAGCCCGTGGCGGTGGCGATGTTGATCGTGGGAATCCAGGAGCTCTTGGGCTCGGGAAGCGTGGGCTGCGGGCCGTAGCCCTGCTCGATGGGAACGTCTGCCTTCTCGTTGCAGGCGGCGAGGGTCAAGGCGAGCGCCCCGATCAAAAGGATGGTGCGGCTGTTGCTGTACATGGATGGTCCTCAATGTTCCCCAGCAACGCACAGATCCGCCAACCGTTCATGACACAAATTAGCGATCACGGAGAATTCACGCTCTGCGCTGAACTTATAGGCACAAACAAAAACCCCCGGCTGGTGGCCGGGGGAGCACCGCATTCCTTCGTCTCGCGACGTCAGGAAACTTTCAGATTTTCCGCCGATGACTTGCCGCGATTTTCCACGAGATCGTACTCGACTGTCTGATTTTCATTGAGGGTCGAAAGCCCCGCGCGCTCGACCGCCGAGATGTGCACGAACACGTCCTTGTCACCGACCGCCGGTTTGATGAAACCGTAGCCTTTGGTCGGGTTGAACCACTTCACCGTACCTTTTGCCAACGTCCGTCTCCTCGTCCAGATATAAAAAAGGCGCGGTCACGCTCATCGCGTGCCACGCCGCTAGCGGGCTTCAAATGTCTTGCAGAAGAATGTCGTGTCTTCCAAGTCCACAGCCGAACGGCCCAAATCCGATTGCGGCAACAATCCCAACATGAAAATTTCGCCTTAGCAAGACTGCAAAGCACGACAAATGCCTGTGGCATCAGCACCACAACGGGTCCGAATGCCCAGCGGCGGGCATGGCAGCAAGTTGACGCAGGCGACGGATTCAGGGCAAATCGCACAACGCATTTGCAACAAATCCTTTTGAGTTCCCGTTTTTATGAAAATGACAGCGTCGCGACCGAGCATATGCCGGATGAAGGTGCTGTACGCGGCTGCGTCCGGCCTGACCGTGCTGTGTGCCGCATCGAGCGCCAGCGCACAGTTCGCGCCTATCCCAAACGTCACCGACAACGCCTCCCAGCTTTCGGTGGGCGCCTCGCAACTCGACATCGGCAGCAGCTTTCTTCAGCGTCTGGGCCGCGAAGCGACCACCGGATATGCCGCGCGGGACAATTCGGGTGGCGGCGGCGCATCGCAAAGCACGGCCGAGCCTCTGTACCGGACATGGGCTGAAACCTATGGCATCCGCGCGCGCACGGCTGCGCAAGGCACCTTCGTAGGCGACAAGCGCGGGACGCTGGGCATTGTCGGCGGTATCGGCGCCACCATCGCGCCCGGCCTGAATGTCGGCTTCTCGGTCGATCAGAGCCACACCTGGATCGACGTGCCGCTTGCGCTGCAAACCGCAACACTCGACATGACGCAACTCGGCATCAACGCGTCTTACAGCAACGGCCCATGGACCGTTGCGATGGCGGCGGTCCATGGCTTTGCCCGCATCAGTTCGATACGCGCGACGCCGCTCGGCAGCGCGTTTGCCAACTATCGCGGCAGCATCGACGGCGTGCTCGGCGAACTCAACTACACCTATTCCGTCGGCCAGAGCCGCATCGTGCCGAAAGTCGCGCTCGAATACGTCACAGCCCGCACCGACCGTTTCTCCGAATCCGGCGGATTTCTTCCCGTGACGGTTGCCGATGGACATGGCGAACGCGCCCGTGTGCTCGCAGGCGCCGAGTTCGGGCACTACTGGATCGTCGGCCAGCGGGCGATCGACGTCTCGGTCTACGGCAAGTTCGTCGACAATTTCGCGCAGAACATCGGCACCGTGCAGGTCAGCCTCGGCAGCAACGCCATCGGCGTGCAGGGCATTCGCGAAAGCCGCAACGGCGCCGATGCCGGTGCTGCGGCATCATGGATTCTCAGCAACACGGCGCGGCTCTACGCCAACTACGATGGCCGCTTCCGCAGCGGCTACGAGTCGCACCAGGGAACAGTCGGCGTCGAGCTGAAGTGGTAGGCGGCTGAATGCGCGCATAGCGCGGCAGCAATTGTCCGTAAACGACAACGTCCCGGCTTTCACCGGGACGTTTTCATGTCTGGAACCTTGATCGTAGCCTTACGCCGCCGCTGGAGCTTCGTGCTGCTCGCGCAGCGCCCGCTTTCGCCAGATCGAGCCGACCACCAGCACCACGATCACGCCGAGCACGGCGAGCGAAAGCTCCCCGATCTCACCATTAAACTTGAGGTGCTTGGCAAAGCCGAACATCGCCGAGGTCGTATCGACGTCAAGCGCGATATGACCGTCGAGCACGCGGTGCAGCCAGGGAGCAACGGCGGGGTCGGTGGCGATCACCTCGCCTGCGATCCAGCCGAGCAGCGCTGCACCGAGCCAGACCAGAGCCGGCAGGCGATCGAGCAGCGCCATGATCAGCGCCGCACCGGCAACGATCATCGGGATGCTGATGGCGAGGCCGAGGATCAGCAGGATCGCGCTGCCATTGGCGGCGGCGGCGACTGCAATCACGTTGTCGAGGCTCATGATGATATCCGCGACAGCGACGATGCGCACCGCGGCCCACAGATGGGCTGCGGCCTGCACGCCGTCCTCGTCTTCCTTTTCAGGCACGAGGAGCTTTGCCGCAATCACCAGCAGCGCGAGGCCGCCGATCAGTTTCAGGAACGGCATCGTCATGAGTGTCACAACGATGAAGGTGAAGATGATACGCAGGAACACTGCGACACCTGCACCCAGGATCATGCCCCAGACGCGCTGCTTGGGCTGCAATCCACGGCACGCCAGCGCGATGACCAGCGCGTTGTCGCCGGACAGCAGCACGTTGATCCAGATGATTTTGGTCAGGGCGACCCAGAACTGAGGTTGCTGAATCTCATTCTCGAACTGAGTGATGAGGCCGCCTATTGTGGCGGGATCGAAAATCTGAGCAATCCAGTTCACGTTAAAGGCCCCCCGACCATTTTGTTACCGGCCGTTAAATCAGCCGACGATTTCATTCCCCGAAAAGAACTGCGCGATCTCGATCGCGGCGGTCTCCGCAGCGTCAGAGCCGTGCACCGAGTTTTCGCCGATCGACTTGGCGTGCGCCTTGCGGATGGTGCCTTCGGCAGCCTTCGACGGATCGGTCGCGCCCATCACGTCGCGGTACTTCAGGATGGCGCCCTCGCCTTCGAGAACCTGCACAACGACCGGACCGGAAATCATGAAGTCGACCAGTTCGCCGAAGAACGGACGGGCCTTGTGCACGGCGTAGAAAGTTTCGGCCTGCGCACGGGTCATCAGAATGCGCTTCTGTGCGACGATCCGCAGTCCGGCCTTCTCGATGATGGCGTTGACGGCGCCGGTCAGATTACGCGCGGTCGCGTCAGGCTTGATAATCGAAAAGGTGCGCTCAATCGCCATGGTACTGTCCTCGAAGCATGTCTGTTGGAAGGTTTGCCGCGCTTATAACGGCGCGGTGATGCAACGGCAAGCTGGTATACCAGAAGCCTCGCCCGGAATGGACGGCATCCCGCTCCCGATACCTTCATGGCAAGCGCCTGCCAAGGGCCTCCCGGAAGTTACTGCGATTTCATTGAGATGAATGCTGCCTGACAAGGGCGTGCCGGTTCAGTTCAGGATCGCACAGCTAGTGTGTTCAGCGTAGGCCGGCATCGGTTGCCCACGAACATTCAGCGAGGCGTCCGGCTGCGTCTCAGATCGAATTCGAGGAGATCATCATGATGCGTAAACTCATTCTCGCATGCGCAGCAGTTGCGGCTCTTGGCGCGGCTGCATTCACTCCGTCCACTGCTTCCGCCCATGGATGGCATGGCGGATACGGCTGGCACGGCGGCGGTTTCCACCGCGGCTGGGGCGGTCCGCGCTTCATCGGCGGCCCCGTTTACTTCGGTGGCGGCTATGGCGGCTGCTACGTACGCCGTCTGGTTCCGACGCCGTGGGGCTATCGCTACCGGCTGGTGAACCGCTGCTACTGATCCAGACCTGCACAACCGCTTCCCCGAGACTTGACCGGCCGCCACAAGCGGCCGGTCTTTTTTGTCGCACCCTCGCCGTGGATCGAACCGCCCTCGCGGACGCATCGACAGACATGCAGGGACACATCAAGGCGCCCTGCGCTAAACCGAAGGAGACTTGTCATGTTGCGCAAACTCGTTCTTGGACTGGCTGCTGTCGCTGCTCTGTCCACCACTGCCATGCTTCCCGCCGCGGCTTCTGCCAAGGGGTGGAAAGGCGGCTGGCATCATCATCACCATCACGGCCACTGGGGCGGCGGCTACGGCCTCTACGTCGGCGGTTATGGCGCGGGTTACGGCGGCTGCTACGTGAAGCGCTTGGTCGATACGCCGTACGGTCTTCGCTATCGGATCGTGAACGTTTGCTTCTAAGCGGATCGCATCCGCTCCTTCCTCAGACCCCCGGCAGCGACCCTGTTCGGGGGTTTCTTCACAAGTTCCATGGTTCCCGCTGTTTAAATTTTTACCGAATCAAAACCATCCGAGCAAAACCCGTGAACGAACGGCGTAGCAACGCATTGGTCTCGTGATATTGAATAGAACTTGAAGCGAATTGGAGTTTGGCTATGCCGACCCGTTTGAACGCTCCTGATGTCCCTCTCGATCACATCCACAGCGAGGCCGTCTGGCAGGGCATTGGAGAAAGACTGCGCGATTCACTCAACCGCGAAAAAACCGACATACCGCAGCGTCTGGGCTCGCTGATTGCCCGGCTGCCGGAACTCGATGGCGAAACGGCTCCATCGCTGGTACCTGACATGGAAACGCACTAGGCGTTGTCCTTGCTACCCGGGATCGCGCACGCCGAAAGCGCCGCGGTCCATCACAAATTGCCCTGACAAAGCTGTTGCGTTCGGCGGCCTGTTCCGTAAAAGCCCGCCATGCTCTCCATTAATGACATTTCCGTCCGGATCGCCGGACGTTTGCTGATCGACCAGAGCACGGTGCAGATCGTACCCGGCGCGCGTGTCGGCTTTGTCGGCCGCAACGGCGTCGGCAAATCGACCCTGTTTCACGCCATTCGGGGTGAGTTACCTACGGAAACCGGCTCGATTTCGATTCCGCCGCGCTGGCGGGTCGGCAGCCTCGCGCAGGAAGCGCCCGACGGTCCTGAAAGCCTGATCGATGTGGTCCTGAAGGCCGATCTGGAGCGCGCGGCTTTGCTGCATGAAGCGGAAACCGCGCACGACCCGCATCGGATCGCCGATATCCAGACACGGCTTGTCGATATCGACGCTCATTCCGCGCCCGCCCGCGCGGCCGCTATTCTGTCGGGCCTCGGCTTCTCCACCGCCGATCAGGCCCGGTCCTGCTCGGAGTTCTCCGGCGGATGGCGCATGCGTGTGGCGCTGGCGGCCACGCTGTTCGCGGCGCCTGATCTGCTGCTGCTGGACGAGCCGACCAACTATCTCGACCTCGAAGGCACACTCTGGCTTGAGGATCATCTTGCGAACTATCCGCGCACAGTGATCGTCATCAGCCACGATCGCGATCTGCTCGATACGTCGGTGGATCAGATCCTTCATCTCGATCGCGGCAAGCTCACGCTCTACAAGGGCACCTACTCGTCATTCGAGGAACAGCGCGCCACCCGCGAGATGCTCGACGCCAAGCACGCCAAGAAGCAGATGGACGAGCGCAAGCGATTGCAGGCGTTTGTCGACCGCTTCAAGGCCAAGGCCTCGAAAGCCAAGCAGGCGCAATCGCGTGTGAAAATGCTGGAGCGGATGAAGCCAGTCACGGCTCTCGTGACGCAGGACGTTCGCGAGATCACGTTTCCGACGCCTGACAAGATTCTCTCGCCGCCGATTATTGCTGTGGACGGCGTTTCGGTGGGATACGATCCGGCGAAGCCTGTGCTCAACAACGTTACGCTGCGCATCGACAACGACGATCGCATCGCCCTGCTCGGCTCCAACGGCAACGGCAAATCGACGCTGGTGAAACTGCTCGCCGGCAAGCTGCCGCCGTTTTCCGGCAAGGTCGTGCGTGCCGACAAGCTCTCGGTCGGTTACTTCGCACAGCACCAGACCGACGAACTCGATCTCGAGGGCTCGGCTTACGATCATCTGCGGCGGCTGATGCCGAACGATACGGAGACGAAAGTGCGCGCGCGGACGGGCGCCATCGGGTTTTCCGGCAAGGCTGGCGACACCAAGGTGAGCTCGCTGTCCGGCGGTGAGAAAGCGCGGCTGCTGCTCGGGCTTGCGACATTCTACGGCCCGAACATGATCATCCTCGACGAGCCGACCAACCATCTGGATATCGACAGCCGCGCCGCGCTGGCCGAAGCGATCAATGATTTTCCCGGCGCGATCATCATGGTCTCGCACGACCGCTACCTGATCGAGGCGTGCGCCGATCAGCTATGGGTGGTGGCGGACCGCGCCGTCACGCCGTACGACGGCGATCTCGACGACTATCGCCGGTCGGTGCTGACATCGCGGGGCATGCGTGCGTCGAGCCGCGATCGCGCAGGCAATGAGCGCGGCAACGGTAAACCGGTGCGTGCAAAATCCGAGAAGCGCGTACCGCTCAAGCAGAAGATTTCAAACGCGGAAAGCGAGATTGCGCGGATCACCGGCATCATTGAGAAGATCGACGCCGCCCTCGCCCTGCCCGACCTGTTCAAGCGCGATCCGAAACAGGCCGCGCAACTCACCAAGGCCCGCGCAAGTGCAGCAGACGCGTTGCAGCGCGCCGAAGACGAATGGCTTGAGGCAAGTTCTTACGACGAAGCCGCGAACTGAGGGTCTAGGCGCGCTTCTTCTTTGCAGCACGCGCGGGCTTTTCCGGCGGCGGCACGTCGACACGCTCGATCGACGTTAACCGGCCCGACGTGAAGGTATAGGCGCCGGGGCGCGGTCCGGTTTTCCAGGTAATGAGCGCAACGCGGTCGCCGCGCGCATTGTTCGACAGGTTGACGCTCTCTGGCGCGACAGGGATCGCGCGCGCGACGTCACATTCGGTATGACCCAGCGCGACCGGGGCCACGGAAACCTGGCCTTCGGAAGATGCATTGGCATCGGCGGGCGCACCCTGCGCCGGCATGCCGGGACACTGACCATCCGATGAAATCAGGTCGTTCGCGGACACTTCCTTTGTCGGGCTCAGGGGCGGCGTTTCAATCGCGCTGTTACCGGCTTTGAAGATCTTGCCCGGACGCGCGAACCATTCCTGGTCCTTGAGCGAAAAGTCCGATAGCCCGCCGAGCCCGCTGCAACCGGCAACCATCGGAGCCACAATCACGAGGGCTGCCATCTGCCGGACATGGATGTTTTTACGCAGGACGCTCAAATTCGATCTCACATCAACTTCAGCGCTTTGATACGCGTTCGGGAACCGGGATATGTCTAAAGCAAATGCCTAAACAATCATTTGCGCGTCTTTTGGCGGCAAGAATGGAACCCCTTGCCCATAACTGCGCTTACGTCGCCTTCCACCACCCCTTTGCGGCACCATGGTGGCTAAGCGCCCGTCAGGTCAACGAAAAAAGACTCTAACATTAACAGCAGCCCGGCGAGGCGAGCCGCCGGCGGATCGTCTTATCCGTCTATCTGAATCGCGCATTTACGCGCGTTTCTGCCATCTGCCGCGCTCGTCGGTCTGCCAGTATGTCAAATCGAGCCCGCGCGATTTACCGTCCGTCCAGGCCGCGCGGGCAACACCGAGCGCCTCGTCGTCGTCACCGTTGAAGACAAAAACGATACGATCGTATGTTGCGCAATCCTTGGGCAGCCCCGCGGTATCCACAATAAATCGGACATTGGCATTGTTGGGATTGCCGTCGTCCATGGTCAGAACAATCGGCTGGTTCATGGCATCGCTGTCGCGCCAGGTGCCATGCGGTAAAAACGAATCCTCACGATATGTCCACAGATGGGCGTCGAGCGCTTCGGCGCGCTCTTCCGATCCGGTCTGAACCGCGACACGCCATCCCCGCTCGACGGATTTCTCAAGCAACGGCGGCAACACTTTCTCAAGTGTCGTGTCTTGCAAATGATAGAACAGGACTTCCGTCATCGCGCGGCGTGCCGATTGTCAGTTGGGGCGATGCACAGTGCACCGCCCCTGTTACGCGTTATCGCTTCGTCTCGTAGTTGTCCGCGACAAGCCGGTTTAGCAGGCGCACGCCATAGCCCGATCCCCAGCTGCGGTTCAGGTCGGACGCGGGAACACCCATCGCCGTACCGGCAATGTCGAGATGAGCCCACGGCGTGTCATCGACGAAGCGCTGGAGAAACTGCGCCGCGGTGATCGAACCGCCGTTGCGGCTGCCGGTATTTTTCATATCGGCGAACTGCGAATCGATCTGTTTGTCGTATTCGGGGCCGAGCGGCATGCGCCAGACCCGCTCGCCGGTCTCCTGTCCCGCCGCGGTCAGGCGTTCCGCAAGCTTGTCGTCGTTCGAGAACATGCCGGCGTATTCTACGCCGAGCGCGACCATGATCGCTCCGGTCAGAGTCGCCAGATCGATCATGAACTTCGGCTTGTGCTTTTGCGCGACGTACCAGAGAACGTCGGCCAGCACGAGGCGGCCCTCGGCATCCGTGTTGATGATCTCGATGGTCTGTCCCGACATCGATGTCACGATATCGCCGGGACGCTGCGCATTGCCGTCCGGCATGTTTTCCACAAGACCGATCGCGCCGACGACATTAACCTTCGCCTTGCGTGCAGCCAGCGCGTGCATCAGGCCAACGACGCAAGCCGCGCCGCCCATATCGCCCTTCATATCTTCCATGCTGCCGGCCGGCTTGATGGAAATGCCGCCGGTATCGAAGCACACGCCCTTGCCGACAAAGGCGATCGGCTGCTCGCCGGGCTTGCCGCCGTTCCAGCGCATGATGACGGTGCGGCCGTCATGTTCGGAGCCCTGCGAAACGCCGAGCAGCGCGCCCATGCCCAGCTTCGTCATCGCCTTGACGTCGAGAACATCGACCTTGACGCCGAGCTTGCGCAACTGCGTAGCGCGCCGCGCGAATTCCGCCGGGAAAAGCACGTTCGGCGGCTCATTGACGAGTTCGCGCGCGATCAGCACGCCGTCCACGACATGATTCTCGGGCGTGAAGGCTTTGCGCGCAGCAGCCACGTCAGCGACCGCAATCGAGAACTGCGTCCGCAGCGGTGCGTTGTCGCCGTCCTTCTTCTTGGTCTTGTAACGGACGAATCGATAGGCACGCAGCCGGATGCCGGATGCGATCAGAGCCGCCTGCGATCCCTTCATCGCGCCCGACGGAAGCTCCGCGAGAACGGTCACAGCTTCGGTGCCGGCGCTGATCTTGGCGGCGACCTTGCCGCCGAGCTTGATGAAATCGCTGTCCTTGAGCGACGCCAGTTTACCCGCACCGACAACGATCAGACGCCCCACCTTGAGACCTTCCGGCGCCAGAATATCGAGCGTAGCCCCGCTCTTTCCCTTGAACTGATTCATTGTTGCTGCGCGCTTGACGGCATTCGCAGCAGTTCCCAGCGCCTTGATCGTGGACGGGCCGAATTTCAATGTGTCGTCGCAAAACACCACCAGAACGCCGCGGGGGGCAGCGGAAAACGGTACGAAGCCGACCTTTACGGCGTCGGTCATAGGCAAATCCTCCAGATCATCGCGGCTTGCGCAGCTAGTGTCTCGTATCCGACGTTCGCTTCACACCGCAGCGCCTCCCGAGCGAACGTCGGATACGAAAGGACACTCGTAAGCTTATGATTCCAGTAATCCTTCGGTTCTGACATTCGTAAAAGGGCCTGCTAAAGCTACGATACGAATGTCAGACCGGATCACCAGGGACCAGAATCCAGCAGGATTCTCTGCGGCGCACTATGACGCGTTCCGGCGCGCGCTGCCAAGCGCGCCAAGCATGGCTGCCGCCTCGCCGCAAGAGTTACCCCAAAGCAACGATGAGGTTTTATTAACCGTACTTGAGGCGCGGCCTCAGGTCGGCCATTTTGTTGACCAATCAAAGGGATGCTATGAAATAAGAATGTGCCGGAAAACGCGATTCCGCCCTGGGGGAACCTTGCGAAAGGTTTGGGCGCATTTCGCGGAAACTGGCTGGAGTTGGGGATACTGCTGCCCGATGGGGTCAATCGACACCACTGTTTACCGGACGACGACACCGTCGTCCGCCTGGCTTTTCGCGACCGTCCGGCCTGCCCGGCGGCATGCGTGGGCGTAAGGCGGTTACGCGCATGGTGACGACAATCCTCGCACGCTATTTCGCCGGACGTTTCGTGATCGCATCGATCATGACCTTCGCCGCGATCTTCGTGCTGATCATTACAGTCGATTATATCGAGTTGATGCGCCGCGCCGGCGGCCTGCCACATGTGTCGGGTCTGTTCGTTGCGCAGACCGCTTTGTTTCGCGTGCCGTTGTCGCTCGAAAAACTGATGCCGTTCTGCATCCTGATCGGCGCGATGGTCTCTTTCCTCGCCTTGTCGCGCCGACTCGAACTTGTGGTCGCGCGAGCCTCCGGCATTTCAGCCTGGCAGTTCACCACGCCTGCACTGCTCAGCGCGCTGATACTCGGGATGCTGGCGACCGTCGTCTACAATCCGTTGTCGGCGGAGATGCTCGAACGCGCCAAGGGTATGGAGCGGAAGATCTTCACCGACGGCGCGCCAACGGTTCAGGATGGCGCCGGCTTCTGGCTCAACCAGTCGACCAGCGAGGGACAGAGCGTCATCAACGCCGCCCGAAGTCAGGGGCAAGGTGCGGTCCTGACCGGCATCTCGGTGTTCCGCTACGACACGTCCGGCATTTTCAGGGAGAGACTTGAGGCGCAGGAAGCCGTTCTTGAGCCCGGCCGCTGGGTGTTCAAACAGGTGCGCCGCTACACCCTCGACAACCCGGTGATCGAAC
Organism: Afipia broomeae ATCC 49717; assembly: GCF_000314675.2. Taxonomy (GTDB): domain Bacteria; phylum Pseudomonadota; class Alphaproteobacteria; order Rhizobiales; family Xanthobacteraceae; genus Afipia; species Afipia broomeae. The sequence goes on along the minus strand of NZ_KB375282.1, from coordinate 1,699,201 downwards.
AGGACACCTTTTCGATCGCGACCACCCTCACCCTGGCCCAGGTCCGGAACAGCTTCTCCACCCCCGAAACTGTGTCATTTTGGCAACTCCCGGACTACATCAAGTCATCCGAGAACTCCGGACAGGCCACAGCCGGTTACCGCCTGCAGTACCACAAGCTCATCGCGCGCCCGTTTTTATTGGCTGCAATGGTGATGCTCGCGGCCGCTGTAAGCCTGCGGTTCTTCCGCTTCGGCGGGGTGCAAAAGATGGTTTTAAGTGGCGTTGCAGCAGGGTTTCTGCTCTATGTCCTGTCGAAAGTAACTGAAGATTTAAGCAAGGCCGAGTTGATGCATCCGCTCGCTGCCGCGTGGTTGCCCGTTTGCGTGGGCGGCCTCTCGGGATTTTTGGCTTTGCTGTACCAGGAGGACGGGTAGTGGCCGTTGTCGCCGCCCTCCAAGGACGGACGCCTACGTTCAGGCGGCGCATTCGCTTGCGCCGTCAAAGCCTGCTCATGTCCGTGGTTCTGGGACTTGGCCTGACGGCCGGGCTCGCGGGCATGGTGGCAACACCGGCCGCCGCCCAGACGTACCGCTACAATCAGCTCCCCCCGAAACCGCCCAAGCAGGCGCGCCCGGCGAACAACGACGGGCAGATGCTGGTGCAGGCGACCGAGGTCAATTACGACTACAACAACTCGCGCGTCGCAGCGGTTGGAAGCGTTCAGATTTATTACAACGGGTCGACGCTTGAAGCCGACAAGGTCATCTACGACCAGAAGACCAAGCGCCTGCATGCCGAAGGCAACGTCAGGCTGACGGACGTCGACGGCAAGATCACCTACGCCAACATGCTCGATCTGTCGGACGACTATCGGGACGGCTTTGTCGATTCGCTGCGTCTTGAGACCGCCGATCAGACCCGGATGGCGGCGACGCGCGCCGACCGCACCGACGGCGACATCACGATTTTCCAGAATGGCGTCTACACCGCCTGCGCGGCCTGTAAGGACAATCCGAAGAAGCCGCCGCTTTGGCAGGTCAAGGGCGCGCGCATAATCCACAATCAGACCGAGAAGATGCTGTACTTCGAGGACGCGCGCCTCGAGTTTTTCGGTCAGCCGATCGCTTATCTGCCGTTCTTCTCGACGCCCGACCCGACGGTCAAGCGCAAGAGCGGCTTCCTGATTCCAAGCTATTCATCGAGCTCGCGTTACGGCGTGGGCATCGAGGTGCCGTACTATTTCGCGCTGGCGCCCGACTACGACCTGACCGTGTCGCCGCGTTACACCACCAAGCAGGGCCTGCTGATGCAGGGTGAATTCCGTCAGCGCCTGATCAATGGCGCCTACGAAATCCGCGCCTATGGCATCCGTCAGGACGACAAGGGTCAGTTCCTAACCGAGCCGGGTTACCGCGACTTCCGCGGCGGCATCGATACCAAGGGCCAGTTCGCGCTCAACGACAAATGGGTCTGGGGCTGGGACGCGGTCGCGGTCTCCGACAAGTCGTTCTTCTTCGACTACGGCCTCGGCCCGTACAAAAACGCGCTCAACGCATTCCTGCTGACCCCCGATACCGGTCTGTCCCAGATTTATCTCACCGGCGTCGGCAACCGCAGCTATTTCGACGCGCGTATCATGCACTTCCTCGGCTATTCCGCAGCCGACAATCAGAGCCAGATTCCGATCGTTCACCCGGTGATCGATTATTCGAACGTGCTCAACCGCAACATTCTGGGCGGCGAGTTCAGCTACAAGGCCAACTTCACCAGCCTGAGCCGCCAGACCGCGGCGTTCGATCCAATCAACCCGACCGCACTCCTCAGTGGCTGGTGCCTGCCCACATCGGCAGACCCGACGAGGAAGATACCTTCGAACTGCTTGCTGCGCGGCATCCCCGGTGACTACACCCGGCTGACGGCCGAAGTGGAATGGCGCCGCTCGTTCACCGACTCCATCGGCCAGATCTTCACGCCTTTCGCGTCGCTGCGCGGTGACGTGATCAGCGCCAACATCGACAACCAGCCCGGCGTCTCCAACTACCTGCCGGTCGGCTCGACGCAGACCGCGCGCCTGATGCCGACGGTCGGACTCGAGTATCGCTACCCGTTCATCAATGTGCAGCCGTGGGGCACCACGACGATCGAACCGATCGGCCAGTTGATCATCCGCCCGAATGAGCCGAGCGCCGGCCGTCTTCCGAACGAAGACGCACAGAGCTTTACATTCGACGACAGCAACCTGTTCCGTGTCGACAAGTTCTCGGGCTATGACCGCGTCGAAGGCGGCGGCCGTGCGAATGTCGGCGTTCAGGCGACCACGCAGTTCGACCGCGGCGGCTCCATCAATGTCCTGTTCGGACAATCGTACCAGCTGTTCGGGCTGAACTCGTTCGCCGTGCAGGATCTGACCAACACCGGCATCGGTAGCGGTCTGGAAACCGCCCGGTCCGACTATGTCGGCCGCATCGCGTACCAGCCGAACAAGATCTACAGCCTGATCGCCCGCACCCGGCTCGACGAGGCGACGGGGGCCGTGCGGCGTTTCGAACTTGAAGGCCGCGCAAATTTCGACCGCTTCCAGGTGAGCCTGCTCTACGGCAACTACGACAAGCAGCCTGAACTCGGATTCCTCAACCGCCGCGAAGGCATCGTGGGCACTGGCTCGATCAAGATAGCGAACAACTGGATGCTGTCTGGCGGGTTGCGTTACGACATCGCGAACCAGACGGTAAATCAGTACATCGTGGGCGCAGGCTACGTGGACGACTGCTTCATCATCGCAGCCAACTACATCACCGATTACGCCTACACGTCGACGAGCTATACAACTCCCGTCACCGACCACCGCATCATGCTTCAGATCGGCCTGCGCACCATCGGCACGAGTTCGTTCAACGCTTCGCAGTAGTATTCCGGTAGCGGAATTTTGAAACCCGCGCGATTGCAGATTCAAGGCGCGTCCGGCAAGGCTACAGGAACCGCCGAAAATTCATCAAGCGCGTGCATTGACGCCGCAAACGCGAGGTAGGTTTTGCTACGCTGGAACCTCCAGCCTTCGCCAGAAATAGGTTTGAAGACGGGTTTGAATATGATCGCGACTTTTATTCTTCGCACAGCAAGGGCTGTTTCGCTCGCAGCCGCCGTTCTCCTCACGTCGGGCTTCGGCTCCGCCGTCATGGCGCAATCCGTCGCAGCGATGGTGAATGGCGAGGCCATTACCAATTTCGACATCGATCAGCGCATCAAGCTCACGCAGTTGACGACGCGCAAGACAATCTCCCGGCAGGAAGCCCTCGACGAGCTGATCAACGACAAGCTCAAGATCAAGGAAGGCAAGCGGTACGGCCTCGACATGTCATCGTCGGATATCGACGGTGCCTACGGCAACATGGCTTCGCGCATGCGCCTGAATCCCGAGCAGCTTAACAAGACGCTCGAAGGTCACGGCATCCGCCCCGAGACTCTCAAGAGCCGCATCAAGGCGGACATGACCTGGGGCAATCTGGTGCGCGGCCGGTTCCAGTCGAATCTGCTTGTCCCCGAAAAAGATCTCGCCGGGTTCGATAGCGGCAAATCGGATGGTGAAAGCTTCGAGTATCTCGTTCGCCCGATCGTCCTGATCGTGCCGCGAGGCTCGCCGTCGAGCACCATCGAAGCGCGACGCAAGGAAGCGGAACTGCTTCGCAACAGAATTTCCTCCTGCGATGAAGCGCAGGAACTGTTCCGCTCGATGCGAGACGCGGCGATCCGCGATCAGCTTACCAAGACCTCAGCGGACCTGCCGCCGAACCTGCGAGAGCTGCTCGACAAGATGCCTGTCGGCAAACTGACGCCTCCGGAGGTGACCAAGCAGGGCATTGAAATGGTGGCGCTGTGCAGCCGCAAGCCGACCAAGGCCGACACACCCGCCAAGCGCGAAGCGCGCGAGAAAATCTACAACCAGAAATACGAAGCCAAGTCCAAGTCGTATCTCCAGGAGATCCGCAAGGGCGCCATGATCGAAATGCGCAACTGATGAGCGCGACGCCTCGGCCATGACCAAAGCACTCGCGCTGACGATCGGCGAACCCGCAGGCATCGGTCCTGACATCGCGATCGCTGCATGGCTGAAGCGGCGTGAACTCGATCTTCCCGCGTTCTATTTGATCGGCGACAGCGCATTCATCGCGGCCCGCGCCGGAATATTGGGCGTCGATATCTCCACCGCCGACACGAGCGCCGAAGACGCCGCAGGCGTTTTCGCAGACGCGCTTCCCGTGGTGACAACCCGCGTAGCGGCGACGGCAAAGCCCGGACAGCCCGACGGCAGCAGCGCACCGGCGGCCATTGCGTCGATCCGGCACGCCGTCGCCGACGTCATTGCCGGACGCGCCAGTGCGGTCGTCACCAATCCGATCGCCAAGAGCGTGCTGTATCGTGCGGGCTTTTCACATCCCGGCCACACCGAATTCCTGGCGCAGCTCTCCGCCGCGGTGAGCGGTTCGGTGCCCCATCCGGTGATGATGTTGTGGTCGCCTGAGCTTGCTGTCGTTCCGGTGACGATCCATCTGCCGCTGCGCGACGCCATCACGCAGCTGACCAGCGATCTCATCGTCAGAACCGCACGAATCGTCGCGGCGGATTTGCAGACACGGCTTGGCATTGCCCGGCCCCGCCTCGCGATCTCGGGCCTTAATCCCCACGCCGGCGAAGATGGCTCGCTCGGTCACGAGGACCAGTCGATCATCGCGCCTGCGATTGAGACGCTGCGGCGGGACGGCATCGACGTACGCGGCCCGCTGCCAGCCGACACCATGTTTCATGCCGCTGCACGGAAAACCTACGACTGCGCGATCTGCATGTATCACGACCAGGCACTGATCCCGATCAAGACCATTGCCTTCGATGACGGCGTGAATGTCACGCTGGGACTGCCGTTCATCCGCACCTCGCCGGATCACGGCACGGCGTTCGACATCGCGGGCACCGGGCGCGCGAATCCCTCGAGCCTGATTGCGGCGCTGCGCCTCGCGGCGCGCATGGCCTCGGCATCGAAGGCATGAGCGCCATCGACGATCTACCTCCGCTCAGCGACGTCATCCGCCGCTTCGAGCTATCCGCACGCAAGTCGCTCGGCCAGAATTTCCTGCTCGATCTCAATCTGACATCGCGGATTGCGCGCGCGGCCGCGCCGCTGGAGGACGCGACCATTGTCGAAATCGGTCCAGGCCCCGGCGGCCTGACGCGCGCCCTGCTCGCGCAGAATGTCAAACGCGTCATCGCCGTGGAACGCGACGAGCGCGCCATTCCTGCACTGGAAGAGATTGCGCAGCGCTATCCCGGCCGCCTGACCATCGTAAATGCGGATGCGACGACATTCGATCCGCGGCCGCATCTCAATGGCGAGCGCGCAAAGATCGTCGCCAATCTGCCTTACAATATCGCGACCGCGTTGCTGGTCGACTGGCTCAGCGCCGAGCCATGGCCGCCGTGGTACGACATGATGGTGCTGATGTTTCAGCGCGAGGTCGCCGAGCGCATTGTCGCCTGTGAAAATGACGAGGCCTATGGCCGCCTCGGCGTGCTCGCCAACTGGCGGGCGGAAACCAAGATCCTGTTCGATATCTCGCCCAGCGCCTTCGTGCCGCCGCCTAAGGTGACGTCATCCGTGGTGCGGCTGATTCCGCGCGCCGCACCTCTGCCCTGCGATCGCCGCATGCTGGAGCGCGTAGCCGCGGCCGCCTTCGGCCAGCGCCGGAAAATGCTGCGGCAGAGCCTCAAATCGCTGAATGCCGATCCTGCACTGCTGGCGGCCGCCGCAGGCGTCGATCCAACGCGGCGCGCCGAGACCATCCCGGTGTCCGGCTTTGTTGCCATGGCACGCGAATTGGCGGATATAACAGCCGCAAAATCAAAAACAGTGTAACGGAGAAAGCCCAATGGCTCAGATGCGCCGCCAGTCTCTCGTGAAGTTCGATGCTCCGCTCTGCGAAACCATCGTGGAGACCCCGAAGCCGCAGGGCCGGGAAGTTCTGGTGCGGATCGAGCGCTGCGGCCTGTGCCATTCGGACCTGCACATTCAGGACGGCTATGCTGATCTTGGCAATGGCAAGAAGCTCGACACCACCCGCGGCATGACCCTGCCCTTCACGCTCGGCCACGAGATCGCGGGCGTCGTCGATGAAGTCGGCCCTGATGGAGACAAGTCGCTCATCGGTAAAAAGATGGCCGTGTTCCCGTGGATCGGCTGCGGCCAGTGCCGCGACTGCCTCAACGGCGACGAGAACCTTTGCGCGCGTAACCGCTTTCTTGGCGTGTCGATCGACGGTGGCTTTGCCAGCCACGTTCTCGTGCCCGACCAGAAGTATCTCATCGACTACGGCCAGGTGCCGGTCGATACGGCGGCGACATTGATGTGCTCGGGCATCACCGCTTACGGCGCACTGAAGCGTCTGGTCGATCGGCCTCGCCAGCGCAATCTGCTGCTGATCGGTCTTGGCGGCGTCGGCATGATGGGCGTCTCGCTCGCGCAGGCGATGTTCAAGCAGCCCATCACAGTCGCCGATCTCAGCGCATCGGCCCGCGACGCGGCGGTCAAGAACGGCGCCTCCACCGCTTACGATCCGACAGAAGCCGATATCGCCAAGCGCATCATCAAGGAAACCGACGGCGGCTTCGACGGGATCGTCGATTTCGCCGGTAATGAGAAGTCGATGGCGTTTGCGACCTCCGTCGTGGCGCGTGGCGGCAAGATCGTGGTGTCGGGCCTGATGGGCGGCAACTTCAATCTTCCGATGGTGCAATGGATCTACAAGCGCATGACCGTCGAAGGCTTCATGACCGGCACGCTTGCCGAGGCCGAGGAACTGATGGCGCTGGCACGCGCCGGCAAGGTCAAGCCGACACCGATGAAGGAAGAGCCGATGGGCGACGTGCAGAAGTGGATCGATCAGTTGCGCGCCGGCAAAGTCGTCGGCCGCATTATGCTGACGAACTGAACTCTTCTTTAGCGGCCCAGCCGGGTCGCGAGCCAGATCACATGACGCGCGCCACCACGCTTGCCGTTGGCGCGCGTTTTGATTTCATCCACATCGAAGCCCGCTTTCGCCAGCCGCTGCGTGAAACGCGGATCTGGGCCGGACGACCACACAGCAAACACGCCGCCGGGCCGCAGCGCCGCATGTGCAGCCGCAAGACCGCTCCTGTTATAGAGCGCGTCGTTGGCTTCGCGGCTCACCCCTTCGGGACCATTGTCGACGTCGAGCAGAATGGCGTCGAACGCCGATCGCTCGGCGCGGATCAGCGCTCCGACGTCCTTCTCGCGAATGGACACACGCGGATCGGCCAGGCTGTCACCGAACACCTCCGCCATCGGTCCGCGTGCCCAGGTCACCACCTCCGGCACCAGTTCGGCGACGACAATGCGCGCATCCGCATCGAGGGCGGACAATGCCGCGCGCAATGTGAAGCCCATGCCGAGGCCGCCGATCAGCAGCCGCGGCTTCTTGCATCCCTGCAATCTCTCGCAGGTCAGCGTGGCGAGCGCCTGTTCGGACCCGCTGAGACGGCTGTTCATCAACTCGTTCTGGCCGAGCTTGATGGAAAATTCAGTGCCACGCCGCATCAGGCGGAGCTCGCCGCCGCCGGGGATTTGCGCGGTATCCAGCAAGGTCCACGGGATCAACGATTATCTCCTCGACTGTTCGGCGCGACGGCGCGCGGCCCGCTCTCGTTAGCCATGGAGGTTCCCAAATGCCAGCCAGAATTGAGCAAATGGCTCCCTGCCCGCGCGCCCGAATGTTGCCCCAGCCTGTCCGGATTTGCGGCCTATTCCGACCCAACTTGTCGCAGAAAACCCAATGCGAGAATGGGTTCGTGTTGCGTAAGGGGGACAGAATGTCAAACCGCACCGCTGCAATTGCTTGTGCCGTCATCACCGGCTGCGTTTCAATCTTTGGCACATCGGTGTCAGCAACCGCGGCGCCCGCTGCAGAGACCGCCGCCGAAAACGAATGTCTCTCCGCGCCGAAGGGCGCGACACCGGCAGGCGCGCACTGGTATTACCGCATCGAGAAAGGCACCAAGCGCAAGTGCTGGTACCTCGCCGATGAAGTCGGGAAAACGAAGAAGGCGGTAACACCGGCACCGGCATCGTCAGACACCGCCGAAGAGGACACGCCGCCTCCGAAACGGATCACACCTGCTCCGAAACAGGAAACCGCGAAGAAGCCGATTCAGAAATCAGTCGCGAACGCGCGCGCCGAGTTGACCGCGAACGATCCGTCACTTGCGGAAACGACGTGGCCGCAAATGCCTTCGCCTGCCGCCGCTGATGTCCGCGCTGACAATCAGGTGGCTGCAATCCAGCCGGCTCCCGAAGCTGCGGCCAAACAAAGCTGGAATGTCGCGACGCGCTGGCCAGAACCGAACGCCTCTGCCTCCGCAAGCGATCAGCCCGCGGCTGCAACACCGGCGCCCGCGCAGCCTGCTCCAGTTCTGACTGCCGAACGTCTCGTCACGGCGGCTGCGCCGACACCGGCCCCGCACCCGGCAGCGGTGGCGACCGCGACACCAGCGCAGCCGCAACAGGCTACGCCGCCCGCGGACACCGAAGGCCTGTCGCTCAGGATATTGCTGAGCATCCTCGTCTGCGTGCTGGCGCTCGCCGCCATCGTCGGCCCGTTGCTGTTCAAGTACTTCAGGCCAAGGCCGCACGTCGATGAGCGCTCCCATCGTCAGCGCCGTCAGATCTGGGATCTGAACGAATCCGATCACACCCTTCTGCAGGACAACCCGGCCCCGACACTGGCGCCGCGCTACGCGCACACCCTGCCCGAGCCGCGCATGCTGGACGTTACCACCGATGAAATCGAGGAGTTGCTCGCGCGGGTCTCAAAGCGCTCAGTGGCATAGGATCAATGCTTAAAGCGGCGGGCGAAACCCGCCGCTTACTTTTCGAGCTGCTTCTGGAGGTCGCGCACGAAAGCTGACAGTCCGGTCTGGCGCTCGCGCTTCAGCCGTTCGGCCTTCAGGATGGTCAGGACCTGGGAATACGCCTCGTCCAGTTCGGAGTTGGTGACCACATAGTCGTATTCCGCCCAGTGGCTCAGTTCGTGACTGGCGCGGCTCATGCGCCCCGCAATCACCTCATCGGAATCCTGAGCGCGGGTATGCAGCCGCTTTTCCAGATCGGCGGCGGACGGCGGCAGGATAAACACGCTCACCACGTCAGCGCGGGCTTTCTCACGCAGTTGCTGCGTGCCCTGCCAGTCGATATCGAACAGCACATCCTGCCCTGAAGACAGCGCGTCCTCGACCGCCTTGCGCGGTGTGCCGTAGGAATTGTCGAACACCGTTGCGTGCTCGAGGAGTTCGCTCGCTTTCACCATGGCGTCGAACTTCGGCTTGTCGATGAAATGGTAATGCTCGCCGTCGACCTCGCCGGGACGCCTGGCGCGCGTGGTCACCGACACCGACATGCGCAGATCCGGCATCTTGTCGATCAGCATGCGCGCCAGCGTGGATTTCCCCGCGCCCGACGGCGACGACAGCACGAACATCAGTCCGCGCCGCTCAACGCCTCTCAAGGTCCCCCCCGCCGCCATGGCCGCTACTCCAGATTCTGAACCTGCTCGCGAAACTGCTCGACCACGCCCTTCATCTCAAGGCCCGTGTTGGTCAGTTCGATGTCGTTCGACTTCGAGCAGGTGGTGTTGACCTCGCGATTGAACTCCTGCGCCAGGAAATCGAGCCGGCGTCCCACCGCGCCGCCCTTGCCGAGCAGTTCGCGGGTCTGCGCGATGTGCGAGACGATGCGGTCGAGTTCTTCGCGGATGTCCGCCTTCGCCGCGATCAAGATCGCTTCCTGATTGAGCCTGTCGGCATCGAAACGATCGGACGTCTCAAGCAAGGCCGCGACCTGTTCGGCAAGCCGTGCCCGGATCGCTTCCGGCTTGCGTCCGGGTGCAGCTTCCGCACGTTTCGTGAGGCTTTCCATCTCGTCCATGCGTTGCGCAAGGATCTGGCCAAGCGCAACCCCTTCGCGCTTGCGCATGTCGATCAGGCTTTGCAGCGCCTGCTCGAACGACGCGGAGACGGCAGCACGCGCGGCCTGCATTTCGGCCTCATCGCTCTCAGGCTCGGCAACCTCGATGACGCCCTTGATCCCGAGCAGTCCATCGACGCTCGGCGCCACCGCATCGGTGCGCGCGGAAATCTCGCTGGCGACTTTCAGGATCGACGCAAGAACGTCCTCGTTGATACGCACGATGGATGCCGCACCGGTGCGCTTGACCGTAAGGTTCGCATAAACAGTCCCGCGCGAGAGAAGCTCGGTGGCGCGCTTGCGGGCCGCGGCCTCGATGTCGTCCCACCCGGCCGGCAACCGCAGCCGGAAGTCAAAGCCCTTGGCGTTAACCGATTTCAATTCCCATTCGAACGCATAGGGTCCGCTGGTGCCGTGGCTTCGCGCAAAGCCGGTCATGCTCGACAGCGCCATCGCGAAAGTGTCTCCGTTACTGGTGATCCAACGAGTCAACTGGCGAACCGCCAGAGCGGCCCGCGTCAGCTTGTCCCTGAAATCGGCAAGGCACGCAAGAGAGAGGCCGCGTTACTGCGTCTTCTCTTCTTCAGGCTCCGGCTCGGCGGGCGCCGCAGCCGGGGTGCGTTTTGCCGTACGCTTGCGCGCCGCAGCGGGGGCTGCTCCATCCGCCGGAGGTTCTACGGCCATGATGCTCGCGGGCGCGGACGCCCTTGGCGCAGCCGCCTTGGGCGCGGCCTTCGGCGCAGCGTTCGCGGGTGGCTTGGCAGGAGCCGCGGCGGCAGGCGCGCCTGTTGCGGGCACCGGAACAGCAGAAACCGGCGGCTGGTCGTCGGCATCCACGGTGTCGTTCTGCTGCTGGCGCTCCATCGCGCGCAGCTTCGCAACGCCCTTCTGATGCTGGTCGTAGGTCTCGGTAAAGGAATGACCGCCGGTGCCGTCGGCGACGAAGAACAGGTCGCGCGTGCGTGCCGGATTGGCGGTGGCTTCCAGCGAGGCGCGTCCGGGATTGGCGATCGGTCCCGGCGGCAGGCCCTCAATGACGTAAGTGTTGTAGGGCGACGGCTGCGTGATCTCGCTGCGCTTGATCGGGCGACCAAGGGTGCCTTTGCCGCCAACGAGCCCGTAAATGATGGTGGGGTCGGACTGCAACTTGATGCGCTGGCGCAGGCGGTTGGTGAAAACGGCGGCGACGCGGCTGCGCTCGTCTGCGCGTCCGGTTTCCTTCTCGACGATCGACGCCAGCGTCACGAGCTGTTCCGGCGAACGGACCGGAATGTCGGGGTTGCGACGCGCCCAGACCTCGGCGAGAACTTTCTTCTGCGCCTGCTGCATGCGGTGGATCACCTGATCGCGCGGCGTGCCGCGCGGAAAATAATAGGTGTCCGGGAGCAGCGTGCCTTCGCGCGGCTGCTCTTTCAGCGAGCCGGAGAAAATATCGTTGTCCTGAAGCCGGGCAACGATCTGCTCGGAGGTCAGGCCTTCGGGAATCGTAATCGCATGCTGCACCACCTTGCCTTCGACGATGGTGTTGATGACGTCGCGCAGGCTGGCGTTCTTCTGGAACAAATACTCGCCAGACTTCAGACCGGAGCGCGCATTCATCGCCAGCACGCTGCCGATAAAGGTCCAGCGGTCGGCGGTGATCACGCCGGCGCGCTGAAGAATGTCGCCGATGTCGGTCATGCCGGCGCGCGGCGGGATGTTGACGACCTTGTCTTCCGTGAGAGGACCCTTGGCCTCGATTGTCTTCTTGCCGTAGAAGAAAACGCCCCCCGCGATCAGCATTGCGATGATCAGGAATGTGAAGATGGCATTGCCGACGACAACCAGAGTACTGCGGGCACGCTGCGAATGCTTCGGCGGCTGCGGCACCTGCTCGGGCTCGAGCGCCGCACGCGGGCTACGTGGCGCGATGGGGGGTCTCTGACTCATTGAGCAACCTAAAATCTTGCCGGCGTGTAGCGCGTCGATTCAGCGTTATACGCGCGCCCGTGAGAGAAATTATGTCCGAATGAGGCAAAACCTTGAAGACAGTTTTGCCCGTTCCGTCAGTCTATTAACTCTTGAAACGCTCTAATTCGCCAGGCGCCGGACGACCAGCGATGCATTGGTGCCGCCGAACCCGAACGAATTCGACAGGGCCACATTAATTTCGCGCGGCCTTGCCTTATTCGGGACCAGGTCGATCGCTGTCTCGACGGAGGGGTTGTCGAGATTGATCGTCGGCGGCGCGACATTATCCCGAATCGCCAGAATGCAGAAGATTGCCTCGATCGCGCCGGCTGCACCCAGCAGATGGCCGGTCGAAGACTTGGTCGATGACATCGACACCTTCGACGCCGCATTGCCGAGCAGCCGCTGCGCTGCGCCAAGTTCGATCTCGTCGCCGAGCGGCGTCGAGGTTCCGTGGGCGTTGATATAGTCGATGTCGGATGCCGTGATTCCGGCGCGCTTCATCGCCGCGCTCATGCAGCGGTACGCCCCGTCGCCGTCTTCGGCCGGAGCGGTAATGTGATAAGCATCGCCGCTCAGGCCGTAGCCGACGACTTCGGCATAGATCTTCGCGCCGCGCTTCTTCGCGTGCTCGTATTCCTCGAGCACCACGACGCCGGCGCCCTCGCCCATCACGAAGCCGTCGCGGTCCTTGTCGTAGGGCCGCGATGCGATGGTCGGGTTGTCGTTGTATTTGGTGGCCATCGCGCGGAGCGCGCAGAAGCCGCCCATGGCGAGGCGATTGACGGCGGATTCCGCGCCACCCGCCACCATCACGTCCGCATCGCCGAAGGCGATCAGGCGGCTGGCATCGCCGATGGCGTGCGCGCCGGTGGAACAGGCGGTGACCACCGCATGGTTCGGACCCTTGAGGCCATGCTTGATCGACACATAGCCCGACGCGAGGTTGATGAGACGGCCGGGAATGAAGAACGGCGACAGCTTTCGCGGGCCGCGCTCCTTCAGGATCACGGCGGCTTCGCCGATGCCTTCGATGCCGCCGATACCCGAGCCGATCATGGTGCCGGTGGCGCAGCGCTCTTCTTCGGTCGTGGGGTGCCAGTTGGCGTCGTCGAGCGCCTGGCTCGCAGCCGCCATGGCGAAAATGATGAAATCGTCGACCTTGCGCTGTTCCTTCGGCTCCATCCAGTCGTCGGGATTGAATGTGCCGTTACTGCCGTTGCCACGCGGAACCATGCATGCGATCTGGCAGGTCAGATCGGAAACCTCGAATTTCTCGATGCGGGCGGCGCCGCTTTCGCCGTTGAGGATGCGTTTCCAGGTCGGCTCGACACCATTGGCGAGCGGCGAAACCATGCCCAGACCCGTGACGACAACCCTCCGCATAGTCTTCCTTTCCGGCTCAACCGGCTGAGGCCAATCGGCGCCACTATGACAGCAAGACGGCGGGTCGTTCGATCACAACCCGCCGCGTGTCATCGTGGCTGCGCGCTGGCGTCAGCTCTTGGCGTTCTTCTCGAGAAATTTCGTGGCGTCGCCCACGGTGAGAATGGTTTCAGCAGCGTCATCCGGAATTTCGCAGCCGAATTCTTCTTCGAACGCCATCACGAGTTCGACCGTATCGAGGCTGTCGGCGCCGAGATCGTCGATGAAGCTTGCAGCATCGACAACCTTTTCGGGTTCGACACCAAGGTGCTCGACCACGATCTTCTTAACCCGCTCGCCAATCTCACTCATCGTTTAACCTCGTGCTTGTTCCATTAAACTCGACCGCAAAACGATACGAGCCCCTCGCGGTGCGAAAAAATGCAAATTCGTGCCGTCCGTACCACGCATCCCTGTCCCTTCGCCACATGGACGAAGTCACCGAAAACGGCGGCTGGCGCCGGAACGGCAATATACGGGGTTTGGCGATCCTGCAATGGCGTTTTCCCCAACCGATTGCCGTTCGGTTACCATACTTCCCCGGACTTGACCACACGGCCCCGGACACCGTCCATCACCCATTCCGCTTGACAAAACCCCTGCGGAACAGCGCCTAAATCATGGCCATTCCGCCGTTGACATGGATGGTCTGCCCCGTCACGTAGGCCGCCTCGTTGGAGGCAAGGTAAACGGCGGCGGCGGCGATGTCCTCCGGCGTCCCCAGACGCCCGGCCGGCACCTTGGCCAGCACCGCTTCGCGCTGCTTTTCGTTCAGCACGTCCGTCATCGGGGTTGCGATGAACCCGGGTGCGATGCAATTGGCTGTCACGTTGCGGCGCGCATACTCCGCGCCTACGGACTTCATCATTCCGATCAATCCAGCTTTCGAGGCGGCATAGTTGCCCTGCCCCGCATTGCCGGTGACGCCGACGACCGACGTGATCGCGATGATTCGTCCGAACCGCTTGCGCATCATCAGCTTCGTCGCCGCGCGCGCCAGACGGAACGTGGCGGTCAGGTTGACCCGGATCACGTCGTCGAAATCTTCGTCGCGCAACTGCACGAACAGGTTGTCGCGGGTGATGCCGGCATTGGCGACCAGGATGTCGAGTTGACCCATCGCCTTTTCCGCAGCCGGGACCAGCGCTTCGACTTCGGCCATATCGGACAGATTGCAAGGCAGCACATGCACGCGGTCCTTCAGTTCACCCGCCAGCGCGTCGAGCGCCTCACGCCGGGTGCCCGAAATCGCAACGGTTGCGCCTTGCGCATGCAGCGCCTTTGCAATCGCGCCACCAATGCCGCCGGTCGCCCCGGTGACGAGCGCGGTCCTGCCAGTCAAATCGAACATGTCGCCCCCCTGGGAACAGTCCCGGGGAAAGCCCGGGTCAAAATTCGTGCCCCGTTTGCCGCAAGAAAACGTCGTTCGTCAATGACCCGGGCCTTATCTATTGTCACAAAACGGCCCCGGTTAGGCCCCGGGGTGCCGGGGTCGATCACTTTTTCCTCGCCTTTTAACGATCACAGCGGCCAAGCCGGCGGCGCCTTCGCCTCAACCGGCTTTGAGAGTATCCTGCCTGCCACTGCCTAGAGACGAAGCAGCGGAGAGAGATATCGATGCGCTATCGTACCGCCATCGACCAGCAACTGTTCGCCTTCGACGACCTGAAACAGGTGATGGCGTTCGCCTCGCCTGCACGCTCCGGCGATTATCTTGCGGGTATCGGCGCGGCCACCGCGCAGGAGCGGATGGCAGCGCGCCATGTCCTGGCGGAGGTGCCGCTCAAGCAATTTCTCACCGAAGCCCTGATCCCTTACGAAGACGACAACATCACGCGCCTGATCATCGACAGCCATGACGCGATAGTGTTCGCACCGGTCTCGCACATGACCGTCGGCGATTTCCGCAACTGGCTTTTATCCGAGCAGGCGACGACCGAGGCGCTTGCGGCGCTCGCGCGCGGGCTCACGCCGGAAATGGCCGCGGCGGTGTCCAAGATCATGCGCAACCAGGATTTGATTGCGGTGGCGCGCAAGTGCCGCGTCGTCACGCGCTTCCGCGACACCATCGGGCTGGAAGGGCATCTGTCGGTGCGCCTGCAACCCAACCATCCGACCGACGACTTGCGCGGGATCGCGGCGTCTACGCTCGACGGATTGCTGATGGGTTCAGGTGACGCCGTGATCGGCGTCAATCCGGTGTCCGACAGCATGCCGGTGCTTGGCGGCCTGCTGCACATGCTGGACGAGGTGATCCAGCGTTTCGAGATCCCGACCCAGAGCTGCGTGCTGACCCATGTCACCAACACGATCCGGCTTGCGGAGAGCGGCGCGCCGGTCGATCTCGTATTCCAGTCGATCGGCGGCACCGAAAAGACCAACCTCTCGTTCGGCGTCACGCCGGAAATTCTCGACGAAGCTTACGAGGCGGCGTTGTCTTTGAAACGCGGCACCGCCGGCAACAACGTGATGTATTTCGAGACCGGCCAGGGCAGTGCGTTGTCAGCCGATGCGAATTTCGGCGTCGATCAGCAGACCTGCGAGGCGCGCGCCTACGCGCTGGCGCGGCGCTACAAACCGCTGCTGGTCAATACCGTGGTCGGATTCATCGGTCCTGAATATCTTTACGACGGCAAACAGATCATCCGCGCCGGGCTTGAGGATCATTTCTGCGGCAAATTGCTCGGCCTGCCGCTCGGTTGCGATATTTGCTACACCAATCACGCCGAAGCCGATCAGGACGACATGGACACCTTGCTCGTGCTGCTCGGCAGCGCGGGCATCAG
Organism: Afipia broomeae ATCC 49717; assembly: GCF_000314675.2. GTDB lineage: Bacteria > Pseudomonadota > Alphaproteobacteria > Rhizobiales > Xanthobacteraceae > Afipia > Afipia broomeae. The sequence continues at coordinate 1,683,034 of NZ_KB375282.1, read as the reverse complement.
CTTCATCATGGGCGTCCCCGGCGCGGACGACGTGATGCTGAACTACCAGAGCACGTCGTTCCACGATGCCCTGTTTCTGCGCGAAACCATGAATCTGAAGCGCGCCCCTGAATTCGAAGCGTGGCTGCAACGCATGCAGATCACCGACGCCGCCGGCCGATTGCGCCCACCCTCACCCAATGCGCTGCTCGGCGGCATGGGCAATCTCAAATCGCTGGTCGCATGACGGACAAGAACGTGACCGAGTCGCCATGGGCCGAGTGGCGCAGCGTGACGCCGGCGCGGCTGGCGCTCGGGCGCGCCGGTGCGGGCATGCCGACCGACGAGGTGCTGCGCTTCGGCTGGGCGCATGCGATGGCGCGCGATGCGATCCATGCCGCTCTCGATGTTCCAAAACTTGAAGCGGCGTTGCACGATCAGGGCTGGACGGTCGCCCATACCCATAGCCGTGCGCCGGATCGTACCACCTATCTGCGGCGGCCTGATCTGGGCCGCGTGATCGATCCCGACGAGATTGCAAAACTGCGCACGGTGCCTCTCGTACGCAGCGACGTCTGCATCGTGATCGGTGACGGGTTGTCGTCGCTCGCGATCGACCGCCATGCCGCGCCGCTGCTCGCAGCACTGAAGCCGCTTCTCGAGAACGAACTGAAACAGGCGCCAGTGATAATCGCCACGCAAGCGCGGGTCGCGCTGGCCGACGAGATCGCGGAACTGTTGCAGGCGAAGCTGTCGATCATGCTGATCGGCGAACGGCCGGGCCTGAGTTCGCCCGACAGCCTCGGCATCTACATCACCCACGCGCCGTTTCGTGGCCGCAACGATGCCGGACGCAACTGCATTTCCAATGTGCGTCCTGAGGGGATGAGCTACGCCGCCGCCGCATTCAAGCTGGCGTGGCTGGTGCGCGAGGCATTGAACCGCGGCCTGACCGGCGTTGACCTGAAGGACGAGAGCGATCTGGCGCTGGTCACGGGCGGCAACACCGCCCGCCTGCCCGGTCCGATCGCATGACGGATTTTCAGAACAGACACTGAATCAAAAAGCCGCGCTCTCAAATCTGAGCGCGGCTTTACGATTGCATAGCCGCTTACGCAGCCGTTGCCTTGGTATTCACGCCCTTGCGAAGCGCGACGGTATTGAGCTTGGTGTTCGCCGCCTTTTCCTCATTCAGATTTGTCGTGAGGAAGCGCACGATCTCCTCATGCCCGAGCGACTCCGCCCATGCGATGAGCGTGCCGTAACGGGCGATCTCGTAGTGCTCCACGGCCTGGCAGTTCGCGACAATGGCGGCATCCAGTACTGCCTTGTCCTCAATCTCGCCTGCGGTTTCGTCGGCTTCCTTGATGATGCCGTCGATCGCCGGGCACGTGGTCCCTTTCGGCTCCTGACCGAGCTTTGCAAAAACTTTCTTCAAACGCTCGATCTGGTTGTTGGTTTCTTCGAGATGGCCTTTCAACCCGGCTTTGAGATCGCCGTTGGTGGCCTTGTCGATCATCTTCGGCAGCGCCTTCGTGATCTGTTGTTCAGCGTAGAAGATATCCTGCAGGCCGTGAAGCAGGAGATCGTCAAACGTCTTAATGTCTTTCGTGAAAATGCCCATGGCACACTCCTTTGTTGTCAGCCGTGAACGCAGCAATGATCGGATCGTTCCCGGCGAACCATGCGCGCGCAGTTGCGACAAGTTGGACGAATGAGGCGCTTACTCAAACCTCTCTTCGAGATCATTCGTGTCCTCAAGTATTTCCGGAACTCTCTCTGCTCTCTGTGATTGATGTGCACCTCGATCAGAGGGATTGCCGGGAGCGCCTATCATGGAAAAGACGATTGATCTGAGAACATCGGTTACCGAACTGCCTACGTCTGGCGTGTCGTGGGCGGCGATTGCGGCGGGAGCCCTCGCCGCTTTGGCATTGACCCTCGTGCTTTTGTGGTTCGGGACCGGGATGGGATTCAGCGTAGTATCGCCGTGGAGCGACTCGGGTGTCTCTGCCACGACGTTCAAGATCGGAACCGGGCTTTATCTTGTCGTCGTGGCGATGATCTCGTCCGCGATAGGCGGCCATATCGCCGGTCGCCTGCGAACGCCATGGTACGGCATTCACAGCAACGAGACCTACTTCCGCGACACCGCGCAGGGCTTTCTCGCGTGGGCATTGGCATCCGTCGTGGGCGCCCTGTTGCTGGCTTCAGCAGCGACTACCATCATCGGCAGCACAGCGGGCGGCCTCTCGCAGGGCGCGGGCACCGCAGCCGCGCAATCCTCAGGCCCGATGAGCGGTTATGTTGACCAGCTTCTCCGCCCCGACCCGGCAGCAGCAACCGTTCCGGCTGGCGACGCCAATGACATCCGCGACGAGTTGACCCGGCTGCTGACGTCCAGCTTCGGCACAGAACGCGACTTGAAGCCCGCCGATCGCACCTATGTGGCTCAGGTGGTCGCCCGCCGCACAGCGCTCAGCCAGGCCGACGCCGAGAAGCGCGTCAACGACGTCGTGACACAGGCGAAGTCCGATCTCGACAAGGCACGCAAGGCCGCGGCGCAGTTGGCGTTCTGGATGGCTGCGTCTCTGCTGGTTGGTGCCTTCGCGGCAAGCATCGCTGCGGCTGAAGCCGGGGCATTTCGCGATCGCAACTGGGGCACCGCCCCATTCACGAGGGAGTAAAGCTCATGCCAATTCTGCTCTGGCTACTTGGAATTCCACTGCCGCTGATTTTGCTGATCATCCTGCTTCGCTGAAGTTGATCTCGGCGCATAAAAAAGCCGCCAGTGTCAGGAGACACTGGCGGCCATGCCCCAGCCCAAAGGGGGCACCGCTCAAAAACTGGAGTAAATGAGCGGCCCGACTGACGTAGCAACAATCGGGCCAACAAGGAACGCCGCCATGAGGCCCGCGCGGGCCAAGTCCGGCGGTAAGCTTAACGCGCTGCTGCGATCGCGGCTTTTGCACCCTCGATGTCGCCCGGTCCGCCGACCGACACACCGACCGCGCCATCGGCAATACGCTTGACCAGACCGGACAGCACCTTGCCCGCGCCGATTTCGAGGAAGTGCGTCACGCCCTGCGACGCCATCCACGCCACGCTCTCGCGCCAGCGCACCGTGCCGGTCACCTGCTCGACCAGCCGCTTGCGGATTTCGTCCGGGTCGGTGATCGCCGACGCCAGCACGTTGGACACCACGGGCACCTTCGGCTTGTTGATGGTCACGCCCGCAAGCGCCTGCGCCATCGCGTCCGCTGCGGGCTGCATCAGGCGGCAATGGAACGGCGCCGACACCGGCAACAGCATTGCGCGCTTGGCGCCCTTGGTCTTGGCGATCTCAAGCGCACGCTCGACGGCGGCCTTGTCGCCGGAAACGACCACCTGTCCACCGCCGTTGTCGTTGGCGGCCTGACAGACCTGTCCCTGCGCCGCCTCTTCGGCCACCGCGACCGCGGCGTCGTAATCGAGCCCGAGCAGCGCCGCCATTGCGCCGACACCAACCGGCACGGCCTTCTGCATGGCGAGCCCGCGCGTCCGCAGCAGTTTCGCGGTGTCGCTGATCGAGAAAGTGCCAGCCGCGGCCAGCGCGGAGTATTCGCCGAGCGAGTGACCGGCGACGAACGCCGCATCGCGCGCGATGTCGATCCCGGCTTCGGTCTCCAGCACGCGCAGCGTCGCCAGCGACACGGCCATCAACGCTGGCTGCGCGTTCTCGGTGAGTTGCAGCGTTTCCGCCGGCCCCTCCCAGATAATCGCCGTCAGCTTTTCGCCGAGCGCCGCATCGACCTCGTCGAACACAGCCTTTGCTGCCGGAAATGCGTCGGCGAGCGCCTTGCCCATGCCGACCGCCTGCGATCCCTGACCGGGAAAGGTGAATGCTGCTGTCATGAAAGTCCCCAAAAGGTGAGCTGGCCGTAAGACACCGCCGGGACCTCAGGTGTCAAGCTGTGGTGCGGTGAACCCTATGAAACCCAGATCCGGTCGGCCACCGGACGGCTCGCCCAGCGGCCCCGCAGGCCAATGACCGAGATGGACGGGAACCCAGCGCCAGAGATGCGCGTTTCATTCCTGGGGTGCCCAGTGGAGGGCGCACCATGGAAAATGATCCTCGCAAGCCACAGACACTAGCTCTGGCCCCGGTCTTGATCTTCGCGATGGTTCTCGCCGCCGTATTCGGGGCGGCGCTGATCACCACATTCGACCGCAGCCCGATGGTCGTGACCGCCATAGATACTGCACCGCCAGGCACAAGCGGCCTGGCAAAATCCCGTCCCACCACGGAGCGCCGATGATCGCGAATAACAATTTGGACGACACGGTTGGCGGCAAACGCGCCTACCACAAGTTCCTCTGGGGCGCCGCCATAGGCGTTGTTATCATCGGAGGCGCTTTGGGTTATTCCAGCCAGCGGATGGACGTCGGCAATGTCTTTCCGATTGTTGGCGCCCCCTCCTTCCCGATTTCCCCTCAGGCGGAAGCGCCAAGGCTGGCGGACACAAAATAGGGCGACAGCGGCCTGGGCGGCTGAAAGTGTCGCCAAACGGGCCTGTGAGGGGCTTTTCGGGCCTCCCGAAGCCCTGTTTTGCCTTGCAACGAGCCCCAGAATCCTTATAACCGCGCCATCCGTGGATCCCGGCCGGGAGCTGAACGGACGGTCTCACCAGTCTGACATTCCAGTTTGATTGATGCGGCAGGGCCAGTCGGTCCGTCGTCCCGTGCTTCCGCCTTCTGAGCATATCGAGTCCTTTCCGAAGGTCTCGAAGGGCTTGCCGCCAGGAACCGCGCTAACACTGGAAAGGACTCCCATGCCTCTTTACGAGCATGTTTTTCTCGCGCGTCAGGATGCGAGCGCCCAGCAGGTTGAGGAATTCACCACGCAGATTACCGGCGTGATCGAAGGTCTCGGCGGCAAGGTCACCAAGACCGAGAACTGGGGCGTGCGCTCCCTCACCTATCGCATGAACAAGAACCGCAAGGCTCACTTCATGCTGCTCAACATCGACGGCCCCGCAGCAGTGGTCTCCGAGATCGAGCGTCAGGAACGCATCAACGAAGACATCATCCGTTATCTCACCGTCCGCGTCGATGAGCTGGAGGAAGGTCCCTCCGCAATGATGCGCAAGGCCGAGCGTGACCGCGACGAGCGCGGTGGCGGCGGCTTCCGCGGCGATCGTGAAGGCGGCGGATTCCGTGGCGGCGACCGCGAAGGCGGTGGCTTCCGGGGTGACCGCGGTCCGCGCCGCTCGCGTGACGATGACGCAACCGCGTCGGTAGAGGAGTAAGAACCATGGCTGAAGCAGGTGCACGCCGTCCGTTCTTCCGCCGCCGCAAGACGTGCCCGTTCACGGGCCCGAACGCGCCGAAGATCGACTACAAGGATTCGAAGCTGCTGATGCGTTACGTGTCCGAGCGCGGCAAGATCGTGCCGAGCCGCATCACGGCTGTGTCGGCAAAGAAGCAGCGTGAACTCGCCCGCGCCATCAAGCGCTCGCGGTTCCTCGGTCTTCTGCCTTACGTGATCCGCTAAACGATAAAGCGAGCGCGCGGCATTCGCGCGCTCGCTTGCTTCTCGACGTTTATTTCTCATAACACGCTGGTGTCATGCCGGACGTGGATGGTTGGGGTTCAAAAAACCTCTAACTGCTCGAAAGGAGCAGGACAGCTGATGATGACAGGACTTCTCATCGCACTGGCGGCCGGCCTCGCGTCGGCGACAATGTTCGCGTCCATCATTTCGGGCGCGCTGATTTCGCTTGTCCTGTTTTATCTCGCGCCGCTGCCGCTGATGGTCGCGGCGCTCGGCTGGGGATCGGCCACCGCACTGATCGGCGGCGCCATTGCCGCACTCGGCCTCGGCGCCATCTTCGGCATTCCTTACATGGCGGCGTTCGCACTCACGATCGCGCTGCCTGCGTGGTGGCTCGGACATCTGGCGCTGCTGGCCCGTCCGGTCTCGAACGATCCGCAACTGGCGAATCTTGCGCCCGCGCTCGACTGGTATCCGACCGGACGCATCCTGGTCTGGGCCGCGGTCTTCGCGACCGTCACCACGGCGAGCGCATTCCTGACACTGGGCAGCGACGCGGAAACGATCAATGCAGCCTTGCGCGGCTTCGTGACGCGCGTGATGCGCAACCGCGCCAGCATCCCGCAGGGCGAGACCGATCGCGCCGTGGATGCACTGGTTTCGCTTGGCCCAAGCATCGCAACCATCATCGCGATGATGACGCTGACGCTCAATCTGTGGCTGTCGGCGAAAATCACCACCACATCCGGCCGGTTGAAGCGGCCGTGGCCTGATCTGCGCACCACCACGATGCCGAGGATGGTGCTGGCGGCGCTGCTGGCAGCCATCCTGCTCTGCTTTGTCGGCGGACTGCTGGCGATGCTGGCGCAGATCACGACCGCCGCTTTGCTGATGGCCTATGCCGCCACCGGCTTTGCAGTACTCCACACAGTGACTCAGACTTTCTCGGGCCGGTCGTTCGTGATCGGAGCCGCCTACGCGGGCACGCTGCTCATCGGCTGGCCGCTCCTTGGAATGATCGGCCTCGGTCTCGCCGATGCAATTTTTGGAATTCGACAAGCCTACTGGACGCGGCACGGGCCACCGCCCATGCCGACAACCTGACACTCAACCTGAACCCGACATCATCAACTCAACTCAGACACCGAACGGAGAAATGAAATGGAAGTCATTCTGCTGGAACGCGTGGCCAAGCTCGGCCAGATGGGCGACGTGGTCAAAGTGAAGGACGGGTTCGCCCGCAACTTCCTGCTCAAGCGCAACAAGGCGCTGCGCGCGACCAAGGAAAACCGCGAGAAGTACGACGGCATGAAGGCCGACCTCGAGGCCAAGAACATTCAGGCCAAGGGCGAAGCCACCAAGGTTGCCGAGAAGATCGACGGCCGCAACGTCGTCATCATCCGTCAGGCGTCGGAAACCGGCCAACTCTACGGTTCGGTGTCGGTGCGCGACATCATGGCCGCGCTCGAAGCCGACGGCGTCTCGCTCAACCGTCAGCAGGTGCTGCTCGACGCCCCGATCAAGATCATCGGCCAGCACAAGATCACCATCGCCGTGCATCCTGAAGTCGAAGTGCATGTGTCGACGACGGTGGCCCGCTCCGAGGCGGAAGCAGAGCGCATCAACCGCGGCGAAGACGTCAACAGCCGTCAGGAAGACCGCGATGCGGCCGCAGAAGCTATCGCCGCTGCCGGCGAGTTCTTCGATCCGGAAGCGCAGCACGACGACACTGCCGAGCCGGCTGCTCCTGCCGAAGAGAAGTAAGACGTCGGCGCAAGCCAATCGCTGCAATAAAGAAAGCCCGGCCCTCATCGAGGCCGGGTTTTCTGTTTAGCTGACAACCTTCGGCGCGATTGCCTGGTCGATCATCGCAATCGATGCCAGCGCGGTGGCGGTGTGCTTCTCGGCGCCGTTGATGACGCAGAACACGTCGGCCGCGACGACCGACACCTGCCGTCCCGGCTTCACAACCCGCGCGCGGCAGATCAATCGATCCCCCGACGCCGGTGCGAGCAGGTTAAGCTTGTACTCCGCGGTCAGCGCCGCCTGCCCCTTCACTGTCGCAGCCGCAATCGTGGTCGCGTTGTCGATCAGGAAAGCGGTGACCCCGCCGTGGAAGAATCCGGTCTGCTGCAACAGCTCCGGCCGGCGATCCACCGACAGGACGCATGTGCCGCGCGTGAGATCGGTCACCTCCGCGCCGACATGAGTCATGAATCCCTGCCGCATGACGTTGTTGCGGATGTGCGCGGCGATCGGTGTGAACTCCGTATCTGTCTGAAGCATTATCGGCCTCCCTTTGCAGTCAGCGCGCGAATTGCGCATGCGATCAGCGCATCGGCATGATCGCGCGGATCGGTGGGATCGCGGCCCGACAGCCACGCGCGGCACACGAACTGAGCGGGTCCGATAATCTGGCTCAGAAACAGCGATGCCTTCATCGGCAACAAGTCACCACTTGCCACGAGTGGCGCGCGCCATGCCTCGACGCCTTCCGCAACCGTCGCGTTGCGCGCCTTGCGCGCGTCGCGCACGTCCTGCGCCCACTCGCTGCGCGAGATCTCGAACAGAAAATTGGCTTCGCGGCGGTTGTTGACGACCCAGTCCAGATGCGTGCGGATCAGACGTGCGATGCCTTCCTCCGCGCCAGGCGGCGGATCGATCACGTCGAGCATGGCGATGTGATAGCGCCGCAGCAGTTCGAGAAACAGCGTGCCGGCCAGTTCACGCTTTGAATTGAAGAAGTGGAAGAAGCTGCCGTTGGATGCGCCGGCGCGTTCACGGATCGCGGCCACGGTCGCGCCCTCGAAACCATCCTGATCGAACACCGCCAAAGCCGCGGTCAGCAGATCGTCGCGCGCACCGGCCATCGTTGCCATCCTTGTCGACTGGAGTATCGCTCTAGAGTACGACTCCAGTCAAGACGACAGTCATCGCGCGGCAACCCGCTGCGCGGCCAGATAGCGGATTAGCGGGAGATTGGCGGCACCGGGTTTCCCGCCGGAACCGGCGGCGGACCAGCCGAAACCACGGGTTTCGGTGTCGGTGCAGGCCCGATGTCGATAGTCAGCGGACCCGACGGCGCATCCTGTTTCGGAGGAGCCACGGCCACTTCGGCAGGCTTTTCAGCCTCCTTCGGCGCAGGCGTGACCGCAGGTACCGGATCGGCACGCGTTCCGTCCACCTTGGCGGTCTCGGCCTTATCAGAGTCCTTGGGCGGCTCGGCCTTGTCTGCCTCGGGTTTGACGTCCGGTTTGGCCGCCTCTGCGGGCTGCTCCCCATGGCGAGCTTCGTTCTTTGGCGGCAAGCCGTCCTTGCCCGCTTTCGCAGCCTCTCGGGCCGCCTGTCGCGCGGCCCGCCGTTCCGCAGCGGCCTTCTGCTTTGCCGTCAGCGTTTGAGGATCGGGCTGACCATTCTGCAACCCGTCGGCATCCGGCCGGGAGGCTTCGCGGGTCGGCTTGCGGCCCTTGGCGGCCTGTTCCGGACCCGGCTCCTGGGCCGGTTTCGGACCGGTTTTCGCCTCCTGACCCTGCTTGGTCAGGTTGCCGCCAGGCGCTGCATTGGCGGCGCCGTTGGAGAGAACATAGGCGCTCATGGCCGCGGCCATGTCGGTGCTGGTGGTGTAGTGCTGGCGCAGGAAACCGGGCAGCGATCCGGGCGAGACGGTTTTCAGCAATCCGCGCGAACTCTTGTGGCAGAGCGAGCAGGTGCTGGAGAAAATCTGGGAGGGAGGCTTGCCGGCTTCGAGATTCTGCGCGTCCGCCGGGATTGCCCCGAAACAGCCCAATACGAAAGCCACCGCCGCCAAAATGAGCGCTCGGCTCAACATCCAAGGTCTCCAGATCAATAGCCAGTCAAAGGACGGATGGCGGTTCACCCCTGCCCTCAGCCTCGGGTCACCTTTAGCGGATTATAACGCGAATGGAAGCACCGAGATTTCGCATCAGGGTAACGTTGTTGATATTGCTGAACCTCGTTCCGGCCGGGCTAGATTCCGCTGCCGGGGGTGAAACAGAAGACGTCCGCGCTATACGCGCGCTCCGGTCTGGGCGCGCAGAGGTGGCTGCGCCCATCGGGATTGTCCCGCTTCTGCTCGACTTTCTCAGGAGGAACGCGGAGCCACCTTCCGTCTTCACGGCGCCTGGCAAACCAGACGCCGTCTTCGCTGCGAGCTTCGGTCGGGTAGCAGTCGTGTTGACTGCAGCAGGATAGATGAGGGTTATCCGGCCTCATCCATGTCGAATAAAACTTCTCGTGGATTTGCTCGTCCTGCGGCGGGTGCTGATGTTGCGCAGATGCGCTGATGGCCCCGAACAAGAGTCCGGCAGTCATCAAGCCAACTATGCCGCGCCAAGTGATCACAAGCACCACTCCGGCCACGATCCCGGCACGACCCAGGACTCGGGAGACAGTCTATCACCGCAGCCGCCGGAGAAAAACGCAGATCCCAACCACGCGTGGCTCGCAGCCATCGTCAAGAAGGAATCCAGTCTTGAGAGGCACCGGCTGAACGAATTCTGTGCAGCGCCAAGCGAGGAAGAAGTCGCCGGTACTGGATATTTCGCAACTGCGTGAGCCGGTCACAGCCCGCCAAAGCCGCTCCCTTTCGGCATGCCGCCCTCCGCTCACCGGACAAAAACGCAAAGCAGCCTTCCGCGGCCGCCACCTACGGCAAATTGCGATTGAAACCGGAACAAAAATTGCCAACATTTATGGGATGTGAGACCACTTTGGATCGTTGGACATGCGTTCGATGGATCGATTGCTGCGGTTTTTCCTGGGCCAGTTCATCCGGCGTGGCTCAGTGACGTTTACGATGACAAGCGGGGCAACCTTCACCTGCGGCGATGGCGCCGGGAAGCCGGTCGCGGTGAGGTTTCTGACGAAGGAAGCCGAACGTCACCTGTTGCTCGACCCCGAACTTGCGCTGGGCGAAATCTACACCGACGGCGACTTCGTGGTCGAAACCGGGTCGATAACGGATCTGCTGGAAATCGTACTTGGTCAGCCGGATCTGGTGCCGCGCTGGTCCAGGTCCCGTTGGTGGCTTCGCTACCTGATCCGGCACTGGCAACAGTTCAATCCGCCCGCCCGCTCGAAACGCAACGTCGCCAGCCACTACGATCTCGACGGCCGGCTGTACCGGCTCTTCCTCGACGCCGACATGCAATATAGTTGCGCCTACTTCGAGACGCCGGATTCAACGCTCGACGACGCACAGCTTGCCAAGAAGCGCCACCTCGCCGCCAAGCTGCTGGTCAAGCCCGGCCACCGCCTGCTCGACATCGGCTCCGGCTGGGGCGGACTCGGTCTTTATCTCGCGGAAATGACAGGAGCGCACGTCACCGGCGTCACCCTGTCCGAAGAGCAACTCGGCGTGTCCAACGCGCGCGCCAGTGAACTCAACCTGACCGACCGCGCGCAATTCCGCTTGCAGGATTATCGCGAGACGCCCGGCCCGTTCGACCGCATCGTGTCGGTCGGCATGTTCGAGCATGTCGGCGTCGACTACTACGAGACCTATTTCAAGCGTTGCGCGGAACTGCTCACCGACGACGGCGTGATGGTGCTGCATTCCATTGGCCGCCCGGAAGGGCCCGGCATTACCAACCCGTGGGTCGCAAAGTATATTTTCCCCGGCGGGTACATTCCCGCGCTGTCGGAAGTCCTGCCGGCGATCGAGCGGGCAGGATTATTGGTCGCCGACATCGAAATCCTGCGGCTGCATTACGCCGAAACGCTGAAAGCCTGGCGCGAGCGTTTCCTCGCCCGGCGCGAGGAAGCTGCGAAGCTTTACGACGAACGCTTTGTCCGGATGTGGGAATTCTATCTGGGTGCGTCCGAAATGTCGTTCCGCAAGCAGAATAGCATGGTGTTCCAGATTCAGCTCACCAGGAAGCAGGACGCGGTTCCGATCACGCGCGATTACATCGCCCGCGAGGAGGAGCGGCTGCGCGGTGTGGAGGCTAAGAAACGACCGGTATTGCGGCTGGCGGGAGAATAAACCGGCTGGCGCAGGCGCATAGGCCGGTCAAGCCTCACGCTGATGACAATCTAAGTTTCATTCGAAACAAGTTGTGTGAATCGTGCATAAGACCATATGGCGCTTTCACCCGGCCCTGCCGCGGTGCTTGATACGCGCCCCGTATTCGCCGAATTGGAAGCATGCTCTCCCGCTATGGCCATTAGTGATTCGAACATTATCAAGCTCGCGCCGGAAGCCGGCACGCCGGCTTACCGGGTTGCGCCTCACAATATCGAGGCCGAACAGGGACTTCTCGGCGCCATCCTGGTCAACAACGACGCCTTTTACCGTGTCTCGGACTTCCTTGAGCCGAAGCACTTCTTCGAGCCGATTCATCAACTGTTTTTTGAGACCGCAGGCAGCCTGATCCGCGCCGGCAAGATCGCGACCCCGGTCACGCTGAAGACCTTCGTTCCAGCGGACACCGATCTCGGTGGCATGACGGTCGCGCAATACCTCGCCCGCCTCGCCGCCGAGGCGACGACCATCATCAACGCGCAGGATTACGGGCGCACCGTCTATGATCTGTCGATCCGGCGGGATCTCATTCGCGTCGGCGAGGACATGGTCAATGTCGCGTTCGATGCGCCGGTTGACTTTGCACCGCGCGCGCAGATCGAGGACGCGGAAAAGAAGCTCTACGAACTCGCCGAGTCCGGACGCTACGACGGCGGCTTCCAGAAATTCTCGCGGGCGCTGACGACCGCCGTGGACATGGCCGCCGCCGCCTACAGCCGCGACGGCAACCTGTCGGGCCTCGCCTCCGGCCTGCGCGACATGGACACCAAGATGGGCGGTCTTCAGCCCTCCGACCTGATCATCCTCGCCGGACGCCCCGCGATGGGCAAGACGGCGCTCGCGACCAACATCGCCTTCAACATCGCGCGCAACTGGCGCGGCGAAGTGCAGGCCGACGGTCAGATGAAATCGGTCGATGGTGGCATTGTGGGCTTCTTCTCGCTGGAAATGTCGGCGGAACAGCTCGCTACCCGTATTTTGTCCGAGCGTACCGGTATTTCATCAAGTTCGATCCGCCGTGGCGGCATCAGCGAGCGGGATTTCGAAAAGATTCGCGACCACTCCATCGAAATGCAGAACCTGCCATTCTATGTCGATGACAGCGGCGGCATCTCGATCTCGCAGCTCACCGCGCGGGCGCGGCGGCTGAAGCGGCAAAAAGGTCTCGATCTTCTGATCATCGACTACATCCAGCTCCTGTCCGGATCGGGAAAACGCTCCGACAACCGCGTGCAGGAAATCACCGAGATCACCACCGGCCTCAAGGCGCTGGCCAAGGAATTGAACGTCCCCATCATTGCGCTGTCGCAGTTGTCACGTCAGGTCGAAAACCGCGACGACAAACGCCCGCAGCTCGCGGACCTGCGTGAATCGGGATCGATCGAGCAGGACGCCGACGTGGTGCTGTTCGTGTATCGCGAGGAATACTATCTCCAGAGCAAGGAGCCGCGCCCCGGTACGCCCGAGCATGAAAAATGGATGCTCGACATGTCGCTGGTCCACGGCAAGGCCGAAGTCATCATCGGCAAACAGCGTCACGGCCCCACCGGCACCATCAATCTGCACTTCGATGCCAACGTCACGCGGTTCGGCGACCTTGCGCATGACGGCCAGGTGCCCGAACGATTTGGCTGATCCGACATACTTTCGCTCGCAAAGAGTGTGCTAGGGTGCGGTTCAACTGTTGAATCACACTGCGAACCTCTGCCCGAGCCAATGCCTCCTGCTTCCGATCTCAAGACCGCGACATCTGGCGCTGCTGCGAATACTGCGGACATGCGCATGCCTGCCGGCGCGACCGGCGTTCTGACCATCGACCTCGACGCCATCGTCGCCAACTGGCGCAAACTCGAAAGCCATGCGGTGCCTGCGGACTGCGCCGCCGTCGTGAAAGCCGACGCCTATGGCTGCGGCATCACACAGGTGACCCGTGCGCTGGCGCGCGCAGGATGCCGGACCTTCTTTGTCGCCACGCTGGACGAGGCGCGCGCGGCGCGTGAAGTCACACCCACCTCTGCTATCTACGTGCTCGATGGATTTTTCCCGGGCTCAGGCGATCAGTTTGCGAAGATCGATTGCCGGCCGGTGATCGGCGACGCCACCGAACTCGCCGAGTGGGACGCGTTTCGCAAGACCAGCGGCTGGGAAGGTCAGGCAGCGATCCACATCGACACCGGCATGAACCGCCTCGGCTTCCGCGTCATGGAAGCGCAGGCGCTGCTGCCACGCATCAAGAACGGCAATCACGGCATCTCGCTGGTGATGAGCCATCTCACCAGCGCCGAGATGCTGCACGATCCGGCCAACGGACGACAGGTCGCGGCATTTCGCGAAATTGCCTCGCAGTTCTCCGGCGTCCCCGCCTCGCTGGCCAATTCGTCCGGGATTTTTCTGGGACCCCAATTCCATTTCGATCTGGTGCGTCCGGGCGCGGCACTCTACGGCGTCAATCCAACGCCGGAAGCCGATACGCCGATGCTGCCGGTGGTCGATCTCAAGGTGCGCGTGGCGCAGGTCCGCAACATCGAAAAAGGCGAACACGTCGGATATGGCGGCACATGGACGGCGCGGCAGCCGACGCGGCTGGCGATCGTCACGGCAGGTTATGCCGACGGATATTTCCGTGCCGCAGGCAGCATCGATAACATGCGCAGCGCCGAAGTGATGGTCGCGGGCAAGCGTTGCCCGGTTGCCGGACGCATCTCGATGGACCTGATGGCCATCGATATCACCGCCGTGCCGCCCGGTGCGACCCGCCGCGGCGCACTGGTCTCGCTTCTCAACAATGAGATCACGGTCGATGAGCTCGCGCACCACTTCGGCACCATCGGCTACGAGGTACTGACCAGTCTCGGCCGGCGCTACACCCGCGTCTACAAAGGTGGCGAGTAACGGCATGATCCCGAAAGGGGGCATGCCCAATAAAAAGAAGGACAATCCCATGCCCGACGTCACCGAATTCAAACCCGGAAACTACAGGTTCATCGTTTCGCCCGGCGGGCCGTTCTCAAGCGGTATCGCGGCGATCCCGGGATACGCGCTGCGCCGGGTGCGCTTCGCGCGTCCGATCCCGATGGCTGACGGCTTCGCCTTCATCAAGGCGCATCTCGAACGCGAAGGCCGCCCCATCACTGCGCTGGCCGCCTGCGAACTGCGCTCGCCTGCCGCCATGACCGGCGAGCAGTTTCAGGCTTTCAACGCAGAATATCTGAAGACCCTGCATCAGTGGGGGTGCAAGGCCGGCGACATCAATCCGCTGGCGCGCAGCAATCTTGCGCCGATTACGGAAGTGCCGAGCGAGGCGATGTTCTTCGCCTTTACCTACACCGTACCCGAAGCCGGAGCCTCGGGTGACTTCCTGATTTCGGGCAAGCCCGAAATCCGCGATGGCGTGACAACCGACCGCATCGTCGGCGGCCGTGACGTGTCATTGAAGGGACTGGAAATCAAGGCACGCTTCGTCATGAACGCGATGCGCGAGCGCGTCGATGCGCTCGGCTGCAAGTGGGATGCGGTGACAGCCGCGCAGATCTACACGGTGCACGACGTTCGCCCGCTGCTCGATACGGTATTCGCCGAATACAGGGTGAGCCAGATCGGCCTCGCCTGGTATCCGGCATGGCCGCCCGTGATCGGCATGGAGTTCGAAGTCGATGTGCGTTGTGTGCGCACCGAACTGGTGATCGACGCACGGTAAGAAAAGCCGTCACCCTGAGGTGTGAGCCGCTTTTGCGGCGAACCTCGAAGGGGCGACGGCGGGAACCGGTGTAACCGTCATCCGTCGAGGCTCGCAAGAGCTCACACTCAGGATGACGATGTCGCGCCCTACTTCGCGCTCCGCTTCTTTAGCACCATGTTGCCGATCAGCAGGAATTTCTGCGCGCGTTTTCCGTTGTCGACTTCGGTCGTGTAGATGTTGCCCTTGGAATCCAGCGCCAGATTGTGAATCCAGTGGAAGTCGCCGGCCATGCGGCCGTTGCGGCCGAAGCGCCCGACGATCTCCCCGCTTTCACGCACCAGCGTACGAACCTCGTTGTTGGCACCATCCGCATTGATCAGAAAGGTCTGCCTGGGATCATTCCAGATTTCGAGATCCCACACCGAGCCGTTCGCCAGCGTCTGCTTCTCGATAAACATCTCCTTTACGAAGCTGCCGTCCTTCCTGAACACCTGAATGCGATTGTTCTGGCGGTCACACACATAGACCAGTCCGTCCTTCGCGATGCGCACGCAGTGCACCGGGTTGGCGAATTGCTGAGACGGCGGCGCATCGGGATTGTACCCGCCCATCCGCTCATCCGTCGGCGGCTTGCCGTAGGCGCCCCACATCCGCTTGAACGCGCCGGTCTCGCTATCGAACACGATGACGCGGTGATTGTAGTAGCCGTCCGCGACATAGACCTCGTTCGCTGCGGTATCGACCGTCATATTGGCCGGACGTCCGAGGCGCGTGGTGTCCTTGCTGTCGGTCTGCGGACCGGACTTGCCGATCTGCATCACGAACTTGCCCTCCCGGGTGAATTTCAAAATCTGACCATCGGTCTCGCCATTGCCCGCGAGCCAGACAAAACCTTTGGCATCGATGAAGATGCCATGCTCGTTGGCCGGCCAGTCGTACCCCTCGCCCTTGCCGCCCCACGCCTTGACCAGATTTCCCTGCTGGTCGAACTCCATCACCGGCGGCGCGGGCATGCAGCACTTTGTGCGCGGCGGGTTGAAGCTTGCCGCCTTCTCGTCGTCGGTCAGCGTGCGCGGCCGCTGCACCACCCAGACATGATCCTGCGCATCGACGGCGACGCCGGCGGCCTGCCCCATGATCCAGTTGTTGGGCAGCGGCTTCGGCCACTGTGCATCGACCTGAAATTTCGGTACGTCGGCGGCATGAGCGGCGCTCGCAAGGACGAGGCCGGCAATGGCGGCAATCCATTTCATGAAATTTACTCCCCAGTGCCGGGTCGTGCCGGATTGGTCACGCGCGGTCATTGTTCTGATGGCGGCAGCATATGCCGGTGAAACGGTAACCGGCTATCAGCGCGGTGCGGACATGGGTTGACTTTTTAACGCTTTATGTGAACAAAAGAGGAACGTAAGATTCCCGTTGCTCCGACGCTGGCAGGCCCCTCCATGGCGAAAAACGCGCTCTCCTTCGTCTGTCAGAATTGCGGAGCCGCCTACAATAAATGGCAGGGCAAATGTGAATCCTGCGGTGAGTGGAATACGCTGTCTGAAGAAGACACGACCGGCGCGACGTCCATGCCCGCGAACTTGCGCCCCAAGCGCAAGGGCCGGCCGTTCGCGCTGGAAACCCTCACCGGTTCGAGTCCCGAAGCGCCCCGCCTGTCGTCCGGAATGGGTGAACTCGATCGCGTCACGGGCGGCGGCTTCGTCCGCGGCTCGGTGCTTCTGGTCGGCGGCGATCCCGGCATCGGAAAATCGACACTGCTGACCCAGGCCACCAGCCTGATGGCGCGCGCGGGACATCGCGTGGTCTACATCTCGGGTGAAGAGGCCGTCGCGCAGGTCCGTCTTCGCGCCGCGCGTCTCGGTCTCGCCGACGCCGCGGTGCAGCTGGCCGCGCAGACCTCCGTCGAAGACATCATCGCCACGCTGTCGGAAGGAACCCCGCCTCGCCTCGTGGTGATCGATTCGATCCAGACCATGTGGACCGACACCGTCGAATCCGCGCCCGGAACGGTGACGCAGGTCCGCGCATCGGCACAGGCACTGATCCGCTTCGCAAAGAAATCCGGCGCGGCCCTTATTCTGGTCGGTCACGTCACCAAGGACGGCCAGATCGCCGGCCCGCGTGTGGTCGAGCACATGGTCGATGCGGTGATGAGTTTCGAGGGCGAAGGCTCGCAGCAGTTCCGCATCCTGCGCGCGGTGAAGAACCGCTTTGGTCCCACCGACGAAATCGGTGTGTTCGAGATGACCGGTCTTGGCCTGCGCGAAGTCTCCAATCCATCCGAACTGTTCCTGTCCGAGCGCGATCTCGGCAGCCCCGGCACAGCCGTGTTCGCCGGTCTTGAAGGCACGCGCCCGGTGCTGGTCGAACTGCAGGCGCTGGTTGTGCCGACAACGCTCGGAACGCCGCGACGCGCGGTGGTGGGTTGGGAATCCAGCCGCCTGTCGATGGTGCTCGCGGTGCTGGAGGCGCATTGCGGGGTCAAGCTCTCCGGCTACGACGTCTACTTCAATGTCGCCGGCGGCCTGCGGATCAACGAGCCTGCGGCAGACATGGCGGCAGCAGCGGCGCTGGTGTCGTCGCTCGCCAACGCGCCGTTGCCGGTCGATGCGGTCTATTTCGGCGAAATCTCGCTGTCGGGTGCGGTTCGGCCGGTGGCCCAGACCTCGGCCCGTCTGAAGGAGGCCGCCAAGCTCGGCTTCGGCCGCGCCGTGCTGCCTGAAAATGCGCGCGGTGATACCGGCGGCGACGCCGGATTGTCGCTCAATACGGTGGGATCGCTGACCTCGCTGGTCGCGGACATTGCCGCGCGGGGCAGCAAAGCCACAGCCCGAGGGAAAACCGCAGCTTCAGGCTGAATCAAGCCTGTTGAGAACCAAAGGCGGCGTGACGCTGGCGTGACCGGCCGCTATATAGCCCGCGACGTTGCAACGGCTGCCGATTGCGCCCGCTACGGATCGTTAACCGCAACAGGCGATCCATAAGAGCGATGCAGTTTTGCCGTTGATGTCTGGGTTTTTGCGGGTTCCCGGCCCTTGCGGGACGTGCGATATGGCCGTCAGCTATCCGGACCTGAGACAACCCGATTCGGGGTTTTGAAACTGAAAGCGGATCTGACCAGCCGATGCCGATAACGCTTCTCGACATTATCGTTCTTGCCGTGATGCTGTTATCGGGCCTTCTGGCGATGATCCGCGGTTTCATGCGCGAGATTCTGTCGATCGCGGCCTGGGGCGCCGCAGCCCTGACCACGCTCTACGCCTATCAGAAGCTGCTGCCGACCGCGAAAACGTACTTCAACAACGAAACCGTCGCGGCGGTAGCCGTCGTAGCCGGCGTGTTCATCCTGACACTGATCGTGGTGTCGATCATCACGGTCCGCATCTCGGATATGATCCTCGATTCGCGGATCGGCGCGCTCGACCGCACCCTGGGCTTCCTGTTTGGCCTCGCTCGCGGCTTGTTGATCATGGTGGTGGCATTTTTGTTCTTCGCCTGGCTGGTGCCGGACAAACAACAGCCAGATTGGGTCCGTAACGCCAAGTCGCGGGTGATGTTGCAGGGAACCGGCGATTGGCTGATGGGCCTCTTGCCGGATGACCCCGAGAACACCATCTTGAAGAGGTTCAAGAAAAAGGGCGACGAGGAGCAGCAGACTGATGCAGCTCCCGAACCGCGCACAACGGCAACGGTGGGGAACGACGGCGGGTACGGGAAAACAGCCCGTGACGGCATGAAGCAGTTGATCGAAGGCAAAGCCGCAGGACGCTAGATTCAGTTCTAGTCCTGCCTCAGACAAGGGCGCGGTGGACCATATGAAAACCCCTTCCGGCGATCACTCCACTCCTCCCTCCAAATCCGACTACGACCTGGATGACGATCTGGACAAGGATCTGAACGGAGACACACTCCGCGAGGAGTGTGGCGTGTTCGGCATCTTCGGGCATCCCGAAGCTGCCGCCATCACTGCCCTCGGCCTTCACGCCCTTCAGCATCGCGGCCAGGAAGCCGCCGGCATCGTCACCTACGACGGCCACCGTTTTCATTCCGAACGCCGCCTCGGCCTCGTCGGCGACACCTTCTCCCGCGCCGAAGTGATCGAACGCCTTCCCGGCAATATGGCCGTCGGCCATGTCCGTTACTCCACCACCGGCGGCACCATTCTTCGCAACGTGCAGCCGCTGTTCGCCGAACTCAATGCAGGCGGCTTTGCCGTCGGCCACAACGGCAATCTCACCAACGGCCTGACGCTGCGGCGCGAACTCGTCCGCCATGGCGCGATGATGCAATCGACCACCGACACCGAGGTGATCCTGCATCTGGTAGCGCAATCGAAGCGCGGCCGTTTCATCGAGCGCTATATCGAAGCTCTTCGCGCCATCGAGGGCGCCTATGCGCTGGTGTCGCTGACCAACAAGAAGCTGATCGGCGCGCGCGATCCGCTCGGCATCCGCCCGCTGGTGCTCGGCGAACTCGACAACTGTCCGATCCTTGCCTCCGAGACCTGCGCGCTCGACATCATCGGCGCGAAATATGTCCGCGACATCGAGCCCGGCGAAGTCATCGTGTTCGACGAGAAGGGCACGGAGATCCACAAGCCGTTCCCGCCGCAGCCGCCCCGCCCCTGCATCTTCGAATACATCTATTTCTCGCGGCCCGACTCCATCGTCGGCGGCCGCTCGGTCTACGAAGTCCGCAAGGCCTTCGGCGCGCAGCTTGCGCGGGAAAGCCATGTCGACGTCGACGTGATCGTGCCGGTGCCGGACTCCGGCGTCCCCGCGGCCGTGGGCTACAGCCAGCATTCGGGGGTGCCGTTTGAGCTTGGCATCATCCGCAACCACTATGTGGGCCGCACCTTCATTCAGCCGACGCAGAGCGTGCGTGAACTTGGCGTGCGCATGAAGCACGCGCCCAACCGCGCCGCCATCGAAGGCAAGCGCATCATCCTGATCGACGATTCGCTGGTGCGCGGCACCACCTCCAAGAAGATCGTGCGCATGATGCGCGACGCCGGCGCGAAGGAAGTTCATTTCCGCCTCGCCTCGCCGCCGATCGTCAATCCGGACTACTACGGCATCGATCTGCCGGACCGTGGCGGACTTCTGGCGGCGACACATACGCTCGAGGAAATGCGGCAGATCATCGGCGCGGACTCGCTGGCGTTCCTGTCGATCGACGGCATGTACCGCGCCATGGGCGAGCCGGCGCGCGATCCGGCCAATCCGAAGTTCGCGGATCACTGCTTCACGGGCGCGTACCCTACGCACCTTACCGACCAGACCCAGGTCGAACAGCCGCAGCATCAGCTCTCGCTGCTGGCGGAGGCGAGCTGATCATAGGCTTTACGGCGGATGCGTCGGCTCAGGGGGTCTGCGTCCGCGCGAGCCACACCGTCAGCCCTCCGCAATCCTGATCCTCGATGACATGCTGCACGGTTGAAAAGCCGTGCGCGGCAAGCAGCGCCTCATATTCCGCCGGATCGAGACTGGCGTGATAGAGCGGTTCGCCCTGATACGTGCCGATCGCCTCGCCTGCCCGCGGCCCGCTGGTGAACATCAGCGCTGCGCCGGGATCAGCGTGATCCTTAAAAATCCTGAACATCGCGCGCTGATCCTCCGGCGTCAGATGGAAGAAGCTGTTCCAGGCCACAACGCCGCCGAAGCGTCTCGACAGAGAAACCTCGCGCATGTCGCCCGCGATCCACGTCTCACCTGGAAAGCGCGAGCGGCACAGGCCGATCAGCGTCGGCGATGAATCGACACCCGTCACGCGATGCCCGGACTCGATCAAATAGCGCGCGACCGGCTCACCCGATCCGCAACCCAGATCGAGCACGTCCGCACCGTCGGGCATGACATTTCTGAAACGCTCGAACCATACACGCTCGACCAGCCGCTTGCCGCGATCCCGGTCGAACGCTGCGGCATGACGCTCGTACAGCGCGCCGATCTGTTGCGACCACGGGTGCCAGCCGGGCGCCTGAAGTGTCCGCGACATGAAGCGGGCGTCGTCGCCATAGCTGCGCAGCCTGGACGCCAGCAGCGGGTCGTGCACCGCTTTAAATCCCTGCCGTTGCCAGAAGCCTGCGGAGCCGTTGACCGCGATCAGCGACATGCTGGAGTGACCGCTGGCAGCGGCATGGCCCGCGAGCGACGCAACAATCCTTGCTCCGGCACCGGTGCCCTGCGCTTCCGGCGCCAGCGCGAGATCGTGGATGTAGAACGTGGAGGGCTGGAACGGCAGCGCCCCAAGCAATGCATTCAGCGGCGGCGGTTCCAGATGCCGCCAAGGATGACTGACGATATAGGCGACAAGACCATGCTCGCCCTCCAGCACCCGGCAACCTTCAGGATAGAGCCGCAACCTTTCGGCAAAGACCGCATCATCCTCCGGATAGTCCGGATGAATGCGGGCGGCCAGCTTGTTGACCAGGGGCAGATCGGCGATCGACATGGCCCGCCACCGGTGTCCGGCGGCGGCTGGGGAGTTCGGGGTCATGCCGGACCTGTAGCACGGTTCGGAACGGCCTTCCTCCCTGACATCTCCCCGCCCTGCGGGGAGAGGCCGGATCGCCATAACGATCGGATGAGGGGCAAGTCCGGCATGGGTTTATTCACGCGCGGCATTATGCAATAGCAGGCCTCTCACCCGGCGCGCCGCCGACGCGGCATGCCACCCTCTCTCCGCAAGCGGGGCGCGGGAAAAATCGGGCTTTCCCTATGACCAAACCTCTCGCCTCCCGCTTCGCTCTTGTCACCGGCGCATCGCGCGGCATCGGCTACGCCACGGCGCGCGCACTGGCGCGGGCCGGTGCCCATGTCATCGCGGTTGCGCGCACCCAAGGCGGTCTCGAAGAACTCGACGACGCCATTCGCGCCGACGGCGGCAACGCCACGCTGGTCCCGCTCGACATGACCGATCTCGATGGCATTGCCCGGCTCGGCGCGGCGCTCAATGAGCGTCACGGCAAGCTCGACATTCTGATCGGCAACGCGGGTGTCGCGGGAACGTCCTCGCCGCTCGGTCACACCGATCCGAAATTCTGGGACAACATGTTCGCGGTCAACACCACCGCGAATTTCCAGTTGATCCGCTGCATGGAGCCGCTGCTGCAAAAATCCGATGCAGGCCGCGCGGTGTTCATCACCTCCGGCATTGCCCACAAGGCCACTGCTTATATGGGCCCCTACGCGGCGTCGAAGGCCGCCCTCGACGCCCTCGTGCGCGTCTGGGCGAACGAGACCGCGACCACGCCGATCCGCGTCAATCTGTTCAGCCCCGGTCCGATCCGCACCCGCATGCGCGCCACTGTAATGCCCGGTGAGGACCCGATGATTCTCGACACGCCTGAACAAGCGGCGGAGTTCATCGTGCCGATGTGCGCGCCCTCGTGGCTTGAGACCGGAAAATTCTTCGACTATCCGTCGAAGACGCTGAAGAGTTTCCGCACGCCGGTGGAGTAACGTCCGCCACAAGGCCGCGCGGTTGACACTCCTCACGTCCCCCTGTTCAATTTGCGCAAGCCCGCACAAAGAGGCTGGCGCATATTTGAGGGGAAACGGAATGGCATTGAAAATTGCAGCCGCAATCGCTGCTCTCGCGCTCATGGGGACATCTGCATTTGCAAGCGATCCGAGCGGAACATGGCTGCGCGATACCGGCGCGTCCAAGGTCAAGATCGGCCCGTGCGGCGGCGGCGCGTATTGCGGATCGCTCGTCTGGCTCAAGCCGGGCGTCGAGACGCCTGCCAAGGTCGGCCAGCGGATCTTCTACGACATGAAGCCGGACGGCACCGATGCGTGGAAGGGCTCGGCGTTCAATCCGGAAGACGGCAAGACCTATTCCGGCAAGATGTCGCTCTCGGGCGGCACGCTGACGACGGCAGGCTGCGCCATGGGCGGGATGATCTGCAAGTCCTCGACCTGGACGCGGGCGAACTAAACGCGAGTGAGAAGCGCTCCATCTTCCACATCATGGAGGATCGCATGGACGCAACCGACAAACTGTTCTCGGGATCAATTCCCGAGATTTACGACAGATTGTTTGTTCCTCTCAT
This sequence comes from Afipia broomeae ATCC 49717, assembly GCF_000314675.2. Lineage (GTDB taxonomy): Bacteria > Pseudomonadota > Alphaproteobacteria > Rhizobiales > Xanthobacteraceae > Afipia > Afipia broomeae. Next base: position 1,659,738 of record NZ_KB375282.1, on the reverse strand, counting down.
TTTCCAGCCTTACGCAGACGACCTCGCCGGGCGGATCGCAAGAACCGATCCGGCGAGTGTGCTGGAGACCGCTGCCGGAACTGGTGTCCTGACGCGAGCGATGGTGTCGCGGCTTCCCGCCACGACCCGGATCGTCGCGACCGACCTCAATCAGCCGATGCTAGATCATGCCATAGCAAAGCAGCCTCAGGCTGATCGGATGACAGGTCAGGTTACCTGGCGGCAGGCCGACGCGCTCGCCCTGCCGTTCGGTAATCAGGAATTTGACGTCGTTGCCTGCCAGTTCGGCGCGATGTTCTTTCCTGACAAGATCAAGGGCTTCAGCGAGGCCCGCCGCGTCCTGAAGCCGGGCGGCCATTTCTTCTTCAATGTATGGGACCGGATCGGCAACAACGAATTCGCCGATATCGTGACTGCGTCATTGGCGACGCTGTTTCCGCAAGACCCGCCCATGTTCATGGCCCGCACTCCGCACGGCTACCATGATGTTGCGCGAATACGCGATGAACTGACCGCCGCGGGTTTCTCGGTCATTTCCGCTGAAACCGTCGACCACAGAAGCAAGGCCGCATCACCCCGCGACGTTGCCGTTGCCTATTGTCAGGGAACGCCCCTCCAAAACGAGATCGCGGCGCGCGATGCATCGCTGCTTGAAAAGGCGACGGAGGTCGCCGCTGATGCCCTCGCCCGCCGGTTTGGCAGTGGGCCGGTGGACGGCCTGATCCGGGCGCATGTCATTACCGCCAAGAATTAACAAGCATCACCTAACGTGTCGTCGCTCAGCGGACGAACGACATCATGCGCCGGATCATGTAGTCGACATTGCCATAGTGATGGTGACGGCGGCTGCGTGCGCGGCGCGGCGTATCCTCGTCGTTGCGGGCGATAGCGTTCTCATTCACAGCGCTCATCTGCTTCGGGCCGATGGCGTCGAAGCTCGCCTTCTGCTCGTCGTTGAGCGATCCGTAGAAGCTGTCCAGCGGTGCGCGGACGGTCTTCACAGCTTGCAGCATGGTGTCGAGCCGCTTGCCGACAGCCGCGAGCCGCGCCGGCGGCGTGTTCGCATTCTCTGACTGGCAGGACGACTTCAACATGTCCGATGCCTTGGCCGCGGCGCTCTGAAGAGCTTCCAGCCCTTTACGCTGATCGTCGCTCGGCTTCACCGCCTGGTCGATCATCGATCCCGGCCAATCGGTCACACCGGGCTGCGACACGTCACAGCTCGGTTGCGCCGCATTCGCGCTCTGTAAGGCTCGCGCAGGCCGTTGCCGCTGCGCGAGGGCGTTGAACTTCGCTTTCTGCTCGTCGTTCAGAAGTCCGTAAAACTTCTCAAGCGGCGGCTGCACGGTTTTCACCGCGGCGATCATCGCCTCGATGCGCTGCTGCATGACCGCGAGACGTCGCGGAGCCGTCAGCGCAATGTCCGTCGGGCACGCAGCCTTGATGTCCTGCCCTGCCTTCAGCGAGGCGTTGGCAAGATCGTCGAGCGCCGCGCGCTGGGCTGCGTCGGGCTGAAGCGCCTTCTGGATCGCGTCGATGGGCAGTCCGGCGATGTCGCGGCTGTCCTCGCCGCACATTTGCGTCAGACTCACGCGATCGTTCGGATCGGCCGACGCAAACGACTCCCGGCCTCTCCCGCTCCGGGCAGCATAGCCCGGCAGATAACCGGAATAGCCGATCAGATCGTCGTAGCCGTAAGGCGCGAAGATGCCCGCATAAAGGTCGGGATATCCATAGTCCCAGAATGCTGCGTCGTAGTCGTAGCCCCACAGCGAGTAACCGTAGATGTCGTAGAAGGCGAACGGCCAGAACACCGGTCCGACCCATCCGAATCCGCCGTGGCGATGACGCCACCAGCCGTTGTGGTTATGCCAGCCTGCCGTCGCGAGGCGCGTTGTCACGAGCGCGCGGGTCGCCGGGTTGCGCAGAGCGTTCGCATTGCGCAGGGCCCGGTTGACCGGACGGGCGTGGAATGCATTCCGCACCGCGTTTGCATTGCGTGTGTTACGAACGTTCAGGGCTCTTGTGCTCGAGGTCCCCATTGCGTTGCGAGCAACGGAGCCGCGAGACGAGTTGAACCGCGCGCTGCGATTGAATTGCCGATTATGAATGGCGTAGGACCGTCCGCCCCGGTAACTCGGCCTTGAGAATGAGCGGGAGACATGCGGCCGGCCGTAGAAAGCGTGCCCTCCACCCATCCGGAATCCGCCCCCGCGAAACGCGGCGCCACCACCGCGAAAACCTCCGCCATGGAACCCGCCGCCTCGAAAACCGCCTCCACCGCCATGGAAGCCGCCGCCTCCGCCGCCGTGCCCTCCGCCTCTTGCCGAGGCGGCGTCATAAGCCGCGATAAAGAACAGCGCGCCGAAAACCAGCGCAAGGAGCGAAATGAACTTAGGCCTGCCGATCGACATGGCACCCTCCGCTAAAACGGACCGCAGGAGCCGCACGCGCGGGTCCCACCGGGGCAAAGCCTGAATCAATTCATTGAGTGACAAATTGTTCCGGTTGCCCGGGCGTCAAGACTTCCGCTTGGCTTTATGTGCGAACGGGTTGTCCTTCTCGCGCAGCGTGATGCGGATCGGCGTGCCGGGCAGATCGAAGGCGCCGCGCATGCTGTTCACCAAGTAGCGCAGATAGGATTCCGGGATTGCGTCCGCGCGCGAACAGAACACCACGAAGCTCGGCGGGCGCGCCTTGGCCTGCGTAATGTAATTGAGCTTGAGCCGCCTGCCCGACACCGCTGGCGGCGGATTGTTCTGAACCGCCTGCTCGAACCAGCGATTGAGCGATGCGGTCGAGATGCGTCGGTTCCAGACACCATAGGCGTCCTCGATGGCGCTCATCAGCCGGTCGATGCCCTCGCCCATCATGCCGGACACCGCGACCACCGGCATGCCCTTCACCTGCGGCAGAAGGTGATCGGCATCTTCCCGCAGCCTGGCGATCTGGCTCGGCGCGCGCTCCATCAGGTCCCATTTGTTGACCGCGATCACGATGGCGCGGCCTTCACGCTCGATCAGATCGGCGAGCCGCAGATCCTGCTCCTCGAACTTGTTCTGCGCGTCCATCATCAGCACGACGACTTCCGCGAAACGCACCGCGCGCAGCGCGTCCGAGACGGAGAGCTTTTCCAGCTTGTCCTCGATACGCGAGCGCCGCCGCAGGCCTGCGGTGTCGAACACGCGAAACTCGCGGCCCTTCCACATCACGTCGACAGCGATGGAATCGCGCGTCGTTCCGGCTTCGGGGCTGGTCAGCAGCCGTTCCTCGCCGAGCAGTCGGTTGATCAGCGTGGATTTGCCGGCGTTGGGGCGGCCAAGCACTGCGACACGGATCGGGCGCGTCGACAGATTTTCATCTTCGCCATCGACATTCTCGAACGACTCCGGATCGTCCTCTTCATCGTCTCTCTCGACCGGCTCAGGCATCAGCACGCGCAGCGCGTCGTAGAGGTCGCTGAGACCTTCGCCATGTTCAGCGGAAATCGGAATCGGATCGCCGAGCCCGAGCGCGTAGGATTCCATCGCGCCCGCCTCGCCGTGCTTGCCCTCGCTCTTGTTGGCAACCAGCACCACCGGCTTGTTGGCGCGGCGCGCGAAGTCCGCGAAGGCGCGGTCGGTCGGGGTCAGTCCCGCGCGCGCGTCGATCACGAACATCAGCGCGTCGGCGGCGGCGATTGCCGCCTCGGTCTGCTCCTGCATGCGCGCGGTCAGCGAGCCCTTCGGGCCTTCATCGAGGCCGGCGGTATCGATCAGGGTGAATTCGAGATCGCCGAGGCGTCCGTCGCCCTCGCGGCGGTCGCGCGTCACGCCCGGCTGGTCGTCGACAAGCGCGAGCTTCTGTCCAACCAGCCGGTTGAACAGGGTCGACTTGCCGACATTGGGGCGGCCGATAATGGCGATGGCAAAAGACATGGGTGATCCGTTCGCCCTTTACGGACCTCGTGTCAATAAAGGGGCGCGTTGAAAGCCTAAATCAGCGCGCAAAGCCCCCGCTTGGCAGCGGCGCGGGGAAAGAGGATGGGGCTTGCTGCTGGGGCGCGGCCTGCTGCGGCGGTGCGGCCTGCTGTTGCCGTTGCGGCGCAGGCGCGGCGGGCTCAGCATCCGGCTCCGGCGCCGTGATGCGGGTCCGCTTGGGCTTCTTCATCTTCGGTGCGGGCGCGCTGGCATCGTCGACCGGCGTCGGGAACGGCTCGGCCTCGCGGGCTGCGGACTTGCTCGATTTGGCCTTCGGCTCCGGCGCAGGCGGCGGTGTCTCGGCAACCGGCGGCGCATCCTGGCGGGCAGCGCCCTTGTACATATCCCGAGGCACGCCCTGCTCGACGCCCGGCACACCCTCAGGGAAAACCGGCCGGCGCTCGCCGGGCAGCTTCTTCTTGGTGTCGAACATATCCATCAGATCGGTCGGGTCGAAATTGCCGCTGGAACAGCCGGCTAGGGCAAGCGACATCGCAGCAAGGACAGTGGCGGCAATCAGGCGTTGCGAGCGGTGCATCGATGTCTCGTTCAGCTTTTCGCGGCGGGCGGCAGCAGGGCCTGCAGGGCCTCTGCGCGGCTGCGCATACTGGCTGGCGTGCGCGCATCGTTGCCGATCATATCGAGCCACTGGCGGGCAGCAACGGCATCTTTGGTGCGATAGGCGGAAAGGGCCAGCAACTCGCGGGCGGTGTGCCGATAGGTCCGGCCCTCGCCGGTCGCGGGTTCAAGGCGCTGGCGCATGGCCGCATAGGGTTCGGTTTCCATCAGCAGCCCGGCAGCGCGAATGCGCGCAAGATCCTGTTCCGAGGCGGAGACGCTCGGGTCGGCGGCGATGGCGTCGTAAAGCTTGGCAGCGGCCTGCGGGTTGGCGGCTGCGGCGTCCGCGGCGGCACGCAGCCGCGCCAGCACGCGATAACCCTTGGAGCCGTCGGACGCGATCTTGGCGAAGGCGGCCTCGGCCTCGCTCTTCTTGCCCTGCTCGGACAGCGCAATCGCAGCTTCGAAAGCGGCCCCGGCCTCAGCGGCCTTCTTGGCCTCGAGATACTGGTAGCCGCGCCAGCCGCCAACACCGGCGACAATCAGAATCGCTGCCGCAATGACGAAGATCGAGTACCGCTCCCAGAGCTTCTTGATCTGCTCCCGGCGCAAGTCCTCGTCGATTTCATTAAATATTTCAGACACTTAATTGTCCCGCCCGGCATGATATGAAAGAGATGCGATCCCGCCATCGGCCACGCAGCCCGCGCGGCTCCCCCGATGTGATGGCGGCGATACAGTACCGGTATGGCGACCGCAAGGCAAAGTGAGCCGGATCAAAGCGTTAACCTGTCTCAAAGCCCCAGACCGCCGGTATCGTTGCTTTACCCCGACCGGCTGCTACAACCCGCCGCAGCAGGAGAAACCATGACCCACAGCTTTTCGATCAACGACGACGTCCATCATCAGAGTCAGGGGCCCCAGGGCCGCGCCGAGAAAATCCGGTCGAACGTCTACACGATCATTGGCTGCATGCCGATCGAGGCAGATGGCCGCGTGCGATACCGCATCCGGAGCAAGACCGAAAACATCGAGCGGATCGTGACCGAAGAGCAGCTCAGCCGGTCGCAGTGAGCGCCTCCACGCGGCGGCGCTACGCCGTCGCGCTTTCCACCGGATCAGCTTCGCTGCGCCCTCGCCTTAGATCGGACGGCGTGCAGCCGTAGCGCCGGCGGAAGACACGGTTGAAGTAGGAAATATCGTTGAAGCCGCATTTCAGCGCGATGGCGCTGATGGACTGCGCGCGGTTGTCGGGATCGAGCAGCATCCGCGAAACATATTCGAGTCGGGTTTCGAGAACGAAGGCCGTAAACCTCGTTCCTTCGGCTGCGAACAGCTTCCTGACATAGCTCGACGAAATGCCCTGATGCGCAGCGATGTCCGCCAGACACAGCGCGGGATTATCAATCTGTGAAACGATGTAAGCCTTGATCGCGCTCAACCGCGAACTGCGCATCGCAAAAGAATAGCCATCCATGAAATCCATCCACCCTTGGGGCGAATGCCCGCCCAAGGGTGTGTCGCTGGATAGACACAGCCGGTTCAAATCGGGGTGCGGGTAGCGTTTGGTCCAAGGATGTGCCGCGCAGTCCAAGACTCGCGTTCTCCGCGCTCCTAGCTTCGCGCCACGATGATTTGCGCCGTCGAACCGGGACTGTTCGCTGACAATGAACGCAGCCCCGGACGGCTGGGCAGATGAATTCATTCAGATCATACGGAGAAATTTATGAGAAAGCTTTTTGCGGCCGCAGCGTTGATTGCAGTGACGTCGGCATCGGCATCGGCGGCCGATCTCGGACCGCGTTACACCAAGGCGCCGGTCATGGCGCCGGTGTGGAGCTGGACCGGCTTCTATATCGGCGGTCATGTCGGCGGCGGCTGGAGCGATGGCGACGCGACCGCGACTGTCTCGGGATTTGGTCCCTTTGACACCGCCAGACTGGGCGGCAACGGCAGTGGCGTCGTTGGCGGCGGCCAGATCGGCTACAACTGGCAATTCGCGCCGAACTGGGTGCTCGGCATCGAAGGCGACATTTCCGGAACGGGGATTCGCAAGTCCAGCTCAGCACCCATCACGCTCGGCGGAGGGCCGATAGGCGCAGCGTTTACGCACGAGGCTGATCGCAACATTGACTGGATGGCAAGCGTACGCGGCCGGTTCGGCTATGCCGCGGATCGCTGGCTTGTGTATGTAACAGGCGGCGCGGCCTGGGCTGATATCAACTACCGCACCAACCTCACCGGGTTCGGACTTTTCAATTCCGGCAACTTCAACACGACCAAATCGGGTTGGACTGTCGGCGGCGGCGCTGAATATGCATTTGCCAACAACTGGACCGCGCGGCTCGAATATCTCTATTACGATTTCGGCTCGGAGGCGGTGTCGAACGTGTCGGTTGTGGCCCCACCTCTCGCGTACAACACCACTTTCAGCACAAAGGTGAATGTCGTCCGCGCAGGCGTGAACTACAAGTTCTGAGTCCTTGGTGGCGCGGCCTCACGGTTGCGCCATCAATTCTCTTCTCCAGTTTCGAAACTCAGGCCCGGTGCACTGCGCCGGGCTTTTTCATTTCGTTCGCGATGCACGCGCTATCGCGCGCAAGCCCTGAATCAAGACGCGCGAACTGCGCGAAAACGCATTTCAAAATAAGGCACTTACGCCAGTACCACTGACCTAACCTCTTCAAATTGCTGTCGGAACGTGACTTGCAGGTGACAGTCATCGGCTGCTTTTTGTGATGGTATTTTCTCAAGGGCATTTCCGGCTCGACTGCCAAACTCAGACATTTTTTTGGGGAGTGCATCATGCGGAAATTTCTTGCGACGGCGGCCGTCATGGCCTGCACAATCAGCAGTACATCTTTCTTCACAATAGGGAGCGCATCTGCCGCGGACATGGCTCCGCGGTACAAGGCTCCGCCTCCAATCATTGCTCCTGTCTGGAGCTGGACCGGCTTCTATGCCGGTCTTCATGCTGGCGGCGGCTGGAGTGACTCATCCATCACTCAGAGAAACGACCTCTTCCCGGGATTTGATACGGCCTCATTCGGCAACGGCAACCAGGCCGGTGTCGTGGGCGGTGGTCAGGTTGGATATAACTGGCAGTTCGCGCCCAACTGGCTGCTTGGCATCGAAGGCGATATTTCGGGCACCGGGATCCGCAACAACAATACCCGTCCAATCACCACGGGCGGCGCTCCGATCGGACCCTTCGGCTTCAACCATGTTGCGGATCAGAACGTCAACTGGCTAGCCAGCATCCGTGGCCGACTCGGCTGGGTGTGGGATCGCTGGCTGATCTACGGCACCGGCGGCGGCGCCTTTGGCGGCGTGGACTATCGCACTGACTACACCGGCTTCGCAGTGAACAACCCTCTCACAACAAGCAGGACCCTGTCTGGATGGGTTGCAGGTGGCGGCGTGGAATACGCGGTTGCCAACAACTGGACGGTGAGAGCTGAATATCTCTACTACGATCTCGGAAACGAGACGGTTATCAACCCGACGTCGACTCCAGGTTCCAATCTCGTGACCACATACGAGAACAGATTCCATGTCGTTCGCGCAGCGGTGAACTACAAGTTCTGAACGGTGAGTGGCGCGGCCTCAGGGCCGCGCCACCGAGCTGTTTTCTCCAGTTCAAAAACTCAAGCCCGGCGCAATCCGCCGGGCTTCTTGTCGAACAACTATTTCGCGTGTGTCAGGCCTTCGGCTTGATGCCGTAGACGTGCTCCGGCCCCGGAAACGCGCGTGAACGCACGTCCTTTGCGTAATCCTGAATCGCGGCCTCAATGCCGGGTCCAAGATTACCGTAACGCTTGACGAACTTCGGCACCCACGGCGACAGGCCGAGCATGTCTTCAAGCACCAGCACCTGACCGTCGCAAGCATTGCTCGCGCCGATGCCGATGGTCGGAATCGAAACGATCTCGGTGATGCGGCGTGCGAGCGGCTCGGCCACGGCTTCCACGACCATCGAGAATGCACCGGCCTGCGCCACCGCGCGTGCGTCATCCTGAAACGGACCGCTGCCGTTTTCGCCTGCCGCAATCTTGATCGCCTCGTCCTTGCCTTGCGACTTGAAGCTGCCAAGCGTGTTGATCGACTGCGGCGTGAGGCCGATATGGCCCATCACCGGGATGCCGCGCGTGGTGAGAAACTCGATGGTCTCGGCCATGCGCACACCGCCTTCCATCTTCACGGCGCCGCAATGGGTTTCCTTCAGAACACGCGCCGCGGAATGAAACGCCTGTTCCTTCGAGGCCTCATACGATCCGAAAGGCATGTCCACCACGACGAGAGCCTCTTTCGAGCCGCGCATCACCGCACGGCCTTGAAGGATCATCATGTCGAGCGTGACTGGCACCGTCGTCTCGAATCCGTGCATCACGTTGCCGAGCGAGTCGCCGACAAGAATGACGTCGCAATAGCGGTCGACAAGCGCCGCAGTATGCGCGTGATACGACGTCAGCATCACGATCGGATCGCCGCCCTTGCGCTTGAGAATATCGGGCGCGGTCTTGCGCTTCACCGCTGTCTGCACGGACATGTTAAGCTCCAATCACTGGGACGCCGATTACGAGAGGATGGAATGCGAAGGCGAGCGCGGCATAGACCACGACACCAACCGCGACCGCGATCAGATCGTTGGCCACGCCGCCGACAGGAATCGGTGGTGCGCCGGAATCTTCGCGGCGCTTGAGCGAAATGCGGTCATAGACTGCCCATGCCAGAATCGAGCCGAACAGGATGATCGACCCGAGATCGCCATTAGCAAGAAGATGAAGCAGCGCCCACAGCTTCACGCCGGCCAGCATCGGATGCTTCACCGTGGTGTAGATGCGGCCGCGGATGTAGGACGCGACAACGAGAACGACTGCGGGCAGCATCAGCGCCAGCACGAGATGGCGCAGCGCGACCGGCGGATACCAGACGTTGATCCAGCCCGTGGCGCGATAAATACTGAAGCCCCACACGATCAGCGCGAGCCCTGCGAACGACACCAGTACGTAGAGAATCTTGTAACCGCTCTCGCCGAGCCGCGCGATCACCATGGCGCGCGGACCACGCATCGTGGTCAGTGTATGGACACCGAGGAACAGCAACAATCCGGCGATCAGGATCAACAAGCCCATTTGGCGCCCCACCCTCTCGATCTGCCCGCAGCGGTTTTCAGCTCCGCCTTACGGCACATTCCACCCCGCGGAAGACCCTGTTAATGTCCGTCCGCACTGTGCCCCGGTATCACTTTTGGGGTGCGGCGCGCAATGCTGCTTCGGCATCGCAACCCTGCTCCAAACTCTTCCCGGCCCTATGAAATCCCTTGCAATCGCCGCACTCGCGCTGGCTCTCGCGGCGCCCCCCTTGACTGCCCATGCGGCAGAGCCGGCCTGGCCGCCGAAAATCGTGAAAATCATCGTGCCCTATGCGCCTGGCTCGACGCCCGATCTGGTTGGGCGGATTGTCGCCGACGACCTTCAGGCACGCCATCCGGGCGCAAGTTTCATTGTCGAGAACAAGCCGGGCGCCGGCGGCAATATCGGCACAGACGCCGTCGCCAAGGCTGAGCCCGACGGCGCGACACTCGGCATCAGTCTCGGCGGACCGCTCGCCATCAACACGCTGCTGTTCTCGAAACTGCCTTACGACCCCGCCAAGGACATCGCGCCAGTGACGATGCTCACCTCGCTGCCGAGTGTGCTTGTCGTGCCCACGAGCCTGAACGTCAATTCGGTTGCCGAATTTCTGGCGATGCTCAAACGCAAGGGAACGCCCCTCGCCTTCGGCTCGATCGGCGCGGGATCGCTGTCCCATCTGACCATGGAAGCGATCGCACAGCGTGCAGGCGCCACCATGGTGCATATCCCCTATGGCGGATCGCCGCAGGCAGTCACCGCCGTGATCCGCGGCGACGTACAGGCCGCATGCCTGCCCGCCATCGCGGTAACGCCGCAACTCGCGGCCGGTCAGGTCAAAATCCTCGCGGTCGCGACCGCGCAGCGCTCGCGCTTTCTGCCCGACGTGCCGACACTCAAGGAAAGCGGCATCGACGTCGAATCCGATGCATGGAATGCGCTGATCGCGCCTGCCGGCACGCCGCCCGCATTCGTCGCGCAGATCAATGACGAGGTGAACGATATCCTGACCAAACCAAGCGTGCGCGAGCGGCTGGAAACGCAGTTGATGGAGCCGGTTCCATCCACACCGGGCGCCTTGCGCGCGCGGATGAACGCCGAGATCAGGCTGTGGTCCGATGTCATCAAGCGCGGCGACATCAGGATCAACTAGGAATAATCTGCTCTTCGCGAAATCCCAGTACTTGCAAAATCCATCCAATCTACTGCCGCGTCATACGCGGGCTTGACCCGCGTATCCATCTCTTCGAAAAATGGATCTTGAAGATGGATTGCCGGGTCAAGCCCGGCAATGACAACCTGAAGGCGAACGACGTCGCAGGCAAAATAAGAAAATCCGGAAAGGAAGAAACGCCATGAACGCCCCCGCCACCGTCGCCTTCGAGCGCAGCCACGACATCGTCATCAATGCGCCCGCAAAGGCGGTGTTCGACTACGTGACCAATCCGCAGTCGTGGCCGGAATGGCTCGCGGCCTCGCACCACATCGACAGCGAGAACCGTCCGCTGGACACCGGCGAACTGTTTCACGAGAAATGGCACATCCGCTCGGGCGAAGTGTCGCTGAACTGGATCGTGCGCGCCTGCGTCAGCCCGAAGCTGTGGATCGTGCAGGCCGAGACCGATTTCATCGGCCCCATCGTGGTTCAGTATACCTGCGAGGATGTCGCGGGCGGCACCAAGTTCACCCGCACCCTGCGCAACCCCGCGCGCAAAAAGCCGCCGACCGACGAGCAGATCGCCAACATGGATGCGGAAGCGGCTGTGGGCCTCGCAAATATCAAGGCGAATGTGGAGAAGCGAGCGCGCTGACCGATCAGCGCGTGACAGACGCAGTAAAATATTGACCCATACCAGATCGCTGGCCGGCAGATTCAAGGTTGCGGCGGGCTGTCCGACTTGAGCGTGCGGTTGTCGACGAAACGTATCATGATTGGCCGCCCCGCAATGGCGCTGCCGAGCCCTTTGGTCAGTGATAACGGCGCACAGTTTCCGAGCGACGTATTGATCGCGCCGAGATAGACGTCGCGGGTTTGCACGGAAGCGCCAGGCGTGAAATAGGTCACCCGCGGCGGCGCGATCAGGCCGCCGTCGCGCTTGAAGGAGAATTTCACCGACATCTGCATCCCCGGCTGCGCCTCTTTTTCTGGCGGCGGCATCCAGCATGAGCGAAGCGCTGCGAACAGATCGCCGATAGTATCGAGGTCGTGATCAGGCTTGACGTATTTCGGCGCGTCCTTGTCGTCCGGCTTGCTCAACACAGTGACTTGCAGGTTCTGCCCATAGGGATAATCGATCTCCGGAATGCATGGGCCGTTATTGAACGTGCTGCAGAAATAGGGTGTGCATGGTCCCTCGCCGAGCACGCTGCATGGCGAATGTGAAAACGGCGTCGGGTTCATCTCGCGCAGCGACTGGGCGAAAGACGGCGTGGCGGTGGCCACGGCCCCGAGAACGAAAAGAATGAAAAATGGTATGCGCCGCAGCATGGAACGGCCTGTCGGTCCCGGCAACGGAACCAGACGTATGCTGTCTTCGTATGGAATCAACCGCAGTTGAAACGCAAGTCACGGCTGTTTGAAAATTGAGTTCGTCACGAAGACGCGCTTAGGCCTTCTTCTTCACATCCTTGATACTCGAGAACACAATGCCATCGGCGCGTTCGCGGGTGTAGCCAAGATAGAATTCGTTCTTGGCCAGGAACACCGGATCGCCGTCAACGTCGTCGGCGACGCCGGAGTTATTTGCAGTAATGAAGGTCTCGAGCTTCTTTTTGTCCTCGGACGAAATCCAGCGCGCGAGCTGAAATTCGCTGATCTCGAAATCCACCGGCAGCGAATATTCCGCGTCGAGGCGCGCTTTCAGCACGTCGAGCTGCAACATGCCGACCACGCCGACCAGCGCGGGGGCGCCATCGCGCGGACGGAACACCTGCACGACGCCCTCCTCCGACATCTGCTGCAAGGCTTCCTTCAGCTTTTTGGCTTTCATCGCATCGGTCAGCCGCACGCGGCGCAGGATTTCCGGCGCGAATGACGGCACACCGACAAATGTAATGTCCTCGCCCTCGGTCAGCGTATCGCCGATCCGCAGCGTACCATGGTTGGGAATGCCGACCACGTCGCCGGCGAACGCCTCGTCCGCGATGGCGCGATCCTGCGCGAAGAAGAACTGCGGCGACGACAGGCTCATGTTCTTGCCGGTGCGCACCAGCTTGGCCTTCATGCCGCGCGTCAGCTTGCCCGAGCACAGCCGCGCGAACGCGATGCGGTCGCGATGGTTCGGGTCCATGTTCGCCTGAATTTTGAAAACGAAGGCCGACATGCGGGCCTCTTCCGCTTCGACCTTGCGCTTGTCGGCATCCTGCGCACGCGGCGACGGCGCGAACTTGCCGAGACCTTCCAGGAGATCGCCCACTCCAAAATTCCGAAGCGCACTGCCGAAATAGACCGGCGTCATATGGCCTTCGCGGAACGACTGCAGGTCGAACGGCTTCGAGGCTTCCTTCACCAGTTCGAGTTCGTCGGCGATTTCGCCGGCATCGAGATTGGCGTTGCGGCCGGCCAAGTCGGAAATCTCGATCTTCTCGGCAGCGCCGGTCTTGGCGCCGCCGCCCTCGAGCAGACGGATGCCGCCGGTCGAGATGTCATAGGTGCCGATGAAGTCGCGGCCGCGGCCGACCGGCCAGGTCATCGGCGTCGTATCCAGCGCCAGCGTCTTCTCGATCTCGTCGAGAAGATCGAACGTGTCGCGGCTCTCGCGATCCATTTTGTTGACGAACGTGATGATCGGAATGTCGCGCAGCCGGCAAACCTCGATCAGCTTCAGCGTGCGCGCCTCGATGCCCTTCGCAGCGTCGATCACCATGACGGCGGAGTCGACGGCCGTCAGCGTGCGGTAAGTATCTTCCGAGAAGTCCTCGTGGCCCGGCGTATCGAGCAGGTTGAAGACGTGGCCCTGAAACTCGAAGGTCATCACGGACGTGACGACGGAGATGCCACGGTCGCGCTCGATCTTCATCCAGTCCGAGCGGGTGTTGCGCCGCTCGCCTTTGGCCTTGACCTGTCCCGCGAGATTGATAGCGCCGCCGAACAGCAGCAGCTTTTCGGTCAGCGTGGTCTTGCCGGCGTCGGGATGCGAAATGATCGCGAATGTGCGCCGGCGCGCCACTTCTTCGGCAAGCGGCGTCAGCGAGGCAGACTCGGCGGCAATGGCGGTGTCGGACATGATGCGAGCGTGTGGCAAAGAAACGCGGCAGGATCAAGGGTATTTGAAGTAGATGCACTTGCATCTTCTTTGCCGGTAAGCCATGTTCGGGCCGCGAGGACGACCTCGATTCACTCACATATCCGCAGGGACGGCCCTGTTATGGAGGTATTTCGCCATGGCATGGACCATGCTGTTCGTTGCGGGTTTGCTGGAGATCGGCTGGGCCATCGGCCTGAAATATACCGACGGTTTCACGCGGCTGATGCCGTCGGTGCTCACCATTGTCAGCATGATTGCCAGCGTGCTCCTGCTCGGCCTGTCGCTGAAGACACTGCCCGTCGGAACCGCCTATGCGGTCTGGACCGGCATCGGCTCGGTCGGAACTGCCATCCTCGGCATCTGGCTGCTGGGTGATCCCGCAACCACGATGCGCATCGCCTGCATCGGGCTGATCGTCGCCGGAATCGTCGGCCTCAAGGTCGTGGCCTGAGCGGATGATAAGCCGTCGCCCTTCGAGGCGCGCAAGGGCGCGCACCTCAGGGTGACGGCTTATCTATTAGAATTGGGAAACGTCATCCTGAGGTGCGAGCAGCGCGTAGCGCGCGAGCCTCGAAGGATGACTTCACCAGTCCTACTTCCATCCCACCAGTGTCGTCGCGTAGTACGTCATCGCGGATACCAATGCCGCCGCCGGGATCGTGAAGATCCAGGCCCAGACGATCGAACTCGCCACATTCCAGCGCACCGCCGACACACGCCGCGCCGCGCCAACGCCGACAATCGCGCCAGTGATGGTGTGGGTGGTCGAAACCGGGACGCCCAGGAACGTCGCGGCGAACAGGGTCGCCGCCCCTCCCGTCTCGGCGCAGAACCCCTGCATCGGCGTCAGCTTGGTGATGCGCAGGCCCATGGTCCGCACGATGCGCCAGCCGCCCATCAGCGTGCCGAGCGCCATCGCCGCCTGACACGCGATGACCACCCAGAACGGCACGCTGAACTCACCTCCGAGATAGCCCTGCGAGTACAGCAGCACCGCAATGATGCCCATGGTCTTCTGCGCGTCGTTGCCGCCATGGCCGAGCGAATACAGCGAGGCCGACGCGAACTGCAAGATACGGAACGCGCGATCGACCGCGAAAGGCGTCGAACGCACCGCGGCCCATGACACAATCGCCGTCAGCAACAGCGCGAGCAAAAATCCGACCAGCGGCGAGAGCACAATCGCAAGAAGCGTTTTTGACAAACCGCTCCAGACCATGACCGAAGTCCCCGCCTTGGCCAAGCCCGCACCGAGCAGTCCGCCGATCAGCGCATGCGAACTGCTGGACGGCATGCCGAGGCCCCACGTCACCAGATTCCACACGATGGCGCCGATCAGCGCGGCAAAGATCACATGTGCATCAATGACCTCGGGATGGATGATTCCGGTGCCGATGGTCTGCGCCACATGCAGGCCGAACACCGCGAACGCGATGAAGTTGAAGAATGCCGCCCATGCAACGGCGTATTGCGGCCGCAGCACGCGGGTCGAAACAATCGTGGCGATGGAGTTGGCGGCGTCGTGCAGACCGTTGAGAAAATCGAACAGCAGCGCGACGGCGATCAATCCGACCAGGATGGGGAAAGCAAGCGATGCATCCACGACGAGGTCCTGACCTTAAACTTGTTCGATCACGATGCTGTTGATCTCGTTGGCCACGTCGTCGAAGCGGTCGGCGACCTTTTCCAAATGCTTGTAGATTTCCGCCCCGACCACGAAGTCCATCGTGTTGCCGTCGCGGTGCTGGAGGAACAGTTCCTTGAGGCCGATATCGTTCAGATCGTCGACCCGGCCTTCAAGCCGCGTGATTTCCTCGGTCAAAGCGGTCAGCGTGGTGACGTTCGCTCCCATCGCCTGCATCAGCGGCACGGCCTTGCCGACGAGATTCGCGCACTGCACGAGGATGGCGCCGATCTCGCGCATCGGCGGCTCAAAGGTGCGGACCTCGAAAAGCATCACCGCCTTGGCGGTCTGCTGCATCTGGTCGATGGCATCGTCCATCGCCGTGATCAGGTTCTTGATGTCGCCGCGATCGAACGGCGTGATGAAGGTGCGGCGGACGGCGGTCAGGACTTCCCGCGTGATCTGGTCGGCGTCGTTCTCGAACTGGTTGACGCGCTGGCAGTAGACCGGGGTCTCCTCCCCGCCGCGCATCATTCCCTCCAGCGCCTCGGCGCCTTGCACGACGGCCTGGGAGTGCCGGGCAAACAGGTCGAAGAATCTCTCCTCCCGAGGGAGCAGCTTACGAAACCAGCCCAGCATTGATCTTTCTCCGGCACGACAGAACTTGTCACATATCTGTCATAAACCGTTTCGCAGACCAACAGGCGTCTGCCCGGCGTCTAAACGCCGGTCATCCACTGATTTATCGAAGCAAAAAGCCCCGCGAAATCGGACGTTTAGAGCGATCGCTTGAAATAGTGGGCGATTTCGCCGACGACGCCGCGGCGGAAGGTCAGCACGCAGATCACGAAGATCGCGCCCTGAATCACCGTGACCCACTGCCCGAACCCGGCCAGATACTGCTGCATGGCGATGATGACGAACGCCCCCACCACCGGCCCGAACACCGTGCCGAGGCCGCCGACCAGGGTCATCAGCACGACTTCGCCGGACATGGTCCAGTGCACGTCGGTCAGCGACGCGTTCTGCGCCACGAATACCTTCACCGCGCCGGCCAAACCCGCCAGCGTGCCGGACAGGATGAACGCCAGTAGCTTGTACTGGTCGGTCTTGTAGCCCAGCGAGATCGCGCGCTGTTCGTTCTCGCGAATCGACTTGAGCACCTCGCCGAACGGCGAGTTGATGGCCCGGTAGATCACGAGGAAGCCGAGCAGGAAAATCGCCAGCACCACATAATAAAGCGTGGTCGGCTTGGACAGATCGAACACGCCGAACATCAGGCCCTGCGGAATGCCCTGGATGCCGTCTTCGCCGTGGGTGAACGGGGTCTGCAGATAGATGAAGAACAGGAGCTGCGACAGCGCCAGCGTAATCATCGCAAAATAGATGCCCTGCCGGCGGATCGCGATCAGTCCAGTCACGACGCTGAGCGCCGCCGATGCCACCACACCGAGGATAATCCCGATCTCGGGCGAGACACCCCACACCTTCAGCGCATGCGCGGTCACATAACCGGCTGTGCCGAGGAACATTGCGTGACCGAACGACAACAGCCCGCCGTAACCGATCAGCAGGTTGAAGGCGCAGGCGAACAGCGCAAAGCACAGCGCCTGCATCACAAAATACGGATACAGCCCGGTCAGCGGCACAACGGCCAGCAGCAACGTCATGATGACGAATGCGATCATTTCGTCGCTGGTGCGGCCCTTCACGGGAACGGCGTTGTCTGTAATCGTTGTCATGTTAATTCGCCCGCCCCGTCAGTCCAGTCGGCTTCACGAGAAGCACCAGCACCATCAGCACGAAGACCACGGTGTTGGACGCCTCGGGATAGAAATACTTGGTCAGGCCTTCGATCACGCCGAGCGCGAAGCCGGTGATGATCGAGCCCATGATCGACCCCATGCCGCCGATCACCACCACGGCGAACACGACGATGATGAGATCCGCGCCCATCAAAGGACGCACCTGGTTGATTGGCGCAGAGAGCACGCCGGCCAGCGCGGCGAGACCGACGCCGAGACCGTAGGTCAGCGTGATCATGCGTGGCACGTTGATGCCGAAGGCGCGCACCAGCGTCGGATTCTCCGTCGCGGCGCGCAGATAGGCGCCAAGCCGGGTGCGCTCGATCAGATACCAGGTCGCAATACACACAACGAGCGAGAAGATGACGACCCAGCCGCGATAGATCGGCAGGTACATGAAGCCGAGATTGACGCCGCCCTTGAGCAGGTCGGGAATGGCGTAAGGCAGTCCGGACGATCCGAAATAGTTCTGGAACACGCCCTGGATGATCAGCGCCAGGCCGAAGGTCAGCAGCAACCCGTACAGATGGTCGAGGCCTGTCAGCCATTGCAGCATCGTGCGCTCGAGCAGGATGCCGAACCCACCCACGATCACCGGCGCCAGGATCAGCGCCCACCAGTAACCGATCCCGAAAAGATTGAGGAGGAAATACGCGACGAACGCACCCATCATGTACAGCGCGCCATGCGCGAAATTGATGATATTGAGCATCCCGAAGATCACGGCCAGCCCAAGACTCAGCAGCGCGTAGAACGAGCCGTTGATCAGTCCAACCAGAAGCTGGGCGTAGAGAGCTTGCATCGTATCGGTTCTTTCGCGGTCAGATAGACAGTCTTGCGAGAGGATGCCCGGCGGCGCGTGGCCGCCGGGCGATCGCGATTACTTCTTCAGCAACGGGCAAGTGCTTTCCGAAAGCGGACGGAACGCCTGATCCGCCGGCGTGGTGCCAACCAGCTTGTAGTAGTCCCATGGGCCCTTCGATTCCGCCGGGGTCTTCACCTCGAAAAGATAGGCCGGATGGATCTTGCGGCCGTTCGGCTGAATCAGACCCTTGCCGAACAGCGGATCGTCGGTCGGCAGTTCCTTCATCTTGGCGACGACCTTGGCGCCGTCATGCGGATTGTTGCCGAGGGCTTCGAGCGCCTTGAAGTAATGGATCAGGGACGCATAGACGCCGGCATGCACCATGGACGGCATGCTCTTGTTCTTCGTACGTTCCGAGAACCGCTTGGAGAATGCGCGGGTGCTGTCGTTCATGTCCCAGTAGAAGGTCTCGGTGAAGTTCAGGCCCTGCGCCACCGGAAGTCCGAGCGAGTGGACGTCGGGTATGAACATCAGAAGGCCGGCCAGCTTCTGGCCACCCTTCACGATTCCGAATTCCGCAGCCTGCTTGATGGCGTTGGTGGTGTCGCCGCCCGCATTCGCCAGCCCGATGATCTTGGCCTTCGATGCCTGTGCCTGCAGCAGGAACGAGGAGAAGTCCGACGAGTTCAGCGGATGCTTGACGCTGCCGAGGATTTTGCCGCCAGCCTTGGTCACGGCCGCGGTGGTGTCACGCTCGAGCGCCGCGCCGAACGCGTAGTCGGCGGTGAGGAAGAACCAGGTATCGCCCCCGGCCTTTGCCAGCGCGGTGCCTGTGCTGTTGGCCAGCATGTAGGTGTCGTAAGCCCAGTGAATGGTGTTCGGTGTGCACTGAGCGTTGGTCAGATCCGAGGTGCCCGCACCAGAGTCGAGCAGGATCGAATTCTTTTCCTTCACGACGTTGTTAACGGCGAGCGCAACGCCCGAGTTCAGAACGTCGACGATCACGTCGACCTTCTCGACGTCGATCCACTGCCGGGCGGTGGTCGAACCGACGTCAGGCTTGTTCTGGTGATCGGCGGCGATGACGTCGATCTTCCAGCCCTTCGCAGCCAGGCCCGAGTCTTCGACAGCCATCTGGGCGGCCAGTGTCGAGCCTACGCCGCCGAGGTCGGAATAGAGACCAGACATATCGGTCAGGTTGCCGATCTTGACCGTCTTGTCCTGCGCAAGAGCGCCGCTTGCGGCACCGAGCATCAGTGCCGTGCTCAGCATGAGTGCCTTGACTGATGTTTTCACGTGTCCTCCAAGATTGTTCGTCATTTTTGGGTTGTACTTTTTCGATCGAACGAACCGCAGTGCTATTTCTTCACAAGCGGGCAGTCACTTTCCGACAGAGGCCGGAACGCCTCTTCGGCAGGGATTGTCGTCACGAGCTTATAATAGTCCCATGGCCCCTTTGACTCTTCGGGCTTCTTGACCTCGAAAAGGTAGGCTGGATGAATCTTGCGGCCGTCAGCGCGGACCACCCCCTTGCCGAACAGCGGATCGTCCGTCGGCAATTCCTTCATCTTGGCGACGGCCTTCACTCCATCGTGCGGATTGCCGCCGAGCGCCTCCAGCGCCTTCAGATAATGCAGCGTAGAAGCATAGTCGCCCGCCTGCACCATTGAAGGCATCGCACCGTTCTTCATGCGCGCGGCGAAGCGCTTGCTGAAGTTGCGCGTACCGTCGTTGGTGTCCCAGTAGAAGCTTTCGGTCAGCTGCAGACCGTTTGCGACCTTCAGACCGAGCGAATGCACGTCGGTGATGAACAGCAGCAGCGATGCCAGCTTCTGGCCACCCTGCACGATGCCGAATTCCGCCGCCTGTTTGACGGCGTTTGTCGTGTCCCCGCCGGCGTTGGCGAGGCCGATGATCTTGGCCTTCGACGATTGCGCCTGAAGCAGGAACGACGAGAAGTCCGACGAATTCAACGGATGCTTGACGCCGCCCAGTACCTTGCCGCCGTTCTTTTCAACGACCGCGCGGGTGTCGCCTTCCAGCGCGACGCCGAACGCATAATCCGCAGTGATGAAGAACCAGGTATCGCCGCCAGCCTTGGTCACCGCCTTGCCGGTGCCGTTGGCGACTTCATAAGTATCGTATGCCCAGTGAACGGTGTTCGGCGTGCACGACTTACCGGTCAGCGCGGACGTCGCGGCGCCTGAATTCAGGTGGACGCGATTTTTCTCGACGGCGATCGGATTGAGCGCGAGCGCGGTGCTGGACGCGACCACGTCGACATAAGCGTCAACGTTCTCCACGTCCGCCCACTGCCGCGCAATGGCTGCGGTCACATCCGGCTTGAGCTGGTGATCGGCACTGATGACATCGATTTTCCAGCCCTTCTCACGCAGCCCGGAATCCTCGACGGCCATCTGCGTGGCGAGGACGGCACCCGCACCGGAAATATCGGAATAAAGACCGCTCATGTCGGTCAGAACTCCGATCTTGACGTTCTTATCGAGCTTTTCTTGCGCTCCTGCCATTCCAGCGCCCGAGAGAACAAGCGCCGAACTCAACATCAGTGCGGTCAAACGTGATTTCATTATTATCTTCCTCCCGCCTTTCGGCGATTTAGACACCCAGATAGGTGTGCAGCTTGTCCATGTTGGCCTGGAGTTCGGAGTTGGCGAACGCGTCGATGATCTTGCCGTGCTCGACGATGTAGTAGCGATCGGCGACCGTCGAGGCGAAACGGAAGTTCTGTTCGACCAGAAGGATGGTGAACCCTTCCGCCTTCAGGCGTTTGATCATGTGCCCGATCTGCTGGATGATGACCGGAGCGAGGCCTTCGGTAGGCTCGTCCAGCATCAGGAACCGTGCGCCCGTGCGCAGGATGCGCGCGATCGCCAGCATCTGCTGCTCGCCGCCGGACAGTTTCGTGCCCTGGCTGCCGAGACGTTCCTTGAGATTGGGGAACAGTTCGAAAATCTGATCGAGCGTCATACCGCCGCTGCGGATGGTCGGCGGCAGCATCAGGTTTTCCTTGACGTCCAGGCTCGCGAAAATGCCGCGCTCCTCGGGACAGAACGCGACGCCAAGACGCGCGATCTTTTCGGACGGCAGCTTGATCAGTTCGGCGCCTTCGAATGCCACCGAGCCGGTGCGCTTGCCGATGATGCCCATGATCGACTTGAGCGTCGACGTCTTGCCTGCGCCGTTGCGGCCGAGCAGTGTCACCACCTCGCCCGAACGAACGTCGAAATTCATCCCGTGCAGGATGTGGGACTCGCCGTACCACGCTTCGAGATTCTTGACGGTGAGAACCGGGGAGCCCGCGGCGTTATTCATGGCCGGCTCCAAGATAGGCTTCCTTGACCTGCGGATGCTTGGTGAGTGTCGCGTAGTCGCCTTCCGCCAGCACCTTGCCGCGCGTCAGCACGGTGATCGTATCGGACAGGTGGGCGACGACATTCAGATTATGTTCGACCATCAGGATCGTATACTTCTGCGAGATGCGCTTGATCAGCGCGGCGACCTTGTCGATGTCTTCATGGCCCATGCCGGCCATCGGCTCATCGAGCAGCATCATTTCCGGATCGAGCGCCAGCGTGGTTGCGATCTCCAGCGCCCGCTTGCGGCCATACGGCATTTCCACCGCCGGCGTATTGGCGAATTCGCTCAGGCCAACATCGTCGAGCAGTTCCCGCGCACGGCCATTGAAGCGATCAAGCACCGACTTCGAGCGCCAGAAATCGAACGACTGACCATGCTGACGCTGCAAGGCGACCCGGACGTTCTCGAGGGCCGTGAGGTGCGGAAACACCGCCGAAATCTGGAAGGAACGGACAAGGCCCAGGCGCGCCACATCGGCGGGCGCCATCGCGGTGATGTCCTGCCCTTTATAGCGAATCTGGCCGCGCGTCGGTTTCAGGAACTTGGTCAGCAGATTGAAGCATGTCGTCTTCCCGGCCCCGTTCGGGCCGATCAGCGCATGAATGCTGCCGCGGCGAACCTTCAGATTGACGTCGCTCACGGCCACAAAGCCCGCGAACTCCTTGGTCAACCCGCTGGTTTCAAGGATGAACTCATCAGACAAGCAATTTCCCCCTGTCAGCCTTCACGCAGGCTTCCCGCGTGTGACCGTTTTGGTTGCAGCGCTCCTCGGCCGTTTCGCCGTCCCCGCACCGCACTCGGCCGGGAATATGCAGCGAATTGTAAGCGATGCGCAAGCTGCAATGCTGCCCAGCGAATACTGCGTAATCTCCAAAAAGTATAGCATCTACCATCGTCTAGGGCTTGAAGTTCACCTTCCGGGGTGCCCTTAAACCCATCGTTAAGCCTAATATTCGCCCAACTCCCCTCTTCACCAAATATTTCGACCGCAGCCCGATGATTGCTGGCAAGGACTTTCCCTCAATTCCATCGGGGGCCTTCGGCCATGGATTTCGAAAGTGCAGGTCCGGCTATCGTAAAGTCGATCAAGCAGCGCGAGCTGCTGAATTTCTGGCTGCGGCTTTACGCAAGGCACGAGCGCCTGCCGGCATTCGCTGACTACCGCCCCGAACGTCTCGCCGACGAGAGCGAGGATCTGGTCTATATCGTCGTCGAAGGTTCCGGCGGCGACACTCTCCGTTTTTTCATTGAAAGCGACGGCGACCGGATGTCGATCGCATTCGGGACCGCCGGCAAGGGCCGCGACCTTGAGGAATATATGGGCGTCAAGCTCGCGCCGGTCGTGATGCCGATCTATCGGGAATGCGTCCGGCGGCAGCTTCCGATGTTCACGATTTCGCAGATCAACGATCTTTACGGCCGCAAGGTCGACTACGAGCGGCTGCTGATGCCGTTCTCGGACGGCGACGGCGTCAACAGGATCATCGCCTCAATGAAGACGATCTCCGACGACGGCGGATTCGAGATCAGAAACCTGATGCGCGCAAACGACGTGCCGCCGAGTTACAAATTGCGCTCGGTGATCGACCAGGACTTGTTCCACAAGCTCCCCGGCCGGATCGCGCCCGGCGACACCATCGAGTTCGTCTAGCGCGATCCTTACGAGGCATCCGCGATCATGCGCGGATGTGTTCCATCTCTTCGCCAAGTTCGATGGGATGCGCCATCGCTTCGTGCAGCTTGTCCTTGTCGAGTTCGCCTTCCCAGCGGCTGATGACCACCGTCGCGACACCGTTGCCGATCAGGTTGGTCAGCGCGCGGCACTCGCTCATGAACTTGTCGATGCCGACCAGGATCGCCAGCGATGCGATCGGAATATCCGGCACGATCGCAAGCGTGGCCGCCAGCGTAATGAAACCTGCGCCCGTGACGCCCGATGCGCCTTTCGAGGTGACGATCGCGACACCGAGAATGCCGAGCTCCTGCCAGATCGTCAGGTGCGTGTTGGTCGCCTGCGCGAGGAACAGCGTCGCCAGCGTCATGTAGATATTGGTGCCGTCGAGATTGAAGCTGTATCCGGTCGGGATCACGAGACCGACCACACCGCGCGACGCGCCGAGCCGCTCCATTTTCTTGATCATGTTCGGCAGCACAGTCTCCGATGAACTTGTGCCGAGCACGATCAGAAGCTCATCCTTGATGTAAGCAATGAAACGCAGGATGGAGAATCCCGAAAACCGCGCGATGCCGCCAAGCACAAACAGGACGAAAAGAACGCTGGTGAGATAGAAGGTACCGATCAGCGCCACCAGATTCCACAACGCGCCGAGCCCATAGGCGCCCACGGTGAAGGCCATCGCACCGAACGCGCCGATCGGCGCCGCGCGGACGATGATGCGGATGACGCCAAAGAAGACTTTCGCAGCCATATCGATGGCATTGGCGATGGGCTCGCCTGCAGGCCCCATAAAGGCAATCGCGAAGCCCGACAGAATCGAAACCAGCAAAACCTGCAGCAGGTCGCCGTTTGCCAGAGCGCCGATGAAGCTGTTCGGAATGATCGCCATCAGGTGCGCGACGATGCCGTCTTCGCTTGCCTTGTGGACGTACGTGGCGACCGCTTTCGGATCGAGCGTCGCCGGATCGATGTTGAAGCCGCTGCCCGGCTGGATGATTTCGCCAACGAGCAGTCCGACGGCCAATGCAATCGTCGAGACGACCTCGAAATACAGCAGCGCCTTGAGGCCCACGCGGCCGACGCGCTTGAGGTCACCCATCGAGGAGATGCCGTGCACCACCGTGCAGAAAATCACGGGCGCGATCATCATCTTGATCAGCGAAATAAAGCCGTCGCCGAGCGGCTTCAGCGCCTTTCCGGTGCCCGGATAAAAATGTCCCACCAGAACACCGAGTGCGATGGCGATCAGCACCTGGACATAGAGAATGGAATACCAGGGCGATTTTGTTGAGGCCGGTACTGATGGCGCGGCGGTGACTGTCATCGGAGAGATCCTGAGGGAGGGAAGCAAACGGTAAAATGGCACGTCCGGCGAACGTGCGCCAGAACGACGCACCCCTCAAGGAAAATTCGCGGATCAACGATATTTTATGGGCTATTCGCGCCAAGCATGGGTCAAAGCCTTGACCACATCGGTGCCGGCTGCGCGCGGGCCTACTCGACCGCCGCCGCGTAGCTCTCCGGCTTGAAGCCGACCAGCAGCTTGCCGCCAACATCAAGAACAGGACGCTTGATCATGGACGGCTGGGCGAGCATCAGCGCCATCGCTTTCTTCTCGGTCAGATTGGTCTTCTCGGCGTCTGGAAGTTTACGGAACGTGGTGCCGGCCCGGTTCAATAAGGTTTCCCAGCCGACGGCCTTGCTCCAGCGTGCAAGGCGGTCCTTGTCGATGCCTGCCGTCTTGTAATCATGAAAGGTGTAGTCGACGCCGTGCTCGTCCAGCCACGCGCGGGCTTTCTTCATCGTGTCGCAGTTCTTGATGCCGTAGATGGTGATGGGCAAGCTCAATCCCTCGCATTTCTGAAACAGGATTTAGCGCTGTAGCGGCCAGCGCGCGAGATGATTGTGCACTCCCTGGCCGATAAGGCTGTGCACGAAAACGAAATCAGTCACGGTCCAGCCGAGCGATTCAATCGGGTGCTCGTCCACCAGCCGCCTGTCGTAAAGCAGTGTCATGTGCGGCGTGAAATGCTGTCTGACCCGCCGACCTAGTCCGGCCCTTGTCATCGCTTCGCCAACGGCGCGGTGAAACATCGTCATCGCGGCAATGTCCCTGCCCGCACGCAACACAAAGGGCCGCGTCTTTCTTTTGCTGGTGAAACTCCCGATGCGATCGAAACTGATCTCGAACGGCGGCAGTGAAACCCCTGGTGCCGCCATGCAAACCGCCTCGACGAGATTCTGAGGCAATCCGTTGTACGCGCCGAGATAATGCAGCGTGACATGAAGCCTGCACGGTGAAAGCGGCTCGCCCTGCAGTCCATGGCTGTGGCGAAGCCGCTGAATCAGATCGCCGATGCGGTCGGCCATCGCAGCCGGAGGCACAACGGCCAGGAACAGGCCGTCCGTTGGCTCAGGCAGCGTGGGTAGTTTTGGTTCAAACCCTTGAAAAACAAACTGTTCGGGCATGATCTGAACCTCTTTACGCAAAAGAACAAAAAATGAACATTCTTGCAGGCAATCCAAAGATGCAAGCGGAATTTCCCCGCTTGACGACCGGGTCGTCCAATCATATTTAAGTATCTACTTAAATACAGATTGAACCATGCCAGCAAACGCCCTCGACATGACCTTCAAGGCGCTCGCCGATCCGACGCGGCGCGCGATCCTTGCTCGCCTCGCGCTGGGCGAAACCTCCGTGCAGGAACTGGCAAAGCCGTTCGCCATGAGCCTCCCCGCCGTCTCCCAGCATCTGAAGGTTCTGGAAACCGCCGGCCTCGTCACACGCGGACGGGCGGCGCAATGGCGGCCATGCCGCCTTGAGCCAAAGGCGCTGAAGGAAGCGACCGAATGGCTCGATCAATACCGGCAGTTCTGGGAGCAGAGCTTCGGCAAGCTCGATCTGTATTTGAAAGACATCCAGGCAAAGGAAACAGATACATGACGGCAACGACTCTCAAGGTCAGGGCGAGCTCACCGGCAGATCAGCCCACCATCACCATGGAACGCGAATTCGATGCTCCGCCGGACGTGCTGTTCCGCGCTTTCACCGAGGCCGAAGCGTTGAAAACATGGTACGGCCCCAACGGCTTCACCATCACGGTGCTCGCGATGGATTTTCGCGTCGGCGGCCTCTTCCGGTTCACGATGCACGGTCCGGACGGCACGGATTATCCGAACCGCATCGAGTATCGCGACATCAAGCCGGGAGAGCGCCTCGACTATCGCCACGGTTCGGACATCGACAACGATCCGAACGCATTCGAAGTCACGACCACCTTCAAGGCCCTTGGCCCAAAGCGTACGCTGCTGACCAGGACGTCAGTCTTCCCGTCCATCGAGGCGCGCAACGCCGTCATGAAGTTCGGTGCGGTCGAACTCGGCATGCAGACGCTGGAGAAGCTGGCTGCGTATGTGAAGAAATAATCTGACATACACGGCAGAACGCCGCCGCCTTATGACAGGCAGCGGCGCTCGAAGAACTTCTCAGATGCGAATTACTTCTCGACCTGAGACACATCGCGAACGGCGCCGCGCGAAGCGTTGGTCGTCAGCGCCGCATAAGCGCGCAACGCAGGCGACACCACACGGTTGCGGTCGACCGGCTTCCAGGCAGCATTGCCCTTGGCTTCCATCGCTGCACGCCGCGCCGCCAGCACGGCATCGTCGAGTTCGACGCTGATAATGCGATTCGGAATATCGATCAGGATCGGATCGCCGGTCTCGACCAGTCCGATCAATCCGCCTTCCGCCGCTTCCGGCGAGACGTGGCCGATCGACAGACCCGAGCTTCCGCCCGAGAACCGGCCATCAGTCACCAGCGCGCAAACCTTACCGAGGCCCTTCGACTTCAGGTAGCTGGTCGGATAGAGCATTTCCTGCATGCCGGGGCCGCCCTTCGGTCCTTCATAGCGCACCACAACGACTTCACCCGGCTTCACCCTGTTGCCGAGGATGCCGGACACCGCGTCGTCCTGGCTTTCGAAGACATGCGCCGTGCCGCGGAAGGTGAGGATCGATTCATCGACGCCTGCGGTTTTCACGATGCAGCCTTCCGGCGCGATGTTGCCGAACAGCACCGCAAGCCCGCCGTCCTTCGAGAACGGATGTTCGGCCGAACGGATCACGCCCTTCTCGCGATCGGTATCGAGTTCGTCCCAGCGTGCGGACTGGCTGAAAGCGACCTGAGTCGGCACGCCGCCGGGCGCGGCGCGGAAGAAGTTGCGGACGGACTCGCTGTTGGTGCGGCCGATGTCCCAGCGGTTGAGCGCATCGGCCATGGTCGGCGCGTGCACGGTCGGCAGGCTGGTATCGATCAGGTTGGCACGTTCGAGTTCGCCGAGAATGGCCATCACGCCGCCGGCGCGATGCACGTCTTCCATGTGAACGTCGTTCTTCGCGGGCGCAACCTTGCAGAGGCACGGCACGCGACGCGACAGCCGGTCGATGTCGGCGATGGTGAAATCGACCTCGCCTTCCTGTGCCGCAGCCAGAAGGTGCAGCACGGTGTTGGTCGAACCGCCCATCGCGATGTCGAGGCTCATGGCATTCTCGAACGCGGCGAAGTTGGCGATGTTACGCGGCAGCGCGCTCGCGTCATCCTGCTCGTACCAGCGGCGCGCGAGATCGACGATCACATGGCCCGCCTCGCGGAACAGCCGCTCGCGGTCGGCATGCGTCGCCAGCACGGAACCGTTGCCCGGCAGCGAGAGACCCAGCGCCTCGGTCAGACAGTTCATCGAGTTCGCCGTGAACATGCCCGAGCATGAGCCGCAGGTCGGACACGCCGAACGCTCGACCGCGGCAACTTCCGCGTCGGTGTAGCTGTCATCAGCGGCGACGATCATCGCATCGATCAGATCGACCGAGCGCTTGGTGCCTTTCACGACAACCTTGCCCGCTTCCATCGGACCGCCCGAAACAAAGACGGTCGGGATGTTGAGCCGCATCGCGGCCATCAGCATGCCGGGGGTGATCTTGTCGCAATTTGAAATGCACACCAGCGCGTCGGCGCAGTGCGCATTGACCATGTATTCGACAGCGTCAGCGATCAGCTCGCGGCTCGGCAGCGAATAGAGCATGCCGCTGTGGCCCATCGCGATGCCGTCATCGACGGCGATGGTGTTGAATTCCTTCGCGACGCCGCCGGCGGACTCGATTTCACCGGCGACGAGTTGCCCGAGATCCTTCAGATGCACATGGCCCGGCACGAACTGGGTGAAGCTGTTGGCAATCGCAATGATCGGCTTTCCGAAGTCCGAGTCCTTCATGCCTGTCGCGCGCCAGAGGCCGCGTGCGCCGGCCATGTTGCGGCCGTGGGTGGAGGTTCTGGAGCGGTATGCCGGCATGATTGTTTCCTCTTTTATGGGAACGGTTCCAATAAAGGGGTTATTTGCTGCTGTAAAATATATTATTAGGAGCTAATTAGGTCGCTCAGAGTATTAAATGGATATCCGCCAGCTCAGGCATTTCGTGACCGTCGCCGACACCCTGCACTTCGGCCGGGCCGCCGAACGCCTCGGCATGACCCAGCCGCCGCTCAGCCAGTCCATCATGTTGCTCGAGCGCGAACTCGGCGCGCCGCTTTTCGTGCGCACCAAACGCAGCGTAGCGCTGACACCTTTCGGCGCCGAGTGGCTGCCGCGTGTCCGGGCTGCGCTGGACGGCGTGAATGCCCTGCCGGAGATCGCGCAGCAGTTGCGCGACGGCTCAGCCGGGCGCCTCGCGCTCTCGTTTGTCAGCACGGCGGATTACAGCATTCTGCCGCTGCTGGTGCGCGGTTACGCGTCGCTCTACCCGAATGTCGAGATCACGCTGACCGAGGCGACCAGCAACGTGCAGATCGCGAACCTGCTCGAAGGCCACGGCCACGTCGGTCTGGTGATCCCGCCCCCGGGTTCCGCGCTTCCCAAGCAACTGTCTTATCTGCCGCTCGTCACCGAACCATTGGTCGCCGCCGTGCCTGAAAGCTGGCTTGCGGACGGCACGCTATCGCTTTCGGAGGCTCGTCTCGCGCCGGAGTCTGTCGTGAGCGCGCCGCTCATCATTTTTCCGAGACAAAGCGCACCTGCCTTCCACGATCTCGTCACCGAGTACTATACGGCGCATGGCGGCCACGCGCGGATCGCGCAGGAAGCGATCCAGATGCAGACCATCATCAGTCTCGTCTCGGCGGGCATGGGCATCGCGCTGGTGCCCGCCTCGCTGCGCAATTTGGCGCGCACCGGCGTGCGCTACGTCGATCTGGCGGGCGACGCGCCGATCCTCGAAACCGGCATCACATGGCGCACCGGCGACACCACGCCAACCATCGAACGCTTTGTCAGCATCGCGCGGGAAATGGCGGGCGGCGGGTAATCTTCCACGCGAAATCACGCCGGTCAGCAACTTGGGATTGACGTCCGCTTCTTAATGCAATCTTCTTTCTGACGGCGACACCAGCAAGTCGCCGCAAGTTCGAGGTCTTTGCGTTGCGGGGGTTGCGCATGGGGCAGTTCGGATTTCAGCGCGCGCGGGCGGCGCTCGCGGCACTTGCATTGTGGGCCGCGACAAGCCCAGGCGCAGCACAAACACCGAATATCCGCATCGACGAAGCGTTGCAGAACATCACCTCGCTGGTCCGCGCAGGCCGTGTAGGTTACGCAACGTTCTGGGACGGCAATAAATACATTCAATGCAGACGCATTTCGGATCGCAGCCTCCGCTGCGAAGCGGCGGGAACGTCGATGCAGCCTTCCCTGAAAAGCGTGCTGACCGGTGATCGTTTGACCCGGCTTTCAGCACTCGGCTGGACACTCGATCCTAGCTTCGGAAACTACGTGCAGATATTTCCCGCGGACATGCCGACGGACCGCGCAGCGGATCACGTTGTGCGGGCGCTGGTCGAAGCTTATGCCGCGAACGTCAATGACCTGGATGTGGCAACCAGTTGGGTTGCGGACACACCCTGCCCGCCCCGCAACGGCCCCTCGCAAAATCTCGCGGGGAGCGTGAACGACGCGCCGTCCATGCGCGCAACCGCGGTGCGGACATGCTTCTACACGCCACCGGCCGCGACAACGCAAACGGCCAGTTCAGCGGCGGAGTTGGTCGCGATCTATGGCACGAGCACAACCGCCGAAATCCAGCGGCTCCGGATCAACGCCACGCGGCGTGTCTATACCGTGTTCGATGCAGGCATAGGCTACATCCAGTGCGCTCCGGAGGTCCCGCCTGTCGCGATCTACTGCGAAGCCCAGTCGGCGGAAAGCTGGGCGGCGCTGACAACTGTTCTCACGCCCGAGCGCATCGCGCGATTACACAACGCTGGATATGCCGATCCCGGCCGTGCTCCGAACTACTCTAAGAGCTATGCCCTCGACAAATACAAGGATGCCGCCATCGCCAGCGAGATATTGACCATCCTGCACGAAGCGTACGGCTACACGGGCGCGACCAGGCTCAAAACGACGACGGAGTAGAACGCGCGAACCTTTTCGGGATCAACGATGACTGGCGCCATGGGCTCGCCCGCTCTCCGCCGCTTATCGGCCCCTCATTCCCATTCGATCGTCCCCGGCGGCTTCGACGTGACGTCGTAGACCACGCGGTTGACGCCCTTCACCTCGTTGATGATGCGGGTTGCGGTCTCGCCGAGAAATTTCATGTCGAACGGATAGAAATCCGCCGTCATGCCGTCGGTGGATGTCACCGCGCGCAGGCCGACAACGTATTCGTACGTGCGGCCGTCGCCCATCACGCCAACGGTCTTCACCGGCAGCAGCACCGCGAACGCCTGCCAGATGGTGTCGTAGAGACCCGCCTTGCGGATCTGGTCGATATACACCGCATCGGCTTCGCGCAGGATGTCCAGCTTCTCGCGGGTGATCTCGCCCGGACAGCGGATCGCAAGCCCCGGACCCGGAAACGGATGGCGTCCCACGAACACGTCCGGCAGGCCGAGTTCGCGGCCCAGCGCGCGCACCTCGTCCTTGAAGAGTTCGCGCAAGGGTTCGACCAGCTTCATCTTCATGCGCGCGGGCAGGCCGCCGACATTGTGATGCGACTTGATCGTCACCGACGGGCCGCCGGTGAACGAGACGCTTTCGATCACGTCGGGATAGAGCGTGCCCTGGGCGAGGAAATCCGCGCCCCCGATCTTCTTGGCTTCTTCATCGAACACATCGATGAACAGACGCCCGATGGTCTTGCGCTTCACTTCCGGATCGGTGACGCCCTCAAGCTCGCCGAGGAAGGTCTTCGACGCGTCCACGTGAACCAGCGGAATGTTGTAATGATGCCGGAACAGATCGACGACGGTCTTGGCCTCGTCCTTGCGCAGCATGCCGTGATCGACGAACACGCAGGTGAGCTGATCGCCGATGGCTTCGTGAATCAGGATCGCCGCGACGGATGAATCGACGCCGCCCGACAGGCCGCAGATCACCCTGCCCTTGCCGACCTGCGCGCGGATTTTTTCAATCGCTTCCTCGCGGAAGGCGCGCATGGTCCAGTCGCCCTTGAGGCCAGCCACCTTGCGCACGAAATTCCTGATCAGCTTTGCGCCATCCGGCGTATGCACCACTTCGGGATGAAACTGCATCGCGTAGAACTTGCGCTTGTCGTCGGCGATCACGGAGATCGGCGAGCCCGGCGCTTTCGCCACGCCGCGAAAACCGTCCGGCAGCTTGGTGACGCGGTCACCGTGGCTCATCCAGACGTAGTGCTTTTCGCCAACCTTCCAGACATCCTCGAACAGCGCACAATCGTCCGTGACCTCGATCAGCGCGCGGCCGAACTCGCGGTGATGCCCGGCCTCGACCGTGCCGCCGAGCTGCTGCGCCATGGTCTGCTCGCCGTAGCAGATGCCGAGGACAGGCACGCCCGCGGTCAGGATCGACATCGGCGCGGACGGTGCATCCTGATCGAGCACCGAGGCCGGGCCGCCGGACAGGATCACGGCTTTAGGCTTCATCTCCCGGAAAGCCGCTTCGGCCTTCTGGAACGGCACGATTTCTGAATAAACGCCGTCCTCACGGACACGGCGCGCGATGAGCTGGGTCACCTGCGAGCCGAAATCGACAATCAGAATCTTTTCGTGAGCGGCCGCCACGTCGGGCGTCGCTGGAGCGGTCTGGCTGTGTGCTGTCATGGGCAGGAAATACGCGACGGGGGGCGGAGTCGCAACCCGGCAAAGCGGGTCCACTGGCGCAATCCACCCATCAAAAAGCTCCCCGTTGACTTGCCTCTAATTAGGTCAATAATCCTGACCTAATTATAAAATGGGAGCGAAAAATGCAAGCTCTGGAGAAGACGCTGGCACAACGCACCGCCTTCGCGGACACCTGGATCGGCGCCTGGAACAGCCGGGATCTCGACCGGGTCCTGGCGCTCTATGCCGAAGACAGCGAAATGGTCTCGGACAAGATCATCAAGCTGGGTTTCGATCCGAACGGACGGCTGCGCGGCAAGGACAACCTTCGCGCCTATTGGGGCCGCGCCCTGCCCCTGCGCCCGAAGCTCCATTTCACGCTGATCAATGCCTTCGTCAGTCCGGACAGCCTTGTCGTGTTCTACCGCGATGAACTCGGACACGAGATCTGCGAATATCTGCGCCTAAATGCAGACGGCAAGATCGTTCAGGGATCGGCCAACCATCTTCACGGATGACAGATCAGGTCCGGCGCTTCATCACCGACACAAAAAACCCGTCCGTTCCGGTCCGGCGCGGGGTCATCAGCAACCCCTCGTCCGACTGGATCGTTGCGGCGGCGAAATCGTCCGCCTTGTCCCAAAGCACCGACATCACCTGCGCAGGTGGCACCACTGAATAATCCGGATGGCGCGCCGTGAAAGCTTTCACCTGCGCGTTGTTCTCCTGCGGCAGAACCGAACAGGTGATGTAGGCGATCCGCCCGCCCGGCTTCGCCAGCGAGGCCGCGCGATTCAGCACTTCGATCTGATCCTTGATGCGAACCTCCAGTGCGCCGGGGCGCATCCGCCACTTCGCATCGGGATTGCGCCGCCAGGTTCCGGTGCCGGTGCACGGCGCGTCGATCACCACGAGATCCGCCGACGCCTTGATGTCGGACAGCGTATCGTCGGGGCCCTTCGGCGTGCGTACATCGGCGTTGTGAACGCCTGCGCGCGACAGCCGCTCGTGGATCGGCGCGAGCTGCCGCTTGTCGTGGTCGGTCGCAATCAGCCGGCCCTTGCCCTGCATCATCGCCGCCAGCGCCAGCGTCTTGCCGCCTGCGCCTGCGCACATGTCGATCACCTGCTCGCCGGGCTTCGCCCCGGTCAGGAACGCCGCAAGTTGCGAGCCTTCGTCCTGCACCTCGACACCGCCCTTGATGAAATCCTCTTCCGAATGGATGCCCGGATTGCGCGCATCGGCGCCGAGATCGATCCGCAATCCCCATGGCGACCACGGCGTGGCCCGCGCGCCGAGATGCTTCATCGAGCCCAGCACCTTCTCATGCTTGGCCTTCAGGGTGTTGACGCGCAAATCGAGTGGCGCACGACTGGCCATCGCGGTGGCTTCCTCCACACGCGTATCACCGAACACGGCGGCGAATTGAGCATCGAGCCATTCAGGGTAATCGCCCGCGACGTGCGCCGGCGCATCCTTCAGCGTCCGCGATGTGAATGCGGCGCGTTCGGTGTCCGTGAGAGGCTCGGGCGCGAAACGCCCGCCATCGCACAGCGCCGCAACGGCATCGGCGCTGAGCCCGCGTTCAAGCTTGAGCATGCCGAGCAGCCGCGCACGCGGCGTGTCGGCATCCATCAGCCACGCCGACGACGCGCGGCGGCGAAGCACGTCGAACACCAGTCCTGCAATCGCGGCGCGGTCGCCCGAACCTGCGAAACGATGCGCGGTGCCCCACTCCTTCAGCGCGTTCGGCGCGGGAACGCGCTGCGCGTCGATCGCTTGAAGAATCTCAATGGCTGCGGACAGCCGCGCGGCAGGCGTCATCGTGGTCTTTCATGCATGCAAGATCAGAGAACAGACGCCTGACCTAGCCGCGTCTCAGATGAGAAACAAGACGCGAATGGCGAAATACAGCCACATGGCCAGCAGGACCAGCGCCCCTGAGATGAAAAACAGCGATCCGCGCGCATTCGCGGTGGTGACCAGAAATCCGGCCTGAAACACCTGCAGCACCACGAACACCCAGGCCAGCAAGACCATGATCAGGTCGGCATGCCGGGTCTCGATCGCCAGCACGACCACCACATAAAACAGCGTATGGAGATGATAACCGAACCAGTCGCCATCCACGGCAGGCCTTGTCCCATCGCGCCCGCGCCAGAACAGGACAAGCAACGTCAGGCCGACCAGAACGAATGTCGGCAGCAGAATCATCTGAATCATCATTTGAAATACCCCAAATCCGGCGCAGCCCGCGCCTTAGCAGCCTCTGCCCGCCCGGAAAATCATTCCCGGCGGACTGTGAACCTGTCCACAGACAACGACGACCAATGCTCAGAAGTTCCATTTTCAGGGTCAGACCGGGTGCTGAGATGACCAACGCAACAAAGGGCATGACAACTCTCCGCGGCGTCGCCGTGCGCAGCCTCGGCGTCGTTCTCATGATGGGCGCGCTGGCAGCCGGCGCTTTCAGCCTGCGCACCGCCGCGCTCACGCATCTCGGAATCATCGCCACGGCACCCGCTGTGGAATTTGAAATCCGGCTGCCGCCCGCTCTGGCGGGGGCCGACCTGAAGCGCGATGCGCAGGTGCAGCTCCTGACCGATCTCAATCAGACACTGGCGCAGCTCGATGGCGATCTGCGCGCGACGGCAGACGGACGCGCCGTGCTGCGCGGTCACGTTCCGCTGAAGTTCCGGACCTCGGAGCGCATGGTCATTCTCAGCCTGCCCGGTCAGGCGCAGCGCGCATTCAAGCTGCGGCTGCCGCCGAACCCCAGCCCGTCCGATGAATTCGGACCATGGCACATGGTCGATCGCGTCGTGTCCGGCGCGCACACTGAAACGGCACGAGGACGACCGGACGACACCTTCGCTATCCGTTACCGCGTGCTGTGAAGCACCGGTCGCCAGAATCTTTATAACCGAAGCATTTTCAAGATCGCTATTTTCAACGGGGACGCACTTCATCACCTAAAAATTTTTCCATTTTCTCCGCACGTTTTAAACGCACCACACTGATCATCAGGCCATCTCACTGACATGCGCCGCGTGTAAGTTGCTCCGCAAAGGAGCCTCGCCATGTCCAGCGTAAAGCCCAGCTTCCGTCTGACCCAGATCACCGACACACATCTCGGCGCCCGCTTTCCCGAGTTCATCGAAAATTTCCACCGGGTGAGCCAGCACATCGACGACAACAGGCCCGACATCGTCATCAACAGCGGCGACGTTGCGTTCGATGGCCCGGATCATCCGGACGATCTCGATTTCGCAAAAGCCCTGCACGACGCGCTGCCCGTCGACTGCCGGTATCTTCCCGGCAATCACGACATCGGCGACAATCCGACCCTGGTCGGCGTGCAACCCACACAGCGCGCCTCCGAAGAAAACCGGCAGAACTTCATTGCGACATTCGGCGAAGATCGCTGGCAGTTCGATGCAGCGGGCTGGTGTTTCATCGGACTGAACTCGCTGGTGATGAACACCTCACTCCCCTGCGAGGCCGAACAGCGCGAATGGCTCGCCGAGCAATTGTCCGTAGCCCATGGCAAGCCGGTGGCGCTGTTCATTCACAAGCCGCTCTACAAGGACTCACCAGACGATGCAGAGCTTGCGGCCACATCATTCCGCTACGTCCCGATGCCAGCGCGCAGCGATCTGGTCGATATGCTGGGCGGCGCGAATCCGCGGCTGGTGGCCTGCGGCCATGTCCATCAGCGCCGGGACGTCACGTTCGGCAACGTGCGCCACATCTGGGCGCCATCGACCTCCTTCGTGATCAAGTCCAACGCGAAGCAGGAACTGATCGGCATCAAGGAAACCGGGCTGGTCGAATACGTTTTTCAGCCGGACGGCTTCGAGGTCCGCCACATTCGCGCGGCGGGGCAGATCAATCTCGATCTGTTTTCGGTGCTGGAGCCCTCGACAATGGTGTGACCTTGAATGTCGGAACTGAAATACCGCATTCGATGCACATGCGATGCAATTCCCTCTCCCGTGGGGAGAGGGTTGGGGTGAGGGCGTAGAATCTATCGAGAGACCGTACGCCCTCACCCGATGCACTTCGTGCATCGACCTCTCCCCACGGGAGAGGTGAAGCCGCGTTACACCTTGTCGGGCCCGACGCGCACAAGCTGCTTGCCGAAGTTCGCACCCTTGAGCAGGCCGATGAACGCTTCCGGCGCGCTCTCGATACCCTCGGTGACGAACTCCTTGTGCTTGAGCTTGCCTTCCTTGAGCCACTGCGACATGTCGCGGATGAAATCCGGGAACATCGCCGCGAAGTCGCTGACGATGAAACCGCGGAATGTCAGGCGCTTCACCAGAATGGCGCGCATGATCGAATTCGCCCACGGCGGCGTCGGCGTGTCCTTGCCGAAGATGGTGTTGTAGTCGGCGATCAGTCCGCACACCGGGATTCGCGCGAACGGATTCAACTGCGGAAACACCGTATCGAACACCTTGCCGCCGACGTTCTCGAAGTAAACGTCGATGCCCTTCGGACAGGCGTCCTTCAGCTTGGCCTTCAGGTCCGGATCGCGATGGTCGAGACAGTCGTCGAAGCCGAGTTCGTTCTTGACGTAATCGCACTTGTCCTTGCCGCCGGCGATGCCGACCGCGCGCGCGCCCTTGATCTTCGCGATCTGGCCGACCGCCGAACCAACAGCGCCCGACGCAGCCGCAACCACCACTGTCTCGCCCGCCTTCGGTTTGCCGATTTCAAGCAGGCCGGTGTAGGCGGTCATGCCCGGCATACCGAGCACGCCCACCGCCGTCGAGATCGGCGCGATTTTCGGGTCGACCTTGCGCAGTCCCTTGCCGTCCGACAGGCCGTACTGCTGCCAGCCCGAATGCGCGAGCACGATGTCGCCCTTGGCGAAACCGGGGTTGTTCGACGCAACGACCTCGGCGACCGTGCCGCCTTCCATCACGCCGTCGATCGGCACCGGCGCCGAGTAAGACGGTCCATCGCTCATGCGGCCGCGCATGTACGGATCCAAAGACAGCCAGATCGTGCGCAGCAGGATCTGCCCCTCGCCCGGCGTCGGCACCGGATATTCCTCAAGCCGAAAATTGCCCGGCTTCGGTTCGCCCTCGGGACGGGACGCAAGGACGATACGCTTGGCTGACTGGGACATGGTGTTTCCTCGGTTTCTATGAACGTGAGTGTTATTTAGCCGAGAGAACCACGCATGGCCATGTCGCCACGCGCGGGCGGAGCGGCATGGCATCCATGCCGCTCATTTTCGTTTAAAACAGAAAAAATGGTCAGTGACGCGAGCGCCGTCAGGCCGCCAGCTTCGCCAGCGCCTTGTCGAACGCCTCCGCAGCGCTCGGCAAGTCCTTGAAGGACAGGCCGCTGTCCGCGGGCTGCTTCTGCTTGTCCGTGGCCGTCGGGCGAATTTCGGCGACCGGCTTGCCGCCGTCGAGAAATGCCTGCGGCGCGATCACATGGAATTCATGATCTTCCGCCGGTGCGTCCTTGAGGAGAAACACCCCGAGATAGGCCGTGCTCTCGCCGCGGCGATAGGAGATATAGCGCTCGATCGCGACCGAGCCGTCGCGCTGCATGCCGCCGAGCTTGGCGTAGCCTTTCGAGTCCAGCAGCCGGTGCGCCTTGAAGCCTTTCACGCCTTCCGACTTCGCTTTCGCGGTCTCCTCGGATAGGTCGTATTTGGCCGCCATCTGCTTGCCGACTTCGGCAAGCTGTTCCGACACCGAGTGCTCGAACTCCTTTAGCTCCGAGCGCGGCTTCGATGCCTTGCGCGGCTTGGCGGCGTTGCGCTTCTCAAGCTCCGCCTTGCACTTATCGGCAACATCCGCGACCGACCTGCGCTCAGCGTTAACCAGCAGGTTCTTCAGATCCTGATCGGAGAGCGCGGTAATCCTGTCGTCTGTCCAGTCAACCATAGTGTTCTTCTTTTCTGAAATGTTGGACGCATTGCGGCCGAACCCGGCCGGTTCAATAAGGGAGGGATGTGCTTGAACGAGCGCGGCCATATTGCGCGAAGCAACACGGATGCCGCGCCAGTGTACGCGTTTTGACAGGCCGTTGAGGCCGAAATTGGACGGGCTTTTTAGCTGCCGCCCGGATAGTTCGGGCTTTCGCGGGTGATGGTGACGTCGTGGACGTGGCTTTCGCGCAGGCCCGCGCCGGTGATGCGGACGAATTCCGCCTTGGCGTGGAAGTCCTCGATATCCTTCGCACCGACATAACCCATCGCGGCGCGCAGGCCGCCGGCGAGCTGATGGAGCACGTTGGCGACTGGGCCCTTGTAAGGCACCTGCCCTTCGA
Source organism: Afipia broomeae ATCC 49717 (assembly GCF_000314675.2). Classification (GTDB taxonomy): domain Bacteria; phylum Pseudomonadota; class Alphaproteobacteria; order Rhizobiales; family Xanthobacteraceae; genus Afipia; species Afipia broomeae. Next base: position 1,621,125 of record NZ_KB375282.1, on the reverse strand, counting down.
TGCCTTCCGGCACGAGCTTGAGCGTGTCCTTGATATCCTGCTGGAAGTAGCGATCGGCGGAGCCGCGTGCCATCGCACCGACAGAGCCCATGCCGCGATAGGCCTTGTAGGAACGGCCCTGCCAAAGGAACACTTCGCCCGGCGTCTCGTCGGTACCGGCCAGCAGCGAGCCGACCATCGCAACGTCCGCGCCGGCGGCAAGCGCCTTGGCTAGATCGCCGGAATACTTGATGCCGCCGTCGGCGATCACCGGAATGTTCGCCTTCTTCGCAGCTTCCACCGCATCCATAATCGCGGTGAGCTGCGGCACTCCGACGCCGGCGACAATACGCGTGGTGCAGATCGAACCCGGCCCGATGCCGACCTTGATCGCATCCGCGCCGGAATCGATCAGCGCCTGCGTTCCCTCGGTGGTTGCGACGTTACCTGCGACAACCTGAACGGCGTTCGACAGCCGCTTGATGCGGTTGACTGCCTCCAGCACCCGCATGGAATGACCATGCGCGGTGTCGACAACGATAACGTCCACACCCGCCTCGATCAGCTTTTCGGTGCGCTCGAAGCCGCCATCGCCAACGGTGGTTGCGGCAGCAACCCGGAGGCGGCCCTGCGCATCCTTCGACGCGAGCGGATAAGCCACCGCCTTTTCCATGTCCTTGACCGTGATGAGACCGACGCAGCGATACTGGTCATCGACCACCAGCAGCTTTTCGATACGGTTCTGATGCAGCATCTTCTTGGCTTCAGTCTGGCTGACGCCTTCCCTGACCGTGATGAGGTTCTGATGCGTCATCAGTTCCGAAACCTTCTGCTCCGGATCGGTTGCAAAGCGCACGTCGCGGTTGGTCAGAATGCCGACCAGCTTGCCCGGCTGGCCGTTGCCGCCGCCGGTCACAACAGGAACACCGGAAATGCCGTGATCCTTCATCAGCGTCAGCGCATCGACCAGCTTGGCATCAGGTCCGATGGTGAGCGGGTTCACCACCATGCCGGATTCGTATTTCTTGACCTGACGAACCTGCGCGGCCTGGCCGTCCGGATCGAAGTTGCGGTGAAGCACGCCGATACCGCCCGATTGCGCCATCGCGATCGCCATCGCAGCTTCGGTGACGGTGTCCATCGCCGAGGCAATGATCGGAATGTTGAGCGGAATGGCGCGGGTCAGGTGGGTTCGGACATCGGCGTCGGACGGCATGATGTCAGACAAACCGGGTTTCAGCAGCACATCGTCGAATGTGAATGCTTCGCGAATACCCTGACCCGATTGCGTGATTGCCATTGCCAACTCCGTTCGGCAGCCCGTGGCTGCGGTAAAAACCTCTGGATGTGCAAAATCGAGCGGTCCGCTAACGCGTCGCTCGAATCGAAGCCCATCAGTGGGGTTGGCGGTGGTCGATAGCACGCCCCCATGACGTTTCAAAGCATTTCGCTCGAAAATCAGAGGTTTTTACGCATGGGACATCTGCAATAGCCCCTCTGGCAACAGGCTTTCCCGGAACGGGTCACCTCACAGCGAGTTTATTGACCCCGCCCCTCAGGACTGGCCTAACAGGGGTCATTCTCTTTTCGCCCGTCTTTTCTTGAAATCCTTCCACACAGCAGAGCCGATGCAGAAGGAACGCCTGATACCGCTGATCGTGGCCTGCGCGCTGTTCATGGAAAACATGGACTCGACGGTGATCGCGACCTCGCTGCCGGCCATCGCCGCCGACATCGGCACCAGCCCGCTGACATTGAAACTCGCGATCACATCCTACCTGCTCTCGCTCGCCGTTTTCATTCCCGCAAGCGGCTGGACTGCCGATCGCTTCGGCGCGCGCGCCGTGTTCAGCATCGCCATCGGCGTATTCATGGTCGGCTCGATCGGCTGCGCCCTGTCGACGTCGGTCACCGATTTCGTCATCGCGCGCATCATCCAGGGCATCGGCGGGGCGATGATGACGCCGGTCGGGCGGCTGGTGCTGCTGCGCTCCATCGACAAGAGTGCGCTGGTCAACGCGATGGCGTGGGTCACGGTGCCCGCGCTGATCGGCCCCGTGATCGGGCCACCGCTCGGCGGTTTCATCACCACGTATTTCTCGTGGCACTGGATCTTCCTGATCAACATTCCGATCGGGTTGCTCGGCATCTGGATGGCGCTGAAGTACATCGATCCTATCAAGAGCGAGAATCCCGAACGCTTTGACGTGGTCGGGCTGGTTCTTGCGGGATTGGGGGTTGCCGGTCTCGCCTTCGGGCTGTCGGTCGCCGGTCTCGGCCTGCTGCCATGGCAAATCGTCGTCGGATTGATCGTGGGCGGCGCGATAAGCATGGGTCTCTATCTGTATCACGCCAAGCGCACCGCATCGCCGGTGCTGGACTTCACCCTGATCAAGCACTCGACCCTGCGCGCCAGTCTCACCGGCGGCTTCATGTATCGCCTTGGCATCGGCGCACTGCCGTTCCTGCTGCCGCTCCTGATGCAGGTCGGTTTCGGTCTGTCGCCGTTCAAGTCGGGTCTGGTGACATTCGCCTCCGCGGTCGGCGCGCTCGGCATGAAGACTCTTGCCGCGCGGATCATCCGCACCTTCGGCTTCCGCAACATCATGGTCATCAACGCGGTGGTGAGTTCGTTCTTTCTCGCCGCCTGCGCCCTGTTCACGCCATCGACGCCGCTGCTGCTGATCATGATCATTCTGGTGGTCGGTGGCTTTTTCCGCTCGCTGCAATTCACCGCGATCAACACCATGGCCTACGCAGAAGTCACCCCCGGCGAAATGAGCCGCGCGACGACGCTTGTCAGCGTCAACCAGCAGCTTGCGATTTCAGCGGGCGTCGCGGTCGGCGCGTTCGCAGTTGAGGCGACGATGACGGCGAACCACTCCGTGGAACTCAGTGCGGGCGATTTCTGGCCGGCGTTCCTGATCGTCGCCGTGCTGTCGGCGCTGTCGGCGTATTCGTTCTGGAAATTGCCCGAGGATGCAGGCCACGAAATTTCGGGCCATCGGGCGCCAGTGGAGGAGACCCCGCAAGCTGCGGAAGCCGCCGCGGCGGAGCAAACCCATGACGCTCGCGACCAGAAGCTGGGTTAATCGCTAAGACGATTCGTTCTGCGCATTGTCGCCGCGAAATCCCAGCGCCAGCACATAGCGCTCGGATGAATCCTGCCGGCTGGCAGCAGGCTTCACATGCTTCACAGTCTTGAAATCGCGTTTGAGCTGCGCCACCAGGTCCGCCTCTGCGCCGCTCTGAAAGACCTTCGCCAGAAAAGTCCCGCCGGGATTGAGGATTTCGCAGGCGAACGCAGCAGCGTTCTCGACCAGGCCGATGATACGCAACTGATCGGTCTTGCGGTGACCGGTGGTGTTGGCGGCCATGTCCGACATCACGACATCCGCGCCGCCGCCGATCATTGCGCGCAGCTTCTCGGGCGCGCGATCGTCGAGGAAATCCATTTGTGCGAACGCCACACCCGGAAGTTCCGGCATCTCCAGAAGATCGATGGCGATAACCTTGCCCCTGCCCTCCATCGCGCCGACGCGTTTCGCAGCGATCTGGCTCCATCCGCCGGGCGCTGCGCCGAGATCGACCACCACCTGCCCTTGTTTGAGGAAGCGCTGCTTGTCGTCGATCTCGCGCAACTTGTACGCGGCGCGCGAGCGGAAGCCGTCGCGCTTGGCCTGCACGACATACGGATCGTTGAGCTGACGTTCCAGCCAGAGTTTCGACGACAGCTTGCGCTTGCCGCCGCTCTTCACTGTGACATGCAGCCGTCCGGTGGTGTCTTTCGCCATGAGACTTGGTTTCCAGCGGCATGATCCCCGAAAAGTGGGAACCGGTTTTCGGAAAGGATCATGCCGAACAAAAAGCAGATGCGCTCACGCACCCCTTACGACGTTTCAGCCGCGCCGTCACGGCATCTGAACGGATTTAGCAGGCCAGGATCGCGCCGTCGGCCCGCATCATTTCCACCAGCATGCCTTCGCGCAGGCCGCGGTCGGCGACGCGCAGGCGCGGCAGCGGGAACGCCTTGCGGATGGCGTCGAGAATGGCACAACCCGCAAGCACGAGATCGGCCCGTTCGGTGCCGATGCACGCATTGCGCGCGCGGTCCTGATAGGTCATGTCGAGAAGCCGCGCGATCGCGTGGTCCATGTCGGCATCGTTCATCCACAAACCGTCGACCTTGCGCCGGTCGTAGTGGGAAAGACCGAGATGGATGCCTGCAACCGTCGTCACGGTACCGGACGTGCCAAGCAGGTGCATGCCGGACAGATCGTGGCCGTGGCTGGCTGCGAAGGGCGCAAGATGCTGCGCGACTTCATCGACCATCGCGCCATAGGATTCGCGGCTGACATGGGTGCCGCCGAAGCGCTCCGCGAGCGTGACCACGCCGAGCGGCAGTGAAATCCACGGTCCCTTCAAGGGAGGCGCATGCGGCTCGCCCGCCGGGCGCTCGATCCGCACCACTTCGGTCGAGCCGCCGCCGATGTCGAACAGGATTGCGCCCTTCGCACGGGGGTCGAGCAGCGGCGAACAGCCGATCACCGCGAGCGTCGATTCCGTCTCGCGGTCGATAACTTCAAGCTTGATGCCGGTCTCGCGCTCGATCAGGTCGAGGAATGCGTCGGCGTTGTCGGCGGCGCGGCAGGCTTCGGTCGCGATGGTGCGCAGCCGCTTCGCGCCCCTGGCGCGGATCTTGTCGCCGCAGACGCTCAGCGCACCGACCGCGCGGGAAATGGCTGCATCGCTGATCCGGCCCGTGGTCGAGATGCCCTCCCCCAACCGGATGATACGCGAGAACGAGTCGATCACGCGGAAGCCGTCGTTCGAGACGCGCGCAATCAGCAGACGGCAATTGTTGGTGCCGAGATCGAGGGCGGCATAGGCCGCGGGGCCGCCATGAACGCGGAGATGTCCGCGGCCATGCGCCTCCTCCGAAACCGGTACTGGCGGGCTGACGGACGGTTCGCGACCGTCGTGCAACCGCACGTCTTCGTTCATAGCTAGTGTCCCGTATCCGACGTTCGATTCACCCCGCAGCACCTCCCGAACGAACGTCGGATACGAAAGGACACTAGCAAGTTATAATTCCAGTGATCCTATGGTTCTGACATTCGTAAAGTGCCGGGTGAGACGGGATACGAATGTCAGAACCGGATCACTGGTCCATCTCTGCGGCGTGAGCGTCACGCCACGGCAATCCTGTTCAAATAAAGTTTAACAGCGTACGTGCCCGGCGCAACCGCAGCATACCCGATCACGCATTGTGGCTGGGATTCAGGCGTCTTAAGTTTAACGCGCAGCCCACACCCCACGGCCGGAGTGCGATTTTCGTCGCCGGACCGTGATTTTCAGCGGATTTTTCATGCTCGATCACCCCTCCCGCGTCTCTTCCGACAACGATATCGCACTGCAAAAATTCGGCGTGGGGCAGCCCGTCCGGCGCAAGGAGGACGATACGCTGGTGCGGGGCAAGGGAACCTACACCGACGACATCAGCCTGCCGGGCCAGGCCTATGCCTGGATCGTCCGCAGCACCCACGCCCACGGCATCATCAAGGGCATCGATGTGGAGGCCGCCCGCGCCATGCCCGGCGTGCTCGGCGTGTGGACCGGCAAGGACCTCGCCGCGGCCGGCTACAATCCCTTCACCGTCGGCCTGCCGATGAAGAACCGTGACGGCTCACCGCTGCTGCAAACCAACCGGCTGCCGCTGATGACCGACAAGGTGCGCTTTGTCGGCGATCCGGTTGCGTTCGTCGTCGCGGAAACGCTGGCGCAGGCGCGCGACGCCGGAGAAGCGGTCGTGGTCGATATCGAGCCGCTGCCGTCCGTCACCAGCGCGGAAGACGCCGCAAAGCCCGGTGCGCCGCTGCTCTACGACCACATCCCCAGCAACGTCGTGCTCGATTATCATGCCGGCGACGACGCGGCGCTCGATGCCGCATTCGCACGCGCGGCCCATGTCACCCGCCTTGACATCGTCAACACGCGCCTCGCCGTGGTTGCGATGGAGCCGCGCGCGGCGCTCGCCAGCTACGACAAAAAGAGCCAGCGCTTCACCATCGAAATCCCAACGCAGGGCGTCGCCGGCAACCGCACGTCGCTGGCGAAAACCCTGAATGTTCCGAACGACAAGGTTCATCTGCGCACGCATCATGTCGGCGGATCGTTCGGCATGAAGAACGCGAACTATCCCGAATACATCTGCATCCTGCATGCCGCCCGTGAGCTCGGCCGCGCGGTGAAATGGACGGACGAGCGCTCGACCAGCTTTCTCTCCGACAGTCACGGCCGCGCGCAGGACGTGCATTGCGAACTCGCCCTTGCTGCTGACGGCGCATTCCTCGGCGTGCGCGTGCGCGGCTTCGGCAATCTCGGCGCCTACATCACCGGCGTCGCGCCGCTTCCGCTGTCGCTCAACATCGCCAAGAATATCAACAGCGTCTATCGCATGCCGCTGATCGGCGTCGACATCAAGTGCGTGCTGACCAACACGACGCTCATGGGCGCCTATCGCGGCGCGGGCCGCCCGGAAGCCAACTACTTCATGGAGCGGCTGATCGACCGCGCCGCGGAAGAAATGGGCATCGATCGCCTTGCGATGCGCAAGCGCAACTTTATCAAGCCCGCACAGATCCCCTACGCGGCCGCGAACGGCCTGACCTACGACAGCGGCGACTTCCCCGGCGTCTTCAGCAAGGCCGTCGAACAGGCTGATGTCGCAGGCTTCGCCAAACGCAGGAAGGAAAGCCGCAAGCGCGGCAAGCTGCGCGGCATCGCCGTCGGCTCCTATCTCGAGATCACCGCGCCGCCGAGCGCGGAGCTCGGCAAGATCGTGTTTGAAGCCGACGGGACGGTCAGGCTCATCACCGGCACCCTCGACTACGGCCAGGGCCATGCCACGCCATTCGCGCAGGTGCTTGCCGCGCAGCTTGGCGTGCCGTTCGACGCCATCAAGCTGACGCAGGGCGACAGCGACATCGTTCACACCGGCAACGGCACCGGCGGCTCGCGCTCGATCACCGCCAGCGGCGCCGCGATCGTCGCCTCTTCGAGGCTGGTCATCGAGAAAGGCAAGCGGGCGGCTGCCCATGTGCTGGAGGCTTCCGAAGGCGACATGGAATTCGCCAACGGGCGCTTCACGATTGCCGGCACCGACCGCGGCATAGGCATCATGGAACTGGCGGCAAAGCTGCGGAATTCGAAAATGCCGGAGGGCGTGCCCTCCTCGCTCGACGTCGACCACACCGTGCAGGGCGTGCCCTCCACATTCCCCAACGGCTGCCACGTCGCCGAGGTCGAAGTCGATCCAGACACCGGCAACGTGCAGATCGTCCGATACAGCGGCGTCAACGATTTCGGCACCGTGGTCAATCCGATGATCGTCGCCGGGCAAATTCACGGCGGCGTCGCGCAGGGTATCGGTCAGGCGCTGATGGAATGCGTGACCTATGATGATAACGGCCAGCCGGTGACAGGCTCGTTCATGGATTACGCCCTGCCACGCGCCGGCGATATTCCGTCAATGACATTGGGCAGCCACCCCTCGCCGGCGACCTCGAACCCGCTTGGCACCAAGGGCTGCGGCGAAGCGGGCTGCGCCGGAAGCCTCGCGACCATCGTCAACGCCGTGCTCGATGCATTGTCAGATGAAGGCGTGACCAGCATCGACATGCCGCTGACATCGGAAAAGGTCTGGCGCGCGATTCAGGATGGGCGGAAAGCGAAGAAGTCAGCGTGAGACGGCGTTCCACTACCGTACTCAGATATTAAGTCGTCATTCCGGGATGCGCCGAAGGCGCAGGCCCGGAATCCATGATGATGCGGGCATCCGGTGAGTGGCCATGGATTCCGGGTTCGCGCGAAGCCGCGCGCCCCGGAATGACGGCGGAGAATGTCGAGCGCTTCAACACATTCGATGTCGTCCCCGCGACAGCGGGGACCAATAACCACCGCATATCGTGGTGATGCAGGGACACGATCAAGCAGAGCGATACAGCTGTTGTTTCTGTCATTCCGGGGCGCGCCTCTTCGCGCGAACCCGGAATCCATTTCTCCAACACCGCGATGGATTCCGGGCTCGCGCAACGCGCGCCCCGGAATGACGGCGGATATTATCGCGCAGATGGCTGCACCATTTCGTGATGGGGATACGCATCCCCGTGCTTTGAACCGCGCTTAAGTTCACTGCGTCCTGGTCGTGAGGGGCGCTTCTCGAGGGCGCTTTGAAGCGGAGCAGGATGCGGCGCCTGCGCGCGTGTTTCGCACACACGCGTCCGGGAGGCTGGGGTCACCGTCCGGGCCAACTATGTGGCTCTGCCGTTCGCCGGCTGGACGCGGAGCGGACGAAGGCGGCGAAAGCCGTCCGGATCAGGGGTCGAGTAACCTCCCCCGTCCGCACCCGGAAGTACGGTCCCCTCACCCAAAATCGCCGCAATGGAGCGCCGCAAGGCGATGCGCTTTCGGACCTCACATCGCTTCGCACGCGATGCCGGAAGCGAGACGATACAAAGGTGCGCCTCGCGGCGCTCCATGCCCCTCGTTGTTTGGGGCAACTAACAGATCAACTCGCGCGATCAGGCGCGAGAACGAATGCGCACGCCTTTCGTTGGCGCGAATGGGGCAAGCCCGACACGCGCATGCTGTTTGAAAATTAAATCGGAAAAGCCGAAGTGACGTAAGCTGTCACATCACACTCCACGTCGTCCCCGCGCAGGCGGGGACCCGTAACCACCACAGGCCGTGGTGACAGCGAGAAGATTGCTCGAGCATTTCCCTCAAGTCGATGACTTAAAGAATATGGGTCCCCGCCTGCGCGGGGACGACGTCGAGAGAGACTACGCGATGCCTGATAGATGCCTGATGATCCGCGAACCCACGCAAGAATGAACGAACCTACGCCGCCATGGTCTCGCGCGGCTGGTAGATCGCGATATGCTGGCAATGTGCGATCGGCGTCTTGCCGTTCGCAACGATGAGGCCATCGAGCTCGACGAACTTGTGGCCCTTGCGATCGTAGTTGCCGGTGACTTTCGCGCGCACCGTGAGTTCGTCCTCAACCGCCGCCGTCGCCAGATAACGGATCGTGCTGCCGACATGAATCCACGGGCCCAGGATGGCATTCTCCATCAGCGCCCAGTTCATGGTCCGCAGCAGCATGCCGGTGTGAACGATCTTCTCGTTTCCATAAAGCGGATCGGTCTCACGCACGTCGCGCAGATAGTCGGCTGAACCCTGCACGCCCAGCGTGAACGGCGGAATGGAAAGCCACTTGCCGGTCGCGTAGGACGTCTCGCTGGCGGGAGCGGTCTTGCCGACAACCGCAGCGCTCTGGAAATCGCCGAGCGAAATTTTCGGTGTATCGGATGGCATCGATGCGGTCCCGGTGGCGCACAACTCGCCGCGGCTCTCGATCTTGATGGCAAGACCGCCGTCGATCTCTTCCGCCGTCACAACCGCCGTCTCGCCGTCGTAGACCGGCTTGAAGAACCGGCCATCCATCAGACCGCGTTCCAAAAACGCCCTGCCCCATTTCGCCACCGGCATGTGGGTCATGTAGGCGAACACATCGACGCCGGGCACCAGTCCGCCCTGGAATCCAAAGCGGCGCGCGACCTGATCGTCGTGCATCTTGTTTTCGGAGTTTTTGGCCAGATTGTAGGCGTTGACGCTGTAGGGCTTGAGCGCGGTCATCAGTTTCCTCGGTTTCGCTGCGTTTCTTGGCCAAATCGTACGCGAAGCTCGCCCGAAGACAAGCTGTTCCAATGCATGCCTTGCAGTCGACATCCCCGGCCTTCCACTCGCCATTTTCACGCCGTTGGGTTACCAGCAGCACAAACCTGAACGGAATAGCCTTGACCCACACGACCCGCATCTATGTCGACGCCGACGCCTGCCCGGTAAAGGACGAGATTTACCGCGTAGCAGAGCGGCACGGGCTGCCCGTCAGCGTGGTCGCAGGTAATTTCATCCGCGTGCCGAACCATCCGCTGATCGAGCGGGTTGCGGCAGGTTCGGGGATGGATGCCGCCGACGACTGGATTGCGGAACGCGCGCAAAAAGGCGATATCGTCGTCACGTCGGACATCCCGCTGGCGGCGCGCTGCGTCAAGGCCGGGGCCGACGTGATCGCCCCGAACGGCAAGCCGTTCTCCGAAGAATCCATCGGCATGACACTGGCGGTGCGCAACCTGATGACCGACCTGCGCTCCAGCGGCGAAGTCACCGGCGGGCCGCGTTCGTTCTCGCCGCGCGACCGCTCGGCGTTCCTGTCGGCCCTCGACCAGACCATCCGCCGCATCCAGCGCGCGCAACAGAAGTAAGAGCACCCCGACGATATGGCGCCTCCCCTCATCCAGTTGAAAGACATCGCGCTGACCTTCGGCGGCACGCCGCTTCTGTCCGGCGTCGAGCTTGCCGTCTCGGCCGGCGAGCGCGTCTGCCTGATCGGCCGCAACGGTTCGGGCAAATCGACGCTGCTGAAGATCGTCGCGGGTCTTGTGGAAGCCGATCGCGGCAGCCGGTTCGTGCAGCCCGGCGCGACCATCCGCTATCTGCCGCAGGAGCCGGACTTCGACGGCTTCAAAACCACGCTGGCCTATGTCGAAGCGGGAATGAATCCCGGCGACGACCATTATCAGGCGCAGTATCTCCTTGAGCAACTGGGCCTGACCGGCACGGAAGATCCGGCCAATCTCTCCGGCGGCGAAGCGCGCCGCGCGGCGCTGGCGCGCGTGCTGGCGCCCTCGCCAGACATCCTGCTGCTCGATGAGCCGACCAACCACCTCGACCTCACCACCATCGAGTGGTTAGAGGGCGAACTCGCCAGCCGCCGCAGCGCGCTGGTGATCATCAGCCATGATCGGCGCTTCCTCTCAAATCTTTCGCGCGCCACCGTCTGGCTTGACCGGGGCCAGACCCGCCGCATCGAGAAGGGATTCAGCGCATTCGAGGAATGGCGTGACGAGGTGCTGGCGGAAGAAGAGCGCGACCAGCACAAGCTTGATCGCAAGATTGTCATGGAAGAACACTGGCTGCGTTATGGCGTCTCAGGACGCCGAAAGCGCAACGTCAAGCGCCTTGGCAACCTGTTCGAACTCCGGCAGCAGCGCCGCGACTATCGCGGCACCGCCGGCAAGGCGAACCTCGCCGCTGCGGAAGCCGAAACTTCCGGCAAGCTGGTGATCGAAGCCAGGCACATCGGCAAGTCCTACGGCGAGCGCAAGATCGTCGATGATTTCTCCACCCGCGTCACGCGCGGCGATCGTATCGGCATCATCGGCCCCAACGGCGCCGGCAAGACCACGCTGATCGGGCTTCTGACCGGCGGCGATGCGCCGGACACCGGCACCATCCGCCTCGGCGCCAATATCGAGATGGCGACGCTGGATCAGCATCGCGAAAGCCTCGATCCGAAAACCACGCTGGCCGATGCGCTCACAGGCGGGCGCGGCGACAGCATCATGGTCAATGGCACGCCCAAGCACGTCATCGGCTATATGAAAGACTTCCTTTTCGCCAGCGAGCAGGCGCGCACCCCGCTTGAAGTCCTGTCAGGCGGTGAGCGCGGGCGGCTGATGCTGGCGCGCGCGCTGGCAAAGCCTTCGAATCTGCTGGTGCTGGACGAACCCACGAACGACCTCGATCTCGAAACGCTCGACGTTCTGGAGGAAATGCTCAGCGACTATCAGGGCACCGTCATTCTCGTCAGCCATGACCGCGATTTCCTCGACCGCGTCGTGACATCCGTGATTGCGCCCGAAGGCAACGGCAAATGGGTCGAGTATGCCGGCGGCTATTCCGATATGCTGGCGCAGCGCGGCGCGGACTTGCAGGAAAAGAACATCAAGGCGGTGGCCGCCGAAACGTCAAAATCCGCAAAAAGCGCTGCCAACGCACCGGCGACGTCATCGAAGCGCCGCCTCAGCTTCAATGACAAGCACGCACTGGAAACATTGCCGAAGACGATGGCCAAGCTGCAGGCCGAGATCGCAAAGCAGCAGAAGCTGCTGGACGATCCCGAGCTCTATGCGAAAGATCGCAAGGCATTCGATGCCGCGTCCGCCGCAATCGCCAAGGCGCATGGCGAACTCGACGCCGCCGAGGAAAAGTGGCTGGAGCTTGAAATGTTGCGCGAGGAAATCGAAAGCGGCGTTTAGCGCTTCAGATAGTTCAGCGCACCCCGTCCGGCAGCAGCGCCTGTCGCGAAACACGCCTGCAACAGATAGCCGCCGGTCGGCGCTTCCCAGTCCAGCATTTCGCCGGCGACAAAGACGCCGGGCATTTTTCGCAGCATGAACTGCGCATCGATCTCGTTCAAGGCAATCCCACCTGCGGTTGAAATCGCGCGATCAAGCGGTGCGACGCCGGTGAGCTTGACGGGAACAGCATCGATCAAGGCGGCGAGCGCTTCGGAATCCATCACCGACAGTTTCAGTCCGCCCGCAATCGCAGCCTCCTGCAAAAGACCAATGGCGACCGGCGGAAGACCTGTGACCTTTCGCAGATAAGTCGACATCGACTGCTTCTGCCGCGGCGCGCTGACGCGTGCGATCAGATCGTGTTTCGCAAGATCGGGCCGCAATGCGACGTGGAGCACGACCTCGCCATGCGCAAGCACCGCATCGCGCAACGGCGCCGACAGCGCATAGATCGCGCCGCCTTCAATGCCGTCGCGTGTAATCGTCGCTTCGCCGCGCACAGTCTCTCCGCCGAAGGACAATGCAACGCTTTTCAGGGGCTGCCCCTCAAAGCGGTCGCGAAACAAATCCGACCATCCAACGCAGAAGCCGCAATTGGCAGACCGCAGCGGCGCGATCTCAATGCCCTTCGCCTTGAACGAATCGATCCAGCCACCATCTGCGCCTAACTTGGGCCAGCTTGCGCCGCCGAGCGCAATCACCGTCGCGTCGGGCTCAAGTGACGTCCGACCTGCCGGGGTCTCGAACTGCAGCCCGCCATTCGCGCTCCATCCCGTCCAGCGATGGCGAAACGCCAACTGCACGCCGGACTGATCGAGACGCCGCAGCCATGCGCGCAGTAACGGCGATGCTTTCATCGCTTGCGGAAACACCCGCCCGCTCGATCCCACAAATGTCGGCTGGCCGAGAGTATCGCTCCATGCGCGGAGCGCCGTAGGCGCAAACGCTTCGATGGCCGGGCGCAGATGCGGGGCGGCTTCGCGATAGCGCCCGAGAAACGCGTCGAGCGGTTCGCTGTGGGTGAGATTGAGGCCGCCGCGCCCGGCCAGCAGGAACTTGCGGCCGACCGACGGCATGCGATCATAGACGGTGACGTGCGCACCGCCTGCGCTCAAAACTTCAGCCGCCATCAGCCCCGCAGGACCGGCACCGATGACGGCGATATTCAAGACGCTTACCCGCCCATCGACGGCAGCTTGATACCGGCTGCCTTCGCGGCCTGCTCTACATATTTGAAGGTCTGGAAGAACGCGCCGCCAAGATCACGCGCGGTGGACATGTCGCCGATCTTCGCGAAGTTCGCGGCGATGGCATCAGGCGTCCACTGATCCTGCGGAAGGTTGAGGCCTTCGGTCTCGACCACCTTGATGACTGCGAAAGAACCTGCGCCAGCGCCCATGATGGTGCGGGTGGGTGCGTCTTCGCTCAGCAGATAAAGCACCGCAGGCGTAATCGATTCCGGCTTCATCAGAGCAAGGATTTCCGGCCCGATCAGGCCTTCGGTCATGCGCGTTGCTGCTGTCGGAGAGATGGTGTTGACCTTGATGTTGGTCTTGCGGCCTTCCTCGGCAAGCACATTCATCAGACCGACCATGCCGGCTTTGGCGGCGGCGTAGTTCGCCTGACCGAAATTGCCGAACAGGCCCGACGACGAGGTGGTGAGAACGATGCGGCCATAGTTGCGCTCGCGCATGCCGTCCCACACTGCCTTGCAGCAGTTGTAGGTGCCGGTCAGATGCACGGCGATCACCTTGGCGAAATCTTCCGGCTCCATCTTGCTAAACGATTTGTCGCGCAGGATGCCCGCGTTGGCGACCATGAGATCGACGCCGCCCCACTTCATCGCGGCGCGTGCGACCATTTCCTTGACCTGCTCGAAGTTCGAGACGTCTGCGCCGTCCGCCATCGCCTCGCCGCCAGCCTTGCGGATTTCCTCGACGACCGCTTCAGCCGGGCTGACCGAACCGCCACTGCCGTCGCGGGCCGCACCCATGTCATTGACGACGACCTTAGCGCCAAGCTTGGCCAATCCCAGCGCGTGCGCGCGTCCGAGGCCTGCACCTGCGCCGGTGACTACCGCAACGCGTCCGTCGAATCTGATTGCCATGATCGTCCCTTAAAGTTTGGCGAAAGAAATGCGTTATGCGAAGAAGTGCATTCCGAGCCAGTCCGCGACCAGCGCAGGCTTGGGCTCACCCTCGATTTCAAGCGTCGTGTTGGTGCGTGCCAGCAGTTCTTTCGGCGACTTCATGGTCGCCTCCGCCAGCACGAACCGCGCGCGCACACGCTTGCCGGCGCGGACGGGCGTGAGAAACCGGATCTTGTCGAAACCGTAATTGATCGACATCGCCGCGCCATTCAGCGTCGGCATGGTTGCATAGGCGAGCTTCGGCAGCACCGACAGAGAGAGAAATCCGTGCGCGATGGTCCCGCCAAACGGCGTCTCGCGCTTTGCCCGCTCCGGGTCGATATGAATGAACTGAAAGTCTTCGGTCGCATCGGCGAATGCGTCGATCTGTTTCTGATCGATGGTATGCCACTCCGAAACACCGAGCTCCGTGCCCACAAGCTTCAGGTAGTCTTCAAGATTCATCGCTGCGCCCACGAACCATCTCCCGGCTGAAATTCGAATTGCGTTCGCACATTCCACAGATCAGCCGTCCGGCCAAGCGAAATTTGCTGACCAGCACGGTTGCATGAGCGGCATTCGCTCTCGCTGAGGGCGACCATGGATGCCGTTTCAAACACGTTATGAGATGGAGCCGGGACGGAAAGCCGCCCGGGCGTTATCGGGCCGCGCTCTGACCGCTCTGCAATTCCGGAAAATCCTCCTCCCGGAATTCCTGGCCGCGCAAAGCATCCTTGCGGTCGTTGTCATGCTCGAGGCGGCGCAGTTGCACGCGGCGAATCTTGCCCGAGATCGTTTTCGGCAACTCCGTCACCAGTTCGATACGGCGGATGCGTTTGAATGGCGCCAGCCGCGAATGAACATACTGGAAGATCGACAGCGCAGTGTCGCGGGACATCGCAGTACCGGACACCACAGAGACGTAAGCCTTCGGAAGCGCAAGACGGATCGGATCCGGCGTTGGCACCACGGCGGCTTCGGCGACCAGATCATGCTCCAGCAGGACGCTTTCAAGTTCGAACGGGCTGATGCGGTAATCGGAGGACTTGAACACATCGTCGGAGCGGCCGACGAAGGTCAGGTATCCGTCGTCGTCGAGAAACACCACATCGCCGGTCTGATAGACCTCGCCGTCTGCACCTTTCGGTTTGCCGTCCTCGCCCTGATAGCCGAGCATCAGCCCCGCCGGACGATTGGCGCCGAGCACAAGGCAGACCTCGCCTTCCTTCGCCGGATTGCCGTCAGCGTCCACGACACGCACCGTATATCCCGGCATCGGCCGGCCCATCGATCCGATCTTCACCGGTTGCCCCGGCGAGTTGCCCGCAAGCGCGGTGGTCTCGGTCTGGCCATAACCGTCTCGGATCGTGAGGCCCCACGCCGCCTTGACCTGATCGATGACTTCTGGATTGAGCGGCTCGCCTGCGCCGCAAACCTCGCGCACCGAGACCTTGTAGTCCGCCAGCCGCTCCTGAATGAACAGCCGCCACACCGTCGGCGGCGCACACAACGTGGTCACACCGCAGCGGGCAACCGTTGCGAGCAAACCTTTCGCATCGAAGCGCGGTTGATTGACGATAAAGATGGTCGCGCCGGCATTCCACGGCGAGAAGAAACAGCTCCACGCATGCTTGGCCCAGCCCGGCGATGAAATGTTGAGGTGGATGTCGCCCGGCTGAAGGCCGAGCCAGTACATCGTGGATAGCGATCCCACCGGATAGCTGCTGTGGCTATGAAGCACGAGCTTCGGCTTGGCCGTGGTGCCCGAGGTGAAATAGAGCAGCATCGGATCGTTCGCGCCCGTCGCCCCCTCTGGCGTGAACGTCTCCGTATAGTTCGCCGCGTCTTCGAACTTGCGCCAGCCCTCATGGTCGGCTGTCGCCGCGACAACAATCTTGGTGAAATCCGCGCCGCCAAGCCCTTCGAATTTCGCTACTTGATCCTGCGTGGCAACGACGGCCTTTGCCTTGCCGCGATCAAGCCGATCACGCAGTTCATCCGCTGTCAGCAATGTGGTCGCGGGGATGACGATGACGCCCAGCTTCATCGCAGCCAGCATGGTCTCCCACAGCGGGACCACGTTGCCGAGCAACAGCAGCAGGTGATCGCCGCGCTTCAGGCCGAGATCACGCAGAAAGTTCGCGGTCTGATTTGAGCGGCGCGACAGTTCCGCGAACGACAGTTTCGTCTCGGTGCTGCTCGCCGCATCAACGATCCAGAGTGCCGTGCGGTCCCGGCTCTCGGGACTGGACGCCAGCCCGGCATCGAACCAGTCGAGCGCCCAATTGAACTGCTTCTCATCCGGCCAGCGGAAATCCGCAACGGCCTTGTCGTAATCGGTGCGATGTTTGAGCAGGAAAGCGCGCGCGTCCTGGAATGTCGTCATCAAGGAATCCTATTTCGCCAGTCCACGCACATGCTTGATGATGCCGGAAAAGTCCACGCCGCCATGGCCGGCCTTCTCGAACGCATCATAGATACTTTCGGCGTGCGCGCCGAGCGGCGTCGCAGCTCCCGCGGCCTTCGCAGCCTCCTGCGACAAACGCAGGTCTTTCAGCATCAGCGCCGCGGCAAAGCCCGGCTTGTAATCGTTGTTTGCGGGCGAAGCCGGAACCGGCCCCGGCACGGGGCAATAGGACGTCAGCGACCAGCACTGGCCCGACGACGTGGAGGCCACATCGAACAACGCCTGATGCGACAGGCCGAGCTTCTCGCCGAGCGCAAACGCCTCTGAAACGCCGATCATCGAGATGCCGAGGATCATGTTGTTGCAGATCTTGGCCGCCTGCCCTGCACCGGCCTCGCCGCAATGGACAACCTTCTTGCCCATGTTCTCAAGGACAGGCCTTGCGGCCGCGAAAGCAGCAGCGGTCCCGCCGCACATGAACGTCAGTGTCGCGCCCTTTGCACCTCCGGTGCCGCCGGACACCGGCGCGTCGATCGATGGCAGGTTGTGTTCTGTTGCATGAGCGTGCGCCAGCCGCGCGCTTTCCACATCGATGGTCGAGCAGTCGATCATGAGTGTGTTCTTGCCGACCGATGGAATGATCTCTTTCCAAACGCCCAGCACATGCTTGCCAGCGGGCAGCATGGTGATGACGATCTGCGCGTCCCTGACGGCCTCACCGGCGCTGGCGGCGATGCCGACGCCGTCCGCTTTCGCAGCATCCCTGGATGCCTGCGCGAGATCGAAGCCCTGCACCTTGTGCCCGGCCTTGACGAGGTTGGCCGCCATGGGTCCGCCCATGTTGCCGAGACCGATGAATGCAATGTTTGCCATTTCCTGCCCTCGTTATTGCTTCTTTGGAACCAGTCAGTCCGGAAAGACCAGCTTATACTTGCTATTCGGCGCGAAATACTTCCCGACAATCTCCGGCGTCACATCCTCGATCCGCGAAGGCGACCATTTCGGATTGCGATCCTTGTCAATGATCGCGGCGCGGACGCCCTCTACGAATTCCGCGCTGGTGAAGACCGCCAGCGCAGAATTGTACTCACGGATCAGACACTCCTTGAGCGATTTGGAATTTCGCGCGCGGCGAAGCAGTTCCAGCGTCACCTTGAGCGCTGTCGGGGATTTCTCCGAAAGCGCCTTGAGCGCCGCGAGCGCGAAATCCGAGCCGTCGCCTTTCAACGCGGTTACGATCTCTTCGACTGTGTCGTGAGCGAACGCGCGATCGATCAGGTCGCGGTGCTTCGCGACGGGAGCCTGACCATCCTGAATGCCAAAACGCGCCAGAATTCCGCGCACATCGTTATCTCTTGCCTGCAATGGAGCATTGGTCAGCGCATCCCGAAGCGCAGGCCAGTCTTTCGTGGCAATCAGCACATCCGCGGCGCCTGCATACACCGCATCGGCACCACTCATCGTCTGGCCCGTCAGCGCGAAATAGGTTCCGATCTCGCCAGGGGCGCGTGACAGCAGCCAGGTTCCGCCGACATCCGGGAAGAAGCCGAGACCGACCTCCGGCATCGCCATTTTGGTCTTTTCAGTCACGATCCGGTGCGCGCTGTGCGCCGAGAGACCGACGCCGCCGCCCATGACGAGACCATCCATGTAGGCAACATAGGGCTTCGGAAAATCGGGAATGCGCGCATTCAGGATGTATTCCTCGCGCCAGAACACCGGCCCGAGATCGCCGCCCGCTTTCGCACTTTCATAAAGGCCCCGAATGTCGCCGCCTGCGCAAAGGCCGCGCTCGCCTGCACCTTCGAGCAATACCAGAGATACACCGGGGTCCGTCTCGAACGCATCAAGCGCGGTGACAATCTCGCGCGTCATCTCAAGCGTCAGTGCATTGATCGTCTTGGGACGATTGAGCCGGATAATTCCCGCCGCGCCCTCGCGGCAAATGATCACGTCCTTCTCGGGCGTCTCCGTCATCGCCGCGTGCGCGCTCATCGCGCGCCCTCGACCAGCTTGCGGGCGACAATCACGCGCATGATTTCATTGGTTCCTTCGAGAATTTGGTGCACACGCAGATCCCTGACGATCTTCTCGATTCCATACTCCGCCAGATAGCCATAACCGCCGTGCAATTGCAGCGCCTGATTGGCAATCTCGAAACCTGCATCGGTGCCGAAGCGCTTGGCCATGGCACAGAGCATGGTCGCATCGGGGTCCTTGCGATCGAGCGCCGCCGCGGCCCGCCACAGGAACGTCCGCGCGGCTTCCAGTTCGGTCGCCATATCGGCGAGCCGAAACTGCAAGGCCTGGAATTCATCGAGGCGCTGGCCGAAGGCCCTGCGCTCCTTTGTATAAGCGAGCGACTTGTCGAGCGCCGATTGCGCGCCGCCGAGCGAACACGCCGCAATGTTGAGACGTCCGCCATCAAGACCAGCCATTGCGACCTTGAAGCCGATACCCTCCTCGCCAAGGCGATTTGCAACCGGCACGCGGGCGTTCTCGAAAATCACCGCACGGGTCGGCTGCGCGTTCCAGCCCATCTTGCGCTCGTTCGCGCCGAACGAGACGCCCGGCGTGTCGCGATCGATCACCAGTGTGGAGACGCCACGTGCGCCTTCACCGCCGGTGCGAACCATCGCGACATAGATGTCGCTGGTTCCAGCGCCGGAAATGAACTGCTTCTGTCCGTTGAGAACGTAGTGATCGCCGTCACGCACCGCGCGGGTCGAAAGCGCGGCGGCATCCGAGCCTGCGCCCGGCTCGGTCAGAGCGTAGCTCGCGATCAGTTCCATGGTGCACAGACGCGGCAGCCACTTCTGCCGCTGCGCATCGGAGCCGTAGGCATCGATCATCCACGATGCCATGTTGTGGATCGAAATGAATGACGACACCGTCGGGCATCCGGTCGCGAGCGCCTCGAAGATCAGCGCGGCGTCGAACCGCGTCAGCGCCGAGCCGCCCACATCGTCACGGATATAGATGCCGCCCATGCCGAGCGCTGCCGCTTCGCGCATCACGTTGACGGGAAAAAACTTTTCCTCGTCCCACTTTTGCGCGAAGGGAGCGATTTTCTCGGCGGCAAACTCGCGCGCCATGTCGCGAACCGCGATTTGATCCTCGGTCAGGGCGAATTGCATGGCGGGCTCGCTTGCTGGATTTAGTTCATCGTTGGGATGGTGAACTCAGCGCCGTCCTTGACGCCGGATGGCCAGCGCGAGGTGACGGTCTTGGTCTTGGTGTAGAAGCGGATCGAGTCCGGTCCATGCTGGTTGAGATCGCCGAACCCAGACTTCTTCCAGCCGCCGAACGTGTAGTAGGCAATCGGCACCGGGATCGGAACGTTGATGCCCACCATGCCGACATTGACTTTGGCCGCGAAGTCGCGCGCCGCGTCGCCGTCGCGGGTGAAGATCGCAACGCCGTTGCCGTAGTCGTGATCCGACGGCAGCGCCAGCGCCTCGCTGTAATCGTGGGCGCGCACCACAGACAGAACGGGGCCGAAGATCTCTTCCTTGTAGATCCGCATGTCCTTCGTGACATTGTCGAACAGACAGCCGCCCATGTAGAAGCCCTTCTCGTAGCCCTGCATCTTGAAGCCGCGGCCGTCGACAGCAAGCTTGGCGCCTTCCTGGATGCCGATCTCGACGTAATCCTTGACGCGATCCAGCGCGGCCTTGGTCACCAGCGGGCCGAAGTCGGCGCTTGGATCGGTCGAAGGACCGATCTTCAGACCCTCGACCCGCGGGATCAGCTTCTCCATCAGCCGGTCCGCAGTGGTCTTGCCCACCGGCACCGCCACCGAGATCGCCATGCAGCGTTCGCCCGCCGAACCGTAGCCTGCGCCGATCAGCGCATCGACGGTCTGGTCCATGTCGGCATCCGGCATGATGATGGCGTGGTTCTTGGCGCCGCCGAAGCACTGCGCCCGCTTGTTGGTCTGCGCGGCACGCTCATAGATATACTGCGCGATCGGCGAGGAGCCGACGAAGCCGACGGCCTTGATGTCCGGATCGTCGAGGATCGCGTCAACCGCTTCCTTGTCGCCGTTGACCACGTTGAGAATGCCGGCGGGCAGTCCCGCCTCCATCATCAGCGCCGCCAGTGCCATCGGCACGCCCGGATCGCGCTCCGAGGGTTTCAGGATGAAGGCGTTGCCGCAGGCGATCGCCGGGGCGAACTTCCACATCGGGATCATCGCCGGGAAGTTGAACGGGGTGATGCCGGCCACCACGCCGAGCGCCTGGCGCATCGAATAGATGTCGATGCCGGGGCCGGCGCCTTCGGTGTACTCGCCCTTCATCAGGTGCGGAATGCCGCAGGCGAACTCTACCACTTCCAGCCCGCGCTGGATGTCGCCCTTGGCGTCGGGCACCGTCTTGCCGTGCTCGCGCGCCAGAAGTTCCGCCAGCTTGTCGTAGTCGCGCTGCACCAGTTCGAGGAACTTCATCATCACCCGCGCGCGGCGCTGCGGGTTGGTGTTGGCCCACGCTTCCTGTGCAGCCTTCGCATTCTCGACCGCAGAGCGCACCTCGGCCTTGGTCGCCAGCGCAACCTGCGCCTGCACCTCGCCCGTCATCGGCTCGAACACGTCCCCAAAACGCCCCGACGTGCCCTTGACCTCTTTGCCGCCAATAAAATGACCGATCGTGCGCATGCGTATCCTCCAAAAGCGTGTGTTTGGAGGCTTTTAGCATCGCGAATACCGAGTTAGGAACCGGGTTCTGCGCACAGCACGGTGGCGCGCAATGCAAAGAGACCGGGTAGCTCAGTTCTCGGTTTTCGCCGCTTTTGGCTTCTTCGCGCCCGGTTTCGCCGCATTCTCGGATCGCAGGGCCGCCTGGCGACCAGCGCTGAGGATTTCGTCGGAGAACTCACTCGTACCCGCGGCACGCGCCAGAATCATCGCCCCCATCATGGTCGAGATGACGCCGATGGCTTCGCGGCGGGCTGTCTTCGGCGGCAGTTCCGGCAATTGCTCGACCACCATCGAAATCATGTCTTCGACTTTGCTGGCAAAAGCCTTGCGTGTCTTGGGATTGGCACGGGATACCTCCGTGCCGAGCGACGGCAACGCGCAACCGTTGCCAACGTCGTCGCGATGCTCGGCTGTAAGATAGCCATTCACGATCGCAGCGAGACGGCTGCCGTCGGTCTCCCGCTCCGCGCGCTTGCGCCAACGTCCGGTGGTCTGCTGCATCGCATACGCAAAAGCTTCACTGATCAGGGCGTCGCGAGACGGAAAGTGAGCGTAGAACCCGCCGTGAGTGAGACCGGATTCCTTCATCAGCTCCGCAACACCGAGGCTCGCGGCCCCCCGCTCGCGCAGCCTCACGGACGCGTTCTTCACAATCCGGGCGTGGGTCTCAGCCTTGTGATCTTTCGAATAGCGCATCGTCGCCTCATCAAATGTCCCGGATCATATAATAACACATTCCTGAGCCAGAAGCGCTCATTTCGCACTGTAAAATAGCTGCCATGCGCGGATTTGACGGCAGGAAGGAGATCGCGCACCATTCGCATCTACTCGCTGCACTGCGCAAATGTCAGGCTCCCTAAAAATGCAAACAATCAATGACCACTGCACCGTCGCACGCGGCGACAACGGCATCGCACAATTGACAATCTGCAATGCGGGTCCGCTGAACATCATGAACTCGGCCGTCATTCGCAGCGTTCGCGAGGGACTCGAGCTTCTCGCCACAGACACCAGCATCCGCGCGCTGGTGGTGCGAGGCTCCGGCGAGAAAAGCATGATCGGCGGAGCGGACATCAAGGAGATGGCCACGCTCGATCAAGCCTCGGCTGAAAAGTTCATCACCGGCCTGCGGGACCTGTGCGAGGCGGTTCGGCAATTTCCCGCACCGGTCATCGCGCGTTTGCGTGGATTTTGCCTCGGCGGCGGACTCGAATTTGCCGCAGCGTGCGATCTGCGCATCGCATCGCAGGACGCAAAGTTCGCCATGCCCGAGGTCAAGGTCGGCATCCCCTCCGTCATCCATGCGGCGTTGCTGCCGCGATTGATCGGCTGGGGACGCGCGCGCTGGCTGATCCTGACTGCGGCGACCATCGATGCGCCGACGGCACTCAACTGGGGCCTGGTCGATCAGGTCGTGGCCGAGACCGATCTCGACGCAGCGATCGCAGCAACAGCCTCAGCGATTGCGGAATGCGGACCGGAGGCCATGCGAAGCCAGAAGGCTTTGCTGAAACAGTGGGAGGAACTCCCCCTCACCGAATCCGTCAATCTGAGTGTCGGTGTCTTCGGAAAGTCGTTCCTGACCGGCGAACCCCAGCGCCACATGCAGGCCTTTCTCGACAGACGAAAATAATTCATCCGTCGCACGAAAATATCTCATGCCTGTGGCATGCCACGGCATGTTTTAAACGTCGGGCTGCTTGTCCGCATATGATTCATGCTTTTATTGTCATCACGCGGATTGCTATTTCCGCATCTTTTCATATGATGCATGTCATCTAACACGGCGCTGCTCCGTGCGCGAACCAGGAGAGTTGCATGTCTACGTCCGATCCCGTTGTCATCGTATCCGCTGTCCGCACTCCCCTTGGCCGCTTTCAGGGCGACCTGTCTTCGTTCAGCGCGCACAATCTTGGCTCGCACGCCATCGGCGCGGCGCTTGAGCGCGCGAAACTTTCACCCGAGCGAATCGACGAAGTTTTCATGGGCTGCGTTCTGCCCGCCGGACAAGGGCAGGCCCCTGCCCGCCAGGCGGCACGCGGCGCAAAGCTGCCTGATGCCACCGGAGCCACCACCGTCAACAAGGTGTGCGGCTCGGGCATGAAGGCCACCATGCTCGCCCACGACATCATCAGCGCAGGCTCGGCAGACATCGTCATCTCCGGCGGCATGGAGAGCATGACCAATGCACCGTATCTGCTTCAAAAGGCGCGTGGCGGTTATCGCGTCGGCCACGACCGCATCATCGACCACATGATGATGGATGGTCTTGAGGACGCCTATGAGACCGGCCGCTCGATGGGGGATTTCGGCGAAGCCGCCGCGGAAGCCTATCAGTTCAGCCGCAAGGATCAGGACGAATATGCGATGGAGACGCTGACCCGCGCACGCAATGCCGTCGAGAGCGGAGCGTTCAAGAAGGAGATCGCGCCTATCTCCGTGAAAGAGAAAGCCGGCGTTCGCGTCGTCGAGAACGACGAACATCCGTTGAAGGTCGATCCGGCGAAAATTCCGAATCTGAAACCGGCGTTCCGGCCCAACGGCACCATTACGCCAGCGGCTTCCTCGGCCAATGCCGACGGCGCAGCAGCGCTGGTTTTGACCCGCCGCTCGATCGCCGAGAAGGAAGGCCTGCCGATCCTTGCCGAGATCAAGGGCCATTCGACTCACAGCCAGGCACCCGACTGGTTCACCACCGCTCCTATTCCGGCGATCCGCAAGCTCCTCGAAAAGATCGGCTGGACCGCAAGCGACGTCGATCTCTACGAGATCAATGAAGCCTTCGCCGTGGTGCCGATGGCGGCCGCACGCGATCTGGGAATTCCGCGCGACAAGCTCAACGTCAATGGCGGCGCATGCGCGCTCGGTCACCCCATCGGCGCAACCGGTGCACGGCTGATCGTGACCCTGCTGCACGCGATGGAAAAGAACAACGTCAAGCGCGGCATCGCTTCGCTTTGCATTGGCGGCGGCGAAGCGACCGCCATCGCAGTCGAGCGCAAGCTCAACTGATCGCGCGCCGCGCAAACTTGTAGTGCATCGGCGGGATTTCCGCCGGTGCCATGTGCCGCATACCCGACAAGCGGGCTGCGTTGTTCGTGTGCAAGCAACCTGTGGTGAGATCGTGAAACGAAACAGCGCGATACGACGCATCGTCGTCACTGGAATGGGTGCGGTGTCCCCGCTTGGCGCCGGCGTAGAGGCCAACTGGTCGCGGCTGATTGCCGGGCAATCCGGCATCCGCGCACTGTCCGATAATGTTGCGGCTGACCTGCCGGTTAAAGCCTGCGGCATCGTTCCCGATATCGTCGAAGATCCGGAATTCGGATTCGATCCTGATCGCGCAATTCCGAAAAAAGATCAGAAGAAGATGGACCGCTTCATCCAGTTCGCCATGATGGCGGCAGACGAAGCGATCGCACAGGCCGGATGGAAGCCGGAAGATGCGCGGTCCCGCGAGCGCACCGCGACCATTATTGGCTCAGGGGTCGGCGGATTTCCCGCCATTGTCGATGCGGTCCGCACCGCCGACGAACGCGGCGTGCGCCGCCTTTCGCCGTTCACCGTGCCGTCATTCCTGGTGAATCTCGCGGCGGGACAGGTTTCTATCAAGCATGGCTTCAAGGGAGCACTTGGTGCACCCGTGACCGCATGCGCGGCCGGCGTTCAAGCCATCGGCGATGCCGCCCGCCTTCTTCTTGCGGGTGAAGCGGATGTCGCAATCGCCGGCGGCGCGGAAGCTTGCATCGATCGCGTCAGCCTCGGCGGCTTCGCCGCGGCACGCGCGCTCTCGACCAATTTCAACGACGATCCGCAGCGCGCATCGCGCCCTTTCGACCGTGACCGCGACGGCTTCGTGATGGGCGAAGGCGCGGGTATCCTAGTCATCGAAACACTCGACCACGCGCTGAGCCGCGGGGCAACGCCGATCGCCGAACTCGTCGGCTACGGCACCACGTCCGACGCCTATCACATGACCGCCGGACCGGAAGACGGTGACGGCGCGCGGCGTTCGATCGAGATTGCGCTTCGGCAGGCGGGGATTTCGCCGATCGAGGTTCAGCATCTCAACGCGCATGCGACCTCGACACCTGTCGGCGACAACGGCGAGCTCGCGGCGATCAAAGCTGTGTTCGGGACCGAAGGCCGGGTCGCGGTCTCCTCCACGAAATCTGCAACGGGTCACCTGCTCGGTGCAGCCGGCGGCCTCGAAGCGATCTTCTCGGTGCTGGCGCTGCGCGATCAGATCGCTCCCGCGACCCTCAATCTGGATCATCCGGATGCGGCCGCCGAAGGTGTCGACCTCGTTCGTGGCGCCGCACGGCCGATGGCCATGGAGCACGTACTGTCGAATGGATTCGGCTTCGGCGGCGTCAACGCCAGCGTTCTGTTCCGCGCCTGGTAAGGCGCGGCCAGACGCGGAAAGCTAAACTGGCTTGCGTGTCAGCCGCTTGTTCTTCGCGGTGAGATAGTCTCGCGTTACCGGCGTCGCACCACGTCCGGGCTTATACATCAGTTCGTCCGAAGAAACCGTGCGTCCTGATGTGGAGCGCAAGACCAGCGGTGCAACTGCCGACTCGCTGACGCGGTCGAACGCGACGGCCGGTTCGTTGCCGCGCCCCGACACCCAGCGGTCGCCCCATTGCATGATGGCCATCAGCGCGACCTGAAATTCCTTCGCCTTCACTGTCGGAACGTATTCAAAGCGCGTTCCGCGCTTGCCGACATCCATCTGGGTTAGCATTCCCTCTTCCACGAGGTGCCGGAGCCGATCCGTGAGCGTATTCCTTGCAATGCCGAGACCGCTCGTAAATCCTTCGAATGTGCGGACGCCCGCCAGCGCATCCCGCAGGATCAAAAGCGACCACGCGTCGCCGAGCACGGCGAGCGAACGGGCGATCGAGCAGTTCAACCGGCTGAAAGAAGGCTCTCGCATACCAGTCATTTCCTTCATTTAGTTGTTAATCGAGACTAGTTGCAATATCGGACTATTTATAACATTTCGCAACGGGCCGCCAAGCGGCGATCATGGGAGGTCATCATGCACAACGTTCAGATCAACGCTTTCGGCAAGCCATGGGAAGTTGTCGAGACCGTCAGCCTCCCCGATCCCGGAGCACCGGGTGCCGGCGAAATCGTCGTCGACATGGAATTTTCTCCGATCAACCCGTCCGATCTCGTGCTGATGCGTGGGCTGTATGGCGTGAAACCGAACTTGCCGGCACCGGTTGGCGCCGAAGGCGTCGCCCGCGTCGCCAAGATCGGCTCCGGCGTGACCGGAATCAAGGAAGGCGATCGTGTTCTGTTTCCGCGGGGCGCGTCGACCTGGCTCACACGCGCCAAGGTCAAGGCCGACGGTCTCTTTGCATTGCCGGCGAACGCAGACCCGCAGCAGCTTTCGATGCTGATGGTCAACCCGCCGACGGCGTATCTCATGCTGACCGAGTATGTCGCCCTCAAGAAAGGTGACTGGGTGATCCAGAGCGCGGGAAATTCGGCCGTCGGACGCGCCGTTATCGCCATCGCAAAGAAGATGGGCATTCATACCGTCAGCGTCGTACGCCGCCCCGAACTGATTGAAGAACTCAAGAAGCTTGGCGCCGATGTCGTGCTGGTCGAGGGTCCGGATCTGGCCAAGCGTGTCAGGGAAGCGACCGACAAGGCCAAGATCATGCTCGCGCTCGACAGCGTCGGCGGACCTGGCCTGATGCCGCTGAACGATTGCCTCGCCAATGGCGGCACGCTTGTCGCCTACGGCGTGATGAGCGGCGGACCCGGCCCTTTCTTCACGGCTCCGAATATTTTCCGCGACCTGACGCTCAAGGGATTCTGGCTGCTGAACTGGTTTAACAAAAACTCGCCGGAACGCGCTCTGGAGGTTCAGAAGCAGGTGGCGAGCTGGATCGCGGACGGAACAATCTACACGCCGGTGGAGGCAACCTATCCGCTCACTGAGTCCAAGGCCGCGATTTCCCACGCTGCCAAAGGCGCGGGCAAAATCCTGTTCAAGGACGGCTGAAAAATCGCTTCAAAACCGGAAGCGAAGCGAACGTTCATCGGCGCTTCGATGATGCATGGGTGGGCTTCCCTGTTCAGGGCGGCCAGACTGGCCTAGAACAATCCGCATCATCGGAGCGCCCCATGACCCAGCCTGCTATCGACCACCGCAATGCCGATCAGATCGCGTACTGGAATGGTCCAGGTGGCCGGCACTGGACCGACCGGCAGCAGCTCCAGGACGTTGTGCTTGCGCCGGTCTCCAAAATCCTGATCGACCGTGCGACCGTCAAGGCTGGCGAAGCCATCATCGACGTCGGTTGCGGCTGCGGTGCCACCTCCTTTGATCTCCTGAAACAGGTAGGAGCCACCGGCCGCGTGACCGGTATCGACATTTCCGAGCCGATGCTGGGGCGGGCCCGAAAGCTTGCGCCGGCGAATGCGCCGGTCGAGTTCGTGCTGGCGGACGCCACCGTGTATCCTTTTGCGCCGGAAAGCGCGGACATGCTGTTCTCCCGCTTCGGCGTGATGTTCTTTGCACAGCCCACGGACTCCTTTGCAAACCTGCGCAAAGCTTTGCGGCCGGGCGGTCGCCTCGCCTTCGCCTGCTGGCGGACACCGCGCGACAATCCATGGATGATGCTCGGCCTGCAGGAGGCTTACAAATTCGTGCCGAAACTTCCCGAGGTGAAGCCGGACGATCCGGGCCCGTTCTCGTTCGCGAGCGAGGAACGGGTCCGCGGCATCCTTGGCGACGCAGGTTTCTCGGATATCAAAATGGAGCGAGCCGATCTGTCGCTCGACATCGCGACAGGCCGCGGCCTCGAAGCGGCCATCGAGACTGTCCTTGCGATCGGTCCCGCCAGTCGCGCGCTCGACAACCAGCCGCCGGACAGAATCGAAGCGGCCACGCAGGCGATTCGCACAATGCTTGCTGCGCACCAGAAGGGCGACACGGTCCCTCTCGGCGGCTCGATCTGGATCGTTACCGCGGCGAACAGCCGCTAGTCCCTGGCAATCCGAATTCCCTGCCAGCATGGGCCGCGTGTTGCTGCGGGAACATAACATTGTTCTCGGCGCTTATTCGTATCCGGCAATCCATTGCGGAGACAACGATGGCGCGGAAATACTCGAAAGGTGCAGCAAAGAAAGTCGCGCGTGCGATGCACAAGCGAAAGAAGGGTACGCTAAAGAGCGGCGGATCCGGCAAAACGGTCAAGAGCCGGAAGCAAGCCATCGCGATCGGCCTTTCTGAAGCCCGCAAGGAAGGAAAGAAGGTGCCGGCAAAGAAGTCTGCGTCAAAAGCCCGGAAAACAAAGAAGGCAAAAAAGACGAAGCGGTCGACGTCATAACGCGCAGGTCAAATCCACCAGCATCGCGGGCATTAAGTTTGTCGCGTAATGCCGATGGCAAATGTGGTTTTCCACTGGCCCCAGCCTGCCCGCTCGACAAGGACAAGGCGGACTTTTAGTCTGCGCGCCGAACCCGGGGACAGGCTGAACGATGCTACCGAAGATCTGTCGTGCGCTGGCGCTTGCAGTTGCCTTGTTGGTGCAACCAGGCGCGGCGACGGCACAGGCCGACACCAGCGTTGAGATCACCTTCTGGAACTCGGTGAAAGACTCAAAAAATCCCGCTGAAATCTCAGCCTACCTTGATAAATATCCGAATGGCACATTCGCAGCCCTTGCCAGGATACGGCTGGACGCCCTGAGACAGAAAGCCAACCAGCCTCCCGGCGAACAATGGGCCGCCATCGGGTTTGCCGCGCGCGGCGCCTGGGGCGCCGTGTGGCAGAAGGCAACGCGGGATGAAGCCGAGGCGCGCGCGCTGACCCTGTGCGTCAACAACGGCGGGCGCGGTTGCAAGGTCTCATCCACGACCAAATGCGGCGCGATGTCGTTCTACACCACACGTATCCGACGGACCCGTTACTGGGGCGCCTTCACAGCCGAAGGCCCTACGCTCGGTCAAGCCATCGATGCTGCGGCAGCGCGCTGCCGCAAGGAAGGCCGCAGCCCGTCGGATTGCAACATCCGGGTTTCGTTCTGCGCGGATGGAAGCCACAAGAGCTGATTGCCCGGGGCCTCAGCGGCGCTTAGGCCGCCGGAATCACATCGACCGCCACGGCCAGCTTCTGCTTGCGCGATCCGACAATAATTCCATCGACAGGCGAGACATCGGTGTAGTCGCGGCCCACCGCGAGAACGACATGATCGTTGCCGATCACCAGATCGTTGGTAGGGTCGAACCCCACCCATCCGATCTCCTCGCCACACCACACCGACACCCAGGCATGCGTCGCGTCCGCGCCCTGTAGCCGCGGACGCCCCGGCGGAGGCGTGGTCCGCAGATAACCGCTGACATAAGCCGCGGGCAGCCCGAGGCCGCGCAGCCCCGCGATCATGATATGTGCGAAATCCTGACAGACCCCTCGCCGCTTCTTGAAGACCTCTAACAGCGGCGTCGATATCTCAGTTGCTTTCGAGTCATAGACAAAGTCACGGTTGATCCGTCGCATTAGTTCAACCGACGAGACGAACGCCTCACCGCCGGCCGGAAAACATTCCGCAGCGTAGGCGGTAATTGTCGGCTGGATCGGCACAAGCGGGCTGGCGAACAAATATCCGACAGGAGAGACCGCTGCGAGGCCGTTCGACGTGAAGGCGGCTTCGCGCACCTGTTCCCAACCGGGAGAGGCCATGTCGCGCGGCAGAGCGGTGCGTGTGACGTCCACGCGCGATCGCGCATCAATACGCAGAACGCGGTGCGCGGTCTCGATCACGATACTTTCAGTACGGATGCCGAAGAAGTCCGTCCTCACCGCACGATCGAGCGGTGTCGGCTTGATCTCGACGTGATGGGAGATCAAATGCTGGCCATCGCCGTTTTTTGGCTCGAGCCTCAGTGAGCAGCGCGCAAAGCTGACCGGGCTCTCATAGGAATACGTGGTGACATGACGAATGTCGTAAATCACGCAAACCCCGTGAGCTTCTCGGGGCGCAACGCGAGACTTCCGTGCGGAAAGTAGTGCGATCCGATCGCATCAGCCAGATTCAGCAGGTCCTGCTCAAGCGAGAACAGGGTCTTTGCATCGAATGACTCTGCCTCCCCCGCGATCATCGCAGCCTGGAGGCTGACAGCACAACGATGCGGCGGATCGATCAGGCCGCCTTCGCGCATGCTCGGCAGGCTCGCGATGTGCTCGTTGAGCGCCGCGATCTGGAACGCCACCGAACGCGGATTGAAGGAATCCAGCACAACCAGGTCGCGCACCGGCGCCAGTACGGGCCCCACCATATAGCGCGAACGATAGGTGATCTGGCAATCGACCAGCGTCAACAGCAGGTCGAGGTCCTCGGCAGTTGCCTTGTCGTCGGCGAACTGACGCGCAAAACGCGCAGTGTTGATGGCCCGCTCGACGCGGCGGCCCATCTCGAGAAAGCGCCAGCCCGCGGCGCGGTTCATGTTCTCTTGCGCAAGACCTGCGAACGTCGCCAGTGATTGCAGGGTCCACTCCGCGGCCTCAAGCAACGCTTCATCGTCTTCGGCCTTTTCCGACAAGCGTTCGACCATGCCGGTGATGACATGCCACGCATCGGGCGAAAGGCGCTCGCGCAATGTAGTGGCGGTGCGTTGCGCGGAACGAACCAGCGACAGCGCAGAGCCGAACTTGTCCTTGGCCTGAAGCGCTTGCGCCGCTGTGGTCGCGAGTTTGGTGCGCGTCGATGGCGAGGTTGCGCCCCACGCGACGAGCAACCGCTGAATGCGTTCGATCACCGGTTGCATCGGCGATGGGCCCTTGCCGGGTTCACGCAATGCGCCGCCGAGCGCACGAACCAGCCGCAGCGTAGCCTCGGCCCGCTCCAGATAACGGCCAAGCCAGAACAGATTGTCTGCCGCGCGGCTTGGCACCCATCCGGCAATGCGCCTGATACGAACGGCATCGCTCGGCGGCAACAACGTGGACGTCGCGACTTCCTTCTCCGATACAACCCAGACGTCGGCGGCGCGTGCGCCCTCGCCCATTGAGACCGCTCGCGCATCAGGCTTCTCGGCGATGCGGCAGAACCCGCCCGGCAGGATGGTCCAGCCTTTCGGCGTGGCGGCGGCGAAAACCCGGAGAACGAACGGGCGTGGAGAGATATGCCCGTTGTCCCAAACCGGCGTCGTGGAGAGGCGTACCATCTCCTGCCCGACATAGTCGATGCCGCGTTTGCCGATAGCATCGACCAACTGCGCGCGCTCATCTTTGGAAAGGGAACTGCCGACAATCGGACCACGGCCCGGGAAACCAGGCACAGACGGTCCGTAAGCACCGTCGATCGCCATGTCATCGAGGCGCGAAAGCACCTCGTCACGGGCGGATTTCTGCCCGCACCACCACGTGGCGATGTGCGGCATCTTCAGGTCTTCGCCGAAGAAGCGCTGGCTCAGGCTCGGCAGGAAACCGAGCAGCGTCCGCGCTTCCATCACGCCGGAGCCGGGCATGTTGGCGACAGCCACGCCGCCCTTTCTGATGACATCGATCAGGCCCGGAACGCCGAGCATGGAACGCGCATCGAGCTCGAGGGGATCGAGAAAATTCGAGTCGACCCGCCGCAGCAGCACGTCAAGGCGCTTCAGGCCGGCCACGGTGCGGACGTGCAGCCGATCCTCGCTCACCGCGAGATCATCACCTTCCACCAGCAGAAAGCCAAGATAACGCGCCAATGTGGCATGTTCCGAATAGGTTTCGCTGGAATTGCCCGGCGTCAGCAGCCCGATGCGCGGTTCGTCGCGATCGGCAATGGCCCGCAGGCTGTCGCGGAACGCCTCAAAGAACGGCGCGACGCGCTCGACATTCATCGACGTGTAGAGGTTCGTCAGTGCGCGCGACAGCACCAGCCGGTTTTCAAGTGCATAACCCGCACCGGACGGCGCCTGCGTGCGGTCGTTCAGCACCCACCAGCGCCCGTCGGGTCCACGGCCGATGTCGGCCGCGTAGAGATTGAGATAATGTCCGCCAGGCGGCGTCACGCCGCAAACCGAGCGCAGATATTCCGCGCTACCGGCGACGGCGGCCGCCGGCAAAGCACCCTCCGCAATCAACCGGCCTTCGCCATACAAATCGCGCAAGATCTGTTCCAAAAGCTCCGCGCGCTGGGCGACGCCTTCCGAAATCTGCTTCCATTCGGCTTCGTCGATCAGCAGCGGCAGATGGCTGAGCGGCCAGGAACGATCCGCAGCGTCACCCGGTGCGCGATATGTGACGCCGGCGTCGCGCATATGCTGATCCGCGGACGCAAAGCGGCGTTCGATCTCGCCCGGCGTGAGCGTGGAGAACGCGTCGAAGAACCGGGTCCATACCTCGCGGGGCTGGCCCTCTGAGTCGAGGAATTCGTCCGGAATTCCGGGCAACGGCGTATAGCCGCGGGTGCAATCCAGAAGATCGCGCTGCGCTGCTCGCGGTGCCTTTTCTCCGCTGTCCGTGTCCGCCATCCGACTCGCTTTCTGCTCTTCGCGACAACTTCGCCGATTATGGCGGCGGCCTCAATGCGGGAGCGGCGTCCGGAGGTCCAGAGTCAGGGGAAATTCGAGGGTCCGTTCCTCGGAAGGCACAGTTATCGGGCCCGGCGTGTGCCCGTGGTCCTGAAAGCGGGCAAGCCGCCTCGCTTCGGCCTCGTAGCTATTGACCGGCTTGGTGTCGTAGCTCCGCCCCCCTGGATGGGCGACATGGTAGACACAGCCGCCCAGCGAGCGGCCATTCCATGTGTCCAGAATGTCGAAAGTCAGCGGGGCGTGAACCGGGATCGTCGGGTGAAGACCCGACGATGGCTGCCATGCCTTGAAGCGTACGCCGGCGACGGCCTCGCCCGCGCGTTCGGTATTCGTCATCGGCAACCGGCGGCCATTGCAGGTGATCACGTGCCGACCCTCGATAAAGCCGTTGACCTTGACCTGCAATCGCTCGACTGACGAGTCGACATAACGCACCGTACCGCCTGCGGAGCTTTCCTCGCCGAGTACATGCCATGGCTCCAAAGCCTGACGTAGTTCAAGCGTCACACCGCCGTGCTGGACGCTCCCGAACACCGGAAACCGAAACTCAAGTTGCGCCTCGAACCACTCCGGCTCGAAATCGTAACCAGCCTGCTTTAAATCCGAGAGCACACCCCTGAAATCCTCCCAGAGGAAATACGGCAGCATGAAGCGATCATGCAGTGTCGTCCCCCAGCGAACGAAGCGGCCATCTTGCGGTTCGCGCCAGAATTTCGCGATCAACGCGCGGATCACAAGCTGCTGCGCAAGGCTCATGCGCGCGTCAGGCGGCATCTCCAGCGCGCGGAATTCGACGAGACCGAGACGCCCTGTGGGGCTGTCGGGTGAGTAAAGTTTGTCGATGCAGATTTCGGCACGATGGGTGTTGCCGGTAATGTCGACCAGCAAATGCCGGAAGGTGCGATCGACCAGCCACAGCGGCACTTTCTCGCCTTTTGGCGGAATGTTAGAGAGCGCGATTTCCAGCTCATAGAGCGCGTCGTGCCGAGCTTCATCGATACGCGGGGCCTGACTGGTCGGTCCGATGAACATCCCGGAAAACAGATAGGACAGCGACGGATGACGCTGCCAATAGAGCACCACGCTCTTGAGCAGATCGGGCCGCCGCAGGAACGGCGAGTCCGCAGGCGTGCCGCCCCCCACAACAACGTGGTTGCCGCCGCCGGTGCCGGTGTGACGGCCGTCGATCAGGAAACGGTTCGCGCCGAGGCGAACATGCGCCGCCTCCTGATAAAGGCTGATGGTCGTATCGACGATTTCGCGCCAGTTCTTCGCCGGATGAATATTGATCTCGATCACACCGGGATCTGGGGTGACCTTGATGACCTCTACGCGCGGATCGTAAGGCGGAGCGTAACCTTCGACATGAACCTGAAGCTTCATGTCCTCTGCGGTTGCCTCCACCACCGCGATCAGTTCGAGATAGTCCTCGAGCTTCTCCACCGGCGGCATGAATGCGCAGAGAATGCCGTCGCGAATCTCAATTGACAGCGCCGTGCGGACACCGCCCTTTCCGCCAGCCTGCTGCTCCTGAATGAACTGGCGCGGCCCGCCATCTGCCAATGCTCCCCCATCGAATACGGGTGGCTGAGCGACCGGCTCGGGCGAAGCAGCCGTAGCATCGAACACCGGCAGCGGTTCGCGCTCTTCCGTCGGGTCCTGCTCAACGATATAGGGATAATCCTCCGGCGGAATCCATTGCAGTGAATTCATCGGCAGCCGCAGACCGAGCGGCGAATCGCCGGGCATCAGAAACAGATTTCCGCGCCGGAGATTCCATTTCTCGCTGCGCCAGCGGCTGGCGGCCTTCGCATTCCAGCGCTGTACCGGCAGCACGAAGCCGCGCGGCACGTTCAGTCCCTGCTGAAACACCTGCGCCATGCGCGAGCGTTCTTCCGGATCGGCGAGTTTTGAATCGCTTGGATCCACATTGCCGGGAAGGCTGTTCTCCTTCAGCAACCAGTGCGCCTGATCCTCATAAGCCGGCAAAACGTAGTCGGCATCGACACCGAGTTTCTCGGCAACACCTGCTGCGAATTTTTCCGCCTGCTCGATCTTCGCAGAGCGTGGCCCTTCCATCGGCGCGATCAGATCGGGATTCCGCCAGATCGGCACGCCGTCCTTGCGCCAGTAGAGCCCGAAAGCCCAGCGTGGCAGGCTTTCACCCGGGTACCACTTACCCTGCCCGTAATGCAGCAGGCCGCCTGGTGCAAAGCGCGTGCGCAAGCGGCGGATGAGATTATCGGCAATGCCGCGCTTGGTCGGGCCGACTGCGGCTGTATTCCACTCGGCGGACTCCAGATCGTCGATCGAGACGAATGTCGGCTCACCGCCCATCGTCAGCCGGACGTCATCGGCCACGAGATCGGCATCCACCTTTTCGCCCAGCGCATCGAGACGCCGCCATGAATCGTCGGAGAATGGCTTGGTGATACGCGGCGCTTCGTTGACGCGCGTCACCTTCATCTCGAAACCGAAATCGACATTGGCAGAACTGACATTGCCGCTGATCGGTGCTGCGGTCCGGTAGTGCGGAGACGCCGCGACGGGGATATGTCCCTCGCCTGTCAGCATGCCCGACGTCACATCGAAACCGATCCACCCGGCGCCGGGCAGATAAACCTCCGCCCACGCATGAAGATCGGTGAAATCAGCCTCGACTTCTCGGGGCCCCTGCAACGGGTCGATGTCAGGGCGCAACTGAATGAGATAGCCGGAGACGAAGCGCGCCGCCAATCCAAGATTGCGTAGCGCCTGAATCAAAAGCCAGGCGGAGTCGCGGCACGAGCCCGCGCCGCTCCGCAACGTCTCTTCAGGCGTCTGAATTCCCGGCTCCATGCGGATGACGTAATTGATCCTGTCGCGCAGCTTCGCGTTGAGTTCGACAAGGAAGTTCACAGTGTTGGTCGGTCCGCGCGGAATGCTCGCAAGATATTCCGCGAGCAACGGCGTGACTGGCTCGGTCTTCAGATAGGGCGCAAGCTCGTCGGCAAGGTCAGCCGGATATTGAAATGGAAACGTTTCCGCGTACGGCTCGACAAAAAAATCGAACGGATTGACCACCGCCATATCGGCGATGAAGTCCACCTCGATCTTGAATTCAAGCGTCGGCTCGGGAAACACGAAGCGCGCTAGCCAGTTCCCTTGCGGATCCTGCTGCCAGTTGACGAAATGCTTCTCGGGCAAAACCTTCAGCGAATAGCTGGAAACCCGTGTGCGCGAATGTGGCGCCGGCCGCAATCGGATGACCTGCGGCCCCAGGCTGACGGGCTGATCGTACCTATAGTGGGTGACGTGATGCAGGGCGACGGCGATGGACACTGCGCAACAACCTCAATGGCTTGTTTTTTGAGCAGAACACCTGGCTGAGCCTCTATCAAGCGCTAACAACGAGCAGGAACTGCCTAACGCATTGGCGAATCGGGGTTTCGTGCCGAAATGCCGAGCGATTTGATGCGCGACGCCAGAGTGGTGGGCTTGATCGCAAGCAGTTCCGCCGCGCCATCCTTGCCAAATACCCTGCCGCCGGACGCCTTCAGCGCAGCCAGGATATTGTTGCGTTCGTGTTCCCGCATTTCGTCGTCGGTCATGATGGCTGGCGGCGCTCCATTTCTGGGACGCCGCGACGCTGCGGGAAGTTCGGCCCCCGCTTGTTGAATCGGTAGGTCAATCCGTAGCCGCCCGTTCTGGGCCAGAATGGCCGCGCGCTCGATCACATTCTGCAATTCGCGGACATTGCCGGGCCAGTCGTATTGCATCAGGCGGCGAACATCGCCTTCCGATAACCGCAGGTCGGATTTCAGCGATTTGCCCTCGCTGCTCAGGAAGTGCTGTGCAAGCAATGGAATGTCTTCACGGCGGTCGCGCAGCGGCACGGTTTCGACCGGAAATACATTTAGCCGGAAATAGAGATCCTCGCGAAAACGCCCCTGCTTCACCTCCTGTTTCAGTTCGCGGTTGGTCGCGGCGATAACACGGACATTGACGGCGCGCGTGCGTTCCTCGCCGACGCGCTCGAAATGCCCTTCCTGCAACACGCGCAGCAGCTTGCCCTGAAGCTCCAGCGGAATTTCTCCGACTTCATCGAGAAACAGCGTCCCGCCATCAGCCAGTTCAAACCGTCCGACGCGATCGCGCAACGCCCCGGTGAACGCTCCGCGGACATGGCCGAAAAATTCACTCTCGAACAGTTCACGCGGAATGGCTGCACAGTTGACCCGGATCAGCGGGCGGTCGCTGCGCTGGCTCGCCTCGTGGATAGCGCGCGCGATCAGTTCCTTGCCGGTCCCGGATTCGCCGGTGATCATTACGGTCGCGTCGGTCGGCGCAACGAGGCTGACCTGCCGCAGCGTCTTCTGCACTGCCGCGGTACGCCCGATAATACCGCGGGGATTCGTCTCGGTGCGGATTTCCTCCTGCAAATAGGCGTTTTCCTGCTCGAGACGCTCGCGCAATTGATCGACTTCCGCGAGCGCCGCGCGAAGCTTTTCGTCCGCCTCGCGGCGCTGGCTGACATCGCGGAACACGATCACCGCACCGACCACCACGCCACGATCGCGGATCGGTGTGGATGTGTACTCGACCCAAACCGGCGTGCCGTCCTTGCGCCAAAACACTTCGTCATTGACCTGATGC
Organism: Afipia broomeae ATCC 49717; assembly: GCF_000314675.2. GTDB lineage: Bacteria > Pseudomonadota > Alphaproteobacteria > Rhizobiales > Xanthobacteraceae > Afipia > Afipia broomeae. The sequence continues at coordinate 1,583,536 of NZ_KB375282.1, read as the reverse complement.
ACCGCGCCGTCGCGGAACGCGGCGTAGATCGGACAGTCCTCGTGCGGATAATGCCGCCCATCGTGATGGGTATGATGCACGGTGGAATGAATATCGGTGCCGACCAGTTCCTCAGCCGACCAGCCGAGCAGGCGCTCGGCGACCGGATTGACGAACGTGGTCTTACCTTCGGCATTGACGCCGTAGATGCCCTCGCCCGCCGCACGCAGGATCAACTGGTTCTCGCGCTCGATGTCGCGGAAGACGCGCTCGACGCGCTGCCAAGCTGCGATGCCGCCGCGCATGTGATCTTCCGCCGTGACATCGACCAGCCGGCGGCGGCGCTGTTCAAGATCGCTCATCGCCAACAGCACCAGCGGCGTGCCCTCCTGCGGGATCAGCGACCCGGTATACTCCAGCCGCAGTTCGTTTCCCGCTGCGTGACGCGGCGTCAGCGACGTGGTCCAGAACGAGCCCCTGTCGAACACGGCCTGCGTGAAAACGATAAGCGCGGGCAACTGCCCGGCATGCAAGGCGCTGATCTTCATCTGCCGCAGCAGAGCACGGTCGTATCCGAGCAGCGTGCACACGGCAGGGTTGGCATCGACGATGCGATCCCCGTGGGGGTCCAGCAACATCATCGGCTCAGCCGCAAAATCGAACGCCGCGCCCCACAGATCAAGGCTCTTTTCCGGTCCCGACGACAGCGAAACGTCCATGATCCCTCGCTACGAAATATCGTAATTGAACTACGAGTAATCGTGTATCACGAAATCTCGTAACCGACAATGTTACCGCTGCGACGCAGTGACATTGATAAATCGCGCAAAACGGCGGTGGCACGAGGTTTGCGTAACGGATTGAAACGCCCATGCAGGAGGTTTCATGTCCACCTTCGATGATCCGTTCGATCCGAACCGCCGCCTCTCCTCTTTCGGCTGCGCTTGCGGCCGACACACGAGCGAAGCCGAGCACGAAGCCGCGCTCCAGCTCCAGACCGGGGCCCCACACAGCGAGGACCGGCGCTACGAAGGCGTTGTCGCCTCCGCCGTCATGCGCGCGATGTTTCCGCAGGATGCTGCACGCCGCGCATTCCTGAAATCGGTCGGCGCGGCGACCGCCGTCGCCGCCGTCTCGCAGTTCTTCCCCCTGAAGACCGCGACCGAAGTGTTTGCGCAAGGCGCACCGCTCGAGAAGAAGGACCTCAAGGTCGGGTTCATTCCGATCACATGTGCGACGCCGATTATCATGGCGAAGCCGATGGGCTTCTACGAGAAGCAGGGCCTCAATGTCGAAGTGATCAAGACCGCCGGCTGGGCGGTGATCCGCGACAAAACCATCAACAAGGAATACGACGCGGCGCACATGCTCTCGCCGATGCCGATCGCAATTTCAATGGGCGCGGGCTCCAACCCGATTCCCTACACCATGCCCGCCGTCGAGAACATCAACGGTCAGGCCATCACCCTCGCGATCAAGCACAAGGACAAGCGCAACCCGAAGGACTGGAAGGGTTTCAAGTTCGCGGTGCCGTTCGACTACTCGATGCACAATTACCTGCTGCGCTACTACCTGGCGGAGCACGGTATCGATCCCGATACCGACGTTCAGATCCGCGCCGTGCCGCCGCCGGAAATGGTCGCCAATCTTCGCGCCGACAACATCGACGGCTTCCTCGGCCCCGATCCGATGAACCAGCGCGCGGTCTATGACGGCGTCGGCTTCATCCACATCCTTACGAAAGATATCTGGGAGGGCCATCCCTGCTGCGCGTTCGCGGCGTCCAAGGAATTCGTCACCACGATGCCGAATACCTATGCGGCGCTGCTGAAATCGATCATCGATGCAACGGCGTTCGCTCACAAGGCCGAAAACCGCAAGCAGATCGCGGAGGCGATCTCGCCAGCGAACTATCTCAACCAGCCGCCAATCGTGCTCGAGCAAATTCTCACCGGCACCTTTGCCGATGGACTCGGCAACATCGTGACGCAGCCGAACCGCGTCGATTTCGATCCGTTCCCTTGGCAGTCGTTTGCGGTCTGGATCATGACCCAGATGAAGCGCTGGGGACAGATCAAGGGTGACGTCGACTACGCCGGTATCGCAAGCCAGGTCTATCTCGCCACCGATACGGCGAAGCTCATGAAGGAAGTTGGTCTGACGCCCCCGACAACTATCACGAAATCGTTCAGCGTAATGGGTAAGCCTTTCGATCCGGCAAAGCCCGAGGATTACCTCAAGAGCTTCAAGATCAGCAAGGCGAGCTAAGCATGACCTCATCGCTGAAACTTCGCGCGGCCGTGCTGTCGATTGCGATCTTCCTCGCCTTCATCGGCGCGTGGCATCTTGCCACGCGCGGCAGCGGATCGGTCGCCACGATGAGTCCGGAATACGCAAAGCTGATGGGTGTGACAGCGACCCAGGGCAAATCGGCAATGCCGGGCCCACTCGATGTCGGCGCCAAACTCTGGCAGCACATCAAGAGCCCGTTCTACGACAACGGTCCGAACGACAAGGGCCTCGGCATCCAGCTCGGTTATTCGATCGCGCGCGTCCTGCTTGGCTACTTCCTCGCCGTGATTGTGGCAATCCCGCTCGGATTTCTTATCGGCATGTCGCCGCTGATCAGCAAGGCGCTCGATCCTTTCATTCAGGTTCTGAAACCTATCTCTCCCCTCGCCTGGATGCCTCTGGCGCTCTACACCATCAAGGATTCCAATACGTCCGCGATCTTCGTGATCTTCATCTGCGCGATCTGGCCGATGCTGATCAACACCGCATTCGGCGTCTCCGCCGTGCGCAAGGAATGGATCAACGTCGCCCGCACGCTTGAGGTCGGATCGATGCGCCGTGCCTTCACGGTGATCCTTCCGGCAGCCGCGCCGACCATCCTGACCGGCATGCGCATTTCCATCGGCATCGCATGGCTCGTCATCGTCGCCGCGGAAATGCTGGTCGGCGGAACGGGCATTGGCTATTTCGTCTGGAACGAATGGAACAATCTCTCGATCACCAACGTCATCATCGCCATTCTGGTCATCGGCCTGGTTGGAATGATGTTCGACCAGATCCTTGCGCGATTTACGCGCATGGTCACGTTCCCGGAGTGATGTGATGATCGAGAAATTCATCTCTATCGAAGGCATCGCCAAGCACTATCCGGCACCGGATGGCGGGAAGACGACCATCTTCGAGGACCTCTGGCTGTCGATGCCCCGCGGAGAGTTCGGTTGCGTGATCGGCCATTCCGGCTGTGGCAAGACGACCGTTCTCAACATTCTCGCCGGGCTGGACGAACCCTCCGAAGGCACCGTGATCGTCGATGGTCAGGCTATCGAGGGCACCAGCCTCGATCGAGCCGTGATCTTCCAGAGCCATGCCTTGCTGCCGTGGCGCACGGTGATGGGCAACGTCGCCTACGCGGTTTCGTCGAAATGGCGCAAGTGGGACAAGGCGCGCGTTCGTGCCCACGCTCAGAAGTTTATCGACATTGTCGGTCTCACCGGGTCCGAGCACAAAAGGCCCTCAGAGTTGTCCGGCGGCATGAAGCAGCGCGTCGGTATCGCGCGCGCGCTGTCGATCACGCCGAAAATCATGCTGATGGATGAGCCCTTCTCCGCACTCGACGCGCTGACGCGCGGAACGTTGCAGGACGAGGTTCGCCGCATCTGCCTGGAGACCGGCCAGACCGCCTTCATGATCACACACGACGTGGACGAAGCGATCTATCTCGCCGACAAGATCTTCCTGATGACCAACGGCCCCGGTGCGGTGCTTGCGGAGGTTCTGGAAAATCCGCTGCCCAAGGATCGCGGCCGCATCGATCTTCACCGTCATCCGCAATACTACGCCCTGCGCAATCACATCATCGATTTCCTCGTGACGCGCAGCAAAACCTTCGTGGACACCAACAAGGCCCACGATCCTCGCAACGTGCCCATCGTCCGCCCCGGATTCACTGAGCCCGCGATCGTCACGAGCAACACACCTCTCGATAAGCCCGCAGCCGGCCAGACCAGTGCCGCCTGACAGCCCTTCAAAACTGGAGAATTGACATGAAGCGATCCGACCTCACCGAAAAGCTGCTCGACATCAAGCGAGAGAACGGCTGGACCTGGAAGCACATCTGCGAACAGATCGGCGGCCATTCCGACGCGCTGATTGTCGGCGCCATTCTCGGACAGATGAAACTCACCAAGCCACAGGCGGAGAATGCCGCCAAGCTGTTCGGCCTGTCGAAGGCCGAGACCGCGATGATCAACGAAATTCCCATGCGTGGCGACGGCACCCAGATGCCGCCGACCGATCCCCTGATTTATCGTTTCTATGAAATGGTGATGGTGAATGGACCGGCCTGGAAGGCACTGATCGAGGAGGAATTCGGCGACGGCATCATGTCGGCCATCGATTTCGATTTCGCCATGGAACGCGTGGCGAACCCGAAGGGTGACCGCGTCAAGTTCGTGATGACCGGCAAATTCCTTCCGTTCAAGTATTACGGCGCAACCGGCAACAATCTCGAATACGGCTACAAGGAAGCCTGAATCAAGGCATCAGGCGGATGGCGTCGTTGAAGAAATCCGGGCCGCCAAAGTTACCGGACTTCAGCGCCGTCACCGCATCGCCCTCGCTCCAGCCCACGCAGCGGAGCACCGGGACGCCTACGGCAATCTCGGGACCGACCAGAAACGCCGGGATGCCGAGGCGGTCGACCACAGCGCCCGAGGTTTCACCGCCCGCGATCACAAGCCGCCGTACGCCGGCAGCTACCAGACCTTCGCTGATCGCCGCCATCGCCTGCTCGATGGCGTGACCGGCAGCGTCACGGCCATGCCTCGCCTGTAGCGCTGAAACCTGATCGGGCGTCGAACTGCTCGCAATCAGAACCGGCCCTTTGCCAAGATACTCGCGCGACCAGTCAAGCGCGCGCCGGACCTCGGATGATCCTGCCACAATCTTTTCAGGATCGAGCCGCAGCACGGGCATCGATTTCTCCGCATGCGCGATCTGCGCCAGCGTGGCCTGCGAGCAGCTTCCGGCAAGACAAGCGACGGGGCCACCGATCGCCTTTTGATCGGCACTCGCTGAGGCCGCGCTCACCCTGCCCGAAGCGATAAGGCCGCGGGCAAGCCCAAGGCCCATTCCCGACGCACCCACCGACAAACGATGATCGAGCGCAACCTGACCAATGATCTCAAGCTCGGGATCGAACACGGCATCGATGATCGCAGCACCAATGCCCTGTTTGGCAAAATCGATCAGCTTTGCGCGGATCGCTTCGGCGCCCTTTGCGACGGTGGCGAGATCAACCAAACCGACCTTGGATTTACTCTGCCGCGCCAGCACCCGCTCCAGATTGGAGTCATGCATGGGGTTCAGCGGATGATCCTTCAACGGGCTTTCATTCAGCGGCACGCTACCCACGAACAGGTTGCCTTGGTAAACTGTGCGCCCCGTTCCGGGAAACGCGGGCGTCACCAATACGATGGCATCTCCGGAATCAGCGCGCAGCGCGTCCATCACCGGTCCGATGTTACCCGCATCGGTGGAATCGAACGTCGAACATATCTTGAACAGCACATGCGTGGCGCCGCGCGCCCGCAGCCACTTGTCCGCTTCGCGAGAGCGCGCAACCGCCTGAGACGCCTCGATGGAACGGCTCTTCAGCGACACCACCACGGCATCGACATCGGGCAGCGCCAGCGCGTCATCGGGAACGCCGATGGTCTGCACCGTCCGTAGCCCGCAGCGTGTCAGCATGTTGGCAAGATCGGACGCGCCGGTGTAATCGTCCGCGATGCAGCCCAGAGCCAGTGTCACGGGCGCGCTCCGGTCTTGGACTTCGCAGCATAAGGCGCGAACCAGCCGAGGCCTTCGGCCGTTTTTCCTTTCGGCCGGTACTCGCAGCCGACAAAGCCGCCATATCCCAAACGGTCGAGTTCATCAAACAGGAAGGGATAGTTAAGTTCCTCGGCTGACGGCTCGTTGCGCGAAGGAACGCTCGCAATCTGGATGTGGCCGATCATCGGCATCATCTGCCGCAATGCCATGGTGACGTCGCCATGGACGATCTGCCGATGATAGATATCGAACTGCAATTTCAGATTAGGCATTTTCAGATCGTTGATCACGCTCGCAGCGAAGTCGAAATCGTTCAGGAAATATCCCGGCACGTCACGCGGATTGATCGGCTCCAGCATGAGATCGATGTTTTCCTTGGCGAGCGCCTCGGCAGTCCAGGCCACGGAGCGGCGAAACGCATCGACTGCTTTCGGATCGCGGCGATCGGCAATTCCCGCCATCAGATGAAGCCGTTTGACGCCGGTCGCAGCGGCATAAGGCAACGCCTGCTGGACGCTGTTCTGCACGTCGGCAAAGCGATCCGGCAAGGCCGCAAAGCCGCGCTCGCCCTTGCTCCAGTCGCCCGGAAACAAATTGAACAGTGCCTGCGTCAGGTTATTGCCGTGAAGTCGTTGACCGACTTCGTCAGGCGAATGCTCGTAAGGAAAGAGAAACTCCACCGCTGAAAAGCCCGCCTTCGCCGCCGCGTCAAAGCGGTCGAGAAACGGCACTTCGTTGAACATCATGCTTAGATTTGCCGCAAAACGAGGCATTCGATGATTCCGTTTCTTGTAATTACAACTCTGCTTTACTCACCTGGCAGTTTCGTTCCAGTCACACGCGCATACATCCGAGCCACCGAGGCGTCATCGTCGCGGCCCATCCCCGCGGCCGACGTCATCAGGAACATCTGCAATGCCGCCGCCGAGACCGGCACCGGGAATTTCGCGGTTCGCGCCATATCCTGAATGATGCCAAGATCCTTGACGAAAATATCGACGGCGCTGCGCGGCGTGTAGTCGCCGTCCAGCACATGCGGCATACGGTTCTCGAACATCCATGAATTTCCCGCCGACGCCGTGATGACTTCGTAAACCTTGGCGATGTCGAGACCCTGCTTCGCCGCAAAGGCCATCGCCTCGCTGGCCGCTGCGATATGCACGCCTGCCAGAAGCTGGTTGATCATTTTGAACGCCGCGCCCTGCCCTGGTGCATCGCCGAGTTCGTAGAGCTTTGCGGACATCGCATCGAGCGCAGTCCTTGCCTTGGCGAATGCGGCTTTGCTGCCGGAAGCGAGGATCGTCAGTTCACCCTGCGCGGCGCGTTGCGCACCGCCGCTGATCGGCGCATCGAGATAATGCCGTCCGGTTGCCTCAAGCTGTTTCGCCAGCCGCCGCGCGACATCCGGGTCCATCGTCGCGGACGATATAAAAACCGACCCTTTGGGCAAGGTCTCCGCCACACCTTGCGGGCCGAACAGGATCGCCTCGGTCTGCGCGGCGTTCACGACAACACTGACGACCGCATCTGCCTCTCGCCCGGCCTCCGCTGGCGACGCTACGCCCCGGCCACCCTCCGCCGCCAGACGCGCGACCGGTTCCGGCGCGACGTCGCAACCCGCGACATCGAAGCCTGCGCGCTTGAGCGACAGCGCCATGCCAAAGCCCATCGAGCCGAGACCGATGACTCCAACGCGTCCCATTTTTTCGGACATATCTCTCCCTGTTTTTGCCTGTTCGTACATTGGGCGTCGAACGGTTACGGGCTTGGTAGCACGGCCCGCGGCCCGTCCAAAATGGCGTTTGAGCCGTCCCGAAAACCATGAGAAAAGGCGATCCAAGGGGCTCCACAATGACAGAAACACGACTTCGCGATCATATCTGCCAGTTCAGCCGCTCGCTGTTTGAGCGGGGTTTGACCCCCGGATCGTCTGGGAACATTAGCGTCCGCCTCGACGACGGCGGTTGGCTGGTGACGCCGACCAACGCATCACTCGGATTTCTGGATCCTGCTCGAATCTCGCGGCTCAATGGATCGGGGCGCCTGCTGTCGGGCGATGCGCCCACCAAGGAAATCCCGTTGCATGCGGCGCTGTACGAGACGCGGCACAACGCACGGGCCATTGTGCATCTGCATTGCGCCCACTGCGTTGCCGTATCCATGCTACCCGACATTGATCCGAAGGCAGCGTTGCCGCCCCTGACGCCCTATTACGTGATGCGCTGCGGTGCAACAGCGTTACTGCCTTACTACCGTCCCGGTGATGCTGCGGTTGCAGATGCGATCCGGGGACTAGCCGGCAAGTATTCGTGTGTGATGCTATCCAATCACGGGCCGGTGGTCGCGGGCGACACGCTGGAAGCAGCCGTGTTTGCCATGGAAGAGCTTGAAGAGACCGCAAAGCTTTATCTGATGCTGCGCGGCATGAACCCTCGCACGCTCACGCCGGAGCAGGTCGCCGATCTGGTTTCGACATTCCATTCCCCCGCGACGGCAACTGGCGGGAAACAGAGCCCCGGGTAACCCCCGCGACAATACGGCACGGAAAAGACGTGCATCGTTACTGAAGCGTCACGGCCATGTAACGGCACTGACACATAGAACTCCGACAAGCAGCGCATGTCTTGAAGGAGGATTCCATGCGCATTGCTGCTACATTGTCGTTGCTTGCACTGACCGCTCTGCCCGGTTTTGCATCGGCTCAAACGTCCGGTCAGGCCTTCCCTGCAACACTCGCCGGCCACGCCGTGATGCCGGCCGAGTCGTTTATCGAAGCCCCCGCGGATGCTCCCGCGGATCTGAAGGTTTCCGGCAAGTTCACCACCGGCGTCCGCGTTGATGCAGTTGGCACCATTGAGGGCAAATCCTTCGATCGCCCAACCGGTGTCAAATTGCCGTTCAAGGGCCAGCCCCTGCAGGGCCACTCCGGGATCAAGAAAGCCGCCGATGGCACCTTCTGGGTGCTGAGCGACAACGGCTTCGGCAGCAAAGCGAATTCGCCGGACTCGATGCTCTTCCTGAACAACTATCGTATCGACTGGGGCAAGGGGACCGTTGAGCGTGTCTCCACCGTCTTCCTGCGGGACCCGGACAAGAAGGTGCCCTTCCGCATCGCAAACGAGGGTACCGAAACGCGCTACCTGACTGGTTCGGACTTCGACACCGAGAGCTTCCAGCCGATCGGCGACAAGATCTGGATCGGTGACGAATTCGGCCCTTACCTGATCCGCGCCGACCGTACCGGCAAGATCGAAGCCGTGTTCGAGACCGAAATCGACGGCAAACCAGCTCGCTCGCCGGATCATTATGCGATCACCTCGCCGGCCACGCCCACCACGCCAGTTGCATTCAACATCCGCCGCTCGAAGGGTTATGAGGGCATGGCCGCGTCGCCGGATGGAAAATTCCTTTATCCGCTACTCGAAGGCCCGGCCTGGGACGCTGAGAAGAAGGATTGGGAAAAGACTGCTGACGGCAAGGAATACCTGCGCATTCTCGAGTTCGATGTCGGCGCGGGCAAGTGGACCGGCCGTCACTGGAAGTACGTTCTCGAGAGCAACGGCCTCGCGATCGGCGACTTCAACATGATCGATGCGACCACCGCGATGGTGATCGAGCGCGACAACGGCGAAGGCACCGCCGACAAGGCTTGCGAAGGCCCGAAGAAGCCTGACTGCTTCCACGATATCGCCAAGTTCAAGCGCGTCTACAAGATCGAAATGACCGACGCCAATGCCAACGGTCCGGTCCGCAAGATCGGCTATATCGACCTGATGAAAATTGCGGATCCGGACAAGAAGGCGCGCAAGCCGCTGAACGAAGGCGTCCTCACCTTCCCCTTCTGGACCATCGAGAACGTCGATGTCGTGGATCAGACGCACATCATCGTCGGCAACGACAACAATTTGCCGTTCTCCACCAGCCGTGAGCCTAACAAGGCTGATGACAATGAGTTCGTGCTGCTGAATGTCGCGGAATTTCTTAAGGCCCGCTAATTTCAATTACACCCAACATGAAAGGCCGCCCGATAGGGCGGCCTTTTTGTTTCTGCCGTCTACGACCTCAGGAACGCTCGCGTCACGCGTTGCTGAAATCGCAAATCACAATCACGCGATGTAATTTTCATGTTGCGGCGCCAGAATGATTTACGCGCGGCTCGTCTTGCGTCACCGCAAACCTGCGATACGCTCTCGCCCCGTAAAACGTCAAAAAGCCAAACTCCCCGGGAGGATAAATTATGTTTTACGCTTTCAAACATCATGCTCTGAATTCGGTTGCCGCCGCAGCGTTTCTTTGCGCTTCGGCAATTTCGGCGTCGGCTCAATCGCAAAACAACAATCTCGACAAGCTCGGCAACTTTCAGAAAACAGGCGTTACCGAAATACCAACTGTGCCGCAGACAGGCCGAAAGGTCGATGCGATCAAGGCCAATCTCGCCAAGATCAAATTACCACCAGGATTCAAGATCAGCCTCTACGCACTGGTGCCGGACGCACGGCATATTGCCGTCGGACCGCAAGGCGTCGTGACATTCGTCGGCACGCGCAAGAGCAAGGTCTATGCGGTGACCGACCGCGGCAAGGCTGGCTTTGCGGAGGAAGTGAAGGAGTTCGCGCCTTCGGTGAATTTCACCATTCCGAACGGCGTCTGCTTCTCCAAGGATGGCTTCCTCTTCGTTGTCGAACAGAATCGCGTTCTCAATTTCCCGGCGGCAGAATTCTTCTATGAAAGCCCCGACATCGCCGTGGCCGTCGTCGTCCCGCAAGGTGAGTTGATCCCGAAAGAGGACGAAAGCTTCAATCACACCGCGCGGGTCTGCCGCATCGGCCCGGACAACAAGATCTACATCTCGCTCGGGCAGCCGTTCAACGTGCCGGCGAAGAACAAACTCGATGGCTTCGCGAAGAATGGCATTGGCGGGATCATCAGAATGGATCAGGACGGCAAGAACCGCGAGGTTTATGCCGGAGGTATCCGCAACTCCGTCGGCATGGACTTCAATCCGAAGAACAATCAGCTCTGGTTCACGGATAATCAGGTCGACGGGATGGGCGATAACATTCCTCCGGGGGAGCTGAATCGCATTACGCAGCCCGGACAGAATTTCGGCTTCCCCTATTTCGGCGGCGGCAAGGTTCGCACCGTCGAGTACAAGGCCGATACGCCGCCCGCCAACGTGGTCTATCCTGAAGTGGAGATGGACGCCCATGCCGCTGACCTCGGCATGGTGTTCTACAATGGCAAATCGTTCCCCGCGAAATATCGCGGCGGCATCTTCTCGGCCCAGCATGGATCGTGGAATCGGACCGATCCAATTGGAGCGCGCGTGATGTTCACATCGCTCAAGCCTGACGGCAGCGCCGACAAGACCGAGGTCTTCGCCTCCGGCTGGTTGACGCCGGATGGCGAATACACCGGTCGCCCGGTAGACGTCGCAACGCTTCGCGACGGCTCACTTCTGGTGTCGGACGATCTCGCCGGCGCGCTGTATCGTATTACCTACGAAGAGAAGTAAGGCACACGCCGCCTGCCGTGAACCGGCCCTCCGGTTCACGGCAGAGCCGACCCAACAACAAGAAAAGCAGTTCATGCGAACAAAACCAAACAAACACACCGCACCATATCTGGCCTTCCTGCTTGTTCTGCTGACGCTGAACGGGGTGGCCAGCACAGCGCAGGCCGCGGGTGACGCCAAGGCTGGACGAAAGAAGGCCCAAATGTGCTCGGCCTGTCACGGCATCGACGGCATCGCGAAGATTCCGATTGCGCCCAACATTGCGGGTTCGCCCGCGATGTACCTGGAGAAGCAGCTTAAGGCCTTCCGCTCTGAGGAGCGCAAGGAAGAGAATATGAATGTCGTGGCAAAGCCGCTGTCAGACGCCGACATCGCCGACCTCGCGGCCTGGTATTCCGGGATAGCCGTTGAGGTCACTTTGCCAAATTAAGAGATGCGTGACGCGCACCTATCGTACACGCGCGATGTAGTAAGCGAGATCGGCGATCTGCTCGTCGGTGACCGGCTGAAGGACGTCTGCCATGGTCGCATCATAGCCATGGCGGCTGTTGTCCTTGTATTCCCGCATGGTCTTGGCGAGATAATCCTCGCGCTGATTGGCGATGCGCGGGATATTGTCGCGCCCTGCATAATCGGTGTTGTGACAGGTATTGCAGCGGTGCTGCTGTGCCAGTGCCTGTGCCCGCTGCATGCGCGCCGGATCTCCTGAATCATCGGGCGATGAAGGCTTCTTCAATGCCGCAATAAAATCAGAGAACGCGCGCAAATCGTCATCAGTCAGCGGTTTCGCCATTTCGTTCATGATTTCGAAGGTCCGCAGTTTCTCGCGAAACATATAAAGTTGGATCAGCACATACGCCGGCTGCTGTGCACCAAGCGACGGCGTGTTCTCGATTTCTGATTTCCCCGTCTCGCCGTGGCAAGCAAGACAAGGCGCCATGCGTTCCTGCAGCGTCTCGGCCGATGCTCCGGCAGAAGCGACAATCAGGGCGAGAAAAACCAGCAGATGGTGCATCGGACAGTCCAATAAGTGTCATGCCGCTGCTATTGCGGCACGCTTCAGGGGGCCGGAAGCGTTTCCGCTTCCGGCTTTTGATGCTGATGAGTTATCGCGAGGCGGTCTTCTGCTTGCCGTAGGTGATGCGATAGACCGCACCATTCCAGTCGTCGGAGACCAAAAGTGAACCGTCCTTCATCTGCTGTACGTCGACAGGACGGCCGATATACTTGTTGTCTTCAAGGAAGCCTGTGAGGAATGGCTGCATCGATTTAACAGTGCCATCCTTGTTCAGCGTGACAGCGACCACGTCGCCGCCCTCCTTCTTGCTCTTGTTCCACGATCCGTGACGCGCCACGAAAATCGTGTTCTTGTAGTTTTTCGGGAACATGTCGCCGGTATAGAAACGCATACCCAGCGCAGCTGTATGCGGTCCCATCAGGCCGACGGGCGCTGTGAACTCCGAGCAGGCGCGGCCCCATCCGAATTCAGGGTCGGTGAAGTTACCCTGATAGCAGTACGGCGATCCGAAGTGCTCACCAACCTTCTTGACGCGATTAAGTTCGTCTTCCGGAAGATCTTCTGACAGCCAGTCACGTCCGTTGTCGGTGAAGTACAGCTCTTTCGTCGCCGGATTCCAGTCAAAGCCGACTGTGTTGCGCACGCCGAGCGCGACAACCTCAACACCAGAGCCATCGAGATTCATACGGCGAATCTGCGCATGCTTGTCGCTCGGCATGACGTTGTTTCCGGGCTGGCCAATCGGAACATAAAGCTTGTTGTCCGGCCCAATGCCAATGAACTTCCAGCCGTGCGCCTCGTCCTTCGGCAGGTCGTCATAGATCAGCGTGGGCTTCGGCGGATTATCCAGCTTGTCCTCGACATTCTCGATCTTCGATATCTTCGACAGCTCGGCGATGTAGAGCGTACCGTTGTGAAAAGCGAGCCCATTTGGTCGATAAAGACCCGAGGCAAGAATCTTGACGCTGCGCTTTCCATCCTTGCTGGTGATGGCGTAGACCTTGTCGACCAGCCGGCTGCCGACAAACACCGTACCCTTGTCGCCTTCCCGGAGCGAACGCGCATTCGCCATGCCCGATGCGTAAACTTCAATGTTGAACCCGGGCGGCAGTTTCAGCTTGGCCGTCGGCAACTTGTCAGCGGCAGCCGGAATGGGTGGCGGTGCAACCGGCGCCAGCTTGGCGGCCGCCGCATTGTCCGGGCGTCCGATCAAAGGTGAACCGGGCGGCAATGCAGCCGGGACCTGTGCAGTCGCGGCGGGTGCCGGCGACGCAGCCGCTGGAGCAGCCGGTGCAGGCGCTGCTGCCGGGGCTGATGAACTGGAAGCGGCAGGCTGCTGACCGTGAGCACTCAGCGCAAACAAGCCGGCAAAGGCACTCGCGAGCAGCATGCTGCGCGACGTAGATGCTAACTTCGTCATTCATTCCTCCCTGTGAAAAAGGCTCTTATCACGCACCGACTATGGAGCGGTACGCGTGAGCCTTTGGTCGCAGTGTCGGATATTTTCTGTTCGCTTTGCAATTGGAAAAAGCACTTTTGCATCGCGCTAGATGCGCGACAGCTCTTCGATGGCTGCAACGACGGCATCCCTGACACCGGGGTCATAAAGCGAATGCCCCGCAGTCTCGACCGTTCTCAGCTTTGCACCGGGCCATGCCTTGAGCAGCGCGTGGGCTGTTGATGGCGGGCACAGGAGGTCGTAGCGGCCTTGCACGACAATTCCCGGAATGCCCTGCAGGCGTCCGGCATTTTCCAAAAGTTGTCCAGGTTTCATGAAGCAGTTGTTCTGAAAGTAGTGCGCTTCCATAAACGGCGACGACGGAAGACCGCGGGCATCATTCGCCACCGCAGCAAAGTCCAGCCGTGTTTTCGAAGGCTTGTGTTCCGACAGAATACGCTCGGTGTCGTGCCACGCGCGGGACGCCGGTCCATGGATGGCTGGATCGGGATCGAGAATGCGCCGCCAATAGGCGTCGAGCGGCTGGTCGCGCTCGTCTGGCGGCAGCAGGCTGAGAAAATCATCGTTCAGGTCAGGATAGAAGCGCCGCAAGCCGCCGATGAATGTCCATTCCAGCTCATCGCGGGTGCCCAGAAAAGTCGCGCGCAGCACGATGCCGCTGACGCGCGACGGATGCGCCTGCGCATAGGCGAGAGCCAATGTTGCGCCCCACGACCCGCCGACAACCAGCCACCGCTCAAAGCGCAGCGTCGAGCGGATGATTTCCATGTCGGCAATCAAATGCGGCAGCGTGTTATCTTTGCGCGATCCCTTCGGGCGGCTCCTGCCTGCCCCGCGCTGGTCGAACAGCACTGCATGAAAGCGAAGCGGATCGAACAACCGGCGATGGTCAGGCTGGCAACCGCTACCGGGGCCGCCGTGCAAATAGACCACCGGGATGCCGTCGGTGCGGCCAACTGTCTCCACATAAAGTTCGTGGCCCTCGCCCACCGCAAGATGCTGCACCGTCAGCGGCGCAAACCTGTCAGCCTTTTTGGACGAGGCGGTGTCAGCGGCGTCAGGCCCCATGTGGATCTGCCTCGAATGTGCCGCCTGCAAAGTTCCGGTAGATGAACCGGCGGTTGTCTCCGGCCGCCTCTGTCATAGCTGTCTTGAATATCTGCTCGTGAGCCGGCGACAATGCACAGGCCGGATCGGTGTTGCCGGCATTGCCGGTCAGCGCAAATGCCTGACAGCGGCAACCGCCATAATCGATCTCCTTGTACTCGCAGCTCTGACAAGGCTCAGGCATCCAGCCGGTGCCGCGATAGCGATTGAATGCTTCCGAATTCTGCCAGATCCAGGCGATAGAGTGATCACGCACTGATTCAAACGCGAGGCCGGTAATCGTTTCCGCCGCGTGACATGGCAATATCTTGCCCGACGGCGAGATATTGAAGAACTGCCGCCCCCAGCCTCCCATGCATTTCTTTGGACGCAGTGCGTAGTAATCCGGGACGACGTAGTCGATGGCGAGGATACCCTTCAGCCGCACCTCGGCTTCCTCGACGATGCGGGAGGTTTCCTCGATCTGTTGCATCGTCGGCATCAATGCAGCGCGGTTCTTTAGCGCCCAGCCGTAATACTGCACGTTAGCGACTTCCAGCCGATCGGCATCGAGATCGACGGCCATCTGGATAATGTCGGCAAGCTGAAACAGATTTTGGCGATGCATCACAGCGTTGACCGTCAACGGCAGGCCAAGTTCGCGCGTCCAACCCGCAACCTCGATCTTCTTCGCGTGCGCGTCTCTCAATCCTGCGACGCGGTCGGCGGTGCCCCGCTCGCTGCCCTGGAAACTGATCTGCACGTGGCACAGCCCGGCATCGGCCAAAGCAGCCAGCTTGTCCTTCGTCAATAAGACAGCGGAAGTGATGAGGTTCGTATACAGGCCAACATCGGTCGCATGCTGAACGAGTTCGACCAGATCCTTCCGCGCCGTGGGTTCACCGCCGGAAAAATGAATCTGAAGCACGCCGATTGCGGCGAGTTCACTCAGCACGCGCTTCCACTCCTCGGTGGACAGTTCCGCGCTCCCGCGCTCCAACTCCACCGGATTCGAGCAATAGGGACACTGCAGAGGACAGCGGTGTGTCAACTCCGCCAGAACAGCCAGGGGGATGCCGAACGTTTCTGCCTGCGATTTACGCTGTTCCAGCACCGCCAATCCATCCGCCGGATCGGCGTGAACAGGGGAAGCATCGGCGAGCGTCGGGCTCATGATTTCCTATCCTGTGCCTCCGCAAGAAACCCCTTCTCGGCGAGGTCCCGCAGCATGGCTATGACGTCCGCGCCGATCATACCACGATCGGCGGCATACTTGGCAGCGAGCACATCGATGATCTGATCGACAGTTCGAACACCATCGCAGAGTTGCAGGATTTCCACCGCAATCTCGTCCGGCGCGAGCACCCGCTCCGGCACCAGAATGACCCAGACTCGCCGGGCTTCGTCGAACTTGAGCTTGGCGTGCCGGGCCAGCACGGGCCGGCTCCCTTCACTTATGTCGATCCGGCGGCTCCGCAATGCCATCAGGCCTGCTCCGGCACAAAAGCGCCCGGAGGCACGTGGCCATCGACGTACGCGTGATAGAGTGCATCAAGCTGGACCCACAGCACGTTGGTCTTGAAGATCAGCGCATTGCAAACCGCTTCCCTTTCCTGCGGCGTCGCCGTATGGCGCTTGACGAAATCGAGAGCGAAGTTCGCGTCTCGCGGCGCCTGTTCCATCCGCCGCTTGAAATAACTCATGATGTTCGGATTAATGAAATCGTAATGCGCGAGCATTCCCGAAATTCGCTCCTCATGCAGGTTCGGTGCGAATAACTCGGTCAGCGAGGATGCGATCGCCTCCAGCGGAGTCTTGTCGCGGACGAAATGAACGTAGGCATCGACTGCGAAGCGCGTCGCCGGGAGAATACCCTCCGCGGATTCCACATAGGCACTGTCCAGCCCGAGTCCCTCGGTCAACTTCAGCCAGCGCTCGATGCCACCTTCGGTGCCAACATCTCCGTCGTGATCTTCGATGCGGTGCCGCCACTCGAGCCGGATGTTGCGATCGCGGAAACGCGAGATCACCACCGCGTCCTTGATGGGAATGGAACTTTGATAATAGTAGCGATTAAGCGCCCAGGCCTGCACCTGCCCCTTGTTCAGCTTGCCGCCATGCAGCAGCCGGTGAAACGGATGCAGGTTGTGATACCGGGTCGCCCCGATCTGCCGCAGCGCGGCTTCAAGATCATCCGCCGATGCGAGCGGCGTGCCTGCCTTCAATGCGAACACACTCGTTGCGATCAAATGGTGATCTCCATTCCGTCCGAGGGAATCTGCCATCCTGAACTCTCGGCGGCTTTTCGCTCTGCGGAGTCCGGAAACAGAACTGGATTCGAATTGTTGATATGCAGAAATATCTTGCGCGCGATGCCGAGGTCCGCAAGCGCCGCAATGGCGCCGTCCTCACCGGACATCGCCATATGCCCCATGCGCTGGCCGGTTTTTACCGCCAGCCCGGCGGCGATCAATTCATCGTCGCGCCAGAGTGTACCGTCGAAAAAGATTAAAGGAGCGGCCTGAAGCCGCTGCCTGAGATCGGGAGTAAGCCCTGCGCAGGCCGCGAGAAAATAAAGATACTGTCCACTTCTTTTGTCGATTATCCGCAACCCGAGCGTATCGCCGGGCTCATCGCTCTCAGGTTGTGGCGCGCTTTCGAGATACCAGGCGCGCTTACCGGGAACGGCAAACGGCAGGATTTCGAGCCCCGACGGTGACCCGTCCGGAAGCACGGGTTGGAACGCCGTATCAAACTCAATCGGCTGGCGCCGCACCCGCTTCTCGTCGAGCACGTTGAAAATACTGTTCGACTTGAGAACGGAAAGCACGCGCTGATGGGCATAGATCGTGAATGGCCAGCCCTCACGGAGCGACAAAAGCCCGGCAACAGCATCGACCTCGCCGTTGGTCAGGATAACGCCGGCAATCGGGCTATGGCGGAGATGGCCCGTCTTGGGATGAAGCTGTGGCGTCGCGATCACCTGCTGGCGCAGGTCAGGCGAGGCGTTTATCAGAAACCAGTGCTCGCCGTCAGCGCTTACTGCAATCGAGGCCTGGGTCGCCTGCAGTTCAGGCTGCGAGCCGCGGGCCGCGCGGCAAACCTCGCAATTACAATTCCATTGAGGAACACCGCCGCCCGCCGCAGCCCCAAGAACGACGACGCGCATAAATAAGCTCCGCGCTCGATCAATGCGACCGAACTTCATCGTGACGATATCTCATGTCACGGAACTCGGTGTCACAGACGCAATAAAAACCGGTGTCGCGCAGGAATGCTCCCGATGGGAAGAATTCCTGACGCAAACCGGACAGCTCAGCTACTGAACTGTTAACGATACGCGGCTTACTTCCGCGCCGCGCAGGCGTACATGTTGATTTCCATACCAACTGGCACTTCGACGATCTTTGGAGTCTTCCAGGCCATTTTCTTGGTCTCCTTCCCATTCCAGACGGGACTTTGCGCCACCGCCTACTCTGAAGCTAACACGGACTTTCGGGGTGGTGTCATCCATTTTTCGGAGCCTCCGGCACAAGTTTGTGACCGCACCCCCGATAGTGTGCGACGCACCAATTTCCGTTCCGACCCGCAGGACGCCGGATAATTTTCCAAACAATGGGCTTTACTTGGATACCTGTCAGCTTGAACCTAGCGCCAACAACGACGCCATGAACAGCGCGATTCTTTACGCAAGCACAGGTCGTCGCACCTTCCGGCCCGAGCAACGGAGCTCTCCTGCATTGACCTGTACGGAGGAAAACCAAGTTGAGCCTGCCCCGCACACGCATCAAAATGTCCGATGCAGATATCGTCAGCCGATTTGAACGCCTGGGTTACAAACTCGCGGTCGACCAGATCGCATTCACTACGGAGAGCGTTGAAGATTTTTATAATGCCCGCGAAACGCTGTGGACCGGCGTAGGCACTGTCAAAATTTATGAAGAAGGCGGGATGTTGTTGGTCGAGAAAGCGCAGCCGCGCGCCGGCCAGCCCACCCGCGACATCGCGGTTATCAGCCTCGGACACGCACGCGCCGTAATGGGCGTGCTTAAACCGGACAAATCCGCAGAGTTGCCGCGTTATGCCGGCACCATGGCATAGCGGATAATTCCATGGCTTGTTGATAGCGCGTGCCGCCGGTTCAGATTTGAGCGGCGGTGTTCTTCGGTATCCGATCCGCGAATTCCGAGTCGGCGTTATGTCGCTCCCTGCAGGCCCTGACGGAGGCTGGGTCAACGATCAAGTGCTGCGCGCGAATAGCGGCGGCGTCTGACCGCCGATGACTCTTAGTGGCGCCTTATCACTTGCAAAAGCTCGGCCGCGTGGTCCTCCGCCCGGCCGATGTTCTCGATGACGACATCGGGTACTGCCGCAATAACGGCCCTGCGAAGCCTCTCATCCAGTTGACCATCGCTGGAGCGCGCCCTTGCAGCAAGACGTTGCGCAAGGACTTCCGGCGGAGCCGTCACCGAGACCACCGTCACGTTGGCATATGATCTGCGCGCAAACTCGACAATGGTGCGAGACGCGTTCACGACGACGGCATGTCCGGCCCGGATATCATCGACGATCGAGCGCGGCACACCATAGCGCAAGCCATGCGCCTCCCACTGAAAGGCAAAGTCGCCGTGCGCAAGCATCTGTCCGAATTGCATCGGGCTGACGGCCTCATTGTTTTCGAACGACGAGGCCTCTCGGGTGACAACCCGCTGCGGGAAGACGACCTTGATGTCGCCGGCACAGGCTGCCTGTGCAAGCCCAATCAGAGTATCCTTGCCCGCTCCGCTTGGGCCAACAACCAGAACCAACCGGCCCGGCCCGATCAAATCCATGCTTGGCGCGGACAGTGTCGCAATATCGGTCATGCTACACGATGTCCTTCACGCCAAACGCTGCGCACCACCGGCAGATCTTGTGCAAGATGCACGCGGATCAGATCCGCGCGTTTACCGGCAACGATTTCACCCCGGTCAGAGAGGCCAACAGCTTCCGCGGCGGTTTTAGTGACGGTTCGCACCGCTGCTGCCAGATCAATCGCCGGCACATGCTGGGGCAACTGCATCGCCGCCATGAGAAGACTCGACGGGATATAGTCAGACGACATGATGTCGAGCAACCCCTCGCGGGCAAGATCGACAGCGGCAATATTGCCAGAGTGCGAACCGCCACGCACGACATTCGGTGCGCCCATCAGAACGGCGATGCCTGCCTGGTGAAGCCCCCGCGCCGCTTCCATCGTGGTCGGGAATTCGGCGACGGAGACGCGGTCGCGGATTGCATCGGCGACATTCTCCTCGGTGGTGTCGTCATGACTGGCAAGCGGGATATTGTAGCTGTGCGCAAGCGCCACGATCGCGCGCATGTTGGTTTCACCATAAGTCTTTTGGTAGGCAAAACGGCGCTCGAACCTTACATCAAGTTCTGCGTCCGTCAGACCGCCGCTCTTGCCGCGATAATAATCACGCAGCTTGCCTTCGTCGCGAAACTGGCGCTGGCCCGGCGTGTGATCCATCAGCGACATCAGCCGTATATCCGGCCGGCCGACCAGTTCCTCCGCTTCCTCGACGACGCTCGGCATCGGAATTTCACAACGCAGATGCAGGAAATGCTCTGCGCGCAGCAACTTTGCATCGCGCGCCGAAGAAATAGCTTCCGCCAGGATGCCTGCCTGACCATCGACATCCTCCGCACCTTCCTCACGCCAGACGCGCAAGGAATCCAGAACCGTGGTGATGCCGCTGGTGGCGAGTTGCCCGTCATAAGACACCACTGCCGCCACCGGGTCCCAGAACACCTTGGGCCGCGGCACATAGTGAGCTTCCAGGTGATCGGTATGCAGTTCGATCAGCCCCGGCATCAGAAGATCGCCTCCCATATCCTCGCCGCGCTCAGGTGCGTCACCCTCGCCAATCTCGGCGATCGCGCCTTGAGCGACTGCAACCCAGCCCCGTTCGATGACGCGGTCCCTCAGGACCACGCGTGCGTTGCTAAAGATGCTTTCGTTCCGTTCGGAGACCATTCTTTTCCTCTTATGCCGCCGCCGCGAATGACATGACGTCTATGACACGATCGGCAATCAGATGACGAACCTCGTCGTCGTGAACGATGGCCACCATCGCCACGCCGCGCATTTTCTTCTCAGCAACCAGATCCACGACAATCTTTCGGTTGACGCCATCGAGTGAGGCGGTCGGCTCATCGAGCAGCAAGATCGGCATGTCGGATATAAAGCCACGGGCGATGTTAACGCGCTGCTGTTCGCCCCCGGAAAAGGTCGATGGCGGCAATGTCCAAAGCCGCTCCGGGATGTTGAGACGGCTCAACAATGTGCCGGCCTTCGAACGAGCATCGTCGCGCGCGATGCCGTTCGCGATAAGTGGCTCCGCGACAACATCAAGCGTGGCAACACGGGGTACGGCACGCAAGAACTGGCTGACATAGCCGATGGTTCGTCTGCGGACCCGCAAAATATCGCGAGGCTGCGCTGTGGAAATATCGATCATCGCTTCGTTGTGGCGCACCAAGATATGCCCTTCATCGCAGCGATAGTTGCCGAAAATCATTTTCAGGATGGACGACTTGCCCGCGCCTGACGGTCCGGACAGGACCACGCATTCTCCCGCATTGACCCGCATCGAGACACCCGACACGATCGGCAGCCGGACGCCGTTCTGCAGATGCATCGTAAACGTCTTGCTCGCATTCGAGATTTCGATCATCGGAGACATGGGCCACTCATGCAGGCAGGATCGAGGAAACAAGAAGCTGCGTGTAAGGCTCGTGCGGATCGTCAAGCACCTGATCCGTCAGGCCTGTCTCGATCACCTCGCCGCCCTTCATCACCATGACTCGATGCGACAACAGCCGGGCCACCGCGAGATCATGCGTTACAATCACGACTGCAAGCCCGAGTTCGTTGACCAGTCCGCGCACAAGATCGAGCAGTCGCGCCTGAACGGAAACATCGAGCCCTCCAGTCGGCTCATCCATGAAGACAAGACGCGGTTCGGTAACGAGGTTGCGGGCAATCTGAAGCCGCTGCCGCATGCCGCCGGAATAGGTCTTCGGCGCATCATCGATCCGATCGGTCGAAATCTCGACACGCTGCAACCATGACGACGATATTTCACGAATTTTACCGTAATGCCCCCAGCCGACCGCCATCAGCCGCTCGCCGACATTCGCGCCCGCCGATACCGCCATGCGCAGACCCATCGCTGGATCCTGATGCACGTAGCCCCAGTCGGTGCGGAACAGAAACCGCCGCTCCGCCTCACCCAGGGTTGCAAGGTCGCGCGTAACGCCATCTCGCATACGGTAAGCTACACGGCCTTTGCTCGGGTGAAGCTGCGTTGACAACATTTGTAGCAGCGTCGATTTACCCGAGCCGGACTCTCCGACGATCGCGAGCACCTCGCCTGGATAAAGCTGAAACGAGACGTCCTTGCAGGCGAGGTGCCGGCCGTACGACTTGCTCAAGCCTTCGCAGATAAGGAGCGGCTGATCGTCGTCACGCATCATGTCACCTGATGGTCGGCGCCGAAGCCGGCGCCCTGATGGCCGTCCGCGCGGCGCGTTTCGCAATAGTCCGTATCGGAACACACGAACATCCGGCCGCCCCGATCGTCGACCACAACTTCATCGAGATAGGACGTCTTCGATCCGCACAATGAGCAAGGCGCGTCGAAGCGGTAGGTTTCGAACGGATGATCCTCGAAATCGAGCGATGTGACTTTGGTATGCGGCGGAATCGCATAGATGCGCTTCTCACGTCCGGCACCAAACAGTTGCAAAGCCTCACAGTCATCCATTTTTGGATTGTCGAACTTCGGCGTCGGGGACGGATCCATCACGTATCGCTCGTTGACCTTCACCGGATAGGCATAGGTCGTTGCGATGTGGCCGTGGCGCGCGATGTCCTCGTACAGCTTGACGTGCATCAAGCCGTACTCCCCAAGCGCGTGCATACGCCTCGTCTCCGTCTCGCGCGGTTCAAGAAACCGCAGCGGCTCCGGGATTGGCACCTGATAGACCAGCACTTGGTTATCATTCAACGCTGTTTCCGGGATGCGATGCCGGGTTTGAATCACGGTCGCATCCGATGTGACCGTGGTGGTTTTCACGTTCGCTGTCTTCTCGAAGAATTTGCGAATCGAGATCGCATTCGTGGTGTCGTCGGAACCCTGGTCGATCACTTTCAGGGTATCCTCGCGGCCGAGGATCGCCGCCGTCACCTGCACGCCGCCGGTGCCCCAGCCGTACGGCATCGGCATTTCGCGGCTGGCGAACGGCACCTGATAGCCTGGAATGGCGATTGCTTTGAGGATCGCGCGGCGGATCATCCGCTTGGTCTGCTCATCGAGGTACGCGAAGTTATAGACGGGCGCATTCATTCGGCGGCCTCCGCCAGCGAAACGTCGCTGTCCTTGGCAGCCTCGAATTCCTTGCGCAGTTTCCGCAGCAGGCCGAGTTCGGACTGGAAATCCACGTAGTGAGGAAGTTTCAGGTGCTCG
Source organism: Afipia broomeae ATCC 49717 (assembly GCF_000314675.2). Classification (GTDB taxonomy): domain Bacteria; phylum Pseudomonadota; class Alphaproteobacteria; order Rhizobiales; family Xanthobacteraceae; genus Afipia; species Afipia broomeae. The sequence continues at coordinate 1,560,125 of NZ_KB375282.1, read as the reverse complement.
ACGAAGCCTGTCGCTTGCACATTATCGGAATGGGACATCACGAATTCCTCGTCCTGCGCAGGCGAGCGCACCTCTTCACCCAACTCGCGTGAACGCAACGAACGATCGACCAGCGCCATCGACATGGTCTTGCGTTCGCTCTGCCCGAAGGCCAGGCCATAGCCACGCGTAAAGCACGGCGGCTGCTCCGCCGAGCCCTTGAACTGGTTGACCATCTGGCACTCCGTCAGCGTGATCGAGCCGAGCGGTACTGCGAAGCCAGCATCTTCCGCAACAAACTCGACCTCGACCTCGCCAAAGCGAATCTCGCCTGCGAATGGATGCGTCCGGCCAAAGCCACGCTGGGTCGAATAGCCCAGCGCCAGCAGAAAACCTTCATCGCCCCGCGCAAGATTTTGCAGCCGCAGATCGCGATCCGCCGGAAAGCTCAGCGGCTCCCGCGTGAGATCGCCGACTGGCTGATCGGCGTCTGCTTCCGGAGACGGCTCGATCAGGCCATCTGCACCGAGAATATCGGTCACGCGCGGCATCGGAACGTCGTCAATGACACCCTGTGCCGGCTCCGGGATCGCCACACCTTCCGCAAGCGAGGGATCAAGTAATCGATGGGTGTAATCGAATGTCGGCCCCAGAATCTGCCCGCCGGGCACATCCTTGAATGTCGACGAGATGCGGCGGCGCACCTGCATATTTGCAGTGTCGAGCGGTTCGGTCGCGCCAAAACGGGGGAGTGTCGCCCGGAATGCGCGTAGCAGGAAGATCGCCTCTATCATGTCGCCCCGCGCCTGTTTGATTGCCAGCGCGGCAAGTTCGCGATCGTAAAGCGAACCTTCGGTCATGACACGATCCACGGCCAGCGAGAGCTGCCCGGAAATCTGTGACAGTGAAAGATCGGGAACTTGCGGATCGCCACGACGCTCATGCGCGAGCAGCCGGTGTGCATTCTCTATGGCGCGCTCGCCGCCTTTGACAGCAACGTACATGGATCAGGCCCCTCTCGCAGTGATGAGCGTACTGCGCGGCAACGCCACCAGCTCAGCCCCGCACACCAACAGCAGGTCAACACCACGGGGAAACAGCGCGTGGTTGGCCTGCATGCGCTCGGCAAAATCGGAAGGCAGCCCGCCCGCGCGCAATGTCGAGGTGCCGCGAATACCGGGACCGCTCAAGGTCTGAGCCGGTCCTTCCGTCAGCGTGCCAACCTGAATCACCAGCGTGGTCGATCGATCCGGATATTCCGGAGTCCCAAGCGAAAAACCTTCGAAGTCAGGCAACGCCGCGCCATCATGTATCAGGGCGAAGGCGGCGCGGGATGCATCGCTTGTCAACGGGGCACCTGTCTGAAACCGCAGCCATGTATCAATCGCGGGTTCGGCGTGAAAGCGGTCGTCAATCCAGATGGGCGTGTCGTGGTCGAACAGGGCCAGCGAAACGGCGGCAGTGGCGGTCATCATCGACGACGGTGCATGAACTTCCTCAGCGACGGTCTGGACCGAGCCGGGGCGCGCCAGCGCGTTCATCACGCTGCGGAACACGGATTGCGATGACTGTACTGGATCGACAAAGCCACCACTGGAGCCAAGGCTGGCATTGAGTGTCATCAGCCCTCACCCCTGACCAGCGTGTAGAAATCGACGCGGGTCGCCGCAGTCTCCGCCGCTTGCCGCAATCGCGCGTCTTCAAGCTCGCGACGCAACGGAGCAATGACCTTTTGTTCGACATCAGCCTTGAAACCGCTGTTCTGGATCAGCGCATCGCACAAGGCGATCAGCCTCGCCTTCTCACCATCCCGCCCCAGCACATAGCCGAAGCCAAGTTCACCGGAGGCTAGCCGCACCGCTGCGCGTGAAACGCTGGCCTCGCCGAGATTGAAAGGCGCGCCGTCACCGCCGATCCGGCCCCGAACCATGACAAGCCCGTTCTCGGGCTGCCGGGCTGTTTCGTGAGACGGAACATCGAGCGCTTCGAGGCAGGCCGAAATCCGCTCCGTCGGGGTATGCGCAAGCACGGACATCGCGTTACGGCGACAGGTTTCCGGTGTGGCGTGCGGTTGGGTCATGTCCAGCTTGCCGATTCCAAGTTGTCTATGTTAGTAGACAACTTCGTAACGCAGTGCCATGACAAACTGGTGACGTCGAAATGATTTTCACAGCGTCTGGAATTGGCCGCCCCAACATGCCGTTGCATCCATGAGTTTGTCAGGAGAGCCCGCGACCGGTGTCGCACTCTGGCGCCGCGTCGCGGATTCCATCGAGCAGGCCATCGCCGACGGAACCTATGCCCGCGATACACGCCTTCCCGGTGAACTGGAAATTGCGGAAATACACCGTGTCAACCGTCACACGGTGCGGCGCGCGCTGGCGGCGCTGGCCGAGCGCGGGCTCGTCCGCGCGGAGCGTGGCAGCGGCACCTATGTCGAGGCTCCGCGTATCGCCTACCCGCTGCGCTCGCGAACCCGTTTTTCCGAGATCGTTGGCGCTGGCGGTCTTGAGGCCAGCGGTCAATTGCTGAGTGCGTCAGTCGAACCCGCGACACGCGAGCTTGCCAAACGGCTGGGGCTCAAGACGGATGCGCCGCTGCTCCGGATCGATGCGTTGCGCATGGCGAACCGTGTTCCAATCTGTCTTGGAACCACATGGCTCGACGCGAACCGTTTCACCGACGGCGGACGGGTCTATGAGAAGACCCGTTCAATGACCAAGCTGCTCGCGCATTTTGGCGTGCGTGATTATCGCCGCGAATGGACCAATGTCTCCGCTTCTATCGCCGATGCCGCTGATGCGACGCGGCTTGATCTCGCCCTTGGCCGCCCTGTTCTGGTCGCCGACAGCCTGGATGCGGAGCCGAATGGGACGCCCCTGCTCACCACCCGCGCTCGCTTCGCGGCGGAGCGCGTCCAGTTCGTCATCGAGAACAGGTAAGGCTTGAAATTTAGTGCCGCGCTTCGCCGGCGCGACCGATGATCGCAAAGCGCAGGCGGCTTGAGATCAAATCGATCACAGCGACTGCAGCCAGAATCATCAGGATCAGGGTCGAGACTTTCTGCCATTCCAGCACACGGATTTGTTCGGCCAGTTGCAACCCGATGCCCCCGGCGCCGACAATACCGATGATAGTGGCCGAGCGCGTGTTCGATTCAATGAAGTAGAGAATTTGCCCGGCCAGCACGGGAAGAACCTGCGGCATCAAACCGAAGCGAATTTCCTGTAGTTTGCTGCCGCCCGCTGCGCGGATACCCTCGACCTGCTTGCGGTCGGCTCCTTCGATAGCTTCGGAGAAAAGCTTGCCGAACGCACCGAAATCCGAGGTCGCAATCGCCAGCACGCCGGCAAACGGTCCAAGTCCCACGACATTGATCCACACCAGCGCCCAGATCAGCGTATCGACGCCCCGGATCGAATCCAGAAAGCGGCGCACCGGAAAGCGCAGGAAAACTGACGGAATGATGTTCCGTGCCGCCAGCAGGCTGACCGGCAGCGCCAGCAGCGCCGCCAGCAACGTGCCGAGAAACGCGATCGACAGCGTTTCCCCCATCGCGACAAGATAGGTAGGGAACGACGTGCCGGGGTCCGGTGGGATCATCAGCGTGATGAACCAGCCGAGTTGTCTAAAGCCGGTCACCAGGCGATCGATCGAGAATTCAAGATACCAGCAGCCGAAGATAAACAGCGCGATCGCGGCCAACCCGACAGCGAGCGCCTTAATGCGTGACCTATGCGATCCCCGGAAAAGGTCCGGATACTGAATTGCAAGCTCCTTTGGATCCCGTGTTGCCGGCGTCATATGCGCTGCTCCGATCCGAACAGCCGCCCGCGCAGCCAGCCGGTACAGATATCGATGACAAACACGGTGACGATGATCATCAGCAGAATAGCGCTGACATCGGAGTAGAAGAACTTGCGCACCGCCACGACCAGTTCCTGGCCGATGCCGCCTGCCCCGACAAAACCCATCACCGACGCTTCTCGCACATTGATCTCGAACCGCAGCAATGTGTAGCTCGCGAAACCCGGCATCACTTGCGGAAGCACGGCAAAGCGGACGGCGGACATCCAGCTTGCGCCGGTAGAGCGGACGCCTTCGAGCGGCTTCATGTCGATATTTTCGGCCTGCTCCGAATAGAGCTTGCCCAGCGCGCCTATCGAGTGAATCGCGATGGCCAGTACGCCGGCCATCGGCCCTAGACCAAAAGCAATCACAAAGATCAGCGCAAACACGATGCTGGGAACTGTGCGGCAGAATTCCAGAGACCTGCGCACAACAAACCGCAACGCGGGATGCGGCGACAGATTGGCGGCAGCGAAGAAGTTGAGGCCAAATGCACCTAATGCGCCCATCGTGGTGCCGACATAGCTCAGCAGCAGCGTTTCCGCGAGCAGCTTGAGCCATTTTTGCCAGCCCCAAAACCATTCGGCGGGATCGGTCCAGACGCGCTTGCCCGTGTCAAGATTCAGGATGCGGTCGAAGTAACCGACAAAATTTCCGATCTTCTCGACAAAAGTCTTCGGCGCGACCTCAGCGCCAAAGCCCGCGACGATCAGCAACACGATGAATACGACGAGCCCTGCCGCAAAGCGCAGTCGTTTGCGAGAGATAGCCGTGTTGTAGGCGGCTTCGAGCGCCGCGATCTGCTGGGGCGGATAGCTGGAAAGGCTGATTGTCAAAATGAAACTGTTCTATGCAGGAAAGAGGAAGGGCCGAACAGGCACATCTGTCCGGCCCTCCGGCAGTCAGGATGCCTTCTTCTTGCGAAGACTATCGACGAACTTGATCAGTTCAATCATGCCGTCCCAATCCTTGGTGGTGGCCGGGGCGAAGTCTTTCTTCTGTCCGTCGGACAGCCTGTCGAATGCTGCCTTGTCCTTGGCAGGAGCCTCAAAGAAAGCCTTCTCGATGCTCGCCTTCAGATCGGCCGGCATGTCGGTCAAAACCGCGTATGGGCCATTGAGGATCGGGGCTGACTTGTGAACGATGCGGAAGTCTTCCTTCTTCATCGCCGAACCGTCGGCATTCTTCAGCATGCCCTTGGTCAGCATCTGGGCAAGGGTCGAGTCGTTATCGGCGGTCCACTGATTGGCGGCGACGTCAACCGTCCCCTGCGAGAGTGCCAGGAGCGCGTTTTCGTGGCTGCCGGTGAAAACCACCTTGCCGAAATACGATTCCGCGTCGGTGATCTGCATCTTGTTCAGTTCGAAACGCGGAACATTGTTGCCGGAGGTCGAATTCGGATCGACCAGACCGAGGTTCTTGCCCTTCAGATCGTCGATGCTCTTGTAAGGGCTCTTCGCCAGCACGAAGAACATCGAATAGTAGCCGGTGGTGCCGTCGATGTTTCGGTCATGTGCGAACGCGTCGGTATGCACACCTGTGAGACGCGCGCGGGCGAACGACGCCGAGCCGTAGCTGGCAACATGGATGGTTCCGGTGCGCTGTCCTTCGATCACCGCAGCGTAGTCATTGGCGATGCGGAGGTTCACCTTCACGCCAAGTTCCTTGCTCAGGTAGGAAATGAAGGGCGCCCAGCGCTCGGTAACGCCGGACGCGTTCTCAGCAGGAACAACTGCGAAAGTAAGTTCGGGATACTTGGTCTTCCAGTCCTGGGCGGACGCAGCGGTGGCGCTGAAGGCGAGCGCAGCAGCACCCGCAATGACGATACGGCGATTGATCATGGTGTCCTCTGTATGGTCGGTTATCGCAAGGTTCAGGTCGAATTCGATGACTCAAAGCATGCCGCAATCCGAAGACTGCTTCACGACATCGGCACGCTTATGCAACCGCGGCAGTTCCGAAAGCCGGCGCGAGAGTTCCGGGCGCAAAGCCCGGAGTCTCGTCCATCACTTCGCCAGCCTCAAGATCGTAGAGCTCGCGCGCGATCGTGTCGGTGAGTGCAGCAGGGACTCCGTCGAACACGATACGCCCGGCGGACATGCCGATCAGGCGGTCGCAGTATGTCCGCGCCAGATCGAGCGAGTGAAGGTTGCAGATCACCGTGATGCCGAAATGCTTGTTGATACGCAGCAGCGCATCCATCACGATCCGGGTGTTACGCGGATCGAGCGACGCAATCGGCTCGTCCGCCAAAATAATGTCAGGCTGCTGGACCAGCGCCCGGGCAATCGCCACGCGCTGCTGCTGGCCGCCGGAAAGCTGGTCGGCGCGCTGCGCAGCCATCGGCATCATGTCGAACTGCTCGAGAGCGGAAATCGCAATGGCCTTGTCGTCCTGCGGCCAGAGCTGAATCAGCGATCGCCACTGGGGCACGCCCGCAAGACGCCCCATCAGGACATTGGTCAGGACATCGAGCCGCCCGACCAGATTGAATTGCTGGAAGATCATTGCCGAGCGCGCACGCCAGCGGCGCAGATCACGGCCCTGCAAGGCGGTCACGTCCACGCCTTCGAACATAATTCGTCCACCGGTCGGCTTCTCCAGACGGTTGATCATTCGCAGCAGCGTCGATTTTCCTGCGCCCGAACGGCCAATCACGCCGACGAAGCATCCCGGTTGAACCGAGAAAGAGGCATTGTCGACGGCCGTCTTCGCGCCAAACCGGCACGTCAATCCGTCTACCTCAAGCATGTGCCAACTCCGTCTCAGTAAGTTCATTCCTCGCTAGCGTGGGTTTCCTACAGTTGTGTGACACATCCGCCTGCGGCGGTTGCCCTCCCCCGAAATCGCGTATGCTGTGACGAAAAGCCCTTGTCATCCAAACTTCACGATGCCGTCATGAAACGTCATGAAGAGATGTTGACCTCACGTCCAATGCACCGGCATTCACCGGGAAAAATCCGTATCGAGAATAGACATTCATGGCCGGCCAGCTGTCCGCACAACCGCTTATCGATCCGACCGCGAACCTGCGTGACAGCAGCGCCGGCGCTTATTGCGAAATTGGCGCGCGCACCGTCCTGCACGAGGTCACGCTCGGCGATTATTCCTACGTCGTGAATGACAGTCAGATCGCCTACGCGACCATCGGGAAGTTCTGCTCGATCGCTGCGATGACGCGAATCAATCCCGGCAATCATCCGATGCATCGCGCGTCGCAAGCGCATTTCTCTTATCGCGCAAGCGCCTACTTTCCCGGCGAGGCAGATGAAGCCGAGTTCTTCGCCTGGCGGCGCAGTCACCATGTGACATTCGGTCATGACGTCTGGATTGGACACGGCGCCATTGTGCTTCCGGGCCGCAACATCGGCACCGGAGCGGTGGTCGCAGCCGGTGCTGTCGTCACGAAGGACGTGCCGGCCTATACGATTGTCGGGGGAAATCCCGCCAAGCCGATCCGGCGGCGGTTTCCGGAGCGCATCGCAGATGAGCTGATGACGCTGGCATGGTGGGATTGGGACCACGAGCACCTACGCACCGCATTACCTGATTTCAGGAATCTGCCGGTCGAAGCCTTCGTCGAGAAATACCGCCATAACGCATCCCCGGATCTGGTTTTGAAAGCAGTTGGCACATGACGGACATCTTGATTGAAGGCGGCGAAGCGCTGGTTGGAAACGATCTTGTCGATGCATCCATTCACGTTGTGGGCGGAAGGATCGCTGAGATAACGTCCCGCAGTGGCGCAGCTTCCCTGCGCTTCAATAGTAATGGCCTCATTGCTCTTCCCGGCATTGTCGACATGCATGGTGACGCGTTCGAGCGCCAGATGATGCCGCGTCCCAGCGTCGACTTCCCGATCGATGTCGCACTTGTCGACAGCGACCGCCAGGCGATTGCCAACGGCATCACCACTGTCTTCCATGCCACCACATGGTCCTGGGAACCCGGCCTGCGCGGAACCGAAAACGCGCACCGGCTACTCGATGCCATCGAAGGCATGCGGCCCCGGCTCGCCGCAGATACCCGCTTTCATCTGCGGCAGGAGACGTTCAATCTCGATGCCGAACCAACCATTGCCGAGTGGATGGCCGCTGGACGTGTCGATCTCCTCGCCTTCAACGATCACATGCATATGACAGCCGCGTCGATGAATAACCCGAAGAAGCGCGCTCGTATGGTGGAACGATCAGGTCTCACTGAAAGTCAATTCGACACACTGGTCGAGCGGGTCATGGCCCGAGCCAGCGATGTGCCGGATTCGATTGCACGGCTTGCCTCCATTGCCCGCGACCACGGCATCCCGTTGCTGTCCCATGACGATGAATCGCCGGATCAGCGCGCTGGTTTCCGGACCATGGGAATCGACATCGCCGAGTTCCCGATCAATGAGGAAACCGCGCGCGCAGCGATCGAGGCCGGCGACTTCACCGTGTTCGGAGCGCCGAACGTCGTCCGCGGGGGCAGCCATACCGGCTGGACCAGCGCGGCCGATATGGTGAGCAAAGGCCTGTGTTCGATTCTGGCTTCTGACTATTACTACCCTGCACCACTGCTCGCGGCGTTCCTGTTGGCCGCAGACAACATCCTGCCTCTGCCACAAGCCTGGGCGCTGATCTCCAGTGCTCCCGCGGCGGCCACAGGCTTGCGTGATCGCGGCCAGATCGCGACCGGAAAACGAGCCGACATCATTCTTGTCGATGCGCAGGAGCCGCTCAGGCCTCGCGTCGTCGCGGCGATTGCCGGTGGCCATATGGTTCATTTGACCGAACCACAGCGGCTTTTGTCGGCAGCACCCGCCTTACGCAGGGTTGAACCGGCCTGAGCGAGCGGCTACTCAGGACCGCATGCCGCAACACCCCCGTTACTCCATCTACTTTGTGCCATCGGCGCAGAATGCGCTTTATCGCTTCGGCGCGGACCTGCTTGGGTACGATGCGTACTCGGGCAAGCCGCTGCCCTTTGCCGATGGCATCGAAACGGAAATCGAAGGCTGGAGGAAGCTCACCGTCGATCCGCGCAAATACGGCTTTCACGCCACGCTGAAAGCTCCAATAAACCTCAGATCCGGCAAGACTGAAGATGAGCTTGCCCGAGCCATTCAAGAATTTGCCCACGCGCCGCGCGCGATCCCCCGGATTGTACCCGTCGTTCGCGCTATCGGGAGTTTCATCGCGGTCGTGCCGCGCGATCCTTGTCCCGATCTCCAACAGCTTGCCGCCGAATGCGTCACTGCGTTTGACGATTTCCGTGCACCGCTGACACCCGAGGACCGAGAACGGCGTAACATATCCGCGCTGACGGATGGACAGGTCATGCACCTGGATCGCTGGGGCTATCCGTACGTGTTCGAAGACTTCCGTTTTCACATGACGCTGACGGGCTCTCTGCCCGCCGAGCAGCGCACGGTCGTTCTGAATATCCTGCAGAAGCGCTTTGCGTCGCTGAACTTGCAGTCGGTATCGATCGACCGGCTGGCGTTGTTGCGTCAGAGCGATGCGACGTCGAACTTTACGATTTTGTCGGATTGGCCGCTTGTGGCCGCCTGATCGTGATTACGTTTGCAGCACCGTTGCGACCAGACGCGTCTGATAAGGATTCATTGTCCGCAGAGCGTTCAGAACCTTGCCATATTGAGTTCTGTCTGCATCGACCACGACCAGGATGATTCCAACCACGGAAAGCAGGGACGCGAAGTCCTGACCGTCGATCGCTCCGCCGTCTATAAGGGTGGTGCCGTTGTAGGCAAGTGCGCAGCCATTCTGCGTCGAGAGTGCAGTTTGAGGTGAAGGTTCAGACTTGCTGCGCGCGCCGGCCGGAAGAACGCGAAGCTCGCCGACCTCGACTTCGAGCTCATCCAAGGTAACCGGGCTTCGCATCGCGTCGAAGAAGCCCGGCCTGCCTTCGAGGCCAAGCTGCTTCGAAATTTGTTTCGTCTCCGTCGCATCCACAGTTAAGGCACGCATGCCGCGCTGGGCGAACTGTTTGGCCAGCGCGAGTGTGAATGCGCAACTTGCAGCCGGACCATTGGCTCCGACGATCAGAATCGCACCGGGCGACTTCTCCAGAGCCTGAGTAAGGATACCTGGCAGATCGCCAAGCCCGTCGACATGAAGGGCTTTCGCCTTCGGATCAGCGCGGCTCGCGGCCAAGACCGCCTTACGCGAAACGGTCGCCAGATTGAATATCTCGCTGCGCTCGGGCAGATCCCTGTCGTCACGCCTGACGCCGTCAAACTGGTTGAGGAAAGCCGCCGCAAAAATTCCCGCAAGCAATCCAATGACGAGGCCACCTGCCACCACCAGTGTTCGTGGCACCACATACTGCGCGGGCTGAATGGCCGCCGGGGAAATGACGCGGGAATTTGTCCGATCCAGCATCCCTTCTTCGCGAACTTCCTTGGCACGCCGCTGCAGCGTTTCATAGACGACCCGCTGTGCCGCGACGTCGTTCTCCAGATCCTTCAATTTCTGAACAGGCGGCTGTCCCAATGCTGAAACCTGCCGCGCAGCGATAATCTGCCGGTTGAGCTCCCCTTCGACCGATTTGGTCCGTTGATATTCCGTTTCGAGACTGCGCTGGATTCTCGCAAGCTCGGCGTCGATCAGCTCGCGAATCTGCTTAACCTGCGCACGGGCTGTAATAACGGCCGGGTGCAACGGACCAAGCGATACGGCGCTATCGGTTTCGGCTTTTTTGGCCTCCGCGTAACGCGCACGTAAATCGAACATGGTCTGCGATTGCAGCGCTTCCGCGATGGTATCGATCGGTGGGTTGTTCGTATTGCGTTTGCGAAGAATATCCATCCGCGCCAACAGTTCGGCGCCGCGTATTCTCTGGGCGGAAAGTTGGTTGGTCAGATCTGTCAGCTCGCGCTCGCTCAGGAGGTTCCCTTCTCCGCCAACGAGGTTGTTCTGAATGCGATAGGTTTCGACCTGCTTCTCCGCGTTCGTCAGGTTCTGGCGCAACGTGCTCAAGCGGGATTCGAGCGCTTTCGCCGTCCGGCTTGCGGCCTCGGTTTGCATTTGCACTTGCACTTCGAGATAGGCCTGAGCAATTGCGTCGGCTATCTGCTTCGATTTTTCGGGAGAGGATGACGTCCAAACCGAAACGTCGAGGACAAATGTACGGTCGGGCCTGCGAACATCGATCCGCTTCCGCAATGTGCGAAGCACGGCTCGGGTGCGCGCGTCCACCTCGGAGGATGACCCAGCCGAATCCCCACCGTCACTCGCGGCGAATTCGGGATCGCTGGTCAGATTGAGCTTGATAACAACCTTCTCAAGCACTTCCGTCGAGGTGATGACCTGGACTTGGCTCTCGACCACCGCGAACGTCGCGTCGGCAGACGCCGCGGCAGGGCTGAGATCGTTCGGCAAAATCTGTAGCCCACGTGGATCGATCAAGATCTTGATTTGCGAAACATATCGTGGGGTCATGAAGAGAGCGATCACCAGCGCCAATAGCGCACATGTCGCAGTGATTGCTGCGATGAGTTTCTTGCGGCGGCCAAAGGCGGTCGCGAGGCCACGAAAATCGATGACCGCGGCCGGCGCCTCACGCATGTCGATTGTCATTGCCATGCGCGAGCACCTGCTGAGCGCACCGAGAATGACGGACTTGACCGCATACGCATGGGACTGCCTGAACGCAACAAGGTCACCCGAGCCAACACCCCGAGCTTGCGCGGATTTTGGCCCGGTTATGGTTAATATTGCTTGAAGAACGGGCCTTACGAAGGGCTGATAACCGCCGTCGCCCTCGAAATCGTCAGGCTGAAGTACCGTAAAGATCGATGGCTTCGATCGTCCTTGTCCGGTTCAGACTGTGCGGCCCCCGCTGCACTGCTCCATCCCGCAGCCGCACGGTGCTGTGCACGCTCTGGCGGACAACCTCCAGGTCCAGCGTGTCGATGCGGCAAAACGCCAGGCCCGTACCATACCCTTCCGAGCAATCCTGCGCCGGCCGCCACAACGAGCCGTCGTAATGAAAGAAGTCGCCGGCGGGGCGTGCGCAGCGATGGTCCACGAGGATCGGATTGCCGGCGTGCGGTTGCCATGGCCCGGCGAGATCGGGCGCCCAGAACACACTGAGCGTATCCCAGTTTGAACCGCGCCAGGTTCGCGTTGCCGCGAACATCCACCACAGCCCATCATGTTGGCAAACTGTCGCGTCCGAGGCTTCGACGTTTTCAAGCAGGACCGCTTCATGAACCCAGCGGTCTGGGAACCGTTCCGCGCGATAAAGATCGACGGTTCTCGACTGCAGGGATTCCGGTATCATCCATATTGCACCGGAATGCGTGAAAACGTGCGGATACGACAGATGAAACTGCGTCTCGAGAACGGGTCTCGGCCGCTCGAAACCGTCGGCTCCCAACAACGATGTCGAGATCAAACCCTTTCCTGATGCGTGGTCGTACTCCTCGACAAAGAGATGCGTCTGCCCGTCCGCCACGAACAGAAATGGGTCGGCATAATAGCGCCCGCCGTCGTCCGCCAGCCGACGGTAAGCGCTTGCGCCCGGCAGAGACGTCCTGGATTCCGTTTCGTTTATTTGCCGCCACGCGACAAACCATCGCGGCGCGCGATGACAGAGCCGCGCAATGCGCGCATTCAATTTTTCGGCAAGCGATGTTGCACCAAACGACAACACCGGACCTGAGTGAATTGCTTTTGACCTCGCCTGTATCGGCGACGGTTGCGCATCGCGCGTCAACGGTACGGTCATAGCCTTCACACACAACTGCAACAGCGCCGAGAAGATCGTATCTAGCGCTCGCGTCGCCACCGTCCTGTCTTCAACGGCGGGCAGCCCCGAGATGACGACCTGCCCCTCTCGGTCCACAATCGTCAATGCAGGGCTGCGCGCGTCCAGCACAGCCAGCAAAGCCGCGTCATCCGAAGCCGCTCCGTCGTAGAGAACTGCGATATCCGGCAAAAAAGCACTATTCGCAGTTTGCCCAGCCAAATCCACGACCAGACCGCTGCTCATCGCGTCGCGCCTTTCCAGATATGGCTCGAAGGCCTTCTCATTGAGAAGGTCGCAGGCATTTCCGGCTTGAAGACGAAAGGCAAACTTCTCCAACATCAGTAGGAGTGTGAATGCGCGCGGCGGCGGTGGGCCATCGACCAGCCGCACCACTGGATCGATATCGGGATGACGTGCAAGACGCATCACCAGTTCGTGTTGCCACCGCCACAACCGCGCATGGTTGAGGCATATCGTTATCGTACGCTTGCTTGTTGTCTCGGTCATGAGGGACAGCCGGGCTTTAGGAGGCCGAGCGCGTCAAGCGTTGTGCGATCCAGCCTGCTTTCATCGGCGCGATCAACGATTGCCATTCCACCGGATCCGTTGAGCTCCCAGATCGACCAACGGAATTTTCGGCGCTCAGCCGCGCACCGCACGTCCAGCAACCACGTCGCCCGGGCCTGATCGCCAGCCTTACTATTACGGGTCGCGCCAAACTCGCCAAGCAGAATACGGTGGGCGTCAATGTTGTTGCGCGTAGCCCATGCCGCTACGCTATCGAAAGCGGCGTCGATGACCTTCGCGTCCCAGCGCTCGCTAAAGTAGGTAGCGATTGCGGCCCTTGCCGCGATCGACTGCCTGGCTTTATCGGCAGCGGAGAAAGCTGGATCTGCGGCAATCCGGTCCTCCACCGTGCGGATGGCTGCACTCTCCTCACCCTTGATCGCCGGATAAGGCAGCGCCTGCACGTCACGCCAGAACCGCTCGCGCGGCTCCGATGATTCGACACCCTGATGCGTGAAGAGATGCGGCTCGTAATAGTGAAACGAGTAAAGAACATTCTCGTCGCGAAACGGAGCGGGATCGAGAAGCGCCAGCCCTCTCCAACTGCCTCCCTGAGCGCCGGTGACCACCAGGGTCAAGCGCGGAGCTTCCTGTCTCGCAGCCCGGTACAATGCCTCCATCATCGTCTGCCAGCGACCCGCCGTCGCCGTATCGTAACCTGCGGGCGGCTCGTTGACGGGCTCCAGCGCCACGTTCGGGTCATTCATGTTTGCAAGCAGTCGCGCGGTGCGTGAAACCACCGCCGCATAGGCCGTAAACAGCGGCCTTTCTGCACCGACGAAGATCGCTTCGGGACGATACTGAGCAACCTGAGAATTGGAGTGGAAATTGACGATCACGCTCAAACGTTGCACACGGAATCGCTGGATGGTTACCCTCAGGATGGTGTCGAGCGCGTCGCGCCGCTCTCCTGTCATCTGGAGAAACGGCCCGGGATCGACCGTCAGCCGGACGAAATCAAATCCGGACGCTTGAACCGCCGTGATCAATTCATCCGGAACGTAGTGTTCTGCGGTCGCGAACGGCGGCCAAGTGTACAACGAACCGTCCAGGGGCGAGACAGACGCCCAGTTCAGCGGCCGGTGTACACCGATCCCTCGCTGGAATGTCTTGGCACCATCAACGGCGTACGCCGTGGTCGCCGTCATTGCAGCGCATATCATCGCCAGTATGCGCAGCAACCTTCGCATCACGAAATCCAGCGGCGGAGCCGTGCGGTGTGGTCCCACATCGTCAACAATGTGATGATCAGAATGTCCGCCGATTTGACCGACAGCGCATTGTTGGTCAGCGCCAATGCGAAAAACATCCCCGTCGCCAGCATAACGATCGCCGATCGTCCTTTTAGAAGCGCCCGGAAAAGATTAGCCAGCAGCAGCGCGAACAGAATCGCACCTATCAAACCAAACTGGACGGTAAAGACAACGAAAGAGCTCTCGATGAACGGTAGTCCAAAAATATCGAGCGCGATCCGCTGAACCCGCGCAATATCGGCGCCGAACAGGAACTCCTTCCAGCTCAGATAGTCGAACACGCCATAGATACTGACGCGCGCGAGAGAGCTTTGATCGACGAAACCACCTTCGAACCGGCTCAAAGCGCCAGCGGCAAACATGATACCGATGACGGCGATCAGTACGATCAGCCCCGCGATCGCAAGCATCATTTTCCGCTGGATGGAATCGACCTGCGATCGTGCCGGCATGGGCTCAAGGATCAGAAATAGCGCACATGAAACACAGGCGGCCACACTCGCAATTCGCGCTCCGGATGCGAGAGCACCCACAAACAAAATAACAACGCCCATCAGCTTGAACGACGGTCTCCATCGCGCCACGCTAACGAAGCAGATGCCGACAGCACACCATTGGCCGAGTTGCAATGGATGATCAGACAATCCGGTCGGGCGGAAAACATCCTCACCAGCGGCATAAGGCAGCAAACGCGCCCTGAGCGCGAATTCGGCGATGCCGACCGCTGCGCTCAGGATGAGAAACAACAGGATCAGTTCGCCGAGGTTCGATCGCCACTGATTTGGCAGCGTCATCATGACGAACACAGCCATGCACGCGACGATATATGTGTCGAGGATATAGCCGGATGACGTGCTCTGGCCGCTCACCGAGAGCATGAGAAGCAAGCCGCAAATGCCGGCCAGAAAAACGATTATCGCGCGAAGGATACCGACATCCTGTGCGCTCAGCTCGATGCGATAGTTGAGCAGAATCGTAACTGCGATCAGACCGATCCCGTAGAATGCGGGGTGGATCTTCTCGATCGTCGAGCCTTCAAGCGTCGTATAATTGACGAACTGGTTGAGAATGAGCGCGTTAAGTCCAATCCTGAGCAGGACAAAAGCAACGAACGACAGATAAAGCATGCGCAGCAGAACACGGCTGTCGCTCGGCTCAGTAACGGCGTAACCGGAACGGATCATGGAAAGCTGCGCTATAGTGGCCAGTGAAATTTACCCTAGGCAATCCGCGTTAACAGTTGGCTAACCAAACAGTGCGTAAGGGTGGATGTTGGTTTCCGCCATGCGCAGCGCCGCGGTATGCGACGAATGCAAGAAACTCCGAAAATGTCCTCCGTCCGCGTTTTGTGCGTCACGCCTTTCGGTCCTTCGGGCAAGGGCGGCATCGACCGGCTTTATCACTATTTCCGCGAGTTCATTGCCGAGCAAAACGAGCCGGGGATTGATCTACGCTTTGCGCAGTCTCGTGGCGATGCGCGAGGCATCCTCTGGATTGCGACATTTCCGCTCATCCTTGCAAAAATCGGCTTCACACTCAGCAGCTTCCGTCCGCATGTGGTCCATATCAACTTCGCCACCGGTGGAAGCTTACCGCGCAAGTATGCCATCCTGAAACTCGCGAGGGCATTTGGCGCGCGAACCATCGTTCATTTCCACGGCCAGTTTATTGAGGATCAGGTTGCTGCGCGCACGGTGCAAGGCCGGCTGTTTAGCGCGATTGCCAATCAGGCCGACTGCGTCGTCGCGCTCGGCAAGGTCCATGCAGACGCCTTCGAGCGCATCGGCGTTCAGCCCCAACGGATCGTGATCGTTCCCAACGGAATTCCCGATTTCGCAGCCGATCTTCCGCTGCCCAAGCAAGACACCGGCTCGATGGAAATCCTTTTTTCCGGCCTGCTGACCGAAAACAAAGGTATGCACGTGCTGATTCCGGCACTCGCTCGCCTTCGTCAGACGACCGAGAACTGGCACTGCACAGTCGCCGGTAATGGTGATGTCCAGCACTTCGTAGACATGGCCCTTAAAGCGGGCCTCGACCAGAAAATGACCTTCACGGGATGGATCGAAGCGAGCGAAATGCTCGATCACATGCGCAAGGCAGACGTGGTGGTCCTGCCCTCCCGCACCGAGGCCTTGCCGCTCAGCTTAATAGAGGGTGCCTGTGCCGGCGCGGCTCTCGTTGCGACCAATGTCGGCAACGTTCGTGACATCGTGGAAGACGGTGTTAACGGGCTTCTCGTAGCGCGGGAACCGGAGCCAATCGCCTCAGCGTTGCTCGAAATCGCCGCCAACCGTTCTCGTTTAGGCGAGATGCAATCCGCGTCGCGTCAAATCTATCAACGGCATTTTACGCTGTCGGCATTCGCCCAGCGGCTTCGCGAACTCTATCGGCAGGTCGCGAAAGCCCCATAGCAGCTTGGCATCCGGCTCACGTCATGTGAGGGATAGCCAGCCGCTGATCGATGAATTTGCGCTTTCCCCTGCCCGTCATTGGCAGTTCATCGACGATCTTCAAGTGAATTGTGAGATCGCCAGCGGCACGCTCCGTCATTCGTGTGAGATAGTCCGAGAAATCCGGCTGCTGACCGCCTTCCGTGACCACCCTGAGTTCGACCTCGCCTGGAACAAGCTGACAGAACTGTACTTCACGCGTC
Source organism: Afipia broomeae ATCC 49717 (assembly GCF_000314675.2). GTDB lineage: Bacteria > Pseudomonadota > Alphaproteobacteria > Rhizobiales > Xanthobacteraceae > Afipia > Afipia broomeae. The sequence goes on along the minus strand of NZ_KB375282.1, from coordinate 1,543,070 downwards.
AGATCATGCCGGTCGATCGGCACACACAGTCCGTTAAAGGGAATAAGGGACCCGGACCGGCTAACCAGGTATTCGCTGCTCCGCCGCGGCGCCAGGTGATTCAGAACGAGCCGGTATCCATTACTCGCGCTTGGCAGTTCGACCAGTTGCGCGGCATCGCGCGTGTCGTACCGGATGAGCGGCATGCCTCTGAACATCAACCCCGTCGATACGACACGACCGGTTTTACCCGGCGTGGTGATCGGCTGGCCGTCATCGTCCACGAGTTCCGTGTATCCATAAATCGGGTTGAATTCGTACGTATCCGGCTCATTGGCTCGCTCCACGGCGAACGCGACCTTCTCGCTCAATCCATAGAAAGGCACGATGGTCGCCCGATCGAAGACCTGTGTGAAGAGATCACGCTGATGTGGGAACAGTTTTTCCGAAATCGGAAAGATTCCGCAGATCTGCGGCAACGGTGCAGTTCCGGTCCGGAGCAGATACTGAGCGAAAATTGCTATCGCGGAAGGATAGCCATGAATGAAGCGGATATTCTTTTCCCGGATGGCCGCCAGATAGGACCCCATCGTCGCATCATCGAGATGAAAAACGGAGAACCGCAGTTCCTTCAGCGCCGGCTCTATCTCCATGTGGGAGTTCTTGCCGTCGATCAAATCAAATCCGCGAAAAACGCTGCGCCAGTCATGTGCCGTGAATCCCGTCCTCGACCAAGCATCGTGAATGAAAGCGTACTCGATAGGGCTGCGGTTGCGATCAAGCATGATCGACAAAGGCTCGCCGGACGACCCATCAGTCGAAGCGCGGTCGAGGCGATCGAGCGGAACGGTGCACATCTCGTCGCGGTGGTCGAGCACGATCTGTCGCGAAAGGACAGGCAGTCGAGACCAGGATTCGCTTCCCAGCAGTTCGCCGGGCGCGATATGACCAACCACAGGCTTGAGCGTACGGGTGTAGTAAGGCGCATTCCGGATCGCCAGTTGAACCACTTCACCAAGCGCCTGCTGGCGATAGGACCGCACAAAATCTGTGTCCGTCTTCGCGCGATCGATCACATCGCGCCAATGACGATAGGTCTTGCCGAACTTGATCGAAGTTGGCACGTACTGAAGGAAGCGGCCGAGATGGGCCCGCGTCGATAGCGGTAACCGGACATATGCACCGCGCGCGACGTCTAGAACTGTCATCGGTTTCCCCCTGATTTGGCGAACATGTCTATGTACCGCAGCCCATAAGAGGCCTGCGGTAAATCGGACATTTACCTTAACCGTGCATGGTCAAATTGATGGTTATTCAATCAAAACACGTTGCGGTTTACGTACCGGCCCTGAACCGGGGCGGAGCGGAACGCGTGGCCGCCCTGCTGGCATCCGGTTTCTTCAAGGCCGGCTGGCGCACCAGCCTGCTCGTTGATTTCGAGGCGTCTGAGAACCGCGCCCTGATCGACGCGGGCGTGTCAATCTGCGTGCTCGGAAGTTCCCATGCCCGCTCGATTCTCACCCTCACCGGTTTCTTACGGTCGCAGAAGCCAAACGTCGTCCTCGCGATCGGCGGTGCCGCGAACGTCAAGCTTTCTGTGGCCCGCCTTTTGGCGGGCGGCCAATCCCGCATTGTACTTTCGTATCACGGACGTTCCGATGTCGGACGCGGGCGGCTTGGTCACTTGTCGTACTCATTCGCGCCGTGGCTGGCGCAACGCGCTGACGCGGTCGTTTGCGTATCCGATGGACTGCTCGAACATCTCCGCGACGACTGGAAGGCGCCGTCGGACAAGCTGACGCGTATCTACAATCCGGTGTCAGTTGAGCACGCGATACCCGCGAGCCATAGCGACCTCCTCCGGCGCCCACCCGTCGTTCTCGGCGTTGGAAGACTTAATCCGGAAAAGAACCTTGCTGCACTGGTTCAGGCGATTCCCCATATGCCCCCTGATGCACGCGTCGTGATCTTTGGCGAAGGTCCCGAACGCGACAACCTGCTGGTGCTCGCAAAACAGTTGGGCGTCGCAGACAGACTGGAACTTCCGGGCTACCGCGATGACCCATGGCCCTGCTATGCGCAAGCCCGGTGTTTCGCATTGACGTCGCGCCGGGAAGCCTTCGGCAATGTAGTTGTCGAAGCGCTGGCCTCAGGACTTCCCGTCGTATCGACACGAAGTGGCGGCCCCGACGAAATTCTCGAGCACGGCCGTGTCGGCTCGCTCGTGGACAATGGCGACATCGATGCGCTCGCGCGGGCCATCAACCAGGCACTTGCCAATCCCGGCGATCCTGCACCGCGGATCGCGCGCGCGCGCATGTTTGACGCCGAGACCGCGATCCGCAGCTATCTCGGCTTGTTCAATACGATACTGATTCGGCGGTAGCCGTCGGGGCGGATTGTCCGCGCCAGATTTCCCACGGCCGGTCAAGCATCCGCACCAGCGCAAATCCAGATGCAGAAAGCGTTGATGCATACACCGCGATGAATGTCGCGGTTCCTCCGAACAGTATGATCAGTGGCAATTGCCCGCCCAGAAGCACGCGGGTGCCGAGGGTCGCGGCTGAGGCCAGCCCAAATGAAACTGCTAGCCCTGCAATGGCTAGCCACGGAACAGTAAATGGCAACAGGCGTGTGGAGAGAAATGCGCTGCCCGCGAGCGAAACGAAGGATGAAAATGCCGCGATTATGGCGGCAACCTGCGGACCGCCTTGCGGAATAAAAAGGAGGCCGAGCAGCAGCGAAATCACCGCAGGCGGAGCCATGCTCACGAACTGCTGCCAGTTCTTTTTCGTGATGTAGAACGCGTTATCGAAACAGAAGTTCTTCAGGCTTGCGAACAGCGTTGCGAAGGCAATCCATGGCATGACCCGCGCGGCCTCAACGCGGTAAGCCTCTGGCAACACCAGTTCAGCAAATGGCTGCGCAAGCAGCGCGATGCCGACCGCCACGGCACCGCACAGCAGGATCAGAGTCAGAATGTTACCGCTCTGAACGCGGCCGGCCGCTTCTCGCCCTTCAGATGAATAGCTGCGGACAAGCATCGGAAACAGATACGGATTAAGCGAGCCGCTGAACAACTCAACTGGCTGCCTGGCGAGAGCATACGCTGCCGCATAAAGCCCGACGCTCGCAGGTCCAAGCGCGTGATTGAGGATAAAGCGATCGAGCCACCCGACTGTCTGCGCCAGCAGCGTGACCGATACGATCGGCACTCCGAACAACAGAGCGGCGCGATAACCCTGACGTGGAAAATAAGGCCACGGCAGGTCGCGGAAAGCCACGGCACAGGCGAGCGTTCCCAAAACAAGTGTTACCAGGGAAATCCCAAGCGACGCAGCAAAGAACGTCGGTTCAATCGCCAGGACAGCGCCTACCCCGCAACCGAGCGACAGAACGCCCCGCGCGATCTCAACGCCTGCGTAAAGCCCATGACGCTGCTGCGTCTGCAACAGCGTTAAACCAAGCCGCAACACAGCGAAAGCCAGCACATAGACCGCGACGGCAACCGTGAACCACCCGGACAGGCTGGGCTGGACGATTGCCAGCAGCAGCGCGCCCAGCAACGACAGGACGCAAGATGCAACGGTCAGAACAAGCGCCCGGCCGAGCCTGCCTGCGGACGGAACACGATCCTTGCTCTCGCTGCTCAATACAAAGAGACGCACCCATCCGCCGGTGGCCATATCGAGAATTTCGCCCGTCACAACGATGAGAGCGAACATCCCGTAGTCGTCCATCGACAGCAACCGGGTCAGCACCAGCAGCAGCACGAATGTCGACAGGCGGGGCACCAGATTAGCCCCGAAATAGAGCACGACGTTCAGGTTTTTCATCGGAGACCTGCGTCTGCGAAATTCGAGGCCGGCGCCTGATACGGCTGCAAAGCCGGCGAAACGTTACTCACGGAAGTAGCGGCAGACTGAACATCGATCCGTGTGCGGAACTCTCGCGTCTTCGGATCATTGGCACGAAAAACGATGCGTGCGGCACTCTCCATAACGCCAAACGCTGGTGAATATTCCGCAACCTCAAGCGTAACGGAGACGTTCGGCTGGGCGGAGACCTGCATCAGCGCCTCGCCGCCACGTGTGACAACGACGGTCGCCCCCTCAATCCTTGCCGAACATTCCGGATGAAGCAGAAACCCAATGCTGATTGAGGTCAGCGGCTTTGACGCCTGGTCTCCCGTCGCGAGGAGTTTGTCCCGCACCGTAAGCCCGCTGGCATCGACAGTGATCGTGCGCTCACACAACAGCCCAAAATCGCGAGCATACCCGTCATGTTGAGCTGAGACATCGACGCCGTGACCCGTCTCACGCAGACCGGTAAATTCCGAAGTGGCCTTACGCCGCCAATTGAATGCACCCGAAATTTCACTCTGGTCGGTTCCATTAATGCAGAGTGTATTGTGAACCGCCGTCCCGCGCAGGCGGTCCCGGACGCTGCCACCAGAGTGGTACAGGTACGTTCCGGGATCGACGAGCACCGGTCTTCCGTCAAGATGCAGCGTCAGCGACAGCGCATCAGCGTGGCCGTGCGCCGCAATCGACAGATAGCCGAGGGGGCCATGGTCAAACACGGCCAACGACTCGCGTCCGCTCATCTGGCCTCGTGAGACCGTATATCCTCCGCGCTCGAATATGCGCGTGCCTGCACCTGATACCGATGTAGCGTCAGGCCAGCCGACAAGAAGATTTCGCAACTGTGGAGCGCCGTAATCCGCAGCCAGATCCTGGCGGCCGGTCAAGGCCGCAATCCCGTTCACAACTGATCCTACATAAAGTGGCTCATGGCCTGCGCCGGACGCTATGACACGGCCCTCATCGTCATCACCGATGCGAGGATGATTTCCCGAGCTATCGAGCAACCATCGCAAATGTTCTCCAGCGGACGCGACGCGTGCAATGACGTTATCCGGAAACGGCATGCCGGCCGCTTCGGCGACAGTGAATGCAAGCAAATACCACTCGCATGTAAACGCGGTGTATGTCGGCGACTGTTCCGCACCCACGCCATCGTCGTGGATCTGACGGAATGCTTCGGCGATCAGTATTGCCCTCGCCGCCGACGCATCAATTTCAGCCCCCTGCCAAAGCGTGCCCAGAACGAAAAGAGCCGCCTCCTCCGCAATCAGATGGTTGTTTGCCGACGAATAGCGCGATGGAAAACGCTTGAGCCAGTAAGCATGCGCGGCCAAGCAGGCCGCGATCTTGCGAGAAAGCCGCGCCCCAACCCGCTCCCGGCCAACCAGTCCGATTGTCAGCAGGATCGAGACGACGCGGAGGGCCAGTTCGATCCCGGATATCCAGTTGACCCCTTTGAATGGCGGGTTCGCATCGATCCAGCTCTCGATCAGATCGAGCGCCGACTGCGCCAATTCATCATCATTTTTCAGTCTGGACAGCGCCGCGATCACCGGCACAAATTGCAGGCGGTTCAATTCCCAGACCAGCTTCACGTCGCCGCGGAGGCGATCGTGCCGATACTCGATATCGAAGCAATAGGCGTTATCCGGCCAGCGCAACGCCGATACGGGATCGAGATGCCAATCCATCTCAGTGGACAGATGGAAATCGTGGCCGAGCGCGCGATAGATTCCCGGCGACATCGCGGTCGGGGCGACCGATTGCCAAAGCGCACGCGTGCCGGCGTCGATCGACTGCAGCCGGTCGATATCGATTGAAAGAAACGGCAGATCCGAAGATTCGATCGCAAAGGCTGAATAGTCGTAAGATCTTGTCGCGGACAGGCGGCGCTTTCCGGCTTCGCGCAACCGATGGCCAAGCTCCGGAATGCTCATAGCCCGCAGCCGGTTGACGTACCATCCAAGTTTGGCGAACGAAGCTGCCATGTCGACAGACGATCCTAGCGTGCTTGCGGGGTCACGGTGACCGGCGCTTTAGCCTTAGGCCGGGTGGTCCTGTTCTTGATCAGCGCGGCGTACGCTCCGAGCAACTTCGGCGCCTCGTGCTCCCAGGACAAGTCGCGTTCAATGCGCTGCCGGCCGAAAGCGCCCATCGCTGCACGACGTTCAGGGTCATCGAGGAGTTCGATGATCTTGGCCGCCATGTCTTTCGGATCGTTGTGCCGGGCATAAAGCGATGCATCTGCTGCGGAGACTCGCCCTTCTGTCAGATCGAATTGAACGATCGGCTTGCTCAGCGCCATGTATTCCATGATCTTGTTCATGGTGGACTTGTCGTTCATTTCGTCAGCTTTATCTGGATTAACGCAGACATCCGCCGTGTTCAGCATCTCGAAGAGATCGTGATCACTGGCGCGGCCCGTGAACGTGACAAAGTCATCCACGCCGAGCGTTTTCGCCAGCGCCTTCATTTCTTCGAGCGCGGGGCCTCCGCCGACCAGCCCGAAATGAATGTCAGACCGCTTGAAATCTTCCACAATCACCTTCACGGCGTTCAGCAAAAGGTCGATCCCCTCTTGTGCACCCATGACGCCGACATAACCAATCAGGAAGCGGCGTCCCTTTCGCAACAGCGGGTTGGGGGGAATGATTTGGATGCGATTGAGGTCCGGGCCGGAGCGGACTACGAAAACGTTTTCGTCACGCATGCCGCCGCGGGTCAGTGCGATCCTGCGATAGGATTCGTTTGTCGCGAGCGAGATGTCCGCCGTTTTGAAAGTCAGCTTCTCAAGCAGGACAAGCAACCGATACAACACGTCCTTCCGGCCGAATTTCGATACATAGAGTTCCGGATTGATGTCGTGATGATCGAACACGAACATCTTACCGAGGAAGAACTTGAAGAAACCGCCGATCAGAAAGATCGTATCGGGGGGGTTGCATGCATGAATCACATCGAACCCGCGCGCGAAAAGAATCTTCCAGCTCAGGACGAACTCACAAGCCAGCGCCCAGCCGTATTCGAGCGGATAGCCCGATGCACGCTTGGCTTCGAAGGGCATCCCGTGGCGATGAACATGAACGCCATCGATCAGTTCGTAGCTCTTCTGCGCGTTAAACCCCTTCGGGCAGATCACGGAGACCACGCAGCCGGCTTTCGCCATCGTTTTTGCTTCCGACCATACACGACGGTCGAAAGGTACGGATAGATTTTCGACGATGATCAGGACGCGAAGCGGCCGTCCATCCTTGACCAGGCGCGGGTCACCAGTTGATTCCGACATAACGCGCCTTCATGTCTGGAGATTCCCACAACCGGGCAAGATCGAGAACGATCTGATCTTCGCTGAGCATCGGCTCAATGCTTCGGAATTCAGGCGAGGCGTTGCCGATGATAATGACGTCGGCTGCGACCACGGTCTTTCGCAGCGAAGTCATCATGATCGAACCAATATGTGGGATCGCTTTCTCGATGTACTGCCTGTTCACACCCGTGAGCTTCGAGAGATTGACGCTCGGGTCATAAAGCTTAAGGTTGAACCCCTTGCCGATCAGACGCTCGATTAATTCGACCTGCGGGCTCTCGCGTAAGTCGTCCGTACCGGGCTTGAAACTGAATCCGAGCACGGCAATGTCGCGTTGGCCGAACCCAACAACCTTCGCAATAGCTCTTTCGATCTGATTGCGGTTACTCGGAAGAATATTGGAGAGGATCGGCACTTCGACGTCGAGTTGACGTGCAAGATACGTCAGCGCGCGTGCATCCTTGGGCAGGCAGGATCCACCGAACGCATACCCCGGCTTGAGATAATAAGGGGAAATGTTGAGCTTCGTATCGGAGCAGAACACATTCATCAGCTCATAACTGTCGATATTCAACGCCTGGCAGATGTTTCCGATCTCGTTTCCGAAGCAGACTTTCAGGGCATGCCATGTGTTGTCAGCGTACTTGATCATTTCGCTGGCTTCGAATGATACCGTGAAAAGCGGCGCGCGAATTCCTTCGTAGAGGTTCGCAACCGCAAGGGCGGCGGCTGGATCGTCCGCCCCGACGACGGTCTTTGGCGGTGCAAAGAAATCGGCAACCGCCGTGCTCTCGCGGAGAAATTCGGGATTGTACGCGACGGATAGCCCCTCGCCGCAGCGTCGTCCGGATTCACGCTCGAGGATCGGAATGATTGTGTTGCGCATCGAACCCGGAATCATCGTCGATCGCACGATGACAAGGTGATCGCCCTGCTTTTCCCGAAGCGCGCGGCCGATTTCCGCAATAACGCTGCAGACGGTATCGATGTTGATGCTGCCGTTATCCCGGCTGGGCGTCCCAACGCAGATCAGCGAGATGTCGGTATCGCGTATCGCCTGATTGACGTCGTCGGTTGCCGTCAAGCGTCCAGACCGGACCCCTTGCTGCATAAAGTCGTCAAGACCGGCCTCCACGACCGGCGGCTTGCCTTCGCGAAAGCACTGCCGCTTGATCTCATTGGTATCAAGCCCAATAACTGTGTGACCAGTGCGCGAAAAACATGCGGCCGATACCGCACCAACATAGCCCAACCCGAAAATGCTGATGCGGCGGGGAGCAGTATTTTGCGGTATAACGGGAGCAATGACCGGCAAACGATCAGTCGCCGTTTGCGCGCTTCCCGGAGCGAGTTCGATTAGATCGGAGCCATCGAGCCATGAATTCATTTGAGCCGCCTCGTCTTTTTTTATGTCCTATGCTGACGATGATGAAAGGGAAAGACAATGCGGGATCTCATCGCTTGTTAGGCTTACCTTGCCTCAAAATGATTGCATCGATTAACGCTTTGTTAACCTACCGATCAGAACAGGATTGGATGTATAAAATTGGCTCTATAAGCGCGTCAGAACGGCGTGAGATCTAAAGGCGAAGCAAAGCGTAATGCTCAGAACCACATTTCAGGTGCTTGCGTGGACCTCTATTCTCGCAATCGTGATTATAACGGACGGCCCGATTGGGTTGCGTCCGGTCACTCACCTGCCGGGCAGCGTTGAACGATTTTTCGCTCTTCTCACGGTCGCGACGCTGTTCACGCTCGCCTATCCGAACCGAATTTCCTTTATTGGGCTTTCGCTCGTGCTCGCCGTCTTCGTTATTGAGTTTGCACAGGTCGCCTCATTCGGCCGGCATGCTCGCTTGCGGGATGCTGGCGTCAAAGTGCTCGGTGTCTTCGCCGGACTGGCGGTTGGCTGTTTCTTGCGGGCCGGAATTAACCTGATACGCGCGAGATTCTCGGGCGATCCAAAAGCGCTTCCCAAGGCCGCAAACCAGTCCTGATAGTCAGGTAACTGCGCATCCGACCTTGGTGCCATCGTGAAGTTGATCGCGATTTCCCTCGGCGACGGAACCGCATTTTATCCAGACGATCAGACTTCAAGCGTGTCACCACCCTTGAGATGGAGGATTTCGCGGGCCTCATCAGGCGTGGCGACCTCCAGGCCGAGCCCCTCGATAATTTTGCGCGCCAGACGCACCTGCTCGGCGTTGGACTCCGCCATGCGGCCCGGCGCTGCCCATAGGGAATCTTCAAGTCCGACGCGGATGTTGCCACCCATCGCAGCCGCCATTGCCGCGATCGGTAACTGGTTTCGGCCGGCACCCAATACCGACCAAACGTACTGATCGCCAAACAACCGATCCGCTGTGCGCTTCATATGCAGCACATCCTCCGGATGGGCACCGGTGCCGCCCTGCAAACCGAACACCGTCTGCACAAACAGTGGAGCCTTCACCAAGCCCTGATCGAGGAAGTACTTCAGATTATAGAGATGAGCGGTGTCGTAGCACTCGAACTCGAAGCGCGTTCCGCTTCCCGAAAGCTTGCTCAACACATACTCGATGTCCTGGAACGTATTGCGGAAGACGATATCCTTGTTTTCGACATGCTTGCGCTCCCACTCGTGTTCGAATTTCTTGAAACGATTGAGCATGCCGAAGAACGCGAAATTCATCGATCCCATGTTCAGCGACGCTACCTCCGGTTTGTAATATTCCGCGGGCCGGACCCGTTCATCGACTGTCATGGTTGGCGAACCGCCGGTCGTAAGATTGACCACCGCATTTGAACGCTGCTTGATCACCTTGAGGAATGGCGCAAACGCTTCCGGGCTCTGATCTGGCTGGCCGGTTTTGGGATTTCGTGCGTGAAGATGAACGATAGCGGCGCCCGCTTCCGCCGCGCCGATAGCAGCGTCGGCGATTTCCTGCGGCGTCACCGGCAGCGCCTTGGACATCGACGGTGTATGAATCGCGCCGGTCACGGCGCAAGTGATGATGATTTTGCGGCTCATTTCTTGTCTCTTTCTTTTTTGCAGGCTCGTGGAACTAGTCGCTCTGTTTGGCCTTGTGCGCAACCAGCGCCGCGAGACGCTCGTTGCGGCGGATCGTCAATTTTTCAACGCGCTCAGGCGTTGGCAGGTGCGGCCAAGCCTTAATGACGTGATCGACGTTAGGGCTCTGGTACACCTCAGGTCCGGCGGACGCTGCCGCGAGTTCCTTGTAAAACCCGGTGTAGCGCGCGCAGTAATCCGGGATTCCACCGGGCGCGTTGAGTTCGATTGTCTCGAACGGCCCGAGGAATGACCATCGCAACCCAAGGCCATCCTTAACAGTGTGATCGAGGTCTTCGGCCGATATGTACCCCTCGCCCACCAGCCGGAAAGCTTCCGCCAGCAGCGCGCCCTGTAACCGATTGAGCACGAAGCCGTTGATCTCCTTATTCACCGTGACCGGCACTTGACCGATGGTGCGATAGATTTCGCGTGCACGCGAAATTGACTTGGGGGATGTCCACGGCGCACCGCAAAGCTCGACCAAAGGCACCAGATGCGGTGGATTGACCGGATGACCAACGAGACAGCGAGCGCGGCCATTCAGGTTCTCCGTGAAACGTGAAGCCACGATGGCCGATGTCGACGACGCCAGAATCGTATCCGGCGCGGCAAGACGATCCATTTCGGCGAACAGCGCAATCTTGTCGTCAATTTTTTCGGGACCGTTCTCCTGAACGAATTCAACGTCCTTCAGGGCATCGGCCAGATCGCTCGCCACCGAGACACGCGCCGCTGCGCCATCCGGGTCCTCGGCAAGCCCATGCTTCGCGAGCGAACGCAGCTCATCCCTAATAAGATCGGGCGCAGCACTCAATGTCGGCGCATGCGGATCGATGATCCGCACATTCCAGCCCGCGCGCGCAAAGATTGCGGCCCAGGCGCGTCCGATCAAACCAACTCCGACAATGGCGACGCTTCTTTTACTGGACATATTTTCTTGTCTTTCGCCTTACAACCACAATACCTTGCGCCGCAGATCGAGATCGTCGCGCAGAGCCTTCGAGGGCCCCTCGTGAATGATACGCCCACGCTCAAGCGCCACTGTCGTATCCGACAAAGCCAGCGCAAGATCGAGATGATGGTCAACGATGATGATCGCGACCTCCTTGCGCAACCGGTCGAACGCCTCGAACAGTTGCTCGACGACGGCGGGAGCGAGTCCCTCGAACGGCTCATCGAGCAGCAGCACGCGCACGTCACCCGACAACGCGCGCGCCACCGCCACCATCTGCTGCTCGCCGCCAGACAGATAGTCCGCGGGGCTATCCAGCCGCTCCCGGATACGCGGGAAGTATTCGTAAACCCGCTCGCGGGTCCAATGTACACCATTACCGGTCTGTCGTTTCAAGCCGCCCAGATCGAGATTGTGTTCAACACTCATGCCCGCGAACAACCCTCGCCCCTGCGGGACATAACCGATGCCAAGCCGCGCGCATTCGGCGGATGCACGCCCGACAAGTTCAGCGTCGGCAAGCTTGATCGACCCGTTTGATGCCGGCGCGATGCCCACCAGCGTCTTCAGCAGCGTAGACTTTCCGGCGCCGTTGCGGCCGAGCAGCGCGACGATTTCGTTGTTATGCAGCGTGAAATTCACGCCGTTGAGAATATGGCTCTTGCCGTAGAACGTGTCGACGCCTGCTACAGTGAGCAAGGCGCTTGCTTTCGCCGATGTCTCGCGCGGCTTTGCCGCCACGGCGGCAGCACCGGAGCCAATATAGATCTCCTGAACCTTCTTGCTGCTGCGCGCATCCTCGACGGTGCCGTCAAGCAGCACACGCCCCTCGTTCATCACCGTCACATGGTCCGCGAGCTGGAACACCCGATCAATGTCGTGTTCCACGAGCAGCACCGGTAGATCAGACGAGATGCGCTTGATGATCGCTCCAATGCGTTCACGCTCGGCAGCGGCAAGCCCCGCGAGCGGCTCATCAAGCAGCAGCACACGCGGCGCGGTCGCCAGCGCAACGCCCATATCGAGCAGCCGCTGGCCGCCATAGGATAGCGCGCCCGCCTCCGCCTTCTCGATGCCCGCGAGGCCCCGATAACGGATGACCTCGTCGGTCTCGCGGTTGATCGCCTCAATAGACAGCGCGTTGGTGAAGGGATCGAACCGGCGCGGATGGCGCGCCTGCACCGCCAGGCGGATATTTTCGCCGACACTCAGTTCCGGAAACAGATTGGTGATCTGGAATGAGCGGCCGATGCCTGCTTCAGCGATCTCCTCCGGTGAATGACCGGCAATAGGCTTGCCCATCAGCGAGGCCTGCCCCTCATCTGGTGGAAACATGCCGGACAGGAGATTGAATGCCGTGGTCTTGCCTGCGCCGTTGGGGCCGATCAGCGCATGCAGCGTTCGGTCGGCGATTGAAATATTGATTCCCTGCACCGCCTTGATGCCGCCGAAACTCTTCACGATGTCGCGGGCGGCCAGCACCGGCCCTTCGATCACGGCTTTCGGCCGCAAGAATTCCGGCAGCGGCAACGCCTCGACCTTGCGGGCCGACATCGCTGCTTCCTCCGTGATCCTTTTACGGAACGGCGCAAGAAGTTTCTCGCCCACGCCGATCAGGCCGTTCGGCGAGAACACGATAAAGCCCACAAATACGAGGCCAAACCAGAGCAGCCAGTTTTCGGTGTAGATACCGAGAAACTCGCGAAACAGGATGAAGAACAGCGCGCCCAGCGCAGGACCAAGGAAACTGCGCATACCGCCGATCACGACCATGGCCAACAGCTCGCCGGAAAACGCAACCGAGATCGGGTCCGCGGATGTCATGCGGTTCTTGTAAAGTAGAAGGATGCCGGCGAGACCGGTCAGGGCTGCAGACAGTACGAAAGCCGCGAGTTTGTAGCGATTGGTCGGATAACCTAGAAATCGCGCGCGTTGCTCGTTTTCGCGGATCGCCACCAATACGGTTCCGACAGTCGAGTTATGAAAACGCCACAGCAGCACCAGCACCACGAAGGCGATGGATGCGACGAACCAGTAATAGTTGACCTGGGAATCAAGGTTGAAGCCGAAAATCGCCGGACGGACGATCCCGCCGATGCCGTTCTCGCCGCCGGTCACATCGGTCCAGCGAAACGACACCGTGTAGAGCATCGCAGCCAGTGCCAGCGTCAGCAGCGAAAAGTAGACCCCTCGCCGCCGCAGAATGAGAAAACCGAACGGCACTGCGACGAGCACAATAATGAGGATGGCGCCGATCGCGGGACCGAAAAATGAATCAGGCATGACGTTGCGCTGGAGCAGTGCCGCGGCGTAGGCCGCAAGCCCGAACCATGCGCCATGACCGAACGACACCAGTCCGGTATGACCGACGAGAATGTTCAGCGCCATGCAGGCAATGCCGAACACGACGACTTCCGTGGCCGACGTCGTCGTCAAGCCGAGCGCGACCAGCACCGGCGGCAACGCGAGCAACCCGATGGCGGCAAGGACCAGTTGAACGGGAATCCGCTTGAGCATGACAGACGGCCTCACTCGAAGCGCGTGATTCGCTCGCCGAACAGACCGCGCGGCCTGAACACAAGCACCAGAAGCATAAGGAAATAAATCGCAGCAGTGGATGCCGCCGAGTAGCCGATGCCGACCATGACGCCCTTCACCAGCCCAACCAACAGCGCGGCAACGACGACGCCCCAGAACGATCCGAGACCGCCAATTACCACCACGACGAAGGCCGGTGTGATGATCTCATTGCCCATCGCCGGATGGATCGCGTAGATCGGCGCGAGCAGCACACCGGCCAGTCCCGCAAGCCCGATACCGAGTGCAGCAACAGCGGACATGTAAGGCTGCAGGGAAATCCCGAGTGCGCCGACCATGTCCGGGTTCTGCACGCCCGCACGCACCACACGGCCGAACGCGGTTTTTCTCAGCAGGAACCATAATCCCGCGACGCAGACGACGGCGATGCCGAGCAGGACAACGCGGTAGAACGAATAGATGAACGAGCCGATCGCCACCTGCCCGCGCAAATCCTGCGGGATCGAGTATGACAGCGGCGGCGCGCCGAAGATCATACGCAGCGCCTGCTCCGCGACCATCGCCAGTCCGAATGTCAGCAACAGGGAGAGAATGGGATCGGCGCGATAGAAACGCCGGAACAGCAGCCGCTCGATCACGACGCCGAGCAATGCCACCGCCACCGGCGATAGTACAAATGCTCCGCTGAACCCGAGATAAGGCGAGATCACCAGAGTAAGGTAAGCACCGATGGCAAAGAACGCGCCGTGCGCAAGATTGACGATGCCGCCGAGCGAAAAGATCAGCGATAACCCAAGCGCAATCAGGAGGTAGTAAACGCCGTCAAGCAGTCCGTTCAGAATCTGCTGTGCGAGCAATATACCGGACATAGTCGCCGCCCCGCGATCGATGAGCCACGCGCAACACGTGTGCCGAAACAAGGAAAGAAGAGTGCGATCCTCCGAATGCCCCGGAGGATCGCATCAAGTCGGTGTTACGACGGGAACGTGCAACTGTTCTCTTCTTTGGTAGCAGCGATGACTTCGAGGTCTTCGTTCGGACCGGGCACGGGACCGCTCGATGAGAAGATGTCCCATTGATTCTTGATCTGAGCGGCAGGTAAGGCCTTCACCGCATACATCTCGTGCATGAGCTGATGATCCGAGGCGCGGAAATAGCCCGGCCTAGTCTTCAGAAGATCGAACTTTGCACCCTTCTCGAGGTGCTCGATGATCTTCGGCGATTCCGCCGACTTCAGATCGTTCATGGACTGCGCCACGATCTTGGTGGCGATGTAATCGCCCCACGCCTGATTTTCCGGCGGCTTCCCGTACTTTTTGCTGAAGGCTGCCACGAACGCCTTGCTGCCGGGCGTGTCGAGCAGATGATGCCAGACCACCGGCCATGTGCCGACGAAGTTGCCCTTGCCCGCCGCCCAGGCCAGCGCTGTGTCGAAGCCGAAGCCCCCCACCGGATAGGTCAGGCCGAACTCAGCATATTGCTTGAGGAAATTGGTGATCTGGTTTCCGGCGAGATTGATGACGACGAGATCCGGTTTCGCATCACGGATTTTCAGCAGATAGGCCGAGAAATCGGTGGCGTCGGTCGGCACCAGATCGTCACCGGCGAACTGGCCGCCGTTGCCTTCCATGAAGCGCTTGGCGACGCGCAGCAGGTCATGACCGAATGCATAGTCCGCCGTCAGCGAGTACCACTTCTTACCCTTGACGAGACCTTCCTGAAGGAATGAGCGGCCCACCGTCTTCACATACATCGAGTTCTGGGACTCGACATGGAACATGTAGCGCTGGCAATCCTTGCCGCGCAGCGCATCCGAGTTGCCGCCGGTGTTGATGAACAGCGTCTTGTTGCGCGATGCGACCTGCGCGATGGTCAGGCACGACGCCGACGAAATCTCGCCGATGATACAGGCGACCTTGTCGCGCTCGATCATGCGTTCCGCCTTGGTCGAAGCGGTCTGCGGATTGACCGAGTCTTCCTTCAGCAACTCGACCTTGCGGCCCATCACGCCGCCCGCCGCATTGATTTCTTCCACCGCAAGATCCGCGGCCATCACGCCGTATTCGCCAAGTGGCCCGAGAAAGCCGGTGCGCGGTGTCAGATGGCCGAACCGGATGACGTCGGCCGACTGAGCGCGCAGGATCGACGGCGCGGAAAGTCCAGATACCAGCGCGAGACCGCCGGCGGTCTTCAGCAAACGGCGTCGCGTGAATTTATCCTTGATCGACATAAGCCTTCCTCCCTGTGACGGCCGCGTTTTGCGGCGCTTACTTTCCGGCCGGGCGCCGCGCGATTATTGGCGCTTATATCGCTTGCCGTGATCTGTGATCACACTTAGACTGACAAACCATCGTCGCCTTGTCGAGTCCCTTGTTTCGCGATGCACGCCCCGCAGGATAAACGGTCATGAATCGCCCCGCCGCGCTTGATCTAGTTGAGCCGCTTGACCGGCAGACGTTGGGCGGGCGCACCTATGCGCAATTGTCCGACCTTCTGATCTCCGGCCGGATGGCGCCCGGCGAAAAGATTTCGCTGCGTCAAACCGCAGAGGTCCTCGGCGTCTCTATTATGCCGGTGCGCGAGGCCGTCTCGCGGCTGGTGGCCGACGGAGCGCTCGAAGTGACACCAAACCGCGCCGTCCGCGTGCGTCTGATGACGGCAGCTCAGTTCCGCGATCTGACGCAAGCGCGCATCGCGATCGAAGGACATGTCGCGGCCACAGCCGCCAGAAACCGGAACGACGACGATCTCAAATCCATCGCGCGCGCAGAAGCCGAGATGCGCTCTGAAAGCCGTGCGGCCAAACCAAACCTTCCCCGTGCGGTTGAATACAATAAATCGTTCCATTTTGCCGTCTATGAGGCGGCACACTCGGCGACTCTGGTGGACATCATCCGCGCGCTCTGGCTAAAGGCTGGGCCGGTTATCAACCTCGACCTGCGTGCCAATCCTGAACGCCTGGCGAAAGGCGATGCCGTGCGTTTCCACGCGAAGGTTCTGGCCGCCATCAAGGCCGGGGATGAATCCGGCGCACGCGAGGGGATCGCCGCCGACATCAACAACGCCGCAGAGGTCATTCTGTCGCGCGGCGGTCTTCCTGAACAATAGTTGTTATTGCCTGGAGATGACATGAATCTCGATATCAAGGGACTGCGCGTGCTGGTGACGGCTGGCGCCAACGGAATCGGGCTCGCCATTGCGCGGGCGTTTGCCGGCGAAGGCGCAAATGTTCACATTTGCGACGTCGATACCGAAGCACTTAAGGCACTAAGAGCCAGCGATCCGACGTTGACGCAAACTGTCTGCGATGTCGCGGATCGGGCGGCGGTGAAATCGCTTTTCGCGGAAGCGACTTCCGTTCTCGGCGGTCTCGATGTGCTGGTCAACAATGCCGGCATTGCCGGACCGACCGCCAAAGTCGATGAGATCAATCCCGAGGACTGGGATCGCTGTCTGGATATCTGCCTCACGGGACAGTTCAACTGCACTCGTCTTGCTGTGCCACTGCTACGCGAGAGCAAGAACGCGTCGATCGTCAACATTTCGTCCGCAGCAGGACGACTTGGATTTGCGATGCGTGCGCCCTATGCCGCTGCCAAATGGGGGGTTATCGGGTTCACGAAATCCCTTTCCATCGAACTCGGCCCGGATAACATCCGCGTCAACGCCGTCCTGCCCGGACTGGTGGCTGGGGACCGCCAGCGGCGTGTACTTGAATCCAAGGCACAGCAGCGCGGCATCTCATTTACACAGATGGAGCAGACGGCGTTTTCCTACACATCGATTAAGGAATATGTCACGCCGCAGCAACTTGCAGATCAAATCATCTTCATGTGCAGTCCGAAAGGCCGGACCATTTCAGGTCAAGCCATCTCGATCTGCGGCGACACACAAATGCTGGGCTAATCCTGGAGCAGGAACAGAAATTACAGCATTTAAGGTATGCCTCTCCTCGCCTGGCGCCCAAACACATCCGGTGAAGGGAAACTGCGCCAGCAGATGCCGAAGGCAGCCATTGTCAAACAGCAGCTGCCATCCGTTTGTCGAATCCGTTGGGAAGTTCGATATCAACCTCCAGCGTCGAAACGCTCTTGCCGCGGTCCATCCGAACGATGACCTTTTCCGGATCGAGTACGACATGCCGTGAAACCACGGCAAGGATCTCTTCTCGCAGGATTGCCAGAAGATCGGGCTGGCCGCGTAAGCCGCGTTCATGCGCCAACAGAATCTGCAGCCGTTCCCGAGCAACCGGCGCGGAAGCAGGACGGCCGCTGAACAGCCGCAACAGATTCATGCTCATGCAGCCCTCCGTCCCAACAATCGGTCCATCAAGCCCTTGCGCTCGACCGGCACTGTCATTGCGATCGATTCACCCATCAGGCGCCGGGCCGCATCCATGTAGGCGCGGGCTGGTGCGCTCGCAGCATTGTTGAGCGTAACGGGAGAACCGACGTTCGAAGCCCGCAGCACGTCCTGGCTCTCGGGAATGATCCCCAGAAGCGGTGTGGCGAGAATCTCGAGGATGTCATCGATGCTCAGCATCTCTCCCCGTGCGGCGCGCCCCGGGTCGTAGCGGGTGATCAGCACATGCTTCTTCACCTGTTCGCCCTTCTCGGCCTTCACGGTTTTGGAATCGAGCATGCCTATGATTCGGTCTGAATCACGCACAGACGAGACTTCGGGATTGGTAACGATGACGGCTTCGTCCGCATAGCGCATCGCAAGGGTCGCTCCGCGCTCAATGCCCGCCGGGCTATCACAAAGAACCCAGTCGAACTTGCTGCGCAGGTCTTCGATAATGCGCCCGACACCCTCTTCAGTCAGTGCATCCTTGTCCCTCGTTTGGGACGCTGGAAGCAACCAAAGATTCTCAAGGCGCTTGTCGCGAATAAGCGCTTGGGAGAGCTTTGCTACGCCCTGCACAACATTGATGAGGTCGAACACCACGCGGCGCTCCGCTCCCATGACAAGGTCGAGATTGCGCAACCCGACGTCGAAATCGACGACAACGACCTTCTCCCCGCTTTGCGCGAGTGCTGCACCGAGTGCGGCGGTGGAAGTCGTTTTTCCCACGCCGCCTTTACCTGACGTCACGACCAAGACTTTGGCCATCCTTACCTCCTTCGCTGGTTAATTCAGCGGTGTAATTCTCATGATATCGCCGTCGAGCCACGCCTGAGCGGGCCGATTGCGAAGCGTCGCGTTGATGTCTTCTGCAGTCTGGTAGTAACCGTCGATGGCCAGAAGCTCGGCTTCGATCTTCTGGCAATAAATCCGTGCGGCCGCGTTGCCGTTGACGCCGGCCATCGCCCGGCCACGCAGCGTTCCGTAGACATGAATTGAGCCGCCGGCGACAATCTCGGCACCGGACCCGACTGAACCCAGCACCGTTACGTCGCCTTCGGTAAAGACGACGGATTGGCCTGAGCGCACAGGCTGTTCCAGCAGAAGAGACGTTGGTTGCGGTTTCGCTTCGGGCTTCTTCGTTTCGGTCTGCTCGAGCACGCAGTGGCGTCCGCCGCTCAGCATCGGCGGCATGCTCGTGGTGAGCAGTGACGCATCCACGCCCTCGATCCCGAGAACGCGGACATTCCGATCTTCCAGGCTTTTGACGAGATGAGCGATCGCGGATTGGCTAAGGGCCAGTGCCGATAGATCCAGAACGACCGGCTTTCCGACAAAAAATCCGGGCGAACGCGCGAGTGTCGCGTCTATTTCCTCAAGCCAACCGACAATTGGAACCGTTGGGGAAAACACGAACGCGACATAGGACCGCCCCCGGAGACGCACCAATTGACGTTGTGGTACCGCTTCTGCGTCCATGACCGCCGACTCACTCTTCGTTATTGAATAGTTAAAGACTGAGCCGCGTTGGTTAACGGTTAGTTAATGCGCCCTTTTTCATTGCGATAACGAACAACTATCGGTGTGACCGGCAACACAGGCCTTCCACACTTGCAATCGAATCTGTTGCGGCAGCATTTTCATATGCGATTGCGTCGCTCTCCAAACACACATCGCATCTGCCGAAAAGACAATTTTCTGCGCAATCAACGGCTGTAAAAATAGAATCAAAACAACTGAAAATTGTCGGGAACCGATTCTTATCTCAGTTCGGTCGAGTTTTTGACTTACTAATGTCCGGTCGCGGTTCCATCAAATGTGGGTGATTGTCCGCCGCTCGTTCAGCAGACGGAACATTTGCCGAGGGACAGGCGATGAAAGCGTTATGGACGGTGCAGCCGCGAGATATGACTCAATGGCTGAAGCGGACGACATTGCAATATGCAGGTCCGGTATCCGACGCCCTGTTTCAAGTTTCCCGACTACCAAACTTTGTGTCTCGTCTTGACCGATCTCGCGGCTTTTCCGTGCGGCCGGCTTTGACCACTGGAATCTTGTTCATCACACCCACGAAACCATCCACCGCCATGGCCACATCACCCCTGAGGTGACTGAGACCAAGCGGTTAAACGTTGTGAGGAGTAGCGTATGAGTACCTTAAGCCCGCAGGACCATCTCAATCCCCAAAATCCGTTGTATTATGCGCCGCGCTGGTTGCGTGAAAGATCGGCGCGTCCTTCAGCCTCGCTTTCAGAATCGATATCCGAGTTTTCAGAAACGGGATCTGAGCGCATCCGGCGCCCAATTTCCACTCGGTCTTCCTACGACGCTCTTCTTGAGGGAGCGGTTGCCGAAGCCTTGCAGCATCCCCTTGATCCTGAGGTCATCCACGAGCCGCCGGAATTCGCGCATGACCGTGACCAGCGGCGGGCTCTGCTTGGCGTCGCCGGCCGCTTCGGCGCAGCCATCGGCATTTCGGCCATTGTGGCACTCTTCTTCGTGATCATGGTTCCTGCTTCGCAGGACAATACACGACAGCCAGACGGCGCCGGTTCATCCGCCTCCGGGATATTCCAATCGATGAAAGCCGCACTTTACGCGCCAACCCAGGAACGCGAGGATTCGAAATCCGCTGTTTCAGAGTTTCAGACCGTTCTCACGTCAGCCCGAACCAACCAGCCTGCTCCCACGCACGAGCAGTCCGAAACGCTGCTGCAGCAATTTTTGCAATGGCAGCAAAAACCAGCTCAGGTGCCTTAATCACGAGGGTGAGCGACCGGAACGCGAAGGACAATTGACGATGCTGCACGACAGGTCCAGTGTGACCGTGGTCTCGTGGAGTGAGCGATGACCTGTCGTTGGATCGCTCCGGCACTTGGTGTTTTGCTCGCAGGCTCCGCGGGTGCGGCGCTTGGAGACAAGCTGGATGTTGTCCGAGACCTTGCGGGTCGCGTCGGGCCGGTTATCGGTTCGGCGCTGGTCTGCCGCGACATCGCCCGGCCCCGCATTCAGGTGATCGTCGATAAGTTTGCCGTCGTGATCAAGGAAGCCTCGCCAGGCGAGGCTGAGCGCGCCGACGTTACGCAGCTGTTTGATCGCGCCGTGGCGGACGGCCGCCGTGCAGTAACGGCAGGTCAGATCGATTGCGCTTCGGCGGAACGTCAGCTCGCTGATCTCGAAAAATCGATCACCGGGCCAGCCTCACCCGGTGCCATAACTGCAGCACCAGCGACTTCACCCGGTGCCGCAAGCACGGCGGTCCGCGGCGTAAGCGATCGAGAAATCCGGTTCGGGATTTCGGCACCATTCTCCGGCTCCGCAAAGGAGCTTGGACGCCAGATGAAACTCGGGATCGACGCTGCCTTTAATCGAGTGAACGACGCCGGGGGCGTGGAAGGCCGGATGCTTCGGCTGATAGCGGCAGATGACGGCTACGAGCCGACACGAACCGCGGAGACAATGAAGCAGCTTTACGAGAAAGAGCGGGTGTTCGGCATCATCGGAAATGTTGGAACGCCCACAGCTGTCGTCGCGGTCCCGTACGCACTTGAGCGAAAGATGTTGTTCTTCGGCGCCTTTACCGGAGCCAATCTCCTCCGCCGGGACCCGCCCGACCGCTACGTGTTCAACTATCGCGCGAGCTACGCAGAAGAGACCGATGCCGTGGTGCGATACTTGGTGAAAGTGCGACGGATACCGTCGAAACAGATCGCCGTTTTTGCCCAGCAGGATCCCTACGGAGATTCAGGCTTTGCCGGCGTTGCCAAGGCGATGCGGACGCTAGGAGCTGGCGACAGCACGGTTCTGCGGCTTAATTACCAGCGCAACACCGTGGATGTGGATGATGCAGTTGCCCAGTTGAAGGCGCATAAGACGCCGATCAAAGCGATTGTCATGGTTGCGACCTATCGAGCCGCCGCAAGGTTCATTGAAAAAACCCGCGACCTCTATCCTGCGATGATTTACACCAATGTATCGTTCGTCGGCAGCACGGCCCTTGCCGATGAATTGATGTTGTTGGGAAAACGCTATGCCGCTGGCGTTATAGTAACGCAGGTTGTGCCCGCGGTGGCCGGTTACTCGAGCGTGGTTCTCGAATACAAGTCGGCCTTGGCGAAATATTTTCCCGGTGAAGCGCCGGACTATGTTTCGCTCGAGGGGTACGTTGCGGCTAACGTGCTGGTGGAAGCGCTAAGACGTGCCGGTCCGCAACTCGACACCGAGAAACTCGTCGACACGCTCGAAAGTATGCGCAACCTGGACATGGGACTTGGCACATATCTTAATTTTGGGCGCGGTGAACACCAGGCCTCTCACAAGGTGTGGGGTACAGCGTTGGATGAAACCGGAAAGTATCAGGCAATCGAACTGGAATAGAGTTCGATGTCACCCAGGCGAAGCGTGAACTCCCTTTCGAGGCACATTATTGCCAATGTTCTAACTCAATCGGGAATTATCGACGATCGTAACAGGCAAGAACCTGCATGCTTTAACAATCCTGCGTGGAGTTATGTGATGTCCTGGGATCAAACGTTTGCAGCGCAAATCGACTTACCGAACGGCGCGGTTGCGACAACCCTTCGCGACGCCATTGGGTATATCGACGAGCTTTCAGAAGCTGAAAGGGAAACCAGTGAATGGAAGAATGCTCGCGATGCAATCGCTCAAGCTGCAGATGAGATCGGTTCTATCTGGTTCGCGCGGATCGCAGTTGTTCGCGCAATTCAAATGAACGGGCTCGAGACCAAACACGCGAAGAATGAGCTCGTGTGATTGCGCGCGGCGCCCGCGTCCATCGCAGGAAATCTAGCAACGCCAGCGACGCTTGAGCGTTGCACGCGGGATCTCATTCTTCCCCACAATTCACCGCTCCATGCGTCAAACGAACGCCATTCGGGGGTTCCAATTGACGCGTGCAGCTTCTGATCTCACAGTTGCACTATGGCCCGATCAACGACTCCCATCTGCCCAAACTGCTATTTTCCGGAGCGGCTTCTTTTGCCGCAGACAGGCGTTGGGCCGCGTTTCTATCGATGCATCGAGTGTGACGAGCCTGACCCGTTAAACCTCCCAGACGTGAGACGCTGGTTGAAGGACGGAAAGGAAACCGGCATCGAGCATACCTCTCTTGACTGATGCGAGCTTACCGATTGATCGTTTAACAACGTCCCTTGGATCGGGTATCTGACGCTTCTTACGACAGGAGCGTGCCATGAATTCTCAGCGCACATTATTCAACCCCGATGAGATCGCCCTGCTGAGAACCATTCTGGATGAAGTTGCGTCCTTGCTTCCCGCCCAAAAGCGCACTTCAGAAACCAAGGCACTTATGGCGCATAGAATCCTGATCTGCGCCGCGAAAGGAGAGCGTGATCCCGTCCGGCTTCGCACTGCGGCTATTCTTGAATGCAAGACAGGTG
This sequence comes from Afipia broomeae ATCC 49717, assembly GCF_000314675.2. Lineage (GTDB taxonomy): Bacteria > Pseudomonadota > Alphaproteobacteria > Rhizobiales > Xanthobacteraceae > Afipia > Afipia broomeae. The sequence continues at coordinate 1,519,612 of NZ_KB375282.1, read as the reverse complement.
GCCGCGACCAGTTTAGCGAAACCCTGGATGGCTCCTGGTGGGGTGGATAATTCCAAAGTGCAATACCACTGCCCAAACTTCTCTCATCACCGCAATCAGTAGCCGCGCTGGCGATCCACCACATTTTGAAGCGGTCGCCCTGCCTCGAAGCTCAATATCTGCGTGGCAACATATGACGCGATAGAGTCGGGATCTGTATCCGCCGCATTGTGTGGGGAGATCGTCACCGCAGGATGTGCCCAAAGAGGGCTGTCAGACGGGAGTGGCTCTCGTTCGAACACGTCCAGCGTCACTGCTTTAAGCGTTCCATCCTCAAGACAGGCGATGATGTCCCTCTCGTTCTGGAGTCCGCCACGGCCGGCGTTAATGACCACCGGCCCGCCAAGAGGACCGTCATTTGCAAGCTGCTCAAAAAGATTTCGCGCAAGAAACCCTCGCGTTTCGGGCGTCAGAGGCAGAAGCACGACGAGGATATCCGTTCGAGCAAGAAACGCACTAAGCTGGCCGGATCCTGCATAGCATTGGATACCGTCGATTGATTTTGCACGCTTGCTCCATCCCGCGACCTGAAAGCCGATTTCGCGAAGTGCAAATGCAGCCTGCCGGCCCAATACGCCCATTCCAAGTATGCCGACACGGACAGCTCGGGCCGGCCATTGCACGCGGGGTGCCCAGACACGCGTTCTCTGACAGTCAGCGAGATAAGCCTGTTGCCGATGATGCATCAGCGTGTGCATGACGACATACTCTGTCATGCGAGACGTCAGATCATCATCCGCGACGCGGACAAGCGGCACGGCTGGAAGCAGCGGATCTTGCAAGACGGCATCAACACCCGCACCCAGATTGAATATCGCTTTTAGGTTCGGGAAAGTGCGAAGAAGGCCCGGTTCCGGCTGCCAAACAGCCGCATAGTCCACCGCGTCTGGGTCAGTTGCGTCAGCCGGAAACAAAGCAACATCCCGGTCCTTGAGCTTTTGATTGAACCGCAGCTTCCAGCGATCAGGAGCCCAATTATCAGTGCCTCCGCTGATAAGCAGCGCCAACGCACCCTTCGACATCCGGAAACTCCAATTGCGTGATGACTTCAGCTACTCAGCAAGCAAGCTCAGCCGCTTATAGCGGCCAAGGAAGCGAGTGCCAAATCCGCATCGAAAGGACATCCGATTGTCCGTAAGGGGAATGCGTACGTGTCGAGCAGCTCTTTCGGAAGCCGCTCCAGTCGCGTTTGGGGATTTCAAGAACCGACTGATTTTATTGCCCCATTTATCATCTTGCGTGTATGATAATTTATTAATATCGTCATACTCACCATGCGACGTGAAGGCCTCACCTAACGTTGGTGAGTGCAGGTGCAGCAGTGATTGATGTTGTTCTTCGGGCTTCAGGAAAATTTCTGCTGACGCATTTTTCCCGCCGCTTCCAGTCTGGAACGGCCCAATTTGGGGCGATCGCTCTCGTTTCATCCATCATGTGCGCACCGGATGCGTCAGCACATGACCCTTCGTCTTCGGCCACCAGCACGCTTCCCTCAATCGAGGTCACCGGCAAGCGACAGGACAACAGCCCTCCTGCAAATCAGGTCAGCAGCACATCCGGGTCTCCCGATGCACCGGAGAATGAACCTGTATCCTCGGCCAGCCAGAAAAATGTCAGCGGCGAAGAGGTCAACGCACGGCCCTTCTCGCGGCCTGCCGAAGCTCTCGAGGTCGTCCCCGGTCTGATGATCACGCAGCACAGCGGCGAAGGAAAAGCCAACCAGTACTTTCTGCGCGGATTCAACCTCGACCACGGAACAGACCTCGCCATTTCCATCGACGGGATGCCGGTCAACATGCGTACCCATGGCCACGGGCAAGGTTACGCGGACCTGAACTTCCTGATCCCTGAACTGATCGGATCGGTCAACATCAAGAAAGGCCCCTACTTCGCGGACGAGGGGGACTTCGCTTCGGTAGGAGCCGTGCATGTCAATCTCATCGACAGCATCGCGAAGTCGACGCTGTCGACCAGTATCGGCAGCTTCGGCTATCGCCGGATACTTGGGATCACGTCCACGAAAGCCGGAGACGGCACGCTCCTCATCGCCGGTGAGGCGAGCACCTACAATGGACCTTGGGACAATCCCGACAAGGTGCGCAAGCTGAACAGTGTTGTCCGCTACACACAGGGTACAGCCGACAACGGTTTCTCGCTGACAGGCATGGCTTACAGCAATAGCTGGAATTCGACCGACCAAATTCCGCTGCGTGCGATCACGTCCGGACAGATCGGGCTTTACGGCGCGCTGGATCCGACCGACGGCGGCAGATCCAACCGCTTCTCGATTTCAGGCCAGCTTAGAAAAACAGAGGCGGAAGGAACCACGAAGCTCAATTTCTACGTCGTCAGGAGTTCGCTCGATCTCTACAACAACTTCACCTACTTCCTGAATGAAGCTGCCCCCGGCTTGGATCCCAACGCTCCTCTTCTCGGCGACCAATTCCACCAGCGCGACAGCCGTGTGATCGGCGGGCTGAACGCGTCTCATACCTTCAACCATACGTTCGCTGGCCTGCCGATGCAGACCGAGGTTGGCATACAGAATCGCTACGACAGCATTAGGGTCGGCCTCTCGAACACCGTTCAGCGCCAGTTTGTGTCGGGCACGCGAGAAGACAAGGTCCAGGAAGGCAGCACCGGCCTCTTCATACAAAACACCGTTCATTGGACCAGCTGGCTCAGGACTATTGTCGGCTATCGCGGCGACTTCTATGCAACCAACGTTGACTCACTTCTCACTCCAGCCAATTCCGGCAAGGCGACTTCTTCGATTGGCAGCCCCAAAGCCAGCATTGTATTCGGACCGTTCGCCAAGACCGAATTCTTCATCAACGCCGGTGAAGGCTTCCACAGCAACGATGCCAGAGGCGTGACAATCAAGGTATCGCCGACCGATCCCAGCGAAGCTGTGTCGCCGTCGCCATTCCTGGTCAAGACACGCGGAGCTGAAGTCGGTATTCGCACCAGGATCATTCCCGGCCTGGACAGCTCTCTAAGCCTGTTCATGCTGGACTCTGCGTCCGAGATTCTTTTCGTGGGTGACGCCGGCGACACCGAGCCAAGCCGTCCCAGCCGGCGTTACGGTATCGAGTGGACCAACCATTATCAGCCTACCCCCTGGCTGACGTTCGACGGTGACATCGCTGTGACTCATGCGCGCTTCCGCGGCGCCAACCGGGATCAGGCTGCAGCCTATGCGGACCTGGCTGGCTACCCCGAAGCCCAGATCGGAAATGCACCCGGCAACTATATTCCGGGCGCGCCGAACATGGTCGCGTCCGCCGGGGTCAGGATCGGCGAGCGAACAGGATGGTTCGGCGCTCTGCGGTATCGCTATTTCGGGCCGCGGCCGCTCACCGAAGACGGCGCCTTCGTTTCACCGGCGGCCGGCCTTCTCAACGGCCAGGTCGGCTACAGCTTCCAGAATGGATGGCGCGTTCAACTCGACGCCTTCAATTTGACCGACAGCAAATCCGACCAGATCACCTACGCCTATGGATCGTTCCTGAAGACCGATGCGTTGTTTGCGCAATGCCGATCCGCAAATCCACCGCCCGCAGCGGTGTGTACGACCTGCGTAATGGATCGTGTCCTGCACCCCGTCGAACCCTTCGCCCTTCGTCTGACTGTCGCTGGCCAATTCTGACGCAGCCGTCCTTGACCGATTGATCTACCTGGATGACATCTGAGCCAGCAGCGCATTGAACGTCGCGCTCGGACGCATAACCTCTGCACATTTTTTCGGGTCGGTGAGATAATAGCCACCGATGTCCACAGGCTTCCCCTGCACCGCCTGGAGTTCCGCTACAATCTTTCCTTCATTTTTGGTGAGTGCTTCGGCCAGCGGTTTGAACTGCTCCTGAAGAGATTTGTCCTCTGTCTGGGCTGCCAATTCCTGCGCCCAATACATTGCCAGGTAGAATTGGCTTCCGCGATTGTCCAATTCGCCGGTGCGCGGTGAAGGAGACTTGTTGTTGTCGAGCAGTTTGCCGGTGGCAGCGTCCAGCGTTTTCGCCAAGAGCTTGGCTTTCGAGTTGCCCGCCTTTATTCCGAGATCTTCCAGAGAGACTGCAAGCGCAAGAAATTCGCCGAGAGAATCCCATCGCAGATGGTTTTCTTCCACCAACTGCTGCACATGCTTGGGTGCCGAGCCGCCCGCTCCGGTTTCATACAGGCCGCCCCCTGCCATGAGCGGAACGACCGACAGCATCTTGGCCGAAGTACCTAGCTCCATGATCGGAAACAGATCGGTCAGATAATCGCGCAGAATGTTGCCAGTCGCGCTGATGGTGTCGAGACCGCGGATAACACGCTCAAGCGTGTAACGCATGGCGCGGACCTGACTCATGATCTGGATATCGAGGCCGGATACGTCGTGTTCCTGCAGGTACAATTTGACCTTGGCGATAAGCTGCGCCTCATGCGGACGATAGGGATCCAGCCAGAACAGCACGGGCATCCCGGAGTTACGAGCGCGGCTCACAGCAAGCTTCACCCAGTCCCGGATGGCCGCATCCTTGACCTGGCACATGCGCCAGATATCGCCCTGCTCGACGTCCTGGCTGAGCAAGACCTCGCCGGTCGCAATGTCCGTAATATTGGCGACACCATCCTCAGGGATTTCAAACGTCTTGTCGTGCGATCCGTACTCCTCGGCCTGCTGCGCCATCAGGCCGACATTGGGCACGGTGCCCATGGTCTTTGGATCGAATGCGCCGTGCCACTTACAAAAATTGATCATTTCCTGATAGATGCGGGCGAAGGTGCTTTCCGGCATCACCGCCTTGACGTCCTTCAGGCGGCCGTCGGCGCCCCACATCTTGCCGCCATTGCGGATCATCGCAGGCATCGACGCATCGACGATGATGTCATTCGGCGAGTGGAAATTCGTGATTCCCTTGGCGGAATCGACCATCGCCAGTTCGGGACGATGCGCGTGGCAGGCGTGCAGATCGCTCTTGATCTCATCCTGTTTGCTCTGTGGCAGACTGGCGATCTTGTTGTAGAGGTCAACCATGCCGTTATTGACATTGACGCCTAGCTCTTCGAACAGCGCGCCGTGCTTTTCGAAAGCGTCACGGTAGAAAATCCTGACGCAGTGGCCGAACACGATCGGATGCGAGACCTTCATCATGGTGGCCTTGACGTGCAGCGAGAACATGACGCCGGTCTTGTAGGCGTCGTCGATCTGCTGCTCATAGAACGCCAGGAGGGCTTTTTTGCTCATGAACATGGAGTCGATGACTTCACGATCCTGGAGCGACACCTTTGGCTTGAGCACGATCGTCTTGCCGCTCTTGGTGATAAGCTCCATCTTGACGTCCCGCGCGCGGTCAAGCGTTATCGACTTCTCTCCGTGATAGAAGTCGCCGTGATGCATATGCGAGACGTGCGAACGCGATGCCTGGCTCCATTCAGCCATGCTGTGGGGATGCTTGCGCGCAAAATTCTTCACTGCTAGCGGCGCGCGGCGATCGGAATTTCCCTCGCGCAGGACCGGATTCACAGCACTGCCGATGCACTTGGTATAGCGCGCACGGAGCGCCTTTTCCTCGTCAGTCTTTGGACTGTCGGGATAATTTGGGACTTTGTACCCCTTGTCCTGCAATTCCTTAATGGCCACCTTCAACTGCGCGACCGAGGCGCTGATGTTCGGCAACTTGATGATGTTGGTGTCAGGCAGAAGCGTCAGTCGACCGAGTTCAGCCAGATTGTCGGACACGCGCTGTTGTTCGGTCAGAAATTCCGGAAACTCGCCGAGAATCCGGCTAGCCACAGAGATATCGCTGGTGACGACATCAATGCCCGCCGGCGCAGCGAACGTGCGCACAATAGGCAAGAAAGATGCTGTCGCCAGCGCGGGAGCCTCATCGGTCAGAGTGTAGATGATCGTGGGAGATGCCGTAGTCATATCCTGGTTTCCTCACTGACCGGCGTGCCTGGAGCCGTAAATTCCAATGTATAAACAGGACATGCTTGTCCCTCGCCAATCGCTTTCTCACGAGCTACTGGCGACCGCAATCGGCAATTTGGCGATCATTCCCGCAGTAACACCCGGCCGGAATAAAGAATGAATCGGTGGATCTGGGCGCTGATAGCCCTGATCGGCCTGACCCAATTCTCTGGCGCATGACGGGCCGGTCTTGATCGATGCAGTGGTCAACCAAACCGAACTCGCCGTGCCACTGTCCATCAATATCGGAACATTCTGGCTGCATAAACCCGATCGTCTCCGACCTGCCAGGGTCGCAGCGGCCTGCTCCATGAGCGCCTGCGCCGATGATCGCCATTGCCGGTAACCAAGCGGCGAGCATCCGTCAAACCGCGCTGCCCTTCAGGAAAAGCCGGGCCGTGGTCCGCGCACGCCGTTCAATCTCCCTGTGGCCGGGAACCGCTGCGTGACCGAACATCACCGCACGCTGCGGCTGGAACGCAAACATTCCGAGCAGCATGCCGGCGGCTTCCGCGGCATTTTCGATCTTGATCAGGCCACGTTCGGCCTGTGTCTTCAGCCAGCCGGCAAGCGTATTCTCGCTACGCTTGATCGCCTTGCTGTAGAACGTCTCGGCGATCTCGGGAAACTGCTCGCTCTCGCTCAGTACCATTCTCTGCATCGCAATCACCGTGTCGTCGAGAACAAGCTCGCCGAACAGCGTCAGCGCTTCGGTCAACGAGGCTTCAATGTTGCTACCGTCGCAAGCCCTCAATCGAATCCGCGTGGTGAACTGGTCAAGGCCATCAGTGATGATCGCTTCAAACAAAGCAGCCTTGTTGGGAATCAGCCGATAAAGCGTCTTCGTGGAAACCCCCGCTCCACGCGCGACGCTTTCCATGCTTGTCGCGGCATATCCGCTGACAGCGAATTCCTCCCTCGCTGCGCCGATAATCACCGCGCGCGTTTCGTCGTCGGGGCGCGCCTGTGGTCTCCCGCGACCGCGCCGCACCTCACTCTTCCCTGGTTCTCTCGATTTTGTGATCGCCATCGCGAGCCATGCCTTTAGATGATGACTGTCATTCCATTGACAGTCCCAACATGGTCCCTATTTTGGAAAATATCAAGTTTCCTAATTGCGAGGCTCGCCATGAGCACCCAGACCGCCGGATTGAAGACCGTCGACAGCTTTCAGCCGACCACCCAAAAGACGGTTACGGAACCGGAAACAGCCGATCTTGCCACCGCGCCCCCGTCGCAGCCCGGAAAAAGGAACCGGGTCCAGCGCACCCTGATCGCTGGGGTTGCGGTCGCCCTTCTCGCCACCGCCTCCTGGTATGGCTGGGATTACTGGTCCGTCGGACGCTTCCTGGTCTCGACCGACGACGCCTATGTGAAGGCCGACAACACCACGATCGCCCCAAAGATTTCGGGCTATCTCGATCTCGTTCCGGTCGGCGATAACCAACAAGTGAAGGCCGGTGATGTGCTGGCACGGATCGACGATCGCGACTTCAAGGTCGCGCTCGATCAGGCCAAAGCCGATGTCGCCGCAGCCGACGCTACAGTCGAAAGCAAGCGCGCCCAGCTCGACGTGCAGCAGGCAGTGATCGCCGCAGCGGAGGCGACACTTAATGTCGACATTGCCACGCGGACATTCACAGCCCAGGAAAACAAGCGATACAGCGATCTCGCGGCGACGGGATTTGGCAGCATCCAGAACGCACAGAATGCACAGGCACGTGACGGCACAGCGCTTGCAGCCATCGAGCGCGACAAGGCGAACCTGACGTCCGCACAGAAGCAGGTCGAACTGTTAAACGCGGAGTTGGCACAGGCGATCGCGGCGAACGCGCGAGCAAGGGCACAACAGCGGCAAGCCGAGCTCAACCTGTCCTACACGACCATCACCGCTCCGATCGACGGCGTGGTCGGCAATCGAACCCTTCGCGTCGGGCAGTTCGTGCAGGCCGGCACGCAACTGATGTCGCTGGTGCCCTCGCACGGCGCTTACATCATCGCGAACTACAAGGAAACGCAGCTTGGCAGTGTGCAGGCCGGCCAGCCGGTCGATATTGAGGTCGATATGTTCCCCGGCAAGTCCGTGCATGGCCATGTCGACAGCCTCGCACCCGCCAGCGGACAGGAATTTGCGCTGTTGCCGCCGGACAATGCCACAGGCAATTTCACCAAGATCGTGCAGCGCATTCCTGTGAAGATCGTTCTCGATAGCGCTGATGTGGACCTGCGGCCCGGCATGTCGGTGCTTCCCAGCATTCAGACAAAGGCCGTAGTAGCGGCCAACCTGCAACACCCGCACGGTCAGTCCGCCAAATCACAGCTTGTTTCGAACAGGTGATGCCATGTCCAGCCTCACCCTCTCCGGTTCTGCACCCCGCCCAACTCCTGCGCCGATAGTTCAAGGAGAGCGCGCCAGCGCCACCGTATGGGTCGCCATTCTGGCCGCCATGATCGGTGCCTTCATGGCGATCCTGAATATTCAGATTACGAATGCCTCGCTGCTGAACATCGAAGGCGGCATCGGCACCGGCGTCGATAACGGATCATGGATCTCGACGTCCTATCTGATCGGCGAGATCGTTGTGATCCCGCTGACTGACTATCTCAGCCGCGTGTTTTCCTTCCGCAACATCATGCTGAGCTTTGCGAGCCTCTTTGCCGTTTTCTCGGTAGCGTGCGCGTTTGCGACCGACCTGCCGACGATGATCGGGTTTCGCGCCTTTCAGGGATTCTTCGGCGGCGTGCTGATTCCCATGGCCTTCACGCTCGTGTTCACCAAGCTGCCGAAAGCACAGCAGCCGATCGGACTTGCGATGTTCTCGTTAGCGGTGACTTTCGCGCCGGCGATCGGCCCGACCATCGGCGGCTATCTCACAGAGAATTACGGCTGGCAGACGATCTTCTTTGTCAACGTTGTGCCGACGGCCGTAATGGTGACGACGCTCTACTTCACGCTCGAACGGCAGCCGCTGAACCTTGCCTTGCTTCGCGAGGGCGATTGGTTCGGCATTGCGACGATGGCGGTTGGCCTTTCTGCTTTGCAATCGGTGCTGGAGGAAGGCAACAAGGACGACTGGTTCGGCTCGCCCTTTATCGTCAAGCTGGCGCTCATCGCTGGTGTGAGCCTGTCTCTGTTCATCGCCAACGAGTTGCTCGTTGAGAAGCCGCTCATTCGTCTGCGCCTGCTGAAAATTCGCAGCTTTGGACTGGGAACCGTCGCAGCCGTCTTTATCGGTTTCGCGCTGTTTGGATCGATCTATCTCTTGCCGGCCTATCTCGGCCAGGTGCAGCACTACAACGCGGAGCAGATCGGGGCAGTGCTGGCCTGGACCGGTCTGCCTCAGTTATTGCTGATTCCGCTGGTGCCCAAGCTGATGGGGCGTTTCGACATTCGTTTCATCGCCTTCCTCGGCACCGCCATCTTCGCGGCAAGTTCTTTCATGAATACAACCATGTCGCTCGACTATTCCGGCGACCAGCTCTTTCTCCCGAACGTCGTTCGCGCCGTCGGTCAGGCGTTGCTGCTGACCCCGCTCAGTGCGATTTCGCTGGGAAGCGTGGCGCCGCAGGACGCGCCGGCCGCTTCGGGTATTTCCAACATGATGCGCAATCTCGGCGGCGCGGTCGGCACTGCGATGCTGTCCACCATCGTGACCAAGCGTGAGCAGTTTCACTCCAATATCATTGGTCAGTCCGTCGATCTCGCCCGCGAAGAAGTGCGGGAGCGGATCGCGACCATGACCGACTACTTCCTGGCACACGGCATGACCGACCCTGCAGGAGCCAGGCACCAAGCCATCATCGCGCTGGGCAAGACCGTCAAGCAGCAGGCGCTGATCATGGGCTTCAGCGACACGTTTGCCGTCGTTGGCATCGTACTGGTGCTCGCAGGCATCGCCCTTCTCCTGACCGGAAAGCCAAAGGGCGGCGCCGCTGCGGGCGGCGCCCACTAAGTCTCGAGAACCGAAGACGACCAAATTCACCCTAACGCAGTATGGAGCATAAAATGTCGACGATCCGCCTTCACCGCACCACCCGTTTGACACCCGAGCAGTACATCGCCGGTCTGACCGATTTTGGACCCGGCCGGTCGAAGCTCTTTGGCAACAGCGCCGACGAATATCTCAAGGTGCATCACCTAGACCGCACGATGGCCGATGTCACTGAGGGCTCCGGAGGCGTCTGGGAACGCCTGCATTATGACTGGTCAGACCCTAACCGCGTGGTTCTTGTAACGACCGACTCGAACGTCTGGGGCGGCACATCGGGCCATACCTACATCTTCAAGCGCTGGTCCGATGGCACAACTGACATAGATGTCGTTGTCGTCCGCGAAGGAAAGAACCTCAAAGGATACCTGCTCGGCTTCGTGCTTGCGACCATTGGAAAGCGCGTCCTGAGCACCGCGTTTGAAAATTCCGTCAGAGCGATCGAAGACAGAAACGCCGCCGCATCGCGCTCAGACACGGCTAACTCCAGCCTCGCAGCCTGAGCGACGGGCACGCAAATGCTCTTAAAGATGCGAAGCACGGCTGCACTTGCCGCCGTGGTTCCCACAGACGGCTGATGCGGCGTGGAGGCCTTGACCTGTCCTTCACCTCGTCTCGTCATGGCGCAGCGACGGATAGCGCCAGTCGATCAGACCTCTGAGCGCCAATTGTTACCCGCCGCGAGTGGTAGGCGCTTAGGTCTGCGCGGTGCCCGATACTAATGATCGTTGCATGACCCATCTCTAACTGAAGAAGCTGCATCATCCGCCTCTGGCTGGGAGCATCCAGCGCCGAGGTAGCCTCATCCAGAACAATGATATCCGGCCGATGCAGCAGAAGCCTTGCAAACGCGAGCCGCTGTTTTTCACCTCCCGATAAGATCTGATCCCACGGCAAATCACTATCGAGCTGAGATTGCAGATGCATCAATCCGACCTTGGCGAGTGCATTGCATAGTTGCGACGTTGACCATCTATTTGGCGCCTCTGGATAAGCCACCGCCCGTCCGAGCGTGCCCGATGGCAGATAGGATTTCTGCGGAAGTAACAACAAACGGCCGGGGCTCACACCGACGTTTCCCCGCCCCCAGGGCCACAGTCCTGCGATCGCTCGAACCAGCGTACTCTTGCCGGTGCCGGATTCCCCTTCGATCAGGACGCGATCTCCATGACCGACTGAGAGACTGAACTCGTTCAACACCGTCTTCCCGTCATCCAGAGCCACCGACACATTCTCCAGACTGACGGCAGTGGAACCTGTTGTCACCTTGTGGCGGATACGATTGTCAGTCTGCGCGCCCTCCGCTTCGAGCCGATCAAGCGACACCATGAGCGATGCCACCCGTGACGCATTAGCCGTCCAGTCGGCAAATCGCGGATAATTGTCCACTAACCAGCCGAACGCACTTTGCACGAACGCGAACGCTGATGCCGCTTGCATCATTTGTCCGAGCGTCATGCTACCCTCCAGATACTTCGGAGAGCACAGCAGCAGAGGAACGATAGGAACGATGAGACTGGAGCCTTGAGACACCACTGTGGCGCGAACGTGTTGACCGGCAAGCAGCGACCAATGATGAATGACTGCGGAGAGTGAACGATCCAGCCCTTCGCGCTCCTCCTTCGCTCCACCCAGGAGTGCAATGCTTTCGCTATTCTCCCGTACTCTCGTCAGGGAATAGCGATACTCCGCCTCAGCCTGATTTTTCCGCTCGACGATCGTCACGAAACGTCGACCGATAACGATCATGACACTGCTGGTTATCACCGCATACAGAACAGCCGCGACAACCAGGAACCCATGAATCGTGATTGAGATACCGAAAATACTGAACGTGACCTGCCCGCCAATCGTCCACAAAACCGCGATGAACGTCATCGCGGAAAGAAATGCGGAGATAATGCCGGCGACAAAATCAATGGGCGCATCGGTTGCAATTCGGAGATCATCCGCCAAACGATACTCGGGATTCTGGTGGCTGCCGCTCGCAAAATTGAGTTGATAGTAACGATTGTCGGCCAGCCACCGGGATGTCACCCTGGCCGTGAGCCACGCCCGCCATCGCCGCTGCAAGCTCATGCGAGTTGCTACCTGAGCCACACCGAACAGCAAGGCACCACAGACCAGTGGAATAAATATCAATGTCTGATGCACGACGGAGGCCTGATCTTTCCCCTCGACGGCATCAAAGAGAGATCGGTTCCAGATATTGATTCCGTAGTTGAATCCGAGTTGAGCAAGAATCAGAATGAGTAAACCCGTACTCATCCATAGCGCGTGGCGATCACCCTGACGGATGTTCCAAAACCCTCGTGCGCTGGACCAGAAGCGAAGAAGAAGCTTCTTGCGGTGAGATGCATTGATTTCTGTGTCAAGCATCGGATCTTACCTCAATGCTTCGATGAGCGATCCCGTATCGGCGCGAGGAGCAAACAGGTAGTCACACTGAATCGCGTTCTCCCACGTCCAGACCTTGTTGGGAATTGCCGGCATGACGACCAATTCCGTAGCTCGGAGACTATCTGCACTCTTGATCACATTCAGGCAGACATAGTCGACTCGGCTGAGCCAGAACATGAGAGCGTCAAGGCGCAGCTGATGATCTGACGCTTCAGCCCTGAAGTCCCTGTGAAGCACCTCGCATAGTATCCATGGCCGATCTTTTACAATGCTTGCTTCCATGCCGCGTAACACCGGAAGCTCCGCCCCCTCGACATCGATCTTGAGCAATCCAATCTTGCCTATTTGCAGCGCAGCGCGGATGTCATCAAACCGATAACACGCTGCAAACTGCTCTTTCCAGTTTCGGCCCGGGCGCAGAGACACGTCCAGGCTTGCGGAAGGATCCAGATTTTCTTCTGGATCAAGAAGGAGCTGCTGCAATCCACTCCTGTCCGAAAGGCCCGCTGGCACAATCCGGCAATCCGGCCTCCGCGCGGAGGCAATGATATCGCTGACGAGGCTGGCGCAATAATAATTCGGTTCGAAACCGAGATAGCCGTGCGTATGAGGTACGGAGAGATAATCCAGCAGGGTCTGGCCACGATTGGCGCCGACATCGATCAATGTCTCACGGCGCAATGTCAGCAACTGTGAAATAAGTTGAGTTTTCCAATCCGGGCGCCAATCAGAGGCACCCCTCGCGACAGAAAGTTCAGGAGGGAGTTCGTCCTCGGCAGAATCAAGCACGACATGCTTCGCACCGATCGCATTCATCAAACCCTCCGTGTGCCACACTTGGCCAAATTATTTTGCCGGAAGACCAGATCTTGCTCCGATTGTTGCAGTTGCTACTCCACCTGAACATCGCACTGGCAGTTCGGGGAGAGCAAAAATGCTTTCACCTCATTCGGTCGGCAAAAGACTTATGGGATCCGGCTTTATCAGTTTGTGCCAGTTCCAATTGTCTAAGGTTTTGCGACAATTGCCGAGCATTTATCATTCATTGCTCCAGACGTGCTGGTCTAAGCGGTCGTTAGCCTACGCGAAATCCACGGTTTTTGCGAGTTGCTGAGGCAAAGACCGGATCATATTTTCGACAGCGCCCGCGGAGCCGCTCGCAATCCGGCGTGCGAGTCACGCTCGCCCTTTTAGTCGGCTATGCGGCGTTTCCGACAGCATCTGTCTGGCTTTTCGGGGAAGCGAGACTGCTGTCCAGATTGGAATCGTCGTAAAAATTGAAAGAAGCTTGCTCGGCCTGAAGCTACTCACCAGAGACCATTCAAATTACAATCAATGGCTGATCATCCACGGCCTTGCCGTAGGAAAACCTTTCGCACCGGAACGAGACTTTGTTACCAGCCGCGACGGCTTGGTCGAACAGCAGCCGCAACCCGGCTTGTGTGAAGCCTTGTATTCGCCGAGCGTCTTCGGCGCGTTGGCACTGCGTTCGTTGATCGCATGCGACTTGCGGGTCGACGCCGGCATACACGAGAAATGTGGAGCGGTCAGGATCGCCCGCGGCGCAGCGACTGAGCAATGCGGGCAGTCTTGCGGCATGTCGTATTCCGACATCGGCCGCATCTCGGTGAATGGTCCGCAGTCGTTGCAAAGATACTCGTAAACCGGCACAGCCCGTCTCCCTCGGTTTGTCCTGTTGTCGCTCGATTCCACCGACATGGAGGCGGCAAGGTACGCACCGCCTCCACGTCGCGCGGGAGCTACTTGTCTTGTGACAGCGGCATATCGATGCCGCCCTTGATGTGTTTGATCGGGCCCGCCGACGACGGCATGACATCGAAGTCGAAGATTTCCGTCGGCAGCCATAGCGTGGCGCAGGCGTTAGGCACGTCCACGACACCCGAGATATGTCCCTGCACCGGCGCTGTTCCGAGAATGGAATAGGCCTGCGCGCCGGAATATCCGAACTTTTTCAGGTACTCGATGGCATTCAGACACGCCTGACGATAGGCAACCGTGACATCGAGATAGTGCTGCTTGCCAGCCTCATCGACCGAGATGCCTTCGAAGATCAGAAAGTCCTTGTAATTCGGCGTCATCGGCGACGGCTTGAATACGGGATTTTTAATGCCGTACTTCGCCATGCCGTCCTTGATGACATCGACCTTGATGTGCAGCCAGCCGGCCATTTCGATAGCGCCGCAGAAGGTGATTTCGCCGTCGCCCTGGCTGAAATGCAGGTCGCCCATCGAGAGACCCGCGCCCGGAACATAGACCGGGAAATAGATCTTCGAACCGCGCGACAGATCCTTGATGTCGCAGTTGCCGCCATGTTCGCGGGGCGGAACTGTGCGCGCACCTTCGGCGGCGGCTTTCGCCTTGGCGTCGCCCTTGAGGCGTCCCATATGCGCGGTCGGGCCGAACGGCGGATTGGCAAGGCCCGGTACGCGGGTCGGATTGGTCGCGATCAAGGCAGTCTCGCGCTCATTCCACATCGACAACATCTTCGGATCGGGCAGACAACCTATCAGGCCGGGGTGAATGAGCCCCGCGAAGTTGACACCGGGAATGTGCCGCGACGACGTATACATGCCCTTGAAGTCCCAGATCGACTTCTGTGCCAGCGGGAAATGATCGGTCAGGAATCCGCCGCCATTCTGCTTGGAGAAAAAGCCGTTGAAGCCCCACAGGCTTTCCTTCATCGGGCCGACATCGAGCAGATCGACGACCAGCAGATCGCCCGGCTCCGCGCCCTTGACGCCGATCGGCCCCGACAGAAAGTGCACGATCGACAGGTCGATATCGCGCACGTCATCGGCCGAGTCGTTGTTCTTGATGAAGCCGCCGGTCCAGTCATAGGTCTCGATAATGAAATCATCGCCCGGACTGACCCACTCCACCATCGGGATATCCGGATGCCAGCGATTGTGAACCTTGTCGTTGTCGTAGGCCGACTGGTTGAGATCGACCTTGATCAGTGTATCTGGCATTAGATGCTCCCCTGGTTACAAACGGCTTCGTTAAACTGAAAGATATTTAGCGACCTGCGCGGCATCGATGCCGTCGCGCTTCTCGTCGCGGACGATCTCGCCGTTCTCGATCACGAGAACGCGGTCGGCGACATCGAGCGCGAAGCTGAGAACCTGCTCGGACACGATGATCGATAACCCCCGCTCGTCGCGGATGCGCTTCAGCGTCCGCGCCATTTCGCGAATGATCGACGGCTGGATGCCTTCGGTCGGTTCATCCAGCAGAAGAACCTTCGGCTTGGTCGCAAGCGCACGTGCAATGGCCAGTTGCTGCTGCTGGCCACCCGAGAGATTTCCCCCGCGCCGGCCCTTCATCTCGAGCAACACCGGAAACAGCTCATAGATATCGCCTGGCACTTCCTTGCCACCCGACGTGACCAGCCCGGTTTCGATGTTTTCCTTCACCGTCATGGTCGAGAAGATCATGCGGCCCTGCGGCACATAAGCGAGGCCCTTGGCGACGCGCTCATAGCTCTTGAGCGTGCTGAGTTCGCTTCCTTCCATGGTGACCGAACCGCTCTTGGTCGGAACGATTCCCATCAGCGACTTCATCAGCGTGGTCTTGCCCATGCCGTTACGGCCCATGATCGCAACGATCTCGTTGGGCGCGACGGAGACATTGAGACCGTGAAGGACTTCGCTTTGTCCGTATGCGACGTGAAGATCGGAAATCGCCAGCATGGTGTCTTCCTTGATTGCGGACCTAGTGGCCTAGATAGACTTCAATGACCTTCGGATCGTTCTGGACCGCCTCCATCGAACCTTCCGACAGAATTTTTCCTTGATGCAGCACGGTCACCTTGTGCGCGATGTCCTCGACGAATTTCATGTCATGCTCGATCACCAGCACCGAACGATCCTTGATGATGCGGTTGAGCAACTCGGCGGTCTTAATCCGCTCGCTGACGCTCATCCCGGCCACCGGCTCGTCGAGCATCAACAGGTCCGGGTCCTGGATCAGCAGCATGCCGATCTCGAGCCACTGCTTCTGGCCGTGGCTCAGTAATTCGGCGCTCATGCCCAAGCGGTCCTTCAGGAAGATCATCTCGGCGACCTCCTCCACCCGGTCGCGCACCGTCGCGTCGCGCTGGAATGTCAGAGCACCGAACACCGTGCGCCCGCGCGGATAGGAGATTTCGAGATTTTCGAACACAGTGAGATCGTCGTAGATCGACGGCGTCTGGAATTTGCGGCCGACGCCGGCCTGCACGATCTGGTTCTCCTTCATCTTGGTCAGCTCCTGATTACGGAACTGGATCGAGCCGGATGTCGCCTTGGTCTTTCCGCAGATCAGATCGAGCACTGTGGTCTTGCCGGCGCCATTTGGACCGATAATGACGCGGATCTCGTTCTCATCGACATAGAACGACAGGTCGTTGACCGCCTTGAAGCCGTCGAACGAGACCGTGAGTGCCTCGACCGCGAGCAGGAATTCCTTGGGTTGATGACCGACCAGCATGATGTGCTCCTATTCCGCCGGTGCGCCGTCGGCGACCGAGCCGCCGGTCCAGCCGTTCTTGCCGTCCGCCTTCGGCTTGCGCGATGAGATCAGACGGTCGATGCGGCTCTGGATGTGATCGCGCCAGATACCGGCGAGACCGTTCGGGAAAGCCAGCACCACTGCAATGAACAGACCGCCGAGGCCGAACAGCCACAGTTCCGGGAAGGATTCCGACAGGCTGGTTTTGGCGAAATTGACGAGAAGTGTTCCGTAGACCGCGCCGAGGATGGAGAGACGCCCGCCGACGGCGGCATAGATTACCATCTCGATTGATGGCACGATGCCGACGAAGGACGGCGACATGAAACCGATTTCGAGGGCGAACAGCGCGCCGCCGATAGAGGCGAACACTGCCGCCGCGCAGAAAGCGAAAATCTTGAAGTTGGCGACACTGTAGCCGGAGAACCGGACGCGATCCTCCTTCTCGCGCATCGCAACCAGAATACGCCCAAGTTTTGAATGACGAATAAACTGCGCGATGCCGATGCATCCGAACAGCAATGCCACTTCCACGAAGTAGAGGATGAACTTGGCATTGTCGGTGCGGATATCCCAGCCCTTCAGCGTGCGCAGATCGGTAATGCCGTTCACGCCGCCGGTGTAGCCCTGCTGACCGATAATCAGAATCGTCAGGATCGCCGCGATCGCCTGGGTGATGATGGCGAAGTAGGTGCCGCCGACGCGGCGCTTGAACATCGCGGCGCCGATGATGAAGGCAAAAATCGCGGGCACTGCGATGATCGCGATGATCGTGAACGACAAACTGTGAAACGGTTTCCAGAAGAAGGGCAACTGCGTGAGCTGATTCCAGTCCATGAAGTCCGGAATTCCGGGCGTCGACTGGATCTTGGTGTTCGCAACGCTGGATGCTTCCAGCTTGAGGAACATCGCCATGCAGTAACCGCCGAGGCCGAAGAACACGCCCTGCCCCAGGCTGAGAATGCCACCGTATCCCCAGCAAATGACAAGGCCGATCGCGACGAACGCGTAAGTGAGATACTTGGCGACCAGATTTAGCCGGAAAATATCCAGCGTCAGCGGCAGGATGACGACCAGCAGTACCGCCAGCGCAATGATGCCGATGAGTTCGGAGCGGTTCGTGAAGCGCGGATTGTCGTGCACGGTCTTGGCGACAACAGTTGGTTCGGAGCTTTTCTTGGACATCTTCCTGGCCTTTTCACTTCCGGACCTTGAGGGCGAACAGCCCCTGCGGCCGCAGCATGAGGATGCCGACAATCGCGAGCAGCGTGAGAACCTTGGCCATCGATCCCGACATGAAGAACTCCATGGTCGACTGGGCTTGGGAGATGGTGAAAGCCGAGGCAATGGTGCCGAGCAGGCTCGCCGCGCCGCCAAACACGACCACCAGGAAGGTATCGACGATGTAGAGCTGGCCGGAGGTCGGGCCCGTGGAACCGATCATCGTGAAGGCTGAACCTGCAACACCTGCGATGCCGCATCCGAGGCCGAAGGTATAGCGGTCGACCTTCTCGGTGTTGATGCCGACAGCGCCGGCCATCACGCGGTTCTGCACCACGGCGCGGACCTGTCGCCCCCAGCGCGACCTGTACATGATGTAGGCGACGGCAACGGTGATCAGCACCGTCAGGCACATCACGAAGATGCCGTTGATGGGCACTTCAATGGTGTCGGTGAGTTTCAGCGAGCCCAGCATCCACTGCGGCAGTTCGACGCCGACTTCACGTGCGCCGAAGATCGAGCGATAGGCCTGCTGCAGGATCAGGCTCAGGCCCCAGGTCGCGAGCAGCGTATCCAGCGGGCGCTTGTAGAGATGGCGTATCAGCGCCCACTCCACCAGCATTCCGAGCGCGCCGGATGCGATGAACGCAAGGATCATAGCGATGAAGAAGTAGCCGCTGAACAGCGAGGGCAAATAGGCCTGAAAGAAATTCGACGTCATCCACGTGACGTAGGCGCCAAGGATCATGAATTCGCCGTGCGCCATGTTGATGACGCCCATCTGGCCGAAAATGATCGCGAGGCCAAGCGCCATCAGAACGTAAACGGAGAAAAGAATGAGACCTGCGAAGCCTTGCATCGCAAAGATTGCGCCAAGATCACCAATCGAATAGTCGCCGAACATTTCAATTCTCCGCGAAGAGGAAGTCTCGCGCCGCAGACGAATCCGCGGCGCGAGGGCGGCGGGCGTGGACTGACGATCCACGCCAGGGAGCTCAGCTATCGAAGAGAGACTTACTGGTAGCCCTTGGGGAACGGATCGGGCTCGATCAGATCGGGCGTCTCGTAGACTACCTTGAACTGGCCATCGAGACCGGCGAGACCGACGCGCGTCTTGGACCACAGGTGATGGTTCTTGTGGATCTTGACGTAGCCTTCCGGCGCCTTGGTGAACTCGATGCCGGTTGACGCTTCGGCGATCTTGTCGATGTCGAAGCTGCCAGCTTTCTCGACCGTCATTTTCCAGAGCCACGGGCCGAGATAGGCAGCCTGTGTGACGTCTCCAATCACGGTCTTTTCGCCCCACATCTTCTTGAAGGCCGCTACGAATTCCTTGTTATTCGGGTTGTCGAGCGACTGGAAGTATTTCATGCAGGCGAATGCGCCGGCGATGTTCTCGCCGCCGATACCGTCGATTTCGTCCTCGGTGACCGAGATGGTCAGCAGCGTCTGCTTCGACAGGTCGATGCCGGCCGCCTTGAGCTGCTTGTAGAAGGCGACATTCGAGCCGCCGACGATGATGGCGTAGATCACATCCGGCTTGGTCAGCTTGATCTTGTTGATGACCGAGTTGAACTGGGTGTGACCGAGCGGGAAGTATTCTTCGCCGACAACCTTCGAGCCGGCGAGATGGCCTTCGATGTGCTTGCGCGCGATCTTGTTCGAGGTGCGCGGCCAGATGTAGTCCGAGCCGAGCAGATAGAATGTCTTGGCGCCCTTGGTCTTGTTGACCCAGTCGAGACCGGCGATGATCTGCTGGGTGGCTTCCTGGCCGGTGTAGATGACGTTCTTCGACTGCTCGAGGCCTTCATAGAAGGTCGGATAGTAGAGCATGCCGTTGTACTGCTCGAACACCGGCAGCACCGCCTTGCGCGACGCCGAGGTCCAACAGCCCATCACAGATGCGCACTTGTCGTTGACCAGTAGCTTCTTTGCCTTTTCGGCGAAGGTCGGCCAATCGGACGCGCCGTCTTCCTGGATGAACTTGATCTTGCGGCCGAGTACGCCGCCCGACGCGTTGATCTGCTCGATGGCCAGCTTTTCAGCCTGCACCGATCCCGTTTCCGAGATCGCCATGGTGCCGGTCACGGAGTGCAGGATTCCGACCGTGACTTCGGTGTCGGTAACCGCAAGGCCTGTGGTGTTGACCGCGGATGTTGCCGGCCCGGCACCGAACGATGGCTTTGAGACCAGTGACATGGCGGGCAGCGCCGCCATCCCCATCAGCATTTTTCGCCGGAACGCGGACTGTAAGCCCTGATTTTTGTCGTCTGACATGACCACCCCTTTTTGCTGGAAAACCGTCTTGATGGGGAAAAGATGGCCCGGATTGTGCAGCGCACAGATACGCGAAATCGCGCATACGGCACCGCAAAAGCGCGACGTAGATTTTCGGAACAGGATCAGGACGCAAAGCGCGTGACGATGGAGATCAAAGTGGCCGGGCGGCAGCGGATAGACCGCGTCAGGCGCCAATATAATCAATGGGTTGCGAACCAGACCCTTGAGGACTACGCGCTTCGCTTCACGGCCAAGAGTGCGCGCCGCTGGTCGGCGGCGCGCGTGGCGAATACGGCGCTGGGCGCAATCTCGTTTCTCGCGCTGGAAGCCATCGGCGGCACGATCACGCTGAACTACGGGGTTACCAACGCCACCGCCGCGATCTTGGTGGTCAGTGCCATCATTTTCTGCTGCGGGCTGCCGATTGCCTATTATGCCGCCAGATACGGCGTCGACATCGATCTGCTCACCCGCGGCGCCGGGTTCGGCTACATCGGCTCGACGATCACGTCGCTGATCTACGCGTCCTTCACTTTCATCTTCTTCGCCATCGAGGCCGTCATTCTCGCGATGGCGCTGGAACTATGCTTCGGCATCCCCCGCCCGATCGGCTATCTCATCAGCGCGGTGGTCATCATCCCGCTGGTCACTCACGGCATCACACTGATCAGCCGCTTCCAGTTGTGGACCCAGCCGTTCTGGGTTCTGCTCCACATTCTGCCCTTCGCGGCCATCGCCATCAAAAGCCCCGGCTCGTTTACCGAGTGGACCGCGTTTCCGGGCGAGCATGGCAATCCATCAGGCCATCTCGACCTGCTGTTGTTCGGAACCGCAGCTTCCGTGGTGTTCGCGCTGGTTGCGCAGATCGGCGAACAGGTCGACTTCCTGCGGTTTCTGCCGCGCGACCGCCGGACCTCGAAGCGCGCATGGTGGATTGCGATGATCAGCGCCGGTCCCGGCTGGATCGTGCCCGGCGCGATCAAGATGCTGGCCGGATCGTTTCTCGCATTCTTTGCGATCAAGCACGGCGTAACCGCCGAATACGCCGCCGAGCCCGCGCACATGTATCTCGAAGCGTTCCGCTACGTGCTCGCGCAGCCTGATCTCGCACTGGCCCTAACCGGCACGTTCGTCATCCTGTCGCAGCTCAAGATCAACGTCACCAACGCCTATGCAGGCTCGATCGCATGGTCGAATTTCTTCTCGCGCCTGACGCACAGCCATCCAGGCCGCGTGGTGTGGCTGGTGTTCAATGTGCTGGTCGCGCTGCTGCTGATGGAGATCGGCGTCTACAAGGCGCTGGAGCAAACGCTGGCGCTCTACTCGAACGTCGCCATCGCATGGGTCGGCGCGCTGGTCGCCGATCTCATTGTCAACAAGCCGCTCGGCCTGCGCCCGCAACACATGGAGTTCAAGCGCGCGCATCTCTACGACATCAATCCGGTCGGCGTCGGCGCGATGACGATCGCGACGATCGTTTCGATCAGCGCATTCTACGGCTTCTTTGGAACCACAGCGAAGGCGCTTGCGCCATTCGTGGCGTTGACCGTGGCATTCCTGACCGCGCCGGTGATCGCGTGGGCGACGGGTGGAAAGTATTATATCGCGCGAAAACCCAAGCGGAGCTGGCAGAACCTCGAAACGATCAAGTGCTGTATCTGTGAACATGCGTTCGAGCCGGAAGACATGGCTTCCTGTCCAGCCTATGCCGGTCCGATCTGCTCGCTGTGCTGCTCGCTCGATGCCCGCTGCCATGATCTGTGCAAGCCGCATGCGCGGGTACAGGCCCAGTTTTCCGAAACCCTTGGCAAGATGCTTCCGGAGTTCATATACGCGCGGATCAACTCGCAGCTCGGGCATTATCTCGGCGTGTTTGCGCTGTCTGCGGGACTGGTCGGGCTGACGCTTGCCCTGATTTACCTTCAGACCTCCACCGCGATCCGGTTCGATCAGATTCAACTCTCCGACGTGCTATGGAAAGTTTTCTTCGCGCTCTCGATCATCATCGGCGTGGTGGCATGGCTGTTCGTGCTGGCGCGGCAGAGCCGCCAGGCTGCTGAGGCCGAAACCAGACGGCAGACCACGCTGCTGATGCAGGAGATCGACGCCCACCGGCAGACCGACATGGAGCTTCAGCGCGCCAAGGAAGTCGCCGAATCCGCCAACCTCGCCAAGAGTCGCTACGTGGTCGGATTGAGCCACGAACTGCGCTCACCTCTCAACGCCATCAGCGGATACGCACAACTGCTCGAACAGGACGCGACCATCCAGCCGAAGCCGCGCGACCAGATCCGCGTCGTTCGCCGCAGCGCCGATCATCTTTCGGGTCTGATCGATGGTCTGCTCGACATTTCCAAGATCGAGGCCGGACGGCTTCATCTGTCGCGTGACGAAGTTCGGCTGCACGCGTTTCTCGACCAGCTTGTCGGCATGTTCCGACTTCAGGCCGCGGCAAAAAACGTGGACTTCGTGTTTCAGCGGCCTGAAACCCTGCCCCCTGTTGTCTATGCCGACGAGAAACGTCTGCGGCAAATTCTCATCAACCTCCTGTCGAACGCGATCAAGTTCACCCAGAGCGGCAGCGTGCATTTCATCGTGCATTACCGCAGCCCGGTCGCGGAATTCGAGGTGCGCGACACCGGCCCCGGCATTCACGCCGACGATCTGGAGCGCATCTTTGCGCCGTTCGAGCGCGGCGCCCTCGGCATCTCCCAGCCGCAAACCGGAACGGGCCTCGGCCTGACCATCAGCAAGCTGCTTGCTGGCGTGATGGGCGGTGACATCCGCGTCACCAGCACCGTCGGAAAGGGCAGCACATTTCAGGTCAAGATGCTGCTGTCGGAGGTCACCAACCCCACACGCATCAAGGCGATCAATGCGCCGATCTACGGCTACCACGGCCCGCGCAAGACCATCCTCATCACCGACGACGATCCAACTCACCGCGATCTGCTGCGTGAAGTCCTGGCCCCCCTCGGTTTCATCATCTTGAGCGCGCCAGACGGCGCGACCTGTCTCAATCTCGCGCAGCACTGCCAGCCGGACATGTTCCTGCTCGACATCTCGATGGGCGAGACCGACGGCTGGTCGGTCGCCGAAAGCCTCCGCACGGCCGGCCATCACAATGCCCGCATCCTGATGATCTCGGCGAGCGCGCTTGAAGCTCACGGCACGCCGCTGGCGCAGCCGTTCCATGACGGCTACCTGATGAAGCCGATCGATGTCCCGCGCCTGCTGGAACTGATCGGCCAGTTGCTCAAGATCGAGTGGTCGTATGAACCCGGCCCGGTTCAGCCGAGCGAGGCCGAAGTCGCCACATGGAATGCTAACGACGATCCGGGGCCGCCCGTTCAATATGTCAATGAGTTGATCGATCTCGGACAAATCGGCTACGTCACAGCCATCCACCTCAAGCTCGACCAGATCAACAACGATCATCCGGAGCATGCGGCTTTCGTGTCGCAGATGCGTTCGCTGGTGGAACGGTTCGATCTCGGGCAATACATGGCAACCCTTCAGAATGTGCAGCGCCATGAGCATTGAAGCCAAATCACGCGACACCGTGCTGATCGTCGACGACTCGCCGGAGACACTGCGCATGCTGACCGATGCGCTGGATGGCGCCGGCATGACAGTGATGGTTGCGCTCGACGGTGCGTCCGCCCTGCGCATCGGCGAGCAGATCACTCCCGATGTGATTTTACTCGATGCGGTGATGCCTGGCATCGATGGATTTGAGACGTGCCGACGCCTCAAACGTGAGGCAGGGCTTGCCAATGTTCCGGTCATCTTCATGACCGGTCTCGCCGAAACGGAGCATATCGTGCGCGGTCTTGAGGCCGGCGGCGTCGATTACGTTACAAAGCCGATCGTGATCGCCGAGATGCTGGCGCGGATAAAGGTTCACACCGCCAATGCCCGCATGACTCACAGCGCGCGCGCGGCCCTCGACGTATCCGGGCGCTTTCTCTTCGTCTCCGATCATCTTGGTCAGATGATCTGGGCGACACCGCAGGCCCAAAAATTGCTGTGTCCAGATCCGCTCGATGCCACCGGCAGGAAATTCGAGCTTCCTGCATCATGGCTTGCCTGGCTCGATCAGATTTCCAAAGGAAACGGCGATGCCAGGGCGCCGTCAGATCAATCGCTGGACCGCAACAGTAAATTTCGGATTCATTACGTGGGGCGGCTCAGTCCGGATGAGTTTCTGTTCAGACTGGCCAATGATGCAGCTTCCAGTTCTCCTGATGAATTCAGCAAACAACTCGGACTGACCCTGCGTGAAGGAGAGGTCTTGTCGTGGCTCAGCAAGGGCAAGACCAATCGCGACATTGCCCAGATCCTCGGCCTGAGCCCGCGTACTATCGACAAGCACCTTGAACAGATTTACGCGAAACTTGGAGTTGAGAACCGGACCGCCGCTGCCGCGGTTGCTAACGCTAACCGGAGGTCTTCCGCTTAACCAGAGACTCGCTGAAAGCGTGCCGGCTGGCTGGCGACGCAGTGTTGATCGCGCCCGTCTCCGGGTAGATTCCGTTCTCAGCCCATGAACCGGACTTATTGGAGCGAAAAGCCCGCTCCAACACGCATCCTCGAGGATTCCTTAGTCAGCCGCTGCTTATCGCTATCGCGCTAAATGGGGACGGCCGGCTCGCCGCAATAGCCGATACCTCAAGTTCTCGACTTCGCGCTCGAGGTGATCCAGATTGCGTCCGCCCGGCCAATGCCGAGCAGACATTTTCGCAATATAGTGAAGGATTTCGGGTATTTAAGTACCTTTTAAGTCAAAATTCGTTGCGCTCGCGCCACAGTTCCCGAAACTCGGTAAAGACGTTATTTCGCCCCATGTGTGTTCTGGTAAGGTCAAAACGGTAGTTGTGAAGAAATTTTTAAGTATTTTCGGCGTAGGGGATTTTCTGATGCGCGCATCATTTTTCGCCGTTCCAGCGTTCTTGCTGGGCTGCTCGCTTTCCCCGATGGCTTATGGGCAAGCGTTTTCAATCAACGATGCACTAAAGCAAGCCATAGCGACACATCCCGGAGTTGGAGAGGCGGCGGCTAACCGTCGCGCCACCGAATCGGAATTACGCCAACAACAATCAACACTGCTGCCGCAGGTACGAATCGAAGCTCGCGCCGGCCCGGAACGCTTCAATCAGCAAGTTGTGCCCGCACCGCTGGGCAACGATACATGGCGAAACGGGCGCGATGTTTCGATTGTCGGACGCCAGCTGATTTTCGACGGATTTACATCTCTGAACGAAATCTGGCGACAGTCTGCACGCGTGAACGCCGCTGCAGCGCGCGTCCATGAAAGAACAGAGTTGCTGGCCCTCGACGCCGCCGAGGCCTACATCGATGTCATTCGCTACACCCGCCTGATCACGATTGCCGAAGACAACGTGCGTGTCCATCGCAGCCTGTTTGCAAACGTGCAGGCCCGCTTCAACGGCGGCCGCGCGGGCGAAGGCGATCTAGAACAGACCCGTGAGCGCGTGGAGAACGCGGTGGCGACCCTGGCAGGTTTCCGCCAAAGCCTCGACGAAGCCCGCGCGAAGTATCGCAAGTCGGTCGGCCTTGAACCGTTCAACCTGCGCAATCCCAACCGCCTTCCGGGGCTTCCCAGAACGAAGGATGAGTCGCTCGCTGTCGCTATCAAATTCAATCCCACTATCCAGGCTGCAGAAGCGGATGCGCGAGCGGCGAAGTATGCGTTCCGCAGCACGTCCGGCGCGTTCGTTCCAAACGTGTATCTGGAAGGCCGCGCGGCATCGGGCATCGATGCCAACTCATATGTTGGCAAGCGCGATGATGTCAGCGGAAAGGTTGTCGTAAGCTGGGACATCTTCCGGGGTGGCCAGGATACATGGCGCCGATCCGAAATGGCGGAGCGATATGTTGAAGGAACGATGCGGCACGCGCGGCTTCAGCGGGATGCTGTGGAATCAATCGATAAGGCCTGGGCTGCGCGCACGCTGACCGCAGACCGAATTGCCGCTTTGCAGCGGCAAATCGCGTCCGATCGGAAAGTCATCGTCTCCTACCAGAAAGAGTATGAGCTCGGTCAACGCTCGCTGGTCGATTTGTTGAACGGTCAGAACCAGCTTTTTAACGGGTTCGTCTCACTGGTCTCTTCGCAAAGCGTTGCAGTGTTCGCTGACTATCAGTTGCTTGCTGCCATGGGGGGCCTGATCGAATATGTAAAGGCACCGCCACCGGCCGATTCCGCGCCGCTAGACGTTGAACCTTTCGGTCTGTTCCCCACCAAATTGCCACCTATCATTCTCCACACGCCAAATTCGGGCCCCGAGCCTTTGCCCGTTAAGCGGGTCGAACCGGTTCCAGCTTTGAACTATGCGTCTGCCACTGGATTCAGCCCAGGACCCGGAAACGACAGTTTCTCAGGCCGGTGGCAGGGCTCGAATCCTGCGCAGGAGCTGATCGACGCCGCATCAAAATGGCCAAGCGTCGGGACGCAGCCCGGACGTTGAAACTGCCGGGTTAAGCGTCCGAAGCAAGGGCCAGGAACAGCCGACAAATGCGGGCGCGAGCGCTCCCACATTAGTCTTAACATTAAGGTTTTCTTATCTTTTTAACCGACCGGGCTAGGATAACGCATTGACCCCTGGCAGGACGACAACCCTTGAAACCCGAAGCGGCAATTGAACGAAATGCGTCGATGCCAAGCGGGCCCGAGACCGGTGGTCGCTTAAGGGATCCGCTTGCGTCTGCGCTGGTCTACCTTGCTGGCTTTCATGGACGATCCATTAGCCGTGAAGCCTTGATAGCCGGCCTGCCCATCGTCAACGGCCGGCTGACCGCTACGCTCGTCGAACGTGCAGGCTTGCGCGCCGGGCTCGAGATTGAGCCGGTCAAACGCGCGCTCCTCGACATTCCCGCTCTCGTTTTACCGGTTCTACTGATCTTGAAGGACGGCATGCCGTTGATCATGACAGGCGTCGATGCGGCCGGTGAAACGGCTCACGTCATAGACCCGGAGCGACCCGACGCGACGAAAAATCTCACCATTGCTGCGCTGGCCTCGCTCTATTCCGGCTATGCGTTCCTGGTCAAACCCGCAGCGACAGCTGACGCGCGCACGGTTGCCGCGGGCGATCTCCCTCAATCACACTGGTTCTGGTCCGTGGTCCGCAAATTCGGATCGAATTACGGACATGTTGCGCTCGCGGCACTCCTCGTTAACTTGCTGGCCCTGGCTGCACCGCTATTTACGATGAACGTCTACGATCGCGTCGTCCCGAACGGAGCGATCCCGTCTCTTGTTGCTCTTGCTGTCGGCCTTGGCCTCGCAATCGTTTTCGATTTCGTCATCCGGATTGTCCGAAGCCGGATCGTCGATCTGACGGGCAAGAAGATCGATGTCGTGCTCGCCGCCAATATTTTCGAGCATATCCTCGCAGTGAAAATGGCAAACAGACCGGCGTCTGTTGGCATTCTCGCCAACCAAATGAGGGATTTCGATTCAGTAAGGGAGTTTTTTACATCGGGAACGGTGGTCGCAACCACTGACCTTATCTTTGCGATGATATTTATCGGCATACTCTTTGTTATTGCGGGCCCGCTCGCATGGATTCCCTTGCTGATGTTGCCGATCATTATCGCAACCGGCTTCATTCTCCAGCGGCCGCTCGACCGTGCCATGAAGAGGCTGCAGGCGGAATCGGCTGCGCGGCATGGCGTGCTTATCGAATCATTGTCAGGCATTGAAACCGTTCGCGCCACGGGTGCAGAATCCCGCATGCAAACCCTCTGGGAGCGATCCGTAGCAGCAACGGCGCGCTCGGGCGAAGATGTCCATTTCTGGTCATCGCTTGCCCTGACGATTTCAAGCTCCGCTCAGCAGATCACGAGCATGTTGCTGGTGGTGATCGGCGTCTTCCTGATTCTCGACGGCAAGATCACCATGGGCGCCCTGATTGCCGCAAACATGCTGTCCGGCCGCGTACTGGCCCCGATTTCGAGCCTTGCATCCGTTATCACCCGGGCGACCCAGACAGTAAGCGCGTTGCGTTCGATCGACCGGCTGATGTCACTTGAACGCGAACGCCCGCCGGGTCGCGCTTTCGTAACCCGGAAGATCGAACGAGGCGCCGTCAGTTTCGACAACGTAAGCTTCCGCTACCCTGGCACCAAGCAAAGCGCGCTTGAAAATGTGTCGTTCAAGATCGCTCCGGGAGAGCGAGTTGCCATCATTGGCCGCGTCGGCTCGGGGAAGACGACGGTCGGTCGCCTCTTGACCGGATTCTACGAACCGCTTGAAGGCAGTATCGCCATCGATGGTATCGATTCACGTCAGTATGACCCGGCTGACCTTCGCGCCGGCGTCGGCTTCGTCATGCAAGATACCGACCTGTTCTTCGGAAAGCTGCGTGACAACATCACACTCGGAAAACCGTCAGCCAGCGACGAAGAAGTCATCGAAGTCGCTCGCCTGTCCGGTGTCGAGCAGTTCATCGCCGGCCATCCGCTCGGTTACGATATGCCGATCAGCGAGGGGGGCCGCAGCCTTTCCGGCGGGCAAAAGCAAGCCATCGGCTTGGCACGTGCCATGATCCGGAAACCCAAGATCATCTTCATGGATGAACCGACTGCGCATTTCGATGTACGCAGCGAGGCGGAATTCCTTGATCGTCTGAAATCAATAGCGATGTCCGACATGACGATCATCGTCTCGACCCACCGCCCTTCCCTATTGACGCTAGTCAACCGGATTCTTGTTTTTGAACAGGGCAAACTCGTGGCCGATGGCCCCCGCGAAAGCGTTCTCGCCAGTCTTCAGGCTGGAGCAAAGCGGGCAGCCGAAGCACCGAAGTTCGACAAACCTATCGTGAAAACAAATGCAGCAGTCTGACTTTGCTTTCGCAAATGATATTCGAGCTGCGGTCGAGTTGCGCACGCCGCGCACATCGCGGCTGGTCTTACTGTGTACATTGGCGCTTCTTGTAGTTGGCGTTGTCTGGGCGCATTTTGCCGTCCTCGACGAAGTCAAACGCGGTAACGGCCGGGTGATTTCCTCCCGTCAGACTCAGGTTCTGCAAAGTCTCGAAGGCGGGCTGGTCCTGGAAATTCTGGTGCGGGAAGGAGATATCGTAAAGCAAGGCCAGGTTTTGATGAGAATTGACGACACCAAGTTTTCAGCAGACCTTGGTGAGGTTCGTGAACGGCGCGCGTCAAACGCTGCACGTGTTGCGCGCCTTCAGGCTGAAGTGATCGGCGCTGAAAAGCCCATCTTCCCAGAGGAACTCGTCAAGCTCGCCCCCCAGATCGTAGAAACCGAGCAGAACCTGTTTACTGCGCGCGTGAAGAAAGTATCTCAAGACATCGACGTTCTCGCGCAGCAGGAAACGCGGCTTGCCGCCTCACTCAAACTGCTCAGCCGCGAGGTAGAAATCACCCGCAATCTGTATGCGCAAAAGGTAGTGCCCGAGATTGAGATGTTGCGTCTCGAACGGCAGGCCAGCGAAATTCGTGGGCAACTTGCCGAAACGCAATCGCGCATCACCAATATCAAGACCGCGTTCCGGTCGCAGTCGGAAGAAGATCTGGCTAAATCTCGCGGAGATCTGGCTGTGCTGGAAGAGAATATCAAGTCCGCGCAGGATCGCGTCCGCCGGGCCGATCTCAAATCTCCGGTTAACGGCATTGTCAATAAGCTGAACGTGACCACTGTCGGAGCAGTGGTTCAGCCGGGCGCGAACCTGATGGACATTGTTCCGCTAGATGACAGCCTGCTTGTCGAGGGCCGAATTCGTCCGCAGGACATCGCGTTTATCAGGGCGGGACAGGATGCGGTAGTCAAGATTACCGCTTACGATTCGTCGGTCTATGGCTCTCTCAAGGGGAAGGTCGAGCGTATCAGCGCGGATACGATAGCCGACGACAAGCCCGAGCGCGGTGAAAAGGGCGAAACGTTCTATCGAGTCATGGTTCGCACAGA
Source organism: Afipia broomeae ATCC 49717 (assembly GCF_000314675.2). Lineage (GTDB taxonomy): Bacteria > Pseudomonadota > Alphaproteobacteria > Rhizobiales > Xanthobacteraceae > Afipia > Afipia broomeae. The sequence continues at coordinate 1,489,260 of NZ_KB375282.1, read as the reverse complement.
CAAGAACCATCTTGGAACCACCGAAACTCCGCTTCCGATCATTCCCGGCATGGTTTCCACCGTGGAAATTCTGACTGGCGCAAAATCGGTGCTCGATTATGTCGTGAAGCCCGCCCGTATGCTTCGCGATGAAGCTCTTCGCGAGCGTTGAAGCCTTTCGGTAACGAAATAGTCAGCATTAACGCTGCGTTACCCATCGGCGATATTTCAAATTCTACGTATTCTGTTTCTGGCTCTTCACTCTGCGGCGCAGAATACCCGCCCCTGCCCGCGCCGTTTAACGCTGCGCTAGCCGCCTCCATTCAATGATCGCTCCATCACACGGGAACGGGATCAGCTTTTAAGGTTGGCCGACGCTCCCGGGATGCAGGGGCGTTATCATGGCAAGTTTTTCAACGGCGCGTACCGTTACAGGGGTAATTGTTGGCCTCGCGGTTTTGACAGTTGGCGTTTTTCCTGGGGAGGCCGCCTCAAGGGCCAAACCCAGGAAGTATATTTTCGACGACCTCGTTACCCCGTCGATGCTGGAGTCGCCAGTACCGCCGGTCCCGACGCAGGCCGCGACAGGCGCCCGCTTCTTTTCGATCAACAGCGTTTTGGCAAAGCTTGATGGCAAGTCCGTTCCGAACGAGCCCGTTCGACTCGCCTCCGTCGCAAGCGATAGCGTTATTTCGGACGCGCCCAGCGAATTCACCGTTGTCGAGCAGTCACAACTCTCGACAACCGAGCCTTTTGGCCTCTTCACTTTCCGCGCTCCCGAAGGGATGTTGTGGCGCAAGTGGCGCAGCGTAAAGAGCCAGATTGACAAAGAGATGAGCGAGATTTCGAGCTGCAAGGCGAATTCTTCGACCTGCAGTAGCGCTGCCAAACGGTTTATGCTGATGGTCGATGACGTGCGTGAACGCAACGGCGCGGCAAGGCTCGAGACCGTCAATCGCCTTATCAACACCGCGATCCGCTACACCAGCGACCTCATCCAGCATGGCGAGGTCGATCTGTGGTCTTCTCCGCTGGCTTCGCTACGCACTGGCCGGGGCGACTGCGAGGATTATGCAATTGCAAAATACATGGTGCTGCGGGAAGCTGGCATTCCTGAACAGGATCTTCGCATTCTCTTGGTGCGTGACCGCGCTGTCCGTGAGGATCACGCGGTGCTCGCAGTGCGCAAGGATAGCGGCTGGACCATTCTCGACAACCGGCGCGGGACATTGTTCGCTGACAGCGATCTGCCGCAGTTCACGCCGCTTGTGGCGCTGGATACAGGTGGAGTGAGCCTGTTTGCCTCGCCTTATCTGAGCCAGCGCATGAACAGCGACGACAAGGCCTTCGCACCAGCAGCAGCCGATCCCTGGGGTATGGCGCTTCCGAGCGATGCAGCTGTCCAGGACACGGCCGTGAACCTCGACCTAAGCGACATTCAGTCGTCTTCGGGAGCATCGGGACTGACCAATTTTCCGCTTCTGCTCTGACGGTTTTCGCAGCACAGGTGTTCCTTAAGAATACCCACCACTGCACCTGCTATCGCGGTGCGGTGGCAACGGTCGCGTGGTAGACTTCGGTCGGTACAAGACCTACAGGCGTGACTATGGGGACGATCGTGAGCAACAAGATTCTACATGTCAGGCACCGGATTGGAATCGGAAGGGCTTTCGCAACTGGTGTATTGATCCTGGCGGGTTTAGGCGTGTCTGCTCACGCCCAAGATGCTCAAACAGTGGAGCGCACGGCCAAGGGAGCTACGGCGAAGCCAATCCGGGTCGGCGTCTATCTCAATGTGCAGCCGGATTGTAGTTCCGGCGTTCTCCCTACCATCCGCCTTCTGAGCCCGCCTGCGAACGGGACGGTTGAGGTCAAACGCGGGAAAGTCACTGCTACCAACTACAAGCAGTGCCTAGCGCTTGAGGTGCCCGGCTATGTTGCGTTCTACAAATCAAAGACTGACTTCATCGGCGTGGATGTCGTGACGCTTGAGGTCAAGTATCCGAACGGCCGCACCGAAGTACAAAAGATCAGCGTCACTGTCGGCGACGGCAAAGGCGGACGAAACATTTGAATAGGAAAGCGCGGCGAAGCAAAGCCCCGCATCAGGCATCCGTCCGAAAAGCCAAAGAAAAACCCGCCGGTTCGCTCCGGCGGGTTTGTTCGTCTTGTGAGGTGGCTTAGGTCGTGGCCGCCAGATGGAGCTGATGCTCGGTGCTGGCGAACGTGGCGTTGATGATGTCACCATGGCTGGTGCCGGCAAACCCCGCAAGCACGGCTACATCGTGTGAGCCGCCGGCGAAATTGCCCTGACCGGTGGTGTCGACCTGAACGGTGACATCGTTGCCGGACTGAGCGAGGTGGACGAAGTTCTCCACATTCGAGCTCGGCGCAAAGACCTGATCGAGAAGTGCAGAGAGATCGATCTTGTCACCTTCCGCATTGTTGAAGTTAAGGATCGTATCGGCGTGTCCCAGCGTGCTCGCCGGCAGCGCGAACGTATCCGCGACGCCGTTCGTGCCGGAGACCGTATGGCTGCTGTTATTGCCATCCGTGATTTCCCCGAGCGAAGCATTGAGGTTGACTTCCACGAACGAACCCTTCGAGCCATCGGCATAGGTGAAGGTGCCGTTCGCAGCAATCGACTGGCCATCGATAGCGCCCGTCCCCGCCGTTGCAGCGAGATCGATGCCGGTGATGCCAAGGCTGGTCAACGACAGCAGTTCGCCCACATCGGTGATTCCATTGTGGTTGGCATCTTGCCAGACCGAGAGCTTAGCAAAGGCCTGATCCTTGCTGTCGACCACGCCGTCCTGGTTGCTGTCGAGGCTGGCGAGTGCCGCAAGACCATCGGCAAAGTTTCCGCCCGCGAAGTTCGGGGTAAACAACTCGCTGCCGCTGTCGATCTTGCCGTTACCGTTGATGTCGAGCGCCAGCATGCCGTCGTGACCATTGGTCCACGCAACATGGTCCTTCACCCCGTCGTGGTTGATGTCGAATTGAACACCATTCTCCTGCGAGGTGAATGCGAAGCCGTTGTGATCGAGGTCGAGCACAACGGGGTCGACGCTAGTCGTTCCAGCCACGCTGAATTGGTCGCCGGATGCCGTGAGTGATGTTGCATTCACCCCGACAAGGTCAATGAGAACGTCATTGCTGTTTGGATTTCCACCGTTGTTCTGGGCACCGTTGTCGCTGCCCTGAATGTAAAGGAAGGTGTGATCGACACCACCGATCATCGCGGCGAAGGCGACCGCAGTTCCCGTGGTGCCGATGTCGACACCCTGAAGGTACTGAACGGCAGCCGCAACCTGAGCCAACGTGGTGAGCTGATACTCCGCACTATAGCCTACGCCGGTGCTGCCACCGGAACTTGGCGCATCATCGAAAGTGATGATGCCGTTCGTAATGCTGTGCGAGCCGATCACTCGGCCACTTTCAACCTGCAGGCTTGAGTTCGTTCCGTTGCCTGTTGCATTGACGGCGACTGAAGCGCTGGCAAAGCTGATGCGCTCGCCAGAGCTTGGCTTGAAGTCCGTGATGGTATCATAACCGGTGATCAAGCCGCTTGTGCCGGAACCGGTAATCGAGAGAACGCTATCACCAATGGCAAAGCTGAATGTATCGGTTCCTCCACCGCCGGTAAGCGTGTCGGCGCCCGTACCGCCGTCGATCCAATCATTGCCGGCGCCGCCTTTGATGGTGTCGTTGCCATCAAAGCCGTACATCACCTGGTCGTTGTTGACCGCACTGCCGTCCATCGCGGTATTGTTACCGTTGGTGCCGAGCCAAAGCGTCAATTGCTCGACCCGGTTGTTCCCAGCCGAATCTGACACAGTTGACCCGCTCACGGTCACCGTCTGTACAGTGCTGAAGCTGAGGCTGCTGGTCGACACGACGCCACCGTTCGTGATCGACAGGGTCTCGTTATTGGTCCCGCCAATACTGACCGTCTGGCTGCCGGTACCGTTAAAGCTAAAGGTGCCGGCCTCGTTGCTGGTCAAAGTCAGCAATGTTGAACCGCTGCTGACCGTCGTATTGCCGCTGCTCGTGCCGGCGGTCAGCCCTGCGTTGCCCGTGAAAACGATGTCGGTCGGCGCTGTCGCGTCGATGGTTGCCGTGCGTGCAGGCGTCGTTGTCGTCTGGTTACCCACAGCATCTGTGGCGACGGCGGTGAAGCTGTGAGCTCCATCACCCAGGGCGGTCGTTGTGTACGACCAGTTGCCGCTGTTCACCGTGGCGGTGCCCAACAAGGTGCTGCCGTCGTAGATCTGGACTGACGACACACCGCTTCCGCCGGTGTCGCTCACCGTGCCGGACAACAGCAATGTATTGTCTTTCGTGGTGCCGCCGCCGGAGATGGTCCCCGTCGCGCCGGTATCAGTGGTGATCGTGTTGCTCATCGTGACCGTCGGCGCTGTCGCGTCCACAGTTGCGGTCACCGGTGTTGCGGTCGTGAATGTGTTTCCGGCACCGTCCGTCACCTTGGCCGTGAAGCTGTGCGACCCATTACCCAAAGCGCTGGTCGTGTAGGACCAGTTGCCGCTGTTCACCGTGGCGGTGCCCAGCAAGGTGACACCGTCATAGATCTGGACCAGTGACACACCGCTTCCGCCAGTGTCGCTCACCGTGCCGGACAGCAGCAGGGTATTGTCCTTCGTGAGGCCGCCGCTGGTGATGGTTCCTGCCGCACCAGTGTCGGTGGTGATGGTGCTGCTCATGGTTGCCGTCGGCGCGGTGATGTCGACGGTTGCAGTTACTGGCGTTGCGGTCGTGGATGTATTTCCGGCACCGTCTGTCGCCTTCGCCGTGAAGCTGTGGGCTCCATCGCCCAAGGCCGAGGTCGTGTACGACCAGTTGCCGCTGGTGACCGTGGCGGCGCCCAACAAGGTGGCGCCGTCGTAGATCTGGACTGACGACACACCGCTTCCGCCGGTGTCGCTCACCGTGCCGGACAACAGCAACGTGTTGTCCTTCGTGGAGCCGCCGCTGGTGATGGTGCCCGTCACGCCAGTGTTGGTCGTGATGGTGCTGCTCATGGTCACCGTCGGCGCGGTTGCGTCGATGGTTGCAGTTACTGGCGTTGCGGTCGTGAACGTATTGCCGGCACCATCTGTCACCTTCGCGGTAAAGCTGTGCGACCCGTTACCCAGAGCCGATGTCGTGTACGACCAGGCACCGCTGGTGACCGTGGCGGCGCCCAACAAGGTGGCGCCGTCATAGATCTGGACCGTGGATACGCCGCTTCCACCGGTGTCACCGACCGTGCCGGACAGCAGCAGTGTGTTGTCCTTCGTCGTGCCACCGCTGGTGATGGTTCCCGCAGCCCCCGTATCGGTGGTGATCGTGCCGCTCATGGCCACCGTCGGCGCGGTCGCGTCGACGGTTGCGGTTACCGGCACTGCGGTCGTGAATGTATTGCCGGCAACGTCGGTCGCCTTAGCCGTGAAGCTGTGGGCTCCGTCGCCCAATGCTGAGGTTGTGTACGACCAGTTGCCGCTGTTCACCGTCGCGGTGCCCAGCAAGGTGACACCGTCATAGATCTGGACCAGGGACACACCGCTTCCGCCGGTGTCGCTCACCGTACCGGACAACAGCAATGTGTTGTCCTTGGTGTTGCCGCCGCTGGAGATCGTACCTGTCGCGCCGGTGTTGGTGGTGATCGTGCTGCTCATGGTGGCCGTCGGTGCAGTGGTGTCAACCACCAGCGTGCCCGTCGGATTGACGCCATTCGCGCCGGTCAGAGTCGCTACGTTTCCTGACGTATCTGTGATAACCGCACCACCCAAGGTGACGGCCGAAGCCGCCAGCGCCAAGTCCGCTGTCGTCTGGCCGGTGGCCGGAGTGTAGGTGAAAATGAGCGTATCGGTGCCCGAGCCTCCCGAATAACTCGCTGTCCCGCCGGTATTGAGATTCAGAACCGGCGAGCCGCTGGTCGTATCAACAACAACTGCCTCGCTGAACTTGACAGTTAGGGTGACCGCCTCGCCCAGAGCCAGCGCGCCGTCGTTTGCTCCATAGGCCACAGAGGTCACTGTCGGCGGGATCAGATCGATGGCCAGCACGCCGGCCAGGTTCTTGGTGACACCACCTTCGAACTGAAAGCTTTCGAAATTGGTGAACTCGTCGGTGATGGTGCCAGCACCGCCGGCATGGGTGATCTTCACGCCACCGGAAATCGCCTCGATCCCAGTGATTTCGCTGACGCTGAAATCCAGCTTCACGATGTCTGCGGTGGTCTGAGCGCCACCGTCGGCAATCACCTTGTGAGGATCGCTGTTGCCGCGCTGTGTGAGATCGAGAATATCGTCGCCCGTGCCGCCATGGACGGTGACGGTCGAGGTGTCGAGGGCAGTACTCGCCAGCGAGCCGATGTATTGAATGTTCACGCCGCCAGGGCCGGCGGTAATGTCGATGTCCTCGACACTATCCATGCGTATGGAGCCGCCATCCGACATGGTGACGATGATATCGGTCGAGTTCGGGCCTGTGGCCGGCACGATATCGGTGCCTCCCGTCGCCGCAGCGATGGTGACGGTGCCGGTGGCGCCGGTGATGTACAACGTGTCCGAGCCGGTGCCGCCATCGACGGTGTCCTTGCCGTCGCCTTGCGCGTAGTTGATCTTGTCGTTGCCTTCCTGGGCGAAAATGATGTCGTCGCCCGTGCCGCCGGTAATGGTGTCGTCACCGCCGGTGCGACCGCTTTCCGTGGCCAGTTCACGTTGATGCGAAGCAATATAGGCGAGTGTGTCGGCGCGCGTCCATTGCGCGCCGTCGCCACCCGGGTCATTAGCCGTGGTGAATGCGGTGGTCGTACCTTCAAGTGCTGCAAATACAGCCCAGCCGGAGCCGGCCGGATATGTCGCCGCAGACAAGCCCGCCGCGGCCCTGAGAACGTCGGTGTTCATGACATCGCCGTAGATGATGTCCTTGCCGGCGCCACCGTTGATGATGTCGTTACCCGCCGCGGACTGTACGACGCCGCTGCCGGCCAGGCTGCCGACAACGCCGGTCAGGTCGCTGGGATTCACCACATTGGTGTAGGAATGGCCGCTGTCCAGCGCGTTGAGCGCGTCCACTGCGCTCTGGCTACCGGCTACGTTGAGGCCGACGGCCTCGATTGTGTAGCCGTATTGGCCGGCGCCCGTACCAGTGATGGTATTGATCTGCGCCGCGGTCGCGTCGGTCGTCGGCTCGCCATCCGAAATGAAGATCACCTTGTTGACCGAGGCAGCGCTAAGCGGACTTTCCGCAACGCCATCGCCGCTAAGTGAGGTGGTACCGGTAGCTACGGTCGTGCCGCCGGGCGTGAGATAGTCGATCACCGCATCGAGGCCGCTCGCATAGCTGGTGCCGCTGCCCGGATCGGAGCCGATGTACAGATGCTTACCGGTATTATCGATCGTGCTGTCAGCGTTCGCTGCGTCGAGCGCGGTCGTTAAAGCAGACAGGTTCTTTGTGCTGCCCGACACGATGTCGAACACGCCCAGTTCCTTGTATCCGCCGCCAAAGGCGAATAGGGCCACCCGCACATTGGCGGCACCTGAATTGTAAAGGCTGTTGAGTAACGCTCCCACCGCCTGCTGCATCGCCGTCATCTGCTGGGCGGTCAGGCTGTTCGTTGTGTCGAGGATCAGCACCACATTGGCGCTGGCACCCGCAGAGATGGTCGGCGTCGCGCCCGGATCTCCAACGACGGTGTCGTCGCCCGCGCTGCCATTGATCACACCCCTTACGTTCGGCGACGTATCGACGAAATGCGGCGGGTCACTGGGATTGTCGTCGCTGTCGTTGGAGCCGACGAAGAGCTGCGCCGTTGCGGTCAGAGAAATGGTGAGATTGGCTTGATTGCTAACGTCACCGTCGCTGTCGGTCAGGGTGTAGTGGAAGGTATCGGTGCCGCCGGAGTTGGACGTGCGAGTATAGTCGTAATTGCCATTGGCATCGATATGCAGGGTGCCGTACGTGCCGGTGACGTTGAAGCCCCCATTGCCGTCAGAAACACCACTCGTCACGCCACCGATGTGAGCGCCGTCAGCGCCCTGCTTGTCGGCGCCGCCGGTACCTGTACCGCTGCTGATAGTGCCAGCGATCAGATTACCGGAGGCATGCGAGCCGACCGCCGCCGTCCCCAGGCTGTTGGTGTCG
>NZ_KB375282.1:145000-1479263 GCF_000314675.2 Afipia broomeae ATCC 49717 | reverse complement strand
AGCGTGCCGTAGGTGCCGGTGAAGCTGCCGGTCGTGGTCACGGTCTTGCCGCCGTCCGCACCTGCAACGTCGTTGCTCAGCACGCCGGAAGCCGCGACCGTCACGCTCGCCGCATCCTCGCCGATGTTGCCGGTGTCGTTCTTGGCTTGCGGAACGTCGTCCTTGATATCGATCGCCAGGGCCGCATTCGACGTCGTATTGCTGCCGTCCGTCACCGTGATCGTGAAGTTGTCAGCACTCGCATCAATGTTCTGACCGACCTCAGGAGAAGGATCGTGATAAGGCGCGGTCAGCGTGTAGTTATAGCTATAGGTGACCGTGTTGCCGTTGATCACCGGATTGGCGCTGATGACCAGCGTTCCGTAGGTGCCGTGAACAGTTGCGCCGGAGCCGTTGAGGGCTACCGTCAAAGGTCCGGACGAGTCGACACCCGTGATCGTCACGGTCTTGATGTCGCCCGCGCCGTCCGTATCGGTCAGCGTGAATGTGCCATGCGTCACTTCGCTCGGCGCGTTCGCATTCGAACCAACGTTCGGAAGTCCCGCCTCGTCCACAAGGTTGTGGCCGGTGGCAACGTTGGTTTCGCCTGTCGTCGGCGTTACCGTTATCGTCGGCGGGGTGTTCTGGTGAATATGCACATTGATGGTGCCGGAGACACCGTCACCGTCGCCATCGGTCAGGTTGGCCGTGAAGGCCAAATCCGCATCTGCTGAGCCTGAGGTCGTTCCGACTGTGACGCTGTCGAGATCGATCTTGGTCTTGCTGCTGGTGCTGATGGCATCGAATTCAACATCAACAATCGTCGCGCCAACTGGCGCGGTGATCGTCAGACCGTGAGCTGAGGTCGCCGAATAATTACTGACGACCAGACTCGTGTTGTCCGAGAAGTGAACAATATAGTTGAGCGTCGTATCCTTGAAGAAGCTGAATGTCGCAACCGTCGGGTCTGACTGGTTGAAATCGAACTTCAACCAATCACCCGGATTGAAATTATTGCTGTGAAGCCCAAAGCCCTGGGCGGAACCGTTCACGTCATCGCTACCCGTCACTGTCGCGACGACATTTCCGCCATTGCTGGCAGTCGTCACGTCAATCGACGGTGCCGGAGCGTTTGAGTGGAACAGATTGGCGATGACCTGAGACGTCGAGGCCGATAGATCGAGAGCCTTGTACTGAGTGAAAGTATAACCCTGCTCGCCGTCGGTCACTTCGAGCACGAACACCTGGTTTGTTGCCCCGGGCGGCGTGCTGCCCGTGACGATAGCGCCGGTATAGGCGATCAGAGTCGAGCCATCTTCGCTCACCCAGTAATGAACGTCCTGGCCACCGGACTTCATGCCAGCGGGCGGTGCATTTCCGGCAAGATTGGCGCCGCCAGCACCGTCCGCACCGGGATTGAAATCAATGGCTCCGGCGTGAACGACGTTGTAGTTATCGACCGTGATCTGCTGGATGCCGTTTAGTTCCGGACTATCGTCATCGACTTTCACGCTCAGCGTACCGGTCGCTTGATCGTTGTCGCCGTCCGTCACCTGATAGTTGAAGTTCAGCGTCAGTTCGTCTTCGTAGCTAAGCTCCGGACCATTGTTCTTGAGATCGGGATCGGTGAACGGATGAGCGAGCGGCGCATCGAGCGTGACGGTGTAGTGGCCGGACGAATCCACCTCGATGGTGAAAACAGTCACGGTCTTCGTGCCATTCCCATCCGGAACGGTCATGGTACCCGTAAACGTGCCGCCCTTGGTGAAATCACCGGCCGCGCCGCCCACGCCGGCGTTCACGCCAGCCGCCCACGTCGTGGTCACCTCGTAGGCCTTGCCCACGCCCGTGGTCGGATCGACATAGATTGCGAACAACGCGACGGCGGTGTCGCCGTTGCTGTTTTTCGCTGAGAATCCCGTGATCGCAATCGACTTCAGACCGTCCGCACCGGCGGAGAAGTTCAGGTCTCCGCTGGCCGTATAGTAGTTGTTTCCGGTCAGATCGCCGGGGCCGCCGTCGATTCCATTTGGCTGAGCCTCATCGTCCAGTGTCGCCGCTGTCGTTGGACCGCGCACTACCGGAACGTCATCATCGACGCCAACAAAGAATGAGCCGCTCACGGCATCGCCGTCGGAATCGGTGGCGGTGTAATTGAAAGACAGGCCGATATCGTTCTCGTTAGCGCCAGGCGCGTGATCCAACTTGTCGAGCAGGACAAAGCGGAACTGTCCGGTCCCCTCGTCGCTCAACGAGACTTCGAACACAGTGCGCGCGTTGTCGCCTGTTCCGGCAACGCCCATGAGCACGGTATGGTCAGCATTCAAAACGAAGGTGACCAGGTCGCCGTGTGAATACAGCGCGGATACGCCCGTCACGGCTACGTTGGCGTTCGTGAAGGTGACGCTGCGGTCACCAACGCCGTCCGGATGGTCCTGAACGAAGGAGTTGAACGTTCCCGAGAAACCGTCAACGCCGCTATCGTTGTCGTCAGCACCCCACTTAATATTGAGGTTACCGGTCGCAGTTGCTTCGTTGTTGTCCTGTCCGACACCCTCGGTGTTCGGAACAACATTGTCGCCTGGCTGGCTGTCGTGATTGCCGTAGGCCAGTGGCCCGGTCAGGCCGTCTTCGTCAACGGTGATGGCGGGGATAAGGCTGACGTTATCGAGATATGCGCCGAGCTGGTTGGGCTGGCCGCTGCCCTGGAAGGCAACGGTATTGGAGCCAGCCTGCGCTGTGACAAGAACGGAAACGTGCTGCCAACCATCAGCCTGCGTTGAGGAATCGATGGTGTGAACAACGACACCGTTCCAGTATACCTTGAGGCTGCTGCTGTCGGGATTTCCGTCATTGGGACGCGGCGAGTACCAGAACGACAATTCATAGCTGTCGCCGGCAGCCAGCGGCGTTGAGATCGTCTGCTGAATCGTCGCATTGAGCTGCGAGGTCGGATTGTTAAGCGGGTCGGAATCCAGTTCGACCTTGGCGATGCCGTCCTGCGGCAACAAATCGCCGATATTGCCCTGCTGGATCTCGAACGGAACGTTATCGGGACCCGAGGTCCAGTGATTGATTGCCTCGAAGGTGTTGAATCCGGGATTTCCAACCGGACCATGGTCCTCGAAGCTTCCATTCAGAATGAGATTGGCATTCTGATAGGGGTTGGTGAGGTACGGAACGTCGTCGGTGATCCGCAGCGTCAGGAATGACGTGGCCGTATCATCATCGCCGTCAGTAGCAATGAAGCCGAACTTGAGGTTTAGCGTGTTCTGACCATTGCCCGCCGGATGATCGAGCGCGCCGGTGAGTTCGAACGAGAATGTGCCGCCATTGCCCGCATCCGGATCAAGAGTCAGCGTGAAAATCTGGTTTGCCGGGGCAATCGCGCCCTTGTACGCGATCAGCGTTTGGCCACCATCAACATTGGTCTGGATGTCGTAAACCAGCGGGACGCCGCCCGACGTGAGTGCGGGTTGCGGAACGCCATTGCCATCGGTGATGGCAATCGTCGGATGATGTGAATCCGTTGCAGCAAATGTCAGCGCCTTCGGGCCATCGGCCCCCCAGGTCACGCCGAGCGGCTTCCCATTCAGTTGCGTGTAGTCGTTTGTGTCCGCCGGGTTATCCAAGGCGTCGTTGCCAATCGGAGTCGCATGACCCGCGGCCGGAAGTACGTCCTCGTCAATTGTCCAGTCGCGGAGCGAGCTGTTTTCAAGCGGATTGATCGAAGGACCGTCGTCTTCAAAGCGAACAGCGCTGGAAATATCTGCCGAAGACGTAGCGTGATCGCCGTCACCATCGGTCAACGTCACCGTAGCAAGCAAGGTGTTGGCGTTCAGGTAAACGCCATCGTCGTTCTGACCGGCAATCGGATGATGCAGCGAAACATATTGAGCGATAGATAGAATCCCGGTGTTGGGATCGATGCTCAACGCGAAGGCTGCCGTGTCATAGCTGCCGTTGTTGTCGGAATCGTAGCGGCCGACAACCAGCTTGCCTTCCAGATAAAGGTGGATGGCCTTGCCTTCGGTAGTCGTCAGACCCGAATCGACGCCTGCTGACGATACGCTAAGGCCGATTACACGCGGATCTACGGCGGCAGGACCATCGGTCCCATAGTCAGCGACGCCCGTCGTGACGACGGGATCTTTACCTTGCGCATATTGCGGCTGATCCATGTCGGGATCGACGCCGACCGGGCCAACGTTCGTAACGGTTGAGAACAGAGCGCCAAGACCTGTGGTGTCGTCACTGTCAGCGTCGACCCCCTTGGTCTCGTCAATGATGATGACATCGGAAAGCTTGACGTTGGCGAGGAATGTACCGGTGTTGTCACCGGCCTCACCGATCTCCTTGAACGTCAGTTGATTGTTCGCTCCGGCAGCGGTGACGTCGACCGAGATCGTCTGCATGACACCCGAAGTCGGAACGAATACTCCGACCGACTGGCCGTTCCAGAAAACCTCGAGCTTCGCGCTATTCGCGATGCCTGGATCGTTCGCAGCGCCGATCTCGAACGTGAGATGATACAGGGCGCCCGGAGTAAGCGTCAGATCCTGGGTGATTTGAACGTTGCCCGGCGTAGCTTCCATGTCGACCATAACACTGTTGGTCGGACTGTCCGCGCCACGGTAGCCTGATCTGCCCCCTTTGAAGTGGTCCTCCCTGAAGTATGATTTTCGGATGGAGGATAAGATCAATGGCAAGGAAGAGGCATACGGCTGAAGAGATCGTTGCGAAGCTGCGGCAGGTTGATGTGCTGATGGCACAGGGCCGGCAGGTAGCAGACGCAGTCCGAGCGATAGGCGTGACGGAAGTAACGTACTATCGATGGCGAAACGAGTACGGTGGCCTGAAGGGCGATCAGGTGAAGCGACTCAAAGAGCTGGAGACTGAGAACAATCGTCTCCGGCGAGCGGTGTCGGATCTGACGCTGGACAAGCTGATCCTGGCGGAGGCCGCAAAGGGAAACTTCTAAGCCCCTCCCGACGCCGTGCTTGCGTCGATCATGTAACAGCCGAGCTTGGCATCTCCGAGAGACGGGCGTGCCGGGCTTTGGGTCAACACCGATCGACGCAGCGCAAGACTCCAACGACACCCGATGACGAGGCGGCTTTGACTGCCGACATCATCGAGCTTGCCCGCCAATATGGCCGCTACGGATATCGCCGAATTACGGCGTTGCTTCGCAGAGCCGGCTGGATGGTGAACAAGAAGCGTGTTGAGCGGATCTGGCGATGCGAGGGGCTGAAGGTCCCCCTAAAACAACCTAAACGCGGGCGTCTCTGGTTCAACGACGGCTCATGCATCCGTCTGCGGCCGGAGCGACCCAACCATGTCTGGTCCTATGACTTCGTCGCCGACCGCACCCACGACGGCAAGGCGTTCCGGATGTTGTGCATCATCGACGAGTTCAGCCGTGAGAGCCTGGCCATCCGTGTCGCGCGGAAGCTCAAAGCAACTGACGTCATCGAAGCGCTCTGCGAGCTGTTCGTCTCGCGGGGCATCCCTGCGCACATACGTTCGGACAATGGCCCTGAGTTCGTCGCCGAGGCGCTGCGGGATTGGATCGCCACCGTCGGAGCCAGGACTGCTTACATCGAGCCGGGCAGTCCGTGGGAGAATGGCTATTGCGAGAGCTTCAACGGCAAGCTGCGCGATGAACTGCTCAACGGCGAAATCTTCTACACATTGAAGGAGGCCCAGATCGTGATCGAAAACTGGCGACGTCACTACAACACGGTGCGTCCACACTCATCGCTTGGATATCGACCACCGGCACCCGAAGCCATCGTCTGGCCAGCACCAAAGGAGGTAGTCAAAATGCAATCCCTAAACTAACATTCCGATCGGACCACTCAGTGGGGGCCGGTCAGTCGTCTGACCCGCAATGTTTGCCTGGGCAACCTGAAATGGTCCATTCATGACAAGACTCTCAAAATTACAGAAAATAAAAATACAAGCGTAATGGGCGCCTTAACGGTCTGTTAACTGCCATCCTCTCGTTCAAACCAGTGTGGGTCAAGGAACCGTTATGGTGAATCGAACGACGCCTCCGGGTGTGGTTAAATTGACACGCTCTGCAAAGGTCTGATGTACCCGCCAGATGGAGGGATTGACCGGACGGCTGACTCTTGCTTGGTTAAGTAATTGATTTTTGGATACTTTTGGGGGCCGCCATGCGGGCCAAATTACTCAATCTTTTCAAGGTGTCAGCCGTCGCCTGCACGGCGGTTGCTTTCAACACCGGCGCCAACTCGGCCGACCTCGGCCTCATGGTCTCGCGGGGTGTTAACGCGGGCAGCTGTTCCGAGATCGTATTGGTTTGCGAAAACGGCCGCCAATACCCGCTCTGCCCGATCGCGGTGAGCGTCGCGGGCGAGCTGGTTACTGCATCGCTTTATACCGCACCGCACCGCGCTACCTATGTCAGGCTGGTGCCGATGGGCGTCGGCTACAGATACGCTGGCAAGGGAATCTGGTTCGACGGATTGCGGGAGAACGCACTGCTGAATTTCGGTGACCGCAGCTCTGTCGCCTGCACCGTCTCACAATCTTGATTCGATTTTTTGAATAAAAAACGATCCCGCCGGATCGGCGGGCTCAAGCTCAAACACGCATATCATCTGAGTATAGAGCGTAGTTCTGCCGCACAACTCGCTGGGCCTCATCCCGGATACTGGCGCGAGCCGACGCTCTCGCCAGGACCGAGCCCAAATCCGGCTAACCTTCAGCCCTTTGCCCGCAAAGCTGTCCGGTAAGACGACCGCGGGTACATGTAGGCTTTCGGGTGAACATAGGCGGGACAATGGTCGTACCAGCTGTACTGCTGCCAATTCCATTTCCAGCATCCGGAGGCGATGCCCGGTTCGTAGCTATAGCCAATTCCTGGCCACCGAGGCTCATCACCAAAGGCATGAGCCCTATCAAGCGCAGCAATCGATACTAAAAAAGCACCAGCGGCCAAAATCCTGAATATCGAATTCATCATCACCACCATAATGTGCACTGAGAATACCTAAACGTGTCAAAGTCCGCGGGCTTAGGCAAGCGCAAGCTTCGCATTCTTGTCGCTCGTAAGGTGCGGCCGAACAGCGACGATACCTCACTGTGTTGCCTAGCCAAGCCTGATAAAACTGTTGAAGTCAGACTTCGAGCTGGCGCACGTTATATCCAATCGGCTGTGTGCGCTCGAAGGCAGCGGCTGCACGGACAACGTCGCCCTCGCAATAAGAACGCCCCACGATCTGCAATCCCACCGGCATGCCGTCCGGAGCGATGCCGGCGCAAACGGAGGCAGCGGGTTGGCCAGTGAGATTGAACGGATAGGTGTAGAAAACCCATGACACGAGATTTCGGTCTTCCAGACCGTCGGGAATGTTTTGCCCCGCGTTGAGTGATGTCACCGGAATGACCGGCGAGATGAGAATGTCATAGCGCTCGAAGAATGTATTGATCTTGTCGCGCAGCGCATAGCGGGCGAATACCTTGGTGTAGTAGTCACGCATATCCTGCGAGAGCGCGGGCTCAAGAACATCGGCTACAGCCGGATCGAGCAATTCGCGCTGGTTCTCCATGAACGAACGCAGACGGATGCCGACACCTGCATAAAATTCCGCTGTCCATAGATCGGCAGGATCAGTGTCGAAAACGTTCTCGACAAGCTCGACCGCGCAGCCGAGGTCCCTGAACGTGCTCGCCGCCCTGTCCGTGAGCTTCACGACTTCAGGATCCGGACGCGCATAGCCGAGCGTTGGACTATAAGCGATCCTGAGATCGGTTACCGATGCGAGCGCGGACCCGAGAACATCAGGGACAGGTCCTGCAACGCTGAACGGATCGCGCCTATCGAGACCCGCGATCACCGAAAATAGCAGCGCCGCATCCTGCACCGAGCGGGCCAGCGGTCCGACATGAGCAAGCGTCGGCGTCGCAGATGTCGGCCACACGGGCACCCGCCCGAACTGTCCCTTGATGCCTGCCAGTCCCGTGAACGCCGCAGGGATTCGGATCGATCCGCCACCGTCCGTGCCCAACGAGAAGGGTGTGATTCCAGCCGCGACAGATGCGGCTGCGCCGGCACTCGAACCGCCAGGTGTCTTATCGAGATTCCAGGGATTGCGGGTGATGCCGGTGAGCGGACTATCGCCGACCGGCTTGCAGCCGAATTCACTCGTCGTGGTCTTGCCTATCAGAATCGCACCGGCCGCTTTTGCGCGTTCAACTGCTGGCGCGTCCACCGCGGCGATGTTCGACTCCATCGTGCGCGAGCCGGAAGCGTAGCGCATTCCCTTGACTGCCATCAGATCCTTTGCGGAAAAGGGAATTCCGTGAAGGGCGCCTAGCGGCGCACCTTTCAGAACCGCATCTTCAGCAACACGCGCCGCTGCCAAGGCCTGCTCCGGCAGCAGAAGACAGAATGCATTGAGTGTCGGCTGCGTGGCTTCTGCTCTCTCCAGCGCTCGCCTTGTCACCTCCACAGGCGATATCTCTTTCGCCGCGACGCGCCGGCGCATCTCCATCGCGCTCATGTAGTCAAATTCATGCGACATGGATACATTCCCGGATTGAGACAAATCTCCGGGCGGCTACGACGGCCGCCCGGAGCTATTGCGCGGATCAGTCGTTCACGATCGCAAATGCGCGAACCGGGGAGCCCGAACCGCCCTTGAACTTCAGCGGCACACCGAAGAACTGAAACTCGCCCTTGCCCAGCAAGGACTCGAGGTTCACCAGCCACTCCCAGTGACTCATGCCGAGATCACGGCACAAGCGATGCTGAGCGAAAATATCGTCGGTCGGCTTGTCGGTCGACGGCCCCTCGACACCATGCATCTTCGACTTGCGCTCGTGCAGCCACTTGGTGGCCTCGACAGTCAGCAGCGGATTCTTCCAAACCGAATCAAGCTTCGGATAGTTGCGCCGGTGGAAGCCGGTGCAGAGCAGGACGATGTGGCCATCGACCTTCACGCCGGCCTTCTTCTCGGCTTCTTCCATATCCTTGGCGGTGATGTCGCCGAGGTCAGGAATATGCTGGAGATCGAAACAAACCGCCTTCCCCATGAACATTTCGAGCGGCATATCTGCGACAGCAGCGCCCTTCGGATTGACATGCAGGAAAGCATCGACATGGGTGCCGACGTGATCCAGCATCGAGATATGATTGGTCTGGAATGTCATCGCGTCGCCCGGTACGCCCAGGCCCGACGCCTTGGTGCTTTCATGGCTCAAATGGACGGTGATCACCGGCCTTTGAAACATCTTGTGGGCCGGCATGTTGTCTTCGATGAGAAGGCTGAGATCGATTACGCGTTGAGCCATGGTCACTCCTTAGGCTTGTGGTTAGGGGTAGACTTCTTCTTGCCGAGGAAAGCTTCCATCACCTCGGGATCGCTCGACAGGGCCGTACTTGGCCCTTCGCGCGCGATCTTTCCGTTCGCGACAACGAAGCCATAGTCGGCGATCGCAAGCGCGTAGGATGCGAGTTGCTCTACAAGGAGGATGGTCAGCCCTTCCTTGTTGAGCATCGTCAGCACACCCATCAATTGATCGACGATCTTCGGCGCGAGACCGAGCGAGAGCTCGTCGATGATGAGTAGCTCGGGCTCCGCCATCAGTCCGCGCGCAATGGCCAGCATTTGCTGCTCGCCGCCGGACATGCTGCCCGCCTGTTGATGGAGCCGCTCTTTGAGCCGTGGAAACAGGGCGAGAACTTTTTCCAGCGACGAACGCGACTTCGGACTCTTGATGCCGCCCTGCAGATAAGCTCCGAGGACAAGGTTGTCTTCGACCGTCTGATCCGGGAACAGAAGACGCCCTTCGGGCACCATCACGAGTCCGCGTGCAACTTTGCGGTCGGCGCTGAGGCTGGTTGTATCTTCGCCGCGGAAGAATACCTTTCCGCTCGACGGCCGCACGAGGCCCGTGGCGCCGCGGACCATAGATGATTTCCCTGCACCGTTGTTGCCGATAACCGCGACCAGCTGACCCCGCTTGACGCTGATCGAGATGTTGCGCACCGCGACCGCCGTGCCATAGCGCAGTTCCAGATTCTTGATCTCGAGAAGAACGTCGCTCATACGCCCGCCTCCGCAGCCTTGCCGTGGTGGGTGGACGTGCCGAAATAAGCCTCAATCACACGCGGGTCGTCCTGGATCGCGGACGGACGGTCGCTGGCAATGACCTGGCCGTAGTCGAGCACAGTGACGTTATCGGCGAGCGCCATGATGAGATCGACATGATGCTCGATCAGCAAGACGGAGATGCCCAGTTCCGCGATCCGGCGCACCATCTCCTCGAGTTCATCGATCTCCTGGGTCGTCAGGCCGGCGGCCGGCTCATCGAGCAACAGCAGCTTGGGCTTCGAGGCCAGCGCCCGCGCAATCTCGAGCCGGCGCTGCAAACCGAATGGCAGGAAGCGCGCTTCTTCATTTGCGTATGGCAACAGGCCGACAAATGCGAGCAAGCCGATGGCCGTCTTGCGACATTCGAGCTCCTGGCGGCGCATGCGTGGTGTGCGCAGCAATGCATCGAACACACCGTAAACCAGACGCTGGTCGTACCCGGCCATGACGTTTTCCAACACGCTCAGCTCTCCGAAAAGCTCGGTGTTCTGAAAAGTGCGGGACAGACCGAGACGCGCAATCTCGAGTGAGCGCCGGTCCGTCAGGTCGATGCCATCGAGACCGAACTCACCCTCATTTGCGCGATAGAAGCCGGATATGGTGTTGACGAAGGTCGATTTGCCCGCACCGTTCGGGCCAATCAGGGCGTGAATTTCCCCGCCCTTTACCCGCAGTGAGGCCTTGGAAAGCGCAGTTAGGCCGCCGAAGCGCACGGTCAGACCATTCGCGACAAGCTCCGACGACTGTGTCGTTTTCTCACGCCGGAGCGCCGCCTCGGCCGGAAGACCTTCGGATGCGTCAGGCACGGGCTCCGCAGGGCGGAAACGCTTGAATAAATAGGCGAGCGTGCCGACGATGCCGCGCGGCAGCGCGAACATGACCAGCAACAGCAGCGCGCCATAGGCGAACTTCTGCCACAGCTGGAATTGCTGCAAGTACTCCGGCAGGTAAGTCAGGATATAGGCGCCGATGACCGGCCCGAAGGTTGATCCGGCACCGCCAAGGATCACCATCAGCAGAAAACGGACGCTGTCCGAGAACGTGAATATGTCCGGCGAGATGTAGGAGTTCAGAAACGCATAGAAGGTTCCGGCTATACCGGCCGTGACGGACGAGATCACAAAGGCCATCGTGCGCATGCCCGTGGGATTGATGCCGAGCGCGCGTGCGGCGGTCTCGCTCTGCGAGACCGCGAGCATGGTACGGCCGTAGCGCGACAGCTTCAGGTTATGAATGAGCAGCGTGAGCACGAACAGCGTGACCGCGAGAACGCCATAGAATGCGAAGCCCGACAGCGGAATGCCGAAGATGTTCGGTCGGGGGATCGACGTCAGGCCAGTCGTCCCGCCTGTAAGCGACTGCCATTCGATCGCAACGTTCTCGACGATGATGCCGAACGCGATGGTGACAACCGCCAGATAGACGCCGCGCACACGCACCGTGGGAAACGCCAGAAGCACACCAAAGAGGCCGGAAACGATGGCCGCGCCGATGCCGGCGGCAACGATATCGAAGCCCAGCCGCATCGCGAGGATTGCGCCGGTGTAGGACCCAAGCGCGAAGAGGCCCGCCTGCCCCAGCGATACAAGGCCGGTCATACCGACCAGAACGTTCAGACCCACGGCAATCACGCCGTAGATCAGGAACAGCATGAACAGCCGCAGTTCATACTCGTTATCGGCCATCAGGGGGACCGCAACGAGAATGATCGCGAAGATCAAAAATCCGATCGGGCTGAGGTACTTCATACCTTGGTCACCTCTCGCTTGCCGAACAAGCCCTGCGGGAAGGCAAGCAACACCACGATCATGATGCCGAAGCCGATGATTTCCCGGGCGGCGGTCGAGATGTAGCCCTCAACGAATTTCTCCATCACGCCAAAGCCGAGGCCGACGATGACAACACCCGGCGCGCTCGTAATGCCGCCGATGATCGCAACCGCAAATCCTTTGAGGCCGACCAGCGTGCCCATGGTGGCGGACACCTGGATCACCGGAGCGACCAAAACGCCGGCTGCCGCCCCCAGCAACGACGCCAGCCCGAATGAAAAGGCGACGATTCGATTGACGTTGATACCCATCAGCGCTGCCGCACGCTTGTCATGAGCGACGGCCTGCATGGCGCGTCCCACCAGCGTATGGCGCTGCATCAGGCGTAGGCCGATCATGATCAGGACAGCCACTACGGGAATGATGAGTTCTTGCGGATAGACGCCGGCTCCGAAGATGTGAATCGCGCTTTTCACGCCGGGCGACGGCAGCGGCCGCGAGAAGCCGCCGAACTGAATCGTGGCGAGGGATTCGATCATGACGCCGACTGCGATGGTCGTTAGCATCCAGCCGATCGAGGTTGAACTGGTCGCGAACGGACGAACAGCAAAACGCTCAAGCAACACGCCGAACACGGCGCCCGCAGCGACGCCGAGCGCGCAGGCAACAGCCAATGGCAATCCGGCATCGACTCCGAGAACGGCAAGTACCGCACCCAGCATCAGCGTGTCGCCATGGGCGAAGTTTACAGCCTTGGCTGACGACCACATGATGTGGAAGCCAAGCGCAACAAGGGCGTAAATGCCTCCGATCGCAAGGCCCGACAGGATGTATTGAATGGTTGTCGTCACAACTCGATTTATCCTTGGGGGAAACAGCTTGGGTGAACTTCACTTGCGGCGGATCGCGTGACTCATACGCGTCCAGAAGGCGCGCGCCACACCTGCGCCGCGCCGCGGATGACCGATGGCCGCGAGGGGCCATCGGTGGAGATCGGATTGCGATCAGTTCGTCTTGTTGAAGCTTGTCTGCTCGATGGGAAGAAGTTTGCCGTCGGACCAGACCGTGAGCTTGTAATACTTCGGCAGAATGGCGTCCTGGCGCTCCGGATCGGCCGCATCGAACGCCGGCTTGTAGTCGGCTACGAGGCCTTCGTAGTTCACGGTGTAGAGAGCTTCGCGAACCTTCTTCCAGTCGTACGATCCGGCCTTCTCGATCGCCTTGGCAATGATGTAGACCGCGTCGTAGGCGTTGCCGACGCCCGAACCCATCTTGATTTCCGAGGGATCCTTGACGCCATACTTCGCCTGCAGCTTTTGCCAGAACGCTTTCTTCTTGGGATCCATCTCGCCCATGAAGGTGTAGGTCTGCACGACCTGGACGCCGTTGGCGAGCGGCCCGGCAAGTTCACCGAGGTTTCCGGCGATGCCCCATGCACCGATAATCGCAGGCTTGTAGCCAACCTTATCCATGGAGCGGACGATCTGGTTGCCCTCGCGGTCGAGCGCCCAGAGCAACACCACGTCCGCACCTGCGTCGCGCGCACGCATGACCTGCGGCGTCATGTCCTGATCGTTCCAGTTAAATGTCTCAGCGGCTGCAAGCTCCTTGCCAGCCTTGGCCATCGCATCCTTCACGTCGGGCAGCGCGCCATTGCCCCAGCCGGTGTTCTCGTAGAGAAATGCGATCTTGCCGGTCTTGGACGACTTCACTGCCTGTTCGACGAGGAAGCGCGCGACCCACTTGTCTTTCGCCGAGACGCGGAACATGTAGTTCGGATTGCGACCGTTCTCGATCGCTTTGGTGTTCGCGGCCAGCACGCCGACATAGGGAATTCCGATTTCATTCACCGGCTCAGCCTGCGCAACCGCGACAGTCGAGTGATATCCGCCGAGGATCGCAATGCACTTGTCGGAAAGCGCGATCCGGCGCGTGTTGTCAACGCCCCGCGGAGGTGCGCCAGCGTCGTCATACTGAACAAGGCTCAGCTTTTGGCCAAGGACACCGCCCTTGGCGTTGATTTCATCGATGGCAGTCTCGGCGCCCATCTTGATCGCCAGCCCGCCGAACGCCGCCGGCCCGGTGACGGCCGCCGAGTTGCCGATGCAAGGCTTTTGCTGGGCGTAGGCAGGAGCCATGGCCAGCACAAGCAAAGCGGTTCCGGCAATCAGCCCGTCTCGTATCCTCGTCTGCGAAATCATGTCGACATCTCCCGCTCTTCAATTGAACAGCCGCAAGGCATGTCCGGTGAGGTCGAGCTAATCGGAGGCGCGTCGGCCAAACAAAGACCAAATTCCGATGAGATCTATAGGTATAACCTATTGATGATGCACTGCACGCGTTTGATGCATATAAATCCAATGCAAACTAATGATTACGTTGGAGAAATTATGACAATAGGCAATAGGTAATTATAACTGCTCAATAGATTTGCATCGCCCGGCTGATAAAAATCCGACGGCGCATGCTCAACGCATCGAGATCTCAATGGACTTACGACAACTTAAGTACTTCGTGCAGATTTCGGACAGCGGAAACTTCTCCCGCGCCGCCGAGGTGCTGCGTATCGCACAGCCTTCACTCAGCCAACAGATCAAGAGCCTGGAGGAAGAACTCGGTGTTCAGCTTCTGGTGCGCCACGCCAGAGGCGTCACCGTGACGGAGCAAGGCCAGCAGCTCTATGACCGCGCATGCCGGATTCTCCAGGAGGTCGATGACGCCAAGGATTCAATCCGTCTCCAATCGTCGGATCCGTCCGGACGCGTCACTGTCGGCCTCCCGACATCGGCGTGCCGCGGAATCTCCGTCGAGCTCATCCGCACGATGGGAAGACTTCTGCCGAATGTGAACCTTCATATCGTCGAAGCAATGACCGGCTATCTCGACGAACTGATTCAAGCGGGCCGCCTCGATGTGGCGCTGCTTTACAATCACAAGGCCTTCGAACACGTCGCATGGACCGAGATGATGACGGAAGAACTGATGCTTTTCGTGCGCAGCCACCACTCCCTTGCGAAGCGAAAATCAGTCCCGTTTCAGAACGTCTTCAAATCGCCTGTTGTGTTGCCTGGCCGCCCGAACGTGGCGCGCGCTCTGATCGAGCAACTTGCCGCCCGACACGACATTGCCATCAACGTCAAGGATTGCGACAGCCTGCCGGCAATTGCCAAGATGGTCTGCCATTCGGGATTTCTGGCGATCATGCCGCACTTCGCATTTCTGGATGAAATCGCGCGAGGAGAGATGGTTGCAGTACCCATCGTCGATCCCACCCCATCATGGACGTTGTCCGTGGTGGTTTCGCAAAGAACCATGAATACGCGCGGCAGCGAGGCGGTGGCCCGCGCGATGGCGGACCTGATCGCGGACATGGTGGAGCATGGGACCTGGCGCGCAAGGCTTCGCGGGGGAAGGACAAACAAGCCGTTGCCCGCGTGAAATGCGGCGCGGTTGAACTTGCTGCGACGTGTATCGGCTTTCAGGCATTGCAAGAACGAACCGAAGATAACGTTCGGCAGGTACCAATAATTTATCTCCATACAATGTCCGCTATGGGCAATTATACGCGGCAGAAAGGCTCAAGCTGGCTCGGTCGCTCGCATCTCGGCGCAACTCGTCGAAGGCCTTGTGATCAACGCGATCCGGGAGCACCTCGCGGTCGACCCGCAAGCTCCCGACGATCAGCTCAGACGTCATGTCGTGGATTCCGTTTCTGACGTCATCGTTTACCCTAAGAAGATCACGATCCGCCTGCAGCCAGACCATGCGGATGCGATCGAGATCCCATGGCAAGCCCCGGCGAAGAAGAGCAGTGCGTCATTGGAAAAGAGACGCGACTGCAAATGATCGAGGCAGAAGGCCGCCTTCCCGATTCACTGGTAGCATGCATTGGTGACGGTTCTAATGCGATCGGCTTATTTCATCCGTTTCTCGATGAGCCGACGGTTGAAATGTATGGCGTAGAGGCTGCGGGTCGTGGGCTCAAAAGTGGAATGCATGCAGCGTCCATCGTCAGGGGACGGCCCCCGGCGTTCTTCATGGAAATCGGACCCATCTGCTGATGGATGACGACGGCGAGATCGAGAATGTGCACTCAATCTCGGCCGGTCTTGATCATCCGGGAGCAGGACCCGAACATGCATGGCTCGATGCCATCGGCCGCGTAAAGTACATCTCTGCAACGGACGACGAAGCTGTGTCCGCGCTTTACTTTTGCGCCGAGTTAGAAGGTATTATTCCAGCTCTTGAACCGTCACATGCCTTGGCGAGGGTCACGCCCCTCGCTCCACGAAAAAAAGAGAGCATTTGATGGTCGTCAATTTGTGCGGCCGCGGCGATAAAGACCTTCTGTATGAAAGTGTGAACCACGCGTTTTTCCACCGCCGATGAGAAAGTGGCGCCCCGCGATTTCCGCTGTGAAATGTCCCATTGGCTGCACAAGAAAGGATGAAAGTTGACACTACCGTCATCGTTGCGACCACCGTCACCTTGCTCGTCCTCGGCATCGGGGGCCGGATGACCACAGTCGGACCTTGGTACGAAAATCTCGTCAAGCCGAAATGGACCCCACCGAACTGGGCGTTTGGACCTGCATGGACAATTATCCTTGGTCTTGCGGCGTGGTCGAGTGTGCTCGCCCCTACGGTTTTCAGTTTTATCGCTGATAATCGAACTAGCGCAGCTCTCCTCAAAAGCAAGCTGGCTTCTGTTGCCTTATATTCTTGGGGTGCCGTTCGCAGCGTTTCTCAAAGATTGTTCGTCTGAATGCTCCGTTCAGCACGACCCACCAAATAATTAAGATCGCTTCTAGCGACCCAAACCAGCCAGAAAGGTGCACTGTGAAAGATGAAATACTCATCCTTGTCGTCAAAGACGAAATGCTACTTCAGGCGTTGTTCGAAGAAACCCTGAAAGACGGCGGATACGATGTAAAAGTTGTTTCGACCGGCGAAGATGCCATTAAACTGTTGGACGCGGATGAGCCCAAATATCGGGCTCTGGTCACTGACGTCAATCTTGGCCGAAAGGTCGATGGTTGGGATGTCGCGCGTCGTGCTCGCGAGATCAACGCAGATGTTCCAGTAGTCTACATAACCGGCCACGGCGCCGCCGATTGGGCTTCGAGGGGCGTGCCAAATAGTATCGTGCTCACGAAGCCCTTCGCCCCAGCGCAGCTCATCACAGCTGTTTCGCAGTTGATAAACACCGGTCAGACCCCAACGCAGTAAGCTCATCAAAGGCCCGATCGGCAGAGATGAAGCCTCGGCCCTCAATGTGGCTGACAGCACATTAACCGCCACCTGAAGCCTCAGCCGAGCTGCAACCAGGCGCTTCGCTGAGCACCTTTATGAAAGGCTGATTGAAATCTCCCGGTAATCACAAGGTTCTGATCCGACGAAACGAAGGGGCGAACTGTCGTCCATGGTGAGCAAGGAGCGCCGCTATCGCGACACTTTCTGCTCAGCGTTTGCCAACTTCTCGCCCGCCATTCCTCAGACGGCTCTCTCCACTTCTTCTGCATGGATTGGCGCCATTGACGCGGGCGTGTGCCAGGGCGACAGCGTGAACAAGGGTCGGGTCGGCCTCACTGCAATCCCCGGCTCCAACCGACGTGCTGCATAGACGGCGCACATCGTGTCGACAGCCAAACGATATTTCAACTCCAAGATAATCAAGCCGATGGTTCTGACATAACACCGTGGATGTCCACGGCGATAACGTCAGGAGACGTAACATGCCCCTCGTCAAAATCGCAATTGCCGCAATAGCCGTCCTCGCCGCATATGCAACCTCCGCCTCGGCCGACGTCCGCTATGCTGGTTCTCCCAAGTTCGGTGGCTACTACGTTAGTAACTCACCGATGTCTGCCAGAGCCCAAATGCTGCCGGAAAGCCGAGCCAGCTCCAGTGTTCCTGTCGCTACGTCGAAGCCTTACATGCGCCAGGGCGGCATCAATTCCCGCGGAATTTGATTTTGGTCCGGACTCGGATCTAACATTCCCGGTTCGCCGGGACATAACTCAAACGCGGCGAGACCTCGAACGACTCTCGCCGCGTCACATTTTTTATGCGGTGAAACCTGCAGTTCACCATCTCTCTCGCCATACAGAGCGACAGCCGCCTTTACTCGGCTGCTGTGGGCATCGCTGCCGTGTGCTCGTGAAGGACGACTCCAGCGAGCGGATCGAACTCGCCAACCCAGGGGGACCGATCGAGCACATTTCTCGCGTGCATGTATCCCGCCGTCCAGCGCTGACGAATGCCGGAGGGACTAAAATCAATATCCTTCGTGTGATTTTCCCAATCGAGTTGCGGCGCGAGAAGACGAACGACGTGCATCTGGGTCTGACATCCGTATCCAGCTAGGTCACGCACCACTTCGCTGTTGCGTTCGTCTTCAGGCAGGCGCGCAACGAGTTGGGTGATGACGTGCCGCAGGCGATGAGCCTGCTGCTGGCGTGTGATATGGCTCGATATCCGGCTCGAATACTGGATGTCTTTATGCCGGTTCAGCACGTCCGCCATTGTCTGCGGGTCCGCGCCGGTAGGATTCCACATGTGGACCGCGAAGATCAGTGAGTTCTTGCGCGGATTGTCATCGAATACCGCTTCGGTCGGCGTATTCGACAGAATACCGCCGTCCCAGTACAGTTCCCCCTCGATACGCACGGGAGGAAAAGCCGGCGGCAGAGCCCCGGACGCCAGGATATGCTTTACGCCGAGATCGGAATCACGGCTGTCGAAATACCGCATCTGGCTTGAGCGCACATGGGCTGCGCCCACTGTCAGGCGAGGCGAGCATTCATTCACCAAAGAGAAATCGACAAGATCGAGCAGCGTCTTTTCGAGCGGCTCGGTTGAATAGTACCCGGCCCTGTCCGCTCCGACCGGATAATCCGCGCCAAGATGCGCAAATAGATTCGGGGTGAAAAAGCCAGGTATCCCGCTCAACACCGTCGACCAATACGACAGGATCTCCGCCACGCCTGGCCACATCGCGGGGAACGGCCAAATCGGCTTCCGCTCCATCCGGCTCCAGAATTCCTGCAAGCGCTGGACACGGCTCTCGGGCAGATTTCCCGCGATCAGGCTGGCGTTAATCGCGCCAATCGACGTGCCGATAATCCAGTCCGGCTCGATGTTGGCTTCGTGAAGGGCCTGATAGACACCCGCCTGATAAGATCCGAGCGCCCCGCCACCCTGCAGAACCAGCACCACTTGCCCCGGAAGTTGCTGGTCGGAGGATTTGACTGCTCGCATTTTTAGGTTGTCCTGAAGGTGTTTCATCGCAGCGCCACTCCTGACCAAAATTTCTCGGACCGATGCGTGTTAATGCGCCGTCCAGCCGCCATCGACCGGCAAAGCAATGCCCGCGATGGAAGCTGCGGCCAAGCCCGATCCCGCTGGTCGAACCTGTCACCAGCGCAACCTTGCCGCTTAGGCTACATCTCGCGATAGCAGCTTGTGGTCTTGTCTGAATGTTCATAGCAGGCCTTCCCTGTGATAGAGTGGTCTTGAAGACCCCGTTTGCTCAGGAAAATCTACCTGTCGGCCTGCGTTTGCGGAAATACCCGCTGGCTTCCGTATCCATGCCCGGTTGCTATCAATGTTTTGATACGGCTGCAGCGTATATTCGGATACAAATACGCAATCTAGTCCGCATGTACCAAGCGGGGTGCGGTCATGGAAATGCACCAGGTTCGATATTTTCTGGCGGTCACCAAGACGCTGAATTTCACGCGAGCGGCCGATGAATGCAATGTTACGCAGCCCTCATTGACACGCGCCATCAAGCAGCTTGAGGCTGAACTCGGCGGCGATCTTTTCAGGCGGGAGCGGCCGGCGGCGCAGCTCACCGAGCTCGGGCTGCGTATGCTGCCGCTGCTGAAGCAATGTTACGATGCCGCCCTCGGCGCGCGGTCGCTGGCGTCTTCGTTCAAGAGTGGTGAAGTTGGCGCGTTGCGGATCGCGATTACGGAAGCCGTGGATATTTCGCTGATCATCCCTCACCTTGAGCAGCTGAAGCGGCTGTTCAACCGGCTCGAATTCAAGATCCTGCGCGGCACCAGCAAGGAAGTCGGGGAATATCTCAAGAAAGGCGAGGCCGAACTGGGAATAGCCGCCGAGATCGGGGAAGACTGGGATCGGCTGGATAGCTGGTCTCTGTTCACGGAGGGATTTGACCTCGCGATGAGCAAGAAACATCTAATCGACGATCAGGGCAATTTTGGATTCGAAGAACTGAAAAAATGCCAGCTTCTGACCCGCAGTTACTGTGAGCATGCCGCCCGCCTGAATGCCGATCTCAGAGCGCACGACATCGATGTCGATCACAGCCACGAAATTTCATCCGAATATGACTTGATAAAGCTGCTTGAGGCAGATGTCGGTGTTGCCATCGTTCCACAGAGTTCTCCAGCACCGGAAACCCTCAAGCGCATCCGCATCGACGGACTCGATCTGCACCGCACGGTTCAGCTTTACGGTGTCGCAGGCCGCGAGCGGACGGCTGTTGCATCCGCCGTCATGAAGATGATGCGCGGTGCCGACTGGTCGCGCTACGCGGAATCCTGAACAAGCGGGAGTTAGTTCGAGCTTTTGAAAGCCTTGATCAGATCATCGATATCCATGCGATTGCGGAAATCGGGATCGACAAACCGTGCTTTCACCAAGCCGTCAGTACCCACCACGAAAGTGGCGGGAATTGGCAACATCCATGCGTTGTTGCCGTGATAATTTGGAATGTCGCGCCCCGATAGAATTTTCTGCAGATCCGGACTTAGCCAGATCGCGAGATTCAGCATCAGCGCATAACCATTGTCGAGATCGGTTAGGATCGGAAACAGCGCATCAGCATTCAATTTGAACTCCTGAGCGAATTGCTGCCGCTCCGGCGTGATGATAACGACTTGTCCGCCGGCGGCGGTGATCTTGTCCTGCGCCTTGACAAGTGAATTGACGTTGATGCGGCAATAAGGGCACCAGTGCCCGCGATGAAACATCACGGCGACCGGTCCTCGGGACAGATACGACTCCAGACTGACCAGTGCGCCAGTCTCGTCGGGCAGAACGAACGGTGGCATCGGCTCGCCCGGACGTGGCGAGTTCTCCCCGCCGGCATTTTCATGAATGCGCGCCACAAGTCGATCAACCGCTTCGCCATACTCCGGCAGCACCTCGTGACTGACCGCGGAATACGCCTCGAGCCGCTCTTTCAGAGTGCCGTCCATGTCGCGACACGCTTCGAATGCCTGCTGAAGGCGCTCCGCGGCGGCTTGTGGAATCATGCTGTTCTCCAATCAACCGATCTTCTGGCTCGACAGGCCGTCAAACGGGGCTAGCCTCTTGCCGAGACATCATCGATCGGTGGCAGGCGGCAAGTCCAGCGCAAACTTCATAGTCCCAGGCTATGGGTACAATGGTGAAATGGCATTTCGATCGCACGGCAAACCGGCGTCTAGTGGACGCAAGGCATTTCGGCCAAACGCGGGAGCATGTCATGCGCATCACTCAGCTACTCAACAAGGGCCGCGGCCTCGCCGATCATATCCCCTACAGCTTTGTCGCGATTGCATCCCGCATCGCGGTGGCAAGCGTGTTCTGGCGTTCAGGCCAGACCAAGGTTGCCGGATTCTCGCTTCGTCCGGAAACATTCGTTCTGTTTCGCGAAGAGTATAAGGTTCCTCTGCTGCCGCCCGATATCGCCGCCTATATGACCGCGATCGCCGAACATGCACTTCCGGTCCTGCTGGTCGTCGGCCTGGCGACGCGGCTGTCCGCACTCGGTCTGCTGTTCATGACAGCGATCATCGAAATTTTCATCTATCCAGGCGGTTGGCCGGAGCACATTTTGTGGGCGGCGTTGCTGCTTTCGATTATCGCCCGCGGCCCTGGCGTGATCTCGCTCGATCACCTGATCTGGCACCCTCGCCGGCCGGCCCTCGCCTATGCCCGTTAACGGATCCCCCGAGGAAACCTGTCCGACCGCTAACGTGGCCGGATTTTTTTTAGATGAACTCCACCACGATGCGAGCGCCGATCAGCATCGACAGGTTCGCAGGGAGATCGAAGTCATTGGACTCCCGCAATCCCTCGGCAATTGCCTCCGCCATGGTCAGGCCTTTGGCGAGTGACATCAGGAAAGCAAAACCGCCGGGGGGCAACTTCCACACCTCAACCTCCAGCTCCGGCCGTGCGATCAATGCGCTCTCCCTCCCCCAGCTTCTGGCGGTCTCTTGCGCACCCATTTCACTGGAGTGCCAAACCGAGACGATCGGGAAACGCGAAGAAACAAGCGAGGCCGAGGGATGAAGCCTCACCCGCAACTCGCCGAACCGCTCAAACGGCACAGCGGCGAAAGCGTCTGGCGTGATCGGAAGAACATCTGCGGCATGATAGGCGCGCGCTCGCGCCAATTCGAGCTCCGCAATATCGGCGACATATTTGAAGTAGGCCGCCGCCCCCAGATCTCTAATGAACCCAGGGAACGCTCCGCCGTAGCTCAGAAGAACCGGCGAGCGAGGCGGATACGCAAGAACGAATTGCCGCCCCCGATCGAAAAACGACTCATCCCCGACAACGGCACGGACTATAGGGAAACGCGATGCAATGAAATTCATCAGGCCCGCTGAAACATTGTTGCGATAAATAGCAAACCCGCTTTCAGCACGTCGGCGGGTGGAAGCCCGGACGAATGCAGGCACAGCCGCGGACAAATTAAAGATCGAAGCGGCAAAGGATGCCTGCATTCGCGCCTGTCCAGCCCATTTCTGCATCGGCCGTCTCCACCTTATGCTGCGATCATTCGATTGCGGCGCTGAACCTCCGCGGCGAGCGCCATTTTCGCACGCTCGACCTCGCCCGCGACAACGGAGAACGATGGAACGTCGTTATCCCATTCGATCAGCGTCGGGACAGGGCCCGCCCGCGACAGCACACGGCGGTATAGCGCCCACACGGCTTCGGAGGTCTCCGAACCATGCGCGTCGATCAGGAGCCGATTACCGTCGGCATCCCTGTCCTCCGCGAATCCACCCAGATGGATTTCACCGACATATTCTACGGCGAAACTGTCAATATAGTCGGCTGCGTCGAAGCCATGGTTGATGGCCGAAACATAGACGTTGTTGACGTCGAGCAGCAGGCCGCAACCGGTTCGGCGGGCAAGCATGCGCAAGAACTCGACCTCGTCCATATCGCTCGATTCAAATCGGATGTAGCTCGAAGGATTCTCCAGCAGCATACCCCGGCCCAACGTCTGCTGGATTTCGTCGATGTGATCTGCGACGCGTGCAAGCGTTTCCGCGTTGTATGGCAGCGGGAGAAGGTCATTCATGAAGACGCCGTCGTGAGTCGACCATGCGAGATGCTCGGAGAACATTGATGGTTCATACAGCTCGATCAGCTTTCTCAACCGCTGGAGATGGTCGCGGTCAAGCGGACCTGCGCCACCGATGGACAGACCGACGCCATGAATGGACAAGGGAAAGTCCCGGCAGATACGGCGAAGCAGGTGATGTGGCGGGCCCCCGGCGCCCATATAGTTCTCTGCGTGGATTTCGAAAAAGTCGACGCGCCGGGTCCCGCTGAAGATGTCTTCGGCATGCTCATGCTTCAGGCCAGTTCCCGCGCTGACGCCGTTGACCAGCATCGGCGGCGGGCATTGCATGCGGATCTCCGTCATCTCCTCGTCCTCCTCTCCGGCGTAAGGATGAAGGCGGGTCAGCCTCAGCTGACCCGCCATATCGTCACAGCAATCAGACAGGCCGCTTGATCGGGCTGAGCGATCCCATCCCGAACGGCGTGGTCGTCTTGACGCAGGTGCCCTTGTCGACGAGCTTCCAGGAGTTGCCCTGATAGTCGATCTTGGACGTGGCCGCGCACGTCGTCCCGGCGCCCGCAGCGCAGTCGTTCTGCCCCTTCAACGCAACGCCAAAGCACTTTTCCTTGGTGGGTTGCTGGGCCTGCGCCGTCGCGGAAACCATCGCGAGAGCCGACGTGAGCGCACCCGCAATGGCCAGCGAGGTAATCATCGTGGATTTCTGAGTCATCGTGGATTTCCTTGTCCGAATAAAGCGCCCATTGATCGAGCGTGCCTTATTGGAGGACAAGCTTTCCCTTTTTTGAAATGCTGTTGCCCGATCGTCTCGATAGCGCCCGGGTATGGCCGGGCAAACTCGCTGGACTTCAAACAACTGCTCGCAATAGCGCGCGGCTATGGAGACAGAAGCAAGTCAGCATTTTTGATCCCGCGCATCCAGCGGCACCCTGACGCCAGCTTTTACACACGCGGGTCAGGAGACTCCCAATGACTGTAATCACCTTCAAATTCCGCGCAGCCCTCATCCTCGCGGCGCTGCTTGTGTTGCAGATGGCATCCTTCGCCAAGGCCGAAGGCGACGACGGAATCGTCAAGGTCAAAAGCGCGGTGTCCATCACGGTGGCTGTTGCGCGCATTAAGAAAGATATAGCGGGCAAGGGCATCAAGTTCTTCATGGAGATCGACCAGTCGAAACTGGCTGCCGATGCCAAGATCAAGCTGCGGCCGTCGACGCTTCTGATTTTCGGCAATCCGCCGCTTGGTACGCAGTTCATCACTTCCAATCCTAATGCCGGCCTCGACTGGCCGGTCCGCTTGCTGCTGACCCAAGATGCAAATGGCGACGTCTGGGCTGTGTGGACCGACTTCCACTGGATCGCCAAGCGCCACGGCATCAAGGATCGCGATGCGCAGTTCAAGATGGCGACGGCGGTCGTCCAGTCGATCACATCGACAATCCAAAGCAAGTGAAACTCTGACAGCTACCAGCAGCTGCTTCTAAAGGCATTTTTGCGGTGTAAATTTTTTTGATGGCACCGCGCCCTCGATACAGCATAGCGGGCCGCTATCGACTTGGAAGCAACCCGGCATTTCCACATTCGATCCGGCAAGTCGATGGTAGCGCCTGTTGCTGCGGCTGCTTCAAGGGCCGGGCTTTTACAGGAGATGCACATGTTCAACATCAAGATTGAAACCCCCTCGCTTTGGCGGGGCCTCGCGACTGCCGGTATTGTCCTGACAGCAGCTTCGGCCGCTTCAGCCGGGGATTGCCCCGCGGACAAATTCAAACCCGACGTGCGAGAGAAGGTCGACTTCAAAGCCGTCGGCGTGACCGACACGACACTTGGCTCGATCGATCTCGAAAAAGAGCCGGCCAACATCAAGGGTCGCGAGCTGCGTTTTCGCAAGCTCGTGATTCAACCCGATGGCATCGTGCCGTGGCACAGCCACGGCGACCGTCCGGCACTGATCTATGTCGCGGAAGGCGAAATCATCGAATACGCCAGCAATTGTGTGGTCCCGATCGTCCATAAAGCTGGCGAAATCCGCCCTGAAAAGAGTGGAACATCGCATTGGTGGAAGAACCTTGGCGACAAAACGGTCGTGCTCTTCGTCGGCGATGTCCGCCGCGATCCGGACGACCACCATATGTGACGAGCGCGCCCCACGCTTTGTCGCACGATGTGACGCCCCGCTGCCCTGCCCCAACCCAAGCGCCGGGGCGTCACATCCCACTTACGATCATCCGAGGAACGCATCATGCACCAGATGCCCAGCACGCGCTCGATGCAAGGCATGACACCAGCCAGCCATTCACCGGGTGTCCTGCTACGCTCGTTCGTCATCGGGTTGACAGCGTTTTTGACGGTCGTTGATCTGTTCGCTACCCAGGCCATTCTTCCGACTCTGACAAGGCACTACAACGTCACCCCCGCCGCGATGGGCTTCGCCGTGAACGCGAGCACCATGGGCATGGCGATCGCCGGGCTGACGGTCGGCCTCTTCAGCCAGAAGATCGACCGGCGCATCGGAATACTCGTAAGCCTCGGCTTGCTTTCGATTCCGACGGCGCTACTCGCCGTTGCTCCAAACCTTCCGGTTTTTACGCTGCTGCGCGTTGCACAGGGCCTTTGCATGGCCTCAGCGTTCACATTGACGCTGGCATATCTGGGTGAACAGTGCAGCGCGATGGATTCCGGCGGCGCTTTCGCCGCTTACATCACAGGCAATGTCGCAAGCAACCTGATCGGGCGGCTAATTTCCGCGGCCGTCGCCGACAATCTGGGCCTCGCCTCCAACTTCTATTTCTTTGCGCTGCTGAACCTCACTGGAGCCGTGGTTGTCTATTACACGATCCACCGCGCCCAGCCGATGCAGCCCGACACGGGTCCGATCCGATCGCCCTGGTGCGCCTTGACAGATCATCTGCGTGAACCGGCGCTCCGCGCCGCGTTTGGAATCGGCTTCTGTGTCTTGTTCGCTTTTATCGGCACTTTCACCTACGTCAACTTCGTGCTCGTTCGCGCGCCGCTGTCGCTCGGCCGCATGCAACTTGGCTTTGTCTATTTCGTCTTCCTCCCCTCCATCATCACGACATTGATGGCCGGTGCAGCCGTACAGAGATTCGGCACCCGTCGGGCGCTATGGGGCGCGCTTACGCTCGCTTGCGCAGGCCTGCCGCTGCTGCTCTCGCCGCATCTCTTTGCAGTGCTTGGCGGTATGGTGATGGTCGGCGTTGGAACATTCTTCGCTCAAGCCGCGGCAACAGGCTTTGTCGGGCGCGCGGCGCTGGGCAATCGCGGCTTCGCCAGCGGCTTCTACCTCGCTTGCTATTTCTTCGGCGGGCTCGTCGGCAGCGCCGTTCTCGGCCAGTTGTTCGACCGCTTCGGATGGAATGTTTGCGTGGCCGGTATCGCGTTATCTCTGATCATCGCCGGCTTGCTGACCGCTCGCCTCAAGCTACCATCCGCGCCCTAGCTGGATCAGAAACATGCGCATCGGAATCCGCTTCGCCGTTTCAGCACTGGTCCTCACCTCAATTATCGCCAGCGCTACCAACGTGCATATTCTCTGGTGGCGAACAGCAGAGCAAACCAGTCAGACTCTCGCCAGAACGATCAACGAACAGATCGTATCCGCGGTCAGCAAGGAACTGACGTCGATCGCGACGGAAGCCCAATCCGCACACACCGCAATCCGCACTCTGTTTCTGCAGAACGTGCTGGACACTCGCGAAGCGGACAAACGTGAATTCGTGTTTCTTTCCCAGTTGCAATCGCAATCGACGATCTCATGGGTCGCCTTCGGCTGGCCGGACGGCACGTTCTTCGCGGCCCACAAACTGGGCGATGGCGGTTTGGAGATGATGGAGATCGCCCATACAGAGGGGAAATCCCAGCGGCGCGTCGATCGCTACGAGATGGTGACCGGTGATATCCAGTTCGAAAATCGGCGCGCAGCAACGACGCGATCAGAATGTGCCGTCTTGGATTATCCCGAATCGCAGCAGATCGCACCGAGGTCACGCCTTGTAGAATATCGATGCTATCGCGTGCTGTCTTAAGCTGGGGGTCAATACGATCGGCGGAAAGCTGTGCCACCGTACGCAGAAATGAACTTGCCGCGGCGCGCGTGATAGCCGCAACTCGGCTAAAGCTCAGGTATACAAGTGCCAAGCCAACGAACAGAACGGTTCCGACGAACAGCGGGATAATCGACGGTCTGCACCCGACGTGAAAGCACGCATCGGTCGGCAACCGCACGACGGACCTCCTTCCAGACTTTCCGAGTCACGGCCCCGGCTAAAACGGGTTGACGTAGTTCAAGATTGCGGTCTGCCGCAGCAACACGCGGCGAACAACATGGGTGGCCTTCAGTCTGTCTGTAAAGATCGAAGCTGTCCCCGTGCTACCTGCGGGCAGTGTACGAGAGAATTTAGCGTCATCCAGAATGACCCTGACAACGAATGGCACTGCCTGAATCGCTTTCGGCATCGCCGCCGTGCCGGATGTTTGCGCTTGTCCGGTTGCGATCGCCTGTAGAACGCTTTCCACTTTTCCCGTGTAGATTTTCCCGGGTATAAATTTGAAAGTCAGTTCGACGGCCTGTCCCGGCCTTATATAACGCGCGTCGTTCTGTGCGATCTCCACGCCAACGATCGTGTCTGACGTGTCGATAAAA
Source organism: Afipia broomeae ATCC 49717 (assembly GCF_000314675.2). Lineage (GTDB taxonomy): Bacteria > Pseudomonadota > Alphaproteobacteria > Rhizobiales > Xanthobacteraceae > Afipia > Afipia broomeae. The sequence continues at coordinate 1,451,389 of NZ_KB375282.1, read as the reverse complement.
GCCATGACCGGCGCGAGCGGCAGGTTGGCGACGCGGGCTCCCTTGCGGAGCGCGAGGTTGGTGACATAGCCATCGCCTGGCGCCCGCACGGTCGTCTTGTCGAGATTCCACTTCGCGCCATCGAGCTGCGCTTTCAGTTGATCGACTTCCGCCTGTCGCTGCTGAACATCGAAGGCGCGACCGGAATCCCGCGCGAGCAACTCACCCATCTGGGACAGCCGCTGCTCCTGCAATGTAAGCTGCGCCTGGATCGCCCTCACTTGCGCTTCATAAGGAACAGGATCGATCCGAAAGAGAACGTCGCCTGCTTTGAGAGGCGCGTTCGCCGTCACCGGCACTTCCGTTACCTCTCCAGCGACGTCGGGAACGATCGCCACCGCGTTCCGGACGACCAAGGCCGTGCCTTCTGGCGCACCCCATCCCATCGGAATCAGAAGGCCGAACAAGACCAACAGCAACACGACGAATGGAGAAAGCTTCCAGAACAGGTTGAAGCGCACGATCTTGAAGTGCACCAACAGGAAGAGCAGCACCAGGTAGGTGTTGATGATTGCTGCACCCATCACGCCTCTCCCGTCTTCCGCGAAGGGATGTCGACGTAAGCCCAAATGAAGGCGACAGGCCAAAGCGCAAAGCCACAGATCAGCGTAATCCATCCCGCGACCGTCACGGCTTGCGCGTACGGATGGTTACGGGTCTTTGCAATGTGCCCCGGCAGCCAGCCGGCGATGCAGAATACACCGATGGCGCTGGCGACCAGGATTATCAGCACGATCCAGGCGAAGATGTCGTAGCCGCTCATGGTTGCTTTCTTACGCCCGGCAGCCTGTAGCTGCCATCCAGGATCGGGGTCTGCGCCCCATAGAGACGCATGGTCAGATTGAAGCTTCCCGCGGGGGCCGGCAGCCAGTTGGATTGCTTGTCGGGACCGGGATTATCCTTCTGGATATAGATCGTGATCGACCCGTCCGGCGCAGTCTTCAGCCCATCGGTGGTGCTACCGATGCTGTAGCGCTTGAAATCGTTCTCGATGAAGAACTCCTTCTCGTCGTACATGTTGAGATTCCAGAACACGGAGACCGGCGGTATCTGATCCTTGGAAAAACGCAGGACATACTTGTTGACGCCGGTGAGCGGTGAGCCCTGATCGTCAACCCGCGTGTTCGGGTAGAGGATTTCCTCGGGCACGTTGGCGCCGGTGAGATTCGCGGACATTGCGGCGCGCAGGGCGTAGTCGGAACCGGCACGGCCGCCGCCCATCGTGTAGCGCCACCCTGCGACAGTCTCGGCAGCATTGACGTAGGTGTCCTCGATGATGGCCTCCGCGGTCACGGCCGCCCTGGCAAGTCCGCGTCTGGTCGGTTCGTCGAGGCTCTCCCAGTCGAAGCCGTTCGCCACGCTGAGGCCAATGGGGTGGGCTGCAGCGACGTCAGCGTCTCCGAAATCGTCGCTGCGCGAGAGAAACGTCTTCATGCCGAATCCGATCGTGTCGAACAGGCGGAGAGCCTCGGGAGCCGTGGGCTTGAATTCGAAACGCGCATATTCGTACTGCTTGGGAATTTCGAACCGCAGCCCGTTCTTCTGAAAGACCGAGAGAGGCAACGCCTGGAAGCCTTTCTGGACCTCACGCGCCGCAGGGAGATCGGCGTCGCCGCTCACGAAGACACGGTTGGCGATCACGGCAAGTTTCGTGCGTACCTTGATCTCCTTCATGCCGGCGGGAACAGGTCCGTGATAATCCGGTCCCGTAAGAAGAAAGAGCCCGGGTTCGGCGCCCTTGCTGCCCCCGATGTTGTAGACGACCTGATCGTAGTAGTCGCCGATCTGCACGATGTACCAGCGGTTTTCCTTGATCGTCGGAACGCTGACGACGACGGGCTCGATGGAAAGGTCGGCGCAGCCATAGCCGTCGATCGAAACGTTGTTCGGCGTGTTAACGAACTTGTCCGCGGCCGTCTTCAGATTAGGGAACTTGCGATAGTAGTTGAGACCCACGGCGCCAACCTTGAGGCCGGCGAAGAGCGTGTGGACGTTGTCGACAAATGGACGGCCCCAGATCGCCGTCTGGACGCCGGCAGCGTAAGCGCGCTCCTCGCGCACCCGCTCGGGAGGCATTTTTGATGGTGCCGATTGAGCATTCGCTGCCAATGTCAGGGCAGCCAGCACGGCCGGTACGATCATTGTTCCTGTGAATTTCATTGTCTGCTCCTCACTTCTCGCTCACGATATCCGAACACTCCGATCGCGCTGGTGACTAGGATGAGCAGGACGATCCAGGCGAAGAGGTCGTGGCCGCTCATTGGCCGTCGCCGATATTAAGGCGCTTGATCGCGAAGGCGCCGCCCACGATCATGTCGCCGTGTTCGAGGATCGAAGTTATGCCGCCGCAGGCGTTCCATTTCCGGCTATCGTCGGGAAATACCCAGCGGGCCTTGGTCTGTCCGGTCGTCCAGTCGATGCCGACATATTCGTAGATGCCGGCCATCGACGCCACGCCTCCTTGCGGCACCGACGGATTCCTCACCTCGGCCGAACCACTCTCGGGCATTGAAGTCTCGCTGGTCGCGAGACGCCGGAAGACACCGGCGTCTCGCCTATGATGCAACTACTTGGCGCCAGCCTTGGCGGCGTTCGCCTTGATTTTTGCCTCGACGTCGCGCGCGACCTGGTCGATCGAGAAGGTCGCCTGCTCCTGGCTCGGCGGATACTCTATGAACGTCTGGAGGAAGACGGCTGCGTGGGAGGTGATCTGAGCCAACAGGAAGTCGTTCCTGACCACCCAATCGAAGTATTGGTCGGAAACGATGTCGGCACGCTCGAACGGGTCCATCCGAAGGTTGAAAAGCTTCGGAATGCGCAGCACCGTGAACGGTTCCTGCCAGACCTGAAAACCGCCCGGATATTTCATTTCGACGAACACGGCCTTCCAGTCGTTGAGCCGATATGCGACCAGGACGCCGTCGTCGTTGAAGTAGGCGAATTCGGTACGCGCGCTCTTTGGCTGCTGGCCGGTTAGATGCGGCAATTGATTGTAGCCATCGAGATGGACCTTGAACGTTTTGCCGCCGACAGGAGCGCCCTTGAGCAGCCGTTCCTTGATATCGGTGTCGCCCGCAGCCGCCAGCAGCGTCGGGAACCAGTCGAGCCCCGAAAACATCTCGGTCGAGATCTCTCCGGCCTTGATCTGACCGGGCCAGCGGATCATCGCCGGCACCCGGAAAGCGCCCTCGAAGTTCGAGTCCTTCTCGTTGCGGAACGGCGACGTCGCAGCATCCGGCCACGACCATCGGTTGGGGCCGTTGTCGGTCGTGTAGATCACGATGGTGTTGGTGGCAATGGCGAGATCGTCGAGCGTCTTGAGGAGCTTTCCCACGTGGCCATCGTGCTCGATCATGCCGTCGGCATACTCATTGCCCGGCATACCGCTTTGGCCCAGCATCGACGGCCGGATGTGCGTGAACAGGTGCATGCGAGTCGCGTTGAACCAGCAGAAGAAGGGGCGATCCGCACGCGCCTGTCGCTGCATGAAATCCACCGCGGCATCTGACGTCTCGTCGTCAATCGTCTCCATCCGCTTTTTCGTCAGAGGTCCGGTATCCTGGACCTTGCCGTCAGCCGAACTCTTGAGAACGCCGCGCGGCTTCTGCTTGAAGAGCGGATCGCTGCCCGGCTTTGGAAAGGTGGGATGTTCAGGCTCTTCCTCTGCATTCAGATGGTAGAGATTGCCAAAGAATTCATCGAAGCCGTGATTGGTCGGCAGATACTCGTCACGATCGCCGAGATGATTCTTGCCGAATTGGCCTGTCGCATAGCCAAGGGGCTTCAGCGCCTGAGCTATCGTGATGTCTCGGTTCTGCAAGCCGACCGTCGCACCGGGTGCTCCGACCTTGGAAAGTCCGGTGCGCTTGCAGGCCTGTCCCGTGATGAAGGCAGAACGACCAGCCGTGCATGAATTCTCCGCATAATAGTCGGTGAACATCATGCCTTCCTTGGCGATACGGTCGATGTTCGGCGTCTTGTAGCCCATCACGCCGAAGGAATAGCAGCTCAGGTTGGTCTGGCCGATGTCGTCGCCGAAGATCACCAGAATGTTTGGCTTTTTGCCGGAGGAGGTTGGCGTCGCGGACGTCGAGGGCGCGGCTTTCTGCGCCTGAGCGACGGCGCCGGATGTCATCGCGGCCGCGGCAATCAGCGAAGACGTGCCGAGAAGCAGATTCCGTCGATCTATCGCTTTATTGTTGTCGGTCGCGGTCGTGTTCTCGAGATCAACGCTCATTCGACACTCCTATGTTTTAGAAGGTGATGGTGAAGGTTGAAGGACAGGCGCTCGAACAACACATCTGAAGCCCACATGGCTGGTCGATGTATCGATTGGTTCGGCATGACGAGCCGCGGGCCGGTAGCGGCGGCAATAGTTCGGGGCGCAGAGGTGCGAACCGCCCTTTAGCACCTTTCGCGGAATGCGGATGCTCGGCTGGCAGGAATCATAGCTCGCGCTTTCCGGACCGCCGCGTGGATTTTCCGGGATGCAGCACGCTTTCGGCGCGTCGGCCTCATGCCCGGCGGACCACCAGTCGGAGGTCCACTCCCAGACATTGCCGATCATGTCGTGGATTCCGTATCCGTTTGCCGGGAATGCCCTTACTGGTGAGGTGCGCTCATAGCCATCCTGGTTGAGATTCTGCAGCGGGAATTCACCCTGCCAAGTATTGGCCATGTGCACTCCGCCGGGAGTGAATTCCTCACCCCAGGCGAACTCGGCGCCATCAAGGCCACCGCGCGCGGCGAACTCCCACTCCGCTTCGGTGGGCAAATCCTTGCCGGCCCATTTTGCGTAAGCCAGCGCATCCGAATATGAAACGTGCACGACAGGATGATTGTCGTGCACGTTGATATTGGTCTTTGGACCGTACGGATGACGCCAGTCGGCGCCCTTCATAAAACTCCACCACCGGCTCCAGTCACGCAAATCCACTGGCGCGCGTGGGGGCGAAAACACCAGCGAACCCGCGTACAGCATATGCGGCAGCGCGCCGGGATAATCTTTTGGATCGGGTGGAATTTCTGCGAGGGTCACATGCCCTGTGGCCTTCACGAACTGCTTGAACTGCCGGTTGGTAACAGGCGTCTTATCCATCCAGAAGCCATCGACAGTGACACGATGGCTTGGCGCTTCTTCCGGATAATGATGGTCGGATCCCATGCGGAAAGTCCCGCCCGGAATCCAGACCATATCCGCCGTTTGCTCATCGTTCGACAGGCCGGGCGACTGATGTTCAACCGATACGACTGACATCGCTTGCCTTTGCCGCTACGGACAGACGTCCCAGAAACCATTGGTTCGGCTTGGATCGGTATAATACCAGCAATAGCCCGGCGCGGGTGGCGCGCCGGCCCACGCCGCCGCCGGCGCTGCCGTGACGTAACCGACAGCTGCACCCGCAACAATTGCTCCTCCGACTGGCCACCAATATCGGGCCGGACGCACCCAAGGCCGAACGGGTCGAACCGGGCGAGCCCAACGTGTCCCGGCGCCATTCCAGCCCGGGCGGACTACAGTACGGCTGCGATAGGCGGCGCCGCCGCGCGGCCCGACCGCTGCGCGGCTTCTCCGAACAACAACCATCTTCTCGACAAGATCGCCTCGATTCGCATCAGGCTGGGAAGAAGAAGTGGCTGCGGGAATTGCATGCGCCGAAGAGCCCGGAAAAGTCAGCGCGCCTGTAGTCAGAGTGGATACACATGCAATGCGGCGAAGGCTCCGCGATGTTTCCGGGCGGCGGCGAAACATAACCAACACTGATTGCATGGCCGAGACCTTCCCCTTCCGGTGCCGCTTGTTGGCGGCGATGGCAGCTCTCTCTGTTAACGCTCCTCGAATGCAGCGAAGCAAACCCGTCCGTTCGTTTGCACCACGGACGATCATAATAGTTGGGGGTAAGAAGTGTAATGCTAGTAGAGGACGTCTTATCTGTAAATGTGCCGCATTAGGGAAGCGTTGCTGTCTTTTTACAAATGTCGAGATTCTCGCCGTCGCAATATCTTGCCTCAATGTTTCGCGATGGCACCACCGGAGACAGATCAGCAAACCGGCTGCATAAATCCGTTGTGCGGGTTTCCCGCTTCTGCATAGACTGCCTCAGTATGCAATCCGGTCGTGGTGGGATTTGGCAATGCGATGCAAATTACACGCATTACTTGGTATCTGCGTCGCGTTGATCTGCGGTCTTGTTGCAACAGAACATGCAAGAGCTGCTGAAGGCGGCGCCAGTGTTTATCTTCTTGGCGCTCGCGGCCCCGGCGCCGGCGTCACCCCGCCGCCGGGTGTTTATTTCGAGGATGATACGTATTTTTATTCGGGCAAGATCGGCGGTGGCCGCGCACTTCCAACCGGCGGCCTGCTTGTTGCAAATGTGAGCGCTCAGAGTTGGTTCAATCTTCCGACGACACTCTGGGTAACGCCTGCGAAGATTCTTGGTGGCGACCTCGCATTCTCGGCAACAATTCCGACCTTCGGCGCCCCGCGCGTCAATGCCGGTTTGCTGGTGAACTCTCCGCGCTTTGGACCGGTCGGTCTTAACGTCACCGATGAAAAGACCAATCTGAGTGATTATCAGCTGGGCTCGTTTCTGGGGTGGCACGCCGGAAATTTTCACTGGCAACTTGGCGTCAGCGGCGTTGTTCCGTCGGGCAGCTACGTCCTGGGGCAACTGTCCAACGCCTCCCTCAATCGCCCCGCGGTCGATGTGTTCGGCACGCTGACATGGCTTGATCCGGCGATCGGACTAGACCTCTCCGCTGCCGCTGGCTTCACCTTCAACCAGCGCAATCGGGCGACCGATTACCAAAGCGGAAACGAGTTTCATCTCGAATGGGCTGCGACCAAATATCTTACCAAGGAATTCACCATCGGCCTTGTCGGCTACTACTATCAGCAGATGACCGCCGACAGCGGAACTGGTGCCACGCTTGGCGCGTTTGAAGGTCGGGTTGTCGCACTTGGCGGCTCGGTCGGATACACGTTCGAGATCGGCAAGATTCCCCTTGCAACCCGGATCAAGGTCTATCGCGAGTTCAGTGCGGTCAACCGGATGGAAGGCACGGCGGGATATTTCTCAATCTCCGTACCGCTGAGCGCCGCGCTGGCGCAGCCTATGCCGTCGCCGATCAAGGCAAGGGACTAGTAAAACTTGGACGCGACTGGTTCACGCCGCTCACGATTTTCCAACCTTGCTGATCTTCATGCTCATGGAACACGGCGTTCGAACATACCGAATGTCGCTAAAGACCTTGAAGCGCATCGAGCGGCGTCGGCTGATCACGCATCACGTCAGCCTGCCCGGATCATGAACGCCGACGATGCGTTCTTCCGTGCCGCCGAGACCGATGCAATGAAGGTGCCGGTTGCATCATCAGGTCAATTTTTCGGTTTGCACTTTTGCAATGCGCGTGTTTCGGCATGACTTAGCGACGCATCAACGCCAATCCGACACTGCGAGTCGGCCGACAGGAAATGGCGTTCGGGTCCCAACGTCTCGTCTCCAATCTAATAATCAGCATGAATCTAATAATGTACGGCAAGCAACATCGTAAGGAACTGCTGTCGCAAGATTGCAACAGCGGTCGGGAATTTTATCAGTTATGTATGACGTGCACGGCCCACCAGAATCCCTCAATCGAGGAAAGTCGGATGACGCCAAGACAAACGGGGCAAACGTGAAGTACGTGCCAAACAATACTTATGCCGACGCGAAGCTCAATATATCGCTTGGTGGGTCACGGCGCTGGCGCGCCGGCATGGCCGTGTACATTGTCTTTCCCCATGGGCGATCGAGAAATCCTCAATAGAATTGCGTCGCTATAACAGCTTGTTGCTGTTGCGACTGCGGACCGGACCCCGCGCGCCGGTTCCATTCAGCTTCGCGTCGATGGAGCGAGCGGGATCGAACTCACGCACTTCCGATCTAACCGGTCTCTTCTAAGATGCTGTTATATTGGGGGGTTGCTCCATATCAGTCCTTGCGACTAACCGGTGCTTAGTTAGCCCTCAAGATATACCCGCATCAGATCAGTATTAGCTCGCAGTTCGGATGCCGATCCTTCAAGTACCACCCGCCCGCGCTGCAGCACATAAGCCCGGTCAGAGATATTAAGCCCCAGCGCCGCGTTCTGTTCGGCGATCAATACCGTCACACCGGATTTCTGCGCCAACTGAACCAAACGCTCCGCGATCTCATCGACAATGCGCGGCGCCAGTCCGAGGGACGGCTCGTCCAAAACGAGCAGACGGGGTGAACTCATCAATGCCCGCCCGATCGCCAGCATCTGCTGTTCGCCGCCGCTTAAGGTTCCGGCGATCTGACAAAACCGATCACCGAGCCGCGGGAACATCGCGACGACGCGGTCAATCGCTGACTGTAACGATGACCCACGCAATTCAGGTTTGGCAAAGGCACCAAGCTCGATGTTCTCGCGAACAGTCATCTCGGAAAAAATACCACGCCCTTCGATCACCAGCGCGAGACCGCGCCGGACCCGCTCCGCCGCATCCAATCGGCAAACATCCTCTCCGCCAAAGCTGATCTCACCCTTTACCTGCTGCACAAGCCCGGTGATCGCATTAACCGCGCTGGATTTCCCCGCTCCGTTCGCGCCGATGAGAACAACGATCTCGCCTGCATTGACGTGAAGATCGAGATGCTCCACCGCAAGGATTGTTCCGTAGCGAACCTGAAGTCCCCGCACCTCAAGCATGGACATCGCTCCTCTCGCCAAGATAGGCGCGCCGGACCTCGGCATCAGCGATCACCTCTGCCGGCTCTCCATCCATGATCGGACTACCGCTGTTCAACACCAGAATGCTGTCAGAAAGCGGAATCACGAGACTCATGATGTGATCGACCAGAACGATGGCACAGCCCCTTTCTTTCTGCTCGCGCAACAATTTAGCCAGTTTTTCAATTTCCGTAGACGACAGACCGGCTCCGGGTTCATCCAGCAATAGAAGAGCAGGACTTGCGGCCAACGCCGTGCCGATCTCGATGAGCTTGCGTTCGTACTGGTTTGCTTCCCCGGGAAAGGCGTGGGCGACGTGCACAAGATCGAGATGGTGCAAGATCGTGCTTGCCTCGGCCTCGTAGCGGGTACCGAGCACCGAAGCCCCCAGCACCATGTTTTCGTAGACCGTCAGCGTCGGGATCAATCGGGCATGCTGGAATGTGCGCCCAAGCCCGAGACGCGCGCGATGATAGGCCGGTGTCTGCTCGACAGGCTGTCCGCCGAGTTTGATCGTGCCGCTGTCCACGGCGATTGCACCCGAGATCAGCGCAAGCGCAGTCGATTTCCCTGCCCCGTTCGGTCCGATGATCGATTTGATCTCACCCGCGCGCACGTCAAAACTCAATCCCTTGACCGCTTGCACACCGCCAAATGCCTTGCCGATATCTCTGACCGCCAGAACCGGCTTGTCGCTCGATTTCGATGGCGGCCCGGCCGGCGCTTCCTCGGGCAAGAAGAACGAGCGTCTGCGCACAAATCCGGCCAGTCCGCTGGGTGCGAACAGCATAATGATGGCCAAGATCGATCCAAAGATCACTGGCTGCCATGTCGCGGCTTCACGCAATAGCTCGGGCATCCAGCCCAGCAGGACGACACCGAGGATACCGCCCCAGATGCGTCCCATCCCGCCCACGACCAGCATAATGACTAGTGTCAGGGAATAGTTGAGGCCGAACGTATCGGGCGCCACGAATTGAACGTTGTGAACGTACAGGCTTCCGCTCAGCGCTGCGATCGTGGCACTCGCGACGAACACCATGACCTTGAGCGAGGTGACGTTGATCCCGCGCGCGGAAGCTGCCGTTTCATCGGCATGGATCGCCCGCAGCTTCAGGCCAAGACGCGAATTGGCGAGATTCCACACAACCAGAAGTACGACGGCGACAACACCGAGAACGAGATAGTAATACACCAAGGGATCGCGCAGGATGTAACCACCGATCTTGAGCCGCGGAATCGAGATGATTCCAGAAGAGCCTCCGCTCCATTGCGATGTCACACGGACAGCCGCGTCGAACATCACCGGAAAACCCAGCGTCGCCATCGCCAGATAGTAGCCGCGCAGTCGAAGCGTCGGGACCGCCACGATCGCTGCCAGCAGGGCTGCAGCAAGCATACCGACGGGCATCGCAGCCCAGCCAGAAAACCCAGCCTTGGTGGTCAGCAGGCCGGACGCATAGGCGCCGATCGCGACAAAGATGCCATGGCCAAGGGAAAGCTGTCCGGCGTATCCGAGCAGAAGATCCAATCCCACGACGACGAGGATATTGAGAAGCAGGAAAGTCCACACGCCCAGGACATAAGGATCCTGCGAAACAAGCGGAACAATCGCAAATAAAGCAAGAATGCCCAGCATGGGCCCCTGCCTCATCGATACAGCCGGCATGAGAGATCGCACCATCATCGGGCCGATCCCGACTCGGCGCGGCCGAACAGGCCCTGCGGCCGGACGAGAAGGATCACCAAAAGCGTGAGGAACGCGTATGCATTCTGCAAGTCCGACGATATCAGGCCGACGCCCAGCCCTTCCAGCAAACCCAGCACGAGCCCGCCGATCACGGCACCGAACGGATTGGCCAATCCGCCGACAATTGCGGCCGTAAAGCCCTTGATAGCGAGAATGACGCCGTTGTCGTAAGACATCATCTGCGAGGGTGTGATCAGCATTCCGGCGAGACCGCCGATGGCGGCGCTGGCCAAATAGGCGAGCAACACCATGCGCCGCGGACGGATGCCAACCGTCCGGGCCGCGCGGCTGTCATTGGCGCATGCACGCATGGCCTTCCCGATCATGGAGCGGAACAGGAAGACCCATAACGCGACGCAGACCAGGGCGGTCATGACCAGAATGGTGATCGTTGCGTAGTTAACGCTCGCGCCGAGCACCTTGATCGCACCTTGCGGATACAGCGCATACGTCTTGTAGTCTGTTCCCCATATCTGATGGGCGAGGCCTTGCAGCGCGATCGCGACGCCGATCGTGGTCATGATGTAAGTCAGTTCATTGCTGCCTTTTCGCGCGGTCGACAGTAGTCCCTGCAACGCTCCGCCCATGACGATGCTGGCGGCAAGCGATAGTGGCAGGGCGACAGACGCGGGAATGTCGAACAAGGTCAGCGACACAGTCGCGAGTCCGCCGTAAACGACGAACTCGCCCTGTGCGAAATTGATGACCTTGCTCGTGCTGTAGATCAGGCTGAAGCCGACGCCGATCAGTCCATACACCGCACCGATGGCAAGTCCTCCGGCGAGGAACTGCGGAATCGCGCCCCAATCCATGATGGCTTACTTCTCGTAATCGGCAAGACGCCAGCCGTCCTTGTCAGCGATCATCATCACCAGCGCGTCGCTCTTCAGTCCACCGTGGTCCTGAGAGGTGAAGTTGAAGACCCCGGTCACGCCGACATAATTATTCACCTTGTTCTCGAGCCAATCGCGAATCTGGGCGCGCTCGCCGCTGGTTTCCCGGATCGCCTGCAGGACCATATTGGCGGAGTCATACGCGACGCCCGCAAACATGTCCGGCGCGATACCGAACTTTGCCTTGTATTTAGTGACGAAGGATTCAGAAACCTTCTTCTGCGGGTGCGAGCCCGGCAACTCGCTCCACACCAGAACAGGCGCACCGACAATCGGCTGCCCTATCACCGCGTCACCAACGGCATTCCGGAATGCGCTGTTGGCCTGGCCATGCCCGGAGATGATCGGAGTAGCCAGTTCAAGTTCGCGCGCATTCTTGTAGACGATGGCCGAAGGCGCGCCGAGGCCATGCATGAAGATCGCATCGACGCCAGCCGATTTCAGCTTGGCAAGCTGCGGCTTCAGATCGGTCGAATTGGCTGGGAACGATTCCTCGCGATCGAGAGAAACGCCAGCGCTCTTGACAAGTTTGCGCATGTTGTCGCGCCCATCCTCGCCATAGGCATCGGCGGAATAGAGAATGCCCAGCTTCTTCCATCCTGCGCGGCGCGCGTAATCGAGCACCTTGGCCACCGAGAGATCGCCACCCTGTCCCGGACGGAACACCCACTTGCGCTCGGCAACCGGCTCGATCACGCCGACGCCGGACACCGGGCACAACATTGCAACTTCCGCTTCGGTGACAATCGGAACGGCTGCCATCGCGCCACCGGTCCGGCTTGGCCCGACGATTGCGAGGACCTTTGCCTGATTGATCAGCTTGCGCGCGGCAAGCACCGTATCGGTCTCCGTGCTCTTGCTGTCTTCAAAAACGAGTTCGACCTTGCTGCCGCGGATGCCGCCGGCCTGATTGGCTTCTTCCACCGCAAGCATGACGGCGTTGTGTTCCGGCTTTCCGAGGAAGGATGCGCCGCCGGTGACATCGAGCATTGCTCCGATTTTATAAGTTTGCTGAGCGCCAGCGGGCTGCGCGACCACCGCAATCGCGGCCGCGGCGACGGCTAGCATGTAAGTGCGAAGATAGTTGGCTGACCTCATATGACGTTCCTCTCTCGCATTGTGATGTTTTTGGTTTCTTCTGATTCTTTCGACACGATGCCGGCCTTGTCCGAAATCGTTTGGTCAGACGGTCAGGTCAGACCTGAACCTCCTGCTTGTCCCAGTAAGGCTGGCGCACGTCGCGCCTCAGGATTTTTCCGAAGGACGACATCGGAAGCTGATCGCGGAAATCAATCTTCCTGGGGACCTTGAAATTCGAAAGAGCTTCCTTGCAGTGCGCGATCAGCTCCGCCTCGGTTGCGGAGTGCCCCTGCTTGAGCACGACAGCCGCGACGACAATCTCTCCCCATTTCGGGTCCGGCGCGCCGACGACGGCGACCATGTTCACCGCCGGGTGCTTGTACAGAACATCCTCGATGTCATTCGGGAAGATGTTCTCGCCACCGCTGATGATCATGTCCTTCTTGCGATCCACGATGTAGAGATACCCCTCTTCATCGAATCGGCCCATGTCGCCCAGCGTGAAGAAGCTGCCGCTGCGAGCGCTGGCGGTCGCCTCCGGATTGTTGTAATATTCCCGGATCAGCGTGGCCCCGCCGATATGAATTTCGCCGACTTCGCCTTGCGGCACGACCTTTCCGTTCTCGTCCCTCAATTCGACAAACATGCCGATCACCGGACGTCCGACCGACCTCACCTTTCGGGACTGATCTTGATGAGGAAGGTTGGTAACCAGACCGACTTCCGTGCCGCCATAAAATTCGTTGAGGCCCGCATGAGGGAAGCGCTTGAGGATGGCCTCCTTGGTATGAGTCTGCAGCGGAGACCCGCCACTGATGACAATGCGTAGCGATCCGAGATCAAACTCGTTGATCTCGTCACTCGTCATCATCGCAGCCCACATGGTCGGCACCATGAAAGCCCAGGTCGCCTTGTAGCGATCTATCATGCTGAACACATTCGCCGGCGTGGTATCGCTGGTGACGATAACCGTTCCCCCGCAAAATAACTGAAGCAGTGAAAACAGTGCAGGCGCTTCATGGAAAAGCGGCGCGGCCACAAACTCGCGATCATTCGCCGTGATGCCGTAGATCGTGGCCATCCGGCGCAGGCAATCCGCAAATGCGCGGTGCGGATTGACGCATCCCTTCGGGAAGCCGGTCGTCCCTGATGTATAGCCCTGGAAATAGCAAGCCTCGAGATCGGCTGGAACGTCAGGGACCACCTCGGCGCCCGCTTCTATCAATCCTTCGTAAGAATAGACACCCTCACCGCCGGGTCCGTCGGAAACGATGTGGCGATCACCAATCGAGGGGAGCTTGCTGCGTAACGAGCTGACCGTGTCACCAAACGCAGCGTCGTACACAAGCGCACTCGCACCGGAGTGGTTGACGACATATTCGATCTCGCTTGCGACAAAGCGGAAATTGAGCGGCACAACAGCCACGCCCATCAGGGCCGCCGCCTGATAAAGTTCAAGATAGCGGCTGCCGTTTTGCATTAGCAGCGCAACACGATCACCCGGCTTGATTCCAATCCCGGAGAGAGAGTTCGCCAGACGGCGCACCCGCGACCACAGTTGTTCGTATGTCTGAGACCCCAGACTAGATATAATGGCTGTCTTCCGTGGCGTGTACGTCGCAAACCAATGCAACGCATCCCCGATACGGCTCGGCATGGCGCTCTCCCTGTCGCTCGTTTATTCTTCGAACGATCGTACGTTTGATTATTTTATTCAATGAAGCAGCACGTCGCAGGGCGGGGCCGGAAATTCCGGCCCCGTGTTTTCTTGAATCAATCCGGAAGGTTGTAGCCGACCTCGGCAAATCCAATCAGATCGCCGGTGGAATCCTTGCCTTCGACCAGCACCTGAACCCAGTTCTTGCCGGGACCATTGAAGTGCTTCTGCTTGACCTTGGCCGTCGCGGTGACCGTTTCACCCACCTTCACCGGCTTGGTGAACTTGGCATCGACGTAGCGGATGGAGCCACCGTTCTTTCCGATCACGCCCCATGCCCGCGTCACTACCGATGCGAGGGTGGACATGGTCATCATGCCGTGCCCGACGGTGATCGGCATTCCGAAAACCTGGGCGCGCGCCGCCCATTCCTCGTTGGTATGGACAGGGTTCATATCCAGCGATGCGAGCGCGTAGTGATCGATGGCGGACTGAGCATAAGACTGAGCGACGCCCGGAAACGCGTAGCCGGTGTCGATCTCGCCGAAGGTTGGATTGGACATTGAAAAACTCCTCGATCAGGCGTTTGCGAAGCGGGCGACATCCGCCTGCGTTTCGGGAAGAATCAGCGAGCACCACCAGCGCGCCTTAAGCACGCCCTTCTCATTGTGGAAGTCGAGCAGCATCTGCAGGTAAGGCTTGCCGCGCTGAACGAATTTCTGGGAAGTGGTCACTGTCGTTGTAATAACCTCGCCGTACTTGAACGGCTCGATGATCTCAATTCGCTGCTGGGGGTTGCGTGCGCCGGGGGTCCGGATCCAGGTGCCGATGCCCTTTTCACCGAGACTGTAAAAGGCAATCGTGGTGACAAAGATCGGGTGCTGCAACAGCTCGCCGGTCGGCGAGTTCTTGCGGGCATAGTCGGGATCGACCATCAGCGGATCGGTTTCGCCGCATGCCTTGTTGTAGTCGAGGATATCTTCCTCGGTGATAACGAAAGTGCGCTGGGCGGGACCGGATTGGCCAACGGTGGCGTCTGCCCAGGTCTCATAGTCTTCCCAACCGGTCATGAAATCTTTGGGAAAGTGCCGCTGCTTCTCGGTTGTGACGAATTTATCTAGACGTGCGGGGACGGCCATGGCTTCCTCATCTGGAGTTAACTGTTATTATCTAACGACTGTTAGAATATTTATTACCGAACGATCGTTAGAAAATCAAGCGCTGCGAAAAGAGGTCCTCCATGGCATCGACGACACTGGCTAAGGCAAAAAAAGCCAAATCGGGCAACAAGATGCCAGGTGAAAAGCAGAAGCTGACAAAGGGTGAGCAGGCGCGGGAACGAATAATTTCTGTCGCCGAAGCGCTCTTTAACAAGCAGGGATTCGACGGAGCATCGATGCGTGACATTGCGGCCGCCGCCGAAATGCAGCCCGCATCGATGTATTATCACTTCGACTCCAAGGAGGAGTTGCTCTGGGCCGTCTGGGAGAAAGGCGGGGTCGAACTGCTCAACCGCGTGACCGATGCGATCGCGCTCAAAACCGATCCATGGCAGCGGATGGAAACAGCGTGCATTGCGCATATTACCGGGTTGCTCGACTGGCGGCGTGCAAACCAGGTCTTGTTCGTAATGCCTCCCTGGCACTACCCGGAAAGCATCAAGGCTAGGGTCATTTCCCTGCGCGATGAATATGAAAAGATCTTCACGGGTCTGATCGAGGAGCTCCCGCTGCGCCCCAAGGTCGATAAGCGTTATCTCCGCCTCACCTTGATCGGGGCCCTCTCCTGGTCATTGTTCTGGTACAAGAAGGATCGCGACACACCGGCATCGATCGCAAAGCAGATTTTGGTCATGCTCCGAACCGGTGTTGATAAACCTACGTAAGTCACTACGAGATGGAACGACACCAATCGATCAGATCAGTTGCTAAGTGGCGACGCCCGAACCACTGCATGGACGTCACGCAGTGGTTTTATTCTTCTGTCTCTGGAACGAGACTCTAGAAAACGGGAATTCTTCAATGGTTGGCCAGAGAATACCGACCAATTTGGGAAGGTGACGGTTTCTATTCCGGTCTCTGGAGAGACACAGTGGGTTTAAAAAGCCCTCTATTGGCGGGCCTTTCTCTCACAAAAGAAAGAAATTCTCCGAAACCCGGAACGTTTGGCTGGGGAACTAGGATTCGAACCTAGACAAACAGAGTCAGAGTCTGTTGTGCTACCGTTACACCATTCCCCAATCGATCGCGGACCAGATCATTACGCGCGGTCCGGCGCCGGCGGATCGTTGTCCAAATCAGCAAATCGATATCGCGCGCTGGATATAAAGCGGTGCTGCGCCGCGGTCTACCCCTGCCTTGCCCTATCCCCTGATCGCGCTCTCGAAATGAGGCTGCCCGAGTTTGCGGGCATCTCCGCGAACCATCCATTAATCCAAGGTAAACAAAGACTTAACGTCAACGGAAGGCGGCTAGCAGGTCCGATTTGTCAGGATGAAAATACCCCTTGTTCTACGGGACTTTAACTCGCCGACGGATTTCACCGGTTGTAACGCCGCGCCGGGGACCACTTTGGGGAGCGCGACAAACTCCAGGACCGTTTAACAGTTCCTGCAACAAGCCTTTGTACGATCGGGGAAATTCAGACCATCAGACGGGCTAGATCTCTCTATGTTGACTTCACCGCAGCCAGCCTCGCTCGGGCGCGTCATTTCGGTACGCGGCTCGCAGGCGCGCGTCGGCCTGATGGCGACCAGCCAGATCAATGACGCCAATGTACGCGCCACCGTTGGCCAGTTTTTCGGTATCCGGACCGCGACCACCATCATCGTCGCGATGATTACCGAGGTCAGCCGCGAAAACCTGCCCGCGACCGACAATTACATCGCGATCGCCTCGGTCGACCTGCTGGGGGAAATCGCCACCGGCCCGTCCGGCCGCTTCCAGCGCGGTGTCACCAGTTATCCGACCATCGGCGATCTGGTGGACGTGCTGACCAACCAGCAATTGCGAACCGTCTACGCGCCTTCAAAAGCCGAGCAGATCAACGTCGGCACGCTGCAACAGGATCCGTCCGTCATCGCCTATGTCGATGTCGAGGACATGCTGAGCAAGCATTTTGCGGTGCTGGGCTCCACCGGCGTCGGCAAATCCAGCGGCGTTTCGCTGCTGCTGAACGAGATTTTGCGCGTAAGGCCCAATCTGCGCGTGCTCCTGCTCGACGTGCATAACGAATACGGCCGGTGCTTCGGCGACAAGGCGCTCGTGCTCAATCCCCGAAATCTGAAGCTGCCATTCTGGCTGTTCAATTTCGAGGAGTTCGTCGACGTCATCTTCGGCGGACGCCCCAGCGTTCCAGAAGAACTCGAAGTTCTCATCGAACTTATTCCGGTGGCAAAGACGACGTACACGCAATACCAAAACACGGATCGCCTTGGCCTGAAACGCGTCGACGCCAAGACCGTCGGCTACACGGCCGATACGCCGGTACCATATCGTTTGGTCGATCTGATTTCGCTGATCGACGAGCGCATGGGCAAACTGGAAAACCGCTCCTCCCGTATCGTCTATCACAAGCTGATTACGCGTATCGAAACCGTCAAGAACGATCCGCGTTACGCCTTCATGTTCGAGAACGCCAACGTCGGCGGCGACACGATGGCGGAGGTCATCAGCCTCCTGTTCCGCATGCCTGCGAATGGCCGCCCGATGACGGTGATGCAGCTCGCGGGCTTCCCGGCAGAAGTCGTGGATTCTGTCGTGTCCGTGCTGTGCCGGATGGCGTTCGATTTCGGATTATGGAGCGATGGCGCGTCACCGATGCTGTTCGTTTGCGAAGAAGCACATCGCTATGCATCCGCGGATCGCGGCGTAGGTTTCGGACCGACACGCAAGGCCGTGTCACGTATTGCGAAAGAAGGCCGCAAATACGGCGTCTATCTCGCGCTGGTCACGCAGCGCCCCGCCGAACTCGACGCAACAATCATCTCCCAGTGCAACACGCTGTTTGCGATGCGGCTTGCAAACGAGCGTGACCAGATGCTGTTGCGCTCCGCAGTTTCCGATGCCGCCGCAAACCTTCTGTCGTTCGTGCCCTCGCTCGGAACGCGCGAAGTGCTGGCGTTCGGCGAAGGCGTAGCTCTCCCGACCCGGCTGCGCTTCAAGGAGGTTCCGGCGCATCAATTGCCGCGCAGCGAAGCGACCATTGCGACCACGCCTTCGGCACTCAGTGGCCACGACATCACCTTTGTCGGTTCTGTGCTGGAGCGCTGGCGCGGCGCGACATCCCATCGCGAAACGCCGAACGATCCGATATTCGACCGGGGCATCGCGGAGCGTCCCGTTCCCCGCGTGCCGGAAGCGCCGATGCTGCAACCCTCGCTCGGTCTCGATCCCGATCGTTTCTCACTGCTGAAGAAGCCCCTGCGCTGATCGCGGCCCTCTGCGGGAGAGCCGTGCACAGCCTCAGCTTTGCGCGGGGGCTGTCCTCGACTATGGTTGGTACAGACGGTCTCCTCCCCTCCTCATCGGACCCTGACATGAGCACGCCTCCCATCAGCCGCTTCCCCGTTCCTGCCCTGAATTCGTTGCCCGACGACATTCGAACGCGCATTCTCGGCGTGCAGGAGAAGTCTGGCTTTGTACCGAACGTGTTTCTCGCGCTGGCCTATCGTCCGGACGAATTCCGGGCCTTCTTCGCCTACAACGATGCGGTGATGGAAAAGGACGGCGGCCTGAGCAAGGCCGAGCGCGAAATGATCGTGGTTGCGACCAGCGCCGCCAATCAGTGCCATTACTGTGTCGTCTCGCACGGCGCCGTGCTGCGCATCCGCGCCAAGAATCCGCTGATCGCGGACCAGATCGCCAACAACTACCGCAAGGCCGACATCACGCCGCGGCAGCGCGCCATGCTGGATTTCGCGGTCAAGGTTTGCCTGGAATCGCAAAGGGCATCGGCGCATGATTTCGAGGTGCTGCACGGCCACGGTTTCAGCGACGACGATATCTGGGACATTGCGGCGATTGCAGCGTTCTTTGCACTGTCAAATCGCATGGCAAGCGTGACCGACATGCGGCCCAACGACGAATTCTATATGATGGGCCGCGTACCGAAGGCGTAACGTGTTTGTTTGGAAAGGCGACTGCGTTGCTTGACTGGTGGGACATCATTCTGCGGCTCGGGGTCGCGACCGTCGCCTCCGGGATCATCGGCCTTAACCGCGACCTGCATGGAAAGCCGATTGGCCTTCGCACGCTGAGTCTGGTGGGTCTCGCCACCGCAACGGTCGTCCTGCTTGCCAATCCGGAAGCCCTGGAAGCCGGCCGGCTCTCCGATGCAACCAGTCGCGTCATCCAGGGGCTGCTCACCGGCATCGGCTTTCTGGGCGCAGGGGTTATCGTTCACAGCGAGCAGGCAAAGGTAAGAGGCCTGACCAGCGCAGCCTGCGTGTGGTTCACGGCCTGTATTGGAATCGTGTGCGGTCTCGGACAATGGCGGCTGGTGACAATCGCCCTTGCGATAGCGCTCATCGTCCTCGCGTTTGGCGGCCCCTTCGAGCGCTCGCTCCATCGTGCTTTCCGCGGCAGCCCTGACGAACCGCCGCCGAACTAACAACGGGATTTCATTGAGCGCCGGCCTAGTCGTCGCTCGCCGGCCCGCACCATCCGGGCAGATAGATCGCGTCCTTGCTCTTGCCCAGCGACAGCGCCTGCTCGATTGCCTTTGCAAAATCATTATCGACCGTCTTGCGCGACATTCTCCGGCGCAGGAAGTCCGCCCACAGGAACTCGCTGAATGGCGTTGTATCCTTTGCAAAGCCACCGGCCCGGCGCAATTCACCTGCCAGACTTCGGAATGGATCATTCTTCAACCCGGTCACATCTTTCGGCAAATCCCTGTAGTTACGGCGCTCGCCCTTAACATCATAAGGATAAACCCACCGGTGATTGTCGAGCACGATCCAGAACGCTTTCGGATCGACCATCGTCAGGTCAGCGACCACCGAGACGAGGACTTCTTTTTCACCTTCCTCATGAAGCGCGCGTGCCAGGTGGTGATGGTCGATCACATAGTTTCGCTTGTCGGGCCCGACTACGACCGGGATCATGTGGCGCCCCAGAAGCTCGGCCTTCTTCTTCGATTTGTGAGCGCGCCATCGCTTGCGCTTCTCGCCGACCTCCCGCATGCCGACAGTCATCTGGGTCGGCCGCAGGGACAGAATTGAAACGGGCTCAAGGATCGGTTCGCGTTTGTTGGCCATTGGACGGCACTCCGGTGGAAGTTCCCAGACCTTAGCCAACCCCGCGCAGAGAAGCGCGGCCGATAACATCACTTTCAAGGCATTATTTTACAGGCCACGAACGTGTTTCGAGCCGATGCTCGGCTGGATCGATTCCGGCCTATTCTTTTCGGCATCACAGGAATACCTTCTTCGCGGAAGATATAGTTGCGCGACCGACTTAGGATGGCTTTGCTGATTTGGACTGTCTTTCATGACTGACGGCGATCATCGCGTGCTGAAATTCCGCCCGCGCACACGGGCACGGTCCCCGACGGTAAATCGGGCCGACAAACTTGCGCCCGACCTGTCCCGCTACGAACGGGCGAACGAAAGTCCCGACGACTATCGTCATCGCATGATCGCGAATGCCGCTGCCATTGCCTTTACGGCAGCGCTGACGGGGGCCGGCATGTGGCTCGCCATGACCCTTGCCGATCTCCGGAACACGCAGGACTGCGTCCTGATGGGCCGACGGGATTGCGCGCACATTTCAGCACAGAAAACCGATCCGATTCGCCACAACTAGGGTCGAAAACGGGTCATTTCGCTGTCACGTTGCGCCATTGAACTCGGATCATGGCTCCGATATACGGGGTTTAACCCGTCCAAAGGGGCTTGTGGCACGGTTTCGAGCCCAGCGCCCCATGCCAGAAATGGCATTTACCTCAAAAATCTCAAAGGTTTAGCATGTCGTCTACATTCGATCAGGTCGCCACGATCATTGCGGAAACGTGCGACATTCCTCGCGACACGATCACCCCGGAAAGCCACGCGATCGACGATCTGGGCATCGACAGCCTCGACTTCCTCGACATCGCCTTCGCCATCGACAAGGCGTTCGGCATCAAGCTGCCGCTGGAGAAGTGGACGCAGGAGGTCAACGACGGTAAGGCCACGACCGAGCAGTACTTTGTCCTGAAGAACCTCAGCGCGCGCATCGACGAACTGGTCGCCGCCAAGGGCGCCTGACGCCCCTGCCATGCAGCTCGAATACTTCCAGATGGTTGACCGCATCACCGACCTCGACGTCGGTAAGCGGACGATTACGGTCGAGTCGCAGGTCCCCGAAACCAGTACCGTCTTCGAGGGGCACTTTCCCGGCTATCCGCTGATGCCGGGCGTGCTGCTGACCGAGACGATGGCACAGACGTCCGGCTGGCTCCTGATCGCGCTCCTGAAATTCGAGCGCATGCCATTCCTTGCCAGCGTCAAGGAAGCCAAGATGCGCGACTTCGTGAAGCCTGGCGAACTGCTAACGATCAACGCGAGCCTCGTTCATGACGGCTCGGGCTTCGCTGTCACCGACGCCAACGTCCGTATCGGTGGCAAGTTGAAATGCAACGCGACACTAACCTTCCGCCATACGCCATTCCCTCACCCGGACTTGCGCGTCCACATGGAAGCGATGGCGAAGCGTATCGGCTTTCCCGAACAGGCAATCGCTCATGACTGAGATCCCTTCATCAAAAGGCGGACCGCGCGAAGCCTGGATCACGGGCATCGGCCTCGCCACATCGCTCGGCGAGGGGCTGGACGCGCATTGGGACGCGCTTAATGCCAAGACGATCAACGTCGACGAGACAACCTTCGCGCCCTACATCGTCCATCCGATGACCAAGCTGAGCTTCGACGCGCAGATCCCCAAGAAGGGCGACCAGCGCCAGATGGAAGCATGGCAACGCATCGGTACATATGCGGCGGGTCTCGCGCTCGACTCCGCTGGCGTCAAGGGTAATGCCGAGATCCTCTCGCGCATGGACATGATCGTTGCCGCGGGTGGCGGCGAACGTGACCTTGCGGTGGATTCCTCGATCGTCAACGCCAACATCCAGGGCAACGCCGATCCGGCTCTGCTCAACGAACGGCTGATGAACGACCTGCGCCCCACGCTGTTTCTGGCACAGCTGTCGAACCTGCTCGCCGGCAACATCTCCATCGTTCACGGCGTCACAGGATCGTCCCGGACCTTCATGGGCGAGGAATCCGCCGGCGTGGACGCTGCTCGTATCGCACTGGCGCGCATTCTTGACGGACAAAGCGACATTGCCCTTGTCGGCGCAGCCCAGAACAGCGAGCGCAAGGAAATGCTGATGCTCTACGAGTTCGGCGATTTCAACCTGAAGAACAAGTTTATGCCTGTCTGGGAACGCGACAACGGCTTCGCACTCGGCGCGGGCGGCGTGTTTCTGGTCATCGAGTCGAAAGAACACGCCCAGGCGCGCGGCGCAAAGCCTTATGCAAAGCTGACTAAGGTCTTTTCCGACCATGCACGGCGCAAGAACCCCGGTGACGTGACGGCAGTCCTCGAGGGACTGTGGTCAAAGATTGGGGCGATCGGCGAGAACAGCGCGATCATCACCGGCGCGACCGGAGCTGCCCCCGTGACTGCGGAAGAGCGTGCGTTCCTCAATAAGCATCGCGATATTCCAACCCGCGGCACCGCCACCCCTTTCGGCCATGTCGTAGAGGCTCAATTCCCGCTCGGTCTGGCGCTCGCGGCGCTGTCGATCTCGCGCGGCGCGCTGTTTCCGCCGAACGATAAAACCGGCGTCGAGATTGAAATGACAAAGGCGCCATCCCAGATTGTGGTGATCGGGGCCGGTCACTGGCGCGGCGAAGGCATGGCGCTGGTTGAGGCCGTCTAAGCGGGGAAAAACCATGACGACGACGACTCGCGACAAGTTCGGACGACCCATCGTAGTCGTCACCGGCATGGGTGTTGTCACATCCCTCGGCGCAGGCAAGTCCGACAACTGGGCCAAATTGACCGCAGGCGAGTCCGGCATCCGGACCATCACGCGTTTCCCGACCAACGGACTGAAGACGACAATAGCCGGCACCGTCGACTTCATTCCGGTCGAACCGTTCTCGTCGACTTCACTCTCCGAGCGGCTGGCCGACGTAGCTGTCGAGGAAGCGGTTGCGCAGTCCAGCATCGGCAGCAAGGGTGACTTCCCCGGCCCGCTTTTTTTGGCGGTCGCCCCGATCGAACTCGAATGGGAACCCCGCAACGACATCGCCCGCGCGACGGGGATGAGCGCGGGTATCGATTATGACGCGCTGCTCAAGGCCAGTGGTAACGGCCGTTTCACCGGCTTGCACCGCCGCTTTCTGTTCGGCTCCGTCGCCGATCATCTGATCGAGACTTTCGGCACCAAGGGATCTCCGATTTCGCTGTCGACGGCATGTGCCTCCGGCGCGACCGCGATCCAGCTCGGTGTCGAAGCGATCCGCCGCGGCGAAACCGATGCGGCGCTGTGCGTCGCAACCGACGGCTCAGTTAACGCAGAGGCGCTTATTCGCTTCTCACTTTTGTCCGCGCTGTCCACCAACAACGAACCGCCACATGCGGCGGCACGCCCGTTCTCGAAGAATCGGGACGGCTTTGTCATGGCGGAAGGCGCCGGTGCGCTGGTGCTGGAAAGCCTTGAAGCCGCCACTGCACGCGGTGCGAAGATTCTCGGCATCGTCGCTGGATGCGGCGAGCTTGCTGACTCATTCCATCGCACACGCTCAAGCCCTGACGGCAAACCGATCGTGGGCTGCGTGAAGAATGCACTGTCCGATGCCGGAATGGGTATCGAGCAGATCGACTACATCAATGCTCACGGCACCAGCACGCCGGAAAACGACAAGATGGAATATCTTGGCATTTCTACGGTGTTCGGCGATCGCGCACAGCAGATTCCGGTCTCGTCCAACAAGTCGATGATCGGACATACGCTTTCGGCTGCGGGCGCGGTGGAAGCCGTGTTCTCGCTGCTCACGCTGGAGAACCAGCGAATTCCGCCGACCATTAATTACGATGTGCCCGATCCGGCAATCCCGTTCGATGTGGTTCCGAACAAGGCCCGCGATGCGCGCGTGACAGCAGTGATGTCGAACTCATTCGGCTTTGGCGGTCAGAACGCATCCCTGATCCTGGCCCGCGAGCCCGTCTAAAGGCTTCCGGCCAGGGTGTTCGGCGGTTGACGGCTTCCGCCGAACCGGCGATACCCACGCCTAAATCTGCAAGCAAAAACAGCCTTTCAGGACGCCTTTATGCGTGCCCTCACCCTCGTTGCCGACCGCCAACTCGTGGTCGCGGATGCACCACCCCCGCCGCCGCCCGGCGCGGGCGAGGTGCAAATCCGCGTCAAGGCTGTCGCTCTCAACCACATCGACGTGTGGGGCTATCGCGGCATGGCATTCGCCAAACGCAAGCTGCCGCTTGTGGTCGGCGCGGAAGCCTCCGGCGAGATTGCAGCCATCGGCGACGGCGTAACCCGATTCAAGCCGGGACAGAAAGTCGTGATGTACGGCGCGCTGACCTGCGGCACCTGCCCCGCATGTCAGGCCGGCCGTGACAATCTCTGCGAGAACGTCGCCGGCATCATGGGATTTCATGTCGACGGCTTCGCCCGCGAGCTGATGAACCTCAACGAGCGGCTGGTGATCCCGGTGCCGGACGGCGTCTCCGATCGCGACGCGGCCTGCGCGCCGATCGCGTATTCGACCGTTCAGCACATGCTGTTCGACAACGCCAAATTGCTGCCAGGCGAGACATTGCTGGTACACGCCGGCGGCTCGGGCATCGGTACGGTCGCGATCATGATGGCAAAGGCCATCGGCTGCACCGTCATCACCACGGTTGGCGATGACTCCAAGATTGAGGGCGTAAAGGCGCTCGGCGCGGACCATGTCATCAACTATCGCAAAGACCGCTTCGAAGGTGAGACACGCAAAATCACCAGGAAAAAAGGTGTCGACGTGGTGTTCGAGCATGTCGGCGCAGATACTTTCAACGGCTCGCTGCTGGTCCTGAAGCGCGGCGGACGGCTGGTCACCTGCGGTTCGACCTCGGGGCCGACCACCACGATCAACCTGATGCAGCTTTTCCAGCAGCAGTACCGCATCTTCGGATCGTTCGGCGCGACCATCAAGAACATCGCCGAGAGCCTCGACAAAATGGCCGCCGGCATGAAGCCAGTCATCGACACCGAAGTGCCGGTTGAGGACGTCGCCACCGCGCTCAAGCGGATGGAAAGCCGGCAAGTGTTCGGCAAGATCATCGTCACACTGTGATGCGCCGCCTGTTCCTCCGTACCAGGGCTATTCTGCGCGACGCGCTCAAGCCTGTGACAGGGGCGATCGTCGGCGCGATTGCGGTCGGACTGTTGCGCGCTACCCGCTATTTCGATCCCGACAAGACCGCGAATTTCTTCGGCTCGGTCACGCGAACCATCGGTCCATGGCTGCGGGAACACAAGATCGGCCGCGCCAACCTGACAGCGGCTTTTCCGGAAAAATCACCGGCCGAAATCGATACCATCCTGATGGGCGTCTGGGAGAATCTCGGCCGCGTCGGCGCGGAGTTCGCGCATATCGACCACCTCTGGGATCTCAATCCGGAGAGCTGGGAGAGTGGACGCATCGAGCCTGCTCCCGGCAGCATAGAGAAATTTCTTGCACTTCGCGACGACGGCAAGGGCGCGCTGATCTTCGCATCCCACCTCGCCAACTGGGAATTGCCCGCCCTCGCCGCTCCGGCCTACGGTCTCGAATCCGCTGTACTGTTCCGCCGCCCGAACATCGCGGCTGTCGACCGCGCGATCCAGGACATTCGTGCCGTCAACATGGGCACGATGGTCGCCACCACCCATGACGCACCGCTGCGGCTGGCGCAGGCCCTGCAGAGCGGCATCCACGTCGGCATGCTGGTAGACCAGCACTTCGGCCGCGGCGTCGATATCACATTCTTTGGGCGAAAGACGAAAGCCAATCCATTGCTCGCGCGCCTTGCGCGGCAGATCGAAGTCCCGATCCACGGCGTGCGCATCATCCGTCTCCCCAACCATCGCTTTCGCATCGAGGTGTCAGACGAAGTGACGCCGGTACGCGACGCCGAAGGCAAGATCGACGTGCAAGGCACCACGCAGGCCATCAACAGCGTGATCGAGGGATGGGTGCGCGAACATCCCGAACAATGGCTCTGGCTACACCGCCGGTGGCGGTGATCAGCGACCCGTCTTAACCCGCGTCCATAGCCGGTTGATGATGCGCTGGGTCGCCGGATCGCGCGCTGTGATCACGAACAAGCGGCTCAAAGTCGCTTCGTCCGGATAAACGGTCTTGTCATTCATGACCTTCGGATCGATCAGCTTCTGGCTGGCGAGATTGCCGTTGGCATAAGACAGGAAATCCGAGTTCTTGGCAGCGACATCCGGCCTGTAAAGGTAATTGATCAACTCGTGGGCCTCGGCGACATTCTTCGCGTCCGCAGGGATCGCAAAATTATCGAAGAACATCTGCGCCCCCTCTTTCGGAATTGCATATCCGATTTCGACGCCGTTCTTGGCTTCCGCCGCGCGGCTCTGCGCCTGTTTGATATCGCCCGACCAGCCGACCACGAAACAGATTTCGCCGGTGGCCAGTGCGTTCAGATACTCTGATGAATGAAACTTGCGCACATAAGGCCGCACCTTGCTGACAAGGTCGGCGGCCTTTTCAAGGTCAGCCTGTTTGGTCGAATTCGGATCGAGGCCAAGATAGTTCAGCGCGGCCGGCAGGATATCATCCGCGGAATCCAGCATGTGGATGCCGCAATCCTTGAACTTTGCGAGGTTCTCGGGAACGAAAACAGCCGACCATGAATCGATCCTGGCGTCAGCGCCGAGAATGTCCTGCACCTTTTTGACGTTGTAGCCGATGCCGGTGGTGCCCCACATGTAATTGGCGGCAAACGCGTTGCCGGGATCATAAATCGCAAGGCGTTTAGTTACTTCTGGCCACGCATTAGCAAGGTTAGGCAGCTTCGTCTTATCGAGCTTCTGGAAAATGTTGGCCGCGATCTGACGCTGCAGGAAATACGCCGTCGGCACGACCACATCGTAACCGGACTTGCCCGCCAAGAGCCGCGTCTCGACGGTCTCGTTGGCATCAAACGTGTCGTAGGTGACCTTGATGCCGGTTTCCTTGGTGAACTGCTCGAGGACACCGGGCGCCATATAGTTCGACCAGTTGTAGAAATTCACGCTGCGCTGCTGCGCCTGCGTGAATGGCGTCGAAGCTAAAAGAACACCTGCAACAATTACAGCAAGGGTCAGTCCCCTCTTTCCACCAGCGATCACCGTATTCTCCTTAACCGTGAAGAACGTGCGTCAGCCGCTCAAGCGCCGTGTCGAGCGTTGCATCTTTCTTCGAGAAGCAGAATCTCACGACAGATGTGACATGGTTCTCTTCATAAAAGGCCGACACAGGAATGGCGGCAACCTTGTGCTCATGGACGATGCGCTTGCAGAAAGCCACGTCGCTTTCATTCAATCCAAGCGGCGCGAGATCAACGTTGAGAAAGTAAGTCCCTTGCGATTGCAGAACCGGGAAACCAAGATTTGAGAGGCCTTTGCTCAAACGATCGCGGCTGCGCGCCAGATCCGCCCGCATTTGCAGGAAATAGTCATCTGGTTTGCCGAGGCCGTAGGCGACTGCAACCTGAAGGCTGGGCGCCGTCGTGAAGGTGATGAACTGATGCGCCTTCGCGAGCACACGCAGGATCTGCGGCGCGGCGCAGACGAAACCAATTTTCCATCCGGTCAGGCCAAAGACCTTTCCGGCCGATCCGATCTTCACCGTGCGATCGCGCATGCCGGGAATCGAAATCAGCGGAATGTGTTCGCGGCCGTCGAACACCACATGCTCCCAGACCTCATCGCAAATGGCGATCAGGTTATGCTCCTGACAAATCCGCCCGAGCATCTCGAGGTCCTCGCGCGGATAGACCACGGCAGCCGGATTCAGCGGATTGTTGAGAATGACGTAACGCGTCTTTGGAGTAATGGCAGCGCGGATCGCCTCTTCCGGCAGACGCCAGTGCGGCGGCTCAAGGCGCAGAAACTTGGGAATGCCACCCGCGAGCCGGATGATCGGCACATAGGAATCGTACATCGGCTGGAACAGCAGCACTTCATCGCCCGGCTGCACGAGGCCGAGGATCGATCCTGTCAGCGCCTCGGTGGCGCCCGACGTCACCATCACCTCGCTCATGGGATCGAGTTGCAGGCCGTGCCAATGGGCGTAATGGGTCGCGATAGCCTGGCGCAGTTCCGGAATCCCCATCATCGAGGGATACTGGTTGTAGCCGTTCAGGACGGCGTCGGCGGCCTTCTCCCTGACGTCGAGCGGACCGGGATCTTCCGGGAAGCCTTGGCCGAGATTGATCGCGTTGAGGTCGCGTGCAGCCTGCGACATGACGTCAAAAATGGTGTTCGGGAGATCCGCGAAAATCCGGTTCACGAGGATCAGCCGCCTGTTTTGGACGGCAGTCCGGCAGCCTTCCACGCCAGCATGCCCCCTGCAAGATGCGAGTCGTACGGCTTGCCCGCCGCCTGTGCGGCCAGCGACGCCGTTACTGAGCGTTTGCCGGAGCGGCAGGCAAAAACCACCGTCTTGCCCTGAGGATCTGGGATCTCAGCCGGATCAAACGTTGAGAGCGGCAGCACCACCGCGTCCGGATAGGCCTCGGCCGCGACCTCATTGGGCTCACGCACATCGATCAGGAGATAGCGCCCCTGTGCAATTCCGGCGGACACCTCTTCCGCCGTCAAATCGTGAACTTTTTCAGCCTGTGACACATCGACCTCCACGAGGGTAATCCAGAAGATCGGCCCCCAAGATTAAGCGCGAACGGCGCACAACCTCTCTTTTTGTGACAAGAAAATCAAGCTTGGCGGGCCGCCGGTTATCCCTAAATCGTGACCTGCGTGCCGACTTCCACCACACGGCCGGTCGGTATCTGGAAGTAGTCCGTGGCGTCGTTTGCCGAGCGGCTCATGCCGATGAACAGATGATCCTGCCAGCGCGGCATTCCAGACTGCGCAGCGGGCTTCAAGGCGCGGCGCGAAAGAAAGAACGATGTCGACATGATGTCGAACTGCCAGCCGAGCTTGCGGGCAATGGCGAGCGCTTTCGGAACGTTCGGCGATTCCATGAAACCGAACTTGAGCGTGACCTTGGAGAACATCTCTCCGACATCTTCTAGCCGTACCCGCTCTGCGATATCCACGCGCGGTGTCGATGCGATCTCGATGGTGAGAATGACATTTTTCTGATGCAGCACCTTGTAGTGTTTCAGACTGTGCATCAGTGCGGTCGGAGCATAATCCGGATTGCTTGTCAGAAAGACTGCCGTGCCGGGCACGCGCTGCGGCGGCTTCTTCTCCAGCATCGTAATCAGATCGGTGAGAGGAATTTCCTGCCGATGCGACTTTTCATAGAGCAGCCTGCTCCCGCGCCGCCATGTGTACATTAAAAGCATGACCGCGCCGCCGAGCGCCAGCGGCACCCAGCCGCCTTCGAAAACCTTGAGCAGGTTTGCCGTCAGGAATGTCAGATCGATCGCAAGAAACGGCAAGATCAAAGCGGCCGCTGCGAATGATGACCACCTCCACACTTTCCAGATGACGACGAAACCCATCATCGCCGTGACCACCATCGTGCCAGTGACCGAGATGCCGTAGGCCGACGCCAGCGAACTGGACGAGCGAAACATCATGACCAGCATCAAAACGCCAACAAGCAGCAACGTGTTGACACGCGGAATGTAGATCTGGCCGGAATGCGCTTCGGATGTGTGAGTGATCTCGAAACGTGGCAACAGACCGAGTTGAATGGCCTGCCGCGTCAAGGAATAAGCCCCCGTAATGACGGCCTGGCTCGCGATCACGGTCGCGACCGTTGCGAGCACAACCATCGGAACCAGCGCCCATTCAGGAAACATTAGAAAAAACGGATTCTCGATCGTGTGAGGATTGCCGATGACCAGTGCGCCCTGCCCGAGATAGTTCAGTGCCAGCGACGGCAACACCAGAAACAGCCATGCCGTCTGGATGGGACGTTTGCCGAAATGACCAAGATCGGCATAAAGCGCTTCGGCGCCGGTCACGGCGAGGAAAACCGCGCCGAGCGTGACCAGACCAATGATCCCGTGATTGAGAAGGAATGAAACCGCATATACGGGATTGAATGCGAGTAGCACGCTTGGCTGTTGTGCGATCAATGGAAGCGCCGCCACCGCCATGACGGCGAACCAGATACACATGATAGGGCCAAAGAAAGCGGCGACGCGGGCCGTGCCGCGCGATTGGACAGCAAACAATGCGACGAGAATGATAATCGTGATAGGAACGACGTAGTGATCGAGCGCGGACGTTACGAGCTTGATGCCTTCGACCGCAGACAGCACCGACAGCGCCGGCGTGATGACCGCATCACCGTAGAAAAGCGCACCGCTGATGATGCCGAGCAGAACAACAACGCCGCCGCTGGTGCCCAGCGCGCGCTGCGCCAGCGCCATCAATGCAAGCGTTCCGCCCTCGCCGTTGTTATCGGCGCGCAGCAGGATCACGACGTATTTGAGCGTGACCACGACAATAAGGGCCCATAGAATCAGCGACAGCACGCCGAGCACGGCTTGCGTGTTGGCCGTCGCGGCCGTCGCGCCGGCTGCTGTCACAGCTTCCCGGAACGCGTACAGGGGGCTGGTGCCGATATCGCCGTAGACAACGCCGATACTCCCAAGCATCAGTCCCTTGAAGGACGCGGTGGAATGCGTCTCACCATGTCCATTTGCCGCCGGCGTGTCCGCCGCGGCTGATGTCGTATCGGTCATCAGGAAGATTGCCTCGAAATTCACTGCACAATTGCAGCGCGGCAGGCCTATACCCCCGCGCTTCGCGCACACGTTAAACTGTTTTCATGCCACAGGCATGTCCTAAACGCATATACCCTCTAGGGCAGATCTGCATTTAACAAGACTAATCAGATAGTTACCTGAGTGCCAACTTCCACCACGCGCCCGGTCGGAATTTGGAAATAGTCGGTGGCATCGTTCGCGGACCGGCTCATGGCAATGAAGAGATGGTCCTGCCACAGCGGCATACCAGATTGGGCGGAAGGCTTTAGCGAGCGCCGGGACACGAAAAACGACGTCGACATGATGTCGAACTGCCAGCCGAGCTTGCGCGCGATTGCCAGCGCCTTCGGCACGTTCGGTGATTCCATGAAGCCGAAGGTGAGCCGGACGGTCGAGAACTTGTCGCTGATCTTCTCCATCCGCACGCGATCGGCCACATCGACACGCGGTGTCTCGGCGGTGTGGATGGTCAATATGACGTTGTGCTCGTGCAGAACCTTGTTGTGCTTGAGGTTGTGCAGGAGCGCGGTCGGAACGTATGCGGGATCGCTGGTGAGAAAAACCGCGGTGCCCTTCACGATGTGCGGCGGCCGTTTTTCGAGACTCTTGATGAGATCGGCTAACGGCACTTCGGTGCGCCGGGTCTTGTTGATGAGAATCACGGTACCACGGCGCCACGTCCAAACCAGACCAGCCATCAAAATCCCGAACAACACCGGCACCCAAGCGCCCTGAAGAAGCTTCAGGAGATTCGCGGTCAGAAACGTCAGATCGACAATCACTAAAGGCACGATCAGCGCGGCCGCAGTTGCGGCGCGCCAGTTCCAGAGCTTCCAGATCACGACGAAACACATCAAGCCGTCGCAGACCATGGTGGTGGACACGGCGATGCCGTAGGCCGACGCGAGATTGCTGGACGAGCGGAACAGGCCGACGAGCAGCAATACGCCGATCAGCAACATCACGTTGACGCGCGGCAGATAGATCTGCCCGGCGTGGGTTTCGGACGTATAGCGAACCTCAAACCGCGGAAGCAGTCCGAGCTGAATGGCCTGACGCACCAGTGAGAATGCGCCGGTGATCACCGCCTGGCTGGCGATGACGGTCGCCGCAGTCGCAAGACAGATCAGCGGCACCAGCACGCTTTCCGGCACCATGCGATAGAATGGATTTTCGATGGCTTCCGGATGCGCCAGAACCAAAGCGCCCTGGCCGAAATAATTCAGCAGCAGGCACGGCAGGACGAAATAAAACCACGCGGCCTGAATTGGCTTGCGGCCGAAGTGACCAAGGTCGGCGTACAACGCCTCACCGCCGGTCACGGCCAGAAACACCGCCCCCAAAATCACCAGCCCGATCATGCCGTGCGTCAGCAAGAACTGGACGGCAAATATGGGGTTGATGGCATGCACGATGCCCGGATCGTCGCTGATGTGCATCAATCCCATCACGCCGAGGGTCAGGAACCAGATGATCATGACGGGACCAAAGGCGCTGGCGACCATGGCGGTTCCACGGCTTTGCAGAGCAAACAGACAGACGAGAATCACAATCGCCAGCGGGACGACATAGTGCTCAAGCGCCGGGGCGGCGATCTTCAGACCTTCGACCGCGGAAAGCACGGAAATGGCCGGCGTAATCATCGCGTCGCCAAGGAACATCGCGCCCCCGATCACGCCAAGCGCCAGGAGCACCCAACTGCGCCTGCCCAGCGCTCGCTGGCCAAGGGCCATCAGCGACAGCGTTCCGCCCTCGCCGTTATTGTCTGCGCGCAGCAGCAGCAGCACATATTTGATGGTGACGACGACGATGAGCGACCAAAGGATCAGCGACAAAACGCCGAGCACGATCTCCCGCGAGACGGGACCGCCATGGGTCGCGTTGTGGACGGCTTCGCGGAAGGCATACAACGGCGACGTGCCGATATCGCCGAACACCACACCGATGCTTCCAAGAGTGAGAGCCCAAAATCCGGTTGTTACCGGCACCTCTTGGGGCGTATCGGCGGATGTATCGCTGGCAGCCATGATCGAAGGAACGCCCTGACGGTGTCTTTTGATCCCGGCAAGCCCGGCGATCACTTTGGAGTGGCGCTTCTTATATCACTGCCATCCGATGTCCAATGCGACGCGTCCGCAGGAACCGCGGAACACGGCCAGATGGTATAATAATACACCTAGATCAGGGCCTCAGATTGGGCGGCAACGGCGGGTCCTCCCGCATCAATGTAATCGTCACACGCCGGTTTGCGGCCAGTGAGGGATCGTCCGGAAACAGCGGCTGAGTATCGGCCTTGCCCGCGACGGAGAACACGTGGGAGGTCGGCAAGCCCTCCTGTTCAAGGATCTGGCGGACGACATTGGCGCGGTCTGCGGACAGGTCAAAGCCGTCATACCCGGAACGCGATGGCAGGAAGCCTGCCGAAGTGTGACCGACAATAGCGACACGAAGCGGCGTGGCCTTGAGTGGCGCGGCAAGCTTTTGAAGCAGGCGCCGCGTCCGCTCCAGAGGCTGCTTGGAGCCGTCGGCGAACATCGACCGGCCGTCCTGATCGACGATTTCGAGGTTGAGCCCCTGCTTGGTCTCCTCGAACATGATGTGTTTGGACAACTCGGAAATCTCCGGCAGGTCCTGCAGCGCCTGACGAAGCGAGGCGGAGGCGAGCGCGAATTCGCGGTCGGTCTTCATGCGCGCGCCGGCCGTCTTGTTCTTGTCTTCCTGATCCGGCGTCGGATTATTGGATGCCTCCTCCGGCGGAATGTGCGCAACGTTCCGCATCTTGGGACGTGTCGGCAAACCATCAGACTCGATGAGACCCGAGAAGCGCGATGCGTTCTGGACGCCGAAGGCATCCCGCATCGAACCAGCAACGATTTTGAGCTTCTGCTGATCCTGGGTTGAGAACGCGACCAGCATCACGAAGAAGCTCATCAGGAGCGCCATGAGATCGGCGAAGGTCACGAACCAGCCGTGACCTCCCCCGTGTGCTGCGCCCTTCTTTTTCTTGGCCATGGCCTATGCCGCCTTACGTCAGCGCGAAAGATCAAGCCGGAACCGGCTCGCCCTCTTCATGGCGATGCTTTTCAGGCAGATAGGCCAGCAGCATTTCGCGGACCAGCGTCGGCGACTTCGCGTCGCGGATCATCAGGATTCCGTCGATGATCAGGGTGCGATTGGTATCTTCGTCCGTCAGTTTGACATGCAGTTTGTCGGCGATCGGCAAACAAAACAGGTTCGCAACAAGCGCACCGTACAGCGTCGCAAGCAGCGCCACCGCCATGAAAGGACCCAGCTTCGACGGATCGGACATGTTCGAGAACATCTGCACCATGCCGATCAGGGTGCCGATCATGCCGAACGCCGGCGCGCAGTCGCCGATGGCGCGATAGATCTTTTGTCCCTCGTCGAGATGCATCAGGAAATTGTCGCGGTCGCGCTCAAGGTTGTCGCGGATAAAATCCATGTCGTAGCCGTCGGCGACGTAACGGATGCCCTTGGCAAGGAACGGATCGTCGGTTTCAACTTTTTCAAGCCCCACGGGTCCCTGCTTCCGGGCGACTTCCGCAAGTTGCGCCAGTTCGTCGACCAGTTCGCGCGATGTCGTCTGCCGCATCGTGAACGCGTACTTCAGCCCCATCGGCATGCCATGAAGCATGGCAACGAAAGGAAACCGGATCAGCGTTGCAGCAAAAGAGCCACCTCCAATGATGATGATGGCGTGAATGTCGTAGAAAATCCGGAAATCGCCGCCCATCAGGATCAGGGTGACGAGAACGGCAATACCAGCGAGCAGGCCTGCCCCGGTGGCGATATCCATTTCAAACTCCGACGCAACGATACGGCGCGGCCCGTTCTGAGCGCGCATTTGAACACTAACGTCGGTGCAATTAAGTTCGGGTAAAGGTTATCGAATTGATGCCATGGCGCGGCAAGATTGCCGTGAGCATCGCAGAAACCGGACGCAAACACCGGATATATATGCGGAAAGCCGCATTCCGGTGGAAGCGATCGTGAAAAATCTCAGGAATTCATTAACCATAATCGCGCCAAGGCGGCTGACGGTCAGTTCAGCCGTGGCGGCCGTTCATTCTCAACGGAATCGGAAACGACGTTGAAATCTGCCGTCGCAGGGCTCGAATAGTTTGGTTCGCTTGCAGCGGCGGCTTCTTCGCGCGCGCGGCGCTCATGTGCGCGATAGGACGCCCACCCGAGAGGAAGACTGAGCAGATAGATCAGCGAGCCGCCGGTCAGAAGATGCCACGGATAGCTGATCAGAACGGCGATGAACAACACCACGAGGACGACGACCGGCAGAACCATGTCCGGTGCGATCCTGCCGCCGATCATCTTGCCCGAGAACACCGGCAGCCGTGACACCATCAGGAACGCGATCGACAAGGTGAACACCGCCGTAATCGGAGCCGGCAGTTGCGGCGCGCCGATAAACACCAGGTACATGGGCAGCAAAACGCAAAGCGCGCCGAGCGGAGCCGGCACGCCTGTGAAGTAGTTTCCGGCGAAGGCAGGCTTGTTCGGATCGTCCATGGTGGCGTTGAAACGGGCCAGCCGCAGACCGCCACTGATCGCAAAGATCATCGCAGCGATCCAGCCGACATTCTTCAGCTCGTGCAACTGCCAGAAATAGAGAATGAGCGCGGGGGCAACGCCGAAGTTGACGAAGTCCGCGAGGCTGTCCAGTTCGGCTCCGAAGCGGGACTGCCCCTTGATCATGCGCGCCACGCGGCCATCAATGCCGTCGAGCACAGCCGCGAACACGATCGCCGCCAGCGCCAGTTCGTTGCGCCCTTCGATCGACAGCCGGATTGCAGTCAGGCCGGCGCAGATCGCCAGCAACGTGATGACGTTAGGCACAAGCATCCGGATCGGAATCTGGCGAAACCGGCGACGGCGCAGATCAGGCGCTCTGGGATCGGAAGGCATGTCCATAAGCCTTTATATAGCAATCCCCTCAATGCTTCGCCATTGTGGCAAAACGGCAGGAGGATGATCGCGGGCTTGGTTAATCCACCCGGTAGCTGCGGCCGCCGTCGCCAAGCTTGAAGTCGGCCAGCACGGTTTCACCGGCAATGGCCGTCTGGCCTTCCGACACCAGCGCCTTGGCCCCCTCGGGCAGGAACACGTCGAGCCGCGAGCCGAATCGTATGAGCCCAAAGCGCTCGCCTGCCCCGAGGACCTGGCCCTCTTTCACGAATGACACGATCCGCCGCGCCACGAGCCCGGCGATCTGGATCACACCGATCCGGCCAGCCGGCGTCGAGATCACCAACGAATTGCGCTCGTTGTCTTCGCTCGCCTTGTCGAGATCGGCGTTGAGGAATTTTCCAGGGCGGTAGGCGATGCGATCGATCCGTCCGGCCACCGGGCTGCGGTTCACATGGCAGTTGAACACGCTCATGAAGATCGAGATGCGCGGCAGCGGCTTGTCGCCGAGACCGAGTTCGGCCGGCGGCACGGCCTGCACCACCATCGAGACGCGGCCATCGGCCGGCGACACCACGATGCCTTCCCGCACCGGCGTTACCCGGACCGGGTCGCGGAAGAACAATGCGCACCAGACCGTCAATGCTGACCCGATCCAGCCCAGCGGCGTCCATATCCAAAACAGGATCAGGCTGGCGAAGGCGAAAGCTCCGATGAATGGGTAGCCTTCCGGATGGATCGGCGGAATCTGGTCGCGAATGGACTTAACGACGGACATGCGTTCAAGAACCTGGGTTGAATTGACCTAAAACTATTCTGCGGCTTCCGGCGCTGCCAGCGGATCATCGACCGGCGGCGGCGTGCGATTGGGCGCGATGTTCTCGTCGGCCATCATGGCCAGCTTTTCCCGCGCTTCCTGGGCCTCACGTTGCCTGTTCCACATGCTGGCGTAAAGGCCGTTTGCCGCCAGAAGCTGCGCGTGAGTGCCGCGCTCCGAAATGCGGCCCTGATCCAGCACGATAATTTCGTCCGCACCGACGATGGTGGACAGCCGGTGCGCGATCACCAGCGACGTTCGGCCACGTGCGACCTTTTCCAACTGGTCCTGGATTTCGCGTTCGGTATGGCTGTCGAGGGCCGATGTCGCCTCGTCGAGCACCAGAATCGGCGGACCCTTCAGGATCGTACGCGCTATCGCGACGCGCTGCTTCTCGCCACCGGAGAGTTTCAGCCCGCGTTCGCCGACTTCGGTCTCATAGCCGTCCGGCGACATGCGGATGAAGCCGTCGATCTGCGCCATCGTCGCGGCCGCTTCCACTTCCGCGTCGGTCGCATCCCACCGGCCGTAGCGGATGTTGTAACGGATGGTGTCGTTGAACAGCACGGTGTCCTGCGGGACCATCCCGATCGACGCGCGCAGCGACGACTGCGTGACGTCACGAATGTTCTGGCCATCGATTGTGATCTGACCGCCGCTGACATCGTACAGCCGGAACAACAACCGGGAGATTGTCGATTTTCCCGCTCCCGATGGACCGACAATGGCGACGGTCTTGCCTGCGGGCACCTCGAACGAGAGCCCCTTCAGGATCGGCCGTTCAGGATCGTACGAGAAACGAACGTCTTCGAAACGAACCGTACCGGCTGAAATCTGCAACGGCTTCGCGCCCGGAATATCTTTCACTTCCGGATTGCGAGACAACACGCCGAACATCTTTTCGATGTCGATAATCGCCTGTTTGATTTCCCGATACACCATGCCCATGAAATTCAACGGCTGATAAAGCTGAATCATCATGGCGTTGATCATGACGAAATCGCCGACCGTATTGGTGCCGTTGCGGATTCCGACGGCGCACATCAGCATGGTTGCGGTGAGGCCGAACGTGAAGATCACCGCCTGCCCGGTATTCAGCACCGCGAGCGAGGTGTAGGTGTGAACGCTGGCGCGCTCATAGCGCTCCATGGATTTATCGTAGCGCCGTGCTTCCCGTTCCTCGGCGCTAAAATATTTCACCGTCTCGTAGTTCAGCAGCGAATCGATCGCCTTGGTGTTTGCCTCGGTATCGGAATCGTTCATCCGCTTGCGAATCTCGATCCGCCATTCGGTCGCGTAGTAAGTGTAGAGCATGTACACGACGACGGTGACGAACGTCACGAGCACGTACCGCCAGTCGAACTGCCACAACAGCACGCCCATCATCAAAGCCAGTTCGACGATGGTCGGCGCAAGTTGAAGAATGACCATGCGAACCATGGTCTCGATGCCGGTGCGGCCGCGTTCCAGCACGCGGGTCAGGCCACCTGTCTTGCGTTCCAGATGAAAGCGCAGCGACAGTTCGTGCATGTGCACGAAGGTCAGAAACGCCAGCTTGCGCACCGCGTGCATCGCCACCTTGGCGAACAGACCGTCACGCCACTGCGTCAGCACCATCATGACGATGCGGATGGCGCCATAGCTGAGCGTCATGATGAGCGGCGAAGCGATCAGCCACAGCAGCCAGTTCGACGACTGGACCGGCGCGGTGTCGGCGCCGGTCAGTGCATCGACGGCCCACTTAAATGTGAAGGGAACAAACAGTGTCGCCGCCTTGGCGATGAACAGCAGAACCATCGACCAGACGACGCGCATCTTCAGATCGGCACGGTCGCCCGGCCAGATATACGGCCATAGATGCGCCAGCGTTCCGAACAGCGTGGCTTTTTCGGCATTCACTTCGGTGGCTGCTGCCGGCTGGGCGTCATTCAGCGCCTCCGGAGGCTCGGCGGGATAGAGATCGGCCATTTTAGCGTCGGTCGCCTTGGGGCTGCCGGACGCTGCCGGAGGCGGCTCTTGCCGCCATATCGCATGGTGGAGTCATATGCGTCATATAGAGCGTTCCCGCCCCTTTCGCACCCTGCCCGGCGGCTCTTTCCTTAAAAAACGGCGATTCGAGAAACAATCGACTGTGCGCCGCAAGATACGCGTCTTGACGATGTCGCAATGCGATGCCACATCGCATAAGATGAATACTATCAAGAACGTCTGTGTTTATTGCGGTTCCGGCCCCGGTACCAATCCCGAATTCGTTAAAGCCGCTACAGCCTTCGGCAAGACCCTTGCCGAAAACGGCGTCGGCTTGGTCTATGGCGGCGGCTCCATCGGCCTGATGGGCGCGGTTGCGGCCGGTGCACTTGAAAATGGCGGCAAGGTCACCGGCATCATCCCGACCTTTCTGACCAAACGGGAGCACGTCCTGAAAGACGCGCAGGAGCTCATCGTCACGAAGGACATGCACGAGCGCAAACAGCTCATGTTCGAGCACTCCGACGCATTCGTCGCATTTCCCGGCGGCGTCGGCACGCTGGAAGAACTCGTCGAGCAGATGACCTGGTCGCAGCTCGGCCGTCACAGCAAGCCGATCCTGCTCGCCAATATCGCGGGCTTCTGGAATCCGCTGCTCGTGCTGATCGATCACATGAAGCAGACGGCGTTCATCCGCGCCAACCTGTGGGTCGATGTTCTCACCGCTGATCGCGTTGAGGATATTCTCCCGACGCTTCAGAAGGTTGCGGCGCAGGTGCCGGAATCAGCCAAGCTGATGGACGATCAGGTCGCAAGCCGGCTGTAATCCGGCTTATCGTCTTTGAGAAATGTCACCGCCTCGATGCGGTTGCCGTCCGGGTCGGCAACGAGGGCGGCAAAGTATTTGACGCGGTCATGCGGACGCACGCCGGGCGGTCCATTGTCCGCGCCACCTGCCCCGAGAGCTGCGGCATAAAACGCTTCAACCTCGCCCGTTGTTCTGGCGCGAAGGCAGATGTGCGTGCCGCTGTCCGGCGACACGCGCGCCATGTTCGGACGCAGATTGATCCAGAATTCCGGATAGCTTTTTCCGAATCCGACGGTCGCGGGCCGCACGATCAGTTTTGTCAGGCCGAGTGGCGCAAGCGCGGCCTCATAAAAGCGCGCCGCCCGTTCAAGATCGGCAACCCCCACCGAAACATGATCGAGCATTTTGACGCTTCCTCTTTGGATGGATCACGCAGGTGCGTTGGATTTCACCAGCTTGTAGACGACCGAATCCATCAGGGCCTGAAATGATGCATCGATGATGTTGGGCGATACGCCCACCGTGGTCCAGCGTTCGCCCGCCTCGTCCTCACTCTCGATCAGCACGCGGGTGATCGCCCCCGTGCCGCCATTGAGGATACGCACGCGATAGTCGACCAGCTTCAGACCTTCGATGTATTTCTGATACTTGCCGAGATCCTTGCGCAGCGCGACGTCGAGCGCATTGACCGGGCCGTTGCCTTCCGCCGCCGAGATCAGCATTTCACCGGCGACATCAACCTTCACCACCGCCATCGCCACGGTGACATGCTGTCCCAGCGCATTGTAACGCTGCTCGACGTTCACATCGAACTGCACAACCTTGAAATAATCAGGCACCTTGCCGAGCGTCCGGCGCGCCAGCAAATCGAAGGAAGCATCCGCGGACTCATAGGCATAGCCCGCCGCTTCCTTCTCCTTCATCTCCTCAACCAGACGCGTCAGCTTCGGATCGTTCTTGTCGAACGGAATACCGGCCCGCTCCAGTTCGGCGATGACGTTGGAGCGTCCGGCCTGATCGGAAACCAGCACCTTGCGGTGGTTACCGACAGCTTCCGGCGTGATGTGTTCGTAGGTCTGTGGGTCTTTCAACACCGCCGAGGCATGGATGCCCGTCTTGGTGACGAATGCGCTTTCGCCGACATAGGGCGCATGACGATCAGGCGCGCGATTGAGGATATCGTCCAGCGCGCGCGAGGCATGAACCAGTGTGGCGAGTTTTTCGTCCGATACGCCGATCTCAAACTTGTCGGAAAATTCCTTCTTCAGCTTCAGCGTCGGAATCAGCGAGCAGAGATTGGCGTTGCCACAGCGCTCACCCAGCCCGTTCAACGTACCCTGGATTTGCCTCACGCCCGCGCGCACAGCAGCCAGCGAATTCGCAACTGCCTGCTCGGTATCGTTATGCGTGTGGATGCCGAGATGATCGCCGGGGATATGCTTCACAACCTCGCCGACGATGCTCTCGATTTCGTTCGGCATCGTGCCGCCGTTGGTGTCGCACAGCACCACCCAGCGCGCGCCGGCGTCGTACGCCGCTTTCGCGCAGGCCACAGCGAATTGCGGGTTCTCCTTAAAGCCGTCGAAGAAGTGCTCGCAGTCGAGCATAACTTCACGGCCCGACGCCTTCGCCGCGCTGACGCTGTCGCGGATCGAGGCGAGATTTTCCTCGTTGGTGGTCTCGAGCGCCACCCTCACCTGATATTCGGACGATTTGGCCACAAAACAGATCGCGTCGGCCTTCGCCTCGAGCAAACCCGCGACGCCGGGATCGTTCGACACCGAACGGCCCGGGCGGCGCGTCATGCCGAAGGCGGTGAATTTCGCATGATCGAATTTCGGTTTTGAGGAAAAGAATTCCGTATCCGAGGGGTTCGCGCCAGGATAACCGCCCTCGATATAGTCGATCCCGAGATCGTCGAGCATGTTGGCGATGATCTGCTTGTCGTGCAGCGTGAAATCAACGCCGTTGGTCTGCGCTCCGTCGCGCAGCGTCGTGTCGAACAGATAGAGACGCTCGCGGCTCATGATGGTCTTCCCGGCATCTCGCCTTGCGGCGCAGCGCCGCCCAGTGATTTCTTCATGGTGGTGTTGGCCAGCCATTCGTCGCCGACCGACACCGTATTCCGCTGCTGGGCCGTATAACCGCGCTTGACGAAAAACGGCTCGGCGGTGTCGCTGGCTTCGGCCGTCAGCGCGGTCGCACCGCGTGCACCGGCCAGTTTTTCCAGTGCTTCGCAAAGTGCCGTGGCGACGCCCTGCCGCGCAAAGCCCGGATGCACATAGAGCAGGTCGAGATGATCTTTGCCTTTGAGCGAGGCAAAGCCCACCGGCGAACTTTCGATGGTCGCCACCAGCGTCAACTGGCCCGCAAGCCGCCTGCCGAATTGGTTTTCGTCCTCGGCGGCACCTGCCCACGCCTCACGCTGAGCATCCGAATAGTCATCCTCAGCTAACTCATCGATGCTGGCGACGAAGATCGCCGCGAGCACCGGAGTGTCCTCGGGAAGAAACGGCCGCAAGCCTACTTTTGGGATGGATTGGCCCATTGCCTTACCAGACGTTGACGAGTTTGAGCGCGAGCGCGATGGCGGCAACAATCAGCAGCCACTTGATCGCGATATAGTAGCGCCAGTGCTTGGGAAAAGGCGTGTCAGGCTTTGTCATCGCGCAATCTCCCATGTAGTCACAGGCTTGCCGTCGGCATCCTTGCCGTCCTTCAACACGATTCCTCTGGCAGCAAGTTCGTCGCGGATGCGGTCCGATTCCTTGAAATCCTTCCGCGCACGTGCGGCAGCTCGATCGGCGATCAAATCATCGACATTGCCCGCTTTGGAAACGGCGCTGGCATCAGCCTTGGCAACCCACGCCGCAAACCGCGCGGCATCGAGACCGAGAAACGCGAGCGCGTTACCAAGCGCAACAGCGGCTTCATCTCCCGGGTCGCGAACCTGCTTGCGCAAGGCGTGCAGTTCGGCAACCACCCTGGGTGTATTCAGATCGTCAGCCAGGGCTTCGATAACAGAAGGAGGCGGTTCTCCTGAGGGCGGCGCCGCTACGCTGAAAAAGTCCTTCAGCGTGTTGAATGCATTGTCACACGCAGCCAACGACCAATCGATCGGTGAACGGTATTGGGTTTGCATCATTGCAAACCGCAATGCGTCGCCAGGCCATGAACGGCCGCGCCAGCCTGTCAGCAACTCCCTGATCGTGACGAAGTTGCCGAGGCTTTTCGACATCTTCTCACCTTCGACCTGCAGGAAGCCATTGTGCATCCAGACGTTGGCCATGCGATCCTTGTGGAACGCGCAGCAGGATTGCGCCAGTTCGTTCTCGTGATGCGGAAACACCAGGTCGATCCCGCCGCCATGAATGTCGAACTGCTCGCCGAGATGCTTCCACGCCATCGCGGAGCACTCGATGTGCCAGCCCGGACGTCCCTGCGTTGTAATGCCGCCCGGTGAAGGCCATGACGGCTCACCCGGCTTTGACGGCTTCCACAGCACGAAATCCATCGCATCGTGCTTGTAGGGCGCGACATCGACGCGCGCACCAGCCAGCATCTCGTCGAGCGAACGCCGCGCCAGCTTGCCGTAGTTCGGATCGGACGCGACGTTGAACAGAACGTGATCCTGCTCGACATAGGCGTTGCCGCCCGCGATCAGTTTCTCGATGATCGCACGCATTTCCGCGATGTGCTCGGTCGCGCGCGGCTCGACGGTCGGACGCAGGCAGCCAAGCGCATCGACGTCCGCATGAAACTGTTTTTCCGTCTCCTCGGTGACCTTGCGGATCGCCTCACTGAGCGGCAGGCCGGGAAAGTCCCGCGCGGCGCGATCGTTGATCTTGTCATCGACATCGGTGATGTTGCGGACATACTTGACGTGGTCCACGCCGTAGATGTGCCGCAACAAGCGAAACAGAACATCGAACACGATGACGGGACGCGCATTGCCGATATGCGCGAAGTCATAGACCGTCGGCCCGCACACATACATGCGCACGTTCTTCGGATCGAGCGGCCGGAACGGCAGCTTCTCCTTCGTCAGCGTGTCGTAGAGCTTGAGCTCCATGGAAATCGAATCCCTTGCCTTGCGGCCGGGTCGTCCTCCCATGATCTCGTTTGAGAAAAGACGGCTCCAGCCAGCGAATCGCTAGCTAATAATCTCGCGGCAAATGCCGAAAATGGAGATCGAACCGTTCATGGGCCGCACAATGGTCCAGCCGGGGGGACCGCGTCAAGGTCACACCTCCAGGATTTCGGCGTCTCATACCCCCATTGCCACGGAATTGCCGCCC
This sequence comes from Afipia broomeae ATCC 49717, assembly GCF_000314675.2. Taxonomy (GTDB): domain Bacteria; phylum Pseudomonadota; class Alphaproteobacteria; order Rhizobiales; family Xanthobacteraceae; genus Afipia; species Afipia broomeae. Next base: position 1,407,453 of record NZ_KB375282.1, on the reverse strand, counting down.
TTAATCATTCTTAACCGTTCGGGCTTAAGAATGGAGGCGCCTGTGCTTCTCCCGAACCGGTGCCACCATGCGATTCCTGCTCACACTGACTGCCTGCGTATCCCTGCTTGCCGCGACCGAGACCCGCGCCGACAGCCGCGTTTTTATTATTGCCAATCAGTCAGACGGCTACGGCGTCGATGAGTGTCTTGCCAAGGGTGAAAAATGCGGGGCTCCGGCGGCGCGCGCCTATTGCCAGTCACGGGATTTTGCGCAGGCTACCGGTTACCGTCGCGTCGATCCAGATGAAGTGACCGGCGCTATTCCGGCTTCCACAGGCGGGGCCCGCAGCAGCGGTGAGTTCGTCGCCATCACCTGTCAGCGCTAATAGCCCCGGTTCCACGGGGCTTCTTTTTGTCACGATTCTCTGCCTTATCTGGCCCCTGAATCGACGTGACCTTGCCGCCGGAAGCTTGTATGTGAGCCCGTCGGCCGCGCCGCGGTCAGCCAGGATCGTGACAGCTTGCCGAATTCTACGTTCTTGCGACGGACTTTTGCCACCGCTGCGCTTGTGAGCGCGGCGCTGTTGACCCATGGCGCGATGGGACAACAGGGTTTTCCGCCCCCACCGGCGGCCCAGCCCGGAACCGCAAATCCGATCTGCCAGCGGCTGGTCGGGCAGTTATCGGCCATCGACGGCGGCGGTGGCGACAACGCCAAGGCGGATCAGATCCAGCGTTATGTAGAGGCGCAGAGCCGGCAGCAGGCCGAACTGGAGCGCGTGCAGGACCAGGCCAAGCGCCAGGGCTGCGACAGTTCGGGATTTTTCTCGCTGTTCAGCGGCCAGTCCGCGCAGTGCGGCCCGGTCAACACGCGAATCCAGCAGATGCGGTCGAATCTCGATCAGATCACCGGCAATCTTGAGCGGTTGCGCGGCGGCGGCTTTGGCGGTTCGGAACGCGAGAACCAGCGTCGCTCAGTGTTGATGGCGCTCGCCCAGAACAATTGCGGCCCGCAATACGCGGCACAACTTCGCAACAGCGGCGGTGGAAGCTTCCTCGACAATCTGTTCGGCGGCAATAATAACCCCGGCAGCGCGCCAATGGACAACGGTGCGGCATCCGGCACCTATCGCACGGTCTGCGCACGAAGCTGCGACGGGTTCTATTTCCCGATCTCGTTCGCCACTGTGCCCAGCCGTTTCGCCGACGACGAACGCACCTGCAAGGCCCTGTGCCCCGCCGCGGACGCGACGTTGTTCACCTATCGCAATCCCGGCGAAGACATGAATCAGGCGGTGTCGATCAGCGGCCAGCCCTATTCGCAGTCGCCGAACGCATTCAAATATCGCCAGGCATTCGACAAGTCATGCAGTTGCAAGGCGGTCGGCCAGACCTGGTCCGACGCGCTGAAGAATATCGACGACAAGGCGGCTGCCGCCCAGCAAGGCGACATCATCGTCACTGATGAAAGCTCGAAGAAGATGTCACAGCCGCAAAAGGCGGCTCCAGCATCGGCGCAGAAGAAATCAGGCACCGTCGCAACGCCCGCGAACGCACAACCGTTGCCAACCGGCGCGGCGCCAGAAACGCCCCCTGCTTCAGGTGACAAGCCGATCCGCTCGGTAGGACCGACGTTTATTCCGGCGCGTTAGCGTTCAGACGCTCCTCACGTAAAGAGCTGCCGCGGGTTGCGATTGGCCTCGGCGAAGTCGACGAGCAGCTTGTTGACCTCTTCCGGCCGCTCCTGCTGAATCCAGTGTCCCGCACCGTCGATGATATGCTTGCCGGACAGGTTCGGCACGTTCTCGTGCATCGACTTGACCTCATCCGCCGCCATCAGCAGCACGCCATCAAGAGAGCCGGCGATGAAAATCGACGGCTGCCGCAACTTGGCCTTGTCGAGAAACGGTGTCAGCAGCCAGTTGCGATCGAAGTTGCGATAGAAATTAATCGGCCCGCGAAAGCCAGATTTTCTGAATTGCGCGGCAAAAAAATCGATGTCGGCTTCGGTGAGCCATGCCGGCATCTTCTCAGGGATCGCCAGATTGTCGATCATGCGCGTGTTCTTGGGAAACGACGCAAACGTGAAGGACGCATCGCTTCGCCGGCAGTCGCCCGATGCTGAATAGAGAATGCCCAGCAGTGAACGGCGCACGTCTTCCTCCAGTTCACGCTCGACGCGCCCGGGCTGCTGGAAGTAATCCTGATAGAAATGCTTCTCGCGCGTCAGATTGAAGAACCTGACAAGCGGACGCACGGCACGCCGCGGAAGAAACGGGACGCTCAGGTGCGCGACAGCGTGAAACATATCCGGGCGCAGCAGCGCGGTTGGCCCCGCGATGATCGAGCCCCAGTCATGACCGACCAAAATCGCCTTGTCTTCGCCGACGGCATGGACAAGCCCGACAAGATCGCTCGCGAGATGAAGAATGTCATACTCTTCGATAGAGGCTGGCGCTTCGGTATCGCCATAGCCGCGCAGATCAGGGGCAATCACACGAAAACCGGCCGCGGCGAGCGCCGGAATCTGATGACGCCAAGAATACCAGGATTCCGGCCATCCATGACACAGCAACACCAGCGGCCCCGTCCCCGCCTCCACGTAATGCATGCGGATGCCATTTGTGTAAGCGAACTTGTGCTGAACGGTATCGATCGTCATTTTCACCCCCGGATAATCTCGGCAACGCCGAAGTATCCGGACGATTTAGATGACGAAAATCATATGAGTCCATTGCGGCCAAGCGCATAGCCGCAATCCGGATCGATCGGAATTCTGTTTTAAACTTAGCTGTGTGCGGAAATGACCGATCCATATGGGCAAATCAAATGCGCGGGATTTTTTCCGCGCGCACGCATGGCTGATCAGCCTTCGAACGCTTCCGCCGAATTTCGGCTGGAGCGCGTCACCAGCGAATGATCCGGCGCGGGCAGCGCCTTTCCGTTGTCGCGAAACTTGTTGATGATCGGGTAGCGGCGATCGCGACCGAAATTCTTGCGCGTCACCTTCACGCCGGGCGCGGCCTGACGGCGCTTGTATTCTGCGATGTTGAGCAGGCGCGCGATGCGGGTCACCGTGTCGATGTCGAAGCCTTCGGCCACGATCGATGCGACCGAGTCTTCGCGCTCCACCAGCCGCACAAGAATGGCGTCCAGCACATCGTACGGCGGCAGCGAGTCCTGATCGGTCTGGTTCTCGCGCAATTCGGCAGTCGGAGGACGCGTGATGATGTTGGGCGGAATGACTTCGCCGGACGGACCAAGCGCGCCCTCGGGCTTCCATGAGTTGCGCAAGGTCGAAAGCCGGAAAACCTCGGTCTTGTAGATGTCCTTGATCGGATTGTAGCCGCCGTTCATGTCGCCATAGAGCGTGGCGTAGCCGACTGACATTTCCGACTTGTTGCCGGTGGTCACCACCATCGAGCCGAACTTGTTGGAAATAGCCATCAGCAGAACGCCGCGGGTGCGCGCCTGCAGGTTTTCCTCAGTGACGTCCCGCTCCCGGCCCGCAAAGACGGGCTTGAGAATGTCCTCGAAGCCGTGAACCGCAGCGGCAATCGGCAATACCTCGTACTGGATGCCGAGTTGCTTCGTCAGCTTCGCCGCATCATCGAGTGATTCCTGCGCGGTGAAACGGAACGGCAGCATCACGCCGCGTACCTTGTCCGCGCCAAGCGCATCGACAGCGATGGCCGCGCACAGCGCTGAATCGATACCACCTGAGATGCCGAGCAGCACGCCGGGAAAACCGGCCTTACCCACATAATCGCGCAGGCCGAGCACACAGGCAGCATAGTCGCCCTTGTCGCCGTCGAGCACCGGTGTCACCGGCCCCTTGCAGGTCCAGCCGCCGTCGCCCTTGGTCCATCGGACGGTCGTGATGTTTTCAACGAACCCCGGCAACTGGAACGCCAGCGAGCGGTCGGCATTCAACGCGAACGACGAACCGTCAAACACCAGTTCATCCTGTCCGCCGACCTGATTAAGATAAACCAGCGGCAATCCGCTTTCGGCCACACGTGCGACCGATACCGACAGGCGCATGTCGTTCTTTTCGCGCGTATAGGGCGATCCGTTCGGCACGATCAGGATTTCCGCGCCGGTCTCCGCGAGGCATTCGACAACGTTCTCGTAGTCTTCGGACTCTTCCATCCATGTGTCTTCACAGATGGGAACGCCGACCCGCACGCCGCGGATGGTCACCGGCCCCGCCGCCGGCCCGCGCGCGAACACGCGCTTTTCGTCGAATACGCCATAGTTCGGAAGATTGGCCTTGAAGCGCAGCGCCGCGATCCGCCCCTCGTCGAGCAACGCGCAGGCGTTGTAGAGCTTGCCGTCCTCGACCCAGGGCGTGCCGATCAGCACAGCCGGACCACCGTCGGACGTTTCGCGCGCCAGCATCTCGATCTCGGCGCGGCATGCGGCCTGGAATGCCGGTTTCAGCACCAGATCTTCCGGCGGATAGCCTGCGATGAACAGCTCAGGGAGGACCAGCAGATCAGCGCCGTCGGACACCGCCTGTTTCCGGGCAGCACGGGCCTTCGCGGCATTGCCGGTGACGTCACCAACGATGGGATTGAGCTGTGCGAGCGTGATCGTGAGCTGGGTGGCTTTGGTCATGACCGCATTTAGCCCGCTCCGCGAGAAGTCCGCAATTGCTCAATATGAGCATAAATCAGATGAGACCTATGCGCTCCGCGATGGCGAACAGCCAGACCCCTCCGGCGATCACCAACGTGACGCCGACGGCCGCCGACCCCATGTCCTTGACCCGGCCGATCTGCTTGTCGTGGTCGGTCGTCAGGCGATCGGCCAGTTTCTCGATGGCCGTGTTCAACAATTCGACCACCATCAGCAGCAGCACGATACAGATCAACTGGATCTTGCGTTCCGGCGACACGCCGATCAGGAAAGCCAGCGGCACGGCGATAACAAGTGCGACGACCTCTTCACGGAAAGCCTGCTCGGAACGGAAGGCAAACGCCAGTCCGTTCCGGCTGTTGATCGTGGCGCTCCACATCCGCGACAGCACCTTACGGAGCATTAGAAGCCCGCGACGGCCGGCATTGGCTTCGCTTTGCCGGAGCGATCCTGCTTGAGCAGTTCGGCAATCAGGAACGCCATGTCGATGGACTGCTCGGCATTCAGGCGCGGATCGCAGACCGTGTGATAGCGGTCATTGAGATCCTCGTCGGTGATCGCGCGCGCGCCTCCGATGCATTCGGTGACGTCCTGTCCGGTCATTTCCAGATGGACGCCGCCCGCATGGGTGCCTTCGGCCGCATGGATGGTGAAGAACGACTTCACCTCCGACAGCACGCGGTCGAACGGCCGGGTCTTGTAGCCGGACGTCGAGGTGATGGTGTTGCCGTGCATCGGATCGCACGACCAAACCACCGAACGCCCCTCCCGCTGCACGGCGCGGATCAACTGCGGCAGATGCGCGTCCACCTTGTCCGAGCCGAACCGGTTGATCAGCGTCAACCGGCCGGGCTCGTTGTCCGGATTGAGGACATCGATCAGCTTGAGCAGTTCATCCGGCTTCAGCGACGGGCCACACTTCAGACCGATCGGATTCTTGATGCCGCGAAAGTATTCGATGTGACCATGATCGAGCTGACGAGTGCGGTCGCCGATCCAGATCATGTGGCCCGTGGTCGCGTACCAGTCGCCGGTCGTGGAATCCACGCGCGTGAAGGCCTGCTCATAGCCGAGCAAGAGTGCCTCGTGGCTGGTGTAGAAATCGGTCGAACGTAGTTCCGGATGACTCTCCAGATCGAGACCGCAGGCGCGCATGAAGTTGAGCGCCTCGGAAATCCGGTCGGCCAGTTCCTTGTAACGGCGCGACTGCGGCGAATCCTTCAGGAAGCCGAGCATCCACTGATGCACGCTGCCGAGGTTGGCGAAGCCACCGGTCGCGAAGGCGCGCAGCAGATTCAGCGTCGCCGCCGACTGGCGGTACGCCATCAACTGGCGCTGCGGATCGGGCGTGCGCGCTTCCTTCGTGAACGCGTTGTCGTTCACGATGTCGCCGCGATAGCTCGGCAGCTCGACGTCGCCCTGCTTTTCCGTCGGCGACGAGCGCGGCTTGGCGAACTGGCCGGCGATGCGGCCAACCTTCACCACCGGCAGCGCGCCGGCATAGGTCAGCACCACCGCCATCTGCAGCAGCACGCGGAAGAAATCGCGGATGTTGTTCGCGCCATGTTCGGCGAAGCTCTCGGCGCAGTCTCCGCCCTGAAGCAGGAAGGCCTCACCGGCAGCTACGCGGGCCAGCGACTTCTTCAGGTTGCGCGCTTCACCTGCAAAAACCAGCGGCGGAAACGTAGCAAGCTGCGCCTCGACATCGGCCAATGCCTTCGCATCGGGATAGTCTGGCACTTGCATGACTGGCTTCTTGCGCCAGCTGTCGGGCGTCCACCGCTCGGACATGACTGAAACTCCTCAGGAAACGGCAATCTTGTGATGCGCCGGGTTATACACAGGTGGGTACGGTCTTGCCAGATGCAAATCGGCATGAAGTCTCAAGGACTTGCCCGGGCTGAAAGCCCGCTTCCGCTCACTGTGGCGCAAGGAGACGGCTATTCCGCCGCCTGACGGACGTGCCGGGCGCTGGGCGTGCGCAGGGTCACGAGTTCTTCGGCGGCCGTCGGATGGACCGCCATTGTCGCGTCGAAATCGGCCTTGGTCGCCTTCATCTTGACGGCGATACCGACCACCTGGATCAGTTCGCCCGCCTCCGGCCCGACAATATGGCAGCCGAGAATCCGGTCCGTCGCGGCGTCGACGATCAGCTTCATCATGATCCGGGATTCGCTTCCCGACAGTGTCGATTTCAGCGAGCGGAAGTCGGTCTTGTAGATGTCGACGTGGGTGAACCGCGCCCGCGCCTCGGCCTCGTTCAGTCCGACCGTGCCAACCTCGGGCTGAGTGAAAACCGCCGTCGGAATGTCAGCATGATCGACACGCGTCGGCCGCTTGCCGAATACTGTATCGGCGAAGGCATGTCCTTCGCGGATCGCAACGGGGGTCAGATTGAGACGATGCGTGACGTCGCCAACGGCGTAGATATGCGGCACGTTGGTCTGCGAAAAACCATCCACGGCAACGCCGCCGTTGATGGGGTTCAGCTCGACACCGGCCTCCTCAAGTCCGAGACCTTTGACATTCGGATGCCGGCCGACCGCAAACATCACCTGGTCGGATGCAATGCTTGAACCGCTCGACAGATGCGTGGTGAAGGCGTCGCCATGCTTTTCGACCCTGGTGACGATGCAGCCGGTGATCACGTTGATACCAGACTTCTCCATCTCCTTGCGAACGTGCGACCGCACATCATCGTCGAAGCCGCGCAGGATATTTTCGCCGCGATAGATGACGGTCACGTCAGAACCAAGTCCGGCGAAGATGCCGGCGAACTCCAACGCAATATAGCCGCCGCCCTGAATCACGATGCGTTTCGGGAATTTCGGGAGGTGGAACACCTCATTGGACGAGATCACATGCTCGATGCCCGGAATGGCTTCGCCATGGTTTGGCGCGCCGCCGGTGGCGATCAGCACATACTTTGCGTTGACGGTTTCGCCGGTCGAAAGCCGCAGCCTGTGCGCATCCTCGAACGTCGCGCGCGCCTTCACGATTTTGGCGCCGGCTTTCTCGACGTTGAACGTGTACGCCGCTTCGAGCCGGGCGATTTCCTTGTCCTTGTTGGCGATCAAGGTCGGCCAGTCAAACGTCGCGGGTGGAATGGTCCAGCCGAAACCCGCAGCGTCCTCGATTTCATGCCGGACATGGGACGCATAAACCATCAGCTTCTTCGGGACGCACCCGCGGATAACGCAGGTGCCGCCCATCCGGTATTCTTCGGCGACCATGACGTTTGCACCATAACCGGCGGCGATCCGGGCAGCACGTACGCCGCCGGAACCGCCGCCGATTACGAACAGATCAACGTCCAAGTCCGCCATCTGGAATTTCCGATCGTGCTTAGATTTCCTTGCCGCGCTTCTTCATTTCAGCACGAAACTTGCCGTTGATTTCTTCGCCGAACTTCTGCGCCCATTGATCCATATATTGACGCGCGGCGTTGAATGCCACGGGCTCCTGCGCGATCACCTTGACGCCAAGCGGCGACTTGTAGAACGCGGCGAGCTCTTTCAGTTCCTGCTCGGTGAAGGCCGTGGCGTAAATCCGCGCCATTTCCTCGCCGATCTCCTTTTCGCGGCCGGCGAGATCCTTCGCGACCTGAACGGCAACCTCGTTGAGGTCCTTCTGGTAGTTCAGGTTGGCCTGCAGCAGCACGTCCTTGGTCCGCTGCACGAGACCGGGAACGGCGCCCTGATAGATCGCGCTGACATTCTTGGACGCCAGGATTTCCTTGGCATAGCCGATGGCCGCGGGGGTCGGCGGCTTCGGAGCCTGCGCCACCGCGCTGCCCAGCATCAGGCCCAGCACTGCGCCTGCCGCGAGCAGAACGTTCGAAAACTTTCTCATATCAATTCTCCTCAATTGCGCACCACACTAGCGCCGTTCAACAACGCGAATACCCTGAGGGCCTGCGAGCACAGCCGTCCGCGCAAGACCGATAAACAAGCCGTGCTCCACCACGCCAGGGATCGAATTCAATGCTGCCGCCAGTCTGGGGGAATCCGGTATCCGCCCAAGGTGGGCATCGATAATCCAGTGGCCGCCATCGGTGACGAAAGCATGGCCATCCTTGGCCTTGCGGACATCCATTTGCCCGGAAACGCCATTTTCAGCAAAGACCGCCTCGATGGCCCGGCGGGTCGCGCCGAGCCCAAACGGGATGACTTCGATCGGAAGCGGGAAGCGGCCGAGGGCCGGGACCCATTTCGATTCATCCGCGATCACAATCATTCGGTCGGATGCCGCCGCGACGATCTTCTCGCGCAGCAATGCCCCGCCGCCGCCCTTGATAAGCTCGAGATTGGGGTCGATTTCGTCGGCGCCGTCCACGGTAAGGTCGAGCCGATCAACCTCGTCCAGTGTTGTCAGCAGGACACCGCAGCGCTCGGCGTCAGCACGCGTCGCTTCCGATGTTGGAACGCCGACGACTTTGAGACCTGCCTTCACGCGTTCGCCTAGCAGCTCGACGAAGTGTTTGGCCGTTGAGCCCGTGCCGAGCCCAAGCTTCATGCCGTCCCGCACCTGCTCGACCGCGCGCGCCGCCGCCTGCCTCTTTAGATCGTCCATCGACATCGTATCCTCGACGTTCCGTTCCCGTGGAACGCGAGGCATATAGCGCGGTTTCCGCGACGGTGGATACGGCCTTGGGGCTGAAAAACGGCCAAAAAGGCCGGACATAAGTCCAATCCTGCCGCAGCCCTTGCATGATCCGGCTTCGCCCGCTAGCGATCCGCCATGACCTCCTCCCCCCTTATTGTCTTCGATCTCGACGGCACTCTCGTCGATACAGCCCCCGATCTCGTCGGCGCCCTGAACTTCGTCCTCCAGCGCGAAGGGCTGCCACTCGTGCCGGTTGCATCCGCTCGCACCATGATCGGCGCCGGTGCGCGGAAGTTGATCGAGCGCGGGCTCGAACTCGAGGGCCGCGCCATGAGCGTGGCGGACATCGACCGGCTGACCGTCGACTTCATTGCCTATTACACGGAGCACATCGCGGATGCTTCCAAGCCGTTCGAGGGCCTTTACGCCGCCCTCGACGAACTGGAGGGACGCGGTTTCAGGTTCGCCGTCTGCACCAACAAGCTCGAGGGGCTTTCAAAGCTTCTGCTCGCGGAACTGGACATGACAAAGCGCTTTGCGGCGATTTGCGGCGCCGACACATTCGGTGTGGCAAAGCCCGACCCGACCATCCTGCGCCAGACCATCGCCCGGGCCGGCGGAGACGTCTCCAGGTCGATCATGGTTGGCGATTCCGGCCCGGATGTCGGGGTTGCGCGCCGGGCCGGTATTCCGGTAATTGGGGTCACGTTTGGGTACACAGAAATCCCCATCGCGGAACTTAAACCCGACCTTGTCATCGGTCATATGCGGGAACTGCCGGGGGCCGTGAAAAATCTGGCGGCTTCTTTTGCAAGCCGATGAAAGGTATACGGTTTTGCCTGTTCACACAGATTCGGAACCGGCGTTAACCTTTGCGTAAGGAATGTACCGCGCCCGGTTGCGCGGACAGAATGACACTTCTAAGGTCCCGCGCGGGGACTATGCGGCTATCACCGCATCACATGACGGATGCACCATGCGTATCATTGTTGTCGTCGCGGCGGGCCTTGGCCTGGCGGGCTGCTCATCGTTCTCCATGCCTGACATGTTCAAATCGACGCCGCCGAGCGCGACGATTCAGCTTGAATCGCTGCCGGCGGGCGCCGAGGCGCGTGCGTCGAGCGGCGAGACCTGTAAAACCCCCTGCTCGCTTTCGGTGGTGGCGGCCGAGAATTTTTCCGTGACATTCTCGCTGCCGAAGTACCAGCCTGAAACCGTGCCCGTTCAGCTCCTCAGAGATCCCAGCGGTCCTGGCGTGACGGTCGACCCGAATCCGGTCTATGCGGAGCTGCAACCGGCGCTTCCCGGCAAGAAAGGCGCGCGCGGTGCACCCAAAGCCGCTCCAAAAGCCAAAAAGCCACGCTCTGCGCCGGCCGCAGCCGCGCCCGCAGAGGAGTCGCCGTTTCCGCCGCCGCCGGCCCGCTGACACCGTTCCGTTAGTGCTGTCTGCATAGCTGGATTCGTTTGTAAGCGCGCTTCATCGTGCCTAGATTGTGCTTGGGATACCACGGCGGGCGCGGCCCGCCGGGTAAAGCAATATGCATGGCGCTGAATGAGTGAACCTTTTCCAAGTTCCCTGGCCACGACATCTGCGATGACCGACCCCTTCGGGCGGTCGATCAGCTACTTGCGCGTCTCGGTGACGGACCGCTGCGACCTGCGCTGCTTCTATTGCATGTCCGAAGACATGACGTTTCTGCCCAAATCCGACCTGCTTACGCTTGAGGAATTGGACCGGCTGTGTTCGGCGTTTATCGCCAAGGGCGTCCGCAAGCTGCGCCTGACCGGTGGCGAACCTCTGGTTCGGCGCAATGTGATGTCGCTCGTACATTCCCTCTCGCGCCATCTCGACAGCGGCGCGCTGAATGAATTGACACTGACGACCAACGGTTCGCTGCTCGAGAAATTTGCCGCCGAGCTCAAGGACAACGGGGTACGTCGTATCAACGTCTCGCTTGATACCCTCGATGCCGCGAAATTCCGGGCCATTACGCGGTGGGGCGACCTCGACAAGGTGCTGCGCGGCATCGAGGCGGCGCGCTCCGTGGGCCTCAAGGTCAAGATCAACGCCGTCGCGCTCAAGAACTTGAACGAGGACGAGATTCCCTCGCTGATGGAGTGGGCGCACGGCAAGGACATGGACCTCACCCTGATTGAGGTCATGCCGATGGGCGATATCGGCGAGGGCCGGATCGACCAGTACCTGCCGCTGTCACTGCTCCGTGCCCGCCTCGCCGCCCGCTATACCCTGACCGACCTGCCGGACGACACCGGAGGACCGGCGCGCTACGTCCGCGTCTCCGAGACCGGCGGCAGGCTCGGCTTTATCACGCCGATGACCCATAACTTCTGCGAATCCTGCAACCGCGTCCGGGTCACCTGCACCGGGACACTCCACACCTGCCTCGGCCACGAGGACGCCTCCGACTTGCGCAAGCCTCTGCGGGCATCCAGCGACGACTCCCTCCTCGCAGCCACCATCGACCGGGCGATCGGGCTCAAGCCGAAGGGCCACGATTTCATTATCGACCGCCGCCACAACCGGCCAAGCGTCAGCAGGCACATGAGTGTGACCGGCGGCTAAGGCGGTTTCGAATATTTCCCTGCTTGTGAGTTTGCTTGGCACAAATTTCCCACACCTCATCGCGCTTGCAGATTCTGCCTTGGAATGAACAAACTTCCAATTGACGGCGGCATGACACGCTGATTTGGTCGGGCAGCTTTATGCGCCTCCGGCTGGAAAAGCCGGCATGCCGTCACCTTCCGGTCGCGGCAGAGCCAAGCGACGCAGGGGCGCATTCGGGAGGATGGGTTTTGCAATCGCTTCTCAAATTGAGTCGCGCGATCGACGCGTTTACGACGTTTGTCGGTCGCTGGGTGTCATGGCTGATCGTGATCGCCGTCATCATTTCGGCGACCAACGCTGTTATCCGGAAAGTGTTCGACGTTTCGTCGAATGCATACCTCGAATTACAGTGGGTCCTGTTCAGCGCCGTGTTCCTGCTCTGCGCGCCATGGACGCTGCTCAACGGCGAGCACATCAAGATCGACATCATCAATCATGGCCTGCCTCTCAAGGTCCGAAGCTGGATTGACATGATCGGGCACGTCTTCTTCCTCGTGCCATTTTGCATCGTCCTGATCTGGACCTCGGTGCCGTTCTTCATCGTTTCCTTTAATCAGAACGAGCAATCGTTCAGCGCCGGCGGCCTCCCACAATGGCCTGCGAAGTCGCTGATCATGATCGGCCTCGCACTGCTGCTCGTTCAGGCCGTCTCGGAAATCATCAAGCGCGCCGCCGTGATGCAGGGTCTGCTGCCCGATCCGAACGCACATGCATTGAGCGCGCATGAGATCGCTGAACTTGAAGCCCTGAAGCTGGCTCAGGCCATTACACCCGAAAAACCATGACCGGCGTCGCCGTCACAGCGCAGAACGAGAGAGATTTCTAATGGCGGCGATGTTCATCCACTATATGGCGCCGATCATGTTCGCGTCGCTCGTGATGTTCCTGCTACTGGGATATCCGGTCGCGTTCTCTCTCGCCGCCAACGGGCTGCTGTTCGCCTTTATCGGCATCGAACTCGGACTGTTCCGTCCGGACTTCCTGCAGGCTCTCCCGGAACGCGTCTACGGCGTCATGAACAACGAGACGCTGCTGGCGATTCCCTTCTTTACGTTTATGGGGCTGATCCTCGAACGATCGGGCATGGCCGAGGATCTGCTTGAAACCATCGGGCAATTGTTCGGTAGCATCCGGGGCGGCATCGCCTATGCCGTGATTTTCGTAGGCGCGTTGCTGGCCGCGACCACCGGCGTCGTCGCGGCTTCTGTGATCTCGATGGGTCTGATCTCATTGCCAATCATGCTGCGCTACGGTTACGACCGCCGTGTCGCGACCGGCGTTATCGCCGCCTCCGGCACGCTGGCGCAGATCATTCCTCCGTCGCTGGTACTGATCGTGATGGCCGACCAGCTCGGCCGATCCGTCGGTGATATGTACGAAGGTGCGTTCATTCCCGGTATCGTGCTGTCGATCCTGTATGCCGTGTACATCTTCCTTGTTGCGACGTTCTTCCCGCAAGCCACACCTGGCTTGCCGCTGGAAGCACAGACACTGCGTGAGGTTGAAACCGCCAAGCACCCAGTCATCCTCCCGCTGGCAGCAATCTCGGCCGCCGCAACCGCATACTTCTTCGTGGTCAAGCTTGGCCTGTTCGACTGGACCTCGCCCGTCTTCAACAAGATTTCGGAGAACCCGCTGATACTTCACGGCTTCTGGTTCATTGTTGTGACCGGCCTGTTCTTCAAACCCTTCATCGGCATCATACGCACGATGACTTTGTCGCTCTTCGTTGTGTTGATCGGTGCAACCGCAATTGCGCTCGAAATTATGCAATTCACCGAGGTGAAGGCCGGCGCAGACTACGTTGTTCTCACGATGTCGATCGTGGTGGCGATGTCATTCGTGCTCGCGGTGATCAACCGCATCTCGGGCCTGAAGCTGCTGTCGAAGCTCGCCGAGCAGGTCGTGTTCGTGATGGTGCCACCGCTCGGCCTGATCTTCCTGGTGCTTGGCACGATCTTCATCGGCGTCGCGACTCCGACTGAAGGCGGTGCGATGGGTGCTGGCGGCGCGATGATCCTCGCGATCATGAAACGGCGGCTGAGCTTCGACCTGACGCGACAGGCTGCAGAATCCACCGCCAAGCTCTCCGCTTTCGTGATCTTCATCCTGGTTGGAGCGCGCGTTTTCTCCCTCACCTTCTACGGTGTCGACGGCCACCGGTGGGTCGAGGAACTGCTGGTCTCACTCCCCGGCGGCCAGACGGGCTTCCTGATCTTCGTCAACGCCTTTGTGTTCGTGCTGGCATTCTTCCTCGACTTCTTCGAGCTGGCGTTCATTGTCATCCCCCTGCTCGGCCCCGCCGCCGAAAAGCTCGGCATCGATCTGATCTGGTTCGGCGTGATCCTCGGCGTCAATATGCAAACCTCATTCATGCATCCGCCGTTCGGCTTTGCCCTGTTCTATCTTCGCTCTGTGGCCCCGAAAGAAGCCTATACGGATCGCGTCAGCGGCAAGCGGATGGAGCCTGTAACCACCGGGCAGATCTACTGGGGCTCGGTGCCGTTCGTGATCATCCAGGTGATCATGGTCGGTCTCGTGATCGCCTTCCCGGCCATGGTGATGCACTACAAGGGCGCACTATCGACCGTCGATCCCAACAAGGTCGATATCCAGATTCAGCAACAGGAAATGCCTGCGCTCGATTTCGGTCCACCGGCTGGCAGCAAGTAAGTTCGCAAGCCTGCATGCTTCAACTAAAATCCCGACCTTCTTGCGAAGATCGGGATTTTCTCTTGATGGGCAGTTGATCGCGAGGATCAGGTTCGTGTGCGCGACCTGACCTGGAAGCTGTCGAAGCCGTATTCTGCAACCTGCCACCACGTGTACTGGTCGTTGCGGTAAGCCGCCATCGCTTCATAGATCTTCTTGAAGTTGGGATTGTTCGCCGACGTTTCCGCATAGACCTCATTGGCGGCCTTCAGCGAGGCATCCATGATCGATGCAGAGAACGGACGCAATTGCGTTCCACCGGCCACCAGCCGCTTCAGCGCGGGCGGATTGTAGGCATCGTAGCGTGCCTGCATCGTTTCGTTGGCAAGCGTCGATGCCGTCTTGATGATGGACTTGTAGCTCGCTGGCAGCGATTCCCATTTGGCGAGATTGACGAGATTGTGCAGCGTCGGTCCGCCTTCCCACCAGCCGGGATAGTAGTAGTACTTCGCGACCTTCTGGAAACCGAGCTTCTCGTCATCGTAAGGCCCGACCCACTCGGCTGCGTCGATGGTTCCTTTCTCAAGCGACGGATAAATGTCGCCGCCCGCCACCTGCTGCGGCACCACACCGAGCTTGGTGAGCACACGGCCGGCAAAGCCACCGATCCGCATTTTCAAGCCGCTCATATCGGACGGGTCTTTCAGCTCCTTGCGAAACCAGCCACCCATCTGGCACCCGGTATTTCCAGCCGCGAAGCCGATGACGTTGTGGCCTTTCAGGAATTCGTTGAACAGTTCGCCGCCGCCGCCGACCTGTAGCCACGAGGTCTGCATACGGCTGTTGAGGCCGAAGGGAACGGCGGTGCCGAGCGCGAAGGTCGGATCCTTGCCGACATAGTAGTAAGCAGCCGTGTGGGCCATCTCCACGGTGCCGTTGGAGGCAGCATCCAGCGCCTGCAAGCCCGGAACGACTTCGCCCGCGGCAAAGACCTGAATCTGGAACTTGTTGTCGGTGGCTTCGGCAACAGCCTTCGAAAACACCTCGGCCGCGCCGTAAATGGTGTCGAGAGATTTCGGAAAACTGGACGTCAGGCGCCATTTGATTTCAGGCGACGACTGGGCAATGGCGGGTGATGCGATCGCGGCACCGGCTGCGCCGATACCAGCGACCTTGATAAACTCACGACGTTTCATGATGACTCCCTGAATGTGATTTTGTGTGTTTTGTGCCCTTCTTTTCGAGGCTTGGAACCGGAGCATGGAGCAACCCGATACCAATATCCATGCTGATTTCTTCCACTGCACCGCAAAATAAAAGCCCGGCCTCTTTCGAGGCCGGGCTGGTTCAGACTGCTTCGGTGAACGAAATCAGCCGCGGGTGCGCGAGCGGATCATAAAGCTGTCGTTGGTGTATTCGGCGACCTGCCACCACAGATACTGGTCCGAACGGTAGGCCTGCATTGCATCGATCGCCTTCTTGAAGTCGGCGTTCTTGGCGGAGATTTCAGCCCAGAGCTCGTTGGTCGCCTTCAGGCACGCGTCGAGCACCTCATTGGTGAACGGACGCAGCTGCGTGCCGCTGGCCACAAGACGCTTCAGCGCGCCCGGATTCTGCATGTCGTAACGTGCAGGCATCCAGCCATTGGTGTGTGCCGCCGCGTTGGTCAGGATCGCCTGATAGTTCTTCGGCAGCGCGTTGAACTTCTCGAGGTTAGTGAACGCGTGAACCGTCGGTCCGCCTTCCCAGAAGCCTGGATAGTAGTAGAACTTCGCAACCTTGTTGAAGCCGAGCTTTTCGTCGTCATACGGACCGACCCATTCGGCTGCGTCGATGGTGCCTTTTTCCAGCGACGGATAGATGTCGCCGCCAGCAAGCTGCTGCGGGACGACGCCGACCTTCGCCAGCACCTGACCGGCAATGCCGCCGATGCGCATCTTCAAGCCCTGAAGATCGGCGACGGTCTTGATCTCCTTGCGGAACCAGCCGCCCATCTGCGTGCCGGTGTTGCCGCAAGGCAGACCCATAACGCCGAACTTCTTGTAGAACTCGTTGGCAAGCTCGTTGCCGCCGCCCTGATCGAGCCACGAATTCTGCATGCGCGTGTTGAGACCGAACGGCACCGACGCGAAGATCGCGAACGTCGGATCCTTGCCGACATAGTAGTAGGAAACCGTGTGGCACATTTCGACCGTGCCATTCGAAGTCGCATCAAGCGCCTGCAAGCCGGGAACGACTTCGCCGGCGGCGAATACCTGAATCTGGAACTTGTTGTCGGTCATTTCGGCGACGTACTTCGAGAGCTGCTCGGCGCCGCCGTAGATGGTGTCGAGCGACTTCGGGAAGCTGGACGTCAAACGCCACTTAACTTCCGGGGACGACTGGGCGATGGCTGGCGAAGCGACCGCAGTGGCGGCCGCTCCGGCAGCAGTTACTTTCAAAAAATCACGACGCTTCATTAGGCATCTCCTTTTGGGGGTGTTTCTTTTTGAAATCCCTCTGGAACGGTCTCTAGCACGGAAGTCGATTTGCGGAAAACGCGGGAACGCCGCATCCGGAGCGGATTAAACGAAAGTCGAATAAGGCCTCAAATCAGGTAAAAAGTGGCATTCCAGGGCGTCAGGTGGAGACCGCCGCGCCCACCAGTTGCCTTTTGATCTCGGTGCCGATGGCCCGATAGATCGCCGCATGGGCACCGCCCGGCTCACTGTCCACCACTGGTGTGCCGGCATCCGACGACGTCCGGATGGTCATGTGCAGAGGGATTTCACCAAGGAACGGTACCTTGAGCCGCTCCGCCTCGTGCCGCGCGCCGCCATGCCCGAAAATATCGGAGCGCGTACCGCATTCAGGGCATTGGAAGTAGCTCATGTTCTCGACAATGCCGAGCGTCGGGACGTTCACCTTGTCGAACATCGCGATCCCCCTGCGCGCATCGATCAGGGCGAGATCCTGCGGCGTCGAAACGATGACAACGCCCCGAAGCGGCACCTGCTGGGCAAGCGTCAACTGCGCGTCCCCCGTTCCTGGCGGCATGTCCACCACCAGCACATCGAGTTCGCCCCAGGCGACGTCCCACAGCATCTGCCGGATCGCGGACATGACCATCGGCCCGCGCCAGACCATCGCGGTCTCTTCCTCGACGAGAAAGCCGATCGACATCAGCGGCAGCCCGAAGCGGACAATCGGGATCATTTTCTTGGCGTCGTTCAGCGCTGGCTTTTCGCGAACGCCGGTCAGGCGCGGTACCGATGGGCCGTAGATATCGGCATCGAGCAGTCCCACCCGCAGACCGAGATCGCGCAGCGCGAGGGCAAGATTGAGCGCCGTGGTCGATTTACCGACACCGCCCTTGCCGGACGCCACCGCGATAACGGAGCCAATACCGGGAATGGCGGCCTGCTTGCTCATCGGAGAATCCGCTGGCGCGCCTTGCGGCCGATGCTGAGCAACGGGCTTTACCCCGAGCGAATGCTGGTGCGGCGCCGGGGCTGCGGCAGGGCCGGGTTTCCGCTCGGCGGTTAAAGCGACCATCACTGTCGTGACGCCGGGAATCGCCCGAACCGCGGCCTCGGCCTTGGCGCGAACGTCTTCCCATGCCCGCGCCTCGTTGGCGTCGACATTGATCGAGAAGAAAACCTTGCCGTCCGAGGCCATAATTTCGGAAAGCACCTTGGCATCGGCAAGCGGCACGCCACGCGGCGATGCTATGGCGCGAAGCGCTGCAAGAACCTGGGTTTTATCGACTGCCACAACATATCTCCCGGCATTACCCCCGGGGGCCGCCGCTTGTGGCCTTCATACGCGCGTCACCTGTGCCGTCAACGGCCTTGCAAGGCCGTCCATCATTCGCATAGCTGTCGGCATCCCACATGCCGGGAAATCCGGCCAAAACACACCAGCAATTCAAAAGAGCAAGATATGGCAAAAGTCGCATTTCTCGGCCTCGGCGTCATGGGATTCCCCATGGCTGGACACCTCGCCGCCAAGGGCGGCCATGAGGTGACCGTGTACAATCGCACCGCTGCCAAGTCGAAGGCATGGGCCGAGAAATTCGGTGGCCGCGCCGCCGCGACACCGAAGGCGGCCGCCGAAGGTCAGGATTTCGTGATGGCCTGCGTCGGCAACGACGACGACCTCCGTGCCGTGACCATCGGCGCCGACGGAGCATTTTCGGGCATGAAGCCCAGTGCCGTTTTTGTCGATCACACCACGGCATCAGCCGAGGTCGCCCGGCAACTTGATGCCGAGGCCACCAAGCGCGGATTCCAGTTCATCGACGCGCCAGTTTCCGGTGGCCAGGCCGGCGCGGAAAACGGCGTGCTGACGGTCATGTGCGGCGGCGCAGAAGCCGCCTACAAGCAGGCAGAGCCTGTGATCGCCTCGTATGCCCGGATGTGCAAATTGCTCGGCCCTGCCGGCTCGGGTCAGCTTACCAAGATGGTGAACCAGATCTGCATCGCGGGTCTCGTCGAGGGATTGTCGGAGGGAATTCATTTCGCCAAGAAAGCCGGGCTCGACGTTGGGGCGGTGATCGACACCATCTCGAAGGGAGCAGCACAATCCTGGCAGATGGAAAACCGCTACAAGACCATGAACGAAGGCAAATTCGATTTCGGCTTCGCCGTCGAATGGATGCGCAAGGACCTTTCGATCTGTCTCGCGGAAGCTCGCCGCAACGGTGCAAGCCTGCCGGTCACCGCGCTAGTCGATAATTTCTACGCTGAAGTCGAGAAAATGGGCGGCAAGCGCTGGGATACGTCGAGCCTGCTGGCACGGCTGCAGCGCTAACAGTCCTCCGCCTGGTACGACACATAAGGCGGCGCGGTATCCCGTGCCGCCTTTCTTCTATTTGACGGGTGCGAACAGACCATCCCGCGACACTGAAATTCATACTTCCTTAACCCGATTAAATTGACCTTTAAGCCACCTCTTAATGATTTAGCGCCAGAAATAGCGGGGAGCAGTGCGCGCTCGTATGAGCCGGCGCAGCATTGGTAATTGTTCGGGAATTTGTCGCGTAAAAATGAGTGAGACCGCCGACAAAAAAGAGCTCTCCGCGACATCGGCGGAAACACCGGCGCGCAGCCGCCGGGCCGCTTCGCAGCGCGTGCGCGAAGCCCGTGACCGCCTGACGTCGACCAGCGGAACACGGCCGGCCTTCGACCATGAGTTGTTGCGGCAATACGCGCAGACGCGCATTTCAGCGTCGCTGGTCGTTATCCTCCTCGTGGTCTCGACGGGCATCCTCGCGAGCTTCTGGATTCCGGCCGTCGCAGCCGTGGTCTGGACCGCCGGAATCCTTGCGATCCACGGCATCGTCATTCGCTTCTGCTCCAAGTTTCTTGCCGTTACGTCCTCATCGCCTGCGATCACGCGCAAGTGGCGCATGCGATTTGTGGGACTGGATCTGCTTTACGGATTGGCCTGGACCCTCGTCCTGATCCATCCATCAGGCATCGATGTCGTCTCGAACACGTTGATGCTGTTCGTGATGCTGCTGGTCATTGCCGTTTCCAGCATGCTGGCGGCAAGCCTGCCCATTGCTGCCTTTGCGGCAACCGTTCCGGTTTCGGCGGCAATCGCGGTGAATTTCATCCTTCGCGGAACCTTCGATGATTACATCCTCGCCGCGCTCGCGGTGACTGCGGAAGGCTATTTCGCCCTACTCGCTCATCGTCTGCATTCGACTACGCTTGCGACGCTGGAAGCCCGCGCCGAGAAAGATGCGCTGATCGGCGAACTCGAGCAGGCCAAGGCGATCTCCGATGAGGCCCGCTACCGGGCCGAATCCGCCAACGTTTCGAAGTCGCGCTTCCTCGCCCAGATGAGCCACGAGTTGCGCACGCCGCTCAACGCGATTCTCGGATTTTCCGAAGTCATGAAGAGCGAGATTTTCGGCGCACATGCCGTCGAGGTTTACAAGGATTACTCCGCCGACATTCACAACTCCGGCGTCCACCTCTTGAATCTCATCAACGAAATTCTCGATCTGTCGCGCATCGAGGCCGGGCGCTACGAACTCAACGAAGAGCCTGTCTCGCTGGTGCATGTTGTCGCGGATTGTCACCACCTGCTGAAACTGCGCGCATCGAGCCGCGGCATCACGATTCATGAAGTTTTCGAACAGGACATGCCGAAGCTGTGGGGTGACGAACGCGCCACGCGTCAGGTCGTGCTTAACCTGTTGTCTAACTCGATCAAGTTCACGCCGCAGGGCGGCGAAATCTGGCTCAAGGTCGGCTGGACAGCGTCGGGCGGACAATACCTCAGCGTCAAGGATACCGGCTCGGGCATTGCCGAAGACGAGATTCCGATCGTGCTGGCATCCTTCGGCCAGGGTTCAAACTCGATCAAATCCGCCGAACAGGGCGCCGGCCTCGGCCTGCCGATCGCCAAGAGCCTGATCGACATGCACGGCGGGACGTTCACGCTCAAATCGACCCTGCGGGTAGGTACGGAAGTGATCGTCACCTATCCACCTGAGCGCGTGATGACGGCGCTGGCGCCGATGCGTGAAGAATCCCCCCCACTCCAGCCCGACAGGTCGCCAGGAGGACTCGCTGGGGATCGGAGCCGTCCGCGTTACAAGCCGATCATGAATGCGGGAACCGGTTTGTAGAACATCTTGCGCGAGCGATGAAAATGTCCATCAGTACAGTTCATGAAACAAGAAACGCCTTGCATCGCCGTCTGCTTCATCGATCCGAAGAGCAAGCTCTGCCTCGGCTGCGGGCGAACCCTGCCCGAAATCGCGCGCTGGCACAAAATGGACAACGGCGAGAGGCTCGGCATCATGGCAATGCTGCATCAGCGCATGCTCGATGCGGGTCTGGAGATTCGAGCGCCGCGACCCGAGCCTCAGGCCAATCCCTGAGCGCGGCAGGTGCCGCATGATACGCGCCTTCACAATCCTCGCCGTGGTGGTCTCGTCTGTCGGCTTCCTGCTGTCGATGTCGCATCCTGTTGCGTTCGCCAGCATGAAGGGCGCCTTGATCCGCGCCACGGACCAGACCCTGAATGCAAAACCGGCACGCGCGGTTGAAATTGCGCGCAGCGACAGCGGTGAATTTTCGCTGCGTGCGAAGATCAATGGATTCAGCACGCCGATGGTGATCGACACCGGCGCCACATCCGTTGTCCTGACCTATGAAACCGCGAAGGCCGCCGGCCTGCCACTGGAACTGCTGGACTACAGTGTGGATGTCGAAACCGCCGGCGGGCGCGTGCGTGCTGCGCGCCTGACCCTTGATCGTCTGTCGGTCGGCAAGCTGGTGGAACGCTCGGTGCCGGCGCTGGTGGTGCCGCGCGGCCAGATGAAGTCCAACCTGCTCGGCATGAGCTTCCTCAACCGGCTGGAAAGCTGGGAAGTTCGCCCCGACAAGCTGATGCTGCGCGGATATCCGTAAATCTGTCTTACGCTGCGATCGGCGCTGCGGAACGCGGTTCGACAATCGTGAGCGCCTCACGCAACGAATCCGTACCAGCGCCCGGCTTCGTGCAGACTTCCGCAAGATAACGGCGAAACGCCCGGGCACCCGGTACGCCATGAAACGCGCCGACCAGATGCCGCGTGATCGAATGCAGCCGTGTCCCGGCGGCAAGCTCGCGCTCTACGTATGGCATCAGCGCTTCGATGGCGTCATGCATGGTCGCGTGCGGCGCGGCTTCGCCGAATAGCTCCGGATCGACACTCAGCAACCGCCATGGCTCCTGATAAGCCGCACGTCCAAGCATCGCACCATCGACATGATCGAGATGCTGCTTGGCGGCTGCGATCGAGGTGATGCCGCCATTGATGACGACCGGCACGTCGGGCAACGCCGCCTTCAGGCGATAGACCCGGTCGTAGTGGAGCGGCGGGATGTCGCGGTTCTCTTTCGGCGACAATCCGTTCAGCCAAGCCTTTCGTGCGTGAACGACCAGCGCATCCGAGCCTGCCGCGATCACGGCCCGGCTCAGCGTGTCCAATGCAACTTCCGGATCCTGATCGTCGATACCGATGCGGCATTTCACGGTGACCGGAATTCTCACAGCCTGCTTCATGGCGGCGACGCATTCCGCAACGAGTTGCGGCTCCGCCATCAGGCACGCGCCGAAATTTCCGCCCTTCACGCGATCAGAAGGACAACCGACATTCATGTTGATCTCGTCGTAGCCGAAATCTTCGCCGATCCGCGCAGCTTCCGCGAGATCACGCGGATTGGATCCACCGAGCTGAAGCGCGACAGGATGCTCGCTGGCGTCGAAGCTCAGCAGGCGCCGGCGATCGCCATGAATAATGGCACCCGTGGTCAGCATCTCTGTGTAGAGCCGGGCACGCCGCGTCAGCAGACGGTGGAACACGCGGCAATGCCGGTCCGTCCAGTCCATCATAGGTGCCACGGCAAATCTATGTAATTGATTTATCTGCATTTTTCGAGTACATTCAAGTCGTTAAGTCGCGTCGTGTGCACTCTATTCTACGCCATGGCGCGACGTTTTTTCCGGCTTTTCGACGCCTCAGTGCACACGGAGCGCACACGCGTGGCAACTATCACCAGACTGAAATCAGGCTCTTGGAGAGTCCAAGTCCGACGAAAGGGGAAATATGTCAACGAGACATTTCTCCGCCGAAAGGACGCGGAGGAATGGGGCATCGATATCGAACGGCGGATTGACCGGCAAGAACCGACAACGACGCACAAATCCCACGACGTCCAACTTTTCGGCGATCTCGTCGCGCTTCATCGCCAAGACTTGAAAGAGGTCGGGAAGGACATTGGTCGTTCCAAGACTGCGAGTCTCATCTTCCTGGACGAAAGACTTGGACATCTTCGTCTTCCAGAGCTTGATCGCGAGCGTTTCATCAAATTCGGAAAAGAGCGCGCGCTGGAGGGAGCCGGCCCCGTGACGGTCGGCATTGATCTTGGATATATCAAGACGATTCTGTCTCACGCCGCCGCAGTGCACGGCGTCGTTGTGTTAACTGAACCAATAGATCTCGCCCGGATCGCTCTTGGACGTCTCGGGCTCGTCGGAAAAGGCGATGAGCGTGATCGCCGCCCCACGCAAGACGAACTCGATCGTATTATCTCGGCATTGGAAGCAAATATTCGGCAACAGATTCCGGTCGGTCGCGTCATCCGATTTGCGGTCGCAACCGCAATGCGGCAAGACGAAATTGCAAGAGTTGAATGGCGCGATTTCGACGCCAGCAACCGAATGCTCCTCATTCGAAATCGGAAAGATCCCCGAAAGAAGAAGGGCAACGACCAGCGAATTCCTCTGTTGGATGTATCAGGCTATGACGCATGCAAGATCATTGAGGAGCAAGGACGTTTCTCGAATATTCGCGAAGGCCGGATTTTTCCTTACAACGGACGATCCGTTGGCACAGCATTTCGTCGGCACTGTCGAGAACTGAAGATCGATGACCTTCACTTTCACGATTTGCGTCACGAAGGCACGAGCCGCCTTTTCGAGGCTGGGTTTTCCATTGAACAGGTTGCACTTGTCACCGGGCACAAGGATTGGAAAATGCTACGCCGATACACTCACCTGAAGCCAGAAGCACTCCACTCAATCCGTTCGATGCGGGTTGCCTGACTGCCATTCTGATCGAATCAATGCGTAGTCGGTATGGTCGGTTATCGAGAATCACCTTCACCAGACCGCAGCAAATAAGCGGCTACCGCTGGTAGGAATGAAGCAGCAGGTCTGTCGGAATGCAATCCGGCGCTCGCGTTAAGGTACTGAAAACGCTGGAGCGGATGAAGAGAGTCGCCCTTTGTATTCAGCTTGGAAGTCTCCAAATTTCCGAAGTGTTTTCAACACGTATTCCGACATTTTGCAGCTTTTCGGGTCATTGAGATCACTACAGAATTTCTCTTTGTCGGAATGGTGTTGCGAGTCTCACGAGCGATCTCCGGGTCTAGGGAAATCCGTGCAGCATGGACGGCAACGCCTGTATCAGCAAAACGGCGCTTCCGCCCAACACACTGGCACCCACGACGAGCAGGGAAAGGACCCGCTCCCAAAGCATGTCGTGGCTGGCGACGTCATTCGAATTTGGCATCTGCGTGTACCCGCATTTTTCGTGCGACAAAGCCGTCATAGACTGAGTCGCAGGATCGCCAAGCGGCGAAATTTGCCGGAAAATTAACGCATGATTCACCGACTCGGACGACCTGCCCGATTGGTGTGGGTGTCGGTTTGGGCCGCCTGCGATTCGCTCTTGATCCGGCGTCCCAAATGGGCGCTATCGAGCGATATCCAAAATAGGGAGGATCAGAACAGATCCCTGGTCCGAGGTCGGACCAGTCGACCCATCGTAGCCGTCTGAGGCAGACTGTCACCTGCGTCCCGAACGCAAGGAATATCCTCTAAGTTGTTGATTTTTCATCTGGCGACAGGGTATCTCTGTCTCGTTTTGTTCACGGTCGTTTCACCCAATTCGTTGCGATTTCGTTGCGGCGTTCTCTGCAGAACGGTAGACGGTAGCCCGCTCCGTCCGACGGTCGTGCCCCAGCGCAGCTGATATGCATCTTTCGACCGGTTAGGCAGGCCCGCTGTGCTCCGCAGGTTTACGAAACAATCTCCTCTAAGTGAACCAATGTGCAGTGGGTACGTTCTGCTCAGTCGGCATTGTAGCCGATTTAGGAAGGAACTTTACAATGATTAAAGGTTTGCTTGGATCACTCGCCGTTGCTGCGCTTCTCGCGGCCTCTCCCGCATCAGCTCAGATGATGGAATGCAACGACGCGAGCATGACAAAAGCCAGCGCTGACATGGATAAGATGCCTGCTGGCGAAAAGAAGACCATGGCCATGAAGGAAATGACCATGACCGGCCCCCACTGAGTGGTCCGATCGGAATGTTAGTTTAGGGATTGCATTTTGACTACCTCCTTTGGTGCTGGCCAGACGATGGCTTCGGGTGCCGGTGGTCGATATCCAAGCGATGAGTGTGGACGCACCGTGTTGTAGTGACGTCGCCAGTTTTCGATCACGATCTGGGCCTCCTTCAATGTGTAGAAGATTTCGCCGTTGAGCAGTTCATCGCGCAGCTTGCCGTTGAAGCTCTCGCAATAGCCATTCTCCCACGGACTGCCCGGCTCGATGTAAGCAGTCCTGGCTCCGACGGTGGCGATCCAATCCCGCAGCGCCTCGGCGACGAACTCAGGGCCATTGTCCGAACGTATGTGCGCAGGGATGCCCCGCGAGACGAACAGCTCGCAGAGCGCTTCGATGACGTCAGTTGCTTTGAGCTTCCGCGCGACACGGATGGCCAGGCTCTCACGGCTGAACTCGTCGATGATGCACAACATCCGGAACGCCTTGCCGTCGTGGGTGCGGTCGGCGACGAAGTCATAGGACCAGACATGGTTGGGTCGCTCCGGCCGCAGACGGATGCATGAGCCGTCGTTGAACCAGAGACGCCCGCGTTTAGGTTGTTTTAGGGGGACCTTCAGCCCCTCGCATCGCCAGATCCGCTCAACACGCTTCTTGTTCACCATCCAGCCGGCTCTGCGAAGCAACGCCGTAATTCGGCGATATCCGTAGCGGCCATATTGGCGGGCAAGCTCGATGATGTCGGCAGTCAAAGCCGCCTCGTCATCGGGTGTCGTTGGAGTCTTGCGCTGCGTCGATCGGTGTTGACCCAAAGCCCGGCACGCCCGTCTCTCGGAGATGCCAAGCTCGGCTGTTACATGATCGACGCAAGCACGGCGTCGGGAGGGGCTTAGAAGTTTCCCTTTGCGGCCTCCGCCAGGATCAGCTTGTCCAGCGTCAGATCCGACACCGCTCGCCGGAGACGATTGTTCTCAGTCTCCAGCTCTTTGAGTCGCTTCACCTGATCGCCCTTCAGGCCACCGTACTCGTTTCGCCATCGATAGTACGTTACTTCCGTCACGCCTATCGCTCGGACTGCGTCTGCTACCTGCCGGCCCTGTGCCATCAGCACATCAACCTGCCGCAGCTTCGCAACGATCTCTTCAGCCGTATGCCTCTTCCTTGCCATTGATCTTATCCTCCATCCGAAAATCATACTTCAGGGAGGACCACTTCAAAGGGGGCAGATCAAGCTCTCCCGGCGTTTGGCAGCCGAATTGCGGTCAGCTCGCTGTACGCGCTGTGCCTAGGCGGGGCGTACGGCTCGCAGCGAGCGATCAGCGCCGCCGGTTACGCCCAGTATTTCGGGCGAGACCATCTTGGCGATCAGGGGAGCGTCGTTCGTCTTCGGCATTGCCGGCGCGGCGTTCGGGCCGCTGCAATTCGCGGCGAGCGGCTGCCGTCCTGACGGCTGCTGTGGGCCGTGCCTCGCGTGTGGCGCAGCGGCTTTCCCCGTCTAGCGAACGTCCTCGTCGGCGAAGACGATGACCAGATCCAAGAGCGAGGAAACGCCATGACAGGTGAAGAAACGACCATCGTGGCGGGCATCGAAATTCCTTCGACCGATCCCGTCTTTTTGCCGGTCATCCTCGGGGTGCATATCCCCTTGAGCCTGGCGTGTGTTGCTATCGGTACAATTGCGATGTTGAGTCCAAAGCGCCGCGGGCGCCACTCCACGTGCGCTCATGCGCTGGGACGAGACCAGACTGTTAGGTACGTCAATTCCTGGGAAACTCCCATTCTCTAAGTCGTACGGATTGTTGCTATCATGCGGCCGGACGCGGCGGTGGTGGATTAGAGCTAGGTGCCATCCGCTAACGTAGTCTCTTCATCCGACCTTCACGGCCCGCCTCATTCAAAAGGACATTCCCTTCAATAACGAATGCTGGTCCGACATGAGCCACAGAAGCGCGCTAACTATTTCGGAAGCGGTGGATGCATCATCTCAACTCGTTCAGTTCCACCGAACAACTATTGCGAAGGCGAAGGCGCGCATCTTATCATTTGAGCCTTGCGATGTTTCATTGCCCACGTCGTCCGTTCTCAAGGCGCTTACTACTTTTTCCGCGCAGCAGCCCGAGCATCCGCAATGGCTTGTTTAAATCCAGCTGGATTCATGGCCCCCGGCACTCTAACTCTTCCGATAATAAAGGCAGGTGTCCCTCCGAAACCGAATGCCTCAGCCTGCGCATTGTTGCGGGCTAACAGAGTTTCTATCGCCGACTTGTAGGTTTCCAAGTCTCGCTTCGCGCGATCTACATCAATTCCAGCCTCCCCAAGCAGTTTTTGAATTATGTCTTCGCTTAGCTTCGTGCGGGCCTCTATGAGAGCTCCGTGCGCTTCGTGGTACTTGTTTTGATACTTTCCCGCGAGAACCATTTTCGCCGCGTATTGCGAATCTCCGCCAAAGATCGGCCAGTTCTTCATCACGATCCGCAGCTTGCCATCCTCTCTCGCGATCTTAAGAAGTTCGGGGGCGACTTTTCTGCAATAGGGACACTGATAATCGAAGTATTCAACGATCGTGAGATCACCTTCCGGATTTCCGATCGATAGAATTTCAGAGTCCCGGAGCGCGCTTTCCTTAAACGCATCTGCGGACTCGCCTCGCGCTCTGGGCAGGTTACTAATAAGGGCCTTGATAGAACGCGCGCATGCATTAGCAACAGTGACCACTGATTTTTTCATGACGTGACCTAATTCTGTGACGAGTTACTTGATACTGCCGCAGCCGCGTTGAATGCGGTCGATACAGACGAAGTGGAAAGGATTTCCGAAAGGGCGATGCCATCGAGGGCTTTGGGACCAAAAACGATGTTGAATGGAATGCCGGGCGCTCATTTTCGCGCATGAACTTTGCGTTCGATGTCCGACTTGGTTGTCGATGGAAACCGCCGTTTATGCGACTACAGAAACCTTGAAGCAACCTGGTTCTTGGTGTGCTCGGCGAGCTTGATGTGCAACAAACACCTAAGAAAAATCCCTCCTGGACTTTCACCCTTACCACATGGTGGCGCTTGCAACTCCCAACCCCAGGATGGCGTCAGGCTCTCCAGGCGCAATAGGACGTTGGGGTGGCTTCGCTATTAACATACCGCCTCTCATCAGCAGGTTCGAACCGGTGGTGGCGCCAGCATCGCGCGGTTGTCGGCACTCCCTACAGCCGCGGCTGAGAGGCGATTTCCTGGCTTGCGTCCGCACGCTAATTAGCACTCCGATCGGCACTGGGTTCAACGGCTAATGCAAACTTTCGGTCGATCGACGAAATGAATCAACGCACCAAGGATAGCAATGTTCTTGAACAACGGTCCGGCGTGGCCCGGTGCCACGTGCACTATAGTCGTAGTTGGCGCCAGCGTCACGAAAAGCGGAACAGAGGACACCCGGGTCATATATCCCAACAGCAAGCGCTACGCCGGCCGGAACGAAAATAGCCCCGGAAATCCAAAGCAAAGCAGATGGATCGCCGATCGCATTGATGGTATTTGACCACGGCGACTCAGCTATCTGCTCAAGCATCTGACGATGCTCACCGAAATTTCCAAGCCCACCAAAGATGAATATGAGGCTGAGGCCAAGGCAAAAGATTGGGTCCGAAAAACTCCCGTTTGCTTTCAAGAGCTGCTGTGATTGCGCAATAAACGTCACTCTTCAATCCTTGAGACGGATGGCCACGCGCAGGTCAATTGACCGCTCTCGGTTATCGGCCAGAGGACAGGTATTTGGCCGGCGCCGCGCCTGCTAACACCAGCACCACGATGACGACAATCCATGTGAGGCCATGCTCCACATTGTTCCTCTACCCATGCCATCCAGCATCGTTCTGGATCTTTCTGTCTAGATCGGGTCAGCGTGGAGCTCTAGAAAGCCTCGTGGAGTATGCCGCATTCAGCGTTACGCATCGACTAAGATCCAGCTATTCGATAGGCTTCAGAACCAGCTCATCGCCGCTGGCTTTCACAAACCCAAATTTGGCATAGGCGCCTTGCCCTTCAAGTGAACGCAGAAACCCCAGAAAAGCCTCCGATGCCTGACGATGTCCAGAATTATTGAGCGCACCGATCACATAGGAAACCTCGTTGCGCAGGCTATCTTGTTCTGGAAGTTCGACAGCGTCGATGTCCGCTCCCGCCCGCAGAGCCTCCAGTACTTCCGTCTTCCATACAATCCCGGCGTCCGAGACGTTTGCCTTGATACGTTCAGGCGTTTCGCGATGGTGAACCGCCGTGAACCAGTTCGTTGCCGTGGTGTCGCAGGAAACACATTCCTTTCCGGCAGCAATTTGTTGCCAGATTCCATGCCGCTCCAAAACCTTGCGCGCATAGAATTGCATGATTCCTTCGTTGACGGGATTTGGCATCGATGTTCGAACGTCGACCCTGACGAGATCTTTGATGCCCAAAACCTTCTTGGGGTTGCCCTTCGCTACCATGATCTGCAGCTCGTTGTGCATGTAGACCATAAAGCTACTCATCAAATTGGATTTCTTGAGTTCCTTGAGATGCCCCAGGTTCACCGAAGCGTAGATGTCCGGTCCGCCAGGATACTCCTTGCCGTCATACGTCCAGCCGCCGGCCTTGATGGCTTGAAGTAGAAGCCCGGGAGGCAAGGTAATGAGTCCGACGCTTATTCCGGCACGCTTTCGCTGAAAGGCGGAGATAACTTCGTCCATTGCAAAGAACTGATTGCCTGCGAGCCAGAGGACCAGGTCCGACTTTGGCATCAGCTCCAGTGCCGTCCTTCCCTTCGTCACGCTGCCGTCGACAGCGTAGAATTTGACGTCGTTCTCCTTGCCGACGGGGATGACTGGGATCGTACCGACTGCCTCTCTCTGGGCAACCGCCGTCCTTACCGGTTCAGACATCAACGCAAGCAAGCCGAGCAACGCGACAACTAGAGACTTCGAGCCAGGATTCCTAATGGTGAGCACAACGTCACTCCGTGTTCTCGGCAGCGTTTGAACCAGCCGGTTCATCAAAATGTGCTTCTCGCGGGAGAATTGAATAACCCAGGGCACCTATGGCTTAACGTAACTCCATCCCTTCTCCTGCAGTTCCATCAGACGAACCACGCCTGCGGGGACGACTTTGGCCTGGGAAACGAGCGGAATTTCCTTGCCCTCGGCTTTCTTCATGGCGTCGCTGGTATTGCCGCATGCTGTGAATGCAACGCCTGGCATACTCTCGCTGATCGACTTGATCCGCGCCTTGACTGGGGATGTATCGTCTCTCAGCATGTGGAGGCCCGGTCCGTACGCAACAATTTCGATCTCTACTTCCTCACCCGCCGCGCTGTAGTGCTGAATGACGTTGACGGCATTGTTCAGAGCCAGATTCATTACCGCGGCATCGTTTTGATCCACGTGAATTGAAACACGATGAGCTTTCGCATCGGCGGCGTGTGATCCGGTGAAAGACGTCACGGCGAACAGCGACAATGCCATAACGAAGAGCTTGAAGCGTGATAGCGTTCCCATAAATCCTCCTGTTTGGTGGCCGGGTTGTTCCGTCTCGAAAAAAAGGTCAAGTAAAGCGTTGTGAAGGCGCTTTGCTGAGAACGTCCCAGCCTGCACCCTCTTGCAAGCTTAATCGCTCTTCTTCCCGTCCTTGCCGAACTGCTTTAGAAACGCCGTGAGATCCTTGACTTCCTGCTCGTTCTTGATGCCGGCGAATGACATCTTGGTGCCGGGAATCCTGGCCTTCGGATCCTTGATGTAGTCAGCAAAAGTTGCCTCGTCCCAGATGATGCCCGAATTCTTGTTGGCTTCGGAATAGCCGTATCCTTCGACCGTCCCGGACTTGCGCCCGAACAGACCGTTCAGGTAGGGACCAGCGGTATTCTTCGCGGACTCGCCGACCTGATGGCAGGCGCGACACTTGTTGAACGATTTTTCCCCCGCCGCGGCATCCTGCGCGTTTGCGGAGGGCACAAGCGCAAGAAGGAACGCCGCGACGACCAGCTCGCGAGTGGGGCAATTCGTCTTTCGACGAAACGACATACTCTGACTTTCAGCGGGTGTGGCTATCAAGATGCGTGCGCTCCATATCTTTCAATACCAAGAAACCTCAATCGACCTTCGAAGTCGCCTTGCTATCTGGCGTGACATCGACTGAGATTGCCCTGCCGATAATCTTCGGTACGCCCCGACAATTTTTCATGCACGGCTCTTTCCCCCAGAACTGCTTTTCGGACGTCTCCCGATCATCATCGAAAAACGCGGACTCATTCGGCAGCTTGATGGATGTAAAGTTCTTCTCGTTCAGTTCGAAATTTTCGTCCTTCACGACATCGTTCATGCTGAGCAGATAGGCTGTGAGCGCATAAACTTCGTCATTGGAAAGCGACTGAGCATTGCCGTACGGCATGGCGCGCTTGATGTAATCGAACACCGTCGACAAATCTGGCCAGAACGAACCAATGGTTTTCTCGGGCCTGTCGGCCCTGAGTGTCCCCAAGCCTCCCGCCAGCACCGGCCAACGACCGACGCCTTGCCCGAACTCACCGTGACAGGCGGCGCACTGCGCCTGAAAGATCTCGTCACCCTGCTTCACGGTGCCTTTGCCGGGGGGAAGGCCTTGCCCATCGGGCCGAACGTCCGTGTCCCATGCCTTGATTTCCTCCGGCAATGCGGGACGCCCCAAACCGAGCTTTGTTGACGACGTCGCCTGCTGTGAGGCCACTTGTTGTGCCGGAGACTGGATGACCGACAACAGGACGACTGCGCCGATCAGCGAAACGATCGCGAAGCGGTTAACCAATTTCGACATTCTCAGTCTCTCCGCCGGAGCGTACCAGCCAGGTCTGAATACCGTTGTTGTGGTATATTGAATTGACGCCCCTCACCTTGCGCAGCTCGTCCTTCGAAGGCTGCACGTAGCCGGTCGAATCCATCGCGCGTGACTGGACCATCATCTCTTGACCGCTCCAGTCGAAATCGACGTAAAAGCGCGCGAGCGACTTGTCGAGCACCGGCCCGTCGATGCGGGCGGTCTGCCAGTTGCGGCCACCATCAAGGGACACATCGACTCGCTTGATCGATCCGCGCCCGGACCACGCCAAGCCGCTCAGTACGTTTCGTCCCTTGTACTTCAAGGGAGCCTGCGGCGACGGATTGGTTACCACCGACTTCGCGTCCATGATGAAGGTATGTTTTCGCGAACGGCCGTCGGCCAGCAGGTCGGTGTACTTCGAGGTCTCCTCGCGGGTCTGCCAGGGTTGATCGCCTGCCTCGATGCGGCGCAGCCATTTCACCCACAAATTACCTTCCCAGCCCGGAATCACCGCGCGAAGCGGATAACCCTGCTCCGGTCGAAGCGCCTCGCCGTTCATCGCAAACGCGATCAGGACGTCGTTCAGAGCTTTCTCCAGCGGCAGCGAGCGATTCATGCCGGCCGCATCCGCCCCTTCGAGCATCAGCCATTTCGCGTTGGGCCTGAGGCCTGCTTCGTCGAGCAGCACTTTCAATGACACGCCGGTATACATGACGTTGTGAATCATGCCATGCGTGAACTGACAGCCATTGAGCTGGGCGCCGCGCCACTCCATGCCCGAATTCGCCGCGCATTCGAGAAAATACAGCTTGTTCACGCGAGGCATCCGCTTGATGTCGTCCATCGTGAATACCAGCGGCCGGTCGACGAGACCGTTGATCATCAAGCGATGACTGCCGGGATCAATCTCGGCGACGCCGCTGTGATGACGTTCGAAGCACAGTCCCGATGGCGTGATAATGCCGTCAAGTTCGTGCAACGGCGTAAAATTCACCGATGACTCCGCCGATGCCGTCAACCACCCGACGTCGCGCCGAACGATATGTTTCTCGAATTTCGACGGTAGTCCGTAAGGCCGCTTGTCTACGCCGTCGCCGAGGTAACGCTGCCAATCCTGGACCCCGGTGATGAGCGGATCGGGGTCGGCTGACCCGGCCGCGGCCGGCATCGCCGAAAGCACCGTTCCTGCACCAGCAACACCTGCCGCGCTGAGAAACTTGCGTCGGCTGAGAACTTCCACGGGCGATCTGTCACTCATGCGGGATTGCTTTCGTCGCATTTATCAAGATACGTGAATATGTGGGGGCGGCGCTATACGGAAAGGGCATGGCATCAGGCTCCCGTCACCTTGACTGAAGTGTTCGGCTCGATCTTGACCGAGCTGGCCTTGGAGATATGGGTGGCCAGAACATCCCAGATCGGCGGACCTTGCGTGTTTTCGTTGACGCTGGCCCAACCGGCCACTGTGTAAGTCTTCGCCGCCTCGATTGGATGGCCCGACTTCAAATGAACCATCCCCGAAACACGCGATCCCATCGATTGCGTGATATCGAGCGTGTAGCCCATGCCTCCGGTCCGGACCATGTCGCCGCCACCCTGAAAATACGGATCGGGATGGAAGATATTGTCGGCGACGTCTTCGAGAATTTCCTTGAGCTGCGCGCCCGTCATCTGGCTTCGATAGCAGTTTGGATAAGTAATCGCGGTGGCGTTAGTCACGTCTTCCCAGGTAATTGCATCGCCGGGCAACAGGGTGCCGCCCCAGCGGAAACCGGGCGACAGCGCAATCTCCGCGTCCCTTTCCGCAAGCATGGCATTGCAAATCAGGTCGTCGAAAGTTCCGTTGAAATTGCCTCGGCGATAGAGCAAGGAATCGGTCTTGCCGATGGTGCGTGCAAGGTCCTTGGCGAATGGCTCTCTCACCTTCTCCACCAGCGCTTTCATCGCCGGATCGGGCGCAATCGCGTCGGAAAACACCGGCATCAGCTTGAAGCGTACGCCGGCGACTTTCTTGTCCTTGACCTCGATATCGAGACGCGAGACGAATTTGCCGTGCGAGCCCGAGGCCACGAGGACCGTATCGCCGATGCGGATCAGGCCGGGCATGGCGTCATGCGTGTGCGCGGTCAGAATGATGTCGAGGCCCTTGACGCGGCCCGCGAGCTTGCGATCGACATCGAAGCCATTGTGTGACAGCAACACGACGATCGACGCACCTGCAGCGCGGGATTCATCGACCTGCTTCTGGATATCTTCCTCTCGAATGCCAAATTCCCATTTCGGAAACATCCAGCGTGGATTGGCGATCGCCGTGCGCGGCAGCGCCTGACCGATGACGGCGATCTTCGCTCCCCCGCGCTCGAATATCTTTCGAGCCTCGAACACCGGCTCCTGCCATTCATTGTCGCGGATGTTCTGCGCCAGAAACGCAAATGAAGCCTTGTCCGCGATCTCCTTGACGCGCTCAGCGCCGTAAGTGAATTCCCAATGGCCGACCATCGCGTCGAGCTTCAGCGCCGACATGACTTCCACCATGTCCTGGGCCTTGGTCTGCAACGATGTCCAGCTTCCCTGCCAGCTGTCGCCGCCATCCAGCAACAGCACCTTGTCGTCGCCGCGTTCGGCGCGCACTGCGCGGATCAGCGTGGCGATACGATCCATGCCGCCCATGCGCCCGTAGTTGCGGGCGAGCGAGACGAAATCGTCGGAGGTCAGTGCGTGTGCCTCTGCCGAGCCGGTGGCGAGCTTAAAATAATTCCGGAACTCGGCGTCCGAGATATGCGGCGGGATTCCCTTGGCCTCGCCAACACCGAGATTGATCGACGGCTCACGAAAATACAGCGGCATCAATTGCGCGTGGGTGTCCGTCACATGCAGAATCGTAACGGTGCCAAGCGGATCGAAGCGGGTGATGTGGGCTTGAGTCAGACGCTGCTGGGCCGCGACGCGACCGAGCGGCCCGATACCGCCGCCGACCGTGAGTGCCGACGCAGCCGCCGTCGCCTGCAGGAATTCCCGCCGTGAAATCATCGATTCGCCTCATGCCCCTTCGTTTGAGGAAGGGTACTCTCGAGCTCGGAACAAAGATCAGCCGACGGTCAGCTTGTTCTTCGCCACATAGTCCGATCCATCGTCGTCCTTCCAGGTGAAGGTAAACTCGCCGGTTTCGGCGGCCTTGTAGAAAAACGACTGATAGGGATTCGCCGAAATCGCAGGATTCCAGTCGGCCTC
The DNA here is from genome assembly GCF_000314675.2 of Afipia broomeae ATCC 49717. GTDB lineage: Bacteria > Pseudomonadota > Alphaproteobacteria > Rhizobiales > Xanthobacteraceae > Afipia > Afipia broomeae. The sequence continues at coordinate 1,372,076 of NZ_KB375282.1, read as the reverse complement.
GAAAACCGTCTTGCCATTGAAGGCAGCCACGAACTGCTTGATGATCTTGCGCGGCACGACCTTGCCGGCGTTATCCTTGCGCTGACCCGACTCCATCTCGTGCGAAATAAGCGTCTTGATCTCGATCAGTTCGCCGGGTTTCGCCTGGGCCGGGAGACGAACGCGCGGTGTCGATGTAGTCGCCATTTGAATGTCCCTCTTCTGATTTTTTAAGGCTCGATCAGCCTCCGCAGCCGCCGATGGTAACCTTCACATTTGATTTCACCGAATGGAGAGCGCCGTTTGACATTTCTGCAATGCAGACAATGTTCTGTGTCTGCGACAGGCGCATCCGCGTGGAGGCCGATGCCTTGCCGCATGCCGGTGTGAACCGGTAACTCACCACGCCCGGAAGTGGATTGCCGTCCGCAAACACATGTACCGCTTTGACATAGTCGCCGTCGGTCATTGGACTTTCGACATCAACATTGATCGGTACAACCAGGCCGTTTTCGGCGATCTCCGGTACGTCGAGCTTGACCTTGCCGCTCTCGAATTTCTTGTCGCCGTAGAGCTTCTTGATTTCTGCAGCGACGGCAGCCTCATCTGCAACCGCCATTCTTGGCGCAAGCAACGCCGCGAGCCCGGCGATTGCCGCCAGGGCCAGCGTTTCACGACGAGTCTTTTCAACCGATTTCAGAACCATTCTGTCTCCTCCCGCGGGACTTCTTGCGCGTCCCTGCCGATAGTTTCTCTTGACGATTCCAAGATTAATCTATCATCATCTTCAAATATCATTATATTGATTTTTTTGAATGTAAAGATGTGACATCGCCTTAATGACCGCAAAAGACGGTTTTGATGGATGGGAGGGTCGTATGAGACGGGCCACGATAGGGGCGGCGATAGTCGCTATCTTGTTATGTTCATTGAACTTCGCGGCAAAGGCGCAGGACGCAAGCGAAAAGGAGATCGAACGCTACCGTGCGATGATCTCCGATCCATTTTCCAATCCCGGATTTCTCGCGGTCGATCGCGGCGAGATCCTGTGGAACCAAAAGCGGGGCACCAAGAACGTATCCCTTGGGGGTTGCGATCTCGGGCTCGGCGCCGGCAAGCTCGACGGTGCATTCGCAAAGATGCCGCGCTTCTTCGCCGACTCGAACAAGGTCATGGACCTCGAGCAGCGTCTGCTGTGGTGCATGCAGAACGTCCAGGGACTGGACACCAAGGACGTGATTGCCCGTCGATTCTCGGGGCCAGGCAAACCCTCCGACATGGAAGATCTCGTCGCCTTCATTGCCAACAAATCCAACGGCATGAAGATCGATGTGCAACTTGAGCATCCCAAAGAGCAGGAAATGGCCGCCGTCGGCGAAGCGCTGTTCTACCGGCGTGGCGGCGTGATGGATTTCTCCTGTGCAACCTGCCACGCCGACGAAGGCAAACGCATCCGGTTGCAGGGGCTGCCTAACCTGTCGAAGTCCGGCAAGCAAGCGCAGGAAACGATGGGCACGTGGCCGACCTATCGCGTGTCGCAAGGCGCGCTGCGCACCATGCAACATCGCCTGTGGGACTGCTACCGTCAGCAGCGCTGGCCAATTCCGGAATATGCGTCCGACAGCCTCACGGCCCTGACGGTTTTTCTCAATAAACAGGCGCTCGGCGGCGATATCGCTGTGCCGTCGATCAAACGCTGAGGGAGCGCACCGTGAAAACAGCATTGAAGTTTTTTGCGCTCGCCCTCAGTGCCGGCGTTATCGCAGCGATCCCGTTCGCCGCATCCGCGCAAACCGCGGTCAAGAAAGCCGACCAGGTCGAGATGACCAATGCGGCGCCCGCGAAGCAGGCCGATCCGGCGCTGGTGGAGACGTATGTGAAGGCGACCTTCGGAAAGGCCCCGCCGGAATGGCAGGCGCGGATCGAACCCGACGATACGCTGAGGACCTGCAATCTCTACCGCAACGAGGTGCCGGCCGCCGAAGCCGACAAGATCGTCAAGCGCGAACTGGCGAAAGTGGTCTTCCCGGTCGACGGCAAGGTGCTGGGCGACTGGAAGGAAGGCAAGAAGATCGCCAACAATGGCCGCGGCGGACAGTTCTCCGACGACGACAAGACCGTCAATGGCGGCAACTGCTACGCCTGCCACCAGATGGAAAGAGCGGAGGTCAGCTATGGCACACTGGGGCCGAGCCTGACGGCGTACGGCAAGGATCGCAAATTCGATCCTGCGGAGGCCAAGAATGCTTTCGCCAAGATCTACGATTCGCAGGCGGTGCTGGCATGTTCGAACATGCCGCGGTTCGGCGCTAACAAGGTTTTGAGCGAAAGACAGATCATGGATCTCGTCGCGTTTCTGTTCGATCCGGAATCGCCGCTGAACAAATAGCTGGGGGTACAGAACGCGGCGCGGGCTGTGCCGATCAAGCCTGCTTCTTCAGCCAGTCCGGAAATGGCGCGGTTTCGTAGCCATTTTCGCGCACGTAACGAAACATGGCGAGAAACTCGATTGGCCCGGGCAAGCCTGGTATCCGTGCGACTTCCCGTGCCTGCCCGGTCAATGCAGCGAGGCCTTCGGACTTCTCCGGGAAGAACTGGATCAACGGCGTCCCGTGCACGTCGTAAGCGACGCTGAGTGGCTTCTCGGCGCGTTTTCGGCCATCGAAATCGGTCACGAGCCGCGAGCCCAGAATGTTGAGATGCAGAATCTCGAAATTATCTCGAATGTAGGATTCGATTGCGGGATCCATCATATGAACCTCGTGCATCCGCTTGCAGGCGGGGCATCCCCTAAGACCCCACATGATCGCAAAGCGTTTGCCCTTCGCCGTAGCACCGGCGAGATCTTCAGGCAGGTCGAGAAAGCTCTGCAAATACCAATCCATCTGGTAGAGGCCATCGTCACCAAGCTTGGGCCCTGCAAGAGCCGGAACGGAGCGAAACCCGAGCAAACCGACGCCGGTCAGCGCCATCGCTTGTCGTCTACTGATGTTTGGTCCTGTTGCTTTCGACATAGACGGCTCCCAGCCAATCTCGTGCCTCAAGTGCTGGCATATATATGCGAATTCGTTTATATGTATCATATGTCGAACAGAAAAATCGAGAAAATCTTGCTGGGCGCCGTGTTGATCCTGGTTGTCAACCTGTCGGCCGCAGCGTCCCAAGCGGCCGAACTATTGATGTTCTCGCAAGGTGGCTGCCCCTCCTGCCAACGCTGGGACCGCGAGGTCGGGACGATCTATGACAAGACGGCCGAGGCCAAAATCCTTCCATTGCGCCGCATCGACATCGCCAGTCAGACCGCGAGTAACGTTACGCTCTCCTCGCGGGTGCTATACACGCCCACCTTTGTGGTGGTGAACGGCGGCCGCGAGATCGGACGTATCACCGGCTACATCAATGACGCCGCGTTCTGGGGATTGCTCGGCACCCTCGCCGCCAAGCTAACGCGTTCCCAAACCGAAACTGACCGAATCTGAGAGTGCCATGCACAACCTGAACGAACTACCATGACATCGATCCTTTCAACCGAACTAGAGACCGAACTTCGCGACGGCGCGGAATACTCGCCGGAGCTGGACCAGTTGATGCGCAAGGCTCGCAAGGCCAGCAACTTCCTCAAAGCTCTGTCCCACGAGAATCGGCTTCTGCTGCTCTGCCTGCTGGCAGAGCGCGAGCGTTCGGTCACGGAGCTCGAAAATATTCTTTCGTTACGGCAGTCGGCAGTTTCGCAACAACTCGCCCGGCTACGCTATGATGGAATGGTCGATACCCGCCGCGATGGGAAAACAATCTATTACAGCCTCGCTAATGAGGACGTGCGCCGCGTAATCTCCGTCGTATATGATATTTTCTGCAAGCCAACAGCGCCCGTCGAGAAAGCATAACTTTGCCGCGCGGTAGGCACGCGACGGAGCGGTCGCCGTCTACAAGCAAATTCGCGCGCGGATTCCGGAGATAGAGACCCGTGCAGAATTTATCTGCCTGGCTTCCCGCTCTGCTCGGCTTCGCTATCGGCGCCGTCGCAGGATTTGCCGTGCGCCATGCAAAGCTCTGCTCGTTCGGCGCCATCGAAGACGCGCTGATGGGGGACGACGGGCGCAGACTGCGCGTTTTTGGACTTGCTCTTGGAATAGCAATCCTGGGCACCCAAGCTCTAATCATTGCCGGCATGCTCAATCCGGAAACCACAAGTTATGTGCCTCCTGCGTTGCCCGTCATCGCCATCTTGATCGGCAGCACCATGTTCGGAGTAGGCATGGCGATGGTCGGTACTTGCGGTTTTGGGTCGCTCGTCCGGCTTGGCGCCGGCGACCTACGCAGCCTGGTTGTCGTTCTCATTCTCGGGGCAGCCGCCTACGCAACCCTTCGGGGCATATTCGCCGGATTTCGCATCGGAATTTTCGAAGCGCTGACGGTAACAATGCCCGAAGGTGCACGCTCCGATTTTGCCACGCTTGCGTCACGCGCCTTCGGAACTGAAATGCGTACTATCGTTGCCGTCACTATTGGTACGGGCTTGATGTCCCTGGCCTTTGGCGATCGGAGGCTCTGGCGCGCGCCGCGGCTACTTTCGGCAGGCGTAGTGCTTGGCGTTGCCACCGTCGCAGGCTGGTTCGTTACAACGACATTCGGCGACGAGTTCAGCAGCCCGCTGCAGCCGCAGAGCCTGACATTTGTCTCAACGATCGGAAAAACCCTGTTTGCAGGTTTGCTGAACGTTGCAAACTTCGCAGACTTCGGAGTCGCGAGCGTGTTGGGCGTCATCGCTGGATCATGCCTTGCGGCCTGGCGCGCGGTGGAGTTGCGATGGGAAGCATTCGACGATGACCACGAGATGCGGCGCCACTTATCCGGCGCGGCTTTGATGGGTATCGGTGGCATTCTGGCCGGTGGCTGCACCATCGGTCAGGGCATTACCGCAGGATCGGTACTGGCGCTGTCTTCGCCGCTCGCCGTTGCGGGAATGATGTTGGGTGCACGCATCGGCATCGCCGTTCTGGTCGATGGCTCGCTCCGCGACATATTCGAACGTAGTTGGGCAGAGCTGCTTCGAGGCAAGGGTCCCATGCATTGACGGCCGGAGTTTAGGACAATCTAGGTATTCCGACGGCCAAATCTCCCGATAGCAAAGGTTCCGCCTTCTTAAATTGCACCATCATTAACTTTTAATCGCACGGCTAACTGTTTTTCCGAGAACCCTGCCCTTTGACGCGTCACACAACACGAGCTCCCCTCTTGGATGGGCGGACACGAGATTGAGCCGTATGAGCAAAACACACAGCAGTCGCCTGCCTTTGGCTTCAAGCGCACTCCGCACCCTTTGCAGTCATAGAAAAATTGACATGCATCGGTCGGCATCGTCTCCAACGACTGATGACTGCACTGCGGACAAGTAACGGTCGATTGAAGTTGCGTCATGTGCGAACACTCGAATACGGAAATCGACTTGCTTAACCTGCGTGAGTCCTACTGCATCATTTTCGCAGGATAACCGGCATTGGTGGTCGCCGTAATAAGCGCGGGGACGTTCGTACGACTGTCTTCGAAACGCACCCTTGCAATTGCGGCTCCTTGCGCCTCCGACATCTGGGGTCCGTACCTTGACACAGCAGCAATACACCACACATACGCCCTCACTTTGATGTTCGGACGAAGAACGCAGCCATTGAGACTTGGCGTTCTTCTCAATCTCGTATGCGGTACTGTGACCCGAACCGCCCAAGTCGTTGAGATAAAATCGGTCAGTTGCTGTCGGCTTCATGGTCCAGAGATGCACCATGTTCGAAAGCCACAACCGTCCGCTCATGGGCGTCTATTTCTTTTTCTGCGCCGCAGTCCGCGCATCCGCAATGGCTCGTTTAAAGCCGGCGGCATCCAGTACCCCCGGCACCCTGAATGTCCCGATAATGAAGGCAGGCGTACCCTGGAAGCCGAATGCCTCGGCCTGTTCATTGTTGCGAGCCAACAGCGCTTCTATCGCAGGCTTGTAGGTTTCCATGTCTCGCTTCGCGCGATCGACATCGACACCGGCCTCTCCAAGCAATTTTTGAACGACTTCTTCGTTCAGTCTCGTGCTGGCGCCGATGAGCGCTGCGTGCGCCTCATGGTACTTGTTCTGATATTTGGCCGCGAGAGCCATTTTCGCTGCATATTGCGAAGCGCCGCCAAAAATCGGCCAATCCTTCATCACGATACGGAGCTTGCCATCCTCTTTTGAGATCTTGAGAAGCTCGGGGGCGACCTTCTTGCAGTATGGACACTGATAATCGAAGTATTCAACGATGGTGATATCACCCTGGGGATTTCCGATCGACGGAATGTCCGGGTCACGGAGCACGCTTTCCTTAAAAGCGTCTGCGGTTTCGCCTCGTGCTCCTGGCACGAAGTTGATAAGCGCCCCGAGAGAAAACGTGGATGCGACAACGAATGCAATGAACGATTTCTTCATGGGGTGACCTATTTCTGTGAGGGGGGTTTTGATACTGCTGCAGCTTCATTGAAAGCGGCCGATACAGACGAGGTTGAAAGGATTTCCGAAAGAGCGATGCCGTCCGGAGCCCTGGGGCCAAAGACGATGTTGAAGGGAATGCCGAAGCGCCCGTGTTCACGCATGAACTGTGCGATTTCGGTGTCCGGCCTGGTCCAGTCGGCCCGCATCGGCACGACGTCCGAAGAAAGACGCCCCGCAACCTCTTGCCTGTCGATGACAAGCGCCTTGTTGATCTTACAGGCGATGCACCAGTCCGCCGTAACGTCTACGAATACCGTGCGACCCGCACCGACCAGCGCATGCAGATCACTGTTCGAGAAGGTGCGCCAAGGTATCTCAGTCGGGTTACGCGTTTGAGACTGCGCGAATACCGCAAGCACAGCGACGATGAGTCCAATTGTTCCCGTGGCTGTCGCGACCATTTTCAGGGGGGCGCCCTTCAACAGGCTCAGGGCGGCCAACCCTAACATCAATGTCGCGCCAAGAGAGATCGCAAACGACCGGCCTGCTACCTCGCCAAGTACTAGCAAGAGCCAGCCGGCGGTCGCGACTAACGCCACACCAAAGATCCGCTTGACGTATGCCAGCCAAGGCCCGGGCCGTGGGATGACGTTTGCCATTGCAGGAACGGCCACGACGAGCAGATAGGGCGACGCCATGCCGACGCCGAGAGCCGTGAAGATGGCGAATATCTCGGCGGTCCCCTGCGACAGTGCAAAACCAACGGCAGTGCCTACCAACGGCGCGGAACAGGGGGTTGCAAGCAGCGTGGCCACGAATCCACTCAGAAAATGCGAGGTCGTCGATGAGCCACCTGCGATGCCGCTTACCCGGGTCAGGAAGCCTGAAGATACCGGGAGGCTGAAAAGCCCGAACTGATCCGCCGCGAACAGGACAAGGACCACTGCCATGCCACCGAGAAACCAGGGTTGTTGAAACTGGATACCCCATCCGACACTGGCGCCGGCAGCCTTCATGCCGGCAAGCCCGCCCGCCAGCAGAAGAAAGGAAACCAGGACTCCCGCAGCCGTGGCAGCAAATCCCCTGCGAACCTGGCCACGATCGGCCGCGCTGCCGTGAATGAACGAAAGAAGCTTCAGCGAAAGCACCGGAAACACGCAGGGCATGAGGTTCAGAATGAAGCCCCCGACGAGCGCGATGCCAATGAGAGCAAACATACCGCCAGGTATATCGGACGCCGGCTGATCCACTGGGCTCGTCGCACCAGTTCCTCCGTTTGCCTGCGGTGCGGGTGATACGGCCAAGACGGCTGCGCCGTCGGAAACGATCGTCGCCGTCACCGTACGCGTCCTGATGCTTTCGGCAGTCTCGCCAGGCAGGTTCACGGTCAGGGTCGCCCGATTACCATGCTCAAAGGTCACGACAGGCTTGTCACCGCTCAATGCCGGATCGCTCTCGATGAACGCATCGGGCGCATTAAGTGGCTTGGACGAAGCGATCTCGACCTTTAGCGACGCTGGGCCCGTTGGAGACCGCTCGACCGACAGAACGGAAAGCACATTGGACGTAGGCTGCGGCACCCGAGAGCGCCACGTATCGATTGTCGTTTGGGAGTGTCCGCTTGCGCCAGGCTGGATCGTACCGGCGAGCACTAGCTCTTCCCGCACACAGATGGTGCTGCAAGCGTAGACCGCGAGCTTCAGGCGGATGCGTGTCTCGATGCCTAATTCGCGGACCTTAATTTTGACGGGAAACAGAACCTCATGTGTGTACCCGACTGACTCGAACCCGAGAATCGATAGCCGGGATGGTGCAGGCCAGTTCACCTCAGTACTGACGACGTTCGACGAGCCGGACCAATCGAACTCAGTCGGAAGGCCGGCGTCCCCCGGCGATTTCCAGTAGGTTTTCCAGCCAGGACCAAGGTCTACACGTACACCGATCCAGGTGACGTCCGGTTTTCCCGCTTCCGAGCTACCCGTCAGAAGGTCGGCTTTGATATCGGGCTTCTGAGTTACCGCTTGGACGAAGGGCTGGCCCTGCGCCTCGGGTACCGCGGATATCAGAGCGAGCGCCACCATCGCGCGAAATACAAAATGCCTCATCTCAGCACCTCAGCTTTGGTGAGCAGATTGGCCTCGATTGACGAGGCTGCACGTGCTTCCTGTTCTGAGAGCACAACGACCTTGGACCCGACCGGCACACGGTCGAAGAGATCGATCGCGTCCTGATTTAATAGCCGGATGCATCCGCTCGAAACATTTTTCCCGATGCTTTCGGGCTCGTTCGTCCCGTGAATGCGAAACAGCGTGTCCTTGCCGTTCTGGAACAGGTACATCGCACGCGCGCCGAGCGGATTTTCGACTCCAGCGGCCATGCCTTGACGGTACTGCCTAAGTTCGGGCTGCCGAGCGACCATGGCGGATGGCGGCGTCCACGTCGGCCACTGCGCCTTGCGGCGGATGTCCGCCGTTCCGGTCCATCCGAACCCATCACGGCCCACGCCAACTCCGTAGCGCATCGCAAAGCCGCTCTCCTGCACGAGATAAAGAAACTTGGCATAGGGATCGACGACGATGGTGCCGGGCGGATGTTGAGTCGCGTATCGGACACGTTGTTTGACGTACTTTGGGTCAATCGTTTCAGCTTTGACCGCTGGAATTTTGAAGGCGCTGTCGGTAAGTGCGGGATATTGCGGCTGCCGGGGCGGCGCATACGACGCCTCCTGGAGCGTTGCCTGATTGCAGGCGGCCAGTAGGACGGTCAATCCGGCTGCGCAAAGCACGCGCAGGCACGGATGCGCCGCCGCACGAAGCGCGGCTAATGGCGATGTCATGAGAAGTCTCCGAAGGGATCTATGGACGCAATAATAGCGTCAGCGCGAAGCTGACCTTATGCGTCGATCCGTGGAGGCCGGTACTGAGGAGCGGCAAGCCACTGCACCTCGAGCCGCTTGTCAGCGTAGGGCAATATTCCGGCCTTGCCGTGACTGGGTTCCGCAATTGCTGACGTATTGACTTCTAACCCAATCAGTGCACCCACACTGCACAACGTGCCAACGGCGCCCGGAACCACCCGCTTGCATGGTTTCCCGCCCTTAACCGAATGGCTTTGAGGGAAAGCCGCCTGAGCAGGTTCGGCTTTGGAAAACCCGCGCGCAAAGGACGGCTGCACCAGCGAAACCAGGATCCCCAAAATGCAGAGTAGCGCCAAGGCGATCGGCCGTCTCGCGGTTCCGCGCATGGAAATGAGGATAAGACCGTGCATCCGCAGCTTTTCTCTCAGGCTCGTAGCGGGAGGCAAATCAACGTTACGTGACGCAACGACAATTCGATGTTTGTAAATTCATAAGATCTTGCTACATTAGAACAAATTAATAGACAACCAAAAAGATGAACAAATTGCCCAACGCCTCGAAAGATCTTGCCGATTTTCAAAAGAACGCCGCGGAAGTTGCGGGAATTCTGAACGCGCTGGCCAACGAGCGACGCTTGATGATCTTGTGTCAGTTGGTCGAATACGGCGAAGCTACCGTCGGATCCCTCGTCGATGCCGTAGGTATAAGCCAGTCGGCTCTCTCCCAACACCTTTCCAGGCTGCGCGAGGAAGGCATCGTGACCTTCCGCAAGGAAAGCCAGACGGTCTGGTATCGCATTGCCGATTCGCGCATCGAGCAGCTGTTTGCAACTCTGCATGACCTTTTCTGCCGGACGCGAAAGGCCGGCGTCAAATCCCGGCGGGTGCGTCATGCCTAAGTGCACCCCGGTCTCCGCCCTTGTCGGCGGGCTCCTCATAGGAGCATCTGCAGCCTTGCTCTGCTGCTCAACGGAGATTCCGGCTGCAAAAGGTCATGGGCGCGAACAAGTCGGCTTGAAACTAAGTGCTGACGGCGGCGTTGTGTCGGGACCAGGAGAGCTTTAAGCAGAACAGGCGCGACCGAGTGCCGGCGCATACCAGCATCCGCATTAATGAGCAGATCCAGCGGGATATCGCAATTCGGGTGCGCCACTACGCGCACCATCTGGACGACGCTGGCTCGCCCTTCCGGCGCTGGTAACGGGCTTTCTTTTTCAGCACGCAATTCAGGGATGGTGCCCACCGGTTCCGATCCTTCGCCGCCTCGGCTTTCGAAAGTCCTATGAGATTGAGCAAGAGAGACAGGCCCTCAAGGCTTTACGCGGGGATATCGAGAATGTCGCCACTTCAGCGGATAGAGCTGCTGAGGCCCTACGCTCCACGATCAGGCCGCGTGAGTAACTACATCTAAATAGCGCAAGGAGAGGCGGCGCGGTGCTGCGGCACTTTAGCGGCAAACCCGATTTCGTGCGGGCCGGCGACCGAAGGTCAGCATGCTTTCGTGGCTCGATGGCTTCGACGGAATTGCCAACTTTATTTCAGGTAGGTGTGAACGACCTCGATGAGCTCGTCCGCCGCATCCGCGTTTAGCGCGCCCGGATTTTTCTGCGGATCGACCAGGTGAGTCCGGATGTGGTCCTCGACCACCTCCGCCATTAAGCCGGCGACGGAACCGCGTACGCCCGCGATCATATGCATGATGCGTTCGCACTCGGCTTCCTCTCCCAGCGCACGCTCGATCGCCTCGACTTGGCCTTTGATCCGACGGACGCGGGCAAGGAGCTTTTTCTTTTCCCTTATGGTATGGCTCATTGCGACAATATAGGCTACCTCCCTATCCTACGCAATGGGTGTTGCCATATCCCCCCCGGGGGGATACAACGCTTCCCATGACCAATGATCATGTTCACGTAACGCACCCCGGAATCCTCAAGCGTCTGAAGCGCGCAGAAGGTCACCTTCACAAGGTGATCGAGATGTTCTCGGACGGCCGCCCCTGCCTCGACCTGGCGCAGCAGCTTCATGCCGTCGAGAAGGCCATCAGCGAGGCTAAGAAGACGTTGATCCACGATCACGTCGACCATTGCCTCGACACCGCCGCCAATGGTGGGCGGGCAAAATCAACCGAAAGCGTGCTCGCCGAGTTCAAGGCGATCTCGCGATACCTGTGACGGCGCCGCAGCCGTTTCCAACCTAGAAACCGTAAGTATTCCGCATGGCTATCCGACCGATTACCGTCGTCGCAGCATTTGCCCTGGGTGCTGTACTCGCTTTCGGCGTTCCCGCGTTGCAGCGGGTAGCCGGACTTGGCGTTCCGGCGGCCGTCGTGCAGAGGGACGCCAAGCTCGCCGGCTCCTCGAGCAAGTCTACGGTCGTGGCGATGGACGAGGAGCGCATACGGCTTGCTGAGATCGAGCAGCGCAGCGTCGGGCCCGCCACGATCGCGAAGCGCCTGGCCGTGCCCGGCACCGTCGTCCCCGATGCCGGCCGCGTGGCCCATGTCGCCGTCAAACTGTCGGGCACCGTCGCCGAGTTGCGCAAGAACATCGGCGACGACGTCGTCAAGGACGAGATTCTAGCCGTCCTCGAGAGCCGCGAGATCGCCGATGCCAAGAGCGAATATCTGGCTGCCCGGCTGTCGAACGATCTGCAGCAAGATCTGACCGCTCGCGACAAATCGCTTTGGGAGGGACGCGCCGTTCCGGAACAGCAGTACATCCGCTCGCGTAACGCTGCGGCTCAGGCATCGATGCGCCTCAATATTGCGCGACAGAAGCTGCTGGCACTCGGCGTGCGGGCGGATGAGATCGAAGCACTTCCACAAGCCCCCGACGCCCTGCTGCGCAGCCAGAACGTGCGCGCCCCCATCTCGGGACGAATTGCGGAACGACGGGTCGAACTGGGGACCGCCGTCGGTCGCGACAATCTCGAAACCGAACTCTTCGTCATCGTCGACCTCGGCCGTGTCTGGGTCGACCTGTCGGTCTCCTCGGCCGATCTGCCTGCGGTCAGGGAGGGACAAGCTGTCAACATCGCGACGCGTGGGCAACCGGCGGCAGGCACCGCGAAGATCGTCTTCGTGAGTCCGCTGCTCGACAAGGACACCCGTACCGCGCGCGTCGTCGCGGCCATCGATAACGCCGACGGGCGCTGGAGACCTGGGTCGTTCGTCACGGCAGCAATCGCTATAGAGGAGCACGCCGCTCCCGTGGTCGCGCCGTTCGGTGCCGTCCAGAACGTCGGAGGCCGCAAGGCCGTCTTCGTCCGCACCAAGGAGGGTTTCGAAAAGCGCGACGTTGTGTTGGGCCAGCGCGATGGCCAATCCGTCGAGATCGTCTCGGGCCTTGCGGCCGGCGAGACCATCGCGGTGTCGAACACGTTCTCGCTGAAGGCGGAACTGTCGAAACCCGGCGAAGAGGACTGAGCGATGATCGAGAGGATCGTCGACTTTTCGGTAAAGCGCCGGTGGCTGGTCCTGCTCGTCACGCTCGTCGCCGCAGCGTCCGGTCTCTGGTCGCTGACCAAGCTGCCGATCGACGCCGTTCCGGACGTGACCAACGTCCAAGTGCAGGTCAATGCCGTCGCGCCGTCGCTGACGCCGGTTGAGATCGAAAAGCAGGTCACCGTCGCGTTGGAGACCGCGCTCGCGGGAATACCGGGACTGGAGTCCACTCGGTCGTTCTCCCGTAACGGCTTTGCGCAGATCACCGCGGTGTTCGCCGACCGCACCAATATCTACTTCGCGCGGCAACTGGTGTCCGAGCGGATCAACGACGCCAAGCCCAGCCTGCCGCCGGGCGTCGACATCAGGATGGGCCCGGTTTCCACGGGGCTCGGCGAGATCTACTGGTGGGCGGTCGAATACGAAAAGCCCGGCACGACCGCTCCTGTCCACGACGGCCGACCGGGATGGCAAACCGACGGAAGCTATCTGACGCCGGAAGGCGAGCGTCTGGCCGATGAGTTCCAGCGGACGGTGTACCTGCGCACGGTGCAGGATTGGGTAATACGTCCGCAGATGAAGTCGGTGCCGGGCGTCGCCGGCGCCGATGCCATCGGTGGCTTCGTCAAGCAGTTCCAGGTCCAGCCGGATCCGGCGAAGCTGGTGGGTTACGGCTTGTCGTTTGGTCAGGTGATCGCCGCCATCGAGGCCAACAATGTCAGCCGCGGGGCGAACTACATCGAGCAGAACGGAGAAGGTTACGTCGTGCGCGCCGCCGGGCGCGTCGAGAACATGGACGACATCTCCAACATCGTGGTCACCACCCGCGGCGGCATTCCCGTGCGGGTGCGGGACGTTGCCGACGTCGCGATCGGGCGCGAATTGCGCACCGGCAGCGCCAGTGTGGACGGGCGCGAGGTCGTGCTCGGTACGGCGTTGATGCTGATCGGCGGCAACAGCCGAACGGTTGCCGCCGCCGCCGACGTCCGGATCAAGGAGGTCAGCCGCACCCTGCCGCCGGGCATCTATGCGCATACCGTATTGAACCGGACGCAACTGGTCGACGCGACCATCCAAACGGTGGCGAGCAATCTGGCCGAAGGCGCGCTCCTCGTCATCGCCGTCCTCTTTCTGCTGCTCGGCAACCTGCGCGCGGCCCTCGTCACCGCCTGCGTGATCCCCGTGACGATGCTCATCACCGCTACCGGCATGCTGCAAGGGCGGATCAGCGCCAACCTCATGAGCCTGGGCGCGCTCGACTTCGGCCTCATCGTCGACGGCGCCGTCATCATCGCCGAGAACAGCCTGCGCCATCTCGCCGAACGGCAGCGCGGACTGGGCCGAACCTTGTCGCTCGAAGAGCGGCTGTCCACGGTGACGGCTTCGACCTCGGAGATGATCCGTCCGACGGTGTACGGCCAGATCATCATCATCCTGGTGTACGTTCCCCTCCTCGCCTTCACGGGCGTCGAGGGCAAGACGTTCGAGCCAATGGCGCTGACGGTCATGATCGCGCTCGCGACCGCATTCGTCGTCTCTCTCACCTTCGTCCCGGCCGCCATCGCGATCGCGGTTTCGAAGCCCGTGCGCGAGGATGAGAACTATTTCGTCCGGCGGCTGAAGTCCGGTTACGCGCCCTTGCTGAGCCGGACGATTGCAAGGCCGCTGCCGGTGATGGTGGCGGCCGCGCTGATGTTCGTCGGGGCCATTCTGCTGTTCGGCCGGCTCGGGCAGGAATTCACGCCGACGCTCGATGAGAAGAATATCGTCATGGAGGTCAAACGCGTGCCGAGTACGGCGCTGGCACAGTCGCAGCGGATGCAGCTTCTGATCGAACGCCAGATCAGCAAGTTTCCCGAAGTCGCTTTCGTCTTCTCGCGCACCGGAACGCCGGATCTAGCCGCCGATCCGATGCCTCCGAGCTCTTCGGACACCTACATCATCGTCAGGCCGCAGAACGAGTGGCCGGACCCCAGGCTGACGAAGGACGACTTGATCAAGCGCATCGAGGCCGAAGCCACCAAGCTTCCGGGCAACAAGGTCGGCTTCTCGCAGCCCATCGAGATGCGGTTCAACGAACTGATTGCGGGGGTACGGGAAGACCTTGCCGTAAAGGTCTTCGGGGACGACTTTGCGGAGATGCAGCGCACGGCAGCCCGGATCGCGGACGTGCTGCGCAAGGTCGATGGCGCCGAGAGCGTCAAGGTGGAGGAGACGGCGGGTCTTCCGTTTCTCGAGATCAAGATAGACAAATCCGAGATAGCCCGGCGCGGTCTCAGCTTGGCGTTGGTGCAGGACCTGATCGAGACCGCCGTGGGCGGACGTCCCGCGGGACTCGTCTTCGAGGGCGACCGCCGATTCCAGATCGTCGTGCGCCTCAACGATGCGCTGCGCAACGACATCTCCGCACTCGAGGACCTTCCGGTCCCGCTTCCGAACGCCAATCCGAACGCTCCTTCCTCGTCCGTCCCGCTGCGGACCGTGGCCACGTTCGAGCAGACCGAGGGCGCCAACCAGATCAGCCGCGAAAACGGCAAGCGGCGTGTCGTCGCGACCGCCGAAGTCCGCGGACGGGACATTGGCTCCCTGGTCTCGGAGGCGCAGACCAGGGTCGACGAGCAGGTCAAGCTCCCACCGGGGAGTTTCCTGACCTGGGGCGGACAGTTCGAGAACTTCTCCGTCGCGCGTCAGCGTCTGATGATCGTCGTGCCGGGCTGTTTTCTATTGATCTATCTTCTCCTGTTCGGCGCGCTCGGCTCGCCGCGTGACGCCCTCATCGTCTTCAGCGCCGTGCCGTTGGCGCTGACCGGCGGCATCGCCGCACTCTGGCTGCGCGGCATGCCGTTTTCGATTTCGGCGGCGGTCGGCTTCATCGCCCTGTCGGGTGTCGCGGTCCTTAACGGACTGGTGATGCTCACACAGATCCGGAAACTAATTCTGGAAGGTGTCCACACGAACCTGGCCATCAGCCAGGGCGCCCTCACTCGCTTTCGCCCTGTCATCATGACCGCACTGGTCGCCTCGCTGGGTTTCGTGCCCATGGCCATCGCGACGGGTACGGGGGCCGAAGTGCAGAAGCCATTGGCGACTGTCGTCATCGGCGGCCTGCTGAGCGCGACGCTACTGACGCTTCTGGTCCTGCCGGCCCTCTACTCCTACTTCGCACCTGCCCAAGCACAGCCGAAGCCCGACAGTGCATTCATCCCAAGCCGCGCAGCCGAATAGAAACCGAAGGTTATGACATGTTGAAGCAAATCCAAGAATGGTTCGGGATGTCGCCCCAAGGGCAATCGCTGGGGCTCGGCCACGGGCCGGGCGATGGCAAGGGTCATGGCCACACGCACGGGTCGATAGATCCCACCATCGCGACGACGACACGCGGCATCTGGGCGATCAAATGGTCGTTCGTCGTGCTGGCGCTTACCTCGGCCTTGCAGCTGGTGGTCGTGGTGATCTCGGGCAGCGTCGCGCTCCTGGCCGATACCATCCATAACGTCGGGGATGCGGTTACCGCGATTCCTCTCTGGATCGCGTTCGTGCTGGCGCGCCGCAAGCCGAGCAAAACCTTCACATATGGTCTCGGACGCGCCGAAGACCTGGCCGGGGTGGCCATCGTGGCGATCATCCTGTTCAGCGCCGTGTTCGCAGGCTACGAAGCCGTGGACCGCCTTATCCACCCGCAAAGCATCGCTTTCATTCCCTGGGTGGTGGCCGCCGGCATCATCGGATTTCTCGGGAACGAGGCCGTCGCCGTCTTCCGGATCCGGGTCGGGCGCGAGATCAACAGCGCGGCCCTTATCGCCGACGGTTATCACGCGCGCACCGACGGCTTCACCAGTCTGGCGGTGGTCTTCGGTGCGATCGGCGTGTGGCTGGGATTTCCGCTGGCGGACCCGATCATCGGACTTCTCATCACCATCGCCATCTTCGGCATCGTCTGGCAGTCGTCCAAGGCGGTGTTCGTTCGGATGCTCGACGGAGTCGACCCCGCGGTCACCGACGAGATAAGGCACGCCGCCGGGCACGTCGACGGCGTCCGTGAGGTCCTTGACGTCAAGGCGCGCTGGTTGGGACATCGCCTGCTCGCGGACGTCGGTGTCCGCGTCCTCGCCGATATGCCCGTGGCCGACGCAGACCGTTTGGCTGAAAACCTCCGGCATGAGATGCTCGAGCATGTACCCGCCCTGTCCGTTGCGAACGTCCGGGTATCATCCACATCCCAAGAGGCCCAACCGGGAGCGCATCACGCTCCTGAGCCATTCCAGGTTCGCAGCGAACTGGCGGAGGGGGAGCTTTCGATTGCGCGCACGCCGGCCGGGGAACGAATGCGGCTGACCCTGGACCGGTGGGCCGACGGGTTGAACGCGGTCGTGACGATCGACCGCGCCGGGCGGCCCGAAATCCTCGTTCTTTTACCGTCGTCGGGAGATCTTTCCACGCTCGAGAGCCAGTCTGCGCCGGACGAGCCGCATGAATTCAACGCGCGGCTTATTTTGTCGGCTAATGGCAGGGAGGAAATTCGGGAATTTCGCATAACGGAGCCGGCAGGCCACGGGCATTGACCCTCCTGCGCGTGGCAAGCATGGCCTTCAGGGCCGATCGAGGCGCGTGTACAGCACCACTACTCCCCACGGTACTCCGCATCCATATCCGAGGATTTAAAGTCCGCGAAGGAATCGATGCTGCCGCGCAAAACTCCCGGTTCAGAGTCCACCCAACTGCAGAGCAGGAATAATTGGTCCGGCAGACGGTCGGGTGGTGCCTGGTCGGCGTGCAATCTTTATTTGGACCAGAAGAAGCTTGAGCGAGAACGCGGCAACAGCGCAAGCGTTACTTCCGTTATCCGAGGCTACGCAGACCAAGATCAAGGAAGATAGCATTTTCCGGCCGAAGGCGGGCTGGACAGAGATGGTCATGCACCGGCCCATCGAAGGCAAGACTTGAACGTCACGGTTTCCGAGATCGGCGGCGACGAGCGCGTCTCGATCTAAGTCGAGCTTGAAGTCGGCAAAATTTCGGTGAACCGCGGCGCAGCGGTCGGCACCACCTGGATGCACGGCGCCAGAAGGGGTTACGGAATCGGGCAACCGCACGGTCGTCGTGGCGAGGTACGGGGCGGCGCGGTGCAGGAAGGACGCCGTGCACAGGGCAACCAGATGATCGCCAAGAGCCACGGCGTTCTGGTAAGGATAGAGAATCATCGTCCTAAGATTCTGACGCGACGTCACAAACCTCCAACGCTTGCGGCTCGACACGGGAAGCCGCATTCGTTGGTCGCGCTTCATGCTTTTACCCCCGACGCTAAGGCCGCCGCAGCAGCAGACGGCGTAGAGACGCCGGTGAGAGCAAACAGCCTTCGGGTCAAGACACCTGGATACCGTTTGTAGAGGACGGCTCGGCCTGAGCGATGGTCAGCATGTACATCGCGACAGGCGGGCAATCCTCGCAGTACTACTCTTCTGGCCGTCAGGACAGCATCGCGGCCATATCCGTCATCTCAGCAGCAGCCAGATGCTTTGCCGATACTGGTGTCACCAGCTACGCAGCTACGAAACCGACGATCACGAAGGCCGCGAGCAAACGAGTCGGCGAATACTCGCGACCCATTATCACGCGGGACGGGAAACATGTGAAGCAGCATCCCGGCCGCCGCAATCGCGTGTTCAACGCAATGGACGATATCAGACTCCTCGCCCTTAATCGGAGCGTATCTTGCCCTTAACGAAACCGCTTGCCATTCCACTGCATCCGGTAGCGGCAAAACGAACCGCGTCGGCTGCAATCGACGTCGATGGATGGCCTACCTGATTCAGTAGACATGTCGATTTCCAAAACGTCCCCTCGCCAAACCTCGCGAAGGATGCCTCCTTTCGAAACGAAGACGCGGTGAAGGCAGCCGTTCGGCGAACAAAGAGCATCTCGATTGAAGCACTCGAACTGGTCGAAGTGGACTGCGATAAACTCTTCGTCCGTCGTTCCTTTCAGGTATCGCAGAAACCCCGTTCGAATATTTATTGCGTCGTCCGTGCACAGTAGCTGCGCTGCTTTAAGCGCCTTGTGAATAGGCGGCGGAAGTCGCTGCAGCTGCTCGTATGATAACGTGGAGAATTTGCCCGGCGCCATTCCCGACGCGCGCGCGTTTGCTCCAGTCGGGGTCAGACACACCATCAGTGCGATGAATATGCGCAACATGGAATGCTCCTTTAGCCGCTAAATTTGGTCTCTGTGGTTCAGACTGCGTCGAAGGTGACGCCGAGCCTTTTTTCACTCATCCAAACAACCCGGCAAGCTCTTCGAAACTCGTCCGCTACAATCACAAGCGTGAATTTCTTTGGAATTCCCGCTGGACCCTCAATCTCCAACAATGCTCCAGCGGCTGTGAGATTTCTGACCGTGCAGGAGATCGCCCCGCCGCCAAAGGAGATCGTGCCGGCCTTAAAAACTCTCGTCCGCGGATGCGACCGCTTATCTTCCATGATCGACCCCGAGGAAGTTTGTCTAGGCGACTTTATCTTCAGCGGACTCGTCCCGCTGTTGCTGATCGAAAACCGCAAACTGAAAGTCCTCCGAAGCCGCCGCTCGCCAGCGAACTCGTGTAAGAGCGCTAGTGTGACGTGGCCGATCAAGTAGGCCCACATCACGTTACCTAATGTCATATGCACCTCCCAAATCATCGCCGTCGTAGCTTTGGGCAGGAGTGAAGACCATGCGACGGCGCCGGTACTCGCCATTATGGTCGCTGTCAATAAGCCGAGCCCATGGACCGCAGCGGCAAGCGGTTGTTCCTCCAAAGCAGGCAAGCGCAGACGGCGCAAGCTCGCGAGATGCGCAAGAACATCATTGACAACGGCGGTTCGGGCGCTTTTCGAGAACCAAGGAAATAAGGCGCGGGCACCTCTGTCCGACCGGCGCAAGGCCAGCCAAGACCAATAGGAGAGAATGATAGCAAACGTAGCCAGCCCCACGTTCTCGTGGAGCGAAAATAGTATGTCGCCCGGACGATTATCTTGAGGAACCACCATCACGAGGCTTATGAACAGCTGATGGGTCACAGACACGGCGAGCAGAAGATGGAGAAGGCGGGTGGTCCAAGACCAGCCAGGCTTGCGATCTTTCATGTTTAATATCTCGTTCGTTTCAACATGCGGAGAATCCTAAAGGCTCGTTGTTTCTATACTCTGGACCGCTATGAGCATCGGCACTCTGGTGAGGCGTCAAGGATATGTGAGGGACCCAGGCTACTCGTCTCTTTGGGTTTGACCTCCACATCACCCGTGATCGCGGTCAGCCTGCCGAAGCTGTCGACGGGCTCGATCCAATGCGTGAGGTTGGCAACCCGGGCATTTTCTCGCAGACCGTCTAGCAAACTCGTCACCCCTTGTCGTGGCAGCACCGCGACCAGCACGCTGCGCTTCACCCGCCCCCGCACCCGCTCGTTGATGCTTGCTTCGGTGAAGTCGAGACCGTGTCCGTCCGCAACCCATGTCGTAAAACCGCTAACGGGTGGATTGGCTCTCAGCAGAAACTCGACGACTACGTCCTCTCCGCTTGGGGGAAAGACGAGCGTGAGCTTGCATAAGGACTTGTCCATTCGAGGCTCCGAGTGCGCAGGGTGGTTTGACCATTGGGGACGCCGAAGCGTCGAAACAGGATAGGCAGAAGAACCAGCGTTAAGGCCGTTGAGGTGACAAGACCGCCGATGACCACGATCGCGAGCGGCTTTTGGATTTCCGAACCGGGCCCGTCTGCGAACAGCAGCGGCACCAACCCGAAGGCAGCGATGCTAGCCGTCATGAGAACTGGCCGGAGCCGTCGGACCGAGCCTTCATAAATGGCCCGATCGAGCGAAATCCCGCTGTCCAACAGCTGATTGAAATAACTGACCAGAACCAGCCCGTTGAGCACGGCGATACCGAGCAGGGCGATAAAACCGACGGAAGCAGGTACCGACAGGTACGCGCCGGAGACCCACAGGGCCAGTATGCCTCCGACTAAAGCAAAGGGCACGTTGGCAAGAATAAGCAGTGACTGGCGCATAGAGCGCAATGTTGCGAAAAGGACAATGAAGATGAGACTCAGTGCAATCGGGATGACGATCGCAAGCCGGGCTGCGGCACGGCGCTGGTTCTCGAACTGGCCACCCCAGACGAGCCGGTATCCTGACGGAAGCTGGATCTTCTCGGCAACCGCCTTCTGGGCGTCCTTCACGAAACCGACAAGATCGCGGCCCGACACGTAGCCCTGCACGATAGCAAAGCGCGAAGCGTTTTCACGATCGATCTTGACGGCGCCAACCTTGCGCCCGACGCGCGCAACATCCCCGATCCGCACAAGACCGCCGTCGCCGGCCGCGAGCTGCATCCGGCTGAACAGTTCAGGCGAGTCGCGAATGGCCTCTGGCCCGCGCACCACGATGTTGGTCCGCCGCTGCGGTTCTGCAACAAGCCCGGCGGAGCCGCCTTCAAGCAGCGTGCGCAATTCATCCTGAATGCCGGTGACCGATAAACCGACCCTGCCTGCCGCCAAGCGGTCAACGTCGATCTGCAAATAATCAACCTTGTCGTTCGAGACCGTCGATACCTCGGTTGCGCCTGGGACCTTTCGAAGAGTCGATTGGACTTGACCTGCCAACTCGGACAGCACTTTGAGATCAGGCCCGAAAATTTTAATCGCAAGGTCGCCCCGGGCGCCGGTCAGCATCTCCGATGTGCGCATCTCGATAGGCTGCGTGAACGCGAATTCCATTCCCGGCAGATCGGTCATCGCCTCACGCAAGCGCGCGACCAGCCAGTCCTTGTCAGGCACGCGCCACTGATCTTTCGGCTTCAAGACGAGAAAGGCATCGGTCTCATTCGGACCCATGGGGTCGAGGCCCAATTCGTCAGAGCCGACACGCGAGATCACGCGATCGATTTCGGGCACCTTTTCGAGCAAGGTGCGCTGGATCAGAAGATCGGCGTCGATGCTGGTCTTGAGATTGATCGAAGGCAACTTGATCGTCTGCATGATGACGGAGCCCTCGTCCATGCTCGGCATGAACGTCTTGCCGACGGCTCCATAAGCCACCACGGCAAGACCAATCCCGCCGAGAGCAACGAGATAGACCGGCAGCGGATGAGCGAGACACGTTCTGAGCAGCGGGCCGTATCCACGGGTCAGCAGCCGCATCAGCAAAGGCTCGCCATGATTGCCGCCGCGCAGCAGAAAGGACGATAGGACCGGGATCAGCGTGAGCGACAGAACCAGAGAGCCGCTGAGGGCGAAGATGATCGTCAACGCAACGGGAGCGAACAGCTTGCCCTCCAGGCCCTGCAGCGACAACAGCGGTAGAAACACCAGACAAATGATGAAAATGCCCGACACGACGGGAACCGCGACTTCGCTTGCCGCCCGATAAATCTGATGCAGGAGCGGCACTTTGCCGTCGCCAGGATCATGATTGAGACGCTCGACCGCGTTTTCAACGACAACAACCGCGGCATCCACGATGAGGCCGAGGGCAATGGCGAGGCCGCCGAGGCTCATCAGGTTGGCCGACATCCCGAACGCCTGCATCATGATGAAGGTGACGAGCGCCGCAAACGGCAGCGTCACGGCGACAACGAGGGCCGCCCTGAGATTTCCCAGAAAGGCGAGGAGGAGCAGGACGACGAGAACGGTGGCCTCAATGAGAGCTTTCTTGACCGTTCCAACGGCGCTTTGGACGAGATCCGAGCGGTCGTAGAAGGCTTCGAGGCGAACGCCGTCAGGCAGGCTTGGTTTCAACTCGTCGAGCCGCTGGCGGACGGCCTTGACGAGTGCATTGGCGTCAGCGCCTCTGAGCGACAACACAAGCCCTTCGACCGCCTCACTTTTTCCGTCTTTCGTAACCGCGCCATAGCGCGTGAGGCTGCCGATGCGGACCTTGGCGACATCATGCACCCGGAGGATTTTCCCGCCCTCGGATTTGAGTACGATTTGCTCGAGGTCGTGCGGCGTCTGGATGGCGCCTTCAGCGCGCACCACCAGCGCTTTTTCGCCTTCGCCGAGGCGCCCCGCGCCGTCATTGCGATTATTGGCTTGAATCGTCGCGATCAGCTTTGAGACGTCGAGTCCGGAGGCTGCCAACGCCGCGCTATCCGGCGTCACCTCGAAGGTCTTGACGAGGCCGCCGAGCGCGTTGACGTCGGCAACGCCCGGAATGGTTCTCAGCGCCGGCCGTATCGTCCAATCCAGCAGGGTGCGCCGCTCTTCAAGCGAAAGGCCGCCTCCTTCGATGGTGAACATGAATACATCGGACAGCGGCGTCGAGATCGGTGCGAGACCCCCGGAGACGTTGGCGGGCAAATCCCCCCGCACGCCGGCCAGCCGTTCGGCCACCTGTTGGCGCGCCCAATAGATGTCAGTCCCGTCCACAAAATCAATGGTGATATCCGCGATGGCGTACTTGGCGGAAGCGCGCAGAATGGTCTGGTGCGGAATGCCAAGCAGTTCCATTTCAAGCGGGGTGATAACGCGGGTCTCAACCTCTTCCGGCGTCATGCCCGGCGCCTTCAAGATGATCTTCGCTTGAACGGGCGCGATATTCGGGAAGGCATCGATCGGGATATTTTGAAACGCGTAACCGCCAACTCCGACGATGAGCACCGCGACCAACAAGACAAAAACGCGCTGTGTCAGGGCGAACTCGATTAAGCGGCGCAGCATTACTCACTCCCTGGGAATGAGGTTTTCAAGTTGCGAAAGACCGCTTGCAGCCACCATCTGTCCTGGCGTCAAATCGCCTTCGATTGTGGCAGCCGCCGTCGTCTTGCCCTTGAGTCGAACGGGCACCACGACGAAGCCGGTGTCGTTTCGCACGAAAACAGCATTGCCCTCGCCGATCCATGCGACCGACGTGGCCGGCACTTCGAGTCCACTTGCAGCAGCGGGACGAATGATGCTCACTGCGGTCATCTGCCCGGCAACAAGGCCGGACCGCGGCGGCACCTCGGCCAGCATTGTCGCTGACCGCGTCATGCGGTCAAGCGCGCCCCCGATTGAGATCACCTTGCCGATCGGTCCGTCCGCGACCTGCACACGGTCACCTGGATGGATGCGACCAATGAGGTCGGCCGGCACTTGCGCTTCCAGCCAAAGCTGCTCGCTGGTGTCGATCACGACCGCCGCTCCCATAGCATCGAGCTTTTCACCTGGTAACACGCGGGTTTCCACCACCCTGCCGTCGGCAGGGGCTGGCAATGTGTAGTTCCCGGGGGCTCCCTGCGAGATGCCTCCGATCGCGACAAGTCGTTTTTGGTCGTCAGTCAGCGCACGGATTTTGGCGGCTTGCGCCTCTGCCTCCTCGGCCTTGACCGGCGTTGCGACGTCCTTGTCGACCAGCCTGCGGGCGCGTGTCGCGACCGTTTCCGCCATTTGAAGCTCAGCCTCGGACTGATTGAGCCTGCTCATGGCTTCGAGGAATTCGCGGCTGGCAACGGTGACGAGTGGTTCGCCTTTCCTGATGGACTGGCCCGGCAGAACGTGCATCTGCGTGACCGTTCCCGCGAACGGCGCCGCGGCGACAACGCGCGCGTTGGTTGCCGGCACGACCGTGGCCGGAAGCAGGGCGACGGCTTCGGTTTGCGCGGGCTGAACTTTCTGAAGGCGGATTTCGAGGCGATCCACCTGCGCCTGGGTGACGGCAAGATCTTTGGCGCCGGCGCGTGTCGCCAGGGGCATAAGCGACAGAAGAGCCAGCAGATATTTCAGCCGCGGGCAGCGCATGGAACCGTCTCCATCGTCGAAACCAGACTTGGGGCCCGTCTCATGGCATGCGTATCTGAAAGGAGCCTGAAGGCGATCCGCCGGCTGGCTTGGCGTTTTCAGGTACGTTTCAGCTTGTCCGTGATAAAGAGAGGTTGGAATTCGAGGAGGCATCCATTCGTATTCTTCTGATTGAAGATGATGACGAGATTGCCCGGCGCCTGATCACCGGGTTGACGGCGAGTGGCTTCGTGGTTGAACATGCGGCTGACGGCCCTGACGGTCACGCATTGGGATCAACCGAGCCCTACGATGCCGCCGTGCTGGACCTGGGCCTCCCCGGAATGCAAGGCTTGGATGTCTTGCGACGATGGCGAGCGGCAAACAGCAAACTTCCAGTCCTCGTTCTTACTGCGCGCGGGACATGGGCGGAGAAGGTCGATGGCCTGAACGCGGGCGCCGACGACTACATCACAAAACCGTTCCACATCCCCGAAGTGGCGGCGCGGCTGAGAGCGCTCATACGCCGCGCGTCCGGGATTGCGAACCCGTTGCTTGAGCATCGCGGCATTTCGCTCGACCCTGTATCGAGCCGCGTTACGCGCGACGGCGAGCCAGTGGAGTTAACTGCAAGCGAGTACCGCATGCTCAACTGTTTCCTGCACCGCGTAGGACGGGTAATTTCGCAGCAAGACCTAATCGATCACCTGTACGCTCTCGAAGATAGCCGCGAGTCCAATACCATCGAGGTGTATGTCAGCCGGCTGCGGCGCAAGCTTGGCCACAATCTGATCAAGACCGTTCGCGGTCTCGGATATCGGATGGATTAATGGCGTTACGCATGACGAGCCTCAAAGGCCGACTGATCGGCGTTGCTATCGTATGGATCCTCATTGGGGTGCTCATATCCGGTGTCGCACTTTCAACGGTCTTCAAGACGCATGTCACCCAACAGTTTTACGAGGAACTTTACGTCCACCTGGACGAATTACAGGGACTTGCAACCATCACATCGTCGGGCTCTCACCTACAACGTCCGTTGAGCGATCCGCGCTACGACGTGCCCCTCTCCGGCTATTATTGGGAGATCCAGAAGCCAGGAAGCATCTTGGCCCGGTCCGGCTCGTTGCAGGGAGGGATGCTACGCATCCCAACTGACGATCGGCCGAATGCTACCATTCACACCCACATGATTGACGGCCCGACCGGTAAGGTTCTCATTGCCGAGCGTGCGCACTGGTACAACACTACAGACCCGCCACTACGCTTTATTATAGGCACTGACCGCCGTCACTTAGAAAGTGTCCTTCAAGGCTTCAACAGTACACTAGTCTGGTCGATGGGCGCTTTCGCCAGTTCGATGATCATCGCAGCGAGCGGACTCATTCTGTTTGCATTGCGGCCCTTGAACTACCTGCGTAATGCCCTGAACCGGGTGCGGTCCGGAAGCGAGAAGAACTTGCAAGGCAACTTCCCGCAGGAGGTGCAGCCCTTGGTCGACGATTTGAACGCCATGCTGAAGTCGATGACCGCACTAATGATTCGCGCGCGGGCGCAGGCTGGAAACCTGGCACACGGGCTCAAGACACCCCTTGCGATTCTGACTGACGAGGCCTATCGCATCGAGGACAAAGGCTTGCCGCAGTCGTCGGTGATCATCCTGGACCAATGTAGGCGAATGCAGACACAGATTGACTACCAGATTGCACGTGCCCGTGCGGTTGCGATGCACTCGGTTCCAGGAACGCTCGCCTCTGTCGGAAGGGCCGGCGCGGAAGTGACCAGTGCCCTTTCGCGGCTATACCAACCCAAGGGAATCGTGATCGAGAACGGCATTCCGTTAAGCCTGACGGCGGCATGCGACGCGCAAGACCTCAACGAGATGTTGGCAAACCTGGTCGACAATGCGTGCAAGCACGCAAAGGGACGCGTGCTGCTGTATTGTGCCGATGGATCGCCTCAGCACACCGTTAGTGTTGTGGTCGAGGATGATGGACCTGGGCTGCCGCCGGAAGCCTTCGAGGTGGTCTTCAACGTCGGTGAGCGCTGGGACAGTCAGGCCCCCGGCTCTGGACTTGGCCTTTCGATCGTGCGCGATCTCGTACGACTTTACGGCGGCGATATCGCTCTCGATACCTCACCGCTCGGTGGGCTCAAAGTTGTTCTTGATCTTCCTCGCTTCCAAACTCTCGATGATCGATTCAGGTGACCTTTCCGAAGCATACTATTGGCCAACCGGCTGACCCCACTCAGTAATCTTGTATCTTCGAGTCCTGGTCGATGCCTCGAACGACGTCGTTCAGTCTCGATCGGACCGATCGGTTTCTGATCCTGATCGGCAGGGAGCGAAGGGTCGATTCATGCCGGCGACGAACGAGCGCACGTCGACGATGCTACCGGACGCAAAAACTGGTGCACCAAAACGTCGTCTTCGGGAGTACAGATACTCGCTGCCGCTGCGTCCGAAAGCGATGTCCATCTCGGCGTCAGAACCATCGGCAGCCGTTGCCTACGATCAGCGCGTAGTCGCCGAAGCTCTTAAGAGTGGTGTCGCCTTCGCCGGTATCCCCTCCACGGCGACGGCCAGACTTATTGCTCCTGAGTATCTCCATGCAGTTGAGTCGACCCGAATTTCGGACCGGACTTTAGCTGGTTTGCAAACGCCACCTCGCGAACGACGTTCCTGCGAATCGGAGTTGCTTCGTTTTTGTCGCGTTAGAGTGGCACCTAGCCTTCCAAATACAGCCCCCAAACTACCGCGGCATGCGCCGTGACGCCGGCACGCTGAGGAGCCTACGGATCGTAGCGGAATTGGTCATTTCTTCGGTCATTTTGGACAGTTGCCCGGCCCAACAGCCGCAGCTGGAGTTCCTATGCACCAACACCGACCGGAATGAAGAACCCGCGTTGAGCGCGAATGTCGATGCGGCCAGCCAAGGACACCGCAAACTGCTCTTCACGTGTCGAGATGTTGGACACCAATTAGACACCGTGCCTTCTCCTCACCGGCGTTATACCAGCCGACATCCTTGATGCTCATCCTTGGCTGGTTACATCACCGTTATGTGGGAACGCTTTCATCCTTCAGAATGGCTTACGGCTCACCCCGAGCCTCCCCTTTCGGCAACTTGCCGCCCGAAGGTAAACCCTTGTCGACCTCCTTCGACCAAGCCCGATAGTAGGCGACCATCGTCATGATCCAAAGACCCGCGGCACCGACCAGGAGCTGGGCCACTACTCCCACTGACCCGAAGCCCAGCACGAAGTGCGCGATGAAGGACAGGAACAGGCCAACGCAAAAGACAGGCAGCGACTGCTGACCGCATCTAATCATCGGCTTGAAGATTGGCCATTTCAGCCCCGGCCAATCGACCGGAATGAGCGAGACGACGATGAACATTAGGCTAACCAAATGGATCACCCGGTAAGGCGCGAGATTCGTCTTGTCGTTCGGAATAAATGTCTCTGCGATCGCGTCAGGAACGAACTGCCGCAATTCGGGAATCCGCTCAGCCAGCGTAATGGCGAGAGCAAACAGAACGAAGCCGATACTCAGGACGTAAAGGCTGCGAAATTGCAGAAGCCCTCGATTCGCCGCAGCTCCCCCGAGCGCCAGCCAGGCTCCGAAAACAAAGAGCAGCTGCCAAGTGAGCGGATTGAAGTACCAAACGCCCGCAGGATAGGAGGCAAAATTCCAGCCGTAATGGCGAGTAGCCAGATACAGGCCGATAGATCCGATCATCACCGCATTGCGCCATCGCAACATGAACCAAAGGAAGATCGGGAACGCGGCCATCAGCACGATGTAGAGCGGCAGAACATCGAGATTAAGCGGCTTGAACTTGAGCAGGAGACCTTGCAAGAGAGTCTCGACGGGCACGTTCATCAGGGATGTGACGTTGAATTGATCCATCAGATGCGGGTCGTCGAACTTATGCGAAAGATAGTGAACCGCAGTGAGGTAAAAAATGAAGATCAGCAAATGGGCAACGTAGAGCTGCCAGACCCGGCGCAACACCCTGGTAGCGCCGATGACGAAGCCCCGCTCCATCATCATCTTGCCGAAAACAAACGTCGCCGTGTAGCCGGAAATCAGCACGAAGAGATCGGCTCCATCGCTAAAGCCGTAGTTTCGCGTCGTGAACCATGCGAGTAAGCTGTCCGGAATGTGCCCAAGGAAGATCAGCCAATTTGCCAGACCTCGAAATAGGTCCAGACGGACGTCGCGCTGGGACTTGGGCAGTACGGATCGGACGGCGATTACATCTCGAATCCGGCGCCATACAGGTCTTAGGGCCCAACCGGCCGTACCGCTAAAGGTCTCGTCAGCCAACGTCTCTTTCTCCATTTCTTAATGATGAGTTTCCGCGCCTTCGAATGGAACGATTTGATCGCGCTTATCCAAGACGCCGGTACGCTCAACGAGACCCTGTGGGCGATGAGGCAGCTGAGAGCCATGGTCAATACAGCGATGAGGTTAGTTTGGGCCGACGCTTCGATCCACGCAACAATCGCTGACCTCCGGTACGGCGGACGATAAACTCCCGCTGCGGTGAGCATCGGCAGCTTGGATTCGGAGTCTTAGTGCTTGGCGATCTCGACGAAACAATCAAGGTCGAGGCTTCGCTGAACTAACGTCGCAAAGGCACATTAAGGAATAGCGATGCTGAGAAGAGGCGATCCCGCCGCGTGCAGAATCACCTCAGTCCAGTCACTGTTACTTTGGACCGATGTGGTGGGGTTCACGCGGGCCGCCGCTGTAATGATGGCTCCCGCTCGGACCGGACTTCTTTGAGCCCGTCTTCTGCTTCTTGGGGCCAATGTGATGAGGACCTTCGGACTTGGGTCCACCAGAGTAGTGGTGGCTGCCGCCCTTTCCTTCTCCAGAACTCGTCTGCGCCATCGCGGGGAACGCAACGAAGGACATGACACTCGCGGCAACTAACAGTTTACAGACATTCATTTCTCTTCCTCCTAATTGACCGAATAATCAAACCACGCATGTGATCCGATAGCAATCAACCCGATGCTGGCATCCGGATCCATGCCCTTCTTCAAGTCCGCGTTCATCTTTTCCATCGACTTCATCTAGGCCTGACCGGCATCGTCGGCGAAAGATGGCATGGACAGCGCAAACGCGATCAGGACGTACGCCGCGCACATCTTCCGGAGTATTTCGCATCACACATTCTCCGTTGATTGAAAACACGCTCACGAACGACCGTTGAACGGTTGTTCCGCGACTTCGAAAACTACGGGACGCATGACTCAACTGGTGTTCATGCGCGCACCAGCACGCGCTGTCGACCAGACCTCGCCAGGTTTTCACCGTGTTTGGGTCAAGACATCTGCGCTACGAAGGAACTCCTGCATCAACATTGAATGTAATCACCGCAGCGTCGCGGTAGCGAATGGCAATCCGGGCTGTCGCAAACGGGACGATCGTCGCACCGCTCTCTTGTGGCAGGTGGCTCATGCGCGGCGGCGACGCGATCATCGATGCCTCCATGTTGCCGCGAGCAACCGCTCCTCCCATAGCGCGCTGGAGGTCGCGAAGACGTTGTAGCCGACCCAGGCGTGCTTCTTGATCCGATCGAGGCGCTCGACTCGGTCGAGCCGCATGAACCGACGTTCTCCCTCGTCGTCCACGAACACCCTGAGGGCCAATGCCTCGATCAGATGTCGCGTGATACCGTGCGTCCGGTCGAGCCCATGCTCTTCGCAGATCACGACGCAATCGCGCTGCAGCAGTCCTTGCGCGCCGCTCAAGGCCTCGATCTCCACTCCCTCGACGTCGAGCATGATCACGACGGGTAGCGTCGGATCGACGAGGCCGTCGTTGGCAAGGCCGTCGAGCGAGACGACCGGCACTGCTTCGGACTCGTGCTCGGCCAGGACGAGCGGTCCGAATGTTTCGTGGCGAGCGCCGGTGATGCGCGCGAATCCCCCCGATTTTTCGCCGACGTCGGCGTTGAGCCAGCGGAAACGGTCGCCGTTCAGGTGCGCGTTGGTCGCAAGCCGCCTCGCGTTATCGGGAGACGCTTCGATTGCAAGCGTAAGCTGACCGCCGAAAGGCCGACTGGACGCGAGCGCGGACCGGTACCCGAAGTTGGCCCCGCAATCGACGAAAGAGTATCTGACGTCTTTGGCGCTCCTCAAGAAGGCTTCGATTTCCTCCTCATAGTGGTATCTTCGGTTGAGCAATCTGCTCCAATACCCGTCGCAGAAGGGAATCGCGAATTCGGCGTCCTCGTTCAGCCGCACGACGATGTCTCGCCGTGGCACGAAGTTGGCGACTGCCTTGCAGCCGAGCCTGTAGCCGCGATGTCCGTATGGTTGCGTCAACAGGGATCCCGCCTGCAACGCCAGCAGCGCGATGCGATCGAGCGCGCCCGCGCCGGTGAGCATTCCGCTCCCGCGATCGAAAGCGAGCGGTCGTCCTGCCGCGGCTTCGTCGGTTCGGTGCAACAATGCCTCCATTCGTTTCTCCAATCTCGACCCGAGCTCCGGCGCCATGCGAAAAGGCGGCGTCACGACGCCGGAAGCTTCGGCCCCTATTTTCCCTTCTGCATCTTCGTGATCGTGATGCCGGCGGTGGCCCGCTCGGCTTCGAACTGGACCTTATCGCCCACCTTCACCTGCTTGAGCATCGAAGGATCCTGGACGCGGAACACCATCGTCATTCCGTCCTCGTTCATATCGAGGTTCTTGATGGGACCATGCTTGAGGGTGATTTTCCCGGCGGCTTCGTCGATCTTCTTGACTTCGCCGTTAACCATCGCTGTCTGCGCTAATGCGCCAGCGGACGGCCACGCGAGTGACAACGCGAGAGCGGTAATTGCCAACTTATTTACCTTCATCTTGAACTCCCTTTGTTCGGTTTGATCTGTGCTAACCCCATTGATGCCCACCCTTCTTGTTTCGCACCTCGTTAGCGAAATTCGAGCGACCTCCGGTCACTTGGACTTTTGTATCTTCGTGATGGTCACTCCCTCCGAGGCGCGCTCGGCTTCGAACTTGACTTTGTCGCCTACCTTCAAGTTCTTGAGCATGTCTGGATCGTTGACACGCAGGACCATTGTCATTGCGTCCATCTCGAGGTTTTTGATCGGTCCGTGCTTGAGTGTGATTTTTGCGGCGGCAGCATCGATCTTTTTGACTTCGCCCTGGACCATGGCGTTCTGCGCGAATGCAGCCGCGGAGGTCAGGATCAAGGCAAGGACGACGGCGATCTTCAGATTTCTCATATGAATCCTTGTTTCTATGGAGGTTAGGTCACGTGGGCTACTTTACGGTCACAGTGCCGATCATGCCGGACTCCCGATGCCCCGGAATTAGACACGCATACTCGAACTGGCCGGTTTTGGTGAACTTCCAGACGATCTCAACCGCCTTCTTCGGCGCGAGCCGCTTTGCGTTCGGATCGTCGTGCTCCATGTCGGGATTCTTTTTCATGGCTTCGCCGTGCTTGAGATTTTCCGCCGTGTTCGCCAGGACGAATTCGTGTTCGAGCTCGCCGTTGTTGCGCAGCACGAACTTGACCTGTTCGCCCCTCTTCACCTCGAGCCTGGACGGCATGAACATCATCTTTCCGTCCATCTCGCCCATGGTGACCTGGACGATGCGCGCCGGCTTTTTCGGATCGCCGGGTTCTCCGGCGGAGAACGCCTCGTCATGGCCATGACCCGACGGGCCCGCTCCAGCCCAGGCAGCGGTGGAGAGAAGCACCGCTGCGACGAGCGCGGTTCCGGATGGCTTGAGAGTCTTCATAGCGTGTCTCCTTGTTCTTAATGAATCGACGATTTCGGTAGTGCGATTACATCCCTTTCATCCCCTTCATGCCTTTCATGTCCGTGGGCTTCGGTGCCTTGTCTTTTGCGGATCTGCCTTTCGCACCGGTCTGACGCGGCGGCTCGCTCTGCGGCACATCGATTTCATACGCGACCGTGCCCTTGGGAAACTTGTAGGGACCGGGGTCCTTGTAATCGTCGCGCGCAAGCCCTTCGCGGATCTTCATCACCGTGAACATTCCACCCATCTCGATAGGCCCGAACTGTCCCGATCCGGTCATCATCATCAGCGTGTTGTCCGGCATCGGCATTTCCATCTCGCCCATGGCCATTCCGGTCGATCCCATCGCCATGGCGCCGGGCGCCAGCTTGGCGACGGCCCTGGCCAGATCCTTTTTCGAAACTCCGATCATGTTTCTGACGTTGTGACCCATCGCATTCATGGTGTGATGCGACTTGTGACAATGGAACGCCCAGTCGCCGGGATTGTCCGCGGTGAAATCGAAGGCCCGGACGGCGCCGACCGGAACGTCCGTGGTAGTTTCCGGGTATTGCGCGCTCTCTGGAACCCAACCGCCGTCAGTGCAGCTAACCGCGAAGTTGTGGCCGTGAAGATGGATCGGATGATTGGTCATGGTGAGATTGCCGATGCGCACGCGCACGCGATCCCCGAGCCGCACGGCCATGGGGTCGATGCCGGGAAACACGCGGCTGTTCCAGGTCCACATGTTGAAATTCGTCATTTCCGACACCTTCGGAAGATAGGTACCGGGATCGATGTCGTAGGTGCTCATGATGAAGACGAAGTCGCGGTCGACCGGCCGGAATGCGGGGTCACGCGGATGCACGACGATCATGCCCATCATGCCCATCGCCATCTGAACCATTTCGTCCGAGTGCGGGTGGTACATGAACGTCCCGCTGTGCTTCATCTCGAATTCGTAGACGAATGTCTTGCCCGGGTTGATATGCGGTTGATTGAGGCCGCCGACGCCGTCCATGCCGCTTGGCAGGAGCACCCCGTGCCAATGCACGGTGGTGTATTCGGGAAGCTTGTTGGTGACGAAGATGCGGACCTTGTCGCCTTCGACGCACTCGATGGTCGGCCCCGGCGACTGGCCGTTGTAGCCCCAGAGATAGGCCTTCATGCCCTCTGCGAATTCGCGCTCGACGGGCTCGGCAACCAGATGGAATTCCTTCCAGTCGCCGTTCATCCGCCACGGCAGCGTCCAACCGTTCAACGTGACGACCGGATTATAGTCGGGTCCGCTCGACGGACGCAGCGGCGGCTGCATCGTTGCCTTCTCCATGATAGGCGCTTCGGGAATATTGGCCGCCTGGACGCGGCCGCTCACCGCGGTCGCGCTCACCAGCGCGGCGGTGCCTAGAAAGCCTCTACGGGATAACATGGCTCTTCTCCTTTAGTTGTCAGCCGCCGGCCCTGGCGGTCTTCGACGAACGTTTTTGTGGTTGAGTGTCCGGGCGACCCCCGCCGTTGACGACGGTCTGCAGTTCGGCTTGGGCCAGCCAGAAGTCCCGCTTGGCTTCGATCGCCGCGCGCAATGCGGCGATCCGCTGCCTTGCTTCCGTCAGCAGCGCAAACACGTCGTCCTGCATGCTCGAGAAACGAAGCTGCATCTCTTCCGAAATGATCTTGCGGAGCGGCAGGACTTCGCGCTGGTAGTGTCCGGCGATGTCGTAGGTGGAACGATATATTTTGTAGGCATCGCGCGCCTCGGACCGAACGTTCACGGCCTTTTCGGTCAAAAGGTTGAAGGCCAGATTGTAGGTTTCGACGGCCTGCCGGACGCGAACCTCTCCGCCGTCGAAAATCGGAATTTGGAATTGCAGATCGAGTCCGCGCTCGGTGATCGCGCCGCCTGCATCCGTCGTTTTCTTGTGGATTCCCGCTAGATCGAGCAGCGTAACGAAGCGGCTCGCTTCGGTGAGATTGAGAGATTTGGCGAGAGCGTCGAGTTCAAGGCGGGCGATCTGGAGATCGACACGGCGCCCAACCGCATCGACCTCGATGCTCGGCAGAGGTTGCGGGCGGCGGGGCATCGCCGGAAGTACTGCCGGAAGACGGAAGCCGAGATCGCCGTCCCACAATCCCAACAGGCGGATCAGTCGCTCACGCGAACTGGCGGCCTCCTGGCGCAGCAGCGCAAGCTCCGCGGTGACTTCCGCATAGAACACCTGTTCCCGCGCCTGGTCGAGTTTGTTCAGCGCCCCTGTCTGCCCCAGCTTCAGCGCGAGCTGGGCGGTGGACTCCGCGGTCGATTTGGCGTCGGTCAAAAGCCCGACCAACTCGTTGGCGGCGACGGCGCGGAAGTAGGCAAGCCGCACTTCGGCGGCGAGCCGGAGGGTCTCTTCCGCCGCCCGCAGTTGCGCCTGGCGGAAACGTTGCCGCGCGATCTCCGAGCGGAACGGCAAGGTCGCCAACGCGAGAATATCGCCGGCAATCCGACGCTCGATTTCGACCACGCCAGAACCAGCGATGCGCGAGATGGAGAAGGTCGGATTGGGCGGCAGACTTTGCTGGACGAGGTCGGTCTCCGCCAACGCCAGTTCGTTATAAGACGCTTGCAGGCCCCGGTTGTTGAGAAGTGCGATCTGGACAGCAGTATCCACCGTCAGACCTCGGCGAAGCAGGCCCCGAACGGCATTCTGCGCCCAGGCCGCGTCGTCCGCCGTGCGGATGGAAACTACCTCCTTGTGAATGGTCTCGCCCGCGAGGTTAGCGACAGCCGTCATGCCCCCGTCCGGGGAAAATGTCGCGCATCCTGAAAGAAGCAAGGCGGAAAGAAGCATGGCTGCTGCGGGACCGATCTTCGATGGGCTTGTCGCGTCGTTTGAAATCTCGGGATTTTTGTGCATCGGGCGCTCCTACCGGCCGGATTTCGGCGCCGGGGCGACGCGGTCGTTCTGTTCGCGCCACGACGACGGCGCGGTGGGACGAAGGCTGGTGTAGGGAGCGACGGTGGAGCGGTACCCCACGGCCGCGACCCTGGCGTTCGGATCCGCAGGATCGACGCCCGCCAACGGCGCCGCCGTCTGCATGCACCCGCCCAAGGCGAGCGCCGTGGCGGTCGTCCCAGCTATCGTTCGAAATCTTTTGCCGAATAACTTCCCCACCACCGACTGAACGGCGGCGAGAATCGCCCCAAGCTGCGCAAACATTTTGTTTTCCTGAACTGACGATGGACCACAGGCGCGCGAGCCCTCGACGGGCACCGCACCGCGTAGCTTCGATCGGGTCAGGAAATGGGGGGACGATAGAGCCGGGGGGGCGCGTTGTCCGCGACGTTCCGGTAGCGTTCTACTTTGCAAAGCGCCGTCGGAGCGGAAGGCTTCACGATGTCGACGACCGTCGCCGGAATAGCGCTTACGCACATCAGCCCGCAGCACTCGCCGCCGGATTTATGCGGAGCATTTTCGGGAACCGACTTCGAATCCGATTCCACGGACATCGAATGGTCATGCCCCGTTGAATTGCCCTGCGCCGCGGTGTGATCATGGGCATGACCGTCGTCATGCAGGTGCTGCAGCTCGGAATGAATATGAACCATTCCGGGAACGTGATTCTGGTCCGTCAGGCACCGGGCCGGAGCGTGGACGCCGGGCATCGCGTAGGAGATCGTCGGCGCCAATACGCAAAGCAGATAGGCAAGGGCTATCAGCCACCCTGCCCTCAATCGCTTCGCTCTGGTCAACCGGACGAGCATGCAGACATCAATACCTATTCGTACCAAGACTCGGGAGCATAGCGGTGAAGCCTCGATCCGCCAAGATGGAACTTGTAGTGTCGCTCATCGGTCCGCCCGGCCAATGACGGCCATCAATTCGGTGATCTTCTTTCGCTGGTCTGTTTTGTCGCCGCTCGCGATGGCGTGTTCGACGCAGTGGGAGACGTGGTCCTTCAGGACTTCCTCCTCGACCCGTCGCAGCGCGGCACGGACCGCCGAAATCTGCGTGACGATGTCGATGCAGTAGCGCTCCTCCTCCACCATCTTGGAGAGACCGCGCACCTGGCCTTCGATCCGGCTGAGGCGTTTTTGACAGGATGTCTTGATGTCTTTGCGCATGGGCCCCATATACCCCTACACGGTATGTGTTACAAGTAGGCACGGAGCTCGAAATGGCCAAAGAACAGAAAGCTATATCGCCAGGCGGATGCGGATGCTCCTCCAAGGCCGCTGCCGGACCTGAAACCTCGACCAAGAAGGGCGGATGCTGCGGCGGCGCCGGCGGCCAAGATCACCATCATCATGACCACGCTGCGGCCGGAGCCGGCGTCTTCGACCCGGTCTGCGGCATGACCGTCGATCCCGAGACCAGCAAGCATCGCTCGGACTACCGGGGCTTCACCTACTATTTCTGCTCGGCCGGCTGCCGGACCAAGTTCGCCGCCGCTCCGGAGCAATACCTCGACAAGATGAACCCAAAGCCGCACCACGCCGACGTCCCAGAGGGCACCGTCTACACCTGCCCCATGCATCCACAGATCCGCCAAATCGGCCCCGGAAGCTGCCCGATCTGCGGGATGGCGCTAGAACCGGACCTGGTCAGCCTGGACGACCCACCCAACCCCGAACTGGCCGACATGACCCGCCGCTTCTGGATGGGGCTCGCGCTGGCTCTGCCGGTCGTTGTCCTGGAGATGGGCGGCCATCTGGTCGGCAGCCACGGCTGGATCGATCAGAACCTCTCGAACTGGATCCAACTCGCTTTCGCCGCGCCGGTCGTGCTCTGGGCCGGATGGCCGTTCTTCGTGCGAGGCTGGCAGTCGCTGGTCACCCGCAATCTGAACATGTTCACCCTCATTGCGATGGGCGTCGGCGTCGCCTTCGCCTACAGCGTCGTCGCAACGGTAGCGCCGGGCATTTTCCCGCCCGCATTCCGGAGCCACGACGGCGCCGTGGCGGTCTACTTCGAGGCCGCGGCGGTCATTACCGTCCTGGTCCTGCTCGGTCAGGTCCTGGAGCTTCGGGCCCGTGAGGCCACCTCCGGAGCGATCAAGGCCCTGCTCGATCTGGCGCCCAAGACCGCGCGCGTCGTCGACGAGAATGGCGCGGACCATGAGGTTCCGCTCAACAGCCTGAGCGTGGGCGACAAGCTGCGGGTCCGGCCGGGCGAGAAGGTGCCGGTGGACGGCGTCATCATCGAAGGACGCTCGTCCCTCGACGAATCGCTGGTGACCGGAGAGTCCATGCCGGTCACCAAGGAGGCCGGAGCCAAGGTGATTGCTGGCACGCTCAATCAGTCGGGTGGCTTCGTGATGCGGGCCGAGAAGGTCGGCCGTGACACCCTGCTTTCCCAGATCGTACAGATGGTGGCGCAGGCACAGCGGTCCCGTGCTCCCATCCAGCGCCTCGCCGACCAGGTGGCCGGTTGGTTCGTGCCCACGGTGATCGTCGTCGCCCTCCTCGC
This sequence comes from Afipia broomeae ATCC 49717, assembly GCF_000314675.2. GTDB lineage: Bacteria > Pseudomonadota > Alphaproteobacteria > Rhizobiales > Xanthobacteraceae > Afipia > Afipia broomeae. Next base: position 1,334,401 of record NZ_KB375282.1, on the reverse strand, counting down.
GTTCGGTGCTTGGGCGCTGTTCGGTCCGGAGCCGCGGCTCGCGTTCGGCCTGGTTGCGGCCGTCAGCGTCCTGATCATCGCCTGCCCGTGCGCCCTCGGACTCGCGACACCGATGTCGATCATGGTCGGCGTCGGACGCGGTGCTCAGGCCGGCGTCCTGATCAAGAATGCCGAAGCTCTCGAACGCATGGAAAAGGTCGACACGCTGGTCGTCGACAAGACGGGAACGCTGACCGAAGGCAAGCCGAAGGTGGTCTCAATCGTACCCGCAGAGGGATTCGACGAAATTGAAATTCTGAAGCTTGCAGCGAGCGTCGAACGGTCCAGTGAACATCCGCTCGCCGATGCGATCGTCCGGGCGGCGAAAGAACGGAATTTGGCGCTTGCCAATGTCGAGGAATTCGATTCCCCGACCGGCAAGGGCGTCACCGGGAAAGTCGACGGCAAACTGATCCTGCTCGGCAACGCCAACTTCTTCAAATCCGCGAGCATCGAAACACGGCCGTTGGAGGCGCAGGCGGAGAAGCTGCGCGGCGACGGCGCCACGGTCATCAACGTCGCGGTCAATGGCAAGCTTGCCGGCATTCTAGCCATCGCCGACCCGGTCAAGACCTCGACGCCGGAAGCATTGAAAGCGCTGGCGGCCGAAGGCATCCGGGTCATCATGCTGACCGGCGACAACCGAACGACGGCGAACGCGGTCGCGAAGCGACTTGGCATTTCCGAGGTCGAGGCCGAGGTGCTGCCGGATCAGAAGAGTGCCGTCGTCAGTAAACTGCAGAAGCAGGGTCGCGTCGTCGCCATGGCGGGAGACGGCGTCAACGACGCGCCGGCCCTCGCAGCGGCCGATGTCGGAATCGCCATGGGGACTGGAACGGACGTGGCGATGGAAAGTGCAGGCGTGACGCTGCTGAAAGGCGATCTTGGCGGAATTGTCCGCGCCCGTCGTCTGTCCCAAGCGACGATGAGCAACATCCGGCAAAATCTCTTTTTTGCTTTCATTTATAATGCGGCCGGAATTCCGATAGCCGCCGGCATTCTTTATCCGACGTTCGGATTGTTGTTGTCCCCTGTAATTGCCGCCGCCGCCATGGCGCTGTCGTCCGTGAGCGTCGTCGGCAACGCACTGCGGCTTCGGGCGGTGAACATCTAGCCTTGCGGGAACAGCGTCCGCATGCGGCCTACCATCTATTCGTCGTCGGACCGGATGCAAAGCGCAGGTCCGCGCTCATGATCGGGGAGCATGCGCTGCGTTATCTGGTCGCGGAAGACAAAAGGATGAATGAAGGCCGCGGCCACGTGGACGGCGAAGGCGATGAGCATTCACCATCCGGCTGCTTGAGGCAGCCGTCAACCAGTCGACTGGCGACGGATTCGGGAGCCGTCCACGTCGGCGCCGACACACCAAATAAAGATAGCCAGCGGGGCTGACCAGCAATGCCGTTACGCGGAGACGCGTGGCAGCTTTGAAACTTACGAACGACGAAATCTGGGCGCTGTTGCGCCCGGCTACGTCCGGGTGAGGAGCCTTGGTGGGGTCTATCCCTGGACCGAGACCGGCACTGAGCGAAGGCGGCTGCGCAAGCGTGGCGATCTTCGGTTAATCGTGGCAAGGGCCATCAGCGGCGCCGGCGCCAAAACCGCAAGACAATCGTGGCAGTGGTGACCAGCGGCTATAACTTTCCGGACGTATCGACGTCCTTAGTCGAGGACATCGCCATAAACATCCGGCCGCTGGGGGCGGTAGCGTTGATATCCAGCAATCGGTGCAGCGCCCCCGATAGCAGGTAGGCCACGATCAGGAAAACGGCTGCGATCCCGCTTGGGCGCGGAAGCAACGTGTTCCATGTCTGCGGGCGCAAAAGGTCGGGAGCGTTACTCTTCGATTCGCCAATTGGTCGAGCACGTACGCGACCCAGCGATGAACAAGACCCTAAAGTTCCAGCGATAAAAGTCCTTTTAGCGCGCGTTCTGTCGATACAAGCGAAATGGCCAAGGGCTCATTTGCGAAAGAATACACTTGCTAGTCCGATCACCGCGGTCGCTGCGCCGACAGGCGCTAGCAGAGTTACCCAGTGGCTGTGAGGGAATGCACGATGTAACAGGATCCCCAAAACCGTCGCCGCGAGGGCGATCGTCCCCAGCAGCCCGATAATGAAGATGGTTCGTTGAGCCGGAGGCATTCCTAGACCTAGCTAATTCGGCTCATGCCGATAGCCACCGGCAAAGCATGGACGGGCCCGCTGATCCAGCCCTCTTTCAAAGACAGCGGAACTTGGCGGCGTTGAGGGCGTCACCTATTGTCATTTTGCGCCTTCGGCGGGGACAGACAGAATGAGTTCGACGCAAAAAGCGAAAAAACAGGCCAAAATCGGCTCTCTGATCGGTCCGAGCAAGCCACGCCTTCTTGACGCATTGGGACCCGGGTTGATTACCGGTGCGTCGGATGACGATCCCAGCGGTATCGCGACGTAAAGCCAAGCGGGCGCCCAGTTTGGCTATTCGCTGAGCTGGACCATGCTGTTGACCTATCCGCTCATGGCGGCAGTTCAAATGATCAGTGCCAGGATCGGTCGGACTACCGGCCGGGGCCTAGCCGGAAATCTGCGCCAGCACTATCCCAACTGGCTTTTGCAGACCTTCGTGGCGTTGCTGGCGGCTGCGAATACGATCAACATCGGAGCCGATCTTGGGGCGATGGCGGATTCAACCTCCCTGGTTTTGGGCGGCCCCAAGTCACTCTACGTGACGGTGTTCGGAGCTTTATGCATCGGCCTACAGGTCATGCTGCAATATACGCGCTACGTGTCCTATCTGAAGTGGCTTACGCTTGCGCTGATCGCGTACGTGGCAACTCTTTTCATGGTCGACGTGCACTGGGGGGCGGCGCTTCGGCAAATCGTGTTGCCATCATTCAACTGGAATACCGAATACATCCAGACCATCGTTGCCGTCTTCGGCACGACGATCAGTCCCTACCTGCTGTTCTGGCAGGCGTCCCAGGAGGCTGAAGACATTCGCGCCGTTCCGGAACGAAAGATCCTGAAGCGGGCACCAGAACAAGGCCCCGATGCCATCAAGCGGATCGAACTCGATAACCTGATAGGCATGGGTGTTTCCAACTTTATTGCGTTGGCAATCATTTTGACGACCGCGGCCACGCTGAACGTATCGGGCGTCACGGAAATCGAGACCTCTGCCCAAGCCGCCGAGGCGTTGCGTCCGATCGCCGGCCACTACGCCGCAACGATATTCGCGTTGGGCGTTCTGGGCACGGGACTTCTAGCCATTCCGGTTCTCGCCGGCTCAGCAGCGTACGCCATTGGCGAAGCCCGCAAGTGGCCCATTGGGCTTGCACGACAACCCAAAGAAGCGAAAGCATTCTACGCGACCATCGTCCTGGCCACAGTCGTGGGCGTCCTCCTCAATTTTACGCCGATCAATCCCATCAAAGCGCTGTTTTGTTGCGCGGTCATCAACGGTATCGTGGCGGTGCCGGTTATGGGGCTGATGATGCTGATGGCAGCCAACTCGAAGATTATGGGCGAATTCACGATTGGCGGCTGGCTGACGGGGCTGGGATGGATAGCGACGGCTGTCATGGCCGCTGCGGCGGTCGCTATGGGTGTTACCTACCTCATTTAGCCCTGTCGAGGCCGCGGGCGATCAGATGCGCCAGCCCCATCGCCTTCCAATTTCCATAATCGCCTGTCGGAGCTTACCCCAGCATTCAAGCTGCACGTCCACGATTCTTTTTCTGCAATTTTTGCTGATGGAGCGCGGTGTGCGGCTCGCGGATGCACGCAGGCTCGCCGGACCGGGCGCCCGCATAGTCTCCAATCCGTTGTTGAACAAACTTGTGAATGTTGCAAAGGCCATGTGCTCACGATCCGGGAAACATTCGCTGCATTATGCGGTCGCGGAAGATGAAGGCATGAATAAAGGCCGCGCTGACGTGGACGCCGATGGCGATGAGCAGTCCCCATCCGGCTGCTTGATGCCAACCACCGACCAGGCGTCCGGCGGCTGATCCGGGAGCGGTCAGCATAGGCAGCGGCAGTCCGGAAAAGGGCGACAACTGCCAGCCCCGGAACGACGCAAAAAACCAGCCGCTCATGGCGGTCGCAAAGACCATTCCGTAGAGAAGCCAATGAACGCTCTCCGACGTGAGACGCTGCCAACGAGGGAGCGTATCCGCAGGCGCGACGGGGTGGAACAGCCGCCAACTTAAGCGCAGGATCATCAGCATCATCATGATAAGCCCGACGGAGATATGCAATATCATCGCGTTTCCGGGATTCGCGCCGCGCGGAATGTCCGGCATTAGCCAGCCTATGGGGAACTGCACGGCGAGGAGCGCCATGATCGTCCAGTGAAAGACTTTGGCGGTATTTCCGTAGGCGAGTTGCTTTGTCATTCCGAAATTCTAAACCTGATGAGAAAGAAATTGGATCGCGGTCTCAATCTGCTTTCTTTTCGGCCTTCTCCGCCGCTTCGACGATATCCCCGTCAGTGAACAGAATGCCCTTGAGAATCTCTCGCCACTCCTCTTTGCGTCGAAGCAGAAACTCAAGGTCCATGCCGAAATGCTTGAACTCCTCCTTTTGCGCATTTTCCATGATCGCACGGGCTTCCTTGTCCTTCTCAAGTGAAATTCGCTGCTCATACCAGCCGATTGCCTCGGCTTCTTCGACGAGCCCGGTGATCATCCGTGCAAAGGTGCGTGTTTCCGAGGAGAGTTCGGCAGCGGGCTCATGATATTGTTCGGTGGCCATACTCTGTTCCTATGATTGTTCGTTGGAATCGATTTTTGGCCGCATCACGGGTTGCATTGCAGTTCCGGGAAGATGGCGTGCCGTAACGACGAAAAAGAGGGATTGATCGCTGCGGCGTACACCCCTATACACGATTTAGAATTATTCTAAATAGACAAAATGGGTACGACGTGAAGAAATTTGCCGATCTGTCTGAGCGCGAAGTTTTGGCTGTCGCCATTTCCGGCGAAGAAGAGGACAGCCGCATTTATATGAGCTTCGCCGAAGATCTCAGCGAACGCTATCCGGAGTCTGCCAAGCTGTTCGAGGAGATGGCAGAGGAGGAAAAAGGCCATCGTCATCGGCTGCTCGAAATTTACGAAAAGAGCTTTGGGCCGAATCTGCCCCCTATTCGGCGCACCGACGTGAAAGGCTTCCTGAGACGCCGTCCGGTTTGGTTGACGAAGAACTTGTCGCTAGACGTTGTCCGCAAGGAGGCGGAGATCATGGAGTTCGAAGCGCAGCGCTTCTATTCCAAGGCAGCGGAGCAAGCCACCAACGTGGGAGTCCGAAAGCTCTTGGGGGACCTGGCGGAAATTGAGAAAAGCCACGAAAACCTAGCAGCAAAGCTTACCGACAAGATTCTTACACCGAACGTTCGCGAGGAGGAGGATAGGACACGCAAACGCATGTTCGTCCTTCAATACGTGCAGCCTGGCCTCGCCGGTCTGATGGATGGTTCGGTCTCGACTTTGGCACCGCTGTTCGCTGCGGCTTTTGCAACCCATCACAATTGGCAGACGTTCCTGGTGGGTCTGGCGGCGTCGATCGGGGCCGGTATCAGCATGGGCTTTGCGGAGGCGCTGTCGGACGACGGATCATTGACCGGGCGAGGCTCGCCTTGGTTGCGCGGCGGGATTTGCGGCCTAATGACGACATTAGGTGGATTGGGTCATACGTTGCCTTATCTTGTTCCAGACTCTTGGCAGAACGCGTTTTGGATCGCGACCGCGATCGCCGGTGTGGTGGTGTTCTTCGAACTCTGGGCGATCGCGTACATCCGGGCCCGCTACATGGACACCCCTTTCCTGCAGGCGGTCTTCCAAATCGTACTGGGTGGCGCGATCGTACTTTCAGTCGGCATTCTAATCGGAGCGGCCTAAGGAAAGACCGCTAAATACTTGGCGCGAGAACAAGCGAAAGCGAAAAAGGTTATTTTCCCTTATGACCTGACACCTGCGTCCAAGAGTAACCAGGAAAAACGAGCCGACCGGCGAACATCTAAGCTTAACTTAATTTTCTTGAGCTTGGAGATTGCGAGCGAAGCGGCTACGATGCTTCCTGCGGCTCCATTGCGCAAGAATGATTTTTCAAGCCGGATGTCGTCCTGCCCGCTGAGGCAACAACGCGATGCAGCCGACGATGAATACCGCGAGTACGGCGGACGCCGCGTATCGACTCAGTGCCATCCCGCCGTTGGAGAGCGGCTTGTCCAGGAAGTCGCCGACCGTTGCACCGAGCGGGCGCGTGAGGATGAAGGCGGCCCAAAACAAAACCGTGCGCGACATGTTCGTCCAAAAGTAGGCCGCGGCGACGATGGCCAGCGCGGCTCCGAACACGACGGCGCCGCCGCTGTAGCCGAGTCCCGTGGAGTCCGCCATCCAGTCGCCGAGAGCGGTTCCGAGGGTTTGGGAGAACATGATGGTCGCCCAATAAAACACTTCTGCCTTGGGCGTGGTGATGCTTTCGACCGATACGGTCCCCAGCGAGCGGTACCAGACCGCAAGCGACAGCAGCAAGAGAGCGAGGAGGATCGAGCTACCACCGAGATATCCGATGCCAAGGGACCGGTCCACGAAGTCGGCAAGCGTCGTTCCCGCCGTCGTAGTCGCCACGATGACCGTCCAGTAGAGAAAAGGATGGAACTTCTTGGCGCTTATCTGAGCAGCAACGGCGGCGGCGAATAGGGCTGCAAAGATCGCCGTTCCGACGAGATAACCCAGATGCATCGACATCGTCACCGCGTCGCCGCCGGTTTCTCCGAGCGTCGTCGCAGCGATCTTTATGATCCAGAACCCAAGCGTGAGCGCGGGCACCTTGCTCAGGCTTTCGCGAAGTTGGTCTTTCATGAAGCGCTGCTTTCGATTGAGGCACTTGTTTCGTAGGCGGGGGTGTTCGACCTATGGCTTGCCGCCGAGCCGGTCGATCGTGGCGACGACTTCGTCGAGCGCGGACTTGCCGGCGGCAAGATCCGGCGAAGCGGCCCTAACCGCGGTGAGTGCGCGGTCGATGGCCTTGTCGAGGGTGTGCCAGTCCGCAGCCGCGCGGGGTTTCAATCCGGCTTCCGCCTCGTCCCAGGACGTCTCGAGATCCTTCAAGCGCGCCTTCGCCCCGGCCAGGTCCCCCTTGTCCAACAGCGCCTTGCTGTCGGCGACGACGTTCCGAAAGGAAGTCAGATCCCCCAATTTGGACGAAGCGGCCTGCGCCTGGGTAATGCCGGCGACGATAAAAGGTGCCGACAGAATTGCGCCAGACAGCGGACCCGCACCAAGCAGCGCCGACAGGACGAGCCTATAAAGGGTTTTTTGGGCAGACATGTTCGATCTCCATTTTTCGATAGGTTTGCGTTGAGTGGATCACGCCCGTTCGTCCGCGGCCGCCGGGCGGTCGTGCAGGGTGAGGAACGCGACAAGGGCAACGATGACGGTGAGGAAGCCGAGGCTGGTGTAGACGGAACCGAAACCGAGCCCGCCATATTCACGCGATTGCGAAAGCAGGTCGCCGAGCGAAGCTCCGAGAGGCCGCGTCAGGATGTAGCCTATCCAGAAGCAGAGCACCGCGTTCGCGCCGAGATAGTACGCCGTCGTGACGGTGGCGATCATTGCGCCGAAGACGACGACGCCGAGCCTGAAGCCAAGCCCCACGGCCTCGGTTGCGAGATCGCCGGCCGCCGTGCCCAAAGCGAACGTCAGAAGGATGGCGGTCCAATAAAAGAGTTCGCGCCGTGAGCTAACGATCGTGTGAATCGAGAGCGTGCGCTCCACGGCATACCAGGCCGCGAAGGTCGCGGCTAAGGCCGCCGCGAATATCGGCGTACTGATGTAGAGGCTTACGCCCATGCCGTCGGTGAGCGCGTCGGTGATCTGGGTCCCGACGACGCTGACGAGCACGACGGTCAGCCAGTAGATCCAGGGAACGTAGCGCGACATCCGCATCTGAAGCGTCAGCGCCATCAATAACAAGATCAGCGTAATACCGTTCGTGGCCGTTTTGCCAAGACCGGCGTGCACCACGAGGTAGTCGGCCCCGGTCTCGCCGACCGTCGTGGACATGATCTTGATCGCCCAGAAGGTGAGCGTCACTTGCGGAACCTTGTTGAGAGCTTCCGCCACGAGGTTTTTGCTGAAATCCATGTCGTTTCCCTTCGCAGGGCCGTCGGTATTCGTGCGCCCTCCCTCATCGTTAGGGTTGCCGACTTAGCGACGACTTAGAAGGTCCGTCGCCGTGCCGCCGCCAGGCTAAATCGGCTAAGTTGCCGCTAAGTGGCCTGAGCCAGACGTGACGAGGGGCATTTCTGGAGAAGACACATGAACAAGCTGAAAACGATCGTTTGCGCCGTCGCTGTGATGACATCGGCGGTGGCTTTAGCGGACAATGCCAAGACCGCATCCAACGATGCGGGTCCCATTGCGCAAGCCAAGATATCGATGGGAGCCGCCGTCGCTGCCGCCGAGAAGCACACCAACGGCAAGGCGGTCCGAGCCGAATACGAAAAGGGCAAGGACGGCCGGTGGACTTACGACGTCGAAGTGGCCAACGGCACCGACGTGTTCGACGTGAAGGTCGATCCGGACGCCGGCACGGTCATCGCATCGACCAAGGATACGGCGGATGCCGATGACGAGGGTGACAAGGCCGATTGATCGCCGATACGCTGTAAAAGAGGCCGGCGGCGGCATCCGCCGCCGGCCGCAACGGAACTGGACATGCGCATTCTTCTGATAGAGGACGACCGGATGATCGGAGCGGCCGTGACCCAGGCGCTCAAGGATGCCTCATACGCGGTCGACTGGGTGACCGACGGGGACACGGCTTTGGAAGCCGTCCGCGCCGAAACCTACGATCTTGCCTTGCTCGACCTTGGACTGCCGCCTCCGGACGGGACCGAACTGCTTCGGCAATTCCGGAAGTTGGCGCGTCAATTGCCGGTGATCATCGTGACCGCGCGCGAGGCCATCGACGACCGGATCCAAGGGCTTGACCTGGGAGCCGACGACTACATTGTCAAGCCGTTCGAGATCCGTGAGCTTCTCGCGCGCATGCGCGCGATCCTCCGGCGGCAGGGAAGCGGTAGTTCCGCCGTCCTGAGCAATGGCGCGATCAGCCTGGATCCCGCGACCCACGAAGTGGCCCACGCCGGCGAGACGTCGCGTTTGACCGCACGCGAATTCGCACTGCTGCAAGCCCTTCTGCTGCGTCCCGGCACCATCCTGTCGCGCGTCGACCTCGAACGGCATATCTACGGCTGGAACGAGGAGGTCGAGAGCAATGCCGTGGAATTCCTGATCCATGCGATACGCAAGAAGCTCGGCGCTGCGGCCATCCGTAACGTAAGAGGCGTCGGATGGATGGTGGACCGCCCATGTTGATTTCCTCGCTGCGTGGTCGTCTCTTTGTGGGGCTTACCGTCTTCATCGTCGGGACAGGGCTCGCGGCGGGTTACCTGGCCTTCAGATGGGCGTTCGAGGAGGCGATCGAGCTTCAGGATGCCATCCTGCTGCAGGTCGGGTCGCTGGCCGCAAAAAACCGCCTGACCGACCTAGCGCCCGAAGGAAATATCGACGGTGAGGCGCGAGTCGCCATCGAGGAACTGACGCCGCCCCCCGGGGATCCCGCGCCCGCAAGTTCGCTTCCCCGCCTCCCCCAGGATCTTAGCAACGGCCTCCAGACCGTTAAGCGCGGCCAGGAGCAGTGGCGGATCCTGGTCCGTACGCGAAAGGACGGAAGCCGCGTCGCGGTCGGCCAACCGACGGCCCATCGCGACGAAATTGCCCGGGAGAGCGCGCTGCGAACCATCGTGCCGCTGGGCTTGCTCGTTCCGGGTCTCATGCTGCTGATCGGCATCGTAGTCGACCGAAGCCTGCGTCCTCTTTCCAAACTAACGGCGCGCCTCGACGCGAAGCAATCGGACCACTTGGAAAAACTGCCGACGGACGACATTCCGAAGGAGTTGCTTCCTTTCGTCGCCTCCATCAACCGTCTTCTCGACCGTATCGGGACGATGTTCGACAAACAGAGACGGTTCGTCGCCGATGCCGCGCACGAACTCCGCAGTCCTATCACCGCGCTTTCGGTCCAAGCCGAAAATCTCGAGCATGCCGGACTTTCGCATGACGGACGGGCCCGGCTGGGTTCCCTGAGGGCGGGAATCCGGCGAACCGCTCACCTGCTGGAGCAGCTTCTTGCGCTGGCGAGGTACGATTCCCACGCGTCCACGGAGATGCCGCACAGCGAGTTCGACCGCATCGTCAAGGGTGTGGTAGCCGATCTGCTGCCAGTCGCCCAGGACCGCTCGATCGATTTGGGTTTCGCACGGATCGAGACGGCCTCGGTGCGGGGCGAACCGGTGGCGTTGACGATGCTCGTCCGAAACCTGATCGACAACGCTCTCCGGCACACGCCGGCAGGCGGCCGGGTGGACGTGAGCCTGTTTCGTCAAAACGAGGCTGTCATCCTTCGGATCGCCGATACCGGACCGGGCATCCTGGATGCGGAGATCGACCGGATCTTCGAACCATTCTTCCGTGGAAGTCGCTCGCGGGGCGATGGGACTGGCCTCGGTCTCTCGATCGTGCGACGCATCGCCGAACGGTGTCACGCATCGATCCGTCTCGAAAACATGCGGCCGCCGGAGGGACCAGGTCTAAACGCCAGCGTCAGCTTTCCCGCGGTCCCAGAGACGACGTTCCATGCGTAATTTGGCGAACGTATTGTATCGAAAAGCGACTTATTGCCTTGGACCTTTCATTGATAGACGTCTGGCCGTCCCTATAATTCGGCACCTTCCCTCTCAATTTCCTGGTGAAGGGTCGAGGAGGCAAGGTCCGTCGGACGTGGCGTCAATCAGATAACCGTACCGAACAATTTGCCTATTACCGCGGTCGTCGCAAGGGCGAGCGCGCCCCAGAATGTCACGCGTATTGTTGCACGCAGGATGTGCGCGCCTCCTGCCTTCGCTCCGACCGCACCCAAAAGCGCGAGGAATCCCAAAGACGCGGCCGATACGACCGGAACCAACGCGTTTGCGGGCGCAATAACCACCATGAGCAAGGGCATGGCCGCGCCGATCGAAAACATGGCCGCCGATGTAAGTGCGGCCTGAACAGGCCTGGCCGCCGTAACCTCCGAAATTCCGAGCTCGTCGTGGGCATGCGCTTTCAATGCGTCTTTGGCCATAAGCTGCTGCGCGACCTGTCGTGCCAACTCGCGTTCGATACCCCGCTTGACGTATATTTCGGTCAACTCTTCGAGTTCGGATTCCGGGTTCTCACTCAGCTCCCGGCGTTCGCGCGCCAGATCGGCGAGTTCGGTGTCAGACTGAGAACTAACGGAGACATATTCTCCGGCTGCCATCGACATGGCGCCCGCAACGAGCCCCGCAATTCCTGCGATCAGCACGTCGTTCCGGGTCGCGGCAGCCGCGGCGACTCCGACAATGAGGCTCGCGGTTGAGATAATTCCATCGTTGGCTCCCAGAACCGCCGCCCTCAGCCACCCGATGCGCTCGACAAGGTGGTCTTCCGGATGTTGATTAAGACGGATCATTCTGGTGTTTCCTCTCCGAGAGTCCAAAATTAACCGAGGGGCAGAAGAAGGCCCCGAGATGCGCCATCAAATCCATCTGCGGGCGATCGACCGGCGTTTCGCTGATAGGCAGTGCTATCCACGTTCCCACTCCTCTAAGCCTCCCGGTTTCTGGTTGGTCGCATTCGAGGGGATGGTCTTCCGGCGCTCATCATTGCCTATTAGATCTTGCTTCACGGCAAGGGTTTCCGCCTTTGTTGATCTCACTTTTCACCGTCGTCGAATCCCACGCCTATACGCCTTTCCTTCCGCCAAACGACATGGCAGGCCCGCCGGAGACGATCCGTCTCGATTACAAGTATAAAGTTATGTGGAATGCCGACGGGACTGTCGACTTCCAATGCCGCGCCGGTTCGTGAAATGTTACGAACAGTGCAGTCGATCACCGCCCCGTCGAACACTATCTTCCCGGCTTTGAAAATGCGGTGCCGCGACACTATCCGCTTGTCGTTCATTTTAGTCACCAAGTTAGTTTTAACAGAAGAGACCGGGTACCGCCCGCTTCACCGGCGTCGGCGCAGGTTGCGTGCAATCGACCAGCCAAAAAGGTGCTCGCCCCAAATCGTCAGGCGCGCGCTGATCGTCCGTCCCATGGGCGACGCGACCGCCCACGACGATGTCGCGGCGACGCCTGCTGCACCGACAATGTCAAGTGGGTAATGGGCGGCGAGATAGACCCGGGCCCAGCCTACGGAGATCCCGAGGACAACGGCCAGCGCCCCGGCACTGCGTCCGGGTACCCAGCCGGAGGCCCATAGCGCGAAGCCCAGCGCGAAGAGTACGGTGCTGTGATCGCTGGGAAACGAGCTATCCGCCGCGTGTTTCAGAAAGTTTCGGATCTGCAGGACGGCAAAGGGACGGGGGATGCATCCAAAGCGATGAAATAACGACAGCCAACGCCATTGCCAGAAGCGAAGACAAAACGGCATCCACGGCAGCCCGCCGCTCCGCATGCGCCCCGAAAATCCAAAGCAGGACGAGCATGAAAGGGACGAGGTAGATGGCCGATTGAGCCAGCAGCGTCGCGAAGGCGAGTGGCGCCCCCGCAAGTGTCGGAGCCGCTGCGATTGTTTCAAAGAGGCGTATATTGAACGCTTCGAACATTTTTAAATCCAGATGGCGTCCGTGCTGCCATCAGTTGCGGGCCAAAACACTTGTCCAGACTTAGGACAGAATTAGGAACCGGCAGCGTGACGGTCGGCTCCGTGGGTCGTCATCTAACGCCTGTACGGAGCCGGCCGACCCTGTTGGACCCTTTCAATTGTCTCTGTTGGTCACAGTCCTCTATAACGCCGGGCGCTTCGCGACCGTCGATGACAGGCGTGCGCTGACCCACTCATTCCTTTGGGCGTGCCCCGAGTGAAGCGTTCTGGCCAAGTACGACGCCATTCACCAATTGGCCATACATCGACATAGGTGAATCGTGGTACCTCTTGCGGGTGTCGGCAACCGAGCCCGAAAATCGCGGGTCTTGGGGACGCTCCTGACTATCGATAAACGTCCCCACGTCCCAGGCTTCCTGATCGCTGAGCGTGTTGCCTTGGCTTAGGGGCATGTTCGCTTTGATAAAGCCGGCTGCGTTCGAAATGGAGCTCATGCCGGCTCCCCAGTTGTACGAACGCTCGCCCCACAGGGGCGGAAACACCATCGTGCCGTCGGACGAGTTTTGTCCCTGCCCCGTCGCGCCGTGACAGACAGCGCATTTTTGCGCATAGACCTGCGCTCCGCGACCATAGTCAAGACTCGCAGGCTTCGGTAGTTTCGGGTAACCCCGGCCCGGCAAATCGACCCCGGTTGGGGCGCCCTTCGCGAGGAAATAGGCATAGGTTTCGATGGCGACGAGAACGTTGTCCCCCAAGGGCGGCGCCTTCCCGTTCATGCTATAACGAAAGCAGCCCTGTACTCGCTCCCGAAATGTGTTCACGCGCCTGTCCTTGTCGCGAAACGCCGGATACGCGACGTATGCGGCCCAGAGAGGCGCGGAGTTTGCGAGCCGGCCTCTGTCGATATGGCAGTTCGCGCACTGAAGCGCGTTCCCGACGAATTCCTTGGCGTTCTTCTGAGTATCATGGAAGATATCCGAGCCGAGCCTGATCATTTTGCCGAAGTCGTCGTCGGGTATTTCGTCGTCGCGCGGAGGCGTGAACACCTGCTTCGCCTGCGCGTCCTTGTCGGCCGCATTTGTGTCCTTCGACATTGATATCTCCGCGGGCTTCGAGCTTTCTGGCCGCGGAAGAGAATAGCCGACAAATCCGGCCAGCCCGAGAAAGAGCAAGCCCGCGGCCCAGGTTTGCAGGTCGGGTCGGCTTTCGCTCATGGCTTCGTTCCTTTCTGCCCTGCAGATGCCGAAGTGACGACTGGCAGGCTGGCATAGTATGCGGCGACTGCGGCCATCTGCGCTTCGTCGAGCTTGCTCGCGATCCCCGTCATCAAATTCAACGGGTCGTTGCTGCGCTTACCTTCTCTCCACGCTTTGAGCTCTTTGACAATGTATTCGGCGGATTGAGCGGCAAGCTTCGGAAACGAATCACCAACGCCTTGTCCGCCCGGACCGTGACATTGCCCGCAGCCCGGCAAGCCCTTGGACCAGTCTCCTCGCAGCGCGAGGGCAGCACCTATGGCGAGGGTCTTGTCGTCTGGCTTTTTCGGCTCCTGCACTTTGGGGGCCGACAATCCGCCGTAGAAAGATGACACTGCTGTACGCTCGTCCATGCCAAGCGCCTTGGCGATGGGTTGCATGGTTTCACTTTCGCGTTTTTTGTCGGCGAAATCGTTGAGCTGGCGCAGAAGATATCCGCTATTAAGTCCAGCAAGCCTCGGATAAGCGGCATCGGGCCGCCCCTCGCCTTGGTCGCCATGACAGGCGGAACAGGCAGGCGCTCCGTTGCTGTTGCCGTTGGCAGCTAGTTGTCCACCCTCCGCCGCACTCACGGTGGCACTGAACGGCAGGATGATGAAAAAGCCGGCCGATATAATCAACGCGAGAAGTCCGACAGACCTCGCCGTCCGAGCGTGCAAATTTTCTGGAGCTTCCGCGCTTTGCGTTCTCCCTTGACCATCAAATGGTGGTCGCGACTGGAATGCCAAGATGTATGTCCTGTCGTTTCTGCGATGTCTCACACAGGTATGAAACGTCCCAGCCCCTCGTCAGGTTCAACCGGTTGCCTCCGAAAATAATCTCGCAGTGCATCGATCGCCTTCACCGGCAAGTCTTGCCTGTTTCGACCAAATTTCTGCGGCACAGCTTGGGCTGTCACGAAGGCTGACTTATAGCTGCGGCCCGCCGCAAGGGCCGCGCCTGCCGTGAAGATGTGCTCGATCCGATGGCCTGGGGGATTTTCGAGCTTGCCGTAGATGGTTAGTCCCCTGAAGCGCTTTAGATAGCCGCCCATCTGCCCGAATGGGTCGGCTGAAAATGTTTGCTCAAGGCTCTCCTCCATCATCTCCTGGATTTCTGCGCCGGTAAGGTCCACGGTCGAGATCGGCGGATTGGTCGGAATGATATTCCAAAGGTCGTTTATTGTAACCGGGCCTGGTGGGATCGGTGCACCATATCGCCAGCCATTTGAAAACGCGAAATCCGACCCGCCAGCCTTCGCGACCGCCGCGAGTAGAAGATCGTCCATCGATGCGGAAAGGATTGTGTCGCGGTACAATCCGATAGCTGTATTGCCGACGATCTCTGCCAGCATGGCGCGATGGGGCCTCATTACGTCGTCAACCAGGCGCTGCATCGCATGCTCCGGCTCTATAGACTCTTCGACGGGAATGAGCCGATGCCGCACGTCGACGATCCTGCAATCGCTCACCTTCAGGTCCAGCCGTCCGATAAAGGAGCCATGGCAACCGGACTGCATGATGAGCGTGCTTCCGATCCGGGCGGCGCGTTCGAGCCGATTGTGAGTGTGGCCGCTGAGAAGGACGTCGATGCCCTTAACCGAGGCCGCGAGTTTGACATCTTGAGGAAAGCCCAAATGCGATAATACGACAATCAGGTTGACTCTCTCGCCGCGCTTTAGCCGATCGATCTCTGCAGGCAGCTCATCCAGGCCCAAGGTGAAGCGGAGGCCCTCGCTGAAATGTGGCGGCATGCTTTTATCAGTGATCGTCGCTGCGATGCCAATCACGCCGAGGCGCAATCCGGCGCGCTCTAGAACCACGGATGCCGGGAAAGCTCGGTCGCCGGTCGCCTTGTCGTAGCAGTTGATGGCGAGCATCGGATGGTCAAGTCGATCGACCAACTTGCGGAAGTGCGCAGGGCCCCAAGCAAACTCCCAATGTGCCGTCATAGCGTCGAGTTTCAGCGCGTTGACGAGCGGGATCAAAGCTTCGCCGCGACTTACGACGGCGGGGTATGTCCCATGAAACGTATCGCCGTTGTCGAGGACCACGACCCCATCGGGATTTTCACGCCGCGCGGTAATTAACAGCGCAGCGATTCGCGCGTATCCTCCGAGCGTGGGGCAGGACGCTTTACTTCCACTCCATACAAGCTCTGGATGGGATTCCAGGTAGCCATGTGTGTCGTTAATCTGAATAATCGTCAGATTGCAGGTTTGTGTCATTCGACCCCCGCTACGCTGGCGGACCTTGCTTGGCTCCAATCTCTGCAATTACTTCCTGCAGCGCAGCGCGGACGCTTGCTGCAATTCCGGCGAGCTTGGGGTTCTCGATCGCTTGCATAGACGCTACCGGATCCACCGCTGAAATTTCAGTACGGCCCGAATGATGCTCTTGCAGAACTACGTTGCATGGAAGCATGGTGCCGATTTTATCCTCAGCTTGTAGTGCCTGATACGCCATATTGGGGTTGCAAGCACCTAAGATGCGGTAAGGGCGAAAGTCCACATCGAGTTTCTTCTTTAGTGTCGCCTGCACATCAATCTCGGTGAGCACACCAAAACCATGCTTCTTCAAGGCTTCGGTAGTCGCAGAAACGGCGGCTTCCATCGGTAAATCGACGGTCTTAGAAAAGTGGTATTTCATGAACGTTTCTCCCGTCCGCAGTGGAATGTTGGGTTGGCTTCATTGTTAACGATGCTCGACGGCTAAGGTTCACGGACATCGCGAATACCTTGGGTGGACTACAGCAGATACTGGATCTTATCGGTCGCGCTCGAACCGCGGTGACGGCAGGAATACGCCGTAGTCACAATTTCTTAGCCGCGGCCGAGACGCGATTTCCTAGCTCGTCCGCGCACGTTTTCTCGAACTCCTATCGATGTTCAGCGGCTAATGGAAACGCTCGGTCGATCGCAACCGCACCCGATCCGTTAAAGACGAAATGAATCAACGCGCCAAGGATAGCGATATTCTTGAACAACGGCCCGGCGTGGCCCGGAGCCACGTGCATTGTAATCGTAATTGGCACCAGCGTCACGAAAAGCGCCACAGATGACAGCCGGGTCATGAATCCCACGGCCAGCGCGACGCCGGCCGGGACGAAAATAGCTCCGGAAATCCAGAGCAAAACAGATGGATCGCCGATCGTGTTGATCGTATTTGCCCACGGCGATTCAGCCATCCGCTCAAGCATCTGACGGTGCTCCACGAAATGTCCAAGCCCGCCAATGATGAATATGAGACTGAGGCAAACGCGAAAAACCAGGTCCGAGAAATTTGAGTTTGTTTTCAAGAACCGCTGTAATTGCGTAATAAATGTCACTCTTCAATCCTTGAGATGAATGGCCCAGAGGCACGCCAATTAACGCTCTCGTTTATCGGCCAGAGGACAGGTACTTGGCGAGCGCCGCACCTGCCAACACCAGCACCACGATGACGACGATCCATGTGAGGCCCATGCCCCACATCATTCCTCCGCCTGTACCGTCCATCATTGTCTTGGGTCCTTCTGTTAGATTGCACTAGGACGTCACGATCCGACTCACGCCGCGCTTTCGGTTTCGCCGCCCGCCTTTTGCATTGCCGAGAATCCACCGGTCACATGCGAGACGTTGGCGATACCGATGCTCTTGAGCGTCTTGGCAGCCAGCGCGGACCGATTGCCGGAAGCACAATAGAGCACCACCCGCTTGGCGCTGCTCAACGGCTTCACATGAGTTGGGCTGTCGGGGTCGGCATGGAATTCCAGAAATCCGCGTGAGGCATGCACTGAACCCTTGAGAACGCCGGTCTTGCGCCGTTCATCGGCTTCCCGGACATCGACGAATACCACATTCGGGTCGCCAATCAGTTTCACGGCGGCGTCCGCGGAAAGCGTCTCGACCTCCGCCGTGGCCTCGGCGACGAGTTCTTTTGCGCTCTTAATGTTCATGGTGGTCTCCTTCATTCCAGGGCGCGCCTTCGAGCGCCCCAAGGGGGATTTTGAGATAACGCCGCCCGTTTGATTCTGGATCGGGCAGCCTGCCGCCTCGAATGTTCACTTGCAGCGATTGCAATATCAGTTTCGGCATAGGCAGTTTCCGGTCACGGGCCTGCCGAAGCGCAACGAACTCTGCTTCGCTCTTCGCCTCTCCAAGGTGAATGTTTTCGGATTTCTGTTGTCCGACTGTACTTTCCCAGGCGGGCTGGCGCCCACCCGGCATGTAGTCGTGTCCGGTGAAGACCTTGGTGTCATCTGGCAACGCGAGAAGCCTCTGGATACTCCTCCAAAGTGCGTGCGCATCCCCACCAGGAAAATCGGCGCGTGCCGTTCCGAAGTCTGGTTGGAACAGGGTGTCATGAACGAAGACTGCATCTCCGACACGATAGGCGATCGAGGCGAGCGTATGCCCCGGCGTAAACATCACCTCGACATCACAACTGCCTATTTTTAACCGCTCGCCATCGACGAACAGCTTGTCCCATTGCAATCCGTCAGTCGGGAACGTGTCGGGGTAATTGTAGATTTCCTTCCATAGCTTCTGCACTTCGACGACCTTTTCGCCGATCGCAGTCGGGACGCCCGTTTTGCCCTTGAGGTAGGCCGCTGCCGAGAAGTGATCGGCGTGCGGATGTGTGTCGAGAATCCATTCGAGCATGTAGCCCTCCTTCCGCACATGGGCGAGTAGTTCATCGGCCGACCACGTGGCTGTTGAGCCGGACTTTTCATCAAAATCGAGAACGGGGTCGATAATGGCGCAGTGCCGGGTCTCGGGATCCGCGACAACGTACTGCACACTGAAGGTGCGTTTGTCGAAGAACCCCTGGACAATTGGAAACCCCTGCAACTCAGACTTCACCATACAACCGTCCTTTCCCGAGATAAGAGATTTTCAAGCCGCGAACAGCGGCACCGTTCCGCGCACGACGACGTAGAGGCCGACCAGAATTACCAGACCAGCGAACGTCAGATTGAGTGCCCGCTTCCTTGCTGCGAGCGCCTTGCCGAACGCGACGCCGGCTATGCCGCCAACCAGGCCGCCGAGAACGAACAGGCTGGCCATCGGCCAGTCAATCATCCCGGAGACGGCATAGCTCGCTGCAGTTGCCGCCCCGAACGCCGCGACGGCAACGAGAGACGTGCCAATCGCCATGGTCAGGGGCATCCCGGTCGCAAACATGAGGCCCGGCACGATCAGGAAGCCGCCGCCAATTCCAAAGAAACCCGACAACAGTCCGACCGCAAAACCGATGCTCAGCAGCAGCGGCAAAAGCTCGCGCGCCGTTGTCATTGACAATCGCACCTTGGGATTCCCCGCCGTACTGCGTATGCGTAGCATGGCAATTCCCACGATGATCATCAGCGCGCCGAACAGGACCAGGAGCTTCTGCCCATCAAGCGCTTTGGCTACCACAGAACCCGCAACCGCCCCGAACACGCCGGCTGACGCAAAGACGGCCGCACAGCGCCATTTCACATTCCCGGCGCGGGCATGGCCCACCACGTTGCCGATTGCGCTCATAGAGACCGCAATGGCGCTTGTGCCGATTGCGACATGTGGCGACGTGACCCCGACAGCGTAAACCAAAAGAGGAACTGCAAGGATCGACCCGCCGCCGCCCACGAGGCCGAGCACTAGGCCAACAACTCCGCCCGAGATTGTGGTCGCAATACCGACAGGAATGTCCATCATGGGCGAGCGACGCTCCCTGTCAGGCCCGAGCCATTCGGTTCCACGGAGCAAGCGCGAGCATTCGGGCCATGCCGCATGTTCCGGTTGTCCCGGCAAAGACTAGACCGGCGCCGACGAACCCCGACAGGGCGTAGAATCCCGGATGCAGCAGCGCGCCCAAACCAACGCCAAGAACCACGAGGCCGCCTGCGGCGATCTGAACCTGCCGCATCATTTCGATCGGTCGACGAGGGTCTCTTAGAACCGGCAGCCCTGCCGCTTGCCAGGCATCCAACCCTCCACGCAAAATGTAAGCTTCGCCGCCGGCAGCAGCCGCGAGCTTATCGGCCGCTGCGCCGGTTCGGCTTCCCGACCGGCAATGAAAGATGAGCTGCTGAGCCTCGTTCCGATCCAGCGGTGTGGTAAGACGGGACAATGGAACAAGCTTGGCATCGGGGATGCGTTCGCGGGCGTGTTCATCTGGCTCGCGGACATCGATCAGCAACGCGCCCTCATTGATGAGACGCAATGCTTCCTGTGGATCAAGATGTGTGGTCATTTGCGTTTTCCTGATTTCCGGTCGGCTTGCAAAACAGCCGATGAAGCGTGGTTAAGAGCTCTTCGACCCGCCCGTCGGCAATTCGATACCAAATCGTTTGGGATTCTCGTCGAAACGTCACAATTCCCTCCTCGCGCATTTTCGAGAGATGCTGAGACAGTGCGGATTGGCTGATGCCGACCGCATCGACAAGGGAACCCACGGTCGCTTCGCCATATTCGACCAGCTTGCACAGGATCATCAGCCGACGCTCGTTCGCCAGCGCGCGGACTATGCCCGCCACTTCCATGGCGCTTTTCTCGAAGTCCGCGAAGTTCAACACAGTCGTCAACTTGTCGCTCCTGCAGCGATTAGCAATTGCTAATTTAGACTATCATGATATTAATGCAAGTGCCCTAGAACGGATTTCTCGTCCGGAACAGCATTTGCCCCGAAGTGCTGTTCCGCAGGGGGACCGTGGTCGGTCTCATGCTCGCGCTTAAGTGCGGAACCCAAACAATATAAGATACTTCTAATTTTTAGCGGCGTATCCATGTCTCACAACCGTGCCATGGGTTCGAGTGACATCCATTGACCAGCAGGCGCACCTATGAAACTCAGCCGTCGATCCGTTCTTGCCGGTGCCGGCGCTATAGGCGCAGGTGCCTTCACGTTCTACTATGCCGGTTGGACCGCGGCAGATGCGGCAGCGGAACGGCAGCCCCTGCGGATTCCTCCACTTATTGACGCGCGGAAGGAAGGCAACGCGGTTGCGCTGCGCGTTCAAGCGGGCGCTACCGAATTCTTTCCGGGACGTGCGAGCGCGAGTTTGGGATACAGTGGGAGCTATTTGGGTCCCTCAATTCGAATCTATCAGGGCGACAACGTCGAAATTGCCGTAACCAACATGCTGAAGGAAGAAACCACAGTTCATTGGCATGGCCTTCTCATCCCTGCCGAGCTCGACGGCGGGCCCCATCAAATAATCGTCCCCGGCGACACTTGGCGCCCAAGGTTGCCCATTCACCAGCCTGCCGCGACGCTGTTCTATCATTCCCACGTTCATGGACGGACTGGAGCGCAGGTGTATTCCGGGCTGGCAGGCTTGCTGCTCGTTACCGATGAGGCCGAGCGGGCTCTGGCGCTGCCCTCTGAATATGGTGTCGATGACCTTCCCGTTGTCATTCAAGACAGGCAGTTCGAGGACGGGCTAATGGTGCTCCCGCAAGGAATGATGACGGTGATGCAGGGACGTCGTGGCAATACGATCTTGGCCAATGGTACGCCGAACGCCACGGCGCGTGTTCCAAATCAATTGGTGCGTCTACGGCTGGTAAATGGTTCTAACGCCAGAATCTATGACCTTTCCTTCAGCGACAAGAGAGCGTTTCACTGGATCGCAAGCGAAGGTGGTCTACTCGATCGCCCGATGAGCGTCCGTTCGCTCACGCTTGCGCCGGGTGAACGCGTCGAGGTGTTGGTGGACTTTGCGAATGGCCAAGCCGTGTCTCTCAAGACGGCTCCTGACACCAACATGCCAATGATGATGGGACCGCTGGCACAAGCACGTAATTTCACAAAGGAACTTCTTGGTAGTCAGGGCGAGACCGTTTTAGAGTTTGACCCTATTGGAGGCCCAGGGAGCTCCGCCAAGATTCCAGAGCACCTTGTCGAACGCTCGCGCGTTAATCCATCGAAAGCCAGCACACGACGCAGCTTTGTGCTCGGCATGGGGATGGGCGGAGGGATGATGGGCGGCCGCACTGGTGCCGGCGGCAGCATGGTCATCAACGGTCGCCCGTTCGATGTGAACCGTATCGACGAAAAAGTGCGACTGGGTGACACCGAAATCTGGGAGGTGTCAGGAGAGATGATGTCTCACCCTTTCCATATTCATGGCGTGCAATTTGAGCTTAGGCGGAATGGGAGCAAGCCAAGCCTTCGTGATACCGGTGCTCGCGACACCGTTCTCGTGAGAGAGCCAGTAGAATTACTCGTGCATTTCAATCAGCCTGCCGAAAAGGCGCCATTTATGTATCACTGTCATATCCTGGAGCACGAGGATAACGGCATGATGGGGCAGTTTCGGACAATCTGACATCGATTAAGCGGCCCAGAATGCCCGAAGCTTTGAACCATTGTCCTTTCGACCTTACCGCGGGAGCACCGACGCTTGCGGGAGGGTTCCTCGCCTTCGGTCCATCGACCCGATTGCCCTCGTGGGTTTCTCGAAATCGACGCTTGTTGAACCTGATGACTGATCTGCCCCCTTTGAAGTGGTCCTCCCTGAAGTATGATTTTCGGATGGAGGATAAGATCAATGGCAAGGAAGAGGCATACGGCTGAAGAGATCGTTGCGAAGCTGCGGCAGGTTGATGTGCTGATGGCACAGGGCCGGCAGGTAGCAGACGCAGTCCGAGCGATAGGCGTGACGGAAGTAACGTACTATCGATGGCGAAACGAGTACGGTGGCCTGAAGGGCGATCAGGTGAAGCGACTCAAAGAGCTGGAGACTGAGAACAATCGTCTCCGGCGAGCGGTGTCGGATCTGACGCTGGACAAGCTGATCCTGGCGGAGGCCGCAAAGGGAAACTTCTAAGCCCCTCCCGACGCCGTGCTTGCGTCGATCATGTAACAGCCGAGCTTGGCATCTCCGAGAGACGGGCGTGCCGGGCTTTGGGTCAACACCGATCGACGCAGCGCAAGACTCCAACGACACCCGATGACGAGGCGGCTTTGACTGCCGACATCATCGAGCTTGCCCGCCAATATGGCCGCTACGGATATCGCCGAATTACGGCGTTGCTTCGCAGAGCCGGCTGGATGGTGAACAAGAAGCGTGTTGAGCGGATCTGGCGATGCGAGGGGCTGAAGGTCCCCCTAAAACAACCTAAACGCGGGCGTCTCTGGTTCAACGACGGCTCATGCATCCGTCTGCGGCCGGAGCGACCCAACCATGTCTGGTCCTATGACTTCGTCGCCGACCGCACCCACGACGGCAAGGCGTTCCGGATGTTGTGCATCATCGACGAGTTCAGCCGTGAGAGCCTGGCCATCCGTGTCGCGCGGAAGCTCAAAGCAACTGACGTCATCGAAGCGCTCTGCGAGCTGTTCGTCTCGCGGGGCATCCCTGCGCACATACGTTCGGACAATGGCCCTGAGTTCGTCGCCGAGGCGCTGCGGGATTGGATCGCCACCGTCGGAGCCAGGACTGCTTACATCGAGCCGGGCAGTCCGTGGGAGAATGGCTATTGCGAGAGCTTCAACGGCAAGCTGCGCGATGAACTGCTCAACGGCGAAATCTTCTACACATTGAAGGAGGCCCAGATCGTGATCGAAAACTGGCGACGTCACTACAACACGGTGCGTCCACACTCATCGCTTGGATATCGACCACCGGCACCCGAAGCCATCGTCTGGCCAGCACCAAAGGAGGTAGTCAAAATGCAATCCCTAAACTAACATTCCGATCGGACCACTCAGTGGGGGCCGGTCAGTCGGCGGACGGCATCGCTTCCTTGGATTTTATTTCAAGACGAGCCAGCAACTTCGCGACCATGCCGGCCGCGGCGTATCCGCCGGGCAGCGGTGTCTTCAGTTTCTTCTCAATCGCTTTGACTTCTTCCCGGAATCCGGCCTCGAGCTCGCCGCGATGAAGGCCATGGCGTTCGAGAAGAGCGATGGCCGCCGGCAGAAAGCCGATTCGGTTTTGCTTGTCGACGTATAGGCGAGCGTTTGCGGAATCGAAAACGGAAATCCGCGCAATTGGCATAGGCGGTTGCGTTCCGTCCTTCCAGGTGATGGAAGTCGGCTCGGTGGCGCCCTCTTCGAGAAAGCGGACAAGCACTTCGGCCGGCGGTTTGACGCCGATCTCAAACACGTTGCCGAGAAGATCATCCGCCGTCAGGCTACGGCAGAGCTTCTTGGCGATCCGGCAATAGCCGCTCTTTCCGCTTCCATTGTCGCCGTAGATGATGGTGACACCATCGATGGCGAAACGCAGTTGCTGTTCTTCAGCAAGACGGTTCAAATGCTTGACGGGGCCGAGCGAGCAAAGCACAGCGCGCGGCTCGTTCGAACTGCTGGCCTTCAAATGTTCCGCTGCGAGCGGGGAGCATTCCGGCGGTTCATCCAACACAAATCCACCGACGTGGCGAACCCGAGCAGCTATGCCGGCCTTGTCCTCCTCCTCGAGGATGAAGCCCGGCCGCGCGGCATGTCTTCTTAAAGCGTCCCTGATCCAGTCATGCTGCTTATCCGCCCATTCCAGGAGTCCAACTTCGGCCATTCCCGCCCCCAAATCCTATCGTCATTCTACCTGTTAATCTGATCCGATCTTGTGTAATCGCGCGTCGGGACAAACTTTCGTCGCGATGTCGCACAGGTGCTGATGATGGGTCAGGTAAATGACCTGCCCTACCCCGGCCATGTCGGCAAACAGCCGGAAGGCTTCTTCTGCGCGGAAGTCGTCGAATGTCTCCATGATGTCGTCAGCGATGAACGGCACGGGACTGCGCGCTCGAACGAATTCGTGATAGCCGGCAACGCGCAGGGCCAGATAGAGTTGGAAGCGCGTGCCTTTCGACAATTCGTCGGCCGACTTTGAGCCACCGCCCTCCGACAAGGCGATTAGGGTTTCGCCGTCCTTGCCGGGTTGAGCGACGAGCCCGCTATAGGCACCGCGACTAACAGTCCGAAACGCCGCCGAGGCGCGTGTCATCATCGAGCTACGATGACGCTCACGATAGGTGCGCAGCGCCTGCTCCATGGCCACTGTACCGGCACGCAGTTGCAGGTAACGTCCAGCGCCGTCCTGGATTTCAAGCAGCGTCGTGCGGCGTCGCTCCTCGATCTCCGCGACCTTTGAATCCCCTCCGATCGCCTCGACCTGATCAATCGCATGGCTCCGCGTGGCGAAAAGTTCATGACAACGCCTGTCTTGATCGTCGAAGCGCGCCTTGAGCTCGATAAGCTCTGCCTCCAGGGCAGGCCGATCAGCAATATCGAGGATCCGTTCAGCCTCGGTGATATCGGAGAGGCGTAGCGCTTCGCGGATTTCTCCCTCCGCATTTTCGACGTCTGCCTGCAGCTCATCTCGCCTGCCGACATCGAGGAGCTTTCCCGCGACGTCGGCTAGCGAAGCGACGCTGAAGAACGATGTCATCGTCCCTTTTTGCCGCTCGTGAATCGCCAATGTTTCGGCAAGCGACCGGCCCCGCTTGTGCGCGTCTTCGAGACTATCCATCGCTTTGGTGCGGCGTGCGCGGTCTGCGACCGCTTCACGAACACGATCGCCAACGCGCTGCGCTACGTCGAGGACAGTGCTTGAGCCCACCGGAATCGCCATCTCGCTGCAGATGGCCGCAACTTCATCACGAAATGCGGTCTGATCCTTCTCCATCTTATCGATGCGGTCGACCAAGCCCGCCTTCTTTTCCAGGGCAGGTCCGAGGTCGGTGGCGGCCGACAGTATCTCGCGCACAGTCGCAAGGGTCGGAATTTCGACCTGATCACCGAGCCAGCTAGTCCCGCACGCCGCAGCCCAGGACGCGATCCAGGTTTGGTCGTCTGCAGTCGCCCGCTCGGCTGCGCGTTCGCGTTGCAACAGCTCTCGTTTTCGCTCTTCCGCCGCGGCGCGTAGCGCCCGGACCTCGGCTTCGCGGTCGAGGATGGCTTGGGCCGCCACGAGAAGACCGTCGAATCCAGATTCAGAATCATAGGGCAGGCCAACGCCATCGAGTAAAGCCTTCAACTGGCCATGAACCTCCTGCGCGTCGGCCTTGGCCTCGCGCAGGTCGCGATCGGCCGCAAGGACAACTCCTCGTGATTCCAGTGCTTTTTCGCGCCGCGCGAGCCAGCCTTCGACCTCCGACAGCGTCACATCGTCGGAAAATGATGTCGCCATCGTACGAATAGCCGTAGCGATCTGATCGCGGATTGACTGCACGGCCACGGCCGCTGCGTCCTTAAGTTCGATCGTCCGCGTCAATCCAGCTGCGGCGATGGTGAGAGCTTGTCCGTTCTGATGCAATTTCGCCAAGTCCGCCATATGCGCCTGACGGCTGGACGTGACGATGTCGTCGTATCGCAGCGTACTTTCGAACGCATCGGCTGACGTGCCCTTGAGATCATGGCGATGTGCTGACCAGGCCTGCTCACGCTGTGTCCGGATGGCAGCCGCCTGCTGATCGGAAACGATGCCTGTCATGCCCGCGATGGCGTCATGTTCCGCTTCAAGTCGGCCGACCTCGCTTGTCAGCCGATCGACATCGGCGACATGTTGACGAAACGTCTGCTGTGCATCATCGAGCGCGGTCTTCCACTGTTGGATCGCGTCCGCACCCGGGCATCGCACAGCGAGGAGATCCTCAACCTCGCCCTGCCAGGGATGCAGCATCCGGAGGCGGTCGGTCAGCGTCGTGATCGCGGTCTCACGGGCCCTCTCCGCCAATCGCCGACGCGCAACATGGTCGGCGTTACGCGAAGCGGCGACGGCCGCCGTCAATCGGGCGATCGCGCTGTCCCTGCCTTGTCCCGCTTCCGTATCGTCTCCCGCTTCTCGCAGCGCGGCCTCGGCGTCCGCCAGACGGCGACGGGCGTCAGCAAGTTCCGTCGTGGCGGTACCGATGGCATTGTCAACGCCCGAGCGAGATTCGACCAGTTCGCGCAGGCGACCGACCGTTGAAGCCCCGAGCAAGAGGCGTCGGGGGTCTGCTTCCCCTTCCCGCTCCATCCGGGTCAAGATGCCGGACAAGGCCAATTCAGCTGCTTGCAGTTGCAACCGCCGTTCCGGGATATCCTTCTCCGCCGTCATATGGCGGGCTCGCAGGTCGGCAAGCCGCTCAACTCTGCTGAACAGCCTCAAGGCAGGTTCGTTAATGACGATCGACTCGACTTCGGCTTCGAGCCGGTTGATCTCATCGGCGACTGCCTGCGTTTGTACGCTAAGCTCTATCTCCGCCTTCTGCAGCTTGGGCAGATCCTCGCTCCAGACTGGCGGCGGAGCAGGCAACTCGGCAAGCGGTTGGAGACGTTCACGGAGCGCTCGGAGCGCAGCGAGACGTGGCAGAGCAGTGAGATGACGCTGGATTTCATCAGTCCGCGCCTGGATGCGCGTTCGTTCATCTATCGCTTCGTCATATTGTGACGAAGCCCGGTCGCGGGTGTCGACGAGCCGTGCATAATCAGACGCCAGTGTGTCAAACCGCTCCCGTTCGGTCTTCAATTCTGCGAGACGTGTCTTGAGATCGGCGAGAA
Source organism: Afipia broomeae ATCC 49717 (assembly GCF_000314675.2). Classification (GTDB taxonomy): domain Bacteria; phylum Pseudomonadota; class Alphaproteobacteria; order Rhizobiales; family Xanthobacteraceae; genus Afipia; species Afipia broomeae. The sequence goes on along the minus strand of NZ_KB375282.1, from coordinate 1,306,994 downwards.
TCCCGCTCCGCGCACGATATTTATAGAAACCATCGGCCTCCGCCCTGAGGTCCAGCAGTCTACGGCTGAGATCGGCAAGGCCCGCGCTGGCCGCAAATAGCAGTTCTCCAAGATCGCCCTTGCTGGCGAGAATGCTCTCGCCGCCTTTCTCCAGAGTCTCGTCATCAAGTGAAAACATGGTGCGATACGACTCGCGATCGATACCGCCAAGTTCGCCACGGATGACGCTTTCGGCAATCGGTCGATCGTCGGCATCAAGCAGACTGTTCTGCGGCCGCTTGATCCGAACGAGCTCCCGGGCTTCAGCGGCAAGCTCGATGAGGCCACCCACCCGCATAGTCGGATAAGGATGAAGAAAACCAAACGGACTCTGCGTTCCGATCCCGAACATCAGATCAAGGAAGGCCGCGAGAGCCGTCGACTTGCCTGCCTCGTTCGGACCATAGACGATATGTAGGTCAGGCCGGCCTTGTGGCTTCTCACCGAAGTCGATGCTGTGACCGGTGAAGTTCCCGTAGCGGGTGAGATCGAGGCGCTTGAGACGCATTAGCTATACACCCTCTTCGGATGCATGGAGCTTCGCAAGAATATCTTCAGCGCCCTCTCGCGCGAGAAGCGCGAGGCCGGTCTTGAAGGCTGTCTCGTCAGAGCCGAGGCTGTCGCGGCACTCCTGCGGAAGCTGCGCCCTCAATTCCTCGGCGATTGTCAAGATATCCGTCTGAAACGTCTCAGACTGAAGTACCTCCTCCTGGATGAGGCGTCGCAATTCGACGAGCGGGTCAGCAGGGGATTCGGCGTTCTCGCCGGGAGAATGGGTCGCCACTTCGAGTTTTTCGATCCAGCACGCACCGATGAGGGAACCACGATCATCCGCCTCGGCCTTAAGGAGATCGAGGTCGCGCCGGATGCGCCAGGATAATGGAGTGGCGCCGGTCACGCGCAGCCTGGCGACAAGGTGTTCAGAAACGACGGAATGACGCGTCTGCTCCAGCGCGCGCGTGACAGCAGCAATAAGATCGCGCCAGTCATCGAGGCCGGTAGCATCGACGGAGACGCGTTCGAATTGTGCGATACTCGTAGCGCGCTCTTCGATATGGATCGAACGATCATCCCGGATGGTGACAAGCGTCACCGACTTTGCACCGGATTCATTGATGTCGCGGCCTTGTGGCATGCCCGGCATTACGATTGCGCAGGCGCCTTCCACGATCGATCGCTTATGCACGTGGCCCAGGGCCCAATATTGAAAGCCGACGGCCCGCAGGTCAGCGAGACTGCATGGCGCATATGGATCGTGGCCGGGAGCTCCCGCGAGGCTCGTGTGCATGATACCGATGTTCACGGAGCCCGCGATAACAGGCTTGTACTTTGCGATCAGGCTTTCAGGAGCGTGCGGTTGAGCGAAACTCAGGCCATGGATTGCGACTGGAAAATGGCCTGCCTCCCGGTCGACGGCCACCGCTTCGGCGCGGCCACCGAACACCTTCACCGAGTCTGGAAAGATCAGCTCCTTGGTGATCCGTGAGAGCGCATCATGATTGCCGCGAATGATGAAGACGCGAATCCCGACCTGATGCAGTCGGCGGATCTGCTCGGCCAGGAAACGGGCCGTTTTCATCGACGTCTGGTCGCCATCATAAAGATCGCCTGCCAGCAACAGCGCATCGACACGCTCTTCCAGACACAGATCGACGATGCGCACGAAAGCCCGCCGCGTCGCGTTCCCGATCAGATCGGCAAGATCGGGGTTACGCAGGGCAAGCGAACGCAGCGGAGAGTCGAGATGGATATCCGCAGCATGGACGAAGCGGTAAGATGCGATATTCCCCTCCCCTCGTAACTAGATTGAGCTCCGGCCCACCTAGCGGTCAACATCATCAAAAATGGATCGTCTTGCCGGCGCTACAATCGCCACAGCTTTGACTTCTTGTTCACGGGCGACCGGAGACATATAGCTCCACTCGGCGGCGTGATCGGGTTTGTCTTCGGCTTCTTTGCGCTGCGTAATATCCTCGATTGCGCGCGCCATGACCCGCCGCGCTTCATCGATCAGCGTTTGCGTCGAAACATCCAATTCCTCAAATTCCCCCAATATATCGAGGCCTCGCGAATAGTTCTCGAAATGCGACTCGGGATCCTCATTGAGGTCCGCCTCCTCCGCAATGTTCACCATACGAGAAGGAGCCTCAACTAACGCCTCAGAGCGCAATTTGATACCTAGCACAATGACCTGTTGCGGCGGGATTAAACTTAGAATGTCATCATTTTCAAAGAACGACAAATCGAAATCACGTAGAGCCGCCTCTTTAAGACGCTCGGCCGTCCGATCCTGGTCGTATTCGTCCAACCGTCCCAGAAGACGGGCACGGGCGTGCGCAAGAATTTTTGGATCCTGCGATACGCGATAACTGTCCCATGATTCACGTCGAAGAATTTCATCGTCCGCCATCACAACGCGTTCAAAGACCTTGTCGCTGGCCCTGTCAGCGAGAAATCGAAACATTGTCCAGTTGGTCGACGTCTCATCAGGGATGCGAGATAACCGGGCGACCAGGACATCATCCAAGGTTGCCGGAATTGTCGGAGCATCTTGAATTGAACGCATGCCTTCGCAGACAAAGCTGCCCAGGATCGCTTCAATGCTCGCGCCGCGCAGAAGGGCTGCTATAAAATGCGGTCGTTCTCTTAGAATGCTCGTCAGCGCATCCGCGATTGTCGGATGGGCGAACGACCATAGCTCGGCGCCGTTGACGACGGCCGTTCGAAGAAATGATCCCTTGAGTTCAGCTAGGCTGTCACGGATACGCGGGGCCGGCACGCTGGTGAGTTCGCTCACCACGGATAAGGCAGACGCGTCGATCGTATTATGCGGCATTGCGCCCTGATGGACATAAACGAGAATGAGCGCTGCGCGAAGCGGATCGTCGAGAGCATTGATGGTGTCGATCAAGTGCTCCTTCGGCTCGCGCATGAATCGGAGGAGCTCGCTCTTTGTGACCGCAAGGCTTTTTGTAAAAGAAGGATCTCCGAGACGCTCGGCTATCCCCGGCAGAAACTCTAGAATGGCAGCGACTTCGTCGAGATGCGATTTGACGCTGCGTTTCCAGCTCTGTGTCTGAGAGCCGAAGTTGATGTGATTGTAGAGAATCTGTCCTTTCTCGGATGGGCTCAGATCGCCAACATCGACAATCGCGCGGCCATCAATGAACATCGGCAGATTGCGTTGTCCGAGCCGCCCCCTCGCTGCCTCGTAGATGTGCCGGCGAGACGTCAACAGAAAGCGATTTCCGTGGCTGATCGCGGCCTGGACTTTTCGGAACGTCGAGGCCCAATCCTGCACATATTCTTCGCGAACGACGTTGGAGCCGAAAGCGTCATCGATCCAGAAAAATCGGCCGGGATCATGGGGATTCCATCCGGCGTCAAAGTCGCGTGGGCTAGTCAGATTTAGCACCGTATGCCGCAAATCCTCGGATGCGATCGTGGATAATATCGCGCCAATCGCGGATTTTCCCGTCGAGGGATTTCCAAGCAGCAACACGACGCCGTGTTCCTTGAGGGCGTTGACGGCCTTTCGATGCGCTGCGGTCGGGACATAGACCTTCAATTTCGGGATCCAGTGGTCCAACAATGCACGTGTCTGCTGCAAAAGCCTCTGGTCCAGAATTGCAGAGAGATCGCCGAGCCCATAAACCTGCGGCACGAGGGCTCGCAGACGCGTGCTGCTTCGTATCGCTCGGACCAGATACTGCTTGCCAAGGACATGCGCCTTGCTCACGCCAAGAGCTCGAAGTTTTGCCCGGAGCTGCAATGCGACAGGCGCATCAACGCTCATGCTCGTCATGAAAATATAGGTATGAGCTTGCCCGGCAGCGACGAGTTCCTCGACGTGCTTTAGCTCGGGCGTCAAATCGCCGACTTTTAGGTGTTGCAAAGAATTCGAAGAGTGCTTGCATTGCACGCTACCAGTATACGTGGCTCCCCCGTCGGTTGACGGAACGAGAAATACCGCATCTTGACCACCGTCTTGCGCTTCTCGGAATATCTCCACGGGACGTTGAAGAACCTCCTCACACACTTGGGAGCAAAGATCCTGAAACGCTCTCCAGCCGATGCTGTGCAAAGCGAGATCGGTCCACGGTCCTTCGGCCCGTGCGGCTGCGCCCAAGCCTCCGGCACCGGGCGCCGGGCCGCTGGCAAAGATGCAGCTATTTTCCGCTATCGCCTTCATCTCAATGACTCTCCGCCCTACGGTTCAAGCCGCAATGGCCGTTTTATTTTTGGCTTCCGTTGCCCCGCCGACATGGCGAGGTTGCGTTCACGCGAGACGATCCGCAGAGTTGCGGCGCCTCGATGAAATTGCCGAAACGCCTCCGCCGCAGATGCGTCGATGAAGCTGGTCGTTATCTGAGCATCTGCCGGTGGCGAGAGAACTCCGACGGGAACACCATGCTGCCATCCGCGCACGGCACGAAAACTCACGACCAATTGCCCGAACGTCGGATAGGCATGATCCAAATGGGCATCGGCGAATGTGATCAACTCGTCCGACAGGTCGCACGGTACGCGGCCGGCGTCATCACCGTGGGTCTCGAAATGGCGCTTTTTCGCGGCGAGAAGGTCGGCCGCGACCGCCCCTCGGCAGGCATCGTAGAATTCTTGCGCGTTCGATTTCGGCTCGCCCTTCACGGCACTGATGTAGCTGAAATCGGTGTCGGTCCCGTCGGTCCTGTGGACCCAAAAGCCAGGCGTCGAATATCCCTCTCCGACGTTTCGGCGTCGGAAAAAGTGCTCGACACCGGATCCGATCTTTGCCGGGCTATCGGTGATGACGGCGTCGTAGCGCTCAAGGAGGGCAACCAGATCATCATGATCTGAGCGATCTTCCACGACCTGGTTGTCTGAATGGCGGGCAAGCATATCCTTGAAATGGGTTAACGCTGCTGTCTGCGACTTCCAGGACCGGCCGTTCGGCAAATTGATCGGCTTCGCCATCATTCCCCCTACCGTTTCTATTTTATCGCCTTCTCGAGTCCTGTGCAGCGTCAGCCAGCAGACGGGCTGTTCATGCCTCCTATACGACAGTCTTTCGAATAAGATCGGCGCTGTCCGCAAGCATCGTGTGCTGCAAATTCATTTGCGACATCTGCACGACTCGCGCCGATGGAAGGAAGCGTTTCATCTCGGCGTAAAACGCCATCGCTGTCGCGTCCTTTGCCAATTCGTCGAGACGGGCATTTGCCTTCACCGCAATATCGGGGGTGCCATAGTCTGCGAATTTCTTCAGAACCATCTCACGATCGGGCGTCGCGCCGAGCTTGTTGACGAGGAACCAGACGTCCCACACATCGCGGAACTTGAGAGCCGCCCTTGCGGTCAACGCGACCGCCTTGTCCGCAAGAATTTCATTCGGAGTCTCGGCATTGAGGATCACATCCTGAATCTGGACCAAACCCGGCGTTGCACTGACCGTCAGCGGCTTTGAGTCGTAGGACGGGACGTTGGCGAACTCGATCTTGATGCGCGATTTCGGCGTCTTGGGCGTCGGATTGACCGGCACTACAATCTGCCATGCGGCGACGTTGACGTTGCTTCCCTTAACGAGCTCCGGTTGCGCTGGGCGCTTCAGAGTGATCTGTGCAGCGTCGATGTCGAAGTCGCGCTGCAGAGTCCGCTTCGTGGTTTCGAGCGCCTTATCAACGAGAGCGTTGAATTCAACGTCTTTCAGATAGGCGCCAGCCTTGCCGCAAACGAAATCGAGGTCCTCACTGTAGCGCTCGCCGCCATAGCAAAGGCGCAGGGCAGTCCCGCCCTGAAAGATGACGTGCCGGAGGACGCCCGCTTCGGACAGCGCGGACAGGAGATGGAGATGGATGGCCTCCTTCATCAAATTCTGGTCCATCCCCGCTTCGATGCCGCGGCGTTGGATGAAGGCGTCGATCGCGCTCTTAAGCCCGCTCGCTTTGCTGCTCATCTAGGCTCTCTTCCTCCGAAATGGCGTCGGCAAGAATCTCTTCGTCAATAAGATCGAGGTTTCTGCCGACACGACGCAAGTCGCGAGCGGCGGTGCGGATCGTGGCTTCCAGCGTTCCGTCGTCCTGGGCAACAACATCCGTCCCGACCTCGATCTTACGATCTGTATGGGTAAATTCTACTGCGCCCCAAGGCGTCTCGAACCGCCCCGGCGATCCGGTCGTCATGCAGGTCAGCGCGGTCGTAATCTGCGAGATGGCTCCTGCCTCTGAAAGTTTGGATTCCAGACTGACATAGTTGATCTCGCGGGGTCGCAGGAAACGAAGGAGACCGCGCCGAGCGTCCGCCGGGCGCGACCGGGAATGGGGATTGACGTAAACGCCCCGGGCTGCGCGGATCAGCACCCCGTGGTCCGAGAGCCGCTTCATCATCAGCTTAAGGTAAGCTGGATCGACTCCGCCGAGCAGAGCCGAAAAGCTCGGGGGCGTGAAGGCCCAAACGCCAGCAACATCGGCCGCAGCCAGCTTCTCATCGAGATCTCGTCGCTTCATATCTATTACTCTAGATATCAAATTTGATAACTACAAGCCTATTTGTACCCCAAAATCGACCTTTGACCGGCTAGACGCGATCCTGCGGCCACGGCGCAGCCTGTCGGGTCGGATGGATCTTCCATTTGCGAACAAAACGAGAATATGAAAGGATTAACGACACCTAACCATTTCGATTCGGACCCCGCCCCCAATGGCGACTGGGAGGAACTACAAGCGCGCGAAACCCTCCCTGGAGGATCGTTTCGAATTCGTCGGCGATGCGGTTGCCCCTGGCGATCGTGAGGCGCTCCGGTCTGCCATGTTCGAGGTAGAAGATCGGCTCTCTGGCGTTGAGCGTTGCCTGAAGCTGTGGCGAAAAACAGGAACACCCGTCGATGAGGATCTTCGGCAGCTTTGGCTTCACGAAATGCGTCAAGTTCAGCGTGTCATGTCCTATGCTGGCGCACGCGATGTCATCGTCGATGTTCTGGAATTCGTCGAGGACGATAAAGATTTCGGTGTTGTTCTGGAGCGGGTCGGCCAACCGCTGAGCGAAAAACGCAAGCGGGTCTCACGCCAGCATTGGCTGCGAAATCTCAATGCTCCGCGCTCTAGAGTTTTGTTCTGGCGCAACATCGCGCGGCTGGTCGTCGCACTCGGCATCATTCACAAGCAGAGTCTCGTTCACGGTCGAATCAGCGCTGATGTCGTGATGACCGAAGGAACCGACGATCCGGATTTTCAGCTCGGCGGATTTGAATGGAGTCTCTGGCTCAGTTCTGACATGGCTGAGAAATCGCAGGCGAAGCTCGGGCCGGCTGCGGCGGTCAAACGGGCCGAGAGCTATTCTTTCGCCGACGACTGGCGCGCGGTCGGGCTGATGATCGCGGATTGCCTTGAGACGATCATTCAGAAAACCGGCGAAGTATACCCGAAGGCAGGATCACTGATCGTGCTTGATGTGCCAGAACGTGCCTTGTTGCGCCGCCTGGTCACACCCGCCCGAATGGATCATCTCGACGCAGATTCAATTGCCCGCTCGATTCATGACCTGATTGCGAGCGTATCGCGGGCATCGTCGGTGCGGGCCGGCACATTTATTTTGTTTTTCGACACTCAGTCAAAACTGGGCGATGCGATCTATACCCTGACATCAGGTGCGATCCCCGTTGATGAATATCGCCGGCAACTCGATTGGGTCCGCGCCGACCTCGATCACGGCGTCACCCTCCTCGTCCCTCGCGGGTTCGATCCGGCGATCAGCTGGTTGCGGCTCGTAACCGACACTATGGTTTATCGCCTGCGCGCTTTCCGCGACGAAGGTGCGCCTGTCTGGGATATCGCGGTTTGTCAGGCCGTTGATGTTCGACATGACGTGTTCAGTCTTGGAGACCATGACGAGCATACCATTGTTCAGCCCATCACCCTGGCCACGACGTCGCGGGCAGCGCAAGAGCTGCGGGGGCGACTCGGACCGGATATTCTGGATTGGGGCTCGTTTTCGACGCCGGTTCGCGAAGCTGGACCGGACAGCGAGAGCGTCGCGATCCGGCGAGCGCTGCTTTTGGTCCAGATTATTGAAGCGGTCACCAAGGCGCTGGATGTCTATCCTGTCGAAGTCATGGAGACCGGACGGCGTGAGGGCCGCAGATTTGCGATTGTGCGAGCGGAGCCCGACAGCGACCGCGACAAGATCGCTAAACGGATCGGCCTTTCTGAAAGCGCCGCGGCGCTGAAACGACTATTTGAAGACGAGCATCGCGATGCCGACGCAAAATGGCAGTTTAGTCAGGCGGCAAGCCTGGGCGCCTCGAGAAGCGGAGATGTCACCGCGAGCTTCGCCGACGTCGTCGATCATCGGGGACGACGTGGCTATCAGTTTGAAATCGACGAAGAGCTGCCGAACGAAGGCCGCCTCTTCCTCCGGACGGAGCGCGACACCGGCACCGAACAAGTGATTGGTCGTCGGTTGCGGAACATCAAGGCACTCGATACCCGCATTGATCTTACCGAAATGCTGGCTGATCCGTGGCGCGTAAGACGCGCGAGCCGCGAAGCGCTGACGGAGGCCGAACAAAAGGACGAACATTTCCTCGATTTGGACAAGCCGAAGCGAGAGGCGCTGATCGGCTCGTGGTCTACGCTGCCATCGTTCTTCGTCGTCGGTCCACCCGGCGTTGGCAAGACCAAACTCGCGACCGAAGTCATTCGGCGCCGGTTTGCCGCCGACGGCGCAACACGGATGCTGGTAAGCGCGCAGGGTCACGATGCACTGGACAATCTTCAGGAAAAGATCAAGGAAACTCTCGCCAAGGCCAAACTTGATGATGTGCTCGTTATTCGTTCGACCACCCCCGAAAAACGGACGACCACTGACGAGGAGGTGCATCGGGCCGGATTAGAATATCTCGAATGCATCGCGGACAGCCGGATTATGGGCGATCTGCCGTTGTCGATCCGAACCCGCGTCACGGCCTTAAAGCAGGCGGCAAGCCGTCTGGAGCAAGCCAAAGACACGGTCGATCGCCAAGAACGCTCCGGCCTCGGCGCTGTCTCGCACTTGGTGCTCGATGCTGCGAATGTCGTGATATCGACTGCAAATTCGCCGGATATTGAGCGCCTCGTTGAAGCACGCGAGCAGTTCGATTGGGTGATCGTCGAGGAGGCTGCCAAAGCGACCGGTCCGGAATTGATCGGACCGCTGATGCTGTCGGGTCGCCGCCTCTTGATCGGCGATCATTACCAGCTTCCGCCATTCGATGCGGAACGCCTTGTGAAAATTCTCAGAGACCACAGTCTTGTGGTCGAGGCCCTCGGGCTTGCCGAACAGCTTGTGGGGCCTCTGATGCGGGAAGGGGAACTCGATGAACTCGATCCTCTGAAATCTGATCCGATTGCACTTCGCGACATCGCCGGAATGGCGCTACGCGTGCTCGAGCCGTTCCGAACCGCCGTCGAGGAGGATGAACGGCGGGCGGCTGCCAACCCAAATCATTCCACGCTCGCCGCGACGTTGACCGAACAGCGCCGGATGGACCCTGCCATTGCCGAAATCGTCTCGAAGGCATTTTACGGCGGGCGGCTGGAAACGGAATCTGGCCGAAAAATTGCGGCTGAGACAGAAGAACCGCCCATCAAACATCTCGGCGCGTTGCCGAAATCGCCGGTCGTTGTCGTTGACTTTCCGCACGTCAGTTCGACCAGTCATGGCTCAGGCGCCGAGCGCGGGCGACCGCGATGGCACAATCCGGCGGAAGTGTCGGCCGTCATGGATGTCCTCAGACGGTTGCGGCCTCGAGCAGGCGCGAAAAAGCCCAGCCTTGCCATTCTGTCACCGTATAAGGCGCAAGTGGATAAGCTCCACGACGGGCTTGCCTCGCTGCGGACGGGAGACCTCTCCCATCTCGACGGGTTTTCGCCGGTGCGAAGCAATAGTGCCTTCGTCGGTACCGTTGATTCATTTCAAGGCAGCGAAGCCGACGTTGTTATTTTATCTCTTGTCCGAAATAGCGGGCGGACCGGCGCGGGGGCGCTTGGGTTTTTGCGAGACCGCCGCCGGATGAATGTGGCGCTGAGCCGCGCAAAGAGCCAATTGATTATCGTTGGCAGCCTGGGTTTCTTGCGCGAGGCGGTTCGCGGGGTCAATCCGGATGCAGAGGACCATGACCTCTCCTTTCTGACCGTCATCGTCGAAGCGATCGAAAATCTCGCCACTCGCAAGCGCGGCGATTTACCGCTCGCGAGCGTCATTGCGCCTTCAGTCTTGAAGGATCGCTTATGACGGTGGTGATCGCTGTTCCTGTATTTCGAGTTGGATGCAAGGTCGGTATCGACCGTGGCCGCGCGTGGAGTGTGGTGGAAGAAGTGGTCTTGTGGGCGATCACACGACAATCGAAAACGGTTGCGGACCTTTCGCTCGAAACCGATCTTCCACGCCAGTTGATTGTCGCATCGATTGCTCGTCTAATGCGCTTTCGCCTCGTTGAGGTGACCCCCAAAGACGGCGGCGTCGCATTTCGTGCGAGCGACTACGGTTTCAAAGCGGTCAGCGGCGGACATCCCCTCCCTTACTTTCCGAAGCGGGTGGCGAGACGCGTAAGCTTCGTCATCGAATGGGCCACGGGCGACTTCTTTCCGACGCGGCAAGTACCTCGTTTATTATCGGCGTTCCGGCTAGATCAAGAGCGGCAGACAGGGACTGAAGTCCGGACGGTCTCCGTCGAGGGCGGCGGTCCATCGATGTCTCACCAAGCCAACTTGAACCGCCTCTCCGAGATCGCAGCGCGTGGGTGGGACGAGCAGGTAGCTCTGGTCGACGGCAGAACGGCGACGCTACGCGATGACGAGTTCATGGTCCTGCGCGTGATCGACGGCGAGGCTCAGGGGCTTCCTCAGTCGGCCGGCCCTGCCCTGCGCAAGCTTGTCACTGCGGCCGCTGTATTGCCGCCCGGCACAACGCTCGTCCCAGTTATTTACAGCGGCCCCCGTGAAGTTCTCGACAGTGAACCGGTAGGCCACGCGTGCGACTTCGACGCAAAGGATATCATCATCGGCGGCACGGCGCATCGAGACAGTCTTGAGGCCATGCTAGGTCAAGCTCATCGGCGCATGATTATTCATTCGACATTTTTGGATGCGAAGCGATTTCAACTTCTCGCCGATCCGATCAGGGCGGCTTGCATACGGGGTGTACAGTTCGACCTACTTTGGGGCGCTGAGAAGGACGACGAAACAGAGAAGAAAAACTCGACTGCAGCATCAGATATCGCGAAGCTCGTGCGAGAAGACCCCACCATGAAGGGCCGATTTCGAGTGCGGATGAAGTCGACCGGCTCGCATGCGAAGGTCGTTTTGTACGACACAGCCGAAGATGGATGGATTGCAGCAGTCGGTTCTTGCAATTGGCTGTCGTCGCCGTTTCAATCCGTCGAGCTGTCGGTCATCCTTCGCGATCAATGTGTCGTCGCCGACCTTACGTTTTCGATCCAGCGGCTGGTCGGGCGTCGGGGCCTGGCAGATGATATGGCGACCGAAATGGCCGTCACCACCCGCGATCTTCGAAGGCACCCGAGCTCGCAAGGCTCGGCCAAGGTCGCCATCGTCATCGGCGAAACTCACGATCAACTGATCAGAACCGCAAGTGCGGCCTCCCGTCGTTTCTTAGTGGGAAGCCACAGGCTTGGTTCGACCGCGCGTCCGGGCGCGATCATGCAAGGTGAAGCCGCGGCCGGCCGGAAGGGCGTTAAAGCAATCGTCCTTTATACTCAACCGAGTGGGCCGCTGAAAAATCGGCATACCCGGGCGCTCGAAGAGGAAGCAGACGGAAACGGGTTGATCCTGCGCAGGACCCGCAAACCCCCGCTCCACGGAAAATTCGCGACTTGGGATAGCGATGACGTCGTCATCACTAGCCTCAACTGGGCTTCAGCAGCCACCGACCCTGATTTCCCTTGGGGGGATATCGGCGTTCATATCAATTCCCCGGGGATCGCCAATGAATTGGTAGCGCGTCTTGAGGCAATTCTTCCCGAACTGCGTGAGCTAGAGAGTCCAGAGAACGTGGCCTAGCGCTTCGTTCATTCACACACATGCGGTGCGTTTCCCGAACGCGGCCCTCTGAAAGCGGCGATGCGAGAAATGCACTGTTACGGACCTAATGAGGTTGAGACGATGGAGCAACACAAGTCCGACCATCGTGCTTTGGCGTTATTGCGCCTTCTCGATCGACAGCCTGGAAATGTATCGAATGAATGCATCATAAATCTCCTGTTTGAGAAGATCGGCCTCACCTGTTCGCGACAGGAAGTGCAAGATTGTCTCGAACGCATCGAAAAGCTTGGATTGATCCGAACCTTGAAGGTCGATGATCTTGTCGTTGTCAATCTTCTCGCAAAAGGTGAGGAGGTCGCCAAGGGCCGTGTGATGATTGAGGGGGTTCTAAGACCGGGGGTGGATTGCCCTTACTAAATGGCGGATTGGCAAATGAACGCGCATCAGCCAAGTCGGAGAGGAGCCTGGAGAATTGGCGCATTTGCTCAAACGATCTCAGAAACCACGCCGCATTATTGAAGCGGCAATCTTTGACAGGCAGATCGGCCCCGTCACGGCCACGGAGCTGCTGGCTATGCCGGAGGATGGCTGGGGCATTCTTCGTGATCGCCTGACTGATTATGCCCGAGAAAAAGACGCTGGCTTGCTCGCACGATGTCTGATGTGTGAAAGTCGTGTATTCATTCAAAGCCGCACGCTTCGCGGCAACCGGCTTCCTTACTTCGCACATTTCAAGGGCGGAGATCCCAGTTGTCCGTGGCATCATGGGGCAACGATGAAGCCGGACGATGCGCGCGCCGCGCAGTACCAGGGACGACAAGAATCCGCAGCGCACAGACTTCTCTGTGAACAGATTGACCAGCTTGCACGCGGCGACCCACGCTACCAACACAGCAGCGTCGCAACATATCTTCCCCCGACCGAAAATTCGTTTGGCCGATATCCGGACGTATATGTTGAATGGAGCAATTTCTCGCCCTTCGCGGTTGAAGTTCAACTGTCGAACACGTTCCAGACCGAGGTGTCAGCGCGGTGCATCCACTATCAGCGTGAAGGTATCCCGCTCGTGTGGGTCTTGTACGGCGTAGATCCCGCGGGCTTGGACGTGCCGCAGAGCTTTCGCGACGTCATCCGCCGGCATCGCGGCAATGCTTTCATTCTCGACAAGCAAGCAATCGACGCGTCAAAGACGGAAAAAACGGTGGTCTTGAAATGCTATCTTAAGAACAAGGATGGCTCATTCGACTCCCCAGTCCTGACGCGGGTTGATAAGCTTACATTCCCGGACCGCGGCCTTCCCTACCTTGAAGACAGAATCATCGGGCCGCTTCGCGATCAAATCAATGACGTGCGAAAGCCGTGGTTCAAGGTTCTCGACCCGCTCCGCGAAGGCTGGGATTGGCGGGTCCTAGAGATGCCGCACGTTATGGAGGCACTTGATAGCTTGAGGCAGACGTTCCCCATTCTGTCGCATTGGGAGAGTGACAAACGAGATCAAGATTTCACCGTTCTTCGTCTTGTGGCTTCCGTATTCTCTATTCTATCGACGGCCAACGGTCATGAGAGGAATTATGCGACGAGGCATCCCAACGTTCGGGCTATGCTGAACACGCTACTTCATATTCCGTCGGGGCTTCAACGGTACGCGCTTCTCATTGAGACGCTTCTACAGCACACGGTCCTGCGCGATTTGCTCGCTGGCACGGTCGGACAACACATCGAGCGGGCAAAGGCTCAGATGGAAGGCAATCTTTCTCTATCCGATGACCCGGAATGGGAGATCATGCGCCTTCTCGTTCCCGAAGTATTCGACCCGCTGGTCAGAGAGGAACTAATCTATCTGACGGCTCTTCCCGCCTGGGCCTCGCCTAGCGCCTGACGCACTATTCAGCCTGCGGCCGCTGATCTCTTGAAATCCTGTGCCGTGTCGTCTTCGACCAATAGGTTAGACACTCTCACACAACAAGCTTCTCCAACTCGGTTGGACAATCAGGTCGCGGAACGTAGCCGTGGCTCCTATACCACGCAATCAGTTTGCTCTCCGGATACTCAGAATTCAGTGGCGATGGGAACAGCGCGACGCTTTCGTATCCAAGGCTCTTGGCAAGGCTCTCCACCTCCCCGAGCAATCGCGAGCCAATCCCCCGCCGCCGAAGTTCACTTGGTACAAAAATCTCATACAGAACGAGATAGTCGGTTTCCGGAATCAGATCGAGCGCGAGGAACGCCACTTCTGATCCACTTTCCCTAACGGCGAACTGCTTCGTGTAGCGCGCCTTGGGACTCTCCAACACGCGAGCACGAACCTGAGCATTCTGACAATTTTCGCCAGCACCAATCTCATGCAGTTCGATCATGATCAGTGTTGCCGCTATACTTGGCGAGGCCACGTTTTATCTATCCTCCGACATGCTAGCGATCCGATCAAAGAGCATGTCGATCCGGCCACGTTCCGCCATCGTGTGGCTTGAATAGCCGACGAGGCTATCATCCAGCGTCTCAATCGCGAGCAACAACAGCTCCCGGGCGCGCGCCCTTGTTACCGCCCCACGGGGCGTTACAAAGCGGCCGTTCAAACGTGCACAATAGAGCGACGCCTCCCGTGTCGTCGTGAAACCGTCGGTCTGGGCCTCATTCTCCAGCCGAACGCAAGCATCTTTGCCGAGTACGGTCGTCAGTCGGTCGCCCATGAACACCGTCGGCAATACGCCCATTTGGTGCTTCTTCTTGTGGTCGCGCAGTGGATCGCGGCCCTTGCGTTTTGCCACGTCCCCACCCTTGCGGAATAGCCCGACGTGGGCCTTCGCGGTCTCTTCTATAGCGGTAATTGCGAGAAAAGCTGACGTGTTGAAAGACGAACGCTCGAACAGCACCGCCGCATCGTCGAGCAGCGCAACGATATGATAAAAAGCGGAGTTGAAATCAACGACGGTCGCCTCGCCATAAAGCGCGCCGCCAAACGTTACCGCGGACTCCATCACCGCAATGCCGGTCGGTCCAAATTTTCCTTCCTGACCTTCATCGATCACTGGTTCGCTCTTTCTATCAACGGCAAAGCGCCACACCGGTAATCGGCGTCATTCGACGACTGTCACGTGCAATTTCGTGAGAACGAAAAGGAAAGAATAGTAGAACCTTCGTGCACAGGATTTGCACACGACCACCATCTAACTATTTGATTTCAAAGAACTCTCTACCCAATCCATCATCGGCGCCACGGAAAATCGGATACTGCTGTCAATCACGCTTCAGCCTCGGTCACCGGCTATCTATGCCGATTTGATCGGTCATTTCATAGCACCGGTTGCAAGCTATACCAGCCGCAAACGCGTAAATATCCGATGCTCTTCACCGCGCAGGGCTGCTTCGCAGGCAGACCGCTTGACAGGTTCCTTTCTGGAACTAACCTGAAACACCATAGCCCACGGGGTTTTCGGGGCCGCAACAAAACACGTGATGGATGTCAGTACATGGCCGACAAGACAATAACCGCGGAACTGGCGGGGCGGGTCATCTCCTTTCCCGAGATCGGCACCGAGGTGAGCGCGGGTGACGATCTTATGCTGATCGAATCCATGAAGATGGAAATTCCGGTTGCCTCGCCTGCAAGGGGCAAGATCAAAACCATTCTCGTCCAGATCGACGACATGGTCGATGAAGGCCAATCGCTCATGGTTCTTGAGATCTGAGCCACAACCGCGTCCGGGAGAAACACAATGCGTTCGACAGCGTGGCAGGACAAAACCGATGAAATCGACGAGCGGCGCAAGCTGGCGCTTCAGCAAGGCGGCGAGATCGCAGTCCGGAAGCAGCACGACAAAGGCCGCCTCACCATCCGCGAGCGGATCGAGCGTGTCCTCGACACGGACAGCCTGAAAGAGGTCGGTCCGATAGCAGGATCAGGCGAACGCGCGGAAGACGGCACGCTGTCTTTCACGCCAGCCAATTTCGTGCTTGGCATCGGCAAGATTGCCGGACGTCACTGTGTGGTGGCTGGCGAGGATTTCACCATGGGCGCGGGATCGCCCAACGCCGCCGGCCTGCGCAAGAGCATCTACACCGAAGACCTCGCGCTGCAGTACCGGATTCCGCTGGTGCGTTTTCACGAAGGCTCGGGTGCGAGCATCACCGGCAGCGGGGGCAAGAAAGTTCAAACCCTCCCCGGCGCTGTCTACGAACGCAGCCGTTTCGAATCCATCGCGCGATGCCTGGGAACAGTGCCGGTCGCCAGCGCTGCTGTTGGGGCAGTCGCCGGATTTCCAGCCGGACGCCTTGCGGCGTCGCATTACACCGTGATGACGAAAACGACCTCGCAAATTCTGACCGGCGGCCCGGCGCTGGTTGAGCGCGCCCTCGGCGTCAAGCTGACCAAGGAAGAACTCGGCGGTGCGCAGGTCCACGAAAAGAGCGGTCTCGTCGATGACGTGGTGGAAGACGAAAACGCAGCCTTCGATGCCATCAAAAAGTTTCTGTCCTATATGCCGCAGAACGTATGGGAGTTAACGCCACGCGGAGCCAATGATGATCCGGTCACGCGCGAAGCTCCTGAACTGGCCGATATCATCCCGGCCAACCGCAAGCGCATCTACAACATGCGGCATGTGGTGGAAGCGATCGTCGATCGCGGCTCTTTCTTTGAAATGGGAAAGAAATACGGACCGGGGCAGATTACGGGGTTCGCGCGCCTGTCAGGCTATGCGGTGGGCATCTTTGCGAGCGATCCAAAACACAACGCCGGATCGCTCACCGCGGCAGGCGCGCAGAAACTGAGACGCTTTGTCGATCTGTGCCAGACCTTCCACCTTCCGATCGTCACCTTTGTCGATGAACCTGGCTTCATGATCGGCCCCGATGCAGAGCGCGACGCCACCATCCGGCACGGCGCTTCGGCGCTGATCTCGGTCGCACTCTCCACCGTTCCCTGGATGGCTGTGCTGGTGCGCAAAAGCATGGGCCTTGCCAACTACGCCCATATGCCGTCGGGCTGTCATGTGCTGGCGTGGCCTTCGGCCGAAAGCGGCGCGTTGCCCGTCGAAGGCGGTGTCGCTCTGGCGTTTAGGCACGAAATTGCGGCGGCGGCCGATCCCGCGGCGAAACGGCTCGAACTCGAAGACCAGTTCGCCGCGTTGCAATCACCCTTCCGCAAAGCCGAAGCTTTCTCGGTTCACGACCTTATCCATCCGCGCGAAACCCGCTCTCGGCTGTGCGACTGGATCGAACTGGTACAGCCCGGCCTGGCACATCAGCTCGGGCCTCCGCAGTTCTCATTCAGACCGTAGCCAATGCCGGCGCCAGGGATGGCGCCCGCTCGGGGAAGACCTGTCGCTTCCCGTGCGTGCCGTCGGAGTTTCACTCGGCGGCGGTGCGCACCTCTGCACGTTCCGCTCGCGCGGCGCAGAATTTGAACTCCGGAATTTTACCGAACGGATCGAGCGCGGGATTGGTCAGAAGATTCGCCGCTGCCTCGGCGTAGCAGAACGGCATGAACACCATATTCTCCGGCACGTCGCGGTCGGAACGAACCTTGACTTCAATGGCGCCGCGGCGCGTTTCCAGCTTGATGAAATCTCCCGGCCACACGTTCAGCCGCCGCATGTCCTTTGGCGACATGAAGGCGACAGCTTCCGGTTCGATGCTGTCGAGCACGCCGGACCTGCGTGTCATCGACCCGGTGTGCCAGTGTTCGAGCACGCGGCCGGTCGAGAGCACCATCGGATACTCTTCGTCTGGTATTTCGTCCGGTGCGGTGACGCGCGCCGGCACGATCTTGCCGCGGCCACTCTCGGTCGGGAAACCGGTGGTAAAGATGATCTCGTTGCCGGGCTTGAAAGGATCGTCGACCGGATAGGTCACCGCGCCTTCGCGCTCCAGGCGCTCCCAGGTGATGTTCTTCAGCGACGGCATCAACTGCGTCATCTCGTGGAATACATCGGCAGGACCGCTGTAATTCCAGTCCAGCCCCATCCGCTTTGCGATCTCCTGAATGATCCACAAATCCTGACGCGCATCGCCGGGCGGCTTGACCACCTGCCGCGCGATCTGCACGCGGCGGTCCGTATTGGTGAACGAGCCGACCTTCTCGGCAAACGCCGAGGCCGGCAAGATAACGTCGGCATGAAACGCGGTCTCAGTCACGAACAGGTCTTGCACGACCAAGTGGTCGAGCATGGCCAGCGCCTGACGCGCGTGCTGCAAATCCGGATCCGACATCGCGGGATTTTCACCCTCGATATACATGCCGGTAATGTCACCGGCATGGATCGCATCCATGATTTCAACCACGGTCAACCCGCGCACTGGATCGATCTCGTGCCGCCACAGATGTTCGAACGGATCGCGCAGATCGGTACGCCCGACCGGCTGATAGTCCGGCAGGAACATTGGAATCAAACCCGCGTCCGAGGCACCCTGCACATTGTTCTGTCCGCGCAGTGGGTGAAGGCCCGTACCGGGACGGCCGACCTGCCCCGTGATCAATGCCAGAGCAATCAGGCAACGCGCATTATCGGTACCATGGACATGCTGGCTGATGCCCATGCCCCAGAAAATGATCGACGACTTCGCCGTCGCGTACATGCGGGCGACTTCGCGCAGCGTTTCAGCGGGAACGCCGCAGATCGGCTCCATCTTCTCCGGCGGGAATTCCTTGATCTTCTCCTTGAGGTCGTCGAATCCCTCGGTGTAGCCAGCGATGTACTGGTCGTCGGTCAGACCTTCGGTGATGATCGTGTGCAGCATCGCATTAAGCATCGCGACATCGCTGCCCGGCTTGAATTGCAGATGCATTGTGGCGTGGCGTGACAGCGTTTGCCGGCGCGGATCCATCACGATCAGCTTGGCGCCCTTCTTCGCTGCGTTCTTGATGAAGGTCGCAGCAACCGGATGATTGACCGTCGGATTAGCGCCGATCACGATGATGACTTCGGCATCCGCCGCTGCCGCGAACGGCGCCGACACCGCGCCCGAGTTCAAGCCTTCCATCAGCGCTGCGACTGACGAGGCATGGCACAGCCGCGTGCAATGATCGACGTTGTTCGAACCGAATCCGGTGCGCACCAGCTTCTGGAACAGATAGGCTTCCTCGTTGGAGCCTTTGGCTGACCCGAAGCCGGCAAGCGCCTTGACGCCCTTCTCGTCGCGGATCTTCACCAGACCCTGTGCAGCGATATCGAGCGCCTCTTCCCAACTCGCTTCGCGAAAATGCGTAAACGGATTGGCGGGATCGACCTGATCGGTCGAACTCTTCTTGGCATTCGGCAGCCGCACCAGCGGCTTGGTGATGCGGTGCGGATGATGAATGTAGTCGAAGCCGAAGCGGCCCTTGACGCAAAGCCGGTTGTGGTTGGCTGGACCATCGCGGCCCTCGGCATAGACAATCTTCTCGTCCTTCACCTCATAGGTGACCTGACAGCCAACGCCGCAGAACGGACAGAGGGAATCGACTTGCTTGTCCGGATAAACTGTCCGTGTCTGGTTGGCGTCGAGATACGCCGAGGGCATCAGCGCGCCTGTGGGACAGGCCTGAACGCATTCGCCGCAGGCGACGCAGGTGGATTCGCCCATCGGATCGTCAAAGTCGAACACGATCTTGGCGTCATGGTTGCGGTAGGCCATGCCGATCACGTCGTTGACCTGAACCTCGCGGCAGGCGCGAACGCAAAGTCCGCACTGAATGCACGCATCCAGATTGACGCTCATCGCAGGATGGCTTGTATCGCTCGACCAACGATCGTTTGCCGGAAAGCGGCTTTCAGTGACGTTGACCTTGTCGGCCCAGCTCCAGAACTTGGAGTCGGGATCGTGCGATGTCTCGCGCGCCGGCTGGTCGGCGACCAGAAGCTCCATCACCATCTTGCGGGCGGAGACGGCGCGCGCGCTCGCGGACTTTACCTTCATGCCGACGTTGGGCATGCGCTTGCAGGAGGCAGCCAGCACGCGCTCGCCCTCGATCTCCACCATGCAGGCGCGACAGTTGCCGTCGGCGCGGTAATCCGGCTCCGGCGAATAGCAAAGATGCGGAATCTCGGTACCTTCGCGCTTGGCCACCTGCCAGATAGACTCGCCCGGCTGGGCCTCGACCATTTTCCCGTCGAGCTCGAATTGAATCTTGGTCATTCTGCGGCTTCCTTGGGCGCGAATTCCTCGGGAAAATATTTGATGACGGTGGTCAGCGGATTCGAAGCCGCCTGCCCCAGGCCGCAAATCGATGCATCGCGCATCGCCTGACTCAATTCATCGAGCAGGTCACGGTTCCACACCTTCTGTTCCATCAGCGTCGCGGCCTTTTGCGTGCCGACGCGGCATGGCGTGCACTGGCCGCAACTCTCGTCCTCGAAGAACCGCATCAGGTTCAGCGCAGCGTCCTTGACCTGATCCTTGTCCGACAGGATGACCACAGCCGCCGAGCCGATGAAGCAGCCGTACTTTTCCAGCGTTCCAAAATCGAGCGGGATGTTATCCATCGACGCCGGCAGAATGCCGCCCGACGCTCCCCCCGGCAGATAGGCGTGAAAGTTATGGCCATCGGCCATACCGCCACAGAATTCATCGATCAGTTCACGCACCGTCACGCCCGCAGGCGCAAGCTTCATGCCGGGATTTTTCACCCGGCCCGAGACGGAATAGCTGCGCAGGCCCTGACGTTCGTTACGGCCCTGCGACTTCCACCAGTCCGCGCCCTTCTCAACGATGTCACGCACCCACCACAGCGTCTCGATGTTGTTGATCAGGGTCGGCAAACCGAACAGACCAACCTGGAACGGATACGGCGGCTTGTGGCGTGGCAATCCTCGCTTGCCTTCGATGCTCTCCAGCAGCGCGGATTCTTCGCCGCAGATATACGCGCCGGCTCCCCGGCGCAGATGCAGCTTGGGACCACCCGGCGGCAGTTTTTCAATTTCGCGCTCGATGATTTCGCGTGAGGCCGGATACTCGTCGCGCAGGTAGATGTAGACATCGGGCGCCTCGACGACATACGCACCGATCAGCATGCCTTCAATAAAGCGATGAGGGTCGGTTTCGAGGTAGTAGCGATCCTTGAACGTCCCCGGCTCGCCTTCGTCGCCGTTGATTGCCATCAGCCGCGGACCCGGTTCTCCCAACACCGCGCGCCATTTGCGCCCGGTCGGAAAGCCCGCTCCGCCAAGCCCGCGCAGCGAGGCGTCATCGAGCGCCTTCAGCAAATCTTCTTTCGTCATCGCGCCGGAGCGCAGCTTGTTCAGAAGTGCGTAGCCGCCCTTGGCGACATAGGCGTCGTAATCGACGTACTTCGGCAGATGCGCATGGGTGTCGCCGGCTTTCGCCGCAGCCAGCACACTCTCGACGCTCGCATGGTCGACAAAGTGATGTCCCACTTCGGCGGCCGGGGCGGTGTCGCAGCGGCCGACGCACGGCGCACGCACGACGCGCACGCCGGGACCCGCACCCTTCTTCAATTCGCCCAGCAGCGTCTCCGCGCCCATCATCGCGCAAGTAAGAGAATCGCAGACCCGGATCGTCAGCGGCGGAAGATCGGGCTGGCCTTCTTTGACGACGTCGAAGTGGGCGTAGAAGGTCGCGGTCTCGAACACCTCCGAGAAAGCCAGCTTCATCTCATCCGCGAGAGCGGCAAGATGCGCTGCGGAAATCTGATGGTACTTGTCCTGAATGAGATGGAGGTGCTCGATCAGGAGATCGCGCCGCCTCGGCCGGTCCCCCAGCAAAAGCTCGATTTCGTGCGCCGCGGTCGGGTCGATCTGGCGGCCCTTCGGGGTCGCCTTGGCCCGCCGCCTGCCCTCGCCAGGATGATCGAATGGCTGAACTTTCAGGACGTTATGGCTCATTCGAATATCTCATTTCCGGTGTTTCGAGCACGAACGATAGCTTCTGGCATTCAGTATGCCAAGAATTATTCTATTCGAGCACCAGATAGTTCCATTCAGGAATCGTATCGCGGGCTATAGCCGCCGATCGTCGGCATCCCTGGCAATATGAAATCGAGTTCAGGTAGCGGTGGTCGGGAGCCGAGCGAAACCGGTGCTGCCAACAGGCTCATCCGGCCCGTGTCTCAGCGGATACCGGGCTTATCCCGATCCAGACCTTTGGCGGCCAGATCGTCGAGATAACTCTGGAGGCGCAGATCGGCGTTGGCCCCAAGATCATGCAGAAAGGCCCAAGAGTAGATCCCGGTGCTGTGCATGTCGTCAAAACCGATTCGCACTGCATAGTTTCCGACGGGATCGACAGAGAGAATGGCAACGTTGCGCTTGCCGCCGACAGTTTTCCGCTCTGCCTCCGAGTGCCCCTGTACCTCCGCGGACGGGCTGGTCACGCGAAGCAATTCGGCAGAAAGGCTGAAGGTTTTTCCGTCGTCGAACGCAATGCTCAGCGATCGCTTGTCCTTGGCAAGCCGGATTTCCACCGGCCACGGGGTGAGTTCGCTCAAGCGACCGCCCCATCCGTCTTTTCAATCATGAACACAATGCGCTTTTCGGCGCGTTCGATGATCTCCACGCGATCACCGGTTTCCCGGATCAGGTTAGGAATGTCGATGACAGAGAGCGGATCAGTACAATGCACCTCCAACCGGTCGCCTGCGGTTAGGCCCCTTAGCGCCTTCCGCGTCTTTAGCACCGGCAGCGGGCATTTGAGCCCTGTCAGATCGAGCTTGGTCATGGTCATGCTTCTCAATGGCGGACACTCAATCCAGCGTCAACGATCACGAATGCCGTTTCTTGCAGCGCATCATTTTTGGCGGGTTTATTGCAGTTTTGCTTGATCCTGACGTGCGACGAAAGCGCGACAACAGGCAGCTTGCTTTGCCCGGTTCCCGAGCACAAAATGCAGCCAGAACAATTGATTTGCTGGGGAACGTCATGAAAATCTTTATCGTCGCATTGGTTTTCGCAGGGATCTCCGCCGCTGCGGTGTCGATGCTCCTCAACAAGTTTCAGGAGCCTGGCTACGTCGCGTTCACGACGAGCGGAGCGCGCGTCGGCGATCCCGGCCATAATCTGATCGGGCCGAGCTAAATCAGACTCCCGTAATCCAGAAAACCCACAGTCTGGCCGGGCTTTATTGACGTGACCTCTTCGCCGAGTTGAACGAGCCCATCGGTATCGACCAGCGACGAAAGTAGCCCCGCTCCTTCACGCGGAAATTTCACCGCCTCTAGGACGCCATCGTCCGCCGTGCGCAGGCTGACCCGGACATATTCGCGGCGTCCGGTTTTCTTGGCGTAGGTAAAGGCAGAGCGCACGGGCATCGGCACCGGACTTTTCTGTGTTGTTCCGGCAAGCGCCAGAACTGTCGGACGAACGACGTAAGTAAACGTCACAAAGCTCGCCACAGGATTCCCCGGCAATCCAATAAACGGCGTGCCGCCTATGACCCCCATCGCAACCGGGCGCCCCGGCTTGATCGCCATCCGCCACAGCACCAGCGTACCGACGCTCTCGACGGCGGCCTTGACGTGATCCTCCTCCCCCGTGGACACGCCGCCCGAGGTAAGGATCAGGTCGTGACGGATTGAAGCGTCTTTCAGCGCCGCGGCAAGAGACGCGCGGTCGTCACGCAGAATGCCAAGATCGCTGACTTCGCAGCCGAGCCGCTTCAACAGGGCAGTCAGCATGAAGCGGTTGGAATCGAACAACTGCGCGGCGGCGCGCGGAGCACCGGGCGAAACCACTTCGTTGCCGGTCGAAAACACAGCGACCCGCAGCCGCCGCCTCACCTCGACGCGCGTCAATCCAAACGCTGCGATGAACGCGATGTCCTGGGGACGCAGCCGGCGGCCTGCCGGCAACGCGGCATGACCTTCGGCGATATCCTCGCCCACAGGCCGCACGTTCGCTCCAGCCTTGAGGCCCGGCGGCAGCACAACCTTGCCCGCCTGGTCGAGACGCGCATCTTCCTGCATGAACACGGTATCCGCACCCACGGGCATCGGCGCGCCGGTGAAAATGCGGATTGCCTGTCCCGCTGCTATTGCGCCAGAGGTTGACGATCCAGCCTGGATGCGGCCGGACACCGGAAACGATTGCTCCTTGTCGCGCGGCAAATCGGCGCTGCGCACGGCATAGCCATCGACGGCGGAATTGGTGAACGGCGGCAGCGCCAACGGCGCTTTAATGTCGGAGCTGAGAATTCGGCCGTCGGCCTCACTAAGATCGACCCATTCGGTGTCTGCCACGGCCTCGACGCGACTCGCGATCGTCGAGACAGCCTCATCGACCGACATCATCGGGCCGCCGAACGCGAAGCAGTCGTCCGAGAGTTGTGCCATCGGCGATCAGGCTCCCGCAGCCTCATGGGCGAGCACATCCTCGATCCGCACCGCGGCTGCCCGCATGATGCGCGAGACAGCCGGAATGTCATCGAGATGCGCGGACGGCAGAGCCGTATTTACCGCGATATCGGCGGCGATGCCGACGATAGTCGGATCTTTGGGAAACATCAGCGGTTTGCCATTCGCGGCGCGATGCACTTCGATCTTGGGATGCCGGTCAGCCTTGAAGCCTTCGACGATCAGCAAATCAACGCGTGACATCTTGGACAGCAACTCAGCCAGTGGCGGCTCGGGCGCGCCCCGCAGCTCATGCATCAATGCCCAGCGGCGGCCCGAGGAAATCAGCACTTCGGTTGCACCTGCCTGCCGGTGCTGCCACGAATCCTTGCCGGGAATGTCGACGTCGAAGTTGCTATGGGCGTGCTTCATTGTCGAGACACGCAGGCCCTCAGCAATAAGGTGCGGAATCAAGCGGGTCAGCAGGGTCGTCTTGCCCGCGCCGCTCCATCCCGAAAGACCAATCACCTTCATACACTGCTCCGAAACTCAAAAGGACTGCCCGGCCACGCCGGACAGTCCTTTATATAGGTATGAGCCTTATCGATAGATGGAATTATTCGGCCGGCATGGCCCGTGGGCTGCCGGTGTCAGGGGCGCGGCCCTTGGCCTGTTCTTCCTCAACCCAGAGCGAGTGATGCTCCTTGGCCCAGTTGAGGTCCACCTCGCCGGTGCCCATAGCGTCGAACGCGCCTTCCATGCCGACCGTGCCGATGTAAATGTGCGCCAGAATGCCCGCGATAAACAACACGGCGATGATCGCATGAATCACCGTCCAGAACTGCAATGCAGTCACATTAGCGGGGATGTACGGAAACAGCATAAACCAGCCCGATACCGACATCAGCAAGCCGCCGATAATGACCATCCAGAAGATGCCCTTCTGGCCGGCATTGAAGCGCTTTGCCGGCGGGTGCTCGCCGTTCTTGAGCATGCCCCCGCCCTTCCTGATCCACACGAGATCGAGCTTCCCCGGGATGTTATCCTTGACCCAGATCAGGAACATGATCACGAGGCCAAGCATGAACGGGAATGCGAGATAGTTATGCGCGATCTTGCCCCACGCGGTCAGCGTGGAGAATGCTTCCGCTCCGAATATCGGAAGGATCAGTATGCGGCCGAAGCTGATATTCAGGCCCGACAGCGCCAGAATGATGAAGCAGCTCGCCGTCAGCCAATGGGTGAACCGCTCGAAGCTCGCAAAGCGAAGAATCTTGATGCCGGAAAATCCATGCTCCACCCGGATGCGGCCGCGCACCATGAGAAAGATCGTGAGCAGCGCGAGCATGCCGAGGATGGCAACGCCGCCAATAACGGGAAGCGTGTGGCGCTGGAAATCCCGCCAATCCTTTCCGGCGGGTTGAATCAGACTCCTTGCCATCGGATCAGGAATGGTGATCCGCCCGGTAATTTTGTCGCCTTCCTTCAGCGCCTTGAGAAGCTGGTCTTCATGCACAGCGTCGGCGGTGGGCTTGAACGATAGCTGCGCGGCGGCTGGCTGAGCCAGCACAAACAGCACCGCGACGGCGGCACATACGGCCTTAAGGGTTGAGAGCGCGATCGACATCGGCACGACCTTCCAGTTTTCAATCAAGAACAACTTCGGACACGTTGTCCGAAGGCCGCTGGGGCCTTCGGCGCTGCGCCCTAGCCTGTCGGTGAGTCGCTATAGGCTGTCTTCCAGCCCCACATGCCCGAACCGTAGCCGCGCTTCATCACGCGCTCCTTGTAGATTTCGGCAATGATGGCGCCATCGCCGGCCAGCAACGATTTGGTCGAGCACATTTCGGCGCAGATCGGCAGCTTGCCCTGGGCAAGACGGTTGGCGCCGTACTTGGCGTATTCGGCCGGCGAGTTATCGGCTTCCGGACCACCCGCACAGTAGGTGCACTTGTCCATCTTGCCGCGCGAGCCGAAGTTTCCGACCTTTGGATACTGAGGCGCGCCGAACGGGCACGCATAGAAGCAATATCCGCAACCGATGCAGAGATCCTTCGAGTGGAGCACCACGCCGTCTGCCGTGGTGTAGAAGCACGATACCGGGCAGACCGCGGCGCAAGGTGCGTCGGTGCAATGCATGCAGGCCATGGACACCGAGCGCTCGCCGGGTTTGCCGTCATTGATGGTGACGACGCGGCGGCGATTGATGCCCCAAGGGACTTCATGCTCGTTCTTGCAGGCGGTCACGCAGGCGTTGCACTCAATGCAGCGGTCGGCATCACAAAGAAATTTGACGCGAGCCATCGTTTATTCTCCTCTCACGCCGTTTGAATCTGGCACAGGGTCACCTTGCCCTCGTGCATACCTGTGACCGGGTCGTAGCCGTAGGATGTGATCGTGTTCACGCTCTCGCCAAGCACGATCGGATCCGCACCCTTCGGATATTTGGAGCGCTGATCGACGCCCTGGAACCAGCCGGAGAAGTGGAAGGGCATGAACGCCACGCCCTTGCCGACGCGATCTGTGACAAGCGCCTTCATGCGCGCCTTCGACCCGTTTTCCGGTCCGGTAACCCAGACCCAACCGCCGTCCTTGATGCCGCGCTCGGCCGCGTCGGACGTGTTCACTTCGACGAACATGTCCTGCTGCAATTCGGCGAGCCAGCGGTTCGACCGCGTCTCTTCGCCGCCGCCTTCGTATTCCACGAGGCGTCCGGAGGTGAGGATGATCGGGAATTGCTTGGCAAGTCCCTTGTCCACTGCCGCCTTCTGAATCGAGAAGCCGAGGTTGGCCATGCGGAACTGACGTCCGTCAGGCCGCGTCGGATACTTCGCCACCAGTTCAGGCCGCGCCGTGTAGATCGGTTCGCGGTGAACCGGCACCGGGTCCGGCAGATTCCACGCCACCGCGCGGGCCTTGCCGTTGCCATAGGCCATCACACCATGTTCCAGCGTGACGCGGATGATGCCGCCGGACAGATCGACCGCCCAGCCCACACCGTCCGGATTGTTGCCGCCGATCTTGTTGATGGTGGCGAGTTCGGCCTCGGTGAGATCCTTGTCCCAGCCGAGCTTCTTCAGCACGCCATAGGTGAATTCGGGATAACCATCGGTCAACTCCGAGCCCAAGCTATAGGAGCCTTCGGCCAGAAGATTGACGTTCTTCACCGAACCATCGGGTTGCTTCTCCTCGTACACCACACCGAAGCGCGCACGGAATGTGCCGCCACCATCCTTCACATGAAGGTTCGTGTTGTAGAGAGTATGCGTTCCCGGGTGCTTGATCTGGGGCGTGCCCCAGCACGGCCACGGCAGGCCGTAATAGTCGCCGCCGACCTCGGGCTCGTCTTTCTTGGCGCGCAGCGTGACCAGGTCGAATTTGCCCTGGTTCTTCATGTGCGCTTTCAGCCGTTCCGGCGACTGGCCGGAATAACCGGTCGAGAAGCCGCCACGATTGATTTCGCGCAGAATGTCTTCCGGAACCGGGCGGTTGTTCTCCACCTTGATGTTCTTGAACATCAGATCGGCGAAGCCAAGCTTCTTCGAAAGCCGATAGATAATCTCGTAGTCATCCTTCGACTCGAAGATCGGCTTGACGATCTGCTCACCCCACTGCAGCGAGCGGTTGGAAGCCGTGCGTGAGCCCGATGTCTCGAACTGCGTACAGGCCGGCAGCAGGTATGTGCCGTTCTTGCGTTCCGAGATCGCGGAGAACGTCGTCGGGTGCGGATCGGCGACCACGAGCAATTCGAGCGCTTCAAGGCCTTTTACCATTTCGGTCATGCGCGGGATGGTGTTGCCACCATGTCCCATGATGACCACGCCCTTCACGGTGTCGCGTTGATCGACGTCATCCGGTTTGGCAAGCGTCGCATCGAACCATCGGGTCCACGGGATGCCCGGCAATTCCATGTTCTGCTTGCGTGTGCGGGCCGGACGGCCCGCCTTTGCCGGCACTTCGTCGAAACGCGCCTGCAAGTAATCGTAATCGACGTCCCAGACACGGGCCCAATGCTTCCATGCGCCTTCGACGAGACCGTAATAGAGCGGCAAAGACGTGATATCGAGGCCGATATCGGTCGCGCCCTGCACGTTGCAGTGGCCGCGGAAGATGTTTGCGCCGGTCCCGTAAGAGCCGACGTTGCCGGTCGCGAGCAAAAGATTGCAGTAGGCGCGGACGTTGGCGGTGCCTACGGTGTGCTGCGTGCCGCCCATGCACCAGATGAACGTAGACGGCTTCTGTTTGGCGAATGTCTCGGCGACCTTCTTCAATTGCTCGCCGGGAATACCGCTGACGCGCTCGACCTCTTCCGGCGTCCATTTGGCGACTTCGGCGCGGATCTGATCCATGCCGTAAACGCGCTGGGCAATGAACTGCTTGTCTTCCCAGCCGTTGTTGAAGATGTGGTGCAGCATGCCCCAGATCACCGCGATGTCGGTGCCGGAGCGGAAGCGCACGTACTCGGTCGCATGTGCAGCCGTGCGCGTGAAGCGCGGATCGAGCACGAAGACGTTGGCGCGGTTGATTTCCTTGCCCGTCAGAATGTGCTGAAGCGAAACAGGATGCGCTTCGGCGGCATTCGATCCCATGAAGACGATGGTCTTCGAGTTGCGGATGTCGTTGTAGGAGTTCGTCATCGCGCCATAGCCCCAGGTGTTTGCAACACCCGCGACCGTGGTCGAGTGACAGATCCGCGCCTGGTGATCGATCGAATTGGTGCCCCAGAACGCCGCGAACTTGCGGAACAGATAGCCGCCTTCGTTGGAGAACTTCGCCGATCCAAGCAGGTAGACCGAGTCGGCGCCGGACTTGGCGCGGATCTCGAGCATCTTGTCGCCGATCTCGTTGATGGCCTGATCCCATTCGATCTTCTGCCACTCGCCGTTGACCAGCTTCATCGGATACTTCAGGCGGCGATCGCCGTGCACCAGTTCGCGCACCGACGCGCCCTTTGCGCAGTGCGATCCGCGATTGATCGGACTATCCCAACCCGGCTCCTGACCGACCCAAACGCCGTTCTGCACTTCCGCGATGACCGTGCATCCGACCGAACAATGCGTGCAGATGTTCTTTTTGACCTCCGTCGGCGCACCGACGATTTTCGGTCCGGCCTGCGCCTTGCGCACCGATCCGAGTGGCATCAATCCGATAGCTGCGCCGGCGCCCGCAACGAGTCCTGAGCGGCGCAGGAAGGTTCGGCGATCGAGAACACCGGATGCGAGGCCCGCGGCAATGCCCTGCAAGCGTGCACGGCCGGCGATTCCTTCTTTTCTCTTGATCAGCATGTGCGTGCTTCCATCAATAACGGTTGACGCGATAGTAGTTTTTGACGTCCGGCGAATCGGCCTTGTAACGAGCCTTGACGCGCTCGGCCTGCGACTCGTCCGCCTCCGCCTCGGTTGCCAGCGGCACAGCAGTCGCGGCCGCCGCGACGACGGATCCGCCCATCATGAAGAAGCGGCGACGATCTAGACCCTTCGCATCCTGCGGCGCCTCTGGAGATGCCTTGCTCTTGGACGGTTTGCTCATCGCGGTCTCCTTCCAGTCAATTTTCCAGTTCAGCTCTCACGTCACTCGGACAGTGTGAAAGCCTGTGATTCCAGTTCCATGAAGATGCGGCCGACGCGCCCGACAGCGCGATAGAACTTGACCGATTGCGAAATCTCGAGATCGGCGAACATCCGCGCGGCCCAGGGCTTCAGATGCCGCTCGAAGAACCGCGCCTGCGCTGCGAAGTCCGTATCGAAGTCGCCGCGCGCTAGACCAGCCATGACCTCGAGCAGAATTGCGATGTGATCTTCCGGCTCGCGCGCCGGTCCAGCGCGCTCAATTCCGAGGACGTCGAAATCTTCACGGACGCGCGCGAGCGGCCGCTCGTGCAGGAAGCCCGTCAGATAATAAGAGGCGTAGGGCAGCAGTTCCCCTCGCCCCAGTCCGATGAACAGATCGAAAAATTCCTTGGCGACCACGCGCTCGTCGAACTGCGCCGCCGCGGCGGCGAGTTCGATATGCGCCATGCCGAGATCGGACGCGTCGCCTTTGAGCATCGCGACCTTGGACAATGTGTCTGCGGTCGGCGCTTTGCCCAGCAGCAGCGACAGCAAGCCGTACTCCGCGGCGCGAAGTTGATCGATTTCGTCGATGTCTGATTTCGCTGGCATATGCTCCCCGGCTGATCCGTAGAGGTCGGGGCGGAGAACGAAACGGGGGACCTGTGTCAGAGACTCAACGGCCAAGACTCTCTCAGCCGGAATACGCGACCAAGCCGAAACCGAAGGCTGTGCAATTCCAATGGCCCTCGCCAGGGAGGCGACGCCGCCTGCTGCCTTGATGGCCTGCTCTAGTCCCGAGTCCCGCATGGTACGAACCGAGTTCCCCCCTCCGTGCCTTAAAATCAGGCATCTGGTCTGGAATTATTCTAGTTCCAACTAGTACCATAGGTTCGTCCTATGCCTCAAAAACTTTTGTCTAAATCCTTGGTTTTGCAGAACCATGCCGCCGCACCTGATGTTGCGACGCATTAGATCTGGTTTCGTCGACAGCTTGCGCAACCTCAATCCGGTCCTGCTCAGTTTGCTTGAAATCAGCGGCAACAGGCGTTGTGGTTGAGGACGGGGCAGACACTCTCACCTGTTGGAGTGATAGATCCGCTTCTGAATTTTGCAGCGCAATACCCGAATCATCGCTCGCAGCGGTGGGTGCGTCACTATGAGGCAGGCTATCCGACGATTGCTGAGCGCTGGATGATTCCCCGCCCATGATCTGCAAAACCATTTTCGCAATATCAGTGCCGGCCGCGATCTCGCTGTTTCCCGGCACACCGCCCGGCGTGTTCCAGTCATACGCATAGTCCAGCGCCGGATTGACATAATTGCGGATCGCGGGATCCAGCGCCCAGGATTTTCGCAAGGCTGCGTTTCGCAAACTTTCGGGCACACCCTTGCGCAGGAAGCCGGTTATATCGGTGGTTTCCGTAATCTCTTCCAGCTTCGGCAAGCTTGAGAGATCAAACTCCTCGGCATCGCCTTCAACAACTGGCGTGGGTGCAGCATCGCCCTCTTCGGCCGATCTTTCAGCCGTGCCATCCGTCTCTGGCTGCTTCGCATCCTGTTTGCGTTGCGACCAGCGTGAAAGGAAACTCTTCTCGGTATCCTTCTCGTTCTTACTCATGCGCCGCCTTTCCGCTCCCCGGATGGATCGCCGCCGCGCCTGCGATTAACATTTGCCTGATCACGTTTACGCTTGTGGAACACCTGCTCGACGTGAAACTCATCAACGAAAGCCGCGATCCACGCCGCGATATCCGGTGGCATCGGTACGGTGCCGATCACGTCGGTGCCACTTTCGAACATCGCCTCACCTTCAGTCGGATCGGCGGTGACCTTGGTCAATTCGAGTTCCGGTCCGCCGTCCTGACGCCGCAGCGCGACCCATATCTGCGGCGACCCATCGACAAGATTGTCTCGGTAATTGGCCGTCTCTGCGCTGAACAGATCGATAAATGCAGCGCCAGCGTAGTATAGCGTCGCATCGGCCTCCTGCGACAACACCGTCCAGGGCGCGGTCGCGGGCACAGTCTCGAGAATGGAGACAGGCGACCACATATGGTCGATCCATGGATTGTCGATCGCGCGGCGACGCAAGACCACGCCGACTTCACGGGACGCTTCGGTCATATCTGAACCTCCCGTTACCGGTGAATCACGCAACATTCGCCGCTGGCGCAAGCGGCAATCCCGCAACAAGGTTCTGCGGCTTCAGGCGCACCACCTTGTCCGCGCCCATCGCCAGAATGAGATAAACCGGCTTGTTGCCGACGCGTTCATCCACGAACCGCGAATCCTCAAATGTCATACGCATCAGCGCCACGATCCGCTCGGCGGCATCTGCGCCGGGCGTATCTCCATTCCACAGCGCGTTACCGATCCGGGTTCCCTCGCTGTCGAGCCCGACGAACCAGCGCCAGTCGCGGTCCTCGATAGACGCGACAGGCTCCACCTTCACAGCGACACCCAGAAGATGGGCGATCCAGCGTTCGATCACCCGGCAGAGCGCATCGCGCGCTTTCGGATTGCCGCCAAGATTCATGACCATCGCATGCGCGTCGGATCGCGACCAATAGGTCCACGCATTTTCGTCATCCATGACGTCCATCTCGCCGAACGCCTGCGGCTGGAGCATGGCGGTCAGAGGAGAGGTATGAAGATCATGCTGTGCATGATGCTGCGCCTCAACGACTTCGGCATCAGCAAGCAGCAGTGCGCCATTGTGAACCGTTGCTTTCTGGCTCCGATAGAACAATTCGGCCGCGCGCAGCACATACGGATCGTCGCAGCCTTCAAGGGCGTTGCGCAGGATCAGGTGACACAGTTGCGAGAGAAAGATCGGCGGCAGATCGCCGGCACCCTTACGCGCGAGTGCCACATACACGGCCTCAAGCGATGGCGCCGCCATCAGCCGATCGCGAAACGCCGTCATGAACGTCCAGTTTTCGCGCGCGTCAGCGTCGGCGAGTGCGGCAATATCGGCTTTCGATACTGGGCGGAGCGGGTCTGCGAGCAGACTCGCGTGCAGCTCACGTTCAGCGTCGCAGGCATCGTCTGGCGGCATTAGTTCCGGCCGCGCCAGATACGCCATGATCAATTCCGGCGTCGCAATCAGCCTGCCATGATCGGCCCGGCGCGTAAGATGATGGCCTGAAGCAACCCAGAATTCTCTCATGTCCGGTCCGTCTTTGTGAGCCCAAGAAGATCGACTTCCTCGGCGGGTTCATCGCCTTCGACCTCATGAAAGGTAAAGGCGCGTGCATGGCTGTGCAATCGATCCCCGCCCGGTTCGGTCGCGCGTGGCTTCAACGTCCGAAAGCGCTCGCGGATTTCTCCATTCTCAATGCTTCGGGCGACCGCCAGCAACGTTTGTGGCTCGTGGTCACACAGCGAAGCCGCAAACGCGACTTCTTCTTCAGCGGCAGAGCGCGCGGCCTCGATGTTCGGTGCGCCGAACTTCGCCATCAATTGCTCCGCAAGCCGATCGATCACGCCTTGCCGCTCGGCCTCGGATGCCTCGATCACGACCGCAAGCGTCGACCAGCCCAGACTCTCGATTCCGAGAAAACCGGACCGCAGAGCTACCCGTTGTTTCTGTCCGAGGGTTGCGGGATCGCTGTCCCAGAATACGAACGCACCGGATACTGCCCATTCGCCGGGCTCGGCGGCACGCTCGAATACGAATGTGTCCGAGGGATCGAGCCTGATGGTGCGCGGCAATTTCAGCATGTCCGCCTCACCCAAGTTTCGGGGCGCGGTATTCGGGATCATACCATGCGAGCTTGGCCAGCCCATCGAGCAGGCTGTCGCGCTCCGGCGGATTTTTCGCGGAGGTACTGATAAGCAGATCGCCATTGACGTCGATTCCGCGCCTCTGGCCGGCCGCGTGCGGCGTAAGCCGCTCCAGATAATCGCGCGCAATCGGCTCGAAACCCCGCTCGTTCCACCGGTCGAACGCCGCCATGAAATGGCGAGCGAAACTGCCGACGATCGCCTCGGTCTCGACCATTTCGAACCCTTCGTTGAGCAGGGCAACGCCGCCTGCCGCAACGGTTTCCTCGACATGCGCCATGTCTGCGGCGCGCAGAATGACGCCGAACACAAGCCACTCCGGAATTTCATCCTCGCGGCAGTCCTTCGGCCAGCCAAGCCGCCCGCCACCCAGCACACCGCCGTCGAACAGGATCGTGTCCGGCCATGTGAACTGCACCTCCCGCTCCGGCGGGCAATGCACCGCGATAGCGTCCCCGATCGCATTCATGCCGGCAAAGAAGGCGCGGCGGGCCGATGTCAACGGCTGGTCCGGCTCGAGCACGACGGCGAACTCGACCAGGTCGTAGCGCCGGACCCAGACCAATGTTCCCGCGCCGGCTTCGGCTGCAATAGTGCAGCCGTGCGCAAACGCGTCGCCATACTCGCGAAGCGATACGAGCTTGTACCCCGGAGGCAGATCGAGCGGCTGTTCCGCTTGCGCGTGACGCGAAACCATCATCGTAGAAAATTTCCCTAAGCTCTTTGTATTTGGGCAGTCTATGCTATTCCGGTCAAGCGGCCGGGCGCTTGCGCGAGCCGTTACCACGGCACCATATGGTTGAAATAGCCACTCTGAGCAGACGCCAAGGGTCAAGGTTGCAGATCATGAACAGCGCAAAGTCCCGCCTTCTGGTTTGCAGTTGCGAAAAGAGCATGCCGCTCGATGCGCAGGCAATCGGGCGCGGGTGCGCGGCGCACATGACACAGGCCAACCAGCTCTGCGGTCTGGACCTCGCCCAGTTCAAGGCGGCGCTCGCGGAAGGCCAAGCGATCACGGTCGCGTGTACGCAGGAAGCGCCGCTGTTCAAGGAAGTCGCTGAGGAATTTCCCGACATTCCCCTTACCTTCGTGAACATCCGCGAAACCGGCGGATGGTCGAAGGATGCCGCGGCGGCTGGGCCGAAAGCCGCGGCGCTGATCGCCGCTGCTTCGGAAGAAATGCCGCCGATTTCGCTGGTCACACTGGAAAGCGGCGGTGTCGCGCTGATCTATGGCCATGATGACGTTGCCATCGACGCGGCCAGGCGTCTTGCTGACCGGCTCGACATCACCGTCATTCTCACCAAACCCGGCGATATCACGCCGCGTGCGGTCAATGAGTTTCCGGTGCTGAAAGGCACGATCCGCAATGCGCGCGGATATCTCGGCAACTTCGAACTCGCCATCGACGATTACGCTTTGCCGGCACCTTCCTCACGAAGCAAGCTCGTGTTCGGCGCTTCGCGCGATGGCGCAACGTCGGCCTGCGACCTGATTCTCGATCTCAGCGGTGGCCTGCCGCTGTTTCCGGCGCACGAACTGCGGCCCGGCTATCTGCGCGCGGATCCGCGCGACCGCGCCGCCGTCGAGCGCGCGATTGCGGAAGCCGGCAACCTTGTCGGCACGTTCGACAAACCGCGCTTCATACACTTCGAAGAATCACTCTGCGCGCATTCTCGGTCGAACATCACAGGCTGCACGCGCTGCCTCGATCTGTGCCCAACCGGCGCGATCACACCGAACGGGAATGCCGTCGCGATCGATCCCAACATATGCGCCGGCTGCGGGTCATGCGCATCAGCCTGCCCGACCGGAGCGGCATCCTATTCCCTGCCAAGCGCCGATGCGCTGATGCGCCGCTTGCGCACATTGCTGCAAACCTATCGCAAGGCGGGCGGCGAACAGGCGGTCGTGCTCTTTCATGACGGCGACCACGGCGAACCGCTGATCGACGCGTTGGCGCGATTTGGCGACGGCTTGCCGGCCAACGTGCTCCCGGTTCGCGTCAACGAAGTCACGCAACTCGGACCGGAATCCCTCGCAGCGGTCTTCGCCTATGGCGGCACAGGCGCCGCGCTGCTGATGCGCGCACAGCCAAGGCACGAAACGGCCGGACTGCGGCGCGCCGCCGATATGTCAGGGACGATCGCCGCTGCGCTCGGCTTCGGCGACGGCCTTGTCCGCATTCTGGAAACCGACGATCCCGATCAGTTGCGCGCGATGCTCGACGCGATGCCGCGTGGCGTTGCTTCATCGAATCCCGCGAGCCTCATTCCGCGCGGCGCCAAGCGCGGCGTGCTGGAAACCATGTTCCGGGAACTGCATCTCACGGCCCCTGCTCCGGTCGATGTCGTTCCGCTCGCGGCTGGCGCGCCATTCGGCACCGTTCAGTTGAATGTCGAAGGCTGCACGCTCTGCCATGCCTGCGTCACCGCCTGCCCAACCAACGCGCTTTCCGACAATCCCGACCGGGCGATGTTACGTTTTACCGAAAGCCTCTGCGTTCAGTGCGGGCTGTGCGAAGCGACCTGCCCCGAGGATGTGATCACGCTGGAGCCGCGGCTCGATTTCCAGGCCTGGAATGCACCGCTGCGTGTGCTGAAGGAAGAAGAACCCTTCCATTGCATCGCCTGCGGCACGCCGTTCGGCACCAGGAGCTCGATCGAGCGCGTGCTGTCGAAGTTGCAGGAGAAGCACTGGATGTTCGAGGGCGCCAACGCGCGGCGGCTCGACGTCATCAAGATGTGCGCGGACTGCCGGGTCGAGGCTGTCGTCAATGAAAGTTTCGATCCCCACGCCGCACCGCAACGGCCGCCCGTGATGTCCACCGAGGATTATCTGCGCGCGCGGGAAAGCAAGAAGAACGATCCTTTCGGATCGCAATGAACCGCGCGCGCCGTGAGCGCGATCGGTCGGGAGATT
The DNA here is from genome assembly GCF_000314675.2 of Afipia broomeae ATCC 49717. Taxonomy (GTDB): domain Bacteria; phylum Pseudomonadota; class Alphaproteobacteria; order Rhizobiales; family Xanthobacteraceae; genus Afipia; species Afipia broomeae. The sequence goes on along the minus strand of NZ_KB375282.1, from coordinate 1,270,416 downwards.
GAATTTGTCAGTTACCCATGCCACCCCCAACCCACCCGCGACATCGAAGGCCGCGGGCATTCCCGGCGTGAAGCACGTCGTTGCCGTGGCCTCGGGCAAGGGCGGCGTCGGCAAATCGACGACCTCGTGCAACCTCGCACTCGGATTCGCGGCGCTCGGACTGAAAGTCGGTATTCTCGACGCCGATATCTATGGCCCGTCGCAACAGAAGCTGTTCGGCCTGCGCGGCAAACCGCGTCTGCTCGGTCCGCGCATGCTGGAGCCGCTGGAGCGCTTCGGGGTTAAAGTCATGTCGATCGGATTTCTGGTCGAGGAAGACAACGCCATGGTCTGGCGCGGGCCGATGGTGATTTCGGCCATCACGCAGATGCTGCGCGAGGTCGCGTGGAACGATCTCGACATTCTCGTCGTCGATCTTCCGCCGGGTACCGGCGACGTACAACTCACGATGGCTCAACAGACACCGCTGGCGGGTGCGGTTATCGTTTCAACGCCGCAAGATATCGCTTTGATCGATGCACGCCGCGGCATCGAGATGTTCAAGAAGGTCAACATCCCGATATTGGGCCTGATCGAGAACATGGCGAGCTTCTGCTGTCCGGCCTGCAACCATGTCACGCCGATCTTCGGCCACGGCGGAGCGCGGCTTGACGCGGAAAAGCGCGGCATCCCCTTTCTCGGCGAAATCCCGCTGGACATGGCGATACGCCAGACATCAGATGAAGGCCGTCCGGTCGTTGCCACCGACCCGGAAGGCGTTCATGCGAAGCACTATATCGGCATCGCACGCCAGCTCTGGACGTCCATCACCACCGGCGCCGCGGTCAGACCCGCGCCGCGTATCGTGATCGAGTAAGCCATGACGGAAACAGTTCAAGCCAGGTCGACAAATGCGAGAAAGGACCAGCTGGTCCCGCGCGTGATGCCGGACCCGAAGAACCCGCGCCTCACCGAGCGTGTCATGGGGATCGACCAGACCGGCGCGCCTGTCGAGATCGGCGTACCGGTCGAGCGGCCGCTAACCCTCTACCTCAATTCGCAGGAGATCGTCACCATGATGACGATCAACGACTATCCTGAATATCTCGCGCTCGGCTATCTCCTCAACCAGAACATGCTGAAGCCCGACGATGTCGTAACCGAGGTGGTCTACGACGACGATCTCCAGGTCGTGGTCGTCTACACCGAGCGCGGGACCAACTTTGAAGAGAAGCTGAAGAAGAAAACGCTCACCTCCGGCTGCGCACAGGGCACCGCCTTCGGCGATCTGATGGAAGCCATCGAGGGCGCGGTCCTGCCCAAGGCGGAATTGCGCACATCATGGCTCTATCAGATGACCCATGCGGTCAACACCGCGCCCTCGCTCTATCTCGAAGCCGGCGCCATCCACGGCTGCGTGCTGTGCAAGGAAGGCGAACCGATCTGCTACATGGAAGATGTCGGACGGCATAACGCGGTCGACAAGATCGCGGGCTGGGCCTGGCGGCATAAGGTCGATGCTGCCGACAAGATCATGTACACGACCGGGCGCCTTACCTCCGAGATGGTGATCAAGACGGTGCGAATGGGCATTCCCATTCTGGTGTCACGCTCCGGTTTCACAGCGTGGGGCATCGAACTGGCGCGGCAGGTCGGCTTAACGCTGATCGGGCGGACCAAAGGCAAGCGATTCATCGCACTGTCCGGACAGGAGCGGATCGTCTTCGACCAAAGCCTGGAATTTGTCGCCGAGGAATCCGCGCGGCACCGGCGCAAGGGCAGCGACGATGACTGAGGACCGGCCATCGACAGTCGGTGTTCTTCTCGCAGGCGGGCTGGCGCGGCGCATGGGCGGCGGCGACAAGCCGATGAAAACCATCGGCGGACGCACCATCCTCGAGCGTGTGATCGGGCGGCTCGCACCGCAATGCGATGGACTCATTCTCAACGCCAATGGCGACCCTGCCCGCTTCGCGGCGTTCGGGCTTCCTGTCGTCGCAGACACCGTTGAAGGATTTGCAGGTCCGCTCGCCGGCGTCCTGACGGCGCTCGACTGGGCGGCCGAACACAGGCCGGATGTCGAATGGGTCCTCAGCGCGGCGACAGACTGTCCCTTCCTGCCGCGCGATCTGGTTGCGCGATTGCAGCGTGCGCGGATCGCGGAAGACGCCCAACTTGCGGTCGCAGCTTCCGGCGATCAGACCCATCCGGTGATCGGACTTTGGAACGTCGCCCTGCGCGGCGACCTGCGGCACGCGCTGGTGGTGGAAGACATGCGCAAGATCGATCGCTGGACCGCCCGCTACAAGCTGGCGACAGTGACCTGGCCGGACAAGCCGATCGATCCGTTCTTCAACGCCAACACCGTCGAGGACGTCGCAGAGGCCGAGCAACTCGCGGCGCTCGACGGCGCTTGACCCGGACCTACTATGCCGGACGGAATCCCGCCCGCTCCAGCGCTGCACGCGTTTCCGGCGATGTGAGCGAGTCCAGAAAAGCCCGTACGGCGGGCCGCGGCTTTCGCGCAGTCACAAGCGCAAAGTCGTAGTGCTCCTCGGCAAACGGAATAAAGCCCAGCCCGGCGGCGCGCGCGACCGGCGCAATGGTCATGCCCCAGTCGGCACGCTTCTGCGCCAACGCCGCCGCGACGGCATTGTGCGAGCGCGGCTGGTTCCAGTAGCCATCCGGTTTCACACCATCGAGCAACCGATCGATCAGAATGCGCGTGCCCGCGCCCTGATTGCGGTTGACCATCAAACACGACGGGTCTTTCAGGGCCGCACGCACAGCATCCTCCGCACTGAGACCTTCGAAGCGTTCGTCTCCTGCACGGAACACAATGCCTTGCATGCGCCGGTAGCCCGGGACGAGTTCAAGGCCGGGGACAAGAAATGGCGTGTTGTATGTGTCGGTTTTCTCATCGAACAGATGGATCGGGGCGAGATCGCATTCGCCGCGCCGCGCCGCGGCCAATCCGCCGAGGCTTCCCACCGAGATCGAACGGACAGATAGTCCGGCGCGCGCCAGCGGGGCTGTGACGACATCAAGCCCGGTGCAATGGCTGCCGACAATCACCAGATCAGGCACACGGACATGCGGCGTGAACAGCATCACCTCGGTGTCGGTTCCTGCCGGCATCTGATCCGCGAGCGCATCGATCTTCAGAAAGCCGTCGGCCTGCGCGAACGACGTGATCGCGCCGGAGCCCTTGCCTGACGGATAGGCAATCAATCCCTCATCCCCCTCGACCAGCGACACCATGACGAATTCGGTGCGGCCGAGTTCCGATGCGATGCGCACCGGCACCTTCGCCGTCACACGCGCATCGTTGCGCGGCGGCAGTCCCGCAAGGCGTCGCAACACCGGCACGATCATGTCGTGAAATGTGAACATCGCCGACGTCGGAAATCCCGGCAGGATCACGACCGGCTTGCCATCGCACACTGCGAGGCACAGCGGCTTTCCCGGCTTCAGCGCAACGCCATGCGCGACGATGCCCGGTTTGCCGAGCCGCGCGACAATGCGATGGGACACGTCGCCCTCGCCTTTCGAGGTCCCACCGGACAGGAGCAGCATGTCGCTGGTTGCCAGCGCCTCGCGCATCACAGCTTCGAGCCTGTCCTCCTCGTCCGGGAACGCGCCGAGAAAGACAGCGTCGCCGCCATTTTCCGAAACCGCAGCCGCAACGATCGCGCCGTTGGTGTCGTAGATCGCAGCCGGACGCAGCGGGAGGCCAGGTTGAACGAGTTCGTCGCCGGTTGAAATGATCGCAACGCGCGGTTTCTTCGTTACCAAAACACGCGCGATACCCGATGCGGCCAGCATGCCGATCTCGCGCGAGCCCACCAGCGTGCCCGCGCGCAGCAAAATCTCGCCGCGCGCGATATCGGAGCCGGCATAGGACACGAACTGCCCCGGCGAGACAGCACGCCGGATCTCGATCGCGTCATTGCGCAGCGGCTGCGTATGCTCGATCATCACCACGGCATCTGCGCCGCGCGGAATGGGACCGCCTGTGGCAATCGGCGTTGCGGAGCCTTGCACCACTGGCAATTCCGGCGCAGTGCCGCAGGCAATTGTCTCATCGTTCAACCGCAGGTGAACCGGCGACGCCTCGCCCGCAGCCTCTAGATCGGCGGAACGAACGGCAAACCCGTCAACGTTGGAACGGTCGAAAGGCGGCACGTCCATCGCTGCCACCACATCGCTCGCCAAAGCCAGACCGAGCGCATCCGAAAGCGCACGTTCCTCAACAGCGAGTTCGCGCGGAAACAGCGCAGCCTCGAATCGCGCGAGCGCCTCCTCACGCGACAGGATCGTGAGAAACTGATCCTGATCCGCGCCATCGCGGCTTGAAGCTGGACCTGACTTGTTCATTTCACTTAACTCATGACACTTCGCGAAGGGAAAGCGCGCCGACCGGCGTTCCGGCGGCATGACCCTCGCTGTTCCCTGCCACGGCAAGCCAGGCGTCGGCATTGATAATGGCATCGAGCGAAAGCTGTCCTGCCGCAAGCGGCATCCAGGCCTGATCCGACATTTTCAGCAGCACGATTTCGGCAACACCGATAGCGGAAGAAATCTTGCGCGCAAGGGGGCGGACCATTTCCTGCCGCGGCAGTCGTGCGGTCAGCATGTCCAGCACGGGTTGAACCAGCGCAAGGCAAGCGCCCAGCGCCTGATCGGGCAAGCCCGGCAGCGCGACCACCGGCGTTGCGCCGATCTTACCGACAGCCGCCATGCGTCCCGGCTGGAGTGCTAGTCCGTACGCCAACAGCGTGCCGCATTCCTTGATGGCGTGGATTGTCGCATCCGTCCGGCCGCCACCTGTGCCGCCGACGGTTAACAGCAGATCGCAAGTCTCGACGCCAACCGCGGCGACTATCGACGCGGCGTCGCGTCCGTTGGTTTTCGACATCGTCACGCGAGCGCCTGCGGCTTTCGCGAAATCGAAAATAAACTGTGACGACGCTGTGCTGCTGTCCGCCGCCTGCACATCGATAATGCGAACTTGCGGAGATCGAACCGCCACGTGCGCAAGTCCAGCCACGCGGGCTGCGAGCACATCGAGTGAGCCGACAATCCGGCCCGCTTCAACAATCGATCGTCCCGGCGCAAGATCATCTCCGGCGCGGCGGACTCCCTGACCGGGTACGGCTTCGGCCACAACCTGACACAACGGCCCAGTCTGCTCGACCAGATCGGCATCCAGCACGCAATCGCAATTGTCCGGGAGACGCTCCCCCGTCTCGACCCAATGCGGCGATTTCACGAGTTGAAGCGGCGAATAGGACGATGCGCCGACGATGTCGCTCGCGCGCAACGCCCATCCATCTGTCGTTGCCGTGTTGAACGCCGGCAACGCCGCCTTTAACGGAGACGTCTCGGCTGCGACACGGCCGATCGCCTCCTCTAGCGGCACTTCAATGGCATCGACGGGCTTCAGGTCGCTGCACAGCAACCTGAGCGCAACATCGAGTGGCGTGAGCGCCGCCGTCAAACGCTGTGTCTGAATCATGCCTGATGGTGGACCATCTGGCAGCGGCTTAGCAACCGCCGGATGGTCCTGCTCAGACAAGCCCTCAAGAGGCCTTCTTTTCAGCGTTCGGGAAGAACAGTTGCTCGCCATTAACCTGATAGGCGGCGATCGCCGCTTGTCCCTCGGGCGAGATCAGCCAGTCGATGAAACTCTGGCCGAGATCCTTTTTTACCGTGGGGTGTTTTTCAGGGTTCACAAGGATGACGCCGTACTGGTTGAACAGCCGCCTGTCGCCTTCGACCACAATCGCGAGATCGCCGGGGTTCTTGAACGACAGCCAGGTGCCACGATCGGAAACGACGTAGGCATTCATCGCACCCGCGGTGTTGAGCGCGGCGCCCATGCCTTGCCCGATCTCGCGGTACCACGGACCCTTGGCGGTTTCGAGATCGACTCCGGACTGCTTCCACAAGGCAAGCTCAGCCGAATGGGTGCCGGACTTGTCGCCGCGCGAAACGAACGGAGCGGCCTTTTCCTGAATGGTTTTCAACGCAACGACAATGTCCTTGCCCTTGACGCCTGCAGGATCGGTTTTCGGGCCGATCAGGACAAAGTCATTATACATGACATCGAAGCGCTTCACGCCCTGCCCTTCGCTGACGAATTTTTCTTCCTGCGCTTTGGCATGCACGAAGACAACGTCGGCGTCGCCACGCCGCGCCGTATCCAGCGCCTGCCCGGTGCCCTGCGCAATCACCTTCACGTCGATGCCGGTCTTGGCTTTGAACAAAGGCAGGATGTAACCGAACAGACCGGAATCCTGCGTCGATGTCGTCGAGGCGACGACGATGGACTTGTCTTGGGCGGAGACTGGCGTCGCAAGCGCGGCGGCAAGCAGCGAGACGACGAGAGCATAAGCATACCGATGTGTCATAACCTGTCCTTTTAGTGTTCAAACGACGAGATCGCCGCGTACGAAAGCCGCAGCCTCCGGTGTCGACGGGTTTTTAAGAAAGTCTTCAGCAGGCGTTTGTTCGCGAACGGCGCCGCGCACCATGAAAACGACATCGCCGGCAAGCCGCCGCACCTGGCCCAGATCGTGCGATGCCATGACGATCTTGATTCCGGATTGCGCGGCAGCGCGGACAATCTCCTCGACGCTGCGGGTTGCCGCCGGATCGAGGCTGGCGGTCGGCTCGTCGAGCAGAAGCAGCTCGGGATCTCGCGCCAGCGCCCGGGCAAGAGCCAGCCGTTGCTGTTCACCGCCGGACAAACGGCGGGCGGGACGCATGGCGAGTTCAGCGAGACCGACGCGTTCGAGCAGTTCCGCCGTGCGCGCGGCGACTTTCTCGCTCGGGTAGTCCGCGTGTGTCAGCCCATACGCAATGTTCGCAGCCGCAGTCCGGCGCAACATCACCGGGCGCTGGAATACGAACGCACGCCGGGTCGGCTTGACGTCAGCGCGGCCGCCCCAGGTGATCGCGCCTTCGGTTTGCACCGAAAGCCCCATGCAGAGCCGCAACAACGTACTCTTGCCTGCTCCGTTCGGCCCCACCACCACGGTCGGCGCGCCGGATGCGAGCGTCAGACTCAGGCGATCGATGATGGTCGTCGCGCCTGCGCGAACGGAGACGCGATCGAAAACCACGGGCAGATCAGTGACCGGCGCGCGCATGCTCACCCCGCCTGCCGTTCGGACCAGATCCGCGCGCCCCACGCAGCGGCGTTGATCGCAAAAACCAGAGCGACCAGAATCAAACCGAGCCCCAATGCAAGCGGCAGGTTTCCTTTTGATGTTTCCAGTGCGATCGCCGTGGTCATCGTCCGGGTGAAGCCGTCGATGTTGCCGCCGACGATCATGACGGCCCCCACTTCTGCCGCGGCCCGGCCGAAGCCGGCGAGCAATGCGGTCAGCAGACTGAAGCGCGCGTCCCACAACAGCGTCGTCATGCGGCCAAGCGGACCGACGTCCATCGCCGACAGTTCGTCACGATATTCTGTCCAAAGATCTTCAATGGTCTGGCGTGCAAGTGCGGCGATGATCGGCACGATCAGGATCGCCTGCGCAATCACCATGGCGGACGGCGTGAACAGAATGCCGAGCTCGCCGAGCGGTCCGGAGCGCGAAAGAAGCAGATAGACCACAAGACCCACGACCACCGGCGGCAAGCCCATGAAGGCATTGAGAAGGACCACGATGGCATTGCGCCCCGGAAAGTGCGTGAGCGCGAGGACGGCTCCGAGCGGCAAACCAATGCAGGCCGCGAGCACGACGGCCGAGAGGCTGACAGCGAGCGACAGTTTGACGATGGCAAACAACGCTGCATCGCCGCTCACGATCAATTGCCAGGCGTTCAGCCCATCCAGCATTCCGTTTCCTCCCTATGCGTTGTCCTGCATATTTTTCGATGGTGTCAATGAATTGAAAATATGCAGAAATATTCATATAAACGCAGAATGGAAATGCTGACGACCAGTGAGGCAGCCGATTACCTCCGACTTGGCGAGCGCAAGCTCTACGAGCTGGTCGCCGAGGGTGCGATCCCCTGCACCAAGGTCACCGGGAAGTGGCTTTTCCCGCGCGATGAACTCGACCGCTGGATGCTGTCGGGCCTGATGCGGCCGGCCGGAATGGCCACATCCCAGCCGCCTTTGATCATGGGCGGAAGCCAGGACGCGTTGCTGGAATGGTGCCTGCGCGAATCCGGCTCCGGTCTCGCCACTCTTGTTGAAGGGACCGAAAGCGGCGTCGGACGCGTCCTGCGGGGCGAAGCCATCGCCGCGGCAATTCATTTTCACAGTGAGAATGAGGATTCAGGCGAAGATGCCAACGTCGCAGCAGTGCGCGCCATGGCCGGCCTGCACGATGCGGTGCTGATCGGTTTCGTGCGGCGTGAGCAGGGCCTTCTGCTCCAGCCGGGAAATCCGAAAAACCTCTCAGGGCTCGCGGATGTCCTCACGCGCGGTGCAACCATGGCCGTGCGGCAGCCCGGTGCGGGTGCTCAAATGCTGCTGGAAGTTCTTCTGAAGCAGCATGGCGCGAAGCCGAAAGACCTCCGCCGGCTCGAGCCCCCCTGCTTGACCGGACCCGATCTCGCAACAGCGATCCGCGCGGGCGAAGCCGATTGCGGCATTGCGACGCGGGCTGCCGCCAAAGCAGCAGGTCTCGATTTCGTGCCGTTGCTCTGGGAAAATTTCGATCTGGTGATGCGGCAGCGCTCTTACTTCAAGCCGGCGCTGCAAGCCTTGGTCGGCTTTTTTTCAAGAAAGCCGCTCCGACAACGAGCAACCGATCTAACCGGCTATGACGTTTCGCCCGCCGGGACCGTCCGCTTTTTTGCGTGACGAGTTGAACCGCTATTTCGTTTTCGTGTCCGGCGGGCAATCCGGGCTCACCTGCATCGGCTTGCCGTCGCTTTGAACAGTTGGAGCAGCAGAATTGGCATGCCCTCCTGCGGACGGCAGAATAGCGCTTTTTTCCATCGCCATGGAATTCGTCGATGACGAATCCGCCGCCTTGCCCGTCGTTGTGCCAGGGGCCGTGTTGCAACTCGTTTCCTGCTTGTCAGCCGACGGTGCCGGCGTCTGTGCGAAGACAGGCGTCGTTGTGAGAACGCCCACAAGAATGGCTGCGGTGATCCGGTCAATCATTTTGAGGCTCCTGTGAGCGGAAAACATCAAGTATCCGAACAAGGCAAACGCCCGTCCGTGATCATTGTTCCGTTGCAGCCAGTGACGCGCTGACGCAGTGCCTCTTGGGCAGGACTTTATCGGACAGGACTTTCATGCTTCGCTGGATAAGGAATGAAAATGGCTTTTCGAGAAGGAACCACGGTGCAAGGCGTTGACCGTCGCAACATAAGGTACCGGTTTCGCCTTTTGCTCGCGGTCAGTGTACTCGCCGCGGCAATCGGTGCGATTCCCGCCATCGCGCAGTTACGCGGCCACGGCGGCCCGGTTCGGGCGCTTGCGATTTCATCCGACGGACGAATACTGCTTTCGGGAAGCTTCGATGGCAGCGCGATTCGCTGGTCGCTTGATCGCGACGCTGCCGAACAAGTGCTGCGATTTCATGCCGATGCCGTCAATGCAACCGCCCTCCTCAGGGATGGCCGCGCAGCAACAGCGGGCGCTGACGGCCGCATTGCAATCTGGACGCCGGGCAAACAGCAGCCTGACAGCGTACTTGAAGGCCACACGGCCCCAATCGCCGCGTTAGCGCTGTCACCGGATGGCGCAGTCCTCGCTTCGGCGGCGTGGGATCACACTGTGCGACTCTGGCCGCTCGCTGGCGGCACAGCGCGCGTGCTCGAGGGCCATACGCAAAACGTCAACGGCGTCGCATTCAGCCCCGATGGCAAATCTCTTGTCAGTGTCAGCTACGACCTCACGGTTCGCATCTGGCCGCTCGACAGCACCGCATCGCCAGCCACTGTGACCCTGCCCGCTCCGCTGAACGCGGTGATCGTGTCCGGTGACGGCGAAATCGCCACAGCCGGCGCAGACGGGAAAATCTATTTTCTCACCGGCGCGGGAAAACCGGATGGCGAAGCTGCCGCAGGGCCGATCCCGGTGATTGCAATGGCAGCATCGAAAGATGGTGCATTGCTCGCGGCAGCGGATGTCCGGGGCTCGGTTGCGATCGTCGATCGCAAAGCGCGCGCACTCGCCCGCAGGCTTGTCGGACCGGGACTTCCGGTGTGGTCGGTGGCGTTCATGCCGGACAACGGCACGCTTTTGACCGGCGGCGCCGACAGCGTGATCAGGCGCTGGAACGCACGCACCGGGGAGCCGATCGGAGCGACGATTCAGGAGAATCCGAACGACCCGCTTGCCGCCTTCGCTGGTGACCGCGGGGCCGAAATTTTTCGGGCTTGCGTGGCATGTCACACCCTCGCACCGGATCAAGGCAACAAGGCTGGTCCGACGTTATCAGGAATTTTCGGACGCAAGATCGCAACGCTGCCGGGCTACAATTTTTCAGAGCCGCTGAAAAAGCTCGACATCGTCTGGACGCCGGAAACAGTGTCGAAGCTGTTCGAGGTCGGCCCGGCGGTCTATACGCCGGGCACAAAAATGCCGGAACAACTGATCGGGTCGCCCGAAGACCGCGACGCGCTGGTGCAGTTTCTGGCGCGTGCCACGAAGAAATAGGGCCTGTCCGGCCTAGCTCCGCAGGCCGGGCGCCTCGTGACCGGTGCGCGCCACATACTCCGTATAGCCGCCGCCGTACTGGTGGATGCCCTCAGGCGTCAGTTCAAGCACCCGATTGGACAACGCCGCAAGGAAATGCCGGTCATGCGACACGAACAGCATGGTGCCTTCATATTGCGATAGCGCTTCGATCAGCATTTCCTTGGTCGCCATGTCGAGATGGTTGGTCGGTTCGTCCAGCACGAGAAAGTTCGGCGGATCGAACAGCATCTTCGCCATCACCAGCCGCGCCTTCTCGCCGCCTGACAGAACGCGGCACCTTTTCTCAACGTCGTCGCCGGAGAATCCAAAGCATCCGGCCAGCGCACGCAGCGAACCCTGCCCGGCCTGAGGAAACGAATACTCCAGCTCCTCGAACACCGTGCGTTCGCCGTCGAGCAGATCCATGGCGTGCTGCGCGAAGTAACCCATCTTCACGCTGCCGCCCAGACTCACCATTCCATTGTCCGGCTCTGTGGAACCGGCCACCAGTTTCAGCAGCGTGGATTTACCCGCGCCATTGATGCCCATGACGCACCAGCGCTCCCTGCGCCGCACCGAGAAGTCCAGCCCTTCATAGATGCTGCGGCTGCCATAGCCCTTGTGCACGTTCTTCAAGCTTACGACGTCTTCGCCGGAGCGCGGCGCCGGCAGAAACTCGAAAGCCACGGTCTGGCGGCGCTTCGGCGGCTCGACACGTTCGATCTTGTCCAGCTTTTTCACGCGGCTCTGCACCTGAGCCGCATGCGAGGCGCGCGCCTTGAACCGCTCGATGAACTTGATCTCCTTGGCCAGCATCGCCTGCTGCCGCTCGAACTGCGCCTGCTGCTGCTTTTCGGCAAGTGCGCGCTGCTGCTCGTAGAATTCGTAGTTGCCCGAATATGAAGTCAGCGAGCCGCCGTCGATTTCCACCACTTTGGTCACAATGCGGTTCATGAATTCGCGATCGTGCGAGGTCATCAGCAGCATGCCCTCATACCCTTTGAGGAATTCCTCCAGCCAGATGAGGCTCTCAAGATCCAGATGGTTGCTCGGTTCGTCGAGCAGCATCGCATCGGGCCGCATCAGCAGAATACGGGCGAGTGCCACGCGCATTTTCCAGCCGCCCGAAAGCGCGCCGACGTCGCCATCCATCATCTCCTGACTGAAACTCAGGCCCGCGAGAACCTCGCGCGCACGACCTTCCAGCGCATAGCCGTCCAGTTCCTCGAAGCGGTGCTGCACCTCGCCATAGCGCTCGATAATGGCGTCCATCTCGTCCGCCTTATCGGGGTCCGCCATGGCGGCCTCGAGTTCTTTCAACTCCGCAGCCACGGAACTGACCGGCCCGGCCCCGTCCATCACCTCGGACACAGCGCTGCGGCCCGACATCTCACCGACGTCCTGACTGAAGTAGCCGATGGTCACACCGCGATCGACGGCCACCTGACCTTCATCAGGAAGCTCCTGGCCGGTGATCATCCGGAACAGTGTCGTCTTGCCTGACCCGTTCGGACCGACGAGGCCAACCTTTTCGCCTCTCTGAAGCGCTGCGGAGGCTTCGATGAAGAGAATCTGATGGCCGTTCTGCTTGCTGATATTGTCGAGACGGATCATGTGCACACGAGTCAGGGGAAAAAGTTGCGCCGTCTTAGGCCATGTGGCGCGGCCACGGAAGGGTGCGTATCACCACCAGACCACGCGAATACGACCCCGGAAATTTGCTGTTTCGCAAAAACAAAATAGATGATCCAGATCAATATCTTACAATGAATTTCTCAAGCAATATGGACGCCAGCCGCGCAGCATCGTAGCAATGCGCTGATACGCCCTCGCTGACCGGCGACGTCCGGTTTAGGGTGATCTGACAACAGCCGGAGATATCGATCGTGACGGAACATCTGCCGGCGGCTTCCATCGAAGCCGTCGAAACCAGCCTCGCCTCGGCCGGCTATATCGCCAGCCGCCAGATTGCGACCGCGGTCTTTCTCGCGCAGCGAATTGAAAAGCCCATCCTTGTCGAGGGCCCCGCCGGTGTCGGCAAAACCGAGCTTGCCAAGGCTCTCGCCGCCTCGCGCAACCTCTCGATGATCCGCTTGCAGTGTTATGAGGGCCTTGATGAGGCAAAGGCGCTCTACGAGTGGAAATACGCAAAGCAGCTTCTCTATACGCAGATCCTGAAAGACAAGGTCGGCGAAGTCCTCGGCGGGGCTGAAACGCTTCCCGCCGCCCTGAGCCGCTTGCACGATTTTGGCGACGTTTTCTTCTCCCGCGAATTCGTTGAACCACGCCCCCTGTTGCAGGCGCTGCAGCAGACCAACGGCTGCGTATTGCTGATCGACGAAATCGACAAGGCCGACGCGGAGTTCGAGGCTCTGCTTCTGGAGATCCTGTCTGATTTCCAGATCACCATTCCCGAACTCGGAACGATCTCGGCCATCGTGCCGCCGACCGTGATTCTGACCTCGAACGGCGAACGCGACCTCGGCGACGCCCTCAAGCGGCGCTGCCTTCATCTTCACATCGGATTTCCCGATCAGAAGCTGGAAGAGCGGATCATCGAAAGCCGCGTTCCGGGAATATCGCAATCCCTGCGCAAGCAGATTGTCGGCTTCATCAATGAGGTTCGCACACTCGATCTGAAGAAGCTGCCGTCGGTCAGCGAAACCATCGACTGGGCGCGCGTGCTCGTCCTCCTGGAGGCGCCGGAACTCGACAGCGAGACCGTCAAGGAAACGCTGAACGTTCTCCTGAAGTACGAAGCGGACATCGAAACCACGTTGCCGCAAGTCAGCGCTTTAGTGGCCAAGGCCGGCCGACAGAACGTATTCGGATAGTGCAATGAGGGAAAACCTTCATCGCTTCTTTCGTGCAGCGCGCGGCGCCGGTGTTCGTATCTCGCCGTCCGAAAGCATGGATGCGATGAGGGCTGTGGCTGACGTCGGTTTTTACGACCGGTCCGTTCTGCGCGACACCTTCCTCGTGACTCTCGCCAAGAGCCAGGAAGAAAAGCGGCTGCTCAGCGACTGCTTCGATGTGTTCTTCGATCATCCCGAACTGACCCAGCCCCTGGCCGATGGTGATCCGGACGCCTCGGACGAACAGCAAGAGGGCTCGGAGGCTGGACAGACTGAAGGCGCACCCGGCGCGCCCTCCTCCGGCCTCGGCCAACTGGCGCAGACGCTTCTTTCGCAGGACCGCGCGGAGATGGAAGCCGCCATTTCCAATGCGGCCAACGCCGCGTCGCTGTCAGACATCCGGTTTTTCACCCAGCGCGGCATCTTTTCCAGCCGGATCCTCGATCTGCTCGGGATTCAGCAACTGCGCGACGATCTCGAGCAACTGGCGCAAACCAATCCTTCCGAAGCCGAGCGGCTCGCTGCCGCGACCGAGGCCCTGCGCGAAAACGTTCGCGATCGCGTCTCACAGGCACTCCTTCTCTACGGGCGCGAAGAAACCGAAAATCTTCGCAACGAAATCCTGAAGAATGCGCCCCTCTCGCAACTCGACCGGCGACAGGTCGAGCAAATGCGCGCGCTCATCCGCGTCATGGCGCGGCGGCTCCGCGAGCGCTACAGCCGGCCCCGCAAGCGCCAGCGGCGTGGGCATCTCGACGTGCGCCGGACCATTCGGCGCAACGCCGCGTGGGGCGGCGTTCCGTTCCTGACCACGTGGAAACGCCGCCACCGCGACAGGCCGAAAATCGTTGCCATCTGTGACGTCAGCGGCTCCGTCGCCAAGGTGTCGGATTTTTTCCTGCTGCTGATTTACAGCCTGCATGAAGTTGTCTCCGATGTGCGCTCTTTCGCGTTCTCGGGTCATCTGGTGGATGTCAGCGACATTCTAGATTCGAAAACGCCCGAGGCCGCGATGGCCGACATCATGTCGCTGGTCGGCCTTGGATCGTCCGACTACGGGAAGTCGCTGGCGGATTTCGAGGCGAAATGGATGCGCCACGTGACGCCGCAGACGACGGTCATCGTGCTCGGAGATGCCCGGACCAACAATCTCAATCCGCGTGCGGACATTCTGCGCCGCATCTCGGAGCGGTCGAAGCGCGTTGTCTGGCTCAACCCCGAAGGGCGCATGATCTGGGGTATGGGTGATTCCGAGATGCCGAGATACGCAACCTATTGCAGCGTCGTGCGGCAGTGTTCGACGGCCCGGCAACTTGAACGCGCCATCTCCGACATCGTTGCGTCTTACCAGTAGTGCCGCCCCTGAATACGCATTCGACCTATCGATAAAGGCTTTCGATCTCGGTCTCGTACTTCTTGTGCACGTTGGCCCGGCGGACCTTCATCGTCGCCGTGACCTCGTCGTCATCGTGATCCAGCTCCTTGGTGAGCAGATAGAAGCGCCGGATCTGCGAGACCTGCGCGAGTTTCGCGTTCGCGCCGTCGATCTCGGACTGGATCAGTTCACGCAGACTCGCGTTCTCGGTCAGGTTCTTGAAATTCGTATAGGCGATGCCTTTCTCTTCGGCCCACTTGCCTGCGAGATCGTAATCGATCTGGATCAGGGCGGAGACGAACTTGCGGCCTTCGCCGATAACGATGCATTCCTTGATGAACGGACTCGACTTGACGGTATTCTCGATCTCTGACGGGCTGAGGTTCTTGCCGCCGGCCGTAATCATGATGTCCTTGAGACGGTCAACGATGCGGAAGTGACCGTCAGTGAGTTCTGCGACATCGCCGGTGTGCAGCCAGCCGTCGCGGATCGCGGCTTTGGTCGCCTCCTCGTTGCGGTAGTATCCCGCAAACACTGTGTCGCCACGGATGAGAAGCTCATTGGAGTCGCCGAGCTTCGCCTCCATGTGGGCGATGCCGGGTCCCACCGTTCCGACGCGGCGGTCGGAAAGCATCTGCCCGAGCGCGATGCCCGAGCTTTCCGTCAGGCCATAAACCTCGACGAGCGGCACGCCAAGGGTGCGGAAAAAATGCACGATCGATGGCGAAATCGGCGCTGCGCCCGTCATCGCGATGCGGGTTTTCCGCAGGCCAATGAAATTCTGCAAGGCGCGAAAGATCAGCCAGTAGCAAATCGCGAACGTGATGCGCTCAGAGAACGTCCGGCTGGCTACGTTCTTTTCGGCGAACGGTTCACATGCGGCATAGGCCTTGTCGAAAAGCGCGCGGCGAATGCGCCCCGCTTCAAGCAGCTTGATGTGAATCGACGAATGAAGCTTCTCCCAGATGCGCGGCACGCCGAGAAACATGCTCGGTGCAACCTCCCGGAGATCCTCCTGCACGGTCCGGATCGATTCTCCGAAATTGACCAGCGAGCCGAGATAGACCGGGACCATCACCGTCGTCATCTGCTCGGCGACATGGCACAGCGGCAGATAGGACAGAAGGCTTTCCGACGTATCGAGATTCAGCCGGTCCACCGAGGCGATCGCCTGTGCGCGAATGTTCTTGTAGCTGAGCATCGCGCCCTTGGGCTTGCCGGTGGAGCCGGAGGTGTAGATCACCAATCCGATCTGCGAGAGCTGCTGCCGGTCCACGATGCCGTCCGTCAGTCCGGCATGGCTCGCCTCGAACTCGACGCCGAGGGCTTCAAGCGCCTCGAACGACATGACCTGATCAGGCGGATAATCCCTGATGCCCTTGGTTTCGAGGACGATGATGCTCCGCAGCTTCGGCAACTCATCGCGCCGCTCCAGAACCTTGTCGACCTGCTCCTGATCCTCGCACACGATGATCTCGGACTCGGAATGGGCCAGCACATAGGCGACTTCGTTGGCCGGGCTGGTCGGATAAACGCCGACCGCGACTCCGTCGACAATGTTCGCGCCGAGTTGCGCCAGCACCCATTCGATCCGGTTTTCGGACAGAATGGCGACATGCCCGCCGGAGCTCAGCCCCAGCGCGCGAAAGCCAAGCCCGACATGGCAGGCGCGCGCGTAATAGTCCTTCCAGCTGCACGGATTCCAGATTCCGTATTCCTTCTGCCGGATCGCGACACGTTCAGGATGTTTGCGTGCATTCTCGCGCAACATCTGCGGCAGCGTGAACTCCGGAAATTTCTCGCTCATGCGATCCTCACACAGCCTCAGGACAGCCAGCGCTTGCGGCGCTTGTAGTGCTTGATCCCACGAAAACCTTTTGTCTCGGCATTTGCTGCGCCGACGCCCAGATAGAATTCACGGACGTCCTGATCGCGCACCAGTTGTTCTGTCGGCCCGTCAGTCACGATCTTCCCGGACTCCATGATGTATCCGTAGGTCGAGACTGCGAAGGCGACCGCCGCATTCTGCTCGACCAGCAGCATCGAGACGCCCTGCTCGCGGTTGATGCGCGCGATGATAGTGAAAATCTCTTCCACCAGTTTCGGCGACAGGCCGAGCGATGGCTCGTCCAGCAACATCAACTCGGGCTGCGCGATCAGCGCGCGCCCGATGGCCAGCATCTGCTGCTCGCCTCCCGACAGGTATCCGGCGCGTCCGGTGCGCCTCTCGAACAGACGTGGGAAGTAAGTGTATACGAGATCGAACGGCGTCTTACCCCCTGCCCGCCCCGACATGGCATAGGTCGCCGCGGTGAGATTTTCCTCGACCGTCAGGTCTTCGAAAATCCTGCGTCCTTCCATGACGTGAAAAAGACCGCTCCGCACCAGTTGATGCGGAGCGAAGCGTGAAATGGCGTCGCCCTTGAAAAGGATTTCGCCGGTCGTCACCTTGCCGTCTTCCAGTTCGAGAAGATTGGAGACGGCCTTGAGCGTGGTCGATTTGCCGGCGCCGTTGGAGCCGAGCAACGCGACCACCGCCCCCTTGTCGACTTTCAACGACAGGCCGCGGAGCACCTGGACCGTCTTGTTATAGACGACCTCGATGTTGTTGACTGAGAGAAGCGCTTCCGCGGTCATTGTCGTTACTTCGCGATCTTGATCCAGTCGGAGACCGGCTTCATGGTCTTGTTCGCGCCGTCATACTGATAGACGCGGCCGACAGGAACGGTATTGCCGGGAATCGAGATCGGCACGCCGATGATGCCGCCGGTGTCGAAGTCCTTGATCGAATTCAGCGAGGCTTTCATGTTGGCCGCGGTGAGCTCCTTCTTGGCCTCCAGCGTGCGCTTGGCGGCTTCCGTCATCAGCATGGCGGTCAGGAAACCCTGCATGTAGCCGGTCGACTGATACTCCGGACGGATCTGCCGGATTTTCTCCAGCATCGGCGACTTGCCTTCCGTGTCGTAATAGTAGCGATACGGCATCACGCCCATGAAGCCGTCGGCGACATCTGCCGACTTCGCCCAGATCGCATTGTCCATCGACCAGAACGTGCCCATGAACTTGGTCTTGAGACCGAGTTGCTTGGCCTGGGTCATGAATTCCGGCAGCGGGGCCAGAATGTAACCATGGAAGATCGTATAGTCGGGATCGGCCCGGCGCAGCTTGAGAACTTCGGTCGAGACGTCGACGCTGGTCGGCGGCGTGGCGATCTTCTCGACGATCTTGAGGCCAAGTTCCCCGGCCCGCTTCTCGGTCGGCGCAATCGGATCGCGGCCGAATTCGGTATCGGAATTGACCAGAGCGATCTTGGCGCCCGGCTTCGTCTTGGCGATGTACTCCAGCAGAATGCCGATCATTTCCGAATAATCAGGACCGGCGATGAACTGGTTGGGAAAGTTCTTCGGATCGTTCAGTTCGGTCGCGAAGGACGCACCCGCGAGCAGGATATCGCCGCGGCGATTCAGCTCCGCGTTGATGGTCTTCGAGAAGGCGGTGGAGTCTCCGTAATAGAGGTTCACCTTCTCCTGGCTGGTGATACGGTTGAACACCGCCACCGAGTTATCGACCTTGTAGCCGGTGTCTTCGGCCACGTACTTGACCTTGCGGCCATTGATGCCGCCCGCGTCATTCACGATCTTCACATAGTCCTGGAACGCGTTGTTCAGCGCGATGCCCGCGAAGGCGAACACGCCGGTCATCGGCATCGATCCGCCGATCACGATCTCGTCGGCGGCGCGTGCCGGAGCGTTGAGACCTAAAGCGAAACAGCCTGCGGCTGCGTAGGACAGCAGCTTCCGCCGCGTTGGAAAGAGTCTCATTGTTGTTTCTCCCTGCATATTACTTTTTGAACGGCCATAGATGGAAGAAGCGCCGCACGCGGCGCCAGATTTCGGCAAGGCCCTGCGGCTCGAACAGAAGGAACCCGATGATCAGCAAGCCGAAAACGATGGTCCGGATCGGTGACAATTGCGCCACCGCATTCGGAATGAAGGTCATGTAGGACACCGCGATCTTCAGGAATTCCGGAACCATGGTCATGAAGATCGCGCCCAGGATCGCGCCGAGAATGGTGCCCATCCCGCCGACGATCACGGCGGCAAGAAAGAACACCGAATAGATCAGCGGGAAGCTTTCGGGAGTGACCACGCGGAAGAAGTAAGCCCACATGCCACCGGCAACGCCCGCATAGAAGGACGACAGCGCGAAAGACAACAGCTTGTACTTCAGCAGCGGAATGCCCAGCACTTCCGCTGAGATATCGCGGTCGCGGATCGCGATGAAGGCGCGGCCGATGCGCGTGCGAAACAGATTGGCCGCCGCGAGGACTGACAGCGCCGTCAGCGGCATGAACAGCCAGTACAACTGGAACGGACGCGCGAGATCGTATCCGAACAGCCGCGCCGGCGGCATGCTGAGCCCTTGCGTTCCGCCGAGGATGGCTGGCCCGTTGGCGAACAGGAAATGCAGAATGAAGGACGCGGCGATGGTGGCGATCGCGAGGTAAAGCCCCTTCACCCGCAGACTCGGAATGCCTACAACCATGCCGACACCGGCTGACACGAATCCCGCCACGACAAGATTGATGATGAACGGCGTGCCGACACGTATTTCCAGAATGGCGACGGTATAGGCGCCAACCGACATGAAGGCCGCCTGCCCCAGACTGACAAGGCCGGTATAGCCGGTGAGAATGTTAAGCCCTGTCGTGCTGACGATATGGATCAGGACGAGACAGGCGAGATAGATCCAGTACTGATCGGCGAAGAACGGAAACAGCACCAACCCCGCGAACAGCACCAGCAGCATGAACCGCTGCACGCTGGTGTCGAACAGCGCTTCTGCCTGAGCGTAAGTTTGATGGATGGCGCCGATACGCATCAGAGTCGCTCGATTTCAACGGTGCCGAACAATCCGTAAGGACGGATCATCAAGGCGACCACGAGAATGATGAAAGTGACGAGCAGCTTGAATTCACCGCCCAAATAAGTGCCGACCAGCGCTTCGACAACGCCGATCGCCAGACCCGCGACGAGCGCGCCGGCAATCGAATCCAGACCCCCGACAATGACGGCGACCAGCACCGACAGACCGAACACACCCATGGTCGGCGAAATACCGCCGATCGATCCGATCAGAATGCCGGACCCTGCCGCCGCCATGCCCGCGACGATCCACGAGACCGAGAACACCGCCGGCACATTGATGCCGCAGGAAAATGCCGCGCCCTGATCGGTCGCAGTGGCGCGCAGCGCGACACCGCCGCGCCATGTGCGGAAGATCAGCAGGAAGGCCGCGATTAGAACCGTCGCCACCGCGAAACTCACGGCTATTTTCGGCGAGATGTATGCACTGCCGATAAAGATCGGCTTCGACGGCAGGAAGTTCGGCAGCGTCGCCGGGTCGCTTCCCCAGACGAATTCAACAAATCCGATCAGCACCGAACTAAGACCGACCGTCACCATGAACACGGAGATCGGACTCTCGCCAAGCATCGGCCGGATCAGAACACGCTCGATGACCCCGCCGAGAATGCCGCCGCCGATCACCGTCAATATGATCGCGAGCCAGACCGGAAGCGCGAGCGCAGCGGTCAGCCCGAAGAAGAAATACGCGCACAGCATCAGCATTTCGCCGACCGCGAGATTCAGGACCTTGGTGGCCTTGTAGATCAGAACGAAGGCGATGCCGGTCAGCGCCAGCAACGCGCCCGATCCGAGGCCCGACAGAACGATCTCGGTGAGAAAGAGCCAATCCATCACGCTGCCTTCTCGCCTGCAATGCGCCGCGACAGTTCGCCGACATCACCCGATCCCAGATAGGCCGAGATGACGTCGGGGTTGTTCTGGATCTCCGCGGGCTTCCCGGCTGCGATCACCTGTCCGAAATTCAGTACGACGACATGGTCCGAAATATCCATCACCAGGCCCATGTCGTGCTCGACCATCAGGATGGTGACACCCCACTCCTCCTTCACGTCGAGAATGAAGCGGGCCATATCCTCGGTCTCTTCGCGGTTCATGCCCGCCACCGGCTCGTCGAGCATCAGGATGCGTGGACGCATGGCGAGCGCGCGCGCCAGTTCGACACGCTTGCGCAGGCCGTAGGACAACGACGCCACCGGCTGATCGCGGATATGCTCCATCTCAAGAAAGTCGAGAACGCGCCGTTCGATCTCGGAGCGCAGTTCGAGTTCCTCGCGCCGCGCCCGGCCGAAATACCAGAGCGCGTCGAACACGTTCGTTTCCATATGGGCGTGGCGCCCGAGCTTGATGTTGTCGAGCACGGTCATGCCGCGAAACAGCGCGATGTTCTGGAACGTGCGCGCCAGGCCGAGCTTGGCCCGCGCCGGCGGATGCAGTTTGCTGATGTCCTCGCCGCCGAATGCGATGATGCCGGTGGATGGCCGATAGAAGCCGGAGATGCAATTGAACAGCGATGTCTTGCCCGCGCCGTTCGGGCCGATCACCGCCGTGATCGATCCGGGCGCGACTGAAAACGAAACATCCGTCAGCGCCTTCAGGCCGCCGAAAGCCAGCGACAGATTGCTGACGTTCAACTCGGCCGACGATGACGGATCACGATCCCGCATCGTCATGCTGCGCTCCGCGCGATCAGCCCATCGATATCCGGACGAACCGGATTCCCCAACCCTGTCACCACGATCTCCCCTTTGTATTGCCCGGCGCCTTCAGCGCTCCTTTGGCGAAGTGTTTTTAGGACACCGTCCTCATCGCTTCTGTTGCGCCAACAGCGCATGTTCCATGTACATCCGCTCCACAGGCCGATCGAGCGAGTTGCCGGCCCGTTCAAAGCCGCGGCGCCAGTCTTCGACATGCCGCCGCATCCAGACCATACCCTCTTGCTTGTCGCGTTTTCGGATCGCGTCGAGCAGATGATGATGTGCGGCAATCAGACGCGGCATGCCTTCGGCGACATTGCGCACGACCATCTCTGTAGTCGGAAAGAACAGCAGCCCAGCCGGCTCACGCGCGAGTTGCAGCACGCGGTTATGCGATGCCTTGGCGAGCAGAATGTGAAATTCGGCGTCCAGCTCGGCGAACGCAGCGGGATTGGCGATGGATTGCTCGGTCTTCTCGATGTTGAGAGCGATCTCGGCGATGTCCTCGTCCGTTGCGTGATCCACCGCATATTCGATGGCGGCAACCTCGAGGATCATGGCGGTCTCGAACAATTCCCGGAATGTGACCTCGTGCAGCACCAACGCACGGCTGAGTCGGCTTGCCAGCTTGTTGTAACGCGGCAGGCAAGCATACAGGCGGCGGCTTGAATCCCGCCGGATCAATCCGCTCTCCTCGAGAACCCGGATACCCTCACGAACCGTCGAGCGATTGACGCCGAACTGCTGAACCAGTTCGGACTCCGTTCCGATCGGGTCATCGGGCTTGATCCGGCCGTTGACGATCTCGCGCTCGATCGCGTCAGCCACCTTTTGATAGGCGGGCGCGACCTCGATGCGCTTGAAGTTCGGGGACGTCGACGACATGAAGGCTCGATGTTGATTGTCGGACAATTGGTAGGGGCGTGTCTTTGGCTCGTCAATGCTCTGTTAACAGCGATTTTTTTTGCTGCATTGCGAAAATTCGTCGGCCAGATTTCACCTTTGTTGTCTTGTCCGACAATGCAGACCAACCCGATGGCTTTTGATTGATCCCGTTGCAGTTCCTGGAGAATGTCGCCCTCCCGCATCCCGGCATTGAACAACCGCGGCCGAGCTGTTCCCCGCGGCGAAAACAAGAGCATGCGGATGCCGGAATTCGATTGGCATCGTTGCAACTGTGCAAATTGACAAAGAGGGTGCCGTAGACGAAATCCGAAGACGGAATTTCCGGTTATATTGCGCCGTCACCGATCAGCAGAGCGGATAACCTATGGTCAGCCAACGACTCCGAGCCCTGGACGGCTTGCGCGGCGTGGCCATCCTGCTGGTGATGGGCTTTCATTATTTTTATCATCTCGAGTCGTTCTACTATAAATCGACGCTGTACCCGTACGGCGAGACGTTCAGCAACGTCCTGATCTTCAAGTACGGCTACATGGGCGTCGAGCTGTTCTTCATCATCTCGGGCTTTGTCATCGCAATGACGCTGGAATCATCGCGATCGGTGATCGATTTCGCGATCCGCAGATTCGTGCGCATCTGGCCCGCGCTGATTGTTTCTGCGATTCTCACCTTCTTTCTTCTGAACTGGTCCGATGCGCCGTTCGCCCTCCACCGCCGCCAGTCCTGGCCGAATTTCCTGCCGTCGTTGACGCTGACGCCGCCGTCGCTGTGGTCCGGCTGGTTTCCGAAGGTGGATTACGTCACCGGGGTCTACTGGTCGCTGGTGGTCGAGATCCGGTTCTACATGATCGCTGCAATCCTGTTCTGGCTGTTCTCCCGGGAGAAACTCGCGCGCAACCTCGTCATCTTTACACTCGTCGTCTACATCGCCCGCGCCCTGCTGCGACGCGCGATGCCCGGATACAACGGGGTCTATGATGCGCTATTCATCCCTGATTACCTGCCGTGGTTCGCGGCCGGTGCGGTGTTCTACGAACTGTATAAGGAACGGCTCGCCAAAGGCGCAGCGCTTATCATGCTCGCCGTGATTTATGCTCTGATTGCGCGGGTCAGCACAAACTACGCGATGATCGGGCGAGATCCGGTCTTCGCCAGCGCCGCTGCGCTGGCATTCATGGTCCTGTTCTGGTTCCTTGCAACAAAGCCGGCATCGATGAGACTTTTTGAAGTTCGCCCGCTGGTCTGGATCGGCGAGTGCAGCTATTCGATCTATCTCTACCACTACGCGGTGGGGATGATCCTCATTTCACAGGTCTCGAAGACCATCGGTCTCGCGCCGCAGCTCTTGCTGGTGGCCGCGATTTCGTTGCTGGTGCTTGCTGTGGGCCGCGTGTCCTATGCGGTGGTTGAGAATCCGGCCCGGCGCTGGCTAACGAAGCTGCTGATCGGCCCGCCGCAGAAACCTGCGGCGGCTGCATCTCCGGCGGAGTAGTTATTTGCCCGTGAAGGTCGGCTGCCGCTTGGCGAGAAACGCGTTGACACCCTCGGCAAAATCCTTCGTACCGATGCACGCGCCAAACGCCTTTGCCTCGGCTTCCATTTGATCGTGCAAGGAATTGTCGAGCGAGCCACGTAGCAGCGCCTTGGCCTGTCCGTAAGCGAATGTCGGCCCATCCGCGAGATGGCGCGCCAGCTTTTCGGTTTCACTGGCGAGATCGGCCGCCGGCACAATGCGGTTGATGAGACCCAGCCGCAGCGCTTCGGGCGCATCGTAGACGTCCGACAGCAGCGCGATTTCCATCGCCTTGCGCAAGCCCACCAGCCGCGGCAGCGTCCATGAAGACGATCCGTCCGGGCTGGTGCCGAGTTTCGAATAGGCCAGGGTGAAAATCGCATTGTCGGCGGCAATCGCAAGATCGGTCGAGAGCGCGATGCTCATGCCTGCTCCAGCGACCGCGCCGTGGAGGCTGGCAATCACCGGCTGGGGCAGCCCCGCCAGAATTTCGAGTCCTTCATGCAGCGGTTCCATGATCGTCGGAACATGCCTGCGCACTTCGTCAGCCGGTCCCTGAAACGCAGAGATATCGCCGCCCGCCATGAAGGCGCGCCCCTCTCCTGCAATGATGACGACACGGTTTTCCTTATCGGCGGCGACGCTTTTGCAGGCGATCAGAAACGCATCCGCCGCATCCACGCTCAGCGCGTTCAGAACCTTGGGACGATTGAAAACAATGCGCGCAATAGGTCCATCGACCTTCAGAAGCACCGGCTGATCTGACACTCGCATCTCCCTTGACCATTGTTGCTTTGAACAATCGGTAAGCCGGAAAATCCAGAGCGTCAACGCACAGTGAGGCGCAGGAAACTCATGACACAGCCGAGCGCGCCGAAGCCAGCACCCAGCGCCAGCGCGACAGTCGCGCCTTGATGGCCGGCAAGGGCGAAACACAGCGCGGCCAGTGCCGCCCCCAGAGTCTGGCCGATCAGACGCGCGGTCGCGACGATGCCGCTCGCGCCGCCGCTGCGCCCGGCCGGTGCGCTGCCCATGATGGCTTTCATGTTCGGGGACTGGAAGAAGCCGAAACCGCAACCACAGATCGCCATGCGCCATACGATATCGGCGACGCTCGGCGATGCCGGCAGCATGGCGAGCAGCGCCATTCCGATCCCTAGGATAAGAAGCCCCAATCCGCCCAGCAGGCCGGCGGGATGGCGATCCGACAGACGTCCCGCGATCGGCGCCATGATGGCAACCACGATCGACCACGGCGTCATGAAGAATCCGGTTTCAACCTGGGTGCGGTGGAGAACATCCTCGAAGTAGAACGGCAGCGACACGAAGGCGAGTCCCTGCACCGCGAACGAACAGACCGCGGTTGCAACCGACAGGGAAAACATCGGCCTGCGAAACAGATCGATCGGGAGCATTGGAGCTGGATGATCCGCCTGCCTGCGCAGCAGCCACGCGCCGAAGATCACTGCCCCCGCGAGCTCGATGGCGACAACGCCGACCGGGGCCTTGTGCGCGGCGCTGCCGATTCCGAGAATAAAAAGACAGAGGCTGATCGATGTCAGCAGCGCGCCGGGAAAGTCAAAAGCATGAGCCGCGCGCGGCGTTTCCGGCAGGGTCTTGATGCCGATCAGCATCGCAGCCACGCCGAACGGAATGTTGATGGCAAACAGCCACGGCCACGATGCGACCGACAGGATGCCCGAGGCGAGCGCCGGGCCGAGCGTGAACGCGGTTGCGACCACCAGCGCATTGTTGCCAAAGCCGCGCCCGTGAAGCCGGGAGGGATACACGAACCGGACCAGAGCCGTGTTGACGCTCATCACACCGGCAGCCCCCAGTCCTTGCAGCGCGCGCGCGATCAGCAGCGTCGGCAATGACCACGCCAACGCGCAGGCCAGCGAGGCAATCGTGAACAGCAGAAGCCCGCCGAGATAGATGCGCTGATGGCCAACGATTTCGCCAAGCGCCGCCAGCGGCAGCAGCGTCGCGACCATGGCGATCTGGTAGACGTTGACGACCCAGATCACGTCGGCCGGCGTCGTGTGCAGGTCAGCCGCAATTGCGGGAAGCGCGATGTTGGCAATAGCGGTGTCGAGCGCCGACATCGCAAGTGCGGTGAAGATCGCCAGCACCGCCCAACGCCGGGTTTCCGGTGGAAGACCATCGGTCACGGGAGGAATCTTCGCCGAAATAGCGTCCATTCGCGAAGTGTCCTGAGGCGTTCGCGCGTTGCGTGAGGTGCTTATGTAGCTGGAATAGATGCCGCCCTGCACTGGCGGCATTGCATGCGGCATATGCGCGCGTGTGAATTGCCGGTGGACCGCGTGGCTTCCGTCGAACTGTTCTGAACGAACCGCCCGATCAGCCCCTCAAGGTGAACTGAGAGAGTCCTCTCCGAGGTAGCGGATTCGCGCCTCGCTCCACGACTCCTTCTGCAGGGTGTCGAGGATCGCAATCGACAGCGATTTTCGCAGCGGACTGTCGGGCGGCAACGCAAACGCGTAGTTCTGCGCTTCGATGGAAATGTCCAGCACCTTCAGCCGCGACGCGAAGCCCTGCCGAATGGCCCATGTCAGCAGCGGCTTGTCGTAAACGAACGCATCGATGCGGCCTGCGCGCAAGGCCTTCAATCCGTCGCTGAGCGTGTCGTAGGGCTGAAACTTCAGCTTGCGCCGCAGGAGATCGCCTTCGGACGATGTTCCCTTGACCGTGCCGACCCGCACCGATTCCAGATCGGAGGCGCCGTAGATCGTGCCCTGGATCTGCGAGGTGGTCAGCACTGACGTCACGCCTGCGGTGAAAACCGCAATGGTAATGACCGACACCACCAGCCAGATGGTCGCGACGCTCCGGCCCAGAATGGTCTGCGGCCCCTTCTCTGCCGACGATCGCTGCGTCATCGCCAGCGTCGACCACCACACACTGGAGCTGATCCCCTTGGTGATGCTGCCCCCGAAATATTCGTTCTGCCGCCGTTCCAATAGCCAGACAAGAATGCCGGCCACCAGCGTCAGTCCGATCAACGCCGCGACGGCTTGTACAAAATTGAAGGACGTCATCGCGCGGCGAAGCGTTGCCCAGTTCATCACGCTGACAACAGGAACGGCGATGCCTGTGCCCGTCGAATAATATGATTGCGTGAAATCGAGCACCTTTTCGCGCTCGACGGTGACGGTGATTGCGCCGACGGCGACGTCGAGATTCCCCGCGGCGGTTTGCTGGATCAGCTCGGGCACGTCCCGGATTTCAACGAAACGAAACGTCCGGTTCGTCGCCTTCGCGACCTGCCGCCAAAGCTCGATGCTGAGACCCGACCACGCGCCGTCGGACCCCTGCATCGCAAACGGGGGCGCGTTGTTGACGCCGACCACAAGTTCGCGCTTCGCAGGTGGCGCTGCCTTTTGCGTCTGCGCGTGGGCGAACGGCGGAATGGACAACCACACGAGCACCAGAAAGGCTATCCGCAAGATCATCGTCTCTTCCGCATGTTTGTGAGCTGGTTATCGGTGACGAAGCTGTGACAGAATTTGATGAGCACGGCGTTACCAAAATGCCCTCTCCGGGCCAGTGCTCACAGCCCCACCGGCTGCTTTGTAAGCCTGCATACTACTGCTATACCTGAATGTCTCATCCCAGGCCTGCATGACCGAAAGAGCAATTCCATGAAAGCCTTTGTCTACGGTGCGAACGGCGCCGCGATCACCGATGTCCCGAAACCCGCACCGAAGGGCCCGCAGGTTCTGGTGAAGGTTCACGCCTGCGGCATGAACCGGGCCGATCTCGGCATGATCAAGGGCCATGTCCACGGCGCGGCCGGCGGCGTTGGCACCGTGCTCGGCATGGAATGGGCCGGCGAGATCGTCGAACTCGGCCCCGAGGCAAAGGGCGTGAAAGTCGGCGACCGCGTGATGGGCTCCGGTCCCGGCGGTTACGCCGAATATGCCGTCACCGACTATGGCCGCCTGTTTCATATCCCCGCATCGATGGACTTCGAGCAGGCCGCCTCGCTGACGCTGGCGCTGACCACGATGCACAACGCAGTCGTGACCAATGGCGCGCTTCAGCCGGGTCAAAACCTGCTTGTGCAGGGCGCGAGTTCGGGCGTCGGACTGATGGCGCAGCAGATCGCCCGGCTCAAGGGTGCGAAGCTTGTGATCGGATCGTCCACCGATCCGAAGCGCCGCGCGCAGCTTACCGATTGGGGTGCGGATATCGCGATCGACTCGAACGATCCGGCATGGGTGGAGCAGGTGTTGAAAGCCACCGGCGGCGCGGGTGTCGATGTCATCATCGATCAGGTGTCCGGCAAGCTTGCGAACCAGAATCTTGCAGCGACGAAAGTGCTCGGACGCATCATCAACGTGGGGCGGCTCGGCGGCACCCATGGCGACTTCGATTTCGATCTGCATGCCGCGCGCCGCATCCAGTATATCGGCGTGACCTTCCGCAGCCGCTCGATTGAGGAAATCCGCGATATCTTCGCGGCCGTAAAGCAGGATATCTGGCCTGCGGTGGAATCCGGCAAGCTCAAGCTGCCGATCGACCGCGTCTTCCCGTTCGGCGACATTGCGCAGGCTGTGGACTACATGTCTGCCAACAAGCATTTCGGCAAGATTGTCCTTAAACTTTAAAGCTCGCTGCCAACTGCGAATGATACGCATTTGGAGTCGCGAACTCTCGCGTTGACGTGCGCTGCAAAGGGCGTGACAAGACGCGCGCATTGAGGGTCCGATGAGCGCAGTCAAACAACGCGTAGCCGCCATATCGATCGCCGCCAGCGCCAGCATGGCCGCGATCAAATTCGTCGTGGGCGTGGCCATCGGCAGCCTCGCGCTGATTTCCGAGGCGCTGCATTCGTCCGTCGATCTGATCGCCACCGTGGTGACATGGATCGTGGTGCGGGTGTCCGACAAGCCAGCCGACGCCGAACATCATTACGGCCATGGCAAGCTCGAAAGCCTTTCGGCGCTGGGCGTGATCGCCCTGCTCTATATTCTGGCCGGCGGCATCGTGGTCGAGGCCTACAGCCGCCTGCGTGAAGGCGTAGCGCCGCCAACATTGACCGCCCTGCCGTTCGTGGTGCTGGTCGTGGACATCGTGGTGAACTTCTGGCGCGCACGGGCGCTCCACAAGACAGCCATGGAAACCAAGAGTCAGGCGCTGGAAGCCGACGCGCTGCACTTCGCTTCCGACGTGCTGGGCTCGTTCGCCGTTATCATCGGTCTCGGGCTGGCTGCCTTCGGTTATGCCTGGGGCGACGCCGGCGCGGCCATCGCCGTCGCGGTGCTGATTTCGATTCTGGGATTGCGGCTCGGCAAATCCACCATCGAGACCCTGCTGGACCGCGCGCCCGATGGCGCGTCCGAGAAGGCCGAGGAAGCGATCCGCGGCATTCCCGGCGTTGTCGATCTGGAGCGGCTGCGTGTCCGAATGGTCGGCGCCCGGCATTTTGTCGATGCGACCGTGCAGGTCCCCCGCACCTATCCCATCGATCGCATCGACAGCATCAAGCGCAAGGCGCAGGATGCGGTGACCACAGCGCTTCACGACGCCGACCTGACCTTCACCGCGGTGCCGGTCGCCCGCAGCAATGAAAGCGTGCGCGAGCGGATCATGGTGATCGCCCGCAACTCGGGCCTCGCAATCCATCATGTGACGGTCCACGACCTCGGCGGGAAACTGACGGTCAGCATCGACCTCGAAGTCGATGGCGACATGCCGCTGGACGAGGCTCATGACATCGCGCACCGGCTTGAACATGCCATCCGCGATGAATTCGGCGCTGACGTCGAGGTCGACACCCATATTGAGCCGCTCGAGCCGGAGCTTCCCCACGGCACCGATGCCGGCGCGGATCGCGTCGAAGCCATCCAGAAGGCGCTGTCTCAATACGCGGCCGAGAGCGGCGCGATCCACGACGTGCATAATGTGCGGGTGCGCGATACCGAGGCCGGCGAGATTGTGAACTTCCACTGCCGCGCGGTCCCCTCAATGAGCGTCATCAATGTTCATGAGAAGGTGGATGAGATCGAACGCGCCCTGCGCCGCGCGTTTCCATCCGTGAAGCGCGTCATCAGTCACGCCGAGCCCGTGCGCTGACGATCAGCGCCTCCGTTCTCGTTTCGGACTCAACATTCATCATCGAAACAAGTCGGATTCTCCTTTGGACAAGATTTATTTCGCATTAACGATTCGTTGACTCTCGACAGCCCCCGAAAACTGGATTCAAATCACATTGATTCGGAGGGTTGGGGAAAACCTCCCGAACGGGGTGCAGACAAGAAAATTCGAGGGGCAAGGAATGGCGCGTTCGCACGCAGCGACCACGTGTGTCCAATCCGATTCTATCAAGGGATTGGCACAGTCGATCGCGAAGCCGGCTTATCACCGGCTGCTGATCGCGGAGCCGACGCTGCGGCGCGCCGTTCCCACCCTGATCATCGCCTTTCTCATCACCATCTGCATCGGCGCCTTCGTCCAGGTCCTCGACCAGACCCGGCAAAAGCGCGCGTCGGTCAAACGCGACCTCTCAGCGCTGGCAGATGTGCTGGCGGAACGTCTCGACCGCATCGTCCTGACGCGTCAGGACCGTGCGGCGTCGGCCGAGCGGCTTCAGAGCCTGTTGCCCGGCTTGGTGCCTTCTTGGGGCACCGCCGCCGGCCGCCATATCATCGTGACCAGCCCCGACCAGAGCATCATCGCGCGGGTGTCCATCGATGTTCCAAACGACGACGCCAACCGCCTGATCGATGTCCTCAGCGCCACACAGTTGCTGACCTTGCAGGGAACACAAACCAGCGTGGTCGAAGTCAATCTTCCCAACACCTCCCGCGCCCTCGCCGCCCAGCGCATCGTGAAATCGATGCCCGGTCAGGTCGTCGTGGTTCAGGAACAGGTCGAATCTCCCTGGCGCTCGGATGCCGCCTTGCAGATCACGCTGTCCGCCACCACCGGCTTTGTCGTGCTGATCCTCGGCTTCGCATTCCACTGGCAGTCCACCCGCGCCCGTGAAGGCGACTTGATCAACGACGCCGTGCGCGCCCGGATCGATACCGCGCTGAACCGTGGCCGCTGCGGATTGTGGGACTGGGACCTCTCACGCGGACGCATCTTCTGGTCGCAGTCGATGTTCGAACTGCTTGGCCTCGAAAGCCGCAGCGACCTGCTGACGTTCGGCGAAATCAATGCGCTGGTCAAAACCGACGACATCGACCTCTTCCACATTGCTGACCAGCTCGTTTCCGGCAAACTCGATCACATCGACCAGACGTTCCGCATGCGCCATGCCAACGGCCACTGGATCTGGCTGCGCGTGCGCTGCGAGCTCAGCCAGGGCCAGAACGACAACGGCTGCCACCTGATCGGCATCGCCGTCGACATCACCGAGCAGAAGAGCCTCGCCGAGAAGACCGTCGAAGCCGACCTGCGGCTGCGCGACGCCATCGAGACAATTCCGGAAGCCTTCGTGCTGTGGGACGCCGACAACCGCCTCGTTCTCTGCAATTCGCACTTCAAGCGCCTGCACAAGCTCCCCGACTCCGCCGTCAAGCAAGGCACCTCCTACGAGACCCTGATCGAAGTCGGCAGCATGCCGGAAATCCGCACCCGGCTGCCGAACTCCCTCGCCCCAGGCGCCCGCACCTTCGAGGCCCAACTGGAAGACGGAAGCTGGCTCAACATTAGCGAACGTCGGACCAAGGATGGCGGCTACGTGTCGGTCGGCACCGACATCACCCAGATCAAGCTGCATGAGCAGAAACTGATCGACAACGATCTCCGCCTCACCGCCAACGTGATCGACCTCAAGCGCTCGCAGGCCGAGCTTGAGCGGCAGGCCCAGTTGCTCGCTGAACTCGCGCAGAAATATGCCGAGGAAAAGACCCGGGCCGAGGAAGCCAACCAGACCAAGTCGAAATTCCTCGCCAACATGAGCCACGAACTGCGCACCCCCCTCAACGCCATCATCGGTTTCTCGGAAGTGATGGGCAGCGGGATGTTCGGCGCGCTCGGCTCCGAGAAGTATCAAGAGTACTGCAACGACATCATGACCAGCGGAAACTACCTGCTGGACGTCATCAACGATATTCTCGACATGTCGAAGATCGAAGCCGGACGCATGAAGCTCGATTACGAGCCGCTCGACCTGGCGCAGACCCTGACCGAGTCCCTGCGCGTCGTCTCCGGCCGGGCAGAAAACAAGAACCTGACAGTGAATGCCGATATTCGCGGCGCGATCCCGATCGTCGCCGACCGCCGCGCCATGAAGCAGATCGCGGTCAACCTTCTGTCCAATGCGGTGAAGTTCACCCCCGACAATGGCAAGATCACCGTGCGCAGCCGGATGCGCAACGGCTCGATCGTGCTCACCATCGCCGACAGCGGCATCGGCATCGCGCGCCAGTCGCTGGCGAAACTCGGCCGGCCGTTCGAGCAGGTCGAAAGCCAGCTCACCAAGAGCTATCACGGCTCCGGCCTGGGACTTGCCATCGCCAAGTCGCTGACAAACCTGCACGGCGGCTCGATGAAGCTGCGCTCGAAGCTGGGCGTGGGAACCATCGTCTGCGTGACGCTGCCGTGCGGACACGGCGAACACCCCGCACCAAGCATTATTGCCGAGGCGATCCCTCAAGCAGCTTCAGGAAAACCTCGCGCACCTCGTTCTGCGTCTCGCGCACCCGCGCCTCAAGCGCCGAAAAGTCCGGCGCGTCTCCAGCCCGCGTCAGCACCCGCAGAAGATCCTCCCCAGCTGTCTCTGGTTTGAATTTTCCGATCACGCAGAGACGGATGATTTGTGTGAGATCATGATAGAGCCGCGATGCCGCCCGCAGGGTATCGGCATCGGATTGCGGTAGCACCCCAAGCCGCGCAGCATTGTCCAGCACCTGCACCGTGCTGACATTGAGAATCTCCGGCTTCTCCGCCGCGTGAATGAGCTGAAGATACTGGGCGATGAACTCGATATCGACCATGCCGCCGGCGGCGTTCTTCAGGTCCCAGATGTCGCTCTCGCCTCTTTCCTCGGCGATGGCGCGGCGCATTTCGAGAACGTCGTTGGCTATGATGCCGGTCTCGCGCTTGCGGGTCAGCACATCGCGGATGACGGCTTCGATCTTGGCCTGGAACGCCGGCGACGCCGAGATGACGCGGGCGCGCGTCAGCGCCATGTGCTCCCAGGTCCAGGCCTCGTGCTCCTGATACTCGGCGAAGGAATCGATGCGCGAGGCCAGCGGACCGGCGCGGCCGGACGGCCGCAGCCGCATATCGACCTCATACAACACGCCGTAGTTGGTGCGCGTGGTGAACGCGCTGATCAGGCGCTGGGTCAGCCGCGCGAAATACTGCGACCCCTCCAGCGGACGGTTGCCGTCGGACTCCGGCGCTTCATGGTCGAAATCGTAAATCAGGATCAGGTCGAGATCGGACGACGCCGTCATCTCGCGGCTGCCGAGCTTGCCCATCGCCACGATGGCGGTTTCCTGACCTTTGATCCGGCCGTGCTGCTCCGCGAACTGGTCCATGACGAGGCCATGCACCGTATGCGCGATACCCTCGGCCACGTCGGCGAAGGCAACGCTGGCGTGCTGCGCCGAGACCGTGCCGGACAGGATGCGCGTTCCGATCAGGAACAGGCTTTCCTGCCCGAATAACCGCAACCGATCCAGAAACTCCTCATATGAATTCGCATCAGCCAACGTCGACTCGAGCCGTGCCGACAATTCATTCTGGTCGGGCATCGCTCCGAAGAAGCGCGGATCGATCAGGCCATCCATGATCTGCGGCTGCCGCGCCAGCATGTCGCTCAGGCGCGGCGCTGCACCAAGCACCAGCGCGACCAGCGCCACCAAGTCCTTGTTCTGGCTCAGCAGTGAGATCAACCGCCCACCCCGCTGCAGCGCCTGCAGGAAGCGGTCGAACGCCGTCACCGCATCGTCCGGCTCCTCGGCGCGCGACAGGCCACGGATCAGGTCGGGCACGAATTCGTTGAAGGCCAGCCGCGTCGCCTCGACCCTGAACACGCGATACTCGCCGTGCATCCAGCGCTGGACGGTTTCCGCGACCATCTTGGGCTTCTTGAAACCGAGCGTCAGCAGATGCTCGAGCAACCGGTTGTCGTCGGGGCCCTTGCTGTAATCGATCTCCGGCAATTTTTCGGTGCCGGTCGGATCGCCCTCGAACAGGCGGCTGTAATGGTTCTGCACGCAGTTCAGATGCGCCAGCAGATCCTTCGCGAAAGCGGCACGATCGTCGTAGCCGAAGAACCGCGCGAACCGTTCGACGGCCTCGGCTTCGGCCGGCAACGTGTGGGTCTGCTCATCCGCGATCATCTGCAGGCGATGCTCGACCCGCCGCAGGAAGTCATAGGCCGAGGTCAGCTCGTCGCGAGCCTCGTTCGTAATCCAGTTGCTCGCAGCGAGAATGTTCAGCGCTTCCAGCGTCGGGCGCACCCGCAGTTCGGGATGCCGCCCGCCCGCGATCAGTTGCTGGGTCTGCGCGAAGAACTCGATCTCGCGAATGCCGCCGCGGCCGACCTTGACGTTATGGCCCTCGACCGAAATCTCGTTCTGGCCACGGAACGTCTGCATCTGCCGTTTCATGTCATGGACGTCGGCGAGTGCCGCGAAGTCCAGATGCTTGCGCCAGACGAACGGAGCGATCTCTGCCAGCAAAGCGTTGCCGGCCTTCTGGTCGCCGGCGCAAGGCAGCGCCTTGATCATCGCGGCACGCTCCCAGGTGCGGCCCTCGCGCTCGTAGTAATGCAGCGCCGCCGCCGTCGAGATCGCCACCGGCGTGGACGCCGGATCGGGCCGCAGCCGCAGATCGACGCGGAACACGTAACCGTCGGCGGTGCGCTGTTGCAGCAGGCGCGACAGCCCCTGCGCAACTTTGACGAAGAATGGCGACGGCTCGATGCCCTCGGCCAGTGTCGGCGCTTCCAGCTCGTAGAACACGATCAGGTCGATGTCGCTGGAGTAATTCAGTTCGCCCGCCCCCATCTTGCCCATGGCGAGCACGACGAGGCCGCTGCCGATTTCGGGATGCTCGGCATCGGGGGGCAACAAACGTCCGCGTGCCGCTTCCTGCTTGAGCAGAAAACGGATGGCGCACTGAACGGAGGTAACCGCAACGTCGGTCAGGGCCCGCGTCACCCGCATCACCGGCCAGACGCCGCCGATGTCGCACAGCGCGATCATCAATGCGGCCTCGGATTTCATCCGGCGAAGCACAATCATCACATCGGCTTCGGTCGCAGCGGCGGCGACATCGGCCACCGCCTTCTCGATCAGCGCCGCGAGATGATCGTCGGGATCGCATTGAAGGAGCCGCACGACGCGGCCCGCATCGGCGCGCATCAGGTCGAACAGATAGGGCGAAGCTTCCGCGATACCTTCAAGGATCGCTTTGACATGCGGGAAGGAGCCGGACACCTCCCTGAGCGCGGTCGCGACGTCAGGCGGCACGTCGCCCAGCCAGTCGGCCAGCCGCCGCTCGGCGTCCTGCGGTGCAAACAGTTTCGGTCCGGCCACGAAACGGGCCGCCAGGGTGGACCGGTCGGCGCGGCCCATCTCAGGTGAACTCATACAGTCTTCTGTTCCACGCCCCGGCTCGGGATCACAAGCGTCACGCGCAGCCCCGGCTGGCTGTCGGCGAGTCGCAGGTCGCCACCATGCAACGTCGCGACGGCCGATGCCAGACTCAAACCGAGCCCCGACCCGGGCTGGGTGCGGCTGGCTTCCAGGCGGACAAACCGCTCGACCGCGCGCTGGCGGTCCGCCTCCGGAATGCCGGGCCCGTGGTCCGTGACACTGAGAAGAACATTGTCCCCGTCCCGCCGCGCCTCAATCAGGATATCGGGCGATTTGGTCCCGCCGTCTGGACGCGGAGCCACCGGCTGACCGTACTTGATAGCGTTCTCGACCAGATTGGCCAGCGCCTGGCTGACGAGTTCGCGGTTGCCGTGGATCGTGGCGGCGTCGGCGGCGACTTCGAGGGTCAGGCCCTTGTCTTCCGCCAGCGGCTCATAAAGCTCATGGATGCCATGAGCCACTTCGGCCGCATCAAAATCGGTCATGTTGTCGCGCGCCTGACCGGACTCCGCGCGTGCGATCATCAGCAGTGCATTGAAGGTGCGGATCAGGCCATCGGATTCATCGATGGTGCGTTCCAGCGCCGCGCGGTACTCGCCTTCATTGCTGGATTTCGCCAGCGCTTCTTCGGCGCGATTGCGCAGCCGCGTCAGCGGCGTTTTGAGATCGTGGGCAATGTTATCGGACACTTCTTTCAGTCCGGCCATCAGCGCCTCGATGCGTTCCAGCATCGCATTGAGATTTTCCGCGAGCCGGTCGATCTCGTCGCCGCTTCGGCCCACCGGCAATCGCTCGCTAAGATCGCCCGCCATGATCCGCTGCGTGGTCCCGGTCATGGCGTCGATCCGGCGCAGCACGCGGCGCGCAACGAACACGCCGCCGCCGAGGCCGAGAACGACCACGATCAGCACCGACCATTGCGCGGCCTTGGCCACGATGCCGAACAGCCGACGCCGCTCTTCCAGATCGCGTCCCACCAGAATCCGGAAGCCGCCGGATAGTTGGGACACTCTCACCAGCGCGAAGTGGCTCTTGGTGTCGGTTTCTTCCAGCCGTTTGTAAAACGTCTCGGCCCAGCCAGGATGATCCATCACCCCCGGCTCAAGCGAGGCGACATTGCCGGCGACGCCCTGCCCCTGCGGGGTTGTCACCAGATAAAGATTGGCGCCCGGACGCAGCGCGCGGCCCTCGACGGCAGCGACCAGCCCGCGCAGACCGCCCTTGGTATATTGCTCGGTGAGTTCGCTCAGTTCGGAGTTGACGGTGTCGGTGATCTGCTCGGTGATCATGCGCCGCGTGTTCCAGGCGAAGTAACCCAGCAGCGACGCGGCAAACAGCGCGAACAGAAACAGATAGACCAGCGTCAGCCGGAACGCTGTCGTCCGGATCAGTTTACCGAATGCCGTCACGGATCATGTATCCGGCACCACGGATGGTGTGCAGCAGCGGCTTGTCGTGCCCCTTGTCGATCTTGGAGCGCAGCCGCGAAATATGCACGTCGATCACATTGGTCTGCGGATCGAAGTGATAGTCCCACACGTTTTCCAGCAGCATGGTGCGGGTGACGACCTGCCCGGCATGCTTCATCAAATATTCCAGCAGCCGGAATTCACGTGGCTGCAACGTGATCTCGGTGGCGCCGCGCTTGACCTGATGCGACAGCCGATCGAGTTCGAGATCGCCGACGCGATAAGTCGTCTCCTCGGACGGGCCTCCATGACGGCGCGACAGCACTTCGACGCGCGCCAGCAGTTCCGCGAATGAATAAGGCTTCGGCAGATAGTCGTCGCCGCCGGCACGAAGTCCCTTGATGCGGTCATCGACCTGGCCGAGCGCCGAGAGGATCAGCGCCGGCGTATGATTGCCCTTGTTGCGCAGCGTGCCGATGATCGACAGCCCGTCACGCTTGGGCAGCATGCGGTCGATCACGAGCACGTCGTAATCGCCGGACTCCGCCAGCGCGAGGCCTTCCTCGCCGTCGCCCGCATGGTCGGCGATATGGCCGACCTCGCGAAATGCCTTCACGAGATAGTCCGCCGACTCGCGGTCGTCTTCAACGATGAGCAGTCGCATCTGTGATTCGGTCTGGGTCTGAGCAGCGGAGCTTTGTATCACCATGGCGCGATGATCGTCCTCTTGCAAGGCAGCGAGCGACGTGCCCGCGGCCGCCAGCCCCGACAAGAGAAAGAGAACGGGCGGCGAAGCTGGGGGACTTCGCCGCCCGCATTGCACGACCGACTGGAGTGCGATCGCGCCGCTTTCGACGGAGGGGGGCGTTTTCCATCGAAAGCATCCCTGCATGATGCTGAAAATCGCATCATGCCTTGATTTCAAGGGACGGGCTTTTGGCCCGCCCCCGGGAAGGAGCCGTCGGCGGGGGCTACTTTGCCGGCGACAACTCCCCATTCCTCACCCGCCTGCGCGGATGCCTAACTATCGAAGCCTCAGCCCTTGGCGACCGGCATCGCGACGAAGCGCGACGAGTCTCCGGACTTCACGCGAACCAGAACGCTGTTCTTGTTCTCGCTGCGCGCGGTGTTGATCGCCTCGCGGACTTCAGCCGGGTTCGAAACCAGCTTGCCGGCGACTTCGAGAATGACGTCGCCTTCCTTGAAGCCGCGCTCAGCCGACGGGCTGTTCGGATCGACGTCGGTCACGACCACGCCTTCCTTGCCCGCGCCGGCCACGCTGTTCGCAGGAGCCAGCGTCAAACCGAGGTTCGGCACGGTGACGTTGCCGCGGCCTGACTTGCCGCTGTCCTTCTGATCGGTATCGGCACTTGCAGCCTTGGCGTTCGGCAATTCGCCGAGCGTCATGCTGAGGATCTTGTCCTGGCCCTTGTGAACCACGACCAGCTTGACCGTCTGACCCGGCGCCATGCTGCCGATGGTGCGGGCGAGTTCGCGCGCATCCTTCACTGGCTGGTCGTTGACCCGCGTAATAACGTCACCGGATTCGACGCCTGCCTTCGCGGCCGGACCATTGGCCTGCGGCTCCGCAACCAGTGCGCCTTCGGTCTTCTTCAGACCGAGGCTTTCGGCGATCTCAGGCGTCACCTGCTGGATCTGCACACCGATCCAGCCGCGGCTGACCGTGCCCTTGTCCTTGAGCTGCTGCACAACACTCTTCACGGTCGAAGCCGGGATCGCGAAGGCAATGCCGACGCTGCCGCCCGACGGCGAATAAATCGCGGTGTTCACGCCGACAACATCGCCTTCGGTGTTGAAGGTCGGACCACCCGAGTTGCCCTTGTTCACGGGCGCGTCGATCTGGATGAAATCGTCATACGGACCGTTGCCGATGTCACGGCCGCGGGCTGAAACGATGCCAGCGGTCACAGTGCCGCCGAGGCCGAACGGATTGCCGACCGCAAGCACCCAGTCGCCGATGCGCGGCTGACCGTCAGACAATTTAGCGAACGGCATGTTGCTGACGCCATCGACCTTGATCAGCGCGAGATCGGTGCGCGGATCGGTGCCGATCACCTTCGCGGTGTGAACCTTGCCGTCGTCTGCGGTGACTTCGACCTTGTCGGCGCCATCGACCACATGATTGTTGGTCACGGCGAAACCGTCAGCCGAGATGAAGAAGCCCGAGCCCTGCCCGGTCATCTGACCACCGCCACGACCACCGCGGCCGCCACGGCCGCCGGGGAATCCATCAGGACCGCCGAAGCGGCGGAAGAAGCGCTCCATCGGCGAGTTCGGCGGGAACGGATTGTCTTCCGGGCTCGCGTTTTCGCCCGTGGTCACCTTCTCCGCGATCTTGACGCGCACCGAAACCACCGAGGGCTTCACGCGTTCGACGATGTCGGCAAAGCCGATCGGCTGCTGAACCTGACGAACGTCCTTGTTGACCTGCGCATGCGCGGTC
The DNA here is from genome assembly GCF_000314675.2 of Afipia broomeae ATCC 49717. GTDB lineage: Bacteria > Pseudomonadota > Alphaproteobacteria > Rhizobiales > Xanthobacteraceae > Afipia > Afipia broomeae. Next base: position 1,231,057 of record NZ_KB375282.1, on the reverse strand, counting down.
GTGGTCAGCAGGTCGAAGTTATTCGACGGGCTGAGACCATAAGCGGCGACGCCGAGGCCCGCGACGACCGAAGCCATCAGCGCGAACTTGCGCGCGGAGAAAATGGAACGGCGGGGAGCGACGTAGGATGGAAGTTTGGAAAGATCGGTAGGGCGGTCAGTCATGAACAATCTCCAGAGGGGCGAAAACGGGATGCGAATCTCGCGGTGCATGTGTGCACCTGTGCTCTGGAAGATGGGGCGCGCGGCCTTACCGCGCTCTGACGGGGGAATTAATGTTTTGTAATAAAAACAGGGCCTCAGCGGCCCTTGAGCCTGTGCCGGATCGAGATCGGAACCGGCGCACAAAAAGCCCGCTAAACGGACGTTTTCGGCGGTTCCTCGCCCGCAATGAGCTTCTCCAGCCGCGCCTCTTCCTCGGGGGTGAGTTGGAATGACGCACCCTCCTCGGCCGCGGCAGCGCGGTTGCGGCGGCGGTTGCCGTACCAGAGCGCAAGCCCGCCCCCGGCCAGCACCAGCGGGGGAATCAGCCACAGCAACAGCGTCCGGCTTTCGACGCGCGGCTTGAGCAGCACGAATTCGCCGTAACGGGCGACCAGAAAGTCCATCACCTGCTGATCGGTGTTGCCGGCAGCGATCCGCTCGCGCACCAGCAGACGCAGATCGCGCGCCAGCGGCGCATCGGAATCGTCGATCGACTGATTTTGGCAGACCATGCAGCGCAGTTCGCGCGACAGATTGCGCGCCCTCGCCTCCTGCGCCGGATCGGCCATGATCTCGTCAGGCTGCACGGCGAAGAGGACAGACGGCGCCAGTGTCAGCATGATCGCCAGCAAGGCCGGAAGGATGCGTTTCATCGCGGCTACTCCGCAGCCTGCAACGCGCCGGAAGTCTTGTTTGTCTTTGCCGGCTTCGGCGCACCAACGCGGAGCCGCCGGTCGGTGAGCGACAGCAAACCGCCGAACGCCATCAGCACCGGCCCGAACCAGATCAGCAGCACCAGCGGCTTGTGATAGATGCGAACCGCCACCGATCCGTCAGCGTGGCTGTCGCCGAGCGAAATATAGACCTGGCTCGCGCCGCGCGTCAGCAGCGCAGCTTCCGTGGTCGACATGCCGCGCGTCGCGAAATTGCGCTTTGACGGCGACAGGATGCCGACCGTCTTGCCGTCCAGCATGACCGTGAAGTGCGAAATCGCCTCGCGGTAATTCGGCCCCTGCTGCTGGGTCACGTCATCGAGCCGCACCTGATAACCGCCGACAGTGACGACATCCTTCGGCTGCATCGAGGCGATGCTCTCGCTGTTCCATGTCGTCTCACAGACGATTCCGATCAGCGCGATCCCAAGCCCGGCGTGCGCAAAGGCCGAGCCCCAGGTCGAGCGCGGCAATCCACGCGCGCGGCTCAATGAGATCGCAAACGGCGCGCGAAACAGTTGCGTGCGCTCGACAATGTCAGTGAGCGAGCCGAACACCACGAACGCCGCGACACCGATCATCAATGGAGCAAACGCACCGCCGCCCTTGGTCCAGGCCCACAGCACCGCCATGGTGACCAGCGCGACAATGCCCGCCGCGGTCAGGCGCTGCGCCGCGCCGACAATGTCGCCGCGCTTCCACGCCAGCAAAGGCCCGAACGGCACCGCGAGCAAGAGCGGCAGGAACAGCGGCGCAAATGTCAGATTGAAGAACGGCGCACCGACCGAGATCTTGTCGCCGGTGAGCACCTCTAGCGCCAGCGGATACAACGTGCCGACGAACACCGTCGCGCAGGCTGTTGTGAGCAGCAGGTTGTTCAGCACCAGCGCGCCTTCGCGCGAAATCGGCGCGAACAAGCCGCCCTGCTTCAACGCCGTCGCACGCCAGGCATACAGGCTTAGGCTGCCGCCGATGAACAGGCACAGGATCATCAGAATGAACACGCCGCGCGCGGGATCGCTGGCGAAGGTATGCACCGAAGTCAGCACACCCGAGCGCACCAGGAAGGTGCCGAGCAGCGACAGCGAGAATGTCAGGATCGCCAGAAGAATGGTCCAGACCTTCAGCGCCTCGCGTTTCTCCATCACCACCGCCGAATGCAGCAGCGCGGTGCCCGCCAGCCACGGCATCAGCGAAGCATTCTCCACCGGGTCCCAGAACCACCAGCCACCCCAGCCGAGTTCGTAATAGGCCCAGTACGACCCCATCGCGATGCCCAGCGTCAGGAATATCCATGCCATAAGCGTCCATGGCCGCACCCACCGCGCCCATGCGGCATCGATGCGGCCTTCGATCAGCGCCGCGATGGCGAAGGAAAACGAAATCGAGAAGCCGACATAGCCGAGGTAAAGCATCGGGGGATGGATCGCGAGGCCGATGTCCTGCAGGATCGGATTGAGGTCGCGGCCCTCGATCGGCGGATTGGCGATCCGCGCGAACGGGTTCGAGGTCGCGAGAATGAACAGATAGAACGCCGCGCCGATCCATGCCTGCGCCGCCAGCACGAGCGCGCGCAGCGTGCGCGGCAGGTTGTTGCCGAAAGCGGCCACCAGCGCACCGAACAGCGCCAGGATCAGCACCCAGAGCAGCATCGAGCCTTCGTGGTTCCCCCATACGCCGGTGATCTTGTAGATCATCGGTTTCAGCGAATGGGAATTCTCGTAGACATTCGCGACCGAAAAATCCGACGTAACATGCAGGCAGGTCAGCGCCGCAAAGGACAGCGCGGCAAACGCGAACTGCGTCAGCGCGGTGGAGCGTGCGACATTCATCAGCGCCGGATCGCGCAGGCGCGCGCCAATCACCGGCACCACCGACTGGATCAGCGCCAGAACCAGCGCCAGCACCAGCGCATAATGTCCCGCCTCGGCGATCACTTCGCGTTCCCCTGCACGTTCTGGGCATTCGCCGGCTTCTTGTCGTAGTCGTCCTTCCAGTGCCCGGTCTTTTTCAGTTCGTCCGCGACGGCCTTGGGCATGTAGGTTTCGTCATGCTTGGCGAGGACCGTATCGGCCTTGAACACGCCCTGCGCGTCGAGCGCGCCTTCGGAAATGATGCCCTGCCCCTCGCGGAACAGGTCTGGGAGAATCCCCTGATAGGTCACCGGCAGGATTGCGTTTCCGTCGGTCACCTCAAACTTCACTTTAAGCTGCTCGCCGCGCACCAGCGATCCCTCGCGCACCATGCCGCCGAGGCGGAAGCGCTGGCCCGGCTGGATGTGCTTTTCGGCGGCCATGGTCGGCGTCGAGAAGAACAGGATGGAGTCGCGCAGCGCATTGAGGACGAGCGCCGCCGCAATCGCCAGCACCGCCAGCGAACACCCGATCAATGTCAATCGCCGCTGTTTGCGCGTCATCGTATCATTTCCGTTTGCACCTGAATGCTTGCCGTCCTCGCGCTCTGCTCCCTCTCCCCATTGGGGAGAGGGTTGGGGTGAGGGGCGCTAGATGCTCGAAGTAAAATCCGATCCCCCTCACCCGGATTGCTTCGCAATCCGACCTCTCCCCGCCGGGGAGAGGTGAAAAGAGCTCCGTCATTGCGAGGAGCACTCGCGACGAAGCAATCCATTCTTTCTGTCCCAAAAGATGGATTGCTTCGCTTCGCTCGCAATGACGTGGCTGATGCAATCCGCATTTATCCATCCAGTCCAAGGCTCTTGAGACCATCGTTCAACTGCTGCAACCGCCCGGCGTCGTTGCCGACGGCGCCCCGCGCATCGATCAGCGCAGCCTGCGCCTTGTCACGTTCGCCGAGGACCATATAGGCGCGCACCAGCCGCAACCAGCCTTCGACATCGTTGCCGTTGTCCTTCAGCCGCGTGGCGAGACGATCCACCATGCCGCGGATCATCGTGTTGCGATCGGCTTCGGTCATGTCCTTGGCAGCCGCGATGGTGTCGTCGGACAGTTTGGGCGCAACCACCCCAACGCGCACCAGCGCGCCCTGCACCAGCGGACGCCACGGCGCATCGGCCGGCGCCGACGCCAGCATACCGCGCCAGATATTGATGGCATCGTCCTTGCGGCCGTCCTGCTCGGCCGCGAGGCCGGTGAAATAGCGCGCCTTCACCTCATTCGGATCGAGCGCGATGGCGCGGTCGAACTCGGCCTTGGATTCGGCAGTCACGACCCCGCCGCTCGCTGCGGCAATCGCTTCGCCGAGATCGGCGCGGCGCGATGCGCTCTCGCCGTTGTAGGTGATGGAATTGCGCCAGGCGCGCACCGCGTCGTCGTAGCGGCCGATCCGCGCCAGCACCGGCGCCAGGACGTCCCAGCCCCGCCCGTCGGTCGGATTTTTCTCGAGATGGGTTTCGACCTGCGCCACCAGCTTGTCCATCGAGGCGGTCGCAACTGCGGTACGGCTGCGTTCCGCGAGCGGAAAGTCGCCGAGCGACGGCGAGCCGAACTGCGCATAGAGCCCCACCGCGACCAGCGGCAGGCCAATGAGCGCGATCACGGCAACAGCGCGGCGAAACGAAACGCTCGACAACGAAGGAGTACCCGCATGGGCATCCGATGTCGCGAGCAGACGGCGGCTGATCTCGACGCGCGCCGCTTCCGCCTCTTTTTCTCCGATCATGCCGGCGGCGGCATCGCGCTGAACCTCGGCGAGCTGATCCTTGTAGACCACCGCCTCGCTGCCTTCGCGCGCCGAGGTGTTGCCGCGCCCGAGCGGCCACAGCACGGCAAATACCGCTGCGGCAGTCATCAGCGCGAACACAAACCAGAGCGTCATTTCAAAGGGTTCCCGGCAAAGTAGAACCGTTACAAGCGGCTATTCCGTGCCGGGTTACACCATGGCTGGCGGATGGGCGCAATTGACATTTCCGTCACGGATTCAATGGGATTCGAGGCCGTCTTGCGGCCTTTTGAGAATCGCAGCGTCAGGTGGAGGCAATAGCGCGCGGGGGTCTTGAGACCCTTGCGCCAGATCAACCGGCGCGCGGCTGCCTGGCGGGTTTCGCGGGCTCGGCCGCCTTGCGCTCCACCGGCCGCGCCATCTCGGCCGCCTTGCTCATCAGCGAGGCGTAATCCGGGCCGAACATCACCTCGCAGAACCGGATTGCGGCCTTCACCTGCATCAGGCGGAACGTGCGGACCCGCTGATCGGTTGTGCGAAGCGATTCCACCAGCGTCTCGGTGGCCTTCTCGACATAGTGTTGCAGTTCGGTATGCGCGCGCAGCGACACTTCGTTGATGGCAAGTTCGCTGGCGTAGTTGCGGCACATCGCGACGAAATCGATCAGCGCCGCCGTCTCCTCGACGTCCACCGGATCGATCCGGTTCGCGGTGGTGACGTCCTTGTCCGGCCCCTGCCTTAGCAACCGGCGTACCCGGCCCGGCACGCTGTCGATTTCCGATTGCAGCGAATTGGAGATTTCGGAGCGGATCGCGGCGAGCTGCTTGCCCCATGCGGAGTCCGAGCGAATGTCGAGTTCGGTGCGCAGCCCGCGGACGCCGTCGTGCAGCGTCTTGAGATGGTTGGAGGTGTCCTGGAACTGGCCGCGCTTGATGTCGTTGCGCAGTTCTGCGGCGACGCGCGACAGATCGTGGATCGCCATTGTCACGGTGACGCCGAACGGCGTACCGGCCACGCGAATCTCATCGTCGGATGCTGCGACCGCGATGCCGAGGCGGACAATCTGCCAGGGTGATGCGAGCCGCTGCATCACCAGCGAGATCGCGAACGGCAGCACCTGCGGGGTTTGCAGCGACGGAATATTCAGCGCGGCCATCGTCGAGGTGATGTGGGAATCCGCGAACACCCGGATATGTCCGGTCAGCTTGTTGTTGAGTTTTTCCAGTGAATCGCTGGCTGCGAGAACTGCGCCGATCGGCGCGATGTCATCCACCACGCTGGGCGCGCCGAGACGTCCGAGCGTGCGCTGGCGTTCGCCGCTGGACAGCGTGCCGGTGACATTGGCAATGGCTTCGGACGCGGCAACCTGCATGGTGCGGACGGCCGCATTGATGTCGGGAGAAGCAGACGCCTGTGCCAGCGCGGCCTCATAGGCGTGAACGGCATCGGGAGCGCCTTCGCGCCCGAGCCATATCCAGATCGGAGCCAGCGACGAGCGCCTGATCTGGCCGGGCCTGACATGGGGAATGCTCTCGACCAGAAACGGCTCGAGCGGACGAAACACCCGCCGCATCGGATCGTCGGTCCGGGGCGTCATATCCTCGGTGGGCGCGCGCACGATCATGCGCAGTTGCTCGAGCACGAAGCCCGCGACGGCGACGTCCTCGCCGCGCTCGATCGCCCGCTCGAACTCGCGCATCAGCAGCGCCTGCGCCTTCGGCGGAAGCTGCCCGAGATAGTCTCTCAATCGTTCGATCGACGATTGGCTCATGCACCCAAACGCTCACCTTCGGTGACACCGGCAGGTGTCCACCGGGTGTCATAGCCGGGGCGTCGTTAATTTGGCGTTGAGGAACAGGGATTTGGGGGCCAATTGCGGCGGTGCCCTAGCCCACCGCCGTCCAGGTGCCGTCCGGGTTGCGGCAGGCCGTTCCGCGCTCGGCGGTCGGCTGGCCGTTGATATAGACGGTGTGGGTAAAGGCGCGGCAGCGGGTCCCGCGCCTGGTATAGGCCGGACCCGGCACGATGTTGCCGTAGCGGCCGGTGTCCGGATTGCGCCAGTCCACGGGCGCGCCCGGCGCACCCCGGTCGAGGGCGTTCATTTCGGCCTCATAGGCGTACTGCCGATCCTGCTCGTCCATCGACGCGCCGACCCGGTTGCCGATCAGACCACCGATTGCCGCACCGGCCATCGCCGCGCCGACCCGCTCGCCCGTCCCGCCGCCGATGGCCGAGCCGATCAGCGCACCGCTCAGCGCGCCGATCACTGTCCCGGAATTCTCCTTCGGTCCGCTGTCGGCGGCACAGCCGCCGAGGGTCAGTGTGGCCGCGAGCAGAATGGCGGCTGTCCGATGATGCATAGTGTCATCCCCAAAATTCACTGCGGACATGGATCGTCCGGCGGCGCTTTGGAACGGACGAATGGGGCGAGAGAGCGGCGGGCTGCTTTAAACAGCGATGTGCGATTGCTGTTCTAACGTTCAGAAATGTTTCGGAAGTCCGGCCTGCTTCAAAACCGCATTGGCAGTGTGCCGCGACTTGATGTTGTTATCGACAGTAAATCGAATGCCTGAAATCGGGCTTTCCCAGATTTCGTGATCGCCGCGGCCCTTTCGGACAAAAGAACAGTTCGCTTCAGCCAGGAGTTTCTTCAGCTCTGGCGTGAAGCTTTTCATGCAGCCTTGGCACCGACCCTGACTCGCCGGGAGAAGGTGGCAATCACTTCGACGGGAACGTCGAACCCGTCTCCGGCTTCATTGACGTCCAAAAGATCGCGGATGAGGTCGGGCAACTTTGCATCAAGCTCATCGAGACTGGAAGCTTCGGTGACAAGGCCGGGCAGATCGGTGCTCTCTGCGGTCCAGACCTCAGCATCGCTATCCCAAGTCGCTCGAACGACGATGAGATGTCCCATTTTTGTGGCGCCCTCAGGAGGAATACCAGCCATCAAAGCAGCCCGATCCTGTCGTGACAAGCGCACCCTGCAGCATGAAGGACAACGCGTTAAGCCTAAGTTAGCCTCTTTCACGCGCGAAAACAGAGCATATCGCTATAACACGTTGATTTGAGCGGATTTTCACACCCCCGGCAGCACCAGTTCCGACCGCAGGCCGCCGATCGGGGCCGCGCCGAGCGTGAGGCTGCCACCGTAGAGTGCGGCGAGATCGGTCACGATGGACAGGCCGAGGCCGGAGCCCGGCTTGGTCTCATCCAGCCGCTGGCCGCGGCGCGCCACTTGGGTCCGCTCGGCCGGTGACAATCCCGGGCCGTCGTCATCGACGATGATGCGCAGGGTCGGATCGAGCGCCCCGCCGGGCGTCAGCTCCAGAAGTACCTCAATGAAGACCTTCTGTGTCGCCCACTTGCAGGCATTGTCGACGAGGTTGCCGACCATCTCCTCGAGATCCTGCCTTTCGCCGCGGAATTTCGCTCCCGCGTTGACCTCGGCATCGATCAGAATGTCCCGGTCGCGGTGGATTTTTTCCATCGTCCGCGCCAGCGCCTCGATCACCGGCGCAACATCGGTCACCGTGCCGATGGTGGTGACGCGGGCGGCGATGCGCGCGCGCTCCAGATGATGTGCGACCTGATCGCGCATGATCTCGGCCTGCTCCAGAACCTTGATCGCCAGCGGATCATCCCGGTTGGCGCCCGCTTCATTGACGATCACCGACAGCGGCGTCTTGATCGCATGGGCAAGATTACCGACATGGGTGCGCGAGCGCTCGACGATGGCGCGGTTGGCGTCGAGCAGCGCGTTGGTTTCGCGCGCGAGCGGCGCGATCTCCTCGGGAAACTCGCCCTCCAGCCGGTCGGCCTGACCCGAGCGAATGGCCGCCAGCGAATTGGAAATGCGCTTGAGCGGCGCGAGGCCGTAACGCACCTGAAAGATCGTGGTCAGCAGCAGCCCGACAGTCAGCGCCGCGAAGGTCACCGTCAGATAGGTGTTGAACGCCCAGGTTTCATCCTCGATCTCGGTGGCGTCGCCCGCCACCGTCGCGAGGAATTTTCCCTCGGTGCCGAGATCGACCGGCCGCTCCACCATGCGCAGATGCTGGTTTTCCGGTCCGATGACATAGCCGACCCGCACGCCGGACTGATCCAGATCGATACCTTTGTCTTCGAGCTTGGGCAGCGACGCATCCCACAGCGAACGCGACGCGCGCACCTCCGGCTTGTCGCCATCGGTCCGCGCCATGCGCCAGTACCAGCCCGACAGCGGCAGTTCGAACAGCGGCTCGCCCAGCGACTGCACGGACCGTTCGGACTTGTCGCTCGAATCGTCAGGCTGCGCGGCTTCGGCGATCAGGGTGCGGAGATAGAAATTGAGCCGGCGGTCGAAGGCGCGCTCGGTCGAACGCTTGTAGACCGTCGACAGCACGATCCCGGTGATGACAAGGATCAGCACCACCCACGCCGTCGCCGACAGGAACAGTCGTGTTGCGAGGGATTTCGCGTGACGATTCAAAAAAACTCATCCCAAGTATGGCGCATGCCCAGTGGCGTGTTTAACCGCGTCATTGCGAGGGAGCACTTGCGACGAAGCAATCCAGTTCTTTGCACTGCCCCGGATTGCTTCGCTTGCAATGACGGTGGACGATTCCGCTCCACCTGAGCCTATCACACTTTACCGCGCGTCGGTTGCGGAAGCCTTTGTATCCGCCACCGGCGGCGTCAGCAGATAGCCGAGGCCCCGCACGGTCTGGATGATGTCGACGTCGAGCTTCTTGCGGATGCGTCCGACGAACACTTCGATCGTATTGGAGTCGCGGTCGAAGTCCTGATCGTATAGATGCTCGACCAGTTCGGTGCGCGACACCACGCGGCCGGAATGATGCATCAGATACGCCAGCAGCCGGTACTCGTGCGACGTCATCTTGATCGGGTTGCCGTTGACGCTGACGCGGTTGGTGCGCGTGTCGAGCATCACCGGACCGCAGGTCAGTTCGGACTGGGCATGGCCCGCGCTCCGGCGCAGCAGCGCGCGAATTCGGGCGAGAACTTCTTCGAGGTGAAACGGCTTGGCGACATAGTCGTCGGCGCCGGCATCGAAGCCCTGCACCTTGTCGCTCCAGCGGTCGCGTGCGGTCAGGATCAGCACCGGCATGGTGCGCTTGTTGCGCCGCCAGGCCTCCAGCACCGAGATGCCGTCCATTTTGGGGAGCCCGATGTCGAGCACCACGGCGTCGTAGGGCTCGCTGTCGCCGAGGAAGTGCCCCTCCTCGCCATCGAACGCGCGGTCTACGACATAGCCTGCGTCCGACAAGGCTGTCGTGAGCTGGCGGTTGAGATCGGGATCGTCTTCAACAACGAGAAGGCGCAACGTCGTCTCCAGGTGGCAAGCTTGCGATAACCTAACATGAACGCCGCGGCGGTGAATGCACCATGAACGGAAGCCGGGCCGGAGGTTACTTTTTCTCCATACTCACTTCTTCTTCACGACCGCCTTGACCAGTTTGTCGAGCACGCCGGGGGTCTCCTGGCCGGTTGCGAGGCTGAGTTTCTCGCGGGTCCGGCCGCTGACATAGACGCCTAACACGCCGAATCGGAACCCCCAATAGCTCACCAAGAGGCCGGTCGCGCCGATCAGGGCATTGATCGCCGTCATGTCGCCGGTCCAGAACTCATGGACCAGAACGGCCCACAAGGCTGCGCATTCCAGGGTTAACTCCAGAGCGTAAAACGGACGCCACAGCCTTTGAACGACATCCTCGCTGCCAAGTTCCACGCGGATCGTCGCCTGCGTCTCGGCAACCGAGCCGCGCACCGCCTCCGCCTCGGCGCGAACGGCCTCCGTCCAAGCGTTCTCGGCCAGCGCGATCCTGTCTGCGCCGCAAGACGGCAACGCCTTGCCGACCGCCTCCGGCGTGGGCTCCGGTGCGCCGACCACCTCGGCCAGGATGCGCCCGGCCGCGCCGCCGAGCGGGCCGCCAAGCGCGGTTCCCAGTATCGGCGCACCGAGCCCGATCACCTGTTTGGCGAGACTAGCCCAATCCATTGGACGTCCTTTCTGTGAATGCTGTGACCGCCGCTTCCTGAGCGGCGCGATGACGCCAGCGCCAGATCAGAAACACGGCGACTGAAGCTGCAAGCGCTGCTGCGACAACCAGTGCGGCGACTTCAAAGCGCGACGTGGCGGCAGCCGCGGCCGCGCCCGCCGCAATCACCGCGCCGGCCGACGCGGGACCGGCTGGATTTTTCACAGGCACAACGGCCTTGCCCGCAGAGGTTTCGGCAGACGTTGCCGTAGCCGGCGTGCGTCCTTGCGCCATCGCCAGCGCCGCAACGCGCACGCCATTGACGCGCGCCGTCCAGCCGCGTCCGAACACCGGAAAGATTTTCAGCCCTTGCAGGAACGCGAGCCGTTCTGCGCAGATCGCGGCAACGAGATCCCCAGCGTTACGCTTTGATGTTGCGGCGATGACGTCGTTCGTGACCGCGCTGGTCGAGTCCGGCATCTCGAGCACGCGGCGCAGGACCTTGCCGGCACGGCCGATGCCGGAGTTCACGCCGTAGTCGAACACCGCATAGTCGACGCCGGCGGGAAGCTCGTCGCAGCGCATCGCATTCCAGTAACGCTCGCGATAGATTTTCCGCGCGGCGCTTTGCGGCATCGTCCGCACATCGTCCGCCGTGGCGTTGCCCTTCCAGTAACGCCGCGCGTCGGCGAGCGTGATGCCGAAATTGGTCGGCCCGCCCGGATCGGAGGGATGATCGGTGTAACCACCTTCGTCCTTCAGCAGCCGCGTCAGCGCCGCGTTGTAAGATTCCGCGGCCATCAGTTGTACTGCCCGCCGGTCGCTGTCGTTCCCGCGGTCGAACCGGGCAATGTCGCGCCTGATGACAGGATCACGCCATTCAGCGTCACCGAGTAGCGCGATCCCGTTGCGGAGCCGGAATACGTGTTTGAGACCGCGACGATCTGGGCGACGATGGTTGCGTTGGCAAAAGCCGTGAAGGCCGGCGTGCCGGTCAGCGTGACCGTGCGGCCGATTACGGCGATCGAACCGCCCGCGGTTTCGCTCCACCAGTGATAGAGCGAACCGCCGGAAATGGTGTAGTCCGCCGACACCGCGATCTGCCCGGCGTAACTGCTATGCATGTGCGCAGTCGCGCAGGTGCCGAACTCCATCTTGCCGGTGACGTTGATACGCCCTGCCTTCGTCGCGTTCAGGCCGCTGCCCGCCGTCGCGGTCACCAGCTTGAAGCCGCCGATCCCCAGTTCGGCGCCATTCGAGACGCTGACGGCATCCCCGGTGACGCTGATGACGACATTGCCCGGCGTGGTGGTATCGCCTTGAAGCACCGGCACGCCGCCGACGAACGGGCTCGTTACGCTCACACCGGCCGTGTAAGTGCCGTTGCCGACCTGGATCGTGACTGCCTTCCCGTTCAGATCGAGACCTGCAACGGCACTGATCGCTTTCTGAATCGTCAGAAAAGCGCCGCCCGAGACGTTCGACAATCCGTCGTTGCTGTCGCTTCCGTCGGTTCTCACATAATATGTGCGGCTGGCAGCCAGCGTCTCGCGGCCGCCAGGACGCGACATCGCACGCCAGCGTGCGGCGGTGCCGTCGTAACGCAGCAGCGCAGCCTGCTTTCCGGCAATCGTCAGATCGGTGCCAAGCGCGAAGCGGTTGGCGGCCGTCGATGACGCGCTCTCGTTGAGCAGCGAAATGATCTGGCTGCCGGTGTTGATGAGAGCAATCACGCGGCCCTCCGCCCCGCCCGCCAGTCCCGACACACTCCGCAGCGTGTCGGACGACAGGTTGAGAACCGACACCGCGCCGAGGCCGGACGGATTGTAATCATTCTGGTTCGCCGTGATCTGCGACGGCGAGATCACGCCCGTCAGCGACAGACCGCGCGGAAACGCGGCATTGCCAGAACTCTGGTCGATCGCGAGCGCCTCGACGAATGTCGAGCCATCGCTGGAGACTTTCAGCTTGAAGTCATCGGAGCCGATCAGGCCGAATTCGGCGCGGCCGGAAAACGCATCGGAGAATACGACCGACGCGGTCTTCGCACTGGCTTCCTTGGAAATCTGCACGCGCATGTGACCGGTGCCGCCGCCAGCGACGGAAACCGCGTTGAACAGCGCCGCATTCGATTTCACGGTCAGCAGATTGGGAGCGCTCGCCGTATCGTTGACGCCGAGTTGTGCGACGCTGCCTGGCATCGCGCCAGCGCCGCCCGCGACATCGGTCCATGCCGTTCCGTCATAGACCAGCAACGCGCCATCGGCGTCGCACCACGCACACCAGCCGGGCTTCGGGATCAGAAAGCGCCATGCGCCGTCTTGATAGGCGGCAAGCGCGTCAGCGTGTCCGGCCCATGCGCCGGTCGCGCCGGTCGCGATGATATGACGATCGCCTTCCGCCGGCGTGGTGGGCGGCGCGGTGCGGTCGGCATCGAGAACGCCGATCTGCACCACGGCGTCGACCGCGACGGCTGCAGCTTCAATCGGCGCGAGGCCGTAATGATCGTCGAGCGGATGAAAGAAGGTCAGGTGCAGGATCGGCGGCACGCTTGAGGTGAGCTGATCGAACCGCACGCTGCGCCCCGCGACGCTGTACTCATACGCCTCCGCCCAGCCATCGTGACCGGGCACCACCTTCATGCGGTCAGGCCGCAGCGCGTAAAGCTCGCGCACCTCGTCACCGAGCGCGACGGCCTCGACATAGGCATTCCCCGCAAGCAGCATGTGCGCGTACAGCGCCTCGAAGAAACTCGCGCCGTCCTGCCGCGCATTGGGCCGCGTCAGAAGCTGCAGCAGCGGATGCGCCTCGCGCTCCTGCGCGCCTTCGTAAAGAAGGAAACCGCACGACGCGGCGTTCTCGGCAATCAGCCGCACCGCGCGGTGCACGATGGCGTTTGTAAGGTAGCCCTCGCGCGCCAGCGCCGCATAATCGCGCGGCGTCCATCGTGCCCGTCCGCCGGACTCGAATGCGAGGACCTGCGCGGTGCGCGAGGCTTTCGCTTCGGGGGCGCGGAAGAGATTTTTGAAGTTGAGCATGGTTGAATTCCAGCTTGTGTGCCCCCGACGCGGTGCGGCATCATCCTTATTCCGATCCGCCAATCCAGAGCCGTCCCAAACATTGCACTCTTGACGGTCCCGGCTCTGCGAAGCAGCGTTACACGCTGCATCGCGTCCGGGACACGACATCGATGGATCAGACATTCGTCGTCTATATTCTCGCGAACAGAGCGCGTGGCGTGCTCTACGTAGGCGTCACAAACGACCTGTCACGCAGGCTTGCAGAACACCGCGCGAAACTCGTTCCAGCCTTCACGACCCGTTACGGCGTGACATGCCTGGTGCATATCGAAACTTACAACTCGATTCTCGAAGCCAGAGCGCGCGAACACTCGCTCAAGCGCTGGCGACGAACATGGAAGTTCGAACTGATCGAGAAAGACAATCCGGAGTGGCGCGATCTGTCGGATGACATGTCATCCTAGCTCTCGTGCCCCGGATGCGGTGCGGCACGAAGTGACGCTCCGCTAAGCCGGGGCCGTTACGAGAACAGAGCCCCTTGCGGTCCCGGTTCTGCGAAGCAGCGCCAGGCGCTGCATCGCGCCCGGGACACGGCATCGCATGATTCAATCAATTCTTCTCCTCACAACCCCCGCACCCGCGGCTGTGCCCGCGTGGTGAACGTCAGCGACGCAATCGCCCACACCAGCGCATCGAGCCGGTCCGGTGAGCGGCCCGACGTCAGTCCGCCCGGACCGAAGTCGCACATCTCGTCTTCCAGCGCTGGAAAACTTCCCGCATGCCTGACGCGGCCCTGCTCGTAGAGTGTCGCGACGGGCTCGGCGCGCAGATACTTGCCGCGATGCGCGCGCACGGACACCACCGGGACGCCGGCGTCGACCTCGCCGATGACCGAACGCACCATTTCTCCGCCCTGGTTGACCTCCGCCACAAGTGCATCGGCTTCCAGCTTTCGCCACAGTGCGATGGCCTTCGCTGCCCACACCGCAGGCGTCGCCTGCGACACCGTCTCGTCGGCGATCACATAGATCGCGCCCTCGCCCGTGATGCCCGCCGCGACAATGCCGCAGGCGTCCGCGCGCTTGCCAGACGAGGCCGGCGGATCGACCGCGACCACGATCCGCGAAAGCGGCGGCGCGTCGCTCACACGGCAATTCTCGATCAGCGTGCGCGACCACAGCGCGTCGGGGCGATCCTCGATGATCTCGCCGTCCAGTTCCTGCTGCCCGAGCCGCGTATCCTTGTAGCGCGCGAGCACGCCCTTCAGGAATGTCGGCGCAAGATGATAGGCGTTGGCCTGTGTGCCTGCGCGCGTCACGACACTGGTCGGCTCCAGCATCAGCCGCTTGATCAGCGCGGTCGGCCGCGGCGTGGTCGTGATCAGCTGCCGCGGCTGATGGCCGAGACGCAAACCGAATTGCAGCATGTCGAAGGTCGCCTGCGCATAGCGCCACTTCGCCATCTCGTCGGACCAGGCGCAGCCGAATTGCGGCCCGCGCAGACTTTCGGGATCTTCCGCGGAGAAGGCATAGGCCACAGCGCCGTTGCTCCATTCCAGCCGCCGCCGCGACGAGATCCACACCGGCCGTTCGTCGCGGCGATGAACGGCGAGCAGGCCCGAGACCCCCTCGATGACGACCTCCCGCACATCGTGTTCTGTCTCGCCGACCAGCGCGATGTTGGTCACCGGCGCATCGGCCAGAGGCGCAAGCCCGAGCGCCTGCGCCCTCACCCATTCCGCGCCGGCGCGTGTCTTGCCGGCGCCGCGCCCGCCGATCAGCAGCCATGTCAGCCAGGGCTGGCCATTCGGGGCCAAGAGTGGCGGCACCTGATGGTCGTGCGCGAACACATCCCACCGGCCGAACAGCAGCTCGAGTTCAGCCCGGCTCATCCCCTCGATCAGAAACCGGCGCTGCGCTTTCGACCAGCCCTTCCAGGCGTCGCGAAAGCTCGCGGCGGAATTCGTCGAGGTCTCGGGGGATGGCATCGTCATCGGCCTTCGCGTTGTCGTCAGTCCCACGCTCCTGCTCACGCAGCCGCATCACTTCTTTCAGTGTGCGCGCGAGTGAGGCCAGCACGCGGGCGCGGCTTTCGGTCTCGATGCGCTGCGCCGGATACAGCCGCGACGGATTACCCACGATGCGCTCGATCTTCGACAGTTCGCGCTCGATCGCGTCGCTGACCCGCGCAACCATCGACGTCGCCGGCGTATCGCCCGGCGGCGGATCGGCCGCGATGTCGGTGGCCGTCTGCTTTCTGGGCTTGAGACGCGTGGTCCGCCGCGCGCTGCGCGCCGCGATCGCCTCGTTCGCGGAATGATCGTGCGGATCGGCGACAAGATTGCCGGGATGTTCGTGAGTGACTTTCGCACGCGGACGCTTTTCCTTTTCAGGCTTCGCCGCGAGGGGCTTCCTTGCAGTCTTCGGAGCAATCTTTCCGGCGCTGGTCTTTTTGACAGGCGCCTTCTTGACCGCAGTTTTCCTGACGGTTTTCTTGGCAGTTTTCCTGGCAGTTTTCCTGGCCGTCTTCTTCACGACCGTCTTGCGTGCAGCCTTCTTCGCCCCCGGCCTCTTGACCGGAGCTGAAACAGGCTTTTTCGGCATTGTGAAAGCTCTCACTGAAACGAAAACGCCGCGCTCAAGGCGCGGCGATCAACTGGTTATTGCTGTCATTGCCGGGCTCGACCCGGCAATCCATTTTCTTAAGGGCTTTCCGGCGCATGACACTCAGAGCATCACGCGATGCCGTTCAGCGTACCTACGTCCTGAAGAAGACGAACCAGATAATTGCCAGCACGAAGATCGCGGCGATGGTGCTGACGGTCAGCAGCGCCAGGACGGACGGTCCCGGCTCCGCCTGCCGCGCCTCTGTCGGCGTTTCGACAACCCGCCGATGGCCTTCTGCGTGTTCGACTTTTGCCATTGCGTCCTCATTCACTGGAATGCGCGAAACGGCCCGCGCAGCATATGAAGGGCAACGCCCGATGGCAGATGAGGTTCCTGATCGAACCGATGCCGCCGCGTGCATGTCTCTCAGGCACAACTCTGGAGCATGTCAGAACCCTACTGCGGGAGCGTTACGCTGTCAAGGACTATTTTCCTAACAGCATGTGGTGAGAAGTACCTTGATCTTTACCTTGCCGGGTATGACTTACGCTTCCATCACCGGATCAAACTTGGTTCAACATTCTGTCACGCCCCCCCCAACAACAGGATAGCCCACAAAATGACTTTGTGGAGTCGCGTTATTTAGATTTAGCAGACGACTTCAATGATTTACTTTTTTGCGTTGCTGACTTCGGAATATCTTTCAACGGCTTTGGCGGCGACGTAAGCGCGCCAGAAACGTTGCCTTGTTTCTTTGTCTGAAAATTTCTCGGAGTCTTTTGCCATGACCGAAGAACCAAAAATCCGCATTGGAGACGCTAGACCTCTTACAACGCATGATTACTTAAAGATGCTATCGGAGCAATCCGAAGCGGGGAACGCTTTGGTCTTGGCCGGTCTAGTTGAGGACTGGCTTCAAAAGCTGCTCATGCATTCCACGCGATCATTGTCGAACACACTGGCCACAAAAATTTACGATGGCTACGGCCCGCTCAGTCAATTTTCCCAAAAGATCGAAATTGCGTACATCTTTGAGCTTATTGATGAGGACGTTTATGACGAATTGCGCGCCATAAAGGAAATTAGAAACCGCTTTGCCCATACTACTGTATTCCGCAATTTCAAATCTGAGGAAGTCGCGAAAGAATGCCAGCGGCTTAAGGGCTGGAAAAAGAACGGCGACAATCAAATGCTATATCTTGAAAGGACCAAGGCTTGCGTAGAAGCAATCAGCAAAAAGATTTCTCTCAAGATTCTTGTGGGCGCTTTGAAGGACGCCCCTGGGGTAGATGATCGCACATTGCCCGATAGATAACGGCAACGTTCTCGCGATCGTCTCCAACCTCATGATGAAACGAATATAAAAGGGGAGCTCCCGCCTCGATCATCTCAGCGGTGACTTAAACTCGGGAGATTTGCCTGCTGCTCAAATCCGGTCCGTCAGTGCACCGTGTGCCGCTGGCGCGAAATCTCGGCCTGCCGCAAAATTTCAAGCGGCAGCCACGGCTTCTGCATGAACATGGCGTTGTCGGGGACATCCTCGATGGCCTGCTCCGATGTCACGATGACATCGATATGCGGAAACCGCTCCATCGCGATCCACGCCAGTTCGATTCCCGACATCTCGCCGTGAAGATCCGCGTTGGTGAACATCAGCATCAGGTCCCCGCCGGTTTGTTCAAGCACGGCGGCGGCCGCCTCGGCGCTCCTGCACTGAATGACGTTGAGATCGCTCTCTTCGAAAATCAGGCTGACGAGCTCCCGCTGCAGCTGATCGTCTTCGACGACCAGCACAGTCTGTTTCAGGGCGTGTCCCATGGGATCTCCCCTTTCCATGAAGAAAGGCAATGCACGAAGGCAGGAGAAGTTCGCCTGATGCCGAGGAACCAAATCAGCAATGTCACGTTTTCCTTCGCGATACGAGCTACACCATCGAGGTACATCGTGAAGCAAACCGTCGATCGCGTGATGAAGGCGTTCGTACAAAAGCATAAGGCGATGACGCCCGAACAGGAGCGCCGCGTTCGCGATGAGGTTTCCGATTTCGTTGCGAAACTTCTCGAGAAGCGCGCGTCTCAGCTCACCAAATTCGGCAATGCGCGGCTGCGGGAAACCGAGCCGCATATTTAGTTCTCATTCGACAGAAGCTACCGCAAAACTGCATACCCGCCTGACCGAGGCGGGTTTTCATCGCCGAATGGAACTCCGCGGGAGGAACCGGAATCCTCGAAAGCCGTTTCCACCTCACAGTGTGGAGACCCGATCATGACAGCTCAAGAGCATGTTCTCGACGCGGTTCTACGGGCACAGGGCGTTCTGGCCGACTATATCGAACCAGGCCCGCGCGACTGTGCCCAGACGCTTACCAAGCTTTACGCGATCTTCGCTGACGACAGGCTGACCAACGCCGTCAACACTCTGAACCTGGAAGCCGTTCACGCGGCAATGGCGTCGGCGGATACGTCCAAGCAGATATTCACCTCTCCTCGTCGTCGAACCAGCGGTTGACGCGGCCGCCATTCGTATCGCGCGCCGCTCCTGCGGTCACATCGTATGGGATAGCGATGAGCAATCTGGATCGTGGTGGCTCGCAACACGACTGGTGGCGCTAGGACGCGCTCACCCACCTCTCCTCCTTGTAGTCGAACCAGCGGCTGAAGCGCCTGCCGTTCCATTCGTATTGCAGATGCCGCTCCTGCATGGGAACGCCGGCGACATCCGGCCAGAACGCGGCGATGCATGAGCCGCCCTCGTCCCGCACGCTCGGATAGACGATGCCGTCGCTGCCGTCGTCGCGCAGCTTCAACGCAAACGGCCGGCTGTGCGCGTAGCTCTCGCTGTCCAGGATCAGCCGCCTTGTCTTGTCGTCGAGCTTCGTCACGTCGTGAAGTTTCGCATCGACGTGACCGAGCAGCACGCGCATGTCTTCCCGGCGCGGCGGGTCGCTGGAATCCGCCGCGAAGCGCGCGAAGTGATAGCCGGTTTCCTTCACCGCGGTTTGCAGCGACCGCGCGGCGTAATAGACGCCGTAGCTGCCGTCCGAAAAACGCGAGCCGTTGCGGTTCACATGGGTGAACGGCGCCATCACCCACGATGCGTTCGGCCCGCTCACGCGCCGCTCCGGCGGCACCAGCGCGATCTCGCCCGCCTCGTCGCGCAGCCGTGGATTGGTGGCTTGTTCAAGATCGGTTAGCACATCACATACCGCAGGATCATCCGAGACGCGCTCAAACAGCGCGATCGGCGGATAGCGCGAGGCGATGATGCGCCATGCTTCCCGCCAGCGCACACGCGTGGTGTCAGGTGCTTTTGCCGTCACGACCACGGCGCGCGCGCGGCATCGACATACGCGCGCACCGCCGCGAGATCCGTCACGTCACCGGCGGTCATTCTGGCCAGCGGAGTCTGTCCGGCGAAAGAACGGTTCGGACGCAGCACCCAGCCGTCGGCCAGCGCGGCATCGGAATAAATGATCTGCAACGCCTTCCAGATGCCGGCGACATAGCCGATCCGGCGCAGCGTATCGTCCGGCAGGCGCGCGGCCTTGCCGCTCTTCCATTGAAAGAACGTGCGCTCCGGGGGGTTGCCGAGGATGCGCCGCGCGTCGCTGTTGCCGACGCCCCAGCGGGCCATGATGCGGAAGAAACCTTCCAGCGCGAGGCCGTGACGGTCGGCAGGAACAAGTTCCGATACTGTCTGCGGTTTTGCAGGCATTTGCCTATCCTCTGCAATCTTGCATAAGATAGGAACCTTGCCTGCGGGCGTCAACGGCTCATCCGGCCGCTGTGGGGCCGCCGGAATGACACTTCTGGAGCATGCCGGGACCGTAACCCGGCAGCGTCACGCTGTCAAGGATTTATTTCCTATTCTATGGACAACCGCGCGGCCCATCCGGCGTCGGTCGCATCACTCAGTGACTTCCTCTTCAAGAAGTAGCCGCGCGGGCCGGGATGCAGACTCCCCTCGCAATCCGCTGCGGAATACGCCTCTCGCAATAGCTGTTGCAGACGGGCCCGTTCAGTCTGGTGCATTTCGCCATGCACGCCTGATAGGTGCAGCTCACACCCGAAGGCCGGGAGGCAGCCGCCGCCCCCGGGAATGAGGTTGCACTTGCGATCAGATGCACGATCAGCCAGGCCGAGTTCAGCACGCCACTGCTCCGTTCGCGGAGTGCAGCACGACAGGGGATCGCGTGCAACGCAGCCGGACACCTTGTTGCCATTCCCGCCTTATACGCCGAAGTTTGTCACCGTTTCGCCTTATCGCGCAAACAGCGGGATCAATCCCTACTCCGCCATCTCGGCGGGGGCCTGTTGCGGCCCCGCCAGCGGGCGCTCTTCCATCAGGATCACCAGCGTCGCGGCGGTCGTCAGCAGAACAGCGGCGGCGGCGAACACGTAGCGGAACGCGACGATCATGTCGCTCGCGGCGATCGCATGCTTCGAGCCGATCTGATGCTCGGCGCCGATGGTGAGGTTGCCGCCGAGCACCATCAGCAGGATCGCGGTGAACACCGCAACGGTGAACGACGCCATCAGCGAGCGGAAGAAATTCATCGCGCCGGTCGCCGTGCCGACCTGCATGCGCGGCACTGCGTTCTGGATCGACACAACGCTGACCGGGAACACCGTGCCGAGACCCACCGCCATGAACGACAAGGCCGCGAGCAGTTGCCACAGCGGCAGCGGCGTCGCTACTGCGAGCGCAGTCGCCGCACACGCTGCGACGGTCACACCGCCGATGGCCGCGCGCTTGTAGTGTTTGGTGAACATCATCGCGCGGCCCGCGGCCCATGCGCCGAGCACCGACACCGCGACCAGCGGAATCAAGGCGAGGCCCGCTTCACTCGCGGACAATCCGTACACCACCTCGTAGTAGAGCGGCATGTGCACTGTAAGGCCGATCATCGTGCCGATGGCGCAGCCGCCCGCCGCCATCGCGTACGGCACCACCGATCCCGACAGCAACGGAATCGGCAGGAACGGTTCACTGGTGCGCTTCGCATGCCAGACAAATGCGACGCCGAGAAAAAGCGCCGATCCGATCATCGCGATAATCGCGGGCGATGCCCATGCGAAGCGGTTGCCGCCCCATGTCAGCACCAGCATCACGATCACGGCGGATGCCATCAGCAGCACGCCGCCAAGCCAGTCGACCTTGCGCCTGCGGTGGAACACGGGAATCTTTTTCATCTTCGGCAGCAGCAGCGCCAGCGACAGCGCGCCGAGCGGCAGGTTGATCCAGAAGATCACCGACCAGTGCAGATGTTCGGCGAACAATCCGCCGAGCACCGGGCCGCCGATGCCGGCCGCGACCCACACCGACGAGAAATAGGCCTGGTACTGGCCGCGTTCGCGTGGTGTCACCACGTCGGAGATCACCGTCTGCACCAGCGGCAGGATGCCGCCGCCGCCGATGCCCTGAAGGGCGCGCGCGAGAATCAGCGTCAGAATGTTCGGCGCGATGGCGCACAGCACGGAGCCCAGCAGGAACAGCGCCAGCGAGACGATGATCATCGCGCGGCGGCCGTAGATGTCGCTCAGCGTGCCGTAGACCGGCGCGACCGCCGTTGATGAAAGCAGATAAGCGGTGATGACCCACGACAGATTGCTGACGTCGTGAAACTGCCGGCCGATGGTCGGCAGCGCGGTCGCGACAATGGTCTGGTCGAGGGCGGTGAGGAACATCGTGAGCATCAGGCTCAGCAGGATGGTCCGCACTTCGCTCTTCGAGAGCGGCGGCGCCGGCACGATCGGCGGCGCTTCCGACAGATCGATCACTTCGGTGGCGATGTTGGCAACGTCGTCCGGTGTATCCAGCGCCTGCGCCTCATCGGCCATATCGCCGCGCTGTCGATGTGTCTCGGTCATGAGGCTGGACGAGGTCCGGAAAATGTTTCTGAAGAAGGATCAAGCCGCAAATGACTTGAACTCGAAATGTACGGGATGACACCAGTTTTATCCTGTTTCGCGCGGCTTCATAAGCGGCGCAGGCGCATGGGTGCACCGCGCGGAAGGACCATCACGTGGGCGTTATCCGACGCCTGATATACCGTGGATAGGTTACTTGGACGGCGGCCGCTGCTTCAGCCGCGCCCGCTTCGGAATCACGCCGGGCCACTGCACGATGTGGTCCTCGAGATCGGCTTCCTCGATCTCGTCCTCGCTGCCCCAGACCCTGCCCTGCACCGAAACGCCGGCTTCATGGACGGTGTTGGGGTCGCCGGAAATCAGTGGGTGCCACCAGTACAGATCGCGGCCCTCGGCCACGAGCTTGTAGCCGCAACTCGGCGGCAGCCAGTTCAACGTCCGGACGTTCTCCGGCGTCAGCCGCACGCAGTCGGACACCTTGGCCGAGCGGTTGGGATAGTCCTTGCAGGCACACAGCCCGGCATCGAGCAGCCTGCAGGAGATGTGGGTGAAATAGATCTTGCCCGTATCCTCGTCTTCCAGCTTTTCCAGGCAGCAGCGCGCGCAGCCATCGCACAGGCTTTCCCACTCGCTGTCGGACATCTCCTCCAACGTCTTGGTTTTCCAGAAAGATTCGCTTTGGGTCGAGGGCGGCCGAGGCCGGGCTGTCATGGCTTTGAACCTGCTGGGATCCTGAAGCGTCCTTACGCTGATATGGTGCTTTATGAGCCTTGGCGGCTGTTGCGCAAGCGGCAAGGTGCCGGTCGGTGTTGCCGGCGCTGAAAAACGTGGGCAGCATTCACCGTCATCATTAAAAAACCAACGCGGCCATTGGTTTATGGTTCATGGTCGGCTAGAAGATGGCGGATTCCCGCTGGCAAAATCGGGCCTCCGGTCGCCTTGGGGATGCCGCAAATTGATCAGCATCGTTTAACCAGCGCTTTTCATCCGGCGACTCGTGATCCCGTTTCGCCGCGTCATTATCAAGGGTTCCGGTGCGCCAGATCGTACCCAGCGAGTGGAAGAAATGGTTCCGGCACTTCCTGCTGGACCTCGACGCGCGAATTGATTCCTCGCTGTTTAATTCGGCTGTCGGCCTGCGCGAGCTCTGGGAGCGCTATTCGACCTTCATGGATCGCTTCTATGTCGGCCGCTGGAAGCGCTGGGTTTTCATCGAGCCGCTCTCCGAAGGCGCAACTATCGGTCTCGCCGGCCTTGTTCTGATGCTCGCGCTGGCCATCCCGGCATTTCGCGAAACTTCCGATGACGACTGGCTGAAGAAATCCGATCTCGCCGTGACATTCCTCGATCGCTACGGCAATCCGATCGGCAGCCGCGGCATCAAGCACAACGATTCGATTCCGCTTGAAGATTTCCCCGACAACCTGATCAAGGCCACTCTCGCCACCGAGGATCGCCGCTTCTACGATCACTTCGGCATCGACGTCGCCGGCACGGCGCGCGCTCTGATGACCAACGCGCAGGCGGGCGGCGTCCGGCAAGGCGGCTCATCGATCACGCAGCAGCTCGCGAAAAACCTGTTCCTCAACAACGAGCGCACCATCGAGCGCAAGGTGAAGGAGGCGTTCCTTGCGATCTGGCTGGAAACGCGGCTGACCAAGAACGAAATCCTGAAGCTCTATCTCGACCGCGCCTATATGGGCGGCGGCACCTTCGGCGTCGACGGCGCGGCGCACTTCTATTTCAACAAGTCCGCGCGCGACGTGAACCTTGCTGAAGCCGCGATGCTCGCCGGCCTGTTCAAGGCGCCGACCAAATACGCGCCGCACATCAACCTGCCCGCAGCCCGCGCCCGCGCCAACGTCGTGCTCGACAATCTGGTCGACGCCGGTTTCATGACCGAGGGCCAGGTGTTCGGCGCACGCCGCAATCCCGCCAACGCCGTCGACCGGCGTGACGAGAACTCGCCCAACTATTATCTCGACTACGCCTTCGACGAGATGCGCAAGCTCGTCCTGACATTCCCGAAGTCCTATATCGAACGTGTCTTCGTGGTCCGCACCGCCATCGACATGAATGTGCAGCACGCCGCGGAATCCGCCGTCGAAAACCAGTTGCGCCAGTTCGGTCGCGACTATCACGCGACCCAGGCTGCCGTGGTTCTTGCCGATCTCGATGGCGGCGTGCGCGCCATGGTGGGCGGCCGCGACTACGGCGCCAGCCAGTTCAACCGCGCCGTCGATGCGATGCGCCAGCCCGGCTCCTCGTTCAAGCCTTACGTGTACGCCACTGCGCTGATGAACGGCTTCACGCCAAAATCCATCGTGGTAGACGGCCCGGTTTGTATCGGCAACTGGTGCCCGCAGAACTACGGACGTTCGTATTCCGGTTCGGTGACGCTGACGCAGGCGATCACGCGCTCCATCAACGTCGTGCCCGTCAAGCTGTCGATCGCGATGGGCGGAAAAGGTGGCCCGCGCGCCGGCCGCGCGAAGATCGTCGAGACGGCGCGCAAGATGGGCATCACCGCTCCTCTGGTCGATACCCCGTCGCTGCCGATCGGCTCGACCGAAGTGAGCGTCGTCGAGCATGCGGTCGCTTACGCCACGTTCCCGAACAAGGGACGCGCGGTGAAGCCGCATGCCGTGCTCGAAGTCCGGACTGGCGCAGGTGATCCGGTCTGGCGCTGGGACCGCGACGGCAGGAAGCCGACGCAAGCCATCCCGGCATCGGTGGCTGCCGACATGGCGGAAATGATGAGCCACGTGGTCGACGAAGGCACCGCGCGGCGCGCCCAGCTCGACGGCATTCCCGCCGCCGGCAAGACCGGTACGACGAACGCGTTCCGCGACGCATGGTTCGTCGGCTACACCGGCAACTTCACCGCCGCCGTGTGGTACGGCAACGACGATTACTCATCGACCAACCGCATGACCGGCGGCTCGCTGCCGGCGCAGACATGGCACGACGTCATGGTCGTCGCGCACCAGGGCGTTGAAATCAAGGACATCCCCGGCATCGGCGCCGGCAAGAAGCGGCCTGACGCTGTTGCTTCGGCCAACGCGAACGCGAAGGCCTCCGAGGTCAATCCCGGTCCTCCTCCGGTGCTGACCCGGCGCGGTGCGAATATCCTGGTGCGCGTCGAGAAGCTGTTCGATGACGCTGCGAAGACTGTCGCCGTTCCGGGCAAGACGTCCTCGAACGACAACGGCAAGCCGGCGCCGGCCTCCAGCGTGGCTTTCCCGGACAGTTTCGCATCGGCAACCGATCAGCCTGCGGCGGCCCAGCCGCCGCGCAAGAACTAACCGCGTCATGAGTGCGCTTCGATCGTGCGGCTGATCCTCATCACCCTTGTTACACTGATCATAGCAACCATCGTCGGCCTCGGTGCCACATGGATGACGGCGACGCGTGGCGTCGATGTCGGCACCATCAAGATCGGCGCGTGGACCGCCCGGCCCCGGACCGGGACCAGCAGCATCGACCCCTACTCTCGCGCCTCCGTCGCCCGCAGTGGCGAGCTTCCGGTCGGCACCGGTGACGGCGTGTTGTTCACCGCAAACAGGGACGATGCAGGCCGCGCGCTCGACGGACGATGCGATGTGGTCGTGAAAGGCGTGACGCCTGCTGCGCGTTTCTGGACCATGACGATTTACGATACCAAGGGCCAGCTCGTCGCCAATTCGCTCCAGCGTTACGGATTCACCAGCCAGGAAATCGTTCGCGGCTCGGACGGCAGCTTCGAGGTGCGGATCACGTCGCGCGCGCGCGCCGGCAACTGGCTGCCGACCGGCGGCCTTGACCGGTACATGCTGGTGTTGCGGCTCTACGATACGCCGGTCGGCGTCGGAACGCGCACGCAGAAGGATGCGCCGATGCCATCGATCAGCACCGTGAGCTGCCCATGATCCGCTGGCTGTTCGCAATTCTCGGCGGCGTGCTGCTCGGCGGCGTGGTTCACCTCGTGAGCGTGCTGGTGCTTCCGCGGGTCGCGACGCTCGACGCCTATTCGCGTCTCGCTCCGATCACCAAACTGAATGCTGTGACGGCATTGCCGGCTGCTGCGCCGGGCAGCGCTCCGATGCCGTTCATGGACCCCGCCTTCGCCAGCGCCGCCTGCCGCTACGATCTTTCCAGCGGTCCGCTCAAGCTCACCGTTCCGGTGAGCCAGGCCTATACCTCGGTGTCGTTCTACACGCGCAACGATGTCGCCTACTACGCGATCAACGATCGCTCCGCAGGGCGGCGCGTGATCGAGCTCGACCTGATGACGGAAGCACAGCACGCCGAACTGCCGGAAGACGAAGAAGTCACCGCGGCCGACCGCCTGATTATCGACTCGCCGACCACGACCGGTCTCATCGTACTCAAGGCGCTTGCGGCAGAGCCCGGCCTGATGCCACAAGCGCAGGCCTCGCTGGCGGCAGCAAAATGCGGCCTGCAAACCGAAGCACCGCAAGCCAAGCGGTAATTTCCAGATCAGCGACACAAGGTAACGCCGCCCGCAACAACAAGATTGCGGGCGGTACTGCCGATGTCGTTCACTTCAGGTGTGGCCAGATCTCCAGAGCGCCGCGATAGATCATCTCGCCGGCGACATAGAGAATAACCGCGAGGCCGACATAAGCGATCCAGCGATGCTTCTGCAGCAGCTTCGCGATGAACGACGCGGCAAGACCCATCAACGCTATCGACAGAGCCAATCCAAAGACCAGCACCATGGGATGCTCGCGCGCCGCGCCGGCGACCGCGAGCACGTTGTCGAGCGACATCGAGACGTCGGCGACAATGATCTGCCATGTGGCCTGGGCCAGGGTCTTGGTCGGGACTGCTGAGGTCTCACCATCAGGCGTCATAACGTGCTGTTCATGCCCGGCGCTCAGCTCACGCCACATCTTCCAGCAGACCCACAGCAGCAGGATGCCGCCCGCGAGCAGCAGACCGACAATGGCCAGGAGCTGGGTCGTAAGAGCTGCGAAGACAATTCGCAGCAATGTCGCGGCGCCAACGCCGATCAAGATCGCCTTGTTGCGCTGCTCTTTTGGCAGACCTGCAGCAGCAAGGCCGATGACGATGGCGTTGTCGCCCGCAAGAACAAGGTCGATGAGAATGACCTGAACAAGTGCGGTCAGGGCTTCGGGTGTGATAAATTCAAACATAAGCCGGGCTTCCCTATTTTGTGGAAGAGCGGCCCCTGTCACAGGCGAACACGATGCAGCACAACAAGCATCACGCATCGACTTTTCAGTCAGTGCATCACGCTGCCGGACAACAGCCGTATAGTTTAAAGGGCCACTCCAATTGAATTCCAGTCCGACATCGCAGCTTCACGCTGCCAGAGGGGCCCGGCCTGGTCGTCTAGCTTCTAAAACGTCTCCCGTTACTTGGAGTCAGTTCTGCGTTCGAACAGATGCTCGAACAGTTGTGCGACCTGCTCCGGTTCTCCCAGCACGGATGCTGCGCAACCGGTGATAACGAGGCCGCCGGCGACATCCCAGAGATTCAAATTCTCCGTGTTTTTCTTGGTCTTGACCGACAGCGCCGTGATCGCGGCGAGAGCTGCTGCCGCGAAAAACAGCACACTGAGCGCAGGTAGGACCAGATGCGGTTCAAGCGTGTAGAAAATGAACAACGCAGGCACAGCAACGGCGAAACTCAGCGCAATCAGAGTTCCAAAAGATCTTCCGAGAAGAAACAATCTTTCGACCGGGGAACCTGTCATTCCATCCCCCATCTTCTCAGGGCAAATCAGTTGGTTCGATGTCTTGAAAAAAACAAACAACTGATTGCAGGCGGACTCAACGCGGCGTTCCGCCGCGTGTCGGAACGTCGCAGAGATTCTGGATTTTGATTTATCCGCCGACGCGCAGCGCGCGGCCGACAACAGGCGTCGCCTTGATCCACAGTTCCGATGCGCGCTGGGACAATTGAACGATCAGACGATCGGCATCCGCCGCCATCGGATCAGGCGCCTGAATCACCAGCCGGTCCAGCGCCCACCGATACGACGCCACGCGCTGCTGCAGACACTGCTGCGCCCACTGCACGACCAGAACGTTCTCGCGCATTCGCGCCTGCGCGTCATCGTATTCGCGCGGTGAGAGATCGGCAACGATGCCGAGCGCCTTGTTGCGCTTGATATCGAGATCGTTGACTTTCAGGGCGACAGGAATGAACTGATCCAGCATCACGCCATCGTTGCGCACATCCTCGATCAATCCTCCGTAAGCCGCAGCCTGTGACCGGTGCGGCTCGTCGATCATCCGCCGTCCATAGAGCGTCCGATCGAAGACAACGTTCTGCCGCCAGGGCGCTGGTATTTTTTCGTAATCGCCGAACACCGCTTTCCATGCCGGGTGTGAGTGCGGCGGCTCGATGAAGTAATAGGCAAGATCGCGCAGCGACCGCTCCAGATCCGTCAACTGGAATTGCGATGGATAGCCGCCCAGACTCTTGGTCGCCTCGGCGCCGACCCATCTGTGCATGTCTTCATGATAGAACGTCGAGCGGGTGCGGCCGAAATCATCGCTCGGGCAGGCGAGGCTCGCAACGAATGGCAAAAGATAGAGCGGATTACACATCGCGGTCCGGTCTGAAAGCGTTGCCGATCCGGCGAGCCTTTCGCCGGGAAAACCTGTTCAGGAACGCGCCCTGCGCTTGCGGCGGCGTCCCGGAGCCGTTCCCTCCCCCGGTCCGACTCCATCGCTGGTTTCGTCAGCGTAGCGCTCGATCCGGATGGCTGGGAGAATCAGGATCGTTGCCGTTCCCTCGCGCGGGACCATGTTCATGTCCGGCCCGGCGCGCCGCGCCGCTGCATCAGCCGGAAATTCAACAATGATGCCCATATCGATCTCTCCTGACCGCCTGCTTCCTGCGCCGGCGGCACCCGGCCATTAAGAGTGGTCATGGTTAATGGGTTGTTAACAGGCGATCGATAATGTCAGGCCCAGACTTAAACCCGTGTATCCGGCATGACGACACCTCCGATGTTTCACGGCTTCGATGGCCTGATGACGCTGTCCCGGCGCGAGGGCGTCGACATTCGCCCGACGCTGCTTCGCGTGCTGACCGACCTTTACGTCCAGACCAGCGACCACACCCTCGACGAGGAGCGGCAGTTCGCCGAACTGGCCACGCGTCTGATCGATGAGGTCGACGATGCCACTCGCGCCGCAGTGCGCGCCCGCCTGGCGATCTACCCGAACACGCCGCGTGAAATCGCCTGGAAGCTGCAACTGAAACACACGACAGACAGCCGGGTCGTTGTGCGGGACGACGAGCACATCCTTGACGACACGCTTGAGATCGACCCCGCGGCAGACTTCGAGATCGTCTCCGACTCCGAAGCGCCCGCCGCCCCCATCTTGCCCGCGCCGACCCTGTCGATGCAGCCGGACGATGCAGCAAAGCTGATCGAGATGTTTCTGGCCGCCGACAAAGGCCACCGTGCTCAAATGCTGTATGGCCTGACCGATACGCCGCTGAAACCGTCGACGCCGGTCGATCCGCGCCGCGCCGCGCGCGCGGTCACAGCGCTTGAGCAGGCCGCGCTGGCGGCCGATTCCGCTGGCTTCGCCGCCGAACTCGCCGACGCGCTGATCCTGACGTCGCGAGTCGCCACCCAGATCGTCAACGAACCAGGCGGCGAGCCCCTCGCCTGCGCGCTCAAGGCGCTCGGCATGCCGGGCGAATCGTATCAGCGCGTGCTGCTGTTCCTGAATCCGTCGCTCGGCGCGTCGGTCATGGAGGTCTACCGGCTGGCGCGCCTCTACGAGGTCATCGAACTGCGCACCGCACTGATCATGCTTGCCGCATGGCGCGGCTCGGCACTTGCCACCACGCGGGCAAAATATCGCCCTGCACTTTATGACGACGAGCGCCAGCGCGCCCGCTCAACATCCCTGCAATCGCGGCCCGCAGCCCAGCCGGGGACGCGCGTCACTACCCGCAACACGTCTCGCGGCTAGGTTTACGTCTTCGCTATATCGAGGAAGTGACGGCCTTCCTTGTCCTCGACTTCCACAATCCAGACATCCGGATCGAAACCGATCTCCTTCGCAAGACGCGCTTCGATGACCTGCTCGTCGACAGCTTGCGGCGGCGACTGAATGAAGGCCCGTTCCATGGGGTGGCTGTCGTCGTAGGCGGTTTGCGGCGCCGGAACGAACAACATCGCCGTGCCATTCATCAAGGCGATCTTCACAAATACCGCGCCGGCCTCCTCCGCGCCGCGACGCCGGACTGCGCCGAACATGCCGACTCCCTGGCATCGCCGCAGATAACCCGCGACCCAGATGGATGTTTTCAGACGAGACATGAGGCTGGACCGACCGGGCGAATGGAAGACAGAGAGGTGCTACCACAGTCGGAGCGCGGCCTGTCTATCCATTTAAGAGGGGCAGCCTAATCGATCGGCCGTCCCGTCAGAACGGTCAGATCGCGAATCAGGCGGTCGGACAACTGGCCGGTGACTGGCATCTTGCGATCCCGCTCGAACTTCTGGATCGCGGCCTGCGTGTCGGTGCCGACAACGCCGGTAGGTTTTAGCTGGCCATAGCCGTACTCGGTCAAGGCACGCTGAACGGCCGCGATACGCCGCGTCGACACGATCAGATCGCCAACCGGATCGCTCTTGGCCGCGTGAACGACGGCCGGAGGCCGCGGCGCGGCAGACGTTGCAGCCTGCTTCGCTAGCGCAGGCGATTCCAAAGGCTTCTCGACAACACGTGCTTCCGCCTCTGGCGGACGAACGCGCGGCAATGGCGCGGGAGCCGGAGCAACCGCCGGCAGTGACGACACCGAAGCGGTGCTGAACATCGGCGATGGATGACGCCCGGCCTGCAGGAACATCGCATTGGTGACGATGGCGATGACCGCCGCGAGCGCCGCCGTTGCCGCCAGGGTGTCCTTCGGGCTGTGCAACAGAACGCGCATGATCAGGCCACGCTCGGACTCGGCCTCGACCGCCGCAACTGCGGAGGCGCGACGGCGGCGGCGTGGTTTCTCGTCGTCTTCTGCGATCTGTCTAGGCACTTTTCTTCACCTGATAGTCTTGATGTTCGGCGCGCTGGGGCGCCAGGGTCGCGATATTACTGGGCTTCTCGGCCGGCGGCGTGAACGTGATCGGCAACGCCACCGTGACCGTCGTGCCTTCGTCGATCTGGCTTTGCACCGTCATCTCACCGCCGTGCATGGCAACGAGGCTCTTGACGATCGAGAGGCCAAGTCCGGTGCCTTCGTGGCGGCGCTGATAGGTTTTTCCCGCCTGAAAGAACGGATCGCCGATCCGCTTCAGATCCTCGGCGCCGATTCCAACACCGCTGTCGATCACGCGAACCAGCAGGCGCGCCCCTTCGATCCCGGCGGTGACGGTGACCGTGCCGCCGCGCTCCGAGAACTTGATCGCATTGGAAAGCAGATTC
This sequence comes from Afipia broomeae ATCC 49717, assembly GCF_000314675.2. Taxonomy (GTDB): domain Bacteria; phylum Pseudomonadota; class Alphaproteobacteria; order Rhizobiales; family Xanthobacteraceae; genus Afipia; species Afipia broomeae. The sequence goes on along the minus strand of NZ_KB375282.1, from coordinate 1,199,606 downwards.
AAAACCATCTGCTTGAAGGCGCGCGGGTCGCCGGTGATCTGCGGCAAGTCCGCCGGCGCGCGCGTCACGACATCGATGCCGTTTTCGCGTGCTTTCAAAACCATCAGGTTGCAGCAACTGACCAGGGACTCGCGCGGCGAGAACAGTTCGGGAAGAATCTCGAAGTTGCCGCTTTCCATCTTCGACATGTCGAGAATGCCGTTAACCACCGACAGCAGGTGCAGACCGGATTCGTTGATCAGCTTGGCGTACTCCTGCCGCCGTGCCGCGTCGATCATCATCTCGTCTTCGCGGACGATCATCTCCGAGAATCCGATGATGGCGTTCAGCGGGGTGCGCAGTTCATGGCTCATCGTGGCGAGGAAGCGCGATTTGGACGCGCCTGCCCGCTCAGCCTCCATGTGAGCATTCTCCAGCGCCTGCTCCTGGAGCTTGCGCTCGGTCACATCGCGCATTACCGCAACCACTTCGACACCCGGATCGGTCAGCGATCGCGACGTCGCATCGATCGGGCGGCAGCGCATTTCGATCCAGATGAATTCGGGGGCCGGTGTCCGCTCATGATCAAAGCTGCGTATAGCATCCCGCTTGACGCGAAACTCGACGCTGCGCTCGTCGCCGCTGCGCGCGGCCTCCGAGAGAGCGGTCAGATAGGCCGGCCGGTCGGCCACATGAACACGGTCGAACAGACCATGCTCCTGAAGCAATGCCGCAGGTGTGCCAAGCAGCGCTTCCGCTGCCGGCGAAATAAAACGGATCGCGCCATTGCGGCTATGCCGGGAAATCACGTCGCTGATGTTGTGCGCGAGCAGCCGATAGCGCTCCTCTTCGACCATCAGCAATTTTCTGCTCATCTGCGCCAGCGATTCCGCGCTGAAAGCCAGAGCCGACGCATAGATCGTTGCCGAGGCAATACCGAGCGCATCGAACAGCGAACTGTATGAAGCAGGCACTTTGGAAGCCGGAAGCGCGCCGAAAGCGTCGATCATGACCAGACCCAGCGCGCAACCGAGCGCCAGCACGACGGCAATGACAACGGCACGCCGCGAGGCGGACAGCGCCGCATCGAGCGGAACGGCCACAAGCCAAATCGCCGCGAACGACGAAATTCCGCCGGTATTGATGCAGACCGCCATGACCACCGCCGCCAGCGCGGTCGATGACAGAATGTGCGCGCGCTCATAATGACCTGTGCGCGACAGATAATAGGAGACGAGGATGGGCGCGATCAGCCACGCGAACACCATGACCTCGACTTCCTGCGGAGCGCCGCGAACCGCGAGATAGAGCGGAAGCGATGCAAGCGCCGCAAGGCCGCCGAGCAGCCGCGGCCCGATGAAAGCGCGATGGCGGGCTCTCGTCATCAAATCCCACCGCGCCGATGGATGCAGCAGCGAGTCCAGATGATCACGTATGATGGCGGACAATCTCACGTTGTTCTCACTGTTCGGCCGGTCGTCGTGTCGACTGCCGGAACGCCCCCGTTTTTCGTTTGGCCGATGGTGTCAGAGTGAACTTAAGCGAACGCTAAGGCGCGCTGCCGATAGCAAGTTACGCCGCTCGAATGCGCTGTTTTCGCGGACAATCGGCGATTTCATCCAGCCGAATGGTGAACGCGAAGTTTCCATGCGGCGCGTTATGGTTTCGAAATCGTGCATGGGTCGCGGCCACAGCCGCGTCATTCGAAGCGAAATATTGCTCTTATCAATCGAAAATTTACGCCAAATCAAACCATTCAAATTTTAGACAGCGCAAGAACCGGAGATTTATCCGCGTCTGATACGACACGGGATGATTGCGAGATCAATCGCAACGGGGCGGAGTGCTTCATTGTGTGAAGCCACTCCGGTGAAAGCGACTAACGGGGTGTGAGATGTTTTTCCTCCTTCGCATGGCGTTCTGGCTGGGGCTGGTGCTTGTGCTGCTCCCGACCGACAAGACGCCCGATTCGGACAAGGGTCCGCAGATCGGCGCGTCGGAAGCTATTTCGGCAGCCACCGCGGCCGTGTCCGACATGAGCCAGTTCTGCAACCGTCAGCCGGCGGCATGTACCGTGGGCGGACAGGCGGCGACGGTGATCGGCGAACGCGCGCAGTCCGGCGCCAAGAAGGTTTATCAGTTCATCACCGACAAGGCCGAGAAGAACGAAAAGAAGGCGCCTGATCCCCTCGACAAGGCCGGCAAAAAAGCACCTGATCACACCGGCTCCATTGGCACGCCGGATGACAGCGAGGTCGGCGGACCGGAGATCGCGGCGGTCGTGCATCAGACGTTGACGCAGGACGACCTTGCGATCGACTGGCAGCCGCCAGCCGGGGGACCGGCGGGTCCATAAGACCCCGACAGGCGATTCCGGGCCGAAAAAGGCCCGGAACTTATAGCTATCGATGTCTCGCGATCTCATATAAGGCTCGGACGAGACCTTTTGATATGAGCACGCGGACCGCCATGACCATCGACGAAATCAGGGACAATTTCGAACTGCTCGATGAGTGGGACGACCGCTACCGCTATGTCATCGAGCTTGGCCGCACGCTGGCCCCGATGTCCGATGCCGAGCATTCCCCGCAGAACAAGGTTCAGGGCTGCGCCAGCCAAGTCTGGCTGTCGCGTGACATCGACCGCAGCGGCGACGAGCCGGTGCTGAATTTCAAGGGCGACAGCGATGCGCATATCGTGCGCGGACTGATCGCGATCCTGCTGACAATCCAGTCCGGCAAGACGGCGCGCGACATCCTGGACACCGATCCGATCTCGATCTTCGACGAGTTCGGATTTCGCGAACACCTGACGCCGCAGCGCTCCAATGGGCTGCGCGCCATGGTGGAGCGGATCAAGAACGACGCCCGCGAAACGCTCGCTTCTGCCTCTTAAGATAACTACGGCGTGAAAGCCGCGTCATCCGCAAGCCAGGTCCTGATCGAACCGCCGGTGCCGTGCGCATCGCTGCGCAATCCGTAATGACGCGCCAGCCGGTCGAGCGCCAGCTGCAGCACAACCTTGGCCGAACGTGACGGCCAGCCGCGCTCACGCTCGACATCCTCGAGTCCTCGCAAAAAGCAGCAGACATCGAGCAGAAGCCCGGAGAATTCCGGTCCGCAGGCTTCCAGCGCCCGACGCACGCGCTGGCGCGACGCAACGATCAGATCCGTCATGTCGCTGCCGCCGCCCGATCCTTTCGTCCGGCCGATACCGGTCCAGCTCGACGTCACGCGCGGCGTCATGTGTCCGCGGGTGAAATCCGCGCGCAGGCGTTCACCCGCGATGAACTGATCCGGTCCGATCATGGCGCGCCCATCACGTCCTTTGCGGCGCGCCAGCCACGCCAGCGGGCTTTCGCTGTCATTCACAAGGACCTGGGTCACGCCGGTCTCCGTCATAAGATCGCGCGTTGCGAGATCGAGATGCTGTGCTCGGAACACGTCAACCGCGTCACCGGGAACCTGCGTGGCTGATTGCCGGGTCTTGCTGTCCTGCCGCTTCATCGGACATCTCCACCGGCCGCCGCGCGGCAGATCAGTTCGAGTGTCGCGACACGGCAATCGAACCAGATGTCGTCGCGGCCATCTTCCACGACGCGGCACGCATGGGCGACGGTTGTCCGGTCGCGTCCGAAGGCGTGTCCGATGATCTCGAAACTGAGCCCAAAGCCGATATGGGCGAGGTACATCGCGATCTGCCGCGCGAAGGCCATGCGCTGAGAACCGCGCAGACCGGTTTCGAGAGCGGCAGCGTCGAGACCGAAATCCAGTGCGACACAGGCCGCAACCAAACGGCAGATCTCGTTCGGATGCGGTTCACCGGTGCCGGATTGCGGCGGAGAAAAAGGGAGAGCAGGCGGCTGGAAATCGAGCATCGAAACCTCACTAGGATTTTATACCTATATCCTAGCGACGATGCCAACAGCGGGGATAGCGATCCCCGAAAAAATATAACAGCCGTCCGGACTTGACTCCGGGAATCTCAAATGTGGAATTATTCCTAAGCTGTGGCAAGCCTGGTGTTTTCAGGCCCTATTTCCGGCGGCGCCGCTGCTGGCCAAGGCCCATCTTCTTGGCAAGCTGGGACCGGGCCACCGCATAGTTCGGGGCCACCATCGGATAGTCGGCCGGAAGGCCCCATTTCTCGCGGTACTGCTCGGGGCTCATGTTGTACTGCGAGCGCAGATGTCGCTTCAGGGACTTGAAGCGTTTTCCATCTTCCAGACACACGAGGTACTCCGACGTCATCGACTTCTTGATGGAAACCGCCGGTTTGGCCGGCTCCGCCTGGGCTTCCGTGCCGGAGTTTGAAACCCGCACAAGTGCTGCGTGAATCTGACTGATAAGGGCCGGGATTTCAGCCGCGGTGGTCGCGTTGTTGCTGACATAGGCGGAGACGATCGAAGCGGTCAGGTCGACAAAGCCCTTGGGGGTGGTTTCGCTCATCGTGATGTCTTTCAAATCCGCAAATCAGATGACAGTCGAAAAGCTCTGGCGCACAAGCAAAGGGCCGCCTGTCGACAGTTTCGACGTCATCTATACTTGCAAGTATGAGAGATTTGCTGCCGGACTGACAAGCACAACAAGAATACCGGCGTGTATTTATTTACACTCGGAACGGCCGTCTGTTTGCCGGGATCAGCCGCGCTGATCCAGATGCGCGCGCAGTTCGTCGATCGACGCAAACCGCACCATGCCTTCGGGCATCTGCGCCTCGATCGATCCGTCGGAATACAGCGAATACGCCATCGAATCTACGACTCCCGACTTCACGATAGTGACCGACGAGGCGTCCGCTCGCCGCGGCGGCTGAAACCGCTCGCGGACAGGCTCCGGGGCGTCATGATCGGAGGCCGGCGGCGGCGCGCTCCGTTCATTTCGAGGCAAGGGTGAATCCTGCCGCCCCTTATCGGATTCAAGCCGCGAACTGGGCCAGGCGCTGTCGAATGCGCCTCGCGCCTCCGGTTCCGGCTCGTGACGCTCGAAATCCTCCGCCGGCCTGTCGGCGCTGTCGTCCTGCGGTGAGAGATCGCGCGGGGGCAACTCGCGCGCCTTATCGCGCCGGTGCGACGAGAACATGATGTTGCGGCGCTGGCGCGCAGGCGTTTCCGCCGGAGGCTCGAATGATTCCGTGGCAGGCGCAGGATTGCGCGCGCGGGTGACCGGATGCTCCGGCCATGGCGCCGGCTCATGCGCGCCGAGCGGCGCACGGCCGTGATCGTCGCGGCTGTCGTCGCCGAAATCATCCCGGTCCTGCGCTCCATCGCGCGGCTGATCGCGGGTAAACAACGTGTCTTCGCGGGCGGGCCTTGGGGGCATCGGACGCGGCGTCAGCGGCGGTTCAGGCAGGGTTCGCGCCGGGCGAATAGGCGGAACAGAAGGCTCGATCTCAGCGGCCGGCTCGCGCGGCAACACGGCTGGCGCCGGCAGACCGGTTTCCAGACGGCGCGCCAGGTTCCGGAATTCCCGGCCAACGAAATACAGGCCGATCAGGACCAGCCCGGTGCAGGACACCACGGCCCCGGCCAGGATCATCGTGTTGCCGAAACTGAATTCCTTGATCGGAATTCCGAACACGACCGTCAGAAGGCCGATGCAGAGGATGACCGTTCCGCCGATCAATAGCGCAATCATTACAAGCTCCAAACCCGCGCTAGTGATCCGGTTCTGACATTCGGATCGAATCTCTCCTAGGCACTTTTACGCATGTCAGAACCAAAGGATCCCCTAGAATGATAGGTTTGCCGGTGTCCGTTTGGATCCGGCGGACTCACAGGGGGAGTTCCATAATAGTTTCAAGTCAGCGCATTACCAATTGGTAATTGAATGCTTTTTCGACGAAAGATACCTCGTCGGTCACACGCCGTTCAGGTTCAGAACCCCAACCTGCCCCGCGTGCAAAAAAGCTTTCGGAGCAGGGTTGTTTTACCCTGGTTGCAAATGTTGCAACGCACTTAGAGAAAATACGCCATATTTGGCAATTACCTGAACACCGATCTGGGATACAAGGTTCCCGGGAAAGCCTGCCCGGGAAACATGCAGGCACGGGAACGGCTGGATTCATTAGCTGAGATGTCATCGATAACAACTTCGGCCCTCGACACGCCAGCCGGGCGCTCGATCGAGCAGACTTGTGACGATCTTGCGCTTGCCGTGCTGGCAGTTCTCGCGGTCGTCGCAGGCCTGACATTCCGCGACTACGGTCTGGGCTGGGATGACTACACACACGCGGAATATGCCGATCTGCTGCTGAAGATGTTCGGCAGCGGCTTCACCGATACCAGCGCGCTGTCGTTCGCCAACCTCTACATGTACGGCGGCGGCTTCGACATGGCGGCCGCGCTCCTGCACAAAGTCATTCCGCTCGAACTGTTCGAGACGCGGCGCCTTCTCGGCGCCATCGTGGGCCTGATCGGCATCGGCGTGACATGGCGGCTGGCGCGGCGCGTCGGCGGACCGGTGGCCGGTCTCGCAGCGATCGTCCTGCTCGCCCTGTGTCCGACGTTCTACGGACACATGTTCATGAACCCGAAGGATGCGCCCTTTGCCGTGGCAATGGTGATCCTGATGCTCGGGCTGGTGAGGCTGGCGCAGGAGTATCCGTCGCCCAAGCCTCATACGATCCTGATCATCGGTCTGGGTGCGGGTCTGTCGATCGGCTGCCGTATCCTCGGCGGACTGGCGCTGATCTACGCTGCGATCGGATTTATGCCGATCTGGATTTCCGACATCCGGACCCATGGCCTGCGCGAAGCCGCACACCGGCTCGGTCATGTCGTTTATGTTCTGCTGCCCGGCGTACTTTTGGGCTATCTGATCATGGGCCTCGTGTGGCCGTGGTCGATCATCGACCCCGCCAATCCGTTCCGCGCGCTGACGTACTTCTCGCATTTCTTCGAGAAGCCATGGAAGGAACTGTTCAACGGCGCGATCGTCTCCGTGCCGGACATGCCGTGGTCGTATCTGCCGACGCTGTTCGCACTCCAGCTTCCCGAAGTGTTGCTCGGCCTGCTCGGCGCCGCCGTCGCCGGCACATTCGTTGCGCTGATGCGCTCCAACGTCGATACCCGGCGCAAGAGCATTATGCTGATGCTGACGCTGGCGGCGACGCTTCCGCTCATCATCGCGATGGTGAAGCGTCCGGCGCTTTACAACGGCATTCGCCATTTCATCTTTGTCATCCCGCCGATGGCCGTTCTCGCCGGCGTGGCCTTTGCCACGATCATCGGCTGGCTGAAGGAACGCAGCCGTCCCGCGCAGGCCGTGTTCGCAGCGGTATTCTTGCTGGGGCTGATGCTGCCGCTCAACGAGATGATCCGGCTGCATCCCTATCAGTACACGCACTTCAACCATATCGCGGGAACGGTTCGCGCCGCCGACGACCGCTACATGCTCGACTACTGGGGACTCGCGCTCAAGCAGGCGTCCGAGGGGCTGCGGCAGGAGATCGAGGAGCGTCAGGAGCCTGCGCCCCGGAACCGCAAGTGGCGTGTCGCGGTGTGCGGTCCGCAGCGTCCGGCACAGGTCGCACTTGGCCCCGATTTCACCATCGGCTGGGACAGCCAGGCCGCGGATTTCGCCATGACGCTCGGCGAGTTCTACTGCAAGGGACTGAACGCGCCGGTTGTGGTCGAAATCAAGCGTGACGACGTGGTGTTCGCGCGGGTGTACGACATCCGCGGCAAGAGCATCGCCAGCCTGCTCACTATTCCGGCACCCTGATCCCTGCCCGTTTCGGGTTCGCGGCATGGCGCCCCTGCGGGCGTCGCATGTTGCGATAGCGGTATCCCGGGACTAGGCTCCTGCCCGAGCAAGATCAAAACAAATCGCGGGAGAAAATCGCCATGTCACCGGCTGAAGCACGTCTCAAGGAAGTCCAATCCAACATGGTTCCCGGTGAGTGGGAACAGCGCGTCAATCTCGCCGCGGCCTATCGCCTTGTTGCGTATTATGGCTGGGATGACCTGGTGGATACGCACATCTCCGCCCGCGTCCCCGGTCCAGAACATCACTTCCTGATCAATCCCTATGGCCTGATGTTCGACGAGATCACCGCATCGAGCCTGGTGAAGGTCGACCTCGACGGCAACCAGCTCACCCAGAGCGAATACAGCATCAATCCCGCCGGCTTCACCATTCACTCGGCGATCCACGAAGTTCGCGAGGACGCAGGCTGCGTTCTACACCTTCACACGCCCGACGGCACCGCGGTTGCAAGCTGCATGGAAGGGCTGCTGCCGCTGAACCAGACCGCCCAGCTCGTCACCGGCGACCTCGCCTATCACGATTACGAAGGGATTGCGCTCGACCACGACGAACGCCCACGCATCCAGAAGGATCTCGGCACCAAGAACCATCTCTTGCTGCGCAATCACGGCACGCTGACAGTCGGACGTTCAGTCGCTTCCGCATTCGAGCGCATGTTTCATCTTGAGCGCGCCTGCACGATGCAGGTCCGCACCCGCATGCTCGGGCCGACCGCTTACCCGGTCGAAAAGCTTGTGATCGAGAAAAACGAAAAGCTGGTCAGTGACCCGGATCGTTCGGAATTGCGCTCAACCAAGCTCGTCTGGCCGCCGCTGCTGCGCAAGCTCGACCGGCTCGATCCAAGCTACAAGACTTGACAGGATCGGCCTCGGATATAGATTCCATCCGTCAGCCTCTACACTGACAGAGACTAAAAACGCCGCCCAATTCCGGGCGGCGTTTTTGCGTTTGGCGGATGCTTCAGCATCGACCGCCTCAGCGCGGGGTGTCGGCAAACGCCGCAAGAATGCGCGCCCACGAGCGGATACCCTTGTGGAAGCTCTTCAGGTCGTACTTCTCGTTCGGCGAGTGGATGTTGTCATCCTCGAGGCCGAACCCGATCAGCACCGTGTCGAGTCCAAGCGTCTTCTTGAAATCCGCAACAATCGGAATCGATGCACCGGACCCGATCAGCAGCGCATCCTTGCCCCATTCGTCGGTCAGCGCATGCTTTGCCGCCGCCAGCGGCTTCATGCCCCAGTCGAGCGCGATTGCCGGCGCGCCGGCGTGATCGATAAACTCAGCCGAGCAGTCCGCAGGCAGACGCGAGGTGACGAAATCCCGGAAGGCTTTGCGGATTTTCTCCGGGTCCTGTCCCTCCACCAGACGGAACGAGACTTTCGCCGATGCGTGCGCGGGGATGACGGTCTTGGAGCCTTCGCCGGTGTAGCCGCCGAAGATGCCGTTGATGTCGCAGGTCGGACGCGACGAAACCTGCTCGATCAGCAACCGGTCCTTCTCACCGGCGGGAACCGACAACCCGATCGGCTTGAGGAATGTTTCCGGCGACAGGTTGAGATTCTTCCACTGCGCGAGAATATCCGCCGGAAGATCTTTCACACCGTCGTAAAAACCCGGAATGGTGATGTGGCCGTTGTCGTCGTGGATGCTGCCGAGAATGCGGGTCAGCACGCGGATCGGATTTTGCGCGCCGCCACCGAAAATACCGGAATGCAGATCGCGGTTCGCCGCCTTGATCTTGACCTCGTCATAGACAAGACCGCGCAGCGACGTCGTAATCGCCGGCGTGTTCTGGTCCCACATGCCCGTGTCGCAGACCAGCACGAAGTCGGCTGCGAGGTCCTTCTTGTGCCTGTCGAGGAACGGTCCGAAATTCTTCGAGCCGACTTCCTCCTCGCCTTCGATCAGAATCGTCACGTTGAGCGGCAGCGAGCCCGTGACATTCTTCCATGCGCGGCAGGCTTCAACGAAAGTCATCAACTGACCCTTGTCGTCTTCAGCGCCACGCGCGACGATGATCTTCCGGCCATCGGCATGATTGGTGACGATGGGCTCGAACGGCGGGCGGTGCCAAAGATCGAGCGGATCGACAGGCTGCACGTCGTAGTGGCCGTAAAACAGGACATGCGCGCCGCTCTGGCCGTTGCTCTTGCCGACAATCGCCGGATGCCCGGCGGTTGGACGCACGTCGGTCGCAAAACCAATGGAGGCGATGTCCGCGGCGAGATGAGCAGCCGCCTTTTTGCAATCGTCCGCGAATGCCGGATCGGCCGAAATCGACTTGATCCGAAGCAGCGTGAACAGCCGCTCCAGGCTGTTGTCGAAATCCTTGTCGATATGGTCGAGAACGGCTGCGAGGTGCGGTGTGGCTGACATATTCGATTGGTCCTCTCGGTCGGGATGCGCCGGCATTGTCGGCCAACTGGACTCGCCCGACAATTTCTGCTTCACCCTCTATCATCTTTTATCACGCTTCTCGCGGCTTTTGTGCCCTCGAGCATCGATCGCATATGCTTTTCTACGAACCGCTTTTTCTCACAATCTTTCCGGCGCTCTATGCGTTCTATCTGCTTCTGACCGGCGCATCGGCCAAGAAGTGGACGCTGCTGATTGCGAGCACGCTGTTCTACATCTGGGGCGAGCCCGCTTTCGTGCTGGTGCTGTTCCTCTCGACTGCCATCGACTACGCGCTGTCATTTCATCTCGTCGAAGGAAATCCGGCCCGAACGCGAAAGCTGGCATTGGCCGCCGGGATTGCCGCCAATCTGGGCCTGCTCATTTTCTACAAGTATGCCGATTTTCTTGCCACGAACATCAACCTCATCCTGGCGCCCTTTTCCGCCGACCGCATTCCGTTGCTGCACATTGCGCTGCCGATCGGCGTGTCGTTCGTCGTATTCGAGAAGATCACCTATCTCGTGGACACTTACCGCGGCGTCTCGAAACCGGCCGACCGGTTTTCAGACTACTGCCTGTTCGTGCTGTTCTTTCCCAAGCTGCTCGCCGGGCCCATTCTCAAATACCATGAGATGCGCGACGCAATTGCGTATCCCCCGCCAGTGGTCTGGACTGATTTTCAGGAAGGGTTTCTGCGCTTCGCGCGCGGGCTGGGAAGAAAATTGTTCATTGCCGATCCGCTCGGCAGTTTCGCCACGCAGGTTTTTGCCGCAGATCCTTCAACACTGTCTCCAGGCATGGCCTGGCTCGGGCTGGCGTGTTTCACGATCCAGATCTACTTCGATTTCGCGGGCTATTCCGACATGGCGATCGGCCTCGCCCGCATGTTCGGCATTCCACTCAGGGAAAATTTCAATTCGCCTTACGCCTCCCGCTCGATCACCGAGTTCTGGCAGCGCTGGCACATCTCGCTGACCACGTGGATCCGCGATTACCTCTATATACCCCTCGGAGGAAATCGGGAGGGTGAAGCCCGCACCTATCTCAATTTGTGGATCTGCTTCCTGCTCTCCGGTCTCTGGCATGGAGCGAGCTGGAACTTCGTGCTGTGGGGTGCATACAACGGATTGTTCCTGACTCTCGACCGTATGTTCCTGCAGAGGCTTCTCAACCGCTGCGGTGCGTTCATAGCAACTGCGGTGACCCTGTTTATTATCATGATCGGCTGGGCGATCTTCCGTTCGGAATCGCCCGCCCATCTTGGACCTTTCCTCGCTGCGTTGTTCGGCTCATCTTCCGCCCACACCGCGATCTCTGTTCCGGCGGAGGTGCCGTTCACGCTTGCACTCGGAGTGATCATCTCGCTGTTCCCGGCAACGATGCTGTTCGAGCCGCTCAGAAATGCCTACAAAACGTACGGCTGGCTGCGGCTTGTGACGGCGGTGGCGCTCGTGATGCTGTACGTTTTTGCCATTGCCCGCTCGGTGACGGTGCCGTTCCAGCCATTTATCTATTTCAGGTTCTGATGCCATGAACCGGCTGTCATTCTCACACCCCGTTGTCCGCGCCACATTCTGCATTCTCCTCGTGCTGCTGCCGCTGTTGACCGCATGGAACCTGGCCGTTGCACCAAATCATCCGAAACTTGAAATCAAGATCGGCCCGAAGCTGGCCGGCGTCACACGGCAGTTGCCGCTGACCTGGTCGCTGTCATCCCTGATTGACGGCAGCCTGCAGAAGGCCATCACCGAGCGTGTAACCCAGGCGCTGCCGATCCGTCCGCTGCTGGTGCGCTTCAACAACGAGCTGAAATTCGAACTGTTCGGAGAACTAACACTGCCCGGCGTCGTGCGCGGGGCGCACGGACACCTGATCGAGCAATTCTATCTGGACGACTACTGCAATCGCACCGAAGGCATGGTCGAGACGCGGGCCCGTGCGACTATTCCCAAGCTCAAGGCGGTTCAGGACTATTACCGCTCGCGTGGATCGGTTTTCATTTATCTGATCACACCGTCAAAGGTCGCACACCTGCCGGACTATTTTGTGAATCTCCAAGCATGCCCGAGCACGCCTGCGGCGAGGATCGAGTTCGTTCCGAAGTACGTGAACCTTCTGCGAGAGGCGGGTATCAATGTGGTCGATACCGCGACCATGATCCATTCCTTGAGAGGAAAGTACGAGGTTGAACTGTTCCCGCAGGGGGGAACCCACTGGAACGACATCGGCGGTGCTTTGGCCGCGACGGCCATTGCCGAAGAGATCAACCGGCAGGCCAACCAGACCCTCGCGCCGCCGTTCACTTTTACGTACACCATTTCCGGTGTCACCAGCGGCGTCGATCGCGAACTCGCAGACCTAATCAATGTGTTTTTTCCACCGACAGCCTATCTCACGCCGAAGGTTAAATTTCAGCACTCGGCCTCCTGCCCGGACCATCCGTCAAGCAAGCTGAATGTCGCGGTGGTCGGCAGCAGTTTCACTCACCTGCCAGCGGAAATCCTCGCACGCGACAACTGTTTGTCGGCGCTCAGCACATATTTTTATCTGAACCTCAGCCGACACGGCGGCCAGCCCTATCGCCGGCTTCAAACCAATCTCGCTGAAAAAGATCTGAACTCTTTACGCGATGCAAAAATCCTGATCCTCGAAGAGAATGAGTCCTTTGCAGGGACCCATTCATACATCGATGCACTTCGCGAACTGCTTGCCAAGCAGCAGTAGTCAGCGCCGCAGCAGGCTACCCAGCACGTTCCTCACGATAGAACGGCCAATCGACCCGCCGAGCGAACCACCGACCGATTTGCCGATGCTGGCTGCAACATCGCCCGCGACCTTGTTGGTCACCGAACGCGTCACGCTGCGCGCGATGACCTGCCCGGTCGACATCTTCCCGCGCGGCGTATTGGTGCCGAACACCGTCCCGACAATCGAGCCTATCTGCCCGAGAACGCCCCCGCCTTCCGATCCGTCAGCACTGGGTGTGCCGACCGGCGCGGCGGTATTCGACAGGCGCTTTTGCAAAATCTCGAATGCGCTTTCCGCATCGACGGCGGTGTCGTACTTGCCCTTGACCGGGCTCGCATTCATGATCGCCTTGCGTTCGTCGGGCGTGACCGGCCCGATCCGCGCCGTTGGGGGGCGGATCATCACACGTTCGACCATCGCGGGCGTACCGTTACCTTCCAGGAAAGAGACCAACGCCTCGCCCTTGCCCAGTTCCATAATGACTTGGGCCGTGTCGAGGGCCGGATTTGGCCGGAAGGTTTGCGCTGCCGCCTGCACCGCCTTTTGGTCACGCGGCGTGAAGGCGTGTAGCGCATGCTGTACGCGGTTGCCAAGCTGGGCGAGAATCTTGTCCGGCACGTCGATCGGGTTTTGCGTGACGAAATAGACGCCGACGCCCTTCGAGCGGATCAGGCGCACAACCTGCTCGATCTTGTCCATCAGGGGTTTTGGGGCATCGTCGAACAGCAGATGCGCTTCGTCGAAGAAGAACACCAGTTTGGGCTTTGCCGGATCGCCGACTTCAGGCAGCTGTTCAAACAGTTCCGAGAGCATCCAGAGCAGGAATGTCGAATACAATTTCGGGCTCGACATCAGCTTGTCGGCGACAAGAATATTGACCATGCCGCGGCCGCTGGAGTCGGTCCGCATAAAGTCCTTGAGCTGAAGCGCGGGTTCGCCGAAAAATTTGTCCGCGCCCTGATTTTCCAGCACCAGCAACTGGCGCTGGATGGTACCGACCGTCGCTTTGCTGACATTGCCGAAAGACTGCGCGGCCTTGCGAATGTCCTGTAGAGGGTCAACGTCGTCGTCCTTCGCCGAGCCGGGCACGATGGCATCAAGCAAGGCGCGCAAATCCTTCATATCGACCAGCGCGAGGCCGTGCTCGTCGGCGACGCGGAACGCGACGTTGAGAACGCCTTCCTGCACGTCGTTGAGCTGCAGCATCTGCGACAGCAGCAACGGTCCCATTTCAGTAACGGTGGCGCGGACCGGGTGGCCCTGCTCGCCGAACACGTCCCAGAATATCGTCGAGAACTGATCCGGCTGAAACTGCAGACCCATATCCTTGGCACGGCTGAGAATGAAGTCCTTGGCCTCCCCCACTTCCGCGATGCCGGAAAGGTCGCCCTTGATGTCGGCTGCGAACACCGGCACACCCGCGCGTGCGAAGCCTTCCGCCATGACCTGCAATGTGACCGTCTTGCCGGTGCCGGTCGCACCGGTCACGAGACCATGCCGGTTCGCAAGCCCGAGCGTCAAAAATGCCGACTGATCGCCCTTCCCGATGAAGATCGTCTTGTCGGTGTCCGCGGACGCAACGCTTCCACCACTGGCTGAAGTTGCAGCCGGGGCGGCCTTTGAGGAGGAACTACTCGTGTTGGAAACAGCCTTGTCAGAAACGGTCTTGGACGTCTTCTTGGCCATGTCTCGCCTCTCGCAGGCTTTCGATTCCGTGCGCCTGCCTCGACGGCCGCGCGTCATGCGTGATCTTGCAGGACGGAACCTGCCGGTCAACCCGCAGAATGCGCCTCTTCGCACAAGCCGATGCCGCGCCGCATTATATATGGCGTCCGGACGCTACGAATGAGTGAATACTTACCACGCGCCGTCAATTCTCTGCGTGCGTGTCTCGGCATCCTGACAATGCAGGTTGCTCCAAATCGGACAGCGCATTGAAACCAATATGGCCTCACCGCGTAATTCGAAGCCGTGATAGCCCCGATTATTGCTTTCAGCACCGCAAATGTTCGTAAAACCAGTGACGGTCTTGCATGGCTGCAACACTTCACGATCGATTGCGTCTAAACTGCGGTTTCCAAAAGCGGCATAGCTTGTAATTCGCAACGCACGCGCTCAAGATAAAATCACAAACAAAATATCCGGCAATCAACCGGAGGGCACGGGGCATTTGATGGACGAACTGGTTGACGCTCTGGCTGCAAAAGCCGGCATCGATAGGGCTGTGGCTGAAAAGGCCGTCGGTGCGATCCTGGGGTTCCTTCGCAAGGAGGGGCCGGTGGATCAAGTGCGTGCCCTCATCGAAAAGATTCCAGGCGCTGAATCCGCGATCGCTGCTGCCGGTTCCACGGGCGGCCTTGCGAGCATGCTGGGCGGCGGTGTGATGGCGCTTGGCGCCAAGCTGATGGGCTTCGGTCTTGGCATGAGCGAGATTCAAAGTCTCGGACGTGAACTATTCCGGTTTGGCCGCGACAAAATTGGCGCGGACGGAATGGGCACGATCATTGCCGAGACCCCAGGCCTTTCCAAGTTCGCGTAAAGAATTCATTTCCAAGTTCGAGTCTCATGTCTAATCCGCTTGCAGCGTATCCCCTCTCTAAAATCGACGGCCTGGGTCCGCATGCCCTGGCCAAACTCAAGGCACAGGGCATTCGCACGACGGCTGCGCTGCTCGACAGCGCCAGCACGCCGAAGGGCCGCAAGGCGCTCGCCGCCAAGACCGGCCTCAGCGAGCAGCAGCTGTTGGCCTGGGCGAATATCGCCGACTGCATGCGCATCAAGGGGATGGGCAAGGCCAAGGCCGAACTGCTGCGGGCGGCCGGCGTGGTCACCGTGCGCGAGTTCGTGCAGCGTAATCCCCAGCGGCTGGCGCAGGCGATGAAAGAAGCCAACGACAAGCGCAAACTCGTTCAGGTCCTGCCGTCGGACAAATCTGTCGCGGAACTGATCCAGCGCGCCCGCAAGCTGCCGCTGAAGATTTCTTACTGAAACGACCGGCCCACGGCTCCGGCCAATCCGGCAGAACCCGACACCTTGGGCCATATCCCCTCCGCCATCGCTTGACTCGTTAGCGGGGACCGCGCAAAGCCACCGCATGATGGCTGCCCCGTCCCGATCGAGCCCGGCCGCCTCGCAGTATCACCCGGTGCTGCGGGCCCTTTTCGTGCGGCGCTATCCCGCGGTGATGGGCGTGCTCAACATAACGCCGGATTCCTTCTCCGACGGCGGCCGGTTCATCGAGCCTGACCGGGCCCTCGTACGGGCGAAACGCATGATCGCCGAGGGTGCGGATATCCTCGATATCGGTGCAGAATCCACCCGCCCCTACGGCTCGCAACCGGTCACCGCCGCCGAGGAATTGCAGCGGTTACGGGATGTCCTGCCCGCGGTCGCTCGCCTCGGGAGTCCGGTCTCGATCGACACCATGAAGTCATCGGTAGCTGCATGGGCGCTCGGCAACGGCGCGGTGATCGCCAACGACGTATGGGGCCTGCAACGCGATCCCGATATGGCGCGGGTGATCGCCGATCATGGTGCGCCGGTGATCGTCATGCACAATCGCGACAGCGTCGATCCCGCCATCGATATTGTCGCCGACATGGTGGCATTTTTCGCCCGTTCGCTCGACATCGCCGCCAACGCAAATATCCCGCGGGAGAACATCGTGCTCGACCCCGGCATCGGCTTCGGCAAAACACCGGAGCAAAGCATGATCGCGCTGGCGCGGCTCGATGATTTGAGCCAGCTCGGCCTTCCGTTGCTGGTCGGCGCGTCACGAAAGCGCTTCATCGCGTCGGTCAGCCCGTCCGAACCGGATCAGCGGCTCGGCGGATCCATTGCAGCGCATCTGCTGGCGGCGCAGCGCGGCGCCAAAATTATCCGCGCGCACGACGTGGCGGAAACGATACAGGCCCTGCGCGTGGCATCGGCAATTGAGGACAAGCGATGAGCGACGTAATTTTCATCAGGGGACTTTTGATCCACGCCCGTCACGGCGTTATGGACCATGAGGCGGAAGTCGGCCAGCGGTTCGTGATCGACCTCGAACTATCCATTGATCTCGCAGAGTCTTCCCGCACCGACAAGCTCGCCGACACGGTGTCCTATTCGGACGTGGTGGCGACCGCGAGCGCAGCCTTCAAAGGTCACAACTACTATCTGCTGGAGCGCGCGGCAGGCGCAGTGGCGGAAGCGATCCTTGCAGCCTTCGTCCGCATCAGCGCGGTCAAGGTAACGGTCCATAAGCCGCACGCACCAATCGCCGCGATCTTCGACGATGTCGGCGTCGTCATTACCCGCACGCGGGCCTAAAAAACCATGGCGAGCGTCTTGATTGCTCTCGGCGGCAATGTTGGTGATGTCCGCGCCACCTTCGGCAAGGCGATCGCCAACATTTGCGGCATGACGCAGGCCGCCCTCGTGGCGCGTTCGTCGGACTATGCGACGCCGCCGTGGGGCGACGAACATCAGGAGCCATTCGTCAATGCCTGCATCGAAATCGAAACCAGCCTCGATCCGCATGCGCTGCTGTTCACGCTGCACAAGATCGAGAAGAAGTTCGGCCGCGACCGGGCCAATGAGCGGCGCTGGGGGCCACGCACGCTCGACCTCGACATCATCGCATATGATGACGTCCGCCTCGACAAGCCGGAGCTGACGCTGCCGCACCCTCGCCTGTTCGAACGGGCCTTCGTACTGGTGCCGCTAACCGAAATCGCACCGGATCGCCCGATCGCGGGGCAGACCCCGCGTCAGGCTCTCGCGCGGCTCTCGTCCGATGGCATCGAACGCTTGCCTGATTTGCAATAAACGCCTGAAACAACCATTTGGCTTGCGCGCCGCCACATGGCATTTTCCGGTCAACCAATAGCGTTCCGGGAGCTAACCTTCTGAATGTCCACTAAAACCGATGCCCTGACCTTAGCGGCTGATTTCGCCCCTGCCACTCGCGATGACTGGCGGAAGCTGGCCGACGGGGTTCTCAAGGGTGCTCCATTCGATAAGCTGGTGGGCAAGACCTACGACGGGCTGCGGATCGATCCGATCTACGAGCGTGCCCGCAATGCGACCGCCATTCCCGCGCGTCCCGCAGGCAGCCCCTGGCAGATCATGCAGCGGGTGGATCATCCCGATGCAGCGAGCGCTAACGCGCAGGCGCTGCATGATCTCGAGAACGGCGCCACCGGTCTGACGCTCGTCTTCGCCGGAGCCAACGGCGCGCGCGGCTACGGACTGCCGCCGACCAAGGAAGCGCTGGAACGCGCACTCGACGGCGTGTATCTCGACGCCGGCATCGGCATTGAGTTGGAGATCGGCCCGCAGTCGCGGGACATGGGGCAGCATCTGGCCGAATTGCTTGCTGCCCGAAAAATTTCCCCCGCGGCTGTGAATGTCCGCTTCGGTCTCGATCCGATTGGCGGCGGCGGAGTACGCGGCAGCAGCCACGGTCCGTGGGACTCCATCGCGAAGGTTTTTGGCGACAAGATTGCGAAGCTTGCGAAGCTGGGCTTTCAGGGTCCTTTCGCGCCGGCCGATGGCCGTGTCATTCACGACGCCGGCGGTTCGGAAGCACAGGAACTGGCTTACGTCCTCGCGGTTGGCGTCACCTATCTGCGCGCGCTGGAAGCGGCCGGCATTCCGCTGGACGACGCACGGCGGATGATTTACGCCCGCCTCAGCGCCGACGCCGATCAGTTTCTCACCATGGCGAAATTCCGTGCGCTGCGTCTGCTCTGGGCGCGGGTCGAGCAAAGCTGCGGACTTACCCCACAGCCGCTTTTCATTGCCGCGGATACCGCGTGGCGGATGCTCACACAGCGCGATCCCGATGTGAACATGTTGCGCGCGACCATCGCAGCGTTCTCGGCGGGACTCGGCGGCGCGAACAGCATCAATGTTCTGCCCCACACGCTGGCACTCGGACTGCCGGATGCATTCGCACGCCGTATCGCCCGGAACACCCAGCTCGTGCTGCTGGAAGAATCCAATCTCGACAAGGTTTCCGATCCGGCCGCAGGATCGGGCGGAATCGAAACACTCACCAGGCAGCTTTGCGAAGCCGCATGGACGCAGTTTCAGGATATCGAAAAGGCCGGCGGCCCGTTTGCCGCGCTCGAAAAGAACATCATTCAAAGCAAAGTGGCCGCAGTTCGCGCCGCGCGCGACGTCAATATCGCCAGGCGCAAGGATGTGTTGACCGGAGCCAGCGAGTTTCCGAACCTTCACGAGAAGACACCGGCCGTGCTCGATGCCAAACCGGTGACGGGGCTGTTGCCGGATGACATCGTGATCCGGTTCGATGCGCTCGCGCCCATTCGGCTCGCAGCACCTTTCGAGGCGCTGCGCGATCGCTCCGATCAGATGTTGAAGACCGGCAAGCGCCCGAAGGTGTTTCTGGCCAATCTCGGCACCGCTGCCGATTTCACTGCGCGGGCGACCTTCGCGAAAAGCTTTTTCGAGACCGGCGGCATCGAGGCCATCGATACCGAAGGCTTCTCCGATCCGGCGGCGCTCGCTGCGGCTTTCAAGTCGTCGGGCGCAGCGCTCGTCTGCCTCTGCTCGTCCGACAAGGTCTATGCCGCGCATGCCGAGGCAGCAGCGAAAGCTCTTCACGACGCCGGCGCAAAGCATATCTATCTGGCAGGCCGGCCCGGCGAACTCGAAGCCCCCCTACGCGCTGCGGGCGTCGGCGATTTCATCTTTGCGGGAGGCGACGCCCTCGCAACGCTCAGGGCGGCCTACGAACGAATTGGGTGAAGCCATGAAGGAACGAGTTCCTGTTCTGACCGGCGGTTGCCAATGTGGCGCGGTGCGCTTTGCGTCGTACAGCAATCCGGGGCGGATCAGCGTCTGCCATTGCCGGATGTGCCAGAAGGCTGTGGCCGGACCATTCGCCTGTTTCGTTGAAATCCCCCATGGCGACTTCGCGTGGGCGCGCGGTATGCCAGGGACGTTTCGCTCGTCATCGATAGCTGAACGTGATTTTTGCAAGGCCTGTGGAACACCGCTGAGCTATCGCAAGCTGAACGGCTCGGTGATCGAGCTTCTGACCGGCGCTTTCGATCGCCCGGATCGCGTGATTCCGACCTATCAGATCGGCATTGAATCGAAGCTCGCCTGGGTCGCCCATCTGCACAACCTGCCGGGTAAAACGACAGCCGAATCATGGGGTTCTGCCGAGACGGGCAGCATTGTCAGCTATCAGCATCCGGACCATAATACGTGAGCTGCGCATCAACGCTCTGATCGCGCAAAACTTGAGACAGCAGAATGACCCGCATACCGAACTTCGCAGACGTTGCATTCGAGCCCGCGGCCGTGAAGGGCAGCGAAAGCAACGCGCAGCCGTGGCTCACGCCCGAGGGTCTTCTCGTCAAACCGAGCTACAGCGAAGCCGATCTCAACGGCATCGATTTCCTCGACACATGGCCCGGCATCGCGCCATTCCTGCGCGGCCCCTACCCGACCATGTATGTCAATCAGCCATGGACCGTGCGCCAGTACGCAGGCTTCTCGACGGCGGAAGATTCCAACGCCTTCTATCGCCGCAACCTCGCAGCCGGCCAGAAGGGCCTTTCGGTCGCGTTCGATCTCGCCACCCACCGCGGCTATGACTCCGACCATCCGCGCGTTTCCGGCGACGTCGGCATGGCGGGCGTCGCCATCGACTCCATCTACGACATGCGTACGCTGTTCGCAGGCATCCCGCTCGACCAGATGAGCGTGTCGATGACCATGAACGGCGCGGTGCTGCCGATCCTCGCGCTGTTCGTGGCTGCCGCCGAGGAACAGGGCGTGCCGCCGGAGAAACTGTCGGGCACCATCCAGAACGACATTCTCAAAGAATTCATGGTGCGCAACACCTACATCTATCCGCCGGCTCCCTCGATGCGAATCATCTCGGATATCTTCGCATACACGTCGCAGAAGATGCCGAAGTACAACTCGATTTCGATTTCCGGCTACCACATGCAGGAAGCCGGCGCGACGCAGGATCTCGAACTCGCCTACACGCTCGCCGATGGCGTCGAATATCTCCGCGCCGGATTGGCCGCCGGCCTCGATGTCGATCGCTTCGCCCCCCGACTGTCGTTCTTCTGGGCCATCGGCATGAACTTCTTCATGGAAGTCGCCAAGATGCGCGCGGCTCGGCTGCTGTGGGCCAAGCTGCTGAAGCCGTTCAATCCGAAGGATCCGCGCTCGCTGTCGCTGCGCACCCATTGCCAGACATCCGGCTGGTCGCTGACCGCGCAGGATGTGTTCAACAACGTGGTTCGCACCAACATCGAGGCGATGGCCGCAACGCAGGGTCATACCCAGTCGCTGCACACCAACGCGCTCGACGAGGCGCTGGCGCTGCCGACAGATTTCTCCGCACGCATTGCCCGCAACACGCAATTGTTCCTGCAACAGGAAAGCGGCATCACGCGGATCATCGACCCGTGGGGCGGCTCCTATTATGTCGAGCGGCTCACGCACGACCTCGCCGCCAAGGCCTGGGCGCATATTCAGGAAGTCGAGGAACTCGGCGGCATGGCGAAGGCCATTGAGGCCGGTGTGCCGAAACTGCGGATCGAGGAGGCCTCGGCCAAAACCCAGGCGCGCATCGACGCAGGGAAGCAGGCCGTGATCGGCGTCAACAAATACAAGCCTGAAAATGAAGCACCGATCGACGTTCTCAAGGTCGAGAATTCCACCGTGCGCCGCCTGCAGATCGACAAGCTGGCGCGTCTCCGCTCCGAGCGGAAACAAGCAGACGTCGATGCAGCGCTTGCAGCGCTGACCCGCAGCGCGGGCGAAGGCAACGGCAACCTGCTCGCGCTGGCCATCGACGCGGCGCGCGCCAAGGCCACGGTCGGCGAAATTTCCGATGCGATGGAAAAGGTGTTCGGTCGTCACCGTGCCGAAATCAAATCCATCACCGGCGTTTACAAACGCGAGGCCGCCACCATGTCGGACCGGGTCGAAAAATTGCAGGCTCTTATCGATGCCTTCGAGGATGCGGAAGGCCGCCGCCCGCGCATTCTGGTCGCGAAAATCGGTCAGGACGGTCACGATCGCGGACAGAAGGTCATCGCGTCGGCCTTCGCTGACGTCGGCTTCGACGTCGACATCGGGCCGCTGTTCGCCACCGCCGACGAGGCGGCGCGGCAAGCAGTCGAAAACGACGTTCACATGCTCGGCTTGTCGTCGCTCGCCGCGGCCCACCTCACAGCCGTTCCGGAGTTGAAGGAAGCGCTCAAGAAGCGCGGCCGCGAAGACATCATGATCATCGTCGGCGGCGTGATCCCGCCGCAGGACTACGATGCCCTTTACAAGGCTGGCGCCGAGGCGATCTTCCCGCCCGGCACGGTCATCGCGGACGCCGCCGAGGAACTGATCCGCAAGCTCAACGTGCGGCTCGGGCATTCCAGCGAAGCGGCGGAGTGAGCGGCGATTGAAACAACACCGCGTATGGCCCCGGTGACAGCTTCCCCGAAAGCCTCGCTCCATCTCGCCGATGGCCTTCGCTCCGGTGACCGCGCTGCACTGGCACGCGCGATCACGCTGATCGAAAGCCGCCGCGCCGACCATCAGGCGCAGGCGCGCGATCTGGTTCAGGAATTGCTGCCGCTGACAGGCAGCGCGATGCGTGTCGGCATCACCGGCTCGCCGGGCGTCGGCAAATCCACCACCATCGATGCGCTCGGAATGGCGCTGATTGCCAAGGGCCACAAGGTGGCAGTGCTGGCGGTCGATCCCTCATCGGCGCGCACCGGCGGCTCGATCCTCGGCGACAAGACGCGGATGGCGCGGCTCTCCGCCGAAGACAATGCCTTCATTCGCCCTTCCCCGTCATCGGGCACGCTCGGCGGTGTCGCCGCAAAAACGCGCGAAGCGATGCTGCTCTGCGAAGCCGCCGGATTCGACGTGGTGCTGGTGGAAACCGTCGGAATCGGACAATCGGAAACCGCCGTCTGCGACATGACGGATTTCTTCCTGGCGCTGATGTTGCCGGGCGCTGGCGACGAATTGCAGGGCATCAAGAAGGGCCTTGTCGAGCTAGCCGACATGATCGCCGTCAACAAGGCCGATGGTGACAATCTCAAGCGCGCGAAAGCGGCCGCTGCCGAATACAACGCCGCGCTTCACATTCTCGCGCCGCGCTCGGAACACTGGTTTCCGCCGGTCCTCACCTATTCCGCACTGACAGGCGACGGGATCGAGGCGCTGTGGGAGAAAATTCTCGCGCATCGGACGGCCATGATCGCATGCGGCGACTTCGAGACACGGCGGCGGCAACAGCAGGTGAAATGGATGTATACCATCCTCGAGGATCGGCTCCACGCGCGGCTACGCTCCGACCCCGTCATCCGCGCCAAGGTCAAGCAAACCGAAGCCGCAGTGGCCAACGGCCGCATGACGCCCGCAGTCGCTGCGGATACAATTACAGCGCTGCTGGAGCGATGATGGGCGCGAAGCCGCGTATCCTGATCACCGGCTTTCGCCCCTTTCCGGGCGCCCCCTACAATCCGACCGAAAAACTTGTCGAGCGGCTGCTTCGCCTGCGCCGCCCCATGTTCGACGGCATCGAGCGGATCGGACATGTCTTCCCGGTAACCTACAGCGCGGTGGATCGGCAGCTTCCGGTACTGATTGAAACGCATCGCCCCGATGCGCTTCTGATGTTCGGGCTTGCGACGCGCACGCCGTTCCTCCGCCTCGAAACCCGCGCGCACAACACCGTCACTCAGATATGGCCCGATGCCGAACACTCGGAGGTACGAAGCCGCACCATCGTGGCGAATTCAGATTCCACACGGCGCTTCGGACCGCACACGCACCGTCTGCAGCGCGCGGCGCAACTGACAGGCGTGGACGCCCGCCCCTCTCTGAGCGCAGGATATTATCTCTGCAATTATCTAAGCTGGCGGGCGATCGAGGCGACCCATGTTGAGGGCGGCCCTCGCCTCGCGAACTTCGTCCATGTTCCGCTTGTGCCTCGAAGTTCCACCGAGCGCCACGCGCCGGGCCGGATGACGTTTGAGCACCTGGTCGATGCAGGCGAAGCCATGCTGATGGAAATGGCACGTCTGGCGCGACATCAAGCAGCCGGGTTTTTGACCGCAAATCCGTCTGGCAGCCATACCGGAAGCTAAGTTGTGCGGCGCAATATCGCTCCGTAAGCTGTTGTCTCAGCCTCGCGAGACACGCTTCATGACCGATACCAGCGCCAATGCCTGGGTTTCATCGACCCATCGCCCCATGGGCTTTCGCGAGTTCGTCGCCATCGTGGCCGCGATCATGGCGCTCAACCCGCTCGCCCTGGACCTGATGCTCCCGGCGCTGCCGAACGTGTCGTCGGCATTTCACCTCAGCAACGTCAACCACGCCCAGGCAGTCCTGTCGGTGTTCCTGACCGGCTTCGGCGCCGGGCAGTTCATCATGGGCCCGCTGTCGGACCGTTTCGGACGGCGACCGATCCTGCTCGGCGGTCTGATCGTCTATGGCATCGCCAGTCTGCTCGCGATCGTCGCGCCGTCATTTGAAACGCTGCTGCTCGCGCGCGCGTTGCAGGGTCTCGGCACCTCCGCCTCGCGCGTGATCGCCACCTCCATCGTGCGGGACTGCTACAGCGGCCGCAGGATGGCGAGCGTGATGTCGCTTGCGATGATGATCTTCATTTCGGTTCCGGTGATCGCCCCGTCATTCGGCCAGGCCATCATGCTGCTCGCTGAATGGCATGGCATTTTCATCGTCCTGCTGATTTACGGCCTGCTCACGCTGAGCTGGATTGTCATCCGCGTGCCGGAGACGTTGCCGCTCACCGAGCGCAAATCGCTCGCTCCCCGCGAGGTGGCGAAGAATTTCCTTCAGACCCTGACGAACCGGCAAACCTTCGGCTACGCACTGGCTGCCGGCAGCATACAGGGAATTCTGTTCGGCTACGTTCTGTCGTCGCAGCAGATCTTCACGGGTATCTACGGGCTCGGTCACTATTTTCCGCTGGCGTTTGCCGCTATCGCGATCGGTATCGCCGTTGCCGGTTTCCTCAATTCGCGTATCGTCGGCCGCTACGGCATGCGCATGATCTCGCACAGCGCCCTCGTCGGCCAATTGGCCGTTGCCATTGTGATGCTGGTTGCGGCACTCGCCGGATGGCTGTCCCTGCCTCTGTTCATGGTCCTGTCCACCGCCAGCCTGTTCTCGTTCGGATTGATGTTCTCCAATTTCTCCGCACTTGCGATGGAGCCTCAGGGACATATCGCCGGAACGGCCTCATCCCTGTTCGGATCGATCACAACCCTGATCGGAATCGGGGTGGGGACGGCGATCGGGCAGACCTATAACGGCACTCTGGTCCCCCTCGCGGTGGGTGGGGTACTGAGTTCGGTCGTCGCGCTTCTCGTTGTGGTCGTAGTCGAGAAAGGCCGCCTGTTTACGCCGCACAACAAGCCGATCTGATCGCTCCCGCGGCTCCATTCCATTAACCCTACTACCGACAATCGCGGGCAAATTCGCGCGGGCGGGCATCGTTCGCTGCATTCCTGCATTAGGTCTTACTGTGCGTTCAGGTGAACCTGGGACGCTGTCAGGCCGAGCATCGCATGGACATCAATCGCCGCAGTCTCATCAACGCCACTGCCGCCGGCGCGGCGGCAGGTGCGCTGGCGGCAACGCCTGATCCTGCGCGCGCGGCTCCGCTGATCTCCACACTGGGGCGTGACGCGACTCAGTACGGCGTGCGGCCAAACAGTCCCGACGATCAAACAAAAACACTTCAGCGCGCTATCGATGCAGCAGCCAATGCGCAGATGCCATTGGCGCTGCCGCCGGGCATCTATCGTACCGGCGCCTTGAGAGTGCCGAATGGCGGCCAGCTCGTCGGCATACGTGGCGCGACCGTTCTCAAGTTTACTGGCGGCGCATCGCTCATCGGCAGCGAGGGTGCGAGCGGCATCACCCTCACCGGCCTCACGCTTGACGGCGCCGGCATCAAACTGGCCGACCGGCGTGGACTTGTGCATTTCCAGAACGGCCTCGATGTCCGCGTGCAGGACTGCGACATCGTCGGCAGCGGCGGATACGGCATCTGGTTTGAAAGCATCGCGGGCGAAGTCAGCGGCAACACTATCCGCAAGACCGCGAATACGGCGTTCACCTCGTTCGATGCGCTGGGGCTGCTCGTTGCACAAAACACGATCCAGGACGCGTCCGACAACGGCATCGAAATCCTTCGCCATACGATCGGCGATGACGGCACGATCGTCGTCAACAACCGCATCGATGATATCAAGGCCGGCCCCGGCGGCTCCGGCCAGCACGGCAACGCCGTCAACGCCTTTCGTGCCGGCAATGTCATTGTCAGCGGCAATCGCATCCGCAACTGCGATTATTCCGCCGTGCGTGGCAACTCCGCTTCGAACATCCAGATCACCGGCAACAGCGTCAGCAATGTCCGCGAAGTCGCGCTTTATTCGGAGTTCGCGTTCGAAGGCGCGGTGATCGCCAACAATACCGTCGATATCTGCGCGGTCGGCGTGTCGGTCGCGAATTTCAACGAGGGCGGCCGCATCGCGACCGTCCACGGCAACGTCATCCGGAATATCCTGCCGAAGCGCCCGATCGGCACCGCGCCCGATGACGACGCCGGGATTGGCATCGTGGTGGAGGCGGACGCCGCGGTGACCGGCAACGTCATCGAGAATGCGCCCTCATTCGGAATCATGGCCGGCTGGGGCAAGTACCTCCGCGACGTGACCATTACCGGCAACGTGCTGCGCAACGCCTTTGTCGGCATCGGCGTCTCGGTGGTGCCGGGAGCCAGCACCGCGCTGGTCAGCAACAACCTGATCTCAGGATCGAGAGGCGGCGCGATCGTCGGACTCGATCATGCAAAGGCGGTCACAACCGATCTCGGCGCAGACGGAGCCTCACGCTTTGCGCAGATTGTCCTTGGCGTTAACGCTGTGCGCTGACGACATGTCTGCGAAAGGCGACGGGGGAATGGCTGAATTTACAGCCTGCGCGATTGCCACTTCCACCGGCTTGTCCTGAACAGGATCGAGAGGCGCAAGCTGCTCCCACGTTTTCAGCGCCGCACGGGCCTCCTGAACGACTTTCAGAAACTCTGTCTCGCTGTAATAGGCCTTCCAGCGCCCGGTTTCATAAAGTTCGACCAGATAATTGAGCCTTCGCTCAGCGAGCATACGCCAGCGTGTCACAACACTTCGCCCCTGCTGGGCGTCGCCAGGATTGGTCATTTCGAATCCGGAAAGTTCTAAAAATCACTTCTGAACAAACATCAAGCAACGCCACGACTCACGCAGCACCGAAACAACGAGAAACAGATAGCGCAACCCGTGCCACACATACATGCAACTTTCGTGACAGGCGTTTGCACAATTCACGAACACGCAAGCATTAACGCACCGGCAGCCTGATCGCGGCCCGAAGCGACTACCGCGACCCTGCCGGCGACGGCACGCGGCCGAGGGTGGATGGGCGCCCGCGCCATTCAGTTGCAGGAAACGAGGAATTCGTCGCCGGCAGTTGGTCGCAGGAAGGATGCGGCGGGTTCACATCCGGCGGGATCGTCAGCGCTTGTCGCCGTTATCGGATGCCGCAGCCATCGGAGCCGGGGCGACCGCCGAAACTGCGCTGAAAGCATCGGCCTGCCCTGCTCCGAACTGATCGTCGCGGCCCTTGGGTCCGAGGTCGCGCGCGGTCGATATCAATGTGGCGCGGACATCGGCAGAAGAAATCCCGGGATTGCGCGCGATCATCAATGCCGCCACGCCGCTGACATAAGCGGCGGACAGCGAGGTGCCGGACGACATCTGATATTTGCCGTCGGGTGCCGGCGACAGGATATCCACGCCGGGTGCCGAGATGGCGACATAACTGCCACGATTCGATTGGGCAAAGAGCTTGTCGGACTGGTCGATGGCTGTCACCGCGATCACGTTGCGATCGGCTGCCGGATAGAGCGGCGGAGACTTCGCGCCGGCGTTGCCGGCAGCAGCCACCAGAACGATGCCCTTGGCCGCGGCAGCGGCAAGACCGCGCTCCATGGCGGGATCGTGCGGACCGGCAAAGCTCATGTTGATGATCCGCGCATTCTTCGCGAGCGCATAGTCGAGGCTCTTGAGGATCAGAAACGAGGTGCTTTCAGCACCGCTCTTCTTGTCACCGAACGCCCGGATCGCCAGCAGATGTGAGGACGGCGCCGTTCCCATCAGGCGCGCATGTGCGGCGATGACGCCCGCGATGCTGGTGCCGTGGGGGTGCGGTCCTTCGCCATTGTTGAGCGCGTCGAACGTGCCGGTGATGACACCCGCCAGTTCAGGATGGGTGACGTCGATTCCTGAATCGATCACGGCAATTGTGACGTCCGCACCGACCGAGAGCGCGTGTGCCTCGGGCAGCCGCATCTTGGCGAGTGCATACTGCATGGGATCGCCCTCGGGTCTGGCGGCTGCCGGCGTTGCATTCTGTTGCAGCTTGAAGATGTTGTTTCGCTGTGCCGCCTTGACGTTGCCGCCGGCGACCAGTTCGCGTACCACGGCATCGACCGAGCGTCCGTCCGGTATCCGCCAGCGAAAGAACGTGCTGTCGGTCAGCGCGAAACTCTGGGACTGAACACGCGTCAGGCGATGGCGCCGCGCGATGTCGTCGGCCTGCGCATCGGTCGGGTTGCCCGCGATCTCGATCAGCACTTCCTTCGCGACGTAGGTATTGTCGATAGCAGCAGGCGTGGACTTCGCCTTGCCGGGGCGTTTACGGGGTGAAATGTCCTCCGGCCCACCCTGATCCAGATTCCGCATGACGCGCGGACGCGGCCCTGGATCGCTGTATCCGTCGTATTGAATGTTCGGCGAGTAACGTATCGTCGGATTGATGTTGATGCGCGGCCCCACATTCATGCTGGGCCCGGTGCGCATGCTCATGCCGCTGTACTGCGCAAATGCCTGCGGCGTTGCCAGCGTCACCACCGCCGCGATCAGAGCAATTGACCGCAACGGCCGCATCCGGCTTTTCGTCCGGATGAAAGATCGTTTGCCCTGGCCTGTCTCGATCATCTGACGTCCTCGCGAATCCATGGCAGCGCCAGCGCGGCGCGCAGGTGATGTCCCTCAAGCTCTATCGCGGCGTTGCCGCCAAGCCGATGACCCGATACTCATCGGGCGCGGGATCAAGGACTAGTCAGCACTCACCACCATGCTGATGATCTTTTCGGCCTGCAACCGTGTCATAAGCTGCGCCGCGTCCTGCTTTGACAGCGCTTTGTCGCCGAACTGGACGCGGAACATGCCAGCCTTGGGACCGGAAACGATGGACGCGTTGTAGTTGTTCAGCAACTGGGCGATGTCGTCGGCCTTGGCGTCCGGCGCGAAGCGGATCAGGCCAAACGTGCCCGCGGTCGACTGAGCCGGGAACGCGGCCGTCTGGAAATTGCCGCCCGCACGATCCTTGACCAGCACGGTTCCAATCACACCCGCCTGCAACAGAACCAGCACCGCACCAGCGACACCTGCATAAGCCAGCGTGCGCGGTGACAAACTGGAGAAGAACCCGACAGCCCGCATCAGCGGATTAAATGACACGCTCTTGCGCGCAGGCTCGGCGTCGATGGCGGCGAACAGCTTCTGCATCGCCCGCGACGACGGCGCACCAAGGCTCTCGTTCAGCAAAATCGTTTCGGCATATTCGTCCTGGATCGCTGCGTATTGGCGCGCCAGATCGGGATCGCTGGCGAGTGCCTCATCGACGCGGCGGGCGTCACGCAGGTTGAGCGTGCCCGCCGCATGGAACGGCAACAGAGCCTCGAGCTCCGTAGGCTCCCGATCGGCGGTTTGCTTGCTTGCGGCAGTCATGGCCAACCTCGCTCTACGCCGGCTGCCTTCAGCAGTTCGGCTAATTTTTTCCGCGCGTAAAACAGGCGCGTTTTTACTGTATTCTCCGGGATGCCCACGATTTCGGCCACTTCTTCCACGGACTTCTCGTGGTAGTAGACGAGATCGACGATCTCCCGATGTTCTGGCGAAAGTGCGGTCAGGCAGTTCCGCAACGCGTTACTCGTGTCCTTCTTGGCGACGGCCACTTCCGGATTGTCGGACGTGTCCTCGATCGCGGCAGCCGTT
Organism: Afipia broomeae ATCC 49717; assembly: GCF_000314675.2. Classification (GTDB taxonomy): domain Bacteria; phylum Pseudomonadota; class Alphaproteobacteria; order Rhizobiales; family Xanthobacteraceae; genus Afipia; species Afipia broomeae. The sequence goes on along the minus strand of NZ_KB375282.1, from coordinate 1,169,590 downwards.
TCGTCGTCCAGTTCCGCGTCCTTCCTCTTGCGGAGGGCGGACAGGGCCTTGAACCGGGTGATCGCCAGGAGCCACGTAGAGACAGCAGACCGGCCTTCAAACTTGCCGGCCTGACGCCACACATCGAGGAAAACCTCGCTGATGAGGTCCTCCGCGATGGACTCGTTCCTCACGAGCCGCAGCGAGAAGCGAAACACCCGTACATGGTGCCTTCCGTAAAGCACCTGCATGGCGAGCCGGTCACCTTGGGCGATGCGACCGATCAGAACTTCGTCCGAAGTCGCGTGGGTTGCACTCAATTGCCGTCTCGCAAGGTTGGTCGCACGCGACTGGAAATGGGTTCGATCAAATCCGTGAAAATCTTCGCGATTTCCCGAAATTGCCGGGATTGGCGAAGCGCAAAATGCCCCTGAATCATGAACAAGGGCAAGTGATGAGACCTATGGATACCAGAGATGGTATTTAATTACCTAATCAGGATTATTCCGGATTGGACGGAATAGTTCTTGAAGCTCTGCGGCTTACCGATCCCGTAAGTCACTCCAATGATACCAAACCTAAAGGCTTTCCCGCCTACAGTCCCGCATTGCTTTTCCTTAACGGCGAGTTCATGCGCGGCGCAGCTTCATCGGCCTCCGGATCCCTGACAGGCGCTCTTGGCCGAAGCCATTCCGCCGTCGAGAGCGAATTGGCGCCGGAGATCCTCGCACGCCGTGCAAGGCAGCGGCGGCAGATGCTCGACATGGTCGGCGTCAGCTACATGATCGACGCCGCGATTCTGCTGATCTACGCCTACGCAGGCGCCACCAGTTTTATGGTCGCACCCGCCTATGGAGCCTGCGGTCTACTGTCGGTGGCTGCGTACATTGCGATTTCGGAAGCCAAGGTCAACGACCGGTTCAGAGATCACTACTTCATCTCGCAGCAAACCAGCATTAGCCTCGGGATCATGCTGCTGTTCATCTACCTGGCGCCCGAAGTCGGCTGCCTCTTCCTTTGCTCCATCTTCCTTGTCTTTACCTTTGCCGCATTGCGGTCCACGCCCCGCCAGACGATCATCGGATGGACGGCCGCAGCCGTCGGCCTGACCGTCCTGTTTCTTCTCTCGGATAGACCCATCGGAATGCCCACCGGCACGCCGCTGGAGCGTTTCGCGACCATGCTGGTTTTCATTCTGGTGCTTGGCCGCGGCATGGTCGTCGGACTGTTCAGCAGTTCGCTGCACGAATCCCTCTATCGGCGCGGCATCGAGCTGAAGGAAGCTTACAAGCGCATCGAAGAACTCGCCGAACTTGACGAACTGACCGGATCGCTCAACCGCCGCAGCATCATGCAAACGCTCGACGAAGAGATCGCCCGCTCCCGGCGCAGCAAGACGCCTTGCGCTGTCGCGTTGATCGATCTCGACTGGTTCAAGCGCATCAATGACCGGTTCGGACATCCTGTCGGCGACGAAGCATTGCGGGCTTTTGCGATCACAGTATTCGCCAATATCCGCAGCATCGACAAATTCGGCCGCTATGGCGGCGAGGAATTCCTGCTCATTCTCCCGGAAACATCCGATGGCGCAGCGATGCGCACCGTCGATCGATTGCGCGCCATCGTGGGCGCGCTCGACTGGAGTGCGATTTCTCAGGACATGAATGTCACAATGTCGGCCGGTGTGGCCATGTTGCGAACGGACGATACCGCGGACAGCATTCTCGCCCGCGCCGATCAGCTTCTTTATCAAGCCAAAGACCTAGGGCGGAACCGGGTTGTCTCAGCCTAGCTTCCATTTACGCCGGCCAAGAACCTGGCTGGCATTTCTCGCTTCGGTGTTTCCAGGACAGAAAGCCATGAGTTCGAGATCGACAGCACGGCCGGCCAATCTTCTCGATGAACTACAGAATGCTCTCGCTCACGGCACTGTGGCACGCCGCGTGGAGACGCTGCGCCGGGTCACCGATCTCTTTCTGTACGGTGTAACGGACTACTCCGACGAGCAGATCAATGTTTTCGATGACGTCTTTCATTGTCTGATCGAAGAAATCGAGACCTCGGCCAAGGCCCTGCTGGCGAAACGAATGGCGCCAGTGCCGAAAGCGCCCCCGCGCCTGATTTACACGCTTGCCTTCGACGACGAGATCGAGATCGCCGCACCAGTGTTGTCGCTGTCAGAGCGGCTGAACGACGATATGCTGATCAAAAACGCGCGCAGCAAAAGCCAGGGCCATATGCTCGCGATTTCGAAACGAAAGGTTCTGAGCGACGCCGTCACCGACGTTCTGGTTGAATGCGGCAACAACGACGTCGTCGAGAGCACCGTCAACAATCCGGGCGCAGAATTCTCTGACAAGGGGTTCACGGAGCTGGTCTCCCGCGCCGAGGGCAATGACAATCTCGCTACTTGTCTTGGCGCACGGCGAGGAATTCCAAGGCCTCACTATCTCAAGCTCATCGCAAGAGCGTCGGACTCAGTACGAGAGCGCCTCCAGGCCGCAAACCCCCGCGCAGCGGACGATATCTCGGCCGCCGTCAAGGAAGCCGCATTCAACGCCGGCCATGGAGCCTCCACACGCGGCGAAACATCTCAGGCGATGCGTCTCGTTAAATCCCTCTTCGACGACGGACGCCTCGACGAAAGGCAGATCGCCGAATTCGCGGCGTCCGGGCGCTTCGAAGAAACAGGTGCCGCGATAGCTGTATGTGCGAATGTTCCGGTCGCGACCGTCGAAAACATGATGATCGAGTCGCGCTCGGAGGGATTGCTGGTCCTCGCCAAGGTCGCAGGGCTATCTTGGATGTCGCTCAAGCTGGTACTTGAAATGTGCGGCAACGCGTCCGGAACCGAGATCGAGAATATCGACGAACACAAATCAAGCTACGACATGCTGCGCCCTTCGACCGCGCAACAGGTGCTGCGCTTCTACCAGATGCGGCAGGACACCGCGCAGACGGAATCTGCTGTGTGAGGACGATGGCGCCGGACTTCGCACCGCCCGTCACATGAATTTAGAATCTCAGGACGCGCGAGCCCGCGAGCGCACCAATCGCCGCAACGATTGCAGCCGCCATCGAATACCACGTCGCTACGAACATCGGTGAGTCGTCGGTGCAGTGCGCCGCGTAAAGCGTTGCAGCCAAACCGGCCGATAGCAATCCGGCGAAAGCTCCGGTCACAGCCGGCCGCGACGGCGCACCGCGCCGCAAGGCTACCAACGCCGCCGCCAGCAACGGCAGGGACAGCAGCGGGATGGCGACCAGGCAAAGTTTCGAGTTGGAGCCCACCATCCGCGTCGCAATCGGGGCACGATTTGGCATCATCATCATCTCGCCCATCATGCCGATTCCGAGCAATCCGGCCGGAACCGCCAGCAGCCACGCCCAGCGCCCAAGCGAGGCTTCCGGCCGTGAAAGACGCAGGCTGATCACGATAGCGCCCGCGGCCAGCGCGAGGGTGACGGCGAACTTCAGATCGAACATCGGATTGCGCATGGCGGTCATCACGTCGGAGCGCACACCAAGCCCAGCCAGGAACAGCGCAGTCGATACCGGCACCGCAAGCACCAGTGCGGCCAGCAGCAGATGACCGACCGAGCGTTCGTGTGTGTCGTTGTCCGCGGCGAGGGTGCGGATAAGATCGTTGGTGTCCATGGTCATTCTTTCCGCAGTTTGCTTGCGAGACCCGTTAGTCCCCGGTGCAGCGCCACGCGCACAGCGCCCTCGGTCATCGAAAGTTTAGCCGCCGTTTCCTTGATAGATGCACTGTCGACGGCGATCGATTGCAACACGTCCCGCTGCCGCTTCGGCAAGCCGTTGAGATGGCTCGTCACCTCAGTCGGCGCCACACTGTCCTCGACCGGCGCACCCGCCAGAGTCTCCGAAAAATCGTCGATGTTGACGAAGACCCGGCGGCCGCGGCGGCGCAGGGCATCGATCAGCTTGTTGCGGGCAATCGCGAACAGCCACGGCGCGAACGGGGCGTTGGCGTCCCAGGTATGCCGCTTCAAATGCACCGCTAACAAAATGTCCTGCACGATGTCCTCGGACTGGTCGACCGGCTGACCGGCTCTCGCCAGACCGCGGCGCGCCCCTGCTCGCAGGACCGGCGTCACGGCCTTGAGGAGGCGATGATATGCGGCGTTGTCTCCGGCATTGGCCGATCGCATCAGATCGGTCCACTCGTCCTCACGTCCGCGCACGCGCGCTCCTATCAAGGCAATTCGCTCCTGTTCCTAAAGTGTTACGGGGAGAAATTGCAATCACGCAATCGTGAACGATTTGGTTCCCGAGATCGAACGAGGCTGCGCGGGGCTCCGGCTGTGGGCCTTTTTTAGGGCAAAAGATCACAAGATTCCCTCTTTCTGCCGTCCTGTGGCCATTCCGCACCGGTCTGTTCCCTGTGCTGGAGGCTCTGGCAAAAGGGGAAATTGCCATGCGGATTAGGAGTGCAGGATTAGCGGCGCTGGTCGCTGCCGCCGGAATCTGGATGAGCTTTTCAGTCGAGCCGGCGATGGCCGCCAAATCGACAACCAAGACTGAAAAAGCCGCGAAGGTCACCTCGACCAACCGTCCCGTTGTTCTCTCCAAATTCAAAAAGCAGCGCGTGGCTGCGAAGAAATCCAAATCAGCGCGATACGCCATCAAGTCAACGCGATACGCGAAGAAGGCAGGATCGAAGGTCTCGTCGAAGATTATCGAGGCTCCAGAGACATGGGAGGACAAGCCGGCGCGTAGCGAGGCCAAGACCGCCAGTCAGAGCAAGACCGAGTTGCCGGCTTCGGTCGCCAATGCCCGCGCCCAGGCCCTGGCGGAAGACCAGGCGAGGAATTTCGCCGCTCTCGACAGCACCGATGCTCCGGTCGTGGACGGCATGCAGCTTGCTGCCGCCGACCAACTGACCGATGCCGACCGCGCTGCGACGGCCGAGACCGCGCAGGATTCCGGCGCTCCGGCCGCCCCCGTCGCAGTTCAGCCGGCGCCGGTCCAGAGCGGCAAGATCATCCGGGCGACATCGGCATCGGAAAAGCCCGTATTCAAGACTGATGACGGGGACCCGTGGAGCAAGACATCGCTGATCGGCAAGATCTTCATCGCGTTCGGAAGCCTGCTGACACTGGCATCGGCGGCCCGTCTGCTGATCAGCTGACGCAAACACCGTCTGCATCAGACGCAAACGCCGGTCCGCAGCCTTGCGAACCGGCGTTTTTGTTGCGCACGTGACGATCAGCCCTGACATCCCCGGTCTTGCGGAGACCAGCCCCGGAAGGCACATTGCCGCACAACGGCGCGCAGGCGCTGATCCTCAGACATCCTTCAAGGGGCGAAACATGTCAGCATTCGAGCACATCATCGTTGAGACCAGGGGCGCGGTCGGCATCGTGCAGATCAACCGGCCCAAAATGCTCAACGCTCTCTCCTTTGGTGTCTTCAAGGAAATTGCGATCGCGATCGATCAGCTCGAGGCCAATACTGGTGTCGGCTGCATTGTCGTCACCGGTAACGAAAAGGCATTCGCCGCCGGCGCCGACATCAAGGAAATGCAGCCGAAGAAATTCATCGACATGTTCAGCGAAGACTTCATGGATATCGGCGGCGATCGCGTTGCGACCTGCAAGAAGCCGACCATCGCGGCTGTCAGCGGCTATGCGCTCGGCGGCGGCTGCGAACTTGCGATGATGTGCGACATCATCATCGCGTCCGACACCGCTAAATTCGGTCAGCCCGAAATTACGCTCGGCACCATTCCGGGCCTTGGCGGCACACAGCGGCTGACGCGCGCGGTCGGCAAATCCAAGGCGATGGACCTGTGCCTCACCGGCCGCATGATGGATGCGGCGGAGGCCGAGCGCTCGGGCCTCGTCAGCCGTATTTTCCCCGCCGATAAGCTGATGGAAGAAGTGCTCGCGATCGCGGAGAAGATCGCATCGATGTCGCAGCCTGCGGTCGCGATGGCAAAGAGCGCCGTCAACCGCGCGCTGGAAACACCGCTCGCCGAAGGCATGAATGTCGAGGGCGATCTGTTCCACGCGACGTTTGCGCTTGAGGATCGTTCAGAAGGCATGGCCGCTTTCATCGAGAAGCGGAAGCCGAACTTCAAGCACCGCTAGGTCTGGCTGCTCCGCGCCAGCGCGGCGATCAGCAGGGCGCGATAGAACCGGTCGGCAAAGGACGTCGGCCGTTCGAGTTGCATACGCGCAAGACATGCTGCTGCCAGTTCGGCGGAATGGTTGTCGCGGCGGCCTTCCCATGCCAGTCCGAGCAAAGCCAGCGGACTGGCGGTCGCCTCCTTCAGAATCTGAAGGGCCGGGATCAGCCGCTGTTCGACGTCCGTGAAGTCGCTGCCGAAGGGGAATGCCGGCAGCAATCCGGCATCACGTGACGGCTTCAGGGCTGCGGCGACGCGGTCCGGGAAATTCTCGCGGTGGACGGCCGGAATCTCGTATGCCTTCGGCAGTTTGCCCGCCTCTTTCGCCTGCCGCATCAGTTCGCCTTGAAACCGCGTATCCGTCACATTCAGCATCGCCGCGATCACATCGGCATCCGACTGGCCGCGAAGATCGGCAACGCCGTATTCGGTGACAATAACATCGCGCAGGTGACGCGGGATCGTGGTATGCCCGTAGGACCATCGCACATTGGACGCGACTTTCTTGCCGGAACCGCGCGTCGATTCCAGCGTCAGCATCGAGCGTGCGCCCTCGAGCGCAAAGGCCTGCGCCACGAAATTATACTGACCGCCGACGCCGCTCACGACCTGACCGTTATCGAGACCGTCGGAGACCACGGCTCCCATCAACGTCGCCATCATCGCGTTGTTGACAAACCGTGCATCGACACGCGCTCGCCGCTTGGCATCCTCGCCGCCATAGAGCTGGTTGGTGAATGAGACCGGCACCATCTGGATGCGTTCGATCTGCTCAGGGTTCATTTCACGCAGAGCACGGTAGAAGGATTTCGGGCCGAGGAAGAACGCGGCGTGCAGCAGCGCGCCATCGACCTCGCGCTTGAGCACGCCGGCATCGATCAGCGCGAGAAACGCCTCGAAAAACATTTCACTGACGCCGTAAAGACCGGCCGTGAATGGTCCTGCCTCGCGCAACGCCTGCCCCGGAGCCAACCGTGACATGATTTCGCGATAGGCTGCACTATCACGATGACGAACGATCAATCCTTGTGCGAGCGCATCGCCGACCTGTCCAATACCGATCTGCAAGGTGCCGCCATCGCGGATCAATCCAGCAGAATGCAGCCCGATGGCGTACTTGGTGTCCGAGATCGGCTCTGATGGCGGCGCGAACAGCGGGAAATCGGTCTCCGGACTGTCCAGCACCGCATGAAATTCATCCCCCGCCAGATCGCCCTGCCCCGGCATGAACGGCAGTTCGGAGTTCACCTGCCCCACAATCTTGAACGCGATCCGGCCCTCGGCGCGCGCCCGCATCAGATCGAGCGTGGTGTCGGTATTGCCGCTGAGGCTGTATCTGGTCTGGCCATCGACGATGCGCTTGGCCACCAGTTGGGCGATCACGTTGACGCCGCGGGTCAGCAAGTATGACGAGGCGTGGGTGTAGTTCGCCGAGATATAGTGCTGTTGCGCATAGGCATTGCCGAGCCACTTGCCTGCAAGGAAGAAGAATTCGACGATCTCGATATTCGGCTGGAGTGCCCGGGCATGCAGTGCCTTGGCGTAATCCAGATCCGGGTAGCCGCCGAACAGCCGGTCTATCACGGGTCCGATAAATCGCCGTTCGAGATCGGCCGACGGTGTCGGCTTCTCAAGTGTCAACGCCGTGAAAATGGTCAGATGGATCGAGCGGTCATTCAGGGCCCGCCGAAACAACGCATTGACGATGTGATTCGCCTTGCCGAGGCCCAAAGGCAGACCGACCACAAGCCTTGGTCCGACCTCGCGAATGATATCGTCCGCGATCGCCTCAGGGTCGGAGAAGATTCTTGGCATCGGATGTCTGCTGGTCCACTCCGCCGGACAGGCCGCGGTCATCGCATAAGGGCGCGCGACACTTAGCCACCGTGCCGGAATTTCACCGTAGGACATTGATCGGTCAAGACAATACAGGCCTGGTTGATAACAAAGCGGTGTACATAGTCACAGTCGGCGATTTTCTGTGTTCAGAGGTTTGCCCGAGCGAACATCGGCCTCTAAACAGTGTACGAATGAAGCTGCCGGATGGTGCAATCCCACCGCTGCTGTGAATCTCGGATTGTTACGGAAAACGATGGCTCGGCGTTCTTCAGGGTTTGGTGGCGTAGGCTGGCGCCTTGGTGTGTCGGGCGTCGCTATCGGTCTCGCGCTATCTGCCGGATTCGGGGCGCAGGCCCGGGCCGAGACGCTGAACGAGGCGCTGGTCAAAGCCTATCAGTCCAATCCGCAGCTCAATGCCGGCCGAGCCCAGCAGCGCGCCACCGACGAAAACGTGCCGCAGGCGCTGGCCGGCTATCGTCCGCAGATCGTCGCGAGTCTCAGCGCCGGATTGCAACCGGTTCGCAATCTGCTTCTGGATAACACCATCCAGACCGCGACCCTGAAGCCGTGGACCATCGGCGTGACGGTCACGCAAAACCTGTTTAACGGCTTCAAAACCTCCAACAGCGTCCGTGTTGCGGAATTTCAGGTGCTGTCCGGCCGGGAGGCCTTGCGCAACACCGGTCAGGGCGTCCTGCTCGATGCCGTCACCGCGTACATGAACGTGATCTCGAATCAGGCTCTGGTCGAGACCCAGCGCGGCAACGTCGCATTCCTGCGTGAGACCCTCGGCATTACCAAGAAGCGCCTCGACGCCGGCGACGTTACCCCGACCGACACCGCTCAGGCCGAGGCGCGGCTGAGCCGGGGCCTCGCAGACCTCAACGCTGCGGAAGTCGCGCTGGAAACCAGCCGCGCCATCTATGCGCAGGTGATCGGCAACATGCCCGGCAGCCTTGCACCGGCTCAGACGGTCGACCGCTTTGTTCCGAAAAGCCGGCAGGACGCCATCGACAGCTCGATTCGCGAAAATCCCGCGGTCATCGCAGCGACCTACGACGTCGATGTTGCCACCACCACCATAAGCGTCGCCGAAAGCAGCCTGCTGCCCCAGTTAAATGTGCAGGGCAACGTCAACCGCAGCACAGACGGCGACCCCAATCTCGGCACTAAGCGCGCCGATCAGGCCTCCGTGGTCGGTGCCCTCACCGTGCCGATCTATGACGGCGGAACGGCGGCCTCGCAGACGCGCCAGGCCAAGGAAACCGCGGTCCAGAGCCGGCTCGTGCTGGAACAGGTCAGAAATCAGGCCCGCACTGCGGCCATCAGCGCCTGGATCAGCAGCGAGGGCACCAAGGTCGCGCTGGCCGCCGCCGAGGCCGAGGTGAAGTCGGCGAACATCGCCTTGCAGGGCGTCCGGCGCGAGGCGCAGGCCGGACAGCGCACCACCATCGATGTGCTCAATTCACAGCAGGATCTCACGGCCGCGCGGTCCCGCCAGATTCTGGCACAGCGCGACCGCGTGATCGCCTCATATACCCTGCTGAGCGCAATCGGCCGTCTCGACGTCAGAACACTTGGCCTCAGTACGCCGGACTACCTGCCCGAGGTCCACTATCATCAGGTCCGCGACGCCTGGCACGGCGTACGCACGCCGTCGGGACGATAGCTCTTAGCGCACCCGGCGCGAGAACATCAAAATCAGGACCGGCAGCGTGATCAGGATGACCAGCGGCGCCACCGCCATGCCGGTCACGACCACCACCGCGAGCGGCTTTTGCACCTGAGACCCGATTCCCTCCGACATGGCTGCCGGCAGAAGACCAATGCCTGCGACGACGCAGGTCATCAGCACCGGGCGCAACTGAAGCTCGCCGGTCTTTATGACCGCCCTGACGCGATTGTATCCCTCGTCGATAAGCTGGTTGTATTGCGACAGAATGATGATGCCATCCATCACCGCAATGCCCATCAGCGCGATGAATCCGATTGCCGCTGACACGCTGAACGGAATGCCGCTGAACAGCAATCCAAGCACACCGCCGAAGATCGCCATCGGAATCACACTCATCGCCAAGAGAGTGTCGGGCATCGATCCGAAGTTGAACCACAGCAGAATGGCGATTAGCGCAAGGCTGATCGGCACCACGATAGACAACCGCCGGATCGCATCCTGAAGATTTCCGAACTCTCCGACCCATTCCATATGCGAGCCGGCAGGAAGCTGGACCTGCTCCGCCACCTTGTCCTGCGCCTCCTGAATGGCGCTGCCAAGGTCGCGCTCGCGCACCGAGAACTTGATCGGCAGATAGCGCTCCTGCTGTTCGCGATAGATATAGGCCGCGCCGGATACGAGTTTGATTGAAGCTACTTCCGACAGGGGAACCTGCTGGATCCCGTTCGGTCCCTGCGCGCCGATGCGCAGATTTTGAATCGCTTCGGCGCTCTTGCGGTATTCAGGCGCAAGGCGAACCACAATCGGAAAATGACGGTCGCTGCCGGGCTCGTACAGATCGCCCGCGCTGTCACCGCCAATCGCGACACGGATGGTCGCGTTGATGTCACCCGGCGAGAGGCCATACCGTGCGGCCCGTGCGCGATCGATGTCGATCTGGATCGTAGGCTGCCCCAGCGATGTAAAAACCGACAAGTCAGTGATGCCCTTCACCGTCGAGAGCACCGACTTGATCTTGTTGGCGGTCTTGGTCAATTCCTCAAGATCGCTGCCGTACAGCTTGATCGAGTTCTCGCCCTTCACGCCGGACACAGCTTCGGCGACGTTATCCTGCAGATACTGCGAGAAATTGAACTCGACGCCGGGAAATCTCTTCTGGAGTTGCCCCAGAAGATCGCTCGTCAGGTCGTCCTTGTCGCGCGAACCCGGCCATTCGTTGATCGGCTTCAGCGGCGCAAAGAATTCCGCATTGAACAGACCTGCCGCATCGGTGCCGTCGTCGGGCCGACCGTGTTGCGATACGACCGATTCCACCTCCGGCCGCGAGCGGATGAGCTTTCGCATTTCGTTGACGTAGGAGTTGCCTTCCTCGAGCGAAATGGTCGGTGGAAGTGTCGCGCGGATCCAGAGATTGCCTTCTTCGAGTTTCGGCAGAAATTCGAGACCCAGCATCCGCACAGCAACGAATGTGAGGATGACGAGTAATCCCGCAGAAGCCATTACGATCCGCCGGCTGCTGATCGCCCAATGCAGCAGCGGCATATAAACGCGATGCAGCCATTGCATGATGCGGGTTTCAGTTTCCTGGATATGCGCAGGAAGAATGATCGCGCTCAGCGCCGGAGTGATCGTGAAGGTCGCGAGCAATCCGCCTGCCAGGGCATAAGCGTAGGTCTTTGCCATCGGTCCGAAAATGTGACCTTCGACGCCGCTCAGCGTGAACAGCGGCAGGAACGCCGCGATAATGATCGCCGCAGCAAAGAAGATCGACCGGGAGACGTCGGCTGCCGCGCTGAGAATGGCATGGGCTTTCATGCCCATAATGGTTTCCGGCGAGATGACCCGCTCTTCAGACGCGGACAGTACGGTGGTCTGCGATAGTCTGCGGAAAATCGCCTCGACCATAATGACCGTGCCATCCACGATGAGACCGAAGTCGATGGCGCCCACCGACAGAAGGTTGGCGGATTCACCGCGCAGCACCATGATGATGACGGCAAAAAACAGCGCGAACGGAATCGTGGCGCCCACGATCACCGCGCTGCGCAGATTACCCAGGAACAGCCACTGCAGCAGGACGATTAGAAGGATGCCCACCACCATATTGTGGAGTACGGTGTGCGTCGTGGTGTCGATCAGATCCTTGCGATCATAGATGCGTTCTATCCGCACGCCCGGCGGCAAGATATTCGAGTTGTTGATCGTTGAGACAAGCTTTTCCACGCGCGCGATGGTCGGCGAGCTCTGCTCGCCACGGCGCATCAATACGATGCCCTGAACGATATCGTCGTCCGCGTTCATGCCGGCGACGCCGAGACGCGGCTTCTCGCCCACCGTCACGGTTGCAATGTCACGCACCAGCACGGGATTGCCGCCGCTTTGCGAGATCATGGTGGTGGCCAGATCGTCGATGGAACGGATCAGGCCGACGCCGCGAACAACCGCGGACTGCGTGCCGATGTTGACGGTGTTGCCGCCGACATTGATATTGGCGTTGCCGACGGCCTGCAGCACCTGCGGCAGCGTCAGGCCGAATGCCGTCAGCTTGTTGAAATCTACCTGAAGCTCGTAGGTTTTGGTCTTGCCGCCCCAGCTCGTGACATCGATCACGCCGGGCACGCTGCGGAAGCGGCGTTGCAACACCCAGTCCTGCAACGTCTTCAGATCCAGAACACTGTAGTTCGGCGGTCCTACCAGCCGATAGCGGAAGATTTCGCCGATCGGGCTCAACGGAGAAATCTGCGGCTGCACATTGCCCGGCAAGGGGCTGAGCTGCGACAGGCGGTTGAGCACCTGCTGCAAGGCTTCGTCGTAGGTATAATCGAATGAAAACTGAAGTTTGACGTCCGACAGACCGTAAAGCGAGATGGTACGAAGCGTCCGCAGGTTCTTCAGACCCGCGACCTGCGTTTCGATCGGAATGGTGATGTAACGTTCAATTTCCTCGGCCGACAGGCCGGGACTTTGCGTCACGATGTCGACCATCGGCGGCGTGGGATCGGGGTAGGCCTCGATGTTCAACTGCTGGAAGGCGATGACACCGCCGACCATCGTGATGACGAACAGCGCCACCATGAGGTAGCGGCGGTTTACAGCAAGAGCGACAAGGCGATCCATCGAGACCGGTCTTTCAGCGGGAGCGTATGACGTCGGGGAAAGACACGGAGCGGACTAGCTGCCTGACGCAGCGCGATCAATGAACAGGCTGCCTCGAGTCACGATATTCTCGTTCGGAGACAGATTGCTCTTCACTTCGACCAGATCGCCATTGGTCATACCAATCTTGATCTGGCGCAGTTCGATGGACTTGTCGTCGCGCACAACCCAGACCCTTACCTGATCGCCCTCGTAGATGAGCGCCTGCCGGGGCACGCCGACGGCCGGACGGTCGCCCGCGGAATAGATGGTCACGTTGGCGAACATCTCCGGCTTCAAGGCTTCGCCGGGATTGTCGATGGTGGCACGGACCATCAGACGGCGCGACGTCGGATCGATGGCCGCCGAAACATAATTGATGCGCGCGTTGAAGGTGCGACCCGGAAACGCGAGAACGCTGAACATAATTTCCTGGCCAACCTCGATGGCGGGCGCTTCGGTTTCGCGTACGAACGCCGTAAGCCAGACCGTCGACAGATCGCCGACAACGAACACCGGGTCGCTCGCACCGGCATTGACGTATTGTCCGGGGCCAACCTTGCGCTGTACGACCGTGCCGGCGATCGGCGAGAAGATCGTCGTTTCGCGATTGATGCGGCCCTTGTCCTGAAAGGCCGTGATGGCCTCGTCGGTCAGGCCGAGCATGCGCAGCCGACTGCGCGCGGCTTCCAACGCCGTCTCGCTCGCGCGCATGTCGTTCTGTGCGGATATCAGCGCTGCCTGCGATTGCTGATAGTCCTTCAGCGGCGCGGCCTTGCCTTCATAAAGATCGCGGGCGCGCTTGTCCTGGATCTGGGCCAGTTCGAGCTGTGACTTCGCCTTGTTCAGCGCTGTCGCCGCCGTGATGAAATCGTTCTGCGCCTGAACATTGTCGGCAGCCTCGATCACGAACAGCGACTGCCCCTGCGTGACCCTGTCGCCGGGCCGCGACAGCAGCTTGGTGACGCGGCCGGCATAAGGCGAGAAGACCGGCGTCGAGCGATCTTCATCGACCGCGATCTTACCTTCTGTGACATGCTCGGCGCGGAACGCGCGTTCAACCACCGGCTGAACAGTCAAGCTGGCCCATTCCGCCGCCGTCGGCGTATAGCGCAGCAAACCCTTTCGAGATTGGCTGGAGACGTCGGAATGGTTTTTGGGCGAAGCCCCCACAAACGTCAGGCCAAACGCCGCTAGCCCGGCAATCACAGCCACGCCAGCGCCCATAGCCAACCGCTGCCGGGGCATAGCCTGAATCCGGGCAATCAGAGCACTCAGTATGGTTGTCTTGTCGGTCATTCGAAATCCGTTATCCTGCGACGAGCCGACGCAGCCTGTCAGGCTAATAGTTCCTCTTCCTATTTAGGACAATCAAAAACCGACGGCATGGACATTATTTTCGGTTAACGTCAGCAGAATGAAGGCCACATCGTCTCGTGGGACCCGAGGGGCATTGCCGGGCGGCGCCAGAATGCAGGAGTTGCCGACATCACCGCCGCGTGACGAACACCCCGCAGTGCACCAAAACCCGATGCACTTTGCTCGATAAACGGCAGAATTTGGTCCGCCGTGAGGTCTGCCGCCGCCAAGCCATCGTCCAGCCGGCCCAGGTTCCAGAGCCAGCGCCCGGTCTGCGCCAGCGAAACCTTCACATGCCAGCTTCCGCCCTCCCGCGCCTGCCGCAAACGCGCCATCATGGCACCGAACGCCATCAGATACCCCGTGGCGTGGTCGAGGATCTGCATTGGCAACTCCTTCGGTCCGTCTATTCCGGCGGCCTTGCCCTCGGCGTGGTTGAACCCGGTTGAGGTCTGGACCAGGGAGTCGAAGCCGCGTCGGCCTGCCCAGGGGCCGGCGTGACCATAGGCGCACATGGATACGTAAACGATGCCCGGGCTGATCCGGGCCGCGTCTTCCGCCGAAAAGCCGAGCGCGGCGATCGATTGCGGCCGGTAGCCTTGAGAAAAAATATCGGCTGACGCCAGCAGGTCGCGCAGCACGTTCCTTCCCTGCTCCGTCTTGAGATCGGCGAAACTCGTCAGCTTGCCGCGGCCGGTATCGATGACGAGCCACGGGATCGAAGGCAAATTCGGCGAGGAAACCAGCATGACATCCGCGCCATGCGCCGCCCACGTACGACCTGCGACCGGACCGGCGATGACCCGCGAGAGATCGAGCACACGCAATCCCGCCAGCGGGCGATCACCGGCAGGCCATGGACGCGGCGCAGCTTCGCCGATTTTCTCGATCTGTATTAGCGGCAATGGTTCAAGGGCCTGCGCCTGGGACGTTGCGAGCCACTCGTCATGCGACCGCATCATCGAAACGACGCATCCGCCTGCATAAGCGTCGGTCTCGAATGCTTCGGCTTTCCATTGCATCAAAGCGCGCTGGACATCGTCGCGCTCCGGTTTGCAGGCCAGCACCTTGCAGACATTGTCGCGGTGATGCGGAAAATTGGTGTGGAGACGCACGAAGCGTCCGTCGCCCGTTTTATAGACACCTGCAATGGCGTCCCACGCCGGCGGCGGCGGTTTGTCATCGACCCGCAGATATCGCTCACTGCGGCACTCGACGGCCGCGTGCATCATGTCGACCGAAATACCTTGTGCCTCGCCGCTGCGGGCTTTCCATATTTCCGCTGCGGCAAGACCGGCGGCTGCAATCGTGACCTGCGAAGCGGCGCCGACGCGGAAGGACGACGGGAGGATTGGCTCGCGTCCCGTCAGCGTGACGGCATCGAGCGCAGAAGGTTCGCCGCCGCCGAGGGTCCAGAGATCAGCGAGAATATCGTGTACGGACTTCATGGCGCGGCTCCGGCATCAGCCGCCCCATTGAGCGGATGACGAAGGCCGAAGCAATTCACAAATCGTATCAGTGAAAATCCCGCGAGCGTGGAAGGATACGCACATTGCGCGGATGGCGTATTTTGTGAACGGGGCTGTCCGAATGCGCCTTCTGTTCATCCTCCAGTGGCTCGACAATATCCGCACCGGGAGGGATCGGATGTTTCCGACCAAGCGCATCGTTGGCGAGATTCATCAGGTCATGGGAGCGATCAAACAAACGCTCCGCCACCAGATGGACCACCCTGTCCGGGCTGCTCTGAATGGTCCCCTGCACCTCGATCAGCCGCGCGCCCATTACTTCCTTGCGAAATTTCTCCATCACTTTCGGCCACACCACGATATTGGCGATGCCGGTCTCATCCTCCAGCGTCATGAAAACGACACCCTTGGCGCTGCCGGGCCGCTGCCGGACCAGCACCACGCCGGCACAGCGCACCCGCTGTCTGTCATGGGCATGAGCGACAGCTTCGCACGCCACCACTCCCTCTTCCGCAAACTTCAGCCGCAGGAATTCCATCGGATGTCCCTTCAATGACAGCCTGATGGTCTGATAGTCGGCAACCACCTGCTCCGGCAGCGGCATTTCGGGTAACGGCTGAGCGGCTTCATCGGGTTGTTCGCGCGCCGCCGCGGCGGAAAACAACGGCAATGGAACATCGTCCGGCAACCGCCGCACCGTCCACAGCGCCTCGCGGCGATCGAGCCCGAGCGAGCGGAACGCATCTGCATCCGCCAGCAGGATCAGGGCGCGCTTCGGCAACCGCGTTTCACGGGCGAAGTCCTCCAGAGAGGTGAATGGTTTTCGTAATCGCGCGGCGGCGATGCGCTGATCCCAGTAATCCTTGCGGGACCTTTTTCTTGCCCGCAACTCCGGCGGCTTGCTCTCGTCCAGTTTCTCCTCGTCCAGATCGTAGACATCAAAACCGTCGATCTGCCGGAAGCCCAGCCGCACGGCGCAATACTTTCCGGTCCGCTCTTCCAGGGTATTCTGCCCAAAACTGTGAGATACATCGATCTCGCGCACCGTGACGCCGTTCTTGCGCGCGTCACCAACGATCTGCGCGGGTGCATAAAATCCCATCGGCTGCGAATTCAAGAGACCGCAGCAAAATGCATCGGGATGGTAATGCTTGAGCCACGACGACACATAGACAAGCTGCGCGAACGCCGACGCGTGACTTTCGGGAAATCCATAGCTGCCGAAGCCCTTGATCTGATCGAAGCAGCTTTGCGCGAACTTCGGATCGTATCCGCGCTTGATCATGCGACCGACCATGCGCTCCTCGAACTTCGGCATGGTGCCGACATTGCGGAACGTTGCCATCGCGCGTCGCAGACCATTGGCTTCTTCGGACGTGAATTCCGCCGCCGCCATGGCGATGCGCATGGCCTGTTCCTGAAACAGCGGCACGCCGAGCGTCTTTCGCAACACGTCCTTCAGTTCATTCTTGTTGCCGCCCTTCGGATAGGGATATTCGATCTCCTCCTCTTTCATCTGCCGCCGCTTCAGATATGGATGCACCATGTTGCCCTGAATTGGACCTGGCCGGACGATGGCGACCTCGATGACAAGATCGTAGAAGGTACGTGGCTTCAGGCGCGGCAGCATATTCATCTGCGCGCGGCTTTCGACCTGGAAGACACCGAGCGATTCACCCCGGCACAGCATGTCGAAGACCGGGCCGCTATCTTCATTCTCCGCCTTGATGTCCGCCAGTTCGTATCGCCTGCCCTTGTGATGTTCAATCAGGTCGAAGCACTTGCGGATGCAGGTCAGCATGCCGAGCGCCAGCACGTCGACCTTCATCATCTTCAACGTGTCGATGTCGTCCTTGTCCCACTCGATGAAGGTGCGATCATCCATCGCGGCATTGCCGATGGGGGCATAAGTGTCGAGATTGTCCTGTGTCAGCACATAGCCGCCGACATGCTGCGACAGGTGGCGCGGAAACTCGATCAGCTCGGTGGCGAGTTCAACGGCACGGCGGATCATGCCATTCTGCGGATCGAAGCCCGCCTGCCTGATCTGCATATCGCTGACCCCTGTGCCCCAACTACCCCACACCGTATCGGCGAGCGCGGCTGTCACATCTTCGGTCAGGCCGAGCGCCTTGCCCACATCGCGGATGGCGCTGCGCGGACGATAATGAATGACGGTGGCGACAATCGCAGCCCGGTGGCGGCCATAGCGGCGATAGACGTATTGCATCACCTCTTCACGTCGGGAATGCTCGAAATCGACATCGATATCGGGAGGCTCGAGCCGTTCCTCGGAGATGAAGCGTTCGAACAGCACATCCGTTTCGGCGGGATTTACCGAGGTGATGCCGAGCATGTAGCAGACGGCTGAATTCGCGGCTGAACCCCGCCCCTGACACAGGATATTCTGGCTGCGGGCATAGTGGACGATGTCATGCACCGTCAGAAAGTAATGCGCGTATTTGAGCTTTTCGATCAGCCTGAGTTCCTTGATCAGCGTGCCGCGCAGCTTGTCGTCGATCCCCTTTGGAAAATAGTTTTCGACGCCTGCCCATGTCAGATCTTCGAGATGCTGCTGCGCGCTTTTCCCCGCTGGGACAGGTTCATCCGGATACTGATACTTGAGTTCGTCGAGCGTGAACGTGATGCGATCGGCGAAGCGCATCGTTTCCGCAACCGCTTCGGGCAGATCGCGAAAGAGCCGCGCCATTTCGAAGCCGGGTTTCAGATGCCGCTCGGCATTGGCTTCGAGCCGCCTGCCGGCACGCATGATCGTCGTCTTTTCCCGGATACAGGTCAGCACATCCTGCAAGAGCCGGCGCGCCGGGTGATGGTAAAGCACCTCGTTGGTCGCCAGCAGCGGTACGCGAACCGAAACGGCAAGACGCTGAAGCCTGCCAAGACGCCGCCTATCATCACCGCGATACAACAGGCTCGCAGCGAGCCATATGTCTTTTGCACCGTCGGCGCGGCTGCGCTTCAATCGATCGAGAACCTTCAAGGCCGTTGCAGCCTCAAAACGGTGCGGCAGCACAAGAACGAGCAACTGCCCTTCGGCAAAATCGAGCAGATCGTCGAGCGTGAGATGACACTCACCCTTCTCCGCCTTGAGTTTGCCGCGCGTCAGCAACTGGCACAGCCGGCCATAGGCGGCGCGGTCGCGCGGATAGATCAGGATATCCGGCGTTCCATCGATAAATACGAGGCGGGCTCCAATCAGCAATCTGGGTTTGAATTTGACATCTGGGTTCCCGAGTTCCTTGTAGGCGCGCACGACACCGGCCAGTGTGTTGCGGTCGGCGATGCCGATAGCCGGAATGCGAAATTCGCCGGCCTGATGCACATATTCCTGCGGCTGCGATCCGCCGCGCAGGAACGAGAAGTTCGTCGTGATCCCGATTTCCGCATAGTCGGTGACTTTCATGCGAACAGCCCATGCACGAACCATTTCGGCTGAACCGGTTCGCCCTCGTCGGTGACAAGTTCGCTGCCGTAAAGACCATCGCGATAAATCCAGAAGCGCATCCCTTCCGCATCCTCGACGCGGAAATAATCACGCGTCAGCGTTTCTGGCTTCTGTCTCCACCATTCCATGGCGATGCGCTCCGGCCCCTCGACACGCACCACCGCATGGGTCGCACGCCGCCACGTAAACCGGGGCGGAGGTCCGTCAGGGACCGCGGCAGCAGTGACCTTGATTTCTTCCGGCCGCTCGAACAGCCGCAGCGGGCGCAGCGGCGGTTCGGCTTCGGCGCGCGCAGGCCACTCGGCGCTAGAAGCCGCGGCGAGATGTTGTTGCGCCGGAACAGCCAGCGCAGCGCGTTCCGGAATATGCGTATCCTGCGGCAGATGAACGACAACGCGCCTGCCGCCAAGACGCGCGGCGAGACGGTCGGCCAGCGCCGCCACTTCATCATTGTCCCGGGTACGGGTATCAAAATCGCGCTGCTCTTGCACCACAATCTCGACGCGGCTGGCCGACAGGCGGATCAGATCGAACCCGAAGCCGGGATCGAGCGGATCGGCCAGCGCATCGAGCCGCTCGCGGAACAGACGATCGACGACATTGACCCTGGTGACCGGCTGTCCAGTCTCCACCGTGATAGTGCGTACCGCGCCGTCGGTGCGGAAAAAGCTGGCCTCCAACTGCCGCGCGCCCTTGCCTTGCTTGTCCATCGCCGCGACCAGCATCTGCGCCAGACCGGAAAGAATGGCTGCGATCACAGTGTGGGTGGCGACCGGTTCGGCGAAACGCTTTTCCACCATGAAATCCGGCAGCGGCTTGCGAGGCGAGATCGGCGCGTCGGCCTGCCCCAACGCCTGTTGCAACAAACTCACGAACGCCGCGCCGAAGCGTGCGGCAAGTTCATGCGGCGCGCGCGCCGCCACATCGCCGACCGTTTTCAGACCAGCGCGGCGCAGGCCTCGTGTGATCGCATCATCAGCACCAAGCGCGTACACCGGCAGAGGTGCGACGGCACGCGCTTCCTCTCCATCGGGAACGATGCAGCTTCGCGCCGCGCGCGCCACGGTGCGCGCACAGACCGGCGTGCTGGCAATCGCCGCGTTGACGACAAAACCTTGCCGCGCCAGCGATCCGCAGACGTTGCGCAGCATCGCTGCCTCGCCGCCGAACAGATGCGCACAGCCGCTGATATCGAGCAGCAATCCATCAGGCGCATCGAGCGCCACCAGCGGCGTGAAGCGGTTGCACCAGTCGGCGATATCTTCCAGCAACTTTGCATCCGCCGCTTCGTCCGCGTCGAACACCTCCACATCGGGACAAACCGCGCGTGCGTTGGCAAGCGGCAGCCCGATCTCAAGGCCGATATCGGCAGCGGCGTCGTTCAGCGCGGAAATTTGCAGCGCATTGTTCAGTTTTCCGACGACCACACACGGACGCGCATCATCCGGCGCGGCGTCTTGTCCCGACAACTGACGCTTCAAGCGATCTGTCGGCAGGCGCGGCAGCCACAGGCTGAGAATGCGCCGTGCCTTCACGGAAGAGGCCCTCATCACATTTCCACTCCATGATCCATTGTCCGGTCTGGCCGTGACGGTTGCGAATGAGGCGTGCGTCAAGCATCGGCGCGCCCCACGCCTCGGTTTCGGAAAGTGAAGGCGCGGGACGCACCACCCACCGCGTCTCCGCCGTGCTGGCGGACGGCGTGGCGGCCGTACGCAACATCAGGCACGTGACATTCGACGCGCGCGCGGCCAGCGTCAGCCTGCGGCTTGCGACCAGATCGAGTGCCCGCACTTCGCCCCAGACATCCAGCACCACGGCACCCAGCGCATCGCAGGCGATCGCGTCGGCTGCGGCACGCAGCGCCGTCTCGGCATCCGTTGCCCGGACCGTCACCAGGAGACGCGGATCAAGCCCGAGTTCATTGAGGCCGCTCATCGACAGCACGCCGGATTCCCTATCCGCAAAATCCTGCCGCACCCAAACCAGCGGCCGCTGCCCCGCGAGGCGATGTGCCAGCCCCGCAATAAAGCCCGTCGCCGCCGCGCCATGACGGCCACCCTCGGCGAAGACCTCATGAAGCGCGCCGCGCACCAGCCCGCCCTGCAACACGGTGTCCGCACCCACATGGCCCAGCGCCACGCGCGCAAGGCCACCGGCTTCGCCCTCAAGGCGGCCGATGGTCCCTCGCAGGGACGCAAGCGTGGTCATGCGCGCGCCGGTCATGGGCCGCTCCTGGAAATTCTGGTCCGTTATCTGTGGTCGATTGAACGAATGACGGACTTATTTGTTCATGATATGTTCTAATATAAAGCTAAGAGCGAACGGAGAGTCAACCGGACTTTGGGACGGCCTCTTTCTTTAACGAAAACAATGAGATTCGATCCATGGACGTTCAGCGCAAACTCGAAATCCTGGCGGATGCTGCCAAATACGATGCTTCCTGCGCTTCCAGCGGGACGGAAACGCGCGATAGCCGCAACGGCAAGGGCATGGGCTCGACCGATGCCGGTATGGGCATCTGCCATTCCTATGCGCCGGATGGCCGCTGCATTTCGCTGCTGAAAATCCTGCTGACCAACGCCTGCAACTACGATTGCCTCTATTGCATCAACCGCGCGTCCTCAAATGTTCAGCGCGCGCGCTTCACCGTGGAGGAAGCCGTCAAGCTGACACTCGATTTCTACCGGCGCAATTATATCGAAGGACTGTTTCTCTCCTCCGGCATCATTCGCAGTCCGAACTACACCATGGAGCAGGTGGTCCGCGTCGCGCGCAGCCTGCGCGAAGATCATCATTTCCGCGGCTACATCCACCTGAAGACAATCCCTGAAGCCGATGAAGCCCTGATCGCCGAGGCCGGGAAATATGCCGACCGCCTCAGCATCAACATCGAAGTGCCGACGGAGAGCAGTCTCTCGAAACTCGCGCCGGAAAAAGACGTCCGCGCCATCCGGCGAACCATGGGCCGGCTCAGGCTCAAGCTCGATGAAGCGCAAGAAACAAAGAAAGACAAACGAGCGCCGCGCTTCGCACCCGCTGGTCAAAGCACACAGATGATCGTGGGCGCTGATACCTCGAACGATCAAACCATTCTGGAAACCAGCGCCAATCTCTACGGCTCCTATAAACTCAAGCGCGTCTATTATTCGGCATTCAGTCCAATTCCCGATGCCAGCCGCAGCCTTCCCTTGCAGGCGCCGCCGCTGATACGCGAGCATCGGCTGTATCAGGCCGACTGGCTGCTGCGGGTTTACGGGTTCGATCTCGGCGAGATCACCGATCCGCTCGAAGGCGGCATGCTGCCTCTCGACATCGATCCGAAACTGGCGTGGGCTTTACGCCATCGCGAACGCTTTCCGCTCGATGTCAATCGCGCCAGCCGCGAGGATTTGCTGCGCGTTCCCGGCTTCGGGGTGAAAACCGTTGATCGCATTATTTCCGCGCGCCGCGTCACCAACCTGTGCAGCGCCGATCTCGCACGCCTACGCGTTCCTCGGAACAAGGTGCTGCCCTTTATCGTTCTTCCTGACCACAAGCCGCCAGCGCAACTCCTCGACAGCAACCGTCTGCTGCAATTGTTCCGTCCGCCGGCAACACAAATGGGATTCGGATTTTAAATTGCACGTCATCAGCCTCGACAACGAAACGGACTTCAACGGGTGGCGCAATGCTGCGCGGGCCCTCGCATCGAACGGCATCGCGCCGAACGATGTGACATGGACCGTGGCAGGGGGAGACGCGGGCCTGTTCACGCCTTCCGCTATTCCCGCCTTCGATACGGAACAGTCATTCAACGTGCCCGCTGCTTTCGTGCAACTCGCAAAAACCGCGATCCTCAATCGTAATCCGGAACGCTTTGCATTGCTGTATGGCCTGCTTTGGCGATTGCGGACACACCCGCGCCTGATGGGTGCGGCAACCGATGCCGATGTTGCCCGGGTGCAGACCCTCGCGAAAGAAGTTCGCCGCGACGAGCACAAGATGCATGCCTTCGTCCGGTTTCGCGAATTCGGCCGTGGCAACGATTTTCGCTTCGTCGCATGGTTCGAGCCCGACCATCATATCGTGGAACTGGCTGCACCATTCTTCGAGCGCCGTTTCGCCGATATGGCGTGGTCGATTCTCACGCCGGATCGCTGCGCGCACTGGGACGGGTGCAAGACGATCTTCACACCTGGCGCGTTGAAATCAGACGCGCCCTCCAGTGATCCGCTCGAAGACATCTGGCGCACCTACTACGCAAACATCTTCAATCCCGCACGGCTCAAGATCAAAGCCATGCAAGCGGAAATGCCCAAGAAATACTGGCGGAACCTTCCCGAGGCCCCGCTGATTGATACGCTAATTGCAAAAGCCGGACTCATGACGCAGGCCATGATCGACAGCGAGGCTTCAGTGCCGCGCGCATCGCAGCAACGGAGGGATGAACCGATGAAATCACCATCGGTCCATACAAAGCCCGGCAGCCTCGCTACAATCCGCGCCGAGGCCGCCGATTGCCGCTCCTGTCATCTTTGGAAGGATGCGACCCAAACTGTGTTTGGCGAAGGCCCAAACCACGCGCCAATCATGCTGGTCGGCGAACAACCCGGCGACAAAGAAGACCTCGCCGGCAAGCCGTTCGTCGGCCCCGCCGGGCAGGTGCTCAACCGCGCACTGGAGGAAGCCGGACTCGACAGGGACAAGGTGTATGTCACCAACGCGGTGAAACATTTCAAATTCGTGCCGCGCGGAAAAATCCGCCTGCATCAGAAACCGAATACACCTGAAATCAAAGCCTGCCGGCCATGGTACAAGCGCGAACTCGCATCGATCAAACCTGCCTTGGTGGTAGCGATGGGCGCAACGGCGGCGCAAACCGTATTCGGCAAGATCACGCCGATCGGCAAGAACCGCGGCCACCTGATCGATCTCGATGAAGCCGGACCCGAGACCAAGGCGCTGGTCACAGTTCACCCGTCCTATCTGCTGCGGCTGCCGGACGAAGACGCCAAAGCGCGGGAGTATGCCAACTTCGTGAAAGACCTGAAGCTTGCAGCCTCGTTCCTGCACAAGCTGAATGCGGCGTAAGCCCCTCTCCCCGCAAGCGGAGATAGGGGCAAATAGATCACGCAGCAAGCGCTTCGGAATTCACAGCACCTTCAGCGAGCGCCGTGAGGTCTTTGTCAGTCTTGCGTTCCTGCTGGAGCGTTTCATCGAGCAATTTTACAGCTTCGTTCATGCCAAGCTGGATGGCCCAGGCCTTGAGCGTGCCGTAACGCGACATTTCATAGTGTTCCACTGCCTGCGCGGCAGCCAGCAATCCGGCATCGAGCGCTTCGGTGCCTTTGTATTCGTCCATGATCTCCTTGCCCTCGTCGAGGATTCCCATGATCGCATCACAGGTTTTGGCCTTCGCGGGCTTGTCGATCAACTTGAACACCTGCTCAAGGCGATCGACCTGGCCTTCGGTTTCGCCATGATGTTTCTTGAATGCGGCGCTCAGGTCTGCCGACTGAGCTGCCTTGGCCATCTTCGGCAATGCCTTTAAAATCTGCTTCTCCGCGAAGTAGATGTCCTTGAGCGTGTCATGAAAGAGATCGTTGAGATCCTTATCGTTCGGCACAGCTCGCTTTGCGGCCCTCCGCTTCGGTGCGGATTTCTTCGCTGATTTCCTGACCGACTTTTTGGCTGACTTCTTCGCCGATTTCCTCGCTGCCATTGTCCCACTCCGCATGTTTGACGGGATCGTTCCCGCCTCTCAACGCGATGTGATGATCATGGTTCCGAACAGGATGCACCGTCCGGTAGCGACTCGTCGTCAGCCTGCGAGCTGGCTTTCGACCAGCTTGATCCAGTAGGACGAGCCATAGACGATGGCGTCGTCGTTAAAATTGTAGGCAGGATGATGCAGCCCCGCGCTGTCGCCATTCCCGATAAAGATGAAGGCGCCCGGCCGCGCTTCCAGCATATAGGCGAAGTCTTCCGCGCCCATCACCGGCGGAATCTCGGAACTGACATTGCCCTCACCCGCGACGTCGGCCGCAACGCGGGCGGCAATAGCCGTTTCGGCGGGATGATTGACCAGCACCGGATAACTGCGCTCGTAATCCAGCGTGATCTTCGCGCCCGAGAGCTGCGCCACCCCGTTCACAACTTCCTGTACCCGCTGTTCGATCAAATCGCGCACCTCGGGAGTTAGCGTCCGCGCGGTGCCGAATAGTTCCGCGGTCTGCGGGATGACATTGCGGGCGTTCCCGGCGTGGAACTCGCAGATCGAAATCACTGCGGCATCCAGCGGATCGACGCTACGGGAGACGATCGACTGCAGGGCCGTAATGAGCTGGGCGCCGACCAGCACCGAGTCGATGCTCTTGTGCGGTCGCGCGGCATGTCCGCCCAGACCTTCAATGTGAATGTTGATGTGATCGGTCGCGGCCATCGCAGGTCCAACGCGCGTGGCAAACGTGCCGATCGGCATGCCCGGCGAGTTATGCATGCCGTAGACCTGCTCGATCTTGAAACGGTCCATCAGGCCGTCCTTGATCATCGCCTCGGCGCCCGCACCGCCCTCTTCCGCCGGCTGGAAGATCATCACGGCATCGCCGGCGAAATTCCGCGTCTCGGCGAGATAGCGCGCCGCGCCGAGCAGCATCGCGGTATGACCATCGTGCCCGCAGGCGTGCATCTTGCCCGGCACAGTCGAGCGATAGGCGACGCCGGTTTCTTCCTCGATCGGCAGCGCGTCCATGTCGGCCCGCAGCCCGATCGCTTTCAGATCACCGCCATTGACCGGCTTTCGCCCCTTGATGACGCCGACCACGCCGGTGCGTCCAAGGCCGGTCGCGACCTCATCGCAACCGAATTCGCGCAAACGGTCGGCAACGAAGGCCGCAGTGCGGTGCACATCGTACATCAGCTCTGGATGGGCATGGAGATTGCGACGCCAGCCCATAATTTCGGGTTGCAGATCGGCGACGCGGTTGAGGATGGGCACGGCGGTAACCTCACAGGATCAAGACGGCA
The DNA here is from genome assembly GCF_000314675.2 of Afipia broomeae ATCC 49717. Classification (GTDB taxonomy): domain Bacteria; phylum Pseudomonadota; class Alphaproteobacteria; order Rhizobiales; family Xanthobacteraceae; genus Afipia; species Afipia broomeae. The sequence continues at coordinate 1,143,509 of NZ_KB375282.1, read as the reverse complement.
AAGGCTAGCATGGGCCCGCAGGGGACCCAATATCCGCGCAAACGGGACTTGCGCGGAACCATACTGTACAGCGAACCCCGGCCGGGGCCATAAGAAGAAAAGTCTTCAACAATTTGACTAGAGAAACGCAGGATCGGGAATGGCGAAACGTCTGGAGGGGGATTTCGACTATATCGTCGTCGGCGCCGGCACCGCCGGATGCATCGTCGCCAACCGCCTCTCGGCTGATCCCCGCAAGCGCGTTCTAGTCCTGGAAGCCGGCGGCAGAGACAACTGGATCTGGTTTCACATCCCGGTCGGCTATCTGTTCGCCATCGGCAATCCCCGCTCCGACTGGATGTTCAAGACCGAGCCGGAAGCCGGTCTCAATGGCCGTGCACTGGCCTATCCGCGCGGCAAGGTGATCGGCGGATCGTCAGCAATCAATGCCATGATCTCGATGCGCGGACAGGCAGCGGACTACGACCACTGGCGACAGCTCGGCTTGACCGGCTGGGGCTGGGACGATGTGCTCCCGGCTTTCAAGAAACTCGAAGATCATTTCCTCGGCGAGAGCGAACATCACGGCGTCGGCGGTGGTTGGCGGATCGAAGCCCCGCGGCTGTCCTGGAAAGTGCTGGATGCCGTCGCGGACGCTGCCCATGAAATGGGAATCCGCAAGACACCGGATTTCAACACCGGCGATAACGAAGGCATCGGATACTTCCACGTCAATCAGAAGCGCGGACGGCGCTGGTCATCGGCACGCGGGTTTCTGAAGCCTGCACTGTCGCGGCCAAACCTGCGCCTGGAGACCAACGTGCTGGTCGACAGGGTGATCGTCGAGAACGGCCGCGCGGTCGGCGTGCGCTTCCGCCAGGGCGGCGAGACCATCGAGGCACGAACGCGGGGCGAAGTGATCCTGTGCTCCGGGTCTGTGGGATCGACGCAGGTGTTGCATCGTTCCGGCATCGGTCCGAAGGAATGGCTGTCGCCGCTCGGCATCGACACCGTGCTCGACCGTCCGGGCGTGGGCCGCAACCTGCAAGACCATCTGCAGCAGCGCGCGATCTACAAGGTCGAAGGCGTGCGCACGCTGAATGAGACCTATTACAATCTGTTCCGGCGCGGCTGGATGGGTGTCGATTACCTGTTGCGGCGGCGCGGGCCATTGACCATGGCGCCGTCGCAACTCGGTATCTTCACGCGATCCGATGCGCGGCAGGAGCGCGCCAACATCCAGTTTCACGTCCAGCCGCTGTCTCTGGATAAATTCGGCGAGCCGTTGCATCGCTTCCCGGCGATCACCATCGCCGCCTGCAACCTGCGGCCAACATCACGCGGAACGATCCGCATCAAATCCGATGCGCCGGACCAGGCTCCCGCGATCGCCCCGAATTATCTGTCGACGCCGGAAGACCGCCAGGTTGCTGCTGACGCCATTCGCGTCACGCGCAGGCTAATGAAACAGCACGCGCTCGCGGCCTATCATCCGCAGGAATATCTCCCCGGCCCATCCGTCGGCGATGACGATGCATCCTTGGCGAAGGCAGCCGGCGACATCGGCACCACGATCTTCCATCCGGTCGGCACCGCGAAGATGGGCACCAGCAGCGATCCTCTCGCCGTGGTCGATGAGCGCCTGCGCCTTTACGGCCTCAAGGGGTTGCGCGTCATCGATGCATCGGTGATGCCGACCATCACGTCCGGCAACACCAACACGCCGACCGCAATGATCGCGGAAAAAGGTGCGGCGATGATCATCGCCGACGCCAAATAATCACGGCCTGATCGCCATCTTCGCGACGCCTGGCGTGCGCAGCGGCTCTGCCAGCCTTGCGAACTCGCAAAGCAGCGATCGCGTCTTGCGCGGATCGATGATCTCCTCGACCCAGAATTTTTCCGCTGTACGAAACGGCGACCGCAGCTTGTTCAAGCGGTCCTGGATTTCAGCCAGCTTCGCCTTGGGATCTTCGGCGGCGTCGATATCAGCACGGTAAGCGGCCTCAATGCCGCCCTCGAGCGGCAGCGAGCCCCAATAGGCCGACGGCCATGCATAACGCAGGGAGAAACGGCCAGCAGGCTGATGCACAACACCCGCAACGCCGAAGGAGTTACGGATGATGATCGTGCACCACGGCACGGTGCTCTGATTGACGGCAGCCATCGCGCGAACGCCATGCCGGATCGTTGCGGCCTTTTCCGCTTCGAGTCCGATCGCGAAACCCGGGCAATCCATCAGATAGACCACCGGCAGATGGAAGGTTTCAGCGAGATCAACAGCGCGCACTACTTTTTGGCACGTGTCCGCCGCCCACGATCCCCCATAGATAAAGGGGTCGCCGGCCAGCACCAGAACCGCTCGCCCCTGCAAGCGCGCAAATCCTGTGATGATCGACCGGCCGAAGTTCTGGCCCATCTCAAAAAACGAACCACGGTCCACCACCGACTCGATGATCGGCCGCATCTTGTAGACCTGCTTCCGGTTGCGCGGCACGGCGCTCAGCAGCATCTCGTCAGCGCGCTCGGGATCATCATTGCAAGGAATGGTCGGCGGCAGGTCGAACACGGACGACGGCAGATAAGACAGAAACTTCCGTGCACATTCGAAGGCTTCTTCTTCGGTTTCAACTGCGTGGTCGACACCACCGGCCTTGGTCTGGATCTGCCAGCCGCCCAGTTCCTGCTTCTCGAGCGATTGGCCGAGCCGCGCGACCACAGGTGGCCCCGCCACAAACATCGCAGACGATTTTGTGATGACGGAATAATGACTGGCGGCGAGCCGCGCCGCACCAAGTCCCGCTACCGATCCAAGACCTAGACCGACAACAGGGACGCGCGCCATGTTCGCGGTCGTGTACCAGTACCATTCCGTCCCGCCGATGCCACCGGGCAGGTTGGCCGCTCCCTTGGTTTCGATGGTCTTCACCGAGCCGCCGCCGCCTGAGCCTTCGATGACCCGAATGATCGGCAGGCGGAAGTCATGCGCCATCTGCTCGGCCATCATCGGCTTCGCCCAGATCGACGCATCGGCCGAGCCGCCGCGCACCGTGAAATCGTCACCGACGATGACAACGGGGCGGTCCCCGACCTTGCCGCGGCCGAATACGCAATTGGCGGGCGTGGCGGAAATGAGTTCGCCGCTTTCCGCATATTCTCCGACGCCTGAAATCGCGCCGATCTCGTGGAAGGTCTTCGGATCGAGCAGCTTGTCGATGCGCTCGCGAACCGTAAGACGGCCCTGATCATGCTGCCGCTTCACCTTGTCGGCGCCGCCCATTTCTTTCGCAAAGGCTTCGCGCCGCGCAAGTTCGTCAAGTTCAGGCTTCCAGTTCATCGTCGCTCCTTGCAGTCCGCGTTGCGAACGCGTCATTCTGTTCTGCGGAATAAAGTTTCCTCTTGCGGAACACGCTACCCCGGGCAATCTTCCGTCACAATAAAGAAGCCGCGTTTGCAGAGCCCGCATGCTCTGCTCAAAGCGGATGGGAGAAAGTCAATGCCACAGATCAAGATCGTCACCGAGGTTGCCGGACGTGTCTGCGCGGTTGTCGCCAGCACCGGCGGCAGTATCGGAAGCGGCGATGACGTCGTGCTGGTCGAAGCGATGAAGATGGAAATTCCCGTCCCCTCGCCTGCCGCAGGAAAAGTCGTCTCAATCCTCGTTAGCGTCGATGACGTCGTGGCAGAGAGACAAACGATCGCTCTTCTTGAAACGTGAACTGCGCGAAGCGCTGCGTTCCGCGACAAACTGTCCAGTACACCTTAGTAGGCTTGCAGCCGTTGCGCTGGTCCCTGCACGATGACATGATCCGGCAAAATCAAAAACGCGTTTCGCACAGCGAAAGCAATTGGGGAGGGTTTTTCATGACGCGGCATATCACTGCGGTTGCGGCAATCGTTCTTGCAGGCACGACGATTTCGCCCGTGCTGGCGCAAGAGGTCAAGCTACCGACCTCGATGGCGTTTACCGCCTATGACACCGGCACCTCCGGTTTCAACATCGCAGTCGGTGTCGGCAAGATGATGAAGGACAAGTACGGCTCCGACGTTCGCGTGCTTCCGGCCGGCAACGACGTGGCGCGCCTCGCTCCGTTGCGCACCAACCGAGCGGTGCTGGCCTGGATGGGAACGGGAAGCTATTTCGCCCAGGAAGGCGTTTTCGAGTTCGGCGTCAAGGAATGGGGCCCGCAGGCGTTGCAGATGACGCTCTCGACGGTCGACTGCAACGGACTGTCGGTCGGCGTCGCGAAAGACAGCGGCGTGAAGGAATGGAAGGATTTCCGCGGCAAGCGTTTGGGCTTTGTGGTGGGCTCACCCGCACTGAACCAGAACGCGCTGGCGATCATCGCCTACGCCGGACTCACCCAGAAAGACGTCAAGATCGTCGAATTCGCCAGCTACGGCGCGATGTGGAAGGGCGTCATCAACAATGATGCCGACGGCGCGTTCGGCTCGACGGTGACCGGCCCCGCCAAGGAACTGGAAAGCTCGCCGCGCGGAATCGTCTGGCCGGAGTTGCCTGCGGGCGACAAGGCCGCCTGGGATCGTGTAAAAAAAGTCGGCGCATTCTTCAATCCGCACGACGTCACCTGCGGTGCAGCCATCGAAGCTTCGAAACCCCTGAAGCTGGCGACCTATCCCTATCCGATTGCAACCGCCTATGCGACGCAGCCCGTTGACCAGATCTACGGCCTCACGAAGGCAATGATCGTCAACTACGACATGTACAAGGATGCTGCGCCCGGTTCATCCGGCCTCGATGTCAAGAAGCAGACCAAGCAGTGGGTCATCCCCTATCATCCCGGCGCCGTGAAAGCCCTGAAGGAAGCCGGGCAATGGACCGACGCGGATGAAAAATACAACAACGACCTGATCAAGCGGCAGGGCGTTCTGGCGGATGCGTGGAAAGCCTACAACACGGCAAGCGCACCGGGTGAGCCGGCCGCATTCCTCTCGGGGTGGATGGCTGCGCGGAAGGCCGCACTCGCCAAGGCCAACATGCCGAACGGCTTCGAGGACTAAAGGTTTTAAGGCCAGCGGACGTCGTCAACATTCTATTTTCGGTACTGCCAATGTCAGCTTCGTCCGACAACACCCAAAATACAGCAGTCGCTACGGTTGCGGCTGCCACCATTAACTCAGCGCAAAAGAAGGTCGTGTTCGATGATCCGCATGCGGGTGTCGGCGGCTTGCAGGAAGCCGAAGTCACCCGGGTGCGGACCCTTCGCGGTGGTTGGCGCTGGGCTCTCGTTGCAGCGACCGCGGCGACGATCCTGCTCTGTATCAATCAGCAATTCACGTTGCGCTTCTTCATCGGCTACACCCAGCTCAACACCGAGTATTTCTATCTGCTCATCGCGCTGATGCTGCCCTTCACCTTCCTGATTTTTCCGGGAAGCGAGAAGGCTCCGCTGGATCGGATTCCCTGGTACGATATCGTCCTGTTCGTTGCGACATTCGCTTCGGCAATCTGGCTGATGATGAACATTCGCAAGGCCGCGGCCCTCGGATGGGAATTCGCAGGCGCGCCGACACCGGTCATAGCAGGTGGCCTGGTCATGTGGGCCGTGCTGATGGAAGCCCTGCGCCGCACCGGCGGCTGGAGCTTGTTGCTTTGTGTGCTTCCCTTCACCGTTTATCCGCTGTTTGCGGAATCAAGCTGGCTGGGTCCCTTCCGCGGTACCCAATCCACCCTTGATCAGGCCACGGCCTACCATGTCCTCTCCGGCGAAAGCCTGCTGGGCATTCCGATCCAGGCCTTCGCCGATACGGTGATCGGCTTTCTCGTGTTCGGCACGGCGCTGATGATGACCGGCGCCGGGAAGTTCTTCATCAACATCGCGTTCGCACTTTGCGGAACGTTCCGCGGCGGCGCTGCCAAGGTCTGCATCTTCGCCAGCGGCCTTCTCGGCATGATGTCGGGCTCGATCATTTCCAACGTGCTGACCGCAGGCACGATGACGATTCCCGTCATGAAAAAGAGTGGCTTTCGCGCGTCGTACGCCGCAGCCATTGAAGCCTGTGCTTCGACCGGTGCAGTCCTCGCGCCGCCGGTGATGGGCGCGACCGCATTCGTCATCGCGCAATTCCTGAACGTCAGCTACGCCGACGTCGCGGTGGCGGCGATTATTCCAGCCGCGCTTTATTATCTCGGCCTTTTCATGCAGGTGGACTCCTACGCCGCGCGGCACAACCTTGCCGGCATTCCACGCTCCGAATTGCCGCGGGTCTGGGACACCGTCAAGGAAGGCTGGTACTACATTTTCGTCATCGCGCTGCTGGTCGTGATGCTGCTGTACTTCAAGCGCGAAAGTCACGCGCCTTTCTACGCGACCGTTCTCCTGCTCATCCTCAATCAGTTATTTTCCAAGGACACCCGCTGGACTGTTGCGACGATCAGCAAGTTCCTGGAAGTGAACGGACGCACCTTCGTCGAACTGGTCGGCATCTTGGCAGGCTGCGGCCTGTTGATCGGCGCATTCTCGATGACCGGCGTGATCTCGAGTCTCGCCAATGATCTGCTGACAATCGCCGGTGACAACGCTTTTCTGCTTCTGGTGATGTGTGCCTTTACCAGTCTGGTGCTGGGACTCGGCCTGACCACGACGGCCTGTTACATCTTCCTCGCCATTCTCGTAGCGCCGGCGCTCGAGAAGGTCGGCCTCAACAAGATGGCTGTGCACATGTTCATCTTCTATTGGGGCATGCTCTCATCCATCACGCCTCCTGTGGCGATCGCTTCCTTCGCGGCAGCGGGCATCGCCGGTTCGCCGGCGATGAAGACCGGCTGGGAGTCCATGTGGGTCGGCAGCATCATCTACTTCATCCCCTTCTTTTTTGTGCTCAACCCGGCCCTCGTGCTGCAAGGCGATGCGCCTTATCTCGCAGCGCTTGGTCTGATGACGCTGGCCGGAATCGGCACGTTGTTCATCTGCGGAGGCATTCAGGGCTACCAGGCCTTCATCGGCGACTTGCGGCGGGCGGGCGCGCTGGAATGGCCGCTCCGCGCGTTGCTGGTCATCGGAGGATTTGTTCTTGCAACGCCAGGGGGCGGCATCATGCCTGTCTCTCAATGGCAGATCATGGCGATCGCGCTTGCCATTCTCGTTCCAACGCTGATCGTCGCCTTTGTTCTGGTGCAACGGAACCCGGTTGCGCCATCGCAATTGTCGGCGCGCTAGACAAGCGAACCCGCGCCAAATTGTGGCAAGAGTTGGCGTTCCATCTTCCCGCAATGCTGTGGCGCGAAAAAGCCGTGCATCAACGCCACACCCGGCGAAATACGATGCCTGTGCCATAGCGTGGAGACTTGTATCTGGCATCCCGATATGTTCGACCTATAGCCTGGTCAATCGAACGCTAGGGATAATGATGCTCAAAGCACTTCTTGCAACCACTCTGCTCGTCTCGGCGACCGTTGGCGCCTTCGCACAGGCCCCGGCCCCGCAGCGCGGCGGCACCCCGGAAGAACAGAAAGCCTGTGCTCCCGATGTTTCACGTCATTGCCGTCAGGTAATGAACGATGGCGATTTCGTGATTCTTGGTTGCCTGCAGGCCAACCGCGCCAAGATCAGCAAGAAGTGCGATGCTGTTCTCAAGAGCCACGGCCAGTGAGCCGCAGCGTTCTTCCTGATTAATTCCGGATAATAAAATCAGCCTGACCGCTCGTCAGGCTGATTTGCTCGGTCAGGCTGTTTTTCTTGCAGCGTTGTCGACCAACGTCTTGCCGAGCGACCAGATCGCGCCGGGAACACGGTGGCTGTTTTCGATCACCGTATCGAACGAGCTTGTGATCCAGTTACAATCTTCCTGCGTGATCGTGAGCGCTGGCAGCAGCTTGATTGTGTGGCTGGCGTGGCCGGAGACCTGGCTGAGGATCTTGTGATCCTTGAACAGCGGGATCGTAATCAACTGGCAGAACAGACCCTTGCTCGCCGCCTCCAGCATCGCCCATGAGGCCTTGAGCTTGAGCGACTTCGGCGGACCGAATTCGACCCCGATCATCAATCCCTTGCCGCGCACGTTCTTCAAGAGTTCATAGCGCGGGATCATCGCTGACAGGGTCGCAAGCAGTTCGGCGCCGCGCGCCGCCGCGTTCTCGATCACCTTCTCCTGCTTGAGGGCCTCCAGCGTCGCAATGCCGGCAGCCATGGCGAGATCGTTCTTGGAGAACGTCGAGCCGTGGACCACCGCGCGATCCATCCGGTCGAAGATCTTGTCGAAGATCGCCTTGCGCGTCAGGACGGCTCCAACCGGGACGTGACCGCCAGACAGCGACTTCGACAGCAGCACCATATCGGGCTCGACGTTCCAGTGCTCGACTGCAAGAAACCGCCCTGTACGGCCCATTCCGGTCTGGATTTCATCGGCAACGAACAGGGTGCCATAGCGCCTGCACAGCGCCGCTGCGCCCGCGAGGTATCCGTCGTCGGGCATGTTGACGCCCTTGCCCTGGATCGGCTCGACGATGAAGGCCGCAATCTGGCGAGAGGCCAGCGCTTTCTCGAGCGCGGCGAGATCATTGAACGGGATCGAGAAGGTGTCCGGCAGCAACGGTCCGAAGCCGTCACGGAAATTCTTGTCGCCGGTCAGCGACAGCGAACCGTAGGACAGGCCGTGATACGCATGGTCGCAATAAACGATGCCGGTACGGCCGGTCGCACCGCGCGCGAACTTGATCGCAGCTTCGACACACTCCGTCCCTGAATTCGCAAAAAACACCTTGTCCAGATACGGCACATGCGCGATCAGGCGCTCGGCCAGAATGCCGGCCAGCGTGGACAGATCGAGTTGAACGAGGTTCGGAAGATCGCTGTCCAGGACGCTCTTGAGGGCGTCCTTGACGGTCGGATGATTGCGGCCAAGAGCAAAGACGCCGAACCCGCTCAACAGATCGAGGTAACGATCATCGTTGCGGTCGAACAGATACTGCCCCTGCCCGCGTTGAAAGCCGACGTCGTAGCCGATGGTTTTGAGCACCCGGACGAGTTGCTCATTGAGATATCGCGTGTGCAGAGCGTTGCGCTGAAACTGGCGATCCGCGAACATCTCTGAAATGTCTAGATTTGGCTGCATGATGTCATACATACTTCGTTTGTCAGGCTTCTAGTCAACTGAAATTAGTGTATGCGTCGTTTTGTCAATCTCTGGAACAATGCACGGCCTTTGTGTTTAAATTGGTTGCAATGCACGCGAGGATTCATGCGGAAACTAGCCTTTAGTGGAATGTTCTTGCTCGCTGCCGCCGGAGCTGCCTCTGCTGCCGAACCGCTGGGCGAATGGAAGGTCGAGGATGACAAGGCGACGATCCGAATCGTTGAGTGCAACTCCAGGCTTTGGGGGGTCATCGCCTCTGAACAAATTCCGGGCAACCTCGACAGCAAGAACCCTGACAAGACCAAGCGGACGCGTCCCACCCTGGGCATCCCCATCCTTCTGAACATGAAGAAAGCGGATGACGAGAAAGACAAGTGGGAAGGCCAGATCTACGACGCCACCAGCGGCAAGACCTATGACGCCAATATCCAGCTCAAGTCGCCCAATTCGCTGCGCGTCGAAGGCTGCGTCGCCATGATCTTGTGCGGCGGCCAGACCTGGACGCGCGTGGCTGAAGGCTCCGCCGCTCCCGTTGGGGCCAAGGCCGGCGCGGCAGCTCCGGGGGCTCCCAAAACAACAGGAAGCCCACCGGCTCCGAAGACAACGGCCGCACCACCATTCCCGACCCCCGTCGGCGCGCCGAAGACTGCGGCTCCGAAAGGCGCGAAGGCTGGCGATCAGGCCACTTCCGAAATTTGCCTCCTCCCCGAGATTGCATCAGCGCCTGCCAAATAATCCGGCAGGCCTTTACTTCTGCTCTGTGTCGCGCGGCTTGCCCATGAGCGCCGGCTGAAACAGCACTGCCGCTGCCAGCGTCGTCACCAGCGACAGCGCCAGCAATTTGCCCATGCTTGACGTGCCGGGGTGGCTCGACAGCCAAAGGCTGCCGAACGCTGTCGCGGTCGTCATCGCGCTGAAGAAGATCGCACGCGTCAGGCTCGATTGCAGCAGGTCGGTCTGCCCGGCCCGCCATGCGGTCACATAGTAGATCTTGAACGCGACACCGATGCCAAGCAGCAGCGGCAGCGCGATGATGTTGGCGAAGTTCATCGGCAGTCCGATCAGGACGCAGATCTCGAGCGTAACGACACCTGCCAAAACCAATGGGACCAGCGTCAACAGCACATCGCCGACCCGCTTGAGCACGATCCAGAGCAGGATCGCAATCGACAGCAGGGCCCAGAAACCGGCATGGATGAACGCTTTGACGATGGTATCGCCGGATTTCAGAATCGAGATCGGCCCGCCAATCGCGTCAGGCTGAACTTTCAGAACAGCACCCGCGAAGGCGCGCAATGTATCGTTGTCATTGGGATCGCCCTTCGGCTGAGCTTCGACGCGCGTTCTGCCGTCTGCAGACGTCCAATCGTGCAGGATGTCCGGCGGAAGGGTTTTTACACTCACCGACTGGGCCTTGAGCAGACCCCGAACCTGATCCAGCGCAACATTCAGAGGCGAAATGAAGGTTGCCGTCGCCTTCTCGCGCGTGGCTTTTTCAGCCTGAGCAAGCTTGTCCAGTGCTGCCGCAAGCCGCCGTGCGGCCACCGCCCCCGGTCCCTTGTCGTCGCCCGCGGTCTTGCGCAGGCTTTCCGCCGAGCCCTTCAGCGCAGCGACATTTTCCTCGTCGGACGGCGCGGAGCCGCGCGATGTCTCATTCAGAATCGGATTGAGCGATGCCGCCGCCTTGCGGATGATCGCAAGCTTGGCCGGCTGGTCATCAGGAATGAAGGTATCCAGCGAGATCGTGCGCGATACTTCAGGAAGCTTGGCGAGCCGTTCCTGAATTTCCTTAGCCGCAGCCGCGGAAGGAGCCATGACTTCGACGGCGTTGGTGCCGGTGTTGGGATCTCGGCGGAGATCCAGATACGTCGCCACCGACTCGACCTTCGCGCTGCGCAGGTTCATGGGATTGAAGTCAAACTGCAGGAAATACAGCAACGGCAGACCCAAAACGGCCACCCCGAGCGTCGCGGCAACAACACCGACTCGATGCCGCTCAAGGAAACTGTCGACCGGCGCCAGGAATTTGAAACCGAGCGGTTCAGCTTCGCCCGGAGGATTGAAAATCTTGAGCAGCGCGGGCAGCACTGTGATGGCGGCGATGAATGCGATGATCATGCCCGCGCCGGCGATCTTTCCGAGTTCCGACACGCCTTTGTAATCGGTTGGCAGAAACGACAGGAATCCGGCCGCCGTGGCCACCGCCGCAAGCGTGAGCGGAACGGCGGAATACTCGGCGGCCTTCTCGAGCGCCGGATCAAGCTGATCAATTTCATGGCGCTCGGCGCGATAGCGCACACTGTACTGAATGCCGAAATCCACACCGAGACCGACAAACAGGACGAAGAACGCAATCGAAATCAGATTGAACGCGCCGACCAGCATCAGTCCGACGGCGGTGGTGATCGACAGACCGATGACAAGCGTGATGAACACCGAACCGATGATCTTGGATGACTTCAGCGCGCACCACAGGATGAAGAGCACGATCAGGACCGTCCCCGTGTGGGTGACGAGCGCCCCCTCCTGCACCGTCGCGAACTCATCGTTTGCGATCGGAACCGGCCCCGTGAGACGGACCTTGGCGCTGTAATCCACCGCGAGTTTGGCGTCTTCGGCCGCCTCGCGAATGGCATCGACCGCGGCGCCGCCCGGCTCCAGCGCCTTGAAGTCGAGCACAGGCCGTATCAGGAGAAGCGTGCGGGTGTCGGCAGGCGTCAGCGGCTCGTTGCTGGACAGTTCCTTCCAGGAGAAGGTCGCTGGCTTGTTCGCGACGACTTTCTCGACAGTATCGGCCACCAGGTTCAGCGGGCGGGCCATGGAATCGCGCGAATACTGCCCCCGCTGGGAACCCGCCAGACCGAATTCCAGGACGCCTGTCAGGCCCCGCAGGCTGGGATCGTCCACCAGAATGTCGAAAAGCGGGGCCGCCGAGGCCAGTTGCCCGGTCTGCTTGGCCACTTCCGGGGTCGGCAAGAACAAAAGACCGTTATTGTCAAAGAAGGGCCCACCCCCGGGCCGCCGGATCGAGATGAACCTTTCGGTCTTTGGCCGCAACTTCTTCTCAAGGGCGTCGCCAGCCTGCCGGGCGAGTTCCGGGGTCGGCGCCTCTACAACGGCCAAAATCGAGTCATTTCGGCCCGGAAAGGCCTTTTCGAAGTCGATTTCGCGCTTTCGCCAGTCCAGATTAGGGGAGATCAGCGTCGCAACATCGGTATTGATGGCAAAGTTCCGGTGGGAATAGACGCCCGCCACGGCAGCCAAAGCCAAGCCAGCCACGAGGACCAGCCATGCATGGCGCGTGCAAAAACGAACAAGCGATACAATAGTCCTTGTCAGCACAGGTTTTCTTTCTATTTCTGGCGGCCAGCTTGGGGTAAAGGCAACTGCCGGGGAGGCAAGCCGTTAACTTACTGATGCCTCAAACGATGCCCTTAAGTCACACAATAGTGGCATTTAACCAGCAGTTCCTCAGAACTACTGCTGCATAGCTGCAATAATGCTACACTGCAAAATGTTCTCGTCTTGTTCCACAGTCGCATTGGAAGCCTTGGTATGACCTCTTCAACCCCATTGCTCGACGCAATCAAGTCGCCCGCTGACCTTCGGAAGATGAAGGAAAGCGACCTGCCTCAAGTTGCGGCAGAACTTCGCGCCGAAACGATCAGCGCGGTTGCGGTCACTGGTGGTCATCTCGGCTCCGGTCTTGGTGTCGTTGAACTGACGGTTGCAATACATCATGTTTTTAATACGCCCTCAGATCGCGTCATCTGGGATGTCGGGCATCAGGCCTATCCCCATAAGATCCTGACGGAACGGCGTGACCGGATTCGCACCCTGCGTCAGGGCGGAGGTCTTTCGGGTTTCACCAAGCGCGCAGAGAGCGAATACGATTGTTTCGGCGCTGCGCACTCGTCGACGTCCATTTCAGCAGGCCTCGGCATGGCCGTCGCGCGGGATCTCGCCGGCGAGGAGCGAAATATCGTCGCAGTAATCGGCGATGGCGCGATGTCTGCCGGCATGGCCTATGAGGCAATGAACAATGCCGGCGCGATGGATTCGCGCCTGATCGTCATTCTCAATGACAACGAGATGTCGATTGCGCCCCCAGTCGGCGCCATGTCGGCTTATCTGTCACGCCTGACGTCCAGCAACACCTACCGGTCGCTGCGCGAGATCGGCAAGCAGGTCGCCAAGCGCCTTCCGAAGTTCATCGAGAAGGGCGCGCAGCGCGCCGAGGAATATGCCCGCGGCTTCCTGTCCGGCGGAACCCTGTTCGAGGAGCTCGGCTTCTTCTATGTCGGACCGATCGACGGTCACAACCTGGACCATCTGCTTCCTGTCCTCAAGAACGTGCGGGATTCGAAAGTCGGCCCGACCCTGATCCACGTCGTCACCGAAAAGGGCAAGGGCTACACCCCGGCCGAGACATCCGCCGACAAGTATCACGGCGTGGTCAAATTCGATGTTGCGACAGGCAAGCAGGCGAAGGCTCAGGCCAACGCCCCCGCGTATACCAAGGTGTTCGGCCAGAGCCTGGTCCAGGAAGCCGAGAAAGACGACAAGATCGTCGCGATCACCGCCGCCATGCCATCCGGCACCGGCGTCGATATTTTCGGCAAGGCCTTCCCCGAGCGGACCTTCGACGTGGGTATCGCCGAGCAGCATGGCGTGACTTTCGCCGCCGGCCTTGCTTCCGAAGGACTGAAGCCATTCGTTGCCATCTATTCCACGTTCCTGCAGCGCGCCTACGACCAAGTCGTGCATGACGTCGCCATTCAGGGTCTGCCGGTCCGGTTCATCATCGACCGCGCCGGTCTCGTCGGTGCGGACGGACCGACCCACGCGGGCTCGTTCGATCTCGCCTATCTCGGCTGTTTGCCGGGGATGGTTCTGATGGCCGCGGCCGATGAGGCCGAACTGGTTCACATGGTCGCGACTGCCGCTGCAATTAACGATCGTCCGTCCGCCATCCGCTTCCCGCGCGGCGACGGTGTCGGCGTCGACCTGCCGTCGGTCGGCGTTCCGCTGGAGATCGGCAAAGGCCGCATCGTCCGCGAAGGTAGCTCCGTAGCGCTGGTGTCTCTCGGCACCCGCCTTCAGGAATGCCTGAAAGCTGCAGACATTCTAAAAACCCATGGCTTAACGACGACCGTCGCTGATGCCAGATTTGCCAAGCCGATCGACACGGATCTGATCCTGCGTCTGGCGCGCGATCATGACGTGCTCGTCACCATCGAGGAAGGCTCGATCGGCGGCTTCGGGGCGCAGGTCTTGCATACCCTTGCAGAGAACGGCGCGCTCGATAAAGGACTGAAGGTTCGCTCCATGGTTCTTCCGGATACATTCATCGATCAGGACAGTCCGGCTGCGATGTACGCAAAGGCTGGCCTCGACGCCAAGGGCATCGTGACGCGCGTCTTCGAGGCGCTGGGCCGCGAAGGCGAGATCAGCGCGGTGCAGCTTGCTTGATCACGTGCCCATGAAATCCGAAATGAAAATCCTGCTGGCTCAGCCGCGCGGATTTTGCGCCGGGGTCGTGCGCGCGATCGAGATCGTCGAACGTGCGCTCGAGAAGTATGGGCCGCCGGTCTACGTCCGCCACGAAATCGTGCACAACAAGTACGTGGTCGAAAGCCTGAAAGCCAAGGGCGCGGTATTCGTTGAGGATCTGCACGAAGTGCCGGCGAATGCCATCACCGTGTTCAGCGCCCATGGCGTCGCCAAGAGCGTCGAGGAAGAAGCTGCCGCGCGCGGTCTCCCCGTTCTCAACGCCACCTGCCCGCTCGTGACCAAGGTCCATAACCAGGGCAAGCGCTACGTTTCCAAGGGACGCAAGCTCGTTCTGATCGGCCATGAAGGTCACCCTGAAGTCGTCGGCACCATGGGTCAGGTCCCCGGCCCCGTGATCCTCGTGCAGAGCGTCGAGGACGTGGCGGCGCTCGATCTGCCGAGCGACGAGCCGATGGCCTACATCACGCAGACCACGCTGAGCGTCGACGACACCCGCGATATCATCGCGGCTCTTGAAGACCGCTTCAGCGACCTCGAAGGCCCCGATACCCGCGACATCTGCTACGCGACACAAAACCGCCAGTCTTCGGTGCGAGATCTCAGCAAGCTCGTCGATGTCATCCTGGTTGTCGGCGCGACGAACAGCTCCAACTCCAACCGCCTCCGCGAGATCGGGACCGAAGTCGGCGTCCCGAGCTACCTCATCGCCGACGGCAGCCAGCTCAATCCTGAATGGTTGAAAGACG
The DNA here is from genome assembly GCF_000314675.2 of Afipia broomeae ATCC 49717. Taxonomy (GTDB): domain Bacteria; phylum Pseudomonadota; class Alphaproteobacteria; order Rhizobiales; family Xanthobacteraceae; genus Afipia; species Afipia broomeae. The sequence goes on along the minus strand of NZ_KB375282.1, from coordinate 1,128,174 downwards.
CGAAGACCGTCGGCATCACCGCGGGCGCCTCGGCGCCTGAGGTGCTAGTGGACGATGTGATTGACGCCCTGCGGAGAATCGGACCGGTGACAGTGTCCGTGCTGCCGGGCCGGGAGGAAAATATCGAGTTCAGACTGCCCGCGGAGCTGACCCAACGTCAACCGCGCCTCTCTCCTGCGATGCAAGAAAGATAAACGTTCATGGCGATACCGTTTTTCAAAGAGATCAAGATCGGCTCGTACCTCGTTAAGCAGAAGCTGCTTGGACGTAAGCGTTATCCTCTGGTGCTGATGCTGGAGCCGCTTTTCCGTTGCAACCTCGCCTGCGTCGGTTGCGGCAAGATCGATTACCCCGATGCGATCCTGAACCGCCGCATGTCGGCGCAGGAGTGCTGGGATGCCGCCGACGAGTGCGGCGCGCCGATGGTCGCAATCCCGGGCGGCGAGCCGCTGATCCACAAGGAGATCGGCGAGATCGTGCGCGGCCTGGTCGAGCGCAAGAAGTTCGTCTCGCTCTGCACCAACGCGCTGCTGCTCGAGAAGAAGCTCGATCTGTTCGAGCCCTCGCCTTATCTGTTCTTCTCCGTCCATCTCGATGGACTGAAGGATCACCACGACAAGGCGGTGTCGCAGAAGGGCGTGTTCGACCGCGCCGTGTCCGCGATCAAGGCTGCCAAGGCACGCGGCTTCACCGTCAACGTCAACGCGACCATCTTCGACGGCCATCCGGCCGAGGAGATCGCCAAGTTCCTCGACTTCACGACCGAGCTTGGGGTCGGAGTCTCGATGTCGCCAGGCTACGCCTATGAGCGCGCGCCGGATCAGGAGCACTTCCTGAACCGCACCAAGACCAAGAAGCTGTTCCGCGACGTGTTCGCGCTCGGCAAGGGCAAGAAGTGGAATTTCATGCACTCCGGCCTGTTCCTCGACTTCCTCGCCGGCAACCAGAACTTCGAGTGCGAGCCGTGGGGCATGCCTGCCCGCAACATCTTCGGCTGGCAGAAGCCCTGCTACCTGCTCGGTGAAGGCTATACCAAGACCTTCAAGGAGCTGATGGAAACCACCGATTGGGACACCTACGGCACCGGCAAGTACGAGAAGTGCGCCGACTGCATGGCCCATTGCGGCTACGAGCCGACCGCTGCAAACGCTGCTGTCAGCAACCCGTTCAAGGCATTGAAGGTCTCGCTGTTCGGCATCAAAACCAGCGGGCCTATGGCGCCTGAGATCGATCTGTCGAAGCAGCGTCCGGCACAGTACGTGTTCTCGTCGGAAGTGCAGAAGCGCCTGTCGGAAATCCGTGCCGACGAAGCGAAAGCAGCGGAAGCCAAGGCAGCGAAGCTCGCCGCGCAGACTGCGGCTCCGGCAACCAACGCATCCACCGCGGCCTGATTTTCAGACCGCACTCATTCAAAAGGCGCGAGCATCGCTCGCGCCTTTTTTGTTTCCTTATGCTCTCGCTTAAGAAAGGCTCGGATCAGCCCAGAGCCTCACGGCAACCTTTCAGCGAACGGAGCGCGCGGCTGAAGTCGCGTCCCGTCGAAATCAGATGCGGAATCGACTTCGGGTTACGCGCGATCCCGCGCATCACCTTCCACATATCGACGTTGCCGTTCGGCTTGATGGCGCTCATCGTCAATTCCGGCAGCGCACGGTGCGCCGGATCGCTGATCACGCGCACCGCCGCAAACGGCAGGCCGTTGTATTCGGCGTATCTCGCGGCGATATGGCTCTCCATATCGACCGCATCGGCGCCGGTGGTGGCGCGCAGCGCAGCCTTGGCCACCTGACCGGTGACAACCTCTTCGACACCGGCAAGGACGCCCGAAACGATCGAGCGGCGGCGCCTCGTCGGCAATGCGACGAGATTTTCCGTCAGCGACGCCTCGGTCGACCAGCGCCGTTTCGCGGTGACGATATGAGAGGCGACAACGACGTCACCTGACTTGAGCGAAGGATTGAGGCCGCCGGCGACGCCGAAGCTTACGATGCCGCGAATGCTCGCCGGATCGAACGACGTCATCATTTCGCGCAACTGAACTGGATTGCTTGAACTGCAGATGACGGTGAGACCGGGGCCGGCAGCGATGCGGGCCTCCTGTTTCAAGCCAGTAACAATCAGGACTGGCAGCCCGTCGTGTGCGGCGTCCCCGCCCGCGCCTATAATCACATTCCGATCCCCACGAAGCGGCTGTTAGTATTACGCAAATTCCGGTACCGCGCCAGCGCCCACAAGGGGAAGAACTTAGAATATCCGTGGTATCGCAAATAGAACACACGTGGGAACCCGCCCCCGGTGTACTGCGGCTCGCTCCAAAGCCCGTCTTTACCCTGGAACTGAATCAAATAGGCGATTCCGCGCTGAGTCGCGGGATGATCGACCTTCCCTGCCGCCATCAGCGCCAGCGTCGCCCAGGCCGTCTGCGAGGCGGTCGAATCAGCCTTCTCATAGCCCCGGTAGTCGAGCCGGTAGCTGTTGCCGTCCTCGCCCCAGCCGCCGTCGCTGTTCTGGATCGCGATCAGCCAGTCCGCGGCTTTCGCCATCACGGGGTCCACGTGATCGACGCCGGCGGCGTTCAGCGCGCAGAGCACCGACCATGTGCCGTAGATGTAGTTCACGCCCCAGCGCCCGAACCATGACCCATCGGGCAACTGCGTCCGGCGCAAGTACTCGACGCCCCGCGCCAGAGCCTCACTGGTCTTCACGGTCTCGCCGAGTTGCGCCAGCATCGAAACGCAGCGCGCGGTGACATCCTCGGTCGGCGGGTCGAGCAGCGCGCCGTGGTCCGAGAACGGAATGTTGTTCAGATAGTATTCGAGGTTATCCGCGTCGAACGCTGCCCAGCCGCCGTCCTTGCTTTGCAGACCGTCGATCCACTCGCGGCCGCGCGCGATCGACTCGTCGTACTTGGTGCCGGCGTTGAGCGTTCCGCGCGCACGGTCCATCGCCATGACGACAACGGCGGTGTCGTCGAGATCGGGATAGTGCGCATTGTTGTACTGGAAAGCCCAGCCGCCAGGGCGCACGCCCGGCCGCTTCTCGATCCAGTCGCCCTCGACGTCGAGCACCTGTTTCGGCTTGAGCCAGTCCAGCGCCGCCTTTGCCGACGCAACTTCCTTCTCGCCGCCGACCTCGATCATCGCGTGTGCGGTCAGCGCGGTATCCCAGATCGGCGAGACGCACGGCTGGCAGTAAGCTTCGTCGTCCTTGATGACGAGCAGGTTCTCGATCGACTGCCGCGCCAGAACGTAATGCGGATGATCCTTCGGATAACCGAGCAGATCATACATCATCACGGTGTTGGCCATTGCCGGGAAGATCGCGCCAAGACCATCGACGCCGTTGAGGCGCTCGGTGACGAACGCCACGGCCTTGTCGATGGCGCGCTGACGCGGGGCTTTCGGAAACAGCGGATCGACAACGCGTAAAACCTTGTCGAGGAGATTGAAGCCCGTGAACCAGAGCTGGCTCTGATGCGGTGCTTTCGCCGTCATGCCGATGGATTTCGGGTCTTCCAGAAAGAGCTCATCGATGCCGACGCCGAGCGGATTGCGCGCGCGCGGCTTCTTGTTCATCAGCACCAGCAGCGGCACGATCACCGTGCGCGCCCAGTACGAAATCTTGGTCAGGTGAATCGGAAACCAGCGCGGCAGCAGCATGATCTCGACAGGCATCATCGGCGCGGCACGCCATGTCACGACGCCGAACAGCGCCAGCATGATGCGGGTGAACACGTTGCTCTTGATCGCGCCACCGCGGCGAAGCATCTCCTCGCGCGCCTTCTTCATATGCGGCGCGTCTGGCGAGTCGCCGATCATCTTGAGCGCGAAGTAAGCCTTCACGCTGGCGCTCATATCGAACTCATGGCCGTAGAACAGCGACCAGCCGCCGTTTTCGTTCTGGATCCGGCGCAGATAATTCGCGATTTTGCCTTCCAGTACAGTGTCGATCGGCTCGGCCAGATAATGGCGCAGCAGGACATACTCGGCCGGAATCGTGGCGTCGGCTTCAAGCTCGAACACCCAATGGCCGTCGGGCTTGCGATAGTCCAGCACGGCGCTGCTCGCGGCCGCGATGCTGGCATCAACAGCCGCCGCTGACGGTGCGGCAGCTCCGGCCTTGTGATCTTCGAGAGTCATGCCCTGCATGTCTGTCCGCTATCGCATTTGCAGCGCCAGATCGGCGGCGCGATCGCCAGAGCGGATCGAGCCTTCGATGGTCGCTGGCAGTCCCGTATCAGTCCAGTCCCCGGCGAGGAATAGGTTTTTCCACTCAGTGACCGGCCCTGGGCGCATGGCATTCTGTTCCGGAGTTGCCTCAAATGTGGCACGGCGCTCTCGCACGATCTGCCACGGCGGCAGCGCCCCCTCCGCCACCTCATCACTGATGCCCGCAGCCTTGCAGATGTCGCGCCAGATGTCGCGGGCAAGCTGCTCGCGCGGCACATTCACCAGCCGGTCGGCATCGCTGATTGTGATGGACAGCCGCTGCGGAAATGCGAACAGCCATTCGATGAGGCCGCCGATCACGCCCATCATTGGCGGCATGTTGTCCGGCGGATCGTAGCGGAAATGTGCGTTGACGATGGCGCGGAACTTGGTGGGCGTCTTGAGACCCGGCAGGATCGACGATGCGGAGCGCGGCGGAACCGCCAGCACGACAACATCGCCTGGCGCAACGACAATCGTGTCGTCACCGAATTCCAGCATCGAAATGGACTCGCCAGCCATCAGCACCTGACGCAGTTCGTGGCCAAGATTGACTGTACCGCCCTTCTCCCGGATCAGCTTCAGCGCCGGGTCGACCAGCACCGTGCTCAATCCTTCGCGCGCAATCAGCGGACGGCAGGACTTGCCGCCTGCAAGCAACGTCTCACGCACGATGGCACCAGCGAGGCCTGCGGAGCCATCCGGCGGATCGACGTTCAGCGCCGCGAGCATCAAGGGCTGTACAAGCCTCTCATAAAGCTTGCCCTCGCATTTGATCGTGTTGCCAATCAGTGCATCGTTGCCGGCCCAGGCGAGCGGAGCCAACGCAAAATAATCGCCCACGCCCGTGTCCGGCACGCGGCGTGACTTATCGAATACCCATGTCGGCAAACGGCCATTGCCGAGATCGAGCATCCAGCGCTTGCCCGCTTTCAGATCGACGAAATCGAACTGCGCGCGCTCCGGGCCGACGAGACCGTGCTCGCTCCCGATCGACAACGCATAGGAGCGTGCATGAAGATTTCCCGACAGCAGCAAATGGTTGCCGTTGTCGATGACCATGTCCGTCGCGCCATCATAATAAGAACGGCAGCGGCCACCGGCCTGCTGGGTCGCTTCGTGGACGTGAACCTCGAATCCTTCATTCGCGAGCCGTACACCCGCGGACAGGCCGGAGACCCCGGCGCCGATGATATGAGCTTTTGCCATCAGATGAATGCGTACCGAATGAGAATGAAAATCTTGGCGGCCTTGCTGAGCTTGACCGGCTTGCGCGGCAGAGCGAAGCCGCGCTCCACGAGCTTCTCGAGGATCGCGTGGTAGTATTCCGACATGATCTTCGGCGCACGGACTACGCGCCGCGAATTGCGCGCCATGATGTCATTCGACTTGGCGAAATGATCTCGCGCCTGCTTCAGAATGCCTTCGCAGGCACGCGGCAGCCGCGGGTCGGAGGCAACCACCAACGGATCGTTGGACATGATGCCGGCGGCGTTGAGGCTTTCGCGCGGCAGATAAAGCCGGCCGATACCGGCGTCCTCATCGATGTCGCGCAGGATGTTGGTGAGTTGAAGCGCGCGGCCAAGATGATGCGCCAGCAGGATGCCGTCCTCCTCGCCGAGGCCGAACACCCGCACCGACAGCCGCCCCACCGCGCTCGCCACGCGATCGCAGTAAAGATCGAGCGTCCGCGCATCAGGCGCGCGAATGTCGGCGGGGACGTCCATTTCCATGCCATCAATGATGGCGATGAAGTCTTCGCGCCGAAGACCGAACCGTTTCACCGACGGCACATAGTCGCGCAGATGTTGAGGTGGTTTCCCGGCATAAAGCGCATCGATGTCGCGCCGCCATTGATCCAGCGCCTTGAGGCGTTCAGGGCGCGGACCATCGGAGTCGGCGATGTCATCGACCTGACGGCAGAAACTGTAAATATAGAACATCGCCTCGCGCTGCTCGCGCGGCAGGATGCGCATCGCCGCGTAGAACGAGCTGCCCGAGGCAACGCCCTGAACATTCGCTTCCGGCGCGGCGGCGTGCGGCGCTGTGCTCGTTGAGGTCATGTCAGATCACACGTCCGGTGCTGGCCGGACGTGGCATTTGCCCCGTCACGCGCCGGAACAAGCCACCCGCCATCGCGGAGAGCGCAACGCCCGCCATCTGCCCCTTCGACAGATGGACATTCTCGCTGAGCGGATCGCGCACTTTCAACAAGTTCACGATCTTGTCGGCGAAAGCATCGATCACGCAAACCTCCAGCGCGAACCGGGTGTCCTTGATCTCGCCTGGAAGCGAACGGCCCTCGTGCAAGAGCGTCTCGGTGCGCCGCGCCAGCGCCTGCAGACATTTCAGCAACGCGGGCGCGGAACGCGCCTCTCCGAGCATCTCGACAGTAGCACCCGATGCCGCCAGTGCGTCGCGCGGGATGTAGACCCGATTGAGATTGCGATAGTCCTTGCCGCAATCCTGCAGATGGTTGTTGATCTGCAATGCGGCGCAGATCGCGTCGGACGCCGCCCACGTCGAGCGGTCCTCGCCATGAACGTCGAGCATGAAGCGGCCGACCGGCATCGCCGAGAGCGAGCAGTAGTGGATCAGTTCGTCCCAGTTCTCGTAGCGCAGCTTGGTGACATCGAGACGAAACGCGTTAAGCAAATCCTGCGCATGCTTCGGGGACATTCCGCGTTCGGCAAACGCCTTGCGCAGCGCCACCGCTTCCGGCTGCGTGTCGCCATTACCCAGCAGTTCGGCTTCCAGCAGATCGAGCTTGTCGAGCTTCTCCTGCGCGGGCAGCGTCGCATGATCGGCGACGTCGTCGCCGGTGCGCACAAAATTATAGAACGCAAGGATCAGCGCCCGGTGGCGCGGATGGATGATCCATGACGCGACCGGGAAGTTTTCGTCCTTGTGGCTTTTGCCTGAACGCAATTCGCCTGCTGTTGTCATTGCGAGCTGGATACCTGTGCCTGGGCGCGGCCTTTCCACATTCCGCCACGCCCCTGAAAATGCTGGATCGCGGAGTTGACCGTGAACACCATGTAAGCGACTGCGATTGCGGGAAGCGCCGGTCCCCAAAGAGCCGACTGCCCATAGTATCGCAGCGTGGGCTGGAACGCGAGGGCCATCAGCAGCCACGCCGCGGCCGCAAATACCGCCGCAAGGCCGTGACCGAACAGCACAATAAGGACCGGTGCGAGGAACACGATTGTCATCGCAAAGATGGTTCCAATCAGAAGCGCCAGCGAATAGTGCAACTGCGCATAGGCTGAACGTGAGATCATCTGTCCCACGTCACCAACGGTATCCGATGCACGAACGCTGACGACGTTCTGCGAGAAACCAAGCCATACCGGTCCCTGCGTCTTCAGCCGTACACCAAGTGCGCAGTCATCGATCAGCGACCCGCGAATGGCGTCGATACCGCCGGCATTCTTCAGCGCGTCCCATCGCGCCAGAATGCATCCGCCGGCGGCCGCACCGGTCGCGCGCCTGCGGCTGCGCACCCAACCGAACGGATAAAGCATCCCGAAGAAGAAGATGAAGGCCGGGATCAGATATTTCTCGGCCAAGCTCTCGCAGCGAAGTTTCGCCATGATCGACGTCATCGCGAGCTTTTCGTTTTGTGCGCGAGCCACCAGCCGCATCAGCACATCGCCGGAGTAAACGATGTCGGCATCCGTCAGAAGAACATATTCAGGCTGCGTTGCGCTGCTTTCGACCAGCGTGAGCCCCTGCTTCACCGCCCAGAGCTTGCCCGTCCAGCCCGACGGCAATGGGCGGCCCTGTAAAACCGTCAGACGATCCGATGCGCCGATCTTTGCCGCGGCTTCGCTTGCGATCTGCGAGGTGCCGTCCTGGCTTTGATCATCGACCAGGATCATCGACAGCGCGCCGGGATAAGGCTGGCTGAGGATCGAGGTCACGCAGGCACCGACGCCCGCAGCCTCATCGCGTGCCGGCACGACGACGGCGACCGGCGGCCAGTTCATGAAGCCGGGCGCAGGCGCAAGGTCATCGAACTTCTGCGTTCGCCAGAAGTCGCCCCGGGCCACAATCAGATAGACCCAGATCGCCAAGGCTACGGCAGCGATGACCAATGGTATTTCAGCTGACAATTCAGGCTCGCGAGCAGGTTTGGGACGGCGGCAACCGTGGGCCTCCGCCGCAGTCGATTAGCAGGTTCGCGCCCCTGAAGACAATCCTCCATTCTGACGAAATATTCTTGCAATTTCAGTGGTTTATAGGGAGGTTTGGGCTGAAAACCCATCTCGATAGCTTCCAGGGAACCGGTCAGACGATTTGGCCGGCGGCAAACCCCGACGACCAGGCCCACTGGAAGTTGAAACCGCCAAGATGGCCGGTGACGTCGATCACCTCGCCAATGAAAAACAAACCGGGGACCGACCTGGATTCAAAGGTCTTCGACGACAATTCCGCCGTATCCACCCCGCCCAGCGTGACTTCCGCTGTACGGTAGCCTTCGGTCCCGCGCGGCGTCACCTGCCACTTGTTCACGAGCACAGCTACCGCCTGCAATTGGCGATCGGACATGTCCGCCATTCGCGACATTCCACCACCCGCCTCCGCGATCCTCTGCGCAAGCCGCGACGGCAATAGCCGCGCAAGCCCGGTCGCCAGCTCCTGGCGAGGATGATCCCGCCGCAACTCTTTCAGCGCGGCGAAAACATCAACACCCGGCGCCATATCGATCTGAATATCGTCGCCGTCGCGCCAATAGGATGAAATTTGCAGGATCGCCGGGCCGCTCAATCCGCGATGGGTGAACAGCATCGCCTCGTCGAATTGCACCCCATCGCAACTCACAATCGCATCGACAGCAACGCCCGCGAGGTCTTTGGACCGCGCCAGCAAAGCCTCATCGAATGTCAGCGGCACCAGCCCCGCGCGCGGGGGGACGATCTTAAGACCGAACTGCTCGGCGATTTTGTAGCCGAAACCGCTCGATCCCATTTTCGGAATCGAAGGACCGCCGGTCGCGATCACCAGCGATTGCCCGCGGATCTCGCCGCAATCGGTGGCGACCGTGAAGCCACTCTCACCCTTCCCAACCGACGAGATTTTGGCGCCAAGATGCAGGGTCACGTCCGCGGCTTCGCATTCATCGAGCAGCATGTCGATGATCTGCTGCGAGGAGTCGTTGCAGAACAGTTGTCCGCGCGTCTTCTCGTGATAGGCGATGCGGTGCTTCTCGACCAGGGCAATAAAATCGTGCTGCGTATAGCCGCTCAGCGCCGACTTGCAGAAGTGCGGATTGCGCGACAGGAAATTCGCAGGCGTCGCGTGCAGATTGGTGAAATTGCAGCGCCCGCCGCCAGAAATGCGGATCTTCTCGGCAGGCCGCTTCGCCTGTTCGATCACCACCACGCGCCGGCCGCGGCTTCCCGCAACGCTGGCGCACATCAAGCCCGCCGCGCCTCCGCCGAGGACAACGACGTCGTAAACCAGCGGCTGTTTCATGAATGCCCGGACGACAAGGGGGCTGGCGATGCCGTCATGCGCGCATCACTCAGCAGCGACAGGCATGTCCCGCAATCTTGTCGAATAATATGAAGCATTCTGCTGCCCGCTTGAAGCGTCCCGGGCAAACACTATCAGATGGTGCGCGACCAGACCAACGCTGATGACCCGCTCGATATCGCCTGTTTTAAGGCGCGGCCATGCGAACTTCCAGAACTCGCGGCGATAGTCGCCCTTCACACCGACGTGCCAGATGATGTTCGAGAGCATCGTCATGCCGCGTTTGATGTTGCTCCATGACAGCCGCTGCTTGCTGTTTGGCGGCTGAAACCGGTTCGGATAGGTTTCGCGCACCTGATGCTCGAACCGCGCGAACAGTTTCTCCGGCGTGTAAGCCCGGCCCATACATTCCCGCCATGTCGAGACGACGTGTTCGTAGGGGAGGAAGAAATCAACGTTGGAATCGCGATCGCTGTCCTCGATCAGACGGCCCTCGCGCTTCAGGCGATCGTACAGAGGCGTGCGCGGCAACGCCTGCAACAGATTGATGGTCAGCAGTGGAATCTGGGACTGGTCGATGAATTCGAGAATGCCCTCGCCGGCATCGAGCTTGTCGGTGTCGAGACCGAGAATGATGCCGGACACCACCTCCAGCCCGTAACTGTTCAACGTTCGCACGCCCTCCAGGATCGGGACCATCATATTGTGCTGCTTCGACATCGCCTTCAGCGCGTCGGGATCCGGCGTCTCGATTCCCGCGAACAGCGTCGTGAAGTATGCCTCGCGCATCAGCGACAGGATTTCCGGTCGCTTGGCGATGTTCAGCGTCGCTTCGCAGGCAAACTGGATAGCGTATCCATTGCGTTTCTGCCATTCGACCAGATGCGGAAGCAGGTCCAGCGTCGCCTTCCGGTTGCCGATGAAATTGTCGTCGACGAAATAGACCGCGCCCGCGAGGCCGCATTCCAGCATCTTGTCGAGTTCGGCGATCACCTGCTCTGGAGACTTGAGGCGCGGGTTGCGGCCATACAGCGCCGGAATGTCGCAGAACTCGCACTGATACGGACAGCCCGACGAAAACTGGATGCTGCCGATGAAATACTTGTTGAGTGGAAGCAGCTCATAGGCTGGAAGCGGAAACGCCGCCATATCCCGACGCTCTTTGGTCGTCAGAATCACCTGACGATCGGGCCGCGCGGAATCCCTGCCCAGACGCCGGAAGAGTTCATAGGTCGCGTCGCCAAGTTCGCCGACATGCAGGTAATCGAAGTCCGGGTAATATTCCGGGCAAGCGCTCACGGAAGGGCCGCCCAGCGCCACGGCTAAGTCATGCTGATGCGCCCGCCGGCAGATATCGTTGATCTGCGGCCGCTGGATATGCATGCCGCTGACGAACACAGCGTCCGCCCAGATGAAGTCCTCGTCGGTTGCCGCCCTGATGTTCTCGTCGATAAAGCGGACCTTCCACCCGGCCGGAAGCGAGGCCGCGATCAGCAGGAGGCCCTGCGGGGGCATGAAAGCCTGAACGCCATCGGTCAGAGGGTATGCGTATTCGAAAGTGCCAAATGAGGGGGAATATCGGGGAAAAACACAAAGGATGCGGCGTAGGGAAGGACTTACCACGTCTCTCATCAGGCCCCCTGCTCTCGAAATGTGCAGTTGCGCTAAGAACGGGCCACAATTCCGGTGAGATTAGGGCACTTCCGAGGACGCAGACCCGCTCTCAGCGCGGCCATACTCAGACAAGCAAGCTGCGGTCCACTCCGAGAAGAACGCCCTCAACATGGCTCGGTTCCACCCCGTTCCAATCCCGGATCAAAGGCTGCTATCGTCGCGGGATAAAAAGACACAAGCCCTGCGGAGGAATGCCTATGACACAGACCAATCGTCAGATTCTGCTGGTCGAGAAGCCGACCGGAAAGCTGCTGCCCCAGAATTTCAAGATGGCGGAAGCAGCCATTCCCGAACCCAAGGACGGCGAGGTTCTGCTGCGGGTGCTTTACATCTCGCTCGATGCGGCCAACCGCGCCTGGATGCAGGGTGCGACCTACCGTGCAGCCGTCGAGGCCAATACCGTGATGGCGGGCGGCGCCATTGCCGAAGTGGTGAAATCCAATGCGCCGGGCTTCACCCCCGGCGATCTGGTGTTCGGCGATACCGGCTGGCAGGACTACGCCGTGGTCCGCGCAAAACATCTGGTCAAGGTGCCGCGCATCGATCCGATCACCAACCTGCTCAGCGTGTACGGCGTAGCAGGTCTCACCGCCTATTTCGGCCTGCTCAACGTCGGCAAGCCGAAGGCAGGCGAAACCGTCGTGGTATCCGCCGCCGCAGGATCGGTCGGCTCCTTCGTCGGGCAGATCGCCAAGATCAAGGGCTGCCGCGTGGTCGGCATCGCGGGCGGCAAGGAGAAGTGCAACTGGCTGGTTTCGGAGCTCGGTTTCGATGCGGCAGTGGATTACAAGTCCGAGCCCGTGTTCAAAGCGCTGAAGGCGGCCGCGCCGAACGGCATCGACGTTTACTTCGACAATGTCGGCGGCGATATTTTCGAAGCCTGCCTGCCGCAGATGAACCAGCACGGCCGTATCTCCTGCTGTGGAGCCGTGTCGGCCTATGACGGCACGCCGCCAGCCCACGGCCCCCGGGGCGTCCCGGGACTGATCGTCGTCAAGCGCCTGATCGTGCAGGGCTTCATCTTCACCGACTTCAATGATCAGCGTGACGCCGCGATGGCTGACCTTCAGTCGTGGGTGAAGGCCGGCAAGATCAAGGTGCAGGAAGACATCATCAACGGCTTGGAAAACACGCCGAACGCGCTGATCGGACTTCTCGCCGGCGAGAATCGCGGCAAGCGAATGGTCAAGGTGTGAGGAACACTTCGACCACGGATTCATTCCGTTCAAAAATGCATGTACCACCACCCCACAAACGCATAACGCCGATAAGGTGAGTGGCACGTACATTGCTGTGTTTTCTCCAACCATGGAGAAAACCGGCATGAGTCTCACCACCGATCTCAAGGCAAGCAACGCACGCTGGATTCAACTGTTGCTGGGCGTCATCGCGATGATGGCGATCTCCAGCCCGCAATACGTCTGGACGCTGTTCGTCAAATCCTTCCAGACCACAACGGGCGCAACGCTTCCCGCGATCCAGATCACCTTCTCGTTGCTGATCGTCCTGCAAACATGGCTGTCGCCGGCACAGGGCTGGCTGATCGACCGTTTCGGACCAAAGCTCCTGATCGCCGCAGGCACCGTTCTGAGCGGACTGGGATGGGTACTCTCGGCCTATGCAACATCGCTGACCGCGCTTTATGCAACCTATGGCTTGTTTTGCGGCATCGGCACCGGCATCGTTTATGTCGGCATTGTCGGCCTGATGGTGCGCTGGTTCCCGGACCGGCGCGGTTTCGCCACGGGGATGGTTGCCGCCGGATATGGGTTCGGCGCGATCCTGACCACGTTCCCGATCGACGCCATGCTGAAGAGTTCGACATATCAGTCGACGCTGATCACCTTCGGCATCATTCTCGGCGCCGTTGGCCTTCTGGCCGCGCTCGGTTTGCGCAATCCCAAAGCCGGAGAGACCGCGGCAGCGGCGACCTCGATCAAGGTCGCAACCTCGGCCGTGGATTACGAACCGAAGCAGATGCTGAAGACACCGATCTTCTGGCTGATGTTCGTCATGATGACGATGATGTCCACCGGCGGGCTGATGGTGATTTCGCAGTTCGCAAATTTCACCAAGGATTTTGGCGTCGCAAATGTGATGGTCTGGGGTCTGGCGGCCCTGCCGCTCGCGCTCACCATCGATCGCATCACCAATGGACTGACCCGGCCATTCTTCGGCTGGGTATCGGATCGCATCGGACGTGAGAATACGATGGGCCTCGCGTTTATCTTCGAAGGCATCGCCATCGCATTGATGGTCGCCTTCCGCGACAACGCGCTTGCGTTCGTGCTGCTGTCGGGCGTCGTGTTCTTCGGCTGGGGCGAGATTTTCTCGCTGTTCCCCTCCACCCTGACCGACACCTTCGGCACCAAGAACGCGACCACGAATTACGGGTTTCTCTACATGGCCCAGGGCATCGGTTCTGTGCTCGGCGGCCCGGTTGCAGCAATGATCCGTGAATCCACCGGGAGCTGGATGCCGGTCTTCGGCCTGATTATCGTCATGGATGTGCTGACCGGCCTGCTCGCCCTGTTCGTCTTGAAACCATGGCGGATGGCATGGTTCGGGCACGCCGCACCCGGCACACCTCTGGCTGCCCCCGCCGAATAGGTTTCTTAGCGAATCCACGCCAAAATACCCGGCGAAAGCCGGTTATTTTGCGGTTTGCCAAAAGTGAAGTATTCACTTACATATGGCATAGCGTCCATTGTCGGCGCGTCAACGCTAGACCATGGATACGATCAATGCTGAATACGCCTCGCTCCCGCCGCGGCATGGTAACCTCGCCGCACCATCTCGCCAGCGAAGCCGGGCTGCGCGTGCTGCGCGAAGGCGGCAACGCCATCGAGGCAACGCTGGCCATGGCAGCGAGCCTGCCGGTTGTCTATCCGCACATGAACTCGATCGGCGGTGATGGCTTCTGGCTGATTTCCGCCGGCGGCAAGCCACCGATTGCGGTGGACGGCTGCGGCGCGGCGGCTCAGGCTGCGACTGTTGAATTCTACAAGGGCAAGGGTCTGTCCGCAATTCCATCACGCGGTCCACTCGCCGCCAATACAGTCGCTGGCACGCTGTCCGGCTGGGCCGAGGTGATCGCGATCAACAAGGAGATGGGCGGAAAACTTCCGCTGTCCCGGCTTGTGGAAGATGCGGCGTGGTCCGCGGAGAACGGCTTTGCCGTCACCGCGACACAGCAGGAATTGACCGAGACGAAATTCGCCGAACTGAAAGACTCGCCGGGCTTTGTCGATACATTCCTGCTTGGCGGCAAGCTGCCGAAGGAAGGCCAGTTGATGAAGCTGCCCGCGCTCGGCGCAACGCTGAAGCGGCTCGGCCAGCACGGCCCAATGGATTTCTACACCGGCGCACTGGCAAAGGAGATCGCTGCGGATCTGGCGCGCTGCGGCTCCCCGGTCACGCTGGCCGATCTTGCTGCACAGAAAGCGCAGCGCCGTCAGGCGCTGTCGGTCGCGGTCAAGGGCGCGACGCTGTACAACTTCCCGCCGCCGACGCAGGGCCTCGCCTCGCTGATGATCCTCGCGATCTTCGAGCGGCTCGGCGTCAAGGAAGCCGAAACGTTCGAGTATCTCCATTGCATTGTCGAAGCGACCAAGCAGGCGTTTCTCGTGCGGGACCGCATCGTGGGCGACCCTGCATTGATGGAGGAAAAGGCCGAACACTACCTGACTTCCGCCACGCTCGACGGGCTCGCGGCCAACGTCAACCGCAAGCGCGCGCTGCCATGGCCGGTGCCGGTCAATCCGGGCGACACCGTGTGGCTCGGCGCCGTGGACAAGGACGGCATCGCTGTCAGCTTCATCCAGAGCATCTACTTCGAATTCGGCTCCGGCTGCGTGCTGGAGAATTCCGGCATCGTCTGGCAGAACCGCGGCTCGAGCTTCCTGCTCGATGGCGATGGACCGCGCGCGCTGCGCCCCGGCCGCAAGCCGTTCCACACCCTCAACCCGGCGATGGCGTTGTTCGACGATGGCCGCCGCATGGTCTATGGCAACATGGGCGGCGAAGGGCAGCCGCAGAGCCAGTCCGCCGTGTTCAGCCGCTACGCCATGTACGGTCAGGGCTTGCAGGCGGCGATCACCGCGCCGCGCTGGCTGCTCGGCAAGACATGGGGCGACGCCACGGTGACGCTCAAGCTGGAAGACCGTTTCGATCCGGCGGTGGTTCAGGCCATGCGAGATGCCGGTCACGACATCGAGATCCTGCCGGCTTTCACCTCGACCATGGGCCACGCCGGCGCTGTCGTACGTCATGCCGACGGAATGTTCGAGGGAGCGACCGATCCACGCAGCGACGGCGCAGCGATGGGATTTTGAGAGTCGGAACGAGTCTTTAAGAGGCGGGATTCGTCTTCAGGATGAACTTGAACGTCCGTTTCGCGCGAGGTTGCGATATGAGTCGCAACCCGTTCACCGGACTCAGGTTTTTCGAATTGAGGCCCACACATATGATGTCCTCCTCGCGAAAGCGGGGACGACATCGAGAGTAGCGTAGCGCGTAAACGGGGAGAGGTGACAAAACTGAAGCTACCTTCGCCGCAGCGATTTCATCGCGTCGACGCAGCGGCCGGTGATGACTTCCCAGTTCCCCGCTTTGACGTCCGATGCCGGGCATAGCCACGACCCGCCGACCGCGATGACATTCGGCTCAGCCAGCCATGTTGCGGCGTTGGCGGCGCTGACGCCACCGGTCGGGCAAAAGCGCGTATGGGGGAACGGTCCGGCCAGAGTGCGCAGCATCGGAATGCCGCCGGATTGCTCGGCGGGAAAGAATTTCAGCAGATCAAATCCCCGCGCCCGCGCCTGCATCAGCTCAGATGCTGTAGCGACACCCGGCAGTAGCGGAAGGTCGCTCGCCGCTGCGGCGTCGAGCAACTCCGGCGTCGCGCCGGGACTGACCGCGAACCGCGCGCCGAGGGCCTGCGCTCGGCGCAGGTCGTCCGCGTTGAGGACGGTGCCGATTCCGACTACGGCCTCCGGGACCTCGGCGATAATCGCTCTGGCGGCATCGGCTGCCGCCTCTGTGCGGAACGTGATTTCGAGCGTTTTCACGCCACCCGCCACCAGCGCTCGGGCCAGAGGCACGCCATCCTCGACGCGGCCGATGGTCAATACCGGAATAATCCGTGCAGGAATCAGGATCTTCTCCAGGGCGGCCTGCCTCTCAGAGCCCGACATGCCCGTCATGATGATCGCTCCATCCCGGCCGCGCTGGCCGTCCCGTTAGACGGCATCGCGGCGCGCGGAATGATTGCGCCCCGGTGACCGATCACCACACCGGCCAGACGATGCCCGGCCAGCGCCGCCTCAACAGGCGCTATTCCGTCCAGCCGCGCAGCAAGATAGGCGGCTGCGAAACTGTCACCCGCCGCTGTCGTATCCACCACTTTGCTAACCGGGTCCGCCTTCACGGCGTGCTCCACGCCATCATGCCTGACAACGCTGCCCGGCGTTGCAAGTTTGAGCACGACCTCGCGGGCGGCCATGCGGTCAATCAGTTCACCGTGCATGCGCGCTCCGAATAATGGAGTGAGGTCATCGACGGACGCCAGAACGATATCCGCGACGGCAAGGATATCGCGATAGACCTGACGCGCGGTATCCAGCACCGGCCAGCCTTGAACGCGGAAATTGGTGTCGAACGCCACGCGCGTCGAGCCCTCGCGAGCCTTCCGGAGCGCATCGATCAGCCGCTGACGGCCATCGGGGCTATAGAGCGACAGCGTAACGCCTGAGAGATAGATCAGATCATAGCTTGCCAGCGCCGCCAGGATTGCATCGGTCTGCGGCAAATCGAGCAGCATCCGCGCCGCCGCGCTCTCGCGCCAGTAGTAGAATGACCGTTCACCCGCCTCGCTGGTCCGTATCACATAGAGGCCGGGCAGCTTGCCGTCGATCCGCGCAACGCGCGCGGTACCAACGTCCTCGCCCTTCCAGGCTTCAACCATTTCGTCGCTGAATGGATCGATCCCAAGCGCAGTCACGTAGTCCACGCTCACACCAAGACGCGCAAGATACACCGCCGTGTTCAGGGTATCGCCGCCATAGCTACGCGTCAGTTGACCACCGGCGCCCTGCGAAAGTTCGATCATGCATTCGCCAATGCAGGCGACAGTCGTCATCGCTGCACCGGCGTTGTGTCAGGACACGAATGAACCGTCGAGTTCGTCTTCAATATGAATTCGAATGATGTCATCGAAGGTCTTTTCGGCCGTGGTGAAACCGAGTTTGAGCGCGCGATCGGTGACGAAATCGCGCGGCCAGCCGGCCACAATGCCGACAATGGTCGGGTCTGGCTCGCGCTTGATCCGTGCCGTCACGTTCGGCCCTGCCACGCGTGTCAGCGCGGCGATCTGCTCGCCGACCGTCACCGAGAGTCCCGGCATGCTGAGCGCCCGGCGCGGACCGATGGTGCCGGTGTCCATGGTGGCGGCGTGCAGCAGGAAGCCGACTGCGGAGCGCGGCGATGCGTGCCAGTGGCGCACATCTTCGGACACGGGCAGAACTGCTTCCTTGCCGGCCAACGGCTCGCGGATAATGTTGGAGAAAAAGCCGGACGCCGCCTTGTTCGGCAGCCCGGGCCGCACACAAATGGTCGGCAGACGGATGCTGACGCCGTCGAGCAGGCCCTTACGGGAGTAGTCGGAAACCAGAAGCTCGCCGATCGCCTTCTGCGTGCCATAGCTCGTCAGCGGTGTGGTGAAGAACTCGTCACCGATTTTATCCGGGAACGGCGCGCCGAACACTGCAATAGATGATGTAAACACCATGCGAGGCTTGTAGTCACCGCCGACGGCGCGAATGGCGTCGATCAGATAACGCGTGCCGTCGAGATTGATGCGGTAGCCCTTGTCGAAGTCCGCTTCAGCCTCACCCGAGACAATGGCCGCGAGATGGAAAATCACATCCGGTTTTGCCGCCACCAGTTTGGTCACCGCAGCCTGATCCGCGACGTCGCACGTCACCGTCTCGACGGGAATGGAGGTATTCGGCTTTGCCGGAGCGACGACATCCTGCAACGTCATGCGGGTGATGTCAGACTTTCCGAGCCTGCCGTCGCGGAGTAACCGATCGACAAGTTTGCGCCCCACCATGCCGGCCGCGCCGAGAACCAGAATATGCAAAGCCTTCGCCCTTCTTTGGAGTTTCTTCTTGATGTCGAGGTCTATTCCTTGACCGCGCCGGTCATGGCGGACACGTAGTGCTCCACGAAGAACGCGTAAAGAACGACCAGCGGCAGTGAGCCGACCAGCGCGCCTGCCATCAACGATCCCCATTTATAGATATCGCCGTCGACGAATTCGTTGACAATGGCGACTGGGACCGTCTTGTTCTGTGTCGAGGACAGAAAAGTCAGCGCGTAGATGAACTCGTTCCAGCAGAGCGTGAACGAGAAGATGAAAGCCGAGATCAGCCCGGGCACCGCAAGCGGCAGCACGATCTTGGTCAGGATCTGCCAGCGGCTGGCGCCGTCGATCAGAGCGCATTCTTCAAGTTCGTACGGAATGGTCTTGAAGTAGCCCATCAGCAGCCAGGTCGAGAACGGGATCAGCAGTGTCGGATACACCAGGATCAGCGACAGCGGGGAATCGAACAGTCCGTAGGAATGGATCACCGACGCCAGCGGAATGAACAGGATCGACGGCGGAATGAGATAGGCCAGGAAAATCGAGGCGCTGACGACATTGGCGCCCTTGAAGCGGAGGCGGACGATGGCATAGGCCGCCAGCACACTCGCGACAATCGAGATAAACGTTGCCGCAGCGGCGACATACATCGTGTTCCACAGCCAGCGCGGATATTGGGTTTCGAACAGCAGCTTCTGGATATGCTTCAAGGTCGGCTTCACAACCCAGAACGGGTTGTAAGTCTCCATATCGATCAACTGTTCATCGGGTTTGATCGAGGTCAGCGCCATCCAGTAAAACGGAAACAGCAGGATGACGACCATGATGAACAGCGGAATGTAGAGCGTCACGATTTTGCTGGGCAGTGTCTCGAGATAGCTCATGCCCTCGCTGTTATCGGTCGACGACTGCGCTGTCGCGGCTGGCGGATGTGCTGCGTGATCGGTCATTGTCAGATCCTTGCTGCCATTTGCGCCATTCGCGCGCGGGCCTTTCCCCGACCGCGCAAAACCAAAGACTTCAGCGGCGCGACGTCATCAGTCATTGTCGGACCCCTGCTGCCATTTACGCCGCTGCATGCCGAACCACGAGATGGTAATGGCCGCGAGCAGGAACGGAATCATTGCGGTTGCGATCGCCGCGCCCTCGCCGAGCCGGCCGCTGAGAATGCCGCGCTGATAACTCAACGTCGCCATCAAATGTGTGGCGTTGACCGGGCCGCCGCGCGTCAGCGCCCAGATCAACTGGAAATCGGTGAAGGTGAACAGCACCGAGAATGTCATGACAACTGCGATGATCGGCGTCAGCAGCGGATAGGTGATGTAGCGGAAACGCTGCCAGTTGGTCGCGCCGTCGAGAGTCGCGGCCTCATAGAGCGATGGCGACACCGTCTGCAAACCTGCGAGCAGCGTAATGGCGACGAACGGCACGCCGCGCCAGATATTGGCGATGATGACGCTCACACGCGCCCAGGTGGAGTCGCCCAGAAAATTGATGTTCTGATGGATCAAGCCCATCTTGGTGAGCGACCAGGAAATGATCGAGAATTGCGAGTCGTAGATCCACCAGAATGCGATCGCGGACAAAACTGTGGGCACGATGAACGGAATCAGAACGGCAGCGCGGATCAGCGCCTTGAACGGCATACTGCGGTTGAGCAGCAGCGCAAGATAAAGTCCGAGTGCGAATTTGATGGCGCTGGCGACGATCGTGTAAACGAGGGTGTTGAACACCGACAGCCAGAAGACGCCGTCTTCCCACAACCATTCATAGTTCTCGATACCGATGAACTGTCCGGCGCGGCCGATGCGAACATCGGTAAAACTCATCCAGACGCCAAGGCCGAGGGGATAAGCCAGAAACAGGATCAGGAAGCCGGCCGCAGGCAACATGAACCAGAGTGCGATCCAGTTGCGGTTCGTCACAAGACGCTGCCAGGCGGATTGCGAGCTGACATACGGCTTGGCAGAGACGGTTGCTGGAATCGTGGTCATGGTTCCGAACCCTTGTCGCGCATTTCGCAAAAGTGGAAACCAGATTTGCGGAGAGAATACGCGCAGATGGTTGATCGATAAAGCGCCGGCGCGGAAGTTCCGCGCCGGCGATGTCAATTATCAGCGATAAAGCCGCTTGGCCTGACGTTCGGCGAAGGCAATCGAGCCCTTCGCATCTTCACGACCGGTGCAGTAGTTCGCGAACATGTCGACGACGAGGAAGTCCGCGATCGCCGCTGCGGCGTTCTCTCCGAGCGTACCGAGACCACCCGGCGTCAGGGTGCGCTTGGCGACGTCGCGGTACACCGTGTTCTTCGGATCCGACGTCCAGACCGGATTGTTGTCGTAGCCGTTGAGGAATGGCGACAGATAGCCGGACGCAGACGTCAGCCACGGATTGAACTGGTCGGCCTCCATCATGAACGCGGTCAGCGCCTTGCACGCCTGCGGGAACTTCGTGAAGTTGAAGGTCAGCATCGTGAAAGGCAGATGCAGTTCGGTCGGCTTTCCGGCCGGGCCGATCGGCATGTAAGCATGATTCATGTCTTCGGCGATGTTCTTCGCCTCGCGCTTGGCGGTGACATAAACCGAGATGCCGTTGCAGGTCGCGTGCAACTGGCCGGCAAGGAACGCCTTGTTGTTTGACGAGTCGTTCCACGACGCGGTGCCGGGAATGAAGTTGTCGTACAGCGCCTTGACGTATTCCAGCGCCTTCATCGTCTCGGGCGAGTTGATGATGACCTTGTCGTTCTTGTCGACGAGATAGCCGCCATGGGTCCACAGCGCCCAGTGCAACCAAGTGTTGGCGTCGCCCGAGGCGTGGCCGAGCGCCATGCCCGCCGGTGTGCCGTTCTTGTTGAGAGCCTTGCACAGTTCGAGGAAACCCGCCGTGTCCTTCGGGAACTCCTTGAAGCCGGCCTTCTCCATCGAGCTGATACGATAGTTCATCAGCGCACCGGTGCAGGCGACCGGAATGCCGATCCACTTGCCGTTCTTGTCCTTCCCGTAGGCATTGGCCGAGTCGGCCCAGCCGCCGTACTTCTTGCCGAGATAGTCGGCAACGTCGCTCACGTCGACGCACTTCGTCGGCAACAGATGCGGCAGCGAATACAGGCCCCAGACCATGTCGAGGCCCTGCCCGGTGTTGGCCGCGACCGACGCCTTCGGCTGAATGTCGTCATACGATTCGTTGGAGACGTTGACCTCGACACCGGTGGCCTTGGTGAAGGCCGCAATGATGTCCATGAAGGCCTTGTCTTCGGCTTCCACGAAACGCTTCCACCGCAGCAGGTTGATCTTGGCGCCGGCCTCAGGCTTCCACTGCGTGGTCTGCGCCCAGGCCTTTGCGAAGCCAAGAAGCTGATCGGCTGAAACCGTCGCCGCGCCGGCGAGCACCGATGCGCCACCTTTCAGAAGCGCACGGCGATTTGGCAAAAATTTATCCATTACTTCATCTCCCTGTTGTACCGGCTCTTCGTTGTCGTGGCCGGCTGTTGGCTATGATTTTAGTGAAGCGCGATTGTTAGTTGATGAGACGCTTTCCGGTCTCCTTGTCGAAGACATGGGCTGCAGCCGGATTCGGCCGCAGCCTCACCTTGTCGCCCGGCTTCACCGGGCGGCGATCGCGGATAACGGCGATCAGATCCTGCTGGCCGATGCGTGCCACGATCTGGGTTTCCGATCCGGTCGGCTCGACCACGATGACGTCGGCTTCGATTCCGTCATCGGCGAATTCGAGATGCTCGGGACGAATGCCGTAAGTCACCGGCTTGCCGTCGAGACCGGTGCGCGAAGCCACCAGCGGCAGCTTTGCGCCGTTCGCGGTCTCGACATGCGGCGTATTACTGCCGACCAGTTTGCCGTCGAGGAAATTCATCGCCGGTGAGCCGATGAACCCTGCGACGAACTTGTTGTCCGGATGATCATAAAGCTCCAGCGGCGAACCCATCTGCTCGACAATGCCGTCGTGCATGACGACGATCTTGTCGGCCATGGTCATGGCCTCGATCTGGTCGTGCGTGACGTAGACCGTGGTCGTCTTGAGCCGTTGATGCAATTCCTTGATCTCGGTACGCATGGCCACGCGCAGCTTGGCATCCAGATTGGACAGCGGCTCGTCGAACAAAAATACCTGGGGATCACGCACAATGGCCCGGCCCATGGCGACGCGCTGGCGCTGACCGCCGGACAACTGCCTCGGATAGCGGTCGAGCAGCGGCGTAAGTGCGAGAATATCGGCGGCGCGGTGCACCAGCTTGTCGATCTCACCCTGCGGCGCGTCGCGTAGCTTGAGCGAGAAGCCCATGTTCTTGGCGACTGTCATGTGCGGATAGAGCGCATAGTTCTGGAACACCATGGCGATGTCCCGCTCTTTGGGTTGCACGTCGTTGACCACGCGGTCGCCGATCGAGATTGTTCCCGAGGTGATGTTTTCCAGACCCGCCAGCATCCGCAGCAAGGTCGACTTGCCGCAGCCGGAGGGACCAACCAGAACGACAAATTGTCCGTCCTCGATCGGAACCGTCACGCCGTGCAGGACTTCAAATCCGCCAAACGATTTTCGCACGTCGTGAATATGCACAGACGCCATAAACTCTCCTCCCTGTGGTCCCGGCGTCGTCCGGCGGAAGCCGTCGCTGCTCTGTTTTTTCTGAACTTCGATGCTCGGAAGTTTGCCGAACATAGTCTCTGCGGGTTACCCGTTCTTGCTATTAGACGGAGGTCTTAGCAGAGATTTTCGGCTTTGTCCCAAAGATCGGATGTTTGAGCCGCGAGCGTTGCAGATGACGCTTCGACATGCAAACATTACCAACGCCGACACAAGCATGTGTGCAGTGCGGGAGAAATCTTGTGAAAAAAAACGACGATAACGCCGCAACAAAAAACGGCGGAAAGCGCAAACTCCGGTCCCAGCTCTGGTTCGATAATCCTGATAATCCGGGAATGACGGCCCTTTATCTCGAGCGGTATCTGAATTACGGGCTGACGCGGCACGAACTGCAATCCGGCAAGCCCATTATCGGCATCGCCCAGACGGGCAACGATCTGTCGCCCTGCAACCGCCATCATATCGAGCTCGCGCAGCGCGTGCGCGAGGGCATCCGCGAGGCCGGCGGCATTGCGATGGAGTTTCCAACCCACCCCATTCAGGAAACAGGCAAGCGGCCGACGGCGGCGCTGGACCGCAACCTTGCCTATCTCGGCCTCGTCGAAATCCTGTTCGGCTATCCGCTGGACGGCGTGGTGCTGACCACGGGCTGCGACAAGACTACACCCGCCTGCATGATGGCGGCGGCGACCGTCAACATTCCTGCTATCGTGCTGTCGGGCGGGCCGATGCTGAACGGCTGGTTCAATGGCGAGCGAACCGGTTCCGGCACCGTTGTCTGGAAATCGCGCGAGGAAATGGCCGCCGGCAAGATCGACTATGACGAGTTCATGGAGATCGTGGCGTCGTCCGCGCCATCGGTCGGCCATTGCAACACCATGGGTACCGCCTCGACCATGAATTCGCTGGCTGAAGCGCTCGGATTTTCGCTCCCGGGCTGCGCTGCGATTCCGGCGCCCTACCGCGAACGCGGCCAGATTGCGTACGAGACCGGCAAGCGCGCCGTCGAGATGGTGTGGGAGGACCTCAAGCCCTCCGACTTCCTGACCCGGAAAGCATTCGAGAACTGCATCGTGGTCAACTCGGCAATCGGCGGCTCAACTAACGCCCCGATTCATATCAATGCGCTGGCCCGTCACATCGGCGTCGATCTCACCATCGAGGACTGGCAGACCATCGGCCACGATGTCCCGCTGCTGGTCAACATGCAGCCCGCCGGCTTCTACCTCGGCGAGGAGTATCACCGCGCCGGCGGCGTCCCCTCCGTGGTGCGCGAACTGATCAAGCACAAGCGCATCCACGAGGATACGCTCACTGTCAACGGCAAGACCATCGGCGAGAACTGCAAGGCCGCGCCCGCACCGGACAGCGACGTGATCCGCACTTACGACAAGCCATTGGTGAAAGATGCCGGCTTCATCGTCCTGCGCGGCAACCTGTTCGATTCGGCAATCATGAAGACCAGCGTGATTTCGAAGGAATTCCGCGACCGCTATCTGTCCAACCCGAAAGACCCCGAAGCCTTCGAAGGCCGCGCCATCGTCTTCGAGGGACCGGAAGACTATCATCACCGTATCGACGATGAATCCCTGAACATCGACGAACACTGCATGCTTTTCGTGCGCGGCGTCGGGCCGATCGGTTATCCCGGCGGCGCGGAGGTCGTGAACATGCAGCCGCCCGCGGCGCTGATCAAGAAGGGCATTACGTCCCTGCCGTGCATCGGCGACGGGCGACAGTCCGGCACGTCGGGCTCACCCTCGATCCTCAACGCCTCGCCGGAAGCAGCTGCCAATGGCGGACTTGCGATTCTCCGAACCGGCGACCGGGTGCGCATCGACCTCAACAAGGGCGAAGCGAATATCCTGATCTCGGACGCCGAGGTGAAGCAGCGCCACGCGGACCTGTTGGCCAAGGGCGGTTTCCCCTACCCGAAGAACCAGACGCCGTGGCAGGAGCTTTATCGCGACACGGTCGGTCAGCAGTCCACTGGCGCCTGTCTTGAACTGGCAACCCGCTATCGCAACATCGCCGGCACCGTCGGCGTGGCGCGCGACAATCACTAACGTCGGGGCTTTGATATGTCTGATCGACTGAAGGGCAAGCGCGCGTTCATCACCGCGGGCGCAGCCGGCATCGGCCGCGCCTGCGCCCTCGCCTTCACAAAGGAAGGCGCGACGGTGATTGCGACCGACATCGATGACAAGGGGCTGGCCGCGCTCGCCAGGGATGGCGTGGCCGAAACGCACAAACTCGATGTGCGCGATACCGCGGCGGTCGAAGCGATGGCGAATAAGGTCGGCAGGGTCGATGTTCTGCTCAATGCCGCCGGTTTCGTCCACAACGGCACCGTGCTGGATTGCGCCGACAGCGACTGGGACTTTTCGTTCGACCTCAATGTCAAATCAATGCACCGGACGATTCGCGCCTTCCTTCCGCTGATGCTTGAAGGCGGCGGCGGCTCGATCGTGAATGTCGCCTCCGCCGCTGGCGTATTCAAGGCCGCGCCCAACCGCTACGTTTACAGCGCGACGAAAGCTGCTGTGGCGGCTCTCACCCGCGCCGTCGCGGTCGATTTCATTACCAAGGGCATCCGATGCAACAGCATTTGCCCGGGCACCATCGAAACGCCATCGATGCTCGGACGCGCCGCCGCGCTTGGAGCCGGCGGGCGCGAAATGTTCGTCAGCCGCCAGCCAATGGGCCGCCTCGGCACCGCGGACGAAATCGCGTCGCTCGCGGTCTACCTTGCCAGCGATGAAAGCGCCTTTACCACGGGCGTCGCGCACATCATTGACGGCGGCTGGACGCTGTGATTTCGACGCTACACCAAAAGCGAAATAGAGTGAGTTATTCACCTCTCCCATGGGGAGAGGTCGGATTGCGAAGCAATCCGGGTGAGGGCGTAGAATCTCCCAATAGATTTAGTGCCCCTCACCCCACCCCTCTCCCCACCGGGGAGAGGGAGCAGTCCGCAGTTGTCGCCGCAATATCCTCATAAGAAACCTCGGGAGAGCCACCGTGAACAAGATCGATCTCAACGGACGGTTCGCCGTCGTCACCGGCGGCGCGCAGGGCTTTGGCCGCGCCATCACCGAACGCTTTGTGGCCTCGGGCGCCAAGGTTGGGATCTGGGATTTCGACCAGGCGCTGGCGGACAAAACCGCGAAAGAGATCGGCTCCGCAGTCACCGTTCTGAAGGTCGACGTTACCGATCCGGCCGCCGTGGAGGCCGCGCGCGACGCAACGCTGAAGGCGTTCGGCCGCATCGACATTCTGGTCAACAATGCGGGTATCGCGGGCGTGAACAAGACCGTCGCCGACCTGTCTTATGACGAATGGCGTCAGGTGATGAAGATCAACCTTGATGGCCCCTTCATCTGCTGCAAGGCCATCGTGCCCGTGATGATGAAGCAGAACTACGGGCGGATCGTGAACATTGCCTCCATCGCAGGCAAGGAAGGCAACCCGAACGCGTCGCACTACTCGGCCTCCAAGGCCGGCGTGATCGCACTGACAAAATCGCTCGGAAAGGAACTGGCTGGCACCGACATCGCAGTGAATGCCGTGACTCCCGCTGCCGCGAAGACAGCGATTTTCGATCAGATGACGCAGCAGCATATCGACTTCATGCTGTCGAAAATTCCGCGCGGACGCTTCCTGAAGGTGGAAGAGCTGGCTTCGCTTGTGGCGTGGATGGCATCCGAGGAATGTCTCTACACCACCGGTGCCGTGTTCGATATTTCCGGTGGCCGCGCGACCTATTGAGGATGTCCGTCATCCTGAGGTGCGAGCGCTTGCGAGCCTCGAAGGATGACGCGCAACTATCGCCGTCGCCCTTCGAGGCCTCCGCTTTGCTTCGGCACCTCAGGGTGACGGCACGCTGTGTCCTGACCTAATCCGGATCCGACTCGTGACCGTGCAGATAGCCCTTGACCTTGGGGTCAGGCATCAGGATCGCCGCGAGCAACGCAAGAGCGCACATCACAGTGACGTACCAGAAGAAGTCCGATTCGATTCCGTGATCCTTGAACCACAACGCAACATATTCCGCGGTGCCGCCAAATCCCGCATTGGCAATGGCATAAGCAAAACCGACGCTGAGCGCCCTCACCTCCGGCGGAAACATCTCGGCCTTCACCACGCCGCTGATTGATGTGTAGAGCGACACGATCGCCAGCGCGATGACGATCAGCAGATAGGCCATGTAGGGACTTTTTACGTTGCCGATCGCATGCATAAGCGGAACGACAGTCAGGACCGTCAGCACACCGAACAGCCGCATTTGCGTGCGCCGCCCGATCCGGTCCGACAACGCGCCGAATGGCGGTTGCATGATCATGTAGGTGAACAGCACCGCGCTCATCACAATGTTCACAGTGCGATGGTCCATGTGCGCCGTGTTCACCAGATACTTCTGCATGTAGGTCGTGAACGTATAGAAGATCAGCGACCCGCCCGCGGTGTAGCCGAGCACCAGCAGAAACGGCTTCATGTGATGCGTAAAGATGTTGCGCAGGGTCCCTGCGCCCTCCTGCGAGCGGCTCTTTTCGGACGATGTTTCGTGCAGCGACATGCGCAGATAAAGTGCAACGATCGCACAGAGCGCACCGATCAGGAATGGAATACGCCAGCCCCAGGCCCGCAGTTCCGCGTCCGTCAGTGAAAGCTGGACGATCAGCACGACCAGCGAGGCGAGCAACTGCCCGCCGATCAGCGTGACGTACTGGAACGATGCGTAGAAACCGCGCTTGCCGGGCAGCGAAACCTCGCTCATGTAGGTCGCGGTGGTGCCATATTCACCGCCGACCGAAAGCCCCTGCACCATGCGCGCAAGCAGCAGCAGGATCGGCGCTGCAACACCAATGGTGTCGTGGGTCGGCAGCAGGCCGATGGCCAGCGAGCCGCCGCACATCATCAAAATGGAGGTGACCATCGAGGTCTTGCGGCCGTATTTGTCGGCAATCCTGCCGAAAATATATCCGCCGATCGGCCGCATCAGGAAGCCGATGGCAAACACCGCCGCCGTTTGCAGCAATTGCGTGGTCTGGTTGCCCGCGGGAAAAAACGCGTGAGCGAAATAAAGCGCCGTGAACGCGTAGGCGTAAAAATCGTACCACTCCACAAGATTGCCAGATGAGCTTCCGACGATGGCCCATATCCGGCGGCGGCGGTCGGCGTACTGTTCCGCCGTCATTGTCATGGTGCTCATCGCTCTCTCCTTGTGAAAACGGTTCAAACGAAACGGTGCGCTGTTCAGACCTCGCCGGGACCCTCCCGCCGCATGAAATCAAAATCGCAGCCCTCGTCGGCCTGCGTGATCGTCTCATGGAACAAATGCGCATAGCCGCGAGACGCCCAGTCCGGCGTTGACGGCTTCGGCAAGGCTTTCTGGCGCATGGTCAGTTCGACCTCATCCACCAGAAGATCGATGCGCCGCTTCGCGACATCGAGCCGGATCATGTCGCCGGTCTGCACCAGCGCCAGCGGGCCGCCGACGGCAGATTCCGGCGTGATGTGCAACACAATGGTGCCGAATGCTGTGCCGCTCATGCGGGCATCCGAAATGCGCACCATGTCCTTGACCCCCGTGCGCAGGATTTTTTGCGGAATCGGCAGATAGCCGGCCTCCGGCATGCCCGGCGCGCCCTTCGGCCCGGCATTGCGCAACACCAGCACGTCATCGGCTTTGACGTCCAGCTCTGGATCGTCAACGCGGAGCGTCATGTCCTCGACCGACTCGAACACAACCGCACGTCCGGTGTGCTGAAGCAGCGAAGGCGTCGCCGCCGACTGCTTGATGACCGCGCCGCGTGGCGCGAGATTGCCGTGGAGGACCGCCATCGCGCCTTCGCGGTTGATCGGATTGTCGCGCGGACGGATAGCGTCCTGCCCGGGCACTTCCTCCGCATTGGCGACGACATCGCGCAGCGTACCGCCGGCGATGGTCTTCGCATCAAGATCGATCAGGTCGCCAAGTTGCTTCATCAGCTTCGGCACACCGCCCGCGTGATGGAAATGCTCCATGTAATGAGCACCAGACGGCTTCAGGTCGATCAGCACCGGCACCTCGCGGCCAAGCTGATCGAACGCGGCGAGATCGATGCGATGCGGCGTCCGATTGGCTATCGCCGTCAGATGAATCAGCCCGTTGGTCGAGCCGCCGATCGCCTGCAACACCACCTGCGCATTGCGAAACGCGGCAGGCGTCAGCAATTCACTGGGACGAGGTCCGCCGGTAACTGCCATTTCAGCGGCGCGCTTGCCGCTCAATTCGGCCGAGCGTATCCGCTCGGAATGTGGCGCAGGAATTGTCGCGCTCATCGGCAACGACAGGCCCAGCGTCTCGGTGATGCAGGCCATGGTGCTGGCGGTGCCCATGACCATGCATGTTCCCACCGATGGCGCGAGGCGGCCGTTGACGGCCTCAATTTCGGCCTGATCGATTTCGCCCGCGCGGAATTTTCCCCACATGCGGCGGCAGTCGGTGCATGCGCCCAGCACCTCGCCCTTGTGATGACCCACCACCATCGGCCCCACCGGGATGACGACCGTCGGCAGGTCGGCACTCACCGCGGCCATGATTTGCGCCGGCAGCGTCTTGTCGCAACCGCCGATGACAACGATCGCGTCCATCGGCTGCGCGCGGATCATCTCTTCCGTGTCCATCGCCATCAGGTTGCGCAGGTACATCGAGGTCGGGAACGAAAAACTTTCGGCGATCGAAATGGTCGGAAACACCATCGGCATCGCGCCGGCCAGCATGACGCCGCGCTTCACGGCCTCGATGATCTGGGGGACGTTGCCGTGGCAGGGATTGTAATCGCTGTAGGTGTTGGTGATGCCGACAATCGGGCGCTCCAGCGCATCGTCGGAATAGCCCATCGCCTTGATGAAGGCCTTGCGCAGGAACAGCGAAAATCCCGGATCGCCGTAGCTGGTCAGCCCTTTCTTGAGACCCTTTGTCATTCTGCCTTCCCGTCCTTATGCGATGGGCACTTAAGAACATTTCGGGATGGATGGCAAAGGCAGTGTCATTCGACCTTGAGGTCTGCATCCTTGGCGACCTTGCGCCATTTCGCAGTCTCGGAGGCAATAAATTTAGTAAACTCCGCAGGCGGCTGCCCGCCCGGCTCAGCCGCCAGATCCTTGAGGCGGTCGGCGATCAGCGGCTGTTTCAGGACATCGACGATGGCCGCGTAAAGCTTGTCGCGAATGGCGATTGGCGTCCCCTTCGGCAACAAAACGCCGTACCAGGTCGTGATCTCATAACCCTTGAGCCCCGCTTCATCGAGCGTCGGAAGCTCCGGGAAGTAAGGAGAACGCGCAAGCGTGCTCACCGCCAGTGCCCGGACGGTGCCGCTCTGGATATGTGGCCGTGCCGATCCGCTGGTCTCGATCGCCATCTGGATCTGGCCGGCGATCAAATCGGTCATCATCGGCGCGCCGCCCTTATAGGGAACATGCACGATGTCGACGCCAAGGCTCGCGCGAAACATCTCGCCGGACATATGCTCGGTGCTGCCAAGTCCCGCCGAGCCGAAATTCACCTTGCCGGGATTCGCCTTGATCCAGGCAATCAGTTCACTGACGGTTTTCGCTGGCACCGAGGGATTGACGATCAGGATGTTCGGCACCTTCGCAGCAATCGTAACTGGCTCAAGATCCTTCTCGAAGTCATACGGTAATGCTTTGTAAAGGCTCGGCGCGATCGTATGCGCGATGGTTGAGAAGAATACCGTGTAGCCGTCGGGCGGCGATTTCGCGACGATGCCGGCTGCGAGCGTGCCTCCCGCACCGGCCTTGTTCTCCACCACGACGGATTGGCCAAGCTTTTCTGTCAGCCCTTGCGCGATCGGCCGCGCGACCAGATCGGCTGTACCACCCGCCGCGAACGGAACCACCAGCGTAATCGGCCGCGTCGGCCATTCCTGCGCCTGCGCGAGCGTGGTGGCAAACAGCGATGCGACGAGAGCGATTGTGATCCGTGCGGCGGTCATGCTGCGGAAGCAGGCCGCGCGCGCGACGTCGCAAGGCGCAGGACGTCGAGATAGCCAGCAGCGACGTCAACCCGCTGGATCAGGCCCTTCTCGGTCAGCAAGCGGTGCGCTTCTTCCAGCCGATAGCACGGCAGATACATGAACAGATGGTGCTCGGCGTGATAGTTCACCCAATAAGGTGCGATCAGTGCGCGCTCGATGATGTTCGCATGGGTCGTGCGCGCATGGCTGAACGGATCGGGACCGGTCGAAGTGCAGGCATGCTCGGCGATGTTGCGCACCCGCGTCACCAGCGGAAACCACGTCGCCATCGCAACGATCCAGACGCCGAAGAACCAAATGCCTGCGCCGGCAAGCCAGAACAGGCCGAACAGCAGCGCGTTGACGGCGAGAAACCGCTGCATGGCGATCCGGCCGCTGGTCAGGAAGTTCTCAGTCTCCTCATCGCGCATCGCGTCCGTCAGCACCGGATCATGCCGCGCGAACAGCGCCTTGAACGATGGCCTGCGCTGCTTGATGAAGGTTTGCCCTGTGAGATCGCGGAACGCCTTCCGATAGAAGCTGTCCTTCGAGATCGGAAACGGCGCGGAAAGCCCGAGGTCGGGATCTTCCGGCTGCTGCGTGAACCGATGATGCTTGAGATGGTAAGTGCGATAGCCTGCCAGCGTCGCGCCGACCGGCACGGCACAAATCCAGTTTCCGACGAACTCGTTGATCTTCTGGTTTGTGTGCAGCCCGCCATGTGCGGCCTCGTGCATCAGGATCGCCAGCCCAAGCTGCCGCGTGCCGACGATCATCACCGCGAGCAGCCAGGTGAACGGGTTCGGCCAGAGGGTCACGAGGGCGACGGCAGCGGCGATGGTGCCCCAGCAATGCACGACCAGCCACATGCCGCGCCATGAATCGCGCGCGGTCAGCCGCGCCCATTCCTCGGCAGAGAAGATCGTCTTTGGGTCAATGCGTTCAACGGCCGGCATGTCCAGAATCCCCGCGGTCGATGGCTACATCGTAGCGCCTAATACCCACGGCGCAAATTCCGCAGCGCCGAAATCGAACGCCTCGCTCTTGGTCTGTTCTCCGGAGGCCACTCGCAGGATCAGCTCGAAAATACGCTGGCCGCATTGCTGCACGGTTTCGTCGCCGTCCAGAATGGTTCCGCAGTTCACATCCATGTCCTCTTCCATGCGGCGGAACATCGGCGTGTTGGTCGCGAGCTTGATCGACGGCGATGGTTTGCAGCCGAACACGCTGCCGCGCCCCGTGGTGAAACACACCAGATTGGCACCGCCCGCGACCTGCCCGGTCGCAGCCACCGGATCGAAGCCTGGCGTATCCATAAAGGTGAAGCCCTTCTTGGTGACTGGCTCGGCATAGCCAACCACGTCGACAAGATTGGTGCTGCCGGCCTTGGCCATCGCGCCAAGCGATTTCTCCAGGATCGTCGTAAGGCCACCGGCCTTGTTGCCGGGGCTGGGATTGGAATCCATCTCCGCGCCGTTGCGCCGGGTGTAGTCCTCCCACCACCGCATCAAGGCGACAAGCTTCTCCCCTACCTCGGGGCTGACCGCGCGACGCGTCAGCAGATGTTCCGCACCATAGGTCTCCGGCGTTTCGGACAGGATCACCGAGCCGCCATGGCGCACCAGCAGATCGCTTGCGGCGCCGAGTGCCGGGTTAGCTGACACGCCGGAGTAGCCGTCCGAACCGCCACATTGAAGTGCGACCATCAACTCGCTCGCCGGGCACGGTTCGCGCTTGATGTTGTTCGATTCCGCGAGAACTTCGCGCACAAATGCGACAGCCTTCTCGACCGTCTTGCGCGATCCACCAACATCCTGGATGTCCAGCGACCGCAGACGGCCCGCCAGCCGCTGCTCCTCGAGAAATCCGCCGATCTGGTTCATCTCGCAGCCGAGGCCGAGAATGATCACATGCGAGAAATTCACATGGCGTGCATAACCGCCGAGTGTTCGCCGTAGAACCGTCAGCGGCTCAAGCTGCGTCATGCCGCAGCCGGTCTTGTGGGTCAGCGCGACGACGCCATCCACATTGGGATAATCGGCGAGCGGATCGTGACCGGTGAACGGATTTTTCTTGAACACGTCGGCCACAAGGCCAGCGACATGCGCGCTGCAGTTCACGGAGGTGAGAATGCCGATGTAGTTGCGGGTCGCCACGCGTCCATCTGGACGCCGGATGCCCTGAAACGTCGCGGGCAGATCGAAATTCGGCGTCGGCTTGACGTCGACACCGTAGGCATAGTCCTTGGAAAACTCCCCCATGCCGATGTTCTGCACGTGGACATGCTGTCCCGGCGTGATCGGAACGGTGGCGAAACCGATGATCTGGCCGTAGCGCTTGACGGGCTCTCCGACCGCAATCGGCTTCACCGCAACCTTGTGACCTGCGGGAATGCGTTCCGTCGCCGCAACACCCTGCGCGATCTCGGCGCCCGGCAGCAGCGCCGTCCGCGCGATCACCACGCTGTCATCGGAATGCAGGCGGATCACGGGTGTCGGGGCCATGGCTGTTATCCTTGTTTGGCTCTGGCTTTCGGTTCACTTCGCGCAAATCTCGTCTCGTCATTGCGAGCGAAGCGAAGCAATCCACTCTTTAAAGAGACTAGGTTGCTTCGTCGCTACGCTCCTCGCAATGACGCGCACGCATGCCTGCGCTCGTTAAGCCTTGCCGCCGGAATTTTTTCGCGTCTCGGCGATGTGACTCTTCGCAGACATGGCCAGCAGCCCGCTATCGTTCATGATCGTGACGAGCTTGAAACCGCGCTCGATGGCGAGTGCCGCGCCCGCCGCACCGCTGCAATGGATTCCGGGAAAGATGCCGCGTTTGTCGCATTCCTTCACGATCCGCTCATAGATCTTGATGATCTCCGGCTCGGTCCGATCCAGTGTCGGATGCAAGCCGTAGGAGAAGCCGAGATCTGACGGACCGATATAGACACCCGCTATGCCCTTCACATCAAGGATCGCTTCGAGGTTTTCGATCGCAGTCTTGGTCTCGATCATCGGAATGCAGAGCGTCTCTTCATTCGCAGTCTGCTGATAGGTGCCGGCGGAGCCATACATCATGGCGCGGATCGGACCGTTGCTGCGAGTGCCGCGTGGCGGATACTTCGCATACTGCACGAAGCGCTCGGCTTCCTCTTTCGTGTTGATCATCGGACAGATAACGCCGTAAGCGCCGCCATCCAGCACCTTACCGATAATGCCGGGCTCGTTCCACGGCACGCGCACCATCGGCGTAACCGGATGCGCCTGCATCGCCTGGAAGCACTGGATCATTGACTGATAATCCTGCACGCCATGCTGCATATCGACGGTGACGCTGTCGAAACCGCATTGCGCCATCACCTCGGCTGAAAAGCCTGAGGGGATGGCAAGCCAGCCGTTGACGACCACCTTGCCCGCAGCCCAGATTTCCTTGACCTTGTTTGCCATTCGATCGTTTTCCGTTTCTGTTTTGATTGTTGTCGCTTGGTTTGGGCGCGGGTCATGCATGAGCTGCCCTCCGGCTAAACCCGATCCTCGACCTACCCGGTTGCGTTGGCAATGGCGTCTTCGCCGATTCCGAGGGACCGGGCCGTAGCCGCGATGGAATTCCAAGTCTCGTCGGTCAGCGGGACGCCATTCTTTGTGCGTTCGGCCCGCGTCGCCGCTTCCGGCTCGCCCGGAATCAGCACCGCTTCGTGGCCCTGCGCGAGCTTGCTGTCCTTGAAGTAGGCAATGTAGCGGGCGACCTCGCCGTCGAAGAAATGCGCAGGATCGACGACCTTGGGGTCGATGAAGATCGCAAGCATGCCGTTGGAGAAGCGCCGGTCTGTCTTGGTCGCCCCGTTCCCGGTCAGCGCGCCTCCTAACAATTCGCACATCAACGCGAGACCTGAACCCTTGTGCTCGCCGAACGCGCGGATCGCGCCTGTCCCAAGGGCATGATTTCTTGGCCCTTCGGCGTCATAGGGCCCGTAAAGAACATGCGGGTCCTCGGTAAGCGCACCGTTTTCATCGACCAACGCGCCTTTCGGCAGCTTCTTGCCGCCTCGGCTCGCGACCATCACCTTGCCTTCGGCGACAATGGAGGTCGCAAAATCCAGCACCACCGGCCCCTGCCCCGGACGCGGAATGCCGACGCAATAGGGCGCGGTCGAAAGTTTGCGGCCGACGCCGCCATAAGGCGCAACGAGTACCGATCCCGCGGCGTTGACGAAGAAGATCGAGATCAATCCTTCCGCCGCCGCCATTTCGGCCCAATCGCCGACCCGGCCGAGATGTCCGGAATTTTTCAGCGTCATCACCGCGACGCCATTCGCCTTGCACTTCTCGATGCCGATCTTCACCGCCTGCGGCGTGACCGTCTGTCCATAGCCGAAGCCGCCGTCGATCACCGCCAGCGATGGCGTGTCGACGTCGATCTTGATCTTCTGGTCAGGGATGATGGAGCCGTCCTGCACCCAGGCGACATATTTTGGCACGCGGATGACGCCGTGGCTGTCATGGCCCGTGAGGTTTGCCGTCGTAAGATAAGTGGCGATGCGATCCGCCTCCGCCTTTGACGAGCCGGCGCGGGAAAAAATCTCGGAGACGAAGCCGATGAGCTTCTGGGAGTTTATAGTGACCATTTAGACAGTTGCCTTGGTATGGCCGCCTAGGTAAGCGGCTCTGATTGCTTCGTTGCTCCACAGTTCGTCGGGTTTGCCGCCCAGAGCAAGGCGGCCCGTTTCCAGCACGTAGCCATGATCGGCGACGGACAATCCCATTCGCGCATTTTGCTCGACAAGTAAAACAGTCGTTTCCTTGCGGATTTCGGCGATGATGCGAAACACCGCCTGCACGATCACCGGCGCAAGGCCTAGCGACGGCTCATCCAGCAGCAGGAGCCGCGGCTTGGCCATCAGTCCGCGCGCGACCGCGACCATTTGCAACTGCCCGCCTGACAGCGTCCAGCCGAGTTTGTCGGAGAACGCACGAATATCCGGAAACAGATCGAACATCGCATCGGCTTCGCGCGAAAGCTGAGCCTTTGCGACCTTGCGGTTCGAGGCGCCAAGCATGATGTTTTCTTTCACGGTGAGGCCGGGAAACACCCGCCGCCCCTCCGGAACGTGCGAAATACCGAGACGCACGATGGCTTCCGGTCCGAGGCCCACAATCGACTTGCCGTCGAACAGGATTTCTCCGGCCGCTGGCTTGGCGAGGCCGGATATCGCACGCAGCGTAGTGGACTTGCCCGCCCCGTTAGAGCCGAGCAGCGTCACCACCTGCCCCTGCTCCACCTTGAGCGAAACACCCCGCAGCGCTTCGATTTCGCCGTAGAGCACTATAAGGTCGTTGATCTCGAGCAGCGCCATGATTCATTCCGTCCCGAGATAAGCAGAGATGACATCGGGATGCTGCAACACCGCCAGCGACTCGCCATCGGCGATCCGCTTGCCGAAGTTGAGTACGGTGATGTGCTGCGCCGCCTCGCGCACCAGCGTCATGTCGTGATCGATAATCAGAATGGTGAGCCCCTGAGCCGCGATCCGCTTGAGCAGGTCATGCAATTCGACCTTCTCGCTCGAGTTCAGGCCTGCCGCCGGTTCGTCCAGCAACAACAGTGTCGGATTTCCTGCCAGCGCGCGGGCGATTTCGATCAGGCGCTGGTGACCATAGGAGAAACTGGACACCAGCTCATTGGCACGCCCGCCGAGACCGACAAATGTCAGCGCAGACATTGCGCGCTGGGTCAACGCATCCTGATCGCCCTTGCCGATCAGCGTATTACCCGGACGCTCCGCGCCTATGACCACGTTCTCCAGCGCGCTCATCGAACGGAACAGCCGGATATTCTGGAAGGTGCGCCCCAGTCCCGCAGCTGTACGCTGGTGCGCGGGCATATCGGTGACGTCGGTACCGTCGAGCACGATCCTGCCGGCAGTCGTCTTGTAGAGGCCCGACAGCATGTTGAGTGTGGTGGTCTTGCCCGAGCCATTCGGTCCGATCAGCGCATGGACGCTGCCACGGCGCACGGAAATATCCACCTTATCGACGGCCTTGAGACCCCCGAAGTGTTTGGACAGGCCCGTAACCTCAAGCACCATATCGCCGCCGGTCTTGGCCGGCGCGAGTTGTAGCGCGGGACTTGCGATATGAGGCGCGGCTTTCGCCCGCCACCTCGTGATGACGTCCTGCACGAAGCCCCAGATGCCGTCCGGCATGAAGCGCACGATCAGGATGACGAACAGCCCGTAGATCGCAAGATACAGCCCCGGGATGTTCTTCAGAAAGCGCAGCCATTCCGGAATCAGGATCAGCAAGCCCGTGCCGATCACGGCGCCGATCGGGGATCCGACACCGCCCAGCAGCGCCATGGTGAGGAAGACAATCGACTCTGCGAACGAGAACTGGTCCGGGCTGACATAGGAGAAGCCACCCGCGAACAGTCCGCCGCCGATTCCGCCAAGCAGTGCGGAGAGCGCAAACGCCGCCACCTTGGTGCGGAAGATGTCGATGCCCGCAACGCCAGCAGCAAGTTCATTGTCACGTACCGCGCGCATGGCGCGGCCGATCCGTGTGTCCGGCAGATGCCAGACGATGTAACCAATCACCGCGAGCGCCGCGACGCAGAACGCCAGAAACGACTGCTGCGACTGGAACAGCGCCGGCCGCCCGATCTTCGAGATGCCGTCGGGGCCGCGCGTGAGCCAAATCGCATTGATCATGACCAGCGTGACGATCTGCTGGAACGAGATCGTGACCATGGCGAGGTAATGACCGCCGAGCTTGAGCGTGCTCATGCCGAGCAATGCTCCGGCCGCCAGCGCCAGTAGCGAACCGGCCACAAGGCAAATCCAGAAATTGATCTGGTAATCAGCCGTGCCCAATCCGACGGCATAGGCGCCCAATCCGAAGAACGCCGCCTGTGCCAGATTGATCTGTCCGCACAACCCGAGCACGACCGTCAGACCGAATACCGCGATGGCAAACGTCGCCGCCTGCATCAGAATATTGAGGACGTAACCATCGAAGTTCATGGTCGCCGCGGCGAACACGGCAACCGCAGCGAGGAGGAAGTACGGCAGATGTCGGAGCACAAGCGGCGTCGAGCGCAGGGTCGCGGTGACAGGTATGTTCTGGCTCGGCATGCTCATGCTTTTTCCGCCACGCGTTCGCCGAAGATGCCTTGCGGACGGAAGACCAGAAACGCGATCAGCACGAGGAATGCGAACGCATCCTTGTAGGGAACCGACACATAGGCGGCACCGAAGGTCTCAATGATGCCGAGTGCGACACCGCCGATGATTGCGCCCGTGACATCGCCAAAGCCGCCGATAATGGTGGCTGCGAAAGCCTTCAGCGCGATTGTCGCCCCCATCTGGATCGAGACGAACAGGATGGGCGCGACAAGGATGCCGGCCAGTCCACCCAGGACCGCGGAATAGATGAAGGTGATCATGATCATGCTCGACACGGAGATACCGAGCAGCGACGCCATTTCCTTGTCCTGCGACGTCGCCTGTAGCTTCTTGCCCAGCATCGTGTGCTCGAAGAACCAGTAATTCAGAATCACAAGCGCGATGGTGACCGCGATAATCAGCAGATACTGGCTGTCGAGATAGACCGGCCCCAACTGGATGCCCGGCGTCTCGAACCAGCCTTCCAACACCTGCGGCGCGGGTCCGTAGATCGCCAGCACCGAATTGGCCAGAAAGATCGATGCACCGATGGTGGCGATAATGACCGGTAGAAAGGTGCGGTGGCGCAGCGGATAATACACCCCGAGATTGAAAATCACGCCGAACAGCGCCATGCCGGCGAGCGAGATCAGGAACGACAGCCAGTAAGGCCATTGCAGGTCGACCGCGAACACAACCATCAGAAACGCCGCCACCATCGAGAACTCGCCCTGCGCGAAGTTCACGACATTGGTCGCGCGGAAGATCAGCACGAAACCGAGCGCGACGAGCGCATAGACGGAGCCGATGCCGATGCCCGTAAAGAGCAATTGAAGAATCTGATCCATGAGACACTCTACCCGAGAGACGGAGGTGAATTGTCTTGGTCTCGTCATTGCGAGCGAAGCGAAGCAATCCAGAACTACAAAAGAAGCTGGATTGCTTCGTCGCTGCGCTCCTCGCAATGACGAAGGGCGGCCTATCGCTTCGCTTCGATATGCTTCTCGAAGACGATGTTGCCCTTGTCGTTCTTCACGATGTTGTAGCCGTGAAGGCCATCCCCGTTTTCATCGAAGTTGTATTGACCTTCCGCGCCTTCGAATCCCTTGATCGCCAGGATCGCGGTGCGAACCTTCTCCGGCTCGGTGGACTTTGCCGTGTTCATCGCCTTTGCGAGCACGGTAACAGCGTCATAGGTCCATGCGCTCTGATTGTCCGGCGCGAGCTTGTAGGCATCGCGGTAAGCCTTGCCGTAAGCCTTGGCTGTAGGACTTGAATCTTCCGCGTAATCCGCGACGCCGTAGGTTCCAAAGAGCGAGGCGCCCGCTAGTCTTGTGGATGACACGCCGACGATCGACGGCGATCCCACCCACGGGATGTTGACGCCAAGCTGGCGCAACTGGCGCGCGAAGATGCCGAGGTCGTTCTCGAAAGTGAAGTAGGAGCCGAGAACATCCGCGCCGGATTGCTTGATCGCCAGCACCACCGGGGTAAAGTCCTGGCTTTGGTTGGCATAGCCTTGGTCAAGAACCGGGGTAATGCCGAGCTTGCTCAATCCTTCGGTCAGCGCCTTGCCGCCGGCCGTACCGAACGCGTCGGTGGAATGGAGCACAGCCCACTTTTTCTTGCCGAGGGTGTTGGTGCCATAGTCGGCGATCACGCTGCCGGAATAACTGTCGTTCGGACGGAAGCGAAACAGCCACTTGTTGCCCATGTGAGTCAGGTTCGGATCGGTTCCCCCGATCGCCATCGGCTTGCCGAGTTTCAGCACATCCGGCGCCATGGCATGCACCTGCGTCGAACGGATCGAACCGAGAAATGCGACGATGTCCTGCTGCGCAGCGAGCTTGGAGAATGCGAGCACAACACCCGGATTGGTGGTCTGATCGTCTTCGGTGACAAGTTCGACCTGCTTGCCGAGAACGCCGCCGGCCTTGTTGACGGCCTCCAGCGCCAGTTTGGCGCCGTTCAGTGCGAACTTGCCTTGCTCTGCGGCTGATCCTGTAACGGGAAGCACCATGCCGATCTTGATGGTCGCGCCTTGCGCTCCGGCGCTTTTTATCACGGCAGGCGCCGCAAGGACGGCACCAACGCCCACGGAAAACTCACGTCTCGTCAATTTCATCGTCGTCCTCCCAAATGGCCATGCTTTTTCCGCCGGCCTTGGGGAGGATTAGAAGTCCGAAAAACGGGATTGTCTACCGCTCCGGGGAGGAATTATCCCAAACATCCGATCATTGCGCTGCAGCGCGCGAAATGGCCGAAAGCGTCCAGTCATGGCCGAATGAGCCGATGTCACAGGACTTACAAGGAGTCCGTCATCGCGATTTTCTCGTTTTGGTGCACTGCGCCACGTTTTCCAATGAACCAAAGCGTGATATGAGCGACAAATACTTATCGCCCGCCAACGATGGTGTTTAGAGATGTCTTTCCCCGCTTCGCGTTTTGATTTTCGTAGTTTTCGCGGCGCTACCCTGGCTGCAGCCTTCCTGATGGCTCCTGCGCTCGCGCATGCCGAAACCGCGCCATTTGCCAATTATGCAGGCAACTGGTCCGGCAACGGCACGATCACCATCGCCGAAGGCGGTACCGAGCGCATCCGTTGCCGCGGCACCTACTCCGTCGACGACAGCGGCAACAACCTTCGTCAGGTCCTGCGCTGCGCCAGCGACAGCTACAAGTTCGAACTCACTAGCAATATCCTGGCCAGGGGCAGCAACATTACCGGTTCCTGGAGCGAAGCCAGCCGCGGCGTCAACGGCACCGTCGAGGGAAGCATTGTAAATGGCCAGGTTACCGCACTGGTCCAGACCAACGGCTATGCAGCGACCTTCAACGTCGTGACCCGCGGCAACAAGCAGTCGGTCAACATCAGTTCGAAGGGCGAGTTGCGCGGCGTGACCATCAGC
Source organism: Afipia broomeae ATCC 49717 (assembly GCF_000314675.2). Lineage (GTDB taxonomy): Bacteria > Pseudomonadota > Alphaproteobacteria > Rhizobiales > Xanthobacteraceae > Afipia > Afipia broomeae. The sequence goes on along the minus strand of NZ_KB375282.1, from coordinate 1,086,991 downwards.
CTGTCGAGAAGCAACTAGGATCTCATACTCAAAAGCCCGCCGATGATGAATCGGCGGGCTTTTTGCTGACTGAAGCCGAGAGACGCCTCGGGGTTTATTTCCTGCCCCACGCCGCCTTGATGCGGTGAGAGGTGCTGATCAGCCACATCGCCGTCGGCCGCAAAATGAAAAGGTCGGCGATCAACGCCGCGATCATGGCGAAAGCGCTGAGCCATCCGAACAGGCGCAGCGACGGCAGATCGGAAAACACCGTCACCACCAGACCGCAGGCCAGCACCACCGTGGTCAGGATCAAGGCCGGGCCGACCAGAACCGTGGCGCGTTCGACCGCCTGCGCCTCGTCGACGCCAGGCTTCTCTTCCAGCCGCAAGCGGTTGAGGAAATGAATTGTCGCACTCAATCCCAGGCCGAATGACACGGTCAGCGCGACCACGCTTGCAAACTGCAGCCCCTCGCCCATGAACCACAATACCGTGCCCGACAGCACAACCGGGAAGATGCCGGGCAGGATGCTCGCGAACATCACCACCACCGAGCGGAACGCCAGACCGATAAAAGCCGCAACCAGAATGAACTCGATGGTCAGACCGTGGTTGAGTTTTCCAATCATGCTGGCGCTGTTGCGCGCGGCGATGGCGGACAGGCCGGTCACCGCAATATTGTAGCCTGGATGCGCCTGACGGACCGTCCCCATCGCTGCATCGAGCTTCTCGACCGTCGGCAGGATCTGGCTGGAGTCGAGATCAGGCACGCGTCCCGACACCACGACCGCGTCCTGCTGCTCGGAAATAAAGCGCCTGACCAGATAGGCCGGCAGCAGGTCGACATATTCTTTCAGGATCGCCACGTCAGAGCGGCCGGCTTTTTCCGCCAGCCAGCGCCGCAGCGTCTCGATCGACCAGACGTTGCCGACACCCGCCTGCTTCTCGATGATCGAGTGAACGGCTGCGATGGTATCGAGCGTATCCTGATCATAGAGCGACTTGCCCTTCGGGAATTCGATCAGCACATCGATCGGATTGGCGCCGGTCAGCTTGGCATCAAGGCGGCTCGAGGCTTCAACGGCCTGCTGCTTGTCCGGCACCTGATCGGCCAGACGATAGCGCGGCTCAAGGCTCGCGTAGATAATACCGAGACCGAGCACCACGAGCAGCGCAATCAGACTGAAAAGTCCGGGGTGCCCGACCATCCGCTTGGCGATAAACGCGCAGAACGCACGCAGGGCTTCGACGCCACGGTCCGCCCCCTTCACCTTGGTGGCGAGGAGGTTCTCCTTGCGCACCAGCAGAACGCCAAACACGGGCACCAGCGACAACACCGCGAGCAGTGCGATGACGGTCGCCATCAATCCGGCCTCGCCGAAGGTGCGGATCAGGTCGGAATCGGAAAACTGCAAGGCAAGGAATGACAACGCCGCCGTGCCGTGGGTCAGCACGCAGGCTGGCCCGACCACCAGCACGGCGTTACGAAAGGCGGTGTATTTATCCTCGCCCGCGATCAGACGATCTCGAGCCGCGAACGTAAGCTGCATCGAGTCGGCGAAACTGATGACCATAATGAGCGGCGTCATCACGTTCAGGAACATGTTGAGGCTGAAACCGAGCCAGCCCAGCGTGCCGATCGACAGCAGGATCGCCAGCAGCGGCGGAAACGCCGCGACGATCATGAACGAGATGCGGCGGAAAAAGATGATCGCTATGATGCAACCAGCCAGAATGCCCGCGATGTTGTAGGTCAGGCCGTCCCGCTCGACCGCGTTGCGGATTTCGAGCTGCATCACCGGCACGCCGGACAACTGGCTATTCAAACCGGTGTCGGCGAGATCTTCGCTCATCAGCTTGCGAACTTCGCCGATGGTCGCGTTGAGGCCCTTGTTGCCGACAATCTTCGGGTCGAGCGCGAGCACGATCAGCGCCAGCGTGCCGTCCTCAGACAGCAGCTTGCCCTTGATGACCTCGTTTTCTTTTACGCGCTTGATAAAGGCATCATAAGCCGCGCCTTCCGGCAGGGTTTCAGGAAACAGGGCCGCAGGCAGCCGTCCGCCCTCGGGCGGCTGGCGCGCGGAGAACAGCGAGATAATGCCGCGGGTGCCGTCCACAAGTTGCAGGTCTGTGACCAGGTCGCGCAGCTTTTCGAGCGACGAGCGCTCCAGCAGCGACTTGCCCTCCACCACGACCAACACATCATATTCGCTGGACGGGAAGCGCTTGGTCACTTCCTCATATTGTTTGTATTCGGGCGTATCGGATCGGAACAACTGGCTCAGCGAATCGTCGATCTTGATGCGCTGGATGCCGAACACTGCGATCACGCACAGCGCAATCAGGACCACCGCCGCCGTGCGCGGCGCGCGCAGCGCAATCAGCCCGATCCGTTCCAGGCCGAACGCGATACTGAAGTTCTTTTTTCCGGAATCGCTGTGAACGGGCTCTTTTGAAATCTGATGCAACGGGACGGTTCCGATTCGAAGGTAAGCCAGCGTTTTATCTAGCAGATTTCCCTGTCATGGGGCATGCACGCCAAATAAAGCAGCATTAAGTAGCCTTTGCGACACACCTCACCGGTTCGGCGCAAACCTGGCCGGAACACGACACTGCCGGTCGGCCAGAATTTGCCCCAAAATGCGGCAAAACCCGGCCGTCTGCTCCCGCCCGGCCTGACGTTGAATACGGGTTTTGGGGCTAGGCCCCGTGCGATATAACCCCCGCCATGTCGTACAAGGTCGCCGCATTTTATCAGTTCGTCGCGCTCACGGATTTTGAGGCGCTCAGGGAGCCCTTGCGCAACATGTGCGTGGCGCTCGATATCAAGGGCATCATCCTGCTGGCGGCGGAGGGCATCAACGGGACCGTCGCAGGCCGCGAGGCTTCCATCGATGCCCTGATGAACCAGTTGCAGAATGGCGCGCTTTTCAATGGCCGCCTCGACAATCTGGAACTGAAGTTCTCGAGCGCGAGCGAGATGCCGTTCAACCGGATGAAGGTCCGGCTGAAAAAGGAGATCGTCAGGCTCGGCGACCCGGAAACGGATCCCAACGCGCGGGTCGGCATCTACGTCGATGCCGCCGACTGGAACGCGCTCATCAGGCAGGACGACGTGCTGCTGCTCGACACCCGCAACGGCTTCGAAGTCGAGATGGGCACGTTCGAAGGCGCGGTCGATCCGAAGATCACCCGCTTTGGCGAGTTTCCCGATTTCGCCAGCCGCACACTCGACTCCAGCAAGCACAAGAAAATAGCGATGTTCTGCACCGGCGGCATCCGCTGCGAAAAGGCCAGTTCCTACTTGCTGTCGCAAGGCTTCGAGGAGGTCTATCACCTCAAGGGCGGCATCCTGAAGTATCTTGAGGAGATCCCCGAAGAGCAAAGTCTGTGGCGCGGCGAATGCTTCGTGTTCGACCAGCGCATCGCGCTCGGTCACGGGCTGAGCGAGCGTCAGGCCCTGCGTGGGGATGGAGCGGATCACACCGACGCGACAGAGATCGACATGAGCGAGCAAGCCGATGACTGAGCCCACCTCGCCCGCCACGCGCATCGACGCGCTGGAAATCCGCATCGCGTATCTCGACGAAACCATCGAGACGCTGAACAGTACCATTACCGCGCAATGGAAGCAGATCGACGCCCTGAGCCGCGAGATGCTGGCCCTGCGCGAGCGGCTTGATGACGCCGAGGCCAAATCGGGCTCACCCATCACGAACGAGCCGCCGCCCCATTACTGAGCGGCGTCAGGGCTGTGACACATGGCCGATCGATTACGGGCCGCAGGGAAATTTTCGCAAAAAAATTGGTAATTCCGATCCGTGTATGTATGGTCCGCCCTGAGGAAAATCGGGGAGGACAATAATGCGTAAAATTGCAATTCTCGCAGGCGTCGCGGCCGCGCTGGCCGTAGCACCGGCGTCAGCCGACGATCTCAAGATCGCGCTGATCTACGGCAAGACCGGACCGCTGGAGGCCTATGCCAAGCAGACCGAAAACGGCCTGCGCATGGGTCTGGAATACGCCACCAAGAACACGATGACGGTCGATGGCCGCAAGATCGTCCTGATCACCAAGGACGACCAGGGCAAGCCGGACCTCGCCAAGGCGGCGCTGGCCGAAGCCTATCAGGACGACAAGGTCGATCTCGCCATCGGCACCACCGCCTCTGGCGCGGCGCTGGCCATGCTGCCCATCGCCGAAGAAAACAAGAAGGTGCTGATCGTCGAGCCGGCGGTGGCCGACGCCATCACCGGCGAGAAGTGGAATCGCTACATCTTCCGCACCGGCCGCAACTCGTCGCAGGACGCGATCTCGAACGCGGTCGCTATCGGCAAGCAGGGCGTCACTGTCGCCACGCTCGGTCAGGACAACGCGTTCGGCAAGGACGGCGTCGCCGCGTTCAAGGAAGCACTCGGCAAGACCGGCGCGACATTGGCAGCGGAAGAATATGTTCCGGCAGCTACGACCGACTTCACCGCGGCAGCCCAGCGCCTGTTCGATGCGCTGAAGGACAAGCCCGGCCGCAAGATTATCTGGGTGATCTGGGCCGGCGGCGGCGATCCGCTGACCAAGATCCAGGACATGGACCCGAAGCGTTACAACATCGAGCTGTCGAGCGGCGGCAACATTCTCCCGGCGCTGGCTGCCTACAAGCGCCTGCCGGGCCTCGAAGGCGCAACTTACTACTACTATGCCATCCCGAAGAACCCGATCAACGACTGGCTCGTCGCCGAGCATCAGAAGCGCTTCAACGCGCCGCCGGATTTCTTCACCGCGGGCGGTTTCGCCGCGGCGATGGCTGCGGTGACCGCTGTTCAGAAGGCGAAATCGACCGACACCGAGAAACTGATCGCGGCGATGGAAGGCATGGAATTCGATACGCCGAAGGGCAAGATGATGTTCCGCAAGGAAGACCATCAGGCGCTGCAGAGCATGTATCACTTCCGCGTCAAGGTCGATCCGAACCTCGCTTGGGCGGATAACGAACTGGTCCGCGAACTCAAGATCGAGGACATGCAGATCCCGATCAAGAACAAGCGGTAACAAGCACGTCGTCATTGCGAGCGAAGCGAAGCAATCCACTCTTCAAAAGCTGGATTGCTTCGTCGCTTCGCTCCTAGCAATGACGAACGACGAGACTCGAAACATGCCCCTCACCCTAGAGACCCGCGACCTGACCATCCGTTTCGGCGGCCATGTTGCCGTCAACAAGGTGAGTTGCACATTTCGCCCCGGCGAACTGACCGCCATTGTCGGACCGAACGGCGCCGGCAAGACCACCTACTTCAATCTGATCTCGGGACAGTTACGGCCGACCGCCGGCGAAGTACTGCTCGCAGACGAGAACATCACACGCCTGACTGCCCCCCTGCGCACGCGCAAGGGGCTCGGCCGTGCGTTCCAACTGACAAATCTGTTTCCGAACCTGAGTGTCGAGGAAAATGTCCGCCTTGCCGTGCAGGCGGCCAGCGGCGTGCATTACGAGATGCTTCGCCCATGGATGAAGCGCCGTGACCTGATCGAACGCGCCGATGCGATCCTCGATTCCATCGCGCTCGGCAACCGCCGCGCGGTCGCAGCGGCGGCCCTCTCCCATGGTGACCAGCGCAAACTTGAAGTTGCGCTGATGATGGCGCTGGAGCCGAAAGTCTTCATGTTCGACGAGCCGACCGCGGGCATGAGCGTGGACGAAGTGCCGGTGGTGCTGGATCTCATCGCGCGGCTGAAGCAGGACACCAGCAAGATCATCCTGCTGGTCGAGCACAAGATGGACGTGGTGCGCTCCCTCGCCGACCGCATCATCGTCCTGCACAACGGACAACTGGTCGCCGACGGCAAGCCAGCCGAGGTGATCGCCTCGCCGATCGTGCAGGAAGCCTATCTCGGCATCGCGCCCGGAAAGAGTGCGGCATGACTTTCACAGTGCACCCGCAACCGACTCAGCGCAGCTCCCTCCCCCCTTGCGGGGGAGGGTTAGGGTGGGGGGTAAACCACAAGCGCAATCTTCGTGATAACCCCCACCCCCGACCCCTCCCCGCAAGGGGGAGGGTTGCAGTAAGCGCAACCATCGCAATTCATGCACAAGAGACCGCGGCATGAGCGACATGCTGACTCTCACCGGCGTTCACACCCACATCGCGCAGTATCACATCCTGCATGGCGTCGATCTCAATGTGCCGGAAGGCCAGATCACCATGCTGCTCGGCCGCAACGGCGCGGGCAAAACAACCACACTGCGCACCATCATGGGCCTGTCACCGCCCTCCTCCGGCCAGATCAAACTTGCCGGGCAGAACATCGAAAAGCAGACGACTCCGGACATCGCCAGCCTCGGCGTCGGCTATGTGCCGGAAACCATGGCGGTCTTCTCGGACCTGACCGTGAAGGAAAACCTGATCCTCGCCGCGCGCGAAGGTCCACTCGACGACACGCGGCTGCAATGGATTTTCGGATTCTTCCCGGCGCTGAAACGCTTCTGGTTGTCGCGCGCGGGATCGCTGTCCGGCGGGCAGAAGCAGATGCTGTCGATTGCGCGCGCCATTGTCGAGCCGCGCAAGCTGCTCCTCATTGATGAGCCGACCAAGGGTCTTGCGCCCGCCATCGTCGTCAACCTGATCGAATGTCTCGCTGAAGTGAAGAAGCGCGGCGCGACCATCCTGCTGGTGGAACAGAATTTCCGCGTGGCGCAGGAAGTCGGCGACAATGTGCTGGTGATGGACAACGGCAAGATCGTGCATCGCGGCGCGATGGCCGACCTCGCCAAGGATACCTCGTTGCAGGAAAAGCTGCTGGGTCTCAGCCTCGAGGCGCATCAATGACCGACACGACGACACCACCGGCTGCCGTTGAACCGCTGCCCCAAGCCAATCGCGATTTCATTCCGCTGTTGCTGCCAATCGCACTTGCCCTCGCCATGATCCCGCTGATCGGCTCGCCTTCGACCTGGGTGACCCTGACAATCGCAAGCCTCGCCATGGGCATGATGATTTTCATCATGGCCTCCGGGCTGACGCTAGTGTTCGGCCTGATGGATGTCCTGAACTTCGGACATGGCGCATTCATTGCGGTCGGCGCCTATGTCGCGACGCTGGTGCTGGCGCCGATGGCCGGATACGTCCAGGCCGACTCGCTGTGGCTTAATCTGCTCGCGCTGTCCCCAGCCGCGCTGCTGTCGATGGCGGTCTCAGGCGCGCTCGGCCTCGTGTTCGAACGGGTGCTGATCCTTCCCGTCTACGGCAACCATCTCAAGCAGATCCTGATCACCATGGGCGGGTTGATTGTCGCTGAACAGTTGCTTTATGCGCTGTGGGGCCCGGAGCGCATTCCGCTGCCGCTACCGGCGTCGCTACGCGGGTCCTTCATTCTCGGCGACATTGCCATCGCCAAATACCGCGTGCTGGCGATGGTCGTCGGCCTTGTAGTGTTCAGCCTTGTGCTTCTGGTCTTGAACCGCACAAAGATCGGCTTGCTGATCCGCGCCGGTGTCGAAAATCGCGAGATGGTCGAGGCGCTGGGCTATCGCATCAAGCGGCTGTTTCTCGGCGTCTTCATGACAGGCTCCGCGCTGGCCGGCCTCGGAGGCATCATGTGGGCGCTCTATCGCGAGGAAGTTCACGCCTCTATCGGCGGCGAACTGACGGTACTGATATTCATTGTGATCATCATCGGCGGCCTCGGCTCTATCGGCGGATGTTTCATCGGCGCGATCCTGGTCGCCATGGTCGCGAACTATGGAGGCTTCCTGGTGCCGAAGCTGGCGCTGATCTCGAACATCCTGCTGATGGTGGCAATCCTGATGTGGCGGCCGCGCGGACTCTATCCGGTGACAAATCGATGATGATCCTTTCCGGCGATCCGCCGCGCAGCCGCGTTCTCTCTCTCCTGCTCATCGTCATCGTGACGGTGCTGGCGCTGGCTCCGTTCCTGTTTCCCGGCGCCAAGGCGATGAATGTTGCCACCAAGATCTGCATCTTCGCGCTGCTGGTGGCGTCCTACGATCTGCTTCTCGGCTACACCGGCACGGTGTCGTTCGCGCATACAATGTTCTATGGCATCGGCAGCTACGGCATCGCCATTGCGCTCTACGCGATGGGGCCGACGTGGTCGGCGGTGGCCACCGGCATTGTCATTGGCCTGCCGCTGGCCGCGCTTCTCGCGCTTTGTATCGGACTGTTCTCGCTGCGGGTGCAGGCGATCTTCTTTGCCATGATCACGCTGGCCGTTGCGTCGGCGTTTCAGGTGCTGGCCTCGCAACTGTCGTGGCTCACCGGCGGCGACGATGGCCGCAGCTTCCGTCTGCCGGAGTTGCTGCGTCCCGGCACCGTGATCATTCCGAAAGATGTATTCGGCTTCGAATTCAACGGACGCATACTAACCTACTACATCGTCTTCGCGATCGCGGCTGCGCTGATCCTCACGCTGCTGCGCATCGTGAACTCACCGTTCGGCCGCGTGTTGCAGGCGGTGCGCGAAAACCGTTTCCGCGCCGAGGCGCTCGGCTATCGCACCGTGTTTCACCTGACCTGGGCCAACGTGATTGCCGCTCTGGTCGCCGCCTGCGCCGGCGTGCTGAATGCGTTGTGGCTGCGCTATGCCGGACCGGAGACGCTCTCCTTCACGATCATGATCGACATTCTGCTGATGGTGGTGATCGGCGGCATGGGGACGATGTACGGCGCGATCATCGGCGCGGCGATTTTCATTCTCGCTGAAAACTACCTTCAGGCGCTGATGGGTGCGGCCTCGCAGGCGACCGCCGGTGCGGGCATTCCTGTGTTGCCTGCCCTGCTGCATCCCGACCGCTGGCTGCTGTGGCTCGGTCTGCTGTTCATCGCCAGCGTGTACTTCTTCCCGACGGGAGTGGTCGGCAAACTGCGCGGGAAAGGCTGACAAGAAAATGGCCGGAACATCGGCGTTCTTAGAACGCCGTTCTTCAAGGGCTATGCCCGGCCGTGACGATTTATGAAAGCATCACCCGAGACCATGATTCAGGCTCTCGGCTCTGTTCAAATTCTAATTGCCTTTGCGTGGATCATCGGCCGGATTGACATAAATGATCCCCTGCGGCCCCATCCCGTGCAACTGGATGATGGAGTCCTCGGTGAACCACGCGTAATGCTGCATGCCTTTCGGAGCGAGCGCAAAACCTCCAGCCTTGAGAGCGCTGCCATTCTTATCGTTGAACGTGCCACCCATTCCAATGTTGAACGTGCCTGAGATGACGGTGACATTTTCATCGTTAGGATGTGTATGCGGCGGCACCTTGTATCCGGCAGGTACCTTCACCCTAACAACATAAAGCCCTTCCTTCGACGGATCACCGCTCAGCACGGCCATCTGTGCGCCCTTCGGGAAAGCCGGCGGTGCCGGGGCCCATTTCAGTTGATCAGGGGACACAACAGCGTGGTTGTCGGCAGCCGTCGCGGGGAACGGAAACAAAATGGTCAGCGACAGGGCGGCGATCAGAGAGACGCGCTTCATAGCATTCCTCCTGACGTGTTGCCGCGCATCAACGTGCGCAGGCCCCCACCAGCCAGGCGCACATAATCCGCGCCTGGCATGAATGCCAGCACCCGATAGGATTATGCGAGACTAAAAGCATGCTCCCGGGACACCGCCCTGAGGCGGTTCCCGGGACGGGAATATCCGCCGAGATCAACCGTTCAGCGGCCCGGATCGGGATAAACCAGGCTGCGCCAGCCGCTGCGATCGAACGGCTTCCATTCGCCTTCCGCCTGCGCAAGACGATCGGCGACGGCATAAACGATCGCCGGATGGTGACCCATGCCGCAATGGCTGGCGCCCTGCACCTCGATGTTCTCGGCATACGTGCCCGGCTGCTCGATACAGCTTTGCCACGCGCAAATGCCGTCGGTACGGCTGAAGATCGCAGTGGTCGGCACCGGCGGTGTCCTCGCCATCTCGCCGCCGAAGGTCGTATCGTGCTGGTCGGCGCGGCGGCCGCTGACAGTCTCATAAGTGCGCCACGCATTGGTCGCCCGCGGACTCCCCGCGAACGGGCTGCCGAGCGTGATCACCGAGCGCACACGGTCCGGCATCATCTTCGACAACTGCCGTGCATAGATTCCGCCGAGGCTCCATCCCACAAGACTGACCTTGCGGCCGTGCGTCTCGTTGAGATCCTGCACGAGATTGATCATGGCGTCCTGCACACCGGCGCGCGGACCGAAATTGCGGCCAAGGCCCCAGCCGCTCACGGCATAGCCGCGGCTCTTCAGGAACGAGCGCAGCGGACGCGTCGCGTTGTCGCTGGTGATCAATCCCGGCAGCACCAGCACGGGATGACCATCACCCTTGGGCGCGAGGCTGAGCAACGGAAGCGCTCCGAGGAAGGCGCCGAATTCGTTAATGGCGCGCGCCTCCATCAGCATCAGCAATCTGGATGGTGGGCGAAGCGTCTGGGTAGCAACGGACATTCGATTTCCTTTTCGTCAGTACGTTTCCGGCTTTCGGCCGGCGCGACAAAATCAACTCCAATGCGAAACGAATCAGGACAACACGTCAATCAACGCACATTGATTTAAGCTATGGGTCAAATTCCGGCATTTCAAGCCGCCTTCGTCGCGTTTGAAACGAGTGTTGCAAATTGCCGACAGGCTGAATTTTCGCGTGGACTATCAGAGCGTTTTGATCACCACTTCCGCGGTGTGCAGTGCAACACCCGCGAGTCCTCCGATCAGCGCGCCATTGAATCGGATGTATTGCAGATCCTTGCCCATGTTGATCTCGATCAGGTTGATCAACTGCTTCATGTCCCATGACTTGACCTGATCGGCGATAAAACGCGACACGCCGCTCTTCTGATCGGCGATGAAGCTGCGAAGCACAGCAACGATGCCACCGTTGATCTCTGCGCGCATTTCGCTGTCGGCGGCGAGTTGCCGGCCCGCCTCCAGGAACACGTTGGCGAGATGATGCTGCAGCACGTTGCTCTCGCCGCTCGCGCTTCGGTCAATGAATGCCTTGATGTTGGCCCAGATGTCGCGCGTCAGCGCAGCAAGCTCGGGACGCGCCAGCAGGTCGCGCTTCAATCCGTCGATGCGATCCGCGTAAGTCTTGTCGTTCGCCAGCTTGTCGGGAAGTGTCAGCAGGATGCGATCGACCTCGCCGCGAAACGGATGCTGGGGATCAGAGCGCACTTCTTCAAAGAACGATGTGGCCGACGCCGCAACCCTCTTCAACAGGAACTTGTCGGCGCGATAAAACTTCAGCAGCGTCGGAAGCTCGTTGCGGATTTTCTCCCGGATCAGTTCAAGCGTCTCCGGCTTGTTGATGGACTCGTGAATTGCCTGCAGCAGATCGTCGAGCATGCCCTTGTGGCGTCCCTCGGCGATAAAGCCGCGGAGCGTTCCCGCGGCCAATGGCGCGAGATCGACAGACTGAAGCTGCGTCACGATGCGGCGTGTGAAGTACGACTTCAATCCCGAGGTTTCCGCGGCCGCAAGCGCCTCTGGCAACAGACGCAGAACGAAACGCGCCAGATCCGAACTTTTCTTCGGATCTGTCAGCCAGGCTGAAATGAACGATGCGAAATCGACCTCACGCAACTTCGCGTCGACCGGCGCCGGGCTCAGAAAATGCACCTCGATGAATTCGCCGAGCTTGTCAGCGATTCTGTGCTGATTTTGCTGGATGATGGCGGTGTGCGGGATCGGCAGCCCCAGCGGACGGCGAAACAGCGCCACCACGGCGTACCAGTCCGCCAGACCGCCGATCGTCGCTGCCTCCGCGAAGGCTGCGAGAAATCCAAATCCCGGATGCACGCGCTCCATCGCCTTGGCGATGATCAGCACGACGACGCAGCCCGCGAGCACGAGCGTGGCGAGCATCTTGACCCGGCGCAGTTCCGCGGCGCGCGCGATGTCGCCGGTATCCGCGACCAGCACGAATTTTCCGTTGTCAGCCATGATCGATCCCGGTCAACCGACATTGCATCGCGAACCCGCTCCCGTCAAAGGATGGAGGCGCGCGGCAAACAAAGGCCCGCTCGAAGCGGGCCTTTGGTCGTCAAATTGTAGGGTGGTCGAGGCCGGACTATCAGGCCGACTTGCTGTAGGACGCGACCTTCGCGAAGTTGTCCTGCGCGGTCTTCGCACCGTCGGCGATCAGCTTGCCGAAGTATTCGGTGGTGGCCTTGGCGCGCGACATCACGACTTCGCCCTGAGCGCGGAGCAGATCGCCCTGGATCGTGACGGCTTCGTTCAGCGACTTCGCCGACGCCAGCTTGTCGATGCCCGAGAACAGCGCCTGCGCGTCTTCGTAAACGGCCTGCTGGATGCTGCGGGAGATCTTCGCGGTCTCGCTGACCGAACCGGCAACAGCGGTTTCGATCGCCGAGGTCACCTTCTCCGAACCGGTGTGGATTTCAGCAGCACGGTCCTTGGCGGTGCCGGCGGCCTTCTTCACGAACTCACGAGCAGCTTCAGGAACTTCCACGTTCGGGAAATTCTTCAGCGCGTCGGTGACGGGCGCGAAAGCGGACTTCACGGTGTTCAGCACGGACTCGGTGTTGAAAGAATTCGTCATTGTCTGTCTCCATCCTCAAGGTTGCGAGCTATGGGCTCATCCCCGTCCGGTATGGCCCGGGGCAAGGTGGTTATGCCAAAGTCTTAGATGCACCGCAACAATAATGTTGCACTGCGCCATCACGAACTCGTGATAATATCAAATTTAAGCTATTTCAATGGCTTAACCGACAGCTTCGGAGACCCCATAGGCCTCGAGCTGGGCACGGACCTTGGAGACATTGTGACCGAGAACCACGATATCGTGGGTTTTCCCGGCCAGGTCCCTCACCTGATCGTGCAGCAGGGCCTCCGCCTTGAAGCCGAGGCTCTCGAACAGGGCGATGGCGCCAGTCTGATCGACCGTCATCTGGGCCACGATCTTTTCCAGCCCTGATCCCAACGCGAGCGCGAAGGTTTCCTGCGACAGCGCACGGCCTACACCGAGACCGCGGACGTCCTTGGACACCACCATGCGGATTTCGCCGACATGCGGCGACCACGACAGAAGATCCCGGACGATGGTGCCGCAGCCCACCACCGTACTCCCCTTCACTGCCAGAAGACTCACCAAACCGCCGCGCTCGAGCTCCTTGATCCAGGCGGAGAGCACCTTCGGCTCGCTGATGTTGCGCGGAATGAAGAGCAGGTCATGAACCGGGAGCTTTTGCGCGAAGGCAAGGACAGCCGCCTCGTCCGCCGCCGTCATGTGACGAAATTCGATCTCGCCGCCTTCGGTCATGACGCGACGCGGATAGGAACGCATTTCAGTGCTGCTCATGTTGATCGCTCACTTAACCAGGAATCGAGTTTGGGCCAAAGGCGCTTGATGGCATTCGCGCCGGCGACGAGACTGACATGACCGCCCTTGAGAATGATCTCGGTCTTGTCAGTCGATCCGATCATCTGCATCAGATGCTTGGCCGCATCGTAAGGCACGATGTGATCGTGCTCAGCGACGGCGTGAAGCAACGGGACTTTGATCTTTGAGATGTCCGCAGGACGCCCGCCAACAGTCATCGTGCCGTTGAAGAGCTTATTGTCCCACATGAGATCTTTCGTGGTCTGCCGGAAATATTCACCGGCCAGCGGCAGCGTATCCTGCCCCCAACGATCAAACATCTGGAAGGATTTCACGTACTCATCATTCCAGATGTTTTCCCAGAGCTGTATCTGCCCGACAGCGCGCGACGCCGGCCGCAGCATTTCAAACGACGACCGGATCATTTCGGGCGAGACATTGCCGGCTTTGTCGATCAGTCCATCCACGTCGAAATAACGCCGGTCGGCGAAATTCTGGAACAATTTCATCTGGCGGAAATCGATCGGCGTGGTGAAGCATACGAGGTTCTTCATCGGCCCGTCGTTGAAAATCGAGCCGTAAAGCAAGGACAGCACACCGCCGAAACAATACCCGATGACGTTGACATCGGTCTCGCCGGAATCCTCCTGCACGCGCCGAATGCACTCCGGAATGAAGCCGAGCACATAGTCTTCCATGCGCAGCGACTTTTCTTCCGGACGCGGCGCGTTCCAGTCGAGCATGTAGACATCGTAACCCTGCTTCAGCAGGAATTCGATGAAGCTCTGACCCGGCACCAGATCGAGGATGTAACCGCGGTTGGTCGTCGCCATCACGATCAGGATCGGGATGCGATAGATCTCACCCGCCAGCGGCCGATAGTGATAAAGATTCATCGTGCCTCTGGAGATCAGTACATCTTTCGGCGTCGATCCGAGCGAAGGCCCGGACGATGCGAAATACTCCACACCCTTGATGCTGCGCTGAATTGCACGCTGGACTTCGGTCTGGATGCGCTCTCCGATCTGCGCGACGTCCGGCAGAGCGCTTGCGTTGGCCTGCGCGTTCATGGCGTGCCTCCCTTGGCCGCAGATGGAGGCTGCTTGGTGCGCGGAGGCCGTGGCGCGGCCATCCCGTTGCTCTGGGCGACAGGATCACCATGCACGCGATTGAGAAGCGCCCTGATTTCGCTCAGTTGCCCTTCGATCGATTGCAGCCGGTCAGCCATATCCGTCATCTGCGCACGGCTGGGCAGGTTCATACTGACCAGATAGCGCTCCATCAGGTCGCCGACGGTTTTTTGCGCACCGACCGAAGCGCCGGTGAGCTGATGCGTGACCCGACTGAACTGCTCCGAACCCATGACCTGATTGGCCATGGCGTTGAAACCTTTTTCCATCTCGGCAAGCATGGTGTGCCACACCTGCACCGGATCGGTTGGTTTGTCGGACATATAAGGCGCCCCTCCGGAAGCGTTAACGAATAGCCGTTGGGCCAGCTTTTTTTGCTATTCCATACCGTTGCGGGGGTTCGGTCAACCGACCCGTCGTTTAAAACAGGCGCGACACCGTTCCCGGCTTCTGCAAGCCCCCAAAGCATGTAATAGGGGTTTTAACTTTATTTCATTTCGAGAGGGACGACGTGGACGCAATTGCACACCAGCCTCCGCAGATGGCGAAGGCCAACGGAATCGAACTTTGCTACGAAATCTTCGGTGCGCCGGATGCAGAACCGCTGGTCCTCATCATGGGTCTTGGCGCGCAGATGATTCACTGGGATGACGAGTTCTGCGAGCAGCTCGCCGGGCGCGGCTTTCGCGTGATCCGTTTCGACAACCGCGATATCGGAAAATCGACCAGGCTTTCGGGCGGAAAGCCGCTGCGTCCGATGGAACTGATCAAGCTCCGGCTTTTCAAGATCGCTCCTGAAGCGCCCTACAAGCTGTGGGACATGGCCCGTGACGTCGTAGGCCTGCTCGATACACTCGGAATCAAAAAGGCGCATATCGTCGGCGCCTCGATGGGCGGCATGATCGCGCAGGAAATTGCGATGCAGCATCCTGACCGGGTACTGTCGCTTACATCGATCATGTCATCGACGGGCAATCCCAAGCTGCCTCAGCCGACCCGTGAGGCGTCGGCCATTCTGTTCGCACCTCCGCCGACTTCCAAAGAGGAATATATCGAGCGTTTCGGCAAGACGTGGAAAGTTCTGCGCGGCGGTTCATTCCCGCAGGACGAAGCAAAAGACCTTCACCGCGCCGAGGCAACATATGCGCGCGGCCTCAATCCGGCGGGCGTCGGACGGCAACTGCGCGCCATTCTCGCCTCGGGCAATCGCAAGGATCGGCTGCGGTCGGTCAGGGCGCCGACGCTGGTCATTCACGGCACCATCGATCCGCTGGTGCGGGTGGAAGCCGGAAAAGACACGGCAGCGTCCATTCCCGGCGCGAAGCTGCTGCTGATCGAAGGCATGGGCCATGCACTGCCGATTCCGATGTGGCCGACAATCATCAATGCGATCGCCGAACACGCGCGCGGAATCACCAGGAACTAACAAGAAAGCGTGCGGAGGCGGCCGGCAGATATCCGGCCGCTGGAAATCTCAGCTCCCCGCCCAGACGTCGAGTACGTAGCGGTTCTGCGTCCCCATGGTGTCGATCCATTGCAGGGCGGCGGCCTCGTCGGCTCCGGTCCGCTCGCGGTAGATTGTCGTGAGCACGCGCTTGACGTCCGGCTCCATCTTGCTGCCGTCACCGCACACGTAAATGATCGCGCCTGCCTCGATCAGTTTCCAGACCTTGTCCTTCTGGTCGGCGATCAAGTCCTGCACATAGCTCTTCGGCGTGTCCGCGCGCGAGAAGGCGACGTGAAGATCGGTGATCCCCTTCTCGGCATAACCCTTGAGTTCATCCGCATAGAGGAAATCCTGCTCGGGATGGCGGCATCCGAAGAACAGCATCGAGGGGCCGAGCGTCTGCCCCTTCTCCTTCATCGCCGCGCGTTCCTGCAGGAAGCCGCGGAACGGCGCGAGACCGGTGCCCGGGCCGATCATGATGATCGGCGTCAGGGGATTCTCGGGTAGCCGGAAGCCGGCCTTGGTTTCGCGAACGATGGCATGAACCACATCGCCCGGACGCCGGCTGGCGAGATAATTCGAGCAGACGCCCTTGTAGATGCCGCGTCCGGAGGTCGCGGGCGCATCGACCACACCGACGGTCACGCTGCACTTGTTGCTACCGAGCGCCGCCGGCGACGACGAGATGGAGTAGTAGCGCGGCGACAGCAGCGAGAGCATTTCCAGATAGGTGTGGAACGGCAGCTCGCACGCCGGATATTCCTCCAGCAGGCTGTAGACCGACCTGCGCTTGCCCAGGATTTCCGAACGGTAGAGTTCGGTCGAGACAGGATCGTCACCGATAAAAGCTTCCAGCTTCGGTTTGGTCCTCGGGCAGCGTGTATTCTCCGCCATGATCTGGATCTGCTTGCGGGTCGCGATCTGCTGCAATTCCACGAACTCGGTCAGCAGCCGCCCGACCGACACGGCATTGTCGACCGGCAACTGCGCCCGGCGTCCGGCGGCGACATGCAGCCGCACCTGATCGGCAGGCAGGAAGCCGAAGCGCCGCGCCACGGCGTCCACCAGAACCGGGTCGTTCCGCGGAATGACGCTGAGGTGATCGCCGACGCGGTAGCTGATGCCTTCAGGCAATTCCACTTCGATATGCCGCGTCGAGCGCGTAGACGGATTGGCGCCGGATTTGTTCTGCAATTCGTCGTTGATGAGAAGCTTGACCGGCACGGCGCCGCCGGAGACTGCGATCGTGTTGACCGCGCTATGCGCCACTGGTTCGATCTTGTAGAGCGGCTCATCGTTGGCTTCACGCGTGAACCCCGTCTCGATACCGGCTTCCTTCCCGGCAAGCTCCCGCACTGATTTGAACCATTTCTCGAATTGTCCATCGAGATCGTCGCGGGCATCGCCCTCTCCGCGCGGCAATCCAGCCTTCGCGCCATGGGCGGAAAGCTGCTCGTCAATCAGGCGCGGGATCGACTGGTAAGTCGCCAGCCAGTCGCTGTTGCCGCAACCGAACACGGTATAACGAACGCCCTCGAAGGCATCCTTCGGAAGATCGCTGCTGAGCCAGTTGACGAACTTTGTCGCATTGTCCGGCGGCGCGCCATTGTAGGACGCGCAGAAAATGATGACGTCGCCTTGATCCTTCAGGTTGCCGACATAGTCGTCGAGCGGCGCAAGCTTGGTGGCAAACCCGTTGACTTCGGCCAGATCCGCAACGCGATGGGCCAGTTCCTCGGCGGTGCCGAGATTGGAGCCATAGAGAATGAGCAGCGGCGTGTTGTGACCGGGACGAACGCGCGCAGGTGCGGCAGTCCCGGATGCATCTGCGACCGCAGCCCCGGGACGGTTGGCGACGATGGTGCGGTCCTTGTCCGAACGCGCCCGCACCTTAATCTTGAAGCCGTCGGGCTTGATCGTCAGCGTTTCTTTCAGATGCATCTGATAGCGCGTGTGGTCCAGCAGCTTGAAGCGCTGGAGGATCATGCCGAGCGCCAACGCGGCCTCATGCATCGCAAACCCGCGGCCGATACATGCACGCTGGCCGTTGCCGAACGGCTTCCAGGCATTCGGCGGACGCTTGGTCTCAGCCTCACGGCTAAAATTTTCCGGATCGAATACATCCGGGTTAGGTCCCCACACCGAAGGATCGCGGTGCAGCGCCATCACCAGGATCGTAATGAAGGTGCCTTTCCGCAGCTTGTACTTGCCGCCAATGGTTTCATCCTTGAGCGGTGTGACGCCGTACGCCGGCGCCGGCGGCCACATCCGCAGCGACTCTTTCAGAATCTGCGAAATGTATTGAAGCTGCGTGACCTGCTGGAACGTGGGCTTGGCATCGATGTCAGCACCGAGAACGCGATCGACTTCCTCGTATGCTTTCTTGAGCACCTCGGGGTGCTTGAGCATGGCATAGATCGCGCAGGATAAAAGGCCGCTCGTGGTTTCGTGGCCCGCAATCAGGAAGGTATTGATCTGGTAACGGATGTTGACGTCGTCGAGTTGTTCGCCGGTCACCTTGTCGACGCCGGTCAGCATCGCATTGAGCATGTCTTTAGTGCTCGCAGCGGCCTCGGCGTTCTTGCGGCGTTCGGCGACGATTTCGTCGACCATGTTGTTCATGAACGCAACGTCTGCCGCCATGTCGGTCCGGCGCGCGCGCATGAACAGCCCTTCCAGCGGAAGGCCGCGCGTCATCATGATCGTTTCCAGCGAACGCACCAGCGCGCCGACAAACGGGTGATAATCCTCCCGGTAAAATGAATTGAAACGATAGTCGAAACCGCACAGCCCGATGGTATCGAGCGTCAGCGCGGTCATGTCGTGCACGACGTCGATCTCATCGTCGGCGTTGAGCCGTTCCCATTTCTTGACGAGCTGTTCAGCGATATCCACCATCATCGGGTGGTAGGACTGCATCGCCCGACCGCCGAACGGCGAGAGCAGGATGTTGTGCGCCTTGTTCCAGTTCGGCTCGGTCGTGTCAGCCGTGAACAGGCCATCGCCGCCGATCGCGCGCACCCGGCGCAGCGCTCCGCGCACCGCCTTGTCGAACCGCTTCTCGTCGCTCAACTCGTTGACAAGTTCGAAGCCCGAAACGATCACCAGCGGCTGGCCCATCATGTCGAGCCAGAAGATCGGGCCAAGCTCCTTGGTCTTGCGTACCAGATCCTGCACAGGCGCTGTCGAGTCCAGCGACAGCATGTTGCCGACGACCGGTTTCTTCGGCGGATGCGGAATGGGATTCAGCTTATTCTGGGACGCCATCGCTCGGATATCTCCTGCCCACGTGACTTATTGATGCCCGGCTGGCCCGGAGCTTTTCTCCGAAGCTACTGTTCCGGCGCATGTTTTGCAAAGAACTTATACTGCAAGGGCTTTGGCTGGCTCGCGGCGGCGTTACCCGAAACGCCGCCTTCGCCACTCGAGGATTTTGGCGCTGACCTCACGGGGCTGCTCCTGCTGAGTCCAGTGGCCGCTGTCTCTGATCAGGTGTTTTTCGAGATCAGGAACAATATTCTCCATCCCGTCGCATGACGAGGGCGGAAGAACCGCATCGTTCTCCGCCATGATCATCAGCGAGGGCACGCGCACGGTGTGGTCGATATGCGCCGAACGCTCCCAGTTTCGGGTCATGTTGCGATACCAGTTGATCCCTCCAGTGAAGCCCGAGCCTTTGAAAGCATCCACGAACACCTGCATTTCCTCGGGCGTCAGGATTTTCTCGCGAGGATCGAGCTTGCCATCGTAACCCGCGACCATCTGCGGGAACGCCATGTTCAGCTTCGGTGACGCGCCGAGACCCGCCGCTGGCGGCCCTTCGCCGGCTTCCGGCGCTTTCTTTTGCGGCATCGGCTTGCGCATGAAGAAGTCGAAGGTTTGCTCGACACGGCTGTCGAATATCTTGTCGGCGCGGCGTTCAGGGTCCTGAAACTGCGCGATATAGAGATGGTCGCCGTACCGCTGGCGCAGAAGTCCGATCGGATCGCTTGCCGTTCGCGGGGTGTGCGGCGTGTTGACGCCGATCACGCCTGCGACACGGGATGGATGCCGCAGCGGCATCTGCCAGACAATAAACCCGCCCCAGTCGTGGCCGACAAAGATCGCCTTGTCGATGTTGAGATGATCCAGCAGGCCGACCAGATCGCCGGTGAGGTGTTCAATATCGTAGGCTTCGACCTGCTCCGGACGGTCCGTCGCGCCATATCCGCGCTGGTCTGGCGCAATAACCCGGACACCCGCCTCGCTCAGCGCCTTGATCTGATGGCGCCAGGAAAATGCGATCTCCGGCCATCCATGGCATAGCACCAGCGGCGGCTTGTCTGACTTGGGACCGGCTTCATAGAAGCCCATGCGTATGCCATTGACCTCGGCATACTGAAGCGGCGGCATTTCCATCATTGCAGGTGCCACGTCTCAGCTTGCCGCGCTTGCGTGATTGCCGGGCGCTACTGCTGCGGCGAGCAGCTCGAACTCCTTGGGCAGCATGTTTGCCAGCACTTCCACATGCGGAATGATGTTGGCTCCGGCGATGAAGCCGAAATCGAGCTGGTCGCGATAGCTTTGCACGGTAATGTTCAATGCGAGGCCATGGGTCGCGATCGAGACCGGGAAAATATGAAGCAATTCCGCGCCCACCGCATAAAGCGTCTGCCGCGGACCCGGCACATTCGAGATCGTGACGTTTGCACTCGGCGGAAGCACATCGGACAGATTCGAGCGGCTGTAGAGCAAGGCCAGCACCTGAATCAGGATCGGCGCGCCCAACATCGAAATGTTGGACATCGAGGGCATCAGCGCCCGCAGCGGATGCGACATTTCCTTCGATTTGGCCGACTGGGCGATGATCGCCTGAAGGCGCTCCTTCGGGTCCTCGATATTGGTCGCCAGCGAGCAGATCATCCCGAACACCTGATTGTTGGCTTCGGTGTTGCCCTCCTCGCGCAGCGAGATCGGCACCGCTGCCGTCAGTGACCGGCTGGGCAATCCGCCATGCTCGAGCAGATACCTTCGCAGCACGCCGCTCGACAGCGCCATCACAACGTCATTGAGTTTGCCGCCGGCCTGCTTTGCGATCGCCTTGGCTTCAGGCAGCGAGACCGAGACGCCGGCGAAGCTGCGTTCCGACGAAATCGTCTTGTTCAGCATTGTCGATGGCGAGACCATGCTCGCCAGACTGTCCCGCGATTTCGGGTCGGAAACCTTCGCGATCATGTCGCGGATGCTCTTGACGGTTTCCGGCACTCCGCCAAGCATCCTGATGCCGCTCTCGATCTGGAACATCGCGTTGTCGAACAGAACGGACCCGAGATCGCTTTTGCCGCTGCGTGGTAGGTCGAAGCTTTTGGCCTTTGACGCATCGAGCGGCTGACGCCAGAGCTGGGTATAGGAATCCAGCATGTTGGCCGCGATGTCCCGCGGCTCGTTGGCGGGCTTGTTCGGAACGACCTTCGGAAATTCACGCGGCACCGGTGTGATGTCATAGATCATGTTGGTGAGCGCAGCGCCGGCGCCGCCATCTATGCAGGCATGGTGCATCTTGGAATAAAGCCCGATCTCGTTGTTCTCCATGCCCTCGAACACGTAAAACTCCCAGAGCGGACGCGCCCTGTTGAGCAGCTTGGCATGTATCCAGCCCACCGTTCGTTCCAGCATTGCCCGGTTATGCGGTGCCGGCAAACTCGCCCGGAAGATATGACGGTCGATGTCGAACTGGTCGTCCTCGACCCAGCTCGGATTGTCGATGTCTAGCGGAGCTTTCTCCAGCCGCGCCTTGAGGATCGGGGCAACATGAATCCGGTCCGCGATCATCTTCTTGAAGTCTTCGAAGAAATCGCCCTGATAACCGTCCTTCAGCTTGAAGATCGCCATGCTTCCGACATGCATCGGCATCTCGGGCGTCTCGAGATAAAGGAACGACGCGTCCATGGAGGACAGCTTCCTGGCGTGACTCATAGTACCCTCCCGTTTCAGGCGAGATCACGACGCCCCGGAAATTCGTTTTCCGTTCTCCTGCACCGTGCTCCGACGGCCGCCGTCGCCTTTCCGGCGATCTCATCCGGCAGTATTCTCTTTCTCCGGTCGTGCATAGGCCAGCGCGAACGGCCCCGAGCGATCGAACGGATGAAATTCCCCTTCTTTCTGCGCGAGACGATCAGCGACCGCCCACAGCGCAGCGGCGTTCACGCCGATGCCGATATGGCTCGCGAGTGTGATCTCGATGTTTTCCGCTGTCTCGGCTTCACGCACGAGGCAAGTCCGCCAGTTCACGATCCCGTCGGTGCGGGTATAGAGCGATGACGTCGGCACCGGCAAATCGCCGGACAACGCCTGAATATCCTTGATGTCGGCGTCTTCAATGGTTTCGCCCGACACCATCTCGTAGACGCGCTTGGCATTGGTCGCGGAGATGTCACCAGCGAAGGGGCTGCCCAGCGTCACGACATAACGAACCATCTCTGGCATTCGGAGCGCGAGATCACGCGCATAAACGCCGCCAAGGCTCCAGCCGACCAGGCTGACCTTGCGGCCGGTTGCGTTGTGAACGCTGGCGAGCAGCTTGCCGAGCTTGTCGCGCATGCTGTAGACGCCCCCGGTGTTCCGGCCGAATCCCCAGGGATGGGTCGAGAACCCGAGCAGATCGAGATAGCGCCGCAGGATGAGTGTCGAGACATCGCTTGCCAGCAGGCCTGGCAGGACCAGCACGGGATGCCCGTCGCCGCGGGGAGCCGTCAAAAGCGCGGGCGCCATCAACAACGTGGCGTTCAGTTCGAACACCCCTCGCCCCTCGGCAAGAAACAGACCGAGATTTGGCGGCCGTAATCGGCCCTTTGTAGCGAGGTGGCTCTCGTTAACTGTCATTGCGACCTGCCCGGGCAAACAGCTTCATCACACAACGCTCTTACTGCTTCGCACTGAGGCAGTCCGCATAGTCTAGAAGCATGTCGGGCCTCATGCCAATCGGGTTTCGGTGAAAACGGCTGCGTGGTGAATTTTATTGCTCTGCACCATGTTCCGTAACAAGGTGGACGCGGCGGCGGCCTGAGGAATCGCGGCATGCGACCTCATGCCCTTGGACCGGCACCGGCGCATTTGCCGCCCAATTGCGATAGCCTGTGACGACGATGGCCCGAGACCTTCCATGAGCACGTACCGCCTCGACCACCTGTTTTCGCCACGTTCGATCGCAATCGTCGGCGGAAGCTCGAAGCCCGCGTCCGTTGGCGGCGCAACGTTGCGCAACCTGCTCGCTGGCGGTTTCAGCGGACCGATCTACATCGTCAACCGCAAGCATTCCGAAATCGAAGGCATCAAGACGTTCCGCGACATCAAGGACATTCCAGAGATACCCGATCTCACGATCATCTCGACGCCGCCATCCGCCATTCCGGATATCGTGAAAACCGCAGGCGCCCGCGGACACCCGGCCGCGATGGTGCTCTCCGCCGGCCTCGGCGTCGGCACAGGATCTTACACGGAGGCGATCGCACAGGCGGCGCGAAAAACCGGCTTGCGCCTGATCGGACCATCGCTCGGCGTTCTGGTGCCTCGCGTGAAGCTGAACGCCAGTTTTGGATCGCGTTTGCCACAAAACGGCGATCTCGCTCTGATTTCGCAGTCAGGCGCGATTTCGACCGCACTGGTCGAATGGGCCGCGAACCGTAATGTCGGTTTCTCCGCCATCGTTTCGACGAGTGAAAATCTCGACGTCGATTTTGGCGATCTGCTCGACTATTTCGCACTCGACTCCGACACGCGCGCCATCCTGCTCTACGTGGGGTCGATCAGCGACGTGCGAAAATTCATGTCGGCGGCGCGCGCCGCCGCGCGCGTCAAACCCGTGGTCGCCATCAAGTCGGGGCGTCATTCGCAAGGCGCGCGCGCGGCTGCAACCCATACCGGTGCCCTGGCCGGGTCGGATGCCGTCTACGATGCCGCGTTTCGCCGCGCTGGCCTGCTGCGCGTGCTTGACCTCGACGAGCTTTTCTCCGCCGCTGAAACACTTGGACATCTGCAATCGTCCCATGGCCACCGCCTTGCGATCGTCACCAATGGTGGAGGCCTTGGCGTGCTCGCGGTCGATCGGCTGATCGACCTCGGCGGTGAGCTTGCGGGCTTGTCCGAAGACGTCAAGAAAAGCCTCGACAAGGTTCTGCCTGAGCGATGGTCCGGCGCAAATCCTGTCGACATTCTGGGTGATGCGGATGGCGAACGCTATGCGAAGGCCTGCGAGCTTGTGCTTGGGGATACGGCGAACAATGCGGTCCTGATAATGAACTCGCCCAACACGCTGGCCTCACCGGTTGAGTGCGCGAAGGGCGTGGTCGCCGCCGTGAAGAAGTTCCGCGCCGAGACCTATTCCCGCAAACCGGTCTTCGCCGCCTGGGTCGGTGACAACGGGGCCGCCTCCGCAGTGTTCGGGGAAGCGGGAATTCCGCATTTTCCCAGCGAAGCCGATGCCGTGCGCGGCTTCATGCACATCGTGCGCTATCGCGAAGCTCTCGACGTCGCGATGCAGACGCCGCCCAGCCTGCCGGAGGACTTCGTGCCGGATGTGGCGGCGGGGCGTGAGATCATTCAGAACGCGTTGCGAGACCGGCGCAGTTGGCTCAATCCGATCGAAATCAATGACCTGTTCGCAGCCTATTCGATCCCCATCGCATCCGCAGTACTCGCGCAGGATCCGGATCAGGCGGCGCGTGCCGCGACACCTATCTTGGCAGAAGGCAATACAGTTGTCGTCAAGATCAGCTCGCCGGACATCTTAAACAAGTCCGATGTCGGCGGCGTGCGCCTGAACCTGACCAGCGAGCGCGCGGTTCACGACGCAACCGACGATATCCTGCAACGGGCCCGCAAGATGCGGCCGAAAGCCCGCATCGACGGCGTGACGATCCATCCAATGATCTTGCGTCCGCGTGCGCGAGAGCTGATCGCGGGTCTCGCCGACGACCCGACCTTCGGACCGGTGGTCGTGTTCGGACGCGGCGGTACGGCGGTGGAGGTCATCAACGACAAGGCGCTGGCGCTTCCGCCGCTGGACCTCAATCTGGCAAAGAGCCTGATTGCCCGCACCCGCGTCTCGCGGATCCTCAAGAGCTACCGCGACGTTCCTGCAGCGGACGAAGGCGCGGTCGCGCTGATCCTCGTCAAGATCGCGCAAATGGCAGCAGACCTGCCGGAAATCCGCGAGCTCGACATCAATCCGCTGCTGGCCGACAAGGATGGCGTCATCGCTGCGGACGCACAGGTCTCGATCGCGCCGCTTAGCGAAGCGCTCCGCGGCTCGGGTCACTACCGCTTCGCGATCCGGCCATATCCGAAAGAATGGGAACGGCACACCACGCTGAAGGATGGCCGGCACATCTTCGTGCGTCCGGTCCGGCCCGAGGATGAGCATCTTTATCCAGAGTTCTTTTCGCATGTCAGCCAGGAAGACATCCGGCTGCGGTTCTTCTCCGCGATGAAGGAACTCTCTCACCCGTTTATCGCGCGCCTGACGCAGCTCGACTACGCTCGCGCAATGGCCTTCATCGCTATCGAAGAAACCACCGGCAAGATGCTCGGCGTAGTGCGGCTTCACACCGAGGCCGACTTTTCCAGCGCCGAGTTCGCCGTGCTGGTCCGGTCCGACCTCAAGGGCGTGGGGCTTGGCCTGCTGTTCATGAAAATGATTATTGAATACGGGAACGCGGAAGGCGTGCGCGCGATCCGCGGCCAGGTCCTGAGCCGGAACACCAGAATGCTCGATATGTGCCGGCGGCTCGGGTTTCAGATCGGGCCCGATCCGCAAAACTCGGACATCTCGCTTGTCGTTCTGCCGCTGGCGGAACGGGCCAAGTAGTTTGCGTCAGGGAACGAGTACGGCGCGGCCGACAAGCTTGCCCTTCTTCAGGTCGTTGAGCGCGGCATCGGCCTTCGTCAGCGGCATCCTGGTAACCGGAATCGGTGCGATCTTCTTCTCTCGCACCAGATCGATCAGCTCCTGCGTCTCACGCAGGTTGCCGACGTAACTGCCCTGAATCGTGATTGCCTTGATCGGAATCAGCGGCAAGGCCCACGGCGCGCCGCCGCCGAACAGCCCGACCATGACAAGCTTGCCGCCCTTGCTGAGACAATCGAAACCAAGCTGAGCCGTCGCGGCGTTGCCGACCAGATCGATTGCGCCAAGAACGGGCCTGCCTGCCTTCGCTGCAATCTGCTGCAAGGCATCCGGTGCAGCGCCGTTGACGAATCCGAGCGCACCGGCGTCCTCGGCAGGCTTCCGCTTGCTCTCATCGATATCGACAACGATAGCGCCCTTGCCGCCCATGGCTTTCAGGATCGACAGCGCCATCAGACCCAGCCCGCCCGCACCAAAGATCACGATGGGCTGGTCCAGAATCGATTCGAGCTTCCTGATCGCACTGTATGTCGTCACGCCTGAGCAGGCATACGGCGCAGCCGTTACCGGATCGAGCCCCTTGAGATCGAGCAGATAACGCGGATGGCGCACCGTGATGTGATCCGCATAGCCGCCGTCGCAATACACGCCGATCGAATTCGGCTTGACGATGCACATGTTTTCATCGCCTGCCTTGCAGGTCGCGCATTCGCCGCAGCCGAGCCAGGGATACACCAGCCGCACGTCGCCGACGGCCACGCCCTTCGCGTCGGGCCCAAACGCAACAACTTCGCCGACCGTCTCATGTCCCATGGTCAACGGCAGCGATACTCCGCGATCCTTTAGGGACAGCGGCTTGCGGCCATGCCCCAGATCATAGCCGCCCTCCCAGATATGCAGGTCGCTGTGACAGACACCCGCGGCTTTTACCTTCAGCAGAACCTGCGTGCCTTCAGGCTTCGGGGTCGCGATGTCCACTTCCGTCAACGGTGCGTTGAATTCAGTGACCTTGAAACTCTTCATCGCGTCTCTCCCTTTTCTTATGCAGCCGTCTGCGGCGCGGATGCTGTTCGGGCGCGAGTAGAGGCGAGCCAAGGTAACCCTGTCAATATGGCGCGGCACCCTGCCCGTCCCACTGCCAGATGAACCTTGGCCGCAGGCTCCTTATGGATTACCCAAGACTGGCCGGCACAACGCTTTAGTCTCGCCGGCGGCGACCGAGAGTAGCTGCAATGACCGACCAGTTTGACTGGAATCTTGTTCGATCGTTTCTGGCCATCACGCGCACCGGCAGCATGACGGCGGCGGCGAAACGGCTGAAGATCGATTATTCGACACTCAGCCGGCGTATCGCCGCACTGGAAACATCGTTGGGCTCGCAATTGTTCGACCGCCGCACCAGCGGCTCGTCGCTGACCGAGGCCGGTGAGCGGCTGCTCGAAATGGCCGAGCAGATGGATCAGCTTGCGACCTCGGCCGCACAATCGATCGGCGACTCGAAAGCGCAAGCCACCGGCGCGGTACGAATCGGCACGCCCGATGGCTTCGGAACCAAATTCCTGGCGCCACGGCTCGGCGAACTCAGCGATCGCCACCCGGATCTCACCATCGAACTCGTGGCGATGCCGCGCGAATTTAATCTCTCCCGCCGCGAAGCCGACATCGCAGTGAGCCTGACGCAACCGACCGAAGGACGGCTGCATGGGCGCAAGCTGACGGATTACGAACTCGGTCTCTACGCGTCCCACGACTATCTGGTCAACCATCCTGCCGTGGAGACGGCGGCAGACGTGCCGACTCATCGATTCATTTCATACATCGACGATCTTATCTTCTCGCCCGAACTGGAATACGCGCATTTCGTATCGCCGGATTTGCGCCCGGCGATCAAGAGCTCGAACCTTATCGCACAGCTCAACTCCACCCTCGCCGGCGCAGGCCTGTGCGTGCTGCCGTGCTTCATCGCGCAAACCGAGCCGGAGCTTGTGCGGGTGCTGCCCAATTTTCGTCTGATCAGGACATTCTGGCTGTTGCTGCACAGCGACCTGCGCAATATCGCGCGCGTGCGGGTTACCGCGGATTTCATCGCCGAACAGGCGAGCAAGGCTCAGGCGCTGTTCATGCCGAACGGGCAGAAGTAAACCGGCCGGCGTTCGGCCTGCGGTCTAATAGCAATATCCGTAACAGCCGCCCGGATTTGTATTCGGCGGCGGGTTGACCTGATTGGTCTGGTTCGACTGCGACTTGTTCTTCGCGATGGCGCTGCCGCCGTCGAAGATCGAGAAATATCCGAGCGGATCCGTGCCGGGCGGCTTCGCAGGGTCAGTGACGATGGTCTTGCCGAAGCCGAGCCGCGCGGCCATCTGGTCGGTCGGCAGATCGCTGATACCGCCGGTCTGGCCGGGCCCGCTGGTCAGCGCAGCCATGATCTTCTGCAGCAGGAAATCCGGAATCGGGAACGGCTCCGGAATCGGATCGTTCGGACCTGATACCCACGTCATGTATCCGGGGCGAACGATCACTGAGCCGACATTGTTCTTGATAACCACCGAGCCGACGTGGCCGATGACGATCTCGCCCTTCGCCTGTGCGAGCTTCGGATCGGAGCCAGCGAACCCCGGCGGAATCGGATAAACCACCGTCGCCACGCCGCCGCGGATGCCCAGCGTCGCCACGGGAGTCTTCACCGTGACGCCTGCGGTGTGGCTGATCTGCCCGCCGACGAAGCGCATCACGCCCTTCGACACCGTCGCCACCATCTTGCCGGTCCCGGCAGCCGGATCGTAGACGTACTCGTCGATCACGATATTGCTGTTGCGGCCGACATTCAGGGTCGAGGTGTCGGGAAACATGATCTGCGTCGATCCCTGTGCCGACGTCTGCACCCGCTCCTTGTAGATGATGTTGGTGCCGATGGTGAGCGTGCGCGTTCCGGCGCCCGGCGGCGTCCCGGTTGCATCGAGATTGACGGCACCGACCCGTCCCGAGTTTTGTGCGTCAGCAGCCGGAATAAGCGCCGTCGTGGAGAGCAGCACCGTCAGAAACGACGTCAGATATGTCTCTTTGGAAAATAACATCTGCTGCTACCCTCAGAAACGAGCGGTCGGACCGAACATCACGGAGAAATTATCCAGGCGATAGTTCGGCAGCGAGGAATTGGTCTTGTCGTACTGAACCGCGGCCGAGATGCCGAAATTCTTCGTCACTGGCGCGTTGAACAGCGCGCCGACCGACCACTGATGATCGGCGCGCGCGACCAGCGGATCGATGAATGGATTTGCCGCATCGAAGCGTGTGTCGATCCATCGTGCGAACGGCGCAATGCTCCAGTTGCGCGACATCCAGACGAACGGCGGCGCGAACTCCAGCGTCAAGGCCGCTTCAATCGCCCACTGATCGAACGACTGATACACCAATAGAGAGTCGCCGCGCCGGTAGAGTCCGCGCGCGTCGAGCTTGATCTGTTGCGCGATGTTCCAGCTCGCCGAAAGGCTGGTCGTATACCAGTCGCCGGAGTTGAAACCCGCGACAGGATCAATGGTCCTGAAATCGGCACGGCGCCATTCGAAATCGGGGGCCAACGTGAATTTGTCGTTCACCGGAATTTTCAGGCCGACGCCGGCGCCGGCCGTTGAAAAGTACGAGGCCCCGCCAACCCAGGTGTTTCCGCCGACAACATAAGGCTTGATGGTCACACCCGGCAGCAGTTCCGGCGCGAGCGCGAGCCGCGGACCGAAGCTGACATCGACGAAGCCGACATTCAGATCCTTCAGGCGCGATTGCTCGGTGAGATACCCAATGGCGCGCGTTTCGAGAATGTCGCCCCGCTGGTTTTGCAAATCATAGTCGTGGCTCAGGCCGACCAGCCCGAACCAGTTGATGTCGGCCTTCCGCTGCGCGGTCGGCAGCAACGCCAGATCCTGACCGCCGAGGCGCAGGATACCGCCGCCAGGCGCGAAGCTCGCATTGCTCTGCGAGCGGATGCCGGTCTGCGCAAATCCGGAGAACCGGCTCGGTTGAAGCTGCTTCTCGGTGTCGGGCAGATAAGTTTCGATGCGCTCCTTGGTGATCGCATCGATGTCCGGGCTCGCGAGAGCTTCCTTGAAATAGCGCTTCGCCATCTCATAGGAGCCGAGCCGGAAATAAAGCGCGCCAAGTTCGTATTTCACGCGCGTCAATTTGGGATTGTAGAATAGCAGCCGCTCGAGCGCGCCGATCGCGGCTTCGTAATCCCCGCGCGTGGTCGCAACCTTCACATAGGCAAACGTAATTTCGTGGTTGCCCGGATTGCGGACCATCTGCTGAAACAGGTTCTGCTGCTCAGACGCATCCTGCGCGCGTGCAACTCCTGCATGGGCGAAAAAGACTAGTGCGCATACAGCCCAGATGCTGCGGGCCGGCACGGCGTGCATCCGCGAAGCTGTCAAAAAAGGAAATACTCGAAACCACATCTCAAAAATTCCCGCCGTCAATGACTACGGAAAAACCATAAAAGCAGTCTTTGATCAACGCTGTACGGCCCGTATCCAGTGGCCGAATTGATACAGCCGAAAGAAAAACAGGCCGTATGGAACTAGGTTAATCCTGCCTCTGACGTACGCATTGGTACATGTGCGCCGTCCATCGGTTCAATTCGCGGAAAGAAATTTTCGCCGGGAAATCAGCGCCTAGGCCGTATTTCCGGATTTGGCTGTCGAGGAAAGAGTCTTCGGGCGGAGCAAGATCGTGCGGTATCCCGGCACGCCGCCATGCGTCATCATGAAGATGCAGGAACTGAAAATCGTTGCACAATCGACTCAATTTCTCGGCCCTGTCCGGATTGAACAAATCCGGCACGTCGAACCACGAGACGGGACCGAGAGGCATCCTGCCTAAAATTTTACCGTTCATCTTATGCCGCTCGATGAGCGACGTGAGCAACGCCGAACCTGATTCTTCCCAGCCGTCCCATGAATTCGAAAGGCTTTCAGTTTCCGCGAGCGCTTCGGTGAGCAATCCATGTCCCGCAGGAAATTTCAGAACACCTGTCGGCACGCGCCCGAAAACATCCGGCCCGGCGAAGAAAACATCGCCCGCTGGAAGATCTGCCTTGAGAAGAAGAACATCAGGATCAATCCACCATCCGCCCATCTTCTGAAGCAGCGCATACCGGAAGAGATTCGCGTGAATGGCGAAGGCGCCCTCATCGCCTAAGGGCCTCAGGACGAGGTCGCGCGGGAGAATTTCCGCCGCATCCTCCACGGATATCCAGCTTGGGGCGTTCAGGTCGCGATTGTAGGAAAACACCTCAACGCGATGTCCACTCGCCGCAAAGCTCTTCAAACACATCAACTGATAGGGACCGATCGCGTCGCCATGCCAGAAAGTTCTGACCGTTTGAGGATCGGCGGCACACGGATGATCCGCCTGCTGCGAAATCCGAGTATGACCGAAGGGGCGCTGGCCCGGTTGCCAGCCGTTGATCTGGATGGATCGGGCCAGTTCATCCAGCGCATCATAGGGCACGCTTTGGGTAGAAAGCTTTTGCTTGAGCTCCTTCATCACCCAGAACTCGCGAAACCATCCTTCAACGGCCTCATATGATAGTCGCGCGCCCTGCGGAACATCGATTCCAAAGCGTTTGAACAGCAAATCCAGGAAACTGTCTTCGGGCGGCCCCAGATTTTTGGGGATGCGCAGCGCACGCCACAGATCATTCCAGAGATGCACGAAGTCGCTTGAAGCCAATCGTGCCAGAGCCGCCTCGCATTGAGCGGGATCGAAGAACATCAGGACTTCGTTGGGATGAATCTCGTACGCGCTGACTTTCGGGCGAATCAGATGATCGATCGCATACTCGGTCGAGAGGCGCGTGATGAGCTTCGGTCCGACAATGCCGTGATCAGCTCCCGGTGCGGCCGTACCTGCCACCGGCAGCAACCTCATCGCCTCATCGATCGCAGCCGTCATGATCGGTGACCCTGCGGGAAACTTCATGACAGCGGCATTGACGATGCCGTCCTCCTGATATGCAAGATAAATCTTGTCGTCGGGCAATGCTGCTTTCAGCACCACGATGTCGAGATCCATATACCAGCCGCCAAATTTCTGGATGGCGAGATACCTGAACAGATCGGAATGCAAAGCGAGCGAAAGATCGCCGTCCTTGTGATGGAATTGATAGAGCGGGCCGGACAGAACCTCGCGCGCGTCTGCAAGCTCGACGCCTTCGGGCACGTTGAGCGTCTTGTTGTAAGTGTACAGCAGAACGCGCGCGCCGGCGGAGACCGCGCTGCGCAATGACAAATCCTCGTAATAGCTGAGATCTGGGCCCGTCCAGAAAGTATGCACGTCCTGGCGGAGCTTCACGGGAGAAGATGGCCGCATGAGATTGCCTTTTGATGCTCAGTCATTATAGCCAGTATTCCGGCCTGCGTTGTCAACGCAAAGTGGAAAGCAAAGCGCCGCTATGAAGACCGTTCTGTTTGCCTGGGAGCACGGCGGCGGCTTTGGCCATATCGCTAATCTGGGACGCTTCGCTGCGCTGCTGAAGCGGCCCGATGTGCGCGCGGTCTTTGCGCTCAAAAATCCGGAAGCAGCATATCTGCTGGATGCAAACGCAGAGGTTCTTCAGGCTCCGCCGTGGCCGACGGCACAATCATTCCGCTCAACTGCCACGATGCACGATCAACTGGCCTCGGCCGGTTTGAGTGATGAGCATGGCCTGCGGTCGCTGCTGCAATCGTGGGACAACATCCTGAAAGCCGTCTCTCCCGATCTTGTCGTCGCGGACTATGCACCCGCTGCGAGCCTGATGGCGCGCGGCCGGATTCCGCTGATCGTGGTCGGAAACGGATACACAGCCCCTCCCGGCGAAATGAAACGCTTTCCGCCGCTCCATCGTGTCCACCCACCGCGCTGGAGCGAAGACGAAACGCTGGTAACGGTCAATCGGGTGCTGCAATCCCTGGCCCGGCCACCGCTCGAGCGGCTGCCGCAGATGTTCGCCGGCGACGTGCAGATTGTTCTGACGTTTCCGGTGCTCGACCCCTACGATCTGCAAAGATCGGAACCACTCGCCGGCCCGATCATCGACAGTCCGCCGCTTGAACCCCGGAAGAATGCAGACGACATCTTCGTCTACCTGTCGCGAGCCGTGTTATCCGCGCTACCCTTCGATCTTGTTTCGGCATTGCTCCCCGTTGCCGAACGTCTTGTCATTTCCGCTCCAGACATCGCGAGCGAGCAGTCCGAAAATCTGTTGCGTCGCGGAGCACGGGTCTTCGCGCAGCACCTGCCGCTCAGCGAGACACTGGCATCGGCGCGGCTTGCGATTCACTTCGGTGGGGGCGGACTGGCGGCGCATGCCATCGCCGCCGGCGTTCCTCAGCTGATCGTCGCGACCCATATCGAACAGTTGCTGAACGGACTTCAGCTCGAGAAGGCAGGCCTCGGAAAAGTCATCGACAGTTTCATGCCGCAGGTCGACATCTCGAAGCCGCTGGAAGCGATCCTTACTGACGATCATATCCGACAGCAGACAGCGAAGGCCGGTCACGAACATCGCGACATGCTGAAAACAATGAAGCCGCTGGAAACATTTGAAGCCGCGGCCTTGAGACTTCTCGGCAATAGCTGAGCGCCGCTCAGCAACCCTGCATGCCCGCCCCTATTTTCCGGCGCAGGAAGGCCACTTGCCTCGGCGGGGAATACCTGCATAAAGTTAATCGACCAATTAACAAAAGCAAACGATCAGGGAGAGACTGCAGATGGCTGCACCTTCGCGCGCCTTGCCGGTGCCAACGCCCGAAACCCAGCATTTCTGGGACGGCACACAGTCAGGGGAACTTCGTCTGCAGCGCTGCGACGATTGCTCCAACGTCTATTTCCCGCCCCGCCCGTTCTGCCCGTCCTGTGCGTCGCGCAAGGTCAGCGTCTTCAAGGCCAGCGGCAAAGGCAAGCTCTACAGCTACGTGATCAATCATCGCCCCGCCGCGCCAGGATTTACCCCGCCTTACGCCATCGCCGTGGTTGAACTCGATGAAGGTCCGCGGATGATGAGCAATATTCTCGATTGCCCGCAGACGCCCGAAGCGCTCGTGCTCGACATGAGACTCGAAGTCGCATTCGAGAAAGTCAGTGACAAGATCACCCTTCCCCAGTTCCGCCCGGCGAAGGGTTAAGACCATGCGCAGAAATCAGGTTGCCGTCGTCGGCGCGGCCGAAACCACCAAACTTGGCGTCATCCCGGACATGTCGCAAATCCAGTTGCATGCGGACGCCGCGCTCAACGCGCTGGCGGATGCCGGACTGAAGCTGTCGGACATCGACGGTATCGCCACTGCGGTCGAAACGCCGCAACAGCTCGCACACTACCTCGGCATCACGCCGACATGGGTTGACGGCACGTCGGTCGGCGGCTGTTCGTTCATGCTGCATGTCCGCCACGCCGCGGCGGCGATCGAGGCCGGCCTGTGCAAGACGGTCCTCATCACCCACGCAGAAAGCGGCAAGTCGATGATCGGCAAACTGCCGCGCTCGATTCCCGCCGACAGCCTGCAGGGCCAGTTCGAAGCCCCCTTCGGCGTCTACGGTCCGCCCAGCATGTTCCCGATTCCCGTGTTGCGCTACATGAATACCTACGGCATCACCCACGAGCAGATCGCGATGGTATCGGTGGTTCAGCGTGAATGGGCCGCGAAGAACCCGCGCGCGATGATGAAGGACCCGATCACGGTCGAGGATGTACTCAACTCGCGGATGATCGCCTACCCGTTCCGCATTCTTCAGTGCTGCCTCGTCACCGATGGCGGCGGCGCGCTGATCCTGACCAGCGCCGACCGCGCCAAGGATTTCCCGCAAAAGCCGGTCTACATCCTCGGCACCGGCGAGAGCGTCGAGACGCCGATGGTCAGCCAGATGGAAACGTTCAACTCGTCTCGCGCGTTCAAGGTGGCGGGCCCGACGGCGTTCCGCGAGGCCGGCATCGCCCACAAGGACGTCGATCACCTGATGATCTACGATGCCTTTGCGCATCTGCCGCTGTTCGGCCTCGGCGATCTTGGCTTCATGCCGCATGAGGAAACCGGCAAGTTCATCGCCGACCGCAACACCGCCATCGGCGGCAAGCTGCCAATGAACACCAATGGCGGCGGCCTCAGCTACATGCATTCGGGCATGTATGGAATGTACGCCTTGCAGGAAAGCGTTCGGCAGATGCGCGGCATTGCACCGGCACAGGTCCCGGGCGCGAAGATTTCGGTCTGCCATGGCGTCGGCGGCATGTTCGCCGCCAGCGGCACCATCATTTTCACCAACGAACGCTGACAGCGAAAACAGGAGCCAACATCATGTCGAACAAGAAATCGCTGGACGGCAAGGTCATCGTCGTCACCGGCGCAGGCCGTGGCATCGGCCGTGAGATCGCGCTGCTCGCCGCCGCCGAGGGCGCCAAGGTCGTGGTCAACGATCCCGGCGTCGCCGCCGACGGATCGGGCACCAACGCGGCACCCGCAGAGGAAGTCGTTGAGGAAATCAAGAAACGCGGCGGTACCGCCGTCGCCAACTTCGAGTCGGTTGCCGAAGCGATCCCCGCCAGCAAGATCATCAAGCAGGCTGTCGACACCTACGGCAAGCTGGACGGCGTGGTGAACAACGCCGGCATCCTGCGCGACGCAATCTTCCATCGCATGAGCGTCGAGGCGTTCGAATCCGTCATCAAGGTCCACCTGCTCGGCTCATTCTACACCTCGCACGCTGCCGCCCGCATTTTCCGCGAGCAGGAGAGCGGCGCGTTCGTGCACTTCACGTCGACATCGGGCCTGATCGGCAATTTCGGCCAGGCGAACTATTCCGCCGCCAAGCTCGGCATCGTCGGCCTCTCGAAGTCGATCGCGCTCGACATGGAGCGCTTCAATGTGCGCTCGAACTGCGTGTCCCCGTTCGCATGGAGCCGTCTGATCGGCACCATTCCGACCGAAACCGAGGAGGAAAAGGCCCGTGTCGCGCGCATGCAGCAGATGGGGCCGGAGAAGATCGCGCCGTTGTCGGTGTTCCTGCTCAGCGATGCCGCCAAGGACGTCACCGGGCAGATTTTCGCGGTCCGCATGAACGAAATCTTCCTGATGGGTCAGTCACGCCCGCTGCGCTCGATCCACCGCGATGGCGGCTGGACGCCGCAGACCATTGCCGAACACGGCATGCCCGCGCTGAAATCGTCGTTCTACAAGCTCGACCGCTCCGCCGACATCTTCTCGTGGGACGCGATCTAGGAGAACGAGCGGCCGGCCTTAACTGAAGGACCCGTGCCGCCCCTGTCCGCTGGCGAAACGTTTGGCGCCTTCCAGCGTTTCGCCGGAGCCGATCACACCGAGACCACCCTGCATCTCGTCGTTGATCGCATTCTCTTCTTCGAGATCCCATTGACGCAGCGCCGAACGCTTGTCGTTGCGCAAGCAGGCCTGGGGAAAGCGCGCCAGTTCCTGCGCCAAAGCGATAGCATGCGCCCGCGCCTCGCCTTTTGGCACAAGCCGATTGGCGATCCCGATGTCGAACGCTTCCTTTGCGTCAACCGGCCGTCCCGTGAGTATCAAATCCATCGCGCGTGAATGGCCGATCAAACGCGGCAACCGGATGGTGCCGAGATCGATCAGCGGCACGCCGAAGCGGCGGCAGAAAATACCGAAAGTCGCGCCCTCGCCCACCACGCGCATGTCGGCCCACAGCGCCAGTTCCATGCCGCCTGCGACGGCGTGACCCTCGACCGCCGCAATCACCGGCTTGCTGAGACGCAGACGGCTCGGCCCCATCGGCGCGATGGTGTCGTGGCCGCCGAGCTCCCGCTTCTTCTCGCGATCACCGATCGCCACAGCTTTAAGGTCCGCTCCGGCGCAGAACGCGCCGCCAGTGCCCGTGAACACCGCGACTGACGAATTCGGATCGGCATCGAAAGCGCGAAAGGCATCGAACAGTCGGCGCGCCGTGGCGCCATCGACAGCATTCTTGCGGTCCGGCCGATTGATGGAAACGATGGTAACGGGTCCCTCGTGCTCGACAAGAATGGTGTCAGTTTCGGTCATCGATACCTCCCGTTGTTATTGATTTTAGCCGCTGTTGCGCAGCCCCGCGGAAATTCCGTTGATGGTCAGCTGGATGCCGCGAAGCACCTGTTCGTCGGTGCTTTGCGACCGGTGCGCCTGTAACAGTTCGACCTGCACATGGTTCAGCGGATCGAGATACGGGAAACGATTGCGGATCGAACGCTCAAGCAACGGATTTCCCTGCAACAGCCGGTCGTGGCCCATGATGGTCAGCAGCGTCTCGATCGAACCATGCCACTCGGCGCGGATACGACCGAAGATCATGGTGCGCAGCTTTTCGTCCGGCACCAGGTCAGCATAGCGCGACGCGATGGCGATGCTGCTCTTGGAGAGCACCATGTCCATGTTCGATAGCAGCGTCTGGAAAAACGGCCACTCGCGGTACAGTTCTTGAAGGAACGTGATGCCCTTATCGGGATGCTGCTTGACCCACGCATCCACCGCGCTGCCGAAGCCATACCAGCCCGGCAGCATTAGGCGGCATTGCGCCCAACTGAAGACCCAGGGAATCGCGCGCAGGTCTTCGATCCTGCGCGTTTTGGTACGTGAAGCCGGACGGCTGCCGATATTGAGCGTCGAAATCTCGCTGATAACGGTGGAGGCCCAGAAGTAATCCTCAAAGCCTTCGGTTTCATAGACGAGATTACGATAGG
Organism: Afipia broomeae ATCC 49717; assembly: GCF_000314675.2. Lineage (GTDB taxonomy): Bacteria > Pseudomonadota > Alphaproteobacteria > Rhizobiales > Xanthobacteraceae > Afipia > Afipia broomeae. The sequence continues at coordinate 1,049,490 of NZ_KB375282.1, read as the reverse complement.
CCGCATAAGCGAGATTGGAGAGTTCCTCCATCGCGGCGATGTATTCGTCACGCGGAGCGGAATGCTTCGGTTGCAAAAGGCTCGCTTCCAGCGTCGCGGCGGCGAGAATTTCGAGGTTGTGGCGCCCGACATCGGCGTTCGAGTACTTGCTCGAAATGATTTCGCCCTGCTCGGTGATGCGGATCTGCCCGTTCACCGCTCCGCCCGGCTGCGCCAGGATCGCGTCGTAGCTTGGACCGCCGCCGCGGCCGACGGAGCCGCCGCGCCCGTGAAACAGCCGCAGGCGCACGCCATGACGCTCGAACACCTCGACAAGGCTGATCTCGGCTTTGTAAAGCTCCCAGCCCGAGGTGACGAAGCCGCCATCCTTGTTGCTGTCGGAATAGCCGAGCATGACCTCCTGAAGGCCGCCGCGACTGTCAACGAGACGGCGATATTCCGGCAGCGAGAAAAGGCTGTCCATGATCTGCGCGCACTGCCGCAGATCGTCGATGGTTTCGAACAGCGGCACGATGTTGAGACGGCTGGTGCCGTCCGGCGCGACCAATCCCGCTTCCTTCAGGAGAACCGCGACCTCAAGCAGGTCCGACACGCCCTCCGTCATCGAGATGATGCATTGGGGAATGACCCCGCTGCCGAATGTCGCATGCGCTTCCGCCGCCGCGCGCAGCACAGCGAGTTCCTTGATCGTTTCCTCACCGTAAGCAACGAACGGCGAAGCCAGCGGACGCGCGGTGTTCAACTCGCGCGCCAGCAACGCGATGCGCGCGTCTTCCGGCATCTCTCCGTAGCTGGTGCCCGGTGCTGCGGCCTCAAACAATTCGGCGATGGTCCGCTCGTGTACGGCAGAATTTTGCCGCATGTCGAGCGTGGCAAGGTGAAAGCCGAAACAGTCCACCGCCCGGCGCAGATGCCGCAGACGTCCGCGCGCGATCACCAGCGAGTTGTTGGCGACCAGCGACGCATGCAGCACGTCGAGATCGCGCGCAAGTTCATCCGGACCGGCATAGGCCATCGCGGCACCAACCGGCGGCCGGCTGGTTTCGATCTTCAGTTTCAGCGCCGTTGCCGCCAGCCGCGCGTAGATGCCGGAGACCGCGAGCCGATAAGGCTCGCCGCTGCGATGGGGCGACGGGTCCGGGGATTGCCCCGCAAGGGCACGCAGTTCGGGCGACACGTCGGCAAGATGGGCCGCGAGCGACAGTTCCGCGCCGAGTTCGTGCAGTTCCGCAAGATAGAAGCGAAGGATGCGCGTGGCATGCAGATTCAGCGCACCGCGCATGACCTCCGCCGTTACGAACGGATTGCCGTCCCGGTCGCCGCCGATCCAGCTTCCCATTTTCAGGAATGTCGCAAGCTCCGGGACATCGTGCGCATCGACGGCCGTGCCGCCCTCTTCGGCCAGACGATCCTCCAGCGAACAGTGCAGCCGAGGCACCTCACGCAGGAACGTGTAGTCATAGAACGAAAGACCGTTGGAAACCTCGTCCAGCACCGTCAGCTTGGTGCGCCTCAAAAGATTGGTCTGCCACAGCGTCACCACGGCGCGGCGCAACTGCTCGTCGCTGGCTGCGATCTCGTCCGCAGTCATCTGGGTCCGGTCGCGGATATTGAGGACGGACGCGATCTCCATTTCGCGGTCGATCGTGCTCTTGCGGCGGACTTCGGTCGGATGCGCGGTGAGAACCGGGCTGACCTGCGCCTTGGCAAAGAACCCCCGCAATGCATCGGCATCGATGCCCGCATCTTGCGCGCGCATGAGCGCCCGCGTCAGGGTGCCCGGGCGCGCGGCAGTGCCCGCCATGTCCTGTGCGCGGCGCTGACGGATGTTGTTCTGGTCTTCCGCGATATTGGCCAGATGCGAGAAATAGCTGAACGCGCGAACGATACGGACGGTGTCGGCGATCGACATGCCGTCGAGAATGGCCTCAAGCTCGCGGCGGGCCGGCTTGTCGTCGTCGCGGTGGAAACGGATCGAGGTCTGCCGGATGCGCTCGACCAGATCGAAAACGTCCGCCCCTTCCTGGTCTCGGACGGTGTCGCCAAGAATGCGCCCCAGCCGCCGGATGTCCGCGCGCAGCAGCGCGTCGTCGTCGGAAGCGGCCGGATCGCCGCCGCGAAACTTTGCGTCCCGGAGATCGGACTGTTTCGCTTCGTACGACATGACGCCATCCCGTGAGAGGTGTTCCGATCCTTCTCAAGTCGCAATTTTTCCTCGCGGGCGCAAGCGCCGGAATGCTCATGTCGGGTGCATTCCGCGCAACGATTTTGCGCCCGGCTTTTGATTTTGTCGTGTTTTCTTCACGCCGCCCAAGACCCGCCTGAAACGGCCTAGATTTTGCGCCCCGCCCGCTCCCAATACGGATCGCGTAGCCGCCGTTTGAAGATCTTGCCGGAGTCCTCGCGCGGCAGGCTGGCCTGAACTTCGATGTGCTTGGGCACCTTGTAACCCGCCAGCGAAACCTTGAGTTGCTCACGGATCGCCGCGACGTCGAGCGTGGCACCCGGTTGCGGCTCGACCACCGCCATCGGCGCCTCGCCGAATTCCTCATCGGGAATCCCGAACACGGCGCAGTCGTGAACGCCGGAAATTCCGTGCAGCACCGCTTCGATCTCCGCCGGATAGATATTGACGCCGCCGGAAATCACCATGTCGCGCTTGCGGTCACAGATAAAAACGTAGCCGTCGGCGTCGATATAGCCAACATCGCCGCTGGTGATGAAACCGTCGCGCTCGATCTCGGACCGCTTCTCGGGCCGGTTGTGATAGGTGAAGTCCGGGTTCGCAGCAATGCGCGAGTAGATCTCGCCGATCTCGCCCTGCGGCAGAATCCGGCCATCCTCGCCGAGGAAGCGCAATTCAGCGCCCGGGGAAATCCTGCCCACCGTGCCCGGCTTCTTCAGCGCGTCTTCCGAACTCGCGAACGTTACCGCGCCGGATTCGGTGCTGCCGTAGAATTCGTAGATCACCGGACCGAACCATTCAATCATGGCCCGTTTGACGTCCGCGGGGCATGGCGCTGCTGCATGGATGACGTGGCGCAGCGACGAGACGTCATAGGATTTGCGGACCTGCTCGGGCAGCTTCAGAAGCCGGGTGAACATCGTCGGCACCATGAAGACGTTGTCGATCTTCTGCTGGTCGATGATCCGCAGAAACTCCTCGGCCTCGAAGCGCGGCATCAGGATCGTCACATCACCGAGCCGCCCGGCGCGCAGGCCGAATGCGTTCGGCGCCGAATGATACAGCGGCCCGGGCAGCAGTGCCCGCACGCCCGGCTTCAATCCGTAGATCAACGCGCGCATCGCTTCCATCGATGCGCTCTGCTCTGGCGTCGGCGCATCGCGCTTCACGCCCTTGGGGTGCCCGGTGGTGCCGGACGTGTAGATCATGTTCTGCGGCTGGGGCAGCGCGGGACCGTCGTAAGGCGTTTGCTGCGCGAGCCACGTATCGAAACCGACCGCTCCGCGCGCCGATGCACGGAGCGCAGGATCGATCCGGTAGGTGGCAACGATTTCCGGCGGCGGCGGCACGCTGAGCATCGTGACACCCGCAGGAACCACACCATCGAGCCCATGCAACAGATCGCTGTGACCGATCAGAACGCGCGCACCGGAATCGTCCATGACATAAGCGATCTCGTCCGCTTTGAAGTGCCAGTTGATCGGTACGGCATACGCCCCGAGCGTCATCACCGCATAAGCCGCTTCAAGGAACACGATATCGTTCCGCATCAGGATGCCGACGCTGTCGCCTTGCCTGATGCCGAGCCGCTCAAGCCCGCCCGCGATCAGGCGGGCGCGCTCATTGACCTCATCACGGGACTTGCGGCGATCGCCGCTGACGATCCCCGTCGCTAACGCCGGCGCTGACATGCCGCGTCCGTTCAGTTCGAGCCATCGGCAAATTTCGGCGCACGCTTCTCGATATTGGCGCGCACCGCCTCGATCTGGTTAGGCGTTCCCATCACCTTCATCTGCTCAACGGATTCCGCCAGCAATGCCGGACCGGGATCGCCGCCAAGACCATTGAGCATCCGCTTGATGCCGCGAATGGCGTCCGGATTTTTGCCGGCGATCTCGCGCGCGGCTGCCAGAGCCTCCGTGCGCGGGTCGTCGCAAATCCGTGTCGCAAGGCCATAACTCATTGCCTCTTGCGCAGAGAAAATCCGGCCGGTGAAGGCAAGGTCGCGCAGGATGTCGTCGCGCACGAGACGGGCGAGGATCGGCGTTCCCGCCATATCAGGCACCAGGCCCCATTTGATTTCCGTCACAGACATTCGGGTGTCAGGCGCGAGGAAACGCATATCTGCGCCGATCGCCAACTGGAAACCGCCACCGAATGCAACGCCGTGCACGGCCGCGATCACCGGCACGGGCAACTGCCGCCAGCCCCACACCGCCTGCTGCGAGTGATTGGCCAGACCGTGCGTCCGCTTGGCAAGATCGCGCAGATCGCTGGTGCCGTCGTTCATTGCGGCAAAACGCCCCATATCGAGGCCGGCGCAGAACGCGCGCCCCTCGCCGGACAGCACCACAGCACGCAGACCCTTTTCGGTCCTGAGCCGTTCGGCCGTGTCCACCAACGCATTGAACATCGGCGCATCCAGCGCATTCATCTTGTCCACGCGGACCAGCCGGACATCGGCAACCCCCTCCGACATCGAAACCGTGATGCGCTCGCTGGTGGCTGTCATAGCGTTCTCCCTCAGTTTTTGATCTCTTCTCTTTACAGGGTTAGCCCACCCTGTTTTAATTAATCAACTAACTAATCAAACAATATCATTCAGGGCAGGATTGCACCATGTTCACAGATCGTCTTCTTGCGGGCCGCAAGATTCTAGTGACCGGCGGCGGCACGGGTCTCGGCAAGGCCATGGCGGCCAAATTCCTCAGCCTTGGCGCTGAAATCCACATTTGCGGTCGCCGCAAGGGCGTCTGCGAGGAAACCGCCGCCGAACTGATGAAGCTGCATGGCGGCAAGGTTACGGCCCATGGCGTCGATATCCGCGACGCCGCCGCCGTCGACGCGATGATCGAGGAGGCGTTCAAGGACGGCCCCCTCACCGACCTGATCAACAATGCCGCCGGCAATTTCATCTCGCGCACGCAGGATCTCACACCGCGCGGCTTCGACGCGGTCGCCAATATCGTGATGCACGGAACATTCTATGTCACTCACGCGGTGGGCAAGCGATGGATCGCTGGCGGTCACCGCGGCAATGTCGTGTCGATTACAGTGACATGGGTGCGCAACGGCAGCCCCTATGTGGTTCCCTCGGCCATGAGCAAGTCCGCGATCCACGCCATGACCATGTCGCTTGCCGCCGAATGGGGCCGCTACGGCATTCGTCTCAACACCATCGCGCCGGGTGAAATCCCGACCGAAGGCATGAGCAAGCGCATCAAGCCCGGCGACGAAGCCGGCGCGCGCACCATCGCCATGAATCCGATGGGCCGTGTCGGCTCCATGGAAGAACTGCAAAACCTCGCGACTTTCCTGATTTCCGGGGGCTGCGACTGGATCAACGGCGAAACCATCGCCATGGACGGCGCCCAGGCGCTGGCCATGGGTGGCAACTTCTACCAGTTGCGCGACTGGAGTGATGCGGACTGGAAAGCCGCACGTGACGCCATCATGGCGCAAAACGAAAAGGACAAGGCGAAGCGCGCTTAAGCTTCGCCGCGTCTACAAAAATAATAGAAACAGGGAGACACCGAATGCGTTTGACGAAACCGCTATGCGCTGTTGTTACCGCAGGATTTCTGGTTGCCGCGACCGGAAGCGCCATGGCGCAGAAAAAATACGATACCGGCGCGACCGATACGGAAATCAAGATCGGCAACATCATTCCCTATAGCGGCCCGGCCTCGGCTTACGGCGTCGTTGGCAAGGCGATGGAAGGCTACTTCAAGAAGGTCAATGATGACGGCGGTATTAATGGCCGCAAGGTCAAATTCATTTCCTATGACGACGCCTACAGCCCGCCCAAGGCTGTCGAGCAAACGCGCAAGCTGGTCGAAAGCGACGAAGTGCTGCTGGTGTTCGGTGCGCTCGGAACGCCGTCGAACTCGGCGATCCACAAATACATGAACGCAAAGAAGACGCCGCATCTGTTCCTCGCCACCGGCGCCACCAAGTGGAACGATCCGAAATCGTTCCCGTGGACCATGGGCTGGCTGCCAAGCTACCAGAGCGAAGCGCGCATCTACGCGAAGTATCTCCTGAAGGAGAAGCCGAACGCAAAGGTCGCCGTGCTCTATCAGAACGACGACTTCGGCAAGGATTACCTCAAGGGCGTGCAGGACGGCCTTGGCGACAAGAAGTCCATGATCATCGCCGAGGAAAGCTACGAACTATCCGAGCCGACGATCGATTCGCATATCGTGAAACTCAAGACCCTGAATCCGGACGTTCTGCTGATCTTCACCACGCCGAAATTCGGCGCGCAGACCATCAAGAAGGTCGGCGAGCTTGCCTGGAAGCCGGTGATGATCATTTCCAACGTCAGCGCTTCGACCGCGACGGTGATGAAGCCAGCCGGATTCGATAACGCGCAGGGCGTGATTTCCGCCGCCTACGCCAAGGATACGTCAGATCCGCAGTGGGACAACGATCCCGGCATGAAGGAATACAAGGCTTTCCTCGCCAAGTATGTCCCCGAAGCCAACGTCGCGGACAGTTCGGCCCTCACCGGCTATAACATGGCGCAGACCATGGCCGTTGTGCTGAAGCAGTGCGGCGACAATCTCACCCGCGAGAACGTCATGAAGCAGGCGGCCAGCATCGGCGGCATCCAGCAAGGCGGCTTGCTGCCGGGCGTCCTGATCAAGACCGGCGAGGCCGATTTTGCCCCCATCGAGCAATTGCAACTGATGCGCTTCAAGGGCGAGCGCTGGGAACTGTTCGGTGAGGTTCAGGACGGCGAAGCCTCCAGCGTCAAGCGCTGATCTGCGCTCCGCGCTGACGTGATCTGATCAGGCGAGGCGGAATCCGTTTAATTTCGCCTCGCCATTCAAACGCCTCCCGTTATATTGGCATCAAAGCAGCCAACAAACGGGAGGCAATTTCGTGGGGTCCAGTGAAGAACTCGTGCAGGCAACGGCCTGCGATATCGTCGAGCGGCTGCGCAAGAACGAGATTACACCCCACGACCTGCTCGACGCGCTGGAAACCAGAATTCGGAAAGTAGACGGCGAGGTCAATGCCCTCCCCATTCTCTCTTTCGATCGCGCCCGCGACCACGCCGACGAGCTGATGAAAAAGCCGGTCGCCGAACGCGGCCTGCTTGCCGGTATGCCCGTCCCGATCAAGGACCTCACCGACGTTGCCGGCGTGCGGACTACGCAGGGTTCGCCGATCTTCAAGGACGTCGTCGCCAGCAAATCCAACATCGTGGTCGAAAACCTCGAGACCAACGGCGCGATCGTTTACGCCAAATCCAATACACCGGAATTCGGCGCCGGTGCCCAAACCTTCAATGAAGTGTTCGGCGCGACGCGAAACCCGTGGAATCTCTCCCGCTCGGCCTCCGGCTCATCAGGCGGCGCGGCGGCCGCGCTCGCCAGCGGCACGGCATGGCTGGCGCACGGCACCGACGTCGGCGGCTCGCTGCGCAATCCCGCCAGCTTCTGCGGCGTGGTCGGCATGCGTCCCAGCATCGGCCGGGTTGCGCATTCGCAAGCGGCGAAAGTCGACCGCACGCTCAGCGCCGACGGGCCGATGGCCCGCAATGTCGAAGATCTGGCGCTGCTGTTGGATGCCATGTCCGGCGAACACATCGGCGACGCGTTGTCATTGCCACGCTTGCCGACCTCCTTTCTCTCTGCCGCACGTTCGGGCGCGAAACCGAAACGCATCGCCTACTCCGCCACACTCGGCATCTCGCCCGTTGACCCGGAGGTCGCCGAGATCACGCGAAAGGCCGCGCACCGTTTTGCCGAAGCTGGCGTGATCGTCGAGGAAGCGCATCCTGATTTCAGGGAAGCCGTGGAATGCGCCCATGTGCTGCGCGCATATGATTATGTGCTGACCAAAGGCAAATTGCTCAAGTCGCATCGCGACCAGCTGAAGCCGGAAGTGATCTGGAACATCGAGGAAGGTCTAAAACTCACTCTCGCAGACATCGAGCGGGCCGAAGCACAGCGCGTCACCCTGATGAACCGCGCCATCGCCTTCTTTGAAACCTACGACCTGCTGCTCTGCCCGACCACCATCGTCGCACCATTCCCGGTCGAGCAGCGCTATCTCGCCGAATGCAACGGCGTAAAGTTCGACAACTATGTCGGCTGGCTCGCCATTGTATCCGCGATCACGATTGCCTGCTGCCCAGGTCTCTCGATCCCCTGCGGTTTCACCCGCGAGAATCTGCCGGTGGGATTGCAGATCGTCGCGCCGCCGCGCGGCGAGGCCCGCGCACTTGCTGGCGGCAAGATTCTGGAGAATATCCTCGGATTAGGCGCCATCACCCCGATCGATCCGCGGCCGGGCAAGTGATTCCGAAGCGGCCTTGCAATCAACGGCTCTGCGTGAAAGATACGGCACCCGGCAACCAGAGAAGATAAATGGCAGCGCCCAAACCTCCTGCGTTCGACACGCTCAGCCTGCATGCGGGCCAGCATCCCGATCCCGTCACCGGCTCGCGCGCCGTGCCGATCTATCAGACCACATCCTATGTGTTTCAGGACGCCGATCATGCCGCTGCGCTTTTCAATCTGGAGCGCGCGGGCCACATCTATACCCGCATTTCCAACCCCACCATCGCGGTGCTTGAGGAACGGCTCGCGGCGCTGGAAAACGGCGTCGGCGCGGTCTGCACCGCCAGCGGCATGGCGGCGCTGCATCTGGCCATCGCCACGCTTCTCAACGCCGGCGATCATATCGTCGCGTCCGCATCGCTCTATGGCGGAACGATCAACCTGTTGACCCATACGTTGCCGCGCTTCGGCATTACCACGACCTTCGTCAAGCCACGCGACCTCGACGGCATTAAGGCCGCGATCAAGCCGAACACCAAGCTTGTGATCGGCGAGACCATCGGCAATCCCGGCCTCGAAGTGCTGGATATTCCCGCCGTCGCGAAGATCGCGCATAACGCTGGCATTCCGCTGCTGATCGACAATACATTCGCGACGCCTTACCTCTCCCGCCCGATCGAGCTTGGTGCAGACATTGTCATGAACTCGATCACCAAGTGGATCGGTGGTCATGGCATCGCCATCGGCGGCGTGATCGTCGACGGCGGACACTTCGACTGGGAGAAGTCCGGCAAGTTCCCGACCCTGACGACGCCCTATGCCGGTTATCATGGCATTGTCTTCAGCGAGGAATTCGGACCGCAGGCGTTCATCATGCGCGCCCGCGCCGAAGGTTTGCGCGATTTCGGCGCGTGCCTGTCGCCGACCAATGCGTTCCAGATTTTGCAAGGCGTCGAGACCCTTCACGTCCGCATGCAGCGCCATGTGGAGAATGCCGTCGCCGTTCTGGAATTCCTGAAATCGAACAAGGCCGTCGAGTGGGTGCTGCATCCGTCGCTCGACAATCATCCTGATCATGAGCTTGCCAAAAAACTGCTGCCGCGCGGCGCGGGCTCGATCATCACCTTCGGCATCAAGGGCGGGCGCGATGCGGGCCGCAAGTTCATCGAAGCGCTGAAACTCGCCAGCCATCTGGCAAACGTCGGCGACGCCAAGACGCTGGTCATTCATCCCGCCAGCACCACGCATCAGCAGATGAACGCCGAACAGTTGAAAGTCGCGGGCATCGGCGAAGAACTGATCCGCCTGTCCATCGGCATCGAAGCCGCCGAGGACATCATTGGCGATCTCAGCCAGGCGCTTCGCTTTTCGCAGAAAGCTTGAGACATGATTCTGACGGTGGACGGCGCCAAGGTTTTCGCGACAACGGGCGGCAAGCCCTTCAATCCGGAACTGCCGCTGGTGGTTTTCCTGCACGGCGCCGGTTTCGATCATTCGATGTGGGCGCTGTTCAGCCGGTGGTTTTCCCATCATGGTTACAGTGTGCTGGCGCCGGATCTTCCGGGACATGGACGCTCAGAGGGACAGCTCATTTCGTCTATCGGCGGAATGGCGGACTGGACGATCAAGCTGATCGAAGCGGCCGGTGCGAAGAAGGCCGGTCTTGTCGGTCATTCGATGGGGTCGCTGATCGCGCTCGATGCCGCGGCGCGCTACCCGGACAAGGTCTCCTCTCTCTCGCTGATCGGAGTCGGCGGCGCGATGCCGGTGTCCCCTGACCTGCTCAACGCGGCGAAGGATAACAACCACGACGCCATCGACATGGTGTCGATCTGGGGTTTCGGTTTCGCCGCGGGCCTCGGCGGCTCGCAGGCTCCCGGCCTGTGGATGCTTGGCGGCGGCATGCGCGTGCTGGAGCGCGATGCGCCCGGCGTGCTTCACAACGATCTTGCGGCCTGCAACGATTACAAGACCGCGATGGAGGCAGCCGCAAAGGTCACCGCCGCCACCACGCTCATTCTCGGCGAGCGCGATATGATGACGCCGCTCAAATCGGGCAAGCAACTCGCTGCCGCGATTGCGGGATCGAACCCGGTCGTGCTGCCCCGCGCAGGTCACATGATGACGGCGGAGCGGCCTGACGATGTGCTCAAGGCGTTGATCGCGTCACATGCCTAGATAGATGCGCCGCACTTCCGGATTGGACTTGATGTCGGCCGCGGGGCCGCTCATCACCACCTTGCCGGTTTGCAGCACATAAGCGCGGTCGGAGATTTCAAGACTCTCCGACAGCCGCTGCTCGACCAGCAGAACGGTGACGCCGTTATTGCGGATCTGCTGCACCGCCTGGAAAATCTCATCGACCAGTTTCGGCATGATACCCTGCGACGGCTCATCGAGCATCAGCAGGCGCGGCCGCGTCATCAGCGCACGGGCGATCGCCAGCATCTGCTGCTCGCCGCCGGACAGCGTCGCCGCTCGCTGCGACAGGCGCTCTTCGAGACGCGGAAACAGCTTGAACACAAACTCGAGCGGACTGTCGCGATCCGGGCTGCCGCGATGCAGATAGCTGCCGAGCCGCAGATTGTCGGCGACGCTGAGGCGCGGGAACAGCCGTTTGTTCTCCGGCACGAAGGCCAGCCCCCGCGCGGTGATCAGATGCGCCGGAATGGTATCGATCCGTTCGCCGACGAAATTCACCGATCCTGACTTCGGCTTTTCCATCCCGGCGATGGATTTCAGCAAGGTCGATTTACCCGCGCCGTTCGCCCCCGCGACGGTGACAATCTCGCCGGAATCGACATTGATCGAGATGTCGGAGATCGCGATCAGGCCGCGATAAGCCGTGGTGAGGTTCGCGACATCAAGCAACACGGTGACGATCCCCCAGATAGGCCGCGATCACCTTCTCGTCGCGCACGACTTCTTTCGGCAATCCCTCCGCCAGCACCTTGCCGAGATGCAGCACCACGGCGCGGTCCACCAGCGGCATCACAACCTCCATGACGTGCTCGACCATCACGACGGTGACCCCGGTGTCCCTCACCTTGCGGATCAGGTCGACGCCCGCCGCAGCTTCGCTGGGCGTGAGACCGGTCAGCACTTCATCGAGCAGCAACAGCTTTGGTTCGGTCGCCAGCGCACGCGCGACTTCAAGCCGACGCTTCTGCGGCGGGGTCAGGTCTCCTGCGGACGCGTCGGCATGCGCTGCAAGGCCGACGTAATCCAGGACATCGAGCGCCTTGGCGCGAGCCTGCAACACGCCCGGATAGCGCACGAACGCACCGACAGTGACATTCTCGACCACCGACATGGAATCGAACGAGCGCGGCACCTGATAGGTGCGCGCAATGCCGAGATCGCAGCGGTCGGCCGCAGGCAGCGGTGTAATGTCCCGCCCGTCAAATTCGATCACGCCGAAGGACACCGGAAACGCCCCCGCGATCAGGTTGAACAGCGTCGACTTGCCCGCGCCGTTCGGACCGATCAGCCCGAGGATTTCGCCGCGCCTGACATCGAGATCGATGGAATCATTGGCCACCAATCCGTCGAAGCGGCGTGTCACGCTACGGCAAGTGACAAGCGGCTTTTCGGTCATGCTGTCGCCCCGCGCTTTGCAGGCTTGATGATGCTGAGAATGCCCTCAGGCCGCGTGAGCGACACGATCATGACCAGCCCGCCATAGATCACGAGGTCAAGACCGGAACCCGAACCGCCAAGATAGGAGCGCGTCAGCTCGGCCAGCGGTATCAGGATCAGCGCGCCGATCGCCGGCCCCCACAGCGATCCGACACCGCCGAGCACGGCAGGCAGCGCCATGAGCAGCGAGAAACGGAAATGCATCACGCTGTCCGGATCGATATAGGAGACGAACGCGGCATAGAAGCCGCCGCCGACTGCGGTAAAAAATGCCGAGATCGCGGCGGCCGCCATCTTGGAGTGGAAGATCGTAACGCCGAGGCTTTCCGCCGCCTCCGCGTTGTCTTTCACGGCGCGCCACCAGTAACCCCACTTCGACTCGACGATGGCGAATGTCACCAGCCAGGTGACCGCGAACAGTGCGAGCGCGAAATAGAAGTAAGGCGCCTTGTCCCGCGCGAACTGCAACGTCCACCATGAGTCCGGAGTAAATGGCCACTGGATGCCGAGCGCGGCGCCGGCATAGTCCCAGTTATGAAACAGCAGCAGGCCAATTTCGGCGATGACGATGGTCGCGATCGAGAAATAGTGCCCCTTGAGCCGGAAACACGGATAGCCGAGCGCCAGCGCGATCAGCGCGGCGATGATCCCGCCCGTGAGAAGCCCGCCCCATGGCGTGATGCCAAACTTCACATAGAGGATGCTGGTCGCGTAAGCGCCGATCCCGAAATACAACGCGTGTCCCAGCGACACCTGTCCGCAATAACCACCGAGCAGGTTCCAGCTCTGCGACAGCGCCGCGAACAGGAGCGTCAGGATCAGCACATTCATCATATAAACGTCGGTGACCAGACGCGGCACCAGCGCGATGACCACAAATACGGCGAGCGCTGTCAGAAGCTGCCGCCGCCGGCCCCCGATGAACGAGGACATTGAGGATGTGGTGATGGTGTTCTGGGTCATCACAGCCTCCCGAACAGGCCGCTCGGCCTGACGAACAGGACCAGCAGGTAGAGTGAATAGACGCCGACCGACTTCAGCGATGCCGGCAGGATCAGAGTCGTCAGCGCCTCGACCAGCCCGACGATCACGCCCGCGACCAGCGCGCCGAAGATACTTCCGAAGCCGCCGAGCGCAACGGTGACATAAGCGATCAGCGCAAAGGTGCCGCCGACCTGCGGATGGATGTAATAAAAGATCGCCAGCACCGCGCCCGCAATTCCGACCAGCGCGGCGCCAAGCCCCCAGCCAAGCGCGAACACGCGGTTGCGATCGATGCCGACCAGCGCCACCGCCCCCTGGTCTTCGCGCGTCGCTTCCAGCGCTTTGCCAAAGTCGGTGCGGGTAATCAGCCAGTACAGTCCGGCGAACACTGCCAATGAGACCGCCCCGCCGAAAATCTGCGGCCACGGCAGAAACACTCCGCCCACGTTGAGGGTCTTTCCGCCGAGCCAGGTGTTGGCGATGTTGCGATAGTCTGGCGTGAAGAAGTACTGCGCCAGACCCTGGATCAGCAGCGCGAGACCGAAGGTCGCGAAAATCTGCACCATGCCGGGATTGGCCTTGGCGCGCATCGCATAGCGAATGATGCCGGCATAGACCGACACACCCAGCACGAACATCAGCGCCACCACCAATGGCGCCAGCACGACGGGATCGAGTGCCGTCATGAAGACCAGCCCGAAGGTCGCGTACATCGCGAGCATCAGGAATTCGCCGTGGGCGAAGTTGACCACGTCCATCAGACCGAAGATCAGCGACAGGCCAACCGCAATCAACGCGTAGATCAGCCCCATCAGAAGGCCGCTCGCGATTACCTGAAGAAAGGCCTGTGTTGTCACCGGAAGCAATCCATCACGGGAAAGGTGCAAGGCGGCCCCGCCGCCGGGAACTACGGTCGCAGCATTCATGAAAGAGGCGCCGGCATGAAGCCAGCGCCTTGTCGCACCTTAGCCGTTCATCGGCCATTTCGGCTCGGCGATCGCGGCCTGTTCCGGAAACACGGTGACGAACTTGCCGCCGAGATATTGCAGCAGCACCGGATCGGCATCGTCGTTCTGGCCTTCGGCGGTGAACTTGATGCGCTTCCACGGCATGATCGTCTTCTCGCCGGGCGTATCGGTGGCCGCCAGCGCCGCGCGGATCTTTTCGCCGTCGGTGGACTTTGCACGATCGATGGCGTCGGCCAGAACGAGAATTGCGGTCAACTGCCGCGAGGTATTGTCGTTGAGATCGCGGTTGGCGCGCGCCTTGAACATTTCGTTGACCTTGCCGACCGACGGGCGCTTGGCCGCGAGGTCCAGCGAGAAGCTGGCGCGCGAGATCATGCCGTTGAGCTTGTCGCCCACCGCGTCGAAGGTCGCCTTGTCCGAGAAGCCCGCCGCCTGCGCGAGAATGTTGTTCGGCTTGTAGCCGAGTTCGTCCATGGTCTTCATCAGGAGAATCGTGTCGGTGGTGTAGCTCGACGGCAGCAGCACATCCGGATTGGCGCTCTTGATCTGTTGCACCTCGGCGGTCAGCGATGGCGAAGAAGCGCGATACTTGATGTCGACGGCGACCTTGTAGCCACGGTCGGCGGCGAGCTTGCGCTGCACATTCGAGGAGTCGGTTCCGAAGATGGTATCTTCGTAGAACAACCCCACGCTGTCGATCTTCTTGCCCTTCTTCTTCAGCGCATCCATGAACTGGAACATCGCAAGCGAGAACATCTCGTCATGCGCGGCAGCCCGGAAGAAAAACTTGAGGCCGCGGCGATGCAGGCTGGGCGACGACGAGTCGGCCGCTAGATAGGGAATGCCGTAGCGCTCGCAGGATGCGCTGACCGTCGCCGACACCGATGAATGGAAAGCGCCGCAGATGGCAACCACTTTGTCCTGGGTGATCAGGCGCTCGGCCTCGGCGCGGCCCTTCTGCGGATCCCCCTGATGGTCGGCGAAAACAAGCTTGATCTTGGCGTTGCCGAGGCCGGCAAGGCCCGCATTCTTCGCCGTCGGCAGGTCGAGATCGTGCGATCCGTTGACGATGTCCACCGCGGTTTCCAGTGCATGGCGCGCATCGGCGCCGATCTGCGCTGTCGGCCCCGTGAGCGGCCAGATGCAGCCGATCAGGACTTCGCCGCCCTGCGCGAAGGCGCGCGTTCCGACGGTACCGGCCAGAGACAGGGCAACACCGGACAACAATACTTCGCGACGATTCATCGACATTACTCCTGTGTGTGACGACGCCTTATTTCAGGCAAAGACTTTGTGGCTGGTTGGGCAAATTTCACTGAATCGAAAATTCCGAATTGCGGACGTCCGTCACCAGCATATGGCCCGGTGCGTGAGTAATCGCGAAATCAGGCCGCGATTGCAGAATGACCGATTGCGGCGTCACTCCGCACGCCCAAAATACCGGCACCTCGTCGGGCTGAATGCTCACTGCGTCGCCATAGTCAGGCTTGGAAATATCCTTGATGCCGATCATCTCCGGCTTGTCGAAATGCACCGGCGCACCGTGCACAGCCGGGAAACGCGTGGTGATCTGAATCGCGCGGATCGCTTCCGCAGGCTTGAACGGCCGCATCGAGACGACCAGTTGTCCCGCGAACGGACCCGCGGAGGCGCAGGGAACGTTGGTGCGATACATCGGGACGTTCCGCTTCTCCTCGATATGGCGGATCTTCAGCCCGTCGGCGATCAGCGCTTCCTCGAACGAAAATGAGCAGCCGAGAACGAAGGCGACGAGATCATCGCGCCAGTGCGCCATGATGTCAGTCGGCTCTTCAACCAGCTTCCCGTCGCGCCAGATCCGGTAACGCGGCAGATCGGTGCGCAGATCAAGGTCGACGCCGAGCGCCGGAATGCGGGGATCGCCGACTTCGGACATACCGATGATCGGGCATGGCTTGGGATTGAGCTGGCAGAACCGGTGGAACGACGAAGCGAGTTTTTCCGGGAGGATGGCGAGATTGCCCTGAACGAAGCCCGGCGCAACGCCGGCCGTCACCCCCACCTTGCCGGACCGATAGGCCAGCCGCGCGTCCCGGCTCGGGAGATCAGCGCCCGAGCGCTGACCGGTTGGAGACATCTGCTGGGCTGCCGAAAGCATAAGACCACTCCATTTATCGCAGAAAAGAGTGGATCATTGCCGTTCGATAAAGTCTAGTCGTGTTTTCTTATAAGAAACGATAAGCTGAACTAATAGGTAGCGAGATAAACGGGCATGATCGATTTCAAGTCAATCGAGACGTTTCTCTGGGTGGTGACGCTTGGAAGCTTCGGCGGCGCAGCGCGAAAGCTCAACACCACCCAGCCCGCAATCTCTCAGCGCATCGCCCAGCTTGAAACCGAGATCGGCGTGAAGCTTCTGCAACGCGACAGCCGCACCGTGATGCCGACGCCGAGCGGACGGCAGATGATGCAGTATGCCGAGAAGCTGATCGCGCTGCGCTCCGAGATGCTGGCCGCGGTGATGGATCGATCCGCGATGCGCGGCATCCTGCGTCTCGGCGTTTCCGAGACGATCGTTCACACCTGGCTGCCGCAACTGATCGAACGCGTCGCAAGCACACATCCAAATCTGTCGCTCGAAGTCGAAGTCGACATCACGCCGAATCTTCGCGCGCGGCTGCTGGCGCAGGAGATCGATCTCGCGTTTTGTCTCGGGCCGTTGTCGTTCTCGAACGTGCGCAACCGCGTGCTTTGCGATTATCCGATTTCGTTTGTCGCCAGCCCCATGCTTGGTCTCGGCGACCGCGTGCTGACGGTGCATGATCTGGCGCGGTTCGCGATCATCACATTCGCACGCAAGACGCAGCCATATGAAATCGTGAGATCCCTGTTCAATCGGCCCGATCTGCCGCACACAAGGCTGCACGCCAGCGCCTCACTGGGAACAGTGATCCGCATGGCGACCGATGGTCTGGGAGTCGCAGTGATCCCGACAGCGATCGTCGAGCGTGAACTGGCGGAAGGCCAGCTTCGTCTCCTGTCCACCGATCTGCATGTACCGACGCTGACATTTACGGCAAGCTGGCTGGCTTCACCGGACACACTTGCGGCTGAGCTGGTCGCCGATGTTGCCGCCAAGCTGGCGCAGGGCGAAGACGACCCTGCGGCGTCCCAACGCGGTATCAGTGCCGCGACTGTGGCTCGTCCGGAATCTCAAGCGCTTCGCTGAACGGAAACTCGAGCACGATTTCGCCGGCTTCGTCGGTGACTTCGAGTGACGCCGACAGCAGGCCCGGTTCCTTGCCCTCTTCCTGAAGGATCTGCCGGATGGTCGCACGCGCGACCTCCCAGGCGTGATCCGGGTCGCGCAGCTCCTCGCCCTCGGGGTCCGGAATAAGCGTCTCGCCAATACGGGTGTTGAAGAAGTAGCGGGGCATGGCCGAGATGTATTGTCGCCATGGCAAACCCACAAGGGCGTCCTGCATTTCTGCGCGGCGATAGCAGTTGATCTGGACGGGCTTTTTGAGGCCTAAGTGAAAGCTATCTGACGGAATCATGACGTGCATACCATCATCACCGAGCCGTTGTTCTATTTCGTGGCGGTTCCGGCGGTGATCCTGCTGGGGCTGGCCAAAGGCGGTTTCTCGGGGCTCGGCATCGCGTCGACGCCGCTGCTGGCTCTTTATCTTCCGCCGCTGGAAGCCGCTGCGCTGATCCTGCCGATTTTGATCACGCAGGACGTGATCTCGATTTACGTCTACCGGCGCGATTGGGATGGATGGAATCTGAAAGTCATGCTGCCTGGCGCGATCGCCGGCATGGCGCTCGGCTGGTTGCTGGCCTCACATTTGTCCGACGCCCTTGTCCGCATCATCATCGGTCTCATCGGGCTCGCCTTTGTTGCCAACACCTGGCTGCGCCGCGGCCGGATCGAACCGCATCCGGCAACGGCGGTCAGCGGCGTTTTCTGGGGCGGGGTCTCGGGATTCACCTCATTCATGACGCAGGGCGGCGGCCCGCCATTTCAGGTGCACGTTCTGCCCCAGCGTCTCCCAAAGCTGACGCTGGTGGGCACGACCACGATCTTTTTCGCGGTCGTCAATGTCCTGAAGATCGGCCCCTATTTCATGCTCGACCAGTTCACCACGAAGAACTTCGCGACGTCGCTGTTGCTGCTGCCGATTGCGGTTCTCGCGAATTTCGCGGGCATCTGGCTGGTCCGCAAGACGCCGACCGGACTGTTCTACAACATCGCCTATTTGCTGCTGTTCATCATCTCGCTCCTGCTGCTCTGGCAGGGCGTCGCGGCAGTGATCTAGAGCATTAGAGCATCGGCAGGTTGCGCGGTTCACGACCCAGGGGAAACGCCTTGTCGAGCGCCGCGATATCGCTTTCCGTCAAGGTGATGCTCCCCGCGCCGGCATTCTCGGCCGCATGGCTTGACGACGACGCCTTGGGGATCGCGAACATCGGCGGCTGCCGCGTCAGGAAACTCAGCGCCACCTGACGCGGCGTTGCATTGTACCTTGCAGCGATCTGTTGCAGGACCTTGCCGCCGGCCGACTGCGGAGCCGGAAAATCATCGTGTCCGAACGGCGAATACGCCACCACGGCCACGCCATGCGCCTCGCACCACGGGATCACCGAATGTTCGATGGCGCGTTCGTTCAGATGATAGAGCACCTGATTGCAGGCGATACGTCCCTCGCCCGCGACATCGGCCAGTTCCGCAAGGTCGCCCGCATCGAAATTGCTGACACCCCATGAGCCGATCTTTCCCGCACTGACCAGTTCTTCGAAGGCAGCGACCGTGTCTTCCAGCGGATACGATCCGCGCCAATGCAGCAGATAGCAATCCAGACGGTCGGTCTTGAGCCGCTTCAGCGAACGGTCGCACGCCTGGATCGTCCCCTTGCGCGAAGCATTGCTGGGCAACACTTTTGAGACTAGAAACACCTCGTCGCGCCGGCCGTCGATCGCCTCCGCGACCACAAGTTCGGCATCGCCGTACATCTCTGCGGTGTCGATATGGGTCATGCCGAGATCGAGGCCGCAGCGCAGCGCCGTCACCGCCGATTTGCGGTCACCATGATCGATGTACCAGGTGCCCTGCCCGATGACTGAGGTTTGCTGTCCCGTCTGGCCGAATGGCTTCTGCTTCATTCTGTGTTCTTTCTCAGTAACCCGTCATTTCAAGATAGCCGACACCTGCATGGCTGCCTTTGAAATTGATCGGGCCTTCCCAATAGGCGAAGCGCGTTCCCATCCAGCTTTTGGCATTGAGCGGGACGCCCTCGATCTTCAGCCCGCGATCCGCAATCGCAACAGTCCATGACGTCGGCAGCTTGCGGCTCTCGATGGTGGTAAATCCGGCCGGTGTCATGATGATCGAATCCGGCGCCAGCGGCACCGACCGTCCCTCACGTTCAATCCAGTTGCCGGCGAAATAGTTCCGTCCGTCTTTCTGACGCAGACGAAACAGCATGACTTTCTCGCCTGAATCGAGATGCAGCGAGAACCAGTCCCAGCCGGTCTGATCGGACGCCAGCGGCTGACTGCTCCATTCACGGTCCATCCACGCGCCACCGGTGACGGCGATCTGTTTCCCGCCAAGCGTGATTGCGCCGGATACATTGAAATATGGCTGGCTGAAATAATACGAGGCCTGACCGCGCTCTGATTTCTTGCTGTAGCCGCCCTCGCCTTGCAGCACCAGCGGACGATCCGCCGCCAGATTCAGGGCGTAACTGAAATCCGCACCGGATGCCGAGACCGCGAGCGGCGCAACAGTCCGCGCGTTGAAACCATCGAGCCCGCGCATCTCCCATGAATCGATCCAGGCATGAAACGGCGATGCGTCGGCGCCCGCCTGCCCAACGCCGCCACGCGCGAATTTCTCGGTGTAGCGGTGGACCTCCGCGCTGGTGATCGCCGCGTGACCCATCCAGATCTGCTGATTGGCCCAGCCATCTCGCTGTGCGCCCGGCGCCGTTGCCTGCCGGAACAGTGTCCATTGCGCGCCCCACTGCGCGCCGTTTGTGTCCTTCAGATTCGCCGTAAGATACCACCACTCGATCCGGTAATCCGGATGCGGACCGTGTTCGCGCGGAAACTCTAGCACCTTGCCGGGCACGACGCCTGCAAAGCCTTCGCTCTCACCGCCCAGTCCCGCAAAGCCCTGCGCACGCGCGAGCGAGCCACCAAGGGTGGCGAGCAGGCCGCCGCCGAGGAATGCCCGGCGGCTGGTGCGGAGATCAGCGCTCATTGGCGAATATCTTCGCAAGAGTTGCAGGTTGCAGGCGCATCAGACGCAGGATCGGCAAACACGTCGCAAGCAGTGCGGCCAGCATGGCGATGACAAGCAGTTGCGCCAGTTGCGCCGGGAAGACATGGAACGGCAATCGCCATCCGAACGCCTTGACGTTCACCACCGCCACCAGACACCACGCCACCAGCAAACCGAGCGGCAGCGCCAGCAGTGCCGTGATGAACGCGACCGACATGGTTTTCAAAAGTTCGATCGCTGCGAGCCGCCGCCGCGTCAGCCCGAGCGCCCACAGCGGCGCCAACTGAGGAAGCCGGCTGTTGCTCAGCGTCAGCAGGCTGGTCAGCAGCGCTACGCCGGCCACACCGAGGGTGAATGCGTTCAGCGCGGTCGTGACCGAGAACGTGCGGTTGAAGATGCGCGTCGACTCGGCCTTGAGTGTCGCCTGATCCAGCAGGCGGCTGGTATCGAGACCGAATTTTGCGCGCATCGCCGCGACGAGTTCAGGCACGCTTGCCGGCATCACGCGCAGGCCGAACCGCGTCCGCGCAATCTCCGGCCAGTGCGCGGCGAGCGCATCGATGTCGATGCCGATCTGCCCCTTGGGGTTACCATAGTCGGGATAAATTCCCGCGACCGCGACGGACCATTGTCCTGTCGCCGATGGCAGCACGATGTGATCGCCGAGACCGGCTTTCAGCCGCCGCGCGAGTTGTTCGCTGACCAGCAGGCCCTTGCCTGCACGCACCTTATCCCAAACCCCCGGCACGGACTCCAGCAATGGCCAGCGTTCGCGATAGGTCGCGTGATCAGCGAAGCCAAGAACCTCGACCGGCAGCGTGTCCAGCGTCACATCGGTACGCCAGGCCGGGAGGATCGCCTCAACCTCGGGCCGCTGCCGCAGCCACGTTACGATCTCTGCAGCCTGCGCGTCATTGTTTGCGTTCAGATAGACCTCCGCCGCAAGCCGGTCATCGAGCCAGGTGGTGAAGGTTCGCGAGAAGCTCTGCACCATGGTGCCGACGCCGACATTCACCGCGAGCGCGAGCAGCAAAGCCATCAGCGCCAGAGACAGTCCGGGCAGTTGCTGCCGGCTGTCGGCCCAGAACCATTTCACGACAGGCTGAATGGTGCCGCGCTGACCCAAACTCAGCACCGCGCCAAGCAACACCGGCAGCACCAGCGCCGCCGAGAGCAGCATCCCCGCAAGCACCAGAAATCCCGACGTGAGCGAGTCACCGAAATAAAGACAGGCTGCAGCGACGAAAGCGACCGCCACGGCCATTGCGCCCTGCCGCGTCAGCCATCGGTGCTGCGCCTGTTGCCAGGCATAAGGCTGCGCCGCGGCGAGAACCGGCAGACGATAAACACGATAGAGCCCCGCCGCTGCCGCAAGCAGCGCACCGAGCACGCTCATGCCGAGGCCCGACAGCCACCAGCTTGGCCGCAGCGACAGGTGGCCGGGAATTTGCGCGCCATAAAGTCCGCGCAAACTGACCGCGACATCCGGCAGCAGAAACGCCGCGACGACATATCCGCAGATCAATCCGATAACGCCGGACAGCAGCGCAAGCGACACCAGTTCGGTTATGAGCACAATGGTCAGCGCCCTTGCCGAGACGCCGCAGGCGCGCATCGTGCGCAGCATCGGCAGCCGCTGCTCGAACGCGAGCCCGATTGCGGAATGAACGATGAAGAGACCGACCACGAACGACAGCAAGCCGAACGCCGTCAGATTGAGATGGAAGCTGCTGGTGAGGCGTTCGAGGTCGCTCGGCGCGCCTGCTTCGACCAGCAACAGTTTATTGCCGGTGACCTGCTCAAGCGGGGGACGTTTGCTACTGCGCATGTCGCCGACCAGGAGCCGCGAAATCTGATCCGGCATTTTGAGACTGCGCTGTGCGACACCGATATCGACCACCAGCACACCCGGCGCGAGATTGTCCTGGACTGCAAGTGGCGGCAGCGAGATGCCGCTCATCTGCGGCGATGCGCCCTCGGACAGCTTCAGGTCCGCAAGCGTTTCCGGCGCGACCAGCGTTTGCCCAGGTGGGGCGATAAATTTCTGCAAGTCCGCCTGCCCGAGCTCCGGCGCCGATCCCGCACCCGCGGGCAGCGAGAGAGGCTCGATCCCGAGCAGCCGGAACGAGCGGCCGCCGATAAGAACACGGCCCTCGACGACAGGAGACACCGGCCAGTTGGCACGGCGCAGATCGACAAAGAGCTGTTGCGGGAATACCGGGCTGTCGCGCCCGACCAACATCGCGGTGTTGCCGCCGCCGAATGTCGCGGCCGCCCGATCGTAGCTATTGCGCGCCTGCTGATTGAGCGCCTGCACTCCGCTCCACAGCGCCGTGGCGGAGATCAATCCGACCAGCAAGGTCGCAAGCTGCATCCGGTGCCGTTTCCAGTGGCTCAACAGACCCACGAGAATCCAGAACGGACGCGTCATGTGATCCGCCCCGCGCTGAGATGCACCCGCCGGTCGAGCGTCGCGGCAAGCCGCTCGCTGTGCGTCACCATCAGGAAGCCGCAGCCTGTCCGCGCGACCAGATCGCGCGCCAGCGCCAACACATCGTCGGCGGTAGCTTCGTCAAGATTTCCCGTCGGCTCGTCAGCCAGCAGCACAAGCGGCTTGATCGCCAGCGCGCGTCCGATCGCGACGCGCTGTTGCTGCCCGCCGGACAATTGCTCGGGATAGCGGTCGAGCAGCGTACGCAGGCCAAGCCGCTTCACAAGTTCGTCCTGCCATGCCGGGTCGTGCCGGCCGGCGATGCGCGCCTGAAACGCGAGATTGTCACCGACCTGAAGGCTCGGAATGAGATTGAACTGCTGGAACACGAGGCCCAGCCGGTCGCGCCGCATGGCGGCGCGGTCGCTATCGGAGAGGTCGGACACCAGCGCGCCGTCGAGCCAGACCTCGCCGCTATCCGCCTTGTCGAGGCCTGCGATCAGATGAAGAAGGGTGCTCTTGCCGCTGCCGGATTCACCGGTGAGCGCCACGCTCTCGCCTGCGGCCAGCGCAAGATCGACGCCGCGCAAAACCGCAAGCTGCTCTTCCGACGCCCGATAGGATTTGGTGAGATTGCGAACGGTCAACATCATTGTGGCGATCATACACTCCGGCGAACCGGGCGTACAATCGCTACACCAAACCCTATTGACCCTGTCAGGTCATACTGAGTTCGTATTTCTCGATGTCCTTGGCACGCTGATTCTGCGCCGCCGCCCTGTGATCGGTCGCGAGCCAGGTGTAAACCGCCGGCAGCACGAACAGCGTAAACAGCGTGCCAACCGACATGCCCGCAACCACCACGATGCCGATGGAGAACCGGCTCGCTGCGCCGGCGCCGCTCGCGGTGAGCAGCGGCAGCAGGCCGGCGACCATCGCCGCGGTCGTCATCAGGATGGGCCGCAGGCGGACGCGCGCCGAGTGCTCGATGGCGGTGCGCCGGTCCACACCCTCGTTGACCTGCATCTCGTTGGCGAACTCCACCATCAGGATGCCGTGCTTGCTGATCAGGCCGACCAGCGTCACCAGACCCACCTGCGTATAGATATTGATGGTCGCGAGGCCGAAGAACAGCGGGATCAATGCACCCGAAATCGCCATCGGCACCGAGATCAGGATGACCAGCGGATCGCGCAGACTTTCAAACTGCGCGGCCAGCACCAGGTAGATGATGATGAGCGCGAATATGAAAGTCACGGTGAGCTGATTGCCTTCCTGCACATACTGACGCGAGTCCGCGAGATAGTCGCGCGTGAAGCCCGCAGGCAATTGCTTCGCCTGCGTCTCGAGGAACTCCACCGCCTTGCCCATCGTCACGCCCGGCATGGCCACGGCCTGGAATGTTGCGGAGTTGAGCTGGTTGAAATGGGTCAGTGCGTTCGGATTGGTCATCGTCTCGATCGTAACGACGGTCGAGAGCGGCACCTGCCGGCCGGTATTCGTCGCAACGTAATAGTTGCCGATCGATTCCGGCGTCAGGCGAAGGTCACGCGGCACCTGCGGAATCACCTGATACGAACGTCCTTCCAGATTGAACCGGTTGACGTAGTTGCCACCGAGCAGCGTCGATAGCGTATTGCCCAGCGCAGCCATGTTGATGCCGAGGTCGTTCGCCTTGGAACGATCGACAACGACGCGGACCACAGGCTGATTGAATGCAAGGTCGCTGTCCGCCACAATGAAGAGTCCGCTGGCACGCGCGGCCTTCTTCAGGTTTTCCATCTGCTCGAACACGGCCTGGAAGCCGCTCGTGCTGCTGATGACCATCTGGATCGGCAGACCGCCCGGGCCGCCCGGCAGCGCCGGCAGATTGAAGGCAAACGCATTGACGCCTTCGACCTTGCTCAGTTCGTTCTGCACCAGGGGCTTCAGTGCCAGCGAGGACCGCTTGCGCTCATCCCATGGCTTCAGGATCATACCGGCAATACCGTTGGCGGGGCCATTGGTGCCGTTGATGATGAAACGCAGATCGGTTTCCGGGAAACTCGCAAAGACCTTGTCGAGCTTCTCGCCGTAGAACTTGCTGTAGTCGATGTTGGCGTATTGCGGCGCCTTGGTCACCGAGAACAGAATGCCCTGGTCTTCCTCGGGCGCCAGTTCCTTGTTGGTGTTGACGAACATGAAGCCAACCAGAAACAGAATCGTCAGAGCGAAGAGACCCGTAATGGGGCGATAGTCGAGCGAGCGATCCAGCTTGCGGCCGTACCAGTCGGTCACGCGGGTAAACACGCGATCGACCAGCTTGGCGAAACGGCCCTGATCGTGCCCACCCTTGAGCAGCACGGAGCACATCATCGGGGATAGCGTCAGCGCGACGATACCCGAGATGATCACCGAGCCTGCCAGCGTGAATGCGAATTCACGGAACAGGGCGCCTGTCAGACCGCCGAGGAATCCGATCGGCGCATACACCGCGGCCAGCGTGATGGTCATGGAAATGACCGGACCGACAATTTCGCGCGCGCCGATCAGCGACGCTTCAACGGGCGATTTGCCCTCCTCCAGATGCCGATGGATGTTTTCGACCACGACAATGGCGTCGTCGACCACGAGTCCGATCGCAAGCACCATCGCCAGCAGCGTCAGCAGGTTGAGCGTAAAGCCCATCGCCAGCATGAGAATGCAGGCGCCGACCAGCGACAGCGGAATGGTGACGACAGGAATAATCACCGAACGGAACGACGCCAGGAACAGGAAGATCACGACGACCACGATCACCACCGCTTCAAGCAGGGTGTCCCGCACTTCGTTGATCGACGACTGAATGAACTTGGTTGAATCGTAAGCCACGCGCATTTTCAGCGACGGCGGCAGATTGCGCTCGATTTCCGGGAACAGACCGCGCACACCCTTGACGATGTTCAGGGGATTGCCCTGCGGGGTCGACTGAACGCCGATGAAGATGGCCTGCTGCCCGCTCATCGCAACGCTCGAGTCCGTGCTCTGGGCGCCGAGTTCGACCGTCGCGACGTCTTCAAGCCTGACGAAGCCGCCATCCTTGGCCTTCACCGTCATCCGCTTGAACTGCTCGATGCTGGTCAGGTCGGTATTGGTCGTCACGTTCGATACGGTGAAGTATCCCTTCGACTGACCTGCGGCGGCCTGGAAGTTGTTCGCCCTGATCGCCGCGGCGATGTCGTCGGGCGACACGTTGCGGCCGGCCATGCGCACCGGGTCCAGCCAGATGCGGGTTGCCAGCGTCTGCGCACCGAGAATATCGGCCGATGCGACGCCATCCACCGTCGAAAGGATCGGCTGCACCACGCGGGCCAGGTAGTCCGAAATCTGCGGCCCGCTCAGCTCGTCGCTGGCGAAACCGAGATACATCACGGCCGTGGTCTGGCCGGTCGATTTGGTGATGACCGGGTCGTTCGATTCTCGCGGGATCAGGTATCTGACCGAACTGACTTTCGAACTGACTTCGGTCAGCGCGGAGTTCGGATCGACATTGAGCTTGATGTAGACCGAGATCGTGCTGGTGCCCTGCACCGACGACGACGTGATGTAGTCGACGCCTTCCGCCGACGCCACCGCCTGCTCGATCGGCTGGGTGATGAAGCCTTGCATCAGGTCGGGCGACGCGCCGGGATACGACGTCGTGACGGTGACCACGGTGTTCGACAGCTTGGGATACTGACGAATTCCAAGATGCGTCGCCGCCTGAAAACCGATCAGCAGGATCAGCAGGCTGACGACAAGCGACAGCACGGGCCGCTTGATGAAGATATCAGTGAAGGCCATGAGCGGCGCTCCGTTAAAAAATCAGTAGCGCGGCGGCTGCGCGGGAATCTGCGGTGGCTGGTCAGGCGAGATCGTAACAGCCGAGCCGGATTGCAGCTTGAGCTGTCCGACAGCAACCACGCGATCCCCCGGCTTTATGCCGCTGGCGATGACGACCCGTCCGTTGACGCGCTGTCCGGTCTTCACGAAGGTCCGGTCGGTTTTCAGCGACTCCTTGCCGTCCGTGCCCTTGGTCTCGGTGATGAGCCAGACGGAATCGCCATAGAGGGTATAGTCCACGGCAGTCTCCGGCACGGTAATCACCGCAGGCTTCGGCGGCAGTTCGACCGTGGTCGATGCGAACATGCCCGGCTGCAGGATACGGTTCGGATTATCCAGCGTCGCCTGGACCCGCACGTTTCGGGTGTCGGCGCTGATCTGCGGTTCGATGGTGGTGATCTTGCCTTCGAAGGTGCGATCCGGATAGGCGTCCACCTTGATGCGAACGGTCTGGCCGACGTTCAGAACGGCGCGGTCCTTTTCGGTCACCGTGAAGTTGAGATACAGGCGAGAAAGATCGGTCAGCGAGACGATCTGCGTTCCGGCGCTGAGATACTGACCAAGCTGGACCAGACGCACACCGAGCACACCGCTGAACGGCGCGGTGATGCGCTTCTGTGAAATGATGGCTTCGGTCTTCGCCACCGCAGCAGCGCCCTGATCGTAAGCTGCCTGAGCCTGATCGACCGTCGCCTGCGGGCCGAACGACTTGGCAAGCAGCGTCTTTGCGCGGTCGAGCGCGAGCTGCGCCGCCAGCGTCTGCGCCTTGAAGCTGGCAAGATCACTCTGCTCCGGCGCGTCATAGATCTGGAGCAGCGGATCGCCTGCCTTCACTTCCGAGCCTGGCTGGAAGAGAATCTCGGTGACTCGGCCGTTGACGTCGGTGGTGACGTTGACCTGATTGATCGCGGCGAGATCGCCGACAGCAGTCAGGAGATTCGGCAGCACTTCCGACTTGGCTTCTGCCACAGCCACCACGGTTGGAGGCGGCTTATTGTTCTTGAAGAACTCCGCAATCATGTGACTGCGGAAGGCGTTGAAGCCCCAGATGATACCGACGAGCAGCACGAGAACCCCGCCGATGATGATCATCCAGCGGCGCATGCGTACCGGCGGACGAGGCTTTTCGGCCGGTGAAGGAGTGTGCTGAGGCTGAGGTGAGCTCTTGGCGTCCATGTTTATGCACTTTCAGCAATCCGGACCGACGCTTCAGAGAGCGATGGAACGGTATCCAAATAAGAAGCGATAGCCCGGCCGTTCATTCCGATACCCCGAAGAATGAACTGGCAAATCTGCCGTTCGAAGTCCGGCGCGTTTGGATAGTCCAGCGATGGAGTCGCGGGAAGCCTTGTCAGGGCGATCATGTGAACGACTTGATGCGCGAACCAGAAAAGATTGAGCGGTTCACCTTCCACGCGCTCCGCGTCACCTGTAGCGATGGCGCTTTCAAGCGATGCGCTGAAGATGGGACCGATCAGGTCTCCGATTTTGTCATAGAGCACCCTTGCGAATTCGCCGTCAGTCAATTGGCTGGAGATCAAAAGCCTGACCCGCTGCGCATCTTCCTGATCCGGTTCTTCGGTCGCACGCATGAAGTGTGCGACCATCTCGCGGATCAGAATGACCAGCGTCTCCGTCGATGGCTTCAGTTCGCGCAGCCGAAGCAATTCCGGATCAGCCTCGCAGGCCTCCGCGAGTATTTCTGCATAGAGTGCGGCTTTAGTAGGGAAATGCTTGAACAGCAGTCCCTCCGAGATGCCCGCAGCCCGCGCGACACTTCGCGTCGTCGTCCCCGCAAAACCGTACAGGGCGAAGCAACGTTTGGCCGCCTCCAGGATCTGCTCCCGGCGGAGATCGCCCGTGAGTCTGAGGGTGCTCATGAAACGTGAGTAAGCACTCACTTAGCCCAAAGTCAACTGGGATTTGCTGCGGCGCAGCGCGCATTTCGGCCACAATCGCGGCATGAGCGCGCCCTTCCTCTCAGTCCGAGGATCATGCCACGCCCTTATCAAGGCGGCGAACGCAAGCCGGTCGCGCGAGGATCGCATCATCGCCTCGCGCGAGGCGAACGGTTTCACGTCGTGCATCATCCGCGCGCCAAAGCCGGCGTTCATTCCGGTTGTTGATCTCTCGTCGCGCCCAGAACGAAGTCTTGCCTAAATCGGGCAAACCCGCCTCAATGCGCATCAACGAATGGTCCCCGCCTCAGGCGGGAAGACCGCTAAGGCCCGGAATAAATCGGGACCAGGGGGAGGCAGCATGACGACGGTAAATACACCGCCGGGCAATGACCCGACGGTCATTTCCGACGAGGCTTTGCGCAAAGCCGAGGAATTCATCGAAGCCGATGAAGGCGCGGCCAACAGGCTGGGTGGGCTGGCAGGCCAGGCCGTCACCACCATCGCCATCGCGATGAGCCTGTTTCATCTTTATGCAGCCTACGCGATCGTTCCGACGCAGGAGCTTCGCTACACCCACGTCGCCTTTACGCTGGTCCTGAGCTTCCTGCTGTTTCCGCTCGCCGCGCGTTTTCGCAACCGCGTGCGCTGGTGGGATATCATTCCCGGCATTCTCGCAGTCGCGACTATTGCTTACGCGCTGTCGGGCGGCGACGATTTTACCGACCGCGCCACGACGCCCGATCGCTGGGACGTCATCGTCGGCGTGATCTTCATTGTTCTCGTGCTTGAAGCAACGCGCCGCACCACCGGCGCGATCATGCCAGTGGTCGCCGTCTTCTTCATCGCCTATGCGATGCTCGGTCCGCACCTCCCTGCTCCCTGGACCCACCGGGGCTATGATCTGTCACGGCTGGTCGGTCACCTCTTCATTACGCTCGAGGGCATCTTCGGTGTCGCGGTCGATGTATCAGCGACGCTGATCATCCTGTTCACGATTTTCGGCGCGTTCCTTCAGCAATCAGGCGCCGGAAAATTCTTCATCGACTTCTCGCTAGCACTGATGGGCGGCAAGCCGAACAGCGCCGGACGCACCGTGGTGCTGTCGTCGTTCCTGCTCGGCGGCCCGTCAGGATCTGGCGTCGCCACGACCGTGATGATCGGCACCGTCGCCTACCCGATGATGAAGAAGGCCGGCTTCGAGAAGAACGCGGCCGGCGGCCTTCTCGCCGCTGGCGGCCTTGGCGCGATCCTGTCGCCGCCAGTGCTGGGCGCGGCGGCATTCCTGATCGCGGAGTTTCTCAAGATCAGCTATCTCGACGTGATCTGGATGGCCACCATCCCGACCTGTCTTTATTATCTCTCGTTGCTGATCATGGTCGAACTCGACGCCAAGCGCTTCCATGCGCGCGACGTCAACTTCAAGCCGGAGATGTCGCTCGGCACGATGACCAGGCGCTACGGCTTACACTTTATCTCGCTGGTCGCCGTCGTCATCTTCATGGTGATCGGCTATTCGCCGGCCTTGTCGGTGTTCTATGCGATCATCACGACGTTCCTGCTCAGCTTCCTGCGCAAGGACACCGCGTTGATGCCGCCGAAGCTGAAGCGCGCGTTGGCTGACGGTTCGATCGGCGCGTTGAATGCTGCGACCACCTGCGCATGCGCGGGCATCGTCGTCGGCATTGTGACCCTCACCGGCCTTGGCCTGAAGTTCTCGTCGATTGTGATCTCTTACGCCGGCGGCAGCCTGCTGCTGACGGCGATCTACACGTCATTGATCGTCTGGATCATCGGCCTCGCCGTCCCCGTCACCGCGTCCTACATCATCTGCGCGGTGATCGCGGCCCCTGCCCTGATCAAGCTCGGGGTGCCGGACTACGCCGCGCACATGTTCATCTTCTATTACGCGGTGCTGTCGGAAGTCTCGCCGCCGACTGCGCTCTCGCCGTTCGCGGCAGCCGCCATCACCGGCGGCGATCCCTACAAGACCACGCTGCAATCTTGGAAATACACCCTGCCCGCCTTCCTGGTGCCGTTCGTGTTCGTGCTCGACCCGCAAGGTGTCGGCCTGCTGCTCAACATTCCGAAGGGCGGCTCATGGGTGGATATCTTTGAAATCACCCTCAAGACGACGCTCGGATTGATGGCGCTGGCGGCGGCGGCACAGGGCTGGGCACTGCGGGCTACCACGCTGATCGAGCGCGGACTGCTGGTGCTGTCCGGTCTCCTGCTGGTGTTTCCGAGCCTGATCGAGGCGGTGATCGAAGCGGCGATTGGTCGCGACATTTCTTATACCTATGTACCCGGCGTCCTGATCGGATTGGGGGTAGTGTTATGGCAGGCAAAAGGACCGGCGCTTCAACGACCGGCCTGAGAACTCAAATGGGAGGACATCGATAATGAAGAAAATCACGAAAATGACTGCGGTGCTGGCTCTCGCACTGTCCGCCGGATTGATAACGGCGCACGCCCAGCAGAAGACCATGGCGATCGGAACGGGCGGCACCGGAGGCGTGTATTATCCGCTTGGCGGCGCCATCGCGAACGTGCTGTCGAAGAACCTGCCGAACGTGCAAGCCACCGCCGAAGTCACCGGCGGCTCGGTCGACAACCTCAAGCTGATCGGCACGGGCCAGAGCGAGATGGGCTTCACCATGGCCGACGCCGCGCTCGATGCCTACAAGGGCGAGGACAAGTTCAAGAGCGGAAAGATCCCGCTACAAGCACTGCTCGTGGTCTATCCGAACCGGATGCATGTCGTGACCGTTGAGAGCACCGGCATCAAGACCATGGCCGATCTCAAGAGCAAGCGCGTCTCCACCGGCTCGCCCGGCGGCGCGACCGAAGTCATGGCGTTCCGTGTGATCGAGGCTGCCGGTCTCGACAAGGACAAGGACATGAAGCGCGAGCGCCTCGGCGTCGCCGAGTCGGTCAACGCTATCAAGGACGGCAAGATCGACGCATTCTTCTGGGTCGGCGGCATTCCGACCGCATCGGTTACGGACCTCGCCGCCACACCCGGCGTCAAGCTCAGGCTGATCGACCACGCCGACGTCGTCGAGAAAATGAACGCCAAGTATGGAAAGCTCTACAGCGCGGGCGTCATCAAGGCCGGATCTTATCCGGGCTATGACGTCGACAACAAGATGGCTGAAGTCTGGAACATCATCGTGACCGGCAACAAGATGACCGACGACGAAGCCTACAACATCGTCAAAACGCTGGTGGAGAAGAAGGCCGACATCGTCGCCGTGCACAAGGAAGCAGAGAGTTTCTCGCTGGATAACCAGGTGCAGGATCGCTCCCCGGTGCCGTTCCATCCCGGCGCGATGAAGTACTTCAAGGAAAAGGGCAAGGGCGGCTAGGCCCAAGCCGAATAACCTGGACGAACCCCGGCCTCGCGCCGGGGTTTTTCGTTCCGGTTATGGAGTTGCCTTCGGTGCGTCGCGATCGATGGCGAAATCGTCGAACCACGGCTGGTAGTTGCCGGCAATCGACGCCGCGATGATCCGGGACGCCAGATAACTGTAGGTGATGCCGTTACCGCCGTAACCGTAGGCGGCGTGAATGCGCGGATGACCGGGCACGCGCCCGATCAGCGGCAGACCGTCGGTCGTGGTTCCGAACGCGCCCGACCAGACGAACTCCGCGACAGGCTCCGCATGCGACCACAGCCCATTGAGCCGATGCAAGAGAGCTTCCGACTTCGCCGGCATCAGCCGGTCGCGTGCTTCGGGTTCGATCACCTGATCGTCGTCCTCCCCGCCCATGAGGATCCGGTTGTCGGTCGTCGTGCGCGCGTAGCTGTAATTCTCCGAGGCTTCCCAGATCAGCGCGCCGTCGCGCCACAACCCGCCCGCCGGCTGCGGAGGTGTCGCAATGGCCCAGCTCGACGAAATCTTGTGAAGGCTGGAGGAGACAAAATCCGGGATCACATAACCGGTCGCAAGAACGACCTGCTTGGCCTCAATGATATGACCATTGTCGAGTTCGACAATCACGGCCTGCCCGCTGTTGTCGTAGTTTTCAGCGCTCGCATCGAATATCCTGACGCCCTGCATTGCCGCTGCCGCCAATAACGCCTGACACAACAACAGCGGATCGGCGTCAGCCGAACCGATCGAATGGAGCGCGGCCTCGCGGTAGAGACCAAATTCCTCCAGCAATGTCAGATGATCCAGATACTCGCCGGGCAGCCCGGCGCGCATACGGAGATCGTGCTCCGCTTTCAATTCGCGCGCACCCATGTTCCCCGCCGCCAGATACAGCGAGCGTTTGTGGCGCATGCCGCATGCCAGCCCGCGCGTGTTCACAAGCTCCGCCAATCCGCTGACCGCGCCGAAACTGCGCCGATAGATGCTGGCGGCGCGATCGAATCCGTACATCGCGGTGAGATCGTTCAGCGAGCGGTCGATCTCCCAGAGCAGCATCGCGGTACTCGCCGCCGTGCTGCCGAAGCCGGGACGCTGCCGGTCGATAACGCAAACGTCATGGCCCTCGGCGGCGAGATGTTCGGCCACCAGCGAACCGGTGACGCCCGCACCGACCACCAGAATCTCGCAGCGGAAATCCTGATCGACTGACGACCGTCCGGGCCGCACGAGCCGCTGGCTCCACGGTGACGTGCCTCCGCGCAAGTCGTTTTGCCGGACTCTTTCAGGATCGAACATCATTGGCTTCAATCATGGCTGGAAACGGTCCCCGTACCGCAACCATGATGACGCCCAAACGTCGCAAAAGTTCCCTTGTCAGGCCCCCTCGTCCAACGCGACCAGCTCACGCTTTTTGCGCAGGGACGGCAGCAGCGGCCCGATCAGCAGGATCGCGGCGATCACGAGACAGATCGCGGAGATCGGGCGCTGCACGAAAGTCATCAAGTCGCCCTGCGACAAAATCAGCGACTTGCGCAGATTGTTCTCGAGCAGCGGCCCGAGCACGAAGGCGAGCACCAGCGGCGCCGGCTCGTAGCCGAACTTGCGCATCAGGTAGCCGATCACGCCGAACCCGACCATGACGTAGACATCGAAGACATTGTTGCTGCTGCAGTAGACGCCGACGATGGTGAAGAGCAGGATCAGCGGGAACAGCACGTTGTAGGGCAGCTTCAAGAGCTGTACCCACATGCCGATCAGCGGCAGGTTCAAAATCAGCAACATGATGTTGCCGATATACATGCTGGCGATGATGCCCCAGAACAATCCGGGATTCTGCGTGATCATCAGCGGCCCCGGCTGAAGGCCGTGAATGACGAACGCACCGAGCAGCAACGCCATCACGACATTCGGCGGAATGCCGAGCGTCATCAACGGAATGAAGGCACCGCCCGCGGCTGCGTTGTTGGCCGCTTCCGGCCCCGCGACACCTTCGATGGCGCCCTTGCCGAAACGTTCCGGCGTCTTCGACAGCCGCTTCTCCAATGCATAGGACGCAAAGGACGCCACCACCGCGCCGCCGCCCGGCAGAATGCCGAGAAAGAATCCGAGCAAGGTGCCGCGTCCGACGGGGCCGGCGCTGGCCTTCCAGTCGTCCTTGTTGGGCAGAAGCTGCGTGATCTTGGCTTCGATTACATCGCGCTTGATCACCTGCTCGATGTTGATGAGCACTTCGGCGACGCCAAACAGGCCCATCACCACCGGCACCAGGCCGATGCCGTCGATCAGTTCGAGACGGCCGAATGTCAGCCGCGGCTGCGCGGTGATGCTGTCGAGGCCGATCAGTCCGAGCACGACGCCGATGCAGGCCATCAGCAGCGCCTTTGCCATCGAGCCCTGGGTCAGGAACGTCAGCACCACGAGGCCGAGCACCATCAGGCTGAAATATTCCGCCGGCCCGAACGCAACCGCCACGTTCGCCAGCGACGGAGCGATCAGCATCAGCGCGATCAGCGAGAAGGTGCCTGCAATGAACGAACCGAGGGCGGAGATGCCGAGTGCAGGTCCTGCACGCCCCTGCTTCGCCATCTGATGACCGTCGAGACAGGTGACGACCGATGCCGCCTCGCCCGGAATGTTGACAAGGATCGACGTGGTCGAGCCGCCATACATCGATCCGTAGTAGATGCCCGCCATCATGATGATGCCGGACTCCGGGGTGCCCGACAGTGTCACCGGCAGCAGCAGCGACATCGCCGAGATCGGGCCGATGCCCGGCAGCACGCCGACCAGCGTGCCGATGAACACGCCGATGAAACAGTACAGCAGGTTGACCGGCTGAAGAGCGACGCCGAGACCGTGCGAGACGTTGACGAGAACATCCATGAGCCTGCCCGATCAGCCGATGTTGAACATGCCCGCAGGCAACTGGATGAGCAGCGCACGTTTCAGCACCCACCAGACGCCGATCGGCGCCAGCACCGCAAGCGGGATCGCCAGCGTCCAGCGCACCGGATCAATCACCCGCAGCAGCAGCAACAGCAGCGGAATCGACGCCAGCAGAAAGCCGAGCGGCTGAAGCAGGAAGGAAAATCCCGCGAGGCACGCAATGACGACCACCGGCTTGGTCCAGCGCGTTCCGGCCCAAAGCGACGCAACACTCGGGC
The DNA here is from genome assembly GCF_000314675.2 of Afipia broomeae ATCC 49717. GTDB lineage: Bacteria > Pseudomonadota > Alphaproteobacteria > Rhizobiales > Xanthobacteraceae > Afipia > Afipia broomeae. The sequence continues at coordinate 1,014,446 of NZ_KB375282.1, read as the reverse complement.
CGCCTTCAGTGATCGCCGCGAGGATGATCGTGCCTGCGAACAGGCACATCAGGATGCCCGTGTAGAACAGCACGAAACCTGAGCCCGGATCATTGATGCTACCGATCTTGAGCTTCTGGCCGGCCCAGATCACGAAGATGCCGAGGGCAAGGCCGACGAGCCCGCCCCACAGTTCGGAATTGTTCAGTCTGAATTTCGCGCTAGCATCATTGCTCATGGACTGTTCTTTCATGTCCCTGATGTGATCTCGCCGTCACCCTGAGGTGGCGGAGCGAAGCGTAACCCTCGAAGGGCGACGGCGGATATCGCACTCATCCTTCGAGGCTCGCCGCAAACGCGGCTCGCACCTCAGGATGACGTTCTTTGCGAAAAGCCCACTCAGTTGGTTTTCTTCGCCAGCCCCAGGGTATCGATGACCTTGCGCTCAGACTCGGTGACCTCGGCGACGAATTTCTTGTAGTCCTCGGTGTTCTTGTAGTTCGCCACCATGTCGAACTTCGCCAGCGTCGCGATCACCGCCGGGTCCTCGATCGCCTTCTTGAAGGCGTCGTGAAGTTTGGCAACGATCTTGGGGTCCATGCCTTTCGGGCCGGCGATGCCAAACGGCGAGTCATACACCATCGAATAGCCGAGTTCGTTGAGGGTCGGCGCGTCCGGGAAGTTCGGCGAGCGCTTCGAGGTCCACACCATCAGCAGGCGCAGCTTGCCGGCATCGACCAGCGGCCGCCATCCGGTGGAGTCCGCCTGAAGCATGGTGTGATTGCCGAGCACGGCGGCGTTGGTTTCGGCGCCGCCCTTGAACGGCACCTGCGTGAGCTTGATGCCGGCCCTGGCCGCGATCTGCTCCATGCCGATATGCAGCGAGGTGCCCGCGCCCGGCGTCGCATAGGTCACCTTGCCGGGATTTGCCTTGGCGAAGTCGACCACGTCCTTCCAGGTCTTGAACTGCGAGTCCGCGTTCGTGGTCACGCCGAAGGTGTACCCCGTCAGGTGTACAATGTAGGTGAAATCCTTGTCGGCGTTCCAGGACACGTCCTGCATCAGCGGCAGACGAAACACCGTGATCGGTATCTGCGAAATCGTGTAGCCGTCGGGCTTCGCCGTCGCCGCCATGGTTGCCGGCCCGACGGTGCCGCCGCCGCCCGCCTTGTTGTCCACGACGATCGGCTGGCCGAGCACCTTGGACGCGCTTTCGGCGATCGCGCGCATCGAGATATCGGTCGAGCCGCCTGCGGGCCACGGCACGATCAGCGTAATCGGTTTGGTGGGATAATCCTGCGCCACTGCAACACTGGACAGCACGGCCAGCGCAGCCGCCGCGAAAACGCTTTTGAATCCGGATCGATAGGCCATTGAACATCTCTCCCCTTGGCGGTTCGTGACGATGTCCGAACCTGTCTTGTTCTATTTTTATGACACGATGATCCCTGAAATCGGCGCGAAAGAAAAGCAAGGAGACGCGTGCGGGACGCAGTTATTGCGACGCATCCGGCAGATGCGTCATTAGGTCCCAAATATTCCCGTCTCACGGCGGCCTTGCGTTCGCCCTGCGAAACGGCGAGTTGTGAATGAACAAGCCCTGCCCGTACCCATCGGGAAATCTGCCGGTTTTGAACGCATCAAATCAGCCCAACAGTCCGGATGGATCGGTTATGCTCAGGGAACCATCAGCCGCGGCCGGAACGGAGCCCTCTCAATGCAGCGCGTGACCATCACCCTCGACGACGATCTCATGGCCGAACTGGATCGCATGATCGAGGAGCACGGCTACCAGAACCGCTCCGAGGCGATCCGGGATTTCGCCCGCGCCGGCATGCAGCAGGCGGCGCAGGATGCCGGAAAAAGCGGCGGCGATTGCGTCGCCGCGCTGGTCTATGTCTACGATCATGCCGCGCGCGATCTCTCCAGCCGCCTTGTCAACAATTTCCATGACCATCACGACCTGTCGCTGGCGACGCTTCACGTGCATCTGGATAACGATAACTGCATGGAGATTACCGCGCTCAAGGGCCGGACAGCAGATGTGCAGCATCTGGCGGACCATGTCATCGCCGAGCGCGGCGTGCGCTACGGCCGCGTGGTGATGATCCCCACCGAAGCCGGCGTCAAGACTTCGGGCGCGCGCAAAAAGCACGTCCATCGGCACACCTGACCCTCCTTTTCAGGAGATGTTTCCGGCGCGAACCTGCGGTATCGGTCCATCATGACAAAAGCCAGATCCAATCTTCAGATAGATTCCGCGCGCCTTTGGGGCGACATTCACGAAACCGCGAAATTCGGCGCAACGCCCAAGGGCGGCGTCAAGCGGCTGACGCTCGGGCCCGAGGACAAGCAGGTGCGCGACTGGTTCCGCACCGCCTGCGAAGCCGCCGGCTGCGAAGTCAGTGTCGATGCACTCGGCACCATGTTTGCGATCCGGCCCGGCCGCGACATGTCGAAGCCGCCGATCGGCATCGGCTCCCATCTCGACACCCAGCCCACCGGCGGCAAGTACGACGGCATCCTCGGCACCCTCGCCGCGCTCGAAGTCGTCCGCGCCATAAACGACGCCGGGATCGAAACCGAGTATCCCGTCTGCGTGTGCAACTGGACCAACGAAGAAGGCTCGCGCTACGCGCCGGCGATGATGGCGTCCGCGGCTTACGCCGGCGACTACACCACCGACGATATTCTGGGCCGCAAGGACGCCGACGGCATCACGGTGGCGGAAGCACTCGACACCATCGGCTATCGCGGCGCAGATGCGGTCGGAAAGCAGAAGTTCAGCGCCTTCGTCGAACTGCACATCGAGCAGGGCCCGCTGCTGGAAGCCGAGAACAAGACCATCGGCGTGGTCGATCGCGGCCAGGGCATCATGTGGTACAATGGTTCGATCGCCGGTTTCGCCAGCCACGCCGGGACCACCCCGATGCCGCTGCGCAAGGATGCACTTGCAGCGTTCTCCGAAGTCGTGCTTGCGGTGGAAAGGATCGCGCGCGATCTCGGGCCGAATGCGGTCGGCACCATCGGCGAAATCAGGATTGACAATCCCTCGCGCAATGTCATTCCCGGCGACCTCACCTTCACCGTGGATATTCGCAGTTCAGAGTCAGCCACGCTGGACCAGTTGCACGACGCGTTGCAACGCGCGGTCGCGGAAATCATCGCACGCCGCAACGTCAAGATCACGGTCGAGCAGATCTGGCGCAAGGAGCCGACGGTGTTCGACACAAAACTGGTCGATGCTGTCGAAACCGCAACCAAAGAGATGGGCTACAGCCACCGCCGCATCACGTCCGGCGCGGGACACGACGCCTGCAACCTCGCAGCCGTGGTTCCGGCAGCGATGATCTTCGTGCCCTGCAAGGACGGTGTCAGCCACAACGAACTGGAGGATGCGACGCAGGCCGACTGCACTGCTGGCGCAAACGTGCTGCTGCATACCGTGCTCTTGCTGGCAGGCGTTGCGACGGAGTCGAGGGCAGACTCCTGATAATGCCTCACATTGCATGATTTATCGTCGTCCCCGCGAAAGCGGGGACCCATAACCCCTAGACCCTCAAGAAGACACGTCATACATCCCGCATAATATTCCGCGACAGGGAGTATGGGTCCTCGCTTTCGCGGGGACGACCCGGAATTTTCCGTCGATTGAAAGCCCGTACCGCATGACTTCAAAAGTTGCCGCTCCTCCCGTCGCGCCGCGCCGCCCCCACAGTTTCACGCATCACGGCATCACCGTGACCGACGACTATGCGTGGCTGAAGGACGACAACTGGCAGGAAGTCCTGCGCGATCCGTCGGTGCTCAAGCCGGACATCCGCGCCTATCTCGAAGCCGAGAATGCCTACGCCGACACGGTGATGGGCCACACCGAACCGTTGCAGAAGAAGCTGGTCGCGGAAATGCGCGGCCGCATCAAGGAGGACGATTCCAGCGTTCCCTCGCCCGACGGGCCGTTCGCCTATTTCCAGAAGTACAATGAAGGCGGTCAACACGAGCAGATCGGCCGAACCGCGCGCGATGGCAGCGGCGAAGCCCGTTTCATCATCGACGGCGATGAACTGGCCAAGCAGACCGAATATTTCCGGTTCGGCGGCGCGCGTCACTCGCCCGATCACAAGCTGGAAGCATGGAGCGCGGACGTTCGCGGCTCGGAATACTTCACTATCCGCGTGCGCGACTGGGAAACGGCCACGGATTCCGCCGACGTTGTCGAGGAAACCGACGGCGGCATGGTCTGGGCGGCGGACTCGAAGTCGTTCTTCTATGTCAAGCTCGACGACAACCACCGCCCGATGCAGGTCTATCGTCATGTTCTCGGCACCTCGCAGGCGGAGGACACCCTGGTTTATGAGGAACAGGATTCCGGCTGGTTCACGCATATCCATGAAAGCGCTAGCGGCCGTTTCTGCGTGATCGCGGGCGGCGATCATGAAACGTCCGAACAGCGGCTGATCGATCTGAGCGCACCCGAGGCCCCGCCGCGCCTGATCGCGAAGCGCGAGGAAGGCGTGCAGTATTCGATTGCCGACCGCGGCGATCAGCTTTTCATCCTGACCAATGCGGATGAGGCCATCGACTTCAAGATCGTCACCGCGCCGCTGGCATCGCCCGCGCGCAAGAACTGGCGCGACCTGATCCCGCATCGTCCCGGCACCTACATCATCGATGTCGAACTGTATTCCGGCCATCTGGTGCGGATCGAGCGAACCAATGCGCTGCCCTCCATCGTCATCCGGGATCTCGCGACCTTGCAGGAACATGCCATCGCCTTCGACGAGGCGGCCTATTCGCTCGGCACCATCGGCGGCTACGAGTTCGACACTACGCAGATCCGGTTCTCCTATTCGTCGATGACCACGCCGTCGGAAGTGTTCGACTACGATATGGTCAGCCGCGCGCGCACCCTGCGCAAGCGCCAGGAAATTCCCTCCGGCCACAACCCAGCCGACTACGTCACCACCCGCATCATGGCGACGTCCCATGATGGCGCGCAGGTGCCGGTCTCGATCGTTCATCGCAAGGACCTCAAGCGCGACGGCATTGCGCCGCTGCTGCTGTATGGCTACGGCTCCTACGGCAGCTCGATGCCGGCATCGTTCTCGGCCAACCGGCTGTCATTGGTCGACCGCGGCTTTGTGTACGCCATCGCGCATATCCGCGGCGGCGCGGACAAGGGCTGGGGCTGGTATCTCGACGGCAAGCGCGAGAAGAAGACCAACACCTTCGACGATTTCGCCGCCGCAGCCTGCGCGCTGATCGACGCGAAATACACCTCGGCGAAAAAGATCGTCGGCCACGGCGGCAGCGCCGGCGGCATGCTGATGGGCGCGGTCGCGAACCGTTCGGGCGAACTGTTCGCGGGCATCGTCGCAGAAGTCCCGTTTGTGGATGTACTGAACACCATGCTCGACGACACGCTGCCCCTGACGCCGCCGGAATGGCCCGAGTGGGGCAACCCGATTGAAAGTGCGGCTGATTTCAAGACCATCCTGTCGTATTCGCCGTATGATAACGTCGCGGCGAAAGAGTACCCCGCGATTCTGGCGATGGGCGGCCTCGCCGATCCGCGCGTCACTTACTGGGAGCCGGCGAAATGGATCGCGCGGCTCCGCCCCGTGATGACGGGCGGCGGGCCGGTGCTGTTGCGCACCAACATGGGCGCAGGTCACGGCGGCGCGTCCGGCCGCTTCAACCGGCTCGATGAAATCGCAATTGTTTACGCGTTTGCGTTGTGGGCGGTGGGACTGGTTGGCGGCGAAAGCTGAAGCTTTCCTCTTACCTTACAGGTAATTTGATCGCGGCCGTCAGCCGGGCATCATGCAGTTCGATTCCGTTGCAGCGCGTCATGACGCGCCGCCGTTCTCCGCTCATACTCCAATGTCTCTGACTCGCCTGTGCCCGGAAGTCCTGCATGCGCCGCCTGCCCTTCTATTACGGCTGGATCATTGTCGCCGTAACCTTCATCACCATGGGCATCGGCGTGAACGCCCGCACCTCGTTCTCGCTGTTCTTCTCGCCGATCGTCGACGAGTTCGGCTGGGATCGCGGCATCACGGCGGGCGCCTTCTCTGTTGGCTTTCTGGTCTCCGCGCTGCTCAGCCCCTTGATGGGCAAGCTGATGGACCGCTCCGGCCCGCGCACGGTGATGGAGCTTGGCGTCGTGCTGATGGGAGCCGGGCTGCTTCTCGCACCGCTGACGACACAGCCCTGGCATCTTTATATCACCATCGGATGTCTCGTCGGCGCGGGCAGCATTTGCCTTGGTTACTCTGGCCAGTCGCTGTTTCTGCCGAACTGGTTCGTCAAGCGCCGCGGCCTCGCGGTGGGCCTCGCCTTCGCAGGCGTCGGCATCGGCTCGATCATTATCCTGCCGTGGGTGCAGTTCCTGATCGACAGGAGCGGCTGGCGCGCGGCGAGCTGGGCGATGGGCATTCTGGTGCTGGTCGCGCTGATCCCGCTCAATCTGCTGTTGCACAAGCGCCCCGAGGATATCGGACTTCGGCCGGACGGAGACGCAGCGCCGACCGCCACGACCGTCGCACCTCCATCGAACATCGTCGATCCGGCATGGGCCGCGACGGACTGGACGCTCGGCCTCGCTGTGCGCACCGCGCGCTTCTGGTGGATTTCGCTTGGTTACTTTTGCGGTCTCTATGTCTGGTACGCCGTTCAGGTTCATCAGACCAAATATCTGGTCGAAATCGGATTCAGCTCCACCTCAGCCGCATGGGCGCTGGGCATGGTCAGCCTGATCGGCATTCCGGGGCAGATCGCGCTCGGCTATCTCTCCGACCGCATCGGCCGCGAATGGATCTGGACGATTTCGTCGTTCGGCTTTGCGATCTGTTTCGCGATGCTGATCGCGCTGCAATACACGCCGACGCTGCTGCTGGTTTACGTCATGGTCGTGGCGCAGGGCGCGCTCGGCTACGGCTTCACCTCGATCATGGGCGCGGTGGTCGCCGAGATCTTCCAGGGCAAGCACTTTGGAACGATCTTCGGCACCATCGGCTTCACCGCGCTGGCCGGCGGTGCAGCAGGCCCATGGGTGACCGGAATCCTGCACGACATCTACGGCGATTACACGCTGGCCTTCGTCATCGGCATCGCCGTGAGCGCTTTGTCTTCCGCCGCGATCTGGCTCGCATCTCCCGGAAAGATTCGCGCCGTCGCGGGCCGCATGGACCGGATCGCGAAAGCAGCCTAAAGCCCGATCTGCACAGGATAACCCTCGCGCAGCGCATTGACGATCGACGGCGGTGTCAGGAGCCTGGCATCGGCGAGACTTGCCGACGCGCGGCTGTAGCCCGCAAACGACCAGCGCCATGCCTCGCCGTTTACGATCATGTAGCTCTCGCCGCCGCTCGTCACCGTCGTTCCGCTCGGCAGCTTGAGCGCGGCGATGTGCAACGGATGCAGCCGTTTCTGACGGCCATCGAGCCGCTCGCCATGAAGCACGGCGTCCATCTCGGTCGCATATGGTTTTGCGCGGCCATTGCCCTTGGCCCACGCGTCACGAAACGCCGTCGCGTCATCCCGGCGGCAGTAGAAGCATGGGCGATGCCCCGCGGCGAAAGATGTCGCTTCATCGAGAAAGAACAGCTCGGTCCAGCTTCGTCCGCCCATCACCTTGCGCCGGCGTCCGCGAAAGTCGCAGACGCAGGTGATCCATGCCTTTGACGACCAGCGCCGGTTCAGCAGCGTCCTGGTCGCCGGATCGTGGATGATGCCGCGATTGCCGGTGAAGCGGCCCCGATGCGCGGTCGCAACGATATCACCGAACGGCGACACGCGGTTTTGCAGCGGCATAGGCTCATCCCTTTCCGTCATTGCGGGCGAAGCGAAGCAATCCACCGTGAGAAGAATGGATTGCTTCGTCGCTGGCGCACATCGCAATGACGAACCACGGAATATCAAGCCACCCGGAAACCGATGAACCGCTGGAAGCGATCAGTTCCCTAGCTCAGCACGTCCTGATTGATGACATTCTCGCGGATCGGTTTGCCGTCGAGCGCGCTGAGAATGTTCTTCGCAGTTTGCAGGCCCATGCGATCGAGCGCTTCGCGGGTCACGCCCGCCAGATGCGGAGCGGTGATGACGTTGTCGAGCTTGAACAGCGGATGATCCGGTCGCGGCGGCTCCTGCGCGAACACGTCAATGCCTGCGCCTGCGATCTTGCCCGAGGTGAGCGCCGCATGAAGCGCGTCCTCATCCACGATGCCGCCGCGCGCAGTGTTGATGAGATAGGCCGTCGGCTTCATCAATTGCAACTGCGCCGTGCCGAACATATTGACGGTTTCCGGCGATTTCGGACAGTGGATCGAGACAAAATCGGCGCGCGGCAGCGCCGTGTTGAGATCGGTCACATATTCCGCGCCCGCCGCCTCGACTTCGGCTGCGGACTTGAACGGGTCGTAGACCAGGACGTTCATCTCCATCGCCACCAGCCGTTTGACCGTCCGCGTCCCGATGCGGCCGAAACCGACCACCAGCGCGGTCTTGCCGAGCAGGTCATACGGGATCGCGCCGAGGCGCTTGGTCCAGTTGCCGCTCTTGACGATGTGGTCGAGTTCGGTGGAACGCTTCGCCAGCCACAGCATCATGAACAGCGCGCATTCGGCGACCGACGGCGAATTCGCGATGCCGGTGGTCATCAGGGGAATTTTCTTGCCGCTCAGAGCTTTCACATCCACCGCGTCGTAGCCGACGCCGATCCGCGCCACCACCATCATCTCCCCGGAAGACGCGATCTCGTTGGCGCCGAAACCGGTGCCGCCGAGCGCCACGCCGTTGACCGGCGCATGCTGCCGCAGCATTTCATTGAAATCCGGCGCGGAGATCGTGTTTGGAAACTCGATGGCCTCAATGTCGCTGCGTTCCCGAAACAGGGCCCAGCCCCCGGGCGACATGGTTTCCACGATCAGCAGCTTCTTCTTGTTGGTCGCCATTTCATCCCCTGAGTTTGTTGATTTTCGTTCAGCGCGAGGCAAGCCGCCCATCATCGCCTTGTTTCGCCGCTTCCCGCAAGCCGGGAAGGCCGCGAGCCGCGCACTTGCCGCCTGCAATTTGCGCAGGCAAACTCGCGCCGCGCCGCATCGTTCGGATCAGCAGAAATAACAACAGGAGATCAACCCGTGACCCAGTCAGCGCCCCACCCCGCATCCCTTCTCGAAACGCTGGCGCGCTGGGACACGCCCACGATCTGCAACGCGCTTGAGGTCGTCGCGCCCGAACGCCGCCTGATCGGTTTCACCACCAAGCCGCTGGTTTGCCCGTTCCCGGACCTGCCGCCGATGGTCGGCTATGCCCGCACCGCAACAATCCGGGCTACTTCGGCGTCAAAGCTGTCGGCCGCGGATCAGCGCGCCCAGCGCGTCGCCTATTACGAATACTGCGGGACCGGTCATGGCCCGCGCATCAGCGTCATTCAGGATCTCGACGGCGCGAATATCGGCTTCGGCGCGTTCTGGGGCGAGGTCAATAGCTCGGTCCACAAGGCGCTCGGCTGCCTCGGCGTTGTCACCGATGGATCGATCCGCGACATTCCGGCGTGGGCGCCGGGATTCCAGGCACTGGCCGGCAGCATCGGCCCTTCACATGCTTTCGTTCATCTCGCAAGCTTCGGTGAAACAGTGTCCGTCGCTGGCATGACGGTGAGCTCGGACGATCTCATTCATGCAGATCGTCATGGTGCGGTCGTGATTCCGGCCAATGTTGCAGCGAAACTTCCGGATGCGGCGAGATTGTGCGAACGCCGCGAGGAGCCGATCCTCGGCATCGCCCGCGATCCCGGTTTCACCGTGGAGAAACTCAAGGAAGCGCTGGCCAAGGCCGCGGAGATTCATTAACGCGAGACGATGGCGCAAGCCTCCTCGCAACACGCAATCAAAGGAAGGTTTGTGCCATGAAAGTCGCGCTCGGAGTCATCGTCGGACTGGTGATCGGATTCCTCGCCATGACCTGGTTCAAGACCGGTCATCTGCCGTTCTAGCCGTTCGTCCTCAGACCGCTTCGTAAGCGAACAACACTGCGATAACGGTGATGCCGAGCAGGCCGGCCAGGAACAGGACGTCCGCGATGCGCTCATAACGCTCGCTTGCGCCGCTCCGACCCGCATAGCGGATGGAAAGATAGGACGCCGCCGCGCTGACGAGAAACAGAATCGCGGCGAGCGCGGCATACTCGTCGACATGGCTCGGTCCGCTTCTGCTTTCCACGACCTTGACAAGGCCGACCAGCGTCACGCAAACGCCGATCATCGTCGCGGAGGTGGGCAGAATGTGACGGGAGAGCTCCTTGCTCGCGCGCGGATCTTTCTGCTGCCGGTCGGTCATGTTCGACTTTCTTTTTGAACCCGAACGCTGCGTGGTCCGTTATGCTGTATCTTCCCGCCGAATAAATTACCCGAGTCCTGAATGCCTGTCTCACCCCATTACCGCGCATCGACCAGCCATGCCGCGCTCGGTCCCGAGTTCTACGATGTCGTCGCGGCGGCTGAATTTCCCGATCACATCCTGCGCTATCGTAATCAGCGCGCGGCGAAAACCGTCGGGCTCGACATGCTCAGCGACGAGGAATGGATCGCGCATTTCGGGCGATTCCAGCCATTGGCGGAAAATTTCAAGGAGCCGCTGGCGCTGCGCTACCACGGCCACCAATTCCGAACCTACAATCCGGAACTCGGTGACGGGCGTGGCTTCCTGTTCGCGCAACTGTACGACGACAGGGGCCGCCTGCTCGATCTCGCCACCAAGGGCAGCGGCAAGACGCCGTGGTCGCGCACCGCAGACGGGCGCCTGACACTCAAGGGCGGCGTGCGCGAGGTGCTGGCGACCGCGATGCTGGAAGCGCTCGGCGTCGATACCTCGAAAACCTTCAGCCTGATCGAGACCGGCGAGGCGCTGGTGCGCGGCGACGAGCCATCGCCGACGCGATCCTCCGTGATGGTGCGGCTGAGCCACTCGCACATCCGGATCGGCTCATTCCAGCGCCAGGCGTTTCTCCGCAGCACAGAAAATATCCAGAAGCTGCTGGACTACACGATCAGGACTTACATGCCCGAGGTGTGGCGCGACGATGTAGCGGCGCGCGCCATCGCATTTCTCGAAGAGGTCTGCCGCCGCGTCGCGCGGGTCGGCGCGCAATGGATGGCCGCCGGATTCGTCCACGGCGTGCTCAACACCGACAACATCAATGTCACCGGCGAGAGTTTCGACTACGGTCCGTGGCGGTTTCTTCCATTTCTGGAACCTGCATTCACCGCTGCGTATTTCGACGAGACCGGGCTTTATGCCTACGGCCGACAGCCCGATGCGCTGTTCTGGAACGTCACGCGGCTGGCGGAATGCCTGCTGGGCCTTGCGGATCAGCCAAGTCTTGAAAAAGCGCTGGGGGTGTTTGAACCGGCCATCCGCCAGGAGTTCACCGATGCGATGCTAAGACGGCTCGGCGTCCAGCCGCGCGATGCCGTGAGCGACAATGAACTGGTGCGCGCACTCTGGATATTCCTGTCGGAGACGAAAGCCCCATTCGAGCAGACCTTCTTCGACTGGTTTGGCGGCCTCAAGAGGGCCGAGCGCGCGGCGAATAGCCCGTCGAAGGATCACTATGTAAATCCGGCGTTCGCTGCCGTCCGCGACGCATTGAAAGACTTCGTTCCGCGCGAGGGCGTCGATCTCAATCAGGCCTTCTTCAGCAGGCCGGTCGCATGTTCCATGCTGATCGAAGAAGTCGAAGCGATCTGGAAGCCGATCGCAGACAATGACGACTGGTCGGTGTTTCACGCCAAGCTTCAAGCCATCGACGAGATGCGCGAGGCGTATGGGCTGGGATAGGGTCTATCCGATGTCATTCCGGACAGCCCACGCAGCGGGCTGATCCGGAATCCAGAGGTTCATCGGAAATCACTTCGAGATTCCGGGCTCGCTCGCAACTGCTCGCGCCCCGGAATGACGTGCTCCTTTACGCCACCTTCTTGCGCGGCGTAGCGGCAACGTAATTGCCATCGAGGAATCCGACGAGGCGCTTGCGGATGAGGTATTCGGCATCCGCCATGATGCGATCGATCAGTTCCTTGACCGTCGGGATGTCGTGGATCAGTCCGACCATCATGCCGCAGCTCCATGCACCGGCGTCCATGTTCCCGTCGATCATGACCTTCGGATAAACGCCCGCGACTTCCTCGAGAATATCCTCGATCTTGATGCTCTTGCCCTTTTCCTGCTCGATCTGGATCAGCTTTTCGACGCCCTTGTTGGTGAGAACGCGCTCGGTATTGCGCAGGTTGCGCATCACAAGCCGGGTGTCGAATTCGGTCGCCTTGAGCAGCGCCTGCTTCACGTTGTCATGCACCGGGGCTTCCTTGGTGGCGATGAAGCGGGTGCCCATGTTCATGCCCTGCGCGCCCATCGCCAGCGCCGCGACAAGGCTGCGCGCGTCGGCCATGCCGCCGGAGGCGACGAACGGAATCGTCAGTTCTTCTTCCGCGCGCGGCAGCAGGATCATGTTCGGCATGTCGTCTTCGCCGGGATGACCGCCGCATTCGAAACCGTCGACGCTCACCGCGTCACAGCCAATCGCTTCAGCCTTCAGCGAGTGACGGACCGAAGTGCACTTGTGGATCACCTTGATGCCGGCAGCCTTCAGTGCGGGCATGTACTGCTCGGGGCTACGGCCGGCAGTCTCGACCGCCTTGATGCCGGCTTCCTTGATGGCCGCGATATATTCGGGATACGGAGGGGCCGAAAACGTCGGCAGGAAGGTGAGGTTCACGCCGAACGGCTTGTCGGTCATGTCCTTGCACTTGGCGATTTCCTTCGCCAGCAACTCCGGCGTCTTCTGCGTCAGGCCGGTGATAATGCCAAGGCCGCCGGCGTTGGACACCGCCGCCGCGAGCTCCGCGAAGCCAACGTAGTGCATGCCGCCCTGAATGATCGGATGCTGGATGCCGAACAGTTCCGTAATTGCCGTTTTCATGTGTTCCCTCTCCTGGTGTCTTCAATCCGACGTTCATTGCATCGCTTCTGCAAGCGGGCTGATCAGTTTACACCGTTACATTAGGTGCGCGCGGCACGACAATGGTTCGGGCGGGCAAGGCTGCCATGTCTTCCGTTCTGAAAAGGAACGTATCAGGATGAACCGGACCGTCAACTGGTGGTCAAACGCTGAGACAGCGTGTATCAGGGCGGCGATAACTCCATTATCCCGCAACGGAATTTCCGCTTGAACAAGCCGCAGCCCGCTAAACCATTCCTCGACGTTCTCGCCGGAAGCCGCCGGGCCGTGCCGCCGGTCTGGATGATGCGGCAGGCCGGCCGTTACCTGCCCGAGTATCGCGAACTGCGCGCCACGGCTGGCAGTTTTCTCGACCTCTGCTTCAATCCCGAATGGGCCGCCGAGGTGACGCTGCAGCCGATCCGGCGCTTCGGTTTCGATGCCGCGATCATCTTCTCCGACATTCTGGTGATCCCGCATGCGCTGGGACGCTCGGTGCGCTTTGAGGCCGGCGAAGGCCCCCGCCTCGACCCGCTCGACACGCCGGAGAAGATCTCGACGCTGGCGACAACCGCCGACTTCACCAAGCTCGAACCCGTCTATGAGGCGCTGCGCCGGGTCCGCGCCGAACTCGATCCGAAAATCGCGCTGATCGGTTTCTGCGGCGCGCCGTGGACGGTCGCGACCTACATGGTCGCGGGCCAAGGGACGCCGGATCAGGCCCCTGCGCGGATGCTGGCCTATCGCGCGCCCGATGCGTTTGCGAAAATCATCGACGTGCTGGTGGAAAACTCAATCCAGTATCTGCTGGGACAGCTCAAAGCCGGTGCCGACGCGCTGCAGATCTTCGACACATGGGCCGGCGTGCTGCCGCCGCGCGAATTCCAGCGCTGGTCGGTTGAGCCGACGCGGCGGATCGTCGAAGGCGTGCGCGCAAAGGCGCCGAATGCGAAGATCATCGGCTTTCCGCGCGGCGCAGGCGCGCAACTGCCGATGTATGTCGGGCGCACCGCTGTCGACGGCGTCAGCATCGACTGGACGGCGGACCCGTCGCTGATCCGCGAGCGGGTGCAGAACCACGTCGCCGTGCAGGGCAATCTCGATCCGCTGGTCTTGATCGCAGGCGGCGCGGCCCTTGACCGCGCGGTCGACGATGCGCTGGCGAATTACGCCAGCGGCCGATACATCTTCAATCTTGGCCACGGCATCCAGCCGGAAACGCCCATCGCGCATGTCGAGCAGATGCTCAAGCGCGTGCGGGATTATAAAGGCTAGACAGGCCGCGATCGCTCGATGATCGCCGCCGCGCCCTGCGCCAGCAGATCGAATGCCACCGCGCGGCCAAGCTCGCGCGGTTTGTCCGCAGGTCCGGTGCGGGTTGCCTCAAGCAACTGATCGCCCTCCAAATCGAGCACCGACGCAGTCAGCGACATCTCGCGGCCGTTGATCGTTGAGAAACCGGCGATCGGCGAATTGCAGTGGCCGTTGAGCACCCAGAGCACTTCGCGCTCGGCATCGGCGGACAGATGCGCGGCGGGATCGTCGATCAGCGCGAGATATTGCCGCGTCCGCCAGTCGTTCGCTGCACATTCGACTGCAACGATGCCCTGCCCTGCGGCCGGCAGCATTTCAAGCGCGGTGAATTCGTGCGCGATGCGGCCTGCAAGCCCGACACGTTCCAGTCCGGAACGCGCCATGATCAGCGCATCGGCCGGGCCGACTTCGCCGCCGTCCGCGAGCTTTTGCATTTCGCCGTTGTCGAGCTTTCGCACCCGCGTATCGGCCGCGCCGCGGAAATGAATCACTTCGATCTCGGGAAACAGCCGCCGCGCGTAGGCCGCACGCCGCACGGCATTGGTGCCGAGCTTGAAGCCCTTGCCTTTGGTACGCTTCAGCTCGTCGAACGTGACGCCCGCGCGCAGCACCAACGCATCGGTCGGCGGATCGCGCGACAGCGTCGCGCCGATCACAAGGCCCGGCGTATCTTCGTTGCCCGGCATGTCCTTGAGCGAATGCATCGCCGCGTGCAGCTTTCCGGCGATCACGGCCTCGCGAATTTCGGCGACGAATGCGCCGCCCTTGCCTCCGTGCGGCAGCAGCAAACCGGTCTGATCCTGATCGCCGCGCGTCTCGAACTTGACAATCTCGACGTCCAGATCCCGCGCAGCAGCGGTGAGCTGGCGTGCGATTTCCTCGGTCTGCGCAAGCGCCATGGTACTTTTGCGCGTTCCGATACGCATGGAAATTGCTGCCACGTCTGCTCCATCTGGGGGCGAATTATTCGAGCACGATCCGGAAAAACGGAAACCGTTTCCGGCCGGATCATGGTCATATACAGGATGGCGCACAATACGGCGAGCGGTCCCCCGAATGCAACGCATGGGCATCGAAAATGACGGGCAGCGATGCTTTCAGGCTCTGGACGCCGGGCGCATCATTCGGTCTTGATGCGGGTATGATCCAGCGTGCCCCGTCATCCACCGGCGAGAAGCCGCGTGTCGTCATTATCGGCGGCGGGTTTTCCGGCGCTGTGCTGGCGTGGCATCTGCACCGCACCGCGCCCCACCGCCACGACATCATCATCATCGAGCCGCGCGATGAGATCGGCCGCGGCCTCGCCTACGACAGCAGCGATCCGGCGCACCGGATCAATGTGCCGGCGCTGAAAATGAACCTCGACTTCGATGAGGAAGGCCATTTCGAACAATGGCTGATCGCAGCGGGATATCCCGCGCGCGATCCCAAGTCGGTAATCGCCGATGTGCACCTGTTCCCGACACGCGCGGCCTTTGGCGATTATGTCAACGCCCATATCCGTGAACTCGGCGACGCGGTCACGCACCACAAGACAAAAGCCCGCGCTGTCGTTCAACTTGAGAGTGGCTACCGTGTCCCGTGCGAGAACGGCAATGACATTCACGCCGATGCCGTGGTGCTCGCCGTGTGTCACACGCCGCCCCAAGTGCCGTCGTCGATCGCGTCGCTGCGCCATTATCCGCGATTTGTCGCCAACCCGTGGCAGACGGACGCGCTGCGCAGCATCGCGCCGAATGATCGCGTGCTGATTGTCGGCACCGGACTGACCATGGCCGATATCGTCGCCTCGCTCGATCGCCAGGGCCATCGCGGCAAGATCACCGCAGTCTCGCGGCGCGGCCTTCGCTCGCAAACCCACGCGGCACAGTTCACCGACCCGTTCGGCGATTTCGCCAGCGAACCTTCGCGCACCACGCTCTCGTTGCTGCGGCATGTCCGCCGCGCCATTGCGCAGGCCGCGCGCGAAGGATTGTCATGGCATCCGGTGCTCGATCAGTTGCGGCTGCAAGGCTTCGACATCTGGCATGCGCTGCCGCTGCGCGAACGTGCCCGGCTGATCCGCCATCTACGTCCGTTCTGGGACACCTCTCGGTTTCGGATCGCGCCTCAAGTGGATGATGTGATCGTGCGGCGGATCGCGGACGGCACCCTGACAATTCAGGCCGCGTCGGTGCGTGCGGGCAAAAGCGCGGGGCACGACATCGCCGTCGATCTACGCGCGCGGCGCAGCCAGACGTGGGAGCCGGCATCGTTCGACGCCGTCGTGATCGCAACCGGCCCGGCCCATGGCACGGTGTTCGAGAGCAATCCGCTGCTCCAACATCTCGGCAGCAACGGCCTCGCCCGCCCCGATCCGCTTGGTCTCGGCATCGATGTCGATCTTCAGGGCCGCGCCATGGGACGAGACGGAGAGATCGCCGAGCACCTGTATGTAGCAGGTCCGCTGGCGCGCGGTACCTTCGGCGAACTCATGGGCGCGCCGGATCTGGCGCGGCATGCCCACAACATCGCCGAAACCATCGCGCACGCGGATATCCGCGCAGCGCGGTTGCCTCCGCATCCCGTCCAAGCTTAAAACAGGCTCATCATGCGCAGGCGCGCTCCGCGCCGCGCATCAGCCTGCCGGAGATGCAATGACGTCCGCCCTCGCGCGCATCGGTTTTCTTGCGCCCTTGTTCGTTCCTGCCACCCGGCCCGACCGGTATTTCAAGGCCGCCGCGTCCGGCGCCGACGGCATCATCATCGATCTTGAGGATGCTGTCGCTGCAAACGAGAAGGACGCCGCGCGCGCGACTCTGGTTGCTGCGTCCCTGCCGCCCAATTCCATTGTCCGCGTCAATGCGTTCGGGACCCGCTGGCACAATGCGGACGTCGTGGCGATGAAAGGTCTCGGCATCGCCGGGATCATGCTGCCGAAAGCGGAAACCGACGGACATCTGGAGAGCGTGCGCGCCGTGCTGGGCGATCTGCCGGTGATTTCACTGATCGAATCCGCGCACGGCGTCGCGGGCGTCCGCGAGGTCGCCGCGCATTCCGATCGGCTCGCGTTCGGCTATATCGACTTCAGCGCCGATGTCGGTTGCAGCATGGAGCGCGATGCACTGCTGATGGCCCGTGCGGAGATCGTACTGGCCTCGAGGCTAGCCGGATTGCTGCCGCCCCTCGAGGGCGTGACGCCGTCGTTCGACGATCCGGCGCTGGTGGAAGACGACGCGCGTTATGCGGCATCGATGGGTTTCGGCGGCAAGCTCTGCATTCATCCCAAGCAGATTGCGCCGACGCTAGCGGGATTCCGGCCGTCGCAAAAAGACATCGACTGGGCAACGAAGATCGCGAATTCGGGAGATGGCGCAGTGTCGGTCGACGGCATGATGGTCGATGCGCCGGTGCGCCTTCGCGCACAACGCATCCTCGCGGCAGCGAAGGCAAGCGACGCCGCCGGGGGCTAGGCTTTCATCTAGGTAGGCTCAGGCCGCGACCGGCGGCCAGGTCATCAGAACCATCTCGACGATCTTCTTGAGTTCGTCGCGTTTGGCTCCGCCGACGGCCTGCACCGCAAGCCCCTGCGAAATCGTCGCGATGTAGCGCGCCAGCGCCGCGGGGTCCGCCGCGTGGGGGAGATCGCCTTCGGATTTGGCGCGCTCGAATCGCGCGCGCAAATCGCTTTCGAACTGGCTGCGGCGCACGCGCAACTCCTGCTTGATCGATTCAGCCGCATCACCACCGGTCAACGCGCCATTGATAGAGAGACATCCTGCGGGACATTCGGGATCGGTCACGGCATCCACTTCGCTGTAGAGCAAGTTCTCCACAACTGCGCGCGCGGTCGGCAGCAGCAGCGCACGCTTGGTGTAGCCCGCCGGGCCATCGATATAAGAATCGAACGCTTTGCGGAAAAGTTCTTCCTTGTTGCCGAATGCGGCATAGAGCGACGGTTTGGTAATACCCATAGCTTCGGTCAGGTCCGCCATCGACGCGCCCTCGTATCCCTTCTCCCAAAACACGTGCAACGCGTTTTCCAGAGCCTGGTCGAGGTCGAATTCGCGGGGTCGTCCGATCGCCACAATAAGAACCTTTCTGATTTTGTACCTTTCGTTAGATATGTCCCTTGACGGCGAAAGTCCAAGGCCCATTTATATCGAGCGTTACAGTTGCAGCGCAGCAATAAAGCACTGCAACCTCGGGGCAAATCGGAACTTTATTCTCTCGTCACATGACGATCCCCCGCAACGCATTGAAATAACAGCGATTTGCGCTTGTGGCGCGAAGCGCAAAAGTGGGGTCGATAATGAAAAGCCTTTCAAAAAGAACGAGCCTGATTGGAGCCAGCGTTGGTCTGGTCATTCTGGCAGCCGCTGGAGCCCTGATCTCAACCACCTCGAACAACCGAGCCAAGGCGGATGCTGCGGCCCCACCGCCGGCGACTCCGGTTTCGGTCGCGGACGTCAAGGAACGGGAAACGGCGATCTGGGACGAGTTCTCCGGACGCCTCGAAGCCGTCGAGCAGGTTGAAGTCCGCTCGCGCGTCGCGGGCGCCATCCAGGAAATCCGTTTCCGCGAAGGCGCGCTGGTTCAAAAGGACGACATTCTCGTCGTGATCGATCCGGCGCTCTATGCCGCCGAGGTTGCCCGCGCGGAAGCTCAGGTCGCCGCCGCGCAGTCGCGTCTCGTCTTCACCAAGAGCGATTACGAGCGCGGACAGCAACTGACCGGCTCCAACACCATTTCGCAGCGCGATCAGGATAACCGCATCAACGCCTATCGCGAGGCGGAAGCCAACCTCAAGGCCGCACAGGCCACCCTCAAAACCGCGCAGCTTAACCTCGGCTACACCGAAGTCCGCGCGCCCGTCACGGGCCGGGTCGGCAAGCGCGAGATCACCGTCGGCAATCTGATCGCCGCCGGTCCAGGTTCGCCGCTGCTGACCACCATCGTCTCGACCTCGCCGATCTATGCCAGCTTCAACGCCGACGAGCAGGTCGTCCTGCGTGCGCTCGACGCGCTCGGCAAGGACGATGCGGCATCGAAGACCGGCCGCATCCCCGTCAAGATGGGGACCGCGACCAGCAATGGCCTGCCGTTCGAGGGCCAGATGCAGCTGATCGACAACCAGGTCGATGCACGCAGCGGCACGGTGCGGGTCCGCGCCATCTTCGACAACAAGGATGGCCGCCTGATCCCGGGACAATTCGTCCGCCTGCAGATGGGTCAGCCCAAGACCGAACGCGCCATGATGATCAACGAGCGCGCCGTCGGCACCGACCAGAACAAGAAGTACGTGATGGTCGTGAACAAGGAGAACAAGGCCGAGTATCGCGAAGTCTCGCTCGGCGTCGCTGTCGATGGCCTGCGCGTGGTCACCGCCGGCCTGAAGCCGGGCGAGCAGATCGTCGTCAAGGGAATGCAGCGCATTCGCCCCGGCGCGCCTGTCGCACCCGAAGTGATTGCGATGGACGCGAACTGACGCAGAGCGTTCCCCATCAACAACGTCATTGCGAGCGAGGCGAAGCAATCCGTCGCTGAGAAAAGAAAAGCTGGATTGCTACGTCGCTACGCTCCTCGCAATGACGGCATCAGACAGTCGACTGCAACAAAACCAATAATGAGATGACGTCATGAATATCTCGAGATTTTTTATCGACCGGCCGATTTTCGCCGGCGTGCTGTCGGCGCTGATCCTGCTTGCGGGTTTGCTGTCGCTGCCTGCGCTGCCGATCTCCGAATATCCGGAAGTTGCGCCGCCCATCGTGACGGTGCGCGCGCTCTATCCCGGCGCCAACCCCAAGGTCATCATTGAATCGGTCGCGACGCCGCTCGAAGAGCAGATCAACGGCGTCGAGAACATGCTCTATATGAACAGCCAGGCGACCACCGACGGCGTGCTGACCCTCAACGTCACCTTCCGTCTCGGCACCAATCCCGACCTTGCGCAACAGATGGTTCAGAACCGCGTCTCGCAGGCGGAGTCACGACTGCCGGCGGTCACGCGCCAGCTCGGCATCACCACGGTGAAGAGCTCGCCGAACATCACGCTGGTGGTGCATCTGCTGTCGCCGAACGACCGCTACGACACCACCTACCTGCGCAACTTCGGCGTGCTCAATGTGAAGGACCGCCTCGCCCGTATCCGCGGCGTCGGTCAGGTCCAGATTTGGGGGGCGGGCGATTACGCCATGCGTGTCTGGCTCGACCCGCAAAAGGTCGCCGAGCTCGGTCTGTCACCCGGTGACATCACCCGCGAAATCCAGGCCCAGAACGTCGAGGCCGCGGCCGGCACCGTCGGCGGCGCGCCGAACTCCGCGGACGTCACGTTGCAGATGCCGCTCAACGCGCAGGGCCGCCTCAAGGACGAGCAGGAATTCGGCGATATCGTCATCAAGACCGGACAGAACGGTGAAATCACCCGTCTGCGCGACGTCGCACGGATCGAGCTTGGCGCGTCCGAATATGCGCTGCGTTCGCAGATCGACAACAAATCCGCAGTCGGCATCGGCATCTTCCAGGCACCCGGCGCCAACGCGCTCGCGATCGCCGACGAAGTCCACTCGGTCATGAAGCAGATCAAGCAGAACATGCCGGAGGGCGTCGATTATCGCATCGCTTACGATCCGACGCGGTTCATCCGCGCGTCGATCGAAGCCGTGATCCACACCCTGCTGGAAGCCATCGCGCTGGTGGTGCTGGTCGTCATCCTGTTCCTGCAGACCTGGCGCGCGTCGATCATTCCCCTGATCTCGGTGCCGGTCTCGATCATCGGCACCTTCGCGGTGCTGCTGCTGTTCGGCTATTCGATCAACGCGCTGAGCCTGTTCGGGCTGGTGCTCGCCATCGGCATCGTGGTCGACGACGCCATCGTCGTGGTCGAGAACGTCGAACGCAACATCGAGGAAGGATTGTCGCCGCGCGATGCGACCTATCGCGCCATGAACGAGGTGTCGGGGCCGATCATCGCGATTGCGCTCGTGCTGGTGGCGGTGTTCGTGCCGCTCGGCTTCATCAGCGGCCTCACCGGCCAGTTCTACAAGCAGTTCGCCATGACCATCGCGATCTCGACGGTGATCTCCGCGATCAACTCGCTGACGCTGTCGCCGGCACTCGCAGCCCTTCTGTTGAAGGGCCACGATCAGCCGAAGGATGCGCTCAGCCGCGGCATGGACAAGGTCCTCGGCGGTTTCTTCCGGCGGTTCAACAACGTCTTTCAGAAAGCTTCGGATTCCTACAGCGGCGGCGTCAAGCGGGTGATCTCTCGCAAGGCTGCCGTCATGGTCGTCTATCTGGTGCTCATCGGCGTTACCGCGGTCCTGTTCAGGGTCGTCCCCGGCGGTTTCGTGCCGTTGCAGGACAAGCAGTATCTGATCGGCTTCGCCCAGTTGCAGGAAGGCGCGACGCTCGACCGCACCGAAGAGGTGATGCGGCGAATGTCCGAGATCGCCATGCAGCAGCCCGGCGTTGAAAGCGCCGTAGCCTTCCCGGGCCTGTCGATCAACGGCTTCACCAACTCGTCCAGCGCAGGCATCGTGTTCTCGACGCTGAAGCCCTTCGGGGAACGCAAGGACCCGTCGCTCAGCGCCAACGCCATCGCTGCGGAACTGAACAAGAAGTACACGGTCATTCAGGATGCCTTCGTGGCCATGCTGCCGCCGCCGCCGGTCGACGGCCTCGGCACCACCGGCGGCTTCAAGCTCCAGCTCGAAGATCAGGTCGGCCTCGGCTACGAGGCGCTGGACGAAGCCAAAAAGGCCTTCCTCGCAAAAGCGATGCAGGCGCCGGAGCTGACCGGGTTGTTCTCGAGCTACAAGGTCGACGTCCCGCAGCTTTACGCGGACATCGACCGCACCCGCGCGCGTCAGCTCAACGTGCCGATCACCAGCATCTTCGAGACGCTGCAGGTTTACCTCGGCTCGTACTACGTCAACGACTTCAACAAATTCGGCCGCGTCTACTCGGTGCGCGTGCAGGCCGACGGCAAGTTCCGCGCAAGGCCGGAAGATGTCGGCCAGCTGAAGGTCCGCTCGACCACCGGCGAAATGATTCCGCTGTCGGTGCTGTTGAAGCTGCAATCCGCCGCCGGTCCTGAAAGCGCGATGCGCTATAACGGCTTCCTCGCGGCGGACATCAACGGCAACAACGCGCCGGGCTATTCCACCGGCCAGGCCCAAGCCGCGGTCGCACGCATCGCCAACGAGACGCTGCCCAAGGGCATCGGCTTCGAGTGGACCGACCTCACCTATCAGGAGATCATCGCCGGCAACACCTCGCTCTACATCTTCCCGATCGTGATGCTGCTGGTGTTCCTGGTGCTCGCTGCGCAGTATGAAAGCCTGATGCTGCCGCTGGCGATCATCATGATCGTTCCGATGTCACTGCTGGCCGCAATGTTCGGGGTCTGGATCACCGGCAACGACAACAACATCTTCACCCAGATCGGCCTGTTCGTTCTGGTCGGGTTGTCGGCGAAGAACGCGATTCTGATCGTGGAGTTCGCGCGCGAACTTGAGTTCGCCGGGCGCTCTCCGATCGCCGCGGCGATCGAGGCCAGCCGTCTGCGGTTGCGGCCGATCCTGATGACGTCCATCGCCTTCATCATGGGTGTGGTGCCGCTGGTGACGTCTGTCGGCGCAGGCGCGGAGATGCGTCACGCCATGGGCATCGCGGTGTTCTCCGGCATGATCGGCGTCACGGCGTTCGGCATCTTCTTCACGCCGGTGTTCTACGTGCTGCTGCGGGGCCTCACCGGTAACAAGCCGCTGGTTCAGCACGGCGACAGCTCGATTGAGCCAGTCCAGGCCGCTCATACCGCACCTCATGCGCTGAAGGACGCGGCTGAATAGCCTGCCATGCCCGGCAGGCCACACGATGGCGCAAAGCTGCATTGCCCGTGACAGCGATGTGCCCGCGACGAAGCGATCCGGTCCTTGCCCCTCCAAGCCGGATCGCTTCAGTCGCACCTTCTGCAAAAGAAAATGGCCGGGGATGACCCCGGCCATTTTTATTCACACGACGAGAAACGATCTCATCGCAAGTGGGGTGCGCCCCTATCCGCTGGAAAGATAAAAAGGTCAGCCCAGCGTCTTCGCCAAAGCGCGAAACTTCTCGAGCTGGCCTGTCTTCAGCGCGCGATTCTCGTCGCGGCCGACGAACACCTTGAACATCACGCCGCCATCGACGTTAAGAAACGCCGCAAAGGCGGACGGCTTGCCCATGAACGGGCGTTCGACGAAGGCAATGCCGCCGCAGCGCTCATGACGCAGATGGCCGTGCATCCCCTTCGGCTTCATGATGTTGTAGTAGCCACGCCCGATCTCGCCGCCGCCCACCGGCTCGGTGACCTCGAAGATGCCGTCCTCGGTGTGGATGATCAGCGTCACCTCGCCCCATGTCGCGATATCCTGCATCGCGGGCACAAAGGCCGAGCCCGGCGCAAAGCTGCGCATCTCGTCCGGCAGCGCCTCTATCACGGCGCGCGCCGTGACGTTCTTCTCCCGTGCGACGTCTTCGATGACGCCGCCCGGATTTTCCGCCATGTGCTTTTTCAGATCGGCCAGATCAGTGCTCAGCATGGATCAGGCCGCCGCACTGGACTTGCGCTCGGTCTGGATCACCTCGAAGCCCTCGAACTTCGGATGGCCGAGATAAAGGCTCTCGCCGGTCTGGTTGTCGGCGCGGGCATGCGCCTTGCGGAATTGCTCAGATTTGGTCCAGGCCTCGAACGCCGCCTTGTCCGCCCACAACGTATGAGTCGAGTACAGCGTGTGATCGTCAGCCTTCGGCCCGCGCAGCAGATTGAATTCGATGAAACCCGCAAGCTCGCTGAGATAGGACTCGCGCGTCGACCACACGGTCTCGAACGCCTGCTCGGAGCCGGTCTTCACCTGAAAACGGTTCATCGCAATAAACATTGGTCTTCTCCTGTTTGTCTCATTGTAAGGCCGAATGGCCGGTTATCAAAGTGTCGTTCATGAGAGCCTGCGCTGAAACGCAGCGAGCCGCGCAGAAAAGCTCTGCGCGGCAACCTCTTTTTGCTTTTCAAAAAGCAGTGACTGATCGTTCTGCGTTCAGCTTCCTCCGAAGTGATACTTGAGCCCGGCCTTGTAGACGATGCCCGCGCCGGCGCTGGCCCACAGCACGTCGTTCTGCGGAGACGTGAAGTCGGCGGCGCGCGGAATGGCATAAGGCCGGTAGTACTGGTTCAGAAGATTCTCGACCGAGAAGTTCAGCGCGAAATCCTTGGTCGGCTTCACTTGCAGGTAGAGGTTGACCAGATCGTAGGACGTGCCGGGCAGATACGTGACCGGGATGTCGGTATTGCTCTTCACCGACGTCCACATCGCCGACAGTACGACCTGATCGTCGAGGAAGCGCAGGCCCGCGGTCGTCGTCACCTTCTGCGGCTGGATGCTGTACAGGCCGATGTTGGTCTGGGTGTTCTTGCCTTCCTGCAGCGTCACCGACACGCCGACGAAGAAGTCGTTGGCATCGTACATCGTTTCAGCTTCGAAGCCCTGGATCCGGGCATGCGCGATGTTCTGATACTGAAGATACGTGGTCGGAAACACGCCCGGAATCGGCGGGAAGGAATTGAACGGAGGTCCGGTGAACTGGACACTGTCGATATAGTCGTCGACATCGTTGCGGAACACGTTGAACTTGCCGCGGAAGCTGTCGCCGGCTCTGAACAGACCGTTCTGCTTGATGTTGACGCCGACCTCCTTGGTCTTGCCGACCTCAGGACGCAGATTGGGATTCGGCAGGAAGCAGAAGAAACCGCGCGTGCCATCGGGGCAGATCGAAAAGTCGCCTTGCCCGGCGCCGGTCGCGACGTGAGCACCGTTCACGAGCGTCTCGGTGATCGAAGGGGCGCGATATCCCTCGGCGTAGCTGATGTAGGGCGTCATGACGGCAGCGGGCATCAGCCCGACAGTGATTTTCGGCGAGAAGCGGTCGCCGCTGGCGGAGCCCGCCGAGGAGTTCAGTTGATAGTTATCGTAGCGGACCGCCCCCACCATCTCGAGCAGCGAGGTGTAGTTGGTCTTCCACTGAACGAACGCGCCGGTGACCGTGCGTTCACCGCCGGGCGTGGTCTTGTTGGAGTTGCCGCTCTTGTCGAAGGTTGAAACGTCGTCGCGGAAACCGTCACCGCCGTAAGTCACGGCATGACGCCAGTCGCCGGTTTCAAAGCGGGACGTGTTGTGAACATCGAAACCGAAGGTGTCGATCAGATAGCCGCGCTGGTCGCCGATACAGCCGGTGATGCTGTTGCCCGGTTGACCGCCGGTGCAGTTTCCGGTGGCCAGTGCGGAGTTGTGCAGGGTCTTGACCTGCTGGCTGTCGGTACGATTCCAGTAGATCTTCGCATCCCAGTCGAAGATCTGATCGTCAGGCCGCGAGTATTTCCAGCCCAGCGTTGTCGTGTAGTTCTTCAGGTTGGTCGCATACACCGAGGTGCCGTTGCCCGCAGAGCCCGGCTGCGCGAAAGGCTGTCCCAGCGGGCGGCGCGGCTGGCCGACATTGTAGATGTCTTCCTGGAAGATTCCGCCGAACTTGATTTCATGACCGTCGGCAGGACGAACGGTCAGCTTGGCGATACCGCTCGACAGCCGCTGCGCGGTGTTCTCGACCGGAATGCCAAGACCGTCCTTGTAGTTGTCCTGCGTCGAGTAAGTGCCGCCCGCGAACACGTCGACATTCGGATTGACGTGGACGCCGCCGAAGATCGAGCCGAGCGCCCGGCCATGGTTGGTGCCGAAGATCGTATTGGTATCGACGCCCCAGCGCTCGCCGGGACGCACCACATCCTGGATGTCCTTGGTCCGGAACGACGCCACGCCGCCGATCGCGCCCGAGCCGTAGATGTTGGCTGTCGGGCCGCGCACGATGTCGATGCCGCCGATCAGTTCTGGATTGAGGAAGAACGAACCGTTCGAGTTGTGGCCGGTGCGCTGATAGTTCTGGCGCGCGCCATCGACGACGACCGCAACGCGGCCGAAGTCCTGCAAGCCGCGAATGTTGATCGATGTCGATGGATCGTCGCCGCGATCCTGTATCCAGACACCTGGCATGGTGTAGACGAGATCGCCGATGCGCGTGGCCTGACGTCCCTGAATCTGCTCCAGCGTCATGACGCTGACCGGCGCCAGCGCATCGATCGCGCGCTCCTGGGTTTTGGATGCGGCAACCGTGATTTCGTCGAGCGACTGATAGACCGGCTGGCCGATCTGCGCGTTGGCATTCATTGGATTGCTCGGCACCGGCACTTCCGCCATCGGCGCGCCCGCGCGTTTGCGCTTGATCGGTTTCGGCTTGGCAGGTTGCACAGAAGCATCGGCAGATTGCGCATGCACCGGCGTGGCCGCGACCACTCCCCCCAGCGCAACAACAGACACGGATAATAGCAGCGCGCACGCGCGCGCATTCAGCCCCAGCATGACAGCCCCAAATCTCAACTTTGTTTTGCGTGATGCGGCTGGCGGGCATCGCCCAAAGGCGGCTGGCTGGCTGTCGTAGAATCCCGTTGGTCTGCGCCAACGCGTTGCCACTTTTCGTAAAATGATCGGGCTGGGTCAAGCCGACGAACGATCAGTTTAAACCTATTGTAAACTTGAGTGTTGGAATTCGCGCGCCGACAAACCTAAGAACAACAGGACTTCAAAAACTGGACGCGCAAAACGTATGAATGCTGGCTCTCCTCACGATCCCGACGGCTCCTCGGGCAAAGATGCCGGCGATAAATCTAGAACGACTCTAATTGAGCGTTCGATCCCTTTGACGGATAACCATATCAACAGCCGCGACCTGTTCCTCGCCTCGCGCGAGATCATGATCGTGCATGGCGAGGACACGTATCGTCTGCGGTTGACTGCGCAAAACAAGCTGATCCTGACCAAATGAAAAGCAGAACGCCGGCTTCCCGAACGATTGGCGCGACGTTTAGCGTCACGCTCGCCCTCACTGCGGGCCTTTGCGTCAGCGTCGTCTCGTTTGCGGCGGCGCGCGCCGAAGGTATCATCATCCACGACGCACGCGGCCGCGACGTGACCATCGGCAACACATCGCGCATCGTCTCGATCGGCGGTGCGATCACCGAGATTCTGTATGCGCTCGATCTTCAGGACAAAATCGTCGGCATCGACAGCACGAGTCTTTATCCGCCGAAGGCGCTCGGCGAAAAGCCAAACGTCGGATACATGCGGCAATTGAGCGCAGAAGGCGTGCTCGGCCTTAACCCGCAATTGATCCTTGCGATCGAAGGCTCCGGTCCGAAGGAAACCCTCGACGTTATCGAGGCAGCAAAGATTCCGTTTGTGTCGTTCCCCGAGACTTATACGGAGCAAGGGCTGATCGACAAAATCAAGCTGGTTGCGCATGCGATGGATGCGGATGCACGCGGTGCCTGTCTCGCTGCCGCAGTCAGCAGCGACCTCGCCGAACTGAAGAAATTGCGCGACGGCGTCAAGCAGCCCGCGCGCGTGATGTTCGTCATGTCGTTCCTCAACGGCCGCGCCATGGTGGCGGGACACAAGACAGCGGCGAACGAGATCATCAAGCTCGCCGGCGGCGTCAATGCGGTCGACGGCTTCGACGGCTACAAGCCGGTCAACGACGAAGCCATCGTTGCGGCCAGGCCGGACGTCATCCTCACCATGCAGCGCGGCCGCGAACAACTCGATGCGGAGGCTGTGTTCGCCAATCCGTCATTCGCGCTGACGCCTGCCGCCGCGAAGAAATCATTCGTCGCGATGGACGGGCTGTACCTGCTCGGTTTCGGACCGCGCACCGCCGCCGCAGCCCGCGATCTCGCGCTGTCGCTTTATCCCGGCCTCAACGAGAAGGCTGCGACGTGGAAGCCGGCGACGCTTTCCGTCGACTGCCATAAATGACGGTGACAGAAACGACGCCGTTGGCTGCCGCCACGCCCGGTGGGTCCATGCGCCCCTCCGCAATTGCGGTGTATGCCGTTCTGACCGCGGGTGTACTCGCAGTTGCGCTGCTGGCGACCACCGTCGGCGCGGCCGGCATTCCGCTGCCCCGTCTTGCTGCTGCGCTCGGACTGAACATCGCCGGCGCTGATCCCGCGTTGCTCGCACGTGACGAACTCGTGCTGTGGTCGATCCGGATTCCGCGCATCGCGATTGCCGGCATGATCGGAGGCCTGCTCGCACTGTCCGGCGCCATCATGCAGGGCCTGTTCCGCAATCCTCTTGCCGATCCGGCGCTGGTCGGCGTCTCGAGCGGCGGCGCGTTTGCCGCGGCATCAGCCATCGTGATCTCGGACAGTGCGTGGGGCGCGAGCTTCCGCTTCATGCAACTGGAGTTGTTGCCGGTCGCAGCGTTCGCAGGGTCGCTGCTGACCACCACCATCCTCTACAAGATCGCCAGCCGCGAGGGCCGCACCTCGGTTGCGATTTTCCTGCTCGCAGGGCTCGCCATCGCGGCCATCGCCAACGCCGGCATCGGGCTTCTGGTGTTTGTCGCCGACGACCGCCAGTTGCGCGACATCACCTTCTGGCTGCTTGGTTCGTTGAGTGGCGCGACCTGGCCGAAAGCCGGAATGGTCGCACCCGTCGCATTGCTTGCGGTGCTGGCGATCCCGCTGATCGCGCGCGGTCTCGATGTGCTGGTGCTGGGCGAAGCGGAAGCCTTTCACACCGGCGTCGATGTCGAGCGGCTGAAGAAAATCTCGATTGTGCTGATTTCCGCAATGACCGGCGTCGCGGTGTCGATCTGCGGAGTGGTCGGCTTCGTCGGCATCGTGGTGCCGCATCTGTTGCGCATCGTCATCGGCCCCGGCCACCGGCTGCTGCTGCCCGCCTCGGTTTTCCTCGGAGCCATTCTCCTCATTCTGGCCGATACCATCGCGCGCGTACTGGCCGCGCCCGCCGAGGTGCCGATCGGAATTCTCACCGCTGCGCTTGGCGCACCGTTCTTCCTATTTATCCTGCTGCGGCAACGAAAGCTGATCGCGTCGTGACATTCTCTCGCCCCGCGCTGATCGAAGCCGATGCGGTCTGCATGAAAGTCCGGCAGGCGACGCTGCTCGATCGCGTGAGCGCACGGGTGCATGGCGGCGAAACCGTCGCCATCGTCGGGCCGAACGGCGCGGGAAAGTCGACATTGCTGCGGCTGTTGTCCGGCGATCTTCGCTGCACAGGCGGCGGTGTCCGTCTCAAGGGCCGCGACCTCGCGTCGTTCTCCTCGCGCGATCTCGCGAACAACCGCGTCATGCTGTCCCAGCATGTCAATGTCTCTTTCCCGTTCACGGTCGAGGAGATCGTCGCCATGGGCGCCGGCGATCGCCCACGCTCCATCGCAGCGCCGCTGGTCGATGCCGCCATTGCCGAACTGGACCTGACACCGTTCCGCCACCGTGAATTGCCGACACTGTCGGGCGGCGAACAGCAGCGCGCGCATTTCGCTCGCGTCCTGGTGCAGCTTGCCTGCGGCGAAGCCGAACAGGGCCCGGGCGTTCTGCTGCTGGACGAGCCGACCTCCAGCCTCGATCTGCGCCATCAGATCAATCTCGTCGAGACCGCAAAGCGCCGGGCGCGCACCGGCACCGCGGTGGTCGCGGTGCTGCACGACCTCAATCTCGCGGTACGCTTTGCGGACCGCATCATCGTTCTGCGCAAGGGAACGGTCGCCGCCGACGGCAGCCCTGCCGAGACGATCACCAACGAAATGATCCGCGACGTGTTTGATGTCGAGACCAGCATCGGCTCCGAAGACGGCCAGCCCTACGTGCTGCTTCAGCGCATGCAGTAACGCCTTTACGGCGACCGCTCACCGGGCGTTTTCATATTCCGCACATCGAATTCAACACGCTGGATACTGCGCCGCACGCGCGGCCGATTGCCGTTTCGGCTCGCATCCGTTATGTCTGATCGAGATTCACCTCCGGCCTCCTGCATTGCAGCACGCGCAACATCGGATGTTTAACATCGGATGATTGTAGCCATGAACGCCGGTGTGCTAGCGTCCCTGCATGAAGTCGCCGGTCAAGCCTCGCCCGAAAACCGCCAGCAAGCTCGTGAAGCCCGGCCGCATCCAGGCCGTGCTGCGCACGCTCGGCAGCGAGATCGCACAGGATCTGATTCCGGTCGGCTCGACGCTGCCGCCAGAGCACGATCTTGAAAGCCGCTTCGGCGTCGGACGCGGCGTGGTGCGCGAGGCGATCAAGACGCTCGCCGCCAAGGGACTGGTCAGCGTCCGCCCCCGCCACGGCACCCATGTGCGGCCGCGCGGCGACTGGAGCCTGCTCGACCGCGACGTGCTGAGCTGGCTGATCAGCAAGGACGAGCCCAATCGCGATCTGCTGCTTGCGCTTCAGGAAGTGCGCCTGATCATAGAGCCGGCAGCGGCCGCTCTCGCCGCCGAACGCGCAACGGCCAAAGACCGCCGTCGCATCATGACCGCGCTCGCCGCGATGGAAGCCTCGCACGACGTGCCGACCGCCATCATCGCGGACAAGGCCTTTCATCTCGCGATCATCGACGCCACGCACAATCCGGTGCTTCAAGGGTTTCGCGGCGCCATCGACACCATCCTGAGCGCCGTGTTCATGGTCGCCACCGGCAGCCCGGGCTGGTTCAACGAGAATCTGCCGAACCACGCCATCGCCGCGCGCGCCATTGATGAGGGCAATGCCGAGAAAGCCCGCGCAGCGATGCAGCAGGTGCTCGGCTACACGCAGTTCAAGCTGTCGACAAAGAGGAAATACGGACGCAACGCGAAAATCTCGCCGCGCCAACAGACGGTCAACGGCAAGCTCAGGAAGAAGCGCGTCGCATGATGCGACCGCAGACTAGCGCCCGTGACACCCGGTTCGCCGTACGAACCGGCACGCCGCGGCGCGCCTGCGAGGGCATGCTCAACGCGCGGTTGGCATTGATGCAAATCCTTTGTGCAAATTCTGCAACGCCTGTTCGCATCAACTCCCGTGCACGCTTTCGTCGCACGCTTGGACAACCGGAATCGTAGACGCGCGCCAAAAGCCCGCTTAAGCTGGCATCGAACCACTGACATCCGGCAAACGGATGCGGACACAAAGAACCGGCACGACCGGACAATTCGGGAGGAACAATATGAAGCGCTTCACGCGAACACTTGGGTTGCTGACGGCCTGCTCCGCCGCTGCTTTGGCTTTCACCGGCCCGTCATCGGCACAGGAGACCTTCAAGGTCGGCATCGTCACATTCCTGTCGGGTCCCGCAGCCGAGAGCTTCGGCGTCCCGGCCGGCAAGGCTGCCGAATTCGTCATCGGCGAACTGAACAAGGGCGCCGGGCCGGCCCCCTATAATAAAGTCGGCTTCGGCGGCATGAAGATCGAGCCCGTCGTCATCGACGAGAACGGCGGCGCGACCAAGCAGGTGCAGGAACTGCGCAACCTCTATCAGCGCGACAATGTCGATGCCGTCATCGGCTATATCGGCTCCGGCGACTGCCTCGCGGTGGCCCCCATCGCGGAAGAACTGAAGAAGCCGCTGTTCCTGTTCGACTGCGGAACGCCGCGCATCTTCGAGGAAGCGAAATACAACTACGTCTTCCGCACGGCTGCCCACGCCACCCAGGATAACGTCGGGCTGATCCGCTACATGAAGCAGAAGAACATCAAGATGGATACGTTCTCGGCCATCAACCAGGATTACGCCTGGGGCCAGGACAGCCGGGCCGACTTCGTCGCGGCTGCGGCCCAGCTTTATCCAAATGCGAAGCTCAATGCCGATCTGCTGCCGAAGTTCGGCGCCGGCCAGTACGGCACCGAAATCTCGGCGCTGGTGTCCGCCGGCTCTGATGTCGTCTATTCCAGCCTTTGGGGCGGCGACCTGCAGGCCTTCATTCTGCAGTCGGTGCCACGCGGCCTCGCCAAGCGCAGCCAGCTCGTCCTCAGCGCGGCCGACCACGTCCTGCCGCCGCTCGGCGACAAGATGCCAGATGGCGTCATTATCGGCGCACGCGGTTCCTATGGTCTGATGTCGCCGAAGACCCCGCTCAACGAGTGGTTCTTCAACGGCTATGAGAAGGCCCACGGCACCTATCCCGTGCAAGCGTCCTATCGCGTCACGCAGTCGATCCTCGGCGTGAAGAGTGCGGTCGAGAAGGCGATGGCGAAGAACGGCGGCAAGAAGCCGAGCGCTGATGAACTGGTCGCTGCGATGACCGGCTCCGAGTGGGAGAGCCCAGGCGGCCTGATCCAGATGAAGAACGGCGACGGCCATCAGGCCATCCAGCCGATCTCGTTCAGCCGCACCAAGTACAACGCCGAAAAGAAGCGCGTCGATCTGGTCGATATCGTCAACTTCGAAGCCGAATGCGTCAACCCGCCTCCGGGTGTGAAGGCGATCGACTGGATCAAGGGCGGAATGAAGAACGACAAGTGCAAGTAATCTCCTGCGCTTGATGGCCACCGGGCGGCGCGACGATGTGAATCTCGCGCCGTCTATCTCTTCGCTGCAACTCCGGCCTGAATCACGTTCATGAATACGTTTCTTACGGTCATCCTCGACGGCCTGATCCAGGCATCATGGCTCTTTATTGTGGCGCTGGGCCTGACCCTCGTTTTCGGCGTGCTCAAGATTCTCAACATCGCGCATGGCGGCTTCTACGCGCTCGGCGCCTATCTCGCCGCGACCGTCGTCACGATGGCCGCGGCGCACAACGTGCCGCCGGGGCTCGGCTTTGTCCTGATGCTGGTGTCGGTGGCCGCTATCGCCGCAGTCATCGGCCTCCTGATGGAGCGCGGGCTGATCAAACTCTTCTATGGCCGCGATGAAGTCGTGCTGCTGCTGGTGACCTACGCGGTATTTCTGATTTTTGAGGACGCGACCAAACTGATCTGGGGCGTCAATCCGATCTATGCGAACCAGCCCTATGAACTGTTCGGCAATGCCGAGTTCGCAGGGTTGTTCTACGTCGGCTACGATCTCATGCTGATCCCGTTTTCGGCTGTGATCGGGTTCGCGGTGTGGTTCGCCCTCAACCGCACCACCACCGGAAAGATCGTCACCGCCGTGATCCATAACGCCGAAATGAGCGCGAGCATGGGCGTGAAGATCAATCGCGTCTACGCGCTGGCCTTTGCCTTTGGCGTCATGCTCGCGGCGCTGGCTGGCGGCCTGACTGCGCCGAAAATTTCCGTGCAGCCCGGCCTCAGCTCCGAGATCATCATCCTGAGTTTCGCCATCGTGGTGATCGGCGGCCTCGGCAGCATCGAAGGCGCCGCCGTCGGCGCCATCCTCGTCGGCATGGCGCGGGCCGCCTCGGTCCACCTGCTGCCGCAGGCCGAGCTGTTCATGATCTATCTTATCATGGCCGCCGTGCTGATGTTCAGGCCGGAAGGTCTGTTCCGCCGTGAAGTCGCGAGGCGCATCTGATGAAGTACGCCACGCACCCTCTCGCTCTTCTGGGCGTTGTCGTTCTCGCCGTGCTGTTCGGCCGCATCATTCCGGCATGGACGCTGTCGCTCGCGACCGTCGCTGCCTCCAAGGCGCTTGTCGCACTCGGCATCGTGGTGCTTGCGCGGACAGGCAACGTCTCGTTCGGACAGGGCCTGTTCTATGCCGGCGGCGGCTATGGCGTCGCGCTGATCGCCATCACCTTCGGCGTCACAGACGCCGTCGCGCAGGTGCTGATCGGCGCGGTGTTCGGGGGCCTGCTTGGCCTGATCATCGGCCCGCTGATTGCGCGTTACACCGGCATCTTCTTCGGCATGCTGACACTGGCGCTGTCGATGGTGCTCTACGGCGCGCTGGTCAAGACAACCGTTCTCGGCGGGTCGGACGGCTTCAATGTCGGCCGCCCCACCCTGTTCGGCGCGGTGTTCAACGATCCGCGCGAGGCAGACTTCATGCTTTATGCGGTGTCGATCGTCGCCACCGGCCTTGCGGGCATCTTCGCGACTATCCTGTTCCGCTCGCAGTTCGGGCTGACAAGCCTTGCGGTGCGCGAAAACAACCTTCGCGTCGAGTATCTCGGCACCTCGGCGAACCGCATCGTCACCATCAACTTCGTGATCGCCGCGACCTTTGCAGGCGCCAGCGGCGCGCTCGCTCTGATGGCGCAGCGGCACATCGATCCAGAGTTTGCCTACTGGACCACGTCCGGCGAATTCGTCTTCGTCGCCGTCCTTGCCGGAACGCAGAGCGTGGCGGCGGTGTTCGTGTCGGCGCTCGCCCTCGAACTGGTGCGCTCGTTCTCGAACCTCTACCTTCCGAACACGTGGCAGCTCGTGCTTGGCGTGTTCCTGCTGGCGGTCATCCTGTTCCTGCCGCGGGGCATCGGCTCGCTCTGGAGCGGGAAAAAACGTAAAGCCTCCGAACCGCGACCGGACGCGGCCATCGCCGAGAAAGGATCGGCGTCATGAAGCCCGTCCTCTCCGTGCGCGGACTCCAGAAGCGTTTCGGCGCAGTGGTCGCCGCCGACAATGTCAGCATCGATATCCCCGCCGGTCAAAAGCTCTGCCTGATCGGCGCGAACGGCGCCGGCAAGACCACCTTCGTCAACATGGTGACGGGCTACATGAAGCCCGACAGCGGGGCGATCGAACTCGACGGCTCGCCGATCGGCCGGCGTTCGCCGCGCGATGTCGCCAGGCTCGGAATCTCGCGCTCGTTCCAGATCCCGCAGCTTTTCATCGAACTGACTGCTGCCGAAAACCTCACTGTCGCGGTCTCCAGCGCCGCAGGCGGACGGCTGTCGTTGACGGTTCCGGCGGAAGCCGGCGATCGGCATGACAAAGCGCTGGCGTTGCTCGATCGCTTCGGTCTGAAGGGTCACGCCGATCGGCCGGTGTCCGAACTGGCCGGGGGCGTCCGCAAGCTGGTCGACATCGCCATGGCGCTGGCCCGTCGTCCGAAACTGCTGCTGCTGGACGAGCCGACCTCCGGCGTTTCGGCCGAAGAGAAATTCGCCACCATGGACCGTGTCATCAACGCCGTCTCGGAAGAGGCCGCCACCATCGTCTTCGTCGAACATGACATGGATATCGTCAGCAAATATGCCGACCGGGTCGTCGCCTTCTACAACGGCCGCATCCTGGCCGACGGCGAGCCGTCAACGGTGCTGAAAGACAATGAAGTCCGCCGTTATGTGACGGGAGGCGCAAAATGACCGTATCCCGCTCCCTGCTCGAGATCGACAATCTCGCGGTCGAAATCCAGTCGATGCCGGCGCTGCGCGGCTTCACCATGCATCTCACCGAGGGCGGCATGGTCAGCCTGGTCGGCCGCAACGGCGCCGGCAAGACCACCCTGATGCGCTCGATCATGGGTCATCTCACACCGAAGCGCGGCACGATCCGTTTCGGCGGCGAGGATCTGGCGGCCCTGCCGCGTCATGCCCGCGCCGGTCTCGGCATCGGCTACATGCCGGAAGACCGCGGTCTGGTGCCGCAACTGACGGTGGAGGAGAATATTCTTCTGCCGCTGTGGGTCGCGAAGGATGTCGACCGCAAGGCGCGGCTGGATTTCGTCTACGAGGTGATCGGCGAGCTCGTCGCCATGCGCGATCGCAAGGCGCTGCTGCTCAGCGGCGGGCAGCAGAAGCTGGTCGCGCTGGGCCGCGCGCTGGGCATTGGAACCAGGTGCCTGCTGCTCGACGAGCCATTCGAAGGAATCGCACCTGCCCTGTCCGAGAGAATCTCCGACGTGCTTGCCTCGCTCAAGGGCAAGGGTTTAACTGTATTGATGTCGCAATCCGATTTGAATCATTCGCATAGTTTGTTCGATGCAGAATTTGTGATCGAGCGCGGGGCTAATTTTTCAACCTGACGCGCCGATCAGGACAGGTAGCTTAAATCCATGGACTGGTCGAAATACCCGATTCCGGCAATGCGGCTGGAAACCCGCTTCGGCGACCGTATCGTGCCCGCCTTCGAGAGCCGCCCGGCGAACATCTGGGACATGGTCGCTGAAGCCGCAGCGCGCAATCCGGATGGCGAAGCGCTGGTCTGCGGCGATGAACGGATGACATGGCGCGAGGTCGCGCAGAAATCCGCGCAGGTCGCAGCCGGCTTCAAGGAGATGGGGTTGAAGCCCGGTGACCGTATCGCTCTCCTGCTCGGCAACCGCATCGAGTTCGTGCTCGCGCTTTATGGCGCGGCGCATCTGGGTCTCGTCAGTGTGATGCTGAGCACGCGGCAGCAGAAGCCCGAGATTGCCTATGTTCTGGCAGACTGCGGCGCGGCGCTGATTATCCATGAAGACGGAATGGCGGACCGGCTGCCCGATCCCAACGAGATTCCGACCCTGCTTCACCGCGTGTCGATCGGCGTAACCGACGGCTCGCTGGCGTTTCAGGATCTGATCGCGACCGAGACGTCGCAAGTACCGGTGGCTGTCGGCGAACAAGACACCGCGATGATTCTCTATACGTCGGGCACCACGGGCAAGCCGAAGGGCGCGATGCTCGCCCACTGCAATCTGATCCATTCGGCGATGATCTACGAGGCCTGCCTCGAACTGACGCACGCCGACCGTTCGATTGCCGCCGTTCCGCTGGCGCATGTCACCGGCATTGCTGCCAACATCATGGCCATGGCCCGCTGCGCGGGTGCGCTCATCATCGTCGCGGAGTTCAAGGCGGC
Organism: Afipia broomeae ATCC 49717; assembly: GCF_000314675.2. GTDB lineage: Bacteria > Pseudomonadota > Alphaproteobacteria > Rhizobiales > Xanthobacteraceae > Afipia > Afipia broomeae. The sequence continues at coordinate 977,575 of NZ_KB375282.1, read as the reverse complement.
GGAGTACCTCAAGATCGCAGCGCGCGAGCGCGTTACGCAGACCGTGATGGTGCCTGCGATGTACAATCTCTGCCTGTTGCAGGCGGACTTCGATAGCTACGACCTTTCCGCGTGGCGCATCGGCGGCTATGGCGGCGCGCCGATGCCGGTCGCGACCATCGAGAAGCTGGCGCAAAAGCTTCCCGGACTGAACCTCGTCAACGCCTACGGCTCGACCGAAACGTCATCGCCGTCGACGATCATGCCGCCGGCATTCACCGCGAGCCACAGCGACAGCGTCGGCCTGCCCTGTCCCGGCGCGCACATTATCGTTGTCGACGCGACCGGACGCGAACTGCCGCGCGGCGAGATCGGCGAAATCTGGATTCATAGCGGCTCGGTCATCAAGGGCTACTGGAATAACCCGCGTGCAACGGCGGAGAGTTTCACCGCCGGCTACTGGCATTCGGGCGATCTCGGATCGATCGACGAGGAGAATTTCGTTCGCGTGTTCGACCGGCAGAAAGACATGATCAACCGCGGTGGCCTGAAGATCTATTCCGCCGAGGTCGAGTCGGTTCTCGCCAGTCATCCCGACGTGGTGGAAAGCGCCATCGTCGCGCGGCCGTGTCCGGTGCTCGGCGAGCGCGTTCACGCCGTCGTGGTCGTGCGCTCGAACATCGACCAGCCGACCCTGCGTGCGTGGTGCGCCGAGCGTCTGTCTGACTACAAAGTCCCCGAGACTATCGCGATCAGCACCGATCCGCTGCCACGTAACGCCAACGGCAAGGTGATGAAGAAAAATCTGCGCGACGCGCTGGTTGAGTCCTGAGCGAAAACGCCAGACACGGTTTCGCCTTTTGTATCCGGGTTTGCCGCCGTTTCGCCTTTTGCGGAATTAGGACCTTGCGCGGGCGCCCTTCGCCCTGGGTGGCTCGGTGGCCTCCGTGTCCCCGGCTGTCTCCTTGATCCGCGCCTTCATCTCGACCAGCGTTTCCAGCGTTGATTCAATGGCAGTTTTCGGAATGTCGTGAAGCACATCGGTGGCGATGTCGTCCCGCAGGCTGTCGAGATCGTCCACCAGCCGCCGTCCCTTGGCAGTCAAAAACAGCCGGTTGGCGCGGCGGTCATTCGGATCGGCCCTGCGTTCAAGCAATTTTTGCTCAACCAGCCGGTCCAGCAGCCGCACAAGCGAAATCGGCTGAAGCTCAAGCACATCTGCGAGATCGACCTGCATCAGTCCTTCCTGCTGCCGCAATCGGAACAGCACAATCCACTGCGCACGGGTGGTTCCACGGTCCTTCGCCCGCTGATCGATGTGGTTGCGCAGGAGGCGCGAGGTCTCGATCAGTTGCGAGACCAGTTGCCGCTTCAGATCGAGCCACTGGACGGAGCGCGACATCGAACCTTGCCAATAATTAATGATGCGCGTGCATACTAAGTGCAGGCTTATTAGTTATGATAGAGGCAGGCTGGCGCAAAAAGCAATCGGGATCTGATATGACAAGGCGTCGCATTCCTGTGTGGGCGTATGTTCTCGCAGCATTGCTGCTGATGGGAGGCGTCTGGTTCGGCTGGCCTCGTCAGCAGAATGTGAATGTTGCAAAACCCGCCGCGCCTCCATCGGTTCCGGTCACCGTCGCCAGCGTCACGAAAGTAGACTTTCCGGTCTATCTTACCGGGCTCGGAACGGTGCAGGGCTTCAACACCGTGACGGTGCGGACGCGCGTCGATGGCCAGATCAATCAGATCGCCTTCAAGGAAGGACAGTTCGTCAAGGAAGGCGATCTGATCGCACAGATCGATCCCCGTCCGTTCCAGGCCGCGCTCGATCAGGCCAACGCGAAGAAAACCCAGGACGAGGCCAACCTCGCCAACGCGCAGCGCGATCTTGCCCGCTCCACCAAGCTGGGCGAATTCGCCACCAAGCAAACGGTCGATACGCAGACCGCGAATGTCGAACAGCTCAAGGCGCAGATCGCCGCAGATCAGGCCGCGATCTTCAACGCCCAGACACAGCTTGATTACGCCAGCATCCGCGCACCGATTTCCGGCATCACCGGCATCCGTCAGGTCGATGTCGGCAATATCGTCAACGCCGCGACACAGACCGGCATCGTCACCATCGCGCAGGTCGAGCCGATCTCGGTGATCTTCACCGCGCCAGAAGAACAGCTTCCCGATATCGCAAGTGCGCTTCGCCGTGGCGAAACGAAAGTCACCGCGCTGACCACCGACGGACGCAAGGTTCTGTCACAAGGCGTTCTCTCGCTGATGAACAACCAGGTGGACAGCACCAGCGGCACCATCCGGCTCAAGGCGACGTTCGATAACAAGGATCATGCGTTGTGGCCCGGCCTTTCGGTATCGACACGCCTTCTCGTCAATACGATCAAGGATGCGACGGTGATGCCGGACGATGCCGTTCAGCATGGCAACGATGGCCTTTACGTTTATGTCGTGACCGACGGCAACAAGGCCGGCCTGCGCAAGATCAAAATAGGGCCATCCACTGACGGCAAAACGCTCGTCGATAGCGGCGTCACAGCCGGCGAACAGGTCGTCACAGCCGGACAGTATCGCGTCCAGCCGGGCTCGGCCTTGACGGTGAACGTCGCAAGCTCGGGCCAAACTTCGGCGAAGGCGGATTGACATGAGCGACGGCATCTCCGGTCCGTTTATCCGCTATCCGATCGCAACATCGTTGCTGATGGCCGGCATTCTTTTTGTCGGTCTGGTTGCTTACCCGCTGTTGCCGGTCGCGCCGCTGCCGCAGGTCGACTTTCCGACCATCCAGATTTCGGCGAGCCTGCCCGGCGCCAGCCCGGAAACCATGGCATCCTCGGTTGCGCAGCCGCTGGAACGGCAGTTCGCCCAGATTCCCGGCGTCGCGCAGATGACATCGACCAGTTCGCTGGGTTCAACGTCCATCACCATCCAGTTCGATCTCAACCGCAGCATCGACGGCGCAGCCAACGACGTTCAGGGCGCCATCAACGCGGCTGGCGGCCAGTTGCCGAAAACGCTCCCGAGCCCGCCGACCTATCGCAAGGTAAACCCGGCGGATTCGCCGATCATGATCCTGTCGGTAACATCCGAGACGCTGCCGCTGATCGACGTCAACGACTATGCCGATACGCAACTGGCCCAGCAGATGAGCCAGATTTCCGGCGTCGCACAGGTCACCATCGGCGGTCAGCAGAAGCCGGCCATTCGTATCCAGATCGATCCCGCAAAGCTGGTCGCAAAGGGCGTGCAACTGGAGGACGTCCGCAGCCAGATCGCGATCACAACCGTCGATAATCCGAAGGGCAATATCGACGGAAAGACGCGCAGCTACACCATCTACGCCAACGACCAGTTGCCGAAATCCAAGGACTGGAACGACGTCATCATCGCCTACCGCAATGGCGGGCCGTTGCGCATTCGCGACATCGGCCAGGCCGTGTCCGGGCCCGAAGACGCCAAACAGGCCGCATGGGCGAACGGCCAACGCGGCGTTTTCCTCGTCGTGTTCAAGCAACCCGGCGCCAACGTCATCGACACGGTGGACAAGATCAAGGCGCAGTTGCCGCGGCTGATCGCGGCCATTCCGCCGACGGTCAAGGTCGAGGTCCTGAGCGACCGCACGCAAACCATTCGTGCCGCCGTCGAGGATGTGCAGTTCACCCTTCTGCTCACGATCGCCCTTGTTGTGATGGTGATCTTCGTTTTCCTGCGAAATGTCTGGGCGACCGTCATTCCGAGCATCACGGTTCCCCTTGCCTTGCTGGGCGCCTGCGCCCTGATGTGGGTGTTCGGCTATTCGCTCGACAACCTCTCGCTGATGGCGCTTACGATTTCGGTCGGATTCGTGGTCGATGACGCCATCGTCATGCTCGAGAACATCAGCCGCTATATCGAACAGGGTGAAGACCCGTTTGCCGCCGCCCTGAAAGGCGCCAGCGAAATCGGATTTACGATCGTTTCGATCAGCATCTCGCTGGTCGCGGTGCTGATACCCCTGCTCCTGATGGGCGGCATCATTGGTCGCCTGTTCCGCGAATTCGCCGTCACGCTGGCGATGGCCATTTTCGTGTCGCTGGTCGTCTCGTTGACGCTGACGCCGATGATGGCGTCGCGCTTCCTCAAACCGCATAGCCGCGAGACCGAGCACGGCAGGCTCTACCAGCTCAGCGAGCGCTTTTTCGACACCATGCTCCGGGGATATGAATGGGGCCTCGACCTCGTGATGCGCTGGCGCTTCACCACGCTGTGTGTGTTCTTCGCGACTGTCGGCCTGTCCGTCTATCTGTTCGTCATCATTCCGAAGGGCTTTTTTCCGCAGCAGGACACTGGCCTGATCACCGGCATCACCGAAGGCGGCCAGGACATCTCCTTCGCCGAAATGTCCCGCCTTCAGGCCCAGATCGGCGGGATCGTCCAGAAAGATCCCGCAGTCGCCTCGATCGCCATGGCAGTCGGTGGCGGCGGCAGCGCCCTCAACAACGGACGCATGTTCATTACGCTCAAGCCGCGCAACGAGCGCGACGTGAGCGCGCAACAGATCATCGCGCGGCTGCGGCCGCAATTTGAAAAACTCGAAGGCGCTCGCGTCTTTCTTCAGGCCGCGCAGGACGTCCGCCTTGGCGGCCGCGCCACCCGCACCCAGTTCGAATACACCTTGCAGGACCCCAATCTTGCCGAGCTGAATACCTGGGCGCCCAAGATCCTCGAGAAACTGAAGACCCTCCCCCAACTGCGTGACGTCGCCACGGATCAGCAGACCAACGGCACCACTCTGACCCTGACCATCGACCGCGACACCGCCTCGCGCTACGGCATCCAGCCGCAACTGATCGACGACACATTGAACGATGCCTTCGGTCAGCGTCAGGTCGCGCAATACTTCACGCAGGTGAACAGCTACCACGTTATTCTGGAAATCCTGCCGGAACTGCAAGGCAAGGTGGACACGCTCGACAAGATCTACATCAAGTCGCCGACCACGGGCGACCAGGTGCCGCTGTCGGCTTTCGTCAAATGGACGACAGTCCCGGTCCGTCCGCTCTCGATCAGCCACCAGGGGCAATTCCCGGCGACCACCATCAGCTTCAACCTCGCACAAGGCGCAGCGCTGGGTCAGGCCACCGACGCAATCCAGAACGCCGTCGCGGAACTTGGCGTGCCGCCCACCGTCAACGGCAGCTTCCAGGGCACCGCGCAGGCGTTCCAGCAATCGCTCGGCACCGTTCCGCTGCTGATCATTGCGGCGCTCATCGTCGTCTATCTGATCCTCGGCATTCTTTACGAAAGCTACATCCATCCTCTCACGATCATCTCCACCCTGCCCTCGGCCGGCGTCGGCGCGCTGGCGATGCTGATGCTGTTCGGGTTTGACTTCAGCCTGATCGGCCTGATCGGCATCGTGCTGCTGATCGGCATCGTGAAGAAGAACGGCATCATGCTGGTGGACTTTGCCATCGTCGCAGAGCGCGATGAGGGCCTGTCGCCGGAAGACGCGATCCGCAAGGCCGCCCTGATCCGCTTCCGCCCGATCATGATGACCACAATGGCGGCGCTGCTCGGAGGCGTGCCGCTGATGCTCGGCACCGGAACGGGCTCCGAAATCAGACAGCCGCTGGGTTATGCCATGGTCGGCGGTCTGGTGGTCAGCCAGGCGCTGACGCTGTTCACGACGCCGATCGTCTATCTCTACCTCGACAAGCTCGCGCACCTGTTCTCGCAGGTCGGCCGCTCGAAACAGCAACCCTCGCCACCGCGTATACCCGACGAAGTTTCAGAAGCTGCGGAGTAATCCCTCCGTCATTGCGAGCGAAGCGAAGCAATCCATTTTTGAGAAGAATGGATTGCTTCGTCGCGAGAGCTCCTCGCAATAACGAGTCTTCCTAAACAAAAAAGCCGCCGGCATAGCCAGCGGCTTTTTGATTTGAAGCGGTCCGTGTGATCAGCGCTCGGCGAACGCCTTCTCGACCACGAAGTCCGCCGGCTCGCCATGGTTGCCTTCGACAAACCCGCGCTCTTCGAGCAGCTTCTTGGTGTCGACCAGCAGCGCCGGGCTGCCGCACATCATGACGCGATCCTTCGCCGCATCGAGCGCAGGCAGTGAAATATCTTCAAACAGCTTGCCGGAGGTAATCAGGTCGGTGATACGGCCGCGGTTGCGGAACGGATCGCGCGTCACGGTCGGATAATAGATGAGCTGGTTGCTCACCATCTCGCCGATCATCTCGTCCTGCGGCAGCTTCTCGGTGATCAGTTCGCCGTAAGCCAGTTCGCGGACATGGCGGCAGCCGTGCAGCAGCACGACCTTCTCGAAACGCTCATAGGTCTCGGGGTCCTTGATGACGCTGAGGAACGGCGCGAGGCCAGTGCCGGTGCCGATCAGATAGAGATTGCGGCCGGCGGTCAGGTTGTCGATCACCAGCGTTCCGGTCGCCTTGCGGCTGACGATGATCTGGTCGCCCTCCTTCAGATGCTGGAGGCGCGAGGTCAGCGGCCCGTCAGCCACCTTGATCGAGAAGAATTCGAGGTTCTCTTCGTAGTTCGCGCTCGCGACACTGTACGCGCGCAGCAGCGGCTTCTCGTTCACCTTCAATCCGATCATGGTGAACTCGCCATTCCGGAAACGGAACGAGGAATCACGCGTGGTCGTGAAGCTGAAAAGGTTGTCGGTCCAGTGATGGACGCTGAGAACCGTTTCCTGATTGAAGTTGCTCATAACCGGACCCATGCTCTTGCAATCGGTGAGCGCACAATCGCCGGACTTGCGGGCGGTCACGCCTCACGCAGAACTTCTCGCCGATGAATTTTGCTGGATGGCCTGCCTTGCAGGCGAAGACGGCGGCAGCATTCACGACGCCGGTGAAATAGCCGAATTTCCGTTTTTGGTCAATTACATACCGCGCCTGCGTCATGCCCCGAGGGCAGACCGGCGTTGCATTCTAAGATCATGTTCGAAGAGAGAAATTTCCTCCCGTACGGAGCCCGCCGGGAGGAAATTTACACTCGATCTAAACGCCCCGATGACCACGGCGCACCTGCGCGGCGTTGGAAACCGGCCTTACTTCGTCACCATCGGGCAGTTGCCCTCGGCGATCGGCCGGAAAGCGTCCTTCGCCGGGATCGTCTCCACCAGCTTGTAGAAGTCCCATGGCGCCTTGGACTCGGCGGGAGTCTTCACCTGGAACAGATACATGTTGTGGATGTGACGGCCGTCCTCGCGGATCGTGCCTTCACCGAACAACGGATCCTTCGACGGCATCTCCTTCATCTTGGCGACAACCTTCTGTCCATCGGTCGTGTTCGCCGCGGCCGCCGCGCGCAGATAGTGCAGCGTACCGGCATAGACGCCCGCCTGAATAGCGGTCGGACGCTTTCCGCCGCCAACCGCCGCAGTGAAGCGGTCAGAAAACTTGCGCGTGCCGTCGTTAGAGTCCCAATAGAAGCCTTCGGTCAGATAGAGGCCCTTCGCGCCCTGAAGTCCGATCGCATTGACGTCGGTGACCTGCATCAGCAGCGCCGCCAGTTCTTGCCCGCCGGCCTGAATGCCAAACTCGGTCGCCTGCTTCACGGAATTGACGGTGTCGTTCACCGCGTTGGCAAGCGCAACGATCTTGGCCTTGCTGGCCTGCGCCTGCAGCAGGAAGGACGAAAAGTCCGATGCGCCCGGCGGATGCCGCACGCTGCCGAGGATCTTGCCGTTCTGTTCCTTCACAACGTCCGACGCATCCTTCTCAAGCGAATGGCCGAAGGCGTAGTCCGCCGTCACGAAGAACCATGTGTCCTTCTTCGCCTTCAACAGCGCCAATGCGGTGCCGTGCGCCAGCGCCCAGGTGTCATAGGTCCAGTGCACGGTGTTGGGCGAGCACTTCTCGCCGGTCAGCAGCGACGAGCCGGGGCCGGACGCGATGAACGCGGTTTTCGATCCGCGCGTGGCTTCCTGCACGGCCAATGCCACCGAGGAGAACGGCACGTCGAGCACGGCATCGACCTTGTCGAGATCCATCCAGCGGCGCGTAATCGCGCCGCCGATATCCGGCTTGTTCTGGTGGTCGGCCTGAAGCAGTTCGACCTTGATGTCGGGCTTCTCAAGCTTGAAGTCCTCGATGGCAAGCTTCGCCGCCGCAACCGATCCGACGCCCGTCGAGTCGGTGGCGATGCCGGTGAGATCGGTGAGCACGCCGAGCTTGATGGTGTTGTTGGCGATCTGCGCGTGTGCCGGAGCGATGAGAGCCAGCAGCATCGCCGCGCCAGCAAGAAGAGCCGATTTTGATCTTTGCATTCTTGTTTTCTCCCGTTTTGATTCTTATGAACTTGTCCGGCCTTCGCCGGAATGTCCTAGCGCCGAATGATGTCCAGTACCTCCTGCGCAATATCGATGCGCACCGTCGCACGCTCGACCAGCACCTTCGCTACAGCCTCGACTTCGTCGCCGACAGCGCCAGCCATGATCGCGATGTTCTGCGCATGAAGCGCCATGTGCCCGGACTGGATGCCCACCGTGGCGAGCGCCTTCAGCGCCGAGAAATTCTGCGCCAGCCCCACCGCCGCAATGATGCGCGCCAGCCGCTCCGCCGTGGTGACGCCGAGAATCTTCAGGCACGCCTGCGCGGTTGGATGAATCTTGGTCGCACCGCCGATCAGGCCGACTGCGAGCGGCAGTTCGATGGATCCGGAGAGATGACCGTCCTTGGTGATCTCGTAGCGCGTCAGGCTGGTGTAACGTCCGCTACGTGCCGCGAAAGCATGGGCACCGGCTTCCACCGCGCGCGTGTCGTTGCCGGTGGCGAGAATGACGGCGCTGATGCCGTTCATGATGCCCTTGTTGTGGGTGGCCGCGCGATATGGATCGGCCTCGGCGAACTGATAGGCGCTGATGATGCCATCGCGCACGCTCTCCCCGCCGATATCTTCCAGCCTCCACACCGCATGGGCCCGGGCCAGCCGCCGGTCTGCAAGGTTGGAGAGAATGCGCAGGAACACGCGCCCACCACTCCATGTGGCGATATGCGGCGCGATCTTCTCGGCCATGGTGTTGACGGCGTTGGCACCCATCGCATCGCGTGTATCGACGATCAGATGCGTGATGACCATCGGTCCGCCGAGTGTATCGAGAATGCGTACCTCGACGTCGCGGAAGCCGCCGCCGAGCTTGACCAGCAGCGGATCGCACGCATCACAGATTGCCTTGATCTCGTCGCGCTTCTCCAGAAGCCGAAGCCGCGCGGCATAAGGGTCAGGCACCTCGACGGCCTGCACCTGCGCGATCATCAGCGTGCCGGAGACAGATGTGGTGAAACCCGCATCGTAAGTCTGGCGCGCCGCGTTGCACACCGCGGCGACCACCGACGACTCTTCCGTCGCCATCGGGATCAGCACGTCCTCGCCGTCGACCTTCATATTGGTCGCGATGCCGATCGGCACATTCATCGTGGCGATGACGTTCTCGATCATCTTGTCCGCGAGCTGCGGCGGCAGGTTGCCCATGTCGGCGAGATGGGCCGCGGTCGCTGCATCGAGGCCGGCGAACGAAGCGACGAGATCAAGCCGCTCCTGCGGCGGCTTGCGGTGAAACCCGGCGATCCGCGAACTGCGGTTTGCCCCGTGCCTTGCAACAGTCATTCAGCGTCTCCCGAACCGAGGTCCTCTTGAGGGGATTTTCGGCTACGGAAACTGTATGGTGATGGGGGTACACCACAAGGAACACTTTGCACAATTTCGGGAAGGTCCGTACCATTCAAACCATGGGTACAGTTCAGTCCAACAGTGGCGCTACGCGATCCCGTATCGAGACCATCGCCAATGAAATCGTTGCGCGGATCGAACGCGGCGCAATCCGGCCCGGCGAACGGCTGCCGTCGATCCGCGGCGCATCGGAGCTGTTCGGGGCGTCCAAGAATACCATTGTCGACGCGTATGAGCGGCTCGTGGCGTCAGGCCAGATCGAGAGCAAACCGGGCTCAGGCTTTTATGTCTCGCTGCATCGCCCGAAGCGCGCGGAGACCGCCGGGCCCGCGAAGGTCGAAGCGGTCGACAGCGTCTGGCTGCTGCGCGAGCAACTGGAAAAGCGTTACGAGGTCCGTGTCGGTGACGGCCGTCCGCCTGCGGCCTGGATGGAAGGATCGGAAGTCGGTCCGTATCTGCGGCCGGTCAGCCGGCCCGGACAACGCAATCTCCCTGAGAGTTACGGCAGCCCCTACGGCCTGCTGCCGCTGCGCCAGCGCATCGCCGGTCTTCTCGCAGAGCGATCCATCGGCGCCGAGCCGACGCAGGTCTTGCTGACACAGGGCGCGAACGACGCCCTCGACATGATCGTGCGCCAGTATGTCGAACCCGGCGATCCGGTCCTTGTCGACAGTCCCGGCTACTATCCGCTGTTCGGAAAACTGCGGCTTGCGAAGGCGCGGCTGATCGGCGTGCGGCGAACCGTGGACGGGCCGGACCCGGACGATCTCGCCGCCAAGGCCGCCAGCACCGGCGCACGGATATTCTTCACCCAGTCGCTCGCGCACAACCCAACGGGCTGCTCGATAACGCTGCCGGTCGCCTATCGTCTGCTGCGCACCGCGACCGACCACAATCTGCGCGTTGTCGATTCCGATCCTTTCGCCGATGTGCTCTCGAACAACAGTCCCCGTCTCGCCGCGCTCGATCAGCTCGACCGCGTGATCTATGTCGGCACCTTCGCCAAGACGCTCTCTGCGAGCCTGCGGTCGGGGTACATCGCCGCCAATGCCGATACCGTTGCGCGGCTGGCCGATCTCAAGATGATCACGCGCGCGAACAGTTCAGGTTACATCGAGCAGATCATCTACGACCTGATCACCAGCGGGCGCTATCGCGGACATCTCAAACGGCTCAGTGGGCGCATCGAAGCCGCCACCCGTCAGGCGAACGATAGCCTGGCGCGGCTCGGCCTGCCGGTGTTCGGACAGCCGCGCGGCGGGTTTTACATGTGGTGCGAACTGCCGCCGCATATCGACGACACGCAGTTGTCACGCGTTGCCGCTGAACGCAGTATTCTGCTGGCGCCCGGTTCGGCCTTCAATCCGGACGCCACCCCAGCCACCCCCGCGATGCGCGTCAATATCGCGCATGTCGGCGATCCGCGGTTTGAAAGCTTCATGGCCGAGCATCGCAATCCATAACGATCTACCGCCGAACCGCCTCGTAAAAATCAAACAGGCCACGATGAATTCGTGGGCATCTCGCGATTTCGGCATCGCAACATTAACGCGTGGCAAACAATGTTCCTGCCGCTGAAGCGAAATCCGTTTCAAACAGACCCACGCTGCAAACATCCGATCTTTGCTTGACTTGAACTTGTCCGGCCAGCAGTCTAGCGCCGCAAAGAAAAAGCATCGAACGCGAATTCAGATGCATTTGGGAGAAACGCATGAAGTCATTTCTCAGCCTGCTCGCAACTGCGAGCATTCTCGGCACCGGCGCCCTTCTCACGCCGGCCTCGGCCCAGCAGACCATCAAGATCGGCGTCCCGACTTCGGTCCAGCTTCAGGTCGGCCGCGACACACAGAACGCCATCAAGATGGCGATCGAGGATATCAACAGCAAAGGCGGACTCGTCGGGCGCAAGCTTGAAATGGTTGCCGCAGACGAAACCGAAAACCCCGAACAGGGCATTGCCGCGATCAAGAAGCTCACCGCCGATGAAAAGGTCGACGTGCTGATCGGCGGCTACACCAGCGGCGTGACGCTGGCCCAGTTGCCTCACATCTCGAACGCAAAGACGATCTATCTCGGCGTCGGTGCGGCCTCGCCTGCAATCACGGCAAAGGTGAAAACCGATTACGAGAACTACAAGTACATTTTCCGTGTCTCCCCGATCCACGCCGGCCATCAGGCCCGCGCGCTGGTTGACTTCATCAACGGCAAGCTCAAGGGCGAGATGGGCCTGAAGAAGGTCGCCATCGTCGGAGAGAACGCCAAATGGGTGCAGGACCTCGTGCCGATCCTGAAGAAGGGCGCGGTCGAGGGCGGCACCGAAGTGCCGATGGCCGAATTCTTCGACACATCGACCTCGGACTTCTCGCCGCTGTTTGCCAAGGTCAAGTCGAGCGGTGCGCAGTATCTGATTGTAATTCTGTCGCACGCCTCCTCGGACATCTTCGTCAAGCAGTGGCATGACGCGCAGGTGCCGATTCCGATCGGCGGCATCGATGTGAAGAGCCAGGATGCGGACTTCTTTACCCGCGTGAGCGGCAAGGCCCTGTCCGAAACCGTCGGCCTGTTCGCAACCCGCGCCCCGCTGACCGAGAAGACGATCCCGTTCTGGGATGAGTTCGTCAAACGCTTCGGCACCGCCCCGGTCTATACCGGCGTCGGCGCTTACGACGCGATTTATGTCTATGCGGAAGCGGTAAAGCGCGCCAACTCGGTCGAGCCGAATGCGGTGATCAAGGAACTCGAAAAGACGGACTATGTCGGCATCGCCGGCAAAATCCAGTTCGACGAGGTCCATGATGTGAAGACCGGACCCGGCCTGCAGAACCTGCTGTTCGCGCAATGGCAGAAGGACGGCGCACGCATCGTCGTGTGGCCGAAGGCGTCCGAAACGGGAAAGATGATCCCGCCGCCCTGGATGAACTGAACTGCACTTGACGTCGTGAGAACAGCAGCCGGTAACGATATTACCGGCCGCTGTCCCCGAAGGTTTGCCTTCTTCTGACGAATAAGACCAGCAGGCGGTTATGCTCGAAATCCTGATCTACGGCGCTGTGTCCAGCGCAATCTATGCGCTGCTCGCGGTGGGCTTCACGCTCATCTTCGGCGTCGCCCGCATCCTCAATCTGGCCCACGGCTCGTTTTACGCGCTCGGCGCCTATGCAGCCTACGTCTTCACATCGCTGCTGAACTTCCCGCTGATCATCGCGGCGCCACTGGCCGTTCTGCTGGTGGCAGGCTTCGGCGTGCTGATGGAGCGCTTCCTGGTCCGGCCGCTGCGCGCATCGCAGCTCGCCGTGCTGATGATCACGCTGGCGGTCTCGCTGGCCGTCGAACAGGCGCTGTTCATCACCTTCGGATCCGAATACCGCAACGTCCCCTCGTTCGTGGCCGACAAGATTTCGATCGGCGGCGTCGACATCGGCGGACAACGGCTTCTCGCGCTGGTCATGAGCGTTCTGGTGCTGCTGCTGCTCTGGCTGTTCATTCAGCGCACGCGGCTCGGCGCGGCCATTCTGGCGGTGTCGCAGGATCCGGAAGCCGCGCAATACATGGGCATCCCCACGAATCGCATCTTCTCCATCGTGATGGCCATCTCCGCAGGCACCGCCGCATTTGCCGGCGTGCTGGTCTCACCGTTCCTTACGGTGCAGCCGACCATGGGCCTGCTGCCGATGGTGAAAGCCTTCGCCATCGTCATCGTCGGCGGCCTCGGCTCGATCCCCGGCAGCATCATCGCCTCGCTGATCCTCGGTTATTCGGAGACTATCGTGGCCTATCTGATTTCGACATCCTGGACCGAACTGGTCTCGCTGGTCGCAGTCGTCATCACCCTCATGATCAGACCGTCCGGCATTCTCGGACGGCGGGCGGCGTTCTGACATGCGGCAGGTTTCACTGATCGATATCGCCGGCGGCATCGTGGTCGTCGCCATTCTGGCGCTGGCCCCGGTGTTCGCGGCAAGCAACTATCTCACCGGCGTGCTCACCGTCTGCGTCATCTACGGCATCTGGGCTTCGAGCTGGGATTTCATGTCGGGCCTCACCGGCCGTGAGAACTTCGGCCACTCACTCTTTATCGGCGCGGGTGCCTATACCGCGGGCTTCCTCGCGACGATCTGGTTTGCGAATCCATGGTACAGCCTGCCGGCGGCGGTCGTCATCGCGGTCGCATTCAGCCTGATCGTCGGCTTTCCGACATTGCGCCTGCGCGGCCCCTACTTCGCGCTGGCGATGCTGTCGGCCTCCGCCATCCTGCAACGCCTGTGTCTGATCTTCTGGGAGCAGACCGGCGGCGAGGAAGGCCTTTACGGCCTCGAACCGCTGATGCGCAATCCGCTTCACTACTACTGGCTCGTGCTGGCGATCCTTGTGGTCACCGTGATCGTGCTGGTGCTGCTGGCGCAATCGCACTGGGGCCTGTTGCTCCGCGCCATTCGGGGCGACGAAGCGACCTGTCAGGCGGCGGGCATCAATGTGACGTTCTACAAGATCGCGTCGCTCGCCATCAGCGCCGCCTTTGCCGGGCTCGGCGGCGCGCTCTATGCGCACTACCAGCTTCAGGTCTCCCCGCCCCTGTTTTCGGTCGTGGTGTCGATCACCGTCATCATCATGTGTTACGTCGGCGGCATCGGCTCGATCTATGGCGCGGCGGTGGCGGCGATCCTGCTCACGCTGCTCACCGAGATGCTGCGCGGCTTCGGCGAGTATCGCCTGTGGATCTATACCCTCACGCTGATGCTGATCCTGTTCTTCCTCCCCAATGGCCTGGTCGCGCCGCTGTGGCGCCGGATGACGGAGCGCTTCCGATGACGGCGCTGCTCGAAGTCAACGACGTCACCAAGCGGTTCGGCGGCCTCACCGCCGTGAAGGGCGCGACCTTCACCCTGCAAAAGGGCGAACTCACCGGCATCCTCGGCCCGAATGGCGCGGGCAAGACCACGCTGTTCAATATGCTCACCGGTTTTATGGCGCCGACCTCCGGGAGCGTGACATTCAACGGCGCACCGCTGCGTGGCCTTGCGCCCTACAAGGTGGTCAACAGCGGCATGGCGCGCACCTTCCAGCTCTGCCGTCCGTTCGTCGGCATGAACCTGCTGGAGAATGTTCTCGTCGCCTGCATGTCGCCGCGCGCGCATCAGGACCATGACAAGGAAGAGCGCGCGCGCCACCTGCTCGAACAGGTCGGTCTCGGCGGCCGTGGCTTCGAGCCGGTCGAGACGCTTCCCTACGGCGATCTGCGGCGGCTCGAAATCGCCCGCGCGCTGGCGACCCGGCCGGACCTGCTGCTGCTCGACGAGCCGTTCGCCGGCCTCGGCTCCAGCGAGATCGAGCCACTGGCACAACTCATCAAGCGTCTGCATCGCGAGGAGAACCTGACCATCCTGCTGATCGAGCACAAGCTGCGCGAATTCATGGCGCTGGTGTCGCGCGTCATCGCGATGAATTTCGGCGAGATCATCGCCGTCGGGCCGCCCGAGGACATCGTGAAGAACCCGAAAGTCATCGAGGCGTATATCGGCAAGACGGAGGACGCACATGCCTCTGCTTGAAGTCTCCGACCTGCGCGTCAGCTACGGCAAGGCGCTTGCCATCGAATCCGTCTCGATCAAGGTCGAAAAGGGCGAACTGGTCGGCGTGCTCGGCCCCAACGGCGCCGGCAAGACCACGCTGCTGAAAGCGATCTCGCGCTCCATCGGCTCGCAAGGTACGCTGAAGTTCAAGGACCAGACGCTCGACGGCGTCGCGCCTTACGATGTGGTCGCGCGCGGCATCTGCCATTGTCCCGAAGGCCGCAAGCTGTTCTCGGAACTGTCGGTGCTGAAGAACCTTCAGCTCGGCGCCTATCTCCGAAGCAACAAGGCCGAGATCAACGCCGACCTCGAACGCGTCTTCACGCTGTTTCCGGTGCTGCGCGAGCGGCAGTGGCAGCAATCCAGCACGCTCTCCGGCGGCGAACAGCAGATGGTGGCCATCGGCCGCGCACTGATGGGGCGGCCGGAACTGCTGCTGCTCGATGAGCCGTCGGTCGGCATCGCACCGCGGCTGAAAGGCCTGATCTTCGATTCGATCCAGCAGATCAGGAAAGACGGCACCGCCATCCTGATCGTGGAGCAGGACGCGACCTCGACGCTGAAGATCACGGACCGCGTCTATGTGCTCGAACACGGCCGCACAATCCGCGAGGGCACGGCCAAGGAAATCGCTGGCGACAAGTACATCCAGCAGGTTTATCTGGGCGTGTGAGGCACTACCGTCATTGCGAGGAGCGCAGCGACGAAGCAATCCAGCTTTTGCCTGCTGCTGTGGATTGCTTCGCTTCGCTCGCAATGACGAGAGGAACTATTTCTTCTCCAGCGCGCCTTCGGCCTTCAGCACTTCATGCGCCGCCTTGAACGCCTCGAGGCCCGCCGGAATGCCGCTGTAGACGGTGGCGTGCAGCAGCACTTCCTTGATCTCATCCACGGTCACGCCGTTGGTCAGCGCGCCTTTGACATGGAGCTTGATCTCGTTCGGCGCCTTCAGCGCCGTCAGCATGGCGAGGTTGAGCATGCTGCGGGTCTTGCGGTCGAGGCCCGGCCGGGTCCAGGCGTAACCCCAGCACCATTCGGTGGTGATCTCCTGAAAAGCCATCATGAAGTCATCGGCCTTGGCGATGCTGCCGTCGACATAATCCTTGCCCAGAACGTCGCGACGGACGGCCAGACCTTTTTTGAATTGTTCGCTTTCACCGCTCATGACGCTCTCCAAAACTTCGATTGATGATGGGATAATCCAACTGCCTTTAGCGGTTGGGCAATGATCCGACAATCGCCGGTTCTGCCGCGCCGGTATGACCCACGCGATGATGTCAGCTAGTTCGCTTTCGCGCCCGACGCCTGGATGACCGGCGACCATTTCGCCACTTCGGCCTTGAGGTGGGCGGACAGCGCCTCCGGCGTCGCCTGCTCCGGCTTCACCGGCTCGATGCCGAGTGCCGCCAGACGCTCGATGACCTTTGGATCTTTCAGCGCGGTCTGCAAAGCATCGCTCAGCTTCTTCTGGACGTCAGCCGGTAATCCCTTCGGCGCCCACATCGCATGCCATGCGGCGACCTCGAAATTCTTCAGCCCGGCTTCGTCGAGCGTCGGAAGATCGGGAAGAATTTTCAGCCGCTCTTTTGTCGTTGCGGCATAGCCCTTGATCTTGGCGTCCTTGATCTGCGCGGTGGTGGTCGTGGTCTGGTCGCACATCATGTCGAAATGGCCGCCGAGCAGATCCGACATCGCGGGCCCCGTTCCGCGATAGGACAAGGCCGTCATCTGGGTGTCGATCGCGCTCATGAACATGATCGCGCACAGATGCGATGCCGAACCGATCCCGGCATGGGCATAGGTCACGGCGGCCTTCTTCTGCTTGATCCAGTCGATCAGGTCCTTGGCGGTCTTCGGCTCAAGGCCGCTCTTGCCGACGATCGTCATCGGCACGTCCGCGATGCGGCCGATGGAATCGAAATCGTCGATCACGTTATAGCGGAGGTTGTCGTAGAGCGACGGCGCGGTCGCCTGCGCGATGTGCCAGACCGTCACCATGTAGCCGTCGGCGGGGGATTTCGCGACGCGGGTCATGCCGATGGTGCCACCGGCCCCGCCGACATTCTCCACCACGATCTGCTGACCCAGCGTTCGTCCCATCGACTCCGCGACAAGGCGGGAGACCGCGTCGGTCGGCCCGCCCGCAGCGGCCGGAACGATCAGGGTGATCGGACGCGACGGAAAGCTTTGTGCTGCGGCCGATCCCATCGCCGATATCGATAACAGGATCACGGCAACCGGGCCTGCAACCCCAACAAACAGCTTCCGCATGGCGGCCTCTCCCTGACTTTGTTTCCTTGTCTTCTGTTTTTATTTTGGTGTGGTCCCCGGCTCTACGGCCAAGGTTTGAGTCTTGTCTAGTTAGCCTGATTGTCGCCGGCCAATGCATCGCACACCGCCCTGGTGATATCGGCGGTTCTTGCCTTTCCGCCGAGATCCGGCGTGTGCAGCGATTTGTCGGCTGTTACCTTCTCAATCGCCCGCATCAGCCGCGCCGCGGCGGACGGTTCACCGAGATGCTCCAGCATCATCACGCTGGACCAGAACGTGCCGACCGGGTTCGCGATTCCCTTGCCGATGATATCGAAAGCGGAGCCGTGAATCGGCTCGAACATCGACGGGAAGGTGCGCTCGGGATTGAGATTGGCCGTCGGCGCGATGCCGAGCGAGCCCGCCAGCGCTGCGGCGAGATCCGACAGAATGTCGGCGTGCAGGTTGGTGGCGACAATGGTGTCCAGCGTTTCCGGCTTGAGCGTCATCCGCATGGTCATGGCGTCGACCAGCATCTTGTCCCATGTCACGTCCGGGAATTCGCGCGCGACCTCGGCGGCGATCTCGTCCCACATCACCATGGCGTGGCGCTGCGCGTTGGACTTCGTGACCACCGTCAGGAATTTCCGGGGCCGCGAACGCGCCAGCGCGAAGGCAAAGCGCATGATGCGGGCAACGCCCGCGCGCGTGAACATCGAAACGTCGGTGGCGGCCTCCTCCGGCAGCCCGCGATGCACGCGGCCGCCGACGCCGGCATATTCGCCCTCGGAATTCTCGCGCACGATCACCCAGTCGAGTTCCGGGCCGGATACATTGCGCAGAGGGCTGACGATGCCCGGCAGGATGCGCGTCGGACGGACATTGGCGTATTGATCGAACGGCTGACAGATAGCGAGCCGCAGCCCCCACAGCGTGATGTGATCGGGCACATCAGGCGCACCGGCAGAGCCGAACAGGATCGCATCGTGCTTCCTGATCAGGTCCAGTCCGTTGTCCGGCATGAACGCGCCGGTCTTCTTAAAGCGCTCCGATCCCCAGTCGAAATGATCGAATGCGAAGGCGAAACCGCCGTCGCGCTTGGCGCAGGCATTCAACGCTTCCACACCGGCGGAGATCACTTCGGAGCCGATGCCGTCGCCGGGGATGGCTGCAATTCGATAGGTTTTCACGCTGAATCCGCTTGTTGGTTGAACCGTCAGGGCGCGAGCCGCCTTGGCTGGGCGGGCGGGCTGGCCCACCAGCCGCCTGTCTCTCGGCAGCGCACTGTGGATGCTACCTTCCATGGAAGATGGTATGGATGTCAAGACACCTCGCGCCGGCCGCCGGCTTGCCGCTATAAGGAACTCGAAGTCAGGAACGGACATGAGTCGCCTCAAAACGCCCGCCGCAGAGCCGCTTGCCAAGGCGCCCTCGCTCGTCGCCGACGCCTATCAGGCGCTGAAGAACGCCATTCGCGACAACGCCTTCGCGCCCGGCTACCAGGGCTCGGAGCAGGAAATCGCGCTCCGGCTCGGCATGAGCCGGACCCCGGTTCATGAGGCCCTGATCCGGCTTCAGGAAGAAGGCCTGGTGCGGGTTCTGCCCAAGCGCGGTGTCACCGTTCTGGCGCTGTCGCCGGACGACATGCGCGAGGTCTATGACGTGATCATCGCCCTTGAGGGCATGGCTGCCGAACTGATCGCCGCCATGAGCCCGAAAGACCGCCGCCCGATCGTGACGGCTCTGGAGAGCATCAACGCCGAGATGAAAGCCGCCTTGCAGCGCGATGAACTCGACGCCTGGGCCCGTGCGGACGATCGCTTTCATCGCGCCCTGATCGACGGCAGCGGCAATACCCGCCTCGCCCGCCTCGCCAACACCATCATGGACCAGTCGCACCGCGCCCGGATGATGACGCTGCGCCTGCGGGCCAAGCCGACAAAATCGCTCAAGGAGCATCAGGCGCTTATCGCTGCGCTCAAGAGCGGCGATGCGATGCTGTCGTGCAGCGAAGCCCAGAACCACCGGCGGCGCGCGCGCAGCGAACTCCTGCCGCTGCTGGACCAGTTCGGAATGAAGCATCTCTGACCGCCGGGCGCGATTGCATAGGCGTATTCGGAAACTGCACCTGCTCCCGATCGCCGAATTGCGGTTCATAGAGACATGAACAGTGATCCGCTCTCCGGGCCTGCCCGATGAAGCCTGTAAAAACCGGCATGAAGCCGGTGCATATCGCACTCAATGTGCTGGCGCTGTGTTTCGCCCTGTCGGTGCTCGGGCGCGGGCTCGGTGAGAGCTTCACCGTCTTCCTGCTGCCGATCTCGCAGAGCTTTGGCTGGGACCGCGCCGAGGTCATCTCGATCTATTCGCTGGCCGCGCTGGCGGGCGGCCTCGCCGCTCCGCTGATCGGCCGCCTGTTCGATCACTCCGGCCCTCGCATGGTCTACACGCTGGGGCTCGCGCTGCTGGGCGGAGCCTTCCTCGCCGCGGCCTTCGCGCAGCAGCTCTGGCAATTTCAGCTCACCCTCGGCCTTTGCGCCGGATTCGGCATCGCCTGCATCGGCAATGTTCCGAACTCGATCATGCTGGGACGGTGGTTCGGCCCGAAACTGCCGGCCGCGATGTCGGTGGTTTATTCCGCCGCCGGGGCCGGCGTGCTCATCCTGCTGCCGTTGTCGCAGGTCCTGATCGACCGTGTCGGCTGGCGCGGCGCGTATCAGATCTTCGGCGGCACAGCGCTGGTCCTGCTGCTGCCGCTGGTGCTGCTGCCGTGGAAGCTGTTCGCGTCGGGATCGGCGACCCTCGCCCGGAGCGCGGCAACCGGCCTGATCGACGAAGGCTGGACGCTGGTCAGCGCCATGCGTCATCATGCCTTCTGGGCGCTGTTCTCGACATTCTTCTTCACCGCGGTCGGCATGTTCGCGCTCTCGGCACAGATCGTCGCCTATCTGGTCGATGCCGGCTTTCCCCCGCTGCAGGCCGCCACCGCGTGGGGATTCAGTGGCGTTGTGCTGCTGTTCGGCATGCTCGGCGTCACCTGGCTCGACGGCGTGATCGGCCGCCGCCGCTCGGTGCTGTTCAGCTACGCGATGTCGATCATCGGCATTGGCCTGCTCTGGCTGCTGAAATCATATCCCAATGTCTGGCTGCTCACCGCGTTCGTCGTGACATTCGGCAGCATGATCGGCTCGCGCGGTCCGCTGATCACCGCGACCGCGATGAAAATCTTTCGCGGCGAACGGGTCGGCACGATTTACGGGACGATCACCATCGGCAGCGGGCTCGGCTCCGCGTTCGGCTCCTGGGCAGGCGGCCTGATCCACGACATGACCGGAAGTTACGACGCGCTGCTGCTGTTTGCCCTCATCAGCGTGATCCTCGGCATGATTCCGTTTCTCGTCGTCCCTGCGCTGCGGCAATGACGGGTTGCGTGACCGCGATCCAATTGCGATCATTGCCCGAATGAAACCGGAGATGATCTCATGAGCGCGCCTGTCGATGCACCGGATTGGCGCAAGCTGACACAGGAGCAGCTCGATCTCGGCTTCAACAACACGCTCCATGTGCCCGAGACGCCCTCCATCGTCGCGGAATGGGATCGCCTCTCCGCCGAGATGCGCGCCAGGCATCCCCAGTCCCTCGATCTTCGCTACGGGCCGCGCGAGCGCAACCGGATCGATTTCCTGAAAGCCGGGGATGACGGCCCGACACTGGTCTTCATTCACGGTGGCTACTGGCAGACGCGCGCCAAGGAGAATTTCACT
The DNA here is from genome assembly GCF_000314675.2 of Afipia broomeae ATCC 49717. Taxonomy (GTDB): domain Bacteria; phylum Pseudomonadota; class Alphaproteobacteria; order Rhizobiales; family Xanthobacteraceae; genus Afipia; species Afipia broomeae. The sequence continues at coordinate 956,325 of NZ_KB375282.1, read as the reverse complement.
TTCTGCGCTGCGGGTCCGATGGCCCACGGCATCAATGTCGCGCTGATCGGCTATACGCTCGCGCCCGATGCCACCCTCGGCCAGATCGTCGACGAAGTCCGTACCGGCATCGACTATCTGGTGACCGAGTTGCCCGCGCTGGGCGGTGATCCGGACAGGATGATCGTCTCGGGCTGGTCCGCCGGCGGACATCTGTCATCGATGTCGCTCGGTCATCCGCACATCAAGGCCGGGCTTCTGATCAGCGGCATCTACGATCTCGAACCGATCAGTCACAGCTATCTGAACGCCAAGCTCAATCTCGACGACGCAACGATCCAGCGCAATTCGCCGATGCGCAATCCCGGCGGCGTGAACAAGCCGCTCGTCATCGTCGCGGGCAGCGGCGAACTGCCGTTGCTGCGCAAGCAGTCCGCCGACTACGCCGCGCACCGCGCGGCTCATGGATTGCCGGTGATCTACGAAGAAATCCCGAAAGCGAATCATTTCACCATGATGGATGAACTGGCTTCCCCCACGGGTCGGCTGACGACACTGGTGCGGCAGTTGTTCGCCCGGTAGCTGCTCACGCCACCAGCGGCATCCGCTGCTCGATGATGCGCGAGAACAGGCTCGCGCCGACAGGCAGGATGCCGTCGTCCAGAATAAAGCCCGGATTGTGCAGCGGCACCGATCCCTCGTGGCCGAGCCAGAAATAGGCGCCCGGTACCTTGAGCAGCATGTCGGCGAAATCCTCGCTGCCCATTTTCGGCGTCGGCGTCGTCAGCACGTTGTTGTTGCCGACAACGTCCCGCGCCACGTCGGCGACGAAATGCGCCTGCTCCTCGTGGTTGATTAGCACCGAGAAGATATCGCGGATCTCGACCTTGATCTCGACCTGAAACGCCGTCGCCATGCCGGCCGCAATCGTGCGCATCCGGTCGCGGATCTGTTCGCGCACCTTTTCGGAAAACGTGCGCACGGTGCCGGCCAGCGTCGCCTCGCCCGGGATGACGTTATAGGCCGAACCGGAATGAATCTGCGTGATCGACAGCACCGCGGATTTGAGCGGATCGACATTGCGGCTGACGATGGTCTGCAGCGCCTGCCCCAGCGTCATGGCAATCACCACAGGATCGCGTGACATTTCCGGCATCGCGCCGTGGCTGCCGTAGCCGGTGATGGTGATATCGAAGAAATCCGCGCAGGCCATGCTCGGCCCCGGAAAGATCGCGACCTGACCTGGATTGAGCTGCGGCGCGTTGCCCATAGACCTCATCGAGCGGAAATTTCTCGAACAGGCCGTCCTTGATCATCGCGCGCGCGCCGCCAAGCCCTTCCTCAGCGGGCTGAAAGATGAAAGCCACCGTGCCGTCGAAATTGCGCGTCTCGGCGAGATAGCGCGCGGTGCCGAGCAGAATGGTGGTGTGGCCGTCATGGCCGCAGCCATGGAAGCGATCGGGAATCGTCGAGCGCCAGCTCAGGTTGGTCTTCTCTTCCATCGGCAGCGCGTCCATGTCCGCGCGCAGGCCGATCCGCTTCGTGCCGTTGCCCTTGCCTTTCAGGAGACCGACGACGCCGGTGCCGCCGAGGCCTCGATGCACCTCGATGCCCCAGCCGGCGAGCTTTTCCGCAACGATGCCGGATGTGCGATGTTCCTCGAAACCAATTTCGGGATGGGCATGAAGGTCGCGGCGGATGGCAATGAGTTCGTCAGTATAGCTTTCGATCAGCTCAATATTGGGCATGCGGCGTTATCCCGTTTCGTATGGTGACTATGACAAGGCCCGATCGCGCGGCCTCATCTTGGCAAATCATTGCAGGCTGGCCAAGAGACCGGCCATCAACCTTCCGCGCTCAACCAGGCTATCGACTTCGATATGCTCGTTCAGCGTGTGGTAGTCGCCACCGCGCAATCCGAGACCGTCAAGGGTGGGCAGACCCATCGCCCCGGTGAAGTTTCCATCCGAGCCTCCGCCCGAACTGCCCTGGATCAGATCGAGGCCGATTTTCGCACCGACCGCACGTGCCTGTTCATACAGCGCCATGGTGCCGGCACTCGGTTCCCAGACCGGCCGCGTCACGCCGCGCGTGACCTTGAATGTGACGTCGTTCGCCGTGCCGTTCAGCGCCAGCATCCGCTCAACACCGCGGTCGAGATCGGCCTGACGTTTCGCCATGCTGAGCGCTTCGCCGCGGCAGGATGAGGCCACGCAGTTCACCCACTGCCCGCCATGAACGACGCCGACGCTGAAGGTGCAGTCGTCGCCGGTCATGCCGTCTATGGCGATGATCTGCCGCGCCATCTCACGGATCGCGGATCGCCCGGCGGCGAGCGTCGCGCCCGCGTGGCTCGGCTTGCCTTCCGCTTCCAGATTGAACCGGGCAATCGCGTAGCGGCCGGTGATGACGCCGGCATTCTTGAACGCCGGCTCCGGCACCAGCACGTACTTGTTGCGCGCGGCTTCCGCCTCGATGATGTCGCGCGTGGACGGCGTTCCGACTTCCTCGTCCGGCGTGAACAGCACCGTCACCGGCAATGGCGTCGTAACCGACGCCTTGGCGAGCTGCCGGATCGCCTCCAGCGCGGCGTAGTTGCCGCCCTTCATGTCGAGAATGCCCGGGCCGTAGCATTTGCTTCCCTCGCGCCGCCACGGCAGCTTTTGCAACGTGCCGACCGGATGCACGGTGTCCATATGTCCCGCAATCAGAATGCCTGGCTGCCCTTGCTGGCGATGGGGAAACCGCGCACGGATGCAGCCGCCAAAGCCCTGCCGTCCGGCTATGTACTCGATCGTGGCGCCGCCGATCGCCATGTCGCGCGCCGCAAGTTCAAGCATGCGGTTGACCGCTTCAGCATCCCAGGTCGGGCTCTCGCATTCAATCCACGGGCGCAGGCCCGTCAGCATGGTCTCGGTATCGAACGGCAATGAGGCGGGATCGATCAAGGCGTGTCCTCTCGTTTTGCTTGTTTTACGGCAGGAACTGGCGCCCCGCTCGCTCCGATGCTCGCAGGTTCGGTACCCGATTCACAATGCAAACTTGACGGGCCTGCTGCGAGTTTCGCGATATTGCAGGCTGAAAACAGATTGCGTAAGCAGGCCGTCGATCAAGTGGGGAGCTAGCAACAATGATTTGCGGTGCAGCATGGGGGCGCAAGTGACGCAATCGGTCATTGCGATGCAGCCCTCCAACGCGAAGGCCGCCGGCTGGATGGCCGGCTGGCTGACCCTGATGCTGGTGCTGCTGGTCGCCGGGCGCGAAGCCACCCGTGAACTCGACGTGTTCCAGATCATGGAAATGCGGTCGGTCATCGGCCTCGTGATGCTCTATCCGCTGATCCACGCCAACGGCGGCTTCGCGCGCATGAAAACCTTGCGGCCGCTTACGCATATCGTCCGCAACATCGTCCACTACGCCGCGCAGTATGGCTGGTTTCTGGCGCTGACGCTGATCCCGCTGGCGCAGGTGGTCGCCATCGAATTCACCATGCCGATCTGGACCGCGCTGCTCGCCGTGAGTTTCATCGGTGAGCGCCTGAATGTCTGGAAAGTGCTGGCGATCGTGTTGGGGCTGATCGGCGTGATCGTCATCGTGCAGCCCGGCGTCGCGCAGATCAGTCCGGGTCAGTTGATCATGGTGCTGGCCGCGATGGGTTTCGGCGCTGCCATCGTCATGGTGAAGTCCCTTACCCGCACCGATACGGTCCTCGTGATTATCTTCTGGATGCTGGTGATCCAGTCAGCCATCGGGCTGGTCCCGGCGGTCTACACCTGGCACTGGCCATCGGCTCACATCTGGCCTTGGATCCTCGTGATCGCATTCTGCGGAACGTATTCGCACTACTGCTTCGCGCAGGCGATGCGTTATGCCGACGCCACGGTCGTCGTGCCGATGGACTTTCTGCGCGTGCCGCTTTCGGCGACGCTCGGCTGGCTGCTCTATTCCGAGCGGCTCGACGCCGCGACCGTTATCGGCGCGGCGCTGATCCTGACCGGCAATTTGCTGAACCTGAAGCGGTCGTAGACGAGCCCTCTTGTCATTGCGAGGAGCGAAAGCGACGAAGCAATCCACTCTTCAATGGATTGCTTCGCTTCGCTCGCAATGACGTCGAAAATGTTTAAGCCGCGCTCTTCTTGTCCACCGACAGCACGCCGCGCCTGATCTGGTCTTCTTCAATCGACTCGAACAGTGCCTTGAAGTTGCCTTCGCCGAAACCGTCGTCGCCCTTGCGCTGGATAAACTCGAAGAAGATCGGGCCGATCGCGTTGGCCGAGAAGATTTGCAGCAGCACCTTGGTGTGGCCGCCATCGACCACGCCCTCGCCGTCGATCAGGATGCCGTTCTTCCGAAGGCGCGCAACGTCCTCGACATGCTTCGGCAGGCGCGTGTCGATCTTCTCGAAATAGGTATCCGGCGGCGGCGGCATGAAAGGAAGGCCGTCCGCGCGCAGCTTTTCGATGGTGTGATAGATGTCCTTCACGCCGCAGGCGATGTGCTGGATGCCCTCGCCGCGATAAATGTTGAGATATTCCGAGATCTGGCCGGAATCGCCCGCATCTTCGTTGATCGGAATCCGGATCTTGCCGTCGGGACTGGTCAGTGCGCGCGAAAAGAGACCTGAAGCCCTGCCCTCGATGTCGAAGAAGCGGATCTGGCGGAAGTTGAACAGCTTCTCGTAGAAGCCGGTCCACACATCCATGCGGCCGCGATGCACGTTGTGGGTCAGGTGGTCGATGTAGAACAGCCCCGCGCCCTCGGGATGGATGTCCTTTAGCCCGAGCCAATCGAACTCGACGTCATAGGCCGAACCCTTCTTGCCGTAACGATCGACGAAATAAAGAAGGCTGCTGCCGATGCCCTTGATCGCGGGAACGTCGAGTGTTTTCTGCGCAGCCGTCGCCTCCGCCGGTTCCGCACCGAGCGCCAGCGCGCGTTCATAGGCATGCTTCGCATCGACCACGCGGAACGCCATCGACGGCGCACACGGGCCATGAGCCGCGACGAAATCATGGCCATGAGTGCCGGGCTGCTCGTTGACGAGATAGTTCACGTCGCCCTGGCGATAGACTGTGATCGCCTTGGTCTTGTGACGGGCGACCGCGGTGAAGCCCATCAGGCGGAACAACGCGTGCAGCTTTTCCGGCTCGGGATGCGCATACTCGACGAACTCGAAGCCGTCGGTACCCATCGGGTTCTGCTCGGAAATGACGGCGGCCGGCGCATCGTGTGGAAACGGACCCATGGCGATCTCCCTTGATTCTTCTGTCAGGAGTGCATCGTGCGCCGCTTTTGATGCAACAGGCGTGCAAAATAGGGCACCATATGCCAATATCATGCACATATCGTGCATCCGAGAAGGTTTTTGCGCATGACTTCGCTGGACGGTTTCGACCTCAAAATCCTCGCCGCGCTCCAGGACGACGGCCGCCTGACCAATCAGCAACTCGCCGACCTCGCGGGCCTGTCGGCGTCGCAATGCTCGCGCCGCCGCACGCGGCTGGAAGACGAGAAAGTGATCGCCGGTTATCACGCCGACCTTGCCAGCGAGGCGCTCGGCTTCAACGTGCTGGCCTTCATCCAGATCACGCTGGCGACGCATTCACCGAACAACGCCAAGCGGTTTCGCGACCTGATGCGGCGGGTCGATGAAATTCAGGAAGCCTATTCGCTGACCGGCGATGCGGATTATCTGCTGAAGGTGGTGCTGAGCGATCTCAAGAGCCTGTCCGACATCGTCAACAATGTGCTGATGCCGCACGAGAGCGTTGCGCATGTGCGCTCGTCCATCGTGCTGGACCGGCTCAAAACCACGCGGAAGCTGCCGTTGAAGAAACTGGGTTAAAAGGCAGGACGTTCCACATCTGCGATCGGCCCCCTCTCCCGTGGGGAGAGGGTTGGGGTGAGGGCGTAGAATCCATCGAGAGAGCGTACCCCTTCACCCGCCGCGCTTCGCGCGTCGACCTCTCCCCATGGGAGAGGTATAGACACGCTGCCGATAACGCCCTTGCAAACACCCCTGTATCAAACCGACGGCAAAATCGTCCCCTCAACCTCGCCAAAACCGATGCGATAGCCGTCGCCCTGACACCAGCCGCGCATCGTGAGCGAGTCGCCGTCCTCGAGGAACGAGCGCTGCACGCCGTTGCCAAGATCGAGCGGCTCGGTGCCGCCCCAGCTCAGCTCCAGCATGCTGCCCCGTTCGCTTTTCTCAGGGCCGCTGATCGTGCCGGAGCCTAGCAGGTCGCCGACATTCATCGCGCAGCCGCTTGACGCATGATGCACAAGCTGCTGCACCGAGGACCAGTACATGTATTTGAAGTTGGTGCGGCAGATACCCGCCGCGTCCTTCATCGTCTCGGTCTTGAGATCGACGGCAAGCTGAACGTCGTAATTCTGCGCGCCCTTCTGCTGCAGATACGGCAGCGGTGCCGGGTCCTGCGCCGGACCCTTGATACGGAACGGCTCCAGCGCCTCGCGCGTCACCACCCACGGGCTGATCGAGGTGCCGAACGCCTTGGCCTGAAACGGACCGAGCGGCACATATTCCCATGCCTGTATGTCGCGCGCGCTCCAGTCGTTGAGCAGCGTGAAGCCGAAGATCATCTCCTCGGCCTCCTGCTCGGTCAGCATCTCGCCCATGGCGGACGCCTGCCCGATCACGACACCCATTTCGAGTTCGAAGTCGAGCCGCTTGCAGGGGCCGAAGGTCGGCGCGTCCGCCGTCGGCGGCTTGAGCTGTCCGCGCGGGCGGCGGATCGGCGTGCCGCTGACCACCACGGTCGATGCGCGGCCGTTGTAGCCGATGGGCATCGACAGCCAGTTCGGCATCAGGGCGTTGTCCTTGCCGCGGAACATGATGCCCACATTGGTGGCGTGTTCCTTCGACGAATAGAAATCGGTGAAACCCTGCACGGCGATCGGCATGTGCATGTCCGCGAAATTCTGCGGAACCAGCGCACGCTTGCACAGATCCGCATTGTCGCGCAGTTCCGGATTGTCATGCCGCAGCAGTTCGCTGATCCGCGCGCGGGTCCTGCGCCAGACCTTCGGGCCGAGCGCCATGAAGGCATTGAGCGATGGCTTGGCGAAAACATTCGCTGCGCCATCAATGCGCAGCAAGCCCGCCGCTTCCAGCACCGCCAGGTCGAGAACAAAATGGCCGATCGCCACGCCGACCCGAAGGTCCGGCTGTTCCGGCGTGAAAAACACACCATACGGCAGGTTCTGGATCGGAAAATCCGACAACGGATCGACATCAATGAAAGAGCGCAGCTTGGGATCGTTCGGGTGCATCGTATCCATCCGTTATTCTGCGTCGGGCTGGCGGCCCGGCTCGGCGGCGGCGAAGGCATCGAGTTTCGCGGCGGCGGCATCCAGCGCCACGATACGCTTGTAGGGCGCAAGGTCCACGCCGAAGCGCCGCGCGTTGAACACCTGCGGCACGAGGCAGATATCCGCCAGCGTCGGCTTGTCACCGAGCGCAAACGGTCCCGGCAGATGCGCCAGCCGCGCTTCCACGGCATCAAAGCCGGTCTCGATCCAGTGCTTCGACCACGCCCCGCGCGTCGCCTCATCGACACCCATGTCGATCAGCCGGTTCAGCACGCGCAGATTGCCGATGGGATGAATATCGGCGGCGACCACCAGCGCGATCTCGCGCGCGATCGCCCTTCCCTTCGCATCCGGCGGCAGCAGCGGCGGCTGCGGATGCGTCTCGTCGAGATATTCGATGATCGCAATCGACTGCGCCAGTTCGAGATCGTCATCGATCCAGTACGGCACGAGGCCCGCCGGATTGATCTTGCGGTAGGCCGGCTGCGTCTGCTCGCCCTTGCGCAGATGCACGAAGCGATGATCCGCGCTCAGTCCTTTCAGGTTGAGCGCGATGCGCACGCGATAGGCCGCGGTCGAGCGAAAGTAACCGTAGAGAACAGCGTCAGTCATATTGGTGTTCCGAATTCGATTTCAGCGATCTGCCCACCTCTCCCGTGGGGAGAGGTCGGATCGCGCAAGCGATCCGGGTGAGGGCGTAGAATCTCTCGATGAATCTAGAACCCCTCACCCCAACCCTCTCCCCACAGGGGAGAGGGAGTGACATTGCTGCCGTTTCAATACCGCTCATCAATTCAACGACGTTAAGGCTTCGACGGGTCGAAGCGGCGCTCCAGTCCCTGCCAGCAATCGGCGTAATCATCCTGCAGCGCGCTCGTGGTCGCAGCAAACTGCGTGACCCGCTGCGGAAACCGCGTCTCGAACATGAAGGCCATGGTGCCGGTCAGCTTCACGGGCTTCAGTTCGCCATTGCTGGCGTGATCGAACGCCTCGCGGTCCGGGCCATGCGGCAGCATCATGTTGTGCAGGCTGATGCCGCCTGGCACGAAGCCATGCGGCTTGGCGTCATAGGCGCCATACAGCAGTCCCATGAATTCCGACATGATGTTCATGTGGTACCACGGCGGACGGAAGGTGTTCTCGGCCACCATCCAGCGCTCCGGGAAGATCACGAAGTCGATATTCGCGGTGCCCGCCGTTTCCGACGGCGAGGTCAGTACGGTGAAGATCGAAGGATCGGGATGATCGAAGCCGATGGCGCCGATCGGCGAGAACGTGCGCAGGTCGTATTTATACGGCGCGTAGTTGCCGTGCCACGCCACCACATCGATGGGCGAATACGGCAGCCTGGTCACGAACAACGAACCGCCCCACTTTACATAAAGCTCGGTCGGCGTTTCCTTGTCCTCATAGGCGGCCACCGGGGTCAGGAAATCGCGCGAGTTGGCGAGACAGTTCGCGCCGATCGGCCCGCGCTCCGGCAGCGTGAATGCGCCCCCGTAATTCTCGCAGAGATAGCCGCGCGCCGGACCGCCCGGAATTTCAACGCGGAACTTGACGCCGCGCGGGATCACCGCGATCTCGCCGGGTTCGATGTCGATGATGCCGAACTCGGTGACGAGGTGAATGTTGCCGTCCTGCGGAACGAACATCAGTTCGCCGTCGGCATTGTAGAAATTCTGGTCCACCATCGATTTGGTGATGAGGTAGATGTGCGCCGCCATGCCCGCCTGGGTATTGGCATCGCCCGCCGTGGTCATGGTGTAGACACTTTGGAGAAAGGTCTGCTCCTCCTTCGGCATCGGCAGCGGATCCCAGCGCAACTGCGCGATCGGCATGTCGTATTCAGTGCACGGCGCGGTGCGCCAGTATTTCGCGTCGACCTTGGTGAAGCGGCCCGAGTGCTTCACCGACGGGCGGATGCGATACAGCCAGGAGCGCTCATTGGTGCCGCGCGGCGCAGTGAATGGCGATCCTGAAAGCTGCTCGGCATAAAGTCCGTAGGCGCAATTCTGCGGCGAGTTACGCCCGATCGGCAGCGCGCCGGGCAGCGCTTCGGTCTCGAAGCTGTTGCCGAAACCAGACATATAACCCGGCGTGACGCCATGCGAGCCATGACTCATAACCTTGGGTGCAGTGTTGATGTTCATCTCACTCTCCATCAGCGCGAGATTCAAGTTCCTGAAAACGTCATTGCGAGCGAAGCGAAGCAATCCACTCTTTCTAAATCGCTCTATGGATTGCTTCGTCGCTCTCGCTCCTCGCAATGACGGACCTACTTCTCTAGATACATTCGCCCTGCTTCATCCTTGCAAAGCAGCCCACATTTCGCGGTCGCGCTTGTCGGTCCAGATCACCGGATCGTCGATCCCGGATGCTTCATCGAATGCGCGGGACACGTTGAACGGCAGACAATGCTCATAGATCGCGAAGGAGGAGAACTTCGGGTCCATCACCTCGCGGGTGGCGGCCATGGTTTCCTTCAGCGAACGCCCTTTCGCCACCGACAGTTCCGCCGCGCCGTACAGCGAGCCGACGAAGTCGCGCGTCATGGCGATAGCTTCGTTCACGGTCGCAGCGCCCTTCAGGGCATCGCCACGGCCCGGCGCGACCGCCTTTGGATTAAACTCGCGGATTTCGTTCAGGGTCAGCGGCCATTCGCGCAGCAACGCGTCGCCGCAATAGCAGGCCGAGTGATATTCGATCAGATCGCCGGAACACATCACCTGCGCATCGGGCACCCAGGCGACAATGTCGCCGGAGGTATGGCCCGCGCCGAGATGCATCAGTTGCACCTCGCGCTTGCCGAGATAAAGCGTCATGCCGGTGTCGAAGGTGATGGTCGGCCAGGTCAGGCCGGGAATGCTTTCGGCGTCGCGGAACAGGCGCGGAAACCGGCCATATTCGGAATCCCAGTCCTGCTTGCCGCGCTCCACGATCAGCCGCTGGGTTTCGGACGAGGCAACGATGCCCTGTGCCTTGTAGGCCGACGCGCCGAGCACACGTACCGCGTGATAATGCGACAGCACCACATACTTGATGGGCTTGTCGGTCACGGTCTTGACGCGCTCGATTACGTTGTTGGCCATCGCCGGCGTTGCCTGCGCATCGAACACGATGCAGCCGTCGTCACCGACAATCACCGCCGTATTGGGATCGCCCTCCGCGGTGAAAGCGTAAATGTCCGGGCCGATCTCGGAGAAGGTGATCTTCTTTTCCGTCATGTCGCCGGTCGATGCGAAACCCTTTGCGCTCATTTTGCGTCCTTTTCTGAATTGGTCTTTCCGCTTTGGCCAAGTTGCCGCTTCGCCAGCGCAATCGCTTCGCGCAGCACCTCGACATCGCCGATATGGTTGGCCAGAATCAAAACCAGCGCCGTGTCCAGCGATACACTGTCCTCGTCGCGCAGGCCGCGATGGGCTTCCACCACCAGCCGATAGGCGGCGTCGGGATCGGCGAAATTCGATTGTGTCGAGAGTGTCATGCGTAGCTCACGTTTGTGCACTTGCGCGGGCGATGGCGGCCTCGACGGTCTTGCGCGTCGGCTTCCTGAAGCGCGCCGCGACATAACCGTCAGGGCGCAGCAGATAAGCCGCGCCTTCGGAGACATCGTACCGCTTCGCAAACAGTCCTGCGGCATCGCGCAGCGGAGCTGTTTCGCCGATATGGATGGAATGACAGCCCGGTTGATCCCCGCCGTTGGCCCCCGCTTGCAGCAGGACGAAGCCGCCCCCGCCTTGTCGGAAGGCCTCGGTGAGATAGACCGGCTCGCCGTTCGCCGCCGCCAGCGGTGCGTCGATCATCTGCGCGCCGGGGCGCGGGCCCGCCGCCCAGACGTCGGTGTCCGGCGTCGACAGCGGCGTCTCATACACCGACGGCGTCGAGAGCCGCCCGCCGTTGACCATGCGCTTGGCGAATTCGGCTTCCTTCGCAAGCCGCAGTATCGCTTGCCGCATCCGCCGCTCCTGCGCCGAATGCGGCGCGATGAAATCAGTCGAGCGGGTCGACGCACGGATGTTCTCATCCGCGGCCGCGCTGCGCTCGATCTCGTAACTGTCGAGCAACGTGGCCGGCGCATCGCCGCGCAAGATCAGCGACAGCTTCCACGCAACGTTTTCTGCATCCTCAAGTCCGGAATTCGCACCCCGCGCACCGAACGGCGAGACCTGATGTGCCGAGTCGCCGGCGAAGATCACGCGCTCATGCACAAAGCGCTGCATGCGGCGGCACTGGAACTTGTAGATCGAAATCCATTCGAAATCGAAATTGGCATGACCCAGCATGCGCTCGATCCGCGGCCGGACATTTTCCGGCAACCGCTCGACGGCGGGATAGGCATCCGGTCCAAGTTGCAGGTCGATACGCCAGACATCGTCGGGCTGACGATGCAGCAGCGCGGACTGGCCTGAATGGAACGGCGGATCGAACCAGAACCAGCGCTCGGTCGGAAACTCAGCGGTCATCTTGACGTCCGCGATCAGGAACTGATCCTCGAACACTTCTCCGGAAAATTCCGCACCGACAAAGCCGCGCAGCATCGAGCGCGCGCCGTCGCAGGCGACAACGTAATCCGCCTTGAGGTGATAGCGTCCATCCGGCGTGTCGATCGCGAGCACAACATGATCGTTGCGCTGGTCGAGGCCGACGACCTTGTTGCGCCAGCGCAGATCGACCTGCGGCAGTTCGCTGGCGCGATCGACGAGAAAGGCCTCGGCGTAATACTGCTGGAGATTGATGAAGGCCGGCATCTTGTGGCCGTCTTCCGGCAGCAGGTCGAAGCGGTAGAGCATGTCATCGTTCAGGAAGATCTTGCCGACCTTCCACACGACGCCCTTCTCCACCATGCGTTCGCCGACCCCGAGACGGTCCCACAGTTCCAGCGAACGTTTGGAGAAACAGATCGCCCGCGAGCCGTCGCCGATCCGGTCGGCGTCATCCAGCAGGACGACGCTGTGCCCGCGCTGCGCAAGATCGATCGCCAGCGTCAGGCCGACGGGGCCCGCGCCCACCACCACGACCCGGTGGCGCGCGGCATCCGCCGCCGTCCGGTCCTGATCGGGATGGCGACGATAGCCGAACTGAATAATCCGTGATACCGGCACGTTTCGTCCCTGCTTGACTGACGGGCCTCTTGATCGAGGCCTCTGACGCGGTGGTTTGCACGTCTGCATTTGACGCTGGCCATCAGGATAGACCAAGGCTATGATCGTTGCAACTGCAACCAACTGGACCGGGCTGGCCCCTGGCCAAAATGGACGTTTTCCTTGACGAAGCTCGATCTTTTCAAATTCGTGCCGTTCCGGCTGAATCGGCTGGCCGCCGAGGTCAGCGCGGAACTCTCCAGCGAGTATAGCGAGCGCTACGGCCTCGATATTCCCGAATGGCGGGTGCTGGCGACGCTCGGTTTCCGCGATGACGCCTGCACGGCGCAATACATCGCCTATTGCACGCGGACGCATAAATCGACCATCAGCCGGGCCGTCGCCCATCTGCTGGATAAGCAGTTGATCGAACGCGTCGAGAACGTGGATGACCGCCGCGAGCTGGCGTTGCAGCTCACCCGCAAGGGACACGCGCTCTATGAGGAGCTTATTCCCCGCCTGCTCCGCAAGGAACAGGACATCCTGTCATGCCTCACGGCGGCGGAGCGAAAGGAATTCGCAAACGCGCTCGGCAAGATCGAGCAGCAGCTCAATCTCGTGCAGACCGCGAAAGACGCACGCGCCAAAAAGGATGCGTACTAGGAGTAACTCACACAGCCGTCAGCGCCGGGCTTGACGGTTCATCAACACGCAACGGCAGAGGGAGCAAAACCTGCTCCCTCTCCCACGTCAGAACGGGGCGAGGTTGCAGCAAGCCATCACGCCGCGCGGATGTTCGCCATGAAGCGATCGAGCTCCTGACGCAGCCGCGTGCTTTCGACCGCCAGCGTCTGGGCCGAATTCAGCACCTCGCCCGACGCCGTGCCGGTTTCGCTCGCGCCGCGGTTGACCTCGGAGATGCCTTCCGCGATCTCCTGCGTGCCGCCGGCGGCGCTCTGAACGTTGCGGGCGATCTCGGTGGTCGCATTGCTCTGCTGCTCGATGGCAGCGGCAATGTTGCCGGCGATCTTCGAGATCTGGCCGATGGTCTGGCCGATTTCCTTGATGGCGAAAACCGATTCCTGCGTCGCGCTCTGCATCCCGGCGATGTGCGACGAAATCTCGTCGGTCGCCTTCGCGGTCTGGCTCGCCAGCGATTTCACCTCGGACGCCACAACGGCAAAGCCGCGTCCCGCCTCGCCCGCCCGTGCCGCCTCGATGGTGGCGTTGAGCGCCAGCAGATTGGTCTGCTCGGCAATCGCCGTAATCAGCTTGACCACGTCGCCGATTTCCTGTGCCGCGCGCGACAGCTTGGCGATGCGTGCGTCAGTCGCTTCGGCCTGCGACACCGCCGCCGCGGCGATGCGGCTCGATTCCTGGACCTGGCGGCCGATCTCGACAACCGACGCCGAGAGCTCTTCCGTCGCCGCCGCCACCGATTGCACGTTGGAGGATGCTTCCTCGGATGCGCCGGCCACCTTGCCCGACAGCATCTGGGTCGCCTCGACGGTTCGCGTCAGGGTCGTCGCGGACGCTTCAAGCTGGCTGGCCGAGGCCGATACGCTCGACACGATCCCGCCGACCGCGGTTTCAAAATTGTCCGCGAAACGATGAAGCTCGGCGCTGCGCGCGGCGCTGGCGGACTTGCCTTGCTCTTCGCGTTCCGCCGCCTCGCTCTGCGCCTTGGCGACAGCCCGCATCTTGAACTCTTCAACCGCGCCGGCCATCTCGCCGATTTCATCCTTGCGGCCAAGGCCCGGCAGGACGACATCGAAATTGCCACTGGCAAGCTGACGCATCGCATCGCACATGCCGATCATCGGGCGTGAAATTCCCCGGCCCAGCATCCAGGCGAGCAACGCGCCAAACGCGATGCCGCCGCCGCCGAGAATGGTCACGAACTTGCCGGTGCTGTGCGCGGCCTCGGCGGATTCCTTCGCGAGCCGGGTCTGCTGTGCAAGCAAGCCGTCCTTGATGGTCTTCGCTTCCTGCGTCACGCTCGCCGCCGCCTCGTTCATCTTTGTGGACAGCGCTGCGATCTTCGCGGTGTTCTCGACAAACTTGGTGAATGCCGCCTTGTAGGCATCGAGCTCCTGGGTGATCTCCGCAATCTTCGATGTGAGTTTCGCATCGTCGGCGGTCAGTGTGCCGAAACTGTTCTTCAGAAGCTGCATGCGGGCATTGACGCTGTTGGCGACGGCGGCGTCGGGGCGCAGCACGTAGTTGCTGATGTTGGAGGTAATGGACGCGGAGTGGGTCGCCAGTTCCTTGGCGTTCTGCTGGATCGACGTCAGACCCGCTAGGATCGCGGTATCCGCCAGATCGTCGAACTTGTAGCGGATGACGTTGCCCATCCGGAGCAACTGGTTCGACGCGATCGCGGCGTTATCGGTCTTGAGCTTGATGACCTCGCCGAATAGTCCGGCGAACTCGCTGTAGCTGGCCGAAAGATTGAGAACGCTCTTCCGGTTGCCGGCGGTGGCGACCCGGGCAGCGCGTTCGATGGCGGCACCAAGGGCAGTCTCCGCAGCGCGTGCAGCCTCCTCGTCGGCTGGAAGGCCGGTCGTCACATAATAACGCGCGAGAAGCTGATATGCCGCGAGTTCGCGGTCGATGTCACGCGCGCTGTCGGTCTCGGCGACAATGCCCTGATAGGACTGGACGCCCTCGGCGATCCGCTCAAAGCCGAAATAGGCGACACCCATATTGATGGCGGAGATGCCCAGCACGGTGATGAAACCGAGCATGATCTTGGTTCGGAATCGCAGGTTGGAAAGAAAGCTGACGTTGACCTTCTGCTTTGCCGGAGTGCTCTTGAACCAGCCCATTCCCAACCCCCAAAAATTCTTTTTGCATGCCAAACCCGCCGGACAGCCAACCGGCGCAAAGTGCCTCAAGGTAAACAAAATTGAATAACACCCCGTAAATTGCTACCTCACGCAGCAAAAAACGCCCGCTCAGCGGGCGTTTCTTGCAACGTTCGTGTGCAATCGCGGGATTTGCACCGTATCCCGGCACCGCGAGGCGCCAAAGATTAACGCCTTATTCCCAGCTCAGCGCGCCGCCGTTCTGGTACTCGATCACGCGGGTCTCGAAGAAGTTCTTCTCCTTTTTCAGGTCCATCGCCTCCGACATCCACGGGAAGGGATTGTCGGTCTCGTCGAACACGCGGGTCAGTCCAAGCTGGGCGCAGCGGCGGTTGGCGATGAAGTGCATGTACTGCTCGCACAGCGCTGCGTTCAGGCCGAGGAACCCGCGCGGCATGGTATCGCGGCCATAGGCTGCTTCCAGTTCGGCCGCTTCGCGGATCATTCCGCGGACCTCCTCCTGGAATTCGCCGGTCCACAGATGCGGATTCTCGATCTTGATCTGGTTGATCACGTCGATACCGAAGTTCAGATGGATGCTCTCGTCGCGCAGGATGTACTGATACTGCTCGGCGATGCCGACCATCTTGTTGCGGCGGCCGAGCGACAGGATCTGCGCGAAGCCGGTGTAGAACCACATCCCCTCGAAGCAGACATAGAAGGTGATCAGGTCGCGCAGCAGCGCCCGGTCGGCTTCCGGCGTGCCGGTCTTGAAGTCCGGGTCTTCCAGATTCTGGGTGTGCTTGAGCGCCCACGCCGCCTTGTCGGTGATCGAAGGCACCTCGCGATACATGTTGAA
Organism: Afipia broomeae ATCC 49717; assembly: GCF_000314675.2. GTDB lineage: Bacteria > Pseudomonadota > Alphaproteobacteria > Rhizobiales > Xanthobacteraceae > Afipia > Afipia broomeae. The sequence goes on along the minus strand of NZ_KB375282.1, from coordinate 940,264 downwards.
CAGCTCGCCCTCATCGAGGCCGAGGCTTTCCACGATGTACTGGAAGGTGTGGGTGTGGATCGCTTCCTCGAAGGCCTGACGCAGCAGGTACTGGCGACACTCGGGATTGGTCAGGTGGCGATAGATCGCCAGCACGATGTTGTTGGCGACGAGGCTTTCGGAGGCCGCGAAGAATCCGAGGTTGCGCTTGATGGCGCGGCGCTCGTCGTCGGTGAGGCCGTCGCGCGATTTCCACAGCGCGATGTCGGCCTGCATCGACACTTCCGTCGGCATCCAGTGATTGTTGCAGCCGGCGAGATATTTCTCCCATGCCCATTTGTACTTGAGCGGCAGCAATTGATTGACGTCGGCGCGGCAGTTGATCATCGCCTTGTCGTCGACCGAGACGCGGCCACCCTTGCGGTCGATGGTGCCGAGGCCGGTTGGATCGGCTTGCTCCGATACGACAGGCTTACCGGTCAGGATGGGCGGCAGGTTGGTAGCAGGTTTAGCAGGTGCGGGTTCGGACCAGTCGAGCATGAAGATCGTCTTTCTTGTCTAACGTCGGATGTTGCCAATTTCGTCATTGCGAGGAGGCGAAGCCGACGAAGCAATCCGTGACTTTTCAAAGGTGGATTGCTTCGCTTCGCTCGCAATGACGGCGAGGCTGCTTACTGGCACGCCTCGCAATCGGGATTGTCGATCGAACACGCCACCGCATCGGACAGATCCGGCGCGGTCGAGGCCTGCGATATGACGATGGGCTTGTTCACCGGCAGTGACGCGAGAGGCGTTGACGAGACCGCGTTGAGCTTGCCGTCGGTGCCCTTGAGCGTGGATTTCTCCACATGCGTGGCGCTGCGCGAGCGCAGGTAGTAGGTGGTCTTCAATCCGCGCGTCCATGCGAGGCGATAAAGCTGGTCCAGTTTTTTGCCCGACGGATTGGCGATGTAGAGGTTCAGCGACTGCGCCTGATCGATCCATTTCTGCCGCCGTGCCGCAGCCTCGATCAGCCACGCGCTGTCGATCTCGAACGCCGTTGCGTAGAGCAGTTTCAGATCGTCCGGCACACGGTCGATGGAGCCGACACTGCCGTCGAAGTACTTGAGGTCCGACACCATCACCTCGTCCCAAAGGCCGCGGGCTTTCAGATCGCGAACCAGAAACTCGTTCACTTCGGTGAAATCGCCGGACATGTTCGATTTGACATAGAGGTTCTGGTAGGCGGGCTCGATCGACTGCGCCACGCCGCAGATGTTGGAAATGGTCGCCGTCGGCGCAATCGCCATCACATTGGAGTTGCGCATGCCGACCGACTGCACCCGCGCCCGCAGCGCAGTCCAGTCCAGCGTTGCCGACCAGTCAGCATCAAGACCACCGCGCGCATCGGCCAGAATCTCGATCGAATCGATCGGCAGGATGCCCCTGCTCCACAGCGATCCCTTGAACGACGGATACTGACCGCGTTCGGCGGCAAGATCGACCGACGCCGAGATCGCATGGAAGGAGATCGCTTCCATGCTGGTGTCCGCAAATGCGACAGCCGCATCCGACGCCATCGGGATTCGCAGCGCGTGCAATGCATCCTGAAAGCCCATCAGGCCGAGACCGACCGGCCGATGTTGCAGGTTGGAGCGGCGCGCTTCCGGGATGGTGTAGAAATTGATGTCGATGACATTGTCCAGCATCCGCATCGCGGTCGAGATCGTCCGCTTCAGCCGCGCGTGATCGATGCCGCCCTCACCCACGTGATTGAGCAGATTGACCGAACCGAGATTGCACACCGCCACCTCGTCGTCCGACGTGTTCAGCGTGATTTCGGTGCAGAGATTCGACGAGTGGATGACGCCGACATGCTGCTGCGGCGAACGAAGATTGCACGGGTCCTTGAAGGTGATCCAGGGATGTCCGGTCTCGAACAGCATGGTCAGCATGCGGCGCCACAGATCCGTGGCGCGCAGCGTCTTGAACACGCGCATCTCGCCGCGCGCAGCCTTCGCTTCATAGAAAGCGTAACGCTCGGCGAACGCCTTGCCGTAAAGATCGTGCAGGTCCGGCGCCTCGTCCGGCGAGAACAGCGTCCATTCGCCATCGGCCTCGACGCGCTGCATGAACAGATCCGGCACCCAGTTCGCGGTGTTCATGTCGTGGGTGCGGCGGCGGTCGTCACCAGTGTTCTTGCGCAGGTCGAGGAATTCCTCGATGTCGACATGCCATGTCTCGAGATAGGCGCAGACCGCGCCCTTGCGCTTGCCGCCCTGATTGACCGCGATCGCGGTGTCGTTGGCGACTTTCAGGAACGGCACCACGCCCTGGCTTTCGCCGTTGGTGCCCTTGATGTGCGCGCCGAGGCCGCGCACGCGGGTCCAGTCGTTGCCGAGACCGCCGGAATATTTCGCCAGCAGCGCGTTGTCCTTCACCGACTTGAAGATGCCGTCGAGATCGTCGGCCACCGTGGTCAGGAAGCAGGACGAGAGCTGCGGCCGCAGCGTACCGGAGTTGAACAGCGTCGGCGTCGACGCCATGAAGTCGAACGACGACAGCAGGTTGTAGAACTCGATGGCGCGCGCCTCGCGGTCGATCTCGCGAATCGCAAGGCCCATCGCCACGCGCATGAAGAACGCCTGCGGCAGTTCGATGCGGTTGCCGTCCTGATGCAGGAAGTAGCGATCGTACAGCGTCTGCAAGCCGAGGAACTGGAACGACAGATCGCGCTCCGGCTTCAGCGCCGCCGCGATCCGCTTCAGGTCATAGCGCGCCAGTTCAGGATCGAGCAGTTCGGCTTCGATGCCTTTCTTGACATAGACCGGGAAGTACTCGACGTAGCGCGCCGCCATGTCCGCCTGCGTGGCGCTGATCTGCGCGGCATGTACGAACGAGAGAACCTCGGTGCGCAGCTTGTCGAGCAGCAGACGCGCGCTGACGTACGCGTAGTTCGGTTCCTGCTCCACCAGCGTGCGCGCGGCCATGATGCCGGCCAGCGCAAGCTCGTCCTGGCTGATGCCGTCGTAAAGATTGCGCTTTGTTTCAGCGAGCACTGGCGCGGCATCGACGCCGTCGAGATTGGCGCACGCTTCCTGAATAATCAGGGTCAGGCGCTCGACATCGAGCGGCACGCGCGTGCCGTTGCCGAGCGTGACATGCAACTGCGGCTCGGAGGATGCCTTCACTGGCTTGGCGGCGGCGGCTTCGGCGCGCTGACGCTGACGTTCGTCGCGATAGAGCACGTAGGCACGGGCAACCTTGTGGTGCTCGCTGCGCATCAGCGCCAGTTCGACCTGATCCTGAACATCCTCGATGTGGAAAGTGCGGCCCTCGCCGATCCGGCGGGTCAGCGCGCTGACGACTTCGTTGGTCAGTTGCTCGATCACCTCGTGAATGCGGCGCGACGCCGCCGCGGTGTGCCCCTCGACGGCGAGGAACGCCTTGGTCATCGCGATCGAGATCTTGCTGGCATCGAACGGCGAGACCGTGCCGTTGCGCCGGATGATCTGGAGCGGCGGCTCCGCCGCAGGGACAGCCAGTGACTCGGAACGCAACTGAATGAGAGGAGCGGATTTGGCGGCTTCGCGTTCGATCGAGAGTGACATCGGCAGACCCCGTGCGTGTTGCAATTTTCTGGGGGCTTGGGCCGAAGGCGCATGGTCACGGCGCGCGAACGCACCGAAGCACGCGACCGCCGGACACCCCGCCCGTGGACGTTCTTTGGTGTCGCGGCAGGTCTCCTGGCTCGCAGTTCGGCGCTGAATCCGGTCTTCCCGATGCGAAAACGCATCAGTGACATCGGTCGGATTCAACTCACTGCTTACAGTTGCGGGGGCAGCGCCGGATTTGTCGCGTCGGAGTGCAACTCACCGGCTTCCCATCTTCGCCACCAAGTCTTGCGACCGGGCGGAACCGTGACACCCACATCTGGTGTGCTTCGCGATGCCAAGTCAAGCGAGGCGGATGTGGATAGCGGGACAAAAGATCGCGATTGCTCAAAATACCCAAGGAAAACCGCCAAAGTTTTTTTCGGCGCGCGAGGAAAAAGCGGCCGGGAATCCGGTCAGCAGATCGCGCCGACGGAAATCTGCTTCCACGATTCTCGCCGGATCGCTGCCCACTGGCCACGGGGACGCGGTCCACGCCGCCGCAGTGGGAAGCTTTCCCTTTGACCCGGCGCGAGCCGCTTCACATAACGTGACCATCGCGGTTCTGCGGGCACGTTGCCCGGAGCCAAGAGGGAATGCGGTGCGCGCGGTTTTGGATCGCGCAAGTCCGGAGCTGCCCCCGCAACTGTAGACGGTGAGCCTGTCCATCGATGCCACTGAGGCGAAAGCCTCGGGAAGGCCGGACGTAAGGCGTTGAACCGTGAGCCAGGAGACCTGCCGCGATCACATTACGTCCACGGGCGGGGTGCCCCGGTGTGTCGCTTGCGAGAGAACGGCGCCGCCGTCTCTGTTGTTCGCGCATGTCCGGCCCCTGCCCCAACATCACGGGGTTTCCGATGTCGAATTCGTCTTCCGTTACTTCCATTCCCGTCGCCACGCTGGGCACGCCACGGATCGGTCCGCGCCGCGAGCTGAAAACCGCGCTGGAGAACTACTGGTCCGGCAGGATCGACGAGGCTTCGCTCCTCAAAACGGCGGCGCAGCTTCGCGCCGACAACTGGGCGCGCCAGAAAGCGCGCGGCGTGACCGTCATTCCCTCGAACGACTTCTCTTTCTACGATCAGGTGCTCGACACCAGTGTGATGGTCGGCGCCATTCCGGATGTCTACAACTGGACAGGCGGCGAGGTTTCGCTCGCAACTTATTTTGCGATGGCGCGCGGCTCCCAGGGCGAAGACGCTGCATGTGAACACGGCCATGTGCATCATCACCACGGTCATGGCGCGCCCGCGCAGGAAATGACCAAGTGGTTCGACACCAACTATCACTACATGGTGCCGGAATTCTCGAAGGAACAGACCTTCGCACTGTCCTCGACCAAGCCGATCGACGAATACAGGGAAGCCAGGGCGCTCGGCTATCGGACGCGGCCGGTGCTGGTCGGCCCGGTGACATTCCTCAAGCTCGGCAAGAGCCATGACGCCTCGTTCAGCAACCTGTCGCTGCTGGACAGGCTGTTGCCGGTTTATATCGAAGTGCTCAACAAGCTCGCAACAGAAGGCGCGGACTGGGTGCAGCTTGACGAACCGTGCCTCGTACTCGATCTCGATGCGAACGAAAAGGCTGCGTTGAAGACGGCCTACAGCGAACTCGCGCTCAAGGTGCCCGGCACCAAGATCATGCTGGCCACCTACTTCGGTGAACTCGGCGACAACGCCGATCTCGTCGCCAAGCTGCCCGTCGCGGGCGTGCATCTCGATCTGGTGCGCGGCAAGGGTGAGATCGATACGGTCTTGAGCAAGATGCCTGCGGATCGCGTGATTTCGCTCGGCGTCATCGACGGACGCAACATCTGGCGCGCGAACCTGCCGGCCATTCTCGATCGCATCGAGCCAGTCGTTACCGGGCGCGGCGCGCATTTGATCGAAATCGCCCCGTCATGCTCGCTGCTGCATGTGCCGATCGACCTCGATCAGGAAACCGCGCTCGATGCGGATCTCAAGAGCTGGCTCGCCTTCTCGTTGCAGAAGATGAGCGAGCTTTCTGCGCTCGGACGGGCGCTCGCCGTCGGACGCAACACGGTGAAAGACGAACTTGCGGCCTCGGCCGCAGCCGCCGCCGCGCGCAAGGCCTCGCCGAAAGTGCACAACAAGGCGGTTGCCGAACGTGTCGCCGCGATCACGGCGGACATGGCCAACCGCCGCAGTGCCTTTGCCCGGCGCGCGCAGATTCAGCGCGCGAGGTTCAAGCTGCCGGTCTTTCCGACCACGACCATCGGCTCGTTCCCGCAGACCAGCGACGTGCGCAAGGCGCGCGCCGCCTTCGCCAAGGGCACGATCACTATGGCTCAATACGACGAGTTTCTGCGCGAGGAAACCAGACGCACCGTGGAATGGCAGGAAACGATCGGTCTCGACGTGCTGGTACACGGCGAATTCGAACGCAACGACATGGTGCAGTATTTCGGCGAGCAGCTTTCAGGCTTCGCCTTCACCAAGAGCGCGTGGGTGCAGAGCTACGGCTCGCGCTGCGTGCGCCCGCCGATCCTGTTCGGTGATGTCTCGCGGCCGAAGCCGATGACGGTCGAATGGTGGAAATATGCCCAGTCGCTGACAAAGCGTCCGATGAAGGGCATGCTCACAGGTCCTGTGACCATCCTCAACTGGTCGTTCGTGCGCGACGACATTCCGCGCAGCAAGTCATGCCGCCAGATCGCGCTCGCGATCCGCGACGAGGTGACCGATCTCGAAAAGGCCGGCGCGACCATGATCCAGATCGACGAGGCGGCGCTTCGCGAAGGTCTTCCGCTGCGGCGGTCCGAGTGGAAAACCTATCTCGACTGGGCGGTGGGCAGCTTCCGCATCACGGCCTCGGGCGTCGCGGATGAAACGCAGATCCACACCCACATGTGCTATTCGGAGTTCAACGACATCATCGACGCCATCGGCGCGATGGATGCCGACGTGATCTCGATCGAGACCTCACGGTCGAAGATGGAACTGCTCGACGCCTTCGTGACCTACAAGTATCCGAACGAAATCGGACCGGGCGTCTACGACATCCATTCGCCGCGCGTGCCCGATGTCGAGGAGATGACCGGTCTGATCGAGAAGGCCCGCAGCCATTTGACGGCGGACCAGATCTGGATCAATCCGGATTGCGGCCTCAAGACCCGCGGCTGGCCGGAGGTCAGGTCGGCGCTGACCAACATGGTCGAAGCGGCCCGGCAGGCGCGTGGAGCGGCTTAGAAGCTGTCATTCCGGACAGCCCGTTTTGCGGGCTGATCCGTAATCCAGACATGATGACAACTGATGAAGATTCCGGGCTCGCGCGAAAGCGCGCCCCGGAATGACGGGCTCTTACTTCTTCTTCCCGTCGGCGCCGAACTGCTTGAGATAGGCGGTGAGATCCTTGATCTCGTCGTCCTTCTTGATGCCCGCGAAGGCCATCTTGGTCCCGGGGATCTTCGCCTTCGGGTCCTTGATGTATTCGGCGAACACCGCCTCGTCCCAGGTGATGCCGGAATTCTTGTTGGCTTCGGAATAGTTGTAACCCGCGACGCTGCCCGACTTGCGGCCGAACAGGCCGTTCAACTCGGGGCCGACGCTGTTTTTCGCCGTTTCACCAACCTGATGGCAGGCGCGGCACTTGTTGAAGGACTTCTCACCCGCGGCGACGTCCTGAGCGTTGGCGGTGCCGGCGAAACTGACGGCGGCGGCAAAAGCGAGGGCAGCGGCAAACGAACGAGCAATCATATGTTTTGACCTTTGAAGCGGGCTGGCGGGAGGAGACGTCACCGAAACCCGCCGCGTCGCGGCGGGTTCCGTCGGCGATGGACATATCACGCAAACATATCGGCTGTAATTCCGGCGTACCAGCCCATGTTTTCGGCTTGGGTTTGTTTGCGCAGTTCGGCATCCTCGCCAGTCTTGGACACGAAGGTGGATGACGCCGCGATCTTACCGTCCTTCGGCTCATAGGCCCCGCCGATCTTCACGCAGTCGTCGGTGTCGATCAGGCTCCAGCAGGTGTTGGTGTAGCGCGCGGGGAACGTGCGCGCCGACACCAGTTCGCCCCGGATCATCATGGCCGCGACCTTGGCCTGGCTGTTGGCGGAGAACGCGGATTTCGGCATGTCGCCGGCGATGCAGGCATCGCCGAGCACGTAGATGTTGGGATCGGCCAACGACTTCATGCTTGCCGGATCGATGGCGCAGTAACCGGTCGTGTTGGCAAGGCCGGCATCCCGCGCGATGGCGCCCGCCATCTGCGCCGGGATGACGTTGACCAGCGCTGCGTTCTTGTAGGTCTCGAACCCGGTGACAACGGTGCCCGTCTTGGGATCGACCGATTTCAACCCGTCATGCACCTTGGGCCCGAGCCATTCGACCAGGCCCTTGTAGTGTTTTTCCCAGCCTTCCTGGAAAAGCGCCTGTTTCGAGAAACTTTCCTTGGGATCAATCACAAAAATCTTGGAGCGATCCTTGCGCGCCTTTTTCAGCGCATGCGCCATCATCGACACGCGCTCATAAGGACCGGGCGGGCATCGATAGGGATTGGGCGGCGCGATCATCACGATGACGCCGCCGTTCGGCACCGCATCGAGCTTTTTCTTGAGCAGCAGCGTCTGCGCGCCCGGCTTCCAGGCGTGCGGCATGGCTTCCTCCGCCGCCTGCGACCAGCCCGGAACGGAATCGTATTTCAGGTCGATGCCAGGCGAGACGACCAGCCGGTCATAGGGCAGCTTCTTGCCGTTCGCGAGAATGACCTCCTTCTTGTCACGGTCGATCTTGGCGGCGCGGTCGGCGACCACCGTGACGCCGAGTTTCTTCAATCCGCCGTAGCCGTGGGTGATCGAGGGATAATCCCTGAAACCCCCGAGATAGAGATTGCTGTGGAAGCAGGTCTGATACTTGGCCAGCGGCTCGACCAGCGTGACGGCAATCGCGCCCGCGCTGTCCTTGGCGAGGTATTTGGCGGCTGTCGCGCCGCCCGCGCCGCCGCCGATCACCACCACGCGCGGCTTGCCTTGCCCGAGCACAGCGGGCCCGCCGAACAACATCACGCCCGCGAACGATGCCGATCCTGAAATCAACTGCCGACGATTGATGCTCATCATGCCCCCAATGTTCTATTGAAAAACCGGATTCAGCCGGCCGGTCCGATCAGCCGACCTTGAGATAGGCAAAGCCTTTCGATTGCAGCGCCGCGACGGTGGCAACACCCGACGGCACGAAACTGATGAACGGCGCGTCCTTCACCTTGGCCTTGTCGAGCTTCAGCCGCTGGAACGTGATCTCGCACAGAAGAACCTTGAGGCCGTTCTTGGCGAGCGCGGTGACACGCTCGAACAGCGCCGGATCGATGGTCTCATCCTTCCAGGGCGTTCCTTCCAGCGTGCTCAGGAAATACTTCACCGACACGCTGTGGGCGACGATCACCAGTTGCAGGCCGAACGGATCGGAGCCGTAAGCCGAATAATGGTTCGAGATGTTGTTCAGCGTCTGGGCGAAGCGCGCGTTGTCGCCGTAGTCGCAGTGATAAAGACACGCGACATCGCCTTCCTTCTTCAGGTCCGCCATGGCGACGGACTGCGGTGCCGCCTGCGCCGTTGCCGCGGCCAAACCGCCCGCAGCAGCTCCGATAATGAGACTGCGCCGCGTTGCCGAGCCATTCTGGTCTGTCATGACACCCTCCGGAATTTTTGAAACCATTTACTTCTGGGTTCTGAAATAAGCCGCCAGAGCCGCAATGTCACCTGCCTCGAGCCGTCCTGCGATGGTTTGCATCACGGGATTGTCGCGCTGCTTGTCCTTGTAGGCATTCATCACGGCGATGAACTGGTCTTCCGGCCATCCCGTGATTTTCGGAATGCCCTGAGCAGCGCCCGAAGCACGGTGACAGGTTACACATTCCGTCGATAAATACTCTCCAAGTTCCCGGTCTCCGGCAGCAGCATTTTCCAGCGCCGCCCCCGCCGCCAGAACAAAAAGCATCGCACGTGCCGGCGGGCGTTTCATCAATCGACTTTCGGTCCTGCCTTGCTGTCGGGCGTCACGTCCACCGAGATCGCCCGGCCGGTGACTTTCGGTGCAGCACGGCAGTCTTTCATGCACGGGTCCTTCTTCCAGAACTGCTTTTCGGCTGTCTCGCGGTCGTCGTCATAGAAGGCCGCGGCATTCGGCATCTTGATCGACGTGAAGTTCTTGTCGCTGAGTTCGAAATTCTCGTCCTTGACGATATCATTCATGCTGAGAAGGTACGCCGTCAGGGCATAAACGTCATCGTCGGTCAGCGAACGTGCATTGCCGTATGGCATCGCGCGCTTGATGTAGTCGAACGCGGTCGACAGGTCCGGCCAGAACGAGCCGATGGTCTTGTCGGGACGGTCCGCCTTCAGCGTTCCCGCGCCACCTGCCAAGACCGGCCAGCGGCCCGCGCCTTCGCCGAATTCGCCATGACACGAAGCGCAGCGCTCCTGAAACAACGCATCCCCCTGCTTCACCGTGCCCTTGCCCGGTGGCAATCCCTTGCCGTCCGGCCGCACATCCGTATCCCACGCCTTGATTTCTTCCGGCAGCGCGGGACGTCCGAGTCCAAGCTTAGACGAGGTCTTCGTTGTCGCCTGTGTGGCAATTTGCTGCGCATGGCCCTGCGGCGTGGCGGCGACGAGCGCCACGCCAGCAAGCAACGCGAACGCCGTGGCCTTAGCCGATCTCGACATTTTCAGTCTCCCCGCCTGAACGCACCAGCCAGGTCTGAATGCCGTTGTTGTGGTAGATCGAATTGACGCCGCGCACCTTGCGCAGTTCGTCCTTGGTCGGCTGCACATAGCCCGTCGAATCCATCGCGCGGGACTGGATCATCAGCTCCTGCCCGTTCCAGTCGAAGTCGACATAGAAACGCACCAGCGACTTGTCGAACACCGGCCCGTCGATGCGGGCGGTCTGCCAGTTGCGTCCGCCGTCCATGGTCACATCGACGCGCTTGACCGTACCGCGGCCGGACCAGGCAAAGCCGCTCAGCACATTGCGGCCCTTGTATTTCAGCGGTGCCTGCGGCGACGGATTGGTCACCACCGACTTTGCATCCATGACGAAAGTATGTTTGCGCGAACGTCCGTCCGCCAAAAGGTCCGTGTATTTCGACGTCTCCTCGCGGGTCTGCCACGGCTGGTCGCCAGCCTCGATGCGGCGAATCCATTTCACCCAGAGATTGCCTTCCCAGCCGGGGATCACCGCGCGCAGCGGATAGCCTTGTTCGGGCCGCAATGCCTCGCCGTTCATGCCGAAGGCGAGCAGGCAATCGTTCAGCGCCTTCTCAATGGGGAGCGAGCGGTTCATGGCGGCGGCATCCGCGCCTTCCAGCATCAGCCACTTCGCGTTCGGTTTGAGGCCCGCTTCATCCAGCACGGTCTTCAATGAAACGCCGGTGTACATGACGTTGTGAACCATGCCGTGAGTGAACTGGCAGCCGTTGAGCTGCGCGCCGCGCCACTCCATGCCGGAATTCGCCGCGCATTCGAGGAAATAGATCTTATTCACGCGCGGCATGCGCCTGATGTCGTCCATCGTGAACACCAGCGGCTTGTCCACAAGGCCGTTGACCATCAGGCGATGATCGGCGGGATTGATCTCCGCGACGCCCGAGTGATGCCGCTCGAAACAGAGGCCCGATGGCGTGATGATGCCGTCGAGTTCGTGCAGCGGCGTGAAGTTCACCGAGGATTCCGGCGACGCGGTCAGCCACGACACATCGCGGCGAATCACATTCTTCTCGAACTTCGAGGGCATGCCGTACGGCGTCTTCTGCACGCCATCGCCGAGATAGCGGTTCCAGTCCTGGATCTCGGTGATCAGCGGATCGGGTTTTGCCTCTTGCGCCAGCGCGGACTTCGCGCCGAGCGCAGCGCCTGCGCCGACGACGCCTGCAGCACCGAGGAATTTCCGGCGGCTGAGAATATCCGCAGATGATGTGTCACTCATGCGGCATCCTTTCTATTTATCTCGATACGTGAATATGTTGATCGCGAGCGTGCATGTGAGCGCCTTCACTTACGCGCCTGAGACTTTGACAGCGGTGTTCGGCTCGACCTTCACGGTGCCGCGCTTCGAAACATGCGCCGACACCACATCCCAGATCGGCGGGCCCTGCGTGCCTTCGTTGACGCTGGCCCAGCCCGCGACGCTGTAGCTCTTCGCCGCATCGATCGGCTTGCCGGATTTCAGATGCGTGAGATCGGAAATGCGCGAGCCCATCGGCTTGGACACATCGATGGAGTAACCCATGCCGCCGATGCGGACCATGTCGCCGCCGCCCTGGAAATAGGGATCGGGGTGGAAGATGTTGTCGGCGACGTCTTCAAGGATTTCCTTGAGCTGCGCGCCGGTCATCTGGTTGCGATAGCAGTTCGGATAGGTAATCGCGGTGGCGTTGGTGACGTCTTCCCATGTGATCGGGCTGTCAGGGATCAGCGTCCCGCCCCAGCGGAAGCCCGGCGACAGCGCGATCTCGGCGTCGCGCTCGGACAGCATCGCATCGCAGATCAGATCGTCGAACGTGCCGTTGAAGTTGCCGCGGCGATAGAGCAGCGAATCCGTCTTGCCGATCACCTTCGCCAGGTCCTTGGCGAACGGCGCCCTCACCTTTTCCACCAGCGCGCTCATCGCGGCATCCGGTTTGATCGCATCGGTGAACACCGGCATCAGCTTGAAGCGGACGCCCGCGACCTTCCTGTCCTTCACCTCAATGTCGAGGCGCGAGACGAACTTGCCGTGCGACCCGGTCGCGACCAGCGCCGTGTCGCCGACACGCAAAAGACCCGGCATCGCATCATGCGTATGCGCGGTCAGGATCACGTCGAGGCCCTTGACGCGGCCTGCGAGCTTGCGGTCGACGTCGAAGCCGTTATGCGAGAGCAGCACGACGATCTGCGCGCCATCGGCGCGGGCCTCGTCGACCTGCTTCTGCATATCCTCTTCGCGGATGCCGAACTCCCATTTCGGGAACATCCAGCGCGGATTGGCCACCGCCGTGCGCGGCAATGCCTGTCCGATCACGGCGATCTTCGCACCGCCCTTCTCGAACATCTTGCGCGGCTCGAACACCGGCTCCTGCCATTCGTTGTCGCGGATGTTCTGCGCAAGGAATGCGAACGGCGCCTTGTCGGCGATTTCTTTGACGCGCTCTGCGCCATAGGTGAATTCCCAGTGGCCGACCATGGCATCGACTTTCAGCGCCGACATGACATCGATCATGTCCTGCGCCTTGGTCTGCAGCGAGGTCCAGCTTCCTTGCCAGGTGTCGCCGCCGTCTAACAGCAGCACCTTGTCCTCGCCGCGCTCGGCGCGCACCGCATTGATGAGGGTCGCAACACGATCCATGCCGCCCATGCGGCCGTAGTTGCGCGCCAGCGATACGAAATCATCCGCGGTGAGCGCATAGGCATCGGCGGAGCCGGCAGCAATGTTGAAGTATTTGCGGAACGCTTCGTCGGTGAGATGCGGCGGCAGGCCCTTGTCCGCGCCGACGCCGAGATTGACCGACGGCTCGCGGAAATACAGCGGCATCAGCTGCGCGTGATTGTCCGCGACATAGAGGATGGTCACCGTGCCGAGCGGATCGAACTTGAGAATGTCCGCCTGCGTCAGCTTCTGCTGCGCGGCGACGCGCCCGAGCGGACCCAGTCCGCCGCCGATCGTGAGCGCGGACGCAGCCGCGCTCGCCTGCAGGAATTCCCGCCTCGATATCATCAGACCACCTACAATAAAGCTGTCATTGCGAGCGAAGCGAAGCAATCCACTCTTGAGAGAGAAGCTGGATTGCTTCGTCGCTCACGCTCCTCGCAATGACGGTCCCGCCTCAGGCGACCGTCAGCTTGTTCTTGGCGGTGTATTCCGAGCCGTCGTCATCCTTCCAGGTGAAGGTGAACTCGCCGGTCTCGGACGCCTTGTAGAAGAACGACTGATACGGATTGGCCGAGATCGCCGGATTCCAGTCCGCCTCGAATACCGGCTTGCCGTTGAAGGTCGCGGTGAACTTGTTGATGATCTTGCGCGGCACGACCTTGCCGGCCGAATCCTTGCGCTGGCCCGATTCCATTTCGTGCGAAATGAGGGTTTTGATTTCGATCAGTTCGCCCGCCTTCGCAGTGGCAGGAACGCGAACGCGCGGTGTGGGTGCATTGGCCATGGAAATGTCCTCGCCTGAATTTTTTCTTGAGTGATCCGATTAGCCGCCGCAGCCGCCGATGGTCACTTTCACATTGGCTTTTGTGGTGTAGAGCGCGCCGTTCGACATCTCGGCGACGCACACGATATTCTGCGTCTGCGCGAGGCGCATGCGGGTCGAGGCTGAAGCCTTGCCGCAGGCCGGCGTGAACTTGTAGGTCACGACGCCCGGCAGCGGATTGCCGTCGGCGAACACATGCACCGCCTTCACGTAATCCGAATCTGTCATCGGGCTTTCGACCTCGACATTGACCGGTACCACGAGACCGTTCTCGGCGATCTCCGGCACATCGAGCTTGATCTTGCCGCTGTCGAGTTTCTTGTCGCCGTACAGTTTCTTGATTTCGGCGGCGACGGCCGCTTCATCCGCGAACACCATCTTCGGCGCGAGCACAGCGGTCAAACCCGCGATCGCTGCGAGCGTCAGCGCGTCACGGCGCGTTGGTTCAGTGAACTTCAAATTCATCAATGATTCCTCCTGCGGGAGTCTTGTGCATCCCTTGACGATAGTATCGCTTGACGATGCCAAGCCTAATCTATCATGATCCGCTCACATCATTATATTCTTTTTCTTGAATGTAAAGATGTTCTAGTGTGGCAATCCGAAAGCAGCATCGGCTTGGTGCATCAGAGCAATCCGGGAACCGACAAGACCGCGCAGACGGTCTGACGGAGGGAGGGACACAGAATGAGACGGACCACGATTCGGTCGGCAATCGCCTTTGCGATTTTGATGTGCGCATCGAGCGCCCCTGCTCTGGCGCAGGACGCCAGCGAAAAGGAAATCGAGCGCTATCGCGCGATGATTTCCGATCCAATGTCCAACCCCGGTTATCTCGCGGTCGATCGCGGCGAAGTGCTCTGGAGCCAGAAGCGCGGCACCAAGGACGTCTCGCTTGAGACCTGCGATCTCGGTCAGGGCCCAGGCAAGCTGGAAGGCGCCTTCGCCAAGATGCCGCGCTACTTCAAGGATGCCGACAAGGTGATGGACCTTGAGCAGCGCCTGCTGTGGTGCATGACCAACATCCAGGGTCTGGACACCAAGGACGTGATCGCGCGCCGCTTTTCCGGCCCGGGCAAGCCCTCCGACATGGAAGACCTCGTCGCCTACATCGCCAACAAATCGAACGGCATGAAGATCGACATTCCGCTCAGCCATCCGAAAGAGCAGGAAATGGCTGCGGTCGGCGAAGCGCTGTTCTATCGGCGCGGCGGCGTGAACGATTTCTCCTGCTCGACTTGCCATGCGGAGGAAGGCAAGCGCATCCGGCTTCAGGGTCTGCCGGACCTGTCGAAGCCCGGCAAGCTGCCGCAGGAAACCATGGCGAGCTGGCCGACATATCGCGTGTCGCAGGGCGCGCTGCGCACCATGCAGCACCGGCTGTGGGACTGTTACCGGCAGCAGCGCTGGCCGGTGCCTGAATATGCCTCCGACGCCCTCACCGCGCTGACCGTGTTCCTGCAGAAACAGGCCGCGGGCGGCGAAATCAACGTCCCGTCGATCAAGCGTTGAGAGAGGAGCGCATCATGACAAAGACAATCAAGATCACCGCGCTGGTTCTCGCCGCTGGTTTTATCGCCCTGCCGTTCTCCGCATCCGCGCAGACCGCGCCCAAGGACGCACCTAAGACCATCGATCCCGCCATCGTCGATGCCTATGTGAAGGCAACCTTCGGCAAGGCGCCGCCGGAATGGCAGGAGCGCATCGTTCCGGACGAGACGCTGAAGACCTGCAACGCCTATCACAACAACGTGCCCTCGGCGGAAGCCGACAAGATCGTGCAGCGTGAGCTTGCCAAGGTGGTCTATCCCGCCGACGGAAAATTCCTCGGCGACTGGAAGGAAGGCCGCAAGGTCGCCAACAACGGCCGGGGCGGGCAGTTCTCCGATCCACCGGACACGGTCGCGGGCGGCAACTGCTACGCCTGCCATCAGCTGGAAAAGTCCGAAGTCTCCTTCGGCACGCTCGGGCCAAGCCTGACCAACTACGGCAAGGACCGCAAATACGCACCGGACGAGATCAAAAACGCTTTCACCAAGATCTACGATTCGCAGGCCGTGCTCGCATGCTCCAACATGCCGCGCTTCGGCGCGAACAAGGTGCTGAGCGAGCAGCAGATCAAGGATCTTGTCGCGCTGCTGTTCGATCCGGAATCGCCGGTCAACAAGTAGGCCGGCTGCAAGCCAGGCGGAGATAACGGGATGAAGATACACACTCTGCTGGCGATGGCGGCTGTCTGCGCCCTCGCCTCGGCTCCGTCGCGTGCGCAGGACGCGACCGTCGCCACCAAGTCGCTCAACCCCGAGATCGCGCTCGACGCGGCGAAGGCGGCGCTCAACGATTGCCGCAAGCGCGGCTACCAGGTGTCGGTTGCGGTGGTCGATCGTTCCGGCACGCCGCAGGTGATGCTGCGCGATCGCTTCGCGGGTGCGCACACGCCGCCCACGGCAACCGGCAAGGCGTGGACCGCGGTCAGCTTCAAGAGCAACACCACCGATCTTGTCGCCGCAACACAGGCGCCCGCGATGCAGGGCCTGCGCCAACTTCCCAATGTGGTGCTGATCGGCGGCGGCGTGGTGATCGAAGCCGGCGGCACGATGCTCGGCGGCATCGGCGTGTCGGGTGCACCGGGCGGCGATGCCGACGAGGCCTGCGCCAAGGCCGGCATCGCGGCGATCAGCGACAAGCTGGATTTTTAAGGCGACGCACTCACCAAACATTCGATGTCGTCCCCGCGAAAGCGGGGACCCATAACCACCGCATATCGTGGTGATGCAGGGACACGATCAAGCAGAGCGATACAGCTGTTGTTTCTGTCATTCCGGGGCGCGCCTCTTCGCGCGAACCCGGAATCCATTTCTCCAACACCGCGATGGATTCCGGGCTCGCGCAAACGCGCGCCCCGGAATGACGGCGGAGAGTATTGCTGGCGCGCGGCTCGAAACATTTCGTGATGGGGATACGCATCCCCGTGTTCTGAAGCGCGCTTAAGTTCACTGTGTCCTGTTCGTGAGGGGCGCTTCTCGAGGGCGCTTTGAAGCGGAGCAGGATGCGGCGCCTGCGCGCGTGTCTCGCACACACGCGTCCGGGAGGCTGGGGTCACCGTCCGGGCCAACTATGTGGCTCTGCCGTTCGCCGGCTGGACGCGGAGCGGACGAAGGCGGCGAAAGCCGTCCGGATCAGGGGTCGAGTAACCTCCCCCGTCCGCACCCGGAAGTACGGTCCCCTCGCCCAAAGTCCCGCAATGGAGCGCCGCAAGGCGATGCGCTTCCGGAAAACCATCGCCTCGCACGCGATGCCGGGAGCGAAACGATACAAAGGTGCGCCTTGCGGCGCTCCATGCCCCTCGTTGTTTGTGGGGCGAGTTTCACAGATCAACTCGCGCGGTGCGCGAGAGTAATCACGCGTGGCTGTTTAGAAGTGGCTGTTTGAAAATTGAATCGGAATGCGATGTGACGTACGCAAGTGCAACACCTACGATTGTCATCACCGGGCTTGACCCGGTGATCCACGCCTTGCTTGCCAACCTTGAGATAGTCGTGGATGGCCGGGTCAAGCCCGGCCATGACGAATTGAGAATGGTGCGGGATGTCCGCTGAACATCGAGTGCGATGGAAAAAAGTCACGCCTGGCGCTTGAGCCATTCCGGGAACGGCGACGACTCGTAACCCTTTTCACGCACGTAACGAAACATGGCGAGGAATTCGGTGGGCTCCAACAGGCCCGGCATACGCGCCACTTCCCGCGCCTGCCCCTTCAACGCAGCGAGTCCATCAGCCTTCTCGGGGAAAAACTGGATGGTCGGCGTGAAGCGGATGCCGTAGGCCTCGCCGAACGCCTTCTCGCTGCGCTTGCGGCCGTCGAAGTCAGTCACTTCGCGCGCGCCGATATGATTGAGATGAAGGATCTCGAAATTGTCGCGGATGTAACCCTCGATCTTCGGGTCCACCATATGCACCTCATGCATCCGCTTGCAGGCCGGGCAGCCCTTGAGGCCCCACATGATCGCAAAGCGTTTGCCCTTCGCCGTCGCGCCGGTGAGATCTTCGGACACGTCGAGGAAGCTCTCGAGATACCAGTCCATATGATAGATGCCATCGTCGCCGAGCGTCGCCTTTGCGAAGGCTGGCGCAGCACGCAGGCTCAAGGCACCGATGCCGAGCGCGGCGATGGCGCGGCGCCGGGTGAGATGAGTCTTGTTATTGGGCAAGTAAGCCTCCCTCTGTCGCGTCAACCGACCGATCCAAACACCGGAAATGTTTCCAGCAGCCAACCGGCGATGCGCGGCATGCCGCCAGTCAAAAACAGCACGCCGGTCAGCACAAGAGCGCCGCCGATCACCTTTTCGATAGTCCCCATGTGGCCGCGCAGCCGCGCCATCATCCGCATGAACGGCCCCGAGAACAGCGACGCCAGCATGAACGGAATGCCGATCCCGAGCGCGTAGGCCCCGAGCAACAATGCGCCACGCGCCGCCGATCCCTCGACACCGGCGACCACAAGGATCGCAGCCAGTACCGGCCCCACACATGGGGTCCAGCCGAACGCGAAGGCAAGGCCGACGATATAGGCGCCGACAAATCCCGCCGGCCTGGCCACGGTCTGAAAGCGCGCTTCGCGGAACAGAAGCCCGATTCTGAACAGCCCGAGGAAATGCAAACCGAGGATGATGATGATCACACCGGCGACGATCGCGAGGGTGTCGAAGTAGGCGGTGACGGTTTTGCCGAGCGCCGAGGCCGATGCGCCGAGCGCGACGAACACGGTGGCGAAGCCGAGCACGAAGGCGAAGGACAGCGCGACCACGCGCCAGTCCGGCCGCCAGCCACGTTTGTCCTCGCGCGTCAGGTCATCGATGCTGATGCCCGCCAGAAAACACAGATACGGCGGCACCAGCGGCAAAACGCACGGAGAGAGGAACGACAGCACCCCCGCCCCCAGCGCCCCGGCAATAGAAATGGAAGAAACCACGGATTTTCCGGCTCTGGTAGATACATGCGAATTCGTGTATATGTATCATATGCCGGGACAAACGCTCGCAAAAACCGTCGCCGCCGCTGCACTTTCAACAACGGTGCTGTGGTGTGGCATGGCGCAGGCCGCCGAACTCGTGATGTTCGAGCAGGCTGGCTGCGTCTATTGCCAGCGCTGGGAACGCGATGTCGGCGCGCTCTATGAAAAGACTGACGAAGCCAAAGCGCTTCCGCTCCGCCGCGTCGATATCCAGCAACAGAAGATGAGCGGCATCGCCCTCGCCTCGCCGGTCCGCTTCACGCCGACCTTCATCGTGGTGGACAACGGCCGTGAGATCGGCCGCATCACCGGCTACAGCAATGACAATGCGTTCTGGGGATTGCTCGACGCGCTTGCGGCGAAGCTGCAGACCGCGGCGCGCGAACTGAACCGAATCTGATCCACCGCTTGAAAGCCACGCCTATGACATCGATCCTTTCATCCGAACTGGAAACCGAGCTTCGCGACGGCGCGGAATATTCGCCCGAACTCGACCAGTTGATGCGCAAGGCACGCAAGGCCAGCAACTTTCTCAAAGCCTTGTCGCATGAGAACCGGCTGCTGCTGCTCTGCCTGCTGGCCGAACGCGAACGGTCGGTCACCGAGCTTGAGAACATTCTGTCGCTGCGCCAATCGGCAGTCTCGCAGCAACTCGCGCGGCTGCGCTACGACGGTATGGTCGATACCCGCCGCGACGGCAAGACGATCTACTACAGCCTCGCCAACGAGGATGTCCGCCGGGTTATCTCGGTGGTCTACGATATTTTCTGTGCGCCGGTGGAGGCCGCAGACAAGAAATAAACCTGCCGCAATGGCAGGCGGACGCGACGCAGCCCGCAATGCTTCACGTCGCGCCGGTCCGGGAGAAACGCCATGCAGAACATATCTGCCTGGATGCAAGCACTCGGCGGCTTCGCCATCGGCGCGACCGCAGGCTTTGCCGTGCGCCATGCGCGGCTGTGCACCTTCGGTGCGATCGAAGATGCGCTGATGGGCGGTGACAGCCGGCGGCTGCGCATTTTCGGGCTGGCGCTTGGCATCGCCATTCTCGGCACCCAGGCGCTTGTTCTTGGGGGCGTGCTCGATCCTGCCCTTGTGACCTACACGCCCGCAGCCTTGCCGCTGGTCGCAATCCTGATCGGCAGCGTGATGTTCGGTGTCGGCATGGCGATGGTCGGCACCTGCGGCTTCGGCTCGCTGGTGCGGCTCGGCACCGGCGATCTGCGCAGTCTTGTTGTGGTGCTGATCCTGGGCGCTGCGGCCTACGCCACGCTGCGCGGACTCCTTGCCGGCTTCCGCATCGAGTTTCTGGAATCGCTGTCGCTGCCGATGCCTGATGGCGCCCGCGCCGACATTGCATCGCTGTCGTCGCAGGTTCTCGGGATCGATATCCGCGCAGGTCTCGCCGTGATCGCAGGAGCTGCCCTGTGCTGGCTCGCGCTGCGCGATCCTCGGCTGCGCCGCGCGCCGCGTCTTTTATCCGCAGGAATCGTGCTCGGCATCCTGATCGTGGCCGGGTGGTTAGTGACGACAAGCGTCGTGGATGAATTCGCAGGTCCGGCGAAGCCGCAGAGCCTGACGTTCGTCTCCACCGTCGGCAAGGCGCTTTACGCCGGCTTGCAGAGCGTCACGAACTTCGCAGATTTCGGTGTTGGAAGCGTGTTCGGCGTCGTCGCCGGATCTTGGTTCGCCGCATGGCGTTCAGCCGAACTGCGCTGGGAAGCATTCGACGACGATCACGAAATGCGCCGTCATCTCGGTGGCGGTGTGCTGATGGGCGTCGGCGGAATTCTTGCCGGCGGCTGCACCATCGGTCAGGGCCTGACGGCAGGATCGATGCTCGCGCTGTCCGCGCCACTTGCCATTGGTGGCATGATTGTCGGTGCGCGGCTTGGCATCGCCATTCTGGTCGACGGCTCGCCCCGCCACATCATTCAGCGCCGCTGGGCCAGCCTGCTCGGCAAAAGCGATCCGGCGGAATAAAGATCAGGGACGAATGACGGTGTAGCCACCCTCGCTCAAGGTCAGCAATTGCCCAACGCCGACCTTCACTTCAATCGCATGCGGATTGATTTTCGGGCGCTGTCCGGTCTCGTGCTCGATGGTGTCGAGCGTATTGCCGCAGACATCGAAGCGAATGCCCTGCGTGACAAGGCTGTCCACCAGTTGCCGGTTCTCGCTGGTGTCGCGCAATAGATCGATGCCGGGGCCGAACGCCACGACCTCGATCGCGATCTTGTCCTGCCCGTAGGCTTTCTGAAGATTGCTGGCGACGCTCAGCACCAGCCGCTGCTTTTTCGGATCGGAATCGGACAGTTGCAGCGCAATGAAATGTTCCGCGAAGGGCTTGTCCTCGGGAGGCTTGGCCTTCGTCTGCGCAATGGCTGGATGCGAGATGGCCAAAGCCAGCGCGGCACATGCAGCGGAGTAGATCAGTTTGCGGCGATTCATGACGAGCCTCGTGCGACAACGCACCGGAGAATGCCGGAGCGATGCCGGGAGAACAAGCTGTTCGCCGTGAACGTTCCGGTGAACGTGCGTTCCTTAGCGCGTAGCAAGGGCCGGAATGACGACCGCACCGCGAATGCCGAGCGCTGCGCCCGACACGATTCCCGCAACCGCGATAAACGACGGCATGCCGAGCGTCGACAGGCCGGTCAGACCTTGGCCGATCGAGCAGCCGTAAGCCATCGCACCGCCGATGCCCATCAATGCTGCGCCGGAAATCGAACGCACCATGTGGCTCGGAGAGGTATAGCCCTCAAGCTTGAAGCGCCCGGTCAGAACTGCCGTCAGGACGCTGCCGGAGAGCACGCCAACCACCAGCGCGACGCCGAAGCTCAGCGTCAGGCCGGTCGACAGCATCGTGTACTGCAAGGTGTCGGCAATCGGTGAGACGAACGAGAGCGACGTCACCGGAATTGGATTGAAATCATCGGCACCAAGCCAGCCGGTCGCGAGCCATCCGGCGGTGACCAGAAGACCCACCGCAAGACCGGCGGCGATCTGGCCATAAGCACGGCGGAACTGGCGGTCGGAAAATGCGAAGATCAGCAGCCCGCCGACCACAATCAGTGTCACGGCGATACGGGCCACAAATTCATCAATGCCCACGGTGGCAAGCAGCGCCGGCGCCGAAACGGCGGCCGGCGTGATCTGGGTTGCCTGGAGCAAGGCGAGACGCGCAGGCGCGATCAGCCCCTTCAGGGTCATCTGCGCGGCAATACCGATGATAGCAATCACAACCAGCGAACGGAGATTGCCCTTGCCGAGGAGCACGAGCGCACGCGAAGCGCAACCGTTGGACAGAACCATGCCGAAGCCGAACAGCAGGCCGCCCGCGAAAATCAGCGGTGCGGAGAATGACGGCTGCAGATAGATCGACTTGGCGATATCGACGAGGCCTACGCCTGCGACGAGCTGGGTTCCCAGGATCGCAATAGCCAGCGCCAGCGCGTAGCTGCGGACCTTGCGGCCATCGTTCGCGGTCCACCAGTCGCGAAGGCTGCTCATCAGGCAGAACCCGCTGAGAAGGCCGACGACGCCGAACGCGAGACCAATCGCAAAACCAGCGGAGACCGGGATACCGGGCATGATGGAACTTCCTTGACCACAAGGGTGACGTTTGTAGAATAAATATCTATTCGCACCCCTCGAAATGGTCCATATCGCTGAAAAACTAAGGATATTGTTGCCTTGACGGCAGAAAATGGAGAGAGTCCTTCCCCTCCTCGAAGCGGCAGGCGGAAATTCTTCTCCGGCGGCCGGGTAAAAAATCGGTCCGTCAGCGGCACTCTCTATAATACCGCCGCACGAGCGGTCTATTCTCGACGAATGAAACCATCGGCACGCGAGATTCTTTGACAACAGCAAGCCTTGCAGCCGACAACATCCTCCCCTCCGCCAATTCCCAGAGACGGTATGAACCCAGTTAAAGCTCTCACGACCCATGGCCAGGCGATCTGGCTCGATTTCCTCGCGCGCGGTTTCATCGCCAACGGCGAACTCAAGGCGCTGGTCGACAGCGACGGAGTGCGCGGCGTCACGTCCAATCCCTCGATCTTCGAGAAAGCGATCGGCGGCAGCAATGAATATGACGAGGCGGTTTCCGCCCTCCTGAGCGAGCGCGACCGTTCGGCGAGTGATCTCTATGAAACGCTCGCAGTGGAAGACATCCAGCGCGCGGCGGATGCGCTGCATTCGGTCTATGACGATCTGAAAGGCGCGGACGGCTACGTCAGTCTCGAAGTCTCGCCATATCTCGCGCGCGATACCGAAGGCACCGTCGCCGAGGCGCAGCGGCTCTGGACCAGCGTCGGCCGCGACAATCTGATGGTGAAGGTGCCCGGCACCCCGGAGGGCGTTCCGGCGATCCGTGCGCTGATCTCGCAAGGCATCAGCATCAACGTCACGCTGCTGTTCTCGCAGAAAATGTACGCGGAAGTTCTCGAAGCCTATATCTCCGGCCTAGAGGAATTCGTCGCTGGCGGCGGCGATCCCAGGCGCATCGCCAGCGTGGCCAGCTTCTTCGTCAGCCGCATCGACACCGCCGTCGACAATCAGCTCGATGGCAAGATCGCCGCGGCGAGCGGGGATGAAAAAGCCCGGCTCCAAGCGCTCAAGGGCAAGGTTGCCATCGCCAACGCCAAGCTGGCGTATCAGCATTACCTGAAAGTGATCGGTAGCGATCGCTGGAAGAAGCTTGCGGCGAAAGGCGCGCAGGTTCAGCGTCTGCTCTGGGCCTCGACCGGCACCAAGAACAAGGCTTACAGCGACGTGCTGTATGTCGAGGAGCTGATTGGACGCGATACGGT
The DNA here is from genome assembly GCF_000314675.2 of Afipia broomeae ATCC 49717. Classification (GTDB taxonomy): domain Bacteria; phylum Pseudomonadota; class Alphaproteobacteria; order Rhizobiales; family Xanthobacteraceae; genus Afipia; species Afipia broomeae. Next base: position 916,635 of record NZ_KB375282.1, on the reverse strand, counting down.
GAACACCGTGCCGCCCGCGACCCTCGATGCCTTCCGCGATCACGGCAAGCCGCGCGACAGCCTTGAGCAGAACATTCCTGACGCCGAGCGTGTTCTGGCAGGCCTTGCGAAAAGCGGCATTTCGCTTGATGCCATTACCGACACACTGGTCGACGATGGCGTTCAGTTGTTCGCCGAAGCCTTCGACAAGCTGCTGGGTGCCGTCGCGCAGAAGCGGGCAGCAATCCTCGCTTCGCGTATCGACGCGCAGACCATCAAGTTGCCGGCAGAGATCGAGAAGGACGCCAGGGCACTGTCGGAACGCTGGCGTGCAAACGGCACCATTCGCGCGCTGTGGCAGCGCGATGCCAGGGTGTGGACCGGTGGTGACGAAGCCAAATGGCTCGGCTGGCTCGATGTCGTCGCGCGCGAGCAGAACGAAGTCGAACGCTATGTCGCATTCTCCGGCTGGGTAAAGAGCAAGAATTTCACCGACATCGTCGTGCTCGGCATGGGCGGCTCCAGTCTCGGGCCGGAAGTGCTTGCCGAAACTTATGGCCAGATCGACGGCTTTCCGAAGCTGCGCATTCTGGACTCGACGGACCCTGCACAGGTTCGCCGAACCGAAGCCGCGATCAATCTCGACAAGACGCTGTTCATCGTGTCGAGCAAATCCGGCGGCACCACAGAGCCCAACGCGCTGATGGAGTATTTCTTCGTTCGCGCCGGTGCAAAGGCCGCAGAGCGTTTTGTCGCGGTGACCGATCCCGGTTCATCGCTTGAAAAGGTGGCGACCGCGCGCGGCTTTGCGCAGATCTTCCACGGCGAGCCGACAATCGGCGGCCGTTATTCAGTGCTCTCGCCGTTCGGGCTTGTTCCGGCGGCTGCGGCTGGAATCGATATTTCTGAGCTTCTCGGTCTCGCGAGCGCGATGGTGCGCTCCTGCGGTCCCGACGTGCCACCTGCGGAAAACCCGGGCGTTCAGCTTGGCCTCGCACTCGCCGCCTCCGCCAAGCACGGCCGCGACAAGCTCACGCTCACAGGATCGAAGCGCATTGCGGATTTCGGCGCATGGGCCGAGCAACTGATCGCCGAATCCACCGGCAAGAACGGCAAGGCGCTGATCCCGCTCGAAGGCGAGCCTCTCGGTAAGCCAGAGATTTACGGCAAGGATCGCGTGTTCATCGATCTGCGGCTGAAGGACGACAGCGACAGCGCTCGTGAAACAGCGCTGGCTGCGCTGGAATCCGCCGGCAATCCCGTCGTCCGCATTACCGTGACGAGCCCCGCGCATATCGGACAGGAATTCTTCCGCTTCGAGATCGCCACCGCAGTGGCCGGGGCGGTGATGGGTGTCAATCCGTTCGACCAGCCGGATGTGGAAGCCGCAAAAGCGAAGACGCGAGAGCTGACGTCCGCGTTCGAGGCGTCAGGCGCGTTGCCGGCCGAGACGGCTGTCGCAACCGACGGCGCGATTGCAATCTTTACTGATACCGCGAATGCAGACGCATTGCGAAAGTCCGGGGCCGATGGCGATCTGGCATCGTGGCTCAAGGCCCACCTCGCACGCATCAAGGCGGGTGATTATATCGCCGCCCTCGCCTATCTCGACCGCAACGACGCCAACATCGCTGCGATACAGAATATCCGCAAGACGATCCGCGACAGTAAACAGGCCGCAACCTGTGTCGGCTTTGGGCCGCGCTTTCTGCATTCCACCGGACAGGCCTACAAAGGCGGCCCGAACAACGGCATATTTTTGCAGATCACTTCGGATAACGCGGACGATCTGGACGTACCCGGCCAGAAGATCAGCTTCGGTGTCATCGAGGCAGCGCAGGCACGCGGCGATTTCGGTGTGCTGGCGGAACGCGGGCGGCGCGCGCTGCGGCTTCACATCACGGGCGATGTGGCGAAAGGACTTGCAGCCATCGATGCGGCGGTTCAAAGCGCCTTGAAATAAGCATCGGTCTGCGCGTCAGCGGTCCTGAATCGCTGACGCAATGAATCGATAGATGTCGGTGTGGTCGGCGTTCTTGTCGAGCGACGACTTGGCGTTCTCCCAAAACGCGGCGATGGTTTCCGCATTCGAGTTATCCAGCCCGACAAGCTTCGACAGATCGGCGGCGATGCGCAGATCCTTGGTCATCAAGGCCAGGGAGAAGCCTGACGCGAACGTCTCCGAGATCACGAACTGCTTCATCTTGACGTCGGTGGAGTTGTTCTTGCCGGTCGATGCATTGAGGACGTCAATGACCGTGTCCGGTTGCAAGCCGAAGCGTCGGCCGACCAGCAGCGCTTCGCAGGCTGCGACGAGTCCTGCGGCAGAGACGTAGTTGTTCAGCGCCTTCATCGCGTGGCCCGAGCCAAGCGGGCCGGTCGCGAAGACAGATTTCGCCATGGCTTGCAGCACAGGCTTCGCCCGCTCCACGAGCGCAGCATCACCGCCAGCCATGATCGACAGGGTGCCGTCGATGGCGCGCTTGACGCCGCCGGACACCGGCGCATCGATCAGCGCAATCCCGCGTGCGGCAAGATCCTTGCCAAGCGACTGCGTATCGACAGGCACCGATGAACTCATGTCGATGATCAGCGCATTCTTTGCAAGGACATCGGCGACGCCCTGCTCGCCGAGCACAGCCTCGCGCACGATTCGGCTGTCCGGCAGCATGGTAATCAGGATCGACGCATCTTTGGCGGCTTCGCGTCCGCCCGCAAAGACTTCTCCGCCCGCCGCGGCAAGCGCATCGCGCGCAGGCCCTGACGGATCGGCACCACGAACCTTGAAACCGGCAGCGATGCAGCGCTTCGCCATGGGCAGGCCCATCTGACCCAGACCTACAAAGACAACGGTGTCGGGTGTCGCCATGGTGCTTACCGATCCAGATTGGCCTTAGAATAAAATATGCCGGCGCGAGCGATCCCGCGCCGGCAAAATCATAGCGGACAATCTCAGGCTGCGTTGAAGCCTGCGATCGCCTTGGCTTCGAGATACTCCTCGAGGCCGAACTTGCCCCACTCGCGGCCGTTGCCCGACTGCTTGTAGCCGCCAAATGGCGCGGTGCGCTCATTCGGCACGCCGTTGAGGTTGACGTTGCCGGCGCGAATCTGACGTCCGACCTTGCGCGCGCGCTCGACGGTACCCGCCGAGACATAACCTGCAAGACCATAGGGCGTATCGTTGGCGATCTTCACCGCCTCCGCCTCGTCCTTCGCGCCCATGATCACCAGAACCGGCCCGAAGATTTCCTCGTTGGCAATCGTCATGTCGCTGGTGACATCGGAGAAGATTGTCGGGCGAACGTAGAAGCCCTTGTTGACGCCTTCCGGCAGACCGGGACCACCGGCGACCAGCGTGGCACCCTCGTCGATGCCCTTCTGGATCAAACCCTGAATCTTGTCCCACTGGATGCGGTTGACGACGGGGCCGATCGTGGTGCCCTCGGCGCGCGGGTCGCCCGCCTTGGTCTTGTCCGCGACGGCCTTGGCGATCGCTGCGATCTCCTTGATCTTCGCCTGCGGCACGATCATGCGCGACGGCGCGTTGCAGGACTGGCCGGAGTTGTTGAACATATGCGCCACGCCGCCGGTCACAGCCTTGGTGAAATCGGCGTCGTCGAGAATGATGTTCGGCGACTTGCCGCCCAGTTCCTGGCTGACGCGCTTCACGGTGTTGGCTGCACGCTTGGCGACGTCGATGCCGGCGCGGGTTGAACCCGTGAACGAGATCATGTCGATCCCGGGATGTTCGCTCATGGCAACGCCGACATCCGGACCAAGGCCGTTGATCAGATTGAACACACCCTTCGGCACACCCGCTTCGTGCAGGATTTCAGCGAAGATCAACGCCGACGACGGCGTATATTCCGACGGCTTCAGGATCATGGTGCAGCCGGCTGCGATCGCAGGCGCGACCTTGCAGGCGATCTGGTTGAGCGGCCAGTTCCATGGCGTGATCATGCCGATCACACCGACCGGTTCGCGAACCACGACGGCTGAGCCGATCGGCTCCTCGAACTGATAATTCTTCAGAACTTCGAGCGTCGAAGCGAGGTGGCCGAGCCCGGCACCGGCCTGCATCTTCTCGGCCATCGGCAGCGGCGCGCCCATTTCGTCGGACACCGCAGCGCCGATGTCCTTCATGCGGGTCTTGTAGACCGCAATAATCTTTTCAAGCAGCGCGACGCGCTCTTCGCGGCTGGTCTGCGAGAAGGTCTCGAACGCGCGGCGGGCAGCAGCGACAGCCTTGTCGACGTCGGCTTTCGATCCAACGGCAATTTCATACATCGCTTCTTCCGTCGCCGGATTGACGACGGGAATGGACTTCTTGACGGCGGGATCGACCCAGCTTCCGTCGATATAAAACTGCATACGATTGGTCATGACGTTTCCCTTGTACTGCCGCGTTCTTGCGTAAGGATGGATGGAATCGATCATACGATCGGTGAATTCATCTACCGGCTATCGCCGATATCCCTCAATCGTATCTTTGTTGTGGCAGCAGCGAAAGGGCGCATTTCCCGATCACCCGAGATGCGGGGTTGGTGCATGCGGGGCATGCGGATATCGCCATGAAGACCAGCCTGTCCGGCTGTGGCATTTGCGAGAACCCAATCTGATTTGACACCGTTCGGAGCGAAAGGATACCGTTCCTGACAGTGCCATTTCATTGCTTTCAGCCGCTGGCTGGCACTCCAATCCGACGCTCGTTGCGTTGCAAAAAAAATCGGTCCCGCCTCAACGGCTGGACCAAAAAAGTGCGGGACTTTGATGACTGACAGTCAATTGCGCGGGTCTTCAGAACGGGCAGCAAGGGCATCCTAGTGTGACCGAGAACATCGTTGCGGAAACCGCCGAACGGATCTTTTCCGACCTCGCCGACGCTCAGAACCTCAACAACGCCACAAAAGACGGCTGGAAAACACCACTCTGGGCTGCGCTCACCGATGCGGGGTTACCGCTCACATGGGTGCCGGAGGACTGCGATGGCTCGGGAGCCAGTCTCGCAGACGGCTTCAGCGTTGCGAGTTCGGTGGGCCGATTTGCAGTCCCTGTTCCGCTAGTCGAAACAATGCTCGCAGGCTGGCTGCTGTCGCAGGCAGGACTTCCCTCGCCCGCCGGTAAAATGACAGTAGCTCCGGCGCGGCCGCAGGACCGCGTCGCGATCAGCGCGGATGGCTCTCTCAGCGGACGGGTTCGCGGTGTGCCGTTTGCGTCGGATGCCGCGCATATCGCAGTAATCGCACAAGACGCAAAGGGGTATTCCATCGCGCTGGTGGAAGCCTCCGCCTGCCGGATCGAGGCCGGCGAGAGTCTCGGCAGCGACGCGTCAAACACCGTGACATTCGATAACGTTAAACCTCTTTCGTCCAAGCCGGCATCATCCGACATGACGCCGGCGTCGCTGATGCTGATGGGCGCGACTGTGCGCAGCCTGCAGATCGCAGGCGCGCTCGAGACCATGCTCGACATGACGGTGCGCTATTCGAACGAACGTGTTGCATTCGAAAAGCAGATCTCGAAATTCCAGGCGGTGCAGCACAATCTCGCGCGACTCGCTGGCGAAGTCGCTGCCGCTGTGGCCGCGGCTGGCTCCGCCGCCGACGCTATCGCGAACAGTTCGTCGTTCGATGATGCGGTTTTTCTGGAAGCGGCCTCGGCAAAGATCCGCTGCGCGGAAGCCGCCGAGAAAGGCACGGCCATTGCGCATCAGGTGCATGGCGCTATCGGCTTTTCGATGGAGCACATTCTGCACCGCTACACACTTCGTGCGCTGGGATGGCGCGACGATTTCGGCCATGAAAGTTACTGGGCAACCGAGCTCGGTAAATTCGTTGCCGCGCGGGGCGCGGATGAACTGTGGCCATTGGTCGCTTCGCGCTGACAAAGGAATTGATCATGACCTCAGCGCTGCGTTTTGACCAAATTCGTCTGCCGGAAGAATGCGAAAGACTGCGGCATGAGGTGCGCGCTTTTCTCGCCGAGGAAATCGCCGCCGGTACCTTCAATCCGCATGAGCCGCAGCGCGAAGACACCGACGTTCCGGAATTCAGCCGCCGGGTGGGCGAACGCGGCTGGATCGGCATGACCTGGCCGAAGAAATATGGCGGACACGAGCGCACGTTCCTGGAGCGTTACGTCGTCACCGAGGAAATGCGTATCGCCAACGCGCCCACCCGCCGCTTCTTCGTTGCCGATCGCCAGAGCGGCCCGGTGCTGCTCAAATACGCCAACGAGCGGATCAAGATGGACATCGTGCCGCGCATCTGCCGCGGCGAAGTCTGTTTCGCCATTGGCATGAGCGAGCCGAACTCCGGCTCCGACCTGTTCGCCGCCAAGACCAAGGCAACCAAAACCGACGGCGGCTGGCTGATCAACGGTACCAAGATCTGGACCACCTCGGCGCATATGGCCGACTACATGCTGGCGATATTCCGCACCTCTCCGCCGACCAAGGAGAACCGGCGCCACGGCCTGACGCAGTTTCTGGTCGACATGAAGACGCCCGGCATCACCGTCAATCCGATCGAGCAGATCAGCGGTCTGAAGGAATTCAATGAAGTCGTGTTTCAGGACGCCTTCATGCCGGACGATCATGTCCTCGGCGAAATCGACGGCGCATGGAAGCAGGCGACCAGCGAACTGGCCTATGAACGCAGCGGGCCAGAGCGGTTTCTGGAAACCTATTACGTGCTGACCGAACTGGTGCGTGCGCTTGGATCGAAACCCGATACGCGCGGTGCAGAAGGCATCGGCCGGCTGGTAGCTCAGCTTCACACCATGCGTCGCATGTCTGTCTCTGTTGCAGGCATGCTCCAGGCCGGCAAAGAACCGGTCGTGGAAGCATCGATTGTCAAGGATATCGGCACTATATGGGAACAGCAGCTTCCGCATCGCGTGCGCGATCTGGCAGCCTTTATCGACACCGACGCCTCCAATCACAGCACGCTTGAAGATCAACTGGCATTCGCCACCAAGATTGCCCCGAAGCTGACCATTCAGGGCGGTACGACGGAAGTGCTGCGCGGGATCATCGCGCGTGGACTTGGGTTGCGCTAAACCAACAATAAGAGAGAGGTTTCTCAATGAGCGGCTTTACCGACATCGGCGTGGAAAAGCACGGACACGTCACGCTGATCGAGATTCGCCGGCCGCCGCTGAATTTCTTCGATCTGTCCCTGATCCGCCAGATCGCCGACGCGCTCGGGCAGATTGACAACGATATGGACGCCCGCGCCGTGGTGCTTGCCTCACAGGGCAAAGCTTTTTGCGCCGGCGCAAACTTCAATCGGCCGGCCGATTTTGACGGCGATGCCGCGTCAGGCGACGGAACCACTGGCGACCTTTACCGCGAAGCCGTCCGCATCTTCAGCAACAAGAAGCCGATCGTTGCCGCGGTTCAGGGCGCAGCCATCGGCGGCGGCCTGGGACTTGCGGTATCGGCTGATTTCCGCGTCGCCTGCCCCGAGGCACGCTTCGCTGCAAACTTTACCAAGCTTGGATTCCATCCCGGCTTCGGGCTGACCGTGACGCTGCCTGAGGTGATCGGGAAAAACAACGCGGCCTTGATGTTCTACACCAGCCGCCGCGTGACCGGTGAGGAAGCATTCAAGATGGGCCTCGCCAACATCCTGGTCCCGCAGGATCAGGTGCGTGCCGAAGCATTCAAGCTCGCTCATGAGATTGCCGAAAACTCGCCATTGGGATTGATGTCGACACGTGCGACAATGCGGGCGGGCCTTGCGGATCGGGTCAAGGCACAAACCGACCACGAACTCGCTGAGCAGACCTGGCTGCGCGAAACCGAGGATTTTCAGGAAGGCATCAAGGCGACCGCAGAGCGGCGCGCCGGAAATTTCAAGGGACGATGATCAGTAGTTGAAGGTACTGCGTAGACCGAACACCGCAGCGTCCTTGATGCGCCTTGTCTGGGTCGGGTCGTTGGGATCGACCACGCCCCCTCCCGGATGAAAGACATACTGGAAAACCGGCTGAACGGTCCAGCCGGTTTGAATCTCCGCCAGATAAGTCATCTCGAACACAGCTTCAAAATCGCGCACCGGATACGGTGTCCCCGTAAACGTCTGAGCGTCGCGATCGGCTGCGCGCGCCGCATCGGAAATGCGCGCATAGGTCATCGCAACACCGAACTTGTCGTTGGGACGCGCGTCACTGAAGCCTGAGAACTGGAAACCGCCGTCGATGTAAAAGCTGATAAGGTTGCGATCCGACGGACTGATGGATGTCCGGATGAAAAAGCCGACCCCCTTGTCAGAACCCGGCGTCGCGCGCGACAGCATCTGCTCGTACACCCCGAAGATCCCCTGATTCCCTCGGCGTTTCAGCGGGACACCCGAGCTCAGAGGGTCCGCCTGCAGAAGGCCATCCGCCGCGTATCGCATGTCGCCGAAATCGCCGAGATGCTTCCAGGCGCCGCCGGTCAGCGTGCCCGGCAAATTGCTTTCACCAAGTTCAAAGCCGTATTTGAGCTGCCCGATGATCCATGCCGGATCATTGACGCGAAACAGCAATCCGTGCGGATTTGCGATCTGTGGATCAACCAGCCTGTCCGGCGGCGCGGCATCGCCGTCGAAAATCGCGGCATAGGCCGTGATATTTTCGGCCAGTTGCGCCTTGATGCGAACGCCCGGTACGGCCAGCGGTGGTGATGGGCCGCCGCTCAGCAGATTGATGCCGGTGATACCCGGCCACCCAAGCGCCGAGTTGGTGAAAATGTCGTCATACTTGCTGTCGATAAATTCGACATCGGATGCCTGCTGTCCAACACGAACCAGCAATGCGCCGCCGAACAGCGATTGCTCAATCCACAATTCATACAAACGCGTCGCGTTGAGCGCTTCGACACCGCTGACCAGCATGAGGTTGCCGACATAATCGCGCGACAGACCCTGACCGTGAATCTGGAACATGTTGGCGTGGAACTTGGCGCCGGTCCAGCCGACGACTTTTTCGAGATCAATGTCCGTGCCGAGATCGAGACGTCCTGTATAGATCGAGCCGCGCCGCATGCCGCCCGACGCATTGCCGAACACCTCCGATATATACGTCGCATTGAACTGGATGCCCCAATCGGCCAGAAGCTCGCGTGGGCTTTTCGTTATGGATTTGTCTGGCGCCTTTGCATCCGCCGCCCAGGCACCATGAAGTGAAAGCACACATATGATGCTCGCGGTCGCGACGGTCCGCAGCGTTTTCAACGAATGTTGCACGGCGATCTCGAGTTATCTCAGGATGCCGAAGCGCTTCATGATGAAATAGGCGAGCGCGGATGACGAGACGATCAGAACGCTGGCCGTCAGAAATCCGGTCTCCACGTCGGTCAGCGGCAATCCCTTGGTGTTCATGCCGAAAACGCCGGTCACCAGCGTCGGCGGCAGCAGCAGCGCCGTCAGAACCGACAGCAGATGGATACTTTTGTTTGTCTGCTCCTCGATCTTGAGGTGCAGCTCTTCCTGAAGCAGCCGGCTCCGCTCGCGCATTTCCACGACCACGTGGTCGAGCGCATCCAATCTCTGCGCGAGCTTGCCTGCGCGCAGCCGCAATGCCGGCTTGAGCGCCTCCGGCCCTTGCTGATCAAGGCGGCGGAACATCAGCAGAAGGCCCGACAACTGGCGATGCAGGCGGACACAGGTACGACGCAGCCGGCCCAGATCCCTGCGAAGATCGGTCGAGTCGTCGGACAGGATCTTCTCCTCGATGCTGTCGAGTTTTGCTCCGACCTCCTCGGCAACGCGCTCCATCGTCTCCGCCACGTATTCGACGATGGTTTCGAGCAGAGCAGCTCCGCTGCTGATGCGCTGCTGGCCGCTTTCGAGAACGCGCCGCGTCGCATCGACGGCACATAGTGCGTGATGACGGCCGCTGACCAGCAACCGTTCGGTCATGACAAAATGAAGGTAGCCGGTTTCTTCGGTGACACGGTCAATGGCGCGCACCAGATCGGAAAAGACGCCATAGATACTGTCGTCAGCAGCGTGGATCTGCTGGAAATTATCTCGTGACAGCAGCAGCGCCTTGCCTGCCTCCGGAATGTCGAGGTCGGCCGATGCGAGCCATTGATCGGCGCGCAAATCGCCAAGGTTGAAATGCAGCCAGAGCAACCCGTCACCGCGCAGGTCGACCGGCTCATCTACGTTCAGCGGTTCGGCACTTCCATTGGCATGAATCCGGAACGCCCATACCAGACCCGGAATCTGCGCCGCATGCGGTGAATGCCTGGCCGCGATACCCTCAGCCGTCAACGCTTCTGCTTGCACGATAAGCCCCAACCGCCCAAAGCTCACAACACTACCGGAGGCTCCAAAGCGAGCCACCTGGATACCGATCCGATATGACGACAGGTTTGTTACAAGCGCATGGCAGCGCCGTTTACTCCGCCGCCTCCGCCAGATCGTCCGCTTCCTTGTTGTAGTCGTGCACGACGCGACCATACGGCAGCGTCAGATCGGCCAGAAAATGATGCGCCCCGATCACGCGCCTGACCGGGAAATCGGCTACCGGTGCATTGACGTGCGGAATGAGATGCAGCCGTCCGGGTCCAATCCATGAACCTTTGACATTGATGTCGATCAGGTTGATCGCAACAAGCTGGCAGACCTCGGCGCGGCCATCGACCCCGGGGATCAGTTTGAGATTGATCTGGGTCTTGGACAGCGTCGCGCGCGTGATTTCGCCGTTGCCGGTCATGGATTCGTGCTTGTAGCCCATGGTGCCCATGGCCACCTGCTGACCGGAATATTCCAGCGTGCCGGTCAGTGTATCCTTCACGACCTCGAGCTTGGGGTGCGCATACTTCTTTGGAAATCCCCAGATCTCGCGCCCCGCTGCAATCGGCGGATCGTCATCGAGATACATCTGCGAGACGAAGTTGACCTCTTCACCGTTCAGGCGCGCAGGAATGACCAGCCCTGACTCGGTATAGCTGCCGAAGCCGGAAGAATCCGGCATTTTGATCCACTCATAGTGGACGACTGGAGTGTCGATCGGCTCCAGTGGCTCAGGAAGCCCGGCACGGATCAGAGCGGGATCGGTTTCATAGGTGATGACGAGAAATTCGCGATCGATGAAGCGATATGGGCCGGCCGGATAACTCGGACCAGCGGCAGGCATCGAAGGCAATCTAAGAATATCCGCTCTGCGCATGGAAGCGTTCCTTTTCAGTGCGCGGTCCAGCCGCCATCAACAGGCAATGTCGTTCCGGTGATCGATTTCGCATTGTCGGTGCAGAGAAATGTCACCAGCGCGGCTAGCTCTTCCACCGTGACGAAGCGCTTGGTTGGCTGTGCGGCCAGCAGCACGTCGGAAATAACTTGCTGTTCAGTGATGCCGCGCGCCTTGGCCTGTTTGGGGATTTGTTTTTCGACCAGCGGCGTCATGACGTAGCCGGGGCAGACGGCATTCACGGTAATGCCGTGCTCCGCAACCTCGAGTGCAACCGTCTTGGTAAGACCGGCAATGCCGTGCTTGGCGGAGACGTAAGCCGACTTGAACGGAGAAGCCACCAGCGCATGTGCAGATGCGATGTTGACGATCCGGCCCCACGACTGCTTCTTCATCGCCGGAACCGCCAGCCGCGTTGTGTGGAAAGCGCTGGATAGATTGATCGCCAGGATGGCGTCCCACTTCTCGATCGGAAAGTCCTCGACCGGCGCGACGTGCTGAATGCCCGCATTGTTAACGATGATGTCGACGCTGCCGAACTCTTCCTCGGCGAACGCGATCATTTCCTCGATTTCCTGAGGGATCGTCATGTTCGCCGGACTGAACAACACCTTGATGTTGTGTTCGCCTGCGATGTCCTGACGAATGGCTTCAATTTCGCCGGGATCGCCAAAGCCGTTGAGCATGATGTTGGCGCCGCTGGCGGCTAGACCGCGTGCGATGCCGAGGCCGATGCCGCTGGTGGAGCCTGTTACGATGGCGGATTTTCCGGACAGCATGCTGTGGCCAATCTGAACTGCCGAAACAAAGGCCCGCGTCGTTACCGGCAGTACGGTTAAAGTGCGGTAGGAATTGCAATGCACAATAGCTAACGGCGGTCCTTGACATCGATGTGAGGAAATTTCTTCAGTCCGGTGACACCCGTCTTTGCCCGCTTCGATCTGCTAACCACGAAGCAGATTCCGCAATCAGACGAGCAGCCTGTCACGACAGCGTCACCGCTCATCTGAAATCTGCACACCGGACTTTCGAGGCAAGAAAATCAACGGGGCAAAGTCATGGATGCGCGTACGCCGAAATCCGAAACGGTTGGGTCTCAACACTGGCGGCCCGATCGCTGCGACCGCGTGGCGCTGGTTCTCCAGGGCGGCGGGGCGCTGGGTGCCTATCAGGCAGGCGTCTATCAGGCCCTGCACGAAAGCGGTATGGAGCCCGACTGGGTTTGCGGCGTTTCGATCGGCGCGATCAATTCTGCCATCATCGCGGGTAACCCGCCGGAGCGGCGGCTCGAACGGCTGCGGACCTTTTGGGACCGCATCACCAGCCGCAAGGTCTGGCACTACACGCCGGACGGCGACATTTACCGCAAGGCCCGCAACCTGACGAGTTCATTCCTGACGACCACCATGGGTCAGCCGGGCTTCTTCAAGCCGCATGACATCAATCCATGGTTCAGCCCGGCCGGTGCCAGAACGGCAACCAGCTATTATGACACCGCACCGCTGCGCGCGTCGCTTCTGGAACTTGTCGATTTCGATTTGATCAATTCCCGCAAGATGCATTTCGCCGTCGGCGCGGTGAACGTCCTCACCGGCAATTTCTTGTATTTCGACAACAAGAAGGAAGTCATCGAGCCCGAGCATGTCATGGCCAGCGGCGCTCTGCCGCCTGCCCTGCCCATGGTGAAGATCGGCACCGACCATTTCTGGGACGGGGGCATCGTTTCCAATACGCCGCTACAACATCTGCTTGATCAGGAAGACAAGATGAACTCGCTGGTGTTCCAGGTCGACCTGTTCAACGCGCGGGGTGTCCTGCCGCGTGACATCCAGGAGGTGATGGCCCGGCATAAGGACATCATGTATTCGTCACGTACGCGCTACAACACCGACGTCTACAAGCGTATGAACAACCTGAAGACCGACTTCTACAAGGCGCTGCTGAAGGTTCCGGAAGACAAGCTGACCGATCACGAGCGCGCGCTGCGCGACCGCTTCGCGGACCTGCCCGAAATCACCATCCTGCAGATGATCTATCAGCAAAAGGCCTATGAGGGCGATTCCAAGGACCACGAGTTCTCCGCCACCTCGATGCGCGAGCACTGGCTGAGCGGCCTTGAGGACACCCGCCGCACGCTGAAGCGGCGGGAATGGCTGGCCATGCCGGAAGCCGGTATGGGCATCGTCGTTCATGACGTGCACCGCGAGAAGGATTACTGAGCCTCTCGGTCCCGTCTCGCTCTGTTGGTCGGATGCGTTGAAACAGAAAGGGCCCGCGCTCTTAACGCGGGACCTTCGTTGTCATTGCCGCTGTAGCGGCAGTCGATCAGAACAGGTGCGAGAACAGCACGTAGAGGCCCGCGGAGAGGCAGATCGCTGCCGGCAAGGTCAGCACCCAGGCCATCAGCAGGTTGCGGATGGTGGCCATCTGCAATCCCGAGCCGTTGGCTGCCATGGTCCCGGCGACGCCGGACGACAGCACGTGGGTGGTCGAGACTGGAAGGCCGAAGATGTCAGCCGCTCCGATCGTCCCTGCTGCCACGAGTTCAGCGGATGCACCCTGCGCGTAGGTCAGGTGTGTTTTTCCGATCTTCTCGCCGACGGTGATGACAATGCGCTTCCAGCCGATCATGGTGCCAAGACCCAGCGCGATCGCGACCGCGATTTTCACCCAGGTCGGGATGAACTTCGTGGCACTGTCGAGCGAACCCTTGTAAGCGTTGAGCGTCGCGACATCTTCCTTACTGAGGTCGTTTTCCTTGTCCTTCATCAGGAAGCGGATCGCCTCCGAAGTCAGGTACATATCGTTGCGGGTGTTACCCACCGCTTCGGCAGGAACCTTGCTCAGCGTGCCATACTTCTGCACCTGATCGCCGACGTCCTTCACGAGAACCGCCAGCGACGGATAAGTGCCTTCGTTGATCTTGTGCAGCGAGACATACTGAGTCACTGCCGGACGGGGATCGCCGATGATGCTATGGCCGGCGCCCTTCGCAGCGATCACCTTTGACGCCGCTTCTGACGTCTGCTGGAACTTGATGACCTGCGATTCCGGCAAGGCGCGGTTCAGCGCGTAGGCAGTCGGCACAGTGCCGATCAGGATCAGCATGATCAGGCCCATGCCCTTCTGGCCGTCGTTTGATCCGTGCGCGAAGCTGACGCCGGTGCAGGTCGCGATCAGGATACCGCGAATCCACAGCGGCGGTGGCTTGTTGCCTTCCGGAGCAGCGTAAAGCGCCGGATTGCGAACAACGAACTTCAACACCAGCAACAGAAGTGCCGCCATGCAGAAGCCGAACAACGGCGAGAGCAACAACGCGTAGCCGATTTCCGTGGCCTTGGTCCAGTCAACGCCCGAGGTACCATCGCGTCCGCGCATGACCGCGTTGGCGATGCCGACGCCGATGATCGAGCCGATCAGCGTGTGGGAGCTGGACGCCGGAAGACCGAAGTACCAGGTGCCGAGATTCCAGACGATGGCTGCGATCAAGAGCGCGAACACCATGGCGAAACCGGCGCTGCTTCCGACCTGAAGAATGAGCTCAACCGGCAGCAGCGAGACGATGCCGAAAGCAACCGCGCCGCTCGACAGCAACACGCCAAGAAAGTTGAAGAAGCCCGACCACATCACGGCAAATTCCGCCGGAAGCGAATGGGTGTAGATCACCGTCGCAACGGCGTTTGCGGTGTCGTGGAAGCCGTTGACGAATTCGAAGCCGAGCGCAATCAGCAGCGCAACAAACAGCAGGATGTAGGGAAGATAGGTCGTGACCTTGGTGCCGGTGGCGTCGATATCGACGTAAATGCTGTAGGCAACAAATATTGCACCCGCGGCGAGGATGCCAAAAAACAGGATCATGGTCAGTGGGTTAAAACCTTTATCGAGATTGGGCCTTGAAGCCGGCTCGATGGTTTGCCCGTCGGCAACCCCGGAATTCAATGTAATGTCGCTCATCTCACACCCCTTATGAAACTCAGGGGTTCTTTTTGACCGTTTAACTTGAAGGTTGGATGACACCTTTCACATCGGCCCGACGACGCGCTTCGGTTTCAGATGAGCAGTGTCCGCGAATATTCATGGGTTCCGCAGCTTTTGAAGCCTGCGGATAAAACGCCGGGACAAGATCTTGGAATGGTTCGAGAAACACGGCGACCTAACGCAGTACTTCCGCTCTTTCTTTCTCATCCATCAATTGAAGCAGCCAGGCCAGGCTGACACCCAGACCAAGACCGAGCAACAAGCTGATGAACAAGGTCCCGATGGGGAACGTTCGGCCGGTTTCCGGCTGGACCACTGCACGGCTCAAGACCCGCGCGCCCGGGTTGTCCGGCCGCTGTTGCTGAGATCGCGCGAGGACAGCTTGGTATGCAGCACGGTGGGCTTCGACGTCCCGCTCCAATTCCTTGAGCCGCGCACTCGCTTCGCTGGTTTTGACGGAATTTTGCCTTGACGCTTCAAGGCGGTTCTTGAGTTGAGTCACCACTGCGCGGGTACGTTCCAGATCGGCTGCAGCCGACTGAACCCCATCCTGAATCGCCTGTTCCAGCAGCCGTCTGGCTTCGGTCGCCCGCATCCTGGCGATCACGAGGTCGGGGTGACGCGGTCCGAGCGTTTCGGAAAGATCAATTTCCAGTTCCCGTGCGGCGGCGTAACGGCTTCTGAATGTCCCGATTGCTCCTCCCCGGACAGGGTCCGGAATTCCGCCGCCATCCAGGATTTTCCGGGCACGCTGGAGTTGATTCAGCGTCGAACGCAAGCCGCCGGCTCTGGCCTCGGCCGCGGCGATCTGTTCGGAGATCTCACTGGCTTGTTTCTCGGCACTGGATTGACCACCAGCCATCATCGCCAGGCTGTCAGTGCGATATTTCTCATATCGCTGTTCGGCTTCCCGCAAGCGCGTCTGGAGTGTTCCCAGCCGTTCGCCGAGAGGCGCCGCAGCCCCAGGTGCCGCGTCAGCGCCAGCGAGCCTCTGCTCCTCCACGTAGCTGTCCATCACCGCGTTGGCGACGCGCACCGACGTTTCTCTGTCGGGCGTGACGACATTGACGTTCACGGTGTCGGAGCCGGGATTGCCAACGATGCTGATCGCACGGTTCAGTTGCCGCAACGCCATGGCATGTGGCTCGGACGCCGGAACAAGCCCGACACCTGCAAGAAGCGTGAAGAGGAGCCCCTTCGACTTGCCGCCAAAAAGCGGATCGGTACCGAGCTTTTCTCTTGCGATCACCTTGTCGAGGACACTGCGCGATGTCAGGGCGTTGATCTGGTTGTCGATGCCAACCGCTACTGTTTCCGAATTGGCGGATTTGCCGGCATCGGTTGCGGCCTGGGCGGGCAGATCGAGCACAATCTGGCCGGATGCAACATGCTTGGGAGCCCACAACAATATCCAGACAAGGCTGAGCGCGACGCAAATAACGGTGACCGCAGCAATAAATCTCGCCCGGCGGCGCAATACCGCTGCAACACCTTCCACATCCAGGGCAGGTGCCTGAATCCGGGACAGGTACGCATCGTGCCTGTCGTTGTCGGAAATCGCCATGCCAACGTCCCTACGCTGCGCGTCCTGGGACCGGATAATCCGACAAATCGGCATCCGTGGCGAGGCCAATGCTCGTCTAAACGGCGCAAAAAATGGCCATTTGCTAGCGTTCGACGAACGCCTTTTCGACGACAAACTCGCCTGGTTCGCCGTGGTTACCTTCGGTAAATCCCTTGTCGAGCAGCAGCGTCCGCGTGTCCTGAAGCAACGCCGGACTACCACAGATCATGACGCGGTCGTGTGCAGCCTCCAGCGGAGCGAGATCCGTATCGCTGAACAGCTTGCCCGACGTCATGAGGTCGGTGATCCGGCCGCGATTGCGGAACGGATCGCGCGTCACTGTGGGATAGTAGATCAACTGGTTGCGGACCAATTCGCCGATCAGGTCATCCTTCGGAAGGCGATCGTTGATCATCTCGCCATAGGCGAGTTCGGCGACATGCCGGCAGCCGTGCAGCAGCACCACCTTTTCGAAGCGGTCATAGGTTTCCGGGTCCTTGATCACGCTGAGGAACGGCGCGAGTCCGGTCCCGGTGCCGATCAGATAAAGATTCCGGCCGTTCTTCAGATTGTCGATGACAAGAGTGCCGGTGGCCTTGCGCCCGACGATAATCTCGTCGCCTTCCTTCAAATGCTGAAGCCGGGAGGTCAGTGGACCGTCCGGCACCTTGATAGAGAAGAATTCAAGCCGGTCTTCGTAATTGGCGCTCGCGACGCTGTAGGCGCGCAGCAGCGGCTTCTCGCCGACCTTCAGGCCGATCATTGTAAATTCGCCGTTGCGGAAGCGGAATGACGGATCGCGCGTGGTCGTGAAACTGAACAGGGTGTCGGTCCAGTGATGAACGCTGAGGACGCTCTCCTGATTGAAATTGCTCATTTCGCTCGATCCGTGTGCAGGGCCAACGCGGGGCAAAATCAGAAACGCGGAGACAGATTGCCTCGCCAATTCATTTGTGTACTAATGAATAATCCAGCTTGATACGGCGGTCAACCCGCGCTCAAGTTGGAGCCGACCCGCTGAAAAGGCATTGCACGGAAGGAAAAATCCATGGCCCACGATGCGCCCCAGGGCACCACCGGTCCGACCAAGCTGGTGATCCGGAATATCGGTCTGATCCTGAGCGGGGCCATGGAGCAGCCGATCCTGGATGCTGACACCATTGTCGCGGAGAACGGCAAGATCACCGCTATCGGGCGGGTCAAGGACATCGACGCCGAGGGCGCGACCACGGTCATCGACGCCAACGGAACGACGGTCACCCCCGGCCTGATCGACAGCCACGTTCACCCGGTTGCCGGCGACTGGACCCCGCGGCAGAACCAGATCGGGTGGATCGACAGCTTTCTGAATGGTGGCGTCACCACCATGATTTCCGCCGGCGAGGTTCACATGCCCGGCCGTCCGCGCGACGTAGTCGGCGTCAAGGCAATGGCGATTTTCGCCCAGCGAGCGTTCGACAATCTGCGCCCCGGCGGCGTCAAGGTTCATGCCGGGGCACCGGTGATCGAACCCGGGATGACAGAAGAGGATTTCAAGGAACTGGCGGCAGCCGGCGTCAGGCTGCTTGGCGAGGTAGGTCTTGGTGGCGTCAAGGATGGCCCGACCGCGCGCAAGATGGTGGCATGGGCACGCAAATACGGCATTCAAAGCACGATCCACACCGGTGGTCCGTCGATCCCCGGATCCGGCCTGATTGACGCGGACGTGGTGCTTGAAGCCGACACCGACGTCATCGGCCACATCAACGGTGGCCATACCGCCCTGCCCGATGGACAGATCCGCTGCATTTGCGAAGGCTGCAAGCGCGGCCTGGAGCTGGTTCACAACGGTAACGAACGCTCGGCGCTCTATACGCTGCGGATAGCCCGCGAGATGAAAGAGCTGAACCGCGTCATTCTCGGCACTGATGCGCCGGCAGGCTCAGGCGTTCAGCCGCTCGGCATTCTGCGAATGGTATCGCTGCTGTCGTCGCTCGGAGATGTTCCGGCGGAAATCGCGTTCTGCTTCGCTACCGGAAACACCGCAAGGATGCGCGCGCTCGACTGCGGCCTGATTGAAGTGGGGCGCGCCGCGGACTTCGTAATTATGGACAAGGCGCAGCATTCGGCTGGCAAGAACATTCTGGACAGCGTCCAGCTCGGCGATCTGCCCGGCATCGGCATGACGATCATTGACGGCATTGTCCGCACGCATCGCAGCCGCAACACACCGCCTGCAACAAAAGTGCCGGAGATCGTTGCGCACTAGTCAGCGGGACATCAGCGCAGCTTGTTCAGCAACGTGACAAAGATTTCGCGCTCCTTGGCATCGAGCGGCGCGAGCGTTTCTTTCGAGATCGCCAGTGCGCTTGGAGCAGCTTTCTCCGCCATCGCCTGTCCCGCCCGCGTCAGGCTGACAAGAAGCCGGCGGCCATCCTGCGGGTCAGAGCTGGTTTCCGTTAGCCCCCGGGCAGTCAGCCGATCGATCACACCCTTGATGGTTGCAACGTCCATTGCGGTAAGGCGGCCGAGCTGGTTCTGCGAGCACGGCCCGGTCTCGGTCAGCTTCGCCAAAGCCGCCCATTGCGTCGGCGTAAGGTTGATGCCGATTTCCCTTGCGAAGATCGCCGCGTGACGCTGCCAGACCTGACGCAACACGAAACCGATCTGGTCCTCAAGCACATAGGGCTGCTTTTTTGGACTTCTCCTCGGAGGAGCACCCTTGGTCAGCGCGGCGATCTTGTTCTGAGCGACCTTGGCCATTCCCAATCCCCTAATATCTTGCCTTCATCTGGTGGACTTCGTAATCGATGCGATCGTCACACCGCCAGATGAGCGTCGCGAATGTCGGGACGCGCCTCAAGCTCGCTCATCGTGCCGCTGAAACAGATGCGGCCGCGCTCGATGATATAGGCCCGGTCCGAAATCAGATTCG
Source organism: Afipia broomeae ATCC 49717 (assembly GCF_000314675.2). Taxonomy (GTDB): domain Bacteria; phylum Pseudomonadota; class Alphaproteobacteria; order Rhizobiales; family Xanthobacteraceae; genus Afipia; species Afipia broomeae. Next base: position 897,019 of record NZ_KB375282.1, on the reverse strand, counting down.
CGAAGTGAAGATTCTGCTCGGACACAACGATGCTGACGCCTTCCTTCTTCATCGCCAGAATGGCACCCACCATCTGCTCGACAATTTTCGGCGACAGTCCTTCCGAGGGTTCGTCGAGCAAGACCAGAGAGGGATTGCCCATCAAGGTCCGGGCGATGGTCAGCATCTGCTGCTCTCCACCGCTCATGCGCCCGCCCATGCGGCCACGCATTTCGCCGAGATTCGGAAACAGGGTGAACAGCTTCTCGCGTGTCCACTGCGGAGCGTTTTGGCGCGGCGGCTGACGGCCGACTTCGAGATTCTCTTCCACCGTGAGATCGGTAAAGATGCGCCGCTCCTCCGGCACGTAACCGAGCCCACCGCGCACAATGGCATGGGTCGGCTGAGCGGAAACGTCCTTCCCCTCGAATATGATCTGGCCTTCCCGCTGTTCGACCAGGCCCACGATCGATCGGAACGTGGTCGACTTGCCCGCCCCGTTACGGCCGAGAAGCGCAACGACTTCTCCATCACCGACCTCAAGTGCGACATCGAACAGGATGTGAGCCGGACCATAGTAGCTGTTGAGTCCCTGAACCGAGAGCTTCATGCCGGGGCTCCGTCGCGGTGACGCGCATCATAAACCAGTCCTTCGCCGAGATAGATCGCGCGGACCTGGGGATTTCGCCGAACCTCATCGGGTGTTCCTTCAGCGATCAGCGTGCCGCGATTGAGCACGAGGATACGATCAGCATGCTCGAACACTACGTCCATGTCGTGTTCGGTGAAAAGAACACCTATGGATTTTTCCCGGGCAATGCGCGCGGTCAGGCGCATCAGTTCGACACGCTCGCGCGGCGCCATGCCCGCGGTCGGCTCATCCATCAAAAGAAGTTTTGGCTGATTGGCCAGCGCTATCGCAAGTTCGAGGCGCTTGAGATCGCCATAGGCAAGCTCGCCGCATGGGCGCTCGGCATAACCGCTCATGCCGACAAGATCGAGCAGCCGGTTCGCTTCGTCCCGCTCGAATCCTGGTGTCGAGCGCCACATGTTGAAAAGCTGCGCGTTATAGGAAATCAATGGAACCTGCACGTTCTCGCGCACAGTCATTGTGGGAAATGTCGCAGTGATCTGGAATGTGCGGCCGACGCCGAGCCGCCAGATCGCGCGCGGTTTCTTTCCGGCGGTGTCTTTGCCCAGCAGGTTGATACTGCCACTGTCCGGGACATTCTGGCCATTGAGCATGTCAAAACATGTGCTCTTGCCGGCGCCGTTTGGACCGATCAGCGCAAGAATTTCACCGGCCACCAGGGAGAACGATACGCCGCGCACGGCGTGGACGCCGCCATAGGATTTGGTCAAGCCTTCGACTGAAAGAAGTGTGGGTGCGCTACTCATTCCGCGCTCTCGATCCGTGACGCCAGCATGGCAGGTTTCGATGTATCCGGATGACGCCGGGTACGAATTGTTTCCAGCATGCCGACGATGCCCTTCGGAAACGCGACCACGATCAGTACGATAACCGCGCCGAGCACCAGCTTGGACCAATCCGTCTGACTGACCAGCCAGATATTCAGTGCCTTGAAGACAATCGCACCGACAACAGCGCCGGATACCGTCTCGACACCGCCCAGCAGCACCATCACCAGCGCATCGACGGACAGCGAGATGCCCAGGCTATCGGGAAACACACTGCCCTTCAGATACGCAAACAGCGCCCCGGCCACACCCGCAACGGTGCCCGCGATCACGAATGCGGTCCATTGAATCCACTTGCCGTCAATGCCGATCGCTTCGCTTCGCAATGCAGAATCTCGTGTCGCGCGCAACGCGTAGCCGAACGGCGAGAACACAATAACGCGAAGCAGCAGCACCGCGATCGTCGCGATACCGAGCGATAGCCAGTAAAAATGAGCCGGCCCCGCTGCCCACGCGTCGGGCCATACGCCAAGAATGCCGTTATCGCCACCTGTCACGCCGACCCACTGGAATGCGATCGACCAGACGATCTGGGCGAAAGCCAGCGTCAGCATGGCGAAGTAGACGCCTGATAGCTGAACAGCGAAAAATCCGAAAATGGCCGCGCCGACCAAACCAAGCAGCGGCCCCAGCAACAGGCACGCAATCATCGGCAGGCCCGCAGCCTTGGCGAAGAATGCGACTCCATAGGCGCCGAGACCGAAATAAGCTGCATGCCCGAATGATGCGAGCCCGCCGACCGACATCAGGAAGTGCAGGCTTGCCGCGAAGATTACGAAGATCGCGATCTCCGCACCGACGGTAAGCGCGTAATTGCCGCCGAACAGCGGTAGCGTCGACGCCACGATCACGACAGCGAGCATCGCGAAGCGCTCGTTCAGGGTCAGCGGCCGCCACGGACGGACGGTCAGCCCTGGCGTCTTCCGCGCGACCGCCTCCGGCTTTCCGAACAGCCCCCACGGGCGAACGATCAGCACGGCGGCCATGACGAGGAATACAAGAATGATCGAGATTTTCGGAAATATCAGAATGCCGAATGCGTTGAGTTCGGAGACCAGCACGGCAGCGACGAATGCGCCGGTGATGCTGCCGAGACCGCCAATCACGACCACGACAAAGACGTCGACGATGATGCGAAGGTCCATCGCGTGATGAACGGCATCACGCGGAATTTGCAGCGCGCCGCCGAGCGCGGCGAGAAACACGCCGACCGCGAACACACTGGTGAAAAGCCACTTCTGATTGACGCCCAGCGCCGCGACCATATCCCGGTCCTGCGTCGCTGCGCGAACCAGAACGCCCCAACGGGTGCGGCGGAACAGCAACCACAGCGCTCCGAGCACCGCAGGACCGAGCACGATCAGAAAAAGATCATAGGACGGAATATTCTGGCCGAAGAAGTCGACCGCGCCGCGAAATCCTGGAGCGCGCCGGCCGACCAAATCGTCCGGACCCCAGATCAAGACGACGAGATCTTCAACCATCAGCGCCAGGCCGAAGGTGGCCAAGAGCTGAAACAGTTCCGGCGACTTATAGATCCGCCGCAGCAACACCATTTCGACCAGCACGCCAAGAACGGCAACAATAAGCGCCGCAGCGACAATGCCGCCCCAGAAGCCAAGCGCGCCGGACAGGCGCTCTGTCAGCGTGAACGCAACGTAAGCGCCCAGCATGTAGAACGCGCCGTGCGCAAAATTCACAATCCGGGTGACGCCAAAGATAATCGACAAACCCGAGGCAACCAGAAACAGCGACGCCGCGCTCGCAAGACCGGTCAGGAACTGAACAAAGTAGAAGCTCATATGCGATCCACGGCTTGAGAATGCCGCGGGCGCATGGCGCGCCCGCGGTCGTCAAACTCAGTCTTTCGGACGCAGTTTCTCGACTTCCGCATCGCTTGGAAGGAAGTCCTCACCCTTGCGATAGGCGGAGTCGACCATCACGCCCTTGCCGTCCTTGAGCGCGGTCTTGCCGACGAATGCGCCCAGCGTCGATTGATGATCGTTCTTGCGGAACGTGATCTGCCCGAACGGAGACGACATCGACAAGCCCTCCGCCGCGACAATCATCTTTTCCGGATCGGTGGAATTGGCCTTCTTGAGAATTTCGGCCGCCGCCTTGATCGTCTGATAGCCAACGATGGAGCCCAGCCGCGGATAGTCATTGAACTTGCCCTGATAGGCTTTCAGGAACGCATCGTGCTCGGGTGTCTTGATGCTGTACCAGGGATAGCCGGTGACGATCCAGCCCGACGGTGTTTCTTCCTTCAGGGGATCGAGATACTCTGGCTCACCGGTGAGGAAGCTCACCACCGCACGATCCTTGAACAGGCCGCGTGTGTTACCCTCACGCACGAACTTCACGAGATCCGCGCCGAAGGTCACATTGAGGATGGCTTCCGGATTGGAATTCGCGAGCGCCTGCACGATCGGGCCTGCATCGATCTTGCCCTGCGGCGGCCATTGCTCATCCACCCACTGGATGTCGGGCCGCTTCTCGGACAGCAGCTTCTTGAAAACCGCGACCGCCGACTGGCCATACTCGTAGTTCGGTGCGATGGTCGCCCAGCGCTTGGCGGGCAGCTTCGCTGCTTCTTCCACCAGCATCGCAGCCTGCATGTAGTTCGACGGGCGCAGGCGGAATGTGTAGCGATTGCCCTTCGACCAGGTAATCGCGTCGGTCAGGGGCTCCGCCGCGAGGAAGAACACCTTTTTCTGTTTTGCGAAGTCGCTCACCGCGAGACCGATGTTCGACAGGAACGTGCCGGTCAGCATGACCACGTTCTCGTTCGATACCAATTCATTCGCCGCGGTCTGCGCGTCGGCAGGCTTGCCGCTGTCGTCCTTGGATACAACAACCAGCTTCTTGCCGTTGATGCCGCCTGCGGCGTTGATCTCTTCGACCGCCAGTTGCCATCCCTTGCGATATGGCTCGGTGAATGCCGGCAACAACGAATAGCTGTTGATCTCACCAATCTTGATTTCGCCACCCTGCGCTGTGGCAGTTGTCGCCAGGGCCGCGCCAGCCAGACTAAAACCCGCGGCAAGCGCAAGCCCGGATAGACTGCCGAAAAGATGTATCCTTCGTTGCATCCCAACCTCCATTTGTATCGGGAGACCCACGTCCCCGTTCAATTCCCGTCCGTTCCTTATCCCGGTGGAGCGGTTCGGCTCTTCTTTCGCATCAAGCGCAAACGGATCGCTAGCGCAGTCCGTCCTCTCCTTTGATCTCGTCAACTGTCAGACCGCCGACGCGCGGGAGTGGCCGCCCGCTGTCAGTCACGGCAACAGCTACCATGATTTCGTTCGCGCGCGGTGCGTCATTGATCTGCACTTCCATTCCGTCGAAATGACTCCGCACGAATGCCGCATCCTTGTGGCCAAGCGGAATATCGAGCACGGTTCCCAATCCGCCGCGCTTTTTTGAAGACGGGATCAGCGCCGCGCCCTTGCTCAGCACCTTGCGCACCGGCGCACCCATTTTCGGATGCAGGATTGCTGCCGCGTGCTCGAGTTCGCCGTTCTCACCGACCGCCGCCGCCTTCCCGTAACTCTGCGCCTTGCTGCCTTCGATGCCGAGCGCCGCAATCGCCTTCGAAGCAAGCAGTTCACCGAGCTCCTCGCCAATTGCAATCAGCGGCGACAGATCGTCGACGAACCTGCCGGCAAACGGATTGTCGATCACAGCGATGGCCGCCGCGCGGCGGGTCGGCGGTGAAACATTCCGCCCGCCCTCCATGAGCGTCTCCTCGACGACCACTACGATCTTGCGAATGACCGCACTCATCGCAATCCATCCTCCCCCTTGATCTCGCTGGCCTTCAGGCCGCCAACCCGGGCGTGAATCCGCGAACCCGTGGTCATGACTAGCGCGAGAAGCAACTCGTCGGCACGTGGCGCGTCGGGGATACCGACTTCCATGGCATCGAAATGTGACCGTACATACGACGCGTTGATATGCGTCACTGGAACATCCAGCCGCGCGCCCGGTCCGCCGACCTTTTTGGCGGACGGCACAATGGCTTTGGCCTCGCCGAGAATTTCGCGCATCGCGTAGCCGCCGGGCACATGCCACAACGCACCGTGCTCGAGTTCACCGGACGCGCCGATCACGGCGCCTTTGCCATAACCCTGTATTGCTCCCGGATCGCCGCCAAGAGCCTTCAGCAACGCGCCCGCCATGGCCACTCCGAGCGGCTTCAGATCGTCCATGAATCCCGCAATATCCTCGACATAACGTCCGGCGAATGGATTGCGGATCGCGCACAGGATCGCGCCACGGCGCAGCGGCTGCGCTGCCGGCTTTCCACCTTCGTGAAAAATCTCCTCAATCAGGGTGACGCGTTTCCGGATCACGATTTCAGACATGCGACAGACTTTCGGTACCGATTCTGGCGACGACGTGCGGCAGGGGCCGCAGCATAACACTATCGATGCTCTTCAACGCGACAACGCGGGTTTCGCCTTGCAGATGCAATGCTGCGCCGTCGATCAAGCCGAACCTAAGAAGCAAACGCGCCACGTCAGCCCCTGAATCAAGCGCGATTTTGATGTCGCTCAATGGCAATTCGCGGACCTCGCGCGTTACCAGGCGTGCGCCAAGATCGTTATCCGGCTGAATTTCGTTTGCCGGGCGGCGAACTACCGAAGGATGATCCGGCAAATCGACCGCATTGGCGATAATGGTCGCCGCGGCGTCAGCCTGCGCGGCGGTTCGCGCCAGAACCGTCACTGCGTCAGCTATCCCGAGCGAAAAGCTGCGGCCACGCCATCCGCTGGTTGCGATGCCGCGGGTGAGATCGTTCGATTCGACCACGGTCTTTCCGATCAGCTCAGGCCTGTCGGGACGATCGACCAGGCCCACGGTAAAACACTCACCATCGGCAAGATGCAGGGCGATATCACCACCGTTGTTCACGTAAGCACGCCTGAGATCGGCCGCCCGCACCATCGTGCCGAGAATTTCTTCGGCAACGGCACCGGCGACGGCCGCCATCGGTGTGATGAAATGATTTGCGGCAAATGGAGCGACCGCATCATGCATCCGGCGGGCGACACCCCCCTGCAGAACACAGACGGCAGGCCGCGCCGGTTTGCGCAGTTCCGGCAATTCGACGCAGAGTTCATCGAGTAGACCGGTGAAACGCTCCACGGCAGCAGCGTATGCCGCACGGACATTCGCTGCAGATCCACGCGCCTCCACAATCAGATCGATCGGACCGTCATGCAGGTGAATCCGCCTGCCGTCCGCGAGCCATCCGATTTGCGGGAGGCGTTTCATTTGCGCGATCTCGGCTCGAAAAGTTGTTTCGGCAACTGACGGATTTCTGTGTTGTTCTTCAATGACGCCAATGGACGCACGTGATCCATGTGCCCGCCCAGCGCTGCATAGTCCGATAGCCGCAAGGTAAACTCGATTGGCGCGACCAGCGCCGGCGTCGGCACATAACCAAAGGCTCCTTCCGGCACCTGGGTCACGTCGACCATGAAGGTGATGCCACCACCCGGCCATACATAAACCGGCGCACCACCGCAGGTTACAGACGTCAATGCCTCCTTGACCGAACGTGTCAATCGCACCGGATTATCGGTGACGCCAGCTCGAAGCGATCCGCCTGCGCCGCCCATAAACAGCACGGTGCAGAGCGCGGGCTCGCAATTCTCCTGAATGCGTTCGACGGATTTCCTAAGATCGGCCGGCATTTCCTTCTCGACCGGCTTCAGCGCCTCGTCGAGCTCGAAATACGCTGCATGCTCGCCGGTCGTACTCACCATCATCATCCGCAGACCGGGCCGCGCTGTTTTAGGATCGAACGGACCAAGCACCGACAACGGATCGGAGATATTCGTGCCGCCCCAGCCAATGCCAGGTTCGGCGACCTGAAAGTATCGGCCAGGTGTTGAGCGCCGACCCTTCAGCTTGATGCCGGTGTCCGGAATATCGAGCAGCTTGCCTGCCTGATGTTCGGAGAGAACACCCGTGATGTGATCGTCTACCACCACGACTTCATCTATCTTGCCATGCCATTGCTTGGCGAACATACCGATAGTGGCCGAACCGCAGCCGACACGCATCCGCTCTTCAAGCACGCCGTTGACGATGGGCGGATGACCAGCCTGCACAACGACCGTCACCCCGCCGTCGACCGTCATTTCAACAGGCTTGCCGTTGGACAGATCCATCAGCGCGTCGCACGTGACACGGCCCTCCTTCTTGGAGCCGCCCGTCAGGTGGTGAACGCCGCCGAGCGACAGCATCTGCGAGCCATACTCGCCGGTGGTGACATGACCCACAGCCTCACCCTGCACACGTACAGTCGCGGTTTCAGGACCGAGATAGCGGTCGGTGTCGATCTTCACCTTGACGCCGCAATAGCTGAAGATGCCCTCGGTCACCACTGTGACCATATCGACACCGTCGACCTCGGAAGAAACGATAAATGGCGCTGGCTTGTAATCTGGATAGGTCGTGCCGGCGCCGATAGCGGTCACGAAGACGCTCGGCTCGTGGACAATCTTGCCGTCCCAATCGCCATCGGCCTGAAACGGAACGAGTCGCCCGCCATGGGAGACCGTACGCTCCAGCACGACATGCGGATCGACACGGACAAGTTCACCATTGTTGTTGGCGTAGCGGTCACAAGCGCCCGCGGCGCCCGGCTTGATGTAACACATCACCGGACATGCATCGCAGCGGATCTTGTCCGAGCTGCCGGCAGTGGCGACATTTGTTTCAGTCAGCATGACCAAACTCGAGTCCGAGCCAAACTGAACTGACGAGCGGCACCAATGCCGCGAGGATAAAATTCCGTCCGTCCACATCCGGCATTTTGTTCGTACACGAACGATGTTGCGCGCAGACCCGAAACCTGTCAAGCGCCGCCGCGCGCGAAATTCTGGACTGCCGAATAAAAACTCAATTGCCTACCGTTCGTGTTCACAAATCGTGCAATGCATCATGCCGCAGGGAGTGCAGCGTTTCCGTTCCATCGCTTGGCTTGCACGTTTGTATACAAACGGTATCGTCGGACAACGCGTTGCTGGTGTTTGCAGCGCAGCAGAGCGGGCCGCGACGATGAGCACAACGCAAACAACGATCCGCCTGACCGTCAACGGCAGAATTCATGATGTCGATGCCGCGCCGGACACCGCCCTGCTCTACGTGCTGCGCAACAATCTCGAATTGAACGGGCCGAAGTTCGGCTGCGGACTTGGAGAATGCGGCGCGTGCACAGTCATCATCGACGGTGTGGCGGCGCGTTCATGCGTCATTCCAATCAGCGCCTGCGTGCACCGAGACGTCATCACGCTCGAAGGTCTTGGATCGCGCGATCACCTCGATCCGGTACAACAGGCGTTCATCGAGGAGCAGGCCGCGCAATGCGGCTACTGCCTCAACGGCATGATCATGACGACGAAGGCGCTGCTGATGCAGAATCCACATCCTTCCGAATCTGAAGTGCTCAGTACATTGCAGTACAACCTTTGCCGTTGCGGTGCGCACGTCGAAATCCTGCGCGCGGTGATGCGCGCTGCCGGCCAAGTCGCTGAGGGACACAAGTAATGGCGGTCGATTCGGAGATGGACCGCCAGCCCCTGCTTTCGGGAACGCTGTCCGTTGTTCGCCCGGCTTCTTCGGGTGCGGATGAACCGGCCTTCGAGACTTTTATCAAGATCGCGGCGAATGGGACTGTTACGGCCTTCAACGGCCACGTCGATCTCGGAACCGGCATCCGGACTGCCCTTGGTCAAATCGTCGCGGAAGAACTCGACGTCTCTTTTGCGCGCGTGGTCGTTGTGCTGGGCGATACCTCGGTTGTGCCCAATCAGGGCGCCACCATCGCCAGCGAAACCATTCAGATCACGGCCGTCCCGCTGCGCAAAGCGGCCGCGCAGGCACGTCACTTTCTAATGGCGCGGGCTGCGGAGAAACTCGATCTTCCGGTCAGCGATTTGTCGATAGAGGACGGCTTGGTTCGCGGTCACGACAACCGCAGTGTCAGCTACGGTGAACTCATCGCGGACGAAAGCATCCGGCTTGAACTCGCCGACGATGTCTCGGTCAAGCCGGTGGATGCCTACAGGATTGTCGGGCAATCGACACCGCGAGTAGACCTCCCGGCCAAGGCAACCGGTGAACTGGTCTATGTGCATGACGTGCGCGTGCCGGGAATGCTGCATGGCCGTGTGGTCCGCCCGCCCTATGCCGGGGTCGATGCAGGAAGCTTTGTCGGCACCAGCCTCATCGCCATCGATGAATCGTCAGTCCGCGATATCCCCGGAATGGTGTCGGTGGTGCAGATCGGTGATTTCGTGGGGGTCGTTGCCGAGCGCGAAGAAAATGCAATCAAGGCGGCAGCCCAGCTCAAAGTCACCTGGAAGCCGACACCAACGCTGCCCGATCTTCAGGACATTGAAACCGCGCTCCGTGCCAATCCCGGCACGCCGCGCACGTTGCTCGATAAAGGCGACGTCGATGTCGCCATTGCATCCGCTGAAAAACCTATCAAACGAACCTATGTCTGGCCGTACCAGATGCACGGGTCGATCGGGCCGTCCTGCTCGGTCGCAGACGTACAGGACGGCATGGTGCGTGTGTGGTCCGGCACGCAGAATCCTCACATTCTCCGGTCCGATCTCGCATTGCTCCTGTCGCTGCCCGAATCGCAGATCGATGTGATCCGGATGGAAGCTGCGGGTTGTTATGGCCGCAACTGCGCAGATGACGTGTCCGCTGACGCCGTCCTGCTGTCGCGGGCCGTGGGCCGCCCGGTGCGCGTGCAACTGACACGCGAGCAAGAGCATGCCTGGGAGCCGAAGGGCACCGCGCAGCTGATGGACGTCAACGGCGGCCTTCGTGCGGACGGGAGCGTTGCGGCCTACGACTTTACCACGCGTTATCCATCGAACGGCGCGCCGACGCTGGCGCTGTTGCTGACCGGGACAGTTGCTCCGGTGCCCGCTGTCTTTGAGATGGGCGACAGGACCGCGATCCCGCCCTACGATTACGATGCCATCCGCGTTGTCGCGCACGACATGCCGCCAATCGTGCGTGCATCATGGTTTCGCGGCGTATCGGCATTGCCTAATACTTTCGCGCACGAATCCTACATTGACGAACTTGCCACCGAAGCCGGTGTCGATCCGATCGAATACCGGCTGCGCTATCTGAAGGACCCGCGCGCAGTCGATCTGGTTCATGCCGTCGCGGAACGCGCCGGCTGGACTCCCCGCCCGATCTGGAAAGAACCCGAGTCCGAAGGCGACGTGGTCCGCGGACGCGGCTTTGCCTATGCTCTTTACGTCCACAGCAAGTTCCCTGGATATGGCGCGGCATGGTCGGCCTGGGTCGCCGATGTGGCGGTCAACAAATCGACCGGCGACGTGAGTGTGACGCGGGTGGTTGCGGGGCAGGATTCCGGGCTGATGATCAATCCGGACGGTGTGCGCCACCAAATCCACGGCAACGTTATTCAGTCCACCAGCCGCGCGCTAATGGAGGAGGTCTCGTTTGACCGGACCACGGTGGCGAGCCGGGAATGGGGCGCCTATCCGATCATCAAGTTCCCGGATGTCCCGAAGATCGACGTGCTGATGCTGCCGCGTCAAGACCAGCCCCCTCTTGGTGTCGGTGAGTCGGCCTCCGTCCCCAGTGCAGCAGCCATTGCCAACGCCATCTTCGACGCAACCGGCGTTCGGTTTCGCGAACCGCCGTTCACTCCCGATCGCATCCTCGCCGGATTGCGCGGTCAAGGGCCTGCACAACCAAGTGCTTTGCCTGAACCCCGGCTGAAGCAGCAAGAACGGCCGACGCGACGTCAAAGAGACCCGTTTCTCAAACGCCGCACCGTATTTGCAGGTGCCCTCGCAGCATGCACCGCTGTTGTCGGCGTCGCCGCTACGGTGCTGCCGTGGCGTTCAATCGCACCAATTGCACGGCCGGACGCATCGACCTATTCGGTGGCGACCATCGCTCGGGGACGGCAGCTCGCCGCACTCGGCAATTGCGCGGTATGCCACACCGAGGCCAACGGCGTCGTCAATGCAGGGGGCCGCGCGCTCGAGACGCCATTCGGCGTCATCTACAGCACCAACATCACCCCCGATCCCGAAACCGGAATCGGCGCATGGTCTTATCCAGCCTTCGAACGGTCGATGCGCGAAGGCATCCATCGCGATGGCCGGCAGCTCTATCCCGCGTTTCCCTACAATCACTTTGCCAAAACCACTGATGCCGATTTGCAAGCGCTCTACGCCTATCTGATGGCGCAGACGCCAGTGCGCGCGACCAACCGGGAAAACGCGCTGACGTTCCCCTTTAACCTCCGCCCTCTGCTGGCGGGCTGGAATGCACTGTTTCACAAGCCAGTCGTCTTCGAGCCCGACCCGAAGGAATCGCCGGTCTGGAATCGCGGAGCCTATCTGGTCGAAAGCCTGGGTCATTGCGGCGCCTGCCATACCCCGCGCAACGCATTGGGCGCAGAGAGAACCGCCAAGGCCTATCTGGCCGGTGGAATGGCGGAAGGCTGGGAAGCGCCACCGCTCACCGGCCTGTCGCATGCGCCGATCCCCTGGAGCGAGGACGAGCTCTTTGCCTATTTGCGAACAGGGATATCCCGTTTCCATGGCGTTGCTGCCGGGCCGATGGCGCCGATCGTCAGGGATCTTGCATCCGTGCCCGACAGCGATATCCGCGCCATGGCGGTCTATCTTGCCTCCTTCAACGACACGGCGCTCACCCCGTCGGCTCAGGAAGCCTTGGCAGCACGGCTGGAAGCGTCGACAGGCGTGAAATCAGCTTCCGCATCGTCAGCTGGCGCGCGCATCTATGACGGCGCCTGCGCCGTGTGCCATCAAGTGGGTGGTCCCGTGCTGTTCGGCAGCAAACCCTCACTGGCGCTGAACAGCAACGTTCACAGTGCCTCCCCTGACAACCTCGTTCAGGTCATTCTGCACGGCATCGAACAGCCGGTCTCCAGCGATCTCGGCTACATGCCCGCATTCAAAAACAGTCTTAATGACCAGCAGATCATGGAGCTCGTCTCATACCTGAGACAGCAGTTCGCCCCCGATAAGGCGCCGTGGGTCGACGTGGCCGCGGCGATAGGCCGGGCACGCCGTGCAGGCAGGCCATAAAATAGCCCCCGGTGACTGGCTGCCCGCAAGGGAGCCGGATATGATCCCCGCATGGCTATTACAGATATCGCTTCACGAACCTACAATCACGGCTGGCGGCTGGATCCGATCGTCCGCAGCCTGCTCGACACCGATTTCTACAAGCTCCTGATGCTTCAGATGATCCGGGAATTCTATCCGGACGAGCATGTGACGTTTTCGGTGATCAACCGCACCCATCACGTCCGCCTTGGCGAGGTGATCGACGAGGGAGAACTTCGCGCGCAGTTGGATCATGCCCGTACAGTACGCTTCGCCAAGAAAGAACTGATCTGGCTCGCGGGTAACACCTTCTACGGCAAGACCCAGATGTTCTCGCCGGATTTCATCAACTGGCTCGCGACCTTCCAGCTTCCGGAATACGAGCTCCATACAGTCGACGGCCAATACGAACTGCATTTCCACGGACCGTGGACCCACACCACGATGTGGGAAATTCCCGCTCTTGCAATCATCAATGAACTGCGGTCGCGGCAAGCGATGAAGGGCCAGGGGCGCTTCGTTCTCGACGTGCTCTATGCACGCGCCAAGGCGAAACTCTGGTCCAAGGTCGAGCGGCTGCGCAAACTGGAAGGCTTGCGGCTCTCGGATTTCGGAACGCGGCGGCGGCACGGCTTTCTCTGGCAGCGCTGGTGTGTGGAAGCCGTCAAGGAAGGATTGGGGCCGGCGTTCACCGGCACATCGAATGTATTGCTCGCGATGGACAATGACCTCGAAGCTATCGGCACGAACGCACATGAACTACCGATGGTAGCGGCTGCCCTGGCGAAGGACGACGACGAACTTCGCTGGGCGCCCTACCTCATCCTCGATCAATGGCGCCACACCTACGATGGAAACCTTCTTATCGCCTTGCCCGATGCGTTCGGCACAAAAGCATTTCTGCGCGACGCTCCGGATTGGGTGGCGGACTGGACCGGCTTTCGGCCCGACAGCGCGCCGCCGATCGCGGCGGGCGAAGAAATCATCAAATGGTGGAAGGAGAAGGGCCGCGATCCGAAAGAAAAACTTCTGATCTTCTCCGACGGGATGGATGTCGGATCGATCGAGGAAACGCATCGATATTTTGCGGGGCGCGTCAGAACGAGCTTTGGCTGGGGCACAAACCTCACCAACGACTTCGTCGGATGCGCGCCGGACGGCACTGCCGATCTCGATCCGATTTCGCTGGTTTGCAAGGTGACTGCCGTCAACGGACGGCCGGCCGTCAAGCTTTCTGACAATCCTGAAAAGGCGACCGGCAATCCTTCCGAGATTGCCCGCTATTTGCGCGTGTTCGGCAACGCAGGCCGCGTCCGAAGCGCGGTTCACGTGTAGCTGCGCGGTTCGGGACCAATTTCCATTTGAGATTCATCGCGTATAGTTTACGCACAAGGCCACGATCCTATGACACGTGGTCACCGTTGAGGGGCGAACTCATGAAAATAACGGTCAACATTGACTGCACACCGCAGGAAGCCCGCGAGTTCCTTGGTCTTCCGAACATCCAGCCGATGCAGGAAAAAGCCATGAAACAGATCGAGGAAAGGCTTCTTGCCGGTGTTGCCAGCATGTCGCCCGACGCGATCCTGCGCAACTGGATGTCGTTCAACCCCGAACAGATCGGCGACATGTTCAAGATGTTCGGCGGACTGGCCGGCGCAGGGACCAAAAAGTAGAACGTACCGCGATCCGCAGATTCGAACTCTACAGCGACACCGCGTAAACTTCGTATTCCTCGCGAACGGTTTCAATGTGATCGCGCATGGCGTTCGCAGCTCCCGTCTTGTCGCCGCGCATGATGGCCACAACGACCCTGTCGTGCTCAACGTAGGATTTCGCAAGACGGCCGAGATTACGGAACTGCGCTCGCCTGAACGGCTGCACACGAACCCGTGTCGCTAAAGCCATTTCAGCGACATACCCATTCTGGGAGCCAGCATAGATTGCGTTATGGAATGCCTCGTTGGCTTCATGAAATAACTGCGGATTGCCATCATAACTCAAGAACCGCAGCCGCTCATGGAGCACCTCCAGTTCGCTCCGTTGAACAATTGGCATCCGTTCGGCGGCAAGGCCCGCACATAAAGCTTCAAGTTCAGCCATCGCCTCGAACATGCTGTTGAGCTGCTCGATGGTCGGTCTCGCCACCACCGCGCCGCGGTGGGCGCGCGAATTTACCAGACCACTAGCCACCAACTGCCGAAGCGCTTCACGAACCGGTGTGCGCGAAACATTGAAACGCCTCGCAATCTCGGATTCGTCAAGCGAGGATCCCGGCTCCAGTGCCCCGCGGACAATATCGTCGGCCAGTTGCAACCGTAATTCTTCCGCGAGCGTGCGCTTGCCTGTAGCCGCAGTTCCGCGTGCTGCCCGTGCTTCACCTGCCGACATTTCCGGTTCAATGATCATGGCTTTTCATTCGGTGTGTCGATCAGGCTTACATGGGCAGCCACGATCCGCCAGCCGTCCGCGAAACGCACCCATGTCTGCATCTGCCGCCCCACTCTGCCAGGCGCAGATGTCCGACTGAATAGCGTGGAAGCGACCGCAGTATCGCGGCCATAGGCGGTGATGACTGTTTTCGACAGCTCTCGCATCAGACCTGCCGGATTGCGTGCCGCACGAAATGCGGCAATTGCCTCATAGCCGTAGAGATTCTCGCCAATGCCGTAGCGAATGGTATTTGGGTCCTTGCGGAATAGCGCGTCGAGCGTTGTAACATCGTTGGACGTCAGCGCTTTCTCGTAGCGCGCGAAGGCCTCTGTCACCTCGGCAACGACGTCCGGCAAGTTGACCTCGATTGCCATTCTCAAAATTCCTTTGGACGTGGCGCACGGACCACCCCGGCCTGTTCGAGGGCATATGATACGCGCAGGACCACATCCTCTCGCCAGGGCGCAGCAATGATCTGGACACCGATCGGCATCGGGTTGAGTGGGACCGGCACGGCGGCGACCGGGAGCCCGATGAACGAAATTGGCTGGGTGTGAATGCCAATGTTAGGCCGAACCAGCATCTCGACTCCATCCAGAACGAAAGTCGTTTGACCAAGCTTTGGCGCAACGCACGGCGTCGACGGCGCCAGAATCACATCGACCATCTCGAACAATTCCATGACTTTTGTCCGGTACCAACGGCGAAATTTCTGCGCGCGATCCACGTATGCTGACGGAATCATTGCCCCCGCGAAAAGCCTGTCCCGGACCGCTGGATCGAAATCGCTCGGGCGGCTCCGCAACCGGTCGAGATGCAGTGACGCTCCTTCGCTTGTGGTGATCACGAAGGCCGCAGCGCGAGCCCGCGCGGCTTCCGGAAGTTCAACCTCCCGCGTCACCGACAATGCGTTTGCGACACGAGCCACGGCTTCCCGCGCTTCGGGTGAAAGAGAGCTCTTGAAGTAACCTCCTGCGACAGCGATCCGCAAGTTACCAATGCCCTGCCCTAGCAACTGGGTCACAGGCTCGATCGGACGATCCACGCACGCCGCATCGTCCGCATCGGGTCCTTGCATTGCATCGTAAGCGATCGCCAGATCCCTGGTCGTTCGCGCAAATGGCCCGAGATGATCAAAACTTGCCACAAACGGAAATGACCGGGCGCGCGACAATCTGCCGTAAGTCGGCTTCAAGCCGAAGATCCCGCAAAATGATGACGGTACACGGATCGATCCATTGGTGTCTGAGCCGAGCGCCAACGGGACGAGGCCACCGCCCACCGCGCTGCCTGAACCACCGGATGAACCTCCAGACATCCGCGTGAGATCATGCGGATTGCGCGAAGGACCGTCGTGAACATTCTCGCCAGTGAAGTCGTAGGCATACTCGCCCATGTTGAGCGCGCCAACCAGAACCGCACCCGCGGCCTCCAGACGTTCGATCAGAGTCGCATCGCGGCTTGAAACAGCACGGTCGCGATTGATCTTCGATCCGGCACGGGTCGGCAGGCCTTCGATGTCAAAGAGATTCTTCACCGCGAACGGCACGCCCGCAAGCGGGCCAGCTTCACCGCCGGCAGCAATTGTCGCGTCGACCCTGCTCGCTGTCTCCCGTGCGCGCGCGGCAACGAGATCGGTGAATGAATTCAGCCTGGAGTCGTGCGCCGCAATCCGCCTCAGCGCTCCATTGGTTACATCGATGGCGGACACCCGGCGAGACGAAACCGCATCGGCAATCTCCGATGCCGATGACCAGTCCATTTCGACGGGTAAGACGGCATCAGGCTTCATAGACGCTCGCCGGCTCGATTTCGTCAGGCAGCGGAAACTCCTGAATCATGTGCGCCATCTTCAGCGAGACGTCCAGATTCGCGCGAACAGCAGGCTTCCAGACCGGCTGAATGGGCAGGCCAAGGACTTCCGCGGCGGCATCGATGTAAGTTTCAAGCGGATCAGATGACATGTCTGTCTCGGCAACCTTCAATGCACGGGAAGCGGTGGATGTGGAATCGCCGATAACAACTCGCGTGTATAGGCATCCTGGGGTGCGCCAAGCACTGTCTCGGTTTGTCCTTGCTCGACGATGCGCCCGCTGCGCATCACGATGACCCGATCACACAGGAGCCGCACCACATTCAGATCATGTGAGACGAACAGGTAACTCATACCCATCGACTGCTTGAGATCATGCAAAAGATTCAAGACCACCGCCTGCACCGACACGTCGAGAGCGGCGGTGGGTTCATCGAGTATGATCAGGTCGGGCTTCAACGCAATCGCGCGGGCGATGCCGACACGCGCCTTCTGACCTCCAGACATCTGATGCGGAAAGCGATCGAGCAGCGATAGCGGTAAACCGACCTGACACGCCAATTCCTCGCAGCGGGCACGCAACGCAGCGCCGCCCTTAATGTCACCCAGTTGGATGATCGGATCGGCAATGGCACGCGCTGCCGTGAACCGCGGATTGAGACTGTCGGTGGGATCCTGAAACACCATCTGGATGCGCTTGCGCAGCGGCAATCGCGCAAAGGCATTGGGCGCAATGGCGCTGATGTCTTCGCCGCCAAACACGATCCGCCCCGAGGTCTGGTCGAGCAGGCGCATGACCATCATGGATGTGGTGGATTTCCCGCAACCGGATTCACCGACGAGGCCGACGCTTTCCCCGCGATTGACCGAGAAACTGATGCCATCAACGGCCCGAAACTGTTCCAGCTCGACTGGCGGCTTACGGCCGAACAGCGAAGACAGGGTTTTTGACACACCCTGACGTGGATATTCCTTGACGAGTTTGTCGACGACCAGAAGCGGAGTGGCATCCACTTGCGCCGACTCCATTCCTTCCCGTGGAACGGGCAACGCAGCCCTGTCCTCATCGGACAGCAAATCCCGCAGTGAAACGCCGAGTCTCGGGGTCGCCCGCATCAGCTTGCGCGTATAGGGATGCTCGGGTTTGGCGAAAATATCCTTTGAAAGCGCGGTCTCGACGACGTTTCCTTTTTCCATCACCATGACGCGGTCGCAATAAGCCGCCGCAAGCCCGAGATCGTGTGTGATGAGGATGGTGGACATTCCGCGGCTTTTGGTCAATTCCACGATCAGGTCCATCACCGCCTTTTGGGTGGTAACATCAAGACCAGTGGTCGGCTCGTCCGCGATCAGAAGCTGGGGATTGCATGCCAATGCGAGAGCAATGACGACGCGCTGGCACATGCCGCCGGACAACTCAAATGGATAGGCATGGTAGCGTTCGCGCGGGCGTGCGATTTTCACCTGTTCCAGTGCTTCAATTGCCTTCTCGCCACGGTCATTGGATGTCGCCTGAACGTGCTGGCGCAGCACATCCTCGATCTGGTCGCCGACCTTTCGGATCGGATTGAGCGCGGCTCGCGGATTCTGGAAAATCATCGACATCTCGCGCCCGCGCAAATCGCGCATCTCCGTCTCGGACGCATTCTTGACGTCGATCCCGGAAAACATGATGGAACCGTCGGCAATCTTGCCGGCGCGGTCGAGAATCCGCATCACCGCATAAGACGTCACCGATTTTCCGGAGCCGGATTCCCCGACAATGCCCAGCGTCTCGCCCTTGGCGACACTGACATTGACCTTCTGAATGGCGCGAACGATGCCGCGCCGGGTCGCAAACTCGACCGTGAGGTCATTGACGTCGAGCAACGGCATCGCGGTCATCCGTTATGTCCTCCGCTGCGGATCGACGATGTCGCGCAGTCCGTCGCCGAGCAGATTGAAGCAGAACACCGCGATCATCAGCGCGAGACCGGGAAAGAATGCGATCCACCATTCCCCCGAGACCATGAAAGTCGCGCCTTCAGCAACCATGATCCCCCACTCCGCCGTCGGCGGACGCACACCAAGCCCGATAAAGGATAGGCCCGCGGCGTTGAGGATCGCGTATCCCATAGTCAGCGACATCTGGACGATCATGATCGGCATGATGTTGGGCAAAATGTGCCCGAGCAGGATTCGATACTCGCCATTGCCGGACAATCTGGCCGCTTGCACGAAACCCGCATCACGGCGGACGTTGGCTTCGGCACGCGCCACGCGCACGTAGAGCGGGAAGTTCACGATCGCCGTTGCAATAATGATATTCTGCACTGTGTTGCCGAGTGCAGCGACGATGCCCATCGCAAGCACGAATAGCGGAAACGCCATGATGGTGTCGGCGATACGTCCCACAATGCGATCGGTCCAACCACCGAAATAGCCTGCGGCAATTCCCGCAATGCCGCCCATGAAGAACACAAGCACGACTGAAGCGGCTGCGATGAAGAAGTCGAGCCGGGTCGCAACAATCACCCGGCTCAGGATGTCACGCCCGAGCTGGTCAGTGCCGAACCAGTGTGCCGCCGAGGGCGGCTTCAACGCCTGGGCAGTATTACTGGCCAGCGGATCGTAAGGCACGATCGAGGGACCGAACACCGCCGCAAAAACAATCAGAACAAGAAGTCCGAAGGCGAACGCCGTGACGAGGTTCTCACCCAGGATATATCGTGCGTGCTGGAGCGTGGCCTTAAAGCCAGAGGCCTGGGTGGTTGATGCGATTTCGGCAACGGGTGCGACAGTGCTCATCCTTCCAACCTCACGCGCGGATCGATGACGCCATAAAGAATGTCGATGACCAGGTTAAGCAGCACATACATGACTGCCATCGTCAGAACGAAGCCCTGTACCGGCGCGAAATCAGACGAGATCAACGCCTCAACCGCGTAGGAGCCGATACCGGGCCACGCGAAAACTTTCTCCACCAGCACGTTGGCGCCGAGGAGGAATGAGAACACCATGCTCAGCGTGGTAATCACCGGCAGCATCGCGTTGCGAAACGCGTAAGTGACGATGACCTTGGACGGAGATAGTCCGCTTGCCCGCGCGGTTCGGACAAAGTCCGACGCCAGAACGGCCAGCATCGAGGCGCGGGTCATGCGTGCAATCGGCGCGAGTGAGAAGATCGCGAGCGTAGCCGCGGGCAGGATCAACTGACTCAGCGCCGAACGAAACGTCTCAAAGTTTCGTGCGAGCAAGCTGTCTATCAGGTAAAATCCGGTAACCGCAGGCGGCGCGCTGGCAAATACATCCAAACGGCCGAGTGGCGCCGGTGACCAGCCAAGCTTGAAATAGAACACATAGACAAGCACCAGACCCGTGAAAAACACCGGCAGCGATACGCCGGCAGTTGTCAGAACGCGGCAGAGATGATCGATCCATGAGCCCGGCCGCGTCGCAGCCAAAATACCCAGCGGAATCGCAATCGACACGGCAATCAGCAACCCGGTCAGGGTCAATTCTGCTGACGCGGGCAGCCGATTGCGGATTTCCGTTGCGACCGGCTGGCCGGTGGTGAGCGAATTCCCGAAGTCGCCTTTCGACAAATCCACAGTGTAGCGCACAAACTGCTCGATCAGCGGCTTGTCGAGACCGAGTTTCTTGCGAATTTGCTCAATGGCCTCCTTGGTCGCCGCAGGTCCTGCGAAATAAGCCGCCGGATCTCCCGGCAGCGCGCGGGTCAGAAGAAACGTTACAATCACGACCCCGATCAAACTCGGGATCGCAAACGCCAGCCTTTTTCCGATCATGCCGAGCATGGAACGTCCCCGCCCTGACCGTTACGCCTTCACCAGTGCGCGATAATCGAGACGGCGATGGAACCAGTACTGATAGCCTGAGACATTCTTCTGCATCGCGACGTTGACGTAGGGCTGATACAGCGGAATGCGCGGAATGTCCGTGTAGGCGAGATCGACAAAGCCCCTTACGTCCTTTTCGTAGGTGGGCGTGTCGCCGACCGCGGCGGCATCGACTGCGCCGTTGATGAACTTGTCCATCTCCGGCGATTTGTAACTCATCGTGTTGAAGATCGAATTCTTGCCGCTGTAGCACCAGATGAAGAAGTATTCGGGATAGTCGAGCCATCCGGAGAATACGTTGGTATAAAGCGGCAGCACCTTCTTGTTTAGCTCTGTACGCCAGTTGGCGCCGGGGATCTTGTTGATGGTAGTCTTGATGCCGATCTGGCCGAGGCTTTCCTGAACCAGAATGCAAAGCGGCTCGTTGACACCGGCAAAACCGAGATCGAACGACAGCGTGGTTTCAAAGCCGTTCGGGTAACCAGCCTCCGCGAGGAGAGCTTTGGCCTTTGCGATGTCGGTGTTGAACTTGTGCGGCTGGGGCCAAGCGACTTCCGTCTCGCCGGTGCCGCCGAACATTGGCTTCGCGAGCCCGAACAACACTGCATCCATAATCTTCTGGTAAGGCAGCGCATAGGCGACGGCCTGGCGCACCTTCGGATTGTCGAACGGCGGCTGGGTGACGTTCATGCCGATGTACTGAACGCCGTTTGAGTATGGCGTCGATACAATGTTGAGCTTGCCGGAATCCTTCAGCTCGACGAAGTCCTTGTTGGGCAGATCATAGGAAATATCGGCATCGCCGCGTTCCAGCAGTGCCCGCCGGTTGCCGGACTGCGGGACCATGCGCCATATAACGCGCTTGATCTTCGGCATCGGTCCGCCGACCCAGTTTTCGTTGCGCTCCATCAGCACTTCGGTGCCGGCGGTCCAGCTCTTGACCTGATAGGCGCCGGAGCCCGCGGTGTTCTGTTTGGTGTATTCGAGGCCCCACGGATCTTTCTCGGTCGCGCTTTTCTTCACCAGTTCGGAATTGACGATGCAGGGAACGATCACCGCGAGATCAGGAATCGTGAGGCGATCCTTCTTCGCGAAATCCACGCGCACTGTATTGTCGTCGACGATAACGAACTGCTCGGGCTTGGTGAGCGAGCCTGCGCTCATCTGAAAAGTCGGGAAGCCACCGACGCTCACGGCACGGTCAAGCGACCATTTCACATCCTTTGCCGTCACCGGCGCGCCGTCATGAAAGGTGGCCTTTTTCTTCAGTTTGAACGTCACCGACATATCGCCGACGTTCATGTCCTCAGCCAGTTCAGGCTTGAACTTGTCGCGGTCGTAATACGGAACGCCGTTGGCGCCGGTTTTCATCTCATGGGTGATGAGGCGGTCGTAGCAATTCCAGGATACTTCGTATCCAGGCACATTGGTGCCGACACCGTGGATATCCAGATTGTTGGGGCCGCTTTCGGATACGATCAGCAGCGTTTCAGACCGCGCGTCCGCCTTTGCGGCAGACCAGATCGCCGGTCCCGGTAGCGCTGCACCCGCCGCTGCTCCGGTGACCGTCTTCAGAAAATCGCGACGCTTCATGATGTTCTCCAACGCGTTGAGACTTCGCTGGAGATGACTTCGCAAGCTTCGTGCCAAATCTTAAGAAGGTACTAAAACCCGACTAAGATGCTGTCTTGTTGATGGATTTCAGAAATCAAGAAGGGCAAGCCGGCTATTTGCAACTATCAGATTGCATACAAAGATGATCGTATGCATATTTTTTGTGCTCATTTTCGCAATGCACAGATTTTGTCCGAGCCAACGCACAGCATTATCGCGGTCCAATGTGAGCAATTTCGATCAGCGATCTCGGTGCGTAACGCACCTGCTTAGCTGCGCAGATAGGTCAGGCGCCACCGGACGAGATCGTCAGCCCCGGGACCCGCTTGCGGCTGCAAGTCGTTCAGTTGAACGGTTTCGCCTGTGTCCTGGTCAACCATCGCAAGCTTCACGGCCCCGCCGGTCTTTCGATTGGTAAACTTGAGCGGCGGCCCAGCCCTTCCGGACACCTCCCACTTGTCCCCCACCTGAATCAGCGCCTGGGTCAACAGGATCGTGTCCCTGCCCTTTCGCGTCAGAATGTATTCGTAGCGCTCTGGGTTCACCTGATAGCGGCGACGCTCAATCAACGCGTTTTCTTCGAGGTGCTTGAGCCGATCGGACAGCGTCGCGTTGGTCACTCCGGTCGAGCGGCGCAAATCCTCATACTTGCTCAGACCGAATGAGAGGTCGCGCAAAATCAGCACGGCCCATCGATCGCCGATCGCGGCCAATACGCCGGCGATCGAGCACGCCATTCCCTCAAAGCCTTTTGACTTCATAAAAGTACTTGCCTCCTAGTAACTCTTATCATTAGAGTAACTGACCGTCCAGTCTTCTCGGGACCGGACTGAGACGGCGCGAAAACAACGACATCGCAAAAGCGGTCTAGGGACGGCAACCATGAGCAAGCTTCGGCGCGCGCTGCGCCGCAACCCGGATAGCACTGCCGTCCCTGCACCTGTCGCTATCGATATAGCGAACATCAGCTTCTCCTGAGGCAGCGGCGGTATCCGCCCAATCGAACAGCCGTCGAACGGCAACGCGTATATCGGAGGAACAAGTGCCAGAGACCAACGAAAAACAACACACGGTGACGTTGACCGTCAACGGCATACGCCAGGCCGCGTCGGTGGAGGCGCGCAAGCTGCTGGTCCATCTGCTTCGGGACGATCTGAATCTGACCGGCACGCATGTCGGCTGCGACACCTCGCAGTGCGGCGCATGCACCGTGGATATCGATGGACAAGCGGTCAAATCCTGCACCGTTCTCGCGGTGATGGCCGATGGGTCGTCCATCACGACGATCGAGGGCCTAGCACCGGCTGGCGGTGCTCTGCATCCCATTCAAGCAGCGTTTCACGAACATCACGCCCTGCAATGCGGTTTCTGCACGCCGGGAATGATCATGAGCGTTCGCCAGTTGCTCAAGCAACACCCGAATCCCACGGAAGACGAAATCCGCCACAACCTCACAGGCAACATTTGCCGCTGCACCGGCTACCACAACATCGTACGGGCAGTTGAATCGCTTGCAGCGGGAGCACATCATCATGACTGAAGCAGCCGCCATCAGGTACATGGGTCAGCCGTTGCGGCGACGCGAAGACTTCAAGTTCATTACCGGTAAGGGGCGCTATACGGACGACATGAAGTCGCCAGGCATGCTCCACATGGCGATTCTCCGCTCGCCGCATGCCCATGCCGTCATCAAGCATGTTGATCTTTCTACGGCTCAGAGCGCGCCAGGTGTTCATCTTGTTTTGTCCGGTGCCGACCTCGTCGGAAAAATGGGCTCGATAGAACCCAACTGGGTCATTCCGGGGACCAAGGTCCCAGATCGTCCGGTTGTTGCGGTGGATCGCGTCCGCTTCGTCGGTGAATGCGTTGCGGTCGTCGTCGCCGAAACGCAGGCCCTGGCTCACGACGCTGTCGGATTGATCGAAGTTGATTACGAGACGCTCCCTGCCGTCATCGATGAAGAGGCCGCCATCCGCGAGGGTGCGCCCCAGCTTCATGACAACGTACCGAAGAACATTACGACGCTCTATAAGATTGGCGGTGGTGACTACAAGAAGGCCGCCAGCGAAGCGGACCACGTGATCAAGCTTCGTGTGATCAACAACCGCCTGATACCCACCTGTATGGAGACGCGCTCCATCCTTGCGGAGCCGAACGTCGATGGAACGCTGACCGTCAACATTCAGAGTCAGGTTCCTCACATGCACAGGCGCTGGATCGCCGATACGGTCCGCATTCCTGAGCACCAGCTCCGGATCGTCGCGCCGGACATCGGCGGCGGGTTCGGCGCAAAGATGCATCTTTATCCCGAGGAACTGCTCTGCCCTTATCTTGCGCGCCAGCTCGGCGTGCCGGTGAAATGGTGGGAGTCCCGCTCGGAGAGCCATCAATCCACCAACCACGGGCGCGCCCATACCGAGACCATCGAGGTTGCATTCCGCAACGATGGAAAGATACTCGGACTGAGAGTTGAAACGCTCGGCAACGTCGGTGCCTATCTATCGAATATGGCGTCCGGCGGCCCCACGGTAAACACGGTCAACTTCGGCACGGGTACGTATAAGATCGACAACTACGAGGCATTCTCCCGGGTCGTTGTCACCAATACCGTGCCGGTCGATGCCTACCGCGGTTATGGCCGCCCCGAAGGCGGATACATCGCGGAGCGTGCCATCGACGCGGTCGCACGTCATCTGAAGCTCGATCAGGTCGAAGTGCGCAAACGGAATTTCATTCAGCGCGCCGACTTCCCTCATCGGCCTTATAACGGACCGGCTGTGATCTACGACAGCGGCAACTACCAGGGCTTGCTGGCAAAAGCTCTGGAGGTTTTCAAGTACGATGAGAGGATCGCCGAACGCGATCAGTTGCGCAGTCAAGGCCGTTATCGCGGCATTGGCGTCGCCGCTTACACTCATATGTGCGGCATGGCCCCATCGCGCCGCTTGTCATTGATGGGATTCAATCGCGGAGGCTGGGAAAGCGCCCGTGTAAGCATCGACTCGAGCGGGCGCGCCACGATCTTCTCCGGCTCCATGAGCCAGGGCCACGGCCACAACACGTCACTTGCCCAGATCGCGGCAGACGTTCTTCAGATTCCGATCGAAAGCATCGACATCGTACAGGGCGATACGCGGCAGGTTCAGGCCGGCCACGGCACTTTCAATTCCCGCTCCATGGCAGTCGGCGGATCGAGCGTTCACGTCACATCGCAACGGATCGTCGCCAAAGCCAGGAAGATCGCAGCAAGCATGCTGGAGGTCGACGAAAAGGACGTTTCGTACCGGGCCGGGGAATTCAGCGTGCCGGGTACAGACATCGCACCACTCAGCTTCGGCAAGATCGCCCGCATGGCCTATGTCGGTCACAAGCTGCCTGACGGTATGGAGCCGGGTCTTGACGAAACGACGTTTTACGATCCGGCTGGTATGGGATCGCCTTCTGGAATCCATATGGCCTATATCGAAGTCGATCCTGAAACCGGCATGGTCGATATCCTCGACTATGTCGCGGTGGACGATGTCGGCACGATCATCAATCCCCTGCTCGCAGCTGGACAAATTCATGGTGGCGTTGTGCAGGGCATCGCTCAGGCTCTGTACGAAGAGGTTAGTTACGATCCGGACACCGGGCAATTGATGACAGGCTCGTTGCTGGACTATGCAGTTCCGCGCGCAGAGCATGTTCCCAATATACGCTCATCGTTTCAGGAGACGCCGTCCCCAACCAACCCGATCGGCGTCAAGGGTGTTGGCGAAAGCGGATCCATCGCAGCCCCGCCATGCATGGTTCACGCGGTGCTCGACGCACTGTCGCCGTTCGAAATCTTGCATTTGGATATGCCTATGACGCCACCGCGTATCTGGTCCGCGGTTCAACAGGCACGCGCAGGAGTTACTCAATGATCCCGGCATCCTTCGACTACGTCCGCGCGACTTCGCTCTCTGAGGTGATCGGCCTGTTGCAGAAGGACCCCGATGGCACGAAGCTCGTTGCTGGGGGCCATACGCTGATCCCGACATTGAAGCTGCGGCTGGCATCGCCGGCGTTGCTGATCGATATCGGAAGCATCGCAGAACTGAAAGGAATCGAGGTTGGTGACGGGATCAGGATCGGGGCGCTGACCAAACATGCTGAACTCCTGGCATCTCGCGAGTTGCACGACGTACTGCCGATCTTCCGTCAGGCCGCGGACATCATCGCCGACCCCCAGGTGCGCAATCGCGGCACCATCGGCGGTTCGCTGGCCAACGCTGATCCCGCGGCGGACTGGCCAGCCGTCGTTATCGCGCTGAAGGCAGAACTGGAGATCGCAGGTCCCAGCGGCTCCCGGCGCATCGGCGCAGCGGATTTCTTCGTCGACATATTCACAACTGCGCTTGAAACTGACGAAGTTCTGGTGGCGGTCCATATTCCGCATCCTGAAACCGGAACTCAGTTCAGGTACCGCAAGATCCGGCACCCTGCGAGCGGCTATGCCGTGGTCGGAATTGCGGTCGCCGCATCCCTGAATGATGGCGTCGTCTCGAACATCGCCATCGGGATCACCGGCGCGACTGGTCACGCCTTCGCGGCCGATACGGCAACTGGATATCTGGCCGGTAAAGCCCTTGGGCGAGAAACGATCGAAGCAGCCGCGCGGCTTGCGAGTGAGCAAGCCCCATGTCTGTCCGATCACTATGCATCAGCAGAGTATCGCCAACACCTCGTCAAGACGGAGGTCGCAAGGGCGCTGACGTCGCTGGTCGGGACCGCATGATCGCAGCTGTGCGCGACCCGCAATGGGGTCGCCCGCGGTCTATTTGCTCTTCCGTCTCGAAGATGAGCCACGGGGCTTTGCGGCTGTCCTGCCCCGGTCAGCCGCGGGGCTAGCAGCGGCCGCACCAAATCTCTTCCGGTTAAACGGGACGGCACCGGAGCCGGCAACAATCTCGATATCTTCAAGATGGAGCGGTTTACCGCGCGCAGTCAGCAATTGGGGATACTGGACCTCCTGCCCATTGGACCGGTCGTGGAAAACGACCTGCGGTCCCGCAGGCTCGGCTAGCCAGTCGTCACCCCATTTTTTAAGCGCCAGATAGGTCGGAAAAAAATCCCGGCCCTTTTCGGTCAATACATACTCATATCGGCCGGCATGTTCAGGCAGAGGAACACGGGTCATGATCCCGGCGTCGACGAGTTTCTTCAGGCGGGTACTGAGAATGTTCGGAGCTATTCCGATATAGTATTGGAATTCATCGAAGCGCTTGACGCCGTAATAGGCCTCGCGCAGCAGCAGGATCGACCACCGGTCTCCCACAGCTTCCATGGCGCGAGCCACCGAACACTCCTTATTGGCATTACGGCTTCGCTTCACATCGGCCATTGCAGGTCTTTCAATCCTCGAATCTTGCCGCCGCACAATATCGGAGGCCTATGTTCGTCTGTCCAGCACCCTCCTGCCCGCATTTAGTAGGGTTTTGAACCGCCTCGATGTCTTGCTGCCCCGCACTGTCAAGGACCGGAAGTAGCGTCGATGACAGGGCCGAACGGCTGCCACCGTTCTCCCACCAAGCGGCGGAGTTGCATGGATTTTATGGGGGCAAGATCATCCGGGCTGGTACTGACCTTGATGCCCGGCATCAGCATATCGACCTCAAAATTCGGGATGTTAGAGGCCTGACGCATGACATTGTCGCGGGTGAGGTCGTCGCCGGCCTGCTTCAGAACCTGCACCATCGTCTGCGCCATGACATAGCCCTGCGCATTGCCTGTCGCGGTCACATCGGCGCCGGCATAGTATTTTTCCAGAAAGGCCAGGTAGGCTCTGACGCCCGGATCACCGGCCATCGCCGGATCGGTCGCGTCCTTAAGAAAGCCGCCACTGATAATACCTTGCGAAACATCGAATCCTGCAGGTTTGATAACGCTGCCGATCGAAGCCGAAGGAATGTTGAGAATATGGACCGGCTTCCATCCCAGTTCTGCAATTTTCCGGATCGCCTGGGCTGCGAATTTCGGACCGGTGAAATTCATGAAGATATCGGCGCCACTGGCCTTCAGCGCGACGACCTGGGAGTCGACCGTCGGGACCGAAACTTCATAACTCGCTTCCGCCACGATCATCGAAGCTTTCGCACCAAGACCCTGCTTCAGACCGTTCAGAATGTCCTTGCCGTAATCGTCGTGCTGGTAAAGCACGGCGATCTTCCCGCCTGGGTGATTAGCCGCAATGTATTGGCCGTAAACCCTACCCTCGGTTAGAAACGACGGCTGGAATCCGGTGGTCCATGGGAAATTCTTTGGATCGTTCCATTTCGACCCGCCACCACCGACAAAGAGATGCGGTACCTTCTTGGTATTCACATACTTATGGATGGCCGTGTTGGTCGGAACACCAAACATGCTAAACAGCAGCAAGACTTCGTCGTTCTCGACCAGTCTGCGGGTTTGTTCCACTGTCTTGGGCGGGCTGTAGGCATCGTCGTAACTGATGAATTTGATCTTGCGACCATTCACGCCGCCCTCGGCATTCACCTTGTCAAAGTATGCGGCCTCGGCCTTCCCAATCAGGCTCCACGCGGAACCCTGCCCGCTATAAGGCATGGTGTTGCCGATCTTGATCTCACTGTCGGTTGCGCCAGTATCGTATTTCTTCTCCGCGGCGCCGGCATCGCCGCAGGCGAGTATGGCAATCGCCATTGCACAGGCCATGGATGTGATTGCGCGCATCTCGGCGTCCTCCAGACACAATTTCCCGTTTCGGCCGCGCATGACGCGCGGCCGACGATCTCGATCCGTGAAACAGGATTAATCAGGCCGCCTGGCCGGATTCCTTCGCCTTTACAGACGGCTCCGGCTGCGATGCGCGAGGATGCGAAACGAGCACACCTGCCTCTGCCAGACGCTTCAATTCCGACTCGGGGATGCCGAGTTCTCTGAACACCGCATAGTTGTGCTCACCCTGGAAAGCCGGTGTTCCGATCGGCGTCAGCTCATCGCCGGAGAAATGCCACGGCCGGCCCGGCAGACGATATTCGCCACCGTTACGATCCGACACATGTTGGACTGCACCCCAGTATTCACTCCACTCCGATTTGATGAGATCCTTGGTCGAGCGGATCTCGCCCATCGCGATCTTGGCTTCATCGAATTGTGCATCGAGGGTCGCCATGTCGGGGAACGTCAGCATCCACGACTGGATGATTTGATGCAACGCACCGAAATTCAGACGGCGGGCCGCGGCCGACGAGAACCGCGGATCGTCCATCAGATCGACCCTCCGCATAGCGCGCAGCCATGACGGAAACGTGCGGCTTCCGACGATGCTGGTCGCCACCGTGAAATGCTCACCGTTCGGCCCGGTGAAAAACGAGCAATCCGTTGCGCCAAGGATCGCGGGCTCCGCGCCGATATCGTCATCGGACATATCGAGATGGGCACGCTCATTGATCGCCAGCAGCGTTGCCGCCATGGCCACATCGATGTATTGGCCCTTACCCGACTTCTGACGGCTGTTGAGCGCGGCGAGAATGGCGATGACCGCTTGGAGCCCGGTGTAGACGTCGGCATGCGACAGGCTGTCGGTGCGCGGCTCCGCAAGCGCTTCGCCGTAGTGCCGCACGCTGTTGTGCGTGAATCCCGCCTCGGCCTGCACCGTCGGTGCGTAGGCCATGCGGCTGCGCCACGGGCCACTCTGGCCATAGCCTGTGATGGACGCATAGATCAAGCGCGGATTGCGCTTCGACAACGTTTCGTAATCGAGGCCGAAGAAGCCGAGCGTTCCCGCGCGAAAGTTTTCGACCACAATGTCCGCCGTGTCACACAGCTTAAGCACCAGCTCATACGCGCCCGGCAGATTCAGATTGATGCTGACGTTGCGTTTTCCGGCGTTCTGCTGGGCGTAATAGCCCGACATGCCATCCGTCGATGGAAACGCAAAGCGCGACACATCGGGGCTCGGCGGTTCGATCTTGATGACCTCGGCACCGAGGTCCTGCAACGTACGTGCACACAAGGGACCCGCCAGCACGCGGGAGAAATCGACGATGCGGATTCCGCTAAGAGGGCCACTCATGTCAGCGCCCCGCGAATTTGGCGAGACCCGGACCGTTCTTGCGGAAGGATGCAAGACCGGCCTTGAGATCCTCGGATGACCAGATCGGCGCCTGAATACGGGCCATGGCCTCGTCAGCAGCGTCAACGCCTTCATTGACTGCAACATGCACGAGCTGCTTGGTGGCCGCGTGAGCCAATGTCGGCCCCTGCGCGAACTCTTCCGCAACCGACATCGTCGCGCTTTCCAGCGACTCCTCAGGCACGGTGAGATTGATCAAGCCCCATTTCTCCAAGGTCGGCGCATCGTAGCGCCGCGCCAGCATGGACATTTCCTTGGCGCGCTGTGCGCCGATGCGCTGGACCTGACGCTGGATTCCACCGAGCAGCGGATGAAGCCCAAGCGTCGCCTCCACCGAACCGATCTTCGCCGACGACGCCGCAATGATGTAGTCGCAGCTCAATGCGAGTTCGAGCCCGCCGCCAAGGCAGACACCGTGCACGCTGGCGATCAGCGGGATCGGCAGTAATTCCATGAACCGAAGGAATTCAACACCGGTGAGCCGCCGATTCTCGTTGGTCTGATCGCCGCTGCCTTCCGAAACACGCTTGTCGAAGATGTCGAGATCGGCGCCCGCGGAAAAATGCCGCAAGCCGCTGCGGATCACGATCGCACGGCTGCCGTCTTTCTGCGCTTCTTCAACTTTTTCAACAATGGCGTTGATGAGCTTGGGGCCCAGCAAATTATAGGGCCGATAAACCATGGTCAGTATTGAGATATTGCCGCGCTGTTCGCGCGTAACCAGTGCATCCTCAGACAAGACGACTCTCCCGTTTTTCGCAGGCGCATTCATCCGCGCCGATGCCTTTGATAAATCAAGCCTAGCTAACGACTTTCAGTTTGCAAGTTTAGATTGACGCAGGTCAGCCATCCTGCCGCTCGACGCGGTTCTTCAGCACGCCGATGTTCTGAACCTCGAGCTCAATCTCGTCCCCATGCTCAAGGAACCAGCCAAGTTCGAGGCCGCATCCATTTCCGACCGTACCGGAGCCGATGAACTCGCCCGGCATCAAGGTCTCGTCCTGGGTGACATGCTGGATGATCTCTTCAAACGAGAAGAGCATGCCATCGCTCACACCTTTGGAGCGAACCTCTCCATTGACGCGAACTTCCATATTCAGCTTGTAGGGATCGCCGATTTCATCGGGCGTAACGATCCACGGCCCGAGCACATTGCCGCCATCGAAGCTTTTACCCTTTGCAGGGCCGAGCCGGCCTTCCATCTCGACACGCTGGGCATCGCGAGCAGAAAAGTCGTTGAAGATCGTATAGCCGAAAATATGATCCCGCGCCTTTGCAGCCGAGATGTTCGCACCCTTGCCCTTGGTGACGACGCCGAATTCAAGCTCATAGTCCATGACGTTGCTGTAGCGCGGCCATTTGACGGTCGTGTTGGTGCCCTTCACACTGAATCGATTGGTGATGTAGTAAATCGGCTGCTTGCGGTAAATTTCAGGAAGTTCGGGCAATGGCTCTGCTTCGAGGCGGGCCAATTCAGCTTTGTTGCCTTCCGCGCGGGCCTTAAGCTTCAGTTGGCCGCGAGGCGACTGGCGGATGTGCAGCGGAAACGACATGCCGTCCCGCATCTGACGCGGCTCTGGAAGAGGCGCCAGGATTTCGGCGTTAGAGACAGCCGTCGACAAATCCGCGTCGCGGCCATAACGCTCGAACAATGCTCTGGCCTGATCGAGCGCAGCCTCGCCGCCGTCAATCAGCGCGATCATGGAATTGAATGCCGGGTTGGCATTTCCGGCGCGTGAAGAGGCCGCAGCGATATCGAACAAACTCGTGTCGCCGTGATGCACAATCGCGACGCGTTCCTTGTCATTCAGACGGCATGTTGCAAGCTTCACCAGCCCATTCCTCCGTGATTTTTTGGCAGGAGCTGAAATTTCCGCTCCGTTTCGCTCAGAATAGATAATGACTTGCATTTTGCAAGTCATTATCTCCGCGAACTGCGCGTCGGAGAACGGCCGATGTCTCTAAAGCCAGAATCGCAGCCGCCGTACCGCGCGCATCTGCTTGAGACCATTCGAGTCTCCGCAGCGAGATCGTCAGCAAAGTCCTGCGGCAGGGCAGCCATGCAGAGGCCGGCGCAAAACCGGTGTGGGTTATCCCAGGGCCTTCAGCCAGTTGCCGATTTCGCGCAGCGCGTCATTCGCCTTGGGAAGGAGTTTGCCCATGGTGATAAAGCCGTGGAATTGACCGGGATATGTCCGGTGCGCGACCGGCACGCCCGCATCGCTGAGCCGCCTGGCGAACTCATCGCCTTCGTCGCGCAACGGATCAGCTCCGGCCGTCAGCACAATTGCAGGAGGCAAACCTTCAAGCTGCTCCACGACCGCCGGAGAAGCCCGCCAATCTCCGGAGTCGGCTTCATTGCTCAGATAGTGCCCGCGAAACCAGCGGACCACGGAATGAGTCAGCAAGGCGTCGGTCTCAGGCTCCGTGTGAGAGGGATGGCTCATTGAAAAATCGGTCGCAGGGTAGATCAGAACCTGACCAGCGATTTTCGGTCCCGCAACCCGCGCATTGATGGCTACGATTGCAGCGAGGTTACCGCCGGCACTGTCGCCGCCCACCATCAGCCGGGTCTGGTCTATCTTCAACTTACGGGCGTTAGCAGAAATCCACTCCGTCGCGGCAATGGCATCATCGACCGCCGCGGGAAATTTGTGCTCTGGTGCGAGCCGATAGTCGATCGACACCACAATGAGCTGCCCCTCATCGGCAAGCGTGCGGCAGACCACATCATGGGAATCGAGATTGCCGATGACCCAGCCCCCACCGTGAAAAAAAATAAGGCACGGTGACAGCCCCTCTGCCTGTCTCAAGGTCAGGGGCTTGTAGAGGCGCGCGGGAATCGCTCCACCCGGCCCAGGTATCGTTATCGATTCCGCCGATGCAATACGGGGCGGTTCGGGATTGGAAACAACGCGACTCGCCAGATACATCTGGCGGGCTTCAGCCGGAGAAAGCGTTTCATACGGCGGGCGGCGAGCTTCACGGAAAGCGTCAAGAACAGCGGCTGCATCCGGATCAAGAACAACTGGCATACAACTCCCCGTGGGCTAGGACAGGCAGTGATCTTTACTTGCGGGAATTGTTAACCTGCGGCCTTTCCGCTGTCGATGCTGCCCCTCTTGAAGTGTCGCGTTTGGAATGAGCGACTGTCAGATTCCGCCCATACAGAGGTACTTGATTTCGAGATAATCCTCGATGCCGTACTTGGAGCCCTCGCGGCCATTGCCGCTTTCCTTGACACCGCCGAAGGGGGCGACCTCGGTTGAAATGATGCCTTCGTTGATGCCGACCATGCCGTACTCAAGCGCCTCGGCGACGCGCCATACCCGGCCGATATCGCGGCCGTAGAAATAGGCGGCCAGCCCGAATTCGGTGTCGTTGGCGAGGCGGATAGCCTCTTCTTCAGTCTTGAACCTGAACACCGGAGCCACCGGACCGAACGTCTCCTCTCGAAAAATCAGCATATCCGGCGTCGTGCCGGTTAGCACTGTCGGCTCGTAAAAAGTCCGCCCGAGAGCATGACGCTTACCGCCCACCGCCACCCTGGCACCCTTGCCGGTCGCGTCGGCAATATGCTCTTCGACCTTCTCGACCGCAGCCATGTTGATCAGCGGTCCAATGGTGACACCCTCACCAAACCCGTCGCCGACCTTCAGACCACGAACCGCCTGCGATAACCTTTCAACGAACGCGTCGTAAATCTTGTCCTGCGCGAAAATACGATTCACGCAAACGCAGGTCTGCCCGGCATTGCGATACTTTGACGCCATCGCCCCCTTTACGGCAGCATCGATGTCCGCGTCGTCAAACACAATGAACGGCGCATTGCCGCCGAGTTCCATCGACGTTCGTTTCACGGTGGACGCGCTCTGCTCCATCAGTTTCTTGCCAATCTCGGTCGAGCCCGTGAAGGTGACCTTGCGCACGATCGGATTGGACGTCATCTCGCCGCCGATCGCAGAGGCCGATCCCGTCACCACGGAGAACACGCCCTTCGGCACGCCCGCCCTTTCGGCAAGTACGGCCAGGGCCAGTGCAGAGAGCGGCGTCTGGCTGGCCGGTTTCACTACCATCGTACAGCCTGCCGCAAGCGCCGGTCCCGCCTTGCGGGTGATCATTGCGGCTGGGAAATTCCACGGCGTAATCGCAGCGCATACACCGATAGGCTGCTTCAGAACAACGATGCGTCGATCCGAAGTGAAAGGCGGAATCGTATCCCCGTAAATGCGCTTACCCTCCTCTGCGAACCACTCGATAAAACTCGCCGCATAGGCGATCTCGCCCTTGCTCTCCGCCAACGGCTTGCCCTGTTCGGCCGTCATGATGGCTGCAAGATCATCCTGATTGGCAATCATCAGGTCGAACCACTTGCGCAGAATTGCTGAACGCTCCTTAGCGGTCTTTGCCCGCCACGCTGGAAGCGCGGCATTTGCCAGTTCAATCGCGCGCCTGGTTTCGCCGGCGCCCATGTTGGGGACGCTGCCAACCAGATCGCCATTCGCCGGATTGTCGACCTTGATGGTGCCGCCGCCGTCCGCGGCAACCCACTCGCCACCGATAAAGCAGGCGTCTCGCAGAAGAGAAGCGTCTTTCAGGGTCAGTTTCGAAGCCATTTTATGATGCCTTGTTAACGGGTGTGACGAGCGTTTCGCGCAATTTAAACCGGATAATCTTACCCGATCCCGTGCGCGGAATCTCGTCCACGAAATGAACCGAGAACGGAACCTTGTAGGACGACAGATGCCCACGGCAATGATCGAGGATGTCCTTGGTTCCTACATTCGTGCCCGTCCTGGCAACAACGAACAATGCCGGCACCTCGCCTAAATGCTCATGGGGAATTCCAACCACCGCGCTGTCGACCACATTCTCGATCGTATTGACGACTTCCTCAATTTCAGCCGGCGCGATGTTCTGGCCGCCACGAATGATCAATTCCTTCAAGCGTCCGGTGATGGTGAGAAATCCATCACGATCGCTCTTGGCAAGGTCGCCTGTGTGATACCAGCCCTTGCGGAGCGCGGACGCGGTCTCCTGCGGCTTGTTGTGATAGCCGCTCATAAGGTTGGGTCCGCGTACGATCAGTTCGCCTTCCTCGCCGATCGCGACATCGTCACCCGTTACCGGCGAAACAATCCGGACGGCAAGACCTCCAAGCGGCAGGCCGCAAGACCCCATCACCCGCGTCCCGGTTTGCCAATTCATCGTCACCATTGTTGATGTTTCGGTAATCCCATAACCGTCCAGTAGCTTGATCCCGAAACGAGATTCAAACTCCCGATTGAGCGTAGCGGGCATGATGGCACCGGCTGACACGCTGAGCCGCAAACCCGGAATTCTCAGATCTGACTCCGCCTTGGTCGCTTCCAGAAAATAGTGAAACATTGTCGGCACGCCGGGAAAGAGGGTGAACTCGCCCGTCTTTAACAGACGCACCGCCTCGGTCGTCGAATACTTATCCATGATGTATTCGGTCGCTCCCGCGGCAAGAATGCTGAGAACCGACAAATTCAGCGCATACGAGTGAAACAAAGGCAACGGCGAAAGCACGACGTCCTTTTCCGAAAGCCCCGCGATCGGTACCCAGCACGCTGCGGTCACCCACAGCATACTATGGACCGAGAGAACAACGCCCTTGGCCCGGCCGGTAGTGCCGGATGTATAGATAATGAATGCGGGTTGCTCGATCTCGATCGGATCCTTCGGCTGCGACCTTGGTGCTGATGCCGCGAGGCCCTCGTAACGCAATCCCTCACCCCGCTGCGCACCCTGGCTAACAAAGACATTGACACCGAGAGCCGGCAGTTGCTGCTGCAATCTTGCAATTAACGACGCTTGCTGGTCCGTGGTGATGACGCCAGAGCAATCTGCATCCTGCAATCGATACAGAATCTCCGATTCGGTAGCTTCATAGCTGATCGGCACGCTAATCGCGCCCGCGCGATTGATCGCCAGGCAGCTCTCAATCCATGCCACCGAATTCGGAAGAAAGATCGCGACTTTATCGCCAGCCTGAATTCCGTTGTCCGCAAGGTGTCCGGCAAGATTACCTGTGCGCGTTGCGAGCTCAGCGTAAGTCACCTTCGATGACGCATCACGATAGGCGATCTTCGATCCACGATCCGTTGCATGGCGTTGGAGCAACACCGGAATCGGCGCTATCAAATCGGTGTGCAGCATATTTGCTCTCCCGTGTCGCTTTCCGTCAAACCATACTGAACCCGCCGCTGATGCTGACAGTCTGCCCGGTTATCCATCCGCCGTGCTTCGACGACAGCAGAGTCACCATGGGCGCGATGTCCGACGGAAAGCCAAGACGGCGCAACGGATAAAGCTTGGTCAGTTTGTCGCGATTGGCATTGACCCATTCAAGATCATGAGGGGTTTCGATCAAACCGAGCGAGATAGTGTTTGCGGTAGTTCCGAAACGTCCGAATTCACGAGCCAGCGACTTCATCAACGCGATGACACCGGCACGTGCGGCGGCAACGATTGCAAGTCCGGATTCCCCGACCCGAGACGAATCGCCAACCAGCGCAATGATCCGGCCGTCACCAGCTCTCTCGAGATGAGGTGCCGCCGCTTTCGAGATATGGATCGCGCCATAAAGACAGATGTTGATCTGCTTCTGCCACTCCTCGGGAGTCGTTTCGACGAAACGATTCCGAAGCGCAACGCCTGCGTTATTCACGACGATATTGAGGCCGCCAAAATCCGAGGCAATCGAGGTAACCATGGTGTTCACTTCATCGAAATTGGCGACATCGGCTTTGTAAGCCTTGGCCTTGCCGCCAGACTTCTCGATCTCGGCCACCACAGCCTCGGCGCTGCTACGCGATCCATTATAGTTGACGGCGACCATAGCGCCTTCCGCAGCAAGGCTGAGCGCTATCTCGCGCCCCACGTCGCGCGCGCCGCCAGTGACCAGAGCCACCTTCCCCTTCAACTGCATATCCATTTTTCTTGCTCCTCAAGAGTGTGCTTTTGCGTTTTCGATCAGGCGAAACAATCTTTCCGGCGTCACCGGAAGCTCAAAGACATCGATATTGAGCGAAGCCAATGCATCTGAAATGGCATTAGCGACAGCCGCCGGGGCTCCGATTGTGCCCCCCTCGCCCATCCCGCGGAAACCACCCAGCGTGGTTTTTGAAGCGGCCTCGATATGCACGACGTCGATCGAAGGAACCTCGCTTGCCGAGGGAACCACGTAGTCAACGAGACTAGCCGTTACGTTCTGGCCTTCATCGTTGTAGATGACTTCCTCATAGAGCGCGGCACCGATGCCCTGCGCCACACCGCCATGAACCTGGCCATCGACGATCATCGGATTGATAAGCTTGCCACAGTCCTCAGCGACGAGGAATCGCTCCAGCTTCACCTGATAGGTTTCCGGATCGATCTCCAATACCGCGACGTGAGCCGCCGTAGCCGCTGTGCCAAACACCGGATCATAGGTCTTTGTCGACGACAATTCCTCACGTTGATCGCTGGGAATGCGTCCCATCTCCGAATAGACCGCGCGTGCAAGCTCTCGAAATGTCATCGCCCGGTCGGTACCCGCGACTGCGATCCTGCCATCCTCGATCGTCAGATCCGCAACCGACGCTTCCAGCAAATGAGATGCGGCACGTAGCACCTTCTCTTTGACGTCTTGGGCCGCGAGCGTCGCGGCGCCGCCGGCAAGCACCGCGCTCCGGCTCGCGTAGGAGCCCGTAGCATTCGGAACCGCGGCGCTATCTCCGTGAATGACGCGGATGTCCTGTAACCGCGCGCCAAGATGCTCTGCAACGACCTGGGCAAACGTGGTTTCGTGCCCCTGTCCGTGCGCCGCCGTACCGACAGCAACCGTCACAGCACCGGTAGAATCGATCAGTATCTTGGCGGTTTCAGTTCCTGTATTGATCGGCATGCCAGGCGCAACGGAAATACGCGACCCAATTCCGGTGAGCTCCGCGTAGCATGCCATACCGATGCCGAACCAGCGCCCCTCGGCCCGCGCCTGGGCCTGACGCTCTCGCAACGTGGCGTAGCCAATTCTCTCGCACGCCGCTTCAAGGCACTCGGTAAAGCTGCACTGATCCCATACGATTCCCGACCCGATCTTGTGCGGAAACTCATCCGGCTGAATCATGTTTTTCAGCCGAAGCAGTTTTGGATCGACATTGAACTTGCGCGCCGCCATGTCCATCAGGCGCTCGGTCACGAACGTCGATGCCGGGCGCCCGACACCACGATACGGCCCCATCGGCGGCTTCGAGGTCGCAAC
This sequence comes from Afipia broomeae ATCC 49717, assembly GCF_000314675.2. Taxonomy (GTDB): domain Bacteria; phylum Pseudomonadota; class Alphaproteobacteria; order Rhizobiales; family Xanthobacteraceae; genus Afipia; species Afipia broomeae. The sequence continues at coordinate 858,321 of NZ_KB375282.1, read as the reverse complement.
CCCACGCACACGGCCGCGATAATGCTGGATTTTGTATGGCCCCGGTAGGAAGCTGACCACCTGAACGGGCTCGAGTACGGCCGTCCATGGATAAATCGAATACGCTCCGACGTCGCCGATGACATCCGCCCGAAGCGCAACCGCAAAGCCGGCTTTGTCAAAACCGAGTTCGGCATCGATAATCTCGTCGAACCCCTGGCTGGTCGAAGCAAGGTCTTCAAGACGATCGCTTGTCCACTTCACCGCTCGGCCAAGATGACGCGCGGCAAATGTCACAAAGAGTTCCTCTGGATAAAGCGAAGCTTTTCCGCCGAAACCACCGCCAACATCCGGCGCGATCACACGCAGCCGGTTACCTGGCATGTCGAGGGCTTCCGAGAGCGCGTCACGGATGATCCCGGGAATCTGTGTTGCCGAATACAACGTAAGTGCATCCTGCCCCGCCGAATATTCGGCGACATAGGAGCGATTCTCCATTGCAAGCGGGGTCTTGCGCCGCATCCGGAAGCGGCCCGAGACCCGAACAACGGCATTCTCCATCTCGGCATCGACGTCGCCGCGCTTGAATTCGCGCGAGAGCAAAACATTTGTCCCAATTTCTTTATGCAACAGCGGAGAATCCGGCTGCACGGCGGCTTCAGGATCTATGACAACGGGCAGAGCCTCAAAATCGATCTCGATCAGCTCAATCGCATCTTCTGCGAGATACCGGCTTTCCGCGACGACCGCGACGACGGGTTCCCCGACATAGCGAACCTTGCCCTGAGCGAGCGCGACAAGCGGGGTCGCGTGATAGTTCGCCATCCGCGACGTTGCGATAAGCGGCTTGATTCGGCCTTCCAAGTCTGCGCCGGTGAATATCCCTATCACACCCGGAGACCGGCGGGCTGCCTCACAGTTGATTGAAACGATGCGAGCGTGTGAATGATCGCTTCGCCGGAACGCGACATGAAGCATTCCGGCGGACTGTCGATCATCAACGTAATTGCCGTTTCCCGTCAAAAGGCGCGGATCTTCAGTACGTCTCACACGCGCGCCGACCATCTTTGGACGCGTTGCGAGATCATCTCCGACGTTATGCATGTCCTTTCCTAGTCGGACTTTCTCAGTCATATGCGTGCGGACCTTTGCGCAATTGATCCCACTGCGCGCTATCATGACTGCATATAACGGTCGCGCCGCCGGATTCGATCTTGCGGACTTCTGCGAACGACTTCAAAAATAGTTCGGCATTTTTCGTATTGCGCGGAACGGTATTGTTATCGAGATTGGCGCGAAGACTCACCGCGTCGGAGGTCAAAAGGAATTCTCCGCTGCGATCCAGCTTGACCAGCGCACCTATCGTTCCTGGCGTATGGCCCGGCAGAGGGATCAAGGTGATCTTTCCGTCCCCGAAAATATCCGTTTGCCCGGCAATGACATTCATGGGGATCGGATGATCCCAGTCGATCGCGAGGTAGCCGCTGCTTATCGCATCCGGCGCTTTCGCCGCCTCAAGCTCAAGCGCATGAACAAAGATCGTCGCCTTCTTGAAGAACTCATTGCAGCCGCAGTGGTCCGTATGGAAATGCGAACAAACCACAACATCCACATCGTCGGGGCCGAGCCCGACGGCTTTGAGACCGCTAAGAACATGTTCGCCGGGCGGCATGATGGGGGTCATGAATTTTGCAAGCCCACCCAGCCGCGCCTCGGGGTTTTCAGCCACTTGCGGATGACAGCCCGTATCAAACAGCACATTGCCTTGGACATGCCGCATCAGCATGCAGGACACTGGCAGATCGATCATTTCTGATCGGTCCGCGTCCGGAAAGTAAGTACTCTTCTTCATACGAAGACGGCCACCGGACAGAACATGCATCTTCATGGCATCTTCTCCTTCAACGCATCCGATGCGGATCGCACGGCGCGCACGATATTTTCATATCCGGTACAGCGACAAAGGTTTCCCGATAGTCCTTCGCGGATATCGTCATCCGTTGCGAGCGGATGCTTGGCGATCAGATCTTTTGCTGTGATCAGCATCCCTGGCGTACAAAACCCGCACTGCAAGGCGTGATGCTCCCGGAAAGCCTCCTGGATTACACCCATATTGTGGATGGTCCCGAGGCCTTCAACTGTCTCGATTTCACAACCATCCATCTGTACTGCCAGCAACAGGCATGAGCGCACGCTGTCGCCGTTCACAATGATGGTACATGCGCCGCAAACTCCGTGCTCGCAGCCGATGTGAGTTCCGGTCAAACCAAGCGTATTCCGCAGGAAATCCGCCAAGAGCAACCGAGGCTCCACGCTTTTCTCGTGCACAACGCCATTCACCGTCACCTTGACATCGCGAGAGATGGTCATGTGGCCATTCCCCCGGCACGCTGCCACGCGGCAGTGAGTGCGCGACGCGCCAGAACGCCGACGAGATGACGGCGATAATCCGACGATGCATGCAAATCAGAATTCGGCTCAACCGCTACCCTAATCGATGCGACGGCTTCATCCAGCAATTCATCGGACAATTTCTGACCGGCAAGGAGATGCTCGGCATCAGTTGCCCGCAATGCGGTCTCGCCGACCCCCATCATCCCAATCCGCACTTCTCCGATCACGCCATCGGCTATGGAGACGGTGGCAGCAACACATGCGAGCGCAAAATCGCCGGAGCGCCGCGCAACTTCCTCGAAGCCCCATCCGGTTTGCGGGGGCAATTTGGGAAATTCAATGTCGGTCAGAAGATCGTCATCACCAAGATCCGTGGTAAGCGCGCCAAGGAAGAATTCCGCGGGATCAACGGTCCGCCGGCCAGCACTCGACGCGATTCCTAGCTTCGCATTGAGAAGCAGGGACATCATCGGCAGCTCAGCGGCTGGATCAGCATGAGACAGGCTACCGCCAATGGTGCCGCGATTACGGATGGCCAGGTGCGCAACGAAGGTCATCGCTTCGTGCAACACCGGAAAATACTCAGAAACGATGCCCGACGTTTCAAGGGAGACGTGACGCGTCAAAGCGCCGATCCTGATCGACTTCCCGCAATCCTCTATGCCTGCCAGACCCGGAATACGATTAATGTCCACCAGCACAGAGGGCCGAAGCAGGCGAAAGTTGAGCATCGGCACGAGACTTTGACCGCCTGCAATGATCTTGCCATCGCCTCCCGCGGCTGCAAGCGAGGCCACAGCGGATTCCACGCTATCGGCGACGACATAATCGAAGGCAGCGGGCTTCATCTGCTCAGCATCCCTTGAATGCGGGTGGCCGTTTCTCGGCGAAAGCTTTGCGGCCCTCTTTATAATCATCGCTTGCGGAAACGCGGTCGATGAAACTTTGTGCCGACCTCGCGTCGAGGTCACCGGCCCCCATCGCAAGACCCGTCAAAATCAGCTTCGCTCCAGCTATCGACAATGGTGCGAGCGTTGCGATATTCGCCGCGAAACCCTTGGCATCACCCATCGGATCGCTCGATACGCGATCGGCAAAGCCCATCTTTTCGGCTTCACGCGCGTCAAATCGCTCGGCGCCGTAAAGGATACGCTTTGCGCTGGGGAGGCCGACCAGCGACAACAGCCGCTGCGTGCTGCGAATACCATAAACGATCGAAAGCTTTGCGGCCGGAATGCCGATCGACGCATTCATATGCGTGAAGCGAAAATCGCACGCCATGGACAGGTGACATCCGCCGCCAAGGCAATACCCCTCGATCACCGCAATGACCGGCTTCGGCACATCCGCGATAGCGTCGGATGAAGCATCCACCGCCGCCTCATAGGCAGCGCTTTCTTCGACGTTCGACCGAACCGTGCCGAACTCCGAGACGTCAGCACCGACGCTGAAGTTGCCGCCAGTTCCAGTCAGAATAATCACTCGGACGTCTGGGTCTGCGCCGAGTTTTCCGAAGAGTCGAGCCATCTCCTGCCACATCGCAAGCGTCATGGCGTTGCGCTCGGCGGGCCTGTTCAGCCTGACGACCGCAATCTTGTCGTCAACCGTGACTTCGATATCAGCCAAGACTTCCTCCCGCAGACGACTAGATCGACGCCCGCTTCAATGCTTTGTCATTCTCGGATTGTTCCGGATTGCCGCTGACCAGTTCTCCAAACCGGTCGAAGAATTGTCCGGCGAGCTTTTTCGCCGTTGAATCGATCAGCCGCGCGCCAAGCTGCGCAATCTTACCGCCGACCTTTGCCTGGACGTCATAGTGGAGGACCGTATGCGCAGAATCCAGCGCTTCCAGCCTGACAGTCGCGCCGCCCTCGGCAAACCCGGCGATGCCACCTTGCCCCTGGCCAGTGATGGTATAGCCTTCCGGAGGGGCGATATCGGATAGTGTAACGCGTCCAAGAAACTTGGCCTTGATGGGCCCGACTTTCAGAACAACCGAAGCCGCGAATTCCGTCTCCGACGTCATATCAAGCGTTTCGCAGCCGGGGATGGCCTGACGAAGGATGACGGGGTCGTTTAACGCCGCCCAGACATCGGCCTGCGAGGCATTCAACGTGGTTTGTCCCGACATTTCCATACAAATACTCCTCCAACCGCAGTTATTCAGTAGCCGCCGACTTTACCGCCATCATGTGCAACGGTGCGACTGCCAGTTTCACTGCGTCCGGCAAGGTTACAGGCCTGCCGTTCGCGCGATCGACATAGACATGCACGAAATGCCCTTGGGCAGATGCGATGTTCTCGTCATCCTTAAAGAGGCCGATGTCATAGCGGATGCTACTGTTGCCCTGATGGCCGATGCGGAGACCCGCATTGACCTTCGAAGGAAACGCAATCGATTTGAAGAAGCGGCAGGTGGTTTCGGCAACAAGACCGATCACCGGGCTCTTCTCAACATCGAGCGCTCCTCTCTCAATAAGATACTGACATACGAGCGTATCGAAGAATGAATAGTACGTCGTATTGTTCATGTGACGGTAGACGTCGTTGTCCATCCAACGCGTCGTCATGGTTTGAAAGTGCATATAGCTGCTGCGGAACTCAGGTTTCGGCCGATCCGTCATAGCGATGCCTCGTAGATCGCAAGTGCATCGGAATGGGTGACTTCGCGTGGGTTATTGACGAGAAGCCGCGTCTGTTTCATCGCATCTTCAGCAAGCATTGCCACATCCTGCGGCGCAATTCCCACGTCGCGCAGGCGCGTCGGAAGCCCAAGTTCGACGGGAAGATTCGACAGCATCTGCACAAGCGCCTTGGTGCGATCGGCTGCGCCGCCGGTCGCTTGCGGAGTCAGAATAGACGCTAGTTCGCTGTAATGACTTTCCGCTGAACCTGCGTTGAACTGAATGACCTGCGGAAGCACAAGAGAATTCGACAGCCCGTGAGGAACATGGAATCGCGCACCGACCGGATAGGCCAGCGCATGCACGGCTGCGACCGGCGCATTTGCAAACGCCATTCCAGCGAGCATGGAGCCGAGCAGCATATTGTGACGCGCCTCACGATTGGTTCCGTTACGGCAGACCTCGTGGATGTTGCCACCGAGAAGCCTGAGAGCTTCGCGTGCCAATGCATCGGACAGCGGGTTCTTCAGACGCTTGCTGGTATAAGCTTCGATGGCGTGGACCATCGCGTCAATGCCGGTGGCTGCCGTCACCGCTGGCGGCAACCCGAGCGTTAACTCGGCGTCCAGCACAGCCCAATCAGGCAGCAGGACGGGTGACACGACGCCTTTCTTTTCCCCCTCGCCGGTGGTTACGATTGAGATCGGCGTCACCTCCGAGCCCGTGCCGGCGGTGGTGGGCGCGAGCACCAATGGCAAACGCGGACCCTTGGCGAAGCCGACGCCGTAGATATCCGCGAGCTTTTCCCGGCCCACCGCGAGCAGCGCGACCAACTTGGCGACATCCATCGAACTTCCGCCGCCGACTGAGACCACGCCGTCGACTTTTGCGTCCGTCGCCAACCTGACCGCGGCATCAATCACATGAACCGGAGGATCTGCTTCCACGCCGGTAAACAACGTGACCGAAACACCCTGCTGCTCCAGCCCATGCAATCCCGCCTGTAGCAGGCCGGCGGATTTAACACCGGGATCGCTGACCAAAAGTACAGACTTGCAGCCAAGATCTTTGACAAGTTCACCGATGCGCGATGAGCATCCCGGCTCGACCAGGATTGATTTAGTTGACTGAAAAACAAACCCCTGCACCGCAAGCTCCGTTCAGCATCAGCGCGAAATAGTGACTTTCATAACTAGACTAATTTCCATGACCGATGTCAACTCGGTCGAATACCTTTTTCTGCGGTTCCGCGAGCTTCTGTTGGTTTTGCGGCTGCAAGGGCAGCACTGATTTCTCCGACGATTCCCCTGCGGAAAAGCATGACGCAAACCATGAAAATCAGACCGATGATAATTGGAACCTTGCTCGACAAGTCGATAGCAAGAGAACCAATCTGGACAACACCTACGCCGGAGAGCTTGCTCTCAAGTGTCACAACAAGAATGGCCCCAATGATCGGACCGAGCGGTGTCCCCAGCCCTCCGAGCAGGCACATCAGGATAACGTTACCTGATTGGGTCCAGTGCGCATCGGGCAAGCCGGCAAATCCAAGCGTCAGGGCCTTCAGGCCGCCTGCAAGACCTGCAATCGCGGCGGACATCGTGAATGCTGAGAGCTTGTATTTCTGAACATCGTATCCCAACGAGATGGCTCGCGGCTCGTTGTCACGAATGGCGAGAAGCACCTGTCCAAAGGGCGCTTCCATCACACGTTGAAATCCCCAAACCGCGACAAGCATCACGACCAGCGCGAAAGCGTACATCGCGTGGTCGCTCGAAAGATCGAACAGTCCGAACAGGGCGCGCCGCGGAATGCGCTGGAGGCCATCTTCTGCGCCGGTGAAAGGCGCTTGCACGCAAATGAAGTACACCATTTGCGCAAGCGCCAGCGTGATCATGGCGAAGTAGATACCCTGCCGCCGGATCGCCATTCCGCCCATGACGGCACCAAGCGCGGCACCAATGAAAAGACTGACTCCCAACGCAAGCTCCGGCGTGAAGCCCCACGACTTGGTGGCGTAGCCTGCTGCATACGCACCGAAACCAAAGAAGGCCGCATGCCCGATCGATAGAAGTCCCACATTTCCGGTGAAAAAGTTGAACGCCACCGCGAACAGCGCGAATGCCACGCACTTCATCAGGAACTGTGCATAAAGCCCGGCAAATGGAGCAAGGATACCGACCACAGCCAATCCAAGCAAAAGAGCGGTCGACGTTTTCATGTTCATGGTGCTCATGTCTCACGTCCAAACAACCCGGCGGGCCTGACAAGCAGAACAAGCGCCATGACGATGAAAACGATGGTCGATGACACTTCAGGATAAAAGACCTTGGAGAGACCCTCGATGACGCCAAGCGCAAGACCAGTCGCGATCGCACCCGCCGTCGACCCCAATCCGCCAATCACCACGACCGCAAAAGTGACGATCAGAATGTTCGACCCCATCAGCGGCTGAACTTGATAGATCGGTGCAGCCAGCACACCGGCAAAGGCCGCCAGTGCCGCGCCAAGCGCGTAAACGAAGGTGACCATCAGCGGGACATTAATTCCGAGGGCCTGCACCAGCCTCGCATTCTCGGTACCGGCGCGCAGATACGATCCAAGACGCGTTTTCTCGATCAGAAACCAGATCGCGAGGCAAACGAGCAGCGACACGCCGACGATCCACACCCGGTAAATCGGCATTCTCATGAAGCCGAGATCGACCAGCCCGCGCAGAGCCGATGGTGTCTGGTAAGGCAGGCCCGCAGATCCATAGATGTCGCGGAAAATGCCCTCCAGCACCAACGCAAGCCCGAATGTGAACAACAGGCCATAGAGATGATCGAGACCGGACAGCCGGCGCAGCAGAACCCGCTCGATCGAAGCACCGAATGCACCTATCACGAGAGGCACAAGCAGCAGAGACCACCAGTAATTCACACCAAGCTTATGCATGGCGAGATAAACACCGAATGCGCCGAGCATATAGAGCGCGCCGTGGGCGAAATTGATCACGTTGAGCAAGCCGAAAATCAGAGCAAGGCCAAGGCTCAAGATTGCATAGAAACAACCGTTCACGAGACCGATCGTAACCTGGCCAAGCAGCACCTGTGCGGGAATATCAAACATTTCGTCCTCAAACTCCCAGGCTTCGGTCAACGAGATCCGCCTTCGCCTCTAGCTCCGCCGCAGACAGTCGCATCGTGATGTCCCCGTGCTCGACGACCAGAAACCGGTCCGCGAGCGGCGCGGCGAAATACTTGTTCTGCTCCACGAGAAGGATCGTGTAGCCGCGCGACTTCAACTCGGTGATAAGATCGAAAAGACGATCAACAATTACGGGCGCAAGCCCCTCGGATATCTCATCGAGCAACAGCAACCGCGCGCCGGTACGCAAAATCCGTGCGATTGCCAGCATCTGTTGCTCGCCGCCGGATAGTCTGGTTCCGGGCGTACTGCGCCGCTCCGCAAGATTGGGGAGCAATGAATAGATTTCGTCGACAGACATCCCACCGCCGGATTGCTGCGGTGGCAGCAGCAAGTTCTCCTCACACGACAAGCTGGCGAATATGCCGCGTTCCTCGGGACAATAGCCTACCCCCATGCGCGCGATGACATGGGGCGAGAGGCGGATCGTGTCCTTGCCGCCGATCTGAATCGAGCCTTTCCGTTTGTCGATCAATCCGACAATTGCACGCAGCGTAGTCGTGCGGCCGCTACCATTGCGGCCGAGAAGGGCAACCACCTCTCCCCGCCGCAGAGAAAACGACATGCCATGGAGGATATGCGACTCGCCATACCAGGCGTGCAGACGGTCGACGTTCAACACATCGATAGCGCCCGGACCGCTTGCAATCATGATGCTTTCCCCATCGCGCGCGAACGTGAGCCGAGGTAGGATTCGATCACCTGCGGATTGCGGGATACCTCGTCGTACGGCCCTTCCGCTATGATTTCACCACGCCGCAACACGCTGATCCGATCGGCGATCCGCGCCACCATTTTCATGTTGTGCTCAACCATGACCACGGTGCGGCCAATCGCAGCCTGTTTGATGAGAGCGGTGACGCGATCAACGTCCTCATGACCGAGCCCTTGGGTGGGCTCATCGAGAAGCATGACCCTTGGTTCCGTCGCCAGTGTTGTTGCGAGCTCGAGTGCTCGCTTGCGGCCATACGCCAGATCTCCGGCGCGGGTGTGCGCGAAGGTTCCCAGATCAACCTGCTCGAGCAGGCCGCAAATGCGCTCGGACATATCGCCGGGCCGCAGTCCACCGCGCCAGAATGTCGCGGGCGATACAAATCTCCGCTGAAGCGCGATCGCAATATTCTCGCTCACCGAAAGATGCGGAAAGACTGCAGATATCTGAAACGATCGCACCAGACCAAGACGAGCGAGCGCCGCCGGCTGCTCCATCGTCACGTCGGCGCCCTCCAGCCGTATTCGGCCCGATGTCGGCACCAGAAATTTCGTCAATAGATTGAAGACTGTTGTCTTGCCGGCACCGTTGGGACCGATCAGCGCGTGAATCGTGCCGCGCCGAATGTCGAGATCGACGCCGTTTACCGCAACATAGCCGCGGAATTCCTTCCGCAGCCCGCGCGCTTCCAGCACCACATCGGCATCCGCATGATGCGACGCTTCCTCCATCGGGATCATCTCCTCCGAGAATTTTTGTGCGTCGCAATGACAATGAGCCTTGCGAGCCCGTTGACAGCGTCATATCAAATTAGTCTAGTTATGCAAGCCTGTCGATCAGGTAAGAAATTAAGGGAGGAGCAAAATGAATAGAGTGGCAATGATACTCGCTGTCGGCATCGGACTGGCGAGCCCGGCATATGCGCAGACGGCAAAGATCTCGGACGACGTGGTCAAGATCGGTGTAATGACCGATATGTCGGGGCAATTTTCTCACGAGTCCGGCGAAGGATCGGTCACCGCGATCAAGATGGCCGTCGAGGATTTTGGCGGATCAGTACTCGGCAAGCCCATTGAGGTGATCGTCGCCGATCACCAGAACCGCAACGAGGTGGCGATTGCCAAGGCGCGTGAGTGGTACGACGTCACCAAAGTCGACCTGATTGCCAACCTGATCAACTCATCAATCGCATTGGCAGTCACCAACGTCGCACAGGAGAAAAACCGAATCGCCATCGTCAACGGGTCCGGCTCATCACGACTGACAAACGATTCCTGCACCCCAAACAGCATCCATTATGCTTACGATACCTATGCGCTGGCCCAAGGCACCGGAAAGGCACTTATCAAGGAAGGCTTGAATACTTGGTATTTCCTCACAGCGGACTATGCGTTTGGACATGCGCTTGAGAGCGACACGGCGAACGTGGTGAAGGCGAACGGCGGCACGGTCGTTGGATCGATCCGCTACCCCATCGATACTGCCGATCACTCGTCATTCCTGCTTCAGGCGCAAGCTTCCAAGGCCAAGGTTGTTGCCGTCGCCGGCTCTGGAACAACGTTCATCAATGCGGTCAAATCGGCGAAGGATTTTGGTCTCACCGACGGCGGAAAGCAAACCATTGCCGGGTTGCTGGTCTGGATCACCGATATCGACTCAATGGGTCTGTCGACTGCACAGGGTCTCCTCTTGACGAATGCGTTCTATTGGGATCGAGACGAGGAAACTCGCGCATTCTCCAAGCGATTCTTCGCGAAGATGAAGCGCATGCCGCACATGGGCGATGCCGGCGATTACTCGTCCACAATGCACTACCTGAACGCAATCAAGGCGGCCGGCACCGACGACGCCAAAACCGTGATGGCAAAAATGCGCGAGATGCCGGTGAATGACTTCTTCGCCAAGAATGGCCGTGTTCGCGAGGACGGCCGGTTCGTACATGACATGTACGTTTACGAGGTCAAGAAACCCTCGGAATCCAAATATGCGTGGGACTACTACAAACTTCACGCGGTCGTTCCGGGCGATGAGGCATTCCGCCCGCTGTCGGAAAGCAAGTGCCCGCTGATCAAGAAGTAAGCCGTAACACCGATCAGACGCGGCCGGGCACCGCCCGGCCGCTTTTTGTGCCGCCGAACTTGTCGGGATTGTAGCGCATGCGATACTTCATCGACGTCGCGTGAATTGGTTCACCGCAGCGATTGCAGATTACCGTCGGCGTAAAATCCTTCCCGCAATCCAGGTGCCTGAGGATGAGCGGAGGCTTCCCTTCCGCGCGCCATTTGTCGCCCCAAGCCATCATCATGATCAATGGCCCATACAGGTCCATCCCCATCGGAGTCAGCAGATACTCGAATCTCTCGGGTAACGACTGATACTTCCGCTTCTTGAAAACCCCGCGTTCGACAAGCCGCGCGAGACGGTCGGTGAGGATATTTGAGGCAATATTTAGCTCCACCTGGAGCTTGTCGAAACGTCTGGCGCCAAAGAACGCTTCTCGAATAACCAGAAAACTCCATCTGTCGCCGATGACTTCAAGCGCCCGCGACACCGAGCTTGGGCGTCCGCGCATGAAATCATCGGCGGTTCGGCGCGAGCGCCGCGACGGCTCGATCGGTGTTTTCCCCGCCCCCGGCCCGTCGCGGTAGCTGACCTTTCGCGCGACTACATGCTCATGGCAGCACGAGCACGAGACGAACGGCTTGCTGACGCAATTGCAGCCCTCGTGAATAAGCTGAAGCGGCGCTCCCTTCGGATCAGCCAGCCACCGGTCACCGAATTGCATAAGAGCCATGAAGGTGGGGTAGAGATCGATACCCGACTTCGTCAGCTTGTATTCAACGCGGCTCGATGTTTCGGAATAGCTGATCTCCCGAAATATTCCCTCGCGGGTCAAGCGGCGTAGACGATCCGTCAGGGTTGCTCTGGAAATTTCGAGAGCCGAGCGAAATTCCTCAAACCGCCGAGCTCCGAAAAACCCCTCACGGATAACGAGAAACGCCCACGCATCCGAAAGAATACCGACCGTCCGGGCGACGGAACAGTTCCGCTCGGTCAACACCGGCGGCTTCTGAATAATACGAACAGATGGCGTGTCTTTACCGGCTTTGGGTCGCCTTCCCTGCTTTGTCGCAGCCGCCAGCCGCATAGTTCTATCCCGAGCCTAAATCTGATCGCTGGATTCCGGCATGACTCATACGCATGAGCCGCCACTCTCGAGGAGTTTGACGGTATCCGAACGCATTCGTCAAGGTCGGTGGGTGAGCGACGACAGACTCAGACTTCGATCACACGCTCCGTGTGCACGCGGCGGCAATCCATTTCGTATTCGAGATCCTGCACCGGCGGCCGATTCAGATGCCAGGTGAGCCCCTGCCGGAAAATGCCGCGCTTTCCGAGTTCACTTTCAATGAACGGAAAGATGTCGTGAACGGTATAGAGTTGCGTTGCAGTCACCTGACTCCAGTCCCCGCTGAACGCACTCATGCGCCGCTCCATCTCTCCCAGAACCCACTTTGCCTTTTCCAGCATTGCTGCTGGTGAAGTATCGCCAAGCCGGACGGCATGATCGCGATAACTCCCTTTTCCTTCCGGCGCTTCACCACTACCCGCGATCACAAACGACGTCGGCGCTCCCGCCGCAACCACCGTATATGAAAAAGCGTGAAAGCCCGGTTCCGACGGAGGAGTTATCTTTGGACATACGTTGCTGCGCGCCACGGGATTTGCGGTGCCATCCTGCATCAGCCCCCATGCCTTCAAGGTGCCGGTGTATTCCTCGTTGAACTTGACGAATCCGCTTTCCGTAAAAGGCGCAGGTGAACGCAATTCACATGCCGCGAAAGCCGACAATGGGCGGCCCGCTTCCTTAAGAATTTGCGCGATCTTCTCAAATCCCTGCCGCAGCGGCACGGGATTCGCGAACCGCACTCGCTCGAGGGCAAAGCCAGGAAGCGCAGCAACGCCGGCGGAATACTGACTGACACCCGCCATGAAACGATAGCCACCATTCGGCGCTTCAACAGTCTTGATCATATTGCCTCTTCTTGCTTTTCGAGAACGGAATTTTGGTCGGTTGATGAAAGCTATTCTTCAAGAACGCCGAGATAGGCGTCGCGAATAATCGGATCTGCGAGCAATTCCGTGCCAGATCCAGATCTGACAATCCGGCCCATATCCATGACGAACGCGGCATCGCATAAGTCCAGGGCTGTCGTAACATCCTGCTCCACCAACAGGATCGACATGCCTTCAGCATTAAGCGCACGCAGCGCGGCAACAAGCTGTTCGACCAGCAGAGGCGAAAGGCCGAGTGATAGCTCGTCGATCATTAGCAGCTTCGGCGCGCTCATGAGGCCACGCCCGATGGCACACATCTGCTGCTCTCCGCCGGAGAGCGTTGCGGCGGCTTGATTGCGGCGTTCGGACAATTTCGGGAACGTCGTGTAGACCCTGTCAATGTCGCGGCTGATTTCGGCACGCGAAGCTGTTCGCGAATAGGCCCCCATCAAGAGATTGTCTTCGATGCTCATCGCGCCGAACAACCGACGCCCCTCGGGCACATGGACGATGCCGCGGGAAAGAATTTTTGCCGCGGTCGCGCCTGCGAGATCTTCGCCATCGGAGCGATAGATACCCGACTGAACAGGAATCAGGCCCGATAGGGCACGCATCAGCGTGGTCTTGCCCGCGCCGTTGGAACCGATCAGCGCGGTGATTTCACCTCTGCGTACCGAAAGGTCGATGCCCCACAGCACCTGAACCTCACCGTAGCCAGCGCGAAGCCCCTGCAATTCGAGAATGGAAGCAATATCAGCCATGGGCGCCAGCTCTCTGGGCATATTGCTGACCGAGATAAGCCTCCACGACAGCAGGGTTTTTGATTACATCGCGCGGCAAACCATCGGCAATCAATCGCCCATTGTGCAGAACAACGATCCGCGTGCACACATTAAGCACGACCTTCATGAGATGTTCGATCATCACGATCGTGATCCCGCTGGCCGCGAGTTCGTGAATAAGCCGGGTCGCACGCTCGACTTCAGCGCTGTTCAACCCGGCGTTGACCTCATCGAGAAACAACAGTTTCGGACGCATCGCAAGCGCCTTTGCCAGTTCCAGGCGTTTGCGCATCGCCAGTGTAAGTGTTGCCGCCGGCTGATCGGACTGTGCTTCGAGACCAACGAAAGCCAGACGTTCCCGGGCTGACTCCCGCGCAGACTTCAGGCTCTCATTCGGCTGCGAAAACAGCGCCGCGGCGGCCACATTGTCGAGGGCCGAGAGCTCGGCGAACGGCTGCACGATTTGAAAGGTACGGGACAGTCCAAGGCGTGCAGACTGATAGGTCTTTACGCGTGTGATGTCCTGACCTGCGAACGTCACCGTGCCCGAACTGGCCGGCGTGACGCCGGTCACCACATTGACGAGTGTGGTCTTCCCGGCACCGTTCGGCCCGATCAGACCAAGAACTTCACCCTTGGCGATACTGAGCGATACGTCGCTGAGCGCCTTCAGGCCACTGAAGTGACGGGAAACAGATTTTAGCTTGAGGATTTCAGACACGCTTCGGCCTCCAAGCAAGAAGTCGATCGCGCAACGACATCAAGCCATGTGGCAGGAACAGCAGAAGCGCCACAATGAGAACGCCCAGCACACCGCTATGGATCTGGATGTAGTTGCGCCAGACCACCTCTTCCAGTCCGAGATAGACCAGCGCGCCGACAACCACTCCAAGCGGCGAGCCAAGCCCGCCAATCAGCGCCATCACGATTGGCTTGACCGAGTAAAGAATGTCGAACACATCGGATGGATCGATGTAGTGAACCCACGCGGCGTAGATGCCACCCGCCGCGCTGACAAAACATGCCGACAGGCCGAATGCGATGCTCTTGTAGAGCGTGGCATTGAGCCCGATCATGTTTGCGGCGGTCTCATTCTGGCGGATGCAGGCCAGCCCGAAACCGAGCTTCGATCCGGCAACAACCATGACCATAACAGCCGTCCCGAGCAGCAGCGCCCACATCGCATAAAAGAAGAATGTCGCATCCGACAGCACGCCAGCGGCAGACGTCAGCGGAATGTTCAGGCCCATGCCCCCGCCCGTCAGATCGGTGGCGTTGTTGACGAGTTCGCGAAACACTTCGATCAGCGAGAGGCTGGCGATGGCGAAGTAATGCCCGCGCAAGCGCAACAGCGCAGCCCCAAGCAAACCCGCAAGAACGAATGACGCGACCCATGCGGCAGCGACGGCGACGCCAAGAGGCACGCCACGTGACATAAGCACACCAGTTGTGTACGCGCCGAGCCCAAAGAATGCCGCTGTCGCAAACGAAGGATAGCCCGCGAACCCGCCGACAATATTCCATGACAACGCAAGGATCGCATACATGCATGCGATCGTGCCAAGCCTCAGCGCATACGCCCCGCCGAACAGCGGCAGCGCGGCGATGCAAGCCACCAGTACAAGCAGAATCAGATTCGATCGGGTCATTCGAAGCCCTTTCGGCCAAGCAGACCCTGAGGGCGGACGATCAGGAAAATGATGAGCAGCACAAACGACAGCGTCGTCGCATGCGCCGGGCCAATTAGGGTGGAGCCGATGCCTTCGATCAGCGCCAGCAGAATCCCTCCTGCCAGCGCGCCTGACACACTGCCGAGGCCACCGAGCACGCAGACAACGAACGCCTTTCCGAGATAGGCCGTTGAGGTCAGCGGTGAGATCGGGAAAATCAGCGCCATAAGCACGCCGGCACACCCGGCCAGCGCTGCACCCAGACCGAACGCTATTGCATAGATCGAATTGACATCGACGCCCATCAGCGTCGCTGCGTCGCGATCTAGTCTCACCGCAACAATGGCTCGCCCCACCCGCAGCCGGCGCAGGATGAGATAGAGCACGCCGGTCAGTGCCAGCGCGGACGCCGTTGCAATCAGCCGATCGACCGGAACGACGACGTCGAACAGCGAGATAGATCCCATTGGCGGCGTCAGCGTCAGCTTCCGGTAATCAGCCTTGAAATAGTAGATCATCGCATTGTTGAGAATCAGATCGAGACCGAAGGTCAGCGTCAGCGTCACCAGCACCGGAGCGGTGATGACACGGTTGAGAATAAGACGCTGAATGACGTAGCCGAACGCAAAGAATAACGGCGCCGCGATCGCCAGTGCGTACCACGGCGAGATGTGAAGCGACTGATAAAGTCCCCAGGCCAGATAAGCGCCGAGAACGATAAACGAGCCATGGATGAGGTTGATGACGTTCAGAACGCCCCAAACCAGCGAGAAGCCAATCGCAATACATGCGTAAAGGCAGCCCAGCACTAAAGCATTGATCAGAACCTGGGCCGCCAGCATGTGGTGTCCTCGCCTCCCCGCGGTCGATCAGTTAACGCCGAGCTTGAATTCGCCCTGCTTGATCAGCGCGGGAGAGAGGACCACGGGCTTGCCGCCCTGAAGCTGGAATACTGGCGGCTCCAGTGAATTGATTTGCCCGGTCGGCCCGAACTTCACCGGCCCGAAGAACGTCATCACGTCCATGTTGGCGAGTTCATCGCGCACCTTGTCCTTGTCCAGCGATCCGGCTTTCTCGATCGCCATCTGGAACAGCGCACCCGACACGGAAGCCGAAGCCTGCGCGTAATCAGGTTCGGATTTGTACTTGTCCTTGAATAGCTTCACGTAGTTCGCGGTGGTGCCGAAAATGTCCTTGCCAGCATACTGCGCGGCAGGATGCCACCAGGCAGCGCTGGTGATGTTCTCGCCGCCTGCACCCGCGGCATCAATGAACTCCTGGTAGGCCGGGCCCGCGATCATGGAAACCACCGTGGCCTTGATCTGCTGGTCAGCCATCTGCTTCTTCACCAGCAACAGGTCATTGATGTAGCCGGTCACGAAGATCCACTGTGGCGCCAGCGACTTGATCTGCGACAGCGTCGCTGAATGATCGAGCGTTCCGATCGCATACTTCTCGAAATACGCGACTTCGATACCATTGCCCTTTGCGGACTTTTCCATCTCCTGCGCAATGGCCAGCGGGAACAGATCATTTCGCGCCAGAATCGCGACCTTCTTCACATCCGGCGCCTTCGCCTTGACCATCTGCGTGAGTGGCGTAGTCAGCGTATCGTTCGGCGTGAAAGTCCCGAACAGGTACTTGTAACCCTGGTCGTAGACCTGAGACGACGATGCGGTCGCTGCGATGGTCGGCACCTTGTACTTCTCGGAAACGCTGCTGCCGGCCTTTGCCGCACCAGATCCGAAAGGCCCAAACAGGAAGTTGACGTTGTTCTGGGTTATCATCTGCTCGGTGGTCTGCACCGCACGCGGCGTATTCGACTGGTAGTCGGCGTAGACGATCTCGACCTTGTACTTCTTGCCACCAACCGAAATTCCACCCGCCTTGTTGGCCTGCTCGGCCCACAAGTCGTAGCCCTGCTGCTGCTTGATCGCCTCAGGGGCAAGCGGCCCGGTGAGCGGAAGCGGCGCGCCAAAGCGGATGACGTCCTGTGCCGACACCACCGAGGCGGACAATCCCAAGGCAGCAACAACCAAGAATGAATTCAAACCACGTGAGACGAGCCGGGAGCGAGCCATCCAGATTCTCCATCAGGGACCGAAGGTGTGACCTGATTGAAATCTTGGCAAAATAAGGGATCGAATAAAAGCATTGAAATTCGAAGCAAGCGGTCTGAATATTCGAACACTATGCACAGCCTGCCTGATTTCGAGCATCCCTCCACCCCAACGATCGGCCCGTAAACATGATCGAATCCACCGCTATCAGGTATTTTCGCGAGGTCACGGAGCGCGGCTCGATCAAACGCGCGGCAGAATCTCTTCGCATTGCACCAAGCGCGATCAGCCGGCAGGTCCAGGGGCTTGAAGACGAGCTCTCGGTCAAATTGTTCGAACGCGGCGCACGGGGAATGAATCTGACCAATGCCGGCCACCTGCTCTATCGCTATGCACAAGAGAGCCAGGCGAAACTGGATCGTGTCCGTGCCCAGGTCGAGGAGTTCGATTCGCTGCAGCGCGGGCACGTCAAGCTCGCAACCGTGGAGGGACTACTGGCAAGCTTCGTGTCGGATTTTGTAGTCGACCTTTCGAGAGACTATCCCGGCATTTCAATCGCGGTGACCACCGTGGGATCACGCGGTGTGGCCGAAATGGTCGGACGGCACGAGGTCGATCTCGGGCTGGTCTTCGGTCGCGCACCCCGACGCGATCTGATCGAACTGGCCCGCATGCGGCAATCGCTATGCCTGATGGTCGCGCCGCATCATGCGATGGCCGGCAAGGACCACTGTACCATCAAGGAACTGGCCGGACTTCGTGTCATCTTGCCTGATCCATCGTTTGGCATTCGCCAGGAAATCGATCGCGCCTGCGCAAAGGCAAACGTGGAGCTCGATCTCTACAGCGAAACCAACTCCATCGCCTTCGCACGAACGATGGCTGCCAAGACCGGTCTCGGGACTTTCCTGCCGCGGAACGCGGCTATGCCTGAACTGGTCTCCGGCACCTTGGTCGCGATCCCGCTGCGCGATAAGCGGCTGGAAGCAACACAGGTGACGCTGGTGCAACTCGCAGCCCGCAACACCACGCCTTCCAGTCTCCGCGTCGCGGAGTTGCTCGTCGATAGAATGAAGCAGCAGACGGACTAGCCTGGAACGCTTTCCGTGGTCCTCGGCTCCATTACGACACTGCCTGGGAACAACCTGCGTACCAAAATGTAGAATATCGGCGTGAAAACCAGACCGAACAACGTGACGCCAAGCATCCCGAAGAATACAGCCACGCCGACCGCCTGACGCATTTCCGATCCCGATCCCGATGAAATCACCAGCGGGAGCACACCGAGAATGAATGCGAACGAAGTCATCAGGATCGGCCGCAATCGCAGCCGGCACGCCTCAATAACGGCCTCAAGCTGATTGCGTCCCTCACGTTCGATGTCGCGCGCAAACTCCACGATCAAAATGGCGTTTTTGGCCGCCAGCCCGACCAACACAACGAAACCGATCTGGGTCAGGATATTAATGTCCTGGCCCATGATGCGCACGCCGACGGTTGCGGCAAGCAAGCACATCGGCACAATCAGGATCACGGAAAATGGTAGCGTCCAGCTGCCGTATTGCGCGGCAAGCACGAGATACACAAACAGCACGCAGATCGGAAACACGTAGAGACCTGAGTTTCCACCCTTCACCTGCTGATAGGAAAGATCGGTCCACTCGAACGCGAAGCCGCTCGGCAACGTCTCTTTCGCAAGCTTCTGCATGATGTTGATCGCGGTCGTCGAACTCGTTCCCCGTACCGTATCACCCTGAAGTTCAGCGGCCGGATACAGATTGTAACGTGCTACCCGATCAGGGCCGGCGGTATCCTTGAAGTTCACGACGCTTCCTAGTAGCACCATTTCGCCCGCCGAATTTCGTGTTTTTAGGCGGGCAAGATCCGACGTTTCCTTGCGGAACGGCAAATCAGCCTGTGCTGTGACGTGATAGGTGCGTCCGAGGATATTGAAGTCGTTCACATAGGACGAGCCGAAATACACCTCAATCGCTTCCGTCACATTCTGGATGGGCACACCAAGCATCTGTGCCTTCTGACGATCGATTTCGACGAAGACCTGCGGAGTATTTGCGGTGAACGGTGAGAACACCGCTGTCAGCCCTGGCTCCTTGCGTGCAGCCGCCACGAGTTCATCGGTTGACGCCGCCAGCAATTCAGCCCCTCGGCCCTGAATATCCTGCACGCGCATGGAAAATCCGCCGCCGGTGCCAATGCCCGGAACAGCTGGCGGAGGAATAACGATGATGAAAGCACTTTGAATGCTGGACAGCCGTTTGCGCAACTCGGCAGTGATAACGTCCGCCGTGAGTCCCTTCTTCAGCCGAATTTGAGGCTCTTCGAAAACCGGAAATAGAGCCGCGGCATTGCTCGATTGAGTTCGTGTCGCGCCCGACAGACCGGCGAGCGCTGGCACACGAACAACGCCGGGCGTATCGAGTGCTATTTTTTCAATCTGACGAACAACTTCGGTGGTGCGAGCCAATGAGGCGGCCCCAGGGAGTTGCACCGCGACAATCACATATCCGCGATCCTGCGCCGGGATAAAGCCCTGTGGTGTGCTGACAAGCAGCCACCCCGCAGAAGCAATCAAGGCAACATACACAAGCAGCATCACAACGGAATGCCGAATAACGAAGTCAGCCAGATGTCCGTAGCTGTGCGACAGCCGATCGAACCCGCGATTGAACACGCCGATCGCGGCTCCCCAGCCCCGCGCGACCAGGTTCCAGCTCGCTGGTGGTTTCTTCTCGTGATGCGGCTGCAGGATCAGCGACGCCAGCGCCGGCGACAGCGTTAGGGAACAGAAGCACGAAATCGCCGTGGCGACAGCTATGGTGACGGCGAACTGTTGAAAGAACTGACCGGAGATACCCCCCAGGAATGCGGTAGGCACGAACACCGCACATAGCACCAGCGCAATCGATACCAGTGCACCACCAACCTCCTGCATTGTGAGCAGCGCTGCCTCACGTCTGCTTAAGCCCGCAACCAGATGCCGCTCGACATTTTCAACCACGACGATCGCGTCGTCGACCACAATGCCGACTGCGAGCACAAGCCCGAACAGCGTGAGATTGTTGATCGAAAATCCCAGCGCTGCCATCACCGCAAAGGTGCCAACAAGCGATACCGGGATCGCGATGATGGGAATGATCGCTGGACGCCAGCCTTGCAAGAATACAAGGACGACAATGACCACCAGAACCATCGCCTCGTAAATGGTCTTGATCAGTTCGTGAACCGACTCAGCGATGAACTCGGTCGGATTGTAACCGATGTTGTATTCCAGGCCCTTCGGAAACTCGGTTTTGAGCCGCGCCATCTCGTCAGAGATATTCTTTGCGGTGGCAAGCGCATTCGAGCCGGGGCGCTGGAAAACCAGCATTGCGACGGCTGATTTCCGGAGCAGGAAACCATTGGTCGTTGAGCTCAGCGCACCAAGCTCAATACGCGCGACGTCGCGCAGCCGGACGGTGCGACCATCGGCTCCCGCCTTGATCACAATATTCTCGAACTGCTGAGGATCTTTCAGGCGGCCGGTGAAAGTAAGATTCGGCTGAAAAGCGCGATCCGTAATGGGCGGTTCGGCGATCTGACCGCCCGCGATCTGAAGGTTCTGTGCCCGTATAGCGGCAATCACGTCGCCTGCCGTCATACCCAGCGTTGCAATCTTGTCCGGATCGAGCCACAAGCGCATCGAATAATCGCGTGCTCCGAAAATCTGGATGTCGCCGATGCCGTCGAGCCGCAGCAACTGGTCGCGCACCTGCCGCAAAGCATAGTTGGAAATATAGAGCTGGTCGTAGGTGTCATCGGGCGACAGCATGAACACGACCATCATGAGGTCGGGGCTATTCTTGCGAGTGACGACACCGTTGCGCTGAACTTCCTCAGGCAGGCGAGGCTGTGCTATCGCCACCCGATTCTGAACCAGCACCTGAGCCTTATCAAGATCCGTCCCCAGCTTGAACGTGACGGTGATGTTCAACTGGCCGTTCGATGTCGCCTGACTGTAGAGGTACTCCATATCCTCTACGCCGTTGATCTCCTGTTCGATTGGCGTCGCAACGGTGTCCGAGACGGTCTGCGCGGAGGCGCCCGGATACTGCGTGGTGATGACAACCGTTGGCGGCGCCACCTGCGGATATTCCGCCACTGGCAAAGTCGTGTATGCAATCGCACCGATGATAAGCAGCACGATCGACAAAACCATCGCCAGAATCGGCTGGTTTATGGAGAGGCGTCCAAGATTCATGGCTTGGCCCCGCCACTCGCAGCTGGCGGATGCGGCGTAACCTTGGCCCCGATCCTGACGCGCTGAAGTCCGTCGATGACGACCTTGTCGTCGGGCTTCAACCCCTCACGAATAACACGCAGACCATCATCAAGAGGACCAAGAACGACGGGACGCGCTTCGACAGTATTATCGGCTTTGACGACAAAGACGATCTTGCGCGACTGGTCCGTTGCGATGGCGGTGTCGGGTAGCAGCAACGCCTCATAAGGCGCGCTGCCAAGCACCCGAACGCGCGCAAACTGACCGGGAAGAATTGACAGATCCTGATTCTTAACCAGCCCTCGGCCTCGCAACGTGCCCGTACCGATGTCGAGTCGATTGTCGAGGAAATCAACAAAGCCCTCGTGCGAGGGCTTTGTCTCACCGGAGAGGATCACCTGAACCGGATTGGCTGTGTCGCGCGAACTCGGCCGTTTTCCTTCAAACCACAATCGACTGTTCTTGATGTAAATCGACTCATCCATATCAAAATAGACGTGGATCGGATCGAGCGAGACAATGGACGTCAGCAGCGTCGCACCGCTTTCGCTTCCCTGTACAAGATTACCCACCGTCACAAGGTGGCGACTGACGCGGCCGTCGATCGGGGCGACTACCCTGGTATACTCAACATCGAGAAGCGCTCGCTTTAGAGCACCCTCCGCCTGCATGGTTGCCGCCTGTGCCGCAGACAGCGTCTGGCGACGCTGATCAACAACGCTCTCGGAGACGGCTGAAGTCTTCACCAGCGTTTCAGCTCGCGTCAACTCGCGCTCTGCCAGGTCGACCTTGGCCTTGGCGTCCGCAAGCTGACCACGAGCCTGTTCGGCTGCCGCCTCATACTGCCGTGGATCGATGACATAAAGAAGATCGCCGGTCTTGACGATGGCGCCATCCTTGAAGTCGACGCTCATGACAAAGCCTGTCACACGAGCGCGGACCTGAACCTGCTCAATCGCATCAAAGCGGCCGGTAAACTCGTCCCAGTCCGTCACCGTTCTTTTTGTCGGATTGGCGACCGTGACAGCGGGCGCACTGGCAGCGGGCGCTTGAGCCGGCTTCTCGCAGCCGGCCAGACCGATCCCAATTGCAACGGCGACAAGCGCCAGGAGAGATTTATTTCGTCCGGAGCTCCAGAAACGATCAGATAACACCTTCGATTGCATCGCTAAGCCCCCGACGTCATTGTCCAAGCACTCGCTCAGTGTTTTCATTCCTGTCGAGCCCCTACGTTAGCCCGCATTTATGGAGACCGCCAGCGCCATGCAAGTCTCCGAGACTTACCCGCAACCAGACAATTCGGTGCTTGTACTGGAGAATTCATGGCTATGCATATCTGACCTGACGAGCCAGTTGCCTTTCCAGAGTTGCGTAAAGCGTCGGACAGACCGCGTCTGCCGTCGCAAAGACTCTCCCCTGTCTCGTGCGAGCACGAGTTCTTGTCATTGATATACTACGAATATATGCTTGGGCTGATCGGACCGATTTACGGCGGATGGGGAGTGAATTGAAATCTAAAAAGATTACAAAGCGCGCAGCGCAAAATCCGGAGGCCGATGACGGAACGCTGACAGATCGTGCTTATCGAGAACTCGAAGAAATGATCGTCACCCTTCAGCTGACTCCCGGCACCATACTGTCCGAACACACCCTTGCACTAAAACTGAAGATCGGCCGGACTCCGATTCGTGAGGCGCTGCAACGTCTCGCGCGGGACGGTCTCGTGGTGATTATGCCGAGGCGCGGCATCATGGTCTCGGAAATCAATCTCAGGCTGCAATTGCGGCTGCTCGAAGTGCGCCGCGAGCTTGAGCGGCTGATGGCGAAACTGGCAGCAGAACGCGCCACCCCCGAAGAACGTCAGGAATTCGCCGAAGTGGCTCGTGGAATGCTCAAGGCGGCGGCTCAGGCGGACGACATCGAATTCATGCGCCTCGATCAGAAATTCAATCTCCTGATCGCAACGACCGCGCGTAATGAATTTGCGCGGCGATCGATGGGCCTCATGAATGCTCTCTCCCGCCGCTTCTGGTATCAACACTATCAGGAAGTCGCAGATTTGCCGTTGGCCGCCAAGCTGCATGCCGCGGTCGCAGAAGCTGTCGCCGGGAAGAAGCCCAAAATCGCGGCCGCCGCCTCCGATAAGCTGATCGACTATATCGAGGATTTCGCGCGTAAGACGCTCGATACCTGATCCGAGATCAATCGAACATCACGACGCTGCGAATGGTTTCGCCACGTTTCAGCGCGTCGAATCCCGCATTGATGTCGTTGAGAGAGAGACGGCGCGAAATCAGATCATCTAACATCAGCGATCCGTCGAGATAGGCGCGCGCCAGCATCGGAAAGTCGCGGCGCGGCCGTGCGTTGCCATAACTGACACGGCGGATGCGTTTTTCCTGCATGAGGGAACCCCACCGGAACGATACATCCTGCTGCACGTCGACCTTGCCAAGCCAGATTACGTTGCCGCCTGGCCGAACCGCTTCGGCGGTGACACGGAAAGCCACGAAGCTGCCGGCGGACTCGATCACGGCGTCAACACCGCGGCCGCCCGTCTCACTCTTTGCCGCAGCGACAGGATCGTCATTTGACGCATTGACGGTGTGGGTTGCGCCCATGGTTAGCGCCAATGCAAGCTTTGCACGATCGAGGTCAACAGCGATGATCGTACCAGCCCCTGCCAGCCGCGCACCCTGCACCGCCGCCAGACCCACTGCGCCACAACCGATCACCATGACCGCGTCGCCATGTTTGATCGCATCCAGATTCAGGGCAGCCCCAACGCCGGTCATTACGCCGCAACCGATCAAGCAGGCACGATCGAACGGGATCTCCTTCGGCACTGCAATCGCCTGCTGATCCGGTATGATGCAATATTCACCAAACGATCCGAGAAACATCAGTTGCTGCACGTCACGGCCGTCAGCAAGCCTTGCGCGGCTCTCTCCATCGAATGACCTCGCCTTCGGACCTTCGCCGAGATATTCCTCGCAAAGGATCGGCAAGTCGCGATCGCAATAGAAGCAATGGCCGCAGTGCGGGTTCCACGACAAGACGACGTGATCGCCCTTCCTTACACCCCGCGCGGCTGAGCCGACCTCCTCGACGATGCCGGCTGCTTCGTGGCCGAGCACGATCGGCATCGGAAAGCGCAACGATCCTTCAATTACTTCAAGATCGGTGTGACACAATCCCGCCGCACGAATTCGCACCAGAACGTCTGTGGGCTTCAACGCAGCCGCAGTGACGGTCTCGATGACGAGCGGCGCCTTCGCTGCGTGGAGAACTGCCGCGCGGTACTGAAGCGGCATCTATGCAACTGCCTTCCCGGAACCACCCAGCGCCTTGAGCGCCACATCGATATCGGATGACGTCATCTCCCATTCGTTGCCGAAGTTAGCCACAACGGCGCGCATGAACGGATCGACTGCCGTTCTCGCAGCAGCCGCGTCGCCAAGATGGTCGGCGAGTAGCGCCAACGCGAGCTGGCGCGGCTCCGGTCCCTCATAGCTCCACTCAAAGCCATTTTTGCTATATTCCATCACATCGGTTCGGGGATTCAACGGTGCACCGTCGACCGTCACCTTCACGCCGTCGATCGTCCGGTCCCCAACATAATGTTTCATTCTTTCTCTCCACTCATTGCGTCCCGGTTGCCGATCGGACTAGTGCGTCACTTCCACCTCGCCGGCGATCACACGCATGACGTCGCGGTCGCGGTGCGCTTCTGCCAGAGAGCCGGAAAACATCAGTTCGCCGCGCTCCAGCACATACAGGCGATCGACGTAGTCAGGGATGTGATGGACATTCGATTCCGCCATCAACACGCCCTTCCCCATTGCCCGGATCGACGCGACGCCCTCTGCAATCAGCGGAATGATGGCTGGCGACAATCCCTCGAACGGCTCGTCCAGCAACAGAAGCTTCGGATCAAGCGTCAGCGCACGCGCAATGGACACCATCTTGCGCTCGCCGCCTGACAACTGCGCACCGCCGCGCGCAAGATACTGCCGCAGTTTCGGGAAGACCGCATAAGCTTCCTCGATGCGCTCCTGAGCCGGCCGACCGGTTGGCCGCGTCCATGTCGAAAGCTCGATGTTTTCAGCCACGGTAAGGTCGGCGTAAACTTCAGACTCTTCTGGCGAGAAGCCGATCCCGCTCTGGGCGATCCGCCACGTCGGAAGCTTCGTCAGATCGGCGCCGTCAAAAGTCATCTCACCGGATAGCGGACGGCGATAACCCATAATGCTGCGAAATGTCGTGGTTTTGCCCGCTCCGTTACGGCCGACCAGACAGACGAGTTCGCCCGCCGCAACCGAAAGGCTGATACCGTTGAGAATGCGGCTGCCCTGAATATCGACTTTTACGTTGGAGAGCTCGAGCATTACGACGCCCTCCTCAAGGTCGGGGGCCGTGTTCCAACGACGGCCGAAATCATCGCCGGATCGGCAAAGAACCGGTCTGGGGGCATGTCGGCCAGGACCTTGCCCTCCTGCAGAGCCACGATCCGGTGCGAATAGCGCGCCACGAGATCCATGTCATGCTCGACCTGAACGATAGCTCGTACCCCTGCCGCCTTCGCTGCCGACACGAGAACTTCCATGATGGAATGCTTGTCTCCCGTGGACACGCCGCTTGTCGGCTCGTCGAGCAGGATGACTGTCGGATTAAGTGCAAAAGCGCTGGCAATATCCAGCAGCTTCTTTTCACCCTGGGAAAGGGTGGATGCCACCGTATCCAGCTTGGCGCGAAGACCGAGAACCTCCGCCACGCGCTCAACGTCGGCTTGAAGTTCGCTGTCTTTCGACAGCGAACGGAATGGATTGGCAATGCGCCGCAAGCGCGAAGCAACCGCAACCGCAAGGGTTTCGCGTACCGTCAGCGCCGGAAATACATTCACGAGCTGGAAAGCACGCGACATTCCGCGCCGGGCCAACTCAACCGGACCCACACCTGCGATGTCGTTCCCGAGAAAGCGAACCTCGCCGATGGTCGGCCGCAACAGGCCGGTGACAACATTGACAAGGGTGGTCTTGCCTGCGCCGTTTGGTCCGACAATCGAAACGAACTCGCCGTCGGCGACGTGGAAAGACACGTCCTGTAGCGCTCTGTATGCACCGTAGTGTTTGGAAACGCTGATGGTCTCGAATAGCGGCGCCCGGACATCCGGCGATGTACTGATCGGATGCATCATCTGCCCCCTGCTTTGCGAGAGACGAGCATCTCGACGGCACCTGACAAGCCTTGTGGCAAGAAGATAACAAGCAGAACCAGGACGCCGCCCATCACAAAGCGCCAGTACTGCGTGATCGCCATCACGAAGTCCTGCAACAGCACAAAGGCGAGCGCGCCGATGGCCGGGCCGACAAAAGTTCCGCTACCGCCAAGGACCGCCATGAAAACGAGGTTGCCGGAGTGGGTCCAATACGCGAGTTCGGGATCGGCTAGGCCAGTGGTGATTGCGAGAATCGTTCCGCCGATCCCGCCATAAACCGCCGAGATCACGAACGCCGCCAGCCTCATGCGAAAAATCTGCACGCCTACGTAAGCCGCCTTGCCGGCGTTTTCCCGGATTGCCTTCAGATGCAAACCAAATGGCGACTGGGTGATGCGCCACATCGTTGCTCCCAACAGCGCCAGCAACGCCAGCACATAGTAGTAGAAAGGCCCCGTGAGAAATGCGGTCTTGCCTCCGCGCCATTCCATGCCGAACAGCAGCGGACGCAACACGCGCATCCCCTGGTCGCCGCCGGTCACGCTGTAGAATTTGAACAGGAAGGAATGAAATAGCATCCCGAAAGCCAGCGTCAGCATCCCAAAGAAGATTCGGGTGTAGCGAACGCAAAGAACGCCAATAACAAGCGCAACAAGAGCGGAGACCACCGCACTGGTCAAAACAATCAGTTCGAAACTCAGCACACCGAATTTTGACGTCAGTGTCGATGCAGTATACGCACCGACGCCAAGAAAGAGGGCGTGCCCAAACGACAGCAGGCCCGTCGTTCCGAACAGAAGATTGAATCCAAACAGCGCGATTGCGTAGGCAAAGAACGGCACGAGCAAGAGAAGCGCATACGGCGATGCGACAAGCGGAAGCAGACCCATAATCGCGATCAAGCCGAAAAAGACCCAAAGGCCCTTGATCCGGGGGAACGGGTTACGCCTCGGCGCAGTCAACGAAATATCGATGGATTGTTCACTCATGCCGTCACCTTGCCAAACAATCCGGCGGGTCTGAGGATGAGCGCCGCGACGACCACGAGATAGACTGACAGCAGCTCCATTTCCGGCATGATCGAGATCGATGCCGCACGCATCAGTCCGACGATCAACGCACCGACAAGCGCGCCGCGCATGCTTCCCAGCCCGCCGATCACAACGACGGCAAACGCCTCCACGACCAGCTCAACGGCCATGTCGAGCGACGCAGCACTGGATGGGACGACCAGTGCGCCGCCGACCGTTCCGAGCATGCAGCCAACAGTGAAGACAAGCGCGAAAATTTTCGACGCATTGACACCGAGTCCTTCGGCCATATCGCGGTTTTCCGCAGTCGCCCGCACGATGCGGCCGGTTTTCGTACGTTGCAGAAACAGCCCTAGCGCGGCGGCAATGCCGATACTCGCCGCTATCACCAGCAGATTATAGGTCGGCACTTGCACACCCATGATATGGGTCGTGCCATATATCATGTAGGCATTGTCCATGGTGCGCGGCGTCGCGCCCCACGTGAAGCGAAAGACATCCTGAAACATCAGAAGCAGGCCGAAAGTGAGCAGCAACTGATAGCTCTCGTCCCGGCGGTAAACCGTACGCAGCACCCGCTCGATCGGCAGTCCAACGACGCCGATTACAAGCCCCGCGAGAATAAGCACAGGAAAGAACATGAGCGGCGGCAATCCGAACTTCATCGCAACAGCGACCGCAGTAATCCCGAAATATGCACCGAGGGCATAAAATGAGCCACAGGCGAGATTCACGATCTGCTGCACGCCGAATACGAGCTGAAGCCCCGCCGCCACCAGAAACAGGATGGCGGCGTGGAATGTCCCACCGAGAATGATATCGACGATCGCCGTCATGGCTCAGACAGGCATCTTGGCGGTCTTGATCCATTCCCAGAAATCCGCGCCCGGCGGTTTCTGCAGCTGTTCGGCCTGGAATGTGTCGATCGAAGCCAATGTCGGGAAATCGTACTTGTTCGTGTTTGTCGACGGCCCCTGATAGAACACCTGCTCCGCGATCTTGTCCTTGCGGAATCGGCCCTTGCCGCCGAGGCTTTCCACTTCGAGGCCGGGCATTGCTTCCGCGACCACATCCGGCGTCGGCCATTTCTTCGCGGCTTTCTGCGCGGCTTCAACGCCCGCCTTGTAACTTGCGAGCGCGAAGTAGGCACGATCCGCTTCCCAGTGCGGCGCCTCCTTGTAGCGATCCATGTAATCCTGAACAAACGCCCTTTGCAGCGGCGATGCCTGCGGATGATCGAAATAGAGGGTGTTGTGTCCGAAGATCACGCCCTCGGGCATGAATTCTTTCTTGAGCTGATTGAGTTGCCAGCCGGCTGCCGGCAGCACGACCTTCACGCCGTCGAACAGACCCGCCGCAGCGCCCTGCTTCATGAATACCGGAAGATCGGCGAACAGCATCGATGAGAAGATCAGATCGGGCTTGGCGGCCTTGAGCGCGGCGATATGTGATGTCAGATCAAGGGTGCCAACCTTTGGCCACTGCTCGGCGACGAACTCAGCCTCCACACCATAGCGTGCGAGAATCTGCCGGAAAGCTTCCCAGTTGTTGCGGCCGTAGGAGTAATCCGGATTGATGCCAGCGACCCGTTTGAATTTACCCTTGAAGTGCTTGACCGCGAGCAGCGACGCCATCACAGCCTCGCATTCATTGTCAGTCGAGCGAAATACATAGCGCGACTTCGGCATCACTTCCTTGACGCCGTCCTGCGTGGTGCCATCCCACATCACCAGGAGCGACTGCTCTTCTTCCGCAACAGGAGCTACGCCAAGGCTGACGCCTGTCGAGATCAGTCCGTGGACGCTTTCGACCTTCTCCTGCAGCACCAGGCGACGGAAACGTTCGATCGTGTCCTTGGGGTTGGTCTCTTCTTCAATGACAAGCTCGAACTTGCGTCCGGCAATGCCACCCTCCTTGTTCATACGGTCCGCCGCCCATTGCACGGCGCGGATACCGCATTCGCCGGCGGTACCGGCGACACCGGAGCGTGGTGCGATGATGCCGATCTTGAATGGCTTGTCCTGGGCAATGGCCGGGGCAAATAGCTGGGGCGCCGCGGCGGCGGCAACACCGGCACCTGCGAGCTTCGAAAAGGCACGACGGGTGAGCCCCATTGATATCCTCCCATGTAAGCTAAGCGCATCTGCCGTGCGCTGTTGCCATACGATAAATATATCAGACAGATTTCAGCAAGCATTTTTTGCGTGCCGCAGTGTCGCAATGCCGGTTGCCGGTCTAATAGATTGGTGATATGTCAGATTGAAGAGGCTGGACGACGTCGCCGGCCGTTCAGAAGATGACGGAGATTGCGCCATGGAACTCTCATCCAGCCCAATGACCGACCGGCAGCGTAAATACCGGGCCACCTACAGGGATCGCATCGCTGGCTGGTACAATGGCTGGCTACACGCCTTCGTCATTTATGTGATCGGGCTCACTGCCCTCTCGGTCTACATCGCCAACATCGGCAATGTTCGCTGGTGGGAATGGCTGATCGTGCCTGTCACCTTCCTGGCGGCAAATTTCTTCGAATGGTGGATTCACCGGTTCGTCATGCACCGGCCGTCGCAGATCAAGGCATTCCGTGCGATCTACAACCGGCACACCCTGATGCATCACCAATTCTTCACCGAAGAGGAGATGCGCTTCGCAGACCATAACGACTGGCGCGTGACGTTTTTCCCGCCCTACGCCTTGGTCACCTTCACATTGATGTCGATTCCGCCGGCACTCGTGCTGGGGTGGCTGGTGTCACCGAACGTCGGCTGGCTACTGATCTGCACCACGACATCGATGTATCTCATCTATGAGTTCATGCACTTCTGCTGCCACGTCGACGAAAACTGGTTCGTCCGCAACATGCCGTTCGTCAACACCATCCGGCGGCATCATGCGGCTCATCACAATCAATCGATCATGATGGAGCGAAACATGAACCTGACCTTCCCCGTAATGGACTGGCTGTTCGGCACATCGGATCTCGATCGCGGACTGATCGGCCACATCTTCAACGGCTACGACACCCGTTACATCCGCAAAAACATGCGTAAAACCTCGCGTACGCCAAAACCCGACGCTGTCGGCCAGCGCTCGGGCTTTGCCACGCCCGCCGAATAAACGCGCGGGAGATTCGACATGAGCACGATTGAGCCGAACTGGTTGTCCCTGGTTTGGTTCGCCGGACTGGCAACCGTCTGTGGCGTTGCCTTTCTCATAGTTGCTGGAAAATTTCCGCTCGATGCCCGGCCCGACGCGGCAAGGTCGCTTCCCGCAACCTTGTTGATTATCGGCAACGTCGTTCTGCTCGCGATGCTGCTCGCCGGCACTGTACTCTACGGATATGCCGAACTGCGGTGGAGCACGCTGGTCGTCGTCAGCGGACTTATTTTCCTGTTCACGCCAGCGCTATTCGAGGAATGGCGCTGGCCCCTGCGTAACACAACAATCGAACTATCCGTATTAGTCGGCATTCAGATCCTGGCGCTCGCCGTACTTGCCAAAGTCGGCGGTTCAGCGTTCGCGATCCTGTCGTGACGTTCTGTCCATATAACCAAAGGAGCAATCGATGCCCGTGAAGATCAAATTGGCGCTGTCTTTGGTCGTTATCATTGTCGCGGCCGTCGCATTCTATATGCAACACACGCTCGGCCACGAGCGCGTTCAGTATCTCGTGGTGTTTCTGGGCGTCTTCATGGTGTTCGCGATGTGGCTGTTTCCGGAAGTGAAACGCGAGGAAACCGCCGGCGGCATTCGCCGGGAGACAACCCAGAATCGCGCCAGCTAAGGCCCCCGCAAAAATTTTCGCCGTGCTCCATGAAGGAGCACGGCGATTTTTTACACACAAAGTGGCGCGCACAATTGCGCCGTCAGATCGTCAGCCGCCGAGATAAGCCTCGCGAATGTGCTTGTCGTCGATCAACTCTTCTCCCCGCCCCGACAATACGATCGACCCAGCTTCCATCAGATAAGCATAGTCGCACATATCCAGCGCGGAGTAGGCATTCTGCTCCACCATCAGCACCGTGGTGCCTGATTTGCGGATTCCGTCGATGATCTCGAATACCTGCTCCACAATATTCGGCGCGAGCCCCAGGGATGGTTCATCGAACATCATCAGCTTCGGTTTGGACATAATCGCGCGGCCGATTGCCAGCATCTGCTGCTCGCCGCCCGACAGAGTCCCTGCCACCTGACTGCGCCGCTCCGCAAGCCGGGGAAACTGCGTGAGAACCCGATCACGATCCTCTGCAACACCATCAGCGTCACGCCGCAGATACGCCCCCATATCGAGGTTCTCCTCGACTGTCATGTCAGGGAACACCCGGCGTCCTTCAGGACAGTGGGCAATACCTCGCGCCAGAATCTCCCGCGCCGAACACCGGGTGATGTCTTCTCCTTCGAAGATCATGCGGCCGGACGCCGAGGGCAAGATTCCAGAAATGGAGCGCAATGTCGTGCTCTTCCCGGCCCCGTTCGCGCCAATCAGCGCGACGAGCTGCCCCTGCTTGATCGAGAGAGA
Organism: Afipia broomeae ATCC 49717; assembly: GCF_000314675.2. Lineage (GTDB taxonomy): Bacteria > Pseudomonadota > Alphaproteobacteria > Rhizobiales > Xanthobacteraceae > Afipia > Afipia broomeae. The sequence continues at coordinate 825,805 of NZ_KB375282.1, read as the reverse complement.
GATACCCTTGATCGCTTCAACTTTGCCGTAACGGCAAACGAGATCGCTAATCTCTAGCACGTTTCTTCGCTCCTTGCCCGAGATAAGCACGAATGACTTCAGGATTACCCTGAATTGCCGACGGTGGGCCTTCGGCAATGATCCGGCCGTAGTTAAGAACAACAATGCGGTCCGACACGCCCATCACCATTGGCATGTCATGCTCGACGAGCAGGATCGTGACGCCGAGACCACGTAACTTATCGAGAAGCTGCATGAATCGCGCTGTCTCAGTTGCGTTCATGCCCGAGACCGGCTCATCGAGCAGCAGCATCGAAGGATCCGCAGCCAACGCCAATGCCACACCCAGAAGCCGCTGATCGCCATAGGCGAGCGAGCCTGCCATTTCACGCGAGCGGCGTTCAATACCAACCAGCGCCAGGATTTCCGCCGCGCGTGTCCGCAGTTCCTTTTCGGACTCACGCTCCCGCGGCAGCGCCAGCAAGGTATCCCACAATTGCGAGCGGCCGCGGCGATGCAGGCCGATCATGACATTCTCGAACACGCTGACACTCTGGAACACGCTGGTGCGCTGAAACGTCCGCACCAGGCCCAATGCCGTAACTTCGTGCGGTTTCAGATTGTTCAGCGACGTGCCGCGATAAATCACTTCTCCCTTTGTCGGTCGCAGGAAGCCCGTGATGACATTGAATGCGGTCGTCTTGCCCGCGCCGTTCGGCCCGATCAGACTGACGACTTCGCCTTCGTTAACGACGAAGTTCATGTCCGAGATCGCAACAAGACCGCCGAAGTGAACCGCAATGTGTTCGATCGAGAGTGCTGGTAGCGTCTTGGCTACTTGAACCTTAGCTGCTTGAGCCTGCATCATGGCGCATCCTGCATCTTGGCTTCCGGCGCAATGGCAGGATCCCTGGTTTCATCGACCCCGAACCACTTCTCAATGGCCGGAACGATCCCCTGCGGCAGCACGAACACGATCAGGATCATGAACACCCCGTAGAGAATCCACTGAATTTCCGGAGCGGCGAACGAGCGCGCAACAACGGGGATGAACCCGAAAATCAATCCGCCGACGAGCGGCCCTGCCAACGTTCCTTTGCCGCCGGTAATCACCATGATCACCATGGTAACGGTGTAGAGAAAGAGGAAGACGTCGGGATCGATGATTTTCAGATAGTGCGCGTACAGGCTTCCTGCCGCTCCGGCGATGCCGGCAGATACGACAGCCGCCAATACCAGATAGCGGGTGACATCGATACCGACGGAAACCGCCAGCGATTCATTCTCCTTCAGCGCCACCATCGCGCGCCCGACCCGCGAATTCACCAGGCGGCTGATGATGATGTAGGAGATAACCACGACGCCGAGGACCAGATAGTAGTTCGATTGCTTGCTGAAGAAATCGAAATAGCCGAGCCCGGGAAGTCCGAGTGTCATGGGCGGAATCGAAGTCAGCGCCAGCGGCCCCTGGGTCAGTTCTACCCAGTTCAGCGCCACAAGTCGGACGACTTCCGCAAAACTGATGGTCACGATGACGAAGTAGGCACCGCGAACCCGGAACGACAGCTTGCCCACAATGTATCCGCACAGCCCGGACACGAGTATGGCGATGATAAAGCCAAGCCAGACGGGCCATGGCTCATGAACGACTCGGATGCCGCCGATCAGTTCCACGTCGAACCCGAGCGCCGTCAGCGCGCTGACGTAAGCCCCGATACCGAAAAAGGCGACATGACCGAGACTCAGCTGGCCGGTGTAACCCAGCAGCAGATTGAGGCTCATCGCCGCGATGATGAAGATCCCCGTCGTGATAAAGGCATTCAGGAGATAAGGATCCTTCAGCCACAACGGAACCGATGCGAATACGACAATCGCAACCCAGGGGAGAAGCCGTTTCATCCAATTCGCTCCGATCGTGCAAAGAGTCCGGTCGGTTTGAACAGCAAGACCGCGATGATAATCAGAAAGCCCATGGCGTCGCGGTAACCCGACGAGATGTACCCGGCGCCCATCTCCTCGGCAAAGGCCAGGATGAAGCCACCGATTGTTGCGCCGCCGATGCTGCCGAGACCGCCGAGAATGACGATGGCAAACGCCTTCAGCGACGCGATGTTGCCCATCTGCGGGGAGATCACGTAAACCGGCCCGAGCAGCGCGCCTGCGGCCGCCGCGAGCGCCGAACCGATGGCGAAGGTGGCCATGTAGATCGCCTGAATGTTGACACCCATCAGCGAGGCGGTGTCGGTATCCTGGAATGTCGCACGCATCGCCTTGCCGAGCTTGGTGCGGTTGATCAGGAAGTACGAGATGGCGATCAACGCCAGCGCCGCGAAGAATACGAAAAGCCTCAACCACGACACCGAGAAAGGACCAATCGTCAACGGCGTCTCCGGAAACGGCGTATTGACTGCCTTCGCGACGCCGCCCCAGACGTACTGCTCTGCGTTTTGCATCACGATCATCGCACCGATCATGATCAGCATGGTAGTGTCGATATCGGCACCTCGCATCGGACGCAGAAGAACGAACTCAATCAGCGCGCCAAGAAGGCATCCGGCGACAATCGCAAAAAGCAGCGCCAGAAAAAAGTTGAACCCAAGCATCACAGCGATGAAGTACACGAAGTACGCACCGAACGCATAAAGCTCGCCGTGCGCGAAGTTCACCACGCGCATGATGCCAAAGATCAAGGTCAGGCCGATTCCGAGCAGCGCATATGTACTGCCGAGGATCAGCATGTTGATCATGTGTTGCAGAAATTCAGTCATCGAGCTTTATCCAGGTCAAAACTCATCGTTCGGCGGAGGCCGCCGTGCCTTTGGAATGGAAAGGCGCGGGCATCGAGACGATGCTCGCGCCTCCATACTTACAGCTTGGGAAGAACGACCTTCGAATTGTCGATCTTGATCAGGTAGACATTGGGCATGCTCTGCCCGCTCTCCTTGCCGGAGGGCCCCTGCTTCTCGAACTTGATCTTGCCGTTCAGGCCGAGCAGTTCAGTCTGCCACAATGCGGCAGCGATCGCCTCGGGCTCTGCCTTGCCTGCCTTCTCGATAGCAGCCGCGATCGTACGGATGCCGTCGTATCCACGGAAGCTCTCGGTCGCGCCGGCGAAGTTGAAGCCGCGCTTTTTCCATTCGCCAAGGAAGTACTTGGTCGCCGGCGGATTCGGCGTCTCGTCCGGATACCACGGAGCGAACGTCGTCAGGTGAAACGTTCCGTTGGCAGCGACGCCAGCCTGATCAATCAACTGATCGGGATTCTGCGAACCGCCAGTCGTCACGATCTGCTTCTTGATGCCGAGCGCTGTTGCCTGTTTCAGAACGAGCGTGAGTTGCTCGACAGCAGTCGTCACCATGATCGTGTCAGAGTCGGTTGCCTTAATTTTCGACAACTGAGCGCTCATATCTTGAGCGGACTGGTCCATCGTCTCGACGAGGCCAACCTGAATATTGTCAGCCTTCAAGACCTTTCCGAAATCTTCAGCGGCGCCGCGGCCCCAATCATTGTTGATGACAAGGAAGTCCGCCTTCTTGATCGACAGCTTGGGAAGAATTGGCTTGAACGCCGCGGCTTCGACCGACGACGGCGGCGAGATGCGGAAGATGTAGGGATTGCCGGTCGTCGTGATCTTGCCCGACGAAGACGTCTCAACCACCATCGGAACCTTGTATTCCATCAGCTTCGGCATCACGGCCAGCGTCAGGCTCGATCCCCAGGCGCCCATGATGACCGGCACCTTGTCGGCCGTGATCAGCTTCTCGGCTACAGCCGCAGCTTCAGTCGGGTTGCTCTTGTTGTCCTCGATGACAAGCTCGATCTTCTTGCCGAGAATGCCGCCTTTGGAATTAATTTCATCAGCGGCGATCTTGGCGCCGTTGACGACATAGGTACCCGACGCAGCAAAGGGTCCGGTCAGCGGTTCGTTGACGCCGATTTTGATCGTCTGAGCCGCGGCCTGACCGGCAACGCCAGCCGACAGCAACGCGATTGTCGCAAGTAGTTTGGTGTGTTTCGCCATCTTCCATTTCCTCCGTTTGAGTGCGGAAATCAGGTCTTTTCAAGCAAAGCTTGTGCCAGTTGTCCGCTTGTATTTATCTAACTGTTATCCTGAACCCAGATAGTCCTATTTTTAGTATCTTAGTATCATCTGCAAAGGCCGCTCGCCGTCAAGTTTTTTCAGCAATCCGGCACACTGACTGCGAGCCCTCCGCGCGACGTTTCCTTGTATTTCGTCTGCATATCGGCCCCGGTATCCCGCATCGTACGGATAACCTGATCCAAACTAACGTGATGCGACCCATCGCCGCTCAGCGCCAGCGACGCCGCATTAATGGCCTTGATCGCGCCAAATGCGTTGCGTTCGATGCAGGGGATTTGCACCAGCCCGCCAATCGGATCGCAGCTCATTCCGAGATGGTGCTCCATCCCGATCTCCGCGGCATTTTCAATCTGCCGGCTGCTGCCGCCCAGTGCCGCTGTCAGGCCGGCCGCAGCCATGGAGCATGCCACACCCACCTCCCCCTGACACCCGACTTCAGCGCCGGAGATGGAAGCGTTCATCTTGCAGAGCCCGCCAATCGCTGCGCTGGTCAGGAGAAAAATCCTGACGCCGTCCTGCGAGGAGCCCTCGCAATGATCGGTGTAGTACCTCAGAACGGCAGGAATGACGCCAGCGGCGCCATTGGTCGGGGCAGTAACAACCCTGCCGCCTGCCGCATTTTCCTCGTTTACAGCGATCGCGTACAGACTTGCATAATCCATCGCTGCGATGGAATGCCGCACGTTGCGGCTTTCTGACTCCTGCAGCCGGGCATGAAGCGAGCGAGCGCGACGCTTGACCTTCAAGCCACCCGGCAACTGACCATCGGTGCGTATCCCGCGGTCTATACAGTCGAACATCACCGCAACGAGACGATCGAGCCGATCGTAGACTGACGCTTCATCCGCAAGTGCGGTTTCGTTCGCGAGCACCACCTGCGCGATCGAGAGACCGGAGCGGTCGCACATTTCGATCAATTCAGCCGCGCTTCGGTAGTCGAATGGAATGGCCGCGGACGACTCTGCTGCAGAACCCGTTTCGCCCTCTCGCTGAACGAATCCGCCGCCGAGCGAGTACCAGGTTTCGGCCCACAACTCGTGGCCAGCCTGATCAAGGGCCGCAAATCGGAGCGTATTCGGATGAACCGGCGTCGGCTCATCAAAATTGAAAACGATATCCTGTACCGGGTCGAAATGGATCGTCAATCCATCCCTCAGTACGAGCTTGGCCGTGGCAGCAACGACAGCGATGCGGCGGTCCGCATCATCAGGATCGACAGTCTCCGGCGAGAAACCAGAAAGCCCAAGCATAACGGCCTTGTCCGTTCCATGACCACGCCCGGTCCACGCAAGGGATCCAAGCAACGTGACTTGCAAGCGTCTCAGGCGCGACCGCTGAGATTCATCAAGGGCTGCCATGAAGGCCGCTGCGGCCTTCATTGGGGCGACCGTGTGAGAGGATGACGGCCCGATCCCGATCTTGAACAGATCAAAAACACTGATCATGATAGGTGACCGGGCATCGCCCGCTCCAGCTTGGGTTGTTACTTCGCCCTCAGCCTTGGAATGATCTCCTTCGCGATCAGTTCGACCTGATCCATCCGGTACTTGTAGGGCACGAAGATGATCTTCTGAACGCCGACAGCCTGGTGAGCCTTCAACTGCTCGACGCACTCATCGACGTTGCCCATGATGGCGCTCTCGCGCGAGCAGTCGCTGTGTTCAGGGAAGTCCCATTCCTTGATCAGCCACTCGTTCATCTCATCTTGAACGGCAGCCTTGGACGGACCGATCATGATCGGCAATTGCGAAGCGTTGAGAAGCTTGTCAGGATCCTTGCCGCCCTCCTTGGCGAAGTTGCGGAGCTTGGCCCAAGATTTTGCGAAAGCTTCGGGCGGATAGAAGTAGGTCAGCCAGCCGTCGCCGACAGTTGCTGCGCGCTGCAGGACCCTGTCGACATAGCCACCGATAAGGATAGGCAGAGTCGGCTGCTGTGCCGGCTTAGGATACATGACCGCGGCCGAGATGTCGTGAGCCATGTACTTTCCATCGACCATCGGCTCCGACCACAGACGGCGCATGATTTCCAGATTTTCATCCATCAGCTTGCCGCGCTTGTCGAACGGAATACCCATGGCATCGAACTCGCGCTTGTACCAGCCTGACGCCATGCCCATCAGCAGGCGGCCACCTGAGAACTGATCCATGCTGGACAACTGCTTGGCCAGTGCAACCGGGTTGCGCAGCGGCAGAACAAGAATGCCGGTGCCGAGCTTGATTTTGCTGGTGCGCGCGGCGATTGCGGTCAGCGTTGTCAGCGAATCCAGGATCGGAAAGTGCGGGTCCACACCAAGAAGAATGTGATCCCAGACCCAGAGCGAATCGTAGCCCAGTTCCTCGACGCGCACACCGTAGTCCACCAGCGCTTTCGCATCCGGCATTTCGGGATAGGCAGTGAAATTGCGTGCGGCGATACCGAACGTGTTCGACAGTAGGGTCATGTTTGCTTCCTCGTTTATTCTTATGCGATGAAGAGACGATCGGGATCGAGCATTCGGAGCGTGGTCAGCTCGTGCTCGGTGGGCGGCTCAGTAACGTTGACCTGATCGTCAAAAATCAGATCGAAGCCGGTGTTGTCCTGGACCTGTTCGCGCGTGATGCCCGGATTGAGGGCGAGTACCTTCATCCGGCGCGAGGTCTCGTCGAAGCCGAACACCGCAAGTTCAGTGATCACACGGAACATGCCGCCTTCCGGCAGCCCGCTTTCAGCGCGGGATTTTCCGCCGCGGATAAAGCCAGGGCTAGTTATGAAATCGACCTGATCAACGAAGCGGCGCTTCTCGTGCTTCATCGCAACGATCATGTTGGTCAGGCTGGAAATGTCGTTTCCGCCGCCAGTCCCCGGAAGTCGTGTCTTGGGCTTCTCGGAATCGCCAATAAAAGACGAGTTCAGATTTCCGTACTTGTCAATCTGTGCGCCGCCCATGAAGCCGACGTCGACATATCCGCGCTGCAGCAGCAGAAGAACTTCGGCGCTGCCCAGCACCATGTTGGCACGCTTGGTACAACGCTGATCGTTGGTCGATGGCGGCAACTTGCCGGGCTCGACAAACGCACCGATCACGCCGCCTTCAAACAGGATTGTCAGGCCAGGGCAACGCAGGCGCTGCGCCAGCGTCGCAGCCAGCAAGGGAATGCCAATGCCGGCAAATACAACCTGACCTTCCTTAAGCTGGCGCGCGCTCAGGATCGCCAGCATCTCCGAAGCTGTATGACGATTCTGTTCAGTCATCGAAAATGCTCCTGCCCCTGCGGCTCGCCGTCACGATTTCGTCCATCCCGATCTTCGCAAGAAAATCGTTCCAGGTTTTCGGGCCGTAGACGTACTCGTCGAGATACTTCTTCATTCCACCAACGGGATCGCCGTTCACCTGCGCCACGTACGCATTGAGATGGTTCATCATCGGCTCGTAGACGCCATAACATTCGTGCGGCGCGGAGCCGTAAGGCACCTCCACCACCGCATCGACGCAGAAAAATGGAATCTTCGTCTGGTCAGGTGCGCGACGAATCTGGTCGTTGGAAACAATCCGCTCGGTGGTCAAGATCACGCGGTTGGCTGCCATCGCAAGATCGATATCCATGAACTGCAAGCCATCGATCTGAGCATTGCCGTAAGCATCGCAGCGCTGCACATGGATCACCGCCACGTCCGGATTCAGCGCGGGGACAAGCAGCACTTTCTCACCGGTGAAGGGACAATCGAATTCCTTGGCTTCCGGACGAATGCGGGCCACATCGGAGCCCAGCATCGAGCGCATCGGCATGAACGGAACACCCATCGCACCGGCGCGGAAGCGCATGCCGACACCCATGTGGCTCCATTCGTCGTAACGTGCCGTTCCGCCTTCAACATGGTGGCGCATCACCTTCGAAAGGCCCCACAGGATGCCTTGGGCGAACCAGCTCGAAATGATGTGATTGGCTGCACCAGATCCCAGCAGCAGATCGCCGTCAGTCGAGATAATGCAGCGCGAACAGGAAAGTTCTTTCTTCCGCGCCCGGATCAACTGCCAGATCATGGCCATCGGCGTGCGCGATATGGTCGAACCCCCAATCCCAACCGATGCGCCGTCGCCGACGAATGATGCCGCTTCTTCCAGACTCACAACCTTCTCGCGAAGACTTCGGTCTCGGCGCGCGAGGTTCTCTCGCAGCTTCTGATATGGCTGGACGATATCCTGACCTACGCTCATGACTTTGCCTTGCCTGCCATTTCGGTCTTGTACTGCGGCCCGAAGGCCTCAACGTTGAAATCCTCGATCAGGCGATCCCATTCCGGAAGGCTCGATACGAGACCATTCCAGAACGACCGGTGCCTGCGGCGCTCGAAATCTTCGACACTGACGCCCTGCTGCTCCACCCAGGTGTAGTAGCCGAGATTGAAAACCTGCCGGCGCAACTGATCGGTCAATTCCACGACATTGTCGGTTGCGATCGACGTTAGGCAGGAGCCAAAAATCTCTCCCGCATTAACTTCGTCAAACGACGGAAAATGCTTCGCGCGATAGCTGTCACGCTCGCTGTCATAAAGCGACGCACTATCGGTCGCGACGGTGACGATGACATCATCGGGTCCGTAGTGAAGCTGTTTTGCGAGCTTGATCGAGGCGACAATGTTGGCGAAGCCGGAAATGCCGACATCCGCGAAGGCTGCAACCAGCTTGCCGTCGAGTTTCTGGCGACCCTGAAGATACTTTCGGCCGACATCAGAGCCGAACAGCAGATTGAGGCTGTCGGTGACACGATCCGAGACGCCGACGACAACGTCGGTATTCATCACGTTATGGATGAATGGAATATGCTTGTCGCCGATACCCTGAATATTGTGCTCGCCGTAGCCGTTGTTCAGCATCGTCGGGCATTCGAGCGCTTCGACCGCGGCAATCTTCGTCCCATGCCGCGTCTTCAGATAGTCGCCTGCCGCAATGGTGCCGGCCGAGCCGGTCGCCGACACAAACGCAGCGAGACGCCGCTGGCCGCTACCGTTGAAAGCGAGAAACGCCTGCTCCGCCGCACTGCCCGTGCAGGCATAGTGAATGATATAATTCGAAAATGCCGAGAACTGATTGAGAATCACGTTCTGCGGATCGCGCGCAAGTTCAGCGCACTTGTCGTAGATTTCCTTGACGTTGCTCTCGGTGCCGGGCGTGCGTACGATATCATCCGGATGCGCAACCCACTTTTCGAGCCACTCAAACCGCTCGCGGCTCATGCCTTCGGGAAGCACGGCCACACCGCGGCAGCCAAGCACACGCGACACCGAGACGCCGCCGCGGCAGTAATTCCCAGTCGAAGGCCAGATCGCCTTTTGCTGCTCCGGATCGAACCGCCCCGTCACAAGCTGCGCTGCCAGCGCCGAATAGGCAGGCAGGACTTTGTGCGCGCCGATCATCGGAAAACGCCGGCCGAGCAATACAACAATCGGCGCTTTCACACCGGTGAGCGCTTCCGGGAGCACGATATAACCCGGCACATCGATCCGGCTGGTGCGATCGGCCCCGTTGTACCAATGGACCCGCCAGAGATTTGCGGCATGAGGTTCGTCGGGCGCAATATCCACCAGCGCCTTCGACGCCGCGGCGGGAATGCTGGACGGGTTGGCAAGCTGCGAGAACGTCGGCATCACCACGCCCCGCTCGCGCACCCGCGCAATGGCTCTCGCGCGCTGCTTGCTATCGACTATGTCGGGATTGATGACCGAAGACATACCAAACTTCTTTCAGGCTCACACCGATTTGAATGATACTAACGTTAGTAAAATAGGATGTCCAGACCGGTGCTGTCCGATCCTATGAAATACTTGCGGCATGCACGTTTTTGTCACCATTGACCGCCATTCGCGCAGCAGCCGCGTCAAACGAACGCAACCGGACGTCCTCTTCCGCATTGCGATAAAGTGTCGTGCGCTGCCTCGGATTGCGCCCGGTCGAAAGGATGATCGCTTCCATGTCTTGCGGCGTCATTTCCTGGCCATGGGATGCACCTGCTGAGCGCGAAATGCTCTCGTCCATCAAAGTGCCGCCGAGATCGTTGACACCCGCCATCAGACATTGGCGAACGCCATCGGCGCCAAGCTTTACCCAGGAAGCCTGAATGTTGGGGATATGCGGATTGAGCACCAGCCGCGCGACCGCATGCATCAGGATCGCTTCGCGGAACGTAGGGCCTGGCCGCGCGCGGCCCTTGAGATAGATCGGCGCTTCCATGTGAACGAACGGCAACGGCACGAACTCCGTGAAGCCGCCGGTATCCATTTGCAAATTGCGGATGCGCAGCAGGTGGCGCGCCCAATGTTGATAACCCTCAATATGACCGAACATGATGGTAGCGGTCGAACGGAAGCCCACCTGATGCGCGGCGCGCATCACATCGAGCCACTGCTGGGTGCTGATCTTGTCGGCGCACAGCACCGCCCGCACTTCATCATCGAGAATTTCGGCCGCGGTTCCCGGCAATGTGCCAAGGCCCGCCGCCTTCAGCTCGCGCAGAAAATCAATTACAGGAATTCCCAGCGTCTGAGCGCCCTGATGAATCTCCAGCGGCGAGAACGCATGCATGTGCATCTGCGGTACAGCCTGTTTCACCGCCCGGCAGATATCGAGATACTTCTGTCCGGTATAGGACGGATGAATGCCACCCTGCATGCAGACTTCAGACGCGCCGCGCTCCCAAGCCTCGACCACGCGGCCGGCGACTTCGCTCATCTCCAAATCGTAAGGCCTGCCGCGCAGATTCTCGCTCATCTTGCCCTTGGAGAAAGCGCAGAACTGACACTTGAATGAGCAGATGTTGGTGTAGTTGATATTGCGCGTGACGACATAGCTCACCGTGTCGCCATTCTTCTCACGGCGCAGTTCATCCGCCGCACGGCAGACGGCCGCGAAGTCATCACCACGCGCCCGAAACAGACGGACGATTTCTGCTTCGCCCAGCGTGACTCCGCGCTGCGCTTTCGCCAACACCTGTCCAAGGTTCGCGGATGGTGTGGCCGATGGCGCTCTTTGAATCCAGCCGAGTTCACGTGAAGGCAACTGCCCGACGTGGCCGGGGCACCAGTCATCGACACGAGGCGCACCATCACCGTCAATGTGATTGAGCACCGAGGTCCGCAAACCAGCATCAACCCATCGGGATGCATCGCGCGCGAACGACGGATAGATCGCAAGGCGTTCGACGAGATCCTTGCCCGCCGCCTTGGTTGCTGCTTCCAAAAGCCGCAGATGCGGCCACGGTGCTTCCGGATTGACGTGATCCGGCGTGACCGGCGACACCCCGCCCCAGTCGTTGATGCCCGCTGCCACAAGCCTGCCCAGTGCACTGGGGCTCAGATTGGGCGGCGCCTGAATGTTCATTTCCGGATCGAAAATCAGCCGCGCGATCGCAATCGTCCAGAGATGATCCTCGACATCCGGCGACTCGGTATTCGCCATACGCGTGCCGGCCTTCGGACGGAAGTTCTGGACGATAATTTCCTGAATGTGTCCGTACTGATCATTGAGATCGCGCAGGGCGAGCAACGAGTCGATGCGCTCCTGCCGCGTCTCTCCGATACCGATGAGAATCCCGGACGTGAACGGTACGTTCCGTTCACCTGCCAATCGCATCGTTTCGAGGCGAGCGGCCGGAATCTTGTCCGGTGAGCCATGATGGGCACCGCCCTTCTCGGCAAGGCGGTCCGAGATGCTTTCCAGCATGATCCCCTGCGATACCGAAACCTTACGCAGAGCGTCGATGTCTTCTCCGCTCATCAGACCGGGATTGATATGCGGCAGCAGACCCGTTTCACGAAACACCGCAGCTGCAGCTTCCGCGAGATAGGACAGCGTGGTGAGATGTCCCAGCCTGTCCAGCTCTTCACGAGCGACGCGGTAGCGCAACTCAGGCTTGTCCCCCAGGGTGAACAGCGCTTCCCTGCATCCGGCCTTCTTGCCTGCTTGCGCAATGGCAACCATCTGCTCGATTGAGAGATAAGGCTTCTCGCCATTGCGCGGCGCATGCGCGAAGGTGCAGTAATGGCAAACGTCGCGGCAAAGCTGCGTGAGCGGAATAAAGACCTTACGCGAATACGATACCTGATGCCCATGGACAGCGTCGCGCCGTGCGGCAGCGGCGGCAAGAAGCTGATCGAGATCGCCCACATGAATGAGCTCGGACGCCTCGTCGCGGCTCAATCGGTGGTCCAGCGGAAATTCCTTCAACAAAGAAAGGACCGTCATCACATATGCCTCACGCAAAGCGGCAGCGCGCCAACACCCAGGCGGTTTGAAACATTCAGTTCTGCGAGCAGCGCCGCTGTCAGCGAATACCTTCTGGTCGCGATCGGCGCGACCAGGTCCTGTGGGCGATCGATATCCCGCCCGATGCCGTCCGAGCTGACGACGCCGCAGGCAAAGCCCTTCGCCCGTGACTGCATCTGATGACGCAGATAGCTGTCCTCGCCGAATTTCGGCACGATCATATCTGGCGCGCGCATGGCGAGAGCGTTGGTGCCGCCATCGGACAAGGCCGGCGCCAACACCACAGGATTGTGCTGAAGTTCAGCGATGATCGCCCGCAGATCACTTGCGGTAGCAAACGGCACATCGGCCGGAACAATCAGTGCACTTGCCGCTGCATCGAGTGATTCCAAACCCTGCTGAACCGCCGCATTGACACCTGCTTCCGTGCCATCGTGGACGACCCTCGCATCGAACAACGACGCAAGATTTGCAACCATCGGGTCGCTGGTAACGACCACAATGCCGGCAAGTTCGGAGGCACACAACGTCGTCAGAACTTCGTGCAGCATGGTACGTGCAAGCTTGACCCGCTCGTTGTGCGACAAAACCGGCGCGAGCCGCTGCTTGGCCTGGCTCAGCCGTTTAACAGGAACAACAGCCCAGATGTTTGAAGGGTTTTCAGCGAACGTTTCCATCACGTCACTTTCCTTCTATCCGCGGTTGCCAGCCGCTCCGCAAACTCCAGGCAATCGGCTGCCAGCCGGTCACGGTCTTCCAGGCTCCGCATCCACGTTGATGTCACATGCACAGGCATATCCATCTTGCCGGCATCGCCACGATCGGTCTCGTCGATGATCAATCCGTCGATAAAGCGATAGTGCCGGGCGATCGCGACAGAGTCCGCCGGCACACCTAGCTCAGCCATGATCTTTGCCGTTGGCCCCTTCACCGCCTGCCCACCGATCAACGGAGAGACCGCGACAATCGGCGCGGTCACGCGCTCGAGAGCATTCCAAATATCCAAAACGGCCAGAATGGGATCGACACTCAGATATGGATTCGACGGACAAACAATGACAGCAGCAAGGTTTGGGTTATTGAGCGCCGCCAGAACCTGATCGGAAGCCGCGGCATGCTCCGCATTCTTGAATTCAAGCCGCTTCACCACCGGCGCGCATTGCAGCCCGACGAAATAGCGCTGAAATGGCAGCGGCCCATCGGCTGTCATTACCGTGGTCTCGACGCGATCATCCGACATGGGAAGGATGCGCGAAGCTATCCCGAGCCGGCGCGCCATCGCGGTTGTGAAATCCGTGAGCGACATTCCCGCGCGCAGCGCGCGTGTACGCTCAACATGCATCGCGAGATCGCGATCGCCGAGCCGGAACCATGTCTCGCCACCCAAGCCGCCGAGCGACTCCATGAAATTCCAGGTCTCGTCTGCCCTGCCCCAGCCGCGCTCGATATCGCTGAGACCGCCGAGCGTGTACAGAACTGTATCGATGTCCGGCGAGACATGAAGTCCAAGATGCTCGAAATCATCGCCGGTGTTGACGATTACAGTCAGATCGGCGCCGATAAGACGCTCCAATCCGAGCGCCAGCTTGGCGCCCCCAACGCCGCCGCAGAGCGCGACGACCGGCCGTCCACGAAGCGATGATGGTTGGACGCTCATCGGAACATGTCCCGTTCGCGAGGGCGCACCAGCGCCGATGCAGAACGCGGCGCTGCGTCGAATGTCAGACCGCGCACCACAACCACCGGCAGACCTTCGGCCGCCTGCCCCATCAACAGCGACGCGCCGGCGGCGATCTCATCCGCCACCGCGATTTCGGTCATCTGCATCTTTCGGCCGAACATATCCGGCTGACCGATCATATCGAGCAATGACGGTAGACCCGCAGCACCGAGCGCAACACCTACGACGCCGTTGCGCCACGGACGCCCGAAACTGTCATTGATGATGACGCCAACCTTTGCACTGAATGCTGCGTCAAACCTGGCCTTTAACTGCACCGCAACACCATCCGGGTCGCGCGGCAACAACAGCACGCGCTCCTCGCCATTAATGTGCTCGACGTTCGATTGATCGATTCCCGCATTGGCCATCACGAATCCAAGCCGATGTGCAACGATCATGACGTTGGGACGATGGCGCACGACCTCGTCGGATTCCGACAGAACGACTTCGATGTAACGTGCGTCCTTGCCGACCTGATCGGCAAGCATTCGCGCCTTGTCCGAAGGAATCACGTCCTTCAATGCAACGTAGCGGTTCTCTGCTTTTGAGACGATCTTCTGGGCGATTACGACGATGTCGCCGGATAGCAGCGAAAGCTCCGCCTTGTTCAGAGACTCGACAATGAGCGCAGCAAGATCATCGCCCGGAGCAATCAGCGGGATGCCGGGTACAGCATGATATGTGACGCTCTTCGCCATTGCGAACGATCATTGTGGAGCGGGTGGAGAAAGCCCGGTGATACGGATGCCCGCACCGGGAACCTTGTAACGGCGATTGATTCCGATCAGAACCGACGTCAACGCCTCCGCAGCAGCCGAATTGGCGAGCACGCCGCCATCGATACCTGCACTGGCAACCTCGTTCGCCAGTCCGATCACGACGTCACGGGATTCCTTGTCGTTACCGAATACAAGCACGTCGCAATCCGCGCGACCGCCTGCATGTAACTTCGTGGCGCCGACGTTGTGAAACGCGGAAACCACTTTAACACCCTCGCCGAGCAGAGTCTGCGCGATCTGCGCCGCCGACCCCTCAGGAGGAAGCTGCACGACCGACACCTTCGGCGGCACCAGCGGCACAGCCGCATCAACCACGATCTTGCCCTGCACCGCGTCCTTTACCTCGCGCAAGGTCGCATCATGACTGCCGAACGGCACGGCAAGCACCACTATGTCGGCAGATTTCGCCGCGCCGACATTGTCGTCGCCGCGGGCACCGCCGCCAAGCTCCTTGGCAAAGGCCTGAGCCTTCTCCGCCGAACGCGAACCAATGACCACGGAATACCCCGCAGCAAGCCATCGCTTTGCGAGACCTGAACCGAGATCGCCAGTGCCTCCGAGAATAGCAATGCTTGGCTTAGCGCTCATGTAACCGGCCTTTCTTCAGATACGACGTCAGTTGCAAATGTTCAGTCGAGCGCCATTTCGGTCAGCGGCACCAGTTTGACACCGGCCTTCTCGAGACCCTCTCGCACCGACTTTGCCAGCGCGACAGCAGTCGGCTCGTCACCATGAACGCAGAGCGAATGAACCTTGCAGGGAATCTGCTTGCCGGTCCGCGTGGTAATCGTGTTGTTCACCACCATGTCGACGACCTGCTTGGTCGCAACCGCCGGGTCCTTGATAACCGAGCCTGGAATCTTGCGCGAGGTAAGATTACCGTCTTCTTCGTACTGGCGGTCGCAGAAGCCTTCCAACGCGACCTTCAGTCCGAGGCTGCGCCCGGCTTTTTCCATCTCGGAGCCGGACAGCGCGAGATAGATGATGCTGTCATCGACCGCCTTGATCGCACGACCGATCGCAAGCGCGTAATCGTAGTTCTCAGCCGACATGTTGTTGAGCGCGCCATGCGGCTTCAGATGCGTCACCTTCACACCGGAATAGGAAGCCAGAGCCTGAAGCGCGCCGATCTGATAAGCGATCATATTCTCAAGATCGTCGGGGCGCATGTCGATCCGCCGGCGGCCGAAGCCCCAGAGATCGTTGAAACCGGGATGAGCACCAACGCTGACGCCCGCGCGCTTAGCATCAGCAACGACCTGACGCATGGTCAGCGGATCACCGGCATGGAAACCGCAGGCGATGTTGGCGGACCCGATGATCTTCAGAATTCCGTCATCGTCGCCGATATGATAAGCGCCGAAGCCTTCCGCCATGTCTGCGTTGAGGTTGATCTTGATGGTCATTGCTCACTCCGGATTTAGCGCGATTGGCGGAAGTGCTTGTTTTTAAGGTCCCGCCGAACATAAGGTACTATTGTTAGTAAGACAATATCTTTTATCGATATCGTCGCTTAACGGGAGCCAAAAAGCCGCCCGAACAGGCGCTTGAGCCTCGCCTTCAGGACGTCGAACACGAGCGAAGCTGCATCGAGGCCCGGGGCCTCTCCCTGTATTGCCTCTGTATTCCCGGAAAGCTTTGCCTCGAGGTTCCGGACAAACATGGCGATCAGGCGTCCGGCGACGTCCTGGACGAGCCCGGAGCGGCTGAACTGCGCCAGTGCGCCCGTCAGCGTGAACCCAATGCTGACGTCCACACGTGTTTCATTGGGGTTGTCGCCCTGCTTAACGGCGTACCCGACCATGCCACGCGTCGCAGAGTTGCTGCGCTTGTCCTTGCCCGAACCCATAATGGTCCCGGTTCGCTTCGCATCATCGCGAGTGATATCGGCGACGCCCTGGAACTCCGCTGAGATCGGGCCGACCTTGACCTTCATCTGACCTTCGACACGGCCGTCAATCGGCTCCCCCGCCAGCGACGCGCCGGGAAGACAAGAGGCAACGCCGGCGATATTGCCGAAGAAGTCCCACACGACATCGACCGGGTGCGCAACGGTAAAGCTCTGGTTGAATGTTGTCTGCGGCTTCCAGTCGGGATCCATACGCGCGGAGGACGCGGACGGCGCGCTGACTTTCTTTGCAGTTCCTAGCGTCGCGACTGCACGGGGCGCGGAGCCGGCAGCCACCGGGACCGAATGTCCCGACCCTGACGGGCCAAGCCGCGTCCGATTGCCGTTTGGAATCGCGGCAATACCCCGGCTGCGGCGCGCTTCGACGACGCGCTGCACCGCACGAATGATGCCGACATAGCCCGTGCAGCGGCACAGGTTGCCGCTCATCGCGACACGAATGTCATGATCGCTCGGCGCTTGCATCCGCAGCACCACATCGCGAGCGGACACGAGCATTCCCGGCGTGCAATAGCCGCACTGCAGCGCATGTTCTTGCGTGAACGCGGCGCGCAATTCAGTTGCGATCTCGTCGTTGTCGAGACCCTCGATCGTGGTCACGTCGGCCTGCTGGCAGGCAACCGCAAAGGTGATGCACGAGCGCGTCGGCACACCATCGACCAAAATCGTGCAAGCACCGCAAACGCCGTGCTCGCAGCCAAGATGAGTGCCGGTGAGATTCTGGGTCTCACGCACGAAATCGGCGAGATGGGTGCGCGGCTGAACATTCGCGCTGACCTGTTTACCGTTAACTGTGAGGCTGACTGTATTCATGCCGATTGCGCCTGTTCGATAGCGCGCCGCAACGCGACAATATGTGTTTGCTTGTCGAGCGGATCGGTCATACCCGCCGCTTCAATGACCTCGCCAATCGCCTGACTGTTGAAACCAGCGCCAAGGCGCTCGGCGCCTCCGTCGCCAAGGATGTTGCTGGCTTCAGCGACCACGATGGGCCGGCTCTCCGTCGCCCCGATGACGACACGGCTGACCCCGCGATCCGGATCGGAAAGGAATGCCCCGATGGCATGCGCGAACTCACCGGTCTTTCGGCAGCTCTTGTAATAACCCCATCGCGCCGTGCTGCTGAGTTTGGGGACCGTGACGCTGACCAGCATCTCGCCCGGCTGCAAATCGGCTTCCAAGGCGCCGACCATGTACTCCTCAACCGGGATGGTACGCTCGCCCTTTGGCCCACGCAGCATAACCTTGGCGCCGACGGCTGCCATGATCGAATGCCAGTCCGCCGAAGGATCGGCGTGGGTCAGGCTGCCGCCGATGGTCCCGCGATTGCGCACCGCGCGGTAGGCAATGCCGCGCGCCACTGTCGGCAATGCACCGCAGGTCACGTCCGGCACGCGCCGATCTTCGATGTCCGCGTGGGTGATGCATGCGCCAAGCACGATCTCGTCGGACCGTTGATCAACGCTGCGAAGCTCGTCGATACCGGTGATATCCACTAAAAGATCTGGCTGCACGAGGCGCATGTTGAGCATGGGCCCCAGCGACTGACTGCCAGCCATGATCTTGACCGTGAGACTGTCGTCACTGATCAGCTTGAGAGCTGCACCGACGTCACCGGGACGCGCGTAATCGAAATTAACCGGCTTCACGCGAGCACTCCTTCACCGGCCTTTGCGCGTGCTGTGCTCTTGGCTTCCTCGATTGCCTCCAGCACCCTGCGCGGTGTGATCGGCGAGTGCCGTATTTCAGCACCGAGCGACTTCAGCGCGTCATTGACCGCATTGCCGATAGCTCCCGGAGGCGCGATCGCCCCCCCCTCGCCGAGGCCCTTCACACCAAACTCGGTGTATGGCGCCAAGGTCTCCATGTGGCCGAGCTTGGGTTCCGGCACCTCGGTCGGACCGGGCAACAGATAATCCGCGAACGTCGACGCAAGCGGCTGACCGGATGTGTCGAAATTCATCTCTTCGTACAACGCGGTGCCGATCCCCTGCGCGAGCCCGCCATAAATCTGGCCGTCGACCACCATCGGATTGATGAGTTTCCCGCCATCCTCGACGATCACGTAATCGAGGAGCTCGATGTCGCCCATTTCCGGATCGACCGCGACGACAGCGATGTGGGAGGCGTAGCTGAACGTGCCGGAGTCACGCACCGGCTTGTATCCGATGGTCACTTCGAGGCCACGCGGATCGACCGACGGAGGAAGATCCTGCGGGCGGCGATACCAGGTGTAGGCGACTTCCTGCAGGGTGACGCTGCCGCTCGGCCCGACCACGACGCCGTCGCTGAGTTTTACGTTGCTGATATCCGTCTGCAGCAGATGCGCGCCGATTCCGAGCACGAGTTTGCCGAGCTCGCGCGACGCCGTCGCAACCGCTCCGCCGGCCATCACCGCACAGCGCGATCCCCAGCTTCCGGTCGAGTACGGCGTATATTCGGTGTCACCGTGCACCAGTTTGATCTTGGCCGTATCGATGCCCAGAATCTCATGCGCGACCTGCGGCAGCGTGGTTTCCATGCTCTGCCCGTGGGAGTGGACACCGACGCGCAGTTCGAGTCCGCCGTCCGGCGTCATGCGCGCGGTCGCCTGCTCGTGGCCCGGCACCATTGGAATGCCCCAACCGGCGTAAACCGATGTTCCGTGTGCGCCCTGCTCGCAATAGACCGACAGGCCGACGCCGATCAGGCGCCCATCCGCCTCGGGTTTCTTCTGACGTTCGCGCAAGGCCGGCAAATCGATCTTGGCCAGCGCCTGACGCAACGACTCCGGATAATCGCCGCTGTCGAAATGCTTCTTGGTGATATTGTCGAACGGCATCTGCTCCGGCTGCACGAGGTTTTTCAGCCGCACCTCGTAGGGCTCGAGACCGGTCTCACGGGCGATGGCGTCCATCATCAGTTCAATGGCGAAGCAGACGCCCGTGCGTGCAACGCCGCGATACGGCAGAATCGGACACTTGTTGGTCGCGACCGACCACGTCCGGCAGCGATAGGACGGAAAATCGTAAGGTCCCGGCAGAATGCTCGCGACCTGCGCGGCCTCAAGACAGGCCGAGAACGGATAGGACGAATAGGCCCCTGAATCGACCGTCGCCTCACACTCAACACCGCGCAGCTTGCCGTCGCGGTCGGCATAGACGGTGATGTTGTAGTGATGCTCGCGGCAATTGGCGCCTGCGGTGAGATGCTCGCGGCGGTCCTCGATCCAGCGCACGGGATAGCCGCAACGCTTTGCAAGCCAGCCGAGACAGACGTCTTCCGTCAGCACGATGCCCTTGTAGCCGAAGCCACCACCGACGTCCGGCGAAACAATGCGCACCTGAATCTGTTCGAGGCCGAGACACTCCGAAAGACCGTTGCGCACGATGTGCGGCTGCTGGTTTCCGGTGTAGAGAACCAGTTGGTCCATGCGCTTGTGCCACATGGCAACGGTACCGCGACCTTCCATCGGCGCCATGCTCTGGCGAGCCGTGGAAATTTCTCGGGTAATCTTGATGGGCGCATCGTACGCCGCTTCCATATTCACATCGACGAACGTCTCCAGGAAGATGTTATCCCCCCAGTGCTCATGGAGCAGCGCCGAATCCGGCCGCTTCGCGAGCAGCATGTCGTGAACAGCAGGCAATTCCTCGAAATCCACCTCCACGGCGGCGGCAATGTCTTCCGCCTCCGCCCGCGTATCCGCGACGCACATGGCGATCAGTTCGCCGACCTGACGCACTTTTTCGAAGGCCAGAATCGGCTGCTCGGAAACCTTGAAACCCGGCAGGCCCGATACAGCGCGGATCGGCTTCACACCTTCAAGGTCAGCCGCAATGAAAACAGTGTCGCGGTACTCGGGCGGAATCCGTATGCCCTTGATCCGCGCGTGAGCCAGAGGACTCCGGACGAAGGCCACATCGCGCATGCCGGGCAACCGTATATCGCCGACGAATTCGCCCCGTCCGCGCATCAGGCGGTCATCTTCCTTGCGGAGAAGCCGCGCGCCTACCCCTTGCTCAACCATACCAATTTCCTTCAACGGAAGGCGGAACACCACCCGCCAAATTCATCCTATTTTTAGGACGATAGCAAGACCTCGTTCGCGCGAATTCTGGAACAAAGTAAAGCTGCTGAAAAAAGCTGCTCAGCGCCCCGGAACTAGGCTTTTCCGGATTTCCGACGTGACAGGTTGACGGCCTTATGCCCGTTCCGCGTTTTCTTTTCCCGCAGCGGCTTGGTACCCAAAAGATCCATTTGCAGCTTGATACTTTCGCTGCGGTAAATGATATCGCCGACATAGATCGCGATACCGCCGTCATCAATAACAACGCAGTGGGCCTCGACGGTCGGGGCGCCGATCGAAATCTTCAGAAGATCTGCGATTTCGGGGTCCGCGCTACCGATCGTCAGCGTCTGATGCGCCTCGGACAGGGTAATTTCATCCATGGCGTCGATGACAACAAGCGCGGCCGCATTCTTGAACCGTACGGGGTTCAGATCGAAGATTTCCCGCGCCAGAAGAAGATTGACGACCGAATAAGGATCCTCATTGCGGTACTGAACGCTGCGCAGCTTGACGTAGCTGGAGGCGAGATCGCCATCGGACTCTCCCAGAACAGGCGGAGCCACGCCCTCATCGATCGCCAGCCGCCGCGGCACGTTGTCCTTGAGCGATTCGATCAAGGTGGCCCAACTGGTCGCAAGCTTGACCCAATGCCGGTCCTGGGTCTTCTTCGAAACAAAGGTGCCGAGTCCCTGGCGCGCCTGAAGCAGGCCCTCCTCGCGCAGAATGTCCACAGCTTGCCTTACCGTGACGCGCGCCACCTCGAACTCGCGTTCGAGTTCTTCAAGCGTGGAAATCTTGTCCCCAGCGCTCCACTGCCCGGATTGAATCCGTGTCCTCAACACCGATGCGACCTGAATATACAGGGGCACTCTGCTGCGGTCGTATGCCTTTAACAGTCTGGACACATTATTACTTCTTCTGGAATCTGGGACTCGCAGCGAAGATCATAACTGACGCCGACATCAAAGCAATGCGCTAGCTGACGGGGCGACATGAGCCAAAGCGTGAACTTTCGCCGAGTGGATCACGCTCGATTTTCGTCCTGCCTGCACGGATATTCAAGGAGGATTTGACGAAGTCGTACTATCTTTAGTACTATAATATCAATCAAATGAATGTGGACCGCATGGCTGATTTCCGGATTTTAAAGGCGGCGGACAGCGCCCTTGTGATCGAGTTCGGATCTGCCATCGACCGCAAGATTAGCGATCGTGTCCTGGCCTTGGCCGCGGCTCTGGAACAAGCCAGATTGCCTGGCGTGACCGAGGTGATCGCCACATTCCGTTCGCTCAGCGTGAACTACGACCCGCTGACGACAACCGGCAGCGAACTTGAGCAAGCTATTGTAGCATTCGTGGACCAACCCGCTCAATCAACCCACCGTAAGCGGTTATGGGCCATCCCCGCCTGCTACGATCCGAAATTCGCCCCCGATATCGAAGAGGTAGCAAAGGCCAAAGGTCTTTCGGTTTCTGAAGTCGCAGCGCTCCACGCCGGCACGCAATATCATGTCTACATGATCGGATTTGTCCCCGGTTATCCCTACATGGGCGATTTGCCGGAGAAACTGCAATTGCCGCGCAGGTCGGACCCTCGCCTGCGCGTTCCTCCCGGCTCGCTCGCGATCGCAACCAGCATGACCGCCGTCTACCCATACGAGAGCCCCGGAGGCTGGCATTTGATCGGAACCTCGCCCGTTCGTTTCTTTGATGCGGCATCGGCAAGGGGGTCCCTGCTCGGCCCCGGTGACGGCGTCAAGTTCGAGCCGGTCACACCGGAAGAGTTTGACCGAATTCGCAAAGCTGTGGACCGCAATGACTACATTCCGGACAGCACGGAGCTTGCGGCGTGATTTCTGTGCTCAAAGTTATCGCGCCCGGCTTTCACACCACCGTGCAGGACGAAGGACGGCGCGGCTTTCAGCACGTCGGGGTGCCAGTTTCCGGCGCCCTCGACCGCAGCGGCTTCACGCTGGCAAATGCGTTAGTGGGAAACGGGCAGAACGCATCGTGTCTGGAAATCATCGGCTCCGGTCCTGAACTGGAGGTTGTCAGCTCATCCGTCCGCGTGGCCCTTGTCGGGAGCGGCGGCGGGCTCGATATCGTCGGGCGCGAAGATCCCTTTATCCCTTCGGGACAGTCGATCCGGTTGACCAAAGGCGAGATCGTACGCGTGCGTCTGGGCGGCGATGCGTTCTGCTCTTATCTCGCGATCGAGGGCGGATTCGACGTCCCGCTGTGCCTCGGCAGCCGATCGACCTATACGCGCGCCGGCTTTGGCGGAATGTCCGGACGGCAACTCCGCGGTGGCGATGTCCTCGACGGATCAATCGAGGACGTCGCGGTGCGCGAAGAAGTCACTCTGAGCGAACAGCGCAATCTCCGTTTTGATCAGCCGATCCGCGTCGTGCTCGGCCCGCAGGATGACTATTTCACTGAAGATGCCATCCGCGAATTTCTGTCGAGCACTTACACCATTACGCCGGCATCCGACCGGATGGGGTTTCGCCTCGACGGCCCAACTCTTGCACACAAGAGCGACTACAACATCGTCTCGGACGGTATCGTTGCCGGATCGATTCAGGTGCCCGGCTCGAAGCTTCCCATTGTTCTGATGGTCGATGCCCAGACGACAGGCGGCTATCCAAAGATCGCCACGGTCATCTCCGCTGACTTGCCGCTGCTCGGCGTCCGCGGCGCCGGTCGCACCGTGAGATTCAAAGCTGTCTCACGGGAAGAAGCCGAAGCGATCCGCCGGGCGGAGCATCAGGATGTCCTGAACATCATTCAGGACATCCGGCCCGTAAGCGAGATGCAGGGCATCAATCTCAAGGCGCTATATACGTGCAACCTGATTGATGGCGTAGTCGACGCCATGGCTTGATCAGGAATTCCCGATCAGGCTGGGACAAGAATGCGCGGATCGACGCCGGTGAGGCTCTTGTAGATCGAGGGATCGGTCGCACCCTCGGTATTGAAGAGAAGCACGCGCGAATTCGCGTTCAATCCAAGCAATTCGCGGCCCTGCGGATCAGAGGCCGCAGCGAGCAGACCGGCCAGGCCTGCGCCACCACTTTCACCTGCGACCACGCGGCTTCGTCCATTTTCCGCTCGAGCTAACTGCTTCATCGCAGCGATCGCATCGGGATCACGCACGGTCATGTAGGCTTCCGCCAGCCGGGAAAGAATGCCCCACGCCAGCATCGATGGTTCGTAACATTCTAGCATCGCCATCACGGTCGGCTCGACTGGCGCGATCTTGACCGGCGCGTCGGCCTCATTGCTGGCGAGCAGACACGCCGCGCGATCAGGCTCGACAATGATGAATTTGGGCCGGGAAGTGCCGCTACGGAGCGTGAGATTTGCAGCAATGGCGGCGGCAAACCCGCCAACACCTGCCTGCAAGAATACATGCGTCGGCAGTTCCGCCATTTCATCAAGAATCTCGGAGACCATCGCGGTGTAGCCCTGCATCACGAGACGAGGAATGCGCTCGTAACCCGGCCACGACGTGTCGGATACAATGATCCAGTTGTTGGCATGACAGACGCGTTCTGCTTCAGCGACCGCGTCATCGTAGTTGCCGTCAACTTCGATAACATTGGCGCCGAAGCGCGCAATCGCCGCGATCCGCTCAGGACTGACGCCTTCATGAACGAAGATATTGGCCTGGCATCCGGCGAGATTGGCTCCGGCGGCAACGGACCGGCCGTGATTGCCGTCTGTCGCACAGCCGACATTGATATTGCGCACAACAGCGCGCACGTCGGGGTCGAGCAATTCGCCGGGAAGCACGGAGCGGCCGAGCACGCGGCCCGCCTCTTCAAGCGCGAGACAAACCACGGCGTAAGCACCGCCCAACGACTTGAAACTGCCAAGCCCGAACCGCCCGCTCTCGTCCTTGATATGAACCGATCGCACGCCCGCCGTGGCCGCCACCTCGCCCAGAGAGCGCAGCGGCGACGGCCGATAACTCGGGTGCAGCCGCAGCATTGCCAGCGCTTTTTCGGCGGCCACCGGTCCAAACATCTCCTGATCCAGGGCTAGGAGGGTCTTGCCGCGGTTGATGCTCTTGTTGCGTTCAATCATATCTGCACCTCTTTCGGATGCAAAATTAGCTTACTTGACGTGCTATTTTACCCCTGATTTTATGGTCTAAGCGCAACAATTTTGCGAGAAATCGATGGCACCTTCAAAAAGCATCCAACTGGACGAATTCGACCTCGCCATTCTCGAGGAGTTGCAGGTCAACAACCGCACCTCGCTTCAGGAGATCGGAAAATCCGTCAATCTGTCGGCCGCCGCCGTGCAGCGGCGTGTCCGGCGGATGGAAGACGCGCGCGTTATTCAATCCAACGTGGCAATTGTTGATCCCGCCAGCGTTGGGCGGCCTATTACGATTGTCGTGGAAGTACAGATCGACAGCGAACAGGCGGATCTGATGGACTCGGCGCGTCGTGAGTTCGCCGCGGCACCTGAAGTTCAGCAATGCTACTACGTGACAGGTGCTGCGGACTTCATCCTCGTCCTCACCGTGTCGACCATGGAAGAGTATGAGCAGCTCAGCCGCCGCCTATTCCTCGAAAACCGGAACGTGAAGCACTTCAATACGTTTGTCGCGATGAACCGCGTCAAGACGAGTCTGAGGGTGCCGCTGATACCGGGCAAAGGCCTTTGAAATTTTTTCCGACGCCAAATCTTATCAACGCTTCAAAAGGAAATGCCCGCACAACAGGCCCGCGCACAACTCTCGCCGGCGCCTTCATGCACGATCGTCAGAGACGGGGCTTCATGATCCCCTGTGTGCGAAGATCGTTCGGCGGGTGGAGATCGCCCGAATTCAGAATACAGCCGGGATTTATTTGAAATTGCGGAGTGCCGCTCTTCCACCTATGGAAACAGCCCGCGCGTCGTCTTTGCGGCGCGTACACGCTCCACACCGATGGCCATGGCGGCCGTCCGATTAAAGATCTTGTCGCGTTTCGCGCGCACAGCCATCTGATCGAAAGCTCGATCGAGAATCTGATATTCACGCTGCATCACCTCTTCTTCTTCCCAGAAGAGCTGTTGCAAATCCTGCACCCATTCGAAATAGCTGACCACGACACCACCGGCATTGCAAAGAATGTCGGGTATCAGGAAAATTTCATCCTGGCGTCTTTCGAGCACGAGGTCGGCATCGGGGGTTGTGGGACCATTCGCACCCTCCGCGAGAACCTTGCATTGCAATTTTTCGGCGATGGTCGCGTCAATAACGCGCTCGGTAGCCGCCGGTACAAGGACATCGCAAGGCAGCGTCAGGATGGTAGATGGGTCGCACATCAGTTCCTTGGAGTATCCTTGAAGGCTCCCGTGTTCGGTGACATACCTGATCAAGGAGGTGACATCCAGACCCGTGGCACGATGCAAGGCACAGGTATGATCGCTGACTGCGATGACAGTCACACCCATTGCTTGCAGTTCTGCGGCCGCGATCGATCCGACGTTTCCAAAGCCTTGAACCACGGCCGTTGCATTGTTCAAGGTGATCGCACGTTCAAGCATCACCCGCTTGGCCAGATGAGCGACCCCGCGTCCCGTCGCTTCCCGCCGCCCCAAGGTCCCGCCCGCACTGACCGGCTTGCCTGTTACGATTTCGGTGACGGTGCGTCCTTGATACATCGAATATGTATCCATGAACCACGCCATCACTTGTTCATTCGTCCCCATATCCGGCGCCATCACATCGACGTGAGACCCGACAAACGGAATCATCTCCTGCATGTAACGGCGAGAGAGATTTTCCAGCTCCCGTGCGGACAAGCTCAAGGGATCCACGCCGATACCGCCCTTGGCGCCGCCATATGGCAAGCCAACAAGCGCACACTTCCAGCTCATCCAGATTGCGAGCGCGGCAACTTCACCAAGATCAACGCTTGCAGCGAAGCGTGTGCCGCCCTTGGTCGGACCGAGCGTCAGATGATGCTGAACGCGATACCCCTCAAAGACCGCGGTCGATCCATCATCGCGATGGACAGGGCATGAAATAACAATCGCGCGCTTCGGCATGAGAAGTCTGTCGCGATCGTCCTTCGGAATCGCCAGATAGTCCGCGATGACACCAAACTGCTTCACAGCCATCTCAAAAACCGGACCGCTATAGACTGTCATCTATGTCGCACCTGTTAATTGGAGGTAGAGGAAGAGCTGGTCACGTCTGCTGAGCGGGCACCGATAGCTTCACGAAAGCATGGCAATCGCCGGGAGCGATTCTTCATCCACACATTAGCAAGCCTGGTGCGCGTTGGCTGCGGAATTCACTTCCAGAATTGAGCATGGAGCGCGATGCTGCGCTGCATCTAGCGCCGCAAGCTGTTCTGCAATCATGGAAATCCGTCTGCTACCGGCTGCGGTCGCCCTACCCCGCAATACAGAATGCCATTTCGCGAGACTTCGTCCGGCGAGTAGATATTGCGAAGATCCACAATGACGGAGTGGCCATGATCGCCGAAGACGTTCACGACTGCTCCTATATCCTGAAGCGCCGTGATCAGCGGGATGGGCGGTGCATCACGCATGTCGTCGGTGTTTGGCTTGAACACCTCGCTCCATCCCTCACAAACATTGTGCGAATGTCGTCCACCGTATAGACGCCTTGCCGGAAGATAAAAGGCAACTCATCATCTTGAACATCTGATCAAGCCGATACGCCAAGAGACGACCTGCAACAAGCAGAGCCCGTGTTACCTACAGCGGCGTACACGCACGCCATCAACCCACACCGTACGACAAACTACAGCTGGTGGACGGCGAACAACAACGGCTCCCCGAGCTCCAGCGCAACCGGCGCGGTATACACCCTTCGCGCAAACCACCGCACCGGCGTCCGTCGTTCGAATAACCATTGTCCCGGAAAACGCCAGAACGGCAGATGCAATAAGCAGAAATGAGCGCATGGCAAACTCCCAAAGCTGTCTTGTTTGATCCTTGAAACAAGCGATTTTCTCAAGCCGTCAGCGCCGCTGACTTACTTCTTCTCCGCAGCGATTAGGACTTTCTTGCAAGCCGCGGTGAGCTTGTCGCTTGACTTGGACAGACAAGCGATAATTCGCCCCCCTCCCGGCTCGACGCCCTTACAGAATTTTTCATAGTCACCCATGCAGGCGCTACGCTGCTCGGCCGTCAAATCCTGCGAATACGCAGCGCCGGAAACGCACAGAAGAGCGGCAATCAGTATGACATGTCGCATGTGTATGCTCCCTTTTCCGATTCAGTTGATCCTACGCGGCAGGCAAAGTCCCCATTACGCCCGCAGTTGCCTTGGGAAACGACGGGCGGAGGTTCTTGCTTCTTTGTCTGGTAGCCGTTGTACTAAGACGATTTAAAATCTCTGATCGGGCAACTGCTCAAAGCCGGCGCATCCGAAACCGGCCACAGTCGCGGGGGAAAACCATGGAGAATATCAGAGCCAAGTGGCTTACGTTCTACGCTGACCATGTCGAACCAGCCTCGAAGGAAATGTTTGGTCACGTCGAAAAAATGATCGTGGCTACATTGGTGATATCGGCAGGCGCACATGTCTCCAGCACTGACCCCGCCATACTTTTGTTCGGCTACTTACGGCACGGCCTCATTGGCCGCGGCGTGGAATTGTTTGGTATCGTTCTTCTCGTTCTGAACTTTCTCGACGGCTTGTATAAACTTTCAAAGTTGAATTGGCATATCGCTTACCAAATCGCCATGTCGATCTGTTACATCGTCTTGAGCGTCCGATTGGTCCAGTTGATCCTTGCCTTCCGCGGAGAGTAACTGCCGGTTTGGCGATTACTGCGCCGCGAACTGGCTCAGTACATCCTTGCACGCGGGTGACAGCGAACCAGCCCGCACAGCCAGACACTGCACGATACGGCCGCCACCGGGTGCGACGCCTCCGCAAAGCGTGCGAACGTCTCCACCGCAGGCTGATCGCAGGACAAACAGCTCCTCGCGTGGCCGCATCGGCCGCAAAACCAATGCAGGCGCGGGAGCCGCCGCAGAACTTGCTGCCGGTGCTGCGCTCCCCTCGGCTGGAGCGGCAGTGCCGCCGCTGACAGCATTCACCGCCTGTTGGCAGCTCGTCGAAAGTTTCGACTTGTTCTTTTCCAGACAATTCAAAGCCGGTGCGCCTCCAGGCGGGACGCTCGCGCAATTCTTCTGATAGTCGGAGCGGCAGGCGCTGCGTATGGCTGCAGTCTGTGCGTCTGTGGGCTTTTGCGAGGGTGTCGTCGCAGCGGCCTTCGGAGCTGCTGCAGGCGCAGCAGCTTTCGCCGGTGCGGGAGCGGCAGGTGCCGGAGCGGTTTCTGCCTTCGGCGCGGCCGCGGGTTCGATGGCCTTCACCGTTTGCTGACAGGAGCCGGACAGTTTCGACATGTTTTTCTGCAGGCACTGCAACGACGCTGCACCACCCGGCGGTACGCTGGCGCAGTTCGCTTCATAATCCGAACGACACGCCGAGCGGATGGCATTTCGTTGTTCGTCAGTAGGTTGCTGGGATATCGCTGACATTGCTGTCGCCAGAACGATCATTACAGAGAGCGACCATAGCGCTGCCACACGTTTCAACGTGTCGGTCATTTGAAGAAATCCCTATTGGCGTCCGAAGGACAATGCCCGCAACAGAAGTGAATTCCAAAAAACTTGTCAGCAAATTCTTAGTTGGCGATATCATTTTCTCTTTTGGGTTCCACCGCAAGTGGATTGTTGTTATCCATAAGGCTGCGGACGCAATTTCCGAGCGGAATAATTTCCGCAAAAAATTTTGAATAGGGCACCGAAATGAGAGCTTCGTGTCCGGCCAGCATCAAATTTCCCGGCGCCGCCAAGCGCAGCGCATCTGCTATCCCGCGTATTCCTCTCGTCATATTTTCACTGGCCGCGCTAACTGCTTGCGAACAGAATAGTTTCGTCCCGCCGCCGCCGCCGAAAGTCGATGTCGGTGTTCCCGTGCAGCGCACAATCACGCGGTATTTGACAGCCACCGGCAACACCGCTCCATTCAAGTCAGTCGATCTGGTGGCGCGCGTACAGGGTGTCCTTCAGACAATCAGCTACGAAGACGGCGCGTTCGTAAAGCAAGGTACAACACTGTTCACGATCGAGCCTGAAACCTACAAATTGAAACTTGAGCAGGCGCAGGCCGCCGAAGCCGGTGCGCAGGCCTCGTTGAAGCAGACAGAAGCCGATTTCAAACGTCAATCGGACTTGGTCACCAGACAGATCGTCTCGCAAGCAACGCTGGAACAGTCCACATCCGCGCGTGATAACGCGCAGGCCAATCTGCAACAGGCTCAGATCAACACCAAGATTGCGGCCGTCAATTACGGCTACACCAATGTGACGGCGCCGTTTGACGGGATCGTCAGCGCGCACCTTGTTTCGGTTGGAGAACTGGTGGGCGCCGCCTCTCCAACCCAGCTGGCGACAATTGTCGCATTCGATCCAATCTACGTAAACTTCAACGTCAACGAACAGGACGTTCTACGCATACGCGCTGCCGCCGCCAAAAGAGGGATGACACCGAAAGACCTCAAAGACACTCCCGTCGAAGTCGGTCTACAGACCGAGGCTGGTTATCCGCACACGGGTAAACTCGACTACGCCTCGCCAACCATCAACCAGGCAACGGGCACACTTGCGGTACGCGGGATCTTTCAAAACGCTAGCCGTGTGTTGATTCCCGGATACTATGTGCGCGTCCGCGTTCCGCTCGATAAGCAGGATGCCCTGCTCGTTCCTGATGTCGCGCTCGGCAGCGACCAGGCGGGACGATATGTCCTTGTTGTCAACAAGGAAAATGTCGTCGAGCAGCGCAAGGTTCAGACCGGGCCTCTCGAGGGCGAATTGCGCGTGATCGAGAGCGGCCTGAAGGCCGATGATCCTGTCGTTATTGCCGGCCTGCTTCGCGCAATCCCCGGTCAGAAGGTCGATCCTCAGCTACAAAAGATAGATCAGCCTCGCGCTTCGGCGAACTAGGGACCGAGGACGGCCATGATCTCGAAATTTTTTATCGAACGGCCGGTACTCTCAAACGTCATCGCGATCCTGATGATTTTGATCGGCGGTGTTGCGCTGTTTAGCCTGGCCGTTGCGCAATATCCCGATGTGGTTCCTCCTACTGTGCAGGTCACAACGCGCTACCCCGGCGCCAGCGCCAAGACGGTCATTGACACCGTGGCACTGCCAATCGAGCAGCAGGTCAATGGTGTCGAGGGCATGCTTTACATGCAGTCCTATAGCGGCGCCGACGGCAGTTATACGCTCACAGTGACATTCAGGATCGGCACCAATCTCGACTTTGCGCAGGTGCTGGTTCAGAACCGGGTCTCCAGCGCGCTGTCGCAGTTGCCGCAGTCGGTTCAAACCCAGGGTGTCACGGTTCAGAAGAAATCGACGGCAATTCTTCTGTTCGTGACGCTGACGTCGCCGAATGCCACCTACGACAGCCTCTATCTGAGCAACTACGCCACGATCAACATCCGGGATGAACTCTCGCGGCTGCCCGGTGTCGGCAGCGTGAACGTCTTCGGCGCAGGCCAGTATTCAATGCGCGTCTGGCTTGATCCGAACAAGCTTCAGGCTCTCGAATTGATGCCCCAAGACGTCATTCAAGCGATCCAGCAGCAAAGCCAGCAGGTCACGGCCGGTCAGATAGGAATGCCGCCGACACCGCAGGGACAGGCATTCCAGTACACGCTGAATGTTCAGGGCCGGCTGGATGAAACGAGCGAATTTGACGATGTCATTGTCAAGACGGGCAGCAACGGCGATGTCACGCGCGTTCGCGACGTCGGGCGCGTTGAACTCGGCGCCCAGACCTACAGCCAGATATTCTCGCTCGACAAAAAGCCCGCGACCGGGATCGGCGTGTTCCAGTCGCCCGGAGCGAACGCTCTTGAGGTCCAGCAAGCCGTAAAGAAGAAGATGGCCGAGCTGGCACGCGGGTTCCCGCAGGACGTGCAGTTCGACATCCCGTTCGACACAACGAAATTTGTCTCAGCATCCATCCACGAAGTCTACAAGACGCTGATCGAGGCTGGTTTTCTGGTGCTTGTCGTCATTCTTGTGTTCTTGCAAGACTGGCGCGCCATGCTGGTTCCGGCAACGACGGTCCCCGTCACCATTATCGGTGCCTTTGCCGCGATGGCGGCGCTAGGCTTCACCATCAACCTGTCCACTCTGTTTGCCATCGTGCTCGCGATCGGAATCGTGGTCGACGACGCCATCGTCGTCGTCGAAGGTGCCGCCCACAACATCGAACAGGGCATGTCTGGCCATGACGCAGCGATCAAGGCAATGGATCAGTTGTTTGCGCCGATCATCGGGATCACGCTGGTCCTGGTCTCGGTGTTCCTGCCGGCCGCCTTCTTGCCCGGCCTGACAGGCCGCATCTATGCACAATTTGCGCTGGTGATCGCTGCAACTGCTCTGATCAGCGCCATCAATGCTGCGACCCTGAAACCCACGCAGTGCGCGCTGTGGCTCCGGCGTCCGGTTCCGCCCGAGCAACGCAACTGGTTCTATCGCGGCTTCAACTCGATCTATGACCGGATCGAGAAAGGTTACACCTCAATCATCGATCGGATGGTCCAGCACAGCAATGTCTCGGTGGTCGTCGCGCTGATCCTGATTGCGATCGGCGGCTATGGTCTCTCCCGCGTGCCGACCGGATTTATCCCGATCGAGGACCAGGGATACCTGTTGGCTGCCGTGCAGTTGCCGGACGGCGCCGCGCTGGACCGCACCCAGCGCGTCCTCGATCAGGTGACCGAGATCGCCGGCAAAACACCCGGCGTAGCGCAAGTTATCGGAATCTCTGGCATATCGGCACTCGACAACAGCTCAAGTCTCGCCAATGCCGGTGTTGCATATCTCATTTTGAAGGATTGGGACGCGCGGGGCCCCGGAGAAGATCTGCGATCACTCGTTGTCGGGCTGAACCAGAAGCTCGAAGCGATACCGGAGGCGCGGATTTTTGTGCTTCCGCCCCCGCCTATTCAGGGCATCGGTAATGCCGCCGGCTTTGCCATGCAGGTTGAACTGCGTGACGGCAACTCCGATTTCGGCAAACTTCAAGCCGTCACCCAGGCGGTCGTCGCCAACGCCCAGACACAGAGCGCGTTGCAACGCGTCAGTTCGCCGTTCCGCTCCATGGTCCCGCAGTTCGACGTCGAGGTTGACCGGATCAAGACACAAACGCTGCATATCACGACCGATCAGGTGTTTTCCACATTGGCGGCCTATCTCGGGTCGTCCTATGTCAATCAATTCAACAAATTTGGACGCACCTTTCAGGTCTATGCGCAAGCCGACGCCCAGTTTCGCCTGACGACAAAGGACATCGAGAATCTCACGATACGCAACTCGCAAGGCGCGATGATACCGCTCGGCACGATCGCAACGGTCACACCGGCGGTAGGTCCCTCTCTCATTAGCCTCTACAATCTCTACCCGTCCGCCACCATCATTGGACTGCCGTCACAGGGCTACAGTTCCGGCCAGTCCATCACGCTGATGGAACAGATCGCCGACAAGACCTTGCCGCCGGGCACGGGCTATGAGTGGACCGCGATGTCGTATCAGGAGAAAGCCGTCGGCAGCCAAATCTACTACGTGTTTGGCCTCGCCTTGCTGCTGGTCTATCTGGTTCTGGCTGGCCAGTATGAGAGCTGGTTCGCGCCGATTGCGGTCATTCTGGCGGTGCCGTTATCTCTGCTCGGGCCGATGGCAGTCCTGACGGGACTGAGGATCGAGAACAACCTCTATACGCAGATCGGCCTGATCCTGCTGATCGCACTCTCGGCCAAGAACGCCATTCTTATTGTGGAAGTTGCGCTCGAACTTCACGTCCGGGATCGCAAGCCGCTGCTGGAATCTGCTGTGGAAGCAGCACGGGCGCGGTTCCGGCCAATCCTGATGACGTCGTTTGCCTTTATCCTCGGTGTAGCTCCGCTGGTGTTCGCGACCGGCGCCGGCGCGAGCGCCCGCAAGTCAATCGGCATTACCGTGTTCAGCGGAATGCTCGCTTCGACCTGCCTTGCGGTTCTGTTCGTTCCAACATTCTTTGTCGTGATACAGCGGCTAGAGAACCGGCGCGCCGAGCGTAAGGCAAAGAAGGCCGGCGCACAGCCGGCCGCAGCAGGGCCCTAGCCGCCCGAACCGTCGTGCTTTCACGGACCGGCCTAGGTTAAATGAAAATCGTGTTGATGCGTGTGAAGTTCTGCCGACGAACTTAGCCGGGTCGTTATCCCGTGATCGTCATGGCTGGTGAAAAAGTCGAAGCTTGTCATGGCTTGAACAAGAGTAGCCACATTAACCCCGTCACCAGACCAGGATCTATCAGACTGCATAAGGTCGGATGTCGACTGAACGTTGTGGTCGGTATTGCGGCCGAGGTCCGATCTGAAATCGAAGCTGTCGCGCTGATCAGAGCTACTGTTCCAGGAAAATGCGTAGCTTGAAAAACTGTGGCTATGGTGAGACGAACTGCTCTGGCTTGAATAATCGGTTGCCATGCGAGACAGGCTGGTTTGTAGATCCGTAGAGATAGAACGGCCTGAGTCGAAATCTGTCGGAGCGGGGATCTGGGCCGATCCGTGCGCTCGCACATCAATCGCGCCGCTTCCGCGGCTCTCGCTCGACGACGACTCATGCGAAGCATGTTCTACAGACAATGATGAACCCACCTCTCTCGACGAATTTGAGCGATCATCCCTCTCCTGCGAGGGCTCCCTCGAGCACCTTTCGTTGCAACCGGCTGAATCCACCTCTCTTAGCTCTGACTTGTGGTGATCTTGTTCCTGACTATTGGAAACGATGTCGTCGGTTCCTGCCGACAGCTCACGGCTGTCGCTTGCCAGGATGAAATCCTGGTCGTTTCCGGAAACTGCATCAATCGGACTGTCATCAAAATAGTGATGGTGGTGGTGATGATCATGGCTTTCCGCAATAACGAGGTCAAACTGGTCAACCGCAGTGGCGTTGTGCTCATCACTCGCGATGACCTTGATATGGATAACGCATTCCTCGCCCTCGGGCGGCGTTCCCGAGAATGTCATCGACACCGGATCAAACGTGAGCCAGTTCGGAAGCGGATCGCCATTCGCTAACGTCGCGCGGAACGTCAAAGTATCGTTGGCATCGATATCGGCGAATACAGAGGCCGGGATGACATACTCGAATCTGCAACCTTCCTTGGCCCGCTGGTCCGGAATCGGATGCTCGACAGTTGGCTTATCGTTCAATCCGTTGATGGTCAGCGTGAGCGTTTCCGGAACAGCAGACGATCCAGGCTGGCTCTCGAAGCCAATCGTATAGATTGCCGATTCCCCAACACCCAGAAACGCGAATTGGCTCGCATCGTAGGTCACGACGCCAGTTGCGGGATCGACATGCACCAGCTTGGCGAGATCGACGCCCTGAGGTATCGGCACATTGCTTTCCACCCCGGTAACGGTGGCGGTGCCGGGCACGTATCGCCCCGCCGATCGATCGACCACCTGCCCATCGACCGAAACCGTGACCTGATCACTGATGGCAAAGTTTCGTTCGACGGGACCTTGCGATGCCTGGACGTCCACCACGTTTGCGACTGCGATCGCGCGCACAACCGGAGGCGGGGGCGCTTCAGGGAAAATCAAGAGATCCTGCGCCGTCGCGATAACCGGTATGATGGCGACACCGCTTGCAAGAGCGATTAACCCTGGCACACCGGATTCGGCTCCTGGGCCAAAGGAATTGCTGGCAAAACTTGCCAGCGCGTTGACGCTGGAGCCGGTTTTTTCGCCTCCCGGGCCATCCGGATTGTAGTTGGGGTAGTAAATCTGGAAAACCTGCTGAATGAGGCTTTTCTCGCTTTGGATATCGGCAAGCGTTTTGAGTTGATCAACAGCGGAGACGGGTTGTCCCGCGCCGAGCGGCGAGACAATCGTTACGAGGCCGGCGTGAGACACCACCTTGAGAAGTTCTCCGGTTGCCTTGTCGTAAAGATGAAACGATCCGATTTTTCCATCCGGCTCTCTCAATACGGAAAATTTGCTCGGTCCATCGTCCGAAGCGATTTCCACCATAATCGCCGTGCCACGGATGCCCATCGTGGCAACCGGTGTTTCGACGCGCATGTTCCCGAACTTCGCGGTATGCCCGGCGACGAGGGTAATCGTTCCTTGTATCAAGCTCAAAAGCGACGAGTTGGACGATCCGTTTGGGTCATACGTCATCTCATCCAGGACGATGCGCGCATTCGATGCAAGACCAAGCGCCGTACCGTCAACGAAGCTGATTCCGATCGTGGTATCCGGCCCGGTCTGGACGACGTCTCCCTTGAGAAGCTTGTCACCCTGCTTTAACTCGACAGGAACGCCATTACGCGTAACCACCGCGGTGCCGCTCACTTTCGCGACGTTGCCCACAGCAGGTACCGCACTTGCGATCTGGTCAGCTTGAGCATATTGGGCCCTCGCCGTCATCGCTTCAATTACGCGACCCGACAGGCTCGCTCCTTCCGGAGACATCAGCGGCGCGCGATGATCGCCCTTGAAATATTCCTGAACTGTAACGCTTTCGATTTCTTTGGAAATGATCAGATCAATGCCGACCCTGTCATAATTTCCGGAAAATAGCAGTTCGGAATTGACGAAGGCCGCCGGCGAACATGCGGCGGGACATTCGATTGAGTTCGCAGCGAACACAAATCCGTCTGAAATTGCGGTTCCGGCCAACCCTTGCATACTGAGATTGCTACTCATGTGGGTTCTGGTGCCTCGATTTCATGCCATCCTTGGCTATGCCGTTGCTACTTCGCCTTGCTCCATTCTGCCGTTGGTGACGCGCCGTACTTTCGGCTCGCGACCATTCAGTTTAGGAGCGCTATCAGTCCGACCAAGAGCAGTCACGAGCGCCGCATTGACGTCCTCGATCCGGCCAAGTTTGACGAGTATCGCCGCCAGGTTCGCGAAAGCCTCGGGCAGATCCGGCTTCAACCGAATGACCTCCCGATAAGCGTTTACGGCATCTATATGATGTCCCAGCGCATCGCACGATTGAGCAAGACAGAACCACGGTTTGTAAATTTCGGGCCTGATCGCCGTGAGCGTCTTGAAAAGCCGTTTTGCGGCGGCATGATCACCTTTGCTGGCCAGTAACTGACCGAGCCGATGGATCGCGTCCGCATTCTTCGGTTCCACATCCATAACTTGCCGGTAGCCATGTTCGGCTTCCACAAGCCTGCCCTTCTGATGAAGCTCGGTTGACTCTGTCAAAACATCGGGAATGGTTCGCTGATCAATCTTGCCGCCGAGATTTAGTCCGTTCTTGGTGCTGACCATGACGTACCGGATACGGCGCTCCTTCACACCGAATGAGTACTTGTAAGGCTCATTGCCCCGCAGGAAATCATACTCGGTGAATCCGTTGGTGATCGCATGCCGGATGCTGTGGGAATGCAAGATCACACCCGGCGGCGGGCCCTCGAAGGTTTCGTCTCGCCCGGTCATATAGAACAGAAAGGCATGCTTGCGCCTGTCGATCAGCGTCGCGAGCGCAGCAAGCGGCCGATCTTCTTTCCAAAGCGTCGGCAGGAACAGCAGATCGGCCCTGAAGCTGCGCGTCAGCATGGCCCGGTTCGAACGTATAAGCGTGTGAACGAGATCACCCTTGCGCGGGGTCCACTTGATCTCCCAGAATCGCAGCAACGTATTGAGGTCACGCTCAATCGTCTCTGGCGTTGCCACGGTGATGCGATACTCGCCGGTTTCGTCGACGAGCCTCAACAGACGCCTGATCTTCTGTCTGGTGTTGGAACTCAACATATTCAGATAAGCGTTCCAGTCCGGCGGAAGTGCCGCGAACGGGCAGAGATTATTGTCGATGTTGTCGACTTTACCGATACGATTGATTTCACTGGTCTGGAAACCGGCTTTCGGAAAATGCGCCAGAAGAAGCCGAATGCGCGGCTCTGACATACGAATGTTTTCGAGATTGAGACGCGCCCAGTTCATCCGCTTCAGGTGCCGGGCAAATGCAGGAATGACCTGATGCTCCGCTCCGGGGGCGCAAAGAACGCCGGTATAGTCGGCCGAGAAGTTACCGGCCATGTTCAGTTCATTGTGAA
This sequence comes from Afipia broomeae ATCC 49717, assembly GCF_000314675.2. Lineage (GTDB taxonomy): Bacteria > Pseudomonadota > Alphaproteobacteria > Rhizobiales > Xanthobacteraceae > Afipia > Afipia broomeae. The sequence goes on along the minus strand of NZ_KB375282.1, from coordinate 787,878 downwards.
AACGCGCATTCTCCAATTTGGTTTGAATCCGCATCGGCAGGAAGGCTACGTACGGGGCGTCTGCCTTCTCGCTCGCTTTCGCGCCAAGGACAAACCAGGGGCTTGAGATCTGCCCTAGCCAGCCTGAAAGCCATTTCCAGGACATAAACAACTGGGCATCCGGATCCGCGTCATAGACTGCGTTCCAGTTCTCTTCCAGCCGGGCAAAATCCGGCAATGTGTCTATGACATCAATGCGCACAGGATGACCTCGCTTGTTATGCTCAATACCTCAAATCAACGCCTCAACCTTCCTAAGCAAACCTCATTTAAGACCGTAGACGCGCTTTCTCATCGCTCGCGGAACGCGCGTGTCATGCTGTCGTGGATCGGCTTCACGATGTACTGGAAGAACGTTCGTTCAGTCGTCTTGACGTAGACTTCCGCCGGCATACCTGGCGTCGGGCTGAAACCCGGGATTGCGGCTGCTTCCTCATTATTCAGCTTGACGCGGATGATATAGATGTCGGTCGGCCCAACTTGTTGGGATTTTTTCTCGTCGGCCAGCGTATCGGCTGAAAGATAGATGACTTCTCCCGAAATCATCGGCGTAATGCGCTGATTGAGAGCGCTGAGCCGAACCGTTGCGTGCTGCCCATGCCTGACGCTGTCGATATCCTGCGGGCGCACGCGGGCTTCGATGATAAGTTCATCCTTGAGCGGCAATATTTCCATGATGTTCTTGCCGGCTTCGATCACGCCTCCTTGCGTGTGATACCGCAACTTGACGACTACCCCTCTGACGGGCGCCGCAATGTGAATGCGGTCTAGCACACCCTTTGCACTCAGCATTCGCTCGCGTACATCGACCAGTTCGCCCCGCACCTCATGCATTTGCTCTACTGCGGTCTTGATCGCGGTCTTCTTGACGCCGTTGATCTGTTCAAGAGCCTTCGCGATGCGCTCTTTGGCGTCGCCGATATCGCCCATGATCCGGCCGACCTCTCCATCAAGGTTCGCTTGCGACCTTTGCAGCAGCAGAACCTCCGGCTTCCTTACCAAGCCGGTCTTCAGGAGATACTCCTTGGCTTCGATCTCCTCCTCGATGAACTTGATCTGGCGGCGGACACCGTCAAGCTGAATCCTGGAACCCTGAATTCTTTCGTTCAGCGCGTTGATGCCTTCATTAATGCCCGCGATATCGCTGTTCATGTTATTCCTGCGGGCTGTGAAGGTCAGTTTTTGACTACCCAGAATTTCCTTCACTTCGGGCTCATCCATCGCCTGAATCAGTTCATCGGGAAACGTGATTTCATCGGCTTCGCTCATTTCGGCCTGCAACCGGGCATCCATAGCCGTCAGTCGCATGCGGCGGAGAAACAGGCGACGCAGCTCGGCGCGCGGAGCGGTTTCATCCAGATCAACCAGCAACTGTCCCTGCTCGACGATATCGCCCTCGCGCACGTAGATTTCACGTATGACGCCGCCTTCGAGGTGTTGAATGATCTTGTTTTGGCCTGTTGCGACAAACACACCTGACGCGACAATGGCGCCGGCGATCGGAGCCATATTGCCCCATACGCCGAAACCCATGACCATAACCGCCATAATGAGCACGCCGCCAATCGTCGGGAGACGCGTCGACCGCGGAAGCGAATCGTACCAAGTGCCTTCAGCTACCGGCCCCTGCGCAATGAGTTTTTTGTCTGACACAACGGCACCTCGATAATCCTGTTAGATTCAGATTTCCCTCATCAAGAATTCAGCATCGGTGGCCCATCGCCGCCGCTCGGTTTGCGTCCGGAAATGAGCGGGATGATCTCGTCGCGCGTACCGAACGCCTGTACCGCACCATTGTTGAGGATCATGATCTTGTCGACGCTCCTAAGAAGCGCGGCACGCTGCGTGATCGTCACGACCGTTATCTGCTTCTCTTTTGCACGAATGAGCGCCTTGGCCAGCGCCCGCTCGCCATTCGCATCTAGATTTGAATTTGGTTCATCGAGAACCATCAGGCGCGGATTGCCATAGAATGCGCGCGCGAGCCCAATTCGCTGCCTTTGACCGCCGGACAACGGGCTTCCGTCCATGCCGACAATGGTTTCATAGCCCTGTGCGAAACTCGATATCATCTCGTGAACGTCGGCTGTTTCTGCCGCGTCGAAGATATCTTCATCGATCGCATCCTGCCGCATGCGTGCGATATTCGCCTTGATGGAGGCGGGGAAGAGCTGGACGTCCTGGGGCAGGTACCCGACGCTTTCGCCGAACTGACGCGTGTCCCAGTTCCGAAGGTCCATCATGTCCAGGCGCACATTGCCAGCCGTCGGGATAATTGAACCCACGAGCATGCGCGCAAGCATGGTTTTTCCGGTTCCCGAGTCACCCACGATCGCCAGCGACTCTCCGGGTTGCAATTGGAAGCTGATCCCGTTCAGGATGACTTTCTTGGTGGGCGGCGGAACGTACAGAATGCGCTCGACGCTGAGATGACCCTGCGGGCGCGGAAGCCGTAAACGGTCCATGTTCAGCGGTGAATTTTGCAGAAGGGCTTTGACACGCCCGTAGGCGGAACGCGCCTGCACAAAGCCACGCCACCCCTCGATGGTCCCTTCCATTGGAGCAAGCGCGCGGCTCGCCACGATCGAGGCCGCGATGATCATGCCGCTGGTCAGTTGGCTCTCCAATGCCAGCCACGCGCCCCAGCCCAGAATCGCGATTTGTGTGCAGAGGCGCAGGAATTTCGAGATTCCCGTCATCATGATGTTGAGATCTTGCCCGGCGACCTGCGCCTTCAAAGACTCGACCGTTTCGTTGCCCCAGACCTGAACGCCCTCCGGGATCATCCCCATGGCATTGATGACCTGGGCGTTGCGCGCCATCGCTTCTGCCTGAAGGTTGGCGCGGGTTCCAAAAGCATTCGCCCGTGTAAACGGAATGGCGGTGATCTTTTGATTCAGTATGGCGACAGCCATAAGACCCAAGCCGGACGACAGAACGATTAGCCCGAGTTGGGGATGGATCAGAAAAACAACGGCGAAGTACACAGGAGCTACCGGCGCGTCGAACATCGTCAGAAGCACCGGGCCGGTGATGAATGCGCGCAGATGCTGAAGGTCCGCAAGTGTCTGAAACTCACGACTGGACCCACCCTGTGCTGCCTTCGCAGCTGCGCTTAAAACAGGACCGCCCAGCCGCGCTTCGGTTTCGACTGCAACGCGCATCAGGATAATACGGCGCATCATATCCATCAGCACGTGGGCACCAATCGCCACCACCACGATCATCGACAGCATGACAAGCGTGTCGGTGCTTCTGCTCGTCATGACGCGATCCGACATGTTGAAAAGGTAGACGGGGATCGCGAGGACGAGAAGGTTGACGGCGATGGAGAATATCCCGACGGTCACAAGGTTGCGCCGCGCGTTGGCGAGGCCCTTGCCGAGAGCATCTCGGAATTCATTATCGCTGGAACGCTTATGCAAGGGTGTCGAACCGCCGCCGCCTCCACCGCCTCCCCCGCCGTTCGACGCTCCGTTACCTCCACCCCCGCCTCCATTCACTACGGATGGGACTGGTGCACCAGGGCTGACGGGTGAGCCGCTTGCCGGCGGACGCGCATCACTTCGCGGTTCTGGTGGTGTCTTCGCCACCTCGGGTGGCGCGGGATCGTCGGATCGCTTGGCTGCGCTGTCTGCCGCGGACAGGGCTTTCTGGATTGAAACGGCGACTCCGGACTGATCTTTCGCCAGTTCGGAAGCTTCCTTATGCGCCACATCGTTTGTGCCACCTGGCGTATCGTGACGGGCGGGAAAAGGGACAACCTCCGCAGTGCGCAGTTTCGCGCTCTCTTCGTCGGTCAAATGCACAGACGTGCTGGCCTTAATGTGAGGTTCGTTGTCGCCCCGTGTCATGTACCCCAGCCTCCACAACGCCGATCTGGTTCAACTCGATGACTTCGTTTTCACAGCACCTTTACCGTTCAGTGCGTGACACTTGCTATTGGATCCTCGTGCACCGGCGTACTTAGCACCGGCTGCGCCAGTGGCGCTTCCTCCTGACTATCGTTGACGAAAGCGATCAGTTCCGGAACCAGGGCCTGTGCATCGTGATTCAGCACATGACCCTTATCTTCCGGCAGGAGATTTGCCTGCACAAGAATCGTATCGCCGTACACCTGACCGTTCACGAAAGTGTTGGTCGCGCCAACATCGACGATTGCCGCGTCATTGCTCAAGCTGTCTTTCCCGCTTGTCACAGACTGAATTTCGTTTCCATCCGGGTGGAGGGTCTGGGCAGCAGCCGACGGTGCGCCTATGAGCTGCGCGATGACATTGACGTCAGACGTGACGTTGGTCTGCCAGATAGCATTCAGATCGTAATAGTCACCTTTGACGTACAGCACGTTGAATACGCCACCGGACCCGTCAACGAATTTACCGTAGGAAGGATCGAGGGTTGTCGCACCGTCTCCGACCGCAGAAACAAGGCTCTTGAGATTGTCATTCATCGGATCGAAATTGTTATCGCCATAGTTTTCGATCGTTGCCGTATTGCTCAACTCGTTCTTGCCCGACACGACGGACTGTGACGGATCTGTACCGTCTGCAAGCATCTTGATGTAATCATTGTTCAACAGGATGTTGTTCTGGAAGATCACATTCATCCCGTGATACGCACCGGTCACAATGATCAGATCATAGTGAATCGATCCATCAAAAATCTGAGCCAGGTTACCAAGCTCATTACCGCCCGCCTGAATGACGTAGTGCGAGTCTGAACTACTCTGAGCGATGATATCGTTGTCAGACAGATAGTTCATCTGAACAAGGGTGTGCACGTCGTAGTAGTTGCCGTCTACGACATCCACATTCCAGTGCGGCCCAGCGAAGGTGGCTTTCAAATCAGCATAAATGCCGGGATGCTGGACGAAATCGGCGATATTGGTTGCCTGATCGCCACCTGTCGCAATTGGAAGCCCTTGCCCTCCCATAACATCGACGTGGTCGTGATCCATTGTGGAATTGGTCTGGAAGATCGCATTGGTCTTGAAGTAATCGCCCATCACGATCATCGAGCGTCCGGACTCGCTCAGATCGACGATCAACGAGGCGTTCCAGCTATTGTTGCCTCCGGCCAACGCCCACTGTCCGAGATCGTGTCCTAGATCCGGAGCGGGGTCAGGTGGTGGTAGCGGCACTTGGTCCGGCGGTGTCATAGCCGGGTCCTGCAACACACCGTTCAGATAATAGCCAGGCTCGACGGAATGGGTATCAGGTGCTCCAGCGCGCAAGACAAGGTTGTCGTCGTGCGAGTTGGCGAGATCCGTGAGGCCGGTTCCATTTTGGGGAATCCACCACTCTTTCGGAATCTGATCGTTGGCCTCGTCCGCCATTCGTTGAAGGATCGCTTCGGTATGAGCTGTAAGCTGTTCGGCCTGAATAGATACAAGCGCGGCGGCCGCATCTCCACATCCAGCAGGCAACACAAGAAGGCTGTCATCATCTGATAGAGCATTGACTTGATGAACATGCAGCAACGTCTGCTCTCCGCCCGGCTGATACTGGACGGTGATATGAAAATCGTATCCCACGCCTCCGGCTCCGCCGGCCGCAGTAGGCCATGACAATCTTGGAAGGCCTCCGATCCCGTCATCATCCAGGTCGGGGCGGAGTGGCGGCGGGCTCAATGATTTTGTTGGATGAACCCGGGACGCTTGATAGTCTTCAAATGGAAGAGCCTCCGGCCCCCCCAAGCCCCGGCCGTCAAGACCAGCGAAATCCGGATTTGCATTGTAATCTGGCAGCTTCGCAACGTAATCGTCTTGAATTTGCCGAAACGACGACTGATCGTAGTCGATACGATCTCGCGCGATGTCGTTTATGATTTTGAGATAGCCTGCGAAATGCCAAACTACTTCGGTAATGCCGCCGGGCACCATGAGAGCCTCCTATTTCAGGCTCAAGGAATCGACGATCCTGCGGAGCTAGCCGCGACATCAAATCGTTTTTGGTCGTGTGAGCATGATGGTTCAGGGAAAACCCGCGCGGCGGATGCCGCGCGGGTCTAATTGTGTCAATTAGCTGTGCAGATCGTGACTGTCTTGAATATCGTGACCTGCCGCCTGGATGGTCATGCTGTTGAACTGGATGTTCGCACCCTGTGTGATGGTCTGGTTGAATGCGTCTTGTGTCAGGGCCGCGTCGGCGTGCGAAACTGCACCGCTTGCGTTGGCACCGATGACATCTCCCATCTTGGAGTCCAGCTTGGCGTCGCCGCCCTCGGCCTTCCCGTCCATATGGAAGTCACCTTCGCCGCCCTTGAACGAAACCTTCGGATCGCTCAGGTGGTCGTTGTCAACCAGATTGTTGATCTGATTGAGATCGAAGGCGTTGCTGTACCCGCCGTTGAGGGTCTGGTTCACCACTTCCGGTATGATCACCGAGTTGTGGATGTCGTTGATCCCGTGGAGATCAATAACCGGGCTGCTCAGACCGTCAGCCTTGAGGTCAAGGTCAACCTTCACATCAACAGCGACATTGACCTTGTTGTCGACCGTATTCTCGACCTTGTTGTCAACATTGTTGTCGACGCTGTTGTCGGCCTTGTTGCTTACCTTGTTGTCGAGATTGTTGTCGACCTTGTTGTCGTTGGTGTTGCTGTTCTTGTTGTCGTTCTTGTTATCGTTGCTGTTGTCGTTGCCGTTCTTATTGTCACTCTTGGAATCGAGCGACTGAACAGCGAGCTGGGCTTGACCTTGGGCCTGACCTTGACCTTGTCCCTGAAGCTGTCCCTGCAAGTTGGCCTGCTTCTGATCCTGGTCTTGCTTCTGGTCTTGATTCGGATCGTTCTTCTTCGGCTTCGGATAACCCATGACGAACTCCTATGGGGTAGGAGCATCTCATCGCCTCGAAGATCGCTGATCTTCTACGTCTGCGATCGTCAACGCGCTACGATGCGGTTGAGGTCGGTCTCCCGACTGCGATCCCCTCGCAATTATTTGCGAGACTCCGCATCGTCAGCGTTGCTTATGTAGAAGGCGGGGAATAGCCGCACATTCGAGCATTACGAATCGTCTTAAGCATTAGACGAACGTCACCGATCGATGTGATTCCAGCGGCTCCTAAGCCATTCGAGAGTCCCCAAACTAATCCTTTCGACTAGTCAGGATCACCCAAACGGATAGTCTTGCACGTCAGGATTGTGGCAATCGCGGTGCGCATGGCAACAGCTGGCAGAAGAAGCCTACGCGCAGGAACGCGAGAACGCAGCGGCGATGTAATCAGCTCGGCGGCTTGTCCACCGAAAAACCCGTCGCTTCACCTGTAATCGCGTAACTGCGCCAAGCCATATCAAGGCGATGGTTTGGCCGAACCCAAATGACTTTCCAGGCGCGGCAGTAAATCCCAGATATCGCGGTTGATGCGCGTCATGTCCTTTGTCGCCTTCACCATGCTTTTGAGCCGCGCTTCATCCATCGGTTTCATTTCACCGAACCGAAGACTATCCTTTGTTTGCACGATGCGCATCGATTGCGTGTGGGTGATCTGGCCGCTCGCGTCGACAATATACATGCAGTGGTTGAATTCGTTACGGACAACGGTCGACTCATTAAACCGCTCAATGATCTTGGAAAGCGCCTTCTCGAGATTTGGGTCCCGGATGGTGATCTTCGCCAGACGCTGAATCAGATCCAGCCGCGCGCGCGTGGTGTTAAGCGTGGCAAAGGTCAGCGCCGCAGATGCCTGATCCGTTCGCAGAAGGAGCATGAGAACGTAAATGAACAAACTCTCGTTATTGGTCCAGCTTGAAACCAGATTACCGATCAGCGCCAGAATGAGCGTGCGGCGATCGGCCGACGCGGGCGCCGATGCTGCAAGCGCCTCGAAATCGGGCTTTGTCGGAAGCCGGCTGGACACCATGGACAGGTCCGCTCCTGACGGGTCTGGAGCACCACACGATTATTGATGTATGATCCAGCAGGTCCTTGAACAAAACAAGGGCGGCATTGGCATTCTGACACTTTTTGGAGACATTGCGGAGTGCAGCGACATGTGGCGCTGGGCCCTAGACCTATCCAAAGTTCGCAGAGCTCACAGGGCTGCAACCGCTGTGATCTCGCCCATGGTCGAGAAAAGCCGCCACCGCCTCGGGGGCATATCTGACCTCACATGGTCGGACCCATACATGGTCGGCTTCATGGTCATGTTGATCACCATCGCGGCCAGGATCGAAGCCGGCAAGATCGAGGGCGAGGCTTTGTGTCGCGTACAGGCCAGATCTTGGGAAGACATCACCACGATACGATCCGGCCTAATCGGCGAAGAGGTGCTTTTGTTGAGCACCTCATGCAATCGAGATTTTGAAACCGGCTGCCGGAATGCATTCACCTTCGGCTCGATGCTTGTCGGGAATTCAATCCTCTTTGCCGGCGCTGGGACAGGATGGCAGGACCGGCCCCGCGACCTGCAAGAAGCGGATTCGACAATCACAGAGCGGGATGACGTATCAGCTGCATGGGAGCGTTTTTTCGATGCGCACGTTTCAGCGTACGTCCGTGATAATATGGCAGAGCCAGGCGCAGCACCCCTCTAAAGTTCCCCCAGTGGAACCGGTTGGAGGACACGTTTGACGTGCAGCCAACTTTCAAAACGCAAGTTTGTGCAGCGCGATGAGCCCTCACATAAAAACGTTGCAGGATTGCAAAAAAGGGGGACTATACTGAGGATTAAGGGCAAATTGATTAGACCCGCTAAACATTGCGTTTTGAAATGGAAAGGCCCGTGCGACCACCGAAGTAATGAGTAGGGGCGTATTATGAGTATCACCGGTTATTCAAATTCAGCTTCATTCCGCGAACGACAACAAGCTTTGGACGATTTGTCTGAACAAATTTCTCGTAGCGAATTTCAGAATACTCCCGCTGAACAAAATGCCAGTCGGCGTCACAATACACATTCCAACGGTCACTCTCTGCAATTCACACTCAAGCAATCCATTTTGAGAAAATCGCTTCCGAGCAGAGCTCGTCTCTTCATGCGAGATGGCGCTGACCACCCTTCTTCACCGGCCGTGCACACCCGTTTAGACTCCGCCTGCAAGCACGAGACGAATTCACAGGATGCACGCCCGCTTCCTCCGCGCCATCGCGCAGATCCCAAAGCCCAAACCAAGCCCAATGAAATTAGGCATCTCAACGGCGCCAACGAAAAGGATCACAATCACAAACCTCCTCCTGTAAAAAAGCCAGGGATCGTCGTGATCCATCAGCGCGCATTTTTTCGTGACTGTTTTGTTCGCTGTCTTGAAGTTTCCTACCGAAGCCATGGCATTTTCGCATTCACCAATATCTTTGAGTGGAGAAACTCCACCGAACAGAACGCTCTTACTCCAGCCGTGATCGTATTCTTTGTCGATGGCAGCGGATCGTCCAGCGTCGCCGACCTTCAATTTCTTGAATCCAGCGCCGCCGATATTCCTGTCGTCATCATGTCCGACATCGACGACACGAACTATGTGATGCACGCGCTGAGAAATGGAGCACGCGGCTACATCCCAACTAGCTTACCATTCAATGTTGCCGTTGAAGCTGTGCGCCTGGTGGAAGCCGGCGGAACATTTGTGCCTGTCAGCAGCCTTGAGCTCGATCGCAACAAGCAGCCGGCGGTGTCCAAAACAAGCGAGCTTTTGACAGAACGGCAGATGATGGTCGTCGAAGCGCTCTGTCAGGGGATGGCCAATAAGCAGATCGCCTATGAGCTTGGTATGAGCGAGCATACAGTTAAAGTCCATCTTCGCCACATCATGAGAAAGCTCAAGGTCAGAAACCGGACTGAGGTTGCCGTCCTGACCAAGGATTTCTTTGAAAAGACAAACGATCACAAGTGGCTGGATTCTGGGACCGGCAGCCATAAGGATGTTCAGTCTTCGTGATTGCGCGTGAGCCAGCACGAAATCGAACTGTCGAGGCATCCAGCGAATAAGGTCGCAATTTAGGTCATTTGGATGGAATGGCGATCTGCGCTGAATCACCACCCAATCTCAAAAAAATTTGTCGCCCGCCCTGCTTCAACACGTGACGGACTGACTTGTCCGCTCGGAAGGTCCTGCCGGAACCGATCAAGGCCTTGGACCCTCTGGTGAGTCTTTGGCCAGACGGAGCTCAACTACCCGATCTCGCGAAACGGTCTGCCTTGTCGAGCGCGGCCACGAGGCTTTGCTCAGTCACCGCCCCTACAAACTGCCTCAGATACGGCGCTTCGGCGATCGAGCGCTGGGCGATCGTCTGGATGCCATCCTGCCTGTCGCCGGAAAACCCGAGGTCCTTCAGGCTTGTCGGCAGGCCAACCGTCTTGAAGAACGTCATCATGTCGGCGAGAAATTCTTGTGATCTCTGCTCCAGACAGAGCTGTGTCAGAAGACCGAATGCCACCTGTTCACCATGCAGCGCGCCGTTGAGCGATGGAATGGCCGAGAAGCCACGCGTCAGCGAGTGCGCAATCGACAGCCCGCCGCTTTCAAAACCTAATCCGCTGAGCAGAATTGTCGCTTCCACGATATTCTCAAACGCAGCGTCAGGCTCCTTCCGGTCGACTGCCACGAGCGATGCAACCGCATCCCTCCGGATCACCTGATAGCACTGGTTCGCAATTGAAACCGCGAGCTCGGCCGGTCGAGCCTTGTAGAAATTCATGCCACCGGAATTAAAACACTGCTCAGCTTCGAACTTCTTCGAGAGTGCATCGCCAATGCCCGCAACAAAAAATCTGCGCGGTGCGCGTGCAATGATCGATGTATCGACAACGACCGCGTCCGGATTGGTCGGCATTAGCCTGACTTCTTTCAGGACATGATCGTCGGTGTAGACGATCGCAAGGCGGCTGGTGGGCGCATCGTTCGAGGCGACCGTCGGCACCACGATAATGCCCCCGCCTCGCTGAATCCGGACACCCTTTGCGGTATCGATCGCCTTGCCGCCACCAATCGCGACAACCACGTCTGTACTTGCAGCGCCAGCCTTGCCCGCCATTGCGTCGATCTGGGTAGCTGAGCATTCGCCCGAAAATTCAGCGAACTCTATGCTGTCGGTGCACGGTTGAAGCAGTGTTTCGAGTTGCTCGCGAAGGACTCCCATCACCGCGACATCCGCCACGACCAGGGGGCGGCGGCCATACAGCGGAACCAGTGCCGAAAGCTCATTCAGAGCGCCGGGGCCCTGTACATACCGATGCGGGCCGCCGAAAGCTCGAATGGTCATTGGTCACCCCAGAAGAAGTCACGCTTGCCGCCATCCATGCAGATCAGCGCGCCATTGATAAAGGCGGCCTGAGTGGAGCACAGAAATGCGATCAGCGAACCCACTTCGTCGGGCTGGCAGAACCGGCCGATAGGGTTTTGCCCAGCGATGATGGCGCGCTTCTCGGCGGAAAAGCCGGCGATCAGCGCGGTCTCGACATAACCCGGCGCGATGGCATTCACGGTGATGCCGGCGCTGCCGACTTCCTTGGCCAGCGTCCGCGTGAAACCAATGACCCCTGCCTTCGCCGCGGAGTAGTTCGTCACGCCGGGACGTCCACCCCCGGTGACATTCATCGATGAGGTATTCACGATCCGCCCGAAATTTCGCTCGCGCATGAACGGCACTGCATACTTGCTGCACAGGAATGTGCTTCGCAGGTGAGTCCGGACAATGATGTCCCAATCGTCAAGGGACATGTTCTCGGCAAGGCTTCCGAGATGGCGGCCGCCGGCACCCGCGTTGTTGACCAGTATGTCGAGTTGCCCGAGACCGCGGTACGCCTCACGCACGACCGCTTCTGCGCCAACCTCCTCGGACACGTCACCGATACAGGCCGCGGCTTTCGCTCCGTTCGCACGCAGCTCCGCGACGGTCGCATCAGCGGCATCGCGGTCGATGTCGTTGATTGCGATCGAGCAACCCTCCGCCGCCAGCGCAAGTGCCTCAGCCTTGCCGATGCCGCGTGCCGCGCCGGTGACCAGCGCTGCTTTGCCTTTCAATCCGAGATCCATAATTAGCCTTTTACTGCACCGGCACCGAGGCCTTGAATGAAGTACTGCGTCAGGAGCGCGAACGCTGCGAACAGCGGCAGCGCGATCAGCGTCGAGCCCGCCATGATCTCGCCCCACCGCAAATCGAATGAACCGACCATCGAGGCAAGCCCCACCGGAAGGGTCTTGTTGGCATCGCTGCCGATCATGATCAGCGCGAAGGTGTAGTCGGTCCAGGACAGCAGAAACGAGAAGATTGCAACGGTAATAAGCCCTGGCAGCGAGAGCGGAAGAACGACGCGTAAAAATGCCCCGAGTCGGGTGCAGCCATCGACCATCGCGGCCTCTTCCAACTCAAACGGCATGCCTTTGAAGAAACCCCACAGAAACCAGACCCCGAGCGGGAGCGTCAGTGTCAGGTGCGACGCGATCAGCCCAATCAGCGTGTCGCTCAAGCCGAGCCGCGCAAAGATCGTGAACATAGGAATCGCGATCAGCAGCGGCGGGAACATGTAGGCGTAGAGCATCGCGCCGACGATGAGCTTCTTGCCGCGGATGCGCTGTCGCGTCACGGCGTAAGCAATCATCACCGAAAAGACCATGGTCACGACGACCGTGACCACCGCCACGACGACGCTGTTCATGAAGTGGGTCGGATAGTCGGTCAGTTCGAGCAGGTTACGGTAGTATTCTAGCGTGAATGGCCCCGGCATAAGGGAGACCGTGCTGAGCAGGCTCGTCGGCTCGCGGAGGCTGGAAATGAACATCCAGTAGATCGGAAACGCCGAATAGATCGCGATCACGATTGCGGAGGCATAGAGGCTGAGCCGGGCGGGGAGCGATTTAACGGCGGCCATTAATCGTCCTCCAGCGGGAAGATACGGAAGTAGAAGAACACGGCCACCGACAGGATCGCGAACGAGATCGTCGCAATCGCAGCACCGCCGCCGATGTCGAACAGGCTGAACGCGTGACGATAGGACAGGATGGCCAGATGTTCGGTGGAGCCGACCGGGCCGCCGCGGGTCAGAAGCCAGATTACGTCGAATTTGTTGAACATCCAGATTGCGCGCAGCAATACCACCACGGTGAGGATCGGCTTCAGCATCGGCAAGGTAATGTGGAAGAAGCGCTGAACCGCCGTAGTGCCGTCGACTCGTGCTGCCTCGTAAAGGGATGTCGGCACCGTTTGCAAAGCCGCCAGAAAGCATGTCGTGACAAATGGTGTCCACATCCAGACGCTGACGAGAACGACAGATGTCATTGCCGCGCCTGAGCTCTCAAACCAATTCACCGGCGGCAGGCCCATCGCGGCGATAGTCTTGGTGATAATGCCGATACTGCCGTCCACCATCCATTTGAACGTCAGGATCACGACTACGGTCGGCAAAAGATACGGTAGGATGGACAATCCGCGCACGAAGTTTCGGCCTGGAAACGTCTCGTTCAGGATCAGCGCGAATCCGATGCCAAGCACGACTTGAAGCACGATCGACCCGAGAGAATAAAGCACACCGTTCCAGAGTGCGCGCCAGAACTCGGGTAACTTCAGAATTGCGATGTAATTATCGAAGCCAGCCCACTTGGCTTCGCCAACGAACGAATCAAGCTTGTAAAAGCTCAGGCTGATCGCATACGCCACCGGCGCAACGATCAAAACGAGCGTCACGAGAAGTCCGATCACCAGGAAGGTGTATATCGTCGCCTTCGAACTCAACTTCGTCTTTCCGGGGAAGAGCCCGGCCGGGAGCATCCGGCCGAGCAGTTGGCACACGCGTTTCTTATGATGCCGTGAGCTTGCGCATCTTGTCTCCAGCCGCCTTGACGCATTCGGTCGCCGGCATGTTCTTCAAGACGCGATTTTGCAACATCTCAGGGATCACAAAGCCTTCGAACACCTTACCCGGACGCAGGTCCGGCGCCGGGCCTTCCGTGTCGACGGACGTCAGGATCATCGACTTGTCGACGATGAAATTTTTCATCGTCTCCACCGCGTCCTTGTGCTTCTCGATCAGCGGGTGGGCGCGCCAGCGCGCGTCCTCGTAGACGTCGAGGCGTGGCGGCTGGAAGTGCAGCGGCGCGGTGTGCAGGAAGTTGATGTACTGGTTCTCGGTGAACCATTTCATGAACTTCATCGATTCACTGGAGTTTGGCGTCTTCAGCACAACCCAGCCGTCATAGCCGTGGTTTACGGCCTTCGCCTTCCCTGCGCTGTCCATGTACGGCGTAATACCGTACTTGGTCGCGAGAGCCGGCGACGTGCGCTCCAACGCTTCAATGATACGGCCCGCATACGCAGTGTGTCCGACCTTGTCCGAGGAGAAATTGGAGAGAACCTCGCCGAAGCTCGCCTGGCTGGTGCCCGACGGCATGGTCTTATAAAGGTCGGCGAAGAAATCGAGATAGGCCGCGACCTTCGGAGCGTTCACCGCGTTGTCGATGGAGACATTCCATTTGTCGTCGAAAAGCTTGACGCCCTCGGCCCACATGAAGCCCGGCGACAGCCAGTTGGTCGCGCCGTTGCTGCCGATCGGGAACAGCGAGCCCGAGCGGCCATCCTCGTTCAGCGCCTGTGAATTCTTCAGCATCTCGGCCCAAGTCTTCGGGACGCTCAAGCCCTTCTTCTCGTAGAGATCTTTGCGATAGTAGATCCAGGCCAGATTGTAGTCGTAGGGATACCAGTAGACCTCATTCTTGATGGGGAAGAGAATTTTCGGTCCCCACTTGTGCTTGCTGGTCAGTTCGGTCAGCGGCATCAAATGCCCTTCGGCCTGCAGCAGCAGAACGTGACCGACGAATGCGAATGTCGCGATATCATAGGGCTGACCGCCGCGCAGAGACGTCGTCACCTTGGTGAAGGCATCGTCGAGCGGCACCGAGTCAACAATAACTTGCGTACCTGTCATCCGCTCATACTCGGCACACGCAACTTTCAGCGCGCGAATGCTGTCGATGGAAGTTTCGGTGTTCAGGAAGCGGATGGTTTTCTTGCCCTGGCCCCATACCGCCGGTGCGCCGAGCGTGCCTGCCGCAAGACCCGCCCCAACCGCACCCGCGCCCTTGATGAGCGTACGGCGATCGATATTCGATATCCCGTCTTTAGCCATTTCCCTTGTCTCCCCTAGAAATTTCACTGTTTTGAACGTTCGTTTTGGTTTCTTGGTCGTCTTAAAGTCGCTGCCCCGTTGACTTCGAGAACAGGTGGAGCCGTCCGGCCTGCAGCCGGACGGGAATTCGTTGGCCGAACTTCCAGTTATCGACACGGTCGGTAAGAATACGCAGACGAGCCCCGCTCACTTCTCCGATCGTCAGTGTCTGAGCTCCTAGTTGCTCGATGACGCCGACCTCAAATGCCAGCGCGTCGGGTCCCTCGCCAAGCGCGATATGTTCGGGCCGGATACCGAGCACGACATCCTCGTTGGCCGCTCGGTATTGCTCGGGCAGAGAAACCCGCAGCGCACCACTCTCGAACACGCCATTGAACGCTCGTCCTTCGACAAGATTCATTTCCGGCGAACCGATAAATCCCGCCACAAACAGATTCACGGGGCGATCGTAAACTTCGAGCGGAGCCCCAACCTGCTGCACGTGACCGTCGCGCATGATGACGATGCGATTGGCAAGCGTCATCGCCTCGACCTGATCGTGGGTCACATACACCATGCTGGTGCCGACTTCCTGGTGCAGGCGGGCGATCTCCTCTCGCATCCGGACACGCAGCTTGGCGTCCAGGTTCGACAGCGGCTCGTCCAGCAAAAACACCTCAGGTTCACGCACGAGCGCACGGCCGAGTGCGACGCGCTGCATCTGGCCGCCCGAAAGCTGTTTCGGCTTACGCTTCAGGAATTCATCAAGACCCAGCATCTTTGCTGCGCGCTGGACCCGCATGTCAATCTGCGCGGGATCCATCTTTCGCATCCGCAAACCGAAGGCGAGATTCTCGTAAATCGTCTTGTGCGGATAGAGTGCGTAGTTCTGGAACACCATGGCGATGTTGCGATCTTTCGGCTCCAGCGCGGTAACATCGCGGTCACCGATAAAGAGTTTGCCCGAGGTAATTTCCTCAAGGCCCGCCATCATGCGCAGCGTTGTCGACTTTCCGCAGCCTGATGGCCCCAGGAACACCACGAATTCACCGTCGCGAATCGTCAGATCAACGCCGTGAACGGCGACAACCGGACCGTAAGCCTTGCGAACCTTTTCGAGCCTAATCTCTGACATGCATCACTTGTTCTGACCGGCCACGAAACCGTGGATGCGATGATTGATCGGCGCGAGCGCCTTCTGAATATCGCGGTAAATCGGAAAACCCTGATCGTAGACAGCGGTTCGCGCCGGATCCGGCACCGCCCGCGATACGATTTGAACGACACCGGCGGCTGCACGCTCATCCTTGAAAACGCCAATGCCGACACCTGCCAGCAATGCCGCGCCATACGAGGCATCAGCGACGGCTGGCAGTTCAACCGTGATGTTCAGCACGTCGGCGACGATCTGTCGCCACAAGGCGCTGCGCGCGCCGCCACCCGTCAAGCGCGCCGTCGAAAATCCAAGACCCTTGGACTTCATGACCTCAAGACAATCCCGCAGGGAATAGGCCACGCCCTCGTAGAGCGCGCGGACAAAATGGCCGCCGCCGTGGTTGAAGCCTGCACCGACGAAATCCGCCCGCAGCAGCGGGTCCCAGTAAGGGCTGCGTTCGCCATTCAGATAAGGATGGAAGAACAATCCCTCTGCGCCTGGCCGCACCGCAGATGCTCGGGTATCCATGGCATCGAAAACTGCGCTGCCGTCTTCACCGTCACGGCGGAAGAATGTATCGCGCAGCCATTTGTGCGCTGACGCGCAGGAGTTGGTAGCGGCAATAACGTACCAGTGGTCCGGCACGACATGATAGTAATTGATCAGCGAGAAGTCTGGCTGGGCCTTGCGCGACAGCACATTGACTGTCGCGGCGGTCGCGAGTTTCACGACCCCCATTCCCTCGCGCACCATGCCCGCGCCAAAAGTCTCCGCTGCGGTATCGGACGTGCCGCAGACCACCGGCGTGCCTTCCGCCAGGCCCGTCGCCTGCGCAGCTTTCGCCGTCACCTTACCGACGATGGCGCTCGGCTTGACGATCGGCGGCAATGTTGCCATCGGCCAGCCAATCATGTCGCACAGCTCTTTCGACCACTCTCCCTTCTGTGCATCCAGCATCAGAGTGCCCAGAGCATCAATGGTATCGGTCTCCCAAGTACCGGTGAATTGCGCGCGCAGCCAATCCTTGGCGATATAAAGCCGCCTGACGCGCGCGAACGCTTCCGGCTCATGCGTGCGCAGCCACTGCATCTGCGGCAACGTCCAGGTCGGGTTGGCGCGATTGGCCCCGATCTCCAGAATACGCGCGTCAGCCTTGTCGCGAAGCTGCTGCGTCTCCTCGCGGCTGCGCTGATCGTTCCATAAAATCGCGGGGCGGATCACTTGGCCGTCGGCATCCTCGAGCACCTGCGTGTGAGCGCCGGCCGAGAACGAAATCGCGGCGATATCGGACGCGGGGCGCCCGGACGCTTTCAAACCGCGGCGTAACGCATCGCAAGCCGCCAACCACCAGTCATCAGGGTTCTGCTCGCTCCAGCCCGGATGTGGCGACGACGTCGCGACGGGCGCGGACGCCTCGCTGACCAGCGAACCATCACTCCTGATGATGCTGATCTTGAGCGAGCCGGCACCGAGATCAATGCCGACCAGGAGAGGATCAGACACAGCCATGCGCACCCTCCCCGAATGCCGCGCCGCTGCGCGTCCTGTCAATCACGGCGAATGTCTTTCGCGTTAGGCCCCGGACGCAAACCTAGCTTGCCGGGATTCAGGAGATTGGCGGGATCGAGCGCATCCTTGATTGTCTGGAGCACATTGAGACCCGCGCCGAGTTCGCGCTGCATCCATGGATTTCTGAACAAGCCGGCGCCGTGATGATGCGCGATCGAGCCGCCGTGATCGAGCGTCAGTTCCTGCACCGCATCCCAAAGTCTGGCGTGGATCGGCAGCGCTACCTCATCTGCCATCGGCGGCAGGCGGATCGTCATGTATTGGCATGCGCCTTCGGGATAGACGTGCGACCAGTGCGCGCCGAAATGAACGCCCGGATGAATCTTGCGTACAGCGTTGCCGATGGCGTCATACATCGCGGGGATTGCCGACCAGTTGCCGGTCACCTCGATGGTGTCATTGAAATAGCCCGCATCGTGCCACTTCTGCGAGTAAGCGACGTAGCGGTTTTCCTTCCAATGGTGAAACGGAGCATCAGGCCCGATTTCGCCGCCAAGTTCCTTGGCGATCGCCAGCGCCATATCCTGCTCGACTGTGACCAGCGGCTCGCTGCCACTGAACATCATCATGGCCAGATAGGGCTTGGTCTTGAACAATGCGATGTCCTTAGTACGCTCATCGCTCTCAACCCGATCGTAAAGACGCACGACGGCCGGGCGCAGTTCTGCTTGCATAATGAGCCGCGCGCAGTCCCAAGCCGCCTGCTGCGTCGGAAACGCCAGCACAACACCGCGCTCGATCTCAGGCTTTTTCCAGATTCGCAGCGTGGCCTCCGTAATAATGCCGAAGGCACCTTCACCGCCGATCATCAGATCTCGGATTGACGGACCGACCGAGCGCCGCGCAACCGGGCGCACTTCAAGCGGCGTGCCGTCCGGCAGCACAGCTTTCAAACCGGCAACGATGTCCTCGATCTTTCCATAACGACTGCTGGCCTGTCCTCCGCCACGGCAGGCGAGCCAGCCGCCGACGGTGGAAATCTCGATCGACTGCGGTAAATGACCGCACGTGTATCCGGCTTCATTGAGCTGACGCTCGAACTCGGCGCCGTTCATGCCCGCCTGCACGGTCACGACTGCATCGGTCGGGTTGATCGAAACGATTTTATCGAGCCGGCGCGTGTCCAGCATGATCTCGCCGCCGAGCGGAATCGCGCCGCCCAGAACACCCGAGCCGTTGCCATAGGGAATGATGGGAGTATTCCGCGCCCTGGCAAGCTGAACGACGCGAATAATCTCATCCTCGTTCGCTGGACGCACAACGAGACGCGGCACCGCTCCGGCAAGAGTGCCTGCGCGCTCGCGGAAAACAGCGAATGGCAGGCGATCGCGCGCATAGCCGAGGCGCTGATCGAATGATGCTAGAACGTTGTCATTACCGACGATTGCCCCAAAAGCAGAGACGAGGCTTTCATCGACACGATCGGTTTCGCGCACGGCGGCGATGGTGGTTGCAGTCATGACAGCCCCTTTTCAGAGGCCAAATTCGCCACGCTCACTCGGCGCACTCCCCTGATCGCATTATATTTTCTCGTGATTGAACAAATGGCTTGCACAATCGTTTGTTCAAACGTCTTACAAACGGCCCCTGCGGTCAAGTTAAAATTTAGCGCGGGGCTGGGCCTGTGGAAGCGCGGATGACGAGACCGTCTGGCGCGAGAGGCGCGACAGGTTGCGGCGTACCGCCGTTCAAAAGATCGATCAGAAGATCGGAAGCAATTTCACCCATCAACTCCGTAGGCATCTTCACCGACGTCAATTGCGGATAGAGCATTGTCGCAACCGGCGCATCGTGCAGGCCCATCACCGATATGTCGCGTGGAATTTGAAGACCCGCTTCATGCAACAGAGCCATCGCACCCGCCGCGGTGACCAGCGTGGCGCCAAGAACAGCCGTCGGCTTCAGTGCAAGAAGACTGCGCATCGCATCCGCTCCGCCCTCCGCCGTGTATCCAGCAACGGCGACCAGCTTCGGATCGAACGGAATACCGTGCCGCTTCAATCCGTCGCGATATCCGGCCAATCGTTCGCCGGCGTTGAACCCCCCAGGACGGCCCGCAAGATGTGCGATCCGCTTGTGACCCATCTGCGCCAGATGATCGACGGCAATTGCCGCAGCGGCGCGGCTGTCGAGCACGACGCAATAAGGGCTGCCGGACAGTTGCCGGTTGAGTAGCACGAATGGCGTATGGGTCGATTCAAGCTCTTCGCGCAACAGGGCGTCATCGTCGAGGCTCGCAACCAGCAGCCCGTCGGCGCGGTTGCCGTGAGACAGACGGTGATAGACGGCGTCGGTCGCGCCCGACTCCCGGTGCGCAATCAGCAACGAATAGCCATGCCGTGCGGAGGATTTTTCGGCACCGCGAATGGCAGACGCAAACACCGGGTTATCGAGTTGCGGAACGATGAGACCGAGCGTCCGGCTGCGTGACGTTCGCAAACCCTGCGCGAGCGTATTTGGTGAATAATCCAGACTACGAGCGCTTTCGAGAATCCGCTCTCGCGTCTCCGGACGAATGCGCTGGCTCTCCTCGCCGCGCAGCACCCGCGAAGCGGTGGATACGTCGACCCCCGCCATACGTGCAACATCGGCTAGTCTCGGCCTCATCGATTCCTGCATCCCAAACGACGTTCGCGCGGCGAGCGTAGACTTGGAGGCTCGATAAAACAAGCAAGCGCAAGGCCCGGACTCGACGCATTCCGGCCGTCAACGTACAAGGCTTGAGCGGTCGAAAACCGGATTGGCCGGGTTAAAAGACGGATGCAGCCATGAACGTCACCATCTATCACAACCCGGATTGCGGAACGTCCCGCAACACGCTGGCAATGATCCGGCAAAGCGGCATCGAGCCCACAATTATCGAGTATCTGAAGCAGCCGCCCACCCGCTCAGAACTGATCGAGCTCATTGCGGCGATGGGAGTTTCTGTGCGCTCGCTTTTGCGCGAGAAGGGCACACCCTATGCCGAGCTTGGGCTCGGCGATCCGAAATGGACAGATGATGATCTGATCGATCAGATGCTCGCACACCCAATCCTGATCAATCGGCCGATCGTCGTGACACCTAAGGGCGTCAAGCTGTGCCGGCCTTCGGAGGCTGTGCTCGACGTTCTGCCAAATCCTCACATAGGCAGGTTCGTCAAGGAAGACGGCGACGTCGTCAACCCTGTGTGAGGCACGTCGCTGCCGATGACCAACACCCTGCTTATGCGAGGTGAAGGTCAGGCAACTTGCGACTCAGTTTTGCGAATCAGCCTTGGCGAAGCGATCGTCAAGCGCGTAGCCCGCGCCACGAACCGTGCGGATCGGATCCGACTCGCGCCCAAGATTTAGCAGCTTCCTGAGACGGCCGATGTGTACGTCCACCGTGCGCTCGTCGATATAGATGTCACGGCCCCACACGCCATCGAGCAGCTGCTCGCGGCTGAACACACGCCCCGGGTGTTCCAGGAAGAACTCCAGAAGCCGGTATTCGGTCGGGCCCAAGTCGATCGGGCGGCCAGAACGGGCAACGCGCCGCCGGTCACGATCTAGTTCGATGTCGCCAAAGGCGAGAACGGTCGCGAGGCGTTCGGGACTTGCGCGCCGCAGCAGACCCTTCACACGCGCCAGCAGTTCCGGCACCGAGAACGGTTTGACGATATAGTCGTCCGCTCCAGTCGCAAGGCCCCTCACCCTTTCGCTTTCCTCGCCGCGCGCGGTCAGCATGATGATCGGAATCTGCTTGGTCTCGGGTCGTGCACGCAACCGGCGGCAAAGCTCGATCCCGGACAGGCCTGGAAGCATCCAGTCGAGCACGATGAGATCGGGAACATGTTCCTTGAGCCGGGTGTCCGCATCGTCGCCGCGGGCAACCGTCTCGACGTCGTAGCCCTCGGCATCCAGGTTGTAGCGAAGCAGCGTGGTCAACGCCTCTTCGTCCTCGACCACAAGAATTCGGGCGCTCATTTCAAGTCCTTTAGTTCGTCTTACAAATTAACTGCCTGACGCGGCCGTTGCAAAGTTCGTCATGTCGCCCTTCGGGCGCTGATCGAGCATCTGCTGGCCTTCGATCATGTAGAAAACCGTCTCGGCGATGTTGGTCGCATGGTCGCCGATCCGTTCAATATTCTTGGCGCAGAACATCAAGTGAATACAGAAACCGATATTGCGCGGGTCTTCCATCATATAGGTCAGAAGCTCGCGGAACAGGGACGTGCAGATTGCATCGACCTCTTCGTCGCCCTTCCAGACGGTCATCGCGGCAGGCAGATCGTGCGCCGCATATGCATCGAGCACCGACTTGACTTGCGACTGAACGAGGTCGGTCATGTGTTCAAGGCCACGGATCAGCTTCAGCGGATGGAAATCGCTGTCGAGCGCTGCGACGCGCTTGCCGATGTTCTTCGACAGGTCGCCGATGCGCTCCAGATCGGTGGCAACGCGCATCGAACTGACGATTTCACGCAGATCGACCGCCATCGGCTGGCGGCGAGCGATCGTCAGCACCGCGCGTTCCTCGATCAAGTGCTGCAGTTTATCGATCTCGAGGTCGGCCGCGACAACGCGCTTGCCCAGCGCGACGTCGCGCCGGATCAACGCATCGACGGAATCGACGATCTGCCGTTCTGCCAGTCCGCCCATCTCGGCCACGAGCCGGTTGAGTTCCTGAAGGTCGTCGTCGAACGCTTTGGCGGTATGATCTGAAGCCATGATATGTTTTCTCCCGCGAATGCGCGTCAGCCGAAGCGGCCGGTGATGTAATCTTGTGTGCGCCGGTCGGTCGGCGAAGTGAATATCTTGTTGGTGTCGTCGAACTCGACCAGCTCACCAAGATACATGAACGCTGTCTTGTCAGACACACGCGCCGCCTGCTGCATATTATGCGTCACGATGGCGATCGTGTAGTCCTCCTTGAGTTCCTGGATCAGTTCTTCGACCTTGGCCGTCGAGATCGGATCGAGCGCCGAGCAAGGTTCGTCGAACAGGATGACCTCAGGACGGACGGCGACAGTGCGTGCGATGCACAGGCGCTGCTGCTGGCCGCCGGACAGGCTGAGGCCGCTGGCGTTCAGCTTGTCCTTGACCTCGTTCCAGAGCGCGCCGCCCTTCAACGCGGCCTCGACGCGGCCGTCCATTTCGGACTTCGAAATCTTTTCATAGAGCCGGATACCGAACGCGATATTCTCATAGATCGTCATCGGGAATGGGGTCGGCTTCTGGAACACCATACCGATCCGGGCGCGCAGCAAATTCAGGTCCAGTTTCGGATCAAGAATATTGGTCGAGTCCAGCATCAACTGGCCGACCGCTCGCTGACCGGGATAAAGGTCGTACATGCGGTTGAAGATGCGCAGCAATGTGGATTTGCCGCAGCCCGACGGTCCGATGAAGGCGGTCACGCGGTTCTCGCCGAGAACAAGATTGATGCTCTTCAGGGCGTGGTGCTCGCCATAATAGAAATTCAGATCGCGCGCGGTCACCTTGGGCCGCGCATCAAGCCGGCCAATACCACCCGGTACGGGGCTGCGGGAAAGATCTACGCTGACAGAAAGCTGCTCGTTCATTTCGATGTCCTCTCGGCGCCGAGAATGCGCGCGCCAATGTTAAGGGCAAGTACGGTCAAGGTGATAAGCAAAGCCCCGGTCCATGCGAGCTGTTTCCAGTAGTCGTAGGGGCTTTGGACGAAGTTGTTGATGGTCACCGGCAGGTTCGCCATCGTCTTGGTCAGATCGAGACTGAAGAACTGGTTGCTCAGCGCAGTGAACAGCAGCGGCGCGGTTTCGCCAGCAACGCGTGCCGTCGCCAGCAGGACGCCGGTGATGAGGCCGGCGCGCGCAGCGCGATAAGCGATACGCTTGATGACAAGCGAACGCGGAAGACCGAGTGCAGATGCTGCTTCACGCAGCGGATTGGGCACGAGACCAAGCATGTCTTCGGTGGTGCGCACCACGACCGGGATCACGATCACCGCAAGCGCCAGCGTGCCGGCCAGCGCCGAGAAGCCGCCCATCGGTACAACGACCGCACCATACACGAACAAACCAATGATGATCGATGGCGCGCTCAGCAGGATGTCGTTGATGAAGCGGATCACCGAGGTCAGGCGGTCGTGTTTGCCGTATTCGGCGAGATAAGTGCCGGCGAACAATCCGATCGGCGCGCCGATGCCGACGCCAAACACCGTCATAATGATCGAGCCAACGATGGCGTTCAGCAATCCGCCATCGGTAGATCCGGGCGGCGGCGTATTCTCGGTGAAGACACCGAGATGCAGGCCAGCAAAGCCGTTGTAGAACAGCGTGAACAGGATCAGCGCGAGCCAGGTCACGCCGAAAACAGCTGCGCCAAGGCACAAGAACCGGATGACGATGTCCCAGCGGCGGCGAGAGGCATAGATCGGGTTCATGACTTAGTTCCCCGCCTTCTTTTCAAGACGCATCAGCATCAGCCGCGCTGCTGCGAGCACGAAGAACGTCAGTACGAACAACAGCAAGCCAAGCAGAATGAGACCGGACTGATGCAGACCGTCGCTTTCGGCAAATTCGCTGGCGATGGCCGCTGAAATTGTCGTGCCCGGAGCAAAGACCGATGAGGATATCCGGAACGAGTTTCCGATAATGAATGTCACCGCCATCGTCTCGCCGAGCGCGCGGCCGAGTGCGAGCATGATGCCGCCGATCACGCCGACCTTGGTATAAGGGATCACGACGTTGCGGACGACTTCCCAGGTGGTGCAGCCGACACCATAGGCCGCCTCCTTCAGCACTGGCGGCACCGTCTTGAATACGTCGACGGAAATCGCGGTGATGAAGGGCAGCACCATGATGGCCAGAATCAGCGCGGCATTGAAAAGGCTGAGGTAGGACGGCGGCCCCGCGAAAATCGTGCCGAGGACGGGCACACCGTCAAACAGCCGGATCATGAAAGGCTGGAATGAGTTTGCCAGGAATGGACCAAGTACGAAGAAGCCCCACATGCCGTAGATGATCGACGGAATCCCTGCGAGCAGTTCGACGGCGATGCCGATCGGACGGCGCAGCCACTGCGGGCAAAGCTCGGTCAGGAAGATCGCGATACCGATACCGACCGGGATGGCGATAATCATCGCGATCACCGAGGTTATCAGCGTGCCGTAGATCGGGCCAAGCGCGCCCAGAACCGGAGGATCAGCGGACGGCGCCCAGCGCTGCGTCCAGAGGAATGCAAACCCGTATTCCTTCATCGCGGGCCATGCGCCTGCGATCAGCGATAGAATAATGCCACCGAGAATAAGCAAGACGGCGATCGCGCAGACCCTGGTGGTCCAGTAGAATGCCTTGTCGCCGAACTTGAATGCGCTCAGAGCTTTTGCGCGATCGTAAGGTCCGGCTGCTTCCATTGAGGTGCTCTGAACCGCCATCTCTGCCACGCTAGTCCCCTGTCCCATTCACTTTACATAGTTGCCGGCCGCACACGTCGTTACGCCAGCGGTAGTCCAAGAAAACGGAGGAGAGGCAAGCCTCTCCTCCGGAACATTTGCTTAGCTCTTGATGTCAGCCGACCAGGTCTTTTCAATCAGCTTGACCACCGGCTCAGGCATCGGGATGTAGTCGAGCTCTTCAGCCATCTTGGCGCCCTTCTCGAACGACCACTTGAAGAACTTGATCGCTTCCGCAGAGGCAGCCTTGTCGACCGGGGTCTTGTGCATCAGGATGAAGGTTGCGGCGGTGATCGGCCACGAAGCTTCGCCCGGCTGGTCGGTCAGGATCACGTAGTAGCCCGGAGCCTTGGCCCAATCAGCATTGGAAGCCGCCGCCTGGAAAGCAGCAACGGTCGGCTGCACGGTCTTGCCGGCCTTGTTGATCATCGCAGTGTAGGTCAGCTTGTTCTGCTTGGCATAGGCATACTCGACATAACCGATCGAGTTCTTGGTCTGGCCGACGTTGCCGGCTACGCCTTCGTTGCCCTTGGCGCCGACGCCGGTGGGCCATTCAACAGCGGTCCCCTGACCAACCTTGGCCTTCCACTCAGGGCTGGCCTTCGACAGATAGTCGGTGAAGTTGAAGGTCGTTCCCGAACCGTCCGAACGACGCACCACGGTGATGGCATCGGTCGGCAGCGTCAGCTTCGGGTTCAGCTTGGCGATTGCGGGGTCGTTCCACTTGGTGACCTTGCCGAGATAGATGTCGCCCAGCAGTTCGCCGGAGAGCACCAGTTCGCCCGGCTTAATGCCTTCGAGGTTCACGACAGGCACGATCGCGCCCATCACCATCGGCCACTGAATGAGGCCATCCTTCTCGAGCTGTTCAGCCTTGAGAGGCGCGTCGGTCGCGCCGAAGGTCACGGTCTTGGCCTGAATCTGCTTGATGCCGGCGCCGGAACCGATCGACTGGTAGTTCAGACCGTTGCCGGTCTCTTTCTTGTAAGCGTCAGCCCACTTCGAGTAGACGGGGAACGGGAACGTCGCACCCGCGCCGGTGATGTCGGCAGCAAAGGCCGAGGTCGATGCGGCGACAAGGCCGGCAGCGACGATCGCTTTTTTAATGAAATTCACTGGGTCTCTCCATCGTGTGAACAAAGCGCCTGACCGTTCGAGATCGTTATCGCGCTTCGAGGCCGCCTTCTTAGAAGGCCGAGCCTGCACTTTTTATGAAATCCACATGACAGCGGTGTGACAGCGTTTACCACTCAGTAACACACGACCAAGTCATTGATTTACTAGATGAATATAAAATCATCTATTTCGGAAGAGCGATGGATACCACTCATGTTTACCCGCTTCCCATCTAAGCAGCCGAGTGTGACAGTGCGTGGATATGATTGGCGGCAGGGTATCTGCTGCGCCAACCGCCGCACCGAGTAAGGGCTCCAACGCCGATCTGCATGCCCCGGCAAGGGCAATCATGGACGCAGGAACACCTTCCTGCCCCCCGGCACGCAGACCGTTGGACCCGGGCGAAACTAGAGAGCTACCAGGACAGCACTTCATTTCAGGCTCGCCTGCCTGATGCCCGATGGAACTGCCTCCGCTTTCTTTCCTTTGGAATCGAACTGCTTGAGGTAGGCGACGACATCGTCAATCTGCTTTGGATCTTTCAGGCCCGGGAAAATCATCTTGGTGCCCGGAATCTTGGCTTTTGGATCCTTGATGTAGTCCCGGAAGGTCGCTTCATCCCAGGTGAGGCCGGAGTTCTTGTTCGCCGCCGAGTAGTTGAAGCCTTCGATACTCCCGGCTTTGCGCCCGAACAGTCCGTTGAGCACGGGCCCGACGGCATTCTTCGCGCTTTCGCCGATCTGGTGGCAAGCCCTGCACTGAGCAAAAACCTTCTCGCCTGCGGCCGCATCCTGGGCGGTGGCGGGAACAACCGAGAGAAGCCCTGCTCCTACGACGAGAATGAAAATGCGCATGCGACCACTCCATGTCTGACAAACAGAACGGCTGAGAAAACCAAATCTGAAACGAGCGCGCTGTTGGCGGGTTAGCCCAGCGAATTGATGATTTCCCGGTAAGCTGCTTCGGGGAACGCCTTCAATGTGCGCGTCCTGATATTTCCCATCATTCCAAGTTGCAGGTTGAAACGCGCAGCAACCGCATCGTCCGGAGCTTCGTAAACCGCGACGATGTCATATTGTCCCATGGTCAGGAAAAATGATTTGAACTCGCCGTCCATATCCTTGAGCGCCTTCTTCGCCGCATCCAGACGGCGCGGCGAGTCCTTCACGGCGTGCACGCCTTTGTCGGTCCAGTTCGCCAGCATGATATATGTCGTCATGGCAGTCCTCCGTACGTACGAGGCCCCCACCAGTCTCACGCCCCTGACTTGAAGAACACGATCCGGGTCAAAAAGGTGTAGTCCGACTCCAGAACCATGATGCCCACGAACACCAGCAACACCAGCGGCGGCAGCAGGATGGCATAACTCAGCGCCAGGCGCTCCCAGGCCATATGCATGAAGACCGCCACAATCAAACCTGCCTTCAGAATCATGAACAGCAGGATCAGCGACCAGCGTAGATATCCGTGAACGCCGAAATAATCGACGAGATAAGAGCAGGCGCTCAGCACAAACAGCCATGCCCAGACCACGAGGTACAGCTTGATCGGATGCTGTTGTCCCTCGGCATGTGCAGCAGCCGGTACCGCATGAGAAACTCCGTTCATCGTGACTTCAGCCATGTGTCACCTCACCACAAATAGAAAAACGCAAAAATGAAGACCCACACCAGATCGACGAAATGCCAATAGAGTCCGGTGATTTCGACGATCTCGTAATGTCCCTTCCGGCTCGTGAAAAAGCCGCGCCGCTCGGTGTCGAAATCCCCTCGCCAGACTTTTCGCGCGATGATGATCAGGAAAATCACGCCGATGGTGACGTGCGTTCCGTGGAAACCCGTAATCATGAAGAAGCATGAGCCGAACTGCGCTGCCCCCCACGGATTCTCCCATGGCCGGACACCCTCCATGATCAGCTTTGTCCACTCAAAGGCCTGCATGCCGACGAACGTCGCGCCGAATGCAGCCGTCACCAGCATCAGGATCGCAGTCTTGCGGCGGTCGCGCCGATAGCCGCAGTTGACGGCCATCGCCATGGTTCCGCTGCTGCTGATGAGCACGAAGGTCATGATGGCAATCAGGATCAGCGGCATATGATGTCCGGCGATCTCGAGCGCGAACACTTCACTGGGGTTCGGCCAAGGCACCGTCGTCGACATCCGCGCCGTCATATATGACAGCAGAAAACAGCCGAAAATGAAGGTGTCGCTGAGGAGAAAGATCCACATCATGGCCTTGCCCCACGAGACATTCTTGAACGCCCGCTGATCTGACGACCAGTCGGCCGTAATGCCTCGCCAGCCCTTAGCCCGTGTGTGGGATTGTCCGGTGTTTGTCAGCACAGTCTCCGCCATCGGTCCAATCTCCTTAAGTCAGCAGTTGGCGGCAGATGGCGGCGAAATCGTCCGCCCAGCCAGTCAACAACGCAAGCAGGATCAGCCAAACCAGAAGCAGGAAGTGCCAGTACATGGTGCACAGTTCGACGCTCAACCGCAGCCGCGAGACCTCAACGCCGCGCCAAGCCTTGGCGACGGTCCTGCCCAGCGCCGCGAGGCCGCCCAGCACATGCAGTCCGTGAACCGCGGTGATGAGATAGAAGAAGGCATTGGCCGGGTTAGCCGTCAAAAAATAACCGGCTACGTTGAGTTGTTGCCACGCCAGCAACTGGCCAATCACAAAAACGACGGCAGAGACGCCTCCTGCGAGCAAGCCGATAAGCACATTGTCACCGTCATCCCGGCGCGCCGCGACTTGCGCCCATTGAAGTGCTGCGCTGCTTACGATCAAAACGCCGGTGTTGAACCACAACAGCTTCGGTACCGGCATCGACCGCCAGTCAATCAGCTCCATGCGCATGGAGTACGCACTGATGAAGAGGGCAAACAACGATCCGACGACCGCCAGAAACACACCCAGTCCAATCTTCGCGGGCGGCAGCGACGAAACGCTCCCATCGGGAAAATCGCCAATGACGCCCTCCTCCAGCCATGGCTTGGCGGCAAGGCGCTGCTGCGAGAGCCACCATCCCGCAATGGCCGCGATTCCAGCCATGAACAGGACAATTGCTGTCACGGATGCGTCCCCTTCAGTGCAAGAGCAGCCGGTGGCTCATTCTGCGGAATGAAATCCTGCGCAGCACCGGGCACGCTGTAATCGTAGGCCCAGCGATAGACGACGGGGAGTTCCTTGCCCCAGTTGCCATGCGCCGGCGGAGTTTCAGGCGTTTGCCATTCCAGCGTGGTCGCCCGCCACGGATTGCCGCCAGCCTCTTTCCCCTTGCGCAGGCTCCAGAACAGATTGAACACGAACACAAGCTGGGCGAATCCCACGATCAAGGCTGCGATGCTCATGAATGCGTTCAGATCGTGGGCGGATGCCGGGACGAATGCCGTATCGCCAATGTCATGATAACGGCGCGGCATACCCAGCAGCCCGAGATAGTGCATCGGGAAGAAGACTGCGTAGGCGCCAATGAACGTCACCCAGAAGTGAAAACGCCCGAGCGATTCGTTCAGCATCCGCCCGGTGACTTTCGGGTACCAGTGATAGATCGCACCGAACACGACCATGATCGGCGCAATGCCCATCACCATGTGAAAATGTGCGACGACGAACATCGTGTCGGACAACGGAACATCCACAACGACGTTACCGAGGAAGAGGCCGGTCAAGCCGCCGTTGACGAAGGTGACAATGAACGCGAGCGCGAACAGCATCGGGATGGTGAGATGAATGTCGCCGCGCCACAGGGTCAGGACCCAGTTGTAGACCTTGATCGCAGTCGGCACCGCGATGATCAGCGTCGTCGTCGCAAAGAAGAAGCCGAATTTCGGATTCATGCCGCTGACATACATGTGGTGCGCCCACACCACGAAGCTCAGCGCGCCGATTCCGACGATCGCCCACACCATCATGCGATAGCCAAAAATGTTCTTGCGTGCGTGGGTGCTGATGAGATCGGAGACGATCCCGAAAGCCGGCAGCGCGACGATATAGACCTCGGGATGACCGAAGAACCAGAACAGATGCTGGAACAACAGCGGGCTCCCGCCGGAGTACTTCATCTGCTGGCCCATTTCCACCAGCGTGGGCATGAAGAAGCTGGTGCCGAGAAGCCGGTCAAGAAGCATCATCACCGAGGCGACGAACAGAGCGGGAAAAGCGAGCAGCGCCATCACGGTCGCTGTGAAAATTCCCCACACCGTCAGTGGCATTCGCATCAGCGTCATCCCGCGCGTGCGGGCCTGCAGTACTGTCACCACATAGTTCAGGCCGCCCATGGTGAAGCCGATGATGAACAGAACCAGTGACAGCAGCATCATGATGATGCCGGCCTCCTGTCCTGGCGTTCCGGAGAGAACTGCCTGCGGCGGATAGAGCGTCCATCCGGCGCCGGTCGGTCCACCGGGCACGAAGAAGGTCGCCACCAGCACCAGCACGGCAAGCAGGTAAATCCAGTAGCTCAGCATATTGGCGTACGGGAAAACCATGTCGCGCGCGCCGACCATCAACGGGATGAGGTAGTTTCCGAAACCTCCGAGAAACAGCGCCGTGAGAAGATAGATCACCATGATCATGCCGTGCATGGTGATAAACTGGAGATACTGGCTTGGATCGATGAATGAAAAGGTACCGGGGAATCCAAGTTGCAGCCGCATCAGCCACGAGAGCACCAGCGCGACCATGCCGATGGCCATCGCGGTGAGCGAGTACTGGATCGCGATGACTTTCGCATCCTGCGAGAAGACGTATTTGGTCCACCAGCTATGCGGATGATAAAGATCGACCTCACCCACTTCAGCAGGCGGAATTCCTGCGAGCACGTCAGACGGGACATCAACCATCGAAATGTCCTCCTTGGTCTTCCACTCATCCGAGAGGAGTTAGCCTCACGAGGTGCGGCGCCTCTTCATCAGTATTTTTCATTCACTGCCTGTCTTGAAAATTGCCTTCATGATGTTGCGCTCACCGGATAGCTCCGCAAACGTCTGCTGCTTCTCAAGCCACGCGTGATAGTCCTTCTCTTCCTGAACAATAACCTTGCTTCGCATTTGCGCGTGCGCGATGCCGCACAGCTCTGCGCAGAGGACCTCAAACGTCCCGGTTCGCGTTGGAGTGAACCAGAAATAGGTAACGGAGCCGGGCACCATGTCCATCTTCGACCGGAACTCAGGCACGTAGAAATCATGCAGGACGTCGATCGAGCGCAGCAATACCTTCACCGGTTTTCCTACAGGCAGATGAAGATCGTCGTTTTCAATCACGACGTCATCCTGTCCGTTCGGGTCGTTTGGATTCAGTCCAAGGGGATTTTCGGCGCTGATGTTGCGGGCATCAGTTGTGCCAAGCCGGCCATCCTTACCCGGAAGGCGGTAGCTCCAGCGCCATTGCTGGCCCATGACCTCAATTTCGGTGGCGTTGGCCGGAACGGTGACGAACTGGTGCCAGACCACCAGACCGGGGGCGAGCATTGCGCCGACGCCGATGGCGGTTCCTATCGTGAGCCACAATTCGAGCTTCTTGTTTTCCGGCTCGTAGGCTGCCCGCCTTCCCTCCTTGTGATGAAAGCGGAAGACGCAATAGGCCATAAACGCGATCACCGCGAAGAACACCGCTCCGGTGATCCAGAACGTCATCGTGATGGTGTCGTCGATGTAGCTCCAGTTTGAAGCAATCGGCGTCCACCACCACGGACTCCAGAGGTGGAACAGCACGGAAGCGATCGCGATCAAAAGCAGTATGAGTGCTACAGCCATGCCTTGTTCATCCTTGCCTCTAGAGGCTACGGACAAGACTTAAGGGGCACGGCTCATGTCGACACGGGATGGCATGCCTCAAGATAGCCATCGCAATGCTGGCCGCCTTGCCCCCTTAACCGGTCGCAACATCGAAACCGACATCAGCAGTTTAAAGAGCAAGTATGCCGGTCGGGTTCAATTCAGCGAAGATGCTGCGATCGCAGGTGTCATTGAACTATGGGCATTACCACTAGAGGATGTTCCTCGCCGGGCTTGATTGTCAATAGACCGGCTCATGCGAACGGATGATGCTTGTTGAGTGCTGTGCCGTCGCACAATGCCGCAATGCAATCGGGAACACAGAAGCGCGTAACGTCTTCTCACCTTGCCTTCAAAAATTTTGCAGATGCACAATGGATCTAACAGCGCGTGCTATTCTTGTCTGGTTGCGCTATACTTGCTCCACAGGTCGCGACCCGGTTTGCCCGGCATAGCTCTTTCGTGAACTTGGCCGTCTCATCTGGTCGCCATTTCTGCGCACGAAGGCGATTGAACGTCGCTTGAAAAAGACGCCCAATCTCGCCGGTGCGAACGCATGGGAGATTGCGGCCATGGCCACACCGTATTCAGACAACATTCCACAAGTTGTACCAGACGCGTCTTCCGGCGCTGCCGTCCCTGTCGTTCGCGACATCGGAACCTCCGATCTGCTCGAGGCCTTGCGGCTGGGCTGGGAAGACTTCAAGGCGATCCCAAGCCACGCGGTTATTCTGTGCGTCATCTATCCAGTGCTCGGACTTGTGATCGCAAGGACAGTGCTCGGCTATTCGGTGTTGCCGCTGCTGTTCCCGCTTGCGGCGGGCTTCGCACTGATCGGTCCCTTCGCCGCGCTTGGGCTCTACGAGCTCAGCCGCCGGCGCGAGCGCGGGGAAGAGCCTTCCGCATGGGATGCATTTGCCGTGCTGCGATCACCGTCTTTCGGAGCCATGCTCGGACTTGGCGTGATCCTGCTCATTCTTTTCGTTGTCTGGGTCACCACCGCAGATTCCATTTACGTTGCCATCTTCGGCAACACTCCTGCTGCAAGCATTCCCGATTTCGCCTCACGCATTTTCTCGACCAAGGAAGGGCTGCAGCTGATGGTCGTTGGATGCAGCGTCGGCTTTCTGTTCGCTGTCATCGCTTTGTGCATCAGTGTCGTGGCGTTTCCGCTGATGCTTGACCGGCATGCGAATACGATCGATGCCATCCGGACCTCTCTGCGGGTCGTGGCGAAGAATCCCGTTGCAATGGCGACGTGGGGTCTCATTGTTGCTGCGCTGCTGGTGATCGGATCGATTCCGCTGTTCCTCGGTCTCGCCGTTGTTCTGCCCGTACTCGGTCATGCCACGTGGCATCTTTATCGCAAGGTGCTCGAGCCGGATCCGAATCCATACCAGGAACCGCCACACCCGCCGAAAGGACGGCGCTACGCGGCCGATTTTCCGGCTTCTCTGCTCCCGTGGGGGCGCGACAAGCCGTAGAACCAATCACCGAAGCGTTTCCGCTGCGACTCCGTCGTCCACAGCGGAAACGCTTGAGACCGGTTACATCCCGAGTGCTCGCCCGTCGCTGCGCGGATCATGCACTCCCGTCATGCGTCCAAGCGCGATCATTGAGTTCATGCCGGAGTGAGCTACGATTCTTTTCTCCCAGTCGGCGAAGCTTTCTTCTTGTGAGTACGAAAGCGGTTATGGGTTCCGAACGATATGCGTTCCGGTCTCGCCGCGAAGCGCAGGCATCGCATGATCAAGGTGACTGATGATGGCGCGCTTGCCGCCGCCTTCCAGAAAGCGGATTGCCGCATCGACTTTCGGACCCATGCTGCCCGGCGGAAAATGTCCTTCCCGGTGATAGGCCTTGATTTCGTCGAGCGTGACCTCCGTAAGCTCCTTCTGGTTCGGCTTGCCGAAATTGATGGCGACACGCGGCACCGCCGTCAGGATCAGCAATTCGTCGATATCGAGCACATTGGCGATGTGTGCCGACGTCAGATCCTTGTCGATGACCGCAGGCACGCCGGTACGCACGCCCTTCGCATCGCGGATCACCGGCATGCCACCCCCGCCGCCAGCAATAACGATGGTGCCGCGCTTGACCAGCGCATCGACCAGCGAAATATCGCAGACGTGTTTTGGTTTCGGTGACGGCACAACATGACGCCAGCCGCGACCGGAATCCTCGCGCATTGCCCAGTTCAGTTCCTTACTGATGTTCTTGGCTTCCTCTTCCGTGAAGAACGGACCTACAAACTTGGTCGGGTTGCCGAAGGCGGGATCGTCGGCATCGACTTCCACCTGGGTCAGGAGACTTGCAACGTGCCGCTGATTGCCCTGTTCCCGCAAGGCGTTCTCGATCGCCTGCATCAGGAGATAGCCGATGCCGCCCTGACTGTGCGCCACGCAGATGTCCATCGACATCGGCGGAATGCGGCTCATGGTCAGCATCTGACGCATCATGATCTTGCCGACCACGGGGCCATTGCCGTGCGTGATCACCAATTCATTGTCGATCTGCGCCAGCGGCAACAGCGCCTCCGCGGTCTGCTGCGCAACGGACTTTTGCTCTTCGGAGGTGCCACTGATGTCTTCCGGATGAACCGCATTGCCACCGATGGCGATTACAAGACGGCGCGGAACTTCATTAAGAGTTCGCATAACGGCTCACCTTCATGTCATTGGCCGCAAGAGCCAGCACGAGTTCGCATGCCTGCGCGTTCGACGGCGCGACCATAATGCCCGCGTCCTCCAGACGCCGGACCTGCACGGAGCGCACCTGCCGGTCAAGCTCCGTGCCGGTCACCGAAGCGACGATGATGGGGGCACTGTCAGGCCGGTTGGCTACGATCTCCGCCAGATGCGATGCGGGGTCGGCATGCGCGCCGTAACCGATCACGAGATCGACGAGAATCACCGCAAGCTCCGGATCGCTCAGTGCCGCACGCAAGGCGTCGTCGCGCACCGATGGATCAATCATGGGATGCGGCCGGCCCTGGGTGTATTCGTCCGCGCCGAGATCGATGATCCGATCCCGGCCAGCGCTCTCCGGCGCATCGAGATAGGGAACATTCGGAATCGCGGCATTCGACGCCACCTTGCGTCCGCCGGCTCCGAGGATCACCTGCGCTTCGGCGCAGAGTGTCCCTCCGGCAAACAGACCCTCGATCCGGCGTCCCCCCCTGCGCCGGGGCAAGCGCGTGGCAAGCTTCGTGACGTTGAAGTTGCCGCCGATGGTCCGGCCTCCGAGCGCGAGCTCCGCTGCATCTTTCAGGGTGCGCGCAAATTTCGCATTCGGCGGCAGATCGGCGGCTGAAGCTGCACCGATGAAGCACACCGTATAGGGCTTCGGACTTTTTGCGATGCGCGCGATCACAACCTTCGCAACATCCGGATGCGGCGGTTTGGAAATCAGAACCACGCGATCCGTCTCCGGATCAGCATCCAGCGCATCCATAGCCATCAGCGTTGTGATGCCCCCGATTTCCTTCTTCAGGTCGCGTCCGCCTACGCCGATCGCGTGCGAGATGCCCTCACCTGCCTCGGAGATCAGACACGAGACTTCCTGCGTGCCGGTTCCGGACGCGCCGATGATACCGATCTTGCCGCGCTTCAGCTTGTTGGCGAACGCCAGCGGCGCACCGCCGATGACGGCCGTGCCGCAATCCGGCCCCATCATCAGCAGGCCCAACTCCCGAGCCTGCTGCTTGAGCGACAGTTCGTCCGCGATCGAGACGTTGTCACTGAACATCAGCACATGAAGCCCGCGGTTCAGCGCCTTGCGCGCTTCGGCCGCGGCGAATTCACCGGGAACGGAAATCAGCGCCAGATTGGCATTAGGCGTGGACTTGACCGCCGCGCCAATGCTGCGCGGCCGCCATGCGGCCTCTCCCGCACT
The DNA here is from genome assembly GCF_000314675.2 of Afipia broomeae ATCC 49717. Classification (GTDB taxonomy): domain Bacteria; phylum Pseudomonadota; class Alphaproteobacteria; order Rhizobiales; family Xanthobacteraceae; genus Afipia; species Afipia broomeae. The sequence continues at coordinate 751,894 of NZ_KB375282.1, read as the reverse complement.
CCGGGTCTTTGGCTTATCGAGCGCCTTGAACGCGTCGCCGAGCGCGGTCCGTGCGGCCTGTTCGCTCTCGGCCTTGACCGCAAGGATGAGATCGTTGCCCAGTGCAGCGACATCACCGTCGAGAAGTCCAGCGTTACGCATGATGGCAACATTCGACGGCGTCCCCATCATCAACGCAGCTTCGAGAATGCCGGGCGCAGACGCGATCTCACGCGACAGCCGCATCAGCGCGACCGAATCCAGATAGAAACCTTTTCGAATTTCATTCAGAACGAACGCGCTCATGATACCCCCAGATCTTTCGCAATGGCCCGGACAGCTTGCTGGAAGCAGGCCATCGGCGCCTTCACCACGCCGGCGCCCACCTGCCCGATCCCGGGCTCTCGATGTGCGATGCCGGTATTGATGACCGGCGCCAGCCCGGTTTCGACCACCAGACGCACATCGATTCCGGTAGGAACGCCGGCGAAGTCGAGCGCGGCGATTGTCCACTCAGGATTTTGGCCTGCCGTGATTTCACCCATCGCACGGGTGAAATTTCCCGCTGACGACGGCGCACCGGCACCGATGAATCCGGCGACTGCGGGTGACGCAGCCATGGCGAAACCGCCAAGACCGATGGTCTCGACGATGGCGGAGTCGCCCATGTCCGGATTAGCGTCCTTTTCAGAGTAACCAGCGAAGTAGAGACCCTCCGGCATTTCGACCGGCGCGGTGAACCACTGGTCGCCGAGGCCGCTGACACGCACACCGAAGTCGGTGCCGTTGCGGCACATGGCGGTGACGATGGTCGAACCGCGAATGCCCTTCGCCGGATCGGTCATCGCCTTGCCCATGGCCATCGCGATGTTGAGAAAAAACTGATCGTTCTGCGCAATGAAAGCGATGCAATCGGCCAGAACTTCGTTGTCGGTCGAGGTCCGCGCCAGCGACGGCCCCACCTCCCGCAGAAACACGCTTGAGCAGGCGAGATTGCGCTGGTGCATCTCGTCGCCCATCGAGAGGCCGCGCGCGATGATCGACTTGAGCTCAATGCCGCCGCGCGCCCGAATGGCCCTGGCAAGGACCGGTCCGAATACGTCGCGCAGCCAGGCAAGTCGCGCGAGCACACTCGCGTCATTGCCGCCAAAGCGCATCACCTTCCCAAGTCCCTCGTTGATCGCACAATAGGCGCGATTACCAAACCTGGTATTCTCGACAACAAACAACGGCATCGACACCGTCGTCATTCCGGTCATCGGACCGACCGCGCCGAAATGATGGTTCGGATGAAATTCGATACCGCCGCTGGCGGCGAGCTTGGTGGCAGCCTCGAGATCTGGCGCCCAGCCTTCAAAGACAATTGCGCCGGCGACCGCGCCCCGCATCGGACCGCACATCTTGTCCCATGTGATCGGCGGCCCGGCATGAAGAACCATCCGATCCTTCAATCCTTTCAACACCTCCCGCGCCGGAACGATGTCGATCAGCTTCGGCTCGCCTTCCAGAATGCGCGCCAGAGCCTGCTTGTTTGCTTCTTCTATTAATTTCATGAACGCCTCCTCACACGCCGAGCTTCGCGAGCAACGCAGCCATCTCAGGATCACCACCGGCCGGCGGCGACCAGTCGACATGAACGACCTCGATGTCGCAGTCGCGCAGATCTTTCACGAAGCCTTCAAGGCCGACGTTCACGACCTTCACGTCGCCCGTCAGCAGAGCCTGATACGGCGCATTTTTCTCAGTTGCCATGGACGTCATTCCTTCACTCTTTATCGACGCTTCAAGATTAGTAAGAAAATTCTTACTTTGTCAATTGCCGATACCAAAACTGAATTGAGACCCTGAAGGATCATGATCCGAATGAAAGCGGCAGCGGCGGCTTAGCGATGATAAGCATCAAGACGCCGCGCGATTGTGCACGCGACTACATCTCGGCAAATCGGCGGTGGCGGCGCCGTCCCATCGCAGCTATCGCGCAGCAACCACACCGTCGCTGCGGGGATCGCTTGCACCTTCGAGCAATCCGTCCGGATGCCACACGATTGCGCCTGCGTGCCCCATGAATTCCTCGAACGGCCCCACAACCTGCACATCATGCCCAAGACTGCGCATCGCCTCGATCGTTCCTGCATCGAAACGGGATTCGATTTTCAGATTGTTGTTCTCCTCACCCCACGTTCGGCCAAGCAGCCAGCGCGGAGCGGTGACCGTCGACTGGAGATCCTGGCCGTGCAGCGCATAGCGCGAGAAAATTGCGGCCTGCGTTTGAGGTTGTCCTTCACCGCCCATCGTGCCGTAGGACATCAGGCGGCCATCGCTCAGTTCTGCCATCGCAGGCTGGATGGTGTGGAAGGGAAGCCGCGACGGCTCCAACCGGTTTGTATCGTTCTCACCGAGGCCGAAGCTTGTTCCGCGATTTTGCCAGGTCACGCCACTCTGAGGAAGAACGACACCCGAGCCGAACTCCCAGTAAATGCTCTGAATGAAGCTGACGCTCAAACCGCTGCGATCGGTCGCAGCGAGCCAAACCGTGTCGCCATGCTTTGACGGATCGGGCCACGGAGCAGCGCGATCTGTCGCAACAGTCTTGTCGAGGGCCGCGAGGGATTCCTCCGTCAGGAAGTCCACCGCGGCACGTTCCATATAGTCGGGATCCGTCACATGCCGATTGCGGACACGAAATGCTGCCTTGGTGCACTCAACCAGCCGGTGAAGATGGTCGATGCCGTCAGCCTCGTTGGCAATCCGCCGTGCGTAAAGTCCAAGGATCAGCAGCGACGCGAGACCCTGCGTCGGCGGTGGCATATTGAAAACCTTGTGGCCAGCCACATCGAGCGACAGCGGGGTTACCAGCGTGGCTTGATAACGCTCGAAATCGGGCAGACGAAGCGGGCTGCCGGCCTTTTCAAGATCGGCGGCCATCGAACGGGCGAGATCACCGCGATAGAAATCCGACAGGCCCGCTTGCGACAGGCGCGCGAGGGTGTCCGCGACGCGAGGCTGCCGCAGCTTTGAACCGACAGCGAGTGGAGCACCGTTCGGCAAATAGACATCAGCGAAGCCCGGTACGTCCTGCAGCTCCGGGCGCTTCTTCTTGATGTTCTCGTGGAGTGTTTGCGGAACCGGCACACCTTCCCATGCGTAGCGGATCGCATCCTGCAAAAGACGCGACATTGGCAATCGTCCGCCATGCTGCCGGCGGCTGAGATTTTGCGCCTTCTCCCAGCCGTCAACGGTGCCCGCAACAGTCAACGCCGCCAATGGACCGCGCCCGGGAATGGCCGTGCACCCACGCTCCCGATACCAATTGCGATCGGCAGCCATCGCGGAACGCCCGCACGCCTGAATTCCGATCGGCGCCGATCCCGGCTTGCCGATCAGCCAGAAGCTATCGCCGCCGAGGCCGTTCATGTGCGGATAGACCACGGCGATTGCCGCAGCGGAGGCAATCATTGCCTCGATCGCATTGCCGCCATCGGACAGAACGGAAAGACCGGCCTGGGCCGCAAGATGATGCGGCGCCGTCACCATGCCTCGATAGCTTCTTTTCGTCTGCAACATCCGAGAGCTCCGCACGCAAAAATAAGTAATAATGTTTTTACTTATATACCGTCAAGAGCCTTGAGCGAGCGCCCATCCAGTCGGCGCGCGATCGCAGCGCCAGAAACCATCGACGAGAAAAGGCACTGCACCGCAGAGAAAGAACTGCTCCGGGCATGCACCCGGAGCAGTTAAGTTGGGAGATCGGATGCGGTGCCGCTAAATGCGATTGAAAGACGGAGGCCGCGGCTCATCGCGGGCGAAGTGCCGCTCAATAGCCCGCAGTGCAATCAACGCGCCAGCAAAGCCGTCCCTGCCCGAACTGTGACCTATCGCCGATACCGCGGCCAAAGCCGGCGCCACACGATTGATGTCCCCGCTTATCGTCGTGTGAATTGCAGCATGCATCGCGGCGGCTCCGTAACCCAGCGCCGCGGTCCGCAGATGTGTCGCGCTGATGTCGTTGGTACGATCAAGATGCTCGCGGAAGGCGCTCCACAGCAGGTCCCGCACTTTCGGCAGATCCAGTGCCGCCAGCGCGATGAGCGCGCCTCCGAGCAGATCGTCACCGGACGGCGTCAGACCCGGTCCGAGACCGATAAGTGCTACCAGTTCCGCGCTATCCGCCGGCAGAGGAGCACGTCCAGCGAGCGCATTCGTGATGACGCGATCGAGAGCAGCTATTCCCGGCGCGGCGACAGCGACAAGCGGCGTGAGCTTTTCGTGACGCTGCGCACAACCCGCAGACGCCAATCCCTCCTCCGCCACCCCAACAAGAAAAGATTGATCAACGGCGCCAAGTCCGCGCTGCAATCCTGCAAGCGTCCAGCATACTGCCGACACCGGCCTCCAAATCGATGCATCGCCGATCGTCGCCAATGGCCTGTTGTCGATACAGAGAGTTGAACGATTCACCGAAACGGCAGCGTCTATCGCTGGCCAGCAAAGCGGCCGACGTTCGCACAGGACATGCAGCGGACCAGAGCCAAGATGCGGAAGGCCAACACAAATCCACTGGCCACCAAGCACGGCATAAAACGAGTTCTCGAAAACAGCGACAACCCGCCCTTCGCTCTCGCTCCGCAGCGCCTTCTCCGCGAACAGCCCCATTTCGCGAATGGTAGGCAACGGCCGGATACCCGGCCGTGACACAGAAGTCTCTATGTAACCTTTTAATGCCATATCCGGCTCTCAGGCGACCCCGCGCCCCGAATTTCATATAAGTAATAATATTCTTACTTTTATGTCAAACGGGAAGAGCGTGCTGCACATACCGACAACGTCATGATCGGGAACGAATTGTTTCCGCGCGCGTAAACAGGACAAGGTTAGACGAGATTAGGGGCTTTGCCCTGCACCGGCGAAAGCTTCGGTGAGGAGACCTTCTTACCATCCTTGCGCAAGGTATCGGGAACCGTCAGCCACGCCATGATCACGTCGTGAGCGTGCCTGCGGCGGTCTTCAAGCCAGCCTGCATCGCCCAGATCCTTGTCGAACATCAGCGACAGTGTATGCCGGTTGGATACGTGGAAATAACTGAACGCCGTAATCGTCACGTAGAGCTGGATCGGATCCACGCCGCTGCGGAAAATGCCGGCCGCCGCGCCTCGCCGTAGAATGTTCTCGATGTTGGATACGAGCGGCATTGTCAGTGCGGCGATCTTGCGTGATTTGCGAAGATACTTTCCGCGCTGCAGATTCTCCGTGTTGATCATCGCGATGTAGTCTTGGTGATTCTGGAAGAACGTGAACGTAAAATCGACCAGCTCGCGCAGGGCTTCCGCGGGGTCGAGACTGTCGAGATTAAGCTGCTGTTCGGCGGCGCGGATATCCGTATAGACATGCTCCAGAGCAGCGAGATAGAGCCCGTCCTTGTCGCCGAAGTAGTGATACAGCAGGCGCATATTGGCCTTCGCACGGTGAGCAATCGCATCGACGCGCGCCCCGCCAAGTCCGTTGCGGCAGAATTCATAAGTCGCAGCTTGCAGGATCGATTCCTTGGTGAGGGCGGAATCCCGTTTGCGCTTGCCCCCGGCGGCTTTCTTGCGTGCGGGCTGCTTCTTTGCTGACGTCTCGTTCATTCGTGCACCTGGTCAACACCATTGAAAGCATTTGGTGACTTTAACATAGTTGCCGTTACCGGCGGGGTCATTCGACCTCTGAAACTGCATTCTGCGGGCAATATGGGTCCTAGCTACCACATCGCCGCAACTGCAATCAAATGACGAGATCGGCCGTCCTCGCCGGGTGGACGGCCTATTGGCCAATGCGCTTGCTTCAACGTACATCGGAGACTGTCACGCCGTTGCGGGCGACCAGGCGGCCGGCTTTATAGACGTCACGGGGTTTGGGCCGCGCGATAACCGCTTCCTGAACGTGCTGCGCATCGATCACCAGAAAATCAGCAGGCCCGCCTTCCACAAGACCATACCCCTTGATACCGAGTGCTCGCGCCGCGTGCGACGTCACCATGTTGAACGCAAGCGCGAGCTCCGCGTCGGTATTGAAACCTGAACGATACCCCACGATCATCGCCCGTTCGAGCAGATCGCCATCGCCATAAGGCCACCAGGAATCGCGGATGTTATCGTTGCCCGCGAAGACATTCACGCCGGCTTCGTGAAGCAGCAGGACCGGCGGAAATGCGTGAGCGCCGGGCGCATTCGTCAGAATCGAAACCCCCGCTTCCGCAAGCCGATTTGCCGCCCGCAGCGCTATATCTCGCGGAACCTGACCCAGCGCATACGCGTGACTGATCGTCACCCTGCCTCCAAGGCCAAGCACCTTCGTGCGCCGCGCGATCTCCTCGATTTCGAACACACCGAGCAGATCGCCGTCGTGCAGATGGATATCGATGCCGACACCATGACGCTCCGCGACATCGAAGATTGCATCGAGGTGTCCCGCGATGTCACCGTCAAAGTCGGCGGGGTCGAGACCGCCGACAAGATCGGCCCCATTGCGGACGGCCTCGTCGAGCAGTTCGCGCGTGCCGGGCGCAGTCACGATGCCGCTTTGCGGAAAGGCGACGATCTGGATCGACACTTTGCCCCGATGCGCATCGCGGACCGCGGCCACCTGATCGAGATTCCGCAATCCGATCTGCGGATCGATATCGACATGGCTGCGCATATGGGTCGTACCCTGCGAAACGCAAAGCTCGATCAGACCGGCGGCGCGGACAGGAATCGGCTTCGCCTTGGCAAGTGCCTGCTTCTCGAACTCAACCCGCTCGCGGACATTGAAGCCTGCGGTACACGGCCGATGCGGCTTCCATTCGTCGCCGATGAACCCCTTATCGAGATGGATATGACCGTCGACCAGGCCCGGCAGCACGAGACGCCGCTTGAGATCAGTACTTTCACGCGCCGCAACGCGCAGACCGGCCGCAATGGCAGAAATCTGCCCGTTCTTCACTGCGATATCGACCGTTCGCCCATCGGGCAGTCGTGCGTTTTGAAACAGGGTATCGATGTCAGTCAATTAAAGTCCCCAAATCTGTAAGCAAGCACATGCATCGTCGATCGGCTGTGCGGTTGCGCCTCGTCACGACTGGATGATTCCTTCGGGCAGCGTGCGACAGTAATCGGCGATGCGTCCTGGGGTTGTGATCCAGATGTCGCGCCGCTTCGCAACGATGGTTTGCAACGCGCGCCGCAGCGGCCTCAAACGATGCGGCTGCCCCACAATATAAGGATGCAGCGCGATGCCCATCACGAGAGACTGCTTCGTGGACTGCTCCAGCATTTCCTCGAAGTTGTCGACGATCATTTGGGCAAACTGCTCGCCCGAGTCCTTTCGCCCGACGATCGAGGGAATGTCGTTCAATTCCTGCGGATAGGGCACCGAAAGAATCCTTCCGCCATTGCGGGCTGAAAACCAGATCGGCTGATCGTCCATGCACCAGTCGAGCAAGTATCCGTACCCGGCCTCGGCCAACAGGTCCGGCGTGAGGTGAGACTGCGAGATCCACGGTCCGAGCCATCCCGCCGGCTGGCGCCCCTCGAAATCGGCAATCACCGCAGTGCACTCGGCGATCAGTTGCTGCTCTTCCGCTTCGAGCAGTATGCCCTGCCGCTCGGAGTTCGTTCGCCCATGACCGACCACCTCGGCGCCGCGCTTCCGAAAAGCCTCCATCACTTCCGGGCAGTAATGGTAGATACTGCTGTTCGCGAGGACAGACACGGGCAGTGACAGCTCGTCGAAAAGATCGATTAGCCGCCAGACACCGACACGGTTGCCGTAGTCGCGCCATGCATAATTCAGGACATCCGGATGCGGACCGCCGGGGCACAACTCCGCGCCCAGTCCGTCGCCGAACGAAAAATGCTCAAGATTCAAACCGATATAGACGGCAAGTCGCTTGCCGTCGGGCCAGTTGAAGTCAGGCCGGTTGACGATCGCGCTGTAGCCGTATCGCCCGTGCGAAGGAACCTCGAGACTTTTCCCATTACGCGAACGCAACTGATTTTTCTGGTTGCTCGAAGCATCGGCAACTGCCGCAGATATCGGCACAATCTGCTTCTCTTTTGGTGTGGACGTTTTCTCGACCATCCCGGAAACTCCCTCAAAGTAATTATGGCCGCTTGACATTTCGACTATAGTTGAAGAAAGTTTTTACTTCCGTCAAGTTCGCGAAACGATGAGCGGCGGAAATGCTGGCGAGTTTGTTCTCGAAACGGAGAGCGACCGCCTTATCGGGAGGAATAACAGAATGCGCTACAATTCGACATCATCGAACCGTGCCTTTTCTCGTCCTTCGTTCCTGCAAGGCATGATGGGCGCGGCCTTCGCGGTAACACTGGCCGCTTCACCTGGTCATGCCGCCGACCCTATCAAGATCGGTCTCGTCACCGCCCTTTCCGGTCAATCGGCACGGGCTGGTGAAGCTCTGACTCGTGGAGCCACCATCGCCATCGAAGAGATCAACGCCAAGGGCGGCGTTCTCGGCCGGCCACTTGAACTCGTTCGCCGCGATGACGAAAGCAACCCGGCGAAAGGACTCATCGCCGCACGCGAACTGATCCAGCGTGAGAAGGTTTCAGCCCTACTCGGCGGCCTCGATACGCCGGTTGCTCTCGCGATCGTGCCGTTCGTCAACAACGCCAAGATGCCTTTCGTCGTGCCATGGGCTGCGGGCACCAACATCACGCAGAACGGTGCCGCCGACAACTTCGTGTTCCGCGTCTCTGCGATGGATGATGAAGTCGACAAGGCCATCGTCCAGTTCGCCCGCAAGACCTACGACACCAAAAAGCCCGGGCTGATCCTGGTCAATAATCCATGGGGCGAGTCAAACGAGCATGGCCTCAAGGCCGCCATGAAGGCATCTGGCACTGAGCCCGCCGGCATCGAGAAGTTCGAAGGAAACGACGTCGATGTCGTGCCGCAGCTGTCGCGATTGAAGCAGGCAGGCGCTGATACGTTGTTCCTGGTCGGCAACGTCGGTCCGGCTTCGCAGGTCGTGAAATCGCTCGACCGGATGGGATGGGCTCCGCCGATCGTCTCGCATTGGGGGCCCGCCGGCGGCCGCTTCACCGAACTTGCAGGGCCTAACGCCAAGAACGTGATCTTCGTTCAGACCTATAGCTTCTTCGGCGACCTCTCGCCCGTCGGCAAGAAAGTCATCGCGGCGCTGCAGGCGAAGTATCCTGACATCAAGGGTCCGGCAGATATCACCCCCGCCGTCGGCGTTGCCAACGCCTACGATTCGGTCCTCGTCATTGCGAAGGCAATCGAGAAGGCCGGCAAAGCAGAGCCAGTCGCAATTCGCGACGGCTTCTATGCAATCGACCGCGTCGACGGCCTTATCAAGACCTATGACAAGCCGTTCACGAAGACGAAGCACGACGCGCTCACGGAGAGCGACTACATCTGGACGCGCTTCGAGGACAACCACATCCTGCCGTTTGTGAAGAAGTAAACCGGCGCGTTGGCCGACAACCCAAGGCGATCAGCACATGTCACTTCTTCCTGCGATCATCACAGGATTGGCGCTCGGCAGCATGTACGGACTGCTCGCGCTTGGTTTTCACGTCACTTACGCAGTATCCGGCACGGTGAACTTCTCCCAGGGCAGCTCGATGACCCTGGGAGCCGTGGCTGGATACTTTTTTCTCGTTCTGTGGGGCTGGCCGGGCGCGCTCGGCATTCCGGCTGTTCTCGCAATCTGCGCCCTGTATGGCCTTATCATCGAACGCTATGCCGTGCGTCCGTTCGTGCAGCGCGGATCGGACAACTGGCTGATGGCAACCGTTGCCGTCGGCATCATCGTCGATAACCTGATGCTGTTTGTGTTCGGCAAGGAGCCGCGCGGCTTCCCCTCAATGCTCGCGGTGAAACCTATCCAGATCGTCGAAGGAGCCGGCGTCTATCCGCTTCAGCTTCTGATCCCGGTCATCGGTCTTCTCCTGGCAACGGCGCTTCATCTTTTCACCCGCCGTACGCGCCATGGCGTCGCCATGCTCGCGGTCGTGCAAAATCCAAATGCCGCACGCCTGATGGGCATCGATGTCGGCCGCGCCATCGCCGCAAGCTACGCGGTATCGGCGGTTCTCGCCGGGATCGCCGCCCTTCTGATTGCGCCGCTGTTCAACGTCTCATCGGAAATGGGAACACTGTTCGGCATCAAGGCATTTGCCGCCGCAATCATCGGAGGCCTCGGCAGCGCATGGGGCGTCATGCTGGCTGGACTCTGCCTCGGCCTTATTGAGGTGTTCGCCACCAGCTATCTCGGCTCGGTTTACACCCAGATCATCACATTCGCTTCTGTCATCGTGATTCTCGTCGTTCTGCCTCACGGGTTGCTCGGCCGCGCTGGAGTGAAAAAGGTATGACTTCCCGTACGTCTCTTTTCATCGGCGGCGCCGCGCTGGCGATTGCCATTGGCTATACAGCAGTCGCCGACAGCTACGCGGTGTTTCTCATCGCGACCATTTCGCTGACTGCCATTGCCTGCATCGGCCTGAATGTCCTGCTCGGACTGGCGGGGCAGATCTCGCTCGGACATATCGGCTTCATGGCAATAGGCGCTTACACGACGGTGCTTCTGATGGAAAAGGCCGGTTGGCCTTATCTGGCAGCGACCGGCGCCGGCATTGTCCTCGTCAGCATCATCGGCGGTCTTCTTGCCATGCCGGCGTTGCGCGTCCGAGGCCCGTATCTGGCTATGGTCACGATTGCGTTCGGCTTTATCGTCGAACACGGCACCATCGAATGGCGCGATCTCACCGGCGGCGGCAACGGCCTTGTCCTTACCGTTCCACCGAGCATTTTCGGCATGCCCCTATCAGAGCGCGGCCTCGCCATCGCCAGCGTCGCCCTGATGTTTGCCGGCGTCGTGCTATTCGATCGGCTGAAGCGAAGCGGCTGGGGCTATGCCATGCGCGCGGCCCGCGACTCTGAAGTTGCGACCCGCTCGGTGGGTATCGATCTCGTCCGCGTGCGCACCATGGCTTTTGTCATCTCAGCGGCAGCCATGGCGCTGGCAGGATCATTATTCGCCCCGCTTCAAGGCTACATCAGCCCCAGTTCATTCCCCTTCCTGCAATCGATCCTGCTGCTGTTCGGCGTCATGATCGGAGGAGCCGGGTCGGCGCTTGGCCCGGTGATCGGTGCAGTACTCGTCGTACTGCTACCAGAGCTTCTCTCGGATCTGGCGGAATATCGCCTGCTCGCGTTTGGTCTTTTGCTGTTCGCTGTGCTGCGCGTTGCTCCGAACGGCGTCGCGGGTCTCGCCGGGCAACTCTTTGCAAAATTCTTTTCGGCGTCCCGGCCGCAATCCGGCGCGGATGGTGTGTCGACGATCGGCGACCCCGGCGCCGCGCTTCGCGTGGAAAGCAGCAGCGCGCCCCCGCTCAACGTCACGGACCTCTCGATCGCGTTCGGCGGTGTCCGCGCGGTGCAGAACGTCTCGTTTACCGCGCAGCTCAGTCACGTGACGAGCGTAATCGGCCCCAACGGCGCCGGCAAAACGAGCGCACTCAACCTGCTTTGCGGATTCTATCGGCCGACTTCAGGTACGGTGAAACTTGGTGATCGTGACCTGACCGGCCTGCCCTCACACACCCTCGCCCGCGCCGGCGTGGCCCGGACATTCCAGACCACGCAATTGTTCGGTTCGCTCACCATTATCGAAAACACGCTCCTGGCGGAAACCGCCGGCAAGCTGGGCGGCATCGTCTCGCCGCTCCGCAATCCGGACACCGAGCGTTTCGCGCGATCCCTGCTGCGGTTCGCGGGAGTTGATGGTGACCTCGACCGGCCGGCGGAATCGCTTCCGCATGGTGAGAAACGTCTCGTCGAAATCGCGCGCGCTTTGGCGTTGCGGCCGAAGGTCCTGCTTCTTGACGAGCCCGCCGCCGGCCTGTCGAAGGGTGACAAGCTGCGCCTGACAACGTTGCTGCGCCGCATCGCGGATCTCGGTGTCGCCGTGATCATTGTCGAGCACGACATGCCGATGATCATGTCGCTGAGCGATCACATCGTGGTCCTGGATGGCGGCAAACGCATCGCCGTCGGCGAGCCTGCGGCCATCCGGAACGATCCTCTGGTCCGGAAGGCCTATCTCGGCGATGCAACGGCGAGCGAACAGCGCCACCGTCCCGCCCGGCAGCCCGGGCAGGAGACTGTGCTCGACATCAGGAAGCTCGATGCGTTCTACGGTCTGTCGCGGGCGCTCGAAAGCATCAACGTCGTTGTCGGTAACGGCGAGGCCATTGCCGTGCTTGGCGCAAACGGTGCGGGTAAAACCACGCTGATGCGCTCGATCGCAGGGCTTGAGCCGCCACGCACAACCGGCGAGATTTCGCTTTCCGGCAAACGGATCGATAGCCTGCCCGCGCATGCACGCGCCCGCATTGGTGTCGTGCTGGTGCCAGAGGGACGGCAGGTATTCCCGGAACTCACGGTCCGGCAAAACCTGCAGCTTGGGGCCTATGCTCGCACGGACATCGATCTCGATGCCGAAGTCGAAGCCATGCTGGCCCGCTTTCCGCGCCTCAACCAGCGTATCGATCATCGCGCCGGTCTTCTCTCCGGCGGTGAACAGCAAATGCTGGCAGTCGCCCGCGGGCTGCTGACGTCGCCGAAAGTGCTGATGCTGGACGAGCCATCGCTTGGACTCGCGCCGCTTGTGGTCGACGAGCTTTTCGCGTCGTTCGAACGCCTCCGCGTTGAAGGAATGACGCTGATTGTCGTCGACCAGATGGCCGGACAGGCTCTTGCTCTGGCTGACAGGGCCTATCTTCTGGAAACAGGCGCGATCGTCAAAAGTGGAGCCGCAGAGACCATCGCGAAGGACCCCTCGCTCGAAGCCGCCTATCTGGGAGGAGAGGCCCAGGCAAGCGGCGCAGAGAGGATTGGGGTCGGGGCATGATCCACCGCGTCGCGGGCTCATTTGCAATGCTCGCGACGTTATGCATCACCTGAGCCGGTTGTCGCTATCGGCTGCCCCCGATGAGCGTCAAAAGCTCCGCAGTCACGGCGTCGGCCGGCAGCAAACCGTTGATGCTCCTGAGGATGGCTCTCTATTGATAGTATTCGATGAGCGGAGCGGTCTGCTCATCATACGTATGCAGACGCACTTTCAGCGCTTCGTGATTGTCATCGAGACGAACGTCCCCGCCGGCTTGCTGCATCTCACGAGCCCTGATCATGATCCGATCGAGCAAGATCTCCTCGTCTGCGCGCTCCTGACGCCAACATATGCAAGATCCGCGGTTCGGGGGAAGGTTCCGTCCGACCATCTAGCTGTTACTTGCGGACAGCCGGCCGCAGAATGAGGTGTCCATTCGGACGACACGCGAACCGGGATGGATCTCAGCCGACGTCCCGGCCGCCGTCGATCATGTCAGGGCTCCTGTGGGGTTCGTCTACTCGGCAGCATGCTGCTTTTTGACATCGTCTCCAAAATGGGTCCAGCGACGAGCTCTCGCCATATCCATATTGCTTATCTCGCGGCGCTCAGAATTTACGCCGGGTTGGGGTATGCGCGGGTCTTTGGTTACCGGAGAACCAGCTCTTCGACTTTACGAACTCACTCTCAAGAAAACGCCTGACCTCTCTGGTCAGCTTTCTAAGATCGCTTTCAGGACGGCGAAGCAACCACACGTTCAAAAATGCCGTCTCATTCGGAAGCACCCGGACAAGTCGTTCGGCTTGCGCAAAGGGCACAGCGAGAAAGGCCAGACCAAGGCCTTCCGCCGCCGCAGCAAAGTGACTTGCAACGGGCAAAATGCGCAGGGCATTTCGCACCTCCGTCGCGGCAAAGAACTGTGTGGCCAACTGCATCTGGCCGGCGCGTTCACTTCGGAAGCCGGCAAAATCCTCTGTGAGTCCGATAATGTCGTGATCCTTGAGTTGAGCCAGCGATCGCGGTGCAGGATGCGCCGCCAGATATTCCTCCGAAGCGAATATCCCGAACGCGACGGTCGCTACCCGCTTTCCGATCAGTTCACTTTCGCCGGGATCACCCATTCTGATGACGAAGTCGAGATCGCTCGTCGCCAGGGACTGCTGATGCATTGTCGATGTGAGTTCGAGACGCAGACGGCTGTTCAGGCCACGGAGTTGTTTGACGCGAGGCAGGAGCCAGTGTTTTGTCAGCCCCTCCGTCGCGGAGATCTTGACGACGGACGACCTCTGGCCGACCCGCGAACGCAGCTCGCGATTGAACAAGTCGAACGCGGACAGAATATCCCCAGCCGAGCGTCGGAGATCTTCGCCTTCCGGCGTGAGTTTTACTCCCGACGACGCCCGAAAGAACAGCGGCGCTCCGACGTACCGCTCAAGCTCCTTTAGCCGCCGGCTCAGTGTCGGTTGGCTCATCCCAAGTTCATTGGCGGCGCGATTGACGCTTCCCGTTCGGGCCACGACCAGGAATAGACGGTACAGGTCCCAGTTTGCTTCGGTCACATCTGCATTCCGCGCTGCCTGGGAAGGGATAGTAATGGGACGGGCATGCAGAGCTAGTTTACACGCCTGTCGTGTCCCTGCCAGTACCGTTCACGAAGCTTGCGCTTCAATATCTTTCCCGAGGGATTTCTCGGCATCTCTGACAAGAACTCGATCGACTTCGGAATCTTGTAACCTGCCAGGCGCTCCCGCGCATATCGCAAAATGCTGTCGGCGTCCGCAACGGCATTCTGCATCGGCACTACAAGAGCCTTGACGGCTTCGCCCCACCGCTCATCCGGTACGCCGATGACCGCGATATCGGCGACATCCGGGTGGCTGAACAAGACGCTCTCGATTTCCGCGGGATAGATGTTCTCTCCGCCGGAGACAATCATGTCCTTGATACGATCGTGGATATAAAGGTATCCGTTTTCATCAAGATATCCTGCATCGCCGGTATGGAGCCATTCACCCTTGAGGGTCTTCGCTGTGTCGTCGTGACGATTCCAGTATCCAACCATGTTCTTTGCCGTCCGGCAGACGACCTCTCCCACCTCGCGCGGTGGCAGCGGCGCTCCCAGAGCATCCACAATTCGCAGTTCAACGCCGTCGATGGCCCGGCCGCATGATTTCATGACTTCGCTATCGATACGGGAATGGTCTTCCGGCAAAAGCGCGGTCAGCACTCCGGTGGTCTCGGTAAGGCCGTAGACCTGGACAAAAGCGGTTTGCCTGAACACGCGCAACGCGCTTTTCAACAGATCGATTGGAATTGGCGAGGCGCCATAAATCACTCGCTTTAGCGAAGACGTATTGATCTGATCGATATTCTTTTCCGACAGAAGCGCCAGTATCATCGCGGGCACAAAGAACGAAGCCGTGACACGATCGTGTTGAATCGATTGAAGGACCTGAGACGGGACAAACTCGCGGAGAACGACGATCTTCATACCAGCGAGCAGGCCCAGGATGCCCGTCCCGGCCCCGGCGATATGAAACAGCGGCATTGTAATCAACAGCGTGTCACTGGATGTCCAGTGACCCCAGAAGTCGAATACCGCCGGCGACGTCAACGAAAAATTCCGGTGAGTGAGCTGAACCCCCTTGGGATGACCAGTCGTTCCACTGGTGTACATCTGAATACAGACGTCCTCGGGCTGTGAGATCACGCCGGGATCACGGGGGTTCTGCGCGTCGCGCCACGCCGCGTAAGATGCATCGAGAACAATCACCTCGCGGATCGTGACAAGTTGATCGCGAATCTTGCCGAGCGTTTCCAGAAACGGTTCACCGATAAACAGCACTTCCGCTTGGGCATCGTTGATCACAAACGCGATCTCCGGAGCGGCAAGCCGTGCGTTAATGGGCACGAGCACCGCATTCGCCTTGGCGGCACCCAAAAGAACCGAAAAGAAGGCGTCGCTGTTTTTGTCGAGAATCGCGATTCGGCGCGCAGGTTTGACGCCGGCCGCGATCAGGCCATTTGCAACCTGGTTTGAAGCACGATCGAGACCACCATAGGTGGTTTCCCTGCCTTCAAAATTCAGCGCGACCGCATCCGGGGTCAAAGCTGCATAGTATCGTGGAATATCGGAGAGCGTCTCGATTGGCGCGACGGCGTCAGCCAAGGCTATGGAGTTGGTCATGAACAGCGTTTCCCTTGGGCTCCATTGAATCTGGACCCTTAGGACAGCAGGCTGAACGTGCCCGTCCTGAAGAGGTAGGGAGAATTTGGCGACTGGCTATTCAATGATGAATGACGCAATCGCTATTCACTGCTGGGTATAGGCTCGAAATATCTGCCATGGCGATCATTCCGGCTGCGACGACAATGACGGTCATAACCATGATGAAAGGTGCTGATTGTTATGACGGATATCACGCTCGCCAACGTCAAGGACTTCGTTGGCCAGAGCCTTGGGGCGTCGGACTGGGTCGATGTTGACCAGCTCCGAATCAATCAATTCGCCGAATGCACCGGCGACCGGCAGTGGATCCACATCGATATTGAACGCGCCAGGAAAGAGAGCCCGTTCGGCGGCACGATCGCCCACGGATATCTCAGTCTCTCGTTGGTCGCCGCACTGGCAATGAAGCTGGGACTTGCTCCTAAGGATGCCTCTGCAGTCATCAACTATGGGCTGGATAAAGTCAGGTTCATTACGCCCGTGAAGGCCGGCGAGCGGGTTCGCCTGCAATTGGCTCTGATCGGCATCGAGCCGAAGGAAAACGGGCAATTCCTGATCAAAAGCAAAGCAACGCTGGAGATCGAAAACAATCAGTCTCCGGCTCTGGTGGCGGAGAGTCTCGCTCTCATCATCCCTTAATCAGGTGACGATGCGACCGATCATCAAAAACCCGACCCGTTTCCGGGCCGGGTTTGATAGCTCAGGACGACGACAGCACAGCCGTCAGACCGCCATCGACCGCCAGTATCTGCCCGGTGATATGCTTTCCGGCGTCGCTGGCGAACAATAGCGCAGCACCCTTGAGATCGTCATCATCGCCAAGGCGGCGAAGCGGCACACCTTCGGTCAACTTGTCGACACCGACCGATGCGATCACTCCCTTCGTCATTTTTGACGGGAAGAAACCCGGCGCAAGCGCGTTGGACGTGATGCCATGACGGCCCCAACTGCCCGCAAGAGCGCGAGTGAAGTTCACCACCGCACCTTTGCTGGTGTTGTAGGCGATCGTCTGCATCTCACCGCTGCTGCCGAACAGCCCGGCAACCGATGCGAGATTGATGATCCGCCCGTACTTGTTGGGAATCATCGATTTCTTGCCGATCTGCTGGCTAAGCACGAACAACGCGCGGATATTGAGGTTCATAAGCTTGTCCCATGCTTCGATGGGATGATCTTCCGTCAGCGCGCCCCAGGTCGCACCGGCGTTGTTCACGAGGATGTCGACCTTGCCGAGCTTGGCGATTGCGCCATCCGCGAGCCGCTTGATGTCTTCGTCCTTGGAATTGTCGGCTGCGATCCAGTCTGCCTTGATGCCGAGCTTGGCGAGATGGCCCTGAGCGTCTTCCAGATCACCGGCTTTGCGCGACGAGAGGACGATTTTTGCCCCCTGCTCGCCAAGTGCCTCGGCGATCTGAAGCCCAAGCCCGCGCGAGCCCCCTGTAACGAGTGCGGTCTTGCCGGTCAGATCGAATGCCTTCTTGATGCTTCCCATGTCGCTTGTCGTCCCTCTGATGAGTTGAATGGTTACCGTCTCGGATGCGGCTATTTTCCGCGGAAGACCGCAGGGCGGCGCTCAACGAAGGACTGAATGCCTTCCTTGAAGTCCTCGCTGTTAAACACGCGGTCTCTGATCTTCGGGATGTAGTCGATTGCAGACCGCTCGCCGCTCTCGATGAACTTCAGGGCGGCTTCCTTGGTGACCTGAATGCCGATCGGCGCATTCTTCGCTATCGTCTGCGCAATCTCCATCGCGCGCTGGATCTGCTGGCCGGGCGTCACCACCTCCTGGACCAGACCGATCTTGTAGGCCCGCTCCGCCGAAAACTCATCGCAAAGGAAGAGATGATACATCGCGTCGCCCCAGCCGGCGCGCGTCAGAAAGCGAAAATGCGCGCCACCCAGCGGGGCGATCCCGCGCTTGGATTCCATCTGGCAGAAACGCGCGTCGCTGGCAGCGATAACAATATCGCCGGCAAGCATCATTTCGATGCCGATGGTGAAGCAGATACCTTGAACCGCCGTGACGACGGGCTTTCGGCAACGCTTCTGAAGCGCGAATGTATCTACGTTGCCTTCTTTTAGCTTGAGCGCATCCTTGTCCGCCGTAGGACCGAAAAACTTCGGCATATCGAGGCCGGCTGTGAAATCGCTTCCTTCCGCGCAGACCACACCGACCCAATAGTCGTCGGTATTGTGCAAGAGAGTAAGCGCATCGGACATCTGATGCATCATCTGCGGGCTGAAGGAATTCTTCTTGGCCGCGTTGTCGATGATGATCTTCAATACATGGCCATGCACCTCGGTTCGAACCTGCCCTACAGCAGCCTTTGTCTCACTCACGTTGTTTCCTCCTGAATTCTCTTGGATCAAGTTGCCCGACATTGGGATCGACGATCCGCCATAAAAGCCGGGCGCGCTATCGGGGTAAATGGATTAGCGGAATGAAACCAGCCACCTTCCGAATGCTCCATCCAGCTTCCTGCAATACCCGTTGCCATCCGATCAGGCGTCGGGCGCGCTTGGGCTCGATCAGATCAGCCGACACGTCTTCCAGCTACTAAAATTCTGGATGATTGCTATTCATCAGTGAATGACCATCTTGGGCCACGCAGCGCTTCACCTCTGAATAGCGCCGGTTCAAGATTTTCATTGGGGCCGACAAAGTCCGCCTGCTTAGCTCTCGCGACTTTGCCAAAAGCCGAAAAAGGCAACGCAAAGCCGTAAAGCCTGGGAGGGCGCCATGAATTTCAAGACATTCGCAAAAATCGCGCTTGGACTGATCGTAGCATATGGGCTCGCAACAAGCGATGCAGCGCTCGCGCAGAAACGCTACGACCCGGGAGCGACCGATACTGAAATCAAGATCGGCAACACATCGCCGCACAGCGGACCCGCTTCGGCATACTCTGCGATTGCAAAAGCGCAGGCGGCCTACTTCAGGATGATCAACGACCGCGGCGGCATCAACGGCCGCATGATCACTTACATTTCTTATGACGACAGCTACAGTCCGCCCAAGACCGTCGAACAGTCCCGCAAGCTGGTCGAGAGCGACGAGGTCCTGTTCCTGCTGAGCAATCTCGGCACGCCAGGCAACACGGCCATTCACAAGTACATGAACCAGAAGAAGGTGCCGCAACTGTTCGTCACCAGCGGGGCGGACAAGTGGGCCGATCCGGCGAACTATCCGTGGACCATGGCACTTCTGCCCAGTTATCGCGGCGAGGCACGCATCTATGCCCAGTACATTCTATCGAACTATCCCGGCGCCACGATTGGCGTGCTCTATCAGAATGACGATTTCGGCAAAGACTATCTGATCGGCCTGAAGGAAGGACTCGGCGAAAACGCCGGCAAGCTGATCGTCGCCGAGGTGCCCTTCGAGGTTTCGGCTCCAACCATCGATTCCCAGATCGTGCAGATGAAGGCCGCGAATCCGGCGGTCTTCATCAACATCGGGACGCCGAAGTTCGTCGCACAAAGCATCAAGAAGGTTGGCGAGCTTAACTGGAAGGTTGTTCAGATCATCCCTCAGGTTTCGACCACGATCGGAGGCGTCATCAAGCCGGCAGGCTTCGAGAACGCGCAGGGCGTGCTCAGCGCCTATTACCTGAAGGACGCCACCGATCCGAAATGGAAGAACGATCAGGGCATGATCGAGTGGAATGCCTTCATGGACAAGTATCTTCCGGACGCAGACCGGGCGGATAGCCTTTACATTTATGGATATGCGGTCACCCAAATCATGGCACAGGTGCTCAAGCAGTGCGGCGACGACCTGACCCGCGAAAACGTCATGAAGCAGGCCGCCAGTCTCGATATGGACGTGAATATGCTTCTGCCTGGCATCCGCGTGAAGACGAGCGCGAGCGACTACCGGCCGATCGAGCAGCTTCAGATGATGCGCTTTTCCAAGGATCAATGGGAGTTGTTCGGCCCTATTCTCAGCAGCGAAAACAAACCTATGTAGCTCCACCCAGACTGACCCGACACTCATTCATCGAGTGCCGGGTTTCTTTTTATTTGCAGGACAAGAACTCAAGGAGCTTCACACCATGTTAGGCCTGATGCAGGACTGGCCGTTGCTGTGCCACCGTATCATCGACCATGCCGCGGACTGTCACCCCACGCGAGAGGTCGTGACCCGGTCAGTCGAAGGACCGATCCATCGCACCAACTATCTGAACATCCGGACGCGCGCCCTGAAGGTTGCACAGCGGCTCGACCGTGACGGCATCAGGCTCGGAGACCGCGTCGCGACCCTAGCCTGGAACACATGGCGTCATCTTGAGACCTGGTACGGAATCATGGGCATCGGCGCGGTCTGTCATACGATCAACCCGCGGCTGTTCCCTGAGCAAATCGCGTGGATCGCCAATCACGCTCAGGATCGGATCCTGCTGACCGACCTCACCTTCGTGCCGCTGTTGGAGAAGCTGGCGCCGCAACTCTCCTCGGTCGAGCGTTTCGTGATTCTCACCGACCGCGCGCACATGCCGACGACAAATCTGCCCGGGGCAATTGCTTACGAGGACTGGATCGATAGCGTCGACGGCAATTTCGAATGGAAGTCGTTCGACGAGAATACCGCAGCCGGTCTTTGCTACACGTCTGGGACGACCGGGGATCCGAAGGGGGTGCTCTACTCCCACCGCTCCAATGTCCTGCATTCGCTGATGGTCGCGCAGGCTGACGTAGTCGGCCTGAAGTCCACCGATACCGTGTTGCCTGTCGTCCCGCTGTTTCACGCCAACAGTTGGGGGCTGGCGTTCCATGCTCCGATGACCGGCACCAAGCTGGTGTTTCCGGGCGCGAAGATGGACGGTGCGTCGATCTACGAACTTCTCCGGGACGAAAAGGTCTCACTGACGGCTGGTGTGCCGACCGTCTGGCTGATGCTTCAGCAATACATGGAAACAAACAACCTGCGGCTGCCCGATCTCAAGCATCTGACAATTGGCGGCGCAGCCCCACCGCCCGCCATGATCGAGGCTTTCGGCCGCATGGGGATTCCGGCGCGTCAGGGCTGGGGCATGACCGAGATGAGTCCGATCGGCTCGATCGGAGCACTCAAACCGCCATTCGAAAATCTCTCCGGCAAGGACAAGATCGACCGGCTCTCCAGCCAAGGTTTTCCGCCCTTCCTTGTCGAGATGAAGATCACGGACGACTTCGGCAAGAAGCTGCCACGGGATGGGAAGACGTTTGGACGCCTGAAGGTCCGCGGAGCGGCCATCGCCAAGGCGTACTATCGGATCACCGACGATATTCTCGATGACGAGGGATTCTTTGACACCGGAGACGTCGCCACTCTCGACGAGCACGCCTATATGCGGATCACCGACCGCTCCAAGGATGTCATCAAATCCGGGGGCGAATGGATTTCCTCGATCGATCTGGAAAATCTGGCGGTCGGCCATCCCGACGTGCTGGAGGCCGCGGTGATCGGCATCCGCCATCCCAAATGGGACGAGCGGCCCCTTCTCATCGTCCAGCTTAAACCGGATTCGAAGACGAAGGGTCCCGACATTCTCCACTTCATGGAAGGCAAGATCGCGAAGTGGTGGATGCCCGACGATGTCGCCGTCGTCGATGCGATACCTCACACCGCAACCGGCAAGATCAAGAAGACCGATTTACGGGAACAGTTTCAGCACTACCGGTTTCCAGGCACTTAGCCGCGGGACACATCGAGTCCAGCCCGGCCCGACTGTTCGAGAAGGGATAAAAAATGAGTTCAGTGCGCTTCGAAAAACAGGCGAATGTTGGCGTCATCACAATCGACAATCCGCCGATCAATCTCGCCGATAACGCGCTGTTTGCGGCTTTCGAGACTGTACTCGACGAGGTTGAGGCGTCCAACATCCGCGCGCTGCTGGTCCAGGCCGCGGGCGATCATTTCGGCTGCGGCGTGAATGTGCAGACCACCTTCGTTGGTGTCGACAGCAAGAGCGCCCGTCAGATGCTGGGCCGGGGGATTCGGATCTGCACCCGGCTGGAAGGCCTGAACATTCCTGTCGTCTGCGCCGTTCAGGGGCTTTGCCTCGCAGCAGCGCTCGAAATCGCACTCCGATGCGATGTCATCATCGCGGCCGATGATGCGCAGTTTGCACAGGTCGAACAGCACATTGGCGCTGCGACCTACCTGGGCGGCGCTTATCTTCTGGCCGAGCGATGCGGCCCCGCCCGCGCGCGCGAAATCTGTTTCACCGGCGACTTCTATGACGCGGCATCGTTTGAACGCTGGAATATCATCAATCGGGTTGTTCCTCGGGCCTCGCTGCAAGCCGAGGCCATGGCATGGGCTCAAAAGCTCGCCAACGCACCGACCAAAGCTCACGCCGTCACCAAGCGCCTGATGCGCGCGTTTCTTGACCACGGCGTGCGCGCTGCGGACGAACTGCTGCTCGACCTCGGCCCGCCGCTCTTCGACAGCGCGGACTTCAGGGCCGGCGTGCAAGCAGTGGTGGAACACGGTTCAAAAAACTTCCGCGGCAAGGTCGTTTTTCAGGGGGCCTAGAGGGCGATCCAAATCAGGCGGCTATCCTTGGAGAACCATTTGCATAGCTGCCGCGCCACCGTTTTGAATTGACGTTGCCAGAACTACAACCGCACAATTTTCATCAGAAAATCGCCAGTCAACTGTCGCGAGGCCTTCATGTCGACCACGAACCCGCTGTTCCAGCCATTCCGGCACAAATCGCTTTCACTGCCCAATCGCGTGGTGATGGCGCCGATGACGCGCTCGAAGAGTCCGGACGGGACCCCCGGTGAGGATGTCGCGACCTACTATCGCCGCCGCGCGGAAGGCGGCGTCGGGTTGATCATCACCGAAGGAACCACGGTCGACCGCGCAGGCGCATCGAATGATCCGAACATTCCGAACTTCTATGCCCCGAAAAGCCTCGATGGCTGGCGTCGCGTGGTGAAAGAAGTGCATGCGGCCGGAGCAAAGATCGCGCCGCAAATCTGGCATCAGGGAATGGTCCGCAAGGCTGGGACCGGTCCGCGTCCGGAAGGCAAGTCTGATGGGCCATCGGGATTGTCCGGTTCAGGCAAGCTGGTTGGCGAGCCGATGACCGACGCGGATATCGCAGACACCATCGAAGCGTTTGCGAAAGCCGCGGGCGCCGCCAAGGAGATCGGCTTCGATGCCGTCGAACTTCATGGTGCGCACGGCTATCTGGTGGACCAGTTCTTCTGGGAGCAGTCGAACCGGCGCGACGACGCTTACGGCGGGGATCTCATCAAGCGTACTCGTTTTGCTGCCGATATCATCAAGGCCATCCGCCAGCGTGTGGGGCCAGACTTCGTCATTATTCACCGGTTTTCGCAGTGGAAGCAGCAGGACTACGGTGCGAAGCTGGCTCACTCGCCCGACGAACTCGCCGCGCTCCTACAGCCGCTGGTCGACGCAGGCGCCGACATCTTCCACTGTTCGACGCGGCGGTTCTGGGAGCCCGAATTCCAGGGCTCCGACCTCAATCTCGCCGGCTGGAGCAAGAAGCTCACCGGCAAGCCAACGATCACGGTGGGATCGGTGGGTCTGAAGGGCGGCGACTTCATTCAGTCCTACAAGGGTGAAAGCGCGGAAGTTGGCGATCTCAGCGAACTCGAGGCGCGGCTTGCGGATAATGAGTTCGATCTGGTCGCAGTTGGCCGCGCGCTGATTACCGATCCGGAGTGGCCGGCCAAGGTGCGCGACAGACGCTTCGCCGAACTTGCACCCTTCTCGCCAAAAGCAATGGCGACGCTCTAAGCGGCGCTAGTCCTCACCGTTCGGTAAGATACCTGGACGGCGCGGCACATCGTGCGCCGGCGCCGGCTGTCGCAGTCCCGCACCCATTAGATGACCTCTAAACACGGCTCGCCTTATATATAGGACTACTCTATAATAGAGAGATGAATAAGCTCTCAGTCATTTTCGACCGCAGCCGTATGCCTCTGTACTTGCAGCTGGCATCGGTAATGCGGCAGCGCATTGAAGCGGGCCGCTGGCAGAACGGGGACAAGATCTCGACGATAGAAGAGCTCGAAGCCGAATTCGGCGTTGCCAAGATCACCATCAGCAAGGCCATCGAGATTCTTCGCGAAGAAAAAATGCTCGATTCCCGGCAGGGTCTCGGCACCTTTGTATCCTACGTGCCGAAGGAACGGCACTGGCTGAACATCGCCAATGACCTCGACGGCCTTATCAGCTCTATCAAGGACAATCGCGTCGAGATCGTTCACATTGAAGAAAAAGTTGCCAGCCCTCCCCTCGGCGAGGGTGAAGGTGTCCCCGCGCATAGATATGCGCTGCTGAGAAGCGTGCAGTACAACGGGGATGAGCCGTTTTCAGTCGTCAACCTGCACCTGTCGCAGGAGATATTCGCACGCGAACGGAAACAGTTCACGCGTTTACCGGCCCTACCGCGCATTATGGAGATGAAGGATATCTCGATCAGTCACGCCTATCAGACGGTGACGATCGGCATAGCGAATCCCGAGGTCGCCGACCTGCTCAAGATCGGACTTGGCGAGCCCACCGCCGACTGCAGGATCGTTCTTCTGGACGACCGGAATGTTGCGATCTACGTCGCGGATTTTCATTACCACCGGAATTGTTTCGCGCTTCGGCGCGATCTGATGAATCGCAGCTAGCCAAGCGCTCCGGCAAAGCCCCGCCCCCAAAAAAATCCTGGGGCCGAAACCCCAGGCAGTACAGAGGAAGTGTCCGCGCGCCAGAGATGATCTTTGGCGCGCGCGATTGTGTACGGATCGTCAGCTCAACCGGCAGACTCCAGTTCCGCGATAATAAGTTTATCGACCATCCGGCGCATCTTCATCGGCGCCGCGTCGATTCCCAGAATGATGCGCTTGTAGTTCGGGTCGCGCTCTTCCTCGAGCTGGATCCGCTCCAGGATGACCTTGTCTTCCTTGAACGCCATATCGAGATCGGCGGTCAGCGAGGCGTCCATGTTGTGCTCGTTGGTGCGGAAGTTACGGACATGGAACCAGTGCTGAAGCACCGTCCGTTCATCGACCGGGGTCAGAACGTGGCAGGCAAACATCCGAACGCCCTTATCCCTGTCCTCCGTATCGGGAATCGAGCCGGCAGGGCACGATCCCATGTCGATCGCGAAGTAGCACGGCGTCGAGTAATTGTAGTAGTGCCAGCGATCGACTGACCCGGTGAGCTTGCCGTACTTCGAGAAAAGCGGAATCGCCGGCCCGTTGCGGATCCATCGCCACACGGTGATTTCGTTGTTGCGGTATTCGTTGTTCACCGGAACGGTGGCACCGGCCGGAGTGCCAAGAGTTGTTGTGTGAACGAACGTGACGTGCGCCGGATCAAGCAGGTTGTCGCAAAGGCTGAGATAGTTGCACTCGATCCGCAGCGTGTCGCCCTGCACGGCGTGCCAGCCTTCGGCCTCATACTGCGGCAGATGAAACATCTTGCTGAGATCGGCTTTCTTCGGATCGCCCATCCAAAGCCACACCAGCCCGTACTTGATCTGAAGCGGATATGAGCGGACCAGCGCGTTGCCCGGAATCACATCCTGCCCCGGAATGAGGACGCATTTTCCGCTGCAGTCGAATGTCATGCCGTGATAGCCGCATTCGATGTTGTCACCCTTCAATTTGCCCAGGGACAACGGGGCAAGACGATGCGGACACGCATCCTGAAGAGCCGCGATGCTTCCGTCCTCCAGACGATAGATGACGATGGGTTCTTCGAGCACCACGTGCCGAGTCAACTCCCGGCCAACACGATCGGCCCACACCACCGGGTACCATGCATTGGTAACGTATTTCATTTTGTTGCTTCCCTTCGACAGTCAAGAATTCCGCAGCCGTCAATGATAGTAAGCGCCGCCATCGACAACCAAGGTCTGGCCGGTGATGAAAGCGGCATGCGGGCCCGCAAAAAAAGCGACGGCGCCAACAACGTCTCCAGCCAGCATGTCCCGCTTGAGCGCCCTGCTGCGCACGGAAAATCCGGAAACCGTGTTCGCCAGTTCGGGATTGTTTTGAACGCCATCGCTCAGCGTGAAGCCGGGCGCGACGCTGTTGACGAGAACACCGTGCTCGCCAAGCTCGGTCGCAAGCGTTCGCGTCATGGACACGATCGCGCCCTTTGAGGCGACGTAATGCAACATGCCGGGATTGCCCTTGAAGGCGACACCCGACGAGATGTTGATGATGCGCCCGGAGCCCTGCTTCTTGAATGCCGGCAGCACCGCCTTGCAGCACAGAAACTGCCCGATGACATTGACATTCAGCATCTTTTGCCAGTCATCGACCGTAAGCTGCTCGAAGGGCTTGAGGGATAGAGTGGAATAGATCGCGGCGTTGTTCACCAGAACGTCGACGTGCCCGAACCGTTCGACGGCCGCTGACGCCATGCGGCCGGTGTCCTGCTCGCTGGAAACATCCGCATCGACATGGTGGGCCTGATATCCGCGCTGGCGCAATTTATCGGCGGCGGCCGAACCTCCCTTGAGATCTGCAATCATGATCGACGCGCCCTGCCCGGCCAGCGCCTCGCAGATCGCATAGCCGATCCCCATCGCGCCGCCGGTGACGACAGCCACCTTTCCTGTCAGGTCCATTCCTAGTCTCCAGTTCCGAAAAGTGAGGGCGGTACGATGTAGAACCCTCTTCCGATGGGTGCGGCAGCACCTCTTTCATCGAGGATCGCAAGATTGATGATTGGCGTGACGCCGGTGGCGCGGACGACGTCGGTATCGATGACACGCATACCGGCGTTGATGATGGCGCTGGCGCGCGATTGCGCATCCGGCGGGAGCAAATGTGCCCACTCCGCTGCGAGCACTGGTGCATGACTTAACGCCTGTCCGCCAAACCCGCAGACATCGACGAGCGCGCTGTCACCGATGGCGCCCAAGGCCGGCGCCGTCTGCTGTGGATTGAAGCGGATTCCTGTTGGCGGCGCGCATGATACGGTCGACCAGCTTGTCTCGCCGCGCCGTCGCAAGCCAAACTCAATGCCGTTGCCGCCAATGGCCACGATCTCGCTTGCCGATGTGTGCAGTTTCCACGCGGCCCAAGCCATCCAGATGCCCAGGACGAAACCGGGATTCGCCCGGATATCGGCCCCGATGCCGGTGGGCAATTCGCTCATGAGTTCGAGGAACCGATCGTTTCCGGCCCGTGTAATGGCGTGGCAGTCGTCCCCCTCGCGCAGCGCCTCCCGCATTATCGATTCGATGTCCGGCAGTTTGCCAAGCTGCGGATTGAGTGCTCGCGCCACCTCCGCAGTCCAATCGCGCGCGCGCGCGACACAGAGTGGATCGGCGGAGCCAAATCGCAACGCTGGCGGCGGCCCTTCGGAGACAGGAGAATAGAAGACGCTGTCATTGTCCCCGACCTCGAAACACCACATCGACGGCGCAGCCACCATCGCGAGCGGAACAGCAATGCCGTGGTCCTGCGCCGGCTTGAGTGAAAGTGAACCCGCCTCAAGCATCCCGCGCGCGGCTGAGATATCCTCGGCGAAACCTCCGATCACCGCGGCCTGCTCCGCTGCCGCCATGACCGCGCCCGGCGGTTTGCCTTTGTAAGGCGGTCCAGCATGAAGCAGAGTGTGTGCAGGCAGGTCCGCCCTGGCGTCACTTAACCGAACGAGACGACGAAGATGCGCAAGCTTCCGATTCATTCCGCACTCACCTGGCGCACAGAATGCGCGGCCTTCCGACGTGGATTTGCGGCATTCGCCAAACAATAAGCGCGTCCGCCGACCTAATCATTCTATTTATAGCATGATAGAGATATGCGGCAAGTACACAAAGTGAGTTTTTCGTGCAAATTGCCCCGAAAAATAGCATCATCGATTACATTTGCGGCTTGGTCATCCTATTAATAGAGTGATAGTGTGACTTAGCGCGCAAACGAGCGGGCGGGTAAACCGGAGGGAGGAATTCAATGAAATCGTCTTGGTCCAGAATATTGCTAGCGGTCCTGTCAACCAGTGTCGGGACAGGCGCAATAGCCCAGGAAACCATCAAGCTCGGCGTCAATCAGCCCCTGACGGGCGTGGTCGCCGCGTCGGGGAATTTCGTCACCAACGGCGCCAAGATCGCCGCGGAAGAGATCAATGCGAAAGGAGGCGTGCTCGGAAAGAAGCTTCAACTGATCATCGAAGATAATAAGAGCAATCCCACCGAAGCTGCGAACGTCGCCGAGAAGCTGATTACGCGCGACAAGGTGCCTGCAATGATGGGCGCATGGAGCTCGACCTACACACTCGCAGTTATGCCAAAGCTGATGGAATACAAGGTCCCGATGCTGGTCGAAACGTCCAGCGCCGACAAGATCACGACCATGGGCAACCCGTATGTATTCCGCATCAGCCCGACCAACAGCATGGAAGCCAAGAGCTTCACCCGCTTTGTCGAACCGCTGAAGATCAAGAAGGTCGACTTCCTTGTCGTCAACAATGATTGGGGTCTCGGTGCGGCTGCCGAATTCGGGAAAATGCTGAAGGAGAAGGGCATCACCGTCAATCGCACACTGCACATGGACGCAGCGGCGCAAGACATGTCTTCGCAGCTCTCGACCATCAAGAGCACAGACAGCGACACCCTCTTCACGACATCCGGCCCGGAACAGATGACGCTGGTGATGAAGCAGGCGCAGGCGCTCGGCATCAAGCGACAGATCATCACCACCGGCGGTACCGTGCCGGATCAGTTGATTGCCCAGGCCGGCTCGGCAGCGAACAATTCGTTGCATGACGCGATGTTTGCGCCATGGTTCCCGGAAACCTCGGCAGATCCGGCAGCGGCCCGCTCGTTCATCGCAGCGTGGGAAAAAACCGGACTTCCGTTTGCGGGACTGCCTGAGGGCGCGCGCGGCTATGACGGCATTCAGGTGCTGGCCGCAGCCATCAAGAAAGCCGGTGTCGCTGAGCCGGAGAAGATTCGCGCAGCTCTTTGGGAGATCGAGTTTCCCGGCCTGACCGGCCGCATCGTCTTCGAGAAAGTCGGCCCGGCCGGCGCCGAGAGCGGACAGAGCCCGGCGACAACGCACCTCGTCAAGATCGACGATGGAAAGGTCGTGCTGGTCAGCAAGTAACGGGCAAGGATCAGCGGCGGCGCCGATATCGGCGCCGCCGCTATTTTTTTACTCCGAAAAAACTAGGCCTGAACGGTGCGAAGCTTTGCGAGATTGAACGCGGCATCACCGGCCTGCTGCGCAGTTGGTGAAATTTGCCGCCCGATCAGGTCCCGCGCGACCATGTGATCCCTGGCGGCGTTGATCGAATCCACCGCCACAAGACGGCTTTCGCGAAAATGAAAGATCGAAAACGAATGGCCTCCCATGTCGCCGCGCAGAACATGCGTGTCTGCCCCCCGCGACAGCCCCGCAATCTGGAGCTTCATGTCGTACTGGTCCGACCAGAACCACGGCGTTCCAAGACTTGGCTTGTCCGTTCCCAGCAGTGCGCAGGCCGCCGACCGGCCCTGCTCGACTGCGTTCTGAACCGACTCCAGCCGAAGCATGGTGCCATCCAGCAAGCGGCGAACCGTACAGTCTCCCGCAGCGACAACATTAGGAACGGAGGTGCGTCCGCATGGATCCACTACGATTCCGTTTTCGCACACGATTCCAGCAGCCCTCGCCAGTTCGTCGTTGGGCGTCACGCCAATTCCCGCAACCACCAGCCCGGCAACAATGCAACGCCCATCAGAAAGCTGGACCTCGACAGCATGCGCTGTGATTTTTCGGATTTCAGCTATCCGCGCTTCAAAAATCAATGTCGCGCCGCGATCGGCATGCAGCCGGGCATACCACGCGGACAGTTCGGCGGACAAAACTCTTTCCAGCAGACGCGGAGCCGCCTCGAGGACAGTAACTTCGATACCAAGTTTTCGCGCGCTCGCTGCGACCTCCAGCCCGATGAACCCTCCCCCGACAACGACCAGAGGTAGTTTCATTTGCGCGCAATTCTGAAGTCCGCGCGCGATAGCGTCAGCATCGGCGCGTGACCGCAGCGTCCGAACCAGATCGCCGGCTTCTTGCGCCTGCGGAAGCTGACGCGGCGTTGCGCCCGTGGCGAGAACCAGCCCGGTGTAGGCCAATGCTCGCCCATCGCGCAGCAACACGGCTTGCGATCTCACATCGATCGCCGACACGGATGCGCCGGTGCAGAGATCGATCTGCTTCCTCTCCAGCACGGAGGGATCACGCAGCGTGAGCTGTTCAGGGTCCAGTTTGTCCATGAGCCACGCTTTCGAAAGCGGAGGCCGCTGATAAGGCGCGTGCGGCTCGGCACCAAGCAACGTGACCCGGCCCTCAAATCCTTCGCTGCGAAGCGTTTCGGCTGCCTGAAGACCGGCCTGCCCTGCCCCGACAATGACTATGTGGGGATCGGTACCGGTCACGTCTGGCACTCGGGAACGGTGACAACGAGTCCCTCGATCGCGGGTGAGGCCTTGATCTGGCATGACAGGCGACTATTGGGGCGCCGCTCGGCTTTCACTTCGTCCAGAAGTTCAAGTTCGTCCTCGCCGGGCGGCGGGAGTTCCGTCAATCGCTCTTGCTCGACGTAGACATGGCAGGTTGCGCAAACACAGGACCCGCCGCACTCGGCGACAATACCGTCGATGCCGTTTTTCACCGCGGCCTGCATCAGGCTCCAGCCCTCGGGCACATCCAGTTGAGATGCTGTTCCCGACGGCTGAATGACTGTAATCTGAACCATATCTCTCTATCTCATTGTTGTCCTATAGATAGAATGATATAAAGCAATTCGGCCTGTGGCAAGCGGTGATCGGATCGGAGGGATGATGGATTTTCAGGGCGTCGGCGCGTCGTTGCTGCGAAAGGAAGACGACCGCTTCTTGCGCGGCCGCGGCCAGTATGTGGGCGACCTCAAGCTGCCCGGACTCAAGGACGTCGCCTTCGTCCGCTCCCCACTCGCTCACGCGAAGATCCGTGGCGTGCGAATCCCGCCGGAATTTCAGGATCGCGTTTTCACCGCCAGCGATCTTACAGACGTCAAACCGATCGTCGCCGCATCCGGCCTGCCCGGCTTCAAGCATTCGGAGCAGCCTCTTTTGGCGCACGAAAAGGTCCGGCAGGTCGGCGAGCTTGTCGCCATGTGCATAGGCGGTACGCGCGCCGAAGCTGAAGACATCGCCGGCGCAGTTGAACTCGACCTCGACGAACTGCCGGTGGTGAGCGAGATGCTGACCGCGAGACGGCCCGGTGCACCGCTGGTTCACGACCATTGGGGCGATAACGTTTTCCTGGAAACGTATATCGACGTGAATATGGAGGCGGCCTACGACGCCCCGATCAAAGTGACCCGTGAAATCAGGACGGCGCGGCAATGCATGGCGCCGCTGGAAGGGCGCGCCACTGTTGCTTATTGGGACAAGCGCCTCGATCAGCTTGTGCTCTATACCGGGACGCAGCAGCCGCACATTATCAGAACCGGCATCTCCGAATGTCTCGGGCTCGACCAGAGCAAGGTACGGGTCATCTCGCCCGACGTCGGAGGCGGCTTCGGCTACAAGGCGCTCATGCCGCCGGAAGATGTTTG
The DNA here is from genome assembly GCF_000314675.2 of Afipia broomeae ATCC 49717. Classification (GTDB taxonomy): domain Bacteria; phylum Pseudomonadota; class Alphaproteobacteria; order Rhizobiales; family Xanthobacteraceae; genus Afipia; species Afipia broomeae. The sequence goes on along the minus strand of NZ_KB375282.1, from coordinate 720,235 downwards.
CCTCGCCTGGCTTGCGATGCACTGCGGTCATCCGGTCCGCTGGATCGAAGATCGCCGCGAGCATCTGACTGCGAGCGCAAACTGCCGCGAGCACCATTATGTCATCACCGCATACGCGGATCGCGACGGCACGCTGCGCGGCATCGAGTGCGAGGCCACCGTCGATTCCGGCGCTTACTCATCCTACCCGTTCTCGGCCTGTCTTGAGGCCGCACAGATTGCGAGCATCCTGCCGGGGCCTTACGACTTTCCGTCATATCGCTGCCGGACTTGGTCGGTCGCAACCAACAAGTGTCCAATTCTCCCTTATCGCGGCGTCGCCCGCACGGGCGTCTGCTATGCCATGGAACTGATGGTGGATGCCGTCGCGCGCGAGGCAGGACTCGATCCTCTGGAGGTGCGGCTGAAAAATCTGGTGAAGCCTGAGCAGATGCCGTTCGACAACATCACCAAAAAGCATTTTGACAGCGGCGATTATCCTGAAGCTTTGAAACGCGCCATGGCGAGGATCGATCTCGACGCCATCCGCAAACAGCAGGAAAACACCCACAGACTGATCGGCATCGGTCTTTCGATCTATTGCGAGCAGGGCGCGCACGGCACATCGGTCTATTCCGGCTGGGGAATCCCGATGATCCCGGGACACGAACAGGCGACTGCGCGCGTCACGCCGGATGGAGGTCTCGAGCTTCGTATCGGTGTCCATTCGCACGGGCAGAGCATGGAAACCACATTGCCGCAGATCGCCCACGAGATTCTGGGCATCGAGACTCCGAAGATCAAGCTCGTCCACGGCGATACCGAATACACGCCATACTCGACCGGAACCTGGGGTTCGCGATCAGCGGTAATGGCAGGCGGTGCCGTGTCACGCGCCTCGCAGGAAATCGCCGGCCTCATCAAAGGCATTGGGGCGCATCTGCTGCAAACCGATGTTGCGAATGTACGCCTTGAGGACGGCTGTGTGATCGGGCCATCGGGAAGCGTGACTGTGAAGGAAGTCGCTCACACCTGGTATCGGCGCCCTCAGGATCTGCCTGCCTCGGTCGATCCGCGAGGCCTTGAAACCACGATTGGCTACAAGCCGGTGCGCGACTCCGGCACATTTAGCTACGCCGCACATATCGCCGTCGTTGCAGTGGACCCGGAAATGGGTGACATCGAAATTCTCGACTACGTGATCGTCGAGGACGGCGGCAAGCTGATCAATCCGATGGTCGTCGACGGCCAGATCTACGGCGGCCTCGCACAAGGTATCGGCACGGCTCTCTATGAAGAGATGCCGTTCGATCCATCAGCACAACCGCTGGCATCGACCTTCGCGGATTATCTGCTGCCGGGGCCAACCGAGGTTCCCGCTCCCCAAGTCGAGCACATGGAAACGCTGTCACCCTACACGGAGTTCGGTGTCAAAGGTCTCGGTGAAGGCGGAGCGATTGCTCCTCCCGCCGCCATCGGCAACGCTGTCAACGACGCACTCAAATCGCTGGGGGTAGAATTACTGTGCTGTCCGATGACACCGCGGCGGGTGCTGGAGGCAATCCACCGTGCGAAAGGGACGCGTAGCGTACGCTGCACGTAGCGAAAACCTGCGGTGTCGTCAGAACACCGCAGGCCGGAAGCTGGTGGCGTCAGACTTTCTTCGAGTCGCCTGCGAATTCCGTTTTCGTATCGTGCCCTAATACCAGCACCAAAAACGCAGCAACAGCCGGAAGTACCGCGAGAACAAGTAATCCGGTTATTGTGTTTCCGGTGAGTTCCTTGACCCAGCCGATCAGATAAGGGCCGCCGAAGCCCGCCAGGCTGCCGATCGAATTGATCAGCGCAATGCCGCCGGCGGCTGCAACCCCGGTCAACAAGGCCGTCGGAAGAGTCCAGAACAGCCCGAATGCTGCAAATCCGCCGACGGCCGCCACGATGAGCGCCACCATGGTAAGAGGCAGGTTCCCCGCATAGGCTGATGCGACGAGCGCGGCGGCCGTTATGAACAGCGGAACTGCAATGTGCCACACGCGCTCTTGTGCCCGATCCGAGCGGCGTCCCCACAAATACATGGCGATGGTGCCGAAGGCGAACGGCAGCGCGCTGACAAATCCGGTCTGAACGTTCGTCAACCCGAAGCCCTTTACGATCTGCGGCAACCAGAACTGTATTCCGTAGAGACCAGCCAGGAGTCCGAAGTAGACGAAACTCAATGCCAGCACCTTGGACGACTTCAGCGCCTGCAACAGCGTCATGCGATGAGCCGCTTCCTTGGCGCTGCGCTCGCCGTCAAGCCTGGCCTCGAGCCATTTCTTCTGCTCCGGGTCGAGCCATTTCGCATCCGACGGACGGTCCGTCAGGTAAAAGAAGGCAATGACGCCGAGGATCGCAGCGGGAATTCCCTCGATGATGAAAAGCCATTGCCAACCCTTCAGGCCCAGCATGTTGTTCATCTCGAGCAGGAGACCCGAAACCGGTCCGCCGAAAACTGCGGACAGCGGCGCGCCCAGAATGAAGGCTGACATCACGCGGGCCCGATATTTTGCCGGATACCAGTAGGTGAGATAGAGAACGATCCCCGGGAAAAATCCGGCCTCGGCAACACCGAGCAGAAAGCGAAGGGCGTAGAAGCTGTTCGGCCCGCTGACGAACGCCATCGAAGCCGAAATCAATCCCCACGTCACCATGATGCGCGCAATCCAGCGACGCGCGCCAAAATGATGCAAGGCGATATTGCTCGGCACTTCCAGGATAAAATAGCCGATAAAGAAGATGCCGGCGCCCCAGGCATAGATGAGCGGCGTGAATGCGAGATCCGCGTTCATGGTCAGCGCAGCGAAGCTGACGTTGACCCGGTCCAGCACGCATATGAAATAGGCTAGGATCAGAAATGGCAAGATTCGGACTGAAACGGCGCGCATCGTCGATTTTTCGATATCGCTTTCCGCCATATCCTTCGGTAAGGCATCAACTGCTATCTGACTCATCTGTGTTTCTCCCCATGTGCAAATAATTGGGCGGATTTTTCCGCGTCTTATTGCAGCCGGCGCGGCTCTTGGGGCCCGCCGGCTGTTTGCTGCTTTGAAACTGTTTGTTTTGTCCGTTCGTCTGCTTATTGACGGAACGTCGATCCTTCGGCGTCGAGCTGCCTGATCAATGCGTCGTAGGTGTCCTGACCGAACGCATGCTTCTCATCGAAGCCCTTGGCGACGGCCGTTTGCGACTGCTGCACGGTACGCTTCAGTACCGCTTCCGGCAGATGCCTCAGCTCCTTGCCCATCTGCAAGGTGTGCACCTGCACCTCGCAGGCCCGCTGCAACATATACATCCGGAAGAATGCAGCCGCGGCGGTCTCTCCGCAGGTCAGCAAACCGTGATGGCGCAGGATCATGACGTTCTTGTTGCCTAACGATTTCACCAGCCGTTCGCGCTCGCTGAGATCGACCGAAATCCCTTCGAAGTCGTGATAGGCCACTTCGCCGTAAAGCTGCGCGCCATAAAAACTGTGCGGCGATAGACCGCCGTCCGCACATGCAACCGTCACGCCCTCGGTCGTATGGGTATGCACGATGTAATGAGCATCCTCGCGCGCCATGTGGATCGCGGAGTGGATGGTAAACCCCGGCGCATTGACCTTGGCATCGCTGCCGTCAACGACGTTGCCATCGACATCGATCTTCACCAGATTCGACGCGGTGATTTCATTGTACATCAACCCGAACTGGTTGATGAGAAAGTGACGCTCCGGTCCCGGAACGCGCGCCGTAATATGATTGTAAATAAGCTCGGTCCAGCCGAACTGGTCGCATATCCGGTAAAACGCCGCCAGTTGCTCACGTGCGTGGCGCTCTTCAGACGATATCTGCGACAGCTTTGGTTTGACGTGCCGGTTCATGAATTCCTCCTGGCATTTAAGAATTTGATCCGTGGCCGCCCACGTAGGAGCTGCCGCGATGCTCCTAGTCGAGAAAGTCCGGCTGCTCTTTCAGAATGCGCGCGTAGAGCGACTGGAACTGAAACCATCCGCTGAACGACGAGCCGACGATCTGATAAGCCTGCTGTGCAGACTTTTCCGAAATCATCTTGAGCTTCTGCCCGGAGTGAGCAGCCGCGGCTTCTGCCATCAGTTGCACCTGGCACGACCGGTCCATGGTAATGAACCACCATGCCGCCTCGTCGACGGTCTGGCCCACTGTGAGAAGGCCGTGATTTTGCAGGATGGCCGCCTTGTGCGGACCGAGCGCTTTCGCGATCTGTTGTCCCTCGTCGAGATCGACCGCGACCCCGCCGTAATCGTCGTAAAGCGCGTGATCGTTGTAGAAGGCGCAAACGTCCTGCGAGATTGGATCCAGCTTGCGGCCGAGCGCGGCAAAGGCGCGGCCATAAGTCGAGTGTGAATGCGCCGCGCCGACTGAGTCCGGACGAGCTGCATGGACACGCGAGTGAATAGCAAACGCGGCAGCATTCACCGGCCGATTGCCTTCGACGACCTTTCCGTCGTGCCCGACACGGATCAGATCGGATGCCTTGATCAGGCTGAAGTGCATTCCGAACGGATTGACCCAGAACGTGTCAGTGAATTCGGGATCGCGCGCCGTGATGTGGCCAACGACACCCTCGTCGAAGCCGAATTTCGAGAACAACCGGAAGCTGGCGGCCAGGCGCTGCTTGCGATGCAACCGCTCCTCGCCAACTGTTGCAAATACCGGCGGGCGCGGCAGATCCGTGTACATCTTCTCGGCAGCCGGTGTTGAGTCATGGAATTTCTGCGGGGCGTTCATCTGGTTCTCCTTCACTGTATATGCGCAACTGGAACGGTCGCCGGCCAGCAGGCACTCGCATGCCCCGCCCGCGCGGCAGGAATTAATGTCGGCGGAGATAACCGCGGTCATCTGCAACCGAAATGGAGGCGGTTGAATCGGCCGGGCAATTGCAGCGACATGCTGCATCGCCCTGGCGCTCGAATGCTTTGGCCAATCATCGTCCTCCGTCATGCCCTTTGTGAGCTTGTTGCCGGTTAGCGAGCATGGCTGACATGCTGCGGCAGCCGCGTTGCCCGTCCTGACATTTGGTGCGAGCATGATCAGGCGTCTTCCGGGGCGCAAATGAATTCCCTTGCGGCCATATGAATGAAATTCACATGCAACGATCGCGATCATCGCTTCCACCGTTATCCACGCTACGGTCATTCGAAGCCGCAGTGAGATTGGGCAGCTTCAAGGCTGCTGCGGAAGACTTGAGCCTGACTCAGTCGGCGATCAGCCATCAGATCAGTTCGCTGGAAACGCATTTTTGCGTCAAACTTTTCGTGCGCGACGGAAACAAGGTCGTGCTTACGAAAGATGGCGCGATGTACGGGACGTCAATCCTGAAAGCTTTCGCGGAATTATCACGCGCCGGCGAAGCGCTGCTAAGCAAGGAACGCAGGGAAATCGTGAGGGTTAGCGCCTCGCCCAGCTTCGCGACATTCGCCGCGCTGCCCCATCTTCAGAAATTCAAATCCGCTAACAGGTCTCTCGATCTCCGACTTGAAGCACGAAACACCGATGTGGATTTCAACACTGAAAGCATCGATGCCGCCATTCAGGTCGGTGGACCGCCGTTTCGCGGCTTGCATGCCCACAGGCTGTTTCGGTCAAAACTTGCGCCTTTGGCCCATCCCGATCTCTGCGAGAAATTCGCGCCATTGAAGAGCGCCAGGGATCTCGCGCGAATGCCTCTTATCGAGCTCAATAATATTCCTGGAATGTGGGAGCAATGGTTTGCCAAGGCAGACCCCAGAATCAAATTGAATGAACTCAACCTGTCGAGCGACAGCCTGCTGGCGGCAATCCAGATGGCAGAGTCAGGAGTCGGTGTTGTCCTCGCGCCGTTCCCCTTGGCGGCATCGGTTGTGGCGGCTGGCCGCCTCAAGGCCCTTTTTCGTCCATCACTCCTGATGGACAAGCGCGATTTTCATCTCGTCTATCGGAAAGAGGACGCCACCAGCGCGAAGATCAAGGCAATTCGCAAGTGGCTGAAAGACGTGATTGCTGAACTAGAACAGCGTACCAATACGAACGATCTGTGATTCCCTTTTTGCTTGGCTCACCTTGTATGGATTAAGTGAGCCGCGCCTGTGATTCAAAGTGGCAGCGCTTCGGTAATCATACCCGTGCACGAGCCAAAAACGCATGACATTGTACGCCGCAGTTTTTTCATCGATCATTGGCTTCATTACAAACTCCGGTCATGCAAGACGGCGGGCACTGCTCAGTCATACGCCCCGACCGGACTTCGCCTGCTGAGGAGCACCTTGCGCTGTTGCAGATCCGTAATGCGCGAATCCGGAACATTGTTCTCCCGGAGAATCTCCTCGTTGTGCTCGCCCTGAAACGCCGGGACACCAGGAAGAGGCAGTTCGGATTCGCTGAAGCGCCATGGATTGCCCGGCATGCGGGTGGTATTTCCGGCGCGGTCCTCAACCTCGACAACCGCGCCCCATTCCTTCACCCATTCCGACTCAGCAAACTCGCGGACAGTCCGGACTCTCCCGACCGCAAGGCCGGCCTCGCTGACCTGCGCCTGAAGCAGTTCAAGATCGGAGAATGTGGTCAGCCATGACCGGATTTCCGCCAGAAGCGATGGCAAATTCTGACGCCGCAGTTTCGCCGTGGCGTAACGCGGATCGGCCAGCAGGTCGTTTCGCCGCATCATGGCGCAATATCGGCTGAACATCGGAGAGTAGATCGGACTTCCCGCGATGGTGAGCCTGCGCCCGTCGGACAATTCGAAGATATGAGATTCATTGGCCGACAGCGCGATCGGCTCGCCGTCGGTGTCGATGCCCGAGAGCTGCGCGCCCGCGCGCTCGTTGACGGAGAGCATCGTGGCTGCCATCGACACGTCCACGTGCTGGCCCTCACCGGTTCGACTGCGATGATTCAGTGCGGCGAGAATCGCAATAACACCCTGGAGCCCGGTATAGACGTCCGCGTGGCTGCAGGCGTCTCCTCGCGGCTCGGACAGCGCATTGCCGAAATGCTCCTCGACAATCGCAGTCAGTCCGGTTTCGGCCTGCACCGTGGGAGCGAAAGCGGGCCGATTGCGCCACGACGTGGTCTGGCCGTATCCGCTGAGTGAAGCGTAAACAACCTTCGGATTGAAGGCGCGGACGTCTTCGTATGCCAGACCGAAGCGCTTCAGCGTGCCGGGCCGGAAATTCTCAACGATGACGTCGGCGTTGCGGCACAGATCAATCACGATCTCGCGCGCCTCCGCCCAGTTCAGATCGATGCTCAGATTCCGCTTTCCCGCGTTCTGCTGGACATAGTAGAGGCCCATATCGCCGATATGCGGCAGACTCACGCGGCCGAGATCGCCCGACGGCGGCTCGATCTTCGTGACCTGCGCACCGAGATCGCGAAGCGCTTTCGTGCAATGCGGTCCTGCGAGCACACGGGTGAAATCGATAACGCGCAATCCTTCCAGAGGAGCTGAAGACACGGTCAGTCTCCCTTGAACGCTGCAGAGGCCGGGCCGGTTGCAAAGAACGCGTCGAAGCCCCGCTGCCGATCAGCAGCCTTCCAGATCATGTCATTGATCTCGATCTGCCGCTCGTCGGCAGACGCAACGCCGCCACGCGATGCGAGGTTCGCCTGCATTTTGATGCCTTTGATCACCGCCGTCGGACCCGCCGCCAGTTGACGCGCCCACGTCAGCGACGCGGCGGGCAGTTCCGCCTCGGGCACCACGAGATTGATGATGCCCCAGCGCTCGAAGGCTTCCGGCGTATGCCGCCGCCCGAGCATGGCAATTTCCTTTGCCCGCGCCGCGCCGGCACGCTGCGCCAAACGCTGTGTCCCGCCAAGCAGCGGGAGCAGTCCGACGGTAACTTCAACCTGCCCCAGAAACGCGGTGTCCGCGGCGATGATCATGTCGCAGGTCAGCGCCAGTTCAAGACCACCGCCGAGAACGCCTCCGTGTACCGCAGCAACAGTCGGGACCGGGACATCTTCAATCGCATCGAGAAACTCGGTGAAGCGTTTTTGATCGCTCTGGATCATTGTGGTCGTGCCGAACGATTTAAGCTCTGCCCCGGCGCAGAAGTGGCGCATCGAGCTGCGCAGCAAAATTGCGCGGCAGCCCCCTGCGAGCACCGCCCGGTAAGCTGCGATCAGATCCGCGATCATCTGGTCGTCGATCAAATTGTGCGGCGGCTTGGCGAGCGTCACGACGCCTACTGCGCCGTCCATCTCGTGCGTGACTGTCGTCAATTCTCTCTCCCATTTCACCGGCGCGGCGGGTCCTGAAGCCCGCTTCCTCGTTGCGGCAACTTGTCCGCCGCTCACGCCGCCAGCAACGTCAAGAAGTGCCAATATTCAGGTCCGAAAATGCCAACTGCAGTGCACAATGCGATGACAGAGGGGGTCCAAACGTGCCAATCTGAAAGAAAAGAACACGACGCGGCCGGAGGAACCAATGCTGATATCCAAGATCATCAGTCCGCTGTCGGACGATATCGATGCGCCGACTCAAAGCATGCTTGGGCTTGCCGCTCTTGCGGCCGAGCTCGCCGCCGAAGGTGTTTCCGTGAAGGATCTGTTCGCCCGCACCGGTGCCCTTCCGTCCCAGCTCGAAGACCCGCATGCGCGCATCTCGCGGCGTCAGCGTCTGGCGATCTATCGAAATGCCGTCGCACTCGCGAAACGAACGGATATCGGGCTGCTCGCAGGCGCGCGGCAGCGCATCAGCGATTACGGAATCTATGGCTATGCGATGGTCAGCAGCCCGACATTCGGGGAAGCACTGAAGTTTTCTATCGAGCACATCACGCAAGCCGGATCCACCGTGCTGCAAATCAGTTATCGCGTGGAGAATGGCACAGCGATCCTCCGCAGCCATGGCACCCAGTCACTCGGTCACCTGCTTCCGTTCGTCGCGGAATTCTGGCGGAGTTCGATGACAGCGCTTTTCAGCAGGGTTCTGGAGGCGCCGTTCCCGACAACACGCATGCTGTTTCCCTATCCCGCCCCCGTTCATTGGCGAAACTATGAGCGGATGTTTAATTGCCCGATTGAGTTCGACGCTGGCTCGATGGAATGGCACTTCCCGGTCGAGGTGATGGATCGGTGCTGTCCTAACGCCAACCCGATCACCACACAGGTCTGTCAGCAGTTCTGCAACGCAGTGATGGCCCCAACTCCCGGAGAAACAGAGCTGGTGCGCCGGATAAGAACCGCGTGCTTCAACAGCCCGCGGCGCTTCCCGACCGCTGAAGAGATTGCGGACCAGCTCGGTCTTTCTCTGCGTACGCTGCATCGGCGATTGGCGCAGGAAGGACTGTCGTATCAATCCGTTCTGGACAATATGCGCCGCTCGGTGGCGACCGAATTTCTGGAAAATACCCATCTCATGATCGACGAGGTTGCCGAGCGGGTCGGGTTTTCGGACGCCACGAGCTTCCGCAAGGCTTTCCGTAAGTGGACCGGTCATTCGCCGACACACTATCGTCCGCGTCACCCCGGCTAGCAGTCCCAGCCTGACATACGCAGCAAAACATCGCGTTTAATCGCGATGCAACCGTCCCGCCTTGGCATTTTAGGACGCGGCATTTGGCACGGTTCGACGTTGTCATACCAGGTAGAGCGCACAAGATTGGCGTGGCCGCCTGGGAGACTCCATGTGCAACCTCGATAGCATTTATGCCCTGATCGTTTTGGAAGGCGCTGTTCTCGAAAGGCAACCGCTGCGACTCATGCAGAACGGTTCTCAAAGCGACATTCCAGAGGGGCCCGGCCGCGAATTTAATGATGGCGTGCATCAGGGCGCACTCCCAAATCCGGTTCTTCACGGCGCTTTGTGACCAGGCCCAAGATCTGGCAACCCAAACATGATTACACGGAGGGAATATGAGGCACATTCGATCGTCGATAATTGCTGGCGTCGTCGGCTTGAGCATGAGCGTTATCGCACCGGCGCACGCCCAGAAAAAATACGATCCGGGCGCGTCGGACACGACCATCAAACTCGGAAACATCATGCCCTACAGCGGACCGGCTTCCGCCTATAGCGTCATCGGAAAGACGCAAGCCGCTTACTTCAAGAAGATCAACGATGACGGCGGCATCAATGGCCGGAAGATCGAATTCATCAGCTACGACGATGGCTACAGCCCACCGAAGGCCGTCGAACAAGCGCGCAAACTAATCGAGAGCGACGAAGTGTTGCTGATTTTCAGCCCGATGGGGACGCCGTCGAACTCGGCGATCCAGAAGTACATGAACGCAAAGAAGGTGCCACAACTTTTCCCGGCGTCTTATTCGTCCAAATGGAGCGACCCAAAGACCTACCCATGGACGATGCTGCTCGGCACCAGCTATCAGACTGAAGGAAGCATCTATGCCGCCTACCTCCTTCGCGAAAAGCCGGACGCGAAGATTGCCATTCTTTATCAAAATGACGATTTCGGAAAAGAGTTGTTGAGCGGACTGAAAGCCGGCCTTGGCGCGAAGGCATCGATGATCGTCGAGGAAGCTCCTTATGAAGTGGCCGATCCGACCATCGACTCGCAAATCGTCAAGCTGAGACATTCCGGCGCCGACGTGATGTTTACCTTCGGCACGCCGAAATTTGTCGCGCAGAGCATCAAGAAGATCGCCGAATTGGGCTGGAAGCCCATGCACTTTGTCCCCAACGTCGCCTCGTCCGTGGGAACGGTCATCGTACCCGCAGGCGTTGAGAATGCGCAAGGCGTGCTGTCAGGAACCTTCATCAAGGATGCGTCGGATCCGCAGTGGGACAACGACAAGGGTATGAAGGCCTATACCTCGTTCCTCGCGAAATATATGCCCGACGCCAACAAGGCCGACAGCCTCATGATCCACGGTTATATGGGCGCCCAGTTGATGGTTCAGGTGCTCAAGCAGAGCGGCGATAACCTGACCCGCGAGAACATCATGAAACAGGCTGCAAGCATCAAGAACTTCGAGTCCGACGTCCTGATTCCCGGCATTCTGGCAAACACCGGCGAGAAGGACTTTTCCCCGCTCGAAGACATGCAGATGATGCGGTTCAAAGGCAGCCGTTGGGAGCCTTTCGGTGTCGTCATCAAGGGCCGCAGCGACGGCTAGCCGCAGGTTCATCGCTCTGTGAGTTGCTTCACATACCCCACCCGCGAATGGGCCTAATGAATGCCTCCTTCAAAGGAGGCATTCATGCAAACCCAGATAGGAAAGTTTACCCATTCCGGGTTGAGCAGTCGGCGAAACTGGATTGTGTGTTGGAGATGGTCTCTTGCGGTCCTGGCCGTGGAATTCGCTATTGTCATAGCCCTGATCGGATTCGCCGCAAACTCTCGGTCAGTCGCGCCTGTGAAATCATCTTCTCAGGTTGAACAGGCAAAGCAAAACTCTACGCACAGCCGCAAGGCGTGTCCGCTGGGCAACCTTCAGAAAACGCAAAGCCTCTGACAGACGGACGGCTGATCGATTCGGCACCGCCCGGCCGAGACTTGTCCTGATCGGCAGATCCCGAGCGTGATCAGTCTTGCGATCGCTCCGCCATACTCCTCAACGAATCTACATCGATGACGGTGATCGATCCGCGTTGAAGACGGACCAGTTTCCGGTCAGCCCACTCATGCAGTTGCTTGTTGACGCTCTCCCGCGACAGGCCAAGCATCTCGCCAATTTCCTGCTGCGTGATAGTAATCTTCTTATCCACAGCAGCGCCCGGCCGATCAATCAGACGGACAAGGGCCTTGGCCAGCTTGCCTGACAGATCCGGGAATATGACCTGCTCTACGTGATCGCTGATCCAGCGCAATCGTACACACAGCAGTTCTATCAGTTTTGTTGCCAGCACCGGTTGACTGGCCAATAGAGAGAAGAAATCCCTTCTATCAATGACAAACAGCTCGCAGTCCGAATTTGCAATGGCATCGGCAGTTCTGGCAAGACCATCGAGAACCGCAATCTCGCCGAACATCTCTCCCGCATCGACCATATTGAAAATAGCGCCCCGGCCATCGGCGGACGAGACGCCGATCTTCACCGTGCCGCTGATAATGAAGAACAGGCTTTGGCCCGGATCCCCTTTGGCGAAAATCGTTACACCCCGTTTGAAGGTTCTCTTTTTGGCGTAGTGGCACAACTGATCCAGCGCCTCAGTCCCGAGGTCGCGAAACAGTGGGTGGTTACGCAAGACATTCGTCTTGTCCCCGGCAGATCGGGCTATGGTCGGCTTGTCGTCCTGAAGCATCGCTTTACGGCCCGATCGCGAAATAGCTAAACTTGCTCTTGTTCGGCGATCTGCAGGATACGCCGGGAACAAAACAATACAAACTCCTTGAAGTTTCAATGAAATGCAGCCTGGGAGGGACGCAGCCCTTGGTATATCCGCGGCATCCCCTTGGCTTGCGGTCATTTTTTAGGCGTGTATCCCCACCGCATGGGCTCGTTCATCTTGCTATTGCCCAAGGAACCCTTAAACCTATTTGGGCTAAGGAATTGCGGGGCTGCCATAACCATAGGGTAGCGTAGCTTGGTCGGCGGCATAGATCATCGCTGTAGCTACTGCGGTTTCGTTATGGAACCGACAGCGAGATTTTGCGGTGGCTGCGGTCGCCCGAAGGCCCGCTCCAGCGAGCCGGCGTCGAACGCGCTCTCATTTCTGCAGTCGAACATCCCCCCCGACCTTGCCGACCGCATCCTGCGTTCCGGCGGTGCGATGCTGGGCGAGCGCAAGCACGTCACAGTCGTTTTTGCGGATGTCCGCGATTCGACTGCGCTCATTGATCAGCTCGATCCGGAAGAAGCGCTCCAGGTTCTCGGCCCTGTCCTGAAAAGTCTGATGGATGCAGTCCATCATCACGACGGTTTCGTGAACCAGACCCTCGGCGACGGGATTATGGCGCTGTTCGGAGCTCCTATCGCGCGGGAGGATCATGCGGTCCAGGCGTGCAGCGCGGCACTGGCCATGCGGACCGCCGTTGGTGAACTCAACCAGCGGACCGGACGGGACATCGCCATTCGCATTGGCATGAATTCCGGAGAGGTCGTCATTCATTCGATCGGCAACAATCTGGCGATGAACTACGATGCCGTCGGCAAGAGCGTTCACTTGGCCGCGCGCATGGAGGAACTCGCCGCACCCGGCAAGATCCTGCTGACAGCGGCAACGCACGATCTCGCGAAAGGGTTTGTGACGGTGGAGCCGCGAGGATTTGCGGAGGTGAAAGGCGTCTCGGAAGCAGTTGAAGTTTTCGAACTGACGGCAATACGGATAAGAACGCGATGGCAGGTTCGCTCCGCGCGAGGCCTCAGCATTCTCGTTGACCGTCAGAATGAAATGCGCATCCTGAGAAGTGCGATCGAGAGTGCTGCAGCGGGAAATGGACAATCGTTATGCATCGTCGGCGCCGCCGGGTTGGGGAAATCCCGGCTGATACACGATTTCATCCGGAATCTTTCGGACGAATGGACCGTCCTTGAGACCGCCTGTCCCTCGCAGCGAACAAGTTCGAGCTACTATCCCATTGGCATACTCATCAGAGCCATGTTCGGGATTGGCATTGATGACACTCCCGAGACTGTCATTACGCGCGTTAAGGAGGGGATCGACCGGCTGGGGAGCAACTTGTCGGTCTTCTTGCCGCCGATTCTCTCGCTGCTGGATCTCAACACCGACGACCAGGAGTGGAAAAAACTGGAACCATCCGAGCGGCGGCTTAAAACCATGGAAGCCGTCAGATCGCTGGTTTTTCATCACGCACAATTGAATCCCTCGGTGATCCTGGTCGAGGACGTTCACTGGGCCGACGCAGAGACCAAGCTCATTCTGCAAAATCTGGCTAGCGCGCTGGAAGGGACGCGGACGGTTCTGATCCGAACGCAACGCCCCGAGGGCGGCCCGGTAGATAGCGGCACAATCGGCATCGATTTGTCGCCGCTTGACGATGTGACCTCGCACCAGTTGATGGACTGGCTCATGGGCGACGACAGCAGCCTCATTCCGTTAAAGCGGAAAATACTGGCGCAGTCCCAAGGCAATCCCCTTTTCATGGAAGAACTGGTCCAGACCCTCAAGGAAACGGGGTATCTCGAGGGACAGCCGGGGAACTATCTGGCCGCGAAACGAACCGGCCGGGTTGAAATTCCACAAACCATTCACTCGGTGCTCGCGGCGCGCATCGATCTGCTGGACGGGTTTCCAAAGTCCCTCTTGCAGACGTCAGCCGTTATTGGCACCGAGATTTCCGTGGCCCTGCTCTCGGAAATGCTGGACGTGACTCCCGCGGAGATTTCCGGCGAACTGCGAACGCTGGAAGCTGCCGATTTTCTCCGGAAAATCAGAAGCACCACATCCGCCGACTATTCCTTCAAGCATGAGCTTACGCGTGAAGTTGTCTACGGCACGATGCTGCTGGGCCTTCGACGCTCCCTTCATGCCAAAGCCGTCGACATTATCGAGTCGCGCTTTCCCGATCGTCTTGACGAGTATATTGATCGGCTCGCCGACCACGCATTCAAGGCCGAGCTATGGGAAAAAGCCGTCCCCTATCAGTTGCGCAGTTGCCGCCGCGCTGTAAAGCGCGGCGCCAATCAGGACGCGATCAACATCTTCGAGCGCGGCCTGGAAACCCTCTCGCATCTGCCGGCCTCCCCCGCCAAGATCAAAACCGAGATCGATTTCCGCCTGACGCTGGTGATTGCGCTCGAACCGCTCGGCAAGCATCGCCGGATTGCGGAGGTCTTGCGCGAAGCGAGCCGTCTGGCCGACGCCTCGGGAGACCCCGTGCGCACCGCCGCAGTCAATTGTCAGCTCGCTGTGGCGCTATGGAGGCTTGGTGAGCATGCCCCCGCGATGGCAGCGGCCGAAACCGCGAGCCGCATTGCTGACAAGATCGGCGATCCATCTCTCCAGTTCGCAGCACTCCTCATCGTGGGTATTGTCCATCACGAGCTCGGCAATTTCGCGACATCGATCGAGATGCACGAAAAGTGCATCGAGATCGAAACGCCGGAGCTTGACCAGAAACGGGCCGGTTGGGCCGCCTATCCCAGCGTTCTTTTGCGCACCTTCATGGCGGACTCCCTGATTGAACTCGGCGATCTCGACCGCGCGGAAACCGTGGCGGAAGACGCCAGCAGGCGCGCTGAGATCCTGGATCACGCCTACTCGCGCGCAAATATCAATCATGTGCTCGGTCGCCTGCGGACGACCCAGGGACGGCATGCAGAAGCACTCTCGCTTTTGCGCGAAAGCTGGCAGACCTGCCTGGATCTCGAAATGGTCCAGATGTATCCCGTCTTCGCAGCCCGCATGGGTGAAGCCCATCTCGCGACGGGCGACGTCGAGACAGCCCTCAATATCCTATCGGTGCCCGAGCGGCTCGACGTACCTTTGGCGGAGCATTCGTTCGGCTGGCGCTATCTTTTCATTGCGCAAGGCCGGGCCCTGCTCGCGGCTGGCCGTCTCGCCGAAGCGCATGCGGCCGGTGAGCGCGCTCTGTCGCTCGCCGAACAGCGCGGCGAGCCCCCGCAGCAGGCCTATGCGACGCATTTGCTCGGTGAAATCGCACGAGCCAGCAATCCGGATGATCCAGTCGCCGCCGAAGTCTATTTCAGCCTCGCGTTGGGGTTTGCAGAGAAATGCGGCATGCGCGCCTTAGCAGTTGCTTGTCGTCACGCGATGGAAAGCTCCGAAAATCGAAACAAGGAACCGAGCATCGCGAACCGGTAATTTCTCTTAGTCTTGACCGGTCGGGTCTGGTTGGATCTACCTTGCCAGCGCGCGAACCGCTTCAATCCCGGGCAGAAAGAAGTAAGCACCACCCCGAACCCGGACAAACGGGCGCGGCCGATCGACGTGGTGGTTCGTTGGCCGGTCCTGAATGGCGACCACATCTCCGGCGCAACTGAAATGTCCAAACGGATCTGTCCCGGCATAAAGACCGCCGAAATGAGTGTTGTTCAGCCATGAATGCTGGATCATTTCGAATTGCCCGGCGATATCCGCATTAAGGGCAATGAACGCCATTCCGCGCGCCGCTTGTTTGCCGGTCGTGTTTTCCTTCTCAACGCCGACTCTTTCTCCATAAGGCCTGCCGCGCCTGATAATGCGATGCATCTTTGAAAGACGCAGCGCCGTATCGGCGTCCGGCCCGACGGTGTCACGCGGATTCGCACGCCGGATGTGAGCGCCGATCGGGCAAGCCATGCCAAATCGATCCTCGAAGTAATAGAGAAAATCATTGCGCGGAGCCGCATCAGGCGGACGGTCTATCGGAACCAGAGGATGGCCTTGGCGCGTCCGCCCGACAAGCTGTGACGCAATCTTCTCCTGCGCGGGCTCATCGGCTCGCCCATAAATACGCTCAGCCGTCTTCGCGACAAATTCATTGAAGGCGAGTACATCCTGCTCAAGTTGCCGGAACACGAGATAAGTGCCGTTGCGCCGGATATCTTGCGGTTCTGTGTTCGCGTCAGCCCTCTCGGGATAGACGTCCGAGATACTGGTACGCCGCTCGTTCCTGTAACCAAGCACGAACTCACCGGGCTTGACGAGAAGAATCCGCTTTTCGTCTGATGTCAGCTTCTTGTTGTTGTCGACGTCACTGGTGCGCTTCCCATTTGCCTTGGGCGATCCTTCAATCAAAGGCTGGGAAATGCCGTCTGTAAATCCAAAGTGCTCTTTGCGATCGTCATAGACCCGGCCCTCGATGATGAGCGGCTCGCCATTCTGACGCAACGCCGGTACAGCAGCTCCCGCCATTGCGCTGATCTCGGCATCGATAAGCGAGAGCAGCTTCGTTTGGTCGGCAGCGTAGAGCAACAGCACGCCGTCGATATCGCGGTTCTCTTTCCAGCCACCCCACTCCCAGAACTCGGGTGAACTATCACCGACATCCCCGAGAACGTTCGACCGGCGCGGAAACTGCGCTTCAGGCGTCGGCTTCGGGGCCATCCCTTCGAGGAACTCTAGTGAGAAACTGCTCAGCACTCCATCACTGACGCGGAGATGCTCCAGCCCATGCGCCGTAAGCGCAAGGTTGATCGCTTGCTGATCGCCGCGGCCCGTCGCGCGCGTCAGCCGGCCTGACAACAGCCTTAACCACTTCCTTGCCGTCTCGACCTCGCTGGGCACGAAGTGCCAGAAGACGTAAGCGGAAAATGGCAATTTCGGATACCCGCTCAGCACGAGCCTCTGAACGTCATCCCATTCAACCTTTTCCATGGCACTCTTCCACATCAGAGGCTTCGAAATATCGCGTCGATGTCGCCGTCGCTCAGCGGCTCGAATAGCGACTGTCTCAGCTCGGTGCTGGCGTTGATATTAATGACACTGAGCGTGGGATATGCGCTGTACCAAGCGATCGTCTCGACCTGGCTTTGGCGGACATAGGCCTTGAAAGGCTGCTCGGCTTGCGCGCCCTTCCAGAAAAGAAATTTCGATGCAGGGAACCCGTAGGATTTTCCATCCGCCGAGACGAACGTATTCGACCAGATGGCATTCAGGCCCTTCACCGCTGCCAGATCGATGAACTCGTTCAGATAGCTTTCCCAGGCGCCGCCATAATTATCGAGAAACAAGAGCCGCTTCCCGCCGTCGATCATCACCCACCGGGCCGACAGAATCGTCGGTATGCCGCCAAGCTCCCCGCGGTTAAACCAGAAGCGGGACAGCAGGTTAATGACAAACAGCGCAAGGCGCAGCAGCCAGCATCGAATGAAGCCCGGCTTCACGGTCGTGATGCTGGCTAGATGATTCTGATACCTGTTGATGCCGCCTTCCTCGCGAGCATACTTCCTGGCGTTCTCCCGGGCTCGCGCGATGAGTTCGGCGGGTTCGGAAAAATTACGTTTGTCGCTGACTTCAAGTGCTCGTATGAGCCCGAATATGAGAAGCCCAATGGCATAAAAAGCCAAAATGCCAATGAGTCCGTAAGCCACAGTGACGAGGATGGCAAAGACGATTGACCGCGCGATTGTCGCGATCTGCTCGCTAACGGCGAACGGGATGTGGCGCGCGACGAGCAGAACACCTACGGCTGTTACGACGACCATCGCGAATGTGAGAAGATCGAGCAGCAGCCGGCGAACGTTTTCACGAACAGCGCTATAGGGCCGAATTTGCACAGCAAGCTTCAGGGAGGTTGCCGAGTAGTTCAGGACAGCCAGGATCAAGCCGACAACGATCAGACGCCAGACAATCGACCAGAAGCCGTACTGAACCGCGTTACCCGCCGACCGGGCCGCGGTCATTCCTGAAATGATGGCCAGCACGACCGAGCCGACAAGAAACACGATCAACGCGTATCTGACGATAACCGCGATCTGGAGCGGGAAACGATTGATGAAAAGCTGATCGTGAGGGTTCTTCGTCCAACTGGTGAGAAAGAGTTCAAAGACACGCACGATCAGCCATACGCCGGTCAACGCAATCAGGATATGGAGGATCGCAGGCTCGATCGTGATGTGACTGGCAATCCAGGGAAACCGGGAAACCATAAAGTTGCTGATGCTGGCGCCGATGTGGCTCACTTGCTCGAAGGCCCGGACGATATGTCCGTACAGCACAAACGGCCCCCACCCAAATAGCGCGCCTACGGCTATGCCGGTGGCGCAGACCGCAACGAACGCCGCGATGATAGCAGCGGCCACAATCCCCGAACGCTGCCGTATTTCCCAGGGCACCGGCGCGGCTTGCTCGGCCCAGCGATTATCGTCCCGGCCGCGGATCACATGACGTCGCACCTCGTCGAGAAATCCGGCCGGTCGCGCGGGAATAGCGTTGCCCGGCTGGCATCGCTTTGACAGGAACGTGAGAATGTCGCGGCGCAGAAGGTTTTCACCCAGGATTTGCCCAACGGTCCGCCCCGGACTGCCGCTGAAAAAAGTGTTCGCGCCGACATCATGATTTGCGAGGTACTCTTCGATCAGTCGTGGCGCGGCGGGGCCGGAAAACGGATAGTCCGTGCAATGCCGATAAACTTCATGCATGCCCTCTGATGCAACTTCCAGCAACTCATCCAGAAAATCTTCTCTTGATCCGTCAAAAGTCGCCTCGAATACGAGGCTTGGAGCAAATTCACCGTCTTCATCGAGAATGACAAAGCTGCAAAAATGAAGGCCTGCGATCTTGTCAAACCGGAACAGAGGCCGGCATTCGATGAGATCGCCGGCGAGACGAGGCTCAGCGTTGTCGCGCAGATACTTCCGGCACGCGTCCACACGGCCGGGATCGAGCGGTGTGATGATGGTCGTGTAGTTCGGGTTCACCGTTCCTGAGCCCCGATGGTTTGCCTATTGAATGTGAGTACAAATGAACATGGCGCCGGTCCCTCATAGTGGATCTGGCCATCGGCTCCGGCTGCTCGCGCAAGACCGGGAAGACGCAGCAATGCGCGCACCATTTCCATGAGAGCGACCTCGGCAACGTACCGCCCGAAACAATGACGCTCCCCGTGGCCAAAATGAATGTAATTCTCAAGCGGCCGATTTGGATCGAAGCGCAATGGTTTTGGAAACGCATCCGGATCAAACATGGCGGCCAATGGCGCAGCCAGAATGCGGGCACCCGCCGGCACGATACGCACGCGCCCCGTTCCGTTGGCGATGATTGTTTCGCGCGGACAGTCGCGAACCAGCAAGGGGAGCATCGGGCGAAACCGAAGGGCTTCATAAATGTAGCGCGTCAATGCAGTGCGCGATCTTGCCACACGCTCGGCGACAGAGCGCCGTTCGACTTCCGAGGCGCGGCTGGTGAGACGTCGTTCATGAGCTTCCGCATCATCAAGCGCTGCGGCCAGCCGCTGGGCTTCCCGCAAGGAATCCGGCCGTGCCACGAGTTGATCGACCGTCTGCGACGTTCCTCGGACGACGGTCGCCAGGCCGGTCGCAACCAGGCCTGTCAGGTATCGCCGTATCCAGTCCTCGTCGAACCACTTTGGTGTGCCTCCCGCATGCAGCAGCAAAGTCAGCCGCGTCAGCAAATTGTCGGGAAGCTCGCTTTGGCGCGACGCGCCGATTACCGACTTGACGGCTTCAATCTGCTCCAGCAGCTGCTGCGTCAGGACGACCATATCGTCACGCGAGTCGATCCAGGGCTGTGAGCCGACCGGAGGGTTCACCATGATAATGCCGGCCAGGTGCCGGGCGGCGCGCGCCATGCGGTGCCTGTCGTTCTTCAGCGGAGCAACGCCGAAGTAGTCAGTGGCGATACGAATGACGGCAGGCTCTGCGAATTCGGCAACCATGTCGATGCGGCCGTTGGTGGCAGCGGCTATCTGTTCGCGGCATTCATCGGCGACAGACTTCCTGATCGTCTCCGGATCGGCCTTCGGCTTGACCATACTCTGGAGAAGCGCTCGCTCGCGTGCATGCTGCTCTCTCCAGTCGACCGTCATCAGGAATGCCCCCCACGGCATTCCCGGCTCGATGACTTCGCCCAGCGTGAAATCATCGAAACGTCCGAGAACCTCGCGGACATCGCTCATCTTGGTGAGGACAACGAGCTTGCCGAAGATCGAAACGGGACGGACACGGCGCAGCACCGTGAAAACAAGCTTGAGAAGCCAGAGATGGCAAAATATGTAGGAGCTGAACCGGTAGCTCGCCATCTTCCTGGCGAGCGATATCCTTTGCAAAAGCCGGGTCAGCGCGCCGCCGTCAGCCGCCCGCCACTGGCGGCGTGAGGATGCGGCGGCCGCGGAAGGGCCGCGATTCGGACCTTTGAGCGTTGAATCAGGAACGTTCGTGCTCATGACGACATCCCGCAATTATCGCAGGCAACGCACGCGTTAAAAATCTGGATCGGCAATTGATTGGTATGCGATTCAGATCGCAAGGTATCATCTCCACCAACGGACAGCCAATACTAAGAGGTCGATGCGTGCGAAGCAGGCGGAAGGGTTTTTCGGAGAGCAAGGATGTCAACGAATGATCAGAAACGTCAGTAACCGCAATGGCTTGCGAGGTTTTGAGAGCGGTGATGTTCTGGACCGTCGGATTGCCGCTCGCCCTTGAAAGAATAAGCGCTCAAGGCGGCTGTCGAATGTGACCCTGCTCACACTCTGCGCGAAAGTATCAACCGCAGCGAGACGACATATTCTCTCAGTCTGTGTGTGAGATCACAGACATATTTCTCTCTTTGCTGAAAGGTTCATGGCAGCCAGACAGGAGGCTCCCATGACAAAGCTCAGCTTCAGCAACCGCCGGTTCACTTTCGTCATTGGCGCATTTTGCGCCTACATACTGTTGGTGGGCAGTCTGATCATTCTGAATGCAGGCAACCCGCACGCGAAGGGAGAAGCAACCTTCGATACCGCGACGATGGATTTCCCGACGTCGAACGTTGTGCCGGGAGAGAAGAGCGCCTCGACCGTAAAGTCTGCTTTCCCAATTCAGGAACTTCACAGCAAGGCAAAGAGCCTTCCAGTTGAAATCTTCGATTCGAACTGACGCTATCGCGCCACGATCCGTCGTGTCGCGAATGCGGGTGTCCGGCGTTCGGCAGGGGACCGGACACCTGCGTGCAGGCTATCGCACGCGGAGCGGTGTCAATTCCTAGATCTGGGCAAAGTTCACTTCTGAACTGCTTTTATACGCACCACGCGATGTAGCTCGTTCCAGGTATGGCACTGCGCTGTCGCAAATCCCCACACCATAGTCGATCGCCCATGTCAGACACGTTGTCAGCAGAATGTCCGCGGTCGTAAACTGGTCTCCCATCAGATAGTGGCGGCCATCCGACAGCGCGGCATCGACATGGCGTAGCTGTTCGCGGAAGTACTCGCCAGCCTTCGCCACGACATGCGGCGCATCGCCATAAATATGTGCCAGCCCCTGATTGGTGCCGTGCCGCCTCATTACATAGAGACTGGTCGAATCCAGTTCGGTCACGATGAAGAAGCACCATTCCAGCCACTTTGCGTAAAGCTTAGGGCAGTCCGGAACGAGAGCAGCACCGGTACGGTGTTTGTTGGCGAGATACGCGACAATGGCCGCGCTTTCGCCGATGGTCAGATCACCATCCTGCAAGAGTGGAATCTTCTGGCGGGGATTTAGCGCGGTGTACTCCATCGTCTTGGTCTCGCCTGACCGCGGGAGAATCGGCCGCGACGTATACGGAAGACCGAGTTCATGAAGCGCCCAGTGCGCGCGAATCGTGCGCGTTGTACCGACACCCCAGAGGATGAGTTCGTCTGCCATCTTACCATGTCTCCACTGATGGGCGCAGATCGAGTTCATGAGTCCAGCCGTCTTTGGATTGCTGGTGAGCAAACCAGTATGCCTCGGCAATGGACGCGGTCTTGGTCAGACTGTCCGGAGGAATCTCGCTGGCGCTGATTCCAGTTGCGGCCTTCATGCGCTGATGAATGGCTTCGCTGTCAACGCCCGCATCGATCAGAAGATGGACGACATGAATGTTCTTCGGTCCAAGCTCACGAGCCATCGCCTGGGCGACGGCGCGCAGACCGAACTTCGCCGCCGAAAATGCCGCAAAACCCTTTCCACCCCGAACGCTGGCGGTCGCGCCGGTGAAAAGCACCGTCCCGCGGCCGCGTGTCGACATGTGTTTCGCCGCCTCGCGGCCCACGAGAAAGCCTGCGTAACATGCAAGCTCCCAGGCCTTGAAGAACAGCTTCTCGGTCGTCTCCAGCAGCGGCTTGTTGACGTTCGAGCCGGCATTGAAGAGGCAGACCTCGACCGGGCCGACGTCCTTCTCGACGTCCGCGAACAATTTCTGGACGTCCTCTTCCTTCCGTGCATCGACGCTGTAGGCGCGGACGTCGTGTCCATCGGCTTTCATCGAATCGACGAGCCCCTGCGACTTGGCAGCCTCGCGCCGCGCAACGCAGACCGTATAACCGCCCCTTGCAAATCTCTGAGCAACCGCAGCCCCGATAGCATCGCCTGCGCCAACAAGAAGTGCGACCTTCGTTTTATTCGTCACTGTCCGTTCTCCAGAAGCTGAAATTGTTTGTCGCGTTAGCCCACGGCCCTGACGGCCTTGCCGGCGATCATTGTGTCGATGGCGCTGTCGCTGTAGCCGAGTTCGTGCAGCACGGCGCGGGAGTGCTCGCCGACGCGCGGCGCCGGACCGCCGATCTCAGCCTTGTTGACCTCGAAGATCGCTGCGGGCTTCGGCTGCCGCACCCGGCCCACCGTCGGCTGGTCGAACTCCTCGATCAGGCCGCGCGCCACCACCTGATCGTTGCCGATGATCTCATTGCGCCGCAGAATCGGCGCACACGGCACATCGGCGGCATCCAGACGCTCCAGCCATTCGGCGGTGGTGCGCTGGCTGATGTACTCCTGCATCTTGTTGATGCGCGCGGTGGCATTGATGAAGCGTGCGCTCGGCGTCGCGAACCGCTCGTCCTTCGCAAGCTCCGGATCGCCCGAGGCCTTGCAGAAGCCCTGCCATTCGGAATCGGAGATGGTGCCGGCGGTGATGTAACCATCGAGCGTCTGGAACACGAGGTCCGGCCGGTCGTTGGGGTCAGCCGCGGCCGCCTCGGAGCCGACCACGGTGTACTGCATCATGCCTTCCGGCCATAGATACGAGATCATGGTGTCGAGCATCGCGACCTGGATGTGGTCGCCCTTGCCGGTCTTCTCGCGTGCATACAGCGCCGACGACACCGCCTGCGCGGTGAACACCGACGTGGTCTTGTCGCAGACGATGGTGCGGATCATCTGCGGCCGGTTGGTCACCGGCTGCGACTGGATGTCGGCAAAGCCGGACAAGGCCTGGACGATCGGATCGTAGACCCGCTTCTTGACATAAGGCCCGCTGTCGCCGACCCCGCTGATGGAAACGTAGATCAGGCGCGGGTACTTCTCGCGCAGTTCCTTCTGCCCGAGGCCGAGGCGTTCCATCGTGCCGGGGCGGAAGTTCTGCACCAGCACGTCCGCCTGCGATGCCAGCTTGGCCAGCACCTCGCGTCCCGCGTCGCTCTTCATGTCGATCGACAGCGAACGCTTGCCGCGGTTGCACGACACGAACAGCGCGGAGAACTCTCCGGCCGCATCGATCAGGGTGCGGCTGCGCCGCGTGCCGTCGCCGCCGATCGGCTCGATCTTCAGCACGTCCGCGCCCTGATCCGCCAGGAACATCGTCGCGTAAGGACCCGACACCACCGCCGTCAAATCCAGAACGCGAACTCCACTCAAAGGACCAGGCATCTCTCTACTCTTTCTGTTTCATGTCATCCGGGCTGCCGCATTGCCGACGTCACACGCTTAGATACGTTCGCCTGACATCGTCATTTGCGATCAGCGATTGCGTGTCGCCGGAGAATTGAACCCGGCCCTGACTGAGCACGTAAACATGGTCAGCCAGTTGGGTGGCGAGGTGATAGTTCTGCTCGACCAGCAAAATAGGCGTCCCGGATGCTTTGACATCCTGGAGCACGGCCGCGAGTTTCTCGATAATTACCGGCGCCAGACCTTCGCTCGGCTCATCGAGGATCATCAGATCCGGCCCGGCCACCAGCGCCCGCCCGATCGCCAGCATCTGTTGCTCGCCGCCCGAGAGTTGCCCTCCAAGACTCCTGCGCCGTTCGGCGAGGCGTGGAAATATCTCGAACACGTATTCCACCGGCCTACGCTTCGGCCGGTGTTTCGACGCACCGTAGGCAATAGCAAGATGCTCTTCGACGGTTACCGTCGGGAAGATGCCGCGATCCTCCGGCACGAAAGCAATGCCGGATCTCACAATCTTATGGGTCGGCAGCCTTGTGATGTCGATGCCATTGAACTCCACGAGGCCGCGCCGCGCGGGCGTCAGCCCGAGTATCGAGCGCAGCGTTGTCGTCTTGCCCGCGCCGTTCCGGCCGAGCACTGCCACGCACTGCGCGGTCGTCACGGAGAGATCGACACCCTGCAGGATGTGGCTTTCGCCGTAATAGGTGTGAAGATGCTGCACTTTAAGCATGGTGCTGCCCCAGATATGCTTCGATCACCTGAGGATTGGACTGAATCTCATCCTTCGTTCCTGTTGCAAGCACCTTGCCGTAACTCAGCACCGTAATGACATCACAGATCGCAAACACGACATCCATGTCGTGCTCGACAAGCACAATGGTCAACTCGGATGACAGGCCGTTGATCAGCTTGATCAGACTGGCGCGCTCATCCGGCGACGTTCCGGCTGCCGGCTCGTCCATCAGCAGAATCTTCGGCTCCGCACAAAGCGCGATCGCCACTTCGAGCTGACGCTTCTGTCCGTAGGATAGTTCGTTCACATTCCGATGCAGCACGGTGTCCAGATGCATCTGCTCGGCGGCGAGGTATGCCTTGCGAAGAACGTCCGAGAACGACCCGCATGACCTGAATATCGAGTGCCGGGACGCATCGAACGCCTGGCAGGCAACGCGCAGGTTCTCAAGAACGGTGACGCTCTCAAGCAGCATGTTTTTCTGGAATGAGCGCGACAGACCGCCCCGCGTGACCAGGTCGGGCCGCCCCTGCTGCACCGGGACGCCATGAATGAGAATTTCGCCGCTGGTCGGCGGCTGCCATCCCGTAATGATGTTGAACAGCGTGGTCTTGCCGGCGCCATTCGGCCCAATCACTGCATGACGCTGGCCCGACGGCACCTTCAGATCGAGGTCGCTGATGACCTGAAGCCCGCCGAAGGCCTTGCGCAAATTCCTGATTTCGAGAGCGCTCATCGCCGTTTTCCGATCAGCGTGGTGATGGCGCCGAGAACGCCGCCGCGGAAAAACGCAACCACGAGCATGAAGAAGATGCCGAAGAATAGATTGTACTCTTCGGTGATCATGCTCAGCGCCTGTTTGACGACGACGAAGACTGCCGCGCCCACGAAAGGCCCGAGAATAACATTGGCACCGCCGATGATGACCATCAGCACGCCCTCGCCGCTCATTTGCCAGCTCATCGCATCCGGATTGACGAAATAGGTGTATTGCGACTGCAAAATACCCGCGACCGCGCAAATCACCGCGGCCAGCGCGAACGATCCGATCTTGTAGTTCGCAACCGCGTATCCCATCGACATCATGCGGCGCTCGTTTTCACGAATGCCGACCAGGACGCTGCCGAAAGGCGACGTCACGATCCGCCACAGCATCAGCAGCGCCAGAACCGCAACGGCGAGAACATAGTAGTAGAAGACGGTCGGGTTATCCGCGCTCACGCCAAACCATGACAGATCGGGACGCGGAATTCCCGTCATGCCGTCAGAGCCGTTGGTCCAGCGCAATTTGATCATCGCGCCATAGAACATCTGGGAGAAGGCCAGCGTGATCAGAAGAAACTCGACGCCGCGCGTCCGCGTGCAGATTGCGCCAATGGCAGCGGCAATTGCGGCTACCACCACCAGCGTGACCGGCGCAGAAACCCACAGCGGCCACCCCAGCAGCACCGTTCCGATGGCGATGCCGTATCCACCGAACCCGAGAAACATCGCCTGTCCGAGCGATACGAGGCCCGTGTACCCGGTCAGAAGATTGATGCCGGACGCAAATACACCCGCAATCATGACTTCGACCGCCAGCGTCATGACATAACCGGAGGAAAACGACGGAAGCGCGCATAGTCCGGCGGCAAAAGCGGCGAACAACGCAGCGAAAGCACGGCGGGACTTTGGAAGCGGCAGACGCTTCAAACCGCCGACGTCCTTCTCCCTTGTGAGGACGGCATCTGCGCTCATGCGACCCTCCCAACCGCGCCAAAAAGGCCCTGCGGACGGAAGATCATCACGGCGATCAGAAGCGCGTAAATCGCAAAAAGCTCAGCCTCCGGAAGGTAGGCCTGGGCAAACGTATCGGTCATACCCACGATAAGTGACGCATAGAACGACCCCTTGAGATTGCCGAGACCGCCCACCACCACGACCACGAACGTCGTTACGACGATTCCGATACCCATGTTGGAGTAGATGCTCATGACCGGTGCGGCGACGACACCCGCAAAGCCGGCTAGAGCGGAACCGAATCCGAACACCAGCGCAAACAGAACATTGATGTTGATGCCGAGCGCGGTGACCATCTCACGGTTGTCGACACCGGCCCGCAGCGTGGCACCGATTAGCGTACGGTCAATTACCAGGACAAGCGCGACAGCGATGGCAATGCCAACCGCGATGATGAAAAGCCGATAGAGCGGATATTCGATGCCCAGCAAGGCAACACGGCCTTTGAGGAAATCGGGCGTGACAATGCTGTGAAATGCCGATCCGTAGATGTACTCGACGGCACCCGCGGTTGCGAACAGCAGGCCAAACGTTAGCAAGGCGAGATCTAGATGCGTCGAGCGTCCGCGCTGAGCCAGCGGTTGCAGAACGAAGAGTTGCAGCACGAAGCCTGCCACGAACGGCAGCAGCGGACCTATCAGCAGCGCAAGCCAGAACGAGCCTGTCTTGTTAGCGACAACCAATCCGAAATAGGCCCCCATCGTGAAGAAGGCGCCATGGGCCAGATTGAGAATGTTCATCAGCCCGAAAATCAGCGTAAGGCCGACCGCGAGCAGGAACACCAGCATGCTCAGTTGCACGCCATTGAGAAGCTGAATCAGAAAGAGCTGCATGTTTCACACAAATTCGAGGGAGGCGAGCTCCGCTGAAAGCGAAGCTCGCCTCGGATCAGAACGATTTCGTGCAACCCGGCAGATCGCCCGCTCCTGGGAACTGATCCAGCGATTTACGCTGCATCTTGCCGTCGGGTCCCTTGACGATCTCGATCACGTAGACCTTCTCGAGCAACGCGCTGTTCTGCGCATTGAACTTGATCTTTCCACGCGGAGCGTCGAACGTCAGGTCGCGCATCGTGGAGATGAACTTGGCGCGATCTTCCGGCATCTGGCCGCCGAGCTTCTCAAGTGTCAGCATGATCGCCTTGCCGTTGTCATAGCCAAGCTCGGCGCTGACGTCGGGTTCCTGCTTGTACTTCGCGGTATAGGCCTTCACGAACTTCTGGTTCGCTTCGGTGGGAATACCCGGATAATGCGTGGCAACATGCTGCGCATTCAGAGCCAGATCGCCCAGCGCCGGCCAAAGCGCTTCGTCATAAACCCAGTGATCGCCAATCAGGGGGATCTTGGTCCGCAGTCCGAAATCGGCGTGCTGCTTGACGACCTGGATTGCTTCTGCGCCCGCATAGAAGGCGTAAATAATTTGCGCGCCGGAGTTCGAAGCCTGCGTCAGCGCGGCACTGTAATCCTTGGTCTTCTGGAACGGGGTCCAGATTTCCTCGATAACCTTGCCGCCGTTGTCCTCAAAGCCGCGCTTGAATCCGCCGATGAATGCACGCCCCGCAGAGTAATCGGGGCCCATCGTGACGGCGGTCTTCACGCCCTTGCTTGCCCAGTACTTTCCGGAAGCATATTCGAATCCGTTGGCGCTAAAGGACGTGCGGGCGATGTATGGGCTGCAAAACTTGCCGGTGATTTCGTCGGCGAATGCGTTGGCGAACACCATCGGCATCTTGTTCTTGTCCGCCAGTTCGGAGACCGCGATACCGACATTGGAGCCGACGACTCCGGCGACCAGATCGACCTTGTCGGATTGCACGAACTTGTTGAATTTCTGGACCCCGACACTCGGCGTCAGTTCGTCGTCGGCGCGGATGATCTCGATGGGCCTCCCGGCGGACTTGTTGCCGTATTCCTCGAGCGCGATCTGGAAGCCTTGATCAATATTCACCGCAAGAGGCGCATAGACGCCCTTATACGGCAGCATCAGCCCGATCTTGATTGGCGTCTTCTCCTGCGCGTAGGCCGTCACGGTGGCTGATGCCGCAAGACCTATCGCCGCTGCCACACCAATGCGCGTGTATCTGTTGAAAATAGCCATCCCGCTCTCCCTATGCCGGGCGTTCCGCCCCGAAACTCCCGCTTGGCCACGGCCGAGCGGCCGCAGTCTGCGTGGATTTTTGTGGGATAGTGTTAGATCGCGAGGCTGATCCTGACTTGCAGGATAGCGCCAGGACTTCCGGAAAAACGCCATTTAGTCCGGAAAGCCGGCCGGCGCGTGTCAGAGAGGGTTGTTGCCTACGACAGACAGCGCTGACGGAACGCGGATGGCGTCACACCGGTCGCTTTCTTGAAACTTGTCGAGAAATGCTGGGCGTGGCTGAAACCCGTCGCGAGGGCGACATCGACGATGCTGTCTTCCGTATCCGACAGCCGCCGCTTCGCTTCATCGATCCGGCGCGAAAGAACGTAGTTATAGGGCGTCGTGCCGACGCTCTCCTGAAACGCCCGCAGGAAATGCCGCTTGCTCAGCCCCGCGATCTCCGAAAGTTCCGCAAGACAGATCGGCTGGGTCAGATTCTCTCGAACGTATTCCTCGAGGCGCCGGAGACTGCGGCCAGGCAAACCGCCCCGCAACTCGCTGGGCGCCTGCTGACTTCTTTCACTGACCCGGGAAATGTGGGCCAGCGCCTGAATCGACCATCCCTCCGCCATGAGGTTGAAAACGTTATCCGGCGAGGCTGCCTCACGGCAGAGTTCGGCGAGGCCGCGGGTCAATCCGTCATGCTCAAAAGCCACTGTGGGATTCGTGATTGCGTGTTGAAGGCGTTCACCCACGAAAGCCGGGTTCAGGAACACCACCGTGTAGTCGAGGGTCGGCCCGACATTCCACTCGCCTTCGATCTCGATGGCGGCGGGAAAGATCGCGAGCTTCGACTTGCCCGGAAACCAGCGCTCTACCGGCCGCCCGTCAATCGTGGCTCTCAGGCGTTCGGCTCCCTTGCCGAACCAGAACAGCGACAGCTCCGGCTGGCGAAAATGCCAATGCATGCGCCCAACCGTTTCTCTGCGAAGCACTTCGATCCGCATGCTCGGCGTATCGGTAATGACGGACGACACAAGATCGCCTCCGACCAACCGAACGTAGTTCTCGCCGACGTTTCCCATCCCAAACCCCGTTCAAACGCGAGTTCCAAGATAGAATGCACCAAATACAACGAAGAAGCGAGGCGGTTCATTTGCTGCACCGCGACATAATTGCTGTGGGTTCTAGCGCCAGATCAGCAAAATCCAGCGGCTCGCGGATGAAAAAACCCGAAAGTTCACAGTTATATAGCCTGCTGTCGATCGCAGAGGGGCAGGCAGCGGCCAGCGCATCTCCCGGATGCCGCGTGTTCAGGCCTCACTGAATGTCGCTGGCGGAGTCGATCCCTACGCCATAGTAATCGGCTCGGCCCGCCGATCTGAATTTCTGAGTCAACTCGCCTGCCCGCTGGAAGGCTTTCGCGGTATCGCTCGCCGTGAGCGCAACTGTCGTGGTTATGTCCGAGAGGCTTCCGCCGGCCGCGGCGGCAAGCACTGCCGAAATCATCGTGGGCTCATCCGGAGCTTCCGCTATGATCAGCCAGTCGTAGGGGCCCAGCGTCAGATACCAGCTGATCAGCCGCGCACCGGCGGCAGCGAATAGTTCCGCAACCGCCTCCGAGCGGTCCTCCGGCCTTGCAGACATCCCCTTGATAGCCGCGGTCGTGTAGCGACCTTGAGAAATGTAGATCGTCATGCGGTCTCCTCTTCTCCGGGAAAAGGGTTCGCCAACACACAGACTTTATTCCACCCAGCCAGCTCAGGATAATCCTTTTAACGGCGGGTCAAAGAGCTAAATGCCGATCCAGCCGGGGCCGATGCTCCGGCAGGTCAACGCTGCCGGCTGGAATTTGATCAGCCGTGCGGCGCATGCAAGCTCGTCACAAAATAGGCGCTAGAGCGTGGCCCGCATCGCTGTTTTGTAATCGCGGCCAGCCGCAGACATCCGGCTGGCCGGTTGAGCAAACAAGTTTCATGCTCGCTTAAATGCGCAAGCTGAAAAGCTTATTGCAATTCGAGATTGAGCGAGCGAGCTATCCCGCTGAATTTCTCCTGCTCGCTCTTGAAGAAAGCCGCCGCCTGTGCCGGGCTCATGGGCTCCATGGCGCGCGAGCCGTTGAGCTTGATCCGTGCGGCGTTTTCCGGGCTTGTCGCCCACTCACCCATCGCCTCAGACAGACGGGTAACGATCGGCTCCGGTGTATTGGGCGGAGCAAACAGCGCCGACCAGATGCTGTATTCGAATTTGCCGACCTTCGCGCTTTCGCTTATTGTCGGCACATCCGGAAGAACGTCACTTCTCTTGCTGCTGGCGATCGCAATCGCTTTCACCTTGCCAGACTGGATCAGTTCCAGGGTCGGTCCGCTCAGGAGTGCGAAGGTCAGATCGAGATGCCCGCCCGTGATGTCGGAAAGCGCGGGCGCCGAACCTTTATAGGGAACCTCCAGGAATGTGGCTTTGCTTCGGGCCTGAAAGTCGGCGCCAACGATATGAGCCGTTGAGCCCTTGCCCCAGTGCCCGAGTGTCAACTGCTTGTTCCCCGGCTTCTGGGCATAGTCGATGAGTTCATCGATATTCTTGAACGAGTAATTCGTATTTGACACGAGAATGAAGTCCGAAACGCCGGTCACGCCCAGCAGCTTGAAGCTGTCGGGTTTATACTTCGCAGAGGCGATCGTGAACGGCGCGACCACGAAATCCGAACCGGTGGTTCCAAGCAGCGTATAGCCGTCCGGTTGGGCGTTAAGCACGGCCATTGCGCTGATCGAACCTGTGGCGCCAGGGACGTTCTCGGAAATCAGCGACTGACCGAGATTGCGCTGAAGAACGATATTGGCCGCGCGAATTGACGCATCAGACGGGCCGCCGGCAGGGAATGCCACTTTGATGGTGATGGGCCTTGTGGGATAGTTTTGGGCCATTGCGGCAGAGCTTGAGCACGCAACAAGTGCTGCCAACGCCAGTCCTTTCGCCGCGCGTCCGAAAAGATTGAAGTGCATCAGGATAACTCCCGTTTAGAAGCAAAGACGTTCAAATTCGACGAGCAAAGACGGCGGCATCACGATCCGTGGAATTCCGGCTTGCTGCTTCCCGGCGGCCGCCCCATCTCGAACATCCGATCCTCAGTGACTTCCACATAGTCCCCGCCCCGCCCCGCTCGCAGGATCGGGTTTGCAAGCGCCGTTTGATAAACGCCGTCCTTGATGAGCGCCTTGTCGATGTAGACCGCGACCACCTCACCGAGAACGAGCCACCCTTCGACCGCTTCGCCCTTCCAGTTCTTGAATTTGACGATCTCGGTCACCTTGCATTCCATTGCAGCGCGGCTTTCCCGAACGCGCGGCACCTTGACGTGACGGCTGGGCGCTGTGGTCAGTCCGGCAACGTCAAACTCACTCACGCCATGGGGGACCGGCGCCGACGTCTTGTTCATTTGATCGCCAAGCTCCTTCGTCACGAGATTCCACACGAACTCGCCGGTGTCCGAGACGTTCTTGACGCTGTCCTTCCAGGAGATCGATGCAAAGCCAAGGATCGGCGGATCGTAGTTGAAGGCATTGAAGAAGCTGTAGGGAGCCAGGTTGAGCTGCCCTTGACTGCTTAACGACGAAATCCAGCCAATCGGGCGCGGTGCAATGATCGCGTTGAACGGATTGTGCCTCAGCCCGTGTCCTTGTGACGGCTCGTAGTAGTGAAGGTTCTCGATATCCACGATGGTCTCCGGATTATTCACTGGATGATTGCGGGCCGGCGGGCCGCATCCGTGCTCGCGAACCTCTTCGCTTTCCTCAGCGATGCTTCGTCCGCGCGAAACTACATTGAGCTTATGGTCACGAGCACTGCCGCCGACGGCGCCCGAGCGTTCATATCGTTCCACCCAATGCTGTTGTCCCTAAACTCGCTGAAGCGCGTTCGGCACTGCGGGACATTTGTTTTTTTGGAAGCTACAGTTCTTTTTTAGAATTAGTCAAGCCGTTCTGGAATGTCTAACTTTCCGATCAAGGAATACCCGGAAAATCTCGATTAAAAGCCAAATTATGCCTTGGATTTCGACCGCCTGCCTCATCGCAAAAATGGTCACCAACATAGCAAGTTCTTATTATGAATGCACAAGCGGCAGGTCGGAATAGTTATCGTGCGCTTCAAGGGCGTCCAATTGCGCGGCCGCACATGTAGCCCGTTCGCTGCCTCATTCAGTGGCCGCAGTCGTTTTACCGCCGGACCGATTGGGCTATCGGCGGCCCGCGTCGGAGGAAAATTGGGATCATGAGGAATATATCCTCGATCAACGTACCGTTGCGTGGCACCTTCGGCGAACGCTGGTGCTTCTCAATAAAAAGGCCCGCCGTTGGCGGGCCTTTCTCCGTATAAACCAACACTTATCGACGAATAAAACTTGCCACCGTGGCGCTTGCAGCGGCACACATCGAGACGATCAGAAAAACAACCGAGGTTTCACCTCGCGTGTCCATGAAATGCCCGATGATCGGCTCGCCCAACCCGGCGAACAGATACGCGCAGAAATTCATGATGCCAGTTGCTGTTCCGGCCCGCTTGTGCCCTACCAGATCGGGGCACAAAGCCCAGAATGACGACTGAGGACCATAAACGAAGAAGCCGCACAGAAAGAGGACTGCCAATCCCTGATACACCGCCGTAGTGGGAATTGTGTACATGTAAAGCGCCGTAATCGCAGCCAGAACCATGTAGAGCACGATCGCGGACGAACGGCGCGAATTGAAGAACTTGTCCGAAACCCACCCATTGGTGAAAGCGCCGAAGGCCATTCCGACAGGAAGCGCGATGCTGATCCATCGGGGGTCGATGACAGCCGTGTCCGCTGCTGCCTTGGTCCAGTTGGCGCCAAGAAAATGGACCGGCACCCAAACCAGAAGCCCATATCTCGCGGCATTCTGAAACCCGATGGCAAGACCGGCAACCAGCAGCCGCCAGTTAGACAGAACCGCCTTGTATCTGGACAGCGAACTTTCAGAATCATCGACGTTGGCCGTGGCAGCTTCGTCCACCGCATCGTCATGAGGCGATGCAAAACCCATATCCTCCGGCTTCTCGCGAGCGATCAGATAGAACGCAATTCCGCCGACCAGCAAAAGCACGACGGGAATTCGGAAGATCCAGCGCCAGTCGAGATGGAAGTAACCGACAACGACCAGTGACGTGACGAACGAGAGGACCGAAGCGAGTCCGGCTGCGAACGTGTACATGCCGTACACTTTGCCGCGCTCGTGACGCCCCCACCAGTTCGATAGAAGGCGGCTGCCCGGCGCCCATCCCATCGCCTGGAAATATCCATTGATTCCCCAGAACGCCGTCAGGCTGAC
This sequence comes from Afipia broomeae ATCC 49717, assembly GCF_000314675.2. GTDB lineage: Bacteria > Pseudomonadota > Alphaproteobacteria > Rhizobiales > Xanthobacteraceae > Afipia > Afipia broomeae. The sequence continues at coordinate 686,123 of NZ_KB375282.1, read as the reverse complement.
GATGCCTGTCGAAAAGCTGGTAGCCCAGTTCATGACAAAGGACAGGATAGCGCCCACGCTCATCACTCGGCGGCCGCCGAATTTATCGCCAAGGTTGCCATTGATGGCCTGACCGATGGCATAGCACCACAAGAGCGCAGCGCTGGCCCATCCCAGCGCCGCCTTGCTCACGCCAAACTCGGCCTGGATTCCCGGGATGGCAAAGCCAAACGTTTGCCGGCCGGTGTAGAAAAACAAATAGCAGAACATGGCGGCCAGCAACATGCGCCACTGCGCTCGCCGAAAGCTGGTCGCCAATTCTGGATTTGTCGCCCCTATGGAGCCTATGCTCGCTGGGCTTTGCATAACGGACATTGAAGCCTCCTGTGTTAATCCCGGATATCGGACGGCCCTTCTTTGGAGCCGTTCCTGAGTCATGCGATTGAGTGCGTCGTTTGCGCCGGACCGATCCTGGCGACGTCGTCAGGCGGACCACGGGAGCGAGTAGGTTTTCACGTTCGTGAAACTCTTCATCGCTTCCTGCACGCCTTCCTTGTATCCAAGGCCAGAATCCTTGATGCCGCCGAAAGGCGACATCTCGATGCGATATCCGGGAACTTCCCAGACGTTAACGGTGCCGACATCGAGTTCGTTGACGAACCGCGTGATGTAGTCGAGGCGGTTGGTGCAAACGCCTGACGACAGACCAAACGCCGTAGAGTTGGAAATCCGGATCACGCTCTCAATGTCATTGGGGACTCGAATGATCGGAATCACCGGTCCAAATGTTTCCTGCATCACCAGTTCGCTGGTGTAGGGAATGTGATCGACCACCGTTGGCGGATATAGCGCGCCCTTTCTGTCGTTACCATGCAGCAACCGCGCACCGTCCTTGACCGCGTCATTCACACGGCGCTCAAACTCCATGGCAGCTTTCTCATGGATCACCGTGCCGATGTCGACGGTGGGGTCGATCGGATCACCGCACTTGAGCGTCTTCGCCTTTTTCAGCACAAGTTCTGAAAATGCGTCAGCTACCGCTTCCACGCAAAGAATGCGTTTGACTGCGGTGCAGCGCTGTCCTGAATTTTTTGTGGCACCCAGCACCGCCAGTTCCGCCGCCTTTTCAAGGTCGGCATCTTCCATGACGATCAGCGGATCGTTGCCGCCGAGTTCGAGTACGAGGCGCTTGTAGCCGGCGGTCGCAGCGATATGCTTGCCGACACGGACGGAGCCGGTGAACGTGATCAGATCGGCATCCGGATCGGTGATCATGGCATCCCCCATCGAATGGGGATTGCCGGTCACGATCGAGAGCATTTCCGGTGGCAATCCCGCTTCGTAGAGTACGTCGGCCAATGCGAGGGCGGTGAGCGGCGTCAGTTCGGTGGGCTTCAATACGATCCGGTTGTTGGTGGCGATCGCCGGCGCGATCTTGTGGCTCACCATGTTCAGCGGGTGGTTGAAAGGTGTGATCGCCGAGATGGTCCCCAGCAACGGCGCGCGCATGGTGAAGATCTTGCGCGCCTTGCCCTGTGGGCTTATGTCGCACGAAAAGACTTCACTGTCGTCTTTGATAGTCAGCTGGCCAGCGAAGGAATAGACGTCATAAGCGCGGCCAGCCTCGTAAAGAGAATCCTTCCAGCACAGACCCGATTCCAATGTAATCAACCTTGCAAAATATTCCTTACGGCTCGCGAGGATGTCGGCGGTCTTGAGCAGGATTTGCTGGCGTTCGTAACGCGAGAGTTTTGGTTTGAAGGCCTTGGCTTTCGCGAAGGCATTCCGCACATGCTCCGGGCGGGCCGCAGGAACCGTCCCAACAACCTTGTTGGTGTAGGGATTGAAAACCTCGACGCGCTCGTCGGTATCGACCAGTGATCCCGCGATCCGCATCTGTTCGTGACGAACGGCTTGCGCTTGAATGTTCATTGCATGCTCCTGTCGCACTGACGCCGAATCACTGAATGCGGTTGAGGGCGACGTCGAAGACGTCAAAATTTCGCAAGACATGACCGGGCGGAATGACGATCTTGCCGTTTGCGATCAGCGGCACGCGTTCTTCCGTAAGACCTCCATGCGATCGCAGCGGTTCGGTCAGTCCCGAAAGGTCGTGGCGATCGCGGCTGGTTCCGAGCACCTTGTGCCGCGACGAGATGACCACAATGTCACCAACCCGATCCGCAGGCAGTTCGAAGCGGTCGCAGGCAGCCTTGCGGGTCATCGCCAGTTCAACACCCGGAGTGCTCTTCAGTTTTGCAATGAGGGCCTCGATGTCGGCTCCTGCGGGCGTATAGATCGTCGCGAACGAACCCAGCGATCCATGATGCGCCACGTAGGGATCGGTGATTGGCAGGATCACGCGCGCCTGCCCCTTGCCCATCCAGTCGTCGAACAAATCCTGCAGGAACAACACATCGGGCTGGCCGCCTGGAATAAACTTGTCATTCATTCCATGGTCCGCGGTAGCGACGATGTTGCAGCCCAGCGCGTCCAGCTTCGCCAGATAGCCATCGATCATTCCGTAGAAATCGTTAGCGATCTTCGTACCGGGACCGACCTTGTGCTGGATGTAATCCGTCGTCGACAGGTACATCAGGTCCGGGCGATAACGCTCGACCAGTTTCACGCCGGCGGCGAATACGAACTCGGACAGATCGGCAGAATACACTTCCGGTAACGGCAACCCGACGAAATTGAGAACGTCGTCGATCCCATTGTCCTTGACCGTCGCCTGGTCCGCCTTTTCCGAGGAGAAAGCGAAGGCGCGGCCGGTGCTGTAGTCCAGCCCATGCGATAGCAGGGTGCGTAGTTTGTCCTTGGCAGTCACGGCAGCGACCGTGTACCCCGCATCGTGAACGCCTGAGAGAATCGTGGGCGCGCGCAGGAATTTCGGATCGTTCATCATCACTTCGACGCCATTGGCGGTGTCGTAGAAATAATTACCGGCGATCCCATGCACCGACGGCGGCCGTCCCGTGATGATCGACAGGTTGTTCGGATTGGTGAAACTCGGGATCACGCTGTTGGCGTGAACGTGTGCGCCATCCTTCATGAACCGCGCGAAAGTCGGCGCGACGCCGGCCTCAATCGCCTTCTCGATGTATCCGGGCTCGGATCCGTCGAGGCAGATGACGACGGTCGGCCGCGTGGGCGGATTGTAGTTGCGGCCGTTGACGACGATTGGTTTTCCGTTGGTTTTCATGATCGTTCTCCCTTGAGCCACGACCGCGCGAAATTTTCGCGGAACCGGGCGAATTGTCTGTGTTCAGGCCGATGCTGCCGCCGGCAGACGCGTCGCCTGCGACGCCTCGATCAGCCGGTCTGCCGACCCGAGAAAATTCCGTCCGCGTTCGCCCTGAAGCGAATCCTCAATAAGGAGGCGCCATTCCTGATGATCGATCTTGTACGAAGCGGGATTGCTGGATATTCCGAGCAACCCGAGAAAATCTTCCAAATCGTCCGCGCCCCGCTTCAGATCGGGACCAAAAATCTGCTTCAGGCTATCCTCACAAAGCCCCCCTGCGCCGTGCACACTTCGCAGCACCATCGGCAGCGAGAATGAGCATGCGATCCCGTGCTGAACGCCATGCCGCAACGTGATTGGGTAAGACAGTGAATGTGCAATTGCGGTTTTTGTGTTCGAGAAGGCCAGGCCCGCAAACAGGGCTGCCATCGCTACCTGCTCACGCAGTTCGATGTTGCCGAGATTTTTCACCAGTCTCGGCAGAGCGTTCAGAATATTGCGTGCTGCGAAGACTGCATGATTGGCAGACACCGGATTGTTGTTGATGTTCCACAGGCTCTCCAGCGAATGGGACAACGCATCGAGGCCGGTGCTGATCGTCAGCAACTTCGGCTTGCCGAGCATCAGGCGTGGGTCAACGACGGCATGGGTCGGATAAAGGTTCGGCCTGGCGAGAGAGTATTTTTTGCCATTCGCTTCATCCCAGACAGTCCCCCAGCAAGTGACCTCGCTGCCGGTACCGGCAGTTGTCGGAACAGCAATGATTGGGATCGCCGAGAGCTGCTCCGCGCCCTTCTGCTCTTCGAGGAACAGCTTCACCCTTCCAAAGTCGCCGCTGGCGGCCGCAAACACCTTGGCTGAATCGATGACGGAACCACCGCCGAGCGCCACGATGACTTCCGGCTGCAATTGCAGTTGGGCAAAGCGCTTGGTTTGCTCGCTGAGCAACTGGTAGTCGGGATTGGGCGCCACATCGCGAATGGTCAGAGCAGGTGAGCCCGCGTCTTTAGCCAATCCGCTCAAAAGCGCGTCGAAGAAAGGCTCGCCATAGGTGACCACGGCATATCTGCGGTTTCCGATCAGCCCGGGTAGCTTCGCAAAGCTGTCGATGCCGAATTCGATCTGAACGGGGTTTGCGTATTTCCACACCATCGCGTTTCTCCCTTTCGAGCGATGGTAGGCAGCTCCCTACTATTGACAAATTCATATTTGCGATAGGAATTATTGATTATGTCAATAGTGTTCAGCCAGATCCGCGCCTTCCACGCCGTCGCCGAGCACGGCGGCTTTACAGCGGCTTCACGCGTCCTGAACGTCGGGCAGCCAACCTTGACCATTCAGGTCAAGGAGCTTGAAGAGAGTTACGGCGTTGAACTTCTGATCCGCAAATCGAGACGGGTCGAATTGACGGAAGCCGGCGCCGCGCTGTTTGAAATTACCCGCGGCATCATGAAGTTCTGTGACGAAGCCCACGAGTTGTTGGCCGCGCATGGCCAATCGACAAAGGGGCAGCTCCGCCTCGCAACGGTAGGCCCCTTTCACGCGACCGAGATTCTGGCAGCCTTCAATCGAGATCATCCTGGTGTGCAGATTTCGACACTGCTTGGAAATTCTGAGCGCACGCTTCGCCACATCATCGACTTCGAAGCGGAGGTTGCCATTCTCGCAGAGGTCCCTGACGATCCGCGTGTCATAATGATCCCCTATCGAACGCATCGCGTGGTCGTCTTCGTGAATGGAGATCACCCCTGGTTCAACCGGAAGTCGATAAAGCTGCATGAACTTGCGGATCAGAGATTTGTCTTGCGCGAACGCGGCTCAACCACGCGGCGCGCGTTCGAAGCGGCTATGCAGGAGGAAGGAATCACGGTCAATCCGGTCTTCGAGATCGAAAGCCGGGAAGGTGTTTGGAAAGCAGTCGAGCGAGGACTCGGCATCAGCGTAGTTGCTGACTTTGAATTCGTTCCGCACCCGAACTTGCGCGCACTCGAAATCCAAGGGCGCGCAATAAGAACACAATACAGCATCGCCTATCACAAGGATCGGGCGCACTCCCCGATCATAAAGGCCTTTGTCAAGACGGTCAGTGAAATGAAAGCCGGTTTTGCGAAAGGCCCTGCGGAAAAACGAAGTATCTCTTCCTCGCGCAAAAGATAACGGAGACTACGTGCCCTACCGCGCAGTGGTCTTATTCTCCGGTACGTGAAGCAGGTCTTCGGAAACAGCAGAGTAGGCGCCGGCCTGCACGAAATTAGGTATCCTACCGAACTTCTCGAAGCGGCCGCGCTCTGACCGTTCTCAAAAGCAACGACGGGATGCGCCAGCAATGGCGCATCCCGTTGTCTTTTCACAGCCTTAACGATCTCTCACCTCGCCAGGCATCATCTCTCTCAACCGAGAGAGTTGATCACTGCAACAACATCACCCGCGCGTAACGTCTGCCCAGGCCTGATGCGGATAGACGATATCCGACCGGCGACAGGTGCCTGTACGCTGATTTCCATTTTCATCGATTCGATGATCGCAATCGCATCACCCGCCGCGACATCTGCGCCTTCCTTCACCAGAATTTTCCAGACGTTGCCTGGAACCTCCGAAAACGCGCCGGTATCGCCATCGGGAATATCCTCGGCATTCACACCCGCGCTGACTCCAATGTCGTCAGGCACCTCATCTATGCGTAGATCCTTCCAGCGCTGACGTTCGCCCTCGAAGGCTGCCTGTTGCCGCAGTTTGAACGTCGCAATGCTGTCTCGGTCACGGACCAGAGCCTTGGCATAATCAGCATAGGAAAATTCGCTCTCCTCGATCTTTAGCGGATAGGCGCCGTGCGGAAATGCCGCGCGGGCCTCCAGCAATTCCTCCGCACTAACGGGAAAAAAGCGAATCTCGTCGAAGAACCGCAGCAGCCATGGATGCCCCGGCTTGAAGACAGGCGTGGTTAGCCATGTATTCCACATTTGAATTGTGCGGCCGAACAATTGATAGCCACCAGGCCCTTCCATGCCATAGATGCACATATAGGCGCCGCCGATGCCGACGGCATTCTCCGGTGTCCAGGTTCGCGCGGGGTTGTATTTCGTCGTGACAAGCCGGTGACGCGGATCGATCGGCGTTGCCACCGGCGCACCAAGATAGACATCGCCAAGACCGAGCACGAGATAACTCGCATCGAAGACAATCCGCTTAACGTCGTCTTCGCTGTCCAGACCGTTGATGCGCCGGATGAACTCGATGTTCGACGGACACCACGGCGCATCGGCACGCACCAGTTCCTGATACTTCTGCATCGCCAGAACAGCCTGCGGATCGTTCCACGACAGCGGCAGGTGCACGATGCGGCTCGGAACTTTCATGGCATCAACGGGAGGCAGCTCTCGTTCAAGACTTTGAAGAACATCCAGCAACCGGCGGCGTGAAAGAACCGCGCTGTCATAGTGGATTTGCAGCGAACGAATGCCTGGGGTGAGATCGATGATGCCCGGCAGCTTCACCCGGGCGACAGCCTCCGCGAGAAGGTGAACGCGAAGCCGTAGCGCGATGTCGAGTTCCATCGGACCATATTCGACCAGCAGGTTGTCGTCGCCTGCACGCCGATAGACCACCGGAAGTGGCCCGTCGTCGCTCCGTCCAACGATAGCGGACCCGAGCGTTGAATTTCCATTCAATGGTAGCGGTCCGGCGACCGGATCGTCCTTCCGGGATGCGGGGACGAAACGAACGGTGTCACCGGGCCGAAGCTGGCCGGTTTTCCAGAGTTCGTCGCGTGCCACCACGGCAGGACAAACAAAACCGCCGAGGCTCGGCCCGTCAGGCCCGAGGATGATCGGCATGTCACCGGTGAAATCGATTGATCCTACCGCATAGGCATTATCGTGAATGTTGGAGGGATGCAGCCCTGCCTCGCCGCCATCCGCTCGCGCCCACGCCGGCTTGGGCCCCGTCAACCGCACGCCAGTGCGCGCGCTGTTGAAATGCACTTCGTACTGCGCGGAAAACAATGTTGCGATGTCATCGTAACGAAAGAAATCAGGCGCTCCATGCGGGCCGTAAATTACCCCGATCTCCCAGTCACGGGTCAGTACAGGGCGCTCTTCGGTCGTCAAAGCACGCGGAGTCTTCAAACCGCCGGTCTCTTCAGCAATATGCAGCACGTCTCCCGCCTTTAACGCGCCGGTGGCGTGGCCGCCGAACATCCCGAGCGTGAACACCGCGCGCGATCCGAAAACCTCCGGCGCGTCGAATCCACCGCGCACGGCGAGATAACAACGCTGACCCGCACCCTCGATCTTGCCGATCGCAAGCGTCTGACCCGCCTGTATCACCACGGGGGAACCATGCTCGACCGCAACACCATCGAGTTTTGCCGACATCTGCGCACCGGCAAGACCGATGGTGGCTCCCGCGTTGAAGCGCAACGTTGGTCCATTGACGGTTAGTTCCAGTGCGGCCGTCGTCTCTGGATTCCCGACAATGGTATTGGCCAAGCGAAACGACCGCTCGTCCATCGGGCCACTCGGCGGAACGCCGACATGCCAGAGATGCAGCCGGCCCGGCAATTCCTGCACGCCGGATTGCGCGCCGGGAGCAAGCACATCGATGGTACGCGGGGTATATACGAAGTCGTTCAGAACATTTGTGGCGACGCGGCCGCTGCGGAAAATCTCCGAGTTGGCAATCGCACGCAGATAGCCAAGGTTGGTTTCGATCCCAGCAACAGTTGAGCTGTTCAGCACGCTGTCGATCTTTTCAATCGCATCCTTACGCGTGTCCGCCGAGACAATTACCTTCGCCAGCATGGGGTCATAAAACGGTGTGACCTCGACGCCGGTTTCGATCCATCCGTCGACACGCGCATCATCCGGGAAACGAACACAGGTCAGGCGTCCGGCGCTGGGACGAAACCCGGCATTGGGATTCTCGGCGTAAACCCGCACCTCTATGGCCGCGCCCTTCGGCACCAGCGGACCCAATCCCGCCAATACATCTTCACCGGCAGCCTGCCGCACCATCCACTCAACCAGATCGATGCCGAACACAGCCTCGGTCACAGGATGCTCGACTTGAAGCCGGGTGTTGACCTCAAGAAAGTAGAAATCCTCGCGCTCGACGTCGTAAATGAATTCCACCGTGCCGGCAGACTCGTAGGCCACGCTCCTGCCCAGCGCAACCGCGGCCTCATGAAGTCGCGCCCGCATCTCTTCGCTCAGACCCGGCGCCGGTGTTTCTTCGATGACTTTCTGGTTCCGTCGCTGCAGCGAGCAGTCGCGCTCGCCGAGCGCCACCACGTTGCCCTTGCCGTTGCCGAATATCTGCACCTCGATGTGCCGCGCCTCGGCGACAAACCGCTCGAGATAAACCCGCGCGTCGCCGAAGCTCGCCCGTGCCGTGCGCTGCACGGTAGCAAAGCGTTCACGGAGTGCATCGGCATCGTAACAGAGCTGCATGCCGATGCCGCCGCCGCCCGCGGTGCTTTTCAGCATCAACGGGTAACCGACAATTTCGGCTTCAGCCAACGCCTCCTCGACGGTCTCGAGCAGTCCGGAACCGGGCAGCAGCGGAACGCGGCTTAAGCGCGCGATCTCGCGGGCCTTGTGCTTCAGCCCGAACGCGTCGAGATGTTCGGGACGCGGCCCGATGAACGCGATGTCATGTTCGGCCAGCTTCTCGGCAAAGCTGCGGTTCTCCGAGAGAAATCCGTAACCCGGATGAACAGCCTGCGCACCACTATGCAGGCATGCCGCAATGATCGCATCGACGTTGAGATAGCTCTCCGCAGCCGGTGCCGGACCGACACGGATCGCTTCATCCGCATCAAGAACAGGCCGCGTGAACCGATCGGCATCGGAATAGACGGCGACCGACGCAATGCCCATACGGCGCAATGTTTTTCCGATCCGCCCAGCGATTTCGCCGCGGTTGGCAATGAGGACCTTGCTGAACATGCGATCAGTCCTCTTGCGCTTCGAAAATCATCACCTGGATCGGCGTCGGAAAGAAACCGTTACAGGGATTATTGATTTGCGGGCAATTAGAGATCAGGCACAGCACATCCATCTCCGCGACCATTTCGACATAGTCACCCGGCTTTGAGACGCCGTCGACCACGGTAAAATTTCCGGAGGGATCGATTGGCACGTTCATGAAGAAATTCAGGTTCGGCACGATGTCGCGCTTCGACATGCCGTGTTTCGCTGCCTCGATCAGGAAGTTCTCGCGGCAGGCATGGAGATACTTGGTGCCGTGACCGAAGCGAACGGTGTTGCTTTCGCACGAGCAGGCGCCCGCAGACGTATCATGCAAGCCGCAGGTGTCCGCTGTGACGCGCAGCATGACACGCCCCTCGTTGGACATGATGCGTGTCCCCGTGCTGACATAGGCGGAACCTTGCGCGCGCAAGGTGTCCTGACCGCTGTAACGCTCCTGATAGTCATCGGCGCGATAGAACAGCGTGTCGACCGCCTGCTGACCATGGCTGTCGATGATGCGCAACGTCTGCCCTTTGCGGACAATGACGGACCACGGAGCATTGGCCGGAATTTCGGTGTCGAGAACGATGCGGCCCTGAACCGGAACGGTGTGAATCGTCATAGCTCACGCCTCCGAGCTGGAGTTAAGGAAGAAGGCGTTGTTCTCAAAGGCGCGCGCGGCTTCCGCGCTCGCCGTGCGGCAAAGGTCATTATCTCCCACGCGTCCCGCGCGATAACGTACGATTTCGGCATCGCCCGTCGCATAGGTCAGCGACGCGTCCAACGGATGCGGACAATTAGACAATGCCACCAGCACATCCATCTCGGCGCGCAGGTCGATAAAGTCCCCTGCCTGGCGGCGGCTTGCATCCCACTGAAAGCGCCCTTCGGCGTCGACATTCACCGGTGCAAAGAAGCTGATGCACGGATGGACATCGCGGCGGTCGAGCCCTAACTTTCCGGCCGCGAGTATGAAGTTGTCGCGCGTGTTGCGAAGGGTCGTCGTGTGATAGCGGGCTTCGTTTGTTGCCACCGTGGAAGCGCCCGCGAGCGCATCATGTGCACCGCCGGTGGTCTCTTCCACGATACTGAACAGCACACGGCCCATATCGGACAGAATCACGCGGCCCTTGCGCAGGCTGGCAGCCCATTGAACTTTGACGGTGTCCGCGTGATTCAACCGTTCGCTTGTATCGGCCGCACTCCACGCCAGCAGACTAATGCAGGACTTGCCTCCAGTGTTTACAAGCCGCAGCGCCTCGCCGCGGTTAAGCCGCGTGGTCCAGTACCAGCCGCCGGGCACGATCTCCCGATGAATGATTGCCGAAGCAGCGATAGCAGCACCATCGCGCGGGGTCGGAGGCGGCAGCGCGCGCGGCGCGTGCCCCTGTCCTGCCGCCTTCAATTCCTCGTAGCGCTTTCTGTTGGCCGCAACTTCGGCCTGCTGCTCCTTGGTCAGGATCATGGTTTGCCCTTTCTCAGACAGACACGCCGGGCCGTCCCGGCTCATGCTCCTTGTTTGGCCGGGTCGTCCCGGCCAGAGCGGTTTGTTGCAAGCCGCCGGACCTCGGCGGTTCTGCGCGGGTAGATTTCGAGATCGCGTGAAATGGTGGCCCCGTAGCGCTCGCGCTCCTCGGGCCGGTTACGGTTACGTTCAAATGCGATCACACGTGTCGCCAGCCGGAACGCCTCACTCAAGTCATGCGTGACCATGACGACGGTGAGTTCGGTTTCGTTCCAGAGCCGCTTCATCAACACATGAATGTCAGCGCGAATACCGGGATCGAGCGCGCCGAACGGCTCATCGAGCAGAAGAATCCTGGGACCGCGCATAATCGCCTGGGCCAGCGCCAGCCGCTGCTGCATGCCGCCGGACAGCGCCGCCGGATACTTGCTTTCCTGCCCGGCCAGCCCGACTTCCGCCAGCAGCGCCATCGCTTCGTCGGTTGCGGCACGCTTTGCCGCTCCGAACAAGCGACCGGTGATCTTCGCATGCTGAAGCTCGCGCCCGAGCAGGACGTTTTGCAGCACCGTCAGATGCGGAAAAACGGAGTAGCGCTGGAACACAACGCCGCGATCGGCATCCGGCTCCGGCGACAGCGGCACACCGTCGACCAGAATCTGCCCGCGCGTCGGGCTTTCCTCGCCGAGCAGCATGCGTAGAAATGTGGTCTTGCCGCATCCCGAGGGGCCGACAAGCGCGAGAAATGCACGCGGCTCAACGTCGAGCGTGATCTGCTCGAGCACGATGTGATCGCCGTACTCTTTCCAGACGTTGTCGAAGCGGATCGCGCTCATTCCGCCCTCACCGACGCGAACCACGGAAACGCCCTGCGCTGGAGCAGGCGCAGTCCGGCATCCATCAGGAAGGCAAGAAGCGTGATCCAGATCACGTAAGGAATGATAATGTCCATGGCGAGATAGCGCCGGACCAGAAAGATTCGATAGCCCAGTCCGGAATCCGAGGCGATGGCTTCGGCGGCGATCAAGAACAGCCACGCCGGTCCAAGCTGGAGACGCAGCGAGTCGATCAGGCGCGGCAGGATCTGGGGCATCACCACGCGTAGCGCGATCTGCCACGTCGATGCGCCGAGCGTTTGTGCCTTGATCAATTGCTCGCGGGGCAGCTCCTGCACCTTCATCGCGAGGTCACGAATGATACAGGGCAGTGTCCCGATCACGATCAGGGCGATCTTGGAGTTCTCGCCGAGCCCCATCACGATGAACAAAATCGGAAGCAGCGCCAAAGGCGGAACCATCGATGCGACCGAAACAAATGGACCCAGCAACGCATTCGCGCCCGGCAACAATCCGATGACAATTCCCAGAACAAGCGCGGCGACGGTTGAAATTGACAGCGCAGAGATCAGCCGGCCGAGACTCGCGAGGGTATCCGAAAGCATGAGATATGCGCCGGTCCGTGTATCGGCCTGAAAGGCCATCTGCTTCACCGCCTGCGCCATACTCGATAGCGCAGGCAACAGCTTGTCATTCGGATTTTCCGCAAGCCGCGCATTCGACCCAAGGAAGTATGCGACCGCCAGCAATACGAACGGCAGTGCGGCGAGATAGAACCGCACCTGCCGGCCGGGCCGGATGTTGACGAGTCGCATGGCCGGACTCCTATCGACGCTGCATCAACGCTCCGTTCAGAGCTTGCCCTTGGCTGCGGCGTCCATGTAGGTCGCATCGAAGCGCAACTTCACATTGGCTTTATCGCCAAGCACAGACTTGTCGCCGAGCTCGATCCCGACGGCATCAACGGACTTCGCGCCCTTGCCCAGCAACTCCTTTTCGAAGAGGAACTTGCGCACGCGGTCCATCGTCGTTCCAACAGTCTTGCTCTTGGTGAAGGCTTCCGCGTCCGCAGGCTTGTCGAAAAGTTTTGTCGATGCGAGTTGGCTGTCGAAGCCGGCGAGATCGGTGCCCGATGCCTTGGCCATGGCTTCCTTCGCCGCTTTGCCATCAGCACCCGCCGCGTTCATTTTGGCGATCGTCTCATACCAGATACCGACCAAGGCCTTCGCGAAGTCCGGATTCTCCTTCACCACGGCGGTGTTGGCGACCATCAGATCCATGATCTCGCCCGGAATCTGCGAGGAATCGAATACCTTCTTCGCATCCTTTGCGCCGAGAATTTCCGATACAATCGGATTCCAGGTCACCACCGCAGTTACTTCCGGTGTTTTGTAAGCCGCAGCGAGATCGGCGTCCGAAGTGTTGACAACCTTGACGTCTTTCTCGGCGAGCTTCTTTGTCTCAAGCGCACGCGCCAGCAGATAATGCGAGACCGAGAATTCGACCAGATTGATCTTCTGGCCCTTGATCGCAGCAAGATCGGACTTCCCCTTCAGGATGATCGCGTCATTGCCGTTGGAGAAGTCACCCATAATGACAGCCGTCGTATCTACCCCGCCCGCAGCCGGAATCGACAATGCGTCCATATTGGTGATGGTCACCGCATCGTATGCGCCAGCAGTGTACTGGTTGATCGACTCAACATAGTCGTTGAACTGCTTCACTTCGATCGTAATGCCGTATTTGTCCGCCCATTTCTTGACGATGCCGGTATCCGCCGCATAACCCCACGGCATCCAGCCGACATAGATCGACCAGGCAATCTTGAAGTCTTTCTTTGGTGCCGCGTAGGCAGCCGACGCGAGCGCTGCCGTCAATGCGGAAGCGACAGCGACAGATCGGAGAAAGGATGTGAGTTTGTTCATTGCAGATCCCTCTTGTAAAAAATTACAAAAAGGGAATGGCGACAGACCATCGCTCCGCCAATCCCTTGGCCGACGAGGTCTCCCGGGCTTTTGTCCCGCCGTGCACCTGTGGGGATGTCTCCCCCACAAGCGGCCGCTCTCGGACCAGCGCCCTGCATTGCGCAAAGCCGGAACCCTAGCAACCAACTCAACCGGATGGATGCAGAAGGCGTGCCAAACGAAGATTCATTGAAACACAATGGATTTCCCGAACAGGCACGTCGTGATCTGTGCTGGCCGGCCCTGTCCGAAGGCAATTGCCTAATAACTGCGCACCCTATGCACTTATTTGAAACTGTCCTTTATGGCTCGTCCCGCGCACATTCGATCATCCCTGTGATCGAAAGGACTCTCGAGTGACTTTGATCCGAAATATACTAATCACGTTGGCGCGCGGCCTGCACGGCCGGTTCGGCTTCTTGCCGGAAAGCGAGCAGAGGATTTTCTCCAGCACGGCTTATAAGCCCGCGTCAGAAGGTTAGAGCGTCAAAGTAAGGCTGCTGCCCAAGCCCTTCTCAATTACGCAGTAATCAGCGCTGGTGACCGACCACGTTCTGCAACGGCTGTCCTGGCTCGAAATTCAAAATCTGCGTGGCAACGTATGATGCGATAGAACCGGGATCTGTATCTGCGGCAAGAATTGTGTGCTCATCTTCGCAGTGTCAATTTCCAGATGCAAACTGCGAAACCATTCGCGAATGTGCCGCGAGATAATTACTAACCTGACTATGCTCGCCGCGAGCTTGGAGAAGCACGGCGCGTGTGGAGCGTGAGAGCATCAGCATCTGATGCTTCCCCTGAAGTGCAAGGGATCGGCGCGTTAGCACAGCAATATTCAGGATTCGCGCGAAGTGAGCAGCCAGCACGGCTGGCCGAGTTCCCATTCCCACTCCACCTCCCGGTTCCTCGAGATACGATCAGGAAACCGCCAAGATCCTCAAGCCGGTACAAACGTTGTCGATGCTCCGGTTGACGAATGTCAATGCAGCCAGCGGACCCAATGAAGATGCTGCATCCGTGCCTTTGGGGGCGGAACGGCCGGCTGAGGGAAGCAAACAATGAATATTGAAAAATACACCGAGCGGGCGCGCGGCTTTATCCAGTCGGCGCAGTCGCTTGCCATGCGCGATGGACACCAGCAGTTCTCGCCGTTGCACCTTTTGAAAGTTCTGCTGGATGACAGCGAGGGGCTGGCCGGCAGTCTGATCGATCGTGCTGGCGGAAACTCCCGCGCTATCCTGAAGGCGACCGAGGACGCGCTGAACAAGCTTCCGAAAGTATCGGGCGGCGGGGCGGGGCAGGTTTATCTCGCGCCGGAACTGGCGCGTGCGTTTGATGCTGCCGAAAAGGCGGCCGAAAAAGCCGGCGACAGCTTCGTTACCGTCGAGCGTCTGCTCCTTGGTCTTGCGATGGACACGAACGGCGAGGCCGGCGCCATCCTGAGCAAGGGCGGCGTGACCGCGCAAAATCTCAACGCCGCGATCGAAGCGCTGCGCAAGGGTCGCACCGCGGATTCCGCGACAGCCGAGAACGCCTATGACGCGCTGAAGAAATATGCCCGAGACCTGACCCAGGCCGCGCACGACGGCAAGCTCGATCCGGTGATCGGCCGCGACGAAGAAATCCGCCGCACCATCCAGGTGCTCTCCCGCCGCACCAAGAACAATCCCCTGCTGATCGGCGAGCCTGGCGTCGGCAAGACCGCCATCGTCGAGGGCCTTGCGCTGCGCATCGTCAATGGCGACGTGCCGGAGAGCCTGAAGGACAAGAAGCTGCTGTCGCTCGACATGGGCGCGCTGATTGCCGGCGCGAAATACCGCGGCGAGTTCGAGGAGCGGCTGAAGGCCGTGCTGCAGGAGGTCACTTCCGCAGAGGGTGGCATCATTCTGTTCATCGACGAGATGCACACGCTGATCGGGGCCGGCAAAGCCGATGGCGCGATGGACGCGTCCAACCTGCTCAAACCTGCGCTGGCTCGCGGCGAGTTGCACTGTATCGGCGCGACCACCCTCGACGAGTACCAGAAGCATGTCGAAAAGGATCCGGCGCTGGCTCGGCGTTTCCAACCGATCTATGTCGGCGAACCCACGGTCGAGGATACCATCTCGATCCTGCGCGGCCTGAAGGACAAGTACGAGCAACATCACGGCGTGCGCATCACCGATTCCGCATTGGTGGCTGCGACCACGCTGTCGAACCGCTACATCACCGACCGCTTCCTGCCCGACAAGGCCATCGACCTGATGGACGAGGCCGCGGCGCGGCTGAAGATGCAGGTTGATTCCAAGCCGGAAGAACTCGATCTGCTGGACCGCGACATCATTCGCTTGAAGATCGAGCAGGAAGCGCTGAAGAAGGAGAGCGATCCGGGCTCGAAGAGCCGGCTACAGGCGCTGGAAAAGGAACTTGCCGATCTCGAGGAGAAGTCTGCCGCACTTACTGCGCGCTGGAGCAAGGAAAAGAATAAGCTATCCGACGCCGCCAAGCTGAAGAGCGAGCTCGACGCCCTGCGCATCGAACTTGCCAACGCGCAGCGCCGCGGTGAATTCCAGCGCGCGGGCGAGCTCGCCTATGGCAGGATTCCCGAACTGGAAAAGAAGCTCGCCTCCATCGAAGAAAACGAGGCCCCCGGCGAAATGATGGAGGAGGCGGTCACCGCCAACCACATCGCGCAAGTGGTGTCGCGCTGGACCGGCGTTCCCGTCGACAAGATGCTGGAAGGCGAAAAGGACAAGCTCCTCAAGATGGAGGAGGCGCTCGGCAAGCGCGTCGTCGGCCAGGCCGAAGCCGTGCGGGCGGTCGCAACCGCCGTGCGACGTTCGCGCGCCGGCCTGCAGGATCCGAACCGGCCGATCGGCTCGTTCATGTTCCTCGGCCCCACCGGTGTCGGCAAGACCGAGCTGACCAAGGCGCTCGCGGAATACCTGTTCAACGACGAGACCGCGATGGTCCGCCTCGATATGTCCGAATACATGGAGAAGCACTCGGTCTCCCGTCTGATCGGCGCGCCTCCGGGCTATGTCGGCTATGACGAGGGCGGTGCGCTCACCGAAGCCGTGCGGCGGCGGCCCTATCAGGTCGTGCTATTCGACGAGATCGAGAAGGCGCATCCCGATGTGTTCAACGTGCTGTTGCAGGTGCTCGATGACGGCCGCCTGACCGATGGTCAGGGCCGCACTGTCGATTTCCGCAACACGCTGATCATCATGACCTCCAACCTCGGTTCGGAATTCCTGGTGAACCAGCCGGAAGGTGAGGATACCTCAGCCGTGCGGGAACAGGTGATGGGATTGGTGCGGGCGCACTTTCGTCCCGAATTCCTCAATCGCATCGACGAGATCATCCTGTTCCATCGCCTGCAGAAGAGCGAGATGGGCCGGATCGTCGAGATCCAGTTCACGCGGCTGCAAAAGCTGCTCGAAGAGCGCAAGATCGCGCTGACGCTCGATGCCGCCGCACGCGACTGGCTGGCCGATAAGGGCTGGGACCCCGCCTATGGCGCGCGCCCGCTGAAGCGGGTGATCCAGCGCAGCGTGCAGGATCCGCTCGCCGAAATGATCCTGGCCGGCGAAGTCTCCGACGGCGACAAGGTCAAGATCTCGGTCAACGGCAATGTGCTGACCTTCAACGGCAAGCCCGCCCAGACCGCCGAGATCGCACAGTTCGAAACGCCGGTGCCGAAGCGCAAGTTGAACTGAATTGGTCATGCGTCTTCCTCTCCCTTCTTGGAGAGCGGGGAAAATCGGAGATGCATCGTGAGTATAGCCAGCTACGAAGTTGTTGGTTCGGGCGGTACCTGGCGTCTCAAGCACGACGGTGAACCGATAGGCAGATACCAAACCAAGGAAGCCGCTTTCGAGGCAGCTGTTACTGCTGCTTCATTGGCCGTTCGGGAAGGATACCAGGTCCAACTTTCAGTGCCCGGTGCTCGAATCGAACCTTGAAGGGCCCGACTGTCGCGACCTCCGTGCTGGCGGAGCCAAGGGAGAGGTCTCATCTTCATCGAGTTCACGCTCAAGCTCGCTACGCCGGCGGCGATGAAGTTGACGCGCGACGCTACACAATCGCAGCGCGCGAAGTCTTGTCCGAACGTGTGAACGCACGACCTCTGTCGGTTCGCGCCAATGGTCGCGGCAACAACAGAACCCTCGTTGCGCGCGGTCGGCCGGCGAGACCAATCCAAGCCCGAATTTGAGCGGTTTGTCCTACGTGACGCGGCGATTCCCAGCAATTATCGATGCGGAATTTGACACTCATCAGCGCGATGATGAATTGGCATGAGACGGTAAGCGCGAGGCGCTCCGGAGCTGCGCATGGCCGACGTCCCGTTGATCAAGACGCTAGTCGTTATCCTTGCCTCCGCCGGCTGCATCAGCCTGGTCGCGCGCGCGCGGCTTCCAGCGGCTGGCGGTTACCTATTGGCTGGCTTGATCATCGGCCCGCATGGGCTAAACCTCATCGTCACGAGCGATGAAACGAGATTCCTGGCGGAACTCGGCATCATTTTTCTCATGTTCATGGTCGGTCTTGAGTTTTCCCTACCAGCAATGATTGCCGCACGCCGCGATGTTTTTGTCGCCGGCAGCCTGCAAGTCGGCTTGACCGTTTTGATCGTCGCAGGAATTGCCACGCTGTGGGGCGTTGGGTTACCCACCGCCGTGCTGCTCGGCGGTGCGGTTGCCATGTCGTCGACCGCCATCACGCTCAAGCAATTGGTCGACCAAGGCGACGTCGATAGTCAGCAAGGCCGTCTCGTGCTGGCAATCCTGCTGTTCCAGGACCTTGCGACCCTTCCATTTCTCGTTGTACTCGGCGGCTGGAAGCAGAGCGGCGGACCCGATCAGTTGGAAGCACTCCGTCAGCTTGGAATAGCGGCGGGCGCACTCGGCATCGCCGCTTTCGTCTGCAAGCCGGTTTTTCGCATGTGGCTCACCTGGGTCGCCAGGACAAACTCGGCAGATCTCTTTCTGCTCACTGTTCTGTTGCTTGCGCTAGGTACGGCATTCGCCGGACACCTGGCCGGCCTTTCCGCGCCGATCGGAGCTTTTCTTGCCGGTATGGTGGTGGGCGAAAGCGATTTCCGTCATCAGGTAGAGGATGACATAAGACCCTTTCGCGACGTCCTGTTAGGCGTGTTCTTCGTTACAACCGGCATGGAGGTTGATCCATCCACCCTCCTTGCAGCACCCATGGCCGTCCTCGCCTGGATTATTGCGTGCCTGGCGGGAAAGGCCCTTGTCGTGTTGCTGGTCGGCGCGATTATGCGTTGGCCTGCCCCGGTTAGTACGCGAGCGGCTCTGATTCTGGCACACGGCGGAGAAAGCGGTTTGCTGCTGCTCACACTGGCGATGAACGTGGGCGCCGTAGAGCCGAACGTTGGGCAGCCTGCTCTTTTGGCGTTGGCCGCAACCATGGCGCTCGGCCCAATACTGATTCTGCGGAGTGCGCGATTTGCGGAATTCATTAACGGCGCATCACATCGCGCCAAGGAGGACGCCGAGGAAGCCGCCATCCGCGCGGAAAGTCAAAATCTCGGGGGTCACGTAATCCTGTGCGGTTGCGGACGCGTGGGTCGGCTGGTGTCCCTCGTGCTGGAGGCCGCAAACGTGCCTTACATTGCGGTCGAGTCCGATCTGATACGCTTTCGAAGAGCAAAACAATCGGGACACAAGGTGGTGTTTGGTGACGCAGGCCGGAAACGGGTCTTGGAAGCCGCTGGCTTCACCCGTGCACGCCTTGTGGTACTAACGTTTGATCGACGCCATGCGGTCGAGCGTATTTTTCACTTTGCCCGTGGGCACGATCCAGCCGTATCCTCGATTGTGAGTGTCGCAGACGATCAGGAAATCGTATCGTTTGTGCGGGCCGGAGCTGGCACCGTATTTCCGGAGAATGTCGCGGCGGGCTTGGCGCTGGCCGATCAGGTCCTCCTCGTTTGCGGTTTCTCCCAGGACGCGGCCGCAAATGTCGTTACGACGGTTCGTGCTGAGATCAATCCCGAACTGCGCGGGCGCGTAGGACGTTGAATTGGTACACGCCAGTCGTGATGGGCTAAAGGCGCTTTCCCGCGGATAGCTGTTTGGGGGCGCTGAATTCTCCTGAGCTTCGTGCCTCGCGCGCAAAGCCAGCCCTGCCATTCGCAAGAACAACATGAAGCTCTGCCCCAACCGCAGCCCCCTCGCCGATCGCGGCGCCGACGCGCTTGACTGATCCCGACCTCACGTCGCCGGCGGCGAAAACGCCGCGAACGCTGGTTTCCAGCCGCAGCGGGCGAGTGGCCCCGTTGTTTGAGCCGTGGCCGTCGGAAACGACGTCCGATCCCGTCAGAATGAAGTTCTTTTCGTCGAGCACGATCCCGCTGCCGTTAAGCCAAGTCGTTGCCGGCTCGGCGCCAATGAAAAGAAAGACGTGACGGATCGGCTTCTCGGTCTTTGCGCCGGTCACATTGTTGTGCCAGCTTACGCGTTCGAGTTGCCCTTCCCGGCTGCCGTAGAGCGCAACAACTTCGGTCTGGGTCAGCACCTCGATATTCTCGATACCCGCGATGCGATCGATGAGATAGCGGGACATGCTCTCTTCGAGACTGGGCCCGCGCACCAGCATCCAGATCTTTGCGGCGAAGTTGCGCAGGAACACAGCCGCCTGACCCGCAGAGTTGCCACCTCCGACCAGAACGATCTCCTCGTTCCGGCACAGCCGCGCCTCGATCGGCGAAGCCCAGTACCAGACGCCGCGTCCCTCGAAATCAGCAAGGTTCGGAACGTTGAGCCGCCGGTAACGGGCACCCGTCGCGACGACCACTGTCGCGGCCTTCACTCGCCGGCGATCCTCCAGTTGAAGCGTGACCGATGTTTCAGTCGAATCGAGACGCGACACACTGGCGGGTATCAGCATTCGGGCTCCGAACTTCTGCGCCTGAACATAGGCCCGACCCGTGAGCGCCTGGCCTGAAATGCCGGCCGGGAAGCCGAGATAATTCTCGATGCGCGCGCTTGCGCCGGCCTGACCGCCGAACGCGCGCGCGTCGAGAACGATAACCGACAGGCCTTCCGATGCTGCGTAGACCGCGGTCGAGAGGCCCGCCGGTCCTGCCCCGACGATCGCGACATCATAGGTCTGGTTCGCTTCGTCGACCGGCACCATGCCGAGGGCGGAGGCCAGTTCGGCCTCGCTCGGGTTTTTCAGGACGGTGCCTTTCGGACACACGGCCAGCGGCAGGTCCGCCGGAGCGGGGGCATACTGCTGGACCAGCTTCGCCGCATCGTCGTCCTTTGCCGGGTCGAGCAATTGGTGCGGATAGGCGTTGCGGGCAAGAAAGCCCTGCAGGCGCACCACATCCGGACTTGACTCGGGGCCGATCAGGACCGGACCACCGCTACCGGCCTCGATCAGCACGACGCGGCGCAAGATGAGCGCATGCATGATCCGTTCGCCGAGTTCAGGTTCCTCGATCATCAAGGCGCGAAGCTTCTCCGGCGGGATCAATAGCGCTTCCACCTCACTGATGGCGTGAACATCAACGAAGGCCGGCTGGCCTGACAACTGTCCGACTTCTGCGACGAACTCGCCGGGCCCCTGCTCCATGATCGGAGCTTTGTGCCCCAGCGGATCGCACCTTACAACGCGCACGGCGCCTTTGATCAGCACATACATTCCGGGAGCGATTTCTCCGGTGGTGAATAGCGCTTCACCAGCGGCGTAGCGACGAATTCTCCCAAATCGACGAATGCGATCGATTTCCTGCGGCGTAAGCGTGGGGAAAATCTGCTCGCGGCGGCTATCGATCGTCGACATCTCAGGCCTCGCTTCATCGGCTATGTGGCGATGCATGTTTCTATCGCAGCGGTACAGATGCTTCATGCATGAGGCTGCAGGTCACCCTGCCAGCAGCCGCCCGTTCAGGCGAAGACGGCTATGTCCGCCATACGATTAGTATCCGTGGCACTATGTTGTCGCGCTTGGCATTGGCTCCCATTGACGGTCGTCAGATTCTCCCGAGATTTCTCGTCACACCTTCACGCCCTGAGCATGCTCACGGGTCCATGCTAGTAACCGCTGCAGCGGCATGGCGCCGGATTGGCGGGCGATCTCCCGGCCGTGATGCACCAGCATCAAGGTCGGTATGCTCTGTATACCGTAACGCTGCAGCAGTTCCGGCACCGCATCGCTGTCCACCTTGATCAGCCGTACTTCGGGCTCAAGTTCCGCTGCTGCCCGCTCGAAGACCGGCGCCATCACCCGGCACGGACCACACCACGTGGCCCAGAAGTCAACGAGCAGCGGGATGTCGCTGTGTCCGGCATGCTTGTCGAAGCGAGCGGCATTGTCGAGCGCTGCCGGCCGCCCCTCGTAAAGCGGACGATGGCACGACCCGCACTTGGCACGATCACGCAATCGCTCGCGCGGCACGCGGTTGACGGAGTCGCAGTGCGGGCAGACGATGTGCAGCGGACTGGTCATGTGGCCTCCCGGCAAGCTCAGTCCCTACAGGATGACCTGCCGGGGCAGCGATCACCTTGACTGGCGTCAACTTATCGAACCCGCGCGAAGATCAAATGTTGTCGCCGCCTTGAAGGCATCATTGTCTCGGCACGGCGATGACGCCCAACATCGTCGCCCGCCACTCCGCATGTTCATGCAGCCGATTTAACTCTGCGCCATCTTGACCGCGGTCAATGCCGTCGCGTCCCACAATGTCTATCAAGGCCAGTAAGCCACACGGCTGGCGCGATGCGTCGCCCAGGCAGCGCAATTGGTTCAGATCGGCAAGGCAATATCATGAACAGGTTCCGCCTATCGTGGTCAACCGCGGTCGTTGTTGCAATCATCACTCCTATTTCGTGGACGGATCGCGCCGCGGCACAGGAAATCGCCCTGACGCCCCTTGAAACGAACGAGGTCGCAAGAGGCTACCGCGCCGAAATCATCAAGCTGAAAACTGTCGTCAACGAAAAAAACGAGACGATCGGGCGCATCAACGATTTCGTCTTCGGCAAGGACGGCAGCATCTACGCCATCCTCGCTGTCGGCAATCTCACCGGCCTTGGCGGCCACCTGATTGCGGTCCCTTTCCGCAACCTCAGGCTGGACGATCCGTCCGGCTACGTCGTGCTGCCCGGAGCCAGCCGTAGCGTGCTCGAGAAACTGCCGGTTTTTGTCAACAACAATCGATAGCGCCGCACACGTCACGCCTTGTCGCCTTTCCAGTCGCGCACACCGGTCAACCAGTAGACGAGGCCGAGCGCGAGGATCGCGGCTGCCAGCGCCAGAATGTGCAGCGCATCGGTTTCCGTGAGATCGAGGATGATGACCTTGCGGCAGATTGCCAGCAATGCGATCATCACAACCGATCGAATCTGGACCACGATGTTGCGGCCCTCGGCCCCCACCAGAAGCGATTTCTTGAATTCGAGCGCAATGATAACGGTAAGGATCATGCCGAATACGGCCTGAAACGCCGAGTAATCGGATGGGTCAAGACCTCCGGAGAGCACCAGGCCGAACAATATTTTCAGCGTCAGGGTCCACAGCGCGGCCACGACGATCACCGCGATCAACGCGGAGAGGAACAAGACGACGAAGTATTCGAAGCGCTGATAAAGCGACAATATCCTGAATTTTTCCCTCGTCTCGCTAAACTCTTGCTTGATCGACATCAGAGCCTCCGGTGCTTCCTTGCCGGGCGATCGGCGCGGATCAGCAGCGGCCGGCGCGCTTTGCTTGCCGCGTGCCTAATCGGATCCGGAAGATTTCCCGATCCTCCTGGGCGAACGCCGGGAGGTTACCAACGCGGCGCCCGGTTTGAGGGCTCCCGAACCAGAACCCCAAGCCGCCATTGCATGACGTCTGCGTCGCCCCGGTTCCCATTGATGCATCAGACGAACGATCAATACCTTGACGATTGTCAGTGCGCGTCGACCCGGCCCATGAACGAGACGCGGCCTGCTGCAAAATTCCGAGACTGAAAATTGAGCTTCGTCAATGCGGGCGGTTTTTCGAAATGCGAGATAGAGGCTGTAATACTCCCATGTCGCTCCCCTCCCCCAGGGGTTCCTCCCCAGACTTGGACCGCCGGCGCAAGCCGCGCGGTCCATTTTTTTCGACCGCAGAAGCGCGGAGCGGCAGGACGCAGGCGCACCAATGTCAGTTACCGACGCCGATCCATTCACAGGATGCGTCGCGCATCGCCCACACGTGATGACCATCAACTTACGGGATTGTCGCACGTTACGCGTCTGGCCCTGCAATTAACCCAGAACCGATTTGACAATCGTCATGGTGTTGTCCTGCCCCTTCGGCTTCGCTGCGTCAGACACATCTTGGATCGCACCATGGAAACCTTGTCCGAGTTGGCTAAACTCTCCGACCTCAATCGCATCCTGCTTCATCTTGCCCGCTCCAGGGAATTCCCCGATGGCTCCTCCCGGCATGGATATGATTTCATCGCCCCGCTGGATGCTCAAGGCCATATCGATCCGGTGTTGTGGAAGAAGTATCGAGACTATTGCCGCGTTCGCAGATTTTGGGATGGCGAAGACGACGAGGTCGGCCGCCTCGTCCACAGACCTGGCGGCGCCAACCGCGCGCGTTGGGTCTTCGACTACCGTGACGACGAGGATGGCGACGATGAGGCAGGCTACAGATTTGAATCGCATGCCTTCTGGCCGGGTGAATACGTCTCGATAACCGGGCAGGACCGGAAGCTCCACACGTTTCGCGTTGTCACAGTCGATCCGGTCGTGCTGTCCATGGCCTTGATCAAATTGTTTGAAATACAAATCAAGGTATGAAGGCCACCATGATCAAGGACGTGATGGTTCGGCTCGATGGAGGCTCCGGAGACGACGCGCGTTTGGCCGCCGCAACACAGATCGCCGAGATTTTCCAGAGCCATATTACCGGACTGTTCTTCAATGTTGTGCCTGACGAATTCAGTGGCGCCAACGTCAATCAAGCCGCCCGGGCTCCGGACGCCGGAGACGCTGTTGAGACATTGCTGTTTCAGCGGCTGACCCGGTTACATCAGCCGACCAATCTGCGGCGGTTCGACGTGGCCGGCGTTCTCGATATTGCCGAGACCGCGCTACCTGTCGTGCGCACCGCCGACACCTTCGTCGCGCTCCGGCCGAATGATCGGTTGAACGAACCGGAAGAGCTGATTAGAGACCTGCTGTTCGGCACTGGTCGGCATCTGTTTCTGGTTCCCGATGACTGGATAGGTTTCACGCCCCTGGACAACATTGTCGTGGCGTGGAACGGGAGCCGGGAATCGGCACGCGCGCTCGCCGAATCCCTCCCCTTCCTGCATCAGGCGAGCAAGGTTGGTGTTCTCGTCGTAGAAAGAGAGCACCAGAACAAGAACGATAATCTGAAGGCCAACGATGCCATTCTGCACCTTCGCCATCACGGCATCAACGCCGTCAAATACCGTGCTTTCGGCAAGGAGGACGAGACGGCCGACGTGCTGATCGCGGAGTGCCGCAGCCTCGGCGCAAGCCTTCTGGTGATGGGCAGCTACGGCCACTCTCAACTGCACGATTTGCTTCCGGGATCGACGACCAGCCGGATACTGCGTCGTTCACCGGTCCCCCTGCTCATCGCGCACTGATTGCGGTTCTCTGGATCCCCTGCCCGGTGATTGACAGTCGTCAAGGCGACGCCATGCGTCGCATCATAGGCTCGTTCAGTGTTTTCGCACCAGCTCGGGGACTTGTCTCATGGCCGCGATCGATCCAGGAACGCTCATGTGGGCCAGGGCTTGCGAGTTGATTGATCGCGCCGAGAGATTGCACCGGCAGTTCTTCCAGCCGAGGGCTGTGCCGGTCCGCGACCTCTGCTGGGAACCACCAGTCGACGTTATCGAAACCGACTCGGATTTCTTGATCAGTGTCGCGCTCCCCGGCGTCGACAGCAACGCGGTGAAAGTGACTGTCGAGAACGGCACAGTCATGGTGACCGGCTTCCGCCGGACTAACACGCTCCCGCGCAGCAGTCGGATTCATCGGCTGGAGATTCCATACGGAAGATTCGAACGCCGGATCACCTTCCCGGCAAGCAGTCTCGAGCTAGCGCAGGCAGAATTTGCCGACGGCTGCCTGATGCTGAAATTCACCAAACAGCCTTTCACCGAAGAGCAGATCAATGTCTGATGCGGCTGACAATCCGGGCACACTACCCGATAAAAGCCATCCCCCCATTCCTTCGGATGCGACGATCATCCTGCCGGTTCGAAACACGTTGTTGTTTCCGGGCATGGTACTGCCATTGACGATCGGCCCGCCGGCCTCGATCGCAGCGGCCCAGGAGGCGACCCGAGGCGGCCGCAAGATCGGCCTGTTGTTGCAGGACGATCCCGCCATAGAACAGCCAGGACCCGAGCATCTGCGCCGCGTCGGCACCATTGCCGAAGTACTGCGCTATGTGACCTCGGGGGAAACTCATTACGTTATTTGCCGGGGGGTGCGGCGCTTCCGGATCGACGAATTTCTCACCGGCTTTCCCTATCTCGTCGCGCGCATCACCGAGATCGGCGTATCTGAAGTGATGACGCCCGACATCGAGGCGCGGGTGCATCTGCTCAAGATGCGTGCACGCGACGCGATCGGGCTGCTGCCAAGCGCACCCGCGGAGATCGGGCCCGCCATCGATAGCCTGGACTCGCCGACGATGCTTGCCGACTTCATTGCCGGAATTATCGATGTTCCGGCAAGCGAAAAGCAGGATTTGCTCGAGACGTTTGACGTCACGCTGCTGCTCGACAAGTTGCTAGGATTGCTCGCTAAGCGGATCCAGGTGCTGCAACTCTCGAAGGAAATCGGCGAACAGACGCAGCAAACCTTATCGTCGCAGCAGCGCGAGCACATCCTTCGCGAACAGCTCCGTCAGATCCAGAAGGAGCTTGGGGACGACGACGTCAAGTCCACTGAGCTGAAGGAACTTGCTGAAAAGATCGATAAAGCCGGCATGCCCAAGGATGCCGAGGAACAGGCCAGGCGCGAACTACGACGGCTTGAGCGCCTGCCGGAAACGGCGGCCGAATACGGGATGGTGCGGAGCTATCTCGACTGGCTCGTCGAACTGCCATGGTCGAATCTCGATCCGGAGCGCATCGATATCGCCGAAGCGCGGCGCATCCTTGATGAGGATCACTATGGCCTCGAGAAAGTAAAGCGCCGGATTGTCGAATATCTTGCGGTCCGCAAGCTCAACCCCGATGGCAAGAGCCCGATCCTCTGCTTCGTCGGCCCGCCCGGCGTCGGCAAAACCTCGCTTGGCCAAAGTATCGCGCGCGCGACCGGTCGAAAATTCGTCCGGCTGAGTCTCGGCGGCGTCCACGACGAGAGCGAGATCCGTGGACACCGGCGGACCTACATCGGCGCGCTCCCCGGCAATATCATCCAGTCGATCCACAAGGCCGGCACCCGCAATCCCGTGATGATGCTGGACGAGATGGACAAGCTGGGTGCCGGATTTCACGGCGATCCCGCGGCAGCGTTGCTGGAGGTTCTCGATCCCGAACAAAATGCCACGTTCCGCGACAATTACGTCGCCGTTCCCTTCGATCTCACAAAAGTCCTGTTCATCGGTACCGCAAACGTCATCGATAATATCCCGGTTGCGGTTCGCGACCGGATGGAAATGATTGAGATGCCCGGCTACATCGAGGATGAGAAGCTCGCGATCGCCCGGCGGTATCTGGTCAAGCGACAGTTGGCAGCGGCAGGGTTAACCGAGCAGCAATGCCAGACCAGTGACGAGGTCCTGCGCGCCATCATCCGCGATTACACCCGTGAAGCCGGGGTCAGAAATCTCGAACGCCGGATCGGAGCGATTTGCCGCCACGCCGCGATGCGGATCGCCGAGGGCAACGCGACGCGCGTCATCATCACGGTGACGGACCTTCAGACCATACTGGGCCCGAAGCTCTTCGAGCAGGAGATCGCCATGCGCACCAGCGTGCCGGGCGTTGCGACCGGTCTCGCCTGGACGCCTGCGGGCGGCGACATTCTATTCGTCGAGGCGACCAGCATTCCCGGCCGAGGCAAGCTGATCCTCACCGGCCAGTTGGGCGACGTAATGAAGGAAAGCGCGCAAGCCGCACTTACGCTGGTCAAGTCGCGCGCCGCCGAATTCGGCATCGACCCAGCCGAATCGCAGAAGTCGGACGTCCATGTCCATGTCCCGGCCGGGGCCATCCCCAAGGACGGTCCGAGCGCAGGAGTTGCGATGTTCCTGGCGCTGACCTCTCTTTTCACCGGGCGCACGATACGCAGCGATACCGCCATGACTGGCGAAATCTCGCTGCGCGGACTGGTGCTTCCGATCGGAGGCGTGAAGGAAAAGGTGCTGGCCGCGATCCAGGCCGGGATCACCACCGTCATGCTTCCGGCGCGCAACCGCAAGGACATCGAGGACATACCAGAAAACGCCCGCGACCGGATTCGTTTCGTCTGGCTTGAGCGCGTCGACGACGCGATTGCGGCCGCACTCAATCCACCGAACTTCAGCGAGCCTGGCCTTTCTCATGCGACGCACACGGCCACGACGGAAAAACGCGCAGCGCGATCCGGATAGCCGACGGCGTTAACCACCCGTCCGACGCATTTGATCCGCAAGATTAACCGACGTCAGGGCCGCGGCCGGTAATCTCGTTCCGGCCGACAAGGTCGCACGATTCCGAGGCGGCTCGATTTGCGGCACGCCGGCGTGATCGCCGATCTCGTCCATAATGCTCAAAAATATCAGTCTGCCGCTCATGATCTGCAAACGTTTTGACGGGCGTCAATGCGTACCGTCCCGCACGCGCTAAACATAGGCGTCAACCGACTATCGGCTGCGGAGCATCTCATGGCCAGCACCACCTTTAACAACGCCTCCGACATTCAAACCGATTCTGCGACAGCGACGCTCGCCCAGAACTGGTGGCTGTTCACGTTGCGAGGCCTTTTTGCAATTATCTTCGGATGTCTCGCCCTGGCCTTTCCCGGGCCAACGATGCTGTCGCTGGTGCTGCTATTCTCCGCCTACATGCTGGTCGACGGAATCGCGGAGATCATCTCTGCCGTGCGGGCGATACATCGAAAGACCCGCTGGGGATTTCTAATCTTCGCAGGCCTGCTCAATATCGCCGTGGGCATCGGTGCTTTTTTCTGGCCGGGCCTTACCGTGCTTGCGTTCGTGTTGCTTGTTGCTTCCTGGGCAATTGTCACAGGCGTGTCGATGACAGCTGCGGCTTTCCGCCTGAACATAGAGCATGGCCGATGGTGGCTGGTGCTGGGCGGGGTGCTGTCGCTCGCGTACGGCGCGCTGCTGATTCTTACGCCCCTGATCGGTGCGATCGTGCTGACCTGGTGGATGGGCGCCTATGCCCTCGCCTTTGGCATCGCGCTGGTCATCTTCTCGTTCCGGCTTCGGTCACGTCAGCATCAGAGCGCCGGCCCCACGCCCGTCGGGACTGCCGCTTGAGGCGGCAGCGAGAACACGCCAGCGCGCGGAATTCATCCGCCTTGGGGAGACGGCGAAGCTGAGTATACCATCAAGCAAATAATGGCAGCTCAAACGCTCGCCACCGTCGAACTTTCGCCAATGCGGTCTTCCAGTGCTCTCCGGTTTAGGATCTTGATGGTCCGTTTGCCCGCCAGACGAATGACACCCCGCTGCTTGAGATGGGTCAGCGCGCGACAAACCGTTTCGACCGAAACCGCGAGATAATCGGCAATGTCATATCGCGAGACCGGCAGCACAACCTGGCCGCTTGCATTGGATACGCGCGCGTCAAGGGAGAGCAGGAAGGAGCCGACCTTCTCCAGCGCGGTGAACCGGCCAATGATCAGAAGCTGGGCCTGTGAGCGGGTGAGAGACTGGAACGCGACATCCCGAAGCTCGCGTGCAAACTCGACATCGCTTTCCGCGACCAATTCAACCCGCCGGCCGGGAAAGCTCGCAAGCACCGTCTCGTCAGCGATCGCTTCGATCGTTGCCTCATTCTGACGGTCCGAAACAAAGAAGAAATCCCGCGGCAGCATAAGATCTACGATTTGTCGCCTTCCGTCCGAACGCATGGCGCATCGCCGGACAGCGCCGATGATGACGTAGTACCAGTGCCCTGCAGGTCCAGGGCTATTTGGTATTTCCTGGCCGCGGTTGCAGGCCATGATCTTGGCAAACGCTTCGAGGCGTTTCAGTGCATGGGGCTGCATCGCAAGCATCCGCCGATAGTAGTCGGCTGGGTGGATTTCTTTTTTCATGGTCGCACCCTTCATTGTTGGCAAGCCGAACGCAGAACGAACTATCGCACCGCAGGAACGTTCGAATGAATTCGGCAAAAGTGCGTATCGTAAAAATACGTAACTCGGCTGCGTGTGTCACAGCGATGCAGCAACGGATGGCCGGAAGATGAAGGTCCAGGAAATTGACTGCAGTCAACGCCGCGAAGGCGCGCCAATTGTAGCGTTGCAGTTGCAAACGCCCCATCCTCTCGACGCGTGAGGCAAGAAATGTCATCTGTTCTCGCTGCCGGGACCGCTGCGCCGGATTTCACGTTGCGGGTCACCCCCGATCAAAACCTCACGCTTTCGAACCTTCGAGGAAGGCCCGTAATACTGGCCTTCTACCCGGCCGACTGGAGCCCGGTTTGTGGCGACCAGGTGACGCTGTACAACGAGATCCTTCCGGAGTTCCACAAGCACAAGGCCGAGTTGCTGGGTATCTCGGTCGACGGCGCCTGGTGCCATGCCGCCTTTGCCCGCGACCGCCGCCTGCACTTTCCCTTGCTGGCCGATTTTGAACCCAAAGGTGACGTGGCGCGCAAATACGGCGCCTATCGTGCCCAGGAAGGAGTCTGCGAACGCGCGCTGTTCGTGCTCGATCGGCAGGGGATCATTGCGTGGAGTTATTGCTCTCCGATCGCTGTCAATCCCGGCGCCGATGGCATTCTCGACGCCCTTGAAAAACTCACAGATCAGGACACTGGCCATGGCAACCTTGAAAACGCCCATCACGACAAGTGATCATGTTCGCGGACAAGAATCGGCGCCGATCACGTTTGTGGAATACGGCGACTATGAATGCCCGCATTGCGCGCTGGCCCATCCAACCGTCGACCGGGTGCAGCTACATTTCGGCAGGCGCATGCGATTCGTGTTCCGCCACTTCCCATTGACCGAAATTCATCCGCACGCCGGGATAGCCGCCGAAAGCGCTGAATTCGCAGGCGCCATGGGGCCATTCTGGGATATGCACGACGCCTTATTTGCGAACCAGAGCAGTTTGAGCCTGCCAACGATCTTCGTAATCGCCGAACAACTCGGACTGTCCGAAATAGCACTGCGGGACGCTCTGGAAACGGGGCAATACAGAAACAAGGTGCGCAGCGATTTCATGGGTGGACTCCGCAGCGGCGTGAACGGTACGCCGACCTTCTTCATCAATGGCGTGCGGCATGACGGCGGTTACGATTATGCCTCCCTGGTGGCAGGAATCCAGATGCGCCTCGCCGCTGACACGAGCGCATAGCGGCCGCAGGCGCGATTGGTGACGATTTGTGATTCAAAAAGTCTTTCATGGAATTGATGATGATCAGTGCCGGATCAAGGCTTCCGGAATATTCCTGTAACCCTGCTCAAAAGCTCAGGAGAGAGCCATGGTTGCCTTCGCAGGATTTCAGACGCTGTGCCAATCGCATGCTGACGCGTCTCCGTTGCCGCAGAGCCCGAGGCGTATCGCGCGACGCAATTCAGGCCGGATAATCTGGACCGCGCTTGCGGTCGTCCTTGCCGCCGGTCCGGCATTGCCGCAGGCAGGAGTGCAATTCATCAAGGTCGATCTTTCGATCGTGGCGAAGG
Organism: Afipia broomeae ATCC 49717; assembly: GCF_000314675.2. Classification (GTDB taxonomy): domain Bacteria; phylum Pseudomonadota; class Alphaproteobacteria; order Rhizobiales; family Xanthobacteraceae; genus Afipia; species Afipia broomeae. The sequence goes on along the minus strand of NZ_KB375282.1, from coordinate 654,823 downwards.
GCTATCGGATGAGCAAGCTGATCGGCACCACCGTGATCAACGACAAGAACGAAAAGATCGGCACCCTCGACGATGTGGTCGCGGACAAGGACAAGAAAGAGCTTAGTTTCGCGGTGCTCCAGGTCGGCGGCTTCCTTGGGCTCGGCCGGCATCTTGTCGTCGTACCGTATGACAGCCTTGTCATCGATGAGGCCGGCCAGAAGATCACCCTGCCCGGCGCGTCCAAGGACGAACTGAAGAAGCTCTCGGCATTCAACTATCCGGCGTGATCGCTACCGGTGCTCGGAAATACATCCATGCGCGCGTCACCAGACGATACCTTGGACCGGATGCGCACCCGCGAAGTGACGGGCGTCTTCCACGCACGGAAGGCGCTCGTCGCCGCCGCTGAGGAACTGCTTGTTGCGGGATTCGATCGCGCCGACATCGATGTCAGCGCTCCTGCCGACGAACTGCAACAGCGCTTGAACTACGCGTCGATTCCGGCAGTTGACATCGCCGATATCCCGATCGCGCCGAGGCGGCCTTTCATCGGCGGCGATGATATGGCCGTCACGATGGCCGTCGTCGGCAGCATTTCCGGGTGCGCTACTGCGGTGGCAACAGGGTACTTTCTCGTGATGAAAGATGTGAGGCCCCTCGTCATCGGAATTCTGTCAATGCTGTGCGGGCTTGTTGTGGCCGGCATCTCGGTGCTCGTGGTACGGCGCCGATTCGACCAGGAGCGGAGGCGAGGCTTGGATAAGTTGTCCGAATGGGACGGCATACTGATCTGGATACGGGTCAACTCGCCGGAGAAGGAAGCGCTGGCTCAGGAGATCCTGGTGCGGCATGGCGGCGATGCCGTCCGCGTCCATGAAATCGAGTTGGTGCGACGAACGGACGATCTTCCGCTCCATTCGCTACGCCCGGATCCATGGCTCGGTGACGAACGGCTGGGACAGCCCTAGCGCGACCTGCATCCAGGATGCCGTCGCTGGCGGGTCCAGCGCGAACCTTATCGCCTGCCGAGAGCTCGGCGACATCCGCGGCTCCCCGGCGACTGAGGTTTATGCGGGCCGCGATAAGCCCGGTCAGCACCATGGGTGTCCATAGCACCTCAGGCCGGCGGTCAACCGCGATAAAGTTGGGGCGGAAGTTGACCATCGTCATGGCTGCGCGCGCGATCACTCATAGGATCGATCACGATCGGTAACGTCATCGCACCGAGCGCACAAATCGCACACCAGGAGTCGAGCATGAAATCCGATAGTGAAATCGAGAGCGATGTCCGTGAAGAGTTGAAATGGCATCCCGAACTCGATGCTGAAGACATCGCCGTTTCCGTCAAGAACGGCGTCGTTACGCTGGCGGGCTTCACCCACAGCTATAGCGACCGGCTGGAGGCCGAACTCGCCGTGAAGCGCGTCGCCGGCGTTCACGCGGTCGCCAATGATATCGAGGTCCGTCTACCAGCGATCGATCAGCGCCCCGATCCGGACATCGCGAGGGATGCGGTTGCCGCTCTGAAATCGGAACTGCCGATTTCGCACGACAAGATCAAGATCATTGTGAAAGACGGCTGGATCACTCTGGAGGGGGCGGCGGAGTGGCAATATCAGAAGACCGCTGCCGAGACCGCCCTGCGAAAGGTGAAAGGCGTCAAGGGCGTGACCAACGTCATTACGGTCAAGCCCAAGGTCGAACCCACCGATATCCAGCGCAAGATCCAGGAAGCGTTCAAGCGCAACGCCGAGGTGGACGCCAATCGAATCACTGTCGAAGCTAACGGCGGCAAGGTGATCCTGAAGGGTACCGTTCGCTCTTGGATCGAACGCGAGGAAGCAGAGCGCGTCGCGTGGTCGGCGCCGGGCATTACCCACGTCGAAGATCGGATCGTAGTCAGTCCGTAGCACGGCAAGCCGCAGCGTTCGGGAGAGATAGTCTCATCCAAGACAAAGGAGAATCCCATGAGGTTACGATCGCTGGTTCCGTTCCATGAAGGCGGCGCGCTAATGCGGCCGGACTTTGGATTGTTCGGCCTGCACCGGGAGATTGACCGCTTATTCAGCGAATTCGCGCAAGGCATCAGCCCGGGCGGCGTACAGTCCATCATCCCCAGCATCGAGATAACCGAAGGAACATGATCATGGCGAAAGCAATTGGCATCGACCTCGGAACCACCAACTCTTGCGTTGCCGTGATGGAAGGAAGCAAGGCCAGGGTCATTGAAAATGCCGAGGGCGCCCGCACAACGCCATCGATGGTCGCCTTCACCGACGATGGCGAAGTGCTGGTCGGGCAGCCGTCCAAGCGCCAGAGCATCACCAATCCGGAAAACACGATCTACGCCATCAAGCGGCTGATCGGACGGCGCTATGACGACCCGATCACCGAAAAAGACAAGGCGATGGTACCGTACCACATCGTGTCCGGCGACAATGGTGACGCCTGGGTCGAGGTCAAGGGCAAGAAATACAGCCCAAGTCAGATCAGCGCCTTTATCCTCACCAAGATGAAGGAGACCGCAGAAGCCAATCTCGGCAGCAAGGTGACGCAGGCCGTGATCACCGTGCCGGCCTATTTCAACGACGCACAGCGCCAGGCGACGAAGGATGCCGGCCGCATCGCCGGACTTGAAGTGCTGCGCATCATCAACGAGCCGACTGCGGCCGCCCTCGCCTACGGGTTGGACAAGAAAGGCAGCGGCAAGATCGCGGTCTACGATCTGGGCGGCGGTACCTTCGACGTCTCCATCCTCGAGATCGGCGACGGTGTGTTCGAGGTCAAGGCGACCAACGGCGACACCTTCCTCGGCGGCGAGGATTTCGACAAGCGGATCATGGATTATCTGGCCGACGAATTTCGCAAGGAACAAGGCATCGACCTGCGCAAGGACCGCTTGGCGCTGCAGCGGCTCAAGGACGCCGCCGAAAAGGCCAAGATCGAACTTTCCAGCGCCACCCAGACCGACGTCAATCTGCCGTTTATTACAGCAGATCAGAACGGCCCGAAGCACCTCAACATCAAGCTGTCGCGCGCGAAGCTGGAAGCACTGGTCGACGACCTGATCCAGCGGACGATCGAACCGTGCAAGGCTGCGCTGAAGGACGCTGGCTTGCAAGCGTCGGATATCAGCGAGGTCGTGCTGGTCGGCGGGCAAACCCGCATGCCGAAGGTCCAGGAGACCGTGCAGAAGCTGTTCGGGCGCGAGCCGCACAAGGGCGTCAACCCCGATGAAGTTGTGGCCATCGGCGCTGCGATCCAGGCCGGTGTGCTGCAAGGCGATGTCAAGGACGTGCTGCTGCTCGACGTCACCCCGCTGTCGCTCGGCCTTGAGACGCTCGGCGGCGTCATGACCAAATTGATCGAGCGCAACACCACCATCCCGACCAGGAAGAGCCAGGTGTTCTCGACGGCAGAAGATAACCAGACCGCAGTCACCATCCGGGTCTTCCAGGGCGAACGGGAGATGGCGGCCGACAACAAGCTGCTTGGCCAGTTCGATCTGGTCGGGATCCCGCCGGCGCCGCGCGGCATACCGCAAATCGAAGTCACGTTCGATATCGATGCCAATGGAATCGTCAACGTGTCGGCCAAGGACAGGGCAAGCGGCAAGGAGCAGAGTATCCGGATCCAGGCGTCCGGGGGGCTGACCGAGGCTGACATCCAGAAGATGGTCAAGGAGGCCGAAGCCCACGCCGACGAGGACAAGCGCCGTAAGGAGCTGGTCGAGGCGCGCAACCAGACCGATGCGGCGATCTACAGCGCCGAAAAGGCGCTAAATGAATCGGAGTCGAAGATTCCCGCCGACCTCAAGAAGCAGGTCGAGCAGGCGATCGCCGACGCCAAGCAGAGCCTGACGGCGGACAATCCCCAAACCATCCGTCAGGCGGCGGAACGCCTGCAGCAAGCGGCGTCAAAGATCGGCGAAGCCCTTAGCCAAGCAGCCTCGCAGGGATCCGGCGGCGCAGGCGGGCAAGCGAGCGGCAGCAGCAGCTCTTCCGGCGACGACGTCGTCGACGCCGAATTCGAAGAGGTAGATCCACGCGACCGCAGGGCCTCCTGAGCCCCCTGAGACTTCAAGTTGCTCGACGCGGTGAGACGCGGGAGAACGGCATGACGACGAATACAATGGATAAGGACGCCGGCGCGTCAGTCGCCGGCGAAGCCCAACACAACGACACCGCGTCCGAAATCGCGTCGTTGCGCGAGCGGTTGATGCGGGCGCTGGCCGAGACCGAAAATACCAGGCGGCAAGGCGAACGGCGCGCGCAGGACGCCGGGCAATACGCAATCACGAACTTTGCCCGCGAGTTGCTGCAGGTTGTCGACAACCTCCGCCGCGCCATCGAGGCCGGCGCGGCGGACCGGGAGGGGAGCGGAATCGACGGGCTGATCGAGGGCGTTACCGCCACCGACCGCATCCTGACTCAGATTCTCAATCGTTTCGGCGTCGAGGAAATCAAGGCCCTCCACCAACCGTTCGATCCCAAGAAGCACGAAGCGGTGATGGCGACGGATGAAACAGACCAGCCGCCCGGCGGCGTGGCCCAGGTTTTGGAGACGGGCTACATGCTTCACGACCGTCTGCTGCGGCCGGCGCGTGTGGTGGTGGCCAAGCCCCGGCAACCATCGTCGCAAGCGGAACAACCATGACGCTGCATTCGCTCGCGATGACAAAGGCGCAGACAGGAGTGGGCATTGGCCGCAGATCCCTACATAACGCTTGGCGTGAAAAAGGACGCTAAGTCAGACGACATTCAGAAGGCCTATCGTCGCCTGGCGAAGAAGCTGCACCCCGATTTGAACCCCGGGAACAAGACAGCGGAAGATAAGTTCAAGGAAGTTTCGGCCGCCTATGATCTGCTGAGCGATCCGGAAAAACGCGCGCGCTTTGACCGCGGCGAAATTGACGCTTCGGGAACGGAACGGCCTCACCAGCAATATTATCGCGATTTCGCCGATCAAGGTGGTTGGTCGGCCTACACCAACAACGCCGGCTTTTCCGATTTCGGCGATTATGCCGGCGCCGACGATATTCTCTCCAAAATCTTCGGCCGCGGCGACCGCGCAGGCCGCCCCCGGCGCGGCCAGGACGTGCACTACCATCTCGATCTTGAGTTCCTGGATGCCATCAATGGTGGCAAGCAATCTCTCGTGCTGCCCGATGGCTCCGCGCTTGACGTCAGCATCCCGCCGGGCACGCGGAACGGTCAGGTTCTGCGTTTGAAGGGCAAAGGTCGCTCGGGAGTGGGAGACGGCGCGCCCGGCGACGCACTGATCGAGATCAGCGTGCTGCCGCATCCCTATTTCACCCGCAAGGGAGACGACATCTATCTGGATTTGCCGATCTCCCTGAAGGAGGCGGTGCTGGGCGCCAAAATCAAGGTGCCGACCGCGAGCGGGATGGTCACGGCGGCAGTGCCGAAATGGTCGAATAGCGGGCGGATTCTCCGGCTGAAGGGCCGCGGCGTGCCGCGCGCCGACGGCAGCAAAGGCGATCAATACGTCACACTGAAGCTGGTCCTTCCGCAAAAGCCAGATTCCGAGCTCGAGAAGTTCGTCACGCAGTGGCAGCCGGTCGCGGAGAGTCCACGGCAATCGATGGGAGTGTGACCGTGGAAACCCAGGAATTCATCACCCGATCGCATCTTGATGCCGCGACATTGAACGTCTGGATTGATGAGGAATGGCTAATACCTCTCGCCGGCGGCATCGCTCCTCAATTCTCTGAAGCCGATCTCGCGCGGGCCCGGCTGATCCGGGATCTCAAGCTGGATCTTGGCGTCAACGACGAAGGCATAGCGATCATTCTGCATCTTCTCGACCAACTCCACGGGCTGCGTTCCCTGTTGAGAGATATCCACGCGACCGAAACCGGCCTGTCCAAGGACTGGGGCTACCGATAGCGCGGGAATACGGTGCGTTATTCGATGAAACGCACTGTCGCCGCTGCGACGCCGGCGGTCACTGGCAGGAACGGCAGCGACAGGACCACGACCGCGACCACCGAGTTCGACTATCAACTGCTCAAGGATCATTCCTGCTTCGCGATGGCTTGGCCTTGTCAGACGTCAACGCCCGGCGGGCCCGTCAGTGAGCATGCAGCGCGCGTTCGCTGCGAACCTGATCGGCGGTATAGGCCTTGGCCGACGGATCGAACGCGTGCCATCCGGATTTGCGGTAGAGATCGCAGCGCTCCCCAAGCTTCACCGCGGATTGGTTCATCATGGCTTCTATTCGCGGCACGTCGGTCGGCGATACTCGAGCGGCAACCAAAGTTCCGCCGCGACGCACGCCCTCGACAAACACATGTGCATCTTCCTCGCTGATGCCGGCATTAGTCAGCGCACCAAGCAGCCCGCCAGTTGCGCCGCCGATCGCCATGCTGCCCAACAGCGCCGCAAGCCATCCTGCGCCGACGACCGCGCCGACGCCCGGAAGCACCAGCATGGTGACAAGGCTGGCGGCGGTCGCCGCTGTCGCGCCAATCGCGACCCCGACCGCTGCGCCCTCGAATTTGCCGATGGCCGCAGTATCTTCGCTCGTACCCTGCTTCCGCAGAGTCACCATGTTGGCGGCATGCCCGGTCCGGTACCAGCTGTCGGAATTATTCGAGACGACGCTGGTTTCGGTAGGCGCTATGCCTGCGGCCTGGAGCCCGATAACAACACTGTTCGCGTCGGTATATGAATCGTAGAGACGACAGATAGTGATCAACATGATGCGTTCTCATGGAGTTAGCCGGGACCGGAGCAGCAAATTGAAATGTTGATTTTCTTCCTCGTCCGGTTCCATTACCTTGACGGGTATCAAGGCCACGTCGAAGATTTCGCCGTGATGTCAGGACAGTCTTTTGCCAATCACGGCGGGCGATTGTCTGCGCATCGCGCAAGGAGGTTACGAATTCGCTGACTCCAGCCGGATCATGAGGATATGATTCGCATGCCCACTCTTGTTTCAATGCTCCAGGATGCCGCGGCTTCGCCGGAGGCGTGGCCCGATGCGCTCAAGGCGCTAATGGAGGCGGCCGACGTCGCAGGCGCCGCCCTCATTATTTCGAACAAGAACACGGGCACCGTGGAAGATGCCTGTTTTGTCGGCCTGAGCGCCGAATTCAAATCCGATTATATCAAGCACTACGCCGCCCTCGACCCATACTCGCCGTTGCTCGATGGAAGCTGGAAAAAGCTCTCCGAATGCTTTTCGGATCCTGTCTTGCGCAGAAGCGAATGGTACAACGATTTTGTACTGGCATGCGGCGTGCGCGACATTCTTGGCGCGCGGCTTGTCGAGACGCCCGACTATCACGTCATCTTCGGTATTCATCAGCAGATCGGCCGGAGCTTTTCCGCGAGGCTCGATTCCCTCATCGAGTTGGTGACGGATCCCTTGCGGCGAGCAGCCGAGCGCAATGTCGAGCTTTTGCGGCCGACAATTGATGCACGCCAACAATCCGTCACCGAGCCTCTGCCCGATAGCAGCCGGTTTTATTTCCATGTCGACAATGGCATGCGGTATGCGGACGAAACAGGATCTCTCCATTCAACGCCGGATCAAGCCGCGGCACATGCGCTTGCGATCGCCCAGGAACTGGCGCAAGACGGCAGCTGGCATGGATCATGGGTTGTCGTGACGGACGCCCGCGGACGCCTGATTGCGCGCGTGCGAATTGGCCGATGACGCCTGTTGTGCACTGGATGGCGCGATCCATAACCGGGACGGCAGCTTCAAAAGCTGGTCTGGAGACAGTCTATCATTTGCTGGAAAACTGATGGGTCCGACCGACGCAAACGATTTGCACGGCCGCCAGCCATCCTTCCCACATCGTCGGATCGATCGGCGCTCCATCGGCCCATTTCAAGCCCGCCATAATAAGAGCGATCTCCTCGTCCGCCTTGCCAAGCCGCCGCAAAGCCATTTCGAGAAAGATTCGCATCGCGTCGTAGCCCTCAATCAGGGTGATGGAGTCGATCGCGTTCATTTTGGTCACATCTTCGCTCACACCTGCCCGCGCAAACGAACCTTACGAGTGTCGCCTATTAGGGAAATTCTAATCCTGCTCCGCATTGACGGCAGTCAATTGAAGCGGGGCGCTTTGCTCCTACTATTTTCACGTGGACGGACCAAGAAAGCCGCCGATGTCCTCCGCTGCAGGAGCGAACATGAACGAGACAACGACGATTTCGCGGACAGCCCGTGCCGCTCAGGCGACGGACACGGACGTGCTGTTCGCGCCGTACCGACTCGGCCCCTACACCCTGCGGCATCGCATCGTCATGGCGCCGCTGACGCGCTCGCGGGCACGCCAGCCGGGCAACGTGCCGAGCTCACTTGCCGCCTGCTACTACGCGCAGCGCGCATCTGCAGCATTGATCGTGAGCGAAGCGACGCAGGTTTCGATGCAGGGCCAGGGTTACGCCTGGACGCCGGGCATCCACAGCCGTGAGCAGGTCGAAGCATGGCAGCGGATCATCCAAGCGGTGCATCAGGCCGACGGATTGATCTTCAATCAGCTTTGGCATGTCGGGCGCATTTCGCACCCGGCCCTGCAGCCCGACAATATGCTCCCGGTCGCCCCCTCCGCCATCATTCCGGAGGGCAAAGCCTTCATCGAGAACGAGCGCGGCGAAGGCGAGCTCGTGCCGTTCGTACGGCCGCGTGCGCTCAACATTGAAGAGATGCCCTACATCGTGGCGCAATATGAACGGGCGGCGATAAACGCCCGGGCCGCCGATTTCGACGGCGTCGAGATCCACGCCGCCAACGGCTATCTGCTCGATCAGTTCATCGAGACCGGCACCAACCGGCGCACCGACACCTATGGCGGTTCGGTCGAGAACCGCACGCGATTATTATTCGAGGTCGCCGAGGCCTTGATACGCATCTGGGGGCCGGATCGCATCGGCGTGCGGTTGTCGCCGATGGGCAAGATGAACGACATCCACGACGACCAACCGGAAACGACCTTTGGCTATATCGCCGAGCGTCTCAGCGACTACCACTTTGCCTATCTTCATATCGTCAACCCCGCGATAGAGCAGATGCAAAGCGGAAAAGAGCCAGATCCGCGGGCACTCCGCATGGTCGAGACGATCCGGAAGAAATTCAAGGGAACCCTGATAGTCGCGGGCGGCTTCGAGGCCGACACGGCGGCGCGGTGGATTCGCGAGGGAAAGGCGGACCTGATCGCTTTCGGCCGCAAGTTCATCGCCAATCCCGATCTGCCCGAGCGCTTGCGCATCGGCTCGCCATTCAATGCCGACGATCCGACGACATATTACGGCGGCGGCGAGAAGGGATACACAGACTATCCGTCTCTGGCACAGGATCGCGGCGAACAACCGAAGGCCTGTGTCGATCAGCGCTGGCGATGAGCCGCGACAGCGGCAGCTCGCGCCAGTGCACCCTCAAACGGCGCTCACTATACAGGGATTGGAAAGGAGCCGGATCATGGCAAAAGACACCCTTAAAGGACTCAATGTGGCCATTCTGGTCACCGACGGTTTCGAGCAGGTCGAACTCACCGGGCCACGTCAAGCTCTGGACGAAGCCGGCGCCACGACCAGGATCGTATCGCCCAAACATCGACGCGTACGGGCGTGGAATTTCACGGACTGGAGCATGGAGTTGCCGGTCGACGTGGAGCTCGGTCAGGCCAAGCCGGAAGATTTCGACGCGCTGCTGTTGCCGGGCGGCGTCATCAATCCGGACTCGCTCCGCATTCAGCCAGATGCGGTTGCTTTCGTGAAGGCATTCTTCGATGCCGGTAAACCGGTTGCAGCGATCTGCCATGGTCCCTGGACCGTGATCGAGACCGGCTCGGCGCGCGGCCGACGCATGACTTCATGGCCCTCTCTCAAAACCGATCTCAAGAACGCCGGCGCGGACTGGGTGGACCAGGAAGCGGTCGTGGACAAGGGCTTGGTCACGAGCCGCAGCCCCGATGATATCCCGGCATTCAACCGGGAAACGATCAAGCTGTTCAGCGAAGCACGGGGGCGACGTCATGCGGCGTAATGTCGGCGCGGGTTGGAACCATTTCATAAGTGCTTTTGGCCGGGAAACGCTTGAGGATGGCGAGCAGGACGATGTGCTGGAGAGGGCATCTCCAGCACAGCAAATATCCGCTCACCCCCGCTCTGCAAAGCTCGCGAAGACCAAAAGACGGACAGCCTCGGCGAACTGATGCACGCCCAACCGATCCATCATACGTGCGCGGTGAACCTCGACCGTGCGCACACTGATGCCAAGCTCGAAGGCAATGACCTTGTTGGGCTGCCCGGCCACGAGCGCCTCAAGAACCTGCCGCTCGCGTGGACTGAGCGTATCGATCAGCGCCGCCGCCGCAGCAATTTCATCGGTCCGGCCCTTCGCCGCGCCGGTCTTCAGCGCGGACTCAATCGCCGCTATCAAGGTGTCGTCGCTGTAGGGCTTTTCAATGAAGTCCACAGCTCCCGCCTTCATCGCACGGACTGCGGTCTGCACGTCGCCTTGAGCCGTCACCACAATGACCGGCAAGTCCGGGTTTATCAGCCGAAGGCGAGCATGAACCTCAAAGCCGTCCATCTCCGGCATACGAAGATCCAGCAGGGCGCAGCCCCCGGGTAAGCTGCCCGCGACGTCGAGGAATCCTTTTGGCGTTGCATACGACGCCACCTGGAAACCTACCGCATCCAGCAGCCGCTCCAACGATCGGCGGATCGCCGGGTCGTCGTCAATAACGTAAATGATCCGTTCGGCAGCCATCGATAGACTCATCGTTCCAGCGGGAGGGGCAGCGTAACGCGAAAGATTGTTCCACCGCCGCTATTGGGTTCATACCCCAGCTTTCCGCGATGGGCCTCGACGATCGTGCGGCAGATCGAAAGGCCGAGTCCCATGCCACCGATTTTTGTCGTGTGGAATGGTTCGAAGAGGTGTTCGACAATATCGTCCGGCAGGCCCGAGCCACGATCCGCTATAGCGATCTCAATCGACTCGTCATCAAGACGCGCCGTGGCCACTTCCAACTCGCGCCACTCACTCTGCGCCATCGCCTCGTACGCATTGCGTATCAGGTTAAGCATGACCTGCTGCAGTTGAATTCGGTTTGCCAAGACCCCCTCGGCACCCGGATCGAAGCTCAGCCGGACCTGCACGCCGTGCGCTCCGGCTCCCGCCGAGGCAAGATCGCTTGCTTCACGGATCAGGTCAGGCAGGTTTTCGATCCGCATTTCCGTCTCGCCACGTGTAACAAACTCTCGCAGCCGCCGAATGATCTCGCCGGCGCGGAGCGCCTGATCGGCGGCTTCGCCAAGGACATCGCGTGTAGCGACGACTCTGTCGTGCGCGCCGTTTACCATCATCCGGCGCGCAGCGTTGACCGAATTGGTGAACGCGGTCAGCGGTTGGTTCAATTCATGCGCCAACGCGCCGGCCATCTGACCCGCTGCGCTCAGCCGCGCCGCATGAAGGAGCTCGAATTGTAGCTGCTGCGCGCGGACATCCGCGCGCTCCCGCTCCTCAGCTTCGCGCGTCAGTCGCTCGAGCGCTTCCGCCAATTCCGATGTCCGTTCCGCCACCCGCTGCTCCAACGACTCGTTGAGGCCTCGAAGATCACCCTCGAGCTTTTTCTGATGCCTCAGATCGCGGCCGACGGTCGCCATGTTCGTAGGACGGCCCGTGCGCGGGTCGTCGATGCGGAACCAATCCACCAAAAAGGGGATGATTTCTCCAGTTTTGAAGTGGCGGAGGTTGAGCTCGCCGAGCCAGCGTCCGGTTCCCATCACCATCGGAAGCAACTCGCGATGCGCCCGAGCTCGCTCATCGGGAGCCATGAGATCGAAGATGTTACGCTGCTGCACTTCCTCAGTGCCGGAAAGCCCGAGGAGGTCGAAGGCCGCCTTATTGAGATATTGCGGTGTGCCGTCTAGATCGGCGAAACCAATGAACTCGGACGACCGCTCGATTACGGTCGTCAGACGCCGTTGCTCCGCCTCCGCGCGCCAGCGTTGGATAGCGAGCGTTGCGTGGTTCGCCGCAATTCCGAGAAGGAGCCGGTGCCTCTCGCTCGGAAATTGCGGATTAACGGAACCTGCGACGATCAAGTCGTCGCCGCCAAAGCCCATCGGCGCCGCCGCGATCCGTAACGTTCCCTTCCCGAGTGGGTTGTCGATCGCGGATATCTGCTCGCGCCTTCCGCGCCACGCACCGCGGAGGATGCGTTCAATGTGACCGGACGATCCGACGGATACCGCTTGGCTCGTGCGCATCACGTCGGCCGCAGGTTCGTCGCGCAGCCCCGGCACAGACACGTAAATGACGTCGGCATTGAGCATCGAAAGCAATGCGGCCGCCGCGCTGTCGGCGATCTGCCGCGAATTGTAGTCTTTCCAGATGGCCGGCAGCGTCGAAAGCGCAACGAGATCGCGGATGCAGCGCCTGAGCTCCTGCGGCTGGGAAAGCTCATCGACCCAAGGCATGTCGCCTGATCCAATCCACAACGCAAATCGGAACTTCGGCGACTGTCACTAAGCCGAAGCAAAACGGCAGAAATTCACCTTTGGATTGTCGGCTGGCGATGGACCATCCGCGGTCGCGATGCTTTATGGGTTCGCACCGGCCAGAGTTGCATCCGCGTCTTGGACGGACCATACACCATCCAAGCCAATTGCCTAGTGTTGGTCCGGCGCCGCGGAGGATATCAGGCACCGGACACGTTGCTGGTTGGAGATATCACGACCTTACATTGAGCACTTCGCTTGAGTCCCGTTTCAGCCGCGAACATGCCAAAGTGCATTGTGTCGGTTTAAACGTCAGGATCATCGACTGGTCGCCATCTGCGTGGCGGTCGATGTGAAAGCCGAACCGAGTTCGCCGCCAATTTGTCCAGCGCCGAAGCCCGTCGGCCTGGTCAGGAAATTTCACACCTGACCCGATCGACGCGAGCTGGTCGAGCCTGAATCCGGATTGCCTGGCGATCTCGAGCGGACATCGCGGATGTATTCTGACGGCGAGGACCAACTCGGGCAGCCTTTGACGACCGCTTCTCCACCGCGGTCTGGACACCTTCGGCTTCTTCTTCCCATGCCATGGTTTCGACGTGGCCATGGAAAGAATAGTGCGGAATCAACACCTTCGTCGGTTTGGCTCCTTGCGGAAGGCACAGCACAGCCAAGGTCGCGCAACCGCGGATTGACTATTGCCAGATTTCGCTGGCTGGCATGACGAAAATGGCAATTACGCAAAATTGCTTAATCCGCCTGGCAGTGATCCTCCATTACATTTCCGGCATCGCGCGGCCGCGGCAATGTTCGCGCGTCACGGCCGCAGAGGCAAGCCAATGGCCAAACTCACGGAGCCGCTCGAGGCGGCAACTGAGCAACAAATCGACGCCGTCCTCAAGCGGCTGAGCAATTCCAACGATGTCGGTGCGGACCTGCTGCGGGTCCTCGACATAGCGATCGGCATAACGGGCGCCGACATGGGCACGCTCCAGCGCTTCGACGAGAGAGCCGACTGCCTGACAATTGTTGCCAGCCGCGGATTATCGAGCGAAGCCCTTTCCTTTTTTGGCGCCGTACGCCGCGACACTAACACCACATGCGCTGCAGCGCTGACGCTGCGCATGCGCGTGTTTGTCGAGAACGTGTCGACGAGCTACCTGTTTGTGGGCACGCGCGAGCTCGATATGCTGCGTGCCGGCGGCATTTCTGCCGTACAATCGACGCCGCTTATCAGCAGCAACGGCCGCCTCTGGGGCGTGCTCTCAACACACTTTCGCGAACCGCAGATAGAGAGCGAGTTCGATCCTGCTCAGCTGGATCGGTTCGCCCTCCAGGTCGCGGACGGCCTGGAGCAACGAGAGGGTCCGGTGCCGAGCCAGCACTTTCACGGCAAGCAGATCGCAGAGGACTCTCAACCGCGAGGCTGACATGAATTCAACTGCCGAGCCCATTCCTTTTGGACGATCCATGCTGCGCGAGCACCGGCATGTCTGCGCGTTCTTCAGTTCGGCAGTGGAGGAATACGACGCGTTGCTGCCGTTCATTTGCGACGGGATCAACTGCGGCCAGCGCGCGTATCATGTACTCCCTTCTCAGCACCGGGAGGATCACCTCAATTGGTTGCGCAACGCCGGCGTCGACGTGGAGAAGACGATGAAAAGCCGCCAGCTCGAAGTCGCGCTGCCGGAGGACACCTACCTCAAGACCGGACGCTTCGACAAGGACGCCATGCTCGTCCTGATCCGGGATGCCTTGAAGGCCGGCGCCGGGCTCGGCTTCCCGTTGACGCGGATGATCGCGCACGCCGAGATGGCCGTGGACGACTGGAAGAGCGGCATCGAATGGGCCGAATACGAGATGCGACTCAATAGCGTACTGCCGAATTACGACGACCCGGTGATTTGCACCTTCGACGTCAATCTGCTGACGGCGCCGCATGCCGTCGATATTTTGCGAACGCATCCTATGGTCATCATCGGCGGCGTCTTGATCGAGAACTCGTTCTTCACGAGCCCGCAGGACTTTATCCGCGAGGTGCGGTCGCGAACCGGACCAAGCCAATCTTATCGGGCATAGCCGGACGAAGCCGTCAAAACCATGTTTGTCGCAGACCTGCCGGCGCTTCTTGACCATCGTCAATGACAAAAGGGCTCGCCGGATCAACTCTCTTTGCATTCCTGGCGGCACAAGGAGGCGATGATGATCAAGAACGTGATGGGACGCCTGGACGGCCCGCGGGCCGACAATACGCGCCTCGTCACCACCAGACCGGATTGCGGAATATTTCGACAGCTATGCTAAAAATCAACAAACCTCGTTCTCAAGACGTTGCGGGCGAGGATCTGCGGGGTTTCGTCCGCGTGCGTGGAGCACGCGAACACAATTTGAAGAGTATCGATCTCGCCATTCCCCGCGACGCCTTGGTGGTGTTTACGGGCGTGTCCGGCTCGGGCAAATCGTCGCTGGCGTTCGGCACGCTCTATGCGGAGGCGCAGCGGCGGTATCTCGAATCCGTCTCGCCCTATGCGCGGCGGTTGTTTCATCAGATGGCG
Source organism: Afipia broomeae ATCC 49717 (assembly GCF_000314675.2). Classification (GTDB taxonomy): domain Bacteria; phylum Pseudomonadota; class Alphaproteobacteria; order Rhizobiales; family Xanthobacteraceae; genus Afipia; species Afipia broomeae. The sequence continues at coordinate 639,801 of NZ_KB375282.1, read as the reverse complement.
GTTCCCGAGGTTGACGAAATCGACGGCCTGCCGCCGGCCGTGGCGTTGCAGCAGCAGCGCGGGGCGCCCACCACGCGCTCTTCCGTCGGCAGCGTCACGACGCTTTCCAACCTGCTTCGAATGCTGTACTCGCGCGCCGGCGACTATCCAAGGCACCAGGCGCATCTCGATGCCGAGGCCTTTTCGCCCAACACGCCGGCGGGAGCCTGTCCCCGATGCCATGGACTCGGTCGGGTCTACGAGGTGACCGAACGCTCGATGGTGCCGGATGATTCCAAAAGCATTCGCGAACGCGCGATTGCAGCCTGGCCGCCCGCCTGGCATGGCGGCAACCTGCGCGACATGCTGATTACGCTCGGCTACGACGTCGATCGTCCGTGGCGCGAATTGCCGAAAAAAGCCCGCGACTGGATCTTGTACACCGACGAGCAACCGGTGGTCCCGGTTTACATCGGGTATGACGCAAATGAGGTGCAAAAGGCGATCAGACGCAAGGAGGAGCCCAGTTACCGCGGCAATTTCTCCAGCGCCAGGAGATATGTGCTGAACACCTTTGCCACCACAGAAAGCGCCTCGATCAAGAAGCGGGTATCGCGCTACATGGTGAGTACCGAATGCCCACTCTGCCACGGCAAGCGGCTTGGCCGCGAAGCGCTGTCGGTCAAGTTTGCTGGCTTCGATATCGCCGACATCTCCAGAATTCCGCTGGCCAGGCTCGCCGACCTCTTGCGTCCCCATGCGGAGGCCACTGCTCCTACCCTCACCAGGCTTAAGGCGCAGCATCCGGAAAAGGCGCTGGTGGTGCAGAGAATCGCCGACGACCTCGGCGGCCGGCTCACGGTTCTGATTGACCTAGGGCTAGGTTATCTTTCCCTGGAGCGGAGTACTCCGACGCTTTCTCCGGGCGAACTGCAGCGCCTGCGACTGGCAACCCAGGTGCGTTCCAATCTGTTTGGCGTCGTCTACGTGCTCGACGAACCCTCCGCCGGACTTCATCCCGCGGACACCGAGGCGCTGTTGGCGGCGCTCGACCGATTGAAAGCCTCTGGCAATTCGCTGTTCGTGGTCGAACATGAGATCGATGTGATCCGGCATGCGGATTGGGTTGTCGACGTCGGGCCAGGCGCCGGCGAACTCGGTGGCCACGTGCTCTACAGCGGTCCGCTGCAAGGGTTTGAACAGGTAGAGCAATCGCAAACCCGCCGCTACCTGTTCGGCGACTACACCGTACCAAACCGAACCCCGCGCTCGCCCAAGGGCTGGTTGCGGCTGCGTGGCGTCAGTCGCAACAATCTCCATGAGCTCGATGTCGATTTTCCGTTGGGAGTATTCGCCACCGTGACTGGCGTTTCCGGCTCGGGCAAGTCGAGTCTGGTGAGCCAGGTTCTGGTGGAATTGGTTGCAAAACAGCTCGGCCATCCCACCCCCTCCATCGACGATGAAGGCGACGAACTCGAGCGGACGGTCGTGACCACACTCGGCGGCCGCATCGCGAGCGGAATGGAGGGCGTCAAGCGATTGGTGGTCGTCGACCAGAAGGCGATCGGACGCACACCGCGGTCCAACCTGGCAACGTACACAGGGCTCTTCGATTACGTTCGCAGGATCTTCGCGGCCACCAAGTCGGCGCGCGCCCGTCACTACGACGCCGGACGCTTTTCCTTCAATGTTGCCAAAGGCCGTTGCGAGACCTGCGAGGGCGAAGGCTTTGTTTGCGTCGAATTGCTATTCCTGCCCAGTGTATATGCTCCGTGCCCAAGCTGTCATGGCGCTCGCTACAACGCCAAAACCCTTGAAGTAAAATACCGCGACAAGAATATCGCCGACGTACTGGGAATGACGGTCGACGCCGCCTTCGCGTTCTTTGCGGAAGAGGCGCAGGTGCGCCGGTCCCTCGATGCGCTGCGGCAAGTTGGCCTCGGCTATCTGCGGCTTGGCCAGCCGGCAACGGAGCTTTCCGGCGGCGAGGCCCAGCGCATCAAGCTTGCCACCGAACTGCAGCGGACGCAGCGCGGCCACACGCTCTACATCCTTGACGAACCCACCACCGGACTGCACCCGGCTGACGTCGAGAAGCTCATCGCGCAACTCGACGGGTTGGTCGAATCCGGCAATACCGTCATCGTGGTGGAGCATGACATGCGCGTCGCGGCCGGCAGCGACTGGGTCATGGATATTGGCCCTGGTGCAGGTAACGAAGGCGGTCATGTGGTGGGGTTTGGCACGCCCGCCGAGGTCGCTGGATTGTCCATCAGCCGCACCGCGCCATACCTGTCACGGTTCAGGGCCCGGCTGGCGATCGACGCGTCAGCGTCCTATCATCTCGCGTCACCTCAGTAAGATTTTTGAACGAAACATCGCCGGCACCAAAGCAGCAGACGTTTCCGTAAACTAAGAAAAGCCCAGCACTGGCGAGCTTCTCATCAAATCTCCCAAAACTTAAACCTGAAAATTGGATGGCTGGCGACCCAGTGGTAATCGCACCCGTCTCAGCTTGATTTCCCTGTTAACAGGGAATTTTACAGGGAAATCGGCGAATTAGACGCATTCAGGAATTAACGGAAGGCGAAAACCACGTCGAAAACCGCCTTCTTTTTAAAATTGACTAAAACAACTAACAGGGAAGTTATTTCCAAGAACAGCGAAATTCGGGAAAATTACAGGGAAGGTCATGCGATACCAGAGCTGCAGACCAGGCGGTCCGCCTCACATGCCAGAAACGCAGCAGGCGTTCGACGGCGTGAGCCGGTTCACCAGTTTGACAGCACAGGTATTCGAGCCGGAGATGCTTGGATTTCGGGCAACGGCCAACCAAGGATCGAGATGAAACGCAATCTGCATCTTGCCGCCATACTGCTTCTTGCAATGTGCGCTGTTCCGCTTCTCGCCGTCCCGGCTTCCGCTCGCGGCGGCGCAGCGGCGAACATCATGAGCTCACCAGGGTATCAGCGGGCGCTGGAGGAATCGCGCAAGCGGCAGGCTGAGCCATACGTGAAGAAGCCGGCGGTGTATCCGCGCAAGAAGTGGCGGCATCGCGGGCAGGGTCATTAATACCGGCCGATGCCAGAGCGTCACCAGGCCGCCGCGCGAAAAGTCCTGCAACGGCACGATCTTCTCGCGGTGGGCGACGTCATCCGGCCTGACGAAATTCACGGCATGGAATAGCCCATCCCGACGCCGCCGCCAAAGCGAATGCAGCTATCCGAGCCAGGCATTCGCACGAAGCCCGCGCCGAATTCGGAGCAAGACCGCGGGCCCGCTGCTTTTCGTGGCGCCGGTGCATGACTGCGCGTGTGCGTTTTGTTGATGCCGGGCCGCTTCTCCTGTGCCGCGGATGCAGAAGTCATCGTCGCGCAAATGGTGACAGCGAGCAGACAGGACATGGTTCGTAAAACATGGAACATTCTTGCATGGCCCTCAACGCGATCCCCCGACGCCGGCGTTGATGCCGCCACCGAGCCGCACGCAACTGCCTGTGCCTTCCACGCGCACATAGCCGGCACCGTATTCCGCACAGGACGTTGCCGGGCGAGGACGTGCAACCGACTTTAGCTTTGAATTGTCGAGACGCGGCTGTTGAGTCTTCAAGTCGAGCTGCTGGGCGAGCGCCGAGGGAGCCGTGACAGGAACAAGCAATACGCCTGCCGCGAGAAAACCCAAGATGAAGTGGCGGGCATGTCGCATTGTCGGGTCCCTTCCGTCGGAGGATAGTCTCTCGCGTTGACGGTTCGTCAAATCACGACCCCGCGCCCCAGCTTCGCGCGGTCTTTACGATCCAGTCTCTATATAATGTGAGCGGGGTCACGCCGGTGAGGCCGCCGCAGCCTGCGGCGTTGTTGGCGCCGGTCGACCAGCTCACCACGCCGGTGATGACGCTTCGGCCATCCTGATCCTCGAACGCGGGCGCGCCCGAATCTCCGGTGCAGGCACCCATGCCCGCGCTCCTGTTCTGGGTTTGCGGATCGACCAGGCGCACCTGCAACGTGCCCGGCTGGCCAGTCACGGCGAGCGGCGCGGCGCGCGGCGTGCCCACGCCGGAATCGCTGCCGGCGACTGTCGATCCGATGCCGACGACGGTGAAGCGCGAGACGAGCGTAAAGGGAATGCGCGGCACGCCGACAGGCGCAGCGGACTTGCCGGGCATCGGCGCGGACAAGCGCAGCAGCGCGACATCCGCCGTCGCCCGGTGCGCTGCAATGGATTGTGCATTGTATTGCGGATGCACCGCGACCTGCTGCGGTGCGATCAGCGTCGGCGGCTTCGATGAATAGTCGATCACGCGATTGGCCGGGCCGGGCGCGATGCAATGCGCGGCGGTCAGAATGATGTTCGGCGCAATCATCGTGCCGGTGCAGACGCCGCCGCCGGCTGCGACGACGGTGACGATAGATCGCGCAACATCGCTGCTCGGCGCGGAGCGGCTACCGGTTATCGCAAATGCTGCAGTTGCGCAAAGACAAAAAAGAAAAGACAGGAAAGTTTGCATTGCTCTGTCGAACGCATAACGCCTCGGCTGTCAACCTCAGAATGACCGCCGATCCCGCCCCCGCGGCTCATGAGGAAATGGTCCATCTGCCACTAGGTCAATAAAGACATCCTTCATTTCAATGATCAATCCTGGCCAGCGCATTTCCAGATAGGTTGCAGTCACAGGGTCGTACACAAATGGCGCAAAGAACCTCCACGAAACAACAAACGCCAGACTACGATCAAGGTCTGGAGGGAGCAAAGATTGAGGGCCTAGAATGTTTGGAATTGATTGAATTCCACGCGTATGTATAAATCTGTTAAATGTCTCATCTGCAACGACATCTCTTAGTTGCTCCAACAACCGGCCGATCCGACCGTGCTTGATAACTTCTCTTTGGTCACCTCCAAGCTTCTCCAGCACCCTGCGCTTACGAGTTTCCGCCCTTCTCTGATCTCGTAGGTCTACCATTGCGGCGCAACGGCTTTTGTGCGCGCACAGAGCTGATAAAGCGGCTCCAGATTATTCGTTCGGAACCTATCGAGCCTTGCCCCACTAGATGCGCTCGTCGTGATCCACGCTCCGTGCGGCAATAACATAAAGGGTAGAATGAAATAGTCCTCAACCCGCCCGCCTCGCCTCATGATCCTCGCGCCCACGACGATGTCGGGTTTCGTCCCAGATCTATAGCCAAACTGCCAGATACGCGGACCCGTGTTCTTTAGTCGGCTAATGAATATGCTGACTCTGAGCTCTGCGTTTACGATGACATGCTTGTTCCAAGGGAAGACCTCAACCGTTCCCCCTCGGCGGATTATCTCCGCTTTCATTTCGGAGATAATTTGCTTGCGGAGGTCTGCGTTGTATCCAAGGCTCTCCCGGTTCCTGAAGCAGATCAAGTGATACGCCTTAGACAAACTCCCGAAATAGGCCTGATATGTGTGGCAACTGGGCGCTATTTTTGATTCGTTAATTATCTCTGAGCTGAGATGTTCGCGCTGGCACCAAAGCGCCGTTAGGCAATCAAGCATCCAGTTCGTTGTCAGAGGTTGGGCCAGTTGCTCTAGCCGCTCAGACGCCTTCTTGAATCGATCCTTAGGTACAACGGCCTCGAACGCGTCCTCATAGCGAACCCAATCCTTCTTCGGATTTCGTTGCCATTTTTTACCGATTGGTTTCGACGTCACGCTATATACAGCAGTCCCGATGTATTTTTCATGCGACAGGACTGCGCGCACTGTATTGTAAGTCCACGGACCTCCTGATGCAGCAGGGATTCCCTCGGTCGTCAATTGTTCCGCGATTTTGCGTACGTCCAATTCCTGATCGAGAAACATTTCGTAGATGCGCTCGATCGTTGCTAACTCGTTTGGCGGACCTGGGATCAAAATAACATGGTCGGATTGAATGTTTTTCCATTGACCTCGGCGAAGCTCACCCTTGAGCGTCCGGTGTTCATCGACGAGCATGCGGCGAAGGCCGTAACCTGGAGGTGCCCCGAGATGAAAGCCTTTCACGGCCAAACGGATCTTCGCAGTTTGCACTTTGACGGACAGTTCTCGGCTATATTCTCCAGCCATCGCACGCTTGATGTTCTTCAAGAGTGCGGCGGTCAAACTGCCGTCATTTTCGAACTGTTCAGCGCAGTACTCGACGTTGACCCCTGCTTGCCTGCATAAGTATTCATAATGTGCGCTCTCATCGCTGTCCTGGAAGCGCCCCCAGCGGCTGACATCGTAGACAAGGACAGTCTTGTAGTCTGCTCTTCCAGAACACACATCGGACAGCAGAGCCTGGAGCCCTGCGCGGCCGTCAAGGCGTACTCCGCTTCGTCCGACATCCTCGTAGCTGCGCACAATCGTCAATCCTCTGCGTGCAGCATAAATCAGAATGGCATCGGACTGGTTTGCGATCGAATAGGATTGCATGTCAGTTGACATGCGGACGTACTGCGCAGCGCTATTTTCGGGTGAGAGCATGTGCGATCGAAGCAATAAAGAGTGAAAGCCCAGCCAAAAAGCTTGATAGAATTAAGCGCTACACTGCGGCGTAACTAACTCAACTGGAAACGATCGCGCATCCGAACGAAACCTGTGAACAGACATCCCCGTTGACATTCGTGATTTAGGAATATAAACCTATATTATGAATGGAGATTTGCTATGGATCCAGACCGTATAGACATCCGCTTTTGGCCGTTGCGGGTCATGGCGCGCGGGGAACGCGCCGTCGCGGCGTTGCGGTGGCCTCTTGCCTTCGCACTCGTGACCCTGGCGCTCACTCTGGCTGTCGCCGTGGCGTTGCGGCTGTGAGGCCTCGCATATCAGATGTTATGCACTGCGCGTGCGCATCGCTCCCTGCAGAGACGTGCATTCTTGATCGCGACGTATCGCAACTTATGCGCCCGGGCGTACTTAATTCCGTCGAGGATCAGCTAGTGAACGTCCTCGGCCCTGCCCCAGCGCAGCACCTTCACTCACTTGTTAGGCTCGAGATCTTTTTCGCGATCGAAGAAGTGCTGGATTTGCTCCGGCGTGATCTCGGAAGATTCTTTAAGTTTCGCACCTTGGTTTAGCGCCGTGTCAGCTTCGAGGATGGCACCGTGGTGATCTTTTCATCGCCGCCAGCTTCAGCAGCACGCTTATGAGCCGGGGCCTGCCGAGGCACCGATCGTGGCTATGATTTTCTAGAGGTGCAGCTCCGACGAACGAAATCGGCAGAAAGGTCCGCGCCCGGAAACGCAGTACGTCTCGGACCGTTGAAACAAGCGCGCTGCTCTAGCCTGCACTTAGGTTAGCAAGTTTCGCAGCGAGGTCTCGAGTGCTGAATGGCTTGACCATCCGGGGAAGATCAGGAGCGACGCCCTCGCTCTCGGCATAGCCCGACACGAGCAATACCTGCGTGCCCGGCAACTCCGAAAGGACACGCCGCGCCAAATCCGTGCCGTTCATGCCGGTCATAAGGTGATCAGTAACAAGAAGTTGGGGTTTAAGGCCGCCGCCAATCAGCCGGATTGCCTCTTCCGCCGAAGCAGCTTCGATAACCGTGTAACCGATGTCCGCGAGCATGTCAGCTGCTGCCGCACGAACTAGGGGCTCGTCATCGACAAGGAGCGCGGTTCCAATGGGGCCGCCGCTGACCCTCGAGACCTGATACTGGCTGTCCGATTGCACGGGCTGATCGGTCGAAGGAAGCCAGATCTCTATGTTCGTGCCCAGCCCCAAACGGCTTTGAATGGTCAGCGCACCGCCCAACTGTGATGCCAAGCCGTGAGCCATCGATAAACCGAGACCCGTGCCTTTTCCGATTCCTTTGGTCGAGAAGAACGGCTCGACCGCCCGCGTCTTCACGGATTCATCCATGCCGACGCCGCTGTCGGCCACGGATATCCTGACGTAGCGACCTGCATTAAGGTTGGCGCGATTTCCCGCATCAACCTGTTGGGCGTCCGCAATAATGCGCAACGTACCGCCGTCAGGCATAGCGTCACGCGCATTGACCGCGAGATTGAGGAGAGCCATTTCCAACTGAATCTCGTCGATCCTCGCGGCCGGTAAGTTCTGCTCGATCTCTATGGAAACCTTCACCTGCGGACCGCACGTACTGACAATCAGCTCGCCCATTCCGTGAATCAGGTCTCCCACGTGAACCGGCTTGGCCTGGAGTGGTTGGCGTCGTGCGAATGCGAGTAGCCGCTGCACAAGGGTCTTGGCTCTTTCTGCGGACTGCATCGCTCCGGCGATCAAGCGCTGCTCGCGGTCGCCACCCAAGCCCCGCCGTTGCAAAGCATCGAGCGCGCCGACGATTGGCGTTAACAGATTGTTGAAGTCGTGGGCGACGCCGCCGGTAAGCTGGCCCATTGCCTCCATTTTCTGCGCCTGACGGAGTTGCTCCTCCGCCCTGGCCAGACGCTCCTGCTCCCGGATACGTTCCGTCACATCGTATACGAACTGATACGCGCCGATCCGTTCTCCATCACTGTTCCGCAAGGTATTGTACTTCATCTCATAGTGGCGACGTTCGCCAGCGCGGTCGCCGAACGCCGCGATTTCCGTAAATTCCTCTCCGGACAATGCGCGGGCCCAAACAGCGCGCACGACTTCGCGCTCGGCAGGCAGATGCGCCAACAGGTCAAGCATGCATTGCTGGGCCTGGGGACGAACCCCGAATAGCCTCTCGAATTCATTAGCTGCGGCCTTGTTGATGGCGAGCCAGCGAAATTCGAGGTCCACTACCTGGACGAAAGCGTCCGTGCCTTCGACGATGTCCGCCAACACTTTCCTCTCAGCCAAAACCTCGGAGATTCGGCGCTCCAATGTTTCGTTCAACTCCTTAAGCTTTGCTTCATCGGCCTTGCGAGCAGTGATGTCGATAGCGGTGCCGGTAACTCGCACACAGTACCCATCGCTATTGAACAAGCCGCGTCCCTTCGCAGCCACCCATCGGACACGCCCGTCCTCTTTCCCAACGGTACGATACTCAACATCATAGAGAGCTCGCTTGTCGGGATCTGCCGCCGCCGCGTAAGCGGCGCTGACGAACTCGCGATCCTCGGGGTGAAGACCCGAATAGAAGTCCATCATCGACACGGGCCTGTCCGGCGATATCCCGAACATTGCCTTGACCAATGGTGGCCAGTGCAGGACCTGGTTGATCTCATCCACATCCCAGAATCCGATGTCCGCGTTAGCGGTAGCGAGTCGCAAACGTTCCTCGTTTTCTCGTAGGGCAATATTCGTTGCTTGCAATTCCTCTTCAGCCCGGCGACGTTCAGCCTCTGCTGCCTCTCGCTGGGTAATATCGACGTTGACGCCAATCATCCCGAGAAATTCACCGGAAGCTCCGAAGCGAGGATGCGCGACGGTTTCAAGCACCCGGTACTCTCCTTTGGCGCTGCGGTATCGCCCTTTCAACTTTACGGGGACCCTTTTTGCAAATGCGGCCGCAACCTGGTCGCCGACCATTTGGGCGTCTTTGGGGTGTATCGTCGACGACCAGTCGAAATAAGGAATGGCTGCTTCTTCCACCCCCCAAAAACTACGGAGCAAACGGTTAAGGTGAAGGCATTTGCCCGCGGCGTCGCTCATCCAGATCATGACAGGAGCGTGCTCCGACATGAGACGGAAGCGCAATTCGGATTCCCTCAACCGCTCTTCTGTGATTATTCTGTCCAGAGATAAGCTCAACTGTCGAGCAATGGTGCTTGCTAGACGGGTCTCTCGCTCGCTGAATTGATGTGGGCACCTATAGTAGGTCATGAATTTGCCGATGAGTTGTCCGTGGCGGACGAGCGGAATGAAGGCAAGGCCGCGAATCCCTTCGCCCTCGATTACCCTCTTCAGGGTATCGGGGTTGTTCGTATTCCGAATGTCGGTAACGAAGATCGGGACCGCGTCAGTTGTCTCGGGTGTCCACGGAGAGTGACCATCGACGGCTTTACGATACTGCTCGCTGAGTCCTTTCCAAGCGACAAAGCGCATTACGGAAGCCGAATCGAACAGCAGAATCGACGCGCGCTCGCACTCCAGCGCATCGGTGATCGCCTCTAGCGCCGCCTCATAGACCTCTTGGGCGGATCTCGCAGCCTGCAGGCGCTCAGTCAGGTGAAAAAGCGTTCCCAGCTCACGGACGGTCCGCGAAAGTGATTCCGCAGCGCTCTTGCGTTCGCTGATGTCCCGGCAAAACGTTGCTCCGCCCACGATCAATCCCTTCTCGTCACGCAGCGGGACGACAGTAAGCTCCACGGCAAGCGTTCTCCCATCCTTGCCCACACTGACCGTTTCGAAGGAGCCATAGGACTGGCCGGCGCTCACGCGTTCGATCATGCTCTCGGCCACTGAGCGCTCCGCCTGCGTGACCAACTCCAGAAGGGACTGACCAGCGATTTCCGAAGTCTCAAACCCCAACAGGCGTTCTGCCGCGGGATTCCACTGTGTGATGATACCGTCGGTCCGCCAGCACCAGATCGCGTCGGGCGAGCCGGCAAGGATTGCCGAAAGCACCATCGGTCCGGGTTCTGCCGCCATGGGCCGATAGGATTTGGGCGTTAAGGCGGAAACTGGTTGGTTAGCCCCACTGGACATCCTTCACCCCCTATCGGCCGCGTTTTGATAAGAAGACGGCTCTAAAATATCTGAGTCCAAGTCGCAGACAACAAAAGCTTCCTTAACGGCAGGGATTGGGATTGGTTCCAAACGTCAGTCCAAGAACCGACTGGGGGCTGGCCGACAGCGTCGGGCGAATTTTTCCTGCTTGGAAGCCGCTGGGAGCCTAGGTTGGCGCGATGAATGCCGCATACGTCCTGCTTTCGTTTAGGGGTCGATCCGATGGTACGGCGGCGGGCGCCAACCGATGCCCGGCTTTGGGAGGAACGGCTTTCGGACGAGTATCCCGCCTCTCGCTTAGGGTGCGACCTGCTCCGAATATTTTGGTGATGAACCGACGTAGAGAGAGGCTGAGGGGCTACGGGATAGGACCGAAGCAAACTCTTGCCGTGCGCATCGCGCACTTCGAGGCAAGAAGTGACGGCTCGGCTCGCAAAGTCCCGTTGCCGTTTCCAGTAATCAGCCAAACATCTATACGGTTCTGTTTTCTGAAAAAGCTGCAGCCGCCGCATTTCTGGCGAGCCGCAGTTTTCTCATATTAGGAAACGGCTTGCCGAGCGCGCGCGCCTTGACTTGAACCGATACTATAGAGCGCTTCAAAACGACCGCTGCTCTTGCAGGAGATGCTTTAGCAGCAAGCAGTTCTTCGAGACGTTCTATCTGTGCTGGCGTCCAACTCCGCGATGTGACCAACCCACCCTCCTCATTCAGCCCTACGCAGCGTTGGAGAATAATAGGAAACCGGGTGACAAGTTCCTTATTTCTCAGGAAAACGTGGCAATAGACCCAGATCGGCCAATCAAACCATTGAAAAATTAGAGTTTATCCTTGACCGCACAGAGCACGTCAGGGAGATTCAAGGACGCTTTGGCATATTAGAGCTGATATGAGGCAACACCCGCTCGACTTCTGCTGCGAGCCCCGCGCGGGATAGCGCTAGACCGCAGGAAGGTCATCGTCGCTTAAACACGGTATCACACAGCTCAGACGCGTGCCTTGCCGCGTGCTGGAAATGGACAAGGTGCCCCCGAGAGCGCGGAGGCGTTCGCTCATACCCCGCAGTCCACGACCGAATACCACATTCGTGGGCACTCCCTTCCCGTCGTCGAACACGTCAACGAGGACTTGCCTTCTCCGAGAGGTTTCCTCACCGTCAGTTACCAACTGGGCTGAAATTACTAGTCTAGTCGCAGCTGAATGGCGCAAAGTGTTAGTCACGCCTTCTTGTATTACGCGAAAAATCGTTTCGGCGGTGACTCCTTTGACACCGGCAATGGAGGGATCAATGTCCTTACTAATATCTATGGCCGCAGCCTTTGGGCCAGGTCCCGATAGTATACTGTCGATACTCGATATAATGCCGAACTCTTGCAGCTGAAACGGCTGCAACCGGTCGAGGATGCGGCGATTGGCTTGCTGAAAAATCTCGACGGCCTCGAGCAACCGTGATGATGCGATAGCGCTGTTAGTGTCCATTGTTGACAGGCCATCGGATATCGACGTGGCATGAGCACGGATTGCGAACAATATGGGACCGAGTTCGTCATGCAACTCCTTGGCGATGTCTGAGCGGTCGCGATCTTGGAGATTCACCATTTGTCGAAGCAGGTCGCTGCGATCGCTGCTGAAGCGCTTTAAACTTTGGGCGAGCTGGTTCACCTCGTTGCAACTTCGAACCAGCTCTGGCGATCCCTCACACTCAATCTGAAATTCATACTGCCCGCGTCGCAACATCGTCAGAGCCTTCTCAACACGGGCGAGCGGCTTTAACATTGAGCCCAACAAGAAATAGGCAATTAGGAACGTGAGAGAAGAAAGTAGTATTGCAGCTATCAGCAAGGCAACAAATGTAATCCACTTTTCCCGAATGTCGGCGGACAGATCCGAGAAGTAGATCAGATCTCCGAATTTTCGTCCGTCTTTGATGACAGGTAATCGACTTGGATCTGAATGTTCGCCTAGAAGTCTTATGAACCAAGCCGGCACTCCGTCGGCTCGAAAGGGCGTGGAGGCGACCACTTGCGTTGTATCGGTGGTCTCAAAGCCAACGATGCCTGTCTTATTTTCTCGAGATGAATCCAAAAATTTGTGCATCACGCTATCAGCGTTGTCTGAAACTGACAGCGTTGCCCCAAGCGATCGAACAAGTTGATTAGCGACGTCGTCCGCGAGCACCTTCTCATGTTTCAGCGTAAGCGAGGCGAACATCACCTGAAGAGCCACAATAGTTCCCAAGGCCAAGATCAGCATTGAACTTAGCAACAGCGCGAGGCGAACGCGAAGCGAAAGCACAGACCACATTGTTTTGGATTCTACTGGTTGATGCCTTAGGAAGCTTCGAGGAACCCCTAGCCTGTACTATGGTTGCTCCCAGACAAATTGCCTAACCGCAGCCGAATGGTAATTAACCCCAATGAATATCTTGATCGTTGACGATCATCCACTGGTCATTTCTGGATGCAAAGCAATCCTTGCATCGGTTCCCTCAATCACGATCACATCCGCACCGGACGAACGGACTGGATTTCAGCAATTCTTGGACGCTCGACCCGAAGTATCAATTATCGACTTGAATCTGCCCGGTCTTTCCGGCTTTGAGTTGTTGCGAAAAATCAGACAGCATGACCAATCCGCCAAAACTATCATGTTCAGCATGAACGACGATCCAATCTTCATACTTCGTTCCCTTGAACTTGGCGCCAATGGGTATCTTTCGAAGACCGATGATCCCCGTTATCTTATTGAAGCTGTGGTGACGGTCGGAAATGGCGGATCTTTCATTTCGCCACGGCTCGCCAAGAATGTAACCTTCTCTGCTGCTTCTATCCGGGCGAATCCGCTCAATGTACTGGGCGGGCGAGACATCGAAATTTTGCGATTATTGGCCCGTGGCAACAGCATCGCCGAAGTGGCCGATGCGCTCGCACTTTCCTACAAAACCATCGCAAATTCGACCACCTCGCTGCGACAAAAGCTTGGTGCAAAAAATCACTCCGACCTAATCCGGAAAGCGGTCGAACTGGACCTTCAGAATTAGGTCGCTCTTGCCATTCCCCAAACCAGGGCTAGAACTCAGCTTGGAGCGAGCACCGCGAGTTTCTTGCGAAGCGGGGCGTTTCTCTTGGACTTGCGAACGCCTGGTATCGGCGAACGAACAGATGCTTCAGAAGCATTCAACTTCGTAGTTTCGAACTCTCTTTGTATCTTTGCGTCGGCAATCTCTGCAACAGGCGAGGATATCGTCGGCAGCGACGTATCGATCACCACAAGATCAGGACGGCGGATTGCAGACGCAATTCTAATGACCGTCCGGTCGACATCTGGGCGCTCTTTTGCTCTAGGGCGACTATCGAGATGCTCGCTAAGCAGGATAACGGTCAACAGCAGGCTCCCCACACATATAAAATACCGAAAAAGCGGCATCGATCCGTCCCCATACACGATGTTCGCACGTGCCCTGCCTTCGCGGCTCGGGCATATGAAAGAGGACGGTCGATCGACCGTCCTCTTTCAGTGAGTTACTTCTCCGTGCAAACCTTGATGGTCTTCATCCCGGTTTCCGCTTCGGTCCTGGTCTTGAAAACCCCGTTATCGACAATTGTGGTCGTTGTGCCAGTGGGCTTTTTGTCGACCACGGTGCAGGTCTTGGTATTGCTGTCTCGGACGACATAGTATTCGCTGACAACGGCAGTCTGGGCGTATGCCCCTACTGCACCAATCATCGCGAACGCAGCGCCGATCAGAATTTTCTTCATCACTTCCTCCAAATGTTGGTAACGCGCGCTGAACGGCGATGAGCCGCTTTAGTTCCCCGGAACAGAAATTGTTCAAGCTGGTTTGGGAGCGGCTAAACCAAAGGAGAAGTTCATGAGGAAACTGATCATCACAGCAGCAGCAGTTGCTCTTGTCGGCCTGACAGTGCCCACGGCGGCAATGCCCACGGCCAAATCGAGTACCGTCGCGCACAGTGACAGCGAGCTTATGCTTGCAAAGCACCATGGCGGTCATGGCTGGAAGGGGCATAATCGAGGACGCCATTATGGATGGCACCGTGGCCGAGGCCATCATTATGGGTGGCACCGCGGTCGAGGCCATCACTATGGATGGCATCGCGGCCATCACCGCCACTGGCACTAACGGTCAGGTATAAGGAGAAAAACGATGAAGTCGGTTCTTATATCGCTAACAGGCGCAGTCGTCCTAACCTCCACCGCGGTGGTCGCGGCGCCTCTGAATGTCGGTGCTGTTGGTTCAGACCTGACCACGGTAGAGCAAATCAGGTTGGTCTGTAATCAATACGGCCGCTGCTGGCACAGCCGGGGGCCCCGATACGTTGTGCGCGAGTATGATAGTTACAACCTACGCCATAGTTACGGCTACTACGGTGGTCGTCCTCATTATTACCGAGGAGACGGCTACTACGGCGGTCCGAGCGTGGGGTTCAGCATCGGCGCCCGAAGCTGGTGATATCGAGGAGGGGGAACGCTTTTCGGCGGTTTCCCCTCAACTTTCACCAAATGGAAGCAACGGACCGCAGCGACTTCGCTCGATCTTGCCCTCGTTGTTGTAATCGAGCATGACGTTTACAACACCGGTTTTAGTTCTATATGAAAAATGAACGCCCCGATGCACGGGCGCAAATTCTTCAAACTCCGCGCTTGGCTTTTCGCTGAATCGTACTTTCCAATAAGCGCAGATCGCCTCTCGACCCACGATGACTTGCTCGCCCCCGCAGCCACATTCGAGCGAAGCTCCTTCATCATAAAGATGAAGGAGACCTTCTAGATCCTCCGCGCGATACGCTTCAAGCCAATCAATCGCGACGGCCATCGGGTCAAAGGAATTCATTGGTCCTACCTACATGCCACATCGCAAAACTGAGGCATTCCATATTAACCTTAGATGAACCCAGCAGATGAACCCAGCTTTTCCGAGTAATTTATCGGCATATCTAACACGTCATTTTACCCTTCCCGATACACCAACCGGATGGAACAGAAATTTCCGACCCACGTTTGGCATGCGCATCAATCAGAGGAGAGCGAGATGCATAAGATCGTTTCAGGATTAATCTTAGCGACAGCGGTTTCAGTAACGACGCCAGTCCTGGCACAGGATGGCGCAGTGGGCGGCGCGGTTGGTGGCGCTATCGTAGGCGGTGCAGTCGGCGGACCCGTTGGCGCTGCGGTCGGCGCTACCACCGGTGCTGCCGTGGGTGGCATCGCCGACGATGCACGGCCTCGTTTTCGCTCATATGTAACGGAGCGGAGCCATCCCTCTTATCGATACCAAGGCGATATTCGAGTCGGAGTCGAACTCCCAGCTAGCGGCGTCACTTACTACGAAATTCCAAATGAATACGGTGCAACGCGTTATCGCTATACTGTTGTGAACGATCGCACCGTGTTGGTTGATCCGAGCTCACGACGCATTGTTCAGATCATCGAGTAATGACCTCCAAAGCTTTTGCGGGCACTTCCGGCAAGTGTGCCGGAAGTGCTTTGCTTTTGCAGCCCGTTTAGCCATTTACTGAAGCCTTTAAGTTCTCTTTCTCCGGAGGAACACCAACTTCTCATAAACGTTCGCCCCCAAACAAAGGAGGCGGCGATGCGATCATCTCTTACCTATTACTTCGCTGGCGTTGGAACGGCCGGCATGGCTTTGGTCATCGGCTTTGGTGGATCGTTAGCATTCTTCAACACGATCACAACCAAAAAGCCTCTCTCGCCAACAAAGATTGAGCGTGTCATCAAGCAGGATGAAGCCTTGCAAGCGAAGAACAACTCTCCTGCTCAAGCAGTGCCGAATATCGCAACCGTGAAAGCGACGCCAGCGCCTGTACCTCTGCACACTGCGGGCACCTTACAGGCACCTAAGCCAGTAGACCATGCCGGGCCTTCCGAAGATCTTAGGCCGACTAAGAACGGCGATAACAGACGAGCGGATGACGCGCAAACAGTTCGTGAACTCCGGTCCCGCGCGAACATCCCGTCCTCGACGATTACGGTCAGTGACCAACCGGTGCCGGTGCAAGATAAGATCGCGATTGCAAAGCGGAGTCGTGAGCTCGAACTGAGAAAGGCGCGTGATTCGGCAAACGATAGAAAGCGGCTTGCTGCAAAGCGAAAGCAGGAGATCGCAGCGGCTGCAGACGCCGTCCGACGAATGTTGAGAGATCGACCCGAGCTTCGCGAAGACGAGCTGCAGCGGCCGTTCAACATGGGATTTTCCATCGATTGAGGCGGTCGCCAAAAATGCAAGCGGACCTCGATGGGGTTGTTTTTTCAGTTCGCTGCACTGCCGTCGACGCCGCTAAATGTCTCGGAGCGAAGGGAACACGGACGACACATTGGCGTTTTGGTGGGCGATTAAACAACTAAGGAGATTCAAATGGCTGACGGCAGTGATGGCGCAAGTGGAATTCTTGGAGTCGTAGTGGGTGTGGTCCTCGTTATTTTTGTCGGAGCAGCCATGATGATGGCAACCGGCAATATGGGTAACTCGGGACCAAGCTTCACGATCAAGGTCCCAGGCGCCAAGTAAACCTCTTCAACCGTAAGGAGATTCACATGAATGGCGTAATTTATCTCGTCGGCCTGGTGGTCGTGGTTATGGCGGTACTTTCACTCATCGGCCTTCGATAATTCAACAGAGGAATTCGCTATGGCGGTAACAGATCCGGGGTATGTTCAGTCTGGCAGGTCTTATCTGGAGTGGGGTCCCATTATTGGCGGCGCGGTAGCCGCAGCATCTTTGTCGTTTCTTCTTTTGACGTTCGGTGGAGCCATTGGGCTATCCCTCACATCTCCATGGCCAGACACAGGCGCGCGTTTATGGGTAGTGAGCCTCGCCGTCGCTTGGTGGATGGTGCTGGTGCAGATCGGTAGCTTTGCAGCAGGCGGCTATCTTGCAGGACGGATGCGGTCGCGATGGAGCGACTCTGAGCCAGAAAGCGGCTTTCGAGACAGTACGCATGGCTTCATGGTATGGGCAGTGGGGGTGTTATTCGGCGCCGTTGTTCTCGCCATTGTCGGACTGAGTTCTGCAAAAACCTCCGCTCAGTCCGCCGCTGTTGTTGCAGCCGGCGCGACGTCCGGGGCAACCTCAAATCCACGAGCGCTTTCAGCGACGCCCGCCGACTACGCAGTCGACTTGCTTCTCCGACCGCAGCCTTCGCAACCTGGCACAACGGTCGACTTGAAAACTGGCGGCGGCGACCTAGAGGCAGCACGCGCGGAAGCAAACCGGATTTTTGCGAGCGCTATCAAGAATCAGGCAATTTCCGAGCGAGACCGAACGTATCTTGGACAGATCGTCATCGCGCGAACAGGCATGCCTGAAGCCGAAGCCCAAAGCCGTGTGGACGCTGCCATAGCAGAAGCTCGCGACCTTGAATTGAAGGCACGTCAACAAGTCGACAAAGCTCGCAAAGCTACGGTTATCACTGCGTTTATAGCCGGCGTTTCTCTGCTTGTCAGCTTGGCTGCAGCTATCGTTGCAGCGGGGGCGGGAGCGCGTCACCGCGACGAAAACCGAATTCCGACCTTTGCGGGCCACCGCTTTTGGTAACCCCAATACAAGGAACATCGATATGCCGATTTTGCTCTGGTTGATTGGAATTCCTCTCCCTTTGATTCTACTAGTGCTACTGCTGCGCTAGACAACCCAGTGACAAAGCCGGCTGATTTGCCGGCTTTGTTGCCCAAGCGGAGGGGAGAATGAAAAGACCAGATTGTCGTATTCGAGGTATGGCGAAAGAATTGGATGGCTAACGGTGGCGCGAGAATCGCCCTCAGCTTGAACGCGCGTTTAGACAGAGGGAAGTCGTTATCCAAGCCCCCACCAAGTGGACTTGCTATGAGCTAGGTGGTTATCGGGACCAAGAACGCGCGGAACAGAAGTCCAATACGTAAATGCAGCGTGCGCGGCAATCTCGAAGGCGCGCAGGATTGGACCAGCAGGCGTGGTGAGCTGCGATGAAAGATGTAAAAGCCAGGATAGAAAAACTTCTGGTCGATGCCGTCGATTGCGAAATCATCGCAAAACTCGCAACCAACAATACAAAGCGAGAATCATTCGAGCGGCTTGCTGAAGCGTATCGAAAAATGGCAGCAGAACTGCAGCGGCTGATCGATAAGGGGCAGTTTTCTGAGGACGCTGCTAAAAGATAACCGCGCGGTAGCGGGGAGCGCCGAATTGTAAGCCTTCATGACCTAAACAACAATCTCAGAGCGGCGATAAAGCAAGCCGAAAGTTCAAATTGCGATCAAATATCGCAAAGAAATCCGGCTATCCGGATAAGTTCCTCACCACTGCGTGCCCGAAAGGATTCGCGAGTGCCCTCCCCGCAATAGGGAGCCCAACCACGAGTGTTCAGGGGCATCGCCGAACGATCATATTGCGCCTCATCGTGAACCCGATCTCGCTCGCCACGAACGAGGCGGGCATCGACTACCGCTCCGATGTCGTCGAAGCGTCTCCAATTGACACAATTTCAGCCGTCCCCTGACCAGCCACGACGGTGTCACCAACGGCTTTCCCAAGCAGGGCTCGGGCGAGTGGCGACGCATGGGATAGCAGACCTTTGGTGGGATCGGCTTCGTCTTCTCCGACTATACGGTACTCCTGCCTTCGGCCGTCGTCGCGCTCGATCGTGACCACGGCGCCAAACCGAACTGTCGTAGCGCTGTCCGGCATCTGGACCACCATCGCGGTGCCCCGTCTGTTGTTCCAGTAACGGAGGTCTCGGGATATAGCTGAAAGCGCGTCTCGATCACCTTCGATCTGCGCTTGGGCCAGCCTGCTTTGAAGTTCAGCGATCTTCATCTCAATTAAGCTAAGGCCTTCCGCTGTAACGTAATTGGGATACTCCGACACAATACGGTCGGGCAGTTCATCAACGGCGTCGGACTCTTTTACAAAGGCTCTGCTCATGACTGCTAATTCCACCGCGGACGTTGCGTTCCCTAATCCGCAGATTTCAACCTTCGCATCGTAAATTCGATCTCGTCGCCGGGGAGCTCACGCCAGGTTTCAACCTCCGACATGTATGCCTGTTTGGGGTATTCATCGAGGAATGCCCTCGCCGTCTGGCGGGCTTTTTCTCGAGGCTGGGTGAACGTCTCCCGGACGTAGCCGTCGTCCCGGCCGGCGAGCTTCCGGCCTGCCCTTTGCTCGGCCATCCGGTTCGACAATTCCCGCGGCGTTCTTGGACCGGGCATCACGATACTCCACATGCGATAGTTCTTAGGTAATCATCTGTTGGTGGATTTGGAGTCCGAGCCGGGAGCGTTGGCATGCCTAGAAAGCTCAAAACTTACCAGACCTCGATGGGCTTTTTCGATCTGGCCGTAGCCGCCCCCTCGATGAAAGCAGCATTGGAGGCCTGGGGATCCAAGAACAACTTATTCCACCAGGGTTTTGCGCAAGAGGTGGATGATATCGACGTCGTCGCCGCAACAATGAAAAGGCCCGGCGTAGTGCTGAAGCGCCCTGTTGGATCTGATGGGCCCTTCTTAGAGCAGGCGGACCTCCCGGCATCGCTTCCAGCCCACAAGCGGGGCTCGCGAAAGCCCCCTTCGACGCCAATTAAGCGCGGGCGCGCTCTGGATGACAAGGCAGCCCGAGAGGCCGCAAAGGAATACGAACGGGAAGAACGGAAGCGAGATCGGGAACGGGCCAAACTTGAAGCTGAACGTGCGCGTCGCGAGCGAGCCATCTCCAAAGTCGAGGCCCAAAGAGAAAAAGCAAAGCGAGATCATGAGAACCGGCTTCGCGAGATGGAAACCGAGCGCGCGGCGCTTGATCGACGTTTCGAGGCTGAGGAGCTTCGCTGGAAAAGGCAGATGGAGAAGTTTCAGAACGAATTGAAACACGCGCGGAAGTGAACGCCAAGCTTGCTAAGCCGCCTTTCGTTTCCGTCCGCCGGAACGCCTCCGTTTTGCGCGCGGTGCGGCACTCTTCCTGCCCTTCAAACTCTGTTTAAGGGCCTCCATTAGGTCGATCACGTTGCCACGATCTTCCTTCTCTTCAGGCACCTCTATTGTCTTCCCCGCCGCCTTCCGCTTTACCAGGGCCTTTAACGCCGCCTCGTACTTGTCCTTGAACTTGCCCGGGTTAAATTTAGAGGCTTTGGTATCGAGGATGTGAGAAGCCAGTTTGACCATATCTTTAGATACCCGCGGACTGGGAATGTCGTCGAAATAATCTTCCTCATCTCGCAGTTCATACGGATAGCGTAGTGTTGTGCCTAATAGACCTTTTCCCAATGGCTTTAGCGCAATGATGTGCTCTCGATTGGAAAGGACGACCCGCGCCAGCGCAACTCTTTCTTTCTGCTTCATCGCATCACGGATCACAACAAACGCATCCGCGCCTTCTTTTCCGCTCGGGACGATGTAATACGGTTTGTCCAGATACCGCTCATCGATATCTTCGGCAGGCACAAAGTCGTCAATCTCTATGGTGTGAGTGCTCTCAAGCTTGATCGCGTCGAGCTCATCATCGTCTATCTCGACGTAGCGGCCCTTTGAAAGCTCGTACCCCTTTCCCTTGTGTTCCTTATCAACCACCCGCCCCGTGCGCTCATCGACCATCTGCTGTCTAAGCCGATGGCCGGTCTTGGTGTTGATTTGGTGAAAGTGGGTTTTTTCGGATTGCGTTGAAGCAGGATATAGAGCGATTGGACAAGTTACGAGCGAGAGCTTCAGAGAGCCCTTCCAATAAGCACGCAGCGCCATGCGAATCTCCTAGATAATGCACGGCAACGAGTTTAGTCGCCCCCGCGTTCCACATTTGGGATTCATCCTGCGGCCCTCGCCCCTGGCGGCGCGGCGCCGAAGGATGCCAGTAGGACAAGCTCAAGCAGATCGATCGCGTTCCATCCCCCGACCAGCTGTACGACCTCACGCTTCCACAACCACATCTAGGACTATTTACCTGCGCCCTCGCGTGCGCTTGAATGTCCTTCATGAAAATCTCGTTCTTCCGACGCACCAAGTCCCGCTGCGCCGACGACAAGGCTGTGGACGACTTCGCCCGCGTAGTCGACGAGACAGGCATTCTGAGGGCTCAACAGCGCATCGACGAGGCAGCGGCGATCATCGGTAAGGACAGCGCGCCGACGTCCGAAGACGTCGATCGCCTTGGCAAACTGCTTGGTGGTCCGTAATGGGATCGAAGTCGCGGGAATATTTATTCGGCAGTTCCATACGCGCGGCCGCGGAGCGCGCAGCAGAAGCGCGCCTGAAGGCTGATCGGCTCGCCTGTGAGGCCTGGACACTTCGGATGCTGGGCTATCACGGGCCGGCCCAACCCTCCCCGACGCTCGGTGACGCCCTGAACGCGGGCTATCGGTATCTTGAAGTGAAGTGCCTGGGCTGCGAGATGCACAGCACGGTGGACCTGACAATCGTCCGGCAGCCGAAGGAAACTCCGATCCACGAGCTTGAGCGGTGGATGCGCTGCCAGGATTGCTCGAAGGTTCGAGGTTACCCATATAAGCGAAGCCATCTTGTGGCACTCCGTCCCACCAAGATTTCAGCCCATGACCCGCCGTCACATGGCTATCCCGGAGAACGCTGATGTGCGGCCGCGCTCGCCTCGCTGACGACTGGTCGGAAATCAAAATCCGGCTGAAGTTCGATTCAGACGCCCCGGCGCCGAACTACGAGTACAACCATAATCTCGCGCCGACGGAGCGCATGATGACCGCGATCCGATCGGAAGACGGGAAGCGGACGCCGCGGATGATGAAGTGGGGACTTATCCCCTCGTGGGCGAAGGATACGAAGCTTCAGTACTCGACGATCAATGCCCGCTCGGAAGAGTTCACGACGAAACCAGCGTTTAAGGACGCATGGAAGCGCGGGCAGCGCTGCCTGTGCGTGACGACCAATTTCTACGAATGGAAGAAACTCGACGGGAAGGGCAAGGAGAAACAGCCCTACGCCATCTTCATGGCCGGCCGAAAGCCGATGGTCATGGCCGGCCTCTGGTCAACCTGGCGCGATCCGCTGAACGGTGAAGAGGTGCTGAGTTGCACGATCCTCACCTGCGGGCCGAATAACGCCATGGCCGAGATCCACAATCGCATGCCCTGCATCCTGGGCGAAAGCGACTGGGCAAAGTGGCTGGGCGAAGAGTCCGCGAGCAACGACGAACTGCTGGCGCTGCTGGCGCCCTGCCCCGACGAATGGCTCGAGATATTCCCGGTCGATAAGAAGGTGGGAAATGTCAGGAATAAGGGGCCTGAACTGATCCTACCAGTGACGAGCTAATGATCGCGAGCAAGCATCGGCCTGACGCTGCCTTATTTTGCGATTTCGGTTTTTTTCAGCGCCGCACTTCGGGCACTGATAATCGATCCGGTCCTCGAAGAATAAAAAACCTAGATGAATGGTCTTTATGACCATTGCGCGCGGAGGCTTGTACTTGGGACAAGTAACAGGCGCGCCATACGCCCGGTCGTCGGTTAGCATGCGGCCTCACCGCAATAAAGAGCTCAATGCTCTCAGTCACCGACACCTACCAGGGCGAGCGGTAATGTTCCAATTTGCGCCTTGCCGGAGAGAACGCGAATCCCTTAATCACCGGCAGCTGTGGCGTTATTTAATCCCTTTAGCTGCCCCTCACATCTACCTTTTTTCGGCGTTGACGCGAATCTCCCAAAGAGGGTTTTGAAACTCATCGGTTACTTCCATGCGCCAGTCCCGGCCCGGTTTCAGCTTGCCATCGAGGTTTTTGATCATCTCGCCGGCGGTACGGGTCGCCTCGACCCAAGCCGCATCCTGGTCCGGCAGTTCCTCCCCCACGTCGTCCCAATAAACACGATCGTGGAATATGTTAAAATGATAACGAGGCACTGCTCCGTCTCCTTCCTAAAGGAGACAAATCGACTGTGGTAAGAAAGTTCAGCTCCGCCGCCGCGATTCTGAACGATAAAGCGAACGCCTCGGAGCGGCTCTACCTTTCGGGAATGATGGGTTTCAATGTTTGGCAATCAGCCGCTGCGCGCTTCGTCCTCAACAACCAAAATAATCAGCAGTAGGGTCCCCTTGCCATCTCAGCAGATTTGCCGTGGTGTAATAGCGCCGGGTGTCCTGAAGCTCCCCAAACAAATTGACCAACGCAAGCGCAATAGCGAGACAATCAATGCATCGGCTGGTTCACGTACCAGCGGCAATGTGATCTATTGATGGACGTGGTGCGCAAAAGCCTGAAAGGCGCACCTACTTGTAATTCCATCGTTGCTGATTTTGCTGATCATCCTGCTTCGCTAACGCTTGAATGGCCTTACCGGTGATTGGGCAAGGCCATTTCTCTTTGAGAGATCCAAACGCACGACGGCTGCACGGCCCCTCCAGAGAGGGTTGGCTTAT
The DNA here is from genome assembly GCF_000314675.2 of Afipia broomeae ATCC 49717. Classification (GTDB taxonomy): domain Bacteria; phylum Pseudomonadota; class Alphaproteobacteria; order Rhizobiales; family Xanthobacteraceae; genus Afipia; species Afipia broomeae. The sequence continues at coordinate 615,850 of NZ_KB375282.1, read as the reverse complement.
ACCACCCGGCAATGATGGCGAAGGGCGCCGAGCAAGCGTGCGGGAAAGTACTTAGGCCCGGGTGCCGTCGGACAATTCTCATATTTTGCGCGAACAAAATTTAAGCGCGCTTCTTGTTCCGGCCATGGAACCATATCCTGGAACGAAAGTTTCCGGAATCGTTCAGATTGTGAGTCGGGCCGCGGTGATGTTGCCCACCTCGTCTGCAGCATTTATTCCTACAGAATTGTAATGCTCCACGTTGATCGGTGTCTCTCGCAATGAATGGGAAGTGCCGGAATGAAGGACGATTGCCGTCAGCCACGGATCGCTGCATGTTATGTCGCGATCGCATTTACCGGTGACCCATGAGCGAAACGACGATCCCGAGAAATCGCAAGAAACCCTTGGCCATCGCAAGAGGGAACGGGGAGGCCAGAGACCTAATTGACGATGCCGCGGCAATGCGTTCGCGGCAGCTTCTCGCGGCGATGGTGGCATTTCGGGATGGCGACTTCTCGGTGCGCTTACCGAGAGATTGGCCCGGCACGGATGGACGAATAGCCGAGGCTTTCAACCAAACCCTCGCACACCAGGGCCGGATCACTGGAGAGGTGGCGCGGCTAAGCGGGACGGTCGGCAAAGAGGGGCGCCTCAGGCAGCGCATGACCCTGCCCGGTGCGATCGGCGGATGGGCTGAGCAGGCCGACTCTATCAACACCCTCCTGGACGATCTGGTGCGGCCTACCACCGAGGTGGCGCGCACCATTGGGGCCGTGGCAAAGGGTGACCTTGGGCAGTCCATGGAACTGGAGGTAGACGGGCGGCCGCTTAAAGGCGAATTCTTGCGGTCGGCTAATCTCGTCAACACCATGATCGAGCAGCTTTCTGTGTTCACCTCCGAGGTGACACGGGTGGCGCGCGAAGTGGGTACCGAGGGCAAGCTTGGAGGCCAAGCCCAGGTCAAGGGTGTGTCCGGTGTTTGGAAGGAACTCACCGAGTCGGTCAACCACATGGCCGGAAACCTAACCGCACAGGTCCGCAATATTGCCGATGTGACAACCGCCGTCGCGCGAGGCGATCTGTCGCGTAAAATCACGGTCGATGTAAAAGGCGAAATCCTCGCGCTTAAGAACACCATCAACACGATGGTGGATCAGCTCAATGGTTTCGCGGCGGAAGTCACGCGCGTGGCGCGCGAAGTCGGCACCGAGGGCAAACTCGGCGGCCAGGCTGCCGTGCCCGGCGTTGCAGGTACCTGGAAGGACCTCACCGACAATGTCAACTTCATGGCGTCGAATCTCACCGGTCAAGTCCGCAACATCGCCGAAGTCACCACCGCCGTGGCGCGCGGCGATCTGTCCAAAAAGATCACCGCCGACGTGCGGGGCGAAATTCTGGAAGTGAAGAATACCATCAACACGATGGTGGATCAGCTCAATGGCTTTGCGTCCGAAGTCACCCGTGTGGCGCGCGAAGTTGGCACCGAAGGCAAACTCGGCGGTCAGGCTGTGGTGCCTGGCGTCGCCGGCACCTGGAAGGATCTCACCGACAACGTCAACTCGATGGCGTCGAACCTGACCGGCCAGGTCCGCAATATCGCGGATGTGGCAACCGCCGTGGCCAACGGCGATCTGTCGCGCAAGATCACCGTCGATGTGAAGGGCGAGATTCTTGAGCTGAAAATTACTCTCAATACGATGGTCGATCAGCTTAACGCTTTCGCGGGCGAAGTCAGCCGCGTAGCGCGCGAGGTCGGCACCGAAGGCAAGCTTGGCGGACAAGCGGCGGTCGAAGGCGTGGCCGGCACCTGGAAGGACCTCACCGACAACGTCAACTCGATGGCCAACAACCTGACCGGTCAGGTTCGCAACATCGCCGAAGTGGCGACAGCTATCGCCGAAGGTGACCTTTCCTCGAAGATTACCGTCGAAGTGAAGGGCGAAATTCTCGCACTCAAGAACACCATGAACACGATGGTGGATCAGCTCAATAGCTTCGCGGCGGAAGTCACGCGCGTGGCGCGTGAAGTCGGCACCGAAGGCAAACTCGGCGGTCAGGCTGTGGTGCCAGGCGTCGCCGGAACCTGGAAGGACCTCACCGACAGCGTCAACTTCATGGCGTCGAATCTCACCGGTCAAGTCCGCAACATCGCCGAAGTCACCACCGCCGTGGCGCGCGGCGATCTGTCCAAAAAGATCACCGCCGACGTGCGGGGCGAAATTCTGGAAGTGAAGAATACCATCAACACGATGGTGGATCAGCTCAATGGCTTTGCGTCCGAAGTCACCCGTGTGGCGCGCGAAGTTGGCACCGAAGGCAAACTCGGCGGTCAGGCTGTGGTGCCTGGCGTCGCCGGCACCTGGAAGGATCTCACCGACAACGTCAACTCGATGGCCAATAACCTGACAGGTCAGGTCCGCAACATCGCCGAGGTCACCATTGCTGTTGCGAACGGCGACCTTTCAAAAAAGATCACCGCCGACGTCCGCGGCGAGATCCTGGAAGTGAAGGAAACGATCAACACGATGGTCGATCAACTTCGCTCGTTCGCCGCTGAGGTGAGCCGCGTCGCACGCGAAGTCGGCACTGAAGGCAAGCTCGGCGGTCAGGCGCAGGTACCCGGCGTGGCCGGCACCTGGAAGGATCTCACCGACAACGTCAACTCGATGGCCAACAACCTGACAGGTCAAGTTCGCAACATCGCGGACGTCGCCACCGCCATCGCGCGCGGCGATCTGAGCCGCAAGATCACGGTGGACGTGAAAGGCGAGATTCTGCAGCTGAAGGAAACCATGAACACGATGGTTGATCAGCTCTCAGCCTTCGCGTCCGAAGTTACCCGCGTCGCACGCGAAGTGGGCACCGAAGGCAAACTTGGCGGCCAAGCCGCGGTGCCCGGCGTCGCGGGCACTTGGAAGGACCTCACCGATAACGTCAACTACATGGCCTCAAACCTCACCGGTCAGGTCCGTAACATCGCCGAGGTCACCATTGCGGTCGCCAGCGGCGACCTGTCGAAGAAGATTACGGTCGACGTGCGCGGTGAAATTCTCCAGCTCAAGGAAACCATCAACACGATGGTTGAGCAGCTTCGTTCTTTTGCATCGGAAGTGACACGCGTGGCCCGTGAGGTCGGCACCGAAGGCCGGCTCGGAGGTCAGGCCGCCGTTCCGGGAGTAGCCGGCACCTGGAAGGACCTGACCGACACGGTCAACGGTCTCGCCAACAATCTGACAACACAGGTGCGCAATATCGCGGAAGTCACTACGGCAGTGGCGCGCGGCGATCTCAACCGCAAGATCACGGTAGATGTGAAGGGCGAGGTTCTGGAACTGAAGAACACCATCAACACGATGGTCGATCAGCTCAACCTGTTCGCCGGCGAGGTCACACGCGTGGCGCGTGAGGTCGGCACCGAAGGCAAGCTCGGAGGTCAGGCCCAGGTCCGCGGCGTGGCCGGTACCTGGAAGGATCTGACCGACAGTGTCAACTTCATGGCCTCCAACCTGACGGACCAGGTTCGCGGCATCGTGAAGGTGGTGACCGCTGTCGCCAACGGCAACCTGAGCCAGCGGCTCACCGTGCAGGCGAAGGGCGAGGTCGCGGCCCTCGGCGAAACCATCAACAATATGACCGACACACTCGCGACGTTTGCAGACCAGGTGACGAACGTGGCGCGGGAGGTCGGCGTAGAAGGAAGATTAGGCGGCCAGGCTAACGTCCCTGGCGCCGCAGGCACATGGAAGGATCTCACCAGCAACGTCAACTTGCTCGCGGCAAATCTGACTACTCAGGTTCGCGCAATTGCCGAGGTCGCCACCGCTGTCACCAAGGGCGATCTCACGCGCACGATTCAGGTCGAGGCTCGCGGCGAAGTCGCCGAGCTGAAAGACAACCTCAACACGATGATCGCCAACCTGCGCGATACGACCGAAAGTAATCGGCAACAAGACTGGCTGAAGACCAACCTTGCCAAATTTACCAATATGCTTCAGGGCCAGCGACAACTCAGCACGGTGGGAGATATCCTTTTGAGCGAGCTGGGTCCGCTGGTCAAAGCCTATCAAGGCACGATCTATCACCTCGACAGCGATGAAGAAAACACCAAGCTCAAGCTGCTTTCGAGTTATGCGCGCGGCGGCGTCCGGCCACGCGAAACCATCGACCTCGGCGAGGGCCTGGTGGGCCAATCCGCAATCGAAAAGAAGACGATCCTGCTGGGAGACGTGTCACCGGATTATCTCACGATCTCGTCCAGCCTTGGCAAGGCTACACGCGTGAGCGTGGTGGTGCTGCCGGTTCTGTTCGAGGGACAGACCAAGGCTGTGATCGAACTGGCAACGCTGCAGCCGTTCACCGAAGTCGACCTCGCATTCCTGGAACAACTGACCCTAAGCCTTGGCGCAGTCTTCAACACTATCGAAGCGACCATGCGCACCGAAAGGCTACTGACCCAATCGCAACAACTGACCGCCGAACTGCAGTCGCGCCAGATCGAGCTGCAGCAGACCAACGAGGAACTGGGGACGAAGGCAAAGCTGCTCGCAGATCAAAATGCGGAGGTCGAGCGAAAGAACGCGGAGGTCGAGCAGGCGCGCTTTGCACTGGAAGAGAAAGCCATCGAACTTGCGCTTACCTCGAAGTACAAGTCCGAATTCCTGGCCAATATGTCTCACGAACTGCGGACACCGCTCAATTCGATCCTGATACTCAGTCAACAGCTTGCTGAGAACGTGCCGGGCAACCTATCGGACAAGCAGATCGAGTTCTCCCGCAACATTAATTCGTCCGGCTCCGACCTTCTGAACCTGATCAACGACATTCTCGATCTGTCGAAAATCGAATCGGGTACGGTTACCGTCGAAGTTGAGGAAATTCCGTTTGCTCGCCTGCGCGACAACATCGAACGCAACTTCCGTCATGTCGCAGAAGCGAAGAGCCTGCCCTTCAAGATTGATTTCGCAGCCGATCTTCCCCGTTTGATAGAAAGCGACGACAAGCGCCTCCAGCAAATTCTCAAGAACCTACTCTCCAACGCCGTGAAATTTACCGCACGCGGGCATGTCCATGTTCGTGCTGAACTCGTGACCCAGGGCTGGAGTACAGACCATCCCGTCCTGAGCAAGGCCGAGAAAGTTGTCTCCTTTTCCGTGGAAGACACAGGTATCGGTATCGCTCCCGACAAGCAGCGACTCATCTTTGAAGCGTTCCAGCAGGCAGACGCTGGCACCTCGCGCAGATACGGTGGCACCGGACTTGGCCTCGCGATCAGCCGCGAGCTAGCGACCCTGCTGGGGGGAGAAATTAAGCTCACCAGCATCTACGGCCAGGGAAGCACCTTTACGCTGTTCCTGCCCGTCCAGTTCCCGGGCCGCGACAGCTCCCAAAATGTGGTTGCTGACGGATCCGCGGTCCGCGCGCCGGTTTCCCGCGAACTCATCGTCATGCCGGTCGGGCGGGAAGAGCATATCGACGATGATCGCGACATCATCGAAAGAGATGATACCGTACTGCTCATCATCGAGGACGACCCTCACTACGCTCGCATTCTCCTTGGACTGGCTCACGACAAAGGCTTTAAAGGCATCGTTGCGACCAGAGGCGCGACCGGGCTTTCCCTGGCCCGGCAATTCCGCCCGGCAGCCATTTCTCTCGATATATTTCTGCCAGACATGCTGGGCTGGACGCTGCTCAATCAACTCAAGCTCGACCCGACGACGCGGCACATACCGGTGCAGATCGTCACGCTGGACGAGGAACGCCAGCATGGTCTTTCCCATGGCGCATTTTCCTATCTCATCAAGGAGCCCACCACGTCCTCACTGGAGACGGCGCTCGACCGCCTCAAGAACTTCACGGTCACGCGCACAAAGCGCCTTCTGGTGATTGAAGACAACGACATCGAACGGCAGTCCATTGTAGAACTGCTGGGTTATAACGACATCGAGCTTGTAACCGCGGCGAGCGGAGAAAAGGCGCTGCAAGCCATGCGGGAGCAGCACTTCGATTGCGTCGTGCTCGATCTGCGACTGCCCGACATGACCGGCTTTGAGCTGCTAAAGAAGCTGCATGCCGATCCAGCATTGGCAACCGTGCCGATCGTCGTTTTCACCGGCAAGAATTTGACGATTGACGAGCAGCTTGAACTCAAGACTATGGCAAAGAGCGTCGTTCTGAAAGATGTGCAGTCACCGGAGCGCCTGCTGGATGAAACCGCGTTGTTTCTTCATCGGGTGATAACCGACCTACCGCCAGAGAAACAGGCGATGCTCAGCCGGCTTCACGGGTCGAACGAAATCCTGCAGAAACGCAAAGTGCTCATTGTCGACGACGATGCCCGAAACATCTTCGCACTCACATCCCTGCTCGAAAATCACGACGTGGATGTCGTGAGTACGACCAACGGTAAAACCGCCATTGAGATCGTACAGAAGACTCCCGACATCAGTCTCGTCCTGATGGATATCATGATGCCGGAAATGGACGGCTACGAGACGATTCGCGAGATTCGCAAAATTCCTGACTTTCATACGCTTCCGATACTCGCGCTCACAGCGAAGGCGATGAAAGGCGATCGCGAGAAGTGCCTTGAAGCCGGCGCCAGCGACTACATTTCAAAACCAGTAAATACAGATCAGCTTCTTTCGTTGATGCGTGTATGGCTGCACCGTTGAAGCATGAGCAAACGCAGATGAACCTGCCATCGGCTACCAGCGGTTACGTGGAAGAAGCAACGCTGACTGACAGCGATACGACGGCCCGTCCAGCCTCGACGAGCCCGGAGACCAGTGACCTCATCAATATATTGATCGTCGACGACGAACCGAGAAATCTCACGGTCCTGGAAAGCGTATTGGACGCGCCGCGTTATCGGCTGGTTCGAGCGGAGTCCGCCGAGCAGGCTCTTCTGTCGCTGCTGGCCGACGAATTTGCGGTCCTGATTCTCGATGTCCGCCTGCCCGGCCTGACCGGCTTCGAACTGGCCCAGATGATCAGGGAGCGCAAGAAAAACGCAGAGATACCCATCATATTTCTCACGGCCTATTATAATGAAGACCAGCATGTGATCGAAGGCTACGATAGCGGAGCCGTCGACTATCTGCACAAGCCAATCAACCCGGCTATCCTTCGGTCAAAAGTTGCGGTGCTGGTCGAGCTTTATCTGAAACAGCGTGAGCTCGAAAACGCGAACCGCGCGCTCATGGCTGAGGTCGCCGAGCGGCGTCTCGCCCAGCAGCAACTTTACGAACTTAACAATACACTTGAGCAAAGGGTGCTGGAGCGCACCGAGGCTCACAAGCGTTCCGAGGAACAAGTTCGCTTGCTGATGAATGAAGTTAATCATCGTTCAAAGAACATCCTCAGCGTCGTGATGGCCGTCGCCCAGCAGACGGTCGCCTCAAACTCTAGTGATTTTCTTCTTCGCTTCTCCAGCCGGATTCAGGCTCTGGCGGTGAACCACGACTTGCTGGTGGTCGGTCAGTGGAAATGCGTCGATGCGTCGGATCTCGTTCGCGGACAACTCGCGCATTTTGCCGAGTTGGTCGGGCAAAGGATCACGGTTGAAGGCCCCAGGCTTCGCCTGGCGCCTTCAGCTGCTCAGTCTGTTGGTATGGTGGTCCACGAGCTCTCGACAAACGCGGTCAAGCACGGTGCTTTGTCAGTTGAGAATGGTCGCGTTGAAATCTCATGGCGCCTTGATGGAGACGCCGGCAGGGAGAATTTCACAATGAGCTGGGTTGAGAAAGGCGGTCCACCTGTTGCGCGCCCAGCCAACCGTGGCTTTGGCACAACTGTTATCACGAAAATGACCGAGATGAGTCTGGGCGGAAAAGTTGAGCTTAGCTATGCATCAACAGGGCTGATCTGGCGACTTAGTTGTCCAGCGAAAAATGTTCTTGAGGCGACGTAACCGTCCCGACTGATCCTAGCTTCCGGGCGTCCACTCTTCGGCGAGCAAGAAGACTGCTTTCCACTTCAGTTTGGATCAGGATCGCATCTCCAAGCGATGACCAACGTTCCATAACGGCTCATTACGCGAACTTGCGTAACCACTGAACGCATTCATTGCACGCCAACCAGCTGGAAGTCGTGATCCGGACCCACCAATTTCATTCGCTGCAAGGTGTGAGCTGTTCGGGAAAACGCCGGGCGGAGCCCGGCAATGGAACTCGCAAGATTCGGAAATTTTTAATTAGTCCGGGGCATCATAGCCTCAGTATATTCACGAGTGCGCGATGTCGTCGATCCAGCTTAAGCGCGTCTGTAACGGCTTTCTCTGTGCCTGCTATTCCGGAGTTGCGCTTCTCGGGGCAAGCCTGCTTCTGTTTATGCTGCGCTGAACCATGCAGATCAATCGCAGACTCATCGTTTATGGGTACATGGCCGCGGCAACTATTATCGTCGTGGTCGCGATCAAGATGTTCAGCTAAGCCGCCGTCTTTTAGCCGACAATGACCGACGGATTTTTTCGATGCTCATTACCGAAGCGCCGCGCGTTTGACATTGAAGTCCCCCTGTCATAACGGCGGGACGAAACTGACAAGCCGATAGACAGGTTTCGGAGTAGCGACCAGTTCGTTTGCCGTGAAGTGGGACGACTAATGATCATTGCGGCATCTTTGTTGGCGAGATGGTCAAACTTCGGCGCCGACCCACAAGTCGAAGGTCAGAAGATACACTTCCACAGGAATGAGTAACATTCTGATGAGCGCTTGATTTGCGGTCAGATCATTGACAGTGATCGGATCGTCGAAACCGTCGCAACGAAGCGCCCGCGGGAACTCTCCATCCTATGCAGACACCGGTGCAAACTGCGTTTGCCTCGCAGTGACTGACGCTCCGCTACGCTTCAAGATTGTGCTGGCGCGGTTGTCGCAGCCCTTTTCGGAGTATAGGAGCTCATGCTTCGGTACGCGGCGTACTTCGCCACCGGGTTGCTCATGGCCGCTCTGTTCACCTACTATATGTATACTATTTTTGTTCTGCCGCGCCTGCAGTACTAGCGGGCGGCACGATCTTCATCACAAATGACACTGGCTTATCGTCGGGTCCAAAGGGACCAGGGACCTTGTTCTTCACGGGTGGCAGACTCTTGAGAAAGGCGACAATAGCCAAAGTATCCTGGCGCGTGAGATTGGCGAATGCATGCCAGGGCATGATCGGCGCCAGCACCCGGCCATCGGGCCGTCGGCCTTTGGTGATTGCTGCCGCAATATCCTCCGATGACCATTGGCCCAGCCCGGTCTCGCGATCCGGCGTGAGATTGGGACCGTGAAACACGCCCAGGCCTGGAATTTCAAATCCAACTTCCGAACCGCCGAGATAGCGTGCCGTGTCGGGTTTACCTAAGAAGTATCCCGGTGTGTGGCAATCGTTGCAGCCTCCGAAGGAAACCAGATACTGGCCGCGCTTGATCTGGGCGTTTTGGGCAGAGGCCGCACAGGACATGACGAATGTCAACGCCGCAGCCAATGCTGTAAGACGAACAGCGATCTTGGAGACGGTTCGGTACGACGTATGAATAATGTCAATCATGGCTAATCCACCAATTTATGAAAAACAGATCGTGAGTTCGGAACGCTGGAAAACTTTCCCACCAGAAGTATTTACTTTTTTGCCGCTTCGACAAGTGAGCGAATGACCCAGCGCTTGACCTTTCGCGCATCCCCATCGGGAAGACGCAGAACGTCCTTGATAACGATGGTTGCTTCCGGGCCCATGACCAGCGCAAGCGCCTTCGTGAGCATGCGTAGATCGGCCAGCTTGAACTGATCGCGCGCCGGCTCCAGGGCCGCTTCAATCAACGGCGTGCGGCGATCCTGGCGCTTCGGCAACTTGGCATCGCCATCGGTGAGGGAGTCCCTCTGGATGGTGTAAGCGAGCATGTTGCGCAGCAACGACTCGTTCGCCAAGATCATATCGTAGAGCGTGGTTTCAACACGCTGCAACCGCGCCACAGGATCACGCGACGTCTCATTTCGGAAGAACTCCCCAGGCTCAGGCACGGCCACGTCAACTGCCGCTTCCACCATAAGAGCTTCAACACTTGGAAAGTATCTGTATGCTGTTGCGCGCGATACCATGGCAGCCTCGGCGATCTCCTCCAAGGTTGGCGTGCGGCCCTGCTTAATCAAGCGGGCCGCAGCCTGAAGGAGATCCTTCCGTGTGCGGGCTTTCTGGTTCGGACGACCCAATGTTTCTGATTGTGTCACTTCAATCCTGTGGCAATTGCTGCATGATGGCGGCCAGATCGATCCAGACATTCTCACGCTTGATATCGCCACTCTCGGCAAACTCCAGGACGTGAAGCAACCTGAACTCAAGTGGCCGGTTTCGCCCTTCCAGCCCGAACGGCCTTCCTGGTGCCTTCCCAGACCAGATCGATTCATCGACCATAAAATTCGGCCCATAGAGTCGTTTCACACACCGCACCGTGCTGTCGGCAAGGTCAACAAACATTGTTTCATAGAAACGGCGCGCCCCTTCACGACCGCGCGAAGGACCGAACGGCCAGCCTACAATGTCATGATCCACATCATCGGTCAGAGTGGCAAGCACGCCGTCAACGTCGTCATTCCCTTCGAACGCGAAATGCTGGTCCATCTTGTCGTCCATCTGCTTCGGAGTCAGCACCATAGAAGTCACCCTTTCTGGCTATGGATACGAAATTCAAGCTGCCTTGACGTTCGAAAGCGCGGCGATCCGCATGCGTCGATCGTAGTCATCTGCCAGCGCGCACAACGCTGCGGCGCCGTCGCCGGAAAACGAAGGACCGTGCATGAGCGCAAGCGTTTTTGGCATCAGCTTCGACAACGCGCGTATCGTCGTCCCCATCTCGGGATTGAGTCCTGAATACTTAAATAAGTCTTCGGCTTCGATGGCGGGGCCGACGATATCACCATCCGTTAGCGCCGAACTGTTGCCAAGCTGTGTGAACAGATCCCCACACAGAAGCGTGCCGGTCGATTCCTCATAGATGACACCGGCATCCCAGCCATGTGGCGTATGAGGGGTGTCAATAAAGCGCACCCGCTTGCCACCGCCAATATCAACTACGTCGCCATCATTGAGGACGCGAGGTAGACGATCGGCGAAATCGTTGAGGGACACCATACAGCCGATGTTCCCATGGGCGGCGGTCGCGTGCGGTGCAATCGCAAGCCATTCATTCATGGCTCCACATTCGTCCGCCTCGAAATGGCCGTAAGCAATCCAGCGCAGCTTTTCAGGCGAAACGATCCGAGCAAGCGCCTCGCTATTGAGCGTGAACATCTTTCGCAAGCCGGTGTGGAACATCAGAGGCTCATCCCCGAGGACGAGAAACTGGTTGAAGGTGAAACCTGCCGGTGGCGCGATGTCCGGCACGAATGTTGAGAGACGATAAATACCATCGGCAATTTCGGTGATTTTGGTTTCCATGACTTTCCCCTGAAAAATCGACGCGTGCCTGCCCCGGCCATCCGTCAGACACATGACAATTGAAAAATGCGCCCCCACTAAACGAGACATTTTTTTATTAATGAGACAATCGTCTCACGTCAATACATCATTCACATTACGAAGAATACCTCTGTCAACAGCCCAATGGGGTGAGTAATCGGAACACGTTCCGGTCACCGAGACCCCGCCTTCTCAGAGGCGTTCGACGCCGGCGCTCGTCACGCATTCATCCGATTGGGATCTGTTAGGCTTGTGAATATCTTCCCGCAGAGTGCGGTTGCGTGTAAGTCTGATTTGGCTTTTCACAAGACCCTCTACGAGCGGCGGGCGCATCGGGTGCGCGCAGTGGGATCGACGCTGACCTTGCCGTCGGCGGCGATGATGCCGACCGCAGGCTCGCCGGCAGAATTCCACCACTCATTACGCGAAGCCCCGTCAGTTGTGTTTTCCGCCACAGAGTGAGTTCCACAACTCAACAAACCTCAAATTCGGGCGATGCCACCCACTTCAGCTGCAAAACCCGTTATGGAAATAGAAATAGCGAGCAATCAAATTTCGAACCCGCTCCGAGCTCCATCGCCGGTTTCGGCATCCACTTTTTTGTACTTGATGCGGTGCCCCGTGTTCTGATTGATCTGGTTGAAGCTGACCTTTTCCGCGTCGGAAGTGGCGGGATACAAGGCGACGGGACAGGTCACCAAGGACAGACGAAGGAACCACTCCAATTGGCGCGGGGAGCCATACGCAATACTCCGGTTACTCAACTGAACAGAATTGGGACTCAAGTCCTTCCGCGCCGCCAAGTTCCTGCTTGGTCGGTTCTCTCTTCTGCCTGGCTCTGTCTTGACCCTTAGTTCGAAATTTGAGCTGGAACGTCTTTGCCAATCCGGGGTTTTAAAATTGTTCTGTAGGACGAATATCCCCCATCTCCCCGCGCTGGTTTGCCTCCGCTTCCCGGCGCGGGCTTTTTTTGGCGCGGCCTAATCCACAAATTGGACTGGATTCTCATTCAGCGCAGGAACTAGGATGGAGCGATCCTTGGCAGGGTGACCTCGATGCCTATAAACGAGCGCGTTTGTCCGAAGTGCGGGCGGCCCGTGAAGTTGATGCTGCCGCCGGGTGGTAAAGGACAACGGACGTACCAATGTCTCCACTGTGACCGGCCAGACCCAATCAAGTCCCCTCAGGTGAAAAACTTGCTGAAAGCGGTCAGCCCCCTGAGCGCAGATAAGGCCACCGGCACGCCACTATCGCAATCGGCATGGATACCGTGACCGCGCAGCGATAGCCGCTCGCCTAATCGTGCTCGCCCAGGATCAGGGGCATTCCGTGGTGGATATCGGCAATGGTTCAGGGCGCAGGTGAGAATGGTGCAGCCATTACCGCTTCACCGCGAATCGCGCCAAGTCGACTAGAGACAATATAGACCGTGACGCCGGAACTCGGCACAAGCGGATGGAGTCCGTTCTGACCGCTCAACGTCAACGCAATTAAACAACTCGTTTAAGTGCGACAAAAATTGGTTCCTTAGACTTGCGACCGCGTTGACGCTGACGATTTATCTATAAAACCAGGTCCACGGCGCGTTTTTTGTTCGTTGATCGATGAGTAAATTTAGTTTTCGAAAGCCCATACGCGATCTAGCCAAGTGCTCGAGAACGAGCGGACCCCATCTGCATATAAGGTATGAAAATGTCCATCGGCTCTTCTGCTGGTGACGGGCTGCGCTGCAGCCGAAAGGCTGCATCGTGACCGGTGAAATATTCATCCTTGTCGTCGAAGACGAGATGCTACTTCAGGCGTTGTTGGAAGAAGCCCTGAAAGACGGTGGATACGATGGAAAAGTTGTTTCGACCGGCGAAGAAGCGATCAAACTGTTTGACGCGGATGAGCCGAAATATCGGGCTCTGATCACTGACGTAAATCTTGGCCGAAAGGTCGATGGTTGGGATGTCGCGCGTCGAGCTCGCGAGATCAACGCAGATATTCCAGTAGTCTACATAACCGGCCACGGGGGCGCCGATTGGGCTTCTAGGGGCGTGCCAAATAGCATAGTGCTTACGAAGCCCTTCGCCACAGCGCAGCTCATCACAGCTGTTTCGCAATTGATAAATACCGGTCAGACCCCGGCGCCGTAAGCTCATAAGAGGAAATCATATTTCCGCGCTCCACCCGCTCAAATACGCGAGCTTACGAGGCGTCCGCGCGTTCTTGATCCCGGTGAGCACCTAGCTCAGAGCAACTCCACTTGGTGGGTCCGGATAACGATTTTCCGCTGCTTGAACGTGCTTTCAAGCTGCGCGCGATATTCGCGCCACCAATCACGATCCAATTCTTTCGCCATTACCTCGAATACCACGATCTCGTCTCTCTCGAGCTCCTCCTCCGCCCGCGCTGTCCCTTCGGCCGGAGCGCGGATAAAGGCAGTCGCGCCCCCAAAGGCGTCGGTCAGGTGTTCCTGAACAGCCCTAAAGAGGCCTCTCGGAAAGGGCGTCCCGCGGTTGTCCTGAAGAGGTAAGAGCAATTCGACGAGATGCATGATCGACAATTCAACGAACTGGCGTGTTCGCAGTTCCCGTTGTAGTAAACGCTAACCGCGCGGGTGGTCCCTCTTTCGCCCAGGATCAGCCGATCCAATGCCGGCAGATTCGAGTTGGTCTGGGTTCAAAATCGGGAAGTTTAGAGCCATACAAACTGAGCTTTGCCATCCAGTAACTAAAATATGGCTACATGGGGTGCTGGTTTGAAGGTGTCTCATGCAACTGGTCCCAATCACAGAAATCGATCGGTCATGGTCGAAGCTAAAATCCCAATGGGAGACCGAGAGTGCCTCTCTGCGAGAGGATTTTTCAACGTTCGCCGTAGGCACATTTTCCGCCCTAGATCCGCTGGCTTTCAAAGATGCAAGAGAAAGCGGCCTTTTCGGCCTTAGGCAGGAAGATTCATTCCTGGCCTTTTGCCAGGTCAGCCGATTGCTCGTGAAGAAATATACGAGTCCGATGCTGCGCGCTCGCTTCGTTACGGTGTCACCTAAATTTGACTTCGGAGTTGCGGGCTTAGAGGAATACGCCAATGTCTTAGTGCAGATTTTCTCTGGCGTTATATGGCTCGCGCGAAGTCAATTGCCAGCATCACACTTGAGATTTCACTTGCGAAGCCCTGCTGACGCTCAGTACTTCGCAGGATTACAAGCGTGTTCGATCGAACAAAACCCTTTTCGAGAATTCGGCATCCGCGGCTCTTGGGTAGAATGTACGCTCAGAGCAGGCTAGCCTTTGTGTCGGCCCGGGGGGCATTACGTTCTTCTCGTTCATCACTCAAAGGGATTTACCCGGTTGGCTGCGGAGACCGCAAGTAGGCGACAACTAGTTGTCCGGGCATGAGCCAATCTCATGGGTTCGTCGGAGAAACACCTCGATTGACCGCTTGTTGACATGCCGACGGTGTCAGAGGCATTTTTCACTTATTCCGGAATCCGTGCGCAGAGCATTTTCCCATCGCATCAGCACGGCAAGCTGCCTGTGCGGCAAACGGTATTTAACGTTTTGGATCCGAAATTTTGGATCCCCCGCTCGCACCAACTCCGTTGCCCCTCCTAGCCGCGATCAGGTTGCCGGCCCCTACGTGTCGGGTCAGTTCATCTCGCGCGAATCCTTCGCAGCTCCAACGTTCACCCTGTTGATTCAGGCACACTTGTCGGTCTCAGGCGCATCCAGGCCTTGAAGCCGGATCCGAGTATTCGCAACCTGCACGGTATCGCCGTCAACGATACGAGGGATGCCCGTTACTTCCGCCGCAAGACTAGCTGTGCATATGAAAACAAGAATAACAATCAGCAGCCTACGTATTATCATCTCTAGCTCTTTCCGTTCGGACAAAGCTGGAAGCCGCATCGTGAAATGTTCGCTGCACGCACGAAGAAAAACTACCTACCGCGCTTTGCTAGCCACCCGGCTAAACCTGTTGTGACAAAGCCGAACAGCGGCAAAAGACAACCGGCGGCGAGCTGTGCGTAAGTGAATTGAGCGCGCCCTGACCGGTCGGGGGTCGAGAGAAACCATCGCTAGAGTGGCAATCGTAGGCGGAATGGCTTCCATTTACTGTGGCGAATCGACGGTGTCACCTCGGCGATCAGAGACATCATTCAGCGTGCCTTTAAGGTGCCCGTGTTTCGAAACCGCCCAGCCGGATGCGTACTAGTACAGTCGTTGGGCCGGATAACAATGTGCCCTCGTCCCTTGCTCCATGATCTGGGCGATGAAGCTAACGCGACGCGAGAAACGGTCGAGCCGAGCGATGATGAGTTCAGCGTTTTTGTGTTTGGCCAGGGCAAGCGCTTCAGTTCAATGCGGTTACCCGCCTTACCCGAGCAGGGCCTGAGAGGCTCATGCCGAGGTCTAAAGCCTTTGCGACACCCGTTTTACGACGCTTTCCACTCGATCGAGTCCGCTAGTAAGCGGCCAAAGGCTTCCTGAACACGTTCAACTTCGGAATCTTCCGGACATGTGTAGCAACCGGGACGGTCTTCGTCGTCTAGGATCGGCGAGATCGCGTTTTCCAAATCATCCATTTCGGACTCGGCAAATTCGAACTCGTGCTCCGGAAACCTGCTAGACAGTTCCGTTAGCATGCGCTCGCCGATCGCAGTTGCTGTTTCCGGAGTCAGCATGAAAATGAAGGTGCTCAAAAATATCTCCCATCCACTCAGTTACAATTTTGGTTACGTTCGACTTGTGGTCGAATGCTTGGAAGTGATCGGATCGTCGAAATCCTCGAAAGAAGCCGGGAAACTCCTAAGCGGGCGTTTCTGTTATTGGCACGCCGCGGACGCCTGACCTTGCCTCGAAGGCACCTCGCTTAAATCTGGGGTTGGATGACTTCTCGATATCAAACGTGTGTTCGCCATATCCGTGATCGGGGAAGGCTGTGATGGCATGGCAGGCTGCACTATGCGGGTAGCCGTTGCTCAACGCTTCCTTGCGACGAGCCCCTTCTCTATTTGCCTTGGATACTCTTATTCCACCGGTCTAGGTCCGGCTTGGGCGCGTCTGGCTCGCCAGGGTTTTGTGATTTCTGTCCCGGACGCTCCCACGGCTTGTCGGTGCCTTTTGTTGGGGACGGATCGTTCTTCTGGTCCAAAACGTACGGCTCGTTATGAGAACCGTTCTTATTCCACATTCTATTTCCTCCGTTGCATGGATTTCTTGGGCGAACGAACGAGGCGCGGGAAGGTTCCTAGCGCTGGCTGCAACAAATCGGAAGGCTGACCGTGCCCGACTACCGACTGGCTAAGCCCGGCCGGAGTAGACGTAGGTATGTCCCGTGACGTTTTACTTGTCAGTATCGCCATTGGAGAAGGCGCGAAGGCGGGAGTTGCGATTAACAAGTCCCTTCTGAGACGCGACGGATTTTGCGACTAACTCGTTGAATCGGCGATCAGAGCGTGTTTTGCAGCCTTCGATGCTCCGGACGATGTTTGCATCGGTATCACTCGTCCAAGTAGAACTTGCTTTTCAGCGTCAAGACCGCCCGCGTAAGCGCGGCCAGGCAATCCGGGTGATCTCGCGCGACTTCCCGATCAATGCAAGCGCGCCAGTCCTTACCTCTGCCTTCGATGCTGATGTCTGTCAGATCAAGGCAAATCTCGAAAGGCTTCATTTCTAGCCGAATGAGCCCTTCCATGTGAGCGCTCGTGACGCCGATCATGTGCGCTTAGTCCTCTCGCCCATGCCCGTTCGTGAGATTTTTTCGTTCAGACGTTCAGCGAAACGTTCGGCCAGGGACTCAGAAAGTTCGTCCATAGCGATGCCGTGCAGCTGGGCAGAAGTGCCGGTCAGTGTGTCCCAGACCATCCAGCCTTTGTCTTTCTTCCTAACGAATATCGCATGAACACCAAACGGGTCGCGTCGGTGCTGGTTCCGGTGATGAGATGAGTCGCTTCAAAGGAACGCCACGGGCAGGTAGGACCGAGAGCTTCGGAGTTCCGGGAACGTAACCGGGCCAACAAAGCCAGTGGCAAGCAACAACACGCAACCGACACATCGCATGAAGAAGCTCCCGAACATGCGATCGGCGGCGCTGACGCAGTGATGCGCGCAAAAAAAACGGCCCGTCAGCGGAATGCCGAACGGGCCGTTGGAGGATGCTTCTAACTAGTGCATGTGAATTAGGAAATAGCCGACACCACCAACGAACAGAACGGCAGGAACGGCCCAGAGAATTAAGACAGGCATTTGCGCCTCCCGTGGTTGATTAAAATTATTCAGCGCCGAACAATTACTGCTCGGTGCAGACCTTAATGGTCTTCACGGCGGAGTCAGCTTCGGTTTTGGTCTTGTAGACGCCGTTGCCGACGACGGTCGTCGTGGTGGTAGGCTTGGTGTCAACCACCGTGCACTTCTTGGTGGTTGCGTCGCGGACGATGTAGAACTCAGCCGCGCTGGCGCCCTGGGTGCCGAGGGCGAAAGCGGCCAACGCGCTGCACACGATCAACTTCTTCATAATGTCCTCCTAAGGGTTAGTCCTCCCGTCAAACGAGAACATGCCGCCTAAGTTCCAGTTTTTCCCGCTTCAAACCATCCTGTTATTTCGGTGCAGCAGCAATCCTAAGCTTCCGGCAAAAAATCGAGCCCGAGTTGCCACATTTTCCCGGGAACAGGGACCGGCGGTGCGGGTTGATAGGCGTTCGCACCTAGGAGGTTTCAGCGATGAATAAGCATTTATTTTTGGCTACGGCGGCTGCCGTTGCAATCGCGACTTCGGCTTTGGCGCAATCTTCCCCGAATTCGTCGAGCTCTAGTCCGACTTCTACCCAGCGTCAGCAGGATTCCGCGGTGCCGTCGACTTCTACGTCGACACCGGCGAACGACTCGACCGAATCCGCGCAGACTAGGCCGTCCACGAATTCTGCCCAGACGCCGTCGTCGACGGGGCAGACAGCTGCAGGACAGTCGTCAAATTCCGGTACGGGCACCAGCACCACCCAAGCGCCGGCATCGAACAATTCGGCCAACCAGGCTCAGACCAATTCGAACACGAACAACCAGACGCCGAGCACCAACCCCGCATCCTCCAACACGAATCAGGCACAGTCACCGTCGGGTAACAATTCCACTAACACGGCCCAGCAACCGAACAATCAGCAGAGCACCGCAGATCGTTCGTCGAACACCAGCGTGAACGCGGCGGTGAACATCAACGACCAGCAGCGGACCCGAATCAGTGCCTCGATTTCGCACCTGAATGTGCAACCGCTGACCAACGTGAACTTCTCCCTGTCGGTGGGTACGGTAGTCCCGCGCGACGTCCGCCTGCAGCCGCTGCCGGCCGACGTGGTCGAGATCGTGCCCCAGTACCGCGGATATAACTTCGTGCTGGTGAAGGACGAGATCGTGATCATCGAACCGTCTACATACAAGATTGTGACGGTCTTGCCATACTCGGGCCGCTCGACGGCTGCTGCGCCGGTGCGCACGGAGCAGCGCAAGACTACGTTTACCGACCGCGATCGGGAAGTCATTCGGCGGCACGCCAAGGCCCGTCCTGTCGAACGCGAGAAGCGGGTGACCACCGGCAGCTCGGTCCGGACCGTAATCCGCACCGGCGAACGCGTGCCGGCGGACGTGGAGATCGAGGCATTCCCTGAGGAAGTCTATCGGGACGCGCCAACGCTTCGCGAGTACCGGTACATCCACCGGGACAGCCGCACCTACGTCGTCGAACCCCATGAGCGTCGCGTTATTGAAGAGATCGACTAGTTCACATCAAGGAGGAAGACATGAAGACAATCGCACTTGGCGCCGTAGCCGCAGCGCTGCTGGGATCGGCAGCAGTCGCGGCACCGCTCAGTCCGGCCGCCGTCGGATATTGGGAGGCCCCCGCCATCGACCAGGTTCGCTTGGTCTGTAACGAGTACGGACGTTGCTACCGGACCCGCGGCCCCCGCTACGTTCAGCGCTATTATGGCGGTGATGACGGGTACGCAGTGCGCCGCAGCTACGGCTATTACCGGGGGCCGGGTTATTATGATCGCGGCTATTACGGCGGTGGCCCGAGCGTCGGTTTCAGCTTTGGCACTTGGTGAGAGAAGGGGCCGCTGTGGGAGCGGCCCTTTCCATCAATTTCTTGGATGACATTTCCGCTGTCAGCAGTCCGAAGGCACCGCGGCGCTATTCGTTTTCTGAGAGATGGTTCAGAACTTCACAAGGGTTCGCATCCCAATGAATCTTTCAGCGGTACACCGGGCCATTTGTGGATTTGTCGCACCTCCGTCCGGATGTCGAATGTACTGCACCTTCGGCTGCACTGTTAGGCCATTGCTGACCTCATACTGGTAAGCTGCGGTAATAAGGGCTTCTGACGACCGCACCACCAACGCCCGCCCCGTACAGCGCTTAAATCGCGTCGAGAGCCCGAGCATGGGGCGACCCGTGCGCTTATGCGAGTGCCACACCGAATTTATCGTGAGGCCTGGCGTCTTGCAGCCCGATAAGCTCCACGCCTCCGTCAGCATAGAAGTCGACGAGGTTTGGCGGAAAGTATCTCCAAAGACGCCTATACCGCCATCGTCGTCACCCCTCACTCGAAACAGCTTCTGTTCGAATACTGCATAAAGGCCGTAGTCACCGGAAAAAATTGCCGGAACGCCGGTGGTATTTGGACTAGCGAAGCGCCCTTGCCGTCGAACCGCTGACTGCCCTCACATCTGGATTTTGGAACTCGCCCGTCACTTCCATGCGCCAGTCTTGGCCAGGCCTCAATTCGCCGTTGAGGTCTCTGATGATGTCGCCCGTGGCACGCGTCGCCTCCGTCCAAGCCGCTTATCCACTCCTCGCCCACGGTGTCGATATGAGTGTGATTGTGGAAGATATTAAAAAAATACCGAGGCATTTCTCCTCCTACTCAAGGGGACAAATCCGCTTTCAGGAGAAAGTTCAGCCCGCGGTTACGGCTTTAATTTCGTCATATCGACAGGGGGCCGCAATCCCGGCGAAGATACCCACTCGGTCATACGGCACGCTGTTTCAAGCTGGCGCGCCTTCTTTAACAGCGCATCGCGCGCTCGGCCGTGAGGTAACCTGTCGGCTTCTGCTCGGGCTTCTTCCGCGAGTTGCTTCCATTTAATTTCAAATGGCGGCTTCTGAGGGTGACGGGGCATACGCGCTACTCAACACTGCAAAGCCGTTCCAAGGCCCTTGGATTGCCCCAATGTTAATACCGAAGCCGCGGCCGGTCATCCGGAAAAACAGAAAGAGACCGCGACCCAGTTGCACCAGCAATTGAGCCAGTTAAGCAGTGCGAGACCCCGCTCACGCTATTTCATTGTCGGCTCGACACTGTATCGATCCCGCATCGGAACTTGTTTGTCTCGATGGAACGATCGGGGCGCTTGCCGGTTACATCCGCTTAAAGACGGCGCAATCATCCCTCCATTAGCCCTGCATACGGCTCGCTCGTTGCAGGGCTTTTTTTGATCTTCAGCTGGCGGAACCGGGATAAAATCCGGCGCTTGAATCAAGTTGTTCTGTTGCGTTGAGGGTCGCGTCATGCGTTCAGGGTGGACACCATCCCTTGTGCCGGATTCCGGAGATGTCACGGTCTATATAGTCCAGGACGATTTTGGCCGGATCGGCCGGGCCTATCGCGAGACGGACGTCGAGAAGGCCGATCTCGAGACCACAATCCAGAACCTGATCACCGGCCAGTACAGCGACCCAATCCGCGTGGTGAGTTTCAACACCGCCGAACGATGGTCTGCTGACGTCTCCGAAGACATCGCGCGAGAGATCCAGCGTCGCCACGACATTATCGGCCAGCCCGTCCCCTCCTATCTGCAGGACTTCGTCGATTCCTATACAAGCGATGCCCGCCAGTTTTCGCTGAGGCTGGTCTGATGTCGTGGGACACGCGCCTCATGCGTCCGATCACGCCGCGGAAGGGCAAGCCGATTAAAACCTTGTCCGACGCCCGGGCTTACGTCCTGACCCTTTCCAAGGCCGAGCAAGAGAAGCCGCACGTCGTGGCGGGCGTGAAAGCCTTGATGCTCGCGGCCGACAAGCAGGTCTGCGAGTTCGTCGCCCAGGTCGCCGTCGCGCACATTGTGAACGGTCCACCGAAAACCCTCGGCGGCAGTAAACCCGACCGGCCATCGATGAAGTGGAGATCCCGCGCATGAACAACTTTCAAAGGTTCAGGGAAAATGCCGAGAACTGTGCGCAGCTCGCACAGGCCGCGACCAAGGAAACCGAAGCGAAGCGCTATCGGCGGATGGCGGAAGCCTGGCTCGCGCTTGCGAACGAGCAGGACTGGCTCGACGGCGAAATCAATCCCGATCGGACAGCCCAGTTGATTGGAGGGGGGCCTACTTGAATTTTGCAGGATCTCACTGAAACTGCGCGGATGACAAAGCTCAGCAATGGGTTTGAACCGCATCGCAAGTCGGCAATAGAATGGATTTTGCTGGCAGTCATAGCTACCGGCTTCCTGACATTCGCCGCAGCCTACGCGTCCTACATCTTTAAAATGTAGGACCGCCTCAGTTGGCGGCCGTTGTACCTGTGTAGGTTCCTGCATCCAGTCAACACGCTAGCCAATAGATCCCGGTATTTTTCCCAAGAGCTGTAGTCGTCTTGGCATCGAGTAATCCTTTCGGGTGATGAACAGGGCTGGAACAGAGGAAGAACCCTCCCGGTTGGCCCTATGTCGCCGGAACTCCGGCGGCTAAGCCCGGCCGGAGTAGACGCAACCGGAAATGCCCTGCGCCGGCCGGGCTGATTACTAATTTCGGTTCGGAACTGGAGTGGACGAGCGACGTTTCGGATGCCAAGGGCGGATGTACCCTCCGGAAAGGCCCCCGTCGCTCCTACGTCATCCTGCCGCGGGGTCCATGCCCTGCGCTTCCCACGCCCCTAGCGCCGGGGTTCATGGTTTCAAGCCGATTGCTCGCGATCAATTCCGGGCTGAAATGTGCTACCGCCCCTCGCATTCCCCAGACCAACCCACGATTCCTGAGCTTCTCGTACTCGCGGTGGGAACGGTCCTCGCTTCCATACATTGAGCCCCACACCTTACAAGGAAGTCACCGATGCAAGATAACAAGGGCCAAGGTATTGTTCGGACAGACAGAGGCGAAGAACAGCCGGCCGACAAGAAACGGGCGCAGGCTGACAACAAAACGCCGCCAGACCAGCAGCAACGAGTCATCAGGGAAAAGCCCGAGGCGCGTCGCGCAGACGAGAACGATCTGCCGGGCGCGCAAGATCAG
This sequence comes from Afipia broomeae ATCC 49717, assembly GCF_000314675.2. GTDB lineage: Bacteria > Pseudomonadota > Alphaproteobacteria > Rhizobiales > Xanthobacteraceae > Afipia > Afipia broomeae. Next base: position 593,163 of record NZ_KB375282.1, on the reverse strand, counting down.
GGCGGAAAGCAGGGCGGCCAAAAGGACGGCCAAAAGGACGGCCCAAAGCCGTCGCCTCAACCTGACGGCCAAGATCTAGAGCCGAACACCAGCGCTCCCGAGAGGTCCAACAACCAAAAGCCGCGCTACCCCGAGGGTTGACGCGGCCGGAGTTTAAGGGGTCACGCGTTTTTCGGACACGCAACCGCAGCCGAGAGGAAGCGGTCTCCCCTGCTAGGGTTCAGATACAAACGGCCAGCAATGCCACCGTCTAGCCCGCAACGACGACGAAGCCGCGGCGGTTGGTCATGTGTCGCACTCCGTCCCCCCATGTCAGCCAATGACCCGCCTTCGCAAAGCTATCTCGGAAGAATGCTGATGTGCGGCCGCGCTCGCTTCGCTGACGACGGGTCCGAAATCAAATTACGCTGAAGTTCTCCGGCGCCGAACTCGAGTACGATCAAAATCTCGCACCGACCGAGCGCATGGTGACCGTTGTCCGATCGGTAAGAGGTTGCACGATCCTCATCTGCGGGCCGAATAACGCCATGGCCGAGATCCACAATCGCATGGCCTGCATCTGTGCGAAAGCGATTGGCCAAAGCGGCTGGGCGGAGCCTGCGAGTAACGACGAACTGCTGGCGTTGCTAAAGCCCTGCCCCGACGAATGGCTCGAGATATTCCCGGTCGATAAGAAGGTGGGAAATGTCAGGAATAAGGGGCCTGAACTAGTCCTGCCGATCGGTCCACTCTGACCCCCACCAGGCGGGAGTGCAATTGATCTCGCGGTCACCGCTAAAAGCCACGGCCCGGGCCGTGATAGGCAGCGTGCGCAATGAGGTCCGCGAGTTGAAAGATTTTAGTCCTCTGCTGGAACCAAGTTCCCTCCTAATGAATCTTCTCCCGACGGGAAATCGCCTGGTTAACAAAAGGCTTCGTTAGGGCTTAGGGAACGCAATCTTGGACCAACCAATCTCGTCCGCGGAACAGGCGTTTCGGGACCGTGAACGCCAGCTTGCAGAGGTTCAACGGATAGCTCGCGTGGGCGGCGTAGTTGTAGACCTGCGAGAGGGATTTCAGAATTTCCGTTCACCTGAGTATTTGGCGATTCATGGGCTGCCGCCCGAAGCGGCAAACGAAACTCATGAGGATTGGGTTCGGAGAATCCATCCCGAAGACCGAGTGCGGACTGAACAGCATTTCCTGGAGTGTGTCCGGGGTACCGCCCTACGGTACTCCGCTGAGTATCGAATTATCCGCCCTAACGATGGGGCGCTGAGATGGATTGCCGCGGAGGCGCGGATTGATCGCCAAGACGATGGACGACCAATTCGATTAATCGGCGCCCACATCGATATTACCGAACGCGTCTTGGCCAAGGGAATGCTCCGCGAGAGCGAGGAGCGATTTCGACTGATTGCTGATAGCGCACCCGTTCCGATGTGGGTCACCCAGATGGATCGGACACGCGCGTTCGCAAACCGGGCATACTTGGAATTTTTAGGGCTTCCCTATGAGGAAGCGTTAAAATTTGACTGGCGACAGATTATACATCCCGATGACGTATCGCGCATCATTCGGGAGAGCCTAAGCGGTGAAGCGTCACTTCAACCTTTTATCTTGGAGGGACGTTACCGGCGCGCGGATGGCGAATGGCGCTGGATGCGGTCCGAATCGCAGCCTCGGTGGGATCCTGCTGGACAACACATCGGCTTTATCGGTGTCGCCCACGACATCACCGCTGCAAAGCAAGCCGAGATCGACCTTCGGGGCCTTAATGAGACGCTTGAACGCAAGATAAGGGAGAGAACAGATCAGCTTCGGTCGAGCGAGGCTCAACTCCGAGCAATGCTAGAGACAAGTAATCAGTATCAAGTGTTGCTCGACCTCGAGGGACGGCTTATTTACGTCAACGCCATCGCGTTGGCAGGCGTTAAAGCCAAAATGGATGATTTGATCGGCACATTCTACTGGGATGGGCCTTGGTTTGGTGGTTATCCGGCGATTGCCGAAAGCATCCGTGCTGCCTTTGGGAGAGCGCTAACCGGCCAGACGGAGAAATTTGAACTCGCTCTGAACCTACCTGCCGGAACCCGTCATTTCGATTTCGCAATGCGGCCGGTGCGAGATGAAAATGGGGACATTAACGGCGTTTTATCCGAAGCTGTCGACATAACAGAGAGACGGCAGAACGAAGACGCGTTGCGCCACGCTCAGAAAATGGAAGCTGTCGGGCAGCTTACAGGTGGTGTCGCGCACGATTTCAATAACCTTCTAACTATAATTCGCTCAGCGGTGGATTTTCTCCGTCGGCGAGATTTGCCAATCGAACGGCGCAATCGTTATATCAATGCCATCGCCGATACGGTCGAGCGGGCATCCAAACTGACATCGCAGCTTCTGGCGTTTGCTCGACGACAACCGTTGGCGCCTCAGATATTCAATGTCGCCAACCAAATAGAAAGCGTCACTAATCTCATCCGCCCTCTTGTAGGCAGTCGTATCCGGATCGGCCTGGATTTGGGGCATGAGGATATGTTCGCGGTCGCCGACGTTGTGCAATTCGAGACCGCGCTGGTCAATCTCGCGGTAAACGCGCGCGACGCGATGGACGGTGAAGGCGAGTTAGTAATTGCTGTCTCTGCATCCAACGGAATTCCTGCGTTACGCAACCTTCCGGGAAAGGACGGGCAATATGTGGCGATTTCCGTCAATGATCACGGCTCCGGGATCGCCACCCAAGACCTTGATGCGGTCTTCGAGCCCTTTTTTACAACGAAGGAAATTGGAAAGGGCACCGGTCTCGGACTTAGTCAAGCGATCGGATTTGCGCGGCAGTCTGGCGGAGAAATCAGGGTCATAAGCACGCTTGGCGAAGGATCAACGTTTACGATCTATCTTCCCAGAGCACAGCCGCCAGCGGCGGAAACCGGCGGCATAAAGGTGGCGCAGGACGCACTACAAAGCGGGCGCGGTCAGCGAGTCCTCTTGGTCGAGGACAATCACGAAGTCGGGGAATTCACGAGCGAGTTGCTTCGAGATTTAGGTTACGCGGTGAAATGGGCTAAATCGGCGAACGATGCCCTATCGTTGGTCAACGAGGACGAATTCGCGTTTGATCTCATATTTTCGGACGTGATGATGCCTGGCATGAATGGCGTCGAGCTCGCTCACTTGATTGGCGATAAATACCCCGGATTGCCAATCTTGCTTACCACCGGCTACTCGACAGCGTTAGCAGAGCGCAGCACGAACGGCGTTGAACTTATTCGGAAGCCCTATTCAGTCGAGACTCTTGCACGGGCCTTGCGAAAGGCTCTTTCGGTGGGCGGCAATCCAGCATAACTGACTGCTCCAGCAAGGAACGTCTGAATTATCGGTGCGTTCTCTTTTTATGCCGGCGAGAAAGGAAACACTCGAACAGTCCGGCCTAGTAGCGTAGTCCAGCGCGATATGGGCTATAACGGTCAAACGGCTCGCGAGGATGCGGTTGTTGGAGTAATCGTTCAAATCCTTCCCATGAGCAACAATATCAAAAGGATGACGATCACAAGGCCGAGTCCACCTCCGCCATAATATCCCGTGCCATAAAAAGGACCGCCGCCGATTCCACTAAATCCGCCGAGCAAGGCGATGATGAGAATGATGAGAATGATTGTGCCTACGCTCATTGCGGCGCTCCTAACGGTTCATGAACAAGGCAAGAAGAATGATAATCGGGAGCGGAAGTCCAATCAGCCAAAGCAATGCGCCTTTACCAAAACCCACGTCAGCCTCCTGTTTTGTGAAATACTACAAGGCAAATTGAAGTTCCGGTGCTGGAACGGGAATCTCGGAGCAGCGTTTTTCTCGCACGACCGTCGTGCTTCGAGGGAAGCCAGATGAACCGGGTCAGCAGCAGGAGCCCGCTAAGCCGCTCTCAAATCGCGATCGACGACAAAGAGAACTTGCGTCTTTGGATGAAACATCTTCGGATGAAACATCTTCACGTGACGGAACAGGAACTTCGGAACGTTATCGAGCGCGTCGGGAATTCGGCAGGCGCAGTACGAAAAGAGCTAGACGCGATCTGCGACCAACTGTGAACAGCCGCCTCCGGAGGAGGATCTTGGTGGGGGCGACATCGTCTCCCTTGTGTCGCAACCATTTCCTGAGGATGATCAGCCCCTTTAGGAACTAACGCCGCCTACCGATCGCTACTCTGAGCAGAAATGCGACTAAAAGCGATCCAAGAGGCGCCTTGCGCGCAATATTGCTCAGGACACTTAGCGGCATTCCGGGCTTCTTTGCGCCGTCAACGAGGGTTCTCAGAGATTCGATAACGGCGGATAGCTTCTTCGTTCCGAAAGAATCTACCTCCCTCACCGGGTCTAATCCTTCGCAGATGTACGGTGGCGGGGTAATGTCGTCTCATGAGCGATATTCTTGCCACGGCTGAAGCCATGCGGCGGTTGCTGCCGGATAGCCTCTTTTTGAGCTAACCAGGCCACGCTATCCCGTAATAGTCGTTGACTGATCGGGTGCGCGCAGAATCTGCCCAATCCCAAGAACCATAGTCTCGGTACTTCGGCGCGTCCCGAAGGAACATCCATTCAAGCCTCGGGTTTGCCTTGGATACATGGAGAAAGACCGATGACTGCAGGCAAAACCAACAAATCAGAATCTTACGCTGCTGATGCTTCGCACACAGCAGGCGAGGAACGCGAGATCCAGGCGAGGATCGACGCCGCGGAAGAGCGAGCCAAAAAGCCTGATGATAGCGCTCCCCAGACGGGCGCACGCCGATACCCGGTTCCCCCACTTCCAAAGCAGCACCAAACAAAGCCCGGATCGGAGGCGGATCTCGATCCACTGCCCATGTTCGATGCGCCCTACTACATCGGCTCAGAGAAGCTCAAGAGGAAGGTAGCTATCATCACGGGAGGTGACTCCGGGATTGGCCGCAGCGTCGCAGTACTGTTCGCGCGGGAAGGGGCTGATGTCGCCATCCTCTATCTCGACGAGCACGCCGATGCCAAAATAACGAAGGCCGCTGTCGAAAAAGAAGGCCGCAAGTGCATGACCATATCAGGCGACGTCGCCAACTCCGCATTTTGCCGGGACGCTGTTGCGCAAGTCATCAAGGCCTTCGGTAAAATCGACATCCTGGTCAACAACGCAGCCTTTCAGGAGCACGTAAAAGCCTTCGAGGATTTGACCGAGCGGCACTTCGACCGCACCATCAAGACCAACCTTTACGGTTACTTCCACATGGCAAAAGCCGTGGTACCATACCTCAAGGAAGGTACCGCCATTATCAACACCGGCTCCGTAACAGGCTTACTTGGCAACAAGGACCTGCTCGACTATTCCATGACCAAAGGTGGTATTCACGCCTTTACGCGTTCGCTTGCCGCTCATTTATTGCCGCGCGGGATCCGAGTTAATGCGGTAGCGCCCGGCCCCGTTTGGACTCCGCTGAACCCAGCGGACAAAAATGCCGAGCACGTAGCAAAGTTTGGAAGCGATACACCCATGAAGAGACCTGCCCAGCCAGAAGAGATCGCTCCCGCTTACGTCTTCCTAGCCTCGCCAGCGTGCTCCAGCTACATAACAGGCGAGATTCTCCCTATTATCGGCGGGTATAGCGGAGGCTGATAAACTAGTCGGCGAACAATTTATGAAAGACGAATTTGGAGAGACGACATATTACGACGAGGCGACCGTTTCCGATTTTCAGAAGTGGGAAAGTCTCGCAGCCCAAAACTTAAAGACAAGCTTGGCACTGTGATTTCCGTGAGCAAAGGGGGGAAAGTGACCGTTCTTCTCGACGGAAATAAGCATCCGACCAGTTATCACAAAAGCTATCTGGAACCTCTTGCAGACGAAATGTGATCGAGGACGCATCGCCGTGCGGCTCCTGTCCAGGCTGCCATCGTCTTCCTATTGACGCCCTTACGCAAAGCGATGGTCAGCTTCGTGTTTGCCGCTCAGGTTCGGCGTCAGAAAACGCAAGATTTTCCTCGCGTCGCATGGATGAAGGTCGATCTCGTCCTCAAGACCGGTGGTATCCTGCATGGCCGGCAAGTTCTCGACGACACTGGAGTTCCCGTTTGCGCCGATCGAACGTCTCACCGAGATACTGATTTTCAGACCTTAGGTTGGACTTGCAGATGAAAGTATTCCGGATCGAAGTCTGCTATCGAGTTCAGCTTCGGGAAATTCGCAACCACGACCCGGCCGCTCAAATCAGCCGCCCTGCTCCTTCGCAGCTTTTGCAGATGCCGATTGACCGTTGCGATCGACATACCCGATGTTTCTCCGAGTTGCGTCTCACTGAGAGGCAGCGGACAAGAGCTTTTCTCGACTAACCCGTTCGCGTTCGATCTGAAATGGATCTCCGAAAAGAAATGCGCTAACCGGGTCATTCCGGCGCGACTGCTATTATTCGTAACAGCCTCTCTAAATGTCGCAGCATCGATGGTTTCGCGCCATACTGCAAACCCAACGTTCGGCCGGGCGCGAAACGTCCGAATAAGATTCTCGTGCGGTATGGCGTATAAAGAGGCTGGGTCTACCGCGCAGACCGACTGATCCATTTCCTCTAAAAAAAAGCCCTTGGGCGTCGGGCCAGTCGCCCGCAATGTGCAGCGAGACGTATTGCCTGCCGCCATTCGCCAGTGTGTGATCCCGCGCCACCATTCCTTCCAGAACGATTGCCATTCGGTCGGCTTGTCGCCTTGCCGGATGAAGTCTTCACCGGGCTGCAACTACCGCAATGCTCGCCACAAGCCATAAGAAATCAAGCACCACACTATGAGGCCCGACAACAAAGAGGCTGCAGGTCGCATCGCAAAGAGGAAAATGCATATCCCGAATGCCGCTAACCCTATGCCTGCGATAGCCGCGCCGTTTGAATCCAGAGCAGCTGCAAGTTTACCGCGACGTTCACCCTTCAATCCCTTCTCGGCTTTCCGGCGTCGCTCGTGCCGCTCGACCAATGAGACGCTTGCACAGAAAACTGCAGGGAAGGCAAGGAACAACCCTCCGTATTCGGGTCCGGAAACGTCCGCAACAACACCGGCTAACACCGTCGCGATTCCGCCAAGCAGAAAGCGGACCACATATTCATACCAGCGCCCCTCCCTGAGAGCGGCGACTTTGACCCTTTCGATCATAGGCGTACCGGGAAAAGCGTGAGAAGTGACAGGGATATAATGAGCCAAATGGGAAGCGAGATAAGGCTCGCGGACAGAGCGGATAGTCGCGTACGCACCAGCAGATAGCACACCATGGTGCTGTAAAAACTAAGCGCGACACTTCCCAAGATCATCGAGCGGCCTTCGATGGACGCGTGAGCCGGCTCCCTGTTAGCGAACGTAATCGAGAGGGTGACTAGAGCAACAGCCGGTGACGCCGAAAGAAGTCCTGCAAGACTTTTTGGCCGAATAATATCTGCCAACATCGCGAAAACAGACACAACCACGCCGCCGGCGAGAAAACGGACCAGATACTCCACTTTTCTGCTCCTTTTTTTAAGCTCTTGGGAAACCAGCCGCGTTTATCCGAGTTCCATCAGAAATCGGGAGAACTACCGGGATGGGACTTTTGCAGATAAAGCCCACGGATTTGGACCGAAGCATCGCCGAGTCTGTGGCTAAATATACAAATCCAGACATCGAAGCCGCCGCGCGGTTTTTGACCTGGGGCGCTGATGAACACCTTTTGTTGTTGGCGGCGGGCGTTGCTTGGCTGGCTACAAGGACTTCGACTTCGTTACCCCACCAAAAGCTCGGTTCGCACCTTCTGGTTACCAGCATCGTAGCGTCTATACTTCCCCACGTTCTTAAAGCTGGCATCGATCAGAAACGGCCTGACCGCCAGTTCTCTGAAGCACAAAGACATGGTGTTCACTTTTCCGGGCGAGCGAATGATGCTTTTCCCTCGGGACACGCGATCCATATGGGAGCGGCTGCGGGCGCGGCAACCCTGCTTCCTCCAAGGAAGCGTGACGCGGTGTGGCTCGTCGCGGGTCTTCTCTCGGCAACACGCATCGCGATTCTCGCTCACTGGGCATCAGATGTTGTGGTCGGCTTCGCCGTCGGAGCGGGAGTGGAACGCCTGATTCGCAGAATGACGAAGCCGATGCATTTGAGCGTCGAAGGCGAGCAGGATGGGAAAGCTGCGGGATAAAATCACTGAGCAAAGCATTCACCTTTGCATCGACATGCAGCGAATGTTCGGGGCAGATGGTCCTTGGGCCGCGCCTTGGGTCGAGCGCATTCTGACGCCCGTTTCTCGAGTGGCGTCGCATTCGCCAAGACGAACCGTCTTTACGCGGTTTATTCCAGCTAGGTCCGCGGAAGAAGCGCCCGGTATGTGGGCGAGATATTACAGAAAATGGGAAGCGGTCACGCTTGAGCGGCTAAACCCGGAAATGCTGGAACTTATCCCTCCGCTACAGAGGCTCACGCCGCCGGCGGAAAAATTCGACCGAACCACCTACTCGGCATTTGCTGATGGACGGCTCCACAATTGGCTTAGAGGGCGCGGGGTTACCACCCTCATCATCTCGGGCGCAGAGACCGACGTTTGCGTGCTAGCAACCGTCCTCGCTGCAGTTGATCTAGGGTATCGGACGATCGTGGTACGCGATGCCTTGGCGAGTTCAGCCGACCAAACTCATGACTCGCTGCTCTCTCTTTACGATAGTCGCTTCGACATCCAGATCGAACTTACTGAAGTGGCGGAACTTAGGGAAGCCTGGCGCCCGCCCGATTAGCCGCCGCAACTGCTTCGATTTCTAACGCTAACCGACGGTCATCGGGCAAGTCGAGCGGCTCCAGCGGTCGCGGGGCGGTGAAAAGACGCTCAGAAGTTCAGCGCATGACCTCTTCGTGTCAGCCGATCGGGACGATCGGCAGCGGTGTACGCTTTGAGGCGCATCTCTCGTTCTGCGAGGCGCTCGGTGCCACCCCTTCATGTCCTCAAAGGAATAGACATAGGTGGGACACCCGCTAGGAACAGAGTGCCCGTGATTGATCCGATACCCGCTGTAAAGCTTCCGCAGAAACGGCTGGGCGCTTTGCCGCTGCAGCTGACATAGAATTGCAGGCTCTTTCAAAAAGCCTGATCGGTAGCAGCTGGCGTCAGCCCGCAAAAGGGCCTGCTGATGCATTCCATAAACGCTCATAACGCGAATCCGCGTCAGTTGTGCTTCCCGGCATAGAGCGAGTTCCAGAGCTCCACAAATTTCGAATTGTCTGTGTTGTTGTCAAAGACCAGCGAATTTGTTTCCGCGATGAACACAAACTCCTGCATTCCTGTGAAGCCGCCGAAACCGTTCTTTCCATTTACTGCGCCGCACACGGCGGTTACCGGCTTTCCTCTATATTTCCGATCTGTATGAGCATTGATTTTGCCGAATGTTGCCGAGGCGGGATCGCGCAGTTGCTTCGGGATCACCGTCCTCGCATAAGAGATCGCGGTCAATTCACGTGAGCGGCGCTCGTTCGCCGCACGTTCAGCCTCCGTAAGTTCTTTGGGTTGAGGCTGAACCGCCGCACCGATGGCGCAGCAAGCCAGAAAGCCAAGAATGCCAACCTTCCAAAATGTTCTCATAAATCGCCCCTAAGCAATGATGACGATCGTCTACATAACTCCAAATTTATGGGACTCATAGTCCGTAGACCGAAAGTCCTCCCGGCGGCTCATTGTTGCTATGCGACAGGGCTCGGGAATCATCGCGATTTTGGCGGAAAATGTGCGGCGACGACGGCTGGCCGCCGAGCTTTCACAGGAAGACCTAGCCCTCGAGGCCGGGCTCGATCGAACTTATATTTCGCAGGTTGAACGCGAAAAGCGCAACGTGACCATTGAAGTTCTGGCGCGGCTGGCAGCGGCGCTCGGCACCTCGGCCGACCAACTCCTGGTCCCCCAGAAAAAGGCCAGGAGCGGCCGCGGCTAGGCCTTGGGAAGCCAATTATGGGGCGTTCAGCTGCCCTTTCCGATTACAGAAACCCTTGGGCTGCAGGCCTAAAAGAGCAATTAGATTGCTCTGGATTTAGTGGACTTCCGCCACGTTCGGAGCATCCATGTCCTCCCATTTCAGGAGACAGACATGGATCAAGCCGCAGCCGACGCCGTCGTTAAGAACTTCCTCCACCACATTCAGCGCGACCTCCAGGAAGCCGCCAGCATCGCCAAGGCCGCAGAGGTTTGCGCCGCAAGCGGTAACCTGCAGGCGGCCGTAAAAATGGTAATGAATTTTGAAGACCCCGCACACCGGGCTCAGCAGATGCTCAACGCTGCCCTCCTCATCCGCCGTGAGCTGATGGGCGACGAGCTGGATTAATGGCGACCGGATTTCGTTCCTGCCGACGCGCGCGGACAGAAGCTTGATCTGCATTTTTTTGCCAATTGCATTGCTCTAGGGCTCATGAATTACCCGAGACGAGAACCAAACCCCGAACTGGAATCCGAACTCAAGATTGTCGCCGCCGCTCCCAAGTCCGTTCTGCGGAAGCGCTATCAGGAGTTATTTCATCGCGCTCCTCCCAAGGCATTCGGTCCCGATCTTTTGAGACGAAGCGTCGCCCACCGCCTGCAGGAGAATGCCCACGGCGGGCTGCCGAAGGCTACCCAGCGCGAGCTGAAACGGTTGGTCAGACTGATGATTGAAAAACCCGGTGCGAAGTTCACCGTCGCCCGCCGCGCGCAATCCGGGACGGTTCTGGTCCGGGACTGGAAGGGCAAACGGCATCAGGTCATGATCCAGGAGCAGGGCTTTAGCTATGCCGGCCGCGACTTTACCAACCTCTCCGAGATTGCCCGCCTGATCACCGGTACCCGCTGGAACGGACCGCGGTTCTTCGGATTGCGCCGTCAGCAGGCTGACACCGGTGATGGCGAGGCCCAAGCAAAGCCGCTCCGAAGCGCCCGGCCCAAGGTTGACCAGTCCGCATTGAAGTCATCGCGGCCGAAGCGTATGGCGATCGGCCATGGCCTCTAACGCCATCAAGCCGCTGCGCTGCGCGGTCTACACCCGTAAATCCACCGAGCACGGTCTGGATCTGGAGTTCAATTCGCTTCATGCCCAGCGCGAAGCATGTGAGGCCTATATCAAAAGCCAGGCCTCTCAAGGATGGCAGTGTATTCCCGAGCCTTACGACGATCCCGCGTTCTCTGGCGGAAACCTCGACCGCCCTGCTCTCAAGCGGCTGCTGGCCGATATCGATGCCGGCGAAGTGGATGTCATCGTCGTTTACAAGATCGACCGGCTGACCCGATCGCTGGCAGACTTCGCCAAGTTGGTGGAGGCCTTTGACGCCAAGTCGATCTCGTTCGTCGCCGTCACCCAGCAGTTCAACACCACAACCTCGATGGGGCGCCTGACGCTCAATGTGCTGCTGTCCTTTGCCCAGTTCGAGCGTGAGCTATCCTCCGAGCGCGTCCGGGACAAGGTCGCCGCTTCCCGTCAAAAGGGCAAATGGACCGGCGGCACGATCCCGCTGGGCTACGACATCAAGGACAAGAAGCTCGTTCCCCACGCGACAGAACGGAAGACAGTCGAATACATCTTCACGAAGTATCTGGAGCTGCAAGGCTTCCAGAAGCTGATCGCCGACCTCGATGCCAAAGGCATCGTCACCAAGCGGCGGACCACCAAGCTCAAGAAGTACCAAGGCGGCATTCCATTCACCTACGGCCCCCTCGCCTATCTGCTGAAGAACCGCCTCTACATTGGCGAAATGGCCCACAAGGACAAATGGTATCGCGGCGAACACAAACCTATTCTTGATCGGAAGCTATTCGAGAGCGTCCAGGCGCTGCTGAAATCCCACAAGGTCGAGCGTCGGGTCAAACGCACCCAGAGCGGCGCGCTCTTGATGGGCAAACTTTACGACGACCGCGGCAATCTCATGAGCCCGAGTTATTCGACCAAGAAGGGTGTCAGGTACAGATTCTACGTCAGCTCAGCACTATTACGCGGCCGTAAGGCCGATGCCGGCTCGGTCAGTCGGATCGCCGCAATACCCGTTGAGACCGCGATCACAGAATTTATCAGCCGTGAGTTTGCAAAGCACCTCGGCACAGACGGCAGCTTCCGTGAGCTGCTTCATCTTACGCTCGCGCGCATAGATCTGCGCAAAAGCTCATTGAGGTTGAGCTTGCTTGACCCCGATCAAGACTGCACCGACGGCATGGGGCCCGGTCGCGCCAGAATTGTCGATCTGCCTTGGTCTTATGAGGCGGCTAAGTCGCCGTTCCCGCATCCCGACGAGACCACCGGCCCTGATCCGCAACTTGTCAATGCGATTGTGCGCGCTCATGCTTGGGTGAAGCTGCTCAACGATGGAAAGTTCGACACCATCGAAACCCTCGCGGAAGCCGTAAAGCTCAATCCCAACGTGCTCCGGCAGAATATCCGGTTTGCGTTTCTGGATCCGCACATCACCGATGCAATTATTCAGGGTCGGATGGCAGACATCAGCATCACCGACTTAGCGCAATGCAATGCCATAAGCTGGAAGGGTCAAACCCGGGATTTGCTGGGAGCGGAATAAATCGCCTCGCAAGGGGCGGAGTTACTCAAGTGGCGCTCCCTAGGGGAATCGAAGGGCGTTCACAAAAACAGCGATAAATCGGGCACAAATCAGCTCGACTGCTTCGCGAATGCTACCACCTACGGCTACCACCAATCAAGAACTTGGTGGCGACAATCGGGCTCCCGGGATCAAAGGCCCCATGTATCAATCTGCACTAGGCAGGCGCTTCATCGTGAACTCAATCGCATCGTTGGGAAGTTCACGCCAACTCTCGACCTCGGTCATGTACGCCGCCTTAGGATACTTCGTTAGAAACTCCCTCGCCTTAAGTCGAGCATCACGCCTTGGAAGCGTGAAGGTCTCGCGAAGATAGCCATCGTCTTTTCGCTGGCGCAATCGTGTGGCGAGGTCACGAGGGGACTTCATGGCCTAGCCCGCCTTGCGTGTCCTTGCGGTAGACCGCTGGGGCTTATCCGCCTTCTTGCGTTCAGCAGCGGCAGCTCCGCCCTTCCCGCTGATCGGGAGAAGCATTTCTTTTTGGCCGGGGATGCGCTTCTTTGCTTTCTTCTGTTTAGCCATGGATGTCTGCGGAGCGGCCTGCTTGCTTCCTGCCAAGCTCTTCCGCAGGGCGTCCATAAGGTCCACGACGTTTCCGGAGGTACGGGAGGCGGTCGGCGCGCTGATCCTCTTACCGGCGCGCTTCTGGTTAATCAGTTCGATCAACGCGGATTCGTAGTGATCCTCAAATTTCTCAGGTTCAAATGAGCCCGACTTCTGATTCACGATGTGGCGCGCAAGGTCCAGCATATCCTTGGTGACCTTCACGTCCTGAATGTCGTCAAAGTATTCCTTTTCACTTCGCACCTCATATGGGTAACGCAACAGATTTCCCATAAGCCCTTTGCCCATCGGCTCAAGGGCTATGATGTGCTCGCGACTCGTTAGAACGACGCGGCCCAGTGCGACCTTGCCCATGTCGCGGATTGTTTCGCGGATCACCGCATATGCGTCGTGCCCGACCTTACCGTCAGGCACCAAGTAGTACGGTCGGATGAGATAACGGGTATCGATTTCAGATTTTGGAACGAACTCGTCAATCTCGATCGTGCGCGTCGACTCAAGCGCGATGCTTTCGAGTTCATCCTTGCTTACTTCGATGTAAGTATCTTTATCGACGGGATAGCCCTTGATGATGTCGTCGTTCTCGACTTCTTCGCCGGTTTCGGCATCCACTTTTTTGTACTTGATGCGGTGCCCGGTGTTCTTATTGATCTGGTTGAAGCTGACCTTTTCCGCGTCGGAAGTAGCAGGATACAAAGCGACGGGACAGGTCACCAAGGACAGACGAAGGAAACCCTTCCAATTGGCGCGGGGGGCCATACGCAATACTCCGGTTACTCAACTGAACTGAATTGTGACTCAAGTCCTTCCGCGCTGCCAAGTTCCCGTTTGGCCGTTCTCCATACGTTCTGCTTGGCTCCGTCCCGACCTTTAATTCGAAACGCGACCTGGAACGTCTTCGCCAATCCGGGGTTTTAAAATCGTTCTGTAGGACGAATATCCCCCATCTCCCCGCGCTGGTTTGCCCCCGCTTACCGGCGCGGGGCTTCTTTTGGCCGCGGCCTAATCCAAAAATTGGACTCGATTCTCATTCAGCGCAGGAACTAGGATGGAGCGATCCTTGGCAGGGTGACCTCGATGCCTATAAACGAGCGCGTTTGTCCGAAGTGCGGGCGGCCCGTGAAGTTGATGCTGCCGCCGGGCGGTAAAGGACAACGCACGTACCAATGCCTCCACTGTGACCGGCCAGACCCGATGAAGTCGCCGCAAGTGAAGGGATTGCTGAAAGCGCTCCTACACGAGGAGAAAAAGTAAGGTTGCCAGTACGGGACCCATTCGTTGCCAACATCCGAAAACGTTAAACACGTTTCAACATTCAATTTTTCTAGCGTCTTACCGACGTCGCGCGTCTCGTTCTTTCCGGTCCCCTTTCTTGTAGAGACTCTCGGTAACGTCTTCTGTCATTCTTACCTCGCGCGCGGTCCGTTGACGATTGCGCATAATGCCGAAAGCCAGCGCGGCGCCGACCAGCGCGATAAGGATTGCCCAGACCCACTCGGGCGATGTGATCTGCATTGAGTTGCATCCTTAATAAGAAGGCCCCGCCGAAACGGGGCAAGTTGGTGGCTAACCCGGCCAGCTTGTGCCGTACCAGTCGTCCACTTCCTTCTTTGTTTGATCCTTCGCATAGCCATAGCGCTCTTGAAGTTTGCCTTCGAGTTGCTCGCGCTTGCCGTTGATCTGATCAAGGTCATCGTCAGTGAGTTTGCCCCACTGTTCTTTGACCTTGCCCTTAACTTGCTTCCAGTTACCTTCGACTCGGTTCCAATCCATCACAGACCTCCATTGTGGGAGGGGACAGAACATTCGAAGCAACGGCTTGTTCCTAAGTCGGTTAGTCGCAGGCTGGGCAGTCGTCTGAGAGGCCGTCAAAAGCCTCGTCCACAGCTTCGACGCATTTTAACTTGCTAAGACCTGGGTAAACCCAAGCCACTGTGATCCCATTGGCGTCCTTGATTCGGAACGCATCTTTACTGCTGCGCTCAACGCGCCAAGGTGGCGGAAAACGACGTTTTGGCTCACTTGACTCCATAAGAACAAAATCTCGCAACCGATCTGAAAGAACGTTTCGGCTTCAGCATCTATTGGTTTCGGAGCGCGTGGGAACGTAATCCCACTATGCAGATCATGAACAATACAATTACCGGACGTGATCCGCAGCGCGAAACTCACGAAGACCGAATGATAGAAATTTTTGAATGTCTGCGGGATTCTGTAGAGACCATCCCCGATGGTCTGGTCAGAAGCAAAAATGCGTCGCGATCACTAATCGGAATAGAAAGTTACAACTTAATTGTTCAGACATCTATTCAAGCGATCACGCCGGATTCGTCCCCGGGAAGTGCCGCCGAATTTGCAGAAGCACTGAACCGCGTGTTGAAGACCTAGATTGGCACTTCATCGTCGCTTTGATCTTTAGACGGCGGCAAAGGTATTTCGTAGTCTTCATCGTAGTCAGGCTCGTAATCAGGCTCGATATAGCCAAAGTTTAGAGATTTAGGGCCGTCCACTATTTCGACACTTGTAATCCCAAAACTCGCTGCAGCATCCTCGCGTTCAAACGTGACCAGAACAGCAAAAGTCACATCCTGTTCAGTAGAAGCTTCTGTAGAACCAATACCCATCGAATCTTTGTCGATTGAATCATAGACAGACATGTGAAATATCGCCTCCGCTTTAATAGAGGCTTCGAGAGTGATTTTCGCAACGATCAGATTTCTTGATGCCTGAACAACGGAAAAATCATAACCTGATGCGTCCCCGACAAACTGGCTATCGCTCAATTCGATGTCCACTTGCTCGGCTTCAATGTCATAAAAACTGTCGGCCTCAGCGTAGACACTATACCCTGATACTTCGTTAGAGAGTTTCGAAACAAATTCGTCCTTCAGGTCTTCATCTGTCGCGGTGTCAATTGATTCAATGAGCGTTTGAACTATCGCACTCATTTCTTCATTGTGCTTTTGCACCAGTGAAAGTGCCTCACTAAGGTCATTCACGAGGTCGATGCGGTTACTCGAAGCGGCGAACGCATTCCAACCCTTGTCGCCACTAACTCCCAATAACTGAATTTTATTATCTTCGGCCCACTTTTGTAGGGAAAGCAGCGCTATCGCGTCCGGAAACTCGGCCTTGTTCTTACCCGCACTCGAAAACGGAGCCGCTGGTTGGAAATAAGAGCTCATCAATGTCTTCATCGAAACATTATCGACTCTGACAATTTCTGCCCCTATCTCCCGAACAAACCGGTCTAACCGCGCTCGCGCGACGGCTTTGTAATCCACATCGAGTGAAACAAAGGGTTTGTCAGCATCCGCAAGCCCGTGATCAAGCGCCTTTTTGTGCGCCGCCACCGCCGCGTCCCTTGCACTCTTCGTCTTCTCAAGGAGATGCTTGAATATTTCGCGAAGCACAATTTCCGACAAAACAATTCGAACCGGACCGTCTTTAAATTGCTTCAGCTGCGACAGCAGTCCACCATCAAAGTGAAAAGCGTTATGTTCGACCGTCTGAGTATCAAATGTGATGGCGCCATATTTCATCAGGGCCGCCTCCCCTGCACCCGCGTCTGGATTTACCAAAGCCCCGGCATTTGATTTAATCTCACCGCTCACTAGGCTATGCCCTCCACTTCGAAACGTCGCTCATGCTCGCCAAGATGATTTCACCTTTTACGGCTTGAGGGGTAGTTCAGGCTCAGAGTCCGCTTTTCGTCGGAATGCTTCTTGAGCGCTTTGCACGCGCTTCTCTGCATCTTGAAACAGCTCATCGGGATCATTTCTGACCATCGTGCGGGGGACCATTTGGTCAAGTTGCTCGCGGGCTAAAACAAGTACTCCCATTCGTTCAGCCTGTTCGAGATCTGCCTGCAATTCCGCTCGCGGAAGTGTTGAAATGATGATGGGAAGTAGCTTGAGGTGTTGATTGCTGGATTCGTCCAAACGCGTCCGCAGACTTGCGTGGCGCGATATCAACTTCGCGAGCTTGTTTTCTGCCTTCAGTAACCCGGTCGTACATTCGACAATTACAAAGTGTCCTTGGGGTGTGATCATCGCGACGTCTGCAAAGTCTTGGGTTCGCGCGGTCGATCCCAACTGAACCGTCCCGAATCCTAACATCCAGAACATCCAAGCAATCGCAACCTCCAAGTCGCGACCTTCGTAGCTCTTGCCTCGCGACCTCGCCAAAAATTCGGTCATGATCGCAAGACCTGGATCGAATGTTTCGACCACCACGCGCCGCGGTTTCGCGATAGAAGACTTGGAGGGTTTCGGTGAGTTCATCCGATAGGTGCCCCAATTCGTAGAGCTTTTCCGGATCGGTCAGTTTTTTATACTCCGCTGATGTTTTGCTTTGGAATTCTTGAATTTCCTTGCGCCGCTGAATCGCACTCTTAACCACGAGCTCCAAGAGCTTTGCGATCACCGCTCCCCGCGCGTCGAGAGCATCAGCCGACGCATCACGAACGGCTGGAATAAAAACGAAGCTCGTGGCCTTCTGGAGCGCACCCTTGGCAACGTTGGTGAACCCAAAGAACTGACCATCATCTCTTAACAACTGGCATTCGCTTTCGTGGTTGGCCTCCCACTCAGTCAGCGCCGGCCAGATTTGCTCCGCCTTATTAACACTAGGCAGATTAGCGAATGGGCCCCCCTGGTCGGGTAGAGCTTTATACTCAGCTCGCTGCTGGTTAGCTCCGGCCGCTGCGCGAATTGCGGCAAAGGCAGGGTGTTGAAGCGTCACGCCAAAATATCGTCCGCTAGCTTTTCCGCCGCTCACTTCAAATACGCGGACAACGGTCATTTCATCGTTGTTAATTCGAGATTCAAAAAGCTCTTTTTCAGCCTCGTTAAATGCGGTGAAAGTCAGCTCGATTTCGATCGGCTCATTCACTTGGCGGCCGAAAAAATCGTCCAACTCAACCGTCGATGACGAGCCATAAAATTTCTCTATGGCGCGAAGAACAGTCGACTTGCCCGCCCCATTCCCGCCGACAATCGCGGTTTGCGATCCGAGGTCGAGTGTAACATCTCTGATTGAGCGGAAATTCCGCACACTAATGCGCTTCAGAATCATGGGATGACCGCAAAGTCGAATCGGGAACAAAAGCCTAGATTGCAACCATTAAGTGTCAATCGCCAGAATTCGCGCCAACGCAAGTATACGGAATAAATTTCGAAGATACTTTCAGGACGACTTTGCGAAGTGGAAAGTCCGGCCCGGCCGCGAAACGTTTCACCGCGAAAATACGCGAGAGGTGAACTTCAAGCCGCTGTTTTGAAAAATCCCCTCGTGGAGATGCCGCGGATTTTTGCCGATTAACGGCCAACCTAGCCCGCTGCGCCGTCTTGCTAGATGGATAGTGTTCCGAACACTCTACGATTCAGCGATGAAGGAAAGCCCAAATTCAAAGGAGTTATTACCCATCCGCTGATGTTCTGAAATCATTGCTTTTCCGAACAGCTAGCGAACTCACCGTAGTCAAGAAGGACGGAGACAACGCCCGCCTAAACGAACTGAGCTAGCACGCGTCTGCGGTCGCTCCGATTTGTAGTCATCGGTCACACTTTGATCAGATTGCTCTCACGAGTCCACTTGTCTAACGCCATTTCTCTCCGTTCCGCCAGCGACTATGCGCTAGTGATCAATCGCTGCTCATAGATTTGAACCTACAGGGTACAGACACGAGCCCTGTTATGGCAGATACGCCGGATTGCCCGTCCCCGGGTCAAGGTCACGCAGTCCCCTACAGACTGAAGAAAGATATCATTCAGCGCCCGTCTCCGGTCGCCTTTTACAAATTCATCGTCCCCGACGAATCGACAAGTAACGCTCGTATCAAAAACCACGAATTACAAGCCCCGTGAGAGACGTCGTAGGTTTCGACTGCACCTCAGTGCATAATTCATTTGGCTTCATCCAACGCGTCGACGCTCAACGACTTCGGGTGAATACACGTAAAAACGGGGCGATTCCCAACTCGAGCAGCGGGGAAATCCCGATCCACCTTACGAGGGTGCGCTGACGTCACGAACGTGAAATTTATTTTCCTCCGCGACTAAAACACAAACACACCGTCGCGGTAGTAGAGGATTTCGGATGTATCGCCGCCTTCTGCTGCGAGAAAATGCATTTGCGTTCGGCCGAAGGCGGCCCGCACTTCCACAATCCAGAAAAACTGGGTCGCTAAAGGGAGACCGTCGTCATCAATGATGAACATGGCGCAGGGGCTTGTTGAATCTCGCATGTCGACGATAGCGAATATTTGCTTGCCTGGGTTACCGATCCATTCTTGCGGCCAACCTAATTGTTTTCCGACGACATCCCCCGGGCGGGCTATATCCAGGCGCCGCAAAATGGATAGGTCAACGTGCTGCGGTGGGAGTTCCGCCTTGCTGGCGGCGGGGCCACAAACAGCATTCACGCTGAATGGTGGCTTCGGAGTTTGTGTTTTTGCTGCCGCAATGTAGGATTCAAATCGTTGCAAGATGAGCTCTGAGCTAAGACCTGGCTGCCTCTCCAACCCCTTTTTCGCAGCTTCCAGCCTCTGAATCGAACTATTCTTACGCAGCAGGGCCTGCGCACGCACGAACATGATATGGCCTGCGATGCCTGCACCGACCCCCTCTATCGCTTTATCAAGGAGGTCGCGACGCGCCTGAAGTCTTTCTCGTCGACGTCCTCGCGCTGGGCCTTTCAGTGGGTTCCCGTTTAGGGCCTGATCGAGGTCGTCACGTTCATTGACCCACTTCGTCTCCGTACCTGCTGATTGAGTTCGATACGTCAGGCGCGCGGTCTTTCGCGAAACAAACCTGTTTCCAAAAAGAAACATGCGCTCGCACCTCTGCCCAAGGTCGTCGATAAAATACCAACGACGTCCTCCGAAAGGCGTCGGGCGCGAGACGAGTTGAATGTTCTGGCGAATGCCTTCGATGTCGATGACGAGTAAATTATCGTAACCGGGCCTTAAATCGGCTACCATGCGTCCAGAAGATGGATAGTCCGTTTGCCAGTGGGTCCGTTGTCCATCTTTCATCCATCCAAATTTCTTGAACACACGAAGGTCGATCCGGTGCGAAGAGCCCACATAACCCAGATTGCTGACCCGGTAGTTGTTGCTAAGCCAACGCTTGCCCATGGTCGGTCCGCACATTGGGTTATTAGGGGGAATTCACGTAGAACTGCCCGAAATTCTATGGACAAGGCATGTTATTGCCCAGGCTCCCGCGTAACCGCGGAACTACCGAGGAAATTGGCATTAGCAGCGGTGCGTTCACCCAGAGACTCGCACGCAAATTCGACGCGATAATCAGCGTTTCCGTCTCTATCGCACCGGGGAAAACCCGATAAAACGCAATGACGGCGGGCCTTTCTCGCACGTCATTGTCTCTGATTTAATCCACAAGGAATGTTTGGCTGGCAGCGCAGTGCTGATCGCACCCGTCTCCATAGAAATTCCCTGCTAATAGGGAATTTTACAGGGAATATCAAATTTTCAGGTTATACGAGATACTTATAGTCGCAAAAATGGCTGCGTGCACGGCTTTCTTGAAAAGTTCCCTGAGGTTCGGAACAGGGAAACTTCCAGCAAAAACAGGATACTACGAGTCAAGAACAGGGATCGCGTCAGCGCCTACCTCATAAAATCCAACTAGCGCCCGGCAACTATCATTTCTAAATCGCGAGCGATACAACATACTTACTCTCTGGAAAGCAAAGACCTATTAATGGGAAGCTGGGCGACCCGAGCACTTCTGGTCATACTTCTGATCGCGGGCGCAGCCGCAATGACGTGCGCGATTATCACATCGCAAAGCCGCCCGCCCGTCGGGATCGAAGGCGAGATTCTTTTTGAAGCCTCTCGTATCCGTGAAGGCCGGCCGCTCTACATCGATCCAATCGCAGGTACTCACGAGTATGGCGAGCCGCCGACACGATACTATGTGCTCTATCCTCCACTCTGGTCCTGGCTGGTTTCATTGCTTCCCGGATCGGCTGCGCTTCTGGGAAGCAGGATTATTGCTACGCTGCTTTGGCTGGGGCTGATCTGCGCCATCGTTGCTTCCGCACGCCAATCCTCGCGCTGGGTGACAGGCCTGGGAGGACTGTTCATCGCCGGCACCTACGTCCTTATCCTTTACGGGTCCTCCGGCCGGCCGGACAGCGCTGCACTTTTCTTGGCTGGGATAGGACTACTACTTTCAGTCAAAGCCGGACGATCCGGATTCCTTGCCGGCGTTCTATTCGCCTTGGCGGCATGGCTGAAGCCGCACATTATCGGATTGGGAGCGGGCGCGTTTCTCGCGACACTTCTCATCGACCGAAGGGCTGCAGGCTTCACTGTGCTGGGGGCTTTGGCGGTTTCTGCCCCCATCGCCTTCTTATTGCAGAAAGCGAGCGGCGGCGCATGGATCTCACATCTGGTGATGTCGACCGCCCAACCGCTGGTCCTGTCGATCTGGCTCGACAACTTATATTCAAGGTTGCCGTTCTTCGCCGCACTCATAGGCTTCGCAGCCTGGTGCGGATTTCGCGAGCGGTCGTCCATCAATACCCGTGTAACTTTATCCGCGCTTGCAGCCAGCGTCCTCTGGACCCTGCTGCTGCTTGCCAAGACAGGAAGTGCGAGCAACTACTGGATGGAGCCCTGCGTCGCAGCTCTGATCGTCCTTTCGCAAAGTGCTCCGCCGCGTCTATCGCCCATCGTTGCAACCGTTGCAACCTTTCAGTCCTTGTGGGTGGGAATTGCGACAGTCCGTAGCTCTCTTGAAGATATTGAGAACACCCCCAAGCAGTCAGCCATCCTTACCAAGGCTCGGCAGATTTGCGGCATTGGGCAGCAGGACGTTGTACTCGCCGACGAACCCGGATTCGAGTTCAGTCTGAACAATCGAGTTATCGCCACGCCTTATCAGTTCACGCATCTCGTAAGAAGCGGGATGTTTCCGGTCGAGGTATGGCAGAACGATCTCATCCGCCCCGATGTGCGCTGCCTTGTCGTCCACACCGATATTCTTGAGAGACCCTTGTCTGCGGTCAATACACAGACCGACCTGTTTCCGCCGCAGATTCGCGAAGCGTTGTCCCAAAGATTTGTTCTGTCCGCACAGGACGGCGGAATGCATGTCTATCGGTTGAGAAACGGCACGCAGTCGGATTTGCCCAAGAATTAAGCATTCACTTAGTCAGGATCGAACGCACTGCTATAGTCTTGCTTGAGGCGTGGATCCTGGTCCTGCTTCTTTAGAATGCAATTCCCGACGACGAGCACGTCGAGTTCATTCCCCATAAAGCAGCGGAACGCGTCCTCTGGCGTACAGACGATCGGCTCTCCCCGCACATTGAAGCTCGTATTGACCAGCACAGGGCAGCCTGTAATGTCCTTGAATTGAAGCAGCAGGCGATGAAAGATGGGGTTTGATGCCGCATCTACAGTCTGAAGTCGCGCCGAATAGTCCACATGTGTGACGGCGGGAATCTCTGATCTCACAATATTCAGTTTATCGATGCCGAACAGGTCCTGCTCTGCCGATGTCATCGTGCGACGCTTGTCTTGCCTGACGCCCGCAACCATCAACATATAAGGACTGTCGGCATCGAATTCGAACCAGTCACTCACATCCTCGCGCAGTACTGCAGGCGCAAACGGGCGGAAACTTTCGCGATATTTGACCTTGAGGTTGAGCGTCTGCTGCATCTTGGGCGATCTCGGGTCCCCGAGGATGGAGCGCGCACCGAGAGAACGCGGACCAAACTCCATCCTTCCCTGAAACCATCCAACCGCATCCTGCTGTGCAAGGCAGCGAGCGGTCGTTTGTATCATTTCGTCAAAACTAACCGAACTGAACCTGGCGCCCGCTTCCGTCAAACGACGCTCGATCTCGGGCTGGGAAAAATCAGGTCCCAGCAAAGCACTGGACATTCCATCCATGCGGCTGACGTGACGTGGACGCTGCGCAAAAATGTGGGTTGCGGCCAAAGCCGCACCCACCGCGCCGCCTGCATCGCCTGCAGCGGGTTGCACCCAGATGCCACTAAATACTCCCTCGCGATGCAACTTTCCATTGGTCACGCAATTCAGCGCGACGCCACCGGCAAGGCAGATGTTTCTCTCTCCCGTTTGTTTCGCGATACCCCGTGCGAGGCGAATAACAATTTCATCGAGCACGGCCTGGATCGACGCTGCCACATCCATGTGAAAACTTGTAAGCTGATCGGCAGGCGTGCGCACCGGCTCTCCAAACAATCGGGAAAACCGCTCGTTCGTCATCGTCAGGCCAGTACAATAGTCAAAATAGGTCATGTCCAGCCGGAACGAGCCGTCCAGCTTCAGATCTATCAGATGGTCGAGAATAAGCTGGACATATTTTGGCTGCCCGTAAGGAGCCAAGCCCATCATTTTATACTCGCCCGAATTGACCTTGAAGCCGAGATAATAGGTGAAGGCCGAATAGAAGAGCCCGAGCGAGTGAGGGAAATGAATCTCCTGGATGATGTTTAGTCGGTTTCCGTCGCCCA
Organism: Afipia broomeae ATCC 49717; assembly: GCF_000314675.2. GTDB lineage: Bacteria > Pseudomonadota > Alphaproteobacteria > Rhizobiales > Xanthobacteraceae > Afipia > Afipia broomeae. The sequence goes on along the minus strand of NZ_KB375282.1, from coordinate 569,518 downwards.
CCGCAACGGAAGTTGTCGCCCACTCACCGACGCCGTCCATCGTCAGAACTGCAGCCTTCTCAAATGGAGAGGGAAAGAAAGCTGACGCGGCGTGGCTGACATGATGCTCGCAAAAGAGAAACTTGTTTGCGGCGTCGAACTGATCCGAAAATTTCTCAAGTTCCTTTTGCAGCAGGCTCCGCTGAAACAGCTTCTCCCTGAGCCAGACGGGCACCGCAAGCTTGAACGACCGAAACCCGCGCGGCGCTAACGCGACATAGGTTTCCAGCAGTCTTTCGAACTTCAGAAACGGCTTGTCGTAAAACACAACGTGATCGAGGTCCTCGATCGCGTAGCCTGCCTTCTCGAGACAATATGCGATGGCCTGTGCAGGAAATTCCGCATCGTGCCGCTTGCGCGTAAAGCGTTCTTCCTGAGCCGCAGCGATGATGCGGCCCTCATCGACTAGGGCGGCCGCTGCATCATGATAAAAGGCGGAAATTCCCAAAACGCGCATCAACGAGCCCTAAAAGAGGGTGTAGATGAACGGCGCCACGGCTGATCCTTTGGTCAGGAGCACAAGCCCCCCAAATACGACCATCATGATCAGGATCGGCAACAACCAAAATTTTTTCCGGACACGGATATAACGCCAGAACTCTGTCAGGAAATCCATACCCGGCCTCTCAGAACTGATCCCGCATCGCCTCGGGCTGCGGCCCCGGCGGCTGTCGCACAATCCAATAGCTTTCAGAACGCCGATCCAGCCCTAGTCTCAGCAAATCCTTGCCCATCAGGCGCATGACAAGTCCCGTGGGAAGGACGGCAAAATAGAAAAGCAGCCCCATGACGATAGGATTGACAATCTTGTGTAGGAAAAGACCCAGCTTGAACCAGAGAAGATTCAGCGGCGCCAGCACCGACGGTCGGACAAGGCTCGAAACGAGAAACCCCGCGCAGATCAGCCCCATCCACAGCCAGATCCGCCCAGCATGCCAGAGGTTGATGGCTGCCAAGAGCGCAAAAGCACCCGTCATGACAAAGCCAAAAGCACGATCCGAACCCCGGGTTACGGAATCCTGCCTGGCGAAATCTTCATGAAAATCCACGGAGGGCATTAATGTCACGCGGAGAGATGATGTCTGTTGCGGCCAAAGTCGAACTTCAGTTAAAAATCAAAGACGTAATAGCATACTTATCGGCATATTGGATGCAAAAGTACAGTTCGATGGCGCCCCCATGCCGGGCGGATTTAAAGCCACGCCTATTCAGCAAAACCTCGATTTTGCCGGCGGAAGAGACAACTGGCCGACGCGTCGGGACGGTCGGCAATGACTGATTACAAACGGCGGATCGCGCTCGGCTTGATGCTCCTGCTCTATTGCTTCGTGCTCTATCTGGCGTTCGATTTCGCGTTTACGGCATTGACCATGGGGGATCCACGCCGATACCGGATTTTCGATTATCGCTATCACCACAGCTTGATCGCCAATTTCGACGGATACGACTATTGGGGGAACAATCGCTATAGGCTGTTCACAAACAGCCTTGGCTTCAAGGACGCCGCGGTGAGAGAAATTGCCAAGGTTTCCCCGAACCGCCGCATCCTGCTGATCGGCGACTCTTTCACCGAGGGCATCGGCCTGCCATTTGAGCAAACATTCGCTGGAAAACTCTATAGCGCCGGCCAGAATCGTAAGGAAAAGATCGAATTTCTGAACGCTGGAGTCGCGTCGTACTCGCCGTCAATCTATTTCAAGAAAATTCAGGCGTTGCTTTCAGATGGATTTCACTTCGACGAAGTGGTCGTCTTTTCCGATCTTTCCGATGTGACCGACGAAGCATCAAGTTATTTCTGTATTGATGACGATCCCAAATACAGGGCCTTTTGCGATCCTGCTGATGCAAAGCCTCCTGCGTCAAAGAAATCATTCGTCAGCAGCCATTTGAAAGTTACAGACGCCATAGGCGATTGGATCGAAAAGAAAGTCGATCCGCCGAAGCCGCCCTTTCCTCTCGATGCCTTCCGGACCGAATGGCTCTATCGAAATCCTTCTGCAGCAAGATACCAGCCTCTCGGAGTAGAAGGTGGCGTTGCGCGGTCCGTTCAGAACATGACGGCATTGGCGGAGCTTCTGAAGCAAAAGATGATCCCCCTTACAATTGTCGTCTATCCGTGGCCAGCGCAACTTGCGCGCGACGACCGCGACAACAGGCAGATCCGGATCTGGAGTAAATTCTGCCAAGATCACTGCAAGGCGTTCGTCAGCCTGTTCCCGGTATTTTTTGCCGAACGGGACAAGGCTCCAAACTGGTATGAGAGACTCTTCGTACCGGGAGACTTCCACTACTCCGAGGCCGGGAACGAAATCATATTCCGCGCCATGCAGGACCGATTACTCCCCAATGCAACGACGAACTGACTCTCCATCTCCGACTGCGTTCGCGGCAATACTCCAATAATAATTTGCGCATATCGGCCTCTGAATTTCGGGAATGCAAATATGGACGAGGCGAATCGTAAGCGGATCATAGTGGGATGGGCCGTCGCGCTATCGTTGATCGCGTTTCTTCCGATTTTCCTGTTTCAGTATCCTGGACTTCAGGACTACCCCAATCACCTCGCCCGCGCCTACATCCTGCAAAATCTCGACGATCCGACATTCAAGCATTATTTCAGCGTCGATTATTCGCCCGTGCCCAATCTGGGCTGGGACCTGTTTGCACTTTCGGCAGGACGCTTCATCCCGCTGGAATATGTGGGCAAGATTTTCGTCGTCCTGAGCTGCGTAGTGACCATCAGTGGATGCTTCGCACTCAACAAAGCCATTGTCGGCCGATGGACTCTTGCTCCCCTCCTGATTTTCCCCTTCGTTTTTAATACGGGATTCAACAAGGGGTTTCTCAGCTTCAACTTCGGGATTGGAGTCGCCTTATGGGCGGCGGCGTGGTGGGCATCGCTTGACGAAAACCGCTGGCGGACGCAGTTGCTCGGCGCCACCGCCTTTTCAACGTGTCTCTATCTGATCCACTTCTATGCATGGGCCTGCTACGGCATTTTCGTTCTGGGCTGGTCATTCAGAAAAGAAAATCTCGGCATATGGAACCTCAACTCCATCATGAGATTGCTTGCGCGACTAACCCGCGACGGACTACAGGCTCTTCCGCCCGCACTTCTCGCGCTCCTATGGCTCACCCATACGCGGTCCGAAAGAACTTCATCAGTCGAAACATTTCGCAGTTTCCAGCCGCCTTATTCACGGATCAGCGATCTCGATCGCCTGATTGATCTCGGAACGCCGTTCATCAACGATGTCTTGCTGGTTTTGGCCTGCATCGCCTTCTTTCTAGCGATCTATTTCAGCCGGTTTCGCTACAGACCGGGCGCGACGATCGCGATCATATTGTGCGTTCTGCTTTTCTTTGCACTTCCCTCCAAGATTGAAGAGACGAATTTCGTAAGCTGGCGCATTATGCTGGCTGGCCTGTTCTTTCTTGTCGCGTCACTAGACTCGTCAAGAGAATCGGACATCAAGCCGTTTCCTTCCTTCGCCATCATGATCGCGCTGATCACAGCTAGCATTAGCATTCTGCATATTCAGCAGTGGATCGTTGCTCGGGACGAGCAGACAACGCTTTTCCGTGTGCTGGAGTTAGTACCCGAGGGTTCTTCGATATTTTTTGTACGAGACGGGACAACAGATAAAGACCTCGGTACCCGCGCTGCCGGTCTGTATCACATCGGCGCCTTCGCAGTTTTGCAACGACACGCGATTCCGCAGTCGCTATTCACTTTTGCCGGTCAACAGCCGCTGCGCTATAAGCGGTTTGAACTACAGAACGCGCCGGAGCGATCCAACACGTTTCTTTCGGATCTTCCTCCAACCTTCATAAAAGCGGGATTGGATTTCCAGTCACACGTTGACAAATTTAACTATGTTATCGTTCACGACGATCGACTGTTAGATGGCAAGGAGCCTCTCACAGGCAAAATCATTGAGGGGCTCAGCACGGTCTCCACGATCGGCGCATTCCGGCTCTACAGAACTTCGAATGCAAATGCCGCATCCAAGTTTTCGAAACTGCCTTAACCCAGTTCGCTCAGTTGTCAGCGATCCGTTCGAAAATGAGAATTTTTTCATTAATGGATTCATGAACCCGAACCGGGGGCCAGAATTTCGAAGAAGGGCCAGCCTCGTAACGGATGCGATATGGCAATTTCTCGTCACGCAAATCCCGAAAGTACTTGCGGACGGCAGTTTCCCGGAAATGCGCTTTCTGCTCGGCGGAAGAAATCCTGCCACTATCGCCAAATTCCTTTTCATCCGTCAGGTGGCGGATCGCCCAGAACTCACTGAGGACAATGAATCGCGGCGCCCGGCTCACAGCGAGTTCGAATGGCTCTGCGCTTTCATCCACGCCCGGAAGACGGCTTCGGCTTCCCACCGGCGTCTGATCAATCCGTGTGACACGTCCGAGCCCCCGGAAGCGGGGCAAATAAACGTTTGGGCCGTAGGTTTCGATCAAATCGGCGCGCGATGCATGTGATTCCAGCCACCGCTCGGCCGCGTATCGCGGGTCGTTCAGAAAGGCCGCATCGACGGCCATACAGTGAAACAAAGCGACACAGCCGATGACAAGCACGCCGAGGCGAGACAGAAAGGCAAGCGTCCGTTGTCTGGAAAATATCAACTCGTCGATCGCCAAACCAACATACACGGCCAGAAAAATGGACTGCGGCAGCAAAAAGCGGTTCTCGGAGCGCAAAACAACGAAGTTGAACGACAGAGTGAACGACAGCGCGACCAGAAATGGAACGAATCCGGCGACCCATCGGCCTCTATTGCCCAAAGGCCGGAAAATCCAAATGCAGAACCCTATGACCGCAACGACAGCAGTTGCCTTCGGATAATATCGATCGATATTGCCCCAGCCATCCTTCAAGAGTTGAATATAGCCGTTCCAGTTTGCGGAGTAATACGCATGAGATTGGCTTGCGCTACCGGTGAGAAAAGCCAACCTTGCGCGAAACCCCGTCGGATTTGTGACGGCTCCATCGATGAGCAGCAATAGCAACAGTCCGATCAAAAACCATACAAGAAGCACAACACAAACCTGTCGCATATTCTTTCTTGGCCAGGCATCTATAGCAAACCAGAGAATGAGGCTTAGCGGCAGGCTTAGCAAGAAGATCGCATAAGCTTGATCCTTCGTGGCGATGGCAGCGACACTGCAAAGTGTCATAAAGCGAATCTGGCCAAGATCGTGGCGCGCGATTGCGCGGACCCAGAACAAAATTGCCAGACTGGACCAGAATAAATACGGACCATCCAGGTTCGTGGTATGCCCATAGTATGTGAGAGTTGCATTCAGCGCACATACACCGGCGACACATACCCCCCCGCGCCTTCCGGCAAGTTCTTCGCCAATCTTTCCAACATAATAAATGGTGCCGAGCGACATCGCAGCGCTAGTGAGACGCGCGACCAGTGCAAAGAAGGTCATGTACGGAGTTTTGATAAACTCCGAGACAATGTCCGCAGGCGCTATTGATGACGCATTGATGATCCCGGCAAGCCAGCCCGGAAAGGTGAGAACTGTCAAAATCAGAAGGTGAAATGGCGGATAGGTGAAATAATCACCAGGCACATATGTTTTTGAAACCCCGACGAGGAAATCGCGAGGCGCAATTCCATCGCTGTCCCAGCCATCGGACGCAGGAAGTCCCCAGCCCAATCCAATCAGTCGCAATATGGCAGCGACGAAGAGAATCCAGAATATCGGAGCGAGCAACCACGTTCGTATCCCCAAGCTCCGTCGCAATGTCACCATCCACGTCTTGAATCATCGGTTATCAAAATATCGGTCCGCCGGCGACCTTACACGTTCCGTAAAACCGGAACGACTTGGTCAGCGGCATTTATCCGCGGATCATATCGGCAGTGACACCGGCGTCCCCCAGGTCAACTTCGGCTGTCTGCAAACTTGCCGGCCTTCCGTCCGGCGGGTCAAATGGAGCCCGCCCCATCTGCTGCGTCCCGAATGCCGGAAAGAACAGAGCAATCACGTACTGGCGGAAAAAATATCCCCACATGCTGCGATGAACAAGACGAGGATCGATATGAGGCGCAAGCTGCTCGTGAACGGGTCGCAATTTGCTCCAATGCGTGCCAGGCGTCTCGTGATGCGCAGCGTGCAGCCCGTTGTTGAACAGCAGGAAATTCAGAAGCCGGCCGTCCCAATTGCGGGAGTGATTGAAATCAGACCAAGGATCCGTATGCACATGCTGCTCGTAGTTGAACAACATGATAGTCCACAGCGCGAAGAAAGCGGGCAAGAGAAATGCCATGGAGTAGAGAAATAGGCCCGCCTTCAGGCCGTACAAGGCGATTGCCAGACATGCCAGCGCGATGTGGGTCGTCGCGAAGAACACATACTGAAAAACGATCCGGCGGTAGAGCGGCCCGTTCTTTTCCTGCGCCTTGGCAATGAATGATCGGATCGGAACGCTCTGCCAGTAACTCGAAACGAAGAAGTATGTGGCCGCGATAAAAAGTGTGTGCCTGTTGGAATGCCGCCAGGTGATTGTCGCATCGCCTGCGCGATTGACGTATTTGTGATGATTCATATTGTGCGTGGGTATCCAGGCAAAGGTCGGATACCCGTAAAAAATCGAAATCCAGTTGGCGAAGAAGTGATTGGCCTTCGCATTTTCGAATGTCGGGCAATGATTGTGGTTGTGAGCGATTACGCCGCAGGCCAGCGCAAAGTAGCAGCTTATCGGCCAGACATAGGGCGAGAGCGACGGAAAAGCATATTGGGCCACAGCCAGCGCCGTGGAGAGCACAACCCAGAGGATCGTGCGATAATCCGCAGTAACGCGAGGGTGCATCAAAGGACCTTCTCGACAATCAGATCGGCTCCGACAGCCGGTGGAGCGCGGAATACAACTGCCTGAGAAATATAATAGGCGGAACACAGAATTGCTGGCAACAGGGTCGGATGACGCGAGCCGGTTCGATTGACCCTTGGCACGTCCGAACAAGGACCACTGTCGCGCCACCACGGGGCTATACGCGCTTTAGCACCGCAGCCACCAGCGATCGAGGCGCCAGCCCAGCGAGGACGGCAAGGAATGAGAACTGCCAGGGAACAACGATCCTCTCGGCCCCCTCTCCAACCCGCTTCCGAATGATCGCCGCCGCACGTTCCGCGGAAATAAGGAAAGGCTTCGGTGCATCCATGCCGTGGTTCATAGGCGTATCGATGAATCCCGGCGAGACCAGCGTGATTTTGACGTTGTATTTTGCAAGCCGCAGGCGGAGCGCCTCCGAATACATCGCCAGCCCCGCCTTGGTGGCGGAATATGACGGCGCCATCGGGAGCGGAAATTGCTGAGCGATCGATCCGATCAGGACAATCCGGCCGCCGGTCCGGGCTGCCATCAATTCGCCCGCGAGAGCGGCGCCGAGCATGGGAGCCAGGAAGTTCACTTCCGACACCTCCTTCACCCGCTCAGTCGTTTCGCTGGCGAAATCCGGCGAAGAAACGCCCCCTATGCCCGCATTCAGGAAAAACGTATCGATTGCCGCCTCGGCATCGAGACGCCGGATTTCCGCGAGGAAGCGATTTGTGTCGCGAACATCCAGGCTGATGGTCTGAGCCTCCGCCCCCTTTTCACGGCAGCGCTCCCCAATCTGCGCAAGCCGCTCCTCGCTTCGGCCCATTAGAATGAGACTTGTCCCCTGCGCCGAATAGGCCTCCGCCAATGCTGCCCCCAGCCCGCTGGAAGCTCCCGTAATCAATATTCTGCGCAATGCATCCCCCGCAGCGCTACGGCTGTTGCAATCTGACCCGTCCCCCTGCAATTCATATACGGATGGCCGCCCATGGGGATTTTGATTTCCGGCTTTGAGAACATCTGATGCTGAATGTCACAAAAGAAACGAGACCTGTCGATATCAGGCAAGTGAAGACGCGCAAGGATTGGCGCGATTTCCATGCTCTTCCATATCGGGTTTACAGGAACGATCCACACTGGATACCCCCGCTCCTGCTTGAAAGAAAATTTCATTTTCAGGCGAAGCACAATCCTTTCTTTCAGCATGCAAAGGCTGAATTCTGGACCGCTTACCGGGATGGAGTGCCGGTCGGCCGCATCACAGCGCAGATCGATCAGCTTCATCTGGACCGGCATCGGGATGCCACCGGACATTTCGGGTTCATCGAGGCCGTCGACGATCCTGCCGTGTTCGGCCAACTACTTGCGGCCGCTGAGTCCTGGGCACGCGTAGGCGGAATCCGCAGGATCGTCGGACCAGTCAGCTTCTCACTCTGGGATCAGCCGGGCTTGCTAGTCGACGGTTTTGATGCGTCTCCGAGCGTGATGATGAACTACAACCATCGTTATTTCGAGCGGCACATTACCGCTGCCGGGTACAGCCCTGTACAGGATTTACTGACCTACGAATATGACGGAAGGCTGCCATTCCCGGATCGTGCAATACGGCTTGTCGAATGGGGCCGGAAGCGTGCCAGCATAACAGTCAGGCCAATCCGTAAGGACAGCAAGAATATCAATCAGGAAATCGCTTTGTTGCTCGACATCATCAACGATGCGTGGTCAGACAATTGGGGCTTTGTTCCGATGACAAAGGCCGAGATTGCCGATCTTGCCACCGTTTTTAGAATCCTGTTGCGCCCGGGCGACGTGGCCATTGCCGAATACAACGGGGCGCCTGTCGCTTTTGCGCTCATCATGCCCAACCTGAATGAAGTTATCCGCGATCTTGGCGGGAAACTCTTCCCGTTCGGCTGGGCGAAGATATTGTGGCGCCTCAAGATCAGAAAGCCATTCACCGCAAGGATGCCGCTTATGGGCGTTCGAAAGGCGCTGCAAAGCTCTCCGCTCGGCGCGGCCCTTGCTCTGATGGTGATTCAGGAGACGCGCATCTTCAATATCGAGAATGGCACACCGATCGGGGAACTGTCTTGGATTCTCGACCAGAACGAAGGTGTAAAGAACGTGATTGATCTAGTCGGGGCCGCACAGAAAAAGCGATACCGGCTATTTGAAAAGCCGCTTGGCTGAAGATTGCAGGCCGTTCAATGCCGAACGTCTGTCTAGAAAACAGATTCGATCGCGGGCGCAGCCTGAAAATCCTGCTCCTTGAGAACAGCGATAGCGTTGTCGATATCTGCTTCCCGGTGACGGCTTGAAAGAAAGAATCTGATGCGGGGTAGATCCTTGGGCACCCCTATATGCACGATCGGCGGCGCGTAGATGTCTTTCTTCAAAAGCTCCTGCGATGCAAGCATGGTTGAACGCAGGTCGCCGAACATTACGGGTACTACAGCTCGGCCTATTGCAGGACCGGTGTTCAATCCGGCGGCACGGGCTTTCGCAAGAAACATTTCGGATACGACTCTCAGCTGCTCCGGAAGTTCGGGTTCGGCTGCGATGATGTCGAGTGCGGCATGAGCCGTCGCTGTTATGACGGGAGACAGACCCACGCTGTAGACAAACCCCGAAAGCGTGAACCTCAACCAGTCAATGATCTCCTGCCTGGCGCAAAGAAATCCTCCGCAGGATACGAGCGCCTTGGAGAGGGTTCCGACAATGAGATCGATGTCGTTTGGATCTTCGCCAAAATGATCACTGATCCCCCGCCCCTGTTTGCCGAGCACACCGAATGAGTGCGCTTCGTCCACCAAGAGCCAGGCGTTATGCTGGTACTTCAGCTCAAGCAGCTTGGGGAGATCGGGAATGTCTCCATCCATGCTGTACAGGCCTTCCACAACAATAAGGCAATTGCGGAAGCTGCCGCGCTTTTCCTTGAGAATGGATTCCAGATGCTCAAGGTCGTTGTGCCGGAAGGCGACAAGTTCAGCCTTCGCGTTCTTGGCCCCTGCCAGGATACTGTTGTGACAAAGCTCGTCGATCAGAAGCAAGTCCTTCACACCGAGCAGGTGCGAGATAATCGTCAGATTTGTGAGATAACCGCTGACCAGCGTGAGGCTTGCCTCCACTCCAATGAAATCCGCGACCGCATGCTCGAACTCGGAATGCATCGAGCGCTCGCCGCCAACGAGCCGAGAGCCGAGCGCGCCGGCGCCGTGGCGCTCAAGTGCTTCGGCTGAAGCCTTCTTGATTTCCGGGCGATCCGACAAACCGAGGTAGTCGTAATTCGCGAAACTGACGAGCGATCTTCCACGCGACTGCGCATCGCTCCGCAGGCGATCTAAAGGGACAAACCAGGGATTACCGCTATCGAGTATTGACTTGCCCGCAAGGCGCGCACGCTTTGAGGCGAACTCCAAAAGAGACCCCGACCCCATTCCGATAATCCACCCTGCCCTCAATAATGCTTACGTTAGTACCTAATTTGCTCATCGAAATCACGAATTTTTCGCATAGTCCGTTATTGCTCAATTTTCATGCAATATTCCGGTTCCGTCAAACCCTTGGTAATATAGGATCATTGACGAAACCCTCCTGAAAACCTTCCAAACAGCTTGCGAAGCAGCCGCAGCATTCCCTCTCCGGTGCCAAGGGCATGGGTCAGCGTCAAAACAGCCCCCGCTACGACGATAAGAACACAGGGAATAGACCAGGCTACAATCCACGGTGAGATGTAGCCGTGCCCGCCCAGCAAATTGATGGCCCGCAAGGCGACATGCACAACGTACCCGATCAACGCCACCATTATCACGCGCTGGAAGGAGCTTCCATGGCGCAAAAAAAACAATGACAGGGCGGTTACGAGAAGGATCATGCTCCCCGGAAGAAACCAGTCCGCATAACGAACCTGGATCATCATCCGGTAAATACGGGGATCAAAGACGCCGCCGGGCGAGTCCGCGAGCGAGTGAAGAACAGCCTGAGGCAGGTATGCCGGACTTATCTCGAGGTGGCTCACCCATACGGGATCCATTCCAAGATCGGCTCGCGCTTGGCCCGTCTGCGGAGATACTTCGACCGTAAAGCCGCGCGAGCCGGTTCCATCCGCCACCCAAAGCCTGCCGTCCTTAATCAGCCAAAAACCGGTGCCCGGCTCCGGGCTGGCCGAGGCCGCCGTGAGCACCTTCCGGAGCTGCCCATCGTCTCCCGTGGCGAAGACGGTCAAATCCCGCAACACTGGTGGGGGCCCATATTCGATACGGACCCTCATCAAAGCGTCCTTCGAAGCGAACCACCTTTGTCCCCTGTCGATGGTTCGGTCGGCTCTGCGGCCGTCATCGCCAAGCCGGCCAGAAATCTGGGCCATCATCGCCATTGGACGCAGAAACGTGTCCAAGGTGAACTGTACACCTCCGAACACAATTCCCAGCAGCACCGCGGGGACGACACACTGGAAGGGGGAGCGGCCGGTGTTCGAAATTATGAGGCGCTCTCGCCCCACCGTCATCGCAACTTCTGCCGAAAGCACGCCCAGGAAGCACCCGATTGGCAGCAGGCGCGTTGCTATATCGGCGGACCTGAGAAGGGCATACCAGGCTAGCCGCAGCGGAATCTCGAAGCCGGCTGCGGCAGGCGGTGCAGCAAGCACTTCGCGGACCTGCGTGGATAAGTCAATGGTTAGAGCCGCGATCAACAATCCGGCAAGCACAACACAGATATGCTGCACATAAACCTGAAACGTATATCGGGTGTACAATCCAAAAAACGCCAGCCGCGCATTGCGGCGTGGCCGCAACGCGCTTCCACGCAACCGTTCGAGAACGGCGCTCATGCGCGCGACAAGCCCGGCTTGACCAGAGCGTTCTGTGCAAACGACAGCCACTTTGCGCCAACGGCCAAAAGGGCAATCGACGCGATGATCGGAGACAGGATTCCCGCCAGAGGCCCGAAATCGGCAGTCTGCTGAACGAGCACGCCAAAAAAAAGATCGACGCACATCAAAAGAGCGCAGGCTACGGGAAGTGCTGCAACCTGTGTGGTCCGGTTTGTGAACACAATCGCTATTCCAGCGATAAGTGGCGCCAACAGGCAAAGCAGACTCCGGCCCATCCGGCGTCCAAGCTCGTACGCATCATTTGGATCGGGGCGCACGGCCGCCGACCCCAGGCCTACAAGATCTAGGAAAGTACGTTCCGACGGATGCGAGCCGCGAGGATCGAAGGCAAACAGTTCGTTGACTTCCAGCTCCTGAGTCAGATTACCGACCCGGGTGCTCGAAACAGGCTCAAACGACGTGATCCCTGAGCACTTCGGACAATGCTCTGAAGCCGCTGCTTCAGCTTCGGCGAAGCTTGCAACCGACGCAAACCACGTTGAAGCGAAGTCCTGCAGATGAAGAGTCATCGTGCCGTCGTCGCGTGGCCCTTCAAGCGATGCCTGCTTTGCAATAACCACCTGCTCCTCGTCACCCACAGCCCGGTGCAGAAAAAGACGGCGGGCATCCGATTTCGTATTGGGGCCAGCAAATACTGTGTACTGGCCGAAACCATAAAATTGTCCTGCCGAGATTCCGCCCCGCAAAGCCATATAGTGGGCATCAAAAAGCAGCTGTCGCTGACCGAATACCGCAGCCGGCGAGACAATGCCCGAGATGACAAGCGACAAAATTTGCGCCGCCAGCCCGATGCCTGCAGCCAGCCAAAGAAACTTGTACGAGCCGATTCCCATTCCCGACAAAATGAGAAGCTCCCGATCTTCTCGAAACCGCAGTGTGACCCGGTAAACTGCAACCAAGAGCGCGAGCGGAATGGCCAACCCGAATACTTCGGGCGACCGCAGGAATAAAAGCGCAAATATCGTTTTAAAGCTCGCGTTCTGAGCCAACGCGGAACGCAGGACGTCGTTTAGCTTCTCGGTCATGAAGATCGCTTCGATGAGAAGAACGACGAGCGCAGCCTGAACGAGAACCCGCATCAGAAACTTCACGACGTAGAGCCGAGGCAAGGCAGCTCCTTTCTGATTGGGCATTAGCATCGCCCCCGCCTCAAAACGCGTTCGAGTGCAAACAAGATAATCACCCTACGGCGATCCTCTTCGGAGCACCGTGCGTGTTGGGGATCTTCGCAGCGAACTCGGCGACAAAACCCTCTTGTAAGGTTTCCTCTGATGCCACGGGCGTCAGTGCAAGATCGGTATAATCCCTGACGGCCGGATCGGCGAGAATCTTGCGGCGAAGCCCCCGATAGTGCGCGAACAGCCGAATCCACCGGACCGCACTTTTGACGATCTCACCAAATCGAGCAGGATAAAATAGAAGGGGATTGACGACCGGCATCCCATGCCGCCGCTGGGTTCTAACCTTGCGGCGAAACAATCCGAATTGCAACGGGTGAACGTTCTCGATGCGAACGGAGCCGGAAAAAAGCGTGAGATCGTCGATCAGTTTCCGCTGCGACCGGAGACTGCTGACAGCGGCGCGGCGTATGAGCGTTTCAACGTGACTATCGGTGTAGTAAAGCGACCACGCATCGCGATAGACTCTCTCCAGAGTCGTTCGGTCCATGGTGGGATGATCGGCGCATGCGTGCTCGAGATCGTACCGGTTCATGTCCGTATCCATCGAAACACCGGCCATGTACATGCTCTTGTGATCCTCCGAACCCGGCAAAGGCGTCAACAGGAAGAACTCAAGAATATCGATCGGCAGCTCGCGCTGGATCGTTTCGATATCTCGCGCAATGGACGCCGGCGTGTCGGTCGGAAATCCGAGAATGTAGCCGGCACATGTGATGACGCCTGCACGCCGCCATGCGAGCAACATCTCGCGATACTCCCAGATCTTGTTCTGGCGCTTCTTGCTGGCCATCAGAGACTCTGGATTGATGTTTTCCAGTCCGATGAATACCGAGATGCATCCGGCGCGCGCCACCTTCTCGATAAATCCAGGAATGCGGTGACACAGGGTATCGACCTGAAATATGAGCGACGGCTTGAATCCCTCATTCTCCCGCAAAGAGATGATACGATCCAGAATCGACTCCCAGTTACGGTTTCGCGCAAAATTGTCGTCCGTGACAAAGAAGTTCGTCACACCCTGCGCGGCATTGGCGCGAATGATCTCTTCCACGTCGTCCGCCGTTCTGTGCCGTGACTTCCGGCCCTGAACGTTGATAATCGTGCAGAAGCTGCATTGAAACGGACAGCCGCGTCCCGCATCGAAACTGGTGAAATCAGTGACCTGTCGGCTGATATTCTCGGCCGGAAGAATGGGAATTTGCGCTCCGTCAAGATTGGGAAGCGCGTTGAGACAGTTGTAAATCGGACGCAACCTGCCTTCGAATGCATCGCGAAGCAGATTTTCCATCTGTCCTTCGGCTTCGCCCGCGAACAACGACACCCCGATATCCAGCACTTCCTGAATGTCATCAGGCAACGCGGGCAACATCGACAAGCAGCCGCTGACATGAAAGCCGCCTATGACGACGGCGATGTTATTGTCGCGAAACTGGCGGGCAATATCGACCGTGCGGGGAAACTGGTTCGACTGCACGCCGACCAGACAAACCAGGCCTGCGCCTGCCTCTTTGATCTGACGTGCGATGCGTTGGCAATTGACGACCGTGTTGCACTCGTCGATGGCAACGACGTCAGTTTCGATATCCGGTCCAAATATCCGAGCGTCCGCAGAATGCCGCACGAGACCATAAACACTGGCCAGGCTGTTGGCCGGGATCAGGGAGCGGCGCCATTGGATCACATAGCCGTCGTCGTCGTAGTGCGATGGCTTAATCAAGAATACCTTAAATCTGCCCCCGGTCATGACATAGCCTTCGGCCTATATTGCTCAATCAAAACGATAGTCTGACACGGTTCTTTCGCTAAATCTAACTGGATTTGCCGGTGAATTTCACCCCGATACGCGTTGCATAGCTTGTTTTATCGGCATTTCACCGCCGCTACCCGCAATCTATTGACCTTTGCTGCGGCAGAAACATTCCCGACATCGGACTGACTGATGCCGCCAAAATGATCTCCGGTTTCGGGCTAGAGCCTGAATCCTGCGCCGAGGTAAATCCGCTGGACCGACGGATCGTTGACGATGTCGGCCGGTGGCCCGTGGGCGAGTACGTAACCGGACTGGATGATATAGGCACGGTCGACAAGACCGAGCGTCTCGCGCGCGTTGTGATCGGTGATCAGGACGCCGACGCCACGGTCGGCGAGTGAGCCGACCAGCCTGCGGACATCGCTGACGGCGATCGGATCAACGCCTGCGAACGGCTCATCCAGCAACACGAAGCTCGGCTCCCCAGCTATCGCCAGCGCAATCTCGCAGCGCCTCCGTTCGCCTCCCGATAGCCGGGCGCCCACAGCATTGCGGACTTCCGACAGACCGAATTCCGACACAAGAGAGTTGAGCGTCTTTTTTCTGCGGGACGGGCTGCTCTCGATGGCTTCAAGCACCATCAGAATATTCTGCTCGACGGTGAGCGCTTTGAAGATCGAGGCTTCCTGCGTGAGATAACTCAGGCCACGACGCGCACGTTCGAATAAGGCCGCGGATGTCACATTCGCTCCGTCGAGGTGTACGGTTCCCCGGTCGGGCGTCACAATCCCGGCAAGCATTCCGAAAACGGTTGTCTTTCCCGCGCCGCCCGGCCCTACCAGGCCCACAATGTCCCCGCGCCGGACGTGAAGGCTGACATCCCCCACAACCGTTCGATCACCAAAAACCTTGGCCAGATTTCGAGCATCGAGCACTGTCGGAAAGCCCGTGTTTTTGAGGCGGTTAAGAGAAGCCCTAGCATGAGAAAGCTGGGTCAGGCCAATGGCTTCGAATGGAAATACTTCCCATCCACGTCGGCCCGTGGCAGGGTCGGATGTCGAAGGAACCCACCATGACCAGCGCCTTTGATTTTTCCACGCCCGCCCAACCTCATCCTGAACGAACCAAAGCGATCCTACGACAGCATCCGGATGTCCGCGATCTCATGGGACGCAATCCCTGGACCGCGGTAATTCTGATTGCGGTTGTCCTGCTGCAGATCGGCCTAGTGGCGCTCATGGGACACCTTGGGACAGCTTATTGGTGGCTGGCGCTCATCGCGGCATATCTGGTCGGCGCTTTTGCCAACAACTGCCTTTACGTGATCATTCACGAAGCGACTCATAACCTGATCTTCAGGGACCGCAGGCTGAACAAACTGGCAGCGATCGCTGCCGATTTGCCGAATATCCTGCCGGCGGCAATCGGCTTCAGCATCTGTCATCTGGAGCACCACGCCTATCAGGGCGACTACGACCGGGACGCCGACCTCGCCAGCCATTGGGAGGCAGACATCGTCGGCAATCGCTGGTACGCCAAGGCGATCTGGCTGTTTCTCTTTCCGGTTCTACAGGTCGCGCGGCCGGCCCGGTTTAGTTCGATATCTGTCATGAACCGATGGACAATTCTTAGTGTTATCGCAGCCGTTACTTTCGACATCGTCATTGTCTTGTTTTTCGGCTGGAACGGCCTGCTTTATCTTGCTGCATCGGTCCTCTTCGCACTTGGACTGCATCCCCTCGGCGCTCGCTGGATTCAGGAGCACTACACGCTCGATCCCAAGCAGGAAACGTTCAGCTATTACGGCCCGTTGAATTTTCTCACCTTGAACGTCGGCTATCACAACGAGCATCACGACTTTCCTTCGATTCCGTGGAACAGACTTCCCGCGCTTCGTGCGAAAGCGCCGGAGTTTTACGATACTCTTGAATCGAAACAGTCGCTCTCTAGGCTTTTGGCACAGTTCATTTTCGATCCGAGGTATTCACTGCACTCTCGTGTCGTCCGCGACCGGATGCGGGCGCAACCCAGTCCTGCAGCCTAAAGAGCGTTCCCGAAATCAAGCTCACTTATAAAAACCGTCTCTCGCTCGCTCATCAGGCGACCCAGGTTTTCGCGAATGCTGTCCACGGTTTCCGGATGATCGAAGTCAAACGGGTGCATCGCAACACGCAGAATATCTTCTTTGTGCCAGTGCCTGGCGAGGAGTGGTGCAGCGATGACCGATCCGTGTTTGCGCCACCAGGATCGCGTCGCCCAGGTAATAACGGGACTTCTCAAACTTTCCCCCGTTACGACGGAAAATAGCCGACTGTGGTCTTCCGTGTAGCGAATACCGCCGTCGCGTAGGATCGGGAATAGGTGCCGATTGAAAAGCCATGCCGGCGCAACGAAGCCCGTCGGATCGCGCTGCAGGCATTGGCGGAAAACAGCAAGCCCATCCTGAATGCGACGTCGCTGGTCGGTCGCTTCTAGCGGAAGAAATTCTCCTTCGCTCCCTGTCAGAAAACGGCGCCGGAAGTGGTCTCTCGGGGACAAAGTAACCGAAGACGGCGCCTCGTCCGCGTGTGTATACCCATGGAGAAGCCACTCAACAGCGAAAGCGCGATCACGGCGGCACCATGCGACAAAATCCCGACTCAGATAGGACCGTCCCAGTGAATGATAATCCGGGATGAGCAGGAAGCTTATCTTGTCGACACCGAGCGCCGCACATAGCGCTTCGGCCCTCTGCAACCTTGGCAAATGAAAGGGCGTCACGTCATGGAGCGAAACCAGAAGCTTCACGACGACCTGCTCGCGATATTATTGCTTAGACGCGTCACGTAAAGGTCGGCGATCCGCGTCATCGCCAGATCAATCGTTCCCTGCTTCAACGCGAACTCTCTGGCGGCTGCGGCTTCCTCGATCCAATCGCACTCCATCGCCCGCATTATCGCGCGCTGGAAATCGTCGCTATCGTTTGCTCGAAAGACGAACCTTGAATTGGCGTCGCGCAGCAGTTCCCCTGTTCCTCCCGTATCAGGACCGACAACAACAAGACCACGCGCCATTGCCTCGACCACTGCGAGGCCAAAACTTTCAAAGGGCCCTGGCGCAAGCAATATGTCGTGATCGTCGTAGATCTTTCGTACGTCCATTGGGTCTTCGACAAATCCCCGGTAATCGAAACGAGGATGGTTCAGCTTCGAGAAAAACCCCTCCGCTCCGCCGCGGCCGATTACCGTGACACGGACGTGATCGAGCGCCAGCAGCGGTGAAATAGTATCTCGAATTAGTTCTATTCCTTTTTCAATATTGAGCCGGCCGACGAATAGGAGCTTGATTTCGCCTTTGTCTGCGGTCGTTTTCCGGAGAGCCAGCGGAGCCTCCAGATAGATCTGTGGAATCCCCAGGGGCACAACTGCCACGGGGATGCCCCTGCTCTGAAGGCGGCTTTGCATGACGCGCGAAGAAACAACTGTAAGATCGTAACTGCGCTGCACACGATAAAAAAGCGCCGCCAGGGGGCGGAGAACAATCGCTTTGCGCAGAGTCTGAAACGCTCCCCGGTTCGCCCAAGGCGACAGATGCGTGAGAATGGGATCGCTGTGGAAGTAGCTGACCAAAAGCCCACGGTACAGACCAAGCTTCTTGATCAGCAAGCAGAACAGCCCCGACAGCCACGGCTCTCCAACCTCGATAACATCGGGTCTGCTCCCGCGAATGACACGATAGACGGCTGCGTAATCGAGCATAAATCGATAGCCGCTCGGATCGCGCGATACGACCGGCCCGTAGATTTCAGCCGTCGATACGTTTTGATCATTGTTACGCCAACTGAATCGCGAGCCCGGATGAATCAGAACGTAGCGATGATCAGTCTGGCCACTGAAATGCTTGATCCGCGCCTCGTAGAACGCACGAATGCCGCCCGCACGACGCGAAAAGAAAGTGTTGATGTCCAGGAAGGAAAAACTTTTGCGGCCACCCTGCATCAGCGTCCGTGACGTGTCGTCCAGAACAGTTGCGACCTGACCACTTGGATTCGGGTTCATAAGGCCACGCCCGAATCTTATCGCGGCATGCCGCTGAGCACGGAACGGTAATAGCCCAGCATGCGATCCATGGCAGCGTCCCATGAAAAATTCAGGCTTCTCTCACGAGCGACCGCCCCCATGCGGCGGCGCGCAACGGCGTCGGCCACCAGGGTGGACAAATGGTCGGCAAACTCCCCGGCACTGTTTGTTTCAGCCATGAAGCCGGTCACATGTGGACTCACAAGCGAGCGGCTGCCCGTCGCGAAGGCGCAAACAGCCGGCAGTCCAGACGCCATCGCTTCCAGCGTGACGTTCCCAAAAGTCTCCGTCTGGCTCGGGAAGAAGAAAATGTCCGACGACGCATACGCCTGCGCGAGATCCTCACCGTGCAAGAACCCAGGAAATATCGTATCAGGCAGCCTCTCCTCAAGCCACGCTCGCTCGGGCCCATCACCCACGGCGATGCTTCGGTGAGCAACATTTTGCCGCTTCAATTCGTTCAATGTATCGACCAGCAGGTCGAGACCCTTTTCGCGAACGAATCTGCCGACAAAAACAATCGCCACCTGATCCGGGGCGATCCCGTGGCGAGCGCGCCATTCCTGGGAACGCTTCGCGGGATGAAATCTCTCCACATCCACACCGCGAGGCCATGCTGCGAGATTTTCCGCATAACCCTGCTCGCGCAGAACGTCCGCCATCGAACCGGACGGCACGTAAACCTGCACACAATTGCGATAGAAGAATCGCAGATAATTTTCGACGGGCTTTTGAAACAGCTTCAGGGGCGCATAGAACTTTACGTAGGTATCGTAGCGAGTGTGATACGATGCAACTACCGGCACCTTCAACCTGCGCCCCAGCCGCAAGGCCTGATATCCGAGAATGTCTGGCACGGCGATGTGAATGATGTCCGGGTCGAACTCTTCAATGTTAGCTTTCAGGCGGCGGGAAAGGCCCAAGGCAAGCCGGTATTCAGGCCTCATCGGCAGCGCGACCGAGGGCACCGGCGTGAGATCACCGCTATGATCAAGCGCCGGACAGCTAGCGACTGGGGCAAATATCCGAACCTCGACACCCTGGTCTTCCAGATAGCCGACCAGACGATTGAGCGTCAGCGCGATGCCGTCCTTGATGTAGTTATAGGAGCTCGTAATAAGGCAAATCCGCATCGGACGATCAGCCAACGGCTTTGGCTTGGCGGACGCGAAAAATGCCTCTGTCATATTCATGGTTTCAGATCAGCGGATGGACAGAGGCTGCAGTCATCAATGAATATCCTTTTTGGGCTGGTATCTTGTTGCCTGACCTAGACCCCAGCCGAATAAGCCCGCGGACCATACCAGCCAGTCGCCACCGAGAGAATGGCCGAATAGCCCTGTGGGGGCGGAACTTGGATGGCCGAATTAACAACAATCGTTGAGTTTCCAATCCCTTTTCAACTCCCATAACGGCTCTATCGTGGACAACGGCCCCAAATGATGGGATCGTCCGGGCGGGGAAAGTAAGCACGTCTGGGGCGTATGAATACCTTCGTAGAGATAGGTGGTGGTGAGTTCGAGGAAGCGGCTGAAAAGCCGCGGTCCGCGCCGTTCCATTTTGCCATGCAGGCGTTGCGCTGGGGCGTCCCGGTTATCCTGCTTGGCTTCATCGGGCATCAGCTTGCCTCGATCGGCTGGCTGGAGATCTGGCGAGCGAAGCCGACTGCATTGAGCTTCTATTTGCTGGTGCTGGTACCCTTCTTCGTCCAGCCCGTGGCAGATCTCCTGATCTACCGAAATCTCTGGAAGGTCGAAAAGGCTCTGCCGCTTTCGATATTCCTGCGCAAGCGCTACCTCAACGCGATGGTGCTCGATTATTCGGGAGAGGCCTATTTCTACTTCTGGGCTCAACACAGGCTTAACCTTGAGAAGACCGCCCTGCTGCATGCCATCAAGGATAGCAACATTCTCTCGGCAGGTGCCGGTCTCGCAATGGTCTGGCTGGTCCTTCTGCTCCTTTCGGCATCGGGCGGCATCACGCCTCCGACTTTCTTCTCAACGCATTTGTGGACCTCGATTGTGATCGCCTCCCTTCCGCTGATGTTCTGTCTCATTCTCGTGTTCGGGGGCCGTAAGGTCACGACCCTGAACCGGCAGCAGATCGCATCGACATTCACAATTCACCTGCTTCGGAGCGCCATCGCATTGGTGCTTCAGTTCGGCATCTGGTGGCTGTCGGGAGCACTTCCGACCGCGATTGCATGTCTTTATTTCGTGGCTTTGCGCCTTCTGATCTCGAGATTGCCGCTGCTGCCAAACAAGGATCTGCTGTTCGTGGGAACCGGCATTGCAGCGGCGAGTTTTCTGACACTATCAACGGAAGCTGTGGCCGCCGTTTTGATGATCACAATCGCGGTCGATCAGTTGCTGGGTTTCCTGCTTGTCGGCATGCCGTGGTTGCTTGGGCGGTTTTCATTTTCTCGGACGCAGAACCACGAAAACGCATCTGCTGTCCGCTAGATCGCTGCCGATCCCTCGTGCAGGGAAACAACGCGTTCCATTTCGGCCTGAAGAACGGTTCCGTGATTGACGGCGTTGAAATCTTTTTCAATCCGGCGCCGGGCGGCGTCACCTTGACGGCGTCGCAGGGTCTCGTCGCCGAAATACGCCAGACACGCGTCGGCAAGCCCCTTGATGTCCGGCGGAGCGCCCGTCACGAGTTTCCCCTCCACGCCGTCGTCAATCATCTCGCCGATCCCGCCCATCCGGAAGGCGATAACCGGCTTTGACATGGCCATTGCCTCCATTACCGCGCGCGGCAGCGGATCCTCATAAACGCTCGGCACAACAGCGACATCGAAATCGGCGACGTAGGCGCGAACGTCCGAGCGGAAACCGGCAAAGATGACCCATTCAGCCAGGCCGAGTTCACGCACCAGTGCCTGGCATTCTTCAAGATGATCTGGGCGCATATCCTCTGGCGTATCGCCGAAGATCACAAACCGGCATCGCGCCCGTTGTTCATCCGTCAACGCATCGATGACGATGCGTGCCGCCCTGATGAGTTCGATAAATCCCTTCCGCGGCAGAATACGGCCATGACTCCCGAAAACCAAGGTCTGCGGCGCAAGTCCGAACTCATCGCGCAGAACCGGTTTGACGGCACCGCTGTCAAACTCAGCAATATCCAGCGCGGTTGGGATGGCCCTGACCTTTTGCCGGCAGTGGGAAAATTGCGTTTCGGTCGCGCGCGAGACGCAAATGATCGATCGAACGTTTCGACCCGCCGCAAGCGCGGCGTGCAGCCGCCGGATGGGCGGAGCCACGGAGGGATAAAGAACATGCCAGATCACCGGCACGCCGGTGATTGCCGCAATCGCTCCGCCCGCAAAATTTGCGGTCGTTCCGTTGCAGAAAACGAGGTCGAATTTTTCCGTCCTCACCCGCTTGATAAGCCTCAGCATGGCTCCTGTGGCGCGGACCACATTCGCAACGGCGCGGGATGCCTTCAGTAAAATGGGGGCATCAAAGTCAGTCCGCTCCATCGGCCTTGAGACCGGCTCGTAGATGTTTTCAATGAGATCAGGTTCAAAGAACAAGTTCTCGGCGACGTTGGCGCTCTCCAGCCGGTGGCTGACTACCCCTTCCCGCGGAATCAGCACCGTTCGGTGAATACGCTGTGGATCGAGAAATTTCAGCACGTATAGAATGGTTCGGCCCGGCCCGCCATTTCGTGACGTATCGTTGATGAAAAGAACGCGAAGCCGCCGGTCCCGCGCGTCTTGCTCAGGCGATGGCTTGGGTTCAACAGTCCGCAAGACTGAACCGCTAACTGGCGGTGACGGCAGTTGCATCGCTCATTTCTCGATAGACGGCCGCATAACCGGCGCACATTTTCTCAATGGTGAAGTAGGATTCTGCGCGCAACCGAGCATTCGCGCCATAGTCCACACCTTTGGCCGTGTCATCGGCAGCCCGGCGAAGCACTGTCGCGAACCCCTCAATGGAGTCCTCCCTTACCAGCCACCCCGTTTCTCCGTCCGTTACAATCTCCGGAATTCCACCACCGGCGAAAGCGACAATTGGGCGGCCCATTGCGGAAGCTTCGAGAACAGACAGACCGAAAGGCTCTTCCCGTGAACAATTGATAAGAGCGTCGCTGGCAGCGATTACACTTCGCGGATCCGGTTGGTATCCTGTGAAATGAACCCTTCCCGCAATACCGCGCCTGGCGCAGAGCCTTTCCAAGGCGGCGCGCGCCGTGCCGTCTCCGGCGATGGTCAATTCGACGCCCGGAGTCAACGCAACCGCTTCGATGGCAAGCTCTATTCGTTTACTCGGCTCAAGCCGAGAAACCACTGCGATCGAAAACGGACTGTTCTTTCTCGCAGGCAAAACATGAAAACGACGCGTATCCACACCGTTATGGATCACGCGAATCTTCGGTGCTGACGCCGGAGAAATTCCTTCGACAAAGCGGCCGACAAAATGACTGACGGCGGCAATCGCTGTGGTTTGATCGAGCGCCCAGTGCCGAAACAGTGCACAGGATGGGTCTTGATAGTGCCGGACGCCGTGCTCAGTCCGCAGCACCGGCAATTGACTGCGTGCACCCGCCCTCACACCCAGAATGTGCGAGGCGAACGTATGAACGTGAATGACGTCCGCCCTCTCTGTCTTTATTAAATCAACCAGCCAGGCGAGGTCCGCGGGACCGAAGGCCCTCCACAAATAGCTCAGACCGTTTTCGTGAACCAGCCCGCGGTCCCGGACATGAAGCCCGGAGTCCTGCAGCAGCTTGCGCAATTCAGGATTGGGCGTCATGAGCGCAACCGTATGGTCCGCACCGGTGACATCCGGCCGGGAAGCCAGATCGATCAGAAAGCGCTCGGCGCCGCCGATGTCTCCGGCCACGACAAGATGCACGACCTTCAGTCGCGCCTTCCCGCCAGCAAAGACAAAGGCCCCAGTCACCATCGCTGCGGTCAATACCGGCGGCTATTCGGGGGGTCAAGCGCCGCGGCCGACAGAGTGGGCTCGACGAGCCCCCTGCTTCAACCTACTCTGGCCTGACATTCGGCCCATCGTCCCAGCCGTAACGACGCTCACGGTCCATTCCCGCCCTCTTCCGGATCCGCTATCCGCGATGCACCCATTTCCCGCGCCGATGCAACGCCTACGATGAGCCAGCCCGTTTCGACTTTCCAGCCGATAACTTCGCGAACACGGATTTTGCCGTGGCTGGCATTTGCTGCGCTCGAGGTCTGGGGTCTTGCCGTTTTCTGGATGTTTGATGCATTGCCGTTCATGGATCTGCCGGCCCATGCCGGAGTGATTGCATTGCGGACCGCGTATCCGGGGTCAGATTTCCTTCGCCAGTATTTCGTGCTCGACCCGCACCTCGGCGGCTATTCAGCATTTCGATTTTTAGGCGATCACCTGGCGGAATGGATCGGACCGATGGCGGCGATCAGAACGCTGGCGTCGCTGCCGGTACTGGCATTGCCCGTAGCGGTTCTCTACGCCCGGAAGCGCCTTTATGGCGATGCAGACCCGTTCTTTGCATTCGCTGCGCTTATTCTTTGCTTCGGCTTCATGACCGTACTCGGCTTCGCGAGCTACATGATATCGCTCGCCGTTCTCATGATCGCCGTGACGGAATGGCTTGCGTTGATGGCAAAGACGGATGCCGGCGAGCCAACGACCAGCCAGGAAGCATGCACGGCGATCCTCGCCGCTCTCGTCCTTATCTTTCACGGGTTTGCCGTCGCAATCTTCGGATTTGTGGCGTTTGTCACTGCCTTATCGACAGGTGATCGGTACAGACGCATTTTTCAGCTCCGCGTTTTTGTACCTGCGGCTCTAGTCGCGGGCTACTCACTATGGATCGAACACATTGGAACGCTGCCGGACGGCGGCGTATTGCCCCATGCTTCGCTAACACCTGCGTTTCAAGGCGCGCTCGACAAGCTCAGCCTGCTTGCGACGCCGGCGCTGATGACGCGTACAGGCATCGACATCCTGATTGCCGTGACGCTGTGGCTGATTGTTGCGGTGGCCGCGGTCAGATTTTACCGGACTTCCAAAACACTGGATTCATCATCACCGAAGTCGCGGCATACGCAGGCGCTGATGGCGGCAAGCGCATCGACTTTCCTTCTGTTTTTGCTGCTGCCGCATTCAATCGGATGGTTCGGCTTTGTCGACGGACGCGTGCTGCCCGTAACAATCCTGACCGCAATTCTGACGCTCGATACCAGAGCGGTCCGCGGCCGATTCCAATCGATACAACTAGCCGCCGTGGAAATTGGGGCCACAATCAGCGTGGCGCTTGCGCTCTTTGCTTCAAGTCAATTTCAAAACGAAGCAAACGGCGCGTCCGATGTTCTCTCAAAAGTTCCAGCACGCAGCCGACTGCTCTATTTCCCGCTTGAGCCCGACAGCAGAATATTTACCGGCCATCCATTTGTTCACTACGACAAATTGATATTAATTCAGAGACCCATTGTTCCAAGCGATTTGTGGTTTCATCAAGGGACAGCGATTTATCCCACTCGAATAAACCCTAACCTGTCGCTTCCCGCTGATTTCAAGGCGAGCAACCTTAAGTCCATCGTATGGCCGCATTACAAGCTCGAAGATTGGGACTACGTCCTCATCCGAATTGCGCCGGATTCCGCGCCCCCGCAGTACCCCGACTCTCTTTCGCTTGTGATACATCGCGGTGGATGGTGGTTGTTGCACACTCGAACACCGGAAACCAAGTGAGAGATCACCATAACGGCTCGACGTGCGTCGATTGCTTCCGGAACATTTCAAAGTGCTCGCGTCATCGCGATAGCCGTAGCGAAACATCTAATATCGAAACTGCATTCCATAAAGCTTCATTCCGCGAAGATAGTGCGCTCGTCCGAGATTTAATTCCATCTCAAGCAGCTTCGCAAAAGGCGAACGCAAGAGCAGGCAGCTCTTCCAAAGTATGCGCCATTTATTCAAAGCCGCTTGCAGCGTCCGCGATATCGCCCCCCTAAAGGCATCAAGGATAGCTAATCACGAGACAACTTCACTTCCTCGCGAGCCGATGCGACGACAAGGAACATCTTCCCCTGATAAGTCTTTCCCCGGTGGATTTGATTTTGAAGGAGTCTAAGCTTGGAAGCAGTGCATCGTCTCGGCCAAAGTCACCTAGATCAGCTTTGCGTAAACACAATTCGTACCCTGACGATTGACGCTGTCCAAAAGGCGAATTCCGGCCATGCCGGCACGCCGATGGGCATGGCTCCAGTCGCCTATACGCTTTGGCAAAACGTCTTGCGCTACGATCCGGCCGATCCGCTTTGGCCGAACCGCGACCGCTTCGTGCTTTCCGCCGGGCACGCGTCGCTGTTGCTTTATTCGCTGATCCACCTTTCAGGTGTGAGGCGGCTGGAGAATGGCAAGCTTACAAACAGTCCCGCAATCTCCCTCGACGACATCAAGAACTTCCGCCAGATCGATAGCGTCACGCCCGGTCATCCGGAGTATGGCCACACCACCGGCGTGGAAACCACCACAGGCCCTCTCGGACAAGGCTGCGGCAACAGCGTCGGCATGGCGATCGCATCGCGATGGCTCGGTGCGCACTACAATAAACCCGATCTGACGCTGTTCGATTTCAACGTCTATGCAATGTGCAGCGACGGCGACCTGATGGAAGGCGTCGCTAGTGAAGCCGCTTCGCTCGCCGGACATCTTGGTTTGGATAATCTGTGCTGGATTTACGACAGCAACACCATCACCATCGAGGGTCATACCGAACTCGCCTTCAGCGAGAATATTTCTGAGCACTTTCGTGGATATGGCTGGCATATCGTACATGTTCCGGATGCCAATGATATACAGCGCGTGCGCGAAGCGCTGGACGAATTCAAGGACACCAAGGGCCGCCCCACCCTGATCATCGTCAACAGCATCATCGGCTATGGCGCGCCCGACAAACAGAACACCGCCGCCATCCACAGTGATCCACTTGGCGAGGATGAGGTTCGCAAGACCAAGAAATTCTATGGCTGGTCGGAAGACGTGCAATTCCTGGTGCCGGATGGCGTCTATGATTGTTTCGCGAACGGCATCGGCAAGCGCGGCGCGGCATTGCACAGCGCGTGGGAAAAGACCTTCGCCGGGTATCGCGAACGCTATACCGATCTTGCGAATGAAATCACGCGCGGCCTCCACCATGATCTTCCCGATGGATGGGATCGTGAATTGCCAATCTTTGAAACCGGCGAAAAAGGTATCGCAACGCGCGAAGCATCGGGAAAGGTGCTCAATGCCTTCGCCGAGCGGATACCATGGATCATCGGAGGCGCCGCCGATCTCGCGCCTTCGACCAAAACCAAGCTTTCGTTTGAAGGCGCCGAAACTCTGGAGAAATCCACGCCGGGGGGCCGCAACATGCATTTCGGCGTGCGCGAGCATGCGATGGGCGCGATCGTCAATGGCATGGGGCTCTGTCAATTGCGTGCGTTCGGCGCAACGTTCCTGATTTTCAGCGACTACATGCGCCCGCCATTGCGCCTCGCCGCGCTGATGCGGCTACCGGTCTTTCACGTCTTCACACACGACTCCATCGGCGTCGGCGAGGACGGCCCAACCCACCAGCCCGTCGAGCAACTCGCGGGATTGCGTGCCATCCCCGGGCTCGTCGTATTGCGGCCTGCAGATGCGAATGAGGTGCGCGAGGCTTACAAAATTATTATGAGCCTCAAGAACCAGCCGGTGGCGCTGGTGCTCAGCCGCCAGCCTCTGCCGGTATTCGACCGAAGCCGCTATGCGCCGGCAGAAGGACTGGCACGCGGCGCGTATATCCTTGCTGATGCGCCGAACGCGCGTCCCGACGTCATCCTGATCGGCACCGGCAGCGAGGTTCAGCTTTGCATGTCGGCATTCGAGACGTTGAAATCCCGTGGAATCGGCGCTCGCGTGGTCAGCATGCCGTCCTGGGATCTGTTCGAGAAGCAGGACAAAGCCTACCGTGACGGCGTGCTGCCGCCCGGCATCAAGGCTCGCGTGACTGTCGAACAGGGGTCCGTGATCGGCTGGGATCGTTACGCGGGGGCTTCCGGCAAGATCATCGGCATGCATACATTCGGCTCGTCTGCGCCGCTGAAGGACCTTTTGACAAAGTTCGGTTTTACGGCAGACAAGGTTCTGGCCGCCGCGCTACGGCAGATCGAGCAAACCAAGTAACCGCGCCCCTCAGGCGCGCTGAAACAGGAACGAACGTATGCAAATCGGACTCGTCGGTCTTGGACGCATGGGCGGCAACATCGTGCGCCGCCTGATGACCAAGGGCCAGCACAAGGTCGTGGTCTACGACACCAATTCCAAATCCGTGAATGATCTTGCGGCCGATGGTGCGACTGCAAGCGCGTCGCTCGAGGAGCTTGTGCGCAAGCTCGACGCTCCGCGCACCGTTTGGGTGATGCTTCCGTCCGGCAAAATCACGGAAGACACCATCGCAACGCTTAGCAAGGTGTTCGAAAGCGGCGATACCGTCATCGATGGCGGAAATACGTTCTGGCAGGACGACGTCCGCCGGGCGCGGGAACTGAAAGAACGCGGCATTCATTATGTCGATGTCGGAACCAGCGGCGGTGTCTGGGGACTTGAGCGCGGCTATTGCATGATGATCGGCGGCGAGAGCGCGATCGTGAAACGCCTTGATCCGATCTTCGCATCACTCACACCGGGGCTCGGCGATATTCCCCGCACCTCCGGACGTGACAGCCACGACCAGCGTGCCGAACAGGGCTACATCCATGCCGGCCCGAACGGCGCGGGTCATTTCGTCAAGATGGTTCACAACGGCATCGAGTACGGCCTGATGCAAGCCTATGCTGAGGGTTTCGACATCCTCAAAAATGCCGGCATCGACGCGCTACCGCCGGAACATCGCTTCGATCTCAATATTGCCGACATAGCTGAGGTCTGGCGGCGCGGTAGCGTGGTCAGTTCATGGCTGCTCGATCTGACGGCGAGCGCACTGGCGAAGAACGAAACCCTCGAGAATTATTCCGGCTTCGTCGAGGACTCCGGCGAAGGACGCTGGACCGTCAATGCTGCGATCGACGAAGCCGTACCCGCAGAAGTCATCACCGCGGCGCTCTACGCCCGCTTCCGCTCCCGCAAGGACCATACCTTCGCCGAAAAGATCCTGTCCGCCATGCGTCACGGTTTCGGCGGCCACACCGAACCGCCGGCGCACCCCGATGCCGGACAGAAGAAATAATCGACCAGAAAGACGAGCCGCCGATGAGTTCTGACACAACCGCCAAGCCGGCCATTCCGGATTCGTGCTGCTTCGTGATCTTTGGCGTCACCGGCGACCTGTCGCATCGGCTGGTGATACCGGCGCTGTACAATCTTGCGGAGTCGGGCCTGCTCCCGGAGAGATTCTGCGTCGTCGGTATCACGCGGACGGAAATGCAAAGCAAAGCCCTGCATGACGACCTCATGGAGGGACTTCAGAAATTTGCGACACGACCGATCGACAAGGCCGTTGCTCAAAAGCTGTTCGACTGCGTACTGAGCATTCACGCCGATCCGGCTGAACCGAATTCGTTTGAACGCCTGAAAGCTCATCTCGACAAGATTCGCACCACTGACGGTATCAAGAATCATCTGTTTTACCTAGCGGTCCCCCCAAGCGCTTTCAGACCGATCAGCGAAGAACTAGGCCGCTTGGGTCTTCTAACAGACCAGCCGGACGGCTGGCGGCGTCTGGTGATCGAGAAGCCGTTCGGCACCGATCTCAAATCAGCCCGGGAACTGAATCTCGATCTGCTCAAGATCGTCAACGAACATCAGCTTTATCGGATCGATCACTATCTGGGCAAGGAAACGGTTCAGAACATTCTGGTGCTACGCTTCGCCAACGGCATGTTCGAGCCGATCTGGAATCGAAACCATATCGATCACGTCCAGATCACAGTCTCCGAAACGATCGACGTCGGCACCCGCGGCAGCTTCTATGAGGCAACTGGCGCGCTCCGCGACATGGTGCCGAACCATCTTTTCCAATTACTGGCGCTCGTGGCCATGGAGCCCCCATCACGCTTCGATGCCCATTCGGTACGTTCCGAGAAGGGTGAAGTTCTGGCCGCCATTCAGACCCAGACCGAAGAGGAAGCTTTGACGAATTCCGTCCGTGGACAATATGTGGCAGGCCGCGTCCGCGATAAGGACATCAGCGACTATCGGAAGACCGCAAAGGTCGCGCCCGACAGCGTCGTCGAAACCTATGCCGCACTGAAGCTCACCATCGACAATTGGCGCTGGGCCGGCGTGCCGTTTTACCTCCGTACCGGAAAATCTCTCAATGCAAAGCGCACCGAAGTGGCGATCCGGTTCAAGGCCGCGCCATTTTCAATGTTTCGCGCCACCGAAGTCGAACGTCTATCGCAAAACTACTTGGTGATCGGGATCGAACCGACCGAAGGTATCACGCTGCAATTCAATACCAAGGTTCCCGGCCCTTCCGTCACGGTGGATGGCGTGGAGATGAAGTTCAAATACAAGGATTACTTCAAGGTCGCGCCGAGTACCGGTTACGAGACGCTGATCTACGACTGCATGATCGGCGACAACATTCTCTTCCAGCGCGCCGACAGCGTCGAAGCGGGATGGCAGGCTGTACAGCCGTTTCTCGATGCGTGGAAGAAATCCGGCACCAATGGCCTCGCCATGTACAAGGCCGGGACGGACGGACCTCAGGAAGCGAACGAGTTGATCGAACGCGATGGCCGCCGCTGGCGCAGGATTGATGGCGAATGAGCACGCTTGCGCAAAAGCGTGAGATTATCGTCGTCCCGGATCCGGAGACATTGGCCGAGACCGCTGCGCAGCGGTTGATTGCGCACATCGCGGCCAATCCGCAACGCCCGGCCATCTGCCTTACCGGCGGATCGACCCCGCAGCGGCTTTATGAATTGCTCGCGGCATCTCCCTGGCGGGAGAGAATCCCGTGGGAGCGCGTTCATTGGTTCATGAGCGACGACCGTTTCGTTTCGTACGATGATCCTTTGAGCAATATCGGCATGGCGCGCAAAGCCTTTCTCGATGCCTGCGCCCCGACCGAAAATATCCATACAATTCCCACCGACAAGAAGACGCCTGATGAAGCGGCATATCTTTATGAGCAGGAACTGCACATATTTCATCCGTCACCACTCGATGAAGATTCGCCGCTCTTCGATCTTGTGCTCATGGGAGTCGGTCCCGACGGTCATACGGCGTCGCTGTTTCCTGCATTTCCGGCCTTGAATGAGCATGGCAAATGGGCCATCGGGGTTCCCCGCGCCAATGTCGCGCCGTTCGTCCCGCGCGTTAGCCTCACGTTGCCTTGCCTCGCCTCAACCCGCGAAATGCTGTTCCTTGTCTCCGGTCGCGACAAGAAAGATATCTTGGGACGGGTGCTCGCAGGCGAAGACCTCCCGGCTACGCGGGCGCGGTCAGAACATGGCAAAACCATCTGGCTCATCGATAAAGCAGCCGCGCCCTATGAGGACAAAGATGCAAGCGCGCGGTAAAATAGCCGCCGTCATCATCATGGGCGTGTCCGGCTCCGGCAAAACAACGATTGGCGAAGCGCTGGCAGACAAGCTGGGATTTGTCTTTGAAGATGGCGATACTTATCACCCAGCATCGAACGTGGCGAAAATGCACTCCGGCATTCCGTTGACCGATGAAGACCGCTGGCCCTGGCTGCAGGCGATTGCACAAGCGATCGACTGCAAGGCCGAAGCTAACACACCGGTCGTCATTGCTTGCTCAGCGTTGAAGCGGGCATATCGGGAGATTCTCGTTCATGACCGTGAGGATGTGCGAATCGTGTATCTGAAAGGTTCGCACGAACTGATCACAAAGCGACTTGCACTTCGAATCGACCATTTCATGCCCACCGCTCTCCTCGACAGTCAGTTCGCGACGATTGAAGAGCCTCTTCCGAAAGAGCGTGTCATTACCGTAGACATCGATGCGAGCGTAGACGAAATCCTCACGCAGATTGTCCACCAACTCCACGTCACATTGACGCCCAAGGCTTCGTAACAATGACGCCAATCCAGCTTCTGGTCTCGGATGTGGATGGCACGCTTGTCACGCCGGACAAAAAATTGACGCCCGCGACCCTTGACGCGGTCAGCGAACTGCGCGCCAAGGGCATCCTGTTTACGATCACCAGCAGCCGCCCGCCTATCGGCCTCCGCATGCTGGTCGAGCCGCTCGGCATCGCTTTACCGATGGGACCTTTCAATGGAAGCTCGATTGTCAATCCCGACCTGACCGTCGATGAGCAACATACCATCCCCAAGCTGACGGTCATGGAAAGCCTTGCGCTATTCGCCCGCCGCGGCATCGACGCCTGGATATTCACCAATCGACGATGGGTTATTCATCGCGACGACGGTCAGTATGTTTCGCATGAGCAGCAGACAATTCAGGCGGGTCCACTGATCGTTGACCGTGATGAGCTTTATGTCAGCGAAGCCTGCAAAGTGGTCGGCGTTAGCGCCGATTTTTCCTTGCTGGCGGAATGTGAAACCGAACTACGGCATTTGCTCGGCGCAGAAGCTCATGTCGCGCGGTCGCAGGACTATTATCTTGACGTAACGCCTCCTGGCTATGACAAGGGCAGCTTCGTTGCAGCAATAGGCAAGCGGTTAGATATTCCGCCGCAGGCCATTGCGACCATCGGCGACATGTCGAACGACTTGCCGATGTTCCGTGCAGCCGGAACGTCGTTTGCCATGGGCAATGCCTCCGATGCTATCAAGGCACAAGCCGCCCACATCACGGCATCGAATACGGATGATGGATTTGCAAAAGCGGTGGCAACAATCTTGAAAGCGAACGACGAAGCGTAAACCTCATTCAGCCGCTCGCTGCACGACGGGTTTTTTCGTCGGATGCAATGCATCGTAGATGTTATGCGCGGTGTTGATAATAGCGATATGAGTCAGCGCTTGTGGGAAGTTTCCCATCTGCCGCCTGGTTACTGGATCGTACTCCTCCGCAAGCAATCCGACATCATTCGCGACGTCTGCAACACGCTGGAACAGTTCCCTCGCCTCATCCAGCCTCCCGGCCAGTACATAGGCGTCCGCCAGCCACAGCGTACATGCGAGGAATGCTCCCTCGATCGGCTCGACCTCATCCGGGGGCGTTTCGCGCGGGTCATGACGCAGCACGAAGCCGTCGCGTATCAGGTACTTTTCTATCGCAGCAATCGTGCCGAGGAGGCGCGGATCATTGGGCGGAAGGAATCCAACGGCGGGAAGGAGAAGAAGACTGGCATCGAGTACATGCACGCCGTAGGATTCGACGAAGGTATTTCTGTCACGGTCGAAACCATTGGCACAGACGTCGGCGTGAATGCGATCCCGCAAGACTCGCCAGTCGTCAAGCGGTCCTTGAAGGCCGAAATGCTCCGCACTTTTTACGGCGCGATCGAAGGCTACCCAGCACATCACCTTGGATAGAACATAGTGCCGGCCGGGACCGCGGCGTTCCCAGATCCCGCTGTCTGGCAAATTCCATATCTCGGCGAGATGTTCCAGAAATTTGACTTCTAGGGCCCATGCACCGCCGTCCAGTTCGATATTGAGCATGCGTGATTGATGGAAAGTGTCCATCAGTTCGCCGTACACATCGAGTTGCAACTGCGCATGTGCGGCATTTCCGAACCGGACTGGCTTTGAATCTCCATAACCGGGCAGCCAATCGGCCTGCCATTCTAGGAGCCGACGCTGACCGGTGATGCTGTACATGATCTGCATGTCGGCCGGCGACCCCGCGACCGATCTCAGCAGCCAGTTGTGCCAGGCCGCCGCCTCGGCCTGGTAACCGCCGTTCATCAGGGCGAGCAGCGTGAAGGTTGCATCGCGCAGCCAGCAATAGCGATAGTCCCAATTGCGTGCACCGCCCAGTTTCTCCGGCAGTGACGTCGTCGGCGCGGCAACGATGCCGCCTGTTGGCGCATAGGTCAGCGCCTTCAATGTTATGAGCGAGCGTTGAACGAGATCCCGGTGCTTGCCTCTGTATGTGCCGCGACCAGACCACTCATTCCAGAAATTTTCTGTGTCAGCCAGGGCCTGCGTAGGATCGATCGGCTCCGGGACCGGCAGATGCGAAGCATCATAGGTAAATACGAAGGGGATGATTTCTCCCGCACTGACATCAAACCGGGCACAGGTCGTCATGTCCTTGCCCTCCAACTCTACCGGTGTTCTCATAACTGCCATATCAGGGCCAGCGATGAACAACAGCGTCTGATCTTCCAGACGCCTGACCCACGGGATGTTTGCGCCGGAGCCGAAGCGCACGATCAACTCCATCTCCATAGCAACAACACCGGCATCGCCGCGCACCAGCCGGACAATGTCGGACGCCTTGCCGCGCGGGGGCATAAAGTCGATCAGGGTGATGACACCGCTGTCGCACTCAAACCGAGTTTCAAGAATGAGCGTGTCATGGCGATAGGCTCGGGTGATATTTTTTGGGTTCGCTTTGGGCGCGATTTGCCAGCGGCCATGCTCGGCAGAGCCCAGCAGCGCAGTAAAACACGCATCAGAATCGAAGGAAGGCCAACAGAGCCAATCGATTGATCCGTCGCGGCTCACAAGCGCAGAGGTAAGGCAATCGCCTATGAGGGCATAGTCTTCGATGAAAGCCGGCAATTTTCTCTCGGGAAAGGAAGAAGACGGATGAGAACTTATCTAAGCCTTTCCATTCTGTAAGGTTCCCAAATACTGATCACATAACCATGATCGAAGAAGCGATGACAGCGGCGTTCCATAACACGTGATTCCGCGAAGTGTAGAGGAAGCAGCCTACGGAACAAACCTCGCCTTAGTAAAGATTCCGCTTTGCGTCCTGTTTGATAATGAAATCGATCAGCTTGGCTGGCGCGAACGCACGTCCCTGATTCCGAAGCATCTCGCCCCAGGTCGGAAGAGTAGACTGTGCAACATGCTTATCTGGATTCCACAGATCCGAGCGCTTTAAAGCTTTGCTGCAATGCAGATAGACGTCCGCTACATCAACGATCACGACCGATCTCGGATGCTTACGGGCTATAGCAAACCTGTTCATCAGGTCCTCGCGGATCGTTACACTAGCGCCTCGCGCGCGACCTCTAGCCGTCTTGTCCTAAGGTAGTCGATGGCTCTCATACCGTAGGCCGCGCGAAAGCGCAGATTGAAAGACCGGCGGCTCGATCCCGCGCGACGCGCGAGTTCGGCGATACTCCACGGATAGCGCAAGTCGGCATCCATCATGTCTTTCGCCACCTGAAGGCGAGCGCGCTTATGATCGACCGGATTCGTCAATTCAACATTGTGGCGCAGAGCGAACATCCCTCTCGCCAAAATTTCCGTCGCCTGTGCACTCATCAGCAGTTTCGCTGCAGGACCGTCGATTCCCGGTGACAGGATTTCTGACGCGATATAGCTTGAATACGCGGTGGCGCTTGTACCGCGAATGCCACAACCGGCCGTTCCGTTGCTTTGAATAGATCAGTAAACTCTGGATCGAGACCCAGTGCTGCGATGGATGTACGAGGAAAGGCGACACCGACGGCGCGTATTGGGCCGCGGGAAGCTTCGCCGCTGCACGGTGTCGGCTCGCGTATAGCCATGCCCAATAACCGGTTGGCCGCGTAGCTGACTTTCTCCGGGCCGTCGCAGGCGTAGCTATCTCCGATGCCTTCGAGAACGACGGTCATATAGAGACCGGGCTTCATGACGCCATGGGTGCGAAGATCGGTGGGTAGCTGGAAACTGCCTGGCTGAAGAATGCGGCCGAGATTCTCAAGCCAGACCATGCTTTGGGAAAATGTGTCTTCGACAGGACAATTATCGTTATCCAGAATCCGTAAGTCGTCGATGATCAGGTCAAAGATATTTGTCATGTGCCAGGTTGCTCTAACCTGCCACTATGAGGCTCTGTATTCTCGCGTTCAACTGGCTGAACGCGAGTTTAGAGCTATTTGAAAGTGACCACTGCAATACTGGCTAACAACAATGATTTCATTCACCGCGATCAGTCGGCCGTCAAGGCAACGGTAGACGCGATCCCAAACGACAGACCAATATTCCTGTTCAGCGCGAGCGGGCCATTCCATAAAGCGTCATTACGCGAATATTCGCTGTAGACGCCAGATAGAGAAGTCACTGTTGGCCCAGATAGAGATGTCACTCTCCACGGTTTCAGCTGGGGAGTATTGGGCCGATGACGGTGATTGCGATGAGCCGGACGGAGATCGACCGGATGAGCGTGTTGCAGGATCTGGCGGCGAACAGGATCAAAGTTGCGGACGCCGCAGCGCTGATGGGGCTTGGCCGGCGTCAGGTATTTCGGCTGGCGAAGGCCTATGACCAGCATGGCCCGGAGGCCCTGGTCTCCCGCCGCCGCGGCCGGCCGAGCAACCGCTGTTATCCGACAACGTTGCGCGCCGAAGTCATCGGCATCATTCGGGAGCGCTATTGCGACTTCGGACCGACGCTGGCTGCGGAGAAGCTGGCGGAGCTGCACGGGATTCACCTGGCGCGCGAGACGCTGCGGCAATGGATGATCATGGCGGGTCTGTGGAAGGATCGCCGCGCCCGGTTGAAGCCTGTGCATCAGCCGCGGTATCGGCGCGATTGCCTGGGCGAGTTGATCCAGATCGACGGCTCGGAGCACTGGTGGTTCGAGGGCCGCGGTCCGCAATGCACCCTGCTCGTCTACATCGACGATGCCACCAGCCGGCTGATGCATCTGCAGTTTGTCGAGAGCGAGAGCACCTTCGATTATTTTGCCGCCACTCGCGCTTATCTGGAGCGTCACGGCAAACCGGTGGCGTTCTACTCCGACAAGCACGGCGTGTTCCGGGTCAACAGGAAGGATGCCGCCTCCGGCGATGGCATGACCCAGTTCGGCCGGGCGCTGCACGCGCTGAACATCGACATCATTTGTGCCAACTCCTCGCAGGCCAAGGGCCGAGTGGAACGGGCCCATGGCACGTTGCAGGACCGGCTGGTGAAGGAGATGCGGTTGTGCGGCATCGACACCATCGCAGCCGGCAATGCATTCCTGCCGACGTTCATGGAGCAGCACAACGCGCGCTTTGCCAAGGCGCCCTTCGAGGATCGCGATGGTCACCGCCCGCTCGCCGGGCATGATGATCTCGACGACGCCTTTGCCTGGAAGGAAGAGCGCTCGGTCTCGGTGAACCTGACGCTGCAGTACGACCAGGTGCTGTTCATGCTGGAGCCGACCGCGATCGCACGGTCGCTGGCACGCAAGCGGGTCACGGTGATTGACTACCCCGACGGACGGCTGGCCATCCGGCACCACGGCGTCGATCTGCCCTACCGGACCTTCGATAAACGTCCGCAGGTCAACCAGGCCGCCATTGTCGAGAACAAGCGGCTGGGCCCGATCCTGGCCTACATTGCCGAACAACAGAAACAGCTCGACATGTCCCGCTCCGCCAAGGCGCCGCGCCGGCGCGGCCAGAAGAACCACATGTTTAAGATCGGATAGATCCGGCGGTTTCCAACCTCTAACCCACAGAAAGGCGGCTATCCTGCTCCCGACCGGGTGACATTTCTAACTGGCGCAAATCGTGACTTCCCTAAATGGCGGCGACAATGGATGTAGACGCCATGTAGACGCCAGATGGAGAAGTCACTGTTGTCCCAGATCGAGATGTCACTCTCCACGGTTCAGGCGGAGGAGGCTTACGGCCACCATGGCCCGAAGCGCTGGTGTCGCGGCGGCGGTCGGGTAGACCGGCTGGCACCGTTGCGTTGCGTAATGTAGGCTTCACCCCGCGCCTTCCTCCACGAGCAATTCCAATCCTAGCCTATGGAAGGGCGGCTAACCTGCTCCCGCAGCGTGAGGTTCTAACTGGTGCAAATCTGACCTCACTTAACGGGGCGACAATCTGGAAAGGAACTCACAGTCGAGCCGACGTCTCAGCTTGACATTGAGCCGCGGACCTCTCCAACTTAGGCATCGAAGCTGTGCGGGAGCTCGACATGACAGTCCACATAAACCTCAGCGACGACAAACCTTACCTGCTTTCAGTTGCGGACACGCTCGCCACGCTCAGCGACCAGGCAGATTTCCAATCCGTTGACCAAGCTCAAATAATATGCGGCGATCTAAGACTGCCGTCCGACGAGATAGTCACCCTAATGGGACAGGAATTCATGAGCTTCGCGATTCGTCGATCACTGAGTGCTCAGCCCGCTGATCATGATCAAAGTGTCTCTTCTCTCGAAGGCTCATGAGCGAGCCACTCATTGTAGGCGAGATCGAGCGCGGCCTGGGGCATGGCAGCCTGCGCGGTAGCCTCGCAATATCAGCTCCGATGAACTTCGGCATTCAAAGTCACGGCCACGTCAGAGGCCCGTTCCATGCTGTTTGGCGGTGCACCGATGGAGGGTCCCCGTTACATCTGGTGGAATTCCGTTTCCTCGCTCGAGCGGATCGAGGCCGCTAAGGAAGAGTGGGCCAAGGGACGGTTTGATACCATGCCAGGTAACGAGGCTGAGTTCATTCCACTGCCTGAAAGGAATGATGCTCCACAGCGTGCGACGGGCGGCGTATTTTATCCGTAACGCGACGCACGATATTCCTGCCTCACCCCTATTATTGCTTGGGGTGGGTCCGATTCGCATTCAGGCGATGGTCGACTAACTCTACAATGCTATCGACCACAGGATGACACATGCCCTTTTGTCGCGCCAGCAACTGCACGAGTTTATCGGCTCTTTCGACATTTACAGCACCGCTATTGAGCGCTCTTGCAACCGACGCAGGACGTGACAGACTCTTGGCCGCATCAGCATATTTTGTAAAGGTCACAAGCTCTTCGCGTGAAGCCCCCAGAGCAACGCAAACGTCCGCGACAAACTCATAAACCGACCTCGTTTCATCGAGATTGGAGTGCACAGCTTGCTCCGCAGTTCGCATACCATCCTGTGTCACGCAACGATAGTTTCCAGCAAGCAACATCGACCATTTTGCCAGCGGCACAAATATTGATTGATGAACTCGCAATTTTACCGGGATCTCAATATTGCCAGTCCCGAAACGAGCGGCGTCAATGTCTCGTTCAAGTCGTTCGAGGATCGCATCACTTTTCTCGTTATCGAATCTCGCTACCTTGAAATTTGTTGGCAGCGTTACTTGCAATATATTCGGCCTCTCATCTGGAGGACGAACCGCTTGGGGATCCGGACTGCACAGCGTCAGCGCTCCGGATTCAAAGCCGCTCCAAACGGACGGATCGGTATAAGCCGCCTCTACGGTTTGGGATAAGACACTCTTGATGCGTTTAATATACGGAAGTGGAGGCATGTTCATAATGGACATGCACGGAACCCGGGATGCAGCAATCCGCTCAAGCAGCCCGCGGACACCTTGCGTACCATACTGCGGCTCCTGCATCGCCAAGCCGATCAGATCGAACTGC
This sequence comes from Afipia broomeae ATCC 49717, assembly GCF_000314675.2. Taxonomy (GTDB): domain Bacteria; phylum Pseudomonadota; class Alphaproteobacteria; order Rhizobiales; family Xanthobacteraceae; genus Afipia; species Afipia broomeae. The sequence continues at coordinate 530,310 of NZ_KB375282.1, read as the reverse complement.
TCCGGATTAACATCATCGGGATCTGCGGCAGATACCTCGCCGGGTAATTCACGGGAGTCGATGACAATCGGATCTTGTCCGCGAATGGGCATTCTCACACGGAAACCCTCGCTATTAATTAGATCAGCTTCAGCCGGCCAACAAACAAGCGTAACCGAATGGCCTCCAAACATGATTTTCGAAGCGAGCAGTGATCCGTATGATGCGCCAAGTATCAGGATTTTGTAGTTTGCCATTTTATCCATCTCAGATTTTCCACGATTTCGAATTTGATCTAAAGCCAACAACACCAATCCTCCGACGAGGACGCGAAACTATCGCTGCCATCCGCTTCAAATGTTTCGTTAATGCGCAAGACGCACGCCGATTACGACGCGGCTGAGTGCGCTGCTCCGATTGCACGCGCCCCCACGAGAGTGAAAGGCGCCAAATAATTTACCTGAGGCAAGGCCGCCGAAAGCCATACCGATAGAAGCAGAACCTGAATTACACCCACCCAAGCTCGCAAATTCTTTTGCGGCACAGACACTACGCCAAAATCGCCTTCGCCGAATTTGCCTGATCGCGCAGCGCGAATTTCTGGATCTTGCCGGTGGACGTCTTCGGGATCGCGCCGAACACCACTGACTTCGGCGATTTAAATCCCGGCAGTATGCTTTTGCAGTAGCTCAGGATTTCCGCTTCGGTCGCGGTCGCGCCGTCCTTGAGTTCGACGAAGGCGCAGGGCACCTCACCCCATTTCGGGTCCGGCTTGGCGACCACGGCGGCGAACAGGACCGCCGGGTGCTTGTACAGGACGTCTTCGACTTCGACCGACGAGATGTTTTCGCCGCCCGAGATAATGATGTCCTTGGAGCGGTCCTTGATGATGACGTAGCCGTCCTTGTCGAGCACGCCCAGATCGCCGGTGTGAAACCAGCCGCCTTCGAAGGCTTCCTTGGTGGCCTTCTCGTTGTTCAGGTAGCCCTTCATCACGATGTTGCCGCGGATCATCACCTCGCCGATGGTTTCGCCATCGCGTGGCACGGGCTGCATCGTGTCCGGATCAAGTACCGTGACGGCTTCCTCAAGCGGATAGGGCACGCCCTGACGGCGCTTGAGCTGGGCGCGCTGGTCTGCCGGCAGATCATCCCAGCCGGGCTGTTCGGCGCAAACGGAGGCGGGGCCATAGACCTCTGTGAGGCCGTAAACGTGAGTGAGCTTGATACCGATGCTCTCGGCGCCCTCAAGCACGGCCACAGGCGGCGCCGCGCCCGCAATCAACCCGACGACGGGTTTCGCAGCGCTGCCCTTGGGAGCGTCCGGCGCATTGATCAGCGTGTTGTAGACGATCGGCGCACCGCACATGTGGGTCACGCCGTGAGCCTTGATTAGCTCGAAAATCTTGGCTGGATCGACCTTGCGCAAACAGACGTTGATCCCGGCCGACACCGCAATCGTCCACGGAAAGCACCAGCCGTTGCAATGGAACATCGGCAGCGTCCAGAGATAGATCGGATGGGTGCCGAGATTGCCCGCGAGGATGTTACTGACAGCATTGAGATACGCGCCACGATAATGCGTGACGACGCCCTTGGGATTGCCCGTGGTGCCGGATGTATAGCCGAGCGCAATGGCGTCCCATTCGTCCTGCGGCTGATGCCAGGCGAAGTCCGGGTCACCGGACGCGACCGCCGCTTCATACTCGATCTCGCCAATGCGCTTGCCGCCGGCAAACGCCGCGTCATCCACATCGATCACCAGCGGCTTCGGGCCTTTCATCAGGCCCAGCGCATCGGAGATCACGCCGGAGAACTCGGGATCGACCAGAATGATTTTTGCGCCGCCGTGGTCGAGCTGGAATGCGATGGAAGCCGCGTCGAGCCGGATGTTAAGCGCGTTGAGGACGCCGCCAGCCATTGGCACGGCAAAATGCGCCTCGTTCATCGCCGGGATATTCGGCAGCATGACCGCAACGGTGTCGCCACGCTGGATGCCGCGCTTGACGAGAAACGACGCGAAGCGCTTGCAGCGCTCATAGGTCTGCGCCCAGGTGAAGCTGCGATCCTCGTAGACCGTGCTAACGTGATCCGGATAGACGGCGGCGCTGCGAGCAAGGAAGCTCAGTGGCGACAGCGGCACATAGTTGGCGGCATTCTTGTCCAGACCAGTGCTGTATTGGCCCTGATGGCTGCTCATAGCCTGACTCCCTGATTGTCCGACAGGTCGGACGCCCGAAACGGACGAGACCCGTACTCTATTTGTCTATACACGATGGTTTCGGTGATCATTCACAACGCCGAATGAGCAGAGCTATGGAAGGTTGAGGCCGTTCATGAACCATGTCGGCTATAGAGACCCTCGATCTCTGAAGCGTACTTCTTCTGAACATTGAAGCGACGAACCTTCATTGTCGCTGTGACTTCGTCGTCATCATGATCCAGTTCCTTTGTCAGAAGATGAAATTTCCGGATTTGCGAAACTTGGGCAAGTTGCGCGTTGGCCGTATCGATCTCCGACTGGATCAACTCGCGAAGACTGTCGTTCTCTGTGAGGTTCTTGAAATTTGTGTAGGCGACGCCCTTCTCCTCTGCCCACTTCCCGGCAAGATCATAGTCGATCTGTATCAGCGCCGAGACATACTTGCGCGCGTCACCGATGACGACGCACTCCTTGATGAACGCGCTCGACTTCACCATGTTCTCGATCTCCGACGGACTGAGATTCTTTCCCCCCGCCGTAATCATGATGTCCTTCAGCCTGTCCACAATGCGGAAATGGCCGTCCTTGAATTCCGCGACATCACCGGTGTGCAGCCATCCGTCGCGGATCGACATCCTGGTCGCCTCTTCGTTCCGGTAGTAACCCGCAAACACCGTATCTCCGCGAATAAGAAGCTCGTTCGACTCTCCGAGCTTTATTTCCATCCGGTCGATACCGTTACCCACTGTCCCCACCCGCCGGTCCGACAGTACCTGCCCCAGCGCGATGCCCGAACTTTCCGTCAGGCCGTAGACCTCGATCAGCGGCACGCCGATGGCGCGAAAGAAATGCACAATCGCGGGCGAAATCGGCGCGGCACCGGTCATGGCAATGCGGGTCTTTCGCAGCCCGATAAAGTTTTGTAGCGCGCGGAAGACCAGCCAGTACGACAGCGCAAACTTGAGTTTTTCGGACAGCGTTCGGTCGGCCGCGTTCTTCTCCGCAAACGGCTCGCAGGCAGCATAGGCCCGCTCGAACATGGCGCGCCGGATGCGTCCCGCCTCCAGCAGCTTGATGTGGATCGACGAATGCAGTTTTTCCCAAATCCGTGGCACACCGAGGAACACGCTTGGTGCAACCTCGCGCAGATCCTCCTGCACGGTCCGGATTGACTCTCCGAAACTAACCAACGAGCCCAGATACGTCGGGACCATCACTGTCGTCATCTGCTCGGCGACGTGACATAGCGGCAAATAGGACAGAACACTTGCCGACTGATCGACAACCAGCCGATCCGCACAACCAATCGCCTGCGCCCGAATGTTCTTGTAGCTTAGCATTGCACCTTTCGGCTTCCCGGTGGAGCCGGAGGTGTAGATAATCAATCCGATCTGCGATAACTGTTGACGATCGATGATGCCATCTACCAAAGCGGCATGGCTCGTCTCGAAGTCGGCGCCAAGCGCTTCCAGCGCATCGAACGACATGACTTGATCGGGCGGGTAATCCCTGATGCCCTTGGTTTCAACGACGATAATCCTCCGCAACTTTGGCAGTTCGTCACGGCGTTCCAGAACCTTATCGACCTGCTCCTGATCCTCGCACACGATGATCTCGGATTCAGAGTGCGCCAGCACATAGGCGACCTCGTTCGACGGACTGGTGGGATAAACCCCGACTGCAACAACGTCGATAATGTTTGCGCCAAGCTGCGCCAGCACCCATTCGATCCGATTCTCGGACAGAATGCCGATATGACCGCCTGCACTCAGTCCCAACGCGCGGAAGCCGAGTCCGATATGACAGGCACGGGTATAGTAGTTCCTCCAGGTACACGGATTCCAGATTCCGTATTTCTTCTGCCTGATAGCAACCCGGTTCGGATGGACACGGGCATTCTCACGCAGCGCCTGCGGCAATGTCATCTCAGGAAATCTGTCGCTCATGCGATCCTCATTTCAACCCTAGGACAGCCAGCGCTTGCGGCGCTTGTAGTGTTTGATACCGCGAAAGCCCTTGGTCTCCGCGTTCGCCGCCCCAACGCCGAGATAAAATTCTCGAACGTCCTGATCGCGCAGAAGCTGCGCCGTGGGGCCGTCTGTCACGATCCTTCCCGACTCCATGATGTACCCGTAGGTCGAGACAGCGAAGGCGACGGCCGCATTCTGCTCGACCAAAAGCATCGAGACGCCCTGCTCGCGGTTGATGCGAGCGATGATCGTGAAAATTTCCTCCACCAGTTTCGGCGACAGGCCGAGCGACGGTTCGTCGAGCAGCATGAGTTCTGGTTGAGCGATTAGCGCGCGGCCGATGGCCAGCATCTGTTGCTCGCCGCCGGATAGGTAACCGGCGCGCCCGGTTCGCCGCTCGAACAAACGCGGGAAATAAGTGTAGACGAGATCGAAAGGAGTCTTCGCGCCGCTGCGCCCTGACATTGCGTAGGTCGCCGCAGTAAGATTCTCCTCGACCGTCAGGTCTTCGAAAACTCGGCGTCCTTCCATCACATGAAACAGCCCACTCTGCACCAATTGATGCGGGGCGAGACGCGAGACGGCATTGCCCTTAAACAGGATCTCGCCGGTCGTAACGTTGCCGCCTTCCAGTTCAAGAAGATTGGAGACAGCTTTGAGCGTGGTCGATTTGCCAGCTCCGTTGGAGCCAAGCAACGCGACCACCGCTCCCTTGTCGATCTTCAGCGACAGGCCGCGGAGCACCTGGACCGTTTTGCTATAAACGACCTCGATATTATTCACTGAGAGAAGTGTGTCCGCGGCCATTGTCATTACTTCGCAATCCTGATCCAGTCGGAGACCGGCTTCATGGTCTTGTTCGCGCCGTCGTATTGATAGACGCGACCGACAGGAATGGTGTTGCCAGAGATCGAGATCGGTACGCCGATGATACCGCCGGTATCGAAGTCCTTGATCGAGTTCAACGAGGCCTTCATGTTGGTCGCGGTGAGATCCTTCTTGGCATCGAGTGTACGTTTTGCCGCTTCGATCATCAGCATCGCGGTGAGGAAACCCTGAGTGTAGTATATCGTCTGATACTCGGGGCGGAGCTGCCGGATTTTGTCGAGGGTTGGCGACGCGCCCTCGGTATCGAAATAGTAGCGATATGGCATCACACCCATGTAGCCGTCGGCGACCGCAGCAGAATTAGCCCAGATGGAATTGTCCATCGACCAGAAGGTGCCCATAAACTTGCTCTTGAGACCCAGTTGCTTCATCTGCGTCATGAATTCCGGCAACGGCGCGAGAACATAGCCGTGAAAGATCGTGTAGTCGGGATCCGCCCGGCGCAGCTTCAGGACTTCGGTCGAAACATCGACGCTGGTCGGCGGCGTTGCGATCTTACCGACTATTTTCAGACCTAACTCCGCAGCCCGCTTCTCTGTCGCCGCGATCGGATCCCGGCCGAATTCGGTATCTGAATTGACAAGGACGATTTTCGCGCCCGGCGTCGTTTTGGCAATGTATTCCAGAAGAATGCCAATCATTTGCGAATAGTCAGGGCCCGGGATGAACTGATACGGAAAATTCTTCGGATCGTTCAGCTCTGTCGCGAAGGACGTGCCGGCCATAAGGATGCTGTCGCGGCGATTGAGTTCGGCATTGATGGTCTTGGAGAACCCCGTGGAATCTCCGTAGTAGAGGCTCACCTTCTCGCTGGCGGTGATGCGGTTGAACGCCGCGATCGATTTATCGACCGCGTATCCGCTGTCTTCCGATATATACTTGATCTTGCGGCTCCCAATGCCGCCGGCATCGTTCGCTATCTTCACATAATCCTGGAACCCGAGGTTAAGCGGAATACCTGCGAAACCAAATGCGCCGGTCAGGGGCATCGATGCGCCGATGACAATATCATCGGCAGCGCGTGCCGACGTTTGGATTCCGAGAGCAAGACAGCCGGCGGCTGCATACGACATCAATTTCCGGCGCGTTGGAAAAATACTCATTATTTTCTCCCTACATACTACTTTTTGAACGGCCATAGATGGAAGAAGCGCCGTATGCGGCGCCAGGTCTCGGCGAGGCCCTGCGGTTCAAACAACAGAAACACAACGATGAGCAAGCCGAAAACGATTGTGCGAATTGGCGACAGCTGTGCTGTCGCGTTCGGAATGAAGGTCATGTATGAAACCAACAGCTTGAGAAGCTCCGGGATCACGGTCATGAAGATCGCGCCAAGGATGCCGCCAAGGATCGTGCCCATGCCGCCGACGATGACGGCGGCGAGGAAGAATATCGAATAGATCAACGGAAAGCTTTCCGGCGTAACCACGCGAAAGAAATAGGCCCACATCCCGCCAGCAATACCGGCGTAAAAGGACGAGAGCGCAAAGGAAAGCAGCTTGTATTTCAGCAGAGGAATTCCCAGCACTTCAGCGGAAATATCGCGGTCGCGGATCGCAATGAAGGCGCGGCCGATACGGGTCCGGAACAGGTTGGCTGCGGCGAACACCGATAGTGCGGTCAGTGGCACGAACAGCCAGTACAACTGGAACGGACGCACGAAATCGTATTCGAACAACCGCGCCGGCGGCATGCTGAGCCCCTGCGTACCTCCAAGGATCGACGGTCCGTTCGTGTATAGGAAATGCAGAATGAATGATGCCGCGATGGTCGCAATAGCCAGGTAAAGACCTTTTACGCGAAGGCTTGGGACCCCGAAGATCGCGCCGACACCCGCGGCGACTACTCCAGCTGCAATCAAATTGAAGATAAAGGGCGTACCTACATGGATCTCGAGGATCGCGACCGTATAGGCTCCGACCGACATGAAGGCCGCTTGGCCCACGCTTATGAGTCCGGTATAGCCTGTGAGAATGTTGAGACCAGTTGTACCGACGATATGGATTGCGACGAGACACGCAAGATAAATCCAGTACTGGTCAGCCAAGAACGGAAACACCACCAGCCCTGCGAACAGCAACAGCAGCATCACGCGCTGCACATTGGTATCCAAAAACGACTCTGCCTGGGCATAAGTTTCGTGGGCGGCGCTTATACGCATCAGAGTCGCTCGATCTCGATTGTGCCAAACAATCCGTAGGGCCGGATCATCATGGCAATGATAAGAGTAACAAAAGTGACGAAGAGCTTGAATTCGCCGCCAAGATACGTACCGACGAGCGCTTCAATGACACCGATCGCCAGGCCAGCCACAAGCACCCCGGCAATCGAGTCGAGCCCGCCAACAATTACCGCGACGAGAACCGTCAATCCGAACACGCCCATGCTCGGCGAGATACCACCGATCGAGCCAATGAGGATCCCCGATACAGCCGTCGCCATCCCCGCGACAATCCACGAAATCGAGAACACCGCTGGAACGTTGATGCCGCATGAAAACGCTGCCCCCTGATCAGCAGCAGTGGCGCGCAGCGCCACGCCGCCGCGCCATTTGCGAAAGACCAAGAGAAAACCAGCTATGAGCAACGAAGCGACGACGAAGCATACCGCTATCTTCGGCGATACATAAGCATCGCCAATGAACACTGGTTTTGTCGGGAGGAAATTAGGCAGTGTTCTGGGATCTCCACCCCAGACGAGTTCAACAAAGCCAATCAACACCGAGCTCAAACCGACCGTCACCATAAACACCGAGATCGGACTTTCACCAAGCATCGGTCGTATGAGCGCCCGCTCCACCACGCCGCCAAGAACACCGCCACCGATCACGGTCAGTATAATCGCGAGCCACACAGGTAGGGCCAGCGCGGTGGTCAGACCGAAGAAGAAATAGGCGCACAGCATCAACATCTCGCCGACGGCAAGATTGATCACCTTCGTCGCTTTGTAGATCAGCACAAAGGCGATGCCCGTCAGGGCAAACAACGCACCTGATCCCAGACCCGACAGAACAACCTCGATGAGAAAGAGCCAGTCCATCATGCTGCCTTTTCGCAAGCGATACGCCGCGACAATTCTCCGACATCGCCGGACCCGAGATAGGCCGTGATCACGTCCGGGTTGTTCTGAATCTCCGCGGGTTTTCCGGCCGCGATCACCTGACCGAAATTCAGCACGACAACGTGGTCCGAGATATCCATCACGAGGCCCATGTCATGTTCGACCATCAGGATGGTCACCCCCCACTCCTCCTTCGCGTCGAGGATGAAACGCGCCATGTCTTCAGTCTCTTCGCGATTCATGCCCGCCACCGGCTCATCGAGCATCAGCACGCGCGGCTGCATCGCAAGCGCGCGCGCGAGTTCGACGCGCTTGCGCAAGCCATAGGATAGCGACGCGACGGGATGATCGCGGATGTACTCCATCTCGAGGAAATCAAGCACGCGCCGCTCGAGCTCGGAACGCAGTTCAAGCTCCTCACGCCTGGCGCGACCGAAGTACCACAGCGCATCGAACACGTTCGTCTGCATGTGCGCGTGACGGCCGAGCTTGATGTTGTCCAGCACCGTCATGCCGCGAAACAGCGCGATGTTCTGGAACGTGCGTGCCAGGCCCATCTTGGCCCGCGCCGGCGGATGCAGCCGAGTAATGTCTTCGCCGCCGAATTCAATCTTGCCTTCCGAAGGTTTGTAAAAACCAGATATGCAGTTGAATAGCGATGTCTTGCCGGCGCCATTCGGCCCGATCACCGCCGTGATCGCCCCCGGCGCTACAGAGAAGGTAACATCCGACAGCGCCTTCAGCCCGCCGAACGCAAGCGACAAATGGCTGACGTTCAAGCCTGCAGAGTCTGGCTTAGAAAAATCCGACAATTGATATCCCCCGTTGACCGTCGCGGCGCTTTTCGCGCTCTTGCAGTCATATTTTGAAAGCTTGTCCAATCTTATCGTTTCTGCACTACCGGCGTGCGATCCCGGTATTTTTGCCGCATGTCCATCGAGGTGATTGCGGGCCTGTTCTTATCCACCGTGCCGGTCCTCGACGCCCCAATGCTTCCCTTGCAATCTGCGATAGGCAGGCGCGAGACGATTTCGCAGCCAAGACGTGAACGACCACCCCATCTTTCGCACATATCAACGTACCGAAGCATTGGTTGGAATAGGATGCATCTGCAACAATGCAGTTCGAATGTCCTCGCTTGTCATCACCCAGTCGTTGTCGAAATTCGCGACGATCTCTTTCATGAACCTCTCGGTCATCGACAACGCCTTCTGTTGATCGCCGTAATATTCGTTCAGTATTGCCAAAGACAATTGCATTGGCTCATCGCCTTCGTAACTCCATTCAAAGAATCCGCTGCCATAAGTCCTGATATGGAGAACGTGATCCAGCGGCTGCCCATCAACCGTCACGCGCACTCCGTCAATCGATCTCGTTCCCTTGAAAATACTCATGTCCTTGCCCTTCAAGCCTTTGCACGGGTATCGAGCACAGGCCGCACGTACACGCACCTATCGCGACAACCGCTCACAACCGTCACGAAAATGCTCGATATGCCAGAAACCCGCCATCCACCGGAAGTTCGACGCCGTTAACGTACGAAGCTTCATCGGATGACAGAAAGGCGATGGCTTCAGCGACTTCGGGAAAGAGACCAGTGCGCCCTAACGGGACCGACTTCAGAAGCTTTGGACGCAACTCCGGGTCGGCAGATGCAACAGATGTGCGCATCGGCGGCATCCACCCGGGAATAACCGCGTTCGAGCGGATGTTATCCTTCGCGTAGTATCCCGATGCTGACTTCACGAGAAGAAGTATTGCCGCCTTTGCCGCATTGTATCCCATGTGGACGTAATCCGCGCCAACCTTTCCCGCGATGGATGAGACGGCAACGATTGATCCACCGCCAGCCTGGGCAATGGCCGGTGCTGAATGTTTGATGCCAAGGAACGTTCCACGTGCGTGGATCGCAAGGAGACGATCAAAATATTCCGTATCCATGACATCCGGAATCATCCCGCTGATCCCCGCATTGCTAACAAGCCCGTCGAGCCTGCCATAGCTGGATACAGCGAAATTCACCGCACCGATCCAATCCGGTTCATTGCAAACATCGAGATGAAAGACCGACGCAGATCCACCATCAGAAATGATCGACTGAGCAACTCGCGAAGCGTCTTCATCGAGTATGTCGCCGATAACAATGTTAGCTCCTTTGCGCGCCATAAGGCGGGCAGCGCTCTCACCAAGGCCGCTCGCCGCGCCGGAAATAAGAAAAGTCTTGCCCGTCAGCTTCATTAGAAGTTCCTATTTCTCGGTGACGCCGTAACGCGTTTTTTCACTAACGCAACGTTCCTATTTGTTGACCTGACTTTTCGGTTTGACATCGGGAAAGACCCAAATGGCAAAAACCACGAACAGGCCAACCCCCACGGATACCAAAGCCGGTGCAATTAGTCCGATGCGATAGTCGTAAGCTGCGATACCGCAGGCAACAGCAAGAACAAGAATCGAAATCACAGACTTTATTTTGGCCATCATGATCTTATTCCTCGCTCAAATCATCGACAGCGTAGCTACGACAGAAGAGGATCGACAAAGCATCACCAGCGCGACTGCTTGAACGCAGAGCAAGACCGTCAATCCACCGCGGCTGTCGATCCAACGCTCGGGAAACACATCAAGGATGGCCGGCACAAAGAGGAATATCCAACTTGCCATAAGAATGATGCTCGACACGCGAAGGGTAAGCGCAGCAAACAAAGCCGTTCCTGCGAGTAGTAAGAAGAGCAAGAAGATGTTCACGACCACCAGGCCAGTTCCGCTCGGGGTCGAGAGATTGTTTGCTCGCACACCTAAGGGCAGCATGCCGGAAATTGTCAGCCCGCTTAGACAACAGGCCAGCCAAAGAATGGAGAACCATCCCAGCGACACGAGATCCGGCTCCACTGTACGGGCAATCGAAAGCGCAGCTTCCATCGACGTTGCTCCCAACTTGCAATTTACTCAAAGCACGACAGGCAAGCTCACTGGCTCTCCGCCAAGCGCTGCAATTTTAGCGTCGGTGTTTTTGCTGTTTTTCGCAGGCCCGATTTTACGTGCTTCCAGCTATTTCCATTGAAGACGTGCCCGAAGAAGCCGCGATCGAGATCGGACGTGCCGTAAACCCAATCGAAAATCGGAGTTCCGATGCCCATATTGACTTCCATCATGATGGAGTGGTCGTGATGGGCTTTGTGATGCCTGCGCGCGGTGTTGACGATCGGACAGTTGATCAGGAACCAGTTGTCTTCCACGTGGCAGCAGAAATGAACGAACTCGTACCACATGTAACTGCCAATCACGCTCGCCATGACAAGCCAGCCAACATTAGGCGATAGCAGCAGACCGCAAATCACCGCACTAGGCAGAGCCACAAGAAGCATGGTGGCCATTGTGAACGGCGGGAAGAAGGTGACACGCCAGTCCATGTGATCAGCAAATCGCATCTCGTGGTCAGTGAAGAACTGATGATGCTGCAGAGTATGCCGATTGTAGAGTTCACGAAGCGCCCCATTCTGCGCAGGCCGGTGAAGCCACACACGATGGGCCCAATATTCTCCGAACTGGTACGCCAGGAAAACAACAGGAATGACGCCCCACGCCCACCACGCGCCGTCACGCAAATTCGCCGCGCAGACGTAAATGACGGCGAAGCCGGAAACAAAAATCACCGCGAGGTGAAGCCAGCCGTTGTACCAAGTTGCGATTTGATGACGATAGGTCGCGCGGAACGCGCGTTGCCTATCGGACATGGCTGATTTCTGCAGTTCCATGACCCTTCCTCCCTTTTAGCCGACAATTCAGGATCATAGTCCTACTTGCCGACACCTGAAATTTCAGTTGTCGGCAACATAATCCCGGGGCCTGCCGCTTGTCAAGTCTGTTGCAGTGGCCATCTCCACCGCTCAAGCTGAGAGGTCATTTGCGTCGTTGCGATCGGACAAATGTCAGCTATGTGTACTCATATTGATCCGTCCAAATCGAGAGAGAGAGAGCCCCGGTCTGATGCTTCGCAAACATCATGCTCACAAACGACAAAAGCCGTTCGCACCCGACGACGATGATTCAAACATCAGTCTGGCCGACCACGCCTATCGCGCTTTGGAGGAGATGATCGTTACCCTGCGATTGCAGCCAGGAGCCGCACTCTCCGAACAAACTCTTGCCAGCCAGTTGAACATGGGCAGGACACCGATACGTGAAGCCTTGCGACGTCTGGAACGCGAGGGTTTGGTTCTCATTCTTCCACGAAGGGGGGTTCTGGTCAGCGAATTGAACGTTCACAAGCAGCTTAGTCTTTTGGAAATGAGAAGGGAGACTGAACGTTTGCTTGCGCGACTGTCCGCCGAACGCGCCAGTCCAGAACAGAGGAAGGAGTTCGCTAACATCGGCTCGAACCTGCGGCAGCTTACCGAGGATACCGATGAAACGTTATTTAGTCGCTGGGACAACCGGCTGACCGAGCTGGAATATGAGGCTTCTCAAAATGAGTTTGCTGCGAAATCCATGGCGTTACTGCACGGCCTATCCAGGCGATTTTGGGTGAAGTACCATAGAAGACACGCAAGCCTAGTTGATACCGCCGTGCTGCACGCGAATTTGGCCGAACAAATTTGCAGAGGCAATGCGAAATCAGCCGCGGCTGCATCCGATAAGTTACTGGATTATATTGAGAAATTTACCAGAAATACTATCGTGTAGCTTCGTGCGGATTCCTGATGCCAGCGCTAGAACGGAAGCGCATACCAAATCGGACTGACCGACGAACTGGTCCTGAAGCTGCTCAACGGCCAGTCGCGTACTCTGAAGTTCCGTCATCTACTTCGGACCAGCCCCAGCAATTCGATGTCGTAGCGCCATCGCTCCGCTTCGAAAGCGGAAGCCCGGTGTGCCGTTGCCGGCAAACATGACAGAGTTCAGCAAGACGCCATTCTTCACCGCGCAGGAGTTCAAGGACATGGGCTATCATATGGTCATTTGGCCCGTGTCGTCGCTGCGCGTCGCGAACAAAGCACAGAACTGCTGTACAAGGCCATCGCACGCGACGGGGGACACACAGAGCCGTAGACGCTAGACCGGCTGGCATCGGCGTGCGTTGCGCAATGTAGGCTTCACCCCGCGCCTTCCTCCATGAGCAAATTCCAATCCTAGCCTAAGCGCGGACCGCTCCTGCGGCTTTGGCGATCGCCGACCGGCTCGAACGGTTGGCGCGGCAGGTGCGTTGATGTCTTTGCAGACAACAATGTTCAGAAGATTTGCGACGAAATGACCATCGCAATCGGATTAATGAAAAGATTTTGAAGCATGAGTGACCTGACGGATATTTTGGACCAGCGGGATAGAGACTACTGCATTGCCGCGCTCCGATCCAGATGGGTTGCTGGCGCTGATGTGTGCGGAGCCGGTGGTCGATAGTTCAGCGATGAGTGCGGTCTGATCGTGTTGTAGTGCTTGCGCCATTGCTCGATAACAACGGTGGCTTCCTTCAGGCTGTAGAAGATCTCCCCATTGAGCAGTTCATCGCGCAGTTTTCCGTTAAAGGACTCGCAGTAGCCGTTCTCCCAGGGACTGCCGGGTTCGATGTAAAGTGTCTTCGCTCCAAGTTTGGCAAACCAGCTGCGCACGATCTTTGCTGTCATCTCCGCGCCGTTGTCCGAGCGAATGTGTTCCGGGACGCCCTTGGCGAGCATCACATCGGCCATCGTCTCAATGACGCCAAAGCTATTGATCCGGCGAGCCACCCGGATCGCAAGGCACTCCCGGGTGAACTCGTCGATCAACGTCATCAGTCGGAGCTTTCGTCCATCATGGGTTTGCGCTTCGACGAAGTCGTAGCTCCACACATGATTGCGATGCTGCGGCCGCAGCCGGATACAAGACCCGTCATTGAGCCAAAGCCGGCCCCGCGGCTTCTGCTTCCTTGGTACTTTTAGCCCCTCACGACGCCAGATCCGCTGCACGCGATCACACCCAACCTGCCAGCCAGCATCGGCAAGCAGCTGTGCGATCCTCCGATAGCCGTATCGTCCGTACTGGGATGCGAGAGATATAATGGCTCGCGTCAGCGCATCCTCATCAGCCCGGACAATGGTGGAGTATCGTTGCGTTCCGCGGGGCTGACCGACAATTCGGCAGGCATGGCGCTCCGAGAGACCATACTTCCTTCGGATGCCTTCGACTGCCTGCCGGCGCCGCTCGGGGCTTACAAGTTTCCCGAGGCAACGTCCTTGAGCACCTGCTTCTCGAGAGACAGATCGGCAACAAGGCGCTTGAGGCGGACGTTCTCCCGCTCCAGATCCTTCATCCGTTTGGCTTGATCAAGTTCAAGGCCGCCATACTCTTTGCGCCATCGATAATAACTCTGCTGCGATATGCCGGCTTCCCGGCACGCCACCGGCGGCGATTTGCCCTGCGACATCAACACTTCGATCTGACGAAGCACCACCACAATCTGCTCTGCGCTAAACCTCTTCTTCGGCATCACCAAAGCTCCTTTCCAAGACATTCTCTCACAATGCTTGGTCTAAAAAAGCCCGGTCAGGTCACTCGCTGAAGAATCCTATTGTGGAACGGGCCGGTAGATCCACTCGCGCCAAACGGTCAGAAACGCCGCCATGATCACAGGCCCCAGAAACAATCCGAACAATCCGAAGGCAGCGAGGCCTCCGAAGATTCCGATAAAGGCGATAAGAAACGGGAGACGCGCCGAACCGCCGACCAGAGTCGGCCAGACGAAATGATCGCCTGCAAGCATGACGATCGCTCCCCAGGAAAATACGGCTGCGGCCGCGAACCCACTGCCGCCGCCGGAGACCAGGACCAACGCCGCCGTGGTGAAGGCGAGCCATGCTCCGAGCGGCAGCATCGCGAAAGCCGTCGTCAGAATCGTAAACATCACCGGATTTGGTACACCCGCCACGAGGAAGCCCACGCCAATCAGCAATCCCTCGCCCACGGCAACCAGAACAGTGCCGTTCACCGTGCCGCGCGTGGCATCAACCATTTTCTCGACCAGCCCCTCCCCTGCATCGCCAATAAGGCGGTCACACGTCTCGAGGAAACGGCTCGCGACGGCGCGACCATTGCGGAGCAGAAAGAACAAGGTCACGAGCGAGAATATCAACAGGAACAGCCGATGGAGAAGCTGTCCGCCAAACGTTTTGAAAAACTCTGACGCATTGTCCGCATTGACGGTTCGAAGCAAGGCGCTGGCCGCTTTCGGGTCCGAGAGGTTGGCGCGCCACCATGATTGCAGACTTTCCGCGGCAACCGGCAGGCGAGCGACCCAATCCGGGACTTCAACCCCGCTCTCCTGGGCCTGCTTGAGCCAACTCACGAGCACGTCGCCTTGCTGCGCTATCTGGTAGACGGCAAGCGACATCGGAGTGAACAGGACCAGTGCAACGATTGCGGTAAAGATGAACGCAGCCAAGCTGGAGGGACCGTAGGAGAAGCGTGCCGCAAATTTGAGGTACAGCGGCCACAGGGCAACCGCGAGAATCGTGGCCCAAATCAGCGCTGGCAGAAAACCCGCGGCGGTCCACACCGCTAGACCAAATAGGACTAGGGCAAGCACGACCCGGGCATTCATGCGCGCGCCGGCGCCCAAAGGAAGAGGCTTCCTCTCCGTCGTGGCAGGCGCGTCGTCGATCCGCTCCGACGGCCGTTTTTTGGGCGCGGCTAAACCCACTCTTCTTGCCATCACGTGTCGCGCCCCTATTGTCATGACAGAACTAAAGGACGGTCGTTCAGTTCCCGCTAGGAAAACGTGGCAATCCGCCGAAAGACGGGCGCGCGACGGGAAACCGATCTTATTCGCGGGAAGTTATTTCCCTTCAGGTCCCTCATGATCCCAATTGTCCGACGGCGTCGGCCTCGACCACCGAACTATGAAGACCCCCATGCGCCTGCTTTCCGCTTCACCATGCTGCTGTTCGGGTCAGCGTGTTAGCGCCTCACCCGCTGCTGCCCTCGCTTACACTGACCGACCCAGATCGGGAACAAGTGGCAATATGGCGCGTTTGACTCCGTGAGCAGGTGGCGCGAGCCGCTTCCTGCGGCGAGCCGTCCACTTTACTTGTTTCAACAAAGCTTAGACTCCACTGGAAGGAAAAAATCATGAAGAAGCTCCTGCTTTCGACCGCTGTCGTCGCCTTTACCGTCACCTCGGCGTTCGCGCAGACCACCGAATTTTACGTTGTGAGGGATGCCACGACCAAGAAGTGCACCATCGTCGACAAGAAGCCGACCACAACCACCACGACCGTTGTCGATAACGGCACCTTCAAGACCCGGACCGAAGCCGAGACCGGCATGAAGACCATCAAAGTTTGCTCGGAAAACTGATCGTTGAGAACGCAGGCGACGGGCCACCAAGTTTTCCCCACTTGCCGTCTGTCAGACTTCTGTGCGCAGCCTGCCGAGTACCCACTCGGCAGGTTTTTTTTCGCCTCGTAAAATTCAGCGGAACACCGCGCCCATATCTTCGTTAGGATTAAAATTTTACAAAGAGGTGCATGAATGAAACGTAACTTGTCAGCGGTCGCAGTACTGCTTCTCCTGGCAACAGGGGCTCGCGCAGAACACGAAACCATTCCCAGCGACAAAGCGCACACTTCGACGGAAGACTGTTCGAAGCAGGTGTGGCCGAATTTTACTCCTTCATGTCTCCGCAATGCCGGACGGGCAACGAACGTTCGCCTAATTTCCACGGAGCGCCGCTGACGCCGGGAACATTTGGCAACCGAGTTTGTTAGCTCGCACGATGTAACACTGAGAAAGACGTTATGAAGCCTACTGATTGCCCTCGTGAGTTCAACCGGCGCGTTTGCACAAAGCGTGCGGGCGCTGTCGGCGGCGCTATCGTGGGCGGCCCCCTGGGCGCTACTGTTGGCGCAGTGCCCTGCGGGTGGCATTTCGGACGAAACCCGTCCAAGCTTTCGCACCTATGTATCGGGCCAAAAGCATAGCTCCTATCGTTATGACCGTGAAGTACGAGTTGGCGCTGATCTGCCCTCAAGCGGCGTAACCTATTACGAAGTACCGCGCGAGTACGGCGTCACCAAGTATCGTTACGCCGTCGTCAATGATCGGACGGTCTTAGTCATAGAAGTCATCGATTGATACATGCGGCCCGCTTCGGCGGGCCGTACTTTTTCGGCCCTATCAGCTCCGCCGCAAGAATAACCTCACCGCCCAGAGCAAGGCGATCCTCGAGTCCTAGACATATAGAGCACCGGCCATATCAAGCGGTCGGCTGGTCCGAAGTCCGCTCTGGGTCCTTCGCGTCGCTTTGAATGGACGATGGCCGTTTCGGTCACCCCAGGTGAACGGACATTCTCAGGATAAGCGAGCTTCAAGACGCCTCCGGTGCGCGCCAAACTCTCTCTGCACCGCTCAATAGATGATTTCCAGGACAAATTTATAATAATCGGGCTGTATGCCCGACGCTTTCCATCGATCCGAACGGGGCGAGGCGGAATAATTTCATCGTCTGAGAGCCAAGATAGAGCCGAGGTAGTCCCTGAATATCATTACCGCTTGGCTTCTGCGGGGATACCGAGCGAGGAAAGCGCACTGAGCAGCTCGACTTCACGGTAAGGCTTCGTGACGAAGGCAATCTTCTCTTGCCCTGCGAATAGCGTCCTGATCTCTTCCGAGCCTGCGCCGGTGGCCACCACCACCGGCAAGAACGGGTGCAGTGCTCTTATCTCACGGATTAACTCGTCGCCCCTTCGGTCTGGAAGACCCATGTCGGCCAACGGCATCAACACCGCCGGGTATCTTGCCCAGCACGTTCATCGCTTCGGACGCGGTGCCAGCGGGATGAACGGTAAAACCGCTTCCTTGCAGATATTCAGCGGCGAGCATTTGGATAAGCGCTTCGTCTTCAACAAGCAAAATCCGGCCGGGTTCTCGTTTAGCATCAATAATGTCTCTCAGCTTTTCCGCGAGCGCAGCCTGACTAAAGGGCTTGGTGATAAGATCCACACCTGCATCGAGCCGGCCGTCATGGACAATCGCGTTTCGCGCGTAGCCCGTTGTAAAAAGAACTTTGAGATGGGGGCGGCGTCTCCGCGCTTCATCCGCTAATTGTCGCCCATTCATGCCACCTGGAAGTCCGACATCGGTGAACAGAACACGGATAGCCGGGTTGCTGTCCAGAACGCCCAGCCCGGCAGCGCCAGTACCAGCGGAAAGAACGTCGTAACCAAGCTCGCTTAGCGTGTCGCAGCTATAGGCGCGCACATCAGGATCATCTTCCACCACAAGAACGGTTTCGTTTTTGCGGCCGCGAACAAGTATTTTGCCATGCTCATACTCTACTTCGTCAGGAACCGCATGCGCGCGGGGCAGGTAAAGCTTGATCGTGGTGCCTTCCCCGAGTTCGGTGTAGATTTTGACGTGTCCGCGCGACTGCTTGATGAAGCCATAAACTTGCGAGAGGCCGAGCCCGGTGCCATGCCCCACATCCTTGGTGGTAAAAAACGGGTCAAAGGCTTTGGCCTTAACCTCATCGGTCATCCCGCTCCCGTTATCCGTGATCGCGATCATGACGTACTGACCAGGAACGACCTCATTCTGCGTGGAAGTATATTTTTCGTCCAGATACACATTCGCGGTTTCGAGCGTCAATTTTCCACCGTCCGGCATAGCGTCACGTGCATTCACCGCCAGATTGAGAACGGCAAGTTCGAGTTGGTTCGGATCAGCGAGTGCCCGCCACGTCCCACCGCCCAGCACAGTTTCGATACTTACTTGCTCTCCGAGCGTACGGCGAAGCATATCTGACATGCCCGGTATTGTACGGCCAAGATCCAGCGGCCTCGGATCGAGAGGCTGTTGCCTGGAAAAGGCAAGCAGACGCTGCGTTAGTGACTCGGCGCGCCGCGCGCCGCGCATTGCGTTTTCGGCGGACCTTGCAAGCCTGGGAATATCGACAGGTATGTCATTCAACTTGCGCTGAACAGTTTCGAGATTACCGACGATGACCATCAGAAGATTGTTGAAGTCATGGGCAACGCCCCCGGTCAGGTGGCCAATGGCTTCCATTTTCTGCGCCTGACGCGCGCGTTCGTCAGCGGCCCGACGTTCTGTCAAGTCTCGTGTGATCTTGGCGAACCCAATATGCTTACCGTCAGCGCTCCGAATCGCATTGATGACCACGCTTGCCCAAAAACGGCTGCCGTCCTTGCGCACACGCCAACCCTCCGCCTCATATTTTCCAGTCTCCAACGCCGTCCCGAGCGCGGTTTTGGGAAGGTCGCGCTCAATATCTTCCGGTGTATAAAAGGTCGATAAATGCCGCCCGACGATTTCGGCGCGCGAATATCCCTTGATCCGCTCAGCTCCCGGATTCCAGTTAATGATCGTCCCGTCTACGTCGAGCATATAGATTGCGTAATCGGTCACGCCTTGAACAAGATGCTGAAAGCGCCTTTCTGTGTCTTCCAGCTTCATCACGCTGGCGGCTAGTTGTTGCGCCCGTTCTTCCGCGCGCTTCTCAAGATTTTGATTTAGTTGCTGGAGATCGCTCTCAGCCTGTGTTCGCGCTGCGATCTGGCGCAGATTGACTTCATTGAGTTTGGCGTTGTCGATGGCAACCGCCGCCTGGGCCGCGAGCGCCTCAACGATCCGCTCCGCCCGCGCGGTAAACACTCTTGGCTGTGCATGACCGAAGAAAAGTCCACCTAGAACTTCACCGGAGCGCGATACAACCGATGCCGCAAGATAGCTGCGCACTGGCAGATGGCCTTGGGGCATACCATGATAGGGAGGATTTTTTCCGTAGCGTGGATCAACAAGAATATCATCTGATCGCACCGGCGCCCCTCCCCGGAACGTAGGCTCGAAAATGGCTGAGTTGCGCGGCATCGGAAACTTCTCGAACGCTTCGCGCGGCGCACCGGATAGCGTGTACAGAGTATATGCTTCGCCGTCTTCCCGTAGGACGTTGTAGAAGAACGCTCCGAACTCGGCATGGCTAAGCTCGACGCCGGCGTCGGTCACGAGTTGTACCAACTTTGCAATATCGTGTTCGGCCGCAACGGCAATTCCGACCTGGTTCAGAACTTCCAAGGCTCGCGTTTCCACCCGCGCTTCGGCTACCCTCGCTTCAAGCGTCTCGTTGACGGAGAGCAAACGTGCTTCAAGTGCCTTACGGTCTGTGATCTCGTAAATTGCTCCACTTAAGTGTTTGGGTGGCCCGCCGTTTGACACGACCTGACCGCGTCCTGCGATCCAGTGTAGTCTTGCGTTTGCATTGTAGACGCCAGATGGAGAAGTCACTGTTGTCCCAGATAGAGATGTCACTCTCCACGGTTTCAGTTGGGGAGCATGGGGCCGATGACGGTGATTGCGATGAGCCGGACGGAGATCGACCGGATGAGCGTGTTGCAGGATCTGGCGGCGAACAGGATCAAGGTTGCGGATGCTGCGGCGTTAATGGGACTTGGCCGACGTCAGGTATTCCGGCTGGCGAAGGCCTACGACCAGCATGGCCCCGAGGCGCTGGTCTCACGCCGCCGCGGCCGGCCGAGCAACCGCTGTTATCCGCCAGCGTTGCGCGCCGAAGTCATCGGCATCATCCGTGAGCGCTATTTCGACTTCGGTCCGACGCTGGCGGCGGAGAAGTTGGCGGAGCTGCACGGGATTCACCTGGCGCGCGAGACGCTGCGGCAATGGATGATCATGGCGGGTCTGTGGAAGGATCGCCGCGCCCGGTTGAAGCCTGTGCATCAGCCGCGGTATCGGCGCGATTGCCTGGGCGAGTTGATCCAGATCGACGGCTCGGAGCACTGGTGGTTCGAGGGCCGCGGTCCGCAATGCACCCTGCTCGTCTACATCGACGATGCCACCAGCCGGCTGATGCATCTGCAGTTTGTCGAGAGCGAGAGCACCTTCGATTATTTTGCCGCCACTCGCGCTTATCTGGAGCGTCACGGCAAACCGGTGGCGTTCTACTCCGACAAGCACGGCGTGTTCCGGGTCAACAGGAAGGATGCCGCCTCCGGCGATGGCATGACCCAGTTCGGCCGGGCGCTGCACGCGCTGAACATCGACATCATTTGTGCCAACTCCTCGCAGGCCAAGGGCCGAGTGGAACGGGCCCATGGCACGTTGCAGGACCGGCTGGTGAAGGAGATGCGGTTGTGCGGCATCGACACCATCGCAGCCGGCAATGCATTCCTGCCGACGTTCATGGAGCAGCACAACGCGCGCTTTGCCAAGGCGCCCTTCGAGGATCGCGATGGTCACCGCCCGCTCGCCGGGCATGATGATCTCGACGACGCCTTTGCCTGGAAGGAAGAGCGCTCGGTCTCGGTGAACCTGACGCTGCAGTACGACCAGGTGCTGTTCATGCTGGAGCCGACCGCGATCGCACGGTCGCTGGCACGCAAGCGGGTCACGGTGATTGACTACCCCGACGGACGGCTGGCCATCCGGCACCACGGCGTCGATCTGCCCTACCGGACCTTCGATAAACGTCCGCAGGTCAACCAGGCCGCCATTGTCGAGAACAAGCGGCTGGGCCCGATCCTGGCCTACATTGCCGAACAACAGAAACAGCTCGACATGTCCCGCTCCGCCAAGGCGCCGCGCCGGCGCGGCCAGAAGAACCACATGTTTAAGATCGGATAGATCCGGCGGTTTCCAACCTCTAACCCACAGAAAGGCGGCTATCCTGCTCCCGACCGGGTGACATTTCTAACTGGCGCAAATCGTGACTTCCCTAAATGGCGGCGACATGATCGCTCGCTCGGAAGATGAATGTCAGCTAAAAGTGCTTCGACATACTATACTGCAGCTTGCCTAGCTCATTCCTAATATACCCTCCATGATCCGAAACGATCCAATACGGAAACCGACAACCCTCGCTGAGGCAATTCATGTTGTCGAGAAAAGCCACGGCCTTTCAGAGCGCGCGCAAATCGTGGTGCATGTTGGGCGAATGAATTTGAATGCGGGCAAGCATCTTCACCTCGTCCTGCTGGATTATAAGCTCTCACTTTCCGACGAGAGCACTTTCATTCCCTTGCAATCAGGCAATACGTTTCGTGCAATTGAGAATTTAACCGGCCAGCGCCGCGAGTATGCTGTTGATTTATTAGACGGAGGTATGGTGTCACATGATGCGGTTATCACGCTGCAAGATGGCACCACGTTACGCGCGGTCGAGATTATACCCGGTCGACTTCCATATGAATTCACCCCCTTAGATGAGAAAATCATCCATGCGGCCATTTCGGTCGCGCAGATCGAAGGCGCTGCCTATCGGTCTTTCCGGGAGGGGCTATCTGAGGAAGATGCGAAACGCACTGTGGTCACGGGAGCTGAGTTCTTTGAATTCGTTGAATTCGGTGAATTCATTGACGGCTTCAAATTTATCGACTTTGGCAAGCTGGCAGAGGTTGAAAAGCCACGTCTCAAGCTAAAACATGTGCAGCGCAAATTTATAGAAATTTTCCCCGCGGCCGCAATTCCCTCGGAGCAAAAGATTTCTGACACGCTAGCTTTGGTGGGCCTTTGGAATCCAAAACGTAGGCCAAAATCGTAGAACTGCAGATGGCCACTTTTTGGCCATGTTCTCACTTGGATCTAAGCTGGTGACGCCGCACCGGGGATGTGAACATTAGGAGCTTCATTCATTTGGAATGGGGCTTCAATGCAGACGCCGAAAGTTGAGACAACCCTAGTTTCCGCCCTTAAGCGGAACGCGCGCAACGCGCGAACTCATTCAAAAAAGCAGATCTTGCAGATCGCAGACAGCATTCGCTTATTCGGCTGGACCCAGCCGATATTGGCGGATGATAGAGGCAATGTGATCGCCGGACACGGACGATTGGCTGCTGCTCTGGAGCTTAAGCTCAAAACAGTACCTGTCATATATTGCACCGAGCTGACCGAAGTTCAAAAGCGCGCCCTTGCAATAGCAGATAACAAAATAGCTTCTAACGCGGGCTGGGATAGAGCGTCGTTGGCAAACGAGCTTGGCGAGCTCGCTACGCTTTTGCCGAAGTTCAATCTAGATCTGGAGATCACAGGCTTCGAGCCTGCTGAGATCGACGGTCTCATGGGCGACTTCAGCGACGCTGAAGCCGATCCCAGCGATTTTGTGCCGTCGCTCAAAAGCAACGCGACAAGCCGTACAAGTGACTTATGGATGCTCGGCGAGCATCGCCTCTTATGCGGAGACTGTAGACGAGCGGATCATCTGAAACATCTGATGGGCAAGAACCGCGCCCTTATGGTTATCACGGATCCACCCTACAATGTCCGCGTAAGCTCCGTGCAAGGGCGAGGCAAGATCAAGCATCGCGAGTTCTCCGTCGCTTCTGGGGAAATGTCGTCCGAAGAATTTACGGAGTTCCTCGCCATTTCGATGGGGATCGCGGTTGATTTCTCGGAAGACGGCTCAATGCATTTCTTCTTCATGGACTGGCGACATACGCCGGAAATCCTGGCCGCGGGCAAGAAGATCTATGACGAGCTGAAGAATATCGTTGTCTGGGTAAAATCGAATCCTGGACAAGGCAGCCTTTACCGATCGCAGCATGAATTAGTCTTTGTCTTTAAAAGCGGCGAAGCGCGCCATCAGAACAATATTCAGCTTGGTAAGCACGGGCGATCTCGGTCGAACGTGTGGCAGTATGCTGGCGTCAATACATTTCGAAAAGACCGCCTTGCGGAGCTGACCCTTCATCCCACTGTCAAACCCGTCGCCCTCGTTGCCGACGCGATGCGTGACTGCTCCCGTCGTGGCGACATAGTGCTCGATCTCTTTATGGGATCCGGCACCACCATTCTAGCCGCGGAGAAAGTTGGCAGGCGCGGATATGGCATCGAAATCGATCCCCTCTACATCGACGTAGCGATCCGCCGTTGGCAGGAATTCACCAGACGCGACGCGATACTCGCGGCTACCGGTCAAACCTTCGACGAAGTGGCCACAGAGCGATCCGTCTCCCCTGTTCTCAAACGCGTAAGGACCTAACAAATGGCATCAATTCCAAAAGTGAAACGTGTGTTCCGGAAGCGGGTTCGGCTCAAGTCGAGCGACGAAGATGTCGGCTATGGCAAGCCGCCAAAGGCAAATCAATTCAGGCCGGGCAAAAGCGGCAATCCAAAAGGTCGTCCCAAGGGGGCCAAAAGTCGCGAACTTATCCTTCGCGAACTCCTCGATAGCAAAATCACAATGCGCCGCGACGGCAAGATTCGCAGGATCACAGTCATTGAGGGCATCTTCCATAAGGTGGTGGAGGATTCTTTGAAGGGTAACATCAAGAGCGCTACCTTTTTGCTAAATCAGTTGGCCGCGATCGCATCGAACGCGGGCGACGAATCCGAGATAAGTCGCGACGACAAGGCAGTACTCGACGCCTACCTACGTGATTTCCAATCCACACTTGGTGGAAAGGAGAAGGCGCGATGAAGGATCAAGACCTCCTCTATTCCATCCTGCGCAATGATTTCGAGAGCTTCCTTCATCGTTGCTTTCTGATGCTCAATCCAGGGGCTGAATACCTGCCCAATTGGCACATTAAAGCGATTGCGCATCAACTCCAGCGCCTTCGCCGAGGAGAGACGAACCGCTTAATCATCAATATGCCGCCGCGATACCTGAAGTCTCTCACCGTGTCGGTGATACTGCCGGCGTTCTTGCTCGGTCACGATCCCCGAATGAAGATATTCGGCGTGAGCTACAGTAACGACCTCTCGGCCAAGCACGCGGCCGATTTCCGGGCGATTGTGCAGTCCGATTGGTATCGAAAAATGTTCCCGAGCATGCGTATCGCTCGGACCGCCGATTCCGATGTCTTCACCACTAAACGCGGTTTTCGCCGATCGACTTCCGTTTCGGCAACGCTGACAGGTCTCGGCGGCGACATGATCATTCTTGATGATCCGCAAAAACCGGTCGACGCGCAATCCGACGTTCTGCGTAACTCACTAAATCAGTGGTTTACCAATACACTCCTTTCGCGTCTCGACAACAAAGCGACGGGCGTCATCATTCTGGTCATGCAGCGAGTTCATCTGCATGATCTAACGGGCTTTCTTGTTGAGAACTCCAAAGACTGGAAAGTCCTGAGCCTGCCTGCCATCGCCGACGTCGATGAGAAGGTCGAGATAGGTGAAGGGCATTTTCACGCGCGCCGCGCGGGCCAAGCTCTACATCCCGCGTACGAGACTCTCGCAACGCTGGAAAAGCTTCGCACCGAAATGGGTTCGGGCATCTTCGGGGCCCAATATCAGCAATCTCCCGTTCCCGACGGCGGCGGAATGATCAAGCGTGAATGGTTGCGCTATTACGATCAATTGCCGGAACGCACCTACCGCACCAAAGTGATCCAAAGCTGGGACACGGCGGCAAAAGTTGGCACTCAGAACGACTGGTCCGTCTGCACGACGTGGTTGCTCGTGGATAAACACTTCTATCTGATGGACGTCACAAGGGGACGTTATGAGTATCCCCAACTCCGCGCCACGGCGATCGCCCTCGCGCAGCGATACGATCCGCTCAAAATTCTGGTCGAGGACGCATCGACAGGTATCGCTCTGGCTCAGGAACTTAAGCAAAGCGGTATCCACACCGTCAAACCCGTGCCCATCGAGCGTGATAAGCAGGGCCGCCTATTCGTGCATCAAGCCAAGTTCGAGGCGGGTTTGGTGCTGTTTCCGAAGAAGGCACCTTTTTTAGCGCAGCTCGAAACCGAGCTTCTGACTTTCCCGCAAGGCAAGCACGACGATCAGGTTGATAGCCTTAGCCAAGCACTTTCATACAAGGGCGGCTACGATACGACTCTATCGTGGGTCGGGTGAAAGCGCGGTCGATTAGTCAATAGCTGCGAGCCGGCCGGGTGCGTTTGAGTCATCGAGCTGCCACCGCGCTTCTCCGCGTCAAACGAGTGAAGTGTCCTCATAGTCGGTCAGAGCTTGCGGATGGATGAAAAGCGCATGGTGAAGACCGGGTTCTTCATGGATCCGGCCAAGGTCACGCTCTGCTCACCCACGCAATCGAGGTTCGATGGAAAGAAACTTCCCGAAAACCGGACGGGGTCGCCACGTTTCATCGCAACCAGAGATTTGAAAAATTGCGTATCGGGATCGATCAGAGTTTTATCAGAATAGTCCGATAAGGCGTTGTTCCAGGTCGAGACCTGTAAACCCGGCGCAAGTTCGAGCGTAATGACGCCTTTGCCATCGCCATTGGTGGAGAGATAAGCGACCTTTCCGATCCATCCTGAGGCACTCTGACCTTGAAGAGCGCTGCAGATCGCCTGCTGCCTGGTATTGCGGATTCCGCCTGCAGCCAGTTCATTGGGGGCCGACGTGAATTGAGATCGTGCCTGCGTGATGGCTGCTATGAAGCGAGCCTGATCGGATGGCAGGGGCGCGCTCGGAGCGGGTGGTGCCGCAGTTCGACCGCCACCGACAAGGGCGCCGACGACGATAAATCCAAGTGCGCAGCCCAAGGCCGCCTTGATCACAATATTCATGGATCACTCCCAGCTATTGCTCAGTGTGCCCTTCCGCCGCACCCCGCAGGCTCGGCGTGGGTGGGTCAGCACATCGCTTCCCACGGGGTAGAAGTCCACGACACCCTCGGCTGTCGGCGTCACTATCGCCAACGTCAGTTAATATAATCCTATTTTGGGATAATCCATTTTCAGGATCAGATTGCTCGCCGCCGATTCACGGCCTTGGCGGCGCATGCAAAAGACCCTTAAATCCGCAGATTATGCCCGGCTGATCGACCTGCTTGTCGCAGCGCGGAAAGCCGCGGACGTTCGCCAGCAGGCGTTGGCCAAGAAGCTCGGGCGGCCTCAATCTTTTGTCGCGAAGTATGAGAACGGCGAGCGCCGCCTCGATATCATCGAGTTCACTGCTATCGCCCGCGCCCTTGGTGCCGATCCCGTCAAGCTATTCAAGGACTATGTTGGCGGTAAGGGCTCGCCCAAGTCCCCGTCAAAGCGTCCGGCCAAGTAAGCGTGGCGGCTCGGACTTTTCCCGATCATCTTGTGATCCGGACTGGCTGATAAGAGCCACTAGATTGCTGCGTTTCGGCTCGACTTCGCCGGCACATGGAGCGTCACTGTCGCCGTAACCGGAGGCAAGATGATGGACCGCAAAATCACGGAACAGGCAATTGGGCTGATCCTCACCGAGATCGGTATTCGCCTTGGCGAAGCCGCCCGGATCGCCAAGGCGGCAGAGGCCTGCGCGCTGGCTGGCAGTGTCAGTGAGGGCGTGAGAGTCTCGATGGATCTCGAGCAGATCTTTTACGAGACCAGCCGCTTGCAGGATGCGGCTTCGCTGCTCAACCGGTTGTCGAGCGACTAAGGATTTCTCTCCGACCGAAAGGTTCTCGGCCCGTCGGCAACCGACGGGCTTGCGGCAGTGGCAGCACAGGACGCTGTCGTTGAGGCAGGAGAACCGAAATGACCACCAGCAATCGAAAGCCCCCTCGCAAGACCGGGCGTAGATCCACCCCGGCACCAAAGCGATCGACGAAACCGGCCTCTAAGATTCTGCCGCCCGTCGCGCCGAAGAAGCCGGTCACGCCGAAGACGCCGAACGTGGCCATGTCCAAGCAGGACAAGGTCCTCGACATGCTGCGCGCCCCGTCCGGCACCACCATCGCCGCCATCATGAAGGCCACGGGCTGGCAGCAGCATTCGGTGCGGGGATTCTTTGCAGGCACGGTGCGCAAGAAGCTCAAGCTGAACTTGACCTCAGCGAAAACCGATAGCCAGCGCGCCTACCGGATCGCAAAATCGAGCACCGCGAAATGATCCAAGCTTCCTCCTCCATGAAGCCAGCCGATCCATCGGTGGAAGCCGAGCTGAACCAGCTGGCGACAGCTCCCATCGCCGAACTGCGCAGACGTTATCGGGAAGTGCTTCGAACGGATCCGCCGAAAGCATTTGGTCCGGACCTGCTGCGCCGGAGCATCGCTCACCGGATCCAGGAAAAAGCCTATGGCGGCTTGTCCGGCCCGACCAAGCGCCTGCTCGACCAGTTGGTGAAGGCGATGGCCGCCAAGCCCAACGGGCGGCTGGAGCTGCCGCGCCGGATCAAGCCCGGCTCGGAACTGGTTCGGACATGGAAGGGAAAAACCCACCGCGTCGTGGTTCGTCCGGACGGGTTTGCCTATGACGGCAAGACCTATGCAGGTCTCTCCGAGATCGCCTCGCTGATTGCCGGCACCAACTGGAATGGACCCCGCTTCTTCGGATTGCGGTCAAAGACTCCTGGAGCAGCCAATGGCAAGTAGCGCAACCAAAACACTCCGTTGCGCCGTCTACACCCGCAAATCTACCGAGCACGGCCTGGAACTGGAATTCAACTCGCTCGATGCCCAAAGAGAAGCTTGCGAGGCCTATATAAAGAGCCAGACATCGCTCGGCTGGAAGGTGCTGCCCCAGCCCTATGACGATCCCGCTTTCTCCGGAGGCAACCTCGAGCGCCCCGCCCTCAAGCGGCTCCTGAAGGATATCGAAGCTGGCAAGGTCGATGTGGTGGTGGTCTACAAGATCGATCGCTTGACCCGTTCGCTGGCGGATTTCGCCAAACTGGTCGAAGCGTTCGATGCAAGATCGATTTCTTTTGTCGCCGTGACGCAACAGTTCAACACCACCACGTCGATGGGACGATTGACCCTCAATGTGCTCTTGTCCTTTGCCCAGTTCGAGCGCGAGCTGTCCTCCGAGCGGGTCCGGGACAAGGTGGCGGCTTCGCGTCGCAAGGGAAAGTGGACCGGCGGCACGGTGCCGCTCGGTTATGAGGCCCGGGATAAGAAGCTCGTCATCAATCCTACAGAGGCAGAAACCGTCCGCATCATCTTCCGCCGATATATCGAGCTGCAGTCTTTTGGCCGCCTTGTTGTCGATCTCGACAAGCGCCGCATCGTCACCAAGCGGCGAAATACCCAGGTCAAGAAATTTAACGGTGGCATCCCGTTCACCTACGGTCCCCTCGCTCATGTCCTGAAAAACCGGATCTACATTGGCGAAACTGGTCACGGCGGCAAATGGTATCCCGGCGAGCACAAGGCGATCATAGATCGCAAAACCTTCAACAAGGTTCAAGAACTGCTCTCCGCCGGCACCAACAAGAGGAAGATCAAACGATCGGAAAGCCGTGCGCTCCTGATGGGCAAACTGTTCGACGACCGAGGCAACGCCATGAGCCCCAGTTTTACGTCGAAAAACGGTGCCCGCTATCGTTTCTATGTCAGTTCAGCAATCCTGCGTGGGCGCAAAACCGACGCTGGATCGGTCGCACGCGTTTCGGCAACCAGCATCGAACAGACGCTGATTAATGCTCTGCGCGAGCGACTAAAGATCGATAAAGCTATCCTGGATGCGGATATTATCGGCACATATGTTGCGCGTGCCGAACTAAGTAGCCGTGCCATCAAAATCACCACATCTCCAGCAGCGAAGATTCGATCCAGCCAGTTCACGATTCCTTGGCAGCCGCCCCAGGCCGGTTCGGCATCGATCGTCGATGCAACTAACGAACGCCAACCCGATGCAAAATTGGTGCAGGCCGTTGTTCGGGCTCATGCGTGGTTGCGCGATCTGAAGAACAACAAATTTGACACTGTTGAAGCGCTGGCAGCCGCCGTTAACCTGCATCCCAAGCTGGTCCGGCAGGAACTCCGTTACGCGTTTCTCGCACCGGCCATCACCGCGGCCATTCTCAACGGCGATCAACCAGCGACATTATCCTTAGCGCGAATCCCCAAGACGCTGCCGCTGGCATTTTCCAAGCAGTGGCAGGCGCTGGGATTCTAGCGCGCCGGAACACGCTTCGCCACCTTTTAGCATCCCGAGTTTGGCTTGGAGCTTTCCTGCTCCACCAGCACCGGACCATTTATAGTGTTACTCGATAACATTCGTGATAGCCGCAAACATTGACCTGCCACTGAACTTTCATCCGGTGGCAATTAGAGCCTCGGCTGGTGATGCGCCTTCTCGCGCGGTGAGTGTATCGGCATAAGCCGCCGGCGTCTTGTATCCGAGCGAGGAATGCGGCCTCGCGGTATTGTAGTCGGTGGCCCATGCGTCGATGAGTTGGCGGGCCTGACCAAGATCGACGAACAGGCTTTCGTTCAGAAGCTCGTCGCGCATCCGGCCGTTGAAGGATTCGATGTAGCCGTTCTGCATCGGCTTGCCCGGCGCGATGTAATGCCATTCGACACGATGATCTTTTGCCCAGCCAAGGATCGCGTTCGAGGTGAACTCGGTGCCGTTATCCGACACGATCATCGCAGGCTTGCCACGCTTGCCGATAAGCACCGTCAGTTCGCGTGCGACCCGTCTCCCCGAGATCGAGGTGTCCGGGATCGCCGCCAGGCATTCGCGCGTCACATCATCCACGATGTTGAGAATGCGGAAGCGTCGGCCGAGCGCGAACTGATCGTGGACGAAGTCGAGCGACCAGCGTGCATTGGCCTTGGCTTCGATCAGGATCGGGGTCCGTGTTCCCACGGCCCGTCGCCGAGCTTTGCGTTTGCGCACCGTCAGCCCTTCCTCCCGATAAAGCCGGTAGATGCGGTTGATGCCTGAGGGCTCGCCCTGATCCCGCAGCAGGATGAACAGCCGCCGGTAGCCGAACCTGCGGCGCTGGTTGGCGAGATCGCGCAGACGCGCGCGAAGTTCGATATCGGGCGGGCGGCGCGAGCGATACCGGATCATCTTGCGATCCGCAGCAACGATGGTGCAGGCCCGACGCTCACTCATCTCCAGCACGCTGCGCAGATGAGCGACAGCCTGGCGCTTGGCGGCGGGCCCTACCATTTTTTTGTCAAAAGCTCCTTCATCGCGGCATTGTCGAGCATCGATTCCGCCAGCAGCTTCTTCAGCTTGCGGTTCTCATCCTCCAGTGCCTTCAACCGCCTGGCCTCAGACACCTCCAGGCCGCCATACTTGGCCTTCCAGTTGTACAGCGTGGCTTCCGAGACGCCGTGCTTGCGCGCCAGATCGGCGGCCTTCGCACCAGCCTCGTGTTCGCGCAAAACCGCGATAATCTGTTCTTCCGTAAATCGCTTCCGCTTCATTGGTCCGCCTCCAATAGAGGCCGGACTCTAACTCCAGGTGGAGGAAAAACTCAGTGGCAGGTCACCGCGCATTACTGACAGCGCAATTCCTGCATCCAACTCCATCAGTGCTTCATAAGATTGTCGGTCCGCTTTGAAAAACTGTATCAGCCACTCAACCCACCCGCCGATACTCGTGGGAAGGCTCTCAAAGTCGGCTTCCATGCGGGCGCGGGCCTTGGCCAGCGGATCTGCGGCAAGCCCATATGAAGCCGCAATAGCGGAGACATCAGCATCGATGTCAGAAGGCTGCGCGATGACCGCTTGCAAGGCCAATACTTTGGTTTCGAAATTTTCAGCTTCGTTTCGTCGGTCAGCAAGGAATTTCGAGAAAGAACGGCGCACTGTGTTCAGTGCGTTCTCTGCCGCTTGCTCTGGGTCGTCAGCAGCCTGAATCCTGCTAATGAAATATCTGACGTCTAGACTATTTGTGTCGCCAGACTGGATACGATCGAGTACCCGGGTTATTGGGTCCGCGATGGCCACACACTTATCATCCTGCGGAAGTATGGCGCGAAGTTTACTGAAGGCAGAATCGGAGGGCCTCCCATTGTGAAAGGTTTCTATTGGTTCCGGGACCATTAAAACCACACCGTTTGCCAAATGACCTGCGCGACCAGCGCGGCCTGCCGCATTCAACAGCTCATGGGCCGCTAGAGCTGATCGGCCCTCGTCATCGTCGTGACGTTTGTCGCCAGCGAGTATTGCCAATTGCGCCGGAAGGTTCATGCCTTGCGCTAGTGTGGGCGTGGCGACTATCACGTCGACGCCGTCTCGCTTCTTGTAGAGAGATTCCGCGAGTCTTCGCTCGAGGGGTATCATGTCTCCATTGTGAGGTAACGCCGCAGCGCCGATATTAATCAGGGAATGCTCGCTCCCGCCCAACTCAGCCTGAATGTTTCCCCATAAAGCAGTTTCGCTTGCAGTCAGCGTATATGTTGCTTCCAATTTACCTGAAATGTTTCGTGCTGTAGAAACAGCGTGTCCGGGCTGCTGAACGAAAACTATAGTTTTGAGACCGGCAGCGCAGGCGTCGATAGCAAGGCGGGCCGCAACTTTGTTGGAATTCGGTGTCGCATAACCATTTTTTTTAACTGTGAGCTCTACAGGATCATCTGACAATTTTATCAGACGAATGTCCGCCGCCGCTCCTTGGTTCCAATTTTGATGTAGTCCAAAAACCGCAAACGGCACCACATCCTTTTTACGCTTCAGTTTAGTTTTTGTTTTGGCAGCCCGGTTTGCTCTAGTGGCTGATCTACGAATTTCCTGAACTTCATTTTGATCATATACAATAACACCTCGGGCCTGGCGGCTCGGCTTCCACGAATCTTGGAAGGCGACACACGGGCGAGTTGTTATTTCTGCAATCCAATCTGCAAAATCAGCGGCGTTTGTGAGCATTGCTGAAAGAAGCAGTAAGTCGGCATGCGGAGCGCGTCTGATTGCCTGAATAAGGCACAGCATTGCATCAAGGCTACGCTTTCCGCCTCCTTGCGGGCTTAGAAGATGACACTCATCAAACACCACGAGCCCCACGTCTTCGAGAGCGTCTGCATTGTGACTCATGAGAGCAAGGCAGCGTTCTGGGGTCATGACTTCAATGGAGCTTAGCTCCGGGACCGATAATGTTCCGGTGAGGTCACCGTCAGCGGCGACCTCAATATCGCCGATTGATGCAGGAAAGCTTTCTGCTAAATCGTCCCGGAGCTGGTCCACAAGAGCGAGCGTGGGAACAATAAACACAACCTTGTGTTCTGCAGCCAGCGTTGCTGCGATCTTTAGCTCGGAAAGTGTGGTCTTACCCGCGCCTGTCGGCAAAACCAGAACAGCGGACGTGCCTCTATTCAAGAAATTGGTTTCGAGAGCGCGGCGGTGATTACTCCAGATTATGGGCTTGGACTTCGCGCGATGTTTAAGCCAAGGCACCCAGAATTCGGGGGATGCATCTTGTGGCGGTGGAATATTCGCGACCCCTGCGCCCTCCAAACCATCCGCAAGATGCCGCAAAAGCGCCGCCAGATGTCTGGGCCCTCCAAACACTGCATATGAATCGCCTTCGCCAAAATCCGCAAGATTTAGATCTTCGACGGATAGTTCTAGAACGCGTTCGAATGCATTCTGCGGTGAGTCAAAATTGAGAAATTGTGTTGCTGGAGACTCAACACCCATCAAGCGAGATACCAGTTGTACTATGCCCGACCAACACAGGCCGTAAAGCGCCTGTTCGATCGCTGCGTCACCAAACTCGTTAATTGGCGCTCGCATTTGCTCAAGGCGGGCCGCACGGTCAAGAATTGACTGGTAGCTCTCGGAGGCGAGATCATAGACGGTTTCGATGAGCGCAGATTTGATCAGGTTATCATCGCGAACATCTGTTAGGGACCTAGCCGCCTCGCGAGCGTCGGCGTTTTGCTCCGCGACTAGAAATAAGAGCGGCGCAGCCAGCAACGGATGAATGCTTGATACGGTAAGGTATGGTAGCGATACATCGTATGCTCCAGCCATAACGCGACCGAGAATTTGATGGGCTGTTGCTGCAACGAAAGCGGATGCGCGTCTCCGTTCGTTGTCCACAGTTACATCTGCGCAAGCCTCGTAGACCGTGGCAATGCGGCTCAATCTTTCTAGCAAAATTGCGCGGTCAGAAGCGGCCACCAATTCATCTTCACGTAAGCGAAGAGCGACCAGTTCCGCATAAATCCCTGTTAATTCCTGCGGAAGAACATTTGGATCAACGCCTCGCAATGCAGGCGCACGGCGGATCAGGCGCGATGTTTCAACGTCAAACATCCTGCTCCTCTATTTTAGCCCAAACGTCTTGTGCAAAGACGCTGAACCATTGTCGAATGTCAGGCAGTGGAAATGTGTCGCCAAGACGATTCTCGATCGCAGGAGTCAGGGTGCCGTAATCCTTAAACACTGCTACGCACTGTTCCGTTGCAAATGGAGTCGGCGTGACGGTTAGTGCCGCCCGGAATGCCAAAGGCCGGTCTTGAACTAATCTGTCGAACACCGCAGTGCGCTCGTCATCGGTTAGATCAAAAGAACTCAATAACCCAGTTGCGATTGAAGTCAGATGATTATCGCGTTTCCCAGACATCCACTCCTTGAAAGATGGCATCACATTATCTCTAAATTGCGGTCGCGCGTTCGCTGTGCATTTCTGCTCATAGATTGTCGCCAGCGATAGCGTGCGTGACGCGGCATCAAATCGGACAACAATTGTGTCCGCACCCTGTTGGGTTGAGGAAAGATGTGGATCCGAAATCACATCATTAGCGTCTGCGGACATGCGAGCAGTTATCCAGCAGATGATTTCGAATAGAAGGCCGTCGCGGTGCCATTGCATGGCCTCACTGGCAGGGTGAAGCTGGGCACGTAACGCATTTCGTTGCGCTACACTCGTATTGACCGAATTGTGTTGTGTGCCTTTAAGAACGCTTGCAACGTGCTTCGCCCGCCCAACAAGAACCGTCCCGACAAGCGTTGCTAGCTCGTCCTGATTGGCCACCAGCCATTGCGTGCCGCCGCACTCAGGTGCAGCAGGGTAATCGAGAATAGTAAGCGGCATTTACCCCGCAACTCCCCAAAATCACTTCTTTTGTTATTAAGCAATTAGAATGCTGTAACTAATCGCCGACGGCAAGCAATTCATCCCAAGACGTCGTATATCACGGGGAGAGGTGATCCCTCCGGAGCTTTTAAGCCGGCCGCTTGCCTGATGACGCGTATGTCAGGGTGCTGCGACCGTAATACGCGTTGAGCTCATCGAGGGCTTTCGTGAGGGACTTCGACCGTGCGGGCATCGGGATGACGTCCAAAGATCACCCTGCACTCGCTCTGACGGGGCGAGATCGAGCAATATCACGCCCGCTGGTTTGTATGGGAAGCCGTCCTTATAGATCGCGCGTATGACCGTATTCGCCGCCTTGGCGAGCGTGCCCGCATCCGCGCCGGCGACCGGCAACCGGATCAAGCGTGATACGTTGTATGCGGATCGGTCGGTTTGAAGCGGTTAGGTTTGACAAAAACAGACAGGTGCGCAGTCGCGAGATACTGCCGCCTCATCTTCTCTGCGGCGCGAGCGACGGCTTCTTCCATTTCCTGCAAGGTCGTGACTAGCCTGCCGAACGAACGCGAAGCGATGATGCTTTGCGGTCCAGCACAGGATCTTCCACCACGTTGAACCGTTCCCGGATAAACTCCGGGTCGCACTGGCGTAGTTTCAGCGGCGTCACAATGCCAATTTCGGTAAGACGTTGCGCCATACGGCCAGCACGACCGACAGGTCGGTCGACATCATACGACCCAGCGTCCGGTCATCACATAGACGGCGCGGTCGAGGTCCTTCTTGGCAAAGCGATTCGTCACCTTCGTCAACGTTGGTCGGGGCTATCCCCGTCCGATACCGGGATACCGGTCCGGCCCCGCCTAAGCGGTCGTCCACTCTCGTAAGAACCCAGCAACTCGCAGATTGGGGGGAAGCCCCTGTGGTCAGGGACAACTCAATCAATTGCGGCTTGGCACACAGTGAACACTCCAAATAGACTTAACAGCGTTCTTGGATTGTTCTAGTCTTATTGCATGTCAAAAACTATAACCGCCAACCAATTGCTCGGGGAGATAGGCGAGACGGCAGTTCGTCTTCGCTTTCTTAACATGGGTTTTCAGTTTGACGGGCGCTCGCGTCTAGAAGCGGGGGTCGATGGCATTGCCGAGGTAATGGATAAGGGGCAGCCACTGGCCCGGATGATTGCGGTTCAGGTCAAGGCAACTGACTCATCTCGCTACTCGTCCGAGACTGACGACGGTTTTTCTTACCTGTTGCGCCCCGAAGATCTGGCCTATTGGCGCGGTTCCAACCTTCCGGTCATCATTGTTCTCCATCGCAGATCCGATGACACTTACTTCTGGAACGAAGTTGGCAGTCAAATCAAAGGGGAAGAGCGTCGGCTCCAATTCGACAAGAAACGCGATATTCTCGATGCAGATGCCGTAGATCGCCTTGCAGCGCTGACTGTTCCGAAAACTGGTTTCGGTTATTATGTGCCGCCTATCGGAGGCGGAGAAGAAGCACTAGTCAATATTTTGCCGATTACGCTTCCAACTGAGGTGTTCGTAGCATCCACGCCGCATACGCCTAAGAAAGCAGCTGCGATCCTGCTCGATGGCAATAGCCCACGATTTGATTGGGCCATCAAGGGCGGAACATTCTGGTCGTTTAGTGACCCGCGCGAGACGGTTTGCAGGAAGCTTGTCGATTTCGATCAGGTTGAAGCAATCAACACCACGGCACTTGCGTTTCAGGAGGAGCAGGATGAGCAAAATAACTTTGCCTTCCTGCTTCGCAAAACGCTGGACCATCAAGTTCAAAATGACTTGCGTTGGAACAAGGATCGCAAACTCTTCTATGTCCGAGCCTTGGCAGAGAATACTTCGCGAACATTCGCGTATGAGGCATCAAAAAAACGCGCGTCAACCGACGTTGTGAATGCGATCGTGAACAAGGCCGACAAAGAGAGTGTCGACTTTGTCCGTCACCACGCGTTTACGCCACGTTTCGAATTGATTTACGATCAGTGGTATCTTGTCATCAACCCAACTTATTTTTTCACGACGAATGGATTTATTCCGCATTCGTATCCGGCTGCGCTTCTTGCAGGAAAAAAACGCCTGGACAATAGCGCATCGCTGCGCGGGCAAGTCGTGATGTGGCACCGCTTCCTAAGTCAGGCAGACCGCGAAGAAAACAATCTGTTTGGGAAATTATCGACCGAACCTCGGCTACGCTTCGGTGAGCCACCGACTGTCGACCTAGCAACGCGCGTTCCTGAGGATGTTTGGGGATCGCAAAAGAAAAGCGTTGTCGAGCCTGACGACGGACAGGAGAAAATGTTCGGATGAAATTTGAAACGAAAATATTCGAAGAGCCGCAGCTGGAGTTTGGTGACAAGCATCATCATCCGGACCCACGGCTTGGCCTGTCAGAAGCTGGACCGCTGCAGATTCCTTTAGGAGACGTGGTCAAGATCGCCGTAATCGGCAGCTCAAAGACAGTGGAGGATACAAAGGAGTTTTTTGAAGAAGCCGTTGCTGGCTTTGAGGGCAAAGGCGAAAAACATCCGAACCTGCATCCAGATTTTCCGGGATTGGGAAATCAGAATCCATATCGATGCAAATTCGAGATATCTGATGGCGCGACCATTGCGATCTCGCAATCCAAAATCGACAAGATTAGGAAAGAACCACATCATTATAAAGCTGTAGAGATGGCGGTCGATGAAATCGTCCAACAACTGCAAACACTCGATGAGACCAGCCACCGTCCGGATGTTGCGATTGTCGCGTTACCGGTGGAGCTGATTGAACGTGTATGGAATGCGAAAGTGGATTCCAAGGCGACGACCGAGAAGGACGATTCCGGCGGTTCAGATGCACCCGACTTCCGTGGCATGCTCAAGGCAAAGGCCATGGACCTGAGCTTCCCGATCCAAATTGCTTGGGAAGATGTGTTTGACGAGAGTGCAAAAATTCCGCTCAAGGTTAAGGAAAGTCGCGCCAGAAAGATACAAGATCAAGCTGATCGAACTTGGAATTTGCTGACGACGATCTACTACAAAGGAACGGGCCGCATTCCGTGGCGGAAGATGCCGCAAGATGGCGAATTCACTGCCTGCTATATCGGGATCAGCTTCTATCGCGAAGTCGGCGGGCAGCAATTGTTCACCAGTGCGGCGCAGATGTTCGACGAGCGAGGTCGGGGTTTTATTCTAAAGGGAAAACGAGCCCAGACCGAAAGTCGAGGTCGTCACCCATACATGACGCAGGAGGATGCGCATGAATTGGTCGCCAATGCGCTGACAGCCTATAAAAACCATCACAAGCATTATCCCGCGCGCGTTATTGTCCTCAAGACCTCGAAATTCCGAGAAGAAGAAGCAGAAGGCATCTTTGAAGCTATAAATGAAGCCGGATTGGAGTTTCGAGACCTCGTTTGGGTACAGGAGTCCTATTCCGTCAAAGTTCTACGTGACGGCAACTATCCTGTTATGCGCGGGACATTCGTCGATCTAGACGGGAAAGGACTGCTCTACACAAACGGAAGCATTCCCTATTACGGAACCTATCCAGGTATGTACGATCCACGACCGCTTCTTCTCTGTCCATACGAGGGCAGTGACAGCACAGTGGCGCAAATTGCGAGCGAAGTTTTGGCTTTGACGAAGGTGAACTGGAATTCCACGCAAATGAATCAGAAGCTGCCAATTCCTATTCGAGCAGCGCGAGCTGTTGGCGAAGTCTTAAAGTACACAACCGATCAGAAAGTCAGCTCTGATTACGCCAGATACATCTAGCGCCGTGGCGATCAAGATTCGATCAGAGCTAAGCTCTGGCGCGTTCGCGTGATCCAAAAATGGAACTGAGAAGCAGCAGTGGGCCGTAACAAAGGATAAAGCCAATGATCGCAAATATAACTGATGTGAGTGTCAGTGGAAACGCGGGCGTGAAAGCTGCCCGCGCTTGCGACATTATCTGCGCATCGTAATTAAACGCGACCGAAAGCACCGCTGCCAAAGTAACGCCGTTTGCTAACACTGATTGCTGCGAATTTAGTCGTTCAAGCCTGCCTGTATAATCTTCCATCCGCTGACCTTGCTCTCTTACAAGGCGCTCAGGGTTCTTCTTCATGAGGCCAAACGCGCCAGCGCGGTCAAATCCGGATCGCCGAGAATCTTCGTCGAAATTGCGCACAATGACATTGAGTTCATCAGCCGCGCCGCCAATTCTTTGGCGATACTGCTGTATCAACTCCGGAATTTGCGCAAAGAGCAGCGCGGACAAAAGCGAAAGGGCCATAAAGAGCTTCTGCATCGAACAACTCCTTTGACGTTGATAGACTTGAACAGCCCAGTTGGGATTCGTCGGTGATTCGATGTCGCCCGTCCAATTAATGGCGCTCGCCTTGCTGGTGTTCCAGAGCAAAGTTGATGACAGCTTTCCGCGGAAGACGGCCGAGCAGACTGCCAGGTCATAACGCAGTGATTTTATTCTCCGGTCTCTGAGGCGAGTCTCCAGAAAACGGGAATTCTTCAATAGGTACTTGGAGACTTTTGGAAATTTTCAGAGGAATTGGGCGAACATTAGTCTCGACAGAGACTCGTAACGCGTGAAAAGCCCGCTATTTGCGGGCCTTTCTGCCTCAAAACAATAATATTCTATAAAAGCCGGACTGGTTGGCTGTCGTGGGAGGATTCGAACTGCAACATTCCCAATTGCAAAAACCCCTTTGATTTCTCAAGAGAATTTTGCATTTTTCCGCGAGTTTCGGGCTCAGAGACTTTTACACCCACCGGATGCTGAACCAGAAGTATGCACCTTGGTGAAAACAGCTGGGAGGCAAGCTAACGAACTCGCCTCCCCTGATTTTCTAGGCTGCCGCCCGGCTGTTGGGGGCTCCGAGCTTTCTGGACAAGAATTTTCGGATTTTGTCCGCCATCACCTTGTTAGCAGTGCCTGGGAATATTTTGTCTCGGCCGTCGGTTATTTCCCCCCACACATCCGCAAACCGAAACTTATCCATGGTGCGAAGCAGAAGCTCTCCAGCATCCCGCCATTCTGGTACGCCGTTTAGAACCTCACACAACGCCTCGACGATGGTGGCTTTAACGAAGCCAGGATTCCCATCTGCGGTCTGCGTAATACATTGAAGAGCAGTGATCAGCGTATCTCGTCCATATAGATTGAAACATCTTGTTAGCGCCCCCACGGCCGACGTCTGACCTCGCTTAAGATTGGACTGAATTTTGCGAACGATTTCGACCTCAGCTGCAGCACATACCTCTGCAAGCGCGAGTGACGCGGGATCTTTAGCAGCAAGCCTTGCGTGATAGAGTTGCTGTGCAGTCGTCTTGGTAATATTGCCGTTGACGGCGGCATATGCCGCAGCCTGCCGTGCGCGATCAGCCTGAACAACTTGGCAAGGCACAGTCTTCTGACCGCGCAACATCGCGGCCGTCGTCCGATGCTGACCATCAACAATAGCGAACTGCCCGCCCTCGACCGGCGCGACAATGACCGGCGCAAACTTTGACCAGTCGAAATTTTCTGCAATTTGATTGACGTTGATTGTCCCGCGTCGGCCGATTTCGCGCTGGTATGACGCATCGACGACGAGCTTGTCAGTTTCAATCCACTCCAGAAACGGAGCGGGTCCCGGCACAAACTCTGATTGCGGCGTGACAAAACGATTCGCACTAAGAGGCTTGAACATTGTGACCTCCGCTGTTGAGGAATCGCCCCCAACTCCAGCAGACCGTCGCAATGCGCCATTTCAACGTGACAGTGAAACCTATACACAACTTAGAAACTTGTGTTTTGCCTTACCCCGCCAATTTCTTGATCCAAAGCGCAAGATCATCGCAAATGAGTCGTGGTAAGCTGGCTGAAACCGCAGCTGGCAATCTTGCATCTGACAGACGCAAAGCTCACTTCATCAACGGATCAATGCGGTCGGCTTCGGCGAGCGCCCACTCTACCCACTTTGACGGCTCATGAAAGCTCTCGCGCTGGCAGCGAGCATCAACGTAAGCTCTGATGAGTGCAGCGTCCTGCCACGCCCTCGCTTCGCCAAGTAACTCATCGAGCCGCGCCTGTTGCTCAGCTATTGCAAGTTCTCGAGCTTCGCGTTCGGCCTTATCCTTGGCAATCCTGCGCGCCTCCTTTTCTTCAGCCGCGCGTTTACGATCCCACTCTGCCCTTTCGGCCTGCCAGCGGCGCGATTCATACTCGCTTATGGTGGCGAGACCGACGACAATGTCGGTGAGCTTGTCTTCAAGCTTTCCCGCTTCGTCATCCGCCCAGCTTGAAACAAGGTTTGAAAACCGCTCGCCGGCAGTCGCCGTCAGCACCAGTTTCTTCTCGTTCTCGGCACTTTCCTGATTCCTTCCACGCGAACGCGGCTTTGGCGTGTCGAGTTCGACGCTCACTCCGGCCGGGCCCCAGATCGAGACCTCACGTGCCTGGCGGTCTCGGAAATATCCACCTCCACCGCCTGTTCGAGCAAAAGCCAGAAAAATCGCATTCAGGATTCGCAAGCGTCGCCGCTCGAAAGCAGATTCGAACAGCGGCTTGTCAAAGTAATAGGAACTTGTCGCCATCTTCTGCCGTATGGCCTCATCGCGTTGAAGTAGTTTGACGATAGCGGGATCCCCCTGCATGAGATCACGCGGCATCGTCACCTTGCCAAGCCGCTGCCGAAATCGCGCGGCGAGCACGTCAATGTCTTCAGACGCACTTTCAATGCCCGGCTCACCACTGAACCGTTCCCTGTGTTCCGGCTTCAGCTCGCCGTTCATCTCAATCACATCAACAGTTGCGAGATCACGTGGCGGAAGAGGGGTACGCGCGACAGCATGTCCAGCTTGAAGTTTATTCCAATAACCTCGCTCCGGAATCGGAATGCTCGCCTTACGGCATTGCTTCGCGATGGCGACGTCAGAAATTCCCAGGCCTTTTCCGAGACGCACCAATGCTTCTGACCAGACCAGTTCCTAAAGCTGCTCTCGCGTAAGCCGAATTGTCATTCTCGTACCCCGATGTCTTTAGCCGTCAGGAATGGGGCAGCCCTGTCGCCTATTCAAACTGGCCTACAGCGCCGCTGTTGACAGCCACGGTTGTTATCCGGTCGGCCACGCAGTGGGATCGAACCGGTCTCCAAAATGTGTCTCCCGAAAACGGGAATGTTTCAAAGTATGCGCGGAGATTTCTGCCGACATACGCAAAGAAAAAAGCGAATTGGCCACACAGAGACAAACACGGTGTCAGAAAAGCCCGCTGTTTGCGGGCTTTTCGCGACATTCTCTCAAGTATTTGAAATTACTGCACTTTTTGGCTGGCGGCGCAGTGCCAATCGCGCCATCTCCGGCCAAGTGGCCTGCAAACAGGGAATTTTACAGGGAAATAGCCAAAAATATCGAATTCAGGGCTGGTTTCGCAGCAATCAAACCCGCTAAATCCAGGCCAATCAGGCAAATTCCCTAGTCTATCGAGCAGGGAATTCATACTTCTGTATCAGGGATCAATCGGCACAGATCAGGGCATTTCTAGATACGGCCAAAGATCTGAAGCAACAGCGATACCGAAGTAATACCTGGAGCAACAAGTCCTGCTATCCTAGACCTGCTTTGTAACGATGCTCGCTTTTGGAGAAACCCCTTTAGACCCTCGCCGACGGCAACATGATATGCCGATCGAAGAAGTATCCACCCGTGGCAATCAGATTCTTGCAACAAACCAGCCTATAAGCCCCAATGGTAGCGCAAGGGCGATCCAACAGAGCACCCACCAGATGCCGCCGCCGCCGAGCAATGCGGAGAAAAGCCCAAGGATGCTCAAAAATGCGATGGCCGTTGGCCAACGCCAAATGCGCCAGAGCGAGTTCAGTCTGGTCACGGCTTCACGGCCTTCATCGGACAACGCTTTCATTCGGCATCATTGGAATAACATCAAAAAGTGATCGTCCAATAAGCAGACGAGATCAGACATAGATATTGCCTCGAACAGCAATCACTGTCCGCGCGCCGACGAGCGCCTGTCCATTGTCTGATTGCGACGTTGTCGCGCAAACCAAAGATAGAGACCGGAAACGAGAACCCCGAT
Source organism: Afipia broomeae ATCC 49717 (assembly GCF_000314675.2). Taxonomy (GTDB): domain Bacteria; phylum Pseudomonadota; class Alphaproteobacteria; order Rhizobiales; family Xanthobacteraceae; genus Afipia; species Afipia broomeae. The sequence continues at coordinate 487,461 of NZ_KB375282.1, read as the reverse complement.
CGTGGCGATATCGAGCAACCCCCAGATCACTTTGAGAGGCATGCCGCCATAGTCCCCAAAATGAAGCGGGCGCGACAAGAACAGGGCTTGAGCGTACATCGGCAGGCTGCGCATCTCCGTAACGGTCCCATCCTCCGCATTGATGAGTACGGGGACAATCAATTTAGAGGTCAGTGGCTGATCCCCGCTGAGAAACACGTCGTAGTGATGCCGACCGGCAAAAGCCGATCCGGGCATTGCGACCGTGGCAACCGACATGTTCGGCGCTGCCGCAAGTGCCGCATCCACTGCTTTCTGCGCAGGGACGATGTGCGACGGTGGGGGCGCCGAACGCCACGGACCGATCATTTCCGCCAGTTCGGTTCTCATCCATCTTTGCGCGATTTGCTGAGACAGCGTGTTGATCGCCCCCGTCATGCCGACCACGAAAAGCCAGGCTATCAACGACGATGCCGACGAGATTGTGCCAGTCCAGCCAGTAAAGTCTTTGCGAGCCTCGAGCTCTGAGCGTGCCGAAGTCGAGGCGACGCATGAATGGGCCGTAGACTACCGCACCTGAAACGATAGAAGCGACAAAGCACAGCGCCATGAGACCCAGGAACAGCATCCCCGGCTGGCCAAGCAGGAGCTCGGTATGCAGATCCTTGATGAACTGCATTGCCGGGCTACGCAGCCGCTCGCCGATACGCATGATCCGGCCGGTGCGCGCATCGATCGTGATGAGCGACGTGAGCTTCATCGACTCGACCGTCGTCCCCATCTCCATGTTCCAGAGCGGCTTACCCCACACAGCCGTAGCAAAGCGGAGGGCTTCGTTCGGTTTCGCAGCGCGTGCAATTGCGATCAGCCGGTCAAGATCAAGATGCGGGGCGGCTGCATCCGCCGCGGGATCGGGACCGGCTCGCTGTCCAAACGCCTGGTCGATATCCTCCTGAAACACGAGCGGCAGGCCCGTGACGCAGAGGATCAGCAGGAAAAGGGTGCAGACCAGGCTCGTCCAAGTGTGTACCCTTTTCCATATGCGAACGGTGTTCGGTGCCATGTCCCTCCCGACCACCTCTTACCATGTGTAACGAAGGCTGCCGGTGACCACCCGGCCCGTGCCATAATAACACTGGTTCAGACTCGCACACGTCGAGACATAGGCCTTGTCGAAGATGTTATTGACGTTGACGGCCACCTTGGTGCCGCGAAGCCGCGGGTCGAGGTTGGATAGATCGTAATGAACTGTAGCGTCGAACAGAGTGTAATCGGGAATGAGGATGGTGTTGGCTGCATCGCCGAAGGATTCGCCGATGTACCGGATGCCTCCGCCGAAGCCGAAACCTGCAGCCTGCCCCTCCTGAAAGGTATAATCCGCCCAGACGGCCGCCTGATTGAGCGGAACCGTAATAAAGTGTTTGCCAAGTTGGGCCGCGTTGCCGGCGCTCATGTTTTTGGTGTCTGTGTAGGTATAGGCTGCGGCAAACTTCAAGCCGTTTGAGAGGCTCGCGCTGGCTTCGAGCTCGACGCCGCGTGAGCGGCCTTCGGCGGTCTGCTGCTGTCCGATAGGCACCGGATAAGTTGTCACGATATTCTGCTGCGTGATGTCGAAGACGGCCGCGGTGAGCAGGATGTTCGTCCCGACGGGCTGATACTTTACGCCTGCTTCATACTGTTCGCCGGTGGTCGGCTTCAGCGGCTCCGACGTGCTGGCCAGTGTGCCGATCGTGGGCTGGAACGAGCGCGCATAGGCAATGTAGGGCGACACGCCCGAGTCGAACACATAGTTCAGCCCGGCGCGGCCGGAAAATGCGCTGTCGTTCTGGCTCTGGCGGGTGTTCGCCAGATAGTTCGTCGTGTCAGTGCTGACCCAGTCATGCCGGCCGCTCAGCGTCAGGCGCCAGCGATCGAGGGCGATCTGGTCCTGCACGTAAATGCCGAGTTGGTCCTGGACCTGCCCATTGTGAGCCACCAGCGGTGGATCCGCGATCGCCGCGCCATAGACGGTGTTGTAGAGGTTGATCGGCGACACCATCGGACTGTAGTACTGACTGAAGTCGCTCGTCACGTGCCGGTAGTCCAGCCCGAACAGCGCGATATGAGACAGAGCGCCGGTGTTGAAGCGCGCTTCCGCCTGGTTGTCTACGGTGAAGGCATCGGCTTTTTCCGGGACGATAAACGCCGAACGATTAAGCGTTTGATTATCTGACTGAAGGCCAGCTCCGATGACGGCCTTCACCATCGTATCGATGGACGCATAGCGGAGATTCTGGCGAACGGTCCAGACGTCGCTGGCGTGATGCTCGAACTGATAGCCGACCCAATACTGCGTTCGGGTAAACTGGTTGAATCCCGGCTCGCCGACAAACTTGCTGACTGGCAACTGGCCATTCGGATTCGGATAAAGGGTGCCGACAGAGGGCAGGAACTGGATGGCGACGCCGCTATCGTCCCGCTGGTAGGAGCCGAGAACGGTCAGCGTAGTGTCCATGTCGGGACGCCACGTAAACGAGGGCGAAATGGCACCGCGGAAATCGTCCACGTGGTCGATCTGCGTCCCGCCGCCGTGAATGACGCCGGTGATGCGATATAGCAAATCTCCCTTCGGATCGGCCGGACCTCCCACATCAAATCCCGCCTGAAGCCGTCCGAAGTTGTTGGCCTGAAATTCCACCATCCGGATTGGCGTCGTGGTCGGCATCAGGCTGACCATGTTGATCAGACCTCCCGGCGCGATCTGTCCGTAAAGCGACGACGACGGTCCCTTCAGCACCTCGATGCGATCGAGCATGAACGGATCGACTTTCGGCCGTCCATACAATTGCGAGCCGTAGGGAAGCTGCAGGCCGTCGAGATAAAGAACTGGCTCAAAACCCCGAATTCGCAGCGATTCGAAGCGATTGTCATTCGGATTGACATTGGTCGACACGCCGGAGGTGTAGCGCAAGGCTTCAACAATGCTCTGCGACTGCTGATCAACAACCTGTTCGCGCCCAACCACGGAAATGGCCTGTGGCGTTTCGAGGATCGAGGTGTTGGTCTTGGTGCCGCTGGCGGAGCGCTTCGGAACGTAACCCTGAACAGCGGGAGCATCCTTGCTCTTCTGGTCCGAGACTTCGATTGGTGAAAGCGTGGCCTGCGCATTGGCATTTAGCAGAGAAGAATTGATGATAGTGACTGTGCGCTTTCCGGTGAAATTGAAGCGAAGGTCGGTGTTCTGCAGCAATCGTTCGAGCGCTTCCTCCGGACGATAAAGTCCCGCGAGTCCTTCCGTCCGGACATTCCCGAGCGAAGCGCTCGACGCCACGAGCCTGAGACGGGATGTTGCAGCCCACGATGTCAGCGCCTGGCCGATTGTTCCCCGTCAGCACCCCTGAGACAAACTGAGGGTCTTCCCGAAGGGAGGATTTCTGGTTCATCGTAGCCGCAAGGAGCGAAGATGAAACAGAAATCCGGGCCGGATAAAGCGCCGGCAGAACAAGTTCTCAAGAACATTCGGCGTCAGACACGCCGGCAGTACTCGGCGGAAGAGAAGATCCGCATCGTGCTGGAGGGGCTGCGCGGCGAGGAGAACATCTCGGAGCTTTGCCGCCGTGAAGGCATCGCCGCCTCGATGTATTACGGCTGGTCGAAGGAGTTCCTCGAGGCCGGCAAGCGCCGGCTGGCGGGCGACACGGCCCGCGCCGCAACGTCCGGAGAGGTGAAGGACCTTCGTCGTGAGGCCACCGCCTTGAAGGAGGTCGTGGCCGATCTCACCCTGGAGAATCGCCTGCTTAAAAAAAGCATGAGCGGGGATGGGGAGGACGACGCATGAGGTATTCTGCATCCGAGAAGGCCGAGATCATCCAGCTGGTCGAGCAATCACATCTGCCGGCCAAGCGCACACTGGACAAACTCGGCATCCCGCGCGCCACTTTTTATCGTTGGTATGACCGATACCGTGAGGGTGGGCCTGAGGCGCTGGATGACCGCCGTTCACGACCAGATCGTGTCTGGAACCGGATCCCGGACGATGTCCGCCGCCAGATCCTCGACCTGGCGCTGGATCTTCCAGAACTGTCGCCGCGAGAGCTGGCCGTACGATTCACCGACGAGAGGAAGTATTTTGTCTCGGAGGCGTCGGTCTATCGGCTGCTGAAGGCGCATGATCTCATCACCAGCCCAGCCTATGTGGTGATCAAGGCGGCGAACGAGTTCAAGGACAAGACCACAGCTATCAACCAGCTTTGGCAGACGGACTTCACTTACCTCAAGATCACCGGCTGGGGATGGTACTATCTCTCGACCGTGCTTGACGACTTCTCGCGCTACATCGTGGCCTGGAAGCTCTGTGCCACCATGTGCGCCGAGGACGTTACTGCCACGCTCGACCTAGCGCTCGCGGCCTCGGGCCTTGATCACGTCACCGTCGTGCACAGGCCACGGCTTCTCTCAGACAATGGCTCATCTTATGTGGCGGGCGATCTGGCCAAGTGGCTCGAGGCCAAGGGCATGGAGCATGTGCGCGGGGCACCGTATCATCCCCAAACTCAGGGAAAGATCGAGCGTTGGCACCAGACCTTGAAGAACCGCATTCTGCTCGACAACTACTACCTGCCCGGCGATCTCGAACGGCAGATTGACGCCTTCGTCGAACACTACAACCACGTCCGCTATCATGAGAGCATCAACAATCTGACCCCGGCCGACGTCTACTTCGGCAGGGCCGAGACAATCCTCACCGAGCGAGAACGCATCAAGCGAGCAACCATCGCAAACCGACGCTTGCAGCATCAGCTGCAGGCCGCTTAAACTCTAACCCTGATGAGCCAGAGCCTCTCTTCGCAAAACGCCTGAGCAGTCTCAAATTATCTGCCGACGGACAGAACCGACCTAGAGACCGGCGCATCCTTATCCAATGACCGATGCGTTCTGATGTCGTTGTAATAGCGTGCATAGGATCGCAGAATTCGGCGCAGACGCGCCTCGCCCAAGACAATGACGTGGTCCACACATTCTCGCCGGATCGATCCAATCAGCCGTTCGGCATAGCCGTTCTGCCATGGCGAGGCTGGTGCGGTAGGCTTGTCCCGGATGCCCATAGCACGCAATCGACGTGTGACGACGGCACCATAGATGCGATCCCTGTCTCGGATGAGATACCGTGGGGGCATCATCCCAAGGAAAAGCCTCCGTTATTTGACGTGCAACCCATTCTGCCGTCGGATTTGCTGTGACGTTGATCCAGATGAGGTCTCTGCGGTCGAGCCGGACGATGACGAAGACATAGAGCAGGTTGAAGCCGATAGTTGGAACAACGAACAAGTCCATGGCGGCAATGTCCGACGCGTGGTTACGCAAGAAGGTTCGCCATCCCTGGCTGGGCGGCCCCCGTCGCTTGACCATGTACTTGGCGACGCTCGACTGCGCCACCTCAAACCCGAGCTTGAGCAGTTCGCCGTGGATACGCGGCGCTCCCCAAAGCGGGTTCTCGACGCTCATCTGTCGGATCAGCGCGCGCAGGTCCGTCTCGATCTGCGGCCGTCCTCCCAGTGATCGTGACTTCCACCGCCAACAGCAGCGAAATCCCGCCCGATGCCAACGCACGAGCGTCTCGGGACGGATGATCGTGAGGACCTGCAGGATCGACGGACACCATCGATACAACTGGATAAAGAACCAGCGGTCGTTGTTCGTGAGCCGGACGCGACCATGCAGCTTACGCTTCAAGACAATCAACTGATGTCGAAGCACCGCATTCTCAGCTTCAAGCCGCAACTTCGACTTGAATGGCGAGGCCAGGACGGCCAGAACGAAACAGAGCAGCCCGATCATTCCGCCAGCTTAGGCGATTCCATCACGTCATCAACTCGGATAAGGTTTTCGGTACACACACCGGTCCACTGATAGCAGAATAAGGCCCTTCTCAGCAATGGATCCATCGCTTCACAGGATCGTGGAAGCCGCTCCCCGATCGTCACCAACGCCTTCGTCGGAACCACCAAACTTTATGAGCAGGGAGGTCGGGACCACGTCGCGTTTGCCAACGTTGGATTCACACATGCTCTGACGACTCTGGCTCGAATACCGAACCTCGTCTCGATCAACTCCGCGGTCGAGGTCGATCTCTTCGGTCAAGTCAACTCTGAGACCATCAGAAGCAGATCCGTGAGTGGCGTCGGCGGCGCCCTCGATTTTATTCGCGGCGCCAACGCGCTGCCGAACGGGCGGGCCATTGTGGCACTTCCTTCTGTCACAACCAACGGCGAGTCACGCCTGGTTACTTCCTTCAAGGCCGGCGTGCCGGTAACCATACCTCGCGCCGACGGGATTATTGTCGTCACGGAAAATGGCATTGCGGATCTACGAAACTTGTCGGCAAATCGACGCGCGGAATCGCTTATCGCGATCGCAAGTCCTTTACATCAGGATCGTCTGGCGAAGGAATTCGTCGACGGCAAGAACTGATGCCCGGCAGTGCAGCACGCAAGGTCGAAGCGCCGGGGCGTCAGCCCGCAGCACCATTGATCTGCCTCTACTTGATATCGTATCCCTTCCAATCAGAAGCGATCTGGATCGCGTTCTTAGCAGTGTCCCAGCGATATACGCGGTAGTACTGCTTGGTCCGGAAGTGGTTATCCTTGGTCCACTCGATCGGTCCGCCGCGAAGGCCCTTCGTATCAACCTTCAATGTGGACATGACGTCTTTTAGCTTCGCTGAAGTCACCGGCCACCCGGCCGCCTTCAACGTGGTCTCAATCGTCATGCCTCCGATCCAGCCATCGGACATCTGCTCCGGCTTGTAGGTCGAAGCAGCATCCTTCGCGGCCTTCGAAATTTCTTTTTGGACAGCGAGGTCCTCGAAGAACATCGCATTGGCACCCATCGCGTACAGTTCGCCATCCTTGATCTGTGCCAATTCGGCCTCTGTCTCGGGCAGCACATTGAGCGCGTAGCTGCCGCTCCAGCCAAGCTTACGCAGCGCACCAAACGTCTTGATCTCCGTGATCCAGGGGGCCCAGCAATATACCCAATCAGGACTGCCCTGCATGATTTTGGTCGCAAACGGTGTGTAGTCGGCGGTCGCCGGCGGGATGTTTTCCTTTCCGATCACCTTCATTCCGGCTTCCGTGGAAAATTTCTCGGCAGCATCGATCCCGAGCCGCGAGACCGGAATTGCCATCGCCGCGAGGCCGATATTGATTTTGTTGCCCGACTTTTCCTTGATGAAGTCGATGGTGGCGCGCGCATCGTGCGCGGCCGAAAACGAGGTTGTGCAGAACAAAAACGCGTTTGCCGGCGGATACACTTCCGACGGACAGACCGACCCGGCGAACAGCAGAGGAACTCCGGCACGCTGCGCCTCGGCGATCATCGGCGCGAAAGTCGACGAAAGACTGGTGTTGATAAGCAGCGAAACATTATCCTGCGTCAGCAGCTTCTTCGCGTTCGCGGCCGCCTTCGACGGCTCGCCCTGGTCATCCTGCACGACCAGCGTGATCTGACGCCCGTTGACGCCTCCCGCCTTGTTGAGACGATCGATATAAAGTCTTAAGCCTTCGGCAGCGCCCGCAACGGTGCTCGCGCCAGGACCCGTAAGGGCTGTGCTCATACCCACGACATAGGTTTCCTGCGCATGGGCCACCGTCCCCATGAGAGCAAGCCCGGCTGAAATAATCCCTACTCGAACAAATCGCATTTTAGCTCCTCCTGACATATTGGTTATGGTCTCTGCGTCATTGCTTCATGGCCGCTTCTGCGGCAGCCTTTGGTGATTGCATTGTGTTGCGGGCTTGATCGCTCAAATCTCGGGCGCATGACCTCACGCCTCCCCCAGATAGGCCTTGATGACGTCTCGGTTCGCGAGCACGTCGCGGGGTGCGCCGTCGGCAAGAGAGCGCCCGTAATCAAGCACATGAATCCGGTCCGCAAGATCGGAAACCATTTCCATATCGTGCTCGATCCAGATCACGGGCAATCTCAGTGATGACTTGCTCTTGAGGATCAGATAGGCGAGCCCTTCGCGGTCATCGCGCGACAAACCCGCCGATGGCTCGTCGAGCAGAAGGACCGAAGGCTCGGCCGCGAGCGCGCGCGCAAACCCCACGATTTTCTGCTGACCGAAAGAAAGATCCCCGGCGATAGCATCCCGGTAGCGCTCCAGTTCGACGAACTTCAGCACGCCGTCGACGTGGGCGCGATGCCGCTCTTCCTCGCCTCGCGCGGCATGTGTGCGGAATATCTCGGACAAAGTAGTGGTGCCGATGCGCGCATGGCGGGCGGCCAAGAGATTGTCAATCACGGTCATCTGCGGGAACAATTCCCCGTGCTGGAACGTCCGCGAAATGCCGAGCCGTGCAACGCGATCCGGCTTGAAGCCGGTGATGTCGGTATCGCCGACATGAATGCGGCCCGAGGACGGCCGGTAAAGACCGCTGATGCAATTCAGCATGCTGGTCTTGCCCGCGCCGTTTGGCCCTATGAGCGCAAGAAGTTCGCCAACGCGCACATTCAGGGATATTCCATTCAGGACCGTCAGTCCCCCAAACGCGAGAACGATGTTCTCTGCAAAAAGTGCAATTTCGCCGGGCGCGGCGGCGTTTACCGATGGATGACGGATCTCTGCGTGAACAGCGGTCATGCGAACAGTTTCCCGCCGTTCAGTGCGCCCCGCGCCATCGCTATATCCCGGTAGTTACGGCGATCGGATCCTGATGAACCATGGCCGAGGTACGCGTTCTGCACCGATGGATCTTCGCGCAGGTCCATAGCCGCACCCGCGATGGTGACTCGCCCGTTTTCAAGGACGTAAGCATAGTCGGCAATCTTCAGCGCGACGCTTGCGCTCTGTTCAACCAGCAGAATGGTCAAGTTCATCTCCCGGCGCAGCGAAACCAGACGTTGAGCAATGTCCTCCACGATGACCGGGGCAAGCCCGAGCGACAATTCATCGATCAGCAACAAGTGCGGCTTGCAGACGATCGCCGCACCGATCGCGAGCATCTGCCGCTCGCCACCCGACAGCAGACCGGCCGATTTGCGGGAGTGAGTCACCAGCCGCGGAAACGTTTCAAAGACCAGCTCAACCAGCTGCGATCGCTCTGCCCTGGTGAGATTCGGCGAGGCGACCGCGTCAAGATTCTCCAGCACCGTAAGATTCGGAAACACCTTGTCGCGTTCAGGAACGAGCCGCATTCCGAGACGCGCCACCCGGTCCGGACGCCAGTTCTCGATCGATTGGCCGCGATAACGAATTTTGCCCCGCGACACGCGCGCGTTGTCCAGACCGATAAAGCCCGAGATGGCGCGCAGCGTCGTTGTTTTTCCCGCGCCGTTGGCGCCGAGCAGCGCTGTAACCTGCCCCTCCCTGATATTGAGAGAAACACCGTGAAGCGCCGCGATGGCGCGCTGATAGATCACCTCGACATGTTCGACTGAGAGAATGACAGCGCTGTCGGTGCTCATAGCGCTTTCTCCACCGCGCGCGCACGAACTCGCGTGATCGAAAGCCGGCTGCGGATTCGCCGCCCGATCGCAACCAGACCGCCAGGCTCCAGCACTAGGAACAGGATCATGACCAAACCGAATGCCGTGTAATTGAAAGCGGACACCTGATTAGCGTGTCCGCTAGCACCGGGCAGCAGCATGACAAGGGCTTCGATGGCATAGGGCAGTATGGTCAGAAACGCCGCGCCGAGAATTGCGCCAGCCAGTGATCCCATCCCGCCGACGATGATCATTGCGACGTACTGGACCGAGAGCATCAGCGGGAATGCATCCACCGACACGAAACCGCGATAGGAAGCGAACAGCGCGCCGCCGACTGCGGTGATTGCCGACGAGATCACGAACGCCATCAACTTGGCGCGGGGAACATTCACGCCGAGAGCTGCTGCAACCGCCTCATTGACATGCATCGCGCCCCAGGCACGCCCTGTGCGGCCTCGCAGGAGGTTGCGTACCAACCAGAACACCAGCGCCACCGCGACCAGGAGGACGACGTACCATCCGCGGCCATCGGTCAGGTGATAACCGAAGATCGACGGCGGTTCGATCAGAATGCCGGTCGAGAAACCGCGCTTGGTTTCGTACTCGCCACCCAGATAGATCACGACGAAATGGAGCGCGAGCGTGCTCACGGCGAGGTAGAGGCCGCGCAGACGAAGGCTTGGCAGGCCGAACACCAGTCCCAGCACCATACCCGTCACCGCAGCGACAGGAATCGTCAGGAAAACCGGAACATTCAATTCCTTCGTGAGAATTCCCGTCGTGAAAGCGCCCGCCGCAATCAATCCCGCATGTCCAAGCGAGACCTGCCCTGCAAATCCGGTCAGGATCATCAAGGACAGCGCGCCGATGCAGGCGAGAAACACCTGACAGGCGAGATCGATCTGGAACGGCGAGGCAAGCAGCGGAAACAGGATCGCGACGGCAAGAAGGACCACGCCCCGCACCCACGAAAGCGCACCGGGATTGTCGGAGGTTGCAGGATCAAACACGATCGAGCGCCTCCCGCGTTCCGAAGAGACCCCATGGCCGGATTGCGAGCGCCACGATCAGAACGAGAAACGGCACGACATCGGACAGCAAAGGATCCGCGGTCTGAATGAGAACGACCTCAATGGCAGCGATCAGAAGCGATCCGATCAAGGCACCAACGAGGCTGTCGAGACCGCCGACGAGCGCAGCCGGAAACGCCTTCAACCCGATCATGGTCATGGTGCCGTCGAGGCCGGAATCGAGAGAAATCAGGATTCCGGCGGCAGCTCCGGTGAACGTCGAAAGCCCCCACGTCAACGCGTAGATGGCATTCAGATTGATCCCGCGCTGTGCGGCGAGCAGCGGGTTCTGGCCGACCGCGCGCGTGCGAATGCCCCACTGCGTGAGATAAAGGCCCGCGAATAACGCCAGATAGATCAGGACAGTCACGACGACCAGCGCCAACGATAATGTCGAAATGCGCGCATTTGCGAAAAGCTCAATCGAGTTGTTCGACAGGCCGATTATCCGCGCTGGATACTGCTGTTGCGTCGACCAGATCAGGATCACAAGACCGCGCAGCATGACGCCAAGCGCAATGGTTGCCAGCACGGCCGCCAAAACGGCCTGACCCGTCATGCGCTGGATCAGCATGACATAGACCAGAAAGCCGACCAGAGCGCTGAGCAGCGCGGCGCCGGAAAGCGCGATAACGGGCGACGATGAAATGCCTGACGCGACAGCGATCAAAAGATAACTGCCAAGCATCATCAGCTCGCCGTGCGCGAGGTTAAGAACCCGGCTCGCTCGATAGACGAGGACGTAACCGCTCGCGATCAGCGCATAGATCGCCGCGAGGACCACAATATTGACGACAAGCTGCATGGTGTTTCCCGAACCGCTCAGCAATCGATTCGCGTCAGCCGGCGTCCGGCAACGCGGAGAGCGCGCGCGGCGAAGACAGCAAAAACATCGCGACATTGAATTTTGAAAATCACATCAACCTCCCCTTGACATCAAATCTGATTGTTCGTATATCGAACATATGGTTGTTTTCTTTAACATAGAGCCATAATTCAGATGCCTGTCAAGCGCGCTGTTAAACGAGCGAAACCGGAATCCAGTCGCCGTCCCGCGGAAGGTATGGGAGGGTTGGCGAAAGGCCTTGCCATCATCGAAGCGCTTTCTTCGCGCGGCGTGCAGAGCGCGGCCGATGCGGCGCGAGCCGCGCAGTCGACACGCGCGGCCGCGCGGCGATGCCTGCTGACACTGGTTGCGCTTGGCTACGTCGAGCGCGTCGGGCGCGAATTCCGGCCGCTTCCCAGACTGCGCAATCTCGGTCAGCCCGGCGGCCTGCGCGACAGACTCATCGAGACAAGCGCGGAAATCCTCGCCTATGGCCGCGACAAGCTGAACGAGTCACTCTCGCTCGCCGTACTCGAAGGCGAGAACGTCCTGTTCATCGCACGTGCGGAAGCTGAACATATTGTCTCAACCGGCGTGCGCATCGGTGCGCGGCTTCCGGCTTATTGTTCTGCAACGGGCCGCGTACTCCTCGGGTCACTCGATGACGACGACATTCACGAAATCATCGACGACAAAGCACTCGTTCAACGCACTCCCAAGACGATCGTAAAGCCCGCCCTGATCTTGCGGGAAATCGGCGGCAGCCGAACAACCGGCTTCGCAATCAGCGACGAGGAACTCGAACTTGGCATGCGGTCTCTGGCCGTGCCGGTGCACGACGCCGACGGCAAGATCGTCGCCGCACTGAGTGTGAGTGCCTATTCGGCGCGTGTGAACCGCAAGGTCTTCTCGACGCAGTTTCTCGAAGTCATCCGCGATTGCGCCGCGCAGTTGGAGGAGCGATGTTTCGGCAAACGGACCTCGCCTGCAGTCGCCAAGAAGTGACTCGCGGCATTACGCTGTTTCTTCCGAGATAAACTTCGTTGTCACATAGGCGTCGAACGTCTCGCTCCCGCCCTCGCTGCCAACGCCGCTGTCCTTGATGCCCCCTAGCGGCGTCTCGGGCAGCGCGATACCGAAATGGTTCACATTCACCATTCCAGCTTCCAGGCGCGTCGAGGCGTAATGTGATGTCTTTAGAGATCGCGTAAACACGTAGGATGCCAGCCCGTAAGGCAGGGCGTTAGCTCGGGTCACGACCTCGTCGACCTCGCGGAAAGACGTAATCGGCGCAATGGGACCGAACGGCTCTTCCTGCATGACGCGGGAGTCATCCACTGCATCGATAAGGACCGTCGGCGGAAAGAAATTCCCGGGCCGCGATAATGATTTTCCACCCGTCACGACGCTGGCACCGCGGCTGCATGCATCGGCGACCAATTGCTCCATCACACCCACGCGCCGCTTATGCGCAAGCGGGCCCATGGTGGTCCCCGCGTCGAGGCCGTCACCCAGCGCTTGGGATGAGAACGCCTTGGTGAACGCATCGGTGAACTCGTCACGCACCGCTTCATGAACATAGAATCGGCTTGGCGCCATGCAGACCTGTCCCGCATTCAACGCCTTCAACCGCGCGAGCAGCGCAGCGGCCCGCGGAATGTCGGCATCGTCGAACACGAGCACAGGGGAATGACCGCCCAGTTCCATCGTCACGCGCTTCATATGCGCGCCAGCCAAAGATGCGAGCTGCTTGCCGACAGGGATAGACCCCGTGAACGATATTTTGCGTACGATCGGTGAGCGGATCAGATAATTGGAGATTTCAGCAGGAACGCCCCACACGACGTTCAGACATCCGGGAGGCAGACCTGCTTCGTGAAACAGCCTCGCAAGGGCAACGGCCGCGCTCGGCGCATCCTCTGCCGGCTTGATGATGAGCGTGCATCCTGCCGCAAGCGCGGCCGATATCTTCCGCAAAGTCTGATTGAACGGAAAATTCCATGGCGCGAAGGCGACGCAGACGCCTACGGGTTGTCGCACCACGGTCTGCCGGACGCTGGGGGTGCGTGGCGGCACTACCCGGCCGTATATGCGGCGCCCCTCCTCCGCATGCCACTCGGCGTGATCGGCGGCGGAATACACTTCATGACGCGCCTCGACGAACGGTTTACCCTGATCGCGCGTCAGATCGCGGGCAATGATATCTGCCCGCTCCCGTATCAGTTCGGCAACACGCCGCAGAATACGGCTGCGCTCGAGCGGCGAGGTCCAGCGCCATTGATCGAAGGCGCGCGCCGCGGCATCGAGCGCACGGTCCATATCTTCCTTGGTGGCATGCGGCAACTGCCCGAGTATCGTATCATCCGCTGGATTGAATACCGGCTCGCCTTGGCGGCTATCATTCCCGATGAATTGACCATCGATGTACATCGATAGCGCAGCGTAAGGCGCAGGCTGGTGAGCGTTCACAGGAATACGCTCCCGCCATCGACGGCCAGGGTCTGCCCGGTGATGAAAGCGGAGCCCTCTCCCGAGAAAAACAACAATGCGCCGACAAGGTCCGCAGGCACCTGGTCACGCTGGATCGAACGGCTCGACCGCCTGATAACTTCACCCATTTTCTCTTCCATGCCGGCAGCGAGCACGCCATCACTCAGCGTGAAGCCCGGTGCAATCGCATTGACTGTGATACCGTCGCCGCCAAGCTCTCGCGCCAGCGAGCGTGTAAATGACACCACAGCGCCCTTGCTGGAGGTGTAGTGGAGCATGAAGGGGGCCCCCTTCAGTTGCGACGTGGATGCGATATTGACGATTCGCCCGCCGCCTCGTGCACGCAACGCAGGCAGTGCAGCCTTGGCGCAAAGGAAAGGCCCCAGCGTATTGACCTCCATCACCTTCATCCATTCTGACGGCGATATCTGGTCGAACGGCTTCAGAGTCAGAGATGTAAAAATGCCTGCGTTGTTAACGAGCACATCCAGTCCGCCGAATGTCTTGTTCGCGACCGCAACCATGTTTGCAGTGTCTTCAACGCTGGTGACATCAGCCTTGATGCCAACAACGTTAAGGCCGTCGGCCCGAAGCTTTTCCGCCGCAGTGTCAGCATTCTGCATGTCGGCAACCATGACCGAATAGCCGTTCTCCGCCATTGCACGCGTCAGCACGAGGCCGATGCCGCTTGCCCCGCCGGTTACGATCGCCACGCGTTCGCTTTTCTTGTCAGACATGAATTCTCCTCAGAAGCATCTTGGACCATGGCACAATGGCCGAGGACACGGTGCCGAAACAAAACCAGCGAGTGGCGAAATTTTCAGGACTGCCGGTCCGGAATCCGGACCACCAGGGTTTCGATACTGCTTGTGACGTTGAGCTGGCAGCTCAAGCGGCTGCTTTCCAGCCGCTCTGCCGTAGCGCTTTCCAGCATTTCATTCTCGACATCACCCACTGGTGGAAGGAGATCGGCCCCCTCGTCATCCACATAAACATGGCATGTCGCACACATCGCAGCGCCGCCGCACTCTGCAACGATACCCGAAATCCCGTGGCCAACCGCGGTGCGCATCACGTTAGCTCCCGACTCGACCTGAATGGCTGTCCGTTGACCATCCGGCTCCACGTAAACAATCGTCGGCATCATTCACCCTTGTTATCTTTGGCCACAAAACGCAGCGGGAGCGACGAATATCCACGGACTGTATTGTTGAAATGCAATTCCGGCTCGCCGAGCGCCTCGATCAGCTCCACCTGCGACGCCAGCGCCTTCAATACAATTTCCGCTTCAAGCCGCGCGATCATTTGTCCCGCGCAACCGTGAATTCCGGTGCCGAAGGCCACGTTGGCGGCGGGCTTGCGGTGCACGTCGAACGTATCCGCGCCTGCCCAATGGCTCGTGTCGCGGTTCGCCGACGCCACCAAAACAAGGACCTTCTGGTTCTTGTCGAGTTGCACCCCTTCCAGAGTCACCGGCCGTGTCGTCGTGCGGTAGAAGGAATGGAACGTGCTGTCGTAACGCAGCACCTCCTCGATCGCCTGCCTTGCGATGGCCGGGTTATCGCGCACGATGGCCCACTGCTCGGGATTGCGGGCGAAACATGCAAGCGCATTCCCAATCGTGAAGATCGTGGTGTCTAGCCCCGCAGATAACATCGTCCGCACCAGCATCCCTGCTTCCTCGTGGGTGATCTCGCCGGCGTCAGCCGCGGCATACAATTCCGCGCCGAAACTACCCTCGCTCAGGTTCTTGCGCTGGCAGACCTCGTTGATCCACGTAATCGAAGGGCCGAGCTTCGCCAGGCACTCGCGGAAGCGATCGTTCTGCGGACCGAACGCGTTGAACACCATGTCGCCATAAGGAAGCAGATGCTCGCGGCCATCCGGCGGCAGCCCGACAGCATCGGCAAACACCTTCAGCGGATACGCCTCGGCGAGATCCTTGACCCCGTCGCAGACGCCCTTGATCACCAGGCGCGATACCATGGCCTGCGCTTCCTGCTCAAACCGCTCGCGAAGCCTGTTCAGCGATCGCGGCGAGAGAATGCGTGAGAAGACCTTGCGGGTTCGCGAATGGTCAGGAGGATCCACTTCGAGAATGATGCTCGGCTTCCGCCACGGCGTCTCGGTATGGAAATTGGTAAGGCCGACGCCCGCGCTGGAGCAGAAGGAGTCATGTTCGGTCAGGACGCGTATCACCGAGTTGTAACTGCCGACGGCATAGGTCCCGTACTTCTGTATCCAGACGAGCGGGCCTGCTTCGCGCATTTCCTGATAGTACGGATAGGGATTCGACATCACCTCGTCCGAATACGGATCGAACGTGATGACGGGCACGCCCGGCGGTACATTTCCCAACCGGATCGTGTCGACCTGATCATAACCAACCTGCGACATCGATTCCTCCATTCCACCTTTTTGAACATGCCAGTGTCGGAGCGGCCGCTTCCGCATCCGGGTCGATCAAGCGGCACTCCGATCAGAAGCCGGATCGCTTGGGCATGCGAACATTTATTTGTTCGTCGTTATTAGTTCGTTATACGAACGTTGGCCGATATACGGCTTTGGTTTACAAGCCTCGCTTTTTTGTGTCAACGTTTTGTCGAGCGAGCAGGCTGCGCGTCTCGCCGAGCGATTAGCGCATGTTGCATCGAGCGCCGCATCAGACGTCGAAAAAGACCGTTTCGCGATCTCCTTGAAGGCGAATATCGAAGCGGTATTCCACTCCATCAGCCTGACGCTTCGCGACCAGTGTCGCCCGCCGCTCCGCGGGAACAACTTGCAGCACCGGGTCGCTTGCATTGGCCGGCTCGTCATCGAAATAAATGCGCGTAAAGGCATGAACGAGCATGCCACGTGCGAACACTGCCACCAGGATATGGGGAGCCTGGTATCCGCCGAACGATCCCTCTACTGGACCGGGCTTGATGGTGCTGAAAGCAAACACGCCGTCTGCTCCGGTGGCACAGCGGCCGAAACCCTTGAAGGCCGTGTTCGACAAACCGCCGCCGGCATCCTGCCCGCTTTGGAAACGCCCCTGCCCGTCAGCCTGCCAGATCTCAATCATGCCGTCAGGGACAGGCGATCCGTCGCCGTCATATAAAGTCCCCTCAAGTCGTATTCGGCTCCCAATTAGTTTGGGGGTGACGAGATCGTTGGTCGCGACGTCGTTCCACGCATAACGGCCGTTCGGCGTCAGACCATAGGCGAAGAACGGACCGACCGTTTGAGAAGGCGTTATCGTTGACATTACCGACTCTCCATAGGAGTAGCATCTCGCCCGCGCAACACGATATCGAAGCGATAGGCAAGCGCCCATCCGGGCTGGGTGCTCTCCAGATCGAAACTGGAGACCATCAGCATGCGCGCCCTTTCATCCGTCACCGCATTGAAAATGGGATCGAAGGCGAACAGCGGATCATTGGGAAAGTACATCTGCGTCACAAGGCGGGACACGAACGCCGACCCGAACACCGAAAAATGGATGTGCGCGGGGCGCCAGGCGTTGTGGTGGTTGCCCCACGGATATGCGCCGGGCTTGATCGAGACGAACTTGTAGTAGCCCGACGCGTCCGTCATCGCGCGGCCCGCGCCGGTGAAATTGGGATCGAGCGGCGCCGGATGTTGATCGGCAACGTGGACGTAGCGACCGCAGGCGTTGGCTTGCCAGACCTCGATGAGAGCGTTCGCGACCCCTCGCCCACCTTCATCGCGCACATGCCCGTGCACGATGATCCGCTCACCAAGTGGCTCACCCGCATGCTGTGCCGTGAGATCGTTGTCATGCGGTCGGACAGCATCCTGGCCATAGACCGGCCCGGTCAGTTCAGACAGCGTCTGCCGAACCATCACGAGCGGCTTCTGCGGCGCGCGCTTCAGACTGCTCTTATACTCAGAAGATAGCCGCGCCGGATGAACCGCGCTGCTTTCGATCGGATAAACCAACGCCATCGCTCAAATCCTCGTTAACTGCCGTGCTAATAGTAAGCCGCTGAAATTGACCGGCCGGGATAAACGCCGCACCCGTTCCAGGATTTCAAACGAAACTTTTGAGCGGCTGCTGCGCATCGGCGAGCGCGTCGGGCGATATTCGAACACGCTTTGCAATCAGTTTGCGCGCGGCCATGTGATCGGCTGGCGAGTTGACGCTATCGACGGCGACGAGCCGCCGGTCCCGGAAATGCAGCGCCGAGAAACGCCCGTCTTCAGGAGTGCCCCGCAAGATCACATCGTCCCCCGCCGCCGACAGGCCCGCAATTTGAAGCTTTGTTTCGCCCTGATCGGACCAAAACCAGGGAACCGCACCATGCGCTATGCTTTGTCCGAGTATAGCGCCCGCCACTGACTTCGCCTGATCGACCGCATTCTGGACCGACTCGATCACCGACATATCAGCGACACCGAACGGATGCGGATGAGAGGCGTTATCGCCTGCGGCGTAGACACCATCGACCGACGTGCGGCCGCAGTCATCCACAATAATTCCGCCGTTCGTCGCGAGGCCCGCTGCCACCGCCAATTCCCGCCGCGGCTCGACACCGATGCCCACCACCACCAGATCCGCCGGAATACGCCGGCCATCGCCGGTGCACACGCCGGTGACTCGTCCCTCGACGTCTTCAATGGAGGTTGCGCTCGTATTCAGATGGACCGCGACGCCCTTGTTCCGGTGCGCCTGCAGAAAGAACTCGGAGATATCCGGCGCCACTGCCCGCCCCATGAGTCGCCCACGTTCCTCCAGAATGGTGACATGACGGCCCAACAATGCTGCCGTGGCAGCGACTTCGAGCCCGATGAAGCCACCGCCGATGATGACGATATGCACCGCTTCAGCGAGACGCCCGTGAAGAGCGATAGCGTCGCCAAGGCTGCGCAACGTGATCACCGCGTCGAGATCGCCGCCGGGAATTGAAAGTTTTCGAGGCCGCGCGCCGGTCGCCAGAACAAGCTGGTCGAAATGATAGCGCTTCCCGCTCCGCGTACTCGCAACGCGTTGCGTCAGGTCGATATCGGAAACGAGACTCGCCCCCACAAACTCGATGCGCTGCTCCGTATAGAACGCCGCCTGACGGAAGGAGAGACTGGAAACCTCGCTGGCATCCTTCAGAAACGCCTTCGACAAAGGTGGACGCTGATAGGGCGCGTAGGGCTCCGCCCCGAGAAGCGTGATTGGCTCGGCGTAGCCTCCGCTTCGCAGCGAACAGGCGACCTGAAAGCCGGCTTGGCAGGCTCCAACGATGACGACTCCGTTCTTGTTCATTCCTCAACCCGTACAATTTATCCCGTTCGATATACGAACATTGTTCGAATATAAGATACGGGGCGACATTCTGTTGTCAACTGGCAGGCATCCTGTCAGCGATCGATGTTCGACATGCGCACGAATTTTTATGCGGCGGCGGCCGCGATCACCTTCGCGCAAAGCTTCCCGAGACAGCCATCGAGAAGCTGCTTCTGGACTTTCGGCAGCAACCTTCCCTCGCGATCGAACGGATTCTCCACCGTTCCCATCTCCAGATGCTGCGGAATGACAACCGCGCCAAGTTCTCGAAGAAATTGCTGAAGCGCCGGCTGGCCGCGCAATCCGCCGGTGCCTCGACCGAATGTTCCACACAACGCAACTTGCATTCCATCTAAGGGCGTCCGGAGTTTCGGATCACATCGCCGCAACCAGCCGATCGCATTTCTAAGTATGGCGGAATAAGTGCCTGTGTATTCGTCGGAGCTCATGAAAACGCCGGAAACGCTATCGAACGCGGCCTTGAGACGAACTGCTTCTTCCGGCCGGTCATGTTCCGAAGCATTCTCGAGGTTCGGAAGATCGAACTGCATAAGGTCGAGACTCACAGGTTCGACGCGGTCCCCGAAAGACTGCTCCGCGACCACGGCCGCCGCGCTCGCCAGTCTCCAGTTCGCCGAGCCGATATGACTGCTGCCGGAAAGAAAAAGTAACTTTATCAAGATCGATCCTCACGGTGAAGGAAGACGCCTGCCGTTGTGCGCAACGAAGAAGCTGCGTGAAGGCTTTTGCAACCGGCACAGCGCGATGCGCATCGAGAAGGCCAGAACCTTGACACTAAAGGAGCTCGCTTGTAAACAAAATCCGGATAGCGACCGATGTTCGCATACCGCACAATTTTCCAAGGAATTCCCGATGACCGAGCATGCTCGCCTCGAGTTGGAACGGCCCGAATGGTCGAAGGAAGAAGGCGTCCGGCGGATTCCTTATTGGACCTTCATCGACAAAGAGCTGTTCGAGCGTGAGAAGCAAAAGCTCTTCAACGGCCCGACATGGAATTTTCTGTGCCTCGAAGTCGAGTTGCAGGTTCCCGGCGACTTCGTCGCGGTTCATGTGGGCGAAACGCCCGTGATCGTTACGCGCGACCGCGACGGTGAACTTTACGCATTCGAAAACCGCTGCTCGCATCGCGGTTCGCTGCTGGCTCTTGAGGACCGCGGCAATGTGAAGGATTTCACCTGCGTCTATCACGCATGGACGCACAATCTGCAGGGCGACCTTGTCGGCGTCGCATTCAAGGACGGCATCGGCGGCAAGGGCGGCATCGCCAAAGACTTCTGCATGTCCGATCAGGGGCCGCGAAAGCTGCGGGTCACCGTGTTGTCAGGGCTTGTCTTCGGCAGTTTCGACGAAAACGTGGACGATATTGAAGATTATCTTGGCCCCGAAATCGTCGGACGGATCGCGCGAGTCCTTGATGGCCGCAAGCCGGTGGTCCTTGGACGCTTCACGCAGATCCTGCCGAATAACTGGAAACTGTATGCCGAAAACACCAAGGACAGCTATCACGCCAGCATCCTGCACACATTCTTCACGACTTTTGAACTGAACCGCCTCTCCCAGCGCGGCGGCATCATCGTCAGCGAGAATGGCGGTTCACACGTCAGCTACTCGATGATCGATCGCGAAGCGGAAGCCGCCAAGACGAAGGACGTCTACTCAGATCAGAATATCCGCTCGCAGTCGGACCTGAAGCTTTCGGATATGTCGCTGCTCGGCAACTTTAAGGAATTCAAGGACGACATCACGCTGCAGATCCTGTCGGTGTTTCCGAACTTCGTCCTCCAGCAGATCCAGAACGCCCTTGCCGTGCGCACCATCCTGCCGCGCGGAACGGACAGCATGCACCTGAAGTGGACGTATTTCGGCTTCGAGGACGACACGCCGGAGCAGCGCAAGACAAGAATGAAGCAATCCAATCTCGTCGGTCCGGGCGGTTACGTATCGATGGAGGACGGCTGCATCGGCGGCTTTGTCCAGCGCGGGACCATCGGGTCACCCGACGAACAGGCTGTGCTTGCGATGGGAGGCTACTCGACCGACAGCAGCGACGACCGCATCACCGAAGCGGCCATTCGCGGCTTCTGGAGAGAATACAGGCTGAGGATGGACGTATGAGCAGTTTAAGCGAGCGCCAGCAGCTCGTGACTTTGATCTCCATGGTTCAGGCGCGTTACGTGAGAGAGATCGACGACGGCGACTGCACATTGTGGCCCGATTTCTTTGTCGATGACTGCTTTTACAAGATCACAACTGCGGATAACTACGCCCAGAATCTTGAAGCCGGACTGATGTGGATGGACAGCAAGAACATGCTGCGCGACCGCATCCTGTCGCTGCTCGAGGCCAACGTTTACGAACGCCACTCTTACCGTCATCTGATGGGACAACCCTACATCACCGATGTCGAAGGAGACGAACTCGATTCCGAGACCTCTTTCATGGTGGCGAGAATTACGCGCGAGGGCCCGACCGACCTCTTCGCGACCGGACGTTATATCGACCGCTATCGCCTGACAGACGACGAGCCGAAGCTGGTCCGACGCATCGTCGTGCTCGACAGCGGCTACATCGATACGCTGCTAGGCTTCCCGCTCTGACAATCCGCTCGAACACGCAGCGCGCAACTTGTCGCGTTCGCTGCCGAGAGAAACAACATCGGAGGCTTTGTTGCGCTTTACGATAACGATCGCGAACAGCGACATTGCGTTCGATTGCGCACCTGACGAGACCGTGCTGGACGCCAGCGAACGCGCCGGCTACTCGATTCCCTATTCATGCCGCAAGGGAGTCTGCTCGTCCTGCGTCGGCGGTATTGTCTCAGGTCAGGCCGTGGTGCGTGGCCAAGGTATCTGCACCGGCCCGATGAGCGATGTCCTGCTATGCCAGGCTCGCCCGCAGAGCAATCTCGAGATTTTACCGGCCCGCATTCGAGAAGCCGAAATCATCCAGCGCAAAATCTTCACGGCGAAAGTCCGCAAACTAGAACGACCCGCACCCAACGTTGCGGTGATCCATCTCCGGCTGCCGATCGGACGGCGCGCCATTTTCCGCGCCGGCCAGTATCTGCGTGTATTGATGGCGGACGGCGATTCGCGGAACTACTCGATGGCGAACGCGCCCCAGAAAAGTGACGAGTTGGAGCTTCACATCCGTTATGTCCCCGGCGGCAAGTTCTCGGAGGACATTCTGACGCGTCTCGACAAGACCAGCACGCTGGATATCGAACTGCCTTATGGCGAGTTCAGCCTGAACGAAGAATCGGACTGCCCTGCGATTCTGATCGCCACCGGTACCGGATTCGCGCCGATAAAGTCGATCATCGAAAGCAATATTCGGCAGGGATCGACGAGGCCACTTCATCTGTATTGGGGTGCCAATACCGAAGCCGATCTTTATCTGCTGGATCTCGCGCGAAGCTGGGCCGAGACGCATGCATGGTTCAGTTTCACGCCGGTCGTTTCGAATCCCTCGACGCAATGGGGCGGACGCACGGGCCCTGTTCATCGCGCCGTGCAGACCGACCACCCCGATATGTCCGGACTGGAAGTCTACGCCTGCGGCGCGCCCATCATGATTGAGTCGGCACAACGTGATTTCCGCACGGAGGCCGGATTGAAGGACGACGCGTTTTTCAGCGACGCATTTGTGCCATCCGGTGATGGCGGTGAGAGCGCTACCGCAGCCGCCTAGTCCATCACACGGAGATTTCACGGCAGCGTGAACGAATGTCCATCACTCCTACCGAGCGTATTTCATGAGTAACACCGTCAACGCCATTGCCTTGACCATCGGAGATCCCAACGGTATCGGGCCGGAGATCGCGATCAAGGCCGCCGTCGCCCTCGCTGGCAAGCCGGGCCCGAAGATCATTCTCGTCGGCGATGGTCATGTCATTCATTACTATGTACAGCGCCACGCACCCGGCGTTGAATTGATTTCCCGCCAAGGCGCGCGCACCGACGGGCCGCACGTAATTCTCTGGCACGCCGTGAATTCGTTGCCGCCGGATCGCTTCAGGCCCGGCCACATCGATGCCGCCGCTGGACAGGCAACGGTTGATTATGTCGCCGCCGCGATCGCTCTGGTGCGATCCGGCGCAGCGGATGCGATTGTCGGTTGTCCGCACAACGAGACCGCGGTGAACACTGCAGGCATCCCGTTCTCCGGCTATCCGGGTTTGATCGCACGGCTCACGGAGACCGAGGAGAACAATGTCTTCATGATGCTGGTCGGGGGCGGCCTGAGAATCCTGCATGCGACTCTTCACGAGCGGCTACATGACGCGCTGGCACGGCTAAGCCCGGCTCTTATCGAACAGGCCGGTGCAACCTGCGTGACGACGCTGCAGCGCCTCGGTATCGAGAATCCGCGGATCGGAATCTTCGGCATCAATCCCCATGCGGGAGAGAATGGCCTGTTCGGCGATGACGACGATCGCATCACGGTGCCTGCCGTGAAACGGATGCGCGAAGCCGGCTTTCTTGTCGAGGGCCCGATCGGCGCAGATATTCTGCTGACGCGGAAAGACATCGATGGCTTCGTCGCGATCTATCACGATCAAGGTCACATCCCGGTCAAGCTTCTGGCCGGACGAAACGCATCCGCGCTTTCGGTCGGATCGGACATTATTTTTTCGAGCGTCGGACACGGAAGCGCCTTCGATATTGCCGGTCAGGGCAAGGCGGAGGCCACCGCCGTGCTTCGCACGCTGCGGCTGATCGGAAACCAGACAGCAGAAGCTCGCACTCCAGATGACGGGATCAACATAGGGGGATGACCTGTCCCAGCAAGCGGCCGCTTTTCCGAAACAATGGCCAATCAGGCCGAAACAAAAACAAACAATCCAGGGAGGAATATCACCATGACGCATGTCTTTCAGATGCGCATATCATTAGGCGTGGCTTTGTGCGCGGTTCTCTTTTCTTCAGCCGTCCGGGCAACCGAGGATGCTAACTATCCGTCTCAGACCATCAAGATCGTCGTGCCATTCCCCGCGGGAGGAACAGCCGACATCTTGCCGCGCATCGTCGCGGAGAAGTTACGTCAAAAATGGGGGCAACCGGTCATCATCGAGAACAAGACCGGCGCGGGCGGCAATATCGGCGCTGAGTTCGTCGCGAACAGCGCGCCCGACGGCTATACGTTGCTGGCGAGTCCTCCAGGACCCATCGCCATCAATGAAGGGTTGTACAAGAAGCTTGCGTTCCGGCCGGGCGATCTCGAGCCCGTGACGCTTCTGGGCACTGCGCCAAATGTTCTGGACGTAAGAAGCGATTTTCCCGCGAAAACCGTCCGCGAGTTGATCGACTACGCCAAAGCCAATCCAGGCAAGGTGACTTTTGCTTCGCAAGGCAACGGTTCAACGTCTCATCTGACGGCAATGCTGTTCCAGAGTCTTACGCAAACGCAAATGACCCATATTCCTTATCGTGGCACGGCACCCGCCCTGCAGGACATCATGGCGGGTACGGTCGATATCTTTTTCGACAACCTCGGCTCGTCGCTCAGTCTTCAGCAGGGCGAGAAGCTGCGTATTCTGGGCGTGTGCAGCCCTGAACGCACACCGTCGCTGCCCAACACTCCAACCGTCAGGGAAGCCGGCGTTTCCGACTTTTCGTCTGTGACATGGTTTGCAATGATGGCGCCGAAAGGCACACCGCAACCCACGCTGCAAAAGCTCAACGCCGCCGTTACCGAAATACTCCGCGAGCCGGACGTCAAGTCCCGGTTTGAGGCTCTCGGCGTTCAGGCGGCTCCTATGGATGTGCGGGCCACGGCGGACTTCGTGGGTAGCGAACGCGCAAGATGGAGCAGCATTGTCAATTCTGCGAACATCAAGATCGAATGATACACTTGATAATGGCAGACGCGCCGGCACGAGCACATGCTGGCGCGTCACTCCTCAATTGTGATTATTCGATGCGCTACCGTACTAGTGCCTTTTCCATAAAAAACAATATGCGAAAGAACTCACGGATCGGAGCACAACAAAAACAGCGGATCAGCTCTTGACATTTAAAGACCTATTTCCCCAACGTAAGAAGCTTCGTAGTCTTTAATGGTTAAGTATGATAGTTCACATCAACCTCAGCGATGGTAAGCCCTATCTACTTTCTGTGGCAGACGCGATCGCGACGCTCAGCGACGAGGCAGGCTTCCAATCCGGCGATCAAGCAAGAATAACATGTGGCGGCCTCAGGCTACCGTCCGGCGAGATTATCATTCTCACTGGACTTTTGTTTGAGCGCGGCAATCGCCACGTTTTTATAGTTTGGCTGCGTAGCTCAAAAAGGTGCCGAGCCAGAGATCGCTCGGAGTCACTCGATTTCGACACCGCTGAATTGGCTGACGCCATGGTTGACGTCCGTGGTGAAGTAACCTTAGCCGACGGCAGAGTTATCCGGGCGGTTCAACCTATTCCCGCGAAATTGCCGTACGAAATCACCGATCTTGATTGGCGGATGGTTCATCAGACGATTTCAGCTGCAAAGGCAGAGGATCGTTGCTATCTCCATCTGCCAGATTGTGGAGAGGCTGATTTAATAGCGACCGCTCGCGAACTGAACCTCCTCAATTACACCGCTCTGCTAGGTTTGGACAAGATTCCGTATCTGAAGGTGATACAGGGGGAACTGCTCAAGCATGATCCGAAAGTGTTCCCCGTCAGCACCCCTGAGACAAACTGAGGGTCTTCCCGAAGGGAGGATTTCTGGTTCATCGTAGCCGCAAGGAGCGAAGATGAAACAGAAATCCGGGCCGGATAAAGCGCCGGCAGAACAAGTTCTCAAGAACATTCGGCGTCAGACACGCCGGCAGTACTCGGCGGAAGAGAAGATCCGCATCGTGCTGGAGGGGCTGCGCGGCGAGGAGAACATCTCGGAGCTTTGCCGCCGTGAAGGCATCGCCGCCTCGATGTATTACGGCTGGTCGAAGGAGTTCCTCGAGGCCGGCAAGCGCCGGCTGGCGGGCGACACGGCCCGCGCCGCAACGTCCGGAGAGGTGAAGGACCTTCGTCGTGAGGCCACCGCCTTGAAGGAGGTCGTGGCCGATCTCACCCTGGAGAATCGCCTGCTTAAAAAAAGCATGAGCGGGGATGGGGAGGACGACGCATGAGGTATTCTGCATCCGAGAAGGCCGAGATCATCCAGCTGGTCGAGCAATCACATCTGCCGGCCAAGCGCACACTGGACAAACTCGGCATCCCGCGCGCCACTTTTTATCGTTGGTATGACCGATACCGTGAGGGTGGGCCTGAGGCGCTGGATGACCGCCGTTCACGACCAGATCGTGTCTGGAACCGGATCCCGGACGATGTCCGCCGCCAGATCCTCGACCTGGCGCTGGATCTTCCAGAACTGTCGCCGCGAGAGCTGGCCGTACGATTCACCGACGAGAGGAAGTATTTTGTCTCGGAGGCGTCGGTCTATCGGCTGCTGAAGGCGCATGATCTCATCACCAGCCCAGCCTATGTGGTGATCAAGGCGGCGAACGAGTTCAAGGACAAGACCACAGCTATCAACCAGCTTTGGCAGACGGACTTCACTTACCTCAAGATCACCGGCTGGGGATGGTACTATCTCTCGACCGTGCTTGACGACTTCTCGCGCTACATCGTGGCCTGGAAGCTCTGTGCCACCATGTGCGCCGAGGACGTTACTGCCACGCTCGACCTAGCGCTCGCGGCCTCGGGCCTTGATCACGTCACCGTCGTGCACAGGCCACGGCTTCTCTCAGACAATGGCTCATCTTATGTGGCGGGCGATCTGGCCAAGTGGCTCGAGGCCAAGGGCATGGAGCATGTGCGCGGGGCACCGTATCATCCCCAAACTCAGGGAAAGATCGAGCGTTGGCACCAGACCTTGAAGAACCGCATTCTGCTCGACAACTACTACCTGCCCGGCGATCTCGAACGGCAGATTGACGCCTTCGTCGAACACTACAACCACGTCCGCTATCATGAGAGCATCAACAATCTGACCCCGGCCGACGTCTACTTCGGCAGGGCCGAGACAATCCTCACCGAGCGAGAACGCATCAAGCGAGCAACCATCGCAAACCGACGCTTGCAGCATCAGCTGCAGGCCGCTTAAACTCTAACCCTGATGAGCCAGAGCCTCTCTTCGCAAAACGCCTGAGCAGTCTCAAATTATCTGCCGACGGACAGCTTGCGGTTCTCCTCCTCCAGCGCCTTCAGCTTCCGAGCTTCGGAGATTTCCATGCCGCCGTAGCGCGAGCGCCACTTGTAGAAGGTCGCATCGCTGATGCCGTGCTTCCGGCACAGATCGCTCGCCGAAACCCCGGCGGCATGCTCCTTCAAGACCTTGATAATCTGCTCTTCCGTGAACCTGCTTTTACGCATCCTCTGTCTCCTCGGTGGAGAACAGAAATCCTAACTCAAAATCGCGGGCGTTTCAGGGGTGCAGGTCATTCCAGTATTCAGATACATGGCAGTTAGTCATCAATACCGGGACCACCATCGTTACGTTCCTCATGGTTTTCTTGATCCAGAATTCTCAAAATCGGGACAGTGCTGCGATTCAGGTGAAACTGGACGAGCTCATTCGGGCTAGCGCTGCGCGTAATTCCTTCGTGGGAATTGAGCATCTTACAGACGAAGAAATCGAAAAGATCCGCCACTTGTGCGAAAATCGCGCAAAAGCCGAAAGGGTGGCCGACAGATCCGTCTCGTACGCCGCACAAAAGGCTCAGCGGGCCGCTGACGAAGCTGTTGAATAAAAACCGAAAATATTTCGACTTCGTCGCTGGTAAGCACTTCTTCACTGGTAAGCACCCCTTCGCTGGAACCCCGTAATCGCGCCGAAGTTTACTGCGGCTAGTGAAGACACAGGGAGAGGACTATGCCAGGACAATCAAAGACCCTTGAGGACCTTTTTCTCGAAAATCTCAAAGACATATACTACGCGGAGCGCAAGATCCTCGTGGCACTTCCCAAAATGGCCAAGGCCGTCAATTCCGACGATTTGCGTGCAGCGTTCGAAAAGCACGTTGCTGAAACTGAAGGACAGGTGAAACGACTTCAGCAAGTGTTCAAAATGCTGAAGCAGCAGCCAAAGGGAAAGACCTGTCCTGCCATCCTCGGCCTCGTCGAAGAAGGGGAAGAGGTTATGGAAGATTTCGAGGACTCGACAGCTTTGGACGCGGGACTTTTGTCTGGCGCTCAGGCGGTCGAGCACTACGAAATTGCCCGTTATGGCACCCTTGTATCTTGGGCACAGCAGCTTGGTATGGAGGACGCAGCGAAGCTGCTGCAGCAGACATTGGACGAGGAAAAGAAAACCGACGCCGCATTAAGCAAATTGGCTGGCTCTGTTATTAATCAGAAAGCCGCATGAACGGTCTGTCGCTTGAGCTCGGATCGGGCGGTCAAACCCAATCCGAGCAAAAAGTGGCAATGATCTTGCGGGGCCGATAGGTCGTCAGCACTTTAAAGAACTCTGGAATATTGTGACCTTTAAATCTGAAGGCGAAATCGGCGACTGTTTCTGAGCGGTGGTTCGTGGGTATCGCCGCGTTCGGCATCGCGCTGTTAGCCGCGACTCTCATCTACTGCTTCTGGTTCATGTATTAGGGCAACAGATGCAGCACCACACGAGTCGAAGCTGGACGCCTGAGCAGCTTGAAAGGTCGAAGGCGCTTGTAGAGTCAGGAGCCTCGCTATTTGGAATCGCAGCAGCACCTAAGCGATCGTTACACTCTGTTCGAAATGCCGCTCGGAAAGCACGCGTCAAGATTCAGACTACTCGCGAATTCGCGTGCAAATCAAAGAGAAGGAAAGCAACGCATAAGAGGCTCATATGGAGCGTTCAAGTATTGAAGACAAATGGAAACGACTGGCCGAGCAGACTCGCGCCGAAGCTGAGAAACTTCCAGCAGGGCGTGCTAAAGACGCAATGCTAAAGAAAGCGCGGCAGCTTGATACGGCATGTGAGATGGAAAGTTGGATTTCGTCGCCGGGCCTTAAGCCGCCTACTGACTTAATAAGGCTAAAAAGCTCCCGCCGCAGCACTTCGGAACGATAACTCGTCCAGAGAATTGGCTCCGTGGATAAAGTGATTGGGACGACCATGGCAGACAATGATTCCAACCGAGCAGCGCAAAACCCCGATTCTTCGCCCACTCGGGTAAACGAGAAGGAGCGAGTTCAGCAAAAGCAAGGTGGGCACCACATGCCGCCTCGCCCAGAGGATGGACCTCCGCTCGACGATACCGATAGAAGCACCGACAAAATTATCGAGCCGGTCGCGCAAGAACGTCGACTGGGAAAGAGGCACCTTCTCGGCAACGAGAAGTAATCATTGGACGCCAAAGCCGCGCAGTCCATTGCGATACTCCACGGCAATAGGCGTTAGATTAGTAATTTTGGCGGTTGGAGTTCGGCGGAACGGCTCACAGCTTGGCGCTTTGGTTGCGAAAGGCGACTTGGAGAGCTCCAGATGATCATGGTGGATATACTGACAGTCCGAGAAGTTCTGAAATTGATGGCTATCGATGCTCCGGGTTCACCGCACACCAAGGCGGACAACGATGACACAACGAAGCCGGGAACCGATCGCGTTTTGCCGCGCTCTGGGATAACGCACCCCGAGCTCTGTGACGTAAAGGGTGGGGCAGAAAAAGGTTCCAATTCCTACAAGCAGCAAACGACCGGGCTGATCATACCGAACGAGTTGACGTGAGGCTCGACTTGGCCGCCAAGCGACGGCCTAACGACGTGGCGCCAGTTGAGATTGCGCCGGCCGAGCCGGTGACGATCTCTGAAAGCACGACGATCTATCGTCTATTTCCAGCTTTCGAGGGCGCTGGCATTCAACGCGCGGCTTTTATAGCTGCGAACACCGAGCAAGACGCTCGATTGTTCGCAGTTCGGAATGACCCGTTCGGCGTCGATTGGACGGACACGCTGCAATTCAAATGCGAGTGCGACACAACGGAGGAGCTTCACGCTATTGGCGATGTTTGGTTTGTGTCGCGCGCCCGAAGCGGATAGCGAGCCCGCCCCTCTCGTAAGGGAATCTTGGTTTCCGCTATCTGCCTCTAATCACTTGCTCTGCTGTAACTTGCGCGGCCTGGCCATCTTAAACGGGGAAGGCCATAAAGTCGTTTCCGTTTACTCAGAGGAACCGGGAACTTAATCGTTCCATACTCCTTGTCGTGAAAACGGAGGTGCATGATGGCGAACGAGAACGACGGCAAGCCGTGGAGTGATGACGATCTTCAGCAACTGAAAGTCATGATTACCGAGAACACCCTAACGGGCCTAATCGCCATGAAACTCAGACGGACGGACGACGCTGTCTGAGACAAAGTAAAGGCGGAAGGGACTTCAGAGGCGACAGAACGGAAATATAATCGGGAATCCATCCTTATTCCCGCTCCTCATCCTGGTACTTTCGTGGCTTGCCCTTATACGTGTTCCTAGGTTTGACGATGAAGCAGTTCCCCCCAAAAGGTAATGAGCCCTCACCGATCATTCTCGTGCTCGCGGCGACCGTCCCTCTAATCGCGTTTGCGATCTGGTTCTTGTATGGCTGAAACGCATAAACATCCGACAAGCCGAACCTGGACCGATGAGCAGATTGCGCGCCTGCGTAATCTGGTGGCTGAGGGTGCCACGCCGTTTCTTGCAGCCGCTAAGCTAAAGCGGTCGAGGATCGCTGTTCTAGCCCAGGCCCGCCGCCTTGGCTTAAAGCTTCGAACAGTCAAAGAAGTACCTCGCGCCGAACCAAGATCGAGGATCTGACGGCTCACCGATAATCCCTTGAAAACGTAATGACGCATTGGCAGGATGGACCCGGAGGCTGTCATGGGTCAGAAAGCTCATTGCTCAAAGTTGTCCGTCGGCAGATAATTTGAGACTGCTCAGGCGTTTTGCGAAGAGAGGCTCTGGCTCATCAGGGTTAGAGTTTAAGCGGCCTGCAGCTGATGCTGCAAGCGTCGGTTTGCGATGGTTGCTCGCTTGATGCGTTCTCGCTCGGTGAGGATTGTCTCGGCCCTGCCGAAGTAGACGTCGGCCGGGGTCAGATTGTTGATGCTCTCATGATAGCGGACGTGGTTGTAGTGTTCGACGAAGGCGTCAATCTGCCGTTCGAGATCGCCGGGCAGGTAGTAGTTGTCGAGCAGAATGCGGTTCTTCAAGGTCTGGTGCCAACGCTCGATCTTTCCCTGAGTTTGGGGATGATACGGTGCCCCGCGCACATGCTCCATGCCCTTGGCCTCGAGCCACTTGGCCAGATCGCCCGCCACATAAGATGAGCCATTGTCTGAGAGAAGCCGTGGCCTGTGCACGACGGTGACGTGATCAAGGCCCGAGGCCGCGAGCGCTAGGTCGAGCGTGGCAGTAACGTCCTCGGCGCACATGGTGGCACAGAGCTTCCAGGCCACGATGTAGCGCGAGAAGTCGTCAAGCACGGTCGAGAGATAGTACCATCCCCAGCCGGTGATCTTGAGGTAAGTGAAGTCCGTCTGCCAAAGCTGGTTGATAGCTGTGGTCTTGTCCTTGAACTCGTTCGCCGCCTTGATCACCACATAGGCTGGGCTGGTGATGAGATCATGCGCCTTCAGCAGCCGATAGACCGACGCCTCCGAGACAAAATACTTCCTCTCGTCGGTGAATCGTACGGCCAGCTCTCGCGGCGACAGTTCTGGAAGATCCAGCGCCAGGTCGAGGATCTGGCGGCGGACATCGTCCGGGATCCGGTTCCAGACACGATCTGGTCGTGAACGGCGGTCATCCAGCGCCTCAGGCCCACCCTCACGGTATCGGTCATACCAACGATAAAAAGTGGCGCGCGGGATGCCGAGTTTGTCCAGTGTGCGCTTGGCCGGCAGATGTGATTGCTCGACCAGCTGGATGATCTCGGCCTTCTCGGATGCAGAATACCTCATGCGTCGTCCTCCCCATCCCCGCTCATGCTTTTTTTAAGCAGGCGATTCTCCAGGGTGAGATCGGCCACGACCTCCTTCAAGGCGGTGGCCTCACGACGAAGGTCCTTCACCTCTCCGGACGTTGCGGCGCGGGCCGTGTCGCCCGCCAGCCGGCGCTTGCCGGCCTCGAGGAACTCCTTCGACCAGCCGTAATACATCGAGGCGGCGATGCCTTCACGGCGGCAAAGCTCCGAGATGTTCTCCTCGCCGCGCAGCCCCTCCAGCACGATGCGGATCTTCTCTTCCGCCGAGTACTGCCGGCGTGTCTGACGCCGAATGTTCTTGAGAACTTGTTCTGCCGGCGCTTTATCCGGCCCGGATTTCTGTTTCATCTTCGCTCCTTGCGGCTACGATGAACCAGAAATCCTCCCTTCGGGAAGACCCTCAGTTTGTCTCAGGGGTGCTGACGGGGAACACGGCTGGCGTTGGCGCATTGCTGCGATCACCGTTCCTCCAGCCACCGGAAGACCCAGACCCAGAAAAGAAAAAGCCGCGCCGCCCCGAAGGATGACACGGGCCAGTTTAGGGAGATCACACCGAAGAGTGCTTAACGCGGTCCTGCATTTCTTACGCAGGTTCCCTCGATCCCTGAAAGCGCGGCCTGACATTGGGCATAGGATTGATAGTTGCAATCCCCGGGTCCCTCTGCCGTCCGAAGGCAATAGGCATAGCCGCCGGCTTGTCCCGTCGTTACACGCTCACGCTTCGCTGATTTCTCGGCCAGCGCACCGGTCGTTGCCAATGAGAGAAGGCATATTGCTCCGATAACCGGCTTCATCTTGTGTTCCCTGTCGTTGTCATCGAGCGCTTAACGAGAGCGCCAATGTACTGTTCCAGGACACGGAAAAAACTCGCTGCATCCATCAAGGAAGCGGCGGCAAATCTATAGGGCGAGCTTCCTCGGGTCTCTGACGCCGGCCGGCGCTATCCTACAAAAAGCGATCGGTACCAGGAACACGCACTGCATTTTCGGCTTTTGCGATGTGACCCCGCCGAAGGTTATTCTTTAATGCTGCAATCGGATGAAAGCGAACGGCGAACCAATCTTCACAAATCACGGACCTTACAGACCAATACGGCACCGACGAAGAATAGTCCTACAACGTTTGCGAGCGTTATGACCCAGTCTTTCTGAATGACCCCGTACACGATCCAAAGCGACAATCCGGAAGAGAGGACAATGAGCATTCTGAGCGAGATGTCTTCAGTAGAGCCGCGCGGCAAGGCCTTTCGAAGTTGCGGAATGTAAGAAAGGCTCGTCAAGGCCGCGGCAAGAAGGCCGATAATCGAAGCGAGATTATCCATCGCTCTCTAACAAGAGATAACCTTACTCGTTCCGCTTCAATTACGTGGGATGTCGCACCATTGTAGCGGCTCTCTTAGACGCCTTGGCATCCTAGCCGTACGGCAATTTGGATTAGCTTAGGCCATTTGTTTGGAATGATAAGGGAAACAAGGGATAAAGCGGTAAGCACCGGCGGCGGTAATCTTCCCGTTCGACTCATCCCCGTAGTAAGAAGTAGTTCAGAATACCAAACGCCTATTTGCGAGGGCGGGCAGGATTGCCGCCCATCGCCGCACCTGACGGAACGTCGCGCGTGACGACGCTGCCGGCCCCGATGATCGCATCGTCGCCTATCATCACGCCAGGTAGGATGATCGCTCCGCTGCCGATCCAGACATTTGATCCGATTACCACAGGACGACCGAACTCAGGCTAGCAGAGCGGTAACAGCGAAAGAAATGTGAGTTCCGTTCGCAAGTTCGCTTATGGCCGCGCCATTCTTTTACCGACTTCCGCCTAGTAATCCCCGTAGTGTTAGCGGGATCCTTCGTGTCCGCTTCGATCCCATCTTCATTGAATTTTGCGATGCAGGACTAGTGGTGAGCAAACAATCCGCACAGCGAAATGCGATAGCCGCAGCTGCTATCGGCCTTGCTGACGCCAATACGACGGAAAAAGCGCAACATCATACATTCCATAATCGCTCATTCCGCGAATCTCACCTTCGCTTGGGCTTGAACGCTTAGTTGCAGCGCTTAACCCGAATTATCATCAATTGCCAAGTATGAACGCTGACGCTTATCAATGTCGCGATAGTTCTTTTCATACCAGTGGATTGATGTCTCGGCATGCTCCTGCATCCGAGGTGACCAAACCAGCGCGTTCCTCTTCGCCCACCTCCAGGCAGCTCTTTCGCGCACTAATACACGAAGACTGTTCTGATGTGGTCCCAGCACATGGCCAAGTTCATGCAGCGCGACCGCGTAGCTCAACACTGATTTGATTGGCGCAATATAAATTTCTTCGCTCACTCGTACCGAGTACGAGCGGCTCAACCTCTTCAAAGTAGGATGAATAACAATCTGATTTTCATCAGCAATCAATTGGACGTGTTTATCCATTTCGCCAACAGTTAAAAACATATGAAGCGGCCTCCTTGCCACTCATCGACCGACAAATTTGCTAAGATCGACTAAGCGACGATTGGGTTACCGCTTTTTCCTCCCCTTCCGAAGCGTAGCGGGCGGCTTTTCGTTTGCTTTTGGAACAATCAGCAAATCGGCGATTGGAACCTCTAAGGCACCGGCCAGTCTCTCCAAAGTCTCGGCTGTCGGATTTTCAATCCCACGCTCGATTCGTCCGACATAGGACCGGTCCACACCGGCGTCGACGGCCAGCGCCTCCTGCGACAGACCGCGCTTAACCCGCAGTTTTCGGACATTCCAGGCCACAAGCGCTGTCGCTTTCATAAGCGAAACAAACGACTTGGCGGCCCATTAAAACACGCACTATAATGTCCCTATTAGAGATTTGGGGCAGTTGTGCGCATTCGTATTCATCGCGGGACGAACGAAATCGGCGGGACCTGCGTCGAACTGGCGGCAGGCGGTGGCCGGATTCTATTGGATCTGGGATTGCCACTGGATGGCGACGGGGACGAGGTCAGCATTCATCCGTCAATAGACGGACTCGCTGGCGGCGAGGATTTGCTAGCTCTGATTCTGTCTCATGGTCATATCGATCACTGGGGGCTGGCCCACCTC
Source organism: Afipia broomeae ATCC 49717 (assembly GCF_000314675.2). Classification (GTDB taxonomy): domain Bacteria; phylum Pseudomonadota; class Alphaproteobacteria; order Rhizobiales; family Xanthobacteraceae; genus Afipia; species Afipia broomeae. The sequence continues at coordinate 452,330 of NZ_KB375282.1, read as the reverse complement.
GCCGGCCCTGAGTTGCCGGTCGCGCTTGGCGCTGCAACACACCGCATTTTGCAGGCGGCAGCCCCGTTCGTTCCCAGACCGTATGTGCCTGCCACGCCCATCGAGTTCACAAGCGGTACACCACTGGAGTTTGGTCCGTTTCGGGTGACTCCGCATCTGGTCGACCATTCCGCTTATGATGCCTACGCCCTTGAGGTGGAAGCTGACGGCCAACGCCTGTTCTATTCCGGGGATATCCGGGCTCATGGCCGCAAAGCGGCACTGTTCGAACGCCTTGTGGCCGACCCTCCACGATCCATCGACGTAATGCTGATGGAAGGGTCGAGCTTTGGTCGCCTGAGCCCCGACCACGTCTTTCCGACCGAGACAGACGTCGAGCAGCGCCTGGTTGACCTGTTTCAGGCAACAGACGGTCTGGCGCTGGTCGCAGCCTCGGCGCAAAACATTGATCGCATGGTCAGCCTGTATCGGGCCTGCAAGCGCACCGGGCGAACGCTGATCATCGATCTTTATGCCGCCGAGATTCTTCGTGCGACAGAGAACGCCAACATTCCCCAGTCGGATTGGCAGAATGTCGCGGTGTACGTCCCCCAGTATCAGCGCATCCAGATCAAGCGCAGCGGCCGCTTTGACTTGCTTGATCCTCACAAGACCAATCGTATTTTCGTGGAGCGACTTGAGGATCTGGCGCCTTGGGCAGCGATGCTCTTCCGACCGGCAATGCTGCGCGACCTCGATCATGCCAATTGCCTCTCCGGTGCACGCGCCATCTGGTCGCAATGGGACGGTTATCTCAAACAGGAGCGCGGCCTTGCCCTCCTTGCCGAACTTAAGACACGAGGAATCCCCCTCGACCACGCCCATACATCCGGCCATGCCAGCATTCCCGATCTGAAACGATTGGCCGAGGCTATCCAGCCAAAGATGCTCGTGCCGATCCATACCTACGAGCCGGAGCAGTTTCCGGCACATTTCCAAGCCGTCAGTCTCAAAAACGATGGCGAATGGTGGGACGTTCCAACATGACCATCCAACAGACGTCATCTGGCCACGGCGTGAGTAAGGCCTTCCTCGATGCACTCGACGCTCTTGCTCAAAAACCGTCGTGGTGGCGCGATGTCCTTCTGCGGGACGATGTGTTCATCGCGGTGCGAGCGAACTCACTCAACGTCTATCATCGTGGCGCCTCGATCTTCCGGATCGACGACGGCGGCGATGGACGGATCCTTCCATGGACCCACACCAAATACCTAATCCGCCAACAGCAGGTACTGGCCCAGCTTCATGAAGACGGACGTTTTGAACCTTCCGATATCGGTTGGTCCCAATACGCCGGTCCATCGACATTATCGGACATGATCCGCTCGGCCACCGATCTGGCCGGCGCTGAAAAAAGCGGGTTGCATCCCTTGATCATGGGCAGCTCAAAGGTCATCGACGTCGAACTGTCGCTGCTGCGGGCAAGTTCTTCAGTTGATGAAAGTCTGCCGGACACTAATGTCCCTTCGACAGACGCCTCGTCAATTGACCGGTCCCAAGACCGTCTGGACGTTGTGACCGTCGAAAATCGTGATGGCACGCCGTTCATCGTTTTCCATGAGGCCAAGCATTTCAGCAATCCTGCGCTGAGGGCCAAAGGTGAACCTGCCGTTCTGGCTCAGATCGTTCGATACCAAGCGACCCTCAGGCGACATGAAGAGGCACTGCGACAGCGCTACGTCGCCGTCTGCCAGGCGCTGATCCGTATACAAGCCATGCGGGCTGCGGCTCGCGCCGCTGTTCCGGGCAGCAGGCTTCCGCTCGAGCTCACCCCCCTGATCGCCGCCATCGCCTCAGGCAAGGTCCGGGCCCAGATAGATCCTGATCCCCGGCTCATTGTATTCGGCTTCGATGGCGATCAGCGCGACGGGCGCTGGGAACGGGACGCCAAGCGTCTGCGAGAATATCAGCCAACCCTCAAGATTCGGGCGATCGGCAATACCCGATCCGCCCGGGACTTCTTCTGATGTTGCGGTGTCCGGCCTCAAAATGCGGCTTTCGGGAGACACTCAGCATTTCTTTGCAAAACCCCGCAATTCCTCGGGGCCTCACTTGAATCTAAGGGGCACGGGCTGTCCGTGCCGTTAACTGGGATTCTGCATGAAGGTTATTGCCTATTACCGCGTCCGGCCAAGCGAACCGGCCTATTCCGATATTGCACTGCAAGAACAACGTGAAACCATCAAAACCTGGATCAAAGGCCGTCAGGCCATCGTTCAGGCCGAATATATTGAACCCGAGACTGACGGTTTCTCCCGCCCGCAATTGCGGCAAGCTATGGAGGACTGCAAACAGTCCGGCGCCACGCTGCTGATTGCGCGCACGGAAGCCATCGGTAGCGGCGCGGAGTTTTCTCCTCGGATTTCCAGCATTCCGGTTGCGTTTGCGCCAGAGCCCTCACGTGAGCGCGGCTATGTCACCCTGACACCGGAGAAGGCGCCGCCGGATCTAACCCTGTACTTTCCGGACTTCCGAAGCCTGCGCATCATGCCGGTTTATCTGTGTAATGGGACCGACGCGCCTATTCACGACATCGCCGTCAGGACGATCGGCATCACAACGAAGTTTACCGTGCCAGCCCCGGTCGCTGATGAGACCGGCCCTGCCTCCGAGCAGCCCCTCTCGACGACGCCAACCGCATTCTCGCTCGACCTGCTGGATACGCGACATGCCGCGGTGGTCGATCGTTACGATCCAATGTTCGACAGCGATTTCGTTACAGCCTTCGAGATCACATTCCTTGACCAGCACGAACAGAGGCACCGGCTGACGGCATCCCTCCGCACCGCACCTCTGTCATCGGCATATGTCGCTCTGAAGAAATAACCAAGCACCTCACGAAGACTCGACGCACGTCCTTCAAAAAGGCGGTGGCGAACGATGCCGCATGCCCATCACCTGCCCTCCTCAAAATCACACATAAAGGGAGCCACCTATGACAACGTCATTCTCAAAATCAAACCTTATGACCGGTATCGCCTTCGCAGCCCTGTTCGGGGTCGTCATCGTCACGCTGCGGCTGGCGACAGGCAGCTTTGGCGGCGCCAGCGGCATCCCCGAATGCAACAGCAACACCACCCGCGACATGCTGCAGGATGCCTTCAAGAATGCGCCGCAAGCCGCACTCGGCCTGAAGCTGCTCAAGATCGGTGACATGTCCGTCGTCGGGAAAGACCTGCTCGATGAGAACAATGAAGTCCGGCACCGCGTTTGCGTCGCCGACGTCTTTACCAACTTCGGACGAAAGCCGGTGTATTTCAACATGTCTTTTGCCGATGCCGAAAAGAAACAAATCTATCTCGAAGCTCCCATGCTGCCGTTCTGATGACCAACAGGGGATCCGCAACTTCCGCGGGGATACCCCGCGGCATTCCTCTGATCTCCACTACCGCCAGCGCATGGGTTTGCCGCGTGGACGGAGCGGATTGTCGCCCTTGGCCACAGGCCAAGGACGCCGGGAAAGCGCCCGCTCGATACGCGCGTCCTTGCCGCCGACGCCCACCACCACAGGGTTGACCATGGGGCTTTCAGCGACCCAGGCCAGATACTGCGTCAGGGCGTCGACCTGGTCGTTGTGCTTGCCAAACGGGAAACGCAGCAATTCGCTCTCGAGCTCAACCGTCCAGGATTCGTTCCTTTTGATCAGCACCCGATGCTGGGCAAACATATGCAGCTGGCTTTCGAGCCGCTCTTCCTTGCCGCGGCCACCGGTCGGGCGCAGTTCGGCATGATAGCCGCGCTCGGACAGCATGCTGGCAAGCCCGCTGCCCGAGCTGGCATCCTCGATCAGGATCTCTGACGGCTTATAGGTTCCGATTAAGCTCAGTGCAGCATCACGCATCTGGACCGGGTCAAGGCGTGCGCGAAGCACGTCGATGACATAGTGACGCCGGCTATCGCCGGCGATCACCAAACACACTGTGTAGCTGTTGTCCGATCCGGTTTTGACCGCCGTGTCCCAACTCAGAACAATCCGTCGCGCGTCGAGCGGCCGGTCATCAAAATACTTGATCTGGTCCGGCCGGATCAGTTCACCCAGCGCAGCTGACGGATTCTGCTGATACTGGGCGGCGAAGATCGATGCACCAACCTCTTCCCGCTTGCGCTGGATGACATCAGCCGACCACTGATTCGACAGCAGGGCATCCCCGACCTTTCGATGCCAGCTTGAATCGCCGATCGCATACGATGCTTCTTCCTCGGCCACTAAGGGCAGACAGACGTGCTTCCAGCCACCCTTCTGCAACAGGTTACCGGACAGGTCATCTTCGTGCATGCGTTGACCAACCACGATCATGGCGCCATTGATCGGATCGTCCAGACGTGACGAGATCATGTTCTTGAAACTCTCGTTGATCTTGGTGCGTTCCTTTTCCGATTTGGTGTGGTGAGCCGAGATCGGATCGTCGATAATGATAATGTCGAACCCTCGGCCGGTAACGCCAGTCTCGAACGAGGCCGCATAGCGACCGCCTCCGTCTTCGGTCACAAAGTCCATAACCTTGCGGCCGTTGTCGCGCAGGCGGAACCCGGGGAAAACTTTACGGTAGAAATCCGAACCGACGAGTTGGAACGTTTTTGACGCCAGATCCAGGGCCAGTGCCTGGCTGTGAGAAATCACCGCAATGCGCAGCTTCGGATTGCGGCCGAGAAGCCAGGCAACAAATACAATAGACGTCAGCACGGACTTCAGGTGACGCGGCGGCAGATTGATAATGAGGCGGCTTTCCCGACTCTCGCTGATGCCGGTCAGCTCGCAGACCAGGTACTCAAGGTAGGGCGCGATTTCAAGCGCCCAGCGACCATCGACGACCGGAAATGCCCCCTCCAGAAACGCCTGAAGGTCGTTCCGCATCACCGCGCGGTAGATTTGAAGATCAGAAGGCATGGTTACTGCTCTTAATAAATAGGGCCGGTGCCGATCGGCACCGGCCGGATAATCCGTGTCTGCTATTCGGCCAGACGGCGTGCGAGAAAGCGCGCAAGAATCGCTTCATCATCGGATGTCAGCGCGGGCACCTCTTCTGCCACTGCTTCAGGTTCGAACAGACGGCCGACCAATGTCAGGACGACATTGGCAGCACGCGCATCGCCCTTAAGCGCTTTGGCAACAAGCGCCTTCAGCATGGCGCGCTGCTTGGAGACCTTGAGGCTACGCTCGCCCTCCCGGATCCGGATCTTTTCCGAAAGTTCACTACGCAGATCCGTCTTCAGATTGACGCTGCCCTTCGGGCGTCCGTTCGGATTGCCGGATTGCCCGGGCTTGAAACGGGTCTTGGCCGGCGGCTTGCCGTATCCAATCTTTTCTTCTTCTGGCTCAGACATCGCCGGACTCCATCGGGGTAACAACGATGCCGACCGAATTTACGCTCGTCATGCCGTCGCCAGCAAAGATCGCCGTTGGGGGTTCTGAAGCCGGTATATCTGCCGATGTGGCATCATCGGCAGCCGCGGCACGCTCATAGATCGCGTCGAAGGTCTCACCGGTAACAGCGTGAACAGCATCCTTGCCGGTACGCTTCTGCCAGCGGCGGATGGCTGCGTCGACGTAACCCGGGTCGAGCTCAACACCGACGCAGACGCGACCAGTTTCTTCCGCAGCGATCAGCGTCGATCCCGACCCAAGAAAGACGTCGAGAACGATTTGGCCGCGACGGGTCACATCGCGCAGGGCATCGGCGATCATCACAACCGGCTTCACTGTGGGGTGAGTACCGAGAAGCTCCATGCGATCTTTGCCGAACGCATTAACGCCGCGATATTGCCAGACATTCGAACGGTTGCGGCCGCCGGCTCCCAGACCAAAATGGTTCTGATGCGGACCCTCACCGTGTTTGAACACATAAATCAGTTCGTGCTGAGAGCGGTAGAACGATCCCATGCCAGCATTACTCTTGACCCAGACGCAGAGATTCTTCTGCTCCAGGCCGTTCTGCGCGGCGGCTTCGCACAGCTCGCCACCATGGCGCCAGTCCATGCAGAGATAAAGAATTGCACCGTCAAAAAGGACAGGCTTGATTGCTGCAACCGTCTCGCTCAGGAAGTTGACGAACTGCTCACGCGACATCTCACCTGTGCCCATAGCAAATTCGCGATGTCGCGTCTTGCCGAGGCCTGACACAAACCCGTCGATTTTCACGTTGTAGGGCGGGTCGCTAAACACGCAGGCGACCGTGTGGGCGCCGACAAGATCACAGATAAAAACTGTGTCGCGGGCATCACCACAGCCGATCACGTGATCACCGAGGCGAAACACGTCGCCAGGCTTTGCAACTGGCGGACCAACCGCCGGCGCAAGGTCATCAATCGATTCTTCTTCGACGGTATTGGCGACCGACGCATCGATCGACAAGGCCATGTCGATCTCCACCACGTCAAAGCCGCTGAGATCGAGGTCGAAGCCAACGTTGATCAAATACTCGAACTCGCCGCGCAGCTTTGCATCATCCCACACAGCGTCCTGGGCGACTCGGTTGAGGGCCAGACGGAGGGCTCGAATTTCTGGCTCGGACCGATTTTCCAACTGCACGACGGCAATTTCTTCATGACCGAGTTCGACAAGTGTGTCGAACACGGCATGACCATCGATCAGCGTGCCGGTCGTTGCGTCCAGCGGAAGCGGCACAACTTGGCCGAACTGCCGCAGGATGTTTTTCAGTTTACGGCGCTGCGCGGCGCTATGCTGACGCGCAGCATGGGGCGACGGCTTAATAGCCGTTGCGTTGAGATAAACGATCTCGAGTGAATTCTTGTTGCTCATGCTGCACCCCTTAAATTTTAGACGGAGTGCAGTCGTCTGCGTCCGAAGCTTCGGACGGCGAACCGCGATCCGGCAGTTCACCGAGACCGGTAATCATGACCGGCAGCAGTTCGCGAACAAAGTCCGAGATACTAGGCTCTTCGTCACGGTCGAGAGACGCCACCAAACATGCCAGCGCCGCATTGAAGCCTTCCGCTTGGCGGTTGATGACCTCAGCGCAAACAAGCAGGCGGTCGAGAGCACGAACAACTGCAGGAGACAAGTCCGTGACCTGAAGCACCTTCACACAGTCATAGCGCTCCGCCTTCAGCGCAAGGTACGAAACCGTTTCCGAACGAAGGTGATAATCCAGATCGACAATCAGTGGACGCTGCTGACCATATTTGCGGATCAGGTGCATTGCCTCACGCACCGCTGCGACGTTCTTACGACGCAAGCGCGCTGGCGAAACCTTGATGCGGGAAAAATCGATGACTTTAGTATTCAGTTTTTGAAGCATAGTGGGCTCCGGAAACGGGGAGCACCGGCAAACGAACGCACGCAGCCATGAATGCGCATATTGATATTCGCCTGTGCTGCCCACGATGATGAGCTGCACCAGGGGAAAAATATTACGTCTGTAACAGATAGCCCCCTGTTCTCCGAGCGTTTGCCAAGTTGAGTTCAACGAATCAGGACGATGCTGTTGGGACAACACCGATAAGTGCGAGCCTGATCCGTGGACTCTAATTAGTTAAGCTCGTCCAGACCCAAGTCGCCGTAGGGTCCGCAGTGCTTTGTCATAGTAAAAGACAAAGATACGAACCGTCTCGGTTACTTACCCTGGTTTCTATATAACGAAGGGTAATGAGAAAAGTTTTGAAGGTGTTATTATACCTATAAGATTATTAGGACAATTACACACTCAGATCTTCGACGGTCCCGCCTAGCACCCTAGGTGTAAACCTCAGGCAACCTCTAGCTCGAGGCGCGCCTCTTTTTTGCTTTTGGCTTCCGATACCTCGATGCGTATCTTCTCACCTAACGCGTTCAAATAATAAAACAGCCGATCATAAGTATATCCGCTGAACTGTCCCCTCAGAAGCTTTGAGACATCAGGCTGTGCGAGACCTAGACGAGCGGCTGCCTGGGTCTGGGTCAGGCCCTTGGCCCGAATAATGTCACCGATCGCAATCACAAGGTCGGCCTTGACCGAATGTGCTTCAGCGTTTGGCAGCCCAATATCGGCAAAAACATTACCGCTACTTTTTACGACCTTTGCCCTGCTTTTCGTCGTTTTCCTTTTTTCTGTTCGCATAAGCCTGCTCCGCCACTTTTAGACGCTGCTGAATTTTCCTGATCTCGAATTCCGGCGTCTTGATGCCGCTTTTCGATTTCTTCTGAAACGCGTGCAAAACGTAGATCACGCCTTTCATCTTAATGGTGTAGACGCCCCGATAGGTATTGCCATCGAAGTCTTCAATGATTTCGAGAACTCCCGCCCCGCCGAAACCCTTCAGTGGCTTTGCGTCAATGTGCTTGCCGCCCTTCTGCGCCATACGTACCGCAAAACCCATGGTTTCCTTTACCTTCCTTGGGAAGGCAGAGAGATCCTCTTTGGAGGATCCCACCCATTCGACCGGAGTATCGCTATCAGCCATTTAGATATAGTTTTTATACTATAATTGATCGAAAATCAACCAGGGGGAACACGTTGAAAATCTGCTGGATCGCAATCCCGTCGAAGCTGGCGCGCATCGTATCTTGCTGAGATTTCCAGATCTGTCAGCATCACAAGATGCTCAGCATCCGGCCCACAAAGCCATAAGATTGCTCACAATCTGCTCGACTTCAGCGGCAAAGGAAGCATGTGTGGTGCTCCATAAAGGAGCCCCTCATGACAGATACCCCGGAACATCATGTCGTCGCAGCGCTCGTATCGGAAGTCCGCGCCAAGCTGGAAGAAGCCCATAGCATTGCGCAAGCGGCCGAAATCTGCGCCCGCGCCGGCAATGTCAGCCGCTCAGTGCAGATTTTGATGGATTTCGAGGGTTTGGCGCACGAGGCACAGGATCTGTTCCGGGCAGCTCTTGCGATCAAGCGCAGCCTGCTTGACGAGACCGCTTAGTTCCGAATCCCCTGATCGGCTCCTTGCCCGCCCCGCGCTGCGGTCGGCGGGTCGAGTCAGTGCAACGCTTGACCGGCCCCCACTGAGTGGTCCGATCGGAATGTTAGTTTAGGGATTGCATTTTGACTACCTCCTTTGGTGCTGGCCAGACGATGGCTTCGGGTGCCGGTGGTCGATATCCAAGCGATGAGTGTGGACGCACCGTGTTGTAGTGACGTCGCCAGTTTTCGATCACGATCTGGGCCTCCTTCAATGTGTAGAAGATTTCGCCGTTGAGCAGTTCATCGCGCAGCTTGCCGTTGAAGCTCTCGCAATAGCCATTCTCCCACGGACTGCCCGGCTCGATGTAAGCAGTCCTGGCTCCGACGGTGGCGATCCAATCCCGCAGCGCCTCGGCGACGAACTCAGGGCCATTGTCCGAACGTATGTGCGCAGGGATGCCCCGCGAGACGAACAGCTCGCAGAGCGCTTCGATGACGTCAGTTGCTTTGAGCTTCCGCGCGACACGGATGGCCAGGCTCTCACGGCTGAACTCGTCGATGATGCACAACATCCGGAACGCCTTGCCGTCGTGGGTGCGGTCGGCGACGAAGTCATAGGACCAGACATGGTTGGGTCGCTCCGGCCGCAGACGGATGCATGAGCCGTCGTTGAACCAGAGACGCCCGCGTTTAGGTTGTTTTAGGGGGACCTTCAGCCCCTCGCATCGCCAGATCCGCTCAACACGCTTCTTGTTCACCATCCAGCCGGCTCTGCGAAGCAACGCCGTAATTCGGCGATATCCGTAGCGGCCATATTGGCGGGCAAGCTCGATGATGTCGGCAGTCAAAGCCGCCTCGTCATCGGGTGTCGTTGGAGTCTTGCGCTGCGTCGATCGGTGTTGACCCAAAGCCCGGCACGCCCGTCTCTCGGAGATGCCAAGCTCGGCTGTTACATGATCGACGCAAGCACGGCGTCGGGAGGGGCTTAGAAGTTTCCCTTTGCGGCCTCCGCCAGGATCAGCTTGTCCAGCGTCAGATCCGACACCGCTCGCCGGAGACGATTGTTCTCAGTCTCCAGCTCTTTGAGTCGCTTCACCTGATCGCCCTTCAGGCCACCGTACTCGTTTCGCCATCGATAGTACGTTACTTCCGTCACGCCTATCGCTCGGACTGCGTCTGCTACCTGCCGGCCCTGTGCCATCAGCACATCAACCTGCCGCAGCTTCGCAACGATCTCTTCAGCCGTATGCCTCTTCCTTGCCATTGATCTTATCCTCCATCCGAAAATCATACTTCAGGGAGGACCACTTCAAAGGGGGCAGATCACCACTCGACCGATAACAACGCAGCCTCGCAAGACCATTGCCCGGTCAATACCGTCGAAGCGATCTTCCTCCCATACATCGGTCTCGCAACCTGTCCGGGCGTCTTCCAAATTGACCACGGTGCTCGCGATGCTTCGGGCACCCGGCGGCACGACCGTTGCCGACATCATGAAGGCGACCGGCTGGCAGCAGCATTCAGTGCGAGGCTTTCTGACTGGTGTTGTCCGGAAGAGGCTGAAGCTTGATCTCGCCTCCGACAAGGCTGATGGCGAGCGCCGCTATCGGATTGGCAAGTCCGCGGGATCCAAGTAATGGACAACCGCCCCACAGTGAACGGGCGACCGATTAATCCCAGTGTGGAGGCCGAGCTGAAACAGCTCGGCACCATGCCCATCTCCACCTTGCGGATCCGGTACCGCGAACTGTTCCGGTCCGACCCGCCGCCAGCCTTCGGCCCGGACCTGCTGCGGCGGAGTATCGCCAGGCAGATCCAAGAAAGGGCCTATGGTGGTCTGTCCCGCGAGACAAAGAAGCTGCTCGACCAGTTAAGCCGGTCGATAGCCGCCGGAAAAACGGGGCGTCTTGAGGTGCCGCAGCGGATCAAACCCGGTTCGGAACTGGTACGGGTTTGGAACGGCCAGAGCCACAAGGTCACGGTGCTGGCCAAGGGCTTTGCCTACCAGGGCGAAATCTTCACCAGCCTCTCGGAGATCGCCAACCGGATCACCGGCACGCGCTGGAATGGACCAAAGTTCTTCGGATTGAGGACAACAACCAAAGAGTCCGACAAAGCGGTCGCCGCAAGAATGGTCTCGAAGGGAAGTCGCCGTGGCCACCAATAGCCTCAAACCGGTGCGCTGCGCCATCTACACCCGCAAATCCACCGAGCATGGCCTTGAGCTTGAGTTCAACTCTCTCGACGCCCAGCGCGAAGCCTGTGAGGCCTATATAAAGAGTCAGGCTTCGCAGGGCTGGCGTGTCTTGCCACAGCCTTATGACGATCCGGCGTTCTCAGGCGGCAACCTCGACCGTCCCGCCCTGAAGCAGCTTCTGGCCGACATCGAGTCCGGGCTGATCGATGTAATTGTGGTCTACAAGATCGATCGCCTGACCCGCTCCCTCGCCGACTTCGCCAAGCTGGTCGAGACCTTCGACCGGAAGTCTATTTCTTTTGTCGCTGTGACCCAGCAGTTCAATACCACCTCCTCCATGGGGCGGCTGACCCTGAATGTGCTGCTGTCCTTCGCCCAGTTCGAACGGGAACTGGCGTCCGAACGCGTGCGGGACAAAGTCGCCGCCTCCCGCCGCAAAGGCAAATGGACCGGCGGCACCGTTCCGCTCGGTTATGAGGCCAAAGACAAGAAGCTCGTCATCAACCCGAAAGAAGCGGAGACTGTCCGCACCATCTTCCGTCAGTATCTACAACTGAGGTCCTTCAGACTGCTGGTGCAGGATCTTGATCGTCGCTGTATCGTCACCAAGCGGCGCGACACCAAGGTAGCAAAGTATCGCGGGGGCATCCCCTTCACCTATGGTCCCCTCGCCCATGTCCTGAAGAACCGCGTGTATCTTGGCGAGGTCCATCATGGCGGCAAATGGTATCCCGCCGAGCATAAGCCAATTCTCGACCAGAAGACCTTCGATCAGGTGCAGGCCCTGCTCGCAGAAAACCGCGTCACCACGCAAACCCGTCGATCAACCAGCGGAGCCCTTCTCGCCGGTAAGCTCTGCGATGATCGCGGCAATTACATGAGCCCGAGTTTTACGGTCAAGAACGGCATTCGTTACCGGTTCTATATTTCACGCGCTCTTATGCGCGGCAGAAAGGCTCAAGCTGGCTCGGTGGCGCGCATTCCGGCGCAGCTTATCGAAGGCCTCGTCATCAACGCGATCCGCGAGCGTTTCGCACTCGATGCACAAACCCCTGAAGATCAGCTCAGAAGCCATGTCATGGATTCCGTTGCTGACGTCGTCGTTTACCCGGAGAAGATAACGATCCGCCTTCAACCAGACAACGCTGACGCGATCGAGATCCCATGGAAATCGCCTGTGAAGAATGCTCCCGCACTTGCGCCATCCTCAACAGATACCGATCAGCCAGATCCAAAGCTTCTGCAGGCGATCGTCCGTGCTTATGTGTGGCTGCGAGACCTGCAACGTGGCAAGTTCGACAGCGTCGAAGCGCTGGCAGCGTCGGTCAAGCTCCATCCAAAAGTCGTGCGGCAAGAGCTACGCTATGCGTTTCTGGCGCCTTCCATTACCGAGGCCATTCTGACCGGTGAGCAGCCGCCAGCACTCACGCTGGCGCGGATTCCAAAGACCCTGCCTTTGGCCTGGTCCGGGCAGTACCGTGCGCTGGGGTTCTGATCATGTCGCCGCCATTTAGGGAAGTCACGATTTGCGCCAGTTAGAAATGTCACTCGATGGGGAGCAGGATAGCCGCCTTTCTACGGGTTAGAGGTTGAAATCTGGCGGAAGCGGGCGGCGCATGAAGCCTTCATATTGCGCAACGCGCCGCCGGTGACGGTCACGGGATCTATCCGATCTTGAACATGTGGTTCTTCTGGCCGCGGCGGCGCGGCGCCTTGGCCGAGCGGGACATGTCGAGTTGCTTCTGCTGTTCGGCAATATAGGCCAGGATCGGACCGAGGCGTTTGTTCTCGACGATCGCGGCCTGGTTGACCTGCGGCCGCTTATCGAAAGTGCGATAGGGCAGATCGACGCCGTGGTGCCGGATCGCCAGCCGTCCGTCGGGGTAGTCAATCACCGTAACCCGCTTGCGGGCGAGCGATCGGGCGATGGGGGTCGGCTCCAGCATGAACAGCACCTGGTCGTACTGCAGCGTCAGGTTCACCGAGACCGAACGCTCTTCCTTCCAGGCAAAGACATCGTCGAGGTCGTCATGCCCGGCCAGCGGACGATGGATATCGCGATCGTCGAACGGTGCCTTGGCAAATCTCGCATTGTACGTCTCCATGAAGGCCGGCAGGAACACGTTGCCGGCCGCAATGGTATCGATGCCGCCCAACCGCATCTCCTTCACCAACCGATCCTGCAGCGTGCCATGGGCCCGTTCCACGCGGCCTTTGGCCTGCGAGGAGTTGGCACAAATGATGTCGATATTCAGCGCGTGCAGCGCCCGGCCAAACTGGGTCATGCCATCGCCGGAGGCGGCATCCTTCTTGTTGACCCGGAATACGCCATGCTTGTCGGAGTAGAACGCCACCGGCTTGCCATAGCGCTCCAGATAAGCGCGGGTCGCGGCAAAATAATCGAAGGTGCTCTCGCTCTCGACAAACTGCAGATGCATCAGCCGGCTGGTGGCATCGTCGATGTAGACGAGCAGGGTGCATTGTGGTCCGCGGCCCTCGAACCACCAGTGCTCCGAGCCATCAATCTGGATCAACTCGCCCAGGCAATCGCGCCGATACCGCGGCTGATGCACAGGCTTCAACCTTGCCCGGCGATCCTTCCACAGGCCCGCCGCCATCATCCATTGCCGCAGCGTCTCGCGCGCCAGATGAATCCCGTGCAGCTCCGCCAGCTTCTCCGCAGCCAGCGTCGGTCCGAAGTCGCAATAGCGCTCCCGAATGATGCCGATGACTTCGGCGCGCAACGTTGTCGGATAACAGCGGTTGCTCGGCCGGCCGCGGCGGCGGGAGACCAGGGCCTCCGGGCCATGCTGGTCATAGGCCTTCGCCAGCCGAAATACCTGACGCCGGCCAAGCCCCATCAGCGCTGCGGCGTCCGCAACTTTGATCCTGTTCGCCGCCAGATCCTGCAACACGCTCATCCGGTCGATCTCCGTCCGGCTCATCGCAATCACCGTCATCGGCCCAATACTCCCCAGCTGAAACCGTGGAGAGTGACATCTCTATCTGGGCCAACAGTGACTTCTCTATCTGGCGTCTACAGATCAGAGTCGCACATCCGATATTATGGAACAAAAAAAACTCCGCCGCGCACCGGACGCGGACTTCGTCGACCATAGAAAATGGAAGGTACCGCGAGTTCTCTACCCCCGCTATGAAGCCAGCACTTTGCGAATGAAGTTCAATCTCCCTTGCTTGACGATCTCGGCCTGATGGCAGCCATCACAGCAAGCCACTTGGCTCTGATTACGCCTAGCGTCGGCAAAGACCCATTCCATAATGCGCGTTGATATGCTCCTTCGCGTCACCTTCTCGGGTCCCTCGAAATAGCCAGCCAACGCTTTGCGAAAGCAGGCACTCTTACGCGCCATACTGGCCATGATGGCGATCTGCTCATGCTTGTGCCGCAGTGCCACGATGGCCGCTTCATCGCTCAACTTGGATCCGTTGATTGCTCGTTGGGCCATGTAACGCAACAGGCCGATATCTTCTTTTACCTCCCCTCCCTGTAGCAGGACGGCGACAGACGGCGCTCCATCGCGACCAGCACGGCCAAACTCCTGGAGATAATCCTCGATCGAACCGGGGTGCTGCCAATGAACAACCATGCGCACATTCGGTACGTCGAGACCCATTCCGAAAGCACTCGTGCAAATAATACGGTCAACGACAGGTCTGCTGTCGCCGACAAAACGCTTAAGCAATTGCTCTCGCTCCCAGCCATTACCGAGCTGCGAATGATAGAACGGCGTCTCAAGCCCTTCACGAGCGAGATGGGCCTGCAAAGCATCACCAATCTTGCGAGTTGGCACGAAAACCATCAACTTGCCGCTCCCGGGAAGAGCAAGCCGGCAAAGAGCTGCGATGATCGCCGATCTTTCTTTGACAGGCGCCTGCCAGCGCAGCAGCGCAATATTGGGCCGATCCACGCCGCGGACAAACACCCGCGCATCAGGAATGCCGAGAGAATGCAGAATGCGCTGCTGCATCTCTGTTCCGGCGGTTGCGGTGAATGCCAGGATTGGAGGAGATCCCAGCGCCTCCCTCACTTCCTTAAGTCGCCCGTATTCGGGCCGAAAATCTCGCCCCCATTGATCGACACAATGGGCCTCATCAATCACCAAGAAGCTTGGGCGCATCGCGCGCAGCACCTGTTGCTCGGCTCCACTTCGTACAAAGAAGCGCTCCGGCGCGGCATAAAGAAGCTTAAAGCTGCCTTGTGAGAGAAGTTGATACCGCAGACGCTTCTCGCCCGAGTCGAGATCACTATTGATGAAACTTGCCGGAATCTTACGTCGAAGAAGCGAGGAAACCTGCTCTCCCATCAAGGCTTTTAGCGGCGAGACGACAACACTAACGCTTTGCCGCAAAACAGCAGGCAGCTGAAAACATAAGGTCTTGCCGAAGCCCGTGCGACTTACAACCAACAACGACTGTCCGGCTAAAGCCGCCTGGATGATAGGTAGCTGGCCTTCCTTGAATCGGTCGAGACCGAACAAGCGAAGCACGGGACCAAAGGCCTGACTTTCAGCGACCACCTCTCCGTCACGGTCCAGCCAACGCGCCAACCGAACAGCCCAGCGCTCGATTGCGCGCCGAGCCAGCCCGCCTGCGAGCTTTGGGTGATGAGCCGCGTGGCAACCATCGCAGAGGGTGACCAAGTTTGATGGATCGTCAGTACCACCTGCGGACCTCGGCAGCAGGTGATGCACATCGATATCTGCGCTTTTCGCGACAGTCCCGCACTCCACACATTTGAAGTTATCCCGCTGAATAACCTGCGTGCGAACTCGCTTCCACTCTATTGAAGAAGGCAGCATCAACGGACCCGTGCGGTGCTTGCCGGCCAGCCTACCCGAAAATATTGCGGCAAACCTTGGAAAAATCTGACGTCCAGTTCAGTATAATGGGCATCCCGCATAGTCGACGTGCTTCATTCCGGACCGCTACCACCATGACTGTATCAAACTCCGAACTCGACGCCATGGCGGAAAAGCTATCGCTTTGCCAGGACTATCGCGTCCTTCGCCGGCTAAAACCACGCGAGATGAGCATCCCTGATAAGAGCGAAAACACTAGGGTTGGCGTGGCGCTCGACGTTGAGACGACCGGTCTCGACACAAGTAAGGACGAGATCATTGAATTAGGGATGGTGAAATTCGCCTACCTTCCTTCCGGTGAAATCACGGATATCATGGGTGTTTTCGAGGCGTTTAATGAGCCATCGACGCCGATACCATCCGAAATTGTAGAACTAACAGGGATTACTGACGAACTCGTCGCCGGCCATAAGATTTCAGCCGATGACGTCAGCAGCTTCGTCGCAGACGCAGCAATCATCATTGCTCACAATGCAGCCTTCGATCGGCAGTTTAGCGAGCGATATTGGTCGGTCTTTGAGCATAAAAACTGGGCCTGCTCGGCAACCCAGGTCGAATGGCGTAAGCTGGGTTTTGAAGGATCCCGGTTAGCCTACCTCCTGGCGGGATGTGGTTACTTTCATCATTCACATCGAGCAGCCGACGATTGCAAAGCACTGCTAGAAATTATGTCGATGAAGCCAAATGGGAGTGAGAGTACGGCACTTGCGCTGCTACTCGAATCCGCTCGCAAGCCCACGGTACGTATATGGGCCGAGCAATCTCCTTTCGATCTCCGTGAGATATTGAAAAAGCGAAAGTATCGCTGGAATGATGGGTCCGACGGCCGTCCCAAAGCTTGGTATGTGGATGTTCCGGAAGCCAACCAGGCCGATGAACTCAAATTTTTATGCGATGAGATCTACCGGCGTGACGTTGATCTCTTCTCCAATCGGATCACTGCTGCACAGAGGTTTTCGAACCGAGTCTAGGGACCGAAGTTACTGCAACTTGCACTGTTAGTATATTCCGTGCTCATCTTGGAAACCTTGGGTCCCGTAAACTGCTATTGCTATACAATTCTCTGATCAGAGAACGCCAAGACTATGGATTCGATTTGCGTGCAACCGCTTCGAGACTAGCAGCGGCACTCGATGTCCAGCCGTTTCGCTGAGCCCAGCGGCGAATTTCAACAGGGTCGAATAAATGACCTTCTTGACGAAGCTGCGCGATTGTGCGCTCTGCACGTTTCTTGTCCAAGGGATGACTGAGACCAGTGCCTAAGTTGATGGATTGGGTCAGGTTCTGCAGCGCCTCCTCCACAGGGCCGGACAAACTACTGGCCGGTGCCGTTGCAGTGGTTGTTCCCACTATCTGGGCTTCCCACGTTGCTTGCCATTCTTTACCCTCGGTGTCGTTCCACGGAAGATAGACGATCGCTTGCGCTCCTATCGAATCGTCAAGCTTGTTCATGTCTTTGTCTGAGATGTGCGCACCAATCAGGAGCCCTTCTGACCAGCTTCCCTGAAAGGTCTGAGCACTCTCTAGTTTCATCTGGACGCCTTGGGCAATCAGAACGGCCTGCCCCTTTACCAGCGCCTTTACGATGTTTGGCCCGAGGAATTCGGCCACGATGGTACGATCGAAGCCCCCTTTTTGTGGCACCACCAACGTTACGTTGGCGATATTCTTCGTTTTGCAAATATCGAGGACGCTCTTGAAAGCGAGCCGGACTTGATCCGGCGACCGCTCAACGACATATCGTGAGACGGATGACACTTATTCCTCCCCTTACCGAATTAGAGCTGCGACCAAATTAGAGGCAATCGTTCCGCAAGCTGCCGCGCCAAGCCTGGTCGCGATATGTGCACGCCAATCTCACCGAATGAGGCATCTGGCGGCGAGGTCCACGAACACCAGTTGATGCTGGTGACGACGATGTCATCGTCGCCCCACAGAAGAAATTTTGCATGGAAGCCTTCAGAGATTCGAAGCAGGCGAACACCGCGTTCGCGGACGTCGATCGTCATTCCAGCGGCGATCAGACCACTTACCAGCCCGGCGGTGCTTCCATAGATAACCACCGGCTCGGTGCGGGCGGTGGCCGCAGCAACCTCGGCTGGAATGATAGCATTGGCAAAGGCCGAGTTTCCGAACTTATCGCTCGCAACCAGGAAGCGGCTCGGCCGGCTGCCACTGGCCTCACGCAATATCGCCTCATGTGCTTGTCCCGCGATGACGCGAGCGCGATGATTTCCGGTGCTTTCAGGCCGCCGTCGCAGCGAACGCGCCAGAATATAGAGTTCGGTCCCGATCTCCGGCTTGAATCCCGGCCGAGCCACCATCGCGCCGAAGGCCTCGGCGATTTCCGCGATGAGGCGCGGATCTCTGAATTCGCACGACAGCTCGAACCGATCGAACGACGTGTACAGCCAATTACAGGATCCGACGACCGCGACGTATCCCTCGTCGCCATCGTCAGCAATAATCAGCTTGGAATGTGAGCCGGTCGACCGGAGGTGGATACGGACTCGCTCTCGAAGGAGTTCATCGGCGGCGACGAACTTCGATATCTCTGCGGCCTGCAGGAACGCTTTTTCATTCGGATTGTCTGGCGCCCCTGCCCCCCAGAACAGATCGATCTTGGCACCCCGACGGACCGCGTCGCGGATTTCGTCGATCCATCTGGTGAAGCCTCCAAGCCGCAGGAATGTAGAGTGAAGGAATATCCGCCGCCTCGCTCTTCCAAAAATCCGCTTGAGCCGTTCACGATGCGCGTCACCTCCAAAAATGAGGTCATCCGCTTCAAACGCAACCGTGATTGGATCAGGCAGAACCTTTTCGGGTTCTTCCAGGATATGGGATGCAACAACAACCGGCCTCACACGGTCTGCTGATGCCGCAACGCGGGCGATTTCCTGCTTGAGAGACTCAGGCGCACGATCGGGCAAGTTCCGCATCGATGCGCCGTCCACCACAATGAGCATGAACTCGTTTTGTCGCTCGACGAATGTGTCGCCGTCAAAGAACAGCAGCTTCTCGTCTTCACGGAGGACCTTTTGGATGCGCGCAAAATTTTCCTGAGGGGTTGTTTTAGGAAGCGCACCACGCACCTCGACATCCCGGACGTCGATCCCCTTTTGCCGTAGCGATAGGATAACGCCGGCGCGTTTGCCCGCAACGTCTCGTCTCGAAAATACGGTGCCAGTGATCGTATCGTAAACGAACGAGACGTTTCGCGTGACCCGCTGCTTATCCGTTGGAATCTCTGATCCGCCCGCGACCACGGCGGCACCAAACGCCGTCGTCTGAAATGCCGGAAAGCCGTCGATCAAGATAGCCTCAAGTAGCCTAAACCTCATCATCCGGACGATGATCTCCAGGATGACGCGCCGCGGGATATCAAGATCATCGGCCAGACGGGTCGCCGACATTGCTTCGCGTGACAAAGACCACAGGACGAACTCGTCAAGTGCACTCCAGCCACGACCTTTTTCAATCACCGCTCGCGTTGAAACCCGGCGGATCGGTATAGCCACAACGACGCTCATCGGGCCCTCCGAAGCAATTCCGCGGGAGTGATGATCGTCGCGGCCGGCCCGCCCCGTTGGGCCTGTTGGTTGCGCAACGCCTCGATCGTTTCGAGAAACGTTACGACAAACGACAGTTCGTCTTTCGGATCCTTGGTTGCATGCCGGGAGCTTTCCCGTAGGAACTCCAGCGATCCTACGAGAACGAGTTGCTGACGGCCCCGACTTAACAGCACGTTCATACGGCGCCGATCGCGCAAGAAGCCGAGCGCCGGCACACCAGTTCTGGGATTGTTTCGAACCAGAGACACGAGGACCAAATCGGCCTCCGAACCTTGTGAAGCATCAACAGTCCCACAAATTCGGCCATTCTCGGCGAATCCCTTGAAGCGCAGGATATCGCCGCCTTTTGCTTTGAGCGCCTCAATCTGCCGCTCGATCCGATCGACCTGCGCCCGATAGGGCGCGAGAACGGCAAGCGAAGGCGCATCCTGATCGCCAGTTTGCGGAAGCAGACGCAGTCGCTCCAGCAAATCGACGATGACCCTCGCCTCTGATCCATTGCTCCATCGAGGCCTTCCCGTTTCGACCGGCGGAGCTTTCCCAGTCCGGCTCACATAGGGCATGTCGATGAAAACCAGAGGAGACGTTGGGAATCCTTCGCCAAATGTGAATGGCAAGGGTTGCGACGCTTCCTTCGTTCGGCGATCCGAAGTCTTCAACCGTCCCTTATAGAAGCAGAGCGAAATCAACTCCGCGATCTGCGGGTCCATACGATGCTGGACCAGCAATTCGCTTGAGACTGACCGCCGCGTTCCAGCGACCACGCTTCTGCGTTTTTCATCTTCTTCGACGAGAACACGGAATGGTTCAAATGCCCGCAACGCGGAGCGCGAAACCTGGGCGAGCGTGTCGTCGTCCTCGGCGGCCTTGCGAAGTTCCTCAAGCCCCGATTCAAAGAACGTCGGGCCAATCATCTCA
This sequence comes from Afipia broomeae ATCC 49717, assembly GCF_000314675.2. Taxonomy (GTDB): domain Bacteria; phylum Pseudomonadota; class Alphaproteobacteria; order Rhizobiales; family Xanthobacteraceae; genus Afipia; species Afipia broomeae. The sequence goes on along the minus strand of NZ_KB375282.1, from coordinate 431,876 downwards.
TCCGAACTGACCAACGCATTCCGCAGCGCTGTCTGATCTGAGAGGATCGAGGTCATGCGTTCGGTGTCGAACGGTGGAAGCTGATTGTGATCTCCGATAAATAGACGCCGCCCCGACAATGAGAGTGGAGCAATCAGGTCGGGTCCAGTCGCCTTGGCGGCCTCCTCGATAATGACCCAGTCGAATTGGGCGGATTCGTCGATCAGCCGCTCGATGTCCGCCGATGCGCTGGTTGAAAACACCAAGTTGGCCGATCCGAGGACCAATGCGGTCAACGCTCGCATTCCTTCGGCATCCCGCGCATCGCGCCGTTGGACCGTACCGAACCCGTCTTGCGCAAACGCCTTCTCAAGATCTGCAATTCCGGACTGCACGCCGAGCGGTGCTTCTGCGAAGCGATCTGAGGCGCAGACGCGTCTCAAATAGTCTTGTGCCGTACGCCGGACGTCCGCCTCGGTGGATACGGCATCGTCACGTCCCGGCGAGCGGACGATAATGACATCATCTGCGTTTCCACTGAGCGCGCGTCGCGTCGCCTTTAAGATATGGTCGAGGGCTTGATGACTTTGCGTTGATACAAGGACGCGAGCGGCGGGGTCGACTGACACCTTTCGGCGCAGCACTTCGCTGACAAGTTTCGTCTTGCCGACACCGGGCGGGCCAACGACGAAGTAGCTCGGCTCGAGCGTCCATAAGTCCTCAAGAACACCCTGCTTTGCTTCGTCCAGGTCCTCGTAGAACTCATCTTTGGCAAGAGGCGTGTCAGTACGGCGGCTGTTGCGCCTCGGATCGGAGAACAGCGTCACGAGATCGCGCTGCTCTACAAGTGCGCGCGTGGTTCTGAGCCGCCGTCGGATCAGGCTTTCGGTGCCGTGATCGCCATATTTTCGCAGAAACAGGCCGTCGTCTTCCGCGGGCAGCTCGAAAGCCGAGAATTCGTAGACGGTGCGTCCGGACTGGTCCTTTTCAACGGACTCAAACCTCAGGCTGACATCGCCTGCGTCCCGTCCGCCCAAGCCACCCGAACTGCTCAAACGCCACTCGACGTCGATTCCCTGGTCGTCCTTCTCGAACAACCGGTCCAGCACGTCGGCCGTGTTGCGCTCTCCGACGCTCCGAGCGACATCGTCTCTGGGTGATTCGCGCGGCGCGATCTGAAGGATGACACGTCCTCGTTCGGAACGCGTACCCACGATCGCAACGGGGAGAATTTCGAGGGCGTGCAACAACGCCTCGACAACCTGAATTAGCAGGACCGCGTGCCTGAGCGTGCGGGTCTCTGGGTCTTCTTCGTGAGACTTCTCTTTGACGAGAGAGAGCGTCCACTCCAGCGCTCCAGCCCCCAGCTCGGTCAATCTACGTGTCGCTTCCTTGTTGTTCGAGACCAGTTCGACCGGGTGCCGGATCGGCTGAATCTCGCTGTTGCCAAATGCGCGGCCCGGCTCGCGGGCAATGATCGACGTGACGGTCGCAACTTGCCAAGTACTGGCACCTGAATCCGAGAACCGGCGAAGCTGATAGGATGTTGTATCGGTTATAAGAAAGAGACGCTCTGGATTGTCATCACCGGCAGGGGCGACAATTCTGGCGCCACTCGACAGGTCGCTTTCGACGAACGACTGTTGAGCCTGAATATCATCGAAGGCTACGCTCTCCTCGCTCAGCGTATAAATTGTCTCGGCCATCTTGTCGTTTGGACGAAACAGGAGAAGAAGGCGGGATTCGCGTGTTTCACGGTGACCGCCCAGCTCCCGCGTGAGAACCTGGATTGACCGGATGACCGATTTTGCCTCCACGACCTCTTCACGTGCGGGATCGATCATCCGGCGCAGAAGATCGATTTCACCATCCGTCAATTCGATTGGGTTGTCCGTGTCGATATAGGGATCGGCTCTGCGCAATCCGCCCGGATCAATACCAATGAAGGATGCGAAGAGCGAGGCAATAGCCTTCCAATCATGAGCATAGGAATAAGTGAGCTGTCGGATCTTGGTACGGACCTGTTGCAGCGGAGGGTGAACAGTCCGCGCTTCGCCCAATACCAAGCTCCATTCGAAGCCGCCCAGGCGGAAATCCGCCTCCTGCGCCCCCTCAGTAAAGACGGCATAGCTATCGATTCTGCCATGCAGAAGACCGTGCGAGTGCAGGATGCCCAATGCCTTCGCAAGCCGACCAAGGTTCTGCCAGAGGATGACACGGTTTGCAGGAACGGAAAGGTTGCGCATCCAGAACCGCTTCGGCGCTGTCCTCAGCTTCCCTTCGAGGGGCATCGATCCCGGCTCATGCACGATACAAAACGTGTCCGACGTCTCGATCATCGCAACGACGCCGGCGAATACTTCGTCGGCGCCCGGGTAGCTCATGATGCGATCGACCTGAAGCCGCTCGTGGCGCCAAAGGTCGCGAAGCTCCTCATCGGCGGCGGTTCCGGTCTTCGGCCAGAACTTCAGCAGTCGATCCTGCTTAGTCTTTCTGTCGACCGCTTCAATCAATCCAGGTCGAAGCGCTTCAGACTGCGGACCACGCAGATAGTCTTCCGGGAGCTCAAATAATTCTTCAAGAGAGGCTTGATTGTTCTTAAGTGCCATAAAACGCCTTCGAGAATCAGATTGTAATGATATACGAATGGCAAGTTACGTTGACTGGAAAACGCAGATTCTCCAGCATAAATCAATTGGTGCAGTACGATAACGACCTGTCGTTCGGCGAGCTTGAGTTGCTGGTCACGCTTCCTCACGCGCTCTTCACGAGCCTGGTAGGTGTTTTCTCCTTTTAATTGCCCGGCGTTAACGTCCGCTTTGGGTCAGAAGCTGACATTTTAGCTTGTTGATAAGCAAAGCACAGTTGAGACGAAAATTTATCGACCCTTCTGGCTAACACTGAGCGATCAGTGCCAGAGCAGGACGGTAATGGTAAACTGCAGCCGCAAGTGTCTTGCGAAAATCGCGTTGCCCCTGAGGGTTGAGGCTGGGCTGACTTGCACAGCCTCAACGCTGTTAAGCTGTTCTTCCGCTGCTAGCGCGCGAAGCCACCAAGGACACGTAGCGCGGTAAACATGGCGGAGTGTCGCCGGTCTTTCCACTCCTGATAGTCACTGTTTCTCGAATAAGGATAGACATTGCTGATAGAATCACCAGCCTCCTTCTTCATATGTCGAACAATCACGCCGGCAAATGCCCTTAGATCGACCACGTTCTCGGGTTTCAGGCGACATAGGTCTTCAAATGACCGTGCAGTAGCACGCCTTGCTTCATAAAACGTATTTTCAGCTTTCTTGATACCCGTGCGTTGCCGCGCAAGCTTGTGAGCAGGCCTTGCTTCATCAAGCGCTCGGCTGAATTTGGCCCACTGCTCATCATGTTCATGGCCATAAAGCGCATTCCAATCAGCCAGGCAGCGAACATAGACCGGCTTACCTTCTCTGATCCCTGCGGCAACCGCCGGTCGTGTATCCTTTAGGTCTGGATATTTTTCAGTCAGCTTGCTCAAAGCACGGCGTGCCTTGGCTTCCGCACGCAGGGCTCGTCGATAGCTTAATACAGCCTGAAGGACAGGACTACTTTCACGACGGTCCTGCGAGATTGCGAGGTCAGCCATGATTCTGGATGTCGTGCCAGGCGCAAGCACACGCAACACGTCTGAAGCCAACTCCTTCTCGATTTCCTCTGAAAATCCCTCCGAGTAACCGTCGACAAGCTTGGCTACGCCCGCTTTGGCGACAAGACCCGCTGCTGTGGTCGGTGCTGTTTGGGTCAGCTTTGTCGCGGCCAAATCCAGCCTGCATAGAGCTCCATAAGCCTTCTTAGAAAGCCTATTTCGTTCTAGTATGTTGCGCACGATACCATTCCGGCGTGCGTGTCGTTCGGCTTCCTTTACCTCGGCGGCAATGCGCACTGTCTTATCATCAATTAGCTTTATCTTTACTGCATTACCGATTGACGCTGCGACAAGCTTGTTCATGGAATCCTCCAACATCAAGTTTGCAAGGCCTGCCCGGAACGGGCGGCATCACCTTGATCTCAGCGCGGCACGTCAATTTGATGAGAGAAGAGGTCCGGCCTCAGTGACCTGCTTCGTGCTAATAACAGCGCGTGCCTTGAAGCGTCCACATTGCCGATCGAGAGGTGGGAGGGCATAGCACAGGCTTGGTGAGCAATGAGCTTCTGGACGATAATTGCACTTCGTGCAGTTGGTAGGGTAACGGCAAGCTTTTTACTGCTGGCCGCACCCGCAATGGCCGCCGAGTCTCCGGCCGAACTGATCTCCAGCTTTCGCCTCAAGCATAGCGAGACCCTTGTCGTGCGCGATGCAACGCTCGACCGCATTGCGCTGGAGCAGGTGCGAGCGATGGCGGCGAAGAATGATCTTAGTCACGAGGTGCTTGGCCCGTTCACCAAGCGGGTTGCACCGGCGCGAGCTGGGCGCGCCGCCGAGAACATTGCCTACGGTTACGAAAGTTTCGAGAAGACGCTCGGCCAGTGGATCGACTCTTCCGGGCACCGCAAGAATCTTCTGTTGCGAAATGCCTCCCGCGTTGGGATTGCGAGCGCTAAAGATGCAAGTGGCAAGCGTACCTATTGGGCCATGGTAATTGCCGGCGATTACGAACCGAAGCCGCGCAAGGGCAAGAAGGAAAAGGAGCCTCTGGTTGCCGTGAAACGAGAAGCGGCTCCCTCAGGTCGGCCCAAAGCCAGCGCCTGCCGCATTAAGGTGCTCAGCCTTTGCATTTGAGGTAAAATGCAAAACCGGAAGCGCAATAGGGTAACGGTGGTGCGCTGCTGCTTTGCCAATTGTCTGAGTCAAAAGCGGACATCTCGGCGTACTGATAAGTAAGCGTAGTTGAGACCGAAATTCTTCGCGTTCTGGCAAGCACCCAGTGCGATCGAACCCGTCTCTGGTCTAGGCTCTCTGAAAACGGGAATATTTTGTTAGACGGCCGGAGAATACTGGTTGATTACAGGTGCGCTGGCGGCAAAACCGTCTCTGTAGAGAGTGTCCTCGCGTGAAAAGCCCGCCATTCGCGGCCCTTTTTCACAACTAACAGAGAAATTCTCCAAATCACGCACTGGATGGCTGGGGCGGGAGGATTCGAACCTCCGCATGGGGGAATCAAAATCCCCTGCCTTACCACTTGGCGACGCCCCAATAGCGTTGAACGGTTCGCGGCAGGATCGGTCTTGCCGCCTCGCGCCGCTCATTGTCGGAAGGCGGCGGGCCGGCTTCCTTCCGGAAACCCTGAGCCGCACCGATTCACCGTGGCTGCGCAGGTCTTAGAGCATTTTCCGGCAAAGTGGAAACCCGCTTTTTTGGTGGGAAAATGCCGCCAGAAAAGGAAAAATCGCGCCGATTCCAGTGACCGGACCGGCCTCCGCCTCGCGCGGAGGTGTTGGGAACGGCGGAAGATCGAGGCAGACCTAGGCGTTCCAGCCGGTCATCAGGCCGCGTGGCATACCTGAGATACGCCTGCGCCGCAGTTGAGGGCCAGCCTTTTTCGTGGGAAGACAAAGGAGCGCCGGGCGGACCCGCACAAGAAACCGCAAGCGCGAGGAAAGAGACCGTCAAACAACAACATATGAGAGCAAGACTTGCGCACTCATCCGCCTCGGCCGAACGGCACGTTGCGGAAACGATTGCCGAGGCCAGCCGAACAGCGAGATCATGCCATGACCTACCGCGCGCCGATCAACGACATGCTCCTCTCCCTCAACCATGGCGCCGGCCTTTTGGCCGCCGTGGAAGCAGGACATTATAATGGCTACGATCCGGAGTTCTCCGCCGCGGTGATCGAGGAAGCCGGCAAGTTCGCCACCGACGTGCTCGAGCCGCTGAACCAGACCGGCGACCGCGAAGGCATCAAGCTCACCGACAAAGGTGTCGTCACCGCGACGGGCTGGCCGGATGCCTACAAGCGCTGGTGCGAAGGCGGCTGGAATGCGGTGTCCGGCTCGGAGGAATTCGGCGGACAGGGTCTGCCGCTGGCGGTGCATTCCGCCGTCAACGAAATCTGGAGCGCCTCGAACCTCGCGTTCGGCCTCTGCCCGCTGCTGACCTTGAGCGCGATCGACGCGCTCGATGCCCACGGCAGCAAGGAACTGAAAGATATCTATCTCGGCAAGCTGATCTCCGGCGAATGGCCCGGCACCATGCAGCTCACCGAGCCGCAGGCCGGCACCGATGTCGGCGCGCTGCGCACGCGCGCGGAAAAGCAGGCCGACGGCACCTATCGTCTGTTCGGCTCGAAAATCTTCATCACCTATGGCGACCACGACATGAGCGACAACATCGTTCATTTCATTCTGGCACGCCTGCCCGGCTCGCCTCCAGGCTCGAAGGGCATCACGCTGTTTCTGGCGCCGAAGTATCTCGTCAACGCCGACGGCTCGCTCGGCGCACGCAACGACATTTACGCCAGCGGCGTCGAGCACAAGCTCGGCATCCACGCTTCGCCGACCTGCACCATGACCATGGGCGACAAGGGCGGAGCGATCGCCTACCTTGTCGGCAAGGAAAACGGCGGCATGGCCGCAATGTTCACCATGATGAATCAGGCGCGCCTTGGCGTCGGCCTGCAGGGCGTCGGCATCGCGGACCGCGCCTATCAGCGCGCGCTCGCCTATGCGCTGGAGCGCAAGCAGGGCAAGGCGCTCGGCAGCCAGAACATCGGCTCCGATCCGATCATCATGTATCCCGACGTGAAGCGTAACCTGATGCTGATGCGCGGCATGACGGCGGCGGCACGCACCATCTGCTACGCGACGGCGGTCGCCATCGACGTGTCGCATCGCGCCTCCGATCCGAAGGTAAAGGCGAAGGCCGCGGCACGCGGTGCGTTGCTGACGCCGATGGCGAAGGCTTTCTCCACCGACATCGGCAACGAGGTCGCGGCCATCGGCGTGCAGGTGCACGGCGGCATGGGCTTCATGGAAGAAACCGGCGCCGCGCAGTATGTCCGCGATGCGCGCATTCTCACCATCTATGAAGGCACCAACGGCGTGCAGGCCAACGACCTGCTGATGCGCAAGCTGCAGATGTCCGGCGGCGAAGCGGTGTGGGATCTGCTCGGCGAGTTGTCAGCGATCGTCAAGAAGGTGGAAGCCTCCAACGATCCGGCCTTCGGCACCACCGGCGAAAAGCTGCGCGATGCGGTTGCGTCGGTGGAGCGCACCAGCAAGTGGCTTCTGGAAAAGATCGCAACCTCGCCGGCCGAAGCGCTCGCGGGCGCGACGCCGTATCTGCGCATGTTCTCGACCACGCTCGGCGGCTGCATGCTGGCGAACGAGGCGCTGGCCGCGCGCACCGACGAAGCCCTCCAGAATGACGCGCAGCGTTATGTCGCGCTGGCGCGTTTCTTCGCGGAGAACGTCACCGTGCAATCCGGCGCACTGGAGCGCACGATCATGGATGCGGCGACGGCAACCACCGGCGCGGACGTCGTGCTGGTCGCGTAGACGCCGGGAATTTCCAGCCGGACGCACACTGCCTACGATGTCGTCCCCGCGAAAGCGGGGACCCATAACCGTCAGCCTAACCGGCTCATAAGAACGCTGAAGCCCTCGCCAAAACGCGGACAAGGAGTATGGGTCCCCGCTTTCGCGGGGACGACGTTGCGCGTTGAGCAACCGTCTCGCATCGAGCGACCCGCATCACGCCAACGGCTTCAATCCCGCCTCGATCTCCCTGCGGCGGGCTTCGAGGAACGGCGGCAGCGCCAGTTTCTCCCCGAGCGTTTCCATCGGCTCATCAGTGGCGAAGCCCGGCCCGTCGGTCGCGATCTCGAACAGGATGCCGTTCGGTTCGCGGAAATAGAGACTGCGGAAATAGAAGCGATCGATCTCGCCGCTGGAGTGAACGCCGAACTCCGCGAGCCGCGCCGTCCAGGCGTGATACTGCTCGTCATTGGGCGTGCGGAACGCGACATGATGGACGCCGCCGGCGCCCTGACGCGCGGCGGGCAAATCCTTCTGCTCAAGCACATGAAGTTCCGCCGCCGGGCCGCCCTCGCCCATCCTATAAACATTGATGCGATGCTCACCGTCTGGTGAGGCGTAATCGCGGACGCGCGTCATGTTCATCACATCCACAAGCACGCGTTCGGTGCGTGCCAGATCCGGCACGTTCAGCACGATCGGGCCGAGGCCGCGGATCTGGTGTTCTGCCGGCACCGGACTTTTCTCCCATGGATGGGCTTCGCCGTGGCCGCCGTCGTCGACCAGCACCAGCCGCTGGCCTTCAGGGTCCTCAAGCGGCAGCGTCAGGCGGCCATCGACTTCGGTCACCTTGCCGACATGGACGCCGAGCTTGATCAGCCGGTCCTGCCAGAACCCCAGTGCTTTTTCGCCGTTGACCCGCAAGCCGGTGCGCGACACGCTGCGGGTGCCGCGGTGTTCCCGCGCCGCCGGCCAGTCGAAGAAGGTCAGGTCTGTTCCCGGGTTGGCCTTCCCGTCGGCATAAAACAAATGGTAGGCGCTGACATCGTCCTGATTGACGGTCTTTTTGACCAGCCGCATACCAAGCACACCGGTGTAAAACGCCAGGTTTCCCTTGGCATTCGCGGAAATCGCCGTCAGGTGATGGATGCCGGTGAGTTGCATGGCAGTATCCCTTTATAACGGAGGGGTGGAAATCGAATGGCCATTATTCCGTTTCTGGCCAATGATGTAGGATGAACCAACCGGCAGCGCCAGCCGCCCTCCATGTTGCAGTGCCTTCGCCATTTCAGGAAACGCCAATGATCGACCACGTAATTGTCACCGACGAAGACAACACGCGCATCATCACGATGCGCCGCCCGGACAAGAAGAACGCGCTGACGCAGGGCATGTACATCGCGATGGCCGACGCGATCAAATCCGCGCAGAACGATCCGGACATCCGCAGCATCGTGATCTCCGGCGGCTCCGGCGTCTTCACTGCGGGCAACGACCTCGAGGATTTCGCCAAGGCCAACACCGCGAACGACGACAGTTCTCGCCCGATGGCAGCGACCCAGTTTCTCAAGGCGCTCGCCTACAATGAGAAGCCGCTGATTGGCGCGGTCGACGGCATCGCGGTCGGTGTCGGCACCACCATGCTGTTTCATTGCGACTACGTTCTGGCCTCGACTACCGCGACGTTCTCGACGCCGTTCATTCACCTTGGTCTTGTTCCGGAAGCCGCCTCCAGCCTGCTGGCACCGCGCACCATGGGACATCATCGTGCGTTTTCGATGCTGGTGATGGGCCGCTCCGTGACCGCGGACGAAGCCCGCGAGGCCGGGTTCGTCAATGTGATTGTCGCTCCCGGACATACCGAAGTCGAGGCACGCAAGGTTGCGCGGGAAATCGGTTCGCTGCCGAAGGACGCGGTGGCGCTCACCCGCAAGCTGCTGAAGCCCGCGCGGGAGGATGTATTGCGCAGAATGGATGAAGAATCGCATCATTTCGGCGAACGGCTGAAATCGGACGAGGCGCGGAACGCGTTCAGCGCCTTCTTTGCGCGCAAGAAGAAAGCCTGATTAGATAGGCCATCGCCGACAACGGAAAGATCGATCCGTCCATGCCGACACTCTATTATCACCATGCTGCGGGCCTCAATCACGTCACGGCCCCCGGCCATCCAGAACGGCCGGATCGTCTGCGTGCGATCGAACAGGGACTGTCGGCGGAGCCCTTCACATCGCTGGTGCGGGTCGAAGCGCCGGAAGCCGATCTCGACGTCGTCGCGCTGTGCCACAGCAACGAGTACATTGACGAATTGCGGCACATTTCCCCAAAGGAAGGGATGATTTATCTCGACGGCGACACCACGATGTCGCCCGGCACATGGGAAGCGGCATTGCGCGCCACCGGTGGCGCTGTCGCTGCCGTCGATGCGGTGATGAAGAACAAGCGGACCAACGCTTTCGTCGGCACCCGTCCGCCGGGGCATCATGCCGAGACCTCGCGGCCGATGGGCTTCTGCTTCTTCGACAGCGCTGCGATCGCGGCGCGCTACGCGCAGCGCAAGTACGGCATCGCGCGCGCCTGCGTGGTCGACTTCGACGTGCATCACGGCAACGGCAGCCAGGAAATCTTCTGGTCCGATCCGAGCGTGATGTATGCATCGACCCATCAGATGCCGCTGTTTCCAGGCACCGGCGCCACGCAAGAACGCGGCGATCAGGACACCGTGGTCAACGCGCCGCTGCGTCCCGGCAATGGCAGCCGCGAATTCCGCGAAGCTTTTGACATTGCGATCCTGCCGCGGCTGGAAGCGTTCGCACCCGAACTGATCGTGATTTCGGCGGGCTTCGACGCGCACTGGCGCGATCCGCTCGGCAGTCTCGAACTGCGCGAGGAGGATTTCGCCTGGGTCACACGCAAGCTGATGGAGATCGCCGACAAGTCGGCCGAGGGGCGAATCGTCTCCGTGCTGGAAGGCGGCTACGACCTGCAAGGCTTGCGCGATTCGGTTGCCGTACACGTCGCCGCGCTGATGAACAACTAGCGCGAACAGCTTCCCTCGCTGCTGCAAATCGCGCTACATTGCCGCCATATTGCGCCCGCAAATCGTTCCTAGATTCAGCGGCGCTATCATCGATTGAGAACTCGGAAAACGACCATGGCCGACACTCCCCATGCGGACGTCAAGCAGCTCAGCTTCGAACGCGCGATCGAGGAATTGGAATCCATCGTCAAGCGCCTCGAGGACGGCAAGGTGCCGCTCGAGGAATCGGTTGCGATCTATGAGCGCGGCGAGAGTCTGAAGCGCCGCTGCGAAGAACTGCTGCGCCAGGCCGAAGCCCGTGTCGACAAGATCACCACCGACGCGTCAGGTCACGCTGTCGGCACCGAGCCGCTCGACGTTCAGTAAGTCGGTCAGAAGACCCCCGTACATACCCAGCCGTCGTCCCCGCGAAAGCGCGGATCCATGCTCCCTGTGGTCGGATTTTACTGACGATATCGAGCATCTGTTTTTGGGTCGCCAGCTCGGTGCTATAGGTCCCGCCTTCGCGGGGACGACATCGCAGATGTAACCACGTCAGCGCCAAATCAGCGGTTTTGCGCCCGGTTCCGGCACCGTCATGCCCAAAACGTGAGACCTATGGCCACCGCCCGGCGGATTGGCATGACTTTGGAATTGGTATAAGCCACGGGACCGTTTCGGACCTTTCCGGGCATCTTTCCATGCCGGGCCGAGCGCCCCCAAATAATTGCGGATATTCAAGTGTCAAATTCGAGCAAGACTCCCCTCCTCGACGCCGCGCCGACGCCGGACCTGCTGCGCAAGCTCAAGCCCGAGCAGTTGCGCCAGTTCGCCGATGAGCTGCGGCTGGAGACCATCGACACCGTATCGGTGACAGGCGGCCATTTCGGCGCCGGCCTCGGCGTGGTCGAACTGACCACCGCGCTTCACTACGTCTTCAATACACCGGACGACCGCATCATCTGGGACGTCGGCCATCAGGCCTATCCGCACAAGATTCTCACCGGCCGCCGCGACCGCATCCGCACGCTGCGCATGGGCAACGGCCTGTCAGGGTTCACCAAGCGCGCCGAGAGCGAATACGATCCGTTCGGCGCCGCGCACTCCTCGACCTCGATTTCCGCCGGTCTCGGCATGGCCGTGGCGCGCGATCTTACCGGCGGCAAAAACAATGTCATCGCGGTGATCGGCGACGGCTCGATGTCCGCCGGCATGGCCTATGAAGCGATGAACAATGCCGGCGCGATGCATTCGCGCCTGATCGTTATTCTCAACGACAACGACATGTCGATCGCTCCGCCGGTCGGCGCGATGTCGGCCTATCTCGCGCGGCTGCTGTCGGGAAAGACCTATGCGTCGGCGCGCGAAGCGCTGAAAAATCTCGCGCACAAACTTCCGAAATTCTTCGAGGACCGCGCGCTGCGCGCCGAGGAATATGCGCGCGGCATGGTCACCGGCGGCACGCTGTTCGAAGAACTCGGCTTCTTCTATGTCGGGCCGATCGACGGCCACAACCTCGACCACCTGCTGCCGGTGCTGACCAATGTGCGCGATGCGCCAACCGGACCTATCCTGGTTCACGTCGTCACGCAGAAGGGCAAGGGCTACGCGCCCGCCGAAGCGTCCGACGACAAGTATCACGCCGTCGCCAAGTTCGACGTCGCAACCGGCGCGCAGGCCAAGGCAAAATCCAACGCGCCGTCCTATACCTCGGTGTTCGGCCAAAGCCTGGTCAAGGAAGCGCGCAAGGACGACAAGATCGTCGCCATCACCGCGGCGATGCCGGGCGGCACCGGCGTCGATATCTTCGGCAAGGCGTTCCCCGACCGCACCTTCGATGTCGGCATTGCCGAACAGCATGCCGTGACCTTCGCCGCAGGCCTCGCGACAGAAGGTTTCAAGCCGTTCTGCGCGATCTACTCGACCTTCCTGCAGCGCGGCTACGATCAGGTCGTGCACGACGTGGCGATCCAGCGTCTTCCGGTACGCTTCGCCATCGACCGCGCCGGTCTTGTCGGCCAGGACGGCCCGACCCACGCGGGTTCGTTCGACAACGTCTATCTCGGCTGCCTCCCCGGATTCGTCATCATGGCGGCTGCGGATGAAGCCGATCTCGTTCACATGGTCGCGACGCAGGTCGCGATCGACGATGCCCCGAGCGCGCTGCGTTATCCGCGCGGCGAAGGCCGCGGCGTCGAGATGCCCGAATTCGGCGTGCCGCTGCCGATCGGCAAGGGCCGCATCATGCGCGAGGCGAGTGGAAAATCGAAGGTCGCACTGCTCTCGTTCGGCGCCCGTCTCGGCGAATGCCTTAAGGCCGCCGACGAACTCGAAACGCTGGGCCTGTCCGCCACCGTCGCCGATGCGCGCTTCATGAAGCCGCTCGATCTCGACATGATCCTGAAGCTCGCGCGCGAGCACGAAGTGCTGATCACCATCGAGGAAGGCTCCATCGGCGGCTTCGGCACTCACGTTTTGCAGGCCTTGGCCGATCACGGCGCGCTCGATCGCGGCCTTCGCGTGCGAACGCTGGTGCTGCCGGACATCTTCATCGATCACGATTCACCGGCAAAGATGTACGAACAGGCTGGCCTCGATGCCAAGGGCATCGTCGCGAAAGTGTTCGAGGCACTCGGCAGGGACGTGAAGACCGAGACGGTCAAGCTGGCCTGAACTTCGGTAAGCCGTCACCGCAGGTACGTGCTGTCACACCGCATGCGATGCGCTCCTCTCCCCAGTGGGGAGAGGGTTGGGGTGAGGGGCTCTGGATGTCTGAACAAGGTTATCGAGCCCCCTCACCCGCCGCGCTTCGCGCGCCGACCTCTCCCCCACGGGGAGAGGTGAAAGGATGTGGCACATGACCTCACGCAAGCGCGCAGACCTTCTGCTGGTTGAGCGCGGCCTGTTCGAGAGCCGCGCCCGCGCGCAGGCCGCCATCGAAGCGGGTGGCGTCACTGCAAACGGCAAGCCTGTGCTGAAACCGTCGGAAACGATTCCGGCGGATGCCGAGATCTCCGCCGAGCCCGCGCATCCCTGGGTGTCGCGCGGCGGCGTCAAACTCAGCGGCGCGCTGGAGCAGTATCCCATCGACATCGAGGATCACGTCTGTGTCGATGTCGGCGCGTCGACCGGCGGATTCACCGAGGTCTTGCTCGCCAACGGCGCCAGCATCGTCTACGCCATCGATGTCGGACGCGGACAGTTGCATCCGAGCCTGCAGGACAATCCGAAAATCGTCTCGATGGAAGAAACCGACATCCGTTCGCTTGCGGGCAAGCGGCTCGAAATCCGTCCCGATATCGTGGTGATCGATGTCAGCTTCATTTCGTTGAAGCTGGTGCTGCCCGCGGTGTTGCCGATTGCTGCCGCACCGACGCACCTCCTGGCGCTGATCAAGCCGCAGTTCGAGGCCGAGCGGAAGTATTCCAAGAAGGGCATCATTCGCGACGAGGCCGTGCACAAGGCGGTGTGCGACGACATCGCCACCTTCGCGGAGTCCTTGGGTTGCACCGATATCAATGTTTTCCCTTCGTCCATCGCCGGCGGCGACGGCAACACCGAATTCTTCATCGGCGCGCGGCGCGGCTAGAGATATGACCGAGCGCCTCATCATCGATCATGTCGGCCATTTCGGCGATGGCGTTGCTGCGTCCGGCGGCGAGACGCTTTACGTGCCTTATGCATTGGGCGGCGAGACGGTCGATGTGTTGCCCTCGCCCGGCCACCCGGACCGCCGCGCGCTTGCGCATGTCGTCACGCCAAGCCCGCAGCGCATCGATCCGTTCTGCCCGCATTTCGGCACCTGCGGCGGCTGCGCAATCCAGCACTGGCAGGACGATGCTTACCGGAACTGGAAGCGGCAGCTTGTGGTCGACACGCTCAACCATGCCGGCATCGGCTGCGAGGTCCTTGAGCTGATCGATGCCCATGGCACCGGCCGCCGCCGCATGACGCTGCATGCGCGGCAAAGCCAGCAGGGCATTCTGCGGGTCGGCTTCGCCGCCGCCGGCCGTCATGAGATCATCGCCATCGATCACTGTCCGATCCTCGATCCCGCCATGCACGGCGCCATCGAAGCAGCCAACGAAATCGCCGAACTGCTGAGGCCGGTGAGCAAGCCGCTCGATATCCAGATCACCGCAGCCGATAACGGCCTCGACGTCGATGTGCGCGGCTCCGGTCCGCTCGGCACGGCGCTGCTGATGTCCCTGTCGAAGCTGGCCGAAAAACACAATCTCGCGCGGCTGACGCGTCATGGCGAACTGGTCATCATGCGCAAGCCGCCGGTGGTGCGCGTCGGCAAGGCGCAGGTGACCCTGCCGGCGGGCTCATTCATGCAGCCGACGGCGGTCGGCGAGGAAACCCTTGCGGCGCTGGCATTCGCGCGTTGCAAGGGTGCCAAGCACATCGCCGATCTGTTTTGCGGTTTCGGTCCATTCGCATTTCGCCTCGCGGAAAAATTCAAGGTCGCTGCCTTCGACAGCGACGCGGCTGCGGTGACGGCGCTGCAAAATGCAGTGAAGCTCACGCAGGGCCTGAAGCCGATCAAGGCCGAAGCGCGCGACCTGTTCCGGCGTCCGCTGATGCCGCAGGAACTGCGCGATTACGATTGCGTGGTGTTCGATCCGCCGCGCCAGGGCGCGCAGGCGCAGTCGCAGCAACTGGCTGCCAGCAAGATCGCGCTCGCCGTCGCGGTCTCATGCAATCCGGCAACCTTCGCACGCGACGCGCGCATTCTGATCGATGGCGGTTTCAAGATCGACAGCGTCACGCCGGTCGACCAGTTCCGCCATACGCCGCATGTGGAGCTGGTCGCGCGGTTTAGAAGGTAAAGAGCAGAAGCCCCTCACCCGCTCGCTTTGCTCGCGACCTCTCCCCTTAAAAACGGGGAGAGGTAAAGAATTCGCTAGCTCCCTCTCCCCGCGCGCGGGGAGAGGGTTGGGGTGAGGGGCTGATTGCCTGTGCGAAACACACAGAAAAAGACTCACCGTCCCCACCGCTCCTGCCAGATCTTCTCGCCGATGGTGCACGACACCCGCGGCTCGCGCGTGGCCGCCGGCACGACCCGCATTTCCGGCACACGATGCGCGACTTCGAGGATCAGCTTGGTGCGGATCGCTTCCTTGAATTTCTCTTTGGTCTTGATGGGCACCACGAACGATCCGGCGCCGCCGATCACGCAGTCCTCGTAATACCAGTCGAGATTTTCGATATCCATGGTCGCGTAGTTGGTTTCCTTCGACATGATCGGAAGGCCGTTGATGGTAATGCCCTTGGCCAGCGCCGCGTCGCGCGCCACCGTGACAAGCTCCCCATTGTTGTTCGGCCCGTCGCCGGAAATATCGATGACGCGGCGCAGGCCCTGATATTCGTTGGCCTCGAACAGCGGCATCGCGAAGTTGATCGCGCCGGAGATCGAGGTGCGGGAGGCGCGGCGCAGCGGCGCTTTCAGGATTTCCTCGGCCAGCGCACCCGCCGATTCCGGACCATCGATCACCCGCCATGGCACGACGATCTTCTGGTCGGTCGAGGCGGCCCATTCGAAATAGGTCACCGCGACCTTGCCGGTCGGGCCGGTCTTGAGCGCCTGCAAGAACTCCTTGGAGGTGACCGCGAGCGCGTAGCCTTCGCGCTGGAGCGCCAGTTCATCCATGTCCATGGAATAGGAGACGTCGACCGCGAGAACCAGTTCGACGTCGACCTTGGCCTCGGTAGCGGCCGGCGCAGGCGCCGTGGCCGGTGCAGCCAGTCCGGGAACATCGCCGCCGGCGATCACGCCCGCGACCAGCACCGCTCCGATCGAGACACACCAGCGCATTGGCGGGACCTCCCGTCGTTCACGTCAGGATGGTGACACGGCCTGCGCGACCCTGAAAGCAGGAAACTGGACCATCCCCATGCCCTATGAGGGCCGGAAATTCTGGCCCTTTTTCAGGCTGTTTGCCCGGCCGGCAAACATTTACCAACATTTCACGGAATTTATTTACGTTCGCGAAGCGGACGCTCCGTCATTGAACGGGCCTCCGACTGGAAATTGCCAGCACCACCCACGCCCATTCAGGCGTCGAAGTCATTTTCGGCGGCCAAACCCCCGCGTTTGGTGTCGCTCCGCCTTTCTTGAAAGGGTCAGAAAGACCTCAAAGGACTGTTTCATGCTCTCCAGGCTCTCCATTCGCACCAAACTCGTCGCTCTCGTCACTCTCCTGCTGATTGCCCTCTCCGCCATGGGCGCCTTCGCCGTGGTGGAAATGCGCGCCATCAACGCCGCAGCGCAGGACATCAAGACAAGCTGGCTGCCCAGCGTCCGCCTGCTCGGTGAATTGCGCACCCAGTCGGCGCGCTACCGGGCGGTGCTGCGCGACTATCTGACGGAGCCGGACGACAAGTTCATGGCCGACATCCAGCGCAATCTCGACGCCCGGGCCAAGGATTACGACACCGCGAACAAAGCCTATGAGCCGCTGATCACCTCCCCTGAGGAAGCCGCGCTCTATAAAGAATTGGCGGCAACCTGGAAAACCTTCCGCGAGGCCGCCGACGAAGTGATCGTCCATGCCCGCAAGCGCGAGGTCGCGCAGGCGCGCGCCGTCAACGCCCAGCGTGCGACGCCGGCAGGACGAAGCATGGATGCGGTACTGGCCAAGCTTGTCGAGTTGAACGACAAGGGCGCCGCCGCCGCCGGACACCATGCCGAAAGCACCTATGAACTCGCATTCCGCATCGTTCTGGCGGCGCTGGCTGCCATGGTGCTGGCCGGGCTTTGCGCCGCGGTCCTGATCGTGCGCGATGTCGCCCGGGGCATCGGTTCGGTCTTGGCCCCGATGCGGGCGCTGGCCACCGGCGATCTCGCCGCCAACGTTCCTCATCAGGGCGAAAACACCGAAATCGGCCAGATCGCCGACGCCGTGCAGGTGTTCAAGGACGCCATGATCGCCAAGAAGACCGCCGACGAAGTTGCCGCAGCCGAAGCCAGCGCAAAGATGCGCCGCGCCGAAACGCTGGACCGGGCCACCAGAAGCTTCGAGGGCATGATCGGCGAACTGATCGGCTCGCTGTCGTCGGCCTCCACCGAAATGGAAGCCACCGCCAGCACCCTGACCAACGCCGCCGACGTCACCCGGCAACTGTCGAACTCGGCCGCGAATACCTCACGCGAGGTCTCCGAAAGCATCCAGTCGACCGCCAGCGCCACCGAGGAAATCACCTCGTCGGTCAATGAAATCGGGCGTCAGGTTCTGGAATCGAGCCGGGTCGCTCAACTCGCCGTCCAGCAGGCCGAGAAGACCGATTCCTGCATCAGCGAACTGTCGCAGGCCGCCGCCCGTATCGGCGATGTGGTGAAGCTGATTACCGCGATCGCCGAGCAGACCAACCTGCTCGCGCTCAATGCCACCATTGAGGCGGCGCGTGCGGGCGAGGCCGGCCGCGGCTTTGCCGTGGTCGCCTCCGAGGTCAAGGCGCTCGCCTCGCAGACCGCCAAGGCGACCGACGAGATCACAACCCAGATTTCCGGCATGCAGACGGCGACCAGCGCTTCCGTCACGACCATCAAGGAGATCAGCAGCACCATCAATCTGATCTCCGAGATCTCATCGACGATTGCCGCCGCTGTCGAAGAACAGGGCGCCGCGACCCAGGAGATTGCCCGCAACGTTCAGCAGGCGGCCGAACTGAGCGCGCGCGTCGCCGCCAACATCTCGGACGTCGACCGCGGCAACAGCGAAACCGGCGCCGCATCGGCTCAGGTTTTCACGGCCGCCCAGTCGCTCTCGAAGGAGAGCACGCATCTCCAGACCGAGGTGCATAACTTCCTCGCGACGATCCGCGCCGCCTGACGCGATTCGCCAAGCGAACATTTTGAGAGCCGGCGGCGCGAAAGCTCCGCCGGTTTTTTTTCATGCCTTCGACACATGCATCGGATGCAGCGCGCATCGGCATAAACGCCGTACGTAAAAAAGCACATTTCTGCATCGGCCGCGGAATACCTTTACGAACATTTCACCTCACATAGTGAAATTAGAAACCACGAATCCGAAACGCCGAAGGGCGGATTGGCATTCCCGGTTTCTCTCTTTTCCTGCCCTTGCCAACCCCGCCCATCAGCCACCGGTCAGAAAGACTCAAGGTCCGCCATGCTCTCCAGGATTTCCATTCGTTCCAAGATCACCGCCGTTCTCGTCATCCTGCTGGTCGCGATGACCGGCATGGGTCTCTTCGCCATCCGCCAGATGGAGGCCATCAACGCCAATGCCGTCGACATCCAGACCAACTGGATGCCCAGCGTTCGGGTGCTCGGCGATCTGCGCGCCGGTGTGATCACCTATCGCAACGTGATCCGCGAGCACATGCTGTCGGAGCTTCTCGAGGAAAAGCTGGCGCAGGAAAAGACGCTGGAAACGGTCGTCGAAGCCAACATGAAGGCGCGGCAGGCTTATGAAAAGATGATTACGTCGCCGGAAGAACGCGCGCTGTACAACGAGTGGGTCGAGACGTGGGAGAGCTACAAGAAGGGCGCCCAGGAAGTCATGGCGCTGTCGCGCAAGGCTGCGGGCTCCTACCCGCGCGAGGCACATGAGCTGAACACGACGACCGTCAACCTCATCGGGATCAAGTCCGACAATATCCTGAAGAAGGACATCGACCTCAACAACAAGGGCGCCGATATCGCCGGCCAGGACGCAACGAACAACTACAACACCGCATTCATGCTGGTGGCGATCATGCTCGGCGCGGCCGTCCTGATCGGCTGTGTTGTCGGCTTCTATCTGGTGCGCGACGTGTCCCGCGGCATCACGTCGATCGTGACGCCGATGAAGGCGCTCGGCGAAGGCGATCTCACCGCCGTCGTGCCGCATCAGGGCGAAAAGACCGAAATCGGCACCATGGCCGACACCTTGCAGGTCTTCAAGGAAGCCCTGATCGCCAAGAAGGCGGCGGACGAAGCCGCCGCCGCCGATGCCGACGCCAAGATCGCGCGCGGCCAGCGGGTCGATGCGATCACCCGCGACTTCGAAAAGCTGATCGGCGAACTGGTCGGCTCGCTGTCGTCGTCATCGACCGAACTCGAAGCCGCTGCCAACACCCTGACCTCCACCGCCGAAATCACCGGCAGGACCTCGGGCGAAGCCGCCGCCGCGTCGCAGGAAGTCTCGAGCAACGTGCAGTCGGTCGCGGTCGCCACCGAAGAGATCACCTCGTCGGTCGGCGAAATCAGCCGTCAGGTGCAGGAATCCAGCCGCGTCGCCGGCGAAGCCGTGCGTCAGGCGCAGAAGACCGACACCAGCATCACCGAGCTGTCGCAGGCCGCCGCCCGCATCGGCGACGTGGTGAAGCTGATCACGGCGGTCGCCGAACAGACCAACCTGCTCGCGCTCAACGCCACCATCGAGGCTGCCCGCGCCGGCGATGCCGGCCGCGGCTTCGCCGTGGTTGCTTCCGAAGTGAAGGCCCTCGCCGCGCAGACCGCCAAGGCCACCGACGAGATCAGCGCACAGGTCGCAGGCATGCAGACCGCGACGCAGGAATCGGTCGCGACCATCAAGGAGATCGGCAAGACCATCACCCTGATCTCGGAAATCTCCTCGACCATCGCCGCCGCGGTGGAAGAACAGGGTGCGGCGACACAGGAAATCGCCCGCAACGTGCAGCAGGCTGCATCGCTCAGCGGCGACGTCGCCACCAGCATCACCGATGTCAGCCGCGGCGCGGGTGAAACCGGGGCCGCATCCGGCCAGGTGCTGTCTGCCGCGCAGATGCTGTCCACCGACAGCAACCGCCTCAAGATCGAAGTCGAGAAATTCCTCACCAACGTCCGCGCGGCGTAAGCTCGCCGCAACATCGAACGGCAAACGGGCGGCTGAATTTCAGCCGCCCTTTTTGTTTCCTCCGCCGCCGCGTCAGAGCGACGCGGAGGATACTTCATTTACCAACAGTTCACGGGAATCCCTGATGATTCCGCCCGCGAATACGGCGTCAGAAGGCGTCGGCATTCGACTGGAAATTGCCACCCTCCTTTCGCCCGATCCGCATCCTGATCTGGCTTCTTCGGCATCCGGTTAGAAAAATCGATAACCAGGGATCACCCCGATGCTGTCCAAGCTCTCCATCCGCGCCAAACTGATCGGAATCGTGACGTTCTTTCTGCTGACTTTGGCCGCGACAAATCTTTTCGGCATGCTTCAGATGCGCTCGATCAACGCCTCGGCGCAGCAGATCCAGACGATCTGGCTGCCCAGCGTTCGCTGGCTCGGAGACATGCAAACCCAGGCCGCACGCTACCGCGCCATCCTCCGTGACCATTTCCTGACCTTCGACGACAACGCCAAGGCCAAGATCGACAAGAATCTCGCGGACCGCCTGCAAGCCTACGATCAGGCCAACCAGAAGTATCAGGCTCTGATCTCCTCGCCAGAAGAACGCGCGGTCTACGGCGAACTGGTCAAGGTCTGGAAGGAGTATCTCGCCGCCGCCAACGAGGTTCTCGAAACCTCCCGCAAGGGCGAAAGCTCGATGGCGCAGGATCTGAATTTCGAGAAGGCCTCCCCGATCGGAATCAAGGTGGACGACACGCTGACCAAGCTGGTCGAAATGAACAGCAAGGGCGCGGCCACCGAGGGTCAGCGCGCCAACGACAACTATTCCACGGCTGTCCAGCTTGGGCTCGTCATTCTCGGCCTCGCACTGGTGGCCGGCCTTGTCTTCAGCTTCTATCTCGTCCGCGGCGTGACAACGGGCATCGCCTCGATTGTGACTCCGATGCGGGCGCTGGGCAGCGGCGACCTGAGCGCCGAGGTCCCGCATCAGGGCGAGAAGACCGAAATCGGAACCATGGCCGACACATTGCAGGTGTTCAAGGACGCGCTGATCGCCAAGAAAGCGGCGG
Source organism: Afipia broomeae ATCC 49717 (assembly GCF_000314675.2). Taxonomy (GTDB): domain Bacteria; phylum Pseudomonadota; class Alphaproteobacteria; order Rhizobiales; family Xanthobacteraceae; genus Afipia; species Afipia broomeae. The sequence goes on along the minus strand of NZ_KB375282.1, from coordinate 410,551 downwards.
ACGAAGCCGCGGCCCTCGACGCCGACGCCAAGATCGCGCGCGGCCAGCGCGTGGACAACATCACCCGCGACTTCGAATCCCTGATCGGTGAACTGGTCGGTTCGCTGTCGTCGTCATCGACCGAGCTGGAAGCAGCGGCGAATACGCTGACCACCACGGCAGACTCCACCGGCAAGATTTCCGACTCGGCGGCCAGCGCTTCGCAGGAAGTCTCCAGCAACGTGCAGTCGGTCGCGGTCGCCACCGAAGAGATCACCTCGTCGGTCGCCGAGATCGGACGGCAGGTGCAGGAATCCAGCCGCATTGCCGGTGAGGCTGTGCGTCAGGCGCAGAAAACCGATGCCAGCATCACCGAACTGTCTCAGGCGGCGGCGCGCATCGGCGACGTGGTGAAGCTGATTACGGCGGTCGCCGAACAGACCAATCTGCTCGCGCTCAATGCCACCATCGAGGCCGCCCGCGCCGGAGACGCCGGCCGTGGTTTCGCGGTGGTCGCCTCCGAAGTGAAGGCCCTCGCCGCGCAGACCGCGAAGGCCACCGACGAGATCAGCGCCCAGATCGCCGGTATGCAGTCGGCGACCCGGGAGTCGGTCTCCACGATCAAGGAGATAGGCGCGATAATCAATCTGATCTCGGAAATCTCCTCGAGCATCGCAGCAGCCGTCGAGGAACAGGGGGCGGCCACTCAGGAGATCGCGCGCAACGTGCAGTATGCTGCCCAGCGCAGCGGCGAGGTGGCGCAGAGCATCACCGAGGTCAGCCGCGGCGCCGGTGAAACCGGAGCGGCCTCCGGTCAGGTGTTGTCGTCCGCGCAGGTGCTGTCCAGCGACAGCAGCCGCCTCAAGATCGAGGTCGAGAAATTCCTGACGACTGTGCGCGCGGCCTAAACGCCGCCTCTTATCATATTCCGAAACGGCGGCTGGCCTCAGCCGCCGTTTTCATGTGCGGCGTCAGCCGCAGACATAGACCCGGCGCCAGCGCCAGCCATAAGGCGTCGGCACCTGCGTTAGCTGGTAACAGCCCTCGTCGTACCCGTAATAATCATCGTAATAATAGTTGTCGTAATAGTACGGGAAACCAAACCCGACCGCGAACGGTGCGAAGCGGCGGTGATGATGCCAAAACCTGCCATGATGGAAACCGGCATTGGCGAAGCGGGCGCCTCCGCCCGGCATCGCGGCAAACCGGGCCATTCCGGGCGCAGCGGCAAATCGCGGTCCGCTGAATCCGCCGCCGTGCATGGCGGCGAAACTGCCGGCACCTCTAAAGCCGCCACCTGAGAAACCACCACCGCGGAATCCGCCACCGCCAAATCCTCCGCCGCCGTGGAAACCTCCACCACCACCGCCGCCGTGACCACCGCGCGCGACGGCATCGAGCGGGGCAAACGCAACAATTGCCGCAACCGCAGCAACACCGATCATGAGTTTTCTGAACATGGCTCACTCCTACCCGAGCGCGCCCCTAACCGATAACGCTTCGCGAAGGATGTTATTTCCATGAACGGCGATAAAATTTTACGGAGATGAGGCGCTGGCCGGGGATGCCGATGAACCGTTCATCAATGAGGCATCATCCGGCAGGCCGTAGACACGTTCAGGCGCGGCAAAGCCCGCGACCGAAAACAGGCCAAGATCAGTCCATCCCGCATCGACATGGCTGGCGAATTCCGTGGACGCCAGCACGGTGCGGTTGAGGCGGCCTGTCATTTTCTCGATGCGCGCAGCAAGATTCACCGCCGGACCGATGCAGGTGAAATCGAGCCGGTCGCCGCCGCCGATATTGCCGTACAGAACCGTGCCGATATGCAGCGCGAGGCCGAACCGGAAGTCGCGCAGTGTCTCGGACTCGTAGGCGTAGGTCATCGCCGCCACGTTGGCGCGGCACTCCCGCGCCGCTTCGAGCACGCGCTTGCAAACCGTTTCCGTGTCCCCCTCCTTGCCGGTGATGGGAAACACCGCGAGCAGGCCGTCGCCCATGAACTTCAGGACTTCGCCGCCGTGATTCAGGATCGCGGGCACCTGACAGTCGAAATAGGTGTTGAGAACATCCACCACGGCTTCGGACGACAGCCGGTCAGACAGCGGCGTGAAGCCGCGCAGATCCGACAGCCAGATCGCGGCATGCATGGTCTCGGTATGGCCGCGGCGGATTTGTCCCGCAAGAATCCGCGCGCCGGCCCGCGCGCCGACATAATTATTGAGCAATCCTGCTGCGGTCCGCCGCAGCAGCCAGACTTCGATCATGCGGGTCAGGGATGGCATCATCAGGCGCAGGTCGGCGAGTTGAGCCTCCGTGAAGCCATCCGGATGCTGCGTGATCCAACTCACCGCATGGATTGTCCCATCGGACATCAGAAGCGGAAGTGCGATGTAGTCGGTCGCGCCCTCGCCGCGGATCTCGGCGAAAAACGGCACATTGCCAGCACCGTCGTCCAGCAGCCGCTTGCGCACTTCCTGCCCCTGCTCGAACACGATCGCCAGAGGACTTGAGAGAAAATAATCCGACTCCTGCTCGCCGTGGGCCATGGCGCCCATGGCAACACCTTCGCCCTTGCGCCAGACGAAGTTGCGGCCGAGCATGTTGGGATGAAGCGTGCGGACGAAGACGCCGACGCGCCAGAGCGGCATGCCGCAAGCGACCAAGCGCTCGCAGGTTTCCACGATAAACCGGTCCACGCGTGACGCCGACCGCGCTCCGTTGATCAACCAGTCGATGACGCTCTGAACGCTGTTGGCTTGCATAAGGTTCGTTTTGCGACGGCGGGCGGGCCCGGTCAAGCTCGTCAGCCACGCTCACCACATCTCCCGATAATTCGGGAATTTCTTCAACGTCGCGTCGTAGCGCACCGGCGACAGCCACGGCAGCACGCGCTTCAGGACCACGTTCGCGAGCGGCGAGACATGACGCACATACAGATCGATCGGATCGAGCTGGTGCCGCAGGTGGAGTTTCGGGTCGTAGTTCAGGCCGCTGCTGCGAAACCATTTGTAGCCGCCCGCAATGGCCCAGTTGATCGTGTCACGAACCACGCAGAAATAGAGATGCAGATTGAGCGCAACGGAATAGTCGAAGCCGACATACTCCGAGAAGAAGTGCTCGCCCTGGACCATGCAGATGTTGAAGGCCACCAGCGTATTGCCGCGGTGCCATGTGAAGACACGGACCTTGTCCTTCATCCGTGTGCCGAGATCGCGGAAGTAGTCCTCCGTCAGCTTCTCGAAGCGGAATTTGGATCGCTCGTAGACCTGAAGATAGAGCGGATAAATTTCTTTGGCCAGATTTTCAGTACCGTCGGTTACGGTCATGCGGATATCTTCGCCGGCTGATGCCTGAAGATTCCGGCGCACATTCTTGCGCGCCTTGCCGCTGAGCGCTTTCTCGATGAAGCGATCGAAGTTCTCGTATTCGATACTGAGTTTTGTCATCGGCATGCTCGGAGCGCGGCCAAAGCCGCGCCGCACGAAGCATTCGAACGTCTCGCGATAGCTGGCGGGAAATTCCTTGAGCACAATGAGCTGCGCGCCGAGACTTTTCGCCAGCTTGCGGATATGCCGCGAAAGCACGTCCGCAACGGTTGCGGCGGACAGGCCCTCACCGTCAGCGAGATGCCCCTCGCCTGCGGAACAGCCGACCATGAGTGTTCGCATCTTGAGGAAGCGCGGGTAGCGGCGCCGGATGGTTGAGATCAGCCGCCACTCCGATCCGACGCCTTCAAGAACGTCCTGATCGAGCAGAAAGAACGGCTGTATCGCCCGGATGCGCCCGGATGCATCGCGGATGGCAAAATACCTGTAGTCGAAGCCTTCGCGAAGCGTGTCCTCGATGATCTCGTAGTAGCGATAATCCTTCCGCTCATCCGCGAATGTCGAACTCCAGACCGGGCTGGAAGAGAGCTCGGCGCGGTCAATCACCGTCACCGAAAAGGGTTCACGCGCCGCGTCGGATACAACCGCGCCGTCATCGCCTGCCAAGATAATCATTCAGGCCCCAACAAAAATCGACACGCAGAACACCGCGCCCCGTTCCCGTTAAAACAGGCAGACATTGAAAGGTAATATGTTAAGGGTCAAGTTGGAATTTTGGAGGCCGCATCGCCGGCGATAGGCGGTGCTGCGCCTGCGGATCACCCCGCTCGTCCTGACTTACGGATTGAAGCGATCGTTTTGACCCAGATCAAAACGTTCCCAGGAGCAAGTTGTATCAAACATCAACTTCAATCGAGACTGGTTCTGTGAATCGCTTCTTGCGGCGTCCCGCCGTTCACCTGGCGCGCTAATGCGCCACCAGACTCGTAAATCCCCAACGTCACACCGATCGCTTCCAGCAAGGGACGCAATGAGCAACGAATCCACCATCGTACAGCGACTCAAATTTCACGGCATCGACAGCAACACAAGCGCGATTCTCAGGGAGCATAGGGATTTCCTGATGTCCGAGATGCCCACGATACTGGATCGTTTTTACGATCACATTTCGGCATTTGCGGAAACGAAAGCGTATTTCAAAAGCCGGGAGCATATGATGCATGCGAAGCAGAAGCAGCTTCAGCACTGGAGCATCATTGCAAGCGGCAAATTTGATGAGTCCTATGAAACCTCCGTCACGCGCATCGGCGAGGTTCACAATACCTTGGGGCTGGAGCCGCGCTGGTACATTGGCGGCTACAACGCACTTGTCGGCGGATTGGTCGAAGCCATCGCGCTGAGGCTGCCGTCGTCGGGGATCATCAGGAACAGCATATCCGGCAAAATCGCACTTCAACTGGCCGTCATCAAGGCCGCGATGCTGGATATGGATCTTGCCATTGCAGTCTATATCGAAGCGGGGCGGCGCGACCGGCATCGGACTCTTGAAACGCTTGCGACAAATTTCGAACATACGATCGGAGGGGTCGTCGGCATCGTCGCATCGGCAGCGACCGAATTGCAGGCATCGGCGCAAACAATGACAATGTCGGCGCGGGAAACCGCAATGCAGTCGGCGACCGTCGCGAGTGCGACGGAAGAAGCGACCGCCAATGTCCATTCTGTGGCAGCCGCCACCGAGCAATTGACCGGCTCGATCGGGGAGATCAACCGTCAGATCGGCGAATCGGCGCGGATCGCGGCTGAAGCTTCGCGGAACGCCGGGCACACCGCCGCGAAAATCGACACCCTGTCGGAAGCAGCCAGCAAGATCGGCGCAATCATCGGAATCATCACAAAGATTGCCGCGCAGACAAATCTGCTGGCCTTGAATGCAACGATCGAGGCAGCCCGTGCCGGCGATGCCGGGCGCGGCTTTGCCGTCGTCGCTCAGGAGGTCAAATCTCTGGCCGAGCAAACCGCCCGCGCGACGACCGAGATTTCCACGCAGGTCGGAGCCATCCAGCTATCGACAAGAGAGTCTGTCGAAGCCATCAGAGAGATCACAACCGTGATCGCCTCCATGAACCAGATTTCGTCGGCCGTTGCCGATGCCATGCGGCAACAGGGTCTGGCAACTGAGGAAATTGCACGCAATGTCGAGCAGGCCGCACAAGGCACCCACGCCGTTTCGGCCAGCATCGCCGGCGTGACAACGACCGCCGGAGGAACCGGCGCTGCAGCGGCACAGGTCCTGTCCGCGGCCTCCGAGTTGTCGCAGCAGTCCGAAATGCTCCGCGTCGAAGTCGATAAGTTTCTTGCAACCGTGAGAGCGGCGTAGCGGCGTCACCGGATTGGGTGGGAAACCGGACCGCTAGCCGACCTGACCGCGATGGCGCAGCAGATGATCGGCGATCACGCAGGCCATCATCGCTTCGCCGACCGGCACCGCACGAATGCCGACGCAGGGATCGTGACGGCCCTTGGTCATGATGTCGGTGTCGGCACCGGCCTTGTCGATGGTGCGGCGTGGGGTGAGGATCGACGACGTCGGCTTCACCGCGAAGCGCGCCACCACCGGCTGCCCGGTGGAGATGCCGCCGAGAATGCCGCCGGCATGGTTCGACAGAAACACCGGACCGTTGTTGCCCATGCGCATCTCGTCCGCGTTCTCTTCGCCGTGCAGTTCGGCGGCGCCGAAGCCCGCGCCGATCTCGACGCCCTTCACCGCATTGATGCTCATCAGCGCCAGCGCAAGATCGCTGTCGAGCTTGCCGTAGATCGGCGCGCCCAATCCGGCAGGAACACCTTCGGCGACGACCTCGATCACCGCGCCGATGGATGAGCCCTTCTTGCGGATGTCGTCGAGATACTCCGCGAAGAAATCGGCCTTGGCCTTGTCTGGACAGAAGAACGGGTTGCGCCCGACCTCATCCCAGTCCCAGGCCGCGCGATCGATCTTGTGCGGACCCATCTGCACCAGCGCGCCGCGCACCTTCACATCGGGAATGATCTTCCGCGCCACCGCGCCGGCGGCGACACGCGCCGCGGTCTCGCGCGCCGACGAGCGACCGCCGCCGCGATAATCGCGCAGGCCGTATTTCGCTTCATAGGTGAAGTCGGCGTGACCTGGACGAAACTTGTCCTTGATCTCGGAATAGTCCTTCGAGCGCTGGTCGGTGTTCTCGATCATCAGCGCGATCGGCGTGCCGGTGGTGACCTGGCCCTTGTCGGTGTCCATCACGCCGGAGAGGATTCTGACCTGATCGGCTTCCTGCCGCTGGGTCGTGAACCGCGACTGGCCGGGACGGCGGCGATCAAGATCCAGTTGAATCTCTTCAACCGTCAGGGGGATCTGGGGCGGGCAGCCATCGACCACGCAGCCCAGCGCGGGCCCATGGCTTTCGCCAAAGGTCGTCACGCGAAACATGTGGCCGAAGGTGTTGAAGGACATAGGAAATTACCCGACAGGCCAAAGGGCCCCTAATCGCCAGAATTGACGTAAAGTCGTAACGCGCAGGCCTCTTAGGGTCAAATCTGAGGCGCTTAAAGTGCCGCGTTAACGAAGCATTAACTATGTTTCGTGACCTGCCCGTCGGCAAAGACGTAGACCACGCCCTGCTCCACCGTCAGGTCCGCAGCGCCGACCGGGGTTTCGACATCCAGCGCCACCAGCAGCGCACGCATCGCGCCGCCATGTGACACCGCCACCGTGTCCTGAATCAGCGAGTCGTACCAGTCGCGCATGCGGATGGTCACCGAGGCGTAGCTCTCGCCGCCCGGCGGCGGCACGCCCCACTTGTCGACCTGACGCTCGGCGAAAATTTCCGGATGCGACTGCTCCATCTGCGGCAGGGTCGAGCCTTCCCAGTGGCCGTAACCGATCTCGCGCAGGCGGTCGTCGAGTTCGTAGTCATGCGGCGGCACGCCGAGCACGCCCCGCAGCAGCTCCATCGTGGAGCGTGCACGCCCGAGCGGCGACGACACGAACGGGATCTTCGCGGGATCATGGGAGTCGCGCGCAAGAATATCGGTCAGCAATTCGCCGGAGCGGATCGCCTGCTCCTTGCCGAGATCGTTGAGCGGAATGTCCTGCGTGCCCTGAAAGCGGCCCGCGGCGTTCCATTCGGTCTGGCCATGACGGATGAAGTAAACGGTGGGAGATGGCATTGACGTTTCTTGCTCGAAAGATTTCTTCACTCGCCGAAGGCAAGGCGGCCCCTGATGACACAGGCCCCCTGGCCGTTCAACCCGGACAAGCGGCGCAAGTCCTGACCATAACGGGCAGAAACAGCGGAATACTCCCGCGTTTTCGGTGTTTTCAGAGTAGAACGGCCTGTGAGCCGCCGGACCGGACGAACTGAATGAGCAACGATTTCCGCCACAGCGTCGAGACCATGATTCCGGCCCTGCGGCGCTATGCGCGGGCGCTGGCGCGGGACACCGACATCGCCGACGACCTGGTGCAGGACACCCTGGTGCGGGCGCTGCGTTCGGAAAAGCTCTTCCTCGGCGGCGACCTGCGCGCCTGGCTCTACACGATCCTGACCAACCTGAACCGCAACCGCCGCCGTTCGCTGGCGCGGCAGCCGGCGATGATGGAACTGCACGACACCGCCGCCGACGCCTCGGGCACCGAGGCCGAAGGCCGCGACATTTCCCGCGCGCTCGCGACACTGGCGGAAGACCAGCGCGCGGTGCTGCTGCTGGTGGTGCTGGAAGGCCTGAGCTACCGCGACGTCGCCGACATTCAGGGTGTGCCGATCGGCACGGTGATGTCGCGGCTCGCCCGTTCGCGGGCGCATGTGAAAGCCGCACTGGAAGGAGAGCGGCCGGTGCTGCGGCGGGTGAAATGAAACCGGAGGGGACGATACGGGATGGAATCGATACGCGATCGGGGAGACTCGCTTCTTCTCCCTCTTCCTCGTGGAGAGGGTGGCGCGCCGAAAGCCACGCGATTGGCGCGCGGGGTGGAGGTCAACTCTGTATCATGCGTAACCTCCACCCCACTTTCTGCACAAACCTGATGCCATTGCTGCTGCAAGACTTCGAATTCGAGAGACAACGCTGATGACCGACCACAACATTCCGGTGACCGAGGACGAACTCCACGCCTACGTGGACAACGAACTCCCCGTGGAGCGCCGCGCGGCGGTCGAGGCCTGGCTCGCGGCGCATCCCGACGACGCCGAGCGGGTCACGTCATGGCGCGCAATGAGCGACGCGCTGCATGCAAAGTACGACTCCGTCGCGGACGAGCCGGTGCCACACAGCCTTTCGGTCGATCAGTTGTCGCGCACCCCGCGCCGCTGGATGATGGGCGCCATCGCCGCATCGCTGCTGGCATTCGCGGTCGGCGGCGGCATCGGCTGGGCCGCCCGCGGCGCGAACGCAACGCCGTCGGCGTTCGCGAGCTTCACCGGCGATGCGCTCGGCGCGCACAAACTCTATGTGGTCGAGGTGCGCCATCCCGTCGAAGTGGCGGGCAGCGACAAGGCGCATCTGCAACAGTGGCTGAGCAAGCGCTGCGGCTGGGAAGTCCGCGCGCCCGAACTCGACGCCACCGGCCTGAAGCTCGTCGGCGGACGGCTGCTGCCCGGCCCCACCGGTCCCGCATCGTTCCTGATGTATGAGACGGCGTCGGGCGAGCGCTTCACGATCTTCGCCGCGCGCGCGGAAACCGAGACGACGCAGATGCGCTACGCCGTCAACGACGGCACCGGCGCGCTGTTCTGGGCCGATCGCGGCGTGGGTTACGTCGTCAGCGGCGGCACCGATCGCACCCGCCTCGAGCACGTCGCGCGGCTGGTCTATGACCAGAACGAGAAGGCCGGGCTGTAATCAGCCTTTGGAGAACACGTCATTGCGAGGAGCGCTTGCGACGAAGCAATCCATCTTCTGTTTTGAAAGATGGATTGCTTCGCTCGCAATGACGAGCTTACTCCCTGCTGGCCAGCACCTTGTCGATACGCCGCCCGTCGAGATCGACGATCTCGAATCTCCAGCCGTCGGCGCTGATGCTTTGCCCCACCGACGGAATCGCGCCGAATTTCTCCAGCAGATAACCGGCGCAGGTCTGGTAGGACCGCGACGCCGGCAACGGAATGTCGAGCAGGCGCGCGAATTCGAGCGCAGGCATCCAGCCGGAAATGAGAAACGATCCATCGTCGCGCCGGACGAAGGCGGGTTCGGCCGGTCCTTCCTCGGTGTGAAAACTCCCGACGATCGACTCAAGAATATCCGCGCTGGTGACGACGCCCTGAAAAGTGCCGTACTCGTCGTGGACCAGTCCCATGTGCACCGGTGAATCGCGCAGAATGGCGACGACATCACGCGCATCGACCGTTTCGGGAATGATCGGCGCCTCGCGGATCAGCTTGCGGATGTCCGGTGTCTCGCCGGCAAGATACGCGTCCAGCATGTCCTTGGATTGCAGGATACCGAGCGTCTCCTCGCCGTCGAACACCGGCAGGCGCGAATGCGTGCTGTTCCTAAAGGCAAATCGAATCGCCTCATCCGGCTCCGACAGATTGATCATCGTGACCTCATGACGCGGCGTCATCACCGCACCTACAGGAAGATCGCCGAGCCGCATCACGCCTGCGATCATTTCCTTCTCGCCCGGCTCGAGCACGCCGGCATTCTCCGCTTCCACAACCAGCGTGTGGATTTCCTCTTCGCTCACCTTCTCCTCGGCCTCGCCGCGCTGGCCGAGCACCCACAGCAATGCCTTGCCCGAACGATCGAGGATCCACACCAGCGGCAGCGATATCCTCGCGAGCACGACCATCGCCGGCGCGACCTTCACCGCCACCGCTTCAGGATCGCGCAGCGCGATCTGCTTCGGCACCAGTTCACCGACAATGAGCGAGGCGTAGGTGATCAGCGTCACCACCGCGCCGACGCCAACGGCATCCGCGGCGCCCGGCGACAGTCCCACGCTCGCCAGCCATGCCGAGAGACGCGCGCCGAGTGTCGCGCCGGAAAATGCGCCGGACAGCACGCCGACCAGCGTGATCCCGATCTGAACCGTGGAGAGAAATTTTCCGGGGTCCGACGCCAGGGCGAGCGCGCGGCGCGAACCGCTGACGCCTTTCTCAACCAGACCGGACAATCGCGCGGGACGGGATGAGACGATGGCAAGCTCCGACATCGCCAAAAGACCGTTGATGACGATGAGGACGGCGACAATTCCAAGTTCAAGTAACAAGCTGATCCTTTGCAGTATTATTTTCTGTCGAAACAGATAGCATGCCATTGCGTTGCGCACAGCATCGGCGTTGCCGCAGCGTCATCCGAATTTCGGTTAGGTCCGTTGCAGCGCCAATGTGACGCCGCCCAGCGTGAAGACCATCGCAAGAACCTCGCGCAGGCCGAGCGGTTCCCCGACCATCAACGCGGCGGACATCACGCCCACGATCGGAACCAGCAGCATGCCGGTCGATGCTGTCGCTGGCGGCAGGATGCGCAAGGTTTCGAACCAGGTGAGATAACACACGCCCATCGGAACGATTGTCATGTAAGCCATCAGCGCCCAGCCCTGGAGCGAGACGGCGGAAAAATCCGGCTTCTCGAACAACAGGCCGAAGACAATCATCGCCAGACAACCAAGTCCGACCTGCCACGCCACCAGCGCAACCGGCGGCACCGGTATCGGCGCGCGATTGAGAATGTTGCCGAGTGCAAAGAGAATTGCCGCAGACAGCGCCAGCGACGCACCCGCCAGCTTTTCCGGCGTGAATGAAAATCCGTCGCCGCCGAACAGGATCACGATTCCGATAATGCCGAGACACAGTGCGATGATATTGCGGACCGTGGGACGCATTCCGAGCAGCGGCCATGCGAACAGCGTCGCCCAGATCGGCATTGTGTAAGCGAGCAGCGCGCCCTCGCCGACGGTGACCCATTTCATGGCAACAGTGCCAAATCCCATCCACGCGATGACATTGGTAAATGTCGCGAACAGCAGAGGCAGGATGGCCTCGCGCGGCACGCTTAATCGTTCGCGGCGGCTCCATGCCACGACCGCCAGAATGAGCGACGCCGTAACTCCCGCGAGGCCGCGCGCGGATAGCGGCGGCAGTTCACGCAACAGGAGTTTCATGAAAGGCCAGTTCAGGCCCCAGCCGAACGCTGTGATGCCGAGACAGGCGATGCCGATCCATCGCGCTTTAACCATCGAATGTGCCGGTGCCGGTCCTGCTGATTGTCATCAGGCCGACGTTACAGATTCAAAGCGCGACGGCAACAATCCGCCGAAAAATAAACGGCCCGGCAAATTGCCGGGCCTCTTGGTCAGTCGGAAAAAAGATGTCAGTTGCAGGAAAATACAAATGGCGTCACTCGCCGACGGCTTCCGCTTCGCGTGCTGTGACAACGGCGAGCTTTTTCGGCGCGGCCTTTTTCTTTTTCGGCTCGACCGGCGGTGGGTTGGCGGCCTCTTCGGCTTCCTTCGCCAGGCGGAGCGCCTTCAGGCGATCCATGTTCTTGCGGACGTCGACATACTCCTTGCCGACTTCTGCGAGGGCGATTTCGCCCTCGATCTTGGCCAGCCGCTGTTTTTCAAGGCGGGCCAGTTGTTCGGGAGTTCGCGGCTTGGTCTGTGATTTGCTGGTCATGACCAACATATGGGTATTCCGGCGCCGGATTGCCACCGGTTGTAAAATATCGTCCCGGCAGCGGAACTTTTCGGGTCCGGCGTGAAGGCCTGACCGGACGCAATTTCTCCGCCCGTCATGCCTGGATGCGCGTCTTCGTGCGAGAATCCTCCCCGTCATTCCGGGATGCGCCACTTGGCGCAGGCCCGGAATCCATGATGATGCGGGAATCCGGTGAGTGAACATGGATTCCGGGTTCGCGCGAAGCCGCGCGCCCCGGAATGACAAGTGGGGAAATCCGACCTCGAAACATTTCGTGATGGGGATACGCGTCCCCGCACTTTGAACCGCGTTTAAGTTCGCCACGTCCTGTTCGTGAGGGGCGCTTCTCGAGGGCGCTTTGAAGCGGAGCAGGATGCGGCGCCTGCGCGCGTGTCTCGCACACACGCGTCCGGGAGGCTGGGGTCACCGTCCGGGCCAACTATGTGGCTCTGCCGTTCGCCGGCTGGACGCGGAGCGGACGAAGGCGGCGAAAGCCGTCCGGATCAGGGGTCGAGTAACCTCCCCCGTCCGCACCCGGAAGTACGGTCCCCTCGCCCAAAATCGCCGCAATGGAGCGCCGCAAGGCGATGCGCTTCCGGAAGACCATCGCCTCGCACGCGATGCCGGAAGCGAGACGATACAAAGGTGCGCCTTGCGGCGCTCCATGCCCCTCATATTGAGGGCGCGAACGAGGCAGGCCTCGCGCGCGCGGTGAGGGGCACAACGAAAAGCTCACCTCGCGCGATTGCGCGGGAGGAATGCGCGTGCGCGCGCGGAATTTCAAAGTGGCTGTTTGAAAATTGAATCTGAAAATCGGGATCACCGGCACAAGGCCGGTGATGACATCTGTGAGTGTCGCGCGCGATGACTGCCACATCCGCGCGCGAGAGAGATCACGAACAACGCGAAAATCTGATTGCCGTCATCCTGGGGTGCGAGCGAAGCGAGCCTCGACGGATGACGGCAGGGAACGCAAGCCGCGCATCGAGGCTCGCCGCAAACGCGGGTCCACCTCAGGATGACGCAGCACGCCTCATTCGAAATCCTTGCGCGGATTCGTCGGATGCTCGGTGCGCCATTTTTCCATCAGCGCTTCAAGCTCCGCGTCATTGGCATCCGGCAACACGATGCGGGTGGTGACGTACAGATCGCCGAACCCGTCGGCACCCGATGCACCCTTGATCGGCATGCCCTTGCCCTTCAGACGAAACGTCCGGCCCGATGATGTATTCTTCGGAATCGAAAGCTGCACCGCGCCGTCGAGCGTCGGCACGCGCACCTTCGCGCCGAGCACGGCTTCGTACAGCGTGACCGGCAGATCGAGACGCAGATCGTTGCCGTCGATCTTGAAGTAGGGATGCGGCGCGATGTTCACCGTGATCAGCACATCGCCGGGACGATGACCGGGCGCGGTTTCGCCCTGCCCCTTGAGGCGGATCTGCTGACCGGCGGCGACACCTGCCGGAATCTTGACATTGAGCTCCTTGCCGGTCGGCAGACGGACCCGCCGCGTCGCGCCGTTGATGGCTTCCTCAAGCGCGACCGTCATCGCGACGGCGACATCGAGATCGGTGGCAAACGGCGTGTCGTATTCGAAGGTGCTCGCGCCGCCGCGCGGACCGCCGCCCATTCCGGCGCCAGCCTGGCCGCCGAACATGCTTTTGAGAATGTCCTCGAATGCGCCGCCGCTGGCAAAGCCGCCGGCACCCGGTCCACCGCCGGTGCGGAAGGAATATTCGAAGCCGCCTGGGCCCGCGCGTCGTCCGCCGCCGCCTCCGGGGAAGCCGCCGTCGAAACCCTGAAACTTCGGTTTGCCCTCGGCATCGATCTCGCCGCGGTCGAACTGCTTGCGTTTATCCTCGTCGCCGAGGATTTCGTTCGCCATGTTGAGTTCGGAAAAGCGTTCAGCCGCTTTGGGGTCGCCCTTGTTGGCATCGGGGTGGTGCTTCTTGGCGAGCTTGCGATAGGCGCTCTTGATCGCCGCAGCAGTGGCACCCCGCTGCACCCCCAGGACCTCATAGGGGTCGCGCATTCGTTCGGTCTCCTTGCAGGAATTCAGGTTCGGGCCGAGCGGCCCTTTGCCCTGATGTGGTGTTTTCGTGACAATCCCGCAACGGGTTTCGCCCGGAACGGTGTCAAAACTACAAAGTTGGGCGGTTCTGGCGGCCTAGCTGCGCTTCCAGGGTTTCATGTGGCGGATTTCCCAGGGCCCCTTGCCCTGCTGGCAGGCTTCGCCCTGCAGCCAGCCTTCATTGGCGCCGCGCACGTAGCTGGCGAGGAAATCCCGGCAGGTCCGCCCCTCGGTCGTATAGGTGGAGGCCAGCGGCGTGACCGAGCCGCGCGCGCCGGTTTCCGGGTTTTCCCAGGGCTGGCTGACGTCCTTTTGCCCTCGGGTCAGCACATCGGACGCGGCGTTGCGGGCCAGTGCGAGATCGGCGTCGGTCAGATTGGTGTCGTCGTGGGAGCGGATCATCGGGCCGATCGAGCCCGTGACATCCGACATGTCGTCCTTTTTGGCGTCCTTTCCGAAGGGCCCCATGCTGCATCCCCCGGACGAGCAGCCGACGGCCACCAGCACAGCAGCCGTGACAAGCCCGATCGGCGATAGGCCGCGGCCCTCGCGTACCCTATATAGGGAACGCTCGAGAACACGCTTGGCACGAAGAGGCGCCAGGGTACGCAACCGGATACTCCAGACATGAACGGTCCACACTCCATCAAAACCCCAGGTGAGTTAATTTCCGGTGATTTCACCGCCGCCGACGAGCCTTTTGGGCTGTTTGCGGTGTGGTTTGCCGAGGCGGTGAAGTCCGAACCGAACGATCCCAATGCCATGGCGCTCGCGACCGTGGACCCGGAGGGGCTGCCGGATGTGCGGATGGTGCTGCTGAAGGGCTTCGATACCGCCGGTTTCGTGTTTTACAGCCACATCGACAGCGCCAAGGGCCGGGAGCTCGCCGCCACCCCCAAGGCCGCGCTGCTGTTTCACTGGAAATCGCTGCGCCGGCAGGTCCGCATTCGCGGGACCGCGAGCCGGGTCACCGACGCCGAGGCCGATACCTATTTCGCGACCCGTCCGAAGCAGGCCCAGATCGGCGCCTGGGCCAGCAAGCAGTCGCAGCCGCTCGAAAGCCGGATGGCGTTCGAGAAGGCCATCGCGCTCAACGCCGCGAAGTATGCTATCGGCGAGGTCCCCCGCCCCCCCGGCTGGAGCGGCTGGCGGATCACGCCGCAGGCCTTCGAATTCTGGCACGACCGCCCATTCCGCCTGCATGACCGCATCGAATTCCGCCGCGCGGCCCCCGATGCCGAATGGAGCAAAACGCGGCTCTATCCGTAACTGATGTCCTGAACGCTAACGCCCGAAGGCGAGACCCTCATTCATGCCGACTTCAACTCCCGCGGATTCCAACGCGCCCAAGCGCACCTTGCTGCTGACCGGCGCCAGCCGCGGCATCGGCCACGCCACCGTGATCCGCTTTTCCAGCGCGGGCTGGCGCGTCATCACCTGCTCGCGCCATCCGTTTCCCGAGCAATGCCCCTGGGACGCCGGCCCTGAGGATCACATCCAGGTCGACCTTTCCGATCACAAGGACACGGCACGCGCCATCGATGAAATCCGCGAGCGGCTCGAGGGCGGCGTACTGCATGCGCTGGTCAACAACGCGGCGATCTCTCCCAAGGGAGAAGGCGGCGCGCGGATGGGCTCGATCGACACCGATGTCGATGTCTGGAGCCATGTGTTCCGCGTCAACTTCTTCGCGCCTGTCATGCTGGCACGCGGGCTGATCGAAGAACTGAAGGCCGCGAAGGGATCGGTGGTGAACGTGACCTCGATCGCGGGCTCGCGCGTACATCCGTTCGCGGGTGCGGCCTATGCGACATCGAAAGCAGCGCTCGCCGCGCTGACGCGGGAGATGGCGTCCGACTTCGGCCGCGTCGGCGTGCGCGTCAATGCGATTGCGCCGGGCGAGATCGATACGTCGATCCTGTCACCGGGCACCGACAAGATCGTTCACGAACAGATTCCGATGCACCGGCTCGGCACACCGGATGAAGTCGCGAAGATCATCTACGTGCTGTGCACCGAAACCAGTTCGTACGTGAACGGCGCCGAGATTCACATCAACGGCGGTCAGCACGTGTAGGCGCAAACGAAAAGAGCGGAGCCGACGCCCCGCTCTTTTGTTTGTCTCGCCGCAAAATCAGACGATGTTGAGCTTCACATCGAGGTTGTTGCGCGTTGCGTTGGAATACGGGCAAACCTGATGCGCGGTGGCAACCAGCTTCTCCGCGTCGGCGCGATCGAGGCCAGGCAGCGCCACGGTGAGCGCAACATCGAGACCGAAGCCGCCTTCCGAACGCGGGCCGATACCCACATCAGCAGTCACGGTGGCATCCGCTGGCACCTTGACGCCGACCGTTCCCGAAACCGCCTTCATGGCGCCGATAAAACAGGCCGAATAGCCGGCTGCGAAAAGCTGCTCGGGATTGTTGCCCGGTCCGCCGCCGCCACCGAGTTCCTTCGGGGTCGCAAGATTGACCTGAAACGTGCCGTCCGTGGTCGAGGCTTTGCCATCGCGGCCGCCGGTTGCTGTGGCCTGGGTGCGATAGAGAACTTTGGTGGGCATGGATTTCTCCTTGGGGTTTCACTCGAGAGGCGGACCAACAACTTTGCGCTGCCTCCCGCCGGGGAACTGAACGACGTCATTTATATCGCGCACGATATAATCGTGCAACATATATTTGGAATGGCAGCCCTGCAAAAATGCGTTGCGCGATTCAATCGCGCGCGCCTTAAATACGTGTGATCCCTTGCTGAAACACTTTGAGGACAGGCCATGGCCGCCCGACCAACTGCGGACGATCTGCTGAAGATCGATAATTTCGTCTGCTTCGCCCTGTATTCGGCAGGGCATGCCTTCACACGGCTGTACAAGCCCCTGCTTGACCCGCTGGGACTGACCTATCCGCAGTATCTGGTGATGGCGGTGCTGTGGGAAAAAGACGGCAGAACGGTCGGCGAGATCGGCGAGAAGCTCCTGCTGGAATCGAGCACGCTCACTCCGCTGCTCAAGCGGCTTGAAACGGCAGGCATGGTGCGCCGGACCCGCGATCAGGACGACGAACGGGTTGTACGGATCCAACTGACGCCGAAGGGCACAGAGCTGAAGCAGAAGGCAATCGAGATTCCGCAAGCGATCGGCTGCTCGACCAACCTCACGATTCCCGAGGTGATGAAACTGACCGACGACATCAAGGCGCTGCGCGAAAAGCTGCTGGCCGCGCAGGCGGCGTAAACTTAACCTGCCTTCCTTTGTCGCGCAGTCGAGCGGCCCGCCTTCTTTGCAGTACGGGGCTCGGTACGCGATGCGCGCGCCGGACGCTGTGCGGGCGCCTTGCCCTTCAGGCTCTGCTTCAGTGCATCCATCAGGCTGATGACGTTGTCAGCCTTCGCAGGCTTCTCGACAGACTTGATGGTCTTGCCCGAAGCCTTCTGTTTGACCAATGCCTTCAGCGCGTTTTCGTATTCGTCCTCGAATTTGGAGGCGTCGAAATTCGCCGCTTTGCTATCGAGAATATGCGAAGCGAGTTCGACCATGTCCTTCGAGATTTTCGGTGTCTTGATGTCGGCGAAGAAATCTTCCTCGTTTCGCACTTCGTACGCATATCGCAGCGTGGTGGCGAGCAGACCCTTGCCGAGGGGCTCGATCGCCACGATACGTTCGCGATTTGACAGAACGACGCGCGCGAGCGCCACGCGATCCTGATCCTTCATCGCATCGCGGATCACCGCAAATGCATCGAGGCCGGCATTGCCGTCCGGAACCATGTAATAGGGACTGTCCAGATATCTGCGGTCGATCTCGTCGCGCGGAACGAAGTTGTCGATGTCGATGGTGTGGTTGCTCTCGAGCTGAACAGCTTCCAGCTCTTCCTTCTCGATCTGGACGTACTCGCCCTTGCTGACTTCGTAGCCGCGGCCCTTCTGTTCCTTCTCGACCACTTCACCGGTCTCGGAATCGACCATCTGCTGCTTCAGCCGGTTTCCTGTCTCGGTATTGATCATGTGAAACCGGGTTCGTTCGACCGTCGTCGAGGCGGGATAGAGCGCCACGGGGCAAGTGACCAGCGACAGCTTCAGCGAACCCTTCCAGTACGCACGCGGCAACATCGGCGACCTCCAACTCAAACGCATACCCGGGACGGAACCCCAACAGGAGCCGCAGGTTTTGGTTCCTGAACTCCCGCCTGATGGCGCATGATACAATTGTTCCGCGTTTATTGCACCGTTGGGAATGCCTCGCCGTGGCCCAAAAGAAACTTAAGGTTTACCGAACAAAACGTGATTTCACCAAGACGGCCGAGCCGAGCGGCCGTACCCCTGTGGCGCCCGCCAAGGCGCGACGTTTTGTCATTCAAAAGCACGATGCGACGCGGCTGCACTACGACCTGCGGCTGGAGTTTGGCGGCGTGTTCAAGTCATGGGCGGTAACCCGGGGCCCGTCCCTCGACCCGAAAGACAAGCGCCTGGCCGTCGAAGTGGAAGATCATCCGCTCGACTATGGCGATTTCGAAGGCACCATTCCCAAGGGGCAGTATGGCGGCGGCACCGTAATGATTTGGGATCGCGGCTACTGGCTGTCGGACGATCCCGAGCATGGTTTCAAGAAAGGCGACCTCAAGTTCGCGCTGGAAGGTGGCAAGCTTCACGGCGAGTGGGTGCTGGTGCGGATGAAGCACGACCGCAACGGGGGCAAACGCACCAACTGGCTGCTGATCAAGCACCGGGACGAATACGTTCGCGAAGGCAAGGCGAACAACATTATCGACGACGACACGTCCGTCGCATCAGGCCGCACGATGGCAGAGATCGCGGCGGGCAAGGGCCCCGCGCCGACGCCATTCATGACAGGCAAATCGAAGCGCGCGGGGGCAGATGCCGTATGGGATTCGAACAAGGGTCTCGCGGCTGACGAGCGCAGCAGGAAGGGCCACGCCAAGACCTCGGCCGCAAAGGAAAAGCCCGTCGCCACACAGGCAAAATCAAGAGCCGCCGTAAAGCGCGTTACGAAGCTTCCTGATTTCGTCGAGCCGCAGTTGTGTGCATCCGTCGAGAACCCGCCCTCCGGCAGCAACTGGGTGCACGAGATCAAGTTCGACGGCTATCGGGTCCAGATGCGGATCGAGAACGGCGACGTCACGTTGAGTACGCGCAAAGGTCTCGACTGGACCGGAAAATTCTCGGCGATCGCCAAACAAGCCGCAAAGCTTCCTGATGCCATCATCGATGGTGAAGTCGTTGCGCTGGATCACGAAGGCCATCCGAGTTTTGCCTCCTTGCAGGCAGCGCTATCGGACGAAAAGACCGGCGATTTGATTTTCTTCGCGTTCGACCTCCTGTTCGCGGGAGGTGAAGATTTGCGGCCGCTTCCGCTGTCGGAGCGAAAGAAACGGCTCAAGCTTCTGCTCGACGGAAAGAGAAAGCGCGATGAAGGAACCATCCGTTACGTCGAGCATTTCGAGTCCAACGGCAACGCCATCATGGAATCCGCGCGCGCGTTGTCGCTTGAGGGCATCGTGTCGAAGAAGGTCACCGCACCCTATCGTTCGGGACACTCGGATAGCTGGACCAAGGCGAAGGTCCGCGCCGGACATGAGGTTGTGATCGGCGGATGGAAGAGCAACGGCGGCAAATTCCGCTCGCTGATGGTCGGTGTGCCCCGAAACGGTCACCTCGCCTATGTCGGGGTCGTCGGAACAGGATACGGACAGGCCACCGTCAAGCAGATCATGCCTGAACTGAAGGCAAACGCAGCGGCGAAGAGTCCTTTCGGCGGCGAAGGCGCGCCAAAAAAGACATCTGACATGCACTGGCTGAAACCGGAGCTCGTGGCCGAGATCGAGTTCGCCGGCTGGACCGGGGACAACATGGTCCGGCAGGCTGCGTTCAAGGGATTACGCAAGGACAAATCGGCAAGCGAGGTAACCGCAGACAAGCCCGCCAGGACTCATGTCGCGACACTGTCCGCGAAGACGAACGGCAAGACTCCTTCCCCACGCGGCGCCGCCTCGCGCGGTGGCGACAACATCGTCATGGGCGTGACGATCTCCAATCCCGACAAGGCGATGTGGCCAGATGGCGGCGATGGCGAGCCCGTCACCAAACTCGATCTCGCTCACTACATGGAGAAGGTCGGCGACTGGCTGATCGCGCATATCAAGGGCCGGCCCTGCTCCATCATCAGGGCCCCCGACGGAATCGGCGGCGAGACTTTCTTTCAACGTCACGCCATGACCGGCATGTCGAAATTGCTCGATCTGGTGAAGGTCTCCGGTGACAAGAAGCCGTATGTGCAGATCGATCGCGTCGAGGGACTGGTCGCGGTGGCACAGATCGGCGGACTCGAACTGCATCCCTGGAACTGTGCGCCGAACGAGCCCGATGTTCCTGGACGGCTTGTCTTCGATCTCGATCCTTCGCCCGACGTCGCGTTCTCTGCTGTCGTCGATGCGGCACGCGAGATGCGCGAGCGATTGACGGATCTCGGGCTGGAAAGCTTCTGCAAGACCACCGGGGGCAAGGGGTTGCATGTCGTCACGCCGCTGAAGGATGCGAAGAAAGACAAGGTCGACTGGAAAACCGCCAAGGCGTTCGCGCAGGCCGTCTGCCAGCAGATGGCGGCGGACAGCCCCGAACACTATCTGCTCAACATGTCGAAGAAGCAGCGCGAGGGCAAAATCTTCCTCGACTATCTGCGCAACGACCGGACATCGACGGCGGTGGCCCCGCTGTCGCCGCGCGCCCGCGACGGCGCACCGGTGTCGATGCCGATGACATGGGCGCAGGTGCGCAGCGATCTCGATCCGATGAGGTATACGTTGCGCACCGTGCCGGCGCTGCTCGCGAAGACCAAGGCATGGGCCGACTACGACAGCGCCGCGCGGCCAATCAAGGCGGCGATTGCGAAGCTTGCGAAATAGCTACCTGGCCGCAATTACAGCCACCGCTTCCACTTGAAGAACAGATACGGCCCGATCGCCGCGACAAGCATTGCGATCAGCGCCGACGGATAACCCCAGGGATGCTCCAGTTCCGGCATCACCTTGAAATTCATGCCATAGATTGATGCGATCAGCGTTGGCGGCATCAGCACCACCGCCATCACCGAGAACAGCTTGATGATGTTGTTCTGCTCGAGATTGACAACACCCAGCATGGCGTCGAGCACGAAGGTGATCTTGTTCGACAGATAGGAAGCGTGATCCGTCAGTGATGACACGTCGCGCTGCAAGGTCTTGAATTGCGCCTTCTGCTCCTTGCTCCAGCGTCCGGCATCGGTCTCGACAGTGACGAAAGATATCAGCCTGCCGATTGAGACAAGGCTCTCGCGAACCTTCGAGGTCAGGTCGCCCTTCTTGCCGATGGTCAGAAGGATTTGCGAATAGGTGCGCGCGTGGCCGCGCTCGGCGGAAGGTTCGAAAATCTGCGAAGAAACCGCATCCACATCCGCGCCGGCCCGCTCCAGAATGTCGGCGCAGCGATCGATGACACCATCAAGCAATTCGAGAAGAACGCCATCGCCGGTAATGCTCGGCGAACAGCTCCGCGCGAGCTTCGCCGCAATCAGCGCGAAAGGCTTTGGCTCGTCGTAACGCACAGTGACGAGGCGGTGATCGGTCAGGATGAACGTCACTGGCGTTGTCCGCGGTGCCTGCGAATCCGCCGCGCACATCAGCGTCGCGGTCATGTAGCGCGCGCCGTTCTCTACATAGAGGCGGCTGGAAATCTCGATCTCCTGCATGTCTTCGCGGGTCGGGATTTCGATCCCGACCAGTTTTTCGACCGCCTTGTCTTCACCAGGAGATGGCGACTTCATGTCGATCCAGATCGCGTTCGGCGGCAGCGCGTCGGCCTCGACGTTGTCGAATTTCTTCAACGACGATGCAGTGGGAACGAAGACCGACAACATATGCGACTCCCGGAATCTCTCTTTCGCGAACAACGTGTCGTCTATCTGCTCTCAAAGCGCAATCTCTTCGATTCCTGCACGAACGGCGACGAGACATACAATTGTCATGCGGGACGAGGCAGCCGGAGCGATCGACGTCAGGCCGGTCCGGTCGATCCGATGGGAGACCGACGAATCCGACCGGCGGCTGCCGCATCGATTCCCGGGCGATGAATAACGAGGACGTGATCATTTTCCTAACCGGAGCAACATCCAAAAAGGAGAGCGATTCGCCGTGGCGACTGCAGAATGACGTCCTCCCGGACGTCCTGATTGGCCTGAAGGGCCCGAAATCCGGGCCTTTGCCGGGCCTTTAAGCACCCTCTGGTTTAATCGCCCCTTCTCCTGAGGCGCAAATGCCACAGGTGGCGTGCTGCATGGCAAAACCGTCCTGGAAGCGCTGGAAAATCGGCGCGTTTCGGCGCAAATAAGGGTAACGAAATCGGAAGCTTCTTCCGGCTAGATTTGGCGTGAAGACACACCCCGCGCCCTCTTTTGGAACTTCGGAATGTCCTCGTTCGGCTCAAAAATTATCGTTCTTCTCGCAGGTCTTTCGCTCGCCGGCTGCATGCAGGCGACGTCGGCCACTTACGAGAAATCACCGGAAGCTACCCTCAAGCCGCGCGACAAGGAGCTTCTGGCCAAGGCGCGCTATGAGAAGGTGGAAGTGGCGGCGCCGTTCCGGCGCGCGATCGTCAACTATCATCGCAAGGAATCGCCGGGCTCCATCGTGGTGGATTCCGACAATCACTATCTCTACTACGTGCTGGAGGGCGGCAAGGCGATCCGCTACGGCATCACAGTCGGCGAAGAGGCGCTCGCGTTCTCCGGCATCGCTCGCGTCGGAAACATGCAGGAATGGCCGAAGTGGACCCCCACAGCGGACATTCACAAGCGCATCGAAGGTCTGCCGCAGTCGGTCCCCGGCGGCCCGGACAATCCGCTCGGCGCGCGTGCGCTGTATCTTTATCAGGGCAATCGCGACACGCTGTTCCGCATTCACGGCACCAACCAGCCGGAATATATCGGCGCGTCGATTTCCTCAGGCTGCATCCGCATGACCAACGAGGACGTGATCGATCTTTACAGCCGCGCCAAGCAGGGCACGGTCGTGGTGGTGCTCGATCCGAAGCAGGGTGACTCGCCCTACAACTCGAAGATGGCGCTGCAAGGCGCCGGCGGCGGAACGGGTCCGTTCTAAGCTTCGCTGAACTGAACCAGATCAAAAGCGCCGGTCAGTCCGGCGCTTTTTTATTGAGCGCCGCTCCGCCGGGACAACTTGCCACGCGGCTTCGCAGGCGCCGCCGGCTTGCCGTCATCGTCCTCTGAAGCGGCCTCCGGTGCGGCCTCGGATGGCTTCCCGGATGCGGCCTTCTCTTCCGCAGTCGGACGCGGCGGAGCTTCCTCGGGCCGCTCGGCCGGTAGGAGCGGCGCGACTGCCGGCAGCGGATCGTGGACGCCCCATTGGCAAAGTTTGTAGTTGCCGCGCCGCTGCGCGAGGTCGAGATGAATATGGTCCTCGTGGTACCAGTCCGAGCTTGGTCCAAGCACCGTGGTAAAGCGCGTGCAGACCGAGGCCAGCACCTTCTCGCGGATCTCGCGTGACGCCGTGCGATCGGTCAACGACAGCTTATTGCCGTTCGCAAACGTCATGCCCCTCACGTCGAGCGCGTTGGCAAGCCCGTGTTCGGAGAGTTTTGCTCCGCGGACGCGATTGCGGCCACGGCATTCAAACGAATCGAAATTATCGAGTTCACTGATGGTGGTGCCGAGCTTCGCCGCCAGCGGCGCCATGTCGGTGCGAATCCAGTCGGCCACCGCAGCGGCCATGGTGCAGCGGAGGATCGCCGCAGGCTTCAGCGCCACCCGCTGGGTCGGCGACAACACGATCGCCTCAAGGCGCACCAGGTCCTCGCCGCCGCACCCGCCGGGCCCCTTGATGGGCGGGATCGAGGGCGCGATTGCGATATCTTCGGTCAGCGCCTTCCTGCACGCCGAAAGCTCGGGAGGCCTGGCCTCCGCTGGCTCTTGCACGGGCGGCGCCTGATCGGGCGGCCCCCCTTCCGGCTCGGCCGCAGCGGGCGCGTCAGCAGGCCGTGGCCGCGGCAGCGGCACATTGGCACTTGCCTCCATCGACGCAGCACATGTAAGGACCGCCGCCAACGCCAAAAAAAAGAGCACCGGCAGCCGACCCGTGGCATGCCAGTTACAAGGCCATTTGCGGGCCGCGTGGTCCGCGCTAAAGTTCATTCCAATCCCTTCGGGGAGCAACGATCACACCAACAAAAAGAATGTCTTGAGGAGGGAATACCGAATGCTTGGATTGATGCAAAATTGGCCCTTGTTGTGTCATCGGATTATCGATCACGCGGCGGCGATTCATGGCAAGCAGGAAGTCGTGACGCGATCGGTCGAAGGGCCTATTCATCGCACCAACTACGCCGAAATTCGTGCCCGCGCGCTGAAGGTCGGCCAGCAGCTCGACAAGCACGGCATCAAGATCGGGGACCGCGTCGCCACCATTGCATGGAACACCTGGCGTCATCTCGAAGCATGGTACGGCATCATGGGCATCGGCGCCATTTGCCATACCGTCAATCCACGGCTGTTCCCTGACCAGATCGTCTGGATCGTCAATCATGCGCAAGACCGCATCATGATGACAGACCTGACTTTCGTTCCGCTGCTGGAAAAGATCGCCGACAAGATGCCTTCCGTTGAACGCTTCATCGTGTTCACCGACAAGGCTCATATGCCGCAGACCACGCTGAAGAATGCGATCTCCTACGAAGAGTGGATCGCCGAGGTCGATGGCAATTTTCAGTGGAAGGAGTTCGACGAGAACACCGCAGCCGCGATGTGCTACACTTCAGGCACCACGGGCGATCCGAAGGGGGTGCTCTATTCGCACCGCTCGAACGTTCTCCACGCCCTGATGGCAAACAACACGGACGCGCTTGGCACCCGCGCCAGCGACACCATGTTGCCGGTGGTGCCGCTGTTCCATGCCAACAGCTGGGGCATCGCATTCTCCGCACCAACCATGGGCACCAAGCTGGTGATGCCGGGCGCCAAGCTCGACGGTGCATCGGTCTATGAACTGCTTTCCACCGAGAAGGTGACCTATACCGCCGGCGTGCCGACGGTCTGGCTGATGCTGCTGCAATACATGGCCGCGGAGAAGAAGACGCTGCCCGACCTCAAGGTCGTGATCTGCGGCGGATCGGCGATGCCGCGCTCCATGATCAAGGCGTTCGTCGATATGGGATGCGAAGTCCGTCACGCCTGGGGCATGACCGAGATGAGCCCGATCGGCACCGTGGGCGCCCTCAAGCCTCCGTTCGAAAACCTGACGGGCGAGGCCCGGCTCGATATCCTGCAGACGCAAGGTTATCCGCCGTTCGGCGTGCAGATGAAAATCACCGACGACGCCGGCAAGGAACTGCCGTGGGACGGCAAGACCTTCGGCCGCCTCAAGGTAAGCGGGCCGGCGGTTTCGAAAGGCTACTACCGCGTCGAGACAAATATCCTCGACGACAGGGGCTTCTTCGACACCGGCGACGTCGCGACCATCGACGGCCACGGTTATATGCGGATCACCGACCGCTCCAAGGACGTGATCAAGTCGGGCGGTGAATGGATTTCGTCGATCGATCTCGAAAACCTCGCGGTCGGCCATCCAAAGGTGCTGGAGGCTGCGGTCATCGGCGTGCATCATCCGAAGTGGGACGAGCGTCCCCTTTTGATCGTGCAGCTTAAGCCGGAGCAGAAGGCGAACCGCGAGGAGATCCTGCAATACATGGACGGCAAGATCGCCAAATGGTGGATGCCGGACGACGTTCAGTTCGTGGACGCCATTCCGCACACCGCCACCGGCAAGATCCTGAAGACCGCGCTTCGGGATCAGTTCAAGGACTACCAATTCCCGACGGCGGCGGCCTGATCGCCGGATATCGAAAGGTTCCAAATGCCCGGCCTCGCGCCGGGCATTTTCCTATCCGGTTCCCAAACCTGCTTCCCACCAGCCCTCAAAATGGGCTAGGTCACCGGCGCACCCTTTCAGACCACGCAGACACGGATTCGAGGCATGGCCCGCCGGATTGCCGCCGCTTACCAGATGGAGCCGATCTCCGCCCTCGCGTCCTGGTCGCGGCGCCTCGCGGTGTTTTCGCTGCTCGCATCGGTCGTTGCTGTGGTTATCGTCAGGTTCGGTGTCCTCGATTTCAAACCGGCGCTAACGACCCTTTTCGGCGCGCTCGCCTGTGCTGGCCTCTCAATCCTGGTTGGTCTCGCCGCCTTCGCGGCGATCTGGCAGAACGGCTCGCGCGGCATGAGCCGCATTCTGCTGGCTTTTCTGATCGACGCCGCGATCCTCGCCTACCCGGCCTATCTTGCATTCCAGTACCGCACGCTGCCCGCGATTCACGACATCACCACCGATCCGATCGATCCGCCCCGGTTCGAGGCACTGGCGCGGCTGCGCGCCGGCGATGGCGCGAACCCCGCCGTCTATGCAGGCCTCTATTCAGCCGAACAGCAGCGTACCGCCTACCCCGATGTCGAGCCTATCAGCATCGATGTCCCGGCCCAGAAGGCTTATGAGATGGCCCTGCGCCTGGTGAACCGGCACAAGTGGCTGATCATTGACGAACGCCCGCCATTGCCGCCACAGCGGATCGGCCGGATCGAGGCGGTGGCGCGTACGCCGATCATGGGTTTCCGCGAGGACGTGGCGATCCGCATCACACCGGACGGCGACAGTGCCCGGGTCGATATGCGCTCATCGTCGCGCTATTTCGAGCACGATCTCGGCTCCAACGCGGCGCGCATCACCAAGTTCGCAGAAGAATTGAATGATGCCGTCGACACCGCCCAACCCGTGAAGAAGCTGATAACGCCGGCCAAGCCTCAAGCCAAGGGCGCGACCAAGCGATAGGTGCCGTCGATGGTGGGATCACCGTCGGTCGCAACCACATTGCGCGCAACCAGATCCTCAAGGTGCGCCAGCACCGAATAACCCGCCGCGCCGATCAGACGCGGATCGATACCGATATAGCTCGCGCGCACAATGGTCGGGATATCCGCTTCGCCCTTGGCCAGCCGATACAGGATCGAGTCTTCACGCGCCTTGCGGTGGCGGATCAGAAACTTCACATACCGCACCGCGTCGGGGATTTCCGGGCCGTGGCCGGAGAAATAGAGCTGCTCGCCGCGGCGGGTCAGCCGTTCGAGCGAGGCCATGTAATCGACCATGGATCCGTCGGGCGGCGCGACGATCGAGGTCGACCAGCCCATGACGTGATCGCCGACAAACATCAGTTTGCGCTCGGCCCACGCGAAAGCCATGTGGTTGGCCGTGTGTCCCGGCGTGGCAACAGCCTCAAGCTGCCAGCCATCACCGGTGACGCTCTCTCCGTCCTTCAGGATCACGTCGGGGCGAAACTCATAGTCCGCGCCGGATTCGGTCGGCGCAAGTTCGCTGCCATGACGCGGACGCGAAGCACGATGCGGCCCTTCGGCATAAACCGTCGCGCCCGTCGCGGCCTTGAGGCGCGGTGTGCCCGGCGAATGATCCTTGTGGGTATGGGTAAGAAAAATATGTGTCACGGTCTCGCCGCGCACCGCGTCGAGCAACGCCTGGATGTGGGCTTCATCGGCAGGGCCCGGATCGATGATGGCGACGTTGCCCTTGCCGACGATGTAGCTCACCGTTCCGGTGAACGTGAACGGGCTCGGATTGTTGCACAACACCCGCCGAACGCCGGGGACGACCTCGTCCACGACGCCGGGCGCAAGCGGGAAATCCCGATTGAACGGAATGTCTTCGTTATCGCTCAAGTTCAGCCCTCGCCTGGCAAGGCGTTACGAAAACGCCTGAATGCCGGTGATGGCGCGGCCGAGAATGAGGGCGTGAACGTCGTGGGTGCCCTCGTAGGTGTTCACGGTCTCGAGGTTCTGCGCGTGACGCATCACATGGTATTCGCTCGAGATGCCGTTGCCGCCATGCATGTCGCGGGCAACGCGGGCGATGTCGAGCGCCTTGCCGCAGTTGTTGCGCTTCATGATCGAGATCATCTCGGGCGCCATCTTGCCTTCATCCATCAGGCGGCCGACCCGAAGCGAGCCCTGAAGACCGAGCGCGATTTCAGTTTCCATGTCGGCAAGCTTCTTCTGCACAAGCTGCGTCGCCGCGAGCGGCCGGCCGAACTGCTTGCGGTCGAGCGTGTACTGGCGCGCGCGCTGGAAGCAGTCTTCCGCAGCGCCCATGGCGCCCCACGAAATGCCATAGCGAGCGCGGTTGAGGCAACCGAACGGACCTGCCAGACCCGTAACGTTCGGCAGCAGCGCGCTTTCCGGAACCACGACGCCGTCCATCACGATTTCACCGGTGATCGAGGCGCGCAAGCTCAGCTTGCCGCCGATCTTCGGCGCTGACAGACCTTTCATGCCCTTCTCGAGAATGAAGCCGCGGACCTTATTGTCGTGCGCAGCGGATTTCGCCCACACCACGAACACGTCGGCGATCGGCGCGTTGGAGATCCACATCTTCGAGCCGGTCAGGCGATAGCCGTCCGCGACCTTCTCGGCCCGGGTCTTCATGCCGTCGGGATCGGAACCGGCGTCGGGCTCGGTGAGGCCGAAGCAGCCGACCCACTCGCCGGTGGCAAGCTTGGGCAGGTATTTCTTGCGCTGGGTCTCGTCGCCATAGGCGTAGATCGGATACATCACCAGCGACGACTGCACGCTGTTCATGGAGCGGTAGCCGGAATCGACTCGCTCGATCTCGCGCGCGACCAGGCCATAAGCCACGTAGCTCGCATTGGCGCAGCCGTATTCTTCCGGCAGCGTGACGCCGATCAGGCCGAGCTCACCCATCTCGTTGAAAATTTCGCGATCGGTCTTCTCTTCGGCATACGCCTGCGTGACGCGCGGCAACAGCTTGTCCTGGGCGTAAGCGCGCGCGGTGTCGCGGATCATGCGCTCGTCCTCGGTCAACTGCTCGTCGAGCAGGAACGGATCGTCCCACTGGAATGTCGCCTTGGCTGGCTTGTCCTTGGTCTGCGGGCGGGCACTCATGACAAAATCCTTTCAGCTTTAGACTGCTGCTGTGAAATCACGATAAATCGTCGGCGTCAGGTTGCAAGCTCAAAACCTGTTCCCGCGCGCGAGCACCTAGCTCTCGAATGGCTCATTGGCGATGATTTCGATGCCAAATCCCGAAAGACCTTTGTAGTCGTGCGCCGATGAGGTGAGATGCCGGATCGACGTTACGCCGAGATCGCGCAGGATTTGCGCGCCGACGCCGACTTCACGCCACTGCCGATGACGGTCAGCCTCCGCCGAATGATCGTCAGCGATCGGAGCAACAGGCACGCCCGCTGCACCATCGCGCAGATAGACCAATACGCCGCTGCCGTTCTTCTTGAAGTGCTCCAGTGCCGCGAGAATCCGGCCCGACCCGAAGAAGATGTCCTTCACGATATTAGGCTTGTGGAAACGCGCCAGCACGTTCTGGCCGTTGCCGACACCCTTGTAGACGAAAGCGACATGATAGACCGGATCGAACGGCGAACGGTACGCATAGCCATCCAATTGCCCGATCGGGCTGTCGACGGTGAAGGTCGAGACCCGCTCGATCAGCTTCTCGCGCGCCTGCCGGTACGAGATCATGTCAGCGATGGTGACATGCTTGAGGTTGTGCTGGGCCGCGAACTTCACGACCTGCTCGCCCTTCATCACCGTGCCGTCGTCGTTCATCAGTTCGCTGATGACGCCGACCGGCGGCAGATCGCACAACTTGCAGAGATCGACCGCCGCTTCGGTATGACCCGAGCGCAGCAGGACGCCGCCATCGCGCGCGATCAGCGGGAAGATATGGCCGGGGCGCGCGAAATCGCTGGCGCCCGCATTGGGATTGGCGAGTGCCCGGCAGCAGACCGTGCGCTCTTCCGCCGAAATGCCGGTGGTCATGCCGGGCTTGTAGTCAATCGACACCGTGAACGCGGTGGTGTGGTTGGAGTCGTTATGGGCGACCATCGGATCGAGCCGAAGCCGGCGGGCGTTATCGGCGGTGATCGGGGCGCAGACGATGCCCGAGGTGTGGCGGATGATGAAGGCCATCTTCTCCGCCGTGCAAAGCGTGGCGGCGACGATCAGATCGCCCTCGCCTTCACGGTCATCGTCGTCGGTCACCACAACGATTTCACCCGCGGCAAACGCCTTCAAAACTTCAGGGATAGGATGGGCCATAACGCGCTCTTGCTCTCAAAAGGGGTGCAGATCGTATGGCGCAGGGCGCGGGCCCGCGCAACTGTCCCGTCCACATGGCCGTCATCCACTGGCCTTTGACGGCTTCAAACAAGAGATATGCCCCTGCCAAATCCGGGCAAGAGGTCCAGAGGGAACGGATTTCGCGGTTTTAAACGCGCGAAGCTTCCGCACGGCGGAACGCGCTCCGGAGCACTGCCGCCGAAGCCTCAGGGCAGGACTTCGCGGCGCTCGCTCAGAAGGTCGTCCATCTCGGCGCGCTTTTCCTCCAGCAGGCCCTGATCGGCGGCATCAATGACCCTGTAGAGTTCCGCTGCATCGGTGAGGCGGGTCACGGTGACGTAGTCCGCGCCCGCCGCATAAATATCGGACACGTCTGCCAGCAGGTCCGCCGTCGAAATGATCTTCGCATTGGGATTCATCGAGCGGACGTGGCGGACCAGCTTCTCGTTATTGGCGCCCTTCAGCAGCGAGTCCGGCACGCTGAGAATGATAATCTCGGCCTTGCCGACACCGGCATGCAGCAGCGTGTCGATGTTGCTGATGTCGCCGTAGATGACATGAATGCCGCGCGCCGTGAGCGTGCGAAACACGTTCGGATTGAAGTCGACGACGCTGATCTGCTCAAGCAGGGAGGCATTCTTCCGCTCGATCTCGCTGAGCAGCGCGCTCGCCGCCCGGAAGAAACCGAGAATGACGATACGCCGCGCCGTGCCGTGTCCGCCCTCGTGATCGGCATCGGCGATATGGGCCTGGTCGAGATCAAGAAATCCAATTCTTTTCAACGCACCGATGGCCCACCGGGTGATCGGGTCGCTGCGCATGATCACAAAGGTCGAAAGCACCGCGAGGATCACGAACGCGAACGACGCGGCACTGGATGTTTGGGCTGTGATGTGTCCCGCCACAATACCGGTCTGAATAATCACGAGCGAGAATTCGCTGATCTGCGCAAGATTGAGTGCCGGCAAAAGACTGGCGCGCAACCCTTGCTTCATGAAGTAGAGCGGCAGGAATGTCGTGAGGATGCGGCTGACCACCGTGAACGCCGCAATGACCAGCGCCAGCCAGATGGTGGACGAATTCGGAATCGGAATTGTCATG
Organism: Afipia broomeae ATCC 49717; assembly: GCF_000314675.2. GTDB lineage: Bacteria > Pseudomonadota > Alphaproteobacteria > Rhizobiales > Xanthobacteraceae > Afipia > Afipia broomeae. The sequence continues at coordinate 379,180 of NZ_KB375282.1, read as the reverse complement.
CCGAGCGCCACGAAGAACAGCGTGATGAAGAAGTCCCGCAGCGTGGTGACCTTCGCCGTGACATCGAGCGCATAGGGAAACGTCGAGAGCGACACGCCCGCCACGAGCGATCCCATCTCGCGCGACAGATGCAGGCGTTCGGCGACTTCGCCGATCAGAAAGCACCATGCCAGCGCACCGAGCATGACCAGTTCGGGGCTGCGCGCGATCTGGTGAAAGATCTTCGGCAGGACGAACCGGCTGAGGATCATCGCGGTCGCCACCAGCAGCCCGACGCGGCCGATCGAGAGCAGGACAATACTGATCTGCAAATCGGCGAGGCTGGGCTGCACCGCGAGAAACAGGATCGCGAAAATGTCCTGGAGCACCAGGACGCCGAGCGTGATGCGGCCCGGCAGCGTATCCAGTTCCCGCTTCTCGTAGAGCACCTTGACGATGATGACGGTGCTCGACAGCGCACAGGCGACTGTCAGGTAAAGCGCGTCGAACTTGCCCGCGCCCAGTGACAGACCAATGGCGAGGAAAAACGCCACGCCGAGCACACATGCGCCGATCAACTGACCGCCGGCGGCGAACAGGATAACGCGACCGGCCCTGATGATCTTCTTCAGATCGATTTCCAGCCCGATCATGAACAGCATGAAGATCAGGCCGAGTTCGGAGATCGTGCTGATCGATTCCTGCGACTTGACCCAGCCCATGCCGTAAGGGCCGATGACGAATCCGGCGACCAGATACGCGAGAATCAGGGGTTGCCGGAAAAAATGACCGGCAAGGCCCAGCACCCAGGCAAACAGGATCGAAAAGGTAATATCGCGAATAAGTTCGTGCATGCCCTCAACCGGCTGGCAGCAATAATAAAAGCCTGAATCAGGCTTCTGTATAAGGACCAAAGACCGCCGTGAAAGCAATATCCATGGCGCGATTTACGCCATCTCGGACGCATCAATGACGACAGTTCGCCGCAGCCCGGCGCGAAAACTGTCGGATGGTGTCTGCGATGTGACAATCGCCAAAAACACGCCGGTCAGAATGGTTCCGCGGCTTGAATAACGGATCGGCCTGTATAGGTTCGCTCCGCGCCGGGGGCTTCGGAGCAGTACAGGTTGGTCATGAATTCGAAATTGAATCTCATTTTGGCGCTGGTTGTTTTGTTGGGTGGCTTGAGCGCCGCCAGGGCCGACGAAGGATCTCCGCTGGGTCTTTGGCTTACGGAAAAGGGCGACGCACGGATTCAGGTCACCCAGTGTGGACGGGCTCTGTGCGGAAAGGTCGCCTGGCTGCGCGAGGCAATCGATCCTGCAACGGGGAAACCGCAGACCGACGACAAAAATCCCGACCCTGATTTGGCATCGCGGCCCATGGTCGGCGTGCAGCTCTTCATCGGAATGACCCCTAGCGGCCCCGGCACGTGGGCCGGTCGCATCTACAATGGCGATGACGGCAAGGTATACGACAGCAAGGTCTTGTTGATGGGGCCTAGAACCTTGCGCGTCGAGGGTTGCGTCGGCGCCATCTGCGGCGGCGAAAACTGGACCCGGGTCAGCGGACGCTGACGGCGCGGGCGATCTTCGACCAAGGCAGCGCCGAGGGCCTCACAGGGGAAAAATAGCTGATTTTTCTGAGAGTTATGGTCGGAGTGGCAGGATTTGAACCTGCGACCCCTGCGTCCCGAACGCAGTGCTCTACCGGGCTGAGCCACACTCCGACATGGGCGCCGGTATAGCGTCGGCTCTCGCGGACCGCAAGAAGCTGTATAAGGGATCAAATCCCTCAATAAACGCCACGATGGCGCGGCTCATGCGATGAAACTTGGTTTGAAAACGGCAATTCTTCCCGCTTCCGGCGCAGCGGACACCGCTGCGCGCTGCCTTGAGGGCGGCGGACTTGTCGCGTTTCCGACCGAGACAGTCTACGGACTGGGCGCGGACGCCACCAATGCCCGCGCCGTCGCCCGGCTTTACGAGGCGAAGGGACGCCCCTCGTTCAATCCTCTCATCGCCCATGTCGGTGATTTGCAGGCCGCCAGGCGCATTGCACGCTTCGATGACAGGAGTTTGCGTCTCGCGGAAACCTTCTGGCCGGGACCGCTGACACTGGTGCTGCCGAAAGCTCCGGGATGTCCGGTGTCCGATCTCGCCACCGCCGGGCTTGAGACGGTTGCGGTTCGGGTCCCCGCCCATCCGGTCGCTCATGAGATTTTGCGGGCTTTCGGCAAGCCCATCGTTGCGCCGTCTGCCAATATCTCCGGACACGTCTCGCCGACAACGGCGGAGCATGTCTTCGGCGACCTTTCCGGCCGCATCGATCTCATCGTCGACGGAGGACCTGTCTCGGTCGGCGTCGAATCCACCATCGTCGGCTGCTTCGAGACGCCATTGCTGCTGCGGCCCGGCGGACTTCCCCGTGAGGACATCGAACGCGTCCTGGGCGAAAAGCTCGCGCGCGTGCCGGAGGACCATAATTCAGCCGAGGCGCTTCCGCTGGCGCCGGGCATGCTGGCTTCGCACTACGCGCCGCACACCCCCGTGCGGCTCAATGCGCACCGGCTGGAAGCTGGAGAAGCACTGCTGGCATTCGGGCCGCGCATGATTCCCGGCTCCGAACGGGCCAGCGTCATGAATTTGTCGGAAGCCGGCGATCTGGTGGAGGCCGCCGCGAATCTTTTCGGTTATCTTCGCGAACTCGATGCGCGCGGGTCCCATGCCATCGCGGTCATGGCAGTGCCCAATGAGGGTCTCGGCGAAGCCATCAACGATCGCCTGCAACGCGCCGCCGTTCCAAGAAGCTGACAGATCAGGACTTTGATAACGACATGAATATCGTGCAGCCACCGCCCCCCGTTCTGTCGCCCGAGTTGCTGGCGCGCTTTGCCGCGATCGTTGGCGAGAAGTATGCGGTGACCGATCCGCACGACGCCGCCCCCTACCTCACCGAAGAACGAGGCCTGTTTCAGGGCCACTCACCGCTGGTACTTCGTCCGGGCTCGACCGCGGAAGTCTCCGCGATCTGCAAGCTCGCCACCGAGACGAGAACCGCGCTGGTGCCGCAGGGCGGCAATACGGGCCTCGTCGGCGGCCAGACGCCGCACAACGGCGAAGTGGTGATCTCGACACGGCGTCTCGACAAGATCCGCGCCGTCGATACGCAATCCAACGCCATGACTGTCGAAGCCGGTGTGATCCTCGCCAATGCGCAGCAGCGCGCCACCGATGCCGACCGGCTGTTTCCGCTGTCGCTCGGCGCGGAAGGAAGCTGCACCATCGGCGGCAATCTCTCCACCAATGCCGGCGGCATCGCCGCGCTTGCTTACGGGGTTGCGCGCGATCTCGTGCTCGGGCTTGAAGTCGTGCTCGCCGATGGCCGCATCATGCATGGTCTGTCGAGCCTGAAGAAGGACAACACCGGCTACGACCTCCGCGATCTCTTCATCGGCGCGGAAGGCACGCTCGGCATCATTACCGCCGCGACGCTGAAGATGTTTCCGAAGCCGCGCTCCGTCGAGACGGCCTTCGCTGCCATCGCTTCCCCGGAGGATGCGCTCACATTGCTCGACATGTCGCGCAACATCGCGGCAGGAAGCCTGACCAGCTTCGAACTGATCCCGCAGATCGCCATCGACTTCACCGTGAAGCACGGCCCATCGATCCGCGCGCCGCTGTCCGGCCGTCACCCCTGGTACGTTCTGATGGAAATCTCCTCGCCGCGGGACGACGCCCGCGACACCATCGAGGCGATCCTGGGCAAAGGCATGGAGGACGGCATCGTCAACGACGCCGTGATCGCCGCCAATCTCGACCAGCGCGCGGCTTTCTGGAAGCTGCGCGAAGTCATTTCACCGGCGCAGAAGCCCGAAGGCGGTTCGATCAAGCACGATATTTCCGTCCCCGTCGCCGCTGTGCCGGATTTTCTGCGCGAAGCCGACGCCGCCGTGACCAAACTCATTCCCGGCGCCCGGCCGTTTGCATTCGGTCATCTTGGCGACGGCAACATCCACTACAATGTCAGCCAGCCGATCGGAGCTGACATGGCGGACTATCTCGCGCGCTGGCACGACATGAACGACGTGGTGCATGCGGTCGTCGCAAAGCATGGCGGATCGATTTCCGCCGAGCACGGCATCGGCGTGCTGAAGCGCGACGAACTCCCGAATGTCAAAGACCCCGTTGCCCTCGACATTATGCGGTCGATCAAGCATCTGCTCGATCCGCTCAATATTCTCAACCCGGGCAAGGTGCTGTGACCGACGCATCGGCAACCACAACAAGCAACCTCGCCATCAGCGCTATCGCCGACGCCGATATTCCCGATGTCGTTGCGCTGTGGAAGCGCTGCGAACTGACGCGACCATGGAACGAACCGCAGGCGGACATTGCACGTGCGCGCGGCAAGACCAACTCGGAGGTACTCGTCGGCCGCGACGGAAACACCATCGTTGCAACCGTCATGGTCGGACACGATGGACATCGCGGCTGGGTCTATTATGTCGCCGTGGACCCTGATCACCACAACAAGGGATACGGGCGCGCGATCATGGCCTCGGCGGAAGACTGGTTGCGCGATCGTGGCATCGAGAAACTCCAACTGCTGGTTCGTGCAGACAACACCCGTGTACAAGCATTTTACGAGACGCTTGATTATGATCAGCAGGAGCGCGTCGTCTATGCAAAGTGGCTCGATGGCCGCCCGATGACGCCCTGACAGCAACTTCCGACAAGTCCTGAAGGTAACTGCATGAGCGTGAGCGACCGCATTCGCATCAAAGACGTCCGCGTGCTCTCGGACAACAAATACAAACTACGTTCGACAACCTTCGACTGGCGGCGCTCCAGCGGTGAATGGCAAACACAGCATCGCGAAACCTTCGATCGCGGCGACGGCGTGACAATACTCCCTTACAACCGTGCGCAGCGCACCGTGATCCTGATCCGACAGTTCCGCTATCCCACCTATGCCAACGGATATGATGGCCTGCTGGTTGAAGCGCCTGCCGGTTCGCTGGACGACGCCGAGCCCGAAGCACGCATCCGCTCCGAAGCGGAAGAAGAGATCGGCTATCGCCTTGGCCCCATCAAGAAAATCTTCGAAGCCTTCACCAGTCCGGGCGCGGTCACCGAAAAACTCCATTTCTTCATCGCCGAATATCAGCCCGATATGAAGATCGGAAGCGGCGGCGGTCTTGCCCACGAAGGCGAAGATATCGAGACGCTGGAACTGCCGGTCGCCGAGGCGTTCGCGATGATCGCGGACGGCCGCATTGTCGACGCCAAGACCATCATGCTGCTGCAATACGCGGCGCTGAACATTTTCCGCGACGTGACCGGCGCGAAGCACCTCTAGAACAGCGATCCTCTAAAACAAAGAGCCCTGCCCGTTGTCCTCTTCGGGCGCAGAGGCCTTGAGCTTTCTTTGCGGCTCTTTGGGTTGCTTGCGGCTCGCAGCCTCGGCGATGGCGATGTCCTCTTCGCTGCACGGCAGGATCAGGTCCGCGCTGTCATTGTCGACGCGGTTCACTGCGGTTGACACCTCGTGCCAGACGAAAGTCCCCGCCCGCGGCGCCACCAGCAATTCCAGCGCGGGTTCAAGATCGATCTCGCCGCCGTCGAGCCAGCGATCGAAATCTCGCGGCTCGATCGTCACCGGAACGCGGTCATGCAGCGCCGCCATCTCCGGCGCCGCGGGAGCCGTCACGATAGCGACGGTATCGACCTCCTCGCCGTTCGGTCCCATCCATGTTTCGGCCACGCCGGCAAAACCGATCGGCGCGCCGTCACGGCGGCGGATAAGATGCGGCCGCTTGCGCGTGGGTGATGTCTTCCACTCGTAATAGCCATCCGCCGGAAGAATGCACCGCCGCCGCCGGATGGCATTGCGGAACGAGGGCTTCTCCAAAACGGTTTCGGCGCGCGCATTGATGACGAGCGCGAACTTGCGCGGGTCCTTCACCCATGACGGCAGAAAACCCCAGCGCATCAGCCGGAACTGGCGGACGCCGTTTTCGAGGATCACCACCGGCACCGGCTGGGTCGGAGCAACGTTATACCGGGGCGGAAAATTCGGCTGCTCGCCATAGCCGAACAGCCGGCGCAGCGCCTCGGGGGATGATGTAATCAGGTATCGCCCGCACATAAAAAGACTCGAAAATAAAGCCTCAGCGCTGGAAAATGACACATAAGCAAAACTTGTTCAGCCACCTTTAACCTGCGATGCCCAAACATCCATCACGATGTCGAATTCCGCCCTGCACGCAATGTCCCCCGCTGACGACGAGTGCGGCCCCTCAGACGCCCAGTTGGCCGATGACATGGCCGCCCGCGCCCAGCGGCTGCGCGACGCCAACATCAATCCCCGCACCGGGCTCGCCACAGATTATCTGAACCATTTCAACGAAGCGATCATGCTGCTTGAAATGATCCCCGACATTCCGGAATGTTTCGAGGACTTTCTCGGCTGGCAGCCGATGAGCTATCGCGAGCATTTCGCCGCCTCGAATTTCAAGGCCCGCGACCTTGCCATCAGCGCCTATGATTCCAGCGACCCGGCCGTCCGTGCCGAGTTCGACAACATCACCGCGACCATGACCTCGATCCTGACCACGGTCGGAGACGCCATGCGCCGGGTCCGGCATGACGAAACCCGCACCATCCTCGCCGAGCAAGCCGCGGGCTGGGTCAAACCGCTCGTCACCCTGGCAGGCTCCATGATCAACGGCAGCAGCAGCGATGCCGATGACATCGACCAGATCATGAACCGCTGACCCGTGACCGGCTTTTCCCATAACGGCCCGCAGCTCGCCGTCAGCGCCGGGATTTTCCGTGACGGCAAGATTTTGCTGGTCCGCCGCGCCCGCGAGCCGGCCAAGGGCGTCTACACCTTCCCCGGCGGCCGGGTGGAATTCGGTGAAAGCCTGCATGAGGCGCTGGCCCGCGAGGTCCGCGAGGAAACCGGGCTCAAGATCGAGATCGTCGGCCTGATCGGCTATCGTGAGGCCCTGCCCCCGCGAACCGGCGGCCACGGCCATTTTGTCGTCCTGCCGTTCGCTGCCCGCTGGGTCGCCAACGAGATCGCCCTCAATGACGAACTGGACGATGCCAAATGGCTGTCCCCGCGCGAGGCGGTCCACGGCCTGCGGGTCACCCAGGGACTGGACGAGACGATCCGCTCCGCCTGCGCCATCATGGGCCTTTAGTCTCTGCCTTGCTTCCGGCCCGTTGAACGGGCATATGCGGCCCTTATGCTGAAGCGGATTTTCGCGATTTTCCTGGTGACGGCACTGGCCGGTCCGGTTCCGGTCCGGGCCCAGGACGCGGCTGCGCCGTTCGACGGCGATCTCCAGCGGCTGGCTGAAATCCTCGGCGCCCTGCATTACCTGCGCGGAATCTGCGGCACCAATGAAGGCCAGAAGTGGCGCGCCGAAATGCAGGCGCTGGTCGATGCCGAGACCCCGTCCGGCGATCGCCGCAGCCGGATGATCGCGAGCTTCAACCGCGGCTATAACGGGTTCCAGCAAACCTACCGCTCCTGCACGCCGGCCGCGAATGTCGCCATCCGCCGCTACCTCGACGAAGGCTCGAAAATCTCGCGGGATCTCACGGCGCGCTACGCCAACTGAAATTTCCGGTGGACAGCTTTCCCCGGCCCGAACGGGAATGCCGGAAATAACGCGATAACTTGAATTCGCGCCGTTAACCTTTCCTAAAGAACCGGCTCGCGGGCTCCGCCCTGCATGCTAATGCTCTGTGCAGTTTCAACGTGCAGTCCGCCCGGACGCGTTCCACAGGCAAATTGATTTCATGTCGCATCCTTCCTATTGGACGCCCGTTCACGGATTTTCGCCCGATCAGGACCAGAAGCGGGCGGCGCTGAATTACCTCAACGAGGCCTGGGCGGAAGCGCGTCACGACGGCGTCGATGGCGATTGCCTGGCGCAGGCCAGCCTGTTCGCCGCATTCGCTGAACTCGTCAGCACCTATGGCGAAGACGCGGTGGCGAAGTTCGTCGAAGGTCTCGCCGGCCGCATCCGCAGCGGCGAATTCTCGGTGGTCGAGTTCAAGCAGTAAGACGCACGCCTTCGCGGGGACGACATCGGTGGTGTTGAAGGGCTCGCGCCCTTGTTCCTATTCAAATTTCAAACAGCCACGCGCCATCGCCCCTGTTGTTATGACGGCGCGGGGGCGCCCGAAGCTCTCGTTCGTTCCTCCCTCAAGATGAGGGCGCGCGGAACGCCGGATGCGCGAGCGCATCCGCAGCCCCGTGTGCAAAAGTGAGAAAGCACACGAGCGTAGTCGCCACGGTCACGCCGTTTGCATCCGGCGTTCCGCACGCGGTGGGGCTCCGGCTTGCTTCGTGCTCTCCCCGGTGGACGATGCTACGTCACCGCATCCCTGCTGAGGGTTTCCGCCTCCGGTTGGAAGCGGCTCTCTGCCGGACTGACGCCAGCTTCGGGCGTCGGGACCACACGACTTGGGCCGGCGCGCACAGCGTGGTTCGTCTGCCGTCGCTTGCATCGCTCACGCGCCTCCGGATGTTGCGCACGCCCTTGCGGGTGCGTGCGCGCGATCCGGGCTTGCGCCCTGCGACCCTCGCTCCGGCCTGACGCTGCCGCGCCACCGCATCCCGCCCCGCGTATCGTGACGATCGCGAAACGCCCCTCATGACGGGGCGGGACATGGCGAACATAAGTGAGGTTCCGAGCGCGGGGATTTGTATCCCCATCACGAAATGTTGCAGGGATGCGCGACAACATGAACGCGTTCATCTGCAAATGAAAAAGCTGGGCAATCAGCCGGGCCTTCGACGTCAATGCGTTGCCGCCTTAATTAGCGCGAATTGCCTCTGTTCGCAGGCAATAAACCGATAGCTATCCGCGCCGGAAAGGCGCACAGTCAACTCATGCCACACCATCAGGTTGCCGCGGAGCGCTTCTCATGATCACGAGAACGCGGCGGGAGACGATCACCTTCAAACATCCGGCGCGCATCAAGGGCATTGAACGCCTGCTTCCGGCTGGTGCTTACGAGATTGTGACCGACGAGGAAATGATCGAAGGCCTGTCCTTTCCGAGCTTTCGGCGCATCGCCACCATGATCATGGTGCCGGGCGCGCCGCCGCATCATCACTCGATGGAAATGATCGCCATCGGTTCGGTCGATCTTGCCGACGCGCAGCATCGGGACGCGGTGGTGCCAAATGTCTGACGATCCCGTCGATCTCGATTCCCGGCGCGGAATGGCAGCGCAGAAAGCGACGGGACTGCGGCGCATTCTCGCCGACGCCGAGAGCCACGCAGCAATCCTGCGCGAGCGGCAGCTTCAGATCGAAACGGAGTTGCTCGACACGGATGCAACATCGTGGCCCGAAGCAGCGGCGAAGGCGCGTTACATTCTGAATCTCTATTACGCAACGCTGGGTGTGCACGATACGCACCACCGCGATCTGGTCGCCTCGGTCCTCAAGGATTTCGCGCGGCTCGACAGCGAAAGCTGACTACGTTTTCCACCTCGATTGTTTCCCGCGAACGATTGATCCTGAAACTTATTGCGACGTTCGGCGGGAACGGGAGGACTATGCATGCTTGATATGACAACGAAAGAGCTATCGTCGCGGCACGTCAAACCGGAAGAGGCGCTTCGGCTTGGCGTCGTTTCGGGATGGTACACCACCAAGATGAGCGGGACGTTCGTCACCGGTCCCCATGCCACCCATGCCGACGCCTTGCTCAAGATCGCGGAACTGAATCCGCCCCCGCCGCTTGTGGCAAAGCGCAAATCATAAGGCGCGGCCGAAACACGGGATAATTCATGAGCACTGAGCGGCATCTCGCCCCGCTACGCGACGTCGAGGACGAAAACGACCAGCTTCGGCAACTGCTCATCCAGGCAGGTGTCGAAGCTCATGCCCGTGTTGTCGCCGCGAAACTTCAAACCGTCCTGATCGGTGAGCTTCATCACCGGGTGAAGAACATGCTGGCGATTGCCTCGGCGATCGCCTCGCAAAGCCTGCGCGAAGCCACCAGCGTCGAGGCGGCGGCCAAGACCATCGCCAGCCGTCTGGCGGCGCTCGGCGTCTCCCACGATCTTCTCATTCGCGAGAGCTGGACCGGCGCGGGCTGCCGCTCGCTGATCGAAAACGCAATCCTCGCGTTCCAGACCGAGGGGCTGGCGCAGTTCACGATCACCGGGGAGAACGTCGCCGTGTCATCGGGACCTGCCGTCGGATTGTCGATGGTGATCCACGAGCTCTGCACCAACGCGCTGAAATACGGCGCGCTGTCGGTGCCGGACGGCCGCGTCTCGATCAGATGGTCGGTCGATGCCGAGGCGGAACGCTTCACCCTCGAATGGAAGGAAAGCGGCGGGCCGGCGGTGACCGAACCGAAGCAGAAGAATTTCGGCAGCCGGTTCATCGAGCAGGCGCTGCCCGGCCAGCTTCAGGGCGAAGCACGGCTGATCTTCGATCCAGCCGGTCTCGTTTGCCACGTCAATATTCCGGTGACCTCGTTGCAGGAGCCGGTGATCGCACTGGTTTAACACCTCAAACAACAGGCCCGGCATCGATGCCGGGATGACCTTCACACACACACACACGATTGGAAACACGTGACTGGAATCAGGATTCGCGTCGGCTACGAGATGATCTACGATTTTCCGCAGGCCACGCCGATGATCATGGTGCTGGGCACGCACTTCACGCGCGCGTCGGATGTCATCACCCCCGATTTTCTCACCACGACCCCGCCGGTGCCGATCACGCCCTATCGCGACATGTTCGGCAACTGGTGCAGCCGCATGGTCGCGCCGCCGGGACGGGTTCGCCTTTTCGCCGACGGACTGGTGCGCGACAGCGGCGTGCCGGATGTCGCCGTCCCGTCGGCGATCCAGCACGCGGTGGAGGATCTGCCGCCGGACACGCTGGTCTATCTGCTGGGCAGCCGGTACTGCGAGACGGATCGCCTGTCGGACATTGCGTGGAAGCAGTTTGAAAACACCGCACCGGGCTGGGCGCGCGTTCAGGCGATCTGCGATTTCGTCCATCACCGCATCAAATTCGGCTACGAGCATGCGCGCGCGACGATGACGGCGTTCGAGGTTTACAACGAAGGCAAGGGCGTATGCCGCGACTACGCGCATCTCGCCATCACGCTCTGCCGCTGCATGAATATTCCGGCGCGCTACTGCACCGGCTATCTCAGCGACATCGGCACGCCGAAGCCATGGGTTGGAGATTTCGCCGGCTGGTTCGAAGCCTATATCGGCGGCCACTGGCACATGTTCGATCCGCGCAACAACGTGCCGCGCATCGGCCGTGTGCTGATCGCGCAGGGCCGCGACGCCTCCGACGTTCCGATCACGCAGACATTCGGGCCGAATGAACTGATCAGCTTCAAGGTCTGGACCGACGAGGTCGCGTGAGGCCTTTGCGATCCTGATTGATGGATTTCGCGAAAACAAAAACCCCGGCATCGCTGCCGGGGCGTTGTTCGGTCGCTCTTCAGATCACGCCTTCAGCGTCTCCAGAAACCGCACCGTTTCGCCGGTCGACGGGGTCGCGACCTCGCCCTGCCACATCACGCGCTTGCCGCGCACGAAGGTGCCGACCGGCCAGCCCTTGACCTTAACCCCGTCATACGGCGTCCAGCCCGCGCGCGAGGCGATCCACTTGTCGGTGATGGTTTCCTCGCGCTTCATGTCCACGATGGTGAAGTCGGCGTCGTAGCCGGCGGCGATCCGGCCCTTGCAGGCGATGTTGAACAGCCGCGCCGGGCCGGCGCTGGTGAGATCGACAAAGCGCGCAAGCGACAACCGTCCCGCGTTGACATGATCGAGCATGATCGGCACCAGCGTCTGCACGCCGGTCATGCCGGACGGCGAAGCCGGATAGACCTTGTCCTTTTCTTCCAGCGTATGCGGCGCGTGATCGGAGCCGAGCACATCGACAATGCCCTGCTCGATGCCGCACCAGATGCCGTCGCGGTGGCTGGTATCACGCACCGGCGGGTTCATCTGCGCCTTGGTGCCGAGCCGCTCATAGGCCTCGGGACCGGCGAGGGTCAGATGATGCGGCGTCGCCTCGCAGGAGGCGACGTCCTTGTGGTCGCGCAGATACTCGATTTCCTGCTTGGTCGAGATGTGCAGCACATGGATGCGCTTGCCGGTCTCGCGCGCGAGGTTCACGAGCCGCTGCGTCGCGATCAGCGCCGCGTCCTCGTCGCGCCACACCGGATGCGAGCGCGGATCGCCCTCGATGCGCAGATGCTTGCGGTCGTTGAGGCGGTACTCGTCCTCGGCGTGAAATGCCGCGCGGCGGCGGATCACCTTGAAGATGCGGCGCAGGCTGTCATCGTCCTCCACCAGCAGCGAGCCGGTCGAGGAGCCGATGAAGACCTTGACGCCGGCGCAGCCCGGCGCGCGTTCAAGATCGGGCAGATGATTGACGTTGTCGCGGGTGCCGCCGATGAAGAAGGCGAAGTCGCAATGCATCCGGTGCTGCCCGGCCTTCACCTTGGCGGTGAAGGCTTCCTCGGTCACGGTCAGCGGATTGGTGTTCGGCATCTCGAACACGGCGGTGACGCCGCCCAGCACCGCGCCGCGCGATCCGGTTTCCAGATCTTCCTTGTGGGTCAGGCCCGGTTCGCGGAAATGCACCTGCGTGTCCATGACGCCGGGCAGGATGTGCAGCCCCTTGCAGTCGATCACCTCGCCCGCGCTGGCAGCGCCGAGCGATCCGATCTCCGCGATCCGCCCGGCGGAGATGCCGATGTCGCGGACCCCCTCGCCGTCCTGGTTGACCACGGTGCCGGATTTTAGAATCACATCAAATGTCTGGGTCAATGCTCGAAACTCGTCTGATTTTGGGGCCGGATTTTACGCGTTCAATGCTGTGGCTGCACGGCGGCGCGGGCCTTGTTGTCCGCACCTTAGCGCCTTACGTTGCGATGTAACAACCAGCGGGCGAATTGTCCCACAGAACTTGAGAATCCCGAGAAAACCTTATGAAAGCAGCGTTTCTGCCGGATCGCGGCGTCGTCAAAGTCAGCGGCGAAGATGCGAGGGCATTCCTCGACGGGCTGATCACCACCAATGTGGAACTGGTGCGGCCCGGTGTGGGCCGGTTCGGCGCGCTGCTGACGCCGCAGGGCAAGATCATCGTGGATTTTCTCGTCACCGAGGCGCCGGAGGCCCATGGCGGCGGCTTCGTGTTCGACGTGCCATTGGCGCTCGCGCAGGCCTTCGCCACCAAACTCGGATTCTACAAGCTGCGGAAGAAAGTCACGGTCGACAACCTGTCGCCGCAGCTCGGCGTGATGGCGGTCTGGGGCGGTGCTCCGGCAACGAAGCCTGACCTCGCATTCGAAGACCCGCGCGATCCGCAGCTCGGCTGGCGCATCTTCGTGCCGGACGATCTGGTCGACGAGACCGCGGCCGCGATCGGCGCGGACGTGACCGACAGCGAGGCCTATGAGGCCCACCGCATTGCCTGCGGCGCGCCGCGCGGCGGCGTGGACTTCATCTACGGCGACGCCTTCCCGCACGAGACCAACATGGACCGCCTGCACGGCGTCGATTTCGACAAGGGCTGCTATGTCGGCCAGGAGGTCGTCTCCCGCATGCAGCATCGCGGCACCGCGCGCACGCGCACCGTCCGCGTGCGGCTGGGCGGCTCGGTGCCGGAAATCGGGTTGCCGGTGACCGCGGGCGACAAGGCCGTCGGCACCATGGGTTCGTCGGCGAACGGCGTCGGCCTCGCGCTGCTGCGCACCGACCGCGTTGCCGATGCACTTGAGGCCGGACTGCCGCTCACCGCGGGCGGGCTCCCGATCAGTCTGGTTTCGCCCGATGACGTGAAGGCCACACCGAAGCAGGCCTCCGCATGAGAAGCGCGCGCCTGCATGACGATGGGCTGGTGCGCTGCCCGTGGCCGGGTGAAGACCCGCTCTACATGGCCTATCACGACACCGAATGGGGCGTGCCGGAATACGACGACCGCGCGCTGTTCGAGAAACTGATCCTCGACGGATTTCAGGCCGGGCTGTCGTGGATCACGATCCTGCGCAAGCGCGACAATTTCCGAAAAGCCTTCGACGATTTCGAGCCGGCGAAAATCGTGCGCTACAGCGACAAGAAGGTCGCCGCGCTGATGAACGATGCCGGGATCGTGCGCAACCGCTCCAAGATCGAAGGCACCGTCAACAGCGCCAAGGCGTATCTGAAGATCATGGAAGAGGGCCCCGGCTTTTCCGCCTTCCTCTGGGATTTCATGGACGGCAAGCCGAAGGTCAACAATTTCAAGACCACAGCCTCGGTGCCCGCATCCACGCCCGTGTCCATCAAAATGTCGAAAGAGCTGGTGGCGCGCGGCTTCAAATTCGTCGGGCCGACCATCGTCTACGCCTTCATGCAGGCCACCGGCATGGTCAACGACCATCTTGTGACCTGCCATTGCCATGAAACGTGCAGCAAGCTGAAGAAGCCCGTGCGCGTAAAATCAAAATGATCACGAAGAAATCATCGCCCTCCAAACCAGCATCGCGCGCCTGGCAGCGCATGCTGTCGGGCCGCCGCCTCGACCTGCTCGATCCCTCGCCGCTCGACATCGAGATCGAGGACATTGCTCACGGCCTCGCGCGCGTGGCACGCTGGAACGGACAGACCCACGGCGCGCATATCTTCTCGGTCGCACAGCACACGCTGCTGGTCGAGGCCGTGCTGCGCCAGCAGACCCCGCGCGTCGATCATCGCATTCGCCTCGCGGCGATGCTGCACGACGCGCCGGAATACGTAATCGGCGACATGATCTCGCCGTTCAAGGCGGTGATCGGAGGCTCGTATAAAGTCGTCGAGAAACGGCTCCTGTCGGCGATCCACATCCGCTTCGGCCTTCCTGCGGTGCTGCCCGCCGAGATCGAGCAGCAGATCAAGTCCGCCGACATGGGCGCGGCCTATCTTGAGGCGACGCATCTTGCCGGCTTCGCGCAGGCCGAAGCGAGGCGTCTGTTCGGCCGCGATCCCAAGCTGCCACCAGCGACCGAGAAAGACTATGTGACGCCATGGTCGGCCGGGCGCGCCGAAAAGCAGTTTCTCGCGCGATTCAAGGCGCTTTTGTCATAATCATCCACGGCATGTTTGCCGTGCAGCATGACGGGCGAAGACAGCAGGCATATACTCGTGCGGAACATAAGGACCGCCATGATTCACGTCTGCTCGCTCGCCGCCCTGCCCGCCACTGTCGAAGCCACCGGCGCCCAACACATCCTCACCGTGATGGCCAATGTCGCACAGGTGGTGCGTCCGGTGTCGGTGCCGGAGGCCAATCACCTGCGCATCCAGATGGACGACATCATCGAACCGGCGCAGGGATTCACCGCGCCGTCGCATGAGCATGTCGAACAGGCGCTGACCTTCATCCGCAAGTGGGATCGCACCGCGCCGATGGTGATCCATTGCTATGCCGGGATCAGCCGCTCTACCGCGAGCGCATTCATGGCGGCCTGCGCGCTCAATCCGCATCGGGACGAGACCTCCATCGCACGGCAGATTCGCTCGGCATCGCCGAGCGCCTATCCCAACCGCCTGATCGTCACGCTGGCGGACGAGGTGCTGGGGCGTAATGGGCGCATGGTCCGCGCGCTCGACGCCATGGGTCCGGGCAACATGACCATCGAGGGGCGGCCGTTCCGGGTGGAGATTGAATGAGATCCGTCATTGCGAGCGAAGCGAAGCAATCCAGAGCAACTGAAAGCTGGATTGCTTCGTCGCTACGCTCCTCGCAATGACGGGGCTTTTGCATCATGACCGATAAAATCCTTACACCGATCGAGATCGGACTGACGGCGGCCATCGTGTCGATCGACGGCAACGAGCCGTCGATCCTGACGGCCTCCGGCAGCGACGGCGACGAACTCGAGGGCCTGCCGTTCGGGCCGTTCGACGCGGTCGCTCATCGCACGCTGGAAATCGGCCTGCGCTCATGGGTGGAAGAGCAGACCGGCCTGCGGCTCGGCTATGTCGAACAGCTTTACACCTTCGGCGATCGCGGCCGTCATGCCCAGCGCAGCGACACCGACGCGCATGTCGCCTCGGTCGGCTATCTCGCGCTGACCCGCGCCGCGGACAGCACCTCGAAGCCGCAGGTGGCGGGCGCGACATTCAAGCCGTGGTATCGCTATTTTCCGTGGGAGGACTGGCGCGACGAGCGCCCGGCAATGATCGAGAAAGAGATTCTCCCGGCGCTGGAAAACTGGGCGGCGCAATCCGAAAAGCCGGATACCGCACGCGCACTGGCGCGCGGCGACCGCGTCCGGCTTTACTTCGGCACCCACGGTGCGCAGTGGGACGAAGAGCGCGTGCTCGACCGTTATGAACTGCTCTATGAGGCCGGGCTGATCGAGGAATCCCGCCGCGACGGGCGTCCCGCCGCACTGGCGCGCAAGACACTGCCGGCGCTCGGCTCGCCGATGCGGTTCGACCACCGCCGGATTCTCGCCACCGCCATCGCGAGGCTGCGCGCCAAGCTGAAATATCGCCCGGTGGTGTTTGAACTTCTTCCCTCGGAGTTCACACTAACGGACTTGCAGCGCACCGTTGAGGCGATCTCGGGACGTCATTTGCACAAGCAGAATTTCCGCCGTCTGGTGGAGGCCGGTGCGCTGGTCGAACCGACCGGCGAAATGTCGACCCAGACCGGCGGACGCCCAGCGGCGCTGTTTCGTTTTCGCCGCGAAGTCTTGCAGGAACGGCCCGCGCCCGGATTGCGGGTACGGGGACGACGCTGAATTTAAGGCCCGGTTGTTCGGGGCTGCTTTGAATTTTTCGCGTGATCCGAAAGCCCTCGCTGAGGCGGATCGCGCAAGGAGGACCGATGGAATTTATTGCGCTTGTCCTTGCTCTTATCGCGATCGGCATTGCCCGCAACGTGACCATGCGCTCGAAGGAACTGGAGGCGCGGCTGTCACTCCTCGAAGCCTCGCTCGCGGGCGGCGCGCGTCCATCGACAACAAGAACGGATGCTCCGATCGCTCCGCCGATCGCGCCCGAAACCGCAGCCCCTGAATCAGCCGAACGGACTGCGTCTACACCGCCGCCGCTGCCGCCTGCCGGATCACGCTATCGGGAAACAGTGGACGGCGGCATTCCTGAAACACCCGCTCAACCTGCCGCACCGGCTGCATCGAGCGGCCCCGGCTTCGAGGAGCGCATCGGCACCCGCTGGGTGGTCTGGGTCGGCGGACTGACGCTCGCGCTCGGCGGCGTCTTCCTGGTCAAGTATTCCATCGAAGCCGGACTGCTCGGCCCCGAGGTGCGTGTGCTGCTCGGCGGCCTGTTCGCGCTGGCGCTGCTTGCGGTCGGTGAGTTCGCACGGCGCAAGGAGAGCCTGTCGTCGATCGCACCGCTGCCGATTGCCAACATCCCGGCGATCCTGACCGCAGCCGGAACAGCGGTTGCATTCGCCACCGTTTATGCATCCTACGCGCTCTACGGTTTTCTCGCACCGCCTGTCGCCTTCGTCCTGCTCGGCGCGGTCGCGCTCGGCACCCTTGCCGCTGCGCTCTTGCATGGTCCGGCGCTTGCGGGCCTCGGCGTGGTCGGCGCATTCGTGACGCCGCTGCTGGTGGCATCGGACAAGCCGGACTACTGGGCGCTCTATATCTATATCTCCATCGTCACCGCAGCCGCCTTCGGCCTTGCACGCATTCGCCTGTGGCGCTGGCTCGCCGTCACCACCATCGCGTTTGGCGCTTTCTGGATGCTGGTTGGCATTGCCGAAGCCAACACGCTTGGCCCGCATGCGTTCGATATGATTGCAAGCTTCGCGCTGGCCGCGGTTCTGGTGGTCGCCGGGTTCATGTTCGGCCCGTCGGCGGAGCAAGGCCAGGTCGAGCCTGTTTCATCGATGTCGCTCGCGGTTTTCCTGTTCGGCGCCACGGCGCTGGTGCTCGGCCACAATCACGCCGATGCGGCGATGATCGTGTTCGCATTGCTGGTTGCAGCAACCTTCGCCATCGCCTGGCGTGCGGAGAGCGCCACCGGCGCAATCGTTGCGGCCGCATTGTTCGTCTTCGCCGTATTTGCCGAATGGGCGATCCGCGCCAATCCCGAACTCACCGTGATGCCCGGCGGCGCAATGCCCGGCATCGGCACGCGCGCCGACGAAGGCTCGATCAGCATGCATCTCCTCGCGGCGGCCGGTTTCGGCGCAGCGTTTGGCGCAGCGGGTTTCCTCGCGCAGGGCCGTTCCGTCAGCGCGATCATTCCGGTGATCTGGGCGGCGGCCGGCGTGTTCACGCCGCTGGCACTGCTGGTCGCGCTTTACGCGCGCATCGCGCATCTGGATCGTTCGATCCCGTTCGCGATCATCGCCATTGCAGTCGCCGGCGCATTCGCCGCGGCGACCGAACTCCTGACCAAACGCGATACGCGTCCCGGTCAGATGATCGCAACCGCGATGTTCGCCACCGGCACGCTCGCCGCGCTGGCGCTGGCGTTTACGTTCGCGCTTGAGAAAGGCTGGCTCACCATCGCGCTGGCGCTGATGTCGCTCGGCACCGCATGGATCTCCATGAAACGGCCGATCCCGTTCCTGCGTGCGCTCGCGGCAATTTTGGCAGGCATCGTGGTGCTGCGGATCGGCCACGAGCCGCGCATCGTGGGTGATGACCTCGGCACCACGCCGATCTTCAACTGGCTGCTGCTCGGCTACGGCATTCCGGCAGCCTCATTCTGGCTCGGCGCGCACTTCCTGCGCCGCCGCGGCGACGATGGCCCGCTGCGCGGCGTGGAAGCCGCCGCGATCCTGTTCACGGTGCTGCTCGCCTTCACGGAGATCCGCCACTACATCAACAGCGGCAACATCTACAGCCGGTCTTCTGACCTGATCGAGATTGGCTTGCAAGTCTGCGTCGCACTGGCGATGGCCCTTGGACTGGAACGGCTTCGCATCCGGACAAGGAGCGTCATTCACAACGCGAGCGCGCTGCTGCTGACATGGTTCGCCGGTCTCGCGATCCTGTTCGGGCTGTTCTTCATCGCCAATCCGGCGATCTGGAGGATCGAGATCGCAGGCACGTTCATCAACCCGCTGATCCTCGGCTACGCGCTTCCGGCGATCCTCGCGCTGCTGCTGTCCTATGCCGTGGCGGGCCGCCGCACGGCGACCTATGCTGGCACCATCGCGGCCGGTGCGCTCGTGTTAGCGCTCGCCTACATCACGCTGCAGATCCGGCACCTCTATCATTGCCTCTACCTCAACAGCGGCGACACGTTCGACGCCGAGCAGTACACATATTCGGTGGCGTGGCTGGTGTTCGGCGTGGTGCTGCTCGGCATCGGCCTGTTGCTGCCGTCGCAGCGTGCGCGCCTTGCGTCAGCGGTGATCATCGCCCTCACCGTGCTCAAGGTGTTCCTGATCGACATGTCGAACCTGACCGGCGCTTACCGCGCGTTCTCGTTCATCGGTCTGGGCCTCGTGCTGGTGGCGATCGGATGGCTGTACCAGCGCATCCTGTTCCGGCAAACGAAGACGCCGCCGGCTGAAGGCAGCCCGGCGGCGTGATTCGATATATCGTCATTGCGAGCGAAGCGAAGCAATCCACTCTTAGAAAACTGGATTGCTTCGTCGCAAGTGCTCCTCGCAATGACGAAGCAAAATCCTTCGTTTACTCGCTGGCGGAGCGGCGCAGTTCGAGTGCCGGTTCGCTGCGAACCGAGGCCGGACGCACTTCGGCACGCGGGGTCGCATCCGCCGACTGGGTCACACCGGGTGCGCGCAGCGAGCGCGGACGCGAGATCGACTGCGCCAGGAACACGCGCGCATTGCCGTGCTTGCGGAAATCGCAATAGGCAAAGCCCATGCCCGAGACCGAGCCGCGGAAGCTGACATTGTCAGTCTTGTTCAGGTTGAAGCATGGCTCGAAGGGAATGCCCTTGATCGATGCGCAGATCTGCTGGCCGCGCACCTGAAGCGTATTGCTCGGCAGCCGCATATGGCGGGTCTCGCCGGCGCCGCCGAACTGTACCGCGCCTGCCGCTGCGCCATCGTACGTGATCTTGCCGACACCCTTGGTGCCGTCGAAGCACGTGAAGGCGAACATCTTGTTGGCCACAAACTTGCGGGCTTCGTCTGCGTTCAGGGTTTCAGCCAACACCGGACCTGCAACCGAACCGGCAAGCAGGGCTCCAACAACGATGCGCACGAGCATACGGGCTACTCCAACTGACTGAACTTGCGGATCAAGTGAACCCGCCGGGCCAGGCGCCCGGCGGTTTACGCCTTAACTCGCTGATTACCATACCAACCATGGCAACATTGGCGCATCATGGTTGGCAAAGTCTGAACATCCTCAGGAAATTCTCACCACAGTGCGGCCACGAAGCTGGCCGGCGAGAATTTTCGGGCCTGCGTCGAAGACCTCGGCGAGACCGATTTCCTTAGTCATTTCAGCAAGTTTTGCATGGTCGAGGTCCTTCGCCAGCCGCTCCCAGGCGGCCTTGCGCGGGCCGATCGGGCACATCACGGAATCGATGCCCAAAAGGCACACCCCGCGCAAAATGAAAGGCGCCACCGACGACGGCAAATCCATACCGCCGGCAAGACCGCAGGCCGCGATCGCGCCGCCGTACCTGGTCATCGACAGCAGATTCGCCAGCGTGGTCGATCCGACGCTGTCGATGCCGCCGGCCCAGCGCTCCTTGCCGAGCGGCTTGCCAGGTGCGGACAACTCGTTGCGGTCGATGATCTCGGACGCACCGAGGCCGCGCAGATAATCATGCTCGGAGGCACGGCCGGTCGAGGCGATAACCTGGAAGCCGAGCTTGGAGAGCAGCGCCACCGCAACCGATCCGACGCCGCCGGCTGCGCCGGTGACAATCACCGGGCCGTCCTTCGGCGTGAGACCATGCTTCTCCAGCGCAAGCACGGAGAGCATCGCGGTGAAACCCGCAGTGCCGATCGCCATCGCTTCGCGCGTGGTCATGCCGTCCGGCAAACGCACCAGCCAGTCCCCCTTGACGCGCGCCTTCTCGGCGTAGGCGCCGAGGTGGGTTTCGCCGAGACCCCATCCGGTGGAAACAACCTTGTCGCCGGCCTTCCAACCCGCATGCGACGACTCCAGAACCGTGCCCGCGAAATCGACACCGGCGATCATCGGGAAGCGGCGCACCACCGGCGACTTGCCGGTGATCGCGAGGCCGTCCTTGTAGTTCACGGTGGACCATTCGACCGCGACGGTGACGTCGCCGTCCATCAACTCCGCCTCGTCGAACTGCGTCAGCGCCGCCGTGGTGCCCTTTTCAGCCTTGTCGATTCTGACTGCCTTGAACGTTGCCAACTTTTCTCTCCGTCTCTTCTTGTGCGGTTGAAATCCGGCCCCCTGATTGGCGGCTCCGGTCCGCTTTGCCAAGCCCCTTCGGGCATGATCCCGAAAAGTGGGAACCTGTTTTCGGAGAAGATCGTGCCCACAGTGAAAATAAGTCCGCATCTACCGTCACATCGCTGAGCGACCGGCGGACGCATTCCCGCCATGCGGGATTTTCCCGGCGCGCCTCTGGCGAGGCGGCGGATGACCTGCTATATTTGTTTTGCTCGTTATGAGAATAAGTGACCGTCTCGCGAGCGGGGAACGACAGCAGGTTGAAGCGGTCGTCCCTCAAGGGAGCCCGAGTTTGGAACGCCGGCCCAAAAGGCCGGATTTCTCAAGGCCCTAATATGCTCAAAATGAGCATATTAGGCATTCAAGGAGGCTGCAATGCCGATCTCAGGAATTTACGGTCCCGACGAATTCGGGAATCCGATTCACCGCCAGCCGGTGGGCGTCACCCGTGCCGTCCTCACCGACGCGGACCGCGCGCGCGCATTGCCGATGCCGTCACTGGAATGGACGCCCGAGGTCGAGCGCGCCACCGCGCATTTCTACGCCAAGGTGAAGAACGTCATTCCCGAGATCGAGTGGCCGTTCATGGCGCCTTACGTCAAGGCGATCAACGATCTCAAGAAGCAGCGCAACGCGGTGATCCTGGCGCACAACTACCAGACGCCTGAGATCTTCCATTGCGTGGCCGACATCGGCGGCGACTCGCTGCAGCTCGCCCGCGAGGCGACGAAGGTGAAAGAGAAGGTCATCGTCCAGTGCGGCGTGCACTTCATGGCCGAGACCTCAAAGATTCTGAACCCGGACAAGACCGTGCTGATCCCGGATTCGCGGGCCGGCTGCTCGCTGGCCTCAAGCATCACCGGCGCGGACGTGCGCCTGCTGCGCGAGCGCTTTCCCGGCGTACCGGTGGTGGCCTATGTCAACACGTCAGCGGACGTGAAGGCGGAGGTCGACATCTGCTGCACGTCGTCGAACGCCGTGCAGGTGGTCGAGAGCCTGAACGCAGACACCGTGATCTTCCTGCCCGACCAGTATCTGGCGAAATATGTCGCCTCGAAAACCACCGTGAAGATCATCGCGTGGAAGGGCGCCTGCGAGGTGCATGAGCGCTTCACCGGCGACGAACTGCGCACCTATCGCGAGGCCGACCCGTCCGTGCAGATCATCGCACACCCCGAATGCCCGCCCGATGTGATCGCCGAAGCAGACTTCACCGGTTCGACCGCGCACATGATCGACTGGGTGCGCAAGCATCAGCCGAAGCGCATCGTCATGGTCACCGAATGCTCGATGGCGGACAACGTGCAGGCCGAACTGCCGAACGTCGAGTTCGTCAAGCCGTGCAACCTGTGCCCGCACATGAAGCGCATCACGCTGCCGAAGATTCTCGACAGCCTTGTCTACATGCGTGAGGAAGTGACCATCGATCCCGCGATTATCGGCAATGCCCGGCGCTCGGTGGAGCGCATGATCAATCTGAAGAACTGAGAGGCGTGGCTTTTGCAAGCTGTTCTGCGTTCACCTCTCCCCGTTGGGGAGAGGTCGGCGCGTAGCGCCGGGTGAGGGGGTTCGGTGCTCATGACTATTTATCGAGCCCCCTCACCCCAACCCTCTCCCCCAAGGGGAGAGGGAGCACATAGTGCCGGTAGGTAGGGCAAACATGACAACATCCCCTTCTCACAATCTTTCGCAGTCTTCCGACGTCGTCATCGTCGGCGGCGGTCTTGCCGGCCTGTTCTGCGCGCTGAAGCTCGCGCCACGTCCCGTCACGGTGATCTCCGCAGCGCCGCTCGGCGAAGGCGCTTCCAGCGCATGGGCGCAGGGCGGCATCGCGGCGGCGGTTGCCGATGGCGACAGCGCCGAATCCCATGCCGCCGATACGATTGCCGTCGGCGGCGGGATCGTCGATGAAGAGGTTGCGCTCGGACTGGCCCGCGAAGCCGGTGCGCGTATCCACGATCTCCTGCAATACGGCGTGCCGTTCGACCGCGACCTGGAAGGCAGGCTGGCCGTGGGCCGCGAGGCGGCGCATTCCGCGCGCCGCATCGTGCATGTGCAGGGCGACCGCGCCGGCAAGGCCATCATTGCGGCGCTGATCGAAGCGGTGCGCAGGACGCCCTCGATCCATGTCATCGAAGGCTATGTCGCCGAAGCCCTGCTGACCGAAGGTGATGCGGTCACCGGCTTGCAACTGCGCAAGGCAGGCGACGCGGTGGCCGCGCCGGTCATCGTGCCGGCGCGCGCCATCGTGCTCGCCACCGGCGGCATCGGACATCTTTATGCGGTCACGACGAATCCGGCTGAGGCCAGCGGATCGGGTCTTGCGATTGCCGCCCGCGCCGGCGCGGTGATCGCCGATCCGGAATTTGTGCAATTCCATCCGACCGCCATCATGGCCGGCCGCGATCCCGCGCCGCTGGCGACGGAGGCCTTGCGCGGCGAAGGGGCGACGCTCATCAACGGCAAGGGCGAGCGCTTCATGCTGGCGCGCGACCCGCTTGCCGAACTTGCGCCGCGCGACATTGTCGCGCGCGGGGTGTTCGATGAAATCGCCGCCGGACGCGGCGCATTCCTCGACGCGACACAAGCGCTCGGCGCAAAATTCGCTGCGAGATTTCCGACGGTGTACGCGAGTTGCATCGCGGCGGGCCTCGATCCGGCGACCCAGCCGATCCCGATTGCGCCCGCTGCGCACTATCACATGGGCGGCATCGCGGTGGATCATCACGGCCGGACCTCGCTGAAAGGGCTCTGGGCCGGCGGCGAAGTCTCATCCACCGGCGCGCATGGCGCTAACCGCC
Source organism: Afipia broomeae ATCC 49717 (assembly GCF_000314675.2). Classification (GTDB taxonomy): domain Bacteria; phylum Pseudomonadota; class Alphaproteobacteria; order Rhizobiales; family Xanthobacteraceae; genus Afipia; species Afipia broomeae. Next base: position 355,015 of record NZ_KB375282.1, on the reverse strand, counting down.
TCGCCTCCAATTCGCTGCTGGAAGCCGTGGTCTATGCCGCGCGCATTGCCGACGATATCAACGGCAATCCCCTCGCCGCGGCAGGGCGTCCGCGCGACGGGATGATCTCGCGCAACAGTACGATGCCGCCGCTCCGCGAGGCCAATCTGCGGGCAATGATGAGCTCGCATGTCGGCGTGGTCCGCGACGGCGACGACCTGGCGGAAGCCATCCGCACATTCACGGTGATCGAGCAGACCACCGGCAACATCGCGCTGCGCAACATGGCGACCACCGCGCTGATCGTCGCCGCCTCCGCATGGTCGCGCTGCGAAAGCCGCGGCGCGCATTATCGGTCAGATTACCCGGCGGAAGACCCGGCACAGCGGCATCGCACCGTGACGACGCTCGACGAGGCGCGTAACATCGCCGCAATGGTGGCCGATACCGCGCCTCGCAAACGCACTTCGACGGGAGCCTGATCTTGAGTATCAGCGACGTTCTCAATCCTGCCGCCCTGATGCACCCGGATGCATTCCTGTCGCCGCTGGCCATCGACGATGCGGTGGCACGCGCGCTTGCCGAAGATCTCGGACGCGGCGGCGACGTGACATCGGTTGCAACCATACCGCCCGCGGTTCATGCCCACGCGATTCTTGTCGCGCGGCAGGCCGGTGTGATTGCGGGATTGCCTCTGGCCGTGGCGGTGTTTCAGCGCCTCTCGCCCGACATCAACATTCAGGCCCATGTGCACGACGGCAATGCCGTCGCCAAGGGCGTCCATGTGCTGACGATCTCCGGCCCCGCGCGCGCCGTGCTCGCAGGTGAACGCACCGCGCTGAATTTTGTCGGCCGTCTCTCCGGCATCGCGACCCTCACCTCGGACTACATCCGCCATGCCGGCGTCACCAAAATGCGCATCTGCGACACCCGCAAGACCACGCCGGGGCTGCGCGCGCTGGAAAAGTATGCGGTGCGCTGCGGCGGGGGCTTCAACCACCGCTTCGGTCTCGATGACGCGGTTCTGATCAAGGACAACCACATCGCGGTCGCTGGCGGCGTGAAGCCGGTGCTGGAGCGCGCGCGGGCCCATGTCGGCCATCTGGTCAAGATCGAGATCGAGGTCGATACGCTCGATCAACTGCGCGAGGTGCTGGCGACGGGCCTCGCCGACGTGGTGATGCTGGACAACATGGACATCCCGACCCTGCGCGAGGCGGTCGCGATTACCGACAGACGCGTGGTGCTGGAAGTATCCGGCGGCGTAACGCTGGCGTCGATCGGCGAGATCGCGAAGACCGGAGTCGATTATGTGTCGGCTGGTGCGCTGACGCACTCCGCGCCGAACTTCGATGTCGCGCTTGATATCGATGCGTGACACTTGCGTCGAGCACGAGGCGCTCCCTCTCCCCGATGGGGAGAGGGTTGGGGTGAGGGGCACTAGATATCAGACGTGAGTGACCGAACCCCCTCACCCGGATCGCTATCGCGATCCGACCTCTCCCCCTCGGGGAGAGGTGAAAAAGTCGGTTGGATCAACTTACTACTTCGCGCTCGACATCTCAGCCGAGCTCTTCGCCGCTTCGGCAAGCTTCGCGGAGATCGCCGCGGTCTCCGCAGCGGTGCCCCAGGTCGGCGCGTCCTTGCCGTCGCCCCAGGCGCGCGGACGATAGAAGGTATGCACGCCGTATTTGTACATCTTCTTCATCTCGTTCACCCAGGACGGGCGAACCCAGTAGGCGTGGTAATGGGTCGACTTGCCGACTTCAGGCAGCCATAGCCGTCCATCGAGGCTTTCGCGGGCGATCTTTTTGGCGCGTTCCCACATATCCGGCTCCTTCACCACATCGCGGATGCCGTCGCAGGCGAAGGTGAACTGGCAGGACAGGTGACGGTGCGAATTCTGGTAGACCACGCCGCACACCGTGCTCGGATAGTAGCCGGAGAACGCGCGGTTCAGCACGACCTGCGCCACCGCGATCTGCCCGCGCACCGCTTCGCCGCGCGCCTCGAAATAGATCGCGTCGGTCAGGCACTTTTCGGACTTGGCACGGGTCTTGGCATCGAGACCGAGGCGTTCCGCCGGTGTCCGCGGACGCTGATACTCGCCGGTGACTTCGCCCTTGCTCGCGACGCTTTCGCCGCCAGCGGACGGGGCTGAAGACTGGTTTGGCACCGCCGCAGGCATCTTCATGTCGGGATCGATACCCGGCACCACGATGATCGGCTCTTCGCCGGGCTGCCAGCGCTCCAGCGATCCGCTTGTCATGCCGAGCGAGGAATTGCCGAAGAACAGGGTCGCGGTCTGGAACGAGAAGCCGTCGCGGCTCGCTTCCGGCGTGGCGGCGACGCCGTCCCGATCGGCATTCGCGCGCGGCGCGTTCAGCGGATGGTCGGCGGGAAGGTCCTGAAGCGAAACGGAGGATTCATACTGCTGCAGGCGCGGCGCGTTCAGCGCGGCTTCGAGTTCGGCATCGAGCGGCGCTGCTGCGTTTACCGCCGGAGCGTCGGCCTCAGCCGTTTTCGCGCCCCGCACCGATGCGTTGGAATTCGATTGATCCTGCGCGGGCTGCGGCTGCGGCGCGGCAATGGGGGCCGCGATCTCTGGAACATACAGCGGAAGACGGTCGCCCTTCGACGAGCGCACCACTTTCGGGAAATCCGATTTTTGCAGCGGACGCAGCACAGGCCCGAGCGGATCGCGGCTGACCGAGCCGGTGAAATCCAAGCCCGTGCTGTCCAGGCTGGCCAGACGATACGTGGGTGCTTCGCGGGTGCTGGTGCCGATCGGACGGGGCAGATTGAAGGACGCGACCTGCAACATTCGGCGCGACGACGCGAAGATGTATTCCTGCCAGCGCTCTGCGACGCCGGGCTGGCGTGCCAGCAGTGACGCGAGATCCTGATAGCCGATTTCGGTCGGGCTCACTGTCAGAAGACAGAGAACAAAGCCGAAGGGCGCGAACCGCGCGCCCTTCGACCCGTTACGCAACACAGACATCGATACGCTCACGCAACTAACGCTTATACACACGCAACCGAACCGCACATTCAGTGCAATTCGATCAATTTCGTTGGTATCGAATTAAAGTTGCCGGGGGGTTAATCGCCGCGTCCCGCGCGCAACACGCAAGCGCGTGCTTGAAAACGCGCGATCACATCGAAAGCGTTGGTAAACAGCGCCTCCAGCAAGGTGGTAAAGATCGCGTCAACAAAAAGAGTGAACGCAAATTGACGCAGGTCCGGTTGCGCGAGCCGCAATCGCGCCGCACCCACAATGTCGTCCCCGCGAAAGCGGGGACCCATGACCACCAAAGGTCGTGGTCATCAAAGAAGGAGCGATACGAACATCACACGTGGAATCGAAGACTCAGGGAGTATGGGTCCCCGCTTTCGCGGGGACGACACTCGTTATGGAGTCACGCAATCCGTGATCACCAGCGAACTCACGCCTGGCTGGCGACAGCCTTGCCGAGAGCCGCCTGTGCCGCCGCGAGGCGCGCGATCGGCACGCGGTACGGTGAACACGACACGTAATCGAGGCCGGTCTCGTGGCAGAATGTGATCGATGCAGGGTCGCCGCCGTGCTCGCCGCAGATGCCCATCTTGAGGCCGGGCCGCGTCTTGCGGCCGCGCTGCACGCCGATCTTCACCAGTTCGCCGACGCCGTCGCGGTCGACCGAGATGAACGGATCGATCTCGAGGATGCCGCGCGCGACATAGGTGCCGAGGAAGCTCGCGGCGTCGTCGCGGCTGATGCCGTAGGTGGTCTGCGTCAGATCGTTGGTGCCGAACGAAAAGAACTCGGCGGTCTTGGCGATCTCGCCCGCGAGCAGACATGCCCGCGGCAGTTCGATCATGGTGCCGGTCTGATAGTTGAGCTTCACGCCCGTTTCCTTCATCACCGCCGCTGCGGTGGCGTCGATGCGCGCCTTGGTGATGTCGAACTCGGCGCGGGTCGCGATCAGCGGCACCATCACTTCGAGGCCGACCGGCTTGCCGGTGCGCTTGCCGGCTTCAACCGCGGCCTCGAAAATGGCGCGCGCCTGCATCTCGGCGATTTCCGGATAGGCGATCGCCAGACGGCAGCCGCGGAAACCCAGCATCGGGTTGAACTCGGCCAGTTCACGCGCGCGGTCCGCGATCTTGCGGGCGTCGGTATTCATGGCGCGGGCGACTTCCTCGATCTCGCTCTGCGAATGCGGCAGGAACTCGTGCAGCGGCGGATCGAGCAGACGGATGGTGACCGGCAGGCCCTTCATGATCTCGAACAGATCGACGAAGTCGGCACGCTGCATCGGCAGCAGCTTGGCCAGCGCAGCGCGGCGCGAGCCCTCGTCTTCGGCAAGGATCATCTCGCGCACCGTGCGGATGCGTGTCTCCTCGAAGAACATGTGCTCGGTGCGGCACAGCCCGATGCCTTCGGTACCGAACTTCAGCGCGGTGCGCGCGTCGGCCGGCGTATCGGCATTGGTGCGGACCTTGAGCTTGCGGACCTGATCGGCCCAGCCCATCAGGGTTGTGAAGTCGCCGGACAGTTCCGGCTCGATCATCGGCATGCGGCCGGCCAGCACCTGGCCCAGTGAACCATCAATGGTGATGACATCCCCCGCCTTGAAGCTGCGGTTGCCGATGGTCATTATGCCGCGGCCGTAGTCGACGCGGATTGTGCCGACGCCGGATACGCAGGGCTTGCCCATGCCGCGCGCAACCACCGCGGCGTGGGAGGTCATGCCGCCGCGGGTGGTGAGAATGCCTTCCGCGGCATGCATGCCGTGAATGTCTTCCGGCGACGTCTCGACGCGCACCAGAATGACCTTGCGGCCATCGGCCTGAAGCTTGGCGGCTTCGTCCGACGAGAACACGATCTCGCCGGCGGCGGCGCCGGGGGATGCCGGAAGGCCGGTGGCGATGACATCGCGCTTGGCCACCGGATCGATGGTCGGATGCAGCAACTGATCCAGTGAGGCCGGATCGATCCGGGTGATCGCATCCTTCTTGGTGATCAGGCCTTCATTGGCGAGATCGACCGCGATGCGCAGCGCGGCCTTCGCGGTGCGCTTGCCGTTGCGGGTCTGGAGCATCCACAGCTTGCCCTGCTCCACCGTGAATTCCATGTCCTGCATGTCACGGTAGTGCTTTTCGAGCAGCGTGTAGATCCGGGTCAGTTCCTTGAACGCGTCAGGCATCGCGACTTCCATCGACGCCTTGTCGGAGCCGGATTCCTTGCGCGCGTATTCGGTGATGTCCTGCGGCGTGCGGATGCCCGCCACCACGTCTTCACCCTGCGCGTTGATGAGGAATTCGCCGTACAGCCGCTTCTCGCCGGTCGACGGGTTGCGCGTGAAGGCAACGCCGGTCGCCGAGGTGTCGCCCATGTTGCCGAACACCATGGACTGGATGTTGACGGCGGTGCCCCATGACTCAGGAATGTCGTGCAGGCGGCGATAGGTCACCGCGCGCGCATTCATCCATGACGAGAACACCGCGCCGATCGCGCCCCACAACTGCGCGTGTGGGTCCTGCGGGAAATCCGCGCCGGTTTCACGCGCCACCGCGTCCTTGTACTTGCCGACCAGATCGACCCAGTCGTCCGCGGTCAGTTCGGTGTCGAGCGAATAGCCCTTGCTGTCCTTGTAGGTGTCGAGGATGTCCTCGAAGTGATGATGCTCGAAGCCGAGCACAACATCCGAATACATCGTGATGAAGCGGCGATAGCTGTCATAGGCGAAACGGCGGTCGCCGGAGAGTTCCGCAAGCGCTTCCACCGTGGTGTCGTTCATGCCGAGATTGAGCACGGTGTCCATCATGCCGGGCATCGAGGCGCGGCCGCCGGAACGCACCGACACAAGCAGCGGGTTCTTCGCGTCGCCGAAGGTCTTGCCGGCGATCTTGCCGACGGTGACCAGCGCCTTCTCGACCTGCGCCTTCAGATCCTTCGGATAGGTTTTGTCGTTGGCGTAGAAATACGTGCAGACCGAAGTCGGAATCGTGAAACCGGGAGGCACCGGCAAACCGAGATTGGCCATCTCGGCGAGATTGGCGCCCTTGCCACCGAGCAGATCGCGCATGCCGGCCTTGCCCTCGGCGCGTCCGTCACCGAACGTATAGACCCACTTGCCGGCCTGAACGGTTTGCTTCGCCGCGGGCTTCGCAATCTTCTTCACTGCGGGAGCGGATGTCTTGGCGGCAGCTTTCGCCGCGGCTTTGCCTGCAGGTTTTGCGGCAGCCGGCTTCACTTTCGCGGCCGGCTTGGATTTGGACACTGATTTCGGAGAGGACTTCGCGGCGGATTTCTTCGATGAGGCTTTGGCCATGGCTTCCAGACGCTGCATGAGTGAAACGGCAGCGGCGTTACACCACGGTTGCCCGTTGAGGCGCAAGCGACTCCCGGCCGATATCCGCGTTTTCTATCACGGACGGTTACAGATTGTTACAGAATCGTGCAAATGGCGGGGTTTTGAGCCCATCGTGTAACAATCTGAAATATTCCGTTACTTCATAAGGCCCAGTCCGATGATCCCGACCAGGATCAGATAGATCGCCACAATGAAATTCAGCAGCCGCGGCATGACGAGAATCAGCACACCGGCGATGAGAGCAACGATGGGCTGAATGTTGGCGACGCTGACGGACATTTCGGTCTCCCGCACGGAAGGAAAAGGACAAAGGATGAGCGCGAGCGAGACGAAAATTTTTCCTCGACTCGCGCATCGCAACAACCAACGGCTTCGATCGGCAGTGGGTTCCATGACAGATCAAACTTCGACTGCGCACAGCCGCGTCACCTCCACGAAAATGCCCCGGTGAATTCACATTCCGTCAGGAACGATGATCGGCAAAAGCGATTGTCACCGCTGGTTGATCGGCCCGTGCCGGTTTCCGAGCGTGATTGACGAGAGCGAAGCCGCTTAGCGCGATCAGGCTCCTTATCAATTGAGGAGAAAGCCATGCGTAATCCCCTTCTCGCAGCAGCGCTGCTGGCCACTGCCACGGCGATGCCGCTCGCGGCTCAGGCCCAGCAGCGCATCATTGTCGAGGAAGGCGTGACAACCGGCCTCGCTCCCGGCGTCGGCATCATCACCGAGGAAGAGCGTCCGCGCTTCAGGCAGTACATTGTCGAGGAGCACGTGCCGTCATATGCGATCGAGTCGCCCGTGCGCGTGGGCACCATTCTGCCGGAAAGCGGCGTGACCTATTACGACGTGCCGCAGCAATACGGCGCGACCAGCTATCGCTACACGGTGGTGAACGATCGGCCGATTCTGGTTGAACCGCGCACGCGCCGCGTGATGCAGGTGATCGATTAAAGCCAGCTTCGGCCCCGTTTGAGCAGGAAAGGTTGTCCCCGCCGCTCCGCTCAAACAAACAGCCCCGTCCCGGCGCCCCCCGCCGGGCGGGGTTTTTTCGATCAACAACGCAACGTCGTCCCGGCGAAGGCCGGGACCCTACTCCCTGCGTCATCAGTGAACGCCAATTACAGACAACACAAAGACACCGCATAAACGCTGCGACCTGTTACGCGCCGTTCAGGATCGACAGGATGTTGCTGGTGGATTTGTAACTCTGGAGCACGTTGTCGCGGAACGACGGCGACCAGCCCGACGCCTGCCGCTCTTCATCGCTCATCGCGGAATAGCTCTGAAGAATGCCGAGGCTGAGCTGGGTGGGATCGCCGCTCTGCTGGCTCTGCTTGAGAGAGGAGAGGATGTTGGCGCGGTTGCGCGAATCCAGTTCCTTCTTGGCTGCGTAGATCTCCTGGTTGGAGAACTTCTGATCCTGATTGAGCGTGATCGCCGACAGCGAGCGATTGTCGAACGACGAGAAATCCACGAGCTGTCCGAATTTGCGCGACGGATCGTAGACCAGTTCCGTCTTGTTCTCGGCCGCGAGTTTGGCCTGCGCATCCAGCGCAGCGCGGGCGTCGGTCGCGACCGTGCCGAACGTCTTGGTGGTGCCAACCGGCGCGCCGTCAGGATATTTCGCGAGATAGCTGGCGACCGGATCTCCTGAAACCGATGGCGCCGTGTCGGGTTTCTGCCTTGCGGCGTCATAGCCCTTCTGCACGGCGGCGCGCTGCGCCGACCATGCTGCGGTGGCCTTCTCTTCACTGCTTGCGCCGTCGAGATAATCCAGCGCAGCCTTGTAGACCACGGTGTAGTTCCTGGTCATCGACGTCGCCGCGGCGGCAGGCGCAAGCGCGGCGTTGAAGCGGTTGGTCAATTCGCCGGACGCGACGCTTTGTTCGTCGGGCGTGAACTTGCCGCCGCTGTTGGTGGCGATCGCAAACAGCGAGCGCCGGTCGAGCGACGACAGATCGATGGTGGTCTTGCCGTCAGCGCCCAGCGGGCTCGTCACCTTCGCCGCCGCATAGAGCTTGTCGAGCGCGGCGCGTGTGTCATTGGTCACCGCCGTGAAATCTGGCGTCTTCGCATCGCTCGCCAGCTTGGCTTTCGCCGCATCGGACAGGGTCAGATTGGTTGCTGCGTTGGGATCGAGCGGGTTGCTGTTGCCGGCTTCCGCCGCGTTGAGCGTATCGGCGAGCGACGGCTGAGTTGCGGCGGCACGCGCATAGGCGGAGCCATACTGGGCGTAGGGATTAGTACCGTTGATCGATGTCATGCAGGCCCCGGCATTCGCTAACGGCCGTTAACGGAAGTTACCGGAACCTTACAGAACATGGTTAACGAGGGGTAAACGCGCGGACAGCACACATGACGGCAGCGCCCCTTTCACCTCTCCCCGTTTACGGGGAGAGGTCGGAGCCGAAGTGAACGAAGGCTCCGGGTGAGGGGCCAATGGAGAGTTCATGATAGAACTCGCCCCTCACCCCAACCCTCTCCCCGCAAGCGGGGCGAGGGAGCACATCGGCGTTGTCGCGCGCTCAGTCCTGGATCTTCGAGAAATCCGCCACAGCGCGCGTCGCTTCGCGGATTTCGTTCAGGAGCTTGAGGCGGTTTTCGCGCAAAGCCTTGTCATCGTCGTTGACCTTCACCTTGTCGAAGAAGGCATCGACCGCGGGACGCAGCTTGGCCATCGCGGTCATCGCGGACGCGAAGTCTTCCCTGGCGACGGCAGCACTCGCCTCGGCCTTCACCTGCGCGATGGCGCCGGCGAGCGCCTTCTCCTCATCGAGCTTGTAGAGCGACGCATCCGGCGCACCGTCAAACTTGCGCTTGTCCTTCTTCTCCTCGATGGCGAGGATATTGGACGCACGCTTGGTGCCTGCGAGAAGGTTCTTGCCGTCGTCACTGTCGAGGAATTTTCCGAGCGCTTCAACGCGGCGCACGACCATCAACAGATCATCCTGACCTTCAAGCGCGAACACGGCGTCGACAAGATCATGCCGCGCGCCCTGATCGCGAAGCTGAACAGACAATCTGTCGGAAACGAACGTTCTTACCCCACCCGCCGTCCAAGCATCGTAAGCTGACCTGACGGTCTCCTTCAGGCTTTTTGCAGGCTTTGCCCAGCCTTCAACCCCATTACGAACGTACTGATTGTTCTGACCAATAAAGCCGGCGATTGCATGGCTCAACACTGGCGCCAAATTTACGCGCAAACTGTTGTTCGTGATTATTCGGATCACGCCCAGCGCCGCACGGCGCAGCGCGAACGGGTCTTTCGATCCCGTCGGCTTTTCGTCGATCGACCAGAAGCCGGTGAGAATGTCGAGCTTGTCCGCGAGCGCGACGGCAATCGCGACCGGATCGGTGGGCACGCGGTCCGCAGGACCCTGCGGCTTGTAGTGATCCTCAATCGCCGCGGCGACGGATGCGTCCTCGCCCTGCGCCAGCGCGTAGTATTTCCCCATCAGGCCCTGCACTTCAGGGAATTCGCCGACGACTTCGGTCAGCAGATCAGCCTTCGCGAGCTGCGCCGCGCGTTTGGTCTTTGCGACATCCGCGCCGACCAATGGCGCGAGTTCAGCCGCCAGCTTCTCGATGCGCGCGATGCGCTCCGCCTGTGTGCCGAGCTTTTCGTGGAACACGATCTGCGCGAACTTCGGCAGCCGGTCTTCGAGTTTGGTCTTCAGGTCCGTCTCGTAGAAGAACTTCGCGTCCGACAGACGCGCGCGGATGACGCGCTCGTTGCCCGCGACGATGGCCTTGCCGCCGTCGGATGCCTCGATGTTCGAGACGAGGATGAATTTCGGCGCAAGTGTGCTCCCCTCCCCCTTGCGGGGAGGGGTCAGGGGTGGGGGTCCGTCGCGCACCGGATCTTGTTGCTCACCCCCCTCCCCAACCCTCCCCCGCAGGGGGGGAGGGAGTGAGGGGGCGCGAACAACGAAGCACTTCTGGTTGTTGCGGATGGTGGCGCGGATCACCTCGCCGGGGATCGACAAAAATTCTTCGTCGAACGAGCCCATCAGCACCACCGGCCATTCGACCAGGCCGGCCACTTCATCGAGCAGCACCTGATCCTCGACCAGTTCGAAGCCCTGCGCGAAGGCCAGCTCCTTGGCGTCCTCGAGGATGATGTTCTTGCGGCGCTCGGGATCGAGCACGACCTTCGCGGCTTCCAGCTTCGACACGTAATCGTCGAAGCGGCGAACCTCGATTGGCGCAGGCGCCATGAAGCGATGACCGTAGGTCGTCTGCCCGGCCTCAATGCCGGCGACATCGAACTTCACGATCTCCGGCTCTTCGGTTTCCGGACCGAAGGTCGCGATGATCGAATGCAGCGGCCGCACCCAGGTCAGCGCGCCGTTCCGCGCGGAGCGTTCGCCCCAGCGCATCTGCTTGGGCCACGGGAAAGTGCGGATGATCAGCGGGATGATTTCCGCGATCACATCGATCGCGGGACGTCCGGCTTTCTCCATCAGCGCGATGTAGAAATCGCCCTTCGGATCGCGCTGGATCTTCGCTTCATCGAGCGATTTCAGGCCAGCGGCTTTCAGGAAACCCTGCACGGCGGCGTCCGGCGCGCCGACCTTCGGCCCCTTGCGCTCCTGCTTGAGGTCCGGCTGACGCGCGGGAATGCCGTGCACGGTGAGCGCGAGACGGCGCGGCGTCACGAACGCTTTCGCGCCTTCATAGACGAGACCTTCGGCGACCAGCTTGTCGGTCACCATCTTGCGCAGGTCGTCCGCCGCCTTCGCCTGCATGCGCGCGGGAATTTCTTCGGAGAACAGTTCGAGGAGAAGATCGGGCATAGGATGTCTGTTCTCTAATCCCCTCCCCCCGCTTGCGGCGGGGAGGGATCGGGGTTTGCCAATAACTCCCCTCCCCCTTGCGGGGAGGGGTCGGGGGTGGGGGTCAGCGCATTCTGAATAGCAGCAAGCACGCCGTCGATGTTGCTCAACACGTCATGGTTCCAGAAACGCAAGACTCGATATCCTCTCTCTTCGATCTGCCGCGTCCGGTGCATATCAGCCGCGTTCTCCGCGTGCTGACCGCCATCCAGTTCGATGACAATCTTTGCGCGCCGGCTGGCAAAATCCGCGATGAACGGACCAATCAAAGCCTGACGCCGGAAATGCGAGCCGCTCAGCGCAATGTCATGCCGAAGCCGATGCCATAGCACCCGCTCGGCTTCGGTCGGCTGTGCGCGCATGCGATGCGCGAACTGTCGCTGACGATCATCCATAGTCCGCGATTGAAGCACATAGGCCAATGCCTGTGGACCCCCACCCCCGACCCCTCCCCGCAAGGGGGAGGGGAGCATAGGCATCGCGCCTCTCACTCCGCCCTTCCCGCTTCGGTGTGCACCCACGCTTCGCCGCAGGCTTTTGCGAGTTCGCGCACGCGCAGGATGTAGCTCTGCCGCTCGGTGACCGAGATCACGCCGCGCGCGTCCAGCAGGTTGAACACATGGCTGGCCTTGATGCACTGGTCGTAAGCGGGCAGCGCCATCAGATGCGCCTCGCGCTTGCCATCCTTCCATCCGGCTTCGAGATATTTCCTGCAGGCGTTCTCGGCCATCTTGAACTGCTCGAACAGCATTGCGGTGTCGGAGTGCTCGAAATTGTGCCGCGAGTATTCCTGCTCGGCCTGCAGGAACACGTCGCCGTAAGTCACCTTGTCGGCGCCGTCGCGGCCGTTGAAGTTGAGATCGTAGACGTTGTCGACGCCCTGCACGTACATCGCGAGACGCTCGAGACCGTAGGTAAGTTCGCCCGCCACCGGCGCGCATTCGACGCCCGCGACCTGCTGGAAGTAGGTGAACTGCGAAACTTCCATGCCGTCGCACCAGCACTCCCAGCCGAGGCCCCACGCCCCGAGCGTCGGGCTTTCCCAATCGTCCTCGACGAAACGCACGTCATGCAGCGCCAGATCGACGCCGATGGCTTCGAGCGACTTCAGATAGAGATTCTGAAGGTCCGGCGGCGACGGCTTCAGAATCACCTGAAACTGATAGTAGTGCTGCAGGCGGTTCGGGTTCTCGCCGTAACGGCCATCCTTCGGGCGGCGCGACGGCTGCACGTAAGCCGCGTTCCAGCGCTTCGGTCCGAGCGCGCGCAATGTGGTCGCCGGATGGAACGTGCCCGCGCCGACTTCCATGTCGTAGGGCTGCAGGATGACGCAGCCATAGTCGGCCCAGTAGCGCTGCAATGTCAGGATCAGGCCCTGAAACGAGCGCTCGGGACGCATGTGCGGAGGCAGGGAATCCATCGGAAATCTTCGGGCGTTGGAATGGGATGATTTGCGCGCGGACCGTATCGGCGCAGGCTAACGGAATCAAGGCGATAGCCTGTTTATGGGGGCAATTCCTGCCGGAATCGGCTGAATTTTAGCGATCCCCCGAACGCCGGTTTAACCGCCCCGGCAAGCCGCCTGCCCGCGTCCGCAGTTCGTTAGCAACTCCCCGCTAGCAAAGCGTCATTGCAACCAACGGCCGGATTTCAACCGGCGGTGTGTTCGACAGGGACGACAATGATTGCCTTTCAGGTTTTGGCCGCGGCAGCCATCATGGCCGCGCTCTGCATCATGACCATCAACGACGTGCGCGGGCACGGGTGATTTTCAAGACAGCCTAACCCGGACGATAGGTCCCGGTGTCGGGATCGCGCCGCAGCTTGGGCATGCGCTCCTGCTCGGCGGGTTTCGCCTTGCGCGCATCGTCAAGCTCGCGATTGATGCGCCTGCCCTCGCGCACCGCGAGGCGCACCAGCGCTGCGCCACCCAGAATTCCGGCAGCGATCAGGATCAGCGGCGGCATGATCGGTCTCCCGTCCTACAATCCGTAGCGCGCCCAGATCGCGCGCTCTTCCAGCGCCGAAATCAGGTCTTCCGAAAAACCTGGAAAACCCGGCAGCGCCACTCCCGCGCCCGGCTTGCGGCCCGCAAGCCCGGAGAGAAGCCCCGCCGCAGGCGCAATCACCGGCATCTGCACTTTCTCGCCATAGCGTGCGCGCAGCACCGTGCGCAGATCGCCGAGCGCGTCCGCAAGACCGAGCTTCACCGCGCGTTCGCCGGCCCAGTATTCGCCGGTGAACAGATAATCACCCTCGGCCTTGAGCCGTGCGCCGCGGCTGTCCTTCACCAGCGCGATGAAGGTGTCGTGAATCTCACGCTGGATCGCCTTCAGCCGCGCAACGTCATCGGGATTCTCGGGGAGAAACGGATCGAGCTGCGACTTGTTCTCGCCGGATGTGTAGACCCTGCGTTCGATGCCGACCTTCTTGATGAGGTCGACGAATCCGAAGGTGCTGCCGACCACACCGATCGATCCGACGATGGAGGACGGATCGCAGAAAATCTCGTCGCCTGCGCAGGCGATCATGTAACCGCCCGACGCCGCCACGTCCTCGACGAACACCAGCACCCGCAGCTTCTTCTCGGCGGCGAGCTGGCGGATGCGCTGATAGATCTGCCGTGACTGCACTGGCGAGCCGCCCGGCGAATTGATCACCAGCGCCACGGCCTTCGCGCCCTTGGTCGAGAACGCCCGCTCCAGCGTCCGCGACACGCCGGCCAGCGACATGCCCGGCCGCAACGGCGTCACCGCGCCGATCACGCCGGACAGTCGCACCACCGGCACCACCGCGCCGCCGCGCCAGCGCGCCGGCAGCAAGCTTTTCAACCTCTCGGCAAAGTGACTATCGCCGTCATTCTCAGCCATGAAACATCCTTCATGTTCACAGTTTATTATTCGGTAACTGGCATCACGAGCCCAGAGCGCATTCGACAATCGTTAAGCACGTCCTTTGTGCCCGAATTCCGTCTAAATGTTTGAGGGGACGGGATTTCTTTGAACTTCTCCGGTTCTTCGCCGGAGCGCGACAAGAAACTGGAACGCACTTTGCATTGCAGCAGATACGCAGGCTGCAACGGCGCAGCCACTAAGGTGCAGAAATGAAGATTTATCTCCTAATCCTTTTGATTGGCGCCCTTTTCGCCGCCATCCACTTCACTCAGGCTCCCGAAACCGAGCCAAAATCGGTAACCCAATAAGCAGGCTGCCTGCCTGCTGTGCATTCAGCGGGTTCTCGATACCTTCGCCAGCGGCAGAGCGGCTTTGCCGCCAAGGACCGCCTGAATCTCGTGACCCGCCTCCCCATTCGTGTCGAGCAAGACCAGACCGGAATGGAGCGCCATCGGCGCGCGCCCGCCTTTGACCGCGCTCACCAGGACGCGGATCGCCGGTGCGCCCGGCGTGGGATGGACCGGCAGAATCTCGACGCTGCCGAAGCCCCGCGCCAATGCCGCCAGCACGTCCGCCAATCCATCCGCCCGCCAGATCAGCGTGAGTGCGCCGCCGGATTTCAGCACGCGCCGCGCCGCATGGGTCCATCTCTCGAGCGTGTCGGCCGCCGCCACATGCGCTGATTGCCGCGCAGGGTCCGGCGATGCGCGATGCCTCGCGGCATCGTTGAACGGCGGATTCATCAGGACGACATCGGCAGTGTCGGGACCAAGCCCCGATGCCGCGAAAACATCGGCGTCCGCGGTGACATCGAACGCCATCACGTTTGCTTTGATGCCATTCGCCTCGGCGTTGATGCGCGCCAGCGCCGCAAGCGTTTCATCGATCTCAGTGAGCACCAGATCGAGCCCGGCGACACGGCGCGCGACGCTGAGCCCGGCAGTCCCGACACCTGCGCCGAATTCCACCACGCGATCGCCCGGCTGCGCCGGCGTCGCCGCCGCCAGCAGGATCGCGTCGTGACCAGCGCGGTGACCGCGCCTCGGCTGGCGCAGCCGCAACTGGCCGCCGAGAAACATGTCCTCGGTCACTTCCGGAATTTCAGTACGGGCGGGGTCAGTCATTGTCCCGCAGTTCATGGGCCAGACCCGCCTCGGTGAGCAGGCGGCGCGCGGCCACGGCGTCGTCCTCATGAACCAGAATGCGCCGGGGCAGCACGCCCAGCGATCCGTCCATGATGCTCATGTTACTGTCGAGCACGAGGTGGTGAATATTGGCGCCATCCAGCAACGCGCCTACAGCGGACACCAGCACCGCATCGTTGGTCCGCACCAATTCCTTCAAGGCAGTGTCTCCCGGGGGTGGATACGGGACGCCGGGCGCCCGTTGTTGCTCTTGCCGCGCCGCACGGCAGTTTCTATTGTGCCCTTACATTCATCCGGAGACCGGACGTGGCGGTTATTGTACCCTTTGAGAGCCACTCGACGCCATCGATAGATCGGCTGGTTGAGCTTGTTGCGCCCGATATGGAACGCGTCAACAGCACGATTCTGTCGCGAACCGGCTCGGAAGTCACGATGATCCCGGAGGTCGCCAACCACCTGATCTCGTCGGGCGGCAAGCGCCTGCGGCCGATGCTGACGCTGGCGATGGCCAACCTCACCGGCTACACCGGCGAAGGCCATATCAAGCTCGCCGCCGCCGTGGAATTCATGCACACCGCGACGCTGCTCCATGACGACGTGGTGGACGAAAGCGAACTGCGCCGCGGCAAGCTCTCTGCACGGATGCTGTGGGGCAACGAGGCCAGCGTGCTGGTCGGCGACTTTCTGCTCGGCCAGGCGTTCCGCATGATGGTCGAGGTCGGCTCGCTGCGCGCGCTCGACATTCTCTCCTCCGCCGCCGCCACTATCGCCGAAGGCGAAGTGATGCAGCTTGCGGCAGCCAAGAACACGGCGACCACCGAGGACGAATATCTTGCGGTGATCCGCGGCAAGACCGCAGAGCTGTTCGCCGCGGCCTGCGAAGTCGGCCCCGTGATCGCCAACCGCCCCAAGGCGGAGCAGACTGCGTCCCGTTCGTTCGGCATGAACCTCGGCATCGCCTTCCAGCTCATCGACGACGTGCTGGACTACGGCGGCAAGGCTGCAAAGCTCGGCAAGAACGTCGGCGACGATTTCCGCGAAGGCAAGATCACGCTGCCGGTGGTGCTGGCGTTTCGCCGCGGCAACGATGCCGAGCGTGCATTCTGGGTCCGCACCCTGGAAAAGGGCGAAATCGGCGACGGCGACCTCGATCACGCCATCGGTCTGATGACCAAGCATCGCGCACTCGAAGACACCATGAGCCGTGCGCAGCATTACGGCGCGATGGCGGTCGATGCGCTGGCGCTGTTCCCGTCGTCACCGATGAAGACAGCGCTCGAGCAGGTGGTTGCTTTCTGTTTGGCAAGGTCGCACTAAGACGCCTTGTCGTCATTGCGAGCGAAGCGAAGCAATCCATTCAGAATGCTTCGCGTGCGAGAAGCTGGATTGCTTCGTCGCTGACGCTCCTCGCAATGACGGGAGTGTGCTAGCTCAGCACGCCGGCGTGGACCCACCAGCCGGGATGAGCTTTTGAGATCGCTTTCGCGGCCTGACCGGCGTCACCGATGGTCTCGAAGATCGCAAAGCATGTCGCGCCGGAGCCCGACATCCGCGCCAGCCGCACACCTTCCGTTGCGCGCAATGCCGACAGCACCTCGCCGATAATCGGCTCGACCTTCAGCGCCGGTTTTTCGAGATCGTTGGTGCCATGGCCAACGGCCTCGACCCATTCATCGAATGACGCACCCTTCGCCGGCCATCCCGGCGACAGCATCACATCACCGACACCGGCAAGGAGTTCGCCCTTGCCGAGACCAAGCGCTGTGAACACATCCTTGGTCGCGACGCCGACGCGCGGATTGACCATCACGCACGGCATCGCGGGAATATCGAGCATCGACAAATTCTCGCCGACACCGGTCATGGTGCAGGCCCGCGAGGCAAGACAAACCGGAATGTCTGCGCCGGTTTCGCGCGCGACATCGATGATGCGCTGATCGTCGATCGCAAGATTGTTGGCCTGTGCCAGCAGCCGCAGCGCCGCCGCGGCATCGGCCGAGCCGCCGCCAATACCGGCGGCGACGGGCAGATGCTTGTCCAGCGTGAAACGGCCGAGCGTAAGCCCCGGAATACGCTCGCCAAGCAACAGCGCTGCGCGCACCACCAGATTGTCCGACATTTCGCCGCAGTCCTGCGCACCGGGGCCGCCGGTCGCAAGGGTCAGGTCGGGCCCCGGCGTCAGTGTCAGCGTGTCCGCGCAGTCGGCGAACACCACCAGGCTTTCGAGGTCATGATAGCCGTCGGCGCGGCGGCCGAGGACGCGCAAGGTGAGATTGACCTTGGCGCGGGCGGTTTCAGTCAGCATTGCCATTCCAGCCAGCGTTGCGCTGTCCGCGCGTCCGCGCAGCCATGCGATAGGCCATGCTTATCAAGGAAGATCGATTGCCGGGTCAAGTCCGGCAATCGAAGGACGTATTTAAAGAGCCGCAGAACTGCGATCAGCCGCCCCGGCCGTCTTCCTTTTTCTTCTCGGCGGCAGCCGCGTTGGACGTGTCCTCGGGCAGGCCGTCACGCAGCTTGGATTCGATCTTCGGAAGCTCTTCCGCCTCGGGCTTGAGGTCGCGGGCATGCGCCCACTGGAATTTCGCTTCCAGCGTCCGCCCGACGCGCCAGTAGGCATCGCCGAGGTGATCGTTGATGGTGGGGTCTTCCGGCTTCAGGTCGATCGCGCGTTCGAGATGCTTCACGGCGTTCTCGTAATCGGCGATGCGGTAATAGGCCCAGCCGAGGGAGTCGACGATGTAGCCGTCATCCGGCCGCTGATCGACGGCGCGGCGGATCATCTTCATGGCCTCATCGAGATTGACGCCCTGATCGATCCACGAGTAGCCGAGATAGTTCAGCACATGCGGCTGCTCGGGCTGCATCTCGAGCGCTTTCTTCAGATCGGTCTCTGCCTTCGCCCACTGCTTCGAGCGCTCGAAGCAGATGCCCCGGAAGTAATAGAGCACCCAGTTCTGCTTCTCGGCGCCGGACTGCGCCTCGATGCCCTTGCTGTAAGTCTCGCCGCAATCTGCGAACTTCTTGCGCGCGCGCTGGATGTTGCCGAGCGCCATGATGGCCTCGACATCCTTGGGATCGTCGGCGACCACGGCGTTCAGGATCTTGATGCCCTCGTCGGTGCGGTCGACCGCATCGAGATCGGTGGCGAGCTGGATCTGCGCATTGCGCTTGAGCGGCGACGTCGCAGGCACGCGCTCATAGACCTTGATCGCCATCTGCGGCTTTTTCACCGACTCATAGAGATCGGCGAGCGACAGCAGCGCAAGCGAATGGTTCGGGTTGAGATAGAGCGCGAGCTGTAGATAGACCAGTGCGAGATCCTCGCCGCCCCGGCGCGTCAGCGAAGCGCCGATGCCGTAGAGCGCCTCGGCCGCACCCTGCTGCGGGTTTTCAGCCAGCGGCGAAAGCTTCTTGCCGGCCTTGGTTTCGCGAATGCCCTCCACCACCAGCGGGTGGCGTGCGAGTTTCTTGTCGAAGCCTTCATAGATGGCGGTAGCCGCGGCCGCGTCCTTGTTGCGCGACAGCCAGCGCGCATAGGCGTCGGACACCCGCAGCGCCGAGTCGTCGAGCTTGTAGGCGCGCTCGAAGCGGACGCCGGCTTCCTTCTGCTTGTTGGCCAGTTCCAGGATCATGCCCGAATGCAGGTCCTTGAAGATCGGATACCATTCCGGACCCGCCAGCTTGTCGATGGCGTTGATCGCGGCCTGGGTATTGCCCGCGCCGTAGCTCGCCCAGCCCGACAGCAGCGTCGCGACCAGATCGGTGATCGGCCCGCGGACCGACTGATTGATGTTCTGCTGCGCGGCGCCGTATTGCTTCTGCTTCAGCGAGCGCACACCCGCGACCAGCCGCGCGACGCGATTGTTCTTGTCGATGGTCAGAATGCGGTCGGCAAGCTTGACGGCTTCGTCGATGTCGCCGTCGGCAAGCGAGGCGATGAAGGCGCGGTCGAGCAGTTCGTTGTTCTTCGGGTCCGAACGCAGCGCCGCGCGATAGAATGCCGCAGCCGCGGTCGCGTCGCGATCGACGCTGGCGTGACGCGCGGCGAGGTAGCTGCCGGATACCGTGAGGCCGAGCAGGTCACGCCCGCTCGGATACGTTCCCTGCTTGGTGTCTTCGCTGGCGCTGGTGCGGGTCTGGGCCGCAATCGGACCGGCGGACGCAAGGACCGATGCGAACGCGAAAGTGGCGACGGCCACGCGGCTGAAACGACGTTGGAGGATCACGCTCGCCGGCTCCATGAATTGATTAAGGGTGCGACCGGTCAGGTCAGCAGCACCGGGACAATGGCTTGTTTGGCCCGCATCCGCAAGGATGCGAGGCGGCCGACGAGCCTATCTAGTATGGCGCAATCGTGGCGATCAGCGGTTCTCGCGCAATCGTGCTTACATTGACTGATAATTAGGCCCGCCGCCGCCCTCCGGGGGAACCCAGGTGATGTTGCCGTTGGGGTCCTTCACATCGCAGGTTTTGCAGTGGACGCAGTTCTGCGCATTGATCTGGAACCGCAAATCCGCGCCCTCGCCAACCCACTCATAAACGCCCGCCGGGCAATAGCGGTTCGAGGGACCCGCGAACACATCGTGCTCGGAGGTCTTTTGCAGGTTCATGTCCGCGACCTTGAGATGGATCGGCTGATCCTCCTCGTGGTTGGTGTTGGACAGGAATACCGACGACAACCTGTCGAAGGTCAGCTTGCCGTCAGGCTTCGGTCCCGGAATCGGCTGATGGGCCTTCGCAGGATCGAGCGTTTTGCGATCGGGCTTGGCATGCGACTGGGTGCCGAACAGCGAGAAGCCGAACAGTGTGTTGGTCCACATGTCGAGGCCGCCGAGCGCGACCCCGATCACGGTGCCGAACTTCGACCACAGCGGCTTGACGTTGCGGACCTTGAACAGGTCCTTGCCGACGGCTGAATCACGCCAGGTGTTTTCGTACTCGACGATCTCGTCATTGGCGCGGCCCGCAGCCAGCGCAGCGGCGACATGTTCTGCCGCCTGCATGCCGGTGCCCATCGCGTTGTGCACGCCCTTGATGCGCGGCACGTTGACGAAGCCCGCCGCGCAGCCGATCAGGGCGCCGCCCTTGAAGGTCAGGCGCGGCACCGACTGGTAGCCGCCCTCGGTGATCGCACGCGCGCCGTAGGCGATGCGCTTGGCGCCCTCGAAGACAGGGCTGATCTTGGGATGGGTCTTGAAGCGCTGGAATTCCTCGAACGGCGACAGATATGGATCATTATAGTTCAAGTGTACTACGAAACCGACCGCGACCAGATTCTCGTTGTAGTGATAGAGGAACGATCCGCCGCCGGTGGACATGTTCAGCGGCCAGCCGAACGAATGCTGGATCAGTCCCTTCTTGTGCTTGGCCGGATCGATCTGCCAGACCTCTTTCAGACCGATGCCGAACTTCGACGGCTCGCGATCCTTGTCGAGGCCGAACTTCGCGATCAACTGCTTGGTGAGCGAGCCACGCGCGCCTTCCGCGAACAGCGTGTACTTGCCCAGCAACTCCATGCCGCGGGTGAAACTGTCTTTGGGCTTGCCATCACGGCCGACGCCCATGTCGCCGGTCGCGATGCCGCGCACTTCGCCATTCTCGCCGTAAAGAACTTCAACCGCGGCAAAGCCCGGATAGATTTCAACGCCGAGCGCTTCGGCGCGCGGGCCGAGCCAGCGGCAGACGTCGCCGAGCGAGCCGATGTAGCAATGATGGTTGTCCATCAGCGGCGGCATCATGAAATTCGGCAGCTTGATCGCGGAGCTGCCCGTCATCCAGAAGAACTGGTCGTCCTTCACCTGGGTCTTGAGCGGGCAATCGGCGTCCTCGCGCCAGTCCGGGACCAGCTTGTCGAGCGACACCGGATCGATCACCGCGCCGGACAGAATGTGCGCGCCGACCTCGGAACCCTTTTCGACGACCACGACGCTGAGATCCGGATTGATCTGCTTCAGCCGGATGGCGGCGCTCAGGCCGGACGGGCCTGCGCCGACGATCACAACGTCGAACTCCATGGACTCGCGCGGCGGAAGCTCTTCGGTGCTCATGCTGTCATCTCAAAATTGGGTGGTTCAGAATGTTTCTAATCATCGTTCTTCCCGATTTTTGGCGCAAGAACAACCCCGTTTCGCTGCACCGCGATCCGATCTAGATTGGCCACCGTGACCACACCCGAACCCATGCCCTCCGCCCGCGAACTTCTCGCCTTTTATCTAGAGGCTGGAGTGGATTGCGCGTTGTCGGAAACCCCCGTCAATCGCCTGTCGGAAGAGGCTGCGGTCGAGGAAAAGCCCGCCGCCAGGCCCGCGCTGTTCCGCACTGCGAACCCTGCGCCCGCACCGGTGCTCGCTGACCCCGCGCCCGCGCCCGACGCGGCGATCACATCGGCCCGCGAGATCGCGCCCAGGGCCGCATCATTGCAGGAGTTGCGCGCGCTGCTCGAACGCTTCGACGGCTGCGCGCTGAAATCCACCGCGACGCGGCTGGTGTTCGCCGACGGCAACCCCGAAGCGAAGATCATGTTTGTCGGCGAAGCGCCGGGACGCGACGAGGATCTCGAAGGGCTTCCGTTCGTCGGACGCTCCGGCAAGCTGCTCGACCTGATGATGGCGTCGATCGGCCTCGACCGCAGCAAAGCGTATATCGCCAACATTATTCCGTGGCGGCCGCCCGGCAATCGCGA
Source organism: Afipia broomeae ATCC 49717 (assembly GCF_000314675.2). Taxonomy (GTDB): domain Bacteria; phylum Pseudomonadota; class Alphaproteobacteria; order Rhizobiales; family Xanthobacteraceae; genus Afipia; species Afipia broomeae. The sequence continues at coordinate 333,118 of NZ_KB375282.1, read as the reverse complement.
TCCGTCGCCGCAGGAAACGCAGATCTGCCTCCCGTTCATCCGGCGGCAGATCGAACTGGTCAATCCCGACGTGCTGGTGTGCCTCGGCAAGCCCTCGTCGCAGGCGGTGCTGGACCTCAAGGACGGCATCATGAAGACGCGCGGCAAGTGGTTCGACTACGACACCGGCACGCGCAAGATCAAGGCGATGGCGACCTTCCATCCGGCCTACCTGCTGCGGCAGCCGATCTACAAGCGGCTGACCTGGCAGGATCTGCGCGCCGTGCAGAAGGCACTGGCCGCTGGCTAACACAAGCCGCTATTCCGCGATCATCTCGCCGGAGCCGCCGAGTTCGGCCGGGAAGTCTTTCAACTTGGGCAAACCATCCCGCATCGGCATCACCGTCTCGGCGTAGTTCACATGCACGCCAGGGATGAACCCAAGTGTCGGGATCGTCGAAGCGAAAACGTCCACGAGGCTAATGGGCGGATGATTGGTCATCAGATGTCCGCCGCATTTCGAGCAATACTGACGCTGGCTCATTTCAGATTTCTGGAACGTCGCAACATACTCGGCTCCCGACGCGATCCGCACAGCTTCCGGCTTCCACAGGCTGAAGGCGTTGACTGGCCCGCCGGACCATGTTCGGCAGGAGTTGCAATGGCAGTAACCCATCGCCTCCGGTGACCCTGTCACCTCGAGTTTAACTGCGCCGCAAAAACAGCTTCCAAGGTGAGACATCGCTTTCTCCTTTGAACTGTTCATATCGATCACGCCAGAATGGCCGCAATACACCGAATGGGTAGCGGGCGTCCCTCGATCGCAATCCCGATCAGATGATGTCACACCACAGCCATGCAGTGGATGCTGATGACGCAGGCGACCGGTTCAGGCCATAAGCCATGGGTGCTGCGCAATTACGCAGCCGTTCGGGGCGCTTAATGTGAATATGCATACTGCGGACGCGGCAATCGACGACACGGTGGCGCGGGCGAATGTCCGCCGCCTTGCGGCCGCGCAGGCCTTGACCGGCGCGAACGCCGCTGTCGTGTTTGCGACCGGTTCGATTGTCGGCGCGCAGCTTGCGCCCAGCATTTCGCTCGCGACCCTGCCGCTGTCGATCTACACGCTCGGCCTCGCCGCTGGCACGCTGCCGACCGGCATGATCGCTCAGGCTTACGGCCGACGGGCGGCGTTCATCGCGGGCACCGGCAGCGGCGCGCTATGCGGACTCATCGCCGCCATCGCCATCCTTTACGGCTCATTTGTGCTGTTCTGCTTCGCGACGTTTCTTGGCGGTGTCTATGGCGCGGTCTCGCAATCCTATCGCTTTGCCGCGACCGACAGCGCCAGCATCGCTTACCGGCCGAAGGCGATTTCGTGGGTGATGGCCGGCGGCGTTTTCGCCGGTTTTCTCGGTCCGCAACTCGTGCAGTGGACCATGGACCTGTGGCAGCCCCACCTGTTCGCAGTGAGCTTTCTGGTTCAGGCCGTCGTCGCGCTTATCGCGATGGCGGTGCTGGCCGGTGTCAATGCGCCAAAGCCCGTCGCTGCGCAGATGACCGGAGGCCGACCGCTCACGGAGATTATCCGGAAACCCCGGTTCATCGCCGCCGTGGTCTGCGGCGCGGTCTCCTATACATGCATGAATTTCCTGATGACGTCGGCTCCGCTGGCAATGAAATTCTGCGGACTGTCGCTGAGCGATTCCAACTTCGGCATCCAGTGGCACATCGTCGCGATGTTCGGGCCGAGCTTTTTCACCGGCTCGCTGATTTCGCGCTTTGGAGCGGCGAGGGTCGCTGTCATCGGCCTGTTGCTTGAAGCCGCCGCCGCAATCATCGGCCTGTCGGGCATCACCGCGATGCATTTCTGGGTCGGGCTATTCGTCGTCGGCGTCGGCTGGAATTTCTCCTTCGTCGGTGCATCGGCGCTGATCGTCGCAACCCATGGTCCGCAGGAAGGAAAGAAGGTTCAGGCCTTCAACGACTTCATCGTGTTCGGCCTTGTGGCGATCGGTTCGTTCTCATCCGGCCAATTGCTGGCAAGCCATGGCTGGTCGATGGTCAACATCGTGGTGTTCCCGGCGGTCGCGCTGGCACTGGCAGGTCTGGCCGTCGCTGCATTCACGCAGCGGCGGGCGGCGGTCTAACCGACCGCGAATTTTACAACGAACACCAGCGCCAGCAGCATCACCGCGGGCTTCGCGTCCGAGAAGCGCCCGGCAAGAATCTTGATCACCGCATAGGTGATGAAGCCGAGCCCGATGCCGGTGGCGATGGAATAGGTCAGCGGCATCGCGATCGCGGTGACCACTGCGGGCGCGTATTCGGTCACATCGTCCCATGCCATGTCCGCAAGACCGCGTGTCATCACGCAGGCGACATAGAGCAATGCGGCGGCTGACGCATAGGCCGGCACCATGCCGGCCAGCGGCGCGAAGAACAGCGCCAGCAAAAAGAACAGCGCGACGAACACCGCCGTAAGCCCGGTGCGTCCGCCGGCGGCCACACCGGATGCGCTTTCGATGTAGCTCGTGGTGGTCGAGGTGCCGATCAGCGCGCCGAACATCGCAGCGAAGCTGTCCGCCATCAGCGCCTGCTTCATGCGCGGCAGTTTGCCGTCCTTGTCGAGAAGACCAGCCCGATGCGTCACGCCGATCAGCGTTCCGGCATTGTCGAACACGTCGATGAACAGAAAGCTGAACACCACGATCAGGAACGTCAGTTCGGTGGCGCGCGAGAAATCGAGTTGCAAAAATGTCGGCGACAGTGACGGCGGCAGCGACACCACGCCGTTGAAGCTGGTCAATCCCAGCGGCAACCCGAGCAACGATACCGCAAGAATGCCGATCAATGTGCCGCTGGCGATACCCCGCGCATTCATCGCCACGATCAGCGCAAAACCCAAAAGGCACAGCACCGGCGCGGGATGGGCGATGCCGAGCGGTCCCGCAGTGACGAGCGTCGCGGGACTGGCGATAATGATCTTGGCCTGCTCAAGCGCGATGATCGCGAGGAACAGTCCGACACCGGCGGAGATCGCGAATTTCAGGTTTCGCGGGATGGCGTCGATGACATATTCCCGCAGGCGAAAAAACGTCAGCACAAGAAAGATCACGCCCGAGCAGAACACCGCGGCCAGCGCCTGCTGCCACGTGTACTTGTAGCCGAGCACCACGGTGAACGCGAAGAACGCGTTGAGCCCCATGCCGGGCGCAAGCGCGATCGGGTAATTCGCCAGAAACGCCATCGCGAACGTGGAGACCGCTGCCGCCAGACAGGTCGCGACGAACACCGCGCCCTTGTCCATGCCGGCGTTCGCGAGGATCACCGGATTGACGAACACGATGTAGACCATGGTCAGGAATGTTGTGCACCCCGCGACGAACTCGGTGCGGACGTTCGTGCCGTTTTGGGTGAGGCCGAACCGGCGATCGACGATTGCTTCCAGTGACGTCTGCGACGGTTCGCTCATCTCGCCTCGCTGTTATCGCGGCCGCGGCCGCACAATGGCCCAGCCGATCCGCAGCAGCGGCTGACGGCCTCTGACCGTGCGCTCGAAGGCGCGCGGCACTTCCGGCACGAGACCGGGAAAACGTTTCTGGATGTCGTCGGGCGGCGTGCCCGCGGTATCGGCGGCGCGCCAGACCACCACGCCGCCGCTCTCGTTGAATCGCGCCGGCGTCATCCATGGCGTCAGCTGCGGCGTTGCATCGAGCATCACATGCGGGCGCGATGCTGCGGCGAAGCCGATCAGCGTCGCGATCTGCGGATCGCCCGCCACCGCAGCAAGCGGACGGCCGGTGCGCCGCTCAAAACTCTCGCCAAAGAAACGTCCGATCTCGCTGGCCGGCAGCGAGGTCTTGACCTCGGCGCTTCCGATCCAGGGCAAAATAAAAGTGATGCCGAGGATTGCGGCAACAGGCGCCGCCATGATGACCAGCCAGACCGAGCGCAGGAGCTGTTGCCGCCGCAGCGCGATCAGGTCGCTGGCGGCGACGACGATGGCGAGGCCGGTCAGCAGCAGCGCGATGCCGTCGCCGCCGATGATCTGATCCCGGTCGAACAGCGCGGCGATGAAACTGAGCGCGAAGGGCGGGACGAGCGCGAACACATATACATAAAGCCGCGCGAAGGGATCGAGCGGCGGACGGAAGATCAGCGGCGGATCGTCCGCCTTGCGGACGAAGTAGCGCGAATTGGCGATGAGCAGCAGTGCCACACCGGAGAGCGCGAACAGCAGTCCGGCCAGCAGTCCGGCCCATCCGAGCAGCCGGTCCTGCAACTGCGCCACCGCCGGCAATGACGGCAACACCGTCACGTCCGCGCGCAGCACCCACACCAGATATGGCAGCACCACCACGAACACCACGACGGCCGCATAAAGCGGATCGGTCGAGAGCAGCGCACGCCTGCCCTTCTGCGTCGCCAGCACAAAGACGGCCAGCAGTACCAGCAGCGGCAGCGCCGCCGAGGTGGTCAGGATCAGCAAACCGATCTCGACCGGCAGCATGAACCACGCCCTGCGCCGCCCCTGCCCGACGATCTGCCAGGTATGAAGCAGCGTCAGCGCCCAGAGCGGCCGGGCCAGGATCAGCGGGCCGAACTCGGCGCCGGGAAAGGCGAAAGCGGTGATGGTCGCCGTCAGCAGCACCGCAAGGACCGCCTGCTGCGCGCCGACGATGGCGCGGCCGAGCGCGAACAGCGCCCAGAACGTCACGATGAAGCAAAGCTGCGACAGCAGATAGACGCCGAAAATGTGATTGCCGGACAGGCGGAATGCGACATCGGCGAGCCAGAACGCCGCGGGCGCACCGAGATGGGTGCCGACCTGATACTCCCGGCCGAACGCCAGCACCGTCGCCACCTCGCCCGGCGGGCTTCCATACAGCAGCCACGGCAGGAACAGCCACAGCGCCGCCTGCGCCAGCACCACAAGCCAGAAGATCAGGCGGGGCCGCGCGCGGACCAGTTCAACGATCAGGGATGTGAAGCGCATAAAAAGTTTGAACCGGCCTCGCGAGGAACCCGTCACTGATAGAGTGCACGAAGCGATCAGGCAACCGAACCGCTCAGAGCGCCGCGATGGCCTCGTCGGACGATATGAGCATCTCGATTTGCGCGGGCGCCGGGATATCGTCCTCCCCAAAGTGCTTGCGGCGCGACGCCGCGACAGGCGCGAAAAAGCGGCGGTGATGGACCGTCGGCCCGAGCCGGTCGAGCGCTTCGAGATGGGCCGGAACGGCGTACCCCATGTGCTGCTCGAAACCGTAGCCAGGATGATCCTGCGCCAGCCGGCACATCAGCCGGTCCCGCGAGACCTTGGCGACAATGGAGGCGGCAGCGATCGACATCACAATGCCGTCGCCGCCGATCACCGCGTCGCAGTCGCAGGATACGGCCAGCCGGTCGCGGCCATCGACAAAGACATGTTTCGGTGCCTCGGGCAGCGCACGCACCGCGCGCGCCAGCGCCCACAATGATGCACGCAGGATATTGTCGCGATCGATCCGCGACGGCGGCGCAATCGCCACCGACACCAGCGCGGTCGCGCAGATTTCCTCGAACAGTTCCTCGCGGCGCTCCCGCGTCAGGCGCTTGGAATCGTCGATGCCTTTCGGAATTCGCTTCGGATCGAGAATCACGGCGGCCGCCACCACCGGACCGGCCAGCGGTCCCCGTCCCGCCTCGTCGCAACCCGCCACCGGCCAGACGCCGCGCTTGATCAGCGCGCGCTCACGGCGAAAGGTCGGCGGCGTAACGGCAATGACACCGGTTCGCTTTGCTTTCTTTGCAGCAACTGGAACTGCGGAGGGCTTCGCTCGACTCATGCGGCTATGCTTGCGTTCTTAAAGTAGAACGCGCAACCGCTAATCCCCACTATTATTCCGGCAGATGAACACGCCTGTCATCCCCGACCTCAATGCCGGGGGCAATGACAACCTCCCAGGGATGGCCGTCGGGATCGGTGAAATATCCCGAATACCCGCCATAACCGGTGCGATGCGCGCCCTTTTGCAGCCGCGCGCCTTGAGCGACAGCGAACGCCAGCACGTCATCGACTTCGCTCTCGCTTCGGCAGTTCCACGCCAGGGTGATTCCCCGAAAGCCTGCGGGCTGCGGCTGCGCCGGCAGACCGGCATCCAGCGCCAGCTTGTCCCATGAATACAGCGACAGAACCGTCGCACCGGTGTCGAAAAACGCGACTTCTTCGCCTGTCACTTGGAGCTTTCGCTCAAAGCCCAGAGACTCGTAAAACGCGATGCTCCGGCGCATGTCGCTGACGCCGAGCGTCACGACGGTGAATCGCGCAACCGGTTTGGGGAGACTCATCACACAGCGGCCCTTTGCAGTCAGAACAGATCCAGTTGCTCGTTTGCGGGCTTGGGCCGCGCAAAGTGCGCGGTCGTCAGCTTGGAGCGCCGCTTGTTGAGGCCGAGTCTCTCGCAGGCGATCTCGAACCGCCGCCCGATCATCCAGGCCATCGGCCCGGTGCCCTTCATGCGTGTGCCCCATTGCGAGTCGTAGTCGCGGCCGTCACGCATGTCGCGGATCAGGGTGAAGACATGGCGATAGCGATCCGGATAATTCGCCATCAGCCACTCGCGGAACAAATCGCGCACTTCGAGCGGCAGCCGCAGCAAAACGTAGCTCGCTTCCTTCACGCCGGCGTGCGCTGCTGCGTCCAGAATGCGCTCCATCTCGGAATCGTTCAGCGCCGGTATGACGGGCGCGACCATCACCGTGGTCGGAATGCCGGCTTCCGATAGTTGGCGCAGCGCCTCCAGCCGCTTCGGCGGCGTCGCCGCGCGCGGCTCCATGGTGCGCGCGAGTTTCGGATCCAGCGTCGTCACCGAGATCGCAACCTTGGCGAGATTTCGTTTCGCCATCCGTGCCAGAATATCGATGTCGCGCGTCACCAGCGCGGATTTCGTGACAATGCCGACCGGATGCCCGGTGCGTTCCAGCACCTCGAGAATACCGCGCATGATTTTGTGCTCGCGCTCGATCGGCTGATACGGATCGGTATTGGTTCCGATCGCGATCATGCGCGGCTCGTAGCCCGGCGCGGACAGTTCCTTTTGGAGCAGTTCCGGGGCGTCGGGCTTGGCGAACAATTTGGACTCGAAATCGAGCCCCGGCGACAATCCCAGATAGGCGTGGGTCGGACGCGCGAAGCAATAAACGCAGCCGTGCTCGCATCCCCGGTACGGGTTGATCGAGCGGTCGAAGCCGATGTCCGGCGAGTCGTTGCGGGTGATGACCTTGCGCGCGGTATCGACCGCGACCGTGGTCTTGAAGGGAGGCAGGTCTTCGAGGCTCTGCCAGCCGTCGTCGAAGGTGACGCGCGCTTCCGCCTCATAGCGCCCGCTGACGTTGGACTGCGCGCCGCGGCCCCTGCGCCGCTGGCTGTCGATCGCCACTTCGATCTCGGCAAAGGGAGAAGGACCACCCGCCGGATCAGAGGGGGGCGTCACCGGCGGGTGTTTGAGGGCATGGGATGCATGGCTCATGGAGAGAACATAGCATCACACGAGAACAAAACAAGAACTTCAATATCGTCCCCGCACAGATTCTTTTCCCGGAGGCCGCCCTCCGGTGTGCCGCTTCGCGAGGGCTCGTTCCCGGATCGCAGCCGTTAATGAATGCCGCAAAAAGCTGCACCAGACGGGCTGTTCTGAGTGTGACAAGATGATAACGATGCCGCATCTGTCGTCCGGCGATCACGTATTTCACCAAGTCATGATCAGCGTTGTCATTCCCACCGAAGGCGTCGAGCAACCCGTTGTTGCCACCCTTGCGGCCCTGGTGCCGGGCGCCGCGGCCGGCATCATCCGGGACGTGGTGCTGGTCGATCGCTCGCAGACCGACACCATCGAGCGGGTGGCCGATGTTGCCGGATGCAATTTCCTGAAGTTCGAGGGCTCGCGCGCTGCGGCGCTCGCGGCGGGCGCCGAGCAAAGCCGGTCTCCCTGGCTACTGTTCCTGCTTCCGGGGGCCGTGCTGGATTCGGGTTGGATCGACGAGACCTCGCAGTTCATTCAGAGCGTATCCCTGAGCGGCCGCCAGCGGGCCGGCATCTTCCGCTATGCGCGCCCACCCTATGAGGACGCCACGGTGCGCGACGGGGTGAAATCGCTCGCGCGCTTTATTGCCGGCCCGTCCACCGATCAGGGTCTGCTGATTTCCCGCGATCATTATGAGCGGGTCGGCGGCTATGCTCCTGCCGCGCGCCGGGCCGAGGCCAAACTGATCTCGAAGCTCGGCCGCACCGGCCGCGCCGTGCTGCGGACCCGGATTTTCGTCGCCGCCTGATAATATTTGACTCCGTCAACTTATTAGTTGACCCCGTCAACAATCATGCCAGAATGCCCGTCACACCAGGACGAGGCATGTTGGCCGATGGACACCCTTCATGATGGCGGGAATGACGACCGGATCGCCGCAGTCCGGCGGTTCAACCGCTTCTACACCCGCAAGATCGGCGTGCTCGAACAGCATCTGCTGGAAAGCCCGTTCACCCTGACCGAGGCCCGCGTGCTGTTCGAACTGGCGCATCGCGGTGGCGCCCTCGCCAAGGAGATCGGCGCCGAACTCGGCCTCGACGCCGGTTATCTCAGCCGCATCGTTCAGGCTTTTACAGAACAGGGACTGATCACGCGCAAACCGGTTCCATCCGATCGCCGGCAGTTCGAACTCGCGCTCACCGCCAAGGGCAAGCAGGCGTTCTCCCGCCTCGAACGCGCGTCCCATGATGAAGTCAGCAAGATGATCGCGGCATTGCCGGCGGGCGGCGGGCAGCGCCTTGTCGCCGCGATGACAACGATCGAGCGGTTGCTGGATAACACAGCCACGCGACCCGAGGTGACGCTTCGCACCCACCGGCCCGGCGACATGGGCTGGGTCGTGCAGCAGCACGGCGCCCTCTACGCCCGCGAATAACAACTGGGACATTTCATTCGAGGGCCTGTGCGCGGAAATCGCCGCGCATTTCCTGAAAAATTTCGATCCCGTCCGCGAGCGCTGCTGGATCGCCGAGATCGACAGCCAGCGGGTCGGTTCGGTGTTTCTGGTGAAGCACAACCGATGACGTGGCGAAGATTCGTCTGCTGCTGATCGATCCGGCGGGACGCGGTTTCGGGATAGGCAAGCGGCTGGTCCACGAGTGCATCGCCTTCGCGCGGAGCTGCGGCTACCGCAAGATCACGTTGTGGACCCAGAGCATGCTGCTTGCCGCGCGCGGCATTTACCAGAAAGCAGGGTTCGTGCATGTCGCGACCGAACCGCACCACAGTTTCGGTCACGACCTGATCGGCGAGACATGGGAGCTTGACCTGTGATGTCCTCGCGTCGCGAACCAGCGCGGCGCATCACGCCGGATCTCATCGCGTTTCACAAGATTGACGCGAAGCGCCTTCGTCTTGCAGCACGTCGCCACGCCTTGCGCGCGGTCCTTGCGTGGCTGGTAAAAACTCTCAGCCGACGATAGTTGCCGGTCCTACTTCGCCTTGCCGCGCTTTAAGTGCTCGTCCAGCCGCGGCATGATCTCCACGAAATTACACGGCCTGGTGCGGTAATCGAGCTGTGCCGCGAGAATGCCGTCCCAGCCATCGCGGCAGGCGCCGGGCGAACCCGGCAGACAGAAGATGAACGTCGCACCGGCAACACCTGCGGTGGCGCGGCTTTGAATCGTCGAGGTGCCGATCTTGGCGTGGCTCAGCATGTGAAACGCAATCGAGAAACCATCCATCCGCTTCTCGAACAGCGGCTCGACCGCTTCCGGCGTCACGTCACGGCCGGTGAAACCGGTGCCGCCGGTCGTGATGACCACATCGACGCCGGGATCGGCGATCCATGCCTTCAGTTTCGCGCGGATCTCCTCGACGTCATCGGTGACGATGTCACGCGCGGCAAGACGATGGCCGGCCGCCGTCAGCCGGTCCGCCAGCGTCGTCCCCGATTTATCGTCGGCGAGCGCGCGCGTATCGGACACGGTCAGCACCGCGATATTGAGCGGGATGAACTGCTGAGTTTCATTGATTGAGGACATCGCGTTTCTATTCCTTGAGCCGTCACCCTGAGGTGCGAGGCGATTCCTGCGCCGAGCCTCGAAGGGCGACGGCACGCTGTCATCCTTCGAGGCTCGCCAAGGGCTCGCACCTCAGGATGACGAATCCTGCCAACTAGAGCTGAACACCGGGCGCGAACGTGTTGCAGGCCTGCACGCTGCCCTGCTGGTAGCCGGTCATGAACCAGCGCTTGCGCTGCGCGGCCGATCCGTGCGTGAACGAGTCGGGCACGACGCGGCCCTGGGCCTGCCGTTGCAGCGTATCGTCGCCGATCGCAGACGCGGTCTGCAACGCAGCATCGATGTCGCCTGCTTCGAGGAAGCCCGGCCGCTTCTTCTCCTCGCGGTTGACCCACACACCCGAGAGGCAATCCGCCTGCAATTCGACGCGGACCTGAATCGCGTTCGCTTCCGCCTTGCTGCCCGCGCGCTCCTGCATCTGGCGCGCCTTGTCCAGGATGCCGAGCAGGTTCTGGATATGGTGGCCGGCTTCATGCGCGATGATATAGGCCGCGGTGAACTTGCACGCATTGCCGGAGCAGCCGCGGAACCGGGTCTCGACCTCGCGGAAGAATCCGGTGTCGAGGAAAATCTGTTTGTCGGGCGGACAATAGAACGGGCCCATGGCCGACTGCGCCATGCCGCAGCGGCCGCCATTGGTGGCATTGCGGAACAGGACGATACGCGGACCGCGGTAGGTCTGGCCGCTGGCCGAGAAGATTTCGCTCCACCGGTCGTCGATTTCGCCCAGCACGCCGGCGATCATGCTGCCCATCTCGTCCGTCGGGGCTCCGGCCTTCGGCGGGCTGCTGGTGCGGCGGTCGGTCTGATAGGTGGGAGCCTGCTGGCCGCCGGTGAGAATTTCCGCGCCGCCGATCAGGATGCGCGGATCGATTCCCACAGCCCAGCCGATCAGGCCGAGCACAATGACGGTGCCGATGCCCAGTCCGCCGCCTCCACCCATCGGGAATCCGAAACCGCCGCCACCGCCCCCGCTATCGTCGCGGCGATCGTCGATATTGTCGCTGCGGCGAAAGTCATCGTAACGCATCGGAAATCTCCTCAACCGGCAAGCGCGTCATGGCGACACGCAACGGAGCCGCAAAGTATCTGTTAACGATTCATACCGCGCCCGGCAAAAATTGCCTAGTGCGGCATTTCGATGTGTTTCCACTCCGTGACATGAATGCGGGCTGAATTCCGCGGTGAAACACGCGCTGCACCGGCAATTCCAGCCGTTGACTGCGTTGCAGCGGCGCATGTGCGTCTTGCAATTCGCGATGCGCGCGACGCTTCGGAATCAATTTCGAATTCGTCACAAACCTTTTTGCGATTAAGCCGATTTTTACCTTGGGCATTCATGGTGATGACAGTCGGATTTGTTGGTCCCGCGTCGCCGACTGCGTCGCCTGAGTCAGGTTTTGAGTCATGGTAGTGTCGCGTCGCGGGGCGTCTGCAAAGGCGCCCCGCACTCAATTTGAAATGCCCAGTTCGCATATCGTCGTCGGCGATTGCGTCGCCGAGATGTCAAAGATGCAGGCCGGCTCGGTCGACCTGATCTTCGCAGATCCTCCGTACAATCTGCAATTGAAGGGCGATCTCAAGCGCCCCGACGAATCGCATGTCGATGCGGTCAACAACGACTGGGACAAGTTTTCCTCCTTCGCCGCCTACGACGACTTCACGCGGGCGTGGCTGCTTGCGGCCCGCCGCATCATGAAACCGTCAGCGACGATCTGGGTGATCGGCTCCTATCACAACATTTTCCGCGTCGGCGCGATCATGCAGGACCTCGGCTTCTGGGTTCTCAATGACATCGTGTGGCGCAAGACCAATCCGATGCCGAATTTCCGCGGCCGCCGCTTCACCAACGCCCACGAGACGATGATCTGGGCGGCGCGCGACGAGAACGCCAAGGGCTACACCTTCAATTACGAAGCGCTGAAGGCGGCCAACGAGGACGTGCAGGCGCGTTCCGACTGGCTGATCCCGCTTTGCACCGGCGACGAACGCCTCAAGGGGGGCGACGGCAAGAAAGTTCATCCGACGCAGAAGCCGGAAGGTCTGCTGGCGCGCGTGCTGCTCTCGTCATCGAAGCCCGGCGACCTCGTGGTCGATCCTTTCAACGGCACCGGCACCACCGGCGCTGTCGCCAAGCGCCTCGGCCGCCGCTATGTCGGCTTCGAGCGCGATCAGACCTATGCAACGGCCGCCGAAGCGCGCATCGCCGCCATCGAGCCGCTGCCGGAAGCAACACTGGCTCCGTTCATGACTGCGCGCGGTGCACCGCGTGTCGCGTTCTCCGAACTGGTCGAGCGCGGCATGATCGTGCCCGGCACCAAGCTGGTCGATTCCAAGAAGAAGCACGCCGCCCTGGTGCGCGCCGACGGCGCCATCATGCTCGGCGACAAGGTCGGCTCGATCCACCGCATGGGCGCGCTGGCTCAGGGAGCCGAAGCCTGCAACGGCTGGTCGTTCTGGCACGTCGAGACCAAGAAGGGTCTCAAGCTGATCGACGAACTGCGCGCCGAAATCCGCAGCGAGATGGCGGCGGGCTGAGGTTCTGGAATTCTGGATATTGCGCCGCGCCGGCAACATCGGCGCGGCGTTTTGCATATCAGACAGCCGCCCGTAGTTGCGATTTCGGAAACGGACCGAGCACCCGCTCGACCAGAGCCGTGTCACAATACTCCTTGATCTGCGTGATCCTGCCGTTCTGAACACGCCAGACCATGCAGTATTCGTTGTCGTAGCGATCGCCTGATTTTGTGACATTGTCGCCCTTTGCCTCGACCACGACGGTGTCGCCTTCGGCGATGAAGTTGAACGCCAGCGTACGCGGGCGATCCGCCAGCAAGGCTCGCAAATGCGCGAACAGGCCGTTCGTGATGGCATCCTTGCCCTTGAAGCTGCCCGACCACGAGCACTGGCCGGTCTGCACCCACACCGCATCGTCCGCGAGATGATCGATGAAGGTCGTCCCGCTGCGGCTCGCGCTGTCGGTGAAAATCTGCTGGATCAGTTTCTTGTTGGCTTCGGCACTCATCGGTTCCATCCTTTGCTTGAGTTGATGGAGGGATGATGGGCCTGGCATCGGTATTCTTCCAATCGATGCTTCGTATAGTGTATATTCGCCAGATGAATTTAGCCTCGCTCGATCTCAACCTGCTGGTCGCTCTCGACGCGCTGCTGCTCGAGGCCAATGTCGGCCGCGCGGCGATGCGGATCGGCCTGTCGCAGCCGGCGGCCAGCCACGCGCTGCGGCGGCTGCGCGATGTGCTCGGCGATCCGCTGCTGGTGCGTACCGGTGCACGGATGGAACTGACGCCGCGCGCGCAGGCGCTGCGTGCGCCGCTGGCGCAGGCACTGGACCAGGTGCGCGGCCTGTTCATGCCGGACGAGTTCGATGCCGCGCGCAGCGAGCGGCGCTTTCGCCTGATGATGCCGGACCTCGCCGTCGAGTTACTGATGCCGCCGCTGATGAAGAAACTGGATGCTGTGGCGCCCGGTGTGCGGATCGACGTGGTGCCGTGGCGCGGGCCCGCGATCTTCACCGCGGAATTCGCCCGCACCATCGACATGGTGATCAGCATCGGCGACGCCTTCAAGGGATTTCACCGGCAACTGCTTTGCACCGACTCCGATGCGCTGGCGGTGCGGCGCGGACATCCTGCGGGCGCGCGATTGAAGAACAAGGAGACGTTCTTCAAGGCGCGGCATGTCGCAGTCATCATTCGCGGGCAGAGCGAGGACCTGATCGACACCTGGCTGCGCAGCAAAGGCCAGGAGCGGCGGATCGCGCTTGTGGTCCCGAGCTATATCGAAGCGCTGCATGTCGCCGCGCGCACCGACCTCGTCGCCTTCGTGCCGCGGCGTCTGATCGCCGCGCTGTCAAAGCAACTGTCGCTGACGACGGTCGCGCCGCCGCTCGATCCGGGGATCGACGAACAATTCATGTTCTATCCGACACGCGCGCAGATGGACCCCGGTTCGATCTGGCTGCGAACCATTATGCTCGGAATAGGAAAAAGTTTAGGGCGGATTGATGGAAAGGCCCCGCGTTAGTCCCATACTTTTTTTCGCAGTTGCACGCTCATCGTGTCCCATGTCATGACGCAGGTCAGTCACAGGAGCTTATCATGACGGTTCTTATCGCGGGGGGCGGGATCGGCGGGCTGACGCTCGCACTGAGCCTTCACCAGATCGGTATTCCGTGCCGCGTGTTTGAAAGCGTGCCGGAACTGAAGCCGCTCGGCGTCGGCATCAATGTGCTGCCGCATGCAGTGCGCGAACTGATCGAACTCGGCCTGCTCGACAAGCTCGATGCCGCCGGCGTCAGGACGAAGGAACTGTCGTACTTCTCCAAGCATGGAAAGCCGATCTGGAGCGAACCGCGCGGGATAGAGGCCGGATACAAGTGGCCGCAGTTCTCGATCCATCGCGGCACGCTGCACCAGATCCTGCTCGACACCGTGGTTGAGCGTCTCGGCGCGGACAATCTGCTCAACAGTCATCATGTCACGAGCTTCACCGACTCGCCCGAAGGCGTATCGGCGAATTTCATCGACAAGGCCACCGGCAAGGATGCCGGTACCTACGATGGCTCGCTGCTGATCGCCGCCGACGGCATTCACTCCGCTATTCGCGCCAGGCTCTATCCCGACGAAGGCCCGCCGATCTGGAACGGCCGCATTCTCTGGCGCGGCATCACCGAGAGCGACGCGTTTCTCTCCGGCCGCACCATGATCATGGCAGGCCACGAGGTTCTGAAGTTCGTCTGCTATCCGATCTCGAATGCGCCGCTGCCGAACGGCAAATTCCGCATCAACTGGATCGCCGAACGGCTGCTGCCGCCGACTTACTCGTGGCGTCGCGAGGACTACAACCGCGCAGCCAAGCTCGACGAATTCCTGCCCTGGTTCGAGGACTGGACGTTCGACTGGCTCGACGTGCCCGGCCTGATCCGCAATTGCGCGCACGCTTACGAATATCCGCTGGTGGACCGCGACCCGATCGACCGCTGGACCTTTGGCAACATCACGCTGATGGGCGACGCCGCACATCCCATGTATCCGATCGGCTCCAACGGCGCGTCGCAGGCCATTCTCGACGCCCGCGTGCTGACCCGGGAAATCCTCAAGCACGGCGAAACCGCAACCGCGCTTCAGGCTTATGAAGCCGAGCGCCGTCCCGCGACCACCGAACTCGTCAAGCTCAACCGCCGCAACGGCCCTGAGCAGGTGATGCAACTGGTCGAGGAGCGCGCGCCCAACGGCTTCAATGTCGTGACCGAGGTCATGTCGCAGCAGGAACTTGAAGACGTTGCCAACACCTACAAGCGCGTCGCGGGCTTTCAGGTCGACGCACTCAACGCCAAGCCGCCGATCGTGCCGAAACCCGAGACATCGTTCCTGTCGAGCGCCGGATGAATCAGGGGGCGCGGCAGGTTCCCGGGATCAGCCGCGCTTTCATCCACTGGCGGCGGCTGGTTGCGATCAACGCCGCGATCATCATCGGTTACGCGATCTACAAGATCGTCCATGACGTCCCCGATATGGAGTATGTCCATCTCCTGGTCGGCTATCATTTCGGTTTCACCAAGCGCGCGCTGATCGGCGCAATCGTCTCGCTCGGCGCCGACCGGGTCCCGCCATGGCTGGTCTACGTGCTCGGCGGCACAGCGCTGCTTGCGACCGCCGGGCTCTATCTGCTCCTGTTTAAAAAGACATTCGGCTTTTCGCAGGCGAGCGCGCCGCTGCTCGTCTTCATCATGGGCTCGCCGTTCTTCCTGAAGAACTTCGTCAAGACCATCGGCTATTTCGACATCTACGGATGCATGTTCGCGATCGTGATGCTGCTGATCCCGGCGCGCTCGATCGCCTTTGTCGTCCTGGCGGCATGCGGCTCGATTGCGCTCATCCTGATTCACCACATCCATATGCTGCTTTATGTTCCGGCCATCGCCGCGGTTGTCGTGATCCGGTATTATTGCAACGGCCATCCATCAAAGCCCGACATCGCGGTGGGCGCTGCGATGGCGGGACTTGTGTCGGCGGTTTTCGTCGCCGTTCAGATCTACGGCAACGTCCCGGTGTCCCAGGCAGAGTTTTCGCAATTTCTGCGCAGCCGGATGGGCAACGGCGGCGCCGCAACCGACGCGCTGTCGTTTGCCTACATCTGGTTCAGGACATTGCCTGATGAGATCAGCGAGACGTGGAAGACCATGCCGACAAATCTGTCGACCGCATGGGCGTATCCGATCCTGATCGCGCTCCATGCGCCGCTAATCAGATACTTCCGCGACTCGATCCGCGCGCTGGCATCACCTCATCACCGCCGCGTGGTGCTGGCTGCGCTGGTGCTGATCAGTCTCGGCTATCTCGTGATCTGTGTGACGGTGTTCGATTACGCGCGCTGGGTTTCGAGCTGGGCGGTGTGCATGATGCTGATGCTGCATGCGGTCAAGCAGTTGCCCGCCAGCGGTCCGGTCGCGCTGATTGCAGAAGACGACAAGCGCGCGCTTGCCTGCGCCATCGTTCTGACCGCGATTCCGCGCGTGGGAATTATCCGGCCTTTCTGACGCGGGGCGGCTTGTCCGGCGGATCAAACGTGAGCATCACGTTTATCGCAAGCATGCACGACTCTGGCAGCGTCATTGCGGCTTCGGTCGCGGCGATGAGTGCTGGTGCGCAATACGCCATTGGCCGCCGCTATCGACAACAACGAGGCTGTAGCGCGCCGGAGCTGAAAAACTCTGGCCGTCGGCTCTGGTGCCCGAAAATTCGTAAATCCCGGCAAGAACAAAGGCACTGTCTGAAAGTTTCGTTACCGTCGGCGCATCGACAAGCTTCACCTGCGTGCGATTTTTTGCGCTCGCGGCGAAATAGGCCTTCAACGGCTCAGGGCCCGACGAAATCGAAGGGCTCAGCGTACCAAACAGCGTCGCCTCGGTCGTGTACATCCTGACGATGTCATCCACCTCACCCGCGTTGAATGCCTTTTCCCATTTCGTGACAACGCCCGCCGCATCTTCCGCTGGCCCCGCCGACGCGAAATGAGATCCAAGAATGAAAAAATAAAAACATGCCGCTAACTTTAATGACAACTGGCGCATTTGTTCCTCGTCCTATGTTGCGGGAAACGAGCAGGGCCGGCTCACGGAGCCTGCCAAATAACACACGAGTGTAAAGCCACAAAATGACAATTGCGATTCAGGAACCGGCTAATCGCCCAATCCGTGCGCGATTACCTTGCGCATCACGTTCGGCAGCGCCTCATCCTTCAGCGTCGCGACCGGCACCCAGCGCATGCCCTGTGGTGCGCGGGTGCGTGCGGCAACGCTCGCGGTGTAGACCACAAGCTCGAGCGGGAAATGCGTGAACACATGCGTCACCACGCCCGCCTTGCGATGCCAGCGCGGCACATTGATCGCCGGAGCCTGTTCGCGCGCATCCCTGTCGTCATGACCGGCCAGCCATTCGGAGGTCGGCACTTCCGTCATGCCGCCGAGCAGTCCTTTTTCCGGCCGCGTGCGAACCAGCAGTTCGTCGCTGCGCGTCACCACGAACGCCGCCCCTCGCCGCAGCGTGCCGGTCTTCTTCGGGGCCTTGCGCGGAAACGTCTCCTGATCGCCGCGCTCGCGCGCGGCGCAGTTGTCGTTGAGAGGACAGAGCGCGCAGGCGGGCTTCTTCGGCGTGCAGATGGTGGCTCCGAGATCCATCAGCGCCTGCGCGCTGTCGCCCGCGCGTGAATCCCAGAGAAGCGTCGCAGCCAGTTCCTGAATTCGCGGCTTCGATTTCGGCAGCGGCTCCTCCACCGCGAACAGCCGCGACACCACGCGCTCGATATTGCCGTCCACCGGCATGGTCTGACGGTCGAACGCGATCGCGGCAATCGCAGCCGCCGTGTAGGGCCCGACGCCCGGCAGTGTGCGCAGGCCTTCTTCGGTATCGGGAAATGCGCCGCCATGGTCGCGCAGCACCGTGACGGCGCAGGCGTGAAGGTTGCGCGCGCGGGAGTAGTAGCCAAGCCCCGCCCACATTCTCAAAACATCATCGAGCGAGGCCGCGCCGAGCGCCGCCACCGTCGGCCAGCGCGCGGTGAATTTCTCGAAATATGGCCCGACCGCTTTCACGGTGGTTTGCTGCAACATGATTTCCGACAGCCACACGCGGTAGGGATCGCTGGCGCGGCCCGGCAGTGCGCGCCACGGCAGTTGCCGCCGATGGCGGTCGTACCAGGCAAGCAACAGCGCCGGGCGATCGGCTTCAGCACTGTCCTGAGATTTCTTCCGCCGCGCGGCAGCGCCTGATAAGGTCATGGGACAATATGTACCGACGACACCCGCTTATGAACAAGCCCGGTCCCCTCACCGCGAAGCCGTTATCCGCATTGCTCGGCAGTGCGATCAACGATGTCTTCGCCAAGCAGGGCTTTGCCTCGCGCGAACTGGTGACGCGGTGGGCCGAGATCGTCGGCGCCCAAGTGGCGGCCCATTCGGAACCTCTGAAAATCCAGTGGCCGCGGCCGGTCGAGAACCAGGTCCCTGAACCGGCGACGCTGGTGCTGCGGGTCGAAGGCCCGATGGCGCTGGAAATCCAGCATACCTCGGACGTCATTCTGGAGCGGGTCAACCGCTTCTTCGGCTGGAACGCGGTGGGCCGGATCGCGCTGCGTCAGGCGCCGCTGTCGCAACGGCCGAAGCCCCGGGTCCGGAAGGCGCCCGACCCGAGCGCCGTCGCCGAGGTCGAGGCCTCGCTGGGCACCGTGGAGGACGGCGATCTGCGCGCAGCGCTGGCGCGGCTGGGCGCATCGATCAAGCGAAATTGAGCCCTATGTGACGGCGCCTGGCTTCGGCCCGGCATTGCCACAATCATGGTTTCAAGCTAGCGAAACGTTCCCCATCAGGCGTGACAACGCCGTTCGCACGACTTTCCGGAGCAGACCGTTGAACATCACGCGCCGCACCTTCACCGCCGCCTTGTCCCTCGCTGGCGCCTCTGCCGCACTCGGCCTTTCGCCGTGGCAGTTTTTCAGCCCGGCCAGCGCCCAGACCGCCGCCGAGATCAACCAGGCCGGCGAACTCGGCGACATGGCGCTCGGCTCGAAGGACGCCCCCGTCACCATCATTGAATACGCTTCCATGACCTGCCCGCATTGCGCGGCGTTCACCAAGGACGTGTTCCCGCAGATCAAGACCAACTACATCGATACCGGCAAGGTGCGCTTCATCTTCCGCGAATTCCCGCTCGATCAGGTGGCGCTCGCCGCTTCGGCACTGGCGCGCTGCGTCGCCAAGGACGATGCGCCGAAATACTTCGCGATCGTCGACATCCTGTTCAAGCAGCAGAACGATCTGGCCTCGGACGCGCTCAGCACCATCAATCGCGTCGGCAAGCAGGCCGGTTTCAGCGAGCAGATGATCAAGGACTGCGTCCAGAGCGACCCGAAAATCCAGAAGGGCATTCTGGATGTGCGCGAGCACGCCTACACCAAGCTCAAGGTTAACTCGACGCCGTTCTTCTTCGTCAACGGAACCGTGGTGAAGGGTGAGACCTCGTTCGAAGCCTTCGAAAAGATGATCAAGCCGCTGCTGAAGAGCTAAGCGTGGCGGGCGGAACCGGTCCGGTTCCACGGACCATTCGCCCGAAACACACTGAAATCCCTCGGAAATCCCTTTAAATCCCTTGGGAAAAGCCGTGCGGGCCGGTTGCCCTGCAGGGCCAGCCTCGCCATTGTGCGGACAGTTCGAGGCGCATTCCGCGACTCAGTTATACTGGCACAGGCCTGCTATGACCTTGCCCCGGCTGGATAATTCCGACTCCGGTAGTTCCCCGGTCAACAGAGCACCGATTGCATGAAACTCACCCGTCTTCGCCTTCATGGATTCAAATCCTTCGTTGAGCCGACCGATTTTCTGATCGAGCCGGGCCTGACCGGCGTCGTCGGTCCGAACGGTTGCGGCAAATCGAACCTCGTCGAAGCACTGCGCTGGGCGATGGGCGAAACCTCGCATAAGTCGCTGCGTGCCGCCGACATGGACGCGGTGATCTTCGCCGGCTCCGGCAACCGCCCGGCGCGCAATCACGCCGAAGTGGCGATGACCATCGACAATTCCGATCGCTCGGCGCCGTCCGCCGTGAACGATCAGGACATGCTGGAAATTTCCCGCCGCATCGAGCGCGAAGCCGGCTCGGTCTATCGCATCAACGGCAAGGATGTGCGCGCGCGCGACGTACAGATCCTGTTTGCGGACGCCGCCACGGGCGCACGCTCGCCCGCCCTCGTCCACCAGGGCAAGATCGGTGAAATCATTCAGGCGCGTCCCGACCAGCGCCGCCGCGTGCTGGAAGACGCCGCCGGCGTCGCCGGTCTGCATGCGCGCCGTCATGAGGCCGAACTGCGCCTCAAGGCGGCCGAGACCAACCTCACCCGCGTCGAGGATGTCATCGGCCAGTTGGCGAGCCAGATCGAAGGCCTGAAGAAGCAGGCGCGGCAGGCGATCCGCTATCGCGAAGTTGCCGCCAAGGTCCGCAAGGCCGAGGCCATGCTGTTTCACCTGCGCTGGATTCAGTCCCATGCCGATGTCGCCGAGGCCGGCCAGACCCACGACTTGAACGTCCGCGAACAGGCCGAACGCACCCTCCAGCAGGCCGAAGCCGCGCGCATTCAGGCGATCCGCGCCTCCGAACTGCCGGGCCTGCGCGAGAGCGAAGCGCGCGCCGCTGCCGGTTTGCAGCGCCTGACCAATGCCCGCGAAATGCTCGACCGCGAGGAAGCGCGCGCCAGGGAGCGCGTCACCGAACTCGACCGGCGCCTGACTCAGTTCGCCGCCGACATCGAACGCGAGCAGCGGCAACTGTCCGACGCCGACGTCGCGCTGGCGCGGCTCGAGTCCGAAGACAGCGTGCTCAAGGACGAGATCAGGTCGCGCGTCGAAAAGCGCAGCGGCGCCGATGAACGCGTTGCCGAAGCCGAAGCGACCCTTGCCGCGGCCGAACGGACCTTCTCCGAACTGACCACCGCGCTCGCCGATCTCACCGCCAAGCGCAACCAGATCGAAGCCAATGTCCGCACCCATCGCGATCGCCTTGCGCGGCTCGATCAGGACATCGTCAACGTCCAGAGCGAAGTCGAGAAGCTTGCCGCGGAGACCGGCGGCCTCGGCGACCTCGATGAACTTGCGGCCGCAATGGAAGCGGCGGCGGAGACGTTGCTGATTTCCGAAACCACGACGCAAGCCAGCGAGGCTGCGCATGTCAGCGCCCGCGCCAGGCTGGAAGCATCGCGTGCCCCGCTTGCCGATGCTGAAAAGCGCGTGCAGCGGCTGGAGACCGAAGCCAAGACGATCTCCAAGATTGTCAACGGCGAAACCAAGAACCTGTGGCCGCCGATCATCGACGGCGTCAACGTCGCCAAGGGTTTCGAGAAGGCGCTGGGCGCCGCGCTCGGCGACGATCTCGACGCGCCGGTCGATCCGACCGCACCGATGCGCTGGTCCAGCTTCGGCGTGATCGAAGGCGATCCGTCGCTGCCCGAAGGCATCGAAGCGCTTGCCGCTCATGTCACCGCGCCGCCGGAACTGGCGCGGCGTCTGGCGCAGATCGGCATCGTCAGCCGCGAACGCGGCGCGCAGCTTGCACCGCAGTTGAAGACCGGCCAGCGGCTGGTCTCGCGCGAGGGCGACCTGTGGCGCTGGGACGGGTTCGTCGCCGCGGCCCATGCTCCGACCGGCGCGGCACGGCGGCTCGCCGAGCGCGCCCGTCTCGTCGACATCGAAGCCGAGATCGAGCAGGCGCGGGCCGATGCGGCCGCCAAGCGTCAGGCACTGGAAAATGCCGAGGCTGAACTCAAGGCTGCGTCCGCAGCCGAAAGCTCCGCACGTGAAGCTGCGCGCAATGCCCAGCGCGAAGCCAATGCCGCGCGCGAACGCCATGCCAATGCGGAGCGCGAAATCAACCGCCATGCCTCGCACCGCTCGGCCCTCGACGAACGCGCCGCCCGCCTTGCGGCGGATCGCGCCGAGGCACACAGCGCTCACGAAGCCGCCGTCGCCGCTCTGGAGGAGTTGCCATCGAGCGCGGAGAACGAAGAAAAGCTCGCCACTGTCCGCGCCGACATGGACGGTCACCGCCGTCTTGCCGCGCAGGTGCGCGCCGAGGCGCAGGCGCTGGCCCGCGAAGCCGAACTCGCCGACCGCCGTGTGCAGGCCATCCTTGCCGAGCGCAGCGAGTGGCAGAACCGCAAGGAAAACGCCGCGTCGCAGATCGCGACTGTCGAGACCCGCATCGTCGAGGTCAACACCGAGCGCGCCGAACTCGAAAACGCACCGGAAGTGTTCGCCGAAAAGCGCAGCGCGCTGATCAGCGAAATCGAGCATGCCGAAGCCGACCGCCGCATGGCCGCCGATGCGCTGGCCACAGCCGAAACTGCGATGGCGGAAACCGACCGCGTGGCCCGCGCCTCGCTCGACGCGCTGTCCTCCGCACGCGAGGCCTGCGCCCGCTCCGAGGAGCGCATGGAAGGCACCCGCCGCCGCCTCGAAGACATCGAACGTGAAATCCGCGACATGCTGGAGGTCGAGCCGCACGGCGTCGCCGCTCTCGCCGAGATCACCCCGGAAACCGAGCTTCCGGCCGTGACCGATGTCGAGGCCGATCTGGAAAAGCTGCGCCGCGACCGCGAGCGCCTCGGCGCCGTCAACCTGCGCGCCGAGGAAGAACTGCGCGAGGTCGAGGCCCAGCATCTCAACCTCACCACCGAGCGTGACGATCTGGTCGAAGCCATCAAGAAGCTGCGTACCGGCATCCAGAGCCTCAACAAGGAAGCGCGCGAGCGCCTGCTGACCTCGTTCGAGACGGTCAACGCTCACTTCAAGCGGCTGTTCACCGAGCTGTTCGGCGGCGGTCAGGCCGAACTGACCCTGATCGAGAGCGACGATCCGCTCGAAGCCGGTCTCGAAATCATCGCCAAGCCGCCCGGCAAGAAGCCGCAGACGCTGTCGCTGCTCTCCGGCGGCGAGCAGGCGCTGACAGCGCTGGCGCTGATCTTCGCGGTGTTCCTCACCAATCCGTCGCCGATCTGCGTGCTGGACGAAGTCGACGCGCCGCTGGACGACCACAACGTCGAGCGGTTCTGCAACCTGCTGCATGAGATGACCTCGTCCACCGAGACGCGCTTCATCATCATCACCCACAACCCGATCACCATGGCGCGCATGAACCGGCTGTTCGGCGTCACCATGGCGGAACGCGGCGTGTCGCAGCTCGTGTCGGTCGATCTCGACGGCGCGATGAAGGTTCTCGACCAGAACGTAGCTTGACTGCTTCACCCTCCCCTCTGAGGGAGGTCCGTCATCCTGAGGTCCGAGCCGCACTTGCGGCGAGCCTCGAAGGATGCGCGCAGTGCGTTATTGCTGTCACCCTTGGAGGCGCGCAAGCGCTCGCTCCTCAGGATGACGGCAAGACAGGTCGAAAGGCCCCGCCGCCATGATCTCCCCCGATCTTCCCGCCGAACTGAGAGCAGCCCTCACACGCAAGTCCGAAGGCCTGTCGCGCAACGACGCTGCACAGCGCGCGGATACGATCTCGCGCACCTATCGCGATGGCGGCGGCTCGAGCACTATCCGAACAGGTGCCGACGCGCTGGCCTATGCGCTGGCACGGATGCCGGCGACCTACGCCGCGATCACCGCAAGCCTCAATGCCCTGACGGAAATCCGTCCGGGTTTCGTCCCCTCCAGCCTGCTCGATGTCGGCGCGGGGCCGGGCACGGCGACGTGGGCGGCGAGCGAAGCCTTCGCCTCGCTCGAGACGTTCACACTGCTCGACGCAAACGTGGCCCTGCGCGATCTCGCAACTGAACTCGCACAGCCGCACCTGCGCCTTGCCGCAATGCGCTACCAGTCCGGCGATGCGCGCAAGGCGCTTGCCGAGGCGCCGGAAGCAGATCTCGTTGTCGCCAGCTACGTCATCAACGAACTGGGCGACGGGGAACGTGCGGCCCTCGCTGACGCCATGTGGGCGAAAACGCGCGACACGCTGCTGGTCGTGGAGCCCGGTACGCCGGCGGGCTATGCACGCGTCATCGATCTGCGCGACCGGCTGATCGCGAAGGGCGCGCGTGTCATCGCGCCCTGCCCGCACGATGCTGCATGTCCGCTGACCAGGCCAGACTGGTGTCACTTCACGCAGCGGCTGCAACGCTCGCGCGCGCATAAACACCTGAAGGGCGCGGACCTTCCCTATGAGGATGAAAAATTCGCCTACGTGGTTCTGTCGCGGACGGCGCCTGCGCAAAGACCCGCGCGCGTGCTGGCGCAACCGCTGGTGACCAAGATAGCGGTCACGGCAAAAATCTGCACGCCTGAGGGAATAATGGAGGCTGCAAGCGTCCCGCATCGGGACAAGGCTGCCTACAAGCGCGCAAAGAAATGGAATTGGGGCGATGCGATTTTCCCCGAGAACGGCATCGGCGTGGAATAATTCTCTCCTGTCGGAGTTTGTCCTGATGACGCGTTCGCGTCCGACGCAAAAATCATCAGGAGTACACCAGCGATGTCCAAAACATTTGCCGCGATTGCGGCTGTCTCTCTCTTGCTCGCCTCAACCGCAGCTTTCGCCCAGGCTGCAAAGGTCGCCGACACTCCGGCAGGCAAGGCCTATGTCGATGCCAAGGGCATGACGCTCTACACCTTCGACAAGGACAGCGCCGGCAAGTCCGCCTGCAACGGCCCCTGCGCGACCAACTGGCCGCCGCTGATGGCCGGTGCCGACGCCAAGCCGTCCGGTGACTGGACCATCGTCACCCGCGACGACGGCAGCAAGATGTGGGCGCTCAAGGGCAAGCCGCTCTACACTTTTGCGAAGGACACCAAGCCCGGCGACACCACCGGCGACGGCTTTCTGAACGGCGCCTGGCATATCGCCAAGCCGTAAGCGTTTCACAAACAGACGTCACGGCATCGGAAGATTAACTCCCTCTCCCCGTTGGGGAGAGGGTTGGGGTGAGGGGGTTAAATGTCAAAGCTGACATACGATTCCCCTCACCCGGCACGCTATCGCGCGCCGACCTCTCCCCGACGGGGAGAGGTGAAAGAAACATCCTGACCGTTTCATTGAACCAGATCTCCCCAAGGACGACCAAATAGCGCGGCACCCCGGCCGCAGGCACTGACGGCCGTCTGCCTTTCAGGTAGGCTGCGTGCCATTCGTTGTCCCCATGGAGCTTTTCTCATGTCGTCCGGCTGGATTTTACTCGGTGTCATCGTCGTCATCGCCCTGTTCGTGTTCGGCGCCTATAACCGGCTGGTCGCGCTGGCGCAGCGGGTGTCGCAGGCCTTCGCCGACATCGACGTGCAGCTCAAGCAGCGCCACGATCTGATCCCGAATCTGGTCGAGACCGTCAAAGGCTACGCGACCCACGAGCGCGGCACGCTGGAAGACGTCGTGAAGGCGCGTAACGCTGCCATGTCGGCGCAGGGGCCGGCGCAGGTCTCCGCCACCGAAGGCCAGCTCTCGGCTGCGCTCGGCCGGCTGATCGCACTGTCCGAGGCCTATCCGGACCTCAAGGCCAACGCGAATTTCCAGCAGTTGCAAACCGAACTGTCCGACATCGAGAACAAGATCGCCGCCAGCCGCCGCTTCTTCAACAACGCGGTTCAGGAATACAATACCGGCATCCAGCAGTTGCCGGCTGCCCTCTTCGCCGGCGCGCTCGGTTTCACGAAGAAGGACTTCTTCGATCTCGGCGAGCAGCGCGGACAGCTCGAACAGGCACCATCGGTCAAGTTCTGATGACACCGCATTGACGGCGAAGATACCGTCATTGCGAGCGAAGCGAAGCAATCCATTTTTCTCAGAGCTTGAGCTGGATTGCTTCGTCGCTGCGCTCCTCGCAATGACAGCCACATAGGACAATCCAGGTCATGGCCGCGTACGGTCTCTACACGCATATCGCATCGAACAAGTTTCGTTCGATGCTGCTGCTCGGCGGCCTGTTCCTGCTCGTCTATGTGATGGTGTTCGCCGGTGCGCTGCTGGCCGAAGTGGCGCTCAACAGCAACCGTCCGTTCGACGACTATCTCACCCTCGCGGCGCACGACCTCGTCAAGGCCTTCCCGTTCGCCACTATCGGCGCGGCCGCATGGATCGTGATCGCCTATTTCTTCCATCAGAACATCATCGATGCCGTCACCGGCGGCCATGACGTAACGCGGCAGGAGCAGCCGCGGCTCTACAATCTGCTGGAAAATCTCTGCATCTCGCGCGGCATCCCGATGCCGAAGCTGAAGATCGTGGACAGCCCCGCGCTCAACGCCTTTGCCACCGGCCTTAACCGCAGCCAGTACGCAATCAGCGTCACCACCGGACTGATGAATGCGCTCAACGACCGGGAAATGGAAGCGGTGCTCGGGCACGAGCTGACCCACATCCGCAACGGCGACGTGCAGTTGCTTGTGATCGCCGTGGTCATTGCGGGCGTGATCGGCTTTTTCGCCGAACTGTTCTTCCGCATCTTCTTCAACTCCAACTGGAGTTTTGGCGGCGGCGGACGGTCCTCGTCCTCCTCGTCGGACGGGGACAAGAAGGGCGGCGGCGCGTTCGCCATCGTGCTTCTGGCGATCGCCCTGATCGGCCTCGCATGGGGCCTGTCGCTGGTGGTGCGGTTTGCCCTGTCGCGCTCGCGCGAACTGCTGGCGGACGCGGGCTCCGTCGAACTCACCAAAGACCCTGACGCGATGATCTCAGCACTGCGCAAGATCGAGGGCCGCGGCGAACTGCCGGGCGCGACCTCCGCCGTCATGGAAATGTGCATCGACAATCCGCGCGAAGGATTCGCGGACCTGTTCGCCACCCACCCGTCGGTCGATTCGCGGGTCAAGGCGCTGGTGAAATATGCCGGCGGGCGAGACCCGGGCCCATTGCCTCTGCCCGGCAGCGGCGCGGAAGCCGGTGATGGCGGCGGCCCCTCGGCGGATTCCAGCCCGGATACCCAGCCGGAAGCGCCTCAAGCCGGGCCCTGGGGCAGTTCCCCCCAGCCAGCGCCGTCCCCGGCAGGCCCGATTCCCGGACCATGGGGCGGCAGGTAACCCCCGCCGTTAAGAAGCCGTTGGTTATTCAGCATAACTGCCCGGTCAAGAATTGAATTATCCCTCGATTCTGCCATGGTCCGGCGGAAAGCAGGCTAAGCTGCGTCGTCAATTCGACGTGCTTGGTGGGTTAAAGAGGTCTTATGGCGAAACCGGCAGTGATCGTAGTGGGTGCGGACAAGGGTGGTGTCGGTAAAACCACCGTTTCGCGCACCGTCCTCGACTATTTCAGCGCAAACAACATCCCGACCCGTGCCTTCGATACCGAATCGCCGCGCGGTACGTTGATGCGCTTTCATCCCGACATCACCCAGATCGTCGACGTCACCTCGACGTCCGATCAGATGAAGATTTTCGATACGCTGAACTCGTCGGGCACCAGCGTCACCGTCATCGACGTCCGCGCAGGACTGCTGTCCCCGACCCTCGCGGCGCTTCGCGATATCGGCTTTCTCGATGCCGCCCGCTCCGGCCAGATCACCTTTGCGGTGTTCCATATCCTCGGCCCGTCGATCGCTTCGCTGGATGAAATCGCCGAGACCGCGAACTTCATGGACGGCGCGAAGTACTTCCTGGTGAAGAACTTCATCAACAACACCAGCTTCTTCGAGTGGGACCAGGCAACCTACAATTCGTATTTCCACCGCATCAAGAACGCGACCGAGATCACGATTCCGAAGCTCAACGAGATGGCCTACGAGCAGGTCGAAGTCGCTTCGGTGCCGTTCCTCAAGTTCGTCGCCAACAAGGGCACCAAGGACGAGCCCGCGAACTACTCGTTCGTGCTGCGCGGCTATGTCCGCCACTGGCTCGGCAATGTGTGGGGCGAATTCGACCGCATCAAGCTGACCGAGATCGTCGGCTCGAAGGACAAGTCCAATACGTCGCGGGCGCCGACCAGCGAGATCTGACGCCGGATCCAAGACACCAGCCGGACATCGCGCCGATGCGCCGCACGCCTGTCTATATCGTCTGTTCCCCCCGCCCCGCGGTGGGAAAAACGCTGATCGCGCGGGCGCTGACCGAATTTCTGGTGCTTCAGCGCGGCAAGGTGATCGCCTTCGACATCAACCTGCGCGAGCCCTCGCTGCTCAACTATCTGCCGCGCATCACCGAGACCGCGGCGATCAGCGACACCTTCGGCCAGATGGCGCTGATGGACCGGCTGATCGTCAACGACAACGTGCCGAAGGTCGTCGATCTCGGCTTTCATGCCTTCGACGATTTCTTCAAGATGATCGCAGAAATCGGCTTCATGAAGGAAGCGGACCGCCGCGGCGTCGATCCGATCGTTCTTTTCATTCCCGATCGCGACCGCGCGTCCATCGTCGCCTGGACCATGCTGCGCGAGACGTTTCCGAATGCGGCGATCGTGCCGGTCGAAAACGAGCATGTGCTGTGGGGCGAATTGCCCGCAGCGTTCGGCCGCGTACGGCCGTTCAGGGTCGCGGCCCTGCCCGCATTCCTGAAATCAATTATCGGACGCCTGAACTTCTCGTTCACGCACTATCTGCGCGACAACAAGGACCAGTCGTCGGAGCTGCATCAATGGGTGCGGACCAACTACACGCGCTTTCGCGAGCTGGAACTGAACCTGATCCTGCATAAGCTGGGATAGATCAGGATTATTCCATTTTAAATAATCGAGTTTGTTGAAATCGTCATTGCAGGGAGCACTTGCGACGAAGCAATCCATTCTCCTCAAAGGTGGATTGCTTCGCTTCGCACGCAATGACGTAAATGGACAAATCTGAATTCATTCACATTCTGATAGCTGAAGATCGATCTGTCAGTGACCGTCGAAGGTCATCAGTGTTCGCACCGGGACATTCATGGCGCGCAGCTTGGCCGCACCGCCGAGTTCCGGCAGATCGATGATAAAGCAGGCCGCTACCACATCGGCGCCGATCTGGCGAAGCAGCTTCACCGCGCCTTCCGCCGTGCCGCCGGTCGCGATCAGATCGTCAATCAGGATGACGCGCTCGCCAGGCTTGATGGCGTCGGCGTGCATTTCCATTTCATCCAGACCGTATTCCAGCGAATAGGCAATACGCACCGTGGTGTGCGGCAGCTTGCCCTTCTTGCGGATCGGCACGAAGCCTGCCGAGACCTGATGCGCCACTGCGCCGCCGAGAATAAAGCCGCGCGCTTCCATGCCGGCGACCTTGTCGATCTTGGAGCCGGCCCAGGGCTGGACCAGTTCATCGACCGCACGGCGGAACGCCCACGCATTGCCAAGCAATGTCGTGATGTCGCGGAAAACAATGCCGGGCTTCGGGTAGTCCTGAATGGCGCGGACGGTGGCCTTCAAATCATCAGAGAGAGTCATCGGATGCTAATCCCACAAAATCATTTTCGTCATTGCGAGCGAAGCGAAGCAATCCATTCTTGGGCCGCAACGCATGGATTGCTTCGTCGCTGGCGCTCCTCGCAATGACGTTCTAACCGGGTTGCCCCAGCCTGAAGGCGTTTTCGACGATCCGCAGTCCGACATTGCCTTCGAGCGACATCAGCGACTCGGGATGAAACTGCACGCCGCCCACCGGCAGCGTCTTGTGCTCGATCGCCATGGCGATGCCGTCCTCGGTGCTGGCAGTCACCTGCAGCACGTCAGGCATACCGTCGCGATCGACATACAGCGAGTGATAGCGTCCGATCACGACTTCATTCGGCAGATTGCCCATCAGCGTGCCGCCGCGCACCTGAACACGCGAAGGGCGGCCATGTGCGGGCGTCGCGAGCTGCCCGAGCTTGCCGCCGAAGTATTCGCCGATGGCCTGAACGCCGAGGCAAACGCCAAACACCGGAAGCTTCTTCTCCAGCGCCGCGCCGATGAATTTCGAGATACCGAAATCTTCGGGGCGGCCGGGACCGGGCGAAAGCACCAGCAGGTCGTATTCGTTCTTCTTCAACACATCGAGCGCGTGGTTGTGCCGCGTGACACTCACCGTCGCACCGACCTGCCGGAAATAATCCGCCAGCATGTGCACGAACGAGTCTTCATGATCGATCAGCAGCACCTTCTTGCCGGAACCGGTAGCGTCCGGCGCGAAGACGGACAGAGGTTTCGCCGGATCGCCGCGCAGCGCCTGAAACAGCGCCGCCGCCTTGGTCTGGCATTCCTTCTCCTCGGCGACAGGATCGGAATCGAACAGCAGGGTGGCGCCGACGCGCACTTCCGCAAGGCCATCCTTCATGCGGATGGTGCGGATAGTGAGACCCGTATTGATGCTGCCATCGAAGCCGAGGAATCCGAGCGCGCCCGCATACCAGCGGCGTGACGAACGCTCGTGATCTTCGACGAACTGCATCGCCCACAGTTTCGGCGCACCGGTGACGGTGACGGCCCATGCGTGGGTCAGGAAGCCATCCAGCGCATCAAAGCCCGGACGCAGCATGCCTTCGACATGATCGACGGTGTGAAACAGTTTCGAGTAAGTCTCGATCTGCCGCCGCGCCAGCACCTTGATGGTACCCGGCTCGCACACCCGCGCCTTGTCGTTGCGATCGACGTCGGTGCACATGTTGAGTTCGAATTCGTCTTTCTGCGAATTGAGCAGTTCCTGAATCTGTTTGGCATCGCTGATGGCGTCCACGCCGCGCGCGATGGTGCCCGAGATGGGACAGGTCTCGATCCGCTTGCCGTCGGAGCGGACGAACATTTCCGGCGACGCCGCCACCAGAAATTCACCATCGCCGAGGTTGATCAGCGCGCCATAAGGCGACGGGTTGATCTTGCACAGCCGCTGGAACACTTCCGCCGGCGTCCGTTCGCAAGGCTCGGCAAACAATTGGCCCGGCACCGCCTCGAACAGATCGCCGCGTGCAAACGCCTGGCGGGCGATCTCGACGGTTTCCTGATAAACGCCCGGTGCGTGATCGGCAAAGCCTTCGCGCTTGGTCTTGGCGTAAACGCTCTCAGAGGTCTCGCGGTCGAGGCCCTTGGTGGACTGACCGCCGAACGCAAACTCATAGCTCAGGATCACACCGCGTCCTGTGGCGCGGTCATAGGCCAGAATGCGGTCGGGAATGTAGAGAACAATGTCGCGCTGGTCTTTCTCGCGCGCACGCTTCTGCACGAGGTCCTCGAACTGGAACACCAGATCGTAGGCGAAGGCTCCGAACAGCCCGAGCAGCCCGTCGTTCGGGGAATTGAAGGCCGCGATGATATCGCGCACCAGCGACACCACAGACGCACGCCGGGTGCGCTGGTCCTCATCCACCGGCGCGTCGCCGCGCACGATGTGACCGGAAATGCGCGTGGCGCTCTTTTCGGTGATGACGGTGCAGGGCTCGCTCAAGGTCTCGGCGAGAAATGCCACCAGCACCTTGCCGCGCGCATTCAGCGCCTCGATGAAAAAATCCGTGCTGGTCGATTCCAGCCGCAGCGGCGGGTCGGAAAAACCGAGGTCGAAGCTCTCATAGCGGCCCGGCACCGTGGTGCCCGACGACAGCACCACGCCGCGGCGGGTGTCCAGCCGGTCGATCAGCCGGTCGAGCGCCGTTCCGCCGGTAAAATGCTCGACGGAACGGGCCACATCGAGGCCGCGGGCCGTCCGGTATTCGCTCTGCGCGGGGAGGGAAAAAAGGGTCCTGTTCATCTGGTCCTCTTACGAGACTTGCTGGAGGAACGCCACACAGGACAAACGAAAAAGGCCGTCGCTCTGCGATGACGGCCTCGACGATTGAAATTCACATAAATCGCACCGGCCACCTTTAGAAGGTGCGCCACCAGAGACGGGTCGGGCTGGAGAGGGTGCTCATGGGGGCAAAACACCATCCGGAGCGGGCGAAGTCAAGCGCCTCAAAGTCACGATTCCGCAGCGGCCGGGACTGGCGTCCCGGGCCTATCCTTGGGCCTATCTTTGGGGCCGGGTCGCTCTGGCCTCGATCAGGACGGCAAGGGCTCCGTAGAACAGGGTCAGCCCCCACAGGGTCCAAAGCGCAGGCTGGACCTCGTGGAGGGATGCCCCGAGTTGCCCGATTCTTACCAGCGCACTAATGGCCGACGTGCTGGGGACCAGAAGGGAAACGGCATGAACCGCCGGCGGGATCGCCTCCACCGGCCAGGCGAACCCGGCGAGGAAAAAGAACGGCAAGCCGATGGCCGCCAGAACGAGCTGAACCATAAGCGGATTGCGCAGCCACGCAGCAATCACAAGGCCGAGCGCGCTGGTCGACAGCACGAAAGGAATGGCGAAAAACAACTGAGCCGCCAAGGAACCCAGACGCGGCACCCCATAAAAGTACGGAAGCGCGATCAAATAGAGCGGCACAACGACCGCCTCCACCGTCAGATAGGCCAACAGCCGGCCCACGACCTTCGTGACCGGGCCGGCATTGGCGCTCTCGCCGGACGAAAGGCGGGCGCCCGGCAGCGTCCCGAGCAGCCCGACTGCGACAAGCAACGTCTGTTGCAGGATGAGAACGAACGCCGCGGGCAGCACATAGGTGGCGTAGCCTCCCTGCGGATTGAACAGCGGCACCGATGTCAGCGGCAGCGGATCAGTGACCGCCGAGGCGATCACGGGATCGATGCCAAATCCGACGAGCCGCGTCGCTTCGACCTGTGCGCCGAAAGTGCGCGACACCGAAGTGACGCCGGCAGAGATTCGCTGATGCATCAGGAAGTAGCTGGCATCGCTATAGAGCGCGACAGGTGACGGGCGACCGTGCAGAAGATCGCGCTCGAAGTATTGCGGAATAACAAGGACGCCAAAAATCCTGCGTGTGTAGACTTCACGTTCCGCCGTGACAAAATCAGGCAGTGTCATGGCCACATGAATATCCGGCGTCGCGTCGATCAGGCGCGCCAGCTCTCGGCTGCTGGCCGTGCCGTCGTTGTCGACCACTGCGATCGGGACATTGCGCAGCGCCTCATTGACATAGGGCTGCGGATAGAACGCGGCATAGATCAGCACCGCCCCGATCAGAACCGACCACACCGGCTTCAGCGCAAAGATGCGCCTGAACTCGTCACAGTACACGGCAAGCAGCGCGTTCATGACGTCGCCCCCTCAAGCGCAGGCGACGGTCCTGATGGCGCAGGATCAGTACGCGACCGCATGCTGTCGAGCCGCCACGCCGCCAGGATGACAAGGCTCACCACGAACGCGAGAAGGATCAGGATCGGCTTCAGCGACAGGTCGGACGGCGTACCGCGCACGGTCTGATCGATGCGCGCCATGAGATACCAGGTGCCCGGCAGCAGCGCGCCAAAGCCATAAGCAAAGGAATTCATGGCGAGCCGCGGAAAGCCGATACCCATGTAACCGAAAGCCGGCGACGTGAGCAGCGTCGCGATGCTGATCGCGCTCGGGGTCGAGCGCAACAGAAGCGCCAGCAATGCACCGAACATCTGACACGCAAGGATAAACAACAGCCCGGCCGACAGGAGGAGCCAGCGGCTACCGTGCAACGGCAGGTCGAAATAGCCGAACAGCCACAGATCCGACAGACCGAGCACGGCCAGAAAGACGAGGGTGAGTGGCAGTATTTTTCCCGCCATGGCCGGCCACAGCCCCCCGCCAAGCCGGCGCAGGATGCGCAGCCGGTGCGGGGTCTCGACGTCCAATCCCACGGAGTAGGCGGAAGCGGTGATGATGATGATCTGCAGCACACTGGGAATCAGGGCCGCGAGCAGGAAGTGCACGTAGTTCAACGTCGGATTGAACAACGGATGAATCTGAACCGGGATCGGCGTCAGATCGGCCTGTGCCAGATCAGAGGCCTGTCCCTGCCCCGTCCGCAGCGAGAGGCGAATGCCCGCAGCGGCGGTGGGCAACGCCGCAGAGATTCCGCGGACCACAAGATTTCCCGTGGTCAGTGTCTGCGTGTTGTAGAAAAATACGACCTCGGGACGGCGCCCGGCAGTGACGTCCCGTTCCAGATGCAGCGGCAGCATCAGGAAGCCGTGCACCTTGCCCTCGATGAGAAGCTTGCGGCCTTCCGCAAGATCACCCACATGCTGGGCGACCGCGGTGTCGGGCGTTGCATCGACCATGCGGATGATGGTGCGCGACAGATCCGAACCGTCGAGATCAAGCACGGCGATTGGAAGACGGGTGGCGAGACCGGCACTGAACACCAGCGTCAGCACCGCCATCAGCGCGATCGGCAGGATGGTCGACAGGACCAGCAGGAACTTGCGGCGGCGAAGCCACGTCAGTTCACGCCAGAACACCAGCCAGAAACCCGGTTTCAGGTTTCGGCGCGACAACATATCAGCGGCCTCGCGCGGCCCATGCCGCGATCGCGCTCATGCCCGGCCGCAAACCTTCGACGGGGTTCACCGGCACAGAGCGAACCTCGAATGTCCGCAGATCGAAATCACCCGTTGCACGCGTCGCACGCCAGGTCGCGTACTGGCCCTGCACGTTGATCATGGTGACACGGACCGGAATCACTGCCGATTTGAGCGCGGGCACGGTGACCTCGAAGGTGTCGCCAATTTTCAGACCGGCGAGAAGGTCCTCGCGCAGATTGAAGGTGAACCAGACGTTCTTCAGATCGATCAGGGAGAACAGCGGCGCGCCCGCGCTGAAGTTCTCGCCGATGGCCGCGACACGTGTCGTCACCTGCCCCGAGATCGGCGCAACGACATGCAGTTCCTTGACGTCCACGTCGCGCTGGTTGAGCGCCGCCTCGGCCTGCTTGACTTGCGCGCCCGCCAGCGCCTTTTCCTCCTTGCTGGCGCCCGTTTCGGCAAGCTGCGCCGCCGCCTGCGCCGATTCACGCTTGCGGATCGCGGCTTCGAGATTGCGGGTGGCTTCATCGACGCGCGACTGCGGCGTGTTGCCGGAGCGGGCCAGTTCGGCCTGACGGTTGTAGGTTTCCTGCGCCAGCGTCACGTCGGCATCGGCAGCAGCAACCTCAGCCTTGCGGGCCGCGATGGTTTCTGGCCGCGTGCTGTTGATGCGCGCGAGGTCCGCTTCAGCAACACCCAGCGCGGCCTTTGCCCCGATCAATGCCGCGACAAGCTGCGGGCTTTCAAGCTCAGCGAGCATCGCGCCTTTCTCGACGGAACTGCCGACATCGGCGCCGAGCTTGATGATGCGTCCGGAAACACGCGGACTGACATCGACGCGGTCCGCCGTGACTTCACCCTGTACGGTGAGAGGGGGCGCACGCGTTGCGATCCACAGAATGACTCCCAACGCACCGAGTGCAAGAATGCCGATCACCGGCTGCACTACCTTGTTGCCTGCCATCCTCAATCCCCGTTCGGAGCCGGCCTCTGGCTGAGCCATGAGGTAATCCAGTCTGCGCACAATGCATAACGTATAATTTCAACACAACGGAAAATCGCGGCTTTGCCAGGCGCAAAATTTCATCATTCTGTCGCCCGCATCAGCGACGTTCGCGATTCCGTTTCAATCATCTGTATCAATCAAGGATCAAGTCGCGAGTTCATTTCGGCGGTGTTGAACCCTTGACGAAAACTGTCAGGTGTCGCTCGCCAACGTCCTCCTCGATTGGAAGCCAATCCTGCCGGATATAGAACCGCCGACGTTCTTTTTCGGCGCACAGATAGACCCGTCTGAAATTGAGCGCGAAGACGTCACTGACGGCGCGCGCGACCAGCGCGGAGCCGATCTCCTGCATCCGGTATTTCGGATCGACCCAGACCGCCGCCACCCAGGGCGAGTATTGCGGGCGCTCCTCAAGGTCGGCGGCAATGACCGAGGCCGTCCCGAAAAAGGTCTCATCCCGGTGTGCCACCAGCGCGAACGGGATCGGTGACGGATTCATATTTTCGCGCAGGCGTCCGGCGATGTAATCCGCCGAAAAGCCCCGCTCCTTCCACCATGCCCGCCAGATGCGGTCAGCAACCGCGTCGAAAAACGCCGGCTGCTGCCGCAGGTCGGAGATGGTGACGTTCATCCCAAATGCTTTTTGAAGAAATCCGTGGCGCGGCCCCAGGCAAGTTCTGCGGCCTGGCGGTCATGAACAGACATCCGCTGTTCGTTGACGAAGGCATGATCGGCGTCATAGCGGAAGAACTCATAAGTTTTGCCGGCGGCCTTCAGCCCCTTCTCGAACGCATCGACCACCTGCGGCGTGCACCAGTCGTCACGATTGGCGAAATGCCCCTGCAACGGAATCTTCACGTCGGCGGGCTTGGCGGCTTGCTCCGGCGGGATGCCATAGAATGCCACGCCGGCAGCCAGTTCCGGAATAACGGTTGAGCCGATCACGGTTACCGCGCCACCAAGACAAAAGCCGGTGAGACCGACCTTGGCGCCATTGCGTGCGAGATATTGCGCAGCGCCGCGCACGGTCTGCTTCGTGGCATCCATGAAATCAAGCGAGCCCATTTCTTTGTTGGCGGCATCCGTATCGTGATACGGCACGACCACACCATTGTAGAGGTCGGGCGCAAGCGCATCGAATCCGGCCACTGCGAAGCGATCGCACAGCCCCTTGATTTGATCCTGAAGACCCCACCATTCCTGAATGACGACGACGCCCGGCGCGTTGCCGCGCGCGGCGTTGGCGAGATAGCCGGTTGCGTCCTTGCCGTCGGGACGTTTGAAAGTAATGGTGGTGCCCATGATGTCCTCCGAGAAATTTGAGTGTCTTATACCGCGGTCGAAGCAACGCTCAAGCTCGCGATGGCTTTCTGAAGATCACGTTTGTATTGCAGGAAGTCGACGAAAATTCCGTGTTCCCCGCGATCCTTGGCGACCGGCCGTGTGTGATAGGCGGCGATCTTGTCGCGGAAATCTGCGATCGTATCGGGGCTTTCCTTTTGCGCCTTGATATAGGCCGCGATCAGATCGGTTTGCAAAGCACGGCCCGGCCAGCCGACACCGGCGCCTTCGAGCAGCCCGGCGACATAAAGACCGTTCGGACGTGACGGGAAAATGTTGAGATAGAGACGCGGCGCGCCTTTCTCCGGCTGCCAGTTCAGTTCGGTGAGGTCTTCAAGAAACGGAAACGTGATCTCGTAGCCTGTCGCAAGCAGCACCAGATCGACCTGATCTTCCTGCCCATCGGTAAAGACAACCGTGTCGCCGCGGAATTCCTTGATCGGCTTGCGCAACGCGACATCGCCCTGCCCCAGATGCTGGAGCACGAGCGAGTTCACGATCGGCGTCTTGTCATAAAGCCGGTGCTCGGGCTTCGGCAGGCCGAAGCGCTCCGGCGGCCCCACCAGAAACCGCAGGATCGGCTCATGCAGCATCGAGCGCAGGCGTTTGGGAATGATGAAACGCTTCGGCTTGTGGTTGCCCTCGTCCGCCGGCTTTCCGGCGAGAAACTTCGGCACGAAATGATTGCCGCCGCGCACGCTCCACAGCACCTGCTTGGCACGGTGAATGGCATCGACAACGATGTCGCAACCGGTATTGCCCATGCCGACGACGAGCACACGCTTGCCTTCGAAGATGTCGGCCGTCTTGTAGTCCTTCGCGTGCATCAGCTTGCCGCTGAATTCGCCCGGAATCTTCGGCATCAGGGGATCGCTGAGATGGCCGTTGGCGAAGATGACGCTTTCATAGTCGTCTGCGGTGCCGTCATCGAAGGTGGCGCGCCAGCTTCCGTCCCGCTGCTCGATCTTGCTGACTTCGGTATTGAAACGGATCGAGGGATAGAGATCGAAATGTTTCGCGAACGACTTGAAATATTCCAATACACGCTCGTGGCCCGGATAGGCGGGCCAGTCCTCCGGCATCGGGAAATCCGCATAGGCGGTGGTGCGCTTTGAGGAAATCAGATGCGTAGAGGCGTAGACCGCGCTTGGCGCCGCGCCATACAGCCACTGCCCGCCGACATCGGCGTTCCTCTCCACGCACTTCACCGGCAGATCGGCCTGCTTGAGGCTCCTGACGGCGGCAAGGCCCGCGGGGCCCGCACCGATGACGAGTGTCGTCATCTCCTCAGCTCCTCGCGGCCGTCGCGATAACGCTCGAACACCTTGCGCGCATCATAGCGCGGCGTGAATCCAAACTCGGCTTTCAGCTTGTCGTTGGACAGCACCGGCCGGTACTGGATGAACTTGGCATGGCCCGGCCCGAGCTTGGTGATGCGCAGCAGATGCAGCAGCCACAGCGCGGACTTCAGAAGCGATGGCGGGATCGAAACATAGGGCCGGTGATTGAGTTCGGCGATCTCGCGCAGGCTGAGCGTGCCGTCACCGGCGAGATTGTAGGTGCCAGGTTTCGGCTCCCGCACGGCTTGCACCAGTGCGTCGACCACATCGCTGTCGGCGATCAGCGAGAACGGCGTGGCGGTGCCGCTGACGCCCATCACCACCGGCCGCTCGAAGAGCGCGGTGATCTGGTTGTTGGTCGTGGGCCCCAGCACCGTGCAGGGACGGAACACGGTCTGCTGAAGATCCGGGTAAAGGTCGTGCCACTCGATCAGCATTTCCTCGACCTCGCGCTTGTTACGCGCGTAGGGGAAATCCGCATTGCCGCGCAGCGGATCGCTTTCACGCAGCGGCACCGGATTATCCGCGTGATAGCCGTAGGCCGAGCCGCTTGAAGTGACGATCAGATGCTCGACGCCGGCATCGAGTGACGCTTGCAGCACGTTCTTGGTGCCGAGCACGTCGATTTCCCAGTCGCGCTGCGGATCTCCGCCGACCGCGACGACCGACGCGAGATGCACCACGGTCTGCGGACGGCGCGCCTGAAAAATTTCCCTGAGCGCGGGATCGCGGACATCGCCCGTCAGATAAGTGACGTTGGGAAGCCGCTCATCGGCGACAACCTCGCGCATATCGAGCGCGATGATCTCCGAATTCAGATTGACGCGCGCCAGTTCGGCGATCAGCGATTTGCCGATGAAACCGGCAGCGCCGGTGACCAGCACGCCGCCGTTCATGGCGTATTGTCCTGCGTGGGCGTCGCTCATTCCGCCGTGTCCGTACGAGGGATCTGACTCTCGCGCGGATGCGGATCGCGGCGCTTCCACCATGCCGCCAGCGCCCATCCGGAAATCAGATGCCAGACGCCCCATCCCGCAGCCACCAGCGCCGCGCCGCCGATGCCGTCGAACTGATTGAGGATCAGCGCGAGGCCCAGCCCCGAATTGTGCATGCTGACCTCGATGGTCATCGCGCGGGTGTCATAGCCGCTGAGCCGCAGCAGCTTCGCCGTGCCCCAGCCGAGCCCGATGGCGATGGCGTTGTGCAGGATGACGAACGGCAGGATCGATTGCACGAAGGTCGTCAGATAACGCGCATTGGTGAAGATCGCGCCGCCGATGAAGGCCACCAGAAACAGGAACGACAGGATCTGCAGCGGCCGGCGCAACAGGTGACCGAGGCGCGGCCAGTAATGCACTGTGGCCAGCCCCAGCATCATCGGAATGCCGAGGATAAGCATGGTCGAGCCGAGGAACGACAGCGGCTCGATGCTCACCTGCCGCAGCAATGCATTGGTGTCCGGGTTAAGTCCTGCCCAGAAGATGATGTTGAGCGGCGTGGTCACGATGGCGAGCAGGCTCGACATCGCGGTCATGCTGATCGAGAGCGCGGTGTTGCCGCGCGCCATGTGCGTGATCAGGTTGGAAATGTTGCCACCCGGACAGGCCGCCACCACGATCATGCCGAGCGCGATGCTCGGCTGCGGCTTCAGCAGCATGGTGATCGCCCATGTCACCGCAGGCAGCACCGCAAGCTGCGCCAGCAGACCGGAGACCGGCGCAACCGGGCGGCGGAACACTTCAATGAAATCGCCGATGCGCAGATCAAGCGCCACGCCGTAGATGATCAGCGCCAGCACGCCGCCGAGGACAAGCTGTCCCGTCGGATTGATGTTGAGCAGAATGCCGTCGATCGGTGCGCCCGTCATATGTCCCTCAGCCTTGATCGATAAGGTTAGTTGAGCGGATCACCCGACGCTAGTGGAGCGCACATTGCTGCAATGAAGCATTCACGCAGCAAAAAGGCCCCCGCAGCGGGGGCCTTTCGCAACTCTCATCTCAAGAAGGCTCAGTGAGCGTCAGCCCAGACCTTCTTCTTGGTGAAGTACAGCAGGCCCGACAGCACGATCAGGAAGATCATGACCTGCAAACCGAGGCGCTTGCGGGCCTCGAGATGCGGCTCGGCCGCCCACATCAGGAATGCGGCGATGTCCTTGGCGTACTGCTGCACGGTCGCAGGCGAACCGTCGTCGAACGTCACCTGACCGTCGCTGAGCGGCTTCGGCATCTTGATCGAGTGGCCGGGGAAATACTTGTTGTAGTACGACCCCTCAGGCAGCGTGAAGCCGGCCGGCGCCTTCTCCTCATAGCCCTGCAACAGCGCGTCGATGTAGTTCGGGCCCTTCTCCTGGAACGAGAAACCCGGCAGCGCGTCGATCACGAACTGCGGGAAGCCGCGCTCGTAGCCGCGCGCCTTGGCGATCAGCGACAGGTCCGGCGGATAGGCGCCGCCGTTGGCAGCGCGGGCCGCCTGCTCGTTCGGGAACGGCGACGGGAAGTAGTCAGCCGGACGGCCGGGGCGCTCAAACATGTCGCCTGCGTCGTTCGGACCGTCCTTGACCTTGTACTCCGAGGCAAACGCAGCAGCCTGCGCCGTCGAGTAGCCCGGTCCGCCTGGGTCAGCGAGATTGCGGAATGCGACATACGAAAGTCCGTGGCACGAGGAACAGACTTCCTTGTAGATCTTGAGGCCGCGCTGCAACTGGCCCTGATCGAACTTGCCCAGGGCACCCGCGAACGACCACTTCAGCGACGGCGGGGTTGGACCGTGTCCCTCCTCGGCCTTCGCGTTATTCATGCCGCCGAGCATCAGCATGCCGCCGACCGCAAGCGCGATCACGGCCGACACCGGCGTCCTGCCCGTCTTGCGCAGCACGTCTTCGGCGATCGAGTTCGGCAGCGGACGCGTCTTCTCGATGCGGCTGAGGATCGGCAGCACGATCAGGAAGTAGGCGAAGTAAGCGAACGTCAGGACGCGGCCAGCGACGACATAGATGCCTTCAGGCGGCTTGGCGCCGAGATAGCCGAGGCCGATGCACACAGCCACGAAGATCCAGAAGAACTGCTTGGCGAGCGGACGATACTTCGACGAGCGCGTCTTGGCGCTGTCGAGCCACGGCAGGAACGCCAGCACAATGATCGCCGAGAACATCGCGATAACGCCGGCGAGCTTGTTCGGGATCGAACGCAGGATCGCGTAGAACGGCAGGTAGTACCATTCCGGCACGATGTGCGCAGGCGTCACCGCCGGGTTGGCCGGGATGTAGTTGTCCGGATCGCCGAGATAGTTCGGGATGTAGAAAATGAACCATGCGAAGAACAGCAGGAAGCAGGACATGCCGAACGCGTCCTTGAGGGTCGCGTAAGGCGTAAATGGCACAACGTCCTTCTCGGTCTTCGGCTCCACGCCGGCCGGATTGTTCTGACCTGCGACGTGCAGCGCCCAGATGTGCAGCACGACGACGCCGGCGATCACGAACGGCAGCAGGTAGTGCAGCGAGAAGAAGCGGTTCAGCGTCGGGTTGCCGACCGAGTAGCCGCCCCACAGCAGCGTCACGATGCTGTCGCCGACGTAAGGGATCGCGCCGAACAGGTTGGTGATGACGGTGGCGCCCCAGAAGCTCATCTGGCCCCACGGCAGCACGTAGCCCATGAAACCGGTTGCCATCATCAAGAGGTAGATGATCACGCCGAGGATCCAGAGCACCTCGCGCGGCTCCTTGTACGACCCGTAGTAGAGACCGCGGAACATATGAATGTAGACGGCGATGAAGAACATCGACGCGCCGTTGGAGTGCAGGTAGCGCAGCAGCCAGCCGTAGTTGACGTCGCGAACGATCAGTTCGACCGACTTGAACGCGAAATCGACATGCGGGGTGTAGTGCATCGCCAGGATGATGCCGGTGATGATCTGCACGCCGAGCATCATCGAAAGGATCGCGCCGAACGTCCACCAGTAGTTGAGGTTACGCGGCGTCGGGTAGGCAACGAAGGACGAGTGGATCAGTCCCCCGATCGGGAGACGCCGTTCAACCCACTTCAAGACGGGGTTTTGCGGGTTGTAGTTCGATGGTCCGCTCATGATGCGATCCTGACAAAGAAGAAGCGACGCAATCGGGTCAGATTAAGAATCAGCCGATTTTGATTTTGGTGTCGGAGACGAAGGAGTACGGCGGCACCGGCAGGTTAGCAGGCGCGGGCCCCTGACGGATGCGGCCGGACGAATCGTACTGCGATCCGTGGCACGGACAGAAGAAGCCGTCGTAGCTGCCTTCATGGGCGATCGGGATACAGCCGAGATGGGTGCAGATACCGATCACGACGAGCCACTGGTCGTGGCCTTCCTTGACGCGCGACTGGTCGCTCTGCGGATCGGGCAGGCTCGCGGTCGGAACGGCGCGCGCCTCGTCGATCTGCTTCTTGGTGCGGTTCATGATGTAGATTGGCTTGCCGCGCCAGAACACCTTGATGTCCTGTCCCGTCGCGATCGGCGTCAGATCGACTTCGATCGGAGCGCCCGCCGCGATGGTCGAGGCGTCCGGGTTCATCTGGGAGATCAGCGGCCAGGCCACTGCCGCAGCGCCGACGGCGGCTACGGATCCCGTCGCTACATAAAGAAAATCACGGCGTGTCGGCTCGGCCGAGGATGAAGACGTCACGATTGCAAACCCTTTCCGAACTGCAACCGGCGGACCCATCCCCGTTCGACGCAACGGACGCGCCGGGAGAGTAAGCCGGTGCCCGCGGGCCCCGCGGTGGCAGAATGACCACTTGTCCTACTCAACCGGGCAGAACATACGATCTAGAATCGATCTATTGGCACCCTTGCCGGGAGAGCGCAAGCCCGCTATCGGCACATTTAGTGCGACGCACTAAAACCGCCTGTGGCGGAGATTTTTCCTGAAGTTTTCCACCGGTGCCGAAGGCCGCTCCCGATGCGTGTTGTCCTTTTTCAACCTGACATCCCGCAAAACACCGGGACGATTCTGCGGCTCTGCGCCTGCCTGGACGTCGAGGCCCATATCATCGAGCCGGCCGGTTTCCCCATTTCCGACCGGCATTTCCGCCGGGCCGGAATGGATTATCTCGACCAGGTGACCATCGTCCGCCATGATTCCTGGGCCGCCTTCGAGGGGTGGCGGGCGAAATCCGGCGGCCGGCTGCTTCTTTTTTCGACAAAGGCTGCAACGCCCTATCTCGATCATATCTATCGGGACAACGACATCCTGCTGTTCGG
The DNA here is from genome assembly GCF_000314675.2 of Afipia broomeae ATCC 49717. Classification (GTDB taxonomy): domain Bacteria; phylum Pseudomonadota; class Alphaproteobacteria; order Rhizobiales; family Xanthobacteraceae; genus Afipia; species Afipia broomeae. Next base: position 289,810 of record NZ_KB375282.1, on the reverse strand, counting down.
CCGTGAATCCGCCGGGGTCACCGATGACGTGGTAAACGCCGCCGACGAGCGGCTGGTCATCCCCATCGCGCCCGGAATGCGGTCCCTGAACGTGGCGATGACGGTCGCGATGGCGCTGGGCGAGGCGCTCCGGCAGACAAGGGACACAGCCACGCCAAAGCCAGAAGGAACGGCGAGTTGAGTTACGCGGTGAAGGAAATCTTCCTGACATTGCAAGGCGAAGGCGCCCATGCCGGGCGCACCGCCGTGTTCTGCCGTTTTAGCGGCTGCAATCTCTGGACCGGCCGCGAGCAGGACCGCGCCAGCGCCGTCTGCCAGTTCTGTGACACCGATTTCGTCGGCACCGACGGTACGCTCGGCGGACGCTACGCGAACGCCGACGAGCTTGCCGCGACGATTGCCGCACAGTGGCAAGGGCCCGAGGGTCATCGTTATACCGTGCTGACCGGCGGCGAGCCGTTGCTGCAAGTGGATACCGCGCTGATCGACGCGCTGCATGCGCAGGGCTTTACCATCGCCATCGAGACCAACGGCACCATCGAACCGCCGCCCGGCCTCGACTGGATCTGCGTCAGCCCCAAGGCCGGATCGGAACTGGTCATCCGCAAGGGCCACGAACTGAAACTGGTTTATCCGCAGGCGGAGAACACACCTGAGGATTTCGCGGGTCTGGAATTCGAGCGGTTCTCGTTGCAGCCGATGGACGGACCTGACATAGCGCAAAGCACGCAAGCCGCGATCGCGTATTGCTTGCGCCATCCGCAGTGGCGGCTCAGCGTCCAGACACACAAGACGCTTGGTATCAGGTAAAACCGGACACAACCGATGTGGGAATTGACGAAATCGTTCCGTTTCGAGGCCGCGCATTCGCTGCCCGGCACGACGCTGGGCGAGGCCAGTGACGAAATCCACGGCCATTCGTTCCGCGCCGAGGTTTCCATTCGCGGCATACCCGATCCCGCGACCGGGATGGTGACGGATCTGGGCGTGCTCGAGCAGCGGATGGCCGAGGTGCAGAAAATGCTCGACCACAAGCTGCTCAACAAGGTCGAGGCGCTGGGTGCCCCGACGCTGGAAAACCTCACGCGCTTCATCTGGGAGCGGGTTCAGCACGCCGGCAAGGTCACCCGCGTCAGCGTCCATCGCGACAGTTGCAACGAAAGCTGCACGTATTTCGGCCCGCAGGGTTAAACACCCGCCTAGTGTCCCGAATTCGAAGTTCGCTTCGCCTTGCAGCACTCTCCGAGCGAACTTCGAATTCGAAAGGACACTAGAAACTATAAATTCTAGCGTGGTTTTGGTTTGCAAGTCCGCAAATGGCCGTGCTGCGAGGATGTTGCGGACTTGCAAACCACCACACTAGATGGAGACGATCCCCTTGGAAAAGCCTGTAACAATGATCGAAGAGCGCAAGCAAAAGGCCCGCGCGTGGTTCGAACACCTGCGTGACGATATTTGCCTGTCGCTGGAAAAACTCGAGGCCGACGCGCCGTCCGCGCTCTATCCCGGCGACGCCGGCCGTTTCGTCCGCACGCCGTGGGATCGCACCGACCATTCGGGAAAACCCGGCGGCGGCGGCGTGATGTCGGTGCTGCGCGGGCGGCTCTTCGAGAAAGCCGGCGTGCATTGCTCGACGGTGCACGGCGAGTTCGCGCCGGAATTCCGGGCGCAGATTCCGGGCGCAGCGGACGATCCGCGCTTCTGGGCTTCGGGCATCTCGCTGATCATCCATCCGCGCAATCCGAACGTGCCCGCGGTCCACATGAACACCCGCTTCGTGGTGACCACCAAGGCATGGTTCGGCGGCGGCGCCGACCTGACGCCGGTGCTGGACCGGCGGCGGACCCAGGACGACCCCGACACAACCGCCTTTCACGCCGCCATGAAGGCGGCCTGCGACGCCCACGCGGCGGTCGCGCCCTACGACAAGTACAAGAACTGGTGCGACGAGTATTTCTATCTGCCCCACCGCAAGGAAGCCCGCGGCATCGGCGGCATCTTCTATGACTGGCTCGATTCGGGGGACTGGGATGCCGACCTGGCCTTCACCCAGGACGTCGGCCGGGCCTTTGCCGGGATCTATCCCGAGCTGGTGCGGCGGAATTTCAAACACGCCTGGACCGACAAGGATCGGCAGGAGCAGCTGGTGCGGCGGGGCCGCTATGTAGAGTTCAACCTGCTTTATGACCGCGGGACCATTTTCGGCCTGAAGACAGGCGGAAACGTCGACTCGATCCTGTCGTCGATGCCGCCCGAGGTGAAGTGGCCGTAACGGCTTCCGTCCTCAGGTGAAATTCACGAAAGCTTAAGAAACGGGCACTTTTGGACGCTTTTGACGTGTCACCGAGATAGCACACCCGGCGAAGAACGGTGCCGGATACCACCTGAAAGGCCGGAAACCATTTGAGCCCGGACAGCCCCCAACGTATTTTGCTGCTCATAGGTGTGGCGGAATCGTACTGCCACCGAAGTTTTCTTAAGGGGCTCAGATGCGCAAGATTGCTGTACTTCTCCTCGCTGCCGCAGGCGTTAGCCTGGCTGGCGCAGCTTCCGCAGCCGATCTCGGCACTGCGCCGATCTATCGCAAGGCACCTCCGGTGCAGGTCTTCTCGTGGACCGGCGGTTAAATTGGCGGTTACGTCGGGGGCGCCTTCGGTGCCAAGGATGCCGTAACCGGCGTTCCGGTGACCGGCGCAGGCGCACCGATCTTCGGTGGCCCGGCCGCTTCTTACAGCTACGACTCGAGCGTGATCGCCGGCTACACCAGCGGCTACAACTGGCAGTTCGCTCCGAACTGGGTAATCGGCTACGAAGGTGAAACCGGCTACATCGGCGTCAAGGGTGCAACCACCTACGCTGGCCTGGCGACAACGACCGCAACGACACGCGCTGAAGGCCTCTACAGCATCTGGGCTGCCCGCTTCGGCTACGCGTTCGATCGCTCGCTGATCTACGTCAAGGGCGGCGCCGCGCTGGTCGACTTCGAAACCGGTGCATCCAACGGAACGGCCGGCACCCACATCGACACCATGCAGCGCAAGTACCGCCTCGGTTATGCGATCGGTGGCGGCTGGGAATACGCCTTCGACACCAAGTGGAGCGTGAAGGCCGAGTACCTCTATCTCGGCTTCGACAACAACATCACCACCACCGGCAATCTCAACGGCAACGGCGGCGTTCAAGTCTTCACCACGACTTCGCTCCCCGGCATCCACACCGCCAAGGTCGGCCTGAACTACAAGTTCGACGTGCTCGGCTACTTCCTCGGCGCGGTTCGCTAAGTACCGAAGCCTTTCTGGACGTCAAAAGCCCCGGACATTGTCCGGGGCTTTTTCGTTTTGTCGGCTACTCTTTGTCGGCGTGTCATGACCCACGGCTAGGCTGAACGCTACTCACACCAGCAAGGAGCCGATCATGGGACTGAAAGCAGGCGACGTCGTTGTTCTCAAATCAGGCGGTCAGGCGTTGACCGTTTCCGAGGTCACCGACGAGATGATCGAGTGTGTCTGGATCGGCGAGGAAGGCGATCTGTTCCGCGAGAAGCTTCCGGCTTCGGTTCTCGAACTCGCCCACATCGATATGTCCGACGATGAGGACGAAGAAGAAGACGACGAGGACGGCGAAGAGAGCGAAGACGAAGGCGACGACCATCACGCCAAGAAGACGTCGGAAGTCGCCTGAGGCCATAGCCTCATTGCACTGAATGTTGCCGCCGGGACCATCCGGCGGCTCACCCTACAGCCGATGATCCCGCGTGAATTTCGCGACGGTGTCATCGGCGATGGTTTTGAGCGCCGCGCTATCCAGCGGAAACTGCAACGCCAGCCACGCATCCTCGGCCAGTGTCAGCACGTGACCGAGCGCCGGGCCTTCGGCGATACCGCGCGCAATAAAGTCCGCAGCCTTGAGCGGGAACATCGGCGGCGTCCAGCGCTCCGGCAGTGTCGCAAGTTCACGCCACGATGGGGAAGCCGCATCGCGACCCGCCCGCGCCCAGGCCAGCATCATCCGGTCGCGGTAGCGCGCAGCGCCCAGCCGGTACAGCCGCCGCTGCGCGATGGCCTCGTCCATTCCCGCCGCGCGCCACCAGCGATGCCCCATCGAATCGAGGCGCTTGGTCTCGGCATTGGACAGCCGCCAGCGCTGCGACAGCCGCTTGGCATCTTCGGTGACGGCAACCGCCAATGCACCGAGGCGAAGGATGGCATCCGGCGCAAGGCCCATTTGCTGCTCGGCCACGATCATGTTGGCGAAAGCGCCGTGATAGACCACCCCCGCCGTGAGCCGCAGCAGCAGCCCGGCATCATCCATCGCCACCAGCGCCTCGGCGGCGCCTTTCGCGACCATCAGCTTCAGCATTTCCAACCGAATGCGCTCAGCCGACAGTTCCGCAAGCCCGTCGCGTCCGGCGATACAGGCCTCGTACCCCGCACGATCCGGTGCGCCCTCACCGTAAGCAGCATGAATGCGGAAGAAACGCAGGATGCGCAGATAGTCCTCCGCAATCCGCTGCGACGGCTCGCCGATAAACCGCACCCGCCGTGCCGCGATGTCCGCGCGCCCGCCGACCTCGTCATGAACCGTGCCGTCAGGCGTCACCGTCAGGCCGTTGATGGTGAAATCGCGGCGCATCGCGTCACGCGTCCAGTCGCGCCCAAACGCCACCCTGGCCTTGCGCCCGAAGGTTTCGATATCCTCGCGCAGCGTGGTCACTTCAAACGGCTGGCCTTCGATCACCAGCGTCACCGTGCCGTGTTCGACGCCGGTCGGCACCGCCTTGATATGCGCGAGCTTGGCGCGGCGGATCACTTCCTCCGGCACGGCCGTGGTCGCAATGTCGATGTCGCCGATCGGAAGCCCGAGCAGTGCATTACGCACCGCGCCCCCTGCTACCCGCGCCTCCTCGCCGCCGGAATTGAGCAGGGTCAGCACCCGCGCCGTCGCGCCTAATCTCAGCCAGGGAGCGTCACGCAGCGAATCCGGGGCGTTCATTTCTCAGATCCCCGGATCAGCTTGCCGTTCTCGATATGCGCGGGAGTGTACGTCGACCCCGGCGGCGCGCCGGAAAAATGCGCCAGCAATATGAGGCTGACGATAACCAGCACGAACGCGGCCACCGCCAGTTTGCCGACGATGTGCAGCGGCCACGATGACTTGACCCAGACATCGGAACGGCTTGCGATCAGAAACGCCGCATAGACCGCGAATGGAACAAGGAAGATTCCGATCTCGGTGAGGACGGGACGGATCATGCAAGATAAATCCGCTCGTAAAGCGCGCGCAGCATGCCTGCGGTCGCACCCCAGATGTAATGCTCCTCGAACGGCATCTCGTAGAACGAGCGCTGCATGCCGCGAAATTCCTTGCTGCCGAGCTTGTGATTCACCGGATCCATCAGGAACGCCAGCGGCACTTCGAACGCGGCATCGACCTCGTTGGTGTTGATGGTCAGTTCAAACCCCGGCCGGACCCGCGCCAGCGTCGGCAGGATGCGGAATCCGAACCCGGTCGCATACACATCGAGATAACCGATCGGCTCGACGAAATTCTGCTTGAGGCCAACTTCCTCGTCGGCTTCGCGCAGCGCCGCATCCATCGGCGAAGCGTCGGTCGGATCGATCTTGCCGCCAGGAAACGAAATCTGTCCGGCATGTTCGTTAAGATGTTCGGCGCGCTTGGTCAGCAGCACGGTCGGCACCTCGCGCTCCACGATCGGAACGAGAACCGCCGCCGGCCGTACCGGGCGTTCCTTCGCAATGATCTCCAGCATCGCATCGGTGCCGAAATCGCCCGTCGGCGCCAGCACCGCGGCGTCGGTCAATCCCGGCGGCACATCGAAGTTCAGCCGCTCGTGCGCCCTGCGAAAAAATTCGCTGGAGCTCATATCGAGCGGAGCCGCGGTGCCGGCGGATACGGCGTCCTTCAAAACACTTTTGGTCAACCCAAATCCTCTTGTCTCAAACAGGGTCTCGCGCCTGTGCTGCATCCGCCATCGAGAAGAACTCGCCGCCGGACATGACCCCGAACATCTCATGGCCATCGACGAGCCGAACCTCGCCCATCTCGACCAGATCATAATAGAGCGCGCGTGTGACTTTTGCCCACAAATCCGACCGCACATGGAGGTAAGGCGTTAGGCCGCCGTCTGCCGCGGCCTCGAAGCGCAACCGGTGCGCGCCATCGCATGGCACCCATTCGTCGACATTGGTGCGAAAGCTCAGCGTTCGCCCTGCGCCCTCGCCGTCCTTCTCCATCTCGACGGCGAGAAACGGCACGTCATCGACGCGGATGCCGACTTTCTCAACCGGCGTGACCAGAAAATACTTGCCGTCCTCGCGCTTGAGAATTGTGGAAAACAGCTTTACCAGCGCCGCACGCCCGATCGGTGTCCCAAGATAGAACCACGTGCCGTCGCTCGCGATCCGCATATCGAGATCGCCGCAGAACGGCGGATTCCACAGATGAACCGGCGGCAGGCCTTTCGCCGCAGCACCGCGCGCCGCCTGGGTGAGCCCGTCAAGGCGCTGAACCGGATTCAGCTCCTGTTTCTGCCCTTGGTTCGCCATTGTTTGCCCTGACCGTTGACGCTTCTGTTTGGCACGATTGGTGCACGCCTTGAAACCGAAAGCTGAGAAACCCGGAACGATGACATAGCCGACAAATCATACCTGAGTGCGGCGGGATTACTCGCCACATCGTGATGAGTTTCAAGCCCCCCACCCGCTAATGTGGGGACAGCCAAAATCGGCGAATACATAAAAGAATACATGGCCTTTGCGCCGGTTTAGCATGGGCCGAAGTCACGGCGTGAGTCCGCGGAACCCCGAAGGCGGCCTCGTGCGGCCCGATAAGGAGCGAAGAATATGGCTGGCGCAGAAGGTGTCGAGAAACTGGAAGACGTGATCGTGCGTTCGGCCGAGCAGATCGCGGGTAACATCCGCGCTGCGCGGGAGGCGGTCTCGACTGTCATCTTCGGCCAGGAACGCGTGGTCGAAAATGCGCTGGTGACGATCCTGTCCGGCGGTCACGCATTGCTGATCGGCGTTCCCGGTCTGGCGAAGACCAAGCTGGTCGAGACGCTTGGCATCACCCTCGGTCTCGACGCCAAGCGTGTGCAGTTCACGCCGGACCTGATGCCGTCCGATATTCTCGGCGCCGAAGTGCTCGACGAGAGCGTCAGCGGCAAGCGCTCGTTCCGGTTCATCTCGGGACCGGTGTTCGCGCAGCTTCTGATGGCGGACGAAATCAACCGCGCCTCGCCGCGCACGCAGTCGGCTCTGTTGCAGGCGATGCAGGAGCAGCACATCACGGTCGCCGGTGCGCGGCACGATCTGCCAAAACCGTTCCATGTGCTCGCCACGCAGAACCCGCTGGAGCAGGAAGGCACCTATCCGCTGCCGGAAGCCCAGCTCGACCGCTTCCTGATGGAGATCGATGTCGAGTATCCGGACCGTGACGCCGAACGCCGAATCCTGTTCGAGACCACAGGCGCCGAACAAACCGCCGCGAAGGCGGCCATGACCGCCGAGACGCTGATTACCGCGCAGCGGCTGGTGCGTCGTCTGCCGGTCGGCGATTCCGTGGTCGAGGCCATTCTGTCTCTCGTCCGGTCCGCACGCCCCGGCGACGACAGCGGCGAGATCGGCAAGTCGATCGCATGGGGACCGGGACCGCGCGCCAGCCAGGCGCTGATGCTCGCGGTTCGTGCACGCGCATTGCTCGACGGGCGGCTCGCGCCCTCGATCGACGACGTGCTCGATCTCGCGGAGCCGGTTCTGAAGCACCGCATGGCGCTGACCTTCTCGTCGCGTGCCGAGGGCCGCACCGTGACCGACGTCATCAAGCAGCTGAAATCACGGATCGGCTGATGGCACCACGGCCGCAACCTGCACTCCAGGAGATCGAAGCAGTCCGACGCGCAGATGGTGAAAGCCGTTCGCTCGCCGCGTCGCTGCCGCGTCTCGTGCTGGAAGCGCGGCGCATTTCGGCCAACGTCATCCACGGCCTGCACGGCCGCCGCCGGGCCGGCACCGGCGAGAACTTCTGGCAGTACCGCCGCTTCGTCTCCGGCGAGGCCTCGCAGAACGTCGACTGGCGCCGCTCGGCGCGGGACGATCATCTCTATGTCCGCGAGCAGGAGTGGGAAGCCGCGCACACTGTGTGGCTGTGGCCCGATCGCTCGAAGTCGATGGCGTTCGCCTCGAAGACCGCGCGCGACAGCAAGCTCGAGCGCGCGCTGGTGGTCACGTTCGCGCTGGCCGATCTCCTGGTATCCGGCGGCGAACGTGTCGGCATTCCCGGACTGATGTCGCCGAGTTCGAGCAGCAACATCGTCGACAAGATGGCGCAGGCGATCCTGCACGACACCGCCACCCGATCCAGCCTGCCGCCGTCGTTCGTGCCGTCCGCGCTCGCGGAAGTCGTGGTGCTGTCGGATTTCTGGTCGCCCCTCAGTGACATCCGCGCCATGCTAGGCGGCCTCTCCTCGTCCGGCGCCCATGGGACGCTGTTGCAGGTCGTCGACCCCGCCGAAGAAACGTTCCCCTATTCCGGCCGCATCGAATTCGTCGAGCCCGAGGGCGGCGAGGTCATCACCGCGGGACGCGCCGAGACCTGGGCCAGGGATTACACCGCGCGCGTCGCCGGCCATCGCGCCGCGATCCGCGAGGAAACCAGCAAGCTCGGCTGGCTGTTCTCGACCCACACCACCGATCGCTCGGCCGCGGAACTGCTGCTGTATCTGCACAGCGGCATGATGGTCACCAAAGGCAGTGCCGGCCGCGTCGCTATAACAGCGGGGCGCACCTCATGATGGGCCTGCCGCTCTCGTTCGCCGAACCGTGGCTGCTGGCGGGCCTGCTGAGCCTTCCCGCACTATGGTGGCTGCTGCGCGTGATGCCGCCGCGCCCGCGCCGCATCGATTTTCCGCCGACGCGCCTGCTGTTCGATATCGCGCCGAAGGAAGAAACTCCGTCGCGCACGCCGTGGTGGCTGACACTGCTGCGCCTGCTCGCCGCTGCGCTGGTGATCCTCGCCGCCGCCGGTCCGGTCTGGAATCCGAGCGAAGGCGTGACGCGCTCCAGCGCGCCACTGGTGCTGCTGCTCGACGACGGCTGGAGCGCCGCGTCCAACTGGGATGCCCGCATCAGAACCGCGGATGAACTGGTCACCAATGCGGAATCGGACCGGCGCGCGGTGGCGCTGGTGCCGCTGTCCGATGCGACGCGCGACATCACGCTGATGCCGGCCGGCACCGCGCGCGTGGCGCTGCGCCAGTTCGCGCCGAAGCCGTACGCCGTCGAGCGCGTCGAGGCGCTGCCCGCCCTGGCGCGCTTTCTCGCAAAGACCGGCGATAGTGAAATCGTTTGGCTCAACGACGGCATCGATACCGGGCGCGGCAGCGAATTCACCGAAGGCCTGACGAAGACAATTCAGGATCGCACGCTGACGATTTTCGAAAGCGGCAGTCCGCCTGCGCATGCATTGGTCGCGGCCGAGAATGCTGCCGCGAAAATGACGGTGAAGGTGCTACGCGCCGGAAGCGGCGGCGGCGATGCCGGACTCGTCCGCGCACTGGACCAGAAGGGTTCGCCCATCGGCGAAGCAAAGTTTGCATTCGGCGCGCAGGATCGCGAGACCGAGGCGAGCTTCGACCTGCCGGTGGAGCTGCGCAACGACATCACGCGGCTGGAAGTCTCCGGCGAGCGCTCGGCGGGCGCTGTGCAACTGCTCGACAAGCGCTGGCGCCGCCGTGCCATCGGCATCGTCTCCGGCGCGACCAGCGACACCGCGCAGCCGCTGCTGGCCTCAACCTTTTATCTGACGCGCGCGCTTGCGCCGTTCGCCGACGTGCGGCTGGGCGAGCGCGGCTCGCCTGCGCTGGCGATCGGGCAGTTTCTGGATCAGAAGCTGCCGATGATCGTGCTCGCGGACGTCGGAACGCTGACGCCGGACATCCGCGACCGCCTCAATACATGGATCGCGCAGGGCGGTGTGCTGGTGCGTTTCGCCGGGCCGCGTCTGGCAGCCGGTGACGACGATCTGGTGCCGGTGAAACTGCGGCGCGGCGGGCGCAGCCTGGGCGGCAGTCTCACGTGGGAGAAGCCGCAGCCGCTGGCGTCGTTCGCCGCCGATGGCCCGTTCGCGGGCCTCACCGTGCCGAAGGATATTACGGTGACGCGTCAGGTGCTGGCCGAACCCGATCCGGCGCTGGCCTCGCGAAGCTGGGCGTCGCTCGCCGACGGAACGCCGCTGGTGACCGGCGAACATCGCGACAGGGGCATGCTCGCCCTGTTCCACATCAGCGCCGATATGCGCTGGTCGGACCTGCCGTTGTCTGGCACCTTTGTCGAGATGCTGCGGCGAATCGTCGATATGTCGGGCTACACGGCCAACGTGGGCGCAGGTGTCGCCGCCGAGGCCGGAGCGGAGACTGTTGCGCCAATCCGCACCCTCGACGGCTTCGGTGCGTTCGGTCCGCCGCCCTCCACCGCAAAGCCGGTGCGCGCCGACTACCGCGACCGCGCCTCGCTCGATCATCCGCCCGGTCTCTATGGACCCGCCGACGGTCCGCTCGCAGTGAACGCGCTCGCTGCCGCTGACCGGCTCGCCCCGCTCGACACGTCCGCGCTGAAAGCGCGCCGCGCGACCTACACCAACGCCGAGCCGCGCGACCTGCGCGGCATCCTGCTCTCCACGGCGCTGGCGCTGTTCCTGATCGACGCGATCATCGTCGCCATTCTTGGCGGCGGGCTCGCTGCATTGCTGAGACGCCGCACTGCGACGGCGGCGGCGCTTGCCATCGCATTCGCGCTTGCATCTGTCAGTACAGTGCCCTCGCCGTCCTATGCGCAGGCTCCCAAAGCTCCAGCCCAGAGTGCGCCCGCGAAACCGCCTGCAAGCAATCCTGCGAATGACGACTTCGCCATCAAGGCCGTCGCACAGACGCGCCTCGCCTATGTCCTGACCGGCAACGCCGATGTGGATTCGATTGTGAAGGCCGGCCTGTCCGGCCTGACGCTGTTTCTCGCGCAACGCACCGCGCTGGAAGCCGGCGAGCCGATCGGCGTGGATCCGGCGCGCGATGAACTCGCGTTCTTCCCGCTGGTGTACTGGCCGGTGATCACCGGCGCGCCGAAGCCGTCGCAGGACGCCATCAACAAGCTCGACGCCTACATGAAGCAGGGCGGTACGGTGCTGTTCGACACCCGCGACGCCATCGAGGCGCCGCCGGGTCCCGGCGGTGAATCACAGACGCCCGGCATGCTGACGCTGCGTGAAATTCTCTCATCGCTCGACATTCCCGAACTCGAGCCGGTGCCGCGCGAGCACGTGCTGACCAAGACGTTCTACCTGCTGCGCGATTTTCCCGGCCGCTTCAACTCGGGACAGACCTGGGTCGAGACGCTGCCGCGCGGCGATGATGAAGATGCCGCCGACCGTCCCGCACGCGGCGGTGATGGCGTCTCGCCGATCATCATCACCTCGAACGACCTTGCAGGTGCATGGGCGATGCGGGCTGACGGCCTGCCGATGCTGCCGCTGACGCCGGGCGATCCGCGCCAGCGCGAAATGGCGTTCCGCGCCGGCGTCAACATCGTGATGTACACCCTGACCGGCAACTACAAGGCCGATCAGGTGCACGCACCGGCGCTGATCGAACGGCTGGGGCAATAGTATGCAGTATGGCATTGCATTCGCGCCCCTCGTCCCCACGCTCGTGCTGTGGGTCGGCCTAGCTGCCATCGTCGTGATCGCGGCTGTCCTGATGCTGGCGCGTGCGCGCGGCGCAGCGGTGCGTGTCGCAGCACTCACGCTGATTTTGCTGGCGCTGGCCAATCCATCGTTCACGCGCGAAGAGCGCGAACCTCTGACCTCGGTCGCGGCTGTCGTAATCGACAAGAGCCCGAGCCAGAATTTCGGCGAGCGCACCCGCGAGACCAATGAGGCGCGCGAGGCACTGGTCGCCCGTCTGAAAGACATCAAGGGACTTGAGGTGCGCGTCGTCGAGGCCGGACAGGCCGACGGCGAAACCGACGGCACCAAGCTATTCTCGGCGGTCACCTCGGCGCTGTCCGATGTGCCGACCGACCGCGTGGCCGGTGCGTTTCTCATCACCGACGGACGGGTGCACGACATTCCCGCCACTGCCGCCGCCATCGGCTTCAATGCACCGGTGCATGCGCTGATCACCGGGCGCAGCAACGAGCGCGACCGCCGCGTCGCCATTGTCGCCGCACCCCGTTTCGGCATTGTCGGGCAGACCCAAACCATCACCTATCGCCTCGACGATCAGGGCGTGACCAACCAGAGCGCCCGGGTTGTGGTCCGGCGCGACGGTGACGTGCTGAGCGAGCGCGCAGTGCGCAGCGGCGAGCAGGTCAGCGTGACCATCGAGATTCCGCATGCGGGGCCGAACATTGTCGAGATCGAGGCCTCGAAGCTCGACGATGAGCTGACGCCGGTGAACAACCGCGCCGTGGTTTCCATCGACGGCGTCCGCGACAAGCTGCGCGTGCTGCTGGTATCCGGTGAGCCGCATTCCGGCGAACGCACCTGGCGCAACCTGCTGAAGTCCGACGCCAGCGTGGATCTGGTGCATTTCACCATTCTGCGCCCGCCCGAGAAACAGGACGGCACCCCGATCAACGAACTGTCGCTGATCGCATTTCCGACCCGCGAACTGTTTCAGCAGAAGATCAACGAATTCCAGCTCATCATCTTCGACCGCTACGCGCGGCAAGGTGTGCTGCCGATTTCGTATTTCGACAACATCACCCGCTATGTGCGCAACGGCGGCGCGGTTCTGGTTTCGGCCGGTCCCGATTATGCGAGCCCGACCAGCATCTGGCGCACGCCGCTCGATGCGATCCTCCCCGCAGAGCCGGTCGGCGTCAGCGAACAGGCCTTCACGGCGCGCCTGAGCAATATCGGCAAGCGCCATCCGGTGACGCGTGGGCTTGAGGGCTCCAGCAGCGAGCCGCCGCATTGGAGCCGCTTCTTCCGCCTGATCGACACGCGCAACCCCGCCAACCCGCCGATCATGGAAGGCGCCGACGGCAAGCCGCTGTTGCTGCTGTCACGGCAGGGCGAAGGCCGCGTCGCGCTGCTGCTGTCCGACCACATCTGGCTGTGGGCACGCGGCTATGAAGGCGGCGGCCCGCATCTCGATCTGCTGCGGCGGATGTCGCACTGGCTGATGAAGCAGCCGGATCTCGATGAGGAAGCACTGCGGCTGAAAGTCGAGGGCCGCGATCTCGTCGCGGTGCGCCAGACCATGGCCGACACCGTGTCGCCGGTCACCATTACCTCGCCGTCCGGTGTCATGCGCCAGGTGACGCTGAACGCCGGCGAACCCGGCGAATGGCGCGCCTCGATCAGCGCCGACGAGCTTGGCCTCTGGCAGGCCACCGACGGGTCGCTGAAGGCGCTGATCAATGTCGGCCCGGTCAACCCGAAGGAATTCGCAGAAGTCACATCGACGACAGAAGCGCTGCGCCCGCTGTTGCAGGCGACCGGGGGCGATGCGCGCCGCGTGGCCGACAGCGGCAGCATCGATCTGCCGCGCGTGCTGCCGGTGCGCGCCTCGACGGTGTTTCGCGGCGAGGGCTGGCTCGGCGTTAAGATGCGCGATGCGAGTGTGGTGCGCGGCATCGGCGTGCTGCCGATCTTCGCCGGCCTGATTGGCCTGTTGCTGCTGCTCGGCGCATTCGCCAGCACCTGGCTGCGCGAAGGCCGCTAGTTTCTCGGCCATTGGCCGACTGGGCCAATGAGCAAGCTGGCTGCAAATTCAGACGTGGTGGAAAGTTAAGCGGCCGAACGCCGGGCCACCGCGACCGACAGCATCGAGATCAACTCCGATAGCGGAACATGGATGCTGACGGGCTTCAGCTTGAGCTGGAAGGTCATGATCGCTTCGTGGCAGCGAAGCCCCTTCCCGCCCTTGACCAAGCCCAGATCACGAATGAGCTTGTAGGTTTTACCATCCGCCATTCGCACAAGACGGACGTTCTCAAAATACTTGAGCATTCACGCTCTCCTCGCGCGAATGAGAACAGCCGTTCGTTACGATTCGGTCAACCATGACAGCCATGTAACAGCCGCGCCCTGTGTCCTTTGGGTCGCGCGCCGCCGCTTTCGGCCAGGCCCCTCCAGCCTCCTGTGTTGACACTCAGGCCTCGACCAGCGATGTTATATTATAACATCTGGAACCGGACCGGATGGGTCTAACCGGATGGTGCGGGGCGTATCGGTTCATGAACTGGCTGCGATCGAAGGCAAAGAGATTGTCGCTGCTGGCGCTGTTCGCGCTGGCGCTGCAACTCGGCCTGTCGTTCGGCCATTGCCACCACGATGTCGCCGTTGCCGGTATCGCGGCGAGCCAGTCGCAAGCATCGACGCCCGATACAGACCACGACCAGGATGTCCATCGCGACCTGTGCGCCATCTGCGCAACCATGGCGATGGCCAACACCCTCGTCGCAGCAGTTCCACCCTCGCTGACGATGCCGCTGACGGTCACGGCGCTCCGGACCGCCTTCCATTATGAAACCATCGCGGACGACGCCCGCCGCGGCGCATTCCGCTCCCGCGCACCTCCGCAAGCCTGACTCGAATCGTTGTCCGATCCCGACGGTCGCCGCGCAGCGGTGATCGCGGGACATTCGAGGTGAGCCGCCCGGTCCCACACGATGGATCGGAGGCGGCATCAGGATCAAAGCATCATGTCGTACAAGTTTCTTCGCGCCTCGCTGGCCGGCGGCTCCGCCGTCGCCATGGCGCTTCTCGTCAACGGCGCCGCGCGGTCGCAGCAGGCCGACCCTGGCGCCAGCGAAACGCTGCCCGAGATCGTCGTGCAGGCGCCGAGCCCGATTCAGCGTCCGCATCGGCATAGCGCGCAGCCGGGCCGCACCACGGCCGCAGCGCCAGCCGCTGCCCCTGCGCCCAACCCCGAAACCTTTGCGGGCACACTGCCGATTGTCACCGATCAGTTTGCCACCGTTACCGTGGTGCCCAATGAGGAAATCCGGCGCAGCGCGGCTTCGACGCTCGGCGATCTCCTGAACAACAAGCCCGGTATCACCGGCTCGTCCTTCGCGCCCGGCGCATCGAGCCGTCCGATTATCCGCGGGCTCGACGTCAATCGCGTCGGCATTGTCGAGAACGGCATCGGCAGCAACGGCGCGTCCGATCTTGGCGAAGATCATTTCGTGCCGATCGACCCGCTCTCGACCAATCAGGTCGAGGTCATCCGCGGACCGGCAACGCTGCGCTACGGGTCGCAGTCAATCGGCGGCGTGGTCAGCGCCAGCAACAACCGCATTCCGGACACCCTGCCCTGCAGCGCGGTGCCGTCGATCCAGACCTACGGATACAACGTCAAGGCGCCGCAACTCTCGCCGTCGAATCCCTGCGCCAGTTTTGAGACGCGTTCATCGTTATCGAGCGTCGATCTCGGACGCGAAGGCGCGGTGCTGCTCGATGCCGCCGGCAACAACGTCGCGATCCATGCCGACGCTTTCGCGCGCAAGACCGAAGACTACAGCATTCCGAATTCGCCCTACCGCTTCGATCCGACGCGGCCGTTCACCGGCAAGCAGCCGAACTCCTCATCACAATCCGACGGCGCATCGATCGGCGGATCGTACTTCTTCGCAGGCGGCTTCATCGGCGCAGCCATCCAGCAGAACAACAGTATCTATCACATCCCCGGCGAGGACGGCGAAGACCACCGCACCCGCATCAGTGCGCGGCAGACCAAGCTGACGGTGAAGGGCGACTATCACCCCGACACCAAGGCGATCGACGTGATCCGGTTCTGGGCTGGCGCCACCGACTACAAGCACAATGAAATCGGCCTCGCCGATCCGGCTGATTTTTCAAGCGACGGCGTGCGCCAGACCTTCACCAACAAGGAACAGGAAGGCCGCGTCGAAGTGCAGTTCGCGCCGCTCAATCTGAGTTTCGCGGCATTGACCACTGCGGTCGGCGTGCAAGCCTCGCACCAGGAATTGACCGCGCCGAGCCCGGACGATCCGGGCAGCCCGCTCAACGGCCTGTGGGACCCGAACAGGAACACCAAGGTCGCTGGCTACATCTTCAACGAGTTCAAGTTCAGCGAGATCACCAAGGCGCAGGTGGCAGCGCGCGTCGAACATGTGAATTTGAGTGGCACCACGCCGGCCTTCGTTCCGGACCTGTTTGATCTCAATGTCGATCCTACGGCGATCGGTCCGGCGACACCGCGCAATCTGAACTTCACGCCGAAGAGCGGCAGCATCGGCCTGATCCAGAATCTTCCGTGGAATCTGGCGACCAGCATCACCGGCCAGTACACCGAACGCGCGCCCAAGCCCGCCGAGCTGTTCTCGCGCGGCGGTCACGATGCGACAACGACTTTCGATATCGGCAATCCGAATCTCGGCATCGAGACCGCAAAGTCGGTTGAAGTCGGTCTGCGCCGCGCGACCGGGCCGTTCCGGTTCGAACTCACCGGTTACTACACGCGCTTCGACGGCTTCATCTACCGGCGGCTGACCGGCAATACATGTCAAGATGTCACGTGTCAGGCCGGCCCGGGTCTCGAACTCAATCAGGCGATCTACTCGCAGAAGGATGCGACCTTCCGCGGCGCCGAATTCCAGTTTCAGTACGATGTGCTGCCGCTCTGGGCCGGACAGTTCGGCATTGAGGGACAGTATGACGTCGTGCGCGCCACCTTCACCGACGGCACCAACGTGCCGCGCATTCCGCCGCAGCGGCTTGGCGGCGGCGTCTACTATCGCGACGCCAACTGGCTCGCCCGCGTCAACCTTCTGCATGCTTTCGCCCAGAACGACATCGGCGGCATCGAAACCTCGACACCGGGCTATAACCGTCTGCGAGCCGAGCTGAGCTACACCACAAAGCTCGCCAAGAGCGACTGGTGGAGTACGAAGGAATTCACCTTCGGTGTTGTCGGCGACAACCTGCTCAATGAAGACATCCGCAACTCCGTGTCCTACAGCAAGGATCAGGTCCTGCTGCCGGGCATCGGCGTGCGCATGTTTGCAAATGTGAAGTACTGACAGCCGTCATTGCGAGCGAAGCGTTTGCTTCTCCCTCTCCCCGCCTGCGGGGAGAGGGTTGGGGTGAGGGGCAAATCTTGTCGCACACCGCGATGCCCGGCCCCTCACCCGGATTGCTTCGCAATCCGACCTCTCCCCGTAAACGGGGAGAGGTAAAACCGAAAAATCCTTTGCGTCACCGCGCCCGCGCGAAATTCCAGTCGGGACGGATCGCTCCGCTGACGCCTTCAAATGCGCCATCGACGAGTTCATGCACCAGCAGGCGCGCGTGATCGACCGGTCCCGGCATCGTCGCCTGCCCCTTCGGAATCCGCTTGAAGCCGACGCGGCTGTAATAGGCCTCGTCGCCGACCAGCAGCACCAGCCGGTGACCCTTTGCCTTCGCATCTTTCAACGCGCGGTCGAGCAGCGCCCGGCCGACGCCGCGATCGCGGAACGGCGGCTCGACGGTGAGCGGCCCCAGCAACAACGCCGGCGTGTTGCCGATGCAGACCGGCAGTTGCCGCACCGAGCCGACCATCAGTGTGCCGATCCGCGCGGTGAACGACAGATCGAGCAGATGATCGACATGCTCCCGCAGACGATAGGCGCTGAGCGCATAGCGGCCCGGCCCGAACGTGCGCTCGTGCAGGCGCTCGATGGCCTGCTCGTCGCCGGGGGTTTCGGCCAGGATGGTCAGGGAAAGGTCGGACATGATGGACCGCGAATTAGCATCTGGCGTGGGCACGGTCTACGGCCCACCGGATCGACTGAGCTGAAATCTCCGCCCAATCACGAGTTCACCCGCCGTCATTTCGGGATGCGCGTCCTTCACGCGCAGGCCCGGAATCCAGAACGACTGGATTCTGGGTTCGCTCGCGCCGCGGAATGACGGAGGCGGTTAAATCCAGTCCTCGGTCAAAGGCCGGTTATCCAGCACTTCGGCGATCCGCGCCCTTGTCCCTTGGGTGGTGTCGGATGGCAGATCTGCGACACTGAAAAAGCCGCAGGCCACGATTTCGTGGTTGGGCTCAGGCATCCGGTCCTGCCGGTACTGCCGCACGACATAGACCGCGACATGGTCGCGCGGCGACACCCGGCGGTTGAAGAACAGGCCATGCAGGAGCGGCTCGCCGGTCATCTCGATCCGGCCCTCCTCGATCAGTTCGCGCTTCAGCGAACTCAGGAAAGTCTCGCCGGTCTCGACGCCGCCGCCCGGCAGATGCCAGCCGGAGACGTAGCTGTGCTTGACCAGGAACACGCGGTTCTCGCCATCGAGCACGACCGCGCGCACGCCGAGCGTCATGCCCCGGGCGAAGCGCCAGTAGACGTGAAACATGCGCCGGAGCAGAGGCTCGATTTTCATGCGAACGTTTGAGATGTCCTTCGTCAAAATCAGTTCCGAAATCCCGACGCCGTCATGGCCGGATTATCCGGCGATCCACGTCCAGCAAACCATCAAGAAAGTCGTCATGCCCGCGTCAAGAGCCCTGGCACGACGATGTGCGGCATTCTGAATATCATGACATTTCGAGATAACGCATGTAACAAAAGGTTATGACGTCGTTTGTGCTCGCGCATCTGTCCGATCCGCATCTCGGCCCGATGCCGCGGCCGCGTCTGCGCGAACTCGTGGGCAAGCGCGCGATCGGCTATCTCAACTGGCGGCGCAAGCGGCACATGGTCCACCGCCGCGAAGTGCTCGGCGAACTCGTGGCCGACATGCACGCGCAGCAGCCGGACCACATCGCCGTCACCGGCGACCTCGTTAACATCGCGCTGCCGCTGGAATTTGCCGAAGCCCGCAGATGGCTGGAGAGCGTCGGCACGCCGGAGGATGTGTCGCTTGTGCCGGGCAATCACGACGCCTATGTGCGCGGCATCCGCGACCATTTTCCGCAAGCCTGGGCGGACTATCTTCGCGGCGACGGCGCAGCGAAGAACAGCGAAGCGACATTCCCCTATCTGCGGCGGCGCGGCCCGCTTGCGCTGATCGGCGTGTCCACTGCTGTTCCCACAGCACCCTTCATGGCGACCGGGCGGCTCGGGCAGCAGCAGCGGAGCGATCTCGAGAAGCTGCTGCCGAAGCTTGCCTCCGAGAAGCTGTTTCGCGTGCTGATGATCCACCATCCGCCGGTGACAACGCCGGGCCGCTGGGCGGCGCGGCTGCGCGATTCCGATGAACTGCTGGGTCTGGTTGCGCGCCACGGCGTCGAACTCGTGCTGCATGGCCACGATCACCGCCATGCCACCGTCTGGCTCGACGGACCGCGCGGACGGATTCCCGCGATCGGCGTGCCGTCCGCCTCCGCAATGGCGCACGGGCACAATCATCCCGCAGCCTATAATCTGTTTTTAATCGAACGAAATGGCGATGCATGGCGCTGCCAGCATCGCGTGCGCGGATTCGCCGACGGCATGATGCTCGGCGAGATCAAGGATGAGAAACTGATCTAGATTCCGCGCAGCGCCATCACCAGCGCGAAGCCGAACAGCGCGGCGAGACCTGCGGCGAATCCGAACGCGAAGGTCCAGACAGCACTGCGGCGCTTCGCCGGGATAGCGGCAGCCGCCACGGGTGCGGGAGCCGGCGTCACCACTATCGCGTGCTCGCGTTCGATCAGGCGGCGCGCGATATAATCCGTCACCGCATCGACCATCACCGGGATGTCGTGCGACTCGGCAATCACAATGCGCCCGAAGCGGGTGTCCTGCACGAAGCGGTAGATGCGCTTGTCGCGGCCCATCGCGATATGCGCGACGGCGTCGATCCACAGCCGCGGCGTGTCGCCCTGGCTGATGCCGCGATCGAACAGATCGACCCCGGCCGGAATCTCGGAGAACAGCGAATCGAGCGCGTCGTTGAGAATTTCCAGCCGGGCGACTTCGGCGTCGCGCAGATCGACGACCACGCTGGTGCGGTCGGCGGCCTCGATGCGAGCCTTCCGCAGGGCGTCGCGCAACCGGAACGGGTTCAGTTTGCCGGCTGAATCGCTCGGGACGCTCTGTTCCGCCATGACCTGAAAACCTTAGGGTTCGATAGGTTTGTTTCGACACCCTTAATCTATCAGTAACCCTGTTCCCGCGCCAAGGCCTCGGGCCGTTTCGCGCGTGGTTTCATGGCGTTGTTCATGTCCCAAAATGAAAACGGCCCCGTCCGGAAGCGGAACAGGGCCGTAAATTGTGGCGGGAGACGAACCCTCCCCGGAAGTTGTCGGTGTCAGGTATTCGAGCGGTTCGGCTCTTCCACGATGGAAAAGCGAACGCTGCCGCGATGACGGTTCTCTTCGGAGACGACACGCCAGGCGTCCTCGGCTTCCTTCCGGGTCTTGAAGGGGCCCTGAACCTGTGCCGAGCCCGCCACGAGTTTGTGGAAGTTCATCGAGCCGAACTCTCCGCCGATCACCCAGAAAATGCTGCCGCCGCTCATGTGAGTCTCCGTTCGTTAGCTTGAGCGCACCAGACTGTTTTTGTGAGCATGTTTCGGAAACCGATCGGCTTCCAGTCATGCCCGGCATTCAGCCGCTGCGCTTCTCGTCGTGTACTGATCTGAACACTATCTAATCACGTCGGCGGCTTTTGTAATGGAAATTTTGCAATAATCCAGTGCGGCGGTTCGCGGGTCCGCGTCATCGCCACAGAAAGTACTGCAAAATAAGGCGAACTTGCGCTCAAGAGACCGTCGCGCGATGAACTCTCAATCGGACGAAAATCCGAACGGAACGCTGAGCCGCCGGTAATCGTCAGGCAGGAGTTCGCGGCCGATCGGAAGTTCGGATCGCGCGGCACATGTCGGACGATGACAGACGCGGCACGCGACGCCAATCGGCGTCGGCGCGTCAGCGCGGGGCCCGGAGTCATCGCTGGTATAAATCAGCTTTTCCGCATGTTCAGCCGCGCATCCGATGGCGATGGCGCGCTCCACACGCGGTGCACCGAACGAGCCGCCGCCGGCGGTGACGGTGCGGGCAATGGAAAAAAAGCGCTGGCCGTCAGGCAATTCCAGCCACTGCGTCACAATCTGGCGCGGCGTCTTGAACACCCCGTGCACCGACCACAGCGGACAGGCTCCGCCGTGCTTCGCAAAGGGAAAGCCTGCGCCGTCGAGCAGCTTGGAAATATTGCCTGCCGGATCGACGCGGATCAAAAAGAACGGAACCTTCTCGGAGCCCGGTCTTTGCAGGGTCGTGATGCGATGCGCGGTCTGCTCGAAACTGGTTCCGAACTGGCGCGCCAGCGCTTCCATATCGTAGCGGCGCGTCTCCGCGGCTTTCACGAATGCGGAATACGGCATGATGAGCGCCGCCGCGGCGTAACTCGCGAGCGACCGGTGCGCCAGGAGTTCGCCGCTCTTGGTGGTGAACTGGCCGGCTTTCAACGCTGCACCGATCTCATCTTCGAATTCGAGATAGGCGAGTTGCTGAGCCAACTGGAAGTTGAAGCTCGCGGTGTCGAGCGAGTCATCGAACAGGATTTCCTTGCGGTGACGATCCAGCCGCCGCACCGAGCCGAGCATGACATTGGGCGGCAAATGGCGGACGCGGAGATTATGCCGCGCGCGCAGCCGCTCGATCAGCCAGGCCTGATCCGCCGGCCCCTGAAGAATGCGCTCTGCCGCATCGTCAATATCCGCGAAGTTATTTCGGCGCGCGGCCAGAAACCGCCGGACTTCCGCGACCGGATCGTTGGCATCCAAACCGCCAGGCCCTGAGCGCGATGCAGCCCCTGTCAGGCCGGGGCTCCTGCGATCGGCCAGTGCGAGCTGTTCCTCGCGGTAGGCCGTGTAGAGCCGCAGGAATGCTTCCGCCAATCCGGGATAGCCGATAGCGATATCGCTGATTTCAAGCGGCGGAATATCGATGTCGGCAAACATCGGCTCTTTCAGAACCGCCTGCATCCGCGCGGTATGATCGGCGCCGCCGTCGCCCGCGAGATCGGCGAGATCGATCTTGTAGGTACGGGCAAGGCGCAGCAGCATATCCGCCGTGACCGGCCGCTGATTGCGCTCCAGAAGCGCCACATAAGGCGCGGAAATGTCCAGATCCGCCGCCATGTCGGCCTGGGTCAGCCCCAGATCGCGCCGCAGCCGCCGCAGGCGCGGACCCATGAAAACCGAGCGGATTGTGGCTGTTGCCATGGGAATCGCCTACTGATTTACCTCTATTGTAAACTAATTACAGCATTACAACGAAAGTTTGTAAAGTCTGACAAGCTATCTTCAATCCCTCTAGCGAATGGCCGCGCAATGGGTTGAAACAGGGACAACTTCACAAGGGAACACCACCATGAATTATCAATCGCGCGGAATCTCCGACCAGGCAATTCAAGGCCCGTCTTCCTACAAGGCGGAACTCACTGCGGCTGAGGCTCTCCTCAAGGACCATCCGGCCTGGAACGGCGTGACCGCCGAGGCGGTTGCCCGCATGCGCCTGCAGAACCGTTTCAAGACCGGCCTCGACATCGCCCGCTACACCGCGGACGTGATGCGCGCGGACATGGCGGCGTACGATGCTGATCCGACCAAGTACACCCAGTCGCTGGGTTGCTGGCACGGCTTCATCGCCCAGCAGAAGCTGATCTCGATCAAGAAGCACTTCGGTGGCAAGACCGACCGCCGTTACCTCTACCTGTCGGGCTGGATGATCGCAGCGCTGCGCTCCGAATTCGGACCGCTGCCGGATCAGTCGATGCACGAGAAGACCTCGGTGCCGGCGCTGATCGAAGAACTCTACACGTTCCTGCGTCAGGCCGACGCGCGCGAACTGAACGACATCTTCCGTGAGCTCGACGCTGCCCGTAAGGCTGGCGACAAGGCCAAGGAAGCCGCGCTGATCGACAAGATCGACAACTTCCAGACCCACGTCGTGCCGGTGATCGCCGACATCGACGCAGGCTTCGGCAACGCCGAGGCAACCTATCTGCTCGCCAAGAAGATGATCGAGGCGGGCGCATGCGCCCTGCAGATCGAAAACCAGGTGTCGGACGAAAAGCAGTGCGGCCATCAGGACGGCAAGGTCACCGTGCCGCATGAGGTCTTCATCGCGAAGATCCGCGCCTGCCGCCATGCGTTCCTCGAACTCGGCGTGGACAACGGCATCATCGTGACCCGCACCGACTCGCTCGGCGCCGGCCTCACCCAGCAGATCGCCGTCAGCCACAAGCCGGGCGATCTCGGCGACCAGTACAACAGCTTCCTCGACTGCGACGAAGTTGACGCATCCAACGTCGGCAACGGCGACGTGATCATCAGCCGCAACGGCAAGCTGTTGCGTCCGAAGCGCCTGCCGAGCAACCTGTACCAGTTCCGCTCCGGCACCGGCGTCGATCGCTGCGTTCTCGACAGCATCACCTCGCTGCAGCACGGTGCTGACCTGCTGTGGATCGAAACCGAGCGTCCGAACATCGCGCAGATCGCCGAAATGGTCGATCGCATCCGCGAGGTGATCCCGAACGCGAAGCTGGCCTACAACAACTCGCCGTCGTTCAACTGGACGCTGAACTTCCGCTGGCAGGTGTTCGACGAGTGGAAGGCGGCCGGCAAGGACGTCAGCAAGTACAACCGCGCCGACCTGATGAAGGTGGAGTATGACGACACGCCGCTGGCGATCGAAGCCGACAACCTGATCCGCACCTTCCAGGCGGATTCGGCCAAGCGCGCCGGCATCTTCCACCACCTGATCACGCTGCCGACCTATCACACGGCTGCGCTGTCGACCGACAACCTCTCGAAGGAATACTTCGGCGACCAGGGCATGCTCGGCTACGTGAAGAACGTTCAGCGCGCGGAAATCCGCCAGGGTATCGCCTGCGCGAAGCACCAGAACATGGCCGGCTCCGACATCGGCGACGACCACAAGGAATACTTCGCTGGCGAAGCGGCCCTCAAGGCCGGTGGCGCTCACAACACAATGAACCAGTTCGGCTAAACGAACGGCTCGACACAATCACAACAACGAAATGCCCGGCCTCAAAGCCGGGCATTTTCTTTTGCGGAGGCTGGGTGCCGCGTGTCGCTCTTGCGTTCGGCCACGCCAGGGAATTGTAAACAACATCCAATTCGTCATTGCCGGGCTTGACCCGGCAATCCATCGCAGCACAAATCGACGACGATTTTAGATGGATGGCCGGGTCAAGCCCGGCCATGACATTCAGGGGAAACTCTCATGCTGCGCTTTCCTTCCATGCTTGGTGTTCTGCTTGTCGGCGCTGCTGCGTTCACCTCCCCCGCCCACGCCCAATCCGGCGCACGCTGCCATGGCGGCCAGAGCTTCGATCAGTTTCTGGCCCAATTGAAACAGGACGCGGTCGCCGCCGGCGTGTCGCAGCGCGCGATTGCCGCCGCCTCGCCCTACATGGTGTACGATCAGGGCATCGTGAACCGCGACAGGGGCCAGCGCGTGTTCGGCCAGATCTTCACGGAGTTCTCCGGCCGCATGGCATCCGAAGGCCGCAGGGTCAAAGGCCAGCAACTGATCCAGACCTACGCGCAGGCCTTTGCGCGCGCGGAAAAGGAATACGGCGTGCCGCCTGCGGTGATCACGGCATTCTGGGCGCTGGAGAGCGACTTCGGCGCGGTGCAGGGCAAGCTGCCGACGCTGCGCTCGCTGGTGTCGCTGGCCTATGACTGCCGCCGCTCCGAGATGTTCCGGCAGGAGACCATCGCCGCGCTGAAGATCATCGACCGCGGCGATCTTTCGCCCTCCGAGATGATCGGCTCATGGGCCGGCGAGCTCGGCCAGACCCAATTCCTGCCGCGCCACTACTTCGATTACGCCGTGGACTACGACGGCGACGGTCATCGCAACATGCTGCGCAGCGCGCCGGACGTAATCGGTTCGACCGCGAACTACATCGCGAACGGATTGAAATGGCGGCGCGGCGAGCCGTGGCTGCAGGAAATCCGCGTGCCCGCGAACCTGCCGTGGGATCAGGCCGATCTCACCATCAAGCACCCACGCTCGAAATGGGCGGCTTGGGGCGTGACCTATGCCGACGGGCGTCCGCTGCCGAAGGACGAACTGCCCGCTTCCGTGCTGCTGCCGATGGGCGGCACCGGGCCGGCGTTTCTCGCCTATCCGAATTTCGCCGCCTACACCGAGTGGAATAACTCCCTGATCTATTCGACCACGGCGGGCTATCTCGCCACCCGCATCGCGGGCGCGGGTCCGATGCGAAAACCTGCAGCGCCGGTTGCGCAGTTGCCGTTCAACGAGATCAAGGAATTGCAGCAACTGCTCGCGCGGCAGGGCTACAACGTCGGCAAGATCGACGGCATTCTCGGCCAGCAAAGCCGCATCGCGATCAAGACCATGCAGGTCAAGTACGGCCTCCCGGCCGATTCATGGCCGACCGCCGAATTGCTGGCGCGCATGCGTGGCGGCTGATTGTCAACTGCCGGCACTTGCAAGCACAAAGAGAACATCTACATCGGGCCAGTCTGCTTCACGGCAAGATTCTCCCCGAAAGGTCCCCCATGTCATTCTATGACGGCTCCGTTCCGGTCTTTGTCCACACACTGACGGCCATGTCTGCATTTCTCGCCAAGGCCGAAGGCTTTGCGAAGGAAAAATCAATCGATCCTGATGTTTTGCTGAACGCACGGCTGCACCCGACCATGTATCCGCTCAAGCGGCAGGTGATGGCGGCGTGCGATGCCGCGGTCCGCGCATCTGCACGCTTCGCGCAGCTTGAACTTCCGTCATTCCCCGACACCGAGAATACATTCGCCGAGTTGCAGACACGAATCGAGAAGGTCCTTGGCAACATCAAGACGATCGATCCGTCGAAATTCGAGGGCGCAGGGACGCGCGAGATTACGTTTCCTTCGGGACCCGGCACGACGCGAACGGTGACTGGCCAGGAATATCTCAACCACATGGCGCTGCCGAACTTCTTCTTTCACTGCGCGACCGCTTACGACATCCTGCGCCACAACGGCGTTGAACTCGGCAAGCGCGACTTCCTCGGCGCGTAAGGATCATGAAGAAAGCAGCGTAACGCTGCTTTCCTTTCGTCCCATTGACGGCGTGAAGACGATTTGCATCGCTTTGCCTCCATGGCGAGGGAAATCGTTCTTCGCGGCGCGCCCCTGTGTTTTAAACACGGAATACATGACTGCTATTCAGCCTGCCTGAATCAGCACTTTTCAACCGACCAAGACTTGCGTTTTCAGAGCCGGGATACTTACATGCACCTGCATTGAAGTCACCCTCAGGAAAAGCAGCCATGTCCGTTTCCAAACTCTTCGATCCCTACAAGCTCGGCGCCGTCACCCTTTCGAACCGCGCCGTCATGGCTCCGCTGACGCGCAACCGCGCTGTCGCGGGCTTCGTGCCCAATCCGCTTGCCATCGAGTACTACGGACAGCGCGCCTCGGCCGGACTGCTCATCACCGAAGCGAGCCAGGTCTCGCAGCAGGGCCAGGGTTATCAGGACACGCCCGGCATCTACACCAAGGAACAGGTCGCGGGCTGGCGCAAGGTCACCGACCGCGTTCATGAGCGCGGCGGCCACATCTACATCCAGCTCTGGCATGTGGGACGTATTTCCCACACCACCTTGCAGGAGAACGGCGGCGCGCCGGTTGCGCCCTCTGCGATCCGCGCCAATACCAAGACCTTTGTCGGCGGCTCATTCGCCGACGTCTCCGAGCCCCGTGCGCTCGAAATCGGCGAAATCCCCGGCATCATCGACAGCTTCAAGCGCGCATCGGCCAACGCACTCGAAGCCGGATTCGACGGCGTCGAAATTCATGGCGCGAACGGCTATCTGCTCGACCAGTTCGCCAAGGACGGCAGCAACAAGCGCACGGACGCCTACGGCGGCCCGATCGAGAATCGTGCGCGCCTGATGATCGAGGTGGCACAGGCCGTCGCCGCCGAAGCCGGCGCCGACCGCACCGGCATCCGCATCTCGCCGGTGACGCCCGCCAACGATGTATCCGACAGCAATCCTCAGCCGCTGTTCGACCACATCGTCGACCAGCTCAATGCGCTGAAGCTCATCTACATCCATGTCATTGAAGGCGCGACCGGCGGTCCACGCGACAACGCACCGTTCGACTATGACAGCCTGCGCAAGCGGTTCAGCGGCACCTACATCGCCAACAACGGCTATAACTTCAAGCTGGCGACCGAAGTGCTGGACAAGAACAAGGCCGACCTGATCGCATTCGGCAAGCCGTTCATTTCGAATCCCGACCTCGTCGAGCGGCTGAAGCTGGGCGCGCCGCTGAACGATTTCGACAAGGCCACGTTCTACGGCGGCGGCGCGAAGGGCTACACCGACTATCCGGTGCTCGGCCGTCAGGCCGCGGCGGAATAACGCGCTCACGCGTATCTTGAATCAGGAAGGCCGGATTGCACTCCGGCCTTCTTTCGTTTTGGGAAGAGTTTATGCAGGAAGCGGATCGAGTTGCCCGGCAAGGAACCGCGTCGCGGCGCGTTCGGCCTCACGTGCATTCTTGAAAACGCGGCCATCGAGCGGATTGAACTTATGCACCGCCGCGAAGAAGCGAAAACCCGACTTCTCGCGAACAACGATACCCGCGGCTTCCGAACTGACTTCGATGATGTAGGTGTCCGACATGTTCTATCCCGTGCCCCGTCCTTAGGGTTTCTCACGCGCTATAACCCCGAAGGGCTGAAAAGGTTTCAGCCCCTTGAAGCCTTCAACACACCGCCTCTTTCCGACTCATACCGATCTGGTATGCACATCCCGGGCCAACAGCAGAGAGCCTGTATTCAGCCCGAAATGACCGGAAAACAAACGGTGAGTGACTCCCGCGTGTGCAGTGCGCCGAACCTGTAGGCGCTTCGCGCGACAGTTTTATAACTGGAATGCATAGGCCGGAAGATCGTCGGGGACAGCGCGACAAAATAGCAATGCCGGTTCCGTGCAGCGCAACAAAACGGGACGAACGAATTCGTACAACCGTCACAGTTGCGAAAAATTACCTAACGTCTTGAGGAAGAATCCCTCGTCAGACGCTGACGGATGGAGAACGCTGCCCGATGGGCTGCGGACGGCCCTCGTCATCGATAGCGACGTAGGTGTAGTTTCCGTCGGTCACGAGAATCAGTTGCGATTCCTTCCGGCGTTGCACCCAAGCCTCGATATGGACGGTGATCGAGGTGCGGCCGAGCCGGACCGTGGTGCAAAAAACCGAAACCACATCGCCGACATTGACCGGCTTGCGGAAGGTCATAGCTTCAATCGCAACCGTGACGGCGCGGCTCTTCGAAACCTTGGACGCAAAAATGCCGCCCGCAATATCCATCTGGCTGAGCAGCCAGCCGCCGAAGATATCGCCGTTCTGGTTGGTGTCCGCTGGCATCGCCATGGTGCGAATGGAGAGTTCGCCCTCTGGCGCGGCTGGGGCGGGCGCGGCGTGAACGGGCGTGTCTGCCATCGATGAAATCCGTCAAATGAAGCTGAACGAAAATATGTGTCAGGCGAACGTATCCCACCCGGCGTCCGGTTTAAAGCGACCGCCGAACTTCGCTTCCAGCGCCTTCAGCGCCGCAACAACGTTCGCAGCGCCGCGGGTGCGTGCATAATTCAGCGGACCGCCGCGGAACGGCGCATATCCCGTGCCGAAGATCATGGCGCCGTCCACCACATCGCCATTCTCCACAATACCTTCGCGCAGACAGGCCACGCAGACATTCGACATCGGCAGGATGAGGCGGTCGATCATCTCCTCGGTGGGCTGCACCGGCGACGGCAGCTTCACCGCCTTGCCGTCCTTCCACTCGTAGAATCCCTTGCCGGTCTTGCGGCCGAGCTCGCCCTTCTTCACCTTGTCGCGCAGCCAGTCCGGCGCTGGCGGGAGCGCGGCTTCGCCGAACTTCGAGCGCAGCATGTCGCCCACCGCGAGACAGATATCGAGCCCGACCTGATCGGCCAACTCAATGGGCCCCATCGGCATGCCGAACTTCTCGGCAGCAGCATCGATGACCGCCTTGTCGACCTTCTCGTCGAGCATCACCATCGCTTCCAGCATGTACGGCGTCAGCGCGCGATTGACGAGGAAGCCCGGCGAACTTTTCACCGGCAGCGGCAGGCGATCGATGGCGCCGACAAACTTCAAAGCCGTCGCTAATGCATGCGGATCGACGGTGTCGTGGCTCACCACCTCGACGAGTTGCAAACGTGACACCGGATTGAAGAAATGCAGGCCCAGCAGCCGCTCGGGGTGCGTCAGCGTGGTGCGCAGATCCTGCAATGGAATGCTGGAGGTGTTGGTGGCAAGGATCGCGCCGGCTTTCATCACAGGCTCGAGCCCGGCATAGACCTTCTGTTTCAGTTCGAGCTTTTCCGGCACCGCCTCAATGATCAGATCGGCGTTGCGCACGCCTTCCCCGGTCATGTCCGGCATCAGCCGGTCGAGCGCATCGCGCAGATCGGCCTTCTTGCGGATGATCTTGCCGAACAGATCGGAAGCGCGCTTGACCGCGCCGGCGATCGGTTCGGCCTTCATGTCGGCCAGCGTCACGCGCAGGCCCTGATAGGCGCACCACGCGGCGATATCGCCGCCCATCGCACCCGCGCCGATGACATGAACATGCTTCACGGTGTTGCGGCCATCGGCGAGCTTCTTCATCTGCTCGCGCAGGAAGAACACGCGGATCAGATTCTGCGCGGTCGGCGTCACCATCAGATTGGCGAACGAGACCTGCTCCGCCGCCAGCATCGCCTTGCGATCGCCGCCGTGCTTTTCCCACAGACCGATCAGCGCGTATGGCGCGGGATAATGATCCTTCGGCGCGGTCTTCGCGGCCTCGCCGCGCATCCTGTTGGCAAGAAGGCCGCGCACCGGGCCGAGATTCATCGCTCTTGCAAGCAGGCCTTGCCTGTGCGGCCGCAGCCGCCCGAAGATCGCGTCCTTCACCGCATTTCGGACATGCCGCTCCTGCGTCACCGCATCGGCCAGGCCGAGCGACTTCGCCTTGCGGGCATCGATGGTCTTGCCGGTCAGCATCATCGTCATGGCCTCGAGCGGGCTGACGAGATGGGTGAACCGTGCGGTGCCGCCAAGGCCCGGATGCAGGCCGAGCATCACCTCGGGAAACCCGAAGCGCGCATTGTCGATGGCGATGCGCGTGTTGCACGCCAGCGCCACTTCGAGGCCGCCGCCGAGACAGAAGCCGTGGATCACCGCGACACTCGGAACCTTGAGCGCTTCCAGCCGGTCGACCACCGCATGGGCACGCGCCATTTGGCTTTCGACCTCGCGCGGATCGGTCACGCCGCGAAATTCGTTGACGTCTGCACCCGCGATAAAGCCCGACGGCTTCGCCGAGCGAATGACGATCCCTGCGGGGCGGTCCTGCTCCAGCGCGGCAATGACGGTCTCGAACTCTTCGAGCACGCTCGCAGACAGCGTGTTGGCGCTCGTGCCTTCGCGGTCGAACAGCAGCCAGGCGATACCATCGCTGTCGCGCGTCAGTTTGAAGTTCCTGTACGGTCCAGCCTGCGGCTCAGGTCCGAGTTCGAGGACGCGGTCCTTGAGAACATCCATGATGCGTGAGTCCATGTCCGTTCCCTTACACTGTCTCGATCAGCATCGCGCCGCCAAGGCCGCCGCCGATGCATTCGGTGGCGATGCCGCGCCGGGTGCCGAGCCGCTTCATCGCGTTGACCAGATGAAGCACGATGCGGTTGCCGCTGGTGCCGACCGGATGCCCGAGGCTGATCGCGCCGCCGTCGACGTTAAGCTTTGTGCGGTCGATCTCGCCCGCCGCGCCGTCGAGACCTAGCACCTCGCGGCAGAACTTGTCATCGTTCCATGCAGCCAGACACGCCAGCACCTGCGAGGCAAAGGCCTCGTTGATTTCCCAGGTCTCGATGTCCTGCAATTTGAGCTTGTTGCGCTTCATGAGTTCGGCCGATGACAGCACCGGGCCGAAACCCATGATGCTCGGATCGAGCCCCGCCCACTGGCTGTCGACGATGATCGCCTTCGGCTTGAGCCCGTATTTGTTGACGGCGTCCTCGGACGCCAGAATGGTCCAGCATGCGCCGTCGGTGATCTGGGACGAATTGCCCGGCGTCACCTGTCCCCATGGCCGCTCGAAGGCGGGCTTCAGTCTTGCCAGCTTGTCCATCGACGAATCGGGCCGCACGCCGTCGTCATGGTCGTAGAACTTGCCGTCGCGCGCGAACGAGGTCTCGACCTCGCCCTTCAGGAATCCCTGCTCCTGCGCATTCGCCAACCGCCGGTGACTTTCCACAGCGTAGGCATCGGCCTGCTCGCGCGTCACGCCCATCAGATGCGCGACGACTTCGGCGGTCTGGCCCATGTTGAGATCGGTGATCGGATCGGTCAATCCGCGTTCAAGACCGATGATCGG
Source organism: Afipia broomeae ATCC 49717 (assembly GCF_000314675.2). Classification (GTDB taxonomy): domain Bacteria; phylum Pseudomonadota; class Alphaproteobacteria; order Rhizobiales; family Xanthobacteraceae; genus Afipia; species Afipia broomeae. Next base: position 258,411 of record NZ_KB375282.1, on the reverse strand, counting down.
CTTGAAGTCCGAAGGCCGCGCCTTCAGAAACGCTGCCGCCTTCGACAGCGTGTCCTTGGCGCCCGCAAATTTCGCGAACCAGCGCACGCCGGATTGCGGAAACACCAGCGGCGCGTAGCTCAGCGCTTCCGCGCCGCCCGCCAGGATCATGTCGGCCTTGCCGGCTTCAATATAACGATACGCCGTGTCGATCGACTGCATGCCGGAGCCGCAATTGATCTGCACGGTGAACGCTACCATGCGCTCGCCCATGCCGAGGCGAAGCGCCGCGACGCGCGCCGGATTCATCTCGTCGGCGATGACATTGACGCAGCCGAGAATGACCTGATCGAACGCATTTGGCGCAAAAGGTTGCCGCGCCAGCAAGGGCCGCCCGGCCTGAACTGCGAGATCGACCGGGGTGAATGGCCCCGGCCCGCCTTGTGCTTTCAGGAACGGCGTGCGTGCGCCGTCAACGATATAAACCGGTCGCGCCATCAGCTTGCCGCCCGGTCCGGCGTGGTTTGCTTCGCCTCGGTCCGCTTGTGATAGATCGGCGACAGCGCTTCGGGTGCGAAGTCGTCGACCTCAATCACCAGCGCGACCGCATCGTGCGCAGTCTTGAGCTTTGCGCCTTCGTCGGCGGTGATGACACCTTTCTTCACGGCTTCGCTCCAGTCTCGGATTTTTGCGGCGTGCATTTTCTTCTCGATCGGCTCGTTGGCGGTGACCAGCAGGAACGCACGCTCCAGCCGCGCCAGCGGACCATCGTCGTTGCCATGATAGAGGCCCGCGGTCAGCCGGTCGCGCACCGCACCCGGCGCAAGGATCATTTGCGCGCAGTGGTGCACAACTTTATCCGACGGTCCGAGCGGATTGGCGCCGAGCGGCTGGATCAGGAATTTGAGGATCACGCCCACAAAGCGGTTCGGCAGGTTAGCGATCACCTCCGCAAGACGGTTCTCGATGGTGCGGATGCCGTTCGCCATCACCCATTGGAGCGCGGGGAAGTCGGCGTCCTGACGGCCCTCGTCCTCCCAGCGTTTCAATGCCGCCGAGAGCAGATACAGTTCGGAGAGAATGTCGCCGAGCCTTGCCGACAGCATTTCCTTGCGCTTGAGCGCACCGCCGAGCGTCAGCAGCGCCATGTCAGAGCACAGCGCAAACGCTGCCGAATAACGCGAGAGCTGGCGGTAGTAACCGGTCGCGGCGCCAGCCTCGGGCGCCGGGGCAAACGCGCCGCCGGTCCAGCTCCGGCCCCATGCGCGGAATGTATTGGTGATGGCGTGGCCGACATGCTTCCAGAACGACGCGTCGAAATCGGCGAGGCCCTTCTTCGGGTCGGCTTCGCCAATCGCATTCATTTCGCTCAGAAGATAAGGATGCGCGCGCACCGATCCCTGCCCGAACACAATGAGATTGCGTGTCAGGATGTTTGCGCCCTCCACCGTGATGGCGACCGGCACCGATCGGTAGAGATTGCCCATGTAGTTCTGCGGCCCGTCGATCACGGCCTTGCCGCCATGAATATCCATCGCGTCATCCACCGTGATGCGCAGGCGTTCAGTGGCGTGCAGCTTCATGATGCCGGAGACCACCGCCGGATGAATGCCCTGATTGAGCGCGGCGCAGGTTAGCCGTCGTGCGGCGTCGAGCTGGTAGGCCGTGCCCGCGATGCGCGCCAGTGGCTCCTCGATACCCTCGAACTTTCCGATCGGCACATGGAATTGCTCGCGGATGCGCGCATAGGCCCCCGTGGCGCGCGCGCAGTACGCCGCGCCTGCGGAGGATTGCGACGGCAGAGAGATGCCGCGGCCCGCGGCCAGCGCTGTCATCAGCATCTTCCAGCCCTGTCCGATGCGCTCCTGTCCGCCGATGATGAAGTCCATCGGAATGAAAACGTCCTTGCCCCAGTTCGGACCGTTCTGGAACACCTGCATTGCCGGCAGATGGCGATGACCGATGCTGACGCCGGGCAGGTCAGTCGGAATCAGCGCAACCGTGATGCCGAGTTCTTCCTCGCTGCCGATCAGATGATCTGGATCGTAGGCCTTGAACGCAAGACCAAGCAGCGTCGCCACCGGGCCAAGGGTGATGTAGCGCTTGTGCCAGTTCAGCCGCAGGCCGAGTGTCTCCTTGCCGTTGAACGTGCCCTTACAGATGATGCCGGTGTCGATCATCGACGCGGCGTCGGAGCCGGCCTCCGGGCTGGTCAGCCCGAAGCAGGGAATCTCGCGGCCTTCCGCAAGACCGGGCAGCCACCTGTCACGCTGCTCCTTGGTGCCGAAGTGCATCAGCAGTTCACCCGGCCCGAGCGAGTTGGGCACCATCACCGTGACCGCCGCCGTCACCGACCGCGACGAAATTTTCCGAACCACTTCCGAATGCGCATAGGGCGAGAAGCCGAGGCCGCCATAGTCCTTCGGGATAATCATGCCGAGGAATTTGTTGCGCTTGATGAACTCCCAGACTTCGGGCGGCAGGTCGCGCCATTCCCAGTTCACCCTCCACTCGTCGACCATCTCGCAAAGCTGCTCGACCGGGCCGTTCAGGAAAGCCGTCTCTTCGTCGGTGAGCTTTGCCGGAGCGAAGGCCAGCAGCTTCGACCAGTCGGGATTGCCGGTGAACAGATCGGCATCCCACCAGACGTCGCCGGCCTCGAGCGCCTCGCGCTCGGTGTCGGACATCGGCGGCAGCGCCTTATGCGCCCACGCGAAGATCGGACGGGTGATGAGATCGCGGCGGAAGGAGAGGCTCATGGGACGATCCTTTTGTGGAAAGGCCAGCGTAACCACGGGGCTGAAATGCTAGGGCATGAACCCGAAATGCGGGAGTGGATTTCGTTTAGATCATGCCTCATTCTAGCGGCGGCAGTGCTGAAAATAGCTTCGGCGGTGTGTCGCGTTTAAAGCGAAAGCCCCCAAAAATTCCTATGTTTCAATAACCTGCAGAGCGGCGCAGCGTTCCGCGCCGGCCTCCCGAACAATCGGAAAACGGTCAAAAATCACCAAGACTTGAGCCAAAACGCCGCTACCGCGGCCGGATCATCTCGAACATTATGTCGGGCCGGATCTGGGCGTAGTCGCCCATCCGTCCCGCGCGCAGGATCGGATAGGCCTCGGCAGTCTGATAGACGCCGTCCCTGATCAGGCTCTTGTCGATATGGACCGCGACCACTTCGCCGAAGGTGACCCAGGCGTCGGCTTTTTTTCCGTCAGCGCCCTCGAGCTGGATCATCTGGGTCAATTTGCACTCGAACGAGACGAGACTTTCGCCGACGCGTGGCACATCGACCTTGCGGCTCGGCGCCTTGGTCAGCCCGGAAATCGTAAATTCGTCGGTTTCGTGCGGCACGCTCGCCGACGTCATGTTCATCTGCTCGGCGACGTGCTTGGTCACCAGATTCCAGGTGAACTCCTTCGTCTCCTGAATATTGGAAACGCTGTCCTTCCAGCCTGTCGAGGAAAAGCCGATGATCGGCGGCACATAGCAGAAGGCGTTGAAAAAGCTGTAGGGCGCAAGATTGATGTGTCCCTTGGCATCCTTCGATGAAATCCAGCCGATCGGCCGGGGACCAACAATGGCATTGAAGGGATCGTGCCTGAGGCCGTGGCCTTTTGAGGGTTCGTAGTAGTGAAAATCAGCCATAAATAGCTTTGCCTGCAGCTGTGCCGCCCAGAAGATCGGGCGTGCCCAGCGTAAGGCCGGCGATAATAAAGTCTATCATTTGATCGAGGCTCGGCCCCGGCTTTTTCGCGCTCTGTTCGATCATCTGCGGATGGAAGAACCGCAGCATCCCGGCGCAGACACACTTGGCGGCCAGCTCTACGTCCTTGACGTTGAACACCCCAGCCTTGGCACCGTCGGCAATCACCGCGCCGATGGCCATGACGATGCGCTGGATATGCGCATCGCAGACATCCCAGCTTTCTTCCATTGCGATGGCGACCATCTCGTGGATCTTGGCATCGCCAACGAAGCGTTCGGCATTCATCACACTGACCGTGGCGAGCAATTCCTTCATCCGCTCCCGCGGCGGCGTCGGTTTGGCCGCAATCGCGTCCGCGGCATCCTCGACCTCAGCCATCAGCCGCCGCGCCACACCTTCATGGATCGACTTCTTGGAATCGAAGAAGCGATAGATGTTCGCCGGCGACATCTTGAGCGTCTTGGCGATATCCGCGACCGTGGTCTTGAGATAGCCGACATCGCGAAACAGGCGCTCCGCAGTCGCGAGAATGCACGCCTTCTTTTCGGAATCGGTATCGCTGTCGTGAAGCAGAGTCATGTCAGTGTCATACTCAAGGTTCGATTATTCGGCGGCGGTCGCCAGCGGCGGCGCTTGCCGGATCTGGCCCGGTTGCGCGGGCGCCGGAACCACACCCTCACCCCGTTCGTCCAGACTCTTCCTGAACCATAGCGCATAGAGGCCGGGCAGGAACAGCAGGGTCAGGAATGTTGCAACGAACAATCCACCCATGATGGTGATGGCCATCGGGCCCCAGAAGGCCGACCGCGACAGTGGAATCATCGCCAGGATCGCAGCCAGCGCCGTCAACACCACCGGCCGCGCGCGGCGAACCGTGGCTTCGACGATGGCTTCGCGCCGGGTCAGGCCATGCTCGACGTCGGTCTCGATCTGATCGACCAGAATCACCGAGTTGCGCATGATCATGCCGGCGAGCGCGATCAGCCCGAGCAGCGCCACGAAACCGAACGGACTGCCCGCAACGTTGAGGCCCAGCGAGGCGCCGACGATGCCGAGCGGCGCGGTCAGGAACACCAGCACCAGCCGCGAGAAGCTCTGCAACTGGATCATCAGCAGCGTCAGCATGCCGATCACCATCAGCGGGAACAGCTTGTTGATCGACGCATTGCCCTTTTCGGACTCCTCGATCGCGCCGCCGATCTCGATGCGGTAAGCCGGTTGCAGGCTCTTGCGAATGCCTTCAAGCTTCGGCCAGATCGCATTGGTGACGTCCGGCGCCTGTACGCCGTCGACAATATCGGCGCGCACGGTGATCGCCATGTCGCGGTTACGCCGCCACAGGATCGGCTCCTCGTGTGCGTATTCGATCTTAGCGATCTGCGACAGCGGCACGGCAACGCCGCCCCGCGAATAGATCGTCAGATCGCCGACACGGCCGAGATCGAGCCGCTCCGACGGCACGGCGCGGGCGACAACACCGACCTTCTCGATGCCGTCGCGCAGCGTCGTCACCTGCACGCCGGAAATCAGCATCGCCAGCGACTGCGAAATGTCCTGCGGCGTCAGGCCGAGCGCACGGGCGCGATCCTGATCGACGGCAAGCTTGAGGTATGGGGTCTGTTCGTTCCAGTCGAGATGCGGATCGACCACCTTGTCGTTGCCGCGCATGACCTCGCGCACCTTGTAGGCGATGTCGCGCACAGTCGTGGTGTCCGGGCCGACGACACGGAACTGAACCGGGAAGCCGACCGGCGGGCCGAAGTTGAAGCGGTCGACGCGCACACGCGCTTCAGACAGCGCGCCATCGGCCACGGCCTTCTCCAGCCGCGCCTTGATGCGCTCGCGCGCCGCGACGTCCTTCGACACGATCACCGTTTCCGAGAACGCCTCGTTCGGCAATTGCGGATTGAGGCCGAGCCAGAAACGCGGCGAACCCTGACCGACATAGGTCGTGTAGGTGGCGATGTCCTTGTCGTCCTTGAGCAGCGCTTCCGCCTTCTTCACGCTCTCCTTGGTGACGTTGAACGCGGTGCCTTCCGGCAACCGCAGTTGGAGGAACAGCTCCGGCCGCTCGGACAGCGGGAAGAACTGCTGCTGCACATGACCGAAGCCGACGATCGACAGCGCGAACACACCGACCGTCGCCAGCACCACGGTGCCGCGGCGACGCACACACCATTCGATCACGCGGCGCAGGCCGCGATACATCCGCGTCTCATAGATCGCGTGCGGATCATGGTTATGCTTGCCATGATTGAAGTTCGGCAGCAGCTTGACGCCGATATAGGGCGTGAAGATCACCGCGACGAACCATGACGCGATCAGCGCAATCGCCACCACCCAGAAGATGCCGCCGGCATATTCGCCGACCGACGAATTGGCAAAGCCGATGGGGAGGAAGCCAACGGCCGTGACCAGCGTTCCCGTGAGCATCGGAAACGCGGTAGATTCCCAGGCAAAGGAGGCCGCCTTCACGCGGTCCCATCCCTGCTCCATCTTCACCACCATCATCTCGACCGCGATGATCGCGTCGTCGACCAGAAGGCCGAGCGCGATAATCAGCGCACCGAGCGTGATGCGATGCAGGTCCATGCCCATCGCATTCATCACGATGAAGACGATCGCCAGCACCAGCGGCACCGACAATGCAACGACGATACCGGTGCGCCAGCCGAGCGCGAGGAAGCTGACGAACAGCACGATCGCCAGCGCCTCCACGAACGAATGCACGAACTCGCTGACCGCGTGCTCGACCACTTTCGGCTGATCGGCGATCTGCTCGATCTCGATGCCCTGCGGCACGGCGGCCATGAATTCCGCGGTCGCCTTCTTGATGCTCTCGCCAAGCTCGAGAATGTTGGCGCCCTTCGCCATCACCACGCCGACGCCGATCGCGGGCTTGCCTTCCTGGCGCACCTGATAGGTCGGCGGATCGACGAACCCGTGGGTGACCATGGCGATGTCGCCAAGGCGGAACACGCGGCCATTGCCCTCGACCGGCGTTTCGGCCACGGCCTTGACGCTGTCATAGGCGCCGGTGACGCGCAGCGGAACGCGCTGCGACGACGTTTCAACCGTGCCCGCCGGAACCACTGCGTTCTGCTTGGCCAGCGAATCGAACAGCGCCTGCGTCGTGATGCCGAGCGTCGCCAGCTTGGCGTGCGAGAACTCGACGAACACGCGCTCGTCCTGCGTGCCGTACAAATTGACCTTGGTGACGTTCTCCGTCTTCAGAAGGCGCTGGCGCAGGCCTTCGGCCACTTTCTTGAGCTGGGCGTAGTCCGTGCCCTCGCCCGTCAGCATGTAGAGAATCGAATCGACGTCGCCGTATTCGTCGTTGATGTTCGGACCGATCAGGTTCGGCGGAAGATCGTTCCTGATGTCACTGAGCTTCTTGCGGAGCTGATAGAAAAGCTGCGGCACTTCCTTCGCAGGCGTGTAGTCCTTGAAGGTCAGGGTCATCGCGGTGAACGAAGGCTTGGTGTAGGTCTGCACCTTCTCGAAGTACGGCAGTTCCTGAAGCTTCTTCTCGATCGGATCGGCGACCTGCTCCTGCATTTCCTTGGCCGTCGCGCCGGGCCACATCGCGTTGACGATGACCACCTTGATGGTGAACGACGGATCTTCCGCGCGGCCGAGCCGCTCGTACGAGAAGAAGCCCGCGATGCCGAGCATCACGATGAAGAACAGGATCAGCGTCGGGTGCGCCACGGCCCAGGCGGAAAGATTGAATCGCTTCATCGGACCCTCGGTATGTCTGTGCGTTAAATCAGAACGACAGCGACGAAACGACACGGACCTTCTGGGCCGGATCGAGCTTTTGCACGCCGAGCACCACGACCTTGGCGCCTTCCTCGACGCCGCTGGTGATGATGACGTCGTTGGTCTCATAGGCCTTCACCGTCACCGGCTTCAGCGAGACAGCGCCGGTGTTGGCGTCGGCGACATAGAGTGAGGGTCCATCGCCCTGGCTGAACAGCGCCGACAGCGGCAGCCGCGCCACGCGCTCGGTCACCGGATCGGCCAGCGTCAGGGTCGCGGTCATGCCGAGCGAAACCGCATCATCCGCGCCGGGCAGCGAGAACTTCGCCAGATAGGTCCGCGTTGCGGGATCGGCGGCCGGCGCGATCTCGCGCAGCTTGGCGACATATTTCTTGTTCGGCTCGGACCACAGCGTCACGCTCGCTTCGCCGGTCTTGGCAAAGCTGACCATGGTTTCCGGAATCGCGACCACCGCTTCCTTCTCGGCGGAGCGCGCCACGCGGATCGCGGTCTGACCCGACGCCACCACCTGGCCCGGCTCGATCAGCGTCGCGGTCACGACACCGCGCGTATCGGCGACAAGGTGAGCATAGGACAGGCTGTTCTTGGTGAGTTCCACCGAACGCTCGGCGCGGTTGAGGCGCGCCCGCGCCTCGTCGGCTGCCGCCTTCACCTGATCGAGCTGCGCTTCGGTGGACCAGCCCCTGGCGCGCAGTTCCTTGGCGCGGCCCTCGGCGGCGCTTGCCTGCGCCAGCACACCGGTGGCGGCGCGGAATTCAGCCTCGGCCTGCTCGGCCTGCAATTTGAGATCGACCTCGTCGAGGGTCGCCAGCGGCTGACCGACATCGACCATCTGCCCGACCTCGACGAGGCGCTTGGCCACCTTGCCGGGCACGCGGAAGCCCATGTCGGTTTCGATGCGGGGGCGGATGGTGCCGACGAAGCTGCGCTCCGGCGACTGCGACTGATAGTGGACCGTCGCCACCAGAACCGGGCGCCCCTTCTCGCCCTCCTGGGCCTGCTCCTTGCTGCAGGCGCCGAGCGCCAGGGCAGGAATAATCAAGGCGAGAATGGCCAAGCCATTGCGTTGGCTTGCGAATTCGGAGATGCGGCGCATCGGAAGCTCCCTTGGGATTATCCCGGGAGCTTCTAGTAACGACTGACGATTGTCAATATTCGTCAGTAGTCAGAATGTCGCACTGCAAACACTTGGCTTCAAAGGCGTTTTTGGAACCGTTCCTTTTTATCCATCCTCGGATACCGGTGATTTCAGGCCTTCTCCGCAGGGTCGCGGTGAATCGGATCGACCCACAATACGGTCTCCGGCTTCTCCACCGGCTCGATATCCAGATTGATAGCGACGGCTTCGCCGTCACTGCGCACCAGCACGCATTCGAGCACTTCGTCGGGGCTGGCGTTGATCTCCTGATGCGGCACGTAAGGCGGCACGAAGATGAAATCGCCCGGCCCGGCCTCGGCGGTGAACTGGAGATGTTCGCCCCAGCGCATGCGCGCCTTGCCCTTCACGACATAGATGACGCTTTCCAGATGACCGTGATGGTGCGCGCCGGTCTTTGCGTCCGGCCTGATCGTCACCGTTCCGGCCCACAGCTTCTGCGCGCCGACCCGCGCGAAATTGATCGCAGCCTTGCGGTCCATGCCGGTGGTGGACGGCACATTCGAGTCGAGCTGATTGCCGGGAATGACGCGCACACCGTCATGCTTCCAGCGGTCGTCGCCGTGCGCATGGGAATGATCGTGCGAGTGATCGTGGGAATGATGATGATCGTGCGATCCGGACATGGCTTCCTCTAAGTTTTTGCGAGCGCTGACGCGCGACGTTGCCGGCACGTCACCAGATATGTCAGTGGTCGTCAATGTATCGGCGCGTCATGCGCAAGACGCGCGCCGTGCATGGCGTGCATCAATAAGACTTCGGCAGTCCCAGAACCTTCTCGCCGATAAAGCTGAGAATAAGCTGCGGGCTGATCGGCGCAATGCGCGGGATCATCACTTCGCGCAGATAACGCTCAACATGATATTCCTTGGCGTAGCCGAAACCGCCGTGGGTCATCACCGCCTGCTGGCAGGCGTCGAAACCCGCCTCGCCCGCGAGATATTTTGCGGCATTCGCGGCGGGGCCGCACGGCAATCCCTGATCGTATTGCCAGGCCGCCGACATCGTCATCAGCCATGCCGCTTCGAGATCGATCCAGTTCTTCGCCAGCGGATGCTGGATCGCCTGGTTCTGCCCGATCGGCCGGTTGAACACGATGCGCTGCTTCGCGTAAGCCGCTGCACGATCGAGCGCGAGCTTGCCGAGACCGACCGCTTCCGCCGCGATCAGCACCCGCTCGGGATTCATGCCGTGCAGGATGTATTCGAACCCCCGGCCTTCCTCGCCGATACGATCCTCCACCGGAATCTCGAAGTCGGCGAAGAAGAGTTCGTTGGAGTCGATCGCCTTGCGGCCCATCTTCTCGATCTCATGCACCTTCACCCGCTCGCGGTCGAAATCCGCATAGAACAGGCTGAGACCGTGGGTCGGATTCTTCACTTCTTCCAGCGGCGTGGTGCGCGCCAGCAGCAGAATCTTGTGCGCGACCTGCGCGGTCGAGATCCAGACCTTCTGGCCGTTGACGATGTATTTGTCGCCCTTGCGCACCGCGCGGGTTTTGAGTTGCGTGGTGTTGAGTCCGGTGTTCGGCTCGGTCACCCCGAAGCAGGCTTTCTCGCGGCCCTCGACAATGCCGGGCAGCATGCGCGCGCGCTGCGCATCGTTGCCGAACACCACCACCGGATTGAGCCCGAACACATTCATGTGGATCGCGGAGGCGCCCGACATGCCCGCGCCGGATTCGGAGATTGCGCGCATCATGATGGCGGCTTCCATGATGCCGAGACCGGAGCCTCCGAATTCCTCGGGAATGCAGATGCCGAGCCAGCCGGCCTGCGCCATCGCGTCGTAAAACTCGTGCGGAAAGCCGCCGGTGCGATCCTTCTCGAGCCAATAGGTGTCGTCGAAGCGGGCGCAGATTTTCAGAATCGCATCGCGAATGGATTCCTGCTGCGGGTTCAGGGCGAAGTCCATTGTGATCGATCCTCCCGATTGCTAGAAACCCTTACGGCCTAAGCAGCCCCCCGGACAATCCCAAAAAGAACAGGCAAGCCGTGCGTATCGACATCTCGAAATTCTCCGCGACCATGTTCGGTATGGTTCTTGGCATCGGCGGGCTTGGCGCCGGCTGGCGTGCCGCCTCTCATGTCTGGGGCGTGCCGGGCGTCATCGGCGAAACGCTGGCCCTGACGGCGTCCGCCATCTGGCTGATCTGGTTTTCGGTCTACGTCCTGAAATGGATTCAGGCCCCCGAAGCCGCCATGGCCGAGATCGTTCATCCCATCCAGTCCTTCTTTGTCGTGCTCATTCCCATGACGACAATGATCGCCGCCTGGTCAATCGCGCCGTACCTGCCGCGCATTGCATTCGGCCTGTTTATCTGCGGCGTGGTCGGACAGCTTGCGTTTACTGTCTGGGGCGTCGGCGGACTGTGGATCGGAGGCCGGCCGACCGAAACCACAACCCCGGTGCTTTACATGCCGACCGTGGGCGGTAGTTTTGTCAGCGCGATCGCCTGCGGCCTTTTCGGTTATCCCGACGCGGGACTGCTGTTCTTCGGTGTCGGCTTCTTCTCCATCATCGTGATGGAATCGGTCATCCTCACGCGGCTGCTCGCGCATGGCATTCCGGTTGCACTCCGCGCCACCATGGGAATTCATCTCGCGCCGCCCGCGGTCGGCTCGGTCGCCTATCTCGCCGTGACCAGCGGACCGCCCGATCATCTCGCCCACATGCTGTTCGGCTACGCGCTGTTTCAGGCGCTGGTGATGCTGCGGCTGATTCCATGGCTGCGCGAACAGCCGTTCTCGCTCGCCGCGTGGGCCTACAGCTTCGGCGTCTCGGCCCTGCCGCTCGCCGCCCTGCGGTTCATTGAGCGCGGAGAAACCGGCATCATCGCCCATCTGGCGCTGCCGATTTTTGTGCTCTCCAATCTGATCATCGGATGGCTTACCCTGCGAAGCCTGCTGATCGGATGGCGCTACGTGTTCACATCCATCGGGCCGAAAGCGAAGCCGGAGACGGAGGTTCTGCCATGAATTCGGATCACGACATCCTCACTGCTCTCAACCGCGATTACATCAATTCGGTGCAGACCTGCGACGTCAAACGCTTCGATGAAATCCTGGCGCCTGACTTCTACTGCTCGAATCCCGATCGCTCGCTGGTCGATCGCGCCGGTTTCCTGAAGCAGACTGCCAGGCCCATCGCGATCAGGAATCTCAAGGCCGAGGACGTGCTGATCCGGATCATCGGCGACGCGGCCATCATCCACGCGCGTACGAGCTATGTAATGCCGGACGGCAGCGCGGGCGGCGGGCGCTACACCGATGTGTGGGCGAAGATCGGCGGCCAGTGGCTGGCTGTCTCGGCGCATGTGACGCGGTAGCGCCTCGAGATAGATTCTACGCCCTCACCCCAACCCTCTCCCCACGGGAGAGGGAGTCAGATCGCATTTGCAGCGCTTCAATAGATGGGCTCTGCTAGTGAGAGAACTTTGCTTCCATCGCGCGGCGGAAGGCGACGGCGTCGTCCTTGGCGTCGATCTCCACATCCGCCCATTGGACCACCGCGCCGTGCGCGACGTCATTCGTGAGCTTGACGCGATGCGCAAGGCCGATCGGCAATGCGCCGGTCTTCAGGCTTTCAGCCGCCGGCATCAGCTTGCCCCACACCGTATAGCCGCCCTCGCCGTCGAGCATTTCGCCTGCGCGCAGATTTTTCTTGGCGACAGCCGCGACGTCACCGCGGAAACCTTGGGGCTGCCCCGTCGGCTCGCCGCGCAGCGCGGCCGACAGCACCGAGATGTTCAGCTCAAGTCCGATCAGATGATACGGCTTGTACATCGCGGCATAACGCCCCGAGGAATCGGTCTTCAATCCGTACTGACGGAAGCAGTCAGCGGCGTAATCATTCGGCGCTTCCAGCACAACATAGACGCCCCAGCGCAGATCGCGGAACACGGGACGGCCATCCCGCTCCAGCGACGAGACGACCTCCACCACGCCGGATTTCTCCAGCACGCCGCCCTTGTCCTTCGGGCGCATGACGTGCGGCAGATCATCGACACCGCAGGGCGGAAACAGAAGGCCGGTCGAGGGAACGTCAAGGCCGGTGGCGTTTGCAATCGCCGCCATTTCGATGGCCGACTTGGTGCCGTCCAGAAACGAATTGAACATCTGCGGATTCATGCCGGCCGACTGCGCTTCGGCAGCGGTCAAACCATAGTGACCCCACACCCCGGCGGGCGTCACGTCGTGATAGATCGGCAGGTACTTGGTGCCCTTGCCTGCAGCGACAACCTTGAAACCGGTGGCGCGCGCCCAGTCCACCATCTCGGCGGTGAGCGCCGGCTGATCGCCATAGGCGAGCGAATAGACCACGCCCGCCTTGCGCGCTTCGTCCGCCAGCAGCGGACCCGCGAGCACGTCGGCTTCGACATTGACCATCACGATGTGCTTGCCCGCCGCAATCGCCGCGCGGGCATGGCGGATGCCGACGGACGGATTGCCGGTCGCCTCGACGATCACTTCCACATTGCCTGCGATCGCTGCGGCGCCATCCTTGGTGAAGGTGGTGGCGGCGATCCGCGCATCATCCCAGCCCACCGTGCGGCAGGCGTCCCGCGCGCGCTCCGGATCGAGATCGACAATCACCGGCACTTCGAGGCCCGGCGTATGCGGCACCTGAGAGAGAAACATCGAGCCGAATTTTCCGGCGCCGATCAGCGCGACACGCACGGGCTTTCCCGCCACGCGGCGCTTTTCAAGAAGGTGATGCAAATTCATGGAGACGAACTCTCGGAAGAAAGATGGCCGTCACCTTGTCATTGCGAGCGAAGCGAAGCAATCCACTCTCGAATTGACTGGATTGCTTCGTCGCAAATGCTCCTCGCAATGACGAGGAGTGCTATTCCGCCGCCTGACGATGGCTGCGCGCGTAGCGAACCAGCGCGTCGTCATCAACGGTCTGGATCGGCGTGAAATCGCGATGCGCGATGAACTCCGGCCGCGTCGGCGTGCGGATGTAGTTCGAAACCGAGTTCAGCGTGAGATAGACGATCTTGCGCGGATACGGCGTGATATTCCCCGCCGAGCCGTGCACCAGATTGCCATGGAACATCAGCATGCCGCCCGGCTTGCCGGTCGGCGCGACAATGCCGCCCTCCTTGACGAGGCGCGTTACGGTCTCCTCATCCAGCGTCCAGAGCGGATACGACGTGGTCGCAAGATCGTGCGATGCCTTGAGGTCGCCGGCGTTCTGGCTTCTCGGCACCAGCATCAGGGGGCCGTTGATCGGCATCACTTCATCGAGGAAGACCGCGATGTTCATCGCGAGCGGCTGCGGCATGCCGTCGTCGCGCTTCCAGGTGCCGTAGTCCTGATGCCATTGCCAGACGTCGCCGGTGAACGCGGACTTCGCGTTGATCTTGTACTGATGCATGTAGACCTTCTCGCCGAAGATCTGCTCGACCGGCTCGATCATGCGCGGATGCGCGCCGAGCAGGCGAAACGCCTCGTTGTAAAGATGCGCGGCAAAGGCGGTGCGCGGCGCACCGCTCTTCTCGCGCCAGACCTCGGGGCGCTGCTCGTCATAGATCGACACGGCTTCACGCCGCAGGACATCGACTTCCTCGGCGTTGAAAAGCTCAGGCAGGAACAGCCAGCCTTCGGTACGGAACTGCTCGAGCTGCTCAGGGGTCAGTTTCATGACGATCCTCCTTGTTTGTTTCAGGTCGTTTCCCGGATCTTGTTTTTCGTCCCGGAGCGCTTCTGCACCCTCGGCCGTCGGCGGTGCGAACCACCCTACGGTAAGTCAGTATTGCATTCTGAATTCAGTATTCTAAACTCAGGATGCGGCTTGCGCCCCACCCTGTCAAGCAGCAACCATGCAGCCGCACAGCGACGATTCCATCGGAGGAGAAGTGCTCGAGTCCCTGGCCCCGCCGAAAAGTCTGGTCGATCAGGTCTATGAGGTGATCCTCGATGCCCTGTGCGACGGCACGTTCAAGCCGGGCGAGCGCCTCACCCAGGAGAACATCGCCGCGCGCCTGAATGTCTCACGGCAGCCGGTGACCCACGCGCTGGCTGTGTTGAAGGCGCAGGGATTTCTTGCGCAGGGGCGTCAGGGATTGACCGTCACCGCGGTCGATCCGGATTTCTTCGAGGCGATCTACCAGATCCGCTCGGCGGTCGAACCGCTTGCGGTCAAGCTGGCGACGCCGCGCCTGACCAAGGAATCCATCGCGCGCGGGCGTGCACTGGTTGAAAACGGCCGCAAGCTGATGGCCGCCGGCGACAGCCGCGCCAGCCTTCAGGCCGACATGGACTTCCACTCATTCATCTACGATCTCTCCGGCAATCCCCTGATCGCCGAGACCATGCGGCTGCACTGGCGGCATCTGCGCCGCGCCATGGGCGAAGTGCTGCGCCATCCGGGCATGTCGATCAGCGTCTGGAAAGAACACGGCCGCATTCTCGACGAGATGATCCGCGGCGACGGCGACGCCGCCGCCGAACTGATGCGCCGTCATCTGGTTGAAGCCTATGAACGCGTCGGAAAGACCGGCCGGTAGCGGTATCGTCCGCACCGGCGTGAACTATTATTTCAACTGAAGCGAGTTCACGCTTCCTGATCGGCTTTCAGAAGCGAGCATCCGGTGATCTTGATGGTCCCGTCCGGCTGCTGCTCCAGTGTATAGAGCGCCTCCCACGCCACCCCGTCGCTGTCGACGATGTGCACATGCTGCGCGATCTTTCCGTCGGACCCCACCGACTTGCCGAACTCGACGCGTTTCGGACGAACGAGCGGCGCATAGTTTTGCCGGACCATGTTCATGAAAATGTCGGGCCGGGTGAACAATCCCTGGATGGCTGGCGCGGCATAGGAATAGGCCACCACAGCGTCGCCACGGCCGATCGCCTCGAGCTGGGAGCTGATGACCGCTTGCGCGGACCCGGCATCGTCTGCCGCCCGCACGCCGGGCACGACGCTGAACAGAAGTCCGATCGCAAAAATAAACGCGCGCATGAGAACGATCCTGACCGGCGGCTATCCTCGCAGAGATCGCACACCGTGAACAGGATACGCGCCAGCGGCGTCAGGGTTTCAGGAACAATACTCGACTAGACGGGCTCCAGGCCGAGCGCCCTGGCGCTCTCCATCCAGATCGGCAATTCCTGCTGATACAACGCGGCGTGGCCTTCGGCAGCGCCCAGCCGGAGAAGCCGCTCACGGTGAAGAACTTCGATGTCGCGCCTTGTTCAGGCAGAGTCTTGACGTTCGGAAGCGCGTCGACCTTCTTCGAATGCACTGCGAATAGAGTGCCGCGATCGCTTTGCAGGACGGGTTGCGCAGCGGTGCAGCTGCCCATCGCGACATCGAGCGTGCCTTCCAGCAGCCCGTCCACATCGGCGCTCGTTCTTCACGAGCCCCCAGGACCTTATCCGCGAGGGGAAGTCGCGAACCGGACCAAGCCAATCTTATCAGACATAGCCCGACGAAGCTTCAAGACCATTTTGACGATCGCCTGACCTGCCGGCGCCTCTTGACCGTCGTCAATGACAAGAGGGCTCGTCCGATAAACCCTCCTTAGCATTCCTGTCGCGGTTCAGGGCCCGGGCCGCCTCGACCCGCGCGCCAGCGTCCACTCGCCCCGCGCACCTCAATAAAATCGGGGAATCGGACCAAGATGCGGGGTGGGCCGTTCCGAAAGATCGAACATCACTTCATCGACGTAACACCAGCCCCACCCTTCCGGCGGATCATAGCCCTCGATGATCGGATGCCTTGTCGCGTGAAAATGTTTTGTTGCGTGTCGATTTGGCGACTGATCGCAACAACCGACATGGCCGCAGCTACGGCAGACCCGTAAATGCAGCCAAGGGTCGCCCAATTTCAGACATTCTTCGCACCCCAGGGCGCTCGGAATAACATCACGGATAACCGAGAGATGTTTGCAAAATATCGCCATGTTCAACCGACGCGTAACGGCGCGCCGCTCTCCTTTCGTCTCAGTGTTAATCCGTTTGCAAAGCTGCGCTCTGCCATCGGCTCGAGCGACGAACTCCCTTTCCTTTCCGCAGCGAGGGCAACGTGATGCCGATGCGACGTACCCGCTCCATCGCACAAAATCGGGCGACGATAATGCTGCAGATCAGCAAGACGACCGCCGGTGCACCGAGGCAAGCCAGAGACGCGCGAAACTGAACTCCTTGTTTTGCCTGTTTCTAAATATTAGCCGATCGCGCACCTACATCAGCTTCTCCATCGTAATCGGCAGGTCCCGCACCCGTTTGCCGGTGGCATGGAACACCGCATTTGCGATGGCAGCAGCAGCGCCGACGACGCCGATTTCACCAACTGTCTTGCCGCCGAGGGCGCTGGCGTGAAAGTCCGGCTCACCGACTGAAATGACTTCGATATCAGGCACGTCAGCGTTCACCGGCACGACGTAGTCGGCAAGGTTATTATTGGTGATTCGCGCATAGCGGCGATCGATGTGTATGGCTTCGAGAAGCGCTTCTCCCATTCCCATGATCATGCCACCCTTCCACTGACTTTCGGCGAGCTTGGGATTGTAGAGCCTGCCGCAATCGAAGGCTCCGACCATGCGGCGGACACGCACGGTTCCATAGTCTTCGTCGACACGAACCTCCACGAATTGCGCACACCATGCATACGTCGCATGACTTGGTGACGATGGGCGCATATATTTGAAGCTATTGTAGGCATCGCGCTGCTCTGTTTCCGATGACGCCTTGTCGGCCGGCATGGTGTTGCGCGTGACCTCGATCCGATCACGCCCCACCATCCGCATCAGCTCGGCAACCGTGACGGCTTCTGCGGAGCCATCGGTCGGTGCGATCTTTCCATCCTTGATCGTGAAGTCGTTCACTCGCTTGGCCTTGAACGGTGACCCGGCGTGACTGGACGCTAGCGTCAACAGCTCCTCACGAGCAGCGCGTGTGGTTTTATCCACGGCGCCGGTAAGGAGATTGGCAATCTGTGAGACTCCGGCGACCGGTGCGCGCGGCAGGCTGGTATCGCCGAGCCGAACGCGCACCTGCTCGAACGGCACGCCGAGCGCGTCGGCGGCTGTCTGAGCAAGGATGGTGTAGGTACCGCCACCGATGTCCGGGCCGCTCGATGCAACTTCGACCGAGCCATCGGCGGCAATTGTGACCTTCGCCTCGCCGGGCGTATGCACGTTCGGGAAAGCTCCTCCGGCCATTCCCCATCCGATCAATTCGTGACCATCCCGCATAGAACGCGGCTCTGGCGAGCGTCGCTCCCAGCCAAATGCCCGCGCGCCGGCTTCATAGGCTTCGCGGAGCCGGCGTGTTGACCAGGGTTTCGCAGATTCAGGATCCTGGCCAGCATAGTTGCGTAGCCGCAATTCGATCGGATCGAGCTTAAGCTTGTAGGCAAGTTCATCCATCGCACTTTCGAGCGCATAGGCGCCGATCGCTTCTCCGGGCGCGCGCTTCCAACTCGGCGTAAAGGAACTGACCCGCACCAGTTTCTGCGTCGCGCTCAGGTTCGGCACGATATACATGACCTTGGCGGTGGCCGCGCCACCCTCGACATAATCGTCATCGACGGAGGTCTCACTGGTGTTCTCGTGAATGAGCGCCAGCAGCTTTCCGTCTGCGCTGGCACCGAGCGTCAGCTTCTGCCGTATCGCAGGCCGCAAGCCGTTGCCGGTGAAGTTCTGCGGACGCGGCAGCGCCAGCTTTACCGGCCGTCGCATTTCCCGCGCAGCCATTGCCGCAAGGAGCGAGTCCGCGTGAGCTGTGACCTTGACTCCGAAACCACCGCCCACGAACGGCGAAATAACGCGGACCTTCTCCATCGGAATTGCAAACCAGTCGGAAAATGCCCTTCGTGCGCCCTCTGCCCATTGGCTCGGCATCCAAACGGTCAGACCGCCGTCATTGCTCCAGGCTGCGATTGCTCCAAGCGGCTCCATAGGACAGGAATATTCGCGCGGCGTCGTGTAGACGGCCTCCATCTGCACCGCTGCCCCCGCGAGCGCACCCTTTGCGTCGCCCCGGCCCCCACCGGATGACGGAGCCCCGGGGACGTCAATTGGTCTGGCCGTGGGGTCATCGATGTCGGCGACGGCCAGCCCGGTCTCGTAGGCGACGCGCACGCGGCCCGCAGCCTCAGTCGCATGATCGAAGCTATCGGCGACCACGAGAGCGATGGGTTGGCCGTTGTACCGGATGCGATCATCCTGGAGCGGCAAGAAGCTTTCCATAACACTACCGGCTGGAACCATGGGACAACTCTTGAGGGGCAGAGCGTCGGCATGGGTCAAGATCCGGAGCACACCCGGCATCGTCCGCGCCGCGGCAAGATCGATCTTTTCGATACGCCCAGACGGCACGGTGCTCTCGACGATCACCGCATGGACCATACCTGCCAAATCGTGTTCGAGGGCGTAGTCCGCTTTCCCGGTGACTTTCGCGACGCCGTCAGCACGCGAGATGCGACGACCGAGAAACGCTCCGTTAGAACTGGTGACAGCCATCATGCGATTCCTCCAACGGTCAGCAGCGCTCGCGCGACGACGCGGGGAGCCAAGTCGATCTTGAAGCGATTTTCGCCATGGTCGACGGCGCCTTCGGTGGCCAGGCGACTGGCGGCCCGCACCGTGGGCTCGTCGAAAGTACGTCCGACAAGCGCCTCTTCGACGGTCCGAGCCCGCCACGGTTTCGTGGCGATCCCGCCGAGCGCGATCCTGACGTCACGGATCGTGCGACCGTCCGCCTCCAGTTCCAGGCCGACAGCGGCGCTTGCCGCCGCGAACTCGTAAGATTCGCGGTCGCGTACCTTGAGGTAGTGCGAGCGGCGCAGCGCTGCGCTGGTCGGAACCTCGACCGCGACGATCAATTCACCGGACGAAAGGGGGTGCTCGACATCGGGCGTGTCACCGGGCAACAGGAAGAAGTCATCGATCGGAATGCGACGTTGTTTGCCGTTTTCGACATGGACAGTGGCGTCGAAGGCGACAAGAGCAACCGCAAAATCACCAGGATTCGTGGCGATGCAACTTGGACTCGTGCCCAAGACAGCATGGCCGCGATTGACGCCCTCAAGGGCTGCGCAGCCCGAACCGGGATTGCGTTTGTTGCATGCGCCGTAGACCCCTGGTTCGCGGAAATAGCTGCAGCGTGTCCGCTGCATGAGATTGCCACCGATGGTGGCCATGTTGCGCAGTTGCGCCGAAGCGCCGCGCCACAGCGATTCCGCCAAAACAGGGAAATCCTTCCGGATCGTGGGGTGATCGGCGACATCGCTCATTTTTGAGAGAGCGCCAATGCGCACGCTCGCCGGACCAGCTTCGATGGTATCGAGTCCGCGCACGCGCGTAATGTCGATGAGCGCTGAAGGAACCTCTACCCCGCATTTCATGAGGTCGACCATGGTCGTGCCGCCAGCGAGGAAGCGGGAACCAGCCTGACGGGCAATGGCCCCCAGCGCGTCGGGAATGGCGGTGGCCCGAACATATTCGAAATTGTTCATCGTGCTCGCCCCCTATCAGACTCCATCGCCTGCGCCGCTTCGCGTACAGCCGCGACAATGTGCGGATAGGCGCCGCAACGGCACAGATTGCCGGACATATATTCGCGGATGCTCGTGTCCGACTCGGTCCGGCCTTCGTCGATACAGGCGACGGCCGACATGATCTGACCAGGCGTGCAGTATCCGCACTGGAAGGCATCGTGGCGGATGAACGCCTCCTGCACCGGGTGCAGGCTGCCGTTGACTGCCAAACCCTCGATCGTCGTAATCGACAGCCCTTCGACCTGGGACGCAAGCGTCAGGCAAGCGAGGACGCGCCGTCCATCGACGTGAACCGTGCAGGCCCCGCACTGCCCCTGATCGCATCCCTTCTTGGTACCGTTGAGATGCACGTATTCTCGCAAAGCATCCAACAGCGTGACCCGCGGCTCGATCTGCAACAGATGATCGGAGCCGTTAATGCGAAGCCTGACCCCCGCGCCCGTGATGGATGATTTCGCCATGGGTCGACTCCTGCGATGATTGTTGCGCCCAGAACAGTTGATCGGTTTCGAAGGCAGCACTCACTCTCGTGACACCCGGATGCAACATGCGCCTTGACAACCGTCAATTTCAGCAACGCCTACACCGCCTCAACCGATGCCGACGCAATATTGCGCACGGATTCTTGAGGAGCCGGCTCCAAATTGGTTTGAGCAGCAGCATTGTTGCCCCCGAACCATCGACCATTGGTGATTGCCGAACGGTTCGGCACGCTCGAGCACCCAGGAGAGAGGGAGCCTGCCGCTACGTTGGCTGATCCTGATCAGAATGGTCTACGGCGTGGAACAGTCGCTCGCCAAAATTGATGGCCGTCATGGCGCGCCGCGAATACGAGGACTTGATGACCGGGGTCGTTATTTCCGACAGGCAGGTCTGCGGCCGGGCCGTCGGCGTCGCGGCCGCGAAGCACGGTTCGCTCCTTGTCACCGAAGACAGCAACGGCACTATCTGGCGCGTCAACCATCAGAAGGTCGCGTCCAATAATTGACGGGATCCGGCAGCGCTGCAGGTGCGACGAACATCCTCGCATCACTGATCGAAAGGCTCAAGCGATGACGATCAAAGCAATCAATCCCGCCACCGGCGAGACATTTGCGAGCTATCAGGAGATGACGGAGGACGGCCTTCGAGAGGCTATCAGCAGAGCGCACAACGCGTTTCTCGATTGGCGACGAACAGGTTTTTCGAGCCGCGCCGCCCTGATGCACCAGGCAGCGGAAGTATTGCGGAAGAACGCCGGCAAGTATGCTGATCTGATGGCGAGGGAAATGGGAAAACCGATCCGCGACGGTGTTGCCGAGGTCCAGAAATGCGCCGCTGCCTGCGGCTACTACGCCGACAACACCGAGCAATTTCTGGCGACCGAACAGATCAAGACCGAAGCCCGCAAGAGCCATGTCGTCTTCCAGCCGCTCGGAGTCGTGCTCGCGGTGATGCCGTGGAACTTTCCATTTTGGCAGGTTTTCCGGTTCGCCGCGCCGGGGCTTATGGCCGGCAACGGTGCAGTGATGAAGCACTCTTCGAATGTGCCGGGCTGTGCGCTTGCCATCGAAAGCGTTTTTCAGGATGCGGGTTTTCCAAAGGGTCTGTTCCGGACCTTGATGATCTCCAGCGCGCAGGTCGACGCGGTGCTCGAAAACCCGCTGGTGCGCGCGGCTACCCTGACCGGCAGCGGCCCCGCCGGACGCGCGGTAGCCGGCAAGGCCGCCTCGCTCCTGAAGAAGACCGTGCTCGAGCTCGGCGGCAGCGATCCCTATCTGGTCCTTGAGGACGCCGACCTCGAGCTCGCGGCAGCCGTCTGCGCCAGAGGACGATTGATCAATGCCGGCCAAAGTTGCATTGCCGCCAAGCGCTTCATCGTCGTCGACAAAGTGCACGACCGGTTTGTCGAACTTTTCGTCAAACGCATGGCCGCCGCCAAAATGGGTGATCCTCTCAAACAAGACACTGAAATCGGTCCGTTGGCGCGCCATGATCTTCGGGATGCGTTGCATCGACAGGTCGAGAGCAGCATCGCAAAGGGTGCGCGCTGCGTGCTCGGCGGGGAGATTCCGAGGGGGCCGGGCTCCTATTATCCGCCAACCGTCCTTACCGGGGTGACGAAAGGCATGCCCGCTTATTCAGAAGAATTGTTTGGCCCGGTAGCGTCGGTGATCCGGGTCGGCAACGAGGATGCCGCGATCGCGGCGGCTAATGATTCGATATTCGGACTTGGCGGCGGCGTCATCACAGGCGATATCGCGCGCGGTGAGCGCGTCGCCGCCGAGATCGAGAGCGGCAATGTGTTCGTGAACGACAACGTCCGCTCCGATCCGCGGCTACCCTTCGGTGGTGTCAAGCAAAGCGGCTTTGGTCGCGAGCTTTCGCACTATGGCATCAAGGAGTTCGTCAATATCAAGACCGTCGTGGTGGGCTGAGTCCGACCCAAGTTGATGCCAAACGCGGCGATTGACCGCCGCGCGATCGTGATGGCTAATCCGCTGAAAGGATAATGCGATGGACGTCGGCTTCATCGGGCTCGGCAACATGGGTGCGCCAATGGCGCGGAACCTGCTAAAGGCAGGCCATCGTCTCATCGTCTACAATCGTACGCGCAGCAAGGTTGAATCCCTGGCGCGCGAGGGCGCGCAAATTGCTGATCGCATTGCCGATGCCTGCCAAAGCGAAATCCTCATCACCATGCTCGCCGACGACCCCGCCGTTGAGGACGTCGTGTTCGGAGAGCGCGGCGCGCTTTCTGCGCTTCGCCCCGACGCCATCCACATTTCCATGAGCACGATCAGCGTAGGACTGTCCGTTCACCTGACTGAGGCGCATGGCAAAGCCGGCCAGGGTTACGTCGCTGCGCCTGTGTTCGGCCGGCCGGAGGCTGCGGCGGCAGCCAAGCTTTTCATTATCGCGGCCGGCGCTGACGCGATGCTCAAGCGTTGGCATCAGCTGTTCGATGCGATGGGTCAGGAGACTTTTGTTATCAGCAACAGACCTTCCGATGCCAATCTGGTAAAACTCTCCGGCAATTTCCTGATCGCATCGGTGCTGGAGTCGCTGGGAGAGGCATTCGCGCTGGTGCGCAAATCTGGTATCGACCCGCACCGTTATCTCAATATTCTGACTAGCACGCTGTTTTCAGCCCCGGTCTATCGGACTTACGGAACAATTATCGCCGACGAGAAGCAACCCGTTAATGGCTTCAAGATGTCGCTCGGGTTGAAGGACATGCGGCTGGCGCTCGCCGCAGCCGAGGCGCTGGCGGTCCCGATGCCGGTCGCAAGCCTGTTGCGGGATCATTTCATCGAGGGCGTCGCGCAAGGCGAGAGTGACGCCGACTGGTCCGGTCTGGCGCGGCTCGCGGCGCGGAGGGCGGGCCTGTAAGGCCGCGCGGCAAAGCCGGCTGTTCTCGGTCTCCGGCAGCACCGCCACCTACTTCCGCAAACCGGCGGGCGAATTCGAGAGATAAGCACCGGGCAGCGAGGCTATGGCATTGCTGACCACACCAGAGTGCCGACCGCAGGACCATTCCTTGCGGGCCGATTGGCGTTGCTCGAAGAAGACACCCTGATCGCGATGCGTCCCCTTGTCGACTTCTCCGTGCGACATTTGGCGGTCAGCCCCGATCGCGATCGTCGGCGTGGCGCTGTGCTGTGCTTCGGACTTCGCGTCATGGCGATCCGGGCCAGCTGGGACGCGTCTACTGATTAGTCGATGAGGTTGCTCGACCGACCGAGCCGCTCACTCTCCAGACCGTGTTCCCGACATCGTCAGCGACGACAAGAGCACCGGTCCGGTCAAGTGCCACGCCGACCGGTCGCCCGTGAACAGTGCTTTTATCCGCCGCAAGGAAGTTCGTCAGTACCGGGGTCGGCATCCCGCTCGGCCGTCCATTGACGAAGGGGACGAAGATCACCTGGTAGCCATTCAGCGGGTCGCGGTCCCAACTGCCATGTTCACCAACAAACGCGCCGTCGGCGAACTGCGGTGACAGCGTTTCTCCTTGACTGAATGCGAGGCCGAGTGCCGCAACGTGGGAGCTAAGGCCGTAATCCGGCTTGATCGCCTTCGCGACCATCGCAGGATCCTGCGGATGGACGCGTTCGTCCACGTGCTGTCCCCAATAGCTATAGGGCCAGCCGTAGAAACCGCCGTCCTTGATGGACGATAGATAATCCGGAACCAGATCCGGCCCGATCTCGTCCCGCTCGTTGACCACAGCGAACAATTGCCCCGTTCCAGGCTGGATGGCGAGGTTGGTCGGATTGCGCGTTCCGGTCGCGAAAAGGCGCTTGGCTCCCGTCAGGCGATCGACCTCGTAGATGGCCGCTCGCCCTTCTTCGATGTCTATCCCATTCTCGGTGATGTTGCTGTTAGAGCCGACCCCGACATAGAGCTTCGAGCCATCCGGGCTGGCCGCCATCGACTTGGTCCAGTGGTGGTTGATCGGGCCTGCGGGCAAATCGGCAAGCTTTGCGCCCGGCGCTGTAATCTCCGTCTGTCCCGGCGTGAACGGAAAGGCGATGATCGCGTCGGTGTTGGCGACATACAAGGTGTCCGCCACCCACGCTATGCCGTACGGCGAGTGCAGGTGGTCGACCAGAACAGTCTTCATCTCCGGAACGCCGTCGCCATTGGCGTCACGCAATAAAGTGATGCGATTGCCGCCCTTGTTGGACGCCCCTGCGCGCGCCTTAATTTTTCCCGAGATGTAATCCTTGGGGCGGAATAACATGGTGCCGGGACCGTTGCTTTCGACGACGAGGATATCGCCGTTGGGCAACGGGTAGACGATGCGCGGATGCATCAGTCCGGTCGCCATCGCCTGGATGCGCATGCCGGCGGGAACCGTTGGCGCTTCCCCGGTCTTCCAGCCAACCGCCTGCGGTACGCTCATGGGCGGCACCAGATATTGGTGCGCTTCGGGAAGCTCTGGATTCGGTCCATATTGTTTTGAGGGATCGCCACCTTGGTCACTACAGGCGGAGACCAGTGCGGAAAGCATCAGCCCCGAAACCGCTCGAACTCGATTCGCGATCATTTGCTTTCTCCTCAGCCCGCAGTCTTTACGGCGGTAACACGCCAGCCTCGAAGACCGGCGGCAAGCAACAGGATCGTAACGATGGTTGATAGGGTAATGCCGGTCGGGACAACCGAGGTCCACGCATCTCGCGTATGAACGAAGACATTGACCAGCGAAAGAATTGCGGCAGCCCCGACCAAACCAAAATCGAACCAACGGATCGGCCCGGCCCTCCCGAGCGCGAAGTCAATTACCAGGAAAATCGTGGCGATCAGCGCCAGCACGAGACCCCCAGTGATCAGCCAAACAGAGAAGTTGGCCCACTGCATCAGCGAGTTGCTCGTGTACATATAGTCGGTGAACAGAGCGGCCATGAGCAATGCGCCGCCCAATCCAACGAAAAACGGGTGCAGTGGCGAGTCCGCACGGCTCTTGTCATTTGGACCGGCCATGTTTTTCTCCTCGTTTCGACACTCGCCTGAGATCTATTGCATAATTCTGCATGAACTCCGGGCGATAACAACCGGCTTCGCCGTCTCTATAATTAGCGGAAGGGCCTTATCGGCATGCTACGCGATAACAATCACTATAAATTGATGCTGAGGCGGCGAAGGAAACGCAGCCTCCGTTGAACAATGCCCGCCATTATCAGCAACGTGTCGCCCGCACTCAATGGTGCAAGTGAGACGCGTCGACGCAAGACGTTGAACAGCGAGCGACACGTTCCATACTTTTTCGATTACATTTCGAACAAGTTATCCAACAATGCTCGGAAGCGCTCAGCGTCTCCGAATGGAGAATTATGAGCGTTCTGGCACACACACCAAAGCTCAACGCGCATCAACTTTCCTAGATGCTCGGTATCGACAAGGGAGCGATAAACCGTAGCTTGCAGAAATGGAAAAGATAAAGCTCCTGACGCTGAGGCGGATCAAAGGCGGCAACCGAGACAATCAAGTTATCGACGACCGAACTTATTTGCACGACAGGATTATTGGGGTTGCGCTGGAGCGAGAGCGGATCTTGCTGTGCTGCTGGCTGCAGATGAACGGGAATCTTTTCTGGCCGCCTTACAGAAGGCCCGTGAGGCGTTGCCGGCAACGTTGGGAGCCATAACTGTGTGGTGCGCCCGCCGGCACGGCAGAAACGCTGATGACGACGATGTCAGTGTGTATCCGAACTCGTTGAACCGACACCTGCTGCGGACGCGCGAAGCCAAGGCGCTCGATGGGCTACCGTACTACTCGTTGCATCTGGCCAGATCAGTGATGACCAACTTCCTCGACACCAAGGTCTCACCGGTCGCATCGTCACTGGTGCTCGCGCACACGCTGCAATCCTGCAGCAATGAGGCACGGCGGCGGACCGCCGCGCCGAAGATTGTGAAATTTATAGATCAGCGCCTCTCGGACGCGGCTTAGCGGCCGGTGAATTTCGGCGCGCGCTTGCTGTTGAAAGCCTCGACGCCTTCCTTGAAGTCGTCGGATTGCCGCAAGCGGCTGTAACAATGGCCCTCAAGCTCGATCGCAATAGCCAGCGTCGAGTCCTCGGTGTCGTTGAGCAACTTCTTCGCGGTCCGCTGGGCCAGCGGCGAGAAGGTGCGCAACTCGTCTACCAGCTTGTCGGTCGCCTTTTCAAGATCGGCATCCGGCACGCATTCGGTGGCAATGCCCCATTCCTGTGCCTGCTTGCCAGGAATGCGCTTCGAGCGCATCACGATGTCCTTGGTGCGCGTGATACCGATCATCTTCTGCAGACGGGCCGAACCGCCGGACCCCGGGATCTGGCCGAGCTTCTGCTCCGGAAGCGCGTAGAGCGCTGTCTCGGACACAAGGCGGAAGTCGCAGGCCAGCGACAGTTCGAAGCCGACGCCGAAGCAATAGCCGCGGTTCGCGACGATCACCGGCTTGGCGCAACGCGCCGGCGCGGCGATGTTCCAAGCGAGCTTCGAAACGTGTTCCGGCGTCGCCTCCATGAACCCGCCGATATTGCCTCCGCTCGAGAAGTGCTCGCCTATCGAGCGAACCACGATCACGCGGACTCGCGCGTCCTCATCCAGCGTTTCGAACACCAGCCGAAGCTGGTCTCGCTGCGGCATGGAGACGATGTTGTACGGCGGCCGGTTGAGAATGATGTCGGCACGCTCACGGGCTTCGTCGATTTCTACCTGAAAACCGTCGAGCTTTCCGAGACGCGGGTCAACAAACGAATAGGGGGATGGCATAGAGCTACTTCCTTCTGTTTAAAACTAAGAATCAAGTCGTACTCGACGGCGGAAACCGTTCGAGGTCGTACTCGCCGGCGACGAGCAATCTGCGCAGCAGCTTCCCGACCGGTGATTTCGGAATGGCATCGACGAACACAAACCGCCGCGGCCGCTTGAAGTTCGCAAGACCCGATGTCTGACAGAACTGTTCGAGGTCTTTCTCCGACACCTGGGCATTTCGCTTCACGAAGGCGGTGACGATCTTTCCCCATTTTTCATCGGGCAGGCCTACCACCGCGACTTCGGAGACCGCCGGATGAAGCGACAGGCAGCTTTCGATCTCAACAGGCGATACGTTTTCACCGCCGGTAATGATCATGTCATCGACACGGCCGGTCACGAACAGATCACCATCCTTATCCATGAAGCCCGTGTCGCCCGTGAAGTACCAGCCCTCACGCAACGACTTTTCATCCGCATCGGGACGGTGCCAATAACCCTCGAAAGCCTCGTCGCTGGCCAGCAACGCAATAATCTCACCTTCTTGGTCAACGTCCGCCAGATCGCTGACGGACCGTGCATTCAGCTTCGCCACCCGGATGTGCTGATTGATCCCGGCTTTGCCCGCGGAGCCAGGCTTGGCAACTGCGTTCTGGTCGATGGTGAAGGTATAGACTTCGGAGCTGCCGTAGTGATTGACAAAAAGGTCCGGCTTAAATTGCTCGTCGAGCTTCTTGAGCAGACCGTCCGTCATCGACGCACCTGCAAAGCCGAGCTTGCGCACTGTCGAGACGTTGGTTTTTTCAAACGCCTCATGATGGACTAGATCGTGATAAAGCGTCGGCACGAGATAGAGATTATCGATTTTCTCGGCCTCAATCAGTTTGAGCGCCTGAAGTGCGTCATAGCGCGGAAGACAAACGAACGTGCCGCCGATCAGGGACATAGAGATTAGCGAGCGAACACCCATCGTGTGATACAGCGGCATGACGCCGAGCGTCCGCTCGCCACGGCGATACAGATTCTGGGCCACATGGGCGACCCCGGCAGCGCGCTCCGCACGATGGCGGCGCGGCACGCCCCTTGGCTTCGATGTCGTACCCGACGTATACAACATGATCGACCAGGCATCAGCGCTCACACGCTGAGTCACGTCCGGCACATCGCCGGTGATCATGCTTTCGAACGGAATCTCGTTCTGATCCGTCGTAGCTACATCGACAGAAATACGCCGCAGCCGCCGCGCCATTTTCGAGTCCCGAACGGCCTCCGCTGAAACGTCCTGATAGACGAGCGCGCAGGATTGCGAGTTCTCGACGCAATAATCGATTTCGTCGGCCTTTGCGCGCCAGTTGATCGGGGTGATGACGATACCCGCCAACTGGCACGCCCAATGGATGGTCGCCGCTTCCCAACGGTTCTGAAGCACCGTAACGAGATGATCGCCGGGTTTTAGCCCGATCCGGTCAAATGACATGACGAGCGCCGAAATACGGCTGTACCACTCGCGATAGGTCAAGCGCAGGCTGCCATCGACGATGGCAACAGCACCGGGATCGCGCGCCACGCTGGCTATAAAGCTGCTTCCGAGATCAAGCATCTACTTTCTCGCTCCTTCATTGATTCGCGAGTTCCTCCGCGGCTTCGAGCGCGGCCTTGATGATTGGCGTGTAGCCCGTACAGCGGCATAGATGACCGCTGAGGACATCGCGAATTTCACTCTCGTTTGGCGATGGATGGCGACGCAGGAAATGGTCCAGCGAAATGAGAATACCGGCAGTGCAGAATCCGCACTGCAACGCATGATTTCGCTGGAAGGCGGCCTGCAGAATACCGAGCCGGTCCATCGCCGGCGCGAGACCTTCGACGGTTCGCAGATCACAGCCGTCGATCTGGACGGCCAATGTGAGGCACGCACGCCCGAGCATACCGTCGATCTCAATCGTACAGGCGCCGCAGACGCCGTGTTCGCACCCCACATGCGTGCCCGTTGCGCCGATACTCTGACGCAGAAAATCCGTCAACAGCATACGGGGCTCCGCCTCGCCTTCGACAGACTTGCCATTGAGGGTAAATCGGATCGGGTGATGTGCCGTCGATGGCAGGTGGGTCATTTCAGCACCTCCAGCACCAGATCTCGGCCGATGCTGCGCACGAGATCACGCCGATAGCGTGCCGTTGCGTGAACGTCGTCGCGGGCTTCGAGTTCGTAGGCAAAGGCGTTCAGGGCGTCCTCGAGAGCGCTGCCTTCCAGGCGCGGCCAGTCACGCGCCGTCGGCACGTCGGCGACACCGCCAACCGACAGGCGCACGCCATCCTTCGTCGCGACGGCCGCGCAGCACACGATGGCGAAATCGCCGTGGCGGCGCGCTACCTCGCGGAATGCGCATCGCGCCGTTCCAGCCGGGAACGACACCGCCTCGATCATTTCGTCGCTGGCTTTCCCGGTTGCCATCATGCCGGCAAAAAACTCCTTCGCGGGAAGGCGACGGCGCTTCTTGCTGCTGCGCAGATGCACTTCACCGCCAAGAGCAATCAGCATCAGCGGCAATTCGGCGCTGGGATCGGCATGCGCGATCGAACCGCAAACGGTGCCCCGGCTGCGGGTTTGAACATGACCTGTCCATGGCAGCGCAAGCGAGATCAGCGGCAATGTTTTGGAGAGATCAGGCCACGCCAGCAATTTGGCCTGACGAACGCCGGCGCCGATCGTCACGGTCCCCGACTTGACCTCGATGCGATCGAGCTCCTGCAGCCGCATGATGTCGATCAGGACTTTCGGTTTGGCGAGACGCATGTTCAGCATCGGCATCAGCGACTGGCCGCCCGCGATAATGCGCGCGTCGCCGCCATCCTTGGAAAGCGTTTCAAGCACTGCACCGAGGGCTTCGGCGCGAATGTAATCGAAAGCTGCCGGCTTCATGATCCGATGCCGATCAGACGTTTTAGCCGCACAACAAGTGATAGACCGCCGCGCCCTGACCCGCCGCCTTCAGCCTGACGGGCCAGAGCCGAGAAGAATTGTCCAATGATGACTTTCGTGGCGCCGTCGAGCAGCCGGCCGCCGATACTGGCGACCTTGCCGCCGATCGCTGCATGATAGACGTAATGCATGGTCGTGCCGCCATTGCCGTCAGGCGTGAGTGTGATGCGGCCTTCACCTCCGCCAAATCCGAGCACGCCCTCGGCAGAGCCGCTCAACGTGACCGCGTGCGGCGGATCGAGGTCCGACAGCATCACATTGGCGCGGTAGCGGCCAGTCACAGGCCCGATCCCAAGCGTCACATCCGCACGGAAATGCGTATCAGAGACTTTCTCGACACTCTGACATCCCGGAACCACGGCCCTGAGCGTTTCGGGATCGAGCAACATGTCCCAAACGCGCTCAGGCGGCACATTCACGCTGGCGTTTCCCTCGCCGCGCAGACGACGATCATTGCCGCCGGCTTTGGGCCCACTCACTGCCCGTCCCGCAGGCGCGCTTGGCTCAGCGCCGCGCACGATTTCAGCCAGTCTTGCAGGGACTAGCGGCAGTGTGAGGTCTTTCACATCAAGCGCATCTGCAACCGCATTGGCAATGCAGACCGGGGTCGACATGCAATTGCCCTCGCCGACACCCTTTGAGCCGAGCGGTGTAAACGGCGATGGCGTTTCCATATGAAGAATGACTGGCTCGGGAACCTCTGTCGTGGTGGGCAACAGATAGTCCGCCAGCGTCCCGGTGAGATAGCTTCCGTCCGGCCCGTAGGCATACTCCTCGTACAACGCGGCACCCAGCGCTTGCACAAAGCCGCCGCGAATTTGTCCGTCCACCATTCCGGGATGCAGAATGGTGCCGCAGTCGTGCATCGTCACATAGCGGTCGATACGCGTCTGGAGGGTGGTGCGGTCGATCTCGACACCACAAAAATCGAAGATAAAGCCGTGGCACAGAGATGAGTTGATGAGATCGTGGTCGTCCGGAGGAGTCAGTTCGGGCGGCGTCCAGAACACCGTCTCGCGAATGGTATCGCCGACATCGTCCGGCAGTGAACCGGGCGACCAATGGCTGAGCGCTGCGAGACGCGAGAACGAGATCTTGTTTTCCGGATTGTGCTTCGAGCCGACGCTCCCGCCCGCAAATACGATATCGGATGCATCCACATTGAGCTGACTCGCGGCAATGCGCGCCAGCTTCGCAGCAAGACGCTGCGCCGCAAGCTTCGCGGTGCCGGCAACAGCCGGAGCAAAGCGGCTCGCATAATTGCCGGACGCGATCGACCAGGCGTCCTTTGCCGTATCAATCTCGGTATTGACTCGAATGTCTTGCGGCAACAGCCCGAACACGTCGGCGACCACCTGCGACAGCACCGTTCGGTGCCCCTGCCCTTGTGGAACAGACGCCACGTGAACCGTCACACCGCCAACCGGATCAAGGCCAATGGTCGCGGTCGCCTGCGCGCCGTTCTTCGGGCCAGCCTTGCGGCGCTCCTCGGCCGTCAGGACTGTCGTGATGTAGCCCATGTTCGACACGCTGGGCTCGACCACCGCGGTGTAGCCGATACCGTAAAGACGCCCCTCCGCACGAGCCTGGTCGCGCCGCGCCTTCAATTCGGCGAGCTGGCCATCACGCGCGCCCCGGATCAGCGCCTCTTGGTAGTTACCAGAATCGAGTAACGCGCCCGTTGCGGTCCGATACGGAAACGCATCGGCCGGCACCAGATTTAACCGGATCACCTCAAGCGGATCGAGACCAAGCTCGATCGCAATCCGGTGGAGAAGGCGCTCCAGTGCGAAATAGACTTGAGGGCCGCCGAAACCGCGATTCAGTCCCGTCGGCATCTTGTTGGTGACGACGACGCGGTTTCTTACGGCCACATGGCGAATGTCGTACGCACCGGTGAGATTCCCGTGCATGCGGTAGAGCGTTGCTGGCTCTGGCGCGCGCAGATGCGCGCCGCAATCTTCGACCTGATCCCAATCCAGCGCGAGAATTTTACCTTCAGCCGTGACGGCAGCGGCGAGCGTCGTTGCGCGGTTGGTGGCCGACACCGACGCAGTCAGATGCTCGAGCCGGTCTTCGATCCACTTGACTGGCCGGCCCACCACCCGCGAAGCCGCCGCAATAAGGACGATGTAAGGAAAGATACCTTGCTTGACACCGAAGCTGCCGCCGGAATCCGGCGGCGTCCGCAGGCGCAGGCGGTTACCCGGCACTTTGAGCGCTCGGGAAATCACTGCATGGATGCTGAACGGCCCCTGGAAATTGGCGAGGACATCGAACGCATTCTCCGCAGGGTCGTAGTCCGCGATCAATCCATAGGTTTCAATCGGGGTACAGGAATTACGCGGATACTTGATGTCGATGGAAATCCGATGCGCTGCCTCGGCGAAAGCCTTTTCGGGATCGCCGTAGCGAAAGCGCCTGTCGCTGGCCACATTGCCCGAGAAACCGTCATGCAGCACTGGCGCATCGGCACGCACGGCGACAAGCGGATCAATCACAGCTGGCCGAACGCTGTACTGGACCTCGACGAGATCGATCGCATCCTCGGCCAGATAACGATCGGAAGCCACAACCACCGCAACGGGCTCTCCGACGTAGCGGACACGTCCCACGGCAATCGGCCAGCATTCGACCGGCGCTTTCACGCCAACTACAAGGCTCGATGTCAGCTTCTTGACGTCTTCGCCGACGAGCACCGCGGCAACGCCCCGGGACTTGAGCGCAGCTGAGGTATCAATCGCGACAATATCGGCGTGTGCGTGAGGTGAGCGCAGAATGGCAGCGTGCAGCGTGCCGGGACGCGTGCCGAGATCGTCAATAAAGCGACCGCGCCCCATGAGAAGCGCGAAATCCTCGACTCGTTGAATCGATCGACCGACCCATGGACGATTGAGTTCGACTTCCGCTGCGGCGGGTTGCGTCATCCCGAAAAGCGCTCCTGATCGCGCTTGTTTTGCCGCGCGTACAGGTGTTTTTCAGCGATAACAGAGAGCAGGCCATACCGGCTCTTCTCACGACTTACCAAACCGTCTCATTTGGTAGCTGTGCGTAGCAGCATCAACTCGCAAGCCGCGAGACGGTGCGGAACTCGCGCGGCCCCACACCGGCATGATTGCGGAAAAAGCGGGTGAAGTGCGCAGGCTCGGCGAAACCAAGTTGCTCGCCGATCTCTCCTACCGCCGCATCCCGATGAAGCACGGCATCATATGCCCGCTCCATCCGTACGACGTTGAGATAGACCCTCGGAGGCAGGCCAATCGATGACTCAAAAAGCCGGAAGAAATGCGCCCGGGACAGGCCCGCTTCCTTGGCGAACCTGTCGATGTTGGTGGTCCGTCCGCCATCGGAGCGCATCGCCTGTGCGACCTTGCGGATGCGCCAGTCGCCCCCCTGCGTGCGCATATCCCTGATCGAAGCCGGAAAACTGCGCCAGGGCGTGAAGCGTTCGATCACGGTAATCATGAGTTCGGATAGCAGCGCTTCGAGGTCGGACACGCAGTCGGGCCGCGTCATCATGGCGGCCGCAAGCGACATCGTGAGCTCACGGATACGCGGAGACACCTCGCCGCTCGGGTTTCCAAAGAACCCCGGAGAGCCGCTCGCGGCCCAGCCCGGCCGGAACTCCATCAGCCACTTCGGCTCCACATAGAGCGCCAGGATCAAGGTGCGGGGGCGGCGCGGATCGTGGACATAGGCGTGCGGCTGCCAGCCATCGACCAAGACGGCGCTGGTATCCGTCAAAGGGCACACAAGATCGCCAACTGCAAACTGGGTATCAGCTCCTTCGACTTTCAGCAGAACGTGACAGTGCGGGTGCGCATGCCGCACCAGCGAACAATCCATGTCCAGCAAAGCAACCCTGCCGAACGCCCCATGCGCGATGCGTAATGCCGTCGACATTCAAGCCTCCCTGCTCAGACGCTCGACTTCCAAGGGATCAGCCAGCGCTCAATTTCGTCGAGCACGAAAGAGAATACAAAACCAAGGATCGCGATAACAAGCAATCCTACATACATCGTGTCAACCGTCAGGACTTGCCAGGCGTTCCATATCATGAACCCGATACCATCATTGGCTGCGACCATTTCGGAGATTGCGATAAGGATCAGCCCCATTCCCGCGGCCAGCTTGACGCCTGCCATAATCGAAGGAAGAGCACCCGGCAGGGCAATCGTGCGGAACACCTGCCAGCGGCTGGCGCGGAAATTGTGGCCTACATCAAGATAGATGCGATCCAGATTGACCACGCCCACGACGGTGTTGATGACGATAGGATAAAACGCGCCGAGCGCGACCATCACGACCTTCGAGGTTTCACCGAGACCGAAGATCAACAAGACCAGCGGGAGAATCGCACTTTTCGGGATCGGATAGGTTGCGGAGATCAAGGGATCGATGGCCGCACGCAGCGGGCGCGAAATACCCATGGCAAGACCGAGAAGCAGGGCCGGCACGCCGCCGAGCAACATCCCGAGTGCAAGCCGCCGCAAACTTGCCAGCATATTTGTCACAAGTTCGCCGGACGCCAGAAGCACCCCGACCTGGTGCATGATGCTGCTTGGCGGCGGAAAGAATCTTACATCGATCAAGCCGAAGCGCCCTGCGATCTCCCATGCCAGCAGCAACAGAAGCGGCGTCGCTATCCCCATGATACGCTCAAATCCTTTCGATCCAGCGTTCATCGCGAATTACCTTCCAATTGGCGCGCGCGATTGACTTCCTCGCGAAGCTGCTCCCAAATATCGAAGACGAGTTCGCCATATTCGGGCTTTTGCCGCAGTTCGAGAACGTTGCGCGGGCGGCCAAACGGTACATCGATCACCGTCTTCGCGCGTCCGGGGTTAGCGGTCATGACCATGATGCGATCCCCGAGCGTCACCGCCTCATCAACGCTGTGCGTGATGAAGACGACAGTCTTCTTGGTCGCGTCCCAAATTCGCAACAGTTCCTCGTGCAGCAACAGCTTATTCTGTTCGTCGAGAGCCGAGAACGGCTCATCCATCAACAGTATCTCGGGATCGTTGGCGAATGCGCGAACGATGGAGACGCGCTGACGCATGCCGCCGGAAAGCTGACTGGGATAGCGATCGCGGAAACGCCACAGCCCGATCCGCTCGAGCCAGAGGCGTACGGTATCTGCGACCTTGTCTTCCGCAACCTTGCGCATCCGCAGACCGTAAGCGGCATTGTCATAGACGGTCATCCACGGAAACAGCGAATCCCCCTGGAAGATCATCGAATTTGAGGGGCGGGACGGATCGGATTGATGAACCTCGACTTTGCCTTCGCTTTCCTGATCGAGTCCCGCCAGTATCCGCAGCAGTGTCGTCTTGCCACAACCGCTCGGTCCGACGATGACAAAGAACTGTCCTCGCGGGATATCGATGGTGATGCCATCAAGCGCGACGAATCCCGACGTGCCGAAGTGCTTTCGCACGCCAGACAAGGAGATCTGGGTCTCTGGTCGAGACACAAGCCGGTCGTGGGTAATCTGAACCACGGGCATTTTGTCTTTCGCTTTTACCTGGGCTTGTAAGGACCGAGCAGCTTGACCGCAGTCTCCGCGAACGACATGTCGATCACATCGCCGACTGCCACGGGCTTCTCAATCTGCCCCTGATCGACGAAGAACTTCAGGTCGTCGGTGAGGCTTTTAATATTGACCGCCGCGTCGGGCGAGATGCCGTTCGGCACCATGGTGTCAAACATTTCACGGTTGGTCAGCCCCGTCGTCTTCATGATGAGGTCGACAACTTCCTTCGATCCTGTACCACTGAAGCGCCCTTCATGCGTCGCGTCGTTATAAACGCGGGCAGCTTTGACATAGGCAGTCATGAAACGCTGACCAACATCGCGACGCTTTGTCAGCATATCATTGCCGTAGAGCAATACCGCGACCTGTTGCCCCGGATAGAGCACATCCTTGGAAAGCCGTACGGCAACGCCGCTTGCGATGGCCTGGCTGGTCGAAGGCTCTGTGGTGATAGCTCCGTCGATCGCCTTCGAAGTCAGGGCGAGCACCTGCTGCGGATAGCTCATATTGACGTTATCGCTGTCCTTGTAAGTCAAGCCCCCCTGTGTAAGCGCCACATTGAGCTTGGCATTGGTGGCCGACCCCGGCCCTGCGGCAGCGAGCTTCAATCCCTTGAGGTCGGCAAATGTTTTGACCCTCCCGGAATCGACGAGATCCTTGCGTATGATCAGCGGCATGTAGTCATACGTCATTGCCGTGGAGCCCTTGTCCGCGACGATCTTCACGCCGAGGCCGCGCGCCACCGCATTGAACAAGCCCGCTGAGGAGGCGCCCGCGCCGATATCGATCTGGCCTGCGGCCAACGGTGCAATCATCCGCGGCCCGGAATCAAACGGAATGAGTTCGACGGTGAGCTTTTGCTCGTCGAAGAAACCGCGTTCCTGCGCGATGTAGAAAACAACGTCGCTGATGACCTTGTTGACGCCAACCTTGACCGTCTCGGTCTTTTGCGCGTGTGCGCCGTTAAAGCTCCCGAGCAGCAACCCGCACGTTGCCGCCATCGCCAGAACCCCCGTTCGCCTGTTCATGTTTCCGTCCTCTCCCCTTCCCCGCCTTACGTGGGTGTTTCGCTGACCGGTTGCGTGAAACTGCTGGAATTACAGGCCGACGATGCGCGCAAACGCGGCTTTCGGATCGTCAAGCAACACGCGGGGCAGATCGACGTCTTCCTGGCCTTTGACGTGAATGCGTTTGAAAGTCATCGGCTCCGATTCTATCGGTTTTGTTGCGTCGAGACCCATCTTGGCGCTGATACCGCCGTTGCTGCTGGGGTCGAGCTTCGAACCTTGCGCCCCCGAAACAACCAAAAGATCCCTGTCCGCCTGGAAACGCGTCGCAACGGCCCATTCGACTTCGTGCGGCTTGTCGATATCAACATCCATATCGACGACAATGACCTGCTTCACATCGTAATGGCCGCCAAAAGCGCCCATGATGATGTTCTTTGGCTCGCCATTACTGGCTTTATCGATTTTCACGACGAGGTGGTACCGGCACGTTCCGCCCCATGTGAGCCGTACGTCACGAACGCTGGAGAAGCTGCGCTGCAGGTGCTCGAGCAGCGTTGCTTCTCGCGGAATCTCGCCGAGCACCAGATGCTCTGCACCTCCTCCAACGATGGTGTGGAAGATCGCGTTCTTGCGATGCGTAATCGCATCAACCTGAATAACCTCGCGATTGGCGCGAGGACCATAATACTGCGGGAATTCCCCGAATGGCCCTTCAGGCTCGCGAACCTTCGGAAGAATACGCCCCTCGATCACAATCTCGGCGTGAGCCGGCACCCGGACCTGATTGGTGCGGCATTTCACCATCTCGATGGGATGGCCGAGCAGCGCACCCGCAATCTCCATCTCATCTTCGTCAACCGCGGCGATCGCCTGCGATGCAAGAATGCAAGCGGGATGAACCCCGATCACCAGCGCGATCTCCAGCCCCTCCCCGGCCTGCTCTGCCATCTTGTAGTAATGGAGCGTGTGACGCGGCAGCAAAAGAACGCCAATCCGGTCGGGACCGCTGACCTGACAGCGGTGGATCGATACGTTCTGGATTCCGGTCTTGGGATTGCGTGCGATCAGAAGCGCAGCCGTGATGTAAGGCCCGCTGTCATGCTCGTTGTGCTTTGGTATGGGCAACTGCTTCAGCAAATCCACGTCGCGATGAACCACCTCCTGCGCGGCGGCGTCCTTGACTTCCACCCACGGAATTGGCGCGCGGACGGCATTCTGGAACCGCTCCAACAGATCGCCTGCCGCTATGCCAAGCGAGTCTGCGACCCAGCCGCGGTTCGCAAAGATATTCGCCACCACCGGAATATCGTGCTGGCTCGGCGACGGAAACAGAACGGCACTCTCATTCTCCAGTCTCTTGGAGACAGCCGCGATTTCGTCAACCAGCGATAATCCGCCGCGCGTCACAGCCAGACGATCGGTTGCAGCGAGTTGCCGCAACCAGCTTCGCAAATCAGGAGTCGCGTTGTGGCCGGCCGCTGCTTTGGTATTCCTGGCTACCATCATCTAGTCCTCAGCATGATCGTGGTGTCGGAGTTCAGGAGGCGTCGCCACGCAGCGCCGGACGGCGCTTCAGGCCGAGGCCTTCGCCCCACCGCTCAACCACGCCGACATCGATGTCGAACATGTCGAGCACGCGGCCGACCGTATGGTCCACCATCGCATCGAGACTTTCGGGCTTGGCGTAGAACGCAGGCACCGGCGGCGCGATGATCGCCCCCATTTCCGACAGCGCGGTCATGGTGCGCAAATGCCCTGTGTGAAGCGGCGTTTCTCTCACCATCAGAACCAGACGGCGACGCTCTTTCAGAGTGACGTCCGCAGCACGCGTCAACAGCGTCGTGGTGACACCCGACGCGATCTCGGACATCGAGCGCATGGAACACGGCGCTATGATCATGCCGGCGGTACGGAATGAACCGCTGGAGATCGAGGCCGCCATATCTTCGATGGAATGAGTGGTGTGAGCCATCGCCTTGACGTCCGAAATCTTCAGCGACGTCTCGTAAGCAAACGTAACCTCGGCGGTCTTCGACATGACCAGATGGGTCTCGACGCCGGCATTGCGCAGCAGCTGCAGCAGCCGAACGCCATAGACCACGCCTGACGCACCGGAAATGCCCACGACGAGACGCCGCTGCGAAAACTCGATCATTCATTCCGCCCTTGAGCTTCTTTTTCAGTTTGAACACGACGCCTCGGAACAAGGCGGGCACGTTTACCGATCAGGCTACGCAGGGCCATTAATCAATACAAATAATAGATTTTGATTTTTTCAATCATTTATACTTATGATATAAATGCTCACTTTGCGGAGGCGCCCGGATGGATTTCAAGCAACTCCAGTATTTTCTGTGCCTTGCCCGGGAGGGCAACGTGACCCGTGCTGCACGCCAACTCAACATCGTGCAGCCTGCCTTGAGCATGCAGATCGCCAAGCTGGAGAAGTCTCTCGGCAAGCAACTTTTCTACCGTTCCGCGCACGGCGTTTCGCTGACGCCTGCCGGAGAAACGCTGGCTGGCCTCGCAGGCTCGATCATACAGAACGTTGATCACGCGAGAGACGAGATGGCGCGGCTGGACGGCAAGATTTCCGGCCGTGTCAGTATCGGGATGATCACGTCCGCGGCGCAAAGCACGCTCGCGGCGTCGTCGGCCAAAATCGCCGTGCAGTATCCGGAGATTCAGCTTCTCGTTTGCGAGGGCTATACCGAGGTTCTGGTGGACTGGGTCGCTACCGGCCAGCTCGATATCGCTATCGTCAACCTGCCGCCAGGAAAATCGTCGATAGCAGCACGACATATCCTCGACGAAGAGATGATGCTGGCCTACGGTCCGAGCAACAAGGTTGAGTTGCCCACTGTCGTGCCCTACCGGCGACTGAAGGATCTCAGCATCGTGATTCCCTCGCGCCGTCACGGATTGAGGCGCATCCTCGACGCGACCGCTGCCGAGGTCGATTTCACGCTGAAACCGCGACTGGAAATCGATACCCTGTCGGCCATTTGTGAAATCATCGCCACCACCGATCTCATCACGGTGCTGCCTGGCATCGCGCTTTATCCGGACCTCTCGGCGGGGAGGATCGAAGCCCATCGCCTGCGCAAGCCTGGGATCGTCAGAACAATCGCATGGGTTACGCATCCACGAAGAGTCGTGTCCGCAGCCATGACCGCGGTTATGGACATCATCGCGGAAGACCTTCAGACGGCCGCGACCTCGGCGTCTCGTCTTGTGAACCGCTAGGCATTCGCTGGACCAGGTCGTGTCTATCCTGCGGATGGCGCCGACGCCGCCCGGCGCGACGGGCTGCAAGAACTTCGGATTCGGAGCGCTAGACAGCGATGACATCCATCAGTCGAGCCTTGTCGGTTTCATCCTGTGCATTGCCAGCCAGAACGACCGAGCCGCGCTCGATGGCATAGAAGCGGTCGGACACGCTGAGCGCACCCTTCACATTCTGCTCGACAAGCAGAATGATCGAACCGGCAGCTCTCATTTCCTCGATGATGGCGAAGATATCCGCAACGATCATCGGCGCGAGCCCCTCGCTGGGCTCGTCGATTAGCACGAGCTTGGGTCGGCCCACCATGACGCGAGCGATCGCGAGCATCTGTTGCTCGCCGCCGGACAACGTCGTCCCGACTTGCTGCCGCCTTTCGGCCAGACGCGGCATGCGCTCGTAGATGCGATCGATCTCCGCCTTCTCCTCGGAACGTGAGCGGCCCGCGCGCTGCCTCAGACCAAGTTTCAGGTTTTCCTCGACGCTGAGCCCGGGAAATATCCGCCTGTCTTCTGGTACAAAGCCGATGCCATGACGGCACATTTCATCTGGCTCAAGACCATCGAGCCGCGTCCCGTCCAACTCAATCGAGCCGCCGCTCGGCGCGACCCAGCCCGCGATCGTCTTCATCAGCGTAGTCTTGCCGACGCCATTGCGGCCGAAAATACCGATCACCTCGCCGGGTGCGGCTTGCATCGTGATGCCCTGGATCACGTGAGAAAGTCCGTAATGGACATGGAGGTTCTCGATCCCGAACATCATGCGTGCCCAAAATAAGCAGCCTTAACGGCCGGATCGGCTCGCACGACAGCCGGTGCGCCCTCGGCGAGCTTTTTGCCCTGATGCATGACGACGATATGGTCAGAGATATCCATCACAATACCGATGTCGTGCTCGATCAGTAGAATTGTCACATCGTGCGCGAGGTCCCGGATCAAGCTCGCCGTATCCGCCGTGTCTGAGTGGCTCATTCCTTGCGTCGGCTCATCGAGCAACAGGATGGAGGGCTCCGCAGCCAGCGCCACCGCGATTTCAAGCCGCCGTTGCTCGCCGTGGGAGAGCGCGCCCGCAAGTTCGCCGATCTTCGGGCCGAGAGCAAAACGTTCGATCAACGCGTCCACACGTGCCAGCGCAAGCTTGCTGCTCCACACCGGCCTCCAAAGCCGGCTTGCAGACTCCAGCCGCTGGGCCGCCAGTCTCAGGTTCTCGAACACAGTCAATTCAAAGAACAGATTGGTAATCTGAAACGAGCGGCCGAGACCCGCGCGCAGCATCAGATGCGGCGGGACGCCAGTGCGGTCGACGCCGCGCAGGACGACGCGGCCGGCATTGGGGCGGATCAGACCACTGATCAGATTGAACAAGGTCGACTTGCCGGCTCCATTCGGACCGATCACCGTCGTAATCGCGTTCCGCTCGGCGGCGAAAGAGACGCCATCAACCGCACGGATGCCGCCGAATGCGACGCCAAGGCCGTCAACTTCGAGAATAGCCGTCACCGCGACTCTCCGCTCAGTATGCGTTCGATCCGCGGCCTTATGACACCCATCAGGCCCTTGGGAAGGAAAATGACCACAGCCATGAACAGCAGACCAATGACGATGAGGTGGTGCTCGGTCATCGACCCGATAACGGATTTCAGAACGGTCAAGATGACCCCGCCATACAGTGCGCCCGCAAGAGTACCGACGCCG
Organism: Afipia broomeae ATCC 49717; assembly: GCF_000314675.2. Taxonomy (GTDB): domain Bacteria; phylum Pseudomonadota; class Alphaproteobacteria; order Rhizobiales; family Xanthobacteraceae; genus Afipia; species Afipia broomeae. The sequence continues at coordinate 216,550 of NZ_KB375282.1, read as the reverse complement.
CCGGTCACCACCGTGATAACCGCGTTGCCTGATGTCGAGAAGAACATCAGTTCCGGCGATACGAAACCCCGCAGCATGGGATACAGCGCGCCGGACATGGCCGCGACAACGGCCGCCAGCATATAAGCCGCCAGCCGCGCATTGCGGGTGGAATAACCGAGGAACGGGACCCGGCGTTCATTGGCGCGAAGCGCCACAAGGATGCGGCCGAACGGCGTATCCAGCAGGTAAGCGCTAACTAGATACAAGATCACAATGAAAGCGAGCGTGAAAAGAAAGAAGCTCGCCGGCGCGCTCGACATAATGGTTCCGACGCCCAGATTGATAGGCACGATCGGAATTCCGATAAGACCATCGGAGGCGCCGATGGCACGTGTGTTGTAGACGGCGCGGGCCGCGACCTGGGCCAGCCCGAATGTGACGAGCGCGAAGTAGACGCCTCGCACGCGATTGGCGATCAATCCCGCTGCGGTACCGACCACAAGCGAAGCGACAAGCACGGCGGCCATCGCGCCCCAGAATGAAGGAACCTCTTTCAGAACAAGCGCGGAGATGTATGCTCCCATCCCGAAATACAGCGCCTGACCAAGGGACAACAACCCGGTGTAGCCAAGCAAGATATCTACGGACAGCGCGAGGCCTGCGAAGATCAACGCTTCCGTTCCAAGCCGAAGGTAAAAAGTGTCGCCCGTGGATGCACCCACCGCGGCCAATATCAGCGCCGCGACAACGAAGATCGCTACGAGGACGTGACTTGCACGCATGGAAAGACCAAGCCGGTCGATGATCTGGGGCTTACCCATTTTTGCGTCAGCCATGACCCAGCCGCCCGAACAGGCCCTGCGGCCGGATCACCAGCATCAGGACCATGATGCTGAACAGAATCGGATCGCTCCAGACCGGAGACACGATCAGGCTTGAGATCGCCTGCACCTGTGTAAGAAAAAGTCCCGCAACAACGGCGCCAGCGATTGACCCCATGCCTCCGACAATCACCACGGTGAATGCCAGAAAGATGAAGTCGCGGCCCATGGTCGGAAACACCGAATAGATCGGCGCGAGCAGCACACCGGCGAGGCCTGCCAGCGCCACACCTAACGCGAAGGTAACCGCGAATACTCTTTTAACCGGCACGCCGAGGGATGCCGCCATGTTGCGATCAAACGCGGCGGCCCGCACCATGGCTCCAAGCGAGGTCTTGTTGATGACGATTGCGACCGCGGCAACAATGGCAAAGCCGATCAGGATCAAAAACAACCGGTACGACGGCAGCAACACGCCCATGATTTCGATCGCACCGGCGATCGGGGTCGGCGGGCGCTGGGTATTGGAGCCGAACACGATCTTCAGGACTTCCTCAATGACGAGTCCAAGTCCGAAGGTCAGAAGCAGCGTGGTCACATGCCGATCCGGCAGGTTGAAAACGCGCTGGATAAGTCCGCGTTCCACGATATAGCCGAGCGGCAGCATCAGCAGTGGCACGATCAGCAGGAGCAGCCAGAAACTGATGCCGGACGCGCCTAGCGCCAGCGCAAGATAGGCACCAACGGCGTAGAACTCGCCATGCGCCATGTTGATGACATCCAGCAAGCCGAAGATGATGGTGAGGCCGAGCGCGACAAGCACCACCGCCACGCCGAGAGCCAGCCCCGTTATCATTTGCGGAGCAAGCACGAACTGGAAATATTCAAGAAATCCGGACATCCGCTATCACTGCTATGGGTCTGTGATGTGGTGACCGCCGCTCGCAAAAGGCCGGGAGCGGCGGCAACCCCTATCTCGGGATCAGAAGCGCTTGCACTCGTCAGGGCCGATCGCTTCGTTTCCGCCGACGTCCCCGACGATCTTGAACTGGCCGCCATCAACACGGACCACATACATCGGCTGAATGGCCTGATGGTCACCTCCGCGCATGGTCTTCTTGCCCTGCGGGGTGTCCCACGACAGATCCTTCATCGCCTCACGAACCTTGTCCGTCTCGGTTGATTTCGCTTTCTCGACCGCAGCCTTGTAGAAATAGATCAGGCCGTAACTGTCGGCGCCGTAGAGATCCGGATCTGCCTTGTTTGCCGCCCTGAAGGCATCGACGAACTTCTTGTTCTCCAGCGAATCGATCTGAGTCGAGTAACCGACGCCAGTTCCGAAGCCGTTGGCAGCCGTACCTATGGCCGCAATGTTCTGTGACGTCACCGTGCCCGATGCACCGACCACGAGAAGATTACCGAGCAGGCCGAAGTCCTGCATCTGGGTCAACAGGCGGACCGTGTCGTTGCCCGCCACCGATGTGTAGAGCACCTCCGGCTTGGCCTGGCGAAGCTGGCCGAAGTATTGCGTATAGTCCTTGCTGTCGAGCGGTGCAAAGACTTCGCCTGCCGCGGTTGCACCAAGTCCCTCGATCGTCTTCTTGAAGGTCGCAACCGTGGAGCGGCCCATTTCATAGTCGGGGCCGAGGAAGAAAACCTTCGCCTTCGGCTTCTGCTTTGAGACCCACGCGGCAAGCGCCGTGGCCTGCTGACCTGCCCGCGCGTTGACGCGGAAGACGTTGGGCGAACACTTGTCGGTGGTGATCGAATCCGCGAACGAAACCGTGGTCGCGATTAGCTTTCCGGCGCGTTCAGCGATCTGCCCGACCGCGAGCGTAGAGCCAGAATTGACGGTGCCGGTCAGGAAGTCCACCTTTTGAACTTCAAACAGCTTCTCTGCCTTCTGCACTGCCACTGACGGGTTGGCTTCTTCGTCTTCGAAGATGAGCTGAATCTGACGGCCCATGACACCGCCGGCCGCGTTGACTTCCTTTGTTGCAAGCTCGAGCCCCCAACGCACCTGCTGTCCAATCGGCGTGTACGTGCCCGACAGCGGCGTAACCACCCCGATCTTGATCGGATCGTTGGCCAAAGCCGGAACGGTAATGGCTGTGGTAGCGAGCAGACTCGCCAGTACGACAGCGGTCTTTGTCATGACAGTGCCTCCCTCAAACGCTCCGCTGACGCGAGCTCTTGTTTCCATCAAACACAGTGGCTCGCGCCGACGACGGCACTTGAGACCACAGCAAAAAGTCTAGAAGGACCGGAAGGTATGCGAGTCCCGCATGTCGCGACGAACGCCCCGTCCAAGCCGGAGCGAAACACCCATCCCCTCGTCCTCTGCTGACCGTGTTCTTGATGACACGTTCGCAAAAGTTCTCGAAGATGTTGCGCGCTGCGGCGATACCGAGCGTTCTTACAAACTACCAATCCGTCTCATTAAACATGCTGCGTTGCGACACGCAGAAGCTTGCTCGTCTAAAAGAGCCTGCGCGAGAAGCTGCTAAGTTGCCAGCAGCGCATCCGATATTTTCTCAGCGATCATGATTGTCGGAATGTTCGTATTCGCCGTCGGCAGACGCGGCATGACAGAGGCGTCGGCGACGTAAACGTTCTCCGTTCCAATCACCTTCCCGTTTGGATCAACGACCGCTAACGGATCCGACGGGTCACCCATCCGGCACGTCCCGGTCGGGTGCCAGACGCCGAAAACGCTGCGCAGAACGAAATCCTCAAGCGCTTTGTCGTCGGCGAGCACATCGCTGAAAGTAATACCGTTCAGCAAAATAGTTTTCACCATTACATGGCGAAGTGCGGCCGGAACGTCGAGCATTGCGCCCATAACAGATGCCAACAGCCTGTTTGTCAGATTGAAGCTGCTCAGGCGCTTGATGCGAGGCGAAAACGAAGCCGGAAAGAAATCGTCCGCCGCCGCGTTGAGACCGGACACAACGACAAGGCGAGCGAGCAGCCGCACGGCGGCCATCATTCGCTCAAGATCGCGCCGATCCGAAAGCAGATTGAGGTCGACGCTCGGGTACGCTCTCGAATTCGGCGATGTCAGTGCGACGTTGCCCGCTGAGTGCGGCTGGTTGCACCAGAGAAAGTAAAGACCAAGGCGCTCTCCCAGAGCATGCCATCCTGCGCGCGCGGACGCAGTAAGATACATATCGGACGCATTGCATCCTTCGACCTGCGACGAATAACGCAGGGCAACGAAACTCGCGCGACGCACCGACATCGGCAGACGAAGGTGACGCGGCAAGAACTGACAGAACGTCAGCGCGGGGTGGTCGCGCAGATTCTCTCCAACTCCCGGGAGGGCGACCTGCACATCGATGCCAAGACCCCGTAGCGCGGCCGGAGCGCCAATTCCGGCGCGCAGCAAAATCGCCGGCGATTGTATTGCCCCCGCGGTGACAATCACACGTCCGGCGTTTACTGCAATACGTTGACCGGAGCGAACGATCTCCACTTGCGACGCACGAGGCCCGCGCATGACAAGCCGATCGGCAAAACTGTCCGTCCATACCGCGAGATTCTTGCGCCTGCGTATCCGGGCATCGAGATAGGCGGATGCCGCCGAAACGCGGCGATCATCCCGATTGGAAAACGCGGGCGGATAAATGCCGTCGTCAAACTCCCCGTTCTGATCCTCCCTGAAAGGCAATCCGCTGGCGAAAAAGGCATCTCCCACTGCTCGTCCGAACGCCGGCCAATCCTCGCGCTTGATGCGCCGGATAGGGATCGGGCCGTCTGCGCCGTGCAACGGGCCTCCGAAATCGAGATCGGTCTCCAGTTTTCGGAAATAGGGCAGCACATCCTCCCAGCCCCACCCTCTCGCACCGAGATCACGCCATTTATCATAGTCCCGCGGCAGCCCGCGGTTAGCGGACTGTACGTTGATGGATGAACCGCCACCCATCACACGGCCTTGCTCATAAGGCCGTGTGATGGCGCCACCACTTGCGGTGCGCCCGGCCATGGCAGAGAGACCAGGCCAGATATAGCGATCACCGAAAAACAGCGGCATTGGATAGCTGTCGAGAATTTCCGCCGGCGTATTCTCCGGGGGCGTATCCTGTCCGGCCTCCACGAGAAGAACGCGGCGGCGGCCATTGGCGGAGAGACGATTTGCAAGGACACATCCAGCAGACCCTGCACCAAGAATGACGTCGTCAAAACGAGCAGTGTCCATCGCCTAGGCCAATTCGCCGTTGCGGCCCGCAACCAGGTGCTCCTGCGAAAACTCTGTCATCTGTTTCCGCCCTTGGGTTTGCATCCAGCTTGTCTTTCTGAGCAGTGCGACGCATGCTTGCTCCGCAGGCTAAGCAGGCCCCGCAATCAAAACAAATAGTTGATTTTGATTTTCTCGATCATTCATCCTGATAGCAGACGCTGCGAGTGCTCGCAGACCCACGTCAGATGCAAATTTCCGATGCGCCGATTTCAAGCAACTGCTCTGGCGTCGCCTTGAATTTCAGTCTGCTGTGGCAGCTTGGGCTGAATGATCCGACCTTCGGATCGGGGCTAGGACAGTTCCGCCATCACGCGTCGGAATTGATGGGGTGATGCGCCTGTGTGCTGCTGAAAGAATCGCGTGAAGTTACCTTGCGCAGTGAATCCGAGATCTCCGGAAATCACACCGATATCGGAGCTCTCTTTGCGCAGCTTGCCCACCGCAGCCTCCACCCTCCAGGCATTTGCATAGAGACGCGGACTGACGCCGGTGCAGTTCCGGAACAAATAGTTGAAGTGCGGACGAGACAACCCCGCCCCCGTTGCAATGCCATCGAGGTCCGGCCTTTTTTCCCCGGTGTTTTCGTGGATCTGGCGAAGCGCTTTGAGTATCCGGAAATCACGCGCCACGTGCCGCTCACCTCTCCCGAATGATTGTGCACGCCAGTCTGAGAAGCCATGTACGACCTCCAGAGTGAGGTCGAGAATTAGTTTTTCCAATTGCCGTGCATCAATATGAAGCTCCGTCTGGAGAAGGCGCACGAGTTTCGCGCGCAATCGCATGATCTCGCATGTGATCGAGATCGCGGATTGCGCGAAGAATCCCGGCCTCGTGCAGTTCGCAAAGGAGCCATCCGCTTCGGCGAGCCAGTCTGGTTCAATATACAACGCAAGAAAAACGGTTCGCTCAGGCTTGGCGCGGTGCAGGTATTCGTGCCGCTGCCATGTGTTGACCGCAACGGCCGTGTCATAACGCAACGGGAATACCCGTCCTTCGACGATAAAGTCCTGATCGGGACCGCTGGCCTTGAAGATCAGATGGCAATGAGGGTGCGCATGGGCGACCAGCGAGGTGTCCATATCAAGAAGAGCGACTCGCCCGAAAGCTCCGCTCAAGATGCTCAACGCCTTGGTCACAGACGTACCCCGGCAAGCCGCTGCTTTCTGCAGCACAGAATAATTCTAGCATGCATGGCGGATCGGCGAAACACGGACGACGACGCTAAAGAAACATCTGAAATGATAAAAAATCCGCCTCGGTGCAAAGTAGCCCTTTAGCATGGATTCTAGATTTCTTCCGGTCAATTCCCGCGCAAAGCGGGGTCTGGAGGAAAATATGAAAATGGATGTCGTTTTTCAGGATGAGAACCGTGACCTGCGCGAACAGCGCCGTCAGCAAGTATTCCGTCAAAAGTTCGTCGAGGAAACCCCGCCGTGGTACCACGGCGCGATCCATCTCTGCTTTACGCTGCTCATTACTGGCGGCACTCTTTTCTATTGCTGGCAGCATATCCATAACGCGACATGGGAATGGTGGCTGGTCATTCCGATCGCATTGTTCGGGAACTGGATCGAATGGGCCGCACACCGCTACATCCTGCATCGGCCGGTCAAGGGACTGGAGATGATCTACAAACGCCATTGCACTGTGCATCACCAGTTCTTCACTCATCACGATCTTGGATATGATGGGCACAAGGAATGGCGGGCACTTCTCTTTCCGCCTTTCGCGCCGCTCGGTTTCGTGCTCGCATCGCTGCCCGCCGCGCTTGTCTTCGGCCTGCTGGTCAATGCGAACGCCGGTTACATCGTCGTATTCACGATGTCGGCCTACTATCTCCTGTACGAGGGTTTGCACACATTGTCGCACCTCGATGATGAGGACTATCCGTTTCTCAAGTATGTCCCGCTCATCAACACAGTCCGGCGCATGCACTATATCCATCACGTGTTGGGATTCATGCAGACCCGCAACTTCAACCTCACCTTTCCGATCTGCGACGCATTGTTCGGGACGAGTGACCTTGATCGCGGCTTGATTGGCACGCTGTTTAACGGCAACTCGAACAAATACATGCGCAAGGATCTATTGCCGAACGACCCGGAGATCGATGTGCCTCAGCTCGATGCACGCAACGAAGGGGCCGTAGCGCGCTGAAACATCCCTATCAGCGCAGATGATGTCGTTCATCATAAATGACTATTTGCGCTGATAGTTCGATGGACAATAGCTTGCAGCAGAAAAATAATATCTCGGGGGGAAAAATGAAAATTGTCCATGCCGCGCTCTGCGGCAGCCTCTTTGCAGCCATTGTCAGCACTGTGTCGCCGGCAGCCGCCAAGGTCGGAAGCTGCACCGACCCCATCCTGCTCGGCACCACCATTTCAGAGACGGGCCCGTTCTCGACGCTCACCGATCGCTGGCGTCAGATGACGGAAAATTTCTTCGACGAAATCAACAAGGACGGCGGCATTTTCGTCAAGTCCTGCGACAAGAAGCTGCCAGTCAAGGTTGTCATCTATGACGACCAGAGCAATCCCACCACCGCAGTCTCTCTTTATGAAAAGATGGCGACTGTCGACCAGGTCGACTTCTTCCTCGGACCCGACTGGACGTCGCTGGGATTGCCGGTGCCGACAGTGGCCGAGCGAAATCAGATTCCTTTGGTGGCAGCGAATGTTGCAACCAAGTCGGCCTACGAACGCGGACTGAAATACATGTGGGGCACGCCCTATCCAGTCGTGCCGCTCTGGTCCGAACGTTACTTCGACATGATCGCGAACGTTCAGCCGAAGCCGAAAACGATCTTCTTTGTCACCCACGATAATCCTGTGATGAAGGCAATCACGGAAACCTGGAGCAAGAAGGCCGAAGCCACCGGCTTACAGATTGTTGGACGCGAGATGTTCCCGGCCGATACCAAGGACTTCAGCGCCATCGTCCTGAAGGTCCGCGCCGCCAAGCCTGACATCGTCTACATCGCATCGTTCGATAATGTCTCCGGCCCGCTGGTTCAGCAGATGCGCCAACAGCGCATCAAGGCGATGGACGTTCATCACACCATGCTGACGGGCGCGCTCGCCCGTCAAACCGGCAAGGATGTCGAGGGAATGACCGGCGAGTTGGCGTGGTATCCCGGCATCGGCGGTGACTACAGCGATCTGGTCAAGCGGGTTCTCGAGCGATCGAAGGTCGATATGTTCGAGAGCATTTTCACCATGGGCCGCATTTCGTCATATCTAGTCATGGTGCAGGCCATCGAACGCGCCGGCGCCGTCGACCGCGAAAAGGTTCGCGCAGCGCTGACCAAGGGAACGTTCAAGGCTCCGACCGGCGATGTCGTATTCGACGATACCGGCTTCCCGACCACGAACGGCGCGTTCACGATCCAGATACAGGACGGAAAAGTCGCCGTCGTGTGGCCGCAGAAATCCGCAACCGGCAAGCTGCGCTGGCCATCGCCTAGCTGGCAATAAGTGAAGACCGCATCATGTCTTTTGACATTGTGGCACAAGTCGCCATTGGAGGCCTCCTCATCGGAGGCCTCTATGCCTTGTTCGCGTTTGGCCTGTCCCTGATCTATGGCGTGGCGCGCATTCTTAACTTCGCGCACGGCACATTGCTCGCAACCGCCGGCATCGCGGCCAGCGTGCTTTATGCCGCGCTCAACTGGCATCCGGTGGTGTTGCTGGTGATCCTCGTTCCGGTGTTCTTTCTGTTCGGTTGCGGGTTTTTCCTTTTTCTGCTCAGTCCGTTGCGCAAGCGCAACCACTTCCAGACCACGGTCGGCACCGTGCTGACGACGGTTGGCGCGCTGATCATCCTGAGCGACGTCGCCGCGTGGCTTGCAGGCCCCCGACCGCGCAACATCCCGATCCGTTCGGATGTTTTCGAGATCGGCGACATCCTGATCCCGACGTCGCAGGCTTACATGCTTGCAGGCATTACGTTGTTTACGATCGCACTCCATTTTTTCCTTCAGCGCTCATGGTTCGGCCGCTCCGTTCGTGCCGTCACGCAGGATCATGTGGGCTCCGAGATCTGCGGCGTACGCAGCGCCCGGGTCCACGCGATGACGTTCGGTCTCGGCTCCGCACTCGCGGCCATTGCCGGCGTTCTTTATGCCATGACGTTCCCGATCGATCCTTACGCCGGATTTCATCTGACCGTGAAGGCATTCACCATCATCGTTCTGGGCGGAATCGGAAACCTGATTGGCGCGCTGATCGCCGGCCTGTTGCTCGGCCTCGCCGAGGCCTTTACGGCCTTCTTCTGGTCCTCTGAATGGGCGCCGGCCATCAGCATCGTCCTTCTCCTCCTGATCCTGGTGCTGTTCCCGCGCGGGCTTACCTCCTGGAAAAGAGCCTGACATGCCGAGCCGCTCTCTCGCTTTCTCCGCCGGAATTGTCGTTGTCGCGGCTTTTGCGGCGCTTCCCCTGCTCGGCATTGCCTATGCAACAAGCATTGGCATGACGTTGCTGGTTGCCTTTGTCCTCGCGCAAAGCTGGGACTGGGTTGGCGGCGAAGCCGGTTACGTCAATCTCGGCCATTTCGTATTTTACGGCCTCGGCGCCTACGTTTTCTGCATTCTGCTCGTCAGAGGCGTGCCGATGCCTGTGTGTCTCGGCGTGGCCTGCGTGTTGACAGCAGCAGTCGCCGCCTTGCTCGCTTTTCCCCTGTTCCGATTGAGCGGCGATTACTTTGCTTTCGCCACACTCGCGCTGCTTCCGCTGTTTGAACTGCTTGCCTTTAATCTGACTCCGGTCACCGGTGGAGCAGACGGAATTGTGCTTCCGCCGCACTACGTGCTGGGTACCGCGTTCTACCTCATTCTCATCCTCGCCGTCGTGACGTTCCTGCTGACCGGCATGCTGACATCCAGCCGCTTCGGCTATGCCCTCAAGAGCATTCGCAACGATGAACTGGCAGCGGAGATCGTGGGAATCCGCATCTTCCCGGCCAAGCTCGCGGTGCTTGTGCTGAGTGCCGCATTTGCTGCGTTGGCGGGCGCCATTCAAGGCTGGCAGCTCAGCTATATCGACCCGCCGACGGTGTTTGGCCTGAACGTCGCGCTGGTTCCCATCTCGATGGCTCTCCTCGGCGGCTCCGGTAAACGCTGGGGACCTGTTGTCGGCGTCGTGATCCTGTTCGCCCTGCAGCAATGGCTTCTCGTCAATATAACCATCTTGCAGGCAACCGTTTATGGTCTTGTTATCCTCCTGATCGGCCGCTTTATGCCCGGCGGATTGCTGCGGGCGCAATTTGCCCAGAACATTCCACTCGTTCGCTTGCTATCGCGGGATCATCACCGCGACATTGGCAAGCCATCCAATGTCGTGCCGCTGCATGCAGGCCAACTCCCGATCAGGACCTCGAACGAGCGCGGGAACGTCTTGCTTGAGACCCGCGACCTCACCATGCGTTTCGGTGGAAACATTGCGGTCAACGCAGTGAACATCAAAATCCGCCAGGGCGAGATCGTCGGGCTGGTCGGCGCCAACGGCTCCGGAAAGACCACGCTCTTCAACTGCATATCGAAAGTCTATGAGCCCACGGGAACGATAATCTTCGACGGCAGCCCCATCGACGGCTTACGGCGCGACGAGGTGTCGCGCGTCGGCGTCGGGCGAACCTTCCAGAATCCACGCCCGTTCGGCGACCTCACCGTACTCGAGAACATCGCAATCGCGCTGACCTATCGCGCGGACAACAAAGCGCTCAGCACCGCCTTCGAAGAAAGCGCTCAATTCGCGGCGTTCGTCGGACTTCAAGACCGGCTGTCAAGTCGCGCCGACTCACTCACCTTGCAGGAAAAGAAGAGCCTCGAACTGGCCCGTGCACTTGCGCTCAAGCCGAAGCTGCTGCTGGTGGATGAAGTTGCATCCGGACTGACGCCCGCTGAGGTGAAGCAGTTTGTCGGGCATATACGGGACATCCGCGATACCTACGGCATCACGGTCATGTGGGTGGAGCACATCTTCTCGGCGCTCGCGCAGGTCGTGGACCGCCTCATCGTGCTGGAGCAGGGCGTCGTCATTGCCGATGCCCCGCTTGCAGAAGCCGTTAAGGATCCCAAAGTCCTGAAATCCTATCTCGGAACCGGCCCGGCGAACGTCGCATGACCAATATGCTTGAAGTTTCGAATCTTTCTGTCTCCCACAGCAGCCTGCAGGCGCTGTGGGACGTCTCCTTCCGTGTCGCCAAGGGCGAGTGCGTCGGCATTCTCGGTGCAAACGGTGCAGGCAAGAGCACGACACTCGGCGCACTGATCGGCCTTTATCCGCCCACGTCCGGGGAGATACGACTTCTCGGACACCAGCTCGCAGGCAAATCGCCGACCGAGTGCGTGACACACGGACTTGCGCTTGTACCTGAAGGTCGCAGGCTGTTTCCTGAAATGACCGTTCGCGAAAATCTCGAGATGGGTGCTTATCTCCCGGGCGCGCGATGTGTCCTCGCTGAGAACCTCGATAAGGTCTACGGACTGTTTCCAGTTCTGAAGCAAAAGAACGGGCAGAACGCAGGCGAGCTGAGCGGTGGCCAGCAGCAGATGGTCGCCATTGGACGCGCTTTGATGACGTCACCGCGCATCTTGCTGCTCGACGAGCCGTTCCTCGGCGTAGCTCCGCTGCTGGTCGATGAAGTCATGCAAGCCCTCAGACGCATCGCAGCAGACGGCATGACCATTGTGCTGGTCGAGCAGAATATCCATCGCGCGCTCGATTTCGTGGATCGTGCTTACGTCATCGAGAGCGGCCGCGTCGTCCTTGAGGGCACGCGCGAGTTGCTGCTTAGTGACGCCAGCTTCAGCGACAAGTTTCTCGGATTGGATTGACGAGCGATCTGCTCGCGGAACGCGACCTTTACGCCGCGCACCTCGAACGCCTCCGGGGCAAGCGCCCCCACGACGAGGTGTTGGCCTACTCCCGCTCGTTCCGAAAACTGATCGATACGTCGGCGGACTTCGTGGGCGAGGACCTGCCGGCAGGTCACGAGGGACTGGCTCGGTCCATTCGCGACGTGATCGAGACGATCACCGTTGTTCCGGCGCCAGCCGGTCAGCAAGCCCATGATCCGTCTGAAAGGACACCCCGAAAGCCTGCTCGGAGAGCCGTCGTTCTTTGATCGTTCCAGTGCGGGGGATGTGATGGTAGCGAGAGAGGGACTCGAACCCCCGACCCCAGGATTATGATTCCCGTGCTCTAACCAGCTGAGCTACCTCGCCACAGGTCCAGACCGCTTCGCGGTCGCGAACGGCGGCATATAAGAAGTCACCCAAATGCCTGTCAAGCAACGATGGCTGAAAGCGCCATCTGATTGGCTTTCCACGCGCATTCTCCGGGAAACGGCACGCGCGAAGGCGGAAAAACCTTACTTTGGCCGCACCGAGGGATCGCCTCCGGGGCTGCCGGGCGGCGGAATCACCGGCATGGTCCCGCCCTGAGGGGTCGGCGCGTGCATATCGGGGTCAACACCCGGCGGAGGGCACAGCACGCCATCGGATTTCGCCAGCCGGTCGCCGAGCGATTCCGGCGCGCGTCCTGTCGTGGTTCCTCGCGGCGCGACGGTGCCTTCGTGCGGAACAGCCTCGGTCGGCGTGCAGTTGGTCGACGCTGCACGGTCGGGATTTGGGGGCGCAGTTTGCGCTGGGGGCGTCGCCGGCGCGGGCGGCGCCTGCGCAAAGGCCACAGCAGGCAACACCACCAGCGCGGCGCTTATGGCAATCGGGAGTTTCATTGTCATGGAACGGAAACGGCGCAGCAGCGCGGATGTTCCCTGCGACACATCGCGGCAATCAGCCCTTGCGATAGCGGATCAGCGAAAAGTGCCCCATCGGCGCCATCGGACGGCGCTCGACCAGTGTCACGCCGCCGTGTTTCGCAGCCCAGTTCACCAGCCGCGCCCACGGAAATTCCGGCCGCCAGCCAAGCCGCCGCGCCAGCGGCGCGAACGCGAGTTCGAAGATCTTGCGCGGGCCGCTTTCCGCGCCGATGTGATTGACCAGAATGAGTTCACCGCCCGGCTTCAGCACGCGCATGAAATCGTCGAGCGTCGCTTCCGGGTCCGGCACCGCCGTGATGACATATTGGGCCACAACCGCATCGAACGTGCCGTCCGGGAATGCGAGGTTCTTCGCATCCATCACCGACAGCGTTTCGACATTGGTGAGGTTTTGTGCGCGCACGCGCTCCTGCGCCTTGCGCAGCATCGGCTCGGAAATATCGACGCCATGGAGCTTCGTGGTGCGCGAATAATCCGACAGCGACAATCCGGTGCCGACGCCGACATCGAGCACGCGGCCGCCGATCGCATCGGCCACGGCGATGGTCGACTTGCGGCCCTCGTCGAACACCTTGCCGAACACCATGTCGTAAACCGGCGCCCACGCGGCGTAGGCCTTCGCCACTCCGGCACGATCGATGTCGTTGGTCATGTCCCCGCCCTGTTACGCAACACTTGTTCTTGTCCGGCACGATCGGCCGGAAGTCCCTTATTCTTGAAGGACCAGACGTTATCCGGCAAGGGCTTCGCGCTGACGCGGCACTGACACAAGGTCGCGCGGCGCGGCGCTGATGAAGCCGCCGCCGAGCACGCGCGCCTGTCCCGCAGGCGCATCGTAGAACACGCAGGCCTGTCCCGGCGACACGCCTTCTTCACCGTCGACGAGTTCGACTTCATAAGCACCGCCAACGCGGCGCAGCCAGGCCGGCTGCGCCGGACGGGTGGAGCGCACCTTGACGAACATCTCGAGGCCGTCGCCGATCGCAGAATTCAGATCGCCGCCGCCGATCCAGTTGACGTCGCGCAACAGGATGCGGCGGACATTCAGCGCCTCGCGCGGGCCGACCACAACACGGCGCGTCTGTGCATCGAGATGCACGACATACAACGGCGCGCTCGCCGCGATGCCGAGGCCGCGGCGCTGGCCGATGGTGAAACCGACGATGCCCTGATGGCGGCCGAGCACATGGCCATTGAGATCGACGATGTCGCCCGGCTCCATGGCGTTCGGCTTCAGGCGTTCGATCACATCGGTGTAGCGGCCGGTCGGCACAAAGCAGATGTCCTGGCTGTCGTGCTTGTCGGCGACCGACAGTCCGAAGCGGCGCGCGAGTTCGCGGGTCTGCGCCTTCGTCATGTCGCCGAGCGGAAAGCGCACGTCGGCCAGTTGATCCTGCGTGGTCGCGAACAGGAAGTAGCTCTGGTCGCGGTCGGCATCGGCGGCGCAGACCAGCGCGCGCGATCCATCTTCCAGACGGCGCGAGGCGACATAGTGTCCGGTGGCGAGCGCCTTGGCGCCGAGTTCGCGGGCGGTGCTCAGCAAATCGCGAAACTTGATCGAGCGGTTGCACTCGATGCAGGGCACCGGCGTCTCGCCGTGCACATAGCTCTCGGCGAAGCTCTCGATGACCGACTCGCGGAAACGGCTCTCGTAATCCAGCACGTAATGCGGAATGCCGAGACGCGCGGCGACATCGCGCGCGTCGTGAATGTCCTGGCCCGCGCAGCAGGCGCCCTTGCGGTGGGTCGCGGCGCCATGATCGTAAAGCTGCAAGGTGATGCCGACCACGTCGTAGCCTTCGGCCTTCAGCAGCGCAGCGGTCGCCGACGAATCGACACCGCCGGACATGGCGACGACGACCCGGGTGTCTTCCGGGCGACCTTCGAGGTCGAGGCTGTTGAGCATGACAGGGGCCGATCTTGCTGTTGCCGGGCCACTACCGCCCGCAACCGGTCATTTCTGGGTTTGCACTTTACTTATAGTCCGACCCTAGCCGAGGCAATCACGGTCGGCCTTGATCCATTGCAATTAAACCCGGCTCTTTTGGGGGGAAAATCTTGCCGCCGGGCAGAAAGCCCCCGGTTCCACGCCCGTCTCCGCCATGGCCGTCACCCAGCAAGCCATTGAAATATAACGTCTTTATAATCCATTGTCGGTGGCCCGGTCCTTGCTCAACAGAGGAAGCAATCACCTGAAAGGCCGCCCGTGTTCAGCGTTACCCCGGAACCAGCCGCATCCAAGCCCGCCTATGCCGCTTTCGATCCGCAGGCGAGGCAGACACGCGCCGAACAGCCGTCCTCGGACGGGTTCGCCGCACTGGTGGACAGCAATGCCAGCGCCAGCTCCGACCCCCGCCCCGCGCCGGATACGCCGGCCCCGCCTCGCCGCGACTCCCGCGACACGCGGCAGGCCGATGCCCCCCCTCCCGGCAAGGACAGGCCGCAGGCCGATAGCCCCAC
This sequence comes from Afipia broomeae ATCC 49717, assembly GCF_000314675.2. GTDB lineage: Bacteria > Pseudomonadota > Alphaproteobacteria > Rhizobiales > Xanthobacteraceae > Afipia > Afipia broomeae. Next base: position 201,265 of record NZ_KB375282.1, on the reverse strand, counting down.
CTCCGCGAACAAGGATTCGAGCGCCGCGCAGCAGGATGCCGGCCCCTCCACACCGGCCGATGCCAAGGCAACCGGCGGCAAGACCGACGGCAAGGATAAAACCGCGTCTGACGCCACGAAAACCGACGACAAATCCGGCAGCGATGACGCCGCCGCGATTCCGGTAATTCCAGCCATCGTCACCGATCCGGTCGCGGTCGTGATCACCGCCGCAGCCAATCCGGTTGCCGCAGCCGCAGACGAAACAGCGTCTGCCACGACGACCGCTGCAACGGCGGCGATCACCGGTACATCGGCCGTTATCACGCCCGCCGACGCATCGGCCGCGCAGGCAGCGGCAGTTGCGGAGGCCGCGATCACCAGCGCAACCACCGCAGCCGATCCGTCAGCTCCAGCGGTCGCCGCCACGCCGGGAACAACAGCCGCGACCGCTGCGGCAACCACCGTCATCAAGTCCGACGGCGGCAAGACCGAAATCCCGGCAAAGACGACGGAGACCGCGCCCGCAAAGGATGGCAAGGACGGCAAGCAGGCTGCCGATCCATCGGCCAAGCCGGTGCCGGATCAGACCGTCAAGCCGGAGACCGCTGCATCGAATGCAGACGACAAGCCGGCGCAGCATGACAAGGCGGCTGCGGAATCCGGTACGACCGATGCCGAGCCAACGAAACACGCTGCCAAGGCAACGCCGCAAGCCGAGCACCGCACTGCTGCTTCCGCGCCGCAGCCGGCGCTGCAGACCGAACCCGGTTTGCAGCCACCTGTCGCGGTTCAATCGTTGGTTCAGGTCCACGCCGCCAATCTCACGGCGATCCCCGTACCCGCGGCGAATACAACGCTCGCCGACAGCGCGCCGGTGCCGCTGAACGGCCTTGCCGCTGACATCGCGCTGCGCGCGGCGGGCGGCAACAGCCGCTTTGAAATACGTCTCGACCCGGCGGAGCTCGGCCGCATCGATGTGCGCCTCGACGTCGACAAGCACGGCAATGTCACCTCGCACCTGACGGTGGAACGGCCGGCGACGCTCGACATGCTGCGCAACGACGCGCCGAGGCTCCAGCAGGCGCTGGAGGACGCGGGCCTGAAGACCGGCGACTCGGGATTGCAGTTCAGCCTGCGCGACCAGTCGTCCTCAGGCCGCGATGGCGATAACGGCTCCGGCCGCAATTCGCAGCGCGTTGTCATCACCGAAGAAGACGCCGTCCCCGCACAGGTCGCAGGACGAACCTACGGCCGCATGCTCGGAGCGAGCAGCGGCGTCGACATCAGGATTTGAGGAGACCATCATGGCGGTCGATGCAGCAACCATGCCGACGATACCGACGTCGGCGCCCGCGACAAACAATTCGTCCGGTTCGAATTCGAGCAACACCAACAGCAGTTCGACCGGCATTGCGGATAATTTTCAATCCTTTCTGATGCTGCTGACCACGCAGTTGCAGAACCAGAACCCGCTCGATCCGCTGGATACCAACCAGTTCACCCAGCAGCTCGTGCAGTTTGCGCAGGTCGAACAGCAATTGAAGTCGAACAGCCAGCTTGAATCGCTGGTCAAGATCGAACAGAGCGCACAGTCGACGCAGGCGCTGGTGTTCGTCGGCCAGACCGTGGCCGTCGATGGCAGCACCGCGCATTTCGACGGCAACGCGACCTGGAATTTCAACGCGCCGCAGAATTCGAGCGCGACCATCACCATCACCAACTCAGCGGGTCAGACCGCTTACACCGGCAGCTTCGCCATCGGCTCCGGAAATTCCAGCTTCGTCTGGGATGGCAAGGGCAATGACGGCACCAAGTGGCCGGTCGGTGACTACAAGATGACAGTCACCGCCAAGGATGCCGGCGGCAAGGACGTTGCGATCTCGACCGAGGTTCAAGGTACCGTTGATTCCGTCGACCTCACCGCAAGCCCGGCGCTGCTGTCGATCGGCGGCAAGAACTACACGGTCGATCAGATCAAGCGTGTCGTGAAGCAGGCCGCGTCGAGCTGACGATGTGACAATCCGCTGACGCGGCGCAATTCCTGACTGAGACTTTTCATATCCACAGGCTGGTCCCTCACGGGACCGGCCTGTCCCGTTTTGGGCAGATCGAAGGAGAATCGTATTGGAGGCTTGGGTTTAGGTAAATTTTAAGCCGCCGGGGGTAGCTTGTTCCCACGAGTTCAGTTGTTTCGAGTTTGTGAGTACACCATGACAGAACCCCACCGCCCGAGGGTGAAGTACGTCATCGGGCCCGATGGCAGTCCGCTGACGATCGCGGATCTTCCCGCGCCCGGTACCAAACGGTGGGTTATCCGCCGTAAGGCCGAGGTTGTGGCCGCGGTCCGCGGAGGTCTCCTCTCCCTTGAGGAAGCCTGCAGCCGTTACACCCTGACAGTTGACGAATTCCTGTCCTGGCAGTTCTCCATCGACCAGCACGGTCTGGCCGGATTGCGCACCACCCGCATCCAGCAGTACCGCCAGTAAGCCCTTCTCCCCGATTTCATCGCAATTTTCCGAAAACCGGCTCCCTTACGGGAAGCCGGTTTTTGGCATTTCCGCTTTTTCTCCTCACCCGTTAACCGTCGTTAACCATATGGAAACCATAGATAGGCAAATTCTGCCCAGTCGGCGTGTGAGCCGAATCTCTGGGGTGGTTCGTGCAGGGTTTGTTTTCCTTCCTGAAAGGTCTGGGCGCGGCGCGAATGGCGGCTATGGCCGCCGTAACGCTGGCTCTCGTCGGTTTCTTCGGCTTTGTCATCATGCGCGTCACCACGCCGCCGATGGCCACCCTCTTCACCGACCTCACCTATGAAGACTCCTCGGCGATCATCAAGGATCTGGAACGCCAGGGCATTCCCTATGAAATGAAGAACGACGGCGCCGTCATCCAGGTGCCGAAGGACAAGATCACCCGGCTGCGCATGAAGCTGGCCGAAGGCGGCCTGCCCAAGGGCGGCGGCATCGGTTACGAGATTTTCGACAAGTCCGACGCCCTCGGCTCCACCAGCTTCGTCCAGAACATCAACCACCTGCGCGCCCTCGAAGGCGAACTGGCCCGCACCATCAAGGCAATCGACCGGATTCAGGCCGCGCGCGTGCATCTGGTGCTGCCGGAGCGGCCGCTGTTCTCCCGCGAAACCCCCGAGCCGTCCGCCTCGATCGTGCTGCGGGTCCGCGGCGCACTCGAACCGCAGCAGGTCCGCGCCATCCGTCATATCGTCGCCTCCGCTGTGAACGGCATGAAGGCGCAGCGGGTCTCCATCGTCGACGAAGCCGGCCAGTTGCTGGCCAACGGCGCCGCCGGCGACGGCGCAGGCGACAGCGGCAGCGGCGACGAGCGCCGCGCGTCGTTCGAGAAGCGCATGCGCGACCAGGTCGAAGCCATCGTCTCCTCGGTGGTCGGCTCCGGCCGCGCCCGCGTCCAGCTCACCGCCGATTTCGACTACAACAAGATCACCCAGACCTCGGACAAGTTCGACCCCGAGGGCCGCGTGCTGCGCTCCAGCCAGTCCCGCGAGGAATCCGCCGCGACTGCGGGCGCCAACGACGGCCAGGTCACTGTCAATAACGAGTTGCCCGGCGCCCAGGGCCAGGGCGGCGGCGCCACCGCGAAAGACCAGAGCAAGAAGAGCGAGGAAATCAACAACTACGAGATTTCCCGCGTCACCAAGACGGAAGTCACCGAAGCCGGCCGGGTCAACCGCATCTCGGTCGCGGTGCTGGTCGACGGCAGCTACAGCAAGAACGACAAGGGCGAGGTGGTTTACGCGGCCCGCGCGAAGGAAGACCTCGACCGCATCGCCGCACTGGTCCGCTCCGCCATCGGCTTCGACCAGAAGCGCGGCGATCAGGTCGAGATCGTCAACCTGCGCTTCGCGGACGTGCCGTCGGTGATCCCGGCCGAGGCTCCGAAGAGCCTGCTCGGCATGTTCCAGTTCACCAAGGACGACATCATGTACTTCGTGGAGCTCGGCGTGATGTTCGTGCTGGGCGTTATCGTGGTGTTCATGGTGGTGCGCCCGCTGCTCAAGCGCGTGCTCGCCGCAGATGCCGCCGCCGCCCATGCTCCGCTCCCGGCCCTGCCGGAAACCCCGCCGGCGCCGACCAATCCGCAGCCGCAGATCGCCAGCAACGCGACCGCGCAGATGATCGACGTCGCGCAGGTCCAGGGCCAGGTCCACGCCCAGTCCGTGCACCGCGTCGGCGAACTCGCCGACCGCAACCCGAACGAAACAGCTTCCATCATTCGTCAGTGGCTTTCAGAACCGACCTGATCCGACATGGCAAACGCACCCGCGCTCACCAACAACAACGCCCAGAACACCAGCGACATCGCCGGTGTCGTCGCCACCCTGGCCAGCCGCCAGAACGGCCGCGCCAAGACCAAGCCCATGTCGGGACCGAAGCGCGCCGCCATCATGATGCTGGCGCTCGGCGAACAGTACGGCGGCAAGATCTGGTCGATGCTGGACGACGACGAGGTCCGCGAGCTGTCGCTGGTGATGTCCTCGCTCGGCACCGTCGAAGCCGATGTGGTCGAAGACCTGATGCTGGAATTCGTCTCGCGGATGTCGGCATCCGGCGCACTGATGGGCAACTTCGACGCCACCGAGCGGCTGTTGCAGCAATACCTGCCCTCGGACCGGGTCCACGGCATCATGGACGAGATCCGCGGCCCGGCCGGCCGCAACATGTGGGAGAAGCTCTCCAACGTGCAGGAGGAGGTTCTCGCCAACTACCTCAAGAACGAATACCCGCAGACCATCGCCGTCGTGCTGTCGAAGCTGAAGCCCGAACACGCCGCGCGCGTGCTGGCGATCCTGCCCGAGGACATGGCGCTCGACGTCGTCAATCGCATGCTGAAGATGGAAGCGGTTCAGAAGGAAGTCATCGAACGCGTCGAACAGACCCTGCGCGTCGAATTCATGTCGAACCTGTCGCAAACCCGCCGCCGCGACGCCCATGAGGTGATGGCGGAAATCTTCAACAATTTCGACCGCCAGACCGAAACCCGCTTCATCACCTCGCTCGAAGAAGACAACCGCGAAGCGGCCGAGCGCATCAAGGCGCTGATGTTCACCTTCGACGACCTCGTCAAGCTCGACGCCGGATCGGCCCAGACGCTGATGCGCCATGTCGACAAGGACAAGCTGGGCATCGCGCTCAAGGGCGCCAACGAGACCGTGCGCGACTTCTTCATGGGCAACATGTCGAGCCGCGCCGCCAAGATGCTGCTGGACGACATGGCCGCGGCAGGCCCCGTTCGCCTGCGCGACGTCGACGAGGCGCAGGCGCTGCTGGTCAACCTTGCCAAGGATCTCGCGGCCAAGGGCGAAATCATGCTGCAGAAGAACCGTGCTGACGACGAGCTGGTGTACTGATGGGCGCCCCCGCAAAATTCCTGTTCGATCTCGACTTCGCCGCACCGGACGTCGCGAAGGAACGCGCGGCCACCGCCGCCGAAGTCGCCCAGCAACTGGCCGACGCGGAAGCACGCGCCTATCGCGCCGGTTATGAGGCTGCGCGGCATGAAGCCAAGGCGGAAAGCGACCGGCGCGCGGCGCTGGCGCTGGAGGAAATCGGAATTTCGATCAGGGCCATCGCCGGCCGGTTCTCGACCATTGAGGAGCGGATGGAGACCGAAGCCGTCGATGTCGCGCTGTCGGTCGCCCGCAAGCTGTGCGCGGAGATGATCGCCGCCGAACCGCTCACCGAAGTCATGGCGCTGGTCAGCGACTGCTTCCGGCATCTGACCTCGACCCCGCACATCGTGGTGCGGATCAACGACGCGCTCTACGACGCCGCCCGTGTGCAGATCGAACAACTGGCGAAGCGCAACGGTTTCGAAGGTAAGCTCGTGATCCTGGCCGAGCCGGACATCGCCAGCGGCGACTGCAAGATCGAATGGGCCGACGGCGGCGTGACGCTGGATCGCGCCACCATCGATGCGAAGATCAATGAACTCGTGGGGCGCTATCTCGCGTCCCGCAATCAGGCCGTGCTTCCCGGCCATGAGGACCGACCATGAGCGACACAGACAGCACCGTCCCGCTTCCAGATCTCAACGCCGCCGATACGCCGGTCGCCAACGATCAGAACTATTACGATGACGACGATCATGCCGGGCGAATTGCCGCCGATCTCGAGGCGGTGTTCGACGTTCCGGTTCAGGTGTCCGCCGTGCTCGGCCGCTCCAAGATGGACGTCGCCGATCTGTTGCGGCTCGGCCCCGGCACCGTGCTCGAACTCGACCGCCGCGTCGGCGAATCCATCGACATCTACGTCAACAACCGGCTGGTCGCGCGCGGCGAAGTCGTTCTCGTCGAAGACAAGCTCGGCGTCACCATGACTGAAATCATCAAGGCGGAACGCGCCTGACCCATTTGAGCAAACCGAGGCCGAAAATGGCCCGGACCACTCGCAAGACTTAATAACAGGAGACCACCATGCGGCTTCTCATCGTTGGCACACTGAAGGGCCAGCTTACCACCGCCACCAAGATCGCCATGGAGAATGGCGCGACGGTGACCCACGCCGAAGACAGTGAACAGACGATGCGTGTGGTGCGCGGCGGCAAGGGCGCCGACCTGCTGCTGGTCGATGTCGCCCTCGACATCCGCGATCTCGTGATCCGCCTGGAGGCCGAACATATCCATGTTCCGATCGTCGCCTGCGGCATCACCACCGACGCGCGCGCCGCGGTCGCCGCCATCCATGCCGGTGCGAAAGAATACATCCCGCTGCCGCCCGATCCGGAACTGATCGCGGCGGTGCTGGCCGCGGTCGCCAACGACTCGCGCGATCTCATCTACCGCGACGACGCCATGGCTCGCGTGGTGAAGCTGGCGCAGCAGATCGCAGGCTCCGACGCTTCGGTGATGATCACCGGCGAATCCGGCACCGGCAAGGAGGTGCTGGCGCGCTATGTCCACACCCGCTCCAACCGCGCCCGGAAGCCGTTCATCTCGATCAACTGCGCCGCGATCCCGGAACACCTTCTGGAGTCCGAACTGTTCGGCCACGAGAAGGGCTCGTTCACCGGAGCGATCGCACGGCGCATCGGAAAGTTCGAGGAAGCCACCGGCGGCACGCTGCTGCTGGACGAAGTCTCGGAAATGGACGTCCGCCTGCAGTCGAAGCTGCTGCGCGCGATTCAGGAGCGCGTCATTGACCGCGTCGGCGGCACTCGGCCCGTGCCGGTGGACATTCGCATCATCGCAACCTCGAACCGCAATCTCGCCGACGCCGTCAAGGAAGGCAAATTCCGCGAGGACCTGCTGTTCCGGCTCAACGTCGTGAACCTGAAAATTCCGGCGCTGCGTGACCGCCCCGCCGATATTCTCGAACTGGCGCAACATTTCGCCAAGAAGTATGCCGACGCCAACGGCGTGCCGCTGCGGCCGATTTCGGCGGAAGCGCGCCGCGTGCTGACCACCAACCGCTGGCAGGGCAACGTCCGCGAGTTGGAGAACACCATGCACCGCGCGGTGCTGATGGCGAGCGGCGACGAGATCGGGCCAGACGCCATTCTCTCGCCGGACGGCGATCGCCTCGACACGGCGAAGACGCCGCCCGCCGTGGCGCATGCGACCTTCGCCGCCGAGCAGGTCACCCGCGCGCTGGTCGGCCGCACCGTGGCCGACGTCGAGCGCGACCTGATCCTTGAAACGCTGAAGCATTGCCTCGGCAACCGCACCCATGCCGCGAACATTCTCGGCATCTCGATCCGCACCCTGCGCAACAAGCTCAACGAATACGCCGACGACGGCCAGCCGATCCCGCCGCCGGGCTCCGGCGAACTGCGCGGTGTCGCAGCGGCGTGAATAATCGAAGGATGTCATGCGCGGGCTTGACCCGCGCATTCATCATTCTTCAAAAAAAATGCGTTTATAAAGATGGATGGCCGGGTCAAGCCCGGCCATGACGATTCTAAAATGAACCCCGCTTTCGCGGAGACGACGCGGAGGGAAAGCCATTTTGCCGGCGCAGATTAATTCTGCGCCGGCTTTTTCGCGGTCGCTTCTGCGATCCGCTTGATGCCCGCGAGTCCCTTCGCCATCTCGCCGCCCAGCACCTTGTCCATGCTGACAAAGAGACAGATCGCCTTGCCGATAAAATCGTTCTGGCCGGACATGCTCCACGTCAAAGAGGTGCCCTCGCCTTCCCCCTTCAATGTGAAGTCGGAATAACTGGACCCGACGAACGGCTTCACAAAATCGGTTCTGATTTTCACAAGCGCGCCGGGCTGGCTTTCCACCAGCGTCATGCGTCCCTCGCCGACCTCGTTGTTGCCCGACCAGGCGAACACTGCACCCTTGCCGCTGGCGGGACCGTCGAACGAGACCTTTGCCTTTGGATCGCGCTCCGCCCAAGGCGACCACGCCTGCCAGCGATGGAAATCGTCGATCTGCGCGAAGACATCCTGCGGAGGTGCGGAGATCGTCGTCGTCCGCGCAATCTGGTAGTCCGACGGCTGCAGCAAGATCAGCGCGAGAAACGATCCGATCATCGCAATCAGACCGATCAGAATCTTTTGCATCATGAGAGTTAACTCGTCCGTTCCACATTCGCGCTGCGGCTGGGCACGCCGAATTCCCTGCGGCACACCTCGGCCAGAGCCGCAACGCCGTCGCGGATCTCCTGCACCGACGGACTGGCGAAACACAGCCGCAACCGGCTCTTGCTGTGCCCCGCGTTGACCGACCATTCCGTACCCGGATTGATCGCAATGCCCGACGCCAGCGCCGCCTGATAGAGCTTCATCGTATCGACGTTATCGGGCAGCTTGACCCAGAGAAAGATTCCGCCCGGCGGATCGTCGAATTCGGCGGCGGTGCCGAACTGCTCGGCCAGCGCCTCCATCATCGCTTCCAGCTTGACGCGCAACCCCCGCGCCAACTTCGGCACGTGATCGCTGAAATGCGCGGTGCAGAATTCCGCGAGCACCATCTGCTCAAGCGCTCCGGAGCCCGCATCGGTCTTGATCGGCAGAATGCGCGACAGCACCGCCCAAGGCGCCACGATGTAACCGACACGCAACGCCGGCGCGACCGACTTGGAGAACGAGCCGATATGGATGACGCCGCCGGTCCTGCTCATGGCGTAGAGCGCGGGCGGGCGCTTGCCGTTCCAGATCAGATCGGCGTAGCAATCGTCTTCGAAGACCGGCACGCCGTACTCTTCGGACAGTTTCAGCAATTCGGCGCGCCGCTGCTCGCTCATGATGGTGCCGGTCGGATTCTGCACCGTCGGAATGGTGTAGATGTATTTCGGCCGAATACCTTTCGCCTTCAAATCCGCAAGCGCCGCGGCAACGGCATCGATCCGCATGCCATCATCATCAAGCGGAATGCCGACGATATTGACCCCGCGCCGCACCAGCCGCGTGATCGAACCCTGATAGCACTCCTGCTCGATCAGCACGGTATCGCCCGGCGATGTGAGAAGCGCATTGACCAGATCGAGGCCTTGCAGCGAGCCCGACGTGATCAGGATTTCATCGGCGGTGCAGGTAATGCCCGCATCGCGCCTGAGCTTGCCGACAAGGAATTCACGCAAGGGCCGGTAGCCGAGCGGTCCGCTGTTGAGCCCATAGGTCGCGAGTGTCGCACCTTCCCGCCTCAGCACCGCGGTCGATGCCGCCAGCAGCCGGTCGACCGGCACCTGATCGGCGTCATTGTTGCCACCGACGAAATTGTACTTCGGGAAGCCGTTCCATTTCGCAGCCGCAGGCGGCAATCCGCTGGCCAGCAGCGGCGTGAAGTCGAACGAATTTTCAGCAGAACTCATGGCGCGTCTCCCCGTTTATTGTTGTTTCGGGGACACCCCCATCGCCAGCTAGGCGCAGCGTGGCGTTAACTTACAGATATGGACTGTCGGGGCGCAACCGGCATCGCGCCGCAGAGCTTCAGGCGCGGGACGGCCGGTTGGAGCGCTCATAGATCACCGGCGGCGCGGGATCGTCACCCGCCGTGGATCGGAGATAGAAATTGTAGGCAAACAGACCGAACACCACCGCAACAAATGCGACAACAAGTCCGATAAACACGCGCTTGAAGATTCTCGCCATGTGCGTTCGTTCTGCGCCTGTCAGTGCGCACCCGGTGCGGCGCGTCTGGCGACATGCCGTTGCAGCAGCCACAGCAGCGGCGCGTAAATCAATGACATGAACAGGCCGAACATCGCGCCGACGCTCGGAACGCCGTGCAGCACCACCGCATAAAGCTCCGCCAGACCGCCGAGCATGATCATGAAGGTCAGAATTCCGAACCGCTCGCGATACCGCTCGACATGAGGGATCGAGGCCAGAAGCACGAAACCCATTCCGGCCATCATTCCCGAGAGAAGCCGGAAGTAATTATCGACCGTGATGGTGCCGACGCCATGCAGAAACTGAACACCGAGAGCCACCCCGCACAGTCCAAGACCAAGCAGCACCAGCGCGCTGAAAGCGGTGGCAATCTGAAGAAAAAGCCGTTCCATGGCGCACCGGTCGATTTGGGATCTTCAGGCCGAACCATATATGAGAAGCGGCGGCGATGGCGACGGATGTTTCGTCACGAAACTCCGCATAATTTGTCATCATAAGGGCCGCGAGTCAGGTATGCACATCTGCCCCGCCAGCGGCGCCTTATCCGCTTGCGGTTCGTCTTATTTGAAGTATCCAGCACATCACGATGACCTCCTTCACGCCGCATCAGGATCAGGCGCTTCGCGCCGTCGCCGACTGGCTCAAGGCCAAGCCGGGCAAGAACGGCACGCCGCCGGTGTTCCGGCTGTTCGGCTATGCCGGCACCGGCAAGACTACCCTGGCGCGGCATATTGCGGAGGGCGTCAACGGCAACGTGAAATACGCAGCCTTCACCGGCAAGGCCGCGCTGGTGATGCGCAACAAGGGTTGCGACAATGCCTCCACCATTCATTCGCTGATCTACCGCACCCGCGAATCCGGCGAGGAGCAGCCGAGCTTTGAATTGTGGGACGACGCGCCCGCCTCCAAGGCCAAGCTGATCGTGATCGACGAATGCTCGATGGTCGACGCGGAACTCGGCCGCGACCTGATGTCGTTCGATTGCCCCTTGCTGGTGCTGGGCGATCCGGCGCAGTTGCCGCCGATCCAGGGCGGCGGCTTTTTCACCGATGCCGAGCCGGATGCGATGCTGACCGAGGTGCACCGTCAGGCGCAGGACGATCCGATCGTGCGGATGTCGATGGCGGTGCGCGAGGGCCGCAGTCTCGATCTCGGTACCTTCGGCGAAAGCGAGGTCGTGCGCCGCGACGCGCTTGATCCCGACCGCGTCATGGGCGCTGATCAGGTTCTGGTCGGCCGCAACAACACGCGGCGCGCGTACAACATGCGCGTTCGGCAGAAGCAGGGCATCGAGGATCCGTTGCCGGTGGCCGACGACAAGCTGGTCTGCCTGCGCAACAACCGCAAGAAGGCGCTGTTCAACGGCGGACTTTGGCGCGTGAAATCGCGCACACCGTCGAAGTCGAAGATTCTCACCATGCGGCTGTCGCCGGACGAGGAATTCGGCGCGAAGGTCACGAAGGTTTCGGTGCGGCAGGACTGCTTCAGCGGCGGGATCGAGGATATCCCGTGGGAACAGCGCCGGCCCTATGACGAGTTCGACTACGGCTATGTGCTGACCGTGCACAAATCCCAGGGCTCGCAGTGGAACGACGTCGTGCTGTTCGACGAAAGCTTCGCCTTCCAGGACAGCCGCGCGCGCTGGCTCTACACCGGCATCACCCGCGCCGCAAAACGGTTAACGGTGGTTGTCTGATACTTTTTTCCGATGCTCCATCTCGCATCGCAAAATGCAATTTTCTTGAGCGGTCCTATCATTAGCACCTATGGTCAACCCAAGCCGGCCACAGACGCCGGCATCGTCATGGGGGCATGGCGAAGGGGCTGAGGACGCAGGGGGATGACCGATTCCGTAAGTGGCGGGCTGGATATTTCCGGCCGCAATCTCGCCGGCGCCGGCCTTGGCGAGCGGCTGAAGCGTTATGCGCTCTGGATCAGCCGCCGCAATGTCTTCGATCTCGCCTCCTGCACGGCACTGACAGCCCTTGTCGTCGTCGCGATCTGGACCTTCCAGGATTACGCGATCTCCAACGACGAAGGCGTGCAGCACCGCTACGGCGAGCTGATCATCGCCTATTACAAGAGCGGCTTCACCGACCAGTCGCTGTTCAAGCTCGACAATCTTTATCTCTACGGCGGATTGTTCGATCTCCTGGGGCTTGGCTTAAGCGCCATCATCCCGGTCGATCAGTATGAACTGCGCCATCTGCTGTGTGCGCTGATCGGCATCGGCGGGATCGCCGCCGCGGGCGCCGCCACACGGCTGATCGCCGGGCCGCGCGCCGCCTTCTTCGCCATCATTGCGCTTGCGCTGTGCGGCTCATGGTATGGCGCGATGTACAACCACACCAAAGGCATCCCGCTCGCCTCCTTCATGGCCGGCGCGATGTTCTTCCTGATCCGCGCCGGCCGCGACCTGCCGACGCCGCGTATGCGCGACGTGATCGGCTTCGGCATCATGACCGGCGCGGCGCTCGGCATCAGATCGCTCAGCCTGCTGATGGTGGGATATCTCGGCCTTACGATCCTGATCAATCTGCCGCGCCCTGTGATCGGTCACTGGCAGGAGCGCACACGGTTCGCATTGCGCTCGGTGCTCTGGTTCATGCCTGCGCTGGTGATCGCCTATCTCATCATGATCGCTGCATGGCCGTGGGCGGCGCTCTCACCGCTCAATCCGGTCCGCGGGCTGATGTCGTTCGGCGAATTTCACTATCACATCCGCACCATCCTGTTCGGCCAGGTCTACGAGATGGCCGATGTGCCGCGCGCCTACGTGCCGACCTACATCGCCATCCGGCTGCCGCTGCTGACGCTTGGCGGCATGCTCCTTTCGCTCGCACTGCTGGCTTTGCCGGTGCGTGCCGGCGGTTTTCCAGGCCGCCGGCGCCGTGAGATCGGCATCGTCGCTTTCACGGCGTTTTTCCCGGTGGCCTGCCAGGTCGTGGTGGAAGGACCGGCATTCGACGGCTGCCGGCACTTCCTGTTTGTGTTTCCCGCCATCGCCATCCTCGCAGGCATCGGCCTGAGCACATCCATCGGCGCGCTCGCGCGTCTGCATCGCAATGTCCTGATCGTGTGGCTGGCGGTCGTTGCGACCTGTTTCACGTGGACCGCGGGCAAGCTGTATCATCTGCACCCGTACGAGTATCTCTATTACAACCAGCTCGTCGGCGGGCTGGAAGGCGCGTCGCGCCGCTTCGTCACCGACTACTGGGTCAACAGCATGCCGGAAGCCGTCGAAGAGCTTCACGATTTCCTCGACCGCACCGAGCCCGCGACCGCGCAGACCAAAACCTACCGCGTCGCCGTGTGCGGCGAGCGCGTCTCCTATGAGGAGTATGCGCGGCCGAACCTGCAATGGATCAAGATGAGCGATTGGCGTCTTGCCGATTTCTACATCGCGCCGACGCACATGAACTGCGATCGCATTCTCGCAGGAAAAGTCATCGCCAGGGTCGAGCGCATGGGCGTCACGATCGGTGTCGTGAAGGATCGCCGCCGCATTCGCGAACCGGAAGAATGACCCGTTCGCAGAGAGGGCACACGGACTTGTGTCCGACCCTCGCCATCGAGGTGCGATGATACGGAACCTTTTGGACCACAAAGGGTTACCATCTCCCACCCCAGAGACAGTCGCGCCTCGCGACGTCGCATTTTCAAATATCCACCTCACCTCCTTACGCGCATTGAAGGAAAATACATGCGAACAACAAAACTTCTCGCAGCCGCACTTCTTGCCGGTTCGGCAGCCCTCGCCGTCGCGCAGCCCGCAGCCGCGGCACCGCTGATGAACAACACGATGCTGTCAGGCGCGGCCTCAGGCAACGTTGAGAACGTTCAGTACTATCCCGTTCGCCGTGGCTACGGCCCGCGTTACGGCTACGGTCCCCGTTATGGCTATCGCGGCGGCTACTATCGGCGCGGCTACGGCAGCACGGCCGCAGGCGTCGGCATCGGCCTCGCCGCGGGTGCGATCATCGGCGGCGCCATTGCGTCGTCGCAGGCGCAGGCCCAGCAGAATGCAGCCTATTGCGCGCAGCGCTATCGCTCCTACGATCCCGCATCGGGCACCTATCTCAACAACGACGGCAACCGCTATCCCTGCCCGTAAGTTTTTCGCCCTGAGCGATCACGACCAACCGCGAGACATTCGTCTCGCGGTTTTTTTGTTGCACGCAACGCCCCAATATATGTGGTTTGCGATGAGGTGCTCGGTTAGGCTTCGCCGCCAACAAGAATAACTGCCGGGGAAATGCCATGACCATCCGCACGCACGCCGCACGATATGCCGCCGCCCTGCTCGCGCTCACGGGAGCAGGCACACTGTTTTCGACGGCCCTGAACGCGCAAACCGCCCAGCCGCTTCCGACGGCGGCGCAGACCGATCCGAAAACGCTCGGCCTGATGCAGGGCTTTCCGCCCCCGCCGGACAAGACCATCCGCTTTATCGATGGCTCGTCGTCACGTTTCCCAAACACGCGCTGGTCGTTCAGCCACTTCCGCGAACTGGTGCCGACCGCGACAGTGTCGCGCGGCGAAGGACCCGTCGTGCCGCTGCCGCGCGCCGAAAAGGATCTCGGCGCCGTCGCCATCACAACGATGGACGGCAAGGCCGTCACCTTCAACGACGCAATGCAGTTGACCTATACCGACGGCATCGTCGTGCTGCACAAGGGCAAGATCGTCTATGAAAAGTATTTCGGGGAAGGCAGCCCGCAACTGCCGCACATCGCGTTCTCGGTGACGAAGTCGTTCGTCGGCACGCTGGCGGCGGTGCTCGCGGCCAACGGCAAGCTCGATCCCGCGGCCCCTGTCACGAAGTATGTGCCCGAACTGAAGGACACGGCCTATGGCGACGCCACCGTGCGCCAGGTGATGGACATGACCATCGGCGTGAAATTCTCGGAGAACTATTCCGATCCGAACGCCGAGGTGTTCGACTACGCCCGCGCCGGCGGCATGATGCCGATCGCGCCCGGTTATCAGGGGCCGCGCAGTTTCTACGACTTCCTCGTCAAGCTGAACAAGGAAGGCGAGCATGGACAGGCTTTCGCTTACAAGACGGCGAACGCCGAAGTGCTGGCCTGGATCGTCAAGCGCGCCTCAGGCCAGTCTCTGGCGGCGCTGCTGTCGTCGGAAATCTGGTCGAAGCTCGGCGCCGAGCAGGACGGCTACTTCATGGTCGACAGCGTCGGCACCGAATCCGGCGGCGGCGGCTACAACACCGCGCTGCGCGACCTCGCGCGTTTCGGCGAAATGATGCGCAACAAGGGCAAGTTCAACGGACAGCAGGTCATTCCTGAAGCCGCCGTCGCCGACGTCACACAGGGCGGCAAGAAGGAGGACTTCGCCAAGGCCGGTTACACGCTGCTGAAGGGCTGGTCCTATCGCGACATGTGGTGGATCACCCACAACGAGCACAACGCCTACACGGCGCGCGGCATCTATGGCCAGAGCATCTATGTCGATCCGACCGCGGAGATGGTGATCGCCCGCTACGCCTCGCATCCGATGGCGGCCAACGCCGCCAACGATCCGGTCTCGCTGCCGATGTACATGGCGCTGGCGAAAGAGCTGATGAAGTAGGCGTCTGTCCTTAAGATCGCCAGTCGCGCAATTCTGCACGCGTCTTGATGCAACAACAGTGTCGTCCCCGCGAAAGCGGGGACCCATAACCATCAAATGCCGAGATGATGGCGGGATGATCGCTCAGGCATCTCTCGCAAAATGGAAAGCTCCGTGATGATGGATCCCCGCTTTCGCGGGGATGACATCATAATCTTGGATAGCTCCCTCGTTGTCTGCCGGAGCCTTACTAAGCCACTTCCCTACGCGGCATCGCGCTCACGGCATGCGCCTCGACCGCATCCAGCACCTGCCGTAACTCCTCCTCCAGATATTCATTGGCGATGATCAGCGCCTTGAGCGCGCCGCGCAGATCGCCGCCGCAGGTCGCGATCGCACTGTCGACGGCCCGGTCGTAACGGTCGATGTCCTGCTGGGTGGCCGGTGTGAACATGATGGCTCTCCGATGCTGGCAGAGATTCCGCCACACCGGACACAGCGCCCGGCGAGTCGCGGTCTGATTTTGTGTTCCCTATTTGTTCTTTTGGCGATCGTGATGTCAAGAGCCGGTCCGGTTTACACACCGCTTGATGGCCGCCGTCCCGTTGCCGCACACCCGTCATTCCGGGGCGCGCGTCTTCGCGCGAGTATCTCACCGTCATTCCGGGATGCGCCGGTTGGCGCAGGCCCGGAATCCATGACTGCTTTGAATCACGATATGGACTCCGGGTTCGCGCGAAGCCGCGCGCCCCGGAGCGACGAGTGGGGAAATCCGACCTCGAAACATTTCGTGATGGGGATACGCGTCCCCGTGTTCTGAAGCGCGCTTAAGTTCGTCACGTCCTGTTCGTGAGGGGCGCTTCTCGAGGGCGCTTTGAAGCGGAGCAGGATGCGGCGCCTGCGCGCGTGTCTCGCACACACGCGTCCGGGAGGCTGGGGTCACCGTCCGGGCCAACTATGTGGCTCTGCCGTTCGCCGGCTGGACGCGGAGCGGACGAAGGCGGCGAAAGCCGTCCGGATCAGGGGTCGAGTAACCTCCCCCGTCCGCACCCGGAAGTACGGTCCCCTCGCCCAAAATCGCCGCAATGGAGCGCCGCAAGGCGATGCGCTTTCGGACCTCACATCGCCTCGCACGCGATGCCGGAAGCGAGACGATACAAAGGTGCGCCTCGCGGCGCTCCATGCCCCTCAAATTTCTAGGGGCAGAACGAAAGCTCACCTCGCGCGATGCGCGAGAGCGAATGCGCACGCCTTTCGTTGGCGCGAATGGAGCAAGCCCACACGCGCATGCTGTTTGAAAATTGAATCCGTTACGCGACGCGCGACAGATGCACTCTCGGCGTCACCACCGACTGATTACGGCCGCGCGACTTGGCTTCGTACAGGGCCTTGTCGGCCGCTTCGATCAGGTGCGCCGGCTGCATAGCTTCATTCGGCACGACACTCGCCACACCGACACTGACGGTGGTGGCCCATTTATCCGCGGACAGCATTTCCACACTGGTGCGGATGTTTTCACCGATCGCAAGCGCCATATCGGCCGAAAGCCCCGGCAGCAGCACCGCGAATTCCTCGCCGCCGTAACGCGCGGCGCAATCTCTCGCACGCTCGACCGCGCCCGCGATGCTGGTTGCGATCCGCACCAATACCTGGTCGCCGGCTTGATGCCCGAACATATCGTTGTAGGTCTTGAAGTGGTCGGCGTCGATCATCAGAAGCGCGAGCGGCTCCTGACGGCGCCGCGCCCGCAGCCATTCCTGCTCGATGACCTGATCGAACCTGCGGCGGTTTCTGAGTCCGGTCAGCGCATCGGTGATGGCGAGTTCTGCGAGCTTGTCCTCGGCACGCCCGCGCCGCTTGATTTCCCGTGCCAGCATCATTGTCGCTCCGGCGACGAATGCGATCAGCGCCAGCATGATCACGCCGACCCGCAGCGCCTGGCTGCGCCAGATGGCGAAGATGTCAGTCCAGGATTTGCCGACGATAACGACCAGCGGATGACTGCTGTCGCGCCAAACATAGAGACGCTGGATCGGATCGATCGCGCCGGCCCCTTCAAATGTTCCGCTCTGCTCCTCGAGGACACGTTTGACACCGGGACTCTGGCTCAGGTCCCTGCCGATCACATCCAGATCGAACGGCGTCCTCATGATCACCACGCCATCCCGCCGGACAACGCTGATAACATCCTCCGCTGCAAGGCTGAGGCGCTCGAACAGGTCGTGGAAGTAGCTGAACCGCAACGAGCCAACAACCACGCCGAGAAAGGCGCCGTCCCTGCCTGTGATCCGGCGGCTGAGAACGATCGCGTAAGCACCGCGATGCAGACCTGGCCGGCTGATCAACAGACCGGCATTGGGGTTATCCCGGTGCACCGAGAAATAGTTTTCGTCGGAGCGATTTTCCGGCTTTGGATCGTCCGTCGCGGAATCGTGGAGGAGATTGCCCGCGGCGTCGAACACCTGGATCGCGCCAAAGTGCTTCGCGGTCGCGGCATGGTCGAACAGAATAAGGTTGAGCAACCGCTTGCTGACGCTGGCGAGTTCCGGCTCGATCATGTTGTTCGCGACATTGCGCAGCGACAGATCGTAGAGTTCGATGTTGCGGCTGATATCGGAATCGATCGTCGTGGCGAGGTTTTCCATGGATCGCAGCGCCAGCGCCTGCTCGCTGCGGCGCATGTCGAGCATCATGCTGCCGCAGACCGCCGAGAAGCCGACGATCGTCGCAATCGAGCACCACACCAGCAGCTTGGCCGAACTTCGCCCCGGCTGACCCATTGGTAATCGCAACCGCATCGCACCCTTTCCCTTGAGCGTGTCTGAATGCGCTCAATTCGTTGCGGCGGCCTTTAGATGATTGGTTTCATATTGTTCGGAGTTAACGAAATATTTCCGGATTGCGTCGGAATGGAGCGACCGGACAACGAAGCATATCCGCAGGCGAGTGCCGCTAGCGCTGCACGCGGATGCCGAGCATCACCACGGTCGCGGCGGAGCTCGCGCCGATGGCCGAACTGTTCAACCAGTCGTGCCGCACCTGTCCCTTGATCTGGAACGTGCGCGACAGCTTGTAGACCAGATCGCCTTCCACGAAGTAGCGCCGGTCGAAGCGGGTGCCGTCGTAGTCCGACGTCCCGGTGCCGACCTTCGCCGTGCCGATCAGCCAGCGCCGGAACGCATGATCGACCTGGAGCGAGTAATCGCGGGAGATCACGCCGGAGACGCCGGGCAGCGTGGTCTCGTCGATCGAGGATGTCGCATCGAACCGCACCGTGGTCAGCCCGGTCGCAGTCCAGATCAGCGACGCGCTGGTGAGCAGGCCTTTCATGTCGGTGAGGCGCGTATCCTGATAGGTGCGCCGCGAATAGCCGATTGCGGCCTCGCCGGTCAGCAGCCGCGAAAACTCGAACGAGCTGCCGGCCTTCACGTAGCCACCGGTCGAATCGCGCTGATAGCCGGAACGATCGGACTTCACGTCGTGAAGACGCGTGTCGGCCGAGAACTCGCCGAACGGCTTGAGGCCCGGCATCAGATCGTAGCTGACGCGCCCAAGTCCGCCGAACTGGTTGAAGTTGCGGTCGTCGTTGGTGAAGGTCGAGCCGTCGGTGAGCTTCGACTGCTGATAGGTCGTTCGGTCCGCGAGGCCGGCGACGGAAACCGTCAACCGGTTGAAATCGTGTTCGACACCTGCGGTGCCGCCGATATTCGTTGCAAGCGGATATTGCGCCAAACCCGCCTGGATGTTCGGCGAGCCGGGATTGTCGGTGAAGACCCGCATGCGCAGTTCGGTATTGATGCGGGTGTCGCGCGCCGCATCGACGCGGCCCGTGATCTTGCCGTTGAAGGTCGGCGCGTCGATGTTGGTCGGCACCGGCGACGGCCCGCTGGCGGTTGGCGGAAATGTCGCCTCGTAACCGGTGAACGAGCCGCGCAGATCCGCGATCAGCGAATGGCGCTCCCAGTCGGACGCGATCAGCAATTCGGGCGCGACCGTGTAGAACGCCGAGCCCTTCGGCGTGGTTATCCGGCCCGGATTGGTGTTGTAGCCGCCCCAAAGCTCGACCGCGGCCTTGGTGAGAAACGTGCCGGTGTGGAAGCCGACATTGGCGAACGGATCGTCGTCCACCTTCAGGCGGCGGCGTTGCGGCTGGCCTGGGAACGTGCCGGCGACCGATTGCGAAACCGGCGCAGCGATCTTTGCTTTCGGTGCGGCGGGCGGCGGATTGCCGGGACCGGCGATCTTCGGCTTCGGTGCGCCGGGATAAAGTTTCGGCTTCTTGCGTGTGCGGTTGAGCGAGTCGAATCCGACATCCGCCGCCCCTGAAGCAGGCGGGACACCGTAGGTCGGAATCGCTCCGATCCGCGACGGCGCCCTGGCACTGCGCTTCGACGTGTCGTCGTCGGCCCCGTTGTCCGCCGTCTTGCGAAGCAGCGACTTGTCCGGCGGCGCAAAACCGCCCTGCGCCGGGTTCATCATGTCAGGGGTCAGCGCCTGCGCGAGCGCCGTTGCAGGGTTCCACAGGATCAGCACGCAGCACACCGGCAGCACGCGCCATCCGGACGCGCGCCAGCGATGATCCCACAACCGGACAGGTTGCTGTGAGCCCTGCACTTTTCACTCTTCTCCCAGCCCCGAAAGCCACTTGGGACCGCGCCGGAAAACGAAACAACTTCAAGCAATTGGCGGCCAAAAACGCTGCCGTCCGGCGTTGCTGAACGCCGTTAACAGAGTTAAAACAATTATGGTTAACGGAGCGTTGCGGGCGGCCTTGGCGCGTCGCCTCAGGCGCTTGAATGTGCTAGGAAATGTCCCGGATTGGCGCGCGCGTCGCGCTGCCGTCCCTCTTCAACCGGAATCACGCATGGCCACTTCAAAACCGCGGACGGCGACCCCTTCCGCGACTCGCGCGGCATCTGCCGCCATCGAGTCCGCGCTGCGCACCCTGGATGCCGAGGCGAGCGGCATCACCGCACTCGTGAACGCCCTGCAGTCGGATCTCGGGGCGGCTTTCGATGCCGCTATCGCGCGCGTCCGCGACGCCAAGGGCCGCCTGATCGTGACGGGCCTCGGCAAATCCGGCCACATCGGCAAGAAGATGGCGGCGACCTTCGCCTCCACCGGCACGCCCTCATTCTTCGTCCACGCGGCGGAAGCCAGCCACGGTGATCTCGGCATGATCACGCCCGACGACGTCATCATGGCGCTGTCGTGGTCCGGCGAAACCGCCGAACTGAAGAACCTGATCAACTATTCGCGCCGCTTCCGGATCGGATTGATTGCGGTCACGTCGGAGGCGGACTCCACGCTGGGCGCCGCCGCCGACATCGTGCTGACCTTGCCGAAGGCGCGCGAGGCCTGCCCGCACAATCTCGCCCCGACCACGTCGTCGCTAATGCAGCTTGCGCTCGGCGACGCGCTTGCCGTGGCGCTGCTGGAAAGCCGAGGTTTCACCGCGCTCGATTTCAGCGCCCTGCATCCGTCCGGCAAGCTCGGCGCCATGCTGAAATTTGTGCGCGACCTAATGCACAAGGCCGAGGCGGTGCCGGTGAAGCCGCTCGGCACCAAGATGTCCGACGCGCTGGTGGAGATGACGTCCAAGGGCTTCGGCTGTGTCGGCATCGTCGATGCGCGCGGCGAGATCGCCGGCATCGTGACCGATGGCGATTTACGGCGTCACATGCGGCCCGACCTGATGACGGCAAGCGTCGACGAGGTGATGACGAAAAATCCAAAGACCATCAGCCCGGATCTGCTTGCCAGCGAGGCGCTGGAAATTCTCAACGCATCAAAGATCACCGCGTTGATCGTGACCGAGGGCAGGACGCCTGTCGGGATCGTGCATCTGCACGATATTCTGCGCGCAGGCGTAGCGTAACATCCCTTGCCATCATTGCGAGCGAAGCGAAGCAATCCATCTTATGGATAAAACTGGATTGCTTCGCCGCCATATTCCTCGCAATGACGGCAATTGAACCTAGGCTGCATCGACTTTCAGACTCGCCCCATCGGCGCTGACGATCTTCACACGGCTGCCGGAAGGTGCATCCGGGCCCGAAACGCGCCAGACCGTATCGTCGATCCTCACCGTGCCGACGCCGTCCACGATTGGCTTCTCGAGCGTGAAGACGCGGCCGATCAGGCCTTCCGCGCGCCTGTTGAGAAACGGCTTGTCGGTCGGCCGGGCATTTCGTACCGAGTAGTATCGCCACAGCGGCACCATCGCGATCGACAGCGCGGCAAACGCAATGACCTGCGCCTGCCACGACCACGCGATGCCAAATGACAGCAGCCCGACGATCAGCGCCGCAAGGCCGAGCCACAGCATGAACACGCCGGGCGCAAACGTCTCGATCGACATCAGCACCAGGCCGATGATGAGCCAGTTCCACGTCCCGAGTTTCGACAGGAGTTCCACCATATCGATCACGCTTTCGGATTGGTGTTCGGCACGGTGGGCGGACGGCGAACTCCTGCGGCAGCGGACGTCGCGCTCTCGCCAAAGGTCGCCTTTGCGATCTCTCCGATGCCCGCAAGCGACCCGAGCATGCCGGTCGCTTCGATCGGCAGCATGATGATCTTTTGGTTCGGCGACTCCGCAAGCTGGCCAAATGCTTTGATGTACTTGTCCGCGATGAAATAGTTGAGCGAAGCGACATCGCCGCTGGCGATGGCATTGCTGACCATCTCCGTCGCTTTCGCTTCGGCTTCCGCCGCGCGTTCGCGAGCCTCGGCATCACGGAATGCAGCCTCTCGGCGGCCTTCGGCCTGAAGAATCTGCGACTGCTTGGCGCCTTCTGCGCGCAGGATTTCAGACTGCCGCTGGCCCTCGGCCTGAAGAATGTCAGCGCGCTTGACGCGCTCGGCCTTCATTTGCCGGCCCATCGCCTCGACCAGATCGTGCGGCGGAACAATGTCCTTGATCTCGATGCGGTTGACCTTGACGCCCCACGGCGAAACGGCGGCATCGACCACGCGCAGCAGCCGCTCGTTGATTTCATCGCGGTGCGACAGCACCTGATCGAGATCCATCGAGCCCATCACTGAGCGGATATTGGTCATGGTCAGCGTCACGATGGCCTGATTGAGATTGGAGACTTCGTAGCTTGCCTTGGCGGCATCAAACACCTGGTAGAAGGTGACGCCATCCACCGTGACGGTGGCATTGTCCTTGGTGATGACCTCCTGCTGCGGGATCTCGATCACCTGCTCCATCATGTTCACCTTACGCCCGACGCGGTCGAAGTAGGGAATGATGATGTTGAGGCCCGGACCCAATGTGCGGGTGTATTTACCGAACCGTTCGATGGTCCAGTCGTAGCCCTGCGACACCGTTTTCACGCCGGCAAACAGCGTGAAGATCACCAGCAGAACGAACGCGATCGCAAAAATATCGAAACCGGACATTTAAAACTCCCTGCAAATAACCCACGAAGCGCAAGACCTGAGATGCGGGCAGCCTAGCACGGGCACGCGACAACCGCTCCGTCGCTTGGTCGATTTAAGCGGGGATGCGGTTCGAAAGAGAGGAAAAGTCGCGCCTTGAAACGGGCGGGCCGGGCGATTAAATCGCGGCCGCTCAGGTCCAGCCCTTTAAATCCAGCCTTGCAGCTCGCGCAGCACGACCTGGCGGATCACATCCATGCCCTCGTCGCTGTCGTTGAGACACGGAATGGCCGAGAATTCCTGACCACCCGCCTTGTGGAAGATCTCGGCATTTTCCATCACGATCTCTTCAAGCGTTTCAATGCAGTCGGCCGCGAAGCCCGGCGTTACAACGGCAATCCGCCGCACACCGTCCTTCGCAAGCTGTTCGACAGTCTGGGCGGTATAGGGCTGCAGCCATTTCTCATACCCGAACCGCGACTGGAAGGTGAGCATCAAACTCTTCTCGTCGAGACCCATGCGCGTGCGCAGCGCATTCACCGTCGCAACGCACTGCGCCTGATAGGGGTCGCCCTTGTCGATATACGACTGCGGCATGCCGTGGAACGACGCCACGATGGTCTCAGGCTTGTAAGATAACGTCGCCAGATGACGCTCGATCGAGACCGCAAGGGCATCGATGTAACCCGGGTCGTCATAATACGGCGGCGTGAACCGCACCGTCGGCTGTGCACGCATGTCCTTGAGCGCGGCGGCAACCTTGTCCACCACCGTCGCCGAGGTCGACGCTGAATATTGCGGATAGAGCGGCATCACCAGAATCCGGTCACAGCCCTGCGCCATCAGCGCATCGATCCGCGACTTGATCGACGGATTGCCGTAGCGCATGCCCCAGTCGACAACGACATGCTTCTGATCCGCAATCGACGCAGCCAGCTTCTCGGCTTGTCCGCGCGTAATCGTCTTGAGCGGCGACTCGTTCTTCTCGGTGTTCCAGATCTTCAGATAATCCTTGGCCTTCTTGGCCGGACGAATCTGCAACACGATGCCGTTGAGAATGATTTGCCAGATCAATCCGTTGTTCTCGATCACGCGCGGATCGGACAGGAACTCGCGCAGATAAACGCGGACACCCTTCGCGTCGGCTGTGTCAGGCGTCCCGAGATTGACCAGCAGCACGCCGACGCGCGACCGCGCCGGTTGCGCGGCGGGCCGATGTGCATCGAGGGGAATGACGGCTGTCATGATTGGTCTGGCATCGCGCGTTGCAGAAATGTTGTCAAGGCGACCGGGATCAGAAACAGGTGACGCGTTCCGCGGCAATGTATCCCAGCAGCAGGCCGACGCCGAACAGCAGCACCAAGGCCGCGGCGCCAAACTCGATCCCGCGCAGCAGGATCGCCCCGCCGCCATCGCGGCCGGCAGCCATCCGGCCGGCGAGCCCCTTGGCCGATACCGCGATGATCGCGATGGCCGAGACGGTGATCGCGGTGCCGAGCCCCATCAGCAGCGTTGCCGCCACGCCGGCCCAGAACAGGCCCTGCGCCAGAGCGAACACCAGCACCAGAATTGCGCCGGAGCACGGCCGGATGCCAACCGTCAGAACCGCGCTCAATCCGCGCGACCAGCCGCCGGGGCCGGCCAGCGCGCTCGGCTCCGGGCCATGGGAATGACCGCAGTGCTCATCGTGAACATGATCCGGATGATTGTGATCATGGTGGTGGGCATGCGCGTGACCGTGGGCAACTCGCTCATGCGTATCGTGGGAATGCCCATGATCGTGATGGGCATGATCGTGACCGTGCGCATGCGCCATCGCAGGAACGAGCGGCGACGGCGCACCGCGCCATGACCGCAGCGCGCGGAAAAATCCGCCGCCTTTGCTCCAGACCAGCCGCGCACCGAACGCCGCGATCAGACCGTAGCTGGCGATTTCAATGACACGCTCAGCGCCGCACATCTGACCCGCTGTCACATTCAAGACGGCTGCGCCGATGCCGACGATGGCAATCGCCATCAGCGCCTGCATCAGGGCGGAGGCGAAGGACAGCACGATGCCACGCCTGGCCGTCTCCTCGTTGGCGACGAGGTAGGACGAAATCACCGCCTTGCCGTGTCCCGGGCCGGCCGCATGAAAAACGCCATAGGCGAAGGAAATGCCGAGCAGCGCCCACACCGCGCTGCCATCGGTCTTGGCGGCACGAATGGTCTTCGACATCTGGAGATAGAATTCGGATTGCTTGGCGAGCAGCCATCCGATGATGCCGCCGACCTGCGGCTCGGCAACGGCTCCCTTCGGAGCGCCGAACGGGTTCTGCGCCCACGCCGCATGCAGCAGGACATCAACCAGACCCGCGAGAGCCAGCGTCACAACACCGGCCATCGCGATCCGCTTCAGCATGAGACGAGAGATATCCATCAGGGGCAATCCACCGCGATCTTGTTCGCGAACATCGCGCCATAGTTCGAATTATCGCCGTTGAGGAAGGTGTCCTCGTTGAGCTTCTGCGCCTGCGCGCTGCCGTCGGTCGGACGCTGGACCGTCAGCTTGCAGGTCGCCGGGGCGCCGACCAGCGTTACCGGGTCCTTTTCGTTCAACTGAAAATCGATGAAGTAGGACGGATCGAACACCTCCAGCGCGAGCGCGGAAGTCTTGACCGGCGCCTTGAACGGCAGCGTGAAGTGCAGCGTCAGCGCCGAGTCCTTGTATTCGAGATAGTAGTCGATCGGATCGTTGAATTTTTCCTTCTTCTGGCTGCCCGCGCCGCCTGCCTTGGCGAAGGTGAAGAAGGCATATTCCTTCAGCGACTCGACATTGGTCTGCGCCAGCGGTTTCAGCTCGTCGCGGGTGTAAACGCCCTTGGTCTTGCTCTCGATGCCCTGCAAGGCATAGGTCGAGAACATGTCGTCGAAGGTCCATGCGTGACGTATGCCGGTGATCGATCCGTCCGGCGCGTAGATCACTTCGCTCTTGGCCACGATCCAGACATGCGGATGCGCCTGCGCCGCACCGGCGGTGACTGCCAGCATAGCCATAGCGAAGAAACACTGAATAAGACGACGCATCGTTATCCGGTCCTATGCGGCTTCAGGTTCGTTGAGCAGACCCCGGCGGCGCAGCAGCGCGTCGGGTTCAGGTTTGCGTCCGCGGAAGGCAATGTAGGCATCTTCCGGATCGCGTGATCCGCCCGACGAATAAATGTCGTCATGTAAGCGCTTCGCGACCGCCGGATCGAAGATGTCATGCGCTTCCTCGAACGCGCCGAACGCGTCCGCATCCATCACCTCGGACCACATGTAGCTGTAGTAGCCCGACGCATAGTGATCGCCGGAGAAGATATGACCGAACTGCTGCGGCCGGTGGCGCAACGCGATTTCGGCAGGCATGCCGATTTTCTCAAGTTCCTGCTTCTCGAACGCACGTACGTCGGTGATCGACGCCGCCGGCTGGGTGTGGAATTCGAGATCCATCAGGGCCGACGACACGAACTCCACCGTGGCAAAGCCCTGATTGAACTTGCGCGCGGCGATGAAGCGCTTGAGCAAATCCTCCGGCAACGGTTCGCCGGTCTGATAGTGCCGCGCGAACTTCTGCAGCACCTCGGGCCGTTCCTGCCAGTGTTCGTAAAGCTGCGACGGCAGTTCGACAAAGTCGGTGAACACGCTGGTCCCGGACAGCGACGGGTACATCACGTTCGACAGCATGCCATGCAGCCCGTGGCCGAATTCATGGAACAAGGTGCGGGCATCGTCGGGCGACAGCAGCGACGGCTGGCCGTCGGTGCCCTTGGAGAAGTTGCAGACATTGATGACCAGCGGCGCGATATCGCCGTCGAGCTTCTGCTGGTCGCGCAGCGACGTCATCCACGCGCCGGAACGCTTGGAGGGCCGCGCGAAGTAGTCGCCATAGAACAGCGCCTTGTGGTTGCCCATGGCGTCCTTGACCTCCCACACCCGCACGTCCGGATGCCAGACCGGGATGTCCTTGCGCTTAACGAAGGTCACCCCGAACAGCCGGGTCGCGACGTCGAAGGCGGCGTCGATCATGTTGTCGAGCGTCAGATATGGCTTGATCGCGGCGTCGTCGAAATTGGCGCGGCGCTGGCGCAGCTTCTCGGCGTAGTAGCGCCAGTCCCAGGCGGCGAGTTTGAAGTTGCCGCCCTCCTCGGCGATCAGCGCCTGCAAGGCGTCGCGATCGGCCATGGCGCGGGCACGGGCCGGCTTCCAGACCCGCTCCAAGAGGCCACGCACGGCCTCCGGCGTCTTGGCCATGGAATCCTCCAGCCGGTAGGCGGCGAAGCTCGGATAGCCGAGGATTTTCGCCCGCTCCTCGCGCAGCTTGAGCACTTCCAAGATGACGGCATTGTTGTCGTTGGCATTGCCGTTATCGCCGCGCGCGATGAAGGCCTTGTAGACCTTTTCGCGCAGATCGCGGCGGGCGGAATCCTTCAGGAACGGCTCAACGAAGGAGCGCGACAGCGTCACCACCATCTTGCCGGGCATGCCGCGCTCGTCCGCCGCAGCCTTCGTGGCGGCGACAAAGCTGTCCGGCAGGCCTGCCAGATCGTCCGCGCCCAGCTCCATGGTCCACTCCTGCTCGTCGCCGAGCAGATGGTGGCTGAAAGATGTCGCCAGATGCGCCAGCCGCTCGTTGATCTCCGCGGTCCGGGCCTTGGCGGCCTCGCTGAGGCCCGCGCCGGAGCGATGGAAGCTGGTCCAGGTCCGCTCCAGCAGCCGCGCCTGCTCACCCGTCAGATTGAGCGACGCCGCCTTGTCGCGCAGCTTCGAGACGCGGCCAAACAGCGCGGCATCCATGGAGATCGGATTCCAGTGCCGCGCCTGCTTCAGCGCCACTTCGGACTCGATCTTAAGAAGCTCGGGATTGGAGTGGGCCCCCACGAGGTCATAGAACACCGCCGACACCTTGGAGAGCAGCTTGCCGGCGCGCTCTAGCGCGGTGACGGTATTTTCGAACGTCGGCTCGGCCGGGTTCGCCTTGATCGCCTCGATCTCGGCGGAGTGATCGGCAAAAGCCTTGTCGAAGGCCGGCAGGAAGTGCTCGGGACGGATGTCGGCGAAGGGCGGCGTCTGGAACGGTGTCTGCCAGGCCGCCAGCAGCGGGTTGGTATGGGAGTCGACAGCCGTTGAGGACGCTTCTGACATGGTGAGGCCTTATTTCCAGCGATTTCCAAGGCATTCTCTATAGCATCCGGTGGGGCTTTTTTGCGCCCTTGCCGCTTGATTGACGCGCCGATTTCGCAGAGATTGCGGCCCGAAACGGGATCACAAAGTCATGAACGCCAAGAAGCTCGAAGCCAACGCCCGCGAAATCGCGTGGCCCAGCGTCATCACCGTCATCAGCGCCGCCATCCTGATCGGCGCCGAGGTGTTCGGTGCGGCCTTCGCCGGCGGCTGGGCGCTCGCGATCCTGTTCGGCCTCAGCGACACCGCCGCGCACATCGTCCAGATCGTGCTCTTCCTGATCGGCGTCGCGATCATGATCGCCTTCGTGCGCGGCGCTCAGCGCGTCGAGCCCTTCACCCGCAAGATCTGAGATTCCGGCTGCGCCGCAGGCGCTTCTTGCACGCCGAAAAATTAACGCGCATTCATCTTTCTCTCAGTTCGTTAACCCGCGCGCGGCATTTCGATCACGATGCGTGGAAAGTTGTCTCGCGGGCAAAAAAAAACTTGCACCCCCGAGTCAAAACTCATATTTCACCCTTGCCCAATTTCGCACGTGCCTGTGGTCGTGTGTCAGTCGGTAGGTATCCGGACAAGAGGCCGGACAGCCGCCAAGGGACGAAGAAGCCGAGGGTCGCTTAGCTCAGACTAAGAGGCCAGCATCTCTCTCCAGAGATGCCGTTGAAGGTGACTTTGCTCCTTGCAACCGTGACTGGCAGCCGGAGGCGAACCGGCGCACCCCGCTCTCAACGGGGGACGCGACTTAAAGCAACGACGGATCGGGCTTTTTTGGTCTCTACCGGCATTCCACCGCCGGCGCGGGCTACTGAAAAGGCTTGTCCTTCATTGCCAGGTGTGCGGGCGGGAGCTTTCCCAACCAATCCACGGCAGCACAGTTTGGTCTGAGTTTTAGGCTCTGTCGCGCTTCCATCTCGCGACAAAGGCTTATCGCTCATACCGACATCATTTTTGGACGTCCCGTCGCAGGGCCGTTTGGGAGGGTGCTATGACCGATCGTATCCAGGAATTCCTGCGCAACCGCCGCAGCGAGGGCCTCGACACCGAGCCATGTCTCGTCGTCGACCTCGAGGTCGTGCGCGACAACTATCAGACCTTCGCGAAGGCGCTGCCGGACTCCCGCGTGTTCTACGCGGTGAAGGCGAACCCGTCGCCTGAGGTGCTGTCGCTGCTGGCCTCGATGGGCTCGTGCTTCGACACCGCGACCGTCGCCGAAATCGAAATGGCGCTGGCCGCCGGTGCGACGCCTGACCGCGTCTCGTTCGGCAACACGATCAAGAAGGAGCGTGATATCGCGCGCGCCTACGCGCTCGGCATCCGCATGTTCGCGGTCGATTGCTCCGCCGAAGTCGAGAAGATCGCCCGTGCTGCACCCGGCGCGAAGGTGTTCTGCCGCATTCTTTACGATTGCGCAGGCGCCGAGTGGCCGCTGTCGCGCAAGTTCGGTTGCGATCCGGAAATGGCTGTCGACGTGCTCGAACTCGCCAAGCGTCTGGGCCTGGAGCCATATGGCATCTCGTTCCATGTCGGCTCGCAGCAGCGCAAGGTGAAGGCGTGGGACCGTGCGCTGGCGATGGCCTCGACGGTGTTCCGTGACTGTGCCGAGCGTGGAATCAACCTGTCCATGGTCAACATGGGCGGCGGATTCCCGACGAAGTACCTCAAGGACGTTCCTCCGGTGGTGCAGTACGGCCGGTCGATCTTCCGTGCGCTTCGCAAGCACTTCGGCAACCAGATCCCGGAGACCATCATCGAGCCGGGCCGCGGCATGGTCGGCAATGCGGGCATCATCGAGACCGAAGTCGTTCTGATTTCGAAGAAGAGCGACGACGACGAGAACCGCTGGGTCTACCTCGACATCGGCAAGTTCGGCGGCCTCGCCGAGACGATGGACGAGTCGATCCGTTACGCGATCCGCACGCCGCATGACGGCGCGGATATGGCTCCGTGCATTCTCGCCGGCCCGACCTGCGACTCCGCAGACGTGCTGTACGAGAAGGTGCCGTACCCGCTGCCCGTCACGCTCGAGATCGGCGACAAGCTGCTGATCGAAGGCACGGGTGCGTATACGTCGACGTACTCGTCGGTGGCTTTCAACGGCATCCCGCCGCTGAAGACCTACCACATCTGATCTAGCCGGATGCGCTAGCAAAAGTGGGGACCGGTTTTGCGCCCGAGCGCATCCGGTTCTTTCGAGAAAACGGGAGCCGGTCCGCCGGCTCCCATCCCGTCACATCGCTATTTTGCTGACAACGCTCCGCGGCTGCCTTGCCGTCTGGAGTGGGGACTGACGTGCCATGACTGCTGTTTGGAAAAAGACCACTGCCCTCACCCTCGAAGCCGCTCCGTTCGCGATCCGTGCGGAACGAGCCTCGGACGTCGTTGCGCGTGAAGCGCTGCTGGATGCGAGCTTCGGCGAAGGCCGGTTTGCCCGCACCTGCCAGCGCCTGCGCGACGGACGCGCGCCCGCCGAAGGCCTCGCCTTCACGGCGGTGCGTGAGGGCCGTGTGGTCGGCACCGTGCGGTTGTGGCACGTCAGCGCCGGGGGCATCCCGGCGCTCGTGCTCGGCCCGCTGGCCGTGGATGCGCCGTGCCGCTCGCTCGGCGTCGGCGCGGCGCTGATGGAGCATGCACTGGCTGCCGCCAAGGCGCGCGGCCATGGCGCGGTGATCCTGCGCGGCGACGCGGCCTACTACGCCCGCTTTGGCTTTTCGGCCGACAAGACCGGCGAGCTTGCGCTGCCCGGCCCGTTCGAGCGCGAGCGGTTGCTCGCCGTCGAACTGCGCCAAGGCGCACTGGACGACGCCTTCGGCATGATTGTCGCCACCGGCGACAAGCTGCGCCGCCCTGCGCCGCGTGTGAACGGCAAGGCGCGAAAGCTTCTCATCCAGGCCGCTTGATTTGAGCGCAAAGACCCGGCATTGCGGGGCCTGAAATAAGCCCCGCAATTTTGCTGTTACAAGGAAACTGCCGATGTCCCGCCGCCTGATTTCATCCGGATCGCCCTTCGAGAAGATCGCCGGCTACAGCCGCGCCGTGGTCGAGGGCGACATGTGTTTCGTCGCCGGCACCACAGGCTATGACCCTGTGACAAAGGTCCTGCCCGAAGACGTGGCCGAGCAGACCCGCAACTGCTTCAAGACCATCGGCATCGCGCTGAAGGAAGGCGGCTTCGAGATGGCCGATCTCGTGCGTGCGACCTACTACGTCACCGACGCCAAGGATTTCGACGCGGTGTTCGCCGTGTGCGGCGAAACGCTCGGCGACATCCGTCCAGCCGCGACGATCGTTGCGGTCTCCGCGCTCTACAAGCCGGAAATGAAGGTTGAGATCGAGGTCACCGCGAAGCGCCGTAGCTGATAATCGATACGGCGCATGACATGTTGGCTTGCATGCGAGCCAACATGTCGCAGTTGGTGCGTTGACTTTCCTGCCGCACGCCATAGCTTAAGACCATCATGTCGAACGTTTGTAACAACCGATTGCTGCTTCACGCAGGTCGCCTTCAAACCCGAAGGTGACCCGGGCGGACGCGCGTCAGCGCCGTCCCGGGTCGTTTATCGTTCGCACTTCCCCATTCATAGAATTTTGGTCACGGGCATCGCTCGGCACATCCGTGCCGCGCGATTTCATTGTGAGGCACGTCATGATGTCGGCACCTGTTCCTCCGATCAGCATCGCGTCGGAGGACTTTTATCTTCTGAGACAGATCGCGGTTCGGGCACTCGAGGAGCGCCACCCGGTGAGCAGTTTTCTGGTTTCGGAACTGAACCGCGCGGACGTTCACGACACGGCGCCGTTGCGCTGCGTGCGTCTCGACGACTGGGTCACGTTTCGCGCCGACCAAGGAATGCCGCTGGATAGCCGTATGCTGGTTCTGCCTGCGAAATTCCGCAGCAGCCACCTGCATGTCTCGGTGCTGTCGCCGCTGGGCGCGGCGCTGATCGGTCTGCATGCCGGATCGAGCATGCCCTACGTGGGAATCGACGGTGTTCGTCACATCGTCACAGTCGAAAATCTCGACCCGCCGGCCGGCGTCGTTTCGCTGCAGCAACACCGCGCCATGAAATTCGCCGCGCGCGGCGGCGGCAACGATCCCGACCGGCCCGGTCCAACAGCAGCTTGAAGGAGAATACCATGGTGAGCCACTTGCAGCCCGAACTGCCCCCGATTTCCTTGCGCATGTGCGACGCCAATCGGCTTCGCAACATTGCCGAGGCCGCGTCCGAGAAATATCCGCAGACCACCGAATTCCTCGCACGGGAAATCGAGCGCGCAGAAATCCTGCCAGACGCGCGATTGCTGCCCGGTCTTGTCACGATGGATTCAGAGGTGACCTTCCGGGATGACATCAGCCTGCAGGAGCGAGCGGTGACGCTGGTCTATCCCGAGGCTGCCGACGTCGATGCTGGCAGGATTTCGATTCTGACCCCGATCGGTGCCGCCCTCATCGGCCTGTCGGTGGGACAGACCATCGAGTTCCAGACACCCGGGGGGCGTTGGCGCTCGCTGACCGTGCTCAGGGTTCAGCAGCCCCGATAACACGGCGTCATAAGACACCTTTATGAAAATCCCGGCGGCAAAGCACCGTTGCCGCCACGCCTGAGTTGCCGTAGTTCTTCTGCGCGGCAGCATTTCCCTGTGACCCGGAGTTCTGATTTTGAGCAAATTCCCCGTTTACGCGCGCATCACCGGCCCCATCGTCATGGTCGGCTTCGGCTCGATCGGCAAAGGCACGCTGCCGATGATCGAACGGCATCTCGACTACGACAAGTCGCGCATCACGGTGATCGATCCCAAGGATGAAGGCCGCAAGGCGCATTGCGAAAAGCACAATGTGCGCTTCATCCAGCAGGCCGTGACCAAAGACAATTACCGCGAACTGCTGACCCCGCTGCTCACCGAAGGCGGCGGCCAGGGTTTCTGCGTCAATCTCTCGGTCGATACCGGCTCCACCGATATCATGGAGCTCTGCAACGAGCTCGGCGCGCTCTACATCGACACCGTCAATGAGCCTTGGCTGGGCTTCTACTTCGACGCATCGAAGGGCCCGGAAGCGCGCTCCAACTACGCCCTGCGCGAGAACACGCTGGCCGCCAAGCGGGCTCGTCCGCCAGGCTCGACCACGGCCGTCTCCTGCTGCGGCGCCAATCCCGGCATGGTCTCTTTTTTCGTCAAGCAGGCGCTGCTGAACGTCGCCTCCGACCTCAAGCTCAATGCCCCGAAGCCGAAGACCAAGGCTGAATGGGCGGACCTGATGCGCCAGGCCGGCATCAAGGGCATCCACATCGCCGAACGCGACACCCAGCGCTCGAAGAAGCCGAAGGAGCCGGATGTGTTCGTCAACACATGGTCGGTGGAAGGCTTCCTGTCGGAAGGCGTGCAGCCCTCCGAACTCGGCTGGGGCACCCATGAAAAGTGGATGCCGGAAAACGCACACACCCACGAAGCCGGCTGCGGCGCGGCGATTTATCTGATGCAGCCCGGCGCCAACACGCGCGTGCGCACCTGGTGCCCGACCCGCGGCGCGCAATACGGCTTCCTCGTCACCCATAACGAGTCGATCTCGATCTCCGACTACTTCACGGTGCGCGACGCATCGGGCACGGTCATGTATCGGCCGACCTGCCACTATGCCTATCATCCCGCCGATGACGCTGTGCTCTCGCTGCACGAAATGTTTGGCCGCGCGGCGAAGATGCAGGAGAAGCATCACATCCTTGATGAAAACGAGATCGTCGACGGCATCGACGAACTCGGCGTGCTGCTGTTCGGCCACGACAACAATGCCTACTGGTATGGCTCGCAGCTCTCCATCGAGGAGACGCGCAAACTCGCACCCTATCAGAACGCCACCGGCCTCCAGGTGACCTCCGCCGTACTCGGCGGCATGGTGTGGGCGCTGGAAAACCCGAACGAAGGCATCGTCGAAGCCGACGAGATGGATTTCGACCGCCTGCTGGAAATCCAGATGCCGTATCTCGGCCCGGTGAAGGGTTACTACACCGACTGGACGCCGCTGACGGATCGGCCGGGTCTCTTTCCGGAAGACATCGACACCAGCGATCCCTGGCAGTTCAAGAACGTTCTGGTCCGGTGAACACCTGACGGATCTGGAATGTTGCAATGGCCGGGCTTGCCCCGGCCATTTGTTCTTGAGCGTCGCATCTCGCCTTTACTTCGCCAGATAGTCGAACGCGACCGTACCGAGCCCCAGCGTCAGATCGGTCTTGTAGTGAAGCGCGGAGACCACCTCCCGCACCGGCAGGCGCGCGACATCGGCGAGTGCATGGGGAAACAGGCCCAGCGCTCCCGGGCCGGTCCAGGCCTCCTTCAGCGTCACATCTTCCAGATAATAGCGGACCAGCTCGCAGATGCGTGGTGTCCCGTCCACATGCGGAATGATCTTCAGCATGAAGTTCGGCGCTGCCAGCCCCTTCACCAAAGTATCGTGGTCAAACGCGCGGTGCTTGTAGCCCATGGTCGCGCTGGCGCAGAGTACAGAACCGTAGTGCAGCGTACCGACGAGGACATCGGTCTCCACCACGAGCTTTGGTGACGCGAGCTTCTTGGGAAATCCCCATAGTTCGCGTCCGCCCGCGATCGGCGCATCATCGTCGAGATACATCGAATGGACGTAGGCGCCCTCTTCGCCCTTGAAGCGAACCGGAATCACCTGACCTGTTTCGGTGTAGTCGCCGAAGCCGGTGGAGTCGGGCATGCGGATGAATTCATACTTCACCAGATCGCCAGTCACCTCGAGCGGCTCGGGCACGACTGCCCGCAACGCCTCGGGATCGGTACGATAGGTGATGACAAAAAACTCGCGATTGAAGAAACGATAGGGCCCGGGCGGAAACGAAGGATTGGTGAGCGGCATGGCATAGGCCGTGCGCCTGACGTCATCGATTTTCATCTTTGATGCCCCATATCTGTGCGTCACATTTGTCGCGGCACAAGTATGGCTGCGGATCCAAGCGCTGGCGAGGCTCAAAAAGCGGCAAAAAGTTTCCGGCGCGATAAACTAGTTCTTGATCGGCTCACCGGTCTTTTCCGCAGGGGCGGGCGGCAGCGCGGGTTTCGCGCCCGCCTTTTGTGCGTCGGCATTCGGCCGCGCTGGTTCTGGCGCAGGCGTTGTCGGCCTTGTGCCGCCCGGCATCGATTCCGCCGGGCCATCACTTTTTCCGGCCGGAACCAAAGGCTGAGATTCCGTCGGCTGCGTTGTTTGCGCCAGATGAATCTCGCCGCGTGATGCCAGTTGCATCAGCGAAATTCCGGACAGCGTCAGACCGGCGGCGATCAGGATCGCGGACAGGATGAGATCGGTTCGATTGGCCCGCTTGTGATCAGGAGTCATCTCGGCACCCGTTGATTGCCATTGCAAGAGCCAACGGATGGTCACAACGATGGTTCCGGGATATGCCCGCGTGCGCGATGTCGCACTCAATGAATTGTGATTGAAAAAAAGGAACCCGGCAGACGCACGTAATCAGTCCTTGGTGCTGACGTCCCATGTCGCGTGACGAACGCCCGGCCGCCGCGCAAGATCGGCCGTGACCGCATCGAGTTCCTTTGCGTCCACCGCAGTACTCACCAGGGTGGCGACCATCTCCACGACATCTTCCGCGCGCTCGATCACATTGACGTCGCTGACCGGATAATTTGCCGCCTCCAGTCTCTCGACCAGAAGGTCACGCACCGCGTCCATCGATTCAGTATCCACCGTGAGCCTGATTTCGTATGTCGCTTCCGACGCACGCTCGTCCAGCGGGCTGCGGTTGATGGCGTTGACGAGCGGCCGCAGCAGCGTGTTGCCCGCCAGCACGAAGGCCGTGAGCGTCACCGCCTGCGCCAGCATATCAGCCCCCGCGCAGCACCCGACCGCCGCCGAGCCCCATAATGTTGCAGCCGTGTTCAGGCCGCGGACATTCATGCCTTCTTTCATGATCACGCCGGCACCGAGAAAGCCGATCCCCGACACCACATAGGCAATCACGCGCACGGCCCCGTCGGCATCGGCGAGCTGCATGGCGAGATCGACAAAAGCCGCCGCGCTCACCGCGACCAGCACATTGGTGCGCAGTCCCGCTGTGCGCAGACGGTACTGACGCTCGGCGCCGATCAGGGTGCCGAGCACGAACGCCGCCGTCAGGCTGACGAGAGTGTCGAGAAAATCAAAAACCTGGAATGTCGTCAGGAACCGCATGACGATTGCTTACTCACTACAGCGTGAGCAGTCCAGCGTCGCCGTCTTCGCTGGCAAAGGCCAGCAGCGATCCCTTTGCATTCCATGCCAGCGCGGCCACCGGCTCGCCCGCATTCCTGCGCACCAGGATTTCCGCGCCGTCCTCGATGCGCACCATCAGGATGGTACCGTCGCTGTAGCCGACTGCGAAAATATCGTCCTTGGGATGGCATGCAACCACCGTCGCCTTGGCCTGCAGCGGCGCCAACATTCCCGGCTCCTTGCCCATCGGGCCGTCCTTGCTGGCGAACGGCCACAGGATCACACTATCCGAGCCGGAGGTGGCGAGGAATTTTCCGCCGGCGCTCCATGACATCGAACGCACCCGCGCCGGATATCCGGTCATCCGCATATGGCGCGAATCCGCCAGCCGCCAGCCGTGCAGCGCCGCTTCATGCATCGAGGTGACAAGAAAGCGGTTGTCGGCGCTGAAAGTGACGCCGAGATGCGAGCCCTTCCATTCCAGAAATTCGGGCTTCGCGCCCATGTTGGGAAACCACAGCGTCACGCCGTTGTAATGTGCGATCGCAAGCCGGACGCCCTTCGGCGCGAAGGCCAGCCCGCCGACGGTCGATGGCACGTCGAGCGACTTCTCGTCGCCCTTCGGCGCTTTCACATAAGCCGTCTTTCCTGCCGACCACGCCACTGCGCCATCGGAATGCAGCGCGACATTGTCGATCCAGCGGCGCTTGGGATCGGTGGCGAGCGTCACGATGTTCGACTTGGCATCGAGAGAGATCAGCTTGCCGTCATCGCCGCCCATGACGATGCGCTTGCCGTCTGAGGCCGAGCACAGGATGCCGCCGCCGTGCACTGCGACCGGCGTTGCCTCGCCGTCGCTGCCCGCGAAGGTGACGCTCTCTTCCGCGCCGACAAACGCTGCGACGTCGCCGAGAAAATGCACGGCAGTCGCAGGCGCATCGAGCTTCACGTTGGTGACGCGATCAGTGACGGAAACGATGGAGGCCGTTTCCGGGGCCGGATTGAAGTCTTTCATCACGCGATGGTTTTCGCGAAGCCGTCGCGGATCGCCTGCTCGGGCAATTCGCGGCCGATGAACACCAGACGGCTTTCACGCTTCTCGTCATTGCGCCATTTCCGCTGATGGTCACCCTCCAGCATCATGTGGACGCCTTGGAACACATATCGGTCGTCATCACCCTTGAACGAGAGAATGCCTTTGGAGCGCAAGATCTTCTCGCCATCCTTGGCGACCAGTTCCTGCAGCCACGGCATGAACTTGGTCGGGTCGATCAGCTTGTCGGTCCGCAGCGACAGCGACTGCATGTCCTCGTCGTGATAGTGCTTCATGCCGCCGTGGGAATGACCATGGTCGTGATGATGGTCGTGGCCATCATGATCATGGTGATGATGATCGTGGTCGTGACCGCCGTCGTCCAGGAATTCCGGTTCGATCTCGAGGATCCGGTCCAGATCGAACGCGCCGCGTTCCAGCACATCCGACAGTTTCACCTGTGCACGTTCGGTCCGGTGCAGCGTCGCATAGGGATTGATCGCACGGATCCGGGCCTCGACTTCGGCCAGTTCCGGCTTGGTCACAAGATCGGTCTTGTTCAGCACGATGACGTCGGCAAACGCGATCTGGTTCTTGGCTTCCGGCGCATCCTTGAGGCGGTCGCTCAGCCACTTGGCGTCGGCCACCGTCACCACGGCATCAAGCATGGTCTTCTCGCGCACGTCTTCATCGACGAAGAAGGTCTGCGCCACCGGCGCCGGGTCGGCGAGACCGGTGGTTTCCAGAATGATAGCGTCGAACTTGCCCTTGCGCTTCATCAGGCCGTCGATGATACGCACGAGGTCGCCGCGCACCGTGCAGCAGACGCACCCGTTGTTCATCTCGAACACTTCCTCGTCCGCGCCGACGATCAGATCGTT
The DNA here is from genome assembly GCF_000314675.2 of Afipia broomeae ATCC 49717. Taxonomy (GTDB): domain Bacteria; phylum Pseudomonadota; class Alphaproteobacteria; order Rhizobiales; family Xanthobacteraceae; genus Afipia; species Afipia broomeae. The sequence goes on along the minus strand of NZ_KB375282.1, from coordinate 162,897 downwards.
GTCGATGCCGATCTCGCCGAATTCGTTGACGATCACGGCGTATTTCTTGCCGTGGTTCTCGGACAGGATGCGATTCAGCAGCGTGGTTTTGCCCGCACCGAGGTAGCCGGTGAGAACGGTCACGGGGATCTTGTTGGCAGCGGCTTCAGACATGGAATCTCCAGGCAAATCAGGAACACGCCCGGCGGCGGGGTGGCCCCTGCCCTAGCTCGAAAGCGCGCTCGTCAGGGCCTTTATATTGTGCCGGACCATATCAATGTAAGTGGGGGCCGGGCCCTTTTCGTCGGTCAAACTGTCCGAATAGAGCGTTCCGCCGATATTGGCCCCGGTCTCGGCGGCGATCCGCCGCATCAGGCGAGGATCGCTGACATTTTCCAGAAAAACAGCCGGAATTTTCTGCTTTTTGATCTGGGAAATGATGGCTGCAATGTCGCGGGCGCTGGGCTCGGATTCGGTCGAGACGCCCTGCGGGGCGATGAATTTGATCCCGTAGGCGGCGGCAAAATAGCCGAAGGCATCATGGGTCGAGATCACGCTGCGCCGCTCGGGTGGAATTTTTGCCACCGCTTCCCGGACATCACGATCCAGCGCATCGAGCTTTGAGAGATACGAAGCGGCATTGGCCTTGTAGGCCTCCGCTCCCGCCGGGTCCGCGGCGATCAGCGCATCGCGGATGTTGGTGACGTAGGTTTTTGCGTTGACCACCGATTGCCAGGCATGCGGGTCGGCATCGGAAGGATCATGGCTGTGGCCATCCTCGATCTTGCGTGTGGCGATGCCTTTGGTGGCGACAACGGTCGCGGCCTTGCTGCCTGACGATTTGACCAGACGCGGCAGCCAGCCTTCGAGGCCGAGGCCATTGACGATCACCAGCTTGGCGTCGGTGATCTTTTTCGCGTCCGACGGTGTCGGCGTATAGACGTGAGTATCGCTGTTGGGTCCAACCAGCGTCGTCACGTTCACGCGCTCGCCGCCGACATTTTTTGCTAAGTCGCCAAGGATCGAAAATGTCGCGACGATGTTCAGGCGTGCGGCATCAGCATTCGCAGAGGCGGGACCTACGAGCGCGACCAGAGCAACAACAAAGATGGATACAAATCGAAGCACAGTCTCTCCTCACGCTTCGAGATGGCGGCCCGGAAAGAGCTGCCGCACCAGACCGCTGACGCTCCCGAACAGGACCGACACGACATAGAGACCAGCACAGACGAGGATGATCGCCGGTCCCGACGGCACCTTGGTGTGGAACGACACCAGCAACCCCGCAAAACCCGACAGCGCCGCGCTTGCGACCGCAATGCCAATCATGCCGGTGATATCGCGTGACCAGAACCGCGCGATGCCCGCGGGCAAAATCATCAAGCCGACCGCAAGGAGCGTGCCCAGCGCGTGAAAGCCGTTGACCAGATTGATGACGACGAGCGCCAGAAACGCCAGATGTGCGGGCGCGCCTGCACGGCTCACGGTGCGCAGGAACACCGGATCGACGCACTCGATCACCAGCGGGCGATAGATCACCGCCAGCACAAGCAGCGTGATGGTGGCGTTGAACGCGATCACCAGCAGCGTCTGGTCGTCCATCGCCAGAATGTTGCCGAACAGCACATGCAGCAGATCAATATTCGTGCCCTTGACCGAAACGATGGTGACGCCGAGCGCCAGCGACACCAGATAGAACGCTGCCAGCGAGGCGTCCTCCTTCAGTTCGGTGCTGCGCGCGACAAGGCCCGACAGAAGCGCAACCGTAAAGCCAGCAATCAGGCCACCGAATGTCATCGCGAACAGGTTGAGACCCGACAGCAGAAAGCCGACCGCCGCGCCAGGCAGGATCGCGTGTGCCATGGCGTCGCCGACAAGGCTCATCCGCCGCAGCATCAGGAACACGCCGATCGGCGCGCCGCCGAGCGACAGCGCAATCACGCCGGCCAGCGCGCGGCGCATGAACTCGAATTCGATGAAAGGCGCGATCAGCGCGTCATAGATCATGACAAACTCACGCCGCCTGCGACGGTGCGTGCTCGGCGCACGGCACAGCCGCATCATCGAACGCTTCGCACATGTGACGCGCGGCCAGAAGATTTTCGGCCGTCAGTACATCCGGCGTCGCGCCCCACGCCACGGGTGAGCGCGCCAGCAACAGTGTTTCGGGGAAATTCGCGCGCACCAGTTCCATATCGTGCAATGCCGCCAGGACGGTGCGTTTCTCGGTGTGCCAGCGCCGCACCAGCGCAATCAGGTCGGCGGAGGTTTTCGCATCGATGGCGTTGAACGGCTCATCCAGCACGATCACGCGCGCGTCCTGCAACAGCACTCGGGCAAACAGCATGCGCTGCATCTGCCCGCCGGACAGTGTTCCGATCGGACGGTTCTCGAAGCCGCTCAATCCCACCGCTGCCAACGCCTCGCGGATTCGATGCTGCTCGTGCTTGCCGAGCCCGCCGAAAATGCCCTTGCGGCGCCAGAGGCCCGCGCCAACGAAATCGTAGACCGAGATCGGGAAACTGCGATCGATGTCGGCGGTTTGGGGCAGATAGGCGATGTCGCGCGGGTTCAGGCTGCCGAGGCCGATGACCCCTGCCAGCGGCTTGAGAATGCCGACAATGCCCCGAAACAGCGTGGACTTGCCGGCGCCATTTGGCCCGACCACCGCCACCAGCGCACCGGCGGCGACCTCGCCGCTCAGATGATGCACAGCCGGATGCCGGTCATAGCCCAGCGTGACGTCGCGGAATGTCAGTTGCGCCGACATGCTCACCTCATCGCCAGCAGCACCACGGCCCACAAGCCGGCACTGATCGCCACGGCGGCTGTCAGTCGTGCCGCCAGCGTCATCCGCAGGATCGACCAATGGACCGGCTGGGCCGGATGCGGCGATGCCGGGCCATGGCTGTGCGGATGAGAACCGTGTGAATGGTGGTGAGGGTGGGAATGCCCGTGCGAATGGGCCATGAGGTCCGCTTTCCAGGTCCAGTGAGGCTGAGAGGCGCTGGACCCCTCAAATTGCTCAGAAATGTTATATTATAACATAACCCGCGTCCACAGGCCCGCAAGCCTTCTGGACCTCCACAGGGCCGTTACGGCTTCAAGGCTTACCAACCACCATCACGATGGCGGCAGCCAGGAACGGGAACGGGATCGACACCACGCACCGGAACCAGACAAACCGGGCCGGCATGAAGGGGATTTCCCACAAGATCACCCGCTGGAACGCAAACAGGGCCCAGGCAACGACATAGGCGACCACCTGTGGGGTTCCGCCGCCGCTCTTGAGCGCAACCGCCCCGATCGAAAAGCCGACCACCGGCCCTCCCGGCGTCGCTGCACCGGCAACCACCGCGGTGGCGACGCCAAGCCATCCGGTGTCCGGCCCCAGCCCCCCGACGATCGCTTCCGACGGGATGATCGCGGCAATGAATCCTGACCCGATCACGCCGAGCGCAATGCGCGGCACAATGTTGATGAAATCCATCCCGCCGTTGCGGAGCGCCGAGCCCAGCACGGTCTTGTCCTGCCGCCACGCAATGACGCTCACGCCGACCAGCGAGCCCCACAGCAGGATGTCGATGATCAGCGCGGTCACAGCTTGAACCTGTGCCGCACGCGGACATAGACGAAGCGCCCGAGCGCGCCGGCGAGGATCGGCATCGGCAGCGAGATCACGATGCGCCAGAGCGTGAAGTCCGCGCCCATGATCGGCATTTCCCACGCCACCGCGCGGCCGTAGCCGATCAGCGTCCAGCTCACCACCATGGCGATGGTCGCACCGAAATCCGCACCGACTGCGAGCAAGGCGCTGGCGACAGGATAGGCGGTGAACGGTCCGCCGGGCAGGATCGCGCCGAACGCCGTCCCGATCAGCAAACCCTTCAGGCCGGATTCAGGCCCGAGCGATTTCGATACCTTGTCGTGCGGCAGCACGGCGGCGATCAACCCGCCGAGCAGGCAGCCGGCGAGGACGCGCGGCATGATCTCGCCGAACAGCGAGACATCGTGGGAAAGGATGGTCCAGACGCCGTCGAGGCCGTCGCGCCGCCACACCAGCGCGGCGCTGATCACCACAAGCGCAGCGATGATGAACGTCGACCAGCCGAACGGTTTGCGCTTGCTGCGCGAGACGGTTTCAGCGCCCTCTTCGTCGTCGGCAGGTTCGGTTTTCGGGAGTTTGGACAAGAAGAACTTTCGCTCAGGCGAAATGCCGGACCAGCGCGAGACCGCCGATGAGTCCCGCAATCGACAGCACCACCGATCCGACCACGTAGAACAGGGCCAGTCCCATTTCGCCGCGCTCATACAGCGTCACCGCATCGAGCGAGAATGCCGAAAACGTGGTGTAGCCACCGAGAATCCCGGTCATGACGAACAGCCGCCACGGCTGCGATGCCTCACCCTTGAAGGCGAGATAACCGGCGATGAGCCCCATCACCAGCGAGCCGGTGATGTTGATCACGAATGTGCCGTAGGGAAAATTGAGGCCGCATGCACGGGCGCAGCCGACATTGACCGCATGGCGAAGCGACGCGCCCAGACCACCGCCGACAAAGACAAGAACATAGTTCATGGGAATTCAGGTTCGCCTGAATGTCGTTCTAAAAAAGGGGCCGCAAATTGCGGCCCCTTGAGTTTAATGCGCCGCTTAGGCCTTCTCGAACAGGGACTCGACGTATTCCCAGTTCACGAGGTGATCGACGAACGCCTTGAGATAGTCAGGGCGGCGATTGCGGTAATCGATGTAGTAGGAATGCTCCCACACGTCGACGCCGAGGATCGGCGTCGCGCCATGGACCAGCGGGCTTTCGCCGTTCAGCGTCTTGGAAATTTCGAGCTTGCCGTTCTTCACCGAAAGCCACGCCCAGCCCGAGCCGAACTGGCCGACACCGGCCGCGATGAAGTCGGTCTTGAACTTCTCAAGACCGCCGAGATCCTCGTCGATCTTCTTGGCGAGCTTGCCGGGAAGCTTGTCGCCACCGCCGTTGGGCTTCATCCAGTTCCAGAAATGGTTGTGGTTATAGTCCTGGCCGGCGTTGTTGAAGATCGGCGCGTTCTTGCCGAACGAGCCCTTCACGATGTCTTCAAGGGACTTGCCCTCAAACTCGGTGCCCTTGATCAGATTGTTGAGGTTGGTCACGTAAGCCTGGTGATGCTTGTCGTGATGATATTCGAGCGTCTCCTTCGACATGTACGGCTGGAGCGCATCATGAGCGTAAGGCAAATTCGCGAGCGTGAAGGTCATGGGTCAACTTCCGGAAATTGTGGGTGACGAGGTGTCAACGCGGCGCACTATAGAAGGTTTCCCGGAGAGGGAAACAGGGTTGCCGCACTGAATCGCGATGATGGCCGGATCGCCCCGCAGAGCGGGTAGTGCCGGACCATCGTTTTTACAAATCGCCTTATTCGGACAGTCTCTTAAGCGGCCTTCTCAAGCAGCCTCGGGCAGCGCTCCGGCCAGTTCGTTCTTGGCCTTCGGCGGCCGCACATTCATCAGCATCTGGAACGACCCCGCGATCAGGCCGATGATAACCGCGCCCTTCCAGGCCAGATCATAGCTGCCGAGACGATCGAAAATCAGGCCGCTGCCCCAGGCGCCGATAAACGATCCCACCTGATGGCTGAGGAAGGCGATACCGGTCAGGGTCGCCATGTAGCGCAGTCCGAACAATTGCGCGACGAGACCGTTCACCAGCGGCACAACCCCGAGCCAGAGCGAGCCCATCACCGCCGCGAAAATCAGCGTCGATGTCGGCGTGGCGGGAAGGAGGAAATACACCGCGATCGCAAGCGAACGCACAATGTAAATGCCGCCGAGCAGCAGTTGCTTGGGATAACGTCCTCCCAGCCAGCCGAACGCGTAGGACCCGAACACATTGAACAGCCCGACCAGCGCCAGCGCCGTTGCGCCGAGCGACGGATCAAGGCCGCAGATCGCAAGATAATTCGGCAGATGTGTCGTGATGAAGACAAGCTGCAGCCCGCACACGAAGAACGCGAGCGCCATGATGACGTAGCCGGAATGTCCGAGCGCCGACTGGACCACCGCGCCAAGCGACTGGTTCACATCGTCCGCCTTGTCGATCTCGATCTTGTCGGCCTTGCCCGCGCTGAAGGCTGACGGAAGCATGACACAGGCCAGACCGATGAAACCGACCAGAGCGATCTGCCAGCCGGATGTCGAAATCAGGGTCTGGGCCAATGGCGAGGCGATCACCAGACCGATCGAACCGGCGGCGGAAATCGCGCCCATGGTGACGCTGCGCTTGGCCGCGGACACCGCCCGCGCCGAGACGGTCATGCTCATGCTCGACGCCGTGCACGACAGCGCGATGCCGACGCAGATGCCACAGCCGAACGTGAAGGCCAGCGCCGTGGTCGCGAAGATCATGGTGACGAGGCCGAGAATGTAGACAAGGACACCGATGAGCATCACGTAACGGGAGCCGTAGCGGTCGGCGAACATGCCGACGAAGGGCTGGGTGATGCCCCACATGATGTTCTGGATCGCGGTGGCCAGCGAGAAATCGGCGCTGGTGATCTGGGTATCATGCAGGATCGAGGGCTGGAAAAGCCCGAAGCTCTGCCGCATACCCATCGACAGGCTCAACATGACGGATGCGCCGATCAGGATCGACCACTTCTGGTAGGAGCTGAGCTGAGAGGCCTGCATTGTAGAAAATTCTCCCGATATGGCGTTCATAGTCGCATCGGAATCGGCATTTTACATCTGCGCAAAGAACAAGGCTGATGTGCGCGCCCCAAGGACAAGGCGATCGGATGAGCATCGAAATCGATATCGCGACCGGTAATACGGCGTGGCCCGCGGTCAAGCCGCTGTTGTCGGCGGTCTGGCCGCCGGAGGTCGTGAAAGCAGCACCGTGGGGCCACATCGTCTTCGCCCATGCCGACCTGCGGGTGATGATCGAACTGGACGGCGATGTCGTCTGCCATGCCGGGATTTATCGCCGCACCGGCACCTGGAACGGCCGCAAGGTCATCATCGGCGGAATCGGCGGCGTGGCGACGCGCGAGGATCGCCGCGGTCGCGGCTACGCGACGCTCGCCATCAATGCGGCGATCCACACCCTGACCGAGGAACGTGCCACCGACTTCGGAATGCTGTTCTGCGAACCGCACAACACTGCATTTTACGAAAAACTCGGCTGGCAGACTTTCAACGGCACCGTGTACGCAGAGCAGCCCGGCGGACGCGCGCCGTTCACGGCGATGGCGCCCTATGTCTTCAAGATCAAGCGCCTGCTGCGCGAAGGCACGATCGACCTCTGCGGCCTGCCCTGGTGAGCGAAGCGAATACGCCTGAAGAGTTTTAAAAAGGGCTCTCTCCATTGCCCGTTCTGAAAGGCCGGGCTAGCCTCCCTTCACAACAAGAAAAGCAAGGGAGCGAACCACCATGAAAAAAATCAGAACTGCTTTGACGATCGCGGGATGTGCCGCTGTCGCGATGATGTTTCAGCCGGCAGCGCAGGCCGAAACAGATGCCGATGGCTTCATTCGAATCAAGCAGGGCGAAGAGCAGTACAAGAATCCGTTCGGTGTCGGCGTCGAGGTGGCGACACTGTTCGGCGATCCCTCGAAGCCCGGCATTTATGTGCTGCGCATCAAGTGGCCACCGGGCATCATGAGCAAGCCGCACAAGCATCCCGAAGACCGGCATGTCGTGGTGCTGTCCGGCACCTGGTACACCGGCACAGGCGAAGCGTTCGAGCCGCAGAAGGCAATCCCGCTCAAGACCGGCGCCTACATGATGCATCCGAACGGCAAGGTGCACTGGGACGGCACGCGCGAGGAAGGCGCGATCATCCAGATCACGGGATATGGACCAAGCGGAAACGCCTTCAGCAAACCGGATGAGCCGCAATTCGGCAAAACCAACTGACAAGACCAAATAAAAGCCGCCCCAATCGGGCGGCTTTTTCCTGAGGCAGGCGCACGACAATCCACACGGCCCTCGCGGCCAATAGCCTGCCCAAAAGGCCCAAAACGGGCTGGTATATGATTGTTATGTATACCAACTTGCGTTAGATACGGTCGCCCTTCCACCCGAAGGGCTATTTCCCCTGCGATGTTAAGGATCTGGCCTGCGCCGTTCTTTGCCCCGGCAGGACTTCTGATGTGACAGACACTCTCAGCCCGGTTTGTGTTGAGACGTGACGGCGTAATTTTGAGGACGAGCAAGCATGGCGCGCAACATTCTGATTCTTGGAGCCTCGTACGGCTCGCTGCTGGGAACAAAGCTGCTGATGGCCGGTCACAATGTGACGCTGGTTTGCCGCAAGAACACCGCAGAACTCATCAACCGTGACGGCACCGAAGTCCGCATCCAGCTTCGCGGCGAACCGGCGCACCGCTCGATCTTTTCGCGCGACCTGCCCGGGAAACTGGATGCCACCTCGCCCGACAAGGTCGATCTGTCGCGTTATGATCTCGTCGCTCTTGCCATGCAGGAGCCGCAGTACACCAACCACACGATCCGCGTTCTGATGATCAAGATCGCCGCGGCGAAGCTGCCGTGTCTGTCGATCATGAACATGCCGCCGCTGCCCTATCTCAAGCGGATCGACGCTCTGGCTAGCATGGACCTCGAAGAGGCCTACACCAATGCGCAGGTCTGGGAACGGTTTGAGCCGGGCCTGGTGACGCTCTGCTCGCCCGATCCGCAGGCCTTCCGTCCGCCGGAGGAGCCGGCGAATGTCCTTCATGTCGGCCTGCCGACAAATTTCAAGGCTGCGACATTTGCAGATGACGCGCACAACAAACTGCTGCGCGAACTCGAAGCCGATATCGACGCGGTGACGCTCGACGGCAAGGACGTTCCGGTGAAGCTGAAGGTGTTCGACTCGCTGTTCGTCCCGCTGGCGAAGTGGTCGATGCTGCTGACCGGAAACTATCGCTGCATCACGCCCAACGATCCCCAGCCGATCCGCGAGGCCGTGCATGGCGATCTGAATCTCTCGAAGTCGATCTACAACCATGTCGATGCGGTCGCGCGAAAGCTCGGCGCGGACCCGGAAGATCAGGTGCCGTTCGAGAAATACGCCAAGGCCGCGGAAAGCCTGCTCAAGCCGTCGTCAGCCGCACGCGCGGTGGCCAGCGGCGCGCCTTTCATTGAGCGGGTCGATCTCTTGGTGAAGTTGATCTCGCATCAGCTTGGAATGCCCAATGCCGATATCGATCGTACGGTCGAAGTCGTCGATATGAAACTGGGCGAGAAGATCGTGCCGGGTGGATCCGCAGGATAGCGGCCGCTGCCGTAACCGGCCAAAGAAAAACCCTTCCAGATCATTGATCTGGAAGGGTTTTTTGTTTGGTTGCGGGGATAGGATTTGAACCTATGACCTTCAGGTTATGAGCCTGACGAGCTACCGGGCTGCTCCACCCCGCGATAAACCGGTGCGCACCTTCACACGACCGACGACAGTTCAACGCCAAAAGCGTCGTTCCAACCCGTCCGGAGGCGAGAGAAGGCTACCAGGGCAAGACGCCCGTGGTGCGAGGCGTATGTACCAACGACACCCCGCTTTGGAAAGGCCTGCGGGCGATCTTTTTCACGATTTTATGACGGCCGTCCAAGGGACTGATGCCACGGCGTTTCTGCGGCTTGGGTCCAAGCGGGCTTGCCAACAGGGCCGCGACATATCAGCCTTCAGTCAATCCAAATAAGGCATGGCATCCAAAAGCCGGCCACGAGGAAACCCGGGGAGACCAATGAATCAGGCCGTCAGGAATCCCGCCGCAGGCGCCATCGAGGATGTGTTCCGCCGCGCCGTGGCGCTGTCGCGTGCGGCAGAACCTTCCCTTGCAGAGCGCCGCGACCGGCTCGCCCGGCTGCGCGCCCTTGTGGTGGAGAATGAAACCCGATTCGACGAGGTGATCTCGGCAGATTTCGGCAATCGCTCCAGGACGGAGACCCTGATCGCCGAGACGCTGTTCGTCCTCGCGGAGATCAAGCACGCGACCAAAAATCTCGGCCGGTGGATGGCGCCGAAGCATGTCGTGACCGAACTGCAATACTTCCCGGCGAAGAACAAACTGCTGCCGCAGCCGCTCGGCGTGGTCGGCATCATCGCGCCGTGGAATTATCCATTGCAGCTCACGCTCGCCCCTGCCGTCGCGGCCATCGCCGCCGGCAACCGCGTGATGATCAAGCCGAGCGAACTGGTGCCGCGGTTTTCCGCGCTGCTACAGAAGCTGATCGCCGAAAAATTCGACGATACCGAGGTGACGGTCACCGGCATCGACGGCGATATATCCGAGCGGTTCGCGGCGCTGCCGTTCGATCATCTGATCTTCACCGGCTCGACCCGCGTCGGGCGATTGGTCGCCGAGGCCGCGGGCCGCAACCTGACGCCGGTGACGCTCGAACTCGGCGGCAAGTCGCCGGCCATCATCGATCGGTCCGCCGACATCAACGAAGCCGCCGAGCGGATCGTCTACGGCAAGCTGATGAACGCCGGACAAACCTGCATCGCGCCGGATTACGTCCTGATCGCACGAGGCAACATGGACGAGTTCGTCGCCAGGGCGAACAGCGCGGTCGCGCGGATGTTCGGCACCAGCCCCGACAACAAGGATTACACCTCGATCGTTTCGGACAAGCATTACGCCCGGCTCGAAAGCCTTGTTCAGGACGCCGCCGCGCGGGGCGGCAAAATCGTGCAGCCGGCGAGCGCAGACAATCCGGCGTGGAAAGCACAACGGAAATTCCCGCCAACTTTCATCAGCGGCGCCACAACCGACATGAAGGTGATGCAGGAGGAAATCTTCGGGCCGATCCTGCCGGTGTTCGCCTGTGATACCACCGACGCAGCCATCGCTCATATCAACGCCAATGATCGTCCGCTGGCACTGTACTGGTTCGGCAAGGACGACGCCGCGCGGGATCAGGTGCTCGCACGCACCGTCTCCGGCGGTGTCACCATCAATGATTGCCTGTTTCATTTCGTGCAGGCCAATCAGCCGATGGGCGGCGTCGGCGCATCAGGCACCGGCGCCTATCACGGCGAATGGGGCTTCCGCACGTTGAGCAAGATGAAGCCGGTGTTCTATCGCTCACCGTTCAACCGGCTCGCCGACCTGTACCCGCCCTATGGCAGCAGGATCGCGCGCCTGATCAAGCTGCTGCGTTTCATGTCGTAAATTCTTTTCAGATCAAGACGACCGGCATCAATGCCGGCGTAAACAATGCTGTCAGGGGGAAGATCATGGCGGACACGTTCGATTACGTGGTTGTGGGAGCGGGCTCGGGAGGCTGCGCGGTGGCAAGCCGCCTGTCGGAAGACCCCAATGTCTCGGTCGCGCTGCTGGAAGCCGGCGGCAAGGACGACAACTGGGTCGTGACCACGCCCGGCGCGCTGATTTTCATGGTGTCCGGCCCGGTCAACAACTGGGCGTTCGAAACGGTCCCGCAGCCCGGCCTCAACGGCCGCAAAGGCTACCAGCCGCGCGGCAAGGGCCTCGGCGGATCGTCATCGATCAACGCGATGTGCTACATCCGTGGCCACAAGGCCGACTACGATCGCTGGGCCTCGCTCGGCAACACGGGATGGTCGTATGCCGACGTGCTGCCCTACTTCAAGCGGTCCGAAGACAACAACGAACTGGACGGCTTCTATCACGGCAAGGGCGGCCCGCTCAGCGTCACCAAGCTGCAAACCGACAATCCGGTTCAGGACATCTACCTGCAGGCCGCGCGCGAGGCACAGTTCCGGATTAACGAGGACTTCAACGGCGAGGAACAGGAAGGGCTCGGCGTTTATCAGGTCACGCAGAAGAACGGCGAACGCTGGAGTGCCGCGCGCGGCTACATCCATCCGTTCATGGATACACGCAAGAACCTGCATGTGATCACCGGCGCGCATGCCACGCGCATCCTGTTCGACGGCAAGCGTGCGACCGGCATCGCGTATCGCCGGGGCAAGGAGACGAGGCAGGTCAAGGCGCGGCGCGAAATCGTTCTCGGCCTCGGCGCTTTCCAGACCCCGCAACTGCTGATGCTGTCCGGCGTCGGCGATCAATCCGAACTCGCCAGGCACGGCATCGCGCCGGTGCATCATTTGCCAGGCGTCGGCAAGAACCTGCACGATCACCCGGACTTCGTGTTCGGCTTCCGCTCGGACAATCCGAACTTCACCGGATTGACGCTTCCGGGCATCAAACGCATCATCAAATCGATCTTCCAGTATCGCCGCGAGCGCCGCGGCCCGATGACATCGAACATCGCCGAATGCGGCGGGTTTCTCAAAACCCGGCCCGATCTGGATTTGCCGGACATTCAACTGCACTTCTGCATGGCGGTGGTGAACAACCATGGCCGCACGCCGTTCTTCGGCAGCGGCTTTTCCTGCCACGTCTGCCTGCTGCGGCCGAAAAGCCGCGGCAGCGTCTGGCTGCAAAGCGCCGATCCGATGCAGCCACCCGCCATCGACCCGAATTTCTTTGGCGATCCCGACGATCTCGAGGCGATGGTCGCAGGCTTCAAGACAACCAAGCGCCTGCTCGATGCGCCCGCGCTGAAAGCCCTTCAAACATCCGATCCGTTCACCGCCGGCGTGGAATCCGACGACCAGATTCGCGAGGCTTTGCGTGCGCGGACCGACACGGTCTATCACCCGGTCGGTACCTGCAAGATGGGCGTCAATGATCCGATGGCCGTGGTCGATCCAAGGCTCAAGGTCTACGGCATCGAGGGCCTGCGCATCGCGGACGCATCGATCATGCCCGAAGTGATCGGCGGCAATACCAATGCCCCCACCATCATGATCGGCGAGAAGGCCGCCGACATGATCAAGGCAGAGATGCGCGCCTCTTGATTGCGCGCGCCGCATAGATCAGGCATGACGGCTTATCTACCCAATACCGCCGACAGTTCCGTGACCGGTTTGCGGCGGAGACAAGAAACCCAGCAAAAACGGGAGTAACCAGTGGATCTCGGAATTTCAGGACGGCGCGCGATTGTGTGCGCAGCAAGCAAGGGTCTGGGCCGCGCCTGCGCGATCGCGCTCGCGAATGAAGGCGTGCATGTCACGATCACGGCGCGCGGCGCGGAAGCCCTCGCCAGGACCGCAGCGGACATTCGCAAAGCCAGCCCCAAGGTGACGGTGACGGAAGTCGTCGGCGACATCACCACACCGGCCGGACGCGAAGCCGCGCTGAAGGCTTGTCCCGATCCGGACATCCTGATCAACAACGCCGGCGGGCCGCCGCCGGGCGATTTTCGCGACTGGTCCCGCGACGACTGGATCAAGGCGCTCGACGCCAACATGCTGACGCCGATCGAACTGATCAAGGCGACAGTCGACGGCATGATGGCGCGCAAGTTCGGCCGCATCGTCAATATCACATCCGCCGCGGTGAAGGCGCCGATCGACGTGCTGGGATTGTCGAACGGCGCGCGCAGCGGTCTCACCGGTTTCGTCGCCGGCATCGCGCGCAAGACCGTGATCGCCAATGTCACCATCAACGGCCTGCTGCCGGGACCGTTCGACACCGACCGCATTCGCGGGCCGATTGCGCAGAAGGCCGCGGATGCGCAAGGCATTTCCGTCGAGGATCTGCTGAAGCAGCGCGCCAAGCAGAACCCGGCCGGACGCTTCGGCGATCCGGAGGAGTTCGGTCTTGCCTGCGCGTTCCTGTGCGGCGCCAAGTCCGGCTTCATCACCGGCCAGAACATCCTGCTCGATGGCGGCGCCTATCCGGGCACGATGTAAGCGCGCCCCACGCGATCAACGCAGAACAAACCCTCGGGTTGAAAACCCGAGGGTGAAAACAATACGTCGAAGCGACCGGGAGCAGGCTTGATGCAATGGACCGTGGGCCGCGTCAAAATCACCAACGTCGTGGAAATCGGAGCGACGGGCGGCACGCGATTCATTCTTCCGCAGGCCACACCTGAAGAAGCCCGGAAGCTACCATGGCTGGTGCCGCATTATGCGAACGCCGAAGGCCGCTTGAGGCTCAATGTGCAGTCGTGGATCGTGGAGACGCCGACGAACAAAATCATTGTCGACACCTGCATCGGCAACAACAAGACGGGCCGATCCGTACCGGTGTGGAATAATCTCGACAGGCCGTTCCTGAATGACTTCGCTGCTGCGGGTTATCCGGCGGAGACGATCGATACGGTTCTCTGCACGCATCTTCATGTCGATCATGTCGGCTGGAATACGAAGCTTGTCGACGGCAAGTGGGTGCCGACGTTTGCCAATGCCCGCTATCTGTTCGGCAGGACCGAATACGATTACTGGGCCGCGCACAGTCCTGCTGGCGAACACAAGGCGGTGTTCGAGGATTCGGTGCAACCGATCGTCGATGCCGGACGCGCCGATCTGATCGGCGGCGATCACCGCATAGGTGACGAAGTATCGCTGATCGCAACCCCCGGACACAGCCCCGGCCACATGAGTGTTCTCGTCACATCCGACGGCCAGCAGGCGCTGCTGACCGGCGACGTCGCCCACCATCCCTGCCAGATGGCGCACCTCGACTGGTCATCGACGGCGGATTCCGATCCGATCCAGTCCATTGAGGCCCGGAAAATGCTGTTTTCGCGCTTTGCGGACACGCCCACGCTGGTATTCGGCGGTCACTACGACCCCGGACACATCGTGCGCGACGGCGATGCCTTCAGGCTGATTGCAGCCCCAGAGAGCCCCTGAAAATGAGGGCGCTGCACAACGCCTCTAAAGGTTGAATTTCCCCGCGCCGTGTCGCATGAAACATCCGACGAATGAATTATCGGACGAAAACAAAGAGGAACTGCCTATGAAATTGGTTCGTTATGGCGCCATGGGCCAGGAGAAGCCCGGATTGCTCGACCGCTCGGGCCGCATTCGCGACCTGTCGGCTCTGGTCAAGGATATCAATGGCGATGCGCTCTCGCCCGCCGCTCTTGCCAAGATCGCCGCTGTCGATCCGGCGTCGCTGCCGCTGGTGGATGGCAATCCGCGCCTCGGTTCTCCGGTCACAGGCATCACCAAATTCGTCGCCATCGGCCTCAACTATGCCGACCATGCCGCCGAAGCCGGCATGGCAATCCCGTCCGAGCCGATCGTTTTCATCAAGGCCAACACCAGCCTTTGCGGGCCGAACGACAATATCGAAAAGCCGCGCGGATCGACCAAGCTCGACTGGGAAGTCGAACTCGCGATCATCATCGGCACCAAGGCAAAGTATGTCACCGAAGCCGACGCCCTGAAGCACGTCGCGGGCTATGCGGTCTGCAACGATGTCTCGGAGCGGTTCTTTCAGATCGAGCGCGGCGGACAGTGGACCAAGGGCAAGTCCCACGACACCTTCGGCCCTGTCGGCCCGTGGATTGCGACAGCCGACGAAATCCCCGACCCGCAGAAACTCGGCATGTGGCTCGATGTCAACGGCACGCGCTGCCAGACCGGTTCGACTGCAACCATGATCTTCGGTGTGGCGAAGATCGTGTCCTACGTCTCTGAAATCATGACGCTGTATCCCGGCGACATCATCACCACCGGCACGCCGCCCGGCGTCGGCATGGGCATGAAGCCGCAGAAATTCCTCAATGTCGGCGACGTCGTCACCCTCGGCATCGATGGCCTCGGCGCGCAGCGTCAGGAAATCGTCGCGGCCTGATCGCCAACACGTTCATGGCTCCGGCGTGCGCGCCGGAGCCGTTGCTCATTTCTCGGATTCAGGGACGCTCCATGAAGCTTGCCTATTCGCCGGCATCGCCGTTCGCACGCAAGATCCGCATCGCCGCCATGGAGCTTGGGCTGTTCGACAGGATCGAGTTTATCGTTCCGATCAAGGCGATCCCGGTCACCGAGAACGAAGAATACGCACGCAACGTCAGTCCGCTGCGCAAGATTCCGGCGCTGATCCTCGACAGTGGTCAGGTCATCGTGGATTCCTACGTGATCGCCGAGTATCTCGACGAACTCGGCGGCGGGAAGCTGATCCCCGCATCGGGACCCGCGAAGTGGCAGGTCAAGACCGACCATTCCATTCTACAGGGCATGCTCGATGCGCTGCTGCTGTGCCGCTACGAGAGAATGCTGCGGCCGAAGGAATTGCTCTGGGCCGGATGGGCGGACGATCAGTTCAAGCGCGCATGGGATGGTCTGGCGCGCTACGAGGCGCATCCCGACGTGCTGACCCGCCCGCTGGACATCGTGCAAATCGGCATCGTCTGCGTGCTCGGCTATCTCGACTTCCGATTTCCCGATTGCGGCTGGCGCAAAACCTTTCCGAAGCTCGACTCGTTCCATGAAAAAATGATGCAGCGAGACTCCGTGAAGAGCACCGTTCCGCCGCCGGCCTGATCGAGGACGGGCGATGAGCGACCGCGCAGACGACACCGATTTCAGAGCCTGGCACGCGGTCGCCGATCTCTACCACGCCTATTTCACCGGGCTGATCATGTCGCTGGTGACACGGCGCAGCACCGCCGACGCCGCGGCGTTTGTGTTCCGCGTTTTCCGGCGCCAGCACCACGAGCGCTTTCTTGCCGGCATCGAGAAGTTCGGCCTGAGCAAGGCGCCGCATGCGGTGGCCGCCGCGCAGTATCATTATCTCAGCAACCAGATCGGCGGCGTGAACGTCGAGTATATGCGCGAGTCCGATCGCAAGGCTTGGATCCGCTATCCGCCGCCGCGCTGGGTCTGGCGTGGCACCGCGATCTGCGCGATTCCGGGCGAAGTGTCCGCCGGGATGCTTCGCGGCTGGCACGCCCATAACGGTGTTTCACTCAACAATCCGCGCATGGGCTTTGTCTGCACCAAGCAGACCGTCGACGGCCAGAACGGGCTCGAAGGTTTCTACTACGAATATGACCGCGATCTTCGGCCCGATGAGCGGCTGGTATTCGCGCGGCATCTCGAAGCCCCGCTGTTCGATCCGGCTGCTGCGCCGAAGCTCACGACCGATACATGGCCGCGCGCGCGGCTGGAAAAAGCCTACCGCAACTATGCGATGGAATATGTCCGCTCCGCGCTGCCGGTGATCGTCAACCAGTTCAGCCCCTCCGATGCGGGTCATTTGTTGTATCTGACCGGCAAGCTCGTCGGCATGCAGTTCTACCCCGACATCGCCGCAAGTTTCCCCGCAGCACATGACGCCGGTCCGCAAGGCTTCGGCGCCTTCCTGCTCGAATTCCTGCGCGCCGAAGGCGACGAGGCCGATCTCGCTCAGACGCGTGGCGGAATCACGGTCTCACAGAGGCAATGGGGACTGATCGCGGGCGTTCCCGATTATCATCCGATGTGCCTGCGCGCGCTGAGCGGATTGATCGAAGGCCTGATGACTGCACGTGACCGCCGCCTGTCGCTGGATTTCTCGGCCGATTCAGATCGCGCGCCGGGTCCGCTGACATGGACCATCACACAGAAGCCGCTTGCAGCGACCGATGACGGACGGTTTCCGGCGTAGCGTCTTTCCGCTCGTTCTCGCGCAAGCGCACGAAATTACTCTCGCGGCGCAAATCAATGCGTCCGAGCTGCTCATCCCGCCAAGCGGGCGGTGGAGCGGCGGGAGGCGCCAAGGTGCTTGCGAGGCACCTTTGGCGAACCCTTGCGATCGGGTTCGCCGCGCAGCCTTGCGAGGGCCGCGCGCGCCTGATGCGACAGGCGCTGCGCCTCCCGGCGCTCCACCGTCGTCACTCAGGGCCAAACCGCGGTGCTCATGAAACATCGCGGTCTGTATTTAATAGGAATATAATCTCAGGCAAAAGAAGTCAAGCCCGCTCCAGCGCGGCGCGGTCCCATTTGCCGGCATTGGCGGCCGCCTCATAGGTGCTCTGGAAAAACGCGAGCAGCATCGCATCGGGATCGGCGGACATCCGCACCGCATCGTAATCCAGAACGAACTCCTGAAGATTCGGATCGAACGACGCCTGCGGCGGCCGCAGCGGCGCGGCGGCA
>NZ_KB375282.1:0-140000 GCF_000314675.2 Afipia broomeae ATCC 49717 | reverse complement strand
TCAAGCGTTGCCGACAAAGATCATTTTACAACTCGCGCATCTCGCGATGCTTGAGCGCCGAAAATGATCTGGAGATACGCGCAAGGTTGTCGCCGGCGCCAGGCAAAACAAGTTTTGCAAAACGCTTTGTGGCGATCCTGCTCGGATCGATCTTCTCTTTACGATGTCAGAAATCACGCAGGCAGAGTCTTGGTGAAGACATTCTGCATGCGAAACGATGTTTCGCGGACGATTGTTTGACGCGCATTGTCGCATCGGCAACCCAGCCTCTGGTGGAGGCAGACGGGATCGAACCGACGACCTCATGCTTGCAAAGCACGCGCTCTCCCAGCTGAGCTATGCCCCCGTTCCAGAAGACGAATGCTCGAAAGCCGACTGAAGAGACGCATGGCGCAATCAAAGTGGTGGGCCTGGGAAGACTTGAACTTCCGACCTCACGCTTATCAAGCGCGCGCTCTAACCAACTGAGCTACAAGCCCTAACGACCATGTCCATTAAAGGATATGAGGCTCAAGCTGGCGCACCTTGTCTGATGACAAGACGCTGCAGCGCCGCCCCTGGCGCGTGTTCGTCCGCGAAGAAAGAGAAACGAAGACGGCGGTGTCCCGCCAATGCAGCTCAGCGATTGATCCAATCACTGGCCACTGATGTTTCTAAAACGAACCGATAGCTGCCGAAGCAATCTGAAGGTTCATCCTTAGAAAGGAGGTGATCCAGCCGCAGGTTCCCCTACGGCTACCTTGTTACGACTTCACCCCAGTCGCTGACCCTACCGTGGCCGGCTGCCCCCTTTCGGTTAGCGCACCGTCTTCAGGTAAAACCAACTCCCATGGTGTGACGGGCGGTGTGTACAAGGCCCGGGAACGTATTCACCGTGGCATGCTGATCCACGATTACTAGCGATTCCAACTTCATGGGCTCGAGTTGCAGAGCCCAATCCGAACTGAGACGGCTTTTTGAGATTTGCGAAGGGTTGCCCCTTAGCGTCCCATTGTCACCGCCATTGTAGCACGTGTGTAGCCCAGCCCGTAAGGGCCATGAGGACTTGACGTCATCCCCACCTTCCTCGCGGCTTATCACCGGCAGTCTCCTTAGAGTGCTCAACTAAATGGTAGCAACTAAGGACGGGGGTTGCGCTCGTTGCGGGACTTAACCCAACATCTCACGACACGAGCTGACGACAGCCATGCAGCACCTGTGCTCTATGCCCCGAAGGGAAGGTTCCATCTCTGGTACCGGTCATAGACATGTCAAGGGCTGGTAAGGTTCTGCGCGTTGCGTCGAATTAAACCACATGCTCCACCGCTTGTGCGGGCCCCCGTCAATTCCTTTGAGTTTTAATCTTGCGACCGTACTCCCCAGGCGGAATGCTTAAAGCGTTAGCTGCGCCACTGAAAAGTAAACTTTCCAACGGCTGGCATTCATCGTTTACGGCGTGGACTACCAGGGTATCTAATCCTGTTTGCTCCCCACGCTTTCGTGCCTCAGCGTCAGTATCGGGCCAGTGAGCCGCCTTCGCCACTGGTGTTCTTGCGAATATCTACGAATTTCACCTCTACACTCGCAGTTCCACTCACCTCTCCCGAACTCAAGATCTTCAGTATCAAAGGCAGTTCTGGAGTTGAGCTCCAGGATTTCACCCCTGACTTAAAGACCCGCCTACGCACCCTTTACGCCCAGTGATTCCGAGCAACGCTAGCCCCCTTCGTATTACCGCGGCTGCTGGCACGAAGTTAGCCGGGGCTTATTCTTGCGGTACCGTCATTATCTTCCCGCACAAAAGAGCTTTACAACCCTAGGGCCTTCATCACTCACGCGGCATGGCTGGATCAGGCTTGCGCCCATTGTCCAATATTCCCCACTGCTGCCTCCCGTAGGAGTTTGGGCCGTGTCTCAGTCCCAATGTGGCTGATCATCCTCTCAGACCAGCTACTGATCGTCGCCTTGGTGAGCCGTTACCTCACCAACTAGCTAATCAGACGCGGGCCGATCTTTCGGCGATAAATCTTTCCCCGTAAGGGCTTATCCGGTATTAGCACAAGTTTCCCTGTGTTGTTCCGAACCAAAAGGTACGTTCCCACGCGTTACTCACCCGTCTGCCGCTGACGTATTGCTACGCCCGCTCGACTTGCATGTGTTAAGCCTGCCGCCAGCGTTCGCTCTGAGCCAGGATCAAACTCTCAAGTTGGACTTGAAACTTTAAACCGGCTGATCACAACGTTTGACGAGGTCCCACCATTGTTAGCCGAAGCCAACATGCTGTCTGCGATTCACATCGCTGACAACGATGGTGTAACCTTTAAAACGTGTACCGCCGAAGTCTTTCGTCCGGTCTCAACCAATTGAAAAACCGAAGTTTCCCAACCTGCCGAGACCCGCAAGGACTCCGCCGTCCACGTTTCTCTTTCTTCATCTTTACTTGTCAAACAGCCCGAAACCCGAGGGTTTCACTCGCCCGTGGCCGGGCGAAAAATCTTTCGGTCTCTACTTAAAGAGACCCTGCCACCCATCCGACGCCGAATGACAACCGACAACTATCGGCTGTTTGTTCACTCGTCTAGGAGAGGAGCTTGACAGGCGCGGAAGCTTGCCTGGGCTGTGGGCCCCGGCGCCGCCGCGCTCAGTGGTCGGGTTATAGGCCCTGCCGTCTGAGCTTGTCAACGCCCATGTCAAAAAATCGTCGCAACGCACCCAAGAAAATCGAATCGCTGAGAAGTCCTGATTTATCAGGGGTTCGCGCCGTACTTGAGCCACATTCCTGCGACGTCCTGCACAGGAAATATGCCTTGGCCGGACAAATACCAGTATAGTTTGGCCGGTCAGGTTGAAAGATTCGGCGATGACTTTGGCGATGACTTGGGATCGTCGCCTGACTTGGGATGAAAAACACCGACGAGTTGCGTGGCATTGACGTCAGGCCCGTTTCGCCAGCACCTTGGCGCGCGACGAAAACGGCAGTGACGGCAAAATAACCAGACGCTATTGGCTCGAGCTGTCCCACCTTGGGATGTGGGCCGCACGACCGGCGAACTGGAAGCTCGTTGAGCGACGACCGACGACGACACTGAAGACGACTTGGACTTGCTACGAGAAGACTTGCGGGGGGAAGGCAGTTTTGAACCACGGGACGTCACGCGGGGGCAATTACGGGCGTGCCGGGATCATTGATCTCGGTCACGAGCCACCGCTGTCAGTTGACGGTTCGGAAGCCGCTGTCATCGACCGCCGCCGCGTCTCCGTACAGTGGTTTAGCGGCACGATTCTCACCGGTCTGTGCGGCGCGGCTTTGATCGGCGGCGCCGTTTTCGCGTCGCTCGACGGCGAAATGACCTTCGCCAAGGTTCCTGAGCGCGTCGAAGGCGCACTGCGCGGCGCATTCGGCGCCAATGACAAGGGCGCCGTCGCACGCAAGAGCGACCGTCTTCCGCCTCCCAGCGATTCGGCCGCCGCGCGCCAGGTGATTCGCGTTTCGACAGCCGTGCGCGCCGGCGGACGCGACGTGATGCGGGTACGCCCGTTCGTCCGCATTGCCGGCAACCTGTCGCTGACGACCAGCGATCTTTCCGCCAAGGTTCCCGCCTTCAACGCCCAGCGCATGCTGACCGATGTCGGCACTGCCGCCCCTGCGGACGGCGACGATTCGCAAAATCCCAATGCCGCCGAGCCGGATGCCGAAGTCTCGTTTGTAACGCGCGACCTCGCCCAGGTGCTTCCCCGGGCCAAGATCGCCGCCAGCGTGGCGATCGACGAGGTGCTGCTGCGGGTGCGCGACGCTTCAAGCTGGCGCGGCAACAGCGCCGTCAAATATGCGTCGACCATGCCGACCGATCTCAAGATGGCCTACGCCGCGGAAGGCACGCCGGATCCCTATGCCGGCTTCGAGACCCGCGTGGTGCCGGAAAACGTGACACTGCTGCCGAAAACCAAGGATCAGATCACCGGCGGCAACCCCTCCAGCGAAAAAATCCACATCGTCAAAAAGGGCGACACCGTGCAGTCGATCCTGCGCGATCTGGGCGCCAGCCCCGGCGAAGCCCTCGCCATCGCCAACAATCTCGGCGCGCGCGGCCGCGACGGCGGGTTGAGGGAAGGCCAGAAGCTGCGCATCATGATGGCGGGCACCGGTCCGGGACTTCAACGCCAGCAGCCGGTCCGGGTGATCGTCGCCAACGAAACCACGATTGAAGCCGTGGCCGCACTTTCGGATCTCGGCAAATACGTCGCCGTCGATCCCCAGAGCTTCAACACCGTCACCGAAACCGCGAACACGAATGACGATGACGACGATGATGACGGCACCGGCGTGCGGCTCTACCAGAGCATTTACGAGACCGCGCTGCGCAACAAGGTTCCGGCGACCGTCATCGAGGACATGATCCGCATCTACTCCTACGACGTCGATTTCCAGCGCAAGGTCCAGGCCGGCGACTCGTTCGAGGTGTTCTTCGCCGGCGAAGACGAGACACCGGTCAACAACGAAAAGACCGAAGTGCTCTACGCCTCCCTCACAGTCGGCGGCGAAACCAAGAAATACTACCGCTTCCAGGCGCCGGACGATTCCATCGTCGACTACTACGACGAGACCGGAAAGAGCGCGAAGAAGTTCCTGGTCCGCAAACCCGTCAGCAACGCCATCATGCGCTCCGGCTTCGGCGGCCGCCGTCACCCGATTCTCGGCTACACCAAGATGCACACCGGCGTGGACTGGGCGGCTCCTTACGGCACGCCGATCTTCGCATCGGGCAACGGCGTGATCGAAAAGGCCGGATGGGAAGGCGGCTACGGCAAATATATCCGCGTCAAGCATCCCAACGGATACGAAACCGCCTACGGTCACATGACCGCGTTCGCCAAGGGCATGGAGCCCGGCAAGCGCGTGCGGCAGGGCCAGGTGATCGGCTTTGTCGGCTCGACCGGCCTGTCCACCGGCGCGCACGTGCACTACGAAATTCTGGTCAACGGCCGCTTCGTCGATCCGATGCGCATCAAGCTGCCGCGCGGCCGCTCCCTCGAAGGGCCGATGCTGGCGAGCTTTGAAGCCGAACGCGACCGGCTGGACGGCATGATCAGCAACCGTCCCGGCGTCAATCGTCCGCAGCCGCAGGCCGCCAAGGGCCAGAAGACGGCGCAGGCCAACGACCGCTAAATTTCACGACAAATATTTTTCGTTTAAAGCAACGCATGCCGTTTGCATCGCGCGTGGAATGCAATGCTGGTTTTGATTGCCCAGCAAAACGACGCGACAAATACTCCCTGCACAAGACTTAAAAACAGTCGGGAGGCTAGCGCCGTGATCCATGGGTTTGTCGCCTCCGCGGCTCATGGCCGGGCCTGTCACGGCCATCCCGACGAATAGGGCATTGTGCCCAACCCATCGGGATCACCGGGACAGCGGAGCGACACCGTTCTTCGAACGGCTATGCCCCGTGATGACAGAGTGCGCAGTCCTTAGTTCAGCTTGCTCTTCGGCACCGGCGGCATCTCGCTATCGATCTTTGCAAGCTGACCGTTGAAGGTCAGACCCGCATCGGTCGCCGAGACGGCGACGTTTTCACCGTCATGGATGCGGCCGGACAGGATCATTTCCGCCAGCGGGTCCTGCAGCGCGCGCTGGATCGCACGCTTGAGAGGACGCGCTCCGTAAGCCGGATCCCATCCCTTCGCAGCCAGCCAGTCGCGCGCCTTGTCATCGAGCGTCAGCGTGATCTTGCGATCCGCCAGCAGCTTCAGCAGCCGCCGCATCTGGATATCGACAATGCGGCCCATCTCGGTCCGCTGCAGCCGGTGGAACAGGATGATCTCGTCGATACGGTTGAGGAATTCCGGACGGAAACTCGCCCGCACCACCGCCATCACCTGATCGCGCACCGCCGACGTATCCTCGCCCTCTCCCTGGCTGACCAGAAATTCGGAGCCAAGGTTCGAGGTCATGATGATCAGCGTGTTGCGGAAATCGACGGTGCGGCCCTGACCATCGGTCAGGCGGCCGTCGTCGAGCACCTGCAGCAGCACGTTGAACACATCGGGATGCGCCTTCTCGATCTCGTCGAACAGCACCACCTGGTACGGCCTGCGCCGCACCGCTTCGGTGAGCGCGCCGCCTTCGTCATAACCCACATAGCCCGGAGGCGCGCCGATCAGCCGCGCGACCGAGTGCTTCTCCATGTATTCGGACATGTCCATGCGCACCAGCGCCGTCTCGTCGTCGAACAGATATTCGGCGAGTGCCTTGGTCAGTTCGGTCTTGCCGACGCCGGTCGGGCCGAGGAACATGAACGAGCCGATCGGACGATTGGGGTCCTGCAGGCCGGCGCGCGAACGCCGCACCGCAGTCGATACCGCGCTGACAGCTTCGGCCTGGCCGATCACGCGCTCCGCAAGCTGCAGCTCCATCTTGAGCAGCTTCTCGCGTTCGCCTTCCAGCATCTTGTCGACCGGAATGCCGGTCCAGCGCGACACCACCTGCGCGACATGGCTGGACGTGACAGCCTCTTCGAGCACGACGTTGCCGGCCTTCTCGCTTTCTTCCAGCGCCTTCAGCTTCTTTTCCAGTTCGGGAATCCGGCCATAGGCCAGTTCGCCCGCCTTCTGGAATTCGCCGCGACGCTGCGCGTCGGCGAGTTCCTGGCGCGCCTGCTCCAGTTCGCTCTTGACCTTCTGGGCATTGGACAGCTTGTCACGCTCCGACTGCCACTTCGCAGTCAGTGCAGCGCCCTTCTCCTCAAGGTCGGCCAGCTCCTTCTCGAGCCGCTGCAAGCGATCCTTCGACGCCGAATCGGTTTCCTTCTTCAGCGCCTCCTGCTCGATCTTCAGCCGCACGATCTCGCGATCGATGTTGTCGAGCTCTTCCGGCTTGGAATCGATCTGCATCTTCAGCCGCGCCGCGGCTTCGTCGATCAGGTCGATCGCCTTGTCCGGCAGAAAGCGGTCGGTGATGTAGCGGTTCGACAGCGTTGCCGCAGCCACGATCGCGGAATCCGTGATGCGGACACCGTGATGCAGCTCATACTTCTCTTTCAGGCCGCGGAGGATCGACACCGCGTCTTCGACGGTGGGCTCGGAGACGAACACCGGCTGGAAACGGCGGGCCAATGCGGCGTCCTTCTCGACATGCTTGCGGTATTCGTCGAGTGTGGTCGCGCCGATACAATGCAGTTCGCCGCGCGCCAGCGCGGGCTTCAGCAGGTTGGACGCATCCATCGCGCCATCGGCTTTTCCGGCGCCGACCAGCGTGTGCATCTCGTCGATGAAAAGGATGATCTGGCCGTCCGAGCTGGTGACTTCCGAGAGCACAGCCTTCAGCCGTTCCTCGAACTCGCCGCGGTACTTCGCACCTGCGATCAGCGCGCCCATGTCGAGCGACAGCACCTTCTTGTCCTTGAGACCTTCCGGCACGTCACCGTTGATGATGCGCAGGGCGAGGCCTTCGACGATGGCGGTCTTGCCGACGCCGGGTTCGCCGATCAGCACCGGATTGTTCTTGGTCCGGCGTGACAACACCTGAATCGTGCGGCGGATTTCCTCGTCACGGCCGATCACCGGGTCGAGCTTGCCGTCATGTGCGGCCTGGGTCAGGTCGCGGGCATATTTCTTCAGTGCGTCATAGGCGTTTTCCGCCGACGCGCTGTCAGCGGTGCGGCCCTTGCGCAGGGCGTTGATCGCAGCATTAAAATTCTGCGGCGTGACGCCGCCTTTGGCGAGCAGCGCGCCCGCGTCGCTGTCCTTGTCGGCCGCGAGCGCCTGAAGCAGCCGCTCAACGGTGACGAAGCTGTCGCCGGCCTTCTCGGCCGCCTGCTCGGCGGCATCGAAAGCGCGCGCCGTCGCCGGGGCCAGGTAAACCTGTCCCGCTCCTGCGCCTGACACTTTCGGCATTTTCGCCAGCGCATCCTCGGTGGCCTTCAGGATCGCGCGCGAGTTGCCGCCGGAGCGATCAATCAGACCGCCCGCAAGACCTTCGCTGTCGTCGAGAAGCACTTTCAGGATATGCAGGGGCGTGAATTGCTGATGGCCCTCACGCATGGCCAACGTCTGTGCCGACTGGATGAATCCCTTCACACGGTCGGTATATTTTTCAATGTTCATTTCGGGTTTCCCTCAGCCTGCCATTGTCCGCCCCGAAGGCACGGATATTAGCATCTTCAATGGGGTTCCGCCGCCGGCATTGACGTTCCTCAACCCGTGGCGGGGACCGGCGTTGCACCGGCCTGAGCGTCATGTGGGAACTGCGGCGCGCCTGTGAAAGAGGCAGGGCTGAAAATTCGGCGAAAGTGGCGGGAAGCCGCGAATCCACCTAAGAACCGGGAATGACAAACACCACCGCAACCCTCCAGAGCATCTATCGCTATCCCGTCAAAGGCCTGTCGCCGGAATTGCTCCCGGATGTCGCCTTGCAGGCAGGCCGAACCTTGCCCGCCGACCGCCGCTACGCGATCGAGAACGGCCCGATCGGCTTCGAGCCTGCCAATCCGAAGTATTTTCCGAAAATCCGCTTTTTAATGCTGATGCGGAACGAGCGTCTCGCCGGACTTCAGACCCGGTTCGACGACGCCAGCAATACTCTGACGATCAGGTACAACGGCGCGGAAGCCGCGCGCGGCAATCTGGAGACGCCGGAAGGGCGCGCGGCCATCGAGATGTTCTTCGCGGAGAATTTTTCGCCGGAGTTGAAGGGGCCGCCGAAGGTCCTCTCTGCGCCCGGTCACAGCTTTTCGGACGTCGCCGCCAAGGTGGTGTCGATTATCAATCTGGCCAGCGTGGCCGCCATTGAGACCATCGTCGGCCAGCCAGTCAATCCGCTGCGCTTTCGCGGCAATCTCTATGTCAGCGGCTGGCCCGCATGGCACGAGTTCGATCTCTTGGAAAAACAACTGACGATCGGCGATACGCGGCTCAAGGTGATCAAGCGGATCGTCCGCTGTGCCGCCGTCAATGTCGATCCGGTCACCGCAGAACGGGACCTGAATATCCCGCACGCACTGATGCAAATGTTCGATCACGCCGATTGCGGCGTCTACGCCGAAGTGATCGCCGGCGGCACGATTGCCGCCGGCGATACCATCACAGAACTCAGCTCGACGGCATGACGTAGGCATAGACCCGCCCACGCGAATAGGTGGCCTCGGCGACGCGGTGGCCATGGTTGCCCGAGATCACGATCGGATTGCCCTTGGGGTCGATGCCGCTGACGATCCCGACATGACCGCCACGGCGGCCACGCGACATCACCGCGATAGCGCCGACCTGCGGGCCCGAGATGCGCTGGCCATAGCCCGCGAACGAACGCGCCATGTCGGAGCCGGTGCCTTTGTGGCCGGAACGCTCAAGAACCATGTTCATGAAGCGCGCGCACCAGAGGCTGGAGCGGCCCGTCGGATTTCCGCTGCCGATATAACGCCGCGCTTCGGCGACGACATTCGATCCGCCGAAGCCGCCACCGAAGCCCTGCGAAGCTGACGCTTCCGCAGCCGCTGCGTAACGCCCGCGCCGCGCATGATGGCGAGTGCTATGGCCATAATGCTTCCTGGCGTGATGCTTGGAATGGTGAGCGTGAGTGTACCGGCTTGCTCCGTGATGCGGCCTCGCCGAAGCCGGAGTTGCCAGTGCGACGATTGCCACCGAACACAGCGCCAGCGCGGCGCCTCGAAGTGGCAGGCGAAGTTTACGCGATAGAGTCATCCATTATTCCTCGTGACACCCCCTGTGCCCATCGTTCGCACGCGAACGACATTCCGCAGCGCAAAAAACGGGTGGGTGTGACGAGAGCAAGACAGGAAAAGGCGCTCGCGGATTCATTTCGCGGCGATAACGGGATCATTTCACGGCGAGAATGCGAACATACATGGCCACATTGAAGCCGCGAATATTAATCGCGGCGCGTGAGCAGGAAGACGCCCTGCTCGCCGAACATGTTCCAGAACCACCACGGTGCGTTGAGCCGCAGCGGCCGGCCATAGAGATCGAGCGCAACAGCGCGCTCCATGTTGACGTTGATCTCGTTACAGAGCTGCACGAAATCCTTGATGGTGCAGAAATGAATGTTCGGCGTGTCGTACCATGTCGCCGGCAGATTGTCGGTGCGCGGCATCTGGCCCTTCACCAGCAACTGGAGACGCATTTTCCAGTGGCCGAAATTCGGAAACGACACGATGGCGCGATGGCCGATGCGCAGCAGGTTTTCCAGCACCACGCGCGGCTGGCGCGTCGCCTGCAGGGTCTGCGACAGGATCACGTAATCGAACGCGTCGTCGGGATAATTGATCAGATCGGTGTCGGCGTCGCCCTGCACCACCGCGAGGCCCTTGGCGACGCAGCGGTTGACGCCCTCGCGCGACAGTTCGATGCCGCGCCCGTCGACGCCGCGTGTTTCCAGAAGCCGCAGCAGATCGCCTTCGCCGCAGCCGACATCGAGCACCCGCGAGCCGGGCTCGACCATCTGCGCGACCAGCAGATGGTCGGCGCGATAGCCGTTCTCGGTGACGGGAAGAACCGCGGTCGGCCGGAACGCCTGATCCTGAATTGTCATCCTGGCGCTCCTACCTGCTGGCCGAGGTCAGGCCGTGCGCCGACGCAGCCGATTCCAGGAATGCGCGGGAAATCTCGATGAACTCGGGCACGTCGAGCAGGAACGCATCGTGTCCCCTGTCGGTCTCGATTTCCGCGAACGACACCCGCGCGCTGCTGGCGTTGAGCGCGTGCACCACCGCACGCGCCTCCGACGTCGGAAACAGCCAGTCGCTGGTGAACGACACCACACAGAAGCGCGTGCGGGTGCCGCGCCAGGCTTCCGCCAGCACTCCATTGTGGTCGGCGGCAATGTCGAAATAATCCATCGCACGCGTCAGATAGAGATAGCTGTTGGCGTCGAAGCGCTCGACGAACGACGAGCCCTGATGGCGCAGATAGCTTTCCACCTCGAAGTCGGCATCGAACGAG
Source organism: Afipia broomeae ATCC 49717 (assembly GCF_000314675.2). Taxonomy (GTDB): domain Bacteria; phylum Pseudomonadota; class Alphaproteobacteria; order Rhizobiales; family Xanthobacteraceae; genus Afipia; species Afipia broomeae. The sequence continues at coordinate 129,068 of NZ_KB375282.1, read as the reverse complement.
AACGTGGGCACCTCGCGGTCCTGCAAGCGGCGGCCGAACTTGCGATGCAACGCGGCGTCGGAGAGGTAGGTGATGTGCGCGGCCATGCGCGCAACACCGAGCCCGCGGTGCGGATGGGCGCCGTCCTCAAAATAACGCCCGCCGCGCCAGTCGGGATCGGCCATCACTGCCTGACGGCCGAGTTCGTGGAATGCGATGTTCTGCGCCGAATGCCGCGTGCTGCACGCCACCGCGAGCGCAGAGAACACGCGTTCTGGATAGGCCGCCGTCCATTGCAGCGCCTGCATGCCGCCCATCGAGCCGCCGACCACGGCGAACAGTTTGTCGATGCCGAGATGATCGAGCAGCATCGCCTGCGCCCGCACCATGTCGGGAATGGTGATGACGGGAAAATCCAGTCCCCACAGCTTACCGGTGGCGGGATTTGTCGACGACGGACCCGTGGAGCCCATGCAGCCGCCGACCACGTTGGCGCACACGACGTAGTAGCGATCGGTGTCGATCGGCTTGCCGGGGCCGACCAGCGTCTCCCACCAGCCCCGCTTGCCGGTGACCGGGTGGACGTTCGCGACATGCTGATCCCCGGTGAGCGCATGGCAGATCAGAATGGCGTTGGAGCGGTCGGCGTTGAGCTGGCCGTAGGCCTGATAGGCAATTTGGAATGGCGCGAGATCGATGCCGCAGTCCAGCCGCAGCGGCTTGTCCGCACCGAACTGCGCGACCAGCGATGACGGATGATCCGCCTCGTGCGCGCGTTCAGCGGCCGCAGTATCACTCTTCAACGGTTTGACATTAACCATCTTGTTACTGGCCTCCTCAGCAGGTCGCGAAGACCAACATCGGAAATCAGGCCATAAAAAACCCGGCCTGAAACGAGGTTCGGCCGGGATCACTTATGTCCCCGGCCTGTTTAGCGAGTTGTTTAACGTGGCTGCAAGCCGGCCGGCTCAAATGACCACAGAATGGCTAAGTTACTAGTCACGAACGGCCTTTTCGTCAAGCTGCACCGCGACATCGCAAGGCCACCCTGCTTTGGTGTGAGGCCGGAATTGCCAATGTTTTCTTTGCTTTCAGGCGCTCTCCTGCCTATCAATGCGCCCGACAAATCCCGTTTTCGATGAATTCCGGAAGGCCTTCGCGCCGCAAGCCGCGTTCGGACCCAGGTTGAACCGATGACCAAGCAACCGCCATCACTGCAGGACCTGCGCCGCGAAATCGATTCCATCGATGAGCAGGTGCACGAACTGCTGATGAAGCGCGGCGACATCATCGACCGCCTGATCTCGGTGAAGAAGACGCAGGAAGTCGGCTCGGCGTTCCGGCCCGCGCGCGAAGCCGACATGATGCGCCGTCTGGTGCAGCGTCATCGCGGCATACTGCCGCTGGACACCGTGGAGAGCATCTGGCGCGTCATCATCTCGACGTTCACTTACGTCCAGGCACCGTTCTCGGTGCATGCCGACCTGTCTGCCGGCGAGTCCGCGATGCGGGATTCGGCGCGGTTTCATTTCGGTTTTACCGTTCCGTTTCTGGCGCACTTCAATGCCGAAGCCGCGGTGGAGGCCGTTGCAAAGTCAAAGGGCGATCTCGCGTTGATCTCGGCGGTCAGCAGCCGTCTGCCGTGGTGGATCGCGCTCGAGCCTGCGGCCGCGCCGAAGATCATCGCGCGCCTGCCGTTCGTCGAGCGCGCCGATCATCCGGCCGCGCTGCCGGTGTTCGTGGTGTCGCGCGTCGCCGCCGATGCGATGGTCACCGAGGTCGGGATGTGGAGCGTGCGCGTGTCCGGCTGGAGCGCGGATGTCGCGCGTGCGCTGTCGCCGTTTTCCGAGATTATCGCCGTCCCCGACACCGCGTCCGACGGCGCCGCCTTGCTGATCTCGGTTCCGGGCCCGGATGGCCTTGCGAAAATCACCGCTGCGCTGATCGCGGCCGGAGCATCGGTGCGTTCATCGGCTCTCGTCGGGAGCCATGCAACGCGCTATACGGTGCCGCCTGCCACTACGTCCAAATAGTCTTCTTTCGGAGTTGAGTTGATGTCTCGTCCTGTGCCGAAGCCAGGAATTCTCGATATTGCGCCTTACACGCCGGGCAAGAGCGGCGCCGGGCTGACCGGCCGCGTCTTCAAGCTGTCCGCGAACGAGACCCCGCTCGGGCCGTCGCCGAAAGCCATTGCCGCTTACAAGGCCGCAGCCGATCATCTGGAGGATTACCCGGAAGGCACCTCGCGCGCGCTGCGCGAAACCATCGGACGCACCTACGGCCTCGATCCCGACCGCATCATCTGCGGCGCGGGTTCGGACGAACTGCTGAACTATCTCGCGCACACCTATCTCGGCCCCGGCGACGAGGCGATCCACACCACCCACGGCTTTCTGGTTTACCCGATCGCGACCATGGGCAACGGCGCCATCAATGTGATCGCGGCGGAGAAGAACTACACCGCCGACGTCGATGCGATCCTCGCCGCGGTGACGCCGCGCACCAAGATGGTTTGGCTAGCCAATCCGAACAACCCGACCGGCACCTATGTGCCGTTCGACGAGGTCAAGCGCCTGCGCGCGGGACTGCCGTCGCATGTGCTGCTGGTGATCGACGCGGCCTATTCTGAATACGTCTCGAAGAACGACTATGAGGCCGGCATCGAGATGGTGGCCACCACCGACAACACGGTGATGACGCGCACCTTCTCGAAGATTCACGGCCTCGCGGCGCTGCGCGTCGGCTGGATGTACGGCCCTGCCAACATCATCGATGCGGTGAACCGCATTCGCGGCCCGTTCAATGTCTCGACGCCCGCCTCCGAAGCAGCCATCGCGTCGCTGGAAGACACCGAGCATCAGAACCAGTCCCGCGCGCATAACGACACCTGGCGCACCTGGCTGACCGATGAAATCGGCAAGCTCGGGCTTGAGGTGACGCCGAGCGTGGCGAACTTCGTGCTGATCCACTTCCCGCAAACGAAGGGCAAGACGGCGGAAGATGCCGACGCGTTCCTCACCAGGCGCGGGCTGATCCTGCGCGCGCTGAAGAACTACAAGCTGCCGCATGCCCTGCGCATGACCGTCGGCACCGAGGAAGCCAACCGCCTCGTGGTTGCGGCGCTTGCCGAATTCATGGGGCAGAAGTGAGTACCACACCCATGTTCGGACGGATCGCGCTGATCGGCTTCGGCCTGATCGGCGGCTCGATCGCGCGCGCGGCGCGCGCTCAGGGGCTTGCCGGCGAGATCGTGACCACAGCGCGTTCGCCGGCGACCCGCGCCCGGGTGCAGGAGCTTGGCCTCGTCGATCGCGTGGTGGAGACGAACGCGGAGGCCGTGAAGGACGCTGACCTCGTGATCCTGTCCATCCCGGTCGGCGCGTGTGGACCGGTCGCGGAGGAAATTGCGCCGCATCTCAAACCGGGCGCCATCGTCTCCGATGTCGGCTCCGTCAAAGGCATGGTGCTGCGGGATATGTCCGCGCATCTGCCGAAGACCGTGCATTTCGTTCCGGCGCATCCCGTTGCGGGCACCGAACATTCCGGCCCCGATTCAGGCTTCGCCGAACTGTTCATCAACCGCTGGTGCATCCTGACGCCGCCGCCGGACGCCGATCCGGCCGCCGTCGAGAAGCTCGCGGCATTCTGGCGCGCGCTCGGCGCCAATGTCGAGACCATGGCCGCCGATCATCATGACCTCGTGCTCGCCGTCACCAGTCACCTGCCGCATCTGATCGCCTACACCATCGTCGGCACCGCCGATGAACTGGAAGACGTGACGCAGGCGGAAGTGCTGAAATTCTCGGCGGGCGGCTTCCGCGACTTCACCCGCATCGCCGCATCCGACCCGACCATGTGGCGCGACGTGTTCCTTGCCAACAAGGATGCCGTGCTGGAAATGCTCGGCGCGTTTCAGGAAGATCTCTCGAAGCTCACCCGCGCGATCCGGCGCGGCGACGGCGACGCGCTGTTCGATCACTTCACGCGGACCCGCGCGATCCGCCGCGGCATCGTCAGCCTTGGTCAGGAAACCGCCGATCCCGACTTCGGCCGCAAGCATGCAAATTTGCCGAAGCCGGACGGGAAGTAGATTACCTCTGATCTATCAACACGTCATTGCGAGCGTAGCGAAGCAATCCATTCCTGAATCAAAGTGGATTGCTTCGTAGCTTCGCTCCTCGCAATGACGGAAAACTCAAAACAGCGGCGCGGTCTGCGCGATCCGCAGAGGGCCGATGGAAATCACGCCCTCGGTGAATTTCAGCGGAAACGCCCGCGCGGGTTTGCCTTCGAGCGTCGAGGCCTGACCGAGCATGTTGATGCCCGCGACCACGCCGGCATTGGCGTTCTTGCGCGCGACATTGCCGAGGCCCGGAATCATCCGGTCGAGCGCACCGATCACCTTGTTGACGTCCTGTGCGCTGATGCCGGGCGCGATGCGATCGACTGACGATTGCGGCACGCCCTCCATCAACAGCTTGTCGATGCCAAGCTGCGATACGACCCGCTCAAGCCCGGCAACCGTCATCGTCAGTTCGCCGTCGAGATAACCGGTCGGCGTCAGGGCCAGCGAACCTGCGGCGACCGCGATGGTCTCGCCCTGCTGCACGCGGGACTGGGTGAAGTCGAGGCGGCCGCCCGCAGCCTGGATTTCGCGAAAGCGTTCGGGCCAGGGCTTCGGTGCAAAGTCTTTCAGGCCGCGCAGCAACGCGCGGATGTCTGCGTCAAACGGCTCGGCGAGAATCGGATGCAATCCCTGCAGGCTTCCGGCTGTCACCTCAAGCGCGGTTTCCACCACGGGATTGTTGGACAACGAGCCTTCCAGCAGGCGCGTATGTAGTTCGAGATGTTTTGCACGCAACAGTGGCGACTGAGTTGAACCGCTCATGCGATCGAGCGCCGGATCGTCGAACACCAGCGAGACGCGCTGCGGCGTGGGCAGACCGGACGCGCTGGCACGGCCTGTGGTCCAGCCGGCGACGAACGACGGCGCTTCGCCCCGGCTTGCGACGGTAGCCGGACCGGTGAATTCGGCGATGATTTTCGTCGGATCGTAAACCTGCGCGACGACCAGAATATCCTTCAAGCGCGCGGTGAGCTGGGTCTGGTCGGCAGTTTGCGACGTCAGCGTCACCACCGGATCGGTGCATCGGACTTCCATGCGGAAGGGGAATCCTGCGACCGAACGATTGGCGCATTCATAGACGCGGCCGGATTTCGCCTCGCGGGTGCGCCACTCGTCGAATTTCTCGTCGACATGAGACGCGGCATAGAACCAGAACCCGCTCCACGCCGCGGCTGCGACGAGGACCAGAACAGGCATCACGAAAACGGGCCAGAGGCGGCGGCGCGGAACGGCTGGAGATGTATGCATGGCGGGAGCTAGAGCACCGGAATCAGGCAATTGAAAGATGCACTGTTCTCGTAAATCGCGTTGAAGTCCATATGGTTGCACGCACGGCATCGGGCTGGTAGGCGTGATCGACCAGGTAAACAATCATGGCCGCAAAGATCCTTGCCGAATCCGAGTTTCCCGAGGGCGACCTGTGGGTGTTCGGCTATGGATCGCTGATCTGGAAGCCGGGTTTTGCTTTCCTCGAACAGAAGCCGGCGCGGCTGATCGGCGAGCATCGCTCGCTGTGCATCTACTCGATGGTCCATCGCGGCACCTACGAAAAACCCGGACTGGTGCTGGGGCTCGATCGCGGCGGAGCCTGTCAGGGCGTCGCGTTCCGGGTGGCGGCGGCTGAGCGAAAAGCCACCGTCGCTTACTTGCGCGAACGCGAGCAGGTCACCGGGGTCTATCGCGAAGTCATGCGCTCGGTCTGGCTCAAGGGCGATGCGCGCGTTAGGGCGCTCGCCTATGTCGCCGACCGCAGTCACGATCAGTACGCGGGACGTCTGACCATTGACGAGCAGTTACGGCTCGTCCGCCAAGGTCACGGCGCGTATGGGCCGAACGACGAATACGTCATTGCGACGGTAACCGCACTGGAGGCGCAAGGCATCCGTGACGCGCCGCTGCATCGTCTCGCGGCGATGCTCCATGGCGAAGGCGCCCTGCACCGCCACAGCTAGTCAATACGATCAGGATCTGACCGACGCGGCCACCGGCGCAGAAAACCCGATCAGGCGCACCTGTTCCTCGCGTCCCGCCTTCACCAGCCGATCGGTCGCCTCTTCGATCGCGGCTTGCAGGCGCGGCGTGAACTCCTGACGCTTCAGACCCGGCGGGATCGGATCGAGGAATTCGATCACGATCGTTCCGGGATAACGCAGGAAAGTCCGGCGCGGCCAGAACAGACCGGAGTTCAGCGCGACGGGAATACAGGGCACGCCGGCCTCGCCATAGATCAGGCTGACGCCATTCTTGTAGTCCGGCGGCGCGCCGACAGCGCGGCGCGTTCCTTCGGGGAAAATCAGGAGCTGACGGCCGCGCCTGATTTCCTCGGCGGCGCGCTTGGTGATGTCGATCAATGTGCGGCCGCCGGCGCTGCGGTTGACGCCGATCATGCCGGCCTTGAGCAGATACCAGCCGAACAGCGGCAGCCATGTCAGTTCGCGCTTGAGGATGTAAAGCGGCTGATCGAAGAATTGCAGCAGCGCGAAAGTTTCCCAGGCCGACTGATGTTTCGAGGCGACGATCAGCGGACCTTTCGGAATTTTATCGAGGCCGCGATATTCGACCTTGGTGTTGCAGATGATCCGCATCCACCAGATGCTCGTCTTGCCCCAGTTGGTCGCGATCCAGACAATGCCAGCGCGCGGCATCGCATACGTCGGGAGTCCGAGGATCACCCAGAAAGCAAGGTTCAGATAGAAAACGACATTATAGAGCAGCGAACGCAAAAATACCGAAACCATCGACAGACCTGATTAGTTAGCGGACGCAGTGGCCGGCTTCGATGGCGGGACAGCCTGTGTGCCGATTTCCGGCATGCCGCCCTGCCCCACGCCGCCGAAAGCGACCCGCGTCTGCGCAAAAACATACTTCGCGTATTCCGATAGCAGGAGCCGCAATGCGGCGCCACTCGTCCACCAGGGCTCCTCGCGCCATTTGTCGCCGACCACGGCAAACGGAACCAGTTCGATATCGGGCATGGCGTGGGACAGTTCAACGATGGCGCGCGGCATGTGATAATTCGACGTCACCACGATCAGGGAGTGGAAGCCGCGCTCGACCACCCAGCGCCGCGTCTCCGTCGCATTACTCCGGGTATTGACCGCCGACCGGTCCAGATCGACGCAGCAGGTAAGCAGGCGCTGGCTGTCGGGCAGCGTGCGCTGAATATCGCTGTAGCCGTTGGTCGGGTGCACGCCGGAGATCAGCAGCCGGCGGCCGTATCCCACCGACAACAATTCCAGCGCATCCGAGACGCGCGACGAGCCGCCGGTGAGAACCACGATGCCGTCGGCATTGCGCGACGGCTTTTCCTCGGATGGCGGCACCCGCGACAGGAAGTCGACAAAGCCCAGTCCGATAAAAAGAAGAATTCCGGCACAGGCCAGCATCACGACGCGATGGCGCAAGCGCCCGTGCGTCGGCGTGGTATCGCGGCTGTGTGTGGTCTCGGGCAATCTCAACTCGCTCAGGCGCAGATCGCGTTGTCGCGCGGTTCTCAGTCTATATCAAAATCCGGCGCGGCTGTGGCCTCAAACGCCGCCAACACCATGTTTTGACAGGTTATCTTCAGCCGAAGCCGGCGCTTTCCTCGCCTGAAAACACACTCAGTCGATTTCTTCAAGGGTCGCAAACAGCGTTCGCCGCGAAGCCCACGCCGTGACTGCGGCGATCATCAGCGTCTGGGCGGCAAGCGCGAGATAGCCCGAGGCCGGCAGCGCGAACGTCCCCAATAGCGCCGCGAACTGATCGCCCACCGGCGTCCCCGAGAACCAGCTTGCGATGGATTCCGAAAATCCGAATGTCAGCATCGCGGCGAGGCCCCCGATCAGACCGCCCTCGAGACCCAGCCGCAGAAAATGGCGGAGGAAACGGTTGGCGATGTAGCGATCCTGCGCGCCCACGAAGTGCAGCACCTCGACGATCGGGCGATTGGCTGCCATCGCACCGCGTGTGGCAAACGACACCGAGATCACGGTCGCCACGATCACGAGGATCAGAATGCCAGTGCCGGCCAGAACAATCGCGCCGGTCATCGATCGCATGCGCTCGATCCACGCACGATGATCGTCGATGGTGGCGGACGGCGCGGCCTGCGCGACACTGCGGCGCAGCGCCGCAAGATCCGGCGTCGAACCCGGCGCGACGCGCAGGACGATCACGCGCGGAACGGGAAGATCGTCGAGCGACAGTCCGGTGCCCAGCCACGGCTCCAGAAGCCGCGCCGACTCGGCCTTGCTGAATGGCCGCACTTCCAGAATTCCGGGCTGCGCACGCGCCGCATCGATGACGCTGCGAACATCGCGCTCGATGTCGCGGCCCGGCGAGGGCCGCAACTGGATCGTGAGCTCGCTGGAGACATCTGACTGCCATTCGGCGGCCGATGCGCGCACCAGCAACACCGCTCCGGTGGTCATCGACGCCAGATATGTCATGATGGCGACGACCGCGATCAGCGCGCGCCCCGAAATCGATCCACGCGGGACGATCGGCGACAGGTTGCGCGCACTCGCCGTGACTTCCGACGTGTTGTCGCCCAGATCCATCATGATCTTGCGGTCATCAATCATAGATGTGCAGCCGCGATTCATGCAGCACCATGCGCCGCGCCTCGTATTGATCCATCAACGCGATGTCGTGGGTTGCGATGATGACGGCGGTGCCGGACTTGTTCAATTGAATGAAAAGACTGAGCAGCCGCCGCGCCAACGACGGATCGACGTTGCCGGTTGGCTCGTCCGCCAGCAGCAGTTGCGGCCGGGAGATGACCGCGCGCGCAATCGCGGCGCGCTGCTTCTCGCCGCCCGACAGGATCGGCGGCAGCGCATCCATTCGCTTGCCGAGACCGACCCAGTTGAGCAGATCGATGACTTCCTTGCGATAGCTGGATTCGCTGCGTCCCATGACGCGGAACGGCAGCGCGACGTTTTCATACGTCGTCATGTGGTCGAGCAGCCGGAAGTCCTGCAACACGATGCCGATGCGCGAACGCAGATCGGCGCGCGCATCCTTGTCGAGCAGCGACACGTCCTTGCCGAACAGATTGACCAGACCCCGCGTCGGCCGCAGCGACAGGAACAGCATGCGCAGCAGCGAGGTCTTGCCGGCGCCGGACGGCCCGGTGAGAAACTGGAATGAGCGGGCGGGGATCTGGAAGGTCAGGTCGCGCAGAATCTCCGGGCCGAGCCCGTAACGCAAACCGACATTTTCGAACCGGACCAATCTCAGCTCCGTTCGACATGACCGATGGAGACGCCGCCCGGGTGCCCCCGTTCGGCCGGCAACCGCAGCGACGGATGCCATAAAACGCTTTTGCGTCCGTTATGGTTTCCGATTCGTTAACGGACGCCAGATAGCTTCTAGCCGTCTGATTCCGGTGCGTTCATTCTGGCGATTCCATGCACATCGTTTGCCCCCATTGTACGACATCTTACGCGGTCGATCCGGCGAATTTCAGCGCGGCGGGGCGCCGCGTCCGTTGCGCCCGCTGCCAGGAAGTCTGGCTCGCTGTGCCGCAGGAACTAGCCTCGGCCATGTCCGGGTACGACGTGGAAGACGTCCCTCCACAGGACGGCTTTGGCGGACAGGATGGCGGATCGGGCGATTGGCACCGCAGCGATGTGCCGCATGTCGAAAGCCCATCCATTTCCAGTGAATGGCCGCAGCCCCCGGCCGCGCAACAAGCCGTCGAGGCGGACTGGACCGCCCTGGCCCAGCAGGAGGCCATGACCGACGCCCGCCCGGCCAAACCCTCCCGGTTCGGGAAGCTTGGCTCATCCCTCGCACCGTTCCTGAAGTCCGCGAACTGGGCAAAAGCTCTCCCCGGTGTGCTGACCTTGCCGACCGCCTGCATGGCGCTCGGCGCGGTGGTGTTCGCCCTGCTCGCGTGGCGCGCCGACGTGGTGCGCGCGATGCCGCAAACCGCCGCGTTCTTCAAAATGATCGGCATGGGTGTGAACCTGCGCGGCCTCGCCTTCGAGGATCTCAAGATCAGCACCGAGACAGTGAACAACAAGACGGTCTTGCTGATCGAAGGAGCCATCATCGATGTCGCACGCCGGTCGGTGGAAATTCCGCGGCTGCGATTCATCGTGCGCGATGCCAATGGCGCGGACATCTATGCGTGGAATGCCGTGCTGGAGCAGCCCGTGCTCAATCCCGGCGAGCGGGCATGGTTCAAGACACGGCTGGCATCGCCGCCGGCCGAAGGCCGCGAAATTGCCGTGAGGTTCTTCCACAAGCGGGATATCGCGACCGGAGGAACCTGAATGTCCCGCGTTTTGATCGCCGACGACGAGGAGTCGATGCGCCTGCTGGTGGCGCGTGCGATCGCCATGGACGGTCATGAGATTGTCACGGCGGAAGACGGCGCCGAGGCGCTTGAAATCCTGACCCGCGACGAGGGCGCGTTCGATCTTCTGCTGACCGATATCAAAATGCCGGTGATGGACGGAATCGCGCTGGCGCTGGCCGCCGCGCGCGATTTCCCGCGGCTGACGATTTTGCTGATGACGGGCTTCGCCGATCAGCGCGAGCGGGCGTCCGGGCTGGAAGCCATCGTCCACGACGTCATCACCAAACCGTTTGCGGTGGCAGACATCCGCACGGCGGTTGCGGACGCACTGGCGTCGCGCAGCGACTAGGTCACTCCGCCAGTTGCGAAACGGTCTTGCGTGGACCGAGCGTCAGCCGCGTCAGGATGAAAGCCGCGACCGCGCAGACCGCAATCGTGGTCACCATCGGCAGCGCTGTTCCGTTGAAGAATGCGCTGGCGACAACGATCGTCACCGCGCCCGTGATCATCTGCAACGTTCCGCCCAGCGCCGACGCCATGCCGGCGATCGGGCCATGATCTTCCAGCGACAGCACCATGGTGGAGGGAATCACCAGCCCAAGCCAGGCGTTGGCGATGAACAGCATCACAACCAGCACAGCGAGGCTGTCGACACCGGCGGCGGTCACCGCAAACAGAGCCAGCGTCGCCACCGTGAAGCAGGTCACCGCCACCGACACCACCCGCGTGATGCCGAAGCGTGATGCAAGATATGCGCTGAACTGGGAAGCGCCGATGAAGCCGATGGCGTTGAGCGAGAATGTCAGGCCGTACTGGGTCGGCGTCAGGCCGAAGTGCCCCATATAGATGAAGGACGAACTGGCAAGGAAGGCAAAGAAGCTCGCCATGCCGAAACCGCCGATGAATGTCAGCCCGAGAAAGCGCCAGTCGCGGAACAGTTCGGCAAAACCGTCAAGCACGCTGCGGACGCTGACTTCCACGCGTTCCTCGGGCGGCCGGGTCTCGTGAAGCACGAAAGCGACCAGCAGAAACGAGATAACCGATGCAACGGTGACGGCAGCGAACACGGAGCGCCACCCGAACGGGACGATCAGCCCGCTGCCGACCAGCGGCGCCAGGATCGGCGACACGCTGAACACCAGCATGACCAGCGACATCAGGCGTGTCGCATCGACGCCAGTATGCAGGTCGCGGATCACCGCGCGGGGAATCACCATCACCGCCGCCGCGCCAAGGCCCTGCACGAACCGGAAGAAGATCAGCCACGCGATACTCGGCGCAAGTCCGCAGCCGATGCTGCCGAGCGCAAAGACGACGATCCCGAAATAGAGCGGCGGCTTGCGGCCCACCATGTCGGAGACCGGACCATAGACGATCTGGCAGACCCCGAACGCCACGAAGAACGCCATCAGCGTCATCTGGGTGGCCGCGGTGGACGCCTGGAGATCCGCCGCGATCGCCGGCAGCGCGGGCAGATACATGTCAATGGCAAAGGGCCCGATCGCGGACAGCAGGCCGAGCACGATCGCGTTCCTGGCAAAGCTTGATGATGTAGAAGACATGGCGTGACGTATCCTGAGTATTGTTGTCGTTTGTGTGAGCGGACGCGCGATCAGACCGCGTGGCCGGCATGCGAAGTTGTTGTGGGGGCCCGCGAAAAATGGTCAATGCCATGGAGAGCGCCGATGGCGTCAATCAAGAAACGGGACGGGACATGACCAAGGGACAACAGAAGGTCGCGCTGGTGACCGGCGCGGCGCGCGGCATCGGGCTTGCCGCTGCGAAACGGTTTCTGGCGGAAGGCTGGCAGGTCGCGCTGCTCGACATCGAAAAAGATCTGCTTGCCCAGACTTTCAAGGCGCTTGCAGCACCCGAGACCACGCTGGCAATCCATTGCGATGTATCGGATGCCGACGCGGTCGCTGCGGCATTCAAGCAGGCGATCCAGCATTTCGGACGGCTCGATGCGCTGGTCAACAATGCCGGCATCGCGATCTTCAAGCCGCTGCTGGAAACGACGCAGGCCGATTGGGATCGCGTCCTGGCGGTCAATCTGACCGGTCCGTTCCTTTGCACCCAGGCGGCAGCGCCGCTGATGCGTGAGACCGGCGGCGGAGCGATCGTAAACATCACCTCGATTTCGGCGCTTCGCGCCTCGACGCTGCGCACGGCTTACGGCACGAGCAAGGCCGGCCTGGCTCATCTCACCAAGCAGTTCGCGGTCGAACTCGCCACGCTCGGGATTCGCGTCAACGCCGTTGCGCCGGGCCCGGTCGACACCGCGATGGCGAAGGCGGTGCACACGCCCGCGATCCGCGCCGACTATCACGACACCATTCCGCTCAACCGCTACGGCCTCGAGGAAGAACTCGCGGAGGCGATCTTCTTCCTGTGCAGCGACCGCGCCAGTTACATCACCGGACAGATGCTTTGTGTCGATGGCGGATTCGAAGCCACCGGCATCGGCCTGCCGACACTGCGCGGCGAGGGCCGCAACGGCTGAGAACAGGTCACGTCCGCCATTTCGACGTTTAAGCGGCTGCGTCTCCCATGTGCATCGTTCTGCGGCTGCCGGTTCGCCGTGGACGGCCGGCTTCGATCCGGGATTGTCCCATGCCGTCGGTAATATCCGTGATCTGCCTCTGATATTCGGCAAACATCGCGGTCGAGATCCAGTCTTCGTAGTGATCTTCGGTTTCAAACACGCTGATGAGCAGAGCCGAGTTTCCATCGACGTCGCGGTAGACCCGGCCGCCGTGAAAACCGGGGACCCGGTCGGCGAAGCGATCGCGCGCAGCCCCGAGCAGGTTCGCCAGTTCGTCGATCTTACCCGGCTTGGGCGTGAAACTGTTGATGAGCACGAACGGCCGCGGCGGGCTGTCCTGCGATTGATTCCGATCCTGATACTTCGCTTCTGGCATGTTTCCATCTCTGATTGTCGGTCACTCACCACGTTGCGATGCTTGCGGCGGCGATGAGGGCAGCCTAGAACCTCAACTATGGTTGAGGTCAAGCGACGATGAAGCAGAACAAGCCCACCGGAATTGCACGGGAGCTGAGCGTCGGCGAGGTGGCTGAACGCTGCGGTGTCCCTGTCTCCACTCTTCACTTCTATGAATCCAAGGGACTGATTACGAGTTCGCGGAACCGCGGCAATCAGCGCCGCTATCCGCGAGCGGTGTTGCGCCGTGTCGCCGTCATCAAGGTGGCGCAGAGCACCGGATTGCCGCTGGCGACAATCCGCAATGCGCTGGCGTCGCTGCCCGACGGACGCGTCCCGACGGTCAGGGACTGGGCCAGGCTGTCGGCGGCGTGGCGCGCCGATCTCGACGACCGGATCGCCACATTGACCCGCCTGCGCGACCAGTTGAGCGGCTGTATCGGATGCGGATGCCTGTCGCTGAAGACCTGCCCGCTGCGCAATCCGGGTGACAAGGCGAGTGAGCGGGGGCCGGGCGCACGATTGTTTGATCGATAGCATGGACACCGCATCGCTCCGTCACTTTTCCGCAACCGCCTTCATGCTGGTCAGGCCCTGCTGAAACTGGCCGCCGACCATGCGATCCATCTTGAAGACCATGTGCATGATCTTCGCCATGTAGGGCGCCGGACCATGCATGGCCCAGGTCACGGTCGTCGTGCTGCCCAGCGGCCGCATGGTGAACTCGGCGATGTTGTGGGCCTCGAACGGGCTGAAGAAATCCAGCTTGATGACGATCTTCGACGGCGGCGTCGCATCGAGAATCTCCATGCGGCCATGGCCGATATTCTTGTTGCCACGCCATTCGTACACGGAGCCCTTGCCGTTCGGTGCACCGCTGAAGGTCCGCTGCATGGCGGGATCGACATGCTCGTATGGCGACCATGATCCCCAGTTTTTGTAATCGTTGATCAGCGGAAAGATCTTATCCGCCGGTGCATTGATATCGATCGAACGCTCGATGCGGAACGTGTTCGGCCGTAGCGCAGCGAGGATCAGAACGATCGCGATCACGATCGCCAGGATGATGGCAATATACATCAGGGTCGTCATGCTACTCTCCGTCTCAGATGTGATTGAGTTCGGGCGTCAGCGACGCCAGGGGAAAATCAGACGCAGCCGCTCGTCGCGCAGGTAGAGCCCGCCCCAGAGCAGAATGCCGAGATAGACGCCGAACAGCGTGTGGCTGAACAGCGGGCTGTCGGCGCGAACGTGCACATAGATCGCGCCGCCGAGATATCCGGTCAGCAAAATCGCGCCGAGCACCGAGGTCCGCGGATACGCATAGAGCAGCGTGCCAAGCAGGGTCAGCACACCCAGCGTCACCGCGAGATTCGTCGGAATACCAAGCTGGCGCGATGTCTCGACGACGACATCGAGCGGAATCAGCTTGATGACGGCGTCGAACAGCAGGAACACGATCACGAGGCCGCTGAGGACACGTCCGGTCCACAGCGCCGTCGTCGAAATCGGAACAAGCTCGTTCATGGTGCCTGCTCCGGATGTCAGGCTTGCAGCGATGCGAGATACGCGGCGAGCTGATCCCACGTTCCGCCCCACCCCTGCGTCATGCTGGCGAAGTTGCCCTCGAAGGTAGCACGTTCTTCATCCGAGCCATTGAGCGCGACCGTGCGATTGACCAGCAGGGTCTTGCCGCCCTTATCGATGAAGGTTGCGGTCCCCAGCATTTCGATCGGCCATGTCGGCGCCATCGGATGACGCGAGAGACCGCCATCCTTGTCGGAAAACGAACTGACAAAGACCAGCCGCTCGGGCTTGACGATCTCGCGGAACACCCACCTGCCCCACATCTCGCTGCCGTCCGGCGCCTGCATGCCGTAGTGAAAGGTCCCGCCCGGCCGGAGATCGAGATCGCCGACGAGCATCTTGAAACCCTTGGGGCCCCACCATTTCATCAAATGATCGCTCTGGGTGAACACTTTCCAGACGAGGTCGCGCGGCGCATCGAACAGACGCTCGATGACGAATTCCTTGCTGTAGGTTTCCGCAACGGCGGATTGAGCTGAAGCCATTTTCTTTTCTCCGAAAGATATTGCTTTGGGCGCCGGCGATCAGGCGGCTGGCACCGGCTGCGGATGCGCGAGGCTCCAGCCGTGGCCGAACGGATCGCGCACCTGCGCGTAACGCGCGCCCCAGAATGCATCCCAGGGCTCGAGGATCGATGTGGCGCCGGCGGCGATCGCGCGCTTGTAGGCTTCGTCGCAGTTCGGCACTTCGAGATGGATAAGGAATGTCGAGCCGCCGAGCTTGCCGGGAGATTCGGTCTTGCCGTCGCCGTGGCTGCAATACTCCGGGAAGTAGTCCATCAGATACACGGCCGCGCCGTTCACGGTCATCTGGGCGTGCATCAGACGCTTGCCGTCTTCCGCCGGCATGCGCAGCGTTTCGGTCGCACCGAAGGCCTTGCTGTAGAATGCCAGCGCATCGACGGCGCCATCGACCACGAGATGCGGAACGAGCGGGGGAAGCTGAGCTGATTGGTCGGCCATGGGTAACTCCGTTACTTTGGGGTGCTTGATGTAATGTGCGAGCGTCGCCGCAAGGCGGCGCTTTATTTCTTTGAAGGCGCCCGCCGTGGAGATTTCCGCTTCGCCGTCTTGCGCGGCTTTGGGGTAGCTTCCAGCGTCTCTTTCGCCTGCAGCTCGCCGAGATATTCCTCGAGGCGATCCAGTCCCGCCTCCCAGAACCGGCGATAGCTCTCGAGCCAGTCGTCGACTTCCTTGAGCGCCGCCGGTTCGATCTTGCATGGACGCCACTGCGCCGCGCGGCCGCGCGTCACCAGACCGGCATGCTCCAGCACCTTCAGATGCTTCGAGACCGCCGGCATGCTCATGGCAAACGGTTCGGCGAGCTCCGTGACCGAGGTTTCGCCGAGCACCAGCCGGGCGAGAATGGCGCGGCGGGTGGGGTCTGCCAGTGCTGCGAATTTGGTGCTGAGCGGGTCCATCGGCGTTCTCATGTAACCATTTGGTTAAATAACCTTTTGGTTAAGTACAGCCGTAGCCTGAAACTGTCAAGCGCTCTCCTGATCTGAAAAAATCGTGTGGGCTATTCCCGCGGCGGCCAGAGGCGAGCAGCGGCGGCGTAAGGCTCAATAATCCTTGAGCAAACGCTCGATGTAATCGAGCTCGATCTGCGGCCGCTGCGGGTCCGCGAGACGGCGGCGCAGCTCTTCGAGAATCCGCCGCACGCGCTGCACATCGATCTCGCCGGGAATCTTCACGGTGAGATCGTCACTCCACTCACGGCCGTTGAGAGGCCGCCCGAGCGGATCGGTGGTGTTGCCGCTGTTCTGTTGACGGCCCGTGCGATTACCCGGGCCGCCGTCCTGCCCTTCGCCCTGCTGCATCGACTGCGCGAGATTCTGCGCACCCTTGCGCAGGGCTTCGAGCGCACGGCCCTGCGAATCCGCCGCGCTGTCGGCATTGCCCTGGCCAAGCTGGTTGCCCGCGTCGCCCATCGCCGAATCGGCGTCGCCGAGCGCGTCGCCGTCGTCCTGCTGGCCGTCCTGTCCCTGGCCCGGCTGCTGCCCCTGACCCGGCTGGCCTTTGTCACCGCGCCGCCCCGGCATCATGCCGTTCTTCTTCATATCGTCGAGCAGCTTGCTCAGCCGGTCGCGCAACGCCTGCTGGTCCTGACGCAGGCCCTCCATCTGGTTCTGGTCGCCCTGCTCGCCGCGGCTGCGGTCCCGGCGCGAATCCTGGCCCTGCTTGTATGTCTTGTCGCGCAACTGCTGCTGCTTGCGGATCATGTCGCCGAGTTCGTTCAGCGCCTGCTCCATCTCGCCGTCGCCTTGCCCCGGCTGCGCCATCTGCAGGTTTTCCAGCATCTGCTGCAACTGCTCGAGCAGCGCCCGCGCGGCATCCTTGTCGCCGGAGCGCGACAGCCGCTCCATGCGATCGATCATGTTCTTGAGATCCTGCTGGCTCAACACCTTGGCATTGGGGTCCAGCGGCCGCGCCAGTTGCTGCGGGTTGTTACGCTGCTGTTCGGCCAGTTGCCGGATGAATTTATCCAGCGCAGCGCGCAGGTTCTCCGTCAGCTTCTTGATCTCTTCGTCGCTGGCGCCGCGATCGAGCGCTTCCTTCAAGGCGTCCTGCGCAGCCCGCAACGCCTTCTCGACATCGGTGATATTGCCGTCCTCGATCGCGACCGCGAGCGCCCACAGGTTGTCGACAGTCTCGCGCATGGCCTCACGCGTACTGGCATGGCCAAGCTGGGACGCGATGCTGCGCAGGCCGAGATAGTGCCCCAGCTCCGGTGTGAACGCTTCGGGGGCGATCATCAGCGCATCGAGCGCGATCAGCACCAGCGGCTTCTGGTTGGCGTCGAGTGCAAGATTGCGGCGCTGCTCGATCAGCGCGCGCGCCAGCGGCTTTACGAACAGCCGCTCCGGCAGCCGCATGTCGAACGGCTCGCTGCGCCCTTCGTTGCCGGCTTCATCCTTCGCCGTGAGCGTCAGCGTGACATCCGCGCCGGCATAGGGATTTTCGCTGAGATCCTTGACAGTCTGGCCGACGCCGTTGCGGGTGCGCACGTTCGGCAATCCGAGCGTAATCGACGGCGGATCGAACAGCGGCTGCGGTCTGGCGCTATCGTCCTCCTGCTTGCCGGCGCGAGGCGCGAACTGCGCCTGCGCTTCGGTCACGCCGTAATCGTCTTCAAGCTTGTAGGACAGCAGCAGCGCGCCCTTGGCCTGGCGCTCGGGATCCTTGGCGAGCGAGATACTCGGCGCACGATCAGGCATCGCCCTGAACGTCCATTGCGGCTGGCCCGACGGCGAGCGGACATGCGCAGTGCCGTCACCGGCAATGGTGAAGTGCCGCTCGCTGGTGCCGTGCGGCGCATTCGCTGCCGCCGGGACTTCCGTTACGCCGCCTGCTGCGGAGACGTCGAGCCTGCCGCCGCTGGAACGGACGATCAGCGTGCTGCCCGCCGGAACCGAGACAGGTCCCATGTCTGACGGAGGTGCGTCCTTGTTCAGGGAGTTCGACAGGATGATCGGCGGACGGCTGGTGTAGGGCGGCGGTGTCACCCACGCATCGACGCGAACATTCGCCGCGGAAAAGGCGCCGTCCCAGTCGAACGCCGCGACGACGCGCGCCAGACGATCGTTGCCGGCGGCGATGAAGGTCGCGACCATCAGCACGACAACCAGCGCGCGCAGCGCCCACGGATCGTGAAGCGCGAGACGCGGCGACGGCAGACCGGCGCGGATGCGCTTGATCGACGCCAGTGTCCGCGCATGCTGCTCCTGCCACAGCGCCTGGGTGATCGGATCCTGCGACTTCAGCGTATCGGTCAGCGCCGTGGCCGGACGATGGGGAATTCCGGTTCCGCGATCGAGGCGGCGCAGAGCATCCTCACGTGTCGGCCAGCGAAACCGGATTGCCGGGATCAGGGCGGCGACTGCAAGCAGGGCGAAGACCGCGAATGCAACAATGCGCACCGAGAAAGGGAACGCGACCCAGAGACCCGCCCAGGATGCCGCAAGGAACAGACCCACGACCGTCAGCAGCCGCGCGAGGTGGGGCCAGCCGCGCTCCCATGCGACCGCAAGCCGCGCCCGCCGCAAGGCTTGCGCAAGCTGAAGACGCCGGGCCTCCTCGGCAGCGCGCGGACGCTCGGATGGGTCTGGGGTCGGTCCGTTCAACAGGCTCTCCAGAGTCAACTCAGTGCAGCCTAGCACAGCGGCGGCAATGAGGCATGGCCTCAACGCCCTACCCACATGCAAAGCTGCGGCCAAAGAGCAAGGCCGCCGCCGAAAAGCCGGTCTACCGTTTCACAAAAGCGTGACGCACAGCCCCAATTCCCCGCCTTGGAAGCGCGTTGCTGCAAGTTACCTCACGCGCAGAAGAATCCGGAGACACGCAAATGAGTCCCAACGCCGGAAAGGCATTCGCCGGATTGCTGCGTTCGCTGCTCGTCATCGCAGCGCTGTTTTTCATCCCGGCCTGGTCGCTGAGATTCTGGCAGGGCTGGGTCTATCTCGCGATCATGGGCGCCGCCTCCGCCGCCATCATCCTGTATCTCGCGAAATACGACGACGCGTTGATCGGACGGCGGCTCAAGGCTGGGCCGGTCGCCGAGAAAGAGAAGAGTCAGAAGATCATTCAGACTCTGACCGCGGTGTCCGGCGTCGTTGCGTTTCTGGTGCCCGGTTTCGATTTTCGCTCGCACTGGTCGGATGTCCCGGCAGCGCTGATTGTCCTGGGCGACATCGGCGTCGTGATCGGATACGTTATCATCTTTCTTGTTTTTCGCGAAAACTCCTATGCCTCCAGCATCGTCGAAGTTGCCGAAAGCCAGAAGGTCATCTCGACGGGCCCATATGCCGTCGTCCGCCATCCGATGTATTCCGGCGCGATCCTGATGTTTCTCGCAACGCCGCTGGCGCTCGGCTCATGGTGGGCCTTCATTCCCGCAGCCATCTTGAGCGCGATGGTCGCCGTGCGCCTGATCGATGAAGAGAGATTTCTTGTCATCCACCTGCCGGGCTACGATGCTTACCGTTCGCGCGTGCGTTACCGGCTGATTCCGGGAGTGTGGTAGATCGCAACCAGGGCGGCTGCGATCAAAGCCACGGAGCCTGTGTCTGCGCGGACCGTTAGTTAATCTTGGTTCCTGCGGTGTCCACGACCCTGCCCCAACGCTCATAATCGGCGCGGATCAACTGCGCGAACGCCTCAGGCGTCGAGGTGGTGACGCTCAGGCCTTGCGCTTCAAGACGCTCGCGCACGTCCGGGAGTTTTCCGATGCGGATCACTTCCGCGTTCAGGCGCTCCACGATCGATGCCGGCGTCGCCGCGGGCACGACGAGGCCGAACCAGGAGTCCACCACGAAGTCAGCCACGCCGGCTTCCGCGGCGGTCGGCACGTTGGGAAGCAAGGGAGAACGTTCGCGGCTTGTCACTGCCAACCCCTTGACCTTGCCATCCCTGATCTGGGGCGCGAGCACAGTCAGTGTATCGAACGCGAGATTCACCTGATTGCCGAGCAAGGCATTGACCGCAGGCGCGCTGCCCTTGAACGGAACATGTAGCAAGTCCGTGCCGGTCAGGCTCTTGAACAGTTCGCCGCTCAGATGGCAGAGCGTTCCCGGACCGCACGACGAATAGGTGAACTTCCCCGGCTCCTTCTTTGCCGCGGCAACGAGATCCTTCACGCTCGATACCGGCGCGTCAGGGCTCGCTGCAAGCACGTAAGGCACCGACGCCAACGGCGATACCGGCGCGAAGCTCTTGAACGGGTCAAATTTAATGGCCGTGTTCACGTGCGGCAGAATAGTGAGCTGTCCCGCGGGCGCCAGCGACAGCGTGTATCCGTCAGGATCGGCCGCGGCCACGGTTTCAGCCGCGATGGCCGTGCCGGCGCCCGCCTTGTTTTCAACCACGACAGGCTGCTTCAGCGCCTCGCTGAGCTTCTCGCTGTAGATCCGCGCGATGGTGTCCGCAGCACCGCCAGCGGGGAACGGCACGATCAGCTTGATCGTGCGGCTCGGCCACGCGTCCGCGAAAGCGCCCGTACTGATGCCGACAAGAAGACTGGATGCAGCAGCCGCTGCGACAAGAAAACGATGAAATCCAAAAGAGCGCATGACGAATCCCCTGCCATTTCGATCAGGACTTGTCGTGCATCACTACTTTCGCCGCATGATCGCGGCGGAGGCGCGCTGATGACCTGATCGGCTGCGCGGCCGCTTCAGTGGAGCGGAGCGCATCGATGATGCTCTAAAGATCATCTCGCAACGGCCTTTCAGCAATGAAATGCTATTGCGAAATGATATGGCGCACTGGCGGATTCATCTCGCGCCGGAACAGCGATGAGAAGATAATTTTTCTGTCTGGGGAAATGCCGCTCAGCGCGGCGCCTTTGGCGCTACGCCGCTACAGCCACGGCGCGACGCGATCCATCGCAATCAGGGCTTCGGCATCGATGCGCGGCCGCACCACCGCATACCGCTCGCCGTTCACAAGAACCTCGGGCACCAGCGCGCGGGTATTGTAGCTGCCGGACTGCACCGCGCCGTAAGCGCCCGCCGTCATGATCGCCACCAGATCGGCCGGTTTCGGTTCGGCCATCTTGCGGTCGAGCGCGAGATAGTCGCCGGTCTCGCAGACCGGTCCGACCACGTCCGCGACAAAATTACGCGCCGCGTCTTCGCGAACCGGCAGCACGTCGTGATGCGCTTCATACAGCGTCGGACGAATGAGGTCGTTCATCGCCGCATCGATGACGACGAAGTTCTTTGCATCGCCATGCTTCACATAGATCACGCGGGCGACGAGAATTCCGGCATTGCCCACGATCAGGCGGCCCGGCTCGAACATCAATGTCGCATCGATCCCCTTGGTGACGCGCTTGACCATCGCGGCATAGACGGAGGGCTCCGGCGGATTAGGCAGGTCGTGCTCATAGGGAATGCCGAGCCCGCCGCCGAAATCGACATGCGAGATGGTATGGCCATCGGCACGCAGCGTTGCGACGAAATCCACCATCAGCTTGAACGCATCCTCGAGCGGGCCGAGATCGGTGATCTGGCTGCCGATGTGCGTGTCCACGCCGGTGACCTTGATGCCGGGCAGCTTCGCGGCGCGGGCGTAAACTTCGCGCGCGCGGCTCAATGGAATGCCGAACTTGTTCTCGGACTTGCCCGTTGAAATCTTGGCATGCGTCTTGGCATCGACATCCGGATTGATGCGGATGGAGATGCGCGCGGTACGCCCCGTCTCGCTGGCGAGTTTCGACAGCAGTTCGAGCTCGGGCTCGGATTCCACATTGATGCAGAGGATATCTTCAGCGAGCGCATGCCGCAGTTCGGCTTCGGTCTTGCCGACACCGGAGAACAAAATCTTCGATGCGGGAATGCCGGCGGCCCGGGCGCGCTTCAATTCGCCGCCGGATACCACGTCGGCTCCGGCACCGAGCCTGGCCAGGGTGCGCAGCACCGACTGGTTGGAATTCGCCTTCATCGCGTAGCACACCAGCGACGGCACGTCCGCAAAGGCTTCGGCGAACACCCGGTAGTGACGCTCGAGGGTTGCGGTCGAATAGCAATAGAAAGGCGTTCCCACCTCATCGGCGAGGCGCGCCAAGCTCACGTCTTCGGCGTGCAGCACGCCGTTGCGATACTGAAAATGGTTCATGAGATCAGTCCAGAATCGCGTCGAGCGGAATCCGCTTTTTCTCTCCGCGCGGCGCAAGCGGTGCGTTGGCACTGCCGGGCGGCCGATAGACCTCGCTCTGAAGGCTGCCCGCCGAATTCCGATCAGCAATGCCGAAGTCTGAGTTCTGCGGGTTGCTCTGATCCACGGACGCCCCCGGAGGAGCATCGAGATAGGCCTTGCGGCCGCAGCCGGCGAGCGCGCACGACAGTGCAATCAGCCCAATGGCCGTCAGCTTCGAGAAGGAAGGATGAGAACGAGACACGAGTCAGTCCTTGAAATTGCGCGCCACCATACAAAGAAGGTGCCGTTCTGGCGAGGCCCGGATTGAACGAAAATATCCGGGGTCAGCCCGAATTTTGCTCTTTTTCAAGCCGTTTGAGCCACTCCTTGGCCTGCTTGCGCACGTTGTCCGGCGCGGTCCCGCCATAGCTGGTGCGGCTTTCCACCGAAGCCTGCACGGACAGAACATCGAATACCGACGCCGTGATTCTGGGCTCGACCGCCTGCATCTCCGCAAGCGGTACCTTGTGCAGCGCCAGTCCCTGCTCCGACGCCTTCGCCACGATGCGGCCGGTCACGTGATGGGCGTCGCGGAACGGCATTTTCAGCGTGCGCACCAGCCAGTCGGCGAGATCGGTCGCCGTCGCATAACCTTCGCCGGCCGCGACCTTCATGCGCGCTTCTTCCGGCACCAGATCGAGCGTCATGCCGGTCATGGCGCGGATCGCAAGCGAGAGCGCGGCGAACGCTTCCATCGCGCCCTGCTTGTCTTCCTGCATGTCCTTTTGATAGGCGAGCGGCAGCCCCTTCATCACGATCAGCAGCGCCGTCAGCGAACCGATGACGCGGCCGGTCTTGGCGCGCACCAGTTCGGCGGCATCCGGATTTCTCTTTTGCGGCATGATCGAGGAGCCGGTGGTGAACTTGTCCGACAGCGACACCAGCCCGACCAGCGGCGATGTCCAGATCACGATCTCCTCGGCGAAGCGGGACAGGTGAACCGCCGCGATCGCCGACGCCGACAGCGCCTCCAGCACGAAATCCCGGTCGGAGACCGCGTCGAGCGAATTGGCCATCGGGCGGTCGAATCCGAGCGCGCTGGCGGTCGCATGGCGGTCGATCGGAAACGATGTCCCCGCCAACGCAGCAGCGCCGAGCGGACTTTCGTTCAGCCGCTTGCGGGCGTCCGCGAAACGTCCGCGGTCGCGCGACGCCATTTCCGTGTAAGCGAGCAGATGATGACCGAATGTCACAGGCTGCGCGGTCTGCAAATGGGTGAAGCCCGGCATCACGGTGTCGGCATGCTCGATGGCACGATCCACCAGCGCGCGCTGAAACGCGGCGAGCGCCCTGTCGATGTCGTCGATGACGTCGCGGACGTAGAGCCGGAAATCGGTCGCAACCTGATCGTTGCGCGAACGTGCGGTATGCAGGCGGCCTGCGGCCGGTCCGATCAGTTCGCCGAGACGGCTTTCGACATTCATGTGAATGTCTTCGAGCGCGCGCTTGAACGAGAATGAGCCCTTGCCGATTTCTGACAAAATCGTGTCTAGACCGCCGGTGATGTTTTTTGCATCGTTGGCCGTAATGATGCCTTGAGCGGCCAGCATGGCTGCGTGAGCCTTGGACGCGGCGATATCCTGGGCGTAAAGGTGCTGATCAACATCGATCGAGACGTTGATCTCCTCCATGATCGCGTCGGGACTTTCACCGAAGCGGCCGCCCCACATCTTGTTGCTCATATTCTGGTACTCACGCGTTCCTGCTCAGAAATCCAACCGCCAACCGAAGCTTCCGTCAGACGAGACCTCATGCCCGACATCGATCCATCGACGCCCAAATTGCCCCGCGCGAATGCTTATCGCATCCGGATGACCGTCGTTTCCGTCATTATAGCGGCCGCAGCGGGAATGGGTGGGGTATACGGGATCGGTGGGTTAATGCGCAATGCGCATGCGCAGGCCCAATGTGCGCCCGCGGTCGATCTGGCCAGGAAAATCGCGCCTTTTGCCAAAGGCGAGGTCGCGGCATTAACCATGGCCACGGCGCCGCTTCATTTGCCCGATCTCGCTTTCGAGGATTCCGAGGGCAAGACAAGAAAGCTGTCGGAGTGGAGGGGCCGCACCGTCCTCATCAATCTGTGGGCGACCTGGTGCGTGCCATGCCGCAAGGAAATGCCGGCGCTCGACAAGCTGCAGGAGACGCTCGGCGGCAAGGACTTCGAGGTGGTCGCGATCAATATCGACACCCGCGACCCTGAGAAGCCGAAGAACTTCCTGAAGGAAGGTAACCTCACCAAGCTCGCCTATTTCCATGACCAGAAGGCAAAGGTGTTTCAGGAGTTGAAGAGCGCCGGGCGTGCACTTGGAATGCCGACCTCGGTGCTGGTCGATGGTGCGGGATGCGAGATCGCCACCATTGCAGGCCCCGCCGAATGGGCGAGCGACGACGCGATGAACCTCATCAAGGCCGCGACCGCGAAATAACGCCGCAGTTCCATCTGACGACAGCCACTTGACGGCATCGCGCGCGCCCCTATACTTAACCACATGGTTTACTATTCTGCTGACCGCCTGAATCGCGTCTTTGCCGCCGTCGCCGATCCGACGCGGCGCGCGCTGCTGGCGGAATTGGAGGGGCGCGAGAGCGTCACGATCAGCGAACTCGCGAAGCCGTTCGCGATGTCGCTGCCCGCGGTCATGAAGCATCTCGATGTGCTGTCGGACGCCGGGCTCATCACCAGGAGCAAGACAGGCCGCACAGTCACGTGCCGCCTGACAGCGGCCCCGATGGAGCAGGCAATGGAATGGCTCAGCCGCTACCAGCGATTCTGGACCGCGCAACTCGATCGTCTCGCCGCTTTTGTGGAGAAGGACCTATGCTCACCCAGCCCAGCCTCACCCTCGCCCGACGGCTCAAAGCCCCAGCCTCCAAAGTCTTCGAAGCGTGGACGGACCCCACGAAAATCGTCCAGTGGTTCGGACCCGGACACACCATAGGCGACAGCGTCAAAGCCGACATGGATGTCCGTGTCGGCGGCCACTTCAAGATCAATTTCAGCACCGATGACGGTCAGTCGCATCAGGTCGGCGGCAAATATCTCGAAGTGACGCCGTATCAGCGGCTGGTCTTCAGTTGGGCGTGGCACTCGACACCGGAGCGCGTCTCACAGGTGACCGTGGTGCTGCGCGAGGAAGGCGACGTGACACTGCTCACACTCACCCACGACAAGTTCTTCGATGAAGCTGCCCGTGACGGCCACAAGCGCGGCTGGACCGGAACGCTCGACAAGCTCGAGAAGTTTTTCGCCTGAAATGCACAACGGCGCCGGCGGCGACCGCCACCGGCTTACACCTGGAAACCACCAAGGGAGTTTGAAATGCAGTATGTCGACGGATTTGTTTTGCCGGTGCCGAAGAAGAATCTGAAAGCCTACAAAGCTCTGGCGAAGCTGGCCTGCAAGGTCTGGCTCGATCATGGCGCGCTGGATTATCGCGAATGCGTCGCCGAAGACGTCAAGCCCGGCAAGCTGACGTCGTTTCCGCAGAGCGTGAAACTGAAGACCGGCGAGACCGTGGTCTTCTCATGGATCACCTACAGGTCGCGCAAGCATCGCGACGCCGTGATGGCCAAGGTGATGAAAGATCCGCGCCTCGCGAAAATGATGGATCCGAAGAAGATGCCGTTCGATGCCAAGCGCATGTTCTTCGGCGGGTTCGACACCATCGTCACTGCGTAGAGCCACTCATCACGGTTCTGAAACCGCTGGGCGCTCATGCTTCCTCTCAACAAGAGAGTCCGTGCCCAGTTCAACCAAGGACATCCCATGACTTCGATCACGCCGTTCCTCTGGTTCGATAACAACGTCCCCGAGGCTGTCGCCTTCTACAAGTCGGTGTTTCCCAATGCCAAAGTCGAAACCGTCAATGATTTCATGGCGACCTTTGAACTCGAAGGACAGAGGTTCAACGCTCTCAATGGCGGCCCGCAATTCAAGTTCAACGAGGCCGTCTCCTTCTTTGTCAGCGTCGAGAGCCAGGAAGAGGTGGACTACTTCTGGAACAAACTAACCGCCGACGGCGGCGAGGAATCGAGATGCGGTTGGCTCAAGGACAAATTCGGCCTGTCGTGGCAGATCGTTCCGACCGCTCTTGGCGAGATGATGAAAAGCGGCACGCCTTCGCAATCACAGAAGGTGATGGAAGCCATGATGAAGATGGTCAAGCTCGACATCAAGACCTTGAAACAAGCCTATGACCAGGCGGCCTGACACTCTCCAGCGTGCCTGCTGTGCAGGGAATGGCGGTTTCGCCATTCCCTCGCGAGCCGCAACCAATCTCTACACCCGCGCGTTCCATGCCGCATGGGCGCAAGCCGAAACCATCGTGATGCAAAGGAGCGCAGCCATGTTGAAAGCAAGCCATGCATTCAGCGGCTTCTCGGCCAACGATATCGGGAAAGCCAGGGAATTCTACAGCGGCATGCTGGGACTCGAAGTGTCCGAGGACCACGGAATACTGAACCTGCATCTTGGCGGCGGCGCCAATGTGCTGATCTATCCGAAAGCCAATCACACACCCGCAACCTTCACCGTTCTCAACTTTCCGGTCGACGATGTCGACAAGGCCGTCGACGAGCTGGGAAAGCGCGGCGTGCGCTTCGAAATCTACAACGAGCCGGAATTCAAAACCGACGCGAAGGGCATCTCCCGCGGCAACGGCGGTCCGACCATCGCATGGTTCAAGGATCCGGCCGGCAATATCCTGTCCGTGCTCGATGCCAATGGCATGATGTAACGAGGGAATCACCATGACGTCCCACGGCCATTTCCACTGGAACGAATTGATGACGCCGGACCCGGAACGCGCCAAGCAGTTCTATCAGAAAACCATCGGCTGGACCTTCGAGGGCATGCCGATGGAGGATGGCGCGACCTACTGGGTGGCCTATGCCGACGGCGAAATGGCCGCCGGAATTTTTCCGACCAACAGGCCCGCCTTCGAAGGCGTCCCGGAAGGCTGGATGTCCTATCTGGCTGTCGACGACGTCGATGCGCGGGTGAAGGTGGCGATTGCGGCAGGCGCGCAATTGATGCGGCCGATTTTCGACGTGCCGCATGTGGGCCGCATTGCCATCCTGACCGAGCCCGGCGGCGCGGGCATCGGGTGGATTACGCCGGCCGATTGATCAGACCGAAATATCGAGATTGCCGCCGACGCCGGGCGGATTGTTCGCGGCGGGCTGGAGCAGTTGCAGCACCGATTTCTCCGAATCGATGTTCTGCTTCATGACGCTGGTCGCGATCTGCTGCTGGGTGTTGGCAGCCTGCATGGCCATCATGCTGCTAACGATACTCATCACGTCCATGGAAACGCACTCTCCCGACTCACGTGCGTGAACCTAGATGGAGACGGTTAATAAAAGCTGGCTGAGGGAAGCGCGGCGGATTAGCGCGTCGGGACTGGCTTGTCGCCGCGATAGTCGTAGAAGCCGCGCTGCGATTTGCGGCCGAGCCAGCCGGCTTCAACATACTTCACCAGCAGCGGGCAAGGGCGATACTTCGAATCCGCCAGTCCTTCGTGCAGCACCTGCATGATGGACAGACAGGTATCGAGGCCGATGAAGTCGGCCAGCTCCAGCGGGCCCATCGGATGATGCGCGCCGAGTTTCATCGCCGCGTCGATCGCTTCGACGTTTCCGACGCCTTCGTACAGCGTGTAGATCGCCTCGTTGATCATCGGCAGCAGGATGCGGTTGACGATGAAGGCCGGGAAGTCTTCCGAGACGGCAATCTGCTTGCCCATCGCGGTGACGAATTCGCGCGCGGCGTCGAACGTCGCATCGTCGGTGGCGATGCCGCGGATCAGTTCAGCCAGCTCCATCACCGGAACCGGGTTCATGAAATGGATGCCGATGAATTTCTCGGGCCGGTCCGTCGTGGCCGCAAGCCGGGTAATCGAGATCGACGACGTATTCGACGCGATGATCGCCTCGGGCTTCAGCACGGCGCACAGATCGTGGAAAATCTTGCGCTTGATCTCTTCCTTCTCGACCGCGGTCTCGATCACGAGATCGCAGGCGGCCAGCCCGTCGAGGCTATCGGACGAGGTGATCCTGGTGAGCGCCTTCTTGTGCGCGTCTTCGGTGATGGTCTTCTTGGCGACCTGACGAGTCAGATTGCCGTTGATGGTGGCCATCGCGGACTTCAGGCGATCGGCGGACACATCGTAGAGGACCACGTTAAAGCCAGCGAGCGCGGCAACATGCGCAATGCCGTTGCCCATCTGCCCCGATCCAATCACACCAACCGTCTTGATCGCTGCCATTCGCTTCCGGTCTCTGTGCTCGCTATCGCTGGATGCGGCAATGACCTTGCCGCATCCCCTTTAATATTACGTCAAACACCTGTCGGGGTTTCGGAATTCCCGCCCGAGCGCCCAACATAGCAGGTTCCGGGCGCATCGTGCGCCCGGATGTCGATCTTAAAGGGCGGCAGTGAGTTCAGGAACCGCCTGATAGAGATCGGCGACCAGACCGAAATCCGCGACCTGGAAGATCGGCGCGTCTTCGTCCTTGTTGATCGCGACGATCACCTTGGAGTCCTTCATGCCGGCCAGATGCTGGATCGCTCCGGAAATACCGATGGCGATGTACAGTTCAGGCGCGACCACCTTGCCGGTCTGGCCGACCTGCCAGTCGTTCGGGGCATAGCCTGCGTCGACCGCGGCGCGCGAAGCACCGACGCCGGCGCCGAGCTTGTCCGCCAGCGGCTCGATGTACTTGGTGAAGTTCTCGCGGCTCTGCATGGCGCGGCCGCCGGAGACGATGATCTTCGCCGAGGTCAGTTCCGGACGATCGCTCTTGGCGACTTCCTCGCCGACAAAGCTCGACAGGGCCGGATCGGCCGCGGCCGCCGCGTTGTCGATCGATGCGCTGCCGCCGTCGCCGGTCGCACCGAAGGTCGAGGTGCGGACGGTGATGACCTTCTTGGCGTCCTTCGACTTCACGGTCTGGATCGCGTTGCCGGCATAGATCGGCCGCTCGAACGTGTCGGGCGACACCACCTTGATGATCTCGGAGATCTGCGCCACGTCGAGGAGGGCCGCAACACGCGGCAGCGTGTTCTTGTAGCGGGTGGTCGCCGGCGCAACGATGGCGTCGTACGGACCTGCAAGCGAGACAATCAGCGCAGCCAGCGGCTCGGCCAGATCGTGCGCATAGGCGGCGTTGTCGGCCAGCAGCACCTTGCGGACGCCCTTGAGCTTCGCAGCAGCTTCAGCCGCGCCCTTGGCGCCTTCGCCTGCCACCAGCACGTCCACATCGCCGCCGAGCGCGGCGGCAGCGGTCAGCGCCTTGTTGGTGGCGTCCTTGATCGATGCGTTATCGTGTTCAGCAATCAGCAACGTGGCCATCAGAGCGCCCCCGCTTCCTTGAGTTTCGACACCAGCTCAGCGACGTCCTTGACCTTGACGCCCGCCTTGCGGCCCGGAGGCTCGGTTGTCTTGAGAACTTCGAGACGCGGCGACAGATCAACACCGAAACTGTCGGCAGCCTTCTCGTCGATCGGCTTCTTCTTCGCCTTCATGATGTTGGGAAGGCTCGCATAGCGCGGCTCGTTGAGACGCAGGTCGGTGGTGACGATCGCCGGCCCCTTGACCTTGACGGTCTGAAGGCCGCCGTCGACCTCGCGCGTGACCTTGAAGTCCGATCCGTCGACTTCGAGCTTCGATGCGAAGGTTGCCTGCGCCCAGCCGAGCAATGCTGCCAGCATCTGGCCGGTCTGGTTGCTGTCGTCGTCAATCGCCTGCTTGCCGAGAATGATCAGGCCCGGCTTTTCTTCGTCCGCGACGGCCTTGAGAATCTTGGCGACGTTAAGCGGCTCGACGTTGCTGTCGGTCTTCACGAGGATGCCGCGGTCGGCGCCCATGGCGAGGCCGGTGCGGATCGTCTCCGACGCCTGCGCAGGTCCGATCGACACCACCACGACCTCGGTCGCCTTGCCGGCCTCTTTCAGGCGCAGGGCTTCCTCGACGGCGATTTCGTCGAACGGATTCATCGACATCTTGACGTTGGCGAGTTCGACACCCGTCCCGTCGCTCTTGACGCGAATTTTGACGTTGTAGTCAACGACGCGCTTAACCGGCACCAGAACCTTCATCGGTTCCCTTTCGTCCTTAAATGGTTGATCACATCCACTCTAAAGCGGTTGGCGGCGGAACCTAATGGTCCCGCCAATCCGGGTCAACGCGCGAAAATTGGAAAACAAGGAAGGTATACCTAATATCTCCGCTCAGCGGTTTTGGCCCGGCACCCAAAGCACGTCGCGGGCCCCGTTATCATTGACCGCGCGGCCCGCCACGAACAGGAAATCGGACAGCCGGTTCAGATACTGCACGGCTGCATCGCTCACCGGCTCGTTGGGCTGGGATGCCAGTTCCACCACCATGCGTTCCGCCCGGCGGCAGACGGTGCGGGCCAGATGCAAGTGAGCGGCGGCGGGTGTTCCGCCAGGCAAAATAAACGAGTTCAGCGGCGCCAGATCGGCATTGAGCGCGTCGATGTCCTGCTCCAGACGCTCAACCTGCGTGGCCAGCACGCGCAGCCGCTCGGCCTTGCCCTCCCGCTGCGGAACAGCCAGATCGGCGCCGAGATCGAACAGGTCGTTCTGCACCCGTCCGAGCATGGCATCGATGACCGGGGCCTGCGCCAGATGAAGACGGGCCACGCCGATCACGGCGTTGGTTTCATCGACAGTTCCATAGGCGCTGACGCGAAGATCGTATTTCGGGCGGCGCTCGCCGCTGCCGAGCGCTGTCGTCCCGTCATCGCCGGTGCGCGTATAAATCCGGTTCAGAATGACCATCGCGTCGATCCATTGTAACTGTTGAAGTCCCGTCCGCCTCCGCCGATCAGCTCTTGCCGAGCGCCCAGACGGCGAGCATGGCGATGACGATGGCGATGAACTGAAAAAGCACGCGCAGCCGCATCAATCGTTGCGAGGTGTTGGGCGAGCCGCCGCGCATCATGTTGAACAGGCCGAGCAGCAGCACAATCGTGACCGCGGCCAATGCAATGGGGAGAGCTATGTTCGAGAGGAACGTTGTCATGAGGGGTACATAACACTCCCGATGGCCTCGCGCCATCGCCTGCCTGAAAGTGCTGGAGAGAACTTCCTCAACCGGACATGACTTTAAGTGCCCGGCGCGTTACATCTTGGGGGCAATGAATCAGGGTGGCACGTGAGGCTGATCCGAGACGCTTTCAATGTCGCACTCGATGCGTTCTACACGTTCCTGGCCGATGATGGCTGGGCGATCGCGAGCCATATCGCACTATCGGCGCTGATGGCGCTGTTTCCCTTCCTGATCGTGATCACCTCCCTTGCCGGGGTGTTCGGATCGAAGGAACTGGCCGACCGGGCTGCCGAAATGATGCTGGAGACGTGGCCCACGCAG
Source organism: Afipia broomeae ATCC 49717 (assembly GCF_000314675.2). Taxonomy (GTDB): domain Bacteria; phylum Pseudomonadota; class Alphaproteobacteria; order Rhizobiales; family Xanthobacteraceae; genus Afipia; species Afipia broomeae. The sequence goes on along the minus strand of NZ_KB375282.1, from coordinate 97,051 downwards.
GTCGCCGATGCGTTGTCCGGCGAAATCCATAACGTGCTGACCCAATCGCATAGCGGTGTTTTCACCGTCGGCGTCGTGCTCGCGCTGTACTTCGCATCGAACGGTGTCGAAAGTCTGCGCGTCGGGCTGAACCGGGCCTATGGCGTCGTCGAAAAGCGGAGCTGGTACTGGCTACGGCTGGAATCGATCGGCTACACCATGGTCGCCGCCGTGACCTCACTGGCGATGGCGTTCCTGATCGTGCTGGGTCCGCTGATCCTGGCCGCCGCGCGGCGCCACATTCCGCTTCGGATCGAACCGAACGAAGATCTGTTTACGATCCTGCGCTTCGGGCTGACCATTGTCGCGCTGATCGTGACGCTTGTGATCCTGCACAAGTGGCTGCCGGCCGGAACGCGCCGCATGCGCGAGATTATGCCGGGCATTGTCTTCACGATGATCGGATCGCTCGTCTCCGGCGTGGTGTTTGGCCAGTACCTCGCGCGTTTCGCCAGCAACTACGTCACGACCTATGCCGGCCTGGCGTCGGTGATGATCGCGCTGGTGTTTCTGTATTTCATCGCGGCGATTTTCGTTTACGGCGGTGAACTCAACGCCTCGATCGTCAAGTGGCAGAACGCTGCGTCGCCTGAAGAAGCGCCGTCGCCAGCGCGCGCGGGCTGACCGGTTTGGTCAGGAACGCATCGGCGCCGGCGGCGAGCGAGGCCTGCTCATCATCTGCTCGCCCCGAAACGCCGATAATGGCGATACGCCCGCAACGTCCTTCAAGCGCCCGGACGCGCCGGATCGCTTCAACGCCGTCGATGCCCGGAAGCACCATGTCCATCAGCACCGCATCAAAGTCGCCCTGCGCGATCCGCTCCGGCGCCGCCTCGCCGCGTCCGATGAATTCGGTCTGATGGCCGAGCTCGGTCAGAATGGCGTTGAGCACGACGCGGCCGAATGGATTGTCTTCAATGCTCAGGATGCGAAGACCTCGCGACGCGCGCGGCACATCCGATCCCGGCGCCGGTGGCTTCAGCGCCTTCGCCCGCTTGAGCGCAACGGTCAGCACGAATGTCATGCCGCCGCCCGCTCGCTGGCTTGCCGTGATGTCGCCGCCCATGGCGCGGGCGAGTTGCTTGACCGACGACAATCCAAGGCCCGCACCGCCGAAACGCGACGCGATGCTGACATTCGCCTGCGAGAAAGGTTTGAACAGCCGCTTGATCTCCGCGAGCGAAAGACCGATGCCACTGTCGGAGACCGAGAACGTCACATCCAGTCTGTCGCCTGGGCCTGCGCTGGCCGAAACGTCGAGGGCCACCGTGCCCTGCTGGGTAAACTTGACGGCGTTGTCGATCAGGTTTTCCAGCGCCGCCCGCAGGCGCACCGGATCGCCGGTCACAAAGACCGGCAGTTTTGCCGCGATCTCGACCTGCGATTGCAGCCCCTTCGCCGCGGCACGCCCAGCCAGGGAATCCCCCATCGCCCGTGACAGCGCCTGAAGATCGAAAAAGTCTTGGCGCACCGCCAGCCCGGTGGTGTCGTGGCGCGCCGCATCGACGAACAAGGTGGCCAGTGCGGCGAGATGCTCCGCACCGACCTTGATCGTATCCACCCAGCGCCGCTCGCGCTCACCGAGTTCGGATGTCGCCAGCAGTGAACTGATTGCCAGAATGCCGGTCAGCGGAGTGCGGACTTCGTGGGCGAAGGCCGCCAGCGCCGTCTCGACGATCCGCGATTCCGAAGCCGGCTGTTTGACCCTCCGCTTCGCAGCAGCCTTTTTGACGGCCGCCTTTTTCGAGGCAACCGGCTTCGCCCCACGCGTCTTCCGCGCAGGCGTCTTGGCGCCGCGCTTGACGCGCGACTCCAGGCTACGCTTGACGCGCGATTTCGCCGCCATGATTCCCCACCCATCCAGCCTCCAACATGACATGTCGGAGGCTGCCGAGTCACGCTACGGCGGGTTTAAGCGGGGTTAATACCAACAAGACGCCGCACCTGCGCCGGTGTCGTCCCACCGGCCCGCAAATCCCGGAGCGCCGTGGACCGCGTCGATTTCGACAGCTTCTGTCCTGCCTCGTCCAGCACGAGGCCATGGTGGCGGTAAACCGGCTGCGGCAGCCCGAGTAATTCCTGCAACAGCCGGTGCACGCCGGTCGCCCAGAACAGGTCCTGGCCCCGCACGACATCGGTGATGCCTTGCAGGGCGTCGTCGATCACAACCGACAGATGGTAACTCGTCGGCGTGTCCTTGCGGGCCAGGATGACGTCGCCCCATTGCTCGGGCTTTGCCGGCACCTGTCCGGTCTCGCCACCCGGACCGGCGCCTCGCTCCGTCCAGAACAAGGGATCGGCACGCGCCGCCGCCGCGTCCATATCGAGCCGCAAGGCGTAGGGCGCTCCCGACGACAGGCTTCGATCACGCTCGTCGATCGCCAGATGCCTGCCGGTTCCGGGATAGACCGGAGCGCCATCGGGATCGCGCGGCCATGGTCCCGCCCGGTCCTTCGCATCGACCAGCCGGGCGATTTCTGCGCGGCTCTCGAATGCGGGATACAGCAGGCCCTCGCGCATCAGGCGATCGACGGCCTCGCGATAGAGCGCGAGGTGCTCCGACTGCCGCCGCACCGGCTCTTCCCATGTCAGGCCCAGCCACGCGAGATCCTCATAGATCGCCTGCTCGTATTCGGGCCGGCAGCGGGTGGTGTCGATGTCTTCGATGCGCAGCAGCAACCGCCCGCCACTTTGCCGGGCGAGATCGAAGTTCAGCAGCGCCGAGCGCGCATGTCCAAGATGAAGAAATCCATTCGGACTTGGCGCGAAACGGAAAACGGGTGGCGGCATGGTTCGATCCTGTTCGACGCATCGTGCCCCGGCAATTGCACTCGCGTCCGATTCCCTTCATGCTCACAAAACCAATGACAGTCCATCTCAACACGCAAGCGGACCTTGAAGACGCGGTCCATGCGCTGGTCCGTTTCGATCCCCGGCTCGGCCCCGTGCTCGATGTCGCCGGGATGCCGAACCTGCGGAGGCGCGAGCCCGGCTTCGCAGGTCTCGCGGCCATCGTCTGCGGACAGCAGTTGTCGACAAAAGCCGCCGCCGCCATCTGGGGCCGTGTCAGCACGACGTTCGATCCCTTTCATCATGACAAGCTCAAGAGCGCACGCGCGGACCGGCTCGGACGTCTCGGCTTGTCTGCGGCGAAAATCAAATCGCTGAAATTCATTGCGCGCGAATTAAGCGAGGAACGGCTCAACCTCGAAGTGCTCGCGGAGGAAGACGCGGACGCCGCCCATGCGACCCTGACGAAGCTGCACGGCATCGGACCATGGACCGCGGACATCTATCTGCTGTTCTGTCTCGGTCACGGCGATGCATGGCCGGCGGGCGATCTTGCCATTCAGGAGGCGATGCGCATCGGCCTCGCCTTGAAGTCGCGGCCAACGGTCAAGGAGATGCATCCGCTGGCGGAGCCGTGGCGGCCGTTTCGCGGCGCAGCCGCGCATCTGTGGTGGTCGTACTATCACGCTATCAAGAAGCGCGAAGGCGTGATCGCAGGAACAGCTACAGCGTCGCCAAAAACGACCACCAAGAAGAAACCTGCAAAAGCGAAAACCGTTTCAAACACCAAGGGCGTTTTAAACAAATCCCGCGTCGCAAAAGCGTCAGCGAAGCCGGCGAAGAATGCGCTACCAAAGAAAGCAGCGAAGACAACGGGAGCGCGGAAATGACATCGTCCACTCAATTCATTGTGGAGCGGAACGATCTGGCGAAGTGCAGGCTGATCGAGACGCCGCTGCCAGGCGTGATGCAATTACCCGAGGATGGCTTGCTGGTGAAGGTCGAGCGTTTCGCATTCACCGCGAACAACATCACCTACGCGATGCTCGGCGACCAGTTGAAGTACTGGCATCTGTTTCCGACACCCGAGGGCTTCGGCAACATTCCGGTCTGGGGATTCGGCCGGGTCATCGAATCGCGTCATCCGGAGATCGCGGCGGGCGAAGTGCTGTTCGGCTATCTGCCGATGGCGACGCATCTCGTGATCGAAGCCGCCGACGTCAGGAAAGCAGGTTTTCGCGATGCCGCCGCGCACCGGCAGAGCGTTTCGCCGGTTTACAATACCTATGCCCGCGTCACCGGCGATCCCGCCTTCGAGGGCCGCGAAGGCGACTATCAGGCGCTGCTGCGGCCGCTGTTCATGCTCTCGTTCCTGGTGGACGATTTCCTCGCCGACAAGGACTTCTTCGGCGCGAAAACCGTGATCCTTTCCAGCGCATCGAGCAAGACCGCGTTCGGGCTGGCGTGGCTGCTGCACAGCCACCGCAAGCCGGTGCGCGTGATCGGACTCACGGCGGCGGGGAATAGGGACTTCGTCACATCGCTCGGCTGTTACGACGAGGTCGTGATATACGACAACATCGAGACCATTCCCGCGGATCAGCCGGTCGCCTTCGTCGATATGGCGGGCAATCCCGATCTGCGCACCCGGCTGCACAGGCACTTCGGCGGCCAGTTGGTTTACAGCGGACGGGTCGGCCTGACCCATCAGGATGCAGCGCCTGACGACGACGCCCTGCCCGGCGCCAAGCCGACATGGTTCTTTGCGCCGGACCAGATTCGCAAGCGCGCCAAGGAATGGGGTCCCGGAGGAATCGACCAGCGATTCGGCGCGGTCTGGTCCGGCTTCACCGCCGCGATGGGCCCCAAGCTCGATGTGATCGAAAGCCGGGGTTCCGACGCGGTCCAGCAGGTTTACCTGGATACGCTCAAAGGCCGCGTAAAACCGGCACAAGCGCACATGCTGTCGATGGCCGATTGAGGCGAAGCGCTCACCGGCAGGTGAGCGGAAACGCTCTTCACAATCCCGTCACGCTGCCTGTAGTATGTCATCCCAAGCTGCTTCGCAGCCAATTGGGGTTGGGGCCAGGAGCGTTACTTGAACGCACATGTGTCACAAGGCGGTTGGCCGGTCCTCGTGCTGAATGCGGACTTCCGGCCGCTGAGCTACTATCCACTCTCGCTGTGGTCCTGGCAGGACGCTGTCAAGGCCGTGTTTCTCGACCGCGTCAATATCGTCGCCAATTACGACCACGCGGTTCACAGCCCGACCTTCGAGATGCGGCTGCCGAGCGTGGTTTCGCTCAAGTCGTTCGTGAAGCCGACGACGCATCCCGCCTTCACCCGGTTCAATGTTTTCCTGCGCGACCGCTTCTCCTGCCAGTATTGCACCTCGCAGGAAGACCTGACCTTCGATCACATCATCCCGCGCTCCCGCGGCGGCCAGACCACGTGGGAAAACGTCGTCGCGGCATGCTCGCCGTGCAACCTGCGCAAGGGCAACATGACGATGGCGCAGGCGAAAATGCATCCGCGCCAGATGCCGTTCGCGCCGACGGTGCACCAGCTTCACCGCAACGGCCGGCTGTTCCCGCCGAACTACCTGCACGAAAGCTGGCTCGACTATCTCTACTGGGACACCGAACTCGACCCGTAGGATTCCGGCTTAATGGCCAGTCGCTCGCGGCGTTGCAGGGAGAGAAGTCACTCCCTGCTTTGATACCGAGCTCGATCCGTAAGCGTTCGCGCTCAGGCTTCCTGATGGAACGGATAATCCGTGTAGCCCGCTTCCGCGCCGCCGTAAAACGTCGCCCGATTGTACGGCGTGAGCGGCGACTTGCGTTTGAGGCGAAGCGGCAGATCCGGATTCGAAATAAAGTGACGGCCGAAAGCGACCGCATCCGCCTTGCCTGATGCGATGGCATTTTCTGCGGTCTCACCGGTGAAGCCACCCGCCGTGATCAGGACGCCCGGCCAGAGCGGCCTGAACAACTCCATCGCCGACGGCACGTTCTGATGATTGACCTCGGCACGGCCTGCGCCGCTGCTGCGCGGCTCGATGAAATGCAGATAGGCCAGACCGCGCGTGCCCAGCATCCGCACCACATGGCTGTAGAGCGGCATTGGATCGGCCTCGCCGGTGTCGTTGGCGACACCGTAAGGCGACAGACGCACGGCCACACGATCGGCGCCCCAGACGCCAATGGCAGCATCGGTGACTTCGGCGAGCAGACGTGCGCGGTTCTCGATCGATCCGCCGTACGCATCTGTCCGCTGGTTGATGCGCGACTGAAGAAACTGCTCAAGCAGATAGCCGTTCGCGCCATGGATCTCGACGCCGTCGAACCCGGCTTCCTGCGCGTTCCGCGCTCCCTCGCGGAAGCTGTCGACGATTCCCGCGATCTCGCCGGTTTCGAGCGCCCGCGGCGTCTCGTAAGGCACCTGCTTTCCATCGGCGGTCATGGCGGTGAAATTGCCGGAGATCGGAACCGCTGACGGCGCGACCGGCAAGGCCCCGCCGGGCTGGAACGAGGAGTGCGAGACACGCCCGACGTGCCAGAGCTGCAGGAAGATGATGCCGCCCTTGGCATGAACCGCATCGGTGATTTCGCGCCATCCAGCAATCTGCTCGCGCGAATAGATGCCCGGCGTTCTGGGATTCCCTCGTCCGGTTTGAACGACCGGCGATGCTTCGGCGATAATCAAGCCGCCCTGCGTGGCGCGCTGCTGGTAGTATTCGAGGTTCAACGGATGCGGCGCGTTATCCTGCTGCGCGGCCCGCATCCGGGTCAGCGGAGCCATGACGACGCGGTGGCTGAGCTGATACGGCCCGACTTTCAGGGGAGAGAAAAGCGAGGAGGACATCACGCAAGCTCCGGAGTCTGCATCAAGGGTTTTGACGCGTTATCACAGCTTGCGTTTTTTCTCTTCATTTCGCGCGCGCATGGCAGACCTACGCTCCGATGATGCGGCCACTGACCAAGCTGCGCATTCGATCGCCGGAGGCAAATTTCCTATTGTCGCGCCGATGCGTCGTCTTCCACGCCAGACTTCACAGCGGGAACGCCAGCATTCTGATTCAAGGTCATCGCCGACCAAAAGATGGACAAGGCAATACTTGTCATTACACGCGGCATGAGGAACAACATCTCTAATCTCCACATAAACTTGTGGAGCAACCTTTGAAGGGAAGCAGTTGTTCCTGAGCGCGGCACGCAAAAAATAATAAAGGTCAGGAACTTCCTTGACGCGAACGCGCAGACATCACGGTTGAACCGGAGCCTCACAGATCTCCGTGGGCCTAGGCAGCCGCCCTCCGCGCCGCGCGCTTGATCGCCTGAGGCGGCTGGCCGAATGCCCGCAGGAATGCACGGCGCATCCGCTCGGGATCGGAAAACCCGGTCTCGCGCGCGATCACATCAACGGGATGCTGTGCCTCCTCCATCATGAGGCGCGCCGCTTCGACACGGAGGTTCTCGACGGCTTTCGCCGGCGACTGTCCGGTTTCCGAGCGGAACGCACGGCTGAACTGGCGCGGACTGAGCCGCGCGGCTTCCGCCAACACCTCGACCGACAAATCGGTCTTCAGATTTTTCTTTGCGAAAGCGAGTGCATCCTGAATGCGGTCAGACTTCGGCTGAAGTTCGAGCAGCGCCGAGAACTGCGACTGCCCGCCAGTCCTGCGATGATAGACCACCATCTTGCGTGCGATGCCGCGCGCAATGTCGGTACCGAGATCGTCCTCGACCATCGCCAGACAAAGGTCGATGCATGATGTCATACCGGCTGACGTCCATACCGATCCATCGACGATGAAGATTCTGTCTTCCTGAACTTTGATCTTCGGAAAGCGGGCCTGCATGTCCCGTGCGAACGCCCAGTGCGTGGTGGCGCGCCGCCCGTCGAGGATGCCAGCTTCCGCGAGCACAAAGGCACCGGTGCAGATGCTGGCGATCCGCCGCGACACCTTGCTCGCCGCACTCATGAAAGCGAGCAGTCCAGCGGATGCTGGAACGGGCGACATCCAGCCGGTCACCAGGACCGTGTCGAATTTCGCCGCGCTGAAGGTTGTGGTCTCGATCGGGACGCCCGATGAACTGGCGACCGGCCCGCCGCGCTCCGACAAAAGCTCGATCTCATAGGACGGCGAATATCCCACCATGTTCGCCAGCTCGAACACCGAAATCGCAGCCAGATCAAGGATTTGGAAGCCCGGAAAGATCACGAGACCGATGCGCTTCATGCCAGCTCGCCTCTCTCAACATTGTCCTAAAACGAGGTATCTATGACATTCAAGACAGACCCCTAAGCTCCTAGGTTGATCCCGTCAAGCCCGGCCTTCCGCCGGAGACAGCAGCAAACTATGGACACGACAATGGCACATCAGAACAAGGGTACGGCTCTCGTAACAGGTTCCTCCTCAGGCATCGGCGCGATCTATGCGGACCGCCTCGCTCGGCGTGGCTACGACCTCATCCTGGTCGCGCGCGACAAGGCGAAGCTCGACACGCTCGCAGCCAAACTCGCCAAGGCCACCGGCCGCAGGGTCGAGGTTTTGCCTGCTGACCTCAATGCGAAGGCCGACTTGCGCCGCGTGGAGGAGCGCCTGAAAACCGACCGGAGCATTACTGCACTGATCAACAATGCCGGCATCGGCTCCGCCGGACCACTGCTGACCTCGGATGTCGATCAGATGGATGCGATGATCCAGCTCAACGTCGTGGCGCTGACCCGTCTGGCGCTTGCCGCCGCCCCGGCTTTCGTCGCCCGCAAGAACGGGCTCATCATCAACATCGCATCGATCGTGGCGCTCGATACCGATGTGCTCAACGGCACCTACAGCGGCACCAAGGCTTATGTCGTCAATTTCACCCAGGCGCTGCACAAGGAATTCAAGGACAGCGGCGTTCGGGTTCAGGCTGTGTTGCCGGGCGCGACCGCAACGAATTTCTGGGATGTTGCAGGCGTACCGGTCGCCCACCTGCCGCAGGGCATCGTGATGCAGGCGGACGAAATGGTCGATGCTTCGCTGGTTGGCCTCGACATTGGCGAACTCATCACCATCCCGTCACTGCCTGATGTGAAGGAATGGGAAAACTACGATGCCGCCAGAAAGGCGCTCACGCCGAAGCTGTCACGGGCGCAGGCTGCCGATCGCTATAAGAAAAAAAGCGCAGCATAACTTCCGCTCGAACGAACAAGGCCCTCGCCCAGCGGCGGGGGCTTTTTCAGCGCAGCAACAGCGTGGCTGCGACCGGCACCAGCAGCGACGTCACCAGTGCGTTCAGTCCCATCGCGATGCCGGCGAATGTGCCTGCCACTTCGTCGACCTGAAACGCACGCGCGGTGCCGATCCCGTGCGAGGCGAGCCCCGCCGCGAAACCCCGCGCGCGGAAGTCGGTGATTCCCAGCCGGTTCATCGTCGGGGTCACCACGATCGCGCCCATGATGCCGGTGAGGACGGTTGCGACCGCCGTGATGGCGGGATTGGCGCCCAGCGTTTCGCTGATGCCCATGGCGACACCCGCGGTCACCGATTTCGGCGCCAGCGACAGCACGATCTCACGCGGCAAGCCGGCCGCTTCCGCGAACAGCACCACCGACACGATGGCGGTGATGCAGCCCACGACGAGCGCCATCAGCATCGGGATAATCGCCGACATCACGGTCTTGCGGTTTTCATAAAGCGGCACAGCGAGCGCGACGGTCGCGGGACCGAGCAGGAAATGCACGAACTGCGCGCCGCTGAAATAGGTCGTGTAGCTGGTCCCGGTCAGGTGAAGGAACAAGCCGACGATCCAGATCGAGTGCAGCACGGGGTTCATCAGCGGGTTGCGATGGCTCGCGAGCGAGGCCGCGTCGGCGATTGCGTAGACCGCCAGAGTCACGGTCAGCCACAGCAGCGGCGTCTGCGACAGATACACCCACAGCGAAAACGGATTGCCGCTCATGACGCGCCGCGTCCCCGGCGCATCAGCCGACTGGTAATCAGGAACGTGCCGACGGTGACAACCAGAGTCACCAGGACCGACGCGGCCAGGATCACGAAGATTGCAAGACCGTGGTGCGCGAGCAGATCGAGCTGCTGCACCACGCCGACGCCTGCCGGGACGAACAGCAGCGACAGATGCGCCAGCATGCCTTTCGCGGCCCCCTCCACCGCGTTGTCGCGCAGCGGCCCTCGCGCCAGGATCGGAAAACGATCGCGCGTAATCAGCACCACAAACAGAAGTGCCAGGCCCACCACCGGCCCCGGCACAGGCACCCGCAATCCGCGGACGATCACCTCACCGATCAACTGACAGATCAGAATGACACTCAGGCTGGCGATCATGGGCGGCTCCGGCGCGGATACGCTGCATAACACGCGAGACGGCTCGCCGCTGTCAATCGCGCCACATGCATGGACGCACCGTCACTGCTGCGAGCGCCGATAAAGGTCGGCAATGTTCTTCCAGATCGTATCCTTGAGTGCGTTCGCGACCGGTCCTGCCAGAACGACTGGAGGCCTGTGGCGCTTAATGCAGCCTTCGACCAGCCGCAGCACCCAGACCTCGCCGTCGGTGTAGTAAAGATCGCCCTCGCCATTACGACCGCGCAGTGTGGGACCTACACCGGCCACGGTGTAGCGCGCCTCGATCATCCCGGCGGCCTGCAGATCGGTTTCGATCAACTGCCGCTCCGCATCGACATCGGGCGCGATGTGATGGGTGATCGCGCCGGTATAGTGACTGAACCCGACACTGCGGTCGAATGTCACCGCGCCGAGCCAGACCGGGCGCTTCTCTTCGCCGTCCTTGAGCACCATCCACAAACGGATGTGATGGCGCTGGTCGGCGCTCTTGCCGACCGGCTTCTCGAAAGCGAGATCTTCGCGGCGGCCATCGTAAAACAGCGGACTGACCGGCGCGTCGGGATAGGGCCTGTCGAGCAATACACTGCCCGATATTTCCAGCGAGGAGCGCAATGTCACCGGATCGGCTGGAAACCATCCTGCTTCGCGCATGGCGCAGAGGATGTCATTCGACGATCCGACCAGCCCGACATTGATCGGATCGGCGGGAATGCCCTGCGCGGTGACTGTCACCATCGGCAGGCCATCGAGTTTCCTCTGATGTTCGTAGTGCCGCCAGAACGACGGCAGCAGCAGATAAGCGATCACGCCGTAGGCGACGAGAATAACGGCGAGCGCCATGAGCACCCGCTTCATACGGCGCGACGGTGGCCGCGGCGCTGGACCGGCCGGACTCACAGCCGGCCGGTCCATGACCGTTCAGCCAATCTCAGCCCTTCAGCCGCTTGGTGCATTCGCTGTAATAGCCGCCGCCCTTCTGAATCCACTTCAGCCCGCCGTTAGCATTGGTGGCCTTGTTGGCGTTATATTGGTCGACGCAGGTGTGCATGCGCGCCTTGCCAGCGGTCTCGCTGGAATACTTCGGCGCAACGGCGGTCGGGAAGACTGCGGGTCCTGCCGGGGCGGCGGGAGCAGCAGCGGGAGCCGCGGCAGCCTTCGGTGCTTCCTTCGGCGCTGCGGCCGCCTTTGGAGCCTCCTTGGGAGGCGCTGTTGTCGCGGCCGCAGGCGTCGCGTCGGCGCCGCACTGGGCCTTCCGGAAGTCGTTCCACTTCTGGTCGCCAAGGGTGCCCGCGGCCTTCGCAGCCTGATACTTGGCGCTGCATTCCTGGGCGGTCAGGGCCTGCGCCGGCATGGCCGCGAAGGTCGCCGCACCAGCCAGCAGCGCCGCACACAACAGATTGGCTCGGATTGTCATCGAACTCTCCTGAATGAGGGATCTCGAAAGCGACACATCCTAGCCCACGCCGATTTGCATTCAACGCGCTGCCACGCCCGGCGATCAAAAAATAATGAACGTCGAAGGGCATTCTGCGCTGCGGCGTTCACGAGCGGTTCATCCTCGCGGGCCAAGGCTCGCGCCCATCTGAAACGCGAGACATCACCCATGATCACCCTCCCTTCACGTATCCTTGCCACCACCGTCGCCTCGCTGATGCTGGCCGGTGCCGCCTTCGCGCAAACCCCGACGCCTGCAGCTCCGGCTGCGCCTGCAACCAAGGCGGAGCCGGCCAAAACCGCGCCAGCCAAGATGGCGGCTCCCAAGGAGAAAGCGGAACGAACCGCCGCCTCCCTCGAATGCTCGAAACAGGCCGACGCCAAGGGACTGCACGGCAAGGAGCGCAAGAAATTCCGCTCCGAGTGCAAGAAGACTGCGGGCAAACCGAACTAATCCAACGACGCAAGGCGAGTCAGCTTTCGGCTGGCTCGCCTTCGATCTTTCATCAAGCCGCGCATGGAGAGTGCCTGAGCCATGCTCGCACTCATTTGCGGTGTAACGCTGGATTTGTGATAACGGCGTTTCCGTTCCTCAAATCCCGCAGCAATGACGCCTGTCCCTCAAAAGCTGTCGCGAATTTTTCGCAGCGTCACTCCGCGCGACATCCTCCATACTTTTGAAACGCTCCTGATCGGCCTGGCCGGAGGAGCCTTGTTTCGATGGTTGGAATTGCCCGGCGGGTTGATCTCGGGCGCGATGATCGCAGTGGGTGCCGCCGCGATCGCAGGGCGTCCGATGGGCCTGCCGCCGCTGATGGCGCATATCATCCTGATGACGCTCGGCTTGTCGCTGGGCTCGATGGTGTCGCCGCAAATGCTGACCAACATGGCGGGCTATCCGCTCAGCATCGCCATCCTTGCCGCGTCGACCTTCTGCGCCACGTTCGGCAGCAGCTTCTATCTGCAGCACGTCCACAAATGGGACCGCACATCCGCCCTGCTCGCGGGCAGCCCCGGCGCGCTGTCGCAGATCATCATGCTCGCCAACGAGCAGCGTGCCGATGTCGCCGGCATCGCGGTGGTGCAGACCATGCGCGTGATCGTTCTGACCGCGGCGCTGCCGCTGATCCTCGCGGCATCCGGGCTGGCGCAGCACGGCGGCTCCGCGATACACACAGCGCCCGCAACGCCGCTTGCGCTCGCCGTCCTCGCCGCGGCATGCGTGGCGACATCGCTGCTGCTGCGTCTCGTGAGGTTTCCGGCGAGCTGGATGTTCGGCGCCATGCTCGGCTCCAGCCTCCTGCACGGCACCGGATCGATCGAAGGCGGCTTGCCAAGCTGGGCCTACGCCGCCGCACTGATCGGGATCGGAGCGCTGATCGGCACGCGATTTGCAAAAATTTCGGCACGCACGTTGCTGAGCTACATGGCCGCGGCGATCGGATCGTTCGCGGTGGCGATCGTCATTTCAGCGATTTTCATCGCGATCGCGGCGCTGACCACGCATGCGCGGTTCGGCGACATCGTGGTCTCCTTCGCGCCGGGCGCGATGGACGCCATGCTGGCGCTGGCTCTGACGCTGCACATCGATCCGATTTTCGTCGGCGCACATCATCTGTCGCGATTCGTTTTCGTCTCGGTGGCGACACCGGGCATCGTTCATCTGTTCGGACGCCCGCAGGTCGATGCGGATGACTAGGGCATGATCCCAGAGTCTATCGCGCCTTGGCAGCACCCCACGCGGCCAGCGCCGCCATGGCAAGCGAGATCAGCACGTTGTAGCCTGCCAGCGACAGCCCGAGAAAACGCCACTGCACCTCGTCGCAGCGGATCACCTTCACCTTGTTCAGGCTATCCAGCAGGTTTCCGGTGTTGCCGAAATCGACGATCGGCCCGCTGCAATCGGTCGGCCCCTGCCAGAACCCCCATTCGACGCCGGCGTGATAGATGCCGAGACCGGCATTGGCGAGCAGTGCGAGGGCGAGAATGACAAGACCCGCACCGAGCAAACGCCGGGAGACACCCTGCGAGGCGCCAAACGCAACAAGGGCCGCCAGCGGAATGGCGAGGTAATAGGCATAACGCTGTTCGAGGCACAGCGGACAGGGCCGGATGTCGAGCACCAGTTCGAAGAACCACGCACCGGCGATGGTCGCAGCGGCAATCGCCGCAATGCCCGCACTGGCGACAAATATTGCGTCACGCGGGCGGTTCATGTGTCCTGATGCCGTCGTTGTGCCGTTTGACACGTCAAATCTCCTGTCCGGCGTGGGTCCTAGCTTGCCCGCCGTCTGCTGTCGACGCCTGGCGCGATCACAGGCGGTTGACCGCACCCGCGCGCGAGCTATATTCCGCCCGCTTCAAGACCCCTCGCCTTCCGGCGACGGTCCTGTTGGCCCCTGTGGCGGAATTGGTAGACGCGCTCGACTCAAAATCGAGTTCCGCAAGGAGTGCTGGTTCGATTCCGGCCAGGGGCACCAACCAGGCTGTTCAAGCCCGTTCCGAAACGTCCGCAACCGTCCGCACCGTGCTCGGAAAGCCTTGAAAAATAGGCACTTCCGCGTACGTTCTAGTTCGTCACCGTTTGTTCTCCTCCGATCCCAGCCGCCCGATTTGCTGGTATTTTTGCTGGTATCGGGAGAACAAACGTTCACGGCGACTTTCGCTTTGCCGAATGAAGGAATTGAGCCGATGGGCGGCAAGAACGACGGCGCGTGCGCCAATCCCAAGCAGATTAAGACCGACGTCGACTGCCGCGCCGCCCGACCGAAATTCGACAATGGCGCGTGGAGTCCCGCTAAGATTTCCGACGTGACCGGCGGCTGGCTCTATCTCTTCGTCACGCCGGACGTGAGCAGGCCCGGCAACGCTGCCTCCAAGCTCTGGCGGATGGACTACCGTTTCCACGGCCGCCAGAAAACCTACTCCATCGGCCCCTACGGCAACGGCAGGGATGGCACGTTCTCGCTCGCAGACGCGCGGCGCGAGCGCGACAAGGCCAAAGACCTGCTCAAGGAAGGCAAAGACCCGAGCATCGAGAAGCAGCTCGACAAGCACAAGCAGGCCGCCGCCCGGCCTTTCGCGCAATGGGCCGATGAGTGGCTCGCCAAGAAGAAGGTGGAGAAAGTCAAGCGCGGCAGGATCGTCGCAGTGCGCGACCCCAAGACCGTCGAGGTGCTCGAGCTGCGCGTCGGCTACGTCAAGGCTCGCTTCGGCAAGCTGTGCAGGCAGGACATCAAGCGTCCCGACGTGCTCGCTTTCATGCGTTCATATGAAGCAGAGGGAAGGCTGGAAACCCGGGACCGAGTGCGCAGCATCGGCGAGCAGATCTGCGACTATGCCGACGTCGAAGGCGACGGCTACAATCCATTCCGCAACCTGAATGGACAGATGATTGCCAACATTTCGACGCCGCGTCCCGGTGTCACCGAACCACGCGACGTCACGCGCGTCTTCAAACTTATCAGCGCACCGTGGACGAGAGCGAGATTTGGTGACGTCGTTGGCCTTGCCTTGCGCTTCAATGCGCTGACCATTCCCCGCCCCGGCATGGTCAATGAAATGGAATGGGGCGAGGTCGATTGGGATGCCAAACGCTGGACTGTTCCAGCTCCCAAGATGAAGACCGGTTGGGACCATGTTGTGCCCTTGTCACGACAGGCACTCGCGATCCTGCGTAGCGTCCAGAAGCTGACCGGCCATCGCCGGTACGCGTTTTCCTGCTCGAAGGACGCGCCGCTATCAAACAATACGCTCAACAAGCGCTTGCGGCTGCTTGGCATTGATACCAAGACTGATCATTGTGCCCACGGATTCCGGACCACGTTCTCGACTCTATCTCACCACGAAGAGATCAAGGACGCCAAGGCATGGGATGGCGATGTCGTCGAGCTGCAGCTCGCACATCTCGATAACTCTACTGTGGAAGGTCTCTACAAGAAGCACGGACCCCTCGCGCTGATCGGCTCGCGCACGAAGCTGATGCAGCATTGGGCTGATCGGATCGACCACTGGCTCGATCCCAAGAAGGTGATGCCGATCAAGGGAGGCGCGCAGGCTTGAGTCGCCTATCATCAGGCCTGTTAAGTTGCCCAATTCAACCCGTCGCAAAGCTCATGTGATAATCGTCGACGCTTGTGCATCTCGTGCTGGAAGGATCGATTTCGCATCCGTTGCATCGCGTTGCGCTTGTCCGCCTGAGATAACCGCAACAGCCGTTGTCGCCTAGATCCAATGCTTTGCCGTGGCTTCGAACGGCCGGATACAATGGAGAAGCAGTGCGACGGAGAGAGTGTCAGTCAGCCCCCGCTGAAAGATAAAGCATTTTCGACCTTCCTGGACTACGGCCACGTCCGAAATATCATCTCCGGCAGCCGAAATTACCGGAAGGGTCATAATACTGTTTCGAAGAGGGGATGGTTGCGGGGGGTGCAACACCCGTATTAGTTCGAGGGCAATCCCACGGCCCGCAGCATGGCCCTGCTAATCGGCCCAATGTCGGATGTGGCTACCGGCCATAAGCGAAGCGGGGTGTCCAGCTTCGCTCCAATTCAGCATCCTCATCCTCCTCATCGAGAGGGGCTTCGGGCAGCCCCTCGCTGGTCAACACGGTCAAGGTGTAGCCGTATTTGCCAAGGCCGATGATCTCTTCATCAAGAGTGATCCGACCCGGGCCGTCGAACCATGTCGCCAAGTCGGTTTCACCAACGGCGCGTTCGGCGCGAAGGACATTCGCCGCATCCGCGTTGAACCTCTGCGTCGCTCCGTCGGGCAAAGGAGCGCCTTTTCGCAAGAACGCTAGCTTGCCGAGATTCTTGAAAGACTCCGAGGTAAACGCATATGCGATCTCGTTGCCCTTGCTGACGATGATCGCCATCGGATAGCTGCCGCACTCCGCGGCCCGAATCGCGGCAGCCGTGATCGAACAATGGGCCTTCTCAGCCAGCTTGAGAATGCCGTCGAGGCCGATCTGATAATTGGAGAGCAGGTTGCGTGTGAGATTGGACGGCAAGAGAAGGCCGCTGGCGAAGTGGTCAGCCTCCAGCTCGATCGACGTATTCTGTGTAAAATTGGCGCGGGACATGTGCGCGCCGCCGGCCTTGATAATCTCCTCGGGATGGCCCGGCAGGAACCAATGCCCCAGCTCATGGCCAATGGAGAAATTCTCGAAGCCTTCGTTGCCGTGCTCGGTGGAGTAGATGATGGTGGCCGAATCACCGGCGAAGATGATCGCGCCGGACACGCCCGTCACTTCGGCTGGTTTCGCCTGGATGACAATATCCCTGGCCTTGGCGATCTCTCGAGGTCTAACTGGAAACTGATTGAAGCCAAATTCCTCAGCGACCTTTTCGCCGTGCTGGGTTGCCATCTTCAACCGAAAGCCCGCCATGTTTCGCCCCCTATTTCTTGTCCTTAATCATTGTGTCGATGATGTTCTGAATAAAAAGTCGATCTTTTGCGCTCAGCTTGTCTTCGTCGCGAAAGGCGGTCGTCGCGGCTTGCGCCCCGAGTAGGTAGTCGGCCGAGACCTTCAGCGCCTTCGCGAGCGCTCGCACGTTGTCGAACGACGGCTTGCGGCGCCCAGCCTCAAAATGGGCGATGGCCGAAGGTTGCATGCCGGCTTCCCTGGCCAGTTCGGATTGGCTTAGCTCCCGCGTTTCGCGCGTTTTGCGCAGGCGAGAGGCGAAGTCTTTTGGTGCGCTTGACTCGGCCATGACAGATCGTATAGAGTTCCATGTCTAGATCGTCGACAGCCCCGCGGGGCTATTTCTTCGGCTCAGGCTATGACAGAGCGTATAGCTACTTATTACGATTTGCGAATCAGGTCAAGGAATCAGGAGTTGTGAGCATGGCAGGCAAGAATCAGCATGTCGTTCCGCACGGTGACGAATGGGCCGTGCGTGGCGAAAGGAATGAGAGGGCAACCTCGATCCATCCGACCCAGGGAGATGCCGAACGGGCTGCACGGGAGATCGCGATCAACCAGCAGAGCGAAGTCGTCATTCATCGGCCGGACGGTCGGATTCGCGACAAGAATTCCTACGGGCACGATCCCTATCCTCCGAAGGGCTAAGCGACATGACGCAGGTTGCAGTTCCTTCAGATAAACCGCCGATTCGTCGAATTCTCTCGATTGACGGCGGCGGCATCATGGGAACGCAGCCGGCGTCCTTTCTTACGTCTCTGGAAGAGGATCTCGACCGGCCCATCGGAGAGTATTTCGATCTGATCGCAGGAACGTCCACGGGCGGCATTCTGGCGATCGGATTGGCGATGGGTCTTCCCGCGCGTGATCTCCTTGACCTCTATGTCCGTCGCGGCCCACACATTTTTGGACAGTCGGGCGGCGCTCTGGCGAGCTTCGCCGGCGACGCGTGGCGTCGCCTCAAGCACATCGTCACCCCGAAGCATGACGCTGATCTGCTGCGGAGCGAACTCTCTACAGTTCTCGGCAGCAGGCGCATTGGGGATGCGAGAACGCGACTGGTGATTCCCGCATGGGATGCCGACCATCGCGGTGTCTATATTTTCAAGACAGCGCATCATCCCCGCCTCAAGACCGATTACAAGCGCCTCGCCGTCGATGCCGCGATGGCGACGGCCGCCGCGCCCACCTACTACAAGCGCCACCGGACCGCCGAGGATGTCGGTCTGCTCGACGGCGGCGTATGGGCCAACAACCCGATCGCGTTGGCGGTGGTCGAGGCCGTCACTTTGCTCGACTGGCCGGCCAGCAGTCTGCGAGTGCTGAGCCTGGGCTGCGTCAACGAGGTCTACATGATCGGCGAGGCGCCTGGTTGGGGCGGTCTCGCAAAGGATGTGACCCGCCTGTTCATGGACGGCCAGTCGCATGGCGCGCTTGGTATGGCGAAGTTGCTTACCGGCCATCAATACGAACGTGAGGCGATTTTCCGGTGCTGCCCGGATGTGCCGAAGGATTTCTTCAATCTCGATGACACGCGCAAGATCGCGCAACTCAAAGGCATGGGCGCCTCATCAGCTCGTAAGGAGCGTCCTCGCATTGAACCCGTTTTTCTGACGGAAACTGCCGAATCGTTCAAACCTATCTACACCGTGAAAGGAATTGAGCCATGAATCAGATGTTCACGGCGCCTCCCCAGACGCATCTGCTTTTGCGCAAAGCCGAGGTTTACTCGCTCCTCGATCAGATTTGCCAAGCGCTGGAGTTGACCGCTGCTCAGCTTGAGGCTGCGCGGACGAGCTACGAGGCTGTCGCGGAATGGCTCTCCGGGTCGGACAACCCTCTTCTGAAGTGGATCGATATTTATGCTCACGGCTCGACCGGCCTCGGCACGACGGTCAAACCGATCGGGCGCGAAGATTTCGACGTCGATCTCATCTGCAAGGTGCTGCGCTTTACCGCTGACCGGCCACCGGCAGAGTTGAAACGCATTGTCGGCGATCGCCTGAAGGAGAACGCGCGCTACGCTGCCATGCTCGAAGAGAAGAAGCGCTGCTGGCGCTTGAACTACGCACGCGAATATCATCTCGACATCTCGCCGACGATCAACAATGCCAAATGCGCCAACGGCGGCGAATTGGTTCCCGACAAGAAGCTGCGGGAATTCAAACCGACGAATCCGAAAGGCTACAAGGCGCTCTTTGAACGCAGGGCAGCCCTAATCCCCACCTTGCGGATGCAAAAGGCTCTCGCTGCCGAGGACCGTGCGGCCGTCGAGCCCTTCCCTGTGCATGGCACCGCCAAAGGCATCCTGCGGCGGACGGTGCAGATCCTCAAGCGGCATCGTGATGTGCATTTCCTGGAAGTCGTCGAGGAGATCGCACCGATCTCCATCATCATCACCACGCTCGCGGCACAGTCGTATGAGTATTGCGTCAAGAGCTTTGTTTTCGATTCCGAACTTGACGTTCTGATCGCGACCATTCGGTTGATGCCACACTTCATCGATAAGCCGGTCGTCAATGGTCGGCGGATCTATGTGGTGGCCAACGAAACCACGGTCGGCGAGAACTTCGCCGAGCGCTGGAATACTGAGCCGGCTCGCGCCGCCGCCTTCTACGAGTGGCATGCGAAGGCACTGGCGGACTTCGAGGCCCTTCCGGATTTGCAGGGCATCGACGTTATCGGCAAGAGCTTGGAAGGAAGCCTCGGGAGTTCGGTCGTTCGCAAAGTTATCGATGCTCGCACCGACAGCATTTCGCAGGCACGCACGGCCAAGAAGCTCTACGTCGCGCCGACGGTCGGGCTCACGCTGTCCAGCGCGGCCAATGCGACGCCGGTTCGCTCCAACACGTTCTTCGGTGACTAGGTGTTTTCGCGTGACCGCCCAGACCTGACGCCCGCGCAGCAGTTTATGTTTCTGCGCGCCAATCCCATCTGTACGGGGACAGGCCGGCTGCACGCGACTGGCTTTATTTGGGATTATCGTGACAGGCCGACGCCCCTTAGCCGTGAATACTCCATGCGCATTACATTTCAGCGGGGCGAAACACCAAGCGTCTTCGTCACGGACCCCGAGCTTTCGGCTTTGGCGGGTGAGCGGCCCCTGCCGCACGTCTATCATGATCCCCTGCGCCTGTGCCTCACGTTGCCAGGAACGCGCGAGTGGACCGGCACGATGCGGATCGATCAGACATTCGTACCCTGGGCCACAACGTGGCTTTACTATTTCGAGGACTGGCTGATCTCCGACGACTGGAAGGGCGGCGGCAAGCACCCCGATCCGACGGATAACGAGCGTTATGGTCGACGGGTGCGTCGCGCGACGCGGCAACCGAGGATCTGACGGCTATATTACAATACATGCGGCGTCCCCTTCTGCTTTGATGCTATCTACCTTAACTGACAACTTCCTCTCGCCTTCCGGCCCCTTATCCGCCGCCATGACGCACTTGAACATCGGCGGGACCAGCTTAGCCGGATCGGGAAGGCGCGGCTGCGAACGCGGTCCCGGCTAGAGCTTCGGAATAGGCAACGAAAACTGCGCATGGCGCGGGCCCAAACCGGCTTTACTATTCGGCCTATTGGAGAGCCGACAATGGGAACCCCGCTCTGACTCTTTCCTGAGGATGCTCTCCGAGGGCTACCCTTCGGCTCGCTTAGCGAAATGACGCACTCGGCGAGCCTTCAAAAAAGCTTCTGTCCGTCGCCATGAACCGCGCCAACATAGGCGCAATGAGTTTGGTCGAAGCCAAGCATATCGCTCGGTATCTCGGTTCTCATGATGAACACGTAATAGGAGCGCTATCTGGCGGCTCTATTGAGCAGTTTCTCTGGAATGATTCCGTCATGAAGCAAGGCACGCTTTAGCATCGAAATATCACGGCCGTTGTTCACCGCGATTGCGCCGGCAATTTTATCGTGACTATCGAGGAAGATTGCCGTCCAATTGTTCGTTTCAGGATCGTCCAGCACGACACTGCGGTCAGCATTTTGCAGCACTCCTAACGACTGAATGTTGTGTCCAAACTGGTCCGACCATAGCCACGGCGGCTCCGCATAATGCGAGTCAATCCCTGCCATGGATTTCGCCGCGACCAGCGATTGGCCCGAGGCCACCTTCCAGGACTCAAGTCGCTGACGAAACGCGCCGCCTAAGACGGGGTGTGACGTCACCTCTCCCGCAGCGAAGATCGCCGGATCAGATGTCTGGCAGCGATCATCCACGACAATACCATCATCGACGTCCAGCCCCGCGTCCGATGCAAGTTGGGTGTTGGGTTGAACCCCGATCCCGACAACGACTGCGTCGACATCTGCGAATGCATTCCAGCGCAATCGCAACGAACCATCATCCTGATGATGAATTGAATCGATCTTTGAGCCAAATTCGAACTGGACTCCGTTCAGGCGATGCAATTTCTCAGCCCAACGGCTCAGGATAGCAGGCATGCCGCGAGATAGTATCCGATCCGTCATCTCAAACAGAAAAACCTCGCAGGCCATCGCTCGAGCGGCGGCAGCAACCTCTAACCCAATGAACCCGCCGCCGATCACAGCAATTCGACGCGATTCCCGAAGCACGGATTTCAAGCGAACCGCGTCTTCAAGCGTTCGCAGATAGAGAATTTTCGAGCTTTGCCCGACGCTATCCGGCAATTTTCTCGCCCGCGATCCGGTCGCGAGGAGTAGCCGATCGTAAGCATAAGCATTTCCGCAAGCGGTTAGAATTTCGGAGCGGTTTCGATCGATCTGCGTCGCGGTTTGTCCGGGATGATACGAAATACCGTTCTCATGATAGGTCTCCGCGTTTGCCAGATAGCGCGGTGCGCCCTCGCCAAGGACTTCTTTGGACAGCGGCGGGCGATCATACGGCAGGCCGAGTTCGTCTCCGAGAATATCGATCTTGGCTTGTGGCGCCAACTCGCGAAGATGCACGGCGGCTGTGTGCCCCGCGAGGCCTGCTCCGACAATCACAAAACGCATTTTAGCGCTCCCTGTAGGGGAAGGGCACATTCGGCGCGCCCGTCCTCCTTATCCGCCGTTGACAGGCGCCGAGCACTCTCACATTCAATACCTTCAGCCGAAGGCTAGTTGGCAGATTCTGCTGATATTCATCTGCGACGCACTTGCTAGACGCTGTAGAAATCGAGCGCAGTGGCCATTTGATCGTTCGTAAGGGAAATCTTTTTGAATCCGATCAGCCAAGCCTCTCCAAGACGGCGCAGCCGAAATTCAAGGCGTCCGAAGTTGGTATGGCTTTTACAAGCGCGCGGATCGTACGTATGAACCGTGAAGCAGGCATTTCCCTCGATCGAATCCGTCGAGGCCGCATCGACCATGATGTTCGTATAGGAATGAACCGTGCGCGGAAGCGGCATCGCCGTGATGGACTTTCGCGACTGTATCCTGTCAATTCGGTCACTCAGCCCATATGAGTTCTCATGATATATCATTGAAAGCTCGCGGTTCGGATTGGACGTCGTCTCGTACTCGTCCTTCCAGGCCGGCACCCAGAAAATCGCATCGTCAGCGTAGAGCTTGACCCAATCGCGGAATTTCTTCTGATCCAGAAGTCTTGCCTCCGTGAAGAGAACGCGAGTAGCAATCTTCAGGTAATCATCCTCTGACATGTCGCTAACCTAGCCTTCCGAGGGATCACGAGTCATAAGGCGCAGCCATTCCCGGTAACCGGAATGAAAGCATGTCTCATCGCCGAACAGGGGCGCTCCATAGGTCCACCGATCAGGTGAAACCTGCAATTCGGAAGAGTAGTTGAGTGCCTCGCCGGACTTCGGCCTCAAGCCTCGCGCATACCCCTGCGTAGGACCAGCGAAACGAGCTCCGTAGCCGGTCTGGCAAAGCTCGTACATGACGTTGTCGTCGGACGTCGCAAGACCGCTCGGATTGAAGAAATCCTCATACAGACGGATGCGAACGCGGCGCGCCTCGTCACTTTCACCAACTGGGGCAAGACAGTGAGACGTAATCTCCGTCTTGTCCGGAGCCAATGGCCGCCACGTCCGCAACTGCAGCGTGCCGATATCAACGATCTGCAGGTTAGGATAAATCGTGAGATTGCGCTGACGAAACATCCACTTGAGCTTGTCTTCCCGAGTCTGCCCCTGAACCGTCGACAGAAGTTTGCCATCCTGATTGAGAGGGCGGAGCTTATAAACCCTTGACGCATGAATGGACCACATCATCGCGTGCCCCCTCGCCAGGCTGAAGCTTCCTTGCGCGTCGGGGTCGGTCTCTGTCGGATTCCACGGCTTTACTTCTAGCGGTCCTCTCCGCACTTCACGCTTCTTGAGAACGTCGATATACGAACTGTGCGTTGAAGCGAAGTGGTAATAATCAAGCCCGTTCTCGAACTGAAGCTTCCAATTGGCGTCGAACGTGTAGCTTACGTTTCCGTCAACGAACTCCAGCCCTTCGATGCCCTGATCGACAACGAGATCGATAAACGCGCGCGCGTCACCAAGATGCTCCTCTAGCGTCGGCACGTCGGGCGACACGCTTGCAAACAGAAGCCCTCGATAGCTTGCAATCTTGGGAACAGGCTTGAGGCCATGATCATCCGCAAGAAAGGACGGCGGATACTGGCCATCCTTCTCATCGGTCATCGAAACATTCTTGCCGGCACTATCGTACGACCACCCATGATAGCGACAAACATGGAATTTCTGATTGCCCTTCTTAAAGGGGCAAACGATCGCCCCGCGGTGGCGACAGGTGTTAAAGAAGCATCGAATTTCTCCAGTCCCGTCCTTTGTAATCAGGACGGGGTGGCGCCCGATGTACGTCGTCACGAAGTCATTCGGCTTGCGTAACTGACTTTCCAGCCCGACGAAAACCCAAGTCCCCTCGAAAACGTGAGTAAGTTCGCGCTCAAAAATATCCTGGTCGGTGAACACCGTCCGATCTACCCGAAATATTCCGTCATCGGGTCGATCGTCCAGCAGCTTCGAAACCATTTCGGGTGTGATTGGCCCACCTCTGACACCACCGTCGCTCGGCCTCACAGGGCTGGGTACTTCCGACCTGAAGCTGGTCAATTCGACCTCCTCTATTTTTCTTGTAGCAAAGCGGAGCGGCTATTTCGGACGAGATGGGGGCGTCACACAAAATGGCGACATCGTCGCCCCCCTTGCCGTTAAGTTAGGTTGACGCGTCGGGATTAGACGGTGCCGAGGTGACATCGATTTCCACAGCATCACCGGCGACACGAACAGGATAGGTTGCCAGGGCCGTTTCTGCTGGTGAGGTCAACGCCGCGCCCGTTCGAACATCGAAGCGGGCGCCATGAAGCGGGCACTCGATCTCGTAACCATCGAGCCAACCGTCGGACAGAAGTGCATAGGCATGAGTACAAACGTCAGACGTGGCAAAATACTCTTCGCCGCAGCGGTAGAGCGCAACTTTGCATCCGTTGATATTGAGCTGCTGAATGCTGTCATCCGACACATCTTTCGTAAGAGCGGCTTTTACCCAGTTAGTCATTCGAGTCGACGCTCGCTTTTGGATTGTTGCGAACTTCAGTTCTTTCCGAACATATTCTTCCAGGCCTCGGTGCCCGGCTTCGCTTCCCATTGTTTGCTGTCGGACAACGTATTTATGCCCGCCCTAACCCCCGGACGGTCTTTGATCGCCTGGTACCATCGATCAATGTTCGGGTACTCCGACAAGTCACGTCGATGCAGCTTTCGCGTGCGAACCCAAGGGAATGTGCTGATGTCAGCGATGGAATACTCGCCGGCGAGATATTCAAATTCGCCAAGGCGCTTCTCGAGAATGTTGTATATTCGACCAACTTCCCGATCATAACGTTCGATCGCGTAATCGATCTTCTCAGTCGCATACACCATGAAGTGGTGCGCTTGGCCCAGCATTGGACCCATCGTCGTATTCTGAAATACAAGCCACTTTAGCGTATCGTAGCGCTTTTCAGGATCCTGAGAGAGAAATCTACCGGACTTTTCCGCGAGATAGATAAGAACGACCGCGGATTCAAAAACTGCATATGGCTTGTTGTGCGGGCCATCGTGATCCACGATGGCCGGCACTTTGTTATTTGGATTGATCTTCAGAAATTCCGGATGAAACTGCTCACCTGCCGTTATATCAACCGGAACTACACGATACTCCAAGTCCAACTCTGCCAGCATTATGGCTGCTTTATACCCGTTCGGGGTTGGCCAGAAGTATAGATCAATCATCGCAGAGGACTCCTATCCGACGATCTTGAGCCCTGCTGGCTTGTCAACGATCAGCCCAGGGTTCAACATCCACTTCGGGTCCAGTTCGGTCTTGGCGGCTGCCAGCACACGGCGGAACAACGGATCGACTTCCTTGTCGTACCAAGGACGGAACGATTTTCCGACAGCATGGTGGTGCGTGATGGTTGCGCCGAGTTCGATTAGCGCGTCCGACGCAACGTCGTGGAGCATCTTATAGGCTTCAAGGCTGTTGGCGTGCGTCGAAGGAGCCATGATCGAATAGTAAGGAGCCGGGCCGTCCGGATACAGGAAGGAGAACCTGCGGCAGACGATGCCGCCGCCAAGATTTTCCTTCTGGGCCTTCCGGATGCGACGCATGATCTCGGTATCGACTTCTTCGAACCGATCCCAAGTGTAGGCAGTTTCGAACGTGAAGCTGACGATTCCCATCGCTGCGCGCGTATGCATCAACCGGGGCAGATATCTGAACTGGTGCCGCCAGTTACCCTGCGGCCCGCTACGGCTGGTCTCCAGCGCGTTGTCCGCAGTTCCCGCCTGTTGCTTCACGACGCCACCGAAGTCCTTGCAGATTTCGAGACTACGCTCCAGCCACGCGTCCACCGGATGGTCGGCGGATTCGAAGCCCAGCAACAGGACCGAATCGGTGCCGTCTCCAGCGCCGTAGAATTTGGCGTCCTGCTCGTCCAGATAGCGACAGTTCGCCGGGAACAGTCCTGCTTGGGTGATCTGACGGACGGCCTTGGCACCCTGATAGAACGTCTTGAAGGAGATCGACGCATTCGCACGGAATTTCACACGCCCCTGTAGACGCATCCATGCATCGGTGATGATGCCCAGCGAGCCCTCAGACCCGATGAACAGCCGATCCGGATTGGGTCCCGCACCCGAGCCTGGCAGGCGGCGGTTCTGGATCGTTCCCGCCGGGGTGACCACGCGCAGGCTTTCCACCATGTCGTCAATATGCGTGAGATGGGTCGCATAGTGACCGGACGAGCGGGTTGCGATCCAACCGCCCAGCGATGAGAATTCCCACGATTGCGGAATATGGCGCAAGGTGAGGCCATGCGGCTTCAGTTGTTCTTCCAGAGCCGGACCGAGAATGCCCGCCTGGATCCGCGCGCAGCGCGACACGGGGTCGACTTCGAGAATCTTGTTGAGGTTGCCCAAGTCGATTACGACGACCCCGGGAAAGGCGTCGCGCTCGGGACCCCAGAAGCCGCCGGTGACGCTCGATCCGCCGCCATACGGGATGCATGCATAACTATTTTCCCCGCACCAGTCGAAGATGGCAGCGATGTCTTCTTCGTCGCGCGGATAGGCCACGACGTCCGGAGCCTTCTTGAAATCGCGCCGGTAGATAAGGGTCATGTCCTTGAAACCCTTACCGTACGTATGAACAATTCTGTCCCATTTTTCCGAGGTACAGAAATCCTCCAGCGTTCGCGGGATCTTTATGCGCGACGCATAAAGTTCAATCTCGTCCAGAGTCGGGTCTGACAGAATTTCGATGTCTTTAATTCCAAGCCGCTGCTCCACGCGGTCTCGCATGGTTCGGATTTCGTCCTTGGAATTAGCTTCACCTTCATATCCCCACGACCAGAACTTCCTTCGCTGGCCGTAGTAGCCACTCTTTTCCTTCGCCACAGCGCTTCTCCTTCGAGATTTTCGACGTAAATCAACCATCCAGGTGCGCATGCGTTTTGGTAGACATCGCGATCTGGTTCGACCAAATTGGCATATCCAATTCGGTCGGTCAATGGTTCTCGGAGTAGATAAGCACCCCGGAGCTACGCCACCGCGACAACATTCGCCTTGACACCGCCGCCAAGAGCACGCTTGAATGGTATGACCAGATTGGATGTGCCAGATTGCAACTGATCTGCAAATAGAGAACTCACCTCATTTTTTGATGAGCGGGCGTTCAGCGGCCTTTTTCACATAGAGAGGGACAAGAGCGTGGTGCTGTCGGACCAAGCCAATCTGCATGGTGAGCGCGCCCTCCAATGGACCGCGTCATGCTGAGATATCTAATTCGTCGCCTTGTCGCCCTTGTGCCGACGTTCCTGTTAGCGAGCGTTATTGTGTTCTCGGCCATTCGCCTGATACCGGGAAACACGATCGACATGATGATGTCGCAGAACGACATCTCGGCCAGCGTCCAGACCCGCGAAGATCTTATCAAGGCACTCGGGCTCGATCAGCCGGTCCTTGTACAATATTGGCACTGGATCAGCTCGATTGTGTTCCACGGAGATTTCGGTCGCTCGCTTTGGACGGGAGATAGCGTCACCCGCCTCGTCGCCGAGCGCATGCCGATTACTCTGTATCTAGGCGTGCTGGCCATGATATTCGCGCTCTTGATCGCGCTGCCCGTCGGGATCATCTCGGCGATCCGGCAAAACAAGCCGGTCGATTATCTCGGCCGTGTCTTTGCCATCACGGCCCTGTCCGTCCCGCCTTTTTGGCTCGGGACATTAGTGGTGGTCGTGCCGGCGATGCTCTGGGGGATCGCTCCGACCGTGCAATATGTTCGGCTGACCGACGATCCCCTCCTTAGCCTCCGCCAGATGGTGCCGCCCGCCATCGTCCTCGGCATCGCCTTGTCGGGAGTGACGATGCGGATGACCCGCACCATGGTCCTCGAAGTCATGCGCCAGGATTATGTCCGTACAGCTTGGAGCAAGGGTCTCGACGAGCGGACGGTCGTCCTGCGCCATGTCCTCAAAAACGCGCTTCTGCCGGTCATAACCATCGTCGGGTTGCAGTTGCCCCTGCTGATCGGTGGCGCGGTCGTGATTGAGCAGATCTTCGTGATCTCCGGTATGGGCCAACTACTCCTGATGGCGGTGTCGCAGCGGGACTATCCGGTCATTACGGGCATCTTTCTTCTCGTGGGCGTCGGCGTAATGACGATCAACCTGCTCGTCGACATCAGCTACGCCCTCCTAGATCCCAAGATTCGTCAGGGCTGAACGCATGACTATCGAGTCACCTCTGAAGATCGAAACAGGTCCCGGGCGAGGCGCTTGGGCAGCACCCGTCAGGACTTTCTTCAGTCGCCTTTTTAAGCAGGATATCCTCGGAACGGTTTGCGCCGGCCTTCTCGCCGCGATCGTGGTCTGCGCACTCTTGGCACCTTGGATCGCACCGTACGACTTCGACGCGATCGACCTTACATCGCTGATGCAAGGGCCGTCCTGGTCGCACCACCTCGGCACAGACGAACTCGGACGCGACATCCTCAGCCGCATCATCTATGGAGCCCGTACTTCCGTTATCGTCTGTATCACCGCCGCGCTGCTATCGCTCGCCCTATCGGTCACGCTCGGGGTTCTGTCCGGGTATTTCGGCGGACGTCTCGATGCCCTGGTTCAGCGGTTCGTCGATACCTGGCAGAGCTTTCCCGACCTAATCGTGCTGATCGCGGGCGTCGCGGTTCTCGGCCCCGGGATCGTGCAGATCATCGCCCTCCTCGGCATCCTCTACGGCGTTGCCGGTTCGCGCATCGTACGCGGCGCGGTCCTGTCGGCGCGCGAGCAACTGTACGTGCAGGCGGGCCATTCCTTCGGCGCCGGTAACTGGCACATTATTCTCCGGCACATCCTGCCGACGATCGCCGCGCCCCTCATCGTGCTTTACACCACGCGCCTCGGCGGCGTGATCCTGGCCGAATCGAGTCTCAGCTTCCTTGGTCTTGGTGTGCCACCGCCCGCACCCGCGTGGGGCCGTATGCTGAGCGATGCCCGCCCTTACATGTTCGAGAACGTCTGGATGGTCGCGGCCCCTGGCCTCGCGATAACTCTGATCGTTTTTTGCGTGAACATCTTCGGAGACTCTCTCCGCGATCTTCTCGATCCACGCGGAATAGTGCGCAATTGAGCGAAAAACCATAACACTAAGGAGGAGCAAGGAATGGTAGGCCGACATCTCGGAACTATGGCGGTTATCGCGCTCGGGACTGTGATTGCGACCCAAGCCGTGAGCGCCCAGGAACCCAAATACGGTGGCACGCTGACCATCGTTCCTTACTCCCCGGGGATTGCGGCGTTGTCGTGGGATCCCGCCGACTGGAACTGGAAGGTCTCTATCGATGCTGGGCCCTACATGGAGCAGTTGATGGTGGGCGATCTAAGCAAAGGCGTACGTGGCGGCGGGAAGAACAACTTTTTCAGCGAGGCCTGGCTCAGCGACGACGTGCTGCGCGGCGAACTCGCAGAGAGCTGGGAGGTCGTCGACAAACCGCTCTCGATCGTTATCAACCTGCGCAAGAACGTGAAATGGCAGGCCTGCAAAGGCATCATGGAAGCGCGCGACTTTACCGCCAAAGACGTCGTGTTCGCGTATAACCGTCTCGTCGCTAGTCCGAAGGCGAACAAAGTCTATTTTTCCTTCATCGACAGGGCCGAGGAGACGGGACCGCACCAGGTGACCTTCTTCCTGAAGGAGTACAACTCGGAGTGGAAGTACCGCCTCGGCTACGGCTATTACGCCGGCATCTATCCCAAAGAGATCACGGAGGCCCCTAACGGCGGTGCTGGCAACTGGCAGAATGCCTGCGGCACGGGTCCCTTCCGGTTGACGCGGTATGAGGCCGGGGCCTTCGGGGATTATCAGGCTAACAAGGAGTACTGGGACCGCGAGACGATCGACGGCAAACCTTACAAGATCCCATTCGTCGATAACCTTGTGATGCGGACGATCGGGGATTCACAGACACGCCTAGCCGCCTTCCGCACCGGCAAGATCGATGTCATGGCGAATATCAACTGGGACGAACTCAAGTCACTGGCGCCGATCCAAGATAAAATCAAAGTCATCGAACACCCCGACTATGCGGGTGAGGCACTGGCAATGCGGGTCGATGCACCACCCTTCGACAACCCGAAGGTGCGTCTCGCCTTGAATCTCGCGGTCGACCGGGCCGCCATCTCGAAGCAGATCTATGGCGGCCACGCCGACTTTCCGCACCTGCCGATGGACGAAACTTGGGAAGGCTATTTCACGCCGCCCGAAAAGATGCCGAACGATGCCCGGGAGGTTCTCCAGTACGATCCGGCCAAGGCCAAGAAGCTCCTCGCCGAAGCGGGTCTTGCGAATGGTTTCGAGTTCAAGGCACAGGTTCCGAGCTTCCCTGAGCAGCTAAAGAAAGCGCAGATTGTAGCCGGATATCTGTCGGCAATCGGCGTAAAGATGACCATCGAGCCAAAGGAGTATGGAGCGTTTCTCAGTCTGATGACCACCGGCAAGCACGGCCCCGGCTATTGGCATTTCGCAGGCATGAGCAATCCGACGGCCTCAATCGAGAAACTGTACCGGTCCTCTTCCGTCTGGAATTCGGCCCGCGTCAACGACCCGAAGGTCGATGCGGCACTCGACACCATCCAGCAGGAGAGGGACCCGGACAAGGTCAAGAAGGGCGTCGCCGCGCTCACCAATGAGATGACCGCGCGAGCGCCATTCCTGTTTCTGCCCAGGCCGCGCTCGTTCACGGTATGGTGGCCGTGGGTCAAGAATTACTATGGTGAGATTTCGGTCTCCGCTCGGCGTGATGCGCCGGTCTGGGCGCGCGCTTGGATCGATCAGGATCTAAAGAAGTCGATGGGCTTCTGATCGATGCACGGAACTTTGGAAATGTCGGGGCCCCCGATACTGGATGTACGCGGGCTCTGCGTGGGCATCTGGTCGGGCAAGACGGAGCTGAGTGCTGTCGCAGACGTTTCGTTCCGGGCCTATTCAGGCCAGGTCGTGGCGCTCGTAGGCGAAAGCGGCGCGGGCAAGAGCATCACCGCGATGTCGCTCACCCATCTACTGCCAATGCCACCGATCAAGATCACGGCCGGCGAAATACGCCTCTCCGGCCGTGATATGCAGACGCAGTCACCAAAACAGATCAGGGACATCCGAGGCAACGAGGTCGGCATCGTTTTCCAGGAGCCGATGACAGCGCTGAACCCAAGCCTGCGCATCTGGCGCCAGATCGCCGAGCCGCTGGTGCGTCATCGCCGGATGTCCTGGAGCGCCGCCAAAGCGCAGGCGATCTACCTTCTCAAGAAGGTCCGCATCCCGGATGCAGAGACCAAAGCCGAGGCCTATCCTCACCAGCTCAGTGGGGGTATGCGCCAGCGTGTCATGGTTGCTATCGCGATCTCCTGCGAGCCAAGACTCATCATCGCGGACGAGCCGACGACAGCACTCGACGTCACCGTGCAGGCGCAGATTTTGACGCTTCTCACTGACCTTACCCGCGGATTGGGCGGGGCGCTGCTTCTCATCACGCACGATCTCGGCGTCGTGGCGCGCTACGCCGACTGGGTCAACGTGATGTATGCCGGCCGCATCGTCGAGACAGCGGCGGCCGACGACCTCTATCGCGATGGGCGCCATCCTTATACGCACGCCCTCCTCGCCTCCGTGCCCAAGATCGTCGGTCCGATCGCTCATCGGCTCGAGTCGATCGCTGGGCAGCCACCCGCCCCCTCCGACGGAACCGGGGGCTGCGCCTTCGCACCGCGCTGCCCACGTCGGACCGAACGGTGCGACGAACGCCCTCCGCTTAGCGGCGACGAACGCACACGGAACGGCCATCTGTTCGCGTGCTGGAATCCGCTATGAACGACGTAGCAACGAATATTCTCGAGGTCTCGGACCTGTGCGTCGACTATGCAAGCACAACCTCTTTCGGCGTAACGGGCGCCCCCTCCGTTCGAGCTGTCAAGGGCATATCCCTCACACTCCAGCGCGGCGAAACTCTCTCGCTCGTCGGCGAAAGCGGTTGCGGCAAATCCACCACGGCCATGGCCATACTACAACTGACGCCGCCGAGCGGCGGCCGGGTCGTGTTCGACGGACGCGATATCACGGGCTTCAGTCATCGCCAGATGCGACCGCTAAGGCGTGAGATGCAGATCATCTACCAGGATCCGTTCGGGTCGCTAAATCCCCGCATGACAATCGCCGACCTGATCGCCGAACCGATGGCGATTCAGGGCGTCGGCAGATCGGGCCACGAGCGCCGCGCGAAGGCTGCCGAACTCCTAGATACGGTCGGAATGGGTACTCGCTTCCTCGACCGCTATCCGCACCAACTCAGCGGCGGCCAGCGTCAGCGGGTCGCCATCGCGCGCGCCCTGTCACTGCGTCCGAAACTGCTCATCTGTGATGAGCCGGTCTCAGCTCTCGACGTCTCAGTGCAGGCCCAGGTTCTGAACTTGTTTTCCGACCTCAAGGAGCAGTTCGGCTTGTCCTATCTGTTCATCTCGCACGACCTCGGCGTCGTCCGACACATGAGCGATCGGGTCGCAGTGATGTATCTCGGACGCATCGTCGAGATCGCGACGCGCGACGACCTCTACGGCGAACCGCTCCATCCCTACACGCGCATTCTTCTCGATGCGGTAGCGGTGCCGGACCCGCAAATCGAGCGCGCCCGCGATCACGTGCTCCTTCAGGGCGAGGTGCCGAGCGTCGCCACCCCCCCGCCCGGCTGTCCATTTCACCCTCGCTGTCAGTCCGCCATGCCGGTCTGCAGCCGCGAAATTCCGCCGCTGCGGTTGCACGGCAATCGGCAGATCGCCTGCCATCTGTATGATGAGACAGCAGCCAATAAGGCAATCGAAGCCGCGATGGACGGAAATGGCAATCCAAACTAGGACGTCAGAGCGGTCGCTTGTCCGCACCTAGCCCAAGCACCCCTTTAGGACGTCAGGCAACGGGCCGCCCATCGCCCAATCGACCAACTCCACCGTGTGGACGACTGGAATGCGTGTTCCAGCACCAATCTGCGTTATGCAGCCGAGATTTCCACTCGCAATGATTTGCGGTTTGACCTTCTCAATGTTGGTGACCTTTCGTGCGCGCAGTCGATTGGCGATCTCAGGCTGCAGTACGTTGTATGTTCCGGCGGAGCCGCAACATATGTGGCCTTCCGGTACTTCTCTCACTACAAACCCCATTCGCCTCAAAAGTGACTTCGGCTGATCTCTAACCTGCTGTCCATGCTGCATCGAGCATGCCGAATGGTAAGCCACGACCTGGCCGGTAGTCCGAACACCGTCTTGAAGCGGTAATTCATGCAAGAATTCTGTGATGTCCCGCGCTAGAGCCGAGATCCGTACGGCTTTCTGAGCGTAGGCGTTATCGTTGCGAAGTAGGAAGCCATAATCTTTAATGACCGTTCCGCAACCGGACGTCGTAACCACGATGGCGTCGAGGCCGCCGTTCTCGATTTCGCGTGTCCATACATCCACGTTGTGTCGAGCCGCATCCAGCGCCCGACTTTCGTATCCCAAGTGCTGCACGAGAGCTCCGCAGCACCCTTCGTCGATCGGTTGAACTACTTCGATACCGTGACGCGTCAACAACCGGATTGCAGCCTCGTTGATGTTCTGGCCGAGGACCTGCTGGGCACATCCGCTCAGAAGCGCAACCCGACCGCGCGGCCTATCGACGGTCGCGCCCGGTAACCTTCGGGTCGGCCTTCTTCGCTTGAATGACGACGAAAGTTCAATCATCGCGGCGAGTTGCGCGCCGCCGGGAAGATTGGCGAGCCACTTTCTGATCGGCCTGCTCACGGTAGCCACGCGTAAAGCCAACCTAAGTCGGCCCGGAAACGGCAGCACCTTCGCCAACATGCCTCGAAGCAACCGATCAGGCAGAGGACGCGTATAGGTTCGGGCGATATGGGCTCGCGCGTGATCGACCAGGTGCATGTAGTGCACGCCGGACGGACAGGTCGTCATGCAGGAAAGACACGTCAGACATCGATCGATATGCTCGACGACCTGAGGGGTCGCCGGCTTTTCCTCCTCCAACATGTCCTTGATCAGATAGATGCGCCCGCGCGGACTGTCCGCTTCGTCACCAAGAAGCAGATATGTCGGGCATGTCGCAGTACAAAAGCCGCAATGCACACAGGCACGGAGGATTTTTTCTGACTCGCTTACATGTGCATCGGCCAAGGCCGTCAGCGAGAAGTTTGTTTGCATACCAGTCCGCCTCGCCTCAGATACCGGCGTACATCCTGCCGAAATTTAGAACGCGGTCAGGATCGAAAGATTTCTTGATTTCCTGCGTCAACTTGAGCACCGCAGGAGGAAGCGGCTCGAACACATCGATCCTGCGGCGAATCTCCGATGAAGCCCGTACGAGTGTGGCGTGCCCACCGGTATTGACCATAGCTTCCCGAACGACCGACGCTCCCGCATCGTCAGCGCCCACGACCGCGAGCCACACGAGACCACCGCCCCAGTCGTAGAAATACCGCACGCCGAGTTTTCGCCGGATGTCAGCAAGAGCACGCGGCGCTTTGGAGGGGGCCAAGGACAACCGCCAAATGGAACGATCCATTGGCTGAGCCAGCCAGTGCGCGTCGCGGATGCGCAACCAAAAGTTTGCGCTTTCATCCCCTTCGATCAGGTCGGGCAGCCCAAAGGAGCACCAGAGCCTGGCAAGTTCGCGGGATCCGTAGGCTACCGAGCCCTCGGACCCCTCTAGTCGAACGATCGTAGTCGAGTCCGACCCAATACTCGCCGGGATATGCGCCGCCGCCGAGACCGCGAAAGTCGACCCGAGCGCTGCGGTTAGCGCCGAAATCGCTGTCATGTCGTCCAAGCCGCGCAATCCCAGCGATAGGGAACGCGCCGGCTTCGGCAACACCTTGAAGATGGCTTCGCTCAAAACGCCGAGCGTGCCCCACGCACCGCAGGTCAGCTTGACCAAATCGAGCCCGGTGACATTCTTCATCACGCGCCCGCCGGATTTCACGATGTCTCCGCGGCCCGTGACCAAGCGAACGCCGATCAGGCTGTCGCGACAAGCTCCGACCGCGACACGACGCGGACCCGAAACATTCCCGGCGACAATACCTCCGATTGTCGGCTCTGCGCTCGTCCCGAACAACACACGATGATCCATCGGCTCGAACGGAAGCATCTGGTTGTGCTTGGCGAGCATCCGATCGATTTCGGAAACCGGCGTTCCAGGCAAAGCACCGATGACGAGCTCTGTCGGCTCATAAAGTGAAACTCCGCGCATGCGCTCGGTCGTTAGAGGCATAGCGTATCCACCCAGCGGTCGGCCCATCGCCGACTTGGAGCCGGCGCCGCGCACGACGAGAGGCATCTTTGCTGTAGCCGCATCCTTGATGGCAGACGACAGTCCGCACTCGTCGCGCGGCTTATAGCAATCGGTCATCACACTCCCGTCACCCTAACCTTGACATCGAAAATCGAGGGGAAACACCTTATCCGTATTGAGCAGCCATCGCGGATCGAACGCGGCGCGCACCCGAATCTGTTGAGCCAGATCGGCATCGTCAAACTGGCAGCGCATTAGATCACGCTTCTCGATACCGACACCGTGCTCGCCCGTCAGGCACCCACCAACTTCAACGCAGAGCCTGAGAATGTCATCTCCCGCTGCTTCCGCCTTCGACTGCTGCGACGGATCGTTCGCGTTGTAGAGGATGAGCGGATGCATGTTGCCGTCACCGGCATGGAAAACATTCGCGACACGCAATCCGTGTCGCTGTACGATCTTGGAGATCTCCGCCAAAACGTACGACAGCTTGCCGGTCGGCACCGTGCCGTCCATGCACAAATAGTCAGCGACTCGCCCGGTCGCACCGAAAGCCGACTTCCGCCCCTTCCAGATTGCCGCCGTCTCAATTGCCGACCTGCTCTCGCGCACTGTCGTCGCACCATTCGCACGAGCGATGGCGGTGATGTCCGCCAGCGTCGCGTCCATCTCGGCGTCGGACCCTTCGACCTCTACAATCAGAAGGGCCTCGACATCGAGCGGATAGCCGGCCTTGGCGAAGGCCTCGCAGATCTCGATGGCGGCCTTGTCCATGTATTCGATGGCTACGGGAATGATACCGGCGGCAATGACGTCCGCAACCGCCTTGCCCGCTCCCTCGCAAGACGGGAAACCGAACAGAACCGGGCGCGCTCCCTCGGCCGATTTCAGAATTCGGAGGGTCGCTTCGGTCACTATCCCGAGCTGCCCCTCGGAGCCGACGACCAGGCCCAGCAGATCGAGTCCAGCGCTATCGAGATAGTCACCGCCGAGATCGATGATCGATCCATCGATCAGTACCATCCTTACGCCGAGGAGGTTATTGGTCGTGACTCCATACTTCAGGCAATGCGCGCCTCCGGAGTTGTTGGCAATGTTGCCTCCGATCGTGCAGGCAAGTTGAGAGGAAGGGTCTGGCGCATAGAAGAAGCCGTTCTCCGCCACCACCGCCGTTACGCTCAAATTTGTGACTCCCGCTTCGACGCGGATGAAGCGGTCATCGTAGTTGACCGCGAGCACCCGATTCATCTTTGAAAGTCCGAGAACGACGGCGTCTTCACTCGGAATTGCCCCGCCGGCGAGAGACGTACCTGCGCCGCGCGGCACGACCTTGACGCCGGTGTCGTGACAGTATTTCAAAACGGCACTCACCTCTTCGGTCGTCTTCGGTAGGACGACGGCGAGCGGCATCTTGCGATAGGCCGTCAACGCATCTGTCTCATAAGCCCGACACTCGTCCGTCGACGTTATTAGCCCAGCGGGGTCAACAAGGCGGGTTAGATCGTTTATGATTGAATCTCGGCGCGCGAGGATTTCTCGATTTGGTTCGGTGAACCTAATTTTGCTCATCGTATCCTCGTCATCGGATATTTTTCCGATGGGTCAGTCGCGGCCTGATGCAATCGACATAAGCCCGACGCATCCACCATCGAGCTTCTATTGCACTAACGCCACGACCCTCTCAGGGTGGCCCGACCAGCGCCAACCAAGCGTCGGCCGCGATAGCCCTAGCATCATTCCGCCAAGGGCCGGAGGATGAAGCCAGAGTTGCTCCGGATCTCGACCGCTCCGCTTCTCCTCGCGCGGATCCAGCGTGTGTCCCACGTCGTCCGCCTTCGCCGATCTTTCGATGCGACCGATCTCTCGGCTTTCGGCATACGCCATATAGAAAGACGAGCCTTGGCGGGCGTGATACCTGCCGAGCGTCTTGGTGAAGTCCGTCGGCGTGATGACTTCAAATCGGTCGAGGCGATCAGGCGCGAAGAGAGTGAGGACGCCCGTATAGCCAAAGAGCTCCGAGGTAATCGTCACGAAATTCCGTGTATCAAGACGAAAGACTTCGGCGAAGCGCGTTACCGCGGCTGCCTGGTCGGCCGCGAGCAAAGTCACCTCATAAAGGAAATCAATCCCGCCGGTCGGCTCCACCGTACGCGGGGGAGAGATTACGAAATGGACCGGCTTCCCCTCGATTTCGAACCGGAGAAAATCCTGGCCATTTTCGTGCTGATGCTCAACTCCGACCGACGTGGCATGATGCACCAGTGCACGCGGGTCGAGTGAGGTCGCGCCGGCGCCGAATAGATGAGATCGCCCGCGTCTTGCCAGTTCGTCCGCGACAACGCCGTTGCCTTCCGGCTCCAACAACTCAATCTCGCCGGTCCCGGCACGCAATGTCACTCGTTTGGCGCCCAATCCCCGGACCCGATCCGCAGAGACTTGTTCCGCCCCCAATCGGCGACGCCACATCTCCGCGGCACTTTTGGCATCCGGCGTCGCGATCTGAACGCGGTCGATGGTCAACAACACTTCGCTAACTCGCTTTAGGCGTTGGATCTTTGGGCCCTAGAGTCTGGCGCGGCGAAGGACCGTCGCGAGGTTTGACCTGCGCGACGCATGCTCCGCGACGGCGTATCAGCATTGCCGATCGCGCATGCTAACCGTGCATCTGGGTCAGGAACTTAGTGTTGAGATACGCGTCCATCGCTTCTGTACCACCTTCCGAACCGTATCCGGAGTCCTTGATTCCTCCGAAGGGAGTCTCCGGTAAGGCAAGGCCTTGGTGGTTGATCGACACCATTCCACTCTCCACGATCGAGCCGAGCGCGCCGATCGTCGCCGCTGACTTCGTATACGCATATGCAGCAAGGCCATAAGGGAGCCGATTCGCTTCGACCATGGCATCCTCGAATGTCGAGAACGACGCGATTGGCACAACAGGGCCGAATGGCTCCTCGTTCATAATGCGCGAGTCCAGAGGCACGTCCGTCAGAACCGTCGGTTGAAAGAAGAAGCCATCGTTGCGCAGGCGCCTTCCACCTGTCCGGATGCGCGCGCCGCGCTGAACGGCGTCCGAGACCAGCGCGTCCATCGCCTCGACTCGACGGAGATTAGCTAGTGGTCCCATTTGGGTCGCTTCGTCGAGGCCGTCCCCGACGACGAGAGCTTTGGCAGCAGCGGTGAATTGTTCAACGAAGTCGTCGTAGACCCGTTCATGGACCATGAACCGGGTCGGAGAAACACAAACCTGGCCGGCATTCCTGAACTTTGCCGCGGACAGCAATTTTGCCGCTTGTTTGACATCTGCGTCCTCGAAGACTAGCGCAGGCGCATGTCCACCTAGCTCCATCGTAACGCGCTTCATGTGACTTCCAGCGAGAGCCGCAAGCCGCTTCCCGACTGGCGTCGAACCCGTGAACGAAATCTTGCGAATGACAGGGTGGGCAATCAAGTATTCCGATATGTCGGACGGCACACCGAAAACGAGATTGAGGACACCGGAGGGCAAGCCGGCATCGACATAAGCATTGACCAGAGCTGCACAACTTGCCGGCGTTTCTTCGGGTCCCTTCAGAATCACGGAGCACCCGGCCGCCATCGCAGCTGATATCTTTCTGACGGCTTGGTTGATCGGAAAATTCCACGGCGTGAAGGCGGCGACAGGCCCAACTGGCTCGCGGATCACGACCTGCTGTACGGCGCCGGAACGTGACGGAATGGTCCGACCGTAGGATCGACGCGCCTCCTCCGCGAACCAGTCGATGATGTCTGCGCCGAGCAACACCTCCATCTTCGCCTCGCCCAGCGGCTTGCCTTGCTCGAGCGTCATGATACGCGCGATTGAGGCGGCTCGCTCGCGGAGCTTTTCGGCAGCCCCACGCATCAATTTGTATCGCTCGAAGGAAGACGTCCTCCGCCACAATTCGAACCCGCGCACGGCCGATTCAAGTGCGTCGTCGAGATCGGGGATAGACGCGTGCGCAACTGTTCCGATCAATTTTCCCGTCGCCGGATTCAGGATGGGCTCGACCTTTCCGCTCGTTCCATCGCGCCAGGATCCATCGATGAACAACTTTGTATCGGGGTACATCTGCTCGCGACTTGTCACCATTTCCGTCCGTCCGGTCTATAATTCGTTAAACTGAGGTAGCCGCTGACAGCGACTCCTCGGCGCGCTTTTTCAAGTCGTGCTTTCTAATCTTCCCGTTCGGGGCTACCGGAAGTTGCGGCAAGACAATGATCTGCTGCGGCTTCTTGTATGGTGCGAGCTGCCGCTCCACGAGCGCGAGCAGTTCGGCCACTTCGATGGTGCTTCCAGGGGTCGGCTCAACGAAAGCGATGATTTCCTCGTTGCCCTCGATTGATCGCCCGACTACCGCGGAATTGAGAACCGCCGGATGAGAATTGAGGACAGCCTCGATTTCGGGCGGATAGACGTTGAAGCCGGACCTGATAATTAGCTCCTTCGACCGGCCTTGGACCACCAGTTCGCCGCCCGGCGACCGGCTGACGATATCTCCGGTTTTCAAATATCCTTCGCGATCGATCGCCTCCGCGGTCATGTCCGGCTGACCATAATACCCCAACATCACGTTGGGCCCGCGAACGAGCAGTTCGCCCGCTTCGCCATCGGGTACTTCCCGCCCATCAGGTCCGACGATCTTGGTTTCGATTCCCGGGATTGGCGGTCCGATGTTGATTTCGTTGCTTCCCATGGCATACAGCGTCCGACTGATGGTCGGAGACGTCTCGGTCAGCCCGTAACCATTATGAAGCACCACGCCGAACACTCGCTCGACGCTCTGTCGCAGAGACAGATCGAGCGGTGCCGTTCCGGTATAGACATAACGAAGGTTATTGGGCGTGAGCTTGATATTGTTCTGATCGACGTAAGCGATGATCCGCGACAACATCGCAGGGACGGCATTGAAGGCGGTCAACGAACCATTCACGACGGCGTCGATTGCTTGCGTGAGAGAGAACCTCGGCATGATCCGCAGGTGTGCGCCGACAAACAACATACCTTGCAGCAACGTCAACCCGTACGAATGAGAGATCGGCATAACGCAAAGCGTGACGTCCTCGGGAAAGAGCGTGTTGGTTCTTTTGCCCCGGCCCGCCACGTAAGCGAGGTTGCGATGACTGAGCATCACTCCCTTCGGGCGACCGGTAGTCCCCGTCGTGTAGATGAGAACTGCAACCTGACGGGCGGGATCCTCATAGACCTCCTCGGGAACGGCGCTCGCCTCCAACTTACCGACCTTGATCGCTCCAATCCCCGTGAACGCTTCGGCTTCCGCGCCGCGCCGGCACGCCGCAGCATCTGCTTCCGCCGATATTCCATGCGTATAGAATACGCGTCTGGGCTTGCAATCACCCTCAATGGCGTCCAGTTCGTGCGGGCCGAGCCGTGCGCTCGTCATCACTGCCCATGCATCAAGCCGGCTCGCCGCATACATCAGGACGATGGCGCCGATTGAGTTCTCGCCCACCACCATGACCCGATCACCGGGACGGATCCCTAGACGCGCCAAGTCACCTGCAACGGCCTCGATCGTATCGATCAGTCTCCGATAGGACCAAACGATGCCCCGCTCGTCAGTAAGAGCCGGCCGGGATGCTCCTGCTTTGGCCCCCTCATCCACAATGAGGTGGATGCGTCGCGGCAGGCTAGTCAAATAATCCACTTCCATGGTGGGCCCAATCTTCTTCGCCAGAACTTCCGCATCCAGCTCCTCGACTACAAGCGGCTGCGGATGGCGAGGTTAGTCTGTTGCTGGATTTTCACCGATACTGGTAGGACCAGTTTGGTATGATCACAATCGTATTGTCAAGTGCGTTTTGAGCGGCGCCGCATAACGCGCGCGCCAACGGCCTGAATTTGCACAATCGATCGAAATTGAGCTTTCTAAGCCGCCGCGTCGCGCACGTAACGTGCAGTGCGGGTACGCATAGTCACCAGTTCCTCGGCGGAGGTCGGGTGCAGCGCCATAGTGGCGTCGAAGTCCGCCTTGGTAGCCTTCATCTTTACGGCAATGGCGATGACCTGAACCAATTCGGCCGCGTCCGATCCAACGATATGGCAACCCACGACGCGGTCGCTCCCCGCGTCAACCACCAGTTTCATCAACACCCGCGACTCGCTGCCGGACAGCGTCGCCTTCAACGGGCGGAACGCCGCCTTGTAGACATCAACGATAGCGAACTGCGCCCGCGCCTGCGCCTCGGTGAGGCCCACGGTGCCGACCTGGGGCTGCGTGAACACGGCGGTCGGAATATCGATGTGATCGACCTTGACCGCCCGCTTGCCGAAAACCGTATCGGCGAAAGCGTGGCCCTCACGGATCGCTACCGGCGTCAGATTGAAGCGATGGGTGACGTCGCCGACCGCATAGATATGTGGCACCGAGCTCTGCGAGGCTTCGTTGACGACGATGCCTCCGTTATCCGGGTTGATGGCGACGCCGGCTTTCTCCAGCCCGAGATTTGCGACGGCGGGGTGACGGCCGATGGCGAACATCACCTTGTCGGACGCGATGCTGGAGCCATTCGACAGGTGCGACGTGTACCAATCGTCGTGCTTCTCAATCCCGTCGACCGTGCAACCGGTCAGGATGGTAATGCCGTTCTTCTCCATCTCATCGCGGACATGGGCGCGGACGTCGTCGTCGAAGCCACGCAGGATGTTGTCGCCGCGATAGACCACAGTCACGAGGGAACCCAGGCCCGAGAAGATGCACGCAAACTCCAGCGCGATATAGCCACCGCCCTGGATCAGGATACGCTTCGGCAATTCGGGTAGATGAAATGCTTCGTTCGATGAGATGACATGCTCGATGCCGGGAATGGCCTTGCCGTGGTTCGGTGCGCCGCCCGTGGCGATCAGGATATACTTCGAGCGCACCCTCCTGCCGCCGTCGAGCACCAGCGTATGCGGGTCCTCGAACACGGCGCGCGACTTGATCACCTGCACGCCAGATTTCTCCACGTTGGTGGTGTAGGCCGCTTCCAGCCGGGCGATCTCCTTGTCTTTGTTGGCGATCAGGGTGGCCCAGTCGAACGTCGCCGGCGGAACGGTCCAGCCGAAGCCCGCGGCATCCGCGATGTCGTGGCTGAAATGCGAGGCGTAGGCGAATAGCTTCTTCGGTACGCACCCGCGAATGACGCAAGTGCCGCCCATCCGATATTCCTCGGCGATCATGACGCGGGCGCCATGGCCAGCGGCGATCCGCGCGGCGCGCACGCCGCCCGAGCCGCCACCTATGACAAACAGATCCGTCTCAAAGCTATCCATGCTGGGAAATCAATTCTTTAGGTGGATTTGGCGCGTTTCAGATGCTTCAATTTCCTCAACCTGATATCTACTGAAGCAGGGCGGATTCGACCGAGATCCTCAAGGTTCCTCCAAAGTACTGGTCGACCAATTTGGTCGGCCATGATTAGCTACCGAGGAAATCGAAATCAAGTGGTCGGCAGGACCAGGCAGGATATTTTAGATGACTGAGCGAAATCGAACCGACAAGCTTGAGGCTCCTTCGAACGCCATCGGAAAGATCCTTTCCTTCATCCGTGAGCGCCGCTATCAGCCCTCCGAACGGTTGCCATCAGAACGCGACTTTGCGGAAAAGTTCGACACCAGTCGCGGCGCGGTTCGAGAGGCTCTGGCCGCACTTGAAACCATGCGAGTGATAGAACGGCGCCCAAATTCTGGAATCTATCTGCGAAAGATCGAAGAGAGCAGCATCGATGCTCTAGTGCTTTATGCTGAATCCGGAGTTCCATTCGAGGCCAAGGAAATCGCCGACGTCATGGAGGTCCGGCGCATGCTCGAAGGGCAGGCGGTCAGGTTGGCCTGCACACGCAGGACCGCGGACAACATTCGCGAGATCACCGCCATACTTGAAGAGACCAACAAGCGCCTATCCAAAAAGCAAAGCATAGAGCGCGAGGACGAGGCGTTCCATCTTGCGATTTTTGCTGCAACCAAGAACGACATTTTGCTGCGCGTGGCGAGATCGTTCTACGAACTGTCCAGGCATCGACGGAAGGTCTACTTTGCCGACCAAAATCGAGGTCGACAATCTTATGAGGACCATTGCACCATCTTGGAAGCGATCGAAGAGCGGCGGGTAGGCCTAGCCGAACAACAGATGAACGCTCACCTCTCGCGAACAGTGGAGGCATGGCAATCGCTTCTAGGGGAAACCAAAGTCACAAAACGTTAGTCTTGCCGGGCACCCCGTCCGCCATCTCTACGCGAAATACCCACGGTCTAGCGCGAAGCACGAGGACGTGCTTCGCTCGAACAGTGCCTAACCTTTGAGCGCACCCGCCGTCAGCCCTGCGACGAAATATCGATAGCAGAACATAAAGATAACGAACAACGGCAGAGCAATAAGGGTTGCGCCGGCGAGTATCTCACCCCAACGCAGATCTTGCGCGCCAAGCATTGATGCCAAGCCCACGGGCAATGTCTTGCGATCATCACTCATGATGAGGATGAGCGCGAATACGTAGTCCGCCCAGGACAGCAAAAACGAGAAGATGCCGACCGTAATCAAGCCGGGGGCCGAAAGCGGAAGGACCACCTTGATGAAGGCGCCGAATTGGGAACAGCCGTCCACCATTGCCGCTTCCTCCAGATCGAACGGCATCGATTTGAAAAAGCCCCATAGCAGCCACACCGCCAGCGGCAGCGAAATCGCCAGGTGAGCGATTAGCAGGCCCCACAAGCTATCGGCTAAGCCAGCTATTCGGAACAAGGCGGACATCGGAATAACCAACATCAATGGCGGAAACATGTAGGCGAACAGCATGGACGCGACCAACGTCGTTTTGCCCCGAAACCGTAAACGCGTCGCTCCATAAGCAATGAATGATGACAGCGTCGTCGCCACGGCAATCGTAGCCATAGCCATCATGACGCTATTAACGAAATTCGCCGGATAGTTCGTAAGCTGCAAGAGTGACTTGTAAGAGCTTAGATCGGGTGGCCAGAAAACCAAGGATGAATCCAGAAATAGCTTTTCGGGCGACCTCAGACTGGAGAGGATCATCCAGTAGATCGGGAAGAAGGAATAGATGCAGATTAGCGCAACCGCGGCATACAAACCGACGCGGCCGGCAATCTGCTTCAGCGACTTGCCGTAATACCGCGTCGTTTTCCCGTGCGAGACTGAAGGTGTGGAGTCTGAGATTTCTCTTCCTGAGCCGCTAGAGCTATGCAACATCCGCA
The DNA here is from genome assembly GCF_000314675.2 of Afipia broomeae ATCC 49717. GTDB lineage: Bacteria > Pseudomonadota > Alphaproteobacteria > Rhizobiales > Xanthobacteraceae > Afipia > Afipia broomeae. Next base: position 52,466 of record NZ_KB375282.1, on the reverse strand, counting down.
CCGCTCGTGAACCAACGACGACAGCGGCAGCAGAGCGGGCTTGATTTTGAGTCGACATCGTCATCGTCCCTGCTTGGCCTCGTCGATCGGAAAAACCCTGAGGTAAATCAAGATAATGCTCGCCAACATCAAGAACGAGATGGTGGCGACAGCGGCCCCCCCTCCCAAGTCGAACTCGAGAAACGCTTTTCGGTAGGCCAACGTGGGAAGCGTCTCGGTTTCGTTGAGCGGTCCGCCCTTCGTTAGAAGCCAGATCACGTCGAACTTGTTGAACATCCAGATCCCTCTCAGGAGGATGACCACGATCAACACTGACCTCAATCCTGGCAGCGTGACATGCCAGAATTGCTTCATAACCCCTGCTCCATCGACCCGGGCCGCTTCATACAGTTGAGCCGGAATGGATTGAAGGCCGGCAAGAACACAGGTCACGACAAACGGCGTCCAGATCCAAACGCTAACAAGGACAATAGTCGCCTTCGCGCTCGTTGAATTACCTCCCCAATCGAACATCCCATATCCGAATGACGCGAAGACACTCTTGAGAAGGCCGTAGTTGGGATCAAGAATCCACTGCGTGATGAGGCAGGCGACGACCGTCGGAAGAAAATACGGCACGATTGACAGCGCCCGCACGACAGTCTGCCCCACAAACTGCCTATTGAGGACGAGCGCAATGGTGACGCCGAGAACGACTTGCAGCACGATCGCCGAGATGGCGATCGTGACACCGTTTAACAGCGAGCCCCAGAACAGCGGCTCACTAAGAACCTTCACGTAATTGCCAAGTCCCACCCACTGCGGCGGGTCGATGAACGACGCCGCTGTGTAGAAGGAGAGCTTTATCGAATAGAGGAGAGGTCCGCCAACAATTGTACCGAGTACCAGTACACCCCCGATGAACAAACCGATGATTCGCCAGTCCTGTCGCATAGCCTCGGGCCTCTATTCACCAGTTCCGATGCTCAGCCAATTTTTCGGATTCGATCGGCGGCGGCTTTCACGCAGTCGCTTGACGACATGTTCTTAAGAACCCGATTTTGCAGCATCTCCGGCATAATGTTCGCATCAAAGACCTTGCACGGTCGCAGATCAAACGACGGACCCGTCATATCTATTGAGTTAAGAACCGTCTTGCTGTCTTCATCAATGAACGACTTCATCTGCTCCATCGTCGCCCAATGCTTCTGAATCATCGGATGATTTTTCCACCGTGGATCTTCGTAAATGTCCAATCGCGCCGGTTGGAAATTCATCCAGGCGGAGTGCAGCCAGCGAATATAGTGCGCGTCAATAAACCATTGTAGAAACTTAAAGGCCGCCTCAGTCTGCTTAGTCTTGTAAAGAATAAAGCCATCGAAGGCGAAGGACAGTGCGTTCTGCTTACCAGCACTGTCTGGAGAAGCGAAAATACCATACTTGTTTGCGAGGTCCGGATTGCGAGCTTCCAGCGCCTCGACTACGCGGCCCGAATAGACGGTATGCGCAACCTTTCCCGTCGCGAAAAGACTCATCAGCTCAGCATAGCTGACCGTGTTCATGCCAGCCGGCATCGTTTTATAAAGATCGGCATATAGATCGAGAAAACGGCCGGTCGGTCCGGCATTCCCCGGCGCATCGAGAACGACGTTCCACTTGTCGTCATAAAACTTCGGCGCGTCTGCAAACAAGTTGCCGAAGCTCGCCCAGTTGGTGGCACTGTCACTCGCGAGCGGTATGACGCACCCCCCTCGCTCTATGTTGCCATCCTTCGCGACAGTCAGCGCCCGGCAATTCTCAAGGAACTCGGCCCATGTGTTGGGAACCTTCAGGCCCTTCTCCTGATACAGATCTTTTCTGTAGAAAACCGTCACCAAATTGTAGTCATAGGGATAGAACCAATTTTCTCCCTTATATGACCAGGTTCCCTGCTTCCCCCACGAATATTTTTTGACAAGATCCGTCAACGGCACGATGTGACCCGCCATCGCGTATTGCAAGATGTGCGCAATGTATCCCGCCGTGGCGATATCGTAAGGAGCGCCAGCATTGATGGCCGCCATCGACTTCGCATAACCACCACTAATCGGCGTCGAGTCGACGACGATTTTTACGCCGAACTTGCTCTCGTATTCATTGCACGCATCGCGCAAGGCCGATTGGCTCGCAGCAGTCGTTTCAGCGTTCAAAATGCGAAGCGTTACCCCGGACTGTGCGTTGACATAGGGCGCGGAAAGTGAGCCCGCGATGCCAGCCGCTGCACCAGCCGTCGTTTTGAGAAAACGCCGCCGATCGATGTCGCTCACGTTAGCCTTGGAACTCGGCGCGCCTAAGCTGAGCTTGTCCATGAAGTTCTCTCCCGTTGCCATTTTCGCCTTTCGTCGAGGTCCGCCTCAGTGTCTTGCCGCTCTCGCGCGAGAACAGGTGCAACTTCTCTTGAGACAAATTCACAAAAATTCGGTCGCCCGCCCTCAGCGCATCGTCCCGAGCAAATACCGCGCGGATTTTGTTGCCATCGATCTTACCCAGCACATAGGTTTGCGCGCCGATTTGCTCGACCAAGCCGACTACCAGCTCAAAAGCCGTGGAGGTTTCCGCGCGCTCGATGTGCTCGGGCCTAATGCCAAGCGTGACATCCCTTTCCGCTTCGGAGAATGACTGGGCAGGCAAGTTGACGCTCAAACCGCCGGAGCGCATTACGAGCGCGCCCCCGTCGCGCATCAACCCGCCATCAATCAGGTTCATCTCTGGAGACCCGATGAAAGTCGCCACGAAGGCGTTCGCGGGCCGATCATAAAGGTCAAGCGGACTGCCCGCCTGTTGGATGAATCCGTCACGCATGATCACGATACGATCGCCGAGCGTCATGGCCTCGACCTGATCGTGGGTAACAAATATCATCGTCGCGCCCAATCGGGCGTGTAGCGTCGCAATCTCTTCTCGCGTCCGGACCCGCAGCTTCGCATCAAGGTTCGAGAGGGGTTCGTCGAGGAGGAATACGTCGGGATCTCTGACTAACGCGCGACCAAGCGCTACGCGCTGCATCTGACCACCCGACAATTGGCGTGGCTTGCGCTCCAGCAGGGCCTCCAATCCGAGACTTGATGCCGCGCTGCGCACCCGACGATCGATCTCCTGCTGTGGCGTCCTACGGACCCGAAGGCCGAAGGCCATGTTTTCGAAGACCGTCTTCTGTGGATAGAGAGCGTAGTTCTGAAAAACCATCGCAATGTTGCGATCTTTCGGCGGAAGCGCGGTGACGTCCCTTCCGTCGATCAGAATCTTGCCGAATGTGACGTCATCTAGACCGGCGAGCATTCGCAACGTCGTGGACTTGCCGCAGCCGGACGGGCCGACGAACACGACCAGTTCGCCATCGGCAATATCCAACGAAAAGTCCTGAACGGCCCATGGCCCTCGATCTCCTCCAAAGGATTTCGCGACATTCTGGAGAGTTACTCGCGCCATACAGCCAGACCTTCACGTTCTTCCCGGTATTTTCATTAATTGGTTAAACCAATTTGGCAGGACCGTATGTCGCGTGATGCGCGGTGTCAAGCAGCATTTGGTTTGACCAATCTGGTCGCTCCACATATAGTTAGTGCGGCCTCGCACGGCGCGCGGCTATTTGACCCGCAGACTTCAAGGAAGCGTGATGGCTGGACCGTTGGCAGGTTATCGAGTGCTGGATCTTTCGAGAATCCTCGCGGGGCCTTGGTTAGCGCAGTTGCTGTCTGATCTAGGAGCCGAGGTTTGGAAGATCGAACGCCCTGGCACCGGCGACGATACGCGGCAGTGGGGCCCGCCCTTTCTGCGGAAAGACGGTGGAATTGATACGACCGAAAGCGCGTATTTCCTGAGCGCCAATCGCGGCAAGCATTCGATATGCGTCGATATATCGACTGACGAGGGTAGCGCCATTGTGCGCGCACTTGCCCAGCAAGCCGATCTCGTGATCGAGAACTACAAGGTCGGCGACATGGCGCGTTACGGCCTCGACTACGAGGCGCTTAAAAGGGTCAAGCCTGACATCATTTACTGTTCCATCACCGGCTATGGCCAGACCGGCCCGATGAAGGACGTCGCAGGATACGATATGGCCATTCAGGCCATCGGCGGCCTGATGAGCATTACCGGAGAGAGTGATGACAAGCCAGGCGGGGGTCCGCAGAAGGTCGGGGTTCCGATCGTCGATATTCTCACTGGCATGTATAGCGCCGCCGGCGTCATCTCCGCATTACTGCATCGCGAACGCACCGGAGAAGGACAGCATATCGACATGGCACTGCTGGACGTCCAGGTCGCGGTTCTCGCCAACCAAAATTTGAATTTCCTCACGACCGGCACGCCGCCGAAACGGTTCGGCAACGCGCATCCAAACATCGTTCCATATCAGGTCTTCAGAACCAGCGACGGTTCCTTCGTGCTCGCCGTTGGTAATGATCAGCAATTCCGGAAGTTCTGTGCAGCTACTGGTTTAAGCGGCCTGGCAACCGATAGCCGTTTCGTCACTAACACCGACCGGCTTAAGAATCGTGATCAACTCATCCCCCTACTCGATGCGCATCTGATACAGCAGACGACCCAGCATTGGATTTCCATTCTGGAGCCCGTGGGCGTGCCTTGCGCACCGATCAACCGGCTGGATCAGGTGTTCGCTCACCCTCAGGTTATCCATCGGGAGATGCAGGTCAATCTTCCTCATTCTTCCGGAACAACAGCCCCTCTCGTCGCCAATCCGATAAAGTTTTCCGGAACGAAGATCGAATATGCCAAAGGACCGCCGCGGCGAGGCGAGGATACTGCAAACATCCTCAAGTCGATACTGAAGTACGACTCGGCGGCCATCCAAGATCTAAGTGAGCGACGGATCATCGATATCGGACGTCCCGAAGTCGGCTAGGGGCCAAGAGCCCATATCACTCGTCGAATCGTCTCTTGGTCCGGCTGGATGGCAGGTTTGGCAGGAGCGAGCAGCAAAACGGCGAGCCCTGCGCCGAGGAGCAGGAACGCGGCCACGATCCTCCGGTATTGAAACATGAGACGAGCTCTCCGTTGACTACCAGGCCTTCGTCGCTATAATTGGATCGACCTGATTGGTAGGACCAATTATAGTTTGGCGATGGCTTTTGCAAGTCGGGAAGGCCTGACCTTGGCGAAACTGGTCGCAAAAACGAACCGATCGTCGGCTTTTGAAATAGGGGACGGAGGATGAAGCTCTCGAAATACGATTATATCGTTGTCGGCGCAGGATCGGCAGGATGCGTGCTCGCCGCTCGATTGAGCGAAGATCCCAACGTCAAGGTGTTGCTGCTCGAGGCCGGACGTCCCTCTTCTTCAATCTTCGTTCACATGCCGGCGGGCATTCGCGTGCTCTACACGAGTCCGAAGCATAACTGGCAATTTTGGACCGAACCGCAGACCGAACTCAACAATCGCAAGATCTATATTCCCCGTGGCAAGGTGGTGGGAGGGTCGTCCGCCATCAACTCCATGATTGCGATCCGGGGAAATCCTCAGGATTACGACTCATGGGAAGCGCAAGGCTGTCGTGGGTGGGGGTACGAAAACCTCCGCCCCTACCTTAGAAAAATCGAGGACGCCGCCCAGGTAACGTCCCAGCCCGATCAGGACCGAGGTTATTCGGGTCCGATCCGACTTTCTTATGGCGTGTTGCAGCATCCAATCTCGAAGGCATTTATTGAGAGCGCCAAGTCGGCAGGCCTCCCCGAGAACAACGGCTTCAATGGTCCGTCTCAGATGGGCGCAGGCTTCTACGAACTTACGATTTCAGACGGCAAGCGTTCAGGTGCTTTCAAGTTTCTCGACCAGGGGAAAGGACGAAGCAATCTGACCATCATGGCCAACACTCAGGTTCGGCGCCTCGCGGTCGAAGGCACGCGCGTTCGGGGTGTTGTCATTGACCACAACGGGCGTGAGGTCACCGTTTCGGCCGAACGAGAAGTCTTGCTGACTTCCGGGGCCATTGGTTCGCCGCAATTACTGATGCTGTCAGGAATTGGACCGGCCGATCACCTCCGTTCACTCGGCATCAAGCCGGTGCTCGATTCCGCCGGCGTTGGAAGCAATCTGCAAGATCATTTGGATTGCGCAATTCGATTGGAGGCGTCGCAGCCGATCACACTGACGCCGTACATCGGATTGTTCAGAGGTGCCTTGGCCGGCGCACAATATATGCTCCGAGGCACGGGGCCCGGCACCTCACAGGGGGTCGAAGCCGGAGCCTTCTGGGGGCCCGATAAAACCTCATCGTGGCCTGAGTGGCAGGCTCATCTCATCGTCGCGCTGCGAAACCCGCCGCAGGGCGAGCGCGTCCCGCACGGCTTTGCCATTCGCGTATGCCAGCTTCGTCCGAAGAGTCGTGGAACGCTGCGCCTGCGGTCGGCCGATCCCTTCGTCGCGCCGGCGATCGACCCCCGCTTTCTATCCGATGAAAGTGATTTCGTCAGCATGCAAGAAGGCGTTCGGCAGATGTGCGAGATCATCGATCAGCCGGCGCTCCGAAAACACATTAAGCGCAAACTCGATATCGATCCGTTTACCAGCACGGAATCCCGCAAAAAGTGGATACGAGCCCGCGCAGAAACGATCTACCACCCGGTCGGAACATGTCGCATGGGTGAGGATCGCGACGCCGTGGTCGATAGCAAGCTTCGGGTTCGGGGCATCGACAATCTACGCGTTATCGACGGTTCACTTATGCCGACCGTGATCAGCGGAAACACCAATCTGCCGATCATGGCTATGGCGGAGAAAGCTGCAGAGTTGATTGCCGGGAAGTGACCCAATGTTCTCTCCCTCAATGGCAGGAACAATCTGAAACCCTGCCTTTCATCGCACAGGCCATCGCTTGATTTCCCGTGGTCCCGCTCGTTGTCGGCGGTCTGACGCGAAGGTGTCAGTAAATGGCAGCAAGCGCCTGAGGGCGTCCTCCCTAGACTGCCCGGGGTCCGATGACGGGTCCCGGGCTTCTTTTATGGATTTGAGTACCCTTTTGGACATCACCCGCAATCGTCAACGATGTCCGTGCTGCTCTGACCGTTCGATAAGGAAGGTTTAACCGGGACAGCCGTGCCGGAGATCAAGTACCGACGCCACCTAACCTAGCTCGACATGCATCGCATATTTCAAGACTTCATTGATCATCTTTCGAGCGCTGAAGATCAAGCAGAGCTTTCGGGAGCCATGGCCGTCACAGCCGCGGCTCTCGACCTGTCTTGCTTTGCGTACCTCGCGCTACCGCAAAAGCTCGATGGGACACCCCGTCTTATGTCGACATACCCAAAGGAGTGGACTTCACACTACCTAAGGAGCCACTACGAACGGATCGATCCGGTTATCATGCAGGCGCTACGGGACACCGAGCCGTTTCGCTGGGGAATCGGATCGACCGAACGATATCTTTCGCCGGCACAGAAGCGGTTGCTGGACGAAGCCTCCCAATATGGCATTCGGCTAGGATTCACCGTTCCTATCCATGACGGACACGGCCCCGTTGCCGCCGTCACCTTTGCCGGCAACCAACGGGAAGCTCAATTCGAACGCTTCGTCACGTCGAACCCTCGAATGCTTCAGTTGATGGCGATGTTCTTCCACTCACACGTTCGCCGCAAACTCGCGAGCGATCTTCGTGTTGATGGAGCAGCTTTGTCCGCCCGCGAGTTCGAATGTCTGGAGTGGGCCGCCCGCGGCAAGAGCGCTTGGGACATCGGACGCATTCTGGGAATATCGCATCACACTGCTATCTCTTACCTGAACAACGCGAAAGCAAAATTGGGAGTGCGAACCGTTGTTCAAGCGGCACTACGCGTGGCCGCTGCCAAACGAGAACAGCAAAACTAAGGCGAACTCCTCCCACAACTAGGGGTGATGCTTCTTAGCGTAACTTCGCCTCAAAGAATCATGGCAACCTTGGAGGATGTCATGATTCAGCTCATCACGGAGCCTTGGTACGGCGAATTCTCCCATACGCTCTTTGCAATACACCAACTACGACATCGCGTCTTCAAGGTCCGGATGGACTGGGACGTTCAAATTAGCGGCGACATGGAAGTTGACAAGTTCGACTCGTTGCATCCGGCATACCTCGCCCAACTCTCGGACGACGGCCGGGTACAAGGCTGCGTCCGCCTGCTTCCAACCAAGGGACCGACGATGCTCCGCGACACATTTCCCGCGCTTCTGAATGGTCAGCCGATGCCCATGAGTCCGCAGATATGGGAAAGCAGCCGCTTTGCGATCGACGCTAGACTCGACACACCAAAAGGAGAACACGGAATAGCTTGTGCCACCTACGAGTTGTTTGCTGGCATGGTGGAATTTGGGCTTTCGCGGCATCTGAGCGATATTGTTACCGTTACCGACGCCCGAATGGAAAGGATCCTGCGGCGCGCTGGGTGGCCGCTACGTCGAATCGGCGCTCCCTCTAAGATTGGGAACACTCTCGCCGTCGCTGGATATCTGGATATCTCCAGTGCGGCGCTCGCGAAACTCCGTGGGGCAGGCGGACTTTCCGGGCCAGTGCTCTGGGCGCCTGTATTGCGCGTCGCCTAGAACGGTCGCACAGCGGACCCCTGGGACGCAGTTTCGCCTACTGACGGGCTACAGGCATGATGGAAATCAACAACATTGACAACCAGCAGCGCACGACCGGAATGCCCGTCATCGGCCTGCGCCTGCTTCGGTTTGCAGTCGTTGCCAACGACTGTGGAAGTCTTCGGCAAGCCGCTGAATTACTTTCCATTCCACATTCTGTCGTGAGCCGCTCCATTGGCCAACTCGAGCGCCTAGTCGGGACCAGCTTGTTTGAGCGGTCGACCGCGGGAGTCCAGCCAACACTTGCTGGTAAAGTAGTCGTGCGGATCGCAAGAATGGTGCTGGAGCAGGTTGATACACTCGTTGCAACCGGCAGATCAATTGGTCGTGGCGAAACTGGCCACCTTTCGGTCGGCTTCTGCACGTCGATTTCAGCAGGCAATCTGCGGACTACCCTCCTCGACTTTAGAACGAGATTTCCTCGGATCGAACTCGCTATAGCCGAACGGCCGCGCACTTTGCTTATGAACGCGCTCCGGAGCGGAACACTCGACGTTCTCATCGTTACGAGCGACACGCCATCATCGGACAACAAGACGCTCAGGGTCTGGAGCGAACGCGTCCTCGTTGCATTGCCTGAGGATCACCCTTTGGCGGCGCGCGACGCGGTTTATTGGACCGATCTTCGCGACGAAACCGTACTACTAAGCCATCACGATTCCAGCCGCGAGTTTGAAGATCTCATCATATCGAAATTTGTATCTACGGACGATCGGCCCAAGATCGACCGACACGACGTCAGCCGAAGCATGATCAAGGGTCTCGTCAGTATGAAACTAGGCATTAGCCTCGTCATGGAGTCCGATATGGGCGCGAGTTTCGCCGGACTGAAATATCGCGAACTACGGGACGGGACAGGATCAAGCCATATCGGCTTTTCTGCACACTGGTGCGCTGACAACGAGAATCCAGCCCTCAACCGCTTTCTCGAAATGCTGGCGGAGCGCTATTCCTCCCCATCTCTCGGCGATTGACACGCGCGTCGTAGACGGGCGAATCCTCGGTCAGCCGCCATGAACCGCGCCAGCATCGGCGCGATCAATTTTGTTGGATCGGCGCGCTGACCCGTTTCACGCGCGATTGCCTCCGCGTACGCAGCAAGGTCCCGGTGGACGGATGCAGGCAACTCCGCGGTCACCTTCACCGGCTTGTCGTCTGGGACGGCGGCGATCTTCAGCTTCGTCATTGAGGTTGTCATCCTGTGTAAGGCTCGAGGCGGAGATCCCGGTTGACGATGACACGAACCGGAAAACCCGGGCGGATCGTCAGGGTCGGCTGGATGTTGAGACTGCGCCGAACCACCTGTTGTCCGGTTTGATTCAGTGAGTCCGAGGCGCCGTGTCGCAAGGCCTGGATAATTGCGCTGTCGTTGCTGTTGGTGTCCGAGCCGGCACCCAGTTCGGTCCCGACCGCCAGAAACGTCGATAGGGCCGCAGCCTTGAACAGCTCACCCCAGTGATTGTCGACCTGGTCTTCGAGGCCTGCATACCCGGCAGCGTCAACGCCAGGCTGCCGCTCGAGAACGATAGAACGTCCGTTCGGCATGATCAGCCGGGTCCAGACGAGCAGGACGCGGGACTGGCCGAAAGTGACCTGGCTATCGTAGATGCCGATCAGACGCGCTCCCTGAGGCACAAGCAGAAAGCGGCCGGTCGGGGTATCAAAAACATTTTCGGTTACCTGCGCTGTAACCTGGCCCGGAAGGTCTGATCGGATCCCGGTGATCAGGGCACCCGGAATGACCGTCCCAGCCTGCACGACATACGGTGAGGCCGGCCTGGTGATGCGGTCAGGGCTTACCGTGCGACGGTCCACAGAGGCGTTGACGAAGGCAAGCTTCCGGTCCTGACCGTTTTGCACAGATCCATCGTCGCCGGTGCTCGTTGCGTTCGGTGGCACGACCCGCTCGCTTCCAACAGCCGCAGTCGCGGACGGACGCACTTCTCGTCCATTGGTCGAAGCGAACAGATGACTGATGCGGGCTGCTTCGGTCTCCTGATCCCGGCGCTGCTGGTCCGGATCAGCGCCGCTCGTCGGCGACTGGCCTTGAGCGGCAAGGATCGGTCGACCGAGGTCACCGGGGAGCGGCGGACCAAGCTGCGGGATTGGCTGGCGCGGAACGCCAGCATAGTCCTTCGGCAGGGTCGTAATGCCGTCGGCAACATTGTGATGGTCGGTGCTGTAAAGCTCATCGGCCGCCTGATTTCGAGCACGATTGCTCTGAAGTGACCACAACACTGCTCCGCCGATAACAAGCAGGGCAACCGCGCTCCCGCCAGCCAAGACCTTCCGCGACAACCGCGTCACGCGCGGATGCTCCGCTCTCAAGCGGAAACTTTCGGACTGCTCCGCTTGTGTCTCCGGCGGAACTGCTTGCTCGTGATCGTTTTCATTCCGGGTGTTCATGACGACGGTCTCCCGTCGGTCCTGACAATCCTGACCTTCTGCTGGTGCTCACCGCCGAGCCGGAGTTCGGCGGCCGCAAACAGCCGATCGACGATCAACACATTGCCGTAGGCGCGATAGTTGACGAGTTCTGTCTTGCCGTCTGGGCCGATGACAAAGAGCGGAGGCATTTCGCCCTGCACGATGCCGAGCGGGAATTCGACGTAGACCTTGCGGCCATCGTCATATGCGGCTAGCGGCCGCCAGGGAGGACTGTCGCCTTCGATGGAATAGCGGGAGATACGCTGCGCTGGGTCCGGAAGAACGGGCTTCAGAGCAGCTGAACGCGACCGTTCGCGTACCGTCTCAGGATAGTACCAAGCAACGGATGGCATGTACGGCCGCTCGCGAGAGCGGAGCTCAATCAGGTAGGTGCGCCGGTCAGTATTGACCACCAGGTTGGTCTCGATCGAGGCTCGGGTCGGCTTGACCAGGATATGGACGCGCCGTGTGTCGCCGCTCCCGCTCTCGGTATCGCCCACGACCCAGCGTACGGTATCTCCGGCCGCGATCGGCCCTGATCCCGTCAAAAGTTCTCCTTCCTCGAGCGCGATATCCGTGATCTGCCCCGGCGCGGCGTAAATCTGATAGAGCGCCCCAGGACTGTAGGCGTAGATTTGCGCTGCGTTGAAATACCCTCGCTTGCGCGGTTCGACCCGGGCCGCGCTATTTGCTGTCTCAACCCGGCTCACAGGTTCAGCGTCTTCCTTCCCTCCCGACTTGCCGCCGAGAGCCGGCTTCCAGAGGGGTGGAATGTGAAGCGGTCGCGATCTGTCGTCGAGAGCCACCGGCGTAGCCGGTAACGGAGGCACTTCGGCGTCATAGCTGATCTCCGGAGGAATGTAGGTCGCGCACCCACCGAGCGCCGAGGAACCAAGCAGGAGAGCAAACAAAACTGCTCGCTTCGCGGTCAAGAACGCGGGCCAAGTGGGACCGATCCCGCAGTCCGGGGCGGGGCGCTTCGAATAAACGTCAAACGGCGTCTTGGTCACTGACTCAACTCCTTTGACCAGTTGATGGCGCGGACGTAAACGCCAAGGGGATTCTTGCGCAGGCGTTCGGCATCGCGGGGCATCTCGATCACGATGGTGAGAATTGCGGTCCAGCGTTCGGTCGAGCTCAGCGAACCGTTGTCATAGGTGCGCTGGGTCCATGCGACCCGAAAGCTTTCCGACGACGCGCGAATGACGCTCGAGACGTCGACGGAGATTTGCGCCTTACCGAGCTTGGCAAAGGGGTCATTGTTCCGCGCGTAGTCGTTGAGCGCAGCGGCGCCGCGATCGGTCGTAAAATCATAGGCCCGGAGCCAGTTTTGGCGTAGAACGATGCCGTCGGCCGGCAGACCTCTGACATCCTCGATAAAGCGCGCCAGATGGTAGGCGATCTGCGCATCAGTCGGTTGATAGTCGAAGTTGGCCGGCGCAACCCTCTGGGCTTGGCCAAGATGGTCGACTTCGACCACCCAGGGCGTGATCGACCCATGGCTTGATTGCCAGACCAACCCACCAGCGAGACCGGCTGACAGTATGAGACAACCGAACGCCATCAGCCGCCAGTTTTTGGCTTGCACGCGGGCGGATCCAATGCGTTCGTCCCAAACTTGGGCTGCTTTTTGATAAGGCGTGATCGGTTCGGGCATGCGCCCGTAGTGAACTAATGGTCGTTTGATCATTGATGATTGCCCCTGAGATCAAGTGATCGGCTTTGAGCCGTGTAGTGTCTGGGTTTGAGGCGCTGCCGCGTGGCGGGTGGCGAAAGTGCGGTGATGCGTCTCAGCGCTCTCCTTCGGACAAATCGACGGAGGAGCCGCTGCCACCATGATCGCCCGAGCGGACGTGACCAGCAGCCGAGGCACCATGCCGAATAGTCTCGGCGCGCTTCATGCGGCGCGCCCAATCGGGCAGCCCTTCGGCCGAAGCGCTTGCGGCCTGCTCGCCAGCTTGCTCGCCCCCGAAGGCAGCCGCTGCACGACGCAATGGACTCATGGCAGCCGAGCTGCCCGCCTCAGCGACGCCAGCAAGGCCGCCGCTTCGATAGGCGGCTGACGCTCCCCTTATGACAGCGCCACCACCGCGCGCGGCGCCCGCAATCGCGCCGCCAGCGAGACCAACACCGCCGGCGGCAAGACCCGCGCCCGCCGCAACAATGCCACCGGCAGCAAGGCCTGTTCCAACCGCGGCACCGGCACCGAGCTGAGGCCCACCCGACACCAGGCCGTTGGCGATTCCAGGACCGAAGATGCCCAGGCCAAGCAAGGAGAGCGCCGCAAGGACCAGGGTCATCGCGTCTTCTATGGTCGGCTGATTGCCACCAAAGCCAGCGGTGAACTGCGAGAACAAAGTCGAGCCGATGCCGACGATGGCGGCCAGGACCAAGACCTTGATCCCTGAAGAGATGACGTTGCCCAAGACCCGCTCTGCCGCGAAGGCTGTCTTGCCAAACAACCCAAAGGGAATGAGCACGAAGCCGGCCAGCGTCGTGAGTTTGAACTCGATCAGGGTGACGAAGAGTTGGATCGCCAGAATGAAGAAGGCGAGCAGCACCACGATCCAGGCAAACAGGAGAACGACGATCTGGACGAAATTCTCGAAGAAACTGATGTAGCCCATCAGATTGGAGATCGAATCGAGCAGCGGTCGGCCAGCGTCAAGTCCGACTTGAGCGATCTTTCCCGGCCGAAGGAAGTCCGACGCGGAGAGACTTGCGCCTGATGCTTTTAGCCCAAGGCCGGCAAAGCTCTCGAAAACGATGCGTGCCAGACTGTTCCAATTACCGATTAGATAGGCAAAGACGCCTACAAAGAGCGTCTTCTTGACGAGGCGCGCGACGATGTCTTCGTCCGGCCCCCAACTCCAGAACAACGCAGCAAGCGTGATGTCGATCGCGGCAAGGGTCGTTGCGAGATAGCCGACGTCGCTACCGAGCAGGCCGAAGCCGTTGTCGATATATCGCGTGAACGTTTCCAGGAATTGGTCGATAATCCCCGTACCCGTCATGGCTTGCTCGCCTCAGGTGTCGCCGGTAGCAGATATCCCTGCGGGATCCGGCTCTGATCCTTTGGGGCCGGCGCCAACGCAGCGGCGGGTTCTTCTTGGCCACGAACCGCGGCACCAGATTTCTTGGCCAAGAAGCGTCGCCGGTTTTCGGCCCAGACCTGCCTGCAATGCTGATAACCTGCCGTTTCCTCCGCAGTGACGCTGCGGCAGCGTGCGAGGTCAGAGCTGGTTGCATCTGTCGTCTGCGCGGCCTTCGGCAGCGCGGGCTGCTCGTCACCACCGCGAAGCTGAATCGTGCAGGCAGTGACGACCAACACGCCGATTGTCGTAAGCAGCGACAACGCCTTGAATGCCCTTATGTCCGTCATCAGTGGAACATCTGTACGTTGGATGACTGATAGCCCTGTCCCGGAGTCAGGAACCGACGAAGCTGTTCTCGTCCCTGATCCTGGGCCGAGGCGCGCTGAGCCGCTTCAAGGCTCTGCGCCCGACCTTGCGCCGTCACGACGGCGGTGAGGTCGGCGAGCTGCTGCGCGTTCAGCGCGAGAATCTGATTGCCAGCCTGCGTTGCCTGCAGCGCGCCGCTGGCACCCTGGCTTGACGTTACGAGCGCGGATGTCTGGATGCGATTGGTGTCGAGGTTGCCAACAATGCCCGCCTGGACGCGAAGCGCGTCTTGCGTTGCGGCATAGGAATTCTGCCAACGTGACTGAGCGTTGGAGATCAGCAACTGGTTCGATTGGCTGCTGGTCGCTGGCGCGTAACTTGTCGAGAAGGCATGATCAATCTGCTGAACGTCGTAGGCGATCCGCTGGGCCTGGGCCAGCAATTGCTGGGTCCGCTGGATCGATGATTGCAGTTGCTGCAGCGATGAATACGGCAGGCTTGCCAAATTCCTTGCCTGATTGATCAGCATCTGTGCCTCGTTCTGCAACGAGGTGATCTGATTATTAACCTGCTGGAGCTCCCGCGCGGCCGTCAGGACATTCTGGACGTAGTTGGTGGGGTCAAAGACGATCAGCGCCCGTGCAGGCACCGTGACGCCAAGCAGCAGCGCGAAGGCGGCCGTGGTCGCCAATAGGCCAAGAGGTCTCATTGCGATTTCTCCAGATTGACGAGGTTGGGGATCAGGTCGAGGGCCCAGGCGACGCCGCGGTGCTGGAGCCAGGCGGGCACGAAGCCGTCAGGTCCATGTTCGGCAAGGAGCTGCGCGATGGCTGCCTGGTCTGTCTTGGAAGAGGCTGCGGTGAAGGCGAGCGCAACCTCACCAAGGCCAAGTTCGAACATCCGGTTGCCGCGACGAGACTGGCAATAGTAGTCGCGCTTTGGCGTTGCCCGGCTCAGAAGTTCGATCTGGCGATCGTTGAGTCCGAAGCGGCGGTAGATGGCGGTGATCTGCGGTTCGATCGCCCGTTCGTTCGGCAGCAACAGGCGCGTCGGGCAGCTTTCGATGATCGCCGGTGCTATCGCGGAGCCATCAATGTCAGAAAGCGACTGTGTGGCGAAGATGACGGACGCGTTCTTCTTCCGAAGCGTCTTCAGCCATTCCCGGAGTTGCCCCGCAAAATCCTCGTCATCGAGGGCAAGCCAACCTTCATCGACAATAAGGAGTGTAGGCCGGCCGTCGAGACGGCCCCCGATGCGATGGAAGAGGTACGACAGCACGGCCGGCGCAGCACCCGTTCCAATCAAACCTTCGGTCTCAAACGCCTGGACCGAGGCTTCGCCAAGGCGCTCGAATTCGGCGTCGAGCAAGCGCCCGGAAGGTCCGCCGAGGCAATAAGGTTGCAAGGCGCGTTTCAGAGAGTTCGATTGGAGCAGGACTGACAAGCCCGTCAGGGTCCGCTCCTCCCTCGGCGCCGAAGCGAGAGATGTCAGTGCCGACCACAGATGATCCTTGACCTCCGGGGTGATCTCGACCTTTTCCCGTGCCAGGATCGCGCCGATCCATTCCGTCGCCCATCCGCGCTCGGAAGGATCCTCAATCCAGGCCAGCGGCTGCAGGGCGACGGGGTTTTCGTCCCCGTCTGACAATGCACCGCCGAGATCATGCCAGTCGCCACCCATGGCGAGCGCAGCCGCCCGAATTGAACCGCCGAAGTCGAACGCAAAGACCTGAGAGTTCGGATAACGGCGGAATTGCAACGCCATCAGAGCCAGCAAAACGGATTTTCCGGCGCCGGTCGGGCCCACCACGAGGGTGTGGCCGACGTCGCCGACGTGGAGAGAGAATCGGAAGGGCGTCGATCCCTCAGTCTTGCCAAACAGGAGTGCCGGCGCCTTGAAGTGCAGATCCCTCGCCTCACCGGCCCACACGGCTGACATCGGAATCATATGGGCGAGGTTGAGCGTCGAGACCGGTGGCTGCCGCACATTCGCATAGACATGTCCCGGCAGGCTACCGAGCCAGGCTTCGACAGCGTTCACCGTCTCGATCATGCAGGTGAAATCGCGGCCCTGAATGACCTTCTCGACCAGCCTCAGCTTTTCATCGGCAGCGTTGGGATCTCGGTCCCACACAGTGAGGGTGGCCGTAACAAAGGCTTGTCCGATCTGATCCGACCCCAGTTCCTGCAACGCCGCGTCGGCGTCGATCGCCTTGTTGTGGGCGTCGGTATCGAGCAGCGTCGACGCCTCGTTGGTCATGACCTCCTTGAGAATGGCGCCAATGGATTTTCGCTTGGCGAACCACTGCCGCCGAATCTTGGTCAGCAGCTTGGTGGCATCGGTCTTGTCGAGCATGATTGCGCGCGTCGACCAACGATACGAGAATGCCAGGCGATTCAGGTCGTCCAGGACCCCCGGGGTCGTCGCGCCCGGAAAGCCGACAATCGTCAAGACCCGCACGTTCGCTGAACCCAGCATCGGCTCAAGCCCGCCGGTCAGTGGCTGGTCGGCCAAAAGCGCATCGATGTACATGGGAATTTCGGGCACGCGAACGCGGTGACGCTTAGTCGAGATCGTCGAGTGCAGATAGGTCAGCGTGGCCTGATCATCGAGCCAGGCGCAATCCGGCATGAACCCTTCGACGAGTTGCAGCACGCGGTTGGTTTGATCGATAAAGCCGCGCAACACCTCCCGGGCATCTGCTCCAACGGTGCGGTCGCGACCTTCATAGAGCAATCGCTCCGCCTTAGCCGCTCCCTCCTCCGGCGGCAGATAGAGGAAGGTCAGGAAATAACTGGACTCGTAGTGGGCACCTGCCTCCTCGAATTGCGCTCTGCGTTCGGCATCGACCAGCGCAGACGCGACATCCGGAAAGGTGTTTGGAGGATAAGCGCCCGCAGAATGACGCTGCGCCTCAACGAACACGGCCCAGCCGGATCCGAGGCGGCGCAAGGCGTTGTTCAGACGACCGGCGACGGCAACGAGTTCGGCCGGCACCGCGCTGTCGAGGTCAGGTCCCCGGAACTTTGCTGTCCGTTGGAAAGAACCATCCTTGTTCAGGATGATTCCCTCGTCGACGAGAGCTGCCCAGGGCAGGAAGTCGGCGAGACGCGCGTTGGAATGACGATATTCGGCAAGGTTCATCATGGCGGAGCGCTCAGGTGTTGAGGTGGCTGGGAATGCGCAGATGTCGGCGCACGACATCGACAAATGCGGGATCGCGCTTGGCGGCCCAGACGGCGGCCATGTGGCCGATGAACCAGAGGATGAGACCCGCGATCCAGAGCCGCAATCCAAGTCCAAGGGCCGCAGCAAGCGTGCCGTTCACGATCGCGACGGACCGCGGCGCGCCGCCCATCAGAATCGGCTCAGTGAGTGCGCGGTGAACGGGCACGACAAAACCTGTGACCGGTTCATCCATCAAACCACCACGCCGCCGCCGAAGGAGAAGAACGATAGGAAGAAGCTCGAGGCGGCAAATGCGATCGACAGGCCGAACACGATCTGGATCAGCCGGCGGAAACCACCCGACGAATCCCCGAACGCGAGCGTGAGCCCGGTCACGACGATGATGATGACCGCGATGATCTTGGCAACCGGACCTTCAACCGATTGCAGGATCTGATTGAGCGGCTGCTCCCATGGCATATTCGAACCAGCGGCCCATGCCGGCGCCGCCGCCAAAAGCACCGTGCCGAAGGCGGCCACCGATGCACCTCGAAGAAAACGAATTTGCTGACGCATGTCAGTCTCCTGCTGTTGAAAGGCTGTAGTCGCCGGCAGCTCCAAGCCCCCGGACGAGCGCGAGCTCAACGAGGCGACGATCAGCGCCACGCCCCGCCAGCACGGCGATAACGTTGATGGTCTCGGCGATCAGGGCACGCGGAACCGTGATGACGGCTTCCTGAATGAGTTGCTCAAGCCGCCGCAGGGCACCGAGCGCGGTACCAGCATGAATGGTCCCGATGCCACCGGGATGCCCGGTACCCCAGGCCTTGAGCAGATCGAGGGCTTCGGCACCGCGGACCTCGCCGACCGGAATACGGTCAGGACGCAGTCGCAGCGAGGAGCGAACGAGGTCCGATAGCGTCGCCACGCCATCGTTGGTACGCAAAGCGACAAGGTTGGGCGCTGTGCACTGCAGTTCGCGCGTATCTTCGATCAGCACGACCCGATCGGCAGTCTTTGCCACTTCGGCCAGGAGCGCATTTGTCAGAGTCGTCTTGCCGGTCGACGTTCCCCCGGCGACGAGGATGTTCTTCCGTGCGGCGACCGCGCTCTTCAGGATCTCGGCCTGCTCCGAGGTCATGATTTCCTTGGCGACGTAATCGTCGAGGGTAAACACCGCGACCGCTGGCTTGCGGATAGCAAAGGCCGGGGCGGCAACGACCGGAGGCAAAAGGCCTTCGAAGCGCTCACCAGTTCCAGGCAGTTCTGCCGAAACCCGTGGCGCCCCGGCATGCACCTCCGCACCTACGTGGTGCGCTACCAGGCGAACAATGCGCTCGCCATCCGCTGCGGAGAGAGTTTTGCCTGTGTCGATCAAGCCACTCGACAGCCTGTCGATCCACAACCGCCCATCCGGATTGAGCATCACCTCGATGATCGCTTCATCTTCGAGGTAGCCGGCAATCGCTGTGCCAAGCGCACTACGAAGCATGCGCGCGCCGCGCGAATTCGCTTCCGATTGAATGGAATGGCTTGGCACCGTCGTCCCCACCCAGTGAGAGCGTCCGCAAAGGGCCCTCAGATGGGATGATTAGAAAAAGCACCTATGGAGTTGGCGCAACAAGCGCTTTCGGTGATCGTAGACTGGCGTAGAAAAAGGAAGACTGAGAACTGATATTGGACTCCTGCTCAATCGTACCAGTCCGCTAAGAGCTATCGCTCACCACTCCGCGCCGTCGTCCGCGGGTATCAGGATGGGCGAATTCTCGTACAAGCCGACCGACTTGACACCATTGGAAACAGAGGCTGGCGTGGAGCGGGAAGTTAAACTCATCCATGAAGCGCAGACTCTACGCCAAGGCAGCGCGAACCAGACCAAGGCTGCGATCTGCAGCGCTACGTTGAGGCCGAACGCGACCTGATAGGCCTGGACGGACCTATGGCCATCGATCGTGTGCCATTGCTCCAGGATCAGGCCTGTCGCGTATTGTGCCAGAAATGCCCAACCAAAGTGCAGGACGTTCAAGACGCCGTTGGCACGACCAGCAAGCTCCGGCGGAAAGTAATCCGCTATTACCGCGAAGCTGACCACGGTTGCCGTTCCGGCAATTGCGACAACCGACCAGGGCAGGATGGACGGCAGGGGCGCTCGCAAGATCAAGGCTGAATCGGCTGCGATGAACAGCACTGCAACCACCACTAATATAGCCTCCGCTCCGATTCCTTTGCGTTTGATGTAATGGACGGCCATACCGAACAACCAGGCACCGCCGCTTAGTACGACGGACATTGTAAACAGCTGTCTGACGAGACTTGTGCGATCAAGCCTCTCCACGTCGATCAGCCACGGTGATGCCCACAGCCCCTGCAGAGACCAGGCTGATCCGACGCAAGTCGCCGACAACGGGGCCATTCGCCAGAAGCGCCGATCGCTGAAAACGGAGCTAAGAGTGGCGCAGGCTGCTGATGGGACAATGCCCCGCTCGGGAACCACGACATAGATGAAAATGGCCGTCGCGCCGGTCGCCGCCGCTAGGATCTCAAAGAGCTGCCGCCAGCTCATCCAAGCGAGTAGGTATTCTACGGGAACCGTAGCGGTCACCGCTCCTAGCGATCCCAGCATGATCATGTAGCCGTTAAGCAAGGCAACTCGTTCTCTGGGGAACCAAAGGACGATCGACTTCAGTCCTGCGGTCAACGCCGCCGCCACGCCAAGCCCGATCATTGCACGCGCGATCAAAAGCGACAGGAAACCGGTCGATATCGCGAAGAGTCCGGCGCCCGCTGCGGCTAGCAAGAGCAGAACACTCTGGACGCGACGCGGACCAAAGCGATCCAACAATATACCGACAGGGATCTGAGCCGCCGCGAATATCAGGAAATAGACTGACGTAAGCAACCCGAGGTCGGCAGTCCCGAGCGCGGTATCCGAGCTGAGATGACTGGCGATCAAAGCGTTGATCGTTCGATACAGATACGAAAGATAGTATCCAGCAGCAAACGGGAGAAAAACGCGCGAGATGAGACGCCATGTCCCGGAAATTTGCATGCTGGCCCTCTTGCTGTCAGCTCGTGCGAGCCGATAGCGCGACCAGCTTTTCGTCAGTTCGGGTAAATCCCTGCGGTCGTAGGGTGGCGTAGAATAAGAAGGATCCGCGAAATGGTCTGTCTACGTGGCTCTCTCAAGTTTCTTCGGCCGGTTCCTGACGACCGATGTCTTCTGGAATCTCCCGGAGAAAGCTTTGCCCCTTTTGCAAACGGCGCCCGAGTGCTTCGACAAATCCTTCAAAACGATCCCTGCCCTTTGCCTGCGCGGCAGCCTGTGCGTCGTTGGGTAGCGGCGGCGTGATCGTCAGCCAAAAGCGGATGAAGAGCGCCAAGCTTTCGGCCGTCAAGCCCACGTCGCGTTCCAGCCGCTGCATCTGGCGCGACAGCCGATCGAGGCGCCGGGTAAACGCCGCTTCTCGCCTGTCCGCTCCATCCGGGGACAGAAACGAAACAACTGCCGCTTCCACGATCGCCGACCGAGAAAGTCTTTTGCGATCGGCGAGCTCTGAGATCTGTTTCAGCAGTTCTGGCGGGAAGTAGACGTTCATCCGGTCGCGCATAATGCCTCAGAGCTCCATACCGTCATTCGGGTCCATGGCGACCTGACGCGCAACGCCGCGCATCTGCTGGCGTATGAGCCGGGACTGGCGGACCCCATCCTCGTCATCGTCAAGAACGGCGGCAAATTCTTCTGCCGGCGTCGGTTCGGTCGTCTCCTTGGCGATCGCGACGTGATCGGGGAGTTCGGGCTCGCGACGGAGTCCGCTGTTCGCCGTGTCTTCCTCGACCTCCGCGGCTTTGTCAGTTGGACCCGCCGTCGGCTTCAATGGTCCTAGCGCTGACCAACCGTCCGTTCTCGATGATCGGCCGGCGCTCGCCGGATTTGGCGGCGGCAGAACCCGCTCGGTGAACCGCCTATCCTCGTAGTAGCGAACTTTCTTCGCCCGGATCGGCGGCGTACCCGCCACCATGACGATCTCGTCCATCGGTGGAAGCTGCATGACCTCGCCCGGGGTCAAGAGAGGTCTGGCCGTCTCCTGCCGCGAGACCATCAAGTGCCCCAACCACGGGTTCAATCTATGGCCGGCATAGTTTTTCATGGCCCGCATCTCGGTCGCGGTCCCGAGCGCGTCCGATACCCGCTTGGCGGTCCGCTCGTCGTTGGTCGCGAAGCTGACGCGGACGTGACAGTTGTCGAGGATGGCGTTGTTAGGCCCGTAGGCCTTCTCGATCTGGTTGAGCGACTGCGCGATCAAGAAGCTCTTGATGCCGTACCCCGCCATGAAGGCGAGCGCAGACTCGAAGAAATCCAGCCGCCCCAGCGCCGGGAACTCGTCGAGCATCATTAGCACTCGATGCCGACGGTCGCGGGCGTGTAGATCCTCGGTCAGGCGCCGGCCGATCTGGTTCAGCACCAGACGGATCAGCGGCTTGGTCCGAGAAATATCCGACGGCGGCACCACGAGGTAAAGCGTCGTCGGGCGACCATCTGCGATCAGATCGGCAATCCGCCAGTCGCAGCGACAGGTCACCTGGGCCACGACGGGATCGCGGTAGAGCCCGAGGAACGACATCGCGGTGGATAGGACGCCGGAGCGTTCGTTTTCGGATTTGTTGAGGAGTTCGCGCGCGGTCGAGGCGACGACGGGATGGGCGCCCTGCTCGCCAAGGTGCGGTGTAGTCATCATCGCCCTCAGCGTGGTCTCGATCGGCTGCTTCGGATCGGACAGGAAGGCGGCGACGCCGGCCAAGGTCTTGTCCGCCTCGGCATAGAGAACGTGGAGTATGGCGCCGACCAGGAGCGAATGACTGGTCTTCTCCCAGTGGTTCCGCTTGTCGAGGGAGCCTTCGGGGTCGACCAGGACGTCGGCCACGTTCTGGACGTCGCGAACCTCCCATTCCCCGCGCCGGACCTCGAGCAGCGGATTGTAGGCTGAGGACTTTGGGTTGGTGGGATCGAACAACAGGACGCGGCCGTGTCGCGAGCGGAAGCCCGCGGTCAGTTGCCAATTCTCGCCCTTGATGTCGTGAACGATGGCCGAGCCGGGCCAAGCCAGGAGCGAGGGGACGACAAGACCGACACCCTTGCCGGATCGGGTGGGTGCAAAACACAACACGTGCTCCGGCCCGTCGTGGCGAAGGTAGTCGCGGTCGAGCTTGCCGAGCACCACACCATCCGGACCGAGAAGTCCCGCCGCTCGAACCTCGTCCGCACCAGCCCAGCGCGCCGACCCATAGGTCGCGACATTCTTGGCTTCGCGCGCCCGCCAAACCGACATGCCGATCGCCACCGCGATCGAAACGAAGGTCCCCGACGCCGCAATGAAGGCTCCTTCGACAAAGACCCGTGGCGCATAGGCGTCGTAGACGAACCACCACCAGAAGAAGACGGGCGGGTAATAGACCTTGAAGCCCAACAGTTCGAACCAGGGCCGCCCAAGCTCCGGTTGCCAGGCGAGCCGCCAGGCCGTCCACTCGGTTGCTCCCCAGATGGCCAGCAAAACGATCAGGCCGACCACGATCACCTGCCCCCAAAGGATTTTGGTTCCGGACATCCCGAACGCCCTTCCGCAGCTGGATTGGTGCGATTGTTAGAGACCGAGGTCGCGCTTGCGACCAAAGCCCCATTCGATTCCACCGCCGTCCTTCACGACGCCGGTGACGTGTTGGCCGAGCCTCCTTTCGAGTTCGCGCGACCAGGGCACGAGTTGGAAGCCGAGCCCATTGTCGATCATGGCGAAGCGTCCCGAGGCGAGCGTCAGACGCTGGCGATATGTCCCCGCCACATGCTCCCCGGATTCGGACTTCACGTAAGGGAGGCTGGTGTCGGCCGAGACTTTTGCGGCCACCTGGTCCAGTTCAAGCTGGCGCAACGTGTTCAGGAGGTTGCGCTGCAAGATGATGCGTTGGCCCTGCCGCCGCGCTAGGCCCTCCCGGATCAGATGCTCGGTACGGGCTTCCATGGCTTGGCGCGTCTCTCGGCCGAATCCGCCCATGGCAAGCGGCATGGAGTCGCGTTCGACCAGCCTGTGGTCAAGCCAGGTCGCGCCTTTTGCGGTGACCTGCTCGGCAAGATCGAGATCGGAGCGGATGGCGAGCACCACGGTCGGCCGTGGATCGCCGGCTTGACCGAAGCGTCGGACTTCGACGATTCCCCCAACGGGCGGAGCATGTTCGAAGGCCTCGATACCTCGAAAGCGCACGTGGTGCGCGCGTCCGTCGGTCCCGTCGATCAGGGCGTAGGCCTCGCCAGTCAGTTCGTCATGCAATCCACGCTCGACCAGTCGTCCCATAAGCTGAGACGTCGGCTGTCCACCCTCGATGACGAAGTCGGCGACGCCGCGCGCTTCCCCGCGCTCGGTAAAGGCGCGGTGCATGGTCTTGATGATGTCGCCGCGCATGCCGAGGTCGCGCAAGCTGCGCTCGGCCTCGAGTCCGACCATCCACTCCCCTGGTGCGGCGGATGCGGCAAGGCCCATCTTCTCGAGGTGCTGAAGACGGCCAACCATCAGGCGGCGGATCTCAGGATCCGCGCTGCCGGGATTCTTGGGTCGAAGATCGATATACCCGGTCTCTTCCGCCGCCAGTCGGACCTCCCGGTCGAGCCGCGTCCATCGTTCCGCCGAGACTTCCCTC
The DNA here is from genome assembly GCF_000314675.2 of Afipia broomeae ATCC 49717. Taxonomy (GTDB): domain Bacteria; phylum Pseudomonadota; class Alphaproteobacteria; order Rhizobiales; family Xanthobacteraceae; genus Afipia; species Afipia broomeae. The sequence continues at coordinate 28,191 of NZ_KB375282.1, read as the reverse complement.
TCCAGCGAATTGCGGATCTCGTGCTCCGGTTTTGGACCCAGTTCGATCGCGACCAATTCCTCGGCGCGTGAACGCAGGCCCCGGCTGATGTAGTCGCGGGAGATCACGAGATCAGCGCCCTCTTCGTCGACCCCCCGAACGAGAAGATGGACGTGAGGATTGTCGGTATTCCAATGATCGACAGCCACCCAATCCAGTCGCGTGCCAAAGTCGGCTTCCATCTGCTTGGCGAGGTCGCGGGTGAAGGCCTTCAGGTCGGTCATATCGCCGGCGTCCTCCGGCGAGACAATGAACCTGAAATGGTGACGGTCGTCCTTGCAGCGTTCGGCAAACGCCGCGCTATCGGCGCCGTCGCCGCGGGCATCAAACATCTCGGCCCGCTCACCACTCCGGGTCACGCCATCGCGCTTCAGATACGAGAGATGGGCCGTCAGCGGCGCTGAGCGGAAGGCTCGTCCTTTGTGGCGAACCACGCGCGCCTTCACCACAACGCGCCGCGTCGGGCTGAACAATCTCGCCCGGCTAAAGGCGAGGCGCCCGCGGCCAAACGTCGAACGCCCATGGGCCGCGGAACGCCTGCCGGCCGGGGTCTGACCCGAGGTGTGTCCGGTTTTCTTCGCCGCGCGTAGCACCTGATTGATGAAGCTTTTCGGCTTCGGCGCGCGGGTACTGCGGATGCGCCCGGGCCGGATACGCAGATCGCTGTCGCCCGTGGTCATGACTGCGCCTCGAAGGACGCCAAAACGCGTAGAGTGCCGAAAATGTAGTTGATCTCATTCTTAAAAATCCAAGGCGCGGCACGCGCCCCGACCGACCGGCACGCCGGAACCCAAGCCATGTCAATGGCTTGCGGTTCGAGCGGCGAGCCCCTTTTATCTCGCCGTCCTGCCGTCGTGGTCTCCGGGTCGCCGGTTCCCGAAAGAGCCACCGCGACCTGGCCGCCAACTCGCGAAGCCCCCACTGCTTCCGAGCGCTTGCGATAGCGATCGTTACCCGAAGGGCCGAGACACCCGAAGGGTGGCTCGGTGAGGAGCGAAGCGACGAGTAGAGCGCGGGCCGAAGGCATCGCCCATACACCATCAGCTTGCGAACCCGCACACCTGGTCATCGCGATACTCCCGAATCCGATCGAGGGACGAACATGCCAATTGGCCGGGGGACCATGGGCGAAACATCGGGCGCCGAGAACGCGGTCGTGACACCGCTAGACGGCATGAGCGCCAACAACCGATCACGCGTCTTCATGAGATCGGATCGCGTGACGAATAGCGTCGCAGCTGCTGATGACTGTCCGCCGGACGTCCACCTCGGCGGCAGTTCGACGGCAAGCAGATTTGCAAGCTTTGCGACGTATGCTCGCGTCTCGTCTGGCAGAGAGCCGCCCGCAAGATGCTCTTCATAGCGAGATGGTCCCGCATTGTACGCCGCAAACACGCCAGGCGAGCCATACCGATCGAGCAGTTCGCGCAAGTACGCCGTACCGGCCAGAATGTTGTCGTGCGGGTCGTAGGGGTCGTTCCCGAGATTGTAGCGCACACGAAGTTCCGCCCAAGTCGCTGGCATGATTTGCATCAGGCCCATTGCGCCTTTTGGCGATCTGGCGTGCACGTCACCAGCACTCTCGATGCGTTGGACTGATCGGATCCAGTTCGGCGCAATCGCAAAGCGTTGTGCGGCTTCATTGATGAAGCCGGCAAATGAGTGAGCGGTCTGACTGATCGCCGGCTGGGCGGTTGATCCGCTCTGGGCCAAAGCAGCACCGTCGAACGCGGTCAGAAGAAGCATCACGGGCACGACTGCACAAACGCGCGTGCCCAACCGACCCAAGCACGCGGTCGGGCTCGCGCCAGCCTTGCAGACATCGATCGAGACGGAGGAATGATCCCGCAATCGATCGAACAAGGGCATGGCGAGGAGAACACGTCGAATACGCACGATCACCCCTCCCACGTCCACACCGGCATCGCACGGCCGATCACGCTGGATGCCGGAAGAAATCCAAAATACCGGCCATCAAGAGAGTCGTCCGACTGCCAGTTCATCAGAAACAGATCGCCGTCGCCGACGACGCGGCAGCCCTGCCATTTCGGCAGCGGCCGGCCGCGTCCGTCGCGGTCCTTCGCCTCGCCCACCGCGACCTCGTCGACCGAAATCGTGAGGCCGGTTCTGCAAACACTCTGCCCCGGAAGGGCGAGCACGCGCTTCAGCATGGGCACGCCAATGGGCAAATAGCCGTTCAAATCGAGGAAGGTCGCGAGCGGCTCCGGCGGCTGCACGGCGACCAATTCAGTAACTTGGAATTGGTCCGCCGGTCGGAGGCGGTAGAGACCGATCGGCACGCTCGCGGATGCGTTCCAGATGTATAGCGGAATCGGCTCCAGGACGATCGTCGCGATGAGCGCAGCAGCGACCCCAATCGTCACGGCCAGCATCGGTAGGCGGCCCGTCATCGCATCACCCTTTGGCGATGGAGCCAGGCCTGATGGCGCGCTTTCGTATACGGGCGCGGGTTTTCATTAACGGACAGACGGTTGTGAACGTGATGCCAATGGTCGGGAGCGACATCAGCCGGATCGACGCCGAGCGCCTCAACGGCATCGATCATCTGCAGCACGCGCTCGACCTTCGGCCAGCCGGACAGGCGCAGCAGAATCTCACCGCCGGGCGTCACATAAGGAACGGTCGAGCAGCGCTGTCCCAGTGCGACCGCGCGCAAGATGTCGATGCGCGAAATGATCGTGCCAAAGTCGTTGGAGGTCCACCGGACGAAGGCAAAGATGCTGCCTGGCGCGAATGACAGGACACGCCGATGGCGATCAAGCTTCCGTTCCCCGACAATGCGACCGAACCGAATGCGGTTTTCGATGCGCTTCTCGAGCCACAACACTTCCACTTCCGTGAGATCGCTCATGCGGCGGCTCCCGGACGCTGGGGCTGGCAGCCGTGAGCTTGGGGCTCGGTCGAGAGTGTGTATCGCCTGCAAAGGCAGGCTGGCCTGTCGGACTGCCGTTGCCGAGCGCCATCGACGCCGCTTTCGGCCTGCTCCGTTAGAAGAAATCCGAAGGATTTCCGGTTAGTAAAGTTAGAGCGGCTGGAAAGCGCGGAGAAACAAGCTCTTAAGCTCGATTCCGGTCCCCGATAGCACGAGGATCGGGTCCCCGATAGCACGAGGGTTGCGGTCCCCGATAGCACGAGCTGATTCACAGGTTGTCCTCCGAATTTGGAATGAGACCGCGCCGGCGCAAGCGGGCCGTTAAGGGATCAACAGGCGTGGGTGCAAAGTTCAGTCGCTCGGTGCCATCAGGGTCGCGCGTGAGCACGAGCTGATAACCGGGCAATGTCTGGCGCTGGACGATCTGGCGCACGTCGTAAGCAAAGTGCTTGAGGGGCGAGAGGATGCCGGACTTGGCATGGAGGTGCACCAGATCAAAACTCCAGCCGCCGTCCTGGCGTCCGCCGTGCTTGCGCACAAGACGATAAAGCCACCTCTCAAGTCCGCCCGTCAGCTCGAAATAGGCGCGATCAATCGTCAGCACGAGCGCGTCATCGATGACGCCAGCGTAGAACCAATCCGGCAGGATCAGCTCGATCCCAAATGGGCGGCCATTTGCATCGGCCGTCTCTTTCCACTCGTTGATCCAGGAGAAGCGATGCCGTCGCCGCTCTGCCGGCTGACGGATCGACGTCAGCACGGTCGTTGACTGAAGTCTGTCGAGACCCGCCTTCAGCCGATCATAGTCGCGTGCGCCGGTGCCGCGGCCGACGAACGTCAGAATTTCATACGGCGTTGCAGCCATCAGGCGCGACGTCTTCAGGCCGGCATCACGGGCTTCGACAATCTGGGACGCGGCCCAGATCAGAACGTCTGCATCCCAGATCGTCGCCATGCCGTGTTCCGGCACGGCTTCGACACGAATTGCGATCGCACCGGCACGGAAGTCGATCGGCACGATCCGCTTAGTCTTTGCGAGGGAGAAGAACGGATACGCCATCAGATCCTGCGCGTCGCGCGGCGCAAGATCGCCGGGCAACGCCCGAAAGAGCTCAAGCTGGTCGCGCTCCGAATGGTGTTTGCGCCGCATGGTCACTACTCTCACGCGGCAATCAGCGACGTTCCTGGCCCGCATACGGGCGCAGCGCGGGCTGCTTCTTGGCCGGCAGTACCGTCCCCTTCCCGGGATCGGACGTCGACGTCTTGGCGCCGCGGTCAGCCCACGCTTTCAGGTCATCGACGGCGTAGACAACACGTCCGCCGATCTTCCGATACGTCGGTCCAGTACCGTACGTGCGGTGCTTCTCGAGCGTGCGACCGGACAGGCCAAGATAGCGCGCGGCCTCAGGTGTACGCAGGAATCGCGGTGGTAGACCGGCCATCGGATCGGGCATTTGAGGACTCCAGGAGGACATCGCACTACGCCTGGCTAGGCCGGCGTGTGTGCGGTCATCATGGAGAAGCAAGATCTCGGAGGGGGATGCCGAATATGGAGGGGGCCGCTTTCGATACCCCCCAACCGGAAGGGCTATTCGTCCCTGCGCCCGGACCGCAGAAGTTTGCGGTAACCACCGCGCATCAACGCAAGGCCGCCTTGCACCAAGCGGATTGTTCGATTGCGCAGATCATGGGTCTTCCAGGCACGGTCGGGGATTCGCTTTTTGCCGAAGAGCGCTTCGGCGATAACGCGATAGCTTCCGCCGGCGCTGCGAGCATCAAGCGCACGGATCGCGGCGCTCAAGCGTTCGCGCCGCTGTTTAGATAGTTGGTGAAAGGCAGGACCTGGTGCGCGTCCATTCATCGCGCGCCACAGCCGGCGGGCTGCATACGCACGCGCGCCGAAATCGCCGTCAAATGGCAGTTCGGCTGCATATGACGCGCCAAGCACCGGTGGATCCTTGGACCAGACACGGTGATCCACTGCACCGATGCGCAGCACGGCGTGCCAGCCGTCGGCGGCGCGGCGCATCTGGCCTGCTGCAAGGTCAAGCAGCGGTTGAGGCGCTGAACTGCGATCGGCGGCCGAGGCAACCTTGACCGGAACGACCGCCGCTAGAACCTCAGGCGCCCAAAAGATCGTCTGCTCATCGAACGACCGCCGCGGGTCATGGGCGAAAGCAGAGGCCCCACCTCCTCCTGAATTCGTCAGTCACTTCGCCGTTCGGGCTGTTGGCAATCATCACCTCGTACTCACGCCGGTAACCGGCGTTGCGGCGGAGACATTCCCAGGCGATGTCGGTGATTTCGGCGTCTTGTAGGCTCTTGTAGGATTCCGGCGACCGCCAGTCGAATTCAGGCATTGCTTCCGCCCCATTGCACGCTGCTAACAACGATTGCGCCGCAATAGGTATGAACGAGGCGGTTGTAGGAAGCCCCTAGTTTGGCACCACGTGGTGCACCGGAATGACCACCGATCAGCAAAAGAAAATAGTTCTGCCTGCAAGTCGCCGGCCGGCGGTTTTCTTCTATTTTGAGCCGGTGCCGCGCAAGAGGCGTCCCTGCTCGGTCACCCATTTGGCGCGCGCGAGATGACTCTGATATGCGCTTCGCGCACGGTCCGGCTCCCGCACCGGATCGATATGCAGCACCACTCGAGCGACTTCCATCCAGTCAGCCCCTTGGCTTTCGGCCTGCAGAAGGCGCATGTAGGTCACGACATGCTGCTCATCGTAGGCAGTGAGAATTTGATCTGCAGGCGCAGCGTCGGCGACGCCTGGGTCGAGCGGCGGCTTCCTCATAAGACTCCACGCCTTAGTTTAGACAATTTCTAACACGCGGGCAGGAAGGAGCAGAAGCGCCAAAATTGTCGCGGAAGCCGTCCGGATCGCGTTTTGTCGAAAATACTCCGTGGTGAAATACTCTTCAAGGACATGCCCTCTCGCGTATGGATATACGCGAGATACTTGCAATCAATTTGCGGAAGCTCCGGCAGGCCCGTGGTTTGTCACAGGAGGAATTGGCTCATCGTGCTGAAATTGACCGCACTTATATCAGCGCACTCGAGCGAAGCGTTTATGCGGCGGGTATCGACGTTGTCGATCGGCTCGCTCGCAGCCTGGGTGTCGAGGCCGCCGACCTGCTCACTCGCCCGCCCACAAGCACCAAGAAAAGGACTCGGGGGCAGGCCGAGTGATTGAGCCGACCCGCTCGATCCGGCGGCCGGTTCGCGCTCACTGACGCCTGGAAGGATGGGAAGCCCCGCCCGGCAGACCGGACGGGGCTTGATGAAGTGGCCTACTCGCCGGTCTTGCGCGGCCGCGACCAGAGCAGGGTGTAGCCTTCACCGCCTTCGTCGTCGAACAGGTTCGCGTAGATCGGCGCGTTGAAGGAAGGATCGTCGAGCTTGAGCGAGAGGTAGTCGCGGCCTTCCTCGGAACGCTTCGACCAGGCTGCGCCGATCTCCGCCCGGCCCACATAGATGCGGTGGCTGGGGGCGTTGTCATTGGAGCGGTTGGTCTCGGCGACGATGCGGACGCCCTTGGCCTTCAGGCTCAGGGTGACGATCTCGCCCTGGAATTCGTTACCGACCTTCTTGAAAGAACCGATGTTAGCCATGTCACTTCTCCTGTTGTGTTTCGAGCCCGCGACCACCGCGGCCTCGATGGCGATCTAGGGCCGAGGACGATCGGCGACGCACCCGCTCGGGCCGGAGCGCAGCGGAGGACGTCGTTGTGGCGACTTTCTTGCCTCGCGAGGAATGGGCGAAGCCCAGGGGAAGAAAGTCGCATCAACGGCGTTGCGGCTCAGACGATCGAGGCGAAGCCGGTCTTCGGCCAGATCAAGCCATCAACGAGGCCACGTGCGTCCGCGTGCTGAACCACGATATCTGGAGAAGCGTGGCTATCTCGGTTTTGATGAACAAGAGGCGTGAACGATTCAGCGGGGAAAGAGAAACAATCTCCTGCAAAAGGCGGTATCGTCTCCCAAGAACGGATCGAGATAAGATCGTTCTGCCGCGGCTGCGTGGGCCAGACCGAATGTCGGCAGCTTGATCGATGAATTCCGAGCAGGACGAGATCTCCGCGCTCAAGTTCGATCATCCCGTTCACCGCGCCGATCTACGCGAAACGAAGCTATTCGACATGGCAGCGGTAAGCGATCGCCCCTGGGGCCATGCGGCCGTAAGAATTGGCTAGGACGGTTTCTCCACCACCACATCGGGCTCGAACGGGCGGGTCTTCGCCAAAACCACCAAGCGCGTCATCGCCGTGCCGCCAACGCAAACCGCGCCCAAGGAAGCGAAGACTTCACGCCAAGCCAGCGAGGGCACCCCGATATTGGACACGGCGAACACCACATGATAGCCGGCGACGGCGGCGGGAACAGCGAATGCTGTTGCGATCGCGATGCGCAAGGCCGAGGACCGAGTAACAGCAAAGGCGACCTGGCCGAGGACCAGCGTCAGCGCACCGCCGGCCGTCGCGATAAGCATGGCGCCAATGAGGCCGGCGTCGCTGTGAAACGTCATCATCCCGATAATGAGTGCGACAAAAAACGGCAGGGCATACACGGCAAGCGCAATGATCGCCCAGCAGAACAGACCGATGCCGAGTGTGTTGAGAACAAGCCCAATAGCGAGCATGGTGGTGGCTCCATGTGCATAGATCTACCAGTCGCGCCTTCCACCACCACCACGGCGCAACTCTGGATATGAGACTGAAACGAGGCGGAGTTGCGGCGGGAGCAATTTCGCCTCAAAGACTTCAGTTGAGCAGACGGCGCTCATGCGCCGCCGAACATCCAGACCGGGATGCCGAGCCGTTTCGCCTTGTCGGCGAGGTTGTCCTGGATGCCCGTGCCCGGGAAGTGCATGACGCCGATCGGCAGGAGTTCGAGCATGGCATCGTTGCGCTTGAACGGTGCTGCCTTGGCGTGCCTCGTCCAGTCGGGCTTGAAGGCGATCTGGGCCACTTTGCGGTTGCTCGCCCATTTCGAGGCGATCAGTTCGGCCCCCCTCGGGGAGCCGCCATGCAGCAGGACCATGTCGGGATGCTTGGCATGAACCTTGTCGAGACGATCCCAGATGAGGTGGTGGTCGTTGAAGTCGAGCCCTCCGGTGAGCGCGATCTTTGGCCCTGAGGGCAGCAGGATCTCGGTCTCGGCGCGGCGCTTGGCTGCGATGAAGTCGCGGGAGTCGATCATCGCCGCGGTCAGGGTGCGGTGGTTCACCAGCGATCCCGATCGGGGGCGCCATAATGTGCCGGTGTGAGTCTCGAAGCGTTCGATGGCTTGGTCACGGAAGAGCTCCAGGCAGTTGCGTCGCTCGATCAACGTGGTGCCTTCCGCCGTGATGCGTTCGAGTTCGACGGATCGAACTTCGGAACCGTCCTGCTCGCGCTGACTCTTCCGTTGCGCCTGTTCGTTGTCGTCGAGTTGGCGACCGATGCGGTCGACGGCTCGGTGGAACAGGTTGACGGTCGACCAGAGCAGATCGTCGAGGTCCGGCTCGAGCCGCGTGTCGCTCAACGTCGCGACCAGGGCATCGAAGATATCGACGACGGCACCGGTAATGATCCTGCCGTCGGGAAGCGGCCGTGGATCGGGCTGGTCGTCGAAGGGGCGGTAACCGAAGAGCTGCAATTCGGCAAGAACGTGTTCGGTCGGAGATGCGTCGTGCGGTGGTTCGATGTCATCGTGGTCGGTCATGGAGGCGATCCTTTGCCGGATCGGCCGCGACCATCGCGGCCTTCGTGGCGATCACTCAGACGGCAGGCGGAACGGGCCAGAACCCGGAGCAGAGCGGAGGGCCGAAGCGCAGCGGAGGATGGCGGAGGCCGGGCTATTTTGCTTCGCGATGCAAAGCGCGCTCGCCAGATGGCTAATGTGTCTTCTCGTCGCCGGCGCGCGGCGGAAAATAGCCGGACGCAGCCATTGCCGGTCCGAGCCGCTTGCCGTCCGATCGCCCTCTAGAAGGCCGTGGTCGCGTGCTCTCCCGGCAGTGGCCGCACCGCGACCGACCTGTCGATGCCCATCGAATTGCCGGGGCTATTCCGCGGTTGCCAACGACGAATGCAGCAAACGGACGACGTCCTCTGGTACGAGCTGAAGCCGCAACGATGCGCGGAGGGCTTCGAGGCCAAAGATGTGCAGATCTTCGTTGAAATCGCCCACCCGAGGCGACAGCGGAATCGCTTCAACGCCGGCCTCTACCGCGCGCTGCGTGAGAATCGCCTGTACGGTATCTCCGGCAGCATCGTCATCGCGGGCGATATAGAGCCGACGCAGGCCAGATGGCAGCATCATCGCTGCGAGATGATTAGCCGAAAGCGCGGCCGCCATGGGCAGGGCCGGCAGTGCGTAACGCAGTGACAGCATGGTCTCGATTCCCTCGCCGGCAGCGAGCACATCATCGACCACGCCGAAGCGAACGGCGTTGCCGAGCAGGTCACCCATGGCGCGTCGTGGTGTGTCGATCGGAGCCTTGCCGAGCCGCACGCGATCAAAACCGTGTGGATCTAGCCAGGTGCGGTGCACGCCGGTGATCCGTCCATCGAGGTCGGTGACACAGGCTATCATCGCCGGCCAGGTTTCGGTCGACGAATGCTCATCCGGTCGATAGTAGCAACGAGGATGGAAGCGCAAGCTGCCACCATGGTTGATGCAACTAATTCCGCGACGCTGCAAGTACGCCTCGGCTAATGTCCCTTCAATCGGGTTGGATATCGCAAAGAGCCGACGAGCGGCTTCCTGCGATCCGGCCGGCGCGACTGGACGAACGGGCCTCGGGAGTGATTGCTCCTCGGAACGAGGCAGCTTCAGAAAGCGCCTCGCCTCCTCGGCGACCTCGCGAAAGTCTCGCAAGGCCAGACTTTCGCGGATGATGTCGAGGAGATCACCATGTTCTCCGGTCGCGGCGTCGGTCCATTTCCCAGCGGGTCCCTTCGGTGATTCGTGCAGCCGCACGAACAACGAGCGGCCCGGCGTATTGTAGACGTCGCCGACCAGCCAGTACCGCCCCGCCCGCCTGCCATTAGAGAGATAGTGTCGGCACACCGCCTCAGCCTCGCACGAGAGGCGGCGTGCCAGTTCGGAAGCATCGCCGGCCATCACGCGGCCTCCCGCTCACTGACGCCCGTAACCGGATAGGTGTCGAGCACCCTGGACAGGACCTCGATGCCGCTCGCGTCCGTGGGTACGAACATGCGCAGCTTCCAGGAGATGATCTCCCCAAAGAGGCCGTAAGCACGGAGGCGATCGCGTATCGTGTCGTTGAATCCGGACAGCTCGATGCGATAGGCGCCCATCACCCGGACGCGGCGAAGTTGGAGTTCCTCCGCGAGGTCGAGGACGGTGCGTCCCTCCATCAGCGCGGCAAAGGCAGCGTCCGGCGTCAGCGCGGGCGCGTCCCTCGAAAGGACGTTTGCGACCCATGTGGCCGAAAACTTGCGTCCGATGATGCGTTCGCCCGCATCGGTCTGGAGCCGATAGACGCGGGTTGATTCGTTCGGCAGCCGCTTCCAGATAGGGAGCAGCAAGCCCGCCACAACGTGGATCGTGCTTTCCGTGAACTGGGGCACCTCGGCAAGCTCCGCCACCCAGGCCGCAGCGAAGCGCCCACGGTCCGCTTCGATCCAGTGGCTCTCCGCCATCATGCTCAAGGGGACCGTGTGCTGATCCATCGGCCGGATCAGACGGACGCGCCGCTCGATCTCGCCGTCATCGAGCATGACGCTCGCCGCGGGGACCTGCACGGCGGCTCGTCCCGAGCGCTCATTGACCAGCAGGACGGCCTGACGATCGGAAAGACGAGCAAGAGCGTCATCCAGACTCACCGGATGATTGCGCTGGCGCTGTGTGACAGTGAGCAGCCGGGTCTCGGCGCCGGTCCCCCGCTGGTCATAGATCGTCCGCCGGTCGGTGACGACAAGGCTCTCGGCACGGAGTGTTTCCAACCCGACGTCGTAGGTGCCGGATGCAACCGCGCCTTCGATCCGAGCGGTCAAGAGCTGCTCGAAGGCGGTGAACAGCACATTCTGGAGGTCGATGGTGAGCGCCAATAACCTGTTCAGAAAGGTCGTGATCGGCGGCAGGTCATTCCTGAGCCCATTGGCATCCATGAGCTTCAGACCGGTTGCATCCTCGAACCTCCCAAGCGAGCAACCGTCGACCTTGCCTCGCGCGAGCAGCGTGTAGAGCTGACGCAACGCATCACGTCCATACTGGCTTTCGAGATTGTCCTCGGGCCGGAACAGGCCCTGTCCTCCGGTCTGACGTTGGCCGCGCGTAATGGCTCCCAACGTATCGAGCCGGCGGGCAATGGTGCTGAGAAAGCGCTTCTCGGCCTTCACGTCTGTCGCAATCGGACGAAACAGCGGCGGCTGCGCCTGGTTGGTCCGGTTGGTGCGGCCAAGGCCTTGGATCGCGGCGTCGGCCTTCCAGCCGGGCTCGAGCAGGTAATGGACGCGCAACCGGCGATTCCGCGCCGACAGTTCGGCATGGTAACTCCGCCCCGTGCCGCCGGCGTCGGAGAACACGAGGATGCGCTTGACGTCATCCATGAAGGCCGAGGTCTCGGCGAGATTGGCCGAGCCTGCGCGGTTTTCGACCACCAGCCGGTCGCCCTTGCGGATGACGCGGCGCGAGCGGCCCGTCACCTCGGCGACCAGTTCGGTGCCGAAGCGCTGGATGACCTGATCCAGTGCCCCAGGTACCGGCGGCAGCGAGGCAAGCTTCTCGATGAGGCGGTCACGGCGTGCGACGGCTTCCCGGCTCTCGACCGGCTGGCCGTCGCGATAGACAGGCCGGGAGCAGAGGTTACCTTCCGAGTCGGTGAAGGGTTCGTAGAGCTGGACCGGGAAGGAGTGGGCGAGGTAGTCGAGGACATACTCGCGCGGGGTGATGTCGACCTGGACGTCGCCCCATTCTTCAGTTGGAATCTCCGCGAGCCGGCGCTCCATCAGCGCTTCGCCCGTCGACACGATCTGGATGACCGCGGCGTGCCCAGCCTCAAGATCGTTCTCGATCGCACGGATCAGTGACGGGGTCTTCATCGAGGTCAGGAGGTGACCGAAGAAGCGCTGCTTCGCGCTTTCGAAGGCGGAGCGTGCCGCAGATTTGGCCTGCCCGTTCAGCGTTCCCGTTGCGCCGGTGATGTTGGCGGCCCGCATCGCCGCGTCCAGGTTATTATGGATGACGCTGAACGCACCGGCATAGGCGTCGTAAATGCGGACCTGCTCCGGCGTCAGTTGGTGCTCAACAAGCTCGTACTCGACGCCCTCGTAAGAGAGCGAGCGGGCTGCGTAGAGGCCGAGCGCCTTGAGGTCGCGCGCCAGCACCTCCATGGCCGCGACCCCACCCTCCTCGATCGCTTCGACGAACTCGGCACGGGTGGCGAACGGAAAGTCGGCGCCGCCCCAAAGGCCGAGGCGTTGGGCATAAGCGAGATTGTGGACCGTGGTTGCGCCCGTCGCCGACACATAGACCACGCGGGCATTCGGCAGCGCGTGCTGGAGCCTCAAGCCCGCGCGCCCCTGCTGAGAGGCCGCTTGGTCACCACGCTCGCCCTTGCCCCCGATCGCATTCTGCATGGCGTGGCTCTCGTCGAAGACGATCACTCCGTCGAAGTCCGAGCCCAACCATTCGACGATCTGCCTGACGCGCGAAAGCTTCTCGCCACGCTCGTCGGTCCGTAGCGTGGCGTAGGTGGTAAATAGGACGCCTTCCGCAAGCCGGATCCGGGTGCCCTGGCGAAACCGGGACAAGGGCGTAACGAGCAGGCGCTCCATCCCGAGCGCGGACCAATCGCGCTGCGCGTCCTCGATCAGCTTGTCGGATTTGCTGACCCAGACGGCACGTCGGCGGCCCTTGAGCCAGTTGTCGAGCAGAATCCCGGCGACCTGCCGGCCCTTGCCCGCGCCGGTGCCATCGCCCAAGAACCAGCCGCGGCGAAAGCGGACGGCATTCTCTGCGTCATCGCGCGCGGCGGCGATAACATCAAAGGTCGCATCGACCGTCCAGGAGCCCACGAGAAACTCAGAATGCGCCTCGCCGGCATAGATGACGCTCTCAAGTTGGGCGTCCGACAGAACTCCATCTGCCACCAGACTCGAAGGCAGGTGCGGACGATAGGATGGTTTCGGTGACGCAACGGACGCCATCGCCGCGGACTGCACGAGCTTGGTCGGGTGTGCGCACGATCCGGGAATACGGATCGATTGCAATCCGTATTCCTCGTAAAGGGCATCGGTGAGCCGGGTGCCTTCCGGCGGCGACCATTCGACCGTTTCGTATGTAAGTTCGACGCCTTCTGGCGCGGCGTCTCTCGAAGAAGACGATGAGCGTGGTGCAACGGCGCCCAGCGATCGCGACATAGCCGGCCGCTCGATAGCGACGATCTCCGGTGATATGGCGACGGGCAGCCTTGGAGGCACATGCTGGTTCACCCAGTCGAGCAAGGTAGCGACGTCGGCCGCCATGCCTGGCGAAGCCGGAAAAGCCGTCGGATCGGCAGCGGGCAGCTTGTCGATCACAAGCAGCCGTGTGTCGATTTGTGTTCCGTGCTTCGCGTAGATGGCGCCGTCGATCGCCGCAGAAAACGCTACCTGCCCGCGTTCCTGGAGCCGCACAAAGGCTTCTCGCCATGCCGGGTTATCCGGTGCGAAGCTGGCGCCAGTGATGGCGACAAGGCGTCCACCGTCGCCAAGACGCGCGAGCGCTGAAGCGATGTGACGGAGAGCCGCATCCGTCATCCGTCGGTCTACGTTCGTCAATGCCGAGAACGGCGGGTTCATCAGAACGACGCTCGGCACGACACTCGCGTCGAGGTGGTCGTCGATCTGTGCAGCATCGAACCGCGAGACCTTAACGCCTGCGAAGAGATGATCGAGCAGCGCCGCGCGGGCCTCGGCCAACTCGTTCAAGACCAGAACGCCGCCGGCGAGCTCGGCAAAGACGGCGAGCAAACCGGTCCCAGCAGAAGGCTCAAGAACGCGATCGGCCGGCGTAATGCCAGCCGCGGCGCATGCGGCCAGCCCAAGCGGGATCGGCGTCGAGAATTGCTGAAGCGCCTGGCTGTCCTCGGAACGCCGCGTGTGGGTCGGCAGACAGCTAGCGATCTTCGTGAGCATCGGCAGCATTGCTGCCGTCGACCCAGCCTTGGCACGCATCGCGGGGCCGAACTTGCGAAGGAACAGAACGGCTGCCGCCTCGCAGACGTCATAGGCGGTCTTCCAATTCCAAACGCCGGCCGTGTCCGAGGCGCCAAAGGCAGACTCCATGGCGCTACGCAGAACAGCGGCATCGATGCGACGGCCGCGTTCGAGCTCGGTCAGGACCTGTCGCGCGGCCCTGACAGCGGCAGAGGTGAGATTTGCAGCGGCACGCATGGAGAGCGGCGTGGCGATGCCGCCGGCAAGAGATTCGGTCATGGCAGGAATTCTTTCGGAGAGCAGGAATGGGTCGAACCATCAGGCGCTCTCCTTTGCCCCCGACGGCTCAAACCCTTCCCGGCCCGACTCTCACTCTCCGCCGTTCCCAATAAGAATGGGGACCAGCGCTACACACCGGTCCCCAAGCAACCGCGGGACGGCCAAAGCCGCCCCGCTCTGTGATGATCACTCAGCCGCGTCGAGATGTTGCGGATCTTCGTCGGCGGCGGTCTCCTGATCCTCCTCGTCGGCGAGGAATTCGGGCAGCCGGCCCGCCTCGCTCTCCTGCTCTGACGCCGCATCGGGATCGAGGAGACGCAACGGCTCCGGCAACCAACCCGAGCCATCCAGAAGTCGTTCAGCCTCCTTGGCCATGTCGGCCTTCTTCAGATGGTCGATCAGTTGCGCCGACGACTCGCCCTTGGCCTGCCGCACGGCATCCAGAATACGCGGCTTGGTAACCCGGCCGAGATAGTTGTCGACGGTCGGTCGCCAGCCGGCCTGCACCATGTCGAGCCCGACCGCGCGCGCCAGCACATCGGCCTGGTCGAGACGCGTGCGAACGCCATGGGCGGAGACGCGACCCTGATTGTAGCGATTGGCTGGCTCATGGACGGCGTTGACCGCAAACGACGCACAGTGGGCGAACAGCGACGCCTGTGCACCACCATCGAGAGCCGTCAGCGCATCCCAGAGATCGTTCTCGCTCTTTGGCAACCGTGCCTTCCAGACCTCATGTCGCGCCTCGACTGCTTTGGCCGAGACGCTTTCCCTCAGCCCCGGAGCTTGGGCGGGAAAGTTCGGCGTGCGAAGGCTGATCTCAAGACAGCTCCCGGACGATGCGAACCGGTAAAAGGCCGTCAGCACGAAGTTATGCAGAACTGCCTGGAACGCGACCGCTGGATTTCCCGCCAACGCATCACGCAATGTCAGTGTACGATGCGCCGTCAACTCGATGATGAGACGATCCGGCAAAGGTTTGGTCGCGTCCTCATCATCCTCCTCGGCATCAGCAGCGCCGCCTGCGACCGCGATGACCGTGCGCTGGACGGAAGGGCCCACTTCAAGACCTTCGGTCGACGACGCATCGGCGCCCTGCCCGACATCAGGATCAGTTGCCGGCACCTCGTCCTCCGGCCGGACGTAACCCCGGTCCACGGCGAGGCGTCCTTCGGAGTCGATGCTGATGAAGACACCAGCTCGGGCGATCTCCGCCGGTTCGTAAAGCATCGGCCGGTCTTCGAATGCAGCCAGGGCCGACTCGATTTCGCCGAGACGCTGATCGACCTCGTCGGGCAACTCGTCGGCATCCCGGTAGTCGACTTCCAGCTTGGCTTGCTCGGCGTTCAGCGCATCGATGGTGGCCTGCTCCTCAGGCGAGAGATCGACGGGCTTGCCTTCGATTTGTCGTAGGCCTTGAGTGTGACCGTAGGGGAAATCTACGGCGACCGAGATCCACTTCCAGCCTTCGGCAGCAATCGTCTCAGCTTCGGCCTTGAGCTTCTCGGTTACGAGGCGGTCGAGCAAGACGACGTCCTGAAGCCAGCCGCCGTCGTCGTGCTCGAACAGATCCCGCAGAACGCCGCCACCCGCGCTCTGATAGGCATCGAGGCCCACAAATTGGGCCCGGGGATCGGAACCGCGCACGGTGTTCTCCGTGAGCAGCCGGCGGATCTGGTATGGCTCGTCATAACCGGAGCGGCTGACATTCTCCCAGACTTGCTCCTGGCGGGCGTGATCGGCCGTGACCGAGAACGCCATGAGCTGCTCGAGGGTCATGCCGTCTTCGGCATAGACCTCATGCAGCTTTGGCGAGACCGACGCCAGGCGCAGGCGCTGCTTGACGATTGCAGGGTTCACGAAATGACGCGCGGCAATGTCTTCCTCGCTCATGCCGAGATCGCGGAGTGTCTGGAAGGCCCTAAACTGATCAAGCGGATGCAGGCCGACCCGCTCATCGTTCTCCGCCACCGAATCGTCCTCGGCGATGCCCCCTTCACGCACAACGCACGGCACCGCCTGCGTCTTTGACATCCGCTTCTGTTTTACCAGGAGCTCGAGAGCGCGATAGCGCCTGCCGCCCGCTGGCACCTCGAACATGCCGGTCTCGTTGCCATCTGCATCGACGACGGCCCGGACACTCAGACCTTGCAGAAGCGTACGCTGCGCGATGCTCTCGGCTAGCTGCTCGATCGAGACACCGGCCTTGACGCGGCGAACGTTCGACTGGCCGAGCACGAGCTTGTTGAAGGGAATGTCCCGAGAAGGGGACAGCGTGATCTTTTGTACGGCTTTCGTCATTTTGGCTCTCCACGACGGGTGGCCGTGAGACTCTCTCTCGGCTTCCAACCCGTCGCGAACAGCCTCCCCTCCTCTCACTCTCGCGCGAGGCCAGGCATCACGCCGTCTCGTGATCGGCGACAGCCGAATCCAGCGATGCGGGCTCAATGGACCCGGGAACGAAACCGAGCAAATAGTCCGCGGCCTTGCTCGCCTGCGAGGCGGCCCGCACGATGGCGCGATTGTCTTCACGCAGGACTTCGAGCCAGGAGCCGATATAGTCGGCATGGCGCACGGTGGGGACGATCCCTAGCGACGCGCAGCTGAACGCGGAACTCAATTCGGCGCGTTATCTGAACAGTCAAGCTGTCTCAGTCGGATTTGCGGCGGCGTTTGCCTGAAAATGCGGACTGCCGCTGGATGTCGGCGCGTGAGACAGATTCGCGGATCGCTTAGGGGCCCTAGCTCACCCAGCGCAACAGGATAACTTCGCGACGTCCTTTCCGAATGACAACGCTGCGAGCTTCAAGCCCTCGACAGTGGTGAGATACGGAAAGATCGTATCCGCGAGGTCCTCGACGGTAAGGCTCTGCCGGATCGCAAGTGCTGCGGTCTGGATGCTGTCGGCCCCTTCCGGCGCGAGAATGTGCGCGCCGAGCAGCCGGCCGCTGCCGGCGTCAGCCACGAGCTTGATGAGTCCCCGGGTGTCGCGAGCGGCGAGCGCGCGCGGTACCTGGTTGAGACCGATCGTGGAAACACGGACGGCATGCCCGGCCGTGCGCGCCGCGGCCTCGGTCAGCCCGACGCTCGCCACCTGCGGGTCGGTGAACACGATGGCAGGCATGGCGCTGTTGTCGTAGCGCAGGCTGTCGCCATTGAGGGCGTTCTTGGCGGCGAGCTTGGCGCCATAGGCGGCCATGTAGACGAACTGGTCGCGGCCGGTGACGTCGCCGGCGGCATAGATGCCGGCCCCGGTGGTGCGCATGCGGTCATCCACAACGATGCCGCCCTTCAGCGAGACGGTGATGCCGCGCTCGGCAAGCCCAAGACCTTCAATGTTGGGCGCGCGCCCGGTGGTAATCAGCACCTGATCGGCGTCGATCGTCGTGTTCTGGTCGTCGCGCGAAACATCGAGCGCAATGCAGTGCTCGGTCTTGCGGATCGCACGGTAGGCAACGCCGGAGACTATGGTGATCCCTTCGTCCTGCAAATATCCTGTCAGCGCCGCGCCGATCTCGGGCTCGGCCTCGGGGAGCAAATGGGACCGGCATACGAGCGTCACCTTGACGCCCGCGCGGGAGAACATCTGGGCAAGCTCGGCCCCGATATAGCCGCCGCCGATGACGAGCAACGATCGTGGTAGCTCCTCAAGGTCGAGCGCGGTCGTGCTGGTCAGATAGGGTACGGTCTCGATGCCGGGGATGGCGGGCACAGCCGGCCGCGCGCCGGTCGCGATGATGATCTTGCCGGCGGGAATGCGCGCGCCGTCCACCTCGACACCACCTTCTATGAGGCGCGCCGCGCCTTCGCGATAAGCAATGCCGTTATAGGCGGGCAGCAGATTCGTGTACTTGGCGTGGCGCAGTTCGGAAACGAGTGCATCCTTCTGACGAACGGTGCTGCGCCAGTCGGTCAGTTCGGCCTCCGCCGTGATGCCGGCAAAACGTGCTGCTACACGCGCGTTGTGAAGCGTCTCGGCGGCCCGGATCAGAGTCTTCGACGGCACGCAGCCGATATTGACGCAGGTGCCGCCGATGGTGCCGCTGCCGATGAGCGCCACCTGCGCGCCCTGATCGGCCGCTGTGATGGAGGCCGAGAAGCCGGCCGAGCCGGCGCCGATGACGACGAGATCGTAGGCGCCACCATTGCGATCGTTCGTGCGAAAGCGACGGTCCGCCGCTGCAGGGTTCTTCGATGTCGAGCCGACCGACGATTGTGCCGGGGTATCGAGGCCGGCGAGGCTCGGGCCGAACAGAGCGCGGCCAGCCTCCATCCCTTCCTCGATCGACAGCCGAAATCCGGCCTCGTCCGCCGCCTGTTCACGGCGCCAGGCGGAGAGATGGTCGTCCGAACAGAAGAAGGCGGTCGTCGCGCAAAGCGAGTTCGCAGCGCACGCGCCTTCATAGCGGACGCTTTGCCACATGACCGACGTATTCGGCTCAACGCGAGCCAGCATCCGACCTTGATCCCGTGTGGTGACCCGAATTTGCGCACCACAATGGCGGCAGCGCGATGCAATCGTGACATCGCGATCAGTCATGGCGCCAATGCCGAGTGCGTCGACCGCGCACATTGCGTTGAGAACACGTCCGTCGAGTGTGACCCGGTGGCCGGTGTCACTATCGGTGAAGGGATAGGCGCCGACGATCCGCTCGCCGTCGAGCACGACCAGGTCGCGACGGCGGAGCTCTTCGAGCAGAGCCCGGACGGACGTCTCGCTCAACCCTGCGCGCTCCGCAAGCGCGTCTGCGGCCGGAGCTCGGCCATGTTCCGCGTAGAGCTGGAGCAGCGCGATGCGAACGCGGTCGGTGGCGGGATCGTAGCCGCTCCAGCGATCGAACACATGGTCGGACCCGACCATGGCCAGCAGGGCGTCCTTGACCGCTGGTGATTTGACCACAGACCAATCCGGAAACGTCACGCCCGGCCGCACGACGTAGCTCGGGAGCGTCGCGGATGCGGAAGCTGCAAGCTTGTCGCGAGACGAGGAGGATGCGCAACAGTCGTTCATGGCTTCACGCCTTCGTTGTGAATCTTGGTCTCGCTGCAGGCGGGTCTTGCACGGCGATGATGGATAGCCCACGCGACGAGACCGAAGCACGTGATCACCAGGGGAAGCATCACCAGACCTGCACCTGCCAGCCACGCGCCGAGGCCGGCCAGTGGCAGGACTCCGGCGAGGAGCGGCGCCGCGCAGCAGATCACAGCGAGGACGGCGCCAGCCGTGCCTGCACCGATGAGGGCGCGGTCATTCACCTCAACTGCCCTGCTGCACCGGACGGGCTGGATAGCCCGCGTTCATGCTGGCGGCCGCGATGGTGGCCGGGTTTGTCTTGGCGTCGTCGAAGGTCACGGTCGCGGTTTTGGCTCGGAACGAAACGGCGACCTTTGCGACGCCGAGGACCCCCTCCATCGAACTCTTCACGATGTAGGGACACGAGGCGCAGGTCATGTTGTCGACAGCGAAGGTGATCGTGCGTTCGCCGGCGAATGCGGTCGACGCCGTCATCACTGAGGCGATCAGGGCGAAAGCGCCCAAACTGTTCTTCATGGGTCGGGTCTCCTCTTGGTGTCAGGTGCGAAGCAGCAGTGGGGCAACGTAGTCGAAGACGAAGGCGGCGATCACAAGCGCGGTCGCCATCCAGAGCGCGAGTTGAACAAGGCGGCTGGGAATGGGGCGTGAGCAGGCAGCGCCATCAGCACAGGCCCGTCTGGGCTTCCAGTAAACAAGGTAGAAGCCGTATCCGAGTAGGCCTGCCGTTCCGGCGACGAAGATCGGTTTGTAGGGTGCAAGCGCCGTCAGATTGCCAATCCAGGCGCCGCCGATGCCGACACTGAACAGGATCAGCGGCACGATGCAGCAGGACGAGGCGGCGAGCGCGCCGAAAATGCCGCCAACGGCGATCAGACGCTGCCGTCCGACCTCGCCGCGCTCGGACGCGGAGGGATCCGCCACAAGAGGCGCCATGCTTGCCGTTCTGGATCGCGATGCGACCATGTCCACTCTCTCTTTCCTTGTCGAAATCCTAAGCGTGCCGTACCATGCGGTCTGTAGTCGCTACAGGGTCAAGAAGGATTTTGCGATGCGCGATCACGCCGTGGTGAAGGGACTGCAGCGGGCTGAACTCGCCCAGCGAACGGGCTGCAATCTGGAGACGGTGCGTTATTACGAGAAGGTCGGCCTTCTGCCCGAACCGCCGCGTACAACGAGCGGCTACCGCAGCTACGACACGTCGCATGAGCGGCGCCTTCGCTTCGTGTTGCGGGCGCGCGAGCTCGGCTTCTCCCTTGATGAAATCCGTGAGCTACTGCGTCTCGTCGACGAGCGCGACCAGCCCTGTGCCGAGGCGCGCGCCGTCGCCGCCGCACACCTTGAGGACGTGCAGGCGAAGATCGCCGATCTGAAGCGCATGGAGCGGGTGCTCAAGAAGGTTGTCGCGCAATGTGCTGACGGCACGTTGCCGGAATGCGCGCTGATCGAGACGCTGTTCCGGGAGGGTGCGGTCAACTGATCGCACCCGGTGGACCCTTTGAAACGGCCCGTTGAGGGGGCGCCTATGCAGCGCCCCTGACGTCGTGCCCATGAGCATTGGCTTGCCGGGCGTGCATCCAGTCGGTGATCTCTTGTGCCTTGCTCGCCGCGGTGAAGATGGCGCGCTTGTCGGAGCGCAGCACTTCGAGCCAGGAGGCGATGTAGCGGGCGTGGTCGGGTCGTGGCTCAACACTGAGGTTGAGGTCGGCGCAGATCATGGCGCTGAGAAGCTCGACCGTGCATTCTTCCATGGCGTAGGCGGCCGAGCCGAACCGTCCGGAGAGATCGCGGTCGAGGCGATTCTTGGCGCCGGAAGCGTGGCCGCATTCGTGGAGCAACACGGCGTAGTAGGCAATCGCGTCCCGGAAGCAAGCGAACTCGGGCATCTGCACGTGATCCTTGGACGGGATGTAGCAAGCTTGTGATCCGCCGTGGCGAATATCGATGCCAAGGGCGGCGCAGAAGCGCTCGGCGTGCTCGATCCGCTCGACCTCGGGAAGCACCGGCAGCTCGGGCGGTGTGTAGCCGTCGACCTGAGCGGCATTGAAGGCAGTGTAGCCGCGAGCAAACAGGCGCCGTGCGGGCTCGTGATGATTGTCGTCGCCATCCTGACGATCTGTGTCGCTGCTGCGATCTGCCGTCTTCCAGAACACGACGAGGTGGCCGCGCTCGCCCTTGCGAACCTGAGCGCCGAGTTCGTGCCATTGGCGATAGGTGCCCCAGATGCCGGCGGGATAGCCGGCCGCATGCGCCGCAGCCCAGAGGGTGATGACGTTGACGCCGCGATAGGCCTTGCGTGAAGTGACGTTGACGGGCCTGGTGATGGCCGATCCGTCGTGATGCCAGGGCATCCGGTAATCTCCGGCGCCGGCCTCGATGGCGGCGATGATCTGGTTGGTCACGCGCTCGTAGATATCGTTGACGGTGCGGGCCTGGCTGTTGCGATTGGTGGTCATGGGTGCCTCCTGTGCTCGCCCTCTCCGTCGAGGGCGAAGCGGCAGGGGCAGACGCGGCGAGCCGGGCCGTCACACCCTGTTCTCGGTTACCGGTGCGGAACAGGGTTGACGGGCTGGCAACGTCTGCCACAACCGAGCCCCTGCCTCGACGGGCGAGCACAGGAGACGTCGGCCACGACCGATGGCCGCAGGACCGGCCGGTTACGGGGATATTGCGTGGCTCTCAGCCAGCGCCATCTCGCGGCGAGCGCCGCAGCGGAACGACCTTGGCCTCATTCGATCGCGCCAGTTCATTCTGCAAGCCGACAATCACCTCGTCACGCTCGGCAACCTGCAACGTCAGCACCTGGATGTGCTGTGCGAGTGTGCGGGTGAGCGCACGCAACTCGGTCATCTCGGCGCCACGCACGGCCCGGAGCTCGGCTTCGAGGAAGCGGACACGCTCCTTCAGTGCCTGGGGAGATGATCGCCGGTGGCGTACTTCGGCGGCGCGAAACTCAGCAAGAAGATCGATCGCACGGTTCGCCGTTGCCCGGCTGACGCCGGCCTCGCGCGCCAGATTGGAGACGGTGAGCGCGCCGTCGGTGCGCTCGGGCCGACCGTCGAGCAGTCGTGCCATTCCCGCCCTCAATGCCGCCTCGCTCTTCGGACCCAGGCTGGTCATGCATCACCGTCCATCAGATGTGCGATCAGCCGACGCTTGCGTTCGTTGTCGCGTGTGATGGCCGCGCGCTGCAGCGGCGACAGGCGCCGGTCGGCGAGCAGGGCTTCGCCGTCCGCGATCGAGGCTTGCCACGGCTCGCGGTGTCGGGCGGTCAAACAGGCGTTCGGGCAGCGATCGGGGCTGCATCGGGACAAGGCCGGTGCCGCCCGCTCGGAATGCGGTGCGGCGTTGAGGCACAGCGCGGTCGCGGCATCGAAGAGGCAGTCGTTGAGAAAGCCGACGTGCAAGGTTCGACCGAGATGAGCCAACATGGTGCGCAACCGTTTGCGATCCATGATCCGGCCGGGAAGCTCGCCGAGTTCGTCCTGCACACGCGCGAACTCCCGCCGCAATCGTGTCGCGCCTGGTCCCGCCGGACCCTCATGACGAAGAAACGCTTCGTAATGAGCAACGATGTCGTCGAGTTGGCCAAGCGCGCGTTCGCGCTCCACGGCCAGACGGAAGTCCGTGTGCGCCGAGCCCGCATAGCCTTCGAACATGGCGACCGAGGCGTGCTTGTACTGGATCTTTCCCGCAACGGTGCCGAACGGCCGATTGGCGATGTACCATGCGACCGTGCGGCGTAATTGCCGGGTGGTGAACTTCCAGGGCTCGTCTCCGATCCGTGGGATCGCCGGCGTGTCGGCGGAGCGCGCATCCAGCCCGTCGCGAAACAGATTGAGCGTGATCGTCGCACCCATGCCGAGATGATCGTTGCTCCAGGGCCAATCCTTCAGCGTCACCCATAAGGATGACAATCCCTTCTCGCGGCGATTAGGTGCGGAGAGGGCCTCCATGACCGCGACGGCGCGAGCGACCGGCTCGATCGTGAT
Organism: Afipia broomeae ATCC 49717; assembly: GCF_000314675.2. Lineage (GTDB taxonomy): Bacteria > Pseudomonadota > Alphaproteobacteria > Rhizobiales > Xanthobacteraceae > Afipia > Afipia broomeae. The sequence goes on along the minus strand of NZ_KB375282.1, from coordinate 4,809 downwards.
CCAGTCGGCCATCATGCCGCGTGCGCCTTGACGCTTGTAGACGGTGCTGCGCACCCGGTAGAGTTCGACCAGGCCATCGGCGCTACGAACCGCCGACACGCAGCCCGGCTGCATGGCTTGCACCTCGCTGTCGCGCATGCCGGTGAGATAGGCGCAGACCACATAGCAGGCGGCTTGCAGCATCCGCTCCTCGCGGGCGAGGCTTAAGCCGTCGAAGCGCTCGCGCCATGGCAAACCCGTGTCGGTATCGATCGAGATTGGCGTATTGAGACCGCCGATCTCGGTTCCCAGTTCAGCCGCCGCGGCATCGATCAGCCGCGCGGTCGGTTCGGATTGGCTGACGCGCCCGCTCTCGGGAGCTCCGACATGCAGCCGCATCAGATGGAGGTTGTAGGGAGGAATCTCGCGGCCGGTCAGCGGATCGATCCGGCGGGCGGCGTTGGGCGCCCGCTCCCAGATCGGCACGCCTCGGCCTGCGGCCCGGCGCGCGTCGACCCACTTCGCGACACGGGCGCGGTAGGTCTTGGCAACGGCTCGACTTGTCCGGGCATCGCGCGCCATCAATCGAGCGCAGCGGGCTTCCAGGGCATCGAGTTCTGCGCGCGCCGCCAGGATATCCGGCGCATAGACCTCGATGTACTTGAGCGACCAGCGAAGCATGGCGCCGATGATCGGCTCGGGAATGCGCGGCGTGGCATTCTCGGCGGGCGCAGGCGGACGTCCTGCAACATGGTGCGCCGCGCGCCCGCGCCACGGAAGAATGCCGATGCCGCCGCCCGTCAACCATGGCGACAAATGATGCAGATCGATCGGCACTTCGACATACTTCACCGTCTCGTTGGGCGTTCGCCGCCCGCCGTCGCGGGCGTGCACCAGATAGGCATCGAGCAGCGCCTGATCGATCCGGCTCAGATCGACGGCACCGATCCTTGTGCTGAGAAACGCCGCGAAATGCTGGATGTAGCGCAGCAAGCGGATCGCCGAGGTCGCACCACAAGGCGCGCGGTATCCCGGCACATGGATGCGCAAACGGGCGATCACATACTCCTTCGCAAGCCGCTGCGTCACAGGATCGGCGATGCGGGCGAAGTTCAGCCGATAATTGCTGTAGCGGGCGTTCACGCGGAAGATGGTGGCGCCCAAATCCCAGTGATCGTCACCGAAACGGGGAAGCTGCGCGCGGTCGACATCCTCCCTGACCGTGACGCCGGCGAGGACAGGCTCGTCGTCACCATAGATGGCGGATGGCAGCGACCGCCGCGCCGGCAGCGTGATCGGCGTCGGCATCACGGCGCTCCCGCTTCAGGCGGCAGGTAAATCAGCGCCGGGTCTGAAGCCGCGACCTGACGCGCCTGCTCGATCTCGGCATCACTGAAGCGGGGCAGGATCTGATCGGCGATCCGTCTGTGAACGCGTCCGAACTTCGTCGTCCAGTCATGTTCGGTGAGCGTCTGCCTTTGCGCGCGGATGAAGGTAAGGAACGACAGGAGCGCGGGCAGCTTGCGGGCGGTAATCACCGCATTGCTGCATTCCAGGCATCCCCAGAATGGCGACGGACAGGCTTCGCCGTCGGCCCCGAACGGGCTCTTGTAGAAGCCGCCGCAACTGGCGAGCCAGACGTCCTGCTCGCCGCTTAACAGGGCATTGACGGCGGCGGCGCCCGTGACCGCCAGATCACCGGCCTCGTCAGGATCAGCTCGAAGGGCGGCCTCCTGCCCTGATGACAAGACGTGCGGCTGCCGAGCGGCGTCGAGCGCATCGGTCATGGCGTCGGCAATGGTCGCTTCGTGGAGATGGCGAAGCGCGGGAATGTCGGCGTAGTGATTGGCCGCGACCGCGATGCTGTGCCCGACCGCGAAGCGGTCGAGCTGGCCGCCGGTTCGGCGATACCATGCCGCCTTATGGGTCTTGCGCAGGCGGGTCAGGTTGAGGCGGAGCGGCCGGCCCTGCTCGTCGAGGATGCCATGCCGTCCGACCCATGAGGCGATAACTTCCTTCATGCTTAGGACGCGTGGGGTCAGCCGGCCCCAGGCGAAATGAGCCCACAGCGAGTGCACGCCGAGCCGGTGTCTGGCGGCTTCCGTCCAGTGCAGCACCTTCCGAACCAGGCCGCCGGGCGTCGACGATCCGCCAGCGCGGACGCGCAGTCGCTTCCACTCGGCGCCGCGCGCCCGCCGCTTGCAATACTCGATCTCGACATAGCCGCCGGATGGGTTCTTCAGGCAGTCTGACCGCAATCCCTTGATGGCTTCGACCTCGAGACCAGACTCGAGCGAAATGAGAACGATGAGCGGCACCAAGTCGGCGGCGAGGAGGTGCCGACGGCCATGGAGATCGTGGATCAGGCGATCGTTCGCCAAACCGCTTTCCCGGCGAAGCGTATAGAGCCGTTTGAAGAGCGGATGCCGGTGCCCGATGACGCCTTCGACATCGATCGCTGCCATGGCCGCTTCGTGTGCTGCTGCCAGAACGCTGCTCCGATCGGCATCGTCGTGCGCCGGAAGGCGCTCGGCCGCAGCAAAGCGATGCATGATCGCGCTGAGGTCGGCGCGTGCTGCACTTCGCAGTGCCGACGCAACATCATCGCCATAGGCATCGCGCGGTTGGGCGCGCACGCCCGGCCGATTACTCGTGTACATGAGCCGGCGCGACGCATCAGGTGGCAATTGCCGCGGTTCTGCCGCATCCGCCAGCCGGAGCAGATTGAGCACCTTGCTCATCCGGTGCAACCGATGATTGGGATGCAGGCCACTCTCTTCCATCCAAGCGTCGAAACCGTCGATGCACGCGGCGTTGACGTCCGACAGACGCATCACGTGATGAGTGCCGGCGTCGAGGTAGCGCCAGAACATCTTGAGCGCATTGGCGTAGGCAGCGGCGGTCGAGATCGAGCCTGCCGGACCGCCAACCTGGCAGGCGCGCCAAAGCGCCCCCGCAAGCGTCCGCGCCAATGCTCTGCGACCGCCCAGCATCGTCAGGTCGATCGTCACGGTGCGGTCCGCGAGGGTGACAGGGAAGCGGAGCGATGCGATCGCCGCTGCAGCTTCCTCCTCGGGATCGGGCAGCGTCTCGGGAAAGAGGGCACGACGGCCAGGCCGCCGCGCCGATGTAGTCATGGCGGCGGTCATTGCGCATCACCGGCCGTATCTTGGGCCCAGCGATCCGCGGCCGCCTCGACCAGTTCCTGCGCTTCAGCCAAGCTGTCGAGATAGATGTAGGTGCTGGTCACACTCGCGTGCCCCAGCAGATGCTGCAGCTTCTGCAAGGGATCGCCGAGAATCCGGCGATAGGCCGCGCCGTGCCGATCCTGCGGATCGAACACCGCGCCAATCTGCTCGCGGATCAGCATTGAAAGCATGTTGACGGCGAAGGAGTGCCGCAATGTATGGGGCGATACGTCGAGGTCGATCCCGAAACGGCGACAGCGGACGCAGGCCCGGCGAAAAGCCGCTTCCCAAGTGGCTGATGGGACCGGCCGGCCACCTTCCGTCAACCAGAGCAAGGCGTGTTGCGCCTTGCCGGGCACGCCGATCAGCACACGCCGTCGCTCGCTCGGCGTCAGCCGATCGAGCCGGACCCGCTTGCCCGCCGCGTCGACGATCCTCCCGCCCTCCGGCGCCAACCAGAGTGGATTGGTGACCGATGGCTCCCATCGGGCGGACGATATGGTTCGCTCGAGATCGATGTAGTCATTGATCAGCGCCAATACCCGACGGGGAATGCGAACACGGCGCGGCCGTCCGCCCTTGGCGACCGCGCCTGGCAGATCGAATACGACCGAGCGCAATCCGGCTTCTGTCGCACGAGGAAGATCAGCCAGAAGCAGGCTACCGCCTTCGGTCAGCCGCAGTCCAGTCGTGACCAACAGCTCTGCGAAGAGCGCGTTCCGTTCGCCATTGCGGCCACGCCACGTCGGATCGTCCGTGCCGTCGGGCGAGCGTCCTCTCAGCCCCACGTCGCGGAATAACAGATAGCGGCCGAGATCAACGTAACGCATATCGTGCTGCCGTGCCGCGCGCTCGCGCGCCCGGTTCGTCGTAACGGCCAGCACGGCGCGCGTGCCAGCTGCCCTGCGAAGGGTGACGCCATAGCTGAAGGGCGAGGTCGTGATGATCCCTTCTTCGACGGCCCACCGATAAAGCTTATCGAGTGCCGCAATGCCGCGGTTCCAGCTCGCCGCCGAGACTCGGAACGCGGCGTCCGACAGGCGCCGCGCCCGGTGAAAGGCCAGCACGTCGTGACGGTCGGCCTGCCAGACCGTCTTGCGGTCCCGCCGCTCGCTGAGAAAACGCGCCCAGACGAGAATGTCGTGGGCGTAGGAGCGCCATGTGTTCGGCGACCGCGCACCCATGCCCGGACATACGCGGAAGAATCGATTGAGATGAAGATCGTAGCTCCCGTCATCCATCAAGATGAAGGGCATGCCCTCGATCAATCCGGCGCGCTCGGCGGTGCCGAGCGCGCCGGCCACCACGTTCACTGCAAGGTCACCAATCGAAAGCGGGCGCGAAACAACATCAACGTCTGTAAAATACAACTGCACGCAAGATACCTAAGCGGAGCGCCTTCGGCGCAACTTCATTGTTTAGAATGCGAGGGGTTCCCCTCGCGCTCTCCCGCTCGCCGCGTGGCAGGGGTGCAGGACTTCGCCTGCACCCCATCAACAGCTTGTGGTGTCGCCGCCGCGTCAAGCGTTGTCCTCGCTACGCTGCGGGAACGCTTGACCCGGACGTCTGAAGAGCCTCACCGGAACCACCGGTGATGCATCTCCATGGCTGATTCTGAGACAGGATCACAGAGTCAGGATAA